>NZ_JAAOYM010000001.1 GCF_011761185.1 Saccharomonospora amisosensis | reverse complement strand
GAAGATCTCGCGGGCGAACTTCTGGCCGACCTGCCTGGCCAGGTATGCCGATCCGAACCCGCCGTCGAAGGAGCCGACGTCGGCGTCGGTCTGCTTGAACCGCGCGTGCTCCGCCGAGGCGAGCGTGAGATCACACACAACGTGCAGCGAGTGGCCACCGCCCGCCGCCCAGCCGGGTACCACCGCGATGACCACTTTCGGCATGAACCTGATCAGGCGCTGCACCTCCAGGATGTGGAGTCTGCCCGCCCGTGCCGGGTCGATGGTGTCCGAGGTCTCGCCGCTGGCGTACTGATAGCCGGAGCGACCGCGAATACGCTGGTCACCACCAGAGCAGAACGCCCAACCGCCGTCGGAGGGCGAAGGACCGTTGCCGGTGAGGAGGACACAGCCGACGTCGGAGCTCATCCGGGCGTGGTCGAGCGCGCGGTACAGCTCGTCGACGGTGTGCGGGCGGAAGGCGTTACGCACCTCCGGCCGGTTGAACGCCACCCGGACGACGCGCTTGCCGGATCGGGTTCCAGTCGAACGGTGGTAGGTGATGTCGGTGAAGTCGAAGCCCTCGATCTCCTCCCACGCGGTGGGGTCGAACAGCTGCGATACCTGGGCGTCATGCACGCTTGGGAGAATATGTCGTGTGTCGACCACGCCTGAGGGGGCTCGCCAGTGAACCCTTCCACCGCCCAGGCGAGGGTCCTCGTGGACGAACTCGTCCGCAACACCGTCTCACACGTGGTGCTCAGCCCCGGCTCGCGTAACGCACCACTTTCGCTGGCGCTCTTCGACGCCGCCGCGGCGGGCAAGCTCAGCCTGCATGTGCGCATCGACGAGCGGGGAGCCGCCTTCCTCGCGCTCGGCATCGCCGCCCGCACCGGGCGACCGGTCGCTCTGGTGTGCACCTCGGGCACCGCGGCCGCCAACTTCCACCCCGCCGTGTTGGAGGCGGACCGGGCAGGGGTGCCGCTGATCGTGCTGACCGCGGACCGGCCCCCCGAACTGCGTGCCGCTGGCGCCAATCAGGTGATCGACCAGCATGCGCTCTACGGCGGTGCCGTGCGCTACTTCGACGAACTCGCCGTCGCGGAACGCAGGGCCGGGCAGAACGCCTACTGGCGCAGCCAGATCTGCCGGGCGTGGAACGCCGCCTACGGCGAATGGCGCTGCGGCCCGGTGCACCTGAACGTGCCGTTCCGCGAGCCGCTGGTGCCCGACGGCGACGAGGAGTGGTACGAGCCGCTGGACGGGAGGCCGCGCGGGGCCCGCTGGACGGAGTTGCCCGACTTCGGCGCGCTGCCCTCGTTCGTGGTGCCCTCCGCCCGGCACGGTCTGGTGATCGCCTGCGACGCGGGCGTGCGAGCCGCAAGCGAATGGGCGGAGTCGCACGGCTGGCCGGTGATCGCAGAGACGGGCGGCCTCGGTCTCGGCGGCGCGACCGCGATCTCCGGCGGGCCGTGGCTGCTCGCGGTGGAGGAGTTCATCGCGCGGCACAAGCCCGAACAGGTGCTGTGCATCGGCCGTCCCACCGTGTTTCGCCAGGTGCAGCAGTTGCTTTCCGACGCTTCCGTCGAGGTGCTGCTGGTGCGGCCCGACTCGGACTGGCCCGCGCCCGCGCACAACGTCCGGCAGGTCGGGCAGTGGTTCGACGAGCCGACCAAACCGGCTGACCCGGAGTGGCTGGCGCGCTGGCAGCGTGCCGATGCCGCCGCCACCGAAGCCGTGCGCGGCACGCTCGCCGAGGAGCCGTGGCCGAGCGGGCTGCGGGTGGCGGCCGAACTTGTGGCCGCACTGCCGCGGGACTCGCTGCTTGTCGTCGGCTCCTCCAACCCGACCCGCGACGTCGCGCTCGTCGGTGGGCTGCGACCGGACGTACTGGTGCACAGAAACCGGGGAGTCGCTGGCATCGACGGCACGGTGTCCACCGCCATCGGGGCGGCCACCGTGCACAGGGGGCCTTCGTACGCGCTGCTTGGGGACCTGACCTTCTTGCACGACGCCAACGGGCTGCTGACCGGGCCCGCCGAGACCCGGCCCGACCTCACGCTCGTCGTGCTCAACGACGACGGCGGTGGGATCTTCTCGCTGCTCGAGCAGGGCGCTCCAGAACACAGCCGCAGTTTCGAGCGGGTCTTCGGCACGCCACACGGCGCCGACCTCGCCGCGCTGTGCGCTGGCTACCGCGTGCCCTACACCCTCGCGGGCACGCTGGAGGAGTTCCGCACCGCACTGCGACCTCGCCCGGGGTTGCGGGTCGTGGAGGTGCGAGTGGACCGCTCGCGGCATCGAGGCCTGCATCAGCGGCTGCGCTCGGCTGTCGCCTCCGCCGTGCGGGCTCTGCCGTAGCGGGCGGATATGCTCACCGCCGTGGCTGGCAACGTGCGGGCTTCCCGGGTGGGCGTCATCGTGGTGCTCTGCCTGGCCTCGGTCGGCACGTTGCTGTGCGTGACGTTGGTCCTCGGCGCGCTTCGCAATGACCACGCGATCTCCGGCGATCTGGGCACGGCGACCGCGCAGGTAGAGCAGGTGTTGTTCGACCGGACTCTGATCAGGTTCGAGACCCCGGACGGGGTGGCACACAGCCCGGAGAACGGCGTGCTGTACCCGGACGGGCTCAGCGCGGGTCAACTGGTGCGCATCGAGTACGACCGGGGCGACCCGGAACTGGCGCGGGTCGCGGGCCGAACGTGGCTGCTGACACTGCTGCCCGTGGGTAGCACGCTCGTGGGCATCTGGCTCGTCGCGGGGCCGCTGCTGTGGTGGCTACGCAACCGCGACCGCGCCACGGTGACCGCCAACCGGTGACCGCGTAATGGTGACTGGCTAGCCGCCGCGCCGCGAAGTCCCTGACCACCACGAAAGCACGTCTTCGGCCACGCTCGGCACCGTGACCAGCAGCCCGTCGGTTGGTAGCGCACAGCCGCCCGCGCCCTCGCCTCGCCGGTCCAGCACCGCGGCGCCTGCCTCGATCGCGACCGCGACCGCCCCCGCGACGTCCCACTCGTGGTAGCTGTGCAGCACGGCCGCCGTCGCGTGGCCGAGTGCCACCTGCGCGATCGAAAGCGCAGCCGAACCGAGCACCCGCACGCCGACGCTCGCGGCGGCCGCCCGTTCGATGAACTCGCCCATGCCCGGCCACGGGCCCGTGCGGGTCAGCTCCGTACAAACCAGCGCACCCGCGCAGCGCCCGGTGTCCACAAGCCGCACCGACCTGTCGTTGACCCGCGCCCCACGGCCGCGGGCGGCGGTGTAGATGTGGCCCCGATACGGGTCGGCCACCACGCCGACCACCGGCCCCGAGTCGTCCAGCAGCGCGAGGCTGTATGCGCACCACGGGACGCCTGCCACGTAGTTGGCGGTGCCGTCGACCGGGTCCACGACCCAGCGGTACTTCGCCTCGTCGGCGCCCTCGTCGGCGCCTAGTTCCTGCCCGACCACGGGCATCCCGGGAAACTCCGAGGTCAGTACCCGCCGCGTGTGGCGTTCCAGTGTGCGGTCGGTGTCGGTCACCCAGTCGAACGGTGAGTCCTCGGCCTCCGACCGCGTGCCTCTGCCCGCGGTCGCCATGATCACGTCGGTCGCGTCGCCCGCGAGGCGCCCGGCCACCTCGAGTGCCCTTGACAGCAGGCCCGGGTCCACCGGACACCCGGGGCGGGAGGACAGTAGCGTCATGCCGGTCCAGCGTGGCCGTCGCGGGTGTCGGCAACGCGACGCCGAGGTGACCAACCGCTCGACAGTTGTGAACGTCTCGTCCGGGTGACGAAGAGTTCCCGAGGCGTTGACCGGCTGGTCACGTTCACGTGGTCGGCCGCACCGACCGCACTGCGACAGTTCTGGCCGTGCGCGTCGCCATTGTCACCGAGAGCTTCCTGCCGCAGGTCAACGGCGTGACCAACTCCGTGCTGCGCGTCGTGGAACAGCTGACCCGCCGCGGACACGATGTGTTGGTGGTCGCCCCCGGTACCGGACCCACCGAGTACGGCGGAGCACAGGTGGTGCGGGTGCCCTCGCTCAGCCTGCCGGTGGTCAGCTCGCTTCCGGTCGGCGTTCCCACCCGCACCGTGCTCACCGCGCTCGCCGCCTTCCGTGCCGACGTGGTGCACCTGGCCTCGCCGTTCGTCGTCGGCGCCCGTGGGCTGGCCGCCGCGCGCAGGCTCGGTGTGCCGTCGGTGGCCGTCTACCAGACCGACGTCGCCGGGTTCGCCTCCGCGTACGGTCTCGGCCTCGCCGCCCGCGCGGCTTGGCGGTGGGTGCGCCACCTGCACCGCGGGGCCGACCGCACGCTGGCGCCGTCAACCGACTCGGTGCGGCAGCTGCGTTCCCACGGCGTTCCCCGGGTGCACCGGTGGGGACGCGGTGTGGATCTGGAGTTGTTCCACCCCTCGCGCGCCGACGCGGGGCTGCGGGAACGGCTGGCGCCGGGCGGCGAGCTGCTGGTGGGTTTCGTCGGCAGGCTCGCGCCGGAGAAAGAGGTGGATCGGCTCGCGGCGCTTTGCGGGCTGCCCGGTGTGCGGGTCGTGGTCGTCGGGGACGGCCCTGAGTCGGCCCGGCTGCGCGAGCGGCTGCCGGGTGTGGTTTTCCTCGGGGCTCGATTCGGGGCCGAACTCGCCGAGGTCTACGCCAGCCTGGACGTGTTCGTGCACACCGGGCCGCACGAGACGTTCTGCCAGGCCGTGCAGGAGGCGCTGGCATCGGGGGTGCCGGTGCTCGCCCCCTCGGCGGGCGGCCCGCGCGACCTCGTCGAGCACGGGGTCAACGGCTACCTGCTGCCGCCGCGACGCGAGGAGTTCGCCTCCGCGCTGCTCGACCTCGTCGAGCGGTTACGTGAGCCGCGCCTGCGCGAGAGGCTGGCGGGGGCGGCCCGCGACAGCGTCGAAGGGCGCTCCTGGGCAGCCGTGTGCGGTCAGCTTGTCGGGCACTACCAAGCGGTGTGCCTTCCCGTATCGACAGCGGCCTGACATGCACATCGTGCAGCTGGCGAACTTTTACGGACCACGCTCCGGCGGACTGCGCACCGCGCTGCACCACCTCGGCGGAGGCTACGTCGCGGATGGGCACAGCGTCACGTTGGTCGTGCCCGACGCGCGGCACACCGACGAGGCGCTGCACAACGGGGTGCGCAGAATCGGCCTCCCCGCGCCCCGCCTACCCGGAACCGGCGGTTACCGAGCGGTCGACCCCTACCGGGTCCGCCGCCTGCTGCGGCGGCTCGGCCCCGATCGGTTGGAGGTATCCGACCGGTTGACGCTGCGGGGAATGGGGGTGTGGGCTCGCCGGAGGGGAATACGCGCCGTCGTCATCCCGCACGAGCGGCTCGACCGGTTGCTGGAGCAGTTCCTGCTGCCCCCGCCGTTGGCGCGCCGCGTCGCCGACGTGGCCAACCGCAGGCTCGCGGCGGGCTATGACGGGGTGGTGTGCACCACCTCGTTCGCACGTGCCGAGTTCGACCGCATCAATGCGGGCAACGTGCGGCGGGTACCGCTCGGTGTCGACCTGCGTGAGTTCACACCCACCATGCGCGACGCGAGCTGGCGGCGGGAACTGGCAGGCGGTGCGGACGCCCTGCTCGTCCACTGTGGACGCCTCTCCGCTGAGAAACACGTCGACCGCAGTGTCGACACCGTGGCGGAACTGACCGATGCGGGCGTCGACGTGCGGTTGGTCGTCGCGGGCGACGGACCCAGCCGTCGCGCGCTTGAGCGCAGGGCACGCGGGCTGCCCGTGACCTTCCTCGGCTTCGTCTCCGACCGCCGTGCCGTCGCCAAGCTGCTCGCCAGCGCCGACGTGTCGCTGGCGCCCGGCAGGCACGAGACGTTCGGGCTCGCCGCGCTGGAAGCGCTCGCGTCGGGCACCCCCGTCGTGGTGTCGGCGTCGTCGGCACTGGCCGAGCTCGTGCGGCCGGGCTGCGGGGCGGCGGTCGCAGACCGGGCGCCGGCCTTCGCGACCGCGGTCACCACCCTGCTGCACCGGCCGGAGCACGACCGCAGAACGGCGGCCCGCGCAAGGGCCGAGCAGTTCGCCTGGAGCACCTCCGTGCGAGGGATGCTCGCCGCGCTCCGTTAGGGCGCCGCGACTGACGACTACACTCCGGTCATGTCCCGTGCGAGTCTCGACAAGAATCCTCGCGAAGTCGCGGCGATGTTCGACGGCGTCGCGAATGGCTACGACCGCGCCAACTCCGTGATGACGTTCGGTTTCGACCGCAGGTGGCGAATCAGCACGGGCAAGGCGCTCGACGCCCGCCCCGGCGAGCGGGTGCTCGACCTCGCCGCTGGAACCGGTGTCTCCACCAAGGAGTACGCGAGGAGCGGTGCCTGGTGCGTCGCCGCGGACTTCTCACTCGGCATGCTGCGCAGCGGCAGGCACAGGGGAGTGCCGATGGTCGCGGCCGACGCGCTGCACCTGCCGTTCGCCGACGACAGCTTCGACGCGGTGACGATCACCTTCGGCTTCCGTAACTTCGTCGACATCTCGGCCGCGCTCACCGAGATCGCGAGGGTGGTGCGTCCTGGTGGGCGGCTGGTGATCTGCGAGGTTTCCACCCCGCCCAACGCGCTGATCCGGTTCCTGCACCAGAAGCTGCTGCTGCGGGTCCTGACGTGGTTGGGTCGCAGGGCCTCCTCTAACCCCGAGGCGTACTCCTACCTCGCCGAGTCGACACTCGCCTGGCCAGACCAGCGTGGTCTCGCCGAGCTGATCGCGGCCTCGGGCTGGACCAACGTGGAGTGGATGAACCTCACATTCGGTGTCGTCGCCATCCACCGTGCGCGGGTTCCCTCCGTAGACTCGGCCGCATGACCAACGCGGCGGGCCCTCACGGCGCCGACACCACGGCTGACGACATCGCTGACGAGACCGCCGATGTCATCGTCGTGGGCGCGGGACCAGCCGGTTCCACTGCCGCCACCTACCTCGCCCGCGCCGGCCTCGACGTGCTGTTGCTGGAGAAGAGCGAGTTCCCCCGCGACAAGGTGTGCGGCGACGGGCTCACGCCAAGGGGCGTGAAGCAGTTGATCGACCTCGGCATCGACACCAGCGAGGACGCGGGTTGGGTGCACAGCAGGGGGCTGCGCATCCTCACCGGCGAGCTGACGCTGGAACTCGACTGGCCGGAGCTCACCAGCTACCCGCCCTACGGCGTCGCCCGAACCAGGCACGACTTCGACGACCTGCTCGCCAGGACCGCCGTGCGGGCCGGGGCGAGGTTGCGCCAGCGCACCACGGTCACCGCCGCACTCACCGACGAGCGAACCGGCAGGGTGATCGGTGTCGAGGGCAAGGCGGGGCAGGAGAAGCGCCCGGTGAGGCACCGCGCGCCGCTTGTACTCGCCTGCGACGGGGTGTCCGCCAGGCTGGCTCTATCGGTCGGGATCGAGAAGCACGACAAGCGACCCATGGGGGTCGCGGTACGGCGCTACTACAAGAGTCCCCGGCACGACGAGCCCTACATCGAGGGGCACCTCGAACTGTGGGACCGCAGCGACCCGCGCGATCCGAAGCTGCTGCCCGGCTACGGCTGGGCATTCCCACTCGGTGACGGCACGGTCAACGTCGGCCTCGGCATCCTGTCCACGTCGAAGGCCTTCCGAAACACCGACTACCGCGCGTTGTTGCGGTCGTGGCTGGATTCCACCCCGCCGGAGTGGGGTTACCAGGAGGAGAACGCGATCGGCCGCATCGGCGGCGCGGGTCTTCCGATGGGGTTCAACCGCACACCGCACTATCGGGACGGGCTGCTACTGCTCGGTGACGCGGGCGGCATGGTGAGCCCGTTCAACGGCGAGGGCATCGCAGCCGCGATGGAGTCGGCCCGGCTGGCCGCCGAATACGTGGTGCAGGCCCTCGCCCGCCCGGAGGGGCCCTCGCGGGAACGGGCGCTGCACGGCTACCCGCGCGCCGTCGGCGAACTGATGGGTGGCTACTACCAACTGGGCAACCTGTTCGCCAAGGCGATCGGCAAGCCGCGCATCATGCGGCTGGCCACGAAGTACGGCCTGCGCATCAACCCACTGATCCCGCTGGTCTTCAAGGGCATGTCCGGCTGCTACGACACCAGCGGCGGTGACGCCGTCGACCGGCTCGTCACCGTGCTGTCCCGGTTGGCTCCCACTCCGCGTTGACCGTCCGGCCAGGCAGTGGGAAAACTCACAGTACGGTCGTACTCCAAGGTTGCCCCTGCCTGGTCGGCGGTCCCTTTTGTGCTGGTCTCGACTGGTCTACCCGGATGCGCCGCGAGGCTTCGCGCGCCCCGGATTAGGCGCGCCTTATCTCGGGGCCGCTAGCGACAACGGTGCGAGTCGCGTCCTACACTGCTGCCATGGTTTGTGAATGGCTTCACAACTTCACAGGGAGGCTTGTGAACCTTTTCACAAGTGGCGTGGAGTGCGTCGGCTGCGACAAGGGTGGTGAGCACGGCGTGTAAGGCTGCCCTAACGCCCGGGGGTGTGACCGAAGTCCCTTAGGGTCACGCCAAGGTAGTTGCTCCAACCATGTCCGTTACGCAGCGGCGCGGAAAGGATGGTGCCGCAGTGAACTCCTCGGTTTCCGCGGTAGAGGTGCTGGCGCAGGATGGCGCGGAATCCGGCCTTGGTGTCTTCCTGCCACTGGTCTTGCTGTTCGGGCTCGCGCTGGCCTTCGGTCTGTTCTCCGTGCTACTCGGACCGCTGCTCGGACCGAGCAGGTACAACAAGGCGAAGCTGTCGGCATACGAGTGCGGGATCGAGCCCTCCCCGCAGCCGCTGGTCGGCGGAGGCCGGATGCCCGTGGCCTACTACGTCACGGCGATGTTGTTCATCCTCTTCGACATCGAGATGGTGTTCCTCTTCCCCTACGCCGTGGCCGCTGACGCGCTCGGCCTGTGGGGAGTCGTCGCCGTGACCCTGTTCATCGCGACCTTCTTCATCGCCGACATCTACGTGTGGCGGCGCGGCGGGCTGGATTGGAACTGAGATAGCTATGGGTCTCGAAGAGAAGCTTCCGAACGGAATCCTGCTTGCGACGCTGGAAGGTGTCGTCAACTGGGCACGCAAGAACTCGCTGTGGCCCGCGACCTTCGGGCTCGCCTGCTGCGCCATCGAGATGATGACCACCGGTGGTTCCCGCTACGACATCGCGCGCTTCGGGATGGAGCGGTTCAGTGCCACGCCCCGCCAGGCCGATCTGATGATCGTCGCGGGCAGGGTGACGCAGAAGATGGCGCCGGTGCTTCGGCAGATCTACGACCAGATGGCGGAACCTCGCTGGGTGCTCGCTATGGGCGTGTGCGCATCCTCGGGAGGCATGTTCAACAACTACGCCGTCGTGCAGGGCGTGGACCACATCGTTCCCGTCGACATGTACCTGCCGGGTTGCCCGCCGAGGCCGGAGATGCTGCTCGACGCGATTCTCAAGCTGCACGCCAAGATCCAGGACGAGCCGATGGGCCCGCGCAGGGCGGCGCTGCGTGCGGCGAGCGGGGAGACCACCGAGCTCGTGCCCTCCTCGATCAAGTACGCGAAGAAGTGAAGTGATTCGCAGATGCCTGAAGACAAGCCAGAGACCGGCGGCGAGCAGTCCAGCGCCGAGCGTGAGGAATCCGGTCTGGAACCGCGCGGGCCCGAGCCCGCGAGGCCTGCGAAGCCGGTCGTCGCGGGTCGCGAGCGCAAGGGCATGTTCGGGGTGTCGGGCACCGGCGACACCTCCGGTTACGGCGGGCTGCGCCTGCCCGCGTATTCGCCACCGCCGGCCGAGCGGCCGTACGGCGGATGGTTCGACGACTTCGCCGACGAGTTCTTCGCGGCGCTGACGGACAACGGTATCTCCGTCGACGAAGCCATCCTGCAGGTCACCGTCGACCGTGGCGAGATCACCTTCTACGTGGCAAGGGAGCACCTGGTCGGCGTCTGCCGGACATTGCGCGACGACAAGGGACTTCGCTTCGAACTGTGCAGCTCGGTGTCCGGTGTGGACTACGGCGTCGACGTGCCGCAGCGGCTGCACTCGGTGTACCACCTGACGTCGATGACCTACCGCCGCCGCATCCGGTTGGAGGTCGCCCTCGATGTCGACGACCCGCACGTGCCGTCCATCGTCGAGGTCTACCCGACGGCGGACTGGCACGAGCGCGAGGCGTGGGACATGTTCGGGATCGTCTACGACGGTCACCCCGCGCTCACCCGCATCCTGATGCCCGACGACTGGGACGGCCACCCGCAACGCAAGGACTACCCGCTCGGCGGCATCCCGGTGGAGTACAAGGGCGCGGAGATCCCGCCGCCCGACACGCGGAGGTCGTACTCATGACCAGCAGCGAACAGATCGCAGGCAAGAGCACCGGCACCGACACGACGCCGGAGGGCTCCGACAGCGCGCGCTACGCCGAGCATCGCGAGACCACCGAGGGTCCCGTCTACACCGTCAGCGGCGGTGACTGGGACGACGTGCTCTCCGATGCCACGCACGACGAGCGCATGGTCATCAACATGGGACCGCAGCACCCATCCACTCACGGCGTGCTCAGGCTCGTGCTCGAGATGGAGGGCGAGACGGTAACGCAGCTTCGCTCCGTCATCGGCTACCTGCACACCGGGATCGAGAAGAACTGCGAGTACCGCACCTGGACCCAGGGCGTCACGTTCGTGACGAGGATGGACTACCTCGCTCCGCTGTCCAACGAGATGGGCTACTGCCTGGCGGTCGAGAAGCTGCTCGGCATCGAGGCGCCACGTCGGGCCCAGTTGCTGCGGGTGTTGCTGCTCGAACTGAACCGGATCGGCTCACACCTGGTCTACATCGCCACCGGTGGCATGGAACTGGGTGCCACAACCGCGATGACGCTGGGTTTCCGCGAGCGCGAAGAGGTGCTGCACCTGCTGGAGCACCTGACCGGCCTGCGGATGAACCACGCGTTCATCCGCCCCGGCGGGCTGGCACAGGACATGCCGGACGACTTCCACGAGAAGGTCACCGAGTTCTGCAAGGTGATGGACAAGCGGCTGCCGCTGTACGACAAGCTGTTCACAGGGCAACCGATCTGGCGCAATCGACTGAAGGGTGTCGGCTACCTGCCGGTAGATGCCTGCCTGGCGCTGGGCGTCACAGGGCCGGTGCTTCGCTCAGCCGGGCTGCCGTGGGACCTGCGCAAGGTGGAGCCCTACTCCTGCTACGACGAGTTCGAGTTCGACGTGCCTACCTCGACCGAGGCCGACTGCTGGGCGAGGTACCTGATCCGGGTCGAGGAGATGCACCAGTCGCTGCGGATCATCAGGCAGGTGCTCGAGAAACTCGAACCGGGCCCGGTGATGGTCGAGGACAAGAAGATCGCCTGGCCTGCGCAGCTCTCGGTCTCCAGCGACGGAATGGGCAACTCGCTCGAGCACGTCCGCAAGATCATGGGTCAGTCGATGGAGTCGCTGATCCACCACTTCAAGCTGGTCACCGAAGGGTTCTCGGTGCCGCCGGGCCAGGTGTACGTGCCGGTGGAGTCACCGCGAGGGGAACTCGGTTACCACCTCGTCTCCGACGGTGGCACCAGGCCGTTGCGGGTGCACGTCAGGGAACCCAGCTTCGTGAATCTACAGTCGATGCCCGCGATGTCGGAGGGCGGTCTGGTCGCCGACGTCATCGCGGCCGTCGCCTCGATCGACCCTGTGATGGGGGGAGTGGACCGATGACCACGTCTTCGGAGACGCCACGTCCAGGGCCGCAGCAGGCCAAGCAGACCTTCGCGGCGGCTGGTGAGGACGTGGACGTCGTCGAGATCTCGCCCGTCCACGAAGAAGGCATGCTCACCGACACCGAGCTGGCCGACCCGTTCGGGACCGACATCGAGCAGCAGGCCAAGGAGTTGGCCGCGCGTTACCCTCAGCCGCGCTCGGCGCTGCTGCCGATGCTGCACCTGGTGCAGTCGGTGCAGGGCTACGTCAGTCAGGAAGGAGTGGCGTTCTGCGCCCGGCAACTCGACCTCTCCGAGGCCGAGGTGAGCGCGGTCGTCACGTTCTACACGATGTACAAGCGCAAGCCGTGCGGCGAGCACCTGGTGAGCGTGTGCACGAACACGCTGTGCGCCGCGCTCGGCGGCGACGCGATCTACGCGAAGCTCGCCGAACATCTCGGCGAGGACGGCAAGCCGCTTGGCCACGAGGAGACGGCCGGTACGCCGGGGGAACCGGGCTCGATCACGCTCGAGCACGCCGAGTGCCTCGCGGCGTGCGACCTCGCACCGGTGCTGCAGGTCAACTACGAGTACTTCGACAACCAGACGCCGGAGCAGGCGGTGGAACTCGTCGACGCGCTTCGGCGCGGCGAGAAACCCGCGCCGACAAGGGGCGCGCCGCTTTCGGACTTCAAATCCGTGGAACGTCAACTCGCGGGGTTCTTCCCCGAGGAGGACCATGTGTTCCGCGCCGATGTGGACGGTCCTTCGCAGGCGGTGGAAACGCTGCGCGGAGCGCAGTTGGCCGCCGACCGCGCGTGGACGGCGCCCGCGATGGCGGACGATGTCCCGCTGCCGCCGGCACAGGAGGCGAAATGAACGATCATCGTTTCGTTGCCGTTCATGGACGCCGACCGGGTGCGGGTGTCCCGCAAAGCGCGGGAGGTGGCCATGACTGACCGTGGTTTTGTTCCGGTCATGGACGCTGACCGGGTGCGGGTGTCCCGCAAAGCGCGGGAGGTGGCCATGACTGACCGTGGTTTTGTTCCGGTCATGGACGCTGACCGGGTGCGGGTGTCCCGCAAAGCGCGGGAGGTGGCCATGACTGACCGTGGTTTTGTTCCGGTCATGGACGCTGACCGGGTGCGGGTGTCCCGCAAAGCGCGGGAGGTGGCCATGACTGACCGTGGTTTTGTTCCGGTCATGGACGCTGACCGGGTGCGGGTGTCCCGCAAAGCACAGGAGGCGAAATGAGTGCCGACCCGATCACCCCGGTGCTGACCAAGCGGTGGCTTTCGCCCCAGTCGTGGCGACTCGCCACCTACGAGAAGCTCGAGGGCTACACCGCCTTCCGCAAAGCGCTCGCGGGAACGCCGGAGCAACTCGTCCAGCTCATCAAGGACGCGGGGCTGCGCGGGCGGGGCGGTGCGGGCTTCCCCGCGGGCGTGAAGTGGTCCTTCATGCCGAAGGACGAGAGCAAGCCGCACTACCTGGTCATCAACGCCGATGAGGGCGAACCGGGAACCTGCAAGGACATCCCACTGATGATGGCCGACCCACACTCACTGATCGAGGGTTGCATCATCGCCTCGTACGCGATGCGGGCGCATCGCTGCTTCATCTACGTGCGCGGTGAGGCACTGCACTGCATCCGCAGGCTGAACGCCGCGGTGCGGGAGGCCTACGACGCCGGTTACCTGGGCAAGAACATCCTCGGCTCGGGCTTCGACCTCGACATCACGGTGCACGCGGGCGCGGGTGCCTACATCTGCGGCGAGGAGACCGCGCTGCTGGACTCGCTCGAGGGCAGGCGCGGCCAGCCGAGGCTGAAGCCGCCGTTCCCTGCCGCCGCAGGCCTCTACGCCGCGCCGACCACCGTGAACAACGTCGAGACGATCGCGAGCGTGCCCTACATCGTCAACGGCGGTGCCGACTGGTTCCGGCAGATGGGCACGGAGAAGTCTCCGGGCCCGAAGATCTACTCGATCTCCGGTCACGTCGAACGGCCCGGCCAGTACGAGGCCCCGCTGGGCACCACGCTTCGGGAACTTCTCGAACTGTGCGGTGGCATGAAGGACGGCATTCCGCTGAAGTTCTGGACACCTGGCGGGTCGTCCACGCCGTTGTTCACCGCGGAGCACCTTGACGTGCCACTCGACTTCGAGGGCGCCGCCGAGGCGGGCTCGATGCTGGGAACCACCGCGGTGCAGGTGTTCAACGAAACCGTCTCCGTTCCGTGGGCGGTGATGAAGTGGACGAAGTTCTACGAGCACGAGTCCTGTGGCAAGTGCACGCCGTGCAGGGAGGGCACCTACTGGCTGGCCCAGATCCTGGAGCGAATGGTCGAGGGCCGTGGCACCGAGGAGGACATCGACACGCTCCTCGACGTCTGCGACAACATCCTCGGCCGCGCCTTCTGCGCGCTCGGTGACGGCGCGACAAGCCCTATCACCAGCGGCATCCAGTACTTCCGGGACGAGTTCCTCGCGCTCTGCGACAAGAACAGGGCGAGTTCGCCCGAACTGGTGGGAGCACCATGACCATCGCACCCGAGAATCCCTCGGCCAAGGAGATCGAGGTCCCCGAAGGCCACGTCAAGCTGACCATTGACGGTGAAGAGGTCGTCGCGCCCAAGGGCGAGCTGCTGATCCGCACCGCCGAGCGGCTCGGCACCGTCATCCCCCGGTTCTGCGATCACCCGCTGCTCGATCCCGCGGGCGCCTGCCGCCAGTGCCTCGTAGAGGTGGAGATGGGCGGGCGGCCGATGCCCAAGCCGCAGGCGTCCTGCACGATGACGGTCGCCGACGGCATGGTGGTCAAGACCCAGAAGACCTCGCCGGTGGCGGACAAGGCTCAGCAGGGCGTGATGGAGCTGCTGCTGATCAACCACCCGCTCGACTGCCCCATCTGTGACAAGGGCGGCGAGTGCCCGCTGCAGAACCAGGCGATGGCGCACGGCAGGCCGGACTCGCGGTTCCGCGACACGAAGCGAACCTTTCCCAAGCCGCTTCCGATCTCCACGCAGATCCTGCTCGACCGCGAGCGGTGCGTGTTGTGCCAGCGGTGCACCCGGTTTTCCGACCAGATCGCGGGCGACCCGTTCATCGACCTGCTCGAACGTGGCGTGCACCAGCAGATCGGCACCGCCGAGACTGCCGAGATCTACGACATGGCCTCGCACACGGCCAGCGGCAAGCCGTTCCAGTCGTACTTCTCCGGAAACACGATCCAGATCTGTCCGGTTGGCGCGCTGACGAGTGCCCAGTACCGGTTCCGGTCGCGGCCGTTCGACCTGGTGTCGTCGCCGAGCGTCTGCGAGCACTGCTCTTCCGGCTGCGCCGTGCGAACCGACTTCCGGCGCGGCAAGGTGATGCGCAGGCTCGCGGGTGAGGACCAGGAGGTGAACGAGGAGTGGATCTGCGACAAGGGCCGGTTCGCGTTCCGCTACACCACCGCGAAGAGCCGTATTCGCAGGCCGCTGGTCCGCGACCCGGAAACCGGCGAGTTGGAGGAGTCCTCCTGGACGCACGCGCTACGCGTGGCGGCCCAGGGGTTGACGAAGGCACGCGAAGGCCGGGGCGTCGGCGTGTTGCCTGGCGGGCGGCTGACGCTGGAGGACGGCTACGCCTACAGCAAGTTCGCGCGTATCGCGTTGCGCACCAACGACATCGACTTCAGGGCCAGGGCACACTCCGCTGAGGAGTTGGACTTCCTCGCCTCCCGCGTGGTCGGCACGACCCCGGAGAACGGGGTCACCTTCACCAAGCTCGAACATGCCCCACTGGTGCTGTGTGTGGCGCTGGAGCCGGAGGAGGAAGCTCCCGCAATCTTCTTGCGGCTGCGTAAGGGCGCCAGCAAGCGAGGCACCAAGGTAGTCCACATCGGGCAGTGGACGACGCCCGCGGTGACCAAGACCTTCGGCGAGTTGCTGGCCTGTGCACCCGGTGCTGAGGCCGGGGCGGTCGACGGCATCGGGCAGCACGCGCCCGATCTCGACCAGGGGCTGCGCGCGGACGGCGCCGTGGTGCTGGTCGGAGAGCGGGCGGCGGAGATCCCCGGCCTGTTCTCGGCGCTGCACCGGCTCAGCGAACGCACCGGGGCCGCGCTGGCGTGGGTTCCGCGCAGGGCGGGTGAGCGTGGTGCGGTGGAGGCGGGTGCGCTGCCTACACTGCTGCCTGGCGGACGGTCTGTTGTGGACGCTGCCGCCCGCGCGGAGGTGGAGCGCGCCTGGGGGCTGGAGCCCGGTTCGCTGCCCTCGCGAACTGGTCGCGACACCACCGGAATCCTGACCTCGGCTCGTAACGGGGACCTCGACGCGCTGCTGATCGGCGGCGTCGACCCCGATGATCTACCCGACCCGATGCTTGCCCGCGAGGCCGTTGAGCGCTGCGGTTTCGTGGTCAGTATCGAGTTGGCGCACAGCGCCGTCACCGAGCACGCCGACGTGGTACTGCCGGTCGCCCCGGTCGACGAGAAATCCGGCAGCTTCCTCAACTGGGAAGGCCGTCGCCGCGAGTTCTCGATCACGCTGGACGGTACCGGCGCGCTGCCGGACTGTAGGGTGCTGGACACCCTCGGCGTGGAGATGGATGCCGACCTGTTCACGCAGACCCCCTCGGCGGCGGCCGGTGACCTGCACCGGCTCTCCCCGGCGGCGAGCAAGGCGGCGCCGTCCCGCTCCGCCGCGCCGGACGTGCCGAACGGGCAGCTTCCGCAGGCGGGACCGGGGCAGGCGGTGTTGGCGACCTGGCGCCAGCTGCTCGACGACGGCTCCCTGCAGATCGACGAGCCCCACCTCGCCGGAACGGCCCGGCCGGTGGTCGCCAGGATGTCGGCGGCCACGGCCAAGGGTGTACGCGGCCAGAGCGGCATGGTCACGGTTTCCACCGCGCGGGGCTCGATCACGTTGCCGGTGGAGGTGGCCGACCTGCCGGACGGTGTGGTGTGGCTGCCTGCCAACTCGGCGGATTCGAAGGTCCGCGCCCGCCTCGGCGTCGGACACGGCGCCGTGGTCTCCATCGCGGCCGGAGGTGAACAGTGACCCCGTACCTCGCTCAGGCCCAGGACGCGCTGACAAGGGCGGAGCTACTCGCGGACGACCCGCTGTGGCTCATCCTGCTGAAGGTCGTCGTCGTCATGCTGATCGGGCCGATCATGACGATCGGCCTGATCGTGGGTGAGCGCAAGATCGTCGGCCGGATGCAGAACCGGCCAGGACCCAACCGGGTCGGTCCGGGTGGTTCGTTGCAGTCCCTCGCCGACGCGATCAAGCTGCCGTTCAAGGAACAGATCATCCCGGACACCGCCGACCGCAAGGTCTACTTCATGGCACCGGTGATCGCGGTGGTGCCCGCGCTGATCGGGCTGGCGGCCATCCCGTTCGGCCCCGAAGTGTCGATCTTCGGTGAGCGCACCGTGTTGCAGCTCATCGAGCTGCCGGTGGGTGTCCTGCTGATCCTCGCCGGTGCCTCGGTGGGCGTGTACGGCATCGTGCTCGCCGGGTGGTCGTCCGGTTCGCCGTACCCGCTGCTTGGTGGGCTGCGCTCGGCGGCGCAGGTGATCTCCTACGAGATCGCGATGGGCCTTTCCATCATCGGGGTGGCGCTGTATGCGCAGTCGCTTGCCACCGGCGAGATCGTGGCGGCACAGCAGAACGGCTGGTACTTCTACCTGCTGCTGCCCAGCTTCGTGATCTACCTGATCTCCATGGTCGGCGAGACCAACCGCGCACCCTTCGACCTTCCCGAGGCGGAATCGGAGCTGGTCGGCGGGTTCCACACCGAGTACAGCTCGATGAAGTTCGCCATGTTCTTCCTCGCCGAGTACACGAACATGGTGATCGTCTCGGCGTTCGCCACCACACTGTTCCTCGGCGGCTGGATGGCGCCGTGGCCGCTGTCGGCGATCGGCGGCGGCGTACTCAACACCGGTTGGTGGCCGCTGCTGTGGTTCTTCGGCAAGATGCTGATCGTCCTGTTCGGTTTCATCTGGCTGCGGGGCACGCTGCCGAGATTCCGCTACGACCAGTTCATGAAGCTGGGCTGGAAGGTGCTGGTCCCGATCGGGCTGATCTGGGTCGTGGTGATCTCCGCGATCCGCGCTGTGCGCACCGATGCGGAGGTCTCCACCGGGCAGATCCTCCTTGTCGGCGGCATCGTCATCGTGGTGCTGGTACTGCTGACGCTGCTGCTGCCGGAGAAGCAGGTGCCCGAGGACGACTCGGTGCCCATCACCGGCGGCGGATACCCGGTTCCGCCGCTGGATCTGAAGGTGCCGGAGACCACGCCGCGCCGGAAGGCACTGCGGGCCAAGGCGAAGTCCGCGAAGAAGCAACCGGCCGCGGTCAGCTCAGGTAAGGAGAACACCGATGGGGATGTTTGATCGGTGCGCGCCGCACACGGCGAAAGCTCCGGCGAGCGCGGCCGGCGCGGCGCCTCGCTGCGTTGTCGGCGAGCCCGAGTACGACCCGGTACGAGGCCTCGCCTCCGCCTTGCGATGCATCCACGCCGATCCACGCTCGCTGATCGGAGCCACGCCATGTTCGACGCGCTGAAGGGCTTCGGGGTCACCTTCGGAATGATGTTCAAGAAGGTGATCACCGAGGAGTACCCGGAGATCGGGGCACCCGCCGCGCCGCGCTACCACGGCCGCCACCAGCTCAACCGGCATCCGGACGGACTGGAGAAGTGCGTCGGCTGCGAGTTGTGCGCGTGGGCGTGCCCCGCCGATGCGATCTTCGTCGAGGGTGGCGACAACACCGACGAGGAGCGCTACTCACCGGGCGAGCGCTACGGCAAGGACTACCAGATCAATTACCTGCGCTGCATCGGCTGCGGGCTGTGTGTGGAAGCGTGCCCGACCAGGTCGCTCACGATGATCAACTTCTACGAGCTCGCCGACGACGACAGGCAGAACCTGATCTACACCAAGGAGGACCTGCTCGCGCCGCTGCTGCCCGGGATGGAGCAGCCACCGCACCCGATGCGGCTTGGCGACGACGAACAGGACTACTACGTCAAGGGTCCCGAGCTGGCACGTGAGCGCGGGGTTCCGGGAGGCGAGACGGTGGAGACCTCGGAAGAGAAGGCGATTTCATGATCGCGCCGGTGCTCGCGCAGGCAGGTGCGGACGCGACCGTGTCGACGGGCGAGGCCGTGGCGTTCTGGATTCTCGGCCCGCTGGCGCTCGCGGGTGCGCTGGGCATGGTGTTCGCCCGCAACGCGGTGCACTCGGCGCTGTGGCTGGTGCTGACGATGCTTTCGCTCGGGTTGCTCTACCTGACACAGCAGGCGCAGTTCCTCGGCTTCACGCAGATCATCGTCTACACCGGCGCGATCATGATGCTGTTCCTGTTCGTGCTGATGCTCGTGGGCAGGGAGTCTTCGGACTCTGTGGTCGAGGTGCTTCGGGGGCAGCGACTCGCCGCGGGTGTGCTCGGAATCGGTGTGGCCGGACTGCTCGCGGCCGCGCTGACGAGGGCGGTCGCCGACGTCACTCCGGCGCAGCCGCTCAACCCGTGGAGCCCGGAAGGTGGCGGCGCTGGTGGGCTCGGCCGGATCATCTTCAGCGACTACCTGTTCCCGTTCGAACTGACCTCCGCGCTGCTGATCACCGCCGCGATGGCGGGCATGGTGCTGTCGTTCACCTCCAGGCACGGCAGGGGTGGCAAGCGAAGCCAGCGGGAACTGGTCGAAGCACGGTTCCGCGGTGAGTACGAGCGCCCGTCGCCCAAGCCGGGGCCGGGTGTGTTCGCCACCGCCAACTCGGTGGCTACTCCCGCGCTGCTGCCCGACGGTTCGATCGCGCCGGAGTCGCTTTCCGAACTCATCGAGTCCACGCCGACCGCGAAGCTGGAGGCGGAGCGCAAGCAGGTGGCGGGTGAGGTGCCCAAACCGGACGCGCACGCTCTCGTCGGTAAGGACACGGAAGGGGATGACAAGTGACCCCGACGTACTACCTGCTGCTTTCGGCGCTGTTGTTCACCATCGGGGCTGTGGGCGTGCTGGTCAGGCGCAACGCCATCGTGGTGTTCATGTGCATCGAGCTCATGCTCAACGCGGTGAACCTCTCGCTGGTGACGTTCGCGCGCATCAACGGTTCCGTCGACGGTCAGGTGATGGCCTTCTTCGTGATGGTTGTCGCCGCCGCCGAGGTGGTCGTCGGGCTCGCGATCATCATGTCGATCTTCCGCACCCGCCGATCGGCTTCGGTCGACGACACGAACCTGCTGAAGTACTAGCGAGATGAATGCCCAGATGAAGGCCCAGATGACAGCGCTGCGAGCATCGATCGAGTGCGGCCGAGTGAGACGCGCAGCTGTGCCGGAATCGAGCGAAGACGAACTAGGGGTTGAGCCTTGATCGCATCATCGTGGCTGCTGGTGGCGTTCCCCGCGCTCGGTGCGCTCATCCTGCTTGCGGGAGGTAAGCGGACCAACGCGTGGGGACACCTGCTCGGCATCGCTACCGTCGTCGCGTCGTTCGCCTACGGGCTCGCGATGTTCCTCGGCAACTCCTTCGCCGAAACCGTGGACACCACCGTCTACTCGTGGATTCCCGTCGAGGCCCTGCAGGTCGACTTCGGACTGCGGATCGACCCGCTGTCCATGACCTTCGTGTTGCTGGTCACCGGGGTCGGGTCGCTGATCCACATCTACTCGGTCGGCTACATGTCCGAGGACGCCGACCGGCGCCGGTTCTTCGGCTACCTCAACCTGTTCGTCGCGGCGATGCTGGTGCTGGTGCTCAGCAACAGCTTCGTGACGCTGTACCTGGGTTGGGAAGGCGTCGGGCTGGCGTCCTACCTGCTGATCGGCTGGTACCAGGACAGGCCGTCGGCGGCGACAGCGGCGAAGAAGGCGTTCCTGATGAACCGCGTCGGCGACGTCGGGCTGGCGCTGGCGATCTTCTTGATGTTCAAGTACATCGGCAGCACCGCCTACTCCGAGGTCTTCGCCGGGATCGGTGACGTCTCGCCGGGTGTGGTCACCGCGATCGGTCTGCTGCTGTTGCTTGGCGCGGTCGGCAAGTCCGGCCAGTTCCCGCTACAGGCGTGGTTGCCTGACGCCATGGAGGGTCCGACCCCGGTCTCGGCACTCATCCACGCAGCGACCATGGTCACGGCCGGTGTGTATCTCATCGCCCGTTCCGCGCCGATCTACAACCTGACCGAGGACGGCAGGCTGATGGTCACCATCATCGGTGCCTTCACGCTGCTGCTCGGCTCGATCATCGGCTGTGCCTACGACGACATCAAGAAGGTGCTCGCCTACTCCACGGTGAGTCAGATCGGGTACATGATGCTCGCGGTGGGGCTCGGCCCGTTCGGTTACGCGCTCGGGATCGCGCACCTTTTGACCCACGGCTTCTTCAAGGCCGGGTTGTTCCTCGGCGCGGGATCGGTCATGCACGGCATGAACGACGAGGTGGACATGCGCAAGTTCGGCGGGCTCTACAAGAGCATGCCGATCACGTTCGCCACGTTCGGTCTCGGCTACCTCGCCATCATCGGATTCCCGTTCCTTTCCGGCTTCTACACCAAGGACGCCATCATCGAGGCGGCGTTCGGCCAGGAGGGTTGGCGTGGCTGGGTGTTCGGCGGCTCCGCGCTGCTCGCCGCCGGGATCACCGGCTTCTACATGACGCGCCTGGTCTTGCTCACGTTCTTCGGCAAGCAGCGTTGGCGGGAGACCACGTCCTCGGACGGCAGGCAGTTCCATCCGCACGAGTCGCCACCGGTGATGACTATCCCGATGATCGTGCTGGCCGTTGGCTCGGTGGCGGCGGGCTTCCTGCTCGTCTCGGGCGGCGCGCTCGCCGAGTTCCTCACGCCTTCGGTGGGTGAACTCGCCGAGTCCGAGCACGGCGTGTTGCCGCACGCGCTGATCCCCTGGCTGACCGTCGGACTGTCCGCGCTCGGTGTGCTGCTGGCGTGGGC
Source organism: Saccharomonospora amisosensis (assembly GCF_011761185.1). Classification (NCBI taxonomy): domain Bacteria; kingdom Bacillati; phylum Actinomycetota; class Actinomycetes; order Pseudonocardiales; family Pseudonocardiaceae; genus Saccharomonospora; species Saccharomonospora amisosensis. The sequence continues at coordinate 4,782,752 of NZ_JAAOYM010000001.1, read as the reverse complement.
CCTGTTCGGCAGGCGAGAGGTGTCGATCGAGCGGCCGCAGAACGTGTCCTGGCCGGTGCGTGCCGCACGTAAGGACCTCTACGGCAACGCGCTCAACGAGGCTCTTGTCGCCACACCCGGCCTCTGGGCCACCCGGTTCGCCGTGTTCCTCGACAACCGCGGCGTCGACGGCGCCGTCAACGGGATCGCGGCGGCGTTCGGCGGCGGCTCCGGCCGGCTGCGAAGGTTGCAGACCGGGTTCGTCCGTTCCTACGCGCTTTCCATGCTCGGCGGCTCCTTCCTGCTGGTCGCCGCCCTGCTCCTGGTGAGGTTCTCATGAGTTGGCTTGTGGCCCTGATCCTGCTGCCGCTCGCGGGCGCCATCGCGGTCGCGGGGCTGCGCGGTAACGAGCGCATGGCCACCGTGGTAGCGCTCGCGGTCGCGGTGCTGGAGTTACTGCTGGTCGTTCCGCTGTGGCTGGCCTACGACCCAGGGGGCGAGCGAATCCAGCAGGCCACGTCGATGGACTGGATTCCGGCGTTCGGTATCCACATCTCGTTCGGCATCGACGGCATCGCGTTGCTGATGATCGCCGTGATCGCGCTCCTCGTGCCGATCGTGATCGGTGCGCTGCGCTCAACCGATCGGCTGCCGGAAGGCCGCTCCGTCGGTGGGTTCCTTTCGCTGATCCTGCTACAGCAGGCTTTGACGATCTCCGTGTTCGCGGCGACCGACGTGTTCCTGTTCTACGTGCTGTTCGAGATCATGCTGGTGCCGATGTACTTCCTCATCGGCTTCTACGGCGGGCCGAGGCGGCAGTACGCCGCGGTGAAGTTCTTCCTGTACTCCTTCCTCGGCGGGCTCATCATGCTGGCCTCCGTCATCGGGGCGTACGTGCTGGCCGCCGACGAACTCGGAAGCGGAACGTTCGACTGGGCCACGCTGGTGAGTGTGGTGAGCGAAGCACCCGCCACCACACAGGTCTGGCTGTTCCTCGGTTTCTTCGTCGCGTTCGCCATCAAGGCGCCGCTGGTGCCGTTCCACACCTGGCTGCCCGACGCCGCGGGGCAGGCACCGATCGCGGTCACCGTGCTGCTGATCGGTGTCCTCGACAAGGTCGGCACGTTCGGGTTCCTGCGCTACAACCTGCCGATGTTCCCCGACGCCAGTTCGCAGCTCGCGCCGCTGGTGCTCGTGCTCGCCGTCATCGGTGTGATCTACGGTGCGATCCTGGCGGCCGGGCAGCAGGACATGAAGCGTTTCCTCGCCTACGTTTCGATCGCCCACTTCGGATTCATCGCGCTGGGCATCTTCGCCTTAACGACGCAGTCGGTGGTCGGGTCGGCCACGTACATGCTCAACCACAGCCTCGCCACCGGCATGCTGATCCTGGTGATCGGCATCGTCGCGACCAGGGGCGGGTCCACCCGGATCTCGGACTACGGTGGCATGTTCAAGGTGACACCGATTCTCGGCGGCATGCTGCTCATCGCGGGCCTATCGACGTTGTCGTTGCCAGGCACGAGTTCCTTCATCAGCGAGTTCCTCGTGCTCATCGGGGCGTTCGACTCAAGGCCGGTCTACGCGATCATCGCGACGGTGGGCATGGTGCTCGCCGCCGCATACGTGCTGTGGCTGTACCAGCGGATCATGACCGGCCCGGTGCGTGGTGACGCGCTGGTCGGCGTCGGCGGTGGCCCCGGCACCGCGGTGGCACCAGACGTCGGCGCCAAGAAGGCAATCCGTGACCTGTCCGGCAAGGAAATCGCCGTGCTCGCCCCGCTCGTGGTGTTGATCGTCGGGCTCGGCTTCTACCCGAAGCCGGTGCTCGACACGGTCACGCCATCGATGGAGGCGACCGTCTCAGCGGTGCAGGAAAGGTAGTTCCAGCCGTGATGAACGTTCTTCTCGCACAGCAGGCCGAGCGCATGGACGCGCCGGGCATCGATTACGCGGCGGTGCTGCCGATACTGATCGTGCTCGGTGCCGCGTGCCTCGGGGTGTTGCTTGAGGCATTTCTGCCGAAGCACCAGCGCTGGTCCAGTCAGGTGGTGCTGAGCCTGCTCGCGCTGGTCGCCGCCGGGGCCGCGCTGGCCGCCTACGCCAGCAGTTCGCCTCCTGCCGGAGTGACCACTTTCAGCGGCACGATCTCGGTGGATCGGCCCGCGCTGTTCCTGTGGGGCACGCTGCTGGCGCTGTCGGTCGCGGCGCTGCTGCTGATCGCGGACCGCTCGGTGGAGCCAGGCGGCTCCTTCGTCGCGGAGGCGGGCATCAGCCCCGGCACCATCCAGGACCGTGCCCAGGTCGGTTCCACCGGCATGCAGACCGAGGTCTTCCCGCTGAGCCTGTTCGCGCTCGGCGGCATGATGGTGTTCACCGCGGCCAACGACCTGCTCACCATGTTCGTGGCGCTGGAAGTGCTGAGCCTGCCGCTGTATCTGATGGTGGGCCTCGCCCGCAGGCGCAGGTTGCTGTCCCAGGAAGCGGCGGTGAAGTACTTCCTGCTAGGTGCCTTCGCCAGCGCGTTCTTCCTTTACGGTTTAGCTCTGCTGTACGGCTACGCGGGTTCGGTGCGGTTCACCGAGATCGCCAACGCCACGGCGGGTACCGACCGCTCCGACACGCTGCTGTTCGCGGGCTTCGGCCTGCTGATGGTGGGCCTGCTTTTCAAGGCGTCGGTCGGACCGTTCCACACCTGGACACCGGATGTCTACCAGGGTGCGCCGACGCCGGTGACGGCCTTCATGGCGGCGTGCACGAAGGTCGCCGCGTTCGGTGGCATGCTCCGGGTACTGACGGTCGCTTTCGAGTCCACCAGTTGGGAGTGGCGGGGCGTGCTGTGGGCGGTCGCGATCGTGTCGATGGTGATCGGCGCGGTACTCGGCCTCACACAGACCGACGTGAAGCGGATGATCGCCTACTCCTCGGTCGCTCATGCGGGCTTCCTGCTCATCGGCACCATGGCGCTGACCGAGGACGGCCTTTCCGGCACGATGTTCTACCTGCTGGCTTACGGCTTCACCACGCTGGCGGCGTTCGGGGTGGTCTCGCTCGTGCGCGACTCCACGGGGGAGGCGACCCACCTTTCGGCGTGGGCGGGGCTGGCCAAGCGCTCTCCGGTGCTCGCCGCGGTGTTCACCTTCCTGCTACTCGCGCTGGCCGGTATTCCACTGACCAGTGGTTTCGTCGGCAAGTTCGTGGTTTTCTCCGCCGCGCTGTCCGACGGTATGGCGCCGCTTGTGGTGATCGCGCTGGTGTTCAGCGCAGTCGCCGCGTTCTTCTACCTGCGGGTGGTGGTGCTGATGTACTTCTCCGAGCCCGCGCCCGACGGGCCGACGGTGAGCGTGCCCGGCGCGTTCACCACGGCGGCCATCACCCTCGGCGTCGTGGTGACCTTGCTGCTCGGCATCGCACCGACGTTCGCGCTCGACTGGGCGGGCTCCGGCGGGTTCGCGCTCACCTCGTAGCTCACCGAAGCGTGGCACGTACGGCGGCGAGCCTGCCCGTGAGGCGGGTCTCGTCGCCGGGGAACACCGTGAAGTGGTCGCCGTCCGAGGGCGCGATGCCCACCCGGCCTGCTTCGGCGTCCACATAGCAGATCGCCTCGGGGGCCTCCGTGCGGCTGTCCCCGCCCGGGCGGCGGGCCACGTGCAGGTAGCCGAGTCCGCTGCTCGACCCCGTCAGGATGCGTACCAGTTCGCGGGCGCCCTGGCTGGTGGGCTCGTCCCGGATCTCCCGCCTCGGCACGGAGAACGGTGTGAACTCGGCGGGTGCGGCCGGGGGCAGGCGATTGACAAGCACGGCCGCGTAATCCGTTTCACGCACCCGATGCAGGCGCACGCTGCCCTTCTCGCGAACAGCGATGGTCGCTGAGCGGCCCCGCACCGCCACGAGCATCCCGTACTGCCGGTCACCCGCGCGAACATGCGCGATGTACTCGGTATGCGGACGGTCGAGTGTGCGCAGTACGTCCTCGAAACCACGGTCCAGCCCACCGCTGGTGGCCAGTCCGAGCGAGGCGAGTTCGTCGAGCGCTTCCCGCCGGACCCGGTCGGCGGCGGAGGGCGGCACGTATCGCTCGCCGCCCGCGAAGACGAGATGTGGCTCGCCGCATCCTGCCAACGACATCGCCGTCAGCAGCGTGTCCAGCGGCAGTTCCACGCGCACGGCTCACCGCTCCGGGCGGTCACCGACAACGGGAGGCACGGTCCGTTCATGAGGGCCCGCGAAGGTTTCGTCCGGGTCAGGCTCGAGCAGGTATGCCGGGCGCTTGCGTTCTCGGTCGTCCTCGCCGCGACGGGGTGAGGCGGCCCCGAGCGGCACACCCGTGGCACCACGGTTCCCGCCAGGCTGTCCGCCGGCGGGAGGCATGCCGTTCGGCTGAGCGGGGGACGCACCCCTGAGCCCGCCACGGGGGCCCGGTGGTGGGGGAGTCCGGTGGGGAGCGTCGGGGCCTCGCCCGACCAACTCGTTGAAACCAGCGCCGCCACTGTCGCCGTTGCCGCGCGGGGTGGGTCGCGCCGACTCGACCGACGCGGTTTCCGAGGCGTGCGGCAACCGCACGGTGCTCGACGAATCGACAGCAACGGTCGTGGGGCTCGCTGCTACCCGCACGGGTCCATGCTGGTTCGCGGGCGAGGCAGCGGCGCCGTCCGGGGTTTCGGGAAACTGGCCGTCCATCGGGGTGCCGGTTTCACGGGTCGGTGACTCGCCACTGCGCCGGGGTGAGGTACCCGACTCGCTACGGGAAGTCAGCGCGGTTCGGGTGTCGGCGTTGTCCGTGTTCTCCGTGTCCTGCGCGCCCTGCGCATCCCCGGCGTTCCTCTCCGTAATTGCAGACGGGGTGAATGCTGCGCGTTCGATGTTCGCGCCAGGAACCATCGCGAGCGAAACCGTAGTGGGCATCGCGTTGCCGTTGGCCACGCTCGCCTCGTGATATGCGGCGAAGGCCCGGATGTTGTTCTGCGTTGCCATCCGGTAGGCGGCGAGCTCCTCGAAGTAGCTGGCGTGGCCGCTGAGATACGCGGCCAGCCCGTCGGTACTGATCCTGGGTGGTTCCGGCGGCACGGGGACCACGCCCCGCCTGACCGTGTCGAAGGCGTCGATCTGCTGGAGCAGGGCTACCGCGGCCCTACGGAGTTCCTCGCTGTCTCGCCCGGATCGGACAGCCAGCAGCAGAGCGGCATTCTCCGCGAGCCGACCAGTTGTTCCGTGCCAGGCTTCGTTCACCTGCTCGGCAAGTGCCGTTAGCTCGTTCGTGTACTCGCTCAGCTTGCGCCGCAGTTCACCTGCGGCCCGTTGTGCCTCGGCGAGTTTGTCCGTACCAGCGCCGCCGGTGATCTGCTCGTAGATCTGCGAGGCGCTGAGCTGAAGTTCGGCGGCCATGTCAGTTCCTCGCCTTGATGTTTCGGATGATGTCGACCGCCACGGCGCGCCCGTCCTCGCACGGATCAAGCTTTCCGATCTTGCGCTCACCAAGACGTATCGTGACGTCGATGGTGGCGCGGTCGCTGGTACCGATGCGGAGCGCGCACTCGCCTTCCGCGCGCTCGTCCAGGATGCCGTAGGCGACCACCGGGTACCCGTCCACAGGTTCCAGCTCGTAAAGGAAGGCGTACATGTACTTGCTGTCGTACAACGCGGTCAGGCCCAAGTCGTGGATATCGGGATAAATGATGTTGATGCCCGCTGGGCCTTGTTTTGGCGTGTACCACCTGCATTCCGGGCCGGTGGCTTCGTCAAGCTTGGGAGACTTCACGTTTCCCTCCCCGTAGTACTTGACAATCTGCGCGTCGGTCAGCGCCGCACACGGGTTGGCCAGGAAGTAGTCGATATCAAGCGGTTTTTCGACCTTCGGGGCGCCGTAGCCCGGCAGTTCGTCGCTCTGTCGCACCACGGGTGCGAGGGTGGCAGTTCCCGGCACGGTGCGAGCGCATGCCGCACCGGTCAGCAGCACAGCCATCGTGCAGGCGAGCGCTGCGGCTCTCTTCATTGGAACTCGCCTCCCCGCCGGTGTGCTGTCGTGGCGGCATCCGCGTCGACCGCCAGGTAGGACCCTGTGGCGTCGCGGAATTTTCGTTCCATTTCTCGACAGAAACTCGCTCGGGTTTCGAGTTCGAATTGCAGCGCCTCGGCGAAAGTTCGAACGGCTTCGGCATTGTCACGGCTGGCGTAGTCCAACGCGGGCGACTCCACGTCGCCGATCGCCCTGGCACGGGACTTCGCCTGCTCGTATTCGTGGGCAAGCGATTCCCATTTACCGGCCAGTTCTTCGAGTTCCTCAACGGTGAAGGCGAATCCTGCTTCGCCGCCCGTTTCGGGGAATGATTTACTGACCGAGCCGATCCGCTCGAACTCGGTCACCACGGCCCGTTGGGACGGCACGTAAGGAACATGATCGAATTCGGAGCGCTCATCGGGTTGCCGCACCACTTGGCCCCTCCCCAAGTCGTGACTGTTGTCGCTACGCGCGGTATTCGACCACGGAGAAGTTAGCACGGTTCCAGCTTCTTCGTCCGATTCTCGTCGATCAATGACCTGATCGTTTTGTGTGTTTCTGTCAATGAGATGTTCAAATCGAACGGGATTCAAGATCAATAATCTTCGGGTCAGTCCTTGCGTTGATCGGCGCAGTGGGCCGTGGTCCATCCGCCGGAGCGTACTGTAGCACGCTACATCGCGTGGTGGTGCGGCACTCCGCGGTGTTGTGCGGGGTTGCCGGTGTCGGCAGCGTCACGCGGGTCACCCGCCCTTCGGCACGGCCCATTAGGCTGGTGAGGACCCTGAACCCAGTGCCGAAAGGGCGGAACCGACGTGTCAGTGCGTGATGGCGCCATTGAGGAGTTGCGCGCTGCGGTCGGGCTGCGTATCGCCGACGAGGCGTTGCTGCGCTCGCTCGTCGGCGGGCTCGAGGACGTGGAGGACGTGCTTCGCGAAGTCGTGCGCAGTGATGTCGAAGCGATCAACGAGGCGGCACGCCATCTGGTCGAGGCGGGCGGTAAGCGGTTCCGGCCCATGTTCACGTTGCTGGCAGCCGAGTTCGGCGAAGGCGGCCGGGATGCGGTGATCACCGCCGCCGCCGCGGTGGAACTGGTGCACCTGGCGACGCTGTACCACGACGACGTCATGGACGAGGCCACGATGCGCCGCGGCGCGCTCAGCGTGAACGCCAGGTGGGACAACACGGTGGCGATCCTGACCGGCGACTACCTGTTCGCACATGCCTCGCGCCTGGTCGCCGACCTCGGCACCGACGCGGCCCGCATCATCGCCGAGACTTTCGGTGAGCTGGTGACCGGGCAGATGCGTGAGACGGTCGGCCCTGGCCACGGTGAGGACCCGGTCGAGCACTACCTCTCCGTTATCGGTCAGAAGACCGGTTCGTTGATCGCCACCGCCGGACGCTTTGGCGGCATGCTGTCCGGCGCCGCCGCCGACCACACTGAGGCTCTGCACCGCTTCGGCGAGATCATCGGCACGGCGTTCCAGATCTCCGACGACATCATCGACATCGCGTCCCCTTCGAGCGAACTGGGCAAGTCACAGGGCACGGACCTGCGTGAAGGGGTGCGGACGCTGCCGATGCTCTACGCGCTCGCCGACGAGGACTGCGATCCCAGGCTCTTCGAACTACTCGGTGGCCCCATCACCGACGACACGCTGGTGGCGGAAGCGCTCGAACTGCTGCGGACTTCTGGTGGTCTGGATCGCGCACATGTCACCCTTTCCGACTACGCTCAGCGCGCGAGGACGGAGCTGGAGGCGTTGCCATCCTCTCCGGCGCGGGACGCCTGCGAGTCGGTGACCGACTACCTCGTCGCACGTACCCACTAGGGAGGACAGCGTCGGGATGTCCATTTTCGGACAGGTATGGGTCTACAGTGCCGCCGCGTTCGTGCTTGGTGCGCTCCTCTCCTGGCTCTTTCTCGCTCGGCCCGCTCGACGCAGTGTCCGTGAGCTGCGACGCAGGCTCACGGAGGTGCAGTCGGCGCCTCCGGCGCGGCCCGCACCGCCCGACCGGGGCCACGAGGCGAGGACCGGCGGCGGTCGCTCGGAGGGTGGCCCGGTGGCTGCCATGCCGTCCACCAGGTACGTCGAGCCGTTGCCGCAGGCCGGGCAGGGCGAGGTGACACAGCACATCCCTGCGGCCCCCAGCTGGCCGGAGCAGGACAGCCTGCGGGCTTACCGCTCGCCGGAGCCACCGGCGGTGCCCGCGGACCCTTCCCCTGCCGAACCGGGCTTCGACACGGCCGCGGGTGCGAGCCTGGGCTCGGTCCTTGAGCCCGAATCGGCACCCGAGGAGGAGCCGCCGCGACAGGAGGGCCGCATCGCGGCCGAGCAGGAAGAGCCGCCCCGCCGGGTGGCGAGCCTGTTCCAGCCTGCTTCACCCGCCGACGACGAGCCCGAGTACACCGGCGATGGCGCCGACACCGCGAACGGGGCCGAGCAGCCTCCCGCGTACGCCTTCGGTGACCGCGACACACCCGCGAACGACGAGGCGCCCGTCGAGCAGACCCAGGTACTTCCGAAGCGGCAACCAAGGCAGGCGCTTCGAGGCGGATTCGAGCCGCCCAAGCCCATCCAGCCGTCGCTTCGTCCAGTCACGAGGCGGGAACCGGAGACCGAGGCGGCGAGCGGCCACAGCGGTTCGCTGTTCGAGCCCACCGTGGCACCGAAGGGTGCGGCGCCCTCGGCACGCGAGACGCCGGAGTCGCAGGAGCCGCGGGAATCACCGCCGGGACCGTTCGGCCCCGGTTCCGCGATGCCACGTCCCGGTGGTGCTAGGCCGTCGGACGACTTCACCGTCAAGGCCAGCGTGACGGCACTGCGCTACTGCACCGAGGATTCGCCGCAGTTCTCCCGCATGGTCGCGGAGGTCTGGTTTCGCACGCCCGCCGATGCCGAGCGGGTGGGGTTCCGCCCGCTCGGCTGACTTCTCAGCTGACGGTCCAGGTGTCCTTGCCGCGAAGCAGCGCCTGCAGGTCGGGTGTCCTGGCCTGCTTGGCCTGTTCGAGTTGCGCCCGGACCTGGTCGTCGTAGGTCGGCCTGGTTACCTGGCGGAAGATGCCCGTCGGGGTGTGGTTGAGGTGCTGGTCCCCGATGCGGGAGAGCGCGAAGGCGTAGGCGGTGTCGGCGATGGTCGGATCGTGGACGACGAGGTTGTCCTCCCCGATCTCGGAGACCTTGCCGACTTCCAGACCTCCCCAGCCGGTCGCGGTGACGCCGTACTCACCCTCGGGCCCGAACCGAACGGGTTCACCCGACCGCAGCGGGATGATGCGACGGGATGCCTCGTCGTTGTCCTTGAGGACGTCGAAGGCCCCGTCGTTGAAGATCGGGCAGTTCTGGTAGATCTCCACCAGCGCTGAACCGCGGTGCTGGGCGGCCGCGGTGAGGACCTCGGTGAGTCCCTTGCGATCGGAGTCCAGCGCGCGGCCGACGAAGGTGGCTTCCGCACCCAGGGCGAGCGAGACGGGGTTGAAGGGCGTGTCCAGCGATCCCATCGGGGTGGACTTGGTGACCGTGCCGGGGTCGCTGGTGGGGGAGTACTGGCCCTTGGTCAGACCGTAGATCCGGTTGTTGAACAGCAGGATCTTGAGGTTGACGTTGCGCCGCAGCGCGTGGATGAGGTGGTTGCCGCCGATGGAGAGGGCGTCGCCGTCGCCGGTGACGACCCACACCGACAGGTCGGGGCGCGTGGTGGCGAGGCCGGTAGCGATGGCGGGGGCGCGGCCGTGGATGGAGTGCATCCCGTAGGTGTTCATGTAGTAGGGGAACCGGGAACTGCAGCCGATTCCGGAGATGAACACGATGTTCTCGCGCTTGAGACCCAGGGTGGGCAGGAAGGACTGGATGGTGTTGAGCACGACGTAGTCGCCGCAACCGGGGCACCAGCGCACTTCCTGGTCGGACTTGTAGTCCTTGGCCTTCTGTGGCTCGTCGGTACCGGGGACGAGGTCCAGCCCGCCTGCTGTGGGCAGCCCCAGATCGGTGGCCGTCACTGTGTGGCCTCCTTGATGATGTCGGTGAAGACGCATTCGAGTTCCTCGGCCTTGAACGGCAGCCCGGCGACCTTGGTGTAGGAACGGATGTCGGTCAGGTACTTCGCACGCAGCAGCAGCGCGAGCTGCCCCATGTTCATTTCCGGCACCACCACGTGCTCGTAGCGGCCAAGCACCTCGCCAAGGTTGGCGGGGAAGGGGTTGAGGTGACGCAGGTGGGCCTGCGCGATCGGCAGTCCCTGCTTACGGACCCGGCGACAGGCGGCTCCGATGGGGCCGTAGGTGGAGCCCCAACCCAACGCGAGCACTTTCGCCTGACCGCCGCTGGGGTCGTCGACCGTCACGTCGGGCACGGTGATGCCGTCGACCTTGGCCTGGCGCAGCCGCACCATGTGGTCGTGGTTGTCCGGGTCGTAAGAGATGCTGCCCTTGCCGTCCTGCTTCTCCAGCCCGCCGATCCGGTGTTGCAGCCCCGGCGTACCCGGGATCGCCCACTGCCGGGCCAGGGTCTCGGGGTCACGCACGTAGGGCCAGAACTCCCCGGAGCCGTCGGGGGCGTTCGGTTCGGTCGCGAACGCGACCCGCAGATCCGGCAAGTCCGCCACGTCGGGGATCAGCCACGGTTCCGATCCGTTGGCGATCGCTCCGTCGGAGAGCAACAGCACGGGGGTGCGGTAGACCAGCGCGATCCGGGCGGCCTCCAGCGCGGCATCGAAACAGTCCGCGGGGGTGCATGGCGCGATCACCGGCACCGGGGACTCGCTGTTGCGGCCGAACATGGCCTGCAACAGGTCGGCCTGTTCGGTCTTGGTCGGCAGGCCTGTGGATGGTCCGCCGCGCTGCACGTCGATCACCAGCAGCGGCAGTTCGGTCATCACCGCCAGCCCGATGGTCTCACTCTTGAGCGCGATCCCGGGGCCGGAGGTGGACGTCACCCCGAGCGCGCCCCCGTAGGACGCGCCGAGCGCCGCGCCGATTCCGGCGATCTCGTCCTCGGCCTGGAACGTGGTGATGCCGAAGTTCTTGTGCTTGGACAGTTCGTGCAGCACGTCGCTGGCCGGGGTGATCGGGTAGGTGCCCAGCAGGATCGGCAGTCCGCAGCGCTGTCCCGCCGCCACGATCCCGTACGCCAGCGCGGTGTTGCCGGTGATCTGCCGGTACGTGCCCGTCGGCAGTGCCGCGGGCGCCACCTCGAACGTCGTGGCGAACGACTCCGTGGTCTCGCCGTAGTTCCAGCCGGCCCGAAACGCCAGGATGTTGGCTTCGGCGATCTGCGGCTTGGTGGCGAACTTCTCGCGCAGGAATGCCTCGGTGCCTTCGGTCGGCCGGTGGTACATCCACGAAAGCAACCCAAGCGCGAACATGTTCTTGCAGCGCTCGGCGTCCTTCTTACCGAGCCCGGTCTCCGAGAGTGCCCCCTGGGTCAGCGTCGACATGGCGACGCGGTGCACCTCGAATCCCGCCAGCGAGTCGTCCTCGAGCGGGTCTGCGGAGTACCCGACCTTGGTCAGGTTGCGCTTGTTGAACTCATCGGTGTTGACGATCACCGTCCCACCCCGTGGGAGATCACCGATGTTGGCCTTCAGCGCCGCCGGGTTCATCGCGACAAGCACGTCTGGCCGGTCTCCAGGCGTCAGGATGTCGTAGTCGGCGAAGTGCACCTGGAAACTCGACACCCCGGGGATCGTCCCCTGCGGAGCACGGATCTCCGCCGGGAAGTTCGGCAAGGTCGCCAGATCATTGCCGAACGCCGCCGCCTCCGAGGTGAACCGGTCGCCGGTCAGCTGCATACCATCGCCGGAGTCCCCCGCGAAGCGGATCACCACCCGGTCGAGCCTGTTGACCTCGGTCGGTCGTGTCGCGGACAGCGCTTCGGTATCGCTGTCGCTGGCACTCGTGCTCATGGGTCAGGGAATCCCTCTCTCACGACTAAGCGCGTGGAGCGCTCATACCTCGACATTACTTGTTGTTTTTGACCATCGTGCGGCGGTGTGATCCGGCTTACCTGTGACCGACGGTAACACCATACCCTGTCCCAATTACTGGGAACCGGCGCCCGGTTCGGGGGAGCGTTCCAGCAGCGTGGACAGCACAACCGTGGACACGGTTCTGTCGATGATCTCCAGGCCGCGAAGCCGTTCGAGGGCGTCCTCCAGATGATGGATGTCGGCGGCTCTCAGGTGCACGATCGCATCCGCGGCGCCCGACACCGTGTAGGCGGCCACCACCTCAGGCAACGGCTCCAGGTGTGCCCTGATGCGTGCGGGAGCGACGTTGCCGTGGCAGTGGACCTCGACGAAAGCCTCAGTACCCCAGCCGAGTGCCTCCGGGTCGACCACCGCCGTGAAGCCGCGCAGGACACCCGTGTCGAGCAGGCGATCGACCCTTCTCTTGACGGCGGGAGCGGACAGTCCCACCACCTTGCCGATGTCGGCATAGCTCGACCTGGCGTTCGCCACGAGGCATGAAACGATTCGCTGGTCCAAGGTGTTCACACGCAATGTTAAGCATACTGATAAGCAACTGCTCGCGATTGATTGCGTGATCAAGGGGTCATACATTCGAAGCATGCGCTTACCAACGCCCCGGCGCTACCTCATGTGTCCACCCCGGTACTTCGCGGTGGACTACACCATCAACCCGTGGATGGACCCGAGCGTGCCGGTCGACCCGGAGCTGGCGATGGCGCAGTGGACGGCGCTGCGGGATGTCTACCGGCGGCTCGGCCACACGGTGGACGAGGTCGAGCCCCAACCGGGGCTACCGGACATGGTGTTCGCCGCCAACTCCGGCACGGTGATCGACGGCCGGGTGCTCGGTGCCAGGTTCAGGGCGGCGCAGCGTGCCGCCGAGGCCGAGCACTTCCGCCGCTGGTTTGTCGATCACGGCTACCGCGACATCACGATGCCGACGCGCATCAACGAGGCCGAAGGCGACTTCGTGTGGACAGGCAGGGAACTGCTCGCGGGCACCGGCTTTCGCACCGACCCCGAGGCGCACGCGGAGGCACAGGAAGTGCTGGGGGTTCCGGTGGTTTCGCTGCGGTTGACGGACCCGCACTACTACCACCTCGACACGGCGTTGTTCGTGCTCAGCGAGGCAGGAGATAGCGCCCCTGCCGAACTCGCCTACTATCCCGAGGCGTTCTCCCCCGGGTCGAGAAGGGTGCTCGAGCGGATGTTCCCGCACGCGGTGCGCGCGGATGCTCTTGACGCGGCATGCCTTGGCCTCAACGGGGTCTCCGACGGCGGCCACGTGGTGCTGCCCGCCGAGGCGAAGCGGCTCGCCGATCAACTCGCCGATCTCGGCTACGAGCCGGTGCCGGTGGACGTCTCCGAGTTGCGCAAGGCGGGTGGTGGACCGAAGTGCTGCACGCTGGAGATCCGCAAGTAGGGCACGTCCAACCCGGCTACCGCGGCGCCATGGCGGAAAGGTCCCCACGACAATTCTGGGCATTCGGAAAATGGCGGTCGCATGATTTGTCTCGATTCCTAACCGCGCCCCGATTTCTGTGACAACCGGCTCCTTTCCCGCGAATCCGGAGGCGGAACGCGGCGGGAGGACGAGGAGCGAGCGGCGCTCGCAGCGTTCTGCGAAGGCGCAGAGCTGGAACTGACCGTCCACAAGCTACCCATGCCTACTGGGAGGACGCCAAGGGCGCGGTGGAACAGTCGCGCGCCAGAACCGATCCCCGACCTCCTGATCGCGCCGAGGGTGGACGGCGCGCACCAGGACCATCGGGGAGCTGGCCGAGCTCGTGCCCACGGCGTTTCGGGACCACCTGACACTCGGCTACGAGATCGCCGAGTGGGACGGTGACCCCGGTACTCCTTCGCTGTACCAACCGGCCAACGCAGGGCGGAAGTTCTGCTTCGAGGCGTCACGCGGCGACGGGACGTCCCCTCGTGCCGATCTGTGCGGCCGCCGTGACGTCGGAGCCGTTCTTGGCGTGCCGAGGTGGGATCACCGGCCGTCAGCGCTGCCAAGGTGTCGACAATGGACGAATCGCAGCGTGTGACGATGTCCGAAAATCCCCTGATGCCAAGGGTGCGGGCCCGTGAATGACCAGCCCGATGCCATCGCTGGGCGGTACGGAGTTTCACTCGGTGATGCGCTTTCCGACCGTTTTGGCGAAGGCGACGAAACGCGCCGGGGTTCGCGGCGTTCGAAAATCCCCAACTGAAAGGTCCCGGTCGCCGATTGAGTGGCCGAGGGGGGGGCTTGCGTTCCCGGTCGCCTTGCGGCGGTTACTCCAAGTGATGGCGTCGAAAATATGCCTACTGCCGAGTCGGTTACGCCGCTTTGGCTATACCGTGGCGTCTACCAGGAACTTCGCGAGCATCGACCACGTTCGATGACTAGAGGGGCGGACACACCGACGGCGAGCCATACGAAGGAGGTATGAGCACGTGCACAGGCACCGGAACGGGCTGAAGACGGCGATGCTGCTCGGCCTGTTGAGTGCGATGATCGTCGGGATCAGCGCGCTGTTCGGCCGAGGTGCGCTGGTCATCGGGCTTGTCGTCGCCCTCGCCATGAACGGCTACGCCTACTTCAACTCCGACAAGATCGCGCTGCGGGCGATGCGGGCACGGCCGGTGTCACAGGCCCAGCAGCCCGCGATGTATCGGATCGTGCGTGAGCTCGCTACCACGGCTCGCCAACCCATGCCGCGGCTCTACATCAGCCCCACGCAGGCACCCAATGCCTTCGCCACCGGGCGCAATCCGCGCAACGCCGCCGTCTGCTGCACTACCGGCATCCTGGAGATCCTCGACGAGCGCGAGCTGCGAGCCGTGCTGGGACACGAACTGTCACACGTCTACAACCGCGACATCCTGATCTCCAGCGTCGCGGGAGCGTTGGCAGGGGTTGTCAGCGTGCTGGCCAACCTCGCGATGTTCGCCGGGCTGTTCGGTGGTGGCAACCGTGACGGCGACAATCCGCTGGTCGCGCTACTGCTGGTGCTGCTGGGGCCGATAGCGGCCGCGATCGTGCGGATGAGCGTGAGCCGCTCGCGCGAGTACCAGGCCGATGCGTCCGGCGCTGAACTCACCGGCGACCCGTTGGCGCTGGCCTCGGCGCTGCGGAAGCTGGAGCGTGGCACGCGGGCGCTGCCGCTGGCGCCCGAACCCCAGCTGGTCTCGCAGTCACACCTGATGATCGCCAACCCGTTCCGGCAGGGCGAGCGGCTTTCGCAGCTGTTCTCCACGCACCCACCCGTCGAGGAGAGGGTGCGGCGGCTCGAAGAGATGGCTCGCAGGCCGTTCTGACGCCCGCTCAGCCGGAAGCGCCCTCGGCCCGTGCCACTTGCATGACGTAGTCGCCGTACCCGCTCTTGGCCAGCTTGGCTCCGAGTCGGAAACACTCGTCCGGGCCGATGAACCCCATCCGCAGTGCGACCTCTTCAACGCAGGCGATGCGCACGCCGGTGCGGTGTTCCATCACGTGCACGAACTGGCTCGCTTCCAGCAGCGAGTCGTGGGTACCGGTGTCCAGCCATGCGAAGCCGCGGCTGAGCTGCACCAAACGCGCGCGGCCCTGCCGCAGGTAAGCCAGGTTGACGTCGGTGATCTCCAGTTCGCCACGCCGCGACGGCGTCAGGTTGCGCGCGATGTCCACCACCTCGCTGTCGTAGAGGTACAGCCCGGTGATGGCCTGGTTGGAGCGGGGGTTGGCTGGCTTCTCCTCGATCGAGACCAGCTTGCCGTTCTGGTCGACCTCACCGACGCCGTAGCGCTGTGGGTCCTTCACCGCGTAGCCGAACAGCGCGCAACCATCGAGGTTGGCGACCTCCTCCCGCAACAACGCGGAGAAGCCCCGGCCGTAGAAGATGTTGTCACCCAGGATCAGCGCCACGTCGTCGGAGCCGATGAAGTCGGCGCCGATGACGAAGGCCTCGGCGAGCCCGTTGGGGCTCGGCTGCTCGGCATAGCTGAGTTCGAGCCCCCACTGGCTACCGTCGCCGAGTAACCGCTGGAAGTTCGGCAGGTCGGTCGGTGTGGAGATGAGCAGGATCTCCCTGATCCCGGCGAGCATCAGCACCGAGAGCGGGTAGTAGATCATCGGCTTGTCGTACACGGGGAGCAACTGCTTGGACACCACCTGAGTGATCGGGTGGAGACGGGTGCCGTTCCCGCCAGCCAGCACGATGCCTTTCATCGTTCGCTCCCGGTTCGTCGCCTGCCGAGTGCCCAGGGTATCGGCCCGGTCTCCTGCGCGATGGCCTACTCACCCAAGGGCGGGTAGCGTCCGCGCCGGTTCGCGCCCTACCGGTAGTTGGTGAACTGCAACGCGATGCCGAAGTCCTTGTTCTTCAGCAATGAGATGACGTCCTGCAGATGGTCCTTCTTCTTACCGGACACCCGTAGCTGGTCACCCTGTATCTGGGCCTGTACACCCTTTGGGCCCTCGTCGCGAATGAACTTCGCGATCTGCTTGGCCTTGTCGGACTCGATCCCTTCGAGGATCTTGCCGTTTACCCGGTAGATCTTGCCGGAGACAGCGGGCTCACCGGCCTCGAACGCCTTGAGCGACACGCCCCGCTTCACCAGCTTCTCCTTGAACACCTCGACCGCCGCCTTGGCACGCTCCTCGGTCTCGGCCTCCACGGTGACGGCCTGCTCGCCTGCCCACTCGATCTTGGCGCCGGTGCCCCGGAAGTCGAACCTGGTGGACAGCTCCTTGCTCGCCTGGTTGAGCGCGTTGTCCACCTCCTGGCGATCGACCTTGCTCACCACGTCGAAAGACGGATCGGCCACGTCACACACCTCGTAGTCGGCTCGTTGGGATGGCTCCACCCTAGCCACTGGCAACCCGGCTGCTCGGCTGACACGGGCATTGGGTAGTCTGTATCTCGGTCGGGGGAGCTCCGACCATGGCGGGTTGCCCGAGCGGCCAAAGGGATCTGACTGTAAATCAGACGGCTCTGCCTTCGGGGGTTCGAATCCCTCACCCGCCACACCTGGCAAATCGGCCCCGTGACCAGTGCAAACAGGTCACGGGGCCGATCTTGTGTGGTCCGGCTGAGTCCGACTCAGACCGGCCCGCTACGGCTGGCCGCCCCTAATACGCCCCGACATTCTCGGCCACCCGTCCGCTTCTACCAGCCTTGTAGGCCACGTTCCGCGCGCGCACGGGCTGTTGCTTCACCACCATCGAGGCACTTCGCATAGACCTTGAGCAGTACGGCCACACTGTGCCCGGCCCACTTCGCCACCCTCGTCGGCTCAACGCCAGCGCTCAGCCACGTCGAGACGCACGCGTGACGCAGGTCGTACGGGCGCTTCGCCAGCGGCCCAGAGAGCACGTCGGCCGTGAACACTCGCTCGCGCGAGGCTGCCCACACCCGCCCGTACACGGTGCTGCCTACGCGTCCGCCGTCGCGGGCACCGCGGAATAGCCGCCCGTCCCGCGCCGTGCCGAACCGTGCGAGGTGGTTGTGCAAGATCTCCGTGAGGGCGGGTGGGCACGGCACCGTGCGACCAATGCTTGCCTGCCGATGCTTGAGCGGCCCTTCTTCGCTCGCCTCGCCGGAATCGGTCCATTCCTTGCCGATCTCCGGGCGCGCGCCGTCGAGGTTGAGGTCACCCCAGCCACTCTCCGGTATCGCGAGGCTCTGTTTCTTCAGGTTGGCGGCTTCCTCCGGTCGGAGCCCGGCGTAGTACATGCAGGCGAAGAACGCGACCAGGCGAGGGCCTTGCTTGCCGACCGTGCCGACGGCTTCGAGCAGCATCCGGGCTTGCATCGGGTTCACGGCGCATTCCGGGTCGACCTCCTTGAGCGCGTACGTACGTTTCTTGGTCTTCACCTCGCCAAGCGGATTCGTCGCTAGGAGTTTCCCTTCGACCGCGTAGTCGAGTGCGTTCCCCAACGCCACACGTCGGATGCGAACCGTGTTCGGCGCGGCTCGTGACCCGTCGACGTTGAGATCCAGCGCTTGCAGAACCGAGCGCAGCACCTCGGGCTTCGCCAGGTCTGCCACGTCGCGGCTTGCCCGCTCGACGGCTTTCAGGGTTTGGCTTACCTCCGCCGTGAGGTTGTCTCGGGCCTTGGTGTTGAAGGCGGTCATCAGCGCTTTCCGGAGTATTCGGCCTTCCGGCAGGGCAGACGATTCACGCAACAGAGCGACCGTGATCCTCGTCAGTGACTCCGCGATGGATTTGCGGTACTTCGGCGATGAATCGGGCCACTTCATGTCCATATAGCGGCAAGCGAAGGCGTACCACGTCATCGGTGTTCGCTCTCGCGACATGGAGACAGGTAGGCCGGTCTCCATGTTGAATGCCTCACCGTCGCGTGCTGCCGACATGAGCCGTGCGCGGTAGCTGTCGGCAAGGGCGGCCGTGGCGAAGTACTTGCCGAACTTTCGTTTCTCGACCAGCCAGCGCACGCGGTAGGTGGTCTTCCGTTTGCCCTTGTATCGCTCGATATTCCAGAACCGGATGTTGTGACTCGTCTGGCTCAAGCGGCCACCTCGCGGGATTCGAGCCAGGCTTCGAGGTCGGTGCGGCGAATGCGTATCTCTCCGTTCGGAAGCTTGATGTGGCGCGGTGCGCGGCCCTTGGCGCACCAGTCGTAGAAGGTGGACTTGGCTACCGCGAGTTCTTCGCAGAAGGCTTTGAGCGTGAGGTACTGGCGCTGGGTGCCCATGCTGGGTTGGTCTCCTCGGTGCGGCGGTGGGGCGGTGGGGCTTGTTGGTGGTGTGAGTGGGCATGGGGGTGTCCTTTCGTTGGTGGGTGGGTGGTTGCTCTCCGTATTCGCCTGGTGGGTTGTGGGGTGGTTGCTGGGTGGCGGGTACGGAGGGGGTGTTGGGGGCGAAATGTTGTAGGGGCCGGGAGTGGCTTCCGGGAACCCGGAAACCCGGTGTGTGGGGGTTGTGCTGGGGTTTTGCTGCCGGGTTTGGTGTGGTGGTCGGGTGTGCCAAACCCGGAAACCCGGAGGTTTCCGGGTTTGGAGCCGGGGTGTTGTGGTTGAAACCCGGTGATCGTTTAGGGGTGTTGTTGCTGTTCAGGTGGGGTGGTGCCGGGTTTCCGGGTTTCCGGGTTTGTTTCGGGGGGTTGGGTGTGGTGGGGGTTGTGCTGGACCCAGTAGGCGCGGCAGTTGTGGGCGGGGTCGATGACGCTGCGTAGTACGGTGTCGCCGCGCCAGCGGTCGAGTTGTCCGGTGAGGCGGCGGCCGAGGGCTTTGGCGGTGAGGGGTTTGCCGGTGGCGGTGGTGGGGAAGGTCCCGGCCCAGGGGTCGGCCCCGGCGTAGGTTTCGGCGCTGGCGCGTAGTTGTTGGGCGGTGAGGGGTTGGTCGCGGTGGAGTTGGTGCCAGGTGAGCAGGAACGCGCGCCATTCGGCGGCGTCGTCGTCCAGGTCGCGGGCGTGTTCGTTGTTGGCGAGGAATCCGGGTATGTGGTGGTGCTGCAGGAATCCGCCGAGGTGTTGGGCCCAGCGGGTGAACTGCCGCATGGAGGGCACCGAGTGCGCGGTGGGGGCGCCTGCGTTGGTCCAGTCCAGGATGAGCACGAGTAGGTGCCACAGCACGGTGGCCTGGTTGACGGGGTCGAGGATCCAGGTGTCGAGGTTGGGGATGGTGAATCCGGTGCGGGCTTCGGGGCGGGGGCAGTCGGGGTCCAGGCGCACCCACACGGTGCGGGTGGCCATGTCTCCGCCGGTGCGCAGGTTGTTGCCGGTGGCCAGCCATAGCCGATCGTTGGGGAAGGTGGCGGCGGCGTTGGTGCCCAATCGGCGGTCGGTCCAGGTGCGTTCGGTGACCAGGCGGGCCAGGACGGCGGAGTCGATGACGGTGCCTTCGGTGAGGTTGTCGAACACCACCGCCCCGCATTCGTCGGCGAGCACGGTGGTGATGGCCTTGCGTAGTTCGTCCTCGCTGTCGGTCCAGGTCAGCACCCGCTGCCCCACCAGCAGCCCCACGCACCCGGCGAGGATGGTTTTGCCGCTGCCGGGCATGGAGGCGTCGATGACTCCGAACGGGGACAGTGAGCGGGTGAACGGGCGGATGATCGGGGTGACCAGCAGCGCGAGGTAGTTGGCGCGGTCGGCGGCGCTGCGCCAGGGGAAATCGCGCAGGAACCGTTCCAGCAGGAACGCGCGGGCGGCCTCGACTTGCTCGGGGCCGGGTTGTTCGGGCACCCGGGGTAGGTGGGTGTTGTCGGTCAGGTAGTAGCCGGTGGCGGCGTCGTAGCCGGGGGTTTGCAGCAGGGTGCCGTCCGGGCGCAGCACCGGGGTGGAGATGATCCGGCGCAGCACCGGCAGGCCGGGCCAGGAGCGGCGGGCCAGCACGGCGGCCAGCACCGGCCCCGGTGGGGAGACCTCCGCATCCACCGTGCCGCCCTTGTCGTCGACGCGGGGGCGGACCACGTCGGCGTGCTGGGCCAGCAGGCTGGCCAGCAACGGGGGTTTGAGCACCGACGCCGTCAGCGGCAGCGCCACGTCCTCATCGCCCGCGGTGGGGTCCGCCGCCCCGGACACGCCCTCCACCACCACGGGGGCGCCGTCGGCCACGTAGGTGTCGGGAATGATGCGGGAATCCAGCGCGGCGGTCAGCACCCGGATCGTCTCCGGAGCCGCCCCCACCCGCAGCCTGGCCCGGCCACTCGCCCCGATCGACCACAACCGCGACCGGCCCCGCCCGGCCCCGGCGGCCTCACCAGTGTCGGGCGTGTGCTCGGGGGCGGTGTTGGGTGTCGTGCTCATCAAGCGGCCTCCGGGTGGTCGAGCAGTTCGGGTCGGGCGCGGTAGCGACCCACCGTGCGAACGGTCACCTGCAGTCGGTCGGCGATCTGGTCCACGGTCAGTCCCGCGCGGCTCAAACGGGCCACCGCGGCCGCCCGGCGGTGTGTGGTCGTGTGCACGCCCCCACGGGAACGGGGCAGGGTGCGGGTGCTGTGCCCGCCCCAGATCCCGTGCCGCTCCCCCTGCCGCTGGGCGTAGTCGCGGCACTGCTTCCGCACCGGGCACCCGGCGCACACCCGCTGGGCCGCCGCGATCCGGTCGGCCATGCCGGGGCCGGGTTCGGGGAAGAACACCTCCGGATCGATGTCGGGAGCGGCGCAGGCGGCGCGGGCCCGCCATGCCTCTTCGTGTGCTGTGGGGTGGTAGGTGGACCACGCCACCGGCACATGCCCTCCGGGGGTGGCGCCTGGCAGGGTGCGTGGCTGGCTCCAGCGTCGCGGCATGGGCATCACGCCACCCCCTTGCCAGGCACGGGGTTGGTGGCGCCCTTGACCAGCCCGGCGTCCACGACGCGGGCGACCTCGCGGGCATTCGGCGGCCAGTGCTCGGGGCCGATGAGGGTGTTTCCGGCGGTGATGAGGTCGGCGCGGGCGGTGTGGTGGTCGATGAGCCCGGCCCCGACTTTGCGGCCGATGGTGTAGGCCGCTGAGGACAGCACCTCGTTGTGGCGGCCTGGTTGCGCGTCTCGCACCCGTTGGCACTCGCCCCGCAGCGCGGCTGTCGCGTAGGCGCTGGTGTCGCCAGAGCGGATCTGAACGGGCGTTGAGAGCGTCGCTGCGGGACGAACAGCACAGGCTTGGACCAACCAGGCCGGGAGGTCGACCGGGTCGCGCTCGTCGAGCAGTTCGTAGCCGCCCTCGGGCGTGGTCGAGCCCGGCCCGACCACATATCCGCCTCCGGCGCGGGTGTCCACGCGGGCGCGGATGTGGCCTTGGGTGTTGCGCAGCCGCACACCGGGTGGGCAGCGGTAGTACCAGTGCCGTCCACCCGAGGGCGTGGCCACGGTGAACGTCGCCGGCAGCGGCCCGCCACGCTCGGCGGCCAACTCGGCCAGCGCGTCCGCCCCGTCGGGGCCGTCCTGGCCGTCCTTGGGGGCGTCCAGGTCGACGACCACGAGCCGCGCCGGGCCGGTCGCCACGCCGATGTTGTAGCGGTCAGCACTCCAGCATCGGCGGATACGGCCGGGATCGCGGGTGGCGCGGTTTTCCCAGTCCTTCACCGCGGGCTGGCGCTTGGTGCCCGGCCGCAGCGGGAACACCGGCCAGCCCATCGCGGCCAGATACAACGCCCACTGCATGAGTGGGTTGTCGTTCACGGTCGTGGCCGTGGTGTCCATTGTGAACCTTCCGGGGTTGTCGTGTCCCTGGCGTGTGCAGGGGTTCTTAGTCGGTGTGGACGGTGTTGCCGTGTTGGCGGGCGGCTTGGATGCCGACTGTCCCGGCCGTGACGTTGGTGATCGAGCCGCCCCGGTGGTGAACGGTGCTGGCGTGGGCACCGCTGTCGGGTGCGGTGGCCACGGCTTGGGCGCGGGCCTGCTGTCGCGCCTGCTGCGCTTGTTGCCGTGCCTGCCGTGCCTGCTCACGGGCACGGCGCTTGACTTCCTCGGCCTGCCCTGCGGTGCCGGTGCCGCCGGTGACCGTGGTGTGGCCGTTGGTCATGACCACGGTGGCGCCGGAGACGTCGCCTGCGGCCCGCACGCCCACCGTCGCGGTGCCCCCGACCATGCTGCTCGTGTCGGACTCGCGCGGGGTTTCGTTCGCGGTGGTGTCGTGTCCCCCTTGTTGACCTGCGGTGTTCTCGCGGGGATGGGCAGCGTGGGTGGCGGCCAGGTGCTGCTTGGCCTGCCGCAGCCGGTGTTGCGCCTGTTCGATCGCGGCCGTATCGCCGTGGGCGCGGGCGGTGTCGAGGTGTTTGCGGGCACGTTCGACCTGCTTGCGGGCGGTACCGAGGGCGCGGGTGCGGGCTGCGCTGCCACTTGGGCAGCGGCGGCCCCCGTCAGCGGATGAGCGGCACATATCGTGTGGTCCTTCCTGGTGGCAGCGGGTCACAGGGACAGGCGCCCCTTGGTGATCAGGCGTGGGGCGGCGGCCTCGATCGCGTTCCAGTGGCGGTGCACGGTTCTGCGGGCCAGGGATCGGGCTTTGGCTTCGGAGAGGCTGTGGGGGCCGAGTTCGCGGTTGGTGCGGCGGAATTGGCGGATGTCGTAGGAGCTGGTGCTTCGACGGGCTCGCCCGAGACCGTTGGCGCGCAGCCACTGGTCTTCGGCTTCGAATCCGGCCCACAGGCCGATGGCGTAGGCGCGTAGGGATTCGGTGTCGCTGTAGTGGCGTACGTGGCAGGTGCCGTCGCTGCCGGTGTGCTCGATCCCGCGAATGATCAGCCCGTGTGCCTTCCACACCCAGGCGTGGCCGAGTTCGTGGACGGCGATCTGGAGTTGGCGGAGGTCGCCGGGGTCGCGGCGGGGTCCGAACAGGCCCATCAACGCCCACCCCCATGCACGTGGCCCGCCAACACGGCAGCGGACACGACGGGTGGTGTTGGGGTGGTGGTGTGGCTGTGCATGCTGCTGGTGTCCTTTCCGGACAAAGAGGTGGCTGTGGTGGTGGCTGCCGGGCCGGTGAGGCACTCGGGGTCCGGTCACCGGCCCGACAGCAGCTCGGTTACTTGTTGGCGCAGATGGAGCACATGACCTGGTCATCGGGGATGGGTGCGCCACAGGTGGCGCAGGTGGCGATGAACCGGGCGAGGAGGCGACGCAGGGTGCGGCGCCTGCGGGTGGTGGGGGTGTGCATGGGGTTCCTTTCACGTCCAGCGGGGGTGTGGTGTGGGCGTGAGCGGTCATGGCGATCACCTCAACTCGACTCGCGTTGGTTACGGTGTGTAGTGGCTTGTGGGTAGGGGGTGCCGGGGCGCCGTGCTGGGGAGGGAGCGGCGCCGGGGGATGCTGGGGTGTGGTTGTGGCGGGTTTGCGGGCTGTGTCGGGCTGGGCTCCCTGGGGTCCCTTGCCTCCCCGGTGTGGGGGTTTGTGCTGGTCGCGGCGGGGGAGTCGGGTTGGGGAGGTGCCGGGGGAGTTCTCCCCCGGATTCGGGGCCTCCCCGGCTGCTTCCCCGGCTATGTGTGGTCTTCGTCGTCTCCGTGGAGGTCGGCGAGTTCATCACGTTCGGTGATTGCTTCGCGGACGCGGGCGGCGCTGACTTGCATGACGCCGTGGGATTTGTAGGGGGCGGCGTCGTGGTCGGCGAGGAACGCGGTCAGGCGTTGCGGGGTCCAGTCGCCGTAGGTGGCGCGGTTGCGTTCGGTGAGCCGCTGCAGGACTTCCTGGGTCTTCATGCGCGGTTGGTTATCGAGCACGGTGGCGATGTCGGCCAGCGGATCGACCTCGTCGGCGTGTTCCTCGGGTTCGGGTTGGGCGAGGGTGGCCTGCTGGCGTAGCTGCAGCGCGCGCTGGGTGATGCGGTGCGCGTCGTCCTGGTTGAGGTAGAAGCTGCGCAGCAGGCCGGGTGTGGCGGTGAACCCGCGTTGCATGCAGGTGCCGATGTCGCCGGGGCCTTCGTCGGTCTTGGGTGTCAGCCCCACGGCCGAAATGCCGGTCTTGTAGGAGCCGGTGCCGAGCACGGCGTCGTTGCCGTTTTGGTCGCCGATGGCGAAGCACGCCTTGTTGCTGGCAATCGTGATGATCTTGCGTGGGAGGGCGTCCTTGGACGGTTCGGGGGTGAGGAACATCAGCGTGATGGCGTACTTGCGCGCGGTGGACATGAGTTTGGAAGCGACCTCGATCGCGGCTTTGCCGTGCTTGCCCAGGAAGAGGTTCTGGCACTCATCGATCACCACCACACGCGGCCGCAACCGGGCATCCTTGGCGGCGATGCGGCGGTTGACCGCGCGCTCGTCGTGCTCGCGTAACGCCTGTCCCCGTATGGAGAGGTCTTCATACAGGGAGGTGAGCAGGTTCATGCAGGCGTCTACGGTCTCCTCTCCGGCACCGGTTTTGAGGCTGCGCAGGCGGGGTTTCATGGGTTCGAAGTCGGCGTTCTCGGCCATGACGACCACGTCGATGTCGACCAGCGGGTCGAGCATCGCCCCCAACGTGAGCGTGATTGCCAGCGTGGACTTGCCCGAGCCCATCATGCCGCCGAAGACGTAGTTGGCTTCGAACAAGCGGCCGCGTACCACGTCGCCCTTGATGGTGATCCCGGCCGGGACACCGGCGAAGTAGTCGGTGTGGGCGTGGTCGAGGTCTTCCAGCAGCGGCCACGGTTCGACTGGCCCGGACAGCGCCCCCGATTTGGCCACCCACAGATCCAGCACGGCGGGTTTGGGTTCGGTGGGCCACACCTCGATCGGGTAGCGCACGAGGTTGTGCGCCAGGGTGGTCTTGCGCTTGACGATCTCCTCCACCGGGCATGCCGGGGGCAGGGCGAGCTGGGTGCGCCAGCCCTTGCCGTCGATCGTGGGCGGCATGAGGAACTTGATGCGCCAGCCTTCCTTGATGGCCTGGTTGAAGCCACGGATGTTGAGGTTGCGCAGCGCGTTGAGGATCGTGCCCTCATCGGGCAGGCCATCCATCACATCGCCCCCACGGGCGGGCGTGGCCAGCCACGAGGGCAGCTGTGCGTGCCGACCTTGCTGATACAGGTAGAACACCCCCAGCACGGTGCCCGCGGCCAGCAGGAACGCCCCGTAGGCGGTGGCGAACCACACCGCGAACGCCACCGCGTTCACCACCGCCGCGATCGGCCCGATCACGTCGGCGAGGTTGCCGGAGTTGACCGCCAGGATCACTCCCAACACCAGCAGGAACCCCGCCAGCCCGGCCAGAGCGAGCACACCGGCTTTGATCCACTGGCCCGGGGCTTTGATCCAGTCCATCACCCGCTCGTGGCGGCGCTGCTTCTCCGCGACGTCGGCTTCCTGCCAGTACCGCAGCTTCTCCTCATCCCCCGCGGCTTCGGCCGCCCGCATCCGCCGCTCGTAGCGGCCCGCGCCGTGGGTGTCGCGCCACCGCTTGACCACCACCCCGGCCCCGGCCAGCGGATAGCCGAACGTGTGGCGAAGTACCGCCTTGGTGCGCTCATGCGTCGCGGCGGTCTTCACACCCCGATACACCGTCACCACATCACGCCGGTAACCCTGATACCGGGCGATCGCCTGCGCTTTCTGCGAAGTGAGGTGGGCGTACTCCTCCTCCGAGACCAACTCACCCTCCACCACCGGGCCAGCGGTCGTGGTGTCGGTGCCGTCGCGGTGCGCGGGCAGGTAATGCACCCGTGCCAACTCCTCCCCGGTCCTCGGGTCGCACTCGGTGCCGTACTCGGTGCCGTGCTCGCTCATGGGCGGCCTCCCTGCCGGTATTCGTCGCGCAGTTGGCGGGCGTACTTGGGTGCGCAGCGCAGGGCCTTGCGGATCGACTCCGCCGATGTCGGATCGATCCCCGTGGGGTCGTCCTCGATCGCGGCCCGTAGCTCGGCGCGCAACTGCTCGATCGAGCGCCCGACACGGCCGCCGATCACCCCTCGATCGGGGCTCGATTTTTGCTGCTCACCCTCGCCGTCGAGGGTCGCCACCGCACCCGGATCGACCCCCGAGGCGTCCGGCTCGATTGAGGGCCGATCGGTGGCGAGCAGATCGCTCAACTCCCGATCCCAACCGGCCAGGTTCACCAGGTCGTCGTCAATCGCGGCCTCGACGGGCAGGCCGGGCACGATCGCGGCCTGCAGGCGACGCTTGCCCCGCCCGGCCAGGACGTAGCGGCCGGGTGCGTACACCAGCCGCGCGTTGCCGGTGGTGTCGATCTCGGCGACGGCTTGGCGCACGGCCGCTTGGCGTATCCGCTTGGTTTTGCGTTCGGCCAGCCGCGTGATCCGCGCCTCCTGCCGCTGGGTGCGGGAGCGGCGCGGCGCGGCCGTCACCAACTGGTGGGCCAGGACTCCGGCTACCGACGCCACGCCCATGACGACACCGGCCGAGGGGCCTCGGTGCAGGCCGTGCAGGGTGTTCAGTCCGAACGCGACAGCCGCGAAGGCCCACACCCCCATCTGCAGCGCCCACACCGGCCGCTGCGGGTCGCGGGTGCGGGAGGCTTGGACTGCCAGGGCGAAGGCCCACATGCCCAGCTCGGAGATCACCGGCAACGCGTAGCCGGTGGCGGTGCCGTAGACCTGGGCGCCGTAGGCGGCCATCGCCGGAACCGCCATGATCGCGCTTACGACCGCCAGCGGGTAGATCAGCAGGTCAACCACATGCCCAGCGGCCCAGGCCCGCAGCCCGGCCACGGCCGCCCGCCGGCGGTCCGCTCGCTTGTCCTTGGCGGCCTGCTTCGCCTCGGCCCGGGCCTGCTCGTGGGCGTGCTGCTGTTCGGTCGCCGCGCGCCGCGCCTGGCTCATCGCGGCCAGGCGCACGGCCTCGGCCTCGGCCGCCGCGATCTGGTCAGCGCGTTTGGCCTCGGCCTCGGCTGCCCGGTCCTTGCGGCGCTCCTCACGGAAGCTACTCACGCGCTCGCCCCCTTCCCACCCGCACCCGACGTACCGGCCGGGTCGGCCTGCTCCTTGACGCTGCCCTGGTCTGCTGCTTGCAGGCGTCGCTGTTCGGCCTCGGCGCGGATCGCCCGCTGAGCACGCGCCTGGCGTGTCTCGTGGATGGCCCAGGCGGTACCGGCCAGCAGCGACAGCGTGGCCAGCCACACCGTCACCGTCGCGGCCAGCAGCAGCGGCACTCCCACCGCGACAAGCTCGCCGATATGCCAGCCGATCCAGGACACAACCCGATCCGTCCGCGTGCTCTGGCCGTTCACCACACGGCTTTCCTGCTCGGTCACGCCGGTACCTCCTTACCCAGGTCGGTGGTGAAGTAGTGGTTGATCGGGCCACGCGGCGGGCGGCTGGCCTGCCGCGTGGCGTAGCCATCCAGGCGGCGCATCGCCACCTCCAACACCCGGGCGGTCAGCACCAACGGGATGCGGGCCAGGTGCAGCGCCAAGAACAGCGCCACCGCACCGGCGAACCGCAACAACGCCGCCGTCCCGTACCGCGAAAGCACGTCGAATGTGGACATCACTGCCGGTCCCCCTCGGCCTCGGAGGAGGCGTAGAGGAATCGGAACAGCGCCTGGCGCAGCTCCACCACGTCCCAGCTGGTGGCGCGGTCCATCGGGTAGCCGTGCCGGGCCAGTACGTCCCGCACGTCCAGCAACAGGCCGATCGTGAACCGAGGATCGTTCTCCGGCTGCGGCAGCGGGAACACCGGACGTGGGCCCGTGTCGCCCGTGTCGTGCTCGCCTACCATCGGATTCCTTCCCTTCGAGTCGCTTCGTGTCTGGTTGGGGAGTCCCGGCCCGGCGGCGTTCTTGGCGGAGTGCGCCGGGCCGGGGACATCGCTCAGTCGTACGGTCATGACCGGCCTCCGCTCTTGCGGTCCCGCTCGATCCGCTCGCAGGCGGGGCATGCGGGGCCTGGTAGGGCGAGCAGGCGCCAGGTGTCGGTCTGGTAGCGGCCTGCCTCCTGTGTCGCCCCGCACAGTGCCCAGATCCGGCCCGACCACCACGATCTCTTCGCGGTGATGTGCACCAACTCCTTCTTGGCCATCACCACACCCCCCGCTGCAGTGCGTCGGTGACGATCGTGTGGTGGTCGAACGCCAGCAGGCCCGGTT
Organism: Saccharomonospora amisosensis; assembly: GCF_011761185.1. Classification (NCBI taxonomy): domain Bacteria; kingdom Bacillati; phylum Actinomycetota; class Actinomycetes; order Pseudonocardiales; family Pseudonocardiaceae; genus Saccharomonospora; species Saccharomonospora amisosensis. The sequence goes on along the minus strand of NZ_JAAOYM010000001.1, from coordinate 4,754,384 downwards.
CGGCGAGGACGTCGGTCACGGGGAACCAGCGGGCCGCGGTGGCGTCATCAGCCGCCACAGCAGGGATCACGCGCCCGACCTGGCAGGTGTAGGCGAAGGTGACGTACCGGCCCCTGGGGTCGCGGCCCGGGTCGGCGTACACACCGGACAGGGCCAGGGGTGTGCCGATCCGGATACCGGTTTCCTCGGCCAACTCCCGCACCGCAGCGGCCTCGGTGGTTTCGCCGAGGTCGACGTGCCCACCCGGCAACGCCCACCGGCCCTCAAACGGTGGCCAGCCCCGCCGAATCAGCAACACCCGCGGCCCCGTGTCGGGGGTTCGGGCGAACAGCACGACATCGGCGGTCAGCCGGGCCACCTCGTCACGGGTGTCAGTCATCGCGACCCCCTCCCCAGCAGGCCGCGCCACAGGTCGGCCCGGTCCTCGGCCTTGGCTGCAGCGTTGTGATAGACGCTGGCCTGCCGGTAATCGCCGGAGCCCTCCAGCTCATTGGCCCGGTCCCGCAACGCGGACGCCGTGGACGCCTCATCCGCCGCGTTGTAGGAAACGGCCTGGTCGAACTTCTTCACGCTGCTTCCCCCTCCGACCTGGTACCGGCTGCGAGCGCGCCACCATCCAGACGCGACAGCGCCACCCGAACCGCCCGCCGCTGCGACCGACGCACCCGCTCCACATCCGTGAACGGACGCAACGCACGCGACCCAGCCGCACCGGCCTCGGCCGCCAACTCCCGATCCACCTCCTCAATCAGCGCGTCAATCTCCGCGACCTCCGTAGCCATCTCCTCCTCCTTCACGACACCCAAGATGTCCTGGTCGAAAGCCAGGTCCAGCGCCTGCCGGGCCTGCCAACTCGCGATCCGTGCGGTTCTCATGACTTCCTTTCGAGTTGATGACGCAATCTAACTTAACTCAAGCTAAGTCATCATGTCGCTACTCTATCCGGGTGAACTAAGTCAGTTGAGGTCATCCCCGGCTATGCTCGGGCTCGTGATGAGCGAAGAGCCGGGCCTTGCGCGCTACGAACAGGTAGCCGAGTCCATCCGTCGAGCCATCCGCAGCGGCAAACTCAAGCCGGGGGAGCAGCTACCGTCCAGCCGGGAGCTGGCGAAGGAACACGACGTGGCCATGAACACCGCACAGCGAGCCGTGAGCACCCTTCGGGATGAGGGTTGGCTTGTCGTGCGGCCAACCGTTGGCGCGTTCGTCAACAGCACCATTCCCGAGGGTTCGCCGGACCTCCGTGAGACGGTGGCGAGCCTGCAGGAGACCGTGACTGAGCTACAACGTCGGTTGGCTGATGTCGAAAGCGCCATCGGAGTTAGGACACCTGCCGAATGAAGGTGACGAGTCCGTTCACGATGTCCGTGCCTACACCTACGAGCCACGTCACCATGTCGGCCGCGTCATTCGGGTACTTCACCACGATCACAGCTACCGCGATCGCGGCCGCGATGCCGACCAGCTTCCGAACGGTGCCGCCGCCGTTGTTCACCAGGGCCTGCAGCGGGTCTTTCTTCCCCATCGGTTCCTCCCGTGTTGATCCGTTATCGCTGTCGAGATCAAGAGTCGTCGGAATCGGGCGGGCCAGGTAGATGAGCCGGGGGTGAGCCGATAGCCGCGGCGTCGACTCACCCCCGGTTTGACCAGGAGAAACGCGGCGTTGGGGGATGCTTTGGGGGACGCGGAGCAGACGAGGCTCAGGCGTGCACGGGCGGCCAAGGGTTGGTCGCAGAACGAGGTTTGTGCGCGGCTCGCGCGTGCGCGGCGGGCGCGCGGCCAGATGCCGCCGAAGCCGGAGAGCGTGCTTCGCCAGTACCGATGGTGGGAGCAGGGAAAGAAGAAAGCTACCGAGTGGCAGGAGGAACTGTGCGACGTCTTCGAGATGTCGCCGCAAGCACTCGGGCTGGTCGAGGAGCCGACGCCATCACCATTGATCGTGCCGACCGCTCCGCCCGCAGCCGTCGAGTACGGCGACACCGCATATCTTGAGTCGGCGCGCGCATACCTCAAACACCTGGTCGCGCTGGACAACCGTTTCGGTGCCGCCGACATCGTGCGGATGTCGGTGCGGTTCTTCAAGTCGCTGCAGAACTTGCTCGGGACGGGAGCATACGAGCCGGCGCTTGAGCAAGACCTCAACGCACTAACTGGCGAGGTAGCCGAGTTGGCCGGTTGGCTGGCATACGATGCCGAAAAGCACGACCTGGTTCGCCGAATGAATCAGGAATCGCTCTACTACACCCGCCTCGCCGGTGACCGGAACATCGAGCTACTCACCCTTCAGAATGCGAGCATGCACGCGGGGGCGCTGGGCCGTCCCCACGAAGCCCTGCAAATCGCCAGGTCCGTGCTCGAAGGCGGCTACGAACTGTCCCCCCGTATCCGCGCCCTGTTCTTGACCAGGAAGGCAAGGGCACTCGCACAGGGAGGAGACGAGTCCGCGATCCCGCTGTTCAACGAGATCGAATCTCTGTATCTCGAAGGTGTGCGCGACGATGATCCGGAATGGGCATGGTGGATTGACGATCGTGAACTGGCCTGGCATAAGGCAATGGCCACCCAATCCTTACAGCGGGACAGCACTGCGATAGCCGAGTTCGAACGCTCCGTAGAAGCCACCGCACCAACCGAAACCCGAAGCCAGTACCTGCACCGGGCTTACCTACTTCAAGCGCAAGTGGACCTCGGAACATGGGCAGATGCCGAGGCGACCATCAAATCGCTACTGCCGCTAATTCCCGAGGTTGAATCGACCCGAACGAAGGTTTTGTTGCGTGAGGCTATCGCCAAGGTCGCGGCATACCAGAAGGTACCAGCGAACATCGAGAGCGGAATCGCGCAGCTCGGGATAGCGTTGGACGATGCGGACCTGACGGAGGCATGGTGAACAACGACGAACTGAGCGTGCTCGCGGACCCGATGTTCGAACAGTACTTCCTTGTCTCGCCGGAGAAGTTGACGCTGCTCTACGAAGCGGCAGGAATCCGGCCCGACGACGCGGTGCTCGAAGTCGGTGCCGGGGCCGGAACGGTCGCTCGCAACATGCCGCCCTGCAAGAGCCTGACCGTGGTCGAGCTTGACCCGCGGTTGATCGAGACACTTCGCCGCGAGGTTCCCCATGCAACGGTTATCCAGGGCGACGCCCTGCGGTTGGTACGGGAACTGCCGTATGACGTGCTGATCGGCAACCTGCCCAACGTCGTCACAGAAGAACTGGTCGACGTGCTCCCGGAGTTGCCCTTCCGTACCGCAGTGCTCGCAGCCGGGCAGCGCACGGACTTCGATCGTCTGCGGGGGACGTTCGACGTCAACGAGGTCACGACCATCTCAGGCAGCGACTTCACACCACCGCAGCCGAGCGTATCGAGGATCGTCAGACTCGGCCGTCGTGTTGCCGGTCAACGGCATACGGCTTGAAGGCGTGTTCTTGCTGCCGACTACGTGTTGGCCACTGGACTCACCCCGAATGCACCCCGAGAGTTGATGTGGGGGGCAAATCCTCGCAGGTCAGGCGACTTCCGCGCGGCACTCTGTAAATCAGACGGCTCTGCCTTCGGGGGTTCGAATCCCTCACCCGCCACACCTGGCAAATCGGCCCCGTGACCAGTGCAAACAGGTCACGGGGCCGATCTTGTGTGGTCCGGCTGAGTCCCGGTACGAAGCCAACTGGTGAAGGTCTCACTGCACGGTCCGTTTGGACGGGTGCAGGCCGCCAACAACTCGGCTCAATGCGATCGAACGGTCTGCAGCACGCTGTCTTCCACCTGATGGTACTCGTTGAAAAGGTTGTCCGGGTCCGTGTGAATCTGGTAGTCCCATACGGCTCCCCATATGCCGCCAGTCAATAGTGAGAGGATAAGATAGAGAGGGTAACTCCGTCGCTTGTGTTGGTCGACTTCGAAATTCAGCGGATAATTTATTATTCCGAGCTTCGTCCAGACTTGACTGAGCTTGTCGTCGAAGTCTTGTTCCACCAGCTGGGCATCCCACCAGTACCGGTTCAGTCGGTAGAGCACGAAGAAGTAGTAGATTCCGACGGTCAGAAGCGTCAGTACGAACGAGAGGCCGGCCTTGATCGGGCGGAGCTCGCGCTGGTACGCGAGTGAAACGTGTTGGCCCAGGTCGGCCAACTCCTGGCGCGCAATGTCCTGCCTGTTTCTTGCGGCGGCTTCCCTTCCGGTCCATTCGAGCAGCGCGCTGTAGTAGGCATGTTTGCGCTGGCTGAAATTGTCGATCCTGGATATTCGCACAAAGAACAGGTAGATCGAGTAAATACCGAGGGTAATCCAGGAGAGTAATAGAAAGTACAACCACCAGTTGACCAGTTGAACGTCGGTGTCCCGTCGTTGCTTGATTGCTCGATCGATCCGGACGGCGCTTTGAATAAGATCGGCGTGATCGAATTTGTCCTGGGGAGGTGATGGGTCACTTGGGAAGTGTTGTGCCGAGTGCTCGGCCTCGTGCTCACTGTGAGTCACAGTCCTGCTCCTCTTCGAGATTCTCGTATCGTTGGCCCGCGCACGCGCAAGTTGTGGTGCTCTGAGGACGCCCACCCAACGCCGTGAAACTGAGTCATCTCAATGGCGTACCCGCCCTGCTGGCGGATACACGAACGGGTAGTAACTGGTCGGGACCTCACCGAGGCGCTCAGCTCGTGGCCGATCTGCCGGACGTGCTCTCGCGCAGCGGACGTACGCTATCGAGGCGTCGAATGCGGTTGTCGGGGTTTTCGGGACTCCGCTGCATGCGTAGCGGATGCGGGATGTAGTGGCTGTGTCCGCTACGGGGCGACCTGCCGCAGTGGTCGCAGTGCGCACGCTTCGTGCTACCGGGTTTCCCTGCCGAATCGTGGCAGGAACTCAGCGCGCAGCCGAGGTAGTTCCTGCAGCAGCGTGCTCGCGGTTTCGAGCGCGTGTTCCAGCGCTGGGTCGCGGACCCCGGGCAGTTGCCCGAACTCGATGAGGCTGCGCAGCCGGTATTCCTCGCGCTCGAAATACATCGCCAGTGATTCTCGTGGCGCCCAGGCTTGGTAGTTGTCGCCCCATTTGGTCGGCACTCTGTCCAGTTTCTGGAGGTACGGCAGGCGGTTGAACTCGGCGATCTGTTCGGCGTACCTGGTCAACCGCGCCCGCACCTCTTCGGCGGAAGCGACGTGCGGCGGTAGGGGAACGCCGACGACAATCGGCCGTGAGACGAGATCTGCATGGCCTCCGCCGTAGCTGAGGCGAAGCACCAAGCGGTAGAGCACATTGAAGTGCACCCCTGCCTCTCGGTATCGCTTCTCGTAGCCTGCGAGGCCGAGCCGGATCTGGAAACGATCGACCCCGGTGGGCGGGACGACCTGGGACAGGTCGTGTCTTACCGAGGGGTTGAACTGCCGTCCGGGAATTGGCAGGCGCACGTCATAGTTCGCGGAGACCATCTCCGTCGCCGTGATGTAGTGGGCGATGTCGGGCACCTTCCACCGCGGGACCACGCGCGCATTCAGAATCTCGAGGGCGGCGCGAACGACGAAGACGGGTTGTTCGCCGGGATTCCTGAGCTTGACGTCGAGGACGCAGTAGCCGTGGCCGGGTGTTTCGCCACGTACTTCGACCTCGTCGGTCGCGGCGGTGTCCGCGACCGACGAGGGAGCGAAGGCGACATCCACCAGTTCCGGTTTCACGAACCGGGGCCCTCGGGTGCGGATGACCACGAAGCCGCCGATAACAGCCGCGACAATGGTCCCGGCGACACCCAGGATGGCTTCCAGCATGGGGATGAACCGTAGTACGTGGGCACCAGGTCTTCCCTGGAATCGCACGGCTCACCCGCCATGTCCATTCGGCCCCGTGACCAGCTCGAGTAGTCCAGCTCGAGTAGTCACGGAGCCGGCCCCACCGGACCGGTCAGCGGACGTCGTAGACCAGCTTCTGGATTCCGTTGCCGTAGGACTCGCTCTCGACGAGCTTGAGGTTCTGCTTGTCCCTGTCGGCGTCGCTGAACAGCCGCTTGCCCGCACCGAGCAGGACAGGGAAGACCAGCAGGTGGTAGCGGTCGATCAGGCCGGCGTCGGACAGGTTCCGGTTCAAGGTGGCGCTGCCGTGGACGATGATCGGCCCGCCCTCGGTTCGCTTGAGCGCGGCGACGTCGTCCAGCGAACGCAGGATGCTGATCTCGCCCCAGTTGGACACCAGGTCCTGCTCGCCCAGCGTGGTGGAAACCACGTACTTCGGCATCGCGTTGTAGCCGGGGAACTCCTCGGTCATGTTGGGCCACACCGGGGAGAACGCCTCGTAGCTGACTCGCCCCAGCAGCATGGCCGTGGCCTCGTTCTGCTCGCGACCCTTCAGCCCGTAGGCCGCCTCGTCGAACTCGATGTCGTTGAAGGTCCAGCCTGAGTTGCGGTAGCCAGGTTCGCCGCCGGGCCCCTCGATGACGCCGTCGAGCGAGACGAACGCGGTGGTGATCAGGGTGCGCATGGGTTGCTCCTTGCTTGCTCGCGGTTGCTGTCACCAGTGCGTCGAACGAAGGCCGCCGAACACGACACCCCGCCCGAATGAACTTCGGCGACGCCTCGGCCTGCCCCGCCGTCGCTGCCGTGAGGGCCGGTGCCACGGGACTGGATCACTGGTAACCGGATCATCGAGGATTGTCGTGCCCCGCGACAATCTCAATCTCCATGGGGCGCGCTCAGATAATTGATTTTCCCGAGTGATTATTTGCCCACTCGGCGGCGATGGTTTGTGTTGCCGAAAGGGCTGTGCCGGACGATATCGGCGTGGCGGGCACGGCAGACGCTTCATTGGAGTGAACATCCGGCGTCGCCTGCGTTGCTTCCGTCTGCTCGGGCGGGGCAGGGACGTCCGACCTTGCCGTGCTCCTGCGTCTTCTTGGCTCGGCGGGCATCGGCGAGCCGGAGGGTGGCTATCGGCCGAACAGTCTACTATGTGATATACATCACAACAGCAGGTGTTATTGTGCGTGGACTGTGTTCGACTCTCCTGCAAAAATTCTCGTCGGCGATAATCTGGTCCGGAATTTGCGCCAAAAGGGGGCCGGGTGCTACGACTTCTCGGCGCGATGGAATTGACCGACAAGGGTGGCCAACCGGTTCGATTGGGCGGTCCGCGACAGCAAATCGTTCTCGCCGTCCTCGGCCTCAACGTCAACAGGGTGACCTCCATCGACCAACTCATCGAGGCGGTGTGGAGTCTCGACCCACCGGCTACGTCACGTAGCCAGATCCAGATCTGCGTTTCCCGGTTGCGGAAGCTGCTCGACAGCAGCGGGCATGTCGGCACAATCCGGACCCACGCTGCCGGCTACTGCCTCGAGTTCGGTGTGGCAGAGGTGGACAGCCTCACCTTCCTGGCTCAACTTGAGACGGCACGCGCCACTATCGCGCGGGGTGAGCGGGAGAGCGGCGCTTCGGCCCTGCGCGCGGCGCTCTCCCTGTGGCGCGGCCCCGCATTGTGCGGCATGGAAAGCGACGTCGTCCGGCGCGGCGCGACCGGCCTCGACGAGCAGCGGATGAGCGCGATCGAGGAGCGCATCCAGCTCGATCTCGAACTGGGCCGCCATGCGGAGCTGGTGGCCGAGCTCCACACGCTGATCGGCCAGCACCCGAGCAGGGAACGGCTGTACGGCTTCCTCATGCTCGCGCTGTACCGGTCGGGCCGCCAGGTCGAGGCCCTGGAGGCATATCGAGACGCCCGAGCCGTGCTGATCCGCGACGTCGGTGTGGAGCCGTGCGCGGAACTCCAGTCACTGGAGACGGCGATTCTGAACCGTGATCCCGTGCTGCTGGGTGAGCAGTCGGCGGGTTCCTGGTCCGCGCAGCCGAGGACGCAGCTGAACCACACCTCCGGCCACGGCGGTCGCCGGAGCTGGCCCGTACCGCAGCAGCTGCCCAGTGGTGTCGCGGACTTCACGGGGCGTCACCGCGAGACAGCACGAATAGTGGGTTTCCTGACCTCGTCGGCGGGAACTGAGGCGCGCAACGCCGTTCCTGTCGTCGCCCTCTACGGCCGAGGCGGTGTCGGCAAGTCGAGTCTGGCGGTGCGCGTCGCGCACGAACTGAGCGATCAGTTCCCTGACGGGGTGCTTTACGCGGACCTGCAAGGAATGCGCTCCCCTCGGTGTGACCCGTCACCGCTGTCACACTTTCTTTTCGCGCTGGGCGGCTACGGCCGGGAGCTTCCTGACGACCCGCAGGTCCGGCGCGATCTCTACTGCAGTTTTCTCGCACAGCGCCGAGTGCTCATCGTCCTTGACGACGCGGTTTCCGAGGAACAGCTCAAACCGCTCATCCCGGGCAGTTCGACGTGCGCGGTCATCGTCACCAGCCGAAGCATGCTGAGCGGGTTGCACGGCGCTCGGCACGTGCCACTCGGACCGCTCGATCCCAGCGAGTCGGTCGAAATGCTCGCGGGCATCATCGGCACCCGGCGCGTGCACGAGGACAGCGACGCCGCCGCCGAGTTGGCCAGTGCCTGTGACGGCCTACCCCTCGCCATTCGGATCGCGGGTGGGCGGCTGGCGTCCCGCGAGAACTGGCCGATCGCTCGGCTGGTTTCCAGACTGCGTGACGAGCGCGGCCGACTGGACGAACTGGAACACCGGGGTGCGGAGGTGCGGTCGAATATCGCGCTGACCTACGGCAGCCTCGACGAGCAGACCAAACGGTTGTTCCGCCTGCTCGCGCTCGTCGACACGCCCGACCTGCCGACGTGGATCGCCGCGGCGCTGCTCGACGTGCGCCCCACGGTGGCGGAGCGACTGCTGGAGAACCTGGTCGACGCGCAGGTGCTGGACGTCATCGAGTACCGCGACGCGCGCGGAACCCGCTATCGGCTCCACGAACTCGTTCGGGTTTACGCAGGCGAGGTACTACACGACACCGAAGAACCCGCCGAACGGCTGGCGGCGCTGGAACGCGCCACCGGCGGCTGGCTCAAACTCGCGGAAACCGCGCACCGCGAACTGTACGGCGGCGACTACACGACCATCCACGGCAGCGGAACGAGGTGGCCTGCGCACGACGACCTCGAGGTCACCTCGATCACGGACCCGATGCACTGGCTGGACACCGAGCGACCGGCACTCGTGGCGGCGGTACGGCAGGCGGCTCGCGAAGGTCTCGCCGAACTGGCCTGGGACCTAGCGCTGACCTGCGTGGTGCTGTTCGAGACGAAGGGCTACTTCGACGACTGGCGTGAGGTGGTTGCGGCCGCGCTCCAGGCCGCCGAGCGGGCAGGCAACCGGACGGGTGTGGCCGCCTCGCTGTACTCGATGGGCACGATGCACATGTTCAAGGGGCAACTCGGCGACGCCCAACAGTGCTTTCGGGACGCCAGGACGATATTCGAGGCGCAGCGGCACGACCACGGCATCGCGCTGGTGCTGCGAAACGCCGCATACGTCGATCGGCTGGTCGGTGACGACACCGCGATGATGGCGAAGTACGACGAGGCGCTGCGGCTGCTGAACCAGGTCGGGGACGAGGTCGGCGTCGCGCACGTCATGCGAAGCCAAGCGGGCCACTGGATCGAGGTCGGCGAGCACGACCATGCCCGTGAACTCCTCGATCAGGCGCTCGACATCGCACGCCGAAGGCGGTGTGTGCGGGTGGAGGCGCAGGTCCTGTTCAGCTTCGCGGCACTGCACCTACAGCTGGGCGAACTGGAAGCGGCCCGCCAGGAGTTGCATCGGGTGCTGCGCATCGTGCGGGCCTCCGGCGACGGGATCGGGGAAGCGCACGCGCTGTGCGAACTCGGCAGGGTCCGCTACCGCGAGGGCAGGTTGGAAGGGGCCGAGCGAACCCTGCTGCATGCCTGCGAACTGGCGTCACAGCTGGGCGAGCGACTGGTGGAGGCGAAGTCGCTCTACACGCTCGGGGAGGTGGAGTTGGCCAGGGGCAACTCGGCGGCCGCGACTACCCATCTCGGTCGCGCTGAGCAGATGTTCGGCCAACTCGGCTCTCCGACGTGGATCGCGCGAACCGCGACACTGCTGTCCGAGGTGCGTCCCGACAACCGGACCGTCGAGTACACCTGAGGCGACGACCGAAACGGCGACCGCCTGCGCGATCCAGGGGTCGCCGTCCGAGTCACGCGCCGGTCACCAGTGGGTGTCCTCGCATGATCTGACCGCCACCAACGCAGCGACGAGCGGCGAATCGGTTGTCGCGGGGAGCCTGTTGACGTGTGTCGGCATGATTCCTCCTGGGTTCGTGTCACTTGAAGCGCTGAACCCAGCAAACGGCAGTCGGCTTTCCGTGCGTCATCGTCGCGATTTCCAGCCGCTGTCCGTGCGGTGATGGCGAGCGGAAAGCGTTCCGATAGCGACCGCGCCCACGATCGACCTCGCGTTTTCCGAGTGACCTGCGAGGTAGATCTTCGATGGACGTGACGAGGAAGCTCAGCACCGACGAGGTATGGCGAGTCGTCGAACATGTTTCGCCGATCGACCTCCTCGCGGGCGAGCTCACCGAGACGTCCGAGCCCGCGGGTGCATGTCCGGCCCCGGACGCAGGCAGGTCGGACGGTTCGGTGGTTGTCGGTGACCGGTACCTGCTAGGGGTAACCACGTTGCGCGCGCTGCGCAGCGCCTGCCTTGGCACTGTCGCCGCGAGGACGTTCGTGACTTCGGGCGCAACCACGGCCGCGGTCGTGGGCGCGGGCCTTCCGGCCGAGTTGCAGGTCAGCATGCTGTGCCGTTACGTCCCCGGAATCAGCCATCTCACCGTCGCCACCCCGAACGGGCGGGAAGGCGAGACGGTCACGCAACGGGTCGTCGACGAGTTGGATCTGGCCGGGATCGGACACTCCGTGACCAGCTCTGCCGAGGAAGCCGTGTTCGGGGCGAACCTCGTCGTCGTGGCCCTGGACGCCCGGCTCGATCTCGAAGTCGCCCGCTTCGTGAAGGGCTCCGTGGTGGTCAATTCCAGTGGTCGTGACCTTCCCAAACACCTGGTCGCGGTCGCCCACCAGGTGTGTTTCGACGACCTGCGCAAGGCGTTCGCCGGGGCCGGCCTGCGCTGGGAGCCCGAACGGATGTTGCTGGTCGAGCTGTCGACCGCCGACATGCCAAGCGCATCGCTGGCCCGCCGAGTCTGCGACGAAGCGGATCGGCTCGACATCGTGAAGGAGGTCTGAATTGCTTGACATCGTGGTACACCGAATCGCATCGTTTCGCACCGATCCTCGGACGTTGCGCCGTGACAACCACCGTCTCGTCCTCATCAGTACGAACGGCAAGCAGGAATACCTGGCACGCACGGGTAGCGGTGCGGCGTTCGACGAGATCGTCGTCATCGACGACGACTTCGACGCCGCAACGCTGACCGAAGCGGTACGGCGCGTGGTGGGTGACATCCCGCGGCGCGATGTGGCACTGCTGTGCCACGACGAATACGCGCTGCGGGTTGTGGCCGAAACCCGGCGGGAGCTGGGATTGCCGGGACCGCTTCCACCCGAGGTGGCCGCCTTCACCGACAAGGCGGTGATGAAACGCATACTCGCGGCAGCCGACGTCCGCATTCCTCGGTTCGAGGTGTTCGCACCTGAGCGCTACGCGGCTGGCGAAGCCGACTACCTGGCCGAGATCGCGGAGCACGTCGGGTTCCCGGCGTTCGTCAAACCCACTGGCGAGTCGGGTTCGGTCGGCGCGCAGCGGCTGGACTCGTTGTCGGACCTGCGGTCCTGGGCCGACAGGTGCGCGGGCCGTGCGGCCACCGGAAACACAACCCGCTACGAGATCGACGAGTTCGTCAGCGGGACGCTCTACCACGTCGACACGCTCCTGGAAGCAGGGGAAGTGCGTTACGTGCGCTGCAACCGCTACCTGTACCCGATGGCGGACTACGCCGACGGGCGGGTTTGCGGCTCCTACACCCTCGACGAAGACGAGCCGATCTACGCAAGGCTCGTCGAGTTCAACCGCCAGGTCATCGACGCCTTCCCGGAAAAGCCCGCCAGCGGCGCGCTGCACCACGAGGTGTTCGCCCGTGACGACGGCGAGTTGGTGTTCCTCGAGATCGCGGCACGCGCACCTGCCGCGCTGATACCGCAGACCGGCCGCATCCGGTGGGGCGTGGACATCGAACAGGCACACTTCCGCCTGCAACGCGGCGAGAGCATCTCGCCACCCGCCGACGCGCCGGGCCCGTACGCCGGCTGGATCTACTACCCCAAACACACCGGCGTCGTGGCGGACCTGGCCGCGCCGAACATCGACTCCTCGATGGTGTGGATTCCCAACGTCCGCGAGGGCGAGCACATCCACCGCTCCACGGACGTGCGCGACTTCGCGGCGGCCGCGGTGGTGTGGAACCCCGACTACACAAGCCTGCTCGCCGACCTGAAGGTGCTCGCCGAACACCGGCCGTTGCGCATGTCCTGAAGCAACCGCCGCAACCGCCTGCTTTCCGATCCCGATCCCACGGACGTCGTTCTAACCAAACAGAAGGAGCAAACCCAGATGTCCAGTGCGCTCATAGACCGGTACGACTTCGTGTTCACTCCTGACGAGGTGGAGCAGTACAAGAAGCTGCTCCTCGACGTCGGCGGCAACCCGTACTTCGGGTACGAGGACTACAAAGCGGCGATCGCGACCGCGGCGGAGTTGGTCCCCTCCCGATTCCGGGACTTCTGCCACGAATCGGTGCTGCGTGACTTCTCCGAGCACCCGTTCGTGGTCATTGGCAACGCTCCGATAGACGACGACCTCCCGGTATTCGATCCGACCGACCCGGTGGCGGACAAGTATCGGAAGAAGAAGACCTTCGTGGCGGAGGGATTCCTTTCCACCTATGCCGTGCTGACCGGAACCGAGATCATCGCGCACCTCACCGTGAACGACGGCGACTTCTTCCACGACATCTACCCGAAGCGGTCGATGCACGAGTCGCAGTCCCAGAAAACCCTCGGCACCCTGCGCTTCCACCGCGACTTCACCAACCACTTCGTGTGCCCCGACTTCGTCAACACGCTTACCCTCAGGGACACCCCGGAGAACGAGGTCTACTCCACCTTCGCGATCACCAAGCATGTGCTGCGCACCATGTCGGACGCCGACCTGGAAATCCTGTCACAGTCGCGCTTCCACACGCCGTTCGACGACGTCTCCCGCGCGAGCACCCGACTGACACTGGGAGAGGCCAAGGACCATCCCATCATCCTCGACGGGCAGGGCGGGGTGAAGGTCTTCGAGGGCCGCACGGCCGCACTAGACGACGAGGCCGCCCGATCGCTGGACCGGTTCCTACAGGCGCTGCACGCGAACAAGCAACTGCGCATCTCGGTTCCCGGCGACTCCGTGACGTTCTCCAACCATCACGTGATCCACGGCCGTGAGGTGCAACAGATCCGGGACCCCGAATCGCTGAGCAGGCGCTGGCTGCTCAAGACGCACAACGTGTTCAGCCTCGGCAACTTCGAGGAGTACTTCCTCGACGACCGGCCAGGGGTAGTCAACGGATGACCGCGAAACGTGGCGCCGCCGTCGTGACGGGCGCGGCCGACGGAATCGGGGCCGCGACGGCGATCAGGCTGGCCGAACGCTACCGGCTCCTCGTCGTCAACTACCGCAGCAGCCGGGCAGCGGCCGAGCGGGTCGCCGAACGGATCAGGGCACACGGCGGCGCCGCGTTACCGGTCGCGGCCGACGTCTCCGAGGAAGCAGGGGTCGGCGCGCTGTTCACGGCGGTGGACGAGGCGGGCGAACCGCTGGAGCTGCTGGTGAACAACGCGGGCGACACCGGCGGCTTCGCCCGCGTCGACGAGTTGCGGGCGGAGCAACTCGACAGCACCTTCCGCAGCTGCCTTCGCTCAACCGCCCTGTGCACCAGGGAGGCGGTCACCCGCATGACCGCCTCCCGAGGCGGCTGCGTCATCAACATCTCCTCAACGGCGGCCAGGACCACCGGGGCGGGCGAGTGGGTGCACTACGCCGCGGTCAAGGCAGCCGTCAACACGTTCACCCGTGGTGCGGCGACCGAACTCGCCGACCGAGGAATCCGGGTGAACGCCGTCGCACCTGGGCTCGTGCGGTCGCCGTTGCACGAGCGCAACGGCGACCGGGAACGGCCAGACCGGCTCGGCTCGACCGTGCCGGTCGGCCGGGTCGGCGAGCCCGCTGAGATCGCCGACGCGGTGGCATTCCTGGCCTCCGAGGAGGCCTCCTACATCACCGGTCACATACTGGAGGTAAGCGGTGGGCGCTGAACCGACCATTCTGGAACCCCACACCCCCCATCAACCGAGCGAGCCCCACATCATCGTGCGAGGTGAGGGCTGTCGCGTCTGGGACAGCACCGGCGCCGAACTGCTGGACGCGGTGGCGGGCCTGTGGTGCGTCAGCCTCGGATACAGCGAGCGCAGGCTGATCGACGCCGCGACCCGGCAGCTCGAACGGCTACCGTTCTACGGCTCGTTCAACCACCGGACCAACGACGTGGCGCTCGCGCTGGCCGACGAACTGGCCGCGGTCGCCCCCATGTCTCGGTGCAAGGTGTTCTTCGCCAACTCCGGCTCGGAGGCCAACGACAGCGCGATCAAGTTCGCCTGGTACTACCACGCCGCGCGCGGCGAGGCCGACCGGACCGTCATCCTGTCCCACGAACGCGCCTACCACGGCAGCACCGCGGTCGCGGCCAGCGCTACCGGCCTGGCTCATATGCACGGCGGCTTCGGCCCGCTGCCTTTCGACATGTTCCACCGGTTGCCCTGCCCCGACCCGGCGGGCGAGCTGGCACGGGAAAGCTCGCCGGAGGAGTTCGAGGACCGGCTGCTGGCCGTTGCCGAGGAGACGATCCAGCGGCTCGGCCCGAAGCGGATCGCCGCCGTCATCGCCGAACCGGTGCTCGGCGCGGGCGGACTTGTCGTCCCGCCGCCCGGTTACCTGCGCAGGCTGAAGGAACTACTGCGGCAACACGGCATCCTGCTCATCGCCGACGAGGTCATCACCGCGTTCGGCAGGACGGGAAGCATGTTCGGCTCGCAACACTTCTCGGTCGAACCCGACCTGCTGACCGTCGCGAAAGGACTGTCTTCGGCGTACCTGCCGATCTCGGCCGTGCTGCTGGGCGAGCACGTGTGGCGGGCGCTCGGCGACCAGTCGAGCCGGCTCGGCACGCTCGGCCACGGGTTCACCTACTCCGGACACCCGGTCTGCGCGGCTGTGGCGCGGGAGTCGCTGCGCATCGTGGTGGAACGTGACCTTCCCGGACGCGTCAGGCAGGTCACCGGCCCGGTGCTGGGCGAGGCTGTCTCCCGGCTCGCCGACGCGCCTGGCGTTCTGGGAGTGCGATCACTCGGTCTGCTCGCCGGGATCGACCTGGCCGCTGCCACCAAGCCAGGCGTGGCGGGGAAGCGGCTGGCCGCCCGCGCCGTGGAGCAGGGCGTCATCGTCCGCGCGATCGGTGACACGCTCATCCTCGCCCCACCGTTGGCCACCGAGGAGCACGACCTGACCGACATGGTCAAGCGCCTCGACGCCGCGCTGGCGGCCGAGCACAGCGCACCGGCGGGGGAGTGACGCCATGCCTGCCATCGGGATCACCAGCACCTCGGCGTACACACCACCGACTGTGGTGGCCAACCGTGACCTCGAGCGAACCCTGAACACCTCCGACGAGTGGATTCGTGCGAGGACCGGCATCAGGACCAGGCGCTGGTCTGTCGACGAGTCGACGTCAGGTATGGCCGCCAAGGCCGCCAGTGGCGCGCTGCGAGGCGGAACGGCTCCGAACCTCATCGTCGTCGCGACCTCGTCTCCCGACCACATCCAGCCACCGACGGCATGCCTGGTGCAGCGCGCGCTCGGGCTGCCCGGTGTGCCCGCGTTCGACGTCGGCGCGGTGTGCTCGGGGTTCGTCTACGCGCTCGCGAGCGCGGCGGCACTTGCGGCGGCCCACCCGGACCTGGCTCCCGCGCTGGTCGTCGGCTCGGAGCGCTACTCGCGAATCCTCGACCCGGAGGACCGCACGGCGACCGTGTTCTTCGGCGACGGCGCCGGAGCGGTAATGCTCGGCCGGGTACCGGACGGGTACGGCGTCCTCGGCACACGGCTCACGGCGCACGGCGAGCTCAGCGACGTGGTCGGGATCGAAGCGGGCGGAACCACCACACCGCTTTCGCCACAGGCGATAGCCAACCGCGAGCATTACTTCCACATGCACGGGCCGCAGGTCTGGGACTACGCCACGGAAACACTGCCCTCGCTGATCAAGGAGGCACTGTACGCCACCGGACTCGACGAATCCGATGTAGATCTCGTCATCACGCATCAGGCGAACCTGCGGCTGATCGAGGAGGTACTGCGCCGCTGCGGCATCGCCAAGGACCGTACCGAGACCACTGTCGAGTCGTTCGGCAACACCGCGGCGGCTTCGATCCCCATCACCCTGCATCAGGCGGTCGAGCGCGGACGGTTGAAGGACGGCGACATCGTGCTGCTCGCCGGTGTCGGCGGTGGCATGACCGCCGGTGTCGTCGTCGTGCGCTGGTACTCGGCCTGAATCCGCGGGCCACCAAACAACGAAAGGTTCGACATGCTTTTCGACAAGATCGATGTCGCCCGCTCGGCGTGCGCGAACGAGTTGGGCATCCTCGACAGGCTCACCTGGAGAAGGCTGAGCGTGGCCGGAATCTGGCGGCGGGGCGTACCCGAACGGCTCGGTGGTGACGGCGGCTGCTGGGGTGACCTCGCCGACGCCATCGCAGACGCGTCGGTGAAGGTGGATCTCGGCTTCGCGCTTTCGATGGTCGCGCACGGCGGATTCCTCCGAGCGCTTGTGGAACACGGCAATGACTGGCTGCACCGTAAGGTGTTGCCTTCGATGATGTCGGGCTCCATCGGGCTGACCGCGCTGACCGAGGCACAGGGCGGGTCGGACGTGTCCAGGTGCCAGCTCTCCGGCGTCAGCGCGGAGGATGGTTGGCGGATCACCGGCAGCAAGCGGCACATCACCAACGGCCCCGTCGCTGACCGTGGCCTGATCCTGGGCAGGCTGCCCGAACTCGGCCGTCGCGACATCACGCTGTTCGTCGTCAACCTCTCCCACCCCTCCGTCTCGCGGGGCGAGACGGAGAATCTCGCGGGGCTGCGTTCCAGCCCGACCGGCGGCCTAACCTTCACCGACACCCCGGTGCGGCGGCAGAGCGTGCTCGGCGAACCGGGAAACGGGCTCACGACGCTGTACGACGTCATCAGTTTCGACCGCGCCACCTACGGTCTGATCGCGGCAAGGTGGCTGGAGCCGCAGATCATCAAGGCCATCAAGTTCGCAAGGCAGCGGGTGGCTTTCGGCAGCCCGATCCTGGAGTACGAGTACGTGCAGGGCCGGATCACCGACGCGATCATGGGAGTGCGCACGGCCGAGGCGGTGTCGCGGCGAGCGCTTCGTGCGCTCGACGAACGGGCCGCCGACGCGCAGGAACTGTGCTCGGTGGCCAAGTTCGTCGGCACCGAACTGATGGTCAAGACCACACAGGACCTCATGCGGGTCTACGGGCACGCGGGGTTCGAGGAATCGGCGGCCTCCCGGGCGGTGCGGGACGCACTCGGTACGGTCATCGCGGGCGGCACCTCGGAGATGCAGCGCAAGAACGTGTTGAACCGCTATCTCGAGGCGGTGTCGTGAGATGGCTTGCTGGGCGGTCGGAGACACCCGAGTCGAGGAATTCCAGGTACGGGACGAGCATCTGGCCACCAGCTGGGCCAATGACCTCCCGGTACTGGCGACCCCGATCGTGCTGTGGTGGACCGAGTTGGTCGCTATGAACCTGATGGCCCCCGCACTGGCCGTAGGGGAGCTCACGGTGGGTGCCGGGCACGAGGGTGTCCAGCACCTGGCCCCGACCGGACTGGGCGAAACCGTACGGGTCACCGCCGAACTCACCGGCGCCGACCGTGGCAAGGCCACGTTCGACGTGCGCGCGGTTGACTCGGCGGGAGTGGTCTACCGAGCAAGCCACACCCGCGCGGTGGTCAAGCGCGACCGGATGGTGGCGGCGCTGCGGGAGCGGAAGCCGTGACCACGCTCGCGGCAGGCGGCACCTCCGAGGGTACGGCGCGGTCGTCGCTGCGGCGTAACCGCGACTTCTTGTCGCTGTGGGGTGCGGTGGGGCTCGCGAACCTCGCCGACGGGGTCTTTCAGGTGGTGCTCCCCGTCGTGCTCATCGTCAGTGGCGCCCCGCTGACGAGCGTGCCCCTCGTGCTCGGCGCCTCCCGCTTGCCGTGGGCGGTGCTGACCCTGCACGCCGGTGTGCTGGCCGACCGGTTCGACCGGCGTGGACTGCTCGCGCTGTCCTACGGCCTGCGCGGCGGGGCCGTGGCAACGATCGCCGCCGCCGTCACGCTGGACTGGCCACTCGTGCCGGTGGCGGTGGCTTGTGCGCTTTGTGTCGGCTCGGCCGAAACCATCGGTGACACCACCGCGCACAGCTTGACACCCTCGGTAGTGCCGCGCACGGAGTTGGTTCGCGCCAACGGTGCCCTGCAGTCGACCGAACTGTCCACAAACCTCCTCATCGGGCCCGCGTGCGCAGGCTTCGTCGCCGCCGTTTCGCCTGCCGCGGGTCTGGTCGTGGTTGGGGTGCTCTACGTGGCGGCCGCGTTGGGCACCTGGCCGCTGCCGCGATCGGCGGTACCCAGGGACCGCGACCGGCCGCTGCGGGTCACCGACGGGTTGCGGCACCTGCTGGCCGTGCCGAAGCTGCGGCTGTTCGCGGTGGCTGTCGGGTTGCTGAACCTGGCCTACGCCGTCTTCCAGAGCGGGCTGCCGCTCAAGGTGGTCGGACCCGACGACGGCGAGGTGACGCTCGGGTTGTACTGGGGAGCGTCGGGGCTGGTCTGCCTGCTGCTCGGTGGCGTATCCGCGCGGCTGATCGCTCGCTTCGGTGCCTGCCGGGTGCTGCTGACCGGGGTGGCAGGCCTGGCAGTGGGATTCTCGACAGGCGGCATAACCGACAACAGCTGGGTCGTCGGCGTGGGCGCAGCCATGACCGGCGGGCTCGTGCTCGTCAACGTCGTCACCGTCTCCTACCGGCAGTCGGTCGTCCCCGCTCACCTGCTTGGCCGGGTGACGGCCGCGTACCGGCTCATCGCGTTCGGCGCCTTCCCCGTCGGATCGCTCGTCGCAGGGCTGGGCATCACGTGGCTCGGCGTCGACGCGGCGCTGCTGACCACGCTCGCCCCAGTCTGCCTCGCGGCGGCACTGTTCACCATCGCGCACCAGAAAGGAGAATCCCATGACACCGCGATCGGGCATCAGCGTTAGTTTCGCCGACGCGCCCGCGCCGGTGCGGCGTTGCGCCGAGCAGGCCGCACACCTCTACGACACTCCCGAGTGGTTCCGGGTGGAGACCGCGTCAGGGACACGACCCCTGCTGGCCTGGGCAGCGTCCGAGGCGGGCGGCGTCGCGTACGCGACCCTGTGCACCTCGCACGCGTCGGACCCGGCCTGGCCCTACGCCCGCGCCGACCTGTTCCTGCGTGAGATGGCCGTCACCGAGGCGCCTGCGAGCGGCATGCTGCCCTCGGTGCTGGTGGGCGGGCGGCGCCCTGGCCACTCCTCCATCGTGGTCAACGCGGCAGGGGCCGACCGCGAGGCAATCGTCGAACGACTGATGAACACCGTGCGCGACCATGCCGTGAGCGAAGGGTACAGCAGCCTGCTGCTGTCCTTTGTGGACGAGAGCGTCGCCACGGATCTCGCCCGGGGCGCAGGCCTGCCGAGCCTGCGCTTCCCCTCGGCGCCGTCGTGGTCGCTGCGGTTGCCGGGCAACTCGTTCGACGACTGGTTCGGTTCGCTGGGTCGCAAGGTCCGGTTCAACGAGAAGGCCACCATGCGCAAGCTGGCGGACTTTGGCTTCGAGTGGCGGGAGCTTCGGGAAACCGACATCGACTGGATCGTCCCGCTGGAGCTGGCGCAGTACCGCAAGCACGGGCACGACTACGGCAGCGTGGCCGCGCGCAGGCTGCACGAGGCCTACCTCGCCGTCCTTGGTGACCGCGCATGGATCGCCTTCGCTGTCGACGGCAGAGGGCAGCGGGCGGGCTTCGTGTCGCTGATCCGCCACGGCGAGCGCGCCTGGGCGCGGCAGGTCGGGCTCGGCGACGAGCACGCCGGGGTGCCGCTCTACTTCGGGCTGGTCTACCACGCCGTGATCCGGTGGGCTTACCAGACCGGTGTCCGCGAACTGGACTTCTCGGTGACGGCGGACGAGGTCAAGCGCAAGCGAGGAGCGAGTCCCAGGCCTTCTGTCGCGCTGGCCATTCCCGTGGTGCCCTCGCGGCTCACCGTGTCACCCGGCTTCCAGCCGGTGTTCGCGTGAAGGGGAGGTGAGCTAGATGAACGGGGCGGAGACGGTCGTCGTCGGATACACGGAGTTCCTGCTGGATCTGCTTTCCGGTCTGGTCGCGGATCGTTCGGTAGTCGTCATCGAGGAGCCGGAGGTCATCGAGCGCAGGCAGTTGGACCGCGCCCACATGAAGCACGCCTGCCTGCGGGAGGTACTGCCTGCGCCGTACCAGTCGGAGGACTGGCCCAGCCATGGCGGCGCCGCCGTGGAACGGCCCAGCGGCGTGCGGGCGGTGCTGCCCGGGTCGGAATACGCGGTGCGCGCCACCGCCGAGCTGGCCGACCTGTGGGGACTCGCAGGGGCAGGGGCGAGGGCAGGCCACACGCTACGGAACAAGGACGTGCTGCGTGCCCGCATGGACGGCCACGTGCGGCAGCCCCGATGGAACTGCCCATCGTCGGAGCAGCAGCTGCTGGACTTCGCGGAGCAGTTCGGTGGTGCCGTGGTGTTGAAGCCGTCCAACGGTCAGGCGAGCGCGGGCGTGTTCCGCTGTTCGAACATGAGCGACGTCGTGCGCTACCGCGGCGAGTTCGACGACTTCTCCGGTGACCCGCTTCGAGCGTCGTCGATCACACCGCCACGCCTGCTGGTCGAGCAACGACTGACGGGTCCGGAGTTCAGTGTGGAGTCGTTCGTGATCGAAGGGGAGGTGGTGTTCTGCAACGTGACGGCGAAGACCGTCGCGGCCGGTGAACACCCGGTGGAACTGGGGCACGCGGCGCCAGCCGGGCTGGACGGCCCGCCGAGGCGACGGCTGCTGTCGGCGGTTTCCCGGATGGCTCGCCTGGCCGGGGTACGCACGGCGGTGCTGCACTCCGAGTGGATCATCACCGACGGCCTGCCTCACCTCATCGAGTGCGCGGGCAGACTTCCCGGCGACAACATCACCGCCCTCATCAGCCACGCATGGGGGTTCGACTTCGTGCGAGCCTGGTTGTCGATCATGCGAGGCGAACGGCCGCAGCTACCCGAGGCCAGCACGGCCGCGGCGGCGATCTGGTTTCTTTGCGCCGAGCCGGGAGCTGTCACATCGGTGGACGGTGTCGCTGACGCGGCCGCCGCCAGCGACGTGCTGGAGGTGAGGGTGACGGTAGGTCCAGGAGATGCCACCAGCGGGCTGAAGAACTCCTGGAGCCGCATCGGATATGTGCTCGCTCGCGGGCCTTCCGCGGGCCACGCGCTGGTTTCGGCGCAGTCGGCCGCGGGTATCGTGAAGGTCGCCGTTGCCTGAGCAATGCCTCCGAGGGGTCGATGTTCCTCCAGGTCTGCCTCAACGGTGCCCGCCGCCGTGTCGACCACCCTCGGCTGCCGTGCACTCCGGCCGCACTCGCGGCCGACGCGCGGGAGTGTCGCGCAGCCGGGGCCGAGTCGGTGCACCTGCACAGCAAGGACCATTCCGGGTTCGACACCCTCGACCGTGAATTCGTGGACGAGGCGGTGGCCAGGGTGCGCTCGGCGTGCCCTGGACTGCCAATAGGTCTCACGACGGGCGCCTGGATACTGCCCGAGCCGGGACAACGTCTCTCGGCCGTTCGTTCCTGGACTCACCTGCCCGACTTCGCGTCGGTGAACTGGCATGAGGACGGCGCCGACGAGGTGGCCTCGACGCTGCTGGAACGGGGCATCGCCATCGAGGCCGGGCTGTGGCACGAGGGCGCGGTCGAGGCCTGGCTGCGCTCACCGTTGCGTGAGAACTGCGCGCGGGTACTGCTGGAGTTGCCGGCCGGGTTGAGCCAGGCGCGGGTGCACGAGTTCGCTACCCGGATGCTGACCGCGATCCGGGACCGCGCTCCTGCCGTTGCGGTGCTACTGCACGGCGAGGACGACACGGCCTGGCCCGCGCTGGACTATGCGGTGAGCGGGCGGCTGGCGACCCGGATCGGTTTCGAGGACACGCTGCGAATGCCGGACGGCTCCATCGCGGCCTGCAACGCCGCCCTGGTCGAACAGGCGGCGCGGCGCGTGGCGCAGGCACGCCGCCTTTCGTGACCCGCCGAGATCTCGGGCCGGTCAGCGCTCTCAGGCCAGCCGCGTGAGTGCCTCCTCCAACTCGGCCACGTCGGCGTACTTGGCGTCGAGGTCAGCGAGGTTGGCCTCGTGCAGCTGAGGGGAGCGGTCCGCGCAGGCCTGGCGGACCACCTGCGGGCGCAACCCGTGGCACAGCGCGTCGGTGGCGGAGGCCCGCACGCACCCGGACGTGGAGAACCCGGCGAGCACGACCGTGTCCACACCCAGCGCGTGCAGCGTGGAGGCCAGGGAGGTGCCGAAGAACGCCGAGGCGTACTGCTTGACCACCACCGGTTCACCCCGGCGCGGCCGAAGCGGCGGCGCGATGGCGCCCCAGTCGCCCTCTGCGTCCTCCGCGAAGGCGGCCAGTGCGGGCACCTTGCGCGCGAACAGGCCGCCGTCCGCCATCCCGGCCGCGTACTTCACCACCGTCCAGCACACCGGGTGCCCCGCCGAGCGGGCAGCTTCCACCAGTTCAGCCGTCGCCGCGATCGCGGGTGCGGGTTCTGGGAGCAGGAACGGTCCACCCTGCTCGGTGTAGGCGCGCACCATGTCGATCACTACCAGCGCAGGGCTGCCGCCCCAGCCGACCCTGCCGGAGAACGCCTTACCGTGCGGCCCCGAACTCATGTCGTCGACCACCGCGGGCGCTTCGGTGCGGGCAACCCGGTCTCCTCCTCACAGCGGGCCAGCAGCTCCTCGATCGGCGGTCCCATGTCGAAAACCGGCAGCGCCGCGGGCCTGGCCGCTCGCAGTTCCTCCCGCAGCGCGTCGGTCGCAGCCTGGTCAACGGCACCGTCGGCGTCCAGCACGACGCCGTAGCGGCGCGCCCCTTCGGCCGTCACCAGACCACGCGCCACCTCGAGCGCCACCAGTTCCGGGTCGCGCCGCAGCGGGTCACCCCAGCCGCCACCACCCCAGGTGACGAAGTGCAGCACGTCGCCAGGACGAACCGGCACGTCGTGACACTTGCTCGGCAGCATCTGGGCGGTGCCGTCGGCTCGCTCGAGCCATTTCCTGCCGCGTGCTCCCGGCGTTCCGCCGTTGACGCCCCACGGGTAGGTCAGCCACCGGTCGTCATGAATCGCGATCGTGCCCGGCTCCTCGAACACGTAGGTCACGTCGACGCCGTTGCCGCCACGGTGCAGGCCCGCACCACCGGTGTCGGCGACGGTTTCCCAGCGCTCGATACGCAGCGGATAGTAGGACTCCAGGTACTCGCAGGGGATGTTGACGAAGCTCGGCCACAGCGAATGCCCGTCCGGGCCGTCACCGAGTGGCCTGCCGGGAATGCCGCCGAACCCGATCGAGTACAGCTGGAACCACTCGCCCTTGCGCTCGCCCGAGGTGTAGTGCCCCGAGTACATGAAGTGCGGACTTGAGGAGAACCCGGCCGCGTTGAGCAACGCCGGGTTCGTCTGCCCCAGCAGCCCGCCGAAGAGGTCGAACACCCGGCCAATGCCGTGGTTTCGGCCGTTGAGGGATGCCGGGTGCTTCGGCTTCCAGTAGGAACCGTCCGGGATGGTGACATCCACCAGCGGGTAGAACCCGTCGTTCCACAGGATCTGCGGGTCAGCCACCGTGATCATGTAGATGCCGAAGAACATCCGGGTGAGGTTCTCGTTGATGTAGTAGTTCACCGGCCCCTCGGCCTGCGGTGAGCTGCCGGCGAAGTCAAGGTGCACCTTGTCGCCGTGGCGGGTCAGCGACAGTTTCAGCTCGTACGGCCCGTTGCCCACCCCGTCGTCGCAGATGTAGTCGGTGAAACTGATGGTCTTGCCATCCTCGAACACCGAACGCAGCAACACCTTCATCGCGTCGTAGTTGCGTTGTAGCAGCGCGTCGAGCGCGGAGAGGTAGGTGGCGGTGCCGAAGCGTTCGCACATCTCGACAACCCTGCGCCCCGCCGTGCGGCAGGCCGCGACGAGCCCGTTGAGGTCCGCCCGGTTCCAGTCCGGCATCCGCACCTGGTTCAGGATGATCTTCAACGCGTCGCTGTTGAGTTCGCCCGCGCGGTAAAGCTTGAACGGTGGGATGACCACGCCCTCCTCGTAGATGGTGCGGGCGTCGGTTGGCATCGAACTGGGGGTCTTGCCACCGACGTCGGACATGTGACCGAACATCGATGCCCAACCCACCAGCCTGCCCTCGTGGTAGATGGGCATCACCAGCAGCCAGTCGTTGGCGTGGCTGATCGCGGCACCGCAAGCGTAGGGGTCCGACGTCAGCAGGATGTCACCCTCCTCGATGGTGTCGTCGAACCCTTCGAGGAAGTCCGGAACGGACAGTCCGAACTGGCCTACTACCATCTTCCCGCTCGGGTCGCCGATCAGCGGGAACTCGTCGTGCTGCTCGCGGATTCCGGGGGAAAGCGCCGTGCGGAACAGCACCTCGTCCATCTCGTAGCGGGCGTTGCGCAGCCCGTTCTCGATGAGGTCGAGGGTTACCGGGTCGACATCGACTTCGGGTAGCTCTCCGGTCGCGGTCTCGACGATGCGTGCCATGGCTCAGGCCTCCACCGGGTTGATCAGCAGGCTGCCGGAGGGGTGCACCGTGGCGGCGTGTCCGGGCAGCACGAGTGTTGTGGAATCCATCTCGGTGACGATCGCGGGTCCGGTGACGACATCGCCCGCGCGCAGCTTGCTCCGGTCGTAGACGGTCGCGTCCACCCGCTCTCCGGTCACGTGGATGGGATGGGTGTCGATGACCGCACCCGAGGGGTCGCCGGTTGTTTGCCGAAGCTGTACCGGCGCGACCGACGGGCGTGGCCCCGTGACGGTCGCCCGCGCGTTGACCAGCTCGTGATCGACCGAAAGCAGGAACGAGAACAGCCGGTCGTGCTCTGCGTCGAAACGCTGGGCCAACGTCCGTAGCGCGGTGTCCGGATCGTCGAGCCAGGCCGGGTCGAGTTCCACCGGGATCTCGAAGCCCTGCCCGTGGTAGCGCACGTCCACCTCGAAGGCGATGGTCTGGTCGGCACGGTCGATGCCCTGTTCGCGAAGGCGCTGCCCGGCCTCGTCGCCCAACTCGCCCAGGATCGTGGCCAGTTCCGAGCCGGTAAGGTCGGCGAAGCGGCGCAGCACCGTTCTCGCGGCCACGTCGCGCAGGCCGGTGGTCGCGTCGCCAAGCGCGCACAACACGCCGGGAGACGGGGGCACGATCACCGGCCAGGCTCCGGTGAGCTTGCCGAGCGCGTTGGCGTGCAACGGGCCGGCGCCACCGAACGCGACCAGCGCGAAGTCGCGCGGGTCGAACCCTTGCTGCACCGACACCAGCCGCAGCCCGCCGAGCATGTTCTCGTTGACGATGTCCACGATGCCCGCCGCGGCGGCCTCCGTGCTCGGCAGCCCCATCGCCTCCGCGACCTTGCCGACCGCGGCCCGTGCCGCCTCGACGTCCAGTGTGATCTCCCCGCCCGCGAGCGCGGGCGGTAGGTAACCGAGCACCACGTTGGCGTCGGTCACGGTCGGCTCCGTTCCGCCCTTGCCGTAGGCGGCTGGACCGGGGTCGGCCCCGGCCGACTGCGGGCCGACCCGCAGTGCCTTGGTGAGTTCGGGCACGTGGGCGATCGACCCGCCGCCCGCGCCAACCGTCCGAACGTCCACACTGGACGCTCGAACGGTGAGGTCGCCGACCTTGGTCTCGCGTCCGATGCGGGGGCTGAGGTCCTGCACGAGTGCCACGTCGGTGGACGTGCCGCCCATGTCGAAGGTTATGAGGTCGCGGTAGCCGCACTGCCGCGCTACCCACACGGCGCCGGTGACGCCACCGGCGGGGCCGGACAGCAGCATGGTCACCGGCGCGGCCGTGGCCGCCTCGGCCGTGGACAGCCCGCCGTCGCTTCGCAGGATCGCCAGCTGGCCCGCGACGCCGCCCTCGCCGAGCTTGCCCGCCAGCGTGTCGACATATTTCTTGACCTGAGGCTGGACGTAGCCGTTGGCCACGGTCGTGACCGTGCGCTCGTACTCGCGCAACTCCGGCAGCACGTCGGAGGAAAGCGACACCGGTACGCCCGGTAGCTCCTGCGCCGCGAGCTCGGCGACCCGACGCTCGTGTGCGGGGTTGGCGAAGGAGTTGATGAGTGAGACGGCGAGTGCCTGGATCTGCCGTCCCCGCAGTGCCCGCAGCTTGGCGCGGACGCCGTTGTCGTCGAGCGGCCGTATCACCGTGCCGTCGCTGGCGAGGCGTTCCTCGATCTCGACGGTGCTCTCCAGCGCCGCCAGCGGTTCCGGCTTCGGCCAGATGATCCAGCCTGCCAGTCCTCCCGGCACGTAGGACCTGGCGATCTGCAGCACCTGCCTGAAGCCGTTGGTGGTGACAAGGCCCACCCTGGCGCCCTTGCCCTCGAGGATCGCGTTGGTGGCGACGGTGGTGCCGTGCAGCACCTGCGCCACCTGCCCGAGCGCGATCCCTGCCTCGGCGCAAACCTTGCCGATCCCGTTGAGCACACCGACGGACTGGTCGGACGGCGTCGAAGGGGTTTTCGCGCGCCAGGTGGCGCCGCTGGTCTCGTCGACGAGCAAAACGTCGGTGAAGGTGCCGCCGACGTCGACACCGAGGCGATAACTCATGTCCTCTCCTGCTCCATGGCGGCACGGACCATCACGGCCCGGGCGTTGCGGATATGGGCTGTCATGACGGCCTGTGCCCACTCCGGGTCGCCCGCCCTGACGGCGTCGACTATCTCGACGTGGTGGGCGAGGCTGCGGCGTAGCGACGCGTCGTCGTAGGTGTGGAAGTTGCGCAACACGATCGGCACGTGCACCGCGTTGGCGAGTGCGCTCGCCAACGCGGGATGGTTGGCCAGAGTCGCCAGCCGTTGGTGAAACTCCCGGTTGAGCGGTACCAGGGTGTCCAGGTCCTGTCGCGGTCCCGGGCTGCCGATCTCGACCATCGCCGTTGCGAGTTCCGCGAGGTCGTCGACGTCGGTGTCGCTGGCCTTCTTGGCGGCCAACGCGGTGAGCCGGGGCTCGAGCGAGGTGCGGAGGTCGAAGACGCCCTCCAGCTCCGCGACGGTCCAACTGCTGACGCGTGCGCCCCTGTTGGGCACCAGTTCCACGAGTCCTTCGGCGGCCAGCCTGCTCAGCGCCTCGCGCACCGGGGTGCGGCTTACGCCGAGCCGGGCCGCCAGTTCTACCTCGCCAAGTCGGGAACCGGCGCGGAACTCGCCTTTGAGGATGAGTTCCCGCAGGGCGTCCACGGCCCGTCCCGAGGTGGTCGCTGCTTGTGTCACACATCACCTCTCGTGTGGATTGTGTGCAACATATGCCCGAAGGCGTTCCATACGCAATCGATACGGCGTAAATTCCTGATGTCTGTATGCATGGAGGTTGTGCGGTGGGAAATCTGCTCGGTGACCGGAACCAGCCGAGGGCGCGCCTGCGCGAGTTGCTGGCGGCGAAGCGACCGCTTGTCGCGCCCGGGGCCTACGACGCGCTCTCCGCGCGGTTGGTGGAGCAGGCGGGCTTCGACGCCGTCTACATGACCGGGTTCGGCACCACGGCGTCGCTGATCGGTCGGCCGGACGTCGGGCTGCTCTCCTCGGCCGAGATGATCGACAACGCCGCGCGCATCGTGTCCGCCGTGGACGTTCCGGTGATCGCCGATGCCGATACCGGGTTCGGCAACGCGATCAACGTGGTGCGCACGGTGCGGTCCTACGAGCAGGCCGGAGTTTCGGCTATCCACCTGGAGGACCAGGTGATGCCCAAGAAGTGTGGGCACATGAGCGGCAAGGCGGTGATCTCGAAGGAGGAGATGGTCGGCAAGCTGCGGGCGGCGGTCGCCGCCCGGCACGACCCCGATTTCGTGATCATCGCCAGAACCGACGCCGCCGCGGTGCACGGACTCGACGACGCCGTCGACCGTGGGCGAGCCTATGCCGACGCGGGTGCCGACGTGCTGTTCGTGGAGGCACCCACCAGCGAGGAAGCGATCGAGCGGATCGCTTCCGAGTTGTCCGGGGTGGCGCCGCTGGTGTTCAACTGGGCCGAGGGTGGCCGCACGCCAGCCATCCCGGCCGGGCGCATCACCGAACTGGGGTTCTCGCTGGTGCTGTTCCCCATCGGCACACTGCTCGCGGCGACGGCGGGGATGCGTGCCCTGCTGGAGGTGTTGCGGACTGACGGAACGCCCGCCTCCGCGCTACCGGGGCTGCCGTCGTTCGAGGAGTTCACCGACCTCATCGGGCTGCCCGAGGTGCACGACCTCGAACGCCGCTTCGGTTAGGGCCGCCGCGACCCCGCGTCGGTCTCCGACCGGGCACCCAGCAGGCGAGGT
This sequence comes from Saccharomonospora amisosensis, assembly GCF_011761185.1. Classification (NCBI taxonomy): domain Bacteria; kingdom Bacillati; phylum Actinomycetota; class Actinomycetes; order Pseudonocardiales; family Pseudonocardiaceae; genus Saccharomonospora; species Saccharomonospora amisosensis. The sequence goes on along the minus strand of NZ_JAAOYM010000001.1, from coordinate 4,725,747 downwards.
GCGATCGAGGCGGCTTCCGGCGGTTGGGTACGGGTCGGCATGCTGTCGGCCGTGGCGCGGGCCCAGTCGCACAACCCGGCGATGTCGATGCCGTGCGGAGGCGACTCGGCGTAGTGTGCGATGCCGTCCGCGCCTCGCCGCAACAGCGAGGCCGCGCCCGCCGGATTTCCCCGCGCGGCGTGGGTGACTCCTACCGCGAGTTGGGCAAGCCCCCGCCACAGGTCACGCTCGGATTCCGGGCCGGACTTCCATGCGTCTTCGAACACCTCGTGTGCGTGAAACGGCATCCCCGCATCCAGCAACCGCTGCCCCTCCCGCAACGTTTCGCCCGCTAAACGTGCCACGCCCTCCGGCTGCCGCTCGACGCCCTCGGCGCCGTAGGGCAACGGCCTGCCAAGGCCGTCCCGTGGTCGCGCGTTGCGGGCACGGCCTGCTTCGTCGCGATCGCGCTCACCCATGAAGCGAGTCTGGCACGCACACCACCGGGTCGGGCAACGGCTCGGATTGCCCATCTCCTCCGGCCCTGCTGCACTTGGAGTGATCTTCGGCCGTAGGAGGGGGCCCGGAATGGATCGCGCTGTGGCGACCCGCGGCAGGTGAAAGCGACACCGTGTCGACACTCGCCTGGATCATCGTCTCCGGCTTGCTGATGAGTGCCATCGCGCTCACCGGAAGCCTGACCCTCCTGCTTCCCCCGAAAACGTTCAACCGGCTGGTGCTACCGCTGGTCGCGCTCGCGGCGGGCTCGTTGCTGGGTGGGGCGCTGTTCCACATGCTGCGGGAGTCGGTGGCCGCCCTCGGCAACGAGCTGACCGTCTACGGGTGGCTGGCACTGGGCATCGTGACCTTCTTCGTGCTTGAGCAGTACCTGCACTGGCATCACTGTCACCGGCCGGTGAGCGAGCACGGGCACGTTGGCTACCTGATCCTGCTCGCGGACGGTCTGCACAACCTCATCGGCGGCCTCGCGGTCGGCAGCGCGTTCATCCTCGACATCGAACTGGGTATCGTCACCTGGCTGGTGGCGGCGGCACACGAGGTGCCGCAGGAACTCGGTGACTTCGGCATCCTCGTGCACAGCGGATGGAGCAAGCGGCAGGCACTGAGTTACAACGGGTTGTCGGCGTTGACGTTCCTCGTGGGTGGAGTGATCGCCTACGGCCTCGCGGGCAGCATCGACGTGTCGTTCCTGGTGCCGTTCGCGGCGGGCAACTTCATCTACATCGCCGCCGCGGACCTGCTGCCGAGGGTCACGGTCCAGGAGAGCCCCGTCGAGAAGGTGAGCCACACCGTGAGCTTCTTCGCCGGGCTGGGCCTGCTCTACCTGATCGCCCTTGTGGCGACGTGATCAGGTAGAGCAGGGATCACCTAACCCCGTCCGCCCTTGGTGGCGTCCGAAGCCTTGACCTCCGGCGGCTGCGGTTCCTCGTCGATCGGCATGGTCTTGCCGGTGAAGGTGATGTGGCCTTCCCGGTACATGCGCTCGACCATGTGCGGGTAGTGCAACTCGAACGCGGGCCGCTCGGAGCGGATCTTCGGCAGTTCGGTGAAGTTGTGCCTCGGCGGAGGGGAGCTGGTGGCCCACTCCAGCGAGTTGCCGTAGCCCCATGGGTCGTCCACCTCGACCGGGTCGCCGAAGCGGTAGCTGCGCACCACGTTCCACAGGAACGGCAACATCGAAAGACCGAGTATGAAAGCCCCGACCGTCGAAATCATGTTCAGGGTCGTGAACCCGTCGGAGGGCAGGTAGTCGGCGTAGCGCCGCGGCATCCCTTCGTTGCCCAGCCAGTGCTGCACGAGGAACGTGGTGTGAAATCCGATGAAGGTGAGCCAGAAGTGCAGCTTGCCGAGCGACTCGTCGAGCATCCGGCCGGTGAACTTCGGGAACCAGAAGTAGATTCCCGCGAACGTGGCGAACACGATGGTCCCGAACAGCACGTAGTGGAAGTGCGCCACCACGAAATAGGTGTCGGTGATGTGCCAGTCCAGTGGGGGAGCCGCGAGGATGACTCCGGTGAGGCCGCCGAGCAGGAACGTCACCATGAACCCGATGGCCCACAGCATCGGTGTTTCGAAGGTCAGCTGACCCTTCCACATCGTGCCGATCCAGTTGAAGAACTTGATGCCGGTGGGCACGGCGATCATGAAGGTCAGGAACGCGAAGAACGGCAGCAACACCGCGCCGGTGGCGTACATGTGGTGCGCCCACACCGCCAGCGACAGCGCCGTGATCCCCATGGTCGCGAACACCATGAGCCGGTAGCCGAACAACGGTTTGCGGGCGAACACCGGGACGATCTCGGTGATGATCCCGAAGAACGGCAACGCGACGACATAGACCTCTGGGTGACCGAAGAACCAGAACAGGTGCTGCCACAAAATGGCCCCACCGTTGGCCGGATCGAACACGTGCGCGCCGATGATCCGGTCGGCGGCGAGGCCGAGCAACGCGGCGGTGAGGACGGGGAACACCGCCAGGATCAGCACGCTGGTGAACAGGATGTTCCAGGTGAAGATCGGCATCCGCCACATTGTCATGCCGGGACAGCGCAGGCAGACAACCGTCGTGACCATGTTGACCGCGCCGAGGATCGTGCCGAGACCGCCGACGGCCAGACCCATGATCCACATGTTGCCGCCGATGCCTGGCGAGAACGTCGTCGTCGACAGCGGTGCGTATGCCGTCCAGCCGAAGTCGGCGGCTCCGCCGGGCGTGAGCAGCGAACTGAGCACCATCAGCCCGCCGAACAGGAACAACCAGTACGAGAAGGCGTTCAGCCGGGGGAACGCGACGTCGGGCGAGCCGATCTGGATCGGCAACACCAGATTGGCGAAGGCGAACAGGACCGGTGTCGCGTACAGCAGCAGCATGATCGTGCCGTGAATGGTGAACAGTTGGTTGTACTGCTCCTGCGACAGGAAGTGCAGCCCGGGCTGGCCGAGTTCGGCACGGATGAGCAGCGCCATCACGCCGCCGATCATGAAGAAGACGATCGACGTGACGAGATAGAGCTTTCCGATCAATTTGTGATCGGTGGTGCGCAGCAGGTTCAGAAGGCCTTGGCCGCGCTTACCCGGCGTGGGTGCCGGTTGCTGGATTCTGGTCGGACGAAGACCGATCTGAGTATCCACGGATGCACCTTTCGCCTGCGCAGGGTGCGTCCTCGAGCGGCTTGAACGGGCCGCTCGAGGGGGTCGGCAATAACGTTAGACCCGCTGCTTGGTGGTCGCATCCTGTCGAATGGGCGTCCCACCTCGCGGCTATTGCTGGTAGGACTCGACCTCGCTGACAGGGCGCTCGTGTGCCTGGTCGGGGTTATCACCGAACTCGGCCCGTGCGCGCCGCTGTCGCAACAGATCCCAACACTGGTCGAGCCGCTGCTCCACCTCACGCAACCGCTTGCGGTCGTGGTCACCCAATCCGGTACCCGTCGCGCGAGACCGCAGTTGGTGCTCCTCTGCGATCAACTCGTCGATGTGGGCGATGATGTCTTGCTCAGCCATGGGTCACTCCCTTCCACCCCGCCGCTTGCCCCCGCGGTTAGCCCGCTAAACGCGCGGCGGGGTGCTCTACCGACCGCGGTTAGCCCGCTAAACGTGGTGTGGAGTGGTGCCTTGACCGCGGTTAGCCCGCGAAACGTGGTTGGAGCATGCGGGAGATTCCTCTGCCCGCGGCCTGCACGAGGGGGACGAGGTTCATCGGTTCGGCGGTGTCGGCCCGCACGACCAGGGACACGGCGGCCACCACCTCGTCGTTCCTGCCGCGGATCGGAGCGGCGACGGAGAGCGCGTCGAGCGTCACCTGGCCGTCACTGACGGCGTAACCGCCCCGCCTCACGGCCGCGAGCACCTCGCGAAGGCGGTCCGGATCGGTGATCGTCTTTGGGGTGTAGGCGTGCAATGGCGAGCTCAACGCCTGCTGTTGGAGCTCGGCGGGGGCGTGCGCGAGCAGTACAAGCCCCACGCCCGTGGCATGCAGCGCGAACCGCCCACCCACCCGGGTCAGCACAGGCACCGCGTACCTGCCCGCGATGCGCTCCACGAACACCAGCTCCAGCCCCTCGCGGACCGCGAGCTGGACGTTCTCGTGGGTGACCTCGTAAAGGTCCTCCAGAAACGGCATCGCCACGTCGCGCAACGCCAGACCACGCGGCGCCAGCGAGGCGACCTCCCACAGCCGCAGTCCGATGCGGTAGCGCCCGTCGGCGCCTCGTTCCAGGGCGCCCCACCTGACCAGTTCGGCAGCGCGCCGGTGTGCCGTCGGCAACGACACACCGGCCCGCCTCGCCAACTCGCTCAACGACAGGTCGGGCGTGGCCGGGGTAAAAGCCTCGAGCATCGCGAGTACCTTCGCCGTCACCGACCGGGTGTCCGGCCCAGCCGCGTTGCCCACCCCTGCTCCTACAGCTCCAGTACCAGCCGCGGCCCGCACGAGCGCGACACGCAGATCATCATCGTCTCTCCAGCCTCGCGTTCCTCGTCGGTCAGCAACGAGTCGCGGTGGTCGGCGACACCTTCGCGTACCTCGGTCTCACACGTTCCGCACGTGCCCTCCTGGCATGAGGAAAGCACCGGGATGCCGGCGTCCTCGACCACTTCAAGGATCGACTTTTCCGGCGGCACGAGCAACGTCACGCCGGAGCGGGCGAGTTCGACCTCGAAGGCCTCCCTCGGCCCGGCGTCCGCACCCTCCTTCGGTGAGAATCGCTCGACGTGCAGAGCCCCCGGTGGCCACGCCGCGCAGAGCCGCTCCACCTCGGCGAGCAACGGTTCGGGTCCACAGCAGTACACCGCCGTGTCCGGTTCCGGGGTCGCAAGCAGGCTGTTCAGGGGCAACAACCCGGTCTCGTCCTGCGGGCGCAGTTCCACCCGCTCGCCGTAGGCGTCCACGAGCGCATCGGCGAAGGCCATGGAAGCGCGAGTCCTGCCGCCGTAGACGAGCCGCCAGTCGGCCCCGCGGGCGTTCGCGGCGGCCACCATCGGCAGGATGGGAGTGATCCCGACGCCGCCTGCCACGAACAGGTACCTGGGTGAGTCCACCAGCGCGAAGTTGTTTCGCGGCCCGCGTACCCGCACGGGGTCGCCCTCGGCGAGGCGATCGTGCACGTAGACGGACCCACCTCTGCCGTTCGGCTCCCGCAGCACGGCCACGGCCAGCTCGCGGCGTTCCGCCGGGTCCCCGCACAGCGAGTACTGCCGTTCCAGACCCTCGTCCAGCAGCAGGTCGACGTGGGCGCCCGGCTCCCACTCCGGCAGCGCGCCATCCTGGGGATCACGCAGCGTCAGGCGCACCACGCCATCGGCTACCGCCTCCTTGCGCGCCAGCACGAGGTCCAACTCGGTCACCGGTTCCTCCACTCACACACTCGCGAGTTCCCGCACCGAAGGTGGCACCGATTGCCGCTCGGGCGGCTGGTGGCCCCGAGGATGGCCGAGCAGCCAGTCCCACAGCTCCACAGGGTCCTCGCTGGTGTGCTCGGCACCGCAGTGGCACACCCCGAGCAGCAGGTCGGTGTTGAGCACCCAGTGAATGCGAAACACGGTGTCACCGTGCAACATCGCCACCCGTGCACTCATGAGCGCACCGCGGCCTGCCGCTGCTCGGACTGCTGACCCCGCTCGATCATCCGCTTGAGGAAGCGCCGAGCGGCCAGTCCACCGGTGTCGATGTTGATGCTGAGCTCCTGGTAGCCCTCGGGCTCGGTCTGGATGACCTGCTCCAGGATGTCCAGCGCCCGCACGTCCTGCAGCACCACGGTGCGGTTGCTCTCCGCGAGGAACCTCGACACCTCCTCGTCATCGAGCGCGAAGTCCCTCGCCACCGCCCAGAAGTCGTGCGTGCTGTGCTCGGTTTCCGGGGTGATCGCGTACACCACCTCGACGTGGAAGGCGTCGGGGTCGGTGCCGTCGTCGGCGGGAAGCACCCCGACCGGTGCGACCCTGCTGTGCAGTAGGTAAAGGCACGGCGGGTGGAACTCGATGTCCTGCCAGCGCGTGATCCTGCCCTCGATACCGGTGGACTTGGCGTAGAAGGAGGGGCACTCGGCGTCAGCCATGTGCCTGCTGACGTAGATGACCTCCCTCTCCTCGTCCACCTCGGTGGTGATCGGGGTGTTGGCTACCTCCGGCGTACCGATGTAGCCGCCGTGCAGGTACGTCTCGTGGGACAGATCCATCAGGTTGTCCACGAGCAGGTCGTAGCGCGCCGCGAGCGGCTCCATGCCCGACACCGTCGTGTAGGCGGGGTCGGTCAGCCACGGGGCCCTGGGGATCAGTGCCGGGTCGGCCTTGTCGTGGTCGCCGATCCACACCCAAACGAAGGAGTCCTGCTCCACCAGCGGGTAACTGGGAATACGCGCGGTGCGGGGAATCCGAGTCTGGCCGGGAACGAACACACAGCTTCCCGCCTTGTCGTAGGTGAACCCGTGGTAGCCGCACACGATCTTGTCGCCGTCGAGCGTGCTCTCCGACAGCGGGTAGCGGCGGTGCACGCAACGGTCAGCCAGCGCGACGGCCTCACCGGCCTCGGTGCGGTAGAACACGATCGGCTCTCCGAGGATGGTGCGGGGGAACAGTTCGCGGCCGATCTCGCGGCTGTAGGCCGCTACGTACCACTGGTTGCGGGCAAAGGTCGTCATTGACGTCGCTCCTTGGCAGATTCTTGTGGGGACGCGTGCTTGTAGGACGCGATGTGCGGTTGCCTCGACTGTGAAGCGACGCCAACGAGCTGACCACGCCTGTTTTCATTGGCTGAAAGAATTTGGCCGAAAGAATCCGCGGGATTCCGCCCGCGGACGCGGGCGGCGTTCAGGCCGCCCGCGTCAACGGTGCCGTCGCAGGTTCGAGGGCCAGTGAGAGCACTTCCCGAACGCTGCTCACCGGGTGCACCTCGAGTTGCTCGAGGATGTCGGCGGGCACGTCGTCGAGGTCAGGCTCGTTGCGCTGCGGGATGATCACCGTGGTGATCCCGGCCCGATGCGCCGCGAGCAGCTTCTGCTTGACCCCGCCGATCGGTAGCACTCTGCCAGTCAACGAGACCTCGCCGGTCATCGCGACGTCGGCACGCACCAGCCTGCCGGTCAGCAGCGAAGCCAGCGCCGTCGTCATGGTGACGCCCGCCGACGGTCCGTCCTTGGGTACGGCACCCGCTGGCACGTGGATGTGCACACCACGCTCCTTGAGGTCGGCCACCGCCAGCTCGAGTTCGGCACCACGCGAACGCAGGTAGGACAGCGCGATCTGTGCCGACTCCTTCATTACGTCGCCGAGCTGCCCGGTCAGGGTCAGCCCCGTGCCGCCGGACTCGGGGTCCGCCAGCGAGGCTTCCACGTAGAGCACGTCGCCTCCCGCGCCGGTGACGGCAAGCCCGGTGGCCACCCCTGGCATCGAGGTGCGCTGCTCGCCAGGGGGCAGCGACGACTCTGGCAGGTGCCTCGGCCTACCGAGGTACTCGGACAGGTCCTGCTCGTCGATGGTCACCGGCAGCCGGGCCTGCTGCAGCGCCACCCGCGTGGCCACCTTGCGCAGTACCTTCGCGATCGCGCGGTTCAGCTCACGAACGCCCGCCTCCCGGGTGTACTCGCCCGCCATGCGGCTCAGCGCTGCGTCGGTGAGTACGACATCGCCCGCGCGCATACCCGCGCGCCGCGACTCCGTCGGCAGCAGGTGATCCCTTGCGATCGTCACCTTCTCGCGCTCGGTGTAGCCGTCAAGGGTCACCAGTTCCATGCGGTCAAGCAGTGGCCCTGGGATGGTCTCCAGCGCGTTGGCCGTCGCGAGGAACACCACATCGGACAGGTCGAGCTCGACCTCCAGGTAGTGGTCGCGGAAGGTGTGGTTCTGCTCGGGGTCCAACACCTCGAGCAGCGCGGCCGTGGGGTCGCCTCGGTAGTCGGCTCCCACCTTGTCCACCTCGTCCAGCAACACCACCGGGTTCATCGAGCCCGCGTCCCGGATCGCCCGCACGATGCGGCCGGGGAGTGCGCCCACATACGTGCGCCGGTGCCCGCGGATCTCCGCCTCGTCACGGACGCCACCGAGCGCCACGCGAACGAACTGTCGGCCCATCGCCCTGGCGATCGACTCGCCGAGTGAGGTCTTGCCGACTCCTGGAGGGCCTGCCAGCGCGAGCACGGCACCCGAGTGCCTGCCTGCCACGGTCGATTCGGCACGGCGCTGCCGGACGGCCAGGTACTCGATGATGCGTTCCTTCACGTCGTCGAGTCCGGCGTGGTCGGCGTCGAGCACCCGGCGAGCGCTCGCGATGTCGTGCACGTCGGTGGTCCGTGTGTTCCACGGCAGGTCGAGCACCGTGTCGAGCCAGGTGCGGATCCAGCCGCTCTCCGGTGACTGCTCGGAGGTGCGCTCCAGCTTCTCCACCTCGGCCAGTGCCGCCTCGCGGACGTGCTCGGGTAGGTCAGCGGATTCCACCTTGGTGCGGTAGTCGTCGGAGTCGTTGGGGTTGCCGAGCTCGCCGAGTTCCTTGCGGATGGCCTCCAGTTGCCGCCTGAGCAGGAACTCCTTCTGCTGCTTCTCCATGTCGGCCTCGACGTCCTTGCGGATGGTGTCGCTGACCTTCAGCTCGGCCAGATAGGTCCGGCCGCCTTCCAGCGCCAGCTCCAGCCGCGCCGAGACGTCGAGGGTGCGCAGCAGGTCCAGTTTCTGGGCGGTGTTGAGGTAGGGCGCGTTGCCAGCGAGGTCCGCGACAGCCGAGGGGTCGTCGACCTGCTGGACGGCGTCCAGCATCTGCCAGACTCCCCGCTGCTGCAGCATCGACACCACGATCGACTTGAACTCCGCGGCCAGCTCACGGGCGCGCTCGTCGGCGGCGGGCTCTACGGCAGGCTCGGCTCGGGCCCAGCTCACCGCCGCGCCGGAGGACGCCGGTACCTCGTCGGCCGAGACCTCGCGGTGGTAGGCCCGGTGCGTTCCGCGCAGCAGCGCCGCCGACCCGCCGCCGGGAAGCCTGCCGAGGCGTTCCACCGTGGCGACCGTCCCGATCTCGGCCAGCTCGCCTTCCACCCGCGGCACCACGAAGACCTCGGCCTTCGCGGGCCGGGTAGACCTCACACCCGGTAGCGCGGCGCCGGAGCTCCTCCCGTTGGCGGCTTCCACGGCGGCACGCGTCTGCTCGCTCGCGAGATCGAGCGGCACGATCATGCCCGGCAACAACACATCGTCATCGAGGGGAACAACGGGCAGCAGTTGTGTCCGTGTCATCAGTTCGCTCCCGTCTTGTTGAGTACCTCTCACTCAACTTTCTGGAGCCCTGGTTTGTTTCCCCGAGTCGTTCGCCGGCAGCGATCACCGAGCCGGTAGCCGGTACCACGACGTCCACAGCGGCCGGTAGCCGTGGGCGTACCAGAACGGCGTTGAACGGGGGTTGGCCAGCGCGTGATGCAGCAGCACCACCTCGACGCCCGACTCGTCGAACACCTGGTGTGCGTGGGCGGTGAGCGCCGAACCGACGCCCGTGCTGCGCGCTTCCTCCGCCACGTTGAGTGACGCCAGGTACCCCACCCGTTCGGCGGCGACGTGCCCGCTGATCCAGTCGGAATCCGGTGGCAGCTGGATGTGCAACAGGCCGAGCGGCTTGCCGTACACCTCCGCGATCCACAGTGTCGGTTGTGCGGCGTCGCGGGCGAGCAGGTCGCGGGTCTGTGCGCGCAGCGCTTCCTCCTCGCCTGGCCGCCGTGGCACGAGGCCGAACTGGGCGTCGTAGCGACGCAGCTCCAGTTGCAGGCGTAGCGCGGTTTCCAGGTCACCTGGTTCAGCCGCGCGGATGCGCACGCCGGGTACGGCGGGCGGCCCGCCGCCGAGCCGGTCGGCGGGCCGTACCGCCAGCACCCGTGCGGGTGCGAACCGGTGCCGCAGCAGTTCGGCCGAGCCCGTGCTGTCCCTGCTGGGCCGGGTCACGACCGCGGCGGTGTCGGGATCGCTCGCGGCCGTGTCCTCCTCGAGCAGGCGTTGCCAGGCGGCCAGCAGTGAGTCCAGCGCCTGCCCGGGGAAGTGGCCCGCCAGGCGCACGTCGAGCCGGTACTCGGCCAGCGGCCGCCACAGGGCCGCGCTGGAAGCGAGTTCGACACGGGAGCAGGTCGCCAGCGCGGTTGCCTCGGCCACGGTCAACCGCGTCCCCTCCGAGTCGTCCCACGGCCTCGGCACAGGAAGCAGCGGGTCGGCCGCGCTGAGCCGCTTCGTGTGCTCGGTGACGATGGCTTCGATGTCCATGGCGTCATCCAACCGGACATGGTATGAGGTAGGTCACTCAGGATCGATTACGAAACGCGACAGGAGTTGGCGATGGTGCCACCCCCGCCACCGCTAGGGCATCGCTATGTGTTGTCTCGTTAACCCTGTGGTGATGTGATTGGCGCGAAAAGAGGCCTTGATACGCCCTACGGGGTACAGTGATCCTCTCGTTCGCGGGCCGATCCCGAAAGGGTGCGTGTCACGGAAGGAGGGTGCATGGCGGGCGCACACGACGAACCCGTCGGACCCAGTACGGCTGCAGCCGAAACCCCTAACCAGCCCAGTGTCGCACCCGCATCCGCCGAAGCCCGCAGGGACGAGCGCAGGTTCCGCCTCTACACGACGGCGGTGCTGACGGTCGGCCTCGCCGCTGCCGCTGCCGTCTCCGCATGGCTGCCCTTCGAGGGTTCGGTCCATTTGTGGTGGATCGGACCACTGCTGGCGATCGCGTTCCTCGGCGCCGAGCAACTCGGCGTCAACGTCGACGTCCGCAGCGGCATTTCCTGGACCATCTCCTTCACCGAGATACCACTCGTCATCGGCTTCTTCGTGGCGCCGTTCGAAGTGGTGCTCGCCGCACACGTCGTCGCGGGCGTCACGACGCTGGTCGCCAGAAAGGTCACCGGCCGCGTCCTCTACAACGCGGGCGCGTTTCTGCTGGAGGTCACCAGCGCGTTCGCGGTCGCCGGGCTGGTTAGGCAGGCCCTCGGCAACCCGGAGCAGATGCCGTGGATCGCAGCATTGGCAGGCACCCTCGCCGCACCGCTGGCGAGCACGCTGCTCGCCATGGCCGCGGTGCGGGTGCTGCGCCGCCGGATGCGGGTGGGCACCGTGCTCCGGCTCGCCGGCCGGATTCTGGTGGTCGGGTTCGTCAACGCCTCGGTCGGCCTCACCGGCTACCTGGTGATCTCCAAGACCCCTGGCGCGTGGCCCATCGTGCTGGCGGTCAGTGTTGGTCTCGCCGCGCTGTACTGGGCGTACTCGGATCTGCTTCGTGAACAGCGCGACATGGAGGCGCTCTCCGACGTCAGTCTCATGGTGGCCAGGTCCGGCAGGCTCGCGGCTTCCCGGCCTGCCGGCCGCGCTGACGAGATCGGCCTCGAGGTCGACGTCGGTGACTGGTCGACGATCGCGGAGCGGATCAAGGACCAGCTCGCCGCGGCCAGGGTCGTCCTGCGGCTGCGGCTGGAGACCGACGAGCCGATGAACACGGTGGTGGCGGGAGAGGAACTGCCCGCCACGCCGGTGCGCGGCGACGATCCGCTGCTGCGGCTCCCCGGCGCGCACGTGCGCCATTTCCGTATCACGGAGGCCAACACCGAGGTGCGGTCCGCGTTGCTCGACCGCAGTGCGCAGGAAGCGCTGGTCGTGCCGCTGCGCAGCGCCAACCAGTTGCTCGGGGTCGTCGAAGCGCACGACAGGCTTTCGCGCTGGCGGGGCTTCGGCAAGTACGACGTGCAACTGCTCGGCACCATGGCGAGTCACCTCGCCACCGCGCTGGACAACCGCCGGTTGCTGGCGACCCTGCGGCACGACGCTTACCACGACCCGCTGACCGGGCTGCTCAACCGGCCCGGCTTCCGGCAGGTCGCGGGCGAACCGCTGCGCGAACACACCCAGTCCGTGATGCTGCGCGTGGACCTGGACGTGTTCTCCACGGTCAGCGACGCGCTCGGCTACGCGTGGGGCGACCGGATGGTCATAGCGGCGGGCAGGCGCATGCGCGAGGCGCTCGGAGCCGACGTGCCGCTTGCCAGGCTGGAGGGCGCCTCGTTCGCCGCGCTGCTCGTCGGGTGCGGGCCGCAGGAGGCACACGACTTCGCGCAGCGGCTGCGCGAGCAACTCTCCATGCCGTACCCCGTCGACAGGTTGACGGTCGAGGCCAACGCGATGGTCGGGTACGCGGCTAGCACCGTGGAGGAGAACTGCCAGCCGGTGGACGTGGACGCGCTGCTGCAGCGTGCCGACGTCGCCGTGCGCGCGACACGGGGTGGCGAGGAGGTCAAGGCCTACGTTCCGAGCATGGGCCAGATCTTCCTGCGACGGTTCCAGATGGTCACCCAGTTCCGGCAGGCGCTCGAAGACGGCCAGGTCAGCGTTCACTACCAGCCGAAGGTGTCGCTGCCTGGCAAGCATGTGCTCGGGGTCGAGGCGCTGGTGCGCTGGCAACACCCGGAGTTCGGCAGGGTGGACCCCGACGAGTTCGTTCCCGCTGTGGAGGCTGCGGGTCTCGTCGGTGCCCTGACCTCCTTTGTACTGGACAAGGCGCTGGACAGGGTGCGTCGCTGGATGGAAGAGGGGCTACGCATCTCGGTCGCGGTGAACCTGTCGGTGCGAAACCTCGCCGACGCGGAGTTCCCTGGCAAGGTCGCCGACGCGCTTGCGCGGTTCGGCGTGCCCGCCGAGTTGCTGACCTTCGAGCTGACCGAGTCCGGCGTGATGGCCGACCCGCAGCGCGCGCTACCCATCCTGCGCGAGTTGCACGGACTCGGCATCGAGCTCGCCGTGGACGACTTCGGGACGGGCTACTCGTCGCTCGCCTACCTACGGCAGCTTCCGGTGGACCAGGTCAAGATCGACAAAAGCTTCGTGCTCGGCATGGGCACCGACCTCTCCGACCTGGCGGTGGTGCGTTCGATCGTCGAACTCGGCCACTCCCTCGGCCTCACAGTGGTGGCAGAGGGCGTGGAGGAGGACGTCGCGCGAGACCAGCTCGAGGCGATGGGTTGCGACGTGGCACAGGGGTACCTGATCTCGCGACCGTTGTCGGAGGAGCGGCTGGAGGCGTGGTTGCAGGCGCGGACGGCGCGGTCTTTCGACCGGCAGTCGGAAACGGTGCTGACACTGCTCACCTGACGTTCGCCCGGCCACGACCCCCGGCTGTCGGGCACGAAGGCGGCTCATGTACTCTTTTTCCAGGCTCGTTGAGCAGGCCCCTTTAGCTCAGTCGGCAGAGCATCTCCATGGTAAGGAGAAGGTCTACGGTTCGATTCCGTAAAGGGGCTCGGTGTCTGTATGAGGCGGTGTAGCTCAGTCGGTAGAGCAAGCGGCTCATAATCGCTGTGTCGCCGGTTCGAGTCCGGCCACCGCTACGCTGTTTCGATGAGAGAGTAAGGAGCCGTTGTGGCTGCCACCGACGTGCGACCGAAGATCACGCTGGCGTGCGAGGAGTGCAAGCACCGCAACTACATCACCAGGAAGAACAAGCGTAACGACCCGGATCGCCTGGAGATGAAGAAGTTCTGCCCGAACTGCGGAACCCACAGGGTGCACAAAGAGACGCGCTGACGCCACGAGTTCGACGAAGCCGCCCCCATGATCGGGGGCGGCTTCGTTGTGTCTGGCCATGCTGTTGGAAAAATCCCAACGATCGTAGCTACCGGCACTGAGTAACGGAGATCACTCTGTCGGGTGAGACCAACCGGTTTCCCCTGCGAAAGTGAGTTGCCGTATGAGAACAGTGTCGAGATCCGCGATAACCCTTGCGGCCAGTGCGCTCGCGCTCGGTCTGCTCACCCCAACCGTCGCCTCCGCCACGAGTATTGAGGGCTACTCCAGTGACGTGCAGCAGGCCGCGGTCGCCGAGATCGCCTCGACGGAGGGCATCACGCCTGCCGCGGCCGAGGAGGTCCTGCGCGTCCAGTCCGACAGTGTCGAGACGCTGAACGGCGCCCTCGACCAGCTAGGCGACCGGCAGGCGGGAGGCTACCTCGACGACTCGGGAAAGCCCGTCGTCAACGTCCTCGACGAGGCCACCGCGGCCGAACTCGCCCCGTCCGGCGTCGCCGCTCGCGTGGTCGACTACTCGGCCGCCGAGTTGCGGTCCGCACGTGAGGCACTCGAGGCGGTGCCCGCCGTGGCCCACACCGCCATCGCCGTCGATCCCGAGGCCAACCAGGTGGTGCTCACCGTGGCCGAGGAAGCCGACGACGCCGCGGCCGCCGACCTGCTCGCGGCGGCCGCCCGCTTCGGTGACGCGGTGCGCGTGGAGCACGCTACGGGTGGTCTGCACAAGGCCATCTACGGCGGCGAGGCCATCACGGGCGGAGGCAGCCGGTGTTCGGCCGGGTTCAACGTCAACTCCGGTGGCCAGCTCTACATCGTCGACGCGGGCCACTGCACGGGCGCGGTGTCGCAGTGGAACGTCGGCCCTTCGGTTGCGGCCAGCTTCCCCGGCAACGACTACGGCCTGATCCGCAACGACACCGGAAGCGGTCCCGGTGCGGTCACGCTGTGGGACGGCTCCACCCAGGCCATCAACTCGGCGGGCAACGCCACTGTCGGGCAACGGATCTGCAAGAGCGGCAGCACCACGGGATTGACCTGCGGCGTCGTGCAGGCCACCAACGTGACGGTCAACTACTCGCAGGGCGCCGTTCACCAGCTGATCCAGACATCGGCTTCGGTGAACTCCGGTGACTCCGGCGGTGCGCTCTTCGCGGGAAGCACCGCGCTCGGCATCACATCCGGCATGGGCGGCGGTAGCTCCTTCTTCCAGCCGGTGGTGGAGGCGCTCAACGCCTACGGGGTCTCGCTGAACTGACCCGGTGCGCCTCCGATCGCGATGGTCGGGCGGCGCCGCTCACCCGCGCCGCCCGACCGTGCCGCGCGGCGGAGGCGGTAACCTGCGGCGCGTGCCACTGGACCCCTCCTTCATCGGGCGTACCTACCCGCCTACGAGCACCTACGAGGTCAGCCGCGCGAAGATCGCTGAGTTCGCCGACGCCATCGGTGATCCCGACCCGCTCTACCGAGACCCGGAAGCCGCCAAGGCTGCGGGGTATCCGGACGTGATCGCACCGCCCACGTTCCTGACGATCATCAACCTGGCCTCGATCAACGCCATCGTCGCCGACCCGGAGCTGGGACTGGACTATTCCCGGATGGTGCACGGCGACCAGCGTTTCACCCACCACCGGCCGGTCCACGCAGGCGACGAGTTGCGGCTGACCACCCACATCGCCGACATCTTCACCCGCGCGGGAAACGACTTCCTCAACGTCCGCGCCGACATCAGCACGGTGGCCGACGAGCCGGTCTCCACCACCCACGCCCAGCTCGTTGTCCGGGGAGAGTGAGGCAATGACCCTGCCGAGGCCCCAAACCGGTGACGAGTTGCCCGCGCTGAGTGTGCAGGTCACGAGGGAGCAGCTCGTGCGCTACGCGGGTGCGTCGCTGGACTTCAACCCGATCCACTGGAACGAACGCTTCGCCAAGAGTGTCGGGCTGCCGGACGTCATCGCGCACGGCATGCTCACGATGGCACTCGGCGGGCGCATGGTCACCGACTGGCTAGGCGACCCGGGACGGGTCGTGGAGTACGGCGTTCGCTTCACCCGGCCGGTCGTCGTCTCCGACGACACCGGCGCCCTCGTGGAGTTCACCGGCAAGGTCCGCGAAATCCGTGACGACTGCACCGCGCGCATCGACATCACCGCCAAGTTCGAAGGCAAGACCGTGCTGGGTAAGGCTCAGGCTGTGGTGCGGATCAACTGAGCTCACGCACGACGGCACTGGCCATCGAACGCTCACCGCGCGCGTTCGGGTGCAGCGGTGCGGCACCCGTCGTGGAACGCGGACCCTCCACCCAGCGCGAGTCCGGCGGCGCACACATCCCGTGGCCCACGCTCGCCTTCGCCGTGTCTGCGAACTCTGCCCCGTGTTGGCGTGCCTGTTCGGCAAGCACCGTGTTGAGTCGCTGAAGTCCCCGGCGCAGGTAGGCGATGTCCTCGTCCGCGTAAGGGAGTTCGGGCGGGCAAACCGCTGGGTCGGCGGGCAGGATCGTCGGGTAGCCAACCACCACGACGCGCGCGTCGGGAGCTTTCGCGTTGATTCGCGCGAGCACCTGTCCAACCGCTTCGCCCGCGCTTTCGATCCTGGCGGCCAACTCGTCGATTCCGCCCTCGGCCAGTCGCCGCTGGCACGACCGCGTGCCCTGGTTCGCCGCGCATTCGCCCGCCAGCGCCACGAGGCCGACATCGTTGCCCCCGATACCGATCGTGACCAGTGTCGTTTCGGGTCGGACCGCGTTCAGTTGCGGGGGATTGGTGCCGTCCGGGGTTTGCTGCGGTCGGGTGATGTCGCGCGTGGTGGCCCCGCTGCAGCTTGCATCGGTGAAGCGTTCGGCGCTCAACTCGGCGGCGACGAGCCGTGGATAGTTGTTGCGGGACCGGTCGCAACCGGGCGGTGAACCGACCGATTCGCCGGTACCGGGAGCCGAAGTGTAGGAGTCACCGAGCGCGACGTAGTGCTGCGGTCGCTGCTGTGAATCCGGTTGCTGCCCGCATGCGGTCACGAGCATCAGCACGGCGACGGCTATACCGAGACCCTTCCTGCCCATCGTGTTGGTTGTATCAGGTTCGCTAGGCCTGAGCTCACCGGACGAGGTCGTCGAGCAACCCCGCCGTGGGCTCGGCAATACGAAGAGCCCCGAGGTCATCCGACCCCGGGGCCTACGCGAGCGTCGGTCAGCGTGCCTCGGACAGCAGGTTCGCGACCCGGCTCACGCCTTCAACCAGATCCTCCTCGGCCAGGGCGTAGGAGAAGCGGAAGTAGCCGGGCGTGCCGAACGCCTCACCCGGGACGATCGCGACCTCGGCCTCCCGCAGGATGAGGTCGGCCAGCGCAACCGTATCGGCTGGCCGCTCGCCCCGGATCTCCTTGCCGAGCAGAGCCTTCACCGAGGGGTAGGCGTAGAACGCGCCCTGCGGAGTCGGGCAGTGCACGCCGGGGATCTCCGAGAGCATCGAGACGATCTTCTTACGGCGAACGTCGAACGAGGCGCGCATCCGCTCGACGGCGTCGAGTGGGCCTGCCACGGCCGCGAGTGCCGCCCGCTGCGACACGTTGGCGACGTTGCCGCACAGATGGGACTGGAAGCTGGCCGCCGCCTTGATCACGTCCTGCGGTCCGACGATCCAGCCGACGCGCCAGCCGGTCATCGAGTACGTCTTCGCGACACCGTTGAGGATCAGCGTCTGGTCGGCGAGTTCGGGTACCACCACCGGCATCGACTCGGCCGTGACGCCGTCGTAGACGAGGTGCTCGTAGATCTCGTCGGTGACCACCCAGATGCCGTGCTCGGCAGCCCAGCGGCCGATGGCCTCCACCTGCTCCCTCGGATAGACGGAGCCGGTGGGGTTGGACGGCGAGTTGAACAGCAGCACCTTCGTCCGTTCGGTGCGTGCCGCCTCCAGTTGCTCGACGCCGACCAGGTAGTCGGTCGAGTCGTCGGCGGTGACCTGCACCGGCACGCCGCCCGCCAGAGTGATCGACTCCGGGTAGGTCGTCCAGTACGGCGCCAGCAGCAACACCTCGTCGCCGGGGTCGAGCAGCGTGGCGAACGCGGAATAGACGGCCTGCTTGCCGCCGTTGGTGACCAGTACCTGCGAGGCGTCGCACTCGAATCCGGAATCCCGCAGCGTCTTGGCGGCGATGGCCTCACGCAGTTCGGGCAGCCCCGCCGCGGCGGTGTAGCCGTGGTTGACGCGCTCGTGCACGGCGGCGGCAGCGGCCTCGACGATGTAGTCGGGGGTAGGGAAGTCGGGCTGGCCCGCGCCGAAGCCGATCACCGGTCGTCCCTCCGCCTTGAGGGCTTTCGCCTTCGCGTCGACAGCGAGCGTGGCGGAGGGCGTGATACCCGCGATACGGGCGGACACCCGGGAACGAGGACTGGTGGCGGTACTCTCGGACGTGGCCATACCGGCATTTTTTCACGGTCGCGCGAAGACTCGGATGCCGCCCTCGACAGCATCTGTACCGGTTGTACCGGGCGCGGTTGCGACCCGTCATCGGGCTTGCCGTAGACTGCCGGACTTGGAACGCACGGCACCGGCCCCGCAGCTAATGTGGGGTGGGTGGAGTGCGTCCTGAAGAGCGGGTTCGCTCGCTCGAAGGGGTGTAGCTCAAATGGCAGAGCAGCGGTCTCCAAAACCGCAGGTTGCAGGTTCAAGTCCTGTCACCCCTGCGTTGACGTGTCAGGTGGAGCGGAGGAGTAGCTCGTGAGCGAGGACGGCGAGAAGGACAAGGAAAGGGCAGCCAAGCGCCCTTCCCGTCCGGTCACCGCCGCGGCTCGGCGTGAGCGCCGTGCCTCCGCTGGCACGGGGGAAGAGACTGGCTCCGGCGCGGGGACCGGGAAGGGCACGGAGGCCAGGACGCGGCCCGCGCCGAAAGGGAAGACTTCGGACAAGGCCGCCAAGCCGACGGGCAAGGACCGGCCGACGCCGAAGCGGAACCGCAGGGACTCGAAGCGGACGTCGCCGTTCTCGCGTCTGGTGCGGTTCGCGCGCGAGGTATGGGCCGAATTGCGCAAGGTCATCTGGCCGACGCGCAAGCAGATGGTCACCTACACCACCGTGGTGCTGGTTTTCCTGATCTTCATGGTGGCTCTGGTCGCTGGACTCGACTACGTGTTCCTGAAGGGCATGGACTTCGTATTCGGCGAGTAGGTGGCCGGCACTCCTCGCGGGTGGCGGCGTCAACGCGACGTCCGCGACCACCACACGCGATCAACTGAGAGGACGGAAAGTGACCTCCGAGAACGGCTCAGGAGCCGGTCAGGACCTGACCGGCCTCTCCGACGAGCAGGTGCTCGCGGCCACCGGTGAAGCGGACTCGGAACACACCGAGCCCGCTGAGGCGCCGGCTCCCGCCGCCGAGGACGCGGAGGCCGACACCGCCGACACCGCGGACGCCGAGGAGCAGGCGGAGGAGATCGAGGAAGACCCGGTCGCCAAGCTCCGTGCGGAGCTGCGGTCATTGCCGGGCGAATGGTACGTCGTGCACTCCTACGCCGGCTACGAGAACAAGGTCAAGAGCAACCTCGAGACCCGAAGGCAGACGCTGGACGTCGAGGACTACATCTACCAGATCGAGGTGCCCACCGAGGAGGTCACCGAGTTCAAGAACGGCCAGCGCAAGCTGGTGCAGCGTAAGGTGCTGCCCGGTTACATCCTGGTCCGGATGGAGCTCAACGACGCCTCCTGGAGCGCGGTGCGCAACACCCCTGGAGTCACCGGTTTCGTCGGTGCGACCTCGCGCCCGTCGCCGCTGAGTATCGAGGAAGTGCTGAAGTTCCTCGCTCCGCAGGTGGAGAAGGCCGCACCCGCCAAGCCCGGCAAGGGTGAACCCGCCGCGGCCGAAGCGCCCGCCGCGGGCGGCCCCGTCGAGGTGGACTTCGAGGTCGGCGAATCGGTCACCGTCATGGACGGCCCGTTCGCAACGCTGCCCGCGACGATCAGCGAGGTCAACGCGGACGGGCAGAAGCTGAAGGTCCTGGTGTCGATCTTCGGCCGGGAGACGCCGGTCGAGTTGTCGTTCAGCCAGGTCTCCAAGATCTGACGGTCGCTGAGCCGACCGGAAGGACCTCGGGGCACGGCAGGAGCCCGAGGGTGAGCGACACTGAACAGGAACGAAGAATGCCACCCAAGAAGAAGAAGCTCGCAGCGATCATCAAGCTGCAGATCCAGGCGGGTGCCGCGAACCCGGCTCCGCCGGTTGGCCCCGCGTTGGGTCAGCACGGCGTCAACATCATGGAGTTCTGCAAGGCGTACAACGCGGCGACGGAGTCGCAGCGTGGCAACGTCGTGCCGGTCGAGATCTCCGTGTTCGAGGACCGCTCGTTCGACTTCAAGCTCAAGACCCCACCGGCGGCCAAGTTGCTGCTGAAGGCCGCGGGCGTGGAGAAGGGCAGCGGCGAGCCGCACAAGAGCAAGATCGGCAAAGTAACCTGGGATCAGATCCGCGAGATCGCCGAAACGAAGAAGAGCGATCTGAACGCCAACGACCCGGACCAGGCCGCCAAGATCATCGCCGGTACCGCCCGTTCGATGGGTATCACCATCGAATGATCTCGCGGCACTCCGCCGCAGGTGGAAGGGCCACGCGCTGACCCGTACCACAACTGATCCACTTCGACTCGTAAGGACAGAGCATGACCAAGCGCAGCAAGGCTTACCGCCAGGCCGCGGAGCTGGTCGACCGCGATCGGCTGTACACGCCGCTCGAGGCCGCCAAGCTCGCCAAGGAGACCTCCAAGATCAAGATGGACGCCACCGTCGAGGTGGCGATGCGGCTCGGCGTCGACCCCCGCAAGGCCGACCAGATGGTCCGCGGCACCGTGAACCTGCCGCACGGAACGGGAAAGACCGTCCGCGTCGTCGTCTTCGCCACCGGTGACAAGGCCGCCGAGGCCGAGGCGGCGGGCGCGGACGCGGTCGGGTCCGACGACTTGATCGAGCGCATCCAGGGTGGCTGGCTCGACTTCGACGCCGCGATCGCGACGCCGGACCAGATGGCGAAGGTGGGGCGGGTTGCCCGCATACTCGGCCCTCGTGGCCTGATGCCGAACCCGAAGACCGGCACCGTGACGCCGGCCGTCGGCAAGGCCGTCACCGACATCAAGGGCGGGAAGATCAGCTTCCGCGTTGACAAGCAGGCCAACCTGCACCTGGTCATCGGCAAGACGTCGTTCGACCTCGAGAAGCTGGTGGAGAACTACGCCGCGGTGCTCGACGAGGTGCTCAGGGCCAAGCCCGCCGCCGCGAAGGGCCGTTACCTGAAGAAGGTGACCTTCTCGACGACGATGGGCCCCGGTATTCCGGTCGACCCGGCACGCACGCGCAACCTCCTCACCGAGGAAGCCGCGGCCTGAACCGTACTGAACAAGGGGCGGCCGTCCTGCTCGGACGGCCGTCCCTTGCGTGTCAGTTGCCAGTCGTCGCCGGTGTCGGCTTTGGGCAGGTGGCCGGTCCCGGCTCGTGGCCGGTGATCAGCCACTGGCCGAGCTCGACCTGGGTGACGGTGAAGACCCCAAGCGCAGGCCCGCCCTCGACGTCGAAGTCACAGGAGTCGATTCGCAGGCTGGTGGCGTTGGCGTCGTAACGCCGAGGGTGGATGGAACGCGAGTAGTTCGTGACGTGTGTGACCTGCTTGCTGAGTTCGTTCACTGCTTCTTGGCAGTCGCGATAACCCAAATCCTGCGCGAACCGCTGTTGGACGGCCCGCCGTTCGTTGTCGAAGTATCCACACGCGAGGTCGGCACGGCCTTCCGCGATCTTGGAGTACAGCTGCCTGACCGCGGCGTACGGCTCCTTGGAGAACAGCTCGTTGGTCTTGTAGGTACCGCCACCCATCTTGGCTGCCGACTCGCTGCTGTTGTCGTCACCTCCGCCGAGGAAGTAGTTGTACGCCCACGTCAGTGCGATGGCGAGCAGGATGAAGAAGATCAGCCAGCCGAGCAGCTTCTTGCCGAGCCAGCGCAGCCAGCCGGGAACCTTGCTGCCGGTCGACGGAGGCGCGGGGACGAGGTCCCGGGTCACCGTGGGCACGGGTTGCGGCTGCCCGCCACGGGTGAGCTCGGTGCCTGCCTGCCGCTGCGCTTCCTGGAATCGCAGGAACTCCTGGAACTGCTGAAACTGCTCGAACTGGCGCAGTTGTTCCTGGTCGGCGTGCTGCGGCGCGGCCTCCTCGGCGGGCCCCACCTCGGCGCCTGCCCGCGGTTCGGGATCGTGCCGTCCGTCGGATCGCTGCTCAGCCACGTGACCCATGATGCCTGCTCGCGCACTCCCCGTGGTGCCGCCGACCGCGTTTCGCGGGCAAACCGCGGTGAGCCGACCGCGGTTTGCCCGCGAAACGCGGTTTGTGGGGGCCGGAGCGGGTGGGGGTTGGTGGTCACGTATGCTGGTTTGCGGTTCTACCGAAGACCGCTGGTCTTTCTCGCGCCGACGCGCGAGGAACGAAGGTCCCGCAGACGACGGGCGGCCCGCGCAGGAGGACGAGGCACGTACGCGGCCCAGACCGCGTTCTCACGACGCCCCGCGCCTGCTGCGCAGGGGCGTTTCGTCGTATTGGGGGTCCGAACCGCCGGCGGTCGCCAACGCCAAGAGAGGAGGCGACCATGGCGAAGCCCGACAAGGTGGCGGCCGTCGCCGAGATCGCGGACCGGTTCCGCAACAGCTCGGCAACGGTTGTCACCGAGTACACCGGCCTCTCCGTGTCACAGCTCAGCGAGCTGCGCCGCGCTCTCGGCAACACCGCCAAGTACCGGGTCGCGAAGAACACCCTCGTCAAGCGTGCCGCGGAGGACGCTGGCATCGAGGGTCTCGACGAGCTCTTCATCGGTCCCACCGCCATCGCCTTCGTGGAGGGTGAGCCGGTCGAGGCCGCGAAGGCACTCAAGAACTTCGCGAAGGACCACAACGCCCTCGTCATCAAGGGCGGCTACATGGACGGCAGGCCGCTCACGGTCGCCGAGATCGAGCGACTCGCCGATCTGGAAAGCCGTGAGGTGCTGCTCGCCAAGGCCGCTGGCGCGATGAAGGCGAAGCTGTCCCAGGCCGCTGCGCTGTTCCAGGCTCCGGCGTCCCAGGTCGCGCGCCTGGCTGCCGCGCTGGAGGACAAGCGCAAGTCCGAGGGTGGCGAAGGCGAAGCTGCCGAGAGCTGACATTCAGACACACCAATCCCCGATCTGGGCCCGATCAAGGAAGGAACGCCACCATGGCGAAGCTGAGCACCGACGAGCTGCTTGACGCGTTCAAGGAGCTGACCCTGCTCGAACTGTCCGAATTCGTCAAGAAGTTCGAGGAGACCTTCGACGTCACCGCCGCCGCTCCTGCGGCCGTTGTCGCCGCCCCCGGTGGCGCCGGTGAGGGCGCGGCACCCGCCGAGGAGGAGCAGGACGAGTTCGACGTCATCCTCGAGGGTGCGGGCGACAAGAAGATCCAGGTCATCAAGGTCGTTCGCGAGATCGTCTCCGGCCTCGGTCTGAAGGAGGCCAAGGAGATGGTCGAGGGCGCGCCGAAGCCGCTGCTGGAGAAGGTCGACAAGGAGGCGGCGGACGCCGCCAAGGAGAAGCTCGAGGCGGCGGGCGCGAGCGTCTCCGTCAAGTGAGCTGAGCGCCACCAGCGCGACCGCGAGGGCGGGCACCGGGGAATGATCATCCCGGTGCCCGCCCTTTTCGTGTGTCACCCACGTGCGTTACCTTGCTCCACGGTCGACGCTGCTCGATGCGGTGTCCACCATTTTTTGAACTGGCGAGTAACCTGTGCGCCCTCAACTCGTTGCATGTGGTTGACGCAGGGCTTCGGGGCATACCGCCGCGAATGAGCTCCGGGAGGTGCGATGGGTGCCGAGGTGGTCATCGAAGGTTTGACCAAATCCTTCGGTAAGCAGGCCATCTGGCGGGATGTCACGTTGACGCTGCCGCCTGGCGAAGTCTCGGTGATGCTCGGTCCTTCGGGTACGGGCAAATCGGTCTTCCTGAAGTCGATGATCGGGCTGTTGAAGCCCGATCGGGGAAAGTGCGTCATCAACGGCGTCGACATCGTGAAATGCTCCGAGCACAAGCTCTACGAGATCCGGAAACTGTTCGGGGTGCTGTTCCAGGACGGCGCGTTGTTCGGTTCCATGAACCTCTACGACAACGTCGCCTTCCCACTTCGTGAGCACACCAAGAAATCCGAGACCGAGATCCGCAAGATCGTTCTCGAGAAGCTCGAAATGACCGGCTTGTCCGGAACCGAAAAGAAGCTTCCGGGTGAGATCTCCGGCGGTATGCGCAAGCGGGCCGGTCTGGCGCGGGCGTTGGTGCTCGATCCGGAGATCATCCTGTGTGACGAGCCGGACTCCGGCCTCGACCCGGTACGCACGGCCTACATCTCGCAGCTGCTCGTCGACCTGAACTCCCAGATCGACGCCACGATCCTCATCGTCACCCACAACATCAACGTGGCACGGACCGTGCCCGACAACATCGGCATGCTCTACCGCAAGGAGCTGGTGATGTTCGGGCCCCGTGAGGTGCTGCTGACCAGCGACGAGCCCGCGGTCGAGCAGTTCCTCAACGGCAGCAGGCTCGGGCCCATCGGCATGAGCGAGGAGAAGGACTCCGCGCAGATGGCCAGGGAGCAGGCCCACGTCGACGCCGGTCACCACGACGGCTCCACCGAGGACATGCGCGGCATCGTGCCGCAGTTGCAGCCGACGCCCGGCCTGCCCGAACGCAAGGCCGTGCGCCGTCGCAAGGACCGTGTCATGCAGATTCTGCACACCCTGCCGCCCGCGGCGCAGGAGGCCATCCTGCAGTCGCTCACCCCGGAGGACAGGTTGCGCTACGGGGTGCAGCCCGGCCACTACGTCGGCGCTCACCGCGGCCAGTTACCCACAGAGGCGGTCGCGCAGGTGCCTCGCTCCGGCTGGCGCGACCCACAGCCGAGGGTGGATGATCCCACCCGGCGACGGCCAGGGCACCAGCAGGGACGCTCATGACCTCACCGGCCTCGGCGGCCAGGGTCCCCGGTGCTGGCATGTTGCGAGAGACCGGCAAGCTGTTCGCACTCGGCCTCGACGTCGCACGGGGGATCTTCCAGCGGCCTTTCCAGTTGCGGGAGTTCATCCAGCAGTCCTGGTTCATAGCCAGCGTCACGATCTTGCCGACGGCACTCGTCGCCATCCCGTTCGGCGCGGTCATCTCGTTGCAGTTCGGTTCGCTGGCCAAGCAGCTCGGCGCGCAGTCCTACACCGGTGCGGGGAGCGTGCTTGCCACCGTGCAGCAGGCGAGCCCGCTGGTGACCGCGTTGCTCGTCGCGGGCGCGGGTGGCTCCGCCATCTGTGCCGACATCGGAGCGCGCACGATCCGCGAGGAGATCGACGCCATGGAGGTGCTCGGCGTCTCCGCGGTGCAACGGCTCGTGGTACCCAGGGTGCTCGCCGCGATGCTCGTGGCCATGCTGCTAAATGGCATGGTCAGCGTGATCGGCGTGCTCGGTGGCTACTTCTTCAACGTGGTGTTGCAGGACGGCACACCCGGCGCCTACCTTGCGAGCTTCTCAGCGCTGGCCCAGCTGCCCGACCTGTGGGTCGGCGAGATCAAAGCCCTCATCTTCGGCTTCATCGCCGCGGTGGTCGCGGCCTACCGCGGGCTGAATCCTCCGCCGGGACCAAAGGGGGTCGGCGACGCGGTGAACCAGTCGGTCGTCATCACGTTCCTGCTGCTCTTCGTGGTCAACTTCGTGATCACGCTGATCTACCTCCAGATCGTTCCTGCGAAGTTGGACTAGCACGATGCCTTCCCTGTCACAGCACGCGAAGAAGATCGCCAACCGGCCACTGGAGGTCCTCGACGACCTCGGCGATCAGATGTCGTTCTACCTGCGCGCCGTCGCGTGGGCGCCGAGGACGATCCGGCGCTACACCAAGGAAGTGCTGCGCCTGCTCGCCGAGGTGAGTTTCGGGTCCGGCTCGCTGGCAGTCATCG
Source organism: Saccharomonospora amisosensis (assembly GCF_011761185.1). Taxonomy (NCBI): domain Bacteria; kingdom Bacillati; phylum Actinomycetota; class Actinomycetes; order Pseudonocardiales; family Pseudonocardiaceae; genus Saccharomonospora; species Saccharomonospora amisosensis. Next base: position 4,700,246 of record NZ_JAAOYM010000001.1, on the reverse strand, counting down.
GCGGCACCGTCGGCGTGATGGTCGGACTGACCCTGTTCACCGGTGTGCTGGTGGGCCTGCAGGGTTTCTCCGCGTTGAACTCGATCGGAACGTCGGCGTTCACGGGGTTCTTGACGTCTTTCTTCAACACTCGCGAGATCGCGCCGCTGGTCGCTGGGCTCGCGCTTTCGGCCACCGTTGGCGCGGGCTTCACCGCACAGCTCGGCGCGATGCGGATCTCGGAGGAGATCGACGCGCTGGAGGTCATGGGTGTGCCTAGCCTGCCCTACCTTGTCACAACCCGCATCATCGCCGGCTTCGTCGCGGTGATTCCGCTGTACGTCGTCGGTCTGCTGAGCTCCTACCTCGCCTCCCGAACGGTGGTCGTCTACCTGTACGACCAGTCGGCAGGCACCTACGACCACTACTTCGATATGTTCTTGCCGCCTGAGGACGTCTTCTACTCATTCGTCAAGGTCCTGATCTTCAGCGTGTTGATCATCTTGACGCACTGCTACTACGGTTATCGCGCCAGCGGTGGGCCCGCAGGGGTGGGTGTCGCCGTCGGCCGTGCCGTGCGGCTTTCCATCGTCACGGTCGCGATCGTCAACTTCTTCATCGGTTTCGCGATCTGGGGAACCGACACCACCGTGAGGATCGCAGGATGAGCGCCGCACTGGTCACCCTTCGGCGGAGGCTGCTCGGGCTGCTGCTGGTCGCCGTGCTCGTCGGCGGGGTCGCGCTCAGCATCGCCTTGTACAACAAGAGCTTCTCGAAGTTCGTCACGGTGACACTCGAGGCGGACACGATCGGCAACCAACTGGCGGTCAACTCCGACGTCAAGGTTCGCGGGCTCATCGTTGGCAGCGTCGCCGATATCACGCCGACCCAAACGGGTGCGGTGCTCACCTTGCGACTCGACCCGCAACATGCCCACCTGGTACCGACCAATGTCACGGCCCGGTTTCTGCCGAAGACGCTGTTCGGCGAGCGCTTCGTGTCGCTGCAGTTGCCGGAGGAACCCTCTCCGCAGGCTCTTCGCGACGGCGATGTGATCCCGCAGGACCGCACCAGCAGCGCCATCGAGCTCGACCAGGCGTTGGAAAGCCTGATGCCGGTGCTGCGAGCGGTGCAACCGCAGAAGCTGTCGAGCACGCTGGCCGCCATCTCCACCGCGTTGGAGGGCAGGGGCAAACCGTTGGGCGAGACGCTGGCACAACTCGGCGACTACGTCGGCGAGCTGAACCCGCACCTGCCCCGGCTGCAGGAGAACCTGCGTCAGCTCGCGCGGTTCTCCGACAATCTTTCCGACGCCGCGCCAGATCTGGTGCGAGTGCTGGAGAACTTCTCGGTGACCAGCCGCACCGTCGTCGAGCAGCAACACAAGCTGAGCAACCTCTACACCACCCTCGGCACCGCGTCGGTGGATCTGGAGAGTTTCCTCTCCGCCAACGCGGACAACCTGATCAGCCTTGGCGAGACGGCGCGGCCGACAGCCGAGTTGCTCGCCAAATACGCGCCGGAGTACCCGTGCTTCCTCGGGCAGATGAGTGATCTCGTTCCCCGGATCGACAAGGCGTTCGGCAAGGGCACCAACAAGCCAGGTCTGCACGCCACAATCGAGATCACGACCAACCGAGGTCCCTACAAACCGGGTCAGGACGAGCCCGAGTACAACGACAAGCGGGGCCCACGCTGCTACGACATGAAGGAATTCCCGCAACCCTTCCCACAACATCCGCCGGACGGACCGCTACAGGACGGCAGCACCACACCGCCCGCGGCTCGTACCCAGAGCGAGGGGCTCAACCCGGCCAACAACAACGCCAACGCGGGTGGCTACGGCGGCACAACCGCCAGCTCCAATCCCGTCAACAGTGTGGCTGAGCACGCGCTGCTCTCTCACCTCATCGGGCCCGCTGTCGGGCTGAGTCCGTCCGATGTGCCCGGTTGGGGTGCGCTTCTGGTGGGCCCGCTGTACCGGGGAGCGGAGGTGACCGTGCGATGAGGGGAATCGCCGCACCTTTGACGAAGCTGAGCATTTTCGTCGTGGTCACCATCGTGTTCACCGCCATGCTGGGGCTGAGCATCGCCAACCTCAACCTGTCGGACACCAAGACCTACACCGCGCGCTTCACGGACGCGACGATGCTGATCGAGGGTGACGACGTGCGCATCGCCGGTGTCCGGGTCGGCCAGGTCGCCGACGTCCGGATCGTCGACCGCAGGCAGGCCGAGGTGGAGTTCGAGGTCGATCAGAACCGCAGGCTGCCAGCGGGAGTCACCGCCACGATCAAGTTCCGCAACCTCGTCGGCCAGCGTTACGTCGCACTGGAGCGAGGCACCGGCGAGCCTGGCGGCTACCTCGAGCCGGGCGGCAACATCCCCATCGAACGCACCCGCCCGGCCCTTGACCTGACCGAGTTGTTCAACGGCTTCAAACCGCTGTTCCGCGCACTGTCACCGGAGGACGTGAACAAGCTGTCCTACGAGATCATCCAGGTGTTGCAGGGCGAGGGCGGCACGGTTGAGAACCTGCTCGCTCACACGGCATCGCTCACCACGACGATCGCCGAGAAGGACCAGGTCATCGGTCAGGTCATCGACAACCTGAACTCCGTGTTGCAGACCCTGAACGAGCACACGCCGCAACTGTCGGACCTCGTGGCCAGGCTGCAGCAGTTCGTCTCCGGGTTGGCGAGCGACCGGGAACCCATCGGCGATGCCATCGAATCGCTCGGTGAGCTGAGTGACACCACGGCCGGGCTGTTGCGGGAAGCGAGGCAGCCGCTGAAGCAGGACATCCAGGCGCTGGGCACGTTGGTGGGCAACCTCAACGACTCCGAACCGCTCGTCGAACACTTCATCCAGTTCCTGCCGGAGAAGGTCACCAGGATGAGCGCGACCGCCGACTACGGCTCCTGGTTCAACTTCTACCTCTGCGAGGCCAACGGCAACGTGGGAGTGCCCGGCGTTGTGAACGAACCGGTCCACCTCCCGGTCATGCCTGCGAGCAGGGAGCGGTGCCTGTCATGACCAGCTTCTCCAAGCGCAACCCCATTCCCATCGCGGTGGTGGGAATCGTGCTGATGATCCTCGGCACGCTGGCCGCTCTCAACTCAGACGACCTGCCGATCATCGGCGGAGGCACCACCTACCGTGCGCACTTCAGCGAGGCCGCGGGCCTGCAGACCGACGACGAGGTGCGTATCGCCGGCGTCAAGGTCGGCAAGGTGACCGATGTCGAGCTCGACGGCGACCGGGTGCTCGTCTCGTTCAAGGTCTCCGATGCCTGGCTCGGCGACCGAACCGCGGCGACCATCAAGATCAAGACGCTGCTCGGGCAGAAGTACCTCGCACTCGACCCGGTCGGTGACCGGCCGCTGGATCCCAGCGACACCATCCCGAGGGAGCGCACGACCGCGCCGTACGACGTGCTCGAGGCGTTCCGCGGGCTTTCGGAGACCGTCGACGAGATCGACACCGACCAGCTCTCGCAAAGCTTCGACGTGCTGTCGCAGACCTTCGCCGACACCCCGGACGACGTGCGCGGTGCGCTGAACGGGCTCTCGCGACTCTCCGACACCATCGCCACCCGCGACCGGCAGTTGGCGAATCTGCTCGCCAACACCCGGCAGGTGAGCCAGACGCTCGCCGACCGTGACGCGGAACTGCGCAAGCTGCTCGAGGACGGCAACGAACTGCTCGAGGAGCTTTCCGCCCGGGAACAGGCCATCAGCGCGCTGTTGACGGGCAGCAGGCAACTCGCCGCCGAACTGCGTGGGCTTGTCGACGACAACAACGAGCAACTTGAACCCGTTATGGCCAAACTCGACCGGCTCACCAACATGCTGCAGCGCAACCAGGAGTCGCTTTCCGAGGGCATCAAGCGCTTCGCGCCGTTCATCCGGGTGTTCAACAACACCATCAGCAGCGGCCGCTGGTTCGACAACTACATCTGCGGAATGCTGCTGCCCTCGCTGGGGCCACTGAACGAAGAGGGGTGTAACGCACGATGACCGACACCCGCTTCGGAAGGCAGCTCACGCGCGGAATCGTCATCGCGTGCGTGCTCGGGCTCGTCGTCGCGGGCGCGCTGTGGTGGACGCTCAAGGACGCCGGACGCAAGCATGCCGTCGCCTACTTTCCCGCCGCGATCGGCCTCTACGTGGGCAACAGCGTGCGCGTTCTCGGTGTGGAGATGGGAGAGGTAACCGGTATCCAGCCGCTCGGTGACCGGGTCAGGGTGGAGCTGGCCTACGACCGGGACGTCGCCGTCCCCGCCGACGCGCAGGCCGCGATCGTGGCACCCTCGCTGGTCTCCGACCGCTACGTGCAGCTCGCCCCCGCCCACACCGGCGGTCCGCAACTGGAGGACGGGGCCGTCATCCCGATGGATCGCACGGCGGTGCCACTGGAGATCGACGAACTCAGCGACAGCCTCAGCCGCGTTTCGGAGTCGCTGGGGCCCAACGGAGCCAACGCCGACGGGTCGCTCTCCGACCTGCTCAACACACTGTCGGACAACATGGAGGGCAACGGCACCCAGCTCAACGACACGATCACCAAGCTGGGCCAGGCCGCGCGCAGCCTCTCTGGCAACTCCGGCGACCTTTTCGCGACCGTTGACAACCTCGCCAAGTTGTCAACCACGCTCGCCGAGAGCGACGAGGAGGTCCGCCGGTTCGAATCACAGCTGGCCGACGTCAGCTCGTTCTTGTCGGGGGAGCGGGAGAACCTGGCGGCGACCGTGCGGGAGCTGGGCACCACACTGCAGGCAGTGCGGGGCTTCATCGAGGACAACCACGGCCGGGTTCGATCCAATGTGGACAAGCTGGCGGGGATCACCAGGGTGCTCGTCGACCAGCGTGCCGCACTCGCCGAGACGCTCGACATCGCACCGCTGGCACTGAGCAACCTGGCCAACACCTACAACGCGTCCTCAGGAACGCTGGACGCGAGGGCGAACCTCAACGAACTGACCCAACCTCCCGTCGTGATGATCTGCAACTTCCTCAAGCAGACACCGGAAGAACTCGACGCGCTCGGCGAGCTGTGCGGGCAACTGGCGCCGGTGCTCGACGGAGCCCTGCCGCTGCCCTCGCTGGCCCAGTCAGTCAATGCCCTGAACAACGGCGAGCTGCCCGACCTGCCGCTGCCGGTCCTCGGCCAGCTAAACGCCTCAGGGGGTGGCCAGTGAACCGCAGCCGTGTGAAGGTCGCAGCCGTCGTGTGCGCGGGCGTGTTGGCGGGGGGCTGCTCCGTCCCCGGTTTCTCCGGCATCTACGACGTTCCGTTGCCGGGCGGCGCCGACGTGGGGAACGATCCCTACACGGTCAAGGTGCAGTTCCGCGACGTGCTGGACCTGGTGCCGCAGGCGGGGGTGCGTGTCAACGAGGTACCGGTAGGCAGGGTCGAGAACGTCGGCCTCGCAGCGGACGGCTGGACCGCCGAGGTCACGGTGCTGGTCAACGGTGACGTCGAGCTGCCGGCCAACGCGATCGCGAACCTGCGCCAGTCGAGCCTGCTCGGTGAGAAGTACGTCGAGCTGACCGCGCCACCCGAGGCCGCGGCACAGGCCGAACTCAGTGACGGCGACGTGATCCCGGTGACGCGCACCAACCGCAGCGTCGAGGTGGAGGAGGTGCTCGGCGCGCTGTCCATGCTGCTCAATGGCGGCGGTGTCGAGCAGTTGAACACCATCACAAAGGAGCTGAACAACGCCCTGGATGGCAACGAGGCCGACGTCAAGGCCCTGCTGCGCAACACTGACGAGCTGGTCAGTGCACTCGACGAGCAGTCGGCCGACATCACTCGCGCGCTGGACGGGTTGAACCGGCTTTCCTCGACGCTGAACGGCCAGCGCGACCAGATCGTGGGAGCGATCGACGACCTCGGTCCGGGGCTCGAAGTGCTGGAGCGGCAGCGCGGCCAGCTGGTCACGATGTTGCGGGCGTTGGACGAACTGTCCGTGGTCGCGGTCGATACGGTCAACGCGAGCCAGGAGGATCTGGTCGCCAACCTGGAGGCGTTGCTGCCGACCCTGCGCAAGCTCGGCGAGGCCGGGTCCGACCTGCCGAAGGCGCTGGAGGTGATGCTCACCTACCCGTTCAGCGACGCGGCGGTGGAGGGCGCCAAGGGCGATTACTTCAACCTCTACGCCGACATCGACCTCAACCTGCAGGAAATCCTCGCCAACCTCAGCCGCAGCAGGCAGAACCCGCTGCAGGACGTGCCGATCCTCGGCGGTCTCACCAGCGGGCAGGACGGCTCCGGTGACGGTCCGCCGCCGCTGCCGCTGCCCGGCGAGGGAGGCAACAACACCGGCGACGACCAGCGCCAGGACGAGTCGACGGGCCTCGGCGGGCTCTTCGACCTCTTTTCCGGAGGTGCCGGCTGATGCTGTTGCGCAGGACGAAAATCCAGCTGGTGGCCTTCCTGGTCATCTCGGTGCTGGCGATCGGGTACGCGCTGGTGCGGTTCACCGACGTCGAGAAGACCTTCGGCACCGGCGGCTACACGGTGCGGTTGCAGCTCGCCGAGTCGGGAGGCATCTTCACCGGCGCCGAGGTGACCTACCGCGGCTACAACATCGGCAAGGTCGGCAGGCTGAGTCTCACCGAAACCGGGCTGCAGGCCGAACTCAACATCGAGGGCGACGCGCCGAAGGTGCCCAGTGACCTGCATGCCGTGGTGGCGAACCGGTCGGCTGTCGGGGAGCAGTACGTCGACCTACGCCCGGTGACCGACCGTGGACCGTTCCTGCGGGACGGTTCGGTGATATCGGTGGAGCGTGCCGACACGCCGGTGCCCACCGAGCAGGTCATCGCCGACCTCGACAGTCTGGCCGCCTCCGTACCCACGGACGCGCTGCGAACAGTGGTCGACGAGTCCTACAACGCCTTCCGTGGCACCGGCGATGATCTGCAGGTGCTGATGGACACCACGCGCGAGTTCACCACGGTCGCGCAGCAGCACCTGCCGCAGACGGTGCAGCTGCTCGACGCGGGCACGACGGTGTTGACGACGCAGAACGAGATGGCATCCTCGATGCGCTCGTTCAGCAGGGACCTCAAGGACCTGTCGGCGACACTGCGCGACTCCGACGGCGAGCTGCGCGAGTTGATCGACATAACGCCGAAGGTGTCTGGGCAGGTCAGCCAGGTACTGGCCGAGTCGGGCCCTGGCCTTTCCACGCTTGTGGCCAACCTGTTGACCACCTCGAACCTGGCGGTCACTCGGCTCGACGGGTTGGAGCAGGCGTTCGTGACCTACCCGGTCGTCGCGGCAGGGGCGTACACGGTCACCCCCGGCGACGGCACCGCGCACCTCGGCTTGGCGCTGAACCTGTTCAACCCGCCGACCTGCACCAAGGGCTACCTGCCGCCGGAGCAGTACCGACCCGGCAGCGAAACCGCGCCGAGGGAGCCCAAACAGGACGCGTACTGCGCCGAACCACCAGGCAGCCCGATCGCGGTGCGCGGGTCGCAGAACGCGCCCTACCACGGCGTTCCGCAGAAGCCGAGCGAGCAGCAGGTGGAAGCCAACTCCCACCGCGACGAGGAGGAGCTGGCCTCGCTGCGCGGCTTGCCGGGCATCGCGGGTGGTCCTGGCCTCGACATCACGAGTCTGTCGCAGCTGGCCGGGCTGCCGGGCTGACAGCCACATCACACCGCATACCTACTCTGGAGCGCTATGAGTTCGGACGAGCAGCGGCGGACGCGGGCGAACGAGGCCGCCGACGCCGAGGAGACCGCGGAAGCCACCGACACCGGGGCTGACCAGGTCACCGACGCGGAACCGGAGGTGGAGGGCGCCTCCGAGGAGCGGGCGGGGCGGTCGAGTGCCGGACCACCGAAGTGGCTCGTCGCCGCCAGCGCCGCGTTCGCAGTCGCCGCCTTCGTGGTGGCGGCGGTGTTCGGGGTCATGTGGTGGGTCGCGTCAGGCAGCGACGACGCCGAGATCGCGGGTGCGAGGGAGGACGTCGTGCGTGCGGCGGGCAACGCGGTAACGGCGTTGACCGAGCTGGACTACGAGAACCCCGACGCCTACTTCGAGCGGCAGAAGACGCTCGCGACGGACGAGCTGCGCAAGATGATCGAGCAGTCGGAGAAGAGCTACCGCGACGCCATCGCCAAGGCAAAGACGAAGGTTGTCTCGACGGTTCAGGACGTCGCCGTGGAAGAGCTCAACGTGCACGAGGGCAAGGCGAGCGCACTGGCCACGGTGAATCTCGACGTGACGCAGGGCGACAAGCAGAGCGCCAAGGCGCTGCGGCTGGAGCTGCAGTTGACCCGCGTCGACGAGAACGGCGAGCAGGTCTGGAAGCTGGCCAACATGGGCGAGGTACCGGTGGTCGGACCCGGGCAGTGAGTCCCTCGCTCAGCAAACCAACGCGTTAGCAGTCAGGAGTCAGTCGTGCCATCACCCCGTCGCCGACTCGACGGTGTACCGACACCGGCGCGCCGTCCCCGTGTCGCCGGTCTGCGCAGGCCGGAGGCCCCCGAAGGGCGGCACGAAACCGAGCAGGTCGAAGCCCCGAAGGAACCGAGGTCAGGGAAGGCGGACGCGGAGCGGGAGCCAGACAGCGGGCAGCGTGCCACCGAGCGATCCCGCCCGAGCCCGCGCCGCAAGACCAGGGACGCTGGCAGGGCCAAGCCCGCCGCGGAGGAGGAAGTGACCACCGCGGAGGTCGATGGCGACCCGCTGACGTCGGCGCGACCGGAGGGCGAGTCTTCGAAGCGACCGCCGCGCCGGTTCGGTTACGCCGCGGTGGCCTTGTTGTTGGTGGTCGGTCTGGTGTTCTCCGGTCTGGCCGTGTTGTTCAAGTTCCGGCACGGGGAGGTCGCTTCAGCCACCGACAACACCGCGCTGGTGGACGTGGCGACGACGGCGCAGGTCAAGCAGGCGATGAGCGAGGCGGCCGAGTCGCTGTTCTCAGTGGACTTCAACGACCTGAACAAGACCCAGCGTGCCGCCGACAGGCTGCTGGTCAACGACGAGGTCAAACGCAAGTACGACGCGCTGATGGGCCAGGTGCGCGAGATCGCGCCCAAGCAGAAGATGGTCGTCACCGTCAAGGCAACTCGGAGCGCGGTGGTGCAGCTCGACGGTGACCGCGCGAAGGTCATGGTGTACATCGACCAGACGGCGACGAGGACAGACAATAACCAGACCTCCGCGGGCGGCGCCGCGATGTGGCTGACGACCGAGCGTCGTGACGGTGAGTGGAAGGTCGTCAACATGGACACCTACGGCGGTGACCAGGCGGCTCCGAGTCAACAGCCCGCGCCGTCATCGCAGGCAGGGCAGCCCCAAGGCGGTAACTGACACTGCGCCAACCGGCGGGTAACCCCACCTGGGCGCTTGACTCAGCGTCTTCAGGGGTTCACGCTTACAGGCAACGGCACGCCTTGCGGGAGGCGAGCCAGGAGACAGGCCGTCGAGGCTGGGCACCCATCGGGTAGGCCCCCTCGACAAGCGGCGTCTTCCGGGCTAGACTGCTTCTTTGCGCTGCCCACTTTCAGGCTGCCCTAATGCGGTAGCTAGTATGGTCGGCAACACCGCACCTTGACAGTACGCGTTGGTAGTTGCTAACGCGGCTGCTCAACCAGCTATGTCCCCGGAAGGACGCATCTTGGCAGTCTCTCCCGCGAACCAGGCCACTGCTGCGACCAACTCTATTCGACAGTCAACGGGTATTCCAGGAGCACCGAAGCGGGTCTCTTTCGGGAAGATCCGCGAGCCGCTCGGCACTCCGAACCTGCTTGACGTGCAGATCCGGTCCTTCGAATGGTTCACCGGCTCGGAGGCGTGGTACGAGCGCGCCGTCAACGAGGGCGAGGAGAACCCGGTCGGCGGCCTCGAGGAGGTCCTCAACGAGATCTCCCCGATCGAAGACTTTTCCGGCTCGATGTCACTGTCCTTCTCCGATCCGCGCTTCGACGAGGTGAAGGCCTCCGTCGAGGAGTGCAAGGACAAGGACATGACGTACGCGGCGCCGCTGTTCGTCACGGCCGAGTTCGTCAACAACAACACCGGTGAGATCAAGAGCCAGACGGTCTTCATGGGTGACTTCCCCGTGATGACCGACAAGGGCACGTTCATCATCAACGGCACCGAGCGCGTCGTGGTGTCGCAGATCGTGCGCTCACCGGGCGTGTACTTCGACCAGACCGTGGACAAGACCACGGACAAGGACGTCTTCAGCGTCAAGATCATCCCCAGTCGCGGTGCGTGGCTGGAGTTCGACGTCGACAAGCGTGACACCGTCGGTGTCCGGATCGACCGCAAGCGCCGCCAGCCGGTCACCGTGCTGCTGAAGGCGCTCGGCTGGACCACCGAAGCGATCCGGGAGCGGTTCTCCTTCTCCGAGACTCTGCTGGCGACGTTGGAGAAGGACCACACGGCGGGTACCGACGAGGCGCTGCTCGACATCTACCGCAAGCTGCGACCTGGCGAGCCTCCCACGAAGGAGAGCGCGCAGACGCTGCTGGAGAACCTCTTCTTCAAGGAGAAGCGCTACGACCTCGCCAAGGTCGGCCGGTACAAGATCAACAAGAAGCTGGGGCTCGATCTGCCCTACGAAACCGGCACGCTCACCGAAGAGGACATCGTTACCACCATCGAGTACCTGGTCCGGTTGCACGCGGGCGAGGAGACGATGCGGGTCGGTGAGAACGAGGTCCCTGTCGAGACCGACGACATCGACCACTTCGGTAACCGCAGGCTGCGCACCGTGGGCGAGCTGATCCAGAACCAGATCCGCGTCGGCCTCTCCCGCATGGAGCGCGTGGTGCGCGAGCGCATGACCACGCAGGACGTGGAGGCGATCACGCCGCAAACGCTGATCAACATCCGTCCGGTGGTGGCCGCGATCAAGGAGTTCTTCGGAACCTCCCAGCTGTCGCAGTTCATGGACCAGAACAACCCGCTTTCGGGCCTGACCCACAAGCGCCGCCTCAACGCGCTGGGCCCTGGCGGTCTGTCCCGTGAGCGGGCGGGCATGGACGTCCGCGACGTGCACCCCAGCCACTACGGCCGCATGTGCCCGATCGAGACACCGGAAGGCCCGAACATCGGCCTCATCGGGTCGCTGTGCTCCTACGGGCGGGTCAACCCGTTCGGCTTCATCGAGACCCCGTACCGCAAGGTCGTCGAGGGCAGGGTCACCGACCAGATCGACTACCTGACCGCCGACGAGGAGGACCGCTTCGTCAAGGCACAGGCCAACGCGCCGCTCACGACGGAGGGGTACTTCGCCGAGGACATGGTGCTCGGTAGGCGAAAGGGCGGCGAGGTCGAGCTGATCGACCCGCTCGAGATCGACTACATGGACGTGTCGCCGCGCCAGATGGTGTCGGTGGCCACGGCGATGATCCCGTTCCTCGAGCACGACGACGCCAACCGCGCGCTGATGGGTGCCAACATGCAGCGGCAGGCCGTTCCGCTGCTGCGTAACGAGGCGCCGCTGGTCGGAACCGGCGTGGAGCTCACCGCGGCGGTCGACGCCGGTGACGTGCTCGTTGCCGAGCAGGCAGGCGTGGTTGAGGAGCTGTCCGCCGACATGATCACGATCATGCACGACGACGGCACCAGGAAGAGCTACGGGCTCTACAAGTTCCGTCGCACCAACGCGGGCACCTGCTTCAACCACCGGCCGGTCGTGTCCGAAGGAGATCGGGTCGAGCAGGGCCAGGTCATCGCCGACGGTCCGTCGACCGACGACGGCGAGATGGCGCTCGGCAAGAACCTGCTCGTCGCGGTGATGCCGTGGGAGGGCCACAACTACGAGGACGCCATCGTCATCTCGCAGCGACTGGTCCAGGACGACGTGCTCACCTCGATCCACATCGAGGAACACGAGATCGACGCGCGCGACACCAAGCTGGGTGCCGAGGAGATCACCAGGGACATCCCCAACGTCTCCGAGGACGTGCTCGCCGACCTCGACGAGCGGGGCATCATCCGGATCGGCGCCGAGGTCCGCGACGGCGACATCCTGGTCGGGAAGGTCACGCCGAAGGGCGAGACGGAGCTGACCCCGGAGGAGCGGCTGCTTCGCGCGATCTTCGGTGAGAAGGCCCGCGAGGTTCGCGACACCTCACTGAAGGTGCCGCACGGCGAGACCGGCAAGGTCATCGGCATCCGGGTGTTCTCTCGAGAGGACGACGACGAGCTGCCCCCCGGCGTCAACGAGCTGGTCCGCGTCTACGTCGCGAAGAAGAGCAAGATCCAGGACGGTGACAAGCTCGCGGGTAGGCACGGCAACAAGGGTGTCATCGGCAAGATCCTGCCGGTGGAGGACATGCCGTTCCTCGAGGACGGCACCCCGGTCGACATCGTGCTGAACACCCACGGCGTGCCGCGAAGGATGAACATCGGGCAGATCCTCGAGCTCCACCTCGGATGGTTGGCCTCCCAGGGCTGGAAGATCGAGGGCAACCCGGGGTGGGCCGCGAACCTCTCTGACGACCTGCGCGACGTCGAGCCGGGCACCAACACCGCGACCCCGGTGTTCGACGGTGCTAAGGAGGAGGAGCTCATGGGGCTGCTCTCCTGCACCAAGCCCAACCGCGACGGCGACCGGCTGGTGCAGTCGGACGGCAAGGCGACCCTGCTCGACGGCAGGACCGGCGAGCCGTTCCCGTACCCGGTGGCGGTCGGCTACATGTACATCCTGAAGCTGCACCACATGGTGGACGACAAGATCCACGCGCGTTCCACCGGACCGTACTCCATGATCACCCAGCAGCCGCTCGGCGGTAAGGCACAGTTCGGTGGCCAGCGCTTCGGTGAGATGGAGTGCTGGGCGATGCAGGCTTACGGCGCTGCGTACACGCTGCAGGAACTGCTCACCATCAAGTCCGACGACGTGCTCGGCCGGGTGAAGGTCTACGAGGCCATCGTCAAGGGCGAGAACATGCCTTCGCCTGGTATCCCGGAGTCGTTCAAGGTGCTGCTCAAGGAACTGCAGTCGCTGTGCCTGAATGTCGAGGTGCTCTCCAGCGACGGGGCCGCGATCGAAATGCGCGACTCCGACGACGAGGACCTCGAGCGTGCCGCCGCCAACCTCGGCATCAACCTGTCCCGTAACGAGTCGCCCTCGGTGGACGACGTCGTGCAATGACCCAGCCGCCTGGCGGGGGTGTGCCTCCCGCGTACCCCCGCCAGGTAGCCCAACCCCTCTAGCCGAATCAACCCAAGGGGATGCAAGGACGTGCTGGACGTCAATTTCTTCGATGAGCTCCGGATCGGTCTGGCCACCGCCGACGACATTCGCCAGTGGTCGTTCGGCGAGGTCAAGAAGCCGGAGACCATCAACTACCGCACACTCAAGCCGGAGAAGGACGGGCTCTTCTGCGAGAAGATCTTCGGACCCACCCGGGACTGGGAGTGCTACTGCGGTAAGTACAAGCGGGTCCGCTTCAAGGGCATCATCTGCGAGCGCTGCGGCGTCGAGGTGACCCGCGCCAAGGTTCGTCGTGAGCGGATGGGCCACATCGAGCTGGCCGCGCCGGTGACACACATCTGGTACTTCAAGGGTGTGCCGTCGCGGCTCGGCTACCTGCTCGACCTGGCTCCGAAGGACCTCGAGAAGATCATCTACTTCGCGGCGTACGTGATCACCGGCGTGAACACGGAGCTGCGGCACAACGACCAGCCGACACTGGAGAACGAGATCAGTGTCGAGCGCAAGAACATCGAGGCCAAGCGGGACGCCGACATCGAGGCGCGCGCGCAGAAGCTCGAGGCCGACCTCCAAGAGCTGGAGAACGAGGGCGCCAAGGCCGACGTTCGCCGCAAGGTCAAGGAGGGCGGCGAGCGCGAGATGCGCCAGATCCGCGACCGCGCCCAGCGCGAACTGGACCGGCTGGAGGAGGTCTGGTCGACCTTCACCAAACTGGAACCGCGCCAGCTCATCGTCGACGAGCAGCTCTACCGTGAGCTGGTCGACCGCTACGGTGAGTACTTCACCGGCGGCATGGGCGCGGAAGCCATCCAGAAGCTGGCCACCGAGTTCGATGTCGACGCAGAGGCGGAGTCGCTGCGAGAGACCATCCGCAACGGCAAGGGCCAGAAGAAGCTGCGGGCGCTGAAGCGGCTGAAGGTCGTCGCCGCGTTCCAGGCCACCGGCAACGACCCGCGCGGCATGGTGCTCGACGCCGTTCCGGTCATCCCGCCGGAGCTGCGCCCGATGGTGCAGCTCGACGGTGGCCGGTTCGCGACGTCCGACCTCAACGACCTGTACCGCCGCGTCATCAACCGCAACAACCGGCTCAAGCGGCTGATCGATCTCGGTGCGCCCGAGATCATCGTCAACAACGAGAAGCGGATGCTGCAGGAGGCCGTTGACGCGCTGTTCGACAACGGCAGGCGCGGCAGGCCGGTCACCGGTCCGGGAAATCGTCCGCTGAAGTCGCTTTCCGACCTGCTGAAGGGTAAGCAGGGCCGGTTCCGCCAGAACCTGCTCGGCAAGCGCGTCGACTACTCGGGCCGTTCGGTGATCATCGTCGGTCCGCAGCTGAAGCTGCACCAGTGCGGGCTGCCGAAGGATATGGCGCTGGAGCTGTTCAAGCCGTTCGTGATGAAGCGGCTTGTGGACCTCAACCACGCGCAGAACATCAAGTCCGCCAAGCGGATGGTGGAGCGGGCGCGTCCGCAGGTGTGGGACGTGCTGGAAGAGGTCATCAACGGCCACCCGGTGCTGCTCAACCGCGCGCCGACGCTGCACAGGCTCGGTATCCAGGCCTTCGAGCCGCAGTTGGTGGAAGGCAAGGCCATCCAGCTGCATCCGCTGGTCTGCGAGGCGTTCAACGCGGACTTCGACGGCGACCAGATGGCCGTGCACCTGCCGCTGTCGGCGGAGGCGCAGGCCGAGGCGCGCATCCTGATGCTGTCGGCGAACAACATCCTTTCGCCCGCGTCGGGTCGTCCGCTGGCCATGCCACGACTGGACATGGTGACCGGGCTGTTCCACCTGACGAGGCTGGACGAGAACGCCAAGGGCGCCGGCCAGTCGTTCTCGTCGTTCGCCGAGGCGGTGATGGCCTACGACATGAAGCAGGTCGGACTGCACGCCCCCGTGAAGATCCGCATCCGCGATCGGCAGCCGCCGAAGGCCGAAGAGGCCAAGCTGCGTGAGAACGGTTGGGAGCCGGGGCAGCCGTGGCTGGCCGAGACCACGCTGGGCCGGGTGCTGTTCAACGAGCTGCTGCCCGCGGACTACCCGTTCGTGAACGAACCACTGCCGAAGAAGCGGCAGGCGGTCATCGTGAACGACCTCGCGGAGCGGTACTCGATGACGCAGGTCGCGCAGACGCTCGACCGGCTCAAGGACGCCGGGTTCCACTGGGCTACCCGTTCGGGTGTCACGGTGGCGATCTCCGACGTGCTGGTGCCGCCGGAGAAGAAGGAGATCCTGGACCAGTACGAGGCCAGGGCAGCCCAGGTCGAGAAGCGCTACCAGCGCGGTCAGCTCTCGCACGCCGAGCGCAACAACGAACTGGTGAAGGTCTGGGGCCAGGCGACGGAGGACGTCGCCAAGGTCATGGAGGATCACTTCCCCGAGGACAACCCGATCGCCATGATCGTGAAGTCCGGTGCGGCGGGCAACATGACGCAGGTCCGCTCGCTTGCCGGGATGCGTGGTCTGGTGTCCAACCCGAAGGGCGAGTACATCCCCAGGCCGATCAAGTCGAACTTCCGTGAGGGCCTGTCGGTGGCGGAGTACTTCATCGCCACGCACGGCGCGCGGAAGGGTCTGGCTGACACGGCGCTGCGGACCGCCGACTCGGGTTACCTGACCCGACGGCTGGTGGACGTGTCGCAGGACGTGATCGTCCGTGAGACTGACTGCGGCACCAGCCGCGGCATAAACATGACCATCGGGGAGAAGCTGCCCGACGGTCGCGTCGCGCGCGCCGAGCACGTGGAGACCAGCGTTTACGCCCGCAACCTCGCCGCCGACGCGGTGGACGAGCAGGGCAACGTCGTCCTGAATGCGGGTGACGACCTTGGTGACCCGGCGATCGAGCGGCTGATCACCTCGGGCATCACCCGGGTGAAGGTGCGCAGCGTGCTCACCTGCGAGTCGGCGATGGGTGTGTGTGCCACCTGCTACGGCCGGTCCATGGCGACGGGCAAGCTGGTTGATGTCGGTGAGGCCGTCGGTATCGTCGCTGCGCAGTCGATCGGTGAACCGGGCACGCAGCTCACGATGCGTACCTTCCACCAGGGTGGTGTCGCCGGTGACGACATCACCACCGGTCTGCCTCGTGTCACCGAGTTGTTCGAGGCGAGGGTCCCGAAGGGCAAGGCGCCGATCGCCGACGTCGACGGCCGCGTGCGGATCGAGGAGAGCGAGCGGTTCTGGAAGATCACGCTCATCCCGGACGACGGCAGCGAGGAGATCGTCTTCGACAAGCTGTCGAAGCGGCAGCGGCTCGCGCTGGGACCGGATGGTCCGTTGCAGGACGGCGATCACGTCAACGTGGGCCAGCCGCTGCTGGAAGGCACGCCCGACCCGCACGAGGTGCTGCGTGTGATGGGGCCGCGCGAGGCCCAGATGCACCTGGTGGACGAGGTGCAGAAGGTGTACCGGGCGCAGGGTGTGTCGATCCACGACAAGCACATCGAGGTCATCGTGCGGCAGATGCTGCGGCGTGTCACGATCATCGATTCCGGTGCGACCGAGTTCCTGCCGGGTGAGCTGCCGGAGCGCACGAGGTTCGAGCAGGTCAACCGGCAGGCAGTGGCCGAGGGCGGCGAGCCGGCCTCCGGTCGTCCGGTGCTGATGGGCATCACGAAGGCGTCGTTGACCACGGACTCGTGGCTGTCGGCGGCGTCGTTCCAGGAGACCACGCGAGTGCTGACCGATGCGGCGATCAACGGCCGCAGCGACAAGCTCGTGGGCCTCAAGGAGAACGTGATCATCGGAAAGCTGATCCCGGCTGGCACGGGTATCAACAGGTACCGCAACATCCAGGTGCAGCCGACCGAGGAGGCTCGGGTCGCCGCGTACGCGATCCCGTCCTACGACGACGGCTACTACACCCCGGACGTGTTCGGCACCGGTACCGGTGCGGCAGTGCCGTTGGACGACTACGACTTCGGTCGCGACTTCCGGTAACCGGTCGTACCAGCGGCAGCGCCAACTCACGCTGCGTCAGCAAAAGGGGGGAGGCCCCGGCCACCAGGCCGAGGCCTCCCCCTTTTCTTGCGCCCTCACCGCGTTTTGCCCGCTAAACGTGCCCAGGCCCGGCCCATGGACCGCGTTTCGCGGGCAAAACGTGGTCAGGGCAGCCAGCGGAGGTGATTGTTACTCGTGTTATGCGATCAGTTGGTGAGTTGTTGACAGCTTGAGAGTCGTTACAGCAAGCTTCCTCATCGTCACTCGTTCGTGTGAGGAGGTTGTTGATGAAGAGACGCGTAACCGGGTTGCTCGCCGTGTTGCTGATCGCTGTCGTCACCAGTTTTGTGGGCGCCGTGGTCACGGCAGCGCCCGCGCAGGCTGACGGCTGTTACACCTGGAACCGAACGTTGTCACAAGGTGCCTCGGGTGAGGACGTCCGTCAGCTGCAAGTACGCGTCTCCGGCTATCCCGGATACGGGTCGGTGCTCGCGCTCGACGGTTCGTACGGCCCAGCCACCAAGGCCGCGGTCACCCGTTTTCAGCAGGCGTACGGCCTCAGTGCTGATGGGATCGCCGGCCCGCAGACGTTCAGCAAGATCTACGCACTCCAGGACGACGACTGCAGCCCGGTGAACTTCTCCTACGGCGAGTTGAACAACTGCAACTCCAGTTGGTCGGGCGGTGCGGTCGGTGCGTCCACGGCAAGAGCCAACGCATTGGTCTCGATGTGGAAGCTACAGGCCATGCGACACGCACTTGGTGATCAGCCGATTCGGGTGACCAGCGGCTTCCGCAGCCATTCCTGCAACGACGCGGTTGGCGGCGCACCCAACAGCCGTCACCTCTACGGCGACGCGGTGGACCTCGGGTCGGGCCCGCACTCGCTTTGCACGCTCGCCAGGCAGGCACGCAACCACGGCTTCAACGGGATCCTCGGACCCGGCTACCCGGGGCACAGTGATCACACCCACGTCGACCACCGGTCGAGCCGGTTCTGGTCGGCCTCCAGCTGCGGCATCTAGCCCGGGCCGACATTCGCATGCCACGTTTAGCGGGCTAACCGTGGTGTCGACGACCACGGTTAGCCCGCTAAACGCGCGGGGCGCCTGGCTGGACTTCGTTCAGCAGTTGGTCGAGATGGTTCAGCAGGGCGCCCTTGCTGAGCCTGCGGTCCCTGTGTTCGGTGGAGATCATTCCTTGCCGGCTGCGGAAGCCTTCGGGTGGTGTGTAAGCCCCGGAGGACAGATCCTTGAAGATCGGCTGTTCCCATTCGATGAACGCCGGGTACAAAGCCAGCCGCCAGTCGATGATCGCCTGGCGGCTGCTGGAGGTGAAGAAACCGCCATAGGGGTAGCGGTTCATGGCGATGCTCACCACGTAGTCGTAGCGCCAGGCCTTTCTGTATCCACCCGACGTGCCCGCACTGACCCTGATCCGAGTTCGCTGCTGGCGCGCGTGAAAGATGTACCCGCGGTGTTCACCGAGCAGTTCGATGTCGGTTCCCGGCAGTGCTGTGGCCTCCCACGATTCAGGTGTGGCCGTACCGTCCGGGCTCAGATCACCGTTCGTGCCGCTGCCGGTCTTCACCAGCCAACCGTGTTGCCGCGCCATGCGGCGGGCTCCGCCCCACCGGAAGATCACCCTGGGGATGAGTCGTTTCAGCCACCAGCCAAGCCCGAGTACGAGCAGGGCGAGGATCAACCATCCCCACACGTTGTCGGGCAGCCAGATTGCCGGGTCCATCGGTCCAACCTTCTCAGTCGTGAACTGGCTCAGATGTCCAGGTAGCCCTCGGTCTCACTCCTGGATTGGTCCGCACCCGTCTCGTCATACTCCCCGGCCTTCTGCGCGTTGCCGATGTTGCGAGCCGACTTCTCCGGCCCGGCGTTGGCACCCGTGCCGAGTCCTACCTGGGCGACGGCAGTATCCATCACGTTCTTGCCCACGGAGCGCGCGAACCCGGCCTGCACCCGCTCGCCGACCAGGCCGTCGCCGCTCATGAGTTTGACGATCGGAGACTTGCTGCCCGCCTCCAGCGCCATGTCCGCCAAGGCGCTGTCGAGCTTCTTGTAGTCCATGGCCTGTTTGAACCCGGTGCGCAGGTTGCCCATCCGGGTACGGAGCCCCCGCAGGAAGTCCATGACCTTGTCGAAAAGCCTGCGCAGCTTCGCGATCGCCTGTGAGACCTTTCCTCCGGTCGTGGCCGCGCGTGCTGTGGTGGCTGTCCCAGCGGCGGCGGTCGAGGCGCCTGCGGTTGGAACGGCGGCGGCGAGGGCGGGTATCCAGATCATGATCAGCCAGGTGATGAATTCGGTGAGCAGCGCCTTGATGAAGTCCTCGATGACCGTCATTACCATGCTTGACATTTGCAGGAACTGGGCCAGCTCGCCCGCCTGCCCGGCGACGCCGTCGATGCCCCTGGCGAAGTCGGCGAGCTTGGTGCCAGCTGCTTCTGACGCCGCTCCTCCCCAGTTCTGCAGGGAGTTGGCGAGGTCCTCGTTGAACTTCTCGCGCAGCTTCTCCACGCCCTTGCCGATGGCGTCGAAGTTCTCCGCGGCTTGTGACAGTGCTGGCCCGTCGCCGCTGACGAAGTGAATGGCGTCCTCGAGCGGTTGTACCACGCTGATCAGGAAGTTCAGGCCCTGACTTACCAGCCAGCCGATCGGATCGGTGGCGATTCCCATGGCAGCGCCACCGAGGGACATGATCAGACCGGAACCCTCGGACACCAAGCCGGACACTTCGGAGCCGGTGGCGCCGTCGGTCAGTTTGCCTCCGGCCTCGAACGCTTTCAGTGCGTTGCCGTAAATGGGTACGGCTTCGCGTGCCTTCGTGCCGGTGTCCTTCTCCCCGACCTTGATCTTGACGCCGCCTGCTTCGTGCTCTTCTTCAGTCATGTTGGTTGATTCCGTGTCCCTTACTTGCCGTCGATCTCGAACTTGACCCCGTTGAGGAGTTGTTTCACGGCGTCCTCGTTTTGCTGGTAGCCGTCCGCGGCCATGGCGAACTTTTCGGATGCCGACTGGAAACCGTCCTGCAGGCTGGTGAACAGTTCTTTGAGATCGCCGAGCATCTCGGTGTAACTGTGTTTCACGAACAACCCGACGACGCCCCACGACTTGTCCCCGACGTCGGCGGTGTCGACGAGGCCCGCGATCTCGCTAGCCGTGTCCTTCTGCCCCGCGAGCTTGCCCGAGTAGGTGCGTAGTTCCTCGGAATTGACGTTGAACCCGGTCATCAGCGGTCCTCCTCGTTGAACAGGTTCTGCAGGAACTCCTCGCCCGCCGAGCTGCCACCCGCGCTGGGTGGCGGTGCCTGGGTGCCACGGTCAGCGCCGGAGCTCAGCACCGTCCGCTGCGAGTAGTCGTCGTGGTACTCCTCCTCGGCAGGCTGCCTGCGGACGCCGTCGCCGTGCTGGGAGCGCAGCTCCTCAACGGAAGTGCCGAACAGTTCCGCCTGGGCCTGGAGAACCTGCTCGCTGAGTTGGGCGTCGTCACCGAGGTGCTCGTCGACGAGCCCGGCCTGTTTGCGTGCCGCCTCCGCCACGGCCTGCTGGATAGTTGTGAGCAGAGCCGAAGACAACGCCTGTGGTTGCTGGCCCAGCGCCTTCTCTGTGAACTGGATGTCCTTGATGGCGCCGCCGGGACCAGCCACGACGGTGATGGAGCGGTCGGCGGAGGTGGCGGTTGCCTCGAGCGAGGCAATCTCGTTGCGCAGCTGACCGAGGTTCGCGAATCGGTCATCCACATTCTTGATCTTGGACTGGAACTTCTCGAACTCCGCGACCAGTTGGTCGAACTCCGCTGACACGAGGGGCCTCCCGGGCTATGGTGGCTGCGACGGCCGGCTTGCTTTGCGGACTCATGATGGATCATCCCCACACGGCCGTGGGCCGGAATCGGGTAAGCTGGTAACCGCAGGCCATCCGTCCGTGGCTGCTTGGTGGGCCGGAAGCGACCCCCGATGTGGTAGCCATCAATGCGGGCGGGTATCTTTGACGACCGTGCCCGGCAGCTGTCGGGCTGCTCCGTGCGCCATCGGGCCACGTCCGGGTGTTCCCGGTTCGCCGCGCTGGCCAGGCGGAGCTCCACGGCAATCCCGATGGGAAGTTGAAGGGTCGCGAAGATCCTGACGCGGGCCGACACGCCCGACCTCGGGGACCGGGGAGACAAGCAGAGCTGTATAGCTGAAGGACGCGACAGAAAGCTGGTCCATTGCCCACGATCCAGCAGTTGGTCCGCAAGGGCCGCCAGGACAAGGCTGCCAAGCAGAAGACCGCGGCGCTCAAGGGGAGCCCGCAGCGTCGTGGTGTGTGCACGCGCGTGTACACGACCACACCCAAGAAGCCGAACTCGGCGCTGCGCAAGGTCGCGCGTGTGAAGCTGACCAGCGGCATCGAGGTCACGGCCTACATTCCCGGCGAGGGTCACAACCTCCAGGAGCACTCCATGGTGCTCGTGCGTGGCGGGCGTGTGAAGGACCTGCCGGGCGTTCGCTACAAGATCATCCGCGGTTCGCTCGACACCCAGGGTGTGAAGAACCGCAAGCAGGCGCGCAGCCGGTACGGCGCGAAGAAGGAGAAGAGCTAATGCCCCGCAAGGGTCCGGCCCCGAAGCGGCCGCTGATCGCTGACCCGGTGTACGCATCTCCGCTCGTCACCCAGCTGGTGAATAAGGTGCTGACGGACGGGAAGCGTTCGCTCGCCGAGCGAATCGTCTACGGCGCGCTGGAAGGGGCTCGTGAGAAGACCGGCACCGATCCGGTCGTCACACTGAAGCGTGCGCTGGACAACGTGCGGCCCACTCTCGAGGTGAAGAGCCGCAGGGTTGGTGGCGCGACCTACCAGGTGCCCATCGAGGTCAAGCCCGGTCGCTCGACCACCCTTGCGCTGCGCTGGATCGTCACCTTCGCGCGGCAGCGCCGCGAGAAGACCATGATCGAGCGCCTGCAGAACGAGCTGCTCGACGCGAGCAACGGCCTCGGGGCCAGCGTGAAGCGCCGCGAGGACACCCACAAGATGGCCGAGTCCAACAAGGCTTTTGCCCACTACCGCTGGTGAGCAAGGAACACAGTCGCCCGGTCCGGGACGATCAGCCAATGCCGGGCCCCACGTTTGAGACAGGGGAACACTGAAGTGGCACGTGACGTGCTGACCGACCTGAGCAAGGTCCGCAACATCGGCATCATGGCCCACATCGACGCCGGTAAGACGACCACCACCGAGCGGATCCTGTTCTACACCGGGATCAACTACAAGATCGGCGAGGTGCACGACGGCGCCGCGACGATGGACTGGATGGAGGAGGAGCAGAAGCGGGGTATCACCATCACCTCGGCTGCCACCACCACCTTCTGGAACGACTACCAGATCAACATCATCGACACCCCTGGCCACGTCGACTTCACCGTCGAGGTGGAGCGCAACCTGCGCGTGCTCGACGGCGCGGTCGCCGTCTTCGACGGCAAGGAGGGTGTCGAGCCGCAGTCCGAGCAGGTTTGGCGCCAGGCCGACAAGTACGAGGTCCCTCGCATCTGCTTCGTCAACAAGATGGACAAGCTGGGCGCGGACTTCTACTTCACCGTGCGCACCATTGAGGAGCGCCTCGGCGCCCGCCCGCTCGTCATCCAGTTGCCGATCGGCGCGGAGAGCGAGTTCGAGGGTGTGATCGACCTCGTCCGCATGAAGGCGCTGACGTGGCGTGGCGACGTCAAGAAGGGCGAGGACTACGAGGTCGAGGAAATCCCGGCCTCGCTCGCCGACAAGGCCGCCGAATATCGCGACAAGCTGGTCGAGGCCGTCGCAGAGACCGACGACGAGCTCATGGAGAAGTACTTCGGCGGCGAAGAGCTGACCGAAGCCGAGATCAAGAACGGCATCCGCAAGCTCACCACGGAGCGCGCGGCCTACCCGGTGCTTGCCGGTTCGGCGTTCAAGAACAAGGGCGTGCAGCCCATGCTCGACGCCGTGATCGACTACCTGCCGTCGCCGCTGGATCTGCCGCCGGTGGAAGGGACGCTGACCGACGGCGAGACCGCGGTCATGCGCAAGCCGTCGGTTACTGAGCCGTTCTCCGCGCTCGCGTTCAAGATCGCCGCGCACCCGTTCTTCGGGAAGCTGACCTACATCCGGGTCTACTCGGGCAAGGTCGCGGCGGGCAGCCAGGTCGTCAACGCGACCAAGGAGCGCAAGGAGCGCATCGGCAAGATCTTCCAGATGCACTCCAACAAGGAGAACCCAGTCGATGAGGCGCAGGCGGGCCACATCTACGCCGTCATCGGGCTGAAGGACACCACGACCGGCGACACCCTCGCCGACCCGCAGAACCCGGTTGTGCTGGAGTCGATGACCTTCCCCGAGCCGGTCATCAAGGTCGCCATCGAGCCCAAGACCAAGGCGGACCAGGAGAAGCTCTCCACCGCGATCCAGAAGCTCGCCGAGGAGGACCCGACCTTCCGGGTCAGCCAGGACGAGGAGACCGGGCAGACGATCATCGAGGGCATGGGCGAGCTCCACCTCGAGGTGCTCGTCAACCGGATGAAGTCCGACTACAAGGTCGAGGCGAACATCGGTAAGCCCCAGGTCGCCTACCGTGAGACCGTCCGCAACACCGTCGAGAAGCTCGAGTACACCCACAAGAAGCAGACCGGTGGTTCCGGTCAGTTCGCGAAGGTGATCGTCAAGCTCGAGCCGCTGCAGACCACGGACGGCGCACTCTACGAGTTCGACAACAAGGTCACCGGTGGCCGCGTGCCGAGGGAGTACATCCCATCGGTGGACGCGGGTGCGCAGGACGCCATGCAGTACGGCGTGCTCGCAGGCTATCCGCTCGTCGGGTTGAAGTTCACCTTGTTGGACGGTGCGTACCACGAGGTCGACTCCTCGGAAATGGCCTTCAAGATCGCCGGTTCGATGGCGATGAAGGAGGCCGCGAGGAAGGCAGGCCCGGTACTGCTGGAGCCGATGATGGCGGTCGAGGTGACCACACCCGAGGACTACATGGGTGACGTCATCGGCGACCTGAACTCCCGCCGTGGCCAGATCCAGGCCATGGAGGAGAGGTCGGGCACGCGCGTCGTGAAGGCGCTCGTGCCGCTGTCGGAGATGTTCGGGTACGTGGGCGACCTGCGGTCGAAGACCCAAGGTCGTGCCAACTACACGATGCACTTCGACTCCTACGCGGAGGTTCCGGCGAACGTCGCGAAGGAGATCATCGCGAAGGCGACGGGGGAGTGAGCGCCCTGGGACGGGTACGGCGAACCCGGTGTCTTCACATCGGCACCGCGGCGGTGGGGGAGTAACAACCCTCAAAGCATCCAAAGCGGGCGCCAAGGGGCTGTTCCCTGAAGGTCCGCACAACTGACCAGATCGAGTCGTAGATCGGCAGCCACGCCGGTCACGAGCAAGAAAGTCCAGGAGGACATTCCAGTGGCGAAGGCGAAGTTCGAGCGGAGCAAGCCGCACGTCAACATCGGAACCATCGGGCACGTCGACCACGGCAAGACCACTCTGACCGCGGCGATCACCAAGGTTCTCCACGACAAGTTTCCCGAGCTGAACCAGTCGCGCGCGTTCGACCAGATCGACAACGCGCCCGAGGAGAAGCAGCGCGGTATCACGATCAACATCTCGCACGTCGAGTACCAGACCGACAAGCGGCACTACGCGCACGTCGACGCTCCGGGTCACGCCGACTACATCAAGAACATGATCACCGGTGCGGCCCAGATGGACGGCGCGATCCTCGTGGTGGCGGCCACCGACGGCCCGATGCCGCAGACTCGCGAGCACGTGCTGCTCGCCCGTCAGGTCGGTGTGCCCTACATCGTGGTGGCTCTGAACAAGGCCGACATGGTGGACGACGAGGAGATCCTCGAGCTCGTCGAGATGGAGGTCCGTGAGCTGCTGAGCGCCCAGGAGTTCCCCGGCGACGACGCTCCGGTGGTTCGCGTGTCCGGGCTGAAGGCGCTCGAGGGCGACGAGAAGTGGTCGCAGAGCGTGCTCGACCTCATGGAGGCCGTGGACGACAACATCCCGGACCCGGTGCGTGACACCGAGAAGCCGTTCCTGATGCCGATCGAGGACGTCTTCACCATCACCGGTCGCGGGACGGTCGTCACCGGCCGTATCGAGCGCGGTGAGATCAAGCTCAACGAAGAGGTCGAGATCGTCGGTATCCGGCCCGACTCGCGCAAGACCACGGTCACGAGCATCGAGATGTTCAACAAGATGCTGGACTACGGTCAGGCCGGTGACAACGCGGCTCTGCTGCTGCGTGGTGTGAAGCGTGAGGACGTGGAGCGCGGTCAGGTCGTCGTGAAGCCCGGCACCACCACGCCGCACACCGAGTTCGAGGGCCAGGTCTACATTCTGTCCAAGGACGAGGGTGGTCGGCACACGCCGTTCTTCAACAACTACCGCCCGCAGTTCTACTTCCGCACCACGGACGTGACCGGCGTCGTGACCCTTCCCGAGGGCACGGAGATGGTCATGCCCGGCGACAACACCCACATCTCGGTGCAGCTGATCCAGCCGGTCGCCATGGACGAGGGTCTGCGGTTCGCCATCCGTGAGGGTGGCCGTACCGTTGGTGCCGGTCAGGTCACCAAGATCATCAAGTAAGGCAGTGCACCCCCCGGTGCGAATGCCGGGTGCCCGTGTGGCATCCTGTTAAGGTTGCTCGACGCGGGGCGGCCGATTTCCAGGGACTGAGTTCAAGAAATCGGCCGCCCTGCTGCGAGCGTCCTGGACCCACGGTCTTTCCGTGGGTCGGGAGTGGCCGGCCGCGCCGTCGGCCCTTCGTGATGTGACAGACCTAGCGGCACGACAACGATCCTGCGGGATCAGTCTGCGTAGTGGGCGCGACACGCCCGACCGCGTGGACCGGAAGGCAAGTCGTTGACGTGCGGTAACAGCGGTACGAGACGGTAAGGAACCATGGCGGGACAGAAGATCCGCATCAGGCTCAAGGCCTACGACCACGAGGCGATCGACGCCAGCGCGCGCAAGATCGTCGAGACGGTGACGCGCACCGGCGCCTCGGTCGTCGGACCTGTGCCGCTGCCCACCGAGAAGAACGTTTACTGCGTCATCCGTTCGCCGCACAAGTACAAGGACTCGCGCGAGCACTTCGAGATGCGCACGCACAAGCGTCTGATCGACATCCTCGACCCGACGCCGAAGACGGTCGACGCGCTGATGCGCATCGACCTTCCGGCGAGCGTCGACGTCAACATCCAGTAAGCGTTGGTCGAGCGGCGGAGATAGAGACTCATGTCTGAAAGGCAAGTGAAGGGCATTCTGGGCACCAAGCTCGGCATGACCCAGGTCTTCGACGAGAACAACCGGGTTGTCCCGGTGACCGTCGTGCAGGCCGGGCCGAACGTGGTGACCCAGGTGCGCAACAAGGAGACGGACGGCTACTCGGCCGTACAGCTCGCCTTCGGTGCCGTCGACCCACGCAGGGTCAACAAGCCGAGGACGGGCCACTTCGAGAAGGCCGGTGTGACACCGCGGCGCTACATCGCCGAGCTACGCACGGCCGACGCCGAGTCCTACGAGGTCGGCCAGGAGATCACCGCGGAGGTGTTCCCCAGCGGTTCCGTGGTCGACGTGACCGGTACCAGCAAGGGCAAGGGCTACGCCGGTGTAATGAAGCGACATGGCTTCTCCGGGCAGGGCGCCAGCCACGGTAACCAGGCCAAGCACCGTGCTCCCGGTTCGATCGGCGGCTGCGCCACTCCTGGCCGTGTGTTCAAGGGCCTGCGCATGGCGGGCCGGATGGGCAACCAGCGAGTGACGACGCAGGGCCTCACCGTGCACGCGGTGCGTCCCGAGGACGGCCTGCTGCTGATCAAGGGCGCGGTTCCCGGACCCAAGGGCGGGCTGATCTTCGTCCGCAGCGCCGCGAAGGGTGGTGTGACGCAGTGACCGCGACCGTGGAACTCAAGACCCCGGCAGGCAAGGCCGAGGGGACGGTCGAGCTTCCCGCCGAGATCTTCGACGTACCGGCGAACATCCCGCTGATGCACCAGGTCGTCGTGGCCCAGCTGGCCGCGGCGCGGCAGGGTACGCACGACACGAAGACCAGGGGCGAGGTGCGCGGCGGTGGCCGCAAGCCGTACCGGCAGAAGGGAACCGGTCGCGCCAGGCAGGGTTCGGTCCGTGCACCGCAGTTCACCGGCGGTGGCACCGTGCACGGCCCCACGCCACGTGACTACACCCAGCGGACCCCGAAGAAGATGAAGGCGGCCGCGCTGCGCGGCGCCCTCTCCGACCGGGCGCGCTCAGGGCAACTGCACGTGGTCACGGAGCTGGTGTCCGGTGAGAAGCCGTCCACGAAGGCAGCCAAGGCCGCGCTCGCCGCGGTGACGCAGGCCAAGCGTGTGCTCGTGGTGCTGCACCGCGACGAGGAGCTGAGCAGGCTTTCCGTGCGCAACCTGCCGAACGTGCACCTGCTGACCCCCGACCAGCTCAACACCTACGACGTTCTCGTCAACGATGACGTCGTGTTCACCAAGGCGGCGTTCGACGTGTTTCTCGCCGGCCCGAGCAGGGCGGCCAAGTCGGGCGATGCCGAAAGGAGTGACCAGGCATGAGCTCCGTGGCGATTCCCGACCCGCGTGACATCCTGATCGCGCCGGTGATCTCCGAGAAGTCGTACGGGCTGCTTGAGGATCACAAGTACACCTTTCTTGTCCGCCCCGACGCCAACAAGACCCAGATCAAGGTCGCGGTCGAGAAGGTCTTCGGCGTGAAGGTGATCAGCGTGAACACGCTGAACCGGCCGGGTAAGCGCAAGCGCACCCGGTACGGCTACGGCAAGCGCAAGGACACCAAGCGCGCCATTGTCACGCTCTCGGCCGAGAGCAAGCCGATCGAGATCTTCGGCGGACCCGCCGCGTAAGGGACTGAGAAGACATGGGCATCCGCAAGTACAAGCCGACGACGCCTGGTCGTCGTGGCTCCTCCGTCTCGGATTTCGCCGAGATCACCCGCTCGACGCCGGAGAAGGCACTGCTGCGTCCGCTGCACGGGCGTGGCGGCCGCAACTCCGCTGGCAAGATCACCACCCGGCACAAGGGTGGTGGACACAAGCGCGCGTACCGGGTCATCGACTTCCGGCGTAACGACAAGGACGGTGTTCCCGCCAAGGTCGCGCACATCGAGTACGACCCCAACCGCAGTGCCCGCATCGCGTTGCTGCACTACGCCGACGGCGACAAGCGCTACATCATCGCGCCGGAACGCCTCAAGCAGGGTGACCGGGTGGAGAGCGGTCCGAGGGCCGACATCAAGCCGGGCAACAACCTGCCGCTTCGCAACATCCCGGTGGGCACCGTGATCCACGCGATCGAACTCCGTCCCGGCGGCGGCGCGAAGATCGCGAGGTCGGCGGGTGCCCGCGTGCAGTTGGTCGCCAAGGACGGTCCGTACGCCCAGCTGCGGATGCCTTCCGGCGAGATCCGCAACGTGGACGTGCGCAACAGGGCGACGGTCGGCGAGGTCGGCAACTCCGAGCACTCCAACATCAACTGGGGCAAGGCGGGACGTAACCGGTGGCGCGGCAAGCGCCCCACCGTCCGTGGTGTCGTGATGAACCCGGTCGACCACCCGCACGGTGGTGGCGAGGGCAAGACCTCCGGCGGTAGGCACCCGGTGAACCCGAACGGCAAGCCGGAAGGCCGCACGCGTCGCAGCAAGCCGAGCGACAAGCTGATCGTCCGCCGTCGGCGCACCGGCAAGAAGCGCTGAGCAGGGAGGTAGTAAGAGATGCCGCGCAGCCTGAAGAAGGGCCCGTTCGTGGACGACCACCTGCTCAAGAAGGTGGACGCGCTCAACGAGTCGGGCAAGAAGACAGTGATCAAGACCTGGTCTCGCAGGTCGACCATCATTCCGGACATGCTCGGCCACACCATCGCGGTGCACGACGGCCGCAAGCATGTGCCGGTGTTCGTCACCGAGGCGATGGTCGGACACAAACTTGGTGAGTTCGCCCCGACGCGGACCTTCAAGGGCCACGTCAAGGAAGACCGCAAGTCGCGCCGCCGCTGAGCGCGCACCGAGAAGGGGAAGCAGCGATGAACGCGCGTAATGACGCGGTGGCCGAGGCAGAGGAGACCCTGCCGACAGCCTTCGCGCGAGCTCGCTTCGTCCGGGACTCGCCGACCAAGGTGCGCCGGGTGATCGAGCTGATCAAGGGCCGTAACGCCAACGAGGCGCTGGCCGTGCTCAGGTTCGCTCCGCAGGCGGCCAGTGGGCCCGTGGCGAAGGTGCTCGCCAGTGCCATGGCCAACGCGGAGAACAACCTGGACCTCGACCCGGACACGCTCTGGGTCAAGAACGCCTACGCCGACGAAGGTCCGACGCTCAAGCGCATCCGGCCGCGCGCCCAGGGCCGGGCGTACCGGATCCGCAAGCGGACCAGCCACATCACGGTTGAGCTCGAGTCCCGGCCCGCGTCCGACAAGGCGAAGTCGAAGAGCAAGAAGAAGGCAGGTGGCCGGTAGTGGGCCAGAAGATCAACCCGCACGGCTTCCGGCTCGGGATCACCACGGATTGGAAGTCCCGCTGGTACGCCGACAAGCAGTACTCGGAGTACGTCGCCGAGGACGTCAAGATCCGCAAGCTCCTGTCGACGGGCATGGAGCGGGCCGGTATTTCCAAGGTCGAGATCGAGCGCACCCGGGACCGGGTCCGTGTGGACATCCACACCGCGCGGCCGGGCATCGTCATCGGCCGCCGTGGCGCCGAGGCCGACCGGATTCGTGGCGCACTGGAGAAGCTCACCGGCAAGCAGGTGCAGCTGAACATCCTCGAGGTGAAGAACCCCGAGTCGGACGCGCAGCTGGTCGCCCAGGGCGTGGCCGAGCAGCTGTCCAACCGGGTGGCTTTCCGGCGGGCCATGCGTAAAGCGATCCAGACCTCGATGCGTTCGCCGCAGGTCAAGGGCATCCGCGTGCAGTGCAGCGGCAGGCTCGGCGGCGCCGAGATGTCGCGCTCGGAGCACTACCGCGACGGCAGGGTTCCGCTGCACACGTTGCGTGCCGACATTGACTACGGCTTCTTTGAGGCTCGCACCACCTTCGGCCGGATCGGCGTGAAGGTGTGGATCTACAAGGGCGACATCGTCGGTGGGCTGAAGGGCAAGCAGGAGCGGGACGCGGCCGCGGCCGCCGAGCGCGCCCCACGGCGCGAGCGGCCCTCCCGGCGTCGTTCCGGTTCCTCCGGCACCACGCCGACCTCGACCGAAGCCGGCCGGGCCGCCGCGGCCTCGCAGGGTGGCGCGCAGAGCGACACCGATGTGGCCGCAGGCCAGGCTCCGCAGGTGGCGGCGCAGGACGCCGCAGAGAAAACGGAGGGCTGAGGCGTGCTCATCCCACGCAAGGTCAAGCACCGCAAGCAGCACTCGCCGAAGCGTTCCGGCGCCGCCAAGGGTGGCACCAAGGTCAACTTCGGTGAGTACGGGATCCAGGCGCTCGAGCACAGCTATGTGACGAACCGGCAGATCGAGTCTGCCCGTATCGCCATGACCCGGCACATCAAGCGTGGCGGGAAGATCTGGATCAACATCTTCCCCGACCGGCCGCTGACGAAGAAGCCAGCCGAAACCCGCATGGGTTCCGGTAAGGGATCGCCCGAGTGGTGGGTGGCCAACGTGAAGCCGGGCAGGGTCATGTTCGAGATGAGTTTCCCGAACGAGACCGTGGCTCGCGAGGCGCTGCGCCGCGCGATCCACAAGCTGCCGATGAAGTGCCGGATCGTGACGCGCGAAGGTGGTGAGTTCTGATGGCTAAGGCCGGAGGAGTTGCGGCGTCAGAACTTCGTGAGCTCACTGCGGAGGAGCTCGTGCTGCGGCTGAAGGAAGCCAAGGAGGAGTTGTTCAACCTCCGGTTCCAGATGGCCACCGGGCAGCTCGACAACAACCGCAGGCTGCGCACCGTGCGCGCGGACATCGCCCGCATCTACACCGTGATGCGCGAGCGTGAGCTCGGGCTCTCCATCGCGCCTGACGAGAACGAGAGTGAAGGTGCCGCATGACGGAGCCGGTGCAGAAGAAGGAGTCCGGCCGTAACTACCGGAAGGTCCGGGAAGGTCTGGTCGTGTCCGACAAGATGGACAAGACGATCGTGGTCGAGCTCGAGGACCGCAAGAAGCACCCGCTGTACGGCAAGGTGATGCGCTCGACCAAGAAGGTCAAGGCGCACGACGAGCAGAACACGGCCGGTGTGGGCGACCGCGTGCTCCTCATGGAGACCCGGCCCCAGTCGGCCACCAAGCGCTGGCGGCTCGTCGAGATCCGCGAGAAGGCCAAGTAAGCAGGGGCTCGAGTGGCCCCGTTCGTTCCGCCAGGCTCGGGTCTACCGAGAACCGGCGCGACATACAGGAGTTGACGTGATCCAGCAGGAGTCGCGACTGCGAGTCGCCGACAACACGGGTGCCAAGGAGATCCTGACCATCCGGGTGCTCGGTGGCTCGGGGCGGCGCTACGCGGGCATCGGCGACATCATCGTCGCCACCGTCAAGGACGCCATCCCGGGCGCCAACGTGAAGCGTGGTGACGTCGTCAGGGCCGTCATCGTCAGGACGGTGAAGGAGAAGCGTCGCCCCGACGGCTCCTACATCCGGTTCGACGAGAACGCCGCGGTCCTCATCAAGAACGACAACGAACCGCGAGGGACCCGCATCTTCGGCCCGGTTGGGCGCGAGCTGCGCGATCGGAAGTTCATGAAGATCATCTCGCTCGCGCCGGAGGTGCTCTAGATGAAGGTGAAGAAGGGCGACACCGTCCTCGTCATCGCAGGCAAGGACAAGGGCGCGAAGGGCAAGGTCATCCAGGCCTATCCAGACCGCCAACGGGTTCTGGTCGAGGGTGTGAACCGCATCAAGAAGCACACCAGGATCACCCAGACCCAGCGGGGCGCTCAGTCCGGCGGCATCGTGACGCAGGAGGCCCCCATCCACGTGTCGAACGTGATGGTGGTGGACTCCGATGGCAAGCCGACCAGGGTGGGCCACCGCATCGGCGAGGACGGTAAGAAGGTTCGGATCTCGCGCAGGACCGGCAAGGACATCTGATGACCACCGCAGAGAAGACATATCCGACACCGCGGTTGAAGATCCGGTACCGCGAAGAGATCGCAGGGCAGCTCCGCGAGGAGTTCGGCTACACCAACCCGCACCAGATCCCCGGTGTGGTCAAGGTCGTGGTCAACATGGGCGTCGGCGACGCCGCCCGCGACAGCAAGTTGATCGAGGGCGCCGTCCGCGACCTGGCCACCATCACCGGCCAGAAGCCGGAGGTGCGCAGGGCCCGCAAGTCCATCGCGCAGTTCAAGCTGCGTGAGGGGCAGCCGATCGGTGCGCGAGTGACGCTGCGCGGCGACCGCATGTGGGAGTTCCTCGACCGGCTGCTCACCATCGCACTGCCGCGTATCCGTGACTTCCGCGGGTTGTCCGCGAAGCAGTTCGACGGCAAGGGCAACTACACCTTCGGTCTCACGGAGCAGTCGATGTTCCACGAGATCAACCCGGACTCCATCGACCGCCCTCGCGGCATGGACGTCACGGTCGTCACCACCGCCACCACTGACGACGAGGGCCGTGCGCTGCTTCGCAAGCTCGGTTTCCCGTTCAAGGAGGCGTCATGAGCGACACCCGAGTGCACACGCTCAGGAAAGCCAGCCGGGCGCGGGTGTCCCGCAAGACACAGGAGAACTGAGCAGATGGCCAAGAAAGCTCTGATCGCCAAGGCCGCGCGCAAGCCGAAGTTCAAGGTTCGGGGCTACACCCGCTGCCAGCGCTGCGGGCGGCCGCGCTCCGTCTACCGCAAGTTCGGCCTTTGCCGCGTCTGCCTGCGGGAGATGGCGCACGCCGGCCAGCTTCCCGGTGTGAACAAGTCCAGCTGGTGAAGGCTCACTACCGACTCCCACTTCGCCACAGGCCCCGCGACGCGGGGAACCAGGGCGAGAAAGGTTGAAGGTCACCATGACGATGACCGACCCGATCGCAGACTTCCTGACACGTCTGCGCAACGCGAACTCGGCGTACCACGACGAGGTCGTGCTGCCCCACTCGAAGATCAAGGTGAACATCGCCGAGATCCTCAAGCGCGAGGGCTACATCTCGAGCTACCGGACAGAGCCGGGCGAGAAGCACAAGAACCTCGTCGTCGAGCTGAAGTACGGCCCGAACCGGGAGCGCAGCATCGCGGGGCTGCGGCGAGTCTCGAAGCCCGGTCTGCGGGTGTACGCCAAATCGACCAACCTGCCCAGTGTTCTGGGTGGCCTCGGGGTGGCGATCATCTCGACGTCGTCGGGGCTGCAGACCGACAGGCAGTGCAAGCGCAACGGCGTGGGCGGGGAAGTCCTCGCCTACGTCTGGTGAGGAAGGGGGACTGGCATGTCACGCATCGGTAAGCTGCCGATCACCGTCCCCTCCGGGGTCGAGGTGACCATCGACGGACAGCGCGTCACGGTCAAGGGCCCCAAGGGCACTCTCGAGCACACCGTTCCCGAGCCGATCATGGTGGAGCGCGCCGAGGACGGCACGTTGCAGGTGAGGCGTCCCGACGACGAGCGGGAGAGCCGCTCGCTGCACGGTCTGACCCGCACCTTGGTGAACAACCTGGTCGTCGGCGTGACCGACGGTTACGAGAAGCGGATGGAGATCCACGGGGTCGGTTACCGCGTGCAGGCCAAGGGGCAGGACCTGGAGTTCGCCCTCGGCTACAGCCACCCGGTGACGATCAAGGCACCGGAGGGCATCACCTTCAAGGTGGAGAGCCCGACGCGGTTCTCGGTGTCCGGCATCGACAAGCAGAAGGTCGGCCAGACCGCGGCGGTCATCCGCAAGCTACGTCGCCCCGACCCGTACAAGGGCAAGGGCCTGCGCTACGAGGGTGAGCGCATCCGCCGCAAGGTCGGAAAGACGGGTAAGTGATCATGAGCGAAACGGTTACAAAGCGCAAGCCCATCGGCAAGGACATCTCGACCCGTCGGCGCGAAGGCAAGATCCGGCGGCACAACCGGCTGCGCAAGAAGATCAACGGTACGGCCGAGCGGCCCAGGATGTCGGTGAAGCGGTCCTCGCGACACATCGTCGTCCAGTTGATCGACGACATCGCCGGGCACACCATGGCGTCGGCATCGAGCCTCGAAGCGAGTGTGCGCTCGGTCGAGGGCGACAAGAAGGCCAAGGCAGCCAAGGTCGGCGAGTTGGTCGCGGCCCGCGCCAAGGACGCGGGAATCTCCAAGGTGGTGTTCGACCGTGGTGGCAACGCCTACCACGGCCGGATCGCCGCGCTGGCCGACGCCGCCCGCGAGGCGGGGTTGGAGTTCTAACAGTGAGCAACATTCTCGAGAACGGAAGGAACGCCTGATGCCGGGACGTACGCGGCAATCCGGCGGCCAGGGCGGACCCGGCGGCGACCGCGAGCGCGGTGGCGGCAGGGACCGCAGGGACCGTCGTGACGGTGGCCGTGGCGGGGCGGCCCAGGACAAGACCCCGCACCTCGAGCGCGTCGTAGCGATCAACCGAGTGGCCAAGGTCGTCAAGGGTGGTCGGCGCTTCAGCTTCACCGCGCTGGTCGTCGTCGGTGACGGGGACGGACAGGTCGGCGTCGGCTACGGCAAGGCCAAGGAAGTGCCCGCGGCCATCGCCAAGGGTGTCGAGGAGGCGAAGAAGAACTTCTTCCGCGTGCCTCGCATCGCAGGCACCATTCCCCACCCTGTGCAGGGTGAGGAGGCCGCCGGTGTCGTGCTGCTGCGCCCGGCCAGCCCTGGTACCGGAGTTATCGCGGGAGGGCCGGTTCGTGCGGTGCTCGAGTGCGCGGGCGTGCACGACGTGCTGTCCAAGTCG
Organism: Saccharomonospora amisosensis; assembly: GCF_011761185.1. Classification (NCBI taxonomy): domain Bacteria; kingdom Bacillati; phylum Actinomycetota; class Actinomycetes; order Pseudonocardiales; family Pseudonocardiaceae; genus Saccharomonospora; species Saccharomonospora amisosensis. Next base: position 4,665,277 of record NZ_JAAOYM010000001.1, on the reverse strand, counting down.
CTCGGCAGCGACAACGCGATCAACATCGTGCACGCGACCGTGCGGGCACTGAAGGACCTGCAGCGTCCGGAGGAGGTCGCGGCGCGCCGTGGTCTTCCGCTGGAGGACGTGGCACCGGCCCGGATGCTGCGCCAGCGTGCGGGGCAGGGGGTCTGACATGGCTCAGCTCAAGGTCACCCAGATCAAGAGCACGATCGGGACCAAGCGCAACCACAGGGATTCGCTGCGCACGCTGGGTCTGCGCAAGATCCGGCAGTCGGTCGTGCGTGATGACACCCCGCAGGTGCGTGGCCTCATCCACACGGTGCGGCACCTGGTGACCGTGGAGGAGGTCAAGTAATGGCCATCAAGATCCATCACCTCAGGCCCGCTCCTGGCGCCAACCGGGAGAAGATCCGGGTCGGCCGTGGTGAGGGCTCGAAGGGCAAGACCGCCGGTCGCGGCACGAAGGGCACCAAGGCCCGTAAGAATGTGCCAGCCGGCTTCGAGGGTGGGCAGATGCCCATTCACATGCGATTGCCGAAGCTGCGTGGCTTCAAGAACCGCTTCCGCACCGAGTACCAGGCGGTGAACGTGGGCGACCTGGCCCGGGTGTTCCCCGACGGTGGCAAGGTCGGCAAGGAGGAACTTGTCGCCCGCGGCCTGGTGCACAAGAACGAGCTGGTGAAGGTGCTCGGTAACGGTGAGCTGAACGGCGTCAAGCTGGATGTGACCGCCGATGCCTTCTCCAACTCGGCGAAGGAGAAGCTCGAGGCGGCAGGTGGCTCGGCCACCAAGCTCTGAGTGAGCGGAACCGGCCCGGAGGAGAACCCACCCAAAGGGAAACCCCTCCGGGCCGTTCCATGCCAGCTCCCCTTACCGCGGTTTGCCCGCTAAACGCGTTCCCATCGGGTCCCCTCACCACGGTTTGCCCGCTAAACGTGCCCGGCGAGCCCGGGCTGCGGCGGCGAGCCGGGGCAGGCGGGCTCAAAAGCGGCACTACGTGATGTCGCGTTGAGCGGGGCTGTTAGAGTCGGAGCCACGCTTCGGGATACCCGTGCCCCGACGCGCCCCTGGCTTGCCCGCCAGCAACAGTGTGTCCTGCCGGTCCAGTGCCGGCCAAGCCGATCGTCGGCTGATCGCCGACGACGCCGAGGAGGTCCCCCGCGTGCTCAGCGCCTTCCGCTCGGCTCTCGCGACGCCGGACCTGCGCAAGAAGATCCTGTTCACGCTGATGATCGTGGCCGTCTATCGGATCGGCGCGACCATGCCAGCACCTGGGGTGTCGTACCCGAACGTCCAGGCTTGTCAGGCGCAGGTTCAAGATCAGAACATCTTCTCGCTGCTGAACCTGTTCAGCGGTGGTGCGCTGCTGCAGCTATCGGTGTTCGCCACCGGGATCATGCCCTACATCACGGCGAGCATCATCGTGCAGTTGCTGACCGTGGTCATCCCGCGGTTCGAGGAGTTGAAGAAGGAAGGCCAGGCGGGGCAGAGCAAGCTCACCCAGTACACGCGGTACCTGACTATCGCGCTGGCGATCTTGCAGGCGACGGGTGTGGTCGCGCTGGCCGATCGAGGTCAGCTTTTCGGTGACTGTGACCAGCCGGTGCTGCCGGACAACAGCGTGTACGCGCTCGCGCTCACGGTGCTCACCATGACGGCAGGCACCGCCGTGATGATGTGGCTGGGTGAGTTGATCACCGAACGCGGCGTTGGCAACGGGATGTCGCTGTTGATCTTCCTTAACATCGCCGCGCGCATCCCGGCTGAGGGTGGCAACATCCTGAACAACCAGGGCGGCCTGGTGTTCTTCTTCGTGTGTGTGCTCGGGCTGGCGATCATCGCGAGTGTCATCTTCGTCGAGCAGGGGCAGCGCCGAATCCCCGTGCAGTACGCCAAGCGCATGATCGGCCGACGCATGTACGGCGGGACGTCCACCTATTTGCCGATCAAGGTCAACCAGGCCGGTGTCATTCCGGTGATCTTCGCGTCCTCGCTGCTCTACCTGCCCGACCTGATCGGCAGGCTCGTGGGGAACCCGAACGAGGCGTCCTGGTGGCAACGCTTCCTGCAGACGTACCTGGTCGACCAGTCGAGCTGGGTGCACATCCTGATGTACTTCGCGCTGATCATCTTCTTCACCTACTTCTACATCACGATCACCTTCAACGTGGATGAGCGTGCGGAGGAGATGAAGAAGTTCGGTGGCTTCATTCCCGGCATCAGGCCAGGCAGGCCCACGGCCGAGTACCTCGGTCACGTGCTCAGCCGTATCACACTTCCGGGGTCGATCTACCTCGGCATCGTTGCCATCCTGCCGAACTTCTTCCTGTCGATCACCGGTGAAGGTCAGAACCAGAACTTCCCGTTCGGCGGCACTGCTGTGCTGATCATGGTTGGTGTCGGTCTCGACACGGTGAAGCAGATCGAAAGCCAGCTGATGCAGCGCAATTACGAAGGGTTCCTGCGATGACGCGCGTGGTTCTAGTCGGTCCGCCTGGGGCAGGAAAGGGTACGCAGGCTGCGGCGTTGTCCGAGCGACTCGGCGTACCGCATATCTCCACGGGCGAGCTGTTCAGGACCCACGTAGGGGAGCAGACACCACTTGGCAGAGAAGCGAAGCGTTACCTGGACTCCGGTGAACTGGTTCCGGATTCGGTGACCAACGAGATGGTGCGGGAGCGGCTCACGGAACCGGACGCCAAGTCGGGCTTCCTGCTCGACGGCTTCCCACGCAACACCAAGCAAGCTGATGTGCTGGCCCAGATGCTCGCGGAGTCGGATACCGCATTGGACGCCGTGATCGAGCTGCAGGTACCTGAAGACGTGCTGGTGGATCGCTTACTGGCTAGGGGGCGTACGGACGACACCGAGGACGTGATTCGACGCAGGCAGCAGGTGTACCGTTCTGAGACCGCTCCGCTGTTGCAGTATTACTCTGGCATCCTTGTGACGGTGGACGGCGTGGGCGACGTGGACCAGGTGTCGGCTCGAGTGCTGGAAGCTCTCGGCAACCGCTCGTGAAGCTCCTCCCACGCCGCGTGCGGCAGTTGTTCCGTCGGGATCGCTCCATCGAGGTGAAGAGCCGGGGCGAGCTGGAAGCCATGCGCGCGGCAGGTCTGGTTGTCGCTCGAACCTTGCGTGACGTAGTCCAAACCGCTGCGCCGGGCGTAAGCACGGCAGAACTCGACGAGTTGGCCGAGCAGACCATCCGGGAAGCCAACGCGGTGCCGTCGTTCAAGGGCTATCACGGGTTTCCGGCGTCGATTTGCACATCGGTGAACGAGCAGATCGTGCATGGCATCCCCTCGCCGGCGCGTGTCCTACGGGAAGGTGACCTGCTGTCGGTGGACTGCGGGGCCATCCTGGACGGTTGGCACGGTGACTCGGCGGTCACCATCGAGATCGGTGCCGTTGCGGAGGCGGACAAGAAGCTGTCGGCGGCCACCAGGGCCGCGATGCTAGCAGGGGTGAGGGCGGTCAACCCGGGCGCGCGGCTCACCGACATCTCTTATGCCATCGAGCAGACGGCCCGGCGAGCTGCCGCCGAGGACGGTGTCGAGTACGGGATGGTGCTCGAGTACGGCGGGCACGGTATCGGTTCGGCAATGCACATGGACCCATTCCTGCCCAACGTGGGCAGGCCAGGCCGAGGGCCGCTGCTCGAGGTGGGTATGGCGTTGGCAATCGAGCCCATGCTCACGGCTGGCTCGCCAGAGACCGTCGAGCTGGAAGACGGCTGGACGGTGGTCACCGCTGATGGATCTCGCGCCGCGCACTGGGAGCACACGGTAGCGGTCACCGACGAGGGGCCGTGGGTGTTGACGGAACCAGAACAGTGATGATCTGTCACCGCTTACCACGGTTTGCCCGCTAAACGTTGCCCGGCAAGCACGGTTTGCCCGCTAAACGTGATTTGGGAGCGCGGCACTCCTCCGAAACGCTGTTATCATTACTCGTGAGTCGTTCACCTGGTAGGCGGCTGACTCAAGCAACCCCGGCTTAGGGGGCTTGACACGCGGCGCGTACACTGACTATTCGGCGTGCTCATCACGCCGGTTCCAGCATGCTCACTTCCACTGGGCAGCGGGATTGGCGTGGCGTGCGTGCCACCAGGCAGGCAAGCACTCACCGCTCAACCAATCACGAAACGCGGAGGACATGGCGAAGAAGGACGGGGCCATCGAGGTCGAAGGCCGCGTAATCGAGCCGCTTCCCAACGCGATGTTTCGCGTCGAGTTGGAGAACGGCCACAAGGTCCTTGCACACATCAGTGGCAAGATGCGGCAGCACTACATCCGCATTCTGCCGGAGGACAGGGTTGTCGTAGAGCTTTCGCCCTACGACTTGTCCCGTGGTCGCATCGTCTACCGCTACAAGTGATCACGGTGAGCGTGGTGGAGGGAGACCTCCACCAGGGGGCACGCAGCAACTCAGCACGAGCAGGAGAGCAGGAGACGTGAAGGTCAAGCCGAGCGTCAAGCGGATCTGTGACAAGTGCCAGATCGTCCGTCGGCACGGTCGGATCATGGTGATCTGCGACAACCTGCGGCACAAGCAGCGGCAGGGCTGATCACCGGCACTCGTCCGAGTGAATTCATAGCCGAGAACCACTCCCCGTACCTGCCGGACCGCGGCGAAAGCCGACGGGACCGGCTCACCCCCGGACTCCAGGCCGGGGCCGGGACGCCGCCCGCGAGAGCGGGTGGTGCGACAGCGAGTCGTCCCGGGAATGGTCAGGGAGCAGACCTGGAGACACGATGAAGAAGGAGCATGAGCGCCAATGGCACGACTCGCTGGCGTCGATCTTCCCCGCGAGAAGCGGCTCGAGATCGCGCTTACCTACATCTACGGCATCGGCCGTACCCGTTCCAAGGAACTGATCACCGCCACGGAACTGAACGCGGACACCCGCGTGAAGGACCTCAGCGATGACGACCTTGTGAAACTGCGGGACTACATCGAAGAGAACTTCAAGGTCGAGGGTGACCTCCGTCGCGAGGTAAATGCTGACATCCGTCGAAAGATCGAGATCGGCTGTTACGAAGGCCTGCGCTGGCGACGCGGACTTCCTGTCCGCGGGCAACGCACCAAGACCAACGCCCGTACGCGCAAGGGCCCGAAGAAGACGGTCGCGGGCAAGAAGAAGGCGGGCAAGAAGTGAGTATCCGGGGCAAGAAGCTCGTGGGCGGAGCCATGCAACGTCAGGGCAGCGCTTCCTACATGTCGCCGAAGGCTCTTTACGCTCGCCCGATGGCGCTGCGCCAGCTGTACACCGACGCCGGCACGTTGATTCGGCGTGGACAGCGTGAAGCCGCTGCGGCCCACCAGAAGAACTCGCGCTAACGAGGAGTCACCCAGACCATGCCACCCAAGGCACGCACGACCGGAACCAAGAAGGTCCGGCGCAAGGAAAAGAAGAATGTCGCTCACGGGCATGCCCACATCAAGAGCACATTCAACAACACCATCATTTCCATCACCGACCCCAACGGTGCGGTAATTTCGTGGGCCTCCTCCGGCCACGTCGGCTTCAAGGGCTCCCGCAAGTCCACGCCGTTCGCCGCACAAATGGCAGCCGAGAGCGCGGCCAGGAAGGCCGCCGAGCACGGTATGAAGAAGGTCGACGTCTTCGTCAAGGGTCCCGGCTCCGGCCGTGAGACGGCGATCAGGTCGCTGCAGGCCGCCGGCCTCGAGGTGGGGACGATCCAGGACGTGACCCCGCAGCCGCACAACGGCTGCCGCCCGCCGAAGCGGCGCCGGGTCTGAGGAACGGGAGGAGTAAGAACAGATGGCCCGTTACACCGGCCCCGCGACGCGCGTTTCGCGTCGGCTCAAGGTCGACCTCATCGGTGGCGACCAGGCGTTCGAGCGCCGCCCTTACCCGCCCGGCCAGCACGGCCGGGGCCGCGTCAAGGAAAGCGAGTATCTGCTCCAGCTTCAGGAGAAGCAAAAGGCGCGCCACACCTACGGCATTCTGGAGCGCCAGTTCAAGCGCTACTACGAGGAGGCCGCCCGCCGCGCTGGCAAGACGGGTGAGAACCTGCTGCAGATCCTTGAGTCGCGACTGGACAACGTGGTTTACCGTGCTGGCCTGGCCCGCACGCGGCGGCAGGCCCGCCAGCTCGTCAGTCACGGCCATTTTCTCGTCAACGGCGAGAAGGTGAATATCCCGAGCTTCCGGGTTTCGAAGTTCGACATCATCGACGTGCGGCCCAAGTCGCTTCAGACGCTGCCGTTCGTGGCGGCCAAGGAAGCCATGGGCGAGCGCCCTATTCCGGCGTGGCTGCAGGTCGTGCCGTCGAGCCTGCGGATTCTTGTGCATCAGTTGCCCGAACGTGCGCAGATCGAGATTCCGGTGCAGGAACAGTTGATCGTCGAGTTCTACTCGAAGTAACCCAGGGCCTGGCTTCGGCCAGGAATGGGTTGGCGGCGGCGCCCGAAGCGCGTCGCCGCTACGCCACACCTTTCGGCGTCATATGGCGGGCGCCGGCAGGAAAGGAAGAAGGAAAGTGCTCATTTCCCAGCGGCCGACTCTCGGCGAAGAGACGGTCAACGAGACCCGCTCACGGTTCACCATCGAGCCGCTCGAGCCAGGCTTCGGCTACACGCTCGGCAACTCGCTGCGGCGTACGCTGCTGTCCTCGATCCCGGGCGCTGCGGTCACCAGCATTCGCATCGACGGTGTGCTGCACGAATTCACCACCGTTCCCGGGGTGAAGGAAGATGTCACCGAGATCATCCTGAACCTCAAGGAGCTCGTGGTCTCCTCCGAGGAGGACGAGCCCGTCACGATGTACCTGCGCAAGCAGGGACCCGGTGAGGTCACCGCCGCTGACATTGTGCCACCAGCTGGTGTGACGGTTCACAATCCGGATTTGCACATCGCCTCGCTGAACGGCAAGGGCAAGCTCGAGATCGAGCTCGTCGTCGAACGTGGCCGCGGGTACGTTCCTGCACTGCAGAACAAGCAGGCTGGTGCCGAGATCGGTCGAATTCCCATTGACTCGATCTACTCACCGGTGCTGAAGGTGACCTACAAGGTTGAGGCCACCCGTGTCGAGCAGCGCACGGACTTCGACAAGCTGGTTCTCGATGTGGAGACCAAGCCGTCGATCACTCCCAGGGACGCCGTCGCATCGGCGGGCAAGACGCTGGTTGAGCTGTTCGGCCTCGCGCGTGAGCTGAATGTTGATGCCGAGGGCATCGAGATTGGCCCCTCGCCGCAGGAGGCGGACACCATCGCGGCCTACGCGATGCCGATCGAGGACCTCGACCTGACGGTGCGGTCTTACAACTGCCTCAAGCGTGAGGGCATCCACACTGTCGGCGAGTTGGTTTCCCGCAGTGAGGCGGACTTGCTCGATATTCGTAACTTCGGTGCGAAGTCGATCGACGAGGTCAAGATGAAGCTCGTCGGTCTTGGTCTCACGTTGAAGGACAGCCCGCCTGGGTTTGATCCCACTGCGGCGGCGTCCACCTACGAGGGTGAGACGTGGGGGGCCGAAGCTACCCCTGGCCTGCCCGACACCGGTCATGACGATGGTCAGGACTACGCAGAGACGGAGCAGCTGTAAGTCGTCTTGCGGCTGACGAGCTGAACGAGGAGAACCGATGCCCACTCCCACCAAGGGACCCCGTCTCGGCGGATCGCCCGCGCACGAGCGGTTGATGCTGGCCAACCTGGCCACGTCGTTGTTCGCGCACGGCAAGATCACCACGACCGAGGCGAAGGCGAAGCGTGTGCGGCCACTCGCGGAGAAGCTGATCACCAAGGCCAAGCGCGGTGATCTGCATAACCGCCGCCAGATCATGCGTGTCGTGCGCGACAAGGACGTCGTGCACAAGCTGATGGCCGAGATCGGCCCCTTCTTCGAGGACCGCAACGGTGGCTATGTACGAATCACCAGGACACTGCCACGCAAGGGCGACAACGCTCCGATGGCAGTCATCGAACTGGTGTCGGAGAAGACCGTGACGGCAGAGGCCGAGGCCGCGAAGAAGACGAAGTTCGCGAAGGACAAGTCTGCGGCGTCCGAGACGCGGGCAGAGGAGTCGAAGCCCGAGGAGACTGCTCAGGCTGAGAAGGAGTCGGCCGCCGACCAGGACGCGGAGGCGCCGACCACTGCGACGGACGAGGCCACTGCGGACCCCGCCGAGGGCGCTGAAGCGCCTACCGGTGAGCCGAGCGACAAGAAGGAAGAGTCCTGACGGCTCAAAGTCCGATGAACGAGCCCGCCGTTCCCACAGTGGATGGCGGGCTCGTTCGTATTCGTCTCGACTTGGCCTATGACGGCACCGACTTTTCCGGGTGGGCAAAGCAGCCACGGCAACGGACAGTGCAGGGAGTGCTCGAGGAAGCGCTCGCGAAGCAACCACCGGGCGAGGCGATGGTCGGACCCATGGTGGTCGCGGGCCGCACAGATGCGGGCGTCCACGCCACTGCCCAAGTCGCCCATGTCGACGCATCGCGTTTCGCGGGCAAAACGTTGCGGGGCTTGGCTGTGGATGAGCAGGGTGTCCCTGACCTGATCCGCTTACGACACCGTTGGAACAGGGTTCTTCCGCCAGATGTACGGGTATTGGCGGTCGATGTCGCGCCGGACGGTTTTGATGCCCGGTTCTCCGCCATGAGACGGCACTATCTGTACAAGGTGTCGGATGCGCCATGGGGCGTTGACCCGCTGCGTCGACGGGACACCCTGGCGTGGCCGCGGGCACTTGTTGTGGAAGCCATGAACGAAGCCGCAAGCCCTCTCATCGGGCTGCACGACTTCGCCGCCTTCTGCAAGCAGCGTGAGGGCGCAACGACCATCAGACATCTGCAACGGCTGAGCTGGCGGCAAGTGGGCGAACACGAGATACACGCGACGGTTACGGCCGATGCGTTCTGCCACTCCATGGTTCGCAGCCTTGTGGGGGCACTATTGCTGGTGGGAGATGGGCGCCGCAGTGCTGCATCAGTTGTCGAATCGCTTCGCAGTCACCTACGCGACAGTGCGGTAGCGCCGCCCCACGGGCTGACATTGATTGGCGTTGACTATCCGCCTGCAGGTGAGCTCGCCGCGCGAGCCAATGAGACCCGCAATACTCGATCCGCGCACCCGAGCAGTTCCTAGGGCGATTGCTGGGCGCGGCGCACGGCCTCCAGTATCTTGTTCGGATCGCCTGTCAAGTCTTCAGCGGTGACAATGACGAACCGCCATCCTTCGGCAGCGAGTCGCCCACGTCGGGCTCGGTCGAGGAGGGTCTGTCTTCGTTCTCGATGCCAGTAACCGTCGTACTCTATAGCCGTTCGTGTTTCGGTGATCGCGAGATCGAGCCGGGCCACTTCTGTACCATTCTTCAGAATCCGGTACTGCGGAGTCGGGTTGAGGCCTCCTGTTTCGAGGACGACCCGCAGTTCTGACTCGGGAAGTGATTCCGCTCGTGCGTCGGACATGAGGAGAGCCTCTCGTGCGAGTCTGATACCCCGATTACGCCGATCTCGGAGAGTACGTTCTAGCGCCTTCGTGGAAACCAGCTTCGAGCGCAGGAATGCGTCAAGGTCTGGGACAGCTATGCGTAGCCGCCTTATCCATCCGTGCGTTCGCGGCGAGAGTCGCAGCAGTAGATCAAGAGCTATGCGAGTGGGCCGGGCTATCCTGATGCCCTGCCAGGGTCGGGATTCTTTTCGTTTGACAGCTGTCCTGCGCACGCGGATACCGCTTATGGGACCGAAACGCGATTTCTCTGGAACGACGAATTCAACTGGGTCGTGCGGTTTGGCGAGGTCGATCCCGAGGACTGTCGCGGCTGACCGGCCTGTCAGCACCGCTTCTTTGGGAACGATCAATGCCGCGCCGCGGCAGCGGAGTTCGTGCGTCACCGGCAGGTGGGCCGGCGCGTAGACGTCCTGAAACAGCCGTCGGAACATCGGCCCGCGTAGCTGGGCTTCTGTTACGTACCCTTCGGCACGGGCAACTGATCCGCGGAAGACGTTTGTCAGCTCGTGTGGCCTCGTTGTTCTGTTCACCCAGTAAACCTTGCTGGGCTGACCGACATTCAGGCACGGCCTATCGTGAGTTGTCCACAAGGGCGCGGTTATCCACAGCCCTGTACCCCCCCGCGCTTGGCCGGCGAGTGAGGTCAAGACGCGGCTTGCCCGCGAAACGCGGTGCGCACGTTTCGCGGGCAAACCGCGTTGTTGGGCGTGTCAGTCGCCGCGCCGGACGGGGCCCAGGATCTGTTGTTCCTTGCTCGTGGTCACCAGGCGAAGTGGTCGCCAAAGGTTTCGACCAAGAGCGACCACTTGGTCGTCCTTCAGCATCGTCAGTTGCCCCTTCATCTGGAAGGGCAATCGCCAGATACGCGCCGCGAGTTCGGCCTGTCCTGCTGGAAGCCGCTGCATCAGCACCAGGTCCGCGGCGTTCGCGAGCGCACCCGCTTGCGGATGCAGGTACGGCAGCACATAAACGGTGGTTTGCCACGGCGATCGGGGAGGAAACAGATCCTGCGGTGTAGGGCCGCCGTCGTGTACAACCAGCAATGGCGCATCTTCCGACGGCCTTGGAAGCTCGACAGGCGAGAGTCGCCGGATCTGCACCAGCGGTGAAGGCTGGCCGTTGCGCTGGGTACCCGCAGCCTGCGACAACACATGCCACGCGGTGGGCCTACCCGTCGCGACGACGACCCACGCCCCTACCGCCATCGCACGCAAGGCGACCTGCCGGGCGAGGTAAAGCCCACCGACGAGCACGATCCTCGTCGGCGTGGAGCGCAGGGCTGAGATGGTCAGCGGCTCACCCTGCAGCCCTGACCCCAGCACGATGCCGCCCCGATCACCTGACGGGCTGATGGCGTCGAGCAGCGTCGGGTCGACGATGAATTCCGCAGCCACCCCGGCGCCGTTGTTGGCATCGTGAACGCGGGTGGTCACGCGGTGCCTCCTATCGGAAGAGTTGCGGAGAAGCCAGCCGCCTGTAGGCCACGCAGCGGTGTCAGTGCCACCCCAAGGCGGCCGGAAATGTTCGTCAGGCGCTGGTCCGCTGCCTCGAGTTCACGGGGGTTGCGGGCGCTGACCCGGACAACACCCCGCAGCGCGATCTTGCCACTCTCCTGCGCGGGCGAGATTGCCATAGCCACCGTCGCGGAAAGTGCGCGCACGCTCGTGAGCGCGTTGAGGTTGCTGCTGATCTTGCCCTTGGGCCAACCCGTGATCGCGTAGCTGGCATGCCCTATTCCCGCGGCTGTCACGCCGGTCCAGCGTTCGCGCAGCCTGACGCGAGTGTCGGATCCAGCGACACCGGTGAGTTCGGCGGCGGAGATCCCTGCTCGCAGCAGTTCGTCGGGATTGAGGGGCCGGGTCGGTACGCCTCGTGATTCCAACGCGTTGCGCACTCGTGACAGCGCACCGATCAGTGCTCGATGTGACCCGACTACGCCGCCACCACGTTCCTGTACCGCTGCGGGGCACCGCTTCGGGTCGAGCCGGATGGAAACCCACGTTGTGCGGCGCGCCGCAGCAGGAAGTGGTCCGAGCACCTCCATGTAAGAACTCAGCGCGGGAGAATCGGCGGGTAGGGCGGCACTGCCCGGGTAGCAGTGCCAGGTCAGCTGTATGGAGTCGAGGACCACGCCGCGGTCTTCCAGACACGGCGCCAATGCCGACAGGGGCAGGCTCGGGGCACCGCCTGCCTGCGTGATCAGTGCTGGTGTCGGCTCCACCAGCAGCACTGCGGTCCAGTTTCCGTCGTGCCAGGCAAGCCCCACATCCTGGTGTTCGTGATCCTTGCCGTATGCCACCACAAGGTCCGGCACAGCGAGCCGGAGCAGGCTGACTCTCGCGTCGTCGGGGCCGATCACGTTCTGTTCGGCAGCCTCGGTAGCGAGCTTCTCCACCGTTGGCGGTGGTGGTGGTGTGACTTCCCGGCCGTGAGACCGGAGGGTGTAGCGCGCGGTCAATCCGGCCCACTGGGTGAACCACTGACCACCCCAACGGAGTAGAGCCAGGACCAGCGCGACTGCGACGACAGCTATCGCGACGTACAGCAGGGAATTGTTGAGGGCTAGAAGAAGGAGGCCGATCGCCAGCCCGACCTCCAGCAGCACCACATTCGCGACTGGCAGCGGGCCGAAACTTGCGCCAAGCGTGCGGCGCCGTGCAGGTGGCGCTGTACGAGCCGGTGGGCTGGAGCCGTTCGGCCGAGGGGGTTGCTGACCGGGTGGAGGCCCCGGTGGTCCGCCCGGCCCCCCAGGACCCCCCGGCCCTCCTGGCCCCTGCGGTCCGTGTGGACCTTGCGGGCTGCGTGGGACTGCGGGGCCTCGGCCAGGCCCGTCTGGTCGCTGTCGAGGACCCGCGGGCCGCCCGACCGGCGGTTGCGGTCTCGGCGGCGGGCCCGTGCGACGTGGAGGAGTGCTGACGGACATCCGCTCGTTCTCTTCCCCTCGTGCGTACAACTGGCGTCAAGCGGTCCCGGGAAACCGAACCATGACGGAGTTGGTAGAAACCAACACCAGATGGTTCCCCGCACGGCTATCCTGCGGAACCGTACCGCGAGTGGGAGAGCTGTAGGTCGAGAATGCCGTCAACACCGACAACCAAGTCGCAAGTTCAGGCGTACCGGTTCGTGCTGCGGCGCATGCAGTCCGCGCTGGTCCGCAAGGACGCGGTGATGTTGCACGACCCCATGCGGACGCACTCGCGTGCCACCATTGTCGGTGTCGTGCTGAGTGCGCTGGCGATGGTCGGCTTCATCATCGTCGGGTTCTTCAAGCCTGCTCCCAAGCCGCCGGATTCCGGCATCGTCATCGGCGAGCCATCCGGTTCCGTCTACGTCGTCGCGGAAAATCCGAAGAAGCTCATCCCGACGTTCAACCTCGCTTCGGCGCGGCTTATGCTCATGGCCTCCCAACAGGGTGGGGAAGGCGGGCAAGCGGCGGCCGCCGGGAGTGGTGGCCAGGCGGCCGAGCCCGAAGTGGTTCCTGACGACCAGCTCAAAGACATCCCGCGAGGACGACTTCAGGGCATACCGAACGGGCCTGAGTTGCTGCCGGCAGAGGACCAGCTCATCTCGACTGACTGGGCGGTCTGCGACCAGATCGACATCAACCGTGACCTGCCCAGTGGCGTGGCGCGAGACTCGGCAGAGACAACGACAACCGTGTTCGCAGGCCTGAAGGATCTCGGGCGGGAACTGACGCAGAATCAAGCACTCCTGGTCGTCGCCGAAGACGGCAAGCATCATTTGATCTACCGACAAGGCACTGACGAGAACCAACCCAACGCGAACGCGGTTCGGGCCGAGGTCGACATGGAGGACGCCTCCGTGCGCCGTGCGTTGGAGCTGGACCCGGCTATGGCAAGGCGAATCTCGATGGGGTTGTTGAACGCGATCCCTGCCGTGGGCGAACTAAAAGCACCCACAGTGCCGGGAGCGGGCGAGACGCCCGACGGATTCGACGTTGATGGCCTTCCTGTCGGGGCGGTTTTCGCGATCGAACGCAGCAACAGCACCGAATACTACGTCATCACTCGCTCGGGTACTCAACCGATCACGCAGGCCGTTGCCGACATGATCCGGTTCAGCAACACCCAAGGCGGAGGCGAGTCCGTTGAGCGGGTCAGCCCCGACGTACTGACGAATGTTCCCAGCGTTGGCAGGAACGACCCTGCCTACCTCGACGTCGATTACTACCCGCCGTCGGTGCCCACCGTGCTCGACCCGTTGAAGTTCCCCGTCGGATGTCTCGGCTGGAGTGTCAAGGGCACGGGCCCCCAACAGGACGCCTACACCGCCGTCTACGTCGGTTCTGAGCTGCCAGGACCCAAGGACGCCCAAGGCAAGCCGCAACTGATCGACATCGGGTCCCCGAGTCCTGACAACTGGAAGATCGACAGCTTCTACATGCGGCCGGGGTTCGCGGCTGCGGTGCGGTCGGCGACGACCAAAGAAACCTTCGGCAGGGGCAACATCCAGCTCATCTCCGATCGAGGAATGCGCTACGGCATCCCAAACACCGACATCGCCACCGGGTTGGGGTTGAACAGGCTCGACCCCGCTCCCGAGTCCATTATCAAGTTGCTTCCTGTGGGTGCTTCGCTGAACACCCAAGACGTCATGCGCACATTCGACGCCGTACCTGTTGACCCGAACGCGGGCTCGTTCCAACAGGACGGTGCGGCCGGGACGACAGGCGGTAACTGAAATCGCCTGCCCTTGAGCCGGATAACCGCGCGAGGTCGCAAGTCCGGATGTCGCGGGTGAGCCCGTCGCGATGCGCAGTATGGGGAAACCAAGGCCACGTAGTGCCGGCGGCCGGGGGAGTCGGTGGGATGTGGCACGTTTAGCGGGCAAACCGTCCCTGCGAGGACGCGTTCCCGACGATGGGTCTTTGGATCCGGGTTCTTGCCCATCCTTGCCACGGTTTGCCCGCTAAACGTGCTCCCCTCCGAAGAAGGCAGGCTGAAGCTTGGTCGCCGAAGTGTCTGCGGCTGCGTTGTGACGTGCTGCTGAGGAAGGGGTACGGCAAACGACGACGGGCCCCGGGGTGGAAATGCCGGCCGCGGAAGCGCGGTTAGCCCGCTAAACGCGCTTCCGGCTATCCGTGGGGTGGGCTTCGTCGGTGCGGTTGCGGCGGATGGTGTGTACCACGAACAGAGTGATGATCAACGCCATGAGGGCACCGCCGGAGCCGGCCAGAGCCACGACCATCGGGGTCCAGTCGCGGTTGTCGGTCAGAGGCAGGTCCGAAGGGAGCTGGTCAGCCCTTGCGGGCTCGATGCCCTCTTCGGAAGGCACCGTCGCCGTAAGAGCCGCCATGGGGTCGATGATCCCGTAGCCGACGAAGTTGTCCCGACCGCCCGACGCCGCGGGATGCTGTGCGGTATACGCGATCCGGTACATCACCTGACGGGCCGTCAGATCCGGGTACTTCGCACGTACCAACGCGGCGACTCCCGACACATATGGCGCCGCGAAGCTGGTGCCCTGGATCTGTTGTGGCTCGCCATTCTCGATGGTGAGATTCGCCAGACCGCCGGAGCCGGCGGCCGGGTCAAGGGATGTGATGCCTGTTCCCGGTGCGGCGACTGTCACCCATGGTCCGTGGACGCTGAAGTCAGCCACGCTGCCGGTTTCGTCAATGGCTGCTACCGAAAGTACGTCTTCTGCGAACCAGGGTGGCGTCACGATCGTCTTCGGCTTGGCAGGGTCTCGCTGGTCGTTCTGGGGGCAGTTCTCGCCGGTGTTACCCGCGGCTGCCACGACGACAACGTCGTTGTCCACGGCGTACCGAACGGCGGCTTGCAGCGTGCGTTCCCCCTCGCCGATGTTGCCGTCGGCAGGCCTGCAGTTGTTGATCGAGATATTGATGACGTCGGCGTTCTCGTTCGTGGCGCGGACGACGGCCTGCGCGAGGGTGTCCAGTGTGCCTGCCGCGTCCTCTTCTTCCTGCGTACGGCCGCCGTTCTGCGCCGGGGCTGTGCCGCCCGGCGCACGCAGCGCGTTCGGTTGGCCTTCACCATCTGTGTCGCCACCGCCGCCGGAGTCATTGCCGCCTTCACCGCCCGCGTTCTCGTTGCCGCCACTCGACTGTGAGGCCGAGTCGTCAACAGCGTAGTTCTGGCTGGACTGGCGAATCGAGAGGATCTGAACTTCTGGGGCGACACCGTTGAACCCGATGTCGGGTGTGGTGTTGGCCGCGATGATTCCCGCGACCTCGGTGCCGTGCCCGTCGCAGTCCTCCAAACCCGGACCGTTAGGGGTATCGGCCACGTAGTCCTCGACACCCTGCACCCTGCCGTTGAAGAACGGGTGGTTGGTGATCCCGGTGTCGATCACAGCGACACGGACAGCTTCGCCTCCCGGGTACCGCCCGACGGAACCGACCGTGGAGCGCATCAGGTCGTGTACCTCGTTGATGCGCAGATACTGCTGCCCCCATGGGGTTTCCCGCGGGATGACGTCGCGGCCCAGATCGCGCTCTACACACCCGACCTGCTTGGTATATGGCTTGTCCGGTCGACCGGTATCGGTGGGCGGTGCGGTGTTCCCCAGCGGCGGCGGCGTCGCGTAATAACCTTCGCTGTCGGACGAGGAATCCTGCGCCACGGCGGGTACGGGTGACAGCCCAGGGCACACCGTGCCGATCGCCACGGTCAGCGCCAACGC
This sequence comes from Saccharomonospora amisosensis, assembly GCF_011761185.1. Taxonomy (NCBI): domain Bacteria; kingdom Bacillati; phylum Actinomycetota; class Actinomycetes; order Pseudonocardiales; family Pseudonocardiaceae; genus Saccharomonospora; species Saccharomonospora amisosensis. The sequence goes on along the minus strand of NZ_JAAOYM010000001.1, from coordinate 4,649,144 downwards.
GGATGCGCGCCTCAGCGGCCAAGCCCTACGCACGCGACCCCCTATACGTCAGTGAGCGGAATACGGCGGGTCAACCACCGATGTCGAGATGGCGCAGTGTCGAATACAACCCCATGACCGCCAGCGCCAGTGGCAGGACCGCCGCGATGCACACCGCCTCGATGATCTCGACCGTGCGTCGCATCGGCGGGGAGAATCGCTGATTCGGGAAAACCACTCCGAGCACGAGTGCGCCGGCCGCGATCAAGATCAGCGATCCGAACACCCAGACGACGCGGCCTGTCGCGTCCTCGGTCCACATCCAGCCGAGCAGGATGCCCGCGGCTGAGGCCATGCCTGTGGTCAGCAGGGCGACCGCCTGACTGCCGTTGGCGTAGGTGCGGGCGCGCAGCAGCAGGACCATCGTGGCGATCACCGCGGTGAGGATGCCGTAGATGTCCGGCGACGAAGCCGTGATGATAGCGGCGATCGCTGTCACCGAACCACAACCGATGAGCAGGCCGGTCATGTACTTGTGCGCGATGCTGGTCCTGCGCTCGATGGAGGAGTAGTCCGGGTAGCCGGAGTCCTCCTTGAGTTCCTCGGCGGTCCCTGGCACGTGGGGCAACGGCAGCTTGGCCAGCCAGATGGTCGCCCTCGGCAACATGGAGATGCCCGCGAGAGCCACGGCAGCGGTACCGGCAGCGATGCCAGGCGCGGGATGGGCGACCAGTGTCGCGACGAGGAACGCGAGCAATCCGAACACGCCTGCGGTCGCCGCCGCTATGAAGGTGGTGATACCCGCGCCCATCACGAGGATGCACACCGCGGCGACCACCACAACCAGCGCGCTGGCCAACAGTAGATTCGCGCGCACGGAGGCTCCAGGCACGATGTAGAACCCGCTGACGAATGCCAGCGGCAGCCCACCGGCAGCTGCGATCACGACGCCGGTAGCTTCGGCTTCGTAAGCTTTCACGAGGGTCGCGCCGACGGCCACACAGGCGATCGCACCGATGCCGCCCGCGATCGCTGCCGCAATACCGTTGCCGCCGAACAGTGGGCCACTGAAGAAGAGCGCGACCGCGGCGGTGAGGAGGGAGAGCGTGCCCGCGATGTGGCCGATGCGCTGTGCGGTCTCCTTGGTCCACGGCCGGAAGCTGTCGGGTTGTGCCTCGGCGATGGCGTCGACGACATCGTCGTAGAGCGGCGGCGGCGGGCTCTCGTTGCGCTTGCGTAGCTGTAGTAGTTCACCGTCGACGATGCCGAGGGAGGCGAGCGTCCGGCTGGGGTCGAGCGGTCCGTCGCCGAGCTTGGCCAGCACCCAGCCACCGTGCCTCGCACCTCCGTCGGGGCTGACCTCTTTGGCCATCTCCAGCAGCATGGGCATCAGGTCGGCAACCGCGATGTCCGCGGGCAGCGCGACATCGATACGGGTACGCGGTGCCACCACCGTCACCCTGCTGAAAACCGTCGTGCCCGTTGCCACCTGTTCGCCCCCTACCTGGAGATATCGACGCGGTACTTATACCGCGTCGCGGGTAACTGGCCACCAAGGCCGGTCACGTTCGGCGAACCAGCCCCACGATGTCGTACTGCCGCCCTAGTATTAACGCACCTTGGCCATGCGTGGGGGCAGTTCCGGTGAATGTATCGGTCCGTGCGCCTGCCGGGCCGACGTCGCCGAGTCGAAGAGGGGTCCTTTCGGTGAGCACGCTGCAGTTCAAGCGGTCGCCACGGCTTGCTGCTCCCCGTCCGCCGGGCGGCGAGGTGCATCTCGAGCCGCCACCCGAGGTGCCGAGGACCATACCGGGCAACATCGTCATGAAGCTGTTGCCGATCGTGATGGTCGTCGCGATGGTGGGCATGGTCGTCTTCATGTTCACGGCCAACCGCGACATGGCGCGCAGCCCGTTCTTTCTGATGATGCCGCTGATGATGATGATGTCGATGGTCGGCATGTTCGCTGGCGGTGGTCGTGGCGGGCAGCAGAAGAAGGCCGAGATGAACGAGGACCGCAAGGACTACCTGCGGTACCTCGGCCAGATGCGGGATAGGGCCAGGGAGGCGATGGTCGACCAGCGCGCGGCGCTGGAGTGGGTGCATCCGGACCCGGAGAGCCTGTGGTCGTTGGCGACCAGCAGGCGGATGTGGGAGCGGCGGCAGAGTGACCAGGATTTTCTGCACCTGCGGGTAGGCCGCAGCTCGCACCGCCTGGCCACCCGACTGGTACCGCCGCAGACCGGACCGGTCGACGAGTTGGAGCCAATCGCGACGCTGGCGTTGCGCCGGTTCGTGCGGGCGCACTCGATCGTTCCTGACCTGCCGACGCAGATCACCCTTCGGGGTTTCGCGGCTGTCGGTATGCAGGGCGACAAGAAGCTCACCCGCAGCCTGACCCGCGCGATGCTCGCGCAACTGGTCACCTTCCACAGCCCCGACGACGTGTTGATCGGTATCGCGACGGCGGGGCGAGCGAAGGAACACTGGGAGTGGGCCAAGTGGCTGCCGCACGTGCAGCACCCGACGTTGTCGGACGGTATCGGCCAGCTCAGGATGATGAGCGGCTCGCTCGCGCAGATCGAACAGTGGCTGGACGACGAACTGCGGGACCGCCAGCGGTTCTCCCGAAACGCGACACCGGCACCGGACCAACCACATGTCGTGATCATCATCGATGACGCCGACGTAACCGGTGAGGAGCAGATCCTGCTCGAGGAGGGCCTCGTCGGGGTCACGCTGATCGACCTTTCCGACTCGATCGGTAACCTGGCCGCACGCCGTGGGCTGCGGTTGGTGGTCGAGCAGGAACGACTGGGCGCCCGCAGCGCGGGCGGTGTCGAGTGGTTCGGACGTCCGGACTGGCTTAGCTTGGCCGAGGTCGAGGCTCTGGCACGAAAGATCTCGCCCTACCGGATGGGTACTGCGGCGGCGGACGACAGTGAGGAGCAGCCGCTGCTGTCCAACCCGTCGTTGCTGGAACTGCTCGGAATCCCGGGCGACCCGATGACGTTCGACGTTCAGCAGGCGTGGCGACCGAGGCCCATCAGGGACCGCTACCGGGTGCCGTTCGGCGTCGGCGAGTACGGCCAGCCGGTGGAACTGGACATCAAGGAAGCGGCGATGGAGGGCATGGGCCCACACGGCCTGTGCATCGGTGCGACCGGCTCCGGAAAGTCGGAGTTCCTACGCACGTTGGTGCTGGGCATGCTCGCCACCCACTCGTCCACGGCGCTCAACTTCGTGCTCGTGGACTTCAAGGGTGGGGCCACCTTCCTCGGTCTGGACAAGGCGCCCCACGTGTCCGCCGTCATCACCAACCTCGCGGACGAGGTCACGCTGGTCGACCGCATGAAGGACGCGCTCGCGGGTGAGATGAATCGGCGGCAGGAGGCGTTGAAGAACGGCGGCAACTTCAAGAACGTCTGGGAATACGAGAAGGCGCGTGAGAACGGCGCCGACCTCGATCCGCTTCCCGCGCTGTTCATCGTGGTGGACGAGTTCTCCGAACTGCTTTCCGCCAAACCCGACTTCATCGACCTGTTCGTGGCCATCGGCCGACTTGGCCGTTCACTGCAGATGCACATGCTGCTGGCATCGCAGCGACTGGAGGAAGGAAAGCTTCGGGGCCTGGATTCGCACCTGTCCTACCGGATCGGGCTGAAGACGTTCTCGGCCGCCGAGTCCCGTGCCGCCATCGGGGTGCCCGATGCCTTCGAACTCCCTTCCGTGCCCGGCGGGGGCTATCTCAAGTACGACACGTCCACGCTGGTCCGGTTCAAGGCGTCCTACGTTTCCGGGCCATACCGGCCCGCCGGTATCAAGACGGCCGCTCCAGGGGCCAAGGTGGTTCGCGCCGACAAGCGGCCGCAACTGTTCGTCCCTGACTTCGTTGAGTTGCCGAAGATCCCCGAGCACGAGCCGGAGCCGATCGAACAGCCGAAGCAGCAGTCCGAGGAGGCGGTCGAGCCGAGCGAACTGGACGTGATCGTCGGCAGGCTCGTGGGGCAGGGGCCGCCTGCCCACGAGGTCTGGCTACCACCGCTGAACGAGCCGAACTCACTCGACACCTTGTTGCCGAACCTGAATCCTACGGAGGACAGGGGCCTTTCGCCGGTGGGGTTTTTCGGTAACGGGCGGTTGCAGGTGCCGTTGGGGATCGTGGACCGGCCCTACGAGCAGCGGCGTGACCCGTTGTGGGCGGATTTCTCGGGTGGTGCCGGGCATGGGGTGGTGATCGGTGGTCCGCAGTCGGGCAAGTCGACGATGTTGCGGACGCTGGTGATGTCGATGGCGTTGACCCACACGCCGCAGGAGGCGCAGTTTTACTGCATCGATCTCGGTGGTGGCACGCTGGCGGGACTGAACGGGCTGCCCCACGTCGGTGGCGTCGCGGTCGCACGGCGGGAGCCGGACAAGGCGCGACGGATTGTCGCCGAACTCATCACGCTGGTGAACGAGCGGGAGGCCCGCTTCGGTGCGCTGGGCGTGGACTCGATGAACGACTTCCGCAACCGCAAGCGCCGGGGTGAGATCACCGCCGAGCAGGACCCGTTCGGCGACGCGTTTCTCGTGGTCGACGGCTGGCGGGCGCTGCGTGACGACTTCGAAGAGCTGGAGCCGCAGATCACCAAGCTTGCGGTGCAAGGATTGACCTACGGCGTGCACGTGATCATCGCGTCCAACCGCTGGGCCGATATCCGGCCGGCCATCAAGGACATGCTGGGCACGCGGTTCGAGCTGCGATTGGGTGACCCGAGCGAGTCCGACATCGACAGGCGGGTCGCGGTCAATGTGCCGCCAGGCAGGCCAGGGCGTGGTCTGACCAGAGACAAGCTCCATTTCCTCAGCGGGCTTCCCCGCATCGACGGCTCCAGCAGTGACGACGATCTCGGCAACGGCGTGGCGGACGCGGTCGCCAAGATCGCCTCCGCCTGGCAGGGTCGGCGCGCCCCGCAGGTTCGCCTGCTGCCGGATCTACTGCCCTACGAGGAGTTGTTGCTGCAGGACAAGCATCGGGACGGCAGGCTGGTGCCGATCGGGGTCAACGAGGACGAGTTGGCGCCGGTGTATCTGGACTTCGATGCCGAGCCGCACTTCTTGGCCTACGCCGACGGCGAGTCGGGCAAGACCAACCTGTTGCGGCAGATCGTGCGCGGCATCACCGAGCGCTACTCCAAGAAGGAAGCGGTGCTGATCCTCGTCGACTACCGGCGCACCATGCTCGGCTTCGTCGAGGGTGATCAGTTGCTGGGATACGCGGTGTCGGCCAACCAGCTGGAAGGCATGATCAAGGAGGTCGCGCAGTCGATGGCCAAGCGGCTGCCCGGCCCCGACGTCACCCCGCAGCAGTTGAAGGAACGGTCCTGGTGGACCGGGCCGGAGCTGTTCGTCGTGGTCGACGACTACGACCTGGTGGCCACCTCCACCAGCAACCCGCTGCGCCCGCTGTCGGAGTACCTGGCCCAGGCCAAGGATGTCGGCCTGCACGTGGTGGTTGCCCGCCGCACCGGAGGCGCCGCCCGCACCGGCATGGACCCGATCATCGGCAAGCTGAAGGAACTCGCGATGCCCGGCATCGTGATGAACGGCTCCAAGGACGAGGGCCAGCTGCTGGGCAATGTGAAGGCGAGTCCGATGCCGCCGGGCCGCGGCGTGTTCGTAAGCAGGAAGGCAGGTAAGCAGCTGATGCACGTGTCGTGGATCCCGCCCGAGTGACCTTCTGCCGATCGCGGGCGACACGGCGTATCCACCACAGGCGGGGTCGGAGCCCATCTGACAGAGTGCTTCAGTACGGAATCGCGATTGGTGGGAGCGGCTGGTGACCTTACGGGTGGCGGTGGACTTCGGGACATCGAGCACCTGTGTCGTCGCCTCTGTGAACGGTCGAGAACCTCAGGTGGTGGTGGTCGACGGCCAGCCGCTGTTGCCCTCGGCCGTTTACGCCGCACAGGATGGCACGCTCTTCGTCGGCCAGGAGGCGGAGCGACAGGCTGCCGTGGACCCGTCTCGGTTCGAACCCACGCCCAAGCGGCGAATCGACGAGGGCGAACTGTTACTCGGCGACACGGTGTTGAGTGTCGTCGACGTGGTGAATGCCGTGTTGAGGCGGGCGGTGTCCGAGGCCCGCAGGCTCGCGGGAGGCGCCGAAGTAGCGCTGCTGGTCCTGACGCACCCTGCTGAGTGGGGGGCCGTGCGGACCCGGTTGTTGCGCCAGGCCGCGGCGCAACTCGCCCGGGAGGTCGCGCTGGTACCCGAACCGGTGGCGGCGGCGGTCTTTCATGCGGCCACCTTCGCGCCGACGGACGTCAATCAGGACCGCACGGTCGAGTTCAGCGGGAAACCGGGCGATGTGCTGGCGGTGCTGGACCTGGGCGGCGGAACGATCGATGTGAGCGTGGTGCGTCGCGTGTCGGGCCACCGCAACGGTGCCTTCGAGGTCCTCGCCACCCGCGGTGACCCGACCTTCGGTGGAGCCGATATCGATCAGGTACTGCTGGAACACGTTGGTTCCCTGGTGTCGGACGCCGATCCGGACGCATGGGAGCAGTTGGTGACTGGTCGCGAGCTGACGGATCGTCGCCGCAGACGGGTGTTGCGGCAGGACGTGCGCGGCGCGAAGGAAACGCTGTCGCGGCACGCCTACACCGATGTGCCGATGCCACCACCGTTCGCCGATGCTCACGTGACGAGGGAGGACCTCGAGCGACTCATCGCGAACCGACTCGGACGCGCCGTCGAGTTGACGAGCGAGACGATCGAGGCGGCGGGGCTTCGGCCCAAGCAGCTGACAGCGATCTTCCTCGTCGGCGGCTCAAGCAGGATACCCATGGTCTCGCGGTTGGTGCACGAGCGCACCGGTGTGGTACCAACCACTCTCGATCAGCCGGAAACGGTCGTTGCGCGGGGTGCGCTGAGAGCCGTACAGGTGATTCCCGACCGGACAGGCATGCTGCCGGGTACCGGCTCGCAGGGTCGGTTCGGTGCACCGATGCGCGCACAGGACCGGCGGACGGATGTCGTGGCCAGGCCTGGTTACCCGGTCCGGCAGGGGCCGCCGGCGAGTGGACCTTTCCCGCGGCAGCCCGCACAGGGCAGGCCGATGGCAGCTCCGCCGTCGCCCCCGCACCTCCATCCGCCCGCGGTACCGCTGAGTCCCGCTAGGACGCCACGCTCGCGCCGTCGGGCGCTGTTGTGGGGGATCGCGGTCGCTGCCGCGGTAGCCGTTGCGGTGATCACGACGGTGCTCGTGGTGTCGCGTGGCGACGATCGGGCGGCCGCTGAAGGGCGAACCTTCGCGCAGTACTCCTACAAGTTTGTCGCGCCCGCGGACTGGACTCAGACGGGTGACAACGTCGCCGACCGGCAGGTCGTGGTCAAACCCCGCGAGGCCCAGACCAGCGAGGACGACGATTTGGTAGTGGTACAGGAGTTCGTTCTCTCTTACGACGGCGGTTCCAATCGAGCACGGTTAGCCCGCGAACTGCGCGATCAGGCCGACGACAAGCCGGATGTGTACAGCGACTTCGCCGAACACCATGCCTTCGCCGGTCGCGATGTCATCTACTACACGGAGACGAAGCCGGCGGCGACGGTGAACTGGTACGTGCTCGCACACGGCACGGCCCAGGTCAGCGTGGGCTGTCAGGAGGCCGAGATGCCGCGCCGCGTGCAGCAAGCGTGCGAGCAGATCGTCCGCACACTCGAGTTCACCAACTGACCGTCGCGGTCGCAACCACGGTTTGCCCGCTAACTGCGGTCGACGTGCGCCATGCAGGGCCAGCCCACCGCGGTTTGCCCGCTAAACGCGATGTCGGTGGCTGTTGGCGGGTACGGGTTTCCGAATTGGAGCATTCACGCTAGCAACTACTTGGAGGCATACCGCGACAGCGAGGAACCTGCCGTGGCAATGTCTGCGTCGTAGGGCCAGTACGAAACGATTCACGTACGGGCCAACCACGAGCGAAGGGGGTCACTCCCGATGGCAGGCGGTTTCACCGGAACACCGGAACAGTTTCAGCAGGCATACCAGGATGTCGACGAGATCAAGGCGTCGATGGACCAGAACCTGAACACCCTGCGCAACAACATCGAGGCGACGCAGGCGGGCTGGCAGGGCGAGGCGGCGAAGGCCTTTCAGAACGTCATGATGTCCTTCGACGAGAAGACGAGGAAGCTCAACGAGGCCCTCGGCAACATCGGTGAGCTGCTCCAGCAGTCCGGTGTCAAGTACCAGCAGGCGGAGGAGGAGCAGAACTCCGCCATCAGCAACATCGGCAACACGCTCGGCGGCCTGTGAGTTAGCGCCCATCGAATCGCCAAGACTTTCTCAACTCAAGCGGAGGTAAAAAATGCCCGAGGGCATCGTTGTTGATTACGCGACCATTCACACGGCGGCAGAGGACTGCAACAAGACCGGTTCTGAACTCGACGCGCTGTTCGAGGACCTCAAGGCCAGGCTTGCCCCGCTGGTCGACTCCTGGTCCGGTGAGGCCATGGAGGCGTGGCAGCACTGCCAGAACCAGTGGAACCAGTCGTTGGACGAGATGAAGCAGGTGCTGGCGCAGATCGCCACGGCGCTGCCTCAGATCGCCGACGGCTACCAGGGCACCGACAAGAGCATCCAGGGCATGTTCTGAGCCGTCTCGATAAGGGTGTGGGATCGGCAGCTTGCCAGTCCCGCACCCTTTTTCGCGCTACCGTGGCGCGCCGACTTCGTATTCAGGTTTGTCGTTGAGGATCCGGATCGGCACGGCCGTTTTCCGATCTCCGAGTTCGACCGAGCATTCGAAGGTGTGTCCTGTCGTGGTCTGCTGATCCGCGGGGCAATGCAGGTTCTTGATGTTGTGTTCGCCGTAGTTGTCCCGCAGCACGGTAGCCACTCCTTCCTGGAGCGACTGCTGGTCGAGAACATCGTTGCGGAACGGGCCGAACCACCACGCGGTCAGGCCGCCACCTGCGAGTGCGAGCACGACAATGGTGCTGATCAGCAAGCGTTTTCTCGGTTTCCGCTGCCTTACCTCGGCGGTGCCGAATGCGCCCAGTCCCTGGTACTGGGTTTGGAACCCGCCCCCGTAATTACCGGTTGCATGCTGCTGCCCGGGCGGTGGTGTGGGCGGCTGCCCGTACGGCCGCGGGGTAGGCGGCGGTCGCCACCAGCCCCCCGGCTGCCCGGTCGGCTGTGTCATCGGCAACCCTTTCTGCAATTGCTGGTGCTGAGTTCGGCTGTCAGCCGCCAGCGCTGGTGATCTCGTTCATCCGATCATAGAAGTCGTCGACCTCCGCCTCGGCCGTCAAGACGGTCAACTGCTCTGGAGGCGGAACATTGGGCAGTTCCTCCTCCGTGGGCGGGTCCTGTACTTGGTAATGCTCGTTGATCTGAACCTCGTGCTCACCGTCGGAGATCTTGCCGGTCATCCTGATCTCCTGCAGTTTTCCGTCGGGACCGAGCCTGATCTGGGCGCGCAGCATCCCCTTCCGCATCTGGTCGCTGATTCGCGCCAATGCCCAGTCAGGAAGCACGACGACCCGCTGGTTCAGGAACTCACTGAGCGGGATCTCGGCGACGAGCTCCACACTGCCGTCCACGAGGTTCTTCGCCTGTTGCTTGTCGGCCTCACCGTTCTGCGTGGCGGTGGACACGGCAGCAAGCATCTTGCAGAGTGAGGCGTAGCCGCCCCAGAAGCAGTTGTTTAGTCCGGCTCCGTCGTAAGGCATCGAAACCCACGGTGTCGGCGCGAGGCTGGCGTACTCTGGCCCGAGGAAGACGTATTCCACATCACTGCCGGCGGGATGGAAGTAGTCGCGGTAGTCCGATGAGTCCCGGTTCGAGTGGTTCTTGTACAGCCGTGATGGTGGGCTGCCCACTTGGATGGCTGTGTAGGTGGTGTCGGCCTTCTTGTCGTCGATGCGAGTGAACGATCGATGGGTGCTCTTCCGCGGGTCACGGCTGGAGATTTCGTCGTCGAGTCGATCCAGTGTCGCGGTGAACTTGGCGTTGACGTAGCGCGTGACTTCGTCGCCGTCGGGGATGGCGGTGCCCGCTCGCCCTGGCGAACAACCCGCTATGAGCACCAACGCGGCACCGAGAGTGATGAGCCTGCGTACTCGCTGTGTCATTGTTCTTGGCCCCCGGAAAGTCTCACCACCGCGTGTCGCCGCAGACACTAGTATGAGGGGGCTCAGCAGACCCCCGCTTCACCTTGCCTGAGGTGACCGGGTATCTTCATAAGCTGTTGTGCGCGCTGGCAGCACGCGTTCAGCCCGCACTGACCCCACAAGCAAGTTGACGACGAGGTAGACCCTTGCCCACGTACAGCCCCAAGCCCGGCGATGTCACTCGTGCCTGGCACGTGATCGATGCCGAGGATGTCGTGCTCGGCCGGCTCGCGACCGAGGTCGCCACGCTGCTGCGCGGCAAGCACAAGCCCACCTACGCCCCGCACGTGGACACCGGTGACTTCGTCATCATCGTCAACGCTGAGAAGGTGGCGCTCACCGGCAATAAGCGTGACCAGAAGTTCGCCTACCGCCACAGCGGCTACCCTGGTGGTCTGCGTAAGCGCTCCTTCGGTGAGTTGCTGGACTCACGTCCGGAACGGCTGGTTGAGAAGGTCGTGAAGGGCATGCTGCCGAAGAACAAGTTGGGCCGCGCGCAGGCGAAGAAGCTCAAGGTCTATGCGGGCCCTGACCACCCGCACGCCGCGCAGCAGCCCCAGCCGCGTGAGATCACCAAGATCGCTCAGGTGACCCAGTGAGTGAGGAACAGTCTGTGACCAGCACCGAGACCGAGGCCGCTCAGGACGCGGTCGTGACCAGCGAGACGCCGGCCGCGCCGAAGCCGTCTCGTGCCGCCGGTGGCACCGCGCAGACGGTCGGTCGCCGCAAGGAGGCGGTCGTCCGGGTGCGGATCGTACCCGGTAGTGGCCAGTTCAAGCTCAACGGCAAGAGCCTTGAGGAATATTTCCCGAACAAGGTGCACCAGCAGCTCATTCGAGAACCGCTGGTCACGGTCGAGAAGCCCGATTCCTTCGATGTCGTCGCCAACCTCAACGGCGGCGGAATCTCCGGGCAGGCGGGTGCGCTGCGGCTTGCTATCGCGCGCGCCCTGGCAGAGGTCGACAGCGAGGATCGGCCGGCGCTGAAGAAGGCGGGCTTCCTGACCCGAGACGCACGTTCCACAGAGCGGAAGAAGTACGGCCTCAAGAAGGCAAGGAAGGCTCCGCAGTACAGCAAGCGCTGACGCGCCGCAGTCATACCAACCAAGCGCCCACCCCCTGCTGAGGGTGGGCGCTTGGTCTTTGTCAGGCCCCTGTCGCGTACCACGGTTAGCCTGCTAAACGCGGTACGCGCGGATCGGCGGTGCGCGTTTAGCGGGCAAAACGCGGTCTGGGCGTGCCGGTAGGGGAGGCGGTGGGCGGGGTCGCTAGGTTGTTCGGGTCGTCAGGAAGACGGAGGTCGAGGACATGGCTCGCCTATTCGGCACCGACGGGGTACGCGGCCTCGCCAACGCCGATCTCACGCCCGAGCTCGCGCTTTCGGTAGCCGCGAGCGCGGCGAGGGTGCTCGCGGCACACGACCGCTCCCATCGTCCGGTGGCTGTCGTCGGCAGGGACCCGCGCGCGAGTGGCGAGATGCTGGAAGCCGCCGTGGTCGCGGGACTCGCGTCAGCAGGCGCGGACGTGCTGCGGGTCGGAGTGCTCCCCACTCCGGCCGTGGCCTACCTGGTGAGCGATCTCGCCGCCGATCTCGGGGTCATGATCTCCGCGTCGCACAATCCGATGCCAGACAACGGCATCAAGCTGTTCGGTGAAAGAGGTCACAAGCTCCCCGACGGCATCGAGGACGAGATCGAGGCCGGTCTCTCCTCCCACCCGGAACGGCCGACCGGTGCCCAGATCGGTCGAGTATCCGACGTGCCGGACGCGGTGAACCGCTACGTGGCACACCTTCTGGCGGCCACGCCGCAGCCGCTCGAGGGCCTGCGCGTGGTGGTCGACTGCGCCAACGGTGCCTCCTCCAACGCCGCACCCAAGGCGTATCGCGCGGCGGGCGCCGATGTCATCACCCTGCACGCCGACCCGGACGGGATCAACATCAACGACGGCTGCGGCTCCACCCATCCAGAGGCGCTGTGCGCGGCTGTTGTCGAACATGGCGCTGACCTCGGTATCGCTCACGACGGAGACGCTGATCGTTGCCTTGCCGTGGACGCCGAGGGTGGCCTCGTCGACGGTGATCAGATCATGGCCATCCTGGCGCTCGCTATGGCCGATGCGGGCGAACTCGCCGAGAACACGCTGGTCACGACGGTCATGAGCAACCTGGGGCTGCGGTTGGCGATGCGAGACCATGGCGTGACGCTGCGCACCACCGCTGTGGGTGACCGCTACGTGCTGGAGGAGCTTCGTGCGGGCGGGTTCTCCCTGGGTGGTGAGCAGTCCGGGCACGTGGTGCTCCCCGCCTACGCCACCACCGGTGACGGATTGCTCACAGCGCTTCGCCTGATGAGCCGCGTCGCCGAGACGGGCAAACCGCTGAGGGAGCTCGCGGGCGTTATGCGCAGGCTCCCGCAGGTACTCGTCAACGTCCGTGTCACGGACAAGGCGGCGGTCGCCGACTCGCCGACTGTGAAGGAGGCGGTGGAATCCGTCACCGCCGAGCTGGGTGAGGAGGGTCGCGTGCTGCTGCGCCCATCAGGGACCGAGCAGCTCGTGCGGGTCATGGTCGAGGCACCCGCGGAGGACACGGCGCAGGCGGCCGCCGACCGGCTCGCGGGAGTCGTTTCGTCCGTGTCCTAGCGCTCCCGATTACTGGCGAACTTCGTGTCGCAAATGCCGCAACCGGCGTACAGGAAGCGAACAGATCGGTAGATTCTGTGCATTAGCGACGGCACCGCCTCTCGTTTCGGTGCGTCGTATACGGCGACCACAAACGTCGAGCAACCGAATGAGGGGGGCTGCCGTGAGACACCTTCTGTCAACCTCAGGCGGCGGTAGCTGTTTGGAGGGTTTTGGATCGGTTGCGTATGTGTACGGCTTCGTCGTAGCGGATGCCTTTGGTGAGGCAGTGCCAGAGGATTTCCAGCCAGCGGTTGGCGAGGGCGCGCAGGGCGCTGTGGTGTGCTTTTCCGGCGGTGATTTTCCGGTCGTAGAACTCGCGCGCCCAGGTCGAGGTTGTGAGGGTGCAGAAGGCCCATTGGTGCACGGCGGTGCCGAGATATCGGTTATGGGCCAGGCGGCGGGCGATGACGAGCTCGCTGCGGCCGGATCGTCGGGTTACGGGTGCGGTTCCGGCGTAGCATTGCAGCCCGTTCGGGGTGTCGAATTGCTCGATGTGATCCCCGATCTCTCCGGCGATCCGGGCGGCGAGGATGTCCCCAAGTCCGGGGAAACTCAGGTAGATGTCACCGCCCGGTATCGCTTTTCCCGGATCGGGATTTCTGGGTTGTTTGGCGCGGCCGTACCGGGTGTCGCCGAGGAGCAGTTCTGCCATGCGGCGTTCCCACGATTTCCGAGCCTCACGCAACGCGAGAAGCTGGGTCGCGGTCAACGAGATTGTGGTGGCTTTCGCGCGGATCAGGTAATCGCGAACCGGGAGTTGCTCGACGGTGAGGGCGTCGGCAACACGGGCGGCGAACCGGTCCGGCCAGCCGTGTCGGGAAGACCGCGCGAAGGACTCGATCGCGTCGGTACCGGCGCCGGCGAGTTGGGCGTGTGTGGGCCAGGTGGCCAGCAGTTTCAGCATGACAGGGCTGCCCAGATCGTCACCGGCGATGGTCAGCGCGGCCGGGAAAGTGGCCAGCAGATCGGCGCGAAGACGGTTGAGCAGCCGCCGCTGGTCCCGGGCCGCTCGTTCGTCATCGCGGGCGATCGAACGCAATTCGCCAGCCAGATTGCCGTGCGGGATCAACTTCCGCAATTCCAGAAACTGATCCAACGCCAGCAAACAACAGATCCGGGCGTCTTCGGCGTCGTCTTTCTTCTTCGCCGGGCCACGACGGCGGGCGACCAGGTCAGGGTTGACCGGCAACACGGTAAACCCCGCGTCGGTCAATGCCTCGACCAATACACCGTGCCGGGTTTCCAACACAACACGCACATCAGCCGGGTCGGTTTCCAACTCCAAGCACCGAGCGATCAACCGGCCCACACCGGCCGCGGTGTGGTCGATACGAAACTGTTCGACGATCCCATTATCAGGTCTGCCGAGCGCGACATCGTGAAACGACTCCGCCCAGTCGATACCAACTCCCAACAAGTGCGTCGATTCCTTTCCCGTCTATGGACACGACAACCGGAGCGGGAGGCATTGCATCGTGCTGATAAACCAGTCCTCACCGGGACGACACCTTCCGAGATGACAAGCCTCCGGCTGAAACCTCCAGGGACGCCGTCTCACGACAGTCCTCGCAGGACAAGCGAACAAAGCGTTCCCCGGAGGTCCCGGCCATGAACGAAGGTAGTCGTATCAGCGTACCGGGGCAGAGCGCGGGAGGCTCGGGGGTCGGCGCACCGAGCGGCTACACGGCTGAAACGGGCACGCTCGCGCGTCAGTCGCAGGCCATCCATGACGCAGCGGAAACCGCGCAGGGCGAGGTGGAGGGCCTCGCACCCACGAAGGTCGCAGAAGCCGATTTCGGCGCCGAGCACGGTCAGTGGGCGACGGACTTCACGGCCTCCATCGAGGAACTGGGTAAAGGTGCGGGCGCGATGTGCACCGCGTTGATCTCCCTGGCGACGTCGATCGGCAGCGCGGGTCAACAGTACGCGGCTGCTGAGGCCGAGCAGTCCTCCTCAGTAGCACAGTCGGGGAGCGGGATGTGAGCGAGAAGACCTGGGAGGAAACGAAGGCGATCCTGGAGGATCCCTACGTCTCGGCCGACACCAAACAGTTGGTGCTTTCCGCCTACGCGCGCGGCGGCGAAGTGAACGACGAGGCCATGGGGTACTACGACCGGTACAACGTCAGCCCGTCACCGTTCGCCGACACCAATGCCTTCGTTGACACCGACGCGGTTTACGACAGGGCCAGGCAAGAGTCGGAGAACGCGAGCTACGTCGGCCGACAGTACGAGGAACGGATCGGTTCGAATCAGTCCGAGCTGGATAGTGCGCAGGCACCTGGTGAGGGCGGTTCGGGTGTTGGCAACTCGGACGAGCTGTTCGACCTGGCCAAGGACGCGTTGTACGTGTTCGAGGAGTTCCTGCCGATCGACGGTGAGGTTCCCGGTGATTGCAGGCATATCGACGGGCCGCTGAACTTCCAGGAAGACATCCAGAAGCGGTTCGACGAACAACGCGGGATCGACTTCAAGAAGTTCCTCGACGAGGCGCAGCGGTTGCGCGACGCACACTCGGTGCTCGAGGAATTGCACGGCACCACGGAGTCGAACCTCAACTCGCTGTACAAGGACTGGACCGGTGATGGTGCCAACGCTTCCTACCAGAAGTACAGCGAGGACATCGCGCCGAACACCAGGGAGCTGCTGGACTCTCTCAAGGGGGGCGCCGAGGTCATCGAAGCCACGGTGCAGACCATCTATGAGGCGTGCAAGTACAAGGCCGACGAGGTGCTCTCGCTCTACACACCCACCGTCGGCAGCGCGCTACCCGACACCGCCCGCAAGGTGATGAAGCTGGCACGCGGTGAGTTCGACTCGCAGGACGAGATTCTCGAGGTGGCCGCCTGGGTGGACGCCGAGACCGGCAGCAATATCGAGCCCACCATCCGCGCCGACGACTGTGGCCTCAACGATGGCAACAAGACTTACACCATCGAGCAGTGCAAGACCTGGATCAGGAACTCCTGGAACCCAGACCTCTACGACAACCTCTTTCAGCGGTTCACGCAGGTGTGCGACGACACGAAGGAAGCCGTCGACACAGCGTGGGAAGAACTCAACAACTACCTCAAGGAGTACAAGAGCGAGTTCCCCGAGGACAGCGGGACCGGTCCGACCGACCCGGGTGCGGGGCCGCAGCCCGGGGACCAGGGGGTCGGTGGCGGCCCGGGCCCTGCTCCGGGTGGTGCGGGGCCCGGAACCGGAGGCGGGGGTGGTGGCCCCAGCGGTGGTGGTACCCCGTCGATGCCTGAGATGGAGCAGCCTGGGGACGGAAAGAACCCGGTCACCGGTGAACCACTTGAGGTTGATCCGGAGACCGGCGAGCCGTACCCGATCGACCCGGAGACAGGTGAGGCGATCAAGGACCTTGGCGACGACCGGGACACCCTCACCGTCGAGAAGGGTGATCACACGCTCGAACTGACCGAGCCCGACGACGAGGGCAAGATGGGCATCACGGTCGACGACGGCTCCGGCGAACCCAAGGACTACAAGCTCGACTTCGGCACCGGCGAGCAGGCGCAGGCTGAGCCCGGTGAGTTCGGCCCAGGCGGGAAGGACGGCGAGCAGGTCTATCGGCCGGGCCCGGACGGAAAGATCCATATCGAGGACGGCGACCTTCGAATCACCGCTGAGCAGCCGGAAGGGCCGGACGGGCCTACCCGGGTCACCGTCGACGACGGCAACCCGCCGCCTACGACTTACACCCTTGGCGAGGAGCAGCGGGACGGTGCTGCCGGTGGCACGCCACGCGAGCAACTTCGAACGATGCCCGCACCTGCGGAGAACCCGCCGCGGCCGGAGGCCGCGCCCTCGCAGGTCGGCACCGCATCCGAGTCCGAGGGAGGTGCCGGCGGGTCCGTCGCCGCCGGTTCCGGTGGCGACGAAGCCGGTTCGGTGGGCGGAGTCGGCGCAGGCGGGAGCGATGCGACAGGGGCGCAGGCCGCGGCGGTCAGTCCCGGTGACAGCGGCGAGGAGCCGGTTGGCGGCGGTCCGCGGTCCGGTGTGGCCGAGTCGACCCCTGCGGGCGCAGGCCTGGGAAGCGCACCAGGCGGGATGGGGGAGGCACCTGCCGCCGCGCCCGCCCAGAGCGGCGGCACGGCAGCCGGGGGTGGAATGGGCATGATGGGCGGCATGGGAGCCATGGGTGGCGCCGGTGGTGGCCAGGGCGGAGACCAGGAACGTAGCAGCGCCTACCGCATCGACGGCGAGATCTTCGACAACAGCGCCGGCGGTAGCAGGATCAGTGGCTCGTTGGATGGCGACATCGACGTCGACCGTTCCGTGCGGTTCGATCGTTGACCGCCACGACCGTGAGGAGTTCGCATGGCTGAGGGAAGGGCCGCGGCCGCCATCTCCCGACTCGGCCGGATCAGCCGGGAACTGGCGGATCGGCGAGCGCTGCGGGAACGCCACGCCGCCGCGGTGAAACAACAAGCAAAAGACAGTCTGCAAAAGCAGGGCGCGGTTGCCGAACGTGCGGCCAAACACCTCGGCGAACTCACCCGCAGGCAGCGCGACGCGGGTGGCTGGGCAACGGACAAGGCCCTGTCCGGCAAGGAGACCGTCATGGGATTCGGCCCGGAAGAGGCCGATCAGCAGACCGACGAGTTCGCGCGCTACGCCGACTATTCCGCGAGCCCTGCCCCGGCGCCGCAACAGCATGCGCGACCGGAGGTCCAGCACTCGGAGCCGAAGCAGGAGCGCAAGTACTCGCGTTCGGTCGCACCTCCACCCGATCCCGAACCCGTGCAGCCCCCGCCGCCCCCGCCACCGCGCCGGTCCCGGCATCGAGTGGAGGAATCCTTCGACGACGACGATTTCTCGAACAACAGTTGGCTCAAATGAACCCTGTGGTCGAGCGGCGCGCCACGGAGATCAAACAACTCGTGTGCCGGGTGCTGGAGGTTGACGAGGCGGGGGTCGGCGACACCGAGCTGTTCACTGACGACCTCGGTGCCGACTCGATGAAGCTGATCGAACTACTGGCTCACCTCGAAATCGAGTTCGACGTGGAGATCGACGAGAGCGAACTCGAGCGGATGGTGAATCTGCGCGGGGTGTACGAAGTGCTCAGTGCGGTCCTGGGGTGATGAGCATGCGCCGAGTCGCGATCACCGGTCTTGGTGTGGTGTCGAGCATAGGCATCGGCGTCGACGCGTATCAGGAGAGCCTGCGTGCCGGGCAAAGCGGTGCGGGACCGATCAATGCCTTCGACACCACCGGATTCGCGCACGCTACCGGTTGCGAGGTCGGCGGGTTCGAGCCCACACGATGGGTGCGGCGGGTGCCGCTGGCGGAGGTGAGCCGGGCCGCCCAGTTCGCGATCGCTTCGGCACGCATGGCGGTCGCCGACGCGGGCCTGACCGTAGCTGACCTGATCGGCTCACGAGGCATCATTTCGGTGGGCACCACGGACGGCGGCTCCGACGACGGCGAACGTCTAGCCGAGGGGTTCATCCGTTCGGGCCCGGAGATGATCGATCCGGACGCGGCCCGCAGGGTCGTGGCCAGCAGGCTCGCCACCGGGGTGGCACGCGAACTTGAACTGTCCAACGTGGAGGTTTCAACGATCGCGACGGCTTGCGCGGCTGGCAACTACGCGATCGGCAACGGCTTCGACGCGGTGAGGACAGGAGAGGCCGACTTCGCGTTGTGCGGCGGCGCGGACGCGATGTGCCGGATGACGTTCACCGGTTTCTACCGGCTCGGCGCCATCGACCCGCGACGCTGCCGCCCCTTCGACAGTGATCGCCGTGGCATTCTGACCGGGGAAGGCGGTGCGATGCTGCTGTTGGAGCCTGTTGAAGCCGCAGTAGCCCGTGGCGCGCGCAGTTACGGTGAGATCCTCGGTTACGGCCTCAACTGCGATGCCCAACATCAAGTCGCTCCCGACAGAGACAGCGTCCGTCGTTGCATGGAACTGGCCCTGCTGGACGCGGACGTCACACCGGACGAGGTGGACCTGATCAGTGCCCACGGCACGGGCACGAAGGCCAACGATGTCACCGAGTGCGGGGCCATCCACGAACTGTTCGGGCCGAGGGTGCCACGCACGGTCTCGGTGAAGTCGATGCTCGGGCACACGATGGGTGCCGCGGGCGCGCTTGCCGCGGCGGCGTGCGCGTTGGCGCTGAAGCACGGTTTCATTCCGCCGACGATCAACCACGAGCAAACCGACCCCGAGTGCGCCATCGACTGTGTACCCAACCGAGCTGTGCTCGGTGATCCACGGATTGTGTTGAACAACGGGTTGGCCTTCGGCGGTAACAACGCGACCGTTGTCATTGGAAAGCGGTAGCGCGGTGCGTGCGGTGATCACGGCATGGTCGGCGATCTCGGCATGCGGGTCGGGGCGCGCGGCGCTGGACCCCACGCGGTCACGGGTGATCGTGCTGGACGAGCAGCATCCCCGGTTGCGTGGTTTGGTTGCTGAACAGTTCGTCGTTGAGGAGGCCCTCGGCAAGAAGGGCACCGCTTCGATGGACCGGTGCAGCGCACTGGCGGTCGCCGTGGCACGTGACCTTCTGGCCGATGTCGAGGTCGACCCGCTCACGGGTGTCGTACTGGGTACCACTTCAGGGAGCACGCAGACACAGTGGGCGTTCACGAGGGACTCGCTCACCCGACGCAAACCGTACTTCGTCAATCCGGCCATGATGCCGTACGCGCTTATGAACAGCGCCGCGAGTCAGGTGGCGATCTGGCACGGGCTGCGCGGCCCGAACTCCACAATCGCCGGTGGCCGGATGTCTGGCCTGAGCGGGCTGCGGTACGCGGCGCGGCTACTGGTCACGGGCAGGGCCGGTGCGGTGGTGTGTGGCGCGGCGGAGGAGTGCAGCATCCCACGGGCATGGTTGGAGTGGCATCGCGACGGAGACCGCCCGCCCGGTGAAGGAGCGGCGGTGATGCTGCTGGAGCCGCCGGGCCTGGCACGGCACCCGCTGGCCGAGGTGCTCGGGGTCGAGACGAGAGTGGCAGTCGACGGCGACCTGCGCGCGGCGCTGGTCGAGTGCGTCCGTTCCGTTCTCGCTCGGTGTGGGTGCGCGGCGGGTGACGTGGACACCGTGGTGGTTT
The DNA here is from genome assembly GCF_011761185.1 of Saccharomonospora amisosensis. Lineage (NCBI taxonomy): Bacteria > Bacillati > Actinomycetota > Actinomycetes > Pseudonocardiales > Pseudonocardiaceae > Saccharomonospora > Saccharomonospora amisosensis. Next base: position 4,629,244 of record NZ_JAAOYM010000001.1, on the reverse strand, counting down.
CGGCGCCCGGTGGCCGACTTGCCGATGCCGAACGTATGGGGATCGAGGAAGCGCTCAGCGGTATGCCCGCGAAAGTACTTGATCCGGGCGCCTACCTCGGCGACCTTGGTGCCGCGGTGGGGCCGTTTCAGCTCGTGGCGATGCTGGCCGAGCCGGGGCTGGGTCTGGTGACGGCACTGGATGCGGACGGAGCCGTCGGATGCGGGCTGTTGCGGGTCAACTGAGCGTGGGCTCTGTGTGTAGCGCGAGCTGGGCGGGTTTGAGGTCGGCCTCCAGCAGCGGCCGGTAGGTGTTGTCGCCGGTGAGTTCGGTGAGGAAGAACGCTGTGAACAATGCCCGGACGACGCGCTGGGTGGCGCGATGTGGCTTGCCGTGCAGCAGCGGCTGGCTCCAGTGCATACCTTCAGTGACGCCGAGGTGTGAGGACTTGCGCAGTGTGCGCAGCTGAACGGGACCGCCCCATGCGCGTGCGATTGCCTCTGCGTTGCCGCGGGTTGGGGCGACGAGGTCTTCGTCGGCCGCCAGGTGCATGCCTGGCACGTGGATGTCGCGGGCCGCGGTCGTGGCGGCTGGGATGGTCTGCGCCGCGGCGACCGTAGCAACGGCCTTGACCTGCGGGCCGGGTTCCGCAGCGGCGAGGACGGCGGCTCCGCCACCGGTCGAGTGGCCCGCGACGCCGAGCTTGCCGGGATCGACGCTGATACCGTCCGGCCCGAGCCGCACGCCGCTCACTATGTCGAGCGTCGAGCGCAGGTCGGAGGCGAACAGCCGATGTGAAGGCAGTGGCCCCAGTTGGGTCGCCGGCGCGGCGGCGACGATCCCCCAGCTGGCGAGGTGGCGCAGCAGGTCCCGGTAGCGGCCAGGTGGCTGCAGCCACCCGTGACCGAAGGAGATCGCGGGAAGGCCGAGGCCTGCACGGGGGGTGAACACGACCCCCGGAAGGCCCACGAGCGCGAGGTCGCCCCGCAGTACCTCGTGCGGCCCTGGGAACGACAGCTGCTCGAGTAACCGCTTGGGCTTACTGGCCATGGCAGGCAGGGTAGCCGACCAGCCGCGCAAGACCACCCAAGGACGCGTTTAGCGGGCAAAACGCGGTGAGCGCGAGCCCGGGATGCGTCGTAACAGTGTGTCGTTACGCTGATGGGCGTGTGTGGAATCGTGGGATATGTCGGCCACCGGCAGGCACTCGGAGTAATCCTTGGCGGCCTGCGACGAATGGAGTATCGCGGCTACGACTCCGCAGGAATCGCGGTGCTCGCCGGGCTCGGCGGTCTCACCGTCGAACGCAAGGCAGGTCGTCTCGCCAACCTCGAGGCCGCCCTCGACGAAGCAGGCCGCACCGGTTTCGCGGGTACCGCGGGCATGGGCCACACCCGCTGGGCGACCCATGGTGCACCGATCGACCGCAACTCCCACCCACATCGCGACGCCGAGGGGCGCGTCGCCGTCGTGCACAACGGGATCATCGAGAACTTCGCCTCGTTGCGCGCCGAACTCGAGGATATGGGGGTCGAGCTGCGCAGCGATACCGACACCGAGACCGCCGCCCACCTCATCGGAATGGCCTACGCCGAGGGTGAGACGAAGGGTGACCTCTCGGCAAGCGTGCGCTCCGTCTGTCGCCGCCTCGAGGGCGCCTTCACCCTCGTGGTGACCCACGCCGAACAGCCGGACCTTGTGGTCGCCGCGCGCAGGTCGTCACCTCTTGTGGTGGGTGTCGGCACGGGCGAGACCTTTGTCGCCTCCGACGTCGCTGCCTTCATCGAGCACACCCGCGAAGCCGTGGAGCTTGGCCAGGACCAGGTCGTCACCATCAGCAGACAGGGTTACGAGATCACCGACTTCGCCGGCGAACCGGCGCAGGGCAAGCCGTTCAGGGTCGACTGGGACCTGTCAGCCGCCGAAAAGGGCGGCCATGAGTACTTCATGCTGAAGGAGATCGAGGAGCAGCCGGACGCGCTTGCCAACACGTTGCGCGGGCACTTCCAGTCGGGCCGGGTCGTACTCGACGAGCAGCGGCTTTCCGAACAGGACCTGCGTGACGTCGACAAGGTATTCGTTGTCGCGTGCGGTTCGGCGTATCACTCGGGTCTTGTCGCGAAATACGCCATCGAGCATTGGTGCCGGTTGCCGGTCGAGGTCGAACTGGCCAGCGAGTTCCGCTATCGGGACCCGGTGCTCGACCGCGACACCCTTGTCGTCGCCGTGTCGCAGTCCGGTGAGACCGCCGACACGCTGGAGGCCGTGCGGCACGCCCGTGAGCAGAAGGCCAGGGTGCTGGCTGTCTGCAACACCAACGGCGCGCAGATCCCGCGCGAGTCGGACGCGGTGCTCTACACACATGCAGGCCCGGAGATCGGGGTTGCTTCCACCAAGGCCTTCCTTGCCCAGATCGCGGCCAACTACCTCGTCGGGCTCGCGCTCGCGCAGGCCAGAGGCACCAAGTACCCCGATGAGGTGGCCCGCGAGTTCGCCGAGTTGGAGGCGATGCCTTCGGCTGTCCACAAGGCACTGTCTACGATGGAGTATGTACGGGAGCTGGCGCGGCGTATGGCCGACTCCAAGGCCGTGCTCTTCCTCGGCAGGCACGTCGGGTTCCCAGTCGCACTCGAAGGGGCGCTGAAACTCAAGGAACTGGCCTACATGCACGCCGAGGGTTTCGCGGCGGGTGAACTCAAGCACGGCCCCATCGCGCTGATCGAACAGGGCCTGCCCGTCGTGGTGGTCATGCCATCGCCGAAGGGCAGAGCGGTGTTGCACGCCAAGCTGGTGTCCAACATCAGTGAGATCCAGGCCCGTGGTGCGCGGACGATTGTCATCGCGGAGGAGGGCGACGAGCGGGTGCGTCCTTTCGCCGACGAACTCATCGAGGTGCCCGCGGTGCCGACCTTGCTGCAGCCGCTGGTGTCCACCGTGCCGCTGCAGGTGTTGGCCGCCGAGATCGCCAAGAGCCGGGGGTATGACGTCGACAAGCCGAGGAACCTGGCGAAGTCGGTGACGGTGGAGTAGGCAGGTCGCTGTGCAGGGTATCTGGACCACCGAACAGGTGCGGGCAGCGGAGACTCGGCTGCTGGCCCGCGTCCCGGAAGGGGCGTTGATGCGGCGCGCCGCCTACGGCGTCGCTGTGTACGCGGCGGAACTGCTCGCCAAGCACACCGGTGGAGTGCAGGGCAGGCGAGTGGTGTTGCTGGTCGGCGCAGGCAACAACGGCGGTGACGCGTTGTGGGCTGGTGCGTTCCTGCGCAGACGTGGCGTGGGTGTTGCAGCCGTGCTGCTGAACCCACACAAGGCGCACCCGGCCGGCCTTGCCGCACTGAGGCGGGCCGGCGGACGGCTGCCTGAGCCGTCGGAATACGCCGAATGGATCGGCAACGCGGATCTGGTGATCGACGGCATCGTCGGCATCTCCGGTAAGGGGCCGTTGCGGCCGGATGCGGCGGCCCTGCTCGAAACGGTGACCGCTCCGGTGCTCGCTGTCGACCTGCCCAGCGGCGTGGAGCCCGACACCGGATTTGTCGACGGTCCCGCGGTCACCGCGACCAGCACAGTGACCTTCGGCGCGTACAAACCGGTGCATGTTCTCAACCCGCAGCGATGCGGCGATGTCGAGTTGGTGGACATCGGGCTTGCCGGTGAGTTGGGAGAGCCTGCTCTGCTGCGGCTGGACCCCGCCGACACCGCCAGTACCTGGCCCGTGCCCGCGCCGTCGGACAACAAGTACACCCAGGGAGTGACGGGTGTCGCGGCGGGCTCGGCGGCCTATCCCGGCGCCGCGGTGCTGGCCGCCGCCGCCGCGGTTCGAGGCAAGGCGGGCATGGTTCGCTATGCCGGCCCGGCGGCGGACGTGGTCCGTTCGCATTGGCCTGAAGTGGTGGCTACCGGATCGGTTTTCGATGCGGGCCGGGTGCAGGCCTGGGTGGTGGGCCCCGGTATAGGCACCGGTCGCGAGGGCACGGAGGTGCTGGCTCACACACTTGGGCAGGGAGTGCCGGTGTGCGCGGACGCGGACGCGATCACGATCATCGCGCAGCACCCCGATGTGCTGGATGCGCGTGACCCGGATACACCGCTGGTGCTGACTCCGCACGACGGCGAGTTCGAGCGGCTTACAGGGGCGGCGCCGGGGTCCGACCGGGTGGCTGCCGTCCGCGAAGCCGCTCGGCGATTCGACGCGGTGGTGCTGCTCAAAGGACACTGCACGGTTGTCGCGGACCCGAGTGGGCGGGTTCTGATCAACAAGCCCAGGGGGGCGTGGCTGGCGACGGCGGGTTCCGGCGACGTGCTTTCCGGGCTCATCGGCGCACTTCTGGCGTCGGGGTTGGACCCGTGGCTGGCTGCGGGTGCGGCAGCCGACGTGCACGCCAGGTCGGGTGAACTAGCGGCGGGGGGTGTTCCGGTGTCGGCATCCGGCGTGCTGGACGCTATCCCGCTGGCGCTTCGGGAGGTTCGAGCGCTGGTTGGTTGACCGGCGCCAGACACGGCCTTTTGCAGCCGCGTCCTTCTCCAGAGGAACGCCCGGCGATCCGTCGGCGAATCCAGGGCGCGGCGAACGTCGCGAGCCAACGCAACTCCGTGCGCGCGGCATGCCACGGTCCCGGTACGGCAAGCGGAGGTAGCGCGCCGGACCACGAGCTGTCGCTGCCGGGAAGGTCAAGTGCGTGTGCGAAGGCGTCCGCGATGCGGGCGTGGCCGAGTGGGCTGGCGTGCAGCCGATCGGGGCTCCACAGCCGTGGGTCCGTTGTAACCGGGTGCGGGAAGGTGTCGACAACCGTGACAGAGTGTCGTGCCGCGGCAGCGCGGATGCGGGCGTTGAGGTCGAGCACCCTGGGCCTCAGCGGGCGGGCGAGCGGGGCGATCCTGCCGATGTCGGGGAACGTCACCGTGGCGACGTGGGCGCCGCTCGCGGTGAGTGCGGTGAACATGTCCTCCAGGCAGGCAGTTACGCGGCCGGCATCGAAGTCGCGACGGATCAGGTCGTTCATGCCTGCCACGACGGTCGCCAGGTCGGGGCGAAGCCGAAGAGCTGGTGTGAGTTGTTCGGTCCGAACCTGAGTGGCCAGCCTGCCTCTGACAGCGAGGTTGGCGTAGTGCAGCCGGGGATCGAGGCGAGCGAGTCGTTCCGCGAGCCGGTCGGCCCAGCCGCGGTAGCCGGTGGCCTCGTCGCCATCGCCGAGTCCCTCGGTCTGGCTGTCGCCGAGCGCGACGTAACGCAGGTAGCTCATGGTCCCTCGCTTCCGCTGGTCAGCCACCCGACCATAGCCGCCCCGACAACGGTTAGCCCGCGAAACGTGGTTCGGCGGCGCGGGGTGAAGGCGGCGCTGCCGGGTTATGCGTTAACAACGGTGGTTCTTCCTGATATGAAGGGCGCGGCAAGCTCTCGAAGTGGCAGAGGTCGCAGAAGTCGCAGAGGTCGCAGAGTCACGGCCGGCGAACGACCGGTGCGGACGTCATGTCCGGCGGCGGTTGCGGCACGAACTCGCTTCGCAGCGGGTAAGGAAGCTGGGTGAGATGCACGGCAACGACGAAGTGTTGGTCGCTGGGGTCGATTCCTCCACCCAATCGACCAAGGTGATGGTGTGCGACGCGCGCACCGGCGAGGTGGTTCGCACCGGCCGGGCCGAGCACCCCGACGCCACGGAGGTGGACCCGCGAGCGTGGTGGGATGCGTTCGGCTCCGCCAGCGGCGGGTTGCTGGACGGCGTGTCCGCCATCGGCGTGGCCGGGCAGCAGCACGGCATGGTGACCGTCGACGAGCGCGGCGATGTTGTGCGACCCGCGTTGCTGTGGAACGACACCCGTTCGGCCAAAGCGGCCGCCGACCTCACCGAGGAACTCGGCGGCGGGCAGGCGTGGGCCGAGGCCGTTGGCTCGGTGCCGGTGGCCAGCTTCACCGTCACGAAGCTGCGTTGGCTCGCCGAGCACGAACCCGAGCTTGCCGATCGCGTGGCGCGGGTCATGCTCCCGCACGATTGGCTGACCTGGCGGCTCATTGGTGGTGAACCGGTTACCGACCGTGGTGATGCATCCGGCACCGGCTACTTTTCGCCCGCGAAACGCGCTTACCGCACCGACATCTTGCACCGCGCCTTCGGTGGCCGTGACCCTGCGCTACCGAAGGTCCTGCAGCCTGCGGAGCCGGCTGGCTACACCCGCGACGGCAGGTTGGTATCCGCGGGCACCGGTGACAACATGGCGGCCGCGTTCGCGCTGGAGGCCGCGGACGGCGACGTCGTGGTGTCGCTGGGTACGAGCGGCACCGTGTTCGGAGTCAGCGAGACACCCGCCGCCGATCCCACCGGCATCGTCGCCGGGTTCGCCGACGCCACGGGCCGCTTCCTGCCGCTGGCCTGCACGCTTAATGCCGCACGCGTGCTCACCGCGACCTCCACCATGCTGGGTGTGGACCTCGCCGAGTTCGACAAGCTCGCACTGAGCGCACCACCGGGCGCCGATGGGCTAACCCTGCTGCCCTACCTCGACGGTGAGCGCACCCCCAACCTGCCCGATGCCGCCGGCTCGCTGTACGGGCTGCGCAGGGCGAACATGACAGCGCAGAACTTGGCGCGTGCCGCGGTCGAAGGCATGTTGTGCGGCCTCGCGGCCGGACTGGAAGCCGTGCGTGCGCAGGGCATCACCGTGCGCAGAGTGCTGCTCATCGGGGGCGCCGCGCAGTCGGAGAGCGTCCGTGCCGTCGCGCCGATCGTCTTCGGTGTCCCGGTCGCCGTCCCGCCGCCCGCCGAGCACGTCGCGATCGGCGCGGCCCGGCAGGCTGCGTGGGCGCTGGCGGGTACCGACCAGCCACCGCAGTGGCGGGCCGACACCGTGTCGCGGCTGACCGAACCCACAGCTGAGGACATCGACGAAGGGGAGCGCATCAGGCGGCGGCACGCCGCGGCGAGAGCACGCGCGCACGACGTCTGAACGCGCTATGGGAAAATTCCCACATCATGAGCGCAGCGCAACCGCCCCGTGCCGAGGTGCTGATCGACCTGTCGGCGATCAGGCACAACCTCGGCCTGCTCGCCGCGCGCGCGGCCGAGTCCGGTGCCGAGACGATGGCGGTGGTGAAGGCGGACGGGTACGGCCACGGCGCCGTGTCGGTGGCCCGTGCGGCGGTTGAGGCCGGTGCGAGTTGGCTCGGCACGGCATCCCTGGCCGAAGCGCTCGACCTACGCGACGCGGGCATCACGGTACGGCTGTTGAGTTGGCTCGACACCACGGGCGTGGACTTCACTCCTGGCATCGAGAACGACATCGATCTGTCGGTGAGCTCCGCTCATGAACTCGCGCGGGTGGCCGATGCGGCAGGAAGAGCTGGACGTACCGCCCGCGTGCACCTGAAAATTGACACCGGCCTTTCCCGCAACGGGTGCCCCGCGTACGCGTGGCCGGAGTTGGTGAAGGCGGCGGCGGCTGAACCGGATGTGGAAGTCGTCGCGATCTGGTCGCATCTGGCCTGCGCCGACGAGCCCGGGCACCCATCCATCGACATGCAGGCGAAGCGGTTCGCGGCCGCCTATGCCGTCGCCCGCGACGCCGGGCTGCGGCCACTGCGACACCTTGCCAACTCTGCGGCCACACTCACCAGGTCCGACCTGCATTTCGACATCGTGCGGCCCGGTATCGCCGTGTACGGACTCAACCCGGTCGCGCAACCCGAGCGACTACGGCCAGCGATGACCTTCCGTTCGAGCGTCGTGCTCACCAAGCGGATCGAGGCGGGGGAATCCGTCTCATACGGACATACCTGGACCGCCCGCAGGGACACCACACTGGCACTCGTTCCGGTCGGCTATGCCGACGGCGTACCACGAACCCTCTCCGGCCGGATGAAGGTTTGGCTCGCCGGAAGTCGCAGGCCCGTGGTCGGCAGGGTGTGCATGGACCAGTTGGTGGTCGACTGCGGCGACGACGAACCGCCGCTGGGCGCCGAGGTGGTGCTGTTCGGAACCGGTGAGGCGGGCGAACCCACAGCCACCGAGTGGGCGGAAACCATCGGCACGATCGACTACGAGATCGTCACCGGGATGTACCGGCCGAGGGTGAGCCGCCGCTACGTGGGGGAGGTCGGGCAGCGATGAGCACGGGGGAGGAAACACGAGCCGAAGAGCTGACGCTGGCCGAACCTGCCTGCCGCGTCTCCACCGTCGCGGCCGACGACGGCGCACCGTTGGCTGTGGAAGAGGTCGATCCACCCAGCGGCAAGGGCGCAGTGGTGACCGTGGTCGGTGTGCACGGCTTTGCCTTGTCGCGGCGAAGTTGGCGGTTCCAGCGGAGGGACTTCGCCTCACTGCGGTCGCCTAGGGTGCGTCAGGTCTACTACGACCACAGAGGACATGGGCAGTCGGCGCCGTCGGACGCGCGGACGAGCACCATCGAACAACTCGCCGACGACCTGCACGCGGTCATCCGTGCCGTGGCGCCTGACGGAGCGCTGGTGCTTGCAGGCCACTCCATGGGTGGCATGGTGATCATGGAGCTGGCACAGAAGCACCCGGAACTGTTCTCCGAACGCGTTCGCGGCGTCGCGCTGATCGCGACCGCTGCGGGGGAGGTTGGCAGCCACGGCCTTGGCAGGTCGCTGCTGTCCAAGTACAACCCGGTCACCCGTGGGGTCGGTGAACTGGCGGGCTGGCAGCCCGGGCTTGTTGAGTTCGTCCGTGCGGCGGGCGGTCAGCTCACCAGGCACGCGGTCCGCAGGCTGGCGTTCGGCAAGGGGAATGTCAGCACGGAGCTGGTCGACTTCATGCAGGAGATGCTGCGGGTATCCCCGGTGCGGCAGTTGGTCAGCTTCGCCGAGACGCTCGGCAGCCACAACCGTTATGCCGCGCTCGCGGGGCTGAGGCACGCGCAGGTGCTGGTCGTTGGCGCCGATGCCGACCGGATTACGCCGTTCTCGCACGCTGAGCGCATGGCCGCCGAGCTACCGCAGGCGAGGCTCGTGCGGGTCATGGACGCGGGACATATGGTGCACCTGGAGCGACCGGAGCTGGTCAACGACCATCTCCGGCAGTTGCTTCGGTCGTGCTCGGGTGCGCGAAGCAAGAGATCGACGCGGAGGATCTTCTGGTGGCGCAGGTGAGTTTCGAGCTACCCTCGCCCGAGGACACGGTCCAGTTCGGACGTTCATTGGGACGCCTGCTTCGAGCGGGCGACCTGGTGCTACTCGCAGGACCACTCGGAGCGGGCAAGACGACAATGGCAAGGGGGATCGCGGAGGGGATGGGGGTTTCCGGCCGCGTCAGCTCGCCGACTTTCGTGCTCGCTCGTGTGCACCCGGCTGGTGATCCGGGCGTACCTCTCGTGCATGTCGACGCCTACCGGCTCGGTGACGACCTTTCCCAACTCGACGACCTCGACCTGGACACCGATCTCGAGGAAGCGGCGATCGTGGTGGAGTGGGGAGAGGGGCTGGCCGAACGCCTCTCGGAGGATTACCTCGTGGTGCGTCTCGGCCGCCGACCTGACGACGTCCGGGTCGTCAGCCTCGAACCCCATGGCGACTGGACCGAGCGGGCACCACAAGCACGGTTAGCGGGCTAACCGTGGTTCGCCGGGTGTCGGGGGTGCGCGGTTAGCGGGCTAACCGTGGTGAGCCGGTGCCGACTCTGCCTGGCTCCGAACTGCAACGGTGAGCATCGCGTGTGCGCTGTCAAGTATCGAGGGCTCGCTTCATGACCTTGCCCATGTGATTGCGTGGTAGCGCGCCGAGGAACCGCACTGCGCGGGGACGTTTGTGCGGCGAAAGCAGCTTGGCGACGTGGTCGACCAGTTCGGTCTCCTTCACCGCGGGCTCGTCGCTGGGCACGACCCAGGCAACGATGCGTTCACCGAGGTCGGGGTCCGGCTCACCGGTGACGGCGACCTCGGCGACGCCGGGGTGTTCGAGCAGCGCGTTCTCGATCTCGCCCGCGCCGATCTTGTATCCGCCGCTCTTGATGAGGTCGGTGGCCTTCCGCCCGACGATGCGCACGTAACCATCGGTATCGCGGGTGGCCATGTCGCCGGTGCGGAACCAGTCGCCGTCGAAGGCCTCCGCGGTCGCGTCGGGTCGGTTCAGGTATCCGGTGAACAGGTTGGGCCCGCGTACCTGGATTTCGCCGACGGTCTCCGTGTCACCGAGCTCGACCGTGTTGCCGTCTTCGTCGATCAACCGCAGTTCGACACCACGCAGTGGCGGTCCGACGGTTCCTGGTTTGCGCGGCCCGTCGGCCCGCACGCTGGTGTTCATGAGTGTCTCGGTCATGCCGTAGCGTTCGACGACCTGTTGCCCGGTGGCTTCGGTGATGAGTTGGTGATCGCGCATCGGAAGGGCCGCTGATCCGGATACCAGCAGTCGGGCGTCGCGCAAAGCGTTCGCCAGCGTGTGGTCGGTGGCGACTTCCGAAGCGATGCGGTGATACATCGTTGGAACGCCGAACATCATGGTGGCCTCGCCGGTGAGTTCCCTGGCGATCTGCTGGGTGGAGAACCGGCCGATGTGGTGCACGGTGCCACCGCGGCGAAGCGGGCCGAGGATCGCGAGGATCAAGCCGTGTACGTGGAACAACGGCAGCGCGTGCACCAGCACGTCGTCGGCCGTCCATTGCCACGCGTCCTCTAGGGCGTCGAGCGTGCTGGCGATGGCCCTGCGTGGCAGCACGACTCCCTTCGGCGGACCAGTGGTGCCCGAGGTGTACACGATCAATGCGGGTGTCTCGCTCTCGACCTCCGGCGGGAGGTCACCTGCGCCACCCTCGATGCTGACGTCTTCGCGGGCGACGCGGTGCAACTCCGAAGGCAGGTCCGTACCCGGTGGCGCCAACACCAGGGCAGGCGTGCTGTCGGAGACGATGTGTGCCAGTTCCCGCTCGCCCGCTTTCGGATTGATCGGCACGGCGGGCACACCCGCGAGCAGTGCCGCCACGGTCGCCACGCTGGTCTCCAGGCTCGCGGTCGCCCAGATGGCGACCCGTGGCCGATCGTGGTCCAACCGGCGCAGTCGGTGAGCAAGTGCGCCCGCCACCAGGGCGAGGTCGGCGTAGGTCAGTGTCCTGTCACCGAAGCGCAGCGCTTCCTTGGTGGTCGCCGACTGCAAAGCGGGAAAGAGCACGGTCACCGGTCTCCTTGTCCTTCGATTGTTCTCCGGAGCCCGACAGTGTTGGGCGCGACCCGCGCCACGAACGGGCCGCCGCGACCATGATGCCCGCACACCACGGCGGGCCGACCGCACGCCCGGTGCACCGCCCGAACCGCGTTTAGCGGGCTAACCGTGGTTGGGGCCCGTAGCCGACCTGGGACCCGCATTGCTTAGCGTGCGCAAGTACAGCGGTTTGCCCGCTAAACGTGGTCGCGGCCACGGCAGGTGCTCGGCGGTCGTTCACCGGTCGGTCGTAGGCTCGAAGGGTGCTTGTACTCGCCATCGACACCGCGACACCCGCGGTCACCGCCGGGGTCGTCGACGTGCGCACGGGGAGGCTGACCGTGCTCGCCGAGCGGGTCACGGTCGATGCCCGCGCGCACGGCGAGTTGCTCACCCCGCACGTCATGGACGCCGTCCGCGATGCCGGGACGAGCCTCGACCAACTCGACGCCATCGTGTGCGGGGTGGGGCCCGGGCCCTACACCGGGCTCCGAGCGGGCATTGTCACCGCCACCGCCCTCTCGCACGCTCTGAACATCCCCGCCTACCCGGTCTGCAGCCTCGACGCTATAGCCGCGGGGATTGACGCCGGTGCCCCTTTCCTCGTCATCACCGACGCGCGGCGCCGCGAGGTGTACTGGGCGGCCTACGACGGAGCGGGCACCCGCACCGACGGTCCGCACGTCGACCGGCCTGCCGACCTCGACGCCTCCCTCACCGAACGCGTCGAACACGCTCACCCCAGCCCACGTGGCCTGGTTCGGGCAGCGCGCGAAGCGCTACTCAACGATCAGCCCGCCGCACCGTTGACCCCGCTCTACCTGCGCAGGCCGGACGTCGCGCAGCCCGGCGCGCGAAAGCGGGTGACCGTGCCGTGAGGCTCGAGCCGCTGCGCGGCAAGCACATCCGCCGCTGTGTCGAGCTGGAGCGGATCCTGTTCTCCGGTGACTCACCGTGGAGCGCGAGCGCCTTCCACGCCGAACTGCAGGCGGGTGGCTTCTACCTGGCCGCGCTCACCGATGACGACCAACTCGCCGGATACGCGGGCCTGGCGATGGTGGGCACACCGGGGGACTGGGAGGCCAGCGTGCACACCATCGGCGTGCATCCCGACTTCCAGGGGCAGGGCATCGGCACCGCGCTGCTGCGTGCGCTGCTGGCGAGGGCCGATGAGCTGCACGCACTGGTGACCCTCGAGGTCCGCACCGACAACGACTCGGCCATCAGGCTGTACGAGCGACACGGCTTCAGCCGGATCGGCCTGCGCAAACGCTACTACCAGCCCTCGGGCGCCGACGCCTACACGATGATGCGGCAGGCCCGTGGCACACAGGAGGTGGCAGGGTGATGCCATCGATCATCATGGGAGTCGAGACTTCTTGCGACGAGACGGGTGTCGGTCTCGTGCGGCTGCACGACGACGGCACCGTGGAACTGCTCGCCGACGAGGTTGCCTCCAGTGTGGAGGAGCATGCCCGCTTCGGCGGTGTGGTACCGGAGGTGGCCAGCAGAGCTCACCTCGAGGCGATGGCGCCGACCGTTCGTCGCGCTTTCCAAAGTGCTGGGCTGGAACTGTCGGACGTGGACGCGGTCGCCGTTACGGTCGGACCGGGGCTCGCCGGTGCGCTACTGGTTGGCGTTGCAGCGGCCAAGGCGTACGCGGCGGCGCTTGACGTGCCGCTGTACGGCGTCAACCACCTCGCGGGCCACATCGCTGTCGACACGTTGGAGCACGGGCCACTGCCTTCGCCGTGCCTGGCGTTGCTCGTCTCCGGTGGCCACACCCAGCTGCTGCGGGTTGACCACATCGCTTCGAAGATCACCGAAATCGGCTCGACCGTCGACGACGCGGCAGGCGAGGCCTACGACAAGGTGGCGAGGCTTCTGGGGCTGCCCTATCCCGGCGGCCCGCCCATCGACAAGGCGGCGAAGAGCGGTGATGCGCAGGCCATCACGTTCCCGCGCGGCATGACAGGCCCCCGTGACGCGAAGTTCGATTTCTCCTTCTCCGGGTTGAAGACCGCGGTGGCGCGGTGGGTCGAAGCCGCGGAGTCGCGTGGTGAGCAGGTGCCGGTCGCTGACGTGGCCGCGTCGTTCCAGGAGGCGGTCGCGGACGTGCTCACGGCGAAAGCGGTGCGGGCGGCGACCGAGTCCGGCATCGGAACGCTTGTCATCTCCGGCGGGGTGGCTGCGAACTCCCGCCTTTCGGCGCTGGCCAGGCAGCGGTGCGCCGAGGCGGGCATCGAGCTTCGCGTACCCCGGCCCCGGCTGTGTACCGACAACGGGGCGATGATCGCGGCGCTCGGCGCGCACGTGGTCGCGGCTGGTTGCGCGCCGAGCGCCATGGACCTCTCCGCCAACCCGGCGTTGCCGGTCAGCACCGTGTCCCTGTGATCAACCGGGCTGTACCTCCGAAAGCCCGGGGTGACGGTCGGCGATCACGAAGGACGCCCGCGTACGCGCAGGCGCACCTGGCTCGGTGACGCGCTCCACCACTCGGAAGTCGGCCCGCAGCTCGTCGCGGGTGATCCGCGTGCGCACATAACCGCGCTGGGCGTTGCGGAACTTGATGTGCGGGTTGCGTCGCAGGTTGGGGTCGTCGGCAGGGTCGGAGTCGGCGCCGTTGCCACCCGAGCTGATGGAACTGGTCACCAGCTCGGTGCCGATCACCCGGCTGTCAGGGTCGGCGTAGTTCTCCTTCAACTCGTTCGCCCAGTGGGTGTGCACGTCGCCGGTGAGTACCACGGGGTTGCGCACGCCCGCCTCAAGCCAGCCTTCGGCGATGCGCTCCTGGGAACCCTTGTAACCGTCCCAGGCGTCCATGCTGTTGGCCCCGGAGCCACTGACCCTACGGGCGAAGAACACCTGCTGACCCAGCACGTCCCAGCGAGCGCGTGACCGGCGGAACTGCTCGAGCAGCCAGGCCTCCTGGTCGGCACCCGTGATCGTCCTCGCGGGATCGGCGGAGTCCTCGCAAACCTTCCAGCCGTCGCGGCAGGCCTGGTCGTCGCGGTACTGCCTGGTGTCGAGCATGTGGAAGTTGGCGAGTGAGCCCCACGCGACCGAGCGGTAGAGGCGGATGTTGGAGCCCTGCGGCATGTTGCGGCGGCGCAGCGGCATGTTCTCGTAGTACGCCCGGAAGGCGTTCGCCCTGCGCTGCAGGAAGTCGGGTTGCGGGATGTTCGGCTTCTCGTAGATGTCGCCCGCCCAGTTGTTGTCCACTTCGTGGTCGTCAGGCACGACCAGCCACGGGGCGATGGCGTGTGCTGCCTGCAGGTCGGCGTCGGTCCGGTACTGCCCGTAGCGCTGCCGGTAGTTGGCCAGGGTCTCGGTCTCCGGGCCGGCATGATCACGAACGTTGCCGTCGGGAGAGATGTAGACCTGCGGCCTGTACTCGTAGATGTAGTCGCCCAGGTGCAGCACCAGGTCGGGCTCGTCTGCGGCGAGGTACCGGTAGGCGGTGAAGTAGCCGTGCTCGAACTGCGAGCAGGAGGCGAAGCTCATCGTGAGCCCGGAGCCGAGAACACCGACCGGTGGCGCGGTGCGGGTCCGGCCAGGCCGGGAGACGTGGCGGCCGTGGCGGAACCGGTAGAAGTACTCGCGGCCGGGCGCCAGTCCCGCGACCTCGGCGTGCACCGCGAAGCCTGCGTCGGGACCGGTGCGCTCCCGGCCGCGGCGCACGATGTGCCGGAACCGCTCGTCGCGCGCGATTTCCCAGTCGACCTCGACGGTGCGTGATCCCATCCCACCGAGCCCGTCCTCGGCCAGCGGGTCGCGGGCGAGGCGAGTCCACAACACCACGCTGTGGTTGTCGGGCTCGCCGGATGCGACGCCGAGGGTGAAGGGGTCCCCGCCATGGGGTCCGGAGCGCACCGGAGACGGTGCGGCTGCCGCGACGGTGCTCGGCAGGGTCGTGGTGAGCGCTGCGGCCCCGACCGCGGCCCCTCCTACGAGTACATGACGACGTGTTGACGTGAAGGACTCATTTTCACCTGATGCGGGCACGGATTGACTCCCAACGTGGTGCCTACCAGCCAGAACCCGCACAGCCTGCATTGGCAGGATGACAGTTGCTGCCCCTGCGAGTGAGCAGTCGATGAACGTTGGGTGGGTGCGAATCGCCCGATGTCGCCCCTGGTTGCGCGGCTAGCACTCAAGTCAGTAGAGTGCTAATCGCACGGCACCACACACGCCCCGGCACCCGCGACGGCGGGGTGGTAGGAGCCGTACCCAACTAGGTACCTGCCAACGCTTTCGACGGACCCGTGGAGGTCAATCCGGTGAGCGTGAACATCAAGCCGCTCGAGGACAAGATCGTTGTCCAGACGAGCGAGGCCGAGGAGACGACGGCGTCCGGCCTCGTCATCCCCGACACCGCGAAGGAAAAGCCCCAGGAGGGCAAGGTCCTGGCCGTCGGCCCGGGCCGCATCGACGACAAGGGCAACCGCGTCCCGATGGACGTCAAGGAAGGCGACGTCGTCATCTACTCCAAGTACGGCGGCACCGAGGTCAAGTACAACGGCGAGGACTACTTGATCCTGTCCGCCCGCGATGTGCTGGCCGTCATCAACTGACGACCTGCGTACGCGATAACGCCCCGGGCCCCGCTCAAGCCGGGGGCCGGGGCGTTTCGCGTGTACGGAGAGAGGGTTCGCAATGCCAAAGCAGATCAACTTCGACGAGGACGCTCGTAGAGCGCTCGAACGTGGCGTCGACAAGCTCGCCGACGCGGTCAAGGTGACCCTCGGGCCGCGCGGTAGGCACGTCGTGCTGGACAAGAAGTTCGGCGGCCCCACGATCACGCTCGACGGCGTCACGGTCGCGCGCGAGATCGAGCTGGACGACCCGTTCGAGAACCTCGGCGCGCAACTGGCGAAGAACGTCGCGACGAAGACCAACGACGTCGCAGGGGACGGCACCACAACGGCGACCGTGCTCGCCCAGGCGCTGGTGTCCGTCGGGCTGCGCAACGTCGCTGCCGGCGCCAACCCGACAGCGCTCGGCAAGGGCATCGAGGCCGCGGCCGACAAGATCATCGAGGTGCTCAAGGACAAGGCGACGCCGGTCAAGGGCCGGGACAACATCGCCCAGGTGGGCACCGTCACCTCGCGCGACGCCAACATCGGCGCGTTGCTGGGTGAGGCCGTGGAGAAGGTCGGCGAGGACGGTGTGATCACCGTGGAGGAGTCCTCCACGCTGGCCACCGAGCTGTCGATCACCGAGGGTGTGCAGTTCGACAAGGGCTTCATCTCGGCGCACTTCGCGACCAACGCGGAGGAGCAGCGGGCGATCATCGAGGACGCCTACGTGCTGCTGCACCGGGAGAAGATCTCGGCGCTGGCCGACCTGCTCCCGCTGCTGGAGAAGGTGGCGGAGGCCAAGAAGCCGCTGCTGATCATCGCCGAGGATGTCGAGGGCGAGGCGCTTTCGACTCTGGTGGTCAACGCGCTGCGCAAGACGATCACCGCCGTGGCGGTCAAGGCACCGTTCTTCGGTGACCGCCGTAAGGCGTTCCTCGATGACCTCGCCGTCGTCACCGGCGCCCAGGTCGTGTCCGGTGAGGTGGGCCTGAAACTGTCGGAGGTGGGGATCGACGTGCTGGGCAAGGCCCGGCGTATCGAGGTCACCAAGGACACCACCACGATCGTTGATGGCGCGGGCACCAAGGCCGACATCGACGCACGCATCGCCCAGATCCGCAAGGAGATCGAGACTACCGACTCCGACTGGGACAGGGAGAAGCTGCAGGAGCGCCTCGCCAAGCTCGGCGGCGGGGTGGCGGTCATCAAGGTTGGTGCGGCTACCGAGACCGAACTCAACGAGCGCAAGCACCGTATCGAGGACGCCGTCGCCTCTACCAAGGCGGCCGTCGAGGAAGGCATCGTGCCCGGCGGCGGTTCCGCACTAGTGCACGCGGCCAAGGAGCTGGAGAGCGGGCTCGGCCTCAGCGGCGACGAGGCGACCGGCGTGAAGATCGTCCGCGAGGCGCTGGTCGCGCCGTTGCGGTGGATCGCCAACAACGCGGGCCACGAGGGCCCCGTCATCGTGTCCAAGGTTCAGGAGCAGAGCTGGGGGCAGGGCTTCAACGCCGCCACCGGTGAGCTCACCGACCTGCTGGCGGCGGGCATCGTGGACCCAGTGAAGGTGACACGCTCCGCTGTCGCCAACGCCGCTTCCATCGCGCGGCTCGTGCTCACCACGGAGAGCTCCGTGGTGGACAAGCCGGAGGAGGAAGAGGGCAACGGCGCCGGAAACGGGCACGGCCACTCCCACTGAGTGCCTGCCGCGCTTACAGCCACCGAAACGGCAGGGGCGGCACCCGCCGAGCGGGTGCCGCCCCTGCCGTTTCGGCCCATCGTTCGCCGAGTGCGTTTCGCGGGCTAACCGTGGTTTCAGGGCGCGCGAGCAGGCAAATGAGAAACGGAGGGCATCCCCCCACGGGTGCCCTCCGTTTCGGTAGGTGTGCCTAGTGTCCTGTCAGGGTCAACGCACGCTTCTGCGACCTGATGATCGTCTCCCGTTCCGATTCCGAAAGGCCGCCCCAGATGCCGTACGGCTCGTGCACCGCGAGCGCGTGTTCCCGACAAATCCGCAGCACAGGGCATGTATGGCAGATCGCCTTGGCCCGTGCCTCCCGCCTTGCTCTCGCCGGCCCCCTTTCCCCGTCAGGGTGAAAGAAAGAACCGCTGTCCATCCCCCTGCATGCCCCCTCCAGTTGCCAGTCCCAAACATCCGCGTTCGGGCCAGGGAGTCTGCGCGTGTCTGCCATCGTTGACCGCCTCCGATATCCGACCCCACGCGGCCGGATTCATGCAGTTGTACCTGTGCGACTACTCCATTTGGTGCAACGGCCGTAACGCTAGAAGTGCGAGAACTGTTGTTCAAGGGCTTGGGATCAATTCAGCCGTTAGTGGTCTCACCCAACCGTGGGAGGTCCGATAGCTGAACGGAGCCCTTTTTGATCTTCGTTTTCCGGCCGCGGATATTGATCTACATGGGAATAGTGGGTGCTTCGTTCGATCCTCACTCGCCGTGGATCCGAGGCCCGCGCCCATCACCCGGTTGCACTCGACGACGATGGACCCGTGCCTGTGAGCGAAGCAGTGTTGCGCCACGCCGCGTTCGGCGACGCACCCGCGATCACCGACCGAGCGTTGACCGCCGCCACGACGCCGCGATCCCAGTGGTTGGCGGCAGTGCTGCTTGGCGCGCGCGGTCGCTATGCGGCGGCGACGACGCTACTGCAGCCGCTCATCAGGGGCAGGGACCCACTGTCGGCCGCGCTCGCGGGAGCGACGTTCGCCTCGCACCGCCGCCAGTTGGGCGGGCACGCCGCCGCCCTACCGTTCGACGGTGCGGCCCTTGCGCGGGCGGCCGTGGCCACCGGAGACGCCGACGAGGACGGCCTCGATCCGGCGGGCGCGCTCGCCGACGCGTTCCTGGGGCTCGCGGCGGACAACCTCGCCCTCGGCAGGTTCGGTGCGGCGCAGCGGCTACTGGAGCAGGCGCTGTCGCCGCGCGCGGGGTGGCGTGCCGAAGTGCGGACGTGCTGGGTCACAGCGGAACTCTCGTTGGCCCGTGGCTTGGCCGGGGATGCCGTTTTGCCCGCGAAACGTGCTGTGGGGCTGTCACGGCAGCGGGGCGCCGCTCGGCATTTGGTGAAGTCCCAACTCGTGCTGGCGGCCGCGCTGGCGGCCACCGGCGACCCGGGCGCCCGCCAGCGTGCGGGCGCTCTCGTCGGCTCCGCGCTGGACGCGGCGGACAACTGGGAGCTTCGCTCGCTGACGTGGCCCGCCAGATTGTTGGCCGCCGACCTGGATCCCGCCACGGCCGAATGGAATCGATCCAGGGTTACCCGTGAGTTACACGCTCTGTTACCGGCCGCCGACCCGACCGGAAAGCGGTTGGCATTTCGCTCGCCATGGGTCCCGATCTAGGCTGTTACCTGCGGCACATCGCCCATACCGACATCCGGGCGAGGGTTTCTCCAAAAAAAGCCACCAGATCGTGTCAAGGTGGAACCTAAAGCGTCCGATAGGGGATATGGAATGTCACCCGGCTGCAGGAAGGAAACCCCGTGACGACGGTCTTGATTTGCGACGACCGACGCAGTGTTCGCGAAGGGCTGACCCGCGTGATGTCCGCCGTTTCCGGCGTCAGTCGTATCGACTGTGTAGCGCACGGTGACGAGTTGCTTGCCAGGTATTCCCGGCAGCCGGTCGACGTGGTGCTCGTGGGCACGCAGCGCGCTGTTCCCACCGGTGTGGAAGCCACTCGCAGGCTCGTGTCGGCCAACCCGCAGGCCAACGTGATCGTGTTCGGCGCCCCCGACGACGCGGGCAGTATCGCCGCGGCCATCGCGGGTGGTGCGCGTGGCTACCTCCGTTGGGACGCCTCCCGTCCCGAGTTGGTGGCCGCGCTGGCCCACACGCTCGCCAGCACCTCGGTACCCGCCCCGCGGCAGCCCTCCGATCCCGGTGTGCAGCTGACTGAGCGCGAGCTGCAGGTGCTGCGCGGCATGAGCCAGGGCAAGAGCAACGGACAGATCGGTCGTGAACTCTACCTGTCCGAGGACACGGTCAAGACGCACGCGCGACGGCTGTTCCGCAAGCTCGGCGTCCGCGACCGCGCGCAGGCAGTCGCACACGGCTTCCGCCGTGGGCTCGTATCCTGAGGCCCTCGGGCGTACGGCCGGAACTCGTATCCCCTCCAAAGTGGCACGCCACATCGGTGAGACCGGTGTGGCGTGCTCGTGTCGCTACCGTCTGACGCCCACCAGGCGCGACGTTGTTGAAGCCTGGACAAAGGCTGATACGGTCGCATCTTCGCAGCTTGCGAGGTGCAGGAGGCGCCAAGGGTCGACCGTGAACGAAAAGCGCGGTGCCGGAAGGTACGGTAGTTGTCACCGGCGTGAGGGACTCGCGTTTCGCGCGTCGGCTTCTTTGCACGCCTGACGTAACACCGGGACTGTTGTCTGCGATGGCCACTGTGGGGGATGGACTAGACGAATCAGTCGCCGCCGCTGTCGAGGGTGATCCTCAAGCAGTCGAGCGGCTGCTGGCCGCTATCCGTCCTCTTGTGGTGCGGTATTGCCGTGCCAGGGTAGGCAGGCAGGAACGCTCGTTCGCCTCGGCGGACGACGTAGCCCAGGAGGTGTGTCTCGCGGTGCTCACGGCATTGCCCTCGTACCGTGATCAAGGCCGCCCTTTCCTGGCTTTCGTCTACGGAATCGCCCAACACAAGGTGGCCGACGCGCACCGCGCGGCCGCTCGGAACCGGGCAGAACCTGTCGCGGAGCTCCCGGACGAGATCGAAGGCGGTGTCGGCCCCGAACAGCGGGCTCTACAGGGCGAGCTGAACGAACGGATGTCGCAGTTGCTGCAGGTCCTGCCGGAGAAACAACGCGAGATCGTGGTGTTGCGTGTGGTCGTCGGTCTTTCCGCTGAAGAGACCGCCGAGGCCGTGGGTTCGACGCCCGGCGCGGTCAGGGTCGCCCAGCATCGTGCCCTGGCGCGACTACGCAAGGCACTGGCCGCTGAGGAGGTGGTCTGAGTGGCGGAACGCGACGACGACAACCACGAGCACGAGCTCAACGGCGACGCGAACGGGCCGAACACCGGGTCCGGCCCTGCGGACGGGTCGGTGCCCTCGCGGCGGCAGCACGGCCCTTCCGGCCACGAGTCGGCGGCTTCGGCGTCGGAGCTTTCCGCTATCCAGGCCGATGATGCGTTGCTGGACGCTCTCGGCGGCTCCGACCCCCGTGTCGCGGACGAGTTCGGAGATCACGAGCTCAACGCGTTGTTGCTGGCATGGCGGCGCGACATCGACAGCGAGCCCATCCCGGAACTCGTCGATGTGCCCGCCGCCACCACCGCGGTAAGAACCGCCTCGCTTGCTAGACGCAAGGGCGCTCGTGTGCGCAGACGCATGCTCGTACCCGTCGCCGCGGCCGCGGCGGTGCTCGCCATCGGGTTCACGGGCACAGCCCTGGCCGCTCGCGACGCCCAACCCGGCGACACACTCTGGGGCCTGAGCAAGGTGCTCTACGCCGACCACGCCCGTTCGGTGGAGGCCGCGGCATCGGTGCGTACGGATCTGCAAAAGGCCTATCTCGCCATCGCGCAGGAGCGCTACGACGACGCCCGCAGGGCACTGCAACAGGCTGAGCGCACGCTGCAACAGGTGACTGCAGAGGAGGAGCTGGTTCAGCTCAAGGCACGTCACACCGAGCTGCTGGCTCAGCTGGAAGAGCCTCAGGAAGACCGCAACACCAGCACCAGCCCGACTACTACGAGCGACAGCACGTCCAGTTCTACCGACTCATCGCCGACCACGCCGACGTCACCGCAGGTGGAGCCGCTTCCGGCCGAGCCGGACAGTACCTCCACGAGTTCCACCACCGCACCGCCGAGTTCCACCACGCCCACTTCGCCGAGTTCGTCCACCGACGACAGCACCGGCAGTGAGTCGGGACGAAGCCCCGGTTACGGGGCTTCGGTGGAGTTCGCCGATCCAACCAGTTGACGACAGTGCGGAAGGGTGGCGCGGCGACTCGCCGCGCTCGCCCTTCGTCTTGAGGTTCAGTAGGCGCTTTCGGTGGCCGTGATGCCGTCAGCGAACCCTCGGCAGTAGTCCCAGCTCACATAGTCGGCCGGGTTGGGGTCGTATGCGGGCTCATGCGGGCGCATCTGCCCGTCGGCGAGCAGTTGTTCCAGACTCGCGCGCAGTAGGTGCCAGTCGTGATAGTGAGGCTGGTCGCATTCGCCGCAGTCCACGACGATTCCTCGGATACCACGTGGCTCCAGCAGCGCCTGGTAGACAGCGAGGTCCGAGAGATCCGCGAGCAGCTCCGAACGCTCGTCCGGGCTCATCGGCTCGCCCGAGGGCTCGTCGATGGCCGCGATCTCCTTGGCCGGGTCGTTCGGGTCGTCGGCGAACGGGTCTGGGGGCAACAGATCGTGCGGCACGGCCTGCACGGTACCGGGCGGGCCCCCGGGTACGTCCAGATACCATCGCTAACAGGTCTGCAAAACCCCCCGTTGGTTCATCAGTCGAGGAAGGTCAGCCGTAACTCATGACGAGCGACATCACCTCCGCCGACCTGCTCCGTTCCGAGGAGGAGGCGACAGCCCAGGCTGGAGAGAAGTTCGCGATGGTCGGGCTGACATTCGACGATGTGCTGCTGCTTCCCGCCGAATCGGATGTGATTCCGAGCACGGTGGACACCAGTACCCGGCTGTCACGCAATGTCGTGTTGCGCGTACCGCTGTTGTCGGCGGCCATGGACACGGTCACCGAGGCACGTATGGCCATCGCGATGGCCCGCCAGGGAGGGATGGGCGTGCTGCAACGCAACATGCCCATCGAGGAGCAGGCGCAGGCTGTGGAGATCGTGAAGCGGTCGGAAGCCGGGATGGTGACCGACCCGGTCACCTGCTCGCCCCACGACACGCTGGCCGAGGTCGACGCCCTGTGCGCGCGGTTTCGCATCTCCGGTGTTCCCGTCACCGACGCCGCGGGCACGCTCGTGGGCATCATCACCAACAGGGACATGCGGTTCGAGATGGACCACAGCAAGGCCGTCAGCGAAGTCATGACCCCCACCCCGTTAGTGACGGCACAGGTCGGGGTGACGGCTGACGCCGCGCTCGGCCTACTGCGTCGGCACAAGATCGAGAAGCTGCCGATCGTGGACGGCGCGGGCAAGTTGCGTGGCCTGATCACTGTCAAGGACTTCGTCAAGACCGAGCAGTACCCCAACGCCACGAAGGACACCGACGGCAGGCTGCTCGTCGGTGCGGCCGTGGGAGTCGGCACCGACGGCCATCAGCGGGCTATGGCGCTCGCCGACGCCGGTGTGGACGTGCTGATGGTCGACACCGCGCACGGGCATTCGCGCGCCGTGCTGGAGACGGTAGCGAGGCTGAAGAAGGAACTCGGCGACACCGTCGACGTGGTCGGCGGCAACGTCGCCACGCGTGCCGGAGCGCAGGCATTGGTCGACGCGGGCGCGGACGCGGTGAAGGTCGGTGTCGGTCCCGGTTCCATCTGCACCACTCGGGTCGTGGCCGGGGTGGGCGTGCCACAGATCTCGGCGATCTACGAGGCCGACAAGGCGTGCAGGCCCGCAGGTGTCCCGGTGATCGGCGACGGCGGGATCCAGTACTCCGGTGACATCGTGAAGGCCATCGCGGCCGGGGCGTCGTCGGTGATGCTCGGCAGCCTGCTCGCGGGTACCGCCGAGGCGCCGGGTGAAGTGATCCTGGTCAACGGCAAGCAGTACAAGACCTACCGGGGTATGGGGTCGCTCGGCGCGATGCGTTCGCGCGGGGAGGTGCGCTCCTACTCCAAGGACCGCTACGCCCAGGACGACGTGCTCTCCGAGGACAAGTTGGTACCGGAAGGTATCGAGGGTCGCATTCCGTTTCGTGGCCCGTTGTCGGGGGTCGTGCATCAGCTCGTGGGAGGCCTGCGTTCGGGTATGGGATACGCGGGCGCGCAGACGGTCGCCGAGCTGCAGCGTGCGCAGTTGGTGCGCATCACGTCCGCGGGGCTGAAGGAAAGCCACCCGCACGACGTCACGATGACCGTGGAGTCCCCGAACTACACCACCCGGTAGCCGGACGTATTCGGTCGGGTGCCGACAATGGTCCGGCAGTATTCGCTCCAGGAGGGACTTCACGTGCGGGATCTGGTCGAGATCGGCATGGGGCGCACCGCGCGGCGGTCGTATGACCTCGATGACATCGACATCGTGCCGTCGCGGCGTACACGCTCGTCAAAGGTGGTGTCGACGGGTTGGCAAATCGACGCCTACCGCTTCGAGTTGCCGCTGGTGACCCACCCGACGGACGCGGTCGTCTCGCCTGAGACCGCGGTGTCGATCGGCAACCTCGGGGGTCTCGGTGTGCTCAACGCCGAGGGGCTTTGGGCGCGGCATGCCGATGCCGACGCGGCACTCGGTCGCATCGCCGACGCCGCGAAGTCCGGCGCCGAGTGGTCCGAACTCGTGGGGCTGCTGCAGGAGTTGCACTCGGCGCCCATCCGCACGGACCTGCTTGCCGAAGCGATCCGAGGCGTACGTGAAGCTGGTGTCACCGTGGCCGCGCGGGTCAGCCCGCAGCACGCGGCCGAGCTCACTCCCGACCTGTTGGCGGCAGGGGTCGAGATTCTCGTGGTGCAGGGGACCATCGTGTCCGCGGAGCACGTGGCCCGCGACGGTGATCCGCTGAATC
This sequence comes from Saccharomonospora amisosensis, assembly GCF_011761185.1. Taxonomy (NCBI): domain Bacteria; kingdom Bacillati; phylum Actinomycetota; class Actinomycetes; order Pseudonocardiales; family Pseudonocardiaceae; genus Saccharomonospora; species Saccharomonospora amisosensis. Next base: position 4,604,887 of record NZ_JAAOYM010000001.1, on the reverse strand, counting down.
TGAAGCAGTTCATCTCCGACCTCGACGTTCCCGTGATCGCGGGCGGCGTGAGCGACTACCGCACCGCGATGCATCTCATGCGGACCGGCGCCGCCGGGGTCATCGTTGGACACGGGCACAGCACCGGTGTGACGAGCACCGACCGGGTGCTCGGTATCGGTGTGCCGATGGCGACCGCGATCATCGATGCCGCCGCCGCGCGGCGTGACTACCTCGACGAGACGGGCGGGAGGTATGTGCACGTGCTCGCCGATGGTGGGGTGAACTGCAGCGGCGACATCGCGAAGGCGATCGCCTGTGGTGCGGATGCGGTGATGCTCGGTGCACCGCTGGCCGCCTCCAGCGAAGCGCCGGGCAGGGGTTTGTACTGGACGGCGGCCGCGGCCCACCCTTCGCTGCCCCGCTCGCGAGTGGCGCAGGTGCCCAACCAGGACGTGGACCTCAAGACCCTGCTGCACGGTCCGGCATCGGATGCCGAGGGTGTGGTGAATCTCTTCGGTGCGCTGCGCCGCGCGCTGGCCAAGACCGGCTACTCCGACCTGAAGGAATTTCAGAAAGTCGGCCTCACCGTGCGCGCCTGAACCACGTTTTGCCCGCGAAACGCGGTCCGTGGTCCCGCGCGGAGCACGTTTCGCGGGCAAAACGTTGTCCCGGGCCCGGGTAACTCGGCGGTAACTTACCTCTGGTCAGAAGTGTTGTCCGGGGCTAGGCTTTTCCTGTGACTTCGCGTAACACCATCGAGCCCGACTACGACGTAGTCGTGGTCGGTTCCGGCTTTGGAGGAAGCGTCGCGGCGCTGCGGCTCACCGAGAAGGGCTACCGCGTGGCGGTGCTGGAGGCCGGCCGCAGATTCTCCGACGACGAGTTTGCGAAGACCTCTTGGGAGCTGCGCAGTTACCTGTGGGCGCCTGCCCTCGGCTGTTACGGGATCCAGCGCATTCACCTGCTCAAGGACGTCATGGTTCTCGCTGGCGCTGGTGTGGGGGGCGGCTCGCTGGTCTACGCCAACACGCTCTACCGCCCGTTGAGGCCGTTCTACACCGACAGCCAGTGGTCTCACATCACAGACTGGGAGGCCGAACTCGCCCCGCACTACGACCAGGCGAGCCGAATGCTCGGCGTGGTCACCAACCCAACCGTGACCCCGGTCGACCGGGTGATGCGCAAGGTTGCGGTCGACATGGGTGTAGCCGACAGCTACCACCCCACACCGGTCGGCGTGTACTTCGGCAAGCCGGGCGAGCAGATCGCCGACCCCTACTTCGGTGGTGCAGGACCAGCCCGAACCGGCTGCACCGAATGCGGCTCGTGCATGACCGGTTGCCGTGTCGGCGCGAAGAACACCCTGGTGAAGAACTACCTCTACCTCGCGGAGCATGCGGGGGCGAAGGTCGTCCCACTCACCACCGTGACGGCTGTTCGACCACGCGGTGACGGCACATTCGAAGTGGACGTCCGCAAGACCGGGACCACGGCCCGAAGGTTCCGGAGCACGCTCACCGCCCGGCACGTCGTACTCGCGGCGGGCACCTGGGGCACCCAACGGCTGCTACACCACATGCGGGACACCGGTGCGTTGCCCCGGCTTTCGGACCGGCTCGGCGAGCTGACCAGGACCAACTCCGAAGCCATCGTCGGAGCGGCCCGCACCTCGGTGGACCCGGACAACGACTACAGCCGCGGGGTCGCCATCACTTCCTCGATCCACCCGGACGAGACGACACACATCGAGCCGGTGCGCTACGGCAAGGGCAGCAACGCCATGAGCCTGCTGCAAACCATCGCCACCGACGGAGCCTCCGAGGTGCCGAGGTGGCGGCAAGCACTGCGGTTCGCCCGCCGGCATCCGGTACGAACGCTGAAGCTGCTCAACGGCTACCGGTGGAGCGAGCGCACCGTGATCCTGCTGGTGATGCAAAGCCTCGACAACTCCATCACCACCTACACCAAGCGGGGTCTGTTCGGCCGCCGCCGCTACACCTCGAGGCAGGGCCACGGCGCGCCGAACCCGACGTTCATCCCGGCGGGCCACGAGGCCAACCTGCGCACAGCGGAGCACATCGGCGGTACGGCAGGTGGCACGTGGGGCGAGATCTTCAACATTCCGCTCACCGCGCATTTCATCGGTGGCGCCCCCATCGGCACCAGCACCGAAAACGGTGTCATCGACCCCTACCACCGGGTGTTCAACTACCCCAACCTGCATGTTGTCGACGGTGCTGCGATCACGGCGAACCTCGGGGTCAACCCTTCGCTGACCATCACGGCGCAGGCGGAACGCGCGTTCTCGCTGTGGCCCAACAAGGGTGAGGCCGACCTTCGGCCCGCACAGGGCAAGAAGTACCGCAGGCTCGAGCCGGTGGCGCCGAAGAACCCGGCCGTTCCCGCGCACGCCCCCGCGGCGCTCACCGTGGAGGCGTAGGGGCGGGCAGCACGGTGATGCGCTCCTCGGTGAGGGTCTGGATGGCGCCGCCCACCGAATCCGGGCGGTAGGTCGGCACGTCACCGATGGTCACCTCGCCCGCGTCGAGGTCGGCGGAGGCGTGCAGCGCCAGTTGGACATCGCGGGTGAACACTCCCGTCCTCGGCCCTTTCGCCGCGGCGAAGGCCTCCTCGGTCGATTCCGCGACGGTGATCACCAGCACCGGGCCGAACGCCGTGGGCCGCAACACCCGGGCCTGCTCGGCGACATCGGTGAGCAGTGTCGGTTCCACCGTGCTGCCGGTACGCGTACCGCCGGTGAGCAGTTTCGCGCCCTCCGAAACGGCCTCGTCCACCCAGCCGACGACGCGTTCGGCGGCGGCTTCGTCGGCCATCGGTCCAACGGACACGCTGCTGTCGTAAGGGTCACCGATGCGCTGCTCGCGCACCGCCTCCGCCAGTTTCGGCACGAAGTCAGCAGCGATCGCCCGCTGCACCACCACACGCCGCACCGCCACACACGACTGCCCTGCCTGTCCGGTTCCCGCCGCGGCGAGGCGGGCGGCCGCTTGGTCGAGATCGGGCCAGTCCGCCAGTACGACGGCTGCCGCCTGGCCACAGCCGGTGTCCGGCACCGGTACCAGCCGGGTGTCGGTGTCCAGCGTGGCGGTGTCCTCGACCGGCAGCACGGAGAACGCCTCGTCCGGCAGGTCCGCGTTGGCCAGCAACTCACCCAATGCCAGTGCCGAAAGTGGAGCCCGCTGCGTGGGTACGAGCACCACGGGTGCGGCTGCGGCCAGCGAAGCGGCGACCGCGCGGGCGGCCATGCCGAGAGGCGCGTGGAAGGGTACCTCTCCCAGTGCCGGTCCCCTCGGCACGCGCCGAGTCAGCGTTACAGGTCCCTCGCCCGCGGTGTCGGACTCCTGCCGCCGCGTTTCGCAGGCTAACCGTGCCGCGGACCGCAGCGTGGCGGTCGCCTCCCTTACCTCGGCCTCGGCCCAGCGCAGCGGCTTGCCGCTCTCCGCAGTGATCATTTCCGCCAGTTCGTCGCCTCGGGTGGACAACCCGCGGGCCAGCCGTTCGAGCGTGGTGGCCCTGTGCCTGGCCGAGCTGCTGCGCACCTCCGAGGCGATGCTCGCCGCCGCCATCACAGCGTGCTCGACCTGCTGCTCGTCGGGGACGGCGACGGTGGCCACCTCGGTACCGTCGTAGGGGTGGGTGACGGTCACCGTGCGGCTGCCCTGCTCCGCGCGACCTGCTACCCACACAGCCCTTGGCCGCGGCGTGATGGTGTCCATGCCAGCACGGTAACGGTGACCTGCGCTCATCGCGCGGCGGTTCACCTGCGACGATGGGTACGGCAGTTCGTTACGATCGCCAGGAGGTCCGCGGAAGTGGCAGAAGGTCCCGTACTCGTGCTGGACTACGGCGCGCAGTACGCGCAGCTGATCGCGCGCCGGGTTCGCGAGGCACAGGTGTACTCCGAGGTCGTGCCGCACACCACGGCTGTAGCGGACCTGCTGGAGCGAGAGCCCGCGGCGATCATACTTTCCGGCGGCCCTTCCAGCGTTTACGCCGAGGATGCCCCCAAGGTGGACGCGGCGCTGTTCGAGGCGGGGGTTCCCGTCTTCGGGATCTGTTACGGGTTCCAGGCGATGGCCCAGGCACTCGGCGGCACGGTGGAGCACACCGGGACGAGGGAGTTCGGCCGTACCGAACTCGGCGTGAACGGGGGCGTGCTGCACGAGGAGTTGCCCGCGCGGCACCCGGTGTGGATGAGCCACGGGGACTGCGTAACCAAGGCCCCGGAAGGCTTCCAGGTCACCGCGGGCAGTCAGGGCGCACCCGTTGCGGGGTTCGAGGATCTCGGCCGCAAGCTGGCCGGTGTGCAGTACCACCCAGAGGTGGCGCACTCGCCGCACGGCCAGGAGGTGCTGCGTCGCTTCCTGCACGAGGTGGCTGGCATCCGCCCGCAGTGGACCACGGCTTCCATCGTCGACGACCAGGTTGCGCGCATCCGCGCCCAGGTGGGTGATGGACACGCGATCTGCGGGCTTTCCGGCGGCGTCGACTCGGCCGTCGCGGCCGCGCTTGTCCAGCGCGCGATCGGCGAGCGCCTCACCTGCGTGTTCGTGGATCACGGCCTGCTGCGCGCGGGCGAGCGCGCACAGGTGGAGCGCGACTTCGTGGCGGCGACCGGCGTGAAACTCGTGACCGTCGACGCCAGGCAACGCTTTCTCGAAGCGCTCGCAGGTGTTGTGGACCCCGAGCAGAAGCGCAAGATCATCGGTAGGGAGTTCATCCGCGTTTTCGAGCGAGCGGCGCGTGACCTCAAGGCCAAGGGCGACGTCGAGTTCCTGGTGCAGGGCACCCTCTACCCGGATGTCGTCGAGTCAGGTGGCGGCACGGGCGCTTCCAACATCAAGAGCCACCACAACGTCGGCGGGCTGCCGGACGACCTGCGGTTCACGCTCGTAGAGCCGTTGCGGTCGTTGTTCAAGGACGAGGTAAGGCGGGTCGGCCTGGAACTTGGCCTGCCGGAGACGATCGTGCACAGGCAGCCCTTCCCCGGCCCTGGACTGGGTATCCGGGTGATCGGCGAGGTCACCGCCGATCGGCTGGAGACGCTGCGAGCAGCGGACGCGATCGCGCGTGAGGAACTCACCGCGGCCGGGCTCGACAGCGAGATCTGGCAGTGTCCTGTCGTGCTGCTCGCCGACGTGCGCAGTGTCGGCGTGCAGGGTGACGGCCGTACCTACGGGCATCCGGTGGTGTTGCGTCCGGTCTCCAGCGAGGACGCGATGACGGCCGACTGGACGCGGCTGCCCTACGACGTGCTCGAGCGCATCTCGACCAGGATCACCAACGAGGTGGCCGAAGTGAACCGGGTGGTGCTCGATGTGACGAGCAAGCCACCCGGCACCATCGAGTGGGAGTGAGCCGCGAGGTCACTCCCGGCAGTTGCCTCGCATCGAAGCGGCGAGCAACAGCGTCCCGACGAGGACGGCGCCACCTGCCAGCACCCAGCGCAGATCCATTTCCGGAAGCCAGGTCGCGCCGTCTGAGAGCACGTAGGCGGACACGAGCAGTGTCGCGATCCCCGACAGCAGGGTGACGATGTCCACCCGCCTGCGCCCGCTCGGCGTCCCGGTTTCGTTCGGCTCAGCCACGGCGCACCTCTACATTCCCCGCTCCGGCTACGACCTTGAGTGACAGCCGCTGGCCACCCTCGCCGTCGTCGCCGAGGTCGACACCGCTGATGGGCGCGGTACCTGCCCCAGACTGTTGCCTGCCGAGGCATTCGATGTTGCCCACACCAGCCTCGCATTGGTAGGTGACGTCAGCGGTCGTCGGCACGATGACCGTGACGTTTCCCGCGCCGTTGCGCACTGCCGTCTCCACAGGCGTGGTTGCCCGCAGTTGCCGAAGGTCGAGCCGGATCTCACCGGCCGTGCGTTCGTACACCGGCAGCACCTCCGCCGCTGTGCGAGGTGTCGCGTCGAGTTCGCCGACGCCGCCGCGGAAGTCGTTCAGCGGGAGGCTGGTCAGTACCAGTCCCGCCACGGCCAGCGGAACCGCCAGCCCGGTCAGCCACCGGCCACCTCCACGGAAAGCGCTGAGCACGAGTCCGACCCCGATCACACCGAGCACCAGGCCGATCACGTGGGCAAGGGTGAACCACGGCACTCCCTCCGCCACCAGCGCGGAACCTACGCCCGCCACCGCGATCGCCACCCCGAACGTGGCGAATGCGATCTTCGAGCGGGGACGGCGAGGTCGTGGTGGCGGAGGCTGTGGCGGCGGTGCCGGTTCGGGCAGCTCCCAGGCCAGCGGCGCCGCGCCGAGCGGGTCCCAGGTGCCGTGCTGTGCGCCTGCCGCTGAGCCGCCAGCCGCTGTCGCCGCAGTGGCGGCCGCGGCGTAGTCCAAGGTCACGCCTACCGTGGGCGGTGCGGGCCTGTTGAACTGGCCGCGGCTCCTGTGCAGCAGGTAGAGCGCCGTCACCAGCAGCGCCATCCCGATGAAGCCGCCGCCGTCGAACCAGTCGCCCGCGAAGGCCCAGCCGGACACCGGGAACAACAGCAGGCACAACAGCGCCGCGAACGGCTTCGACACCGAGCTGCGGCCCCTACCGATCAGGCTCTCGAAGGCGGAGACCTCGTCTCCTTCCGCTGGCAGGAAGAGCCAGCCGAGCAGGTACGCGGTCAGGCCGATGCCGCCGAAGACCGTCGTCGCGACCAGTGCGACACGCACCACGACGGGGTCGATGCCGTAGCGGTTGCCGATGCCTGCCGCCACACCGGCGACCTTGCGCCCCTGGTGTGGTCGTCTCGGCCTGCTGGCCCAGAAGTCCTTCACGGTCTCCTCGAAGCCGTCCAACTGCCTCGAGGTGTTCGTCGCGGCATTCATGCCCTCGAGGATGCGCTCGCCCGCCGCACTTCCACATCCGGGAAGCCCCTGAACTTGCCCGCCGCCCTTCAGGGTGGGGGAGGAATCAGGGGCTTCCCTGATGAAACACCTTCTATGCTGGTGTGACCATGGGTGACGTGCAGGAACAGGCCACCGAGGAGCGCACGGCGAATGCGGCCGCGCGCTCAGCGTCCTCAGCGTCCTCCGCTTCCAGGCCGCAGCTCGGGATCCAGGTCGGCCACCAGGCGGTGGCCTCGCCCGGCGGCCCGCCGAAGATGTATCGGCGCCGTACCGGTCGGGCAGTCGCGGGCGTCGCGGGCGGCTTGGCCGACCACCTCGGCGTCAAGGTGTTGTGGGTACGGGCGACCTTCGCCGTGTTGGCGGCTTTCGGCGGTGTCGGGCTGCTGGCCTACGGGCTGCTGTGGGCGTTCGTTCCGCAGCAGTCCAGAGACGAGCCACCGACGGTCGAGTCGGCGAAGGAGCGCCAGCAGGCGTACGGGCTGCTCGCCCTGGGCATCGGGCTCACCGTCGCGGGCGGCGCGATCACCGGCATGCTCAGCGGCTGGGTGGGCCTGCCGGTGGCGGTCGCGCTCGTCGGCGCCGCCGTGGTGTGGCGGGAAGCCGACGAGTCCCAGCGGCGCCGCTGGCGCGACGGGGCCCGCAGCGGTGTGGCCGGTGCCGTCCTCGGCGGCGGGGGCTGGTCCGCCGCCGTCCGGGTGCTCTCCGGGGTCGCGCTCGTGATGACCGGTATCGGGGTGGTCGTGCTGCGGGGCAGCAGCTTCCACCAGGTGCAGCTCGCGCTCATCTCGGTGTTGGCGACGCTGGTCGGCGTCGCCGTGTTGACCATCCCGTTCTGGTTGCGTCTTGTGCGGGACCTCGGTGATGAACGGCGTGCCCGCATCCGCACCGAGGAACGCGCCGAGATCGCCGCGCACCTGCACGATTCGGTGCTGCAGACGCTGGCCCTGATCCAAAAACAGTCGGAGTCCCCGCGTGAGGTAGCCCGGCTGGCGAGAGGCCAGGAACGCCAGTTGCGGACCTGGCTGTACGGGCCGTCCGGCTACGGGGCCCCCAAACAACCGGACGGAGAGGGCCACGGCACACCGGGAACGCTGTCGGAGGCCATCGCAGGGATATGCGGGCAGGTCGAGGACGCTTTCGCGATCTCGGTCGAACAGGTGGTCGTGGGAGAGGCCGAACTCGACGAGTCGCTCACGGCGCTGGTGCACGCGGCACGCGAGTCGATCGTGAACGCCGCCAAGCACGCCGGTGTGGAAGAGGTCAGCGTGTACGCGGAGGTGGAGCCCACCTCGGTGACGGTGTTCGTGCGTGACCGGGGCAAGGGTTTCGACCCCGACGCGGTGCCGGAGGACCGGCACGGGCTCAGCGACTCCATCAGGGGCAGGATGGAGCGCAACGGTGGCTCGTGCAGGCTGCGCACGGCACCGGGGGAGGGTACGGAGATACAGCTGGCGATGCCGCGCAAGGCCATGGCCAAGACCGCTCAGGGGGCGACGTGACGGAAGACAAGCGGACGCGGGGACCGGTGACGGTGTTCCTCGTCGACGACCACGCGCTGTTTCGCGCGGGGGCGCGCACCGAGCTGGAATCGATCACCGACGAGGTTCGCGTTGTTGGCGAGGCCGGTTCGGTCGCCGAGGCGGTGGCCGGCATAGCGCGCACCCGGCCGCAGGTGGTGCTGCTCGACGTGCACATGCCCGATGGCGGCGGTGCCGAGGTGTTGCGGCGGGTGCGGCCCGAACAACCGGATGTGGTGTTTCTGGCGCTGTCGGTCTCCGACGCCGCCGAGGACGTGATCGCGGTGATCAGGGCGGGTGCGCGTGGCTACGTCACCAAGACGATCTCTTCGCGGGAACTGGTGCGGGCGGTGGTCCGCGTCGCCGACGGCGATGCCGTGTTCTCGCCGCGGCTGGCGGGGTTCGTCCTGGACGCCTTCGCCGACCGGCCGGGCGCGGAGCCTATCAGCGATCCCGACCTCGACCTGCTCACCCCGAGGGAACGCGACGTGCTGCGGCTGCTGGCCCGCGGCTACGCCTACAAGGAGATCGCCTCGGAGTTGTTCATCTCCGTGAAGACCGTGGAGACGCACGTGTCGAGTGTGCTGCGCAAGACACAGCTTTCGAACCGCTACGAGCTGTCCCGCTGGGCCTCCGACCGCCGCTTGGTCTAGGTGGGACGGCCGCCGACAGCGGCTTCACATCACGGCGAACAGCAGCGCGAACGCTGCCGCGACGACCAGTGCCGCAAGGCTCCATGTCCACGATCGGGGGAGTGAGCGCAGCCGTCCCGCCTGTGGTGCGGCGGCGGTGGCGGGGCCCGCCTGCGCGGGAATCCGAGGGGGCCGTGGCAGCAGCGGAACGGTCGGCATGGCGGGCGCGGTCGGAGGTACGAACCCGTTCTGCTGGCCTCTGCTGACCGCCTGGAGTGCCTTGATCGTGTCGGGCAACATCGGGCGCAGTTCGGGGTCGGTGCGCAGCAGCTTGAGCAGGGCGCCGGTGAGTGGCCCGGTCCGCCGGGGTACCACCGGCTCGCTGGTGCCGTCCGACCCGAAGGGCGGGGTGCCTTCCACAGCGGTGAACAGCGTCGCCCCGAGGGAGTACGCGTCGGAGGCTGGACTGGCGGGTTCGCCGTTGGCCACCTCCGGTGCGCGGAAGGCCGGGTCCGCAGGTGGCTGAGAGAGGCCGATGTCGGTGATCTTGACGCCGCCGTCGTCGGCGAGCAAGACGTTGCCGGGTTCGACCGCCGAGTGTGGCACTCCTGCGGCGTGTGCGGCCGACAACGCGGACCCGAGAGCCACACCGAGGTACGCGGCCTGTCCCGGGGTCAGTTCGCCGTGCTCGGACAGGAAGTCGGCCATGTTGCGGGAAGGGACGTATTCCATGACCAGCCAGACGTCGCCGTCCTCGGAGAAGGCGTCGTAGACGGCGACCGCGCTCGGGTGGGTGACCTTCATGGCTCGCTGCCCTTCTCGCAGCGCGAGCTGTCTGGCTTGTTCCGGGTCACGGTCGGGCGGCAGGTACAGGTTCTTGGCCGCGACGGTGCGGTACAGCATCGTGTCGAACGCCAGCCACACGATCCCGGCCCGGCCGCGACCGATGGGTTGGTCCAACCTGTACCGTCCGCCGACGAGAGCGCCTTCCGTTCCCTTCACGCCACCCCTTGTACCGCCACACGGGTCAAACAAACATCAATCGCGTGTGTCGTCCACCTAAGGGCTGGACGTCGGAGTGGATGTCGCCGTCGGTTCAGTGGGTTCGACAATCGATGTCGACGTGGTGGTAGACGTGGTGGTAGACGTCTCCTCGGTCGGCTCGACCGTCGTCTCCGGCTGCGGTGGCGGTTCGGGCGGCGGCGTGTACTCCTCGACGGGACTCTCGGTCTCCACGGTCTCCACCGGTTCCTCCGAAGTGGTCGTGGTGGGTTGCGGAGTCGGAGAGGACATCTGCGAGGTCGTCGCCACCGGACGCTGCGGCGGGTCCTCCTGTTCGGCGTCGCTGCCTCCCGGGCTGCCGAACACCCAGAAGGCGAACACCGCCATCCCGACGACCACCACGCTGCCGATAACGGCCGGAATCTTCCAGTTGCCCTGTTGCTGGTCGTCCGCCGGGTCGTCGTACGGCTCGTAGCGCTCGTCGTAGTTCGCGCCGTCGGCGCCGTCGTAGTCGCGGTATTCGCCGTACTCGTCGTGGCCGTAGCCTCGGTAGACGCCGTAGTCGGCGGTGTCGTCAAGATCCCCGTAGGGAACCGCACGGGTACGGTCGGGTGCTCCAGCTCCCGGGTAGCCGTCGTAGGGCTCGGTGGGGTAGCCCTTCCCTGGGTAACCAGCGGCGTAGTGCCCGGCATTGGGCCCCTCGGCGCCGTCACCGAGGGTCCCGGAGTGGGCGGTAGGCAGCGCGTCGTCGTTGGCCGCGGCGGCGCCAAGCGCACCACCGATCGCTCCCGCCCTCGCCGCACCGAGCACGGCGGTGCTGCCGGGGCCGGACGACTGCATTCGCGTCGGGTCGTCAGCGCCTCCACCGATCGGGGTCTCGCCTCGGGCGACAGCCGAGAGCAGTTCCTCGCATTCCTGCGCCGTCGGCCGGTGCCTGGTGTCCGGGTGCAGCATCACGGCGAGCACGCTCGCGAGTGGACCCGACTGCCGTGGTGGGTTGATCTGCCCAGCGGCGACCGCGTGCAGCAAGCTGAGGGTGTTCTCACTCAGACCGAACGGTGGCTGCCCCTCCGTGGCCGCGTAGAGGGTGGAGCCCAGCGAGAAGATGTCCGACTCCGGGCCTGGGTTCCCCCCGATCGCCACCTCGGGCGCGAGGTAGGCGGGGGTGCCCGCGATCATTCCCGTCTTGGTGACGGTGACGTCGTCCTTCGCTCGCGAGATTCCGAAGTCGGTGATCTTCACGAGCCCGCTGCCGGTGAGCAGGATGTTGCCCGGTTTGATGTCTCTGTGGACGATGCCGACCGCGTGCGCTTCCTTCAACGCCGCAGCGATCTGCGCGCCGATCTTCGCGACCTCGAGCGGTGGAAGGGTGGTCCGCTGCCGCAGTTCCTCGGCGAGGCTCGTCGACGCGAGGTACTCCATGATCAGGCACGGCTGGCCGTTGTCGTCGGTGACGACGTCGAACACCGTGATGGCGTTCGGATGATGTAGCCGCGCGGCGATCCTGCCCTCGCGCATGGTCCGCTGCCGCGCGTCCTCCGCCTCGTGCTCGTCGAGACCTGGCTGCAGCAACAGTTGCTTGATCGCGACCGTGCGGTGCAGCACCTCGTCGTGCGCCTGCCAGACGGCGCCCATGGCACCGGTCCCGATCCGCTTGATCACGCGGTAGCGGCCGGCGACCAGGCGACCCTCGTCGCTCACGCGACCTCCTTCGGGCTCGCACATACCGGTGGTTCGTGTGCCGGCTTACCGAGACCGACCCGTGACAGATTAGGCCGCTCACTCTGTGCACACACGGGCGGCACTCTCGGGGATGGCTGCCAGACCCGATCGGTGCCTACTGTAACGGGTTCACTCCGCCTTGACAGAGACGAGGGTCGCTTCGTTGATCAGCAGCCGTGGTCCGTGGGTGAATCGCAGCAGCTGGGTGAGGCGTAGCGGCGTTCCGTCGGCGGGAACCATCGTCACCACGGCCCGCACCGTGCCGTCGGCACCATGCCGGACATCGTCCAGCCGGATCGACCTCATCGAGCGCCAGGCACGCAGCAGGTGGTCGTCGTGCTTGCCCGCGAGCGCCGGGCCGAGCAGGCGCAGTGCCTCGGCAGGTTCGGAGGCCGCCAGTTGGTAGAAGTCGCGGACCGCGTCGAGCTCGTCCGCCTGCGTGTCCGTCCCGGTGGTGGCCGACTTCTCGGTGTCAACCTGACCTGGGTTGGGGGCGCTGCCCACTGCCAGTGAACCCTCGGCTGTGGTGGTCTCCGCGGCGGGGTCCTTCGGACCTGCCGCCTGGACCGACGGCTCGCGCCGGGTCTCCATCTCCGTCACCGCGCGGCCTGCGGGCAGTGCGAAACCGCCGAGTGCGGCTGCACCCGTGATGGCGGGTGACCTGGGACTCTCCGCGCCGTCGCGCTCGCCCGACTCGGAGAGCGAGGCCGCGATGTAGAGCGAAGCCAGCAGCAGGGCCATGGCCACGAACAGGGCAATGAGCTTGGCACGCCGTGCGAACTTGCTTTCCGGCTCGCGCGGCTGTTCCTTCTCGGTGTGGTCGGGCCTGTGGACCGGCGGCGGCAGGTACCTTCGGGGCTCGCTCGCGGGTCCGCTCACCTGCTCAGCATCGACGTCATCGACTCCGCCGCGAGCGGGTTCGCGGTCGATCGCGTCGTCGACCTCGACGACGACGGTCTGTTCCCGTCCTGGTTGACGTGGTACACGCCGGTCGTGCACTGCTCGCCCTCGTCCGTCTCGCTTGAACATGTTGTCTCGTGGACTCTTGGTGCGGACCCCTGGACGACAGGTAATCGCGTCCGGCGCTTTCGCGCCAGAGCTCGCTGCGGCACGGTCGGTGGAACGTCGCCGCGATACGGTGAACGGCAGAGGTTGTCACTCGTTTGGAGCAATTTTTCACCGTTCACCGCTCCGCACGTGCAGCGGAATGTGCGGATGATGCTGCATCCGCAGGTGAATCAGTGCAGGTCAGGATGTTGGTCGGTGGTTATCCGTCGTCCGAGGAGATCTTCTCGTTGGTTTCGAACACGAGCTTGCGGGTCTGCTGCTCCTTGGTGCCGTCGGTGTACGTCACGTCGATCTCGTTGAGTGTGTAACCCTTGTTCTGGTCGATGTAGACGTGCCGGACCTCCACGTAGGCGATCTCGGCGTACCTCTCGCGCAGCCCGTCAGGGCCTTCGGCGGCCAGCTCCCCCGTGGTGAGCTCGTACGCTGCCTCGGCGTCCTCGGTGACGGTGTTCAGGTAGTCCTGAGATCGCTGGGCGAGCGTGTCCGCGTCGTAGGCGGTGAAAAGGTGAGCAGGCTCTGCCGTTTCGGTCGGTGCCGGAGTGACCGGAGGTTTGCTCGGTTCGCTCGACGGCTCCGCCGAGGTGGTCGTGGTGGAGGTGGACTCACCCGAACTGGACGAGCCGGTCGATGCCGTATGTGAGGACTCGGTTGAGCGCAGCCCGACGGAAACGTTGCCTGCCTCGCCGTCGGCGGAGGGAGTACCGGAGGGTGCGTTGTCCGTCTCGGAAGTTTCACCTGGCCTGGATGCCTGGTCGCCCGCGTAACCCTCGCCGGGAAGCATGGGCGCACCGCCGTGCCGGTCCGGCCAGTCTTCCAGCGCCGCCTGCTGTGGCTGCTGGGGCGGTTGCCCGACCAGCACCGACCCGGCGAACAGCAGCGCGATGACAACGGCACCGGATGACAATGTCGCGAACCACGCCGCCTTACGCCACGTGCGTGGCGGCGTGACCGATGCGGGTACCGAGCCCAGGTCGAACTTGCCGAGGCCGTCCGGCGGCGGGGCGACGTAGACCCTGGCGTCGTCGGCGTGCTCGGCTGCTTCCGCGTCGGTCTCCGTGGTAGGTGCTGGGTCGGTCAGCGAGACCTTCTTGCGGCGTACGGTGGGTCGCTCGGCCAGTTCGGGATCGACGTCGTCACGGATGTCGCGGCCGGTGGTTTCGACGTCGTCGCCATGGGCGTCGGCAGGCGGCGGTATCGGCAACCGCCCGCGTGAGGTGGCGAACTCCGGCGGGTCGGGCCTGTATCGCCCGGTGCGTCGCGGAGGCGGTGGTGCTGATGGTGCTGGTGGAGCTGGCGGTACTGCTCCGCGTGGGTTCGACGACCCGCCGCCGTGCCGAGGGGGACGTGGCACGGCAGCCATGGGTGAGGTCTCGGGGCCGGAGGTTGCCGGGCGTCGGTGCTGCTCCGGTCTGGGTGGGTGCGTGGCTCGGGTATCCGTGAAGCGGCTTCGTGGGAGGTCGGACCTACCGCTCATGGTCGGTAGGTCCCTTCCCAAGCACGCGGCCGAGCCGCAGCGGCACCCGTGTCCGGCAAGGAGCCGCGGCCACGAGCACCCACACGTTCGTGAATCGAAATCTGCAAATTGCTCGCGACTGCACTCACCCGCATCAGAGTAGGAGCTTTCGCCTCTCCGCGTGGGGTGAGGAAGCCAGCTCGCGCGGAGTTCACTCCACTGGGCGCATGAGGTTGGGCGTGTTATCCACCGCTGCGGTAGCGCGACTGGGTGGCTTGCAGCGCCTTGCTGGCGGTGGTGCCCGCGCCGACGGCGAGGATGATCGCCACGATGTCGAGGGCGGGACCACCCGCCGTGAGCAGCAGCGCGAGCAAGGCGGCCGCGGTGGTGCCGCCCGCGATGCCCCACCGGGAGCGCACGTACTGCGCGATCGGCGCGCCGCCGGGTCGCTTGTTGGCCGCGCTGTTCAGCATGGCCAGGTAACCGGCATGGCCCAGCGCGGCGAGCACCCCCGCGATGGCGATCACGACGGCGATCAGGTTGATGATCGTGTCCATGTGTCCAAGTGTGCCCGTTACGGGTGGAGTCCGGCTTCGGGGAAAGCCCCTGATTTCGTGCGCGACCTCACCGGCCGAGGCGCCCGCGCCCCAGGTTGAGCAGGGCCATCGCCAACTGCCTGCCTTCCGGGCCCAGTTCCCGGTAACGGGCCAGCACGTCGATCTCTCGGTTGTAGACGATCCTGGGGCCGCCCGCCGCCATGCGGGCAGCGCCGATCTTCTTCGAGACCTCGGCTCGACGCTTCACCAGGCGCAGGATCTCGGCGTCGAGCCAGTCGATCTCCTCACGCAACGCCTCGATGTCGTCGGCCGCCGGTTCTGCCTTGTCGTGAGTCTGCGCGTCCATGTGGACCTCCGGTCGCTGTGGTCTTGCCGGCATCCCGGGCCCGAGCCGACGAAAGCCCCGGGTCCGTGGACTCCGGGGCTTCGTGATGGCTGCTTACGGCACTACGCGACCACGGGAACCGGAGTCCGGATCCCGTAGAAAAATCGAAACGCGTCGTACCGCATGAGCCCGAGTATGGCACATGGACCCACCGTCGGACCCCCCAGGTAGCGTGGAATCACAATGAGCACCCTGTTCGATCTTCCCCCGGAACCCAGCAGGCATGCGGCACTGCTCGACGACCTGAATCCGGCTCAACGCGCCGCGGTGGAGCACACCGGATCGCCATTGCTCGTCGTCGCAGGCGCGGGTTCGGGCAAGACGCGCGTGCTGACCAGGCGGATTGCCTACCTCCTGGCCGAGCGTGGTGCACATCCCGGCCAGATCATGGCGATCACCTTCACCAACAAGGCGGCCGCGGAGATGCGTGACCGGGTCGGCGAGTTGGTCGGGCGCCGCGCGGGGGCGATGTGGGTGTCGACGTTCCACTCGATGTGTGTGCGGCTGCTTCGACGCGAGGCCAAGACACTGGAGATGA
The DNA here is from genome assembly GCF_011761185.1 of Saccharomonospora amisosensis. NCBI lineage: Bacteria > Bacillati > Actinomycetota > Actinomycetes > Pseudonocardiales > Pseudonocardiaceae > Saccharomonospora > Saccharomonospora amisosensis. Next base: position 4,589,164 of record NZ_JAAOYM010000001.1, on the reverse strand, counting down.
CGTCGAACTTCTCCGTCTACGACGCCGACGACAGCAGGCGGTTGATGACACTCGTCGCCCGTGACCTCGACCTGGACCCCAAGCGATACCCCGCCCGGGCATTGGCCGCACACGTGTCCAGCCTGAAGAACGAGCTGGTCGACGTCGATACGGCGGCGGAACGCGCGGCGGGCGACTTCGAGCGCAGGACCGCCGAGGCTTACCGGGAGTACCAGCGCAGGCTCACGCAGGCCAACGCGATGGACTTCGACGACCTCATCATGCGCACGGTCGAGTTGCTGCAGGCCTTCCCCGACGTGGCCGAGCATTACCGGCGCCGGTTCCGGCACGTGCTCGTCGACGAGTACCAGGACACCAACCACGCGCAGTACACGCTGGTGCGCGAACTGGTCGGTACGGGACCCACCGAGTCGGGTGTCGAGCCCGCCGAACTGTGCGTCGTGGGTGACGCGGACCAGTCGATCTACGCGTTCCGCGGGGCGACCATCCGTAACATCGAGGAGTTCGAACGCGACTTCCCGGCCGCGCGCACCATCCTGCTCGAGCAGAATTACCGCTCGACGCAGACGATCCTTTCGGCGGCCAACGCGGTCATCGCACGCAACCCCAACCGCAGGGACAAGCGACTGTGGACCGACTCAGGGCACGGCGAACGGATCGTCGGCTACGTCGCCGACAACGAGCACGACGAGGCCGCGTTCGTGGCGGGCGAGATCGACGAGTTGGCCGACCGGGGTGAGGCGAAGTACTCCGATATCGCCGTCTTCTACCGCACGAACAACCAGTCACGGGTGTTCGAGGAGATCTTCATCCGGCTGGGCTTGCCGTACCGGGTGGTGGGTGGCGTGCGCTTCTATGAGCGCCGTGAGGTCCGTGACGCGCTGGCCTACTTGCGGGTGCTGGCCAACCCGGAGGACACGGTGAGCTTGCGGCGCATCCTCAACGTGCCCAAGCGCGGAATCGGTGACCGTGCCGAGGCGGTGGTGGCAACCCACGCCGAACGGGAACGTGTTTCGTTCAGCTCGGCGCTGCGCGACGCGGCGGCGGGCAGGATCGCGCTGCTGAACTCCCGTTCGCAGAAGGCCATCGCGGCGTTCGTGGAGTTGCTCGACGGGCTTGGCGAGTTGGTCGACTCCGGAGAGGAGGTGGCCGACATCCTGGAAGCGGTGTTGGAACGGACCGGCTACCGCACCGAACTCGAGGAGTCGGACGATCCGCAGGACGCCTCCCGGTTGGAAAACCTGGACGAATTGGTCACCGTGGCAAGGGAGTTCACCGACTTCGCGCAGACCGCGGCTAGTACCGACGAGGGCGAAGCCGAGGAAGCGGGTGTGCCGGAACCGGGATCACTACCCGCCTTTCTCGAGCGGGTTTCACTGGTCGCCGACGCCGATTCCATCCCGACCCCGGACGGGGAGAGCGAGCAGCACGATTCCGGGGTCGTCACGCTCATGACCGTGCACACCGCGAAGGGCCTTGAGTATCCGGTCGTCTTCTGCACCGGCTGGGAGGACGGCGTCTTCCCTCACCTGCGCGCGCTGGGTGAGCCGAAGGAATTGGCCGAGGAGCGCAGGCTCGCCTACGTGGCCATCACAAGGGCGCGCAAGCGGCTCTACGTCTCGCGTGCGCTCGTCCGCACCGCATGGGGCCAGCCGATGAACAATCCGGCCTCGCGCTTCCTGGACGAGATTCCCGCCGAGCTCCTCGACTGGCGCAGGGAGGCACCGTCGGGCACGGGGCAGGGTGGGTCACCGCGCGCGGCCACGACCTGGGGCAGGCGGATCGGCACGGGCGAGGGGTCGGCGCAGGCCGGTATCGCGGCGGGCGGTATGCGCACCACTTCCTTCAAGGGGTGGAAGGCCGACTGGAAGGACACCGTCGCGCTGAAGCTGGACGTTGGTGACCGGGTCAGCCACGACAAGTACGGGCTGGGGACGGTTGTCGCCACCGAGGGGTCGGGCCCGAGAGCCACGGCGACGATCGACTTCGGCGCGTCGGGCACCGTGCGGCTCATGCTCATCGGCAGTGTGCCAATGGTGAAGCTCTGAATCGCCGCGAGCTGATAGCGGCTGTTGACCCTTCCGAGTGAATCATCGCGTCGGGCCCGGAATTGTCGGACCACCACGCTAGTCTCCTTGTCGAACACAAGTTCGAATTGGGGAGCGAGCTATGCGGAGAAGTGGTCACACGCCGCGACCTGAGGCCCGTCGGTTGTTGCCATGGCGGACTGGGGTGCCGATGGCCTGTGCGATGACCGCGGTGCTATGGCTTGCCGCAGGGCCACGGCGGCTGCTATCGGCTCGGGGAGCCGATGTGGTGGGTGGGAGTCGCGACGACGTCCGCATGCCCACCGAGCCGGGGACAGTTCACCCGGATGGAGCGGTGTTCGCCGACCGGCGCCGCGCGAGGGGTGGGAACGAGCCGTTACAGGTAGACCCCACGTTCGGCCAGCCAGGCACGCGGGTCCAGCTTCTGCCCGGCCGCCGACCAGACTTCGAAGTGCAGGTGGGGGCCGGTCGACTGGCCGCGGTTGCCCATCTCGGCGATGTAGTCGCCTGCTTTGACTCGTTGGCCGACGTACACGGAGTAGCTGTTGATATGCCCGTAAACAAGGACGGTGCCGTCATCGAGTTGCATGCGAACCCACAGGCCGAAGCCGCTGGCAGGTCCGGCCTCGATGATCGTCCCGTCTGCCGCGGCCACGATGGGGGTGCCTACGCTGTTGGCGATGTCGATCCCGTAGTGAGTCGTGCCCCACCGGGCACCGAATCCCGAGGTGAAATAGCCCTGAGCGGGGAGCACGGTCTTGGGCCGGGCGGCCTCCTCAGCGGCGCGGCGGGCCTCCTCGGCCTCCCTTTCGAGACGCTCCTTGGTCACCTTCGCGCTGGTGGTGAGCTTCTTCGCCTCTGCGGAACCGTCTGTGGTCCTGGCAACCTGCAACAGGACAGGCGCCCCTGCCGGAGTGCCGCCACCGGTTCCGAGTGCGGCGTTCGCGTCACGGGAGTTGGCCAACGGGGTGACGTCGGTCTTGGAGTCCGACGACGGCTCGCCTGCGGCTTGGAGTGTCTGACCAGCGGCGGCGGCGGCGAAAGCACCGGCGGCGACGGCGGCGACCACCACTCGGCCACGCAGGGCCGACGAGGGCGCGGGAAGCCTGTGCGATCCCCGGACGCGAACGACCGCACCGTCAAGTGCCTCTTCGAGTGCCGGGGAAGTAGCTTGGCCGCCGGGGGAGCGGTGTCGAGCCAAGACAGGGGCCTTCCGTTACTCGGGGAGCCAGGTCGTGAGACACCGGGCGGGGGATCCCGGCGAACGGTGTCGGGGGCACCGCTCAATGGTCTGCAAACCTCCGAGGAGGCTCGCCCACCACGTTCGTGACCTGACCGTAATGGGGACTGCGGGACAGTAACGAAATGGCGGCGCCCCTAGCAAGATCCGCATCCGGTTTACGCCGACCGAGGGAGGTGTTTGGGCCGGACTAGAGGCGAATGACTCAAGGTAGAAGCGACACGGAGAGTTTGATGTGACGTGTGTTACATCTGCGCAACCGGGTGTTTGAACCGCGTTGAGTCGGTTTGGTCCTCGGCATGCCTTGGCGAACCCCTTGCCAATGGCGGTGGGTGACCAGCCGTACCGCGCCCTCCGCATGAGTTGTCGTGACGTGGTCGGCGTTGCGGCGCGCGCGACGCCCGCCGTTGCTAGCGTCGGAACGGTTAGTACCTGGCTTGAGCCCGCGGTTACCGCCGGACGGCGAGAGCGCTCCTGGATAGGCGGGGCGTCGGAAGTGGAGGTGTGTGATCGAGTCGAGTGCCGGCGATGCGATCGCCTCACGCGCGAAATCGTCGTCAGCGGCGCGGGAACGCTTCGCTGACTCGGCCACCTTGTTGTCCGCGTTGGTTGTCGCGGGATTGGCGGCCTCACTTATGGCCGCGGGGGCGATGGTCCCCGTCGTCGACGGCGCTGAGCCTGCGTTCACGAGCGCACCACTGTTGGATGTGCTGGCCTTCCTTCCGGTGGCTGTAGCGACTGCCCTGGTGCTTAGCTCGAGGCACGCGGCTGCCGCGGGCGTGCTCGTCGGCGCGGCCGCCCTCGCTCCTGGCCGGTTGGTGCTCGACCTGCAGTTCGCGGCTGATCCGTCGGTCGCTTCCCGGCCGGAGCTGTACATGCCGGGTGATCTGGTGACGCGCGCACCCGCAACGGGGCTGTGGTTACTGCTCGCTGGGCACCTGGCGGCAGCTGTCGCGGGTCTGCTTGCCCTGCGCTCCGTCGGTGTGAAACCCACGGTCGCCGTGGGCGCGCCGGGGTCTCCCGAGCCGAGTGTGGACGCGGATGAGGTCGGCGCGCAGCGGTGGCGGCAGCGTTGGCTGCTCGTGGTGGTCGTCACCGCGGTGATCGCCGCATGTGGCCTGTTGATGGCGCCGTTCGGGTCCGAAGACGTTTACCTGCTCGGGCGCAACGCGTTCGAGGGGCCTGCCGCGGCAATGGCCGGGTACCTGTTGCTGGCCTGCGCGTTGCCCGTCGGTGCCGCTTTTCTGATCACCTCCTCGGCCACGGTGGACTTCGCGAGGGGAGGACTCGCGGGCCTTGCCGTGGGCGTCGCGGCACTGGCGGCGCCTCATGTGGTGAGCGGAGCGAGCCTGGAAGCGGTGGACCTCAGCGCCGGCCCCCTTGTCGCGCTCGTCGGTGCGGCGGGTCTGCTCGCCGTGGCGGCCACCCGTCCCCACGGTCGCGTCGAGTCCGGGGCGTCCGCCGCCGAACTCGACCAGCCCGGCCACGCGCCGCAGGCCTCGGTGCCGGGTCAGCTCCGGCTGCAGCTGGTCACCGGCGTCCTCGCGATGCTCACCGCCATCGTCGCCGTCATCGGGTCGTTCACCGCCCAGGTATCAACGGGCAGCTCGGCCGAGGCGCCGGAGAGCCCGGCACGCTGGTTGCTGCTCGTCTCCGGGCTGGTGGTGGGTGTGCTCGGTTCGACGATGTTCGTGCCCGCCGTCGCGGCGGCCGTGCGCCCTGTGCTGTCGGTGGCATGGGTCGCTGTGCTCGTCGCGGGTACCGCCGTGCTCGACACAGCCATCACAGCGACGGGTGTTCCCGGCACGATGTCCGCCGGGCCGGGAGTGCTGTGGACGTGGCTTGCGATGTTCGCCGCCGTGGTCGCCGCGTGCTGTAGCGCTGTCACCGGAATCGTGGAGCGCGAGAACGCGGAGGCGACCATGGTCGGGGGCGCGATCACCCGGGCAGGTCTGAATATGCTCGCGCCGCTCGCGGCGGCCGCCATCCTCGCCGTCGCGGCGTTCGGGATGCCGGTCGTCGTGGCGCCCGACTATGTCGAGCCGGGCCTTTGGTCGGACTTCGGTACGCCGTCCTGGGGCTTGCTCGCGGGCGCGATCACCGTTCTCGCCGTGCTGGCGCTCGCAACGATCAGCAGGCCGGTGCGCGCGGCGGGACTGCTGATCGGGGTGGCCGCGGTGCTCGGTTTGCGAGCCGCCGCACTGCCGCTGAGCGAGGGGCATATCGAGGGCGCGGGTGCCGGGCCAGGGGTGTGGCTCGCCCTGGCCGGGGCCGCCGCCGCACTGATCGCCGCCGTGATCGCGGCCGCCGACGCACGCAGCGCGCGCGGGCGCGTGGCTGCCGAAGGTGAGCGGTGACCCGGATCTTGCTGGCTGAGTTGTGCCAACCGCACGACGTCGCGATCCGGGCCGCACGCGCCCTGCGTGACGCCGGTGAGGAGGTCGTCTACACCGGCGTACTGGGCGGTCTTGACGAGGTACTGGCGGTCGTCGATCAGGAAGACCCCGAAGCGCTGGCTCTGGCTGTCGGCTCAGTGCAGGGGGAGCGCCTTCTTGAAGCGATTGTCACGGCATTGTCAGAGCTACCTGTCATGAGGATTGGGATCGATACAGACACCACCCAGTGGAGCGAGCGCGGCGCGATTTGTGCCACAGGGTCCTGCTCGCGGCACCGACGGTGACGGAGTTCACCGAATAGGGCCGCCTGCGCGTCCGGCGGGGTCGCTAGGGTCGTCTGCGTCCGGCAGCAGGGTTATGCGCAAACCGCACATGTGTGTCGTCAGGAGCTGAAGTCGTGGATTTGTATGAGTATCAGGCGAGGGATCTTTTCGCTGCGCATGGTGTTCCGGTGTTGGCTGGGGCTGTGGTGGATGTGGCGGAGGATGCGTTTGGGGTTGCTGAGGGGTTGGGTGGTCGTGTTGTGGTGAAGGCTCAGGTGAAGGTGGGGGGTCGGGGTAAGGCTGGTGGGGTGCGGTTGGCTGGGGGTCCGGGTGAGGCGGTGGAGTGTGCTCGGGCGATTTTGGGGTTGGAGATTAAGGGGCATGTGACGCGTCGGGTGTTGGTGGCTGAGGCGTCGGAGATTGCGGAGGAGTATTACTTTTCGTTTTTGGTGGATCGGGCGAATCGGACGTTTTTGGCGATGGCGTCGGCTGAGGGTGGGGTGGAGATCGAGCAGTTGGCGGTGGAGCGTCCGGAGGCGTTGGTGCGGGTGCCGGTGGATCCGTTGGTGGGGGTGGATGTGGATCGGGCTCGCGAGATTGTGGTGGCGGCGGGTTTTCCGGGGGCGGTGGTGGAGCGTGCCGCGGAGGTGGTGGTGGCGTTGTGGGAGACGTTTGTGGCTGAGGATGCGTTGTTGGTGGAGGTCAATCCGTTGGTGCGTGATCCCGGTGATGGGATTGTGGCGTTGGACGGCAAGGTGAGTGTGGATGACAATGCGGCGTTTCGGCATCCGGAGCATGCGGGGTTGGTGGATGTGGCCGCGGAGGATCCGTTGGAGGCCAAGGCGAAGGCCAAGGGGTTGAATTATGTGAAGTTGGATGGGCAGGTGGGCATCATCGGTAATGGTGCGGGGTTGGTGATGTCGACGTTGGATGTGGTGGCGTATGCGGGGCAGCGGCATGGTGGGGTGGCTCCGGCGAACTTTTTGGATATTGGTGGGGGTGCGTCGGCGGAGGTGATGGCCGCGGGTTTGGATGTGGTGTTGGGGGATCCGGATGTGGCCAGTGTGTTTGTGAATGTGTTCGGGGGGATCACCGCGTGTGATGCGGTGGCGTCGGGGATTGTGGAGGCGTTGGCGATGCTGGGTGATGAGGCGTCCAAGCCGTTGGTGGTGCGGTTGGACGGCAACAATGTGGAGCAGGGGCGGCGCATTCTGGCGCAGGCGGCGCACCCGTTGGTGACGGTGGTGGACACGATGGATTCCGCGGCTGATGAGGCCGCGCGACTGGCCGCGGCGAGGGTGTGAGCAGGCATCATGGCGATCTTTTTGAACAGTGATTCCCGGATCATCGTGCAGGGTTTGACCGGGTCGGAGGGCACCAAGCACGCCACGAAGATGGTGGCGGCCGGGTCGCGGATCGTGGGCGGGGTCAACGCCCGCAAGGCCGGGCAGCGGGTCGCCATCGGCGGCAGCGAGTTGAGCGTGTACGGCACGGTCGCCGAGGCGATGGCCGAGACCGGGGCGACCGTGTCGGTGGTGTTCGTGCCGCCCCGCTTCGCCAAGGACGCCGTCATCGAGGCCATCGACGCCGGGATCGGCCTGGTCGTGGTCATCACCGAGGGCATCCCCGTGCACGACACCGCCGTGATGTGGGCCCACGCCTGCGCCAGCGGCAACAAAACCCGCATCATCGGACCCAACTGCCCCGGCATCATCTCCCCCGGCCAGTCCAACGCCGGCATCATCCCCGCCGACATCACCGGGCCCGGCCGCATCGGACTGGTGTCCAAATCCGGCACCCTCACCTACCAGATGATGTACGAACTACGCGACATCGGGTTCTCCACCTGCATCGGCATCGGCGGCGACCCCATCATCGGCACCACCCACATCGACGCCCTGCAAGCCTTCCAGGACGACCCCGACACCGACCTCATCGTCATGATCGGCGAAATCGGCGGCGACGCCGAAGAACGCGCCGCCGACTACATCCGCGACCACATCACCAAACCCGTCGTCGGCTACGTCGCAGGCTTCACCGCCCCCGAAGGCAAAACCATGGGCCACGCAGGCGCCATCATCTCCGGCTCCGCAGGCACCGCCCACGCCAAACAACAAGCCCTCGAAACCGCAGGCGTCAAAGTCGGCAAAACACCCACCGAAACCGCCGAACACGCACGCGAGCTCTACAAGACACTCTGAACACGGCGGCGCATACCAACCGGACACGGGGCCGGGCACCACAACGGTGCCCGGCCCCGTCGCTGTTGGCGAACCACTGTAGAAAGGGAACGAGGTGAAACCGCCCGCGTGGTAGCCACGTCTAAGGCCCGGCGGCACATGGGCGGGCGATGCGTTACCTTTCCGTTGCCACAGCCGCCTGATCAGGCTGACCGCGCGTTTCAGTTTGAATACGACAGGAGAACACTGATGAGCTTCCCGAGCGGCGCGCCGGGTGGATTCCCGGGCCAGGGTCCGCATCAGCCCCAACAGCCTCACCCTGGGCCCGCACTCTCGGGCGCCGGTCCCAAGATCGCATTGCCTCAGCTGCTTTTCCTGGTGACCGCCGGTCTTGGTGTGCTGAACCTGTTCCTCGGATTCGCCAGTATCGGCACCGGCGCGAGCTTCTACGAGAGCGCGTGGGCCTGGGTGCCCGCACTGTTGCTGATCTCTGGCGCGACGGCGGCGTTCAACCTGTTGCCGGGCGGGGACAAGCCCGGTGCCTGGCCCGCCGCATTGGCTGTCGGCGCGATGCTTCCGTTCCTGTTCGGCGTGTTCCAGTCCGAGGGCAGCTTGGCGGCGGGCGGTGTGCTGGTGCTGATCTTCGGAATTCTCCAACTGCTCGCGGCTGTCGCCGCCTACCTGTTCGAGAATGGCGTCTTGAAGCCGCCGTCACAGCCGCAAGCAGCGGCGGGTCCGTACGGCCACGGTCCCTATGGGCAGCAGCCCGGTGGATTCGGCCAGCAGCAGTTCGGCCAGCAGCCCTCACCCGACAGCGGTGGGATGGCCCAGCCGACGAAGTTCGCCCAGCCGGTGCAGCAGCCCGGCCAGCCGACACAGCAGCCAACGCAGTACGCGCCGCAGCACGGTCAGTTCTTCCAGCCGTCATCAGAGTCCGGACAGCAGGGCGGCCCAGGTACGCCCCCGGGTGGGAACCAGGCCGGAAGCTGACGCAACGCCACGGCCGCGCGGTTGACCCAGGTGGGGGGTAATGGGCGGCCCGCGGCCGTACGGCGGCGCGCCTCGACCGGGCGCGGCAGGTCGGATGCGATGGTGCGCTGCATGGGGCAGCCCACTACCCGGCCAACTTCCGCCCACGTTGACGAGTTGCCGCCGAGCCGCCTGCGGGCGAGGGCTTTGCTCACGGCCGCACTCGGCCCGGTGGTCGTCGGCTACCTTGCGGTCCTGCTGCTGCTCGCACTGACCGTCGCGGGAGCGGATGGCCCCCAGTTCTCCTTGAGCGGGGTGCTCGCGGCCTCCGGACCGGCCTGGCTGGCCGCGTACCAGGTGCCGTTGGAGATCGATGGTCAGCCGCTGGGCATCCTTCCGCTCGGACCAACCGTCGCGATCGGGGTGCTCGTGGCGCGCAGTGCCCGCGTCGCGGGCAGGCGCATCGATGCGACGAGCCGCTCGCGAGCGACCGTGATTGTCGCCGCCATGGTCGGCGCGCATCTTCTGGCGACGGTTCCGATCGTCCTGCTCGCACGCGGTACGGGCGGTCTTGCGGTGCAACCACTCGCGGCCGTTGTCATGCCCGCACTGATCACGGCGTGCTGTGCGACCGTCGGACTGTCGCGCGGCTGCGGGATCGCGGCCGCGTTGCGCACCTACCTCGACCCAGCCGCGCTGCGTGGGCTGCGGGCAGGGCTACTCGGCCTCACTGCTTTGCTCACCGGCGGTGCGCTGGCCTTCACACTGGCGACGGTGCTGTCGGCAGCCACAGCGAGCAGGCTGTTCGCGGTGAACGCGCCGAACGTAGGCAGCGCATTAGGTGTGCTGTTGCTGTGCCTGGGCTACCTTCCCAACGCTGTGGTCATGGCCGCGGGCTTCACGGCCGGTCCTGGGTTTTCGGTCGGGGCCATGTCGATGAGTCCGTTCACCTTCAGCGGTGGTGTGGTGCCTGCGATACCACTACTGGCGGGCATGCCGGAACGGCAGGCTCCGTGGTGGCCCGCCTTGCTGCTGTTACCTGCGGTCGCGGGTGTGCTCGTGGGCTGCTCGCTGCGGCATGCCGCAGCCAATCCGGTGGCAAGACTGCGGATGGTGGCGGTGGCGGGCGCTTTCGCCGCGTTCGGGTCGGTCGTGCTGGGAGCCCTCGCGGGTGGTCGACTGGCGCAGGGATCGTTCGACCCGGTCGCTTTGCCACTGGGGTTGGTCTCGATCGCCGCGTTCGGCTGGATCGCGGTGCCCGGGGGTCTGGTGGCATGGTTCTGCGGGCCACGCGTTCGCCGCCGCCGTGCCCATGTGGTGGCGCGCGATCTGGCGGAGCAGCCGCAGCCGTCGGAGGACGCCGACGGTGACGAGCGGCGGGTCGAGGTGAAAGACCAGGCGGAAGCGAAGGCAGCGGAAGGCGAAGACGCGGTCGAGGACCAGCATGAGGACGAGAACGAGGACAAGCCCACTGACGGCGATGTCGCCGAGGATGCCGAGGACGGCACGGAATCGAACGAGGACCCGGCGGTAACCGACGACGGTTCCAGCGGGGACGACGTCGACCCCGGGCGGGGGTGACACACCACCCATCAAGATCAAACCATTGCCGTTTAGGCTGGTGTCACGAGGTCACGCGACGTGTGCCGCTTGCGCACTGCCCGGCAAGGAGATCGTTCTGCCCAGCAGGTTGGAGCTGCCCGCCCCGGCGAGGCTGGTGGTGCTCGCGTCGGGTTCCGGCACGTTGCTACAGGCTGTTGTCGACGCGGCAGCCGAGCTGTCGTTTCCCGCCCGAGTCGTCGCGGTAGGTACCGATCGGCAGGGAATCGAGGCTATCGCCCGCGCCGAACGTGCCAGGGTGCCGCATTTCACGGTGCGTACGAGTGATCACCCCGATCGCGTGGCCTGGGACAAGGCTCTGACCGAGGCCGTCGCTGCCTACAGCCCTGACCTGGTCGTGTCGGCGGGGTTCTTGAAGATTCTGGGGCCGCTGTTTCTCGCCGGGTTCCCGAACCGGGTGATCAACACGCATCCCGCGTTGCTACCCGCGTTCCCCGGTATGCACGCGGTCGGCGACGCGCTCGAACTGGGAGTGAAGGTCACCGGCTGCACTGTCCACTTCGTCGACGCTGGTGTAGACACCGGGCCCATCATCGCGCAGGAGCCGGTCGCCGTGGAACCGGACGACGACGAAGCGAGCTTGCACGAGCGGATCAAAGTTGTGGAGCGCAGGCTGCTCGTGGACGTGATCGCGAAGCTCGGCCGTGTCGGATGCACGGTCGATGGACGGAAGGTGAGGTTGTCGTGAGCGAGCAGTCCTCTGACGTGGGGCAGCGACCGGTACGGCGGGCGTTGATCGGCGTTTCGGACAAGTCGGGCCTGCTTGAGCTGGCGACAGGTCTGCACGCCGCGGGTGTGGAGATCGTTTCCACCGGAGGTACCGCGAACGTTATCGCCGACGCGGGCGTGCCGGTGACCAAGGTCGAGGAGCTCACGGGCTTTCCCGAGTCATTCGACGGCCGAGTCAAGACCCTGCATCCGCGAGTGCACGCGGGCCTGCTGGCCGACACCGCCAGGCCCGACCATGTGGAGCAGTTGCGGACCCTGGAAATCGCGCCGTTCGACCTGCTCGTGGTGAACCTGTACCCGTTCGCCAGGACGGTCGCTTCCGGAGCGAGCGCAGCCGAATGCGTGGAGAACATCGATATCGGTGGTCCAGCCATGGTGCGTGCGGCCGCCAAGAACCACGGCTGTGTGGCCGTTGTGGTCGACCCCGCACGCTACGACTGGGTGCTGGAGCGAGTTCGAACCGGTGGCTTCTCCGAGCCCGATCGCAGGCGCCTCGCCGCGGAGGCCTACGCCCATACCGCCGCCTACGACACGGCGGTCGCGTCCTGGTTCGCGCAGAGCTACGCCCCGGTGGATGACAGCGGGTTTCCCGACTTTCTGGGTGAGACCTGGCAGCGCGGTGAGGTACTGCGCTACGGCGAGAACCCGCACCAACGGGGCGCCGTCTACCGGGCCGCGGAAGGCGGGTTGGCCCACGCCGAGCAGCTGCACGGCAAAGCGATGTCGTACAACAACTACGTCGACACCGACGCGGCCAGGCGCGCTGCCTACGACTTCACCGAACCCGCCGTGGCCATCATCAAGCATGCCAACCCGTGCGGGATCGCGGTCGGCGTCGATGTCGCGGAGGCGCATCGCAAGGCGCATGCCTGCGACCCGGTGTCCGCCTACGGCGGGGTGATCGCGACGAACCGGCCGGTGAGCCTTGAAACTGCCGAGCAGATCGCTGATGTGTTCACCGAGGTGGTGCTGGCGCCGGAGTTCGACCCCGACGCGCTCGAGGTGTTGACGCGCAAGAAGAACGTGCGGCTACTGCGCCTTGGCGAGCAGCAGGATGCGGACTCGCTGGAGTTGCGTCCCATCTCCGGCGGCATGTTGGTGCAGACGGCGGACAAGGTGGACGCGCCTGGCGACGATCCCGCTAGCTGGACGCTGGTCTCCGGGGAGGCCGCGGATGAGGACACCCTCGCTGACCTGGTCTTTGCCTGGCGGGCGATCCGTGCGGTGAAGTCCAACGCGATTCTGCTCGCGAGTGGTGGCGCCACGGTCGGTGTGGGAATGGGACAGGTCAACCGGGTCGACTCCGCGCGGCTTGCCGTCCAGCGTGCGGGTGATCGCGCGAAGGGCTCGGTGGCCGCCTCCGATGCCTTCTTCCCGTTCCCTGACGGCCTCCAGGTGCTGTTGGACGCGGGTGTGCGTGCCGTGGTGCAACCGGGTGGGTCGGTGCGCGATGCCGAGGTGATCGCGGCTGCCGAGGCGGTCGGCGCGACCCTGTACCTGACGGGCACCCGCCACTTCGCCCACTGACCCCGCACGACGTTTAGCGGGCAAACCGCTGTACTTAGAATGCGCAAGTACCGCGTTCTGCCCGCTAAACGTGGTTGTGGTCTGGTGTGGCCCTTGCGTAGCGTTCGGCCAGTTCGCGCAGGTGGCTGACCAGTTCTGCTGGTTCGGTGACCTCGAAGTCGGTGTCCAGCAGCCCGAGATGGACGCCCAACGTCGAGATCGAGTCGGCTCCGGTGTTCAGCACGCAGGTCCGCTCGTCCACCGCTTCGACCACGCCCACGGCAGGTGAGATCCGCTCGGCGATCACTTCGGCGGGCGCGTGCACGAGCACTCGCGCCCGATAGCGCCAGGCGGCGGCCGAAACACCCCGCGAGACGAAGGCGGCGGCGTCTCCACCTGGGAGTTCGCGTGCGGCGAACCTGGGACCGGTCGGGATACGCGGTCGGATTCGGTCAGCTCGGAAGGTTCGCCAGTCCGCCCTGTCCACGTCCCAGGCGAGCAGGTACCAGCGGTGGCCCCAGTTGACCAGGCGGTGCGGCTCCACGGTTCGCACCGATGTCTGGCCGCTGTGGTTGTCGTAGTCGAACCGGAGACGTTCCTGGTCACGGGCGGCTGTCACAAGTGTGGTGAACACGCTGGGGTCCACGGTCGGCCTTTCACCGTCCTTTGGTACCGGCACGGTGTAGGTCTGCAGCGCGTTGAGCCGATGCCGCAGCCGCGACGGCAACACCCGTTCGAGCTTGGCGAGTGCGCGCAGCGAAGACTCCCCGATGCCGCCGATGGTGCCGACCGAGGCGGTACGCAGGCCGACGGCGACCGCCAGCGCCTCCTCGTCGTCGAGGAGCAGCGGTGGCAGTGTCGCGCCTGCCTCGAGTCGGTAGCCACCCGCGGCGCCCCTACTTCCGTGGACGGGGTAGCCGAGCGTACGCAGCCGTTCGATGTCGTTTCGCACCGTGCGTGTTGACACCGAAAGCCGTTCGGCGAGTTCAGGGCCGCGCCACTCGCGTGGGGTCTGTAGTAGTGACAGCAACCGGAGGAGTCGTGCCGAGGTTTCCAGCATGTTCTCGATTGTGCCGGTCATTAGGAATGTATCGTGCCTATTTACCCCCTAGTGTTGCTGGTATGACAAACAGCAGCGACATTCGCCCCTTCCGCATCGATGTTCCGCAGGCCGAGCTCGACGACCTGGCGGACCGGATTCGCCGCACCCGCTTCCCGGACGAGTTGCCAGGTGTGGGTGCCGACTACGGCGTGACCAAGGAGTACGTGCGCAGGCTCGCCGATCGCTGGGTCGGCGGCTATGAGTGGCGTGCCTTCGAACGAAGAGTCAACGCGTACCCGCAGTTCACCACTGAGATCGACGGGCAGAACGTCCACTTCTTGCACGTACGCTCACCTGAGCCCGACGCCCTTCCGCTGATCCTTACCCATGGCTGGCCCGGAAGCTTCGTGGAGTATCTCGATGTGCTCGGTCCGCTGACAAACCCGCGTGCCCACGGCGGTGACCCGGCGCGCGCCTTCCACGTCGTGGTTCCGTCCGTGCCCGGTTTCGGTTTCTCCGGCCCCACGACCCAGACCGGTTGGAACATCCGGCGGGTGGCGGCGGCCTGGGCGGAGCTGATGAGCAGGCTCGGTTACGAGCGTTACGGGGCCGTGGGCAACGACGGCGGCTCGATGATTTCGCCCGAGGTCGGCAGGGTCGATTCCGAGCACGTCGTCGGTGTGCACGTGACGCAGATCTTTTCCTTCCCCACCGGCGACCCGGCGGAGCTGCGGGATCTCACCGAGCAGGAAACGGCGGCTTTGGCTCATCTGCAGTGGTTCTGGGAGAAGATGGGAGCGTTCAACACACTGCAGGCACAGCAGCCGCAAACGCTTGCGTTCGCGTTGCAGGACTCTCCGGTTGGCCAGCTCGCCTGGAACGGGCAGCTGTTCGGCGACGCGGTGGACGACGACTTCGTGCTGGACAACGTCAGCGTGTACTGGCTTACAGGCACGGCGGCGTCGGCTGCGAGGTTCTACTACGAGAACGAACGTTTGGAGCGGGCCGGCGAGCCCACGACCGTACCGATCGGTCTAGCGATGGCTCCCAACGACTTCCAGACGATCCGTCGATTCGCCGAACGGGACCACGCCAATCTGGTGCACTGGACCGAGTTGGAGCGTGGTGGCCACTACACGGCGCACCAGGCGCCCGAGGTGTACGTGGAGGACCTGCGGGCATTCTTCGGCAAGCTGCGCTGACCACGGCGGTATCGCTCCGCGGTTTCGTGCTCACCTGCTTCCTAGGCAGGTGAGCACGAATCTCGCGGCGTCGGCTTGGTAGGTGCTTCGGCCGCTACGTGCCGACGGAGACACGACGGAAGCAACGCGGAGGCCACCCTGGCGGGTTCTTGACACAGGCATGGCCCCAGTGTTCACTGGGTATATCGAACAAATGTTCGAATCCGCCGTCTTCCCCGCGGCGCCTTCGGAGCGTTTGCGCCCTTTGACGTGAGCGTACTCCGGCCGTCTGTGAGGGGAGGTAGTTCATGTCAGGGCCGGGCCTAGCAGAGGTCTCCGCCGCGGCAGCGGGTGAGTCGACGACCGAATCGCGGACGGAGTCGAGGAATACTGTCGCACGATTGGCCGCCCTTCCCGGAGTGAGTACCGCGAGTGTGGTGGCGCGCGCCGCTGATCGCGCGCAAGTTACCGGACAGGTGCTGCCGGTGCTGCCCGCTCTCGCGGACTTGTTGCCTCGTCGCGGGTTGCGTCGGGGCAGCACGGTCGCCGTGCGGGGATCCATTTCTTTGCTACTTGCCTTATTGGCAGAGGCCACAACGGGTGGTCATTGGGCGGCGGTGGTAGGCATTCCTCGGCTCGGGCTTGCCGCCGCCAGCGAACTCGGCGTTGAGGTGAACAGACTCGCGCTGGTGCCGAGGCCAGGCGCGGACTTCGCACCCGTGACCGCGGCGTTGCTCGACGGACTTGATCTGGTCGCGACCGCTTCCCCCGAACGTACCCAGGAAGCCAGAAGACTTTCCGCTCGCGCCAGACATCGGGGCGCGGTGTTGCTGTCGTTCGGGCCCTGGCCCGGTGCGGAAGTGGAGTTGCGGTGCCTGTCTTCACGGTGGACCGGGCTCGACCACGGCCACGGCTACCTGCGAGAACGTGAAGTGCTGGTGGATGTGGTCGGCAGGGGAGCCGTTACCCGCCCCTCCCGGACAGCCTTGCTGCTACCTGGACCAGGAGGCGTGGTGCGTCGGGTTGGCCACACGGAAGGTGTTGCGCCTGCCGGGGTGGTGAAGGCGGGATGAGCACACTGCCGCGTCGGCTCGACAGCAATGTGGCGAAGTCGCGAGGAGCTGTGCTTCCACTGGACGAAGCGAAGCGGACCTTCCCGGTGAACCGCATGCTGGTCCTGTGGTGCCCGGACTGGCCAGTGGTGGCGGCCGGAGCGGCCGCAGGTCTGCCCGCACACCTGCCCGCTGCTGTGTTCGTCGCCAACCGGGTGGTGGCGTGTTCGGCGACGGCGAGGTCGGCCGGTGTCCGAAGGGGTATGCGACGAAGGGAAGCACAGTCGCGTTGCCCCGAGATCGAGGTGTTCCCCGACGATCCCGACCGGGACGCGCGGTTTTTCGAGCCGGTCGCGGCGGCGGTGGAGGAACTGGTCGTCGGTGTCGATGTCGTGCGCCCGGGTCTGGTGGCGGTGCCGGTCGACGGAGCGGCGGGCTATTTCGGAGGGGAGCGAAGCTTCGCTGAACTGCTGGTTGACCACGTGTCCGGCAGTGTGGGCGTGGAATGCCAGATCGGTATCGCCGACGGGTTGTTCGCCGCGACGCTGGCCGCGCACAGGTCGGCGATCGTTGCACGGGGAAAGAGCGCGGAGTTCCTCGACCCGCTGAGTATCACCGAACTCGACCAGCCGGACTCGAACAGGGCCGAGCTCGTGGACCTGTTGCGTCGCCTCGGCCTTGGCACGCTCGGGTCGTTCGCGGCGCTACCCCAGCGTGATGTGGTCTCCCGTTTCGGAAGCGTGGGACTGCTTGCCCATCGGCTGGCAGGTGGCGGGGATGAACGGCCTCCGAATCGACGTAAGCCACCCCCCGAACTGGCCGTCACCCGTGAGTTCGAGCCTGCTTTGGACCGGGTGGACACCGCCGCGTTCATGGCGAAGACACTGTCCGCCCAGTTCCACGCGGGGCTGGCCGCCAGGGGCCTCGCCTGTACCAGACTCGGCATCTACGCCGTCACCGAGCGAGGCGAGGAACTGCACAGAGTGTGGCGTTGCGCGGAACCTCTCACCCCGGAAGGCATTGCTGATCGGGTGCGCTGGCAGTTCGAAGGCTGGCTTCGCACCGCAGCGGGGGAGCGGCCCACGGCGGGAGTGTCCATGCTCCGCCTGACACCCGAGGAGACCGTCGAGGGAAAATCGCTGCAACTGGGGCTGTGGCGTGGGAGCGACAGCGGTGGGGAGCACACGCCGGAGTCGGAGCGCGCCGCCAGGGCACTTGTTCATGTGCAAGGACTGCTGGGGCCAAGCGGGGTCTTCACAGCGGTGTTCGACGGTGGACGGGGACCCGCTGAGCGCGTGCGGCTAGTTCCGTGGGGCGATCGACGTGCCCCCACCAACGGCCACGATGCCCCGTGGCCCGGCCGGTTGCCCGCGCCGTCACCGGCGACTGTCTTCGAGAACCCGATCCCGGTCACCGTGACCGATTGGAATGGGGAGGCGGTGAGCGGCACAGGGCGCTACCAGATCACGGCGGCCCCGTGGAAGGTCGCTGTCGAGGGTGGAAGCCCTCGCAGGGTTATCGATTGGGCGGGGCCGTGGCCAGTGCTGACGCGTTGGTGGGTGTCGCACGATGCGGGCACACAGGCCCGACTGCAGGTATTGCTCGAGGGCGAAGCTGTGGAAGATCCGGCCGTCGCGCTACTGCTGTTGTGGCAGCACGGTTCTCGTCCCGAGTGGACGGTCGAGGGGAGGTACGACTAGTGAACGACGAATACCACTTCGGTGGATCCGAGTGGTCCCCGGCAGAGCACCGGTCCCCGACGTGGGGAACAGACCCGTGGGTGAACTCCACGGAACTGTCGGCGCAACAGGTGTGCCCGGTGATCCCGTTGCCGCGGACCTCACCGGAGAATCACGGATAACCGCCATGGGTTGGAACAACCCGCAGGTTCCATGGCGGGATCTCGAACGCGCGTTGTCAGGGCGGGTCGAACCGCCGGACCGGTTGGGGGACGGCAACGACAGTCCGGCTTGGAGCCGAAGGCGGCTCGGCTACGTCCCGCCAGTGGACCTTGCCTCGTTGCGCGGGGATGACGACACGGGCGCGGCGAGCCGCGTTCCCTACGCCGAACTGCACTGTCACTCCAACTTCAGCTTCCTGGACGGCGCTAGCCATCCGGAGGAACTGGTGGAGGAAGCGGCTCGGCTGGAGCTGGACGCAATCGCGATTACCGACCATGACGGCATGTACGGGGTGGCTCGGTTCGCGGAGGCCGCTCGTGACGTCGGCATCAGAACCGTGTTCGGAACGGAACTGAGCCTGGGACTTTCCGGGCCACAGAACGGGATGCCCGACCCCGAAGGCGAGCACCTGCTGTTGCTCGCCAAAGGACAGGACGGGTACTCCAGCTTGTGTCGCGCGATCACAGCAGGGCAATTGCACGGGCATGACCAGGAACTGTCGCCACGACAGCGGGCGGAGAAGGGCCGACCCGTCTACGACCTCGACGCGGTCGTGGACGAGGTGGCCGGCAAGTGCGCCGTGCTCACCGGTTGCCGTAAGGGATCGGTTCGAAAGGCATTGGCCGAGCGTGGCCCGGCGGGCGCGGCCGAACGGCTGCGCGAACTCGTCGCCAGGTTCGGCGAGGACGATGTCTACGTCGAGCTTTTCGACCACGGCAACCCGCTCGACAGTCACCACAACGACATCCTGGCCGCGCTCGCCGCCGAGTTCGGGTTGCCGACGGTGGCCACCAACGTGGTCCACTACGCCAGGCCGCAGCGCGCGTATCTGGCGCAGGCGCTCGCGGCGGTAAGGGCGCGGAGGGGCTTGGACGAGATGGAGGGCTGGCTTGCCGCGGCAGGCACGGCGCACCTGCGTTCCGGCGTGGAGATGACCGAAAGGCTCGCCCGGTACCCCGGCGCGGTTCAGCGAGCCGCGCTGTTGGGCACCGAGTGCGCGTTCGAACTGCATCTGGTGGCACCCCGGCTGCCTCCGTTCGAAGTGCCGGAAGGGCACGACGAAGTCAGCTTGCTCCGTCAGGAGACCTATCGGGGTGCCAAAGAGAAGTACGGAGAACCGAAACAGAACCCGGCTGCCTACCGGCAGCTCGACCACGAACTCGACATCATCGAGCGGCTCGGGTTTCCCGGCTACTTCCTGATCGTGTGGGACATCGTAGCGTTCTGCCGTGACAACGAGATCCTCTGCCAGGGCAGAGGGTCAGCGGCCAACTCGGCGGTTTGTTACGCGCTCGGCATCACCAAGGTCGACCCCGTGCGGTGGCGGCTGCTCTTCGAACGTTTCCTGGCTCCTGACAGGGACGGCTACCCCGACATCGACCTCGACATTGAATCGGACCAACGCGAGAAGGTCATCCAGTATGTCTATGCCAAGCACGGGAGGTTGCGTACGGCTCAGGTGGCCAACGTGATCACCTATCGCGCGCGGTCGGCGGTGCGGGACGCTGCTCGCGCGCTCGGGCACTCACCCGGGCAACAGGACGCATGGAGCAAGCAGATCGATCGGTGGGGGCCGCTGCGGTACACCCAGGAAGGCAACGACCACGACATCCCGGATTCGGTGTTGGCGCTGGCAGCCGCGATGGAGGACTTTCCTCGCCATCTCGGTATCCACTCCGGCGGCATGGTCATCTGCGATCGGCCGGTGAGCGAGATCTGCCCGATCGAGTGGGCTCGGATGCCAGGCCGCAGTGTCCTGCAATGGGAGAAGGACGACTGCGCTTCTGTGGGGTTGGTCAAGTTCGATCTACTCGGCCTCGGCATGCTTTCCGCACTGCACTACATGGTCGATCTCGTGCGCCAGCACAAGGGTGTCGAGATCGATCTGAGCAAGCTCGACCTCGACGACGACGAGGTCTACGCGATGCTTCGGCGTGCCGACGCGATAGGCGTGTTCCAGGTGGAGAGTCGGGCGCAGCTGGCCACCTTGCCCCGGCTGGCGCCGCGAAAGTTCTACGACCTCGCCATCGAGGTCGCGCTGATCCGTCCCGGACCTATCCAGGGCGGTTCGGTGCACCCTTATATCCGCCGCTACACCGGAAAGGAGGAGTGGCAGCACGACCATCCGCTGTTGGAGAACGCGTTGGGCAAGACGCTGGGGGTGCCGCTGTTTCAGGAACAGATGATGCAGATCGCCATCGATGTCGCCAACTTCACCGCTGCCGAGGCGGACGAGCTTCGCCACGCCATGGGAGCTAAGCGATCAGGCAGAAAGATGGAACGGTTGCGCAGGCGGTTCTATGACGGCGCCGCGCGCAACGGGGTGGATGAGAGCATGGCGGAGCGCATCTTCCAGAAGATGAAGGCGTTCTCCAACTTCGGTTTTCCGGAGAGTCACGCGTTGAGCTTCGCCTATTTGGTGTTCGCGAGCGCGTTCTTCAAGCGCTACCACCCGGAGGCATTCTGCGCTGGGCTGCTTCGTGCGCAGCCTATGGGATTCTACTCGCCGCAGTCACTGGTGGCGGATGCCCGCAGGCATGGGGTCACGGTTCGCGGCCCTGATGTGAATGCCAGCTTGTCGCACGCGACTCTCGAGCCGGTCGGGACAACCGGGCGGGAACTGGCTGTCCGCATCGGATTGGGGGCGGTACGCACGATCGGCGAACCGCTCGCTGAGAAGCTCGTCGCTGAACGCGAACGTGGCGGTTCGTTCGAGGACATGGCAGACGTGGCGAGACGGGTTCGGCTAAGCACACCACAGGTTGAGGCGCTCGCCACGGCGGGAGCCTTCGGATGTTTCGAGACGGACCGTCGCAAAGCACTCTGGGCGGCAGGTGCGGTGGCGCAGGAACGACCGGAGAAGCTCCCCGACAGCATGCCGGGAACACAGGCGCCGCCGTTGCCGGGTATGGACGAACTCGAGCACGCGAGCGCCGATGTATGGGCAACAGGCCTGTCGCCGGACAGTTTTCCCACCGAGTTCATCCGCGACCGACTCGATCGGCTCGGTGTGGTCACCGCTGAACGGCTGCAAGAAATCGAGGACGGCAGGAGGGTTCTCATCGGCGGTGCGGTGACCCATCGCCAGCGCCCAGGAACCGCCGGTGGGATCACCTTCCTCAACATCGAGGACGAGACCGGAATGGTCAATGTCGTGTGCACGGCTGGGCTGTGGCAGCGTTACCACCGGGTGGCCCGTTCCAGCCCGGCGCTACTGGTGCGCGGCGTTGTTGAACGAGCCGACGGGGTCGTGAGCCTGCTCGCTGACCGGTTGCAGCACTTGCCCATGCGAGTCCCTTCCAAGTCGAGGGACTTCCGGTGAGCGCGGGTGCGCTTCTGCTCGTCAACCCGGGCGTCCGCGCGACGGCCCGCTGCCACTGCTCGTGGAGCCGCACCGCGAGCAGCGGCCGTGGCACCACTTCAGACGGGTCTCTCAACGGACGGACGGCCGGCATCTCATCGCGGAAGGTGCCTGTCCCGGTCAGGCACGTCCGGGGGCCACCTCACCTAGTCGATCGGCGGCTCGCCCGGTTCGAGTTCGATGAGGTCACCCTCCGCCAACAGTTCCTCGATGGAGGCAGGCAACACGTAAGCGGCACCGCCGCCGGGCTGGTTGAACCACGGGATAGCCACGCCCGCGAGTGCTTCCATCGGTCGCTGCACCCGGTACACGTGGTACGGCCGGTTGACCCATTCCGGCACCAGGGAACGCTCCTCGAACGGTGTGCCGGCGGCGTAGGTCAGGTTGCCACTGGGACCGCCGAACCTGTCCAGCTCGCTGCCGACCGGCAGCTCACGCATCTCTTTCCCGCGGAAGAGAGTCAGCGGCGGCTCGCCTGGAAGCGGCTGGATCGGCCACTGTTGCCCCCCACCATCGGAGCCGACGCGCCCGTTTCGCTGGGCTGGCGAGGGTGTTTCAGGGGACCTCGGCGCGGGTGTCGCGGGCGTCGCCGGTTGCCTGCGGGCGGCCGGGGTTACCACGGTCTCTTCCCTGGGCGGTGGCTGTGGTGCGGGTGGTCGCGGGTCCACTGGGCTCTGGTCCCTGGGTCGTGCAGGTGGCCGTGCGCCGGTCGCGACCTCCGGGGAAAGCGTTGCTGTCACCGGCCGCGAAGGCGGTGGTGACGGTGGTGATGGAGGCGGTGGCGAAGGTGGTGTGGGGGCGCGCCCGTCTTCGGGCGGCTGGGGCTGTTGAGGCGTCGGGACCTGTTGCGCCGTCGGCGGTGGTGCCTGCTGGAGGTGCGATGCGGGCCGCTGCTGAGGCGCCTCCTCCACACCGTCGGGCACCAGCAGCAGCTTGCCGAGCATGAAGGCGGCGGCGTCTTCGACGTCTCCGAACACGGCCGGGCTCTTCAGCCCCCTGTCGTACCAGCCGACCCGCCAGCCGTCCGCCACCTGCTCGATGGCCCACCCGCGTTCCGCGGGTTCGCCGAGGCGGTAGGCGGTCTCGGGAATGCCGAGGTCTTCGAGCTTGTCCAGCAGCTCGTCCAGTACGGGTTCGTCCAGCATCGGAGGCGGCGCGGTGTACTGGGTCGACGGCCCCTCATCGGGCTCGGCAGGCACCGAACCATCGTGGGTGGCCATCGGCTCCCCGGCAGGCACCGCCTGCCTGCCGGGGGCGGCGGCGTGAACCTGCGCACCCTCGTGGTCAGGTACGGCCTCACGGCCGGGTATGGATTCCTCGCCCGCTGTGTTCCCCCGCCGCGGCAGTGCGTCCGGAATTGGGCGATCCGCCTGCTCTGGCGGCACTTCGTGAGCTGCTGGGATGTCTTGGTGGGCCCTGCCGTCGTGGCCGGGCCCGGCCACGTGGTTCGCGGCGTGATCGCGATGTGGCAGGGGAGGTTGGCCACCGAGCACGTCGTGGTTCACTCCCGCGCCCTGATGCGGGATGGACTCGTGCCCGGTCTGCGTCTCGTGCGCCGTCGCGTGTGTCTCGTAGCTGGGCAGGGCTTCGTGAGTCCTGCCGTCGTGGCGTAGCAGCGGTTGCTCGTCGGTGCGCTGTTCGGAGCCGGGCACTTCAGTGCGCTCGGCATCGCTCAGCGGCGGCTCCTGCCTGGCATGGTGGGCCGCGGCAGGCTGCGGCGGAGTGATCGTTGTGGGAGGTCCGTTGTCGAGCGCGGCCAGTGGCGTGAACGTCGTGGCCTGCTCCACCTGCGCGTGGTCTTCGGCGTAGGGGTCGTCGGTGGGCTCGTCCCGTTCCGGCTCATCGAATGATGCCTGGTCGGCGAACTGGGTCTCTTCTGACGACGGTTGGTCGTCGACGCGGGGTCGGTCCTCGAATGGTTGCTGGTCGTCGAAGTGAGGCTGGTCCCCGAACCGGCGCTGGCCCTCGAACTGGGGTTGGCCCTCGAACTGGGGTTGGTCGTCGAACTGGGGTTGGTCGTCGAACTGGGGTTGGTCGTCGAACTGGGGTTGGTCGTCGAACTGGGGCTGGTTCTCGAACCGCGGTGGTGCGGCGATGCGGGTACGGTCGGCGTCCTGCTCGGCTGGTCGGTGCTCGTCGAACCGAGAAGGAACTTGCTCGGCTCGCCGCTGCTCCTCCGCAGAGGGCACAGGTTCCGGCGGGGGCGGTGGAGCCGGGCGCTGCTGCTGTGGCTGCACACCGCGCGAGATGTGAGTCGCCGCGGCCTGCCGCACCGGCTCCGGCACGTCCGGGATCGTGAAGCCGTTCGCCCTGATGTGCTGCACGAGGTCGGGTTCGGGCGCGACGCCGTACTCCCGAAGGTAGTAGTTCACTGCGGCGGGCCAGATCCACGTCCCATCGCTGTGGAAGGCGATCGGGACGGTGCTCTCGGGCGTGGCCGCCAGCCGATCGATGTCGTAGCCACGTCCCGGCACTACCACGGGCGCCCCGTCGAGGTAGTCGAGCAGGCGGTCCTGCTCCTCGACATCGAGTTCCGGACGGTTGATCACAGGGTGGCCGCCGGTACCGGCACCGTCGAAGATGCGGGCCATTCGAAACCGTGGACCTGGGCGCTCCGGACTCAGACCCGCCATCCTGCGCATCAGCCAGTCCGGAACGTTCTCCTCACTGCGCGGGAACATGCGCAGCTCGTCGGCGTAGGCCTGGGGCGGCGGCGCCAGGTCCCATCTGGGTTCGTCGCGGTCGTATTCGAGGTTGTAGCTCGACGGATGGTCCAGTTGGTAACGGGCGTTGAACCAGGTGCCGCGGCCTTCGCGGTACATCCCGGCGCGCAACCGGCCGAACAGCGTGGCGATGTCGTGCGTCGCCACCCACTCCTGGGTGGCGCCATCGGCCGTGAGTACCTCACCGGTCAGCTCGTGGTACCTCCCCACAGCTCTGTACTCGGCAGTTATCCTGCGCCAATCGCGCGGGGCTGCCCTGAGCAAGGAGAGGCCGATCTGCTTGACCAGAGTGTCCTGCTCGGTTGCGTTCAGCTGGGTCGGTAGTGCCACGCCAACATCTTGGCCAATCGGCGCCGTGAATGCACGGCACATGTGTACTTCGTCTTCATTGTTCCAGGGCTGGACCTGGTCCGCGTGTACCGACCGAGTGCGTATCGCCACATTTCACTGGATGGAGGCAACCGTGCGGTCACGAGCAGACCAACGAGGGACCGTGAGTGCTACGGTACGTGATCGGTATCAGTCTCACATCGCTCGAACGCCGCAATCCTGGCTTCGGTGGGCTGTCGCCGCATGCGGAGACGCGGGGCCGTGGCGCCTTTGAAAGAATCGGTCCCGTGACGGCGACGATTCTCGACGGCAGGGCCACCAAGGACGCCATCTTTTCCGAACTCGCGCCCAGGGTGGCCGCGCTCGCCGAGCAGGGCATCACGCCCGGTCTCGCAACGGTGCTGGTCGGGGACGACCCGGGTTCGCATGCCTACGTGCGCATGAAGCACTCCGACAGCGCCAAGGTCGGGGTGAACTCCATCCGCAGGGAGCTGCCCGCCGACATTTCCCAGGCCAAACTGGAGGCGGTACTCGACGAGTTGAACGCCGACCCGGCCTGCACCGGCTACATCGTTCAGTTGCCGTTGCCCAAGCAGTTGGACGCAGGCGCGATCCTGGAACGCATCGACCCCGAAAAGGACGCCGACGGGCTAGCCCCGGTGAGTCTTGGCAGGCTGGTGCTCGGCAAACCCGGCCCGCTGCCGTGCACACCGCTGGGCATCGTCGAGTTGTTGCGTCGCTACGAAGTGCCTCTCGACGGGGCCCGGGTCGCGGTGATCGGCAGGGGCATCACCGTGGGCAGGACACTCGGGCTGTTGCTCACCCGCCGCACCGAGAACGCCACGGTGACGCTTTGCCACACCGGCACCCGCGATCTCGCGGCCGAGGTCAGGCGAAGCGACATCGTGGTCGCGGCGGCGGGCTCACCCGGCCTGGTCACTCCGGACATGGTCAAACCAGGCGCCGCGGTGCTCGATGTCGGCGTTTCGAGAGTGGACGGCAAGCTCGCCGGCGATGTCGCGCCGGGAGTGGAAGAGGTCGCGGGTCACCTCGCACCGAACCCGGGCGGTGTCGGCCCGATGACAAGGGCGATGCTCATCTCGAACGTCGTCGAAGCCGCTGAGCGGGCGGCGGCGCGGTGAGCTCGGCCGTGGAGACGGGCAAGGAACGCCGGACTCGTCGGCGCCTGCTGTACCACCTGCCGTTCGCGCTCGTGCTGGCGTTGGTGGGGCTGGCGGCTGCGCGCATCGCGATGTACCACTGGCGGCAGGGCGCGGCGCTCATCGGCGGGGCCTTGCTGGTGGCCGCGGTGTTGCGAGCCGCGCTTTCCGATGAGCAGGCCGGGCTGCTGACCATTCGCAGCCGAGTGGTCGACGTGCTCAGCTACGCCGGTCTCGGATTGCTGATCTTGTTTGTCGCGCTGACCATCACGGGCGGTCCGCTGGGGTGATCGAGCCCAGCGGACCGCCCGCGGGTCATGCCGCCGCAGGTTGCGGTTGTGGCTCCGGCTGGACCTGTGGCCGCGCCTCACGACGGTCCAGCGTGCCCGCGACGCCGGCGAGGCTCAGTCCGAGCACCGCGAGCAGTGCGCCGACCCAGTTCGGTGAGACGAGGCCCAACCCTCCGGCGATCACCATCCCGCCGAGGTAGGCACCGATGGAGTTGGCGATGTTGAACGCCGACTGCACGGCCGCGGAAACCATCGAAGGCGCGCCACCGGCCTTCTCCATGATTCGCGACTGCATCATGGGTCCGACCATGAAGGCGGTCATCCCAACGCCGAAGATCGTGATCGCCGCGCCGAGTTTGCTGTGTGCGGTGAAGGTGAACAGCACCAGCACCACACCAAGCGCGAACAACGCGCCGTAAAGGCTGGGCACCGGTGCCCGGTCGGCGAGCCGTCCGCCCACGATGTTGCCCGTTGTCATGCCGAGTCCGGCGAGTGCGAGCAGGAACGTCACCGTGGTCGGTTCAAACCCCGCGACGCCGGTCAGCATCGGGGTCACATAGCTGAGGCTGGCGAAGCCGCCGCCGAGTCCGAACGTGACGACGGCCAGTGCGAGCCACACCTGGGGCCGCCGGAACGCGGCGAGTTCACCGCGCAGCGACGGGTCCGCGGGCCTTCCGTCGTACGGCACGAGTTTGGCGATCGCGGCGAGCGCGACCACACCGATCGCGGCCACCACGCCGAAGGTGGCTCGCCAGCCGACCTGCTGCCCCAGCAGCGTGCCGAGTGGCACGCCGACGACGTTGGCCAGGGTAAGGCCGAGGAACATCAACGAGACGGCACGGGCCCTGCGGTGCTCACCCGCGAGTTTGGCCGCCACGACGGCTCCCGCTCCGAAGAACGCGCCGTGTGGCAGTCCGGCCAGGAAGCGGAACACCACACCGAACTCGTGGCTCGGCGCGACCGCGAACAGTGCATTGCCCGCGGTGAACATCGCCATCATGGCCATGAGCACGGTCCTACGAGCCATGCGCACGGCCGCCGCGGTGAGTAGTGGGGCCCCGACCACCACGCCCACGGCGTACGCGGTGATCAGGTGTCCTGCTACCGGGATCGAGATGTGGAAGTCCTTTGCCGCCTCCGGCAACACTCCCATCATGACGAACTCAGTCGTACCGATGCCGAAGGCACCGATCGCGAGCGCGAGCAGCGCTACAGGCACAACACTCCCTTCGGGGACGGAGGTGCTGGTGTTGACACACGTGGCTGTATCGATCATGGCTGTATCGATCAAGAAACTGGCCACAAAGAAAGACAGATCAGCGTGAACGTCGTCGTTGCTGAATCTGTCTCTCGTCCAGTTCAACCAAGAACGGGCGCCATTTCATCTCCGGCAGCCCGTGATGTCAGCCACCTTCGCCGAAGGCTGATGCGGCAGGTTCGAGCAGCACGCTCCGGGAGAGGGGTGTCGCGGGCCGGTGCCGCTGCCGACCGTCACGCAAGTGGGCAGGGCGGGGATGCGACCCACCGGCCGTTACCCGCGAGGTGGTCCGGGCACCGGCCCGCGCTCCCAGCAGTGTCGATCACTCCGGGCGTCGTTCGACCTCGCTGTCCGGACCGGGGAACATCAGTCCCTCGTGGCCGTCGGAGAACCGCACCAGGTACGGCGGCCGGCCCTTCTCGCCCCGGACCTCGACGATCTCGCCCTGTCGCTCACCTGCACCGACAGTGCGTCCGTGCACACGAATCCGGTCTCCTACGGATGCTCGCATCGTTGACCACCTCCGTAACGACCAGGGTAGGAGCACGTTCGAAACCGGGCGAGCCGACGCCGACGACTACACTCGGTCGTAACCGAGGAGGTGCTTGGCACCGGTGTGTGGAATTGTCGCCGCGGTCGGCGACTTCGATGTGAACACCTGTAGACGCATGTTGGACCGGATCTCCCACCGTGGCCCTGACGACTCAGGGGAGATCCACCGGCCGGGTGTCTGGCTCGGTCACCAGCGATTGTCGATCATGGACGTGGCAGGCGGACACCAGCCGATGGTCGATGCCGACTCGACGACATACCTGGTGGTCAACGGCGAGATCTACAACCATCGACACATCAGGGAGGAGTTGGGGCACGAACTGTTCGAGACCGGGTCGGACAGTGAGGCGGCGCTGCACGCCTTCGTCGTGGACGGCCCGGCGGGCCTTGCCAGGCTGCGTGGCATGTTCGCGCTGGCGTTCGCGTCCGAGGACGGTGGCTTTCTCGCCGCGCGTGACCCACTCGGTGTGAAGCCCCTCTACTGGGTGAGGCGCGATGAGGTGACGCTCTTCGCCAGCGAACTGCGTGCCTTCGACGTCGAAGATCGCCCGCTCGTGGAGACGTTCCCGCCGGGGCACTGCTGGAGCCCGGTGGGTGGCCTGGTGCGGTTCGCCGACACCGTGCCCGCGCATGTGCGCCCCGCGCGGCGCGCGGAAGAGCCTGGCGTGTGGGAGCGCTCACTGGTGAAGTCCGTGCGCGAGGCGGTCGTGACCGCCGTGGAGAACCGCATGATGAGCGATGTCGGGGTCGGGGTGTTCCTTTCCGGCGGGCTTGATTCAGCCATCGTGGCCGCAGTGGCTGCCGAGTACGCGGCGAGACACGGCCAGCCGTTGCCTACCTTCGCGGTCGGTGCGCCCGGCAGTTCGGATCTCGCCGCCGCACGCACGGTCGCGGAGTACCTGCAGCGGCGGCACGGCAACATCGAGCACCACGAGATCGCGATGACCCCGAGGAATGCCGTCGCGGCGTTGCCGAGGGCCGTCAGGGCCATCGAGCACTTCGACCCGTCGCTGGTGCGTAGCGCCGTTCCCAATCTGCTGCTGGCCGAGTACGCCTCGCGGCGGGTACACGCCGTGTTGACCGGCGAGGGAGCGGACGAGTTGTTCGCCGGGTACGCCTACTACCACGAGGAGCCCTTCACCGACCCCGACGCGTTGCAGGCCGAACTGGTGCGCACTGTCGGGGAGTTGCACCACCTCAACCTGCAGCGTTGCGATCGCGCGTCGATGGCGTTCGGGTTGGAGGCGCGGGAACCGTTCCTGGACAGGGAGGTTGTGGAGCTGGCGCTGTCCATCCCGCCCGAACACAAGATGGTCCGGCCGGGTGTGGCGGAGAAGAAGCTGCTACGCGAGGCCTTCGAGGGTTGGTTGCCTGAGGCGATCCTGAGCAGGGGCAAGGAGCAGTTCGGGGACGGCTCGGGGGCCAAGGACGTGCTCGCGGAAGCCGTGCGCTCCTCGCCGGAGGTGGCGGCGGCCGACGGGGTGGAGCTGCGCGGTCGTGAGGAGGCGGCGTTCTACGCGATCTGGCGGGCGGAGTTCGCCGGTATCCGGCCCGAGCGCACGCTGGGCAGGTTCGCCACCACCTGATCCTGCCTGTGAACTGCGCCCGCGCTCGCCGGGAGGCCCTCCGAACGCAGAACTCGCGGGCGAGAACGGGGGACTCGCGGGCGAGAACGGGGGACTCGCGGGTGTTTGGGCATTACCACCGGGTAACCGAATGCCTCGGACGCTCGCGCTCGTTTACCAGTACGCTTGTACCGCTACCACGTGCCGAGACGAACCGCGAAGATCCGCGAGAGGAGCCCCGCCGCTCATGGCCAAGATCAAGGTCGAGGGCACCGTCGTCGAGCTCGACGGCGATGAGATGACCCGCATTATCTGGCAGTTCATCAAAGAGAAGCTGATCCATCCCTACCTCGACATCAACCTCGAGTACTACGACCTCGGCATCGAGGAGCGCGACCGCACCGACGACCAGATCACCGTCGAGGCGGCGAACGCGATCGCCAAGCACGGCGTCGGGGTCAAGTGCGCCACCATCACACCGGACGAGGCGCGGGTCGAGGAGTTCGGCCTGAAGAAGATGTGGCGTAGCCCCAACGGCACCATCCGCAACATCCTCGGCGGCGTCGTATTCCGAGAGCCGATCATCATCTCCAACATTCCCAGGCTGGTACCCGGCTGGACCAAGCCGATCATCATCGGCCGCCACGCCCACGCCGACCAGTACAAGGCCACCGACTTCAAGGTTCCGGGGCCGGGCACGGTCACGATCACCTACACGCCCGAGGACGGCTCCGAACCCATGGAGCTGGAAGTCGCGAAGTTCCCCGAGGGCGGTGGCGTCGCCATGGGGATGTACAACTACCGCCGTTCCATCGAGGATTTCGCGCGCGCTTCGCTGCGGTACGGGCTCGACAGGGGCATGCCCGTTTACATGTCGACGAAGAACACGATCCTCAAGGCGTACGACGGCATGTTCAAGGACATCTTCGCCGAGATCTTCGAAACCGAGTTCAAGGCCGACTTCGACGCTAAGGGCCTGACCTACGAGCACCGGCTCATCGACGACATGGTGGCCGCCTCGCTGAAGTGGGAGGGCGGCTACGTCTGGGCCTGCAAGAACTACGACGGTGACGTGCAGTCCGACACCGTCGCCCAGGGCTTCGGCTCTCTCGGGTTGATGACTTCCGTGCTGCGCACCCCCGACGGCAGGACCGTGGAGGCCGAGGCCGCGCACGGCACCGTGACCCGTCACTACCGGCAGCACCAGCAGGGCAAGCCGACCTCCACCAACCCGATCGCGTCGATCTTCGCGTGGACCAGGGGCCTGGAGCACCGGGGCAAGTTGGACGGCAACTCCGAGCTGGTCGGATTCGCCAACAAGCTGGAACAGGTCGTGGTCGAGACCGTGGAGAGCGGGAAGATGACCAAGGACCTTGCCCAACTCATCGGCAAGGACACCCCGTACCAGACCACCGAGGAATTTCTCGCCACGCTGGACCGCAACCTCGCCGCCAAGATCGCGAAGGCCTGACGTCAGAGCCTGACGCGAAAGCTGTCGCGAGGCCCCGCCCGGTTCACCCGGTCGGGGCCTTCGTACGGCTAGGATCAGGCGGCGTGTCAACAACGATCCGCGCTGTCACCGCGGCGCTGTGCCTGCTCGGCGTGCTCACGGTTGCAGGCTGCGGCCAGCGCATCGCAGGTACTCCGAGCGCTGCTGACCCCACCGCGAACCCGGTTGAACCGTCATCATCAGCCCCGGTGACCGCGCCGAGTTCGACGCAGCAGAGTCCGTTGCCGCAGGCAGGCGAACCGGTCGACCTGGCGAGCCTTGAGGGTCTGTGGCAGGGGCAGTATCAGTGCTCGCAGGGCGAAACCGGCATGGAGTTGGAGATATCCGCGCCGGAGGGTGACACGGTCGAAGCCGTCTTTCGGTTCTTCCCGCTGCCCGGCCAGCCGCAGAATCCGTCCGGCAGCTTCTCGATGCGTGGCCGAAACACCGAGACCGGCCTTGTGTTCGCGCAGCAGGAGTGGATCGAACAGCCCGACGGCTACGTGATGGTCGATCTCGGAGTGGCGTCCGTGGAGGGGGACACGATGACCGGCCGGGTGGCGGGCCCCGGTTGCGCGGACTTCACGGTGGCGCGGCAGTGACGGAGCGCGGCCTGCCGCTCGGGTGTGTGGCGGGCAGAAATCAGGACCAGATCGTGACGAACACCGGAGGCCGGAACCGCGACGGCGGTACCCCGCTACCGGGTGAGCGCATCACCTGCATCGCGCCGGGCGTGCCGAGGAAGTGCCGCAGCGAGGCCGCCGCTACCGAGCAACGCTCGCGTGCGGGCGTGGTCACGTGCCAGCACAGTGGCATCGGGGTCAGCGGAGTCGGGATTACGGCCAGCTCGTGACGCCGAAGTTGCGGCGCGACCAGGTGCTCGATCGCGATCGAGGCACCACCCCCGCTCGCCGTCGCCGCCCAGGCCGCTGTCTGGTTGGTGAACACCTCGATGCTGGTGTCGGGGACGCCGAGGCCGCGCAGCAACCGCGCGGCGGCGCTTTCGGCATCGGTGCCGGAGGGGTCCACCCGCCACTGCCAACCCGCGGGGTTGCCCGAAGGTGGTCGCCTCGGCGAGGCCACCACCACCAACGCGCACCGAAACACCGGAACGCTGTCAAGCTCGGCATCGTCCAGCCGTGGACCCAGCGCGGCGTCGGCGAGCCGGTTGGCCACCAACACCGGCATCTCGCCCACTTTCGCAAGCCCGGAGGACACCTCGACGCCACCGCCGGTGCGCTTGCCGAACGCCTCCAGCAGCGGGCTGGCGACGAACTCGGCGATGGTGCTGGTGACGGCCACCCTCAGCGGTTCGGCCACGCCGTTGGCCTGCCGGACCGCGGCCTCGGCGTCGGCCCCGAGCGCCACCATGCGCGAGGCGATCGGCAACAACCGCTTGCCGCCCGCCGTGAGCGTCATACCACCCGCGGTACGCACGAGCAGCTTGTCGCCATGCTGTTGCCGTAGTGCCGCCAGCGCCTGCGACACGGCGGGTTCGCTTACACCGAGCGCACGTGCGGCGTCGGTGACCGAGCCGAGCCGAGCGACGAGCACGAACGCGCTGAGCTGGCCGAGTGTCATTGCACTCCCTTGTGACATCCCTCACGGACCAGGCTACATAAGCAGACCCTTATGCCGCCATTGCCGGAATGGCCGACCAGGGCGAACCTCGGCGGTATGCAGGTACCAGCGCAGTTCCAGTACGAGAAGGCAACGAGTGTCGAGCACGCACTGGAGCTGCTCGGCAGGTACGGATCGGAGAGCAGGCTGGTCGCGGGCGGACACAGCCTCATTCCCATGATGAAGCTACGGCTCGCCCAGCCGGAGGCGCTGATCGATATCAACGACCTCGACGAACTGGCGAGGATCAGCGTCGAGGAGGACACACTCGTCGTCGGTGCCATGGTCCGGCACGCCGACCTGCTCGACTCCGCGATCGCGGGCGAGCACTTCCCGATCTTCCACGACGCCGAGCGGATGATCGCCGATCCCGTGGTGCGAAACAGGGGAACCGTCGGTGGGTCGCTGTGCCAGGCCGACCCCTCGGAGGACCTGTCGGCCGCGTTCGCCGCGGTCCGTGCCGAGGCCGTGATCCAGGGACCGCGGGGACGCAGAACCACACCTGTCCGGGAGTTCTTCACCGGCCCCTACCAGACCGTGGTGGAGCCCGACGAACTGCTGCTGCAACTTCGCGTGCCCATCCGCTCCTCCGCCTCCGCCTACGAGAAGGTGGAGCGGCGAGCCGGCGACTGGGCCGTGGCGGCGGTGGGTGCCGCGCTGCGACTGGAGGGCGACCAACTCGCCGAGGTCGGTATCGGGCTGACCGCGTTGGGTGCGCCGCAGTTCCACGCACCCGAGGCCGAGCAGTTCCTCACCGGGGGACCAGCCACGCCGGAGCGCTTCGCCGAGGCAGGCCGGATCGCGGCACAGCACTGCAACCCGCTCGCAGACCAGCGCGGGCCCGTCGACTACAAGCGGCACCTCGCCGCGACGCTCACCGCGCGCGCACTGGGCAAAGCCCTCAGCCGCTGGCGCGGCCGAAACCACCAGGAGGCCTGACATGGAGATCACGGTCAACGTCAACGGCCAGTCCTACACCCGCGACGTGGAGCCGCGCATGCTGCTGGTGCACTTCCTGCGCGACGAGCTCGGCCTCACGGGCACGCACTGGGGCTGCGACACGTCCAACTGCGGTGCCTGTGTGGCGTGGCTGGACGACGTCCCTGTCAAGTCGTGCACGGCGCTGGCTGTGATGGCCGACGGCCACACGGTGCGGACGGTCGAGGGGCTGGAGCGCGCCGACGGACTCGACCCCGTTCAGCAGGGCTTCATCGAGTGCCACGGATTGCAGTGCGGGTTCTGCACACCCGGGATGATGATGACCTCACGCTGGCTGCTCGACCACAATCCCGATCCGTCCGAAGCGGACATCCGGGAGGCCATTTCCGGGCAGCTGTGCCGCTGCACCGGTTACGAGAACATCGTCCGCTCCGTTCGCTGGGCCGCCGAGCACGAGGCGGCTGCCGAGGGCGAAACGGTCACCGAGGACACGAGCGTGGAGGTGCAGGCATGACCGCCACCGAGGAACGGCCCACCCCGATGGGCTACGGCCCGATGAACCGCAAGGAGGATGCGCGCTTCGTCCGTGGCCACGGCACCTACGTCGACGACATCGTGCTGCCGGGAATGCTGCACGGCGCCGTGCTGCGCAGCCCCTACGCGCACGCGCGCATCCTGTCCGTCGACACCAGCGCCGCGCAGGCCCACCCCAAGGTCCGCGCCGTTATCACCGGCGAGACCCTTGCCGGGCTGAACCTCGCCTGGATGCCGACGCTCTCGCACGACGTGCAGGCCGTGCTGGCCACCGACAAGGTGCGCTTCCAGGGCCAGGAAGTCGCCTTCGTGATCGCCGATGACCGCTACTCCGCGCGCGACGCACTGGAACTCATCGACGTGGACTACGAGCCGCTCCCGCCCGTCGTGGACGCGCGCAAGGCGCTGGACGCCGACGCGCCGGTGATCCGCGACGACCTGGAGGGCAGGACGGACAACCACATCTTCGACTGGGAGACCGGCGACAAGACGGCGACCGACGACGTGTTCGGCAGGGCGGAGGTCGTCGCCGCACAGGACATGCTCTACCCGCGCGTGCACCCGGCACCGATGGAGACGTGTGGCGCGGTGGCCGACCTCGACAAGATCACCGGCAAGCTCACGATGTACACCACGACGCAGGCGCCGCACGCGCACCGCACGGTGTACGCGATGGTCGCGGGGCTGCCGGAGCACAAGATCCGGATCATCTCGCCCGACATCGGCGGCGGGTTCGGCAACAAGGTCGGCATCTATCCCGGCTATGTCTGCGCCATCGTCGGCTCGATCGTCACCGGCAAGCCGGTGAAGTGGATGGAGGACCGCTCGGAGAACCTGATGAGCACCTCCTTCGCCCGCGACTACCACATGCGTGGCGAGATCGCGGCCACGCGGGAGGGCAAGATCCTGGGTCTGCGGGTGAAGGTGATCGCCGACCACGGCGCCTTCAACGGCACCGCACAGCCGACGAAGTTCCCCGCCGGGTTCTTCGGTGTCTTCACCGGGTCCTACGACCTGGAGGCGGCGCACTGCGAAGTCACCGGCGTCTATACCAACAAGGCCCCTGGCGGGGTGGCCTACGCGTGTTCGTTCCGCATCACCGAGGCCGTGTACCTCGTCGAGCGGCTGGTCGACGTGCTCGCCTACGACCTCGGGGTCGATCCCGCCGAATTGCGGATGCGAAACCTGTTGCGGCCCGAGCAGTTCCCCTACGAGAGCAAGACGGGCTGGGAGTACGACTCCGGCGACTACCCGAAGGCGTTGCGGCTGGCGCTGGAGCAGGTGGGTTACGAGGAGTTGCGTGCCGAGCAGGCCGCCAAGCGCGAACGTGGCGAGCTGATGGGCATCGGCGTCAGCTTCTTCACCGAGGCGGTCGGTGCGGGGCCACGCAAGCACATGGACATCCTCGGCCTCGGGATGGCCGACGGGGCCGAGTTGCGCGTGCACCCCACCGGCAAGGCGGTGCTGCGGCTTTCGTGCCAGACGCAGGGGCAGGGTCACGAGACCACGTTCGCGCAGATCGTGGCTGAGGAACTGGGCATCTCCCCCGACGACATCGACGTCGTGCACGGCGACACCGACCAGACGCCGTTCGGGCTGGGCACCTACGGTTCGCGTTCGACCCCGGTCTCCGGTGCCGCGACCGCGGTGGCCGCGCGCAGGGTGCGGGAACGAGCCAAGATCGTGGCTTCCGCGATGCTGGAGGTGAGCCCGGACGACCTGGAATGGGAAAAGGGACGTTGGTTCGTCAAGGGCGATCCCTCGGCGAGCAAGACGATCTCCGAGATCGCACTGGCCGCGCACGCCGACCTGGAGCTGCCCGAAGGCGTGGAAGGCCATCTCGACGCGGCGTGCGTGTACAACCCGCCGAACCTGACCTACCCGTTCGGCGCATACGTGTGCGTGGTCGACGTGGACGCCGAGACGGGCCAGGTGAAGGTGCGCAAGTTCGTGGCCGTGGACGACTGCGGGGTGCGGATCAACCCGATCATCGTCGAGGGGCAGGTGCACGGCGGGCTGGCCGATGGCGTCGGCATGGCGCTGATGCAGGTGATGGCCTTCGACGAGGACGGCAACCACCTCGGCGGATCGTTCATGGACTACCTGCTGCCCACCTCCATGGAGTGCCCCTCGTGGGAGCTGGGGGAGACGGTGACTCCCTCGCCGCACCACCCGATCGGCGCGAAGGGAATCGGGGAGTCCGCGACGGTGGGCTCGCCCGCGGCCGTGGTGAACGCGGTTGTGGACGCGCTACGGCCCCACGGTGTGCGGCACGCCGACATGCCGCTGACACCCGCCGCCGTGTGGCGCGCGACGCAAGGTGACCCGATACGGACCGACCTGGCGATCACATGAGGGAAGCACCGCGGCTGCTCGCGCACGCCGAGTCGCTACGGGCACAGCGAACCCCGTTCGTGCTCGCGACCGTCGTGCGCGCGCAGCGCCCCACCAGCGCCAGACCCGGCGACCGGGCGCTCGTGCTCGCCGACGGCACCATCGAGGGCTTCGTCGGCGGAACGTGTGCCGAGTCGACCGTTCGGGTTGCTGGCATGCGATCGCTGACCAGCGGCGAGTCCACGTTGCTGCGCATCACCCCTGAAGCCGAGGGGGAGACGGCGGGGGAGGGTGTGCTCACGGTCGGCAACCCATGCCTTTCCGGCGGAACGCTGGAGATCTTCCTGGAGCCGCAACTGCCTTCGCTGCTGGTGGAGGTGTTCGGCGCCGCGCCCATCGCGCGGGCGCTGGAGGAGGTGGGCGCGGCACTCGGCTACGACGTGCGCCGAAACAGCGACACGCTGCCGTCGCTGCCCACCGACACCGCGGCGGTGGTGGTGGCGTCTCACGGCAGGGACGAGGAGGAAGTGCTGCGAGCCGCGTTGCGGGCGGGGGTCGACTACATCGGACTGATCGCCAGCCCGCGCAGGGGCCGGGCTGTGCTGGCGGCACTGGACGAGCCGGACGCAGGCCGGGTGCACACTCCCGCCGGGCTGGACATCGGGGCGCGCACTCCGGAGGAGGTCGCGCTGTCGGTGTACGCGCAGTTGCTCGCCGAGCGCCCCCGCACCTCGACGGGAGAACCGGAGGTGAGCGCCGGGGTGGCCGAGGCCACCGATCCGGTGTGCGGGATGAGCGTCGCCATCACCGCGACGACCCCGCAGGCCGTGCAAGACGGCACGCGCTACTACTTCTGCGGTCCCGGCTGCGGGCAGGCGTTCGCCGACGACCCCTCCCGCTACCTGCAGACCTTGCCTGGCTAGCGGTACCGCGAAGGGAGCGGTGAGTGTCGGAGTTCGCTGATGTCGGTTCGCTGGCGCGGGCGCTGGAGGAGGCCGAGTACCTCACCGACGACGCGCTGGCCACGGCCCTGTTCCTGGCCGTACGTCTGGCGCAGCCGATCCTGCTCGAAGGCGAGCCAGGCGTCGGTAAGACCGAGGCGGCCAAGGCGCTGGCCCGGGTGCTTGATACCCCGCTCATCCGGTTGCAGTGCTATGAGGGTCTGGCGTCGGCCGACGCGCTGTACGAGTGGAACTACCCGCGCCAGCTGCTGGCGATCCGGCTCGCCGAGGCCGGTGGCACGCGGGTGGCCGAGGCCGACCTGTTCACCGATGACTACCTGCTTGCCAAGCCGCTGCTCGCGGCGATCGACCATCCTGGTCCACGCCCGGCGGTGCTGTTGATCGACGAGGTGGATCGTGCCGACGACGAGTTCGAGGCGTTCCTGCTCGAACTGCTCGCCGAATCAACGGTGACGATCCCGGAGTTGGGTACGCGCAGAGCGGTCGTGCCCCCGATCGCGGTGCTGACGTCGAACCGGACCCGCGAGCTGCACGACGCGCTGAAGCGTCGTTGCCTGTACCACTGGATCGCCCATCCCGACGCCGAGCGGGTGGCCGCGATCATCCGGCTGCGGGTGCCCGAGGCCACCGGCTGGTTGTCGGAGCGGGTCGCAGGTGTGGTCGAGCGCATGCGTGAGCTGCGGCTCTACAAGCCACCTGGGGTCGCGGAGGCCATCAACTGGGCCGCGGCGCTGCACGCGCTCGGTATCGAGCACGTTGACGAGCGCTCGATGCGCCACACCTTGGGCGCGGTGCTGAAGTACGAGGAGGATCGTGCCGCCGTTGAGGCGGCCGGTCTGGCGAGGATCGCCGGCGATGCTGGCTGAGCTGTCCGCGCGGCTGTGCGCGGCGTTGCGCGCGGAGGGGCTGCCGGTGGGCGCCGATCGCGCGGCCCGGTTCGCCCGCTCCGTCGTAGCCGTTTCGCCAAGGACGGCCGACGAGCTGTACTGGTGTGCCCTGGCCACGTTGACGGCGGACCCTTCCGATGTCGAACTGCTCGACCGGGTTTTCGACCGCGTATTCGGTGAGCTCGGGGTCGAGTTGCCATCACGCGCGGCGTCGGCGACGCGGACCGGGACCGACGCGGCACCTGATTCGTCGGCGGCCCGGACCGCACAGCAGGCCTCGCCGCCGGGCGAGCGGGAAGGCCACCGCGAGGCCGGCCGAAGGGGCGACGGTGACGGGCGCGAGGTGCGCACGCCGACACTGGGAGCGGCCGTGGAGCGCCTTGCCAGCCGTGACTTCGCCGAACTGGACCCCGATGAGCTGGCTTCGCTGGTCGAGGCGATGCGGCGGTTTCGCATCGCGACACCGCTGCGTCGTTCGCGCCGACACCGGGCGGCCGCGGCGGGACGGCAGTTCGACATGCGGGAGACGCTGCGCAGGGCGCGGCGAACCGGCGCGGAACCGGTGCTGTTGCGCAGGCGGAAGCAGCGGCTGAAGCCGCGCAGGTTGGTGGTGCTGTGTGACATCTCGGGTTCGATGCAGGCACACGCGCGGGCCATGCTGCAGTTGCTGGTGTCCGCCGCGGGAGGCGCCGAAGCGGAGGTGTTCACGTTCGCCACCCGGCTGACCCGGCTCACCCACGTGCTGGCCGCCGATCCGGTCACGGCGCTACGGGAGGCGGGGCAGGCCGCGCCCGACTGGTCGGGCGGCACCCGCATCGGGGAGAGCCTGCGCGAGTTCCTCGAAAGCCATGGCGCACGAGGCATGGCGCGCTCGGCGGTGGTCGTCGTCATCTCCGACGGGTGGGAAGCGGGTGACGCCGCACTCCTCGGCGAGCAGATGGCGCGACTCGCCCGGCTTGCCTACCGGGTGGTGTGGGTCAACCCGCGCACGGCGAAACCGGGGTACCGGCCGCTCGCGGGCGGGATGGCGGCGGCATGGCCGCACTGCGCGACGGTAGTGAGCGCACACCGGTTGGACGCCATCGGTGAGCTGGTCGAGGCCATCGCTGCTGACCGAAAGTGACTATTCGATC
This sequence comes from Saccharomonospora amisosensis, assembly GCF_011761185.1. Lineage (NCBI taxonomy): Bacteria > Bacillati > Actinomycetota > Actinomycetes > Pseudonocardiales > Pseudonocardiaceae > Saccharomonospora > Saccharomonospora amisosensis. The sequence goes on along the minus strand of NZ_JAAOYM010000001.1, from coordinate 4,549,900 downwards.
ACAGCATTGCCGCGAGCGGGTGGTTGGACCAGTTGGCCCTGTCCCCGCCGCCGGGTTTGCCCCTACTCTGCTCGCAGCGCCTGTCGCAGTACACAAGGAGCACGAACGTGGTGCTGGGAATACCGAAGAAGACGTTGGTCATCTTTGCGGTTCTGATCGGGGTCGTGCTCATCTACTCGATGGGCTCCGACCAGAGCCCGTCCGAGGCGCAGTCGGGGTCAGGCGGACAGGACTGCCGCGTGAAGGTCACCGCGGACATCCTCAACGTTAGGGCCGGGCCCGGGATGGATGCCGAGATCGTCGGCAAGTTCAGGCAGGATGCCGAGACCGAAGCGCATCCGGTGGTGCGCAACGGGTTTCGCAAGATCGACGAGAGCCGTTGGGCGGCCGATGAGTTTCTCGAACCGGTCTCGGGCGCCAGCTGCGGTTGAGGTCAGCTTCCGCTCCCGCGCCGCATGCGCAACAGGATTACCCCGCGAGTCACCAGCAGTGATACACCGGTGAGTGCGGCGACCGCGAGCAGAACGAACACGTCCGGCATCGCCCAGAACAGTTGCCGGTAACCGAACACCCGGTCACTGAACGCGGTGGTCAACCGGGGGAGCGCGACAAGCACGGCCAGCGGCGCGAGCATCCACAGTGCCCACAGCGCCTGTAGTGCCCACAGTGTCCACAGTGTCCACAGTGTCCACGGTCGCCGCTGTGGCAACCGCCGCCTCGGCCTTCGGTTTACGGGTCGCCACCGCCGAATTCGTGCCAGCCGCCATGATCGCAGCCCCGCTGCGAGCACGGTGACGGCGAGCAGTGAGTAGCCGAGTACCCGCAGTCCTGGCCCGCCATCATCCGGCTGTCCGCCTTGGACGGTGGATGCGATCCGGTGCGCCAGTCCCGCCATGCCGGAAAGCGCGTGGTTCGAGTTGGTCAACACGACCACGCCGACGCCGGTTGCCGGTACGAGCACCTGCTCGGCGTATGCGGTGGTGAGCACGCCGGTGTGTTCCAGCCAGTCCGGTTCACCTTCGCGTGCCACCCAACCCATCGCGTAGTCGCTGCCGCTCGCCGGGGTGTGCATCAGTGTGACCGCCTCGGTGCTGAGAAGCCGCTTGCCCTCGAACACTCCCGCGCCCAGTTGCATGCGCAAGAAGTTGGCCATGTCCGAGGCGCTGGTGACGACGCCGCCGGAGCCCGCGAGGTACCCGGGTGGCTCGTCGTGCCCGAATGCCGTACCGAACGCCACCACGTGCCCGCGTGCCCGGCCCGGCGCGCGCTCGTCGAGCTGTTCCGTTGTGACCACGCTGGTCGTGCCGGACATGCCTAGCGGATCGAGCACGTGCGTCGACAGGTACTCGGCGAACGGCATTTCTGAGACGACCTCGACGACGCCGGCCAGCACCGCGTAGTTCGGGTTGAAGTAGTGGAACTCCTCGCCAGGGTCGCTGACCAGCCTCGCGGTCCGCAGGCTCGCCACCCGCTCGCGCACCGACTCCGGCTGCGGCAGCGTTCGTTCGGCGAAGCCGGTGTCGGCCATCCCGCTGGTGTGGTTGAGCAGGTGCCGCACCGTGATCCGCCCGGCCCGGTCGGCGTCGGCGGTGGTGAACCCCGGCAGGTAGCGCCGCACCGGCGCGTCCAGTTCCACCCTGCCCTCGTCGGCGAGCTGCAACACGGCGGTCGCGGTGAACGACTTGCTCAGCGAGGCGGCGAGGAACGGGGTGTCCGGGGAGACGTCGCGATCGTCGCCCGCCGTGCCGTAGCCGCGTACCTGAAGCACGTCGCCGCCGCGCACCACCGCCACCGCGACTCCAGGGACGACGTTGGCCTCCATAGCGGCGTTCACCAGCGCGTCGATGTCCGCAGGCCGCTCCTGCGCGGCGGCTCGCGGGACAAGCCAGATCAGCGTGCTGAGTGCTGCCAGCAGCACGACCATTCTGCTCACAGTGCCACCACCGTGTCCTCATCGGCGGCCAGCACCTCGCCGGGGAACACCGCGCGAGCTCGCGTCACAGCGACATCGCGATTGGTGCCCGGCCAGAAATGCGTCAACAGCAGGCGCTTGGCGCCCGCCCGCTTCGCCCAACCCGCGGCTTCCTCTGCCGTCATCAGGTAGTGCGGCTCGCCGGAGGGCTCCCACAGCGTGGCGTCCATCACGAACAGATCCGCGTCGCGGCCCAGTTCGGCGAGGAGGGGAGAAGATCCGCAGTCGCCGGTGTAGGCGATGGCGTGCTCGGCGGTGGTCAACCGCACCCCAAGGTTCGGCACGTGGTGGGGCAGCGCGATCGTCGTGAGCTGGAAAGGGCCCAGCGGCCGCGTCGCGGGTGCGGTGGGTGGGGTGCGAAGGTCGAACACCTCGCCGGGGTCCGGGTTTCGCTCGAGTTCGCGCAGCACGCGCACGACACCGGGTGGGCAGTACAGCGGCAACGCCTTGGAACCGGCGTAGTAACGCACCCTGGCCAGCGCGCTCAGATCCACGCAGTGATCGGGATGCTCGTGGGTGACGACCACGGCATCGACCTCGCCGCCAGGGCAGCGCCCCAGCAGCCGCGACGCGGTCCCGTAGCCGAGGTCGAGTACGACCCGGAACCCGTCGTGTTCAAGCAGGAAACCACTGCAAGCCCGGCCGGGTTCCGGCCAGGCGCCGCAGCCACCGAGCACGGTGAGCCGGGTGGCGGGCCGCCTTATGGGCCGCGTCATGGACAGAGTGTGCCAGTCCGAAGGGACGTGGGCGAGTAACCTGCCGGGCGTGCTGACCGTGTCCACAGTCAACGTCAACGGCCTGCGGGCCGCGGCCAAGAAGGGGTTCGTCGAGTGGCTTGCCGCCACTCGCGCCGACGTGGTGGCCTGTCAGGAGGTGCGGGCCTCGCCGGACAGTCTGCCGGACCAACTGGCTCGGCCGCGGGGCTGGTACGCCGCGCACGCGGACTGTTCGGTGAGGGGCCGCAACGGCGTGTCCGTCTACAGCCGGACAGAGCCGCAGGCGGTACGGGTGGGATTCGGCGAGCCGGAGTTCGCCGACAGCGGCCGGTACCTCGAGGTGGACCTTCCAGGGCTGGTCGTGGCCAGCCTGTATCTGCCAAGCGGTGACGTCGGCACCCCGAGGCAGGAGGAGAAGGAACGGTTCATGAAGGCGTTCTTGCCGTACCTGGCCGAGTTGCGCGGCAACGCCGAATCACGGGGGCGTGAGGTGCTGGTGGTCGGCGACTGGAACATCGCGCACGCCGAGATCGACCTGAAGAACTGGAAGGGCAACAGGAAGAACTCCGGTTTCCTTCCGCATGAGCGCGAATGGCTGAGCCGGGTGTTCGACGAGGCAGGCTACGTGGACGTGCAGCGCAGGCTCGACCCCGAAGGGCCGGGGCCGTACACGTGGTGGTCGTATCGGGGCAAGGCGTTCGACAACGACTCGGGCTGGCGGATCGATCTGGTTTGCGCGACACCGGGTATCGCTGAGAAGTGCACGTCAGTGGTGGTGGAGCGGGCCGAGAGTTACGACAAGCGCTGGAGCGACCACGCGCCCGTCACGGCGACCTTTGACTGGCCGCCCGCAGGCGGCTGAACCGGCCGGCGCTCCGGTAGGCATGGAGACGGTGTCGCGGTCACGCGTTGAGCGGTGCACTATGCCAGCGCCAACCGGTTTGCCGTTCGCGGCCAGGTAGGTCGATTCGATCGGTGGCCCACAGCAGGGCTGTCCACGGATCGGTACCGGAGATGTCGGCGCTGCTGTGCGGGAACATCCGGGCCAGCACTCGGGCGCACACGTCGGGCGGTGGGTCGAGGTGAAGGCCGAGCCCTCGCGCGATGTCCTCGCCGTGCACGAGCGCCTCGACACAGCCCATTCCCGCGAAACCTTCAGGGTCGCTCATCCCGGTTGGGTGGTAAGCGAGGGCATCGGGTGCGGCGCTTCGCACGGTCGCGGCGAGAATCATTCCGCCCGCGATGGCGAACTCCAGCACCTCGGCCGGGGAAGCATCCTTGTCCGCGGCGGCTTCGAAACGTACAAATCGAGAGGTTGGTTGGGCGACCAGTTGTGCGGCGTAGGAGAGTAGGCAGTCGCCGAGGTGTTCAGCCGTGTGCCAACAATCCGATTCCCCGGTTCCCTTGGAGGCGGTCCAGTCACGGTCGGTCGCGGGACGCAGTGCCGTCGCGACGCTGTCGAGCGCCGCGTGAAGGTCATCAGCGGTGACCGCCATTAGTTCAGGGCTCCAAGCGGTTTCTCAGCCGGTTCGTCGTGCATCATCCTGACACGGATCAGGCGCTGGTGAGCCGCCCGCCACTCGCCGTCGAGTCACTCGCGCGCGTGTGCGCCTCGGTGGTGGAGCGGGCCGAGAGCTACGGCAGGCGCGACCACGTCCCTGTCACGGCTCCTTGGACCGGCGGCTGCGCTTCGGCCGAGGCCGTCAGTTGTTCGGTGGACAGGTGAGCAGTTCCTCCACCACCGTGGACACGACCAGGTAGGCGTTGGTCACCGCGATCTCGTAGCCGGGGAACTCCGAAAGCAGTTCGGTGATGCTCTGCCCCTGGTAGGGCTGATCGAAGTCGCTGGCCGTGCGAAGTGACAGGTACCGGTCGAGTCGGCCTCGTGCCGAAAGCGCGGCCGCCACCGCGGTGTCCTCCATCTGAGTCGTGCAGTAGGTGCCTTGCCCTTGCGTCCACAGTTCGGTGATGTACTGGGCTCGCTCGGACAGTTCCTCTCCGGCCCAGTAGTCGTCGCCGGTGATGGTGTCGCACACGTCGACGTACGGGGTCTGGTCGCGCTGGCCGGGGTAGCGGCTCCGGTTGCGTGCGGCCTCGGCGCTGTCGGCCAGTTCCAGGTCCTTGGTGAGCTTGTAGGCCAGGTCGACGAGTTCGTCGTTGAGCCGGAACACGTTGGTGCCGTCGGCGTCGAACGGCAGGTAGCCCTGCGGCACCTCGGGGGCGGACTCCGGAAGCAGATGGTGGCCCAGATCGAAGTCGACGACCCAGCGGGCCCATGCCGCGAAACCGAGGGTTCCCTCGTCCGGTGGCGTGCCCCCGATTCCCGCCGTGATGAAGTACGCGTTGCTGAAGTCCAGCTCGGGGCTATCGAGCATGGACATCATGCTGACCGCCGCGTTCGCCTTGCCGACACCGATACCGGCGACGCACAGCCCTCTGTCGTCGCAGCGCAGCGGGCCGTACGTGCCGGGTACACCGATCTTGTGTGAGAGGCGCTCGTTCTCCAGCCACGGCGTTATCTCCTCGCCGAACATCGTGATGACCAGGACCGAGACCGGGAACGGGCCGGTCGCCGGCTCCGGCGGCTGCGTTGGTTGCGGTGGCTCCGGGCCGCCGTCCGCCACCGGGCTGGAGGTCGGCGCGGCGATGGCCACGAGCACGGCGGTCAACACGACGGCACTCAGTCGGCGCGGCCACGATCTCACGGAGGCGGAACGCAACACAGGTATCTCCCAACGCAGCGACTGAAGGGCATGGTCGGTCGTTTCGGCGCGTCCTGCCTGTTCGGCGCCCCGGAAGTGTCGAGCTCGCGCGGGTGACGCCTGCTGAGTGCCGACCCGGAAGTAGGGGCCTTCGGCGAGACCGCTAATCTCACCCGCGCCCCGATGAAAGTGACCAAACCTTGACACGATCGGTAGCTTCCTCAAGGGCGACAGTCACTCGATTGGGTGAAGGTCCGCACACAACGGCAGACTCACATTCGGGAGGCACTCCGGTGCGCAACCCAGTCAGCGAGCAGTCACGGCCGCTCGCACGCGTGCTCCGTGGCGGCGCGGCCCTGGTCGCCGTGCAGGCGCTGATGGCGTTTCTCCTGGTCATAGGGGCAGGCACTGCCTCCGCCGCGCAGGCAGAGCCCAACGCGATGACGTTCGGGCTGCTCGGGCCAGTCGGTCTCGTCGCGGTGGTCCTGGGTGTGCTGGGTATGGCCGCGGGTGTGGTTCGGCAGCGCAGGAAGGCGCGCGCGCAGGTCGTCGCGATGGCGGAGCCCGCCGCCGACGTCCCGGCTTATTCCCGCTCCGGCGAGTAATAGGTCACACGCGCGGCGATGGTCGCGTGCAGCCATGGGCCCTTAGTCTCTGGGCATGGCTGATCCCGTCTCGATCAACCCGCCCGACCCGAAGCCGTCACAGGCGGCGTTGCGCCGCGCTCTGCGTCGCGCCGAGGACGGGGTCGCGCTGGACGTGACCGAGTCGGCCGTCCTGCTGCACGCGCGCGGCGAGGACCTGGACCGGTTGCTCGACGCGGCGGGCCGCGTGCGCGACGCGCACCTCGCCGATCAGGGCAGGCCCGGGGTCGTCAGCTACAGCAGCAGCGTGTTCATCCCGCTGACCAGGCTGTGCCGGGACCGTTGCCACTACTGCACCTTCGTCACGGTGCCAGGCAAGCTCGACTCGCCGTACCTGGAACGCGACGAAGTGCTCGACATCGCAAGGGCAGGCGCGGCCGCGGGCTGCAAGGAGGCGCTTTTCACCCTGGGCGACCGGCCCGAGGAGCGCTGGTCGCAGGCGAGGCAATGGCTCGACGAGCGTGGTTATGAGTCCACTCTGGACTATGTGAGGGCGTGCGCCGTCGCGGTGCTCGAGGAGACCGGGCTGCTGCCTCACCTCAACCCCGGCGTACTGAGCTGGGAGGAGTTGCAGCGATTCAAGCCCGTCGCACCGAGCATGGGGATGATGCTGGAGACCACCGCGCAGCGGTTGTGGTCCGAACCAGGAGGACCGCACTACGGCAGCCCCGACAAGGAACCCGCGGTGCGGTTGCGGGTGCTCGACGACGCGGGCCGGGTCGGGGTCCCGTTCACCACGGGCATCCTGGTCGGGATCGGCGAAACACTCTTCGAGCGCGCCGAGTCGCTGCACGCGATTCGTGCGCGCGCCAGGCAGTACCGCAACATCCAGGAAATCATCGTCCAGAACTTCCGCGCCAAGCCCGACACCGCCATGCGCTCGCACGCGGATGCGGACCTGACCGACCTCGCCGCGACGGTGGCCGTCGCGAGGTTGCTGATGCCGCCCGGGGTCAGCGTGCAGGCGCCGCCCAATCTCGTCGGCGACGAACACGCCTTGCTGCTGCGTGCGGGCATCGACGACTGGGGCGGCGTCTCCCCTGTGACGCGCGACCACGTCAACCCGGAGCGACCCTGGCCCGCCGTCGAGGAGTTGTCGCGGCGCACCGAGCAGGCGGGTTTCGCGATGCGCGAACGACTCGCCGTCTACCCTCGGTTCGTCCTCGACCAGGACAGGTGGCTCGACGCGCGTATCCAGCCGCATGTCACCGCCCTTGCCGGTGCGGACGGCCTCGGCAGGGAACAGGCGCGGCCGAGTGGCCTGCCGTGGCAGGAGCCCGACGGTGGCCTTGACACAACGGGGCGTGCCGATCTGCACACCGCGATCGACACCGAGGGTCGAACCGACGACCGGCGCAGCGACTTCGACAGCGTGTACGGCGACTGGGAGCTGCTGCGGGAGCGGGCGGAGGTGGTGGTGGCGAGGTTCGACACCGACGTGCGTGAGGGGCTGCGGCTGGCCGCCGACGACCCGGCGGCGCTGCTGCGCCAGGAGAACGAGGCCGCGGCCATGGCGCTGCTCACCGCTGACGGTGAGGCGCTGGAGACGATGGCACGGCTGGCCGACGAACTGCGGGCGAGCGTGGTCGGTGACGACATCACCTACGTGGTGAACCGCAACATCAACTTTTCCAACGTCTGTTATGTCGGCTGCCGGTTCTGCGCGTTCGCGCAGCGCGAGCGGGACGCCGACGCCTACCGGCTCTCCACCGACGAGGTGGCGGCTCGCGCTGTGGAGGCCGCTGAGGCCGGAGCGACCGAGGTCTGCATGCAGGGCGGCATCGATCCGAAGCTGCCGGTGGGCTACTACGCCGACGTGGTGCGCGCGATCAAGAAGGCGGTGCCGGACATGCACGTCCACGCCTTCTCACCCATGGAGATCGTGTCCGCGGCGGCGAAGGCGGGCGTCAGCGTGCGCGAGTGGCTCACCGAACTGCGCGAAGCGGGGCTGGGTTCCATCCCCGGAACGGCGGCCGAGATCCTGGACGACGACGTGCGCTGGGTGCTCACCAAGGGCAAACTGCCGGCGCGGACGTGGATCGACGTGGTCACCACAGCGCACCAACTGGGCATCCCGTCGTCGAGCACGATGATGTACGGCCACGTCGACCACCCGGGGCACTGGTTGGGGCACCTGCGCGTGCTGGCCGCGATCGCCGACGAGACCGGTGGTTTCACCGAGTTCGTCGCGCTGCCGTTCGTGCACCACAACGCCCCGATCTACCTCGCGGGCGTGGCCAGGCCGGGGCCGACGGTTCGCGACAACCGGGCGGTGCACGCGTTCGCTCGGTTGGCGTTGCACGGCCGCATCGACAACGTGCAGTGCTCGTGGGTCAAGCTCGGCGACAAGGGCACGGCCCAGGTGTTGCGCGGCGGGGCCAACGACATCGGTGGCACGCTGATGGAGGAGACGATCTCCCGGATGGCAGGCTCGGAACACGGTTCGTCACGCACCGTGGCGCAACTGGACGAGCTGGCGACGCTGGCCGGACGTTCCAGCGCACAGCGGACCACCACCTACGGCAGGGTCCAGTCGGGTAGCACGGACCTCGTTCACCGTTCGTAGCCGGTCGCCGTTGCGGCGTGACCGGCCCGTGGCTAGCGTCGTCGCGCGTGACGGACCGCGACGCGGGCACGGTGACCCCGCGGAACCCACTGCCACGGTTGCGCCGGAAGTACCCGTGGCTCAACCACGTCTTCGTGGCGGCCACCACCTACGCCGAGCGCTACGGCAACCACTACGCGGCCGCCATCACATACTTCTCGGTGCTGTCGCTGTTTCCGCTGCTGATGGTGGGCTTCTCGATCGCGGGTTTCGTGCTCGCGGGCAACCAGACCGCGCTGCGGGAACTGCGGGAAGCGATCCTTAGCTCGGCGCCGGAAGGGCTCGGCGACTTCCTCAGCACCATCGTCGACGCGGCGCTCGACTCCAGAGCGGGAGTGGGGATCTTCGGACTCCTGCTGGCCTTTTACTCCGGTCTCGGCTGGATGACCAACCTTCGTGACGCGCTCACCGCGCAGTGGGGGCAGGGCAAGCGGCGGGTGCCGTTCCTGCGGACCAAACTGCGGGACCTGATCGCGCTCGGCGGGCTGGGCGTGGCCCTGGCCGTCTCGTTCGGGTTGACCGCCGTCGGCAACACGGTCGGCAACTATCTGCTCGACCTCGCGGGCTTGCAGGACGTCGCGTTCGCGAGGTTCGTGCTGTGGCTGTCGACCATCGTGCTGGCGCTGGTCGCCGACGTGCTGGTCTTCCTGTGGGTGCTGTCGCGACTGCCGAGACAGCGGGTCACGGTGCGCAGCGCGGTACGCGGCGCCGTGCTGGCGGCCATCGGATTCGAACTGCTCAAGCAGGCAGGGTCGGTGTATCTCGGCGCGATCTCCGACACACCCAGCGGCGCGCTTTTCGGCCCTATCATCGGTCTGCTCGTGTTCGCCAATCTTGTGTCGCGTTTCGTGCTGTTCGTCACCGCATGGACGGCCACGGCCAGAGAGAACGTGGTGCGGGAGATCGAGCCGCCACCGCCCGCGGTGATCCGGCCGACGGTACGTGTTACCAAGGGCGCCGGACCCGGTGCGGTGCTGGCCATGCTCGGGATCGGCGTGCTGCTGGGCAGGCGCGGGCGCGGGCGCGGCTGACCCGCTCACCTATGCTCACCTGTGACGACAGGGGTGAGGGTGAGCGAAACGGTAACGACATCGGAGACGACCAAGCTGCCACGCGAGATCTGGATTCTCGTTGGGGCGAGCTTTCTGATCGCCATCGGTTACGGGCTGATCGGGCCCGCACTGCCCAACTACGCGGCAAGCTTCGACGTCGGCGTTACCGCGGCCTCCGTGGTGGTGAGTGCGTTCGCGTTCGTGCGACTGGCGTTCGCCCCGGCGAGCGGCAGGCTGGTGACCAAGTTCGGGGAACGTCCCATCTATCTGTGGGGCGTTTCGATCGTCGCCGTCGGCACGCTGGCGTGTGCGCTGGCGGCCGAATACTGGCAGTTGCTGCTGTTTCGCTCGGCCAGCGGGATCGGCTCCACGATGTTCACCGTCTCCGCCATCGGGCTGCTGATCCGCATCTCGCCCGCCCACCTGCGAGGCAGGGCCTCCGGCCTGTGGGGCACGAGTTTCCTGCTGGGCGGCATCGCGGGCCCGGTCATCGGCAGTGCCCTGGTCACTGTCTCGCTGCGGGCGCCGTTCGTCGCCTACGGCAGCGCGCTGGTGGTCACGACGGTGTTCGTGTGGTGGAAACTGCGCGGCTCCGAACTCGCCGCGCGACCCGCCGACGACACCACACCCACCATGACGTTCCCGCAAGCGCTGCGGCACCCCACCTACCGCGCCGCGCTGGCGTCGAACCTCGCCAACGGCTGGGCGGTGTTCGGCGTTCGCATGTCGCTCATGCCGCTGTTCGTGACGGCGGTGCTCGCCAAGGACGAGGCGTTCACCGGCATCGCGCTCGCGGTGTTCGCCGCGGCCAACGCCGCCGTGCTGCTGCTCGCCGGGCGCTTCGCCGACCGGCGTGGGCGTAAGCTGCCCGCACTGTTCGGGCTCGCGTTGCTCGGTGTTGGCACCGCGGGGCTCGGCATGACCAGCGACCCGTGGCTGTTCCTCGCGGCCTCGTTCGTCGCGGGCGTCGGCTCCGGGGCGCTGAACCCTTCGCAGAGCGCCGCGGTCGCCGACGTGCTAGGGGCCAAGGCACGCGGCGGCTCCGTGCTCGCCGGGTTCCAGATGGCCGCCGACGTCGGCGCCGTGGTGGGGCCGCTTGCCGCGGGCGCGATCGCGGAGCAGTGGTCCTACGGTGCGGCATTCGGCCTCACCGGCGGCGTCGCGGCGGTGGCCCTGCTGCTGTGGCTCATGGCGAGGGAGACCCTGCCACCGCGCGACGGTGGCGAGCACACCGCGCAAGAGGTCGCCACGGACAACTGCTGCCCGGAGTCCACGCGGCAGCGTTGACGGCGACCGCGCCACGAGTTGGTCCGCGTCGCTATTCCGGGCGGCGCAGCAACCCCCGCCGGTGAGCCGTGATCATGCCCACGATCACCAGCACGGTGACCACCAGCGTCACGATCCACCCGGTTGTGCCGAACGGGTCCTGAGCGCTCGTGGCGGCGACGGAAACCTCAGGCTGCTGCTCCGCCGAGGTCCCTGCCGTCGCAGGTGTGTCCTGCCGGAGCGTCCCCACGGGCCTTGTGCCCGCTGCCGCGAGGGCGAAGCCGTAATCGAGCAGCCGCGCGGCCTGCTCCGACACTCTGCTGGGCCGTTGCTCCGCCCTGAGCAGGACGACGGCGAGCCTTCGGCCCTCCCTGCTCGCGGCGCCCGCGTAGGTGTGGCGCGCGTCGTCGGTGAAGCCGGTCTTGCCGCCGAGGAAGCCGGGGTAGGACTGCCACAGGTTGTTGTCGTTGTACACCGGGTAGTCCGGCTTGCCGGGCCCGCCGGGAAACATCAGTTGCCTCGTGGCCACGGCCTTGGCGTAACGCGGTTGCCGCATGGCGTGGCCGAAGATGAGACTCATGTCGTAGGCCGAGGTGACCATGCCGGGGCCGTCGAGTCCGGACGGTGTCGCCGCGCGGGTGTCCCTCGCGCCGAGCCGCTCGGCGAGTGCGTTCATCTTGCTCACCGCGACATCCACCCCGCCGACGGCGGTGGCGAGTGCGTGCGCCACGTCGTTGCCCGAGCGCATCAGCAGTGCCCGCAGCAACACCTCCACCTCGTAGTGCCCGCCCGCGACGAGGCCTACACAGGTGCACTCCTGCTCGGCGTCCGCCCGGCTCGCCACCACGATCTTGTCGGGCGGCAGTTCGTCGAGCACCACGAGCGCCAACAGCGTCTTGATCAGCGAGGCGGGCCTGTGCCTGGCGTGCGGGTCCTTGGCCGCCAGCACCTCCCCGGTCTCCATGTCCTGTACTAGCCAGGACGCGGCAGTGAGCTGCCTCGGCGACGAGGGTGTCGGGCCGGGCAGGACGAGCCCGCATTCGGCCATCCGCTCGCCACCGGCCGGGGTCGCGGGTACCGGCAGCGGCGCCGGTGACGACTCTCCGGGGCGTGGCTGCTCGGAGGTGTCCACCGGGGGCGGCGGCAGTTGCCGGTTCGCGCACTCCTGGACAACCGGCGCGGGCGGCTGCGCCGGTTGTCCCAGCGCGAGCGCGGGCACGGGCACCGCGACGATCGCGACCAGAGCGGACAGCGAAACGAAGGCGAGTCTGGTGGTGGAAGCGCTGCGCACCCGTGCAGGCTATCGACAGCCGAGCGAGGATACTGCCAGGCATGCGAATGTCTCGCGGTACTTCATTCTTTCTGCTGGCGTTCGGGGTGTGGTCCTGGATCATCTGGATCACCTTCGCCCGCAACCTGTGGGCTAGTGACAACGCCTGGAATTCCGACGGCTCGCCCACCTCGTTCTTCTTCGTGCACGCCGCGCTGACGGTGGTTTCGTTCGTGCTCGGCACCGTCATCGGGATCATCGGTTGGCGCGGCTGGCGAGCTACCCGAACCACGGCGAGTCGAAGGGAGTCTGAGTTTTCGTGAGTACTCCTCAATCGCGGATTCCCTCGTCCGCGGAGTCCACCCAGCAGCCCACCCAGCCCACCGGCGGCAACCGGCCCCGTCGATGGCTGCTCCCGACAGCACTCGCGCTCGGCCTGCTGGTCGGCGGCGGTGCCGTTGGGCTGGCGTGGTCGGTGACCGGCGGCTCGGCGGAAGGACCTGCCGCGGACGTCAGCGCCGCGTGTGCGGCGCTCGAGCGCACCCCGGCGTTGCTACCCGATGGCGACTTCGCGAGCCTTCGAAGGTGGGGCGCGGCGGCCGAACTCGCCGCCGCCGCCGCGGAGGTCGACAAGTCCTACCAGCCGCTCGCGGACGCGATCAGCAAGCCCTTGCACATCTACCGGAGCACGTTCAAAGCGGAGGGGCCGCAGTTCCAGCAGGCGGTTTCAGCCGCCCGCGATGCCTGCGCCAACGCCTGACCCGTACTGGCACCGAACAGGCAGGGGCACGTCCGCGTCGGCGAACGTGCCCCTGCCTGCCGTGCCTGTGCTTTGTGGAGCGACTCAGACCCGCTTGAACAGCAGCGCCCGCTTGACCTCCTGGATCGCCTTGGTGACCTGGATGCCACGCGGGCAGGCGTCGGTGCAGTTGAAGGTGGTGCGGCAACGCCACACCCCTTCGGAGTCGTTGAGGATGTCGAGACGTTCCTCGGACCCCTCGTCGCGGGAGTCGAAGATGAACCGGTGTGCGTTGACGATCGCCGCGGGACCGAAGTAGGACCCGTCCGACCAGTACACCGGGCACGACGACGTGCAGGCGGCACACAGGATGCACTTCGTGGTGTCGTCGAACCGTTCCCGGTCGGCCTGGGACTGGATCCGCTCGCGCGTTGGCTCGTTGCCATACGCGATGAGGTAGGGCTTCACCGCGCGGTAGGCCTCGAAGAACGGCTCCATGTCGACATAGAGGTCCTTCATGGTCGGCAGGCCCTTGATCGGCGCGACCGTGACGGTGGTGTGCTTGCCCTTCTTCTCCAGCAGGTCCTTCACCAGCACCTTGCAGGCGAGCCGGTTGATCCCGTTGATCTGCATCGCGTCCGACCCGCAGATGCCGTGTGCGCACGAGCGCCGGAACGCCAGCGTGCCGTCCACATAGTTCTTGATGTTGAACAGCAGGTTCAGCACGCGGTCGGTGGGCAGAGCCGGGACGTCGTAGGACTCCCAGTGCGGTTCGGTGTCCTGCTCGGGATTGAACCGCAGGATCTTCACCGTGATGGTGATCGAGCCCTCGGGCGCGGGAATCTGCGAGGTGTCGTGCGTGCCCTCGGAAACCGTGGCAGTCATATCAGTACTTCCGCTCCATCGGCTCGTACCGGGTGAAGGTCACCGGCTTGTAGTCCAGCCGGATGTCGGCCATGAACCCGGCGAGTCCGAGCGGGGCGCCCGGGTCCACACCCTTGCCGTTGTCCGGCAGGATCTTGTACGACATCGAGTGCCGCATGAAGTTGACGTCGTCCCGATTGGGGTAGTCCTCGCGGGCATGCCCACCCCGCGACTCCTTGCGGGCCAGAGCCGCGTTCACCAGGATCTCGGCCAGATCGAGCAGGAATCCCAGCTCGATCGCCTCGAGCAGGTCGGTGTTGTAGCGCTTGCCCTTGTCCATCACCGAAACGCGGCCGTAGCGCTCCTTCAGTGCGTGCACGTCGTGCAGCGCTTGTTTGAGGGTGTCCTCGGTGCGGTAGACGGCAGCGTTGGCGTCCATGGTCTGCTGCAACTCGGTGCGGATGTCGGCCACCCGCTCCCCACCCTTGGCGGTGCGCAGGTGGTTCACCATGCCCTCGACCATCGCCGCGGGGTTGTCCGGTAGCTCGACGAACTCGCGACACTGGGCGTACTCGGCAGCGGCGATTCCGGCCCTTCGCCCGAAGACGTTGATGTCCAGCAGCGAGTTCGTGCCAAGCCGGTTGGCGCCGTGTACCGAGACGCAGGCGACCTCGCCCGCCGCGTACAGGCCGGGGATGACGTTGTCGTTGTCGCGCAACGCCTCCCCATGCACGTTGGTCGGGATTCCGCCCATCGCGTAGTGCGCCGTGGGGTAAACCGGCACCGGTTCATGCACCGGGTCCACCCCGAGGTAGGTGCGCGCGAACTCGGTGATGTCGGGCAGTTTCGACTCAAGCACCTCGGCGCCGAGGTGGGTGCAGTCGAGTAGGACGTAGTCCTTGTTCGGGCCGGCGCCCCTGCCTTCGAGCACCTCCAGCACCATGGAGCGGGCCACGATGTCGCGTGGTGCTAGATCCTTGATCGTCGGCGCGTAGCGCTCCATGAATCGCTCGCCGGAGGCGTTGCGCAGGATCGCGCCCTCACCTCGGGCGCCTTCGGTGAGCAGGATGCCGAGCCCGGCCAGCCCCGTCGGGTGGAACTGGTAGAATTCCATGTCCTCCAGCGGCAGTCCCTTGCGCGCGTAGATGCCCATGCCGTCGCCGGTGAGGGTGTGAGCGTTGGAGGTGGTCTTGAAGACCTTGCCGAAACCACCGGTGGCGAACACGATCGACTTGGCCTGGAACACGTGGATCTCGCCGGTGGCGAGCTCGTAGGCGATCGCGCCGGAGGCCACCGGCCCGTCCGGGGTATCGGTGAGCACGACGTCGAGCACGTAGAACTCGTTGAAGAACTCGATACCGTGCTTGACGCAGTTCTGGTACAGCGTCTGCAGGATCATGTGACCGGTGCGGTCGGCCGCGTAACAGGACCTGCGCACCGCGGCCTTACCGTGGTCGCGGGTGTGGCCGCCGAACCGCCGCTGGTCGATCTTGCCCTCGGGAGTGCGGTTGAACGGCAACCCCATCTTTTCCAGGTCGAGCACCGCGTCGATGGCCTCCTTGGCCATGATCTCCGCGGCGTCCTGGTCGGTGAGGTAGTCGCCGCCCTTGACCGTGTCGAAGGTGTGCCACTCCCAGTTGTCCTCTTCGACGTTGGCGAGTGCGGCACACATGCCGCCCTGGGCGGCGCCGGTGTGCGAACGCGTCGGGTAGAGCTTCGTCAGCACGGCGGTTCGTGCGCGCTGCCCCGCCTCGATGGCGGCACGCATCCCCGCGCCGCCCGCTCCGACGATCACCACGTCGTACTTGTGAAACTGCATGTCGCAAACTCCGGGTGGTGGGTTCAGTCGGTCGGGATGTCGGGGTCGAAGGTGAAGATCACCAGCGTGCCGAGCACGAGGATCAGCACCATCGCCGTGTAGAGCACCATCTTCAGCCAGAAACGGGTGGAGTCCTTACGCGCGTAGTCGTCGATGATCGTGCGCAGCCCGTTGCCGCCGTGCAGCTGCGCCAGCCACAACATCATCAGGTCCCAGAACTGCCAGAACGGTGACGACCAGCGGCCCGCGACGAACGCGAAGTTGATCCGGTGCACGCCGCCGTCAAGGATGTTCATGATGAACAGGTGCCCGAGCACCAGCACGATCAGCAGCAGGCCGGAAACGCGCATGAACACCCAGCTGTACAGCTCGAAGTTGCTGCGACGAGCCGCGGGCCTGCGTGGGGAGCGCGGCTTGTCGAGGGTGAGCGCCGTGAGTGAATCAGCCATCAGTTGCCGCCTCCGAACAGCTCGGTCACGGTGCGCTCGAGCATGAAATAGGTGCCGGGGATCATGACGAGTGCCCAGACGGCGAGGATCGACCACAACATGACCCGCTGGTACTTCGGTCCCTTCGACCAGAAGTCGACCAGGATGACCCTGATGCCGTTGAGGGCGTGGAAAAGCACCGCGCCGACCAACCCGACCTCGAGCAGGTTGATGAGAGGGCTCTTGTAGGTCTCGATGACCTCGTCGTAGGCGTTGGGAGAAACCCTGACGAGTGCGGTGTCGAGAACGTGCACGAACAGGAAGAAGAACGTGAGCACGCCGGTGATGCGGTGCAGCACCCAGGACCACATGCCAGGATCGCCGCGGTAGAACGTTCCGCTCCGGCGTGAGGCGCCCGCCCGATCACTCGCCGCCTCGACGGCGGTGCTCGCGGTGGTGGACATCGGTGTACGGCCTCCAACGTCACTGATGGACTGAGCCCGGCGGACCAGCGGCTTCGCCGAGGTCGGAGTCGTCGAGCGTGGATACGGATGGATGCTAGACCCGCACTGTCCTGGGGGCTCAAGCTCGGGTTGTTGTCTGTGATGGACCAAACATCGATCACCGGCGACGGCGTGGCGTAGGTCTCGTCGTTCGGTATTGCGCGCCCGGTCGATCAGTGTTCGGGCTCCGGTCGGGCATTGGTCTGGCATTGGTCGGACATTGTTCGGACGCTGCGACACCCACGTTCGTCGGCGGACATTTGGGTTACACGAGTTGTCATTTGTGTGTTCGCCGCCACATCACGGCGTACGGTTCTGCGACCCGCCCGGTTACCGGCACGGGCGGGCTGTAGGGGTTCGTCCGCTTGAACAGCGGGGAGGGAGAGACACCGTGCGTCGAATGCGTGGGGCAACCCTGGTGGCCGTGGCGATGACCGGCGTGCTGACCTTGGCCAGTTGTGCCAAGGACTCCGGTGGAGACGCCGCAGAGGGAGGGGACGAGGGCCCCTGCGTCACCGCGGCCGACCCGCCGAAGGTGGCTTCGAGCCAGTCCCGCAGTCGCGAGCAGGAGGATGTCGACGCCAGTGACCTGCGCGTCGGGCTCGCCTACGACGTAGGAGGCAGGGGCGATGCCTCCTACAACGACGCGGCAGCCGCCGGTGTCGACAGGGCCAAATCGCGGCTCGGGGTCAAGGACACCACGGAGAGCACGGCCGAGGGAAAGGAGTCGGAGGACGCGAAGCGGCAGCGACTCAACCAGATGGCCCAGCAGGGCTACGACCCGATCATCGCCGTCGGGTTCGCCTACGCCGACGCGGTCAAGGCGATCGCCCCCAAGTACCCGCGAACGCGGTTCGCCATCGTCGACGACGACTCCGTCGATGCGCCGAACGTCACCCCGCTGGTCTTCGCCGAGGAACAGGGCTCGTTCCTCGTCGGCGTGGCGGCGGTCTACAAGAGCGAGAACTGCCACATCGGCTTCGTCGGCGGTGTGGACACCCCGCTGATCGCGAAGTTCGAGGCCGGCTACGTCCAGGGCGCGCGGGCGGTGTCCGACAAGGTCACCATCGAGCGCGACTACCTGACCCCCGCGGGAGACATCAGCGGGTTCAACGACCCCGGTAAGGGAAATGTCGTCGCCAAGTCGCAGATCGACAGGGGTGCCGACGTGTTGTATCACGCCGCGGGCGCCTCGGGACGTGGCGTTTTCGAGGCGGCGAAGGCCTCGGGGGTGCAAGCCATCGGCGTCGACTCCGACCAGTACCGGCAAAAGACCGTGGCCCACGTCAAGGACGTGATCACGACGTCGATGCTCAAGCGCGTCGACATCGCGGTGTACGACTACATCAAGTCCGTGGCCCGCGACGACCTCTCCACGCTGCCCGAGCGCTTCGACCTGGCCGTGGAAGGGGTCGGCTACGCCACGTCGGGCGGGAAGATCGACGACATCGCCCCGATCCTGCGGGCCTACAAACAGCAGATCGTCGACGGCGATATCAAGGTCGCTACCACGGTGGCCAATTAGCGGCGCGACCAACCGGTACGTGTTCGTGGGGCCCGTTTGAGACGGTCGATCACGGGCCCCTCCGCCATCGCGACGGGGGGAACCTCACACAACATGACCGAAGCCGATCCGGCGGTGGAACTCGCGGGGATAACGAAGCGATTCCCTGGCGTCGTCGCCAATTCCGACGTGAGCCTGACCGTGCACGCGGGCGAGGTGCACGCCGTGTGCGGGGAGAACGGCGCGGGCAAGTCCACGCTGATGAAGATCCTCTACGGCATGCAGCAGCCCGACGAGGGCACCATCGCGGTGGCGGGTAGGCCGGTGCGGCTGCGCAACCCGCAGGACGCGATCAAGGCGGGTATCGGCATGGTGCACCAGCATTTCATGCTCGCCGACAACCTCACCGTGCGCGAGAACGTGCTGCTGGGAGCCGAAGGGTTGTACGGCATCGGCAGGGCAGCCACCGCGGCGCTCGACACGCTCGCCCGGCAAACCGGGCTGCGCGTAGCGCCGGACACGCTCGTGGAGCGTCTCGGCGTCGCCGACCGGCAGCGCGTGGAGATCGTCAAGGTGCTGTACCGGGGTGCGCGCATCATCATCCTGGACGAGCCCACCGCCGTGCTCGTCCCGCAGGAGGTCGACGCGCTGTTTCGCACCGTGCGCCAGATGCGCGCGCAGGGCTACACGTTCATCTTCATCTCCCACAAGCTCGACGAGGTTCGCGCCATCGCCGACAGGGTCACGGTGATCCGAGCGGGCACCACCGTGGGCACGGTCGCGCCCGCCGCCGTGACCTCCCGCGAACTGGCCGAGATGATGGTGGGATCGCAGTTGCCGAGTCCGCACACCCGAGAGTCGGCAGTGACCGAGCGGCCGGTGCTGCGGGTAACGGGGCTGCGGCTGACGGAGGAGGGGTCGCGGCGAGCCGTACTCGACGACATCTCGTTGACCGTGCACGCGGGGGAGGTGCTCGGTGTGGCCGGCGTAGAAGGCAACGGGCAGACCGAACTGGTCGAGACCATTATGGGGTTGCGGCGGGCGAGCGCGGGAATCGTGGAACTGCTCGACCACGCCGGTGAAGCGACCGACCTCACCGGGCTGGGCACGCTCGCGAGGCGTGAGGCAGGCATCGGCTTCATCGCGGAGGACCGCACCCGGCACGGGTTGCTGCTCAGCCAGTCGTTGTGGCGCAACAGGATTCTCGGTTACCAGAGTCGCAGGCCCGTCTGTAGTGGTCAGTTGCTCGACCTGGCGGCCAGCCGCGCTGACACCGAGGCCATCGTGCGGCGCTACGACGTGCGGGCCCCGAGTGTGGAGGTCGCCGCGGCAGCGCTTTCCGGGGGTAACCAACAGAAGCTCGTGGTCGGCAGGGAGCTGTCGAACGATCCGGTCCTGCTCATCGCGTCACACCCGACCCGTGGGGTGGACGTCGGGGCGCAGGCACTGATCTGGGAGCAGCTCAGGAAGGCACGCAGGCAGGGGTTGGCCGTGCTGCTGGTGTCGGCCGACCTCGACGAGTTGATCGGCCTTTCCGACACCATCCGCGTCATGCTGCGCGGCAGGCTCGTCGAAACCGCCGATCCTGCCACGGTCACCCCCGGCGAGTTGGGTTCGGCGATGACGGGCGCGACGGCGGAGGAGGAAGCGTGAGTTCCTGGCGCATCGCGCTGCTGCCTCCCGCGCTGGCCGTCGCCTTCGCCGTGGTGTTGTCGTCGGTGGCGTTGCTGGTGTCCGGGGCGGACCCGTTGCTCGCGTTCGCGACCATGGGTTCGCAGCTGCTGCGAGACACCACGGCCGTGGACGCCGTCAACCTGGCGACCGTGTACTACCTCGCTGGACTGGCCGTGGCGATCGGGTTCCAGATGAACCTGTTCAACATCGGTGTCGAGGGCCAGTACCGGTTCGCGGCCGTCGTCGCGGCGGTGACCGGTGCCGCACTGCACCTGCCGCCGGTTCTGCACGCGCTGGCGATCATGGTGATCGCGGTGGCGTCCGGTGCGCTGTACGCCTTGCTGCCCGCGATACTGAAGGTCGCTCGCGGCGTGCACGAGGTGATCACGACGATCATGCTCAACTCGATCGTCTACGGGATCGTGGCGTTCCTGGTGAGCCCTGACCAGTTCGGGGTGCTGCACGGCAACAACGTCAGCACCGAGGAGATCGACCCCAGTGGCTGGATACCGGGGATACCGCTCGGCGCGGCGGGCACCGTGTTCGGTTCGGTGGTCGTCGCCGCCGTGCTGGGGGTGGGGTACTGGTTCATGCTCACCCGCACCAGGTTCGGCTTCGAGTTGCGCGCCAGTGGTGAGTCACCGACGGCCGCGGCCGCGGGCGGTGTGAACGCCACGCGGATGACGGTGTTCGCGATGCTGCTCTCCGGTGGCGTCGCCGGGCTGATCGCGATGCCGGAGCTGCTCGGTCGCGACCACGTGTACGCGATCACCGCGACCCAGGGCTACGGCTTCACCGGCATAGCCGTCGCGTTGCTCGGCCGCAATCACGCCGTGGGCATCGCGTTCGGCGCGCTGTTGTGGGCGTTCCTCGACAAGTCGGCGGTGTCGCTGGAGGCCATCCAGGTGCCGAGGGAGATCGCCACCATCATGCAGGGCACCATCGTGCTCTCCGTCGTGGTCGCCTACGAGATCGTCAAACGCGCCGACCTCGCGGCACAGCAACGCAGGGTCGGCCAGGCAGGCCTCGGCGGCACGCCTGCGCCGGTGAGCGAGGGGGCGCGGCATGACCACGACACTTGACCGGCGAACCCCTGACCCGGGTTCCGAATCGCCCCCCGATCGCCGGTTGCCGGGATGGGCGAGGGGTTCGTTGTGGGCCGCCGTCGCGATCGGGGTGCTGTCCACCACCTCGTACCTGACCGGGATGAACACGCTGACATCCAGCAGCACGGCGCAGACCGCGTTGCGGCTCGCATTGCCGATCCTGCTCGCCGCGCTCGGCGGGCTGTGGGCGGAGCGCTCCGGCGTCATCAACATCGGGCTCGAGGGCATGATGATCCTGGGCACGTTCGGCGCCGCGTGGGGTGCCTACCACGGCGGCGTGTGGGCAGGGCTGCTCGCCGCGGTGGTCTTCGGTGCCCTCGGCGGGCTGCTGCACGCCGTGGCGACGGTGAGCTTCAACGTCAACCACATCGTCTCCGGTGTGGCGATCAACCTGCTCGGACTCGGCGTCGCGAAGTACCTCGCTAACCTGCTGTTCGAGCCGATCTCGGGCAACCCCAGACAGTCGCCACCGGTGCCGAAGTTCGACACCTACTCGGCCACGTTGCTGTCCGACTGGCTCGCAGGACTGGAGGATGCCCAACGCGTCGGCATCTCCGACGTGGCGGGGCTGCTGCGGGGCCTTGTCACGGACGTGACGCCGCTGGCGGTGCTCGCGGTGCTGTTCGTGCCGCTGAGTTACTTCCTGCTGTGGCGGACCAGGTTCGGGTTGCGGCTGCGTTCGTGTGGCGAGAACCCGGTGGCAGCCGAGTCCCTCGGAGTGAACGTCTACCTGCACAAGTACGTTGCACTTGTGGTCTCCGGCGCGCTCGCGGGGATGGGCGGTGCCTCGCTCGTGCTGCTTCCAGGGGGTGCCGACTACCTGGAGAACCAGACGAACGGGCGCGGCTTCATCGGCCTGGCGGCCATGATCTTCGGCAACTGGCGGCCGGGTGGGCTGCTCGGTGGCGCGGCGCTGTTCGGCTACTCGGACGGCTTGCAGCTGTCCGGGGGAGGGCAGGCCGTGCTCGCGCTGTGCTACGGCGTGGTGCTCCTGCTGGTGGTTCTCACGGTGGTGCTACTCCTGCGGCGCCGCTGGGCAGCTGCGGGGCTGGCGCTGGCGGGGGCCGGTGCCCTTTACTACGTGTACTGGGCCAACGACGAACTGCCGAGGGACCTCATCCCGTACACGCCGCACTTCGTGACGATCATCGTGCTGGCTGTCGCGGCTCAGCGGCTGCGGCCGCCGAAAGCCATCGGAGCGAGGTACCGGCGTGGAGAGGGTGGCTAGATGAAGCCGGGACACGTGGACTGGGAGCGGCTGCGGGCGGAGGCGGTGCGGGCGGCCGACCATGCCTACGCGCCGTACTCGAGGTTGCGTGTCGGCGCGGCCGCGTTGATGGACGACGGCAGGGTCGTCACCGGCTGCAACGTCGAAAACGCCTCCTACGGGCTCTCGCTGTGCGCCGAGGTGACCCTGGTGGGGCATTCCCAGCTGACCGGCGGGGGCAGGCTGGTGGCGCTGGCCTGCCGCGCCGTCACGGGCGAACTGCTGATGCCGTGCGGACGTTGCCGCCAGCTCGTTTTCGAGTTGGGCGGCGACACGTGCCTGGTGGACACCTCACTCGGCGCGCGTGCGATGAGTGAGGTGCTGCCCGAGGCTTTCGGTCCAACGGACCTGCCGTCGTGACCGGGGAGCCGTTCGCGGCGGTCGACGTCATCCGCACCAAGCGGGACGGCGGCAGGCTGACCGGCGAGCAGATCGACTGGGTGGTGGATGCCTACACCCGCGGTGTTGTCGCCGAGGAGCAGATGGCCGCGCTCGCGATGGCGATCTTCCTGCGCGGTATGGACCAGGATGAGACCGCCCGCTGGACCGGCGCCATGATCGACTCCGGTGAGCGGCTGTCGCTGCGCACAGCGCGGCCGACGGTGGACAAGCATTCCACGGGCGGCGTAGGCGACAAGATCACCCTGGTACTGGCTCCGCTCGTGGCGACCTGCGGTGCGGCGGTGCCGCAACTGTCGGGACGGGGGCTCGGGCACACCGGAGGCACCCTCGACAAGCTCGAGGCCATCCCAGGCTGGCGAGCTGAGCTGTCGGCGGCCGAGATCGGCAGGCAACTGGACGAGGTAGGGGCGGTGGTCTGTGCGGCGACGCCAACGCTGGCGCCCGCCGACCGGCTGCTCTATGCCCTGCGGGACGTCACCGCGACGGTCGAGTCCGTTCCGTTGATCGCCAGCTCGATCATGAGCAAGAAGATCGCTGAGGGGTCACGGGCACTCGTGCTCGACGTCAAGGCGGGCTCGGGCGCGTTCATGAAAACCCGCGAACGTGCGCGGGAACTGGCGCGGGCGCTTGTCGATATCGGCACAGCGCACGGGGTGTCCACGACGGCGCTGATCACCGACATGAACGTGCCGCTCGGCTCCGCGGTCGGCAACGCGGTCGAGGTCGCCGAAGCCGTTGCCGTGCTACGCGGTGGTGGTCCACCCGACGTGGTCGAACTGACGCTGGCACTGGCGAGGGAGATGCTGGCGTCGGCCGGGCTGTCCGGCGTCGACCCGGCACCCGTGCTGGCCTCGGGCCAGGCTTACGAAACCTGGTGCCGCATGATCCGGGCGCAGGGCGGGGACCCCGAGGCGCCGTTGCCGAGGCCCGCCCACGTTCACGTGGTGCCCGCGCGGGCAACCGGAGTGGTTACCGGGTTGGACGCCTACTCCGTAGGAGTGGCCGCGTGGCGGCTGGGCGCGGGCCGTGCCCGCAAGGAAGACCCGGTGCAGGCGGGCGCGGGCATCCGCTGCCTGGCCAAACCCGGCGAGTTCGTCGAAGCCGACCAGCCGTTGTTCGAGCTGCACACCGACACCCCGGCAGCGGTACCTACAGCGCTGGAGGCGCTGAACGGCGCGTACACGGTGACCACAACCGGCACACGCGACGAGCGCGCGACCGCCGAGGAACTGGACGGCATCGTGCTGGAAACGATCCGGCCGTGAGGCCGGAAGGGTTACGACCCTTCCGGCCACTGATCACTCCTCGGACTCGCCGCTTTCGCCTGAGGCGCCTGCCTTGGCCTTGGTCTCGGAGCCCTTCTGCTGGCGGCCGTTGCGGCGGCGAGGCTGCCGAGGCGCCGGTGCGGCCACCGCGACCGGCTGTGCCGCGGGGCCACCGCCGAGCATCAGCTCCGCGAACGTCGCCATCGCCTCGTCCAACTGCCCGCCGATGCGACGCTCGGACTCCT
This sequence comes from Saccharomonospora amisosensis, assembly GCF_011761185.1. Classification (NCBI taxonomy): domain Bacteria; kingdom Bacillati; phylum Actinomycetota; class Actinomycetes; order Pseudonocardiales; family Pseudonocardiaceae; genus Saccharomonospora; species Saccharomonospora amisosensis. The sequence continues at coordinate 4,525,857 of NZ_JAAOYM010000001.1, read as the reverse complement.
CGTTGCTCCTGCGAACCACGGAGCTGAAGTAGTCATTGTCGGGCTGCTTCGAAAGCGTGGTCTCGACCTTGGAAAGACCGGACTTCAGCGAGCCGTCGAGGTCGCCGAGCTGGGCCACGAAGCCCTCCTCGACCTTGTCCAGCCTGCTCGCCAGCTCGTCGAGGCGAGTGGTGACCTTCTCCAGCCGGTCGCCGAGCGTGTCCAGCCGCTGCGAGGAGTCCACCATCTCGGCGGTCTCGGTGAGCGCGTTGCGCAGCGACTCGGTGGTGGTGCTGATGCGCTCCTTGTTGTCGGTGTCGAGCCGCTCGACGCGTTCCTTGACGTTCGACTCCAGCAGGTCGATGCGCTCGCGCACGGGGCCGTGCACCGCCAGCGGCAACCCGTCGATCTTGTCGTCCTGCTTGTCGAGGTGCCCGCCGAGCTCGTCGAGCCTGCGGTGGATGTTCTCCAGCTTGTCCTCAAGCCCGTCCATCCGGCCCGCGACGCCCTCGAACCGGGCCGCGACCCCGTCCAATCGCCCGTCGAGTTGGGCGAACGGCTTGGCCAGCTTGTCGACGATCGACTCAACCGCCCTCGCCAGGTCGGCCAGCGCGTTGTCCTGCGCCTCCAGCCTGGACATGGCCTCGTCCAGGCGCTCGGCGAGGACGCTGACCTCGGTGCGGTCCGGCAGTTCGGACAGCCGCTTGCGCACCGCGCCGAGCGAGTCCACCGGCGCCAGCCGGGCGTAGATGTCGTCGAGCGCGTCGAAGATCTGCTGCTGTTCGCTCTCTCGGACCTCGGCCGCGCGCACGAGCATGTTGCGCATGCGGTCGAAGGACGGGGCTGCGAGGTGGTTTTCAGTCGTCACTGCGGTTGTCCTTCTTCGACGGGGGAAAGACCTGGACGTAGTGGGCAGCCTAGCGATCGAACCACTGCGGAGGGTATCGCCCCCGGCTAATTGGCATTGACGTGCAACTCCGGCGAGCTAATAACGAGACGATCTCTCTGCGGAGGGTTGAGTGGAGGTCGAGACTTCCTTCCCCGTCGAGTGATTGCGGTGGATCGATCGAATGAGGGCGGTTCTGGGTACCGTCGAGTCATGTCGACGCGAACCGTCCCGACGCTGCAAGCCCTGCGCAGCGCACCCAAGGTCCTGCTGCACGACCATCTCGACGGCGGGCTGCGGCCACGCACGGTGCTGGAGTTGGCGGAGTCCACCGGCTACCGCGGCCTGCCAACCACCGACGTGGCCGAACTGAGCAGGTGGTTCCAGCAGGCGGCCGACTCCGGCTCGCTGGAGTCGTACCTGGAGACCTTCGCTCACACCTGCGGCGTCATGCAGACCGAGGAGGCGCTGGCCCGGGTGGCCGCGGAATGCGTGGAGGACCTCGCCGCCGACGGCGTCGTCTACGCCGAGGTCCGGTACGCGCCCGAACTGTTCGTCGAGCGCGGACTCAAGCTGGAGGCCGTGATCGAGGCGGTGCTCGCGGGCCTGGCCGAGGGCAAGCGCCGTGTGGCGCGGCGGGGACACCGCATCCACGTCGGTTCGCTGCTGTGTGCGATGCGCCAGCACGCGAGGGCGCTGGAGATCGCCGAGTTGGCGGTTCGCTACCGCGATGCCGGCGTTGTCGGGTTCGACATCGCGGGGCCGGAAGCGGGATTCCCGCCGACCAGGAACCTGGACGCCTTCGAATACATCAGGGTCAACAACGCGCACTTCACCATTCACGCGGGCGAGGCGTTCGGGCTCGCCTCGATCTGGGAGGCGATCCAGCACTGTGGGGCGGAGCGGCTCGGGCACGGGGTCAGGATCGTGGACGACATCAAGACCTCGCCCGACGGCGCCACCGAACTGGGCAGGCTCGCCGCCTACGTGCGTGACCGGCGTATCCCGCTGGAGATCTGCCCCTCGTCCAACGTGCAGACCGGTGCCGCCGCCTCGATCGCCGAGCATCCGATAGGGCTGCTCGCCAAGTTGCGGTTCCGCGTCACGGTCAACACCGACAACCGGCTGATGAGCGGCTGCACCCTGTCGTCGGAGTTCGCGGCGCTGGTGGAGACGTTCGGCTACAGCTGGGCGGACGTGCAGTGGTTCACCATCAACGCGATGAAGTCGGCGTTCATCGACTTCGATCAGCGGCTCGACATCATCAACAATGTGATCAAACCCTGGTACTCGGACTTGGTCAGCAAGCCGTTGCTCTAGCCACGAAAGCGGCAGGTTCGGTCAGTTGACGTGCAGCCTGCCCTCGAAGGACTCCACGAGCGAACGCCAGGCCTTCTGCTCGGCGTCGAACGGCGGGCTCGGCGCGAGTCGGGTCGGGTCCGGCCGCAGTACGAAGGACACCAGCCAGCCGAGGCTCTCCGAGTGCGAGAGTGCCTCGGCCACGCTGTCGTCGTCTGCCCAGTCCGCGGCGTCACGCAGCAGCTCCACGGCCAGCTCCAGCTGGGTCGGATCGATCGCCCGCAGTCCCTCCGCGATATCGGCGTCGAGGCCCGCGAGCACGTAGGTGTTGTCGGGATCGACCTCGACCTCGAGCTCGCCAGCGGTCGCGCTTGTCAGTACCTCGTCCCAAGTGGACACCTCGGCGAGGTCGGTGTCGGCGAGTTGACCGGCGTCGGCCAGTGCCCGGGCGAGCGCCTTCTCCGAGCCGAACACCTCGATCTTGCCGTTCGCGCCGAGGAAGATCGGCTCGTCGTCGAGGTAGCAGCGCAGCGTGTAGTACTCCCCGGTCGAGGTGACGATCTTGATGGGGTCGATGCCCACCTCGGCCCACAGCCCGGTCGGCTCTTCGGCCTCCGCTTCCTCGTCCTCCTCGTCGTCGGACTCGGCGTCCACCGTGTCGAGGTCCTCGTCCTCGGAATCGACTCCGGCCTCGGCCTCCGCGGATTCCTCGTGGAAGGCGGCGAGTTCCTCCGTGGTCTCCTCCAGCGTCGCCGCGTCCACGTCCGGAACAGTCACCAGCTCGTCGATGGTGTCCAGCACGACGTCCCACTTCTCGGAGACCGTCTTGGACAGCTCGTTCCACAGCCGCCCGCCCTCGCGGCCGGTGAAGGGAAGTTGACCCTGGTCGAGCAGCGAGAACGCCTCGCAGCCGTCCAGCACCTCATGGACTTCATCCAGCTCACACACGTCGGCCAGCGACCGGACGATGCCCACGATCTCGGCCAGCTCGGACAGCGTCCACGAGTCGGGCGTCTCGGCCACCAGTTCCGGCACGCCGACAAGGTCGTAGGAGTGGTCGTCGTCGGGAATCAGCTCGGGCACGTTCAGCGCGGGGACCGCCTCCCACGCGGGGTGGTCGATCAGATCGTGCTGCTCCGCGGTGCGGACGTACGCGGCGAGGTGCGCGGCGTCGGGGAAGGCGTAGAGGTCGTCCTCGTCGCCGAGGAAGGCCTCCCACTCCTCGCCGTCCTCCCGCCATCGTGGCGCCCACAGGGTCACCAGATCGCCTTGTGGCAGCCCGAGTTCGATCGGGATGATATCCTGTGCCATTCCGCCCTCCGGAACACCTGTGCACGTGCCGGTCTGATGTTGGAGCTGGAACCGGACGCGATAGGCGAAGCCTACGGGTTCCGGTCCCGCACCGCGATGACCCCTCACTTCCCGGCGCGGGGATGACACCATCTAGGCCACGATGACTGACTCCTTGACCGATCGCCTACCCGGCGACCCCGACCCGGACACGCTCTTCGAAGCATTCTCCACCTGGACCTTCGAGCGTGGCTTCGAACTCTACCCCGCGCAGGAAGAGGCGCTGATCGAAGTCGTCTCCGGGGCCAACGTAATTCTGTCCACCCCCACCGGTTCGGGAAAGAGCCTCGTGGCCGTCGGCGCGCATTTCGCGGCGCTGGCGCACGGCAAGCGCAGCTTCTACACCGCGCCGATCAAGGCGCTGGTCTCGGAGAAGTTCTTCTCCCTCGTCGAGGTCTTCGGCGCCGACAACGTCGGCATGATGACCGGGGACTCCAGCGTGAACGCCGATGCCCCGATCATCTGCTGCACCGCCGAGATCCTGGCGAACATCGCACTGCGGTTCGGCGCGGACGCGGACGTGGGTCAGGTCGTAGCCGACGAGTTCCACTTCTACTCCGAACCGGATCGGGGCTGGGCCTGGCAGGTGCCGCTGCTGGAGCTGCCGAGAGCACAGTTCGTGCTCATGTCGGCCACGCTGGGCGACGTCTCGTTCTTCGAGAAGGATCTGACCCGCCGAACCGGCAGGTCCACGGCCGTGGTCACCTCCGCGCAGCGTCCGGTGCCGCTGACGTTCCGTTACGCACTCACCCCGATGCACGAGACCGTCTCCGAGCTGCTGCACGGCGGGCAGGCTCCGGTCTACGTGGTGCACTTCTCCCAGGCCGCCGCCGTCGAGCGGGCACAGGCCCTGATGAGCATCAACGTCGCCAGCCGGGCCGAGAAGGACGCCATCGCGGAAGCGATAGGCGACTTCCGGTTCTCGGCAGGATTCGGCAAGACCCTGTCGCGGCTGGTTCGCCACGGCATCGGCGTGCACCACGCGGGGATGTTGCCGAAGTACCGCAGGCTGGTTGAGCAGCTCGCCCAGGCCGGACTGCTCAAGCTGATCTGCGGCACCGACACCCTTGGCGTCGGCATCAACGTGCCCATCCGCACGGTGGTTCTCTCGGCTCTCACGAAGTTCGACGGAACCCGGCAGCGCCACCTCAAGGCGCGCGAGTTCCACCAGATCGCGGGCAGGGCGGGCCGAGCGGGCTACGACACGGACGGCTACGTGGTGGTGCAGGCTCCCGACCACGTCATCGAGAACGCCAAGGCGTTGCAGAAGGCGGGCGACGACCCGAAGAAGAAGCGCAAGATCGTGCGCAAGAAGGCTCCGGAAGGCTTCGTCAACTGGACCGAGAGCACGTTCGAGCGGTTGGTCGCGGCGGAACCGGAACCGCTGAGGTCCAGCTTCACCGTGAGCCACTCGATGCTGTTGAACGTGATCTCCCGGCCTGGAAACGCGTTCGCCCACATGCGACACCTGCTGGAGGACAACCACGAGGACCGGCCTGCCCAGCGCAGGCACATCCTGCGCGCCATCGCGATCTACCGCGCGTTGCTCGCAGCAGGTGTGGTGGAGCGGCTGGACGAGCCCGACGAGCAGGGTCGCACCGTGCGGCTCACGGTGGACCTGCAGTTCGATTTCGCGCTCAACCAGCCACTCTCGCCGTTCGCGCTGGCCGCCATCGAACTGCTCGCCCCCGACTCGCCGTCCTACGCACTCGACGTCGTCTCGGTCGTCGAATCCACTGTAGACGATCCGAAACAGGTGCTTTCCCAGCAGCAGTTCAAGGCACGCAACGAGGCCATCGCCCAGCTGAAGGCGCAGGGCGTCGAGTACAACGAGCGCATGGAGTTGCTCGAGGACGTCACCTATCCCAAACCGCTCGAGGAACTGCTGCACGCCGCATACTCGCGCTACCGGCAGGGCCATCCGTGGGTCGCCGACTACGAGCTGTCGCCGAAATCGGTGGTGCGCGACATGTACGAGCGCGCCATGAACTTCGTGGAGTACATCGGTTTCTACGGGTTGGCGCGCTCGGAAGGCGTGCTGTTGCGCTATCTCGCGGGGACCTACGACGCGCTGCGGCGCACGGTGCCGGACGATGCGAAGACCGAGCCGTTGCAGGACCTGATCGAATGGCTCGGGGAGTTGGTGCGGCAGGTCGACTCCAGCCTGCTGGACGAGTGGGAGGCGCTGCGCCACCCCGAGCAAGCGCGACGCTCGGAGCACGAGGGTGGCGAGCGGCTCGACGGTCCTCCGCCGGTGACCCGCAACGAGCGTGCCTTCCGCGTGCTGGTACGCAACGAGATGTTTCGGCGGGTGCAACTCGCGGCGCGGGAGGACTACGCCGCGCTCGGCGAGCTGGACGGGGGGTCCGGCTGGGACGCCCAGGCCTGGGAGCGGGCCTTGGTGGACTACTACGCCGAGTACGACGAGATCGGTACCGGCGCCGATGCCAGGGGTCCCGCACTGCTGCTTGTCGAGCCCGAGCAGGACGTGTGGCGGGTACGGCAGGTCTTCGACGACCCGGAAGGAAACCACGACTGGGGCATCAGCGCCGAGGTGGACCTCAAGGCCAGCGACGCGGCAGGTGCCGCCGTAATCGTCGTGACCGACGTGAACCAACTCTGACCCGCGAGTTCCCCGCTCCTGCCCGCGAGTTCCCCGCTCCTGCCCGCGAGTTCCGCGTTCAGGGGCCCATCGGGTGCCACACCGTCTTGGCTTCCAGGTAGTGCCGAAGCCGGGTCAGAGCGGGGCGTGCCGTCCAGTCCGGCTCGTCCTCGGTGACCGCCAGCACCCGCTTCACCGTCGCGGCGGCCTCGCGAGCGATCTCGACCTGGCCCAGCGGTCCGGCGCCGGTGGGGTCGATCGCGTCCACGTCCGCGTGCGAGGCCAGCCACGGGCCGAGCTCACCCGCTTTGCCGGTCAGCACGTTGACCACGCCGCCAGGCACGTCGGAGGTCGCCAGCACCTCCGACAGCGTGACCGCAGGCAGCGGACGTTCCGCGCTGCTCACCACCACCGCGGTACATCCGGTGGCCAGCACCGGTGCCAGCACGCTCACCAGCCCCAGCAGCGACGAATCCTGCGGCGCCACCACCCCGGCCACCCCGGTCGGTTCCGGGACGGTGAACGAGAAGTAGGGGCCCGCCACCGGGTTGGCCGCGCCAAGCACAGCCGCGACCTTGTCCGTCCAGCCCGCATACCACACCCACCTGTCCACGGTGGCGTCCACGATGGCCTCCGCCTTGCGCGCCGATACCCCCTCGGCGTCGGCCACCTCGGTCGCGAACTGCTCGCGCCGACCCTCTAGCAGCTCGGCCACCCGGTACAGCACCTGGCCCCGGTTGTAGGCGGTGGCCCCTGACCACGACGGAAACGCCGCGCGCGCGGCGGCCACCGCATCGCGCAGGTCCTTGCGCGAGGCATGCGACGCGTTGGCCAGGAACCGTCCCTTCGTGTCGGTGACGGGGTAGGTGCGCCCGGACTCGGAGCGGGGGAAGGCACCGCCGATGTAGAGCTTGTAGGTCTTGGCCACGCTCACTCGATCAGACATGCAGGTAAGCCTCCAGCCCGATCCGGCCACCCTCGCGACCGAATCCCGACTCGCGGTACCCACCGAAAGGCGCGGCGGGGTCGAACCGGTTGAACGTGTTGGCCCACACCACACCCGCGCGCATCCGCTGCGCCAGCCACAGGATGCGCGAGCCCTTCTCGGTCCAGATGCCCGCCGACAACCCGTAGCGGGTGTTGTTCGCCTTCGCGACGGCCTCGGTCGGGGTACGGAAGGTCAGCACGGAAAGCACCGGGCCGAAGATCTCCTCCCTTGCGATTCGCATCGACTGCTCCACCTCGGAGAACACCGTCGGCGGGAAGAAGAACCCCCGCTCGGGCAGCGGGCAGGGGCTCGACCATCGCCGCGCGCCCTCGGCCTCACCTGCGGCGACAAGCTCGTTGATCCTCGCCAGTTGCTCCGCCGAGTTGATCGCCCCGATGTCGGTGTTCTTGTCAAGCGGGTCGCCCAGCCGCAGCGTCTCGATCCGGGCCCGCAGCCGGTCGAGCAGCTCCTCCGCGATCGACTCTTGGACGAGCAGCCGGGAACCCGCACAGCACACGTGGCCCTGGTTGTAGAAGATGCCGTTGACGATGCCTTCCACGGCTTGGTCCAGCGGGGCGTCGTCGAACACCACGTTGGCGGCCTTGCCGCCGAGTTCGAGGGTCAGCCGCTTGCCGGTGCCCGCCAGCGAGCGCTGGATTCGTTTGCCGACCTCTGTCGACCCCGTGAAAGCCACCTTGCCGACGTCGGGGTGAGCGACAACGGCGGCGCCGACGTCATCTCCGCCCGGCACGATGTTGACCACACCGTCGGGCAACTCCGCCTGCAGGCAGATCTCGGCGAAGACAAGCGCGCTCAGCGGTGTGGTCTCGGCCGGCTTGAGCACCACCGTGTTTCCGGTAGCCAGTGCCGGCGCGACCTTCCAGGCGAGCATCAGCAATGGGAAGTTCCAGGGGATCACCTGGCCCGCCACCCCAAGCGGCCGAGGGTCGGGGCCGAGTCCCGCGTATTCGAGCTTGTCGGCCCAACCCGCGTGGTAGAAGAAGTGCGCCGCCGCGCCCGGAACATCGGCGTCTCGCGACTGGCTGATCGGCTTGCCGTTGTCCAGGGTCTCAAGCACGGCCAGTTCCCGTGCCCGCTCCTGGATCAGCCTTGCGATGCGGAAGACGTACTTCGCCCGCTCGGCACCGGGCAGCTTGCGCCAGGTGCGCTCGTAGGCGCGCCTCGCGGACCGCACCGCGTTGTCCACATCCGACTCCGATGCGGTGCCGACCTCCGCGAGCACCTCACCGGTCGCCGGGTTGACCGTCCGTATCGGCTCACCGGAACCGTCGACGAACTCACCGCCGATGAACGGGCGGTAACGTTGCTTCAGGTTGGCGATCTCCGCGGACTCCGGCGCTGGCGCGTATTCCCATTGGCTCATCTGTCAGTCCAGTGCGAGGTGGTCGGGACTGCTGTAGTGACCTTCTAGCCGCGTTCGGCGCTGCAGTAGCAGGTCGTTGAGCAGGCTGGACGCGCCGAACCGGAACAGCGCAGGCACGAGCCAACCCTCGCCCGCCACCTCGCGAACCGCCACCAGGTAACGGATGGCTTCCTTTGTGGTGCGGATTCCGCCCGCGGGCTTGACGCCGCGCTGCTCTCCTGTCGCCTCGTGAAAGTCGCGTACGGCCTGTAGCAGCACGTGCGTCACCGGCAGCGTCGCGGCGGGGGTGATCTTGCCGGTGGAGGTCTTGACGAAGTCGCCGCCCGCCAGCAGCGCGAGCCAGCTCGCCCTTCGCACGTTGTCGTAGGTGCCCAGCTCGCCGGTTTCCAGGATGACCTTCAGCCGGGCGTTGCCGCACGCCGCCTTCACGGCGACTATCTCGTCGAACACCGCGCCGTAGCGGCCCTCGAGGAAGGCACCCCGATCGATCACCATGTCCACCTCGGTCGCTCCGCAGGACACGGCGAGCGACACTTCGGCCAGCTTCACGTCCCGGCCGGAGCGCCCGGACGGAAACGCCGTGGCGACACTGGCCACCTCGATGCCGCTACCCCGTAGCGCTCGCGTCGCGGTCTCGACCAGATCCGGGTACACGCAGACCGCCGCCACCCTGGGCGTGTCCGGATAGCCGGGGTCCGGTTGCCGCGCCTTGGCGGCCAAGGCACGCACCCTGCCCCTGGTGTCGGCACCCTCGAGCGTGGTCAGATCGATCATGGCGATGGCGGCGTCGATGGCCCACAGCTTCGCGGTGTTCTTGATGCTGCGGGTGGCCAGGCTCGCCGCCCGTTGTTCCAGCCCCACGTGATCCACGCCGGGCAGCCCGTGCAGAAACCGGCGCAGGCTCTGCTCGTCGCGGGTTGCTTCGGCGAGCTCGGCGGGCAAGGTAGCTGTCGCCATGGCCTGAGAGTAGCCGCACGCCGTCAGCCCGGTCAGCTTCACAACGCTGATCGGCGGCTGCTCACCGGTCCGAGCGCGAGCAACCGGGGCAGCGTGGTCGCAAGCTGTGTCGTGCGCGACGTCGTCGTGGTTTCGAGTTCGCAGAACGCGGCCGCGGCGACCTGGAAGCGAGCCACGAGCGAGTCGATCGGCGCGGTGAGATTGCGGGTACCCATCGTGGTGATCTGGGTGCTCGCCGACTCGTCGTGCAAGCTGTAGGTGCCGAAACCGGGAAGCGAGCCGTCGTGCCCCCACACGAAGGCGCCCTCGCCGCAGGGTGGCAGTGGCAGCCTGGCAAGGCCGAGCCCGTAGTCGAACCCGGCGTACTCGCCGTTGCCGTCCAGCGCGGGCACGGTCCGTTTCATCTGGGCGAGCGTGTCCGCGCTCAGCAACCTGCCCCGCAGCAGTGCTCGGAAGAAGCGGTTCACGTCCTGGGCGGTGGAGATCATGCTTCCTGAGCCGAAATAGCGGGAGTAGTTGTAGACGGTGACGTCGGTGAGCCCCCTGGGTGGCTGGTAGAGCTGCTCGTACCCGTGGCCCGCCGCCCGGGTGAGCAGCGGCTGGTCGCGGACCAACGTGGTGTCGGAAAGCCGAAGTGGCCGCAGGATGCGGTCGGCGAGCACCTCTTCGATCGGCTGCCTCGTGGTCTTCTCGACCAGCATCGCCAGCACTGTGTAGCCGATGTTGGAGTAGGCCCAACTAGTGCCCGGCTCGAACCGCAGCGGGGTGCCCGTGGTCGCGGACCTGACCACCTTCTCGGGGGTGAGGCTGACGAACCGCTCGGTGTCGACCTCGGGCAGCGACTGCCAGCCGAGTTCGGGCGGCAGGTCCCTCGGCAGGCCGCTGGTGTGCCGCAGTAGCTGGCGCACCGTGATCGGCTCCGGGTACGGCAGCAGCCCGGGAAGGTAGCCTGCGACGGGATCGTCGAGTCCGATCTTGCCTTCCTCGACGAGTTGGAGCACGAGCGTGGCCGTGAAGGTCTTCGACACGCTGGCTATCCGGAACCTGCCCCGCTGCCGCGGTTCTCGGCCGGTGTGTAACTCACCGACGCCGCTGGCGGCGCTCCAGCGGCCGGTGCGGTCAACGACGGCCGCGAGTACGCCGGGCGTGCCCGTTTCCACGGCCTTGTCCATGGCAGTCCGAACATCGGCCTGTCCCGGCGCGGCAGCCGAGGGGACGCCTGGCGCGACCGTCGCGATGACGGCGCAGGTGATGACGGTCGCCGCGAAGCGGACGGCGTGCCGCATGTGAATACCCCCAGTGTGGCTCTTATTCGAGTTGGGTCTGTCCCTCGCGGCGCTTGCGGTCGCGCGGGACGCGCTTGACCTCGACTCCGCCCATCAGCGCCAGTCCGTTGATCTTGACCACCGGTGCGCCTTCCGGCGCCGAATCCGCCGCGCCCTGCTTGTCCTTGGTCTCGAAGGCGCCCATGAACCCGATGCCGGTGACGTCGACGACGATGTCGTCGGGAACGACGATGTCGATGCCGCCCATGATGGCGACCGCCGTGATGGTGCAGTGCTTCTCGGCGAACCGCGCGTTACGCAGATCGATCTCCACGCCGCCCCAGAACGCGAAGCTGTTGTGCTGGGTGGGCAGCACCCAGTTGCCCTTCCTGGTGGCGCCCGACAGCACGCCGATCGAGAACGTCGAGCCAGGTGTGCCGCCGATCCGCCTGTCCGGCAGGTTCTCGCCAGCGGCTGCAGGTGAGACCTGCGTGTGCGACACCGAGGCGCCTGGCAGGTCGACAAGTACCGGCTCCAACTCGCCAAGTGTCTTGGCCGCGTACACCGTGCCGAGCCGTTCCTCCAGCTCGGCCATGGTGATGCGGCCCTCGCTCATCGCGTTGTGCAGCAGTTGCGCCACACGTTCGCGGTCGGCGTCCGAGGCCCTCAGCTGTTTGGGATCAGGGCGCTGCGGCTGTTCCGTCACGACGCCCACCCTATCGCCTCGGTGGCGGATAGGGTGTCTGTTATGGACGTGCTCGTCGTCGACCACCCGCTGGCCAGGGCAAGGCTGTCAACCATGCGTGACGCCCGCACCGACAGCGCCGCGTTCCGCGCCGCCCTGCACGAGCTGACCGTCATGCTGATCTACGAGGCCACGCGGGAAGCGCCGTTGGTGACGGAGCGAATCCACACGCCCGTGGCACGCACGGACGGTTGCAGGCTGGCGAAGCCCCCGTTGCTCGTGCCGGTGTTGCGGGCTGGGCTGGGTATGGCCGACCAGGCGCACAAGCTCATCCCGGAGGCGCAGATGGGGTTCGTGGGGCTGGCGCGGGACGAGGCCACGCTGCGGCCGACGCCGTACATGGAGTCGCTGCCGGAGTCACTGGCGCAGTCACCGGTTTTCGTCCTAGACCCCATGCTGGCTACGGGCGGCTCCATGGAATACACGATCAGGCTACTGATGGAGCGTGGCGCCACCGATGTGACGGCCGTGTGCGCGCTGGCCGCGCCGGAGGGGATCAAGCGGTTGGAGGAGGCCGAGCTGCCGCTGCGGGTGGTCACCTGCAGCATCGACGAGCGGCTCAACGACTCCGGGTTCATCGTGCCCGGTCTCGGCGACGCGGGGGATCGGCAGTACGGAGCGGTGTGAGTCCGTCAGCGTCGCCAGCCTTCCGCGTGCGCCCGCAACGCCAGTCGGTAGGTGGTGCACATGTCGAACCCGCGCGGAAGCATATGGCTGAGTTCGAGCGACACCAGCCCGTGCACGCAGGCCCAGTAGCCGACGGCGATGACATCGACACCGGCGTCCACGAGCGCCCCCGCCGCAATGCCCGCGCGCACCCGCTCCCACAGCGGTCGCAGTGCTTGCCTCGCGAGTTCACCGCAGGCCGCGTCCGGTTCGAAGCCAGGTACCGCGTTCGTGAACATGATCGGGTACAGCCTGCTGTCGGCCAGCGCGCTCGCCCGGTACTCCAGGCCGATGCGCACCAGGTCCTCGAACACGTCATTGGTGGGTGGCACGGCCCGCAGTCGAGCCCCGAACCGGCGGAAGCCCTCTACGTAGAGTTCGTTGACCAGGCCGGGCTTGCTGCCGAACAGCGAATACACCGCTGTGGTGGACGTGCCAACCGCGCCGGCGAGCCTGCGCAGACTCAGCGCCTTGGCTCCCTCGTCCGCGAGCAGCTCACCTGCCCGGTCCAACAGCCGCTGCCGCAGCGCGTCGTCGTGGGTTCTCGGGCGTGGCACCTCGACACCATATCCGGGCGCGGTGCACGAACTGGTGAAAAGCCGCTATGTCAACGGTTGGCCTGGGAGCGCGCTCCAGGCCGTAGCGTCCGCTTGTCTACTCCGAGACCGATCTGGTGTGGCTGCGCTTCCTGACGAAGCTGCGCGGGAAAGGCATGTCGATCAGGCGGATGCCTGAGTGCGCGGCGGCCCTGCGAAGGCTCGGAGTCGCGAGCGCGGGCAGGCGTGAGGCCATACCCGTGGAGCAGCGCGGGGCACTCGCCGAACGCATGGCGCAGCCGCGGGCCTGTCTCGAACTGCTCGACGACCAGATCGAAAACTGCGAGCGGATCGAGCGGGACGCGTCAAGGTCCGCGCCGGGGCGTTCGCGTGACTCTGGTCGAGCGCGGCGCTGGCATGGCCTCGGCTCTGCTGACCTGCGATGATCGACTTAGGGCACCCCCCTTTTCAGGGGTCGATCGGCGGTGTGTAATCTTTTCTTCGTCGCCAGGGGCGGCCGGAGACAGGCGAGGTTGACACCGCGCAGGGCTCCGGGTAACGTTGCTGGTCGGCCCTGAGGTAGGGCACAACCCTTCGACTTCAAGTTCGGACTTTGGTCCGGGGTTGGCTGACGCCTCAGAGGCAAAATACCGAAGCGATCGTGTTGTTTGAGAACTCAACAGTGTGCTAGCAGATTTTGTGTTTGTGGTGTTTGTTTTTTGCCCCTTTTTTGTGGGTTTTTTTGAGTTTGAGTTCAGGGTTTTTGTTGGAGAGTTTGATCCTGGCTCAGGACGAACGCTGGCGGCGTGCTTAACACATGCAAGTCGGACGCTGAAGCTCAGCTTGCTGGGTGGATGAGTGGCGAACGGGTGAGTAACACGTGGGTAATCTGCCCTGTACTTCGGGATAAGCCTTGGAAACGGGGTCTAATACCGGATAGGACACATCGTCGCATGGTGGTGTGTGGAAAGCCTTTGGGTGGTATGGGATGAGCCCGCGGCCTATCAGCTTGTTGGTGGGGTGATGGCCTACCAAGGCGGTGACGGGTAGCCGGCCTGAGAGGGTGACCGGCCACACTGGGACTGAGACACGGCCCAGACTCCTACGGGAGGCAGCAGTGGGGAATATTGCACAATGGGCGCAAGCCTGATGCAGCGACGCCGCGTGAGGGATGACGGCCTTCGGGTTGTAAACCTCTTTCGCCCAGGACGAAGGGTTTCGGCTTGACGGTACTGGGAGAAGAAGCACCGGCTAACTACGTGCCAGCAGCCGCGGTAATACGTAGGGTGCGAGCGTTGTCCGGAATTATTGGGCGTAAAGAGCTCGTAGGCGGTGTGTCACGTCTGCCGTGAAAACCTACGGCTTAACCGTGGGCGTGCGGTGGATACGGGCATCACTTGAGTTCGGTAGGGGAGACTGGAATTCCTGGTGTAGCGGTGGAATGCGCAGATATCAGGAGGAACACCGGTGGCGAAGGCGGGTCTCTGGGCCGATACTGACGCTGAGGAGCGAAAGCGTGGGGAGCGAACAGGATTAGATACCCTGGTAGTCCACGCTGTAAACGTTGGGCGCTAGGTGTGGGGTGCTGTTCACGTGTCCCGTGCCGTAGCTAACGCATTAAGCGCCCCGCCTGGGGAGTACGGCCGCAAGGCTAAAACTCAAAGGAATTGACGGGGGCCCGCACAAGCGGCGGAGCATGTGGATTAATTCGATGCAACGCGAAGAACCTTACCTGGGCTTGACATGCATCAGACGCATCCAGAGATGGGTGTTCCCTTGTGGTTGGTGTACAGGTGGTGCATGGCTGTCGTCAGCTCGTGTCGTGAGATGTTGGGTTAAGTCCCGCAACGAGCGCAACCCTTGTCCTATGTTGCCAGCGGGTTATGCCGGGGACTCGTGGGAGACTGCCGGGGTCAACTCGGAGGAAGGTGGGGATGACGTCAAGTCATCATGCCCCTTATGTCCAGGGCTTCACACATGCTACAATGGCTGGTACAGAGGGTGGCGATACCGTGAGGTGGAGCGAATCCCTTAAAGCCGGTCTCAGTTCGGATCGTAGTCTGCAACTCGACTGCGTGAAGTCGGAGTCGCTAGTAATCGCAGATCAGCAGTGCTGCGGTGAATACGTTCCCGGGCCTTGTACACACCGCCCGTCACGTCACGAAAGTCGGTAACACCCGAAGCCCATGGCCTAACCCACGTTGGTGGGGGGGAGTGGTCGAAGGTGGGACTGGCGATTGGGACGAAGTCGTAACAAGGTAGCCGTACCGGAAGGTGCGGCTGGATCACCTCCTTTCTAAGGAGCAACTGTTCCACGGTTGTTCGTGGTTTTGGTGGACCGCCACAAACGCGTCCTGTGCTGTGTTCTGCCCTGTTGTGGGGTGGTGGTGCGGGGTCTGTTGGTGCGCTGTTGGGTTTTGAGGCAACACGTGGTGTTGTTTCGGTGTGGTGTTTGAGAATTGCAGAGTGGGTGCGAGCATCTTTGTGGTCAAGTTGTGTAGGGCACATGGTGGATGTCTGGGCATCAGGGGCCGATGAAGGACGTGGGAGGCTGCGATAAGCCTCGGGGAGCTGTCAACCGAGCTGTGATCCGAGGGTGTCCGAATGGGGTAACCCGGCACCCGTGATGGGGTGTCACCCGCACCTGAATGTATAGGGTGTGTGGAGGGAACGCGGGGAAGTGAAACATCTCAGTACCCGTAGGAAGAGAAAACAAGTGTGATTCCGTGAGTAGTGGCGAGCGAAAGCGGAGGAGGCTAAACCGTGCGCATGTCAAGCTGTCAGGTGTTGTGTGTGCGGGGTTGTGGGGTGCCACTGTTCAG
Organism: Saccharomonospora amisosensis; assembly: GCF_011761185.1. Lineage (NCBI taxonomy): Bacteria > Bacillati > Actinomycetota > Actinomycetes > Pseudonocardiales > Pseudonocardiaceae > Saccharomonospora > Saccharomonospora amisosensis. Next base: position 4,510,378 of record NZ_JAAOYM010000001.1, on the reverse strand, counting down.
GAGCTGACACTTCTGGTGATGCCGTGTGTGGTTAGTGGAACAGCCTGGGATGGTTGACCGGAGTGGGTGAGAGTCCCGTACGCGAAAACTGCATGGCGGTGTTGTGGTGGTGTTTCCCCGAGTAGCAGCGAGCTCGTGGAATTTGCTGTGAATCTGCCGGGACCACCCGGTAAGCCTAAATACTTCCTGGTGACCGATAGCGGACGAGTACCGTGAGGGAAAGATGAAAAGTACCCCGGGAGGGGAGTGAAAGAGTACCTGAAACCGTGTGCCTGCAAGCCGTCAGAGCTGCTGCCTTGTGTGGTGGTGATGGCGTGCCTTTTGAAGAATGAGCCTGCGAGTTAGTGCTGCGTGGCGAGGTTAACCCGGGTGGGGTAGCCGGAGCGAAAGCGAGTCCGAAGAGGGCGTGTGGAGTCGCGTGGTCTAGACCCGAAGCGGAGTGATCTACCCATGGCCAGGGTGAAGCGCCGGTAAGACGGTGTGGAGGCCCGAACCCACCAGGGTTGAAAACCTGGGGGATGAGCTGTGGGTAGGGGTGAAAGGCCAATCAAACTCCGTGATAGCTGGTTCTCCCCGAAATGCATTTAGGTGCAGCGTCACGTGTTTCACGCCTGGGGTAGAGCTACTGGATGGCCTAGGGGGCTTACCGGCTTACCGAAGTCAACCAAACTCCGAATACGGGTGTGTGAGAGCGTGGCAGTGAGACGGCGGGGGATAAGCTTCGTCGTCGAGAGGGAAACAGCCCAGAACACCGGCTAAGGCCCCTAAGTGTGTGCTCAGTGGGAAAGGATGTGGAGTCGCTGAGACAACCAGGAGGTTGGCTTAGAAGCAGCCATCCTTGAAAGAGTGCGTAATAGCTCACTGGTCAAGTGGTTTTGCGCCGATAATGTAGCGGGGCTTAAGCACACCGCCGAAGCCGTGTCACCTGCACATGAGATCCGCCGATTGTCCCTGCGGGGTTGTTGGTGTAGTCGTGTGGGTGGGTAGGGGAGCGTCCTGCATCCAGGGAAGCCATCGTGGAAACGAGTGGTGGAGGGTGTGGGAGTGAGAATGCAGGCATGAGTAGCGAATGCAGAGTGAGAATCTCTGCCGCCGGATGACCAAGGGTTCCTGGGCCAGGTTGTTCCGCCCAGGGTAAGTCGGGACCTAAGGCGAGGCCGACAGGCGTAGTCGATGGACAACGGGTTGATATTCCCGTACCCGCGTGTGCGCGTCCCTGGCGAGGCAGGTGAGACTAACCACCCGCCCCGCGCTTGTTTCTTCGGAGATGGGTGTGGGTGTGCGTGGGACCTGAGCTTGTAGTAGCCAAGCGATGGGGTGACGCAGGAAGGTAGCCCCGCCAGTCAGTGGTGATACTGGTGTAAGCGTGTGGCCCGCCCGGCAGGTAAATCCGTCGGGCTGTCTTCGATGACGAGGGTGAGGCGTGATGCATAGCCGTTGTGGCGAAGTAGGGTGATCCTCTGCTGCCGAGAAAAGCCTCTAGCGAGTGTGCGCGTGGCCCGTACCCCAAACCGACACAGGTGGTCAGGTAGAGAATACCAAGGCGATCGGGTGAACTGTGGTTAAGGAACTCGGCAAATTGCCCCCGTAACTTCGGGAGAAGGGGGGCCGAAACACCTGAAGCCCCGCGCGGGCTAGGGTGGGTCGGCCGCAGAGACCAGCGGAAAGCGACTGTTTACTAAAAACACAGGTCCATGCGAAGACGTAAGTCGATGTATATGGACTGACGCCTGCCCGGTGCTGGAACGTTAAGAGGACCGGTTAGCCCCTTTCGGGGGGTGAAGCTGAGAATTTAAGCGCCAGTAAACGGCGGTGGTAACTATAACCATCCTAAGGTAGCGAAATTCCTTGTCGGGTAAGTTCCGACCTGCACGAATGGCGTAACGACTTTCCGGCTGTCTCAACCACAGGCCCGGCGAAATTGCACTACGAGTAAAGATGCTCGTTTCGCGCGGCAGGACGGAAAGACCCCGGGACCTTTACTACAGCTTGGTATTGGTTTTCGGTTCGGCTTGTGTAGGATAGGTGGGAGACTGGGAAACCCGCACGCCAGTGCGGGTGGAGTCATTGTTGAAATACCACTCTGGCCGGATGGGGAACCTCAACCCGCGCCCCTGATCGGGGTGGGGGACAGTGCCTGGTGGGTAGTTTAACTGGGGCGGTTGCCTCCCAAAAGGTAACGGAGGCGCCCAAAGGTTCCCTCAGCCTGGTTGGCAATCAGGTGTTGAGTGTAAGTGCACAAGGGAGCTTGACTGTGAGACTGACGGGTCGAGCAGGTGCGAAAGCAGGGACTAGTGATCCGGCACCTCCTGGTGGAAGGGGTGTCGCTCAACGGATAAAAGGTACCCCGGGGATAACAGGCTGATCTTGCCCAAGAGTCCATATCGACGGCATGGTTTGGCACCTCGATGTCGGCTCGTCGCATCCTGGGGCCGGAGTAGGTCCCAAGGGTTGGGCTGTTCGCCCATTAAAGCGGCACGCGAGCTGGGTTTAGAACGTCGTGAGACAGTTCGGTCCCTATCCGCCGCGCGCGTAGGAGACTTGCGGAAGGCTGTCCCTAGTACGAGAGGACCGGGACGGACGAACCTCTGGTATGCCAGTTGTCCCACCAGGGGCACGGCTGGTTAGCTACGTTCGGAAGGGATAACCGCTGAAGGCATCTAAGCGGGAAACCCGTTCCAAGATGAGGTCTCCCACCCCCCGTGGGGTAAGGCCCCCAGCAGACCACTGGGTAGATAGGCCAGACATGGAAGCACAGCAATGCGCTCTGGAGTGGACTGGTACTAATCGGCCGAGGACTTCACCACAAAACCCCCATGCACCCGCACCCACTCTGCAACTCTGAAACACCACACCACACCGTGGTTGTTTCACCACCGTTTCGGTGGCCACAGCGACAGGGACACGCCCGGACCCATCCCGAACCCGGAAGCTAAGCCTGCCAGCGCCGATGGTACTGCACCCCCACGGGTGTGGGAGAGTAGGACACCGCCGAACACCAACAACCAAAGGGCCCGCCGGAGAAAATCCGGCGGGCCCTTTGGCATTCCTGGCCCGCTGTTCGGTATTTCCACAGCGCCCCATGAAGTGTTCCGGACACCCGACCACAAAGCCTTGTCAAGGTGGTCCCTTGTCAGGGTGGTCTCAGTGGGCGGACCGCGGGGCGATGAACACAGCGAGTGCCGCACCCGCGAGGCACACGAACGACGTGATCAGAAAGATCTCGGTGTACTGGGCCAGCAGCGCTTGACGTACCGCGTCGACGTAGGCGTCCATTGACGTGCGATAGGCCTTCTCGGAGGGGAACAGCACGCGGATCGGCACGTCGAGGTTCGCGGTCATGCTGTGGAAACGGTGCAGACCCCAAGCCGACAGTGCCGCGATGCCGACGAGCATGCCGGTCATCCTGGCGACCACCACCCCAGCGGAAGCCACCCCGTGTCGCTCACCGGGGACCACACGCAGCGCTGCCGCCGAAAGCGGGGCGATGACAAGTCCGAGCCCGATACCGACGATCGCGAGGTCGGTGTCCAGCCTCGGCAGGGACAATGGGCCAAGCATATGCCTGGCTGCCAGCACGTCGGCGGTCCAGCCGGACATCAGCGCGAACCCGGCCGCGGCGATCAGCATGCCCACCACGGCGACCGCACGTTCGCCGACCTTCGAGGCGGGCCAGCCACCCAGGAGCGCACCGACCGGAAGTGCCACAAGGAATCGCAGCAGGAGCAGCACCCCGCCCTCGTCGTCATATCCGAGGAGGGTCTGGGCGAACAGATCGACGTCGACGAGAGTCACCATAAGCGCGGCGCCCGCGGCGAGACTCGCCGCCAGCGCGGCGAGGAACGGTCTCATCCGCACCCCCGCGGTGTCGATGAGCCGGGTGCGCGCCCCGCGCTCCCACAGCAGGAACGCCACCAGGGCGACGCCCGCACAGGCCAGCGCGGGCACACCCCAGCTCGGCAGCACCTGTTCGCGGGGGTTGGGGTTGTAAAGGCCCACGACCAGCGCGCCGAGCGCGACCGCCAGCAGCCCGCCACCGACCACATCCACTCTGGTGCGCTCCACGGGCCTGCCGCCGGGCACAGAGAGGTGGATGGCGACCATCGCCACCAGTGCCAGCGGCACATTCACCCAGAACACGCCCCGCCAGCCCGCGACCGCCGCGAGTGCGATCCCGTAAACCGGTCCGAGCACGCTGCCGAGTTCCTGCGCCGCGCCGACCGCCCCCAGTACGGTGGCGCGATTGCGTTGCGACCACAGGTCCGCGGCGAGCGCCATCGTGACCGGCAGCAGAGCCCCGCCCGCGACACCGAGCACCACACGACCCGTCACCAGCATCGGAACGCTCGGCGCGGTAGCCGTGACGACAGATCCCACGAGGAACCCGCCGAGGCAGGCCTGCAGCAGAATCTTGCGGCCGAACCGGTCGGACGCCTGCCCAAGCAGCGGCATCGCGGCGACGTAGCCGAGCAGGTAACCGGTTACGATCGGGGTGACCCGCTCGAGGCGGTTCACCGGTATCCGCAGGTCTTCGATGATCTGCCGCAGCAGGCCGACCACCACGTAGGTGTCAAGTGCCCCGAGCAGCACCGCCAGCGCGCCCGCGCCGAGCGCGACGGACCTGCTCCCGCGCCGCGTGAGGACCGTTGTCACGCCGGCGGACTCACCGTGACTGGTTTGTCCACATCGGACAGCGTGACATCGACGGTCGCGTCGTTAGGAAACGCCGCGGTCGCCTTGACGGGTAGGTGCCGCTCATCCTTGCGCAACCAGAAACTCACCTCGGCGTCGGAGTCGATTCCCGGCAGCAGCCCGGCCAGCACGTCCTTCGGAAGTGTTCCGGTCACCTTGTACGTCTGCACGCCGCCGATTTCCTCGGTGGCTTCGGTGACCGGATCGCGCAGGCTGGAAAGCAGCTTCGACACGCCCCGTTCTGGGTCGAGCACCGCGGACGGGTCGTACACCGAGGAGCTGAGCGCCACCGGGATCTGCTGGTAGCCACCCGTGGGTCCCTTCAGGTACAGGGTGTTGCCCTTCAGCACGAACTCGATCTCGACCAGCTGACCGGATTGCTCGATGGTGCCGGAACCCTTGGCCTCGCCTTCCCTGGTGAGGTCACCGTCGAGGCCACGTACGGCCAGTCCGGGAATGGTGCCGTTGACCTCGATGGTGAAATGCGTGCTCGTGATGTCACGAGTGGCGGTGGAGGCGTCCCTGACGAGTGCTGCTCCCTCGGGCAACTGCGCGTCGGGTGCGTCCCCGGTGCAGGCCGTGGTGGCGGCGGCCACGAGCGCGAGCATCGCCAGCAGGGTTCGGCGCAAAGGCATGCGCAGAATCGTATGCCCCCGCACGGGGCTTGTGTCATGGCTCCTGGAATTCAGGCCATGAGGTTGGCGGCGACAGCGGCGCCGAGTTCCCAGCAGTTGGAGAGCGCGGCCTTGTCCGGCTCACCCACGATCACGACGGGCGGAGCGGCCTGTTCCCAGCCCAGCCCGGTGGTGACGGTCTCGACCGCCTTCTGCGCTCCTTCGACGCCCTGGTTGCCGTGCACGTAGTAGCCGAACGGTCGCTTGCGGGTCGCCTCCAGACACGGGTAGTACACGGTGTCGAAGAAGTGCTTCAGTGCCCCCGACATGTAGCCCAGGTTGGCCGGGGTGCCGAGCAGGTAGGCGTCGGCTTCGAGCACGTCGGAAGCGGTGGCCGACAGCGCGGGCTCGCGGACGACGTCGACACCGGTGATTTCCGGATCTGTCGCGCCGGAAACCACGGCCTCCAACATGGCCTGCAGGTGCGGCGACGGGGTGTGGTGAACGATCAGCAACGTGGGCACAGTCGATCAGCGTGCCTGTGCGCAGGCCTGGTCGCAACCGACCGACGACAGGGGCGGACCTGGCGCGTGGGTTGGCCGGTCAGCCGGCCAGCAGGTCGCGCACGGCGGAACGCAGCCCGGCCAGCCGCCGTTCGGCCAGGTCGCGAGCACGGTGCAGCTCGGCTGGTGCGGGAACCGGCGCCGTGACCTCAAGGTAGGCCTTCAGCTTCGGCTCCGTGCCTGAGGGACGCACCACAACCCGCAGGTCTTCGCCGCGTAACCGCAGTACGTCGGCTCGCGGTAGCAGGTCTTGTGCCACCACGGCCGTCCCCAGCAGTTCGGTGGGTGGGTGTTCGCGCAGCCTCGCCATCACCCGCCCGCGTTCGGCCAGGTCGGCGATGCGCAGTGAAACCTGGTCGGTGAGGTGGAGTCCGTGCCGTAGCGCCAGATCGTCGAGCAGGTCGAGCAGGGACCGGTTCGCGGCCCTGGCTTGCGCTGTCAGGTCGCAGGCGACCACCGCGGCCGCGATGCCGTCCTTGTCCCGCACGGTTTCGGGGTCGACGCACACTCCGAGGGCTTCCTCGTACGCATAGACCAGCCCGGCGCCCGCCCTTGCCAGCCATTTGAATCCGGTCAGTGTCTCCTCGTAGCGGGCACCGTGTGCCTTCGCGATCGACGCCAGCATCGAAGACGACACGATCGTCGTGGCCACCAGCGGGTCCGGCGTGTTCAGCCCGGACAGCACGTGCTCGCCGAGCAGTACACCGGTCTCGTCGCCACGCAGCAGGCGCCAGCGGCCGTCGCGCCCCGCGACACCCAGCGCACAGCGATCCGCGTCGGGGTCCAACGCGATCGCAAGATCCGCCCCGGTGCGCTGGGCGAGGTCGAGGAGCAGGTCGCCCGCTTGCGGTTCCTCCGGGTTGGGAAACGCCACGGTCGGGAAGTCCGGGTCGGGTTCTTCCTGTTCGGGTACGAAGCCGACGTCGGTGAACCCGGCTCGCCGCAGTGCGAGTCGCAGTGTGTCGGCGCCGACCCCGTGCAATGCGGTGGCGACGACTCGCAACTCGCGGGCCGATCCACGCGGCAGCCTCGCCACGCGATCGAGGTAGGCCTGTAGTACGTCGTCACCAAGCACCTCGGCGCCGGGTGACCTCGGCACTGAGATCGCCGCCGGAGCCGCTTCGATCGCGGACTCGATCCGCCGGTCGGCGGGAGGCACGATCAGCGCGCCCGTGTGGTCGTAGACCTTGTAGCCGTTGTCGGCGGGAGGGTTGTGTGACGCGGTGATCTGGATGCCCGCCGCCGCGCCGAGCCTGCGAACGGCGAAGGCAAGCAGTGGAGTCGGCAGTGCTGCGGGCAGCAGCCGGACATCGAATCCAGCCGCCGTGAGCACCTCTGCCGCGGCGGTGGCGAAGTCCGCCGAGCCGTGCCTGGCGTCCCTGCCGACGATCACGGTGCGGCCCGCCCTGCCTTCGCCCCGAAGCCAGGACGCGACACCGGCCGTGGCCCGCACGACCACAGCCGTGTTCATTCCGTTGGGCCCTGCGCGTACGGGTCCGCGCAGTCCCGCGGTGCCGAACGCGAGTTCCCCCGCCATGCGCTCCCGCAACTCCGCTACGGCGTCGGGTTGGGCGTTCATCGCCGCTGCGAGCACTTCCTGAAGCTCAGTGCGGTCGTGAGGTGTCACGTCGTCGGCGATCCACCGAAGTGCCCTGTCCCGCTCGGCGGAGGTGAGTCTGGGCGGGTTCTGCTCCATCTCGCAATGCTGCCAAGGGCGCACCGCAAGGCTGGGGTCGACCCCGGCGGTCACCGGCCCGCCGGTTGTGAGGCGTCGCGAGCGGTGGAGCTGAAAGTTGCGGATCACATTTTGCAGCGAGCTTTGCCCGATCACTTCGCCTGAGTGTTCTTACGGGTTCATTGTCCGAAATTCCGTCATGCGGTGGTGACACGACATATTTCCACTCGTTCGAGTGACAGTGTTCGTAATCGTGTGACCACCGTGAACAACGCATTTAGCAGGGCGGCGACAAGTCGCTGAGAGTCAACGACTGAAAACCTGCTAGCACACGATCGGGCTATTGTCCACTTGCCAATTCTGCGCCAAATTTGGAAGTGCGCGATTCCGCGCACCGCCAAATGGTTCCGCGTGTCAGACGCGAAAGCCGCTGTTGCTTGGGAAGGGAAAACCGATGACGAGCCGTGAGATCACAGACGCTCCGATCGCTACCGGCAACGGCACCACGAGCAAGTGACGTAGTCAGGCGTGCAGGACGAGTTCGCGGAGCAGGCCACCCATCCGTTCCGCGGCTGCCCTGCCCGCCTCGATGATCTCCTGGTGGCTGAGCGGTTCACCCGTGATGCCCGCGGCGAGATTGGTGACCAGCGACAGCCCGAATACCTCGACTCCCTCGGCACGTGCGGCGATTGCCTCGAGGACCGTTGACATTCCAACCAGGTCGGCGCCGAGCGTGCGCAGCATGCGGATCTCGGCTGGAGTCTCGAAGTGCGGTCCCGGCAGCCCCGCGTACACACCTTCGACCAGCGACGAGTCGATCTCCCTTGCCACCTGCCGCAGCCTGCCCGAGTACAGCTCCACGAGATCGACGAAGTTCGCTCCGGTGATCGGCGAGGTGGCCGTCATGTTCAGGTGGTCACAGATGAGGACCGGCTGACCGACCTGGAACCCGTCGCGTAACCCGCCGGCCGCGTTGGTCAGCAGCACGGTGCGCACACCCGCCGCGGCCGCCGTCCGCACACCGTGCACCACGCGGGCCACGCCCCTCCCCTCGTAGAGGTGAGTGCGCCCCAGCAGGACAAGGACACGTCGTCCGCCGACGAGCAGCGAGCGTGTCGTGCTGCCGTGGCCGACGGCGGTCGGTGTCTCGAAGCCGGGAAGCTCCGCGAGATCGATCTCGGTCTGCGGCTCGCCAATCAGGTCAGCGGCCGGGCGCCAGCCGGAGCCGAGCACGATGGCGATGTCGTGCGTGTCCGCGCCGGTTCGTTCGGCGAGCACGCGCGCCGCGGCCGCGGCGAGTTCACGGGGTCGCTGGTCGCTTGTCTCGTCCACGATCGTGAAGCCTAGAGCCTGCTCCTGCACCGGTTGACGGCGCTATTGGATAGCCAGACTCTCCATAATGGAGAGCTACTGTATCCGTACTGGGAGGGTGCGAGGGAAGGGCGAGCGTCGATGCGAATGGCCGAGTTGAGCAGGGGGTCAGGTGTCGCGGTCGCGACCATCAAGTACTACCTGCGCGAGGGTTTGCTTCATCCGGGCGAGCGCACCAGCCCGAACCAGGCGCGCTACGACGAGTCCCACGTGCGCCGCCTGAGGCTGGTGCGCGCGCTGCTTGAAGTCGGTGGGCTTTCCATCGCTTCGGTCCGCGAAATCCTCACCGCCATCGACTCCCACGACCGAACCTACGACGTGCTCGGTATCGCCCAGCACGGGCTGCCGCTGAATCGCGGAAGCGCCAACCAGCGGACAGAACAGTGGGCGATCCAGCGGGTCGAGGAGGTCGCGGCCAAACGTGGCTGGCGACTGGAACTGAGGCAGGCGCCGGTGCAGGCGCTGGTGGGAGTGCTGTGCACACTGCGCAACCTCGGACACGCGCGGCTGGTCGACGCCCTCGACACCTACGCAGAGGCGGCCGATCGGCTCGCCGAGTCCGACCTGGAGTTCGTGGTCGGGCTACCGACCACCGAGTCGATCGTGGAAAGCGCGGTGGTCGGCACCGTGCTCGGCGACGCGGTTCTCGTGGCGCTGCGCAGGATCGCGCAGGCCAACGTCTCGGCGCGGCGCTTCGGAGACGAAAGGCGGGGATGAGGCAGGCGCCGTTCCCGCCAACCCACTGTGACTCACCGCTAACTGGTCATCCGAAACGTCGGCACGATCCGGTCGAACAGTTGGCTGCGGCCGAACCGCTCCCGCTCCAGCGGCACCGTAACGCTCACTACCCACAGGCTGGAGTCACTGCGGAACACCTCGGCCTGCGTGGTTCTGTTGCTCGCCCGCTGCCCGCTGCCGCGCTCCGCGGTGCGGTAGCCCAGCAGCACCCCCTCGCGGCCGTCGGCCAGCGGGTCGGAACGCACCAGCGTGAAGTCCGACTCCGGCCAGTACCCGGCCAGTGCCCGCACGTAGTCTTGCGCGGCCAGGTCCGGGAAGTAGTTGGCGAAATGCTCCACGCCGAGCACCTGCGAGCCATCGGGGGACACGAAACGCACCATGGTCGATGTCGGCAACGCACCTTCGGGCCGCTGGCTGGTGAACCGCACCCAGTTGGAAGGCACCTCCACGGAGAACAGGCCGCCCTTGGCCCCTCGCAGGTTGGTCGCGTCGCCTTCCCGGGTGAGCAGTTCCAGCGACTGTGTCGCGGGCCTGGCCGCCGGGTGGGGTGCGACGGGCTGGGGCGGCTCAAGCGCTTGCCCGGCCACCACCCTGGTGAGCGCGAAACCCGCCGCCGCGGCCGCGAGGAACAGCAGCATCGCCACGGCGACGAGCGCGGCCCTTCGAGCGTCGATCCGCTCGCCCAGCGCGGCCGCGATAGCGGACGGCGACAGCCCCGCTGAGTCCGCCGGATCGGCGGGACCCGCCGAACCTGACGAACCTGGTGAACCCGTCGAACCCGAACCGCTCGCGGCGAAGGGCAGTGGCCCCGGGTCGGCGGCCAACGCGCCGGCCTCACCGCCCGTGCTTTCCGGCTTCGACTGCCGCGTGCCCGCAGGGGATTCGCTCGGCTTGGCGGGCGGCATGCGTGGAATCACGCGGGTGACGCTGGCCTCGCTGCCCGCACGGGAACCTTCGCCCTGCCGGAACAGTTCGGCGGGGAACAGCGGGTGGTGTGGCTTCCTCAGCAGCGGGTACAGCCTGCGCCGGACCTCCGACAGCGACATCCGCTCCGCGGGGCGCTTCGCCATCAGGCCACGGATCAACGGTGCCAGCGGACCCGCCGACGGCCTCGGCACGTCGCCGTGAACCACACGCGTCACCGTTTCGAACGGGTCGCCGTCGGCGTCGTAGGGCGGATGGCCCTCGGTGGCCGCGAACAGCGTGGCACCGAGTCCCCACAGGTCGGCCGTGTAGGTGACCGCACCGCCGGAGGCCACTTCCGGCGCGATGAACGCGGGCGAACCCAGCATCATGCCGGTGTGGGTCATGGTGGCTTCGGAGACGTTGCGGGCGATGCCGAAATCGGTGAGCTTGATGCGGCCGTCGCCCGCCACGAGCACGTTGCCGGGCTTGACGTCGCGGTGCGTGATCCCGGCCGCGTGAGCGGCCTCGAGCGCGGCGGCGACGGCGTCGGCGACCGCGGCGGCCTGCGGGACCGTGAGCCGCCCTGCCTGGTGCAGCAGCCCGGCGAGACTGCGCGCCGGCAGCAACTCCATCACCACGTACGGGTCGCCGTTCTCCCTGACCACGTCGTGCAGCGTGATCACGTTCGGGTGGGAGAGCACCGCGATCGCCCTGGCCTCACGCAGGGTCCGCTCCCGTAACTCGCTGATCCTGGTCGCGGGCACGCCAGGCGGCATCCTGACTTCCTTGACCGCGACCGGCCGCTGCAGGAACTCGTCGTAGGCCGACCAGACGGTGCCCATCGAGCCCGACCCGAGAACAGACCGCAGCCGGTATCGGCCCGCGACGAGTCGTGACTCGTCGGGGAAAGCCGGTGGTTTGGATGGCGGGTTGGACACAGGCCTATTGTGGCGAACTCTCCTTCCCTGGTTGGCCGGACCAGCCTTGTTAATGGCGATTTGCCTCACAACCACCGCAAGGGTGACCCCCCTAACATGACTAGTTATGACGAACGTGGCTGAGCTGCCACTGGCGGCCGAGTTCGACCGTCCCGACCGCGCCGACTGGGAGAGGCTGGTCGAGGCCGTGTTGAGCAAGACCGGCTCGCGGCCAGAGGACCTCATCACGCGCACCTACGAGGGCATCGCGATCCAGCCGCTGTACACGGCGGCCGACGTGGCCCCCGCCGCGGGCTTTCCCGGCCTGAGCCCGTTCGTGCGCGGGTCGAGGCCGGAGGGGCACGTGCTCACCGGCTGGGACGTGCGCGCGTCGCACACCCACCCCGACCCGGCGGTGACGAACCGCGCCGTGCTCGCCGACCTGGAAGGCGGCGTCACGTCCAGCTGGCTGCGGGTCGGCGCGGGCGCGTTGCCGGTGTCCTCGCTCGCCGACGCGCTGCACGAGGTCCGGCTGGACCTCGCGCCTGTGGTGCTCGACCCCGGAGCGGACTATCTCGAAGCCGCCGACGCGTTGTTCGCGCTGCTCGCGGACCAGCGCGTGCCGCCGACAAGCGTGGCGGGTGGCATCGGAGCCGACCCGATCGGGCTGCTGGCCAGAACGGGACGCGCGCACGACGTGGCCGCGTCGGCTGAACTCGCCGCCCGGGTCGCGCGCGAGTACCCGGCGATGCGCACCGTCGTCGCCGACGGGCTGCCGTTTCACGAGGCGGGCGGTTCGGACGCGCAGGAACTGGGCGCCGCCGTCGCGGCGGGCGTCGCGTACCTGCGTGCGCTCACCGCGGCGGGGCTCAGCGTCGAGGAGGCCGCGGGTCAGTTGGAGTTCCGCTTCGCCGCCTCCACCGACCAGTTCATGACCATCGCCAAGCTGCGCGCCGCGCGCAGGCTGTGGGCACGGGTCGGCGAGGTCTGCGGGGCGCCTGGGACCGCCATGTACCAGCACGCCGTCACCTCACCGGCCATGCTGACAAGGCGTGATCCGTGGGTGAACATGCTGCGCACCACCGTCGCCTGCTTCGCGGCGGGCGTGGGCGGTGCCGATGCGGTGACCGTGCTGCCGTTCGACTCAGCGCTCGGCCTTGCGGACGGTTTCGGCCGCAGGATCGCCCGCAACACGCAGGCGATCCTGCTCGAGGAATCCAAGCTCGCCGCGGTGATCGACCCGGCAGGCGGGTCGTGGTACGTGGAGAACCTCACCGACGCGCTGGCGCAGGCGGCGTGGCGGGAGTTCACCGCCATCGAAGCGGCGGGAGGCATCGAGGCCGAGCTCGGCTCCGGTGCGCTCGCGGCGAGGCTCGACTTGACCTGGCAGGCCCGCCGAGCCCGCATCGCGACCAGGGAAGACCCGATCACCGGCGTCAGCGAGTTCCCACTGCTGGAAGAGGCCGACCTCGAACGCGAGCCCGCCACACCGGCGGCCGAGGGAGGTGGCCTGCCGCGCTTGCGATACGCGCAGGACTACGAGCGGCTTCGGGACCGCGCCGACGCGCGGCTGGCGGAGACCGGCAGCCGCCCCTCGGTCTTCCTCGCCACGCTCGGACCGCTGGCCGACCACACCGCGCGGGCGACGTTCGCGGCGAACCTGTTCATGGCGGGCGGGATCGAGCCGATCAACCCGGGGGTGACCGACGATCCGGTCGCGGCCTTCCGTGAAAGCGGCACGACGGTCGCGTGCCTGTGCGGCAGCGACAAGGCCTACGCCCAGCAGGCGGCCGAGGTCGCCGCTGCGCTGCGTGAGGCGGGCGCCGTGAGTGTGCTGCTCGCGGGCAAGCCAGCCGACTACCCGGCTGTTACCGGGTACGTCCACAAGGGATGTGACGCGCTCGCCGTACTGACCGGCACCCTCGAAACCCTGGGAGTGGCCCCATGAGCATCCCCGACTTCACCGACGTCGAACTCGGTGGTGTGCGGCAGGCCGACCGGTCGGAGTGGACCGGGGCGCTGCACGAAACCACCGGCAAGGGCCCCGACGCGCTGGCATCGGAGACCCCTGAGGGAATCGGCGTGCGGCCGCTGTACACCGAGGCCGAGCTGTCCGGGCTGGACTTCCTCGACACCTATCCCGGGATCGCGCCGTACCTGCGCGGGCCGTATCCGACGATGTACGTCAACCAGCCGTGGACCATCCGGCAGTACGCGGGTTTCTCCACCGCCGAGGAGTCGAACGCCTTCTACCGGCGCAATCTCGCCGCGGGTCAGAAGGGGCTGTCCGTCGCCTTCGACCTGGCGACGCACCGCGGTTACGACTCCGACCACCCGCGGGTGGCGGGCGATGTCGGCATGGCGGGCGTGGCCATCGACTCCATCTACGACATGCGGCAGCTGTTCGACGGCATCCCGCTGGACAAGATGAGCGTGTCGATGACCATGAACGGCGCCGTGTTGCCGGTGCTGGCACTGTACGTCGTCGCGGCTGAGGAGCAGGGGGTGGCGCCCAAGCAGCTGGCGGGGACCATCCAGAACGACATCCTCAAGGAGTTCATGGTCCGCAACACCTACATCTACCCGCCGCAGCCCTCGATGCGGATCATCTCTGACATCTTCGCCTACACCTCGCGCCACATGCCGAGGTTCAACTCGATCTCCATCTCCGGCTACCACATGCAGGAGGCCGGGGCCACCGCCGACCTGGAGCTGGCCTACACGCTCGCGGACGGTGTGGAGTACATCCGCGCGGGGATCGACGCGGGTCTGGACATCGACGCGTTCGCGCCCCGGTTGTCGTTCTTCTGGGCGATCGGGATGAACTTCTTCATGGAGGTCGCCAAGCTGCGAGCGGCCCGGCTGCTGTGGGCCAAGCTGGTCAAGCGATTCGAGCCACGCAACGACAAATCACTGTCGCTGCGCACCCACTGCCAGACCTCAGGCTGGTCACTCACCGCGCAGGACGTCTACAACAACGTGGTGCGTACCTGCGTGGAGGCGATGGCCGCGACGCAGGGCCACACCCAGTCACTGCACACCAACGCGCTCGACGAGGCGCTCGCGCTGCCCACCGACAACAGCGCGCGGATCGCGCGCAACACGCAGTTGCTGCTGCAGCAGGAGTCCGGCACGACACGCGTCATCGACCCGTGGGGCGGCAGCGCGTTCGTCGAGCGCCTCACCTACGACCTGGCACGGAAGGCGTGGGGCCACATCGAGGAAGTCGAGTCGGCGGGCGGCATGGCGCGCGCCATCGACGCCGGTATCCCCAAGCTGCGCATCGAGGAGGCGGCCGCGCGCACCCAGGCGCGCATCGACTCCGGACGGCAGCCGGTGATCGGCGTCAACAAGTACCGGCTTGACACCGACGAGCACGTCGACGTGCTCAAGGTCGATAACGAAGGGGTTCGCGCCCAGCAACTTGACAAGCTGCGCAGGCTGCGGGCCGAGCGCGACGAGGAGGCCACGACGCAGGCACTGCGCAGGCTCACCGAGTGCGCCGCGTCCGAGTCCCGTGAGGCCAATCTGCTCGAGCTGGCCATCGACGCGGCACGCGCGAAGGCCACGGTCGGCGAGATCTCCGAGGCGCTCGAACGGGTGTGGGGCAGGCACTCGGGCCAGATTCGTACCATCTCGGGCGTGTACCGCGACGAGGTCGGCAAGTCTGACAAGGTGGAGTCGGTTCGGGAACTGGTCGAGGAGTTCGCCCGCGCCGAGGGGCGCAGGCCACGCATCCTTGTCGCGAAGATGGGCCAGGACGGGCACGACCGTGGCCAGAAGGTGATCGCAACCGCGTTCGCCGACCTCGGCTTCGATGTCGACGTGGGGCCGCTGTTCTCCACCCCGGCCGAGGTCGCCCGGCAGGCAGTGGAGGCCGACGTGCACGTCGTGGGCGTCTCCTCGCTCGCGGCAGGACACCTCTCGCTGGTTCCCGCCCTGCGTGCGGAGCTGACGCAACTCGGCCGCGACGACATCATGATCGTCTGTGGCGGTGTGATCCCACCGCAGGACTACGACGAGCTGCGGCAGTCGGGCGCCGCGGCGATCTTCGGCCCCGGCACGGTGATCGCCGAGGCCGCCGCCGGTCTGCTCGAACAGCTGCAAGCGCGACACTCGTAGGCATGCCTCGCACCGTCGACGTCGCCGCATACGCGAAGGGGGTGCTCGCGGGCGACCGCGGCATCCTGTCGCGGGCCATCACGCTGGTGGAGTCCGCACACCCCGACCACCGCAGGCAGGCGCAGGAGCTGCTGGTGGAGTTGCTGCCGCACGCGGGCGGCGCGCAACGGGTCGGCATCACCGGCGTTCCCGGGGTGGGCAAGTCGACCTTCATCGACGAGTTGGGCACGAAGCTCACCGGCGAGGGGCACCGGGTGGCTGTGCTCGCCGTCGACCCGTCGTCGACCCGCACCGGCGGCAGCATCCTCGGCGACAAGACGCGGATGGCGCGACTGGCCACGGATGCGTCGGCCTTCATCCGGCCGTCGCCGACGTCGGGCACGCTCGGCGGGGTCGCGAGGGCCACCCGCGAGTCGATCGTGCTGATGGAGGCCGCCGGCTACGACGTGGTGCTGGTGGAGACGGTCGGTGTCGGGCAGTCCGAGGTGGCGGTCGCCAACATGGTCGACTGCTTCCTGTTCCTGACGCTGGCACGAACGGGCGACCAGTTGCAGGGCATCAAGAAGGGCGTGCTCGAACTCGCGGACGTGATCGCGGTGAACAAGGCCGACGGCGAACACGAGTTGCAGGCACGCAAGGCGGCGAGGGAGCTGTCGGGAGCACTGCGGATGATCTACGGGCCCGATGCCAGGTGGGTCCCACCCGTGCTGACCTGCAGCGCGCTGACCGGTGCCGGGTTGGACACGGTGTGGCAGCAGATCGGCAGGCACCGTGAGATGCTGCGGTCCACCGGTGAGTTGACCGAGAAGCGCAGGCAGCAGCAGGTCGACTGGACCTGGTCGATGGTCAGGGAGCAGTTGCTCGACCGCCTGGAGGCGCACCCTGGGGTTCGCGCGGTCGTGCCCGAGGTGGAGCAGGAGGTGCGTGACGGCAGGCTCACCGCCACCCTGGCCGCCGAGCGAATTCTCCAGGCGTTCGAAGCGCCACTGCCGCGTGGCGGCTGACGCGAAGGGGCGTGAGCGGGCAGACTGGTGCCCGTGCGTGTGCTTGCCGTCGTGGTCGGGCTGCTTGCCCTTGCCGCGAGCTTCGTGGTCATCGGGTCGGTGACACCGGTCACCTCGTCCGCCGAGCCGCTCGTCGCAGCGGCGCCGTATCCGGCCCAGGACGTCGATCCCGAGCCCGGCCCTACCCTCGACCCGCAGACCGAGGTTGACGCGGACAAGGACCGAAGCAGGCTGGTGGTGGGTGCCGCGGCCGCGGTGCTGCTCGGCATCGTGCTGTGGGGAAGGCACATCAGGAAGAAGCGGCAACAGGGCGGCTAGGCTCGCTCGGCGGACGGCGCGGGCTGCCGAACGCTCTCAGCCACCGACAGAGCCCTACAGTTTCGCCGAACACTGCGTCACCGCTTAGCGCAACCGGGCTACCTTCTGTCTCGTCATTAGGACATCTGGGTTACAACTACCCTGTGTGGTGCAAGACTGAGAGCAAATGCGTACGGCAATGATTTCCCAGCGAGAGACAGTGAGCTCCAACGACCTCGTGCCGGATGCGTGCGGAGGTGCGGCGTGACCGTTCTCGACTCCCGGCCGGACCTGCCTGGTGAGCACGGCGGGTCGGGTACGGCTGCCGCTTTGCTGACCGACTCCGGGGTCACCGTGGCCCCCACGCCGACCGACCTCGGCGCGGGCCGTGGCCCCGCCTGGCTCGACGAGTGGCTGTTGCGCCACGCCGCCGACGTCGTGGCGTGGCGAAGGCACATCCATACCAACCCCGAGTTGGCCAGACACGAGTTCGGCACGACGGAGTTGGTGGTGAAGCTGCTGCGCTCGGCGGGCTTGCGTCCGTGGGTGCTTCCAGGCGGGACCGGCGTGGTGTGCGATGTCGGTAGCGGGCCCACGTGCGTCGCGCTTCGGGCCGACCTGGATGCGTTGCCGCTCACCGAGGCGACCGGACTGCCGTTCGCCTCGGCCGTCGACGGCGTGGCGCACGCCTGCGGGCACGACATGCACACCGCCGCGCTGCTGGGCGCGGGGCTCGCGCTGGCACAGGCCGATGAGCTTCCCGGCAGGGTACGACTGATCTTCCAGCCTGCGGAGGAGGTCATGCCCGGCGGTGCGTTGGACGCCATCGAGGCGGGTGCGCTCGATGGCGTCGACCGCATCTTCGGGCTGCACTGTGACCCGCGGCTGCCGGTAGGCAAGGTCGGTACCCGCATCGGGGCCCTGACATCGGCGGCCGACCTGATCGAGCTGCGGTTGACGTCGCCAGGCGGGCATACCTCACGGCCTCACCTGACCGCCGACCTCGTGCACGCGCTCGGCACGATCATCACCTCGTTGCCCGCGTTGCTCTCTCGGCGAGTGGACCCGCGGTCGGGAACCGTGCTGGTGTGGGGTTCGGTGCACGCGGGCGAGGCCGCCAACGCGGTGCCGCAGGACGGCCTGTTGCGAGGCACGCTGCGCACAGCCGACCACGAGACCTGGACGCAGCTCGAGCCGCTCATCGCCTCGTCGGTGCAGTCGTTGCTGGCTCCCACCGGGGTGGGCTACGAACTGAACTACCGGCGCGGGGTGCCTCCTGTGGTCAGCGAGGAGGAGAGCACCGTCCTGTTGCGGGCGGGATCGGAAGCGGCGCTCGGCGACAACGCACTGGCCGACACAGAGCAGTCGTCCGGTGGCGAGGACTTCGGCTGGTACCTGGAGCACGTGCCGGGTGCGTTCGCGCGGCTCGGGGTGTGGCCGGGTGAGGGCGCGATGCGGGATTTGCACCAGCCCACCTTCGAAGCCGACGAGCGGGCGCTGTTCAACGGCGTGCGGGTGTTCGTGCATACGGCCCTGGCGGCGCTGGTCGCCTGACCACCCTTCCGCGAGTCCCCCGCTCTCGCCCGCGAGTCCCCCGTCCAGGCCCGCGAGTTCTGCGCTCAGGACCGTGAGTTCTGCGTTCACGTCGGACTGAGTTGTCCACAGGACCCTGAGTTATCCACATTCTGTGGATTGCATCTCCCTGAGGGTGCTTGGACAGCCGACGGTTGGGGCATGGTCACCTTCCCTCCGAGTCTCGACCTGCACGGCGCATACCTGCGTGCGGACCTCGCGGCAGCACTCGGTTCGGCCGCGTTGCGCACTGCCCTGCGGGACGGGCGACTCGCCACGTTCTCGCGCACGGTGCTGGTGGACCCACGTCGCGCCGCCGACTTCGGGACCCGCGCCGCCGCAGCCTTGCTGCACGCGGGTCCGGACGCGATGCTCAGCCAGCACAGCGCGCTGCGGGTGCACGGCTTCTGTGCGGCCGACACCAATCCGATCCACGTGCTGGTGCCCTACCGGTGCAAGCCGCGGCGCCGGGCGGGGGTGCTTGTCCATCACGGTTCGGTCCGGGAGGAGGACATCCACGAGATCGCCGGACTGCGGGTGGTGGACGTCGATCTGGCCCTGTCCGAGGTGCTGTGTCGTGGCTCGCGGCGAGACGCACTGGCGTGTGCCGACGAGGCGCTGCGGGCTCTGTCCCCGCACGATCGCGAGACGTTTCGGTTGCGCGTGGAGGAACGGATCGCGGCCCGGCCGGACCCACGGGGGCGGCGGCAGGGCCGGTCGCTGCTGTGGCTGGCCACTGGGCTCGCGGAATCTCCTGCGGAGAGCGCGATGCTGTTGACACTGGTCGAGGCCGAGTTGCCGGTGCCGGAGCAGCAGGTCCCGGTCACGGATATCGCCGGGCGTGTCCTCTATCGGCTGGATTTTGCCTGGTCGCAGGTCCGGGTGGCGGTGGAGTACGACGGTTACGAGGCGCACGAAGCCAGCAGGGAGGCTGACGCGGAACGCGACGAGGACCTGCGGCGGCGGGGTTGGATCGTGCTGCGGGCCGACGCGGCCGACTTGCGGGACCCGAGCAGGCTCGTCGCTGCCGTCCTTGACGCGTTCCGGCGTCGCGGCCTGACCGCGTGAACGCAGGACTCGCCGACGGGAGCGGGGGACTCGCGGACGGGAGCGGGGGACTCGCGGACGGGAGCGGGGGACTCGCGGACGGGAGCGGGGGACTCGCGGACGGGAGCGGGGGACTCGCGGGTCAGGGGCCGACTCGCTTGCAGGGGCGGGTGCGCAGGTCGTCGACGTAGTCGGCGGGTGCGCCCGCGGCCTCGGCCGCGTCAGCGAGTACGCCCAGGTAGCGGGCCGACGGCAAACCCCCTTCGTAGGCGTCGAGCACATACAACCAGGCCAGCACCGACCCCTCCATGGTCTGCACCCGCAGCCGGATCTTGGTGTGTAGGCCCAGCTCCCCGCCTTCCCACTGGTCCAGCAGTGACTCGTCGAGCGGCGTCACGTCGTAGAGCACCACAAAGACCCTCGAACCCGGGTCCTCGACGATCGTCGCGAGCGCGCCTTCCCAGCTCAGGTCCTCACCGCCGAAGGTGAGCCGCCAGCCTTCCAGCCAACCGGTACCCGCCATCGGCGAGTGCGGGGCTCGCTCCGTCATCTGAGCGGGATCCATGTTGGACCCGTACGCGGCATACAAGGGCACGGCCACAGCCTAGCGACCACACGCTCACCCGAAAGGACGCAGTCCGCGTGTCCCCACCTAGAGTTGGGTCGCGAGCCAGGTGACGAGGAGGACGGACGTTGACCAAGATCGTGATCATGGGCGGCGGGCCTGCAGGCTACGAGGCCGCGTTGGTCGCGGCACAGCACGGAGCCGACGTCACGGTCGTCGAGCGGGACGGCCTTGGCGGCGCCTGCGTGCTCTACGACTGCGTTCCTTCCAAGACCTTCATCGCCTCTTCCGGCGCGCGGGCCAGCCTGCACGGCTTCCGCGAGCTGGGCATCGGCGTCGGGCAGGCGGCCATCGACCTGCCGACCGTGCACGGCCGGGTGCGCGGTCTCGCGCTGGCCCAGTCCGCCGACATCCGAGCGCGCGTGCAGCGGGAAGGCGTGCGGGTGATCACGGGTACGGCCCGCTTCCGAGACGAGGAGCCAGGGCTCGCAACACACAAGGTCGGGGTCACCACCACAGACGGTGACGAGGAGATCCTCGACGCCGATGTCGTCCTGATAGCCACCGGTGCCACGCCGCGCGTGTTGCCCGGCGCGGTTCCCGACGGTGAGCGCATCCTCGACTGGCGGCACCTGTACGAGTTGCCCGAACTACCCGAGCACCTTGCCGTCATCGGGTCCGGTGTCACGGGCGCCGAGTTCGCATCCGCCTACACCGAGATGGGTGTCAAGGTCACCGTGGTGTCCAGCCGCGACCGGGTCCTGCCGCACGAGGACGCCGACGCGGCCGCGGTGCTGGAGGAGGTGTTCTCCCAGCGCGGCACGACCGTGGTCAAGCACGCCAGGGCCGACCGGGTGGACCGCACGGACAAGGGCGTGCGCATTCACCTCACCGACGGCAGGGAGATCGAGGCCAGCCACGCGCTGATGACGGTGGGCTCGGTGCCGAACACCAACGACATCGGGCTGGAGCGTGTCGGCATCGAGCCCGGCCCTGGCGGCTTCATCACCGTCGACCGCGTTTCGCGTACCAGTGCGCCCGGGGTGTACGCGGCGGGCGACTGCACCGGGGTGCTGATGCTCGCGTCGGTGGCGAGCATGCAGGGCCGCATAGCGATGTGGCACGCCCTTGGCGAGGGCGTCGCGCCGATCCGGCTGCGTACCGTGGCCGCGAACGTGTTCACCCACCCCGAGATCGCCACCGTCGGGATCAGCCAGCAGGCGATCGACACCGGCGAGGTGCCCGCGCGAACCATCATGCTGCCGCTGGCGACCAACGCGCGCGCCAAGATGGAAGGGCTGCGACAGGGCTTTGTGAAGCTGTTCTGCAGGCCCGCCACGGGCGTCGTCGTGGGCGGGGTGGTGGTGGCGCCAACGGCAAGCGAGCTGATCCTGCCCATCGCGCTGGCGGTGCAGAACCAGTTGACGGTCGAGCATCTCGCACTGACGTTCTCGGTGTACCCGTCGCTGTCCGGCTCGATCACGGAGGCGGGGCGGCAACTCATGCGTCACGACGACCTGGACTGACGAATCGGTCACTCCACGGTTTCGTCGGTGCCTGTCGTGACACTCGTCACGAGTGGGTTCGATGACGAAGTGGAGTACGACATGACTGTTCGCGATACGGCGTGGCCGGAAGGAACGCCCTGCTGGGTCGATGTGACGGTGCCCGATCCGAGGATGGCGATGGATTTCTACGGCGCCCTGCTCGGGTGGGATTTCGCCGACACCGGTGATGAGGCGGGTAACTACCTGATGTGTTCGGTCGGCGGCAAGCTGGTCGCCGGGATCGGTGGTACCCAGCCGGGACAGGAGAACATGCCTGCCGCGTGGACCACATACCTGGCCACCGGGGACGTCGACAAGACGGCGGCCGCGATCAGCGCCGAGGGTGGGCAACTACTGGTGGAGCCGATGGACGTGATGTCGGCGGGGAGGATGGCCGTCGCGGCGGACCCGACCGGTGCGGTGTTCGGGGTGTGGCAGGCGGGCGACACTCTCGGCGTCGAGTTGGCCGACACCCCCTCCGCGCTGATCTGGAACGAGTGCATGACCCGCGACTTCGCCGCCGCGAAGGACTTCTACGGCAAGGTGTTCGGCTACGGCTTCGACGACATGTCCGGGGGCGGGTTCACCTACGCGACACTCACGGTCGGCGGGCAGGCGGTCGGCGGGCTGGGGCAACTGCCCGAGGACACGCCCGCCGAGGTGCCCGCTCACTGGATGGCCTACTTCGGCGTTACCGACACCGACGTGGCGGTGGCGCGAGTCGGTGAACTCGGCGGCAGTGTGCTTCGGCCGCCGCAGGACTCGCCCTACGGCAGGATGAGCGCGGTCACGGACAACCAGGGTGCGGCGTTCTCGCTGATCTCGGTGACCGCGTCCGCCGACTGAACCGCCGGGCAGCGGACTTGGGAGCGTCGCTGCCGCGGAAGGCGGCGACGCTCCCAAGCGCTGGCGAGGCCGGGTGTCGCGGCCGTCAGTCCTCCGACTCGACCCAGTCGAAGGTCTTGGTCACCGCCTTCTTCCAGTTGCGGTATTCGCGGTCCCTGCGCGCCTCATCCATGGAGGGCTCCCACCGCTTGTCCTCGGCCCAGTTGGTGCGGATGTCGTCCTCGCTCTCCCAGAAGCCGACGGCCAGGCCGGCGGCGTACGCGGACCCGAGCGCGGTGGTCTCGCTGACCTTGGGGCGGATCACCGACACGCCGAGGATGTCGGCTTGGAACTGCATGAGCAGGTCGTTGACCACCATGCCGCCGTCCACCTTGAGTGTCTTCAACGGAACACCGGAGTCGGCGTTCATGGCGTCGATCACCTCGCGGGTCTGGAAGGCTGTCGCCTCCAGCACCGCTCGGGCCAGGTGCCCTTTGTTGACGTAGCGGGTCAACCCGGCGATGACACCACGCGCGTCGGATCGCCAGTAGGGCGCGAACAGCCCCGAGAACGCGGGCACGAAGTAGGCGCCGCCGTTGTCCTCGACCGTCCGCGCGTGTTCCTCGATCTCGGCGGCGGAGCTGATCATGTTGAGGTTGTCCCGCAACCACTGCACGAGCGAGCCGGTGACCGCGATCGCGCCCTCCAGCGCGAACACGGTGTCGTTCGACCCGATCTTGTAGCAGACCGTGGTGAGCAACCCGTTCTGCGACATCACCTTGTCGGTACCGGTGTTGAGCAGCACGAAGTTGCCGGTGCCGTAGGTGTTCTTCGCCTCGCCGGGGGACAGGCAGGCCTGGCCGAACGTCGCGGCCTGCTGGTCACCGAGGATTCCCGCGATCGGAACCCCACCGAATGCGCCTCGCTCGCGCACGGTGCCGTACTCCTCCGAGGACGACCGGATGGTCGGCAACATCGAGAGCGGGATGCCCATGTCGGCGGCGATGTCGGCGTCCCAGGACAGCGTGTCCAGGTCCATCAGCAGCGTCCGCGACGCGTTGGTCGGGTCGGTGACGTGGATGCCACCGTCCACCCCGCCGGTCATGTTCCACAGCAGCCAGGTGTCCATGTTGCCGAACAGCAGGTCACCGGCCTCGGCGCGCTGCCGTGCCCCCTCGACGTTGTCGAGGATCCACTTCACTTTCGGCCCCGAGAAGTAGGTGGCCAGCGGCAACCCGGTCGTGTCGCGGTAGCGTTCCTGGCCGCCGCCCGCCGCGCCGAGCTCGTTCACGATCCGGTCGGTACGGGTGTCCTGCCACACGATCGCGTTGTAGACCGGTTTGCCTGTCTTGCGATCCCACACCAGGGTGGTCTCGCGTTGGTTGGTGATGCCGACAGCGGCGATGTCCGCCGTGGTGAGGTCGGCGGCAGCGAGCGCGCCCGCGGCGGTCGCCCTGGTGTTGGCCCAGATCTCCTCGGCGTCGTGCTCGACCCAACCCGCCTTCGGCAGGATCTGCTCGTGCTCGCGCTGGTCGGAAGCCACGACCTGGCCGGAGTGATCGAAGATCATCGTTCTTGTCGACGTCGTGCCCTGGTCGACGGCGGCCACGTAGGAAGCCATCTGTCTCCTTCTCCCGTTTCGCTAGTCCGACGCGGAGGTGGTGGTGCCGCTTTCCGCCGACTCCGGGACACGTCCCGGCGGCGGTGAGGGCTCGACCTCGGGCGCCGTCTCCTTGGCCGTGAGAACTTGACCGATGAACAGGTCGTAGATGATCACCCCGATGACGCCGCCAAGTAATGGCCCGGCTATCGGTATCCACCAGTAGTTGCTGAACCAATCACCGTTGCCGGGGAACGCTGTGTCACCCCAGCCTGCAAGCCAGGTGAAGAAGCGAGGGCCGAGGTCACGCGCCGGGTTGATGGCGTAGCCTGCGCCGGTTCCGAAGCTGAGCCCGATGGCGCCGACGACGAAGCCGATGACCCAGGGGGCGAAGTTGCTCAGCGGGGCCTGGTTGCGGTTGTCGATCAGTGCGGCGATCACCCCGACGAGCAGCGCGGTACCGACGATCTGGTCGACGAAGGGACCCCACCAGGTGCCGCCGAAGTACTCGGCGGGGAACGTCGCGAAGATCGAGAATGTGGGTAGTGAGTCCGCTCCGTCCGCGATGCCCTGCGTGTTGTTGAACGCGTTGATCGCGGGCCCGTACACGGCGTAGACCACCGCGGCTCCCGCGAACGCGCCGAGGACCTGCGCCAGCCAGTACGGCGCCACCTTTGCCCACGGGAACTTCCTGCGGATGGCGAACGCCAGCGTGACCGCGGGATTGATGTGCGCGCCACTGACGCCTCCCGCGACGTAGACGCCGAACACGACGGCCAGCGCCCAGCCGAACGCGATGATCAACCAGTTGCCAGCACCGAAGTCGACAGTCTGCCGCCCCGACTCGGGCAGGCCCACCACCGCGACCGCGACACATCCCGTACCGAACATGATCAGGACAGCCGTGCCCAGGAACTCCGCCAGCATCTCGCCGCCGGTCGTGGCACGCATTCTGGAGAAGACGCTGGTTCGCTGTCCGGAGGCCCTTTCACTCACGCCTACACCTCCATGTGTGGCTTGGCACCCGTCGCCCCTGCGTCGGGGCACGCGTCCCTGGCGAGGTCCGCGATACGCCAGGCGACACAGACTTGCCGACCTGTGCGTGCCTAAACCTCCTCCAGCGACGTGAAGTACTAACAGTACAGATCAACATCGTGTTGTCGAGTCCCATCAGCGCGCCTTCGAACTGCCGCCGTCCGGCGCGGGACATGCCATGCTGAGAGGTGGGGTTGCCATGCCCCACGCCCCGAAACCCGTGGCGAGGAGGAACGCGTGACCGTGTCATTGGGGCCCGCCAACCGCGCTGAGTCGTGGGAGCGGCTGGGCAGGGAGGACTTCGACCTCGTCGTCATCGGCGGGGGTGTCGTCGGTGCGGGGACAGCGCTCGACGCGGCCACCAGAGGGCTGCGCGTCGCGCTCGTGGAGGCCAGGGATCTGGCTTCGGGCACTTCCAGTCGCTCCAGCAAGATGTTCCACGGCGGGTTGCGCTACCTGGAACAGCTGGAGTTCGGCCTGGTGCGCGAGGCACTCCGGGAGCGGGAGTTGATGTTGACCCGGCTGGCTCCGCACCTGGTGAAGCCGGTGAGCTTCCTGTACCCGTTGCGCCACCGCCTGTGGGAACGGCCCTACACCGCTGCCGGTCTGCTGCTCTACGACACGATGGGCGGCGCCCGTTCGGTGCCTGGGCAGAAGCACCTCACCAAGGCCGGAGCGCTGCGGATGGTGCCAGCGCTCAAGCGCGACGCCTTGATCGGCGGCATTCGCTACTTCGATGGCCAGGCCGACGATGCAAGGCACACGATGACCGTCGCCAGAACGGCGGCGCACTACGGCGCGGTGGTGCGCACCTCCACCCAGGTGGTGGACTTCCTTCGGGAGGCGGACCGGGTGTCCGGCGTGAAGGTCCGAGATGTCGAGACCGGTGCGGAGACCGAGGTGAACGCGGGCGTCGTCGTCAACTGCACAGGTGTGTGGACCGACGAACTGCAGCGGCTGTCCGGAAGCCGTGGCCGGTACCGCGTGCGGGCGAGCAAGGGTGTGCACATCGTGGTGCCGCGCGACCGCATCGTGTCCGAAACAGGTCTGATCCTGCGCACCGAGAAGTCCGTGCTGTTCGTCATCCCGTGGCGAAACCACTGGATTCTCGGCACCACCGACACCGACTGGCACCTAGACCTTGCGCATCCGGCCGCGACCAGGTCCGACATCGACTACATCCTGGACCACGTCAACGAGGTGCTGGCCACGCCGCTGACCCACGACGACATCGAAGGTGTCTACGCGGGACTGCGGCCGCTGCTCGCGGGTGAGAGCGAGGAGACCTCCAAGCTGTCGCGCGAGCACGCGGTGGCCAGGGTGGCGCCGGGGTTGGTGGCGATCGCGGGCGGCAAGTACACCACCTATCGGGTGATGGCCGCCGACGCCGTGGATGCGGCTTCGGTGGATCTGCCTGGCCGCGTTCGCGGCTCCATCACCGACAAGGTGCCGCTGTTGGGAGCCGACGGCTACCACGCCCTTGTCAACCAGGCGGACCACCTCGCCGCGGCACACGGGCTGCACCCGTACCGCGTCCGGCATCTACTCGATCGCTACGGTTCACTGGTCAACGAGGTGCTGGCACTGGCGCAAGAGCGGCACGACCTGCTGCGCCCGCTTGACGCCGCGCCGGACTACCTGCGCGTCGAGGCGGTGTACGCCGCCAGTCACGAGGGCGCGCTGCATCTGGAAGACGTGCTCGCGCGCAGGACCCGCATCTCGATCGAGTACCCGCACCGCGGCGTGGACTGCGCCGAGCAGGTCGCCGAACTCGTATCCGGGGTGCTGGGCTGGACGCAGGAAACCATGGCGAAGGAAGTGGAGCTGTATCGCGAGAGGGTGAGGGCCGAGCGAGAGTCGCAAAGCCAGTCCGACGACGAGGCGGCGGACGCGCGGCGGGTGGCCGCACCGGAGGCTCGTGGCAACCTCATCGAGCCGGTGGGCTGAGTACCCGTCGCGGTACGGCTGGGCCGGCTCCTGCTCACCACGGCTGACCTGGTTCCGGCAGTCCTAGCAGGGCATAGGCTCGCGTCACGTCGCAGAGCCCTTCCTCGGCCACCCGCCGAGCCAGCTCGAAGTCCTGGCGCGACCTCGCCGAGGCGAGCAGGGCACCCGCGCTGTGCCAGCGCTCCCGGGCCGAGCGAAGCAGGGCCGCCGCCTCCGGGTCGGTGACCGGCTCAGTTACCTCGACGTGGTGGCCGAGCAGGTGGTACCGGGAGCGCGCCGCGATCGCCGCCCTGCCGGGATGCGGCTGCCGGTGCAGTATCACGGGGATCACCGCGCCCGCGGCCAACGCGACGCCCGTGAGGGTGAGCCACAGCCAGGTCACAGCAGCTGCCTTTCCAGCGCGGTGATCCGCGACTGCAACTCCGCCAGCCGCGGACCGTCGCTCGCCTCGCGGAACTCGTGCAGGATGAGCACGTACTCCTTGGCGTGTTCCGGGTCAGCAGGCCCGTCCGGGTGCAGCACGCGGTCGGCGAGGCGGTTCAGCCGCGCGTCGACGGCGGCGCGGCGGCGAGCGGCCGCGCCCCGGGCACCGACCCTGTTGCGCAGTGCCAGCGCGGTCCCACGCAGCAGCAGGAACAGCACCACCGTCGCCGACACCATTGCCGCACCCGTGAGCAGCAACCGGCCGACGTCGGTGACGTCGTCCACGGGGCCGCGCCGGGGAATCTCGCCGTACGCTTCGGCGGCTTCGGCATCGAAGGCGAGGGCGTACTCCTCGATCTCCGGGGTGAGGTCGGTGTCGGTGACGCGATACTGCCAGGAGGCCTCTGCCTTGAGGATGACTTTGAAGGAGAAGTCCTCGGCGGAGTCGTCGCCGCGCGTGGGCGCGGGGAAGGCTGGTCCGTCGCAGTAGGTGCTGGCGTACTCGCCTTCGTCGGCGGAGAAGACGATGACCAGGTTCGTCGGCACCAGCGTGGCGATTTCGTCGCACAGTGCCCGGCTCGGGTCTTCCTCGTCGGCGTACTCGCGCGGTGGCTCGTCGTCGAAGATCGCGACGACGATCGCCCGATCGCCGATCACCTCGCGGGCCCGCACCGGGTCGACCAGTCCGGGTGCGCCCGGCGCGACGTAGACGGAGCTGTCGCGAAGGTGCTGGGCCGCTTCGCGGGCCCGCTCGCTCGGCAGTTGCCACGGCTTGAACACGATCAGGAACCCCACGACGCCGAGTAGCGCTGCATAGCCCCATGCGGGTATCCGCCTCGTCACGAACCCCGCTCCTCTCGCAGCAGCCGCTGCCCCTGTATCGCGATGTCGCGGACCTCGGCCATGGCACCGGCCGTGTGCGCCTGCTCGAACAGGGTGGTGGCGGTGGCATGCCGCTCGGCCGCCGCAGCATCGCGACCGCCGTCGGCGTCGAGCAGTCGCCTGCCGAGTTCGGTGATCTCGGCGAAAGCCTCGGCACCTGCCTCGCGTAGCGCGGCACGGTCCGCCCTTGCCTGCCGCGCTCGCCGTAGCAGTGCCCGCAGCAGTGCGATCGCGCCGATCGCGAGGGCCGACCCGCCGACGAGCCACGGTGCGAGAGCTCCGATGAGCTGGCGCGAAGTTCGCGGTGGCGGGCGACTGAACGGATGCTCGGTCAGCAGCTGGTCGGCGCGCAACAGCACCGTGCCGATCCGGTCGGTCATGGTGATGCCCTGCTCGAAGCTGCCGCCCTCGTAGCGGCCGTAGGCGTAGTCGCGGGCGGAGACCAGTTCGTGGTGGTGGGCACCGGCTACCTCCAGCCAGCCGCCCTGGGCCACCAGCACCACCTCGCCGGGGAACCGCTTCGCCAGCGGCCGTGCGTAGTCCACCATCGGCTCACTCGGATCGACGACCGGGAACGCCGCCACCCGCACCCGCATGCCGGTGCGTTCGCGGATTCGCTCGACCGACAGCTCGACCGGGTCCTCGCGACCGGGAGCGTTGTAGACGGGGTCATCGCGCAGCCGCCGTTCCAGCTCGGTGAGCTGCTGCGGTGTCGCGGTCACGACCCGCGCCTTCGGACGGTCCGGCGACCCGCTGCCGGTCTGCACGCCCTTGGCGTGGCGGATCACCAACCACAGCAAGTCGGTGACGTCGTACCACGCGGTCACCCTGCGCAGCTCGGTCAGGTCGCTCGGGCTCGCGGTGACTCCCTCGCTGGAGGAGACGCGCAACCCCTCCACCCTGACCCACTTCTTGCCCGTCCGCTCGCTCCACCGCATGAGCTGGTCGTACACCTGCTCGTAGTGCTCGTCGTGGCTGGCGTAGTTTCCGCCTTCCTCGACCGGGCCGGTGAAGGGCGCGATGAGCACCCGGATGTCCGGCGGCAGTTCCCGCCGGATGAGTTCGGTGTCGAAGTAGGCGACAGCGCCGGGCGCCCGGTAGATCTGCTGAGTCTCGAAGGCGCGCAGCGCCGCGTCGACATCGAGTTTCGGAGGCAGCGGTTCCTCGGCGGCCGCGCGGCCAGGAGCGACCGGGGTGATACCGAGCAGGGTGAACACGATCGCGAGCAGCACCGTCAGCGGTGCGGCCCTGCTCACGCGGCGCCGTCCGAGGTCAGCCGCCAGCGGAGATCGGAGCCCGCCGCGTCGACGAGAGTGAAGCCGCACTTCCTCGCGACCGCTTCCGAGGCGTGATTGGCGGCCTCGTGCCGGTAGTCGACGTAGCGAAGACCGAGCGCGCCGAACCCGAAACGCAACGCCGCGGTCAGCCCTGTGGCGGCAATCCCTCGTCCGCGTTCGGCGGGGTGCAGCCACACGGCGGCCTCCGCGGTGCCCGCGGCGAGATCGAGCCGCTTCAGCCCCACCTCGCCGAGCAGTTCGCCGGTAGTGGGCTCGGCGACCGCCCAGGAACAGCGCTCGTCGGCCAGCCACTCGCGGGCGCGGCGCTCGACGTAGGCGGTGGCCGCCTCAACGGTGTCGACGACGTAGTGGGGGACGAACCGACGGTGAACCGGATCGGCGAAGGCAGCCAGCAGCCGTGGCCGGTCGTCCAGCAGTTCGTCCGCCCGCAGGCTGCGAAGGTAGTAGGTCCCCGCGTTGATCTCGACCGGCTCCACGCGGTGATCTTATGGCCCTCGGCGCCGGTTGGAGGCCAAAGACCCTGCCAAGAGCGCGACCACGGCAGGTAACAGGAACACGAACACCATGCCTCTCGCGATGGTGAAGAACAGCACGAGGGCCACGATGGCCGCGATCGGGACGGCGCTTGCCGCGACCCGCTGCGACCAGGGCTGCGGCGGCTCGCCTCGCTGCCGCGGCTGCCCGAGCGTGCGAACGGTGTGAAGCACACTCGGCCGCGGCTCCGGCAGGTCCGCGAAGATGGGCTCCAACTCGCCGCGTAGCTTCGCGGCGCTCACCTGGCCCGACCGCTGCTCGAACTCGACCAGGTCCAGCCGTCCGCTGCGGACGTGCTCGGAAAGCGCGTCCAACGCTTCTCGCCGCTCAGCGTCACTGAGCCGGTACTCCGGTCGATCGACGGCCACGTCTCGATGGTAGGTCGGATGGATCAGTGGCTGCCACGAAGCCCGGCGGCCGTCCGATCGCCTCAGTCCTTGATCTCGGCCAGCACGGCGCCCTGGCTGACGGCGGAGCCGACCTCGACGGCGAGTCCCGCGACCGTGCCCGACTTGTGCGCGGTGACCGGGTTCTCCATCTTCATGGCTTCCAGCACCACGATCAGTTCACCCGCCTCGACCTGCTGACCGTCGGTGACAGCCAGCTTGACGATCGTGCCCTGCATGGGCGCGGTGACCGCGTCCCCGCTGACGGCCGCTTTCGCGCCGCCGCCCCGCTTGCGCGGCTTGGCCTTGCCAGCGGCGGCGGTGCCGCCACCGCCGAGCGCCAGGTCACCGGGCAGGGACACCTCCAGCCTGCGGCCACCGACCTCGACGACGACGTTCTGGCGTGGCTCGGCCTCGGCTTCGACCTCCTCGGCGGCTGTGAACGGTTCGATGGTGTTGTCGAATTCGGTCTCGATCCAGCGGGTGTGCACGGAGAACCCGGTGCCGTCGCCGACGAAAGCCTCGTCACGCAGGACCGCCCTGTGGAACGGTAGGACGGTCGCCAAGCCCTCCGCGACCATCTCGTCCAACGCGCGGCGCGCACGCTCGATCGCCTGCGCACGGTCGGCGCCGGTGACGATCACCTTGGCGAGCATGGAGTCGAACTGCCCGCCGATCACGCTGCCGGTCTCGACGCCGGAGTCGACGCGCACGCCTGGCCCTTCGGGGAACACCAGGCGGGTGACCGTTCCGGGTGCGGGCAGGAAGTTGCGGCCCGCGTCCTCGCCGTTGATGCGGAACTCGATGGAGTGACCGCGCGGCTGCGGGTCCTCGGTGAACGGCAGTGTGCCGCCCTCCGCGATACGGAACTGCTCACGCACGAGGTCGATCCCGGTGGTCTCCTCCGAGACCGGGTGCTCGACCTGGAGGCGGGTGTTCACCTCGAGGAAGGAGATCGTGCCGTCGACACCGACCAGGTACTCGACCGTGCCCGCGCCGTAGTAGCCCGCTTCCTTGCAGATGGCCTTCGCAGAGGAATGGATGATCTCACGCTGCTCGGCGGTGAGGAACGGGGCGGGCGCCTCCTCGACCAGCTTCTGGTGGCGGCGTTGCAGCGAGCAGTCCCTCGTGCCCACGACCACCACGTTGCCGTGCTTGTCCGCGAGCACCTGCGCCTCGACGTGGCGCGGCCGATCCAGGTAGCGCTCGACGAAGCACTCACCACGGCCGAACGCGGCCACGGCCTCGCGGGTGGCCGAATCGAACAGCTCGGGGATCTCCTCCATGCTTCGGGCCACTTTCAGGCCCCGGCCACCGCCACCGAACGCGGCCTTGATGGCCACGGGCAGGCCGTGCTCCTCCGCGAACGCGACGACCTCGTCCGCGCCCGATACCGGGTCCTTCGTGCCTGGCACCAGCGGCGCGCCCGCCTTCAACGCGATGTGCCGCGCGGTGACCTTGTCCCCCAGGTCGCGGATCGCTTGCGGGCTCGGCCCGATCCAGGTGAGTCCCGCGTCCAGTACCGCCTGTGCGAAGTCGGCGTTCTCGGAAAGGAAGCCGTAGCCGGGGTGCACGGCGTCGGCGCCGGACCGCTTGGCGGCGTCGAGCAGTTTGTCGAACACCAGGTAGCTTTCGGCCGCCGTGGTGCCGCCCAGCGCGAAGGCCTCGTCGGCCATGCGAACGTGTGGTGCTTCCCTGTCGGGTTCGGCGTACACGGCCACGCTGGCCAGCCCCGCGTCCTTGGCCGCTCTGATCACCCTGACGGCGATCTCACCGCGGTTGGCGACGAGCACCTTGGTGACGCTCGCTGGTTCGGGCACGCTTACCTCCCTGTTAGCTGCTCACGCGAGAGTTTACGGACTCCGCTGCCACGGCAGACGAGACGAGGCTCACGCGACGTAGGGGTGAGGGCGGGCGGCGCCGTAGCTGAAGGTCCGCTACCACCTCGCCTACCCTCAGGCGCGAACGCGCAGGGCACGCTGAGGGAGGAGGATCCAGTGGCGGGAACGTCGGCGCCGCGCGCCGTCGTGCTCACGACGGCGCTGTCGTTCGCTGTGGCCCTGTGCGCGTTGGTGACGGCGGCGGTGCTGCGCAACGGGGATTCCGCGCCCGCGAGCGCGGGTGGGGCGACGACCACGGCGGCGGCGTCCTACTCCGGTTGCGGTGACGAACCGTGCCGTGTCCTGGCGTCCGCCATGGTCAACGGCATGCCGGTTGAGTTGCTGGCCGACAGCCGCGGCGGCACGGGCAGACTGCGGGCCGGTGGGCCGTCGTCGGGTACGACCGCGGAAACCACGATCACCGGCATGGGGGTGCGGCTCAACCACGACTCGCTGCGCTGCGTCGAGATCGCCACCCCGGTCTGCCTTGTGCGCGGGCCGCACGACGGCGGGATGGCGGGCGAGCTGCACATCTGGCGTGGCGACGGCTGGGCTTCGGCCGAGCGGCCGTACTTCTCCGACGCGGGCAGCATCACGCTCGACGACGCGGCCGGTGACGCCGCGCCGGAGGTGATCGTGGTGCGGCACGATTGTGGCCGTGCAGGCGAGGTCTCGCAGTGCAGGCGCGCGCCCGTGCTCGCCGAGGTCTACGACCTGCGTGGCCAACTCGTCGGCTGCACGGCCGGGTTCGACTCGCCAGGCCAGTTGCGCGGCTGGCCGGAGGTGGACCTCGCGGCCGACGAGGTCGGGGCCTGCTCGTAGCGGGTCAGCCCTCGCCGTCTCGCCACAGGTCCACGACGCTCACGCCCACCTCCGCGAGGAGTCGCCTTGTCAGCGGCAGGCTGATTCCGATCACGCTGGAGGGGTCGCCGTCGACGCCTTCGACGAACCAGCCGCCAAGACCGTCCAAAGTGAACGCGCCCGCCACGGCAAGTGGCTCACCCGACCGCAGGTAGGCTTCGAGTTCCGCCTCGGTGGGGGAAGCGAACCGCACGGTCGTTGACTGGGTTCCGCTCGCGACGCCGACGGTCTCACCGTCGCTCACCCGCACCACGGCATGCCCGGTGAGCAACTCGCCGGTGCCGCCTGCCATGGCGGCCCAGCGTGCGCGAGCGACCTCAGCGGTCGCGGGCTTGCCCACCACCTCGCCACCGATCGCGAGCATCGAGTCGCAGCCGACCACGACGGCGTCCTCGGCACCTTCGTGGGCCTCGGCGTGCGACCCGTGTGTGATAGCGGCGAGGTCCGCGGAGCGGGCCACGGCGTCGGCCTTCGCCATGGCGAGTGCGGTGACCAGTTCGGACGGTGAAGGGTCGGGCAGTCCGGCTGCGACGGCCTCCTCGTCGACGCCGGAGACGATCACACTCGGTTCGATCCCCGCCGCGCGCAGCACCGCGAGGCGAGCTGGGGAGGCCGAGGCCAGCACGAAACGCACGCGGCAAAGGCTATGTGATCGCACCGCGCACGCACCGCCGCCTCAACGGAGCAGCCCGGAGGCACGCCAGGCCCCGTGTCCGGGCCGCAGCGGTGCCCGCAGTCGCGCCGCGGGGTCGGCCCACAGCGACCGGGTGGCGGGCTTGGCCTCCTGCTCACCGGAGGCGGCCACGGCGGCGATGACGGCGGTGAGTGCGGCCACCTCCGCGTCGTCGGGATTGCCGCGCACGACGCGCAGCAGCGGCCCGGAATGTTCCGGTTGCTCAGGCATGGCAGCTTCTTCCGACATGGCAGACATGGCAGCGGCCTTTCGCGATCACAGCGGGATGTTGCCGTGCTTCTTCGGCGGCAGCGTCTCGCGCTTGTCCCGAAGCATCCGAAGCGCCCTGGTCACGTAGCCGCGGGTGTGCGAGGGCGGGATCACGCCGTCGACATAGCCACGCTCCGCGGCGACGTAGGGGTTGCACAGCGTGTCCTCGTACTCCTGGATCAGCCGCGCCCGCAGCTGCTCCACGTCCTCGCCCGCTTCCGCCGCGTTGGCGATGGTCTTGCGGTGCACGATGTTGGCGGCACCCTGAGCGCCCATCACGGCGATCTGGGCGGTCGGCCACGCGACGTTGACGTCCGCGCCGAGATGCTTGGAACCCATCACGTCGTAGGCGCCGCCGTACGCTTTGCGGGTGATGACGGTGACCAGCGGTACCGTCGCCTCCGCGTAGGCGTAGATCAGCTTCGCGCCCCGCCGGATGATGCCGTTCCATTCCTGGTCGGTACCGGGGAGGAAGCCGGGAACGTCGACGAAGGTCAGCACGGGCACGTTGAACGCGTCGCAGGTACGCACGAACCGGGCGGCCTTCTCCGAGGCGTCGATGTCGAGGCAGCCCGCGAACTGGGTCGGCTGGTTGGCGACGATGCCGACGCTGTGGCCGTCGACGCGGCCGAACCCGACCAGCACGTTGGGCGCGAACAGTTCGTGCACCTCGAGGAACTCGCCCTCGTCCACGACCCGCTTGATCACCTCGTGCATGTCGTACGGCTGGTTCGGCGAGTCGGGGACCAGCGTGTCCAGTTCCAGGTCGGTTTCGCTGACACCGTCCGGGATGGACTCACCCGTCGGCTCGGGAGAGTCGAACACCGGAGGTTCGGAGAGGTTGTTGGCGGGCAGGAAGGAGAGCAACTCCTTGACGTAGGAGATGGCGTCCTCCTCGTCGCCCGCGAGGTAGTGCGCGTTGCCGGACTTCGTGTTGTGGGTGCGGCCACCACCGAGGTCCTCGAAGGTCACCTCCTCGCCGGTCACCGTCTTGATGACGTCGGGTCCGGTGATGAACATCTGGGAGGTCTGGTCCACCATCACCACGAAGTCGGTGAGCGCGGGCGAGTACACGTGCCCACCCGCGTTGGCGCCCATGATGAGCGAGATCTGCGGGACCACACCGGAGGCCTGGGTGTTGCGGCGGAAGATCTCGCCGTAAAGGCCGAGCGAGACGACGCCTTCCTGGATGCGCGCGCCGCCACCCTCGTTGATGCCGATGATCGGCCTGCCTGTCTTGATCGCCAGGTCCATCACCTTGACGATCTTCTCGCCGTACACCTCGCCGAGTGAGCCGCCGAAAACCGTGACGTCCTGGCTGAACACGCACACCGGCCTGCCGTCGACGGTGCCGTACCCGGTGACCACCCCGTCGCCGTAGGGCCGGTTGGAGTCCTGCCCGAAGTTGGTGGAGCGGTGCCGGGCCAGCGCGTCGAGTTCGACGAAGGAACCGGGGTCGAGCAGCAGGTCGATGCGCTCACGTGCGGTCTTCTTGCCCCTGGCGTGCTGGCGCTCCACCGCGCGCGCCGACCCGGCGTGCACCGCCTCGTCGTAGCGCAGGTAGAGGTCGGCGAGCTTACCGGCCGTGGTGTGGATGTCCGGTTCTTCTGCGGGGGGCGTGCCGATCGGCTCCGTCGCGCTGCTCATGAAACAGCAGCTTAACGACCCTCAGTTGGCCGCAGGGGTGTGCCACGTCATAGGGCTCGCCGGGGTCATAGGCTGTGCCGTATGAAGCGCATCGACGCCGCGCGACTGCGTTCCGCGCTGCTGCGGCCCGTCGGCCCCTATACCGCCATCGACGTGGTCGCCAGCACGGGCTCCACCAACGCCGATCTTCGAGATGCCGTCGTGGAGGGCGCGGCAGACCGCACCGTGCTCATCGCCGAGGAGCAGACCAAGGGTGCGGGCCGCAGGGGCCGAACCTGGGTCTCCCCGCCCGGCGCCGGCGTGTACCTGAGCGTGTTGCTGCGGCCTGGCGAGGTGCCACTGCCCGCGCTCGGCTCGCTGGCGGCCGTCGCGGGGCTCGCCCTGATCGACACCGCGCGGGAGTTGGGTGTTGACGCGGTGCTCAAGTGGCCCAACGACATGCTGGCTGGGGTTGAGCGCGCCAAGTGCGCCGGTGTGCTCGCCGAGGCGGTCGCCTGTGACGAGCAGGCTGTCGTGCTGGGCATCGGCGTGAACGTGTCGCCGATGCGCGAGCCGGTGCGACCGGGGCCGGGCGCGCTGCGCGCGACCTCACTCGCCGAGGAGGGCGCCTCGACCTCCGACCGCACGGAGGTGGCCCGCCTGCTGTTGGGTCACCTGCACGAACGCGAGCAGCGCTGGCGCTGCGCCCGCGGGGATCTGCGGGCCGCCGGGCTGCTCGACGAGTACCGGTCGCGGTGCGCGACGCTCGGGATGCAGGTGAAGGTTCTCGTGGCGGGTGGTTCGGCCAAGATCGGTGAGGCGCTCGACGTGGACTCCGATGCGGCGCTCATCGTCCGGACAGCCGACGGGGAGCGCCACACGATCTTCGCAGGTGATGTCGTCCACCTGCGGCCGAGCCACGCCTGAGCCCGGCGATGACGCGGTACGGTGACTCCCACGCCGAACATGAGCCCTCGGGGGTGTCGAAGTGCCTTATCCAGACGATTTGCTCAGTGAGGGTGAGCGCGTCATAACGCACAAGCATCCGCACTTCAAGATGCTGATCCTGCCGGTGCTGGCTCTGGCGGGCACGCTGGGAGCCGGGGTGTGGCTCGCGCTGTGGGCCCGCGACCTGGACGCGCCGTGGGACATGGTCACGCTGATCGCTGTCGGCGCGGTAGCGGTGCTGCTGGTGGTGTGGTTGTTCCTCGTGCCGTTCGTGCGCTGGCGCACCACGCACTTCATCGTCACCACGGACCGGGTGATCGCACGGGAGGGCGTTGTCAAGCGCACCGGCATCGACATCCCCATGGCCAGGATCAACAGCGTCCGTTTCGAGCACGGGCTCGTCGATCGCGTTTTCGGCTGCGGCACGCTGATCATCGAGTCCGCCTCGGAGGAGCCGCTGACCTTCGACGACATTCCCGGCGTCGAGAAGGTGCACACGATGATCTACCGGCAGGTCAACGACAATCCCTACGACGACTTCGACTTCGGAACCGGCAGCCAGGAGCGTCATGGGCGCGCGTGAGCTCGGGTTGCCGGAGCGGGTCGGGCCCGTGACGGGCATGCCCCGTCAGGTCACCATCTGGGAGGTCGGGCCTCGCGACGGCCTGCAGAACGAGGCCACCACCGTGCCCGTCGAGGTGAAGCTGGAGTTCCTCGATCGGCTCGCTGCCGCGGGACTGACGACGCTGGAGGCCACCAGCTTCGTGCACCCGAAATGGGTACCGCAGCTGGCCGACGCCGAGGAACTGCTTGAGCGGCTGCGGCGGGTGGCCGGGGTTCGCTACCCGGTGCTGGTGCCCAACGAACGCGGGCTGGACCGCGCGCTCGCCGCGGGCGTGCGCCACATCGCGGTGTTCGGCAGCGCTACCCAGTCCTTCGCCGAACGCAACCTCAACCGTGGCTTCGACGAGCAGTTCGCGATGTTCGAGCCGGTCGTGTCGCGGGCAAGGAGCGAAGGTGTCGACGTGCGCGGCTACCTGTCGATGTGTTTCGGCGACCCGTGGGAGGGCGTGGTCGATCCGGCGCAGGTCGTTCGTGCCGGCCGGAACCTGCTCGACCTCGGCTGCACGCAACTGTCGCTAGGCGACACCATCGGGGTCGCGACCCCGGCTGGTGTCGAACGGTTGGTCACGGCGTTCACCTCCGCCGGAATCGACGTTGCCGGGCTCGCCGTGCACTTTCACGACACCTACGGTCAGGCGTTGGCCAACACCTGCGCCGCGCTGCGACTCGGGGTGTCTACTGTGGATTCTTCGGCTGGCGGGCTGGGTGGCTGCCCCTATGCGGAGTCGGCCACAGGCAACCTCGCCACCGAGGACCTGGTGTGGATGCTCGACGGGCTCGGGATCGACCACGGCGTCGACCTGGACGCGCTCGTCGCGACGAGCACGTGGCTGGCCGGGCGGCTCGGCAGGCCGAGCCCGTCACGGGTGGTGCGTGCGCTCGGCGGCTGAGGCGGGTTCCTGAAGTTCTCGGGGACACGCCAACGGCTCACTCCTCGGCAAGGACGGCTTCTCCCACCAGACCGCGCAGTCGCTCGTTGGCCTGTTCGAGCACCGCGATCGTGATGTCGCGTTGCTCCTGGCTCACCTCGCCCAGCGCCTGCTCGGCGAGTTCGGACCACGCGCGTTCGATGCTGGGGACCAGCCTGTGGCCTGCCTCAGTGACCACGATGCGCACTTGTCGGCGATCAGTGGCGACCGGTTCGCGCCGGAACCACCCGCCACGCTCCAGCCGAGCGAGGCTACGGGTGGCGGTCGGCGGTTCGATTCCCAGCCGTGCCGCCAGTTCCGAGACTGTCATGCCGTCGCGCTCTTGGGCGAGCAGCCACAGCAGCACGTCCTGTCCGGGATGCAACCCGAGCGCCGCGAGCTTGCGTGCCTTCGCGGCGCGGTAGAGCTTGCTCATCTTGTTCAGCGCCCGATTGACGCGCATCGAATCACTTGCGTCCACGAGCCCAATCCTATATTTATATAGTCGGCTAATAGATGTCCGGCTAACTATCTGGTTTTGGGGGAGCTATGGATCTCGGGATCGACGGTCGAGTGGTGCTGGTCACCGGGGCGTCCGGCGCAATCGGCAGCGCCATTTCGAGGGTGTTCGCGGCAGAGGGAGCGCGGGTGGCCGCGGCCTGGCACAGCAACGAGGCGGGGGCGCGCAGCCTGGTCGACTCCATCATCGAGTCGGGAGGGGAGGCGATGACGGTGCGGATCGACCATCGTGACCAGGAGTCGATAGCGGATTCGGTGCGCCAGGTCGAACACGAGTTCGGTGAGGTCGCGATCTTGGTCGCGAACGCGGTTTCCTGGCCGACGACGATGACGGACACCTGGGAGAGCCTGACCGACGGCCTCACCACGAACACCGCCGGAACAATGGCCGTGATAGGGGCCGTCCTTCCCGGTATGCGGAAGGCAGGCTGGGGCAGGCTGGTGTTGATCTCGACCGACATCGTCGAGCAGCCGATGGCCGCGGGTGTGGCCTACTCCGCCGCCAAGGGCGCGCTGGAGACGGCGACAAAGGTGCTGGCGGTCAGAGAGGCCCGGCACGGCATCCTCAGCAACGTCGTGCGACCTGGCTTCACCCTGACCGAGCGGGCGCTGACCACCCCCGGATTCGGGCGGAAGGCCGTCGACTCGGAGGCGGCGAAGACGCCCACGCGCCGCATCTGCACACCTCAGGACGTCGCCTCGGCGGTCGCGTATCTCGGTTCTGCCGCGAACGGGCACGCCAACGGCGAGGTCCTCTCCGTGGCGGGCGGGCGGCACCTGACGCGGTGAAGTGCTGCCAGAGCGGGTTGTGATGCGTGGTGCCCGCTGACCGATCGGGCGGCTGGCATGATCGACAACGTGCGGCTCACCCCGGTCAACCGGACCTTCGCCATCACCCTGGTGCTCGGCTGGAACGAAAGCATCGCCGGGTGCGGTGCCAGGGCGGTCCGGACCCGCGACGCGGTGGGACCACCGGAGACACTGGAGACACTGGGAACACTGGTGATCGCCCACGACAC
Organism: Saccharomonospora amisosensis; assembly: GCF_011761185.1. Classification (NCBI taxonomy): domain Bacteria; kingdom Bacillati; phylum Actinomycetota; class Actinomycetes; order Pseudonocardiales; family Pseudonocardiaceae; genus Saccharomonospora; species Saccharomonospora amisosensis. Next base: position 4,470,490 of record NZ_JAAOYM010000001.1, on the reverse strand, counting down.
CGGAAACAGCAATCCAGCGCTCGCGCTCTTCCGGGACCTCGTTGACCTCACCGGCAGTGTCTCCGGGTATCCGAACTACGTCGATTCCCGGCTGCTACGGCACATCGTGGACCACTCCCACCGTCCGGCGGATGCGGAGCTGCTGGGGTCGTCGCGTCGACCGGGCTGGCAGACCGACTGGTCCTGACGGGCCGCGCCGGGCAGCACCCACGTCACGTGATCACAACGACTGCGGTTGCGAAGGGAACCGAGGAGGAACAGGCTGCGTCAAAGACCATCGCCGACTGCTGTACACGACCTTCGGACGTCGGGAGAGCGCCGTGACCGAGTATCGCGCGCAGGTGGACGAGTTGCTCGCCGACTATCACCGCAGCAGGGAGCAACTGAGCACGGTGCATCGCGACCTCGCCGCGATCAGCGCCTCGGTGAGTAGCGAGGACGGGCTCGTCACCGCGGTCGTGGGTGCTCGTGGCACGCTGACCGACCTCATGATCGCGGACGACGCATACGACCGGTACCGCCCTGCGGAGTTGGCCGCGCAGATCGTGCGGCTGACGGGGGAGGCGACCGTCAGGGCGTTCTCCCTGGCGGCGGACGTACTCGCGCCCGCGCTGCCTTCTGGCACCGACCCGCAGGCACTGCTGCTCGGCACGGCCGATCTCACCGAGGACGACATCGCCACTTCCGGCCCGGAGGAAGAGGACGACGCCAGTTTCGAGGATCAGAACTGGCTCGACGACGGCGAATGGTCGGGAACGCGATGAACGGTGGCGTGGCGGGTTTCGGGGCCGACCCTCAGCGGCTGCTGTCGCATGCGGCCGAGTTGGAGGCGCTGTCGGGCAGAGCGCGGCGGCTGGTGGCCGAATTGCGGGATGCGCTGAGCGAGTCAGCTCAGCCGTGGGGCGCTGATGAGGTCGGGCGCAGCTTCTCCCAGACGCACGCGGGGCCTGCCGACGAGATACTGCGCTCGCTGGACGCGCTGCCCGACAGGCTCGGCGAAGTCGCGACGAGCTTCTCCCAAGCCGCTTCGGCCTACCAGGACGCCGACGAGGAAGCGGCGGACGGCATCGGCGGCATCGGGTCGGTCGGCTAGGGAGCGCGCATGGGTGTCGAACTACCCGCGGAACTCGCAGGCATCGCCGCCGAGACGGGCACCGCGTGGCCGCAGGCGGATGAGGACGCCATGCGTGAGCAGGCCGCGGCATGGCGCAGGGCGGCGCACGACCTCACGACGCTGGCCGGCGAGGCCGACTCGGCGGCGGGAAACGCACTCGACGCGATGTCCGGACCGGCCGAGGAAGCGGCCCGTCACAGGTGGTCCGGCATCGTGTCGGCCGGAAACGGCAGCATGATGGAGGCGGCGGCGGGTGCGAACCAGGCCGCCGATCGCCTCGAGCACGCCGCCGAACAGGTCGGTAAGGCCAAGGTGGAGATCGTGCGTCAGCTCGTGACAGCGGCGAGGAACCGCGACGCGGCTCTCGCGGCCGCGCAGGCCGGGCATCCGGGTGCACTGGCGGCGCTCGACACGACCCTGCGCGGCACGGCCGCCAACCTCGGTGCCGTCACCACCGGCCTCGCCGACGCGGTAGGACCGAGCGGGAGTGCACCACTCGACACGGCCACCGAACTCGTGGCACCGAACCCAGGCGCGCACACCTCGGGCGGCCAGTCGGGTTTGCTGGCCGCCACGACCGGACTGCCCGCCGAGGTGGTCGAGGAGGCACTCGGTGCACCTGACGGGCGGGGGCCCTCGGGCACGGTCGAGGTCGAGGTGGAGGAACCGCTCGCGGCGGGTGAGCCACACGATTCGGCACAGTCCCTGGACCTGGCCGAGCCGGTCGCGTTTGCCGAGAGCGTCGAACCGTGGCAGCCGCCGTCGCCGGAGTCCGAGCCGGACCCGCTGCCGCACGTGTGGCGTGGCCGCGAGGCACTCGACGGGCCCGCTCCTGTTCTCGCTGCTGGGCCGGAAGACACCGGCCCCATCGCCATCACGCACGCGAGGACGCCGCCGAGCGGGCAGCCCGCGGCAAGCCTGGGGTTCGCCGACGCGCCGACGCCGCCGAGCGGCACCGCGCTCGCGCCGCCACCGGCCGGGCAGTCGCACGGGCAGACGCACCTTGCCGGTTTCACCGGGGGTCCGGTCGCGGCGCAACCGGTCGCGGGGCCACCGGTCGCGGGGCCACCGGTCGCGGGGCAGTTCGCGCCGCAGCCACCCGTGCCCGCGGCACAGCCGTTCGCCGCTCCTCCCTACGCAGGCCAGCAGTTCGGTCCCGGTGCCGTTCCCTACGGTCCCGTCGCGGGCGGCCCACCAGTACCAGGCGCACCCGCCACAGCGGCACCCACGGCCGGGCCCGGCCACGCCCCGCGAGCCGCGCCGCCCCAGTCATTTCGGTGGGGGCCGGAACAGCACCACCAGCAGCGCGCCCCGCACCCGCCGCAGGCGCCCGACCCCGCGCGCCCCCAGCAGCCTGCCGCGCACCCGCCGGTGGGTGCCGCGAGGCAGGATCGACAGAGTGTGGTCGCGCTGTTTCTGGTGCACATGTTCCCGATCGGGCACCTTCCTGTCGCCACGGACAAACCGGCACGGCAGTTGCCGGTGCCTGCCGGCGACTGCGACTACGCCGCAGGGCTTCGGTTCCCGCCGCACGACCATCCCGAATCCGGCACCATCGACCCCACCGTCGCGCTTGCCTCGCTGCGCGCGGGGGTACGCCAGCCCGCACCGCCGCCCGCCGAGGTGCTGCCGTGCCCGCCCGCCACGTTGTCGGAGGGCCACGATCCGCTCGGCGGGATGGACGAACGCGAATGGGATCGGCGCTACGTGGTGCACGCCGGGCAGCGAGCCGAGTTCGCCTGGCCTCCAGGGGAGCGCTACCCCGAGGGTGGGTGCGAGCCCGGCGAGCCGGTGCTGCTCGCGCCGGACACGGTGCTCGACCGGTTCGGTACCGCGTTGGGCAGGGTGTTCGCCGAGGACGGCACCCCGTTCGCGCGGCGTTCGCTGCCACCGGCGTTGCTGGAGGCAGGCTACCGGCGCTATCGCGTGCTCCGCGAGCTGCCGATGTGGCGGGCACTGTCCGCCCCATGGTTCGGCCAGCCGGGGGGCGGGGTGCGGTACCGGTCGGTGTACTCGGCGGCGGAACTGGTGACATTGGGTTATCTGGCTGACGTCACGTTCGAGGAGAGGCCATGAACGTCGAGTCGATCGTGCGCTGGCTGGATGCCGTCGGCATCCCGCAAGAGGTGGTGTCGATCGGAGCCGAGGCCGACAACACGTGGTGCCTGCTGCGTACCGAAGACGTCTGCGAGGACGGCGACGTCGCGTGGGAGGTGTTCTGGCGAGAGCAGGGCAACCGCTACGACTGGGCCCGGTTCAGCAACGAGCAGGTCGCCTGTCACTACCTGTTCGGGAGGCTCACCTGGGCGCAGGTGGTGCGCGGAGCCGTCGGCGTGCTGCCCTAGCGCGCGCGTCTAGCCGCGCCGTGCCCCGTCGATCGTGGCCAGCGCGTCGTCGTGCAGCAGCCCGTTGGTCGACAGCGCCGAGCCGCCGTCGATGCGAGAGCGCCCTGCCAGGTCGGTGAAGCGGCCACCCGCCTCGGTGACGAGCACTCGCACGGCGGCCACGTCCCACGGATTGACGATCGGCTCGACCGCCACGTCGATCGCGCCCTCCGCGACAAGGCAGTGCTGCCAGAAGTCGCCGAACGCCCTGCTCTCCCAGCAGGCGTCCACGAGTGCGAGGTAGGCGGCTCTTGAGTGGTGCTCCACCCATGAGCCCAGGTCGGTCGTCGATACGTAGGCGTCGGCCAGCGCCGACACCCGTGACACCGCGAGCCTGCGCTCGCCGGAGGAGTCCCGCAGCCAGGCTCCGCCGCCCTCGCCCGCCCACCAGCGCCTGCCGAGTAGCGGCGCGCTGATCATGCCGACCACCGGCGTGCCGTTCTCGACCAGCGCGATCAGCGTCGCCCAAACCGGTGTTCCGCGCAGGAAGTTCTTGGTTCCGTCGATGGGGTCCAGTACCCACACCCGGCCCTGGCCACCGACAGCACCGCCGCGCTCCTCGCCCGCGACACGGTCACCAGGGCGACGCCGCGCGAGCAGGTCGCGCACGGCGTCCTCCACCGCGGTGTCGGCGTCGGTGACCGGAGTGCGGTCTGGTTTGCTGCCGACGGCCAGGTCGAGGGCACGGAAGCGGGCGGTGGTGATCGCGTCGGCGGTGTCGGCCAGCTCGCCCGCGAGCATCAGGTCAGAGGAGTAGCGGGACACGGTCACGATGTTTTCATGTGGTCGCGCCGTAAGGTTGGCGAGGTGAGCGTGGTCCTACTTGCCGAAGACGATCCGGCGATCGCGGAGCCGCTTTCCCGCGCGCTCGAACGGGAAGGTTACGAGGTCGCGGTCGTCGCCGACGGCCCGTCGGCACTGGACGCGACCTCGCGTGACCGGGTGGACCTGCTGGTGCTGGATCTCGGCCTGCCCGGGATGGACGGCCTCGAGGTGTGCCGCAGGCTGCGGGCCACGGATGCCGGGCTGCCCGTGCTGATGCTGACGGCAAGGACCGACGAGGTCGACTTCGTCGTGGGGCTTGACGCGGGAGCCGACGACTACGTGGCCAAGCCGTTCCGGCTTGCCGAGCTGCTGGCGCGCATTCGGGCGCTGCTGCGCCGCAGGGCCCCCGAGGTGCTCGAGGCGGGCGGGGTGCGCATGGACGTCGGCGCTCGCCTGGTGACGGTGGACGGCTGCGAGGTGCAACTCGCCAACAAGGAATTCGAGTTGCTGCGCGTGCTGCTCGGTCGCGCGGGGCAGGTGGTGAGCAGGGAGGAGATCCTTTCGGAGGTCTGGAACGACCTGGAGTCGAAGACCTCGAAGACGCTGGACATGCACATGTCGTGGCTGCGCCGCAAGCTCGCGGGCGGCGACAACGGCGGTCGCAAGCCCGGCGAGGAGCGCATCGCCACGGTGCGCGGGGTCGGCTTTCGCTTCAACACCGAGTGAGTCATGCGGCGGCGCATCCTGCTCGCCATCCTGCTGGCCGTGGCGGTCACCGGGACCGCCCTCGGTATCCCGCTCGGCGTAACCGGATGGCTGCTGGTCGACAACCTGCAACGGGAAGACCTCGCATCCAGCGCGCAGCGGATCGCGGCAATCCTGGACGACCAGCTCGCCGACGACAGGCCGTTGGATCTGGACCCGGTGCGGGTTGCCGTGCCAAGGGACGGCCTGCTCACCGTGCGCGGGGCCACAACGGGCGAACTCGTGTACGGCAGCTACCCCGGGTCTGACGTGGTGGTGGAGACCGTTCCGATCGCCAAGGGTGGGACCGTGGAGCTTGCGATCCCGGCGGGGCCGATGCGGGCACGACAGACGCAGGTGGCGATGGCGGTCGTGCTGCTGGTGGTGCTCTCGGTCGGCTCGGGCACGATGGTGGCCACGGTGACCGCCCGCAGGCTGGCCCGGCCGCTGCGGCACGTCGCCGACCGTGCCGCGCGACTTGGCGGGGGTGACTTCCGTGCCGACCAGCGTCGCTACGGGGTCGGTGAACTCGACATGGTCGCCGACGCCCTCGATGCGTCCGGTTCGGCGCTGGCTCAGCTCGTGCAACGGGAACGCCAGCTCGTCGGCGACGTCTCCCACCAGTTGCGCAGCAGGCTGACCGCGCTGCAACTGCGGTTGGAGACTCTGACGGCGCATGATGACCCCGAGGTGCGCGAGGACGCGCGAGCGGCGCTCGAACAGGCCGACCGGCTGGCGACCGTGCTCGACGAGCTGCTCGCCGCCGCGAGGGCCGCCAGCGAGGTGGGTGCCGAGCCGGTGGAACTGTCGACGCTGCTGTCACACATCGCCGAGGAGTGGCGCCCGCAGTTTCGGGCGCACGGGCGCACGTTGCGGGTGCGTGGCGCTGACGCGCTGATGGCGAGGGCTACCCCCGCGCGGCTGCGGGAAGTCGTCGGAGTGCTGCTGGACAACGCGTTGCGGCACGGTGGCGGCACCGTGACGGTCACCGCACGGCGGGGAGACTCCGAAGGCACCGTGGTTGTGGAGGTGGCCGACGGCGGCCAGGGGGTGCCAGAAGAACTGGCCGCGCACGTGTTCGACCGCGGTGTCTCCGGCGGTGGCTCCACCGGTGTGGGGCTCGCGCTCGCCCGTGCCCTCGCCGAAGCCGACGGCGGCAGGCTCGAGCTTTCGGTGAAGAAGCCCGCTACGTTCAGCCTGTTCCTGCGGGTACCGACGCCCGCGGATGTCGGGGGAGTGAGCTGGCCGCCCGAGCGGGTGCCCCGCTAGGCCCGCACTCGCCGTTCGGTGGCGACGGCGGCGTCCTCGCCACGCCGATCACCCAACTCGTCGGGGAACACCCAACGCTTGAAACCCCAGAAGCGAAACGCCATCGCAAGCAGCATGCCCAGCACGGACCCGCTCGCGAAGTCGGCGACTTCCTGCACGAGTAGTGACACGTGCGGTACCTCGAGGTTGAAGACGTTCCGTGAGGCGTACAGCGGGATCAGGTTCACCACCACGGCTACCCCGCTGACCAGGAAAAACAGCGCCGCTTCGTGGGGGCGTTCCCGGCCGCCACGAGTGCGGAACGACCACTCCCGGTTGAGCACGTACGACACGATCGTGGCGATGATGATCGCGATGCCCTTCGCGGTCGTGGGCTTGGCCTCGAGCACCGTCAGCTTGAGCAGGTACCAGATGCCGTTGTCGACCAGGAAGGTGGTGCCACCGACCACCGCGAACTTGAGCAACTCGCGGTGCTTGATGAGCACCGCCCGCAGCGGCTCAGGCACGTGGGCCAGCACGGATTCGACGACAGCCACGCCCGCAGTCTACGCAGTTGAGGTGTCCGCGCTGTCAGCACGGCGTTTCTCCTGCGCAGGCTGCCTGCCGGTCATCGACGTCAGGACAGCCTCGCTCTCACCCGCCGAGCAGGCCCTCCACCGGCCGTTGCCTGACGACGGGCGGCAGCACCTCTCGCAGGTGCGGAGCCGATGGAGGCTCGGCGTCGCCGGTCGTCGGCTCCTCCGAACCCGGACCACCTCGTTGGGGAACCTCATCCCGCGCGCAGTGGCCGTACCCGCACGCGAATTCCACCGTCTCGGTGACGCGAGCGTGGCCCACGGTCGCGGACACGGTCAGTTCCAGCACGTGTCGCTGATCCCGGTAGGGCACGTACAGCATCCGGAACGACTCTCCTGGTCGCAGCGGCCGGAGGGGCGAGCAGCGTGGCCGGTTCCCGCTGTCGCAGTTCAGTGCGCCGCCGCGAGGAAACGCCATGCCGGGCCGGTCGAACTCAACCCTCGCCCTGCGTGGCGACCTGCCGCCGTTGCGTACCTCCACCGAAAGCGCCCTTGGCCGCTCGCCGAGCAGCTTCTCCGTCTCCAGTTCGGCCACGTCGCCCGCGCGCACGGTGAGGGGCACGCTGATGTCGGCTCGCTTGCTGGCTCCGAGGCCGAGCGAGCCGGTGATCCGGCCGGCCTCCGCGTTGCCCGCCGCCCGCAGCCACAGCCTGAACACCGCCGACTCGCCGGGCGCCAGACCGCCGCGCTCGCAGGTCACCGTGCCCGTTCCGGCGGGGCAGTTGATGTCGTGACCCCCGGTGGGTGTACGTGCTGTGCCGACCGGCTCACCCGCCACGTGGCCCTGCGGCGAGCCTCCGCCACCACCCGGTGCTACGGCGCTGATCCCGGGCGGCAACCGCAGGGTCAGCTTGACGCCGCTGGAAGTGCTTTCGCCCTCGTTGCGGACCGTGAACGGCAACTCCGCGGGTGCGCCGTCGGCTTCGAGAACGAGTTCGGACACGTGCTCGCGCAGCACCACCCTGGCCGGTCCGGGCGCGGGCTCCTCAGCAGGCCGTGACGTGCTGGGCGCGGTAGGCAACGGTGGCGTGCGGGTGGCGGGCAGCGACGGGATCAGCGGTGCGGAAGTAGCGGGTGGAAGCAGCGGAGGGACCGGTCCTGGCTCGGGCAGCGGCTGCTGGCTGCTGGGTGGGGTGGGCACCTGCGTGGCCGACGGCGGCCGTTGCGCCAGCGGCGGCGAGACCCCGCCTGCCGCCAACGCGATGGCGATCGCGGCAGCCATAGCCACACCGGAGCCCGCCACACCGACGAACTGGCGAGGGCTCGCGGGCGCTATCGCGGTCCCGGCGTCCGTCGTATCGCCCGGGGAGGCGCTGCTTTCGGTGGCAGGCGGCTGTGCGGCCAGTTCTTTGGCCGCACCCGCGCCCGTCGTCGCCAGGTAGTCCGCCACAAGGCCACCGAGCACGAGCGGCGCCACCACCGCACGGAGCGCGCTGTTGACGTCGGCCAGTTCGGCCGCGAGCGCCCCGCACCTGGGACACCGGTCCAGATGCGCTTCCACCTGCGCGCGTTCCCGCCTGGACAGCGCGTGCCTCGTCCACGCCCCGAGCCTGCTCACCGTCGCCCTGCACCGCTGCTGTTCGGTCTCGGCGAGGTGAGCCTGTAGATACGCCTGCCGCAACCCCTCCCTCGCGCGGTAGGCCAGCGCCGAGACACCGTTGGGTGTGAGGCCGAGCAGCGGCGCCACCTCGGCAGGTGACTGGCGTTCGATTTCGGTATGCCACAGCACCGTCTGCCAACGTTCGGGAAGCCTGCCGAACGCCTTCGCGGCCAGCGATCGTTCCAGTCCTCGCACCGCGGTGTCGGTGAACGGCACCTTGAGCGCGTCGACACCCTCCTCGACGCTGGTGATGTCGGCGGTGAGGTCAACGCGCCGGTCCTTGCGTGCCCGGTCGTATGCGACGTGCCGCAGCGTGGTGAGCAGGTAAGCCCGGAACGCACTGTCCGGTCCCTTACCCGCACGCAGTGCGTCGAGCACCTTCGCGAACGCCTCGGACACCAGGTCGTCGGATTCCGTCGCGGAACGAGTCAACTGGCGCGCCAGGTTGTACGCCGCGGCCACGTGGCGCTCGTAGAGGGTGCCGTACGCCTCGATCCTGCCCTCGCGCACCGATGCGATCAGCTCGGCATCGCTGCTGCCCTTGGGGTCCGGGAGGGCGGTCGACACGGCGCTCCTTCCTTGCCTGTGCCCGGCTCGACAACCGTGCAGGCCAAGTGTGACGGACATCCCGGCGGTGGGCACCGGGCGGGTGTGTCACCACCGGTGTACGCCGCGTAGTGCCGGGGTTGCCACCGAAGTCGATGTCGTTTCGTGATTTCCTAGTTGCCGTGAGGCTGTCGATACCCGTCGGATTGTGAGGCGGCCATGCCGGTCACTCTCGAACCCGAGGTGCGCGCCGCCCCGGAATCCAAGCTGTCGCTGAAGGATTCGCTCGGCAGGCTGTCCGTGCGGCCCCGCTCGGTCGCGCTGCTGCTCGCGCTGCCTTCGGTGTCGCTGCTGGCCGGTGTGCTGGGCTGGCTGTTCGACTGGCGGCTCGGTGTCGACAGCGCCGTCTACCGCGCGGGCGCGATCACCCTGCTGCACGGCGAGCCGCTGTACAACGCCAACACACTCGGGCCCGAGCCGTGGTGGGCGTTGTTGCCGTTCACCTACCCGCCGACCGCCGCGCTGCTGTTCGTGCCGCTCGCGGTGTTGCCGGTGCAGGTCGCGTGGGGCGTGGTCGCCGCGGTGTCGTTTCTCGCGCTGGCACTGGTGATCCGGGTGACGATCGCGTCGCTGCCGCTACCCCGTGGCGAGGTACCGCGCTGGGCCTCTCCCGCCCGCGCTACGTTGATCTTCGGCGTGGTGTTCCTGGCGCTGGAACCGGTGTGGCGAACCGTGTTCCTCGGCCAGATCAACCTGATCCTGATGGCGCTGATCGTGCTGGACGTGCTGGTGATCTGCCGCAGGGACAGCCGCTGGGGCGGGGTACTGGTCGGTGTCGCCGCCGCCGTAAAGCTCACCCCGTTGATCTTCATCCCGCACCTGCTGTTCACCGGCAGGCGAATGGAGGCGCTTCGCGCACTCGGTACGTTCGTCGGGCTGCAAGCGCTGCTGTTCGCGCTGGTGCCCGGCGACGCCATGCGATTTTGGACCCACACCATCAGCGACCAGGGCCGTATCGGCCCGATGCACTGGGCGGGCAACCAGTCGCTGAACGGCCTCATCAACAGGCTGTCCGATCTCGCGCCGTGGTCGTCATCCGTGGCGCTCGCCATGGGCGCCGCCCTCGCGCCGCCTGCGGTGTGGCTGATGCTTCGGTTCCATCGCAGCGGAGAGTCGCTCGCCGCGCTGCTGGTCACGGCGTTCTACGCGTTGCTGGTGTCCCCGGTCTCGTGGTCACACCACTGGGTGTGGGCGGTGCCGCTCATCGTGCTGCTGGTCTCCCGGCTGCCGCTGACGACGCCCGCGACGGCGTGGAAGCGGTGGGCAGCCGCCGGTGCGGTGATCGTGGTGTTCGTGAGTTGCGTGCTGCTGGTGCTGCCCAACGGGCGCAACCTGGAACTGCACTGGGCGTTTTGGCAGTACGTGCTCGGCAGCGCCTACCTGCTCGTGCCGCTGTGCCTTGCCGCCGTGCTCGGCCTGCGTTGGCTGTGGCGCAGGAAACGGGCGTGACCGTGCTCGATTAGGCTGAGCCCATCATGGACACCCGCACCGGACTCCCCATCGTCGGCATGGTCGGCGGCGGTCAACTCGCCAGAATGACCCACCAGGCGGCCATCTCGCTCGGCCAGTCGCTTCGTGTGCTCGCTGCTGGCGAGCACGACTCGGCGGGCCTGGTGGCGGGCGAGGTGGTGTACGGCCATCACACCGACCTGGAGGCACTGCGCTCGTTCGCTCGTGGTGTCGATGTCGTCACCTTCGACCACGAGCACGTGCCGGGTGAGCACCTGCTGACACTGGCCGGCGAGGGCTTCCAGCTACGACCAGGTCCCTACGCGCTCGCGTTCGCACAGGACAAGCTGCTGATGCGGGAGCGCCTCGCGGGTCTCGGCTTTCCTGGGCCGCCGTTCACGGAGGTCACCGGGGTCGAGGACGTACTGAAGTTCGCCGACGCGCGTGGCTGGCCTGTTGTACTCAAGGCCGCGAGGGGCGGCTACGACGGCAGGGGGGTGTGGCCGCTGGATTCGCCGGACGACGCCCGCGGCCTGATACCCGAACTGCTGGAAGCGGGGACACCGCTGCTGGTCGAGACCAGGGTCACCATGCGGCGGGAGCTGTCCGCGCTGGTGGCGCGCTCACCCTTCGGGCAGGGAGCGGCCTGGCCGGTCGTGGAGACCGTGCAGTCCGGAGGTATCAACACCGAGGTACTGGCGCCCGCTCCCGGGCTGTCGGCGCGGCGCACCCAGGAGGCGCAGGACCTGGCGCTGCGCATCGCGGAAGCGCTTGATGTGGCGGGTGTGCTCGCCGTCGAGTTGTTCGAGACCGACGGCGGACTGCTGGTGAACGAGCTGGCCATGCGGCCCCACAACTCGGGGCACTGGACGATGGACGGCTCGGCGACGTCGCAGTTCGAGCAGCATCTTCGCGCGGTGCTCGACTACCCACTTGGGGCGACGGAACTGCTCTCGCCCACCGTGATGGCCAATGTGCTAGGCGCCCCCGCCTCGCCCGCGATGCGGCCTGACGAGCGGCTGCACCACCTCTTCGCGCGGTTCCCCGACGTACGGGTGCACCTGTACGGAAAGGGTGAGCGTCCGGGCCGCAAGCTGGGGCACGTGAACCTGCTCGGCGAGTTGACCCCGAGACTGCGCGAGAAGGCGCGGCTGGCGGCGCATTGGCTTTCCCACGCCGAATGGCTCGACGGCTACGAGACCCACCGAGGAGAACGGTGACCGCACAGGTAGGCCTGATCATGGGCAGCGACTCCGACTGGCCGGTGCTCGAGGCGGCGGGGCAGGCACTGCGGGAGTTCTCGGTGCCCTACGAGGTGGGCGTGTACTCGGCGCACCGGACGCCGCGACGGATGCTGGACTACGCGCGCTCGGCGGCGGGCAGGGGAATCAAGGTGATCATCGCGGGGGCGGGCGGAGCCGCGCATCTGCCCGGGATGGTCGCGTCGGCGACCCCGCTGCCCGTGATCGGGGTTCCCGTGCCGCTGAAGCACCTGGACGGGCTGGACTCGTTGCTCTCGATCGTGCAAATGCCAGCGGGGGTGCCGGTGGCCACGGTTTCGGTCGGTGGTGCGCGCAACGCGGGCCTGCTCGCCGTGCGGGTGCTGGCCGCGGGCGACGATGCCCTGCGCGAGCGGATGGAGCGGTTCCAGGCGGACCTGGAGCAGCTCGTGCTTGACAAGGACGCCGCGCTGCGCGCCCGACTCGGCGAGTAGCGGCGGGGCGAACGGGCGCCCCGCCCGCCGACGGTCACGTCAGTTGCGCGCGCAACTCCCGCTTGAGCACCTTGCCCGCGGCCGAGACCGGGATGGTGTCCACGAAGTGCAGCTCCCGCAGCCGCTTGTACGGCACCACCTGCGAGTTAACCGCGTCGAGCAGTTGCTCGGCAGTCGCCTCATCGTGGCCGGGAGCGCGTACGACGAACGCCACCGGCAGTTCGCCGGTCTCCACCGTCTTCCTGCCCACCACCGCGGCCGAGGCGACCTGGGGCAGCGCCATGAGCAATTCCTCGAGTTCGCGGGGGTATACGTTGTACCCCTTGTAGATCAGCATGTCCTTCTTGCGATCCACAATAGACAGGTAGCCGTCGTCGTCGATCACCCCGACGTCGCCGGTGTGCAGCCACCCGTCCACCAGCACCGCAGCGGTCTCCTCCTGCCGGTTGTGGTAGCCGAGCATCACCTGCGGGCCACGGACACACACCTCGCCTGGCGTGTTCGCGGCGAGTTCCTCGTCGCCGCCCTCGGCGGGCATGATCTTGACCTCGGTGTCGAAGATGGGCACACCAACCGAACCCACCTTGCGCGTACCCGAACGCCAACTCGGCGACAGTGTCGCACCCATCGTGACCTCGGTCAGCCCGTATCCCTCCGCGATCACGGCTTCGGGGACGAGCCTTTGCAGCGCCTTGATCATCTCGTGGGGCATCGGAGCCGCACCCGACGTGATCGCGCGCACGGAGGACAGGTCGGCCTTGTGGAAGTCCTCGCACGCCAGCAACGCGGCGAACAACGCGGGCGCTCCGCTCATCGAGGTGACCCGCAGCCGCTGCGCGTCGGCCACATAGGACTGCGGGTCGAACCGGTCGTGTATGACGACGGTGCCGCCGCTGACGACGGAGACATTGAGCCCGCCGATGGTGCCCATGGCGTGGAACCACGGGGTGAGATTGATGCCGATGCCGGTGCCGAGCCGCACCGGCCACTCGTCCTCGCTGCCGATCTGGTCCAGTGTGGGGTTGCCGTCGGCGTCGAGCACTGGAACCGCTCCCGACCCCCAGCACGCGTACTGCAGCGTGTTGACGACGACGTTGCGATGCGGAATCCGCACCCCCTTCGACCGGCCGGTGGTGCCGCCGGTGTAGGCCAGATGTGCCAGGTTGTCGACGTCGATGTCCACCCTTGGCGCCGCCTGTTCAGCGGTCGCGACGAAGTCCTGGAAATCGAGTTGCCCCTCGTCGGTCGGTTGCACAACGATCACCAGCTCGACGCCGGTTCCGGCAAGCGCTGCCGCCACGGGCCCGAAGGTGACGGCGGCCTTCGCTTCGCAGTCGGCGAGTTGCGCGGCGAGGTCACCGGGCGGCAGCAGCGGGTTCGCCGGGCTGAACGTGGCGCCTGCCAGCAGCGTGCCGTAGTAGGCGATGGGAAACGCCAGGCAGTTCGGCAGGTGCAGGGCGACGGTGTCGCCCTTGCCGACACCGCGGTCGAGCAGCGCGTTGGCGAACCGGCACGCCGATTCCCACAGTTGCGTGAAGCTCAGCTTCTGGTCACCGTGCTGGAACGCGGTGCGGTCGCCGTAGCGGGTCGCCGCGCCGGCGAGCAGCGAGCCGACGGGGACCTCGGGGTAGTCGAGCGAGTTGGGCAACCCTGGTGGCGGCGACATCATTGTGGTCGGCATCACCCGACAGTAAGTAAGGTGCGGCAGAAGACACAAGGACTTCCGAGTAAACGCGCACTAACATGGATGCCGAGCAAAACGGCCTTTCTGCAGAAGGGTGGCGCCGGTGACCGACGGTCCAGGGCTCTATCAACTCGCCGAGGAGCACGAAGAACTGCGAGCGGCGGTGCGCGCGCTGGCGGAGAAGGAGATCGCCCCGCATGCCGCCGAGGTGGATGAGCAGGAGCGCTACCCGGTGGAGGCGCGTGACGCGCTGATCCGGGCCGGCTTCCATGCCGTTCACCTGCCCGAGGAGTTCGGCGGGCAGGGCGCGGACGCGATCGCGGCCTGCATCGTGATCGAGGAGGTCGCGCGCGTCGACGCGTCGGCGTCGCTGATCCCCGCGGTCAACAAGCTGGGCACGCAGCCGATCCTGCTTTCGGCCTCGGACGCGTTGAAGAAGCAGGTGCTGCCCTCCATCGCGGCGGGCGAGGCGATGGTGTCGTACGCGCTGTCGGAGCGTGAGGCCGGCTCGGACACCGCGTCCATGCGCACGCGGGCGCGGCTGGAGGGTGACACCTGGGTACTCAACGGCACCAAGTGCTGGATCACCAACGCCGGGGAGTCGAGCTGGTACACGGTGATGGCCGTCACCGACCCCGACGCCGAGAAGAAGGCGAACGGGATCTCCGCGTTCGTGGTGCACGCCGACGACCCCGGATTCTCGGTCGGTCCCAAGGAGCGCAAGCTCGGCATCAAGGGCTCGCCCACCAGGGAGATCTACTTCGAGAACTGCACCATCCCCGCTGATCGCATCATCGGCGAGCCGGGCACCGGGCTCAAGACCGCGCTGCGCACGCTGGACCACACCCGGCCGACCATCGGCGCGCAGGCGCTCGGTATCGCGCAGGGCGCGCTCGACGCGGCAGTGGACTACGTCAAGGAGCGCAAGCAGTTCGGCCGGACGATCGCCGAGTTCCAGGGCGTGCAGTTCATGCTCGCCGACATGGCCACCAAGGTCGAGGCCGCCCGTCATCTCGTCTACGCCTCCGCCGCGGCCACCGAGCGCGGCGACGCGCGTGCCTCCTTCATGGCCAGCGCCGCCAAGTCCTACGCCTCCGACGTCGCCATGGACGTCACCACCGACGCCGTGCAACTCTTCGGCGGCGCGGGCTACACCCGCGACTTCCCGGTGGAACGCATGATGCGCGACGCCAAGATCACCCAGATCTACGAGGGCACCAACCAGATCCAGCGCATGGTAATGGCCCGCAACCTACTCAAGTAACCCGCGAGTCCTGCGTTCAGGCCCGCGAGTCCTGCGTTCGGGCGTGTCGGCTGCGCGTGGCGAACCAGGCCTGTCCCGCTACTCCTGCCGGATGAACGAAGATGCCCAGAACTGCCTCGCCGCAAGGTCCTCGGTACGTATGAGCCAGTACAGGGTGCCGAGGTCCCTCGTCGCCATCTGGGCTGTGCCGTCGAAGTCGATCTGTGCGAGCAGCGTCCACCTCGAGGCTTCCAGGTTCACCGTGTCCGGGCTCGGCACATGGTGGCCTGAACGAATTCGCAGGCTCGCCCGTGCCACATCGAGTTCCACGGCATCCTGAACGGGCAGCGCATGGCCTCCGAGTTGATGCCGGGGTGGTTGCGCCAGCTCGTACAACGCCCCAGTCAGGGCATCGCGGTTCGCCCAGTCAGCGGCGAATGCGCTGTCCGACTCGGACAGATCCGCGCAAGCGGCACGGAAGTCAGGGTGGAGCCAGTCGGGGCCGGTCATCGTCGGCGTCGCGGTGAGCGGCACGAAGTCGTACGGAGCGATCTCCCCCGGCGTGGACCGTTCGGAGGCGGGCACGGTGGTTGGGGTATAGATGACTCGCGATCCCCTGACGAGCGACTTGGGCTCCCACCCACCGACCTTGCGCCAGAACTCGTAGCCGCCAGGGGTGCCTGGCTCGTCGTCGAAAAAGAAGAAGTTCAGTGTGCCCGCAGCCGGGAGAGGCAGGTCGAGCGCCGCTCGCGGTAGCCGGCCGCAATCGATCGACGCGACGAAGTTCAGCGGCCCCTGGCCCTCCCACACCGGCCACCCCATGCCTTCGGGCAGAACGGGGACACCACCGAGTTGACCTACCTGCGTGTCACCTCCGTATGCGGGGCGCAGCCGCAGGGCGGGCCGGATCAACGCGATCCAGCGAGCCGCCACAGCAGGTGGGAGTAGTTTGCGAGCAGTGGCTACCAGATGAGCTTCACCCGTGCGCATGGACGGCGATTCTGTCAGCATGCCGCTGCGCTGAGTGGATCCAGCACGGTAGGCCACACAGCTCAACCCGCCCGCGAGTTCTGCGTTCAGGGCGTGCCGAGGTTCGCTCGCGTGAGCGTGACCGCGACGGTGTTGAGCACGACGAGCGCCGCGAATGCGATCGCAAGCGGTTGCGGGGCTGTGACGTACAGCGCCACTGTCGCGGCGGCGAACACCGCTGCCTTGACCACCAGCACGCCGGCCACCGACAGCTGGAACCTGGCTCGTGGTGCGGCGAACAGACCCCAGACGGCGGCGGCGAGCGCGGGTGAGCCAACGCCGAGTACGACCTTGAGCGGCAAGGACCCCCCGACGGAGAAGCCCCAGTACCCCAGCGCGGCCAGTGCCGCGAGTTCAAACAGGAACGCCAGGATCTGGTTGGCCCACCGCAGCCCCCGCCCCACAGGGCACAGCCTAGTCGCCAAGCGAAGGGCGATGCGAAAAACCGCTGGCCACAGGACGTCAGCGTGACGAAGATACCGTGAGTGACAGATCTTGAGATCGTGGTGTTCGGTGTGCACAGCAAGCCCGCGAAGGCCATCTTGCGGGCCTACTTCGCCGATGTTGCCTCTCGGTACTACGGCCGCGCCGCGACTCCAGCGGAGTTGGACGTCGCGATGACCGAGGACCCCAGCGATGTACTCCAGCCTCCACGTGGGGTGTTCCTGCTCGCCCGGGAAGGCACTGAGCCCGTCGGATGCGCCGGGGTGCGGCTGCTCGAACCGGGCGTCGCCGAGCTGAAGCGCATGTTCGTGTCGGCCGACCGGCGGGGGAGAGGTATTGGCGCGCGGCTGTTGGCCCGCGCGGAGGACAGCGCACGCGACCTTGGCGCGAACGTCGTGCGGCTTGACACGAGGCACGACCTGGTTGAGGCGCGCAGCCTCTACGTGCGGCACGGCTACCGCGAGATCCCCGGGTACAACGACGGCCCCTACGCCGAGTGCTGGTACGAGAGGCGCATTGGCTGAGACAGCGGAAGCACTCGGCCAACCGGGAACGCAGGACTCGCGGGCGAGAACGCAGGACTCGCGGACGGGAACGCAGGACTCGCGGGCGAGAACGGGGGACTCGCGCGTGGGTGGGGCCGCGTCAGGTCAGTTCGACCGTGGTGCGTTCTTCCTCGCGGTGTGTGGCCAGCTTGTCCGGCGTGGCGTTCGTGACCTGCACCAGGTGCGCGCCCGCCGCCAGCGGCGCGAGCAGGGCGTCCAGCACCCCGTCGGGCAAGCTCCACGGTCTGGCCGACAACACCCGGTCACCGGCGCCGATGCCGAGCGCGGTGGCGCGCTCGCGGGCGCGGGTCAGCACCTCACCGACCGGGGCGCCAAGCAGCGCGGGCGTGTCGTCGGGTATCGGCAGCAGCGGCGTGAACTCGTCGCCGGAGAGGCGTGCCTCGGCCAGGTAGTCCATGGCCCCTTCCGGGCATCGCGACCCCAGGCCACGGCCCAGCGGGTCGAGCGCCACCATCGCCGTGCGCCCGGCCTGCTCCACGGGCGCCTCCGGTCCCACGAACGCGACCGCCACGCCGCTCCCGCCTTTCACCACCTGGGCCCCACACCACCATGCGCCCAGCAACACCCCGGCCGTCTGCCAGTGCGCGGGCAACTCGACGGATACCTCGTCGCCCGGCTCGACGTCGAACTCCTCGACCAGCCAGTTCGCCGTCTTCGCTGCCCAGTTGGCGGCCGTGGCCACCGACAGCTCGATCCGGCTTCCCGCCGCGTCGTCGTAGTGCGTGATCAGCGGGCGGGCGGCGGACGACTTCAGCAGGGGCCGCAGCAGGTGCTCGGTCAGGCTCACGCGGCCGATTGTGCCTGGCGGCCGATCAGCCGCACGCGAAGGGTCACCGTCGCCACCGTCATCGCTAGTTCACGCAGGTGACGCCCTCGGCCGTGATCTGGGTTCTCGCGCCAGCTGGTGCCGAACCGCCCCCGGAAGGTCGCACCTCGGAAGCCCCGCCGCTGACGACGTCGCGCACGAACGAGCGCACGCGCTCCACGTCGACGGTGACGATGCTCTGCCTGCCGTCGGGGCTGCGGGCGGCGATCTCCACGACCGGGATCGTCACGAACGTGATGTCACCCGAGGCGACACCCCTCACCTTGTCGGCGAACTCCAGCAGGTCAAGGTCGGAGTCGAGCACCAGCGAACGCTGCACGGTGTCAGCCAGCCGATCCAGCCGGTCGGTGCTGGTCAGCGTGCCCGCCGAGAGCACCTTGTTGAGCGCCGAGGCCAGGAACGCCTGCTGGCGCACGATCCGGTCGAGGTCGCCACGTGGAAGGTTCTTGCGCTGCCGTACGAACGACAGCGCCTCGCCACCGGAGACCACCTGCACCCCCGCGGCGAAGTTGGCGCCCGAGTCTGGATCCCACGTTGCCTGGTTGAGGCACACCTTGACGCCGCCGAGCGCCTCGGTGAGCAGGTAGAAGCCGAGGAGGTTCACCTCCGCGTAGTGGTCGATCCGGATGCGGGTGAACTCCTGAACTACACCGACCAGTGCGCGCCTGCCCGCTTGGTCGGACTCGCGCTCGAGCCGGGCGCGCTCGGTGATGCCCTGGCCACGCAGCCGTCGCATGGCATGCCACTTGGCCGTCCCGTACACCGAGTTGATCTTGTCCTTGTTCCCGTGCGGGACGTCGACCCAGGTGTCCCTTGGGATCGAGACGCCGGTCGGCGACCCACCGTCATCAGGTATGCGGAGCACGATCAGGGTGTCGGTGTTGACACCGGACTTGCCCTCGGTGCGCAGCTTCCGCAGTGTCGCCGCGGGCAGTGGATTGCCCTCCATGTCGGTGCGGGAATCCGCGCCGACGAGCAGGATGTCCGTGGCGCCGTCGTCCTCCGGCGGTGGAGGGCTCGGCACCTCGTCCTCGTCGTCGCTGTCGTTTTGCCGAAGCGCGTCGGTGGTGTTGACCTTGTCCTGGAGGGCGTCGAGCGCGGTATAGGCGTAGCCGGTGGCGGTGAGGGCCAGTACCGAGACGAGTGCGACGACGGCGCGCCTGAACAACCGAAACGGCGATCGCCGTCGCGGCTGCTCCCCGGTGCCCGGCGGCTGTGGTGTCGGGGCCGCAGAGGATCCGGTGTCGTCTTCCCGCTCCTCGCCCTCAGCCACGGCTTCTTCCCCCATTCCCCCGGGCGATCAGACGGTCAGTCTAGTTGACGCAGGGGACGTCACCAGCCGTTATCGGCGCATCCGGCCGGTCGTCCTGCTGAGCCGGGCTGCTTGCTCGTGGCGGGTAGGCACGGGGTTGGCCGAGGTAGCCCTCCCTCGCGGCCTCCGAGGGGGAATCCAACTCGAAATCGGTGCCGACCACCAGGCGGAGCACCCCTGCGGACAGGTCGGTCGCCGGTTCGGCCGACACGTCCTCGCCGAGTGTCTTCCGGATGGCCCGCACTCCTGCTTCGTCGCCAGGCGCGTAGTACACGACGGTGCTCGGCATGGGGTCCGTGGTGGCGTACTGCTCGCCCTCGAAGCCCTGCTCCCGCAACAGTTGCCGCACGTCCTGCCCCGCCTGCGGGTCGCCGGAGGCGTTGTAGACGTCGACGGTGTACTGCTCGGCGCCCGGCACGGTCTGTGGGGTGTCGCTCGAGTCGGCTCCCGGCTCGGTGACGAGGTCGTCGACGAATTCCTGAACCTGAGGCGCGTCCACCTCCAACACCGCGGCACCGCCGATCCAGGCGTTGCCCACCACCGGGATGGTGTGGAACTCGACGTTGCCTCCGGAGAGGTTGCGCATCTGCGCCGCGAACTCCAGCAAATCCCAATCCTTCGACAACACCACGGACTTCTGCACGGCCTCGACCACGTCGCTGAGCCTGGACGGGTTCATCAGCACGTCGGTGGACAGCACTTTGCGCACCAGTCCGGACAGGAACGCCTGCTGCCTCGCGATCCGGTCGAGGTCGCCGTTCTCCAGTCCGTAACGTTGCCGGACGAACGCCAGCGCCTGCACGCCCTTGATGGTCTGCCTGCCCTGCGGCAGGTTGACACCCGACTTGGGCTCGCGCACCGGTTCCTTGAGGCATACCTCGATCCCGCCGAGCGCCTTGGTCACCTCGTAGAAGCTCGCCAGATTGACCTCCGCGTAGCGGTCGATCATTCCCGGTTTACCGATCAGCTGTTCGATGGTGGCGATCAGATTCTTGCGTCCCGCGACCTTGGCCTTCTCCTCGATCTCCGCGAGATCGGTCTCTCCTTGCTGTTGCAGGGTCTGGAACGTGTCGTTGAAGGCGTAGACGAACGCGCTGTTGAGCTTGCTGCTGCCGTAGCCACCCGCCAGCTCCACCCAGGAGTCGCGGGGGAAGGAGATCGCGACAGCCCTTGTGCCGTCCTGCGGGATGTGCACCAGGATCATCGTGTCGGTCTGCCGCTCACCGTTGGCGTCACCCGCGTGCAGCTTGTCGAGCACTTCACGGGGGAGGGGGTTACCCTTCGCGTCGGTGCGGCTGTCCTGCCCGACGAGCAGGATGTCGACGGCACCGTCCAATGGCACAGCCTCTGGTTCGGAATCGAAGACATCCGTGGTGGTGACACCGGAGTTCATCGCGCCGATGAACTGCCAGCCGTACCAGGTGAGTGCTAGTACGGTGACGGAGAGAAGCGAGAGGACTACTTTGGCACTGAGTAGCGCGAACACCCCGGCTCGCGACCCGCGGCGCACCGGTCGCGCTTCGACCGGTCCCCGTGCCCAGTCGGTCACGTGTGCGCTCCTCCCCAGTTCACTGTCTGCGCCTACACACTACTGATCTACGTGACAGACGCGGCAGCCCTGGTAAACGTTGCCCTTACTGTTGCGTTTCCCCTGCCATCAGGCGTGGCAAACTTCTGGCGAAGAACGAAAGGGACGACACATGCGAGTGCTGGTTACCGGCGGCGCGGGTTTCATCGGCTCGCACTACGTGCGGCAGGCGCTGTCCGGCGAGTATCCGGCGCTGCGTGACGCGGAGATCGTGGTTCTCGACAAGCTGACCTACGCGGGCAGTGAGGCCAACCTGGCTCCGGTGGCCGACAGCCCGAGGTTGCGGTTCGTCCGCGGTGACATCTGCGATCCCGGAACGGTGACGGAAGTGATGGCTGACGTGGATCTCGTCGTGCACTTCGCCGCCGAGTCGCATGTGGACCGGTCCATTTTGGGTTCGGCGGACTTCGTGCTCACCAACGTGCTCGGTACCCAGACGCTGTTGCAGGCGGCGTCGAACGCCGGAGTGGGCAAGTTCGTGCACGTGTCAACGGACGAGGTGTACGGGTCCATCGAGGAGGGTTCGTGGTCCGAGGATCACGTGCTCGAGCCGAACTCGCCGTACTCGGCCTCGAAGGCGTCCTCGGACCTGTTGGCCCGCTCGTTCCACCGCACCTACGGCCTCGATGTGTGCATCACTCGGTGCTCGAACAACTACGGACCGTATCAGTTTCCGGAGAAGGTCATCCCGTTGTTCGTCACCAACCTGCTCGACGGCAAGCCGGTTCCGCTCTACGGCGACGGTCTCAACGTTCGTGACTGGCTGCACGTGGACGATCACTGTCGCGGCATCCAGCTTGTCGCCGACTCGGGACGTCCCGGAGAGATCTACAACATCGGCGGCGGCACCGAGCTGACCAACCGGGAGCTGACGGAGCGGCTGCTGTCGGCCGTCGGGGTCGGCTGGGAGATGGTGCGGCAGGTCGAGGACCGCAAGGGGCACGACCGCAGGTACTCGGTGGACATCACCAAGATCAGTAATGAGCTCGGTTACCGACCAAGGGTCGACTTCGAAGCCGGTCTGGCCGACACTGTGCGCTGGTATTCGGAGAATCGCGCGTGGTGGGAACCGCTGAAGGACCGTGCCGCGCTGGCTGGAAGGTGAATGTCGTTGGCTGCCCCGGAAACTGATGTGGACCCGGCGGACCCTCGCGCTTCGGCTGGGCTGTCCCTGCTTGTGGTCGGGGGCACCGGCCAGGTGGGCAGCGACCTGGCGGCGCTGGCCGGTGACCGTGTCGAGGTGCGTGCGCCAGGATCGGCCGAGCTGGACGTGACGCAGGCGGGCGGGCTGGTCGAGGCCGTCTCGCAGCTCTCGGCAACCGCTCGCGAGGCGGGGCGAGCGCCGGTCGTTGTCAACGCGGCCGCCTACACCGCGGTGGACGCCGCCGAGGAACACGAGGAGCGGGCGTTCGCCGTCAACGCCGACGGACCGAGAATGCTGGCGGCCGTGTGCTCGTCGCGACGGGTTCCGCTCATTCACATCTCCACCGACTACGTCTTCTCCGGCATGGAGCAGCGTCCTTACGAGCCTGAGGACTCGCTGGGGCCACGCAGCGCGTACGGGCGCACGAAGGCGGCGGGCGAGGACGCCGTGCTCGGTTCGGGAGCGCTGGCGTGGATCGTTCGTACGGCCTGGGTGTACGGCGCCGCCGGTAGCAACTTCGTCAAGACCATCGCCCGCCTCGAGCGCGAGCGGGACACACTGTCGGTTGTGGATGATCAGCGTGGTTCCCCGACCTGGTCGGCCGACCTAGCTGGCGGTCTGCTGGAACTGGCGCGGCGGGTAGCCGGTGGCGCAGGGCCGAGCCGAAAGGTGCTGCACTGCACCGGTGGTGGGGAGACCACGTGGTTCTCATTCGCACGCGCGGTGTTCGAGGAGCTCGGTGCCGACCCGCAACGGGTGCGGCCCTGCGGCAGTGATGAGTTCCCCCGCCCGGCGCCACGGCCCGCGTACTCGGTGCTGTCCAACGCGTCCTGGACGGAGTCCGGGCTTACGCCACTGCGGCCGTGGCGGGAAGCGCTGACGGCGTTCTTCACCGAGCACGGGGCGGCGGCACTGCGCGCGTAGGCGCCGCTACGAGTCCACGGCGCGTCGGTAGGCGTTCACCGTGGCTTCCGCGCACCTGCGCCAGGTGAAGCTTGCCGCGTGTGCCCTGCGCGTGGCCGACGCGGACGCCAGGTGCGGTTGTCGCACGGCCTCGGCCAGCGCGCTGGCCAGTCCTTCCACGTCGCTGTAGGGGACCAGTCTGGCCAGCCCGCCCGACACCTCACGCAGCGCGGGGACATCGGTGCACACCACGGGTACGTCGCAGGCCATCGCCTCGAGCACCGGAAGGCCGAAACCTTCGTCCCTGGACGGCAGCACCAGTGCCGCCGCACCGGCCACCACGCGCTGAAGGTCCAGATCGGACAGATAGCCGATGTGTCGCGAGCGTGATGTCGCGGGAAAGGAGCCGGGTCCGGCGTAGACGATCGGAGGAAGCTCCTCGTCGGCGGCGTGTGCCTTGGCCAACCAGTCGAGGCCCTTTCTCGGGCCAGCGGCACCGGCGAACAGCAGGTACTTCGGCGGCAGGCCCAGCCGCTCGCGGACACCACGGCTCGGTGGTCGCCCGGTGAACCAGCCCGCGTCCACCCCAAGCGGAGTCACCTCGATCTTGCCCCGGTCGACGTCGAGCCGCTCGGCGACGGCGTCGGCGACGGCAGCCGTCGGGGTGCAGATCACGTTCGCCGCCGCGGCACCCCTGCGCACCAGTTCCGGAAGCTCCCTGTCACTCGGTGGCAGCTCGTCGGGAGCATCGAAGAAGGCGAGGTCGTGGATCGTCAGCACCCGCGCCGCACGCAGCGTGCCGGGCAGCACGAAGTTGGTGCCGTGCACCACGTCGGTCGGCCCGGCGAACAGTTCGACCGGAGGGAACGAGGACCGAAGCCAGGTCTTGCGCAGCACTCTCGCGGCCACCGGCATGCCCCTCGCGCGAACGCCGTGTGGCAGCACGGTGCGCAGCCTGCGCCAGCCTCGCAGTGTGAAGGCCACCGCGCGAGTGTCCACTCCGGGCAGTGATGCCAGCTCCTCGGAAAGCGACGCGGTGTACCTTCCGATCCCGGTGCGGGCGCCGAGCAGCGGGGTACCGTCCAACAGCACCCGTAGCCGCCGGTCAACCACGGCGCGATCCCCTTCGGGTGAGCTTGCGCACCCGGCCGCCCGCCCGCTTGGCCAGTTCGGCGGGCCCTCCCTCTGCCAGGTAGGTCTTCACCAGGGCGAGGTCACGACGGAGCAGACCGATGCCCCGAGGCGAATGCTCGACGGCGAGATCGCCGGAGCCGGGAAGGCGATCGGCGGCGGGGCGAGGATCGCGGCAGAACTCCACGAGCGGTCGCAGCACCGTTGGCCAGGTGTAGCGCTGCGCGACGGCCGCGATGCGCTCGCGGCAACCGGCGGCGAACTCCTCGTCGTAAAGGCAGCGTTCCAGCGCGTCGGCCAGGGCGTCCTCGTCACGTGCGGGCACCACCATACCGAGACCTTCCTCGCGGACGAGGTCGGCGAACGCGTCGCCGTCGGTGGTGATGATGGGAAGCCCGGCCCACAGGTAGTCCAGCACCCTGGTACGGAACGCGAACGTTGTCTCGACGTGCTCGAAGTGGGTTGTGACGCCGCAGTCGGCGTCGAGCAGCCAGTTCTGCCGCTGCCCGTACGGCACCCACTGCTCGTTGAAGAACACGTGCTTGTCGGTGAGTCCGAGTGAATCCGCGAGCCGAACCGTCCTCGCGGCGATGTCCATCTCGCCGACCTCGGGATTGGGATGGCGCATACCGAGAAAGACCAGCTTCGCGTCGGCTCGGCGGAGGCTGAGCAGTTCCATCGCCCGAACGAGAGTAAGCGGGTCGAACCAGTTGTAGACCCCACCCGCCCACAGCACGACCCGGTCGGTGTCGGCGATGCCGTCGATCGCTGCGCGCAGTCCTGGGCCGTTACCGCGCGGCGGCTCGGGCGGCAGACCGAACGGCGCCACCGCCAGCAGCGACCGGGTGGTGGGATCGGCGTCGTAGAGGCGCGGTGACAACCTGCCGAGCGCGGTGAGATGGCCGAGCCAGAAGTGACGTTGCCGCTGTGAGGCACACAGGAAGAAGTCACCCCGCTGTAGTTGGGCGTCGAGCACCTTCACCACGCCCGCGAGGTCGGCGCTCCTGCGGTCGTCCGGCGCGTCCTTGCCCTGCTCGAGCAGTTCGAGATGCATCGGGTCGTACAGGTCGCAGACCACGATCTTGTGTGCCTGCTCGGCCTTCAGCGCGGGTGCCATTTCCAGCACGTGCCCCTGGAGGATCACGATGTCGGCCCACTCGACGTGCTCGGTCAGCTCCCGCCTGCGGGCCGCGCGTACCTCGAACGGCGCGGGCGGCGGGTCGGCGACCGGATTGACGGTGACGAGCCGTACCTCGTGCTCGGTGGCCAGCACCGAAGCGATGTTCCACGCCCTGATCGCGGGGCCCGCCATGCGCTCACCGACGGAGTCGCCGGTGAGCACCAGCACCTTCCTGCGCGCGCCGAACGACTTCTCGATGCCGAACGCCTCGACGAGGATGTCGTGCGCGGCCAGGTAGCGCGGTAACGGGTAGGCGGGCTCCAGTGCCCTGCGCAGCAGCGGCAGCAGGTCGGCGTCGCCGCGCACCCGTGCGGCCTGCTCGGCGGCCCTCGACTCGGCCAGCGTGGGCAACAACTGCACGAACTGGTCGATCGCCAGCACTCCGGCGAGGGCGGTTCGTGGCACGGGTACCGGTGCGGTCTCGGCGGGGCCGACGCCTGCCGCCAGGTCCAGTTGGGTGGGGTCCAACTCGCCGCGTGCCGTGGCCCTGCGCACGGTCAGTGCCAGCGCCGCGGGCAGCACCTTCGCGAGCGTGTCGTCGGCGAGGTTCTTGTACAGCGCGCACAGTGCGTTGCGCTCGAGCAGGAAGGTCTCCCGACCGCTGTCGGGAGTGTCCACTGCGGACATCGTGCCGTGATGGCGGTGGTAGGCAACCGAAGCGGGGACGTAACGCACCCGCCAACCGCGCAGGTTGAGCCGCCACCCGAGGTCGACATCCTCATAGAACATGAAGAAGTTCTCGTCGAACCCGCCGAGTTCGGCGAAGACCCCGGCCCGCACGAACATCGCCGAGCCGGTCGCGAACAGTACGTCCTTGGCCACCTCGTGCTCGGCGGCGGGGAGTTGCGACAGCGGGCTACCCGCGTGCCGCTTGTAGCCCATCCCGAACCACGTCAGCCCGCCGTCGACGAAGTCCACCGACTCGCCCCCGGTGTCGAGCACCTTGCTCGCCACGGCCGCGACGGTCGGGTCGGTTCGCAGCTCGGCTACCGCCGCGCTCACCCAGTCCCGACCGGGGAGCGCGTCGTTGTTGAGAAACGCCAGCACGGTGCCCCGCGCTTGGCCTGCTCCGAGGTTGCAGCCGCCCGCGAATCCGAGGTTCTTCGCAGCGCTGATCAGCTTCGCGCCTGGCACGGCGGAACGTATCCGCGCCGCGTCGTCGCCGGGGGAGGCGTTGTCGACGCAGATGACCTCAAGCCGCGGGTAGTCGTGATCGAGCAGCGCACGCAGGCACGCGATGGTGTCTTCGGCGCCGCGGTAGTTCACCACAACGACCGAGACCAGCGGTTGTGCCGTGTCCGCATGGGCCAACGCCGTGCTCCTTCCCGCCGAGCCCAACCCTACTGGCAGGCCCACTTGCGCCATATCTCGGCTCGACCGATCGTGCGTCGCCGACCGATCGCAAACCGTTGCCGTAGTGTCGCGGGCAGTGCGGTGACCACCTCGACGAGTACGCGGCAGCGCAGGCCGACCCGGTAGTTCGGTGCAGGAGGCACCCGCCCGCGCACCGGAAGCGTAGCGGTGATGGCGCAGAAGCGGGCCAGTTCCCGTAACGCGGCACCGGCCGGCGCGCAACGCAGCAGCATGAGCAGCCGATTGCGCTCGTTCCATCGGTGAAACGGAGCCGAACCCGGGTTGGTGCTCGCGCCGTGCCGATGGCGCACCACGGCGTTCGGCTCAACGGCCACCCGCCAGCCCGCCAGCCGCAGCCGCCATGCGGTGTCGGTGTCCTCGTAGTAGCAGAAGAAGTCAGCGGGCACTCCGCCCGCGTCGCGCAGCACGTCGGTGCGCAACAATGCCGCGCCACCGCAGAAACCGAACGGCTCGGCCGGTGCGGTGAGGTCGGCGCCGTAGCCGTGGCGAGTCAGCCGCACCCCCAGCGACTGCAAGCCGCCGTCGCCGTACTCCAGCCGGGACCCGACGGCCGCGACATCGGCGGCCATCGCTTCCTCCAGCGCCGCGAGCCAACCCGGCGCAGGCACCGCGTCGTCGTTGAGCCACGCGACGAACGGTGTGTCCACAACGGACAACGCGGCCGCGATGCCGCCGGCGAAACCGGTGTTGCGGGAAAGCCGCAACACCTTCGGCCGGGTGGGGTGCCGCCGTAGCAACTCGGCGGTGCCGTCGTCGGAGGCGTTGTCCACCACCAGCGCGACATGCGGGCGGCGCTGCGCGGCGAGCGCGTCAAGGCAGTCGGTGATGTGCGCCGCGCCACGCCAGGTGACGACGACGACGGTGGTGAGCACGCCGGGCAGAATATCCGGCGTGCCGGAACTAGTCGTGGTCGCCGAGCAGTTGCTGGCCCCGGTGCCGGGAGGCACGGGCCGCTACACCGCGGAACTGCTGCGCGCGCTCGCGCTCACCGTGCCGCCGGGGTGGACGCTGTCGAGCGTGGTGGCCTACCACCGCGACGTCGAGCCCGCGCGGGTGGCGGGCGTGCGGGGACCACGCGTGCTGCCGCTGCCCCCTCGGGCGCTGGTGTCCGCGTGGCAGGCAGGGCTCGCGCTGTGGCCGGGTGGTGCGGGGGTGCACGCTCCGACCCCGCTGGCGCCACCGAGGGCGCGCCGTGGTAGCACGCTGTCGGTCACGGCGCACGACACCGTCCCGTGGACGCATCCGGGGACACTGACCCCGCGCGGCGTGCGCTGGCATCGGGCGATGATCCGCAGGGCGGCACTGCGTGCCGACGCGCTGGTGGTCCCTACCGAGTCGGTCGCTACCGAACTCGCCGAGTACGTCGAGCCAAGGGCGGCGGTCCACGTCATCGGCCACGGGGTGTCGGAGCTGGGCGTGCCCGCCGCGATGGACCTGCCAGAGCGCTACGTGCTGGCCGTCGGCACGATCGAGCCTCGCAAGGGAATCGACGTGCTGGTGGAGGCGATGGCGCTGCTGCGCGCGACCGGGCAGCAGGTGCCGTTGTTGCTTGCGGGCCAGCCCGGCTGGGGTGGACTAGACCCGGAGCGGCTCGCCCGCGAGCACGGCCTGCCCCAGGGCGCGGTCCGGGTACTGGGCAGGGTCACCGACGCCGAACTCGCCGCCGTGCTGCGGGGGGCGTGCGTGGTTGCCGCGCCGAGCATGGCGGAGGGCTTCGGGTTGGTGGTGCTGGAGGCGATGGCGGCCGGAATTCCCGTGGTGCACTCCGATGCCCCCGCCCTGGTCGAGGTGGCTGGGGGAGCTGGATTGGTCGTACCAAGGGGCGACGCCCGCGCGCTGGCCGCTTCGTTGCGGGAGGTGTTGGGTTCTCCCGCCCGCGCGGCCGAACTGGCGGAGGCGGGCAAGGCGAGGGCGGCGGAGTTCTCGTGGCGCGAAGCGGCCCGGCGAGTGTGGGCGTTGCATGCCGATGTGAGCTGAGAGCCCGTTTTACGGGAACGAGACCAGCGCGACCGCGTGGAGTCGTAGGCTGCACGGGTGCGAGAACCCCGCGTGCTGATCGATGCCACGGCCGTGCCTGCCGACCGTGGTGGCGTGGGCCGTTACGTCGACTCGCTCGTCGCCGCGTTGAACAAGCTCGGTACCGCTCTTACCGTGATGTGCCAGCCGAGGGATGTGCGCCTCTACGCGGAACTGGCTCCGGATGCCCGGGTGGTCGGTACCGCCGAGTCGACCTCGACCAGAACGGCGCGGCTGACGTGGGAGCAGACGACGTTGCCGAGGATGATCCGCAGGCTCGGCGTCGACGTGGTGCACTCACCCCACTACACCATGCCGCTGGCGAGCAGCGCCGCCTCCGTGGTCACCCTGCACGACGCGACGTTCTTCACCGACGCGGTGCTGCACTCGTCCGTCAAGGCGCGGTTCTTCAGGGCGTGGACGGTGGCGGCGCTGCGCCGTGCCTCGCTGTGCGTCGTGCCCAGCGCGGCCACCGCGCGGGAGCTGGCCAGGGTTGCCCGCGTGCCCGGTGCCGAGCTGGAGATCATCCAGCACGGTGTGGACGAGGAACGCTTCCATCCGCCTGCTCCCGAGGAGGTTCGCGCCGCACGGGACGCGGTCGGTCTCGGTGACATGCCGTATGTGGCCTTCCTCGGGGCGCTCGAACCGCGCAAGAACGTGCCGGCGTTGATCAGGGGATTCTCGCTCGCGGTCGCGCAGCGGCCGGACCCGCCCGCGCTGGTGCTGGCGGGGCAGCCGGGCTGGGACAGCCAGGTCGAGAAGGCGCTCGACGCGGCACCGCACCGGCTGCGGGTGATCCGCGCGGGCTACCTGCCGTTCGACACGTTGGCCGGGTTCCTCGGTGGCGCGGAGGTGGTGGCCTACCCCAGCCTCGGCGAGGGGTTCGGCCTTCCCGTGCTGGAAGCGATGGCCTCGGGAGCCTGCGTGCTCACCACCCGTAGGCTCGCGCTGCCGGAAGTCGGCGGGGACGCGGTGGCCTATTGCGGTGTCGGTGCGGGCGATGTGGCGGCGGCACTTCGCGAGTTGCTCGACGATCCGTCACGCCGCGCCGTGCTCGCCGAGGCCGCTCAGCGCAGGGCCAAGGAGTTCTCGTGGGCAACCAGCGCGGAACGGCATCGTGAGGCATACGACCGTGCCTGGCACAAACACCGCGCACGCAGGGGCTGACTCGCGGTCGCGGACCCTTTCCGGCACTGACGACCGCCGACCAACCACTCACCGTGATGGGTGCACAATGTCGGCGTGACCGAGCCGAAGACCTACGGCGACGGCGTCGCGGTGGTGACCGTGACGTACTCGCCCGGCGAGACTCTCGAACGCTTCCTCGACACCCTGGACAAGGCGACCGACCGTGACGTGACCGTGGTGCTCGCCGACAACGGCTCGGTCGACGGCGCGCCGGAGCGGGCGGCCGAGCGGGAACACGTCCGGATGGTGCCCACCGGTGGCAATCTCGGCTACGGCGGGGCGATCAACCGCGGTGTGGCCGAACTCGACGACCACGTCGGCTGGGTGGTGATCGCAAACCCGGACCTGGAATGGGACCCCGGCTCGCTGGACGCGCTGCTGGAAGTGGCGCGGCGGTGGCCGAGGGGCGCGGCGTTCGGCCCGCTGATCCGCGAGCCGGACGGCAGCGTCTACCCGTCGGCCCGGCTGCTGCCCTCGCTCGGTCGCGGGATCGGGCACGCGCTGCTGGGCAAGGTGTGGCCCAGCAATCCGTGGACGCGTGCCTACCGGCAGGACAGGGCGTTGCCGAGCGAGCGCACCACGGAGTGGCTTTCCGGCTCGTGCCAGCTGGTCAGGCGGGTGGCGTTCGACTCGGTCGGCGGGTTCGACCCGAGGTACTTCATGTACTTCGAGGACGTCGACTTCGGGGACCGGTTGGGTAGGGCGGGCTGGCTCAACGTGTACGTGCCCTCGGCGAGCGTGATGCACATCGGAGGGCAGGCGACGTCCAAGGCCTCGGCACGGATGCTCGCCGCGCACCACGAGAGCGCCTACCGTTACCTGGCCGACCGTCATCGTGGCGTGTTGTGGAAACCGCTGCTGTTGGCGATCCGTGCGGGACTGGCGGTGCGGTTGCGGTTGGAGACCCGGCGCGGCTGACCCCCGGTTACAGCCCCTCGAGCCTGCGGGCGACGTTCGATTGTGCCGGCCTTGTCCTGGTGGTCGGTACCAATCCGGTGATCTCGGTTTCCCCGGTCGCTGGCTCCTGGTGGCCCTGCGGCGGTTCCAGCCGCGTGGTCGGTGCGGGCTCGGCGAGGTGGCTGTCGTTCTCCCTGATCATCGAAGACGGCAGCACCGTCGTGCTGTCCGGATCGGTCTCGTCGATGCGGTTCACGAAGGATCTGGGGAGCTGCTGGGTGTTCGCGGCGTCCATGGGCGATGTCATGTTGTCGGGAGTGACAACACCGTGACGTGCCTGTGCGCGGGAGAGCACGGCGTCCGCCCGATCGCGGGGATCCATCTCCTCGCCTCCCCGTAATCTCACCGAGGGCCCTCTCTCAACGGGGCCGCCGCCTTGCTGTCTAGGGTAGGCCCTCTGGCCCGGTGACCGTTAGGCCTTCCCCCGGTTTTGTCACCGCATCCGAGCCAGGAATGGAGGGTTGCACGCGATGACATCCGTTTCCGGAGTTGACGCCGTCGTCCTTGTGGGCGGTAAGGGCACGCGCCTGCGCCCGCTGACGCTGTCGGCGCCAAAGCCCATGCTGCCCACCGCGGGCGCCCCCTTCCTCTCCCACCTGCTTTCCCGGATCAGCGACGCCGGAATCACGCATGTGGTGCTCGGCACCTCCTACCGTGCGGAGGTCTTTCGGGACTACTTCGGGGACGGCTCTGCCATGGGCCTCGAGCTCGACTACGTCGTGGAGGAGGAACCGCTCGACACCGGCGGCGCGATCCGCAACGTCGCCGACCGGCTGCGCGCCGACGACGCGGTGATCTTCAACGGCGACATCCTCTCCGGTGCCGACCTCGGCGCGCTGGTCGACACCCACCGTACGGCGGGGGCCGACGTGACGCTGCACCTGCAACGGGTCGCCGATCCCAGCCGGTTCGGTTCGGTACCCACCGACGGCGACGGCCGGGTCACGGCGTTCCTGGAGAAGTCCGCCGAGGCGCCGACGGACCAGATCAACGCGGGCTGCTACGTGTTCCGGCGGCGGACGATCGAGAAGATGCCGACGGGCAGGCCGGTCTCGGTGGAACGGGAAACCTTCCCCGGCCTGCTGGCCGACGGCGCGCACCTGCAGGGCTACGTCGATACGTCTTACTGGCTGGATGTCGGCACGCCGGAGGCGTTCGTGCGTGGCTCGGCCGATCTGGTGCGCGGGATCGCGCCGAGTTCCGCGTTACCTGGCCCGATCGGGGATCGGTTGGTGCTCGAAGGCGCCGAGGTGGCTGGCGATGCCGACATCTGCGAAGGGTCGAGCGTTGGGCCGGGTGCGACGGTGGGTGCGGGCGCCCGCGTGGCGGGTTCGGTGCTGTTTCCCGACTCGCAGGTCGCCGACGGCGCTGTGGTGGACCGTTCGGTGCTGGGTGCGGGTGCACGGGTCGGTGAGGGCGCGGTCTTGCGTGGAGTGGTGCTCGGTGACGGCGCGGTGGTTGGTTCGGGCTGTGAACTGCTCGACGGCGCCCGCGTGTGGCCACGGGTAACGCTGCCGGACCGCTCTATCCGGTTCTCCAGTGATGCCTGAACTCACCAGGAACTACCGGCCTGCTTTCCGTACCGACATCGCGGGCGTGCTGGCCCCGTCGCGGAGAGGGCGAGGTGACCCCTGCCTGCGGCATGAGGACAGCGGGCTCACCTGGCTCACCGCGAACACCGTCGAGGGCGCCGCGACCATGGTGCTGCGGCCGCGCACGGACGGTGTTGTGCAGGCACGTGCGTGGGGCCAGGGCGCCAGGGCACTGCTCGACGGGCTTCCGGCGCTGCTTGGTGCCGACGATGACGACACCGGCTTCGTCGCTCATCACGACGCCGTGGCCATGGCCAGGCGAAGGCTGCCATGGCTGCGGCTCGGCGCGACGGGGCGGGTGTGGGACGCGCTGGTACCTGCCGTGCTGGAGCAGAAGGTCACCAGCCACGAGGCGCGCCGCTCCTGGCGAGAGCTGTGCCGCTGGTTCGGCGAGCCGGCGCCGGGGCCGGCGCCGCACGGAATGCGGGTGCCACCTACCCCGCTCGCCATCCGCTCCATCACCGACTGGGAGTGGCACAAGGTCGGTGTGGACAGCAGCCGTCGAGGCGCGCTTGTCGCCGCCGCCCGCGTGGCGCACCGGCTGGAGGGCGCGAGCGGGCTGCGGGGCGCCGAGGGCAGGGCGCTGCTACGGCAGGTACCGGGAATCGGTGTCTGGACCGCCGCGGAGATCGCGCAGCGGGCGTGGGGCGATCCGGACGCGGTCAGTTTCGGTGACTTCCACGTTCCCGCGATCGTCGGCCACGCGCTGCTCGGCCGGGAGCTGGACGACGAAGGAATGCACGCCGTGCTCGCGCCGTATTTCCCGCAGCGGCAGCGCGCCGTGCGCTACCTGGAGGCGGCCGGGTTCTCCCGTCCCAGGTTCGGCCCGAGGCACGCCGTCAGGGACTACCGCGCGATCTGACGGTAGGCGTCCACCAGCTGTTCCTGGGCGACGTCGAAGTACTCGGCCAGCCTTGCCTCGGCCTCGGCGAGCCGACCCTGCCCGATCAGCTCCGTGATGGTGCGGTTGAGTTCGAGGTAGGGCTCGTGGAACTCGCGTGGCCGGGACATGACGTGGAAAGCCAGCCGCAGTTCGGCGAGTAGTTGTCCCATGATCTCATCCACCCTCGGGCTTTCCGCCAACCCCGCGATGGCCTGGTGGAAACGCATGTTGGCGGTGCCCACGTCGAGCCAGCGCTGCTCCTGGGAGGCCAACTCGCCCGCGCTCACCGCCTGGTCGAGCGCGGCAAGCCGGGCCGGACCAGCGCTGTCCGCGTGGCGCACCGCGCTCGTCTCCAGCATTCGCCGGATGCGGTAGAGGTCCACCACGTCTTCGGCGCTGAGCACCCGGACGAACACCCCGCGGTGGAACTCGTGGACAAGCAGCCGTTCGTGCACCAGCAGCCGGAACGCCTCGCGGAGAGTGTTGCGTGATACCGACAGGGCGCGACCCGCGTTCTCCTCCGACAGCCGGGTGCCGGGTGGCAGGCCGCCCTCGATGATGCGTTGGCGCAGCACGTCGGCCACTCGCTCGGCGGTGCTGGTGCGGTCCAGCAGCGAGCGGTCGCCCGCGAGGAGGTCCACCCACGGGTCTGTGGCAGTCATGCACCCCTCCGATCGGCTGTCGTTCGCAGCTTACATGCGAGTTCGACAAGAGTCTTGCAGGATTGTTCAACAACTCTGTACCGTTCGTTGTGCACCACATCCAAACGGGAGGTCCCATCGTGAAGGAGACGAACACGCTTCGTGTCGTCGCGACGGGTGGTGCCCCGCTCGGTTCGGTCCACCCGGCCGGAAGGGTGCCGAGCCGCGGCTGAGCTGGATCGCGAGACTGTGGAGTTGGCTATGCGTGTTTTGCCGTGTGCTGATTCGGGACTGCTCGTCGAACTCGACGATCTCGACGAGGTGCGGAGGCTGCATGCGGCGCTGCGCGAAGCGCCGCCACCTGGGGTGCTCGATCTCGTCCCGGCCGCGAGAACGCTGCTGCTGCGGCTTGACCCGCTCCGCGCCGACGTGGCGGAGATCGAGCAGGTCGTGCGGCGGGTCCGCCCCGCGGAGACGACCTCGCACGACAGCGAGTCGCTGGTTATCCCGGTCAGCTACGACGGTGAGGACCTGGACGAGGTCGCCCGACTGACGGGCCTCACGCCCCGGCAGGTGATCGCGGAACACACCGGCGTCGAGTGGACGGTCGCCTTCGGTGGGTTCGCCCCCGGGTTCGGGTATCTCACCTGCGACTCCAACCGGCTGGAGGTGCCGAGGCGCACGGAATCGCGCACGCGGGTGCCCTCGGGCGCCGTCGCACTCGCGGGCGCCTTCAGTGGCGTCTACCCCCGCGAGTCACCCGGCGGGTGGCAACTCATCGGGCGTACCGAGTTGGAGATGTGGCGCGTCGACCGGGACCCACCCGCGTTGCTGCGTCCCGGCGTTCGAGTCAGGTTCCAGGAGGTCGCGTGAACCACGGGTTGGAGGTGCTCGAGCCGGGGCTGCTCGCGACGGTCCAGGATCTCGGGCGCCCCGGCCTCGCTGCCATCGGGGTCGGCGTTTCCGGCGCGGCCGACCGCGGCGCGTTACGGCTGGCCAACCGGCTGGCGGGCAACGAGGAGGACGCGGCGGCCGTCGAGGTGACCTTGGGGGGATTCGCCGCGCGGGCATTGCGTGACCTCACCGTGGTGATCACCGGGGCGACCTGCCCTGTGTCCATCGACGGCAGGGGTGCGGCGACCAACACCGTGCTGCGGGTGCCGTCGGGTTCGGTGCTGCGGCTGGGCATGACGAGCAAGGGCCTGCGCAACTACGTGGCAGTGCGCGGCGGCGTCGCCGTCGAGCCGGTGCTGGGTTCGCGTTCGACCGACGTGCTCGCGGGGCTCGGCCCCGAACCGCTGCGGGCGGGCACGGTGCTGCCGGTCGGGCCACCGCCCTCGGAGTGGCCGCCCATCGGCTTCGCCCCCGTTCGTGAGCCACCCGCCGACGAACTGATGCTGGGCGTGATGGCGGGTCCGAGGGACGACTGGTTCGCCGAAGGCGCGCTCGCCACCCTCCTCGGCTCTCGGTACGAGGTGACAGCACAGAGCAACCGGGTCGGCATCCGGCTCGACGGGCCCGCACTGCCAAGGGTGCGCGACGAAGAGTTGCCCAGCGAAGGCATGGTGGCGGGCGCACTGCAGGTGCCGCCCTCGAGCAGGCCGACGCTCTTCCTCGCCGACCACCCGGTGACGGGCGGCTACCCGGTTATCGCCGTGGTCGTGGCCGCCGACGTCGACAAGGCGGCGCAAGCCCGTCCAGGGATGCGGCTGCGATTCACACTGCTGAAGAGGAGAGGGTAGAGAAGAAGATGAGGCCGTGATGCTTTCGCCTGCCGAAGCCAGACAGAAGTTCAGGGCGGGCCTGCGGGTGCCGACGTCCGGTTACTGCCCGGGATGGACACAGGCCAACCTGCTGAGTCTGCCCCGCGAGCACGCCTACGACTTCCTGTTGTTCGCCCAGCGCAACCCGAAGGCGTGCCCGGTGCTCGACGTGACCGAGCCGGGACAGACCAGCGCTTCCGTCTTCGCCGGGGACCTGCGCACCGACCTGCCTGGCTACCGCGTCTACCGGGAAGGGCAACTGGTGGACGAGCGCACGGAGGTCACCTCGCTGTGGCGTGACGACCTCGTGTCGTTCCTCATCGGGTGCAGCTTCACCTTCGAGGCGGCGTTGCAGCAGGCCGGGGTGCCGGTGCGGCACATCGACATGGGGACCAACGTGCCGATGTACCGCACGAACCGGGAGTGCAGGCCAGCCGGGGCGCTGTCGGGCCCACTCGTGGTGTCGATGCGCCCCGTCCCGGCCGAGCTCGTGCCAACGGCGGTGCGGGTGACCTCGCGTTACCCGGCCGTGCACGGTGCTCCCGTCCACGTCGGAGCTCCCGGCCTGCTCGGCATCGACGACCTCGCCTGCCCCGACTTCGGAGACGCCGTGGAGATTCGGCCCGGTGAGGTCCCGGTGTTCTGGGCGTGCGGGGTGACGCCGCAGGCGGCCGTGATGCGTTCCAAACCGCCCTTCGCGATCGGACACGCGCCCGGGCACATGGCGATCACCGACCTGCGCGACTCCGAGTTCCAGGTGCCGTGAGACCTACCGGGACGGTTCTTCGAGTGCGGCGCTGACGATGGCGAGTGCTTCCCGGCCGGACAGCCCGAGGCCGCGAGTGGTGGCGGCGTACCGGGCGGCGGCCTCGCGTGCTCGTTGCCTGCTCTCGTCGCCGGAGGAGCCCACGAAACTGCCGGCGCGGCCCCTGGTCTCGATGAGTCCGGCCTCCTCCAGTTCCCGGTAGGCCCGCGCGATCGTGTTGGGAGCGATCCCGAGGTCGGTCGCCAACTGCCGAACCGTCGGCAGCTTGCTGCCCACCGCGAGCGTGCCGTCGTTGATCTGCCTGGCGAGGATGGAGCGGACCTGCTCGTACGGCGGGGTTTTCGCCGCCGGGTCGATCTTGACGATCATGGTTGGACCCTCGTTCCGGTCGCGAACGGGGCCCGACGACCCTCCGCTGCGTACGAGGTCACCTGCAACCCCCCGGGTTGTGCCGTTCGTTGTGTCAGCCAAGGTGACGCGGTGGCCGCGGCGAAGTCAAGCCGGTGCGGCGGCGATCGAGCGCCGCCGCGATCAACTCCGTGAGCTCCTCTGTGCCCTCGGGCAACGCGTGTACCGGCCACCAGCGCAGGTCGTCCGACTCGTCGCTTGCCACCGGCTGCGCTTCCCGTGGAGCCCGCACCACGAACTGCACGTCGAAGTGCCGGGTCGGGGCGCCCAGCGAGCACGTGATCGGGTGCACCTCGAGACGAACGGGCTCTGGGTCCAGCGTCAGCTCCTCAATGCCGGACTCCTCGCGCGCCTCCCGCAGCGCGGCATCCGCCAGCGAGGAGTCCTCCGGTTCGCAGTGACCTCCAAGCTGAAGCCACCTGCCGACCCGGGGATGCAGGGTAAGCAGCACCCGCTCGCCCGGCTCGTCCAACACCACAGCCGAGGCGGTCAGGTGCCCTGGGGCGCACGACCGCTCACAGGCGTCCTCCCGCGCCGCGAGAAAGCCGAGGTAGCTCTGCCGCAGTGACTCCTGCGCGGCCTCGTAGGGCCGCCACGCCCGCAGGGCCGCGGTGGCGTTGATGTGTAGTGCGCTCACCATTCGATCAGGCCCTCGTCCAGTTCGCGTGGCTCGCGCGGGTGTCGTGGCCCGGCATGGTGCCCGATGGCGACCGCACCGAGCGGTTGCCACGACGAGTCCAGTCCCAGTGTGGTTCGAACCACTTCCGGGGCGAAGATCGTCGAGGAGATCCAGCACGAGCCGAGGCCCTCGGCCGCGAGAGCCACCAGCAGGTTCTGCACCGCCGCGCCACCGGCGACGGTGAACATCGTGTGCTCACAGGCGTTGCGCCGCTGGTCCGGATAGTTGTGGGCGCCCTCCGGTACCAGGAACGGCACAACCACCTCGGGTGCCTCGAACAGCACATCGCCCCTGCGCAGCCGCTTGGCGATCTGCTCGTCGGTGAAGCCGTCGCCGATCAGGTCCGCCCGCCAGGCGTCCCGCATCGCCTCAAGCAACTTGTCCCGTTGCCCACGGTTGCGTAGCCAGCCGAACCGCACCGGCCGGGTGTGGTGTGGCGCGGGCGCGGTGAGCGCAGCCGCCACGGCTGCGCGCACCAGTTCCGGGTCAACCGGTTCGTCGGTGAACTCCCGAACCGACCGGCGCAGCAGCACCGCCTCGCGATGTCCCTGCGCGATGGCCTCCGCTGTGCCGAGCCGGAACAGGTCCTCCTCAACCGGCCGCACCAGATCGCGGGCCGTGGCGGTGCCGTCGCCTACGGCCAGGCCGCGAACGACCGCGACCGGTGTGCCACCGAGCTTGCCCTTCACCAGGTCCGCCGCAGCCGCCACCTCGTCGGCCACCGCGACCTCGGTGACGGCCAGCTCGTTGCCCTGCCCGTCCACGGCTCCGGCGTAGGAATGCAGCACCCGAAGGCCCGATGACCCGATCGCGAAGTCGGTCTGGCCGAGCCGCCAGGCCCTGCCCATCGTGTCGGTGACGACCACGGCGACCTCGACGCCGAGCCGTTCGCGCAACCCTGCTCGCAGCGCCGCGGCCGATGCGTCCGGGTCGGTGGGCAGCAGTGCGATCGCGTCGCCCGCGACGTTGGAGGCGTCCACGCCCGAGGCCGCCTGCACGATCCCCAGCGGGTTCTCGGTGATCAGCGTGCGGCCCATGCGGGCGATGACCCGCACCGACTCCTCGTCGATAAGGGCGCGTCTCGCGGCGTCGCGTTCCTCGGGATCGGTCGGCACGGTGACCAGCCTGCCCTCGACCTTCGAGACGACCTTGCTGGTGACCACCACGATGTCGCCCGAGCGTAACCAGGGTGCCTGCCGTGCGATGGCGCCCGTGAGATCGTCGCCCGGCCGGAACTCGGGCAATCCCTCGACCGGCATGATCTCCAGCCTTGGCGCCGCATGGTCAGTCAACGTCCACTCCAGACAAGTCCAGCGCGGCAAGTGCCATCTTCACCGTCGCGTCGACGCCGGACATCAGCAGCGGAACGGCCCTGACCGCCACTCCCGGCACGTCGACCGACTCGCCCTCGTGTACCAGCCACCCGTCAAGCAGCCCTTCCTCCGACGTGTGTCTCGACCCGTAGAGCCTGCCCACGGCTTCCGCCGAGGTGTCCACGCCGATCGCGGTGAGGCACGCGTCGGCCATCCCGCGCAGCGGCCTGCCGCCGATGATCGGTGAGACGCCGACGATCCCGGCCTCGGTCTTGCGCAGCGCCTCCCGCACCCCGGGAACCGACAGCACGGTGCCGACCGAGACCACCGGGTTCGAAGGCGCGAACAGCACGGCATCGGCTTCAGCGATCGCCTCGAGCACACCGGGAGCCGGGGTGGCCTCCTCTGCGCCGACGGGAACGATCGAGTGCGCTCGAAGCGAAGCGCGGTAGCGCACCCACCATTCCTGGAAGTGCAGCGCCTTGCGCTGTCCTGGCACGTCCGGGTCGTCCACGACCACGTGGGTCTCCACCCGGTCGTCGGCCATCGGAAGCAGCCTCGCCCCAGGGCGCCACCGATCGCACAGCGCCTCGGTCACCGCCGAGAGCGGGTAACCGGCGCGGAGCATGCGGGTGCGGACCAGGTGCGTGGCGATGTCCTTGTCGCCGAGCGAGAACCACGTGGGCTCAGCACCGTAGGCCTGGAGTTCGGCCTTGACCGTCCAGGTCTCGCCCGCGTGCCCCCACCCCCGGTCGGGGTCGATCCCGCCGCCGAGGGTGTACATGCACGTGTCCAGGTCCGGGCAGACACGCAGGCCGTGCATCCACACGTCGTCACCGGTGTTGACGATCGCGGTGACCTGGTGAGGTGACTCGCCCTCGCCCACCGGTGGCAGCCCGAGCGCGGCCTTGACTCCGAGCAGAAAACGCGCCCCGCCGACGCCGCCCACTACAACGACAACCTTCACGGGGCCCGATCCTGCCACGGCGTGCCAGGAACCCAGTAGCGGTAACGGTGGTGCTCGCGGAATCCCAGGCGCTGGTACAACGCCAGCGCACCGTTGTTACCGACAGCGACCTGTAGAACGCATCGAGTAGTGCCGTGTTCGGACCCCCATGCCGAAACCCGCCGCATGAGTCCGCCCGCGATACCGCGCCTGCGCAGCCGCTGCCGCACCGCCAGCCGCGCGACGTGCAGCAGGTCGCCGACCACGGCGCCGCGCACCGCCGCCACTGTGCCTGCTTGGTGCTCTGCCACCCCGAAACCAACACGGTCACCGCTGGTCAGCACATGTCGCTGTGCGGTCGTTGGCAGAGGCGAGTCCACCGTGAGCTCCCACCAGCCCGCCGTCGGCGCGTCCAACATCCGTATCCGCTCATCGCCTGCCTCGCCGCCTTGCCCGGTCGGCCCGACCAGGACCGATACCTCGCAACCGACCGCGTGCTCGTGATACGGCCGCCATCCCGACCGCAGCAACTCGGACTCCACCGGATCGCCGTGGACAACCTGCACCACAGGCTCGATGCGTTGCTCGTGGGCGAACTCACATACTTCGTCGAGTGCGCTGGTGATCGCGATTCCCGGGTCGCCGACGGCCAGAGCGCTGTTGGCGCGGGCGGTGAAGGGAACCCGCTCGGTGCCGACCCGATCCGCCGCGGCCCGCAACCGCCACTCGCCGAGCCTTCGCTCGATCAGCGCCTGCCATGCGTCGGCGCATGCGTGTTCGATGTGCTCGGCCCCGTTCACGACTAGATTGGTATCAAAAGCCCAGTAAGGAGGGCCGATGAGTATCGCGCGCAAGGACGATCGCCACAACGCCGACCTGGTGCGGGAAATCTCCGACAGCTTCGCCAGGGCCGTCGACAACGAGCCGGAACCCACGGCTGAGCCCGGCACCGAACCGGCCGAATCGAGGCCGCGATTCGTGATTACCGGTGACAAACGCTTCCCTCCCCGACAGGGGCCCTCGGCTTAGGATGCGTGGCGAGACAGCGTAGTGTCCGGCAACCAGCCGGACTGAAACCACCAGCAGGAGAGCGCAGTGACCTATGTGATCGCCGAGCCCTGCGTCGACGTGCTCGACAAGGCATGCATCGACGAGTGCCCCGTCGACTGCATCTATGAGGGCGAGCGGATGCTCTACATCCACCCCGACGAGTGTGTCGAC
Source organism: Saccharomonospora amisosensis (assembly GCF_011761185.1). Classification (NCBI taxonomy): domain Bacteria; kingdom Bacillati; phylum Actinomycetota; class Actinomycetes; order Pseudonocardiales; family Pseudonocardiaceae; genus Saccharomonospora; species Saccharomonospora amisosensis. The sequence continues at coordinate 4,429,473 of NZ_JAAOYM010000001.1, read as the reverse complement.
TGCGGAGCCTGCGAGCCGGTCTGTCCGGTGGAAGCGATCTACTACGAGGACGACGTGCCGGACGAGTGGAGCGCCTACACCAAGGCCAACGTCGACTTCTTCGACGAGCTCGGCTCTCCCGGCGGGGCGTCCAAGGTCGGTAAGACGGCTCACGACCCGCAGTGGATCAAGGACCTGCCCCCGCAGGGCGAATGACCCGCTCGCGGCTGCCCGACTTCCCCTGGGACTCGCTGGCCGAGCAGAGCCGGCGCGCGCGGGCTCATCCCGGCGGCATCGTCGACCTGTCCGTCGGGACACCGGTCGACCCGGTGCCCGAACCCGTGCGCGAGGCACTGGCCTCGGTGTCGCAGATCCCCGGTTACCCGACCACCCACGGCACGGCCGCGTTGCGATCGGCCGCTGTGGAGGCGTTGGGCCGTAGGCATGGCGTCGAGGGGATCGACCCGGATGCCGTGCTTCCCACGATCGGGTCGAAAGAACTGGTCGCGTGGCTGCCGACACTGCTTGGCGTGAAGCCGGGCTCGATGGTGGTCATCCCCGAGCTCGCCTACCCCACCTACGAGGTGGGCGCCCTGCTGGCAGGCGCTTCGGTGCTGCGCTCGGACGGGGTGACCGCCGTCGGCCCCGGCAGGCCCGCGCTGCTGTGGCTGAACTCGCCGTCCAATCCGACGGGGCGAGTGCTCGGCCTCGAACACCTGCGCAAGGTGGTCCAGTGGGCACGCGAGCGCGGCACGATCGTCGTCTCCGACGAGTGTTACCTCGCGCTCGGCTGGGAGAGCGAACCCATCTCGATACTGCATCCCGATGTCCACGGTGGACGCATGGACGGCCTGCTCGCCGTTCATTCGTTGTCGAAGTCGGCGAACCTGGCCAGCTACCGTGCGGGTTTCGTCACCGGCGACCCCGCGCTCGTGCGTGACCTGCTGGCCGTGCGCAAGCATGCGGGGATGATCGTGCCGAGGCCGGTGCAGGAGGCGATGACCGTGGCGCTGCGCGACGACACCGCGCTGCGCGGGCAGCGGGAACGCTACGCTAACCGGCGCGCCGTATTGCGCTCGGCGCTGGAGAAGGTGGGATTCCGCATCGACTACTCCGAGGCGGGCCTTTACCTGTGGGCTACCCGGGACGAGGACGCACTGGCGAGCGTGGACTGGTTCGCCCAGCACGGCATCCTCGTCGCGCCCGGCTCCTTCTACGGCCCGAAGGGCCGCCAGCACGTGCGTATCGCGCTGACGGCCACCGACGAGCGGGTCGAAGCCGCGGCCGCTCGGCTCGCCGAGGCCTAGCGGGCGGCCCCGGTCAGTCGTTGGCGTGCAGGGCGGCGTTCAGCTCGACACCAGCGCCCGCACGGGATACGACCTCGACGGCGCCCGTGGTCGAGTTGCGGCGCAACAGCGCACCGGAGAGGCCGGACAGCTCCCTTGCCTTCACCGACTTGCCTTCTACGTTGACCTTCGTGCCCGCCGTGATGTAGAGGCCTGCCTCGACAACACAGTCGTCGCCGAGCGAGATGCCGACACCGCCGTTGGCGCCGATCAAGCAGCGCTCGCCGATCGAGATCACTTCCTTGCCGCCACCGGAGAGGGTGCCCATGATCGAGGCGCCGCCGCCGATGTCGGTTCCGTCGCCGACCACGACTCCGGCCGAGATCCGGCCCTCCACCATCGAGGCGCCCAGCGTGCCCGCGTTGAAGTTCACGAATCCCTCGTGCATCACGGTGGAGCCGCTCGCCAGGTGAGCACCGAGGCGCACCCGGTCCGCATCAGCGATCCGCACCCCGGAGGGCACCACGTAGTCCACCATGCGAGGGAACTTGTCGACGCCGTACACCGTCACCTGGCCGCGCGCCCGCAGCCGCATCCTGGCCGTCTCGAAGCCCTCAACGGGGCACGGGCCGTGGTTGGTCCACACGACGTTGGACAGCAGGCCGAACACTCCGTCGAGGTTCTGCCCGTGCGGGCGGACCAGCCGGTGGGAGAGCAGGTGCAGCCGCAGGTAGACGTCGTGGGCGTCGGCAGGGGGCTGCGAAAGCGAGGCGATCGAGGTGCGCACGGCCACCACCTCGACGCCTCGGTCGCTGTCCTGGCCGAGCAGCGCCGAAACCGAATCCCCGAGCAGTTCCTCGGCCTGTGCCTCGGTCAGCCGCTCGGTGCCGCCCGAGGCCGCGGCCGTCAGCTTCGGGTGAGGGAACCAGGTGTCGAGGACGGTCCCGTCGCCTGTCACGGTGGCAAGGCCGACGCCGGTCGCGCCGGTCGTATCTGGGTTGGGGGTCTGCTCGCTCACGGCCGCTACGGTAGCCGTTGCTCAGCTCGGCCGTGTCGTCACGTCCGGCAGGGCCGACACCTCCCGCCGCACCGCCTCCAGAGCGGTCGCGATGTCGGTGAGCGCGGTCGAACACGACTGGCCGCCACCCTGGGCGCACCCGTTGTCGCGGTAGGCGGCGATACCCGACGCGAGTTCGTTCGCCGCGCGGTTGAGCTGGCTGCCCGCCGCGTCGACGAAGCGCCGCGCCGTTTCGGGAACGCTGGCCACCTGGGTCACGTACTTCTCACAGTTGGGCGCGGGCACCGACTCCGGAGACCGGAAGCACTCATCGGCGCTGAGCGCGTTCAACTTGACCGTGAGCGCCCCTGGTCCGGGGTCCTGCGGCTGCTGTTCGGGCATGGGGCCCGCTTCGCGGGAACAACCCGCGATCGTCAGCAACGCCGCGACAACGGCGGCCGTGGCAACTGTCATGCGCACGGCAACACCGTACGCACCCCCGCGCTACGGTTCGGACATGCCCTCACTCGACTTGCGTGCCGACCCCGTCGATCTCACCGAGGCGCTGGTGAACATCGCCAGCGTCTCCGGTGCCGAGGCCGAGATCGCCGACGCGGTGGAGGCGGCGCTGCGCGCGCAGGCGCCGCACCTGGAGGTGGTCCGCCACGGCGATGCCGTGCTGGCGAGGACGTCGCTGGGCAGGCCGAGCCGCGTGGTGCTCGCCGGGCACCTCGACACGGTGCCGGTCAACGACAACCTTCCGCTGACGCGCACCGGTTCCGGCGCGGAGCAGGTGCTGCACGGGCTGGGCACGGTGGACATGAAGGGCGGCGATGCGGTGCTGCTGCACCTGGCGGCGACCCTCACCGAGCCGAGGCACGACCTGACGTTCGTCTTCTACGACTGCGAGGAGGTCGAGGCCGCCCGCAACGGGCTCGGCCGAATCGAGCGGGAGCTGCCCCAGTGGTTGCGGGGTGACCTTGCCGTGGTCGGCGAGCCGTCCAACGGTGTGATCGAGGCGGGGTGCCAGGGCACCATGCGGGTCGAGTTGCGGGCCGAGGGCAGGCGGGCGCACACCGCACGGGCCTGGATGGGTGTCAACGCCATCCACACCCTCGCCGAACCGCTGCGCAGGCTCGCCGAGTACCGGCCGCGCGAGGTGGAGATCGACGGGCTCACCTACCGCGAGGGGTTGCAGGCGGTGCGGGTGTCGGGCGGGGTGTCGGGCAACGTGGTTCCGGACAGCGCCGTGCTGGCCGTGAACCACCGCTTCGCCCCCGATCGCGGCGTCGAGCAGGCGCGCGCGCACCTGGCGGAGGTGTTCGACGGCTTCGACCTGACCGTGGTGGACAGCTCGGCGGGGGCGCTGCCGGGACTGTCCGCTCCAGCCGCTGCCGAGCTCGTCGCCGCCGCGGGCGGGAGGGTGGCGCCGAAACTCGGCTGGACCGACGTGGCGCGGTTCGCCGCGCTCGGCATGCCCGCAGTGAACCTCGGCCCCGGTGACCCGACGCTCGCGCACACCAGGCAGGAACACGTCGCCGCCTGCGAGATCTCCTCGGTGTTCGAGGTACTGAGGTCGTTCCTGTCGGCATGACTCTACGCTTGGCGCTGTGAGCGAGGCGACGCGCGATGTCCGAGGCGACAACGAACACCCACCCGAGCGCCACCGAGGGCCGGTCGTGCTGCGCAGGGGACGGCAGGCCGAGGACACCACCACCGACCAACGCCTGCTCGACTCGAGGGGCCCGAGCGACTGGGTGCACACCGACCCGTGGCGGGTGCTGCGGATACAGGCGGAGTTCGTAGAGGGGTTCGGCGCGCTGGCCGAGGTGCCGAGGGCGGTGACGGTGTTCGGTTCCGCACGCACGCCGCGCGACCACCCCGAGTACCAGTTGGGCCGCGACATCGGTGGCGCGCTCGCCAACGCTGGTTTCGCGGCCATCACCGGCGGCGGGCCCGGCTCGATGGAGGCGGTGAACCGGGGTGCGTCGGAAGCTGGCGGGCTGTCCATCGGTCTCGGGATCGAGCTGCCGTTCGAGCAGGGACTCAACCCGTGGGTCGATCTCGGCGTGAACTTCCGCTACTTCTTCACGCGCAAGACCATGTTCGTCAAGTACGCGCAGGCCTTCATCTGCCTGCCTGGCGGTTTCGGCACGCTGGACGAGCTGTTCGAGGCGCTCACGCTCGTGCAGACCAAGAAGGTGACGAAGTTCCCGGTGGTGCTGTTCGGGTCGGCCTACTGGGGCGGGCTCTACGACTGGGTGCGCGGAACGGTGCTGTCGGAAGGAAAGATCGGCGACCGGGACGCGGCTTTGCTGCACGTCACCGACGACATCGACGACGCGGTCGGCGTGGTGCTGGAGGCGTACAAGGCCTGGGAGGACACGCACTAGTGGATCGGCTCTGTGTCTTCTGCGGGTCGTCGAAAGGTGCCGAGCCCGGCTACGCCGACGACGCCGCCGCGCTCGGCGGGCTGCTGGCACGGCGGGGCATCGGCGTCGTCTACGGCGGCGGCCAGGTGGGACTCATGGGGGTGGTCGCCGACGCCACACTCGCCGCGGGTGGCGAGGTGATCGGTGTGATTCCCAAGCACCTGATGCGGGAGGAGATCGCACACGCCGGGCTCACCCAGCTACACGTCGTGGAGGACATGCACGAGCGCAAGGCGATGATGGCGGCGCTTTCGGACGGCTTCGTGGCGCTGCCGGGCGGCGCCGGCACGCTTGAGGAGCTGTTCGAGGTGTGGACCTGGGCCCAGCTGGGGCTGCACGCCAAACCCGTCGGCCTGCTTGACGTGCGCGGCTACTACCGCGAGTTGCGCGGCTTCATCCAGCACATGGTCGACGAGGGGTTCCTGAACCGGGCCAGCCGGGAGCTGCTGACCATCGAAACCGACGCCGAGGCGCTGCTCGACGCCTTCGCCCGGCACGATGCCCGGCCGGTCGACAAGTGGGCGGACTGAGTCGCCGAGTGAACGAGCAGTGGTTCGCGAGGCGCACCTGGCAGTCGCCGACGTGGAAGCCCGAGGAGCTGTTGCGCGCCAAGGGCTCGCGGACCGTGTCGGTCGTGCTGCCCGCGCTGAACGAGGAGGCGACCGTCGGCGACGTGGTGGCATCGGTGCGCCCGCTGCTGGGGTCGCTCGTCGACGAGCTGGTGGTGATCGACTCCGGGTCCACCGACGGCACCGCGGTCGTCGCGGCGCAAGCCGGTGCGAAGGTGGTCCACCGCGAGGACGTGCTGCAGGACTGGGAACCGCTGCCGGGTAAGGGCGAGGTGCTGTGGCGCTCGCTGGCCGCCACCTCGGGTGAACTGATCGTCTTTCTCGACTCCGACCTGGTCGAGCCCGATCCTGAGTTCGTGCCGTCGCTGCTGGGCCCGCTGCTGTGCGCGTCCGGTGTCGAGCTGGTCAAGGGCTTCTACCGCAGGCCGCTTCGGCTGGAGACCGACGAGTTCGGCACCGGCGGAGGCAGGGTCACCGAGCTGCTGGCCCGGCCGCTACTGGCCGCGCTGCGGCCGTCGCTTTCCTGGCTGGTGCAGCCGCTCGGCGGCGAGTACGCGGCGACGAGGCGGCTGCTGGAATCGGTCCCGTTCGCCACGGGCTACGGCGTGGAGATCGGGTTGCTGCTCGACGCCGAGGCCCGGTACGGACTCGACGCACTCGCACAGGTGAACCTCGGTGTGCGCAAGCACCGCAACCGCTCGTTGCTGCAACTGGGCGTGATGGCACGGCAGATCCTGAGCACCGCGCTCGACCGGTGCGGTGTCGCAGAACGGGGTGCCGAGGAACTGACCCAGTTCGTGCAGGTCGCGGGCCAGTGGGTGGCGGACGTCAAGCAGGTGCCCGTACTCGACCGGCCTCCGATGCGCGAGGTGCTGGCGACGCGCACGTGAGGTGGCGGCGTATGTCACGATCGTGCTGTGACCACCGCGCTCATCTACCTGTTGGTGATGCTGCTAGTGGCGGCCGTGGTGTTCCTGGTCGCGGCCGTCGTGTTCGGCCGTGGCGAGGAGCTCGCCCCGCTGGCGCCTGGCAGTTCGCCGACGCGGCTACCCGCGCAGGACATCACCGGCGATGACATCAGGAGCGTGAAGTTCCAGCTCGTGCTGCGCGGCTACAAGATGGCCGAGGTCGACTGGGTGCTCAACCGGCTGGGCGTCGAACTCGACGACCTGCGAGCCAAAGTGGTCGAATTGGAGGCCGAGCTGGCCGAACGGACCCGAGGGGCCGCACGATGAGCGACCTCGTGGCCTCGGTGGAGGTCGGGGCGCCCGCGGGCACGACCTGGCTGGCGCTGACCGACTGGAACCAGCAGGGCCGCTGGATGCTGGGAACCGAGGTTCGCGTGGTGTCCGGTAACGGCCGCAGCGTCGGCTCCCGCATCGAGGCGTTCACGGGTGTGGCGGGCATCGGGGTGAAGGACCAGATGGAGATCACCAGCTGGGAGCCGCCGGTGCGCTGCACGATGCGGCACCTCGGGTCCGTCGTGCGCGGTACCGGTTCCTTTCATGTGCAGGCCAGGGGTGCACAGCGGTCGGTGTTCATCTGGTCGGAGCACCTGACGCCGCCGTTCGGCATCTTCGGCAGGCTCGGCTGGCCGGTGGCGCGACCGGTGTTCGCCCTCGGCCTGCGGCATTCGATGCGCAACTTCGCCCGCTTCGCCGAGTCCTACGTGGTGGGCCAGTGAACCGCGAACTGCTCGGCGCCGACGGGGTGGCCCGCTGTTCATGGGGCAACTCGGCACCCGACTACGCCGCCTACCACGACGAGGAATGGGGAGTGGTGCTGCGTGGACAACGCCAGCTGTTCGAACGGCTCTCACTGGAGGCGTTCCAGTCCGGTCTTTCGTGGTTGACGATCCTGCGCAAGCGCGAGAGCTTCCGCAGCGCCTTCGCCGGGTTCGACCCCGAGCGCATCGCCTCCTTCACCGGCGACGACGTCGACCGACTGCTTGCGGATGCGTCCATCGTGCGCAACCGGGCGAAGATCAGGGCCACCGTCACCAACGCCAGAGCGGTGGTCGCCCTGGACGTCCCGCTCGACGAGCTGCTGTGGTCGTTCGCGCCGCCCTCCGGGACGCGGAGGCGGCCACGCTCGATGGCTGAGGTGCCTGCCACGACCCCGGAGTCGAAGGCGATGGCGCGGGAGTTGAAGAAGCGCGGCTTCGCCTTCGTCGGGCCCACCACGTGTTACGCGATGATGCAGGCCGTCGGCATGGTCGACGACCACGTCGAAGGCTGCTTCCGCGCCGCTGCCCGCTGAGCTACCTGCCCCTGAAGTTGGGCGGGCGTTTGTCCACGAACGCGGCCACCGCCTCGGCATGGTCGGCGGTGGCGCCCAGCCTGGCCTGGCCCGCGTCCTCCTCGGCCAGTGCCTCGTCGAGCGTGCTGCGCGCCGCCGTCGCCATCGTGGACTTGATCGAGGAGTAGGCCGCCGTCGGACCGGCCGCCAGCCCGGCGGCCAACTCGTGCGCCCGCGCGGCGAGGTTCTCGTCGGCCACCACCTCGCCGACCAGCCCGATGCGCAGCGCTTCCTCGCTTTCGACGGTGCGGGCCAGCAGCATGAGCTCAAGCGCGCGGCCGTACCCGATGAGTCGTTGCAGCGTCCACGACGCACCCGAGTCCGGTCCGAGGCCAACTTTGGCGAAGGCCATCATGAAGTTCGCCGAGCTCGCCGCTATGCGCACGTCGGCGGCGTAGGCGAGTGCGGCACCGGCCCCGGCGGCGGGCCCGTTGACGGCGGCGATCACCGGCTTGGGCATGTCCACGATCGTTTTGATGATCGGGTTGTAGTGCTGCGACACCGTCCGCAGCGGCGAGTCGTCACCGGCGCGCAGCTTGCCGATGTGCTCCTTGAGGTCCTGCCCCGCGCAGAACGCCTTGCCTGCTCCGGTGAGCACCAGTGCCCTGACCTCGTCATCGCTCGCCGCCTGCCGCAGCTCCCGCAGCAGCGACTCCTTCAGTTCCACGGTGAGTGAGTTGTACGCCTTCGGCCGGTTGAGCGTCAGGGTGCGCACCCCGTCGGCGTCCTCGCGCCGTAGCACGTCCTCTGTGGTCACTGGTAAAACCCTTCGTCGTCGGCGTTGCCCCGAGAGTCTGACAGGCCCGTGAGCCGCATACCAGCGGCGATGTGCCGGCGCTAAGATCGGTCCGCGTTCGCGGCCGACTGCCGATGGGGGACAATGGCGATTGACCCGGTTGCTTTGGCGAGCGCGACCCGGGCGCGCTGGTTCAGACGGAGGGAGCACGCTATGGCGGCCATGAAGCCCCGGACCGGAGATGGTCCCCTCGAGGTGACTAAGGAGGGGCGGGGCCTCGTGATGCGCGTACCACTCGAGGGTGGTGGGCGACTCGTCGTCGAGCTGTCGGCCGAGGAGGCCAAGGATCTCGGTGCGGCCCTTCAGGAGGCCACCAGCTGACCGTTCCCTCATTGACCGCCCGCCAGCGTTGACCTCAGTTCGGGCTGGCTCCACCTGACTGTGCCTGGAGGCCGTCGATGGCGCGCTCCCCGCTGCCCTCCATCCCCACCCACCTGACCGATGTGGAGGTGGTAGGTGCCGCCCGCCGTGGGGTCGCTCTCGCGGTAGTGGTCCCTTCCGGGGCCGAAACCGAGTACACCGAGGTTATGAACCGCCTGCGGGCCACGGGCAAGGCAGCGGAGGTCAGCCCGCTAGCCGGCCCCGAAGGGCCGCGGTGGCTCGTCGGGGTCGGCGAAGGGACCGCCAGGGACTACCGCGCGGCAGGCGCCGCGTTCGCCCGCGCGGCGACGGCCGACGCGGGCCAGGGCGGCGACGCGGCAGGCAGGCGAGGCCCGGTCACGGTGCAGGTCGAGCTGCCGCCGCAGGCGGGCCCCGACCTCTACGGCCAGTTCGCCACCGGTGTGCTGCTCGGGGGCTACCGGTACCGGGTGAGCATGGACAACGGCGCTACGGGTGTGCGCAAGGTACGGCTGGTGGCGCCAACGGCTGACGCCACGCAGCCGTATACGGAGGCGGTGAGCAGGGCGTGCGAGCTGGCGCGGGCGACCGCGCTCGCTCGCGACCTCGCCAACACCCCTTCCAACGTCAAGAACCCGGCCTGGCTCGCCAACACGGCCCAGCGGCTCACCGCCGACCTGCCCGGACTCACGGTCACCGTGCGTGACGAGCGGTGGCTGGCCGAGCGTGGATTCGGCGGGATGCTCGCAGTCGGCGGCGGTTCCGCGAGTCCACCGCGGTTGATCGAGGCGGTGTACCGGCCTCGCGGGGCCACGGCACATCTGCTGTTCGTCGGCAAGGGCATCACCTTCGACACCGGCGGGATCTCGGTGAAGCCCGCGGAAGGCATGCAGGTGATGCGCACCGACATGTCCGGCGGCGGCGCCGTGCTGGCGGCGATGCGTGCCATCGCGACGCTGCGGCTCCGGGTGCGCGTTACCGCGCTGGTTCCCGCAGCCGAGAACCTCATTTCCGGCTCGGCGTACCGGCCAGGTGACGTCGTGCGGCACTACGGCGGGCGCACCACCGAGGTGACCAACACCGACGCGGAGGGCAGGATGGTGCTCGCCGACGCGCTCGCCTACGGCACCTCGCGCTTCTCCCCGGACCTCGTCGTGGACGTCGCCACGTTGACCGGCGCGATGAAGATCGCGCTCGGTCTGCGAACCGGAGGACTGTTCGCCAGCGACGACGACCTGGCACTGCGGCTGCGGGCCGCGGGCGAGCGGGTAGGGGAGGCGTGGTGGCGGATGCCGCTTCCCGACGACCACGCCAGTGACGTGCGAAGCGACATCGCCGACGTGCGGCAGGTTCCGCCCGGTCCCGGCGGCATCGTGGCAGCGCTGTTCCTGCGGGAGTTCGCGGGTGGGCTGCCGTGGGCGCACCTGGACATCGCGGGCCCCGCGCGCTCGGACAAGAACTACGACGAGGTGGTGCCCGGCGGCACCGGATTCGCCACGCGCACCCTCGTCGAACTCGCTGCCTCCTACGCCTGAACGGGCCTGCCGAGCACGAAGTCGCGGAACGCGGCGACAGCGGGTGGCAACGGCGGCGAGGCAGGCCAGACCAGCCCAAGCGTGCGCGTCACCGGCGGGTCGAGCGGCAGTTCGGTGACACCGGAAGGGGAGCCGGGCTGGAACTTGGGCAGCAGCGCGATCCCCAACCCGGCCGCGACCAGCCCGCGCACGGTATCGGACTCCTGACCCTCGAACGCGACGTCGGGCAGGAACCCGGCGCCGGCGCACAGCTCGTCGGTGATCTGGCGCAGCCCGTAGCCGTGTTCCAGCATCACGAACACCTCGTGCCTCAGGTCGGTGATCCGCACGCGACCACGCGCCGCGAGCCGGTGCCCGTTGGGTACGGAAACGAACAGTTCCTGCTCGGCCAGCGATGCGGAGGCAAGGCCTGGCTCGGCGGGTGGTGGCGCGATCAGGGCGAGATCGACGCTGCCGCCGCGAAGCCGATCCACCACGTCCTGCCGTGAGCCCTGCACGAGGCTGAACCGCACGTGCCGGTGGTTCGCCCTGAAGTCGGCGAGCAGCGAAGGCACGAGCGAGCGGCCGAGCAGGTGCAGGAAACCCAGCACCACGTGCCCGCGTTCCGGATCGATCTCCTCGCTCGCCCTGCGCACCCCGTCGCTGAGCAGGTCGACGGCGCGCTCGGCTGCGTCGGCGAGCAGCCTGCCCGCCCGGGTGAGGCGCACACCCCGCCCCTCGGGAACGGTCAGCGGAGCCCCGAGCGCCTGACCCAGCGCGGCGATGCGCCTGCTGGCGGTCGGCTGCGGGATACCGAGTTCCTCGGCCGCTCGGGTGACGTTGCCGGTGAGCTTCAGCACCCGCAACAGCGCCGCGTTACCCGCCAGTGCCGTCATGAGCGGCGCGTTCGCGGAATCATTCACCACATCATCGATTATGCGGCTGCTTCGTATTAGACGTATTGATCAGTCCGCTCTAGCGTCGGCAGCCGTGGCTACAGCCGCACCACCCCAGTCCGTCTCCCTCCGGGTCACCATCGCGGTCGCCGCGGCGGGGATCTGTTCGTTCGCCCTGCTCTACGCTCCACAGCCGCTGCTGCCTTGGCTGGCGGAGGCGTTCGCGCTCGATCCGGCGAGCGCCTCCCTCACGGTCAGCGTCGCTACGGGCGCCCTCGCGGTGGCGGTGGTGCCGATCGGTGTGCTTTCGGAATTCGTCGGTCGGCGAGGCGTGATTCTCGCCTCGACGTTGTGTTCGGCGCTGCTCGGCCTCGCGCTGCCGCTCGCGGGTTCGTATGAGGCGCTGCTCGTGCTCAGGGCGTTGCAGGGTGTGGCGATCGCGGGTTTCCCCGGTGTCGCGGCCGCCTACCTTGTCGAGCTGCTCGGCGGCGCCGGTGTGACCGCAGCGGTAGGGGCCATGATCGCAGGGAACACCGTAGGCGGCATGCTCGGCAGGCTGGCCGGTGGTGTCACGTCCGAGGTGTTCGGTTGGCGTGGCGCGCTGGCCTTCGTCGCCGCGCTGTCGCTGCTTTGCGCACTCCTCACCGCGGTCACCCTGCCCCGCCGGGCCCATCGCGATGGGCACCGCGATGGGCGAGGCCGGTCCGGTACGCCGAGGGAACTGCGTGCCAGGTCGCGCGGGGTTTTCGCGGGTATGGCCTCGGCGCTTCGCAAGCCGGTGCTGCTGGCGCAGTACGCGGTGGCGTTGCTGGCGATGGGCTCGTTCGTCGCCCTGTACAACGCCGCCGGGTTCCGGCTCACCAGCGAACCGCTCTCGCTGCCGCCCGCGCTCGCGTCACTGGTGTTCCTCGCCTACGCCATGGGTGCGGTGTCGTCGGCGACTGTGGGCCGCCTCGCCGTCAGATTCGGCCGCCGCCGTTGCCTGCTGATCGCGTTGCTGGTCACGGCAGTGGGCGCCGCTCTCACCGTCGCCGATTCGTTACCGCTCGTCGTAGCCGGTTTCGTCGTGCTCACCGGCGGATTCTTCGCCGCCCACGCCGTCGCCAACGGTTGGGCCGCCGCCGAGGCCCCGCAGTGGGCGCGCGGCCCGGCGGCGAGCCTGTACACCCTCGCCTACTACCTGGGCAGCAGCTTCGGTGGCACCGCGGGAACCGCTGTCTACGGCCAAGCAGGCTGGGCCTGGCTGGTCGCCGGTGTAGCGCTGTGGCTGGGACTGGCCGCGCTCGCCGTCCACGCGACCTGCCGGAGGCGGCCGGACGGCATCCCGCTCACGAACCCGCGACGGCAGCCGCCAGCAAGCCGCTGCCCAGCGGGATGAACACCGGCAGTAGCCGCTCGTCCTCCCGTAACGCGCGAGCCACCTCCCGCAGCGCCAGTAGTTCCGGGTCGCGCCGGGCGTGGTCACCGACCCTGCCGCCCGCCAGCATGTTGTGGAACACGATCACCCCGCCCGGCCGCAGCAACTCGACTCCCACCTCGAAGTAGCTCGGGTACTCCAGCCTGGCGGCGTCGGCGAACACCAGGTCGTAGCCACCGGAGGTCAGCCGGGGCAGCACGTCCAGTGCGCGGCCCATGATGAGCCGCATCCGCCCTGCCGCGAATCCGGCGTCGAGGAACGTCCTGCGGGCGTAGCGGTGGAACTCCGGCTCCAGATCGATCGAGGTCAGCACGCCGTCGGAAGCCATGCCCCGTAGCAGGCACAACCCACTGACCCCGGCGCCCGTCCCGATCTCCACGACCGCCCGCGCCTGCAAGGTGGCGGCGAGGAAGCTCAACGCGGCGCCCACTCCGCAGGACACCGGAGGGCAGCCCAACTCGCCCGCACGCATCCTCGCCGCGGCCAAGACGTCGTCATCGGGGACGTAGCTCTCGACGAAGTCGCCGAGGTCAACCAGGCCGGTGACGTGCGTCTCGGAGTTCACGCGCTGAGGTTAGCGTGGCCAGGTACCCCACAGGGGCAACCACGCTCGCTCACTTGTTCTCAGTCTGCTCTCAGGCTGGTCTCACTAGAACCATAGGCACAGGGGTGAGACTTAAGGCTCCCGAACGGGAACACCCGGCACATCCGCTGCGTTGGCGGAGTACAAGAGGGGACAGGCCGATGGAGGTGCCTCCGCTGCCGTACGACAGCACGCAGACAGCGACGTTGCCGGTGGAAGGCGAACTTGGTTGGACACCACCGTCCTGGGACGAGGTTGTCCGCGAGCACGCCGATCGGGTGTACCGGCTGGCCTACCGACTCACCGGCAACACCCACGACGCCGAGGACATCACCCAGGAGACCTTCATCCGGGTGTTCCGCTTCCTCGCGTCGTACAAGCCAGGAACCTTCGAGGGCTGGCTGCACCGCATTACCACGAACCTGTTCCTCGACATGGCGCGTCGCCGTGCCCGGGTGCGGATGGAGGGACTGCCGGAGGACACCGACCGGATCGTCGGCGACGACCCGAGTCCAGAGCAGGTCTATTCCGACACGCATCTGGACCCGGACCTGCAGGCGGCTCTGGACGAGCTTCCGCCCGAGTTCAGGGCGGCCGTTGTGCTCTGCGATGTGGAAGGACTCTCGTACGAGGAGATCGGTGCGACGCTCGGCGTTAAGCTCGGCACCGTGCGCAGCCGGATTCACCGTGGCCGCCAGGCGCTCAAGGCTTCACTCGAGCGTCGCCGCGCGCTGACCCAGGAGGCTCAGGTATGAGCGAACACCGGGGATGGGGGCTCCCCGAGTCGCACCTGTTACCGGACGCCGTGGTCGCGTTCGTGGACAAGGAGTTGTCACTCGGCGCTCACGAGCGCGCCGCGACCCACATCGCCCGCTGCGCGGTCTGCGCGGCCGAGGTGGCCGCTCAACGCGCGGCCAGCAGCGCCGTCCGCAGAGCAGGTTCCCCGGCGATCTCCGCCGGGTTCCTCGCGAGCTTGCGCTCGATCCCGCAGCGCACGGAGCTGCCCACGGCGCCGGACAGCCTCGCAATCTCCGTGGACGGCCAGTTGGTGGCCGTGCAGCGGCCGGAACGTGTCGCCGGACTGCGGGACGGGTTTGCCTCCGGTGGGCTCGGTGACTCGGCCCCGCTGGGCACCTCGCCGAACGTGCTCGGCAGCGGCGAACGGCTCGGCTCGGCGCGCCGCCGCGCCGCACAGGGCGCGGGTGTCGTGGTTTCCGGTCTCGTGCTGAGTGCCCTGGCGCTGGTCGCCACCTCTAGTGTCGGTGCTCCAGGCGGCGGTACGGCCGAGGTCGGTGGTGACCGGCCAGGCATGCCATCGACCGGTGTACTGCGTGCCCAGTTGCGCGCGAACGCGCCGGCTGCCACCCCGAGCACGACGGTGTCCGCGAGCACGACGACTGCCGCAACCACCGCCGCGGCCAAGGCGCCCACCGCTGGCGTGTATGGCCCACGCTGACTTCACCGAGCCGACGGCAATATCGAGGTTCTAGGCTTGGCGTATGGTCGCGCCGAGTGATCGCTTCAGCCGTCTAGCCGGGGAAGAATGAACGAGCCACGCAACGCGCACCAGGAGGAGCCGGGCGAGCGGGAGCAGCGGCTACAGCCACGCCCTGTCGCGCGTCCGCCGGTCGATCCCGCGCTGGCCGCCGCGTTCGGCAGGCCCCGTGGCGTGGCCGGGCCGTTTGACAGGCTCTACGTTCCCGATACCAGTAATCGAAACGGTGACCAGCCCCCGCGGGCGGCACCGCCGGAGTCGCTGGTCGAGGCCTTCGGCAGGCCGCAGGACGCGGCTGACGTCGTGCTGCAGCGTCCCCCGGACGACAACGGCTCGGGTCCGCGCGCAGGCGACTCCGAGCCGTTGTGGTCGTCGGCGAACGACCCGTGGCGCGATCCCGGCGCGCCTGCCGTGCTCGGCGGGCCCGCGCTGCGCGATGACGATGACGTCGACGACGAGGAGCGGCCTCGCGGACCGCTGCTGAGCCTGCCCGAGGTGCTGTTCGGCCGCAGGGTCAAGCCCACCGCCCTGGCGTTGCTCGGTGTCGTGGCGCTGCTGGTGGGCGCGGCAGGCGGGTTGGTCGGCTGGGCGGTAGCCAGCGCGGGTGACTCGCTCACCGGTGAGTTGAACGTCGCCGAGGCACAGGCGGGCAAGGAACGCCCAGCGGGCTCGGTTGCCGGCGTCGCGGGACGGGTTGCGCCTGCCGTCGTGTCGATCGAGGTGGAGTCCGGCCAGACCGGTGGCGTCGGCTCCGGCGTGGTCATCGACAAACAGGGCTACGTGCTGACCAACAACCACGTGGTGTCGGCGGCACGGCGCGATGAGCAGGCCAAGATCATGGCGGTGTTCATCGACGGCACTCGCGCGCCGGCACAGGTGGTGGGCACCGATCCGAAGACCGACCTCGCGGTGCTGAAGGTCAACGTGGCCAACCCCGTCGTCATCGAGATCGGCAGGTCGGCCGACCTCGCGCCCGGTGACTCGGTGATCGCGGTCGGCTCTCCGTTCGGCCTGGCGAACACGGTCACAGAGGGGATTGTCAGCGCGCTCAACCGACCTGTCACCGCGCCCGGCGAGAACGGCGAACCGGCCGTCACCTACGACGCGATCCAGACTGATGCGGCCATCAACCCCGGCAACTCCGGCGGCGCGCTCGTCGATTCAACGGGTGCGCTGGTCGGCATCAACTCGATGATCCGCACCGTCGGCAGCGCGGGCGAGGGCGGCAGCATCGGCCTCGGGTTCGCGATCCCGATCGACCAGGCGATCAGGATCAGCGAGGCGCTGGTGCGCGACGGTGAGGTCAAGCACGCCGAACTGGGGGTGAACGCGGCGTCCGTCTCGGCCAACACCTCGCAGGGTGCTCAGGTCCGCAACGTGGTGCAGGGCGGTCCGGCGGCGAAGGCGGGGATCACCGAGGGTGACGTGATCACCAAGGTTGGTGACCGGCAGGTGCGCAACGCGGCCGAGCTCACCGTGGCGGTTCGCCAGCACGAGGTCGGCCAGGTTGTTCCGGTGCGGCTGGTGCGACAGGGCAGACCCCTTACGGTCGACGTCACCTTGGGTTCAGACTGACCGGGTAAGCTGGTCCGACCCGGGGCGTGAGGCGGAGGTTGGCAGGTGTTCGACAGCATCGGCTGGGGCGAGATCCTGGTTTTGATCATCGCGGGCCTGTTCATTCTTGGCCCGGAGCGGCTGCCCGAAGCTGCGGCATGGCTCGGCAGGAACGTGCGAAAGATGCGGGATTTCGCCACCGGAGCGCGCCAGCAGTTGCGCGACGAGATGGGCCCGGAGTTCGACGAGTTCCGTAAGCCGATCGAGGATCTGCGTACGCTGCGTAGCTTCGACCCCAAGCGGGCGGTGACCCAGCACCTGTTCGACGGTGACCCCGACCCGCTCGGCCTCAACTCGTTCAACGGCAACGGCAACGGCAACGGCACGACCGAGCCTGCCAACGGGTCAGCCAAGCCGAACGGCTACCCGGCCGTCCCGCAGCCGAAGTCGGAACCGCTGCAGCCGGGAGAGAGGCCACCGATCGACCCCGACGCCACCTGACCACCCGCGAGTCCCCCGCTCCTGCCCGCGAGTCCCCCGCTCCTGCCCGCGAGTCCCCCGCTCCTGCCCGCGAGTTCTGCGCTCCGCCCGAACACCGCATGGCACGTCAGGTGGGTGGTGTTGATCCAAACGGGCATGCCGCACCGTGGAAACCCCGACCACCGGTCATCCAATGGCTCGGCCACACCCGCCAGCGCAGAACTCGCAGACGAGAGTGCAGAACTCGCGGGCAGGAGCGCAGAACTCGCGGGCGAGAGCGGGGGACTCGCGAGTGTGTAGTGGCGGGTCAGCGGCCCGCCGGGGTCACGTTCAGCATCATCCCGGCCAGGCCGCGAGCGCGTACCGATAGCTTCTCGGCAGCCTGCCGGAGCACTTTGCTCGCGGGCGCGTCGGGCTCGGCGAGCACCAGCGGGGTGCCGGCGTCGCCCTGCTCGCGCAGTCGCGGGTCGAGTGGCACCTGACCGAGCAGCGGAACCTCAGCACCCACCGACTTCGAAAGCGACTCGGCGACGGTCTGCCCACCACCGGAGCCGAAGATCTCCATGCGGGAGCCGTCGGGTGCCTCGAACCATGACATGTTCTCGATCACGCCCGCGACGCGCTGGCGGGTTTGCAGTGCGATCGCCCCCGCACGCTCCGCGACCTCGGCCGCGGCCTGCTGCGGGGTGGTGACCACGAGGATCTCGGCGTTCGGCACGAGCTGGGCCACGGAGATGGCGATGTCACCGGTGCCCGGCGGCAGGTCCAGCAGCAGGATGTCGAGGTCGCCCCAGAAGACGTCGGCGAGGAACTGCTGCAGTGCGCGGTGCAGCATCGGGCCGCGCCACACCACCGGGGTGTTGCCGGGGGTGAACATGCCGATCGAGATGACCCTCACACCGTGCGCCTGCGGCGGCATGATCATCTTCTCGACCTTGGTGGGCTTCTCGTCGGCTCCGAGCATGCGGGGCACGGAGTGCCCGTAGATGTCGGCGTCAACCACACCGACCGAAAGCCCGCGCTCGGCCATGGCAACGGCGAGGTTCACCGTCACACTGGACTTGCCAACGCCACCCTTGCCGGAGGCCACGCAGTACACCCTGGTCAGCGAGCCGGGTTGGGCGAACGGGATGACCGGTTCCTCCGCGTCGCCCCGCAAGCGCTTGCGCAGCTCGGTGCGTTGCTCCTCGCTCATCACATCCAGCTCGACGTGTACCTCGCGCACGCCAGGCAGTTCCTGCACGGCAGCGGTGGTGTCCCGCGTGATGGTTTCCTTCAGCGGGCAGCCTGCCACCGTCAGGTAGACCGCCACGGTCACGACGCCGTCCTCGCCTACCGTGATGTCCTTGACCATGCCGAGCTCGGTGATCGGCTTGTGGATCTCGGGGTCCTTGACCTTGTTCAGCGCGCCGCGTACGTCGTCGACGCTGGGGGTCTGTTGCGTGGTGGTCACTGCTCGGACACCGACCTTCTGTCGCTGGCGGTTGCGGTTGCTGTACTCATGCTACGTGCCCCCTGCTGGAGATCCTCTCGCAACTTCTCCAGCTCGACGCGCAGATAGTCCCTCGTGACCACCTCACCGATCGCCAGCCGCAGTCCGGCCAGTTCGCGAGCGAGGTACTCGGTGTCCGCCTTGGTTTGCGCGGCTCGCATCCGGTCCTCTTCCAGCGAGACCCGGTCCCGGTCGTCCTGCCTGTTCTGCGCGAGCAGAATGAGCGGCGCCGCATAGGCCGCCTGCGTGGAGAACGCCAAGTTGAGCAGGATGAACGGGTACGGGTCCCAGCGCAGCGACGCGGCGGAGAGGTTCAGCGCGATCCAGACGATCACCACGACCGTCTGCCAGAACAGGTACTTGCCGGTGCCGATGAACCTCGCCAGCCGCTCGGAGAACCGGCCGACCAGTTCCGGATCGACGCGCACGACGAAGCGTCGTGGCTGGCGTGGTTGGTCCAACCGCCTGCGAGCCAGCAGTTCCGGCATGGTTCGTCCTCCTCTGATGCGACGCTCGAGGCGTCAACCTGTGCCCATGTCGTACAGCCCGGTCTCCCGCCAACCCTCGGGCAGCAGGTGATCGAGCACGTCGTCGACCGTCACGGCGCCCACGAGGTGCTCGTCGGCATCAACGACGGGGGCGCACGCCAGGTTGTAGGCGGCGAAATATCGGGTCACCTCGGTCAGCGACGCCGAAGGGCTGAGCGTGGGCAGATCGGTGTCGGCCGCGGCGGCGACCAGATCCGCGGGCGGTTCCCTGAGCAGCCGCTGGAAGTGCACACAGCCGATGTAGCGTCCGGTCGGGGTCGCGCTCGGCGGGCGACACACGAAAACCATGCTGGCCAGCGGCGTGGTGAGGTCGGGGTTGCGGATGTGAGCCAGCGCTTCCGCCACCGTCGCGTCCGGCGTCAGCACCACCGGCTCGGAGGTCATCAACCCGCCCGCCGTGTCCGAGGAGTACTCCAGCAGCCGCTTCACCGGCTCGGACTCCTCCGGGTGCATCAGGCCGAGCAGCCTGCCCTGATCATCGGGAGCCAGTTCGGAGAGCAGGTCCGCGGCGTCGTCGGGATCCATCGCCTCGAGTACGTCGGCGGCACGCTCGTCGGCTAGGTAGGCGACCAGTTCGCGTTGGTCGTCCTCGGGCAGTTCCTCCAGCACGTCGGCCAGCCGCTCGTCGTCCATCGCGTCGACCACCTCGTGCCTGCGCTTCATCGGCAGATCACGCAGAGTCGCTGCGACGTCGACCGCTCGCATCGTGTCGAACAGCATCAGCAACTGCGCGGCGCCCTGCGCCTGGCCGGTGAGGTCGGTCAGTCCGAGCCCGGACACCTCGTTCCATGCCACCACCCGCATCGACGAGCGTCGCCTGGTCAGGCCAATTCCGCCGCGCTCCCTGATCGCCAGTTTGCTGAGAACCCAATCCCTGGTGCGGGTGGGCTCCATGGCGGCGTCCACAACCGTGACCCTGCTCCCGTCCGACCGCAGCGTCGCCCGGGCATCGAACAGCTGGCCGAGCACCAGCACCTCGTTGGGTCGTTGGTGGAAGCGGCGCATGTTGACCGAACCTGTCGAGAGCGTGACCGCGCTGGGCTCAATCGAGGTCACCCGCAGCATCGGTACGAATACCCTGCGCCGGGTCGACAGCTCCACGACCAGCCCGAGCACGCGGGGAGGCAGCTGGTCCAGCCGTAGGCCCGCCACGATGTCGCGGACCTTGCCGATCGACTCGCCGTCGGGGCCGAATACCGGCAGTCTCGCCAGCTGAGCCGCGAAAACCCGGTTGACGGCCGCCATGGGCCCAGACTAGGCAAGCAGGGTCCGCCTCGCCCGCCGACGAGCTTCAGGTCACGGGCGTGGTCAACGGCAGCAGGCACCGAAGTGCGCCGGCATGCACAGGTCACGGCGGGATTTCGACCACCACGCACCCGGTCGCCCCGGGGTAGCATCGTTCGATAGGCCTTTCCCTTGCCGGGAGTTCGCCATGTTGATCGAAATCTTGATCGCGGTGGCCGCCGTCGGAGCCGTCGGTCTGGCGGCGAGCGTGCGGATTGTCAAACAGTACGAGCGCGGTCTGGTGTTCCGGTTCGGTCGGGTGCACCGCGCACCGCGTGAACCGGGGCTTTCCATGATCCTTCCGGGCATCGACCGGATGCGGAAGGTGAACATGCAGATCGTGACGCTCCCGGTTCCGGCGCAGGACGGGATCACCAAGGACAATGTCACCGTCCGTGTCGACGCGGTGGTGTACTTCAAGGTGATCGACCCTGTGCAGGCCATCGTCGGTGTCGAGAACTACCGGTTCGCCATGCTGCAGGTGGCGCAGGCCAGCCTGCGCCGCATCATCGGCGAGAGCGTACTCGACGAGCTGCTCTCCAACCGGGAACGACTCAACGAGGGGCTGGAGCTGATGATCGACAGCCCCGCGTTGGGCTGGGGCATCCACATCGACCGCGTGGAGATCAAGTACGTTGCTCTGCCGGAGTCGATGAAGCGGGCCATGTCGAGGCAGGCGGAGGCTGAACGCGAGCGGCGTGGCAGGGTGATCGCGGCCGACGGCGAGCTCCAGGCGTCGGAGAAGCTTTCGCAGGCGGCGGCGCGGATGGCCGACACACCCTCGGCGCTGCAACTGCGGCTACTCGAGACCGTCGTCGAAGTGGCGGCGGAGAAGAACTCCACACTCGTGCTGCCGTTCCCGGTGGAACTACTGCGCTTCCTCGACCGGGGCAACCAGACCGAGGCGGAGCGTGGCGCTGCCCACCCGGACTCCGCAGACGGCACCTTCTCAGGCCATACTCATCGGTAACCAGCGCCGGAACTCAGCCAACACCGGCGTCGAGCCACGAAGGGGAGAGTTATGGCCCGCCTTGCGCAGACTGCTGGTTTGTCTGATGTGCAGCTGGAGATCTTGTCCACGGTGCGCTCGTTTGTGGACAAGGAGATCATTCCGTGTGCGCAGGAGTTGGAGCGTGCGGATGCTTATCCCGCGGAGATTGTGGATGGAATGCGGGAGATGGGGTTGTTCGGGTTGACGATTCCGGAGGAGTTCGGGGGTCTGGGGGAGTCGTTGTTGACGTATGCGTTGGTGGTGGAGGAGATCGCGCGGGGGTGGATGAGTGTGTCGGGGGTGATCAACACTCATTTCATCGTGGCGCACATGGTGGCGCGGTATGGCACGGCGGAGCAGAAGGCGCGGTTGTTGCCGCGGATGGCTACGGGTGAGGTGCGGGGCGCGTTTTCGATGTCGGAGCCGGATTTGGGGTCGGATGTGGCGGCGATCAAGACCCGGGCCCGGCGGGACGGGGACGACTACGTGGTGGATGGGTCGAAGATGTGGTTGACCAATGGGGGGACGTCGAATCTGGTGGCGGTGTTGGTTCGGACGGAGGAGGGCGCGGAAAAGCCGCATGAGAATCTGACGACGCTGCTGGTGGAGAAGCCGGAGGGGTTTGGTGAGGTGGCGCCGGGGCTGACGATCCCGGGCAAGATCGAGAAGATGGGCTACAAGGGGGTGGACACCACCGAGGCGGTCTTCGAGGGGTTTCGGGTGAGGGCGGATGCGGTGTTGGGGGGTGTGCCGGGTCGGGGGTTTGGGCACATGATGGACGGGATCGAGGTCGGGCGGGTGAATGTGGCGGCGCGGGCGTGTGGGATCGCGGTGCGGGCCTTTGAGTTGGCGGTGGAGTATGCGCAGCAGCGGCGGACGTTCGGTAAGCCGATCGCGCAGCATCAGGCGATCGCGTTCAAGTTGGCGGAGATGGGCACGAAGGTGGAGGCGGCTCATTTGATGATGGTGAACGCGGCGCGGTTGAAGGATGCGGGGGCGCGTAATGATGTGGAGGCGGGGATGGCGAAGTTGATCGCCAGTGAGTACTGCGCGGAGGTCACTCAGGAGGCGTTTCGTATTCATGGTGGGTACGGCTATTCCAAGGAGTACGAGATCGAACGCCTGATGCGGGAGGCCCCGTTCCTGCTCATCGGTGAGGGCACCAGCGAGATCCAGAAGACCATCATCAGCCGAGGACTCTTGCGCGAGTACAAACTCCGAAACTGACCACCGGCGGCCCTGTCACCGGCGAGTCGCGCCTCGCCGGGTTCGTGTGGTTACGTCCGTGTTGGCAGGATGCGATGATGGGTACAAGCGCCCATGAGCGGCACAGGGCGCATCGGACAGGGCACAGGTGATGATCGTGACCACTCCATTCTCGGGGCGCCAGGCGCCCGGCCTCCCGCGGCTGCCGACGCCGCCGTCGGGCTGGCCGATCGGCTCCTACGACACCTACGAGGAGGCTCAACGGGCCGTCGACTACCTCGCCGACAACGACTTCGCCGTGCAGGACGTGACCATCGTCGGCGTCGACCTGATGCTCGTTGAGCGCGTCATCGGCAGGCTCTCCTGGGGCAAGGTGCTTGGCACCGGTGCGCTGTCGGGTGCGTGGTTCGGCCTGTTCGTCGGGTTGTTGCTGGGCATGTTCGCCAGCCCTGAGGGCATGTCGTACTCGCCCGTGCTCGTCGGCCTGATCGCCGGTGTGTTCTTCGGCGCCGTGTTCGCCGCACTGAGCTACGCCTCCACAAGGGGTCGCAGGGACTTCTCCTCATCCAGCCAGCTCGTGGCCGGGCGTTACGACGTGCTGTGCCAGCCGCGTAACGCCGAACAGGGCCGGAACCTGCTCGCCAAGCTCGCCATGGGTTCCTCCGGGGCAAGCTAACGTCCCTTCGGCTGAATCGGTCACGGCAACCGGTTGCGCCGCCGTGATCAACAGGAATAGGTTTCACGGCGCCAGTCACGGGCATGGATTGGTCCGTGCGCTCTGATTCTCGTGCACGACGGGGTGCACCCGCCTCGCCGTCGCGCGGTGGGAGGGAGACCTGATGGGGAAGGTCCGAGCGCGGCGGGGGCGATCGCCCAGCCGCGCCGTAGCACTACTCGGGGCGTCGGTCGTGGGGGCGGGAGCGCTCACGGCCTGCGGCTCAGAGGGTGGCAAGCAGATCAACGTCTACTACGCGCCTGAGGACAACTTCCAGACCGTGGTGGACAGGTGCAACGAACAGGCGGACGGCCGCTACCGGATCGTCTACAACAAGCTGCCCCGTGACGCTGACGGGCAGCGCGAACAGATGGTTCGAAGGCTGGCGGCCGAGGACAAGACGATGGACGTCCTAGGTCTGGACGTCACCTGGGTTCCTGAGTTCGCCGAGGCGGGCTGGGTTGAGGAATGGACGGGCGCGGACAAGGCCGAGGCCGAGCGCGATGTCCTTACCGGACCACTGGAGACCGCCATCTGGGACGGCAAGCTATACGCGGCACCGAAGAACACCAACGTGCGGTTGCTCTGGTACGACGACCGCATCACGCCGCAGCCGCCCCGAACCTGGGGCGAGATGATGGAAATGTCGCGGCGGCTGAAGGAGCAGGGCAAGCCGTACCAGATTCTGTTCACCGGAGCCCAGTACGAGGGGCTCGTGGTCACCTACAACTCGATCGTGGAGTCAGCGGGGGGCCGCATCCTTTCCGAGGACGGCCAGTCGGTGGTGCTGGACGACGGTGCCGTACGAGCGCTGGAGATCCTGCGTGAGGTCACGACGTCGGGACTCACCGACCCCTCGCTCACCAACCAGGAGGAAGACCAGGTACGGCTGGCCTTCCAGCAGGGAAACGGCGCGTTCGAGCTGAACTGGCCGTTCGTCTACGCCGCGTACGCGTCCGAGAAACCGGACGAGTTGCGCCACTTCAAGTGGGCTCCCTATCCGGGCGTGGGCTCGCCCGACTCAGGCCGCACCACCATCGGCGGTTACAACCTCGCGGTGAGCTCGGCCTCGCCACACAAGCAGGAGGCGTTCGAGGCGGCGTTGTGCTTGCGCAGCGCCGAGAACCAGAAGTTCTCCGCGTTGAAGGACGGTGTGCCGCCGACCATCGAGTCCGTCTACAACGACCCGACGCCGCTCGATCCGACCAAGCCAGCCGATCCGGAGAACAACCCGAGCATGGCGACCGAGTACCCGATGAAGGACACGATCCGCGATGAGCTGAAGGACGCCGCCGTGCGCCCGTTGACTCCGGCCTACCAGAACCTGTCCACGGTGATGGCCAAGGTGCTGTCCCCACCGTCGGCTATTGATCCGCAGCGCACGGCCGAGCGGCTGCGCCAGGAGCTCACCGACGCGCTCGACTCGAAGGGCGTGATCCCATGAGCGACACGCTGACCAAGGCGCCCTCCCTACCCGAGGAGCCGCCCAAAGCGGTGCTGAGCGAGGGCAAGCGGGCTGAGCGGCGACTCGGCCTGCTGCTCATCGCGCCTGCCGCGATCGTGATGGTGGCGGTCACCGCCTACCCGATCGCGTACTCGATCTGGTTGTCCCTGCAGCGCTATGACCTGCGTTTCCCCGGGGAGCGTGAGTTCGTCGGGCTCGACAACTACGTCGCCGTGCTTTCCAACTCCTACTGGTGGACCGCGTTCGGCACCACGATGTTCCTCACCGTGGTTTCGGTGGCGATCGAACTGGTGCTTGGCATGACGCTGGCACTGATCATGCACCGCACTCTCGTCGGGCGTGGGTTGGTGCGCACGGTAACGCTGGTGCCGTACGGGATCGTCACGGTCGTCGCGGCGTTCTCGTGGTTCTACGCCTGGACACCGGAAACGGGGTACCTGGCCAACGCGCTGGCGGGCGAGGGCGCGCCGCTCACCCAGCAGTGGCCGTCGCTGTGGATCATCATTCTGGCGGAGGTCTGGAAGACCACGCCTTTCATGGCACTGCTGCTCATGGCTGGTCTGGCGCTGGTGCCTGACGATCTGCTGAAGGCCGCGGCCATGGACGGGGCGAACGCGTGGCAGCGGTTCACCAGGGTGATGGTTCCGGTGATGAAGCCCGCGATCCTGGTGGCGCTGCTGTTCCGCACGCTGGACGCGTTCCGGATCTTCGACAACATCTTCGTGCTCACCGGAGGGTCGAACGACACGTCGTCGGTGTCGATGCAGACCTACAACAACCTGATCAAGGGGTTGAACCTCGGTATCGGATCGACGATGGCGGTACTGATCTTCATCTCCGTCGCCATCATCGCGTTCATCTTCATCAAGGTGTTCGGCACCGCGGCACCTGGTAGCGACGACGGAGGGAAGCGCTGATGGCCGCGTCAGTCATGGGTACGGTCAGCACCGCCCGCAAGGCCAGGTGGACCCTGGTCGACATCATCGTCGTGCTCTACGCGCTGGTGCCGGTGCTGTGGATCGTCTCGCTTTCGCTCAAGACTAAGGAGACGCTCAGCGACGGCAACTTCATCCCGAGGGAGTGGACCTTCGACAACTACGCGGACATCTTCGCGACCAACGAGTTCGTCCGTCCACTGATCAACTCCATCGGCATCGCGCTCATCGCCACGCTGATCGCGGTAGTGCTCGGCATGATGGCCGCCTACGCGGTCGCCAGGCTCGACTTTCCCGGCAAGCGCGCACTCATCGGCGTTTCGCTGCTGATCGCGATGTTCCCGCAGATCTCGTTGGTCACGCCGCTGTTCAATATCGAGCGGGAGCTGGGGCTGTTCGACACCTGGCCGGGGCTGATCCTGCCCTACATCACTTTCGCGTTGCCGCTGGCCATCTACACGCTGTCGGCCTTCTTCCGCGAGATCCCGTGGGAGCTGGAGAAGGCGGCGAAGATGGACGGGGCCACGCCGGGGCAGGCGTTTTGGAAGGTCATCGCCCCGCTGGCCGCGCCGGGCGTGTTCACGACGGCGATCCTGGTGTTCATCTTCTGCTGGAACGACTTCCTGTTCGCCATCTCGCTGACGTCCACCGAGGCGTCGCGAACGGTGCCCGCGGCACTGTCGTTCTTCACCGGCACCTCGCAGTTCGAGGACCCGACGGGGACGATCTCGGCCGCCGCCGTTGTGATCACCATTCCCATCATCCTGTTCGTGTTGTTCTTCCAGCGCCGCATCGTCGCGGGGCTGACCTCCGGTGCGGTTAAGGGGTAAGGCAAATGGCTGAGATCGTGCTCGACAAGGTGACCAAGCGCTACCCCGACGGGGCGCTCGCCGTGTCCGAGATGGACATCGAGATCGCCGACGGCGAGTTCGTCATCCTGGTCGGTCCCTCCGGCTGCGGGAAGTCGACCGCGCTGAACATGATCGCCGGGCTTGAGGACATCTCCTCCGGCGAACTGCGCATCGACGGCCAGCGGGCCAACGAGAAGTCGCCCAAGGACCGCGACATCGCCATGGTGTTCCAGTCCTACGCGCTCTATCCGCACATGAGCGTTCGCGAGAACATGGCGTTCCCGCTACGGCTGGCCAAGGTCGACGACGCCACCGTGCGCAGCAAGGTGGAGGAGGCCGCTAGCATCCTCGACCTGACCCAGCACCTGGACCGCAAGCCGTCCAACCTCTCCGGCGGGCAGCGGCAGCGCGTCGCGATGGGCAGGGCGATCGTGCGAAACCCAAAGGCATTCCTCATGGACGAACCACTGTCCAACCTGGATGCCAAGCTGCGGGGTCAGATGCGAACGTCGGTCTCGAAGCTGCAAAAGCAGCTCGGCACCACGACGGTCTATGTCACCCACGACCAGACCGAGGCGATGACGCTCGGCGACAGGGTCGTGGTGCTGCGCGGTGGCGTCGTGCAGCAGATCGGGTCACCGCAGTTCCTCTACGAGCAACCGGCGAACCTGTTCGTGGCGGGGTTCATCGGCTCGCCTTCGATGAACTTCGTCCCCGCGACCCTGGAGGATGGCTCGCTCAAGAGCCCGTTGGGTACCGTCGCCCTTCCGGACAGGGTGCGCTCGCTTGCCGAGGCCGCGAACGCGCCCCGCGAAGTGATCGCCGGTATCCGGCCGGAGCACTTCGAGGACGCCGCGCTGCTGGACGAATCCCACAAGCGAACCGGGGCCACGTTCACCGCCACGGTCGACGTGCTCGAGTCGATGGGGTCGGAGAAGTTCGCGTACTTCACCGTCGAGTCGCAGCTGGCCACCACGGCCGAGTTGCGGGAGCTGGCGGCCGACGCGGGGGCGACCGACGTGCCAGGCACCGGCTCGACCATCGTCACCAGGCTCTCCTCGGAGTCGCGAGCAAGGGAGAACGAGCAGCTCGACGTGTGGTTCGACACCGAGAAGCTGCAGCTGTTCGATCCTTCCTCAGGTAAGAACCTCACCTACTCCGGCTGACGGCGCGGGCGCATCGCCCACCGGGCCGTTTCCTGCCCGGTGGGCGATGCCGCGTTTTCAGCGAACTCTAAGGGAACGCCCGCGAGAATCGCGTCGTTGACGCTGGTGAGGAGCCTCATGGAGGGGAGGTTCGGCGGTGGGCGTTACGGAGGGGACGCAAGCCCGGTGGGGTGGTGCCTTCGCGACGCTCGCCTGCGCACTCTCGGTGCTGTCGCTGCTCATCCTCGGTCGCTCCGTGCTGGCGATGACCTATCTCAACGTCCGGTTCCATGACGAGGTGGACCCGCTTTCGCGGGCGGTGAGCTACTACGTCTTCGCCGAGCGAGCGGCCGAGGTGTTCGTCGCCACGCTCGTCGCCGTCGCCACCGCTACCCTCGCCATTCTCGCCGGGTTGGCGCAACTACGCGTCCGGCTGGGGCCGCGTGCGGTCGCCCTGCTGATCGGCTGGAGTGTGGCGTTGCTGCTGTGCGCGGCCTTCCCCACCGACAACTCCCCACGCATCGAAACCGGCAGCGGCTGGATCCACCAGTTCGCGGGCGCATCGCTGTTCGTCACACTGCCACTCGCCGGCCTCGCGGCGGCCACCTCGCTGCGCGGGCAACCCGGCTGGGCGGGCACCGCGCGGCTGTTGCGCCGGCTCGCGCTCGGTGGGGTAGTGCTGGCGTCGGCATATCTCGTGGCCCGCCTGCCCGACCTGTTGCCGTGGTGGCAGCTCCCGGGCGTGCTCGACTTCAGCGCGATCTCCGGCCTCGTGCAACGTGGTCTGTTCGCGCTGGAACTCGCGACGTTGCTGGCTTTGGCGGCCAGGCTGCTGCGGGTGTCGTGGTCGGCCGCACGGCAAGCCAGCCGGGACCGCCCTCGGGCGGTGGCACGATGATCGTCGCCGCCATCCTGCTGGCGACAATCGGGGCGGCGGGCGGCGCGGTCGGCGCCAAACTCCAGCACGACGGTGTTCGGCAGGAGACGGTGGACGGCGGGCTGAGACTGGCCAAGCTGGGCAGGCTGGTCAGCAACCCGCGCTGGCGGCGCGGCTTCTACGTGCTGTTCGGGGCCGCGGTGCTACAGGTACTCGCGCTGACGTTCGCGCCCGTCTCGGTAGTGGCACCCATCGTCGTGCTCGCGCTGCCTATGGTGGCGCTGCTCAACGCAGCAGAGTTGGACGTGCGGGGCTGGCTCGCCGTCGCGGCGACCACCGCCGCGATCGTGGTTTTCGTGGCGCGTACCGCCGGGGTGGTGACCGAGCGCGACATCCCGCCCGCGTCGGTGCTGACGGCCGCCCAGTACGTCGGGCTCACGGTAGCCGCACTGGCGGCTGTCGCGGCTTTGGGCAGCGGCACCGTTCGCTGCGTGTCCCTGGCGGCAGCGGCGGGCGCCGCCTACGGGCTGGTGGTGGTGCTCGTCCGCGATGTGGCATACAACGTGCGGGTGGACGGCCTTGACGCGCTGCCGCCCGCCTCGCTCGCGGGGCTCGCCGTCGCCTTCCTCATCGGGTCCTGGCTCGTCCAACTCGGCTACGCCAGCGGCCCGCCGGACGTGGTGGTGGGCACGCAGACCCTGGTGAACCCGGCGGTCGCCACACTGATCGGGTTCCTGCTGCTCGACGAGGCGACGGCGCTGGGACCCGCCTTCGTCGCGACCCTGCTCTGCAGCGGTGCGTTCGCGTTCGCCGGCGTTGTGGTGTTGGCGAGGCATCACCCGGACGCCGTGCGGCGGCGGGCAGCGGATGCCTCACTTCGACGGGGCGCGTAGCGCCTCGATCACCTCGTCGTCCCAGCGGTGGGTGCGCATCAGCCGGTAACGCTCACCGGCCACCCACAGGTACGCCTCGGCCTCCGTGCGGTCGCCCACCAGGTCGGCCTGCGCAAGCATGCTCACCACCGGCAGGTACTCGTTCTCGTACCAACGCGCGGCGACTGTCTGCCGGTCGAGAAGGTGGCCCTCGTCCTGCATCAGGCGAAACCCCCAAGCCTCCACGTGCTCGCCGAGCACGGCATAGTCCCACGGGTCCGACACGAGCACAGCGGCGGCGGCCTGCCCGCTCAACGGCACTCGCTCGAGAAACAGCCTGCGGTAGCTCTTGATGATCAAATCGCCCCGGTGGCGGATCCCGTCGGCGCCCAGCCGGGTCCTCACCTCGGTGACGTAGGCGTCGATGGAGGCCAACCCGAGCGCGTGGGCCACCGAGACGCGGTGATGGCCGTCGATCACGAAGTGCAGGTCGCCCACCCGGTACACCTCGATCGGCGGAATGCTTTCCCCTCGCCTGCTGGCAAGCGCCAACCGCTCCCAGCGTTGCCGGACCCGAGCCGACGTGGGGCGAAACCGCCGGTCGAAATCGCGGCCGCGATCGACGCTGCCGACAACGGAGTCCAGCCGAATCACGCGCAGCCCGACGCGCCGTTCGCTCTCCCGGCCGAGTGCCTCCACCACCTCGTCGAAAGGCAGCGTGATGTTGACGTCGTCGGGTTCGCGGCGTAACCAGCTCGCCAGCCGGGACAGCACCTGCCGCCTGCGTGCACGCAGGAAGTCGTGCTCTGCGTCGGTGCGCGGAAACCC
Source organism: Saccharomonospora amisosensis (assembly GCF_011761185.1). NCBI lineage: Bacteria > Bacillati > Actinomycetota > Actinomycetes > Pseudonocardiales > Pseudonocardiaceae > Saccharomonospora > Saccharomonospora amisosensis. Next base: position 4,399,629 of record NZ_JAAOYM010000001.1, on the reverse strand, counting down.
GGTGTCGCGGGAACTCATGCGGCCACCGCAGGCAGGTCGTGGTGGTTCGACATCAGCATGCTCGGCACGCCGCCATTATCGCGCGCCGAGCGCGTACTCCGGGTTCATCGTGATGACGGCGGTCACGACCACGATCCAGGCGAGCGTAGCGGTGAGGGCCCAGAACTTCAGGTTGGTCAGCATTCGTGACATGACGGCACTCCCGTGCTGATCGAAGGTTCGCGAAATGACTTGGTCGCAAGGCTTCGGGTGGCACCTCGGTGGTGCTAGAGCCAGCGGTTCTTGCGGAATATTCGGTACAGCGTCAGGCAGATCACGAGGATGACCGCGATGATCATCGGATAGCCGTATCTGGAGTGCAGCTCGGGCATGTAGTCGAAGTTCATGCCGTAGATCCCGGCCAGCGCGGTCGGCACCGCGATGATCGCGGCCCATGCCGTGATCTTTCGCATGTCGGAGTTCAACTGCAGCGTGATCTTGCCGAGCGTGGCGTCGACGAGGGTGGTGAGCAATTCGTCGAACGCGGCGACCCGCTCGGCCACCGTGGTGACGTGGTCGTGCACGTTACGGAAGTAGGAGCGCACCTCGTCAGGCACCAGCCGGGTGTAGCCCTCCGCCAGCCTTCGCAGCGGCGCGGCCAGTGGAGACACCGCGCGGCGTAACTCCAGCACCTCGCGTTTGAACAGGTAGATCTGCTCCGAGCTGACCCGCGACCTCGGCGCGAACACCTCGGTCTCCATCTCGTCGATGTCGTCCTCGATGCGCTCGGTGACGTCGAGGAAGTGGTCGACGACGTGGTCGGCGATGGCGTGTAACACCGACGCGGGGCCGGGGGCGAGCCGTTCCGGGTCCGCGTCCAACTCCCTGCGCAGCGTCGCCAGTCCGGCGTGGTTGCCGTGCCGGACCGTGATGATGAAGTCGGTGCCGAGGAACGCCATGAGCTCGCCCGACTCGACGATCTCGTTCGCCGTGGTCGGCGACTCGTGCTCGACATAGCGAACGGTGCGAAACACCATGAAGAGCGTGTCGTCGTAGCGCTCCAGTTTCGGCCGCTGGTGCGCGTGCACGGCGTCCTCCACGGCCAGCTCGTGCAGGCCGAACGTGTCGGCAACGCCCTGAATCTGCTTGTCGTCCGGCTCGTGCAGGCCGATCCAGACGAAGCCCTCCCCGCGCCGCCGGACTTCCTTGATCGCCGCCGTGTGTGTCCACTGTCCAGGTAGACGTTGCCCATCGACGTAGACGCCGCAATCCACGACGTAATCGGATACGGGTGTGGTGGCAGGCGGCCGTACGGCGCGAGACGCGCGCGTGGCGGCCCTGCCCCGCAGGCTGCCGAGGGAGGGAATCGCAGGCATGGGGATCTCCTGGCTGTGGCGTCGTTTGACATAGACGACGAGGCCAGGCGGAAAGAGTCCGCCCGGCACTGCCAGCGTCCCGGCGGGACCAGCCGACTACCGCGAAGGCGAGCGGTCGACCCCTTGGGTGGGAACGCTGGCTGAACTAGGGAGCGGACTATCGCCACTACTCATCTGCGTCCTCACCTCCTCGGGCCGTGGTCTTGCTCGCGTTGACGCTCTGGGCGCCAATGGTCAAGGGTACTCCTCGACATCAGTCACATCGCCTGCGGGCGTCGTGACGTTAGCCGCGAGGAGGTTTTCGGGTGCAGTTCGGTCGGTACTTCGAGGAGTTCGAGGTTGGCGACGTCTACAAGCACTGGCCGGGCAAGACGGTCACCGAGTACGACGACCACCTGTTCTGCCTGCTCACCATGAATCACCACCCGCTGCACATGGACGCGCACTACGCGGGTGAGACCACCGACTTCGGAAAGAACGTCGTCGTCGGCAACTACATCTACTCGTTGCTGCTTGGCATGTCCGTGCCAGACGTGTCGGGGAAGGCCATCGCCAACCTGGAGGTCTCCTCGCTCAAGCATGTCAAGCCGACCTTCCACGGCGACACCATCTACGGTGAAACAGAGGTGCTGGAGAAGACACCGTCGAAGTCGAAGGACGACCGTGGTGTCGTGCACGTCGAGACGCGTGGTTACAAGCAGGACGGCACTATCGTGTGCACGTTCCGGAGGAAGGTCATGGTGCCCAAGCGTTCCTACGGCGAAAGCCGCGGCGGTGAGCAGCCGGGAAGACCGGTCCCACATGAATGACCTGGACGCCGTCCGCAGACGGCTGCGCAGGTTCGCCGCACACGAGGCGGCGGGGCACTCGCCGCTGTACGAGCACCTCGCCGCGAAGGCCGCCGAGGACGACGAGGTGGCCTCGCTGCTCACCGCGGCGTCGGGCAACGACGCGCATCCGACGTTGTTGCTTGCGGCCGCTCACCGGCTCGTGCAGGCCGACCCGATCCACCCGCTCTCGCGCTACTACCCCTCACTTGGCGGGTCGGACGGGGTCGACGCGGATACGTGGCCACTGTTCAGGAGTTTCCTGCTGGAGCGTGCCGACCGGGTACGTGAGCTGGTGCGGTCCAGATTCACCCAGACCAACGAGGTCGGCAGGGCCGCGGTGCTGTACCCGGCCGTGGCGGCCGTCGCGAAACAGGCACGGGGACCCGTGGGGTTGCTCGAGGTCGGTTGCAGCGCGGGCCTGCTGCTGGGCATGGACAAGTTCTCCTACCACTACCAGTGCGACGGCGGCGAGCAGTTGGCCGCCGGGCCCGCGAAGGCGGCGGTCGGCCTGCACTGCGCGCTCTCGCTCGGGAAGGGCGCGGTGCTGCCCAAGATTCCGAAGAAGCTCTCGGTAGGCGCGAGGGTGGGGCTGGATCGCTCTCCGGTCGACGTCTCGGACGAGGACGAACTCGCGTGGCTGGAGGCGTGCGTGTGGGCCGACCAGCCGGAGCGCATCCGGCTGCTGCGGACGGCCGCCGCCGCGCAGCGCAAGTACCGCCCCGAGTTGATCGCGGGCGATGCCGTGGCCGACCTCGAATCGGCCGCCGCACACGTACCCCCCGAGTTGCCGCTGGTGGTGTACACCAGCCACGTGCTCGGCTACCTGCCGGAGCAACGCCGCACCGAGTTCATCGACGCGCTGCGCGCGCTCGCCGCCAAGCGTCCACTGTGGTGGGTCACCGCTGAGGGGTACGAGGGCGCGCTGCGGCACGTGCTGCCCGGTCGCGACGACCTGTCCTACGGCCTGAGCGGGCAGATGGCGCTCGGGGTGGTGCGGTGGGACGGGGCCGCCGCGCGGGCGGAGGTGCTCGCGCTGGCGTCCACACACGGTCAGCGGATGACCTGGCTGGCCAGCTGAGGCAGGCCACGGGTCTCCATCCAGAGGTTGTGGCCCCCGCGCCCGGTTGGTCAGGATGGTCCGATGGGCGCCACGAACGACACCTGGTACACGCCGCTGACTCCGCTGTCCTTCCTGGAACGTTCTGCGGAGGTGTTCGCCGACAAGGTAGCCATAGCCTACGGGGATCGCAGGATCACCTACCGTGACTTCGCTGCCGAGGTGAGGCGGGTGGCCTCCGCGCTGCGGGCCAGCGGTGTCGAGCGTGGCGACCGGGTCGCGTATCTGCTGCCGAACATCCCCGAGATGCTCGTCGCCCACTTCGCGGTACCGCTGGCCGGCGGCGCGCTCGTGGCCATCAACACCCGGCTCGCCCCCGCCGAGATCGACTACATCCTGCGGCACTCCGGTGCGAAGCTGCTGATCGTGGACTCGGCACTGCACAACTCGGTGCCGGCCGACCCCTCCGTGCGCGAGATCGTCACGGTGACCGACCCGGCATCGGGGGTGGCCGCCGACGTGGCGGTGGGCGGCATCTCCTACGCCGACCTGCTGGCCCGCGGGTCCGCCGAACCCGATGAGGCGCTGCCGTGGGCCGTCGACGACGAGCGCGACACGATCTCGATCAACTACACCTCCGGCACGACCGGCAGGCCGAAGGGCGTGATGTACCACCATCGCGGCGCCTACCTGAACTCGCTCGCCGAGATCGTGCACTCCAGGCACACGAGCGAGTCCCGCTACCTGTGGACGCTGCCGATGTTCCACTGCAACGGCTGGTGCACCACCTGGGCTATCACCGCGATCGGCGGAACGCACGTGTGCCTGCGGGCCGTGGACGCGGCCGAGATCTGGCGACTGCTGGACACGGCGGGCATCACGCACCTCAACGGGGCACCTACCGTGCTGAACACGATCGCCAACTATCCGCAGGCACATCCGCTGGCGCAGGAGGTGGTCGTGACGACGGCGGGCGCCCCGCCGAGCCCGACGGTCATCAGCCGTATGACGGCGCTGGGGGCCAAGCTGGTGCACGTGTACGGGCTGACCGAAACCTACGGGCCCTACACGGTCTGCGAGTGGCAGGACGGCTGGGCCAAGCTGGACGTGGAGTCACGCAGCAGGCTGCTCGCCCGGCAGGGCGTCGGCATGGTGGTCACCGACGGCATCCGCGTGGTGGACGACGACATGAACGACGTGCCCCGCGACGGCACCACGATGGGTGAGGTCGTGATGCGCGGCAACAACGTCATGTCCGGGTACTTCGCCGACCCCGAGGCAACCGAGAAGGCCTTCCGCGGCGGCTGGTTCCACTCCGGTGACCTGGGTGTGTGGCACCCGGACGGCTACATCGAACTGCGCGACAGGGCCAAGGACATCATCGTTTCCGGTGGCGAGAACATCTCCACGATCGAGGTGGAGGCCGCCATCGACTCGCACCCGGCCGTGCTGGAGGTCGCGGTGGTTGGTGTTCCCCACGACAAGTGGGGGGAGCGGCCGAAGGCCTATGTCGTGACCAGAAGCGGGGAATCGGTGACCGAGCAGGAGTTGCTCGACCACGTGAGGTCGCAGATCGCGCGCTACAAGGTTCCCGAGGCGGTCGACTTCGTCGCCGAGCTGCCGAAGACCTCCACAGGCAAGATCCAGAAGTTCCAGTTGCGGGAACGGGAGTGGGCAGGAAGGGACACGCGCGTGCAGGGCTAGACGCCGCTGTTCCGTCGGCTGGCAGGAGGGCTCACACCCTCGGCAACGCGTTCCAGGCGCGTAGCAGCTCGGGGAGGCCGTCGGTGAGCACGCCCGCGCGAGCCAGCTCCTCGAACGCCTCGGTGTCCACCCACCTCACCTCGTCGGCGTCGTCGCCCGCGAGCAGCCGCCCGCCCTCCACCACGCACGCGTAGTCGAAGATCTCGTAGGGCCCGCGTAGCAGCGTGCCCAGCAGCGCTCCCGGCCGTACGGACAGCCCGGTCTCCTCACGCAACTCCCTTGCGACGGCGGCGGAGTCGGTCTCGCCCGGCTCGACCCGGCCACCAGGCAACGACCACCGGCCGCGGGCGGGTTCGTTTCCCCTACGGACGAGCAGCAACCTGCCTTGTTCGTCATGCACGATGCCACCCACTGCCCGCACGGTGCCCATGCCAGAGATCCTACGAGTGGCCGATCGGGTTCACGGAGTGTAGTGATGTGATGTGATTCGCGCAGCCCGCTGACCCAAGCGCGGTACTTTCCTCCCGTAACACTGCGCAGTGCGGTACAAACTTAGTGGCACCACTGCCAAACGGTCTGCACTCGAGAGACGGGATTGATCGCTGTGAACGCGAAAAAGCTTGCGACTATCGCTGGTATCGCGTTGGTCCTCTTCTTCGTGATCGCCCGACCAGGAGAGGCCGCGGGGTTCGTCAACAACATCATCGCCGCGCTGCGCGACGCCGCCGAGGCTGTCATCACGTTCGTCAGCAACGTGTTCAGCTGATTGACGCTGGTCTGCCACCATGTTCGCGCCACGCGACCCAGACGAGTACCTGCTCGACACCGAGCGCAGGGTCATCAGAGTCCGACGGCACTGGGCCTGCCTGGTGTGGGAAACGTTCGAGGCCATCGCGCTGATCGCGATCTGCGTGATGGTGTCGTACGTCCTCCCACCCGCGCTGTGGGCGGTGCAGAACATCCTCTGGTACGTGGCCCTGTTCGTAGTCCTGCGCTTCGCCTACCAGGTGATCGAGTGGTGGGTCGAGCGACTGGTGGTCACCGACAAGCGATTCGTGATGACGACGGGCGTGTGGACCACGAAGGTCCTCATGATGCCGATCACGAAGGTCACCGACCTGACCTACGAACGCTCGTTCTGGGGCCGCATGCTCGGCTACGGCACGATGATCGTCGAGTCGGCTGGGCAGATCCAGGCACTCAACCGCATCGAGTACCTGCCGAAGCCGGAGGAGTTCTACGACACCATCTCCGAGTTGGTGTTCGGGGACAAGCAGAAGCAGGCGGAGCGCTTCTCGATGATCAAGGCGCAGCGGGCGGCCCGAGGCAAGCGCGTGGCTCGCTGACCGGCGCGGGGCGGTGCGCTGGACAATGAATGGTGTGCGCATCGACCTGCATACCCACTCCGCGGTCTCGGACGGCACCGACAGCCCTGCCGAACTCGTCCACGTGGCGGCAGGCGCGGGGCTCGACGTCATCGCGCTGACCGACCACGACACCACGGCAGGCTGGCAACCCGCGATACAGGCGTTACCGCCGGGGATGCGGCTCGTGCCCGGCGCGGAGTTGTCGTGTGAGTTGGTTGACGAGTACGGGCGCACGGTCAGCGTGCACCTGCTGGCGTACCTGTTCGACCCCACCTCGCCCGCACTCGTCGCTGAACAGCAGCGGTTGCGGCTCGAGCGGCTCAGGCGATTCCGGGTGATGGCGCAGTGGATGGCGGCCGACGGTCTGCCGATCGATCCCGACGAGGTGCTGGGTTCGCTGAACCCCGACACCCCGGTCGGCAGGCCACATCTCGCGCGAGCACTCGTGCGAGCGGGCGTGGTGAGCACGGTCGACGAGGCGTTCGCCAGGTACCTCGGCAACGGGCGTGGTTACTACGCGCCGAGGGCCGACACGCCCGTGGAAGCGGCGATCGACATGATCGCCGAAGCGGGCGGGGTCACCGTGCTTGCCCACGCGTTCGCGGCCACGCGTGGTCCCACGGTGACACCTGAGGTGATCGCGATGCTGGCTGGGCGGGGTCTCGCAGGCCTCGAGGTGGACCACCCCGAACACGACCCACGACAGCGCGAGGCACTGCGAGGACTGGCGAAGGAACTGGATCTCGTCCGTACCGGCTCCAGTGACTACCACGGAAGCAACAAGAGCATTGCGATCGGCCAGGAGACCACCGACACCGCCGAGTTCGAGCGGCTGGTGGAGCTGGCGAGTGGCTCGACGGTGCGGGTGGGTCCGTGAGTAAGGGCGTCGGTGGCACGCTGCTCACCCCTTGTGGCGCGGTCGTGACGGGTGCGTAGGCTGTCGCCGGGATGGAGCACATGGGCCAACTTGGGTTCGATTTCGGCGAGCAGCCCAAGCGCTTGACGAGGGTGACGCCCGCACGGCTTTCCACCTTCGACGACTGTCCTCGCCGCTACCGGATGAACTACCTCGACCGGCCGACACCGCAACGCACCGGGCCGTGGGCACACAGCACGCTCGGCGCGGTGGTGCATACCGCGCTGCGTGAACTGTTCGATCTGCCGGTCCAGCGGCGTACTCCGGAACGGGCCGCCGCCCTGGTCACCCAGCACTGGAAGGACGGCGGATTCGCCGACGCGGAGCAGGCGGCGGCGTACCGGGAGCGGGCACGACGCTGGGTGGCCGACTACGTCGAGCACAACGACGTCAGTGGCGATCCGGTTGGGCTCGAACGCTGGGTGTCCGCGCCCGCGGCGCCCGAAGGGGGGCCACCCTCGCTGATCGTGGAAGGGCGCGCGGACCGCATCGACGCCCGTGGCGGTGAACTCGTCATCATCGACTACAAGACTGGCAGGCGTACGCCCGACCAGTACGAGGCCCGTGCCTCACAGGCACTCGCGCTCTACGCCGTGGCGGCGGCGCGCACGCTACGAAGGCCGTGCCGCCGGGTGGAACTGCATCACCTGCCGTCCGGTACGATCGCGGCCGCCGAACACACCGACGACAGCCTTCGCCGCCAGCTTCGCCGTGCCGAGGAGACCACCACCGACCTGCGCACCGCGACGGATACCCTTGCGCAGGGCGGTGACCCTGATGAGGTGTTCCCGGCGCGAACCGGTCGGCATTGCGCGTGGTGCGACTTCCGGCCGAGCTGCGCGGACGGAAGGCAGGCCGCGCAGGCCGCGCTCCCGTGGGAACTGCTGGCTCCCCGCGGCGACGGGGCGATGACGGAGTGAGATGCGCGGGACGGACACGGTGGAACGCGACGTGACAGGTCCGCCCGAGCGAAACGCGTGCGAAAACGCGCGCAGGCCGTCCCGGTGGTGGCGAGTGCTCACCGGATCGCTCGCGGCCGGGCTCGCCCTGCTCGCCCTCGCCGTGCTGGCCGCCGAGGTGTTCGGGTGGGCCTCCGGCGCTGCGGGCCCTGGCGCGCTGGCTGTCACGGGTCAGGTCGCGGGTGCCGTGCTCGCACTCGTGGCGCAAGGTGTGGCCGACCGCGCTCGCGGACGGACCGCGGCGCTGGCCGGGTTGGCCGTGGTGGCGCTGGCCGCGGCGGTGCTGTGGCTGTTCTGGTGGAGTTAGGCCGGTGTCCGGTTCCCGGTCGTGGGCAGCGCCAAGGGGTCAGTGGGCCTGGAGCCAGGACTTCCACTCGCCCAGCAGGGTCTTCAGCAGCACGGGCGGGTTCTCGACGTTGGGGGAGTGCGCGGCGTTGACCACCGTCGCGAACGAGGCCCCGAGCCTGCCCGCCATCTCACTTTGACTGGGCACGCTCCACGCGTCGTCGTGCCTGCCCGCCACCACTTGGCTCGGCACCCCACGCTCGCGCAGCACGGCAGCCAACTCCGCTACCCGGTCCGGCTCGGTGCGCAGGCCGAGCGCCATCCCCAGCAGGCCCGCGGGACTGGACGCGAGGAACCGCTCTCGCAGGAGCGCCTTCAGCGCCTCCGGCTCGGCTGCGCGGGGCAGGCTTTCGCTGAGCCGCTCCCGCACCGTGTACGCGGCCGCGATGCCGTGCTCGCGCAGCAGCGGATCGCCCATCTCCACGGCCCGCAGTCGTGGCCCCGGCGGTAGCTTCGCGGGGCCGCTGCCGAGCAGCGTGAGTCCCGCGATGGGAGCTCCCGCGAGCACCGCGCCGCGAGCCACCAGTCCGCCGTAGGAATGGCCGAGGAGCAACACCGGACCGTCCGCCCGCAGTGCCTGCACCAGCTGTGTCACCACTTCGCCCAGCGCGGCGGGAAGGTAGCGCGACTCGTCGTCGGGGCCAGGGGACTCGTACTGGCCGGGCAGATCCACGGCAACCGGAAGCACACCGCCCGCTGCGAGTCCGTCCAGCAGCGGGGCGAAATCCTCCTTCGAGCCGGTGTAGCCGGGCAGCAGCAACGCGGTGGCCATCGGCCGTTGCGGTTGAGGACCCTGTAGCGCCGCGATCGGCCCGTACGGGCCAGGCAGCTCAATACGGCGGGCAGTGTGGGGTGACAGTTGGGAGAAGGCGGGCAGTGCCCAGTTCGGGGCCCTGTTTTGCGCCCTGTTCGGCGCCCTGTTCGGCACTGTGCCCGACCCTGGTTCCGGCGCACCGTGCCCGGGCGAAGGGCCTGCCTCGCTCACTTCAACGCCACCACCGTGTCTCCACGCTGTTCCAGCAACACCGGACCCGCCGGCGCGAGCCTGATCGTATTGTCGCCGCCGCCTCGGTCGACGCGCACGGTCCGCAGCGTGGTCCCGTCGGCGGCGTTGAGCACCGCGAGCCCGCCTTCGATGGGGACGACGTACTCGCCCGCGAACAAGGTGCCCGGCCCGAGCGTGTCGTGCACCGTCCACAGCGGTCGCAGTGTTCCCGCCGAAAGCGCCACGGTGCGGGAGCCGGTGAACCAGTAGACGTTGTCGCCGCCCTGCGAGGTGGCGACGACTCCACCGGGCGGGTTCGCCGCCAGTTCGGCACTGGGCACATCCAGCGGATACGTCGCCGTCTGCCTGCCCTCACCGTTGAAGACGAACAACCGTCCGTGTTCGGGCATCGCCACGGCGACGGCGTCATCCGCCATCGCGACCAGCGTCGCGGACGACTCCGGCAGCAGCGCGCTGAACTCCTGCTCCGGCTTGTCGGCCTCCTCGCCCGCGGCCTTGAGCACGGTGAGCCTTGCCCCCGACTCGTCCGGGCAGTGCTCGATCACTCCGACCTTGCCCGAGGCGGCGGCTACGGTGCCGTACTCACATTCGGTGCGCGGCTGACGGCCCGGGTTCACCTGCGCGGGAACCCGGCCGTACTCCATGCTCTTCACCAGGTCGTTTCGCCAGGTGTTGAGCAGGTGGTCGCCCGTGGTTGTGACGTGGGAGCCCCCCTCGACGAGGCGGGTGCCGAGTTCGGCGTCGCCGTTGCGTTGCGCGGTGCGCCTGCCCGTACCCGCGTCCAGCTGGGTGACCTCGCTGCACCCGAGGTCCTTGCGGTAGACGGCGAGCACCTTCGACCACGCGTTCGTCACCGTGCACAGCGGCAGGTCACGGGCGTAGCGCCAGCGCGCCTGCCCGGTAGCCGGATCGCGGCCCACGACCTGCGAGTCCGCCGCGGTGATCACCAGCCCGCCTTCGGAGACCGGTGCTGTGGTGGCGTCGCTGGGTGCCCGCCAGATCTCACTCAGCTCGGCGGGTACCGAAGCGGGTTCGGCAGGTGGTGGGGGCGGCGGTGCGGCCGTTCGTTGTGTGGTGGCGCGGCTGTCGCTGAACCACCACACGAGCACACCCGTGGCCACGGCGAGCACCGCCAGCGCGGCGGCGACACCCCTGTCCCGAGGGCGGTTCCACGGTGACCGGCGCCCACGCCGCGTCGCCTGCCCATCATGCTGCTCGGGGCCGCCACGTCGGCTGTCGGAGGCGTCCCCCCGATCACCTGCCGTGTCGCTGCCCGCGAGCACGTCCTCCGCTCCGGACGAGAACGCGGCCTGGCTGTCCTGCGCATCGGTCTCGTCGTGTCGTCGCCCGGGGGAGGTGTTCACGTGCTCAGTCTGCCCTCGCCGGTGTTTCCGCGGTGTTGGGAGTCCCGCTACGGCGCCTGCGCCTGCGCCTGGCAGGACGCTCACCGCTTTCCGATGTGCCCGCTTCGCTCTTCTCGCCTGCCGCGGGCGCCTCACCCGCGGGCTTCGAGCCGCCGCGGGTACGCCGCCGCTTCGGCCTGCCGCCGTTGTCCGAGGTCTGCGTGCCACCCGGCTCCGAGGCCGCGGCATCCGACGCCGTGGCGGTGGCACCGCCCCTGGTGCGCCTGCGCTGCCGTGACCGACGAGTGCCCGGGTCGGTAGTCGACTTCGCGGACCGGCTCTTCCCTCGCTTGCCGCCGAGGTCTTCCTCCGGTTCGGCGGCAAGGCCCTGTCGCGTGCGCTTGGCCAGTGGCAGCCGCCCGGTGGCGGTTTCGGGAATGCCGAGATCGGCGAACAGGTGCTTGGAGGTCGAGTAGGTCTCGACCGGTTCGGGCATGTCGAGACCCAGCTCGTCGGAGATCAGCTTCCAGCGTGGGAGCTCGTCCCAGTCGACCAGGGTGATGGCCACTCCGGTCTTGCCCGCGCGACCCGTGCGGCCGATGCGGTGCACGTAGGTCTTCTCGTCGTCGGGTGTCTGGTAGTTGATGACGTGTGTCACGTCGTCGACGTCGATGCCTCTGGCCGCGACGTCGGTGGCGACGAGGACGTCGATCTTTCCAGAACGGAATGCGCGTAGTGCCTGCTCCCGCGCACCCTGGCCGAGATCGCCGTGCACGGCCGCTGCGGCGAACCCGCGCTCGGCGAGGTCGTCCGCGACCTTCTGTGCCGTGCGCTTGGTCCGAGTGAAGATCATCGTCAGTCCCCGGCCGTCGGCCTGCAGCACCTTGGCGATCAGTTCCGGCTTGTCCAGCGAGTGCGAGCGGTAGACGAACTGCCTTGTCCGCTCGTGTACGGCTCCCGCGTCGGTCTCCTCGGCCCTGATGTGGGTCGGCTGCCGCAGGAAGGTGCGGGCCAGCGTGATGATCGGGCCGGGCATGGTCGCGGAGAACAGCATGGTCTGCCGCTGCTCCGGCACCATCCGCAGGATGCGCTCGATGTCGGGCAAGAAGCCGAGGTCGAGCATCTCGTCGGCCTCGTCGAGCACCAGCGCCTTCACCTTGCCGAGTACGAGATGGCGCTGTTCGGCCAGGTCGAGCAGCCTGCCGGGCGTGCCGATCACCAGGTCGACGCCCTTGCGCAGTGCCTCGATCTGCGACTCGTAGGGGCGGCCGCCGTAGATGGCGGTGGTGCGCACCCCGAGGTGCTTGGCCGCGTCGGTCAGGTCGTGTGTCACCTGCAGGCACAGTTCGCGAGTCGGCACCACCACGAGCGCCTGCGGGGTGCCGTCTCCTGGCAGGGTCAGCCGCTGCAGCACGGGAACACCGAAGCCGAGCGTCTTGCCCATGCCCGTGCGGGCCTGCCCGATGAGGTCCTCGCCCGCCAGCGCCAGCGGCAGCGTCAGTGCCTGGATTGCGAAGGTGCGCTCGATACCCGCGGCCGAGAGCGCACGGACGATGTCGGGGTGCACGCCCAGCTCGGCGAAGGTGGGGTTGTCGGGTTCGGCTACCACTTCGGCGTCGGGCAGCGGCTGTAACGGATGTGAGGTGTCGGTTTCGGTGGCGCCGGACTCACTGTGCTCGAGCGCCGCCGGATCGATGTCGTCGTTTCGTTTCGGGTGGATGGTTCGATCGCCTCTCTCATACCAGCGCGCACGGCCAGGTATTTGCGCGACGCTCGACCACGTGGGAGTGCGGTCCGTCTCGGGAGAATCGATACCCGAAACTCATCACGCGGGAACGCCGCTCGAGGGCGTGCACGCACATTGTCTTCTCAGTGAAGTGCAACGGCAGGCGGGGCCGCGGGTATTTCACACGCCGCCGCGACACGTGCACCACACAAGGGCAGTTTCACTACCAGGCGGGAGCCTACCTTGTCCATCTCCGCGCTGGGTGACGGTGGTCGCGGCGAGTCACGTGTTATTGGTCTCCCCGCCCTGAACTACGGTTGGGTTCGTGAGTGAGGCGAAAGCGCAGACCAGTTCCGGCGTCGTGGATCTGCTGGGGGTGCTCGCCTACGGCGAGTTGTCGGCGTTCGACCGGCTCGCCGAGGACGCTCGCACGGCACCCACTCTGGCGGGACACGCGGCGCTTGCTTCGATGGCCGCGGCTGAGATCGGCCACTACGCCCTGCTCGAGCGGCACCTCGCCGACCACGGCATCGCGGTGGAGGAGGCGATGCGCCCATTCGTGGCGCACATCGACGCCTTCCAGGCCTCCACCGCGCCTCGGTCATGGCTGGAGTCCTTGGTGAAGGCCTACGTCGTGGACAACCTCGCCGCGGATCTGTACCGCGAGCTGGCACAGGTGCTCGACGAGACCACCAGGGAGCTGGTACTGACCGTGCTCGCCGACACAGGACACTCCTCGTTCGCCGAGCGTGAGGTGGCGGCCGCCATCAAGTCGGATGCCAAGCAGCGCGACCGGCTCGCGCTGTGGAGCCGCAGGCTGCTCGGCGAGGCCCTTACCCAGGCGCAGTACATCGTGGCTGAGCGCGACGGTCTCGCTGAACTCATCGTGCAGGGCTCAGGTGACCTCTCCGGTATTGCCGCGTTGTTCCGCAGGCTCCAACAGCGCCACACCAAGCGGATGCAGTCGGTCGGTCTGGGCTAGCCTGGAGTAGCGAACCACAGCGGCACGAATACAGGCGGAGGTTGTACGTGGAGGTCAAGATCGGCATCAAGGACACCCCGCGGGAGCTCGTGGTGTCCAGTGGCCAGTCGCCCGACGAGGTCGAGAAACTGGTCTCCGAGGCGCTGAATGCCGACGACGGCCTGTTCCGCCTCAGCGATGAGAAGGGCCGTAAGTTCCTCGTCCCCGCCGACCGAATCGCCTACGTCGAGATCGCACCGTCCGACGTCAGGAAGGTCGGCTTCGCCGTAGGCTCCTGAGTCCAGCGAACCACGGCCCTGCCGGTACAGGGCCGTGGTTTTCGCGTTCGCTATCCGGCGACCTGGTCCAACGTGGTCGGCACCTGGAACGGCGGTGTGCTCGTTCCGGTGATCCGATACCGGTCCCACGGGTCGGGGTCGGAGAGTTCACCGCGTGCCTTTCCGTGCGGTGTGTGGATCTCGACCTGCTGCTTCTTTCCTCCGGCGACGCCGGAGACGCGCTCGTCGGCCTTCACCCGCCCGTACCAGTGGTAGTAGCCGTCGATGGGCTGGAAGTGCCCGCGAAGTTCCACCTCGACGTCGAGTTCGGTGTCGCCGAGCAGTAGCTTCGCCGCCCCCGTGTAGCCGTCCTCGTCGTGCTGGTCGTGTTCGGTCATGATGCGCCTCCTGGTTCTGCCCTCGGTGTTGTGCCCGCCGCCGTACGCTGCGGCGAGAGCCGCACCACCTTGTTCGCCTCCAGCGGTTTGTCGGGGTCGAGCACGACACCGTGTTGGCGGGTGAGGCCGTCGATGGCCGCCCAGATGATCTGTGTCAGGTACTCCACAACGCTGTCGCGGCTCATCGTGCGTTTGTCGATCCACCACTCGCCGGTGTTCTGCACCATCCCGACGATTCCGTGTGCCCACGGTTCCGCAGCCCCGGAATCCATGTTCAGCATCCGCATGTAGTCACCGAGCAGCGCGGTCAGTGCCGTCGCGATGACCTCCTTGTCCTCGGCGACGACGTCGGCGTCCACCGGCCGGTCGGCGAAGGACTTGCGGGAGAGCAGCCGGTAGAGGTTCGGGTGCTGCTCGATCACCGTGAAGAACGCGTCGAGAGCCATCCGGATGCGGGGTACGGGGGCCAACTCCGCGTTGATCGCTGGGATGAGCCGTTCGAACAGCATCTCGGTGCCCCGCTGTCCAAGGGCGAGGTAGAGATCCGCCTTGTCCTCGAAGTGCCGGTACAGCACCGGCTTGGTCACCCCCGCCGCCGAGGCGACGTCGTCCATGCCCAGGTCGGGGCCGTGTTGGTCGACCGCACGCAGTGCCGCCTCCACGAACTCGGCGCGGCGGGCTATGCGGTGTTTACGCCAGCGGTCCCTGCGCGCGTCGCCTGCTCGCTCCTCGCCCGTGCGCTTGCCGTCGCCGTGCTTGACACGATCGCCCATGCCCTCCATGCTACCAGAAGTAACTGTTACCCGAAGTTACATCAAGCGGAAGGTGGTGTCGGCGGTGACGCGGACCCTCAGGGAGACAGGCCGGGAGAAGACGGCCGAGCGGCTGCTGAAGTCGTCGGCCAACAAGTTCTACGACCCCGAGGTGGACATCGACTGGGAGGCTCCGCTTGTCGAGGGCAAGCACTACATCCCCGAACACCGGTGCACTCTCTACGGGACGCCGCTGTGGGAGCGGTTGACACCGCAGCAACGCATCGAACTCGGAAAGCACGAGGTCGCCAGCATCGCGACCAACGGCCTGTGGTTCGAGATCCTGCTGATGCAGATGCTGCTGAAAGAGGTCTACAAGTCCGACCCCACCACCAGCCACGCTCAGTACGCGCTCACCGAGATCGCCGACGAGTGCCGCCACTCGACGATGTTCGCGAGGATGACCGAGCGCATCGGCTGCCCGCCCTACGGCCCGGTGGCGTGGCGCAGGCGCGTCGGCAAGCTGCTTCCGGTGATCGGCTACGGCCCAGCCATGTACGGCTCGATCCTCGTCGCCGAGGAGATCCTCGACCGCATGCAGCGGGAGCAGATGAACGACCCGCAGATCCAGCCGCTTGTGCGCATGGTGAACCGCATCCACGTCCTCGAGGAGGCGCGGCATGTCACGTTCGCCCGCGAGGAGGTCAAGCGCGGCATGGCCAACATGTCCGGACCGGAGAAGTCCTACCAGCGGTTGCTGCTCGCGATGGTGTCGCACGAGATCACCCGCAGCCTGGTGAACCCGGCCGTCTACAAGGCCGTGGGCATCCGCCCGCGTGACGGGTACAGGGCCGCGATGAACAACCCGCACTGGCAGCGCACCGTCCGATACGCGGGCGAGCGGATCATGCAGTTCCTCGACGAGGTCGGTCTCGTCGGCGCTCCCGGCATGCCGTGGTGGCGGCGCTCCTTCCTGGTCGGCGAGGACCGGTGAGCACGCTCAGCCAGACACAGTCCTTCCTGACGAGCGACGGCACCGGACTGCACGTACGTGTGGACGGCCCTGCTGACGCTTCGGGCACGCTGGTGCTGGTGCACGGCTGGACCCAGGACCACACGACGTGGGACCGGGTGCTGCCGCACCTGTCATCCGGGCTGCGCACGCTGCGGTACGACCTGCGTGGGCATGGCCGCTCCGCTCCCGCGAATCCAGGCACCGCCACCATAGAACGGCTCGCCGACGACCTGGCCGAGCTGCTCACCGACCGCGCGGGCCAGGGCAGGCTCGTGCTCGCCGGGCACTCGATGGGTGGCATGACCATCATGGCTCTTGCCGAGCGACACCCCCGGCTGGTCGCCGAACGAGTCGGCGGTGTCGCGTTCGTGGCCACCTCGTGTGGCGAAATGAACCGCATCACGCTCGGCCTGCCCGGCGCGTTCGGCGGAGGTGCCGCGCGGCTGGAACGCAGGCTGGCGAAGCTGCTGGCCGGCTACCGAGGTGACGGCCTCCCGCTGCGACCCGCGGCCGCGCGGGCGGGCGCGCGCTGGCTGGTGTTCGGCCGAAGGCCACGCAAGGAGGACGTCGCGTCCGTGGCCGAACAGCTGCTGCGCGCTCACCCTGCGAGTGTTGGCCAGTTCCAGGACGCGATCTCGGTGCACGACCGGCGAGCGGCGTTGACCGCACTGCGCGGGCTGCCCGCCGTGGTGCTCGCTGGCGGGTCCGACCGGCTGTGCCCGGTGCCGCACGCACGCACGATCTGCGACGAGCTGCCCGGCACGCGGTTGGTGCTCTTCCCGGGAGCCGGTCACATGCTGCCGCAGGAGCGGGCAGCCGAGGTCGCCGTGCAGCTCGACACGCTGGCCGGCGCCGCGCTCGGCCGCGCGGACTGAGTCAGGAGTGCTGCTGTAGCGGGAACCCGGCGCCGATACCGCGCCAGGCGAGGGTGGAGGTAAGCGCGACCGCTTCCTCCCTGCTCATCGAGCTGTGGTGGGCCAGCCAGAATCGCGCGCTGACCTGACTCATGCCCACAAGCCCGACGGCGAGCAGCCTCGCCTTGTCCTCGTCGAGACCGGCGTCGGCGGTGATCGTCTCGGTGATCGCGTCGACGCTGGCCGACGTGGCCCTGTCCACGGCCTCCTGCACCGCGGGCTCACCCCGCAGGTCGGACTCGAACACCATGCGGAAAGCGCCCACGTCCCCGTTGACGAAGTCGAAGAACGCGCCCACCGCGTTCTTCACACGCTGCTTGTTGTCCGTGGTGGACGACAGCGCCTGTTGCACCGCGGTGACCAGCGTGTCCACGTGGCTTTCCAGCAGCGCGATGTACAGGTCGAGCTTGCCGGGAAAGTGCTGGTACAGCACCGGCTTGCTGACGCCCGCCCGCTCGGCGATGTCGTCCATCGCCGCCGCGTGGTAGCCGTTGGCCGCGAAGACCTGCTGTGCGGCGGCAAGCAGTTGCGCTCGACGTTCCGTTCGGGGGAGCCGCACTCCCCGGCCGAACGCGGGCGTTCCGGTGTGTTCACCGGCGCCCTGCGACTGCGCCGTTTCAGTCATCCCCGCCTCCACTTCGTTCCTCATGCACATTACTCGCGGGTACGCATCGGGCGCCAAACGCGGCGAACGTGAGGCATCCTTGAATTGTGTCCGAAACGCTCTCCGGTGCGAACCACGCCCCTTCGGAGAAGGGAGCGACCCGGCAACGCGCCGCGCTGACCCACGTTCCGTTGTCCGACGTCGCGCTGCCACCACTCGACGAGACCGCGGGACCGTGGCCAGGAGCGATGGAGAGTCCCGGCGGAGTCAGCCTGCACGTTCGCAGCACTCCCGGCTCCGAGGACGCCACCGCCGTGTACGTCCACGGTCTCGGCGGTTCCTCCACCAACTGGACCGATCTCGCGGGCCTGCTCGCGCCGAGCGCCCAGGGTATCGCGCCGGACCTGCCCGGCTTCGGCTTCTCCGAGCCCGCCGACGGCTTCAACTTCAGTCTGCGAGCGCACGCCGATGTGGTGGCCCGGCTCATCGAGGAGCGCGGGGTAGGGCCTGTACACCTGGTGGGCAACTCGATGGGCGGCGCGATCTCGCTGCTGCTGGCCGCGCAACGCCCCGAGTTGGTGCGCACCCTGACACTCATCTCGCCCGCCGTGCCCGACCGGCGGCCGGACCCGCGCAGGCTGTCCGACCCCAGGCTGGCGCTGGCCTACCTGCCGATCGTGGGCAAGAAGGCACGCAGGGAACTGGCGGCGCTCGGTCCACGTGAGCGTGCCGCTCAGGTGATCAAACTGTGCTTCGCCGAGCCGGAGTCGTTCCCTTCCCACCGGCTGACCGAACTGGCAGAGGAGCACGGCGCTCGGATCGGGCTGGAGTGGGCCGACGCGGCGCTGTCTCGCACCACGATGGAGATCTTCCGCGCCTGGTTCACGCTCGGTTCCGGCTCGCTGTGGTCGGTGCCGCCGAAGGTGCGGGCGCCTTCGCTCGTGGTGTGGGGTACACACGACAAGGTGATCTCGGTGAGGCGAGCCGAGCGCACCGCGCGGCTGCTGCCGAGGGGTCGGCTGCTCGTGCTGCCGAGGACGGGGCATGTGGCCCAGATGGAGCGTCCTGTCACCGTGGCACGGGCGATGCTGGGCATGTGGAACAACGCCGACTCCGGCAGCTGGTAGGTCCTCGCCCGCGACGCGCCCGGCCTCACCCGCGTGTACGCCAATGGGGGTGTGGCACTCTTGGGCCGTGGATCGGGTAACAGAAGGAGCACGACACGACCGACGACGGGCCACCGGCCCGTCCGACGGTTCCTCCTCCGACACCCGCGACCGCGCTGCGGACGACCGCTACCGGCCCAAGCGGCGGCGAGTATCCGACGAACCGCTGAGCGCGTCCTGGGAGCCGCTCGCGCGGGCCCACGAGCGGGAGCGGGGCAAGAAGAAGCGCCGCTCCCGGCTGCGGAGGATGGCGGGCACCTACGGCTGGCGCGCCTACGCCGTGCCCATCCTGCTGGTGCTGACCGCGATCGTGGTGGTGGACATCACCCGTGACACCGGCGGTGGCGGGGCGCTCGTGATGGACACTCCCTCCTCGGACACAGTATCGGAGGGCGGGAGCCCGCTGGCCAGTGAGAACCCTGCCGGCCCGGTGGACCTCGACATCCCGACGGCCAAGCTGCCCCAGGGTGGCGACTACACCCGGGAAGGAAAGGGGACCTGGCATGTGGTGCCGGGCGCAGGCGAGCAGGTTGGCAGCGGTGGCCGGCTCTTCACGTACACGATCGAGGTCGAGGACGGGATTGACCCGGCGAGCTATGCGGGCGACGACAGCTTCGCGGCGGCGGTTGAGGGCACCCTGTCGGACCCGAGGAGCTGGACCGGCACCGGCGAGATCTCGCTGCGCCGGGTGGACGCCAGCTTCCCCAACCCGGATTTCCGGGTGAGCCTCACCACGCCAGGCACGGTGCGCAAGCCGGAGGTGTGCGGCTCGGCGATCCCGTTCGAGGCATCCTGCTACCGGCGCGAAATCGAGGGCCACAACAGGGTCGTGATCAATCTCGCACGCTGGGTTCGGGGAGCGTTGGCGTTCAGCTTCGAGATGACCGGCTACCGGCAGTACGCGATCAACCACGAGGTCGGGCATGCGCTGGGACTTCCGCACAAGGGCTGCGAGCGTGACGGGGCGCTCGCGCCGGTGATGATGCAGCAGACCTTCGGCGTCGCCAACGACTATGTGGCCAAACTGAACGACATCCCCGGCGGCGACCAGGGGGCCGTGCCCGCCGACGGTAAGGTCTGCAAGCCCAACGCCTGGCCCAATCCGAAGGCCGAAGGCAACTAGCAGCGCCGTCCAGCATGTGGACGGGGGAAGACCGCGCGGTCGGTGGCGGTTAAAGATAGAAGGACCGCGATCCGCGTGAGATGGAGGACCCATGTCAGGCACGCTGCCGCCGCTCGTCGAGCCGGCCGCCGAGCTCACCAAGGAAGAGGTCGCGCGCTACAGCCGCCACCTCATCATCCCGGACGTCGGGATGGATGGGCAGAAACGACTGAAGAACGCGAAGGTCTTGGTTATCGGCGCCGGTGGGCTGGGAAGCCCCGCGCTGCTCTACCTGGCCGCCGCCGGAGTGGGCACTCTGGGTGTGATCGACTTCGATGTCGTCGACGAGTCGAACCTGCAGCGCCAGGTCATCCACGGCCAGTCCGACATCGGTAAGCCGAAGGCCGTCTCCGCCAAGGAGTCGATCGTCGAGGTCAATCCGTACGTCAACGTCGTACTGCACACCGAGCAGCTCACCAGTGAGAACGCGCTGGACGTCTTCGGTGGCTACGACCTCATCCTCGACGGCACCGACAACTTCGCGACCCGGTACCTCGTCAACGACGCGGCCGTGCTGCTTGGCAAGCCGTACGTGTGGGGATCGATCTTCCGCTTCGAGGGCCAGGTCAGCGTCTTCTGGGAGGACGCGCCCAATGGCAAGGGGCTGAACTACCGCGACCTCTACCCCGAGCCCCCGCCGCCGGGAATGGTGCCCTCGTGCGCGGAGGGTGGCGTGCTCGGCGTGTTGTGCGCGTCGATCGGCTCGATCATGGTGACCGAGGCGGTGAAGCTCATCACCGGCATCGGTGACCCGCTGCTGGGAAGGCTGATCAGCTACGACGCGCTGGAGATGCGCTACCGCGAGGTGAAGATCCGCAAGGACCCGGAGACGCCGAAGATCACCGAACTGATCGACTACGACGCGTTCTGCGGTGTCGTTTCCGACGAGGCGCAGCAGGCGGCGGCAGGCCACACGATCACGCCGCAGGAGCTGAAGGCGAAGTTCGACGCTGGTGAGGACTTCGAACTGATCGACGTTCGCGACCCGCACGAGTACGAGATCGTGAACATCAAGGGCGCCAGGTTGATCCCCAAGGATCGGATTCTGTCAGGTGAGGCGTTGGCAGAACTACCGCAGGACAAGCCGATCGTGCTGCACTGCAAGGCGGGTGGCCGGTCTGCCGAGGCGCTCGCCGCGCTGCACAAGGCGGGCTTCCGCGATGCGACCCACCTCGGTGGCGGCGTGCTCGCGTGGGTCAGGCAGATCGACCAGAGCCTGCCGACCTACTGAGCCACCCTTCGACGCTCGGAACGCAGAACTCGCGGGCGAGAGCGGGGGACTCGCGGGCGGGAACGGGGGACTCGCGGGCGAGAGCGGGGGACTCGCGGGGGTTGCGGCCGTGTGGTTGCCGGGTAGAGCGCGGTCAGCGGAGTAACGTCGCTGGCCGTGGGCCCTACCCGGCAACGTCCCCCGGCGCACGTCTGCACGGCGTTCGGGGCGAGCCTCGACGACGCGGAGCCGCTGCGCGGCGCCAGCGCCTGGCGCTGCGGTGACATCGTGCTCAGGCCGGTCGGCGAGCGGGCCCGCGCGGTGTGGCTGGCCCACACCCTCGCCGAACTCGACGTGCCGGACCTGCGCATCGCCCGGCCGGTGCGCTCCACCGACGGCCGCTGGGTGATCGCAGGGTGGAGCGCGAGCCGGTTCGTGTCCGGCACCCCCGAGCACCGCCCGGACGATGTCGTGCTGACCGCCGTCAAGCTGCATCAGGCCACGGTCGACTTTCCCCGTCCCGCGTTCCTTTCCGACCGAACTGATATCGCCGCCGTGGCCGACCGGATGGCGTGGGACGAGCTGCCGGGCGAACTGGACGAGACCAAAGGGGGCCGGTGGTTCGAGATCCTTGCCCCCTCCCGCAGACCGATCGCGCTGCCCGATCAACTCGTGCACGGCGGGCTGTTCGGCAGCGTGCTGTTCGACGGTGCGCATCCGCCTGGCATCGTCGACTTCGAACCCCACTACCGGCCCGGTGAGTGGGGCGCCGCCGTTGCCGCCATCGACGCGCTGGCGTGGGGCGGTGCCGACGGCGGACTGCTGCGCCGCTGGTCGCACCTGCCCGAGTGGTCACAGCTGCTGCTGCGCGCCGTGATGTTCCGGCTCGCCTACCACGCACTGCACCCCCGTTCGACGGCCTCCGCGCTGGACGGGCTGCGCGTGGCGGCAAGCGAGGTCAGCCAACTGCTCTGACGCCGCGCCGATCACCCGCTTCACGGGTGTCGCGCCCCGCTGGGCGAGCAATGTCGCACGGCCGAAACATTCAGCCATGTTCGAGTAACACGGGCTGCCTACCGTCGGGTACCGCCGCCGATCAGCAGGAGGTGCGCAAGTTGACGGTGACGGCAGATCCGACGGCGCCACAGCCGACCAACCCGACCGCGACCGCCACCCATTGCCCCTATTGCGCGTTGCAGTGCGCGATGACGATCACCCGGGACGCGCAGGTGGAGCCACGGCAGTTCCCGACGAACGCGGGCGGGCTGTGCCAGAAGGGCTGGACCTCGGCCGCGCTGCTCGACTCACCCTCGCGACTGACGACCCCGCTCGTACGCCGAGCGGGTGAACTGCGTCCGGCAACCTGGACCGAGGCGCTCGACCTCGTCGCCTCCAGGCTGGGACAGCTCATGGCCGAGCACGGGCCCGACTCGGTGGCCGTGTTCGGTGGCGGTGGACTCACCAACGAGAAGAGCTACCTGCTCGGCAAGTTCGCCAGGGTGGCGCTCGGCACGTCGCAGATCGACTACAACGGTCGGTTCTGCATGTCCTCGGCCGCCGCCGCGGGCAGCAGGGCGTTCGGGGTGGACAGGGGATTGCCGTTCCCGCTCACCGATCTCGCCGACGCCGACGCCGTGGTACTGGTCGGGGCCAACCCCGCAGAGACCATGCCACCGTTCGTGCAGCATCTTCGGGGCGCGAGCACCAAAGGCGGACTGGTCGTCGTGGACCCGCGCCGCACGCCCACCGCCGAGCGAGCGAACCTACATCTCGCGCCCGCGCCGGGCACAGACCTGGCACTGGCGCTCGGCATCCTGCACGCGGTGGTGGCCGAGGGCTTGCTCTGCGAATCCGTTGTGGCCGAGAGGACCACCGGTTTCGATGCGGTGTGGCGTATCGCGGCCGCGTATTGGCCGGAACGGGTGGAGCGCATCACCGGCGTCAGCGCGGCCGACCAGCGCAGGGTCGCCTCGTTGCTCTCGGCAGCCCGCAACGCATACGTGCTCACCGCCAGAGGTGCGGAACAGCACGCCACCGGCGTCGACACGGTCAGCGCGTGGATCAACCTGGCTCTCGCGCTTGGGTTGCCGGGCAGGCCCGGTTCCGGCTACGGCTGCCTGACAGGGCAGGGCAACGGTCAAGGCGGCAGGGAGCACGGCCAGAAGGCCGATCAGCTCCCCGGCTACCGCATGATCACCGACCCTTCCGCCCGCGAGCACGTCGCCTCGGTCTGGGGCGTGCGGCCCGACTCGCTGCCCGGTCCCGGCCGGTCGGCCTACGAACTGCTGGACGCGCTCGGCACCGAGAGCGGGCCACGCGCGCTGCTGGTGTTCGGCAGCAACGTCGTGGTCTCGGCTCCACACTCCGCTCACATCGCGGACCGGCTATCCACACTGGACTTCCTGGTGACCGCCGACCTCGTGCTCTCGGAGACCTCCGCGCTCGCCGACGTGGTGCTTCCGGTCACGCAGTGGGCGGAGGAGGGCGGCACGATGACCAACCTCGAAGGTCGGATACTGCTGCGGCGCAAGGCCGTGGACCCGCCGCACGGTGTGCGCACGGACCTGGAGGTGATTTCCGGCCTCGCGACCAGGCTCGGTCAGCCGGAGGACAGGTTCCCTGCCGACGCCGAGACCGTCTTCGAGGAACTGCGCTCCGCCTCCGCCGGGGGTAAGGCCGACTACGCGGGTGTCAGTTACGACCGGCTGCGCGCTGGGGAGGCGCTGTACTGGCCCGTGCCGTCGGAATCGCACCCCGGAACACCGAGGATGTTCCTCGACGGCTTCGCGTATCCGGACGGCAAGGCACGGTTCGTGCCGGTCGACCACACCGGGCCCGCGGAGCGACCCGACGAGGACTTCCCGCTGTACGCCATCACCGGCAGGGTGCTGCAGCACTACCAGTCCGGCGCCCAGACCCGGCTGGTGGGCGAGCTGAACAGCATCGTGTCCCAGTGCCACGTCGAGGTGCATCCCGATGTGGCGGCCCGGGCGGGGCTACGCGACGGCGAGGTCGCGCTGGTGACCTCCCGCAGGGGCGAGGTCGCCGCCAGGGTGCGTTGCGACCACTCGATGCGCCCGGACGTGATCTTCCTGCCCTTCCATTTCCCGGCCGAACAGCGCGCCAACCTGCTCACCAACCCGGCACTGGACCCGGTGAGCCGGATGCCGGAGTTCAAGGTGTGCGCGGCGAGGCTGACGCCGAAGGACGGTGACCGATGAGTCCCCGCGACGTGGTCGTACTCGGTTACGGCATGGCGGGCGCCCGCCTCGCGGACGAGATCCGCCGCCGCGACCCAGAGGCCGAGCGGGTGCGGTTGACGGTGATCGGAGACGAGACCCACCACGCCTACAACCGGGTGCTGCTTTCCGCCGTGGTGGCGGGCAACATGCGCGCCGAATCCGTGCGGCTGCACGACGAGCACTGGGCGGATGCCCACAGGGTGCGGATGCGACTCGGTGTCGCCGCGAGCCGGATCGACCGTGCGGCGCGAAAGGTGGTGCTCTCCGACGGTACGCGGGTCGGCTACGACTCGCTGGTACTCGCGACAGGAAGCAGGCCGTGGCTGCCGCCGGTCGAGGGGCTCACCGCGGACGGGCACCCCGCCGAAGGCGTGGTCCCGTTTCGCACGCTTGACGACTGCGAGCGCATCCTGGCCTCGGCGGAGGTCGGGGCACCGGTCGCGGTGCTGGGAGGGGGCCTGCTAGGGCTGGAGGCCGCAAGGGGCCTGGCGGGACGCGGAAACCTCGTCACCGTGGTGCACCCGATGGGCCACGTGATGGAGCGCCAGCTCGATGCCGCCGCGGGCGGCGTGCTCGCGGGCGCGCTGGCCAAAGCGGGCATCGACTTCCGGCTCGGCAGGACCGCGGCCAGGTACGTGCCGGGCGACGGGCTCAAGCTCGACGACGGCAGCCATGTCGAAGCCGACCTGGTCGTGGTGTCGGCAGGCGTGCGGGCCCAGACCAGCCTCGCCGTCGAGGCAGGGCTCACCGTTGACGGTGGCGTAGTCGTCGACGACGCGCTGCGCACCAGCGACGGCCGGGTGTTCGCCATCGGCGACTGCGCCCAGCACGAGGGAACGGTCTCCGGCCTCGTGAAGCCGGCGTGGGACCAGGCGCAGGTACTCGCCGACCTGCTGACCGGCAGCGACACCGCCGCCCGGTACCGGGGAGCCCCGGCGGTGACCCGACTCAAGGCGAAGGGAATCGACTTGGCGGCGCTCGGCGAGGCCCACGTCGAGCCCGACGACGCCGACGCCGAGGTGGTGTGCCTTCGGGATGCCGCGCGTGACCGGTACGCGAAGCTCGTCCTGCGCGGGAACCGGGTGACGGGCGCGATCGTGCTCGGATTGCCCGACGCGGCCGCGACGATCACCCAGCTCTACGACACCAACGGCCCCGCACCCAGTGACCGGCTGGCGTTGCTGCTCGGTAGGGCACTGCCCTTGGGCGCGCCCGACGCGGCCAGCCCCGCCGACCTGCCCGCATCGGCGGTGGTATGCCGGTGCAACTCGGTGAGCAAGGGCACGCTTGTCGACGCCTGGCGGGCCGGTTCCTCCACAGTGGATGAACTGGCCTCGGTGACAAGGGCAGGCACCGGTTGCGGCGGCTGCGCCGACACGGTGCGCGGGATCAGCGAATGGCTCGCCAGCACCTCCTGAAACCAACGCGGGCGTTCGAACTCACAACCTCGATTCCCCTGTGTGAACGGGAATTAGCACCACAGCGATCCGAGGGAACCTTCAGGGCAACGCGAGCTGCCTACCGTGATTTCCGGCGGCTGACCCCTGTGTAAAAGGAGAGATTCATGACCGTCTTGGCCGAGAACCACGCCGATCAGGGACGCGGCAGTCGCCGGGGTAGGTGGATCGATTACTGGGAGCCGGAGGACGACCGGTTCTGGCGGACCACGGGAAAGCGAACGGCGTGGAAGAACCTCGTCTTCTCGATCTTCTCCGAGCACGTCGGCTTCAACGTGTGGGTGCTGATGAGCATCGTGGTGGTGAACCTACCCACGATCGGCTACGACTTCGGTGTCGGCCAGACGTTCTGGCTCCTGATCGTTCCCAACCTCGTCGGCTCCACGTTGCGGGTGCCGTACACGTTCGCCATTCCTCGGTTCGGTGGCAGGGCATGGACGACGGTGAGCTCGTCACTGCTCATGATCCCGTGCGTGATGCTGCTCTACGCGGTCACGAACGACTCGACGCCGTACTGGTTCTTCCTGCTCACGGCGGCAGCGATGGGATTCGGTGGCGGCAACTTCTCCTCGTCGATGGCCAACATTTCGTTCTTCTTCCCCGAAGGCAAGAAGGGTCTCGCGCTCGGACTCAACGCCGCGGGCGGCAATCTGGGCGTCGCGGTGACGCAACTGCTGGTGCCGATCGTGATCAGCGCGGGCACCGGGATCAACCTCGGCTACGCGGCGC
Organism: Saccharomonospora amisosensis; assembly: GCF_011761185.1. Taxonomy (NCBI): domain Bacteria; kingdom Bacillati; phylum Actinomycetota; class Actinomycetes; order Pseudonocardiales; family Pseudonocardiaceae; genus Saccharomonospora; species Saccharomonospora amisosensis. Next base: position 4,373,133 of record NZ_JAAOYM010000001.1, on the reverse strand, counting down.
TGATGTGGATGCCGGTCGTCGTGCTCTCCGCCGCGTTCGCCTGGCTGTTCATGGACAGCATCACCTCCGCGAAGCCGGACGGTCGTTCCTACCGGATAGCGATGAGGAACAAGCACACCTGGGTGATGTCGTTTCTCTACATCGGAACGTTCGGATCGTTCATCGGCTATTCGTTCGCCTTCCCCACGCTTATCAAGCTCAGCTTCACCGAGTACGGCGGCTTCGTGTCGCTGGCGTTCCTCGGCGCCGCCATCGGCTCGATCACCCGGCCGTTCGGGGGGTGGCTTTCGGACCGGATCGGCGGTGCGCGGGTGACGCTGTGGAACTTCGTCGGACTCGTCGCGGGCACCGTGGGGGTGCTGGTGAGTGTGGCGCAGCACAGCTTCCCGCTGTTCTTCACGTCGTTCATCACGCTGTTCGTGCTCACTGGAATCGGAAACGGCTCGACTTACCGGATGATCCCGATGATCTTCTCAGCGGAGGCAAAAAGCCAGGCCGATGGCAGCGGCGAGGACGCCGATTCGGTGACCAGGTCCGCGAAGCGGCAGGCAGCCGCCGTGGTGGGGGTGTGCGGCGCCATCGGCGCGTTCGGCGGGGTGCTCGTCAACCTGGTGTTCAAGTTCTCGTTGGAAGGCGCGGACAACAGCATCAGTTCCGCGCTGGTCGCGATCCTGGCCTTCTACGCGGTCTGCGTCGCCACGACCTGGTGGTTCTACCTGCGCAAGAGCTTCGCCACACGCCGATCACCGAGCCTTGCCTACGCGAGGGTGTGACCGCCCTCTCCCCGCACACAGGCCCTGACCTGCGAAGGGAGTTTTCGGTAACACCGTCGCAACGCCGTTGAAGCGGGGCGGACACGGCTCGTAGCGAGCATGAGGGCAGTTCTTCAAACGGAGGTTGGTCGATGAGTCGAACGTTGGTGGTCGTCGGGCACGGAATGGTCGCTCACCGGTTGGTGGAGGCCCTCCGAGCCGAGGACGTCGACGCGACATGGCGGATCGTGGTGCTCGCGGAGGAATCCCGGCCCGCGTACGACCGCGTCGGACTGACGTCCTATGTAGACACTTGGGACCCTGATGCGCTCGCGCTGCCTGGTGCCGACTACGCCGGTGACGACGCCGTCGAGTTGCGGCTGGGTGATCCCGTGATCGGGATCGACAGGAAGCGCAAGCGAGTGTCGACAGCTGGCGGGTTCACCCAGGACTACGACGCCCTCGTGCTCGCCACCGGCTCGCGGCCGTTCGTGCCACCGGTACCCGGCCACGACCTGCCCGGCTGTTTCGTGTACCGCACCATCGAAGACCTCGACGAGATCAGGGCCGCGGTGCGAAGCGCCCGAGAAGGCAAGGGCCGCCCCGCCGCCGCGGTGGTGGGCGGGGGTCTGCTCGGGCTCGAGGCGGCCAAAGCGCTGCGTGACATGGGCCTTTCGCCGCACGTGGTGGAGATGGCGCCCCGGCTGATGCCGTTGCAGGTGGACGAGGGCGGCGGCAGCCTGCTGCGCAGGCTCATCACCGAACTCGACGTCACCGTGCACACCGGCACGTCCACGGATGCCATCGAGGCCGACCGGGGCCGGTTGTGCGCCAAGCTCGGCAACGGCACCGAGTTGGACGTCGACCTCGTGGTCTTCTCCGCGGGCGTGCGCCCCCGCGACGACCTCGCCAGGCAGTGCGGCCTTGAACTGGGCGAACGCGGCGGCGCGCTGGTGGACGAGACCTGCCGCACCAGCGACCAGGACATCTACGCGATCGGGGAGTGTGCCGCGCTACAGGGCAAGGTGTACGGCCTGGTCGCACCCGGCTACTCGATGGCGGAGGTGGCCGCGGCCACCCTGCTCGGAGCGCAGGCCTCTTTTCCCGGCGCCGACACCTCGACGAAGCTGAAGCTCATGGGCGTGGACGTCGCCAGTTTCGGTGACGCGCACGCCAACACGGAGGGCGCGCTCGAGGTGGTGTTCAACGACGCGGTCGCTGGCACCTACAAGAAGCTGGTGGTGTCCGACGATGCGCGAACCCTGCTCGGCGGTGTGCTCGTCGGCGACGCCTCTGAGTACAACCTGTTGCGCCCGCTGGTGGGCAGCGAGCTTCCGGCGGAGCCCGCCGCCATCCTCGCGCCGGAGGGCGGCGGCGCCGCTGTGGGTGTGGATGCGCTGCCACCGCAGGCGCAGATCTGCTCGTGCAATGCCGTCACCAAGGATGACATCACGAGCGCGGTGACGGAGCAGGGCTGCGACAGCGTCGCGAAGCTCAAGGGCTGCACCAAGGCGGGGACTTCCTGCGGATCGTGCGTACCCATGCTGGGCAAGCTGCTTGCCGCGTGCGGGGTCGAGCAGTCCAAGGCGATGTGCGAGCACTTCCCGCAATCGCGAGCGGAGTTGTTCGAGATCGTCCGGGCCACCCGGATCACCGCGTTCAGCGAGCTGATAGCCAGATACGGCAAGGGCAGAGGTTGCGCGGTGTGCAAGCCCGCCGTCGCCTCCATCCTGGCCGCACTCGGAAACGGGCACATCCTCGCGGGCGAGCAGGCCACCTTGCAGGACACCAACGACCACTTTCTCGCCAACATGCAGCGCAACGGCACCTACTCGGTGGTGCCGCGAATCCCCGGCGGGGAGATCACCCCGGACAAGCTCATCGTGATCGGCGAGGTGGCCAAGGAGTTCGGCCTCTACACCAAAATCACCGGTGCGCAGCGGATCGACATGTTCGGCGCCACCGTGGAACAGCTTCCCAGGATCTGGCGACGGCTGGTGGACGCGGGTTTCGAGTCCGGGCACGCCTACGGGAAGGCGCTGCGCACGGTGAAGTCGTGCGTTGGCACCACCTGGTGCCGCTACGGGCAGCAGGACAGCGTGGGGTTGGCGGTGGAGCTGGAACTGCGCTACCGGGGGTTGCGTTCGCCGCACAAGCTGAAGTCCGCCGTGTCGGGTTGCGCGCGGGAGTGCGCCGAGGCGCGCAGCAAGGACTTCGGCGTGATCGCCACAGAGCACGGCTGGAACCTCTACGTCGGCGGCAACGGCGGTGCGCTGCCTCGCCACGCCGACCTGCTGGTGTCCGACGTGGACACCGAGACGCTGGTGCGGATCATCGACCGGTTCCTGATGTTCTACGTGCGCACCGCTGACCGGTTGCAGCGGACGGCTTCGTGGCTGGAGGAGTTGGAGGGCGGGCTCGACCACCTGCGCGCGGTGATCGTCGACGACAGCCTCGGCATCTGTGCCGAACTGGAGGAGGCGATGGCGCAGCATGTGGCCAACTACGCCGACGAGTGGAAGGGCGTACTGGAGGATCCGGAGAAGCTGGCGCGGTTCACGACGTTCGTTAACGCGCCCGGGGTTCCCGATCCGACGGTTTCGTTCCGTGTCGAGCGGGAGCAGAAGGTTCCTGTGTTGCTGGGAGTGCCGGAGGTGAGTCGATGACCGCGATGGCGGAGCAGACCTGGGTGGCGGTGTGCGAATCGGATTCGGTGCCGCCTGCCTACGGGGTGGCCGCGCTGCTACCGGGTGGCGAGCAGGTTGCCGTCTTCCGCACGGAGGACGACGAGTTCTACGCGCTGTCCAATCAGGACCCCTTCAGCGGAGCGGCCGTGCTTTCCCGCGGCATCGTTGGCGACAGCGGCGGGGTGCCCGTCGTGGCGTCGCCGATCTACAAGCAGCGCTTCGGCCTGCGCGACGGGGTCTGCATCGATGACGAGCACGTGCGCGTGCGCACCTACCCGGTCAGGGTGGCCGACGGTGTCGTGCACGTGGGCTCGCCGTGACCGCCATCCTTCCCCTCGCCGGGTTCTCGATCGGCATCACGGCCGCAAGGCGCGCCGACGAACTGGGAGCGTTGCTGGTACGCAAAGGTGCCACCGTCCGCTACGGGCCCGCGATCCGAATCGTCCCACTCGCCGACGACACCGAACTGCGCAGGGCCACCACGGTGTTGCTGGAGCAACCAGTCGACGCCGTGGTAGCGACCACCGGCATCGGCTTCCGAGGCTGGATCGAGGCGGCGGAGGGCTGGGGCCTCGGTGATGCGCTGCTGCGACGGCTGGCGAGTACGGACGTGCTCACCAGGGGGCCGAAGGCGAAGGGTGCGGTGCGGGCGGCGGGCCTTTCCGAGATGTACTCACCCGCCTCGGAAAGCAACGCCGAGCTGTTGCAGCACCTGCTTGACTCCGGCGTGCGGGGTAAGCGGGTAGCGGTGCAACTGCACGGCGAGCCGTTGCCGTACTTCGTCGAGTCGCTTCGCGCCGCCGGTGCCGAGGTGGTGGAGATCGCGGTGTACCGCTGGGTCGGCCCTGCCGACCCCGGCCCGCTGGACCGGCTGATCGACGCCGTGCTCGACGGCTCCGTCGACGCGCTGCCGTTCACCAGCGCACCCGCCGCCGCGAGCACGCTGGCCATGGCCAAGCGAACCGGCAGGCAGCCCGCCCTTGTCGAAGCGCTTTCCACCAGGGCCGTGGCCGCCTGCGTCGGCCCCATCACGGCGGCACCGCTCGCCGCGCTGGGTATCCCGACCGTGCAGCCGCAGCGTGCCAGGATCGGTGCGCTCGCCAGGACCTTGGCCGACACCTTGACCGTTCGCTCCCCCCGGTTGTGCGTGGCGGGCAGGCAGATCGAGTTGCGTGGCCAGGCCGCCGTCGTGGACGGGGAACTGTGCGACGTGGCGCCCGCGCCGATGGCCGTGTTGCGGGCGCTGGCCGCGCGACCCGGAAGGGTGGTCTCCCGCAGGGAACTCACCGCCGCGCTGCCCAGCGGGGGAGAGGAGCACGCGGTGGAGACCGCCATCGGCAGGCTACGCACCTCGCTCGGCGAGGGACGGCTGGTGCAGACCGTGGTCAAGCGTGGTTACCGGCTGGCCGTGGCTCCGAGGGAGGCGGAGGTGCGGTGATCGTGCTCGTCGCTCACGGCACGCGCGATCCCGAGGGAGCACGGGTGATCGAGCGGCTCGTCGCCCGCGTGCGAGCCAGGGGTGTCGCGGTGCGGGTCGCCTTCGCCGACGTGCGCCAACCGGATGTGACAGCAGTACTGGACGGGCTGCGCAGCCTGCCGGAACGCGCGGTGGTGGTCCCGGCGTTCCTTGCGGCCGGTTACCACGTTCGCAGCGACATCCCCGCGCAGGTGGCGCGCAGCTCGCGGCCGAGGACGGCGGTGAGCAGGCCGTTCGGTCCCGCGCCGGTGCTGCTGGGCGCGGTGCGCGACCGGCTGCGCGAAGCGGGTTACCGCGAGGGTGACGCGGTGGTGCTCGCCGCGGCCGGGTCGAGCGACGAGCGGGCGCTGGCTGAGGTGAACTCGATCGCCGACTCGCTCGCCGGTCGACTGGGCACCCCGGTACGTGTGGGATACGCCGCCACGGCGACCCCGACGGTGGCCGACGCGGTCGCCACCGCTCGCCGCGCGGCCCGAGGTGGCGGGCGGGTCGCTGTCGCGTCGTGGCTACTGGCACCCGGCCTGTTCCAGCGAAGGCTCGCCGATGCCGGCGCCGACGTCGTGGCGGCACCGCTCGGCGACCACCCGGCGGTGGCGGACCTGGTGCTGGGCCGCTACGCCGAAGCCCTGCCCGCGAGTCCCCCGCTCCTGCCCGCGAGTCCCCCGCTCCTGCCCGCGAGTCCCCCGCTCCTGCCCGCGAGTCCCCCGCTCCTGCCCGCGAGTTCTGCGCTCCTGCCCGCGAGTTCTGCGCTCCTGCCCGCGAGTTCTGCGCTCCTGCCCGCGAGTTCTGCGCTCCTGCCCGCGAGTTCTGCGCTCCTGGGCACGTCCCAGCTCGCGAACGACCGCCCGAAGCGCGACGACGGGTCACACACGGCCGCTCAGGACCACACCACCCGCAGGTCGGCGTAACCCCGGACAGCCGCGACCCGTGCGGCCTCCTCCTCCGCCGCCGCGCGGGCGGCCGTGCCCAGCCGCAGCAACTCGGTGAAGGTCACCTCAAACCGCCTGCCTGCGGACTTGGTGCGCCACGTGCCCGCCAACTCGCCGTGCGCCAGCAACGCGCCCGGGTTTGCGATGACCTTCCAGAACTCCTTGCGGTGCGCCTTGTCCGGAACGAGCAACTCCCTGTCCCTTGCCTGCAGGAACGGGTCCCACGGCGGCAGCAGGCGCACGATGTCGGGCGTTGGCGGGTTCGCCAACTCAGCAACGCGGTCGGCGGGGATGTAGCGCTTCTTGCCGTCGAGGCGCACCTCGACCAGGTCCGAAGGCCACAGTCGCTCGGCGACCGTGGCGCGGGTCGAGCCGAGGAAACCAGCGGCCTCGGCTGGCAGCGCGGGGCCGTGCAGCCGCAGGTAGTCCGCCACGACGCGCGTCGTGCGCTCGATGTCCGTGGCCACCGGTATGCGCGGCCGGTCGGCCAACGGCTCAAGGGTCGCCGGGGTGACACCAGCGACAAGCCGGATACCGGCCAGCGGGGTCGCCAGCCGCATGAGTTGCTCGTGGATGTGCGTGGCCTGGCACGGCCTGCACCACCGGCTCAACGCGGCGGGCACCAGCTTTGTCACCGCCGCACTGGCCTCGCCCTTCGTCATCGTGGTGCGTACCGCCTTACGCATCGCACGCGCGGCCGTGAGTAACACGTCGGTCGCGGGCATGCCCGCGCCGGTGACCTCCTTGCGCTGCCACGAAAGGCGAGCCAGCGTGTCGGCGTCGTCCGCGGGTAGCAGCGCGGGAATGAGCGAAGCGAGTTCCTCGGTCCGGTGGTAGTGCGGTGCACCCCGGTGCGACCAGGCGAGGGTGAATCGTTCGTCGTCGACCAGCGACACCGGCCGGTCGGTGGGTAACCGGGCCGCCAGCGCGAGTTCCGCGGCGGCGCGGGCGGTGGCGTCCTGCACGCCGAGGTCGAACACGGCGAGCTTCGTGGGATCGTCCTGCTCGCGCGACAACCCGTGGCTAGCGATGCGGTACGCCAGCACCTGCTCACGGTCGAGTTCGAGCACCGCTACTCCCGTCCAGGGTGTAGTCGAACGTGTACGCCACCGTCTCCTCCGAACCCGCCGCCGTGCCGTGGCCCGCGATACCGGCCAGCCCACCGGTGCCGGAGCCGGGAACGACCGCGAACCTGTCCTGGATACCGTCCGGCCCGTACGCGACATCGTGCCGGATGACGAAACTACCCTCCCTGCCCTCGATACTGCCCGCTATCCGTTCGAAACCCGGGGCTCGCTGCCCGCCGTTGTGCGGTGTGCCGTCGTAATAGAGCAGGTAGTCGCACGTGGAGCTGCCCTCGATGAGGCCGCGGTAGCTGAACGTGGCTCTGGCGTGGGCGTATCGCGGACCGTCGTCGGCTCCACTCACGACCTGCTCGTCCCAGGTCTTCATGCTGAAGGTGTTCTCGCTCATGTGGCCAACGGTGCCCGCGATACCTGTCATCCTGTGTCAGGTATCGCGGGCACAATCGTAGGTATGCGAGCGAGCAGGCTGCTTGCGGTGCTGCTGTTGCTGCAAAACCGCGGGCGGATGACGGCACGGCAGCTCGCCGACGAGCTCGAGGTGTCGGTGCGCACCATCTACCGCGACATCGACGCGCTCTCCGTCGCGGGTGTGCCGGTGTACGCAGAGCGCGGCCGCGCGGGCGCCTACCAGTTACTCGGTGGCTACCGCACGCGGCTCACCGGCATGTCGGACGAGGAGGTTCGGGCACTGGCGCTGTCGGGGTTGCCTGACGCCGCGACCGAACTGGGTCTCGGCACCGTGCTGGCGGCCGCGCAGCTGAAGCTGCACGCCGCACTGCCAGCGGGGCTGCGTACCAGGGCGGCGGAGCTGACCCAGCGGTTCCACGTGGACATCCCCGGCTGGCACAGGGGTATCGAGCACGTCGAGCGGCTGGCCGAGGTCGCGGACGCGGTGTGGCGTTCCCGGCAGGTGCGGATCAGCTACCGGCGCTGGGACGGCAGCGGTGTCGAGCGCGACCTCGAACCGCTGGGGCTGGTGTTGAAGGCGGGCAACTGGTACCTGGTGGCCAGGTGCGGAGAAAGCGACGGTGACAGTGACTACGACGGCGGCTCCGGTGTCTACCGTGTCTACCGTGTCTCACGCATCGACGAGCTGACCGACCTGGGTGCGTTCACCCGTCCGGAGCCCTTCGACCTCGTCGAGTTCTGGCGGGACTGGTCACGGCAGTTCGAACGCAGAATGTATTCCAGAATTGCCCTGGTGCGACTGTCGCCGCTCGGGCGTGACCTCGTACCGTTCTTCCTGGGCTCGGTGGGTGTCCGCGCGTTGCGGGAGGCCGGGCGGGAACCGGACGAGGACGGGTGGTCGGTCGTGGAATTGCCGGTAGAGCAGGGCAGGCCCGCGCTCGGCGAGCTACTGCGGTTCGGCCCGGAACTACAGGTGCTCGAACCCGCCGACCTCAGGCGGGAGTTGGCCGATGCGGTGGCCAGGATGGGCGCGATGTATGGGTGAGCTGACCGGCGTGACCATCGGGATCACCGCCGAGCGGCGCGCCGAGGAGTTCATCGAAGCGCTGCGAAGGCACGGTGCCACGGTCAGGCACGCGCCGACCATCCGGATCGTGCCGCTGCCCGACGACGAACAGCTCAGGTCCGCCACCCGAGCCGTCGTGGCCGAAGGAGTGGACCTCGCCGTCGTGACGACGGGAGCGGGGTTTCGCGGCTGGCTCTCGGCGGCACACGGCTGGGACATGGCGCAGCCGTTGCTCGCCACACTGGGGCGTTGCGAGTTGTTCGTGCGCGGCCCCAAGGCGAAGGGGGCGGTGAGGGCACACGGCCTGACCGAACGGTGGTCGGCGCCGAGCGAGACCAACGGCGAGCTGTTCGACCACGTGCTGGCGCAAGACTTGCGGGGCAGGCGGGTCGCGGTGCAACTGCACGGCTCACCGCTGGCCGAGCACACCGCCGCGCTGCGGGCGGCCGGTGCGAGCGTGGTGGAGCTGCAGCCCTACCGCTGGCAGTGGCCCGCCGACCTCACACAGGCGAACGAGCTGATCGCCGAGGTACTCGCGGGTGAGGTGGAAGCGCTTGCCTTCACCAGCGCTCCGGCGACGCAGAACCTGCTCACCCTGGCCAGGGAGTCTGGTCGGTACCAGGAATTCGTTTCCGCGCTGGCGGGGCGGGTGGTGTGCGCGTGCGTGGGTCCGGTGACCGCGGCGCCACTCACCGAGCTGGGTGTGCCCACCCTGCAGCCGCGGCGGCAGCGGCTGGGCGCGCTGGTCAAGCTGCTGGTCGCCGAACTCGGCGACCAGCGCGGGCGAGGCTGACGAGGCGCCACGGCCGAGCACGGCGTCAGCCCCGCCAGCGGTACCTCGCCAGGCTCACGCGCTGACCGTCGGCAAGAACCCCTTCGGCCCTCAGCAGTTCCAGTTGCCTGTGCGCCAGGTGCGGCGCTGGGGTCCCGTCGGCCCGCAGCACCCGATACCACGGCAGGTCGTGGCCGTCCTCGGAAAGGATCCGGCCCACCAGCCTCGGCGTACGCGCACCCGCGGCCGCCGCGATGTCTCCGTAGGTCGCCACCGTGCCGCTGGGGATGGTCCTGACGACCTCCCGTACCCGCTCGTGCAGCTCCTCGTCCATGCGCATCACTCTGCCCGACATCGGCCCCTGCCGGACACTCCCAGGCCAGGGCCGAGCTTTCGTCGTCGGGGCATGATTCCATCTGGGGCGTGAGTGGACTGCATGCGCGGTTGGTGCGTTCGCCGGCCGAGCCTGCCCGGCCGCGCGAGTGGGACGAGGGCGCCAGGCGCCTGCTCGCCGCCGCGCGAGGTCACCTGCGCGTGCTCGGCGGCCCCGGTACCGGCAAGACCACGCTGCTCGCCGCCACGGCCGTGGCCAGGGTGCGGCAGGGCGCCGACCCGGAAAGCCTGCTCGTGCTGACCTCCTCGCGCAGGGCGGCCGACGCGCTGCGGGCTGACATCACCCGCAGGCTTACCGCGGACCCGGAACACAGTGGAAGCACCATCCGCGAGCCCGTGGTCCGCACCGTTCACTCCTATGCCTTCGCCGTGCTGCGCCTACAGGCCGGGCTCAACGACCTTCCGGCTCCTCGCCTGCTTTCCGGGCCGGAGCAGGACGTCGTCGTACGCGAGTTACTCGCGGGCGACCTCGAAAGGGGCGCGCCGGAATGGCCGGAGAAGCTGCGGCCCGCGCTGGGCGTGCCAGGCTTCGCCGAGGAACTTCGGGACCTGCTGTTGCGAGCGGCCGAGCGGGGGCTGGGCCCCGAGGATCTGGTGAAGCTCGGACGGCAGCAGGGCAAGGAGGAATGGGTCGCGGCTGGCACCTTCTGGCGGCAGTACGAAGAGGTCACACTGCTGCAGGGCGCGGGCGGCCACGCGCTGGGCGAACCGGGGTCACCCGCGCTGGACGCGGCCGAACTCGTGGCCAGCGCGCTCGTCGAGTTGGAGGGCGACCCAGGCCTGCTCGCCCGCGAGCAGGCGCGTGTAAGGCACCTGCTCGTCGACGACGCGCAACACCTGGACCCGCTGCAGTACCGGCTGGTGCAACTGCTCGGCAGCTCAGCCGACGACTACGTGCTCGCCGGTGACCCTGACCAGGCGGTGTTCTCCTTCCGTGGCGCCGACCCTCGACTGCTCGCCGACGCCGATCCTCGCGGCGAGCGGACGATCACACTGACCCGCTGCCACCGGATGGCGCCAGCGGTACACGAGGCGGTCGCGGGCATCGCCTCTCACTTGCCCGGCGCGGGCGCGCATCGTGGAATGCGACCCAACCAGGCGCAGGAGGGGGTGGTGCGCACCCGGTTGCTGCCGACCCCCGCAGCCGAGGCGGCATGGGTGGCGGACCAGCTTCGTCGCGCGCATCTGGTCGACGGTGTGCCGTGGTCGCGGATGGCGGTGCTGGTGCGCTCGCCCGCCCGCTCGTTTCCTGTGCTGCAACGGGCGCTCGGCACAGCGGGGGTGCCCATCGCCGCCGCCACCGATGAGCTGCCACTGGCCAGGCAGCCGGGCGTGAGGCCATTGCTGAGCCTGCTGCGGCTGGCTAGCGATCCTGATGCTCTCGACACCGACACCGCCGAGATGCTGCTGGCCTCACCACTTGGCGGCGCCGACCCGCTGGCGTTGCGCAGGCTTCGCCGCGGGTTGCGCAGGCTGGAGCTGGCCGCCGGTGGCGAGCGCTCCAGCGACGAGCTGCTGGTCACCGCGTTGCGGGAAGGCGACGTGCTCGCCGGGCTCGCCGAGGTGGAGGCAGCGTCCGTGCGCAGGGTCGGCCGCCTGTTCGCGACGGCCAGGGACGCGGTGGAAAGCGGTGCGGGCGTCGAGGACGTGCTGTGGAGGGTGTGGCAGGCCAGCGGGTTGCAGGACAAGCTCGTCCAGCGGGCCGCGCGTGGCGGCACGCTGGGTACGCAGGCCGACCGTGACCTCGACGCCGTGGTGGCACTCTTCGACGCGGCGGCGCGGTATGTCGACAGGTTGCCGAAGGCGGGTGTCGCCGGATTCGCCGAGTATCTCGGTTCGCAGCACATCGCGGGCGACTCGCTTGCGCCGGTCGCCAGGCGAGGCACCGGGGTGTCGCTGCTGACCGCGCACGGTGCGGCCGGTCGGGAGTGGACGGTGGTGGCCGTCGTCGGCGCGCAGGAGGGCAGTTGGCCGGACCTTCGGTTGCGCGGCTCGCTGCTCGGCGTGGAGCGGCTGGTCGATCTGCTGTCCGGAGTGGATGGTGCAGGCGTTTCGGCGACGGCCCCGCTGTTGGCTGAGGAACGCAGGCTCTTCTACGTCGCGGCAAGCAGAGCCACCACCACGTTGCTCGTCACGGCCGTGCAGGGAGAGGACGAGCAGCCCTCCCGGTTCGTGGCCGAACTGGTGGAAAGCGACACCGATACCGAGCCGGGGCCGGACGTGCGCAGGACCGAGACCGAGCGCGCGCTCGTGCTTTCGGAGCTGGTTGGCCAGCTGCGGGCGGCGGTGTGTGACTCCGGCGTCGATCCGCGCCGTAGGCGGCTCGCCGCCCGGCAGCTCGCCCGGCTGGCCAGGGCCGGGGTGCCCGGCGCGCACCCGGACCACTGGTACGGGCTCTGCGAGGTCTCCACGGCAGACCCGTTGCGCGGCCCCGGCGAGGTGGTGCGAGTCTCACCCTCCACCGTGGACACGCTGGCGAACTGCCCGCTGCGCTGGCTGCTGGAACGCCACGGCGGTGCGGACCCCGCCCAGCTCGCCGCCGTGACCGGCACACTCGTGCACGCACTGGCTCAGGCCGCTGCCACCGGCGCCGACGCCGAACGGTTGCGCGCCGAGCTGGACGCGGCATGGGCGAAGGTCGACGCGGGAGCCCCGTGGTTCTCGCGCAGGGAGCGTCGCCGGGTCGAGCAGATGGTCGGCAACTTCCTCGACTGGCTGCGCCAGAGCAGGAGCGAACTGACCCAGCTCGGTGTCGAGCAGGACATGGCGGTGGAACTGCCCGTGGCAGGGGCGGGCGAGCACGGCCCGAAAGTCAAGCTCACCGGCCGCGTCGACCGGCTGGAGCTGGACAGCGAAGGCAGGCCGGTGATCGTGGACATCAAGACCGGCAAGACGCTGATCAGCACGGCAGAGGCCGAGCAGCATCCACAGCTCGCGGCCTACCAGCTCGCGTTGCTGCTCGGCGCGTTCGCCGAACACGGCGAGCAGCCCGGCGGGGCCGCGCTGGTGTATGTCGCCAAGTCGCACAACCGCACCGGCGCCACCGAGCGCAGGCAGCCACCGCTGGACGAGAAGGCCACTCGACACTGGCTCGAGGTGTTGCGCACCGCCGCGGCGGCCACGGCGGGACCCGGTTACGCGGCGCGGGAGAACTCCGACTGCGACCGCTGCCCCGGCCGCACGTCGTGCCCGCTGCGCCCGGAGGGTAGGCAGGTGACCGGCCCATGACGCGGCAGCAGCCGGAGCCGCTCATCAGTCCCGGCGAGCTGGCGAAGGCGCTCGGCCTGAACCCACCCACCGACGAACAGGCCGCCGTCATCGCCGCGCCCTGCGAACCCGCGCTGGTCGTCGCTGGCGCGGGCGCCGGGAAGACCGAGACGATGGCGGCGAGGGTGGTATGGCTGGTGGCGAACGGTTTCGTCAGCCCCGAGCGCGTGCTCGGACTTACGTTCACCCGCAAGGCCGCCCGCCAGCTCGGGGACCGGGTGCGTGCCCGGTTGCGCAGGCTCGCCGGGTCCGGGCTGCTCGACCGCGTCGACCCGACAGGGCAACGGCGGATCGACGTGCTGACCACGGAGCCGACGGTGCTCACCTACCACGCATACGCGGGCAGACTGCTTGCCGAGCACGGGCTGCGGCTGCCGGTGCAGCCGGGAGCCAGGATGCTGTCGGAAACCGCGTCCTGGCAACTCGCCCACCGTGTTGTGTCCACATGGGACAAAGATCTTGAAACCGACCGGGTCCCCGCATCTGTCACCGCGCAGTTGCTCGCGCTCAGCGGCGAGCTGGGCGAGCACCTTGTCGATCCCGCGCGGCTGCACGAGTACACGGAATGGTTCTGCGGCCTTGTGGAGAGCGCGCCGAGGGCGAAGGGGCAGCGGGCTGCGCTGCCGGTGGCGCTTTCGGAGCTGGTGGCGGCGCAACGGTTCCGAGTGGAACTGCTGCCGCTGATCGACGGCTACCGGCAGCGCAAGCGGGCGGAGGGCGCGCTGGACTTCGCCGACCAGATGTCGCTGGCGGCGCGGCTCGCCGAGCAGCAGCCGGACGTGGTCGCGGGTGAGCGGGAACGCTATGCGGCCGTGCTGCTCGACGAGTATCAGGACACCGGCCACGCGCAGCGCGTGCTGTTGCGGTCGCTGTTCGGTGGCGAGGTGCCGATGCCGGTCACCGCCGTCGGCGATCCCGCTCAGGCGATCTACGGCTGGCGTGGGGCGAGCGCGGCGAACCTGCCTCGGTTCACCACGGACTTCCCCCGCCGCGACGGTGAGCGACTGCTGCCCGCCCGCGAGTTCGGGATGCTCACCAGCTTCCGAAACCCGCCACAGGTGCTCACCCTTGCCAACGCGGTGGCGGAGCCGCTGCGCGCGGGTGGGCTCGGCGTGCGTGAGCTGCGCGCGAGAGACGGCGCTGGTGCCGCCGACATTCGCTGCGCGTTGCTGCCTGACGTGCGGGCCGAACGCGAGTGGGTCGCCGACGAACTGGCGAGTGCGTGGTTGGCGCGGCGGGAGACCACCGGAACTCCGCCCACGGCCGCGGTGCTGGTGCGCAGGCGTGCGGACATGGCGCCGATCGCGGCGGCACTGCGCGAGCGGGGCCTGCCGGTCGAGGTCGTCGGACTGGGCGGCCTGCTCGACGAACCCGAGGTCGCCGACCTGGTGGCGACGCTGCGTGTGCTGGCCGAACCGCTGTCGGGCACGGCGGCGGCCCGGTTGCTCACCGGTGCCAGATGGCGGCTGGCCGCGGCGGATCTCGGCGCACTGTGGCGAAGGGCGGGCGAGCTGTCAGCGGCCGATGATGCGATCGTCGCCGAACGCGCGGAGCAAGCGGGACTGATCGACGCGGTCGACGACCCCGGCGATCCCTCGCGTTACTCGGCGCAGGGATATGCCCGTATCCGCAGGCTGGGCAAGGAGCTCGCGGCACTGCGGCGCAGGCTCGACCAGCCGTTGCCCGAGCTGGTCTCCGACGTGGAACGCACGATGCTGCTCGACGTGGAGGCGCTGGCGAGGCCTGGCGGCGCGGGCAGGGCACATCTGGACGCCTTCGCGGACGTGGTCACCGAGTACGCGGAGAACGCGCCGACCGCCACCCTGCTTTCGTTCCTGGACTACCTGGCGACGGCCGAGTACGCCGAGGACGGCCTGCCCCCCGGAGAGGTCGAGGTGGTACCCGACCGGGTGCAGGTGCTCACCGTGCACTCGGCGAAGGGCCTGGAATGGCAGGTGGTGGCCGTGCCGCAGCTGGTCCGCGACACCTTCCCCGGCAAGCGGCGCTCGTCCTCGTGGTTGCGAACGGTGTCGGAGCTGCCCGCCGCGCTGCGCGGTGACGCGCAGGACCTGCCACGCCTCGAACTGCGCGGCGACGAGGACCGCAAGCAGGTGATCGAGGCGTGCGCGCAGCACGAGGAGCGCTTCGCCGAGCGGCACGCCGAGGAGGAGCGCAGGCTGTGCTACGTGGCCCTGACCAGATCGGAACAGTGCCTGCTCGTCTCGGGACACTGGTGGAACTCCAGCAGCGCGAAACCGAAGGGGCCGTCGCGGTTCCTCACCGAACTCGCCGAGCTCATCTCGGCTGACAAGGCCGAGCCACCGCTTGCCACGATCGCGCACTGGGCACCCCAACCGGCAGCCGACGAACTGAACCCGCTGGTCACGGCCACTCGTTCGGCCGAGTGGCCGGTGGACCCGCTCGGCGGGCGCCGTGACGCCGTGCGCGAGGGCGCCGACCTGGTGCTCGAAGCGTTGGAGGAACTGGACCTGCCGATCGAGGACGACGATCCGGACGGCTGGATCGCCGACACCGACGTGTTGCTCGCCGAGCGCGAACGCGCCCGCGACCGGACGGAGGAAATCACCCTGCCGGGTCAGCTCTCGGTCAGCCAGCTGGTCGAACTCGCCGGGGAGCCGCAGGCGCTGGCCCGCAAACTGCGCAGGCCGCTGCCGTTCCCGCCCAACATCTACGCGCGCAGGGGCACGGCCTTCCACGGCTGGCTCGAGCGGCGATTCGCGAGTCAACGACTGCTGGAACTCGACGACCTCCCAGGGGCGGCGGACGTCGGCGGCGACGACGCGGACCTGACGCGGCTGCGCGAGGCGTTCGAGCGCAGCGTGTGGGCGGCGCGCACGCCGCATGACGTTGAGGTGCCGTTCTGCACCGACATCGACGGCGTGACCGTGCGAGGCAGGATGGATGCCGTCTTCGCGGATGACGACGGCGGCTGGACCGTGGTGGACTGGAAGACGGGCGCCGTGCCCGACGTCGACCGGCTGCCCGCACTCTCGGTCCAGCTCGCCGCCTACCGGCTGGCCTGGGCGAACCTTTCCGGGACCCCGCTGGCCAAGGTGCGCGCCGCGTTCCACTACGTGCGCCACGACCGGACCCTGCGACCGGTGGACCTGCTGGAAGCCGACGGGTTGCGGGACCTGCTCAGGACGGTTCCGGAGAAGGAATAGGCTGCTCGATCGTGCGTAATCCGTTGAGGACGACGAAGCCGGAGGAACAGCTCTCCGAGCGGCCAGGGCATGCCCTTGTCGGCGTCGTCAACATGCCGGTGACGACGGTGAGCCCGGCGAGGGCGATCGCGCGCAGGGTGGTGTTCGCCGCGGCGGTGCTGCTGGGAATGGTGCTCATCGTCTACCTCGACCGCGATGGCTACAGGGACGCCAACGGCGACGGTGTCTCGCTGCTGGACTGCTTCTACTACGCCACCGTGTCGCTTTCGACCACCGGATACGGCGACATCGCGCCGGTCACGGACGCCGCGAGGCTGATCAATGTGGTTTTCATCACCCCGATGCGGGTGTTGTTCCTGATCGTGCTGATCGGCACGACACTCGAGGTGCTTACCGAGCGGTCCCGGCAGGCGCACAGGATCCAGAAGTGGAGGCGCAAGGTGCGAGACCACTATGTGGTCGTCGGCTTCGGCACGAAGGGCCGGTCCGCGGTGAACGCGCTGCTGGCCGAGGAAGACGTCGAGCCCAACCAGGTCGTGATCGTAGACACCGAACAGTCGGCCCTCGACGCGGCGAGTGCGCGAGGCTTGATCACGGTGCACGGCTCGGCCACTCGGGCCGACGTGCTGCGCGTGGCGGGCGTCCAACGCGCCCGAGCCGTCGTGGTGGCCCCCAACCGCGACGACACCGCGGTGCTGGTCACCCTGACAGCGCGCGAACTCGCGCCGAAGGCTCGCATCCTGGTGTCGGTGCGTGAGGCCGAGAACGTTCACCTGCTGAAGCAGTCCGGCGCCGACCAGGTGGTGGTGTCGAGCGAGACGGCGGGCAGGCTGCTGGGGATCGCCACGCGGACACCGCGCGTCGTGGACATGGTGGAGGACCTGCTCACCCCCGAAACCGGTCTTGCCATCGCGGAGCGCGCGGTGGAGCCCTCGGAGGAGGGGGGCTCACCAAGGCACCTGTCCGACATCGTGCTGGGCCTGGTGCGCGACGGGGAGCTGTACCGGGTGGACGCCCCGGAGGCCGACTCGCTTGAGGCTGGGGACCGGCTGCTCTACGTTCGCAAGGCCACGTTGCCCGAGCAGTCGCCGCGCTGAGCCGCGCTGCCCCGCCCCTGTGATGTCGTGCATTCCGGCTTCGGTGTGCAGCGGCTTGATGATCTGGAACGATTGAACCGTGCGGCAGCGAGCGAACCAACGGCGGCACATGCCGCCACTCACGTGGAAGGTGCTCGGCGTTGCCGCTTTCGTCGGCCTCTGGATCGTGCTGGCGGCATGGTGGGTCGGGCCCTCGTTGTTCGGTGACGTCTCGGTGGAGCAGCGCAGGGAAGTCCCCGCGACCGTCACGCTGCCTGCCGACTGCTCCAACCCCGATGCGGAGGAAACCGTGCGGTTCGAGTTGGGCGGCCGCACGATGAACGGCACGCTCAGCGGCTGCGGCCACGACCAGGACGAGCAGATCCGCATCGCCGTGCCCTCGGGCGCTGTGCAAGCCGGGGGAGAGTTGGTGGAGGTGCACCTCGCGGCCACCACACCCGGTACCAGCGACCTTCGCCGCCCCGTCGGCCTCGCGCTGCTGGTGCTGAGCTGCGCCAGCGGCGGCACCTACGCCTTCCTCGTGGCCAGGGGGCCTCGCCGCCGCGTCGCCATCCTGTGAGTCCGCGGCGTGGCCGCCGCGTTCAGGAGACCTCGGCGCCGCCTGCCGCGAAGGTGTTGCAGTCGGCGATGCGGTTGTCGTACGCGCCCGCGCGCCACCAAGCGGCATAGTTGGCGTTGCTGCCGTGGTCGTGGGTGCCCGACGTGTCGTCACCCCTGGTCTCCTGGTCGTTCCAGGCTTCGTCGTACATGTCCCGCGTGATGGTGCCGCCCCGGTCCACGTGCGCGCCGAGGAACATCCCGGAGAAGCACTGTGCCTGCAGTTCCTTGCGCCGTGACAGCTCAAGCCCTTCCGGGCTGTCCTGCCCCACCGCGTAGATGCGTTCCCACGCCGCGTCCATGATCCCGGCTACTTCCTGCACGTGGTGTCCGTACTCGTGTGCGAACAGCGCGAGGTAGACACCGGGACGGTTGCCGTACTGCTCGGTCTGCAACCCGTCGAAGGGCACGTACAGGTTGTTCTCGCAGTAGTAGGCGGCCGTTGCGATTCCGACGTTGATCGTGCCGCACGCGGTTCGAAAGCTCGCCGCGGACGGAAAGTGCAGTTGCGGGGATTGAAACGGCAGGTTGTACGACCGCAGGAAGGGCCCCCAGGCGGCGTCGAGGCATTCGCGCGCCGCCGTGAAGAACGCCTCGGCGGCCGACGGGGTGCTCTGCCATGCGGGCAGGTTGCACACCAGGTTCTGCAACCCGGCGTTGGGGTCCTGCAGGATCGGGTGGTCGGCCAGCTTGAAGACCTTCCCGGGCCCCTGCTGGACAGTGGGCTCGTTCAGCCGCGACGACGAGGTCGTACTGGACTGCGAACTGGTCGTGGTCGTTGTGGTGGACGCCGTGGTGGTGGTCGGCGCGGTCGTGGACGTCGTCGCGGCGTTGTTGGTGAACCCGCCGTCAGCCGACCTGTCGGACCCGCTGGTCAGCGTGAACACCACGATGAGCGCGAGCACCAGCAGCACGGTTCCGCCGACAGAGGCCAGGATGATCGGGCCCTTCGACGGCCCGCGCGGCGGTCCCGGCGGCACCGGGTGTCCGTAGCCGTAGCCGTACTGCGGACCCGGTGGCGGCGGTTGTGTCATCTCGTCGTCCCACGGGTAGTTCGATCTCGGCCGTCAGCATAACGATGCTGTTCGACGCCCGACGTGGCTCGCCTAACCTGCATATGCCGATCTGCTGCCCTGCCGAAGCGGGCAGGTGATGCCGACAAGCGAGGATGGCGCGATGACAGACTCTACGGGTTGGTCCGCACCGGACCCCGACAACCGCTCGCAACTCCCGAAATATCCAGCCCAATCGGGTCACGGTGGGTACGGCTCGGGTGGACAGGGCAAGCCGGGGGTGATTCCGCTGCGCCCGCTGGCGGTGGGCGAGATCCTCGAAGGCGCCATCGACACCCTGCGTAGGCACGCGGCAGTGGTGTTCGGGTCCTCGGCGGTGATCGCGCTGCTCAGCGCGGGCCTGTACATCATCGCCGACCTGTGGATTCTGGACGCCACGGCGCCGCCGCCGGTGATCGATCCGAACGCCAGCCCCGAGGTACAACTCGATCAGGCACTCGCCGCTCTCGGCGACAACCTGGCGAACGCGGGCGTGATCGGTGTCATCAACCTGCTCACCCAGACCTTCCTCGCGGGTTTCCTCACCGTGGTGGTCGGCAAGGCCGTGCTCGGCAGGCCGATCAGTTTCGCGCAGGCCTGGGCGGAGCTGCGTCCCCGCCTGCTGCCGCTGTTCGGGCTGACGATCGTCGTCACGCTGCTGGTCGCGGTCGGCCTCGTGTTGTTCATCGTTCCTGGGGTGTGGCTGTTAGTGTTGTTCAGCCTCGCCGCGCCCGCACTGGTGCTGGAACGCGGCAGCGTCGGCGATGCCATGCGCCGGTCGCCGGTGCTGGTGAGGCAATCCTGGTGGCGGGTTTTCGGCGTGTTGCTGCTCGCCATGCTCATCGGGTTCGTGATCAGCTTCGTCATCCAGCTTCCGTTCGGGCTGCTCGCCGGCGACCCGACAGCCACGGCCGGGCTCACGGTGAACGACGTGCTGATCCTGGAGTTGGGCAACGCGGTCGCGCAGACGATCGTCGTGCCGTTCGCGTCAGCGGTGACGGCACTGCTCTACATCGACCAGCGCATGCGCAAGGAACACCTCGATGTCGAGTTGGCCCGCTCAGCGGGAGGAGGTGCCTGAGCAGGCACCCCGCTGACCGGGTTCGGGTGGCTCAGGCCCCGGGCTTGAGCGCGGTGGCGATCAGCTCGTCGCTGAGCAGCCGAAGCCGTTCCCGCTCCGCGGGATCGGTCGCCTGCGGGTGCGGCTGCGCCTTGCGGGTGCCGTCGAAGTACCGGCCGCTGACGCCGTCCAGTTCCGCCTCGGTGATCAACCGCAGCGTGGCGCGAGCGCCCTCCGCCACGGTGCTGATCGGGGTTTTGCCCGCCTGCCGCACCATGGCGGTGTCCATGAATGTGGCCGGGTGCAGCGCGTTGGCGGTGACCCCCGTGCCGTGCAGTTGTTCCGCCAGGTCCATGGTGAACATGACCTGGGCGAGTTTGCTGCGCATGTAGGCGGTCATGCCGTGATATCCGGTGAGAAGTTCCGGGTCGGCGAAGTCGATCTCCTGCTGCCCCGCCGAAGCCACGTTGACGATCCTGGCGGGCGGCAACAGCAGCGGCAACAGCCGACGGGTGAGGTGGTATCCGGCGAGGTAGTTCACGGCGAACCGCAACTCGATGCCGTCCATGCTTTCCTGCCGCTTCGCCGGGTCGTCGCCGCTGCCGATGCCCGCGTTGTTCACCAGTACGTCGAGCCGGTCGTGCCGCTGGAGCAACTCGTCGGCGAGGCGGTCGACCTGGGACAGCGCGGCGAAGTCGGCCCGTACCGTCTCCACCCCCAGCTCGTCACGCAACCGCCGCAGCCGCTCCATGTCGCGGCCGTGCGCGATGACATGGGCACCGCGGTGCGCCAGCTCGCTCGCGACGTGATGACCGAGCCCGCTGGTGGCACCGGTGACGAGGATGATTTGCTCGGTAAGTGGTCTCATACCCTATGGCCGAGCCTACCCGTAGGGTGTGGTCATGGCCGTACCCCAGCTACATCGATTCACTCTCGACAACGGCCTTCGGGTCGTGCTCGCACCGGACGGGACCGCGCCCGTCGTCGGCGTCAGCGTGCACTACGACGTGGGCTTTCGCTCCGAACCCGAGGGCAGGACCGGGTTCGCGCACCTGTTCGAGCACCTCATGTTCCAGGGCAGCGAGAGCCTGGAGAAGCTGGCGCACTTTCGCTACGTGCAAAGCAGCGGGGGCATCTTCAACGGCTCGACCCATCCCGACTACACCGACTACTTCGAGGTGCTGCCGTCCTCGGCGCTGGAGCGGGCGTTGTTCCTCGAGGCCGACCGCATGCGCGCGCCCAAGCTGACCAAGGAGAACCTCGCCAACCAGATCGACGTCGTCAAGGAAGAGATCCGGCTCAACGTGCTGAACCGGCCCTACGGCGGGTTCCCGTGGATCCTGCTGCCGCCGGTGCTGTACTCCACCTTCCCGAACGCGCACAACGGCTACGGCGACTTCACCGACCTCGAACAGGCCACACTGGACGACTGCGCCGCGTTCTTCGACACCTACTACGCGCCCGCGAACGCGGTGCTGACTGTCGCGGGCGACATCGAGGTCGATCGAACCCGCGAACTGGTCGAGAAGCACTTCGGCGATGTGCCGGCACGGCCGAAGCCGCATCGGCCGTCGTTCGCCGAGCCGAGGCCTAACGAGGAGCTGCGTGGCAGCCACACCGACCCGCACGCTCCGCTTCCCGCGCTCGCCGTCGGCTACCGGATGCCGGACCCTGTCAACGAACTGGACGGCTACCTCGCCCACCTTGTGCTCGCGGGGCTGCTGACCGACGGCGACGGTTCGCGGTTGCAGCAGCGGCTGGTACACCGTGAACCGCTGGTCACCGACGTCAACGCGGGTGCGGGGCTGTTCGGCCCGTTCGAGGCGCGCGATCCCGACACGTTCTCCATCACCGCGATCCACGCGCCAGACGTCGCGCCCGACCGGGTGCTGGGCGCTCTGGACGAGGAACTGGACGCGCTCGCCACCACGCCACCCGACGAGCGGGAGCTGGCGAAGGTGACGGCGCGGTGGAGCGCGAACCTGCACGGCGACCACGACCGGCTGGTGTCAAGGACGCTGGCGTTCGGCTCGCTCGAACTGCTGCACGGCGACGCCGCTTTGGCGGACGGCCTCGCCGACCGCATCGCAGGAGTGACCGCGGATCAGGTGGCCGAGGCCGCCAAGGGCCTTCGGCCGGACTCGCGTGCCGTGCTCGTCGTGGAACCGGACCAGGGAGATGCCAAGTGACCTCAGCGACTCACCGCGACGCGGAGCGGATCGGCCGCACGCCATTGGGCCCGAGGCAGGTGCCCCCGCTGGGTGAGCAGCGGCCACCCGCCGAACTGAGCCACACCGACACCGTGCTCGGCAACGGCCTTCGGGTGCTTGCCGTGCGCAAGCCCACCGTGCCGATGGTCGAGCTGCGGCTCTCGATCCCGTTCGCGGGCGACGACCCTTCGCACCCGGCCACCGCCGAGGTGCTGGCCGAAACCATACTCACCGGCACGAAGCGGCGTGACCGGATCGCCATCGACACCGAGCTGGCCCTCATCGGCGGTGACCTCGGCACGGTGGTCGATCCCGAGCACCTCAGCGTGTCGGGCAGCGCGTTGGCCAGCGGTCTGCCGACCTTGCTCGACGTACTCGCCGACGTGCTGACCGAAGCCGTGCACACCGACGGCGAGGTACGCAGGGAAGCCGACCGGATCGTGGAACGGCTCGCCGTCGCCCGTACGCAGCCAAGGGTGATCGCCCGCGAGGCACTGCAGCGGCGCCGCTACGGCGACCACCCCTACACCCGCGAGGTGCCGCGACCGGAAGACGTAGCCGCCGTCACCCCCGACGCCGTGCGGCTGCTGCACGCCGACGCCGTGCTGCCGGGCGGTTCGACCCTCGTGCTTGTCGGCGACATCGACCCCGACGCCGTGATCGGTGAGGTGGAGCAAGCACTCGGGTCGTGGCGCGGGGACGGCGAGGCGAAGCGGCTCGCCGAGTTGCCCGATCTCACGCCGGGTGACCTGCTGCTCGTCGGCAGGGCTGGTGCGGTGCAGTCCCAGTTGCGGCTCTCGGCACAGGCCGTGCCGAGGACAGACCCGCGCTACCCGGCGCTGCAACTGGCGAACCTCACCTTCGGCGGGTACTTCTCCTCGCGGCTGGTGGAGAACATTCGCGAGGACAAGGGTTACACCTACGGCGCACACTCCGGCTTCGAGTTCACAGGGCAGAAGGCGACGCTTCAGGTGGAGGCCGACACCGCCAGCGAGGTGACAGCGGCCGCGCTGCTGGAGACGCGATACGAGCTGGGCAGGCTCGGGCTGGTACCGCCGACGGACGCCGACGTCGAGGCGGTACGCCAGTACGCCATCGGTTCGCTGCTCATCTCCTCGTCGTCGCAGACCGGGCTGGCCAGCCAACTGGCCGCGCTCACCGACGTCGGACTCGGTGTGGAGTGGCTGACCGCGCATCCTGACCGGCTCGCGCGAGTCACCACCGAGGACGTGGCGCAGGCCGCGCTGGAGTTCTTCGCCCCGAGCCGCTTCACCGGAGTCGTGGTGGGCGACGCGGAGGTGCTCGCGCCGCAACTGCTCGCTCTCGGTGACGTCACGGTCGAGGGTGCGAGCTGATGGGCGCGAGCTGATGGGTGGGAGCTGATGAACACAGCGCCGTTCGAGCTGGGCGCGCTTCCCGCGCTGTCCCGGTCGACGGCGGACCGCAACGAGTCGCTGCGAGCCGACGCGGAGCGGCTGCTGGCACGGTGGCCCGCCGCGCGAGTGCTGCTGCTGGACCGGCGTGGCCGCACCCCGGTGCCGGAGCGGGCGGCGCGCGAACCGGGTGGTGGGCCTGTCCCGCTGAACACCCGCAAGGCGATCGACTTCGGTGAACGACCTCCGGCGAACGCGGCGTTCCTCGGTCAGTGGCAGGACACCGACTACTGGTTCCTACCCGGCGAGCCGGGTGAGGGCACCGAAACGGTGAGCATCCCCGGCAGCTGGGGCGGGTGGCAGGACGCGCCCGCCCGCGACGGCGAGGTGTGGGTGGACCTGCGCGGGCACGGCTCGATGCTGGACGACGCGTCGGCCGGGCTGCTCACCACCGCCGAAGCGCTGCGCAACTGGCACTGGCGCGCACGGTTTTGCTCACGCTGCGGCGGGGAGAGTGAGCTGAGGCAGTTCGGCTGGCTCTCGGTGTGTGGCCGCTGCGGCAAGGACGAGTACCCGCGCACCGATCCTGCGGTGATCTGCCTTGTGCACGACAACCTCGGCACCAACGGCGAGCACGTGCTGCTGGCGAGGCAACCGGTGTGGCCACCGAAGCGCTATTCGGTGCTCGCCGGATTCGTCGAGGCGGGGGAGTCCCTCGAGGGCTGTGTCGAGCGGGAGATCCGCGAGGAGGTCGGTGTCGACGTCGGTGGCATCCGCTACCTCGGCAGCCAGCCGTGGCCGTTCCCTCGCTCGATCATGCTGGGCTTCGCGGCTCGGGCGGAGGCCGGCGCGTCGCTTCGCCCCGCCGACGGTGAGATCGAGGAGGCGCTGTGGGTGCCACGGGACGAGGTTCGTGCCGCCTTCGCGGGCGAGCACCCGAACCTGCTGCTTCCCGGCTCTTCTTCGATCGCGCACGTGATGTTGCGGGCATGGGCCGAGGCGCAGCGTTGAGAACCCGGCGCAGGCGGCCCACCGCGGTCGAGTAGCCTGCCGCTCACACGTAGCAATGGGGGATTCCGGCGTGGGTGTTGCACGAGCCGTTGGGCTGATGCTGGGGTTGGTGGCCGACGGAGTGATCGGTGACCCGCACAAGGGGCGCGCGGTGACCGGTTTCACCACGATCGCCCGGGCGGCGCAACGCCGGGTGTACGCCGACAGCGCACTGGCTGGGGCCGTGTACACGGGCGCGCTCACTTCGGCCGCCGTGCTCGCGGGTTCGGCAGCGGAGCGGGCGGGCAGCGGCCGCCCGGTCGTGCGTGCGTTGACGACCGCCACCGCGACGTGGGCGGTGCTCGGCGGTGCCCGTATCGCGGCACACGGCACGGAACTCTCCCGCGACCTGCAACGCGGCGACCTGGATGCGGCGCGACGCACGGTGTCCGCGCTGGACTCGCGCAGCGCTGACGAACTCGACGCCACGGCACTGTCTCGCGCCGCCGTGGAGATCGTCGCGCTCCGGTCGGCCAATGACGTGGTCACACCGCTGCTGTGGGGCGCCGTCGCCGGGATACCTGGGTTGCTCGGTTCGCGCGCGGTGGGTGTGTTGCGGGCGACGACGGGCGAGCACGGCCGATGCCGCGGGTTCGGTTGGGTCGCGGCACGGCTGGACGAACTGGTGAACTTGCTGCCCACGCGGGCGGCCGCGGCGCTGACCGTGGCGAGCGCTCCCGTGGTCGGTGGCTCGACCGGTGCCGCGCTGCGGGCGTGGCGGCGCGACACCGTACTACACCCCAGCCCGAACGCCGGTCGGGTCGAGGCTGCGTTCGCGGGTGCGCTGGAGATCCGGTTGGGCGGCCGTACCGTCTACCACCACGGTGTGCGCGAGCTGCCCGTGCTCGGCGACGGCCGCAACCCTGACGCGGGGCACGTGACCCGCGCGGTGGAGCTTTCCCGGGTCGTCGGCTGGCTCGCCGGTGCGGCGTCGGTGGCGCTGGCGGCGCTGCTCGGCTTTCGCCGCCGAGCGTGATGTCCGGCTACGGCGGGTGGTGGTGCGGCGACCAAGGACGAGCCGCTTGCCCGGCGAAGTCGAGCCGCACCCGGACGGCGGTGTCGAGCCAGGTCGGCTGCGATCGCGCTGGGTGGCCACGTGCCACCGGGGTCATTGCCCGGTGCCACCGCCTCGACCGTGCGTGACCGCGGTGGCGTTGCCGCCCCCATCGGCCTCTTCGCTGTCCGCTTCCTCGTCTTCCGCCAGCAGCTCCGCCACCGACTTGCGCCGCTCACCACGCGGCTGGTCCGCCGACAACGCGCCGCCCGGCCTCAGCTCGCGCACCGTGAAGTACAGCCAGCCGAGCACGGCCATGGTGCCGAACGCCAGCCATTGCAGCGCGTAGGAGAAGTACGGGCCCGCGTCCAGCTGCGGCAACGGCAGCGGACCGAGCACCCCGGGCTGGCCCTGCGCCAGCTGGAAGTAGCCGGGCCGGATGCCCAGCCCCGTCGCACGCGCGACCGTGCGGGAATCCACCGCGTAGCTGTGCAGCCTGCCGCCGGTGGAGCCGTCGGAGAAGGCCGGCCTGCCCTGGGGATCGGTCTCGTCAGCGCGCACGCGCGCCTCCACCCGCACCGTGCCACCCGGTGGTGCGGCGTACGGCGGGACCCTGGTGCGGTCGTCGGGGCGCACGTAGCCGCGATCGATCAGCACGGTCTGGCCATCGGTGGTGCGCATCGGTGTCAGCACCTCGAAGGCGGGTTCGCCCTGCACCGTGCGCAGCCGTGCGATCACTTCCGCCTGGGGCAGGTAGGTACCTTCGATGAACACCCTGCGCCACTCCGTGCCCTGGTCGGGAGCCTGCCCGTCGGCAAGCACCCGCGGTAACGGGCGGGCCCGCTCGGTGAAGGACGCCTGCACTGCGGCGTTACGGGTCTCCCGCTCGGTGTCGCGGTGGAACTGCCACGGCGCGAGCAACGTGTAGCACGTGATGGCGAAAGCGAACACCACCAGCGTCAATCCCAGCCAGCCCGGTTTGAGCAGCAACCTCCAGCGCACACTCCAACGGTATGCGCTGTCCCCCGCCGCTCACAGCGCGGGGGACACGGCCCTGCCACGCGGGAGTCAGCGCAGCGCGGCCCGAGCGGCCTCGATCGTCTGGCGGACGTACCCACCGCCGAACAGCACGGAGTGCACCAGCAACGGGAACAGTTGGTGCAGCGCCACCCGCTCGCGCCAACCGTCGGCGAGCGGGGCACCGAAGTCGTTCGCCGCCTCCACGTAGGCGTCCATGATGTGTTCCAGTAGCGGTGTGCCGAACAGTCGCAGCATCGCCAGGTCGGTCTCCCTGTGCCCGCCGTGTGCGGCCGGGTCGATCAGCCACGCCCTGCCGTCGGCTGCCCAGTGGACGTTGCCACTCCAGGCGTCGCCGTGCAGCCGGGCGGGCGCCTCGGGCTCGCCAGCCAGTTCCGGCAACCGGGCGCACAACCTGTCGAAGATCGCCGACTCCGTCAAGGTGAACAGCCCTTGATCGACACACTGCCGCACGTAGGGCTCGATGCGGTGGCGAGCGTAGAACGTGGGCCAGTCGTCGGCGGGTTCGTCGCGCATCCTGGCCAGGCCGATCCACGCATCGGTTGGGCCCTCGGGCGGCGGCGCGCCGAACGCGGGAGCACCCCGCAGGTGAAGTGCGGCGAATCCCCGGCCGAACGCGCGTGCGGCCCGCACGCTGGGCGCGCCAGGCGGGACGAACTCCATCACGAGCCAGTCGTCGTCGAAGCCGTGTACGGCGGGTACCGGCAGATCGCCCGGCTCGCCGAGCCAGCGCAGCCCGGCCGCCTCGGCCCGGTTCGCGTCGACCCCCACGGCACTCTTGGCGACGACCTGCCCGCCGCCGCGCAGCGTCACCACGATGCTGCCGCCGCCGAGCGAGTGGGTGTGCCCCGCCTTGTCCGGCAGCCAGCGTTCGACGGCGTCCATCGCCTCGTGGGTGTTCATCGGTTCTTCCGTACCCAGTCGAGCAGGCCGGAAACCGAGCGTTCGATCATGGCGAGCACGTCGGTGAAACCGTCACCTGACCCGTAGTAGGGGTCGGGCACCTCGGCGCCGGGCGGCGCGGTCGGATCGAAGCTGCGCAGCAGCCGCACCCGCTCCGGCTCCGGGGCGAGCCTGCTCAGGTCGGCGACGTGGCCGCGGTCCGATGCGAGCAGCAGATCGGCCTCGAGATGCAGTGGCCCAACCTGCGCGGCCACGTGCTCGCTGTCGTACCCGGCTGCCTCCAGGGTCGCCCGTGCCCGTGGATCGGCGGGCTCGCCCACGTGCCAGGGACCGATGCCCGCGCTGCTCACCCTGACCTCGTCCGCGAGGTTCTCCTCGGTGAGTCTGCCGCGGAACACGGCGGCCGCCATCGGCGAGCGGCAGATGTTGCCCGTACATACGAAGCAGACGTGCAGCAGGCGGCTCGGGACACCTCGGCTCATGTCGCCAGTGTCTCCCCGCGCTCGCCGCGGAACCGAGCCGGGGGCCCGGTGGCTGACGCCGACGTGCTGACCGAATGAGATCGACAAACCACCTAGCCTCGGCGACCTGACCGTACTAAGCTCCCGGTCTCGTCAACGGCCTAGGTTTGGCGTCGTCGTTGGCGAATCAAACAGACGTCACAGGTACATTGGGGGCTCCCATTTCCCTGTCCAATGTGAGGCGCGCCGTCGAAACGCGCTCGCCGATGAGCCGGACCCTCCTCGTACTTCTCGTCTCCGTGCTGGTCATGGCTGGGGTGTGGCTGTGGGTCACACTCGCCACTTCGGCATCGGAGCGAGCGCTGGTCGGTGTGGTCGGTGGGACCACCGCCGCGTTGCTGTGCGCGGCGACGACCATCGCCGCCTACCGTACCTTCCAGCTCGGCTCCTACCGCAGGCGTACGGAGTCGCTGGAGGCCGACCTCGCACAGCTGGCCGACGAGATGCTGCCCTCGGCCGTTCGCAGGCTCCGCGACGGCGCCTCCGCCGACACCGTCATCTCCGAGTTGCCCCGGCCCAACCACCAGACGCATGACCGCATCCTGCGCACGCTCACCAAGGAGATCAGTGTCGGCGAGCGGCAGAAGGCCGCGGCGATGGCCGCCTGTGCCAACGCGGCGGGCCGCGTGCAGGCACTGGCCACCAGCATGCTCGCGGACCTGCGCGAGATGGAGGACCGGCACTCCGAAGAGGTGCTCGGCGACCTGCTCAAACTGGACCACAGCACCGCACAGGCGGGCAGGCTCGCCGACAGTATCGCCGTGCTGACCGGCGCGAGGTCCGGCAGGCGCTGGACCAAACCGATCGTCATGGAAAGCATCCTGCGCGGCGCGATGAGCCGGATCCGCGCGTACCAGCGGGTACGGCTGCACTCCACGAGCACAGCGGCCATCGTCGGTTACGCCGCCGAGGATGTGATGCACGCGCTGGCCGAGCTGATGGACAACGCGACACGGTTCTCCGCTCCTTCCGAAGAGGTGCACGTCTACGTCGAGGAACTGCACACAGGCATCGTCGTCACCATTGAGGACGGTGGCCTCGGTATGAAGCCACAGGCGCTGGAACGCGCCGAGCGTGCCGTTTCGGCCACCGAGCCGCTTGACCTCACCAAACTGTCCGGCACCCGGCTCGGGCTGGCGGTCGTCGGCTGCCTCGCCCGCAAGCACCAGCTGCACGTCTTCTTCCGGCCGTCCTCCCGCGGCGGCACCGGGGTGGTGCTGCGCATCCCGAACCAACTGGTCACCCAGCCACGTCAGGAGCCGTTGTCACACGCGTCCAGGTCCGTCTCGGTGACCTCGCCCTCGTCGCCGTCGATGCCCACGGAGCCCGCCGCTTCCTCCCCGCAGCCGAACTCGCGGAGCAACACCGTGACAGCCGTGCTCGACGACGACGAACCTCAGCAGCAACAACCGCGGCAACAGCAGCAGCGGACCTTACCGAAGCGGCGCCGCGGGCAGACCCTCGCGGCAGCACCGCAGCCACCCGTGCCCGCGCGGGCGCAGCCATCCCGGCCGCGTACCGACGCGGGCGCGAGGTTCGGTGCGTTCCGCCAAGCCACGCGATCGAACAAACCGGACGGTGAACCCGCGCCTGGTCAAGAACGCGATCCGCGGTGATCAGCCCGGTGTCCACATCCGACAGCAGCTAAGGAACCCTCATGAGCACGACGACGAACCAGAACCTGGAGTGGTTGCTGGAGAGCCTGGTGGAGAACACGCCGGGAGCCGAGCACGCTTTGGTGCTGTCGCGAGACGGGCTCAAGCTCTGCCATACGCGTGAGCTGAACACGGACAGGGCCGACCAACTCGCCGCGATCGCGGCCGGGGTACAGGCGCTGGCGCAGAGCGCGTCGATGGAGTTCGGTGACGGCACCGGAGGCGTGCGGCAGTCCATGACGGAGTTCCACGGAGGGCTGCTGTTCATCGTGGAAGCGGGAGAAGGCGCCCACCTCGCGGTGCTGGCCTCCGAGGACGCCGACGTCGGCCTCATCGGACACAAGATGGACGAACTGGTCGAGCAGATCGGCGCGTTCCTCACCTCGCCTCCCCGTCAGCCCGAGCACAGCAACCAGCCGGCATGATCCGCCGCGCTGTCGACAGCGAAGATCCCGACCGGTTGTACACGCTCACCGGCGGGCGAAGCAGTGCGGAGGACACCGGGCTCGACCTCGTGACGCTCATCGTCAGCGAGTCCGACCCCACGGTGGGGATGCAGTCGGAGCACGTCAAGATCCTGCGGATCTGCCGCTATCCCACGGCGGTGGTGGAGGTGGCCTCCGAACTGGGGCTGCCTGTCAGCGTCGTGAAGATCTTGCTGTCCGACCTGCTCGACAGCGGCTACGTCACCGCTCGCCATCCGACCTCGCCTCGCATCGGCGCCGAGCTCCCCGACCCCGCATTCCTGAAGAAGGTGCTCGTTGGACTCCACAATCTCTGAGCTCACCACCCGGACGCCGCTCATGAGCACGGCCGCGGACGGTTTGAAGATCGTCATCGTCGGCGGGTTCGGGGTCGGCAAGACCACGATGGTGCGCTCCGTAAGCGAGATTCGCCCGCTCAACACCGAAGAGACCATGACGCAGGCGGGCCTGGGCATCGACAACAATCTCGGCGTCGCCGACAAGACAACCACCACCGTCGCGTTCGACTTCGGCCGCATCACGCTCAACGAGCAGATGGTGCTTTACCTGTTCGGGGCGCCTGGCCAGGAGCGGTTCTGGTTTCTGTGGGACAGGTTGTTCGCGGGCGCACTCGGTGCCGTGGTGCTGGTGGACACCCGAAGGGTCGAGGACTCCTGGTACGCCATCGACCGGCTGGAACACCACGGCACCCCGTTCATCGTGGCCCGCAACAACTTCCCAGGGTCGACACACGGCCTGGAAGAGTTGCGTGAGGCCCTGACGCTTTCCGACGATGTCCCGCTCATCGACTGCGATGCCCGCGAGCGCGAGTCGTCGAAGCAGGTGCTGATCACGCTGGTCAACCACCTCTACACGCTTTCGGCCGCTCGGGAGCCCGTGCCATGACCGACCTGGAGTCCGCCCTACCAGCCTCGGTCCAGCTGTAGGAACCGGATCCCAGCGTGACCCCGGCCGTCCGTACGCGGATCAGGCGAGAACACGGATCGGTCGCACCGGTGCTGCTCGACGGTGACGTTCCGGCCTGGTTCGTCACCGGATGCCGAGAGGTGCACCAGGTGGCGGGTGCTCGGGCTCGCCGCCGCCGACGCCGACCCGGACGTGCGGCGGACCGCACCCGACTGCCCGATCTCGCGCTCACGGTTCTCTCGGAAAGCCTGGAGCGGCAGCCTTCGGTATGGCTGCGGGGACTGACCAGCCTCCCCGTCACCTTCAGCCCCGTATACGTTCAGCTCACGCGGGAGTGAAACGCACAGGCAGCGCCGCAGGGCCCCGCGTGAACACACCTTCTGGGTGCTCCAGCAGGGCGGCGCCGCGAGCAGACCCGGCGTCGGCGGCGGCCGCATGGCGGGAACACAGCGGCCGCCCACCCACGATCACCCTGATGGGGAAGTGCCTGGCGAAGTCGTGCGCGATGTCGGCGTTGCCGGTGTCGCGGAAGCCGTCGATGAGTTCCCGCGCGTTTGCGTTCGATCACGGTCAGGAACTTCTGCCGCAGTTCCTGACCACGGAAGGCGGGATCTGCAGGATTGTCCTGCCGCGCACCGGTTCGAGCTGCCAGCTGTAGTTGTCGGTGGTGAAGACGGGCTCCTTGAATGCGCGCCACGTCGTCGTAGCGGGAGACGATGTAGCTCTGCATCGGTTCGTGCCAGATCAGAGGCGAGCCGTCCAGCATGGCGCGGTGTGCCGAGTAGGGGTCAGCGGCGAACTCGGCCGAAAGGATGTCGGGAGGTTCGCTTGCCGTGGGCATGGCTCTCCTCGGTGAGCGATCGGTGACCGTAGGAGACTAACGATATTCATCCCTTCGTATGCCCCGCCGCAGGGCAAGTTCAGACGGTTGGACTAGAGCCAACAGCGTGCGTGGGAGGATCGTGGCATGACTCGCACGGTCTTGGATGTGTCGGATGTGATCGCCGCGCTCGACGCCGCCTACCCTCGCGAGCTTGCCGAACCGTGGGACGCGGTGGGACTGGTCTGTGGCGACCCGGCCG
This sequence comes from Saccharomonospora amisosensis, assembly GCF_011761185.1. NCBI lineage: Bacteria > Bacillati > Actinomycetota > Actinomycetes > Pseudonocardiales > Pseudonocardiaceae > Saccharomonospora > Saccharomonospora amisosensis. Next base: position 4,341,089 of record NZ_JAAOYM010000001.1, on the reverse strand, counting down.
AGGAGGTGGAGCGGGTTCTGGTGTGCGTCGACCCCGTCGCGGCGACCGTCGACGAGGCGGTGGAGACGGGAGCGCGGCTGATCGTGGCCCACCACCCCTTACTGCTGCGCGGCGTCCACGGGGTCGGAACCGACACGACGAAGGGTTCGCTCGTCCATCGCATGATCCGCTCGGGCATCGCGTTGTTCTGCGCGCACACCAACGCCGACTCCGCCGACCCGGGTGTGTCCGATGCGCTGGCGGGCGCACTCGGCTTGAACGTGCTGGCGCCACTGGCGCCGCACCAGCCCGGTGGCACCACCGGGATCGGCCGGATCGGCGAGCTCGCCGCCGCCGAACCGTTCGGCGACTTCGTCCGCAGGGTCGCCGCCGCACTGCCGGCGACCGTCCCTGGCGTGTACGGGGCTGGCGATCCGGATCGTCCGATCAGGACCGTCGCCGTGTCCGGCGGTTCGGGCGACTCCTACCTGGCCGCGGCCAGTGCGGCCGGAGTGGACGCCTACGTCACGGCCGACCTGCGGCACCACCCGGCAGGCGAGCAGCTGGAAGCCGGGGGACCGGCGCTGGTCGGAGTGACCCACTGGGCGAGCGAATGGCCGTGGTGCGGGCAAGCCGCCGAGGTCGTGCGAGCAGCGGGTAACGTCGAGGTTCACGTCTCGACGCGATGCACCGACCCGTGGAACCTGCGAGCGTGACAACGAACGGAGCGATTCAGTGAAGGCAGACCCTTCCGTGCAGCGCCAACTGCTCGACCTCGCCAAGGTCGACGCCGAGCTGTCCCGGATCGCGCACCGCCGCCGTACCCTGCCGGAGTTGGCCGAGATCGAGGAGATCGAGAAGCGGCTACGCGACCGCCGCGACGCGCTGGTGGGCGTTCGCACCTCGGTGTCCGATCTCGAACGCGATGTGGCGAGGCAGGAACGGGAAGTCGAGTCGGTTCGGGCAAGAGCCGAACGCGACCGCTCGATGCTGGCGTCCGGCTCGGTTGCCGCCAAGCAGCTAACCGACCTTGAGCACGAGCTCGATTCGCTTGCTCGCAGGCAGTCGGCGCTCGAGGACGACCTGCTGGAGACCATGGAGCGCAAGGAAGCGCTCGAGCTGGACGCGCAGCGGACCTCGGCGGAGGTGGACAAGGCCGAGCAGGAACTGCGGGCCGCCAGCGGCCGCAGGGACGAAGCGCTCGCCGACCTTGACACCACACAGGCCCGTCGCGAGGAAGACAGGGAACGGCTCGTGCCCCGCATGCCGGATAACCTGCTCGCGCTTTACGAACGGGTGCGGCAACACAAGGGCATCGGTGCGGCTCTGCTGCGCGCACGTCGCTGTGGGGCTTGCCAGCTCGAGCTGGACAGGGCCGCGATCGCGGAGATCAAGGCCGCACCGGAGGACGAGGTGGTGCAGTGTGAGAACTGCGGCGCCATCCTGGTGCGCACGCTGGAGTCGGGGCTGTGAGCCGACACGTCATCGTCGAGGCCGACGGCGGCTCCCGCGGCAATCCCGGGCCCGCCGGGTACGGCGCCGTGGTGAAGGACGCCCGCAGTGGGGAGGTGCTGGCCGAGCGCCAGGAGGGGCTCGGTGTGGCCACCAACAACGTCGCCGAGTACCGCGCCCTGATCGCGGGACTGGAGGCCGCGGCGCGGACGGGTGCCACCGCGGTCGACGTCAAGATGGACTCCAAGCTCGTCGTCGAGCAGATGTCGGGACGCTGGAAGATCAAGCACGCCGCGCTGCAACCGCTGGCGTTGCGAGCACGGGACCTGGCGGCTGGCTTCGAGCGGGTGACCTACGAGTGGATCCCACGCTCCCGCAACGCGCACGCCGACCGGTTGGCCAACGAGGCGATGGACACCCAGGCGAACGGCGGAGCCGCTGGCGGCAGCAGCGGAACCGAACGCGAGGACGTGGGCGAAGGTGACCCGCAGCCGCGCTGGCCCGCTCCACCGACCGCCTGGACCGGCGCGAAGGGCAAACCGACCAGGTTGCTGCTGCTGCGGCACGGGCAGACGGAGCTGTCGGTGGATCGGCGCTACTCCGGCCGAGGCGACGTCGCGCTGACCGAAGTCGGCTTGGCGCAGGCCGAGGCGGCGGCCAAGCGGTTGGCCACGATGGAAGGGTTGAGCGTGCTCGCGGGGGAGGCGGGCGCGCTCCCGAGCGAGCTTCCGATCGTCGCTTCGCCGCTGACCCGAGCCCGGCAGACCGCGGAGGCGGTGGCGAGCGCGCTCGGCGGCCGGGTGGAGACCCACACCGGGCTGCTGGAGACCGACTTCGGGGAGTGGGAGGGCCTGACGTTCGGCGAGGCGGCCGTCCGCGATCCCGAGGTGCACCGGCGATGGCTGGCCGACACGTCGGTGCACCCGCCCGGTGGTGAGAGCTTCGACGAGGTGCACCGCAGGGTGGAGGACGCCCGTGAAGAGCTGTTCGAACGTTACGAGGGGCGCACCGTGGTCCTCGTCAGCCACGTGACGCCGATCAAGTCGCTGTTGCGCATGGGTCTGGACGCTGGACCCTCGTTGCTGTTCAGGCTGCACCTGGATCTGGCTTCGCTTTCGGTCGTCGACTTCTACGGTGATGGCAACGCCTCGGTGCGGCTGGTCAACGACGTCTCGCACCTGAGCTGACCGTTGGCGGGTCCCGTGCCGGGTGCCACCTCACCGGGGAGCCATCTGCGGCGGGTAAACTGAAGTCAGGACGAGTTGGCAGGGCGGTCGCGGTTGTCGCGAGCAGCGACGATCGAGGAAAGTCCGGACTCCGCAGGGCAGGGTGGTTGCTAACGGCAACCCGGGGTGACCCGCGGGAAAGTGCCACAGAAAGTAAACCGCCTGGTCACCAGACCAGGTAAGGGTGAAACGGTGGTGTAAGAGACCACCAGCGCCTCGGGTGACCGGGGCGGCTCGGTAAACCCCACCCGGAGCAAGGCCAAGAGGGAGCCGTACCGCTCCTGCGCGGGCGATAGAGGGCTGCCCGCCCGATGCCTGCGGGTAGGCCGCTTGAGCCTGTCGGCGACGGCAGGCCCAGATGGATGGCCGCCCATCGTGATCGCCGCAAGGCGGTCACGGGGACAGAATCCGGCTTACATGCCAACTCGTCCACCTGCGCTCGTGGGGATTCCCGACCGGTTGATCAACTGTGCCGGTCACACGACCCGGTGGTACCCACGTTCCCATGTCTGCGCGACTGCTCGCTGTGGCGATCGACTGTGCCGACCCGGTGCGGTTGGCACAGTTCTGGAGGTCGGCGCTCGGCTATCCACCACCGCGCCGGTGGAAGGACTCCGATGGCCTGGAGTACACCCAGTTGGACGGTGATCCGTCGTTGCTGTTCCAGCCGGTTCCGGAGCCGAGGTCGGGCAAGAACCGGCTACACCTCGACATCGCACCGGAGTCCGGTCGTCAGCACACGGAGGTCGATCGGCTCGTCGGGCTCGGGGCCGTGGTCCTTTCCGATGAGGAGCGTCATCCTTGGGTGGTGCTGGCGGACCCGGAAGGCAACGAGTTCTGTGTCCTGCCCGCCCGGTAACACCTGTCTGGCGATTCCGGAATCCTCGTTCCGTGCCGGTGGCGCTCGACCCGGACCGCGCCAGCTTCGCCCGGGTCCACGACGCCGCACTCGGCGGCAGGGACAGCGACGAAGCGTGCCGTGCCCGAAGTTCGCGACATGGCCTCGGCCAACCGCAACTTCTTGATCGACCGCGGCTCCGGACCACCCACAGCTGAGAGCACCCACGACGTACACCACGTCAGTCATTTACCGGCTGCCCAGCGGCTCATACGTCGCGCTGAGTCACTGCTACGATCGTCTGTCGCACGGCACCCCGGAACAGGAGATGCCGGGAAGCCAATGGCAGCAGGGTCTTCCGCGCCCGGGAACAACTCGAGATGGCCGATGGGCTCCAGATCATCCAGCCCGCTCGCGGTGTCGAACGCGACCTGGTGCTGGCCGACGAGGGGTGGCCGAACGGTCCGCACCTGCGGGCCGCTGAACGAGGCACAGCGGATCGTCGGCTGCTGGGTCGCCCGCGAACCCTGACCAGCGCACCTCCCGTCTGCCGGGTGCGGTCGTTAGGCTCACGCCCCATGGACGACGAAGCCCGTACCGCCACGCGGCACTGTTACCGGGTGCTCGAGCCGATACACTCGATAATCTACTTCGCCCCAGAGGCCGAGCAGGCCTACCTCGAAGCCGGTCTGGACAAGGGGGGCCGCCTGGCCTATTTCGCCAGCCGTGCCGCCGCGCTCGGACCGGTTGGTGCGGGTGTGGTCGCGGCAACCTTCTACAACTTCAACCCCGAACTGGTCGCCAAGCACATTCCCCGTGCGTGGACCCTGGCAAGCCCTGCCGACCTCGTCTCGGCGCGCGTCGAGGCCGCGGGTACGGCGTTGCGCCGGCTGCTCGGTGAGCAGCTCGTTGCCTCCGACGCGCTCGCGGAACTCGCCGAACTGACGAGGCAAGCCGCGCAGGCCACGGAGCCGGACGGAAGGCCGCTGTTCGCCGCCCACGCCGGTCTCGACTGGCCCACCGACCCGCTACTCGTGCTGTGGCACGCGACGACGCTGCTTCGCGAGTACCGGGGAGATGGCCACATCGCGAGCCTGGTCAGCCACGGTCTGGCAGGCCTGCCCGCTCTGGTTACCCACACCGCGACAGGAAAGGGTTTCCTTCCGGAAGTCGCCAGGAAACTGCGTGGTTGGTCGCAGCAGGAGTGGGACAACGCGGAAACCCGGCTTCGTGAGGAGGGCATCATCGACCACGACGGGTCGCTGACCGACCGTGGGGTGGCGATTCGCGAACGGATCGAGGAGGAGACCGACGCGGCGTCGTCGGCGCCGTGGTCGCGGCTCGGGGCGGACAAGACCAGCCGCGTGCGGGAGCTTGCCAAGGAGTTCAGCCGTGCGGTCGTGGCGGCGGGTGCTTATCCGTCCGGGCTGTTCGCCGGTCAACGTTGACACCAGCGAAAAGACTCGAACGGACGACCCGTACCAGCGGTGTGCTTGGTGCGGTCCGCGCCGGCGAACGGCCCCTGGCTTAACCCGATCGGATGATCATCGGCGTCGGAACGGCCCACGAACCTGTTCACCCAGAGGATCCCGGCCAAGGCCTCGATCGGGGCATGGTTCACTATGCCAGCCGGGCCAGGCGGGCGGTCGGCGTACCGAGCGTGAGAAGGGTCCACAACCCGTGGGTGAGGTCTTCAACACACTAGGACATCCGGGTGGACTTGGTTTAAACCTCGATGCCGCTGCCGCGATGATGGAGGACGGACAAGTCTGCAGCGAACGTGATCGCGAGATGGGCCGCGTGGCTGGCCATCACGCTTGGGAGGCCTTTGACCCTCACATCTCGTCACGCCATGATGTTGTTTGAACACGGCAAGTGCTGGAAACCTGCGGGGCGCACGACGGCGCCTCGCACCACACTCCGGGCACTCGGGAGTACGCGATGACCACGATGACGCTTGCGGCACTGGCGCAAGGTGAGCTCAACACGACGGGAGTTCGTGCTTGGCTGCTCAACAACATTGTTCCGCTGGTACTGCTCAGCGTCGCGCTGCTGCTGCTCTGGCTCGGCGGGGGCAAGGGCGACAACGCGGGCGTGATGCGCAGGCTGGCCGGCGTGGTGGTCGCACTCGCGATCATCGGATTGGCCGTCAGCGGGCTCGGGGTGGACGTCGGCGAATGGCTCGCCGGTCTGTTCACGGGCTGAGATAGGGCTCGCGCGGTGCGCATCAGAACCGACGACGAGGTCTACCGGGTCGACGCGGTCTGGCTCGGCCCGCCGAAGGCCACGTTTCCCTGGCGTGCCCGCTACGTGGCGTGGGGCGTCGGAATCCCGCTGTTTCTCGTGGTGCTCGGTGTCGAGCGGCAGATCGGCATCGGCTTCGGCTTCTTCTCGACCGCGTGGGCGTTCGTCATCACGATCGCCCTCACGCGGGTCATCACGGCGAAGATCAGCCACGAGCGGCCGCTGAGTGCCGTGCTGAACATGTGGCTGCGAGAGCTGCGTACCCCGCGTGAGCGCAGGACGGGCACGGGAGGGGCCGCGAGCGCGAGCAAGATCAGGGTAAGAACTGAGCGGCCGAGGCCGCGAACCAAGCGCGGGCAGCGCACGAGATCGGGCAGACAACCGGGCCCGAATCACCATCCACCACAGGTCCCAGCACGAGCGCGCCGCCGCCGGACACCGGCGTCGGTCGGGAGGTAGTCGTTGTTCGGTCGCGGTCGCAGTCGGAACACCCAGCAGCCTGCACCGTCTCAGCAGACCGACGGTGGTCGCAGGGGCAGGCGGTTGCCCGGCGAGCAGGCGATACCCACCTACACACCGTCCATAGCGGCACGTTCCATCGACGGGCACCTGTTGCGTACCGGCCAGGAGGTGTACGCCTGGTATCGCCTCGCGCCGCAACGCTGGTCGTTCCGTTCGGACTCACAGCGGCGGGACCTCATCGCCGCGATCGCGGGACAGTACGCGGAGTTGCAGGGCCGCTGGCTGCACCTGCGGGTCACCAACCGCCCATACCCGATCCGGATGTGGGCAGAAGCCCACGTCCACAACGCGCACAACCGGCCCGCCGACGTAGCTGGGTCACTGTCCTTCGACGACTACCTCATCGGTGAGCAGCAGCAGCTCATGGGGCGATCGATGGCCGAGAAGGAGGTCTACCTCGGTGTCCAGGTCCAGACGCGCACAGTGGTGGACAGGGCCGTGGAGCGGGCGGCACCGCTGCTGCGCAAGATCCTGCCCGAGGCTGTCGACGCGGAACTGACCGCGCTCGACTCCGAGGTCGATCACCTCGACCAGGTCATCGGCTCCGCCGGTCTTGAAGGCCGTCCCGTGCACGCCGAAGAGATGTCCTGGTTGATGCACCGCTCCTGTTCGCTGGGGCTGCCCGCTCCCCGCAACCTCCCCGCCGTGCCGGGAGCGGCGTGGGAGCCGGAGGACCTCGCCAGCTTCACCGACGCCGCTGACCTGCACTGTGATCCCTACGCACCCACCGTGACCGTTCGTGGCAGGACGGGCACCAACGCCGGAGTGACGCGGCACGTCGCCGTGCTGACCGTCGGCCAGATGCATGGTCTGCAGATCCCGGAGGTCGATGACCCGTGGGTGCAGCATGCCGATCGGCTACCGGCCGCGGTCGAGTGGTCGGCACGGATCTACGTGCGAAGGCCCGAAGAAGTGGCTGGCGAACTGCAGCGGCAGATGAACAAGGTGCGATCGCAGGTCAAGCACTACACCGACGAGCACGAGCTGGAGCCGCCGCAGTCACTTGCCCGGCAGGCCTCGCGGGTGCTGGAGATCGACGACGAGATGACCTCCGGCTTCACCGCGCTGGCCACCAGGGTCCGCTCGTGGTGGCGACTCGCGGTTTCCGGCTCCACAGAACGGGAGGCACTGCGGCTGGCGCAGCAGTTGCTCGACCTCTACAAGCCGAAGGTCGCGATCGAGCACCCCGAGGCCCAGTACGCCATGGCCAGGGAATTCATCCCGGGTGAGCCGCTGGCCTCCGGTGCCTACCTGCGGCGAGGATCGGTGGTATGGGCCGCGGCTTCCGTGCCGACCGCCACGGCCGAGGTCGGCGACCGCAGGGGCATCCTGCTCGGCGAAACCTGCACCGCGACAAGGCGTCCCGTCGCGTGGGACCCCTGGATGGCACAGGAGATCCGTGACGGCTCCGGCCTCACCGCGATGGTCGCCGGACTGGGAGGCGGCAAGTCGTTCCTCGGCGGCGGCATCGTCTACAAGACACTCAGAGCAGGCGCGCACTGGACGATTCTCGACCCGTCCGGTCCGCTGTCGAAGCTGTGTGACCTGCCCGAAATCAGGCCTTATGCGCGGCCGATCAACCTGCTCAACGCCCAACCCGGCATCCTCAACCCCTACCGCGTCGTGGCCGAACCGATGCTGGAGCACTTTCTCGACGAGGACGACCCGGAGCGGGCATGGCGGCGGGAGCGGGCACTCGCCGGAGCCACCCGCCGCAGGTTGGTGCTCGATGTGCTGACCGGTGTGCTGCCCTACGACGTCGCTCGCATGCCGCAGACCAGGATCGTGCTGCTGCGGGCCGTACGCGCCGTCGGCGGCCGCTACGACGCCGACCCGGGCCAGGTGATCGACGCGCTGCGCCGTGACTCCAGCGAGCACCACGAGCACGCGGTGGTGGTGGCCGACTTCCTCGACGAGCTGCGCGAGCGCATGTCCCTGCTGATTCCGGAGAAGGACGCCGACCCCTACTCCGACACCCGCGACGACCGGCTGACGGTGTTGACCATGGCTGGCCTCACGCTGCCGAAGGAAGGTGTGGGCCGCGAGCACTGGACCGACGCCGAGGCGCTGGGTGTGGAGATGCTGAACCTCGCTGCCTGGCTGACCCAGCGTTCGGTGTACGAGAAGCCGAAGGACCTGCGTAAGGGCGTCTGGATCGACGAGGCGTTCTTCCTTTCCGAGGTGCCGACCGGTCGGGTTCTGATGAACCGGTTCGCGCGTGACTCGCGGAAGTGGAACGTCCGGGTGTTGCTGTCCTCGCAGATCCCGGCTGACTTCCTGCGCATCCAGGGTTTCGTCGCGCTGCTGGACTCGGTGTTCGTCGGCAGGCTCGACGACGAGGAGGCACAGGCCGACGCGCTGCGACTGCTGAAAGTGCCGGTGGGGGTCGGCTACGAGCAGGTGGTGGCGGCGCTGGGCAGACGTCCCGGGTCGCAGCGTGAGGTCGAGCGCGACCGCGAACCGAGGCAGTTCATCTTCGGTGACGGCGCGGGCGGTGTGGAGCGCATCCGGGTCGACTTCTCCGGCCCTCACCTGGAACATCTGCGCAACGCCCTGGACACCACACCAGGAGCGGTGGTGGCCGCGCGAGGGTCCAAGCCCAGCACGGCGGAGCCGGGACGGCCCGAGCCGCCCGAGCCCCCCTCGCCGCCCGACGACGAACTGGAGGAGGACCTGGAGTTCGCCGCCGAACTCGAGGTCGGCCTGACCGAGGAGCAGATGCTCGAAGAGACCTCGCGGGGCGAGGCTGGGGACAGCGCACACCACGACGACAAGAATCGGGAGCAGCAGCCCGCGGGAGCCGGTAAGGACGGCACCGGCAGGGATGCGGCATGAACGTCCTGCTGACGGCACTGTTCGTCTGCGGTGTCGTGTGCGCGTGGCGTGCCGCGCGCCGCGCCCGTGGTGTTCCTGGGCGCGACCGCGACAGGCGCCGGTCGCTCGCCGTGGTTATCGCCATCGTCGCCGTGCATACCGTGGTGTTCACGCCGACCGCCGCCGCGCAGAGCTGCGAGGAGCCGAATCCGGAACGGCCGGGCGCGGGCATGGTAGGAGCGATCGATCCGCCAGCCACCCGCGGCGAGGACGGCAGTGCTTACCTCGACTACAGCTATGCCGGGCTGGTGTGGCACGTCTACGACTGCGACACCAACCCGCTGGCGATGGACCCGGAAACCAGCATCGACACGTGGGTGGGCAACCAGCTGTTCAACATCGGCAAGAACATCGTCGGTGCCACGAACTCGCTGCACTACACGGTGCTGGAAGGCGGGTTGCTCAACCCGATCTACAACGCGGTCTCCACCGGCGCCGAAAAGGTCTACAACAACGTCTACGCGCAGCTGTTCGGCGTGGTGGCACTGCTGCTGGCGATCCTGCTGTTCCGCAACATCTGGCGCGGTGATCTCTCCGCCGTCAGCAAACGCGCGCTGTTCGCCCTGGGTGGCGTGTGGTTGGCGGCGTCGTCGCTCGCGCTGCTGCGCTACTACGACGAGATCGACAACGCCATCGTGCAGACCACGACCAACATCCAAGCCGGGTTCATAGACAACGCGGCCGATCGAAACGTTGACGAGGTGCTGCCGACGCAGTTGCACACGCAGGTGGTCTACAACAACTGGTTGCGGGGCGAGTTCGGCTCACCGGACGCGCCGCAGGCCGAGCAGTTCGGCAGGCCGCTGCTGGACGCACAGGCCTTCACCTGGGAGCAGATGCGCAACGGTGACGACGCCGACCAGGCGGTGATCGAGGACAAGAAGCAGCAGTTCAAGAGCATCTCGACACAGCTGGGGCCGGCGACCGGTTATTTCACCGGTGAGGACGGCAGTCGCACCGGCGTTGGGCTGCTCGCCTTCCTGCAGAGCCTGTGCTACGCGCTGTTCCAGTTGTTCGCCAAGGCCGCGGTGTTGCTGGCGCAGATCCTGGTACGGCTGTTCACGCTCACGGCGCCGCTGATCGGCCTTGTCGCCATCGTGCACCACGACATCCTTCGCAGGGTCGGAAAGGTGCTTGGCACCGTCGCGTTCAACCTGCTCGTGCTGTCCGTGCTCGCCGGGGTGCACGCGTTGCTGCTGCAGGCGATCTTCTCGGCGGGCACGGCGCTTTCGATGCTGACGCAGATGGTGATCGCCGGGCTGGTCACGGTCCTGCTCTTCATGGTCGGCAAGCCCGGCAGGCGGTTGTGGCAGATGGTCGAGATGTCGGTGGGCATGGTTGGCGCGGCGGTGCCGTCACCGAGTGGTGGGTTGTTCTCCCGGTTCCGCAGGCACTCCACCGAGCCGAGCCCGCAGGACGAGTTCTGGCGCAGCATCCAGGACAGCGATGAGGCCGAGGGCGGCGCGCGGACACGCGGACCGATGGGGGCCATGTCGGGCGGCCGGTTCCGTCCGGAGGCCACTGTGGTGGCCACGGCTCAACGGCTCGACACCAAAGGCGGGAGCCACCCTGCCACACACTGGCGTGACGAACTGGGCACGAGCACGGCCAGGTCCGCTCTGCCCGCGGGCGGCGGCGCGCTGGGTGCCTTCTCCTCGTATTCTCCGGGCCGGTCGCCGGGCGACTACGCCGGCGGCGGTCGGTCGGTGCCGGCGGGTGTGCCGAGCAGGAAGGTCGACACCGTGCCGATCACTGACCGCGGTGCGGATCGAGCCGATGACCTCGATCCGGTTGTGGTGCCGTCGCGGCTGGGTTCGGTCGGTGCCGGTGAACGGCCACCCGCGGCGGCAGGACCCGCGCCACCCGTTTCGGGAGTCGGCGCACCGCAGCCGCGCCGGGTGGAGCCCGAACTCGTCGCGGGCAGGCCGGTGTTCGTGCTGTACCGCCCTTCACGCGGCCTTGAGGTTCGTGACGAGTCGCGAGACACCGACCGAGTGGTCCGGTAGGGGGTCGTCGAGATGCCGATTCGTACCAACCGGGGGCGGGCGGCGGTGTATCGCCGCCTGTGGGGCTGGCCGTTGCGCTCTCCGGTGCACCTGTTCGGCACCGTTGTACTGGTTGTCGCCGTCATCGTGGCCGCGGGGATAGTGGTGCCCAGGTTGCTGGGGCCAGACGGTGGAACAGGCGCGACGCCGCCGGGATCGGCCGCCGGCTCCACATCGGACATTCAGCGGGAGACCGGTAGCAGCCGGTTGCCTACCCGGTTGAGCGAGCCGCTGGCCTCACCGACCACTGCGCCTCCTGACCCGGAGGCGCTGCGGGTCGCGCGCGAGTGGGCGACGAGGTGGGCGACACATCCCGAAGGAACCACGATCGACCAGTGGATCGAGCGGCTTCGCCCGTACACCACCGAGGAGTACCTGCCTCGCATGCGGTCGGTGAACCTGGCGAACATCCCGGCGACGAGGGTGACCGGTGAGCCGAAGGCCACCAACTCCTTCACCAGTTCCGTCGACGTCGAAGTGTCCACCGACGGGCCGACGCTCCTTGTCAGTGTTGTCCGCACCGACAAGGGCTGGCGCGTCGCGGGCTACGACCAGGTGGGGTAGCTATGCGTGGGGGGCTACTGGTGGGCTGCGTCGCCGCGGCGGCCACGATCGTGTTGCTCGCGGCGGGCAGTGTGGTGATCATGGACAGCCAGCGCAGGCAGGCGCAGGGCGTGACACCGCTCAGTTGCGACGCGGCCATCGGACCGACACAGCCGGGTGAACGTGGCCGGGGGTCGGCCGATGCGGGCAACCTCAACGAGGAACAGCGTGGTACCGCGTCGCTGATCGTCTCGATCGGCAAGCGACGCGACTTGTCCCCACGGGCGTGGCAGGTGGCGATCCAGGCCGGGATGACCGAGTCGGGGTTGCGCAACCTGAACTACGGGGATCGTGACTCGCTCGGGATCTTCCAGATGCGGCCGTCGATGGGTTGGGGAACGCCCGCGCAGGTCACCGATCCGCCCTACCAGGTCAACAAGTTCTTCGACGTGCTGGAGTCGATACCTGGCTGGGAGAGCATGCGGCCGGGAGACGCCGCACAGGCTGTCGAGCGATCCGCGTTCCCGGACCGCTACCACCGCTGGGAACCGATGGCGGTGCACCTGGTGGAGAACGTCGGCGAGGTCGCGGACGCCACCGGGTGCGGCGAGGGCATGGGGGAGCTCCTTCCGCCCAACGACGCGGCGCAGGCCGCGATCCGGTTCGCGCTCGGTGAGCGGGGCAAGCCCTACGTGTGGGGTGCGACGGGGCCGAATTCCTACGACTGCTCGGGCTTGATGCTGCGCGCCTACGAGTCGGCGGGGATCACGCTTCCACGCGTGTCCCGTGACCAGTACAAGGCGGGCGCGATGCTGCCCGTTGAGCAGGCGCAGCCGGGGGACCTGCTGTTTTGGGCCTACGACCCGTCGAACCCGAGCACGATCCACCATGTTGCGATGTATCTGGGCGAGGGAAAGGTCGTGGAGGCGCAGCAGGCAGGTGTACCGGTGCACATCAGGGGTGTCGCTTGGGACGAGGCTGAGCTCGTGCCGCAAGCCATCCGACCGGGCGTGTGAGGCCGGGAACGGTCGAGAGGAACGGAGTAGGTCGTGGCGAAGAAGTGGGGCAAGCGAGGTAAGGCACGCAAGGCCGTATTGCTCGATCCAGTGCTCGACGGCACCGACCCGCGCAACATGTTCGGGATGCCGCCCGCGCGGCGCAACGCACCTCCGGCCTCGAGCACACCGCTCGCCGACTACCTCGCCGAGGGCTGCCCTGGGGTGGGCGAGCGTTACGTGGTGCTGCCGCGCTCGCTCGCCGAAGCGATGCCACTGCCGTGGCAGCAGCAGTTGGTGACCCTGCTCGCGCAGTTCCACGGAACCCATCGAGGTCTTTCCTGGCCGACCTACCGCGTGGTGCCGTCGCGGCCGGAACGGCTTGTCGACCTCGACGAGGAGCAGCTCGCCGAGGCCGGGTACCTGGTGGAGATCGACGCCGAAGGTGAGCTGGTCTACCGCGAGCGCAGCGGCAGGAAGGTGGCCGACCCCGAGCACACGACGGTGCTGGTGTCGTGTCTGGACCCGGTGCTGCGGCACAGCGAGGACGTCGAGCGGCAGCGGGGCGGCCAGGCAGGGCCGGTGCCGATGAACATCGGCCCGCAACCGGTCTGGCGCACCACGACGCCGCTTGCGCGCGGCCCAGAACCACCAGCACAGCCACCGTCACAGTCACAGCCGCCCGCCACGGAACCGGCTCCAGACCAGGAGCAGTCGGCGCGCGATTGGTTCGACGACGACTCGAGTACCGCCACCGAGGGCGACGTGGCCGAGAGTTCCGGTGCGGCTGAGTTCGGACCCACCGGGGACGAGCCGACCCAGCTGCCGTACCGGCATCACGGCTGATCGTCGGGTTGCCTGCCCGGCACGGTGGCTTCGCGGTGAAGCACGTGCGAGGCTTCGGACATGGCAGCCAACAGTGATGACCCGCACCCGGACCCGGGCTGGTGGTACAACACCCGAACCGGCGAAGTCGAGCACGGCAACCTCTCGCGCTCGATCGACCGGCTCGGCCCTTATCCGGACGAAGCCACCGCGAGGCGCGCACTGGAGATCGCCCGCGAGCGCACCAGGCAAGCCGACCGTGCAGACGCGGAGTGGGAGGGGCAGGAGTGACTCGCCGTCGTCCGCGGCTTCCGGCTTGGTCGTCGGCCCTGGAGTGAACTCTCGGTCGAGCCGCTGGGCGAGATCGGTGCCCGTGCACGCGTGTGCGTTGCACCGGTGAGCTCGTGCCCGTGGTGGCGGAATGCCGTCGCCACCGGCAGGCCCGTTCACACGATCGAGTCACGGGCTGCTGAATCGGGTTAGGGTGGCGGATGTGGCGCTCGCGGTCCACACGCCTGGCGCCGGCGACTTCGCTTCGCTGCGCGCCGAGTTCGAGCTGCCGGATTCGTTCTCTCCCGACGTGCTGGCCGAGGCGGTCGCCGTGGCGGGTGACCCCGCCGACTTCGCGGGTGGCCGCGTGGACGCCCGTGACCTGCCGCTGGTGACCGTTGACCCGCCCGGAGCCAAGGACCTCGACCAGGCCGTGCTCATCGAGCGCAGGCGCACGGGCGGCTTTCGGGTGCACTACGCGATAGCGGACCTGGCGGCCTTCGTGCCTGCGGGCGGTGCGATCGACCGGGAGGCTCGCGAGCGAGGGCAGACGCTCTACCTGCCGGACGGCAACGTACCGCTGCACCCTCCTGAGCTTTCGGAAGGAGCCGCGAGTCTGCTTCCCGGCGTGGAACGGCTCGCCGTGCTGTGGACCATCGACACCGACTCCGGCGGCGAACCCGTCTCCGTGCACGTGCGACGGGCCCTGGTGCGATCTGTGGAGCGGCTCGACTACGACGCCGTGGCGGCTGCGTTCGTGGCGGGCGCCCCACACCCGTCGATCGCCGCGCTGCCCGAACTCGGCAGGCTCCGGCGGGAGCTTGCGGTGCGCAGGGGAGCGGTGGAGCCGCAGCTACCGGAACAGGAGATCACCGCAGCCGAGGACGGCGGCTGGCTACTCACGTTGCGGCCCCGCCACGACGTCGAGGAATGGAACGCCGAGATCTCGCTGCTGACGGGTATGGCGGCGGCCTCGATCATGCTCGAGGCGAGGGTGGGGGTGCTACGGACGCTGCCGGAAGCCGACGACGGCGCGATCGGTTGGCTACGCCGCAGCGCCGAAGCACTCGGAATCGAGTGGCCGCGGGACGCCACGGTCGCCGAACTGCTCGCCGGGCTCCACCCGGCCCGGCCCGCTTCGCTGGCGCTGCACGCGGGTACCACCCGGCTGTTGCGTGGTGCGGGCTACACCGCGTTCGACGGCACCGCGCCGCAGTTGGCCACCCACGCGGGCATCGGCAGTCCCTACGCGCACGTGACAGCGCCGATCCGGAGGCTGGTCGACCGGTTCGCCACCGAGGTGTGCCTTGCCGTGACCCAGGGTGAGCCGGTGCCGGAATGGGTGCGTGCCGCGCTGGTGGAGCTGCCCGATCTGATGAGCGCCTCAGACACCCGCGCGGCCAGGGTCGAGCGCGCCTGCCTCGACCAGGTGGAGGCGTGGATGCTGGCCGAGCACGTGGGGCGGACGTTCAGCGCGGTCGTGCTACGTGCCGAGCAGACCCGGGCGGAGGTGTTCGTCGAGAACCCGCCCGTGCTGGGCCGCTGTGTCGGCACCGGGTTCCCGGAAAGCGGCCGGATCGCCGTCCGGCTGACCGCGGTGGATGTCGAGAGGCGGAGGGTTGCCTTTGAGCGAGCGTGACCACTGGACCGACCCCGAGTTCGAGTTGCGCGACGAGGCGCTGGCCGGGCGCGGTGTCGTCGTCAACGTGCGTAAGTCGGGACCACACTCCCACCTCGTCCCGTGGCTTGTCGAGCATGACCTGCTGACCTACGTCGGGCACAAAGGTAACCGGCACTCCTGGCCGGAATCGGACTTCGCCAACCCGTTCGTGAAGGAAGCCAAGCACGAAAGGGAGGCGATGCTGCGGCACTATCGGGAACACCTCGAGCAGCGCCCCGACCTGCTGCGTAGGCTGCGAGCCGGGGAACTCACCGGCAGGGCACTCGGCTGCTGGTGCGCCCCGAAGCCCTGCCACGCCGACGTATTGCTGGAGTACAGCCGGTGAAGGACGACCTCGACGCCGACGTCCCGCTCGACTGTCCACCCAGCCGGATCGTGTCGCTGGTTCCCGCGCTCACCGAGGCGGTCGCCGTCACGGCCGCCGGCCTTCTCGTCGGCGCTACCGACTACTGCACCCACCCACCCGGACTGGATGTGTCGAGGGTGGGCGGTTCGAAGTACCCGCGGCTGGATGCGGTCCTGGACCTGCGTCCCGAACTCGTACTCGCCAACTCCGAGGAGAACCGGCCCGGCGACGTGGCAGCCCTGCGCGAAGCCGGGATCGCGGTGTGGGTGATGGCCGCCCCCGCGACGGTCGCTATGGCCCTGAATTCGCTGCGCGCACTGTTCACGCGAGCGTTCGCGGTGCCTGTGCCGGACTGGCTGGTGCAGGCCGACCGGCTGTGGCGGGACGAGCGGCCAACGTGGGCGCGTGCGGTAGTGCCGGTGTGGCGCAAGCCGTGGGTGGTGCTGGGTAGGGACACCTTCGGCGGTGACGTGCTGCGCAGGCTCGGCGTCGAGCACGCCTACGCAGACCACGCCGAGCGCTACCCGCGGCCGAAGCTCACCGAACTCCGCGAGAAGTTCGACTCCGGCGAGGCGGACCTGCTCGTGCTGCCCGACGAACCCTACGAGTTCACCGCCGACGACGGTCCGGACAGTTTCCCGGGTGTGCCGTACGTGTTGCTGTCAGGCAGGTACCTGACCTGGTACGGGCCATCGCTCGTGGCCGGGCACGCGGAGCTGGCACGCTCCCTCGCCGCGGCTCGGGTGTGACGACCGCGAGGTCGGCTCAGCGGGTCGCGAACCTTTCGGTGGCCTCACGCAGCGCGGGAAGGATCCCGGGGTCCGTGACGGCGTGCCCGGCGCCGTCCAGGAGCACGAGCTCCGAACCTGGCCATGCCTTGTGCAGTTCGTAGGCGGTGACGGGGGGACTGACCAGGTCGTATCGGCCCTGCACCAGCACGCCGGGAATGGCGGAAAGCCTGCCAGCTTCTCCGATCAGCTGTCCCTCCTGTAGCCAGGCACGGTTGGTGAAGTAGTGCAGGGCGATCTTGGCGAACGGTACGGCGAAGCCCGGCGTGCTGTAGCTGCCGAGGTAGCGCTGCCGCTGCTGGACGGAGACCAGCGCCCCCTCCCACGCGCTCCACGTCACCGCGGCCCGCTCCCGCACGGTGGGGTCCTGGTCGGTGACGAGCTGCCAGTAGGCGGCGAGCATGTCCGCGCGCTCGCCAGGTGGTACCAAAGCGACGTAGCGCTCCCACTCGTCAGGAAACAGGTGGGCGGCGCCGCCGTTGTAGAGCCAGTCGAGTTCACGCCGCCGCGCCGAGAACACCCCGCGCAGCACGATTTCACTGACCCGGCAGGGATGCCGCTGCGCGTAGGCGAGTGCGAGAGTGGCGCCCCAGGAGCCGCCGAGCAGCAGCCACCGCTGGATTCCCAGCCGTTCGCGAAGCCGCTCCATGTCGGCGACCAGATGCCAGGTGGTGTTGGCGGACATGTCGCAGCCGGGATCACCGACGTGGGGGGTGCTGCGCCCGGCGCCACGCTGGTCGAACTGCACGATCCGGTACGTGGCGGGGTTGAACAGCCTGCGGGTCAGTGGCGTGCTGCCGCTGCCTGGTCCACCGTGCACAACCACGGCCGGTTTGCCGTCGGGGTTTCCGCTGACTTCCCAGTACACGAGGTTGCCGTCGCCGACGTCGAGCATGCCGTGCTCGTGCGGTGAGATCGGTGGGTACAACTCGTCCATTCCGGCGCCCACCTTAGCCGTCGGGGCCCGTGTACGGGGCCCCGACGACCAACCCGGCCGGCTCAGTGGAAGGCGTGCTCCGGTGCGGGGAACTCCCCGCGCCGCACCTCGTCGGCGAAGGACTGTGCCGCCTGCGAAAGCACACCGGCCATGTCCGCGTAGCGCTTTACGAACCGGGGTGCCTTGCCCCTGCGCAGGCCTACCATGTCCTGCCACACCAGGACCTGCGCGTCGCAGTCCGACCCCGCGCCGATGCCGATGGTGGGGATGTCCAGCTCGTGAGTGATGCGCTTGGCGACCTCCGCGGGAACCATCTCCATCACCACCGAGAACGCGCCGGCCTCCTGCAGCGCGATCGCGTCGGCGAGCAGCTCGTCGCCCGCCGACCCGCGCCCCTGCACCCGGTAGCCGCCGAGATTGTGCTCGCTTTGCGGGGTGAAACCGATGTGCCCCATCACCGGCACGCCCGCCGAGGTCAGGGCCTGGACGTGGGGCGCGAAGTGGCGTCCACCTTCCAGCTTCACCGCGTGGGCACGCCCCTCCTTCATGAACCGCACCGAAGTGGCCAGCGCCTGCTCAGCGGACAGTTGGTAGGAGCCGAACGGCAGATCCGCGACCACGAGGGCGTGCCGCACCGACCGTGTCACCGCGCGTACCAGCGGGATCAGCTCTTCAACCGTCACCGGCAGCGAAGTGTCGTAGCCGAACACGTTGTTGGCCGCCGAGTCGCCGACGAGCAGCACCGGGATTCCGGCTTCGTCGAACAGTTCGGCCGTGTACATGTCGTACGCGGTGAGCATCGGCCACGGCTCACCGCGTTGTTTGAGTTCCCGAAGGTGATGGATGCGGACCTTCTTGCGCTGCGTTTCCGTCCGCGCCGAAGACCCGGAGCCGTACGGGGCCTGCTGTTCGCCCGAGCTGTCGTGGCCATGCCCAGGCCGGGAGTGCGAATGGGATTGCGACATCGTCGTCGACCGTCCTTCCCTCGAGGCCTCACCGAGGTCCCCGGGTCCGTGGATGGTTGATACACACAGCGTCGCAGCAGGCGCGTCCGACCCCAAGCGCGTGCGACCAGCTTCACAGGTCGGATTGACTCCTGATGGTTGCCGTGATCGGTTACCCGCGACCACCCGGCCGTGGTAAGTAGATCGCCATGCTCCCGGTGCTGCGCCGCTCCGCCACCCTCGCGGCGGTTCGTGGCCTGACCGTCGCGTTGCTCTCCGTCGGTACCGCCGCCCACCTGGGATGGGTGCTCGAGTACTTCCTCGACACCGGGCTTTCGCCGTTGCACTCCTTCCCCGGTGAGCTCAGCGCGGATGGGCAGCCGCACCGGGAGGTCTTCCGGATGGCCGAATGGGTGGCCGGTGCGGCGTTCCTGCTGGCCGTGCCGCCGCTGTTGCGAGTGGCGCCGGTGCACTGGCAGGGACGGTTGACCGTCGCGGTGGTGTGTGTGTTCGCGCTGCTGTTGCTGCTGCACGCCACGTTTCCGCCCGATTGCGCTCCCTCCGTGAGCCAGGCGTGCCGAAATCGCGACAATGTTTCGGTCTCGCACCGGATCCATCACGTCACCTCGGTGCTGCTGGCGCTGCAGTACGTCGTCGGTCCGGCGACGCTCGTTCTCTGGTGGCGTGGCGGTTGGCAGGCGATACCGGTGCTCGTGTTGGCGGTCGAGTTTCTCGCCTGGGCTGCGATGGTGGCGCTGGGCCTGTTGGGCTCGTGGCGGTTCGTCGGGCTGGCGGCTCGCGCGCAGCTCGCGGCGCTGACCGTGCTGTTGTGCGCGGGTATGGCCTATCTGCTCACGATCGACCGCGATGTGCGTGATCGGTGGGAAGATGTCCCCCGATGACGGGGAGGTGGCGGCATGCCTGGGTTGGTCGATCCGGTCGCCGACGAGCGGGAAGGCCTGCTCGACTACCTGGCGCAGCAACGCTACGTGCTCTGCCTCGCCGCGTACGGCCTCACCGATAAGCAGGCAAGGGCGACACCCACCGTCAGTCACCTCAGTGTCGCCGGGATCATCAAGCACGTAGCGGCCACCGAGCGGGGATGGATGAACACCGTGCTCGGGTCAGGGCACGGTGACGATCCGGCCGGGTTCGCTCTCCTGGAAGGCGAGACCCTTGCCGACATCATTGGCGAGTACGAACGTGTGGCCACCGACACCGAGGACATCGTCGCGGCCATCGACGATCTCGGCCGCCCGGTGCCGGTGCCAGGGGACGTGCCGTGGTTTCCCGACGACATCGAGGCGTGGTCGGTGCGATGGGTGCTGCTGCACCTCATCGAGGAGACCGCGCGGCACGCGGGTCACGCCGACATCATCAGGGAGGCGCTCGACGGCGCCACCGCGTTCCCTCTGATGGCGGCGGCCGAGGGATGGCCCCCGACACCGTGGCTGCGACCGTGGCAACCACCGGGCTACAGGTCGAACAGCGTCGGCTCCTCCAGGTGAACTCCCTCCAGCTCGAGCATCCGCCGTTTTGCCTTCACCCCGCCGGTCGCGGAGAAGCCACCGGCCCTGCCTCCCGCCGCGAGCACCCGGTGGCACGGCACGATAGGAGCGAACGGGTTGCTGCCCATCGCCTGGCCGACGGCGCGCGCGGCGCCGGGGTAGCCCAGCCGCGTCGCGACCTCGCCGTAGGTGACCGTGTCACCCGGCCCGACGGTCCGGACGAGCTCGTACACCAACCGATGGAAGCGTGGTAGTCCGTCCATACCGAGGGGAACGTCGGTGAGGTCGACGCGCTCGCCGCGCAGCAACGCGGCAACGCCTTCGATCGCCGCGCGCGCATGTCCAGGCGGGTCCTGTTCTTGAGCCGAGGGAAACCTGGCCGCAAGGCGGGCGCGAGTCCGCTGCTGGCTGTTCTCCGGCAGTTGGCAGCCGATCACGGCGCGCTCGTCCCACGCGACACCGCAGTGCCCGAGCGCGGTCTCGAACACCGCGAAACCCTGTGCCACCATGTCGCACACGCTACGCCGGGCCACCGACAACCCGGCCGCGGTCGGCGGGCGAGGGAGCTGGCCGCATCGCGCGGGCGGAGGCTAGTGGGTCTCGCGCCAGGCGTTGGTGATCGGCAGTCTCCGGTCCCTGCCGAAGGCCTTGAAGGTGATCTTCGTGCCGGGCGGGTACTGCCTGCGCTTGAACTCCGCCCTGTCCACCATGCGCACCACCCGGTCGATCACTTCGGCATCGAAACCGGCCGCGACCAGGTCCGCGTAGCCGCGATCACCTTCGATGTAGTCGTCAAGTATGTCGTCGAGCAACGCGTAGTCGGGCAGCGAGTCGGTATCGAGCTGGTCGGGCCGCAGTTCCGCGGACGGCGGTTTGGCGATCGAGTTCTCCGGGATGGGCGGAGTCTGTCCACGCTTCTCGGCTTCCTCGTTGCGCCAGCGTGCCAGCCTCCACACCTGGGTCTTGAACAGGTCCTTGATCGGAGCGAAACCGCCCACCGCGTCGCCGTAGATGGTCGAGTAGCCCACGGCGAGTTCCGTCTTGTTGCCCGTCGCGAGCACAAGGTGTCCCTCCAGATTGGACAGTGCCATGAGCAGCATCCCTCGCACACGCGCCTGGATGTTCTCCTCGGCCAACCCGGTCCCCGCGAGCCCGAGTTGGTCGACGTAGACCCGGACCATGTCCTCGACCGGTTCGACACGGAAGTGGCAGCGCAGCCGTTGAGCCAGCTGTTCGGCGTCGGCCTTGGAGTGCTCGGAGGAGTACTTCGAAGGCATGGACACCCCGTGAACCGCGTCCGCGCCGAGCGCGTCCACGGCGAGCGCGGCGGTGAGCGCGGAGTCGATACCGCCGGAGAACCCGAAGATCACCGACCGGAAACCGTTCTTGCGTACGTAGTCGCGCAGGCCGACGACGAGGGCCGACCACATCTCCGCCTCGTCGGACAGTGGCTCGCTGACGGCGGGGCCCGCGAGCGGCTGGTAGCCGGGCAGCGGATCGGTCGAGAGCACCCGCCTCCGCACGAGCAGGCCTTCGATGTTGCCTTCGGACGTGTGCCCGCCCGCGCGGAGGTCGAAATCGACCACCAGCAGATGCTCGACGAACTGCGGTGCGCGTGCCAGCAGTTCGCCGTCCGCCGCGACGACGATCGAGTCGCCGTCGAAGACCAGGTCGTCCTGGCCGCCCACAAGGTTGGTGTAGACGATGGGGGCGCCCGCCTCGCCCGCTCTTCGTGCCACGAGCGGCAGCCGGACGTCGTCCTTGGAGCGCTCGTAGGGCGAGGCGTTGGGCGCGACGACCAGATCGACGCCCGCCTTGCCGAGCGCGGCGATCGGCCCGCCCTCCTGCCAGATGTCCTCGCAGATCACCATGCCGATGTCGACGCCGTGCAGCCGGAGCACGTCGAGGGTCTGGCCTGGCCTGAAATAGCGGTGCTCGTCGAACACCCCGTAGTTGGGCAGGTGATGCTTGTACTGCCTCGCCACCACCCGCCCGCGGTACAGCGCGGCCGCGGCATCTCTCGGGCCCACCTCGTCGCGGTCCAGATAGCCGACGTAGACGAGCACGTCACCGCATCCCGCTTCGTCGAGCAGCGTGGCGAGTTCGTGCACGCGGTCACGTGAGGCCCGCGCGAAAGTCTCCCGCAGCGAGAGGTCCTCCACCGGGTAGCCGGTCAGCGACATCTCGGGGAAGACCACCACGTGGGCGCCCGCGTCGGCGGCCTTGCGGGTCCACTCGATCGTCAGCTCGGTATTGCCGGCCAGATCACCGACGGTCGCGTTGACCTGGGCGAGTGCGAGACGCAGTTGCGGCATGACCTCATTCTGTCCTACCCGCCCAGCGCCAACCGCGTTCAGTTACGTTTCTTGCGCAGCATGCCCCGAACCTTCTTCAACGCCTGCTCCGCGTCGGTGTCGAACGGGTTGTCCTGCACCAAGTAGGTCCAGGTGGAGGTGGGCCTGCGGACCCCGGCCGCGGCGAGATCGACACCGTCGTCGCCGACCTTCGCCTCGACCAGTGTCTTCGCCGACCGTTGCTTCGCCTCGTCGCGCAGCTTGTGGAACTGCGGGATCGCGACGCGGTGGAACTCGTCCAGCGGGGTTTCCTTCGCCAGCGCCCGCAGGTGGATGGTCTCCCTTACGTCGGTGAGGAATGCCAGGTGGTCGGCCCACAGCTGATCGAGGTGGTAGAGCATGATCTCGCGGCACACCCGCTCGAACGTCTGCTCACCGAGTGCTTCCTCCAGTTCCGCGCAGCGGTCCGGTTCCGCCTCGGCGAGCAGCCGTCTTGCCAGGTCGGTGCGTAGCACCTCGTCGCGGTGTTCCAGCAATCGGGACCGCTGATGCTCGATGAGCCGGGTGTAGCGCCAGGTGTTGCGGTGGATCTCCAGATCCACGCCTTCGGCGACCCGTTGCGCGTGGTTGAGCTGTCGCTGCGCCGCGGGGTCGATGATCTCGCCGGTGTCCTCTTCGGTTTCGATACCGTCCGGCACGTCCGGTGCGTGGGCGAGCACCAGTTCGTCGTTGAGGCTGGCGAAGAAGACCGAGCTGCCCGGGTCGCCCTGCCTGCCCGCGCGACCCCTGAGCTGGTCGTCGAGCCTGCTGCTGGGGTAGCGGGCGGTTCCGATGACGTGCAGGCCGCCCCGCTCGGCCACCCGCTCGCGATCCGAGCCGTCCGCGCCGCCGAGCCGGATGTCGGTGCCTCGGCCCGCCATCTGGGTGGACACGGTGATCGTGGCGTACTTGCCCGCCTCCGCGATGATCGCGGCCTCCTCCGCGTCGTTGCGGGCGTTCAGCACGACGCACGAGAGTCCGGCCTTGGCCAGCTTGTCGGCCAGCTCCTCCGACTCGGCCACGTCCTGCGTTCCCACCAGAATCGGCCTGCCCTTCTCGTGCACCGACTCGATCTCCCGAACGATGGCCCTGAGCTTGCGGCTCGGTGTCGAGAAGATCCGGTCCGGCAGGTCGTCGCGGATGGTCGGCGTGTTCGGCGGTATCACCGCCACCTCGAGGTCGTAGAACTCCCGTAACTGCTCGGCGACGGCGACCGCGGTGCCGGTCATCCCCGCGACCCTCGGGTATCGGGCCAGCAGCGCCTGCACAGTGATCGAGTCGAGGATCTCTCCCCGGTCCGAAGGGGGAAGTTGCTCCTTGGCCTCTACTGCGGCCTGCAGCCCATCCGGCCAGCGCTGCAACTGCGCCACCCGGCCCCTTGAGGCGTTGATGAGCTGCACCTTGCCGTCCCGCACCAGGTAGTCCACGTCCCGGGTGAGCAACGCGTGGGCGTGCAGCGCGACGTTCACGGCGGCCAACCGCTCGGAGCCGCTCTCGTCGTAGAGGTCGATGCCGCCGAGCGCCTTCTCCACGACCGAGGCGCCCGCGCTGGTGAGCCACGCGTTGCGGCCGTCGGGGTCGGTCTCGTAGTGCAACCCGAGCCGCAACCGTCGCACGATCTTGGCGACTTCCTCGTCGGCTACACCCGCATCGACGGAACCCGCCATGACCAGCGGCACGCGCGCCTCGTCGACGAGCACGGAGTCGGCCTCGTCGACGATCGCCACCTCCGGTGGCTGCTGAACCAGGTCGTCGACGCGGGTCACCAGCCGGTCTCGCAGCACGTCGAAGCCGATCTCGCTGACCGCGCCGTAACACACCTGCGCCGAGTAGGCTTCGCGCCGCTCCTGCGCGGTCAGGGCGGGCTCGACCCAGCCGACCGAGACCCCGAGCAGGTCGTACACGGGCCGCATCCACTCCGCGTCGCGGCGTGCGAGGTAGTCGTTGACGGAGATCACGTGCACCCGCCTGCCCTGCAGCGCGTGCCCCGCAGCGGCGAGCGCTCCGGCCAGCGTCTTGCCCTCACCGGTGGCCATCTGCACGACATGCCCGGTGAGCAGTCCCATCGTGCCGAGCAACTGCACGTCGAACGCGCGCTCGCCGAGTGCTCGCCGAGCGGCCTCCCTGCCCAACGCGCACAACCGCGCCAACTGCTCGTCGCCGAACTCGGGCTCCTCCCGCAGTCGCGAAGCCTCCTCGGTCAGTTCGGCATCGCGGAGCTGCTCCAGCTCAGGCTCCTGCTTACCGACGGCAGGCAACAACGCCTCGTAGCGGGTGAGCTCGACGCTGGCTGGCCGCTGGATGATCCTGCGCAGCCGCTTGCCGACCCGGCCAAACAACGCCACCGGTTGTCTCCTAACTGTGTGCGCAACGCCAACGACGTACCACTGCCCGGGGGTCCCCCTGGCAGTGGCACGATCGAAGGGTGTCCTCGGTGAAACGCTACCTGTCCGGTGCGGTGTGTCTACTTGTCCTCGCGAGCGCCGCGGCCTGCACGGCAGGCTCCCCGACATCGGAACCCACGGTGCCCGCGGGCCCGGTTCCCACCGGGCTCGAGCGGTTCTACTCGCAGCGTCTCGACTGGGGCGACTGCGCACCCTACGCGACTTCGGAGACTTCCAAGTTCGTGTTCGCCGGTGAGGGGCTGGAGTGTGCCCGGCTGACCGTGCCGTTGGACTACTCCAAGCCCGGGGACACCACGATCACGCTCGGCGTGCTGCGACACAAGGCGACCGACGCCGACGAGCGGATCGGCTCGCTCGTTCTCAACCCGGGAGGGCCGGGAGCGTCCGGGATGACCGCGGCAGGCAACTTCTCCGCCACGATGCCGGAAAGCCGGCTGACCGAGCGCTTCGACCTCGTCGGTTTCGACCCTCGCGGGATCGGTGCCAGCGAACCGACCGTCGAGTGCCTGACCGCGCCCGAACGCGATGCCGACCGGGCCGATGACACCGAGGTGGTCGGCAGCGTCGCTGAGCAGGAGTCGGAGGAGCGTGCCTTCGCCGACAAGTGCGCCGACCGCACCGAGTACGGCGAGCGGATGCTGGCCAACCTCGGCACCCGCGACGTCGTGCGCGACCTCGACGTGCTGCGCTCGACCCTCGGTGACGAGAAGCTGACCTACCTCGGCTACTCCTACGGCACCCGCATCGGCTACACCTATGCCGAGCGTTTCCCCGGCAACGTCCGCGCGCTGCTGCTGGACGGCGCGTTGGACCCGGAGCAGGACCTGGTGGATTCGCTTGTCGCGCAGGGCAAGGGGTTCGCGACGGCGTTCGACGAGTTCGCGGCGTGGTGCGCGGGCCAGCAGGATTGCGCGCTTGGCTCAGACCCGGCATCTGCGGACAGCGCCTACCAGGACATCGTTCGGCCCTTGATCGACAACCCGGTCCGGTCGGCAGGCGGGCGCGCGCTCTCGTACGAGGACGCCACGACGGGCACCATCGCCGCGCTGTACTCCCAGCAGCAGTGGCCATCGCTCAACACCGGGCTCACCGAGGTCAAGCAGGGGCGTGGGACCACGCTGCTGTCCCTCGCCGACATGTACAACGAGCGCGAGGCCAACGGCGAGTACACCACCACCCAGGACGCGTTCGTGGCCATCCGCTGCGTCGACGACCCGAGGGTGACCGACGAGGCGGAGATCCTGCGGGCGCAGCGACGCTACGTGGAGGTCGCGCCGTTCCTCGATCCGGGTGTGTCGCCGTCTCCCGCTCGGGACGCCTGCGCGTTCTGGCCGGTGCCGAACTCCTCCGAACCGCACTTGCCGGACGTCGAAGGGGTGCCGCCCGCACTGGTCATCTCCACCACGAACGACCCGGCGACGCCTTACGAGGCCGGGGTGAGCCTCGCCAAGGCGATGAACGGCAGGCTGCTGACCTTCGAGGGCACCCAGCACACGGTGTTCCTGCAGGGCAACGCGTGCGTCGATCAGGCAGGTACCGACTACCTGGTGGATGGCACGCTGCCGCCCGAAGGCACCCGCTGCGGTTAGCCCGCGGCGCTGCTCTGGGGTTCCACGCCCGCGTTGTGGTTGGTGAGGGCGAGTTCCAGCATCACCGCTCCCTCGTTGCGCTGCCTCGGCGGTACCTGCACCCACATCCGCAGCAGCCTGCGGCTTTGGTCCTGGCTGACCCAGAACTTGACATCGACGTCGGTGTGGACACCGGGGATGACGGCCGAGATGACGTGTCGTGGCAACCTGCCGTCCACCCGGAAGGTAGGGACGTCGTGCAGTTCCTCCTTGCCTTCGGTGCGCGCCTGCCTCGCCCCGTCGAGCAGGGTGCGCAGGCCGTTCGTCGGGTCAAGCAGTTGTGCCGGGTCGAACGGCTGTGGAACGGGTTCGCGCATCGTGCGTCCCTCACCGTCCTCCAGCGTCAGCGTGCCGTCGGCCACCACGAACTCGTACTGGGCGCGCTTGGTGCCGCGCTGCACATCGGCGGCCCCGTGCGCGTAGCCGTGCGGTTGCGGGTCGCGCCTTGCGACGCCGTCGATCTCGCGGACCGACAACCCCGGCACCGCACCGCTCACGCTGAAAGCGAAGTTCACGCTCCGCAGTTGAGCCAGCGCGTCGGCGGAGGCGTCGAGCAGCGGTCGTGCTCGTGGCAGTGGGCCGGTGGTATCCGGGGATGCCGTGCAGCCGCCGAGCACTGCGATGGTCAGCAGAAGTGAAAGTGAGAGCGCGAAGCGGCGCGACTGCATGGCATTACGTTAGCGGGACCTTTCCGACCCGTTCAGCTTGCCCGAACGCGCACCTGACGCGAAGGTGCGCCGATAGGCCAGCGGTGCGACGCCGATCGCGGCATTGAGGTGGTGGCGAAGCGACGCCGCGCTGCCGAGACCCGATTCGGCGGCGACCCGGTCGACGGGCAGGTCCGTGCTCTCCAGGAGGTGCCGCGCGTGCAGGACACGCTGCCGGGTCAACCACGCGTGCGGCGGTTGTCCTGTCTCCTCGCGAAACCGTCTGCTGAACGTTCGTGGGCTCATAGTCGCGTGTGCTGCCAGCGTCGCCAGGTCGAGCGGCTCGGCGAGGTGCCGCAGTGCCCACGCCCTCGTGGCCGCCGTACTGCCGTCTCGCGTCGCGACCAGCGGCCGGTCGATGAACTGCGACTGGCCGCCGTCTCGCCACGGCGGCACCACGCAGTGCCTTGCAGCCACGTTGGCCACCTCACTGCCGTGGTCGCCGCGAACGACGTGCAGGCACAGGTCGACGCCCGCCGCCAGCCCCGCGGACGTGAGCACGTCGCCGTCGTCGACGAACAGCACGTTCTCGTCAAGCTCCACCTTCGGGTACAGCGCGCGGAAGTCGTCGGCGTACGCCCAGTGCGTGGTGGCACGGCGACCGTCGAGCAGGCCTGCCGCGGCGAGCACGAAAGCGCCGGTGCAGATGGACATCACGCGCGCATGTGCGGGGATACGGGCCAGCGCGGCCGCGATGTCGGTGGGCAGCGTGCCCTGGTGTCGAGGGCCGGTGACCATCGTGCCCGGGATGATCACCGTGTCGGCGTCGTCGAGGGCTTCGGGGCCGTGGTCCAGCACAGCCGTGTATCCGGCTCCGACTCGGACCGGGCGGTTGTCGACCCCGCAGATGCGCACGTCGTAGACGGGCTCGCCGTCGCGGCGCGCCGTCGTGAAGATCTGCTGCGGTATGTGCATGTCGTAGCCCACGACGGGTTCGAGCGCCAGGACGGTCACGATGTGCATGGCAAGATATTTGCAGATATTGGCGTTCTTGCCACTCGCCTGGCCTGCGAAGCGGACACAAGATCGAGTCCGTGACCGACCTGCCGACACTCCCCCCAACCACCACCAGGGCTGCTCGCCGAGTCCACTGGGCCTGGTTCGTCGCTTCCGCGGCGTTCGTCGCCCTGCTGGGCGCGGCCGGCTTTCGCGCGGTCCCGAGCGTGCTCATCGACCCGCTGCACCGGGAGTTCGGCTGGTCGCGGGGCACGATCTCGGCCGCCGTCTCGGTGAACCTGCTGCTTTACGGCTTCATCTCCCCGTTCGCGGCCGCGCTGATGCAGCGGTTGGGGATGCGGCGGGTCGTCACCGGCGCTCTGCTGCTGGTGTCCGCCGGCAGTGGGTTCACCGTCTTCATGACCGAGAGCTGGCAGCTGCTGCTGTGCTGGGGAGTGCTGGTGGGTGCCGGCTCGGGGGCGATGGCGCTCGCCTTCGTCGCGACGGTGACCAGCAGCTGGTTCGTTCGCCACCGCGGCTTGGTGAGTGGTGTGCTGACGGCGGCGGGTGCGACCGGACAACTGGTGTTCCTTCCGCTGGTAGCCGCGCTGGCCGCCGAGCACGGTTGGAGAGCGGCGTCACTCGCCGTGGCGGGGGCGGCGCTGGCGGTTGTCCCGGTCGTGGTGCTGCTGTTGCGTGACCGGCCTGCCGATGTCGGCACGACCGCCTACGGTGCCGACCCGGCGACCGCCTCGCCCGCGGCCACCGCGGACGGCGCGGCCACCGCGGACGGCGCGTTGCGGGTGCTGGGGCATGCCGTTCGAACCCGTACCTTCTGGCTCCTCGCAGGCGGTTTCGCGATCTGCGGGGCCTCGACGAACGGGCTCGTCGGGACTCATTTCGTGCTCGCTGCCCACGATCACGGAATGCCGTACACGACCGCGGCCGGGTTGCTCGCCCTGGTCGGGGTATTCGACGTCGCGGGAACGGTGCTGTCGGGCTGGTTGACCGACCGGGTGGACCCGCGCAGGCTCCTCATCGCCTACTACACGTTGCGCGGTGTCTCGCTGCTCGTGCTGCCACGGCTGTTCGCCGAGACCACCGAGCCGCCGATGTGGGCGTTCATCGTGATCTACGGGCTCGACTGGGTCGCGACCGTACCGCCGACGGTGGCGCTGTGCCGGGAGCGATTCGGCGGCTCCGGCCCCGTGGTGTTCGGCTGGGTGTTCGCCTCACATCAGGTTGGAGCCGCGCTGGCCGCGTTCGGCGCTGGCCTCACACGCGATGTACTCGGCAGCTACGAGTTCGTCTGGTATGCGGCCGGTGGGCTTTGCGCGGTAGCGGCGCTGTTCTCGCAGCGAATTCGCTCGCCAGAACGGTGACCCCGAAACACCGAGTTAACAAGCCGCGCATAGGGTCGCGGCATGGATCGCCAGCAGGAGTTCGTGCTGCGCACGCTGGAAGAACGCGACATCCGTTTCGTGCGGCTGTGGTTCACCGACGTCCTCGGTTTTCTCAAGTCGGTGGCGATCGCGCCTGCCGAACTCGAAGGTGCCTTCAGCGAGGGCATCGGCTTCGACGGCTCGGCCATCGAAGGCTTCGCGAGGGTGTACGAGTCCGACATGATCGCCAAGCCCGACCCTTCGACCTTTCAGGTGCTGCCGTGGGAGACGGCGGAAGGCGGGCACTACTCGGCACGCATGTTCTGTGACATCGCCATGCCGGACGGGTCCCCGTCCTGGGCCGACCCTCGGCACGTGCTGCGCAGGCAGCTTTCGAAGGCAGGGGAGGCGGGCTTCACCTGTTACGTGCACCCGGAGATAGAGTTCTTCCTCCTCGCAGGACTGCCGGAGCCCGGCCGCGAGCCGGAGCCCGCCGACAACGGCGGGTACTTCGACCAGGCGAGCCACGCGACGGCGACCCACTTCCGCAGGCACGCCATCGAGGCGCTGGAGGCGATGGGGATCTCGGTGGAGTTCAGCCATCACGAGGGTGCGCCGGGGCAGCAGGAGATCGACCTGCGTTACGCCGATGCGCTGACCATGGCCGACAACGTCATGACGTTTCGCTACGTGGTCAAGGAAGTCGCACTGATGCAGGGCGTGCGGGCCACGTTCATGCCCAAGCCCTACACCAACCAGCCCGGCTCGGGCATGCACACGCACGTCTCGCTGTTCGAAGGCGATCGCAATGCGTTCTACAGTCCCGAGGACCCCTACGAGCTGTCGGAGACGGGCAAGGCGTTCGTGGCCGGGTTGCTGCAACACGCCAGGGAGATCTCGGCGGTGACGAACCAGTGGGTGAACTCCTACAAGCGGCTGATCAGGGGCGGGGAGGCTCCTACGACCGTGTCGTGGGGGAGGGCGAACCGATCGGCGCTGGTACGGGTGCCGATGTACTCGCCAGGCAAGGCGTCGTCACGCAGGGTTGAGATCCGCACTCTCGACTCGGCCTGCAATCCCTATCTGGCGTACTCGGTGATTCTTGCCGCCGGCCTCAAGGGCGTCGAGCAGGGTTACGAGCTTCCACCTGCCGCGGAGGACAACATCTGGACGTTGACGGACTCGGAGCGAAAGGCCGCGGGCTATACGGAGCTGCCGCAGAACCTCGGCGAGGCGTTGAACGAGATGGAGCGGTCGGAGTTACTGCCCGACGCGCTCGGTGAGCATGTCTACGACTTCTTCCTTCGCAACAAGCGGGTCGAGTGGGACAGCTACCGCAGCGCGGTGACGCCGTACGAGCTGCGAACCCTGCTCCCCGTGCTCTGATCGGCCCTGACCAGGGTTTTCGCCGCAAGGTGACCCCCCTGTTCAGGTGTCGATCGGCGGTGTGTAATCTTTTCTTCGTCGCCAGGGGCGGCCGGAGACAGGCGAGGTTGACACCGCGCAGGGCTCCGGGTAACGTTGCTGGTCGGCCCTGAGGTAGGGCACAACCCTTCGACTTCAAGTTCGGACTTTGGTCCGGGGTTGGCTGACGCCTCAGAGGCAAAATACCGAAGCGATCGTGTTGTTTGAGAACTCAACAGTGTGCTAGCAGATTTTGTGTTTGTGGTGTTTGTTTTTTGCCCCTTTTTTGTGGGTTTTTTTGAGTTTGAGTTCAGGGTTTTTGTTGGAGAGTTTGATCCTGGCTCAGGACGAACGCTGGCGGCGTGCTTAACACATGCAAGTCGGACGCTGAAGCTCAGCTTGCTGGGTGGATGAGTGGCGAACGGGTGAGTAACACGTGGGTAATCTGCCCTGTACTTCGGGATAAGCCTTGGAAACGGGGTCTAATACCGGATAGGACACATCGTCGCATGGTGGTGTGTGGAAAGCCTTTGGGTGGTATGGGATGAGCCCGCGGCCTATCAGCTTGTTGGTGGGGTGATGGCCTACCAAGGCGGTGACGGGTAGCCGGCCTGAGAGGGTGACCGGCCACACTGGGACTGAGACACGGCCCAGACTCCTACGGGAGGCAGCAGTGGGGAATATTGCACAATGGGCGCAAGCCTGATGCAGCGACGCCGCGTGAGGGATGACGGCCTTCGGGTTGTAAACCTCTTTCGCCCAGGACGAAGGGTTTCGGCTTGACGGTACTGGGAGAAGAAGCACCGGCTAACTACGTGCCAGCAGCCGCGGTAATACGTAGGGTGCGAGCGTTGTCCGGAATTATTGGGCGTAAAGAGCTCGTAGGCGGTGTGTCACGTCTGCCGTGAAAACCTACGGCTTAACCGTGGGCGTGCGGTGGATACGGGCATCACTTGAGTTCGGTAGGGGAGACTGGAATTCCTGGTGTAGCGGTGGAATGCGCAGATATCAGGAGGAACACCGGTGGCGAAGGCGGGTCTCTGGGCCGATACTGACGCTGAGGAGCGAAAGCGTGGGGAGCGAACAGGATTAGATACCCTGGTAGTCCACGCTGTAAACGTTGGGCGCTAGGTGTGGGGTGCTGTTCACGTGTCCCGTGCCGTAGCTAACGCATTAAGCGCCCCGCCTGGGGAGTACGGCCGCAAGGCTAAAACTCAAAGGAATTGACGGGGGCCCGCACAAGCGGCGGAGCATGTGGATTAATTCGATGCAACGCGAAGAACCTTACCTGGGCTTGACATGCATCAGACGCATCCAGAGATGGGTGTTCCCTTGTGGTTGGTGTACAGGTGGTGCATGGCTGTCGTCAGCTCGTGTCGTGAGATGTTGGGTTAAGTCCCGCAACGAGCGCAACCCTTGTCCTATGTTGCCAGCGGGTTATGCCGGGGACTCGTGGGAGACTGCCGGGGTCAACTCGGAGGAAGGTGGGGATGACGTCAAGTCATCATGCCCCTTATGTCCAGGGCTTCACACATGCTACAATGGCTGGTACAGAGGGTGGCGATACCGTGAGGTGGAGCGAATCCCTTAAAGCCGGTCTCAGTTCGGATCGTAGTCTGCAACTCGACTGCGTGAAGTCGGAGTCGCTAGTAATCGCAGATCAGCAGTGCTGCGGTGAATACGTTCCCGGGCCTTGTACACACCGCCCGTCACGTCACGAAAGTCGGTAACACCCGAAGCCCATGGCCTAACCCACGTTGGTGGGGGGGAGTGGTCGAAGGTGGGACTGGCGATTGGGACGAAGTCGTAACAAGGTAGCCGTACCGGAAGGTGCGGCTGGATCACCTCCTTTCTAAGGAGCAACTGTTCCACGGTTGTTCGTGGTTTTGGTGGACCGCCACAAACGCGTCCTGTGCTGTGTTCTGCCCTGTTGTGGGGTGGTGGTGCGGGGTCTGTTGGTGCGCTGTTGGGTTTTGAGGCAACACGTGGTGTTGTTTCGGTGTGGTGTTTGAGAATTGCAGAGTGGGTGCGAGCATCTTTGTGGTCAAGTTGTGTAGGGCACATGGTGGATGTCTGGGCATCAGGGGCCGATGAAGGACGTGGGAGGCTGCGATAAGCCTCGGGGAGCTGTCAACCGAGCTGTGATCCGAGGGTGTCCGAATGGGGTAACCCGGCACCCGTGATGGGGTGTCACCCGCACCTGAATGTATAGGGTGTGTGGAGGGAACGCGGGGAAGTGAAACATCTCAGTACCCGTAGGAAGAGAAAACAAGTGTGATTCCGTGAGTAGTGGCGAGCGAAAGCGGAGGAGGCTAAACCGTGCGCATGTCAAGCTGTCAGGTGTTGTGTGTGCGGGGTTGTGGGGTGCCACTGTTCAGGAGCTGACACTTCTGGTGATGCCGTGTGTGGTTAGTGGAACAGCCTGGGATGGTTGACCGGAGTGGGTGAGAGTCCCGTACGCGAAAACTGCATGGCGGTGTTGTGGTGGTGTTTCCCCGAGTAGCAGCGAGCTCGTGGAATTTGCTGTGAATCTGCCGGGACCACCCGGTAAGCCTAAATACTTCCTGGTGACCGATAGCGGACGAGTACCGTGAGGGAAAGATGAAAAGTACCCCGGGAGGGGAGTGAAAGAGTACCTGAAACCGTGTGCCTGCAAGCCGTCAGAGCTGCTGCCTTGTGTGGTGGTGATGGCGTGCCTTTTGAAGAATGAGCCTGCGAGTTAGTGCTGCGTGGCGAGGTTAACCCGGGTGGGGTAGCCGGAGCGAAAGCGAGTCCGAAGAGGGCGTGTGGAGTCGCGTGGTCTAGACCCGAAGCGGAGTGATCTACCCATGGCCAGGGTGAAGCGCCGGTAAGACGGTGTGGAGGCCCGAACCCACCAGGGTTGAAAACCTGGGGGATGAGCTGTGGGTAGGGGTGAAAGGCCAATCAAACTCCGTGATAGCTGGTTCTCCCCGAAATGCATTTAGGTGCAGCGTCACGTGTTTCACGCCTGGGGTAGAGCTACTGGATGGCCTAGGGGGCTTACCGGCTTACCGAAGTCAACCAAACTCCGAATACGGGTGTGTGAGAGCGTGGCAGTGAGACGGCGGGGGATAAGCTTCGTCGTCGAGAGGGAAACAGCCCAGAACACCGGCTAAGGCCCCTAAGTGTGTGCTCAGTGGGAAAGGATGTGGAGTCGCTGAGACAACCAGGAGGTTGGCTTAGAAGCAGCCATCCTTGAAAGAGTGCGTAATAGCTCACTGGTCAAGTGGTTTTGCGCCGATAATGTAGCGGGGCTTAAGCACACCGCCGAAGCCGTGTCACCTGCACATGAGATCCGCCGATTGTCCCTGCGGGGTTGTTGGTGTAGTCGTGTGGGTGGGTAGGGGAGCGTCCTGCATCCAGGGAAGCCATCGTGGAAACGAGTGGTGGAGGGTGTGGGAGTGAGAATGCAGGCATGAGTAGCGAATGCAGAGTGAGAATCTCTGCCGCCGGATGACCAAGGGTTCCTGGGCCAGGTTGTTCCGCCCAGGGTAAGTCGGGACCTAAGGCGAGGCCGACAGGCGTAGTCGATGGACAACGGGTTGATATTCCCGTACCCGCGTGTGCGCGTCCCTGGCGAGGCAGGTGAGACTAACCACCCGCCCCGCGCTTGTTTCTTCGGAGATGGGTGTGGGTGTGCGTGGGACCTGAGCTTGTAGTAGCCAAGCGATGGGGTGACGCAGGAAGGTAGCCCCGCCAGTCAGTGGTGATACTGGTGTAAGCGTGTGGCCCGCCCGGCAGGTAAATCCGTCGGGCTGTCTTCGATGACGAGGGTGAGGCGTGATGCATAGCCGTTGTGGCGAAGTAGGGTGATCCTCTGCTGCCGAGAAAAGCCTCTAGCGAGTGTGCGCGTGGCCCGTACCCCAAACCGACACAGGTGGTCAGGTAGAGAATACCAAGGCGATCGGGTGAACTGTGGTTAAGGAACTCGGCAAATTGCCCCCGTAACTTCGGGAGAAGGGGGGCCGAAACACCTGAAGCCCCGCGCGGGCTAGGGTGGGTCGGCCGCAGAGACCAGCGGAAAGCGACTGTTTACTAAAAACACAGGTCCATGCGAAGACGTAAGTCGATGTATATGGACTGACGCCTGCCCGGTGCTGGAACGTTAAGAGGACCGGTTAGCCCCTTTCGGGGGGTGAAGCTGAGAATTTAAGCGCCAGTAAACGGCGGTGGTAACTATAACCATCCTAAGGTAGCGAAATTCCTTGTCGGGTAAGTTCCGACCTGCACGAATGGCGTAACGACTTTCCGGCTGTCTCAACCACAGGCCCGGCGAAATTGCACTACGAGTAAAGATGCTCGTTTCGCGCGGCAGGACGGAAAGACCCCGGGACCTT
Source organism: Saccharomonospora amisosensis (assembly GCF_011761185.1). Classification (NCBI taxonomy): domain Bacteria; kingdom Bacillati; phylum Actinomycetota; class Actinomycetes; order Pseudonocardiales; family Pseudonocardiaceae; genus Saccharomonospora; species Saccharomonospora amisosensis. The sequence continues at coordinate 4,305,919 of NZ_JAAOYM010000001.1, read as the reverse complement.
TACTACAGCTTGGTATTGGTTTTCGGTTCGGCTTGTGTAGGATAGGTGGGAGACTGGGAAACCCGCACGCCAGTGCGGGTGGAGTCATTGTTGAAATACCACTCTGGCCGGATGGGGAACCTCAACCCGCGCCCCTGATCGGGGTGGGGGACAGTGCCTGGTGGGTAGTTTAACTGGGGCGGTTGCCTCCCAAAAGGTAACGGAGGCGCCCAAAGGTTCCCTCAGCCTGGTTGGCAATCAGGTGTTGAGTGTAAGTGCACAAGGGAGCTTGACTGTGAGACTGACGGGTCGAGCAGGTGCGAAAGCAGGGACTAGTGATCCGGCACCTCCTGGTGGAAGGGGTGTCGCTCAACGGATAAAAGGTACCCCGGGGATAACAGGCTGATCTTGCCCAAGAGTCCATATCGACGGCATGGTTTGGCACCTCGATGTCGGCTCGTCGCATCCTGGGGCCGGAGTAGGTCCCAAGGGTTGGGCTGTTCGCCCATTAAAGCGGCACGCGAGCTGGGTTTAGAACGTCGTGAGACAGTTCGGTCCCTATCCGCCGCGCGCGTAGGAGACTTGCGGAAGGCTGTCCCTAGTACGAGAGGACCGGGACGGACGAACCTCTGGTATGCCAGTTGTCCCACCAGGGGCACGGCTGGTTAGCTACGTTCGGAAGGGATAACCGCTGAAGGCATCTAAGCGGGAAACCCGTTCCAAGATGAGGTCTCCCACCCCCCGTGGGGTAAGGCCCCCAGCAGACCACTGGGTAGATAGGCCAGACATGGAAGCACAGCAATGCGCTCTGGAGTGGACTGGTACTAATCGGCCGAGGACTTCACCACAAAACCCCCATGCACCCGCACCCACTCTGCAACTCTGAAACACCACACCACACCGTGGTTGTTTCACCACCGTTTCGGTGGCCACAGCGACAGGGACACGCCCGGACCCATCCCGAACCCGGAAGCTAAGCCTGCCAGCGCCGATGGTACTGCACCCCCACGGGTGTGGGAGAGTAGGACACCGCCGAACACCAACAGAAGACAGCCCCGGAGCCGGGTAATGAGAGGTTGATATCTCTCCGGCTCTGGGGTTGTCTTTTTTTTTTGGGGGGGGCAACAGCGTGCCGGGGAGAATGCGCGGCGGTCGAGGTAACCAGCTACGCCAGCATTCGCGGAGGACGAGCACCGGAGCAGTCCACACTCGCTGCGGTGCGGCCGCGGACCGCGGTCACCTGCGCCGCCTGACGGGCTTGGAGCAGGTGGACTTCGGGACGCGCGGGTCGGTTGTGGCCGTACGACCTTGGGGTCGGCGGCCTTCGCGGGAGCCCACCTCGAACAAGGTCCGGCTCGGCAGCAACCACGCGATGAACGTCGTTGCGGTAAGACCAGCTACCCGGGCACTCGGCTCCGCTGCCACTAGCGAGCGCGCCCGTACCCTGGGCACGTGAGCGTCACTCGAATACTCGTAGTGCAACCGGATCCGTCTGATCCCCCTGGTCCACTGGGAGACTGGTTGGCAGAGGCCGGTGCCGAACTCCAGCTACTCCGGATGCCCGCAGACGAGATGCCTGAGGACATCGACGGTTACGACGGGCTGGTGTGCCTGGGTGGTGGGATGGGAGCGCAGGACGACACCGCGCATCCCTGGCTTGCCGACGTGCGCCGACTCCTCGCTCGTGCCGCGGCGCGGGATGTGCCGACCCTAGGGGTTTGCCTCGGTGCCCAGCTGCTGGCAGTCGCGACGGGAGGCAGTGTCGTGCCGGGAGATCGCGGGCCTGAAGCGGGACCCGGCCTGGTGTCGAAAAAAGACGCGGCATGGACCGACCCGTTGTTCGCCGACCTACCGCTGCTGCCGGATGTGCTGCAGTTCCACGCCGATGCCATCGAGACCCTGCCGGGACAGGCGGAACTGCTGGCCTCGTCACCGCAGTACCGAAACCAAGCGTTCCGTCTGAATCGCCGCGTCTACGGCATCCAGTTTCACATCGAGACGACACCGGAAGTGGTGCTCGACTGGGTGGCGAACGCCCCGAAGGTCGCCGCTGCGGCGAAAGCCGGTGCGTTCGATCGGCAATCGTTGGTGCAGGCACACGCCGATCTCGCTCAGACGTGGCGCCCATTCGCCCATCGATTCGCGGATCTGGTGGCCGGACGGCTGGAACCGGCGAACAGGAAGCCCCGGTCGTTGCCGCTGACGTGAGCATGGTGAAGGCGTGAGGTGCCAACTGCCGACTGCCGCTACGGTGAGAGCTGATGGTAGAGCGCGTTCGGCCGACAGCGTCGGCAGCGAGGTTCGGCTTCACCGACGACCGGGCGGGCGAGTTGCTGCGCGCGGCCGGGTGGTGGGCGGAATCCGGCCCGATCGAAGGCTGCGAGTACGTGGTTGCCGCGTTCGGCCGTGCCCCGGACCCTGACCTCGCGCTCTTCTGCATCGATCGCATACGCGCCGCGGACCCGGATGCCTGGCCGGAACTTGCGGCAGCGCTTCGCGACGATGCCGGTCTGCGTGGACGCCTGCTCGCGGTGCTGGGCACCTCCACCGCTCTCGGTGACCTGCTCGTCGGCTCGCCAGGAAGCTGGCGAGTACTGGCCGACTCGGGTCGAACACCCACCTGCGACTACACGGCGGTCCTGGCCGAGGCGATCGAGGACGGCACGGACCCTCTGACCGGACCGCCCGCCGAACGGGCGCTGCGCAAGGCCTACCGCGCGCTGCTGCTGGAGGTCGCCGCCGCCGACCTCGGCCACCTGGTGGAACCCGAGCTGGACCGGCTTACATTCGCTGAGACCACCGCCGCGTTGACGGCACTGGCCGAGGCGGCCTTGCGTGCGGGGCTGCAGGTGGCGTGGCGCGAGGTAGCCGACTCCTCGAACGCCAAGCTGGCCGTCATCGCGATGGGCAAGTGCGGGGGGCGGGAGCTCAACTACGTCAGCGATGTCGACGTGGTGTTCGTCGGTGAAGGAGACCTTCAGGTCGCCACCCGGTTGGCCACGACCATGACGCGGGTTGTGGGAAACGCGTGCTTCGAGGTCGATGCCGCGTTGCGGCCGGAAGGCAAGGCAGGCGCACTGGTGCGCACCCTCGAAGGGCACGAAGCCTACTACCGAAAGTGGGCGCGAACCTGGGAGTTCCAGGCTCTGCTCAAGGCTCGCCCGGTCGCGGGTGACGCCGACCTCGGTCGCGGCTATACGGAACTGGTCGCGCCGCTGGTGTGGTCGGCCGCCGAACGGGAGAACTTCGTCGCCGACGTGCAGCAGATGCGCCGCCGCGTCGAATCCCACGTGCCCTCGCAACTGGTCGATCGCGAGCTGAAACTGGGCAGAGGCGGGTTGCGGGACGTCGAGTTCGCGGTGCAGCTGCTGCAACTGGTGCACGGCCGGGTAGACCCCGAGTTGCGCTCCGCCTCGACGATGGAGGCGTTGGAGGCGTTGGGCGCGGGCGGGTACGTCGGTCGCGTGGATGCCGCCGAGCTGCGCATGTCCTACGAGTTCCTGCGGACCGTAGAGCATCGGCTGCAACTGCGCTCGCTGCGCCGCACACACTTGTTTCCTGCGTTCGGCGATACCGAGCAGCTGCGTTGGCTGGCCAGGGCGACCGGCATACATCCGGTGCGAGGCCAGTCTCGCGGCGAGGTGCTCACCGTCGAGTTTCGAAGGCACGCGCAGCGTATCCGGCGGCTGCACGAGAAGCTCTTCTACCGGCCGCTGCTCGAGGCTGTGGCCCGCGTGCCCACCGCGGCGCTGCGGTTAACTACGTCGCAGGCCGAGAGCAGGCTGGCCGCCCTGGGATATGCGGCGCCGGAGGGAGCGTTGCGCCACATCAAGGCCCTCACCTCCGGGGTGTCCCGCCGTGCCGCCATCCAGCAGACGCTGCTGCCCGTCCTGCTCGACCTGCTCGCCGATACCCCGGATCCGGACGGCGGCCTGCTCGCCTACCGGCGGGTGTCCGAAGCGCTCGCCGAAACCCCGTGGTACTTGCGGGTGCTGCGGGACGAGGCCGCCGTCGTCGAACGGCTGGCCACACTGCTGGGTACCGCGCGCCTGGTTCCGGATCTGCTTGTTCGGGCGCCGGAGGTGCTGAAGCTGCTCGGCGATCCTGACCGGCTCGCCGGTCGTTCCCCGGAGGAGGTGGCCAGGTCACTGCGTTCGGCCGCCCGCAGGCAGCCAGGCATGGAGGCCGCGGTCGCGACGGCACGGTCGTTGCGCCGACACGAACTGCTGCGGGTGGCCTGCGCCGATTTGCTCGGCATGCTTGGGGTTCCGGCAGTGTGCGCCGCGCTGTCCTCGGTGTGGGCTGCCGTTCTGCAGAGCGCCGTGGCCGCTGCGATCCGGCAGCGCTCGGGGGAGTTGGGTGCTGAACCCGCCCGTATCACGGTAATCGGCATGGGAAGGCTCGGCGGCGCGGAACTCGGCTACGGCTCGGATGCGGATGTGCTGTTCGTGTGCGAACGGTCGGGCGGCGCCTCCGATGGTGAGGCCCTGCGGTTTGCGACATCCGTCGCCGAGACGGTGCGCCGGTCGCTCAGCGCGCCCAGCCAGGACCCTGCCTTGGAGGTCGATGCCGACCTGCGTCCGGAGGGGCGCAGCGGTCCGCTTGTGCGCACGCTCGACTCCTACCGCGCGTACTACGAGAGGTGGGGTCAGGTGTGGGAAGCGCAAGCCTTGTTGCGGGCCGAACCGGTCGCCGGAGACGAGGATCTCGGCCAGCGGTTCGTGGCGGCCATCGACCCCGTCCGCTACCCGCACGGGGGGCTGGACCAGGCCAAGGTTCGGGAGATCCGGCGAATCAAGGCAAGGGTTGACACCGAACGGATGCCCAGAGGAGCCGATCCCACCACCCACGCCAAACTCGGCCGTGGTGGACTGGCTGATATCGAGTGGACCGTGCAACTGATGCAGCTGCGCCACGCGCACGAAGTCCCTGCGTTGCGCACGACGTCGACGCATGCCGCGTTGCGTGCGCTGGCGCAGGCAGGACTGGCCGAGCCTGGTGACGTGGATTCGCTGGTCAGCGCATGGGAACTGGCCACAAGGGCACGCAACATGGCGATGCTGGTGCGGGGAAAGGCCGTTGACCAGCTGCCGACCTCCGGCCGAGAACTGGCCGCCATGGCTCGGGTGTTCGGATACTCGGCCGACGACGACCCGGGCGAGTTCATCGACTCCTACCGGCGAGTCACCCGCCGTGCCCACTCGGTCGTGGAGCGCCTGTTCTACGAGACGTGAGGCGCACGGCCGCCCTGATGACGTGAAGCTTACTTGCTCACCTTTGTAGGGCCGCGGCGACGCGCAGTGCATATGGTTGGCCTGTGACTGAGCAAGAGACTTTTCGGATCCGGCTGAAGGTGCGGCACTACGAGCTGGACAGCCTTGGCCACGTCAACCACGCCGTGTACCACTCCTACGGCGAGGTCGCGCGACTGGAGCTGTTCGAGCAGGCGGGCGGTGGGCCTGGCCGCACACATGACGAGCGGCTGGCACCGGTGATGCTCGAATCACACATCAGCTTCCGTCGCGAGCTGCGGTCGGGCGAGGAAATCGATGTCACCTGCCGAGCCAAGTTCGGGGACGGCAAGACGTTCCGTATGGACTCCGGCATCTACAAGGCGGACGGCACGCTGTCGGCTGAGATCACCTGCACACTGGGCCTGATGGATCTCGATCGCCGCAAGCTCGTGACCGACCCGCGTGGTTGGTTCGAGCGAAGCGGCGTCGACATGAAACTGCTGTGCGGAGAATAGCGGGCGCCGAAAGTGAGAAACGCCGGCGACGAGGGCGTCTCCGCTCCTCATCGCCGGCGCGACCCGGTTTTTAGCTGATCACACGTCGTAGTACAGCGCGAACTCGTAGGGGTGCGGGCGCAGCCGCAGCGGGTCGATCTCGTTCTCACGCTTGAAGGCGATCCAGGTCTCGATCACGTCGGGCGTGAACACGCCGCCCTCCAGCAGGAAGTCGTGGTCGGCTTCCAGTGAGTCGAGGACGGAGCCGAGGTCGCCCGGCACCAGCTTGACGTTCTTGGCCTCCTCGGGCGGCAGCTCGTAGAGGTCCTTGTCGATGGGCTCCGGCGGCTCGATCTTGTTCTTGATGCCGTCCAGGCCCGCCATCATCATCGCCGCGAACGCCAGGTAGGGGTTGCCCGAGGAGTCGGGGCAGCGGAACTCGATCCGCTTGGCCTTGGCGTTGCTGCCGGTGATGGGGATGCGGACGCACGCGGACCTGTTGCGCTGCGAGTACACCAGGCTGACCGGCGCCTCGAATCCGGGGACGAGCCGGTGGTAGGAGTTCACCGTCGGATTCGTGAACGCGAGCAGGCTGGGAGCGTGGGCCAGGATGCCGCCGATGTAGTGGCGCGCCGTGTCCGAAAGGCCGGCGTATCCGGACTCGTCGTAGAACAGCGGTGCGCCGTCCTTCCACAGCGACTGGTGGCAGTGCATTCCCGAACCGTTGTCGCCGAACAGTGGCTTCGGCATGAACGTCGCGGTCTTTCCTGCGTCCCACGCGGTGTTCTTGACGATGTACTTGAACAGCTGCAGGTCGTCGGCGGCGTGCAGTAGCGTGTTGAACTTGTAGTTGATCTCGGCCTGCCCCGCCGTGCCGACCTCGTGGTGGGCGCGCTCGATCGTGAAGCCGGAGCCGGTCAGCTTGTTGACGATCTCGTCCCGCAGGTCGGCGTAATGGTCCACCGGCGGTACCGGGAAGTAACCGCCCTTGAACTTGGTCTTGTAACCGCGGTTGCCGCCTTCTTCCCTTGTCCCGGTGTTCCACCAGCCCTCGACCGAGTCGATCTCGTGGAAGGTGGCGTGTTCGGAGGAGTCGAAGCGCACCGAGTCGAAGACATAGAACTCCGCCTCCGGACCGAAGAAGACGGTGTCGGCGATGCCCGACTCGGTGATGTACTGCTCAGCCTTCCGCGCGATGTTGCGCGGGTCACGGCTGTACGGCTCCCGCGTGAACGGGTCGTGCACGAAGAAGTTCATCGACAGCGTCTTGTTCGTCCGGAACGGGTCGATACGCGCCGTGGCCGGATCCGGAAGCAGCAGCATGTCGGATTCGTGAATCGACTGGAAACCGCGCACAGACGAACCGTCGAAGGCCAGGCCTTCTTCGAAGGCGTCCGCGTCGAAAGCCTTGGCGGGGACGGTGAAGTGCTGCATGATCCCGGGCAGGTCGCAGAACCTCACATCGATGAATTGCACGTCCTCGTCCGCGATCAGACGCAGGACATCGTCTGCAGTAGTGGACACCCTCGGTGACTCCTTCGTGTTCGAGCTCGTGCGGCAGTAGTCTCTTTGGTTCACGCTAGGAGAGCGGTGTTGCCCGACCGTCACCCGTATGTTTCGCCGGTGTTAACGGCAGTGGCTGAAACCGGATGGTCGACCACCGCGGAGGCTACCGCTACCTGCGGTTTACCCTGGATGAGTGGCACGGTGGACGGGCGAGTGGCTCTCCTCACTCGGCGGCGCTAACGAGACAGCCGGCGGCAAACCATCGCGGTGGCCGGGTGAGCGGTTGGGGTTGCCCGAAAGCGGGCCTGGCTCGGTGGTGGGAGCGGGTCGCCGACTACTGGCGTTGCTGCTTGACCTGCTGTTGGCGTCCTTGCTGACGTCGCTGTTCGTACTGCCAGACTACTCGAACGTGGCAGTGATGCAGGAATACAACCTGTGGTCACTGGCCGTGTGGGCAGCGATCACCGTGTTACCGGTGACATTCTTCGGGACCACCCCCGGGATGGTGAGCCAGCGTGTTCGTGTCGCGAGGCTCGACGGCGGCAGTGTGGTGGGCCTTCCGCGCGCCGTGCTGCGCGCGGTCCTGACCTTCTTGATCATCCCGGCGGCCGTTCGCAACGAGGACGGTCGCGGCTGGCACGACCGGCTCACCGGTACGGTCGTGGTGCTCATGCGCTGAGGACCAGTCCGTCCCGAATCGGGCCATGCCGCAGGCCCTACCCCGGGAAGCGGGCGGGTATGGCGGGTCGCGGTGTGGTGTCAGCGGCGGCGGATGGTGCGCTGCACGTTGCGCATCTTGGCGCCTTGGGGCATCGGTCCCTTCGGCATGGCGGCACCGCGGTTGCCCAGCGCCGAGAGCTTGGCCTCGAGCGTGTCGACCTGGCGCGGTTTGAGGTTGCGAGGCAGCTTCATCATGTAGTTCTGCAAGCGGCGCAGCGACACCTGACCCTCGTCGTTGCCGATGATCACGTCGTAGATCGGGGTCTCACCGACCAGCCGCGCGATGCGCTTCTTCTCCTGCGAGATCAGTTGCTTCACCCGGTGTGGTGCGCCCTCGCCCACCAGAACGACACCGGGAGCTCCAAGCACCCGGTGGACGGCGTCGAGTTGAGTCGTGGCCGCCACGGTCTGTGTCACCCGCCACTTGCCGCGCATGTTGTCCAGTGCCCAGGCGGCTGCGCCCGGCTGGCCCTCCGCCTTGGCGAAGACCGTCTTCTGTACCCGGCGACCGAAGATGATCACGGCAGCGAGCACCCCGAACATCGCGCCGACTGGCAACAGCAGCCACTGGATGCCGAAAGGCAAACCGATGGCGAAGGCCGCGCCGGTCACAACGAGGAAAGACCCCAGCATCCACGGGATGAGGGCCTTGTCCTCCTTGCGCTGCATTTTGAACGCTTGGAAGAGCTGCCCGCGTCGCGCCTTGCTCGCCGCGCGCTTCTCCTTCTTGGCCTGCTTCGCGGCCTCTTTGTCCTGCTTTCCCGCCATAATGCATCAGGATACGGGCGACCATGCGGGTGCGGGCTTGTCGGTACCCTCTGCGAGGATGCCGCCGTGGGAAGTGGCGGCACGTCGAACCGTAGCCGGGGTCCACTCGACGGTCTGGACCCGGAACAGCGCGCCGCGGCGAGCGCGCCGAGGGGACCGGTATGCGTGCTAGCTGGGGCGGGCACGGGCAAGACCAGAACGATCACCCGGCGAATCGCCCACCTCGTGTGCAGTGGCCAGGTTTCCGCAGGCCAGGTGCTCGCCGTCACGTTCACGTCCCGTGCCGCGGGTGAGTTGCGTTCCCGGCTACGGCAGCTCGGTGTCGAGGGTGCCCAGGCACGCACGTTCCACGCCGCGGCACTGCGCCAGCTTCGGTACTTCTGGCCACGGATCGTCGGGGACCGGCAGTGGGACCTGCTCGACGGCAACAAGCTGCGCTTGGTGGCACTCGCGGCGACCAGGATGCGGCTGCCGACCGAGGCAGAACTGCTACGCGATCTCGCCGGCGAGATCGAATGGGCCAAGGCCTCACTGGTTGGGCCCGAGGATTACCCGTCCGTCGCGGCTAGGTCGCGTCGTGACCTTCCGTTGGGCGCGGAGGACATCGCGAGGCTGTACCGCACCTATGAGGCGGTCAAGAACGAACAGCAACTGCTCGACTTCGACGATCTGCTGTTGCACACCACAGCCGCACTCGAGGAGCACCCGGGGGTCGCCGAGGAATTCCGGGACCGGTACCGGTGCTTCGTCGTCGACGAGTACCAAGACATCACGCCCGCGCAGCAACGGCTGCTGGATGCGTGGCTAGGCAGCAGGGACGACCTCACCGTGGTCGGTGACGCCAACCAGACCATCTATTCCTTCGGCGGTGCGTCACCGCGCCCCCTGCTCGACTTCACCCGCCGCTTTCCCGAAGCCACGGTGGTGCGGCTGGAACGCGACTACCGCTCCACGCCGCAGGTAGTGGCGCTTGCGAACCGGGTGATCAGTTCCGCGCGGGGCCGTCCCGCCGGTTCCCGACTGGAACTGGTCGGGCAGCGCAGGGACGGTCCGCAGCCACGATTCGCGGAGTACGAGGACGAGCAGGCGGAAGCGGCCGCTGTCGCCAGCAGGATCAAGGAACTGCTCGAAGCAGGCGTACCCGCCAGCGAGATCGCGGTGCTGTTCCGCGTGAACGCGCAGTCCGAGGCTTACGAGCAGGCACTGTCCGACGCGGCAATCCCGTACCTGGTCCGTGGCGGCGAGCGGTTCTTCGCTCGCCCCGAGGTGCGCCAGGCTGTGGCCGCGCTGCGCAAGGCGGCCTCTGCCCACGTCGACCAGGAAGCCGAACTCGTCACCTTGGTGCGGCGCGTCCTCACGCGCGTCGGGCTTACCGACCGGCCTCCCGCGGGTGGTGCCGCCAAGGAGAAGTGGGACGCGTTGCTCGCGCTCGTGGAGTTGGCCGAGGAACTGGGCACGGCCAAGGACAGTGCCACGCTCACCGATTTCCTCGCTGAACTCGATCAGCGCGCCGCCGCTCAGCACCCACCGACCGTGGACGGCGTCACGTTGGCGTCACTGCACGCGGCCAAGGGCCTGGAGTGGGACGCGGTCTTTCTGGTCGGCCTGGCCGAAGGCACGCTGCCGATCCAACACGCGGACGCCAACCCGGACGCGATCGAGGAGGAACGCAGACTCTTCTACGTCGGCATCACGCGCGCGAGGGAACACCTGTCGCTGTCCTGGGCGCTGTCGCGTGCCCCAGGGCGCAGGGCCAACCGAAGGCGTAGCCGTTTCCTCCACGGAGTGCTCCCTCAGGAGTTCACCGTTGGGAATCGAAACGGTTCCGGGCGCCGCAACGCGGCACTGAAGGCGCGCTGCCGCCTGTGCGACCGGCCGCTGGTGGGGACCATGGAGGTCAAGCTGGGGCGTTGCGGCAGTTGCCCATCGGAGGTCGACGAGGGCCTGCTGGCCCGACTGAAGGATTGGAGGGCGCGGCGGGCACGGGAACTCAACGTTCCCGCATTCGTCGTCTTCACCGACGCGACGCTGCTCGCCATAGCCGAGCAGCGCCCTACCGACGATCGCGGGCTCGTGTCGATCTCCGGAATCGGGGCCACCAAGCTCGACAGGTTCGGTGCGGACGTGCTTGCCGTGGTCAGGGAGTGCGACGGTCGGTAGCGTTCCGCTCGCTATGAGCGCCGGTAGCAGCTGCTGCTGAGGCGATCCACTACCCCCGAAGGGGGAAGTTGGAAAAATCAGTTGCCCCTCGATGTCCAGCCGCAATAGCCTGCAGTCACTGGGTGGAAGATCCGCAACTTGTCGGTCGCCAAGGTGACGACCGTGCGGACAGCGAAAGGAGGTGCCGTGCGATGAAGCTGTTTGAAACGAATGGCCTCGGCGGCACCGCGCTGTCTCGGACCGCTGGAACGGTCGTCACCGCCTGCCCCCGTAACGAGATCTCCTGGGCAGGCAGGCGTCATGACACCGTGGCATTCCGTGCTCGCCACGCGGGTGCCGCCGACGTCGCCGAGGTCATGTCCCCGGAGTTCCTCCTGGTGGCCGTCGATCTGCCGACCAAGAAGCAGCCCTGGGTTCCGTTGTGCCCAAGTGAGAGATCGCCCTGACAGCAATACCGTCAAGGACAGGCTCACGAAGGCCGCGGAACCGCATCGGGTCCGCGGCCTTCGTGCTGTTTCGGGCAGATGTGGCTTGACAGAAACCCTTACACACAAAGGAGAACAGGAATGTCATCGGCAACCGCCTTCGCGTCAGAGGAGGCGTTAACCGAGTGGACGGCCGGCGCCGGAGTCGCGGAGTTGTTCGACGCGGTGTCGGAGCCGGAGCTGCGCCTGCCGTGCCGCTCGGGAGAGGCGGACCTGTGGTTCGCCGAAGCCCCAGCGGACTTGGAGCGAGCGAAGCACCTTTGCGGTGGCTGCCCAGTGCGGGCGTCCTGCCTTGCCGGCGCTCTCGCTCGGCGCGAGCCGTGGGGCGTTTGGGGTGGCGAGATATTCGAACGAGGTGCGGTTGTGGCGAGAAAGCGACCGCGGGGACGTCCCCGCAAGAACCCGATCGAGCCCGTCAGCGCAGGACAGCGGAGCGCGGCATGAGCACGCACACCGTTGATCGGCGAAGGGCACCGCAGGTGTGGTCGGGGGCCGAGTTCGTTCGGCCGCGTACCACCCGATACCGGAAGCGGGAGTTTTCCCAGGTGTTGCTGAACGAAGAACTGGCCAGAGCGCGAATACGCGACTGGCTGCAAGCCGCGGAAGGTCAGCGCGACGCACGCGTCGCCCGTGCCGCGTCGCGGTGGGAACGGTTGGCCCGCTGGGCTTCCGGGCGCTCGCGACGACTGTCCCGGTAACCGGCGGCGGGGGTGGGAAGCGGACCTGGAGTCGGCTTCCCACCAGCTTCCCACCCTGGCATCGCGCATCGCCGTGTTGAATGGTCGCATGCCAGGTCACACCCATGACGATGTCGACTGGGCCGGTCGGCTCACCGCGTTGCGACGACTCGACGATCTCGAACGAGATGCGCTCGTCGAGGTCGCGCGGCGATTGACCGACGGGTTGCCTCATCGCCCAACTGTGGTCGACGTCGGTTGCGGCGCGGGCGGAATGAGCCTCGCGCTGGCCGACGCCTTGCGCCGAAGCGGAGGTGGAACCCTGATCCTTGTGGACGCTGTCGACGAGGTGCTGGCGGCGGCATCCCACACCGTCGCTGCCGCAGGCGACTCGACGGTGCGCGTGGAAACCGTGCTGGCCGATGTCGGTACTGACCAGGTGCGCGAGGCGGTTACCGAGGCTGATCTGATCTGGGCGGCGTCGGTCCTGCATCATCTTCCCGATCAGCAGGCCGGGGTGAACCGTCTTGCCGGTGCGCTTGCGCCGGGTGGTCTGCTGGCCGTCGCGGAAGGTGGCCTGGCGCCTCGATGCTTGCCGTGGGATATCGGGATCGGCCGACCCGGTCTTGAGGAACGCTTGAACGGCGCACGCGAATCATGGTTCGAAGGTTTGCGCGCCGGCATGCCAGGTGTAACGCGGATGCCGTACGGCTGGCCTTCGGCCGTGCGCCGTGCTGGACTGTCGGACCTTCGCTCCTTCAGCTACCTGGTGGACCACCCCGCTCCAGCCGACAAGACGGTGCTCGAGTTCGCGCTCGATCGGTTCGCGTGGTACCTGGAAATCGCGACCGACCACATCAGCGAGGAGGATCGTGAAGCGGTGCGGCGCCTGCTCGATCCCGACTCACCCGACTACCTCGGTCAGCGCGACGACGTGTACCTCCTAGGGGCGAGGACTGTTCACACCGGGCGGCGAGCGTGACCTCGCCTTCGTGCGATCTGCGGCGCGAACCAGGACTGGTGCCGACATCGCTCGTCGGGCGACCTGGGTTCGCGACACCGCGGAAGGCCGACCCGCTGGCCGTGCCCGTCTTGCGCTCGGACCCAGGTGCGCGAAATTGAGGGCAAGCTCCCATGCGAGCAGCGGGGAGTTCATGCCGCTTCCCCTGGCACAGCGCAGCGTACGGCGGGCCGGGCGCGTGTTGCCGCAGCGCGGAACGCACTGACCAACTCCCTGACCACCGCGTTGCCGTTCGTGCGAAGTGACTCCGGAGAACTACGCACAACCACAACACCCGCGGCCGTCAGCGACAGCCCGCCGACTCGGTCGCGGCCCCGTCCATCGGCCTGCTCGTGGAACTGCCAACCCATTCCGATCTCGTCCCACCACGCGTCGGCGGTACCGATCGGGCGCCCCGCGCGGTCGTACACAGTCGCCTCCCAGCGGGGTGGTGGCAGCGGCGATCGGTTGAGGAGTTGGCGCGCCAGTCCCTGGACGTAGTTGTGCCTGGTCCGGGCGATCAACCGCAGTTGCTCGCGGGCAGCCGCGGTGCCGCGCTGGTTGCCTGCATCGACTTCGGCCCGCAGTTGTTCCAGGGTGCACATGCCGTAGTAGATGGGCAGCGTCAACAGTTCCCGCAGCCGTTCCGGTTCGTGCTGTCTTCGGGCCGCATCAAGCGCGGCTCGTTCCGGCGGTGCGAACGGCAGCCCGTTGACGAACACCGGGTCCGGCCGCCTGGCTGTTCGCTCCAGCAGCAGGAACTCCGGTGGTGACAGTCTGCGCCAGGTCGGGATGAGCGCGTGCACCGCGCGAGGCTTGGGTAGGTCGAGACCCTGGGCGCAGAGCGCGTCGTGCCCGGTGATGACGCATTCCTTGCCGAGGTATGTCGCGGCCGCGTGTAGCAGCTGCCTTCTTGTCGGTTCGCCCGGGGCGAGCATGACGACGCCGGGCGCCAAGCGTCGCCAGGGCCCGCCCGGGCGGCAGCGTCTCGCGATGGTTTGGTCCAGCACTCCGCGGGCTCGCAGTGCGGAAACCGCGACGATGCTGTTGACGGGGGGTTGCGCGGCCTTCGCCGCGTTGATCGTGAAGGTCATGGCCACAGCGTGACCGTGGTTGCCTGGCTCGGGTAGTGGCTGTTGTGAAGCTGTGGACAGCTTCGCCCGGGATTGGCACATTCGTGCATTCCCGACGCCCCGCTGTGGACAGGTCGGGTCTCAGTCGGCGAAGCCGGGCTGCCAACGTTCGACAATGGACCGCAGGGCCAGCTCAGCGTCGAGTTGGCAAAGAATGCCGATGGCACCCACGGTCACGCGATGGATCAGCAGCCAGTGCGGTGGCAGGTTGAGTGACCGACCGGTGTGGAAGTCCTGACCGCGCGTGTCGCCCATCCGTAGAGCCTGTTTCTGGGCCCACCGGCGAGTGAAGTGGAACCGCTCCTCGGTCAGCGGAGTGATCAAGGGAAGGAGGTAGTTATGGACGTCTGCCGGGTCGAGTTCGGTGTCGGGGCGCACGAATCCCTCTGAGCTGAGTACCTCGAACAGCTCTTCCGAGCGTGCGTCGAGGGCCAGTCGCATGATCATCCCGAGTGCGGGCGGCGCGCCGTGCGGCAACCTCGCGACAGCCCCGAAATCGATGACGCCGAGCCTGCCGTCGTCGAGCAGCATGAAGTTGCCGGGGTGCGGGTCGGAGTGCAGTAGGTGGGCCCGGGCAGGCGAGGAGTAGTGGAACTCCGCGAGTAGCCGACCGGCCTCGTTGCGCTGTGTGGTCGTACCGTCCTTGATGATGTTGGCGTAGGGGGTGCCGCTGATCCATTCCGTCACGATGACCTTCGGCGCGCTGGCGACGACCTTGGGCACGACGATCTGCTCGTCGCCGTCGAAGGCCTTGGCGAAACGCCGCTGGCTGTCGGCCTCGGTGCGGTAGTCCAGTTCCTCGTCCATCCGGTCTGCGAGCTCCGCGAGCAGTGGCTTGATCTCCGTGCCTGGTACCAACGCCTGGAACAACCGGCTGAACCGTTGTAGTTGACGCAGGTCGCTGCGCAGGGCCTCATCGGCACCCGGGTATTGGACCTTGACCGCCACCTCGCGGCCGTCGTGCCAGACAGCACGATGGACCTGGCCGATGCTCGCTGCGGCACTGGGCTGATCGGAGAACTCCGCGAACCGCTGGCTCCACGACCGCCCAAGCTGTTCGGCGAGGACCCGATGTGTCTGTCGTGCGGACATGGGCGGAGCGGCAGCCTGCAGCTTCGTCAGGGCCTCTCGGTAGGGGGCGGCGAGCTCGTCGGGTACGGCCGCTTCGAACACGCTCAACGCCTGCCCGAACTTCATGGCACCGCCCTTGAGCGTCCCGAGGACCTCGAAGAGCTGCTCGGCCGCCTTCGCGGACAGCGCGGCGTTCACCTCTTCCGCGCTCTGCCCTGTCAGCCGCCTGCCCCAGCCGCCGACGGCACGACCGGCGATACCCAACGGGAGACTGGCGAGCTTGGCCGTGCGCGCGGCGGCGCGACGTGGAATCGCGGTCTCAACCGCCTCGTCGGTGGAATCGCGGAAGTCCGTCACGCAAGCGATTCTGCCTTGCGGATCAACCTGTGCGCACTCATTCGAGGTGGAAATCGCTATGCCATCGTGGACGCCTGATCACGCTTAGTCATCAGCCATTTGCCCACGTTGCGGCGACGGAACGGCAATCACCTGGCTGAGCTACCCAACGTGTTGCGCTGAGGCGTGAGCGACGGCCGAGGGGCGCCGCAGGAGCAGTGGGGATGCGGAGGCCATTCGCGTCGCAGCACGGTACCGGCGTAGCAGTCGAGCTCTAGTGTCCCGTTCCAGGTCGGAGGGGGAGTGTCTTCCGGACACAGGAAGCGCAGCACCTGCCCGGCGGCGAGCGCGGCGGTCCCGTAGACGCCGCTGAGTTCGGCACGCTGGTAGTGGCCTGCCAGTTGGCCTGCCACGCGAGGCCAGCAGGAATCGAGCGCGGTCCGATGCAGGTCGGCGCAGCGCAGGCAACTGCTTCTCCCCGGCAGGACGAGCGGGCCCACGATGCCGATGCCGTCTCGAACGCGTACCGGGAAATGTGCGAGTCCGTCCGCGGAGAGCCTGGTGATCAACTCGGGTGCGGGCACGACGGCATCGGTGACGATCACAAGGTCAGGTCGCCGGTTGCCGCGCAGCCGAGTTGTACGCGTGGCCGAGCTCGCTCTTCGGACGACACTGGTGAGTGCGTGGCGCCTGGGCGACCCGACATCCCCGTCGAGGAGTCCGGAGCCGAGGTCGTGACGGGTGACCGTGCCTTCGGCATGGGCATCGATGTGGCCGACGCCCGCGGCGGCCAGCAAGGTTGCCACGGCCGCCGCCAGCCGGCCGCCACCGTGCACCAGCACCGCGGACTGTGCTCGCCGTGCAGCCGTGTCGCGGCGTCTCATGCCGAGTCCGGCCGACCACAGTTCCGGTTCCTGCTCGCACTCCTGTGGGCCGTCGGCGGAGTCGGCCTCCTCGACCAGCCCCCGCTCGGCAAGGCCGGTGAGCAGGTCGCGAAGGCGCTCGGCGTGTTCGTCCCTTGCGAGTGCGAGGAGTGAGGCCGTGGTGCGCCGCCCGTCGAGCCCGCGCAAGATGTCCATGAGAATCGGGGGCAGGTTGGGAGCCACGACAGCGTGCCGGGGGTCAAGGCCGATCTGGAGTTCGTCGGATCTCCGCTCGCACACGGCCAGGCCGGGGAGCAGTCGCGGACGGTGCGGCAGCGTCACATTCTGTAGCGGTCGTCTCATGCGCACAGAGTGACTGGTGATCGCTGTCGGTGCACCTCCATATGGGCCGCTTATCCACAGGTGAAAGGTATCTGTGGACAACTAGGGGGATGTGATGTTGTGGCCATCCTCGATGTCGGTCCGTGGCTTTACGGTGGACACGTGGCCGAAGCACGGGTTCCCTCACTGAGGAATCGGGACAAGACCAAGCGGAAGTCTTCCGTCCCCGAACAGAAGGTCGAAGTTCGGCGAAGCGCACGTCGCCGCCGTACTGTCACCGCGTACCGAGACGGCGACACGCTTGTGGTGCTCATCCCCGCCACAATGAGCCAGGCGGAGGAAGCACACTGGGTCGCCGAGATGCAGCGCAAGCTGCAGCGCACCGAGAGCAGACGCGCTTCGCCTGCTCGGGCGTCGGATGAGGCGCTGCTGATGCGATGCGCCCAGCTGTCCAGGCGCTACCTCGACGGCACGGCACAGCCCGCGAGCGTGCGGTGGGTGCCCCCGATGCGGACACGCTGGGCTTCGTGCACCCCGGCGGACCGCACCATCCGCGTGAGCGAGCGGCTGCGAGATGTGCCGTCGTGGGTGCTCGACTACGTGCTCGTACATGAACTCGCCCACCTGCGGGTCGCGGAGCACAACGCCAAGTTCTGGGCGCTGGTGCGGCGCTACCCGAAGACCGAACGGGCGATCGGCTACCTGGAGGGGCTGTCCGCGGCCGAGGGCCTTGGCATCTCGAACCTCGACGAGGACTAGTGAGGCTTCACCGGTCCTTGCCGGTGTCCTCGCCGGGTTCGTCGCCCTCCGATTTGTCGGACCTGGCCTCCTTGGCTTGCCGGTCCTTGGCTTGTTGGTCCTCGGCTTGCTGGGTGCGTTCGAGTTCGGCCATCGGATCGAGCTCGCCTGCCTCACCGGCGCGGCCGACCCGCTCGGCGAAGTCCATCGGGTCGTCCAGGTCCTCGGAGGTGGGAAGCAGGTCGGGATGTGACCAGACCTTGTCCCTGGCGTCCATGCCGTGCTGGTCTCCGACGAGCTTCCACAACGCCGACGCCGCGCGCATGCGGCGAGGCCGCAGTTCCAGACCCACCAGCGTGGCGAAGGTCTGCTCGGCGGGACCGCCGGTCGCCCGTCGCCTGCGCAGCGTTTCCCGCAGCGCGTCGGCGCCAGGAAGGCGCTCACCCACGGCCTCGGCGACCACCACGTCGACCCAGCCCTCAACCAGCGCCAGCAACGTCTCAAGCCTGCCCAGCGCGGCCTGTTGCTCCGGGGTCGTCTTCGGCTCGAGCAACCCCGACGACATCATCTGCTCGATGCTTGCGGGGTTGCTCGGGTCCACCTGCCCCGCGAGCTGTTCGAGCGCTGAGGTGTCCACGGTGATGCCGTGCGCGAATTCCTCCACCGTGGCCAGCAGGCGTTGGCGCAGCCACGGTACGTGAGCGAACAGTCGCTGATGCGCGGCCTCACGTGCCGAAAGGAAGACCAGGACCTCGCTGCTGGGCCGTTCGAGGCCCTCGGTGAACTTCTCGATGTTGGAAGGCAGCAGCGCGGAGGTGGCAGGCGGCCCGAGCGGTAGGCCGACATCGGTCGATGTCAGCACCTCCGACGCCAGCTCGGCGAGCGCGTTGCCCAGCTGCGAGCCGAACGCCATCCCACCCATCTGGCCGACCATCGACAGCAGCGGCCCGGCGGCTTGCTTGGCTTCCTCCGGCAGCGCCTGCATCCACGCGCTGGAGACCTGCTTGGCTACCGGGTCGCATAGCCGCTGCCAGGTCGGCAGCGTCTTGTCCACCCAGTCCCTCGAGCTCCAGGCCACCGTGGTGGTGGCGCCCGCAGGCAGGATCGTGGCTTCGTCCAGCCACAGCTCGGCGAGGTGTGCCGCGTCACGTACGGCGTCCTCGCCCGACCTGTCGCCGACGAACCCCATCTTCGACTCGCCGCCGAGGCGTTGCAGCGCGATCTGTTTGGCAAGGTCGTAGTTCACCGGGCCGGTGGAGCTGCCTGCCTGGCTGAGCATCTGCCCCAGTTGACTGAGCATCTGCCCCAGTTGCTGGAACGCGTCGGCGCCCGAACCAGGCTGGTCGCCCGAGCCGCCTGGATCGTTCTCACGACGCTTGTCGGGGTCGGGAAGTCCGAAGCCGAACGGTAGGTTGCTCATATCACCACCGTACGCGGATGAGTATTCGCCCAGCCTCCCCATTGACAAGGTGACGTGCCTGTGTTCGCGGTCGGCGATGGCAGGCTGGTCCGCGCGGCCGATCCCGCACCGTGACCTGACATCACTCGCCGTACGCTGTGCGTGTGAGTGAGTCCCGTGGCAAGCAACCAGCACCAGCAGCCACGCAGGTGAGCCCACCGCCCGGTGCGGCAGGCGAACCAACCGGCGACGGTGGGTCCGGCCGTTCGCGGTTGCGGCTCAGCAGACGTGGTTGGACCCTCGCGTTCAGCGCGGTGTTGGTGGTGGTGTTCGCGATGCTGGGCGCGTTCGTTCGCGTTCCCTACGTCGCGCTCGGCCCGGGACCCACCTACGACACGCTCGGTGCGGTCAACGGGGAACAGGTGGTGTCGGTCGAGGGCCAGCGCACCTACCCGACCGGCGGCGAGTTGCGGATGACCACGGTGTCGCTCAACGACGACGTGACATTGTTCGGGGCGTTGGGGCTGTGGGTGAGCGGGAGGTTCGCGATCGCTCCCCGCGAGGAGTACTTCCAGCCCGGCGAGTCCGACGAGGAGGTCAGACGGCAGAACATCCAGCAGTTCCGCGACTCGCAGAGCAACGCGGAGGTGGCGGCTCTGCGCAGGCTGGGTTACCCGGTGAAGGTCGTGGTGAAGGAGGTCGTGTCGGGTAGCCCCGCCGACGACGTGCTTTCTCCCGGTGACGAGGTCGTCGCTGTCGACGGTCGCCGTATCGCCAACGAGGACGACGTGATAGCCGCGTTGAAGGGCACGCGGCCCGGGCAGACCATCTCACTCACGTTCCGGCACGACGGGCAGCCCGCACGCACCGAGTCCGTGAGGCTGGCGAGGCATCCGGAAGGCACCCAGGGATTCGTCGGTTTCCAGCCGATCGACAGAGCGGACGTGCCGTTCGACGTGGACATCGCCCTTGAGGACGTCGGGGGGCCGTCCGCAGGGTTGATGTTCGCCCTGGCGATCGTCGATCGGATGACTCCCGGAAAGCTCGTGGGGGGAGAACACGTCGCGGGCACGGGGGAGATCAGCGAGAAGGGCCAGGTCGGCGCCATCGGCGGGATCTCCTTCAAGCTGGTCGCCGCGAAGGAGGCCGGAGCCACCGCGTTCCTCGTGCCGGAGGGAAACTGTGCGGAGGCCTCAGCACAGGCCCCCGACGGCCTTCGACTGATCAAGGTGTCGGACCTGGACGGAGCCGTACGGGCGCTCGAGAACCTGGACGCGGGCAGGCCGGTCCCGTCCTGCTGAACGACGCTCACCTTCGATGCGGCGACACCCGGGTAGCCGCGCCGCGGGGTCAGGGCTGGAGGGTGGCTCGCAGTGCGTCAACGAGGTTGGGGGCCAACTCGGGATGCTCGATGATCTCGTCGACGTTGCCAGGCTGCTGGTCGGGATCGCTGACCTCGCCTGGGTCGTGGATTCCACGAAGGCGCATCACGCACGCGGCGGTGCCGTCGCGTAGCACGGCCGCGACGAGCCGGGCCTCGGTGCGGCTCGGGTGGTCGGCGGCGGCCTGGCGCAGCCGGGCCAGGTCACCTGCGTCCGAACCCTCGTCGACTTCCGGCAACTCCGCCTCGGCAGCGGGAGGCAGCACGATGATCTCCTGTGCGAGGGCACAGCCGCTCACCGCTTCTGGCCAGGCGATGCGTGCCAGCGCCTCGGCGAGGTCACCTTCGGGTAGCGAGTCCTGTGCCACCGGCGTCAGCGCGCTGTTCTGATCGAGTTGCCCGGCCAGTTCCGGCTGCTGACGCAGCAGGTCAGCGGTGGAAACCAGGGCGAACAGCTGCGGTTGCTGGTCCCACCCGCCGGACGCGACGAATTCCTCGACCTCGCGGGCCAGCGCCGCTACGCTCGCGGAACCTGCCTGGTGCTCGCTCTCCGTCATGGTCCTATCGTGGCAGGTGCGGCCCCGCGGTCCGCGAGCGCCCGGTTTGGGGTGTTTCGGGAACTCGGAGCACCCACCGTAAAGTTAGGTAGTCAGGGGTGTTCGCTACGTCGGCGCCCCGGAACGTCAATCTCGACCACGGGAGTGTGCGTAGTGGCCACCCGGCCCCCTGTCAGCCTGCCGAAGCTTTCTCGGCGCGCTCGCGTCCTGCTCATCCTCGCGGCCGCCATCATCCTGCTCCTACTACTCGGCGCCAGGCTGCTGGACACCTATGTCGACTGGCTGTGGTTCGGCGAGGTGGGCGCGCGCGAGGTGTTCAGCACCGTGCTGCTCACCCGTGTCGTGTTGTTCTTGGTGACCGGGATCCTCGTCGGCGGCACGCTCGCCCTCAGCTTGTGGATCGCCTACCGCACCAGGCCGGTGTTCGTGCCGGTCTCGGGAGCGGACGACCCGCTGGCCCGCTACCGCTCCCTCGTGGTCGCAAGGACCCGCCTGTTCGGCATCGGGATTCCGGTGGTCGCCGGGCTGATCGCGGGTGCTTCCGGGCAAGGCGACTGGCAGATCATCCAGCTTTACCTGAACGGGACGAGCTTCAACCGCACCGATCCGCAGTTCGGACACGACATCGGCTTCTACGTCTTCCAGCTGCCGTTCTACGGCTGGCTGCTGGGCTGGTTGTTCGTCGCGATCGTGGTGGCGTTCATAGGTGCACTGCTGGCGCACTACCTGTTCGGCGGCATCCGGCTGGCAGGACGTGGCGGTCAGATCTCGGGCCCTGCCAGGGTCCAGCTTTCGGTGCTGATCGGGGTCTTCGTGCTGTTCAAGGCCGCGGAGTACTTCCTGGACCGCTACGACCTGCTGCTTTCGGGGCGAAACGAGCCGCTGTTCACCGGTGCCACGTACACCGACCTGAACGCGGTGCTGCCCGCGAAGCTCATCCTGCTCTCGATCTCCATCCTGTGCGCCATCGCGTTCTTCGTCGGTGCGTTCCTGCGCAACATCCAACTGCCCGCGATCGCGCTCGTGCTGCTGATCCTTTCGGGAATCATCATCGGCGTGGCCTGGCCTGCCGTGCTCGAGCAGTTCTCCGTGCGTCCCAACGCCAACGAGAAGGAAGCCGAGTCGATCAGCCGGAACATGGAGGCCACCCGCCTTGCCTACGGGCTCGATGATGTCCAGTACCAGGACTACAGCGGCGCCTCGGAGGCTTCTCCCGCGGAGGTCAGGAACGAGCAAGGCACGATTCCGAACATCCGGTTGCTCGACCCGAACGTGCTGAGCCCCACCTTCACCCAGCGCGTCGGTCGCGAGAACTTCTACGGCTTCCCCGACAAGCTCGACATCGATCGGTACACGGTGGACGGCGAGCGGCAGGCCTACATCGTCGCGGCGAAGGAGATCAACACCAACGGCCTGCGGGAGAACCAGCAGACGTGGATCAACCGGCATCTGGTCTACACCCACGGCAACGGCTTCGTCGCCGCGCCCGCGAACACGATCGACCGGGCTCTGGAAGACGCCAACAGCGACGGCGGCTACCCGCTGGCGCGTACCAGCGACACGCAGAACCCGCAGGGTGCAGGGATCAAGGTCGAAGAGCCGAGGGTTTACTTCGGTGAGTTGGCGACCGACTACGCGATCGTGGGTGGTCAGGAGGGTCAGGCCCCCGGCGAGTACGACACGGCGACCGACCGCAGCTACCTCTACAACGGCAGGGGCGGTGTGCCGATCGACAACTGGCTCAACAGGCTTGTGTTCGCCGCCCAGTACGGGGAGCGCAACATTCTGTTCTCCGACGCGATCAGCGACGGCTCCAAGATCATGTACAACCGCGATCCGAGGGACCGCGTCGAGAAGATCGCACCGTGGCTCACGGTCGACGGCGACCCTTACCCCGCGGTGATCGACGGCAGGATCAAGTGGATCGTCGACGGCTACACGACGCTGAACAACTACCCCTACGCGCAGCGCACTTCACTGGGTACGGCGACGCAGGACTCGCTCACCGGGGTGGCCCGGCAGGAGGACAACCGGATCAACTACATCCGCAACTCCGTCAAGGCCACGGTCGACGCGTTCGACGGCACGGTGACGTTGTACTCGATGGACGACAACGAGCCCGTGCTGAAGGCGTGGAGGAACGTGTTCCCCGGCATCGTGAAGCCGAGTTCGGAGGTCACTCCCGAGCTGCGTGAGCACTTCCGGTATCCGGAGGACATCTTCAAGGTGCAGCGGGAGCTGCTCACCAAGTACCACGTGCGCAACCCCCAGGAGTTCTACTCCACGCAGACGTTCTGGAACGTCCCGCAGGACCCGACGCAGGAAGGCGGACTCGACCCCAACTCCGACACGGCGAAGCAACCCGCCTACTACCTGCTTGCGCAGGCGCCGGGACAGAACGACCCGAGGTTCCAGCTCACCAGCGCGCTGACACCACTGGCGCGGCAGTATCTGGCCGCGTGGGCCACGGTGTCGTCCGATCCGGAGGACTACGGCAGGATCACGGTGCTGCGGCTGCCGACAGGAGGCGGCCAGCAGCTCGAGGGCCCTGTGCAGGTGCAGAACGCCTTCCAGAGCAACCCGAAGTTCACGCAGGACAGGACCCTGCTGGGTAACCAGAGCGTGGACATCATCTACGGCAACCTGCTGACACTGCCGGTCGCCGGTGGGTTCCTCTACGTGGAGCCGGTCTACATCCAGCAGCGCAACGCGCAGAGCTATCCCCAGCTGGCGCGGGTGCTCGTGTCGTTCGGCGGGCGCATCGGTGTGGCATCGACCTTGAACGGTGCGCTGGACGAGGTGTTCGGTGAGGGCAGCGGCGACGCGGCGACCGGGCCCGCCCAGGGCGGCACTCCGGAGCAGCCGGAGGAGACGTCACCGCCACCCACCCAGCAGCAACAACTGCCCGACAGTGGAGGCGCCAACCCCGAGCTCGACCAGGCTGTGGCCGACATTCAGACGGCGCTGGAGAAGCTCAGGGCGGCCCAGCGGTCCGGTGACTTCAACGCGCAGGGTGAGGCGCTGGCCGAGTTGGACGCGGCCGCGCAACGCTACGAGCAGGCCCAGAATGCCGGCGGCGGCTGACGGATGATGATCATGTGAGGTGTCGGGCACCCACTTTGCGCCAGGGCGAGACCGTGGCGTAAGGTGGGTGTCACCGCGAAGAGATCACAGCGATCTTCTCTCGGGAACCTCGAACCGACCCCCCTGTTTGGGGGTCACGGGGATGAGGTAGACTAAGAATCACACGGCGCGGGGTGGAGCAGCTCGGTAGCTCGCTGGGCTCATAACCCAGAGGTCGCAGGTTCGAATCCTGTCCCCGCTACCACGTAAAAGCAAAAGAGCCCGAATCTCCGGATTCGGGCTCTTTTGCGTGGTCAGAGGCCTGTCCGCACTCTGAGACGGCGGTTCCACAGTGGACGATTCCTTGACCACTGTGGACAGATGCGCGAAGACGTGGCACGGTAGAGGCGTGTCCGATTTGAACGCAACTGCAGCAGCACTGCTTGGTTTGCTACACGACGGTCCCGCTACCGGTGGCGAGCTCGTCGCGGCGGCTGAGGAACGGTTCGGCACGTTCTTCAGCGTCACGAGGAGCCAGGTTTACCGGGAGCTGCCCGCGCTGCACAAGGAAGGCTACGTGCGGCTCGGCAAGCAGGGGCCTCGGTCCAGCCAGCAGTACGTCATCACGGCAGCCGGGAAGAAAGCCTTCAAGGGGTGGCTGACCAGCGACTCCGGACCCGACCACCTGCGCAGCCCGCTCATCCTGCGGGTGGTCAACGCCGGGGTGTTGACACCCAAACAACGGGCCAATCTCTTCGACGCCGCCAAGGAGACCTACAGCGCGGAGCTGAACGACGCCAGGGCCGCGGTCAGGGCCGCAGCCGATCCCGCCGAGAAGGCGGTGGCCGAGTTCGGACAGGCGCATGCAAGGGCGGCGCTGAAGCTGGTGGACGCCCTCTCGTCGAGTTGACCGGTGATCGGTGCGGCCGCTGACAGCGGCCGCACGATTTACCGTAAACTTGAGGGTTGTGAGTGCTGACTTCGAAGCCGCCCTGAGGGACCTCAGCGGGAAGCTGTCCCAGGTCGAGGCCGTCATGGACCTGGATTCGCTGCGCAAGGAGGTCGCGGAGCTGGAGGAGGAGGCCGCGCGGCCGAATCTGTGGGACGACCCTGAGGCCGCGCAGCGGGTCACCAGTCAGCTCTCCTACCGGCAGGCGGAGTTACGCCGCGTAACCGACATGCGGCAGCGCGTCGACGACCTCGGTGTCCTGTACGAGCTCGCGGTCGCGGAGGGCGACGAGGCCAGCCGTTCCGAGGCAGAGGCCGAGCTGTCCCAACTCACCAAGGACGTGGACGCCCTCGAGGTGCGCACTCTGCTTTCCGGCGAGTACGACGAGCGTAACGCCGTGGTCACGATCCGTTCCGAGGCGGGCGGTGTCGACGCGGCCGACTGGGCCGAGATGCTGTTGCGGATGTACCTGCGCTGGGCGGAACGGCACGGGTACCCGACCGAGGTCTACGACATCTCCTATGCGGAGGAAGCGGGTATCCGGTCCGCGACCTTTAAGGTCAGCGGCCCCTACATCTACGGCACCCTCTCCGTCGAGCAGGGAACCCACCGGCTCGTGCGGATCTCCCCGTTCGACAACCAGAGCAGGCGCCAGACGTCGTTCGCGCACGTCGAGGTACTGCCCGAGGTGGCGGAGGTCGACCACGTCGACGTCCCGGAGAAGGACATTCGCGTGGACGTGTACCGCTCCTCCGGCCCTGGTGGCCAGAGCGTCAACACCACCGACTCGGCCGTGCGCATCACACACTTGCCGACGGGCATCGTCGTGTCCTGCCAGAACGAGAAGTCGCAACTGCAGAACAAGGCGGCGGCCATGAAGGTCCTGCAGGCCAAGCTGCTGCAGCGCAAGAAGGAAGAGGAGCGCGCCGAGATGGACGCGCTACGCGACGGCGGTTCGAGCTGGGGCAATCAGATGCGTTCCTACGTGCTGCACCCTTACCAACTGGTCAAGGATCTACGCACCGACTACGAGGTCGGTAACCCTTCGGCCGTGCTCGACGGCGAGCTCGACGGCTTCCTCGACGCAGGCATCCGGTGGCGCAAGCAGCAGGCCGACGCCGCGTGACGCAGAGTAGGCAACCAGGGCTTCACTCCGCAACGGGGTAGGATGGCCCACCGTGATCCGGCTCGATAGCGTTTCCAAGGTCTACAAGACCTCCTCGCGCCCCGCATTGGACGGCGTGTCGGTCGACGTGGACAAGGGTGAGTTCGTCTTCCTCATCGGCCCCTCCGGCTCAGGGAAGTCGACGTTCCTCCGGCTGCTTCTGCGGGAGGAGGTGCCCAGCAGAGGTCGGGTGATGGTGTCGAACTTCGACGTGGCCAAGATGCCTCGGCGCAAGATCCCCCGCTTGCGCCAGACGATCGGCTGCGTGTTCCAGGACTTCCGGCTGCTCACGAACAAGACCGTCGCCGAGAACGTGGCGTTCGCGCTCGAGGTCATCGGCAAGCCGAAGCGGACCATCGCCAAGGTGGTGCCCGAGGTGCTGGAACTGGTGGGCCTCGAAGGCAAGTCCGATCGCATGCCCAACGAGCTCTCCGGTGGAGAGCAGCAGCGGGTGGCGATCGCGCGAGCCTTCGTGAACCGGCCGCTGGTGTTGCTGGCCGACGAGCCCACCGGGAACCTCGACCCCGACACCAGCCAGGACATCATGCTGCTGCTCGAGCGCATCAACCGCACGGGCACCACGGTGTTGATGGCCACGCACGACCACTCCATCGTCGACTCAATGCGTCGCCGCGTCGTCGAACTCGACTTCGGCAGAGTCATCCGAGACGACCGGCGAGGGGTGTACGGCGTCGGTCGCTGATCCCCCGCAGCGCCGCCCCACCCCCAGCTACCCCCGCCCCGATATCCCCGACCCAAGGAATGCGTCCCCCCGATGCGCGCCAGCTTCGTGTTCAGCGAGGTCATCACCGGTCTTCGCCGGAACGTGACGATGACCATCGCCATGATCCTCACTACCGCCATCTCGCTCGGCATGCTCGGCGGTGGCCTGCTGTTCGTCCGCACGATCGACAAGATGAAGGTGAGCTACCTCGACGACGTCGAGGTCACCGTCTATCTCACCGAGGACATCAGCGCAGGCGACAAGCAGTGCTCCGCCGACCCATGCGCGTCGCTACGACAGTCGCTGGAGACCAACCAGGCCGTAGAGTCGGTCGTTTACGAGAACCGTGACGAGGCGTACGAGCGGTTCAAGCGCATCTTCGAGGGCCAGCCCGAACTGGTCGAGCTGGCGAGGCCGGAAGCGCTGCCTGCCTCGTTGCACGTCAAGCTGTTCGATCCGCAGCGTAGTGACGTGGTGGTGCAGGAGTACAACGGTCAGCCCGGCGTGGCCAAGGTCGACGACCAGAACAAGTTCCTCGATCGCTTCTTCAGCCTGCTCAACGCGGGCCGGAACGGCACGTTCATCGTGGCTCTCATCGCGGCACTGGCGGCGGTGCTGTTGATCGCCAACACGATCCAGGTGTCCGCCTACACCAGGCGTACCGAGGTGGGGATCATGCGCCTGGTCGGCGCCACCCGCTGGTATACCCAGTTGCCCTTCCTGCTGGAGGCGGTGGTCGCGGGCGTACTGGGCGCGTTGATCGGGGTGACCGGCCTCGTCACGCTGAAGTACCTGGTGCTGGACAAGATCCTCGCGGCAACGGGAGGGGCGATCCCGAAGATAGAACTGATCGACGTCCTGTTCCCGGTGGCTCCGATCCTGATCGGCGTATCGGTACTGATCTCGGCGTTCACTGGCTACATAACGCTGCGGCTCTACGTTCGCCACTAGCGCTACAGTCGAAGCATGCCGAAGGAACTTGGCCGGAAGGTGATCGCGTCGAATCGTCGTGCCCGGCACGACTACACGATCATCGATACCTATGAGGCGGGCGTGGTGCTCATGGGTACGGAGGTCAAGAGCCTGAGGGAGGGCAAGGCGTCACTGGTCGACTCCTTCGCCACGGTCGATGACGGCGAGATCTTCCTGCGCGGGCTGCACATTCCCGAGTACGCACAGGGCACGTGGACCAATCACGCGCCGAGGCGCACCAGGAAGCTGCTGCTGCACCGCGGGGAGATCGAGAAGCTGATCGGCAAGACGAAGGAGAGCGGGCTGAGCCTGGTGCCGCTTTCGCTGTACTTCAAGGACGGCAAGGTCAAGGTGGAGCTGGCGTTGGCCAAGGGCCGCAAGGCCTACGACAAGCGCCAGGCCATCGCCAAGCGGGACGCGCAGCGAGAGATCGCTCGAACGATGGGGCGGGCCGCCAAGGGGAAGTACCGCGGGTGAGCCCGCAGGCGGATGAGGACGTCGCGGCCTGGGTCCACGGACTCGGGCTGGACGGACTGGTCGACCTCCACGTGCATTTCCTGCCCGAGCGGATGCTGCGCAAGGTGTGGGCGTACTTCGACCGCGCCGAGGAGCACTACGGCATGGCGTGGCCGGTCCACTACCGCACTACGGAGCAGCAGCGACTGGAGACGTTGTGTTCGTTCGGAGTGCGTCGCTTCGCACCGCTGGTGTATCCGCACAAGCCGGGGATGGCGCGGTGGCTGAATCAGTGGGCGCTGGAGTTCGCGGAGCGCGAGCCCGACGCCGTGCACACGGCGACCTTCTACCCCGAGTCGCAGGCGGCAGGCTACGTGGACGAGGCATTGCGGGCGGGCGCCCGGTGCTTCAAGGCCCATGTGCAGGTCGGCGCCTACGATCCGCGGGATCGGCTGCTCGACGACGTGTGGGGCGCCATGGCCGATGCCGGGGTGCCCGTGGTGATCCACTGTGGGCACGGTCCGCTGCCCGGTGAGCACACCGGGGTTGAGGTGTTCGCCGAGGTGCTGCACCGCCATCCGGAGCTGGTCGCCGTGCTCGCGCACGCGGCGATGCCGCAGTACGAGGACGCGCTGGAGCTGGCGCGGGCCTATCCCAGGGTCTATCTCGACACCACGATGGTGGGTGTGCCGTTCACCGAGCGGCTTTCGCCGCTGCCGCCGGACTGGCCGAGGCGGCTGGTGCCGGTGGCCGACCGGATCGTGCTCGGTAGCGACTTCCCGAACATCCCGTACCCATATGCGGCACAGTTGCGTGCGATCGCGGGATGGGCGTCGATGGAGGAACGGCTCGGCGAGCCGTTCCTGCGTGCGGTGTTGCACGACACCCCCGCGAAGCTGCTCGGCATATGAGCGGTGAGCTACCAGACCGGGCGTAGCGGGACCCGGCGACCGTCGCCGGTGTGGTCGGTCAGGGTGACGAGGTCGTCGTGCAGCTCGCGCAGCCGCTCGGTGCCGATCAATCGTGCCCATTCCTGTTCGATGCCCGTCCAAGCCTCCACGACACGGCGGATGCAGTGCCAGCCACGCGGGGTGAGTGCGACGACCCTGCTTCGGCGGTCATGGGGATGCGGGCGGCGCTCGACGTAGCCTCGCCTGTCCAGTTCGTCGACGAGTTGGACGGCGGCCTGTTTGGTGATCCCGAGGTGCTCGCCGAGTTCGACGGCGGTGGCAGCGGGGTGCGTCGACAGGTACTGGAACACGAATCCGTGCGCGGGGCGCACATCGGTGAAACCTTCGCCTGCGAGCTGTTCGTGCACCCGGTCCATCACCGCACGGAAGGCCATGGCGAGCAGGGCCGGGATGGCACCCTCCTGCAATGGTCAACCTCCTTGACTATATGGTCAGCTTGCTTTACTTTATCGTTGGTAAAGCTGATTGACCATCGGAGGCTTGATGACACTCGCCACGCTCATGGACGCGCCGACGTTCGACATCGGCGGTTTCCAGGCACGCTCGCTCGCCGTGCCAAGTAGGGGATCGACCGAACTCGCCGTCTGGTCGCTGGAGGCAGCACCGGGGGCCGCCACCGAATGGCACACGGTCGACAGAGAGGAAGTGTTCGTGTTGCAGGAAGGGAAGGTGCTGGTGGAGGTGGGTGAGCAGGTGCATGAGCTGACGGCGGGGGATGCGGCCATCGCCACACCGGGCGTTCCGTTTCGCCTGCGTAACCCGGCCGCGGTGGCCGCGCGGCTGACCGTGTGCACCTCTAAGGGCATGCGCGGGACCGTGAACGGTAGGACGATCGACCCACCGTGGGCTCAATAGCCGGGCAGGTCAGCGGCCGAGGTAGGTGAGCACCGCGCGTACTCTGCGGTGCTCCTCGGCGCTCACCTCGAGGCCCAACTTGGTGAAGATGTTGCCGATGTGCTTCTCGACCGCTCCGTGCGACACGACGAGACGACTCGCGATGGCGGAGTTGGACAGTCCCTGTGCCATCAGGTCGAGCACTTCCGACTCGCGTGCGGTGAGCGAGGTCAGCGGGTCGCGCCTGCCACGGGCCACGAGTTGGGCGATCACCTCCGGATCGATCGCGGTGCCGCCCTCGGCCACGCGCCGCACGGCGTCGAGGAACTCCGCGACGTCGGCGACCCGCTCCTTAAGCAGGTAGCCCACGCCTCCGGCGCCGTCGGCGAGCAACTCAACCGCGTAGGTTTCCTCCACGTACTGCGAGAGCACCAGCACGGGCAGGTCGCGCACAACCTTGCGAGCCCGCAGCGCGGCCCGCAGACCCTCGTCGGTGAACGTCGGCGGCATCCGTACGTCGACGATCGCGAGTTGCGGTAGCTGCTCCTCGACGGCCTTCAGCAGGTCGTCACCGTTGTCCACGGCCGCGACCGTTTCGATGCCCTCATCGGCCAGCAGGCGTTGTACGCCTGCCCGCAACAGGACGGCGTCCTCGGCGATGACCACGCGCATGCTCGCTCCCCAGTGCCTGCGACGCAGCTCACCAGGTACACGGCAGGTCCGCTCGAATCACCGTGGGGCCGCCCGGCGGGCTGACGACGGAAATGACGCCGTCAATCGTGGCAGCACGGTCGGCGAGTCCGCGCAGCCCACCCCCCTGCCGCAGCCGTGCACCACCGTTGCCGTTGTCGGTCACCTCGACCACCACGGTGTCGCTCGATCGCCACACGCGCACGCTCGCCTGTGTCGCGCCCGAGTGTTTGGCGATGTTGGTGAGCGTCTCGCCGACGATGAAGTAGGCCGTCGTCTCCACCGCCGCGGGCGGGCGCGGCTCGACGTCGACGGTCACCTCGACCGGCACGGGCGACTTCGCGGCCTGCGCGGACAGCGCCGCGTCCAGCCCCCGGTCGGCCAGCACCGCGGGGTAGATGCCCCTTGCCAGGTCCCGCAGCTCGGCCACCGCGTGTTTCGCGTCTGTGTGGGCCTCGTCGAGCAGGCTACGTAGCGAATCCGGGTCGCCCAGCTTGGTCTTCGCCCTGCCCAGGCTCATCGCCACTGCCACCAGGCGTTGCTGCGCGCCGTCGTGCAGGTCGCGCTCGATACGCCGACGCTCGGCCTCAGCGGCGTCCACACCGCGTGCCCTGGACGCTTGCAGTCGTGAGGCCCTGGCCTCCGCCCTGCGGGCCTTCGGCGGTCCCAGTAGAGCCAGCGCGAGCCTGCCGTGCAGCCAGCCCACACCTGGAACCACCCAGATGGCGATCGGCAGCAGCACGATCGCGACAACCCCTAGTGCGAACTCGAACACGCCGATCGGAAAGGCGAGCAGCAGGTAGCCGAGGTCACGCCAGGTGGTGGGATCGGTGAGCTGCGTCCTCCACCGTCGCAGCGGTCCACCGTCCTTCGGCAGCCGGTCGGCGGCGGGGACGGGAGTCGCCAGCGTCGCGCTCACCCAACGTCGTTCCAGGTCACCGAAGCCTCGCACCACCTTGGTGGCGAGCATCAGTGTCGGAATGCCGATCCAGACGACGAGCGTGGCGAGCCCCACCAGAGAAAGCGTCACGATCACGACGAACTGCAGCAGCCGTAGCGGCAGGCTCGCCACCATGAAAGCGATCGCACGGAAGGCGGCAGGCCGGGTCGTCGCCGCGACCGAGTTACTGCCGCTCACGTTGTGATCCCCCGTCGTTGCCCGAGGCTCATTCTGCCACCGGCCGCGGTGTGACGTGGCCGGCACCGACCGCCTCAGCCGCCGGCGTCATCGCCGAGGTGGGGCCGAGCAACAGGCGGGCGAACCGGGCATGCGCGCCCGCCATACCTCGTGTGAAGGCAACGGTCGCGACGAGCAGCAACACACCCAGCGCGGCCCAAGGTAGCGCGGTAGTCACCGAATCCACGGTGATCCATCGCAGGTCGTAACTGGGGAAGAAGTACGCCCCTTCCGGCAGGTAGCGGTAGTACACCGGAAGCGCGAGCAGCCCGAGCGACACCGCCCACAATGTCACCACCAGCACGAACTCCGCGATGCCTACCGGAAAGAGCAGCAGTAGGTAGCAGATGTCGCGCCACGTGGAGGTGTCGGACAGCCGGGCCTTCCAGCGCAGCTTCTGGCCGCCATCAGGTAGCGGCCGGTACGGCCGCGCGATGTAGGTGCCGAGCAGCGCGTGTACGCGGGCCCGTTCCACCTCCGCGAAGGCGCGCGCCAGCAGGATGGCCAGCATCAGCACCGGCACACCCACCCAGATGATCACCGTGGACACCCCCACCGAGCCCAGCGTCACCAGCAGGACGAAACCGGCGATGCCCGCGGGGAGGTTGAGCAGCAGGTAGGTGACCGAGCCCGCCACCGGAGGTCGAGGTGAATGCTTGGGGTACGCCGCGGTCATGGCCGGAATCCCTTCTGTGGTTGAGGGGTCCAGCCTCTCCCTCCCGGTCGTGGGCGACCAGCATGCGGACCGGCGTGTGCGAGGTGGGGCCAGCCCTACCACGCGCGCGAAGGGCCGGAATTATGTGGTTGCGCCAGGCGTTATCCTTGCTGGGAGATCAAGAGATCGGCCCGACGAGGGGGTGAACGGTTTCGACTCTGGACGTTGATCCAG
This sequence comes from Saccharomonospora amisosensis, assembly GCF_011761185.1. Classification (NCBI taxonomy): domain Bacteria; kingdom Bacillati; phylum Actinomycetota; class Actinomycetes; order Pseudonocardiales; family Pseudonocardiaceae; genus Saccharomonospora; species Saccharomonospora amisosensis. Next base: position 4,273,186 of record NZ_JAAOYM010000001.1, on the reverse strand, counting down.
GGGAAGCGTGCCGGTGCAGGCAACGACCACCGTGAGCGTCGTCGCACTAAAAATAAGCGCCAAGACGAACAGTCAGCGCGACTTCGCCCTCGCCGCCTGAGCGAGTGCGAGTCTGTCGGCCCGGGTAAGCCTCCGACCCGGTCTGCCGGCATCAGCTAGGAGGCTTACCGCCGGTTCCGGCCACGGGAACCGGTAGGGAAACGAACAGTGGCTGGGCCCGTCACACCGGCTTGTTCGCGTGACCGGTGGGGCCGAGTAGAGACACAGCGAACTGCGCACGGAGAAGCCCTGGAAAGGCGACAGAGGACCCGGGTTCGATTCCCGGCACCTCCACCACGATGCCCTGGCCGGTTCAACCGGCCAGGGCTTTTCTCTCGTCGCAGGTCCTGTTCGACCGCTACCGCAGGCTGCGCCCTTCGGGTGATGCGGTCAGGGAACAACGGCCCTGTGCCCGCCACCACCCGGTGGCAGATCCTCACCAAATGCGAAAGACGAACTTCGGACTCATCGCGGGCGGGCTGGCCGCGGCACTGGCCGGCGCGGTCGCGTATGTGGTCCTGCTACGAGACAAGGTACTCACCTGGGGTGCGACCGCCGATGAGGTCAGCCGGTCACTGCCGGGGGACGAACTCATCCCTGACCCCGACATCACCGCCACGAGGGCGATCGAGATCGAAGCGCCGCCGAACCGGGTTTGGCCCTGGCTTGTGCAGATCGGCAGTGGCCGCGCGGGTCTGTACAGCTACGACTGGATCGAGAATCTGCTCGGTTACGACCTGCACAGCTCCTCGCGGATCCTGCCCGAGTTCCAGAACCTCGGCGTCGGCGATGTGGTCCCACTTGGCCCGCACGGGCCAAGGCTGCGTGTGGAGAGCCTGCGACCAGGCGAATCGCTGGTGCTGCGAGGTGAAGACGAGCCGTGGAGCTGGACCTTCGCGCTGACCGACGTCGGCGACGGGCACACGCGGCTGGTCAGTCGAAACCGCTTCGCCACCGGCGAGCCTTCGGCGAAGACCCGGCTGCGCAACCTCGCCGTCATCGAGCCCGAATCGCTTGTTATGGAGCGCAAAATGCTGCGTGGCATCAAGGAGCGCGCTGAGCGTGGTTAGCGATCGGTACGGTGACCGGCTTCTGCCATGGCCTTCGCCTCTGTCGGCGATCGTGCGAAGGTCCGGGTTTCGGATTTGTCGAGCGCGCCGCCATGTGCGGGGTTGTGCCGTCGCCGCACACATCGAATCGCGCGGCCACCCGTTGGTCGGTTCCGGCTCGCGGGCACCGGCAGCGTCCACCTGGAGCGTTTGGAGCCCGCGCGGCGAGGCAAATCCTTGAGGCGACAAGCGGATCGAACGAGGCCGAAAGGCAGCAGCCCATGGACCACGACCACTTCATCGGTCAGGTGCAGACGCGGGCGCAACTGGCCAGCCGTGGTGAGGCGGAGGGCCTGACCCGAGCGACGCTGGAAACCCTCGGGGAGCGGGTGCCCGAGCACCTCGCGGAGAACCTGGCCGACCAGTTGCCCGCCGAACTGGGCGAGCACCTGCGAAGGACGGTGACACTCGGTGGCGCCGGTTCCGGGGAGCGGTTCGGGCTCGACGAGTTCGTTGCTCGCGTCGCCGAGCGTGGCCACCTGCCCGAGCCCAACGCGGTGTACGGCTCGCGTGTCGTGCTGGAGGTGACCGACGAGGCGACCCAGGGGGTGCTGGACAAGGTGCGCCACTCGCTGCCCGCCGGCCTGCGGCAGTTGGTGGATGCGGGCAGCACGGGCCAGATGGGTTCCTGAGACCGGTGCCGCCGGTTCAGGCGGGCGGCTCACCTGCCGCGCGGCGCGTTGCCACCGGTGAGTTCGCGGTCCAGCCTGGAACGCGAACACAACCGGCTTTCCGCCGATGATGCGCCCGCCCCGCGGGGCGGCGGAATGGGGAACATGTCCGAGCAGGTACGCCTCGGGGCGGCAGCGCTACGGCGCGAGCAGGTGATCGCGGTGGCCCGCGGTGCGGCGACGGTCGAGCTGGACGAGGTGGCCGAGCGTGAACTCGTCAGAGCGCGTGCCCTTGTCGACGCGCAGGCCGAGGCGCGACCACCCGCGTACGGGGTCTCCACCGGGTTCGGAGCACTAGCGGTGCGTCGCATCCCCGCCGACCAACGCACCCAACTGCAGCGGTCGCTGATCCGCTCGCACTCCGCGGGCGCAGGTGCGGTCGTGGAGCGCGAGGTGGTGCGGGCGATGCTGCTGCTGCGGCTGCGCACATTGGTGAGCGGGTACAGCGGGGTGCGCCCGGTGACCGCGCGATCTTTGGCGGCGCTGCTGAACGCCGGGATCACCCCGGTGGTGCACGAGCACGGCTCGCTGGGTTGCTCAGGCGACCTCGCTCCGCTCGCGGCCGCCGGGCTCGCGCTCATGGGTGAGGGTGAGGTGTTCGACCAGGACGGCACGCGGCTGGCTGCCTCGGACGCGCTCGCCGCCGCCGGTATCGAACCGCTGACGCTGGCCGAGAAGGAGGGCCTCTCGCTCATCAACGGCACCGACGGCATGCTCGGCATGCTGGTGTTGGCCGTCGAGGATCTGCGCGGGCTCGTGGACGTCGCCGACCTCACCGCCGCGATGAGTGTGGAAGCCCTGCTCGGCACCGATCGGGCGTACGCCCAGGAGTTGCAGGAGCTGCGACCACACCCGGGGCAGGCGGTGTCCGCGCGCCGGATGCGTTCCGCGTTGGCGGGCTCGCAGATCATGGCCAGCCATCGAGGCGAGGACTGCACGCGCGTGCAGGACGCCTACTCGCTGCGGTGCGCGCCGCAGGTGCACGGGGCCGCGCGAGACACCCTCGACCACGCGGCCGCGGTCGCCGACCGCGAACTCGCCTCCATCATCGACAACCCGGTGGTACTCGCCGACGGCAGGCTGGAGTCCTGCGGCAACTTCCACGGCGCGCCGCTGGGCTACGTGCTGGACTTCCTCGCCGTCGCCGTGGCCGACCTCGCGAGTATCGCCGAGCGCCGTACCGACCGGATGCTCGACGTCGCCCGCTCACACGGCCTTCCCGCTTTCCTCGCCGCGAACCCCGGTGTGGACTCCGGGCACATGATCGCCCAGTACACGCAGGCAGCGGTGGTGAGCGAGCTGAAGCGGCTGGCTGTCCCCGCGTCGGTGGATTCCATTCCCAGCAGCGCGATGCAGGAGGACCACGTGTCCATGGGCTGGAGCGCCGCGCGCAAACTGCGCCGCGCGATCAGCGGGCTCACCACCGTGCTCGCCGTGGAACTGCTCACCGCCGCGCGTGCGCTCGACCTGCGTGCGCCGTTGCTGCCCGCACCTGGCACGGGAGCGGTGCGGGACCTGCTGCGCACCCGGGTATCCGGTCCGGGGACCGACAGGCAGCTGGCTCCCGAGATCGCCGCGGCGGAGGAACTCATCGCCTCCGGCGCCGTGCTGCACGCCGCGCTGCCGGACGAGCGGAGATGACGATGCGACGCACGGCTCGGAGCTGGCAGACGGAGGCCGCGCTGCGGATGCTGCGCAACAATCTCGACCCGGAGGTGGCCGAGCGGCCCGCCGAACTCGTGGTCTACGGCGGCACCGGCAAGGCGGCGAGGGACTGGCCGAGCTACCACGCCATCGAGCGTTGCCTGACAACGCTGGCCGACGACGAGACCCTGCTCGTCCAGTCGGGCAGACCGGTGGGGGTGCTGACCACCCACGAGTGGGCGCCCCGGGTGTTGCTGGCCAACTCCAACCTTGTCGGCGACTGGGCGAACTGGCCGGAGTTTCGCAGGCTGGAAGCGCTCGGACTGACCATGTACGGCCAGATGACAGCCGGATCGTGGATCTACATCGGCACCCAGGGCATCCTGCAGGGCACCTACGAGACGTTCGCGGCCGTCGCCCGTAAGCGGTTCGGCGGGACGCTGGCGGGCACGCTCACGCTCACCGCCGGTCTCGGTGGTATGGGCGGCGCCCAGCCGCTTGCCGTGACGATGAACGGCGGCGCCGCGCTGATCGTGGAGTGCGACCCCGACAGGGCGCGCCGCAGGCTGCGCGGCGGCTACCTCGACGAGTTGGCTCCCGAGCTGGACACCGCGATCGAACGGGTGCGGGCAGCGAAGGTCGCACGCGAAGCCGTGTCCGTCGGTGTGATCGGCAACGCGGCCGAGGTGCTGCCCGCGCTGCTGCGTCGCGACGTGGAAGCCGACATCGTCACCGACCAGACCTCGGCCCACGACCCGCTGGCGTACCTACCCATCGGGGTGGCGGTCGAGGACTGGCACGACTACGCCGAAGCCGAACCCGACGAGTTCACCGACCGCGCGCGCGACTCGATGGCACACCACGTGGACGCGATGCTCGGCTACCTCGACCGTGGCGCGGAGGTGTTCGACTACGGAAACTCGCTGCGCGGTGAGGCGAAGCTGGGCGGCTGCGAGCGGGCGTTCGACTACCCCGGCTTCGTCCCGGCCTACATTCGCCCGATGTTTTGCGAGGGCAAGGGCCCGTTTCGGTGGGTGGCGCTTTCAGCAGATCCGGCCGACATCGCGGTCACCGACCGTGCGGCGCTGGAGCTGTTCGGCGAGGACGAGTCACTTGCCCGCTGGATCCGGTTGGCGGGCGAGCGGGTGCCGTTCCAGGGGCTGCCCGCACGGATCTGCTGGCTCGGCTACGGCCAGCGACATGTGGCAGGGCTGCGGTTCAACGAGCTGGTGGCCAGTGGCGAGTTGAAGGCACCGATCGTGATCGGGCGCGATCACCTCGACGCGGGCAGCGTCGCCTCCCCGTACCGCGAGACCGAGGGCATGGCCGACGGCTCCGACGCCATCGCCGACTGGCCGCTGCTGAACGCGCTAGTCAACACCGCATCGGGCGCGAGCTGGGTGTCGATTCACCACGGCGGCGGGGTGGGGATGGGCCGCTCCGTCCACGCCGGACAGGTGTGCGTGGCCGACGGCACCGCGCTCGCGGCGCGAAAGCTGGACCGCGTGTTGCGCAACGACCCGGCTACCGGGGTGCTGCGGCACGCCGACGCGGGCTACTCGCGCGCCGTCGAAGTCGCAGGGGAACACGGGTTGCGCCTGCCGATGCGGGAGCAACGGTGACCGCCTACTGGTGCGAGTACGCGTGGTTGCCGGACGGGGTGCGACACGCCGTCAGGCTCGACGTCACGGCCGGGAGGTTCACCTCGGTCACCACGGGAGCGCCGCGGACGGGGCACGTGTTGCCGGGGCTGGCGCTGCCGGGCTTCGCCGACGCGCATTCCCACGCGTTCCAGCGCGCGTTGCGTGGCAGGGCGCAGCAGGGACGCGGCTCGTTCTGGACCTGGCGCTCGCTGATGTACGAGCTGGCCGACCGGCTGGACCCCGACTCCTACTACCGCCTCGCGCGCGGCGTCTACGCCGAACTCGTGCTGGCCGGGTACACCAGCGTCGGCGAGTTCCACTACCTGCACCACGGCCCCGGCGGCGCCGGTTACGCCGACCCCAACGCCATGGGTGCCGCGCTTGTCGCGGCCGCTGACGAAGCCGGAATCAGGTTGTGCCTGCTGGACACCTGCTACCTGGCTGGCGGTTTCGGCGAGCCGTTGCGGGGAACGCAGCTGCGGTTCGGCGACGGCGACGCCGACCGGTGGGCGCAGCGGGTACAGCGGTTCTCCCCTCGCGGTGAGCGGGTGACCTCGGGTGTGGCTGTGCACTCGGTGCGGGCGGTGCCGCCACGGGACCTGCCGGTCGTGGTGGCAGCGGCAGGCGACCGGCCGCTGCATGTACACCTGTCCGAGCAGCGGGCCGAAAACGCCGAGTGCCTTCGCGCGAGCGGGCGCACCCCGGCCGGGTTGCTGGAAAGCACCGGGGTGCTCGGTCCGGCGACGGTGGCGGTGCACGCCACCCACCTGGACCCCTCCGACATCGCCGCGCTCGCCGCTTCGGGGTGCCGGGTGTGCGTATGTCCCGCGACGGAATGCGACCTCGGCGACGGCATCGGCCCGAGCAGGGCGCTGCTCGACGCGGGGGTGGGGCTGTGTCTTGGTGGGGACAGCCACGTCGTGACCGACCCGTTCGAGCAGCTGCGCGGGTTGGAGTGGCGGGAGAGACTCGTGCGGGAGGTGCGCGGTTTGTTCACCGCGCGGGAACTGCTCGCGGCCGCAACGGCGCATGCGGCGCTCGGGTGGCCAGACGTCGGCCAACTGGCCGAAGGTCAGGGCGCCGACCTGGTGGTTGTCGATCTCGACTCGACCAGCACGGCGGGCGCGGAGCCCTCGGCGGCGCCGTTCGCGGCAACGGCGGCGGACGTGCGCGACGTGATGGTCGCTGGCCGCTGGGTGGTGCGCGGCGGCGAACACGGCCTCGTCGAACGGCCACAGGAGGTGCTGCGGCGCGAGATAGGTGGGCTGTGGCGGTGAAATCCACCCTTGTCACCGGCATCGGTGAGCTGACCACGAACGATCCCGGACTGCGGACCCTGCACCGCGCCGCCGTCGTGTTCGAGGGCGAGCGGGTGGCGTGGGTGGGTGACGCGGCCACCGCGCCGATGGCGGACGCGGCCGTGGACGTGGCAGGCAGGGCCGCGCTGCCCGGCTGGGTGGACAGCCACACGCACCTGGTGTTCGCTGGCGACCGCACCGCCGAGTTCGAGGCAAGGATGGCGGGTGTGGCCTACACGGCCGGCGGCATCCTCGCCACCGTCGAGGCCACCAGGAAAGCCACCGACGCCGAGTTGCGCGCCAACCTCGCCGCGCACCTGGCCGAGGCCGCGCGGCAGGGCACCACCTGTGTGGAGACCAAGACCGGCTACGGGCTGACTGTCGCCGATGAACTGCGTTGCGCGCGCATAGCAGAGGACCTCGCCGACGAGGCGACCTTCCTCGGTGCCCACACCGTGCCACCCGGAACCGACGCCGAGTCCTACCTGGACACTGTGTGCGGTGACATGCTCGCGGCGGTGGCGGGGCACGTCGGCTGGGCCGACGTCTTCTGCGAGGTGGGTGCCTTCGACGAGGAGCAGTCCGAGCGGGTACTGCGCGCCGCGGCGGCGCGCGGACTACGACTTCGGGTGCACGGAAACCAGCTCAACCCTGGGCCAGGGGTGCGGCTCGCGGTGCGGCTCGGGGCGGCGAGCGTGGACCACTGCACCCACCTGAGGGAGGCGGACGTGGCAGCGCTGGCCGGATCGGACACCGTGGCGACGCTGCTGCCCGCGTGTGATCTCTCCACCCGGCAGCCGCTGCCGCCCGCGCGCCGGCTGCTCGACGCGGGCGCCGTCGTGGCGCTGGCCACCAACGCCAACCCCGGCAGCTCCTACACCACCTCGATGGCGTTCTGCGTAGCCACCGCCGTACTCCAGATGGGGATGTCGATCAGCGAGGCGGTCTGGGCAGCCACCGCTGGCGGCGCCCGCGCGCTGTGCCGCGAGACCGGCGACGGCGCGGTCGGCACGATCCGGGTCGGCGCGAGGGCGGACCTGCAGGTGCTCGACGCGCCGTCGGTCACACACCTGGCATACCGGCCGGGGGTGCCGCTGACCTGGGCGGTGTGGCGGCGGGGTCGGCTGCTTACCTGAGCCGGTCAGCCCGCGAGCTCGCCGGACGACGGTTCCAGCAGCGCCGCCACCCCGAGTTCACGGGCCTGCCGCACGGCCCGCGCCCGCGCCTGTTGGTCGAGCGCGCCGATGGCGTGGACGAGTTCGTCACGCAGCCGCGCGTCCGCGCGGTACGCGAGCGCGAAGAGCGGCGGCCAAAGATCGTGCTCGTCGGCCGCCCGCACGATGCGTTCCCGCCGCCGCGTGGGAAGCAGCCCCAACACCTCCACGGCGCGGTCCGTGTCGTCCAGCAGGAACATCACCCGCAGCAGGGCCGCGTCGTCGAGCACGGACAGCCCCGCGAGCGCGGTGTCGTTCGGCACGTGCGTGACGAACCGGCCCAGCGTGATCCAGTCCTGCCTGCGGTGCAGTTCGCCGACCACGACGCTGATCGTGGCGCGAGGCACGCCGGTGACGAGGTGACCGATCCTGCGCGGATCGGTCTCGGCGGCGACATCGGCCAGGAAGGTGGGGGACAGCCGAGCGGCGATGTCGAGCGCGCGGCTCGCGTCCACGAGGCCGGCCATGCGGGCGCTCAGCAGCGGGCCGAACACCCGCTCGGCCAGCCCCGCCAGCAGGCTCGGCGGCAGCAACCTACTGGCCAACGCCATGCGGCGCAGCGCGGCGAGGTCAGCGTCGAACAGCGCATCGGTGGCTCGCTCCCGTAACCTCCGGATGTCTCGCGCCGGGACCGACTCCAGGAAGCCGAACCGCTCGCCGGGCTCACCTAGCACGCGGGCGAGCTTGTCGATCTCCGCCTGGACCTCCAGCGCTTCCAGTGCTTCGGTCACAGGCCCGCCGCCTTGCGTACCGCACGCCGCAACGGGAACGGGACGTGCGAGAGCGACTGTTCGGCCGCGTCGGCGAGCTGGCGTGCCTGCCGCCTGCGCGCGGCTCGCAACGCTTCGTTGAGAGTGTGTTTGTGCTCCTCGTCCAGCGCCTCGATGCTCGCGGGCAACTCACCGCCGAGCCGCTCGGCGAGGGTGCGCCTCGAACTTGCCATGCCCGGCATCATGCCTGAAGAACGCGTTACGGTGCCCCCATGGCACACGAGATCGAGACTTCCACGATCAAGGTCGGTGACCTCGGCGCGTACCTTGCCCGCCCCTCGGGGGGCAGCAAGAGCGGGATGCTGCTGCTGCCGATGATCACCGGTATCGGTGGGCAGGTGCGCGAGTACGCCGAGGACATCGCCAGGGCCGGGCTCACCGCGCTGACCTGGGATCCCTGGCACGGCCCCAGCATCGACGACACCCCGAGGGACCGGCTGGCGGAGTTGATGCGTCAGCTCGACGACGAGGCCTGCCTTGAGGAGATGCGGCGACTGCTGGACCACCTGCTCGGCGAGCTGGGGGTGGAGCGGGCCGGTGTGATCGGCTGGTGTCTCGGTGGCCGGTTCGCGCTGATTCTCGGCGGCAGGGACGAGCGGCTCGCCAACGTCGTCGCCTACCACCCGACGGTCCCCGGCACTCCCGCGCCCAACCACACCGTGGACGCCGTCGAGCACACGGCGCGGATCAAGGCTCCGGTGCTGATGCTGTACCCGGGGGCGGACACGCTGGTGCCGCGGGAGAGTTTCGCGCGGTTGCAGGACGCGCTGTACTCCCGCGACAGCGGGCCGAGCCTGGTTCATGTCTACCCGCATGCCGAACACGGCTTCAGTGACCGAGGCAGGCACGGCAGCGAGGTGAACGCCACCGCGTACGCGATTTCCTGGCCGCAGGCCCTGGAATTCATGAAGGTGACCACCGCTGCCACCGCGTGACGACGGCGACTCGAACGAGCTTGAGTTCCACTATGGACAGCCAATCAGTTCGGGCCGCGGAAAGGAGAGCTTGCCGTCGGGGTATCAGGTGTGGAGTCGTCGTCATGCGGGCGAAGGAAGCGCGGTGCCGCTTAGCTTTGCCGCTGAGCGGACGAGTGATGCGACCGCCTTGGATTGACTGCTTGGCGGCCACGCGATCACCGTGGTGACCTTCGGCGCGTCAACCACGGGCACCGCGACGTGCTCGGGCCACTGCCAGGCACGACTGGAGGCAGGGATGACCAGCAGTGTCTTGCCGAGCGCAACGAGCTGAGCGAGCTGCGACTGGGTGTGCACCTCCGGTCCGGGCCCGTCCGGGTAGGACCCATCCAGCCGGGGCCATCGAGCGATCGGCAGGTCCGGCACGTCGCGGACCTCCGCCAGCGTGAGCTGGTCGCGTGACGCGAGCGGATGGCCGGAGGGAAGGATCGCGACCTGGCCCTCGACGCAGAGCTCCTCGGTGTCGAACCCGGCGAGGTCGTCGAACGGGCGGTGCATGAGTGCCACGTCGGCGCGCCCGTCGCGGAGCAGCCGAGCCTGTTCGCCGACCTCGCACAGCAGGACCTCGACCGGTGCCGCACCGGGTTCGGTCGCGAACGTGTCGAGCAGCCGTCGCAGCAACTCGTGGGATGCCCCGGCCTTCGACGCGAGCACCAGTGGCCGCTTCGGGTCCCCGGCGCGCCGCGTCCGGCGCGCGGCGGCAGCGACCGCGTCGAGGACCGCTCCGGCCTCGCGGAGCAGCACCCTGCCCGCGTCCGTGAGCGCCACACCCCGCCGGTCACGCACGAGGAGTTGGACCCCGAGCCGCTGCTCGAGTCGGCGGATCGCACGGGACAGCGGCGGTTGTGCGATTCCGAGCCGATCGGCGGCGCGGCCGAAGTGCAGTTCCTCGGCCACGGCGGCGAAATACCGGAGTTCGCGGGTCTCGAGGTCTTCCACCGTCGCAGGTTACCGCCTGATACCTGGCGAGTATCAGGGCTTACTGAATCGGTCTTGGACAGCGAGCACACGCCGCGCCGAGCATGGATCGTGTGAACGACACCAAGACCGCGCTGGTAACCGGCGCGAACAAGGGAATCGGCTTCGCCATCGCGCAGGGCCTCGGGGCGATCGGCCTCACCGTCGCGGTGGGGGCCCGCGACGACGTCAGGCGCGAGGAGGCCGTCGAGAAACTGCGTGCCGCGGGCATTGCCGCGTTCGGGGTCGCCCTCGACGTCACCTCCGGCGAGAGCGTCGCCGCGGCGGTCGCGACCGTCGAGCAGGCGGCAGGAAGGCTCGACGTCCTCGTCAACAACGCGGGCATCTCCGGCCGCACCGACGGTGGCGCGCAGGATCCGACGACGCTCGACCTCGACGTCGTCCGCACCGTCGTGGACACGAACGTGTTCGGTGTCGTCCGGGTGACGAACGCGATGCTCCCGCTGTTGTGCCGTGCGGACTCGCCACGCATCGTCAACGTGTCGAGCAACATGGGCTCGCTGACGCTGCAGACCGGTCCGATCATGGCCGCGTACGCACCGTCGAAGTCGATGCTCAACAGCATCACGGCTCAGTACGCCCGGCGACTGTCCGACACGAACGTCATCGTGAACGCCTGCTGCCCCGGCTACGTCGCGACCGACTTCACCGGCTTCAACGCGCCGAGGACACCCCAGCAGGGTGCCGCGATCGCGATCCGGCTCGCCACCTTGCCGGACGACGGCCCGCGCGGCGGCTTCTTCGACGACGAGGGCGTCGTTCCCTGGTGAACCGGAGGATTCCGGACCGGGTGCCAGCAGGTCCTAACGCGACTTGGTGGTTCGTCGGGTGGGTTCGGCGGCCAGTGGGTCCTGTGGCCACGAATGCTTGGGATAGCGGCCCCGCAGCTCGGCTCTAACACTTGGGTATCCGTTGCGCCAGAACGACTCCAGGTCAGCCGTGACCGCCGCGGGCCTGCCCGCGGGCGAGAGCAGGTGCAGCACGACCGGCACCCGTCCGCCCGCGATCCGCGGCGTGGCTCGCCAGCCGAACGTCTCCTGTAGCTTCACCGCGAGCACCGGTTCGGCACCGGAGTAGTCCACCCGTGGTCGAGACCCGCTCGGCACCTCCAACCGGTCGGGAGCCAACTCGTCGAGCTGCCCTGCCCTCGGCCACGGCAGCAACCTGGCGAGCGCGGCGGCGGTGTCGATCCGGGCGAGATCGGCCCGTCGCCTGACCGCCGACAGTTCGGGCTCCAGCCACTCCTTCGCGCGCTCCAGCAGCGCGTCATCACCCACGTCGGGCCACGGTTGCCCCAGGTGCGCGTGCAGGAAAGCCAGCCGTTGCCGCAGCCGCGTCGCCCGCTCAGGCCAGTCCAGCAGTTCAAGGCCCTGCCTGCGCAGGCCCTCCATGGCGGCCGCCCGCAACAGCGCCGGGTCGGGGTTGGCCAGCCGCGCCTCGGTCAGCGTGATGGCCCCGAGCCGTCGGACCGCCCGAGCCACGATGTCGCCGCCCTGCCAGCGCACTTCCTCCGCCTCGGTGACCAGCGAGGCAGCGACGCGGGTTGCGAGTTCGGCGTCGGCACGCGCGGCCAGCCGGATCACCCCGTGCGCCCGGCCGGGTTCGCGGGTGGCTTCCGCCACCGCGAGCCATTCGCTGTCGGCCAGCCTACTGCCCGCCGGCAGCCGCACGGCCGTTCCCGCCGCGAGCAGGTACACCCCGTCCTCGCCCTGCGCACCCCCACGCCGACGCGCCAGCCGCTCGGGGTGGGCGAGGGCAACCACGGTCGCCGGGTCGGGCACCTCCTCGCTGGGCACCTGCACCAGTTGTGCCAGCCGGGCCGCCTCCCTGCGCCACCGGCGTGTGGCTGGGTCGTCATCGCGCGCGAGCCGGTGCAGTTCGTCCTCGATGTCCACACTCCTGCCGCCTGCGTCCAGCAGCGCGACCACTTCCGCGGCCGAGCGGGGACCTACCTCGGGCGCTCCGTCCAGCAACGCGCGAGCCAGCCTCGGGTGCAGTCCGAGTGCCGCCATCCGTTCGCCACGCCGGGTCGGGGTGCCGTCCTCCCGCGTCGCGCCGAGGGTGCGCAGCAGCTGCCTGGCCGCGGCGAGCGCGCCCTCCGGCGGCGGGTCCCACCACGAGAGCCCGCGCCCGTCCGGCGTCGACCAGCAGGCCAGCTCCAGCGCGAGCCGGGAAAGGTCGGCCACCCGGATCTCAGGCTCGGGGTATGCGGGCAGAATCGCGTGTTCCTGCCGTGGCCAGCACCGGTAGACCAGGCCTGGCCCCTGCCTACCCGCCCTGCCCGCGCGCTGTTCGGCGACGGCGGCCGAGACCCGCACCGTCGCCAGGCCAGGAAGGCCTCGGCGATGGTCGACGCGAGGTACCCGCGCCAGCCCGGAATCCACGACGGCCCTCACCCCTGGCACAGTAAGGCTGGACTCGGCGACGGCGGTGGCCAGCACCACGCGCTGCCGGGGCCCGGTTCGCAGCGCGGTATCCTGCCTGGCCGTGGTGAGCCTGCCGTGCAGCGGGAGGACGTCAACGCCGGGCAGGTCGAGCAGGTCCGCGACGCGGGCGATCTCGCCGGCACCTGGCAGGAACGCCAGCACGTCGCCGTCGGTTCGCGCAAGCGCCGTCTCGATCGACCGGGCCACGCGGTTCTCGATGCGTTCCCCGCGCGCGGGCGGGTGGTGCACCACCTCCACCGGAAACGTTCGCGCGTCAGCGGTGACCACGGGCGCGCCGCCGAGCAGGTCCGCGAGCCGCTCCGAGGCGACCGTGGCCGAGGTGGCGAGCAGGCGCAGGTCCTCCCGCAGGCCACCACGCACGTCGACCAACAGCGTCAGCAACAGGTCGGCGTCCAGGTGGCGCTCGTGGCACTCGTCGAGCAGCACCGCCGAGGTGCCGCTGAGCTCGGGATCGGCCTGCAGCCTGCGGACCAGCAGACCAGAGGTCACCACCTCGATCCTGGTGCGGCTTGAGACCACCCGGTCGCCTCGCACCGAGTAGCCGACGGTCTGTCCGAGGGGTTCATCCAGCAGCGCGGCCATGCGCGCCGCCGCCGCCCGCGCCGCAAGCCGCCTTGGCTCGGCCACCACGATCCGCCCCGGCGACCAGTTCGCCAGCGCCAGTGGCACCAGTGTGGTCTTGCCGGTGCCCGCCGGTGCCACCAGCACGGCGGTGCCGTGCCGGTCCAGCGCGGCGCGGACATCCGCGAGCACGTCCCTGACGGGCAGCTCGGGCAGCTCGCGCGATGAGGTCATCGTCTTCCCGGAGTGTGCGAACTCACCGTGACAGGGCGAACCGGGCCTCGCGCAGGCGCTCCTACCGTGCTCGTGGCTGGACGTACTGTCATCGGCCTCACCTCATTCTCAGGTGCGGTAGCTAGCCTAGGAGCGTGCTCGCGTCACGTGGACGACTGCTCGATGGCATCGGCACGCTCACCCGGCTCGGCCTGGCGGCCGTGTGGCTGATCTCCGGTGGCCTGAAACTGGCCGATCCGGGCCAGACCTACCTCGCCGTGCAGGCGTACGACGTGCTGCCACAAAGCCTCGTCGGGGTAGTGGCGACGGCCATGCCGCTGTTGGAGATCACGCTGGGCATCTTCGTGCTGTTCGGTTTCGTGACCAGGCATGTCGCCGTGCTGTCGGGGTTGGTGCTCGTGGCGTTCATCGCGGCGGTGGCGCAGTCGTGGGCGAGGGGGCTCACGATCGACTGCGGCTGCTTCGGCGGTGGCGGTCAGGTGGCGCCGGGTGAGACCGCGTACCCGCAGGAAATCGCGAGGGACGCCGGTTTCCTTGCGCTGGCCGTGTGGCTGGCGGTGCGGCCGAGAACGTCGCTGTCCGTCGACGGTTGGTTGTGGGGCACGCGGCGGCAGCGGCTTGCGGAAGAGCGGGTTGAGGAACAGATGAGGAAGGACGCCAGTGGGCGGAGCGGAACGGACCGCGCGGAAGCGACGGCAGCAGCGGACGGCCGGGGCTGACGCCGTAGCCAGGGCCAGGGGCGGCAACGACACCAAGAAGGTGATCGCTGTCGTCGCGGCGGTGGTGCTGGTAGCGGCGGTAGTGATCGGCGGCGTGTTGTGGACGAACGCGTCCAAGAACGCCACTGAAGGACAGAAGATCCAGCCCGCCGCCCCGGCGGCGGCCGACTACCCGGAGCGCCGCGAAGGTGTCGTCGTGGTGTCGGGTGCGCAGGACGCGCCCGCGACGATCGACGTCTACGCCGACTTCCTATGCCCGGTCTGTGGTGCGTTCGAGCAGGCCTACGGGCAGCAGATCGAGCAGAAGGTCGCGCAGGGTGAGCTTCGGGTACGTACGCACGTGTTGCCGATGCTCACCGAGAAGTCCGACCCGCCCGGCTACTCGCTTGACGCTGCCAACGCGGCGCTGCTGGCCGCGGACGAGGGCAAGTTCTCCGAGTTCCACGACAGCCTGTTCGCCAACCAGCCGGAGGAGGGCAAGCGCGGCTACAGCGACGAACAGCTGATCGAACTCGGTCGCGAGCTGGGCATCACCAGCAAGTCCTTCGCCGACGGTGTGCGCGCGGGAACCTACGACGCGCAACTGCAGGCCGAGTTGCAGCGGGTGCTCGCCGACCCCAGCCTGCAGCGCGACTTCGGCAACGGGCAGCGCGGCTTCGGCACCCCAACGGTCGTCGCGGGCGGCACGATCGTGGACATCGGTGACCAGCAGTGGCTGGACAAGGTGATCCAGCAGGCCAAGAGCTGACCGGGGTGGGTCGCCGTTCGGGTGGCCCACCCCAGCCCAAGGGCGCGACGGCGATCGGGTAGAGTGCTTACTCAACGGGGCTATGGCGCAGCTGGTAGCGCGCCTCACTGGCAGTGAGGAGGTCAGGGGTTCGAGTCCCCTTAGCTCCACGCAAGTTGAGAAAATCGAAACCTGCCCCGTCTGATGGCGGGGCAGGTTCGTTTTTGTGTGCACGTCCCTGCTCACGGCGGTGCCCGCGTGGGCGAGGGTGCTGGCGACGGGCTCGTCGGGCGTATAGCTGACCTGTTCGTCATCGCCGATGATGATGCGTGTGAACAGGGCACGGTTGAGCATGCGCCGTTCGGCGGGCTCGGCCTTGGCGTAGAGGTCGCCGAGGTCGGTGAGGATGTCGGCGATCTGGTAGAGCCCGGCGCGCGCGGTCGCGTAGGTGTCGGTGAGGCTTTCGAGCCGGTTGGTGATCGCGTCGAGGCTGGTGTGGATGCGGTCGTAGCGCCGCCGCGCTCCCGTTGCATTCGCGGGTGACATGTCATCTCGCTGAGTACGATGGTGTCATGACTGGCGCTCTGAACGATCGTGAACTGGCTGCCTGGCGTACGACGATCCAGATGCACGAGATGCTCCGCTACCGGCTCCAGTCGGGGTTCCAGGCGCGCAAGGGGCTCTCCTATCAGGACTACACCGTGTTGGCTCTGGTCTCCAAGGCGCCCGAGGGCAGGATGCGGCCGTTCGAGATCGCGGAACAGGCGACTTGGGAGAAGAGCCGCCTTCATCACCAGCTCAGTCGGATGGAGCGACGGGGTCTGGTCAAGCGTGAGCAATGCGGCTCGCGTGGGATGGACGTGGTGATCACCCCGCTCGGTCGGGATGAGATCACGAAGGCGCGGCCCGAGCACTCAGCCGACGTTCGTCAGTACTTCATCGACGTACTGACGTCTGAGGAGTTGGATCAGTACGCCGCCATCGCGAGAAAGGTCCTGAGTCGGCTCCGTGACGAGGACGCCTGAAAGGGTGCGGTGCACCCTACGGAGACAATCCCCAGGTGCGCCACGAGCCCACCTTCAGGGCCAGGCCGGCCGGATGCCGGATCTGTGCCAGCGACGCGTGGCAGGGTGATATTGCTGGCTACGAGTACGCGATCAGCGCCGATGGGAAGCTCCCAACTCCGTGTCGTACATCGTATCGGCGAGCCGTGGGTCCCGGTCCGCCAGCACGTGGGCAAGCGCCGGCTGCTCGCCCACGGCAAGCCAGCCCAATTCGATCACGCGACGCACATCCTGGTCGGCCAGCATCGCTGCGTCCCTGGATTCACCTCTGGCGTCGATGCTGAGTCGCGCGCAGTCCGGCCTCCGCAGGCACGCCCGCCCAGAGATCGGGGTGACAACCGCGCATAGCATCGAAGACTGCCACCCAGATGCTTCTATGTCACAGAGAAGCGATTAGTCCACCGTCGACAGGGAGTGTGGTCGCGGTGACGTACGACGATAGGTCTGATCCGTAGAAGGCGACCGCGTTGGTGATGTCGTCCGGTTGGGCGTAGCGGCCCAAGAGGAATCGCTCGCGTAGTTTCTCATTGGCGGCAAAGAAGTCCGGGTCGGTATGCAGCATTGGCGACTCCACTGGGCCTGGTGCGACGGCGTTCACGCGAATTCCGTCCGGGCCGAGCGCGCTCGCCAATCCGCGCATCATCCCGATCAGTCCACTCTTGCTCGTGGAGTAGGCAATGCTCATCGAATTGCTCATGAAGCCCATCACGGAGGTCATCAACACGATGCTGCCGCCTTTGCCATGGGCGCGCATGCTCTGTCCGGCCGCCTGGGCGCCGAAGAAGACACCGTCGAGGTTGATACTCAGAAGCGTTCGCCATGCTGCCGCGGGCATGTCGGCGCCCTCGTCCTTGGGAAGCACGATGCCTGCGTTGGCCACCATCAGGTTAATTCCGCCCAGTTCGTCGGCTGCGGCCATCATCGCGTCGTTGTCCTCTGGTGAGGTGACATTGGCGCGAACGAAGCGTGCCGGCACGCCCAGCTTCTCGACCTCTGAGGTTGATGTGGTTGCTTCCTCTCGCGGCACCTCATCCAGATCTGCGACCACCACACCCCTTGCGCCGTGACGTGCAGCGCCGATAGCGATCGACCGACCCAATCCGTTGGACGCACCAGTCACCACAATGACCTTATTCGACAGAAGTCCAGACATCTCGCCTCCAAGGGTTGAAGTATCAACTCGCTTCAGATTAGCCGATCGGCCGCGTCGGCGGGGGCGAGATGCCCAAGTCGGTCGAGATCACGGAGTTCGGCGTGGGGCAACTCAGACGATCGTGACCCCTGAGCAATCAAGCCGACGTCCATCCCTGCTGCCCCGACGCGCAGATCGCGCGCAGCGAGGCGAACTGGATGGGTGGGCGCCGGTGGTCCGCGGGTGTGAATGTGCCGGCTCGAGAGCCAAGGCGCTTGGGGTTGTTGAGGCTCTCGCTGCGGCCACGCTTGTCAGCTATTCAGGGCGCTCACCGCCGCAGAGGGTGGTGTAGATCACGTCAGATCGTGAGATGACATATCAACTCACAAGGTAAGGTTGATGATACATCAACTCATCCACCGAGAGTGAGCACGACATGTCAGATCCGATCAAGACGGCCGTCATCTACTACAGTGCCACGGGCAATGTGCACCGGCTGGCGGAGGCTGCGGCCGAGGGTGCCGAGAAGGCCGGTTCGCAGATCCGTCTCGTCAAGGTCCGCGAGCTCGCGGGCGAGGCGGCTATCAACAGCAATGACGCGTGGCGTACGCACATCGACACCTCCGGGCACGTCGACACCGCGTCGGTGGACGACCTGGACTGGGCAGACGTGGTGATCTTCGGCGCACCGACCCGCTACGGCAACGTGCCTTCGCAGCTCCAGCAGTTCCTGGATCTCACCGGCCCGCTGTGGGCGGCGGGCAAGCTGGCGGACAAGATCTACAGCGCCTTCACCTCCAGTCAGACACCGCACGGCGGTCAGGAGTCCACGCTGCTGTCGCTCTACACGACGATGTACCACTGGGGCGGCATCGTGGTGCCGCCGGGCTTCACCGACCCGATCCAGTTCCGGTCCGGCAACCCGTACGGCGCCTCCCATGTCTCCGCCGACGGCTTCCCTGGCGAGGTCGAGCTGGAAGCGGCGCGCTACCAGGCCCGCCGCGCGGTCGAGGTCGCGGCCGGTGTGATCGGGACTCGTGTCGAGGAGCGAGCGTCATGAATTTCGAGATCGGCATCATGACCTTCGGGGAAGTGACGGCCGATCCCGTCACCGGGCAGGTGCCGTCCCCACAGCAGCGGATGCGGGAGACCATCGAACAAGCCGTCGTCGCCGACGAGGTGGGGCTCGACGTCTTCGGTGTCGGGGAACATCACCGCACCGACTTCGTCGCCACCGCCTCGCCGGTGGTGTTGGCTGCCGCCGCGGAGGCGACCAACGACATCCGGCTCACCAGCTCGGTCACCGTGCTCAGCTCTGATGATCCGGTACGTGTCTGGGAGCAGTTCGCCACCGTCGACCTGATCTCCCGGGGACGCGCCGAGATGGTCGTCGGTCGCGGCTCGTACACCGAGTCGTTCCCGCTGTTCGGGTACGACCTGCGTGATTACGCAGATCTGTTCCGGGAGAAGCTGAGTCTGCTGTTGCGGATCCGGGAGCAGAATCCGCTCACCTGGTCCGGCCGGTTCCGGGCTCCGCTCGTCGACGCCGACATCGCACCGCGGCCAGCCGGTGACACCCTGCCGATCTGGGTCGGAGCCGGCTCGCCGGCCTCCGCGATCAGCACCGGAAAGCTCGGACTGCCGATGGCGATGCCGCTACTGCTCGGGCCGATGAACAGCCACGTCGAGAACGCGGAGCTCTACCGGTCCTCCGCTCGCGCGGCCGGCCACGACGCGACGGCCTTGCGAATCAGCATCAACGCCCATGGCTTCGTGGGCTCCTCGAGTCAGCACGCCCGTGACACGATGTATCCGTACTTCGCCACCGGGATGATGGAGAACAACCATCAACGCGGTCAGGGCTTCCCGATATCCCGTGCGGCGTTCGAGGCACAGGCCTCACCTGCTGCGGCGCTCTTCGTGGGCAGTCCCCAGGAGGTGATCGACAAGCTACTTGGCTATCACGAGCTGTATGGCGTTAGTCGTGCCTTGATCCAGCTGGGCTTCGGCGGGATGCCGCAGGACGAGGTTCTCGCGGCGATCGAACGGCTCGGTACCGAGGTGGCCCCGGTCGTACGCCGGGAAGTCGCCGCACGGGAGGGGAGCACGGGATGACCGCGCTTGCCGCCACCGCGCCCAGAGCCGTGCCGAGCACCACCCCGCTGCGCGTCGTCGTGGTCAACGGCAGTCCGAGCGAACAGTCCAAGACGATGGGGCTGGCCGACCTCATCCTCGATACACTGCGCACGACGCTGCCGATCGAAGTCACACGGGTCGACGTTTACCGTCTCGGGTCGGGCTTCACCGGTGCACTGGAACGTGACGACGTCCCCCCAGGGATCGAGGACACGATCCAGACCGTCGAGAACGCGGACCTGCTGATCGCAGCGGCCCCGGTCTTCCGAGCCTCGGTCCCCGGCATGTTCAAGCACCTCTTCGACCTCGTCGACCAGTACGCGCTGGCCGACAAGCCGGTGCTGCTGGCCGCGACCGGTGGGGGCGACCACCATGCCTTGGTGCTGGAGTACGTGATGCGACCCTTGTTTGGCTTCTTCCAGGCACTGACCCTCCCGGTGGCAATCTATGCGTCCGCTGGCGACTTCGACGGCACCACGGTGCTCAACCCCCGAGTGCATGGGCGCGTTGAGGTCGCCCTCATCGACATCGGCAACATCCTCGCCGCCCGAGTCAGGGAGGTGGCAGACCAGGCGGAGGCATCGCCGTAGCGGTTCAACCTCGCCGAGCGCAGGATGCGATACGCCACCGACGGCGCGGTCTCCGCATGTTGGCGAGCTGAACCGATCCTTCCTGCAACCACTCACAAACCAACGCACCGCTTCTTCACCGTCTTGCCCGTTTAGTTCGGCGAAGGGTGTCAAAACGGCGCCGACTCGGGTCTCCTCCGAGGGGTTTCAGTCGCCGCCTTGCGACGGCACCCCGGCACACCTCGCCATCGACTGGGCAGAGAAGCCCAACCACACCGCCGCCAGGCTTCGGTGAGGCGGATGGCAGCGGCCATGTGCGCACGGTCGCCTGCCTTGAGATGACTCGGCGACGGGGCTACAGCGGGTCCCGAACGTCCACCAGTTCCGCGAGCCGGGCCCTGTAGGTCGGGCAGGTCGTGATGTCCTCGTGCGAGCAGTTCAGCCCGGATTCGAGGAGGTCCAGCGCTGAGCGCAGCGCCGCCATCCTGGCCTGCAGCGCGCGGTGGTTGCGGCGCAGCACGTCCTTGCGGGCGGTGGTGTGGATCGAGGTGAGGAACTCCCGGATCTCCGGCAGCGGCAGGCCTGCCTGCTTCATGAGCACGATCGAGGCCACCCGCACCAGGTCGTCGCGGGTGTAGCGGCGGCGGTCGCCCGCGACGCGGGCGGGGCAGAGCAGGCCCATCGACTCCCAGTGCCGCAGTGCGTGCGTTGGCAGGCCGAAGTGGTCGGCCACCTGGCCGATCGTCATCGGGCTTGACTTCATGTTGACATTAAGTCCGATCATGGCGGGCATGTCCAATCTGCTCGCTGTCCTGGATGCCGTCGAAACCCAACCTGCGGCCGTAGAACTGCGCGCCCGTTCCTACGAGTTGCTCGGCGACCTCACCGGCGCGACCGTGGTGGACGTCGGCTGTGGCGGTGGCCGCGCGGTCGCCGAACTGGCCGAGCGCGGAGCGCGCGCGGTCGGCGTCGACCTCGACCCCGAGATGATCGCTGTGGCCCGAAAGCGTTGGCAGGACTGCGAGTTCCACGTCGGCGACGCCTGCGAGCTGCCGCTGCGGACGGGGTCGGTCGCAGGCTACCGCGCGGACAAGGTGTTGCACACGCTCGACGACCCGGCGCTGGCTGTGGCACAGGCCCGCCGCGTGGTCGCTCCGGGCGGGCGCGTCGTGCTGCTCGGCCAGGACTGGGACACGCTCGTCATCGACTCGGACGAGCCGGAGACCACCCGACGGCTCGTCCATGCGAAGGCGGACGCGCTCCCGTCGCCGCGGGTCGCACGGCGATACCGCAACCTGCTGCTAGACGCAGGGTTCACCGCCCCGGTAGTCGAGGTGCGTACCAGCGTGTTCACCGACGACACCGCGCTCGGCGTGCTGCAACGGATCACCGACGACCAGAGTTGGCTCGCCGAGCAGGCCGAGCGCGCCCGCACGAACCGGATCTTCGTCGCGGTGCCGATGTTCCTCGTCGCCGCGCAGGGATAGCATCAAGCTCGGGCCCGGGCGCGTGACGGGCGATCAGGACCAGAGCGTGACCCGTCCCGCCAGTGACCAGCAGGGCTCGAAACCCCCCCGCCGGGTGCTGCAGTGGGCGAAGGCGGGCGGGCGCGGGCCGGGGTTCGTAGCGTCGACAACATGGAGTTTCGCCACGCCTCGACCGCCGAGTCACTGGACGGCATCGCCGGGTGGGCCGTCAGCCTGATGGATTCGCTCGCGGGCCCTGGGGCCGCTGTCGCGGTGGGCCTGGACAACGTGTTCCCGCCCGTTCCCAGTGAACTTGTTGCTGCCACTGGCCGGGTTTCACCGCCGCTAAGGGCACATTCACGTTCGTGGAGGCCTTGGTATGGACCACGCTCGGCTCGGTGGTCGGTGCGGTGATCGTCTACTACCTGGGGATGCTGCTCGGCTGCGACCGCGTGCGGTCGCGGCTGGTGCGTGTGCCGTTGGTCAAGGCCGACGACTTGGACCGCGCGGAGCGCTGGTTCGCCAAGTACCGGTGCGAAGGCGGTGTTCGTGGGCCGCATGGCGCCACTCGTCCGCAGTTTCATCTCGCTGCCCGCGGGTATCGGCGGCCATGCCGATGTGGAAGTTCCTCACCTTCACCACGCTCGGCAGCCTCGTCTGGAACACTGCTTTGGTGGTCGGCGGCTACCTGCTCGGTGTCAACTGGCACGCCGTCGAGCAGTACGCCGCGAGCCTGCGGAAGCTCGTCATCCTCGCTGCTGTCGCCGCCATCGCCTGGTTCGTGGCGAAGCGGTTACGTACCGGTCCTCGACGTGAGCCGGGCTCGCGCCGCCGCGTTGGCCACGGTCAGACACCCAGCGCGGCCACGACCAGTGCGGCGACGGCGTCACGGTGGCCGGGGCTGTCCTGCCACTTCAGCCTGCGTCCTGCTTCGAAAACCACCCCGAACCCGGCGTGTACCAGCACTCGGGCCTGGCGTGAATCGAGCTCCGGGCGTGCCGACCGGAGTTGCTGCTCCCACACCGCGATGTGTTCGCGCTGTTCGATGATCAGCGGCCGCTGCAGTTTGGCAGGCAAGCCGATGAGTTCGGCGTTGGCGACGTTGGTGAGCGCGGTGTGCTCGAAGCTGTAGGCCACGTAGGTCGCGGCCAGTGTCACCACGGCCTCACGCGGATCGGTCACTCCGCGAAGGTTCTGTTCCACCGCCTGGCCCAGCAGACCCGCCGCCTGCAGGCAGGCCTCCGCCAGGATGTCGGCCTTGCCGGGGAAGTAGCGGTAGATCGCCGACGGAACCAGCCCCACGGCCTCGGCTATCCTGCCGTTGGTCACGGTGGCGAAGCCGTCCCTTTCGAACAGTGGAATCGCGGCCGCGAGGATCTCCGCTCGCCGGGTGCGTGGCACGGGCTGGGCAGGCAGTTCGACCAGTGGGGCGCCACCGGTGCCCGCTGTGGGGTCGGTCGCGACCACCCTCATAGCGGATGCCAGCAGCAGTTCCTCGGTCCGACGTTGCGCGATCGAGGTGCGGTGCATCGTGATGGACCCGATCGCACCGAGAGCCGCCGCCGCCCGCAACCGCTCGTCCGGCAGTGGATGCTCGCGGCTCACGAGATCGGTCACCCGCTCGACGACGTAGCCGAACTTCCCGCGAAGCAACTTGCGGTCCTGGCTGTCGAGATATCGAGCTTCCCACCGGTACACGCCACCCGACGCCCGGTGAGCGACGGTGACCCTGGTGACGGCGGCGAGCACGTCCGCCAACCCCGCTTCGGCGGGCAGTTCGTCGAGCGTGGCTACGAGCCGGTCCACTGTCACGTTCGCACACTCGGCGAACAGCGCGTACTTGTTCGGGAAGTGCCGGTACAGGGCCGCGGCGGTGATGCCGACGCTGGTCGCGATCTCCTCCATGGACGCCCCGTGATAACCGCGCAGGCTGAACACTCGCCCGGCCGCCTCGACGATGAGTTGCCTGCGGTTACGCGGTCGAACGGCCGCGGTCGATCCGGCGGTCACAGTGGCGACCGAGCGGTCGTACGCGGAGACAGGGCCATACGGGCCAGTCAACCACGGACCGAACCACTTCCCCGATACCAGCCCGGCGCGGTCACCCGGTAGCCGTTCCGCTTCGCTCGTGCTGACTGCCGTGGACCGCTGCTTCGCGCGGCGCTCCGAAGCGGCCGAGGTGACAGGCCCCTTGCCGGCTGCTCGCCACCTCGATATGTTAATGAGAAATCTCTTCGTAGATCGAGTGGTAACTCCCCTGCACCGCTCTCGTAATGACCTGGGTAGAGCGGCGTATAACACCTACCGAGGAAGCTAGGTAAGTAAATGAGTAGTCTCAACAGAAGAAGAGTTCTGTCTCTAGGTGCCGCGCTGGGTCTCGCGAGTGTGGCGGGCACCGCGCCCGCATGGGCATGGTCGTCGACCGGTTCGATCGCCGGAACCGGTACGGGTGCCGACCCGTGGTGGGTCTGGGACGACGAAGTGGATCGACTGCTGGCGAGGCTTCTCAAGGCAGGCGAGGTTCCTGCGGTCAACACCGCGATGCAGGCGTGGGTCAACAACAGCGACCCGTTGCCCGGCGACCTGCCGACCGATCTCGCCACCTACCTGCAGCAGGTCAACCGGCTGCCGGCCTGGGCCGACCATGACAAGCTGCGCCGCGCCGCCGACTTCAACCGGCGCAAGGACACCTACCTGTTCATGCTGTACGGGCTCGGCAGCGGCATCATGAGCACGGTGATCCCGCGCGAGGCCAGGTCGGTTTACTGGTCCGCGGGTGGCGCCGACATGAAGGACCGCGCGGCCAAGACGTTCACCTTCGGCTACGACCTCAGTGATCTGAACGCGTTCGAACCCTCCGGCCAGTTCGTGGTCACGGCCAACAAGACCCGCCTCGTGCACGCGGCGGTACGTCACCTGCTTCCGCAGTCGACGCGCTGGACGGCCGTCGCGGACGAGCCCAAGCACATCCCGATCAGCAACGGCGACATCCTGATCACCTTCCACAGTCTCGGCACATTCGTGCACAAGAAGCTGATCGAGTGGCACGTCCCGATGTCGGCCGAGGACGAGGAAGCCTTCCTGCACATGTGGCAGGTCGCCATTCACCTGCTCGGCGTGCGTGAGGAGTTCATCCCCAAGACCTGGGCCGACGCCCGCGCGCAATCGGAGCAGATACTCACACCGCTACTTGCCCCGACGACCGAGGGCAAGCGGCTGGCCGAGGATCTGCTCGGGCTCACCGCGGAACTCGATCTGGGCGTCACTCGTGGCTTCCTCAACGAGTTCGTGCGCTACGTGCTCAGTGACGAGATCGGCGACTGGCTCGAGTTGCGACGCGACTACGCGGCGGCGGCCACGATCCGCACCGGCTGGCCCGCCTACATCGCGTTCAGGGAGGGACTGCTGCCCGTCGCGCCCGCAGGGTTCTACATGTTCGACCAGTTCGTGCGCGCGATCGCGATGCTGTTCCTCAACAACGGCACCTCGCCGACCACCACGCCAATCACGATCCCGACCGGAAACCGGCCGGGCGCCTAACGTGCGGTCGCGATGAGTTCGTCGGTGACCCACCGCGCGACACCGACGGGAAACGGCGCGGACAGGCCGAGAACGAGGTGCGTGAAGCCGGCGTCGATGGCATCGCCGATCGCCTCCCTGGTGACATCGGGTCGTTCGTAGGAGACCGGGACGAACATCGAGCGGGTCACCGCCGCGGGATCGGGCCGACCTCGGTGCAGTAGCGGTCAAGCAGCGCACTGCGGCGGACGGCATCGTCGATACGGCCGCCCGGCATGTTCCACACGTCGGCATGCTGGGCGGCCACCCGCAGTGTCGGAGACGACCGTCCGCCGACGAGGATCGGCGGATATGGCCGCTGAACGGGCTTGGGGCCTTGGCCAACCGTTGCCCTGACACGCCCAGCGCGGCGACGGCCACCGGTTCGGTGGCGGCCACGGCCGTCGGCGGGCATGCTCGAAACGGGTCGTCCGCGTTCAGCGGGCGGGGCAGGCAGACCGGAGTTGGGGGCGATGGTATGGACCAGGCTGCGCGGGAACCGATCCGACTGGACTCGGACTTCTTCCAGAACGCACCCGAGCTGTCGCGGCTGTTGCGTACGGAGCAGCCGGTGCGGCAGGTGGTGATGCCGCGCGGGCTGCCCGCCTGGCTCGTGACCAGGTACGCCGACGCCAAGACGCTGCTGGCCGATCAGCGGTTGAGCAAGGACAGCGAGCGGGCCCGTGCTCTCTTCCAGCGCAGGCTCACCACGCAGGGGGAGACGTCGAGGCCGTTCGAACGCTCACTTGCCGCGCATATGCTGAACATGGACCCGCCGGATCACACGCGGCTGCGCAAGCTGGTGAACAAGGCGTTCACGGCACCGACCGTGGCGCGGTTGCGGCCCCGGATCGAGGAGATCACCGAGAACCTGCTCGCCGACATGGCAGGCAGCGCCGAGATCGACCTGCTGTCGGCGTTCGCGTTCCCGCTGCCGATCACGGTGATCTGTGAGTTGCTCGGCGTGCCGGACGACGCACGCGAGGACTTCCGGACGTGGTCGAGCACGCTGCTCGACACCGCGACACCGGAACAGATCGAGTTCGCGTCGGGCAAGATGGCGCGATACCTGGCCGAACTCATCGCGCGCAAGCGTGCCGAGCCGACCGACGACCTGCTCTCTGCGCTCGTCCACGCCACCGACGAGGGTGACGCGCTGTCGGAGCAGGAACTGGTGTCGATGGCGTTCCTGCTGCTGGTCGCAGGACACGAGACGACCGTCAACCTCATCGGTAACGGCGTGCTGGCGCTGCTGCGGGAGCCGGACCAGCTCGCAGCCCTGCGGGCCGACCCAGCCCTGCTGCCCGGCGCGGTCGAGGAGTTCCTGCGGCTGGAGAGCCCGATTCACATGGCGACGCTGCGGTTCACGACGGAACCGGTGCGGCTGGGGCAGGTCGAGATCCCGGCGGAGGAGTTCGTGCTGATCTCCCTGCTGGCGGCCAACCGCGATAGCGAGCGATATCCGGACCCCGACCGGCTCGACGTGACACGGCAGGCCGGCGGGCATCTCGCCTTCGGGCACGGCATCCACTTCTGCGTGGGCGCACCGCTGGCCAGGCTGGAGGCGCGGATCGCGATCGGTCGGCTGCTGGAGCGGTTCCCCGGGCTCGAGCTGGCGGCGGAGCCGGAGACGCTGCGGTGGCGGGACAGTTCGCTCATCCACGGGCTTCAGACGCTGCCGGTGCGCCTGGGCTAGTTCGCGCCTTCGGCTCGGGTTGCCGGTGCCCGTGGCTTTGTACGCTGGTGGAATGTGCCGGAATATCACTGTGCTCCGCGGCCTTGAACCTCCCGCGACGGCGGAGGAGGTCGAGGCCGCCGCCCGGCAGTACGTCCGGAAGGTCAGCGGTGTGCAGAGCCTCTCCGATGCCACCAGGGAGCCGTTCGAGGCCGCCGTCGCCGAGATCGCCGCCATCACCGCTCGTCTGCTGGACGAGTTGCCGACCCGTCGCAAGCCGCCGACCACCGTGCCGCCGCTTCGCCGCCCCGAGGTCAGGGCGCGGCTGGGGGCGGAGTGAAACCGCGCGCCGTCAGACGTGCTCGTCGCCAGAGCTACCGCTCTGCGCCGCCGAGGAGAGCACCTGATCGGCGACGCTGACATCCTCGACCACGGTCAGAGCCAGGTCAGCGAGCCGCAGGTTGCTGTGGCGGGCATGGTTGCGCAGCAAGGCGAAGGACTGCGCCATGTCGAGTTCGCTTCGGCCCGAGATGACTCCCTTCGCCTGCTCGATGATCACTCGGCTGTTGAGCGCGCTCTGCAGTTGCTCGGCTAGCACGTCCGCACGCTGCACCGCCTGCTGGTGCAGGATGCCGATGGTCGCCATGTCGGCGAGTGCCCGGCCGATGCGCACGTCACTGTCCGCCATAGGGCCCGGGTGGACGCGGAAGAGATTGAGCGCGCCGATCGTCTCGTTGCGCAGTCGCATCGGCAGCGCGTGAACCGACCGGAACCCCTCCCGCACCGCGTGCTCGGCGAATCGCGGCCACCGCTCGATGTCATCGTTCAAATCGAGCGCCATCACCGGCTGCTTGGTGCGAACCGACTCCAGACAGGGCCCCTCGTTGGCTTCCAACTGGAACAGTTCCACCATCCTGGCCTGCTCCGTCGAGGACGACACCACGCGAAGGTGGCCACGCTGGTCGGAAAGTACCAGTCCGGCCGCATCGACGGGCAGCAACCGCACGCAGTACTCAGTCAGGCGGTCCAGCAGGTCGATGAGATCGTAGTCGTCGACCAGTGTGTCCGCCAGACTCACCAGGGCCTCCGCCAGCGCCGTCTCGTGGGTGTCTGGCGTCGTCATCGCAACTCCTCGTCATCGAATCGCAGTCGTCGGGCGACGACATCCCTGGCAACCTCGTCAAGCAGCCGGTTCTGTGCGAAAGCGACGCTACGCAGCTTCGCCAGCGCCATCTGAGCGCTGACACCAAGTTGCCCGATGATCATGCCGGTGGCCTGGTAAACCTCCGTGCGGTGGAGCGGAGCGCCCGTGAGCCAGCCGTCGGAGTCCGCTGATCCCCACCCGGCAGCCGTCTCCAGTGTCTCGCCGACACGCAGGCCCAGCAACGACCAGAGTGCGGCATCCGCTACCCGCAGTGCGCCAGTAAGGTCCGCACCGATTAGCTCGCCAGCCTCTGTCCGGTAGAGATCCAACACTCCGAGGGCAATGGCGCCGAGTTGCAGCGGAAAGACGTACAGGCCACCGATGGGGATGTCGCGGACAGCGTTTGTGAACATCGGCCAGCGGCCGTCGGTCGCCGCGAGATTCGTCACGAGCACGGGCTTGTGCTGCGTGAAGGCTTCGACGCAGGGTCCTTCGCCCAGATTGAACTGCAACGAGTCCAGTTGGTTCATCACCAGATCGCTGGCGAAGACCGTCTCGTGGGCGCCCCCACCCGTCATCAGAGTGATCGCTGCCCCGCTCACCGGTAGGTATTCCAGACATGCCGCGCCGATCCGTTGCGGGCCGTCGGCGCCACTCTCGGCGACGATGGCCCGCAGCACAGCGTTCAGTCGCTCGAGATCTGTCATGTCGGGCTCTCCTGTCCCTGGAGGCGGCTGGGACAAGATGAGCAACCAGGTGTGCTCAGGTTTCGGGTGCGTTACTGGACAAGTTCGAGCCTACACGTGGCAAAGTGGCGAGTCGCGCTCCCTGGCGAGATCAGCCTAGGTGGGAATCCGGTCTTCGATGCCGGTCGCGGCACCGAAGCCCAGGCGGATAGAAAGGTGTTCGTGCAACCCGGCGAGTCTCAGCGCGCGCACCACGCACCTGTTCTCGCCTGTAATCACCTGCAGCATCGCACCGTGTCGCTCGACCAGCTCGCGGCTGTCCACGAGTACAGACATGCCCGCCGCGCCGATGAAGCCGAGACCAGACAGATCGACGATGACGGCTTTCAGTGAGCCGTCAAGGCGAGCGCTGATCCTGGCCGCGAGGTAGGGCGCGGTCAGCAGGTCCAGCTCGCCGCGCACGGCGAGAATGAGAGTGTCCTGGTCGGGACGCCGCTCGTCGACTCGCAGCCCGGAGGCCGGGCTTTCGCAGGCGGTCATGTCTGATGCGATCGACGAGGCCCGCCACGTGGTGTCGATCGGGGAAGCCGACTGTGTCGCGGTGTCCATCGCTGGTCTCCCTCCCCAAATACCGAGCGGACAGGCTCGCCACCGGCGAGCTGTCCCTGGATCGTCCCCCTACTTGTCGCCCTGCTGCCCGCCCACCGAATGTGAGCTGTGAGCGTTCCATATCCCGCAACTGGCATCGCAATCTCCTTGTGCCCGTCGAGATGGGGCTGTGGATCGCAGATGACCTACACCGGGGTCTGGAGCGGCGGCATCTACAGGCATGTCTGATCGGCGGTCGCCACCGAGCGCGACGTCATCGAGACGCTCCTATCCTATTTCCGCGGGCAGCAATACGTCCAGGCTCGCTCCCCGATTCGATGGTGTATCCGACCCGGCCGCGTTGAATCGCGGTCGAACGCGGTTCAGTCGCGGCGCAGTGCCTTGCAGATCAGTTGACTGACGACCAGGTAGATGAGCGCCGCAAGGCCGTAGTTCATCACCACGCCCACGACGGCGTCGTCGGGCGTGAACACGTCACCCAGCCCAAGCACCAGCGTCTTGGCCAACATGTAGACGGTGGCGACGAAGCCGTTGGCCTGGTTGGCGTCCAGCACGACGAACAGCACGTGGGCCGCGAAGATCGCCACGATGAGGCCGGTCACTCCCTGCACGAGGTGGGCGATGTTGTTCGCGCGACGTTCGCTGCGCAGCCTTTCCGCGTATTCGTAGTCGGCTCGCTGCTGCGGCGGCGGCCCCGCGGCATAGGGCTGGTACTGCTCGGGCTGGCGGTAGGGGTCGTAAGTCATGGCCGCGAATTGTTACAAGTAGGTAGGGGAATAACAACCCTTCGCTTGTGAGGCTTGCGTCGCTGTGCCGGTGCGGCCGTGCTCGAGTGAGCAGGCTTACCCTGATCGCGTGAACGACGGCTGGAGTGTGGGGTGAGCGAGGTCGGCAGGCTGCTCGCGGGCCGGTATCGGCTGCGCCGCAGGCTGGGCAGCGGCGGTATGGGCGTCGTGTGGAAGGCCATTGACCTGCGCCTGCAGCGACCGGTGGCGGTCAAGCAACTGCGGGAGCAGCCAGAGCTCGATGCCGGTGACTCCGAGGAAGCTCGGCAGCGCGCCATGCGAGAAGGCCGCATCGCGGCGAAGCTGTATCACCCCAACGCCATCGCGGTACACGATGTCGTCGAAGACGGCGGGCAACCGTTGCTCATCATGGAGTACCTCCCCTCCAGAAGCCTCGCCGACATCCTGGGCCAGGACGGGCGACTCACCCCGAGGGAGGCCGCGAGCATCGGCGCGCAGGTCGCCGCCGCACTGGCCGAGGCCCACGCGGCGGGCATCGTGCACAGGGACGTCAAGCCCGGCAACATCCTGATCGCGGACGACGGCACGGTGAAGATCGGCGACTTCGGGATCTCCCATGCCGCGGGCGACATCTCCGTCACCCGTTCCGGGGTCGTGCCCGGCACACCTGCCTATTTCGCGCCCGAGGTCGCGCGTGGTCGTACTCCCACTGCCGCCTCCGACGTGTTCTCTCTCGGCGCAACGCTCTACGCGGCAGTGGAAGGCGCGCCACCGTTCGGTGAGGACGACGACAACTCCCTCACGGTGCTGCACCGCGTGGCCGAGGGTGTGTTCGACGAGCCCCGCCACGCGGGTCCGCTCAAACCGCTGTTGCTGACGATGCTCGCGGTCGATCCGGCGGAGCGGATCGGCGCCGCGCAGGTCAAAGCCGCGGCACAGGCAGTGGTCACCGGTGGTCGCCCCGCGATCGAGTTGCCGAGGCAGGCGCAGGTAGGCGCAGTGTCGGCCGACGAACCCGCCACCGACCCGCTGGCCACCTCCTCCGCACAGACGATGCCGGTGCGCACCGAAGACATGGCAGCGGCACCGAGACGGAAATGGCAGCCGTCCCGGCGCGCGCTGCTGTACGCGGCCGGGGCGCTGGTCGTCGTCGCCGGTGTCGTCGTGTTCGTCGTCAGCCGACCTGAACAGCCTGCCACCGTGGCACAACCCCGACCCACGACCCCGACCTCCGCAACCAGCCGTCCGCTGACCGAGCAGGACGCGCTGCAGGTGGTGTCGAACTACTACGCGGCTCTGCCCGAGCAGCCCGACCGTGCGTGGGCCCGACTGAGCCCACGCATGCAGGCACAGGGCCGTGAGCGGTTTGACTCCTACTGGTCGAACGTCACCGAGGTCACCGTTGTCTCGCCGCCCCGGACGACCGGCGAGAACACTGTTCACGTCGGAGTCGAGATCGCGTTGAGCGACGGTACGACGATGACCGAGTACCACCAGTTCGGCATCGTCAAGGTCGACGGCACGCCGCGGATCGACACCGACAGCCTGCTCGACAGCAAGCGCGTCGAGCCGTCCCGTTCCGGTACCGACCCTGCTTCTGACACCCTGGAGGCCAGCAGCCAGGCACCCCCTCCGCCGGGCGACGGTGGAGCCGACGACAAGCCAGGCAGGGGCAACGGAAACGGTCACGGACGTAACCCCAACGGCTGAACATGGCTGATCCCGCGGCGACCCCTGCGGGCGGGAGCGGGGGACTCGCGGGCGGGAGCGGGGGACTCGCGGGGGCAGTGGGTTTCCCTGATCCGGGGAGCGGGTACCGCCGGGAACATGTCACGCGTACGGAGCAGACTTCGCAACCCCGACGGGTGCCGGTTCGTGGCGCTGAATCCATCGTGAAGCCGCTGGTTCGGGTCGCCGTCCGCGTGGAGGGAGTCGTGCAGGGCGTCGGCTTCCGGCCGTTCGTGCACACGCTGGCCTCCCGGTTCGGCCTGGCAGGCCGGGTGGGAAATGACACAGGCGGCGTCTTCATCGACGCAGAGGGCGCCGAGAGCGCGGTCGCGGGCTTCCTGGCCGCGTTACGGCGCGACGCGCCCCGGCTGGCCGACATCCAGCGGGTGACCGTGACCGAGGAGCGGCCGCGAGGCGGCGAGGACTTCACCATCGTCGCCAGCGACAGCACCGGACCACGCAACGCATTGGTGTCGTCCGACTCGGCGACCTGCGGCGCCTGCCTCGCGGAACTGCGCGACCCCACCGACCGGCGTTACCGCTACCCGTTCCTGAACTGCACCGACTGCGGCCCGCGCTTCACGATCGTGCGAGACGTGCCCTACGACAGGCCCAACACCACGATGGCGGGCTTCTCGATGTGCGACGAATGCGCAGAGGAGTACCACGACCCGGGGGACCGGCGTTTCCACGCCCAGCCGGTGTGCTGCCCCCGATGCGGGCCTTCGGTCCGGCTTGTGGACCCCGGACGCGCCGAACTCACAGGAGATCCCATCCGGCGCGCCGCCCAACTGCTACGCGACGGCCAGGTGCTCGCCGTGAAGGGAATCGGTGGCTACCACCTGGCCGCCGCCGCGGACAGCGACGCCGCCACGGCCGCGCTGCGGCAGCGCAAGCACAGAGAGGACAAGCCGTTCGCGGTCATGGTGCCGACGTTGCTGGCGGCACAGCGGCTGTGCGAGGTCGATGCCGAGGCGCGGCGACTGCTCACCAGCCGCCGCAGGCCGATCGTGTTGCTGGACCGGCGTGACGACACCGAGGGTGTCGCGGCCGCCGTCGCGCCGGACAACCGGCAACTCGGCCTCATGCTGCCCTACACGCCGCTACACCACCTGCTCACCGAGCTCACCGGCTCGATAGTGCTGACCAGCGGAAACGTCTCCGACGAGCCGATCGCGTTCGACGATGAAACCGCGTTCGACCGCCTGGGCGACATCGCCGACGCGTTCCTCACCCACAACCGGGCGATCCACGTCCGCACCGACGATTCCGTGGTCAGGCCGTGGCGAGGCAGGCAACTGCTGTTGCGGCGCTCGCGCGGCTACGCGCCGGAGCCGCTCTCGCTGCCCTGGGCGTTCCCCCGGCCCGTGCTGGCCTGCGGTGCCGAACTGAAGAACACCTTCTGCCTGGCCAGGGACAGCTACGTGTTCTGTTCACAGCACATCGGAGACCTGGAAAACTACGAGACCCTGAAGTCGTTCACCGAGGGCATCGAACACTTCCGCAGGTTGTTCGACATCGAGCCCGCGGCTGTCGCACACGACCTGCATCCCGACTACCTCTCCACCAAGTACGCCTCCCAGCTGCCCGACGTCCAACTGGTCGGTGTGCAACACCACCACGCACACATCGCGGCCTGCCTGGCGGACAACTCGTTCGCGGGCCCTGCCATCGGTGTCGCTTTCGACGGCACGGGCTACGGCACCGACAGCACGATCTGGGGAGGCGAGTTCCTGCTGGCTACCCTCGCCGGTTTCGAGCGTGCGGGCCACCTGGAGCCGGTGCCGCTTCCTGGAGGGCAGGCGGCGATCCGGCAGCCGTGGCGGATGGCGGCCTCCTATCTGGACTCCTACCGGGATCTGCCGCTGGAGTTGTTGCCTGTGGTGCGGCGCAACCAGCGCCAGTGGCGGCAGGTGGTCTCGATGGCCCGCGCCGGGGTCAACGCGCCGCTGACGTCCAGCGTGGGGAGGTTGTTCGACGCCGTCGCCGCGATCCTCGACGTCCGCGACACGGTGAACTACGAGGGTCAGGCCGCGATCGAGCTGGAGCAGCATGCCGATCCGAACGAGCGGGGCAGCTACCCGTTGCTGATCAGCGACGGTGAGCCGCTGCGCGTCTCCGGCGCTCGGCTGGTGCGCGCGGTGGTCGACGATCTGCTGTCGGGTACCGGCACCGAGCTGGTCGCAGCCCGCTTCCACAACACCCTGGCGCACGCCATCACGTCGGTGTGCCGGACGCTGGGCGACCGGACCGGCGTGCGAACCGTGGCGCTGTCCGGCGGGGTGTTCTGCAACACCCTGCTGCTTGACCGTACGGTCGACGAGTTGGTCACCGAAGGCATGACGGTGCTCACCCATTCCCGCGTACCGTGCAACGACGGTGGCATCAGCTTCGGGCAGGCGGCCGTACTCGGTGCGCTCGAGCGGGAATGGGACTGCCAGCCTTGGCAGTGACGGTGCTGCTGGCGGTGCTCGCCGCCGGCTCCAACGCGCTGGCCTCGGTATTGCAGCGCAAGGGCGCTCGCACCGAGCCCGACGACGCCTCGATGTCGTTGCGGATGCTGTGGAGTCTGGCCCGCAAGCCGTCCTGGGTCGGTGGGGTCACCGCGATCTTCGTGGGTTTCGTGCTACAGGTGGCGGCACTGGCGACCGGTCCGCTCGCGCTCGTGCAGCCCGTCCTCGTGGCCGAGCTCGGCTTCACGCTGATCCTTTCGAGCCTGGTGCTGCGGGCGAAGCTAAGGCTGCGGGAGTGGACGGCTGTGTCCGGGATGAGCGCGGGCCTTGCGTTGCTGCTGGTCGCTCTCAGCCCGAGCATGGGTGACTCCAGGGACGTGCCCGGCGAGGTCTGGGCACTGGGCTGCGCGGTCACACTGGTCGTGATCGGCGCGTTGCTCGCGCTGGGTTACCGCAATCGTTACGCCCACCGTGCCGCCTATTTCGGCGTGGCTTCCGGCACCTACTTCGGGTTCCTCGCCGCGCTGATCGCCGGGGTCACGCCCGCTTTCGCCGGTGGGCTCGGTGCCGTGCTCACCACCTGGCAGACCTACGCCGTTGTGGTCGCCGGGCCGGTGGGTTTCTTCCTGCTGCAGAACACACTGCGTGCGGGCAGCCTCGTGGCCTCGCAGCCAGGGCTGACGCTCGCCAACCCGCTGGTGGGTATCACCTGGGGCGTGGCCGTGTTCGGAGAGCAGGTGAGGGGCGGTGGGTGGATCGCCGCGCAGCTGTTCGCTGCCGCGCTGCTCGCCGCCTGCACGATGTTGCTGGTGCGCTCGCCGCTGTTGCGCGGCCGCAAGGGCGCTCAGGAGGAGGCCGACGGGGCGGCGGAAGCCGAGCCGGACGGCAGTGAGCGTGCCGACCGCAGCCAGTCCAGCCACTGATCCATGCCGTCGCCGCGCGGGGCGCAGATGTGCAGTAGCCGGGCGCGGGGGTTGATCCGGTTCAGGTGCGACGCGAAGTGCCCTTCGTCGAAGTCCAGGTGCGGCAGCAGGTCCGTCTTGGTCAACAGCACCAGATCGGCGGCCCGGAACATGTGCGGGTACTTCAGCGGTTTGTCCTCCCCCTCGGTGGTGGCGGCGAGCACCACCCTTCGCTGCTCCCCGAGGTCGAACAGCGCCGGACATACGAGGTTGCCGACGTTCTCGACGAACACCAGCGTGCCCGGTTCCAGGTCCAGCTCGGCGAGCGCGCGGTCCAGCATCTCGGCGTCGAGGTGGCAACCAGAACCGGTGTTCAGCTGCACCGTCCGGCAACCGAGGGCGCGTAGCCGGTCCGCGTCGAGCGAGGCGGCCTGGTCGCCTTCCACCACCGCGACCGGCGATCGCCCGTCAACCGCCGTTATGGTCGCTTCCAGCAGGGTGGTCTTGCCGGAGCCCGGCGAGCTCATCAGGTTGATCGCGACCGCGTCCAGCGCGTTCAGCTTGAGCCGGTTGTGCTCGGCGATGGCGTCGTTCTTCGCCAGCACGTCGCGCTCCAACTCCAGTGTCCGCGTGCCGGATTGCTCGTCACACCCGCAGGTCCCGCACATCGCGCTTCACCTCCACGTGTCGAATCCGTACCTGGTCTCCCGACGACAGCTCGATGTCGAGGCTGCCGCACGCGCACTCGCTGAGCAGCGAGGTGACGGCGAACTCGGCGCCGCAGCGACGGCAGCGGCCCTGCCCTGCGGGCTGCTCGATCGACAGCCGCGCGCCCTCCAACCGGGTGCCACGGGTGACGACGTCGAAGCAGAAGTCGATGGCGTCCACTTCCACGCCGGAGAGCTTGCCGAGTTCCAGGTGCACGGCCACCACCCGGTCGGGCGCCGTCTGCTCCAGCACCGCGTCGACCATGCTCTTGGCGATCGAGAGTTCGTGCATGGGTCAGCAGATCCGAGGCAGGGGATCACCCACGAGCAGGTCAGCGATACGCGTCCCGCCGAATGTCGTGTTCAGTAGCACGGTGCCGGGCGGGTCCTCGCCGACCGTGCCGATCACGGCGGCCTGCTCGCCGAGCGGGTCCGCGCGCAGTGTTTCCACGGCCTGCTCGGCGTGAGCGCCGTCCACGATCGCGACGAACCGGCCCTCGCACGCCACATAGAGCGGATCGATACCGAGCAGTTCGCACGCGCCCCGTACCTCGTCGCGCACCGGGACCTGGTTCTCCTCGACGACCACCGAGACGTCCGCCGCCCTGGCCACCTCGTTCAGCACGGTCGCCACGCCGCCCCTGGTGGCGTCTCGCATCGCCCGCAGCCCTGGCACCGCACGCAGCCGGGCGCACAGGCCGTTCAGCGCGGCGGTGTCGGACTCCAGTTCCGCCTCGATGTCCAACTCGCCGCGAGCGAGCATGATCGTCACACCATGCTCGCCGATCGGGCCGGAGACCAGCACGGCGTC
Source organism: Saccharomonospora amisosensis (assembly GCF_011761185.1). Classification (NCBI taxonomy): domain Bacteria; kingdom Bacillati; phylum Actinomycetota; class Actinomycetes; order Pseudonocardiales; family Pseudonocardiaceae; genus Saccharomonospora; species Saccharomonospora amisosensis. The sequence goes on along the minus strand of NZ_JAAOYM010000001.1, from coordinate 4,236,772 downwards.
GCCAGGACGGGCCTTGTGCACCCCCAGTTCCGGTCCGTCGGGCAGTGTGCCGATACCGGTGGTGTTGAGGTAGCAGCCGTCGCCGCTGCCCTTGCCGACCACTTTGGTGTCACCGGTCACCAGCGTCACGCCGGCCCGCTTCGCTGCCCGCGTCATCGACTCCACGATGCGGCGCAAATCGCTCACCTCGAACCCTTCTTCGAGGATGAAGCCACAGGACAGGTAGGCGGGTGACGCGCCCGCGACCGCGAGGTCGTTGACGGTGCCGTTCACGGCGAGGTCACCGATGTCGCCCCCGGGGAAGAACAGCGGGGACACCACGAACGAGTCCGTGGTCATCGCGAGGCGTTCAGTGCCAAGCGGCAGCAGTGCGGCGTCGCCGAGCGGCTCGAGCGACTCGTTGCGGAACGCGTCGAGGAACACGGCCTCGATCAGCGTCTGGGTGGCCTTGCCTCCCGCGCCGTGCGCGGCGGTGATCCGGTTCTCCCGCAGTTTGGGGCCGCGACGGCGCGCCCGCTCGATCCGCTCGAGAACGTCGCGTTCGGTCCTCATGCCGTGCTCGCCTCCCTGATGCGCTGCCGGGTGAAGCGGCCGTAGTTGTAGTAGGCCGCGCAGGCGCCCTCGGGCGAGACCATGCAGGTGCCGATGGGTGTCTCCGGGGTGCAGGCTGTGCCGAACACCTTGCACTCCCACGGTTTGAGCACGCCCTTCAGTACTTCGCCGCACTGGCAGGACTTCGGGTCGGCCACCCTGACACCCGGCATGGAGAAGATCCGTTCCGCGTCGAACTCGGCGAACTCCTCGCTCAGCTTCATCGCCGAGTGCGAGATGAATCCCAGCCCTCGCCATTCGAAGTAGGGGCGCAGCCGCATGGTCCGTGCGATGACACGCAACGCCACCGGGTTGCCGTCCCATGGCACCACACGCGAGTACTGGTTCTCGACCTCGTGCCGGCCCTCCCGCAACTGCTTCAGCAGCTGGTAGACCGACTGCAGGATGTCCAGCGGCTCGAATCCCGCCACGACGATGGGTTTGCCGTGTTCGCCGGGAATGAACTCGTACGGGCGGCAGCCGATCACAGTGGACACGTGGCCTGGGCCGAGGAAACCGTCGAGTCGCAGGTCGGGGGAGTCCAGGATCGCCTTGATCGCCGGGATGATCGTGACGTGGTTGCAGAAGACGGAGAAGTTCTCCACGCCCTCCTCTCTGGCCCGCAACAGCGTCATCGCGGTGGAGGGGGCGGTGGTCTCGAACCCGATGGCCATGAAGACCACGTGCTTGTCCGGGTTCTGCTTGGCGATCTTCAACGAGTCCAGCGGCGAGTACACCATCCGGATGTTGGTGCCTTCGGAGTTGGAGTCGAAGAAGTTCCCTTCGCCGCCGGGCACCCGCATCATGTCGCCGAACGACGTCATGATCACGTCAGGCTGGCTCGCGATGTGAATCGCGTCGTCCACCCTGCCCATCGGGATCACGCACACCGGGCAGCCCGGCCCGTGCACGAGCGAGATCTGCTCCGGCAGGTAGTCCTCAAGACCGTGCTTGTAGATGGTGTGCGTGTGGCCCCCGCACACCTCCATGAACTTGTACTCCCGCCCCGGCTCACACAGCCAGGCGATCTTCGCCGCCAGTGCCTTCGCGGTGCCCGCGTCGCGGAACTCGTCGACAAAGCGCATGCTTCCGCCCCTACTCGATCATCGATTGCCTGAGCGCGTCCACCTCGTCGGTGTATGCCTGCCCGATCTCCTCCAGGAACCGCAGCACCGCCCTCGCCTCCTCCTCGTCGATCTTCGAAAGCGCGAAGCCGACGTGGATCAGTACCCAGTCACCCGGCCGTGGCGGATCGTTCTCCAGCAGGCCGACGTTGATCGCGCGGCGGACCCCGCTGACCTTCACCCTGGCCAACTCAGGGCGATCCGGCAGGACCTCCACCACCTCACCGGGAATGCCGAGGCACATCGCTTTCACTCCTTCCTGCGGTGGCGAGTTCGAGCACGCGGATCACCGCTTCGTCCACCGCCGCGGAGACGGGTTCGCTCAGCCCGATGCCCTCGGTGACGCTCGCGGGTTCGCAACCGAGCACGAGCACGCGGCCGGGAGTGCCGCCGAGCCTGCGCAGCAGCCCCAGCACCGTCGCCGGAGCCATGCCGTGGGCATCGACCCCACCAGGTGCCGCATCGGCGCACTCGTTCGGGTCCGGCTCGATCAGGTACAGCGTTCCCGGCGTACCACCCCGCGGTGCCGCGTCGACCAGGATGGTCAGTTCGTGCTCGCCGCCGAGCATCTCGTAGGCCAGGTGCAGCCCGCTGATACCGAAGTCGGCGGCGACCACACCGGGTGGCAGCCGCTGTTCGGCCAGCCGGGTAGCCACTTCCACGCCGAAACCGTCGTCACCGAAGAACACGTTGCCGATGCCCGCGATGAGCACTCGCTCGCTCATCGCGGCTCCTCGACCAGTGGCTCCACCTCGGCGGTGGTGAAGTAGCGGTAGCGCTCGTCCTGGGCAAGCAGTTCGGTCGCCGGGTCACCGTCCACGGTCACGGCGAGGAACCAGGTGCCGTCCACGTCCTGCCGCAGCGCCCGCACGGTTGCCGTGCGTCCCGCCACGAACATGTCCTGCGCGTCGCCGCCGGGAGCGGGCCGAAGCACCACTCTGCTGCCCTCGCCGACCTCCACACCGCCGACGACGACGGTGTCGCTGACGCTCTCGTTTCGCTGTTGTGGCAGGTCGGCGACCTCATCACCCGGGTTTCGCGCCGAGGGCCGTTGGTGCGTGCGGCAGGTGGCCTTCGGCAGGTCCGCCAACGGAGCGCTCTGGTGAGCCCCGAAAGAACCGGCCAGGTTGCCGCGGGTCGGGTCGGGGTAGTCGGCCAGCGCGATCGGGGCGGAGAGCATGGTGTCGCGGCGACCCGGCTCGCCGACCAGCACCGGCCAGGTGTGCTCGTTGACGCAACCGTCCGCGTACTCGGCGGCCCACCGCGGTGGTCGGTCGGTGGAAAGGAACCCGCCACCGTCCAGGGAAAGCACGATGTGGGCGGCGACGAGCGAATGGCGCAGCGCTTCGAACCTGCGGTGTTGCGAGCAGTCCACCGGAGAGGTGTTGGCCAGCACCACCCGCAGCCGCACCAACCCCGGGAACGCCTCGGCCTGGCAGCGCAGCTCGGCGTTCAGTGGTTGCTTGCGTCGTACGACGCGGCCACCGGGCACGACACTGGTGCGCTCACCGCCGCGGATGGTGATGGGTACGACTTGGGTGCCGTCGAACAGGTCGTCCAGCGCCAGCGTCACCTGGTGCTCGTTGCGCACGGCCTCGTCCATGGCAGGCAACTCCTCGCCCGCCACCCGAAGCGAGTCCACCTCGTGGTAGTCGCCGGGCCCACCCGCCTCGACGGTGCGCCGCTGTGCCTGCAGAAACCGCACGTGGAGGCTGAGCCGGGTACCCGCGGCCACCTCCGCGAGGCATTCGGTGCGGCAGCAGGTCGGCTCCGCGGTGCCCCTGGCCGCGTAGGACGGCGGCACGAGCACGCCGCACTGCCAGCGCACCTGGTTTCTCGGGGCGGGGTTGTGGCCGGGGTGCAGCACGTACGCCTCGTAAAGCACGGCGTCGGCCACGGCGCGGGCGTGCTCGAGCGGTTCCCGCTGCGTGCCCATCAGTTTCCCTCGGCCGCCAGCTCGGCGAGTACGTGGTAGATGGTGGTCTGCGCCTCCTGGACGCGGTGCACGGAGGAGGACGGCACGGTGAACAGGTAGTCGATGGAGTGGAGTTGGGCCATCCTGCCGCCAGTGTTGCCGCTGATCCCGATGGTCAGCATGCCCACCCGGCGAGCCTCGTCGAAGGCGGCGAGCAGGTTGCTGGAGTTGCCGCTTGTGGAAAGCCCGACCGCGATGTCGGTTTCCCTGCCGAACGCGGCGAGCTGGCGGGAGAACACCACGTCGAAGCCCACGTCGTTGCTCAGCGCGGTCACCACGGCGATGTCGGTGGTCAGCGCGAACGCGGGCAGTGCGGCGGTGCCGTCTGGCGGATTCATGAACTGGGTGGCGATGTCCTGGGCGTCGGTGGAACTCCCGCCGTTGCCGAAGGAGAACAGCCTCCCGCCGCCCGCGAACCTGTCGGCCATCGCCGCGCCGCACTCGGCCAGCAGCGCGCCCTGCGTGCGGCGCACTTCGGCGCGCAGCCGCATGATCTCGCGGACCTTGTCTACTGTGGATTGCCTCACCTCGGCGAGTACCGCGTCGACATCCCCGCCGGCTTCGTCGCCGGAGTAGAGGAACGGGTAGAGGGATCGCATCATGTCGGTCATCGCGGTACTCCGATGGCTTCCTTCGCGTGGACCAGCACTTCGTCTCCCTCGCTGACGTCCACGAGCGCGACACTGACCTCCTCGCGTCCGTGCCCGGTGTCGACGATCGCGAGGCCGCCCGGCAGCAACCGTTCGACCCGCACCACGACGGCCTCGTCGGAGCACGTCACGCAGGTGTCCGTCGAGCAGTGCGCGGTGGGTTCCTTCACGACACCACCTCTGGGGTCAGCACACCCGGATGCTCGAAGAACACGTGCACCAGCTCCCACAGGACGTGGTACATCGTCACGTGCACCTCCTTGACCACGCGGGGGTCGTCGGAGGCAGCCCGCAGCAGGTGGCCGGCGACGTTTCGCCGCGCGATGGGGCCGCCGTCGCCGCCGACCAGCGCGACGGTCAGCAGACCGAGCTCGCGAGCCTGCTCCAGGCCACGCAGCACGTTGTCGCAGCGGCCGTCGACGGAAAGTCCCAGTGCGATGTCATGGCCTGTGGCGAGCTGTCGGAGCTGGTGGGCGAACACCTCGGCGAAGCCGACCTTCGCGGCGACCCCGGTCATCGTCGCGACGTCCGCGGTCAGCGAGATCGCAGGCAGCGCACGCTTGCCGACGATCACCGGATGGACGAACTCGACCGAGACGTGCTGTGCGTCGGTAGAGCCACCGCCGTTGCCGAAGACGATCAGTTTGCCGCCCGCGTGGAACCGCTCCGCCATCGCGTGGCAGGCCCTGGCGAGGTGCTCGGCCTCGTCGAGCAAGGCCTCCAGCGGTGCCTGTCTACGTTCAAGGGCGGTGTCCGCCCGCTGCTCGAAGAATTGCCGATCAGACAATTGAGGTCCGCCGTTTCCTTGAATGTCGTCAAGTCGCTGACGTCGCCAACCGTTCACACCCGACGGCCGCGAAACCTCACGCTACGACGCGGTGATAGTCCCCACAACTCGGACAATCGCGCGATCATTCAGCTATATCAGGAAAAACGGCCGTCCATACCCGATACTCGGGCCATTCAAACCGAATCGTGCACCGGTCGGGGAACACCCGATAAGCGGAAAAGAAAAGCCGCCCCCGCGCACGCGATTTCGCGGGCGCGGGGACGGCACGGGTACTCGCGGCTACGGCTTCGCCGCCCAGCGCCTGCGAAGCCACAGGCTGACATACACAAGGGCGACGAGTACGGGAACCTCGATGAGGGGACCGACCACACCGGCGAGCGCCTGTCCGGAGGTGACGCCGAAGACGCCGATGGCGACGGCGATGGCGAGTTCGAAGTTGTTGCCCGCCGCGGTGAAGGCCAGCGTCGTGGTGCGCGGGTAGCTCAGCCCCGCCGCCTTGCCCGCGGCGTAGGAACCCGCCCACATGATGGCGAAGTAGGCAAGCAGCGGCAGCGCGATCCGCGCGACGTCCAGCGGCCTCGCCGTGATGGTCTCGCCCTGCAGTGCGAACAGGACCACGATCGTGAACAGCAGTCCGTACAGCGCGACGGGGCCGATCTTGGGCAGGAAGCGCTCCTCGTACCAGGCTCGACCCCTGGTGCGCTCGCCGATGCGGCGGGAAAGGTAACCGGCCGCCAGCGGGATGCCGAGAAAGATCAGCACGCTGGCGGCGATCTCCCACGGCGAGACACTGATGGACGTGGTGTCCAGACCGAGCCAGCCGGGCAGTAGGTCGAGGTAGAACCAGCCGAGCACCCCGAACATCAGCACCTGGAACACCGAGTTGAGCGCGACGAGCACGGCCGCGGCCTCCCGGTCGCCGCAGGCGAGGTCGTTCCAGATGATCACCATGGCGATGCACCTCGCCAGCCCCACGATGATCAGGCCCGTACGGTACTCGGGGAGGTCGGGCAGCAGCAGCCAGGCGAGCGCGAACATCAGGGCCGGGCCCACCAGCCAGTTCAGTACCAGCGAGAGCAGCAGGGTGCGCCGGTCCCTTGTGACCGTGTCCAGCTTGTCGTAGCGAACCTTCGCCAGCACCGGGTACATCATCAGCAGCAGCCCGAGTGCGATCGGCAGCGAGACCTGGCCGATCTTCACCGCGTCCAGCAATCCCTGTAGTCCTGGCACGGCGCTGCCGAGCAGCAGTCCCGCCGCCATCGCCGCGATGATCCAGACCGGGAGAAACCGATCCAGGACGGACAGTCGTCGGATGAGTTCGGTGTCCGCGGCTCGCTCCACGGTCTGACTCACGGGCAGGACCTCCTGAGCTGTGTGTGCTCTTCGGCGGTGTCGGCCAGTCCGGCCAGCAGGTCGGCGAGCGCGCGCAGCGCCTGCGGGCGTAGCCGGTAGTAGGTGTAGCGGCCGTGCGGCTGGGTGCTCACCAGTTCGGCGTCGCGAAGCAGTCGCAGGTGGTTGGAGATGTTGGTCTGGCTGGCGCCGGTCTCCTCCACCAGGTGACACGTGCACAGCGACTCCCGTGCCAGCAGTTCCACGATGCGCGCGCGCAGCGGATCGGCGAGCAACCGCAGCAACTCGGCCGGCAACACATCACTAGTGACTGACATCAGTGAGGGATGATACATCACTGTAGGCTGATGCGAGCAGTGCCGGGCACGACCGGTGCCGGTCCGGAAGGAGAACCTTGTGAGCAAACGTCCCGAGGTGCTGTTCGTCTGCGTCCACAACGCGGGTCGTTCGCAGCTGGCCGCCGCGCTGCTACAGCACTACGCACTGGGTCGCGTCACCGTTTCGTCCGCGGGTTCGCAGCCCGCGGAGAAGGTCAACCCGGCCGCTGCCGCCGCGCTGGCGGAGTGGGGACTGGACATTACCGCGCAGGTGCCCACGAAGCTGTTGACGGCGGATGTCGAGGCGGCGGACGTGGTGATCACGATGGGCTGTGGTGACACCTGCCCGGTCTTTCCAGGAAAGCGTTACCTGGATTGGCAGCTCGACGACCCGGCGGGACTCGGCGTCGAGGAAGTTCGGCCCATCCGGGACGAGATCGATCGCAGGGTCCGCCGACTGCTCGCCGAACTGCTCGACGAGCAGGCCTGAGCGGTCGCCGGCGCTAACCGCGGTGGGCGGGGCGCGACGGCTTTGTTCGTTTCCTCCCGCGAGGGATGCCGCGCTGACATACTCTCCGCTGCCGAGGATGCTGGTTCGTTTCGCGACGGGGGTCGATGTGAGGTCGTTCGGACGCCTGGTCATGGCAACAGCGGCCGCTGGTCTGCTCGCCGCTTGTGGCGGGGGAACCGATACCGCGTTCGGTGACGGGTCCGCCGAGGGCACCGCGGGCCCGGCGCCCGCACCGGCCGGTGACGCACCGCGCACCCAGCTCTCGGTACCCGACCTGTACGACACCTCGCGGGGATGGGAATCCGATCTGCGTGGCACCCAACTCCCCCTGCCGCACTCCAAGGCGGTGGCGGTCTTCGGCTCCGATGGCGAGCGGTTTCGCTTCACCGTGCTGGATGTGACCAGCGGCGAGGTTGTCTGGAAGAGCTCGAAAATCGAGGGGCCCGACTCGCCTGACCCGTTGACGGTCGCCGTTGACGGGCGGGACTACCTGGTCGCGACCGCGTCCGGCGTCGTCGACGAGGGCGTCACCACCAAGGGGCGGGAGATCACCACGATCGATATCTTCACCGCCCGCGGCTCCGGGAACGGAGTCGAACCCGTCCACCACCTCGAACTGGAAGGGAACCGGGTGGTCACCGATGGTGGCGCCGGCCTGCTCGTGGAGTACGACGACGGGGCGAAGGACGACGTGGTGCTCACGGTGGACCCGGCCACCGGCGCGACCAAGGAGTACGACCTGAGCGAACTGGAGCCCCCCGAGGGCGCGTGCACCATTTGCAGCACGACCGAGGCGGTCGCGGTGACTTCTCAGGGGCCGCTGCTGACGACCGCGAGAAAGGACCGACGCGCGCACTACTGGGTGCCCCGAGCCTGGTACAGCGGTGACCTCACCCCAAGTGGAAATGGCGAGGTCTTCGTCGCTGCGGTCGAGGAGGATCTCCTGGTCGCCAACTGGTACGACGAGGTCAAGGGCCGGGAATCATGGGCGGTGCTGGACTCCGCTACCGGAAAGATCGTGGCCGAGGTCGGTTGCGAACCGTCGCGCGGCATGGGTGGCTCCGACGCCGGTGGCTCGTCGCTGTCCGCGCAGCGACGCTATCTCGTCTTCGACTACCTGGCCTTCGACCTTCAACAGGGCACCGGCCACTGTTTCGAGGAAACCGATCGGGACAAGCCCGTGTATCTCACCGGGGTGACCGACGACGGGGTCGCCTTCGGGGTCGCTCCCGGCGGCACCTATGCCGAGACGCCGGTGGCCGTCAATCTTTCCACCGGCCAGGTCAGCGAGAGCGAGCACTCCGCGGTGCCCTTCAGCGACTACGCGGGCTTCGGCCTGTTCTGGGACGAGGAATCCGAAGTCATGGTCGGCTACCCGCACGCCGAGTGAGCTGTGGCGGTTTCGGCAGTGCTGCCCGGGTGAGGTCCTGAGCGGGCATGTCGCAGCGCATGCCCACGCGCTGCGACATACCGTGCTGACTTCTCGACGGATGCCCCCGGCGCGACCGGGGTCGCGTCCGCGACCGCTCAGTTTTCCGGCTTGCGCGCCACGCAGAGGATCGACTGCCCGAACGGCACTCGGACCAGCTTCTCGATGCGTTTGGTCACCGGGACCACCATGCGGTCGTACACCGAAACCAGCTTGCGGTTGGGCGCGCTGGCGCCACCCTTGCGCACCGCCGCCCACCAGGCGAAGGCACCGAGGAAGTTCACAGGGCGAGCAACGACCACCTCAAGGCCCGCTCGGCTCACCGCGTCGCTGACCGTGTTCGGGCTGTAGCGGCGGAAGTGCCCGACGATCCGGTCGAACTCCCCGTAGAGCTGCTGGTAGCCGGGCACGAACAGGATTATGTTGCCACCCGCCGTCAACGAGCGGGAAAGACCCCGAAGCGCGCCCGCGTCGTCCTCGATGTGTTCGAGCACGTTGATGGCCAGCAACGTCTCCACAGGCGGTGTCAGTGTCGTCTGACCGTCGATGTCGAACTGTTGCACCTCGACCTCGGGACGATCGGCGAACCGGGATTTCATGCTCTGCACGGCTTCCGGGTCCACATCGGTGACCACGTAGCGTTCCCTGTCGGTGAAGCCGCCGGCGAACTCACCGAGTCCGGCGCCCACTTCCAGTACCGATCGGCCGCAGTACGGGCGGATGAGTTCGCGCTGGTACTCCAGGTAGCGCGGCTTGCCGTGGTCGCTTTCGAGGCTGCGGCCGGTAGCCGCGTTGAACGCGCCCTGGCCCTGGTCGTCGTGCTGCACGTCGGTCACGCCGTCTCCCGTTGCTGTCGTTCCCGTGCGCCGTGGGCAGGAGTGACGAGACCGTTCGGCATCGGCAACACCGGCCCCAGCGGACAGGGCGATTCACATGTGTTGTCGCGTCGTTGCATAGCTGTAATCGAATCGCCGGGCACCCTACCCGGCACCACCCGGTGCTGGCGAGAGGGGCCCTGCGTGGGGACTACCCGGTCGACAAACATGACGAGGGGCTCCGCGGACCGTGGTCGGCGGAGCCCCTCATCGGTGGCCGATACGCACTGTCGCCTCTCGGCGAAAGGCTCGACGCGGTTCCAGCCGAACGGTATTCCGCGAAGGCGAAAAGGGATGCGGCCCGGGGGACAAGGTGCGTATCGCCATTCAGTTCAACACCGACGTTGTCGCCGATGTTCCCGGCGACGGCGACGTGAATTTCTCAGGCCGCTTTCGGGTCGCCCGCCCGTCGCCGGTGCTCGCGCGTGAGTTCTCGGCGCTCACGCTCTGTCATACCGCCGAAGATGCCGTAGTCGAGGCCGTTCTCCAGCGCGTATTCCAGGCAGCGGGCGCGAACGGGGCAGCTTGCGCACACCGCCTTGGCACGTTCTGTCTGCACCGCCCCTGGTCCTACATCGGATACCGGAAAGAACAGTTCCGGGTCCTCGTCACGGCAGGCGGCACGGTGCCGCCAGTCATACTTGTCCAAGGCGTGCCGCCTCCTTCCTCGCAACCAGATCAGGTAACCGAAAAATCAACGCGCGTCCGGCCAGGGCTATTCCGGCCGGGTGTGTTTTGGAACCGCGATCCTCATCAGATCACGCGCGGCAACCACGTCGCCACCGAATACTTCGGCCGCCTCGTCACGAAACAGGGTCGGGTCCTCGTAGCGCTGCGAGAAGTGCGTCAGCACCAGCCTGCGCACGCCGCTCTCTGCCGCGACCCGGGCGGCCTGTTTCGCCGTCAGGTGGCCGTACTCGCGCGCCAGGTTCGCGTCATGCTCCAGAAAGGTCGACTCGATCACCAGCAGATCGGCGTCCTCCGCGAGAGCGAACACCGCGTCGCACAGCCGGGTGTCCATCACGAACGCGGCCTTCTGCCCCCTGCGCACGGCACTGACCTCCGAAAGGGCCACCGTCTTCTCTCCGATCCGGACGCTGCCGTCCCGGCCGAGCCTTCCCACCTCGGGTCCGCTGATGCCGTGGCGCTCGAGCAGTGCGGGCACCATGTTGTGGCTGTCCGGCTCCACCAGGCGGTAACCGAACGCCTCCACTTTGTGATCAAGCCTGCGTGCTTCCAGCTTGCCGAACGCACCTGTGGCGAGGACGCCGTCTGCGTGCACCGGCTCCTGGATCATCTCGGTGGTCTCGTGAAACACGCTGGCGTGCCGAAGCCGTTCGAAGAACTCGGTTCCCGATGCAGGGAAGTGCGCGTGTACCCGTGCGACCTGGTCCAGCGAGAGCCGCTGCACGATGCCGGGCAGCCCAAGGCAGTGGTCACCGTGGAAATGCGTGATGCAGATCCGCGTGATGGCACTCACCGAGGACCCGGCGAAGGCCAGCTGGCGCTGGGTGCCCTCGCCGGGATCGAAAAGAAAGCCCTCGGCGTCCCAGCGCAGCAGATACCCGTTGTGGTTTCGGGCTCTGCTGGGGACCTGGCTGCCGGTACCCAGCACGAGAAGTTCTCGGATCGACACGTCGCCGACTCTAGGTCCGCACCGGGTACCAGCCCGATCAGCGGTTACCGCTGGCGGCGCTGATGTCGCCGAGCGCCGACCCGGGGTCCTTCTCCATCGCCGCGTCGCCGATGGAGAGGATCCCCACCGCCTTGCCACCATCGACGACCGGGACCCGCCGCACGGCGTGCTCGCGCATCCTGGCGATAGCGTTGTCGACTTCCTCGTTTGGTGTGGCCGTCACCAGTCGCTCGCTGCATACTTCGCCGATACGGACGGTGGAAAGGTCGTCGCGGTCGGCGAGAGCACGCACCACGATGTCACGGTCGGTGGCGATGCCACGCAGCTCGCCGTTGTCGACCACCAGCACGTCACCGATGTCGTTGTCGCGCATCTTGCGCGCGGCATCCCGCACCGGCGTGTCGCTCGGCATCGTCACCGGCTGCGCCGTCATGACCTCACGTACCAGCTGGGCCATTTCGATCACTCCTGTTGTTCGCTCGTCGTTCGTTCACGGAGGGGGTACCCCCGCAGCTCGGGTGCCTATTCGTCTTCTCTTTCCGGCGTCGGCCACTGGCCGCGCCGGGCGATCGCGGCGCATACTGCGGAGGTGTCCGCTGTGTCCATAACGGACTGGGTACTGCACGTGGATCTCGACCAGTTCATCGCGGCGGTCGAGATCGCGAGGCATCCCGAACTGCGGGGAAAGCCGGTGATCGTCGGTGGCACGGGAGAGACCACGCGGCGCGCCGTCGTCGCCACCGCCTCCTACGAGGCCAGGGAGTTCGGCGTCCACTCGGGCATGCCGCTGCGCACGGCGGCCAAGCGGTGTCCCGACGCGGTGTTTCTGCCCTCCGACCCGCCCGCCTACCAGGAAGTTTCAGAGCGGGTCATGGCGGTGCTGCGCCGGTTCCCGGTCGTGGTTGAGGTGCTGGGCTGGGACGAGGCGTTCCTCGGCGTGCGCACCGAAGACCCCGAAGCGCTGGCGGAATCGGTGCGAAGCGCCGTGGCCGAGGAGACCGGGCTGGCGTGCTCGGTGGGGATCGGCGACAACAAACACCGCGCCAAGCTCGCGACCGGCTTCGCCAAGCCTGCGGGCACCTATCGGCTGACCAGGCACAACTGGACAGCGGTGATGGCACACCGATCGCCGGACGCACTGTGGGGCGTCGGCGTGAAGACCACGGCCAAACTCGCCGAGCTGGGGATCACCACGGTGGCCGCGCTCGCGGCGGCCGATCCGGGCGAGCTGGCGACACGGTTCGGCCCCACCATGGGGCCGTACCTGCGTGCGCTGGCGCACGGAGCAGGCGATCGCGAAGTGACCGCGACCGGGCATGAGCCGCGTTCGCGCAGCAGGGAAACGACGTTCCAGTACGACATCAGTGATCGCGAGGAACTGCGTGAGCACCTGCTGGCGCTTGCCGGGCGGGTCGCCAAGGACGCGGAACTGGAGGGCAGGCCCGCTGCACGCGTGGCGGTCAAGGTCCGCTTCGCACCGTTTATCACCACGACACGCAGCGTGACACTGCCGGAGCCCACCAACGACAGCGCGATGATCGAGCGTGCCGCGATGGAGGTGTTCGGCCGCTTCCAGCTGGATCGACCCGTCCGGCTGCTTGGAGTGCGAGCGGAGTTCGGCAAGGCGTGAATCCGGTCACAGCTCACCCGCGCGTCGCGCGGACGGCGACCGTCGAAATGTCAGGTGAGCCCTATACCCTGCACTACGCTGGTTCGTTGGCCGCGTGTAGAACCGCGCGCCGCGCGCCAGCGCCACCACTGGGCAGATGACGATTCTGGGAGCGAGCGACCCTGTGACTGCTTCGGCCGAGACCCTCTACGGGGCCGACGACCTGACCCACCTCGAGGGTTTGGAAGCGGTCCGCAAGCGACCCGGTATGTACATCGGGTCCACCGACAGCCGGGGCGTCAACCACCTCTTCACCGAGATCGTGGACAACTCCACCGACGAAGGGGTCGCGGGTCACGCCAGCAGGGTTGTCGTGACCTTGCACGCCGACGGCAGCGTGGAGGTCGAGGACGACGGAAGGGGCATCCCCACCGGCGTGCACGGCAAGTCGGGCCTTTCCGGCGTCGAACTGGTGTTGACGCGGCTGCACGCGGGCGGGAAGTTCGGTGGGTCCGGCTACAAGACGTCCGGCGGCCTGCACGGCGTCGGAGCATCCGCGGTCAACGCGTTGTCGCTGCGCTTCGACGTGACGGTCAAGCAGGGCGGCAAGGTACACGAGATGTCGTTCGCGCGCGGGGTGCCCGGTGTCTTCGACGGGCCTGGCCCGAAAGCGCGCTTCACGCGGCAGTCCGGCCTGCGGCTGGTGCGCAAGATGAAGCGCGGCGAGTCCACCGGCACCACCATCCGGTACTGGCACGACTCCCGGTACTTCGAGTCGGGCGCTGCGCTGGATCTGGAAACCGTGCGTACCAAGCTGAGGCACACCGCGTTTCTCGTGCCCGGCCTCACCTACGTGCTGCGCACCGCCACCGACGCCACCATCAACGAGGAGACGTTCCACTTCCCGAACGGGCTCGCCGACATGGTCGAGTTCCTCGCACCCGCGGGGGACAAGCCCGTCTCGGGCATCCTGCTGGTGAATGGTGAGGGTACCTACAAGGAGAACGCCGCCGACGAGAACGGCGTCATGAAGTCCAATGTAGAGCGCAAGGCCGAGGTGGAGGTGGCGTTGCGCTGGGGAACCGGCTACGAGCGCACGGTGGAGTGCTTCACCAACACGATCCGCAACGTGCACGGTGGCACACATCGCAAGGGATTCGAGCGTGCCCTGGTGCGGGCGGTGCACGACGCGATCTCCAAGACGCGCGGCCTGCTCAAGCCGAAGGAGGACCCGCCGACCCTTGACGACATCTGCGAGGGGATGACCGCGGTCATCCATGTGCGGATTCCCGAGCCGCAGTTCACTTCCCAGACCAAGGACGAGCTGTCTACCGCGGGGATCACCAAAGTGATCCAGGGAATCGTCGAGAAACACATCAAGGCGTGGACGGAGAACCGCAGGACCAAATCCGAGGCCAAGACGGTGCTACAGAAGATCGTCGATGCCTCGCGGGTCCGCATCGCGCAGAAACAGCAGAAGGACGCCGCACGGCGCAAGACCGCGCTCGAGGGCGCGGCCATGCCGCCCAAGCTCGTGGACTGCCGCACGACGGGAGTGGCGCGCAGCGAACTGTTTCTCGTGGAGGGTGACAGCGCGCTCGGTTCGGCGCGGATGGCGCGGGTCTCGGAGTACCAGGCGCTGCTCCCGTTGCGCGGCAAGATTCTCAACGTGCAGAAGGCCGGGCTCGGTGACGCGTTGAAGAACGCCGAGATCGCCTCGATCGTGCAGGTGCTCGGGGCGGGCACGGGCAGGACGTTCGACGTGTCGACGATGCGCTACGGCAGGGTCATCCTGATGGCCGACGCCGACGTCGACGGTTCTCACATCCGAACCCTGCTGATCACCCTGTTCGCAAGGTACATGCGGCCGGTGATCGAGGAGGGCAGGCTCTACGCGGCGATGCCGCCGTTGCACAAGATCGTGACGAAGGGCCGGAACCAGCAGACCCACTACACCTTCACCGAGCGGGAGATGGAGGCCAAGGTCTCCGAGTTGGAGAAGGCGGGCAAGCAGGTGGTCAAGCCGGTGCCCCGGTTCAAGGGACTCGGCGAGATGGACGCCGACGAGCTGTGGGAAACCACCATGAACCCGGCCACCAGGGCCGTTCGCCGCATCACCCTCGACGACGTCGATGCCGCCGAGGCGGCACTCGAGCTGCTCATGGGCGAGAAGGTGGAGCCGAGGCGCAACTGGCTCGTCGCTTCCGCCGAGCGGGTTGACCAGGCCGCCATCGACATCTGAGAAGCACAGGAGCACACACACCATGGCACGGCGTAAGAGCACGATGACCAGGGTCGACCCGGCGGCCTTCGACCACGCGGGCGCGCGGGTCTTCGACAACCCGGTCAAGACCGAGATCGAGGACTCCTACCTGGAATACGCGTACTCGGTCATCCACTCGCGCGCGCTGCCCGACGCGCGGGACGGGTTGAAACCGGTGCACCGCCGAATCCTGTTCTCGATGCACGAGAACGGTTACCGGCCCAACCACGCGTACGTGAAGTCGTCGCGAGTGGTCGGTGACGTGATGGGTCGCTACCACCCGCACGGCGACAGCGCCATCTACGACGCCATGGTGCGGCTGGCGCAGGATTTCTCGATGAACGTGCCGCTCGTGGACGGGCACGGCAACTTCGGAAGCCCCGACGACGGCCCCGCCGCGTCGAGGTACACCGAGGCGCGGATGTCGCCGGAGGCGATGCTGCTCGTCGGTGAACTCGGCGAGGACACAGTGGACTATCGGCCGAACTATGACGGTTCGCTGGCCGAGCCTTCCGTGCTGCCTGCCGCGTTTCCGAACCTGCTGGTGAACGGCACCTCGGGAATCGCCGTCGGGATGGCGACCAACATGATCCCGCACAACCTCGGTGAGGTGATCGCGGCGGCGCGATGGCTCATCAACCACCCTGGCGCCTCACTGGACAAGCTGATGGAGTTCGTCCCCGGCCCTGACCTGCCAACCGGCGGCCAGTTGCTCGGCCTGGACGAGGTCCGCAGGGCTTACGAGACCGGGCGGGGTGTTGTCCGGATGCGCGCGAAGGTGGAGACCGGCCCCATCGAGGGCAGCCGCAGACAGGGCATCACGGTCACCGAGCTGCCCTACGGCGTCGGGCCGGAGAAGGTGATCGAGCGCATCACCGACGAGGTCAACAAGTCCAAGCGGCTGACCGGCATCGCCGACGTGAAGGACCTCACCGACCGCGAGAACGGCACCCGGCTGGTGATCGAGTGCAAGGTCGGGGTCAACCCGCAGGCGTTGCTTGCCGACCTGTACCGGCTCACGCCGCTGGAGCAGTCGTTCGGGATCAACAACCTCGTGCTCGTTGACGGGCAGCCCCAGACACTGGGCCTCAAGCAGTTGCTCGAGGTGTTTCTCGCGCACCGCTACGAGGTGGTCACGCGCAGGACCAGGTACCGCCGCCGCAAGCGGGAGGAGCGGTTGCACCTGGTCGAGGGCCTGCTCAAGGCGTTGCTCGACATCGACAAGGTCATCCGGCTCATCCGAGGCAGCGAGAACGCGCAGGCCGCCAAGGAGGGCCTGATGAAGCGCTTCAAGCTGTCGGAGATCCAGGCCACCTACATCCTGGACACGCCGCTTCGCAGGCTCACCAAGTACGACAAGCTCGAACTGGAGGAGGAGCAGGAGCGGCTCCGCCAGGAGATCGCCGAACTCACCACGATCCTCGAGGACGACGCGGTGCTGA
Organism: Saccharomonospora amisosensis; assembly: GCF_011761185.1. Lineage (NCBI taxonomy): Bacteria > Bacillati > Actinomycetota > Actinomycetes > Pseudonocardiales > Pseudonocardiaceae > Saccharomonospora > Saccharomonospora amisosensis. The sequence goes on along the minus strand of NZ_JAAOYM010000001.1, from coordinate 4,220,210 downwards.
AGAAGGTGGTGTCGAAGGAGTTGGCGAAGGTTGCCAAGGACTTCCCGACCGAGCGGCGCACCGCGCTCATCGACGGTGACCTGAAAGAGGTGCTGGCGGCGTCCAAGCCCGCGGGGCCGCTCGAGGTCGCCGACGATCCGTGCCAGGTGATCCTGTCCGCCACCGGGTTGGTTGCCAGGACGGCGGCCGAGTCCGAGGAGGTGACCGAAGGTCGGCGCCGAAGCGGTCGCGCCAGGCACGACGCGGTCGCCGCCGTGGTGCACACGACGGCTCGAGGCCAAGTCCTGCTGGTCACCAGCAAGGGCAGGGCGTTCAAGACCGAAGTGTTGCCGCTGCCGGTGCTGCCGGAGCAGGCGGGCACCGTCTCCCTGCGGGGTGGGGTGGCCGCACCGGAACTCGTCCCGCTGGACAAGGGGGAGCGGGTAGTCGGACTGGCGCCACTGGGCGAACAGGCCGAATCCTCGCCGGGCCTGGCGCTCGGCACCCGGCGCGGTGTTGTGAAGGTGTGTGCCCCGGAGTGGCCGGTGCGCGCCGACGAGTTCGACGTGATCACCCTCAAGGACGGCGACGAGGTGGTGGGTGCCACGTGGCTGACCGACGGCCATGAGACGCTGACGTTCGTGTCGTCGCAGGCCTCGCTGCTGCGATTTGCGGCTTCGCTGGTGCGCCCGCAGGGCCTGCGAAGCGGAGGTGTGGCGGGAATCAACCTGCCCGCCGACGCGGAGGCGGTGTTCTTCGGCGCGGTACGCACCGACGATGCCGAGCACGGTGAACCGATGGTGGTGACGGCGACCGGTTCGAGCGTGAAGGTGACGCCGTTGGCGGAATACCCGGCCAAGGGCCGCGCGACCGGTGGGGTGCGGGCACAGCGCTTCCTCAAGGGCGAGGCGGGGCTTGCCGTGGCCTGGATCGGGCCCCGGCCCGCCGGCGCGATGAAGAACGGCGACCCGGTCGAACTCCCGGAGGTGGACAACCGCAGGGACGGTTCCGGCTCCGCCCACCCGGGCCCGGACGTGGTCGGCCACCTCATCGAGCGCGGCTGACGCCCCGCCGCGAGTCCCCCGTTCTCGCCTGCGAGTTCTGCGTTCTCGCCTGCGAGTTCTGCGTTCTCGCCTGCGAGTTCGCGCTTCGGTCGGCGCTGGTGATCTAGGTACCTCGCGACGGGAGCGCAGGACTCACCGGTTTCCGCGGGAGATCGGTATCGGACGTGCAGTGGGGCGAAAGTGTCGGCGAACTGGTAACCGGCCGACAGCAGTTCCGGGAGGTGGGACACAGACCGACAGCCCGCCTGTTACCGCACCTCGGTCGCGTCCCACGTCCGCCTGCCACGAACGTCGGCTGCGGCAAGTCCGTGGTCACGGTCTCGGGGCGGGCAGTCTGCTACTCGCGCTTGGAGAACACCTCCGCGCGGGTGCGGGGACTCGCGGATGTGTGCGGGGGACTCGCGGGTAGTCAGGGTGAGGTGGGTCCGGCAGCCCAGGCGGCGTAGTCGTCCCACGCGCGCAGCGTCGACAGGCTTTCGAACCGGCGGGGTAGGCCCGAGACCGGGTCGGTGAACTCGAGCACCTTGGCGAGCAGTTGCAGCGGGCGGGTGAAGTCGCCGAGAGTGGTTTCGGTCAGCTCCGGATAGAAGGTGTCGCCGAGGATGGGCAACCCCAGCGAGTTCATGTGCACGCGTAGCTGGTGTGTCCTGCCGGTCGCGGGCAGCAGCCGGTAGCGGCCGAGCCCGTCACGATGCTCCACGAGTTCGACCCGCGTCTCGGCGTTGAAGTCGCCCGGGACCTCCATCGCCTTCAGGACCCCGCGCTCCTTGACGATGCGGCTTCGTACCGTCACCGGCAGCTCGACAGCGGGGTTGTACGGCGCGATCGCCTCGTACTCCTTGCGGACGGCCCGATCGCGGAACAGGTTCTGGTACGGAGCCCGTAGCTGCCTGCGGGTGACGAACATGACCAAGCCCGCGGTACCCCGATCCAGCCGATGTGCCGGGCTCAGCTCTGGCAGCCCGAGGTCGCGACGCAGCCGCACCAGCGCGGTCTCCAGCACGTGCTGCCCTCGTGGAATGGTGGCCATGAAGTGCGGCTTGTCCACGACGACCAGATCGTCATCGCGGTGCACGATGCCGATGTCGAACGGCACGGGCACCTCGGCGGGCAGGTCGCGATGAAACCAGATCAGCGCGTTCGGCTGGAACGGAGTGCGTTGGGTGATCGGGCCATCGAGTCCGACGATGCGCTCCTGCCGCAGCATCTCGTCGATACGGTGCGGCTCCAGTCGTGGCAGCCGGTCTACGAGGTGGTCACGCACGGTCGCCCACGGCCCGGCCGCGGGCAGCCGCAGCCGGGCCGCGTCGAGCCCGTGGCGCTGCGGCAGGGGCGACTTCGGACGTCTCATGTCCCGCACTCTAGCCGGGCACGCGCGCCGCGCGCACCGGGTCCGCCTCGCGTCGAGACCCGTGCGAGGAGTCCTAACGGGACAGAGCTGGTTACGCCTGGCCCTCGCGACGTGCCCGACCCTGCATGCCATCGAGCAGGTAGCCAAGCCCTTCCGTGAAGCTGGCGTCCCAGTCGTGTTCGGTCAGGTAGCCCTGTTCCACGAGCGTGGGGTACCGCTCGCGCTCGGTCCACAGGTAGGCGGCGGCGGAGTCCCGCGCGTTGTCGCCCCGCAGCCTCCACTGCGATTCGGAAAGTGCCGAGCCGATCACGTAGTTGGCCAGCCCGTGCACGGCGGTGATCAGTCGCGGGCCGAGCAGCCCCGCCCGCAGCACCGCCCGGTGCAAGAACTCGGTTCGTGCCAATACGTTCGGGCCGAGCATGGGCCGCTCCACCATGGTCGCCGACCACGGGTGGCGAACCATTACCGCCCGCCACTGGGTGAGCAGCGCCACCAGGTCGGCGCGCCAGTCCTGACTCTCCGGCGGGAGTACCACCTCGGCGAAGATCGCGTCCAGCGCGAGATCGAGCACGTCGTCTTTGGTCTGGACATGCCAGTACAGCGTCGTCGGCCCGTGTCGCAGGCGTTGGGCGAGCTTGCGCATGGTCAGCCCAGCGGACCCTTCCTCGTCCAGCAGCGCCACCGCCTCGTTCACGATCCGTTCCCGAGTCAGCGGCGCCTCGCCCCCGCCCCGAGAGGGTCGAGAACGTACCGCCACCTCGGGTGGTAATTCGCTGTCGGCCATCACTCCAACCTAGTGTGTTCTTCCCGTTTCCGAACAGCTTCGCGGAAAGATCCGCGAACGCCGATCACACGTTGCGGGGCGTGACGAGCCCGGATTCGTAGGCAAGCACCACCAACTGTGCGCGGTCACGCGCGTGCAGTTTCACCATCGCCCTGCTGACATGGGTCTTCGCCGTCGTAGGGCTGATCACCATGTGTTCGGCGATCTCGACGTTGGAAAGGCCGCGCGCCACGAGGGCGACGACCTCCCGCTCCCGGTTGGTCAGTACGTCGAGGGTCCTCGCCGACGAGCCCGACGGTGGTCTGGACACGAACTCACTGATCAACCTGCGGGTCACGGAAGGAGCCAACAACGAGTCACCCCTGGCCGCGACGCGGACGGCGTGCAGCAGGTCGTCGGGGTCGATGTCCTTGACCAGGAACCCGCCCGCTCCCGCCCTGAGTGCGTTGAACACGTACTCGTCGAAGCCGTAGTTGGTCAGGATCACCACATGAACCCCGTCGAGCCGTTCGTCGGCCGCGATGAGTCTGGTCAGCTCGATCCCGTCGAGCACGGGCATCTGGATGTCGACGAGGGCGACGTCCGGCAGAGTGGCCGTGACGAGGTCGAATCCGGCTCTGCCGTCGGCGGCCTCGCCGACGACCTCGATGCCGTCCTCCGCGTCGAGCAGCGCGCGGAACCCGCCCCTGATCAGCGCCTGGTCGTCCACCAGCACGACTCGAATCACGCGAGCTTTCCTTCCAACGGCAGCGCGGCCTCCACGGTGAACCCGCCGCCGGGGCGAGCACCCGCGCTCAACCGCCCGCCCAGGGCAGTCACGCGTTCGCGCATGCCGAGCAGGCCGACACCGGGCACCGGCGGTTCGCGCGGGTCCGCGGACCCGTTGTCGTCGATTCGGAGGATGAGTTCCTTGGCACCGAACCCAACCTTCACCGATGCCTCGCCGGAGCCCGCGTGGCGGGCGACGTTGGTGAGCGCTTCCTGCACGATGCGATATGCGGCCGTGTCGACATCGGAGGGCAGTTCACTGGTGTGGCCGTCGATGGACACCTTCGCCGTGACGCCCGCGGCGGCGGCCTGCTCGACGAGTGCGGGCAGGGCCGCGAGGCCGTGGGTGCCGCCAGTGATCACGTCGTCGCGCAGTACTTCCAGTGTCGCCCGCAGCTCCTTGCTCGCCTCTGCGCTGGCGTGCTGTATCGCGAGCAGCGCCTCTGGGATGTCCTCGCCGCGTTTTCTCGCCAGGTGTATGGCGACACCCGCCTGCAACTTGATGATCGAGATCTGGTGGGTGAGCGAGTCGTGCAGCTCGCGGGCGATACGCACGCGTTCCTCCTCCGCGCGGCGGCGAGCCACCTCCTCCCGGGTTCGCAGCGCCTCGTCAGCCCGTTGCTCAGCCTGCCGCAGGTAGGCCCGGCGATGCCGGGTGACCTCACCGAGCACCAGCGCGGCGAAGAACCAGCCCACCGGCAGGATGGCGTCCTGGATCGCCGCTGCCGTGAACGTGCCGCCCTCGGCGGCGAGGTTGTCCAGCACGGAGAACACCATCAGCGGCACCACGACCGCGATACCCCACACTCGGTGCCCGACGCTGACGGCGGTGTAAATCGCGATCAGCACCGGCACGCCGGCGATGGCACCCGGTTCCACGCGTGACAGGTACGCCAGTCCCAGCACCAAGCTCACCAGTAACACGGTGCGCGGGAAGCGTGCCCGCACGGCGATCACCAGCGAACCGGTGAACAGCAGTGCGTAGTCCAGTGGTGCCAGTCGTGCCTGCCCCAGCAGCGCGTCCGCCAGGACCAGCGCGGTGACGCCCACGGCGAGCGCGGCATCGAGCAGGTCGGACCGCCGACCCCGGATCGGGTCCATAGCCGAACACTAGCCCGATTCCGGCCGCGGGTCGTTGGCCGAGCGGCGTACTTCCCCCGGCGTAGTGGCTGGGTCGCACTTCTGCGCCCGGCGTGGTCGGGAAGCCTTCGCCTGCGCGACGCGGGCAGGTCATGTCGGCGAGCAGCATTGGTGACAGTTCGACTCGGAACAAGGGAGCACATCATGATGTTCGTCGAGGTCTTGACCACCAGCGGTTCACTTACCGAGCGGCAGCGGGAGCGAATCAACACCCGGTTCATCGAGCAGATGACCGGTCAGGGCGAGGACGGCGCCGAGGCAGCCGCGCCGGAGGAAGTGCTGCGGGCGGCGCGAGGGTTGTTTCAACTCGCCTTCCACGAAGCGGATGCGTGGTTCGTAGCTGGACAACGCATCGGTGAGGGGCAGCCGTCGAGGTTCGTCGTGCGCGCGACCGTGCCGCACGCGTGGCTGCAGGAAACCAGCGCACACCTGATCAAAACCATGACCGGCATTCTCGCCGAGATCGACGGCGGCGAGCGGCTGTACGAGGAGCCGCACGCATGGATTCACGTGGTGGGTGTCGCGGACGGTTCTATTGGAGCGTTCGGTAAGCCGCTGAGTGGCAACGACATCGTCAAGCTCATCACCAAGTCGCACCGCGAGTCACCGAAGCCGCCGAGCGACCTGCCTCCGGAGAAGGGCTTCGACCCGGTTTGCGGCATGACGGTGCCGTGGCAGCACGCGGCGGGAACGGCCGAGCACGGGGGCGTCAGGTACGCCTTCTGTAGTAGGGGTTGCCGCGAGGTGTTCGTCGAGGAGCATCCGGACGCTGCCTGACGTGCGAAGGCCGGTGCGAAACGTGCGGGTGGGCTGGTGGTAACCCGGCTGGATGACCCACAGTGGCGAGGTGGATACGATGTCGGAGGTTTCCAACCTTGCTCGAGGGGAGCTCGACCCGCATGTCCACAGACAACGCCGACAACAACGATTCGGAGATCGTCGTACTGGACGATGGTGTTCCGACCGCGGCCCGCGTCTACGACGTGATGCTGGACGGCAAGGACAACTACGCCATCGACAGGCAGGTCGCCGAGGCAAGCCTTGCCGTCATGCCGGAGCTCAAGGAGATCGCCCTGCACAACAGAGCGATCCTGCATCGCGTTGTGCGCTACCTCGCCACCGAGGAGGGCATCACGCAGTTCCTCGACCTCGGTTCCGGACTGCCCACGGTGCGCAACACCCACGAGGTGGCTCAGGAGGCCAACCCCGAGGCGCGGGTCGTCTACGTCGACATCGACCCGATCGTGCTCGCGACCGGCAGGGCGATCCTGCAGGACAACGAGAACACCACCGTGGTGACGGCCGACATCCGCAAGCCCCGCGAGGTCCTCGATCACCCCCAGGTGCGGGCGATGATCGACTTCGAGAAGCCGGTGTGCGTCATGCTGTGCGGGATTCTGCACCACATCCTGGATGAGGAGGACCCGCAGGGAATCGTCACCGCGTTGCGCGAGGCCGTGCCGTCCGGCTCGTTCTTCTTCATCACCAACTTCACCAGGCTCGGCGACTCACCCGAGAGCGAGGAGTTGGAACGGGTGCTGCTGTCCCAACTCGGCACGGGCAGGGTGCGCACAGCTGAGGAGCTGGCTCGGTTCTTCGACGGCCTCGAACTGCTGAGCCCCGGGCTGGTGCCGCTTCCGTTGTGGCGGCCGGACGAGATCGTCACCGACGCGACGACCGTCGGCGTGCGGTTTATGACAGGCGGTGTCGCCCGCAAGCCGTGAGGCGAAAGCCCGAGGCCGGGCCCGGCGGTTCCGGGGCCCGGCCTCGGCGATCCAGGCGCGGCGCTGGGGTCAGGTCCGCCTGCCCTCGAGCTTGTCGCGCATCCTGTCGATCATTCCGGCGCCCGGCGCGAGGATTCGGTTCGCAGGTGGCTTGTCCGGCGCCTGCGGGTGCGGCCGGGTGGGTGCGGTTCGCTTCGCCTTCGTCACTTTCCGCCCAAGCGACACCAGCTCTTGTTCGTCCATCACGGACTCGAGCTTGGGAAGCAGGTCGGTTTCCTCGTCTTCCACATGGTGCCGGATCGAGTCCATGAGGTTGCCGAGTAGCTGGTCGAACTTCGGGTCCGTCGCGTCGAGACCCTCCAGCTGTTTCATCAGGAGTTCGGCCTGGGAGTGCTCCTCGATCTCGTGATCGGCGATCTCGTCACCGTTGGAAAGGTGCTTGCGTGCCGCGGGATACAGGTACTGCTCCTCGGCGACCGAGTGGCGGACGAGTTCGGCGATCACGTGGTCGGCCAGCTCCCTGCGCCGCTTCGGGTCGGCGGTGCGGTCCTCTAGTTCGGAGAACACCTGTTCCACGTCCCTGTGGTCCCGCACGATCACGCCGATCAGGTCCTCGCGTTCCGCCGTGCTCATGACCTCTCCCTTCATCCCTCCCGGGAACCGATGGTGATGGTGGTTTGCTGCCGCTGGTTGTCGCGCACGTACTCGACCGGCACCCGCTGGCCGGGTTCGCTGCGGCGAAGCGCCGTCAGCAGCTCTTCGACGCTGCCGATGCCTGCGTCGCCGAAGCGCACCAGCACATCGCCTCGTCGCAGGCCCGCGTCCGCCGCGGGGCTGCCCCGCTCAACGCCAACGACGAGGGCGCCCTCCCTGGTCTGGATACCGAGTTGTTGCCTGATCGACTCGGTGAGCCTGCCCAGCGACAGCCCGAGGTAGGGGTGCGTGGCCGTGCCGTCTTCGAGTAGTTCGGCTGTCGTGTCGAGCACCGTCGACGTGGGGATGGCGAAGCCGAGCGACACCGCGCCCGCGCTCGGCGGGATGTAGGCCTCGTTGATGCCTATGACGCGCCCCTCGGCGTCCAGCAGCGCGCCGCCGGAGTTGCCGGGGGAGATCGAGGCGTCGGTCTGAATCAGATCCACCAGCGACCGGCTCTGTGCCGCCGATCCGGGAATCTCTCGGTGCAGCCCGGACACGATGCCCGCGGTGACCGAGTTTTCGAAGCCGAGTGGACTGCCGATGGCGACCGCTCGCTCGCCCGGCCGCGGTAGCTGCTCGCGGAACTCGGGTACGGGCAGGCCACCGCGCTCGGTGCGCAGCACCGCGAGATCGGTGACCCGGTCGGTCGCGAGCACGGTCGCGCCCGACTCGGTTCCGTCGGCGTAGGTGAGGGTGACCTGGCGTTGATCGGTGACCACGTGCTGGTTCGTGATAACGATGTTGTCGCGCAACACAACACCGCTGCCGATGCCGTCGGCGGAGGTACGCACGGTGACCACACTGGGTTCCACGCGCTCCACCAGGTCGGCGTAGCCGGAGTCCTCGGGGGCCTGCGCGCTGTTGCCGGGTTCGCCCACCGACTGGCCCGGAGTGTCCTGCTGCTCGCCGGTGCAGCCCGCGACGAACAATACGGCCGTGGCCACGGTTCAACACGCTCAGTCGGGAAGGCACGGCGGATGGCTACCCAGCCTGGCTGTCGGCGAATCCGCACGCGGTCACGAACGGACAAAGGCGTGGTTGCCAGGAAGGTCCGCAGGGAACCCAACGGTTGCCCGGCACGACCGCAAGCGGAGAGGAGTCGGCTGTGCGAGCGGCAGTCACCTTGATTGTGGCCGCGTTCGCCCTGGTGGGCGCTTGTGGGGGTGAGGCGAATCCACCAAGTGAATCCGGCGAGCTCACGACTTCTCCGCCGCCTGCCTCACCGTCGGAGGGCGAGGAGGTGCTTGTGCGCGGCATCGTGCAGACCGGTGTCGAGCCAGGATGCCTGCTGCTGATCACGCCGGGACGCGAGTACCTGCTGCTCGACGCACCGCAGGTGGAGGTGGGCAAGCGGTACCTCGTGCGCGGCAAGCTACGGCCCGGCGCGGCGACGACGTGTATGCAGGGCACACCGATGACCGTGCTGCGGGCCGATCCGCTGTGAGGAGGCCATCGTGAATCCGCGACGCAGGACAGGCGAGCAGTCTCGCCCACCCATGGTTCCCGAGGAGCAGTACGGACCGTGGAAGGGGATGCGGCCGCCGCACACCAACCCGTCCGCGGTTCCCGCGGACCGCTACCAGCGACCGTCCCGGCCTGTGCCGTTTCGTGACGTGCTGGCTGGATTCCCCAGCGCCATGGTGTTCCTCAGCGGCGTGTGGCTGCTGGTTTTGCCGTTCCTGATCGAGCACCCCGGCACCGCGGCAGGGATAAACGCGGTGTGGAACGACGTAGGGGCAGGCCTCGTGTTCGTCGTCCTCGGCGCGACCAGGGCGGTGTCGCCGTTCAGCACCTTGTGGGCGGGTTGGCTGACTCTTCTTGTCGGAGGCTGGCTGATCGCGGCGCCCTACGTGCTGGGCTACCGAGGTGGCGACGTCGCGGGTGCCACGGCGAACGACGTGGTGGTCGGGGCGGTCGTCATCGGACTCACGGTGGTCAGCCTGGTGTTGAGCCTGCGCTGGCGTGGGGCTGAGAGCACGCGACGGGAAGGTGAAGGTGAGCGCCAATGACCGAGCCCGAACTGCCTCGGCACGCCGTGCTGGCGTGCTTCGACGGCTCGGAAGGGTCGATGTCGGCGGTCCGCTGGGCCGCGAACGAGGCGCGTGCACGAGGCAAGCCACTGATCGTCGTGCAGTCCTTCGAGTGGGCCATGCCCCTCGTCGGCCCGGGCGCGACGAGTACGAGCGCCTACGGCGAGGACACCGTGCGTGAGTTCGCCGCCGACCAGCTGGCCGACGTTGAGCAGGAGGCCCGCAGGCTGGCACCGGAGATAACCGTGCACACCACGATGCCGGACGGTCGACCGGAGGACACCGTGCCCAAGCTCGCCGAGGAGCTCGATCCGGTGCTGGTGGTGCTCGGGGCTTCGGGCCGGGGCGCGGTGGCCAGAGTGCTGCTCGGCTCCACAGCCGCCGAGCTGGCCAGGACGCTGCGGCACCCGCTGGTTGTGGTCAGGGGCGAACCGCCGCCCGAAGGCGCACCGGTAGTGGTCGGTGTGGATGGTGCGGGTACAAGTGAAAGGGCATTGGAGTTCGCCGTCGATTTCGCCGAGCGGCACGGTGTCGGCGTAAGGGCGGTACATGCCTGGTCGGACTGGCCACTCGACGTGTTCGCGACCGCGCCGCCCGGCCAGGTCGGGCTGGATCACGTGGACAACACGACGCAGGAACTCGCTCGCAAACGGGTGGAGGCGCTCCGTGGCCGACACGCAGGCACGCCGGTGGACTGGGAGCCGGTGACGGAACCGGCCGCGGGCGCGCTGCTGGACCGGGCCGAGGGAGCCGCCCTTGTTGTAGTCGGCAGCCACGGCAGGGGAGCGCTGGGCAGGGCATTGCTCGGCTCGGTGAGTCACGCCGTGCTCTACCACGCGCCCTGTCCCGTCGCCGTGCTCCGCGAAACACATGACGCACACGAGGAGGACACGTCATGAGCACACCGCACAACACACGGGCGGAAACGACCCCGCAGCGTGCCGTGGCCACGTACCACTCCTACGAGGAGGCCGAGCGGGCGGTGGACTACCTGTCCGACAACGAGTTTCCGGTACAGCGCACCGTGATCGTCGGCAGGGGACTCGACATGGTCGAGCAGATCACCGGTCGCTACACGTACTGGTCCGCCGCGGGCAAGGGAGCGGCGAACGGCGCCGTCGTCGGCGCGTTGTTCGGTTGGTTGTTCGGCCTGTTCGGCTGGGTGGCGCCGCTGATCGCCGACCTGCTGCTGTGCGCTGTTCGGTGCCGTCATCGGCGGGGTGCTGGGTGCTCTGCTCGGCATCGCGAAGCACGCAGGCACCGGAGGCAGGCGTGACTTCAGTTCGGTCCCGCGTTTCCGGGCAGAGTCCTACCAGTTGCTCGCTGACGCCGACGTGGCTGACAGGGCTCAGCAGATGCTGAACGCTCCTGGCGCACCCGGTGTTGGTGAGCGCCGACCCGGCGAGGGCGGTGCGAACGAACAGGCATGACAGGTGCCCACCGAACTCCGAAACGGCGGCGCCCCGGACCTCCACAATGGTCCGGGGCGCCGCGGTGTTTCGCGATCGCTGTTACTGGCCTGCCTTCACGCCAGGCTCGCCCACCTGATACTGGATCGTGCGCTTCGGCTCCTCGCCGGGCTTGTTCGGCTCGGCTGCTCGCTTGCCCATCGGCAGGACCACCCGCTTGAAGGTGGCCTCGAGCACCATGGCGCTTGCCGTGTACCACGCGAGCACAGCCGAGGCGACCAGCACCCAACCTGCGGCGGTCTGGAGACCGGAGAACTCGCCCAGCAGACCGATCGCCAGCAGGGTGGCACCTGCCGCGAGGGTGAGCAGGACCGCCGAGACGGCGAGGTTCTCCACCGCAGCCGCCACGGAGCCGACCCAGGTGATTGCCGCCAACGCGATGAACCAGAAGCCGAATCCACCCGCCGCTATGGGGCTCTCGGTGAACCCCGGCAGCACCCCGAAGGCCACGAAGAAGTAGTAAAGGCCGTATGCGATCCAGAAGGAACCCCACGCGCCGTGTACTCCGGTGGCGAGTGCGTCCCTCGCCCGGTATGCCCACATCCCGGCAAGGAACTGGGCGATCCCGCCGAAGGTGAACACGAACGGCGCGAGTACCACGGGCGTGGCTTCGTTGCCGTACCAGCCTGCGAGGTTGGCCGCGACGATGAAGGTCGCCGCGGCCAAGCCGTAGAGGCCGAGAATCGACGGCGCCGCGACCGGACTGAGGGTGATCTGCGTGTGTTCACGCCAGAACGTGAACTCGTTTCCGTCCGCGGCTTGGCCGTGACCGTCGGCGGCTCTCGCGCTGTGTGTCGTCGGTTGCTGGGTCACTGGGTCACCTCCTTGGGTGCGGTGTGCGTCAGGACCCGTTGGGGTCGTACCCGGCGGCAACGGTGTGAACACCGGTTGGTCGACTCGTTGCCCGTTCGTGATTCGAGCGCTCCGTGTTGTCACCGAGGGATGCGGGGTACACCGGTTCAGGCCTGCTGTTCTGGCGTGCAGGAGGGACGGGAAGGAATGCCAAGCGAGCGGTCCGGTGACAACAACCCGATAGGGCTGTACACCCGAGAGATCCGCATGTCCCTGCGGAACAACTCGGGTGCCTACGGTTTCACGGTGACGGTCACCTGCTCACTTTCCATGCTCTCGGCCGTGAACACCGCTCCCTCACCGCTGCAGATCTTCCTCTTCGTCTTCGGCGCCGTGACCAGCTTCCTCGTCGTCGAAACGCTCGCCACCCGGCTGTTCCGTCGCTCGCTGGGCGGGGACGAGAAGTCCAACGTGGTGGCGCTGGGCAGTTCGCTCGGGGTGCTCTCGATCTCGCTCGCCGTCGGGGCCGCGGCGCTTTGCGGCGTACTGCTGCCCGCCACGCCCTCGTGGTTCGTGGGTTCCTTCGCCGCCTCGGTGACCTACCTGCTGGTGAACGCACTGGAGATGGGCATCGCGCGGCGGGTGGAAGAGGCGCGCGACCTCGCGTAGCGCTGATTACTCCTGCTGGGCAGTCTCCCCGGTGCCGGCCTCTCCGGCATCCGGCTCCTGCCTGTGTTCGGCGATGGCCAGCACCGCGCCCTTCGCAGCCGCCAGCACCGGAACGGCGAACAGGATGCCCGCGATGCCACCCTCGGCGCCACCGATGATCAGCGCGACCAGCACGACTGCCGGGTGCAGACGCGAGAAGTTGCCCTGCAACACCGGTTGCAGTACCTGACCCTCGAGCTGCTGAACACCGAGCACCACTCCGGTGATGATGAGCGCAGCCACGAAACCGTTGCTGACCAGCGTCACGACCACCGCGAGCACCCCGGACGCCACTGCACCGACGTAGGGCACGAAGCCGCCGAGAAACACCAGGGCCGCGAGTGGCACGGTGAGAGGCACCCCGACGATGGCCAGTCCGATACCGATGCCGAGCGCGTCGATGAACGCGACGAGGGCGGTGACCCGAACGTAAAGGACGACGCCGCGATAGGCCCTTCGCCCCGCGTCGTCCACGATCTCCCTGGTGCGCGGCCGCCACGGCAGCAGCATGAACGACCACAGCTTGGGTGCGTCGTAGAGGAACATCACGAACAACACGATGGCGACCACCAGGCCGACCACGAAGGCGCTGATGGTGCTGAACGCACCGACGGCCTGCGAGATCACGGCCTGTTGGTTGCCCGACAACCACTGCTGGACCCGGTCGAGCAGGCCACCGCTGGCCTGGAAGGGGCTTTCGTTGAGCCAGTTCTGTAGTTGCGCGACGCTTTCGAGGACCCGTAGCCGAAGCTCGTCGTAGGCGTCCACGATCGACAGCACCATGAACGTCACGATGCCGCCCACCACAACCAGTCCGACGATGAGCGCAGCGAGCACCGCGAGGCTCCGGGGCCAGCGGTGGCGCACCAGCCAGGAGACGATCGGTTCGAGCAGCGCTGTGAGCAGCAGCGCGACCAGCACCGGGATCACCACGTAGCTGAGGTGTTTGACGATGGCGGTCAGCGCCCACAGGGCCACGACCACCAGCAGGAATTGGGCGGAGACGATCGCCGCGCGCCGCAGCAGGCCCGACGTGAGCCGCACGCGGGGCTCGGTCATTTCGGCAATTCCCAGAAGGTGGGCCCGACCGGCCCAGTGAAGTCACCCCTGGCGTAGAAGAAGCCCGACTCGTCGACGGCGATGGGCAGTTGCGGCAGCGGCCGTGTCGCGGGGCCGAAGATGGGCTTCGCGTGCTGGTTGAGGTCGAACTGCGACTGGTGACACGGGCAAAGCAGCCGGTTGACCCGCTTCTCCCACAGGTTCACCGCGCACCCGAGGTGAGTGCAGATGCGGGAGAAGACGTAGTAGTCGCCGTAGTTCATCCCGGCCCGGTCGGGGCGGTACTCCACGCGCTCGCCCGGTCGGAAGCGAAACAGTGTCGCAGGGTTGTCGGCGCGACTCAACACTTCCTTCAGCTGCTGCGGGTTGCCACGCTCCGACTCCCGAAACGGGTAAACGGCCACCAGCCCACCGGGGTCGATATCGCCGGGGCGAACCAGTTCCACCTGCTCGGGGTCCGTTGTCTCGGTGCGCAGGTAGACCTTCTCCCCGTCCTCGGGATACCAGCCGGTGTGCCACAGCGTGTCGGCCTCACCGCGTCGCGGCCCCGGCTGCCAGGGGCTCTCCACGAACCCGCCCACACCGATCACCGCGACGCTGGCGCCCGCCACCCCTGCGCCGATGCCCATGGCGCGACCGAATACCGAGCGCCTGCGAACCCCGACGTTGTCGGCCGCGTCCCCGACGGTGGCGACGAAGACCTCCTGGTCCTCCTCGCTCGACGGACCGGTCGGATGACGTTGCTGTACGGCTGTCTCTTTGGGCAGCACTCGCCTGACGTAGTTGATCAAGGCGCCGAACACGCCGATGAGGGAAAGGCCCAGCCACAGCCCAAGCAGCGGCGTGTAGGCCCGGTACAGCACATGACCGGGTTCCTCCGGCGGCTCGTATCGCCACGGCCAGGCGATGTAGTGGGTGATGGCCGCCGCCCCGGTGACGGCCGCGAGCGCCCAGAACAGCAGCACGGGCCTGCGCGCCCGGCGTTCGGCGGACGTGCCGGGGCGATGTCTGCTCTCGTATTCGACGAGTTCGACCCCGTCGGCCTCCGCCCCCTGCCGCAGGAGTTCACTTCGCCGCTCGTCCTGCCCGTCGGCCATCACTCCTCCATGACGGATGACACGGATGACATAGCCCGTGGCCGGGTATCCGCTGGCGGTGAATCGAAACCAGTGGCGTACCTGGGCGGTTATCGCCAGCTCGGTGCTTCCCGTGGCCCTGGTCGGTTGTGCGGACCAGCCGGAGATTGAGAGCAGCCCGGTGGGAGCCAATGCCACCGCCGAGGCGATCCAGTTGAGCAACGTCCTCGTGGACCCGCCACCTGAGGGCGACAGCTACAAGCCGCACGAAAGCGCGGTCGTGCGGTTCACGGTGTTCAACCAGGCGTCGCAGCCCGACGAGTTGAAGTCCGTCGAGGCGGAGGTCGCGACCGAGGTGCGACTGATGTGGGACCAGGACTGCGACGGCACCGCCGAGCCTTCGTCCGCCATTCCGGTCAGGGCCGAAGGGACCGTGCCAGACCCGATGGGCGATCCGCCGTTCGCCGGAACCGTGTACTTCCTCGAGATGGAGGGGCTCAAGGAAGAACTCCGGTCAGGGACCACGGTGCCACTGGTGTTCGAGTTCGAGGAAGCGGGCAGTATCGCGGTGCCCGCCACGGTGCTGACCGGCGAAGAAGCGACACTGCCGCCGCTGGGCTGCCGCCACGGCTGACTCGTTTGTCGTCGCACCCGCGGGGTAGCCCCATGGTATGGCCGGGCAGTTGCCATGCCATGCGGTCCGCCTGACAGGCGAGACCCCTTCGACCGATGACGGCGGGAGCGTACGACTCCCGGAACGGATGGCACGCGGAACGATCAACTAGTGAGTGCAGGAGCCCGCCATGTTGAGCCACCACGAACGGCAGGAGCTCGAGCGGATCCAGCAGTGGTTCGAGCTCGACGACCCGCACCTCGCCAGGGCACTCGGCCAGGGCTCGCCACCGAGGACGAATCTACGCTCGCGCCTGGCTCGTCTCGGCATGGACGCGCTGGCGATCGGCCTGGTCGTGCTCGGCGCGGTGACCCTGAACTTCGGGCTGATCTTCTTCGGTGCGGTAATGCTCGCGGTCGCCGCGTGCTTGCACGTCACCCACTTCAGCGACGGGATGCCGACGCGGTATCGCCGGTTGGAATAGCGGTCACCGTTGCCGCGGCCAGCTCATTCCGGTGATGCGTTCGTAAGCTTCGATATAGCGTTTGCGGGTTGCCTCGACGATTTCGTCGGGGATGGCTGGGCCAGGTGGTGTCTTGTCCCAGCCGGTTGCCGAGGCCCAGTCGCGTACGTACTGCTTGTCGAAGGCGAACTGCGGTTTGCCCGGTTGCCATTGATCGGCGGGCCAGAACCGTGACGAGTCCGAGGTGAGCACTTCGTCGCCCAGCGTGAGCGTGCCGTCGTCGGACCAACCGAACTCCAGCTTCGTGTCGGCCACCAGGATGCCTCGGCTCGCGGCGTGTTCGGCACCCTCGCGATAGATGCGCAGGGTGAGGTCGCGCAGCATGGTGGCGGTCTCGCGGCCCTCCATCGCGGCTACGTCTTCGAAGGTGATGGGCTCGTCGTGCCCGGCGTCGGCCTTGGTGGTGGGGGTGAAGATCGGCTCCGGCAGTTTGCTGCCTTCCTGGAGGCCGGTGGGCAGCGGTACCCCGGAAACCGAGCCCTTGCGCCGGTACTCCAGTAGACCGGACCCGCTGAGGTAGCCGCGGGCTATGCACTCGACCTTCACCATCTTCAGCGGCCTGCACCGCACGGCGCGTCCGGAGAACTCGGCGGGGACGTCGGTTGCCGAGATCAGGTGGTTCGGCACGAGGTCGCGCAACCTTTCGAACCACCACACGGAAAGCTGTGTCAGCAACGCGCCCTTCTCCGGGATCGGTGTGGGCAGCGTCACATCGTAGACGGAGATCCGGTCGGAGGCGACCAGCAGCAGATCGCCCCTGTCTTCGTAGACGTCCCGGACCTTGCCGGCGTGCAGGTGCTTCACGTGGTCATCGTAGATGGCGGTCATAGCTGGCCCCCGTTGCCGCTGGTCAGTGGTCGCGCTGTCGGGTGTCCGCCGCGCGGGCGTCGCGTGACCGTACGCGTTCGTAGTGTGATACATCATTGTGGACGGACGCGGCGTAGCGCGGCGTGACGCACTGTCTCGCGATTGCCTTTGCTGCCAGGGAAAACGCCGTCCGAACTGACTGTTTCGGACAGTCGCCACCGCCGTTTCGAAGCCGGCCCGGCCATGAACCTGCTCACTCCATGGAAACGGATCAGCACTAGAATCGGATGCCCTGAGCGGCAGCAAAGATCATCAGGACGAGTTGGCCGCGAACCGAGGAGGCGTACTTACAGGTGGCACTCCCTACCGGCGCACCGGGACAGGATCGGTTCGCGAAGTCCGGTTTCGCGCGTATCAACGATTACTGGCTCGACGGCAAGCACCACACCGTCGACGATCAGCGGCTGGCCGACGACGTCGCCGTGGTGGCACCACACATCCCGTATCTGGTGCGGTCGCAGCGAGCGATGCTCGGTCGCATCGTGCGTTACCTCGCCGACCGGGGTGTCAGGCAGTTTCTCGACCTCGGCTCAGGCATCCCGACCATGGGTCACGTACACGAGATCGCCCAAGGCGTCGATCCGGCCAGCCGCGTTGTGTACGTCGACATCGACCCGAAGCTCGGTGAACTCGGCCGCGAGATTCTCGCTGGCGACGAAGCGGCGGCGTACCTGACCGCCGACATCCGCGACCGCGAAGCGGTACTGGAGTCCGAGGAAGTCCGCAGGCTGCTGGACCTGGAGCAGCCGGTCGGTGTCCTGATGATCGAGACGTTGCTGCACTTCGCGGACTCCGAGCATCCGGGGGAGATCGTCGCCGGTTATGTTGACGCGATCGCTCCCGGCAGCTACGTGGCACTTTCGCACTGCAGTGAGAACGAGCAGTTGCTCAATGCCTACGCGATGTTCGAGCGAATGATGCTGGGAGCCCGCCCGGAGGTGAACCTACGTTCCACCGAGCAGTTGGCAAGTTACTTCCGGGGGCTGGAACTGGTCGAGCCGGGTATCGTCGCGATACCGCTGTGGCGTCCGGACTCCCCGGAGGACCTGGACCGCAACCCGGAAGAGGTGCAGATGCACGTCGGGTTGGGGTACAAGCACGGCTAGCCCGCCTCAGCGACCGCCGCCAACGGGACGATGACGATCAGCAGATCACCCACCATGGCGAGCGACATGGACCCCCTGCGCATTCGGACCGAACTGGGCACCACACCGCGTGAGACCGGACGCAGCAGCGTCAGCGTGCCGAACACGAAGATCCAGTGCGCCGCCGTCGCCGCTACTGCGGCGATCGGTCCGTAGCGCGACCACAGGCCCCACAGCAGCGCCACCATGCCCGCGCCCATGATCGCGTATGCCAGCAGGAGCGCCCGCACCGGTCCGTAGCGCACGTTGGGGGTTCGCATCCCAGTCGCCGAGTCGGACTCGATGTCGGGCGCCGACCACCAGATCAACCTGCCGCCCGCCAGCGCGCACATACCCAGCAACACCGGCCACAGGAACGGTTCGAAGTCGGGACGGACGGCGGAGTAGGAAAGCAGCGGCGGCAGCACGACGAGTGCGGCGCAGAACGCGAACGTACCCGCAAGCCCCCGGCGTTTGAGGTGCACCGGTTCGACGTTGTAGAGGACGTGCAGTGTCACCGCCGCCACGGCCGCCAGCGTGGCCGTCCAGCTGCCCGTCCACGCCGAGATCGCGACGGACAGTGCCAGTGCCGCCGCCATCTCCACGGCGGTCAAGCGCAACAGGCGGGCACGGCCGAACCGCTGCGCCGCACTCGCCAGGTAGCCGCGCTCCTGATGTTCGGCATCGGTGCGGATGTCCACCGCAGTGTTCAGCAGCAGGCCCGATGTGATCAGCAGTAGGTTCGCCAGCACGGCGAACCCGACGGGCCCGGTGAGCAGGCTCTCGGGTTCGCCGATCGCCAGGCAGGCGCCCCACACGGCGTAGCAGGCATAGTTCACCGGGAACGGGTACTCGAGCCGATGTACATCGGCGAGGTCACGCCAGACCGCCGAGGTGTTGGCTAGTCGTGGCACGCGGTCACCTCCATCCGCAACCGCTGCGCCGGGGCCATGGCGTGACCACGTGACCTCGGCACACCGTCGGTTGGGTCGACGCAGCGAAACGACCGTCTGCGTAGCAAGGCCGCGGCGATCATCCGGGCCTCCACCTGCCCGAGTTGGCTGCCGAGGCAATGCCGTGCCCCACCGCCGAACGGCAGGTACCGCTGCGGCTGTGGACGGCTTCCGAGGAATCGGCGAGGGTCGAACCGATGCGGGTCGGGGAAGTAGTCGGGTTGCCGGTGTGCCAGGTAGATGCTCGGCGACAGCACGGTCCCTGCCCGCAGCTCCCTGCCGAGCAGCTGGGTATCTCGCTGAAGCACCCGGTTGCCCGCCGAAGGCACCGGAGGGGTGATCCGTAACGCCTCCTGCACGGCGGCGTGCAACAGCGGAACTCGCTTCGCGTCGGCACCGTTGTCCGAAGTGGACTCCAACTCGGCAAGTATGTCCGCGCGGATGTCCGGGTTCCGGTCGATCCAGTAGATCGTCCATGCGGTGGCTGAGGCGGTCGTCTCGTGGCCCGCGAACAGTAGCGAGACGAGCTGGTCCCGAAGCTCGGCGTCGTCGATCGTCCCCAGCGGACCATCCGGCGCCAGCAGCAGTGACGCGAGTGTGGGTTGGGTGGTGGCTGCCGCCTCACGGGCTCGACGCAGCAACAATCCATCCAGCTTCGGGCCCGACGGAGGAAGTCCACCTCGGAACAAGCGGTTGGCAAGCATCCGGTACGGCGATGCCAGCGCCCTGTCGATCCAGCGGGAGAACTGGCGTAACAACGCTTCGTCACGGCTACCGAGCACGATGAGCGAAGCGACCTCGAGCGTCACGCGTCGAGTCCACTGAGGCAGTACGAAAACCGTGCCTGGCCGCAACCGGTCGATCGCGCGGTCGATCGTTTCGGAGATGAGGCCTTGGTAGTCCACAATCCGCCTGGCCCCCAGCGGTGGTCCGAGCAGCTTGCGATAGGCGGTGTAGCGCGGCCCGTCCATCCACAACAGCGATCGCGGTCCCAGCACCGGCCGCATCGAGCGGCTACCTGGGTGGGCGAGTGAGTTGTCGTTGCGGAAGATCCAGTCGATCGCCTCCGGGTGCCAGACAAGCAGCTTGGCCGGGTCGGACGCGAGCCGAACGAAGCCTTCCGGCGCGTCGGCATGTGAGTCGAGAAACGGCAACGTGCGAAGCGCGAGGCGCAGCTCGTTGCGGTTCATCACACCTCGATTCGGTTCTCGGCTGCCGTCAGCAGCGGCGCCACCCTGGTGTCGGTGTGGGCAAGGTACAGCGCGGCGAACACCTCGGTTTCCACGATGCGCGTCGGGGTGTAGAGGTCCTTGTCGTGCCACAGCGGGGGGTGCCGGTCCTCGCTCCGCGATTCCAGCAGGAAGGTCGCACCGCGAGCGGCGGCCGCGGCCACCGCGTCGTCGCCGGGCTCACCCGCACGCAACAGGGTACGCACGGCGTAGGCGGTCTCCTCCCTTGTGCTGCTCCAGTAGCCCCACGACCCGTCGTCGCGCTGGGTACGCAACACCCAGTCGACCGCCCTGCGGACCGCCTTGGCGCCCTCCGGCGTGCCGTACGCAGCGAGGGCCGTGGCGCAGCACACCGTGGCGTAGTAGGGGGAGGCGTGCCACTTGTCGTGCCAGTGCCCTTCCAGCTGCTGGGTGTCGGCCAGCCACCGGGTCACGCGCCACGCCGCCGCGCTGTAGCGGTCGACGTCCGCTGCCGTGCCCGCGGCGACCGAAGCGCCGAGCGCTTGCAGCACGTGCGCGTTGGTGCTGGTGGAAGGCGTGCGTTCCTCGGGGAAGCAGGCGAAGTGGTCGCCCGCGTCGTAGTTCCACAGGCACTCGGCCGAGCGCGGACTGCCGACCTTGGCCAGCGCGTACAGCGCGGTGGCGGTGTCGTCGGCATCAGCGGGAAGGCCGAGTCCGCCCGCCGCTCCCTCCGGGCCGAACGAGCTGTGCAGGCTCGCGACAAGAGGCTCGGGCGCGGTGAAGGAGACGCCCGCTTCGGCGAGTGTGGACAGTACCCATGACCGCTCGAACAGTGCGAGTGGCGCGGCGACGGGTACCCCGCCATCGGGTTCGGTCACCTGCCGCAGGTAGCCGACACAGGGATGGTTCTCGTCGCGCACGCCGTCGTCGCCGAGCCACGCCGCCGTCGCGGCGGGCGAACAGCCGACGATACGGCCGTCCACCGGGGTCACGAATGATGCGCCCCTCGCTGGCTCGCCGATGACCTCAAGCGAGTGCGAGAGCTTCTCGGGCAACCCGTGGCCCTGCGCCACGGCCGCACGAAGGGTCGCGAGCAGTTCACCATTGCTCCCGTGCGGAACGCGCAGCGGCGCCCGCCCGCGCCGCACAAGATGTGCGTTGATGTCCTCAACCAGCCCCGGTACCACGATCTCCACGGCGACGGTGTCGGGCAGTGATCCGTTGCGGGACAACCGATCCGCCAGCGCACGCACCGCGTGCTCGGCCGCGGGCCGCACTCGTGGGTCCGAGCCTGGCCGGTGCTGCTCGGCCAGCAGTGCTTCGGTGGCGCTCAACGTCGGGACGATGTGGTAGTCGCCCGGTCCACCCCAGCGGCCGTCATGCCGCTGCTGAGCCAGCAGGAAACTGACGCGCTGCTGGTGTCCGGCGAGAGCCGGGGTGAGCGAGACCAACCTGCCCGTCTCGTAGACGGAGGGTTCGAATCGTCCCGTGGGATCTACGAGCATTCGCGACAACGTCTCCGCTACCGTCTCCTTCGCGCTGTTCAGCCAGGAAACGCGCGTTTTCATGCGGCACTCCTCGACGGCATGCGGCTTTGAGTTGTCCGGGCCAGGCGTAGTCGGGCCGACACCGAAAGTAGCATCCTTACCCTGGCTGTCACACGGGCAGTGCACCGATTGGAGCAGTCCTCTCGCAGTCAGCGGTTGACCTGGAACTGGGTCGAGGTGCCGGTGAAGGAGCGAACACGCCCAAGTGCGTCACGCGCGTCCCCGTGGTAGCGGACGCGGTAGGTGCCCTTGGCGGATGCGGGCACGTCCCAGGTGACGGTGATCTCGGAGGTGGTGGGACCAGTGCGAGTGAAGCGGAAGATGGTGGACCAGTCGCCGTCGTCGGCCACCGTGCGCCAGCCCTGCCCCTCGCGCCGCTGCACCTCCAGGTAGGTGCCGCCGCGACGCAGGTCGTTGCTCGGGTGCGCTCCGCTGAAGGTGACCCTCACTCGCGAGCCCGGTGGGTAGCTCGGGGAAGGCTGGGTGAGCACGTCGCCGAAGGCCGTGCCAGGCATGGGGGTGTCGAGCAGCACGGGTGGTTGCGGTGAGAGTTGGTTTCGCGAGAGGTCGGCGGGAGGCTGCCCCGGTCGCAGTTCGCGGCCGTCGCGCAGCGCCGTGGCCAGTTCGGCTGCGGTCTGCCGCAACGCGGGTAGTTGCCAGCGCCCGAACAGCGTGCTCCCACCCTCGTAGTGCTGGGCGTCGTACTCCTGTGGCGTGGTGACGTAGTGGAAGTAGCCGTTGCTGTAGCCGGCCACCAGCACGTCGCGCACGTCCGCACCCACGATCCGCGCCACTGTGCGGCGCAGCCGCAGCCCCGCCGCGATCGTCACCTCGCCCGGTATCCCGATGAGGTACAGCCCGCCGATCCGGACCAGCTGCACCGGCACCCGCCGCGCCACCCACGGGTAGACCGCATTCATCGCACCGATCGGCACGACGACACCCTTGGGTGCCTGGCAGTCACGCAGTCGCGGCGACGCGGTGTAGAGCACAGAGCCGGACACCGTGTCCCACAGCGGGTTGCTGCCTTCGGCGAAGGTGGGAAACGCGGGCCCGTCCTCGGTGCTGCCCGCCGCCATCGCCGCTCCGACGGCGGGTTCACAGGTGCGGTGCGGCCTGCCGTCCCCAGTGAACTCCGGCAGAACCTCCACATCAGACATATCAATGTAGACAAGTCGGGAGTCGATACCGCCGGACATGCGCCTGCCTCGTGTGTTGAGCTGGCTCGCGGCGGCCTCGTACTGCCGCAGCCCGATCTCGCGCGTGGCGGCGAAGTCCTCCGGTGTCGTGGGCGGGCGCAGGTCCAGGTTCGGCGACATGTCGCCCGCGTTGGTCTGGGCGAACGCGGAGACGAAGCCGGGCTCACCCTCGCGGTAGTCGGCCCCCGCCACCTCGCGTTCCCAGTGGTAGGCCGCGTAACCCTTGTTGTCGGCACTGACCAGCCGGTTGTCGCCGGACATGCTGGTGTTGTGGGTGGCGAACCAGTTGATGGCGCCCACCGGCGTGCCCTCGCGTTCGACGCGCAGCAGGGAGGTCTGCGGGTCGATGGCGTCGGGGAAGAACGCGCGTTCGGCGGCGGGGTTGCGGTCGAATGCCTGCCTGGATCGGTTCACGCTCGCGGTGGTCAGTTCCGCGTGGCTGAGTGTGAGCGAACCGGGTGCCAGGTCTTGGTGTGCGCGCCTTACGGATTCGACGATGCCGTCAACGATGGCGTCGAAGGTCTTGCGGTGGAATCCGAGCGTGGTGAGGTTGTAGAGGAGGTGATGGGAGTAGCCGCCCGGCCCGGCGTGTGTGTGCGTGCCCGTGAGCAACACGTTCCGCTCGGTGTAGAGGTCGCCGTAGTACTCGGCCAGCCTGCGCAACACGGCCTGGTGCACGCTGGAGAAGATCATCGGTGAGTCCACGACGACGAGCAGTACCCGCTCGCCGCCGTGCGGCTCGGCAATGACGAACGACCGGGCACGCAGCCGGTTGTGAAGGCCCTCGGCCTGCTGGTCGAGGCGGCCGTAGCCCATCATGCCGACGTCCGCGACCTCACCGGTGGCGTCGGCGATCCCCCTGCCGACGAGGTAACGACCGTCGGGCGGCGGTGCCTGCCGAGCCTGCGCGGGTGCCTGCGCCGTCGCGAGCGTCACAAGCAGGGCCGCGAACAGCGCCCTGGCCCTCACGGGGCGAGCACGTCGGCGGGCACCGAGTAGCCGCGTACCCGCTGCGGGTGGTCGCCAACCGGGATACGCGCGATCTCCCTCGGGTTCTCGAAGGAGACGACCGAGATGTCGTCACTGTCGCTGTTGGACAGGAAGCAGTGCTTGCCGTCGGGTGAGGTCGCTGCCCAGTACGGCTTCTTGCCGGTGGGGACGATCCTGTCCACGGTGAGCGAGGGAACGGAGAGGATGGCGGCGTAGTCGGAGATCGTGCCCGCGTCGCAGATCTTGCTGTGGTCGCGATTCATCGTGAGTCCGTGATGTGCGGAGTCCAGCGGGTACTCGTCGCGGCGAAGCTGCTTGGCCTCTTCCGACAGCGGCAGGTGCACCGTGCGGGTGCGGCGCCGCTGTTGGAGGTCGTACTCGATGAACCCGTTGTGGAAGGAGAGCTGGGCGTACATCGTCCGCTGGTCGGGCATGATGACGAACGGCCGGATGCCGACTCCGAAGTCGATCACCTCACGCACCCGCAACGTCTCGGCGTCGGCGACGGTGAGCCAGCGCCTGCCCTTCGCAGCGTCGAGCAGCGGGTCGTCGGGCGCGACGACGTTGCCGATCGTGGCGTTGTAGATGGTCTTGCCGTCGGGGGAGTACTGGTTCTCGTGCGGGAAATCGCCGCTTTCGAACCGGCCGGTGATGGAACCTGTCGCGGTGTCGACGGCGTCGACCACGTTCGCGGTTGTCGCCGAGACCAGCAGGGTGCGTCCGTCAGGGGACAGCGCCATGTGGTCGGAGCGGTAACCGTCGACGCGGCGCACCCACAGTTGCTCGCCCGTGGCGACGTCGAACGCCGAGACGTCGCCAAGGCTCGGCCGCGACACGTACATGGTCCTGCCGTCGGGCGAGACCATGATGTCGTCGACAAGTTGGTCGTGTCCCTCTCCCGCTGTCCGCCGGATGACCAGCATGGCGATGAGTTGGTCCGGCGTCATCGACGCCTTGCGCTCCTCCAGGTCGCCGACGACGTCGATGCGCTGGTATTTGGTGAACGTGCGGGCGTCCACGAGATCCACGGTGCCATCCCAGTTGTTGCCGACGAACATCACGTCCCGGTTCGGCGAGGCCGCCGCCGAAGGGGCGAGGGTGACGATCAGCAGGATCGCCGTGGCGAGGGAGCCCAACCGCTTCCGCATGGAACACAAACCTACCGGAAAGTAGGTTTCATTTGGTAACGGTGTTGTGACTACACTCCCCAGTCAGGGCGCAGCGGTATGGCCGCCTGACCGTCGTCCGCCACCTTCACTCCGAGCACCTGCTGCAACTCCAGCTTGTGCCGCTCGAACGCCAGCCGGGACGCCGCCATGTAGAGCGCCCACACCCTGGCCCTGCGCACACCGGCCTCCTGCGCCGCCTCGGTCCAGCTCAGGTCGAGGTTGGCACACCAGGCGGCCAGCGTCCTGGCGTAGTGCTCGCGCAGGTTCTCGGAGTGGCGAACCTCGAAGCCGTTGTCCTGCATGGCGGAGATGATCGTGCCAACGCCCTCCAGTTCACCGTCGGGAAAGACGTAGCGGTCGATGAAAGGACCAGTGTGGTTCGGGTCGCTGTTGGTCGGCCGGGTGATGCAGTGGTTGAGCAGCCTGCCCCGCTCGTTGAGCCTGGAGCCGAGGAAGCGGAAGTACGCGGGCAGGTTGCGGGCGCCGATGTGCTCGGTCAGCCCGATCGACGACACCGCATCGAACCCGGTCTCCGGTACGTCCCGGTAGTCCAGGTGCCGCACCTCGGCCCGGTCGGCCAGTCCCCTCGCGACGATCTCCTTCTGACCCCACTGGGCCTGCTCCCGAGACAGGGTCACGCCGAGCGCGCGCACGCCGTAGTGCTCGGCGGCGTGCGCCACCATGCCGCCCCAACCGCAGCCCACGTCGAGCAGCCGCATCCCCGGTTTCAGTCCCAGCTTGCGGCATACGAGGTCGAACTTGTGAAACTGCGCCTCCTCCAGGGAGGAGTCCTCAGCTGGGTAGCACGCGCACGTGTACGCCATCGACGGTCCCAGCACCAACTCGTAGAACCGGTTCGAGACGTCGTAGTGCTGCGAGATCGCGGCGCTGTCGCGGTGCTTGGAGTGGCGCAGACCTCGGATGCCGCGCAGTACCCGGCCTGGCGCCTCCTCAGGAGGGACCGGAACGCGCCGCAGGTGCCCGAGACCGACCTGTCGCAGCAACCACAGCCGGTCAGCCACGCTCAGCCCGTCCACCACCGAAGTCATCGTGCGCAGCAGCTGGTAAAGGTCGCCGGTGACGTCGAGATGGCCGGTAACGTACGCACGAGCGAGGCCGAGTTCCCCTGGTGCGGAGAGGATGTAGCTCAGCGCGGTGGGGGTGCGCACCTCCATCCGCACGGGTGCGTCTTCGGCGCCCGCGAAGCTCCCGTCGTACCCCACGATGGCCACGGGCGCCTCGGAACCGAGGAACCTGCCGAAGAGCGTGCCCAGATCCGTACCGCTGCGCGCCGTGGAACCGCGCGCGCCGAGGCTTGCCTTGCTCATGTGCATCACCTTCCGCTCCTGCCCGCGCAACGGGCCTTCGTGGCAGGCTGTGCTACCGAGGTGTCAGTCGTGCTGCCTGCTCACCTGGTTTCCCCATCGCCACGGTGCTCATTGCGGTCATCTCGCCTTGACACATTTGTCGTAGAGGTCCAGCAACTTCCGTTGTGGGTCGTAGCGCTGCTTCAGCGATCGGTAGGCGGTGCCGTTGTAGAGACGCCAGAACTCCTCGGGGTCGTAGAAGCTCTCCGAGTACAACGACTTGCGTCCGCCCAGTTCGGTGACGGTGCGTTCGATCAGCCGGTTGTGCCCCGCCACGTCCTGCCCAGGCTTGGCGGGCACGGTGGCCCAGAAGCCGAAGTTCACGTAGAGGGTGTCGGGGTCGAGCTCGTACAGCGGCCAGCGGCGCCTGTCGCGCTGCTTGACCGGGCAGATCCACACCGGACTGATGGGGATCTCCCGGTGGAAGAAGTCGAGGAACTTGGCTGCCCTTTCGACGGGCACCTCGATGTCCTGCACCACGGCCTCAGGTGGGGGTTTGCCAAGTGCCCGGTTCAGTCTGGCGGTCAACCGATGCCGACGTTCGAAGGCGATGATCTTCCAGTAGGTGTCCGAGCGCAGCAGCTTAGGGCCCGCGAGCAGTCGCACGAGCCGGTTCTGCACGCCGAGCGCGCGAGAGCACCAGAACCAGTCGGTGTCCCAGCGCCACAGGTAGTCGCGCGTGTGCAGGTGATCGGTCGTGCGCTGCCTGATCGACTTGTAGTAGATGTCCAGCCAGGTGTAGTCGCTGGTGCCGGGTACCTCATCGGTGAAGGTGCCCAGCGTGAGGTACTGCTCCCGCGGGCCGAACACCGTGCCGTCCACGAAGTCGGCCTCGCCGAGGGAGCACACGCGTTCCAGTTCGGCGAAGTACTCGCCCGCGTCGGTGTATCGCAGGTGGCGAAGCTGCACGTAGGGTCGCACCGGCTCCAGCTCGATCCGAAGCCGCAGCGCATAGCCGAGCGTGCCGTAGGAGTTTGGGAAGCCGAAGAACAGGTCACTGTGCTCGTTGTCGGGCCTGGCGACCACGATCTCGCCCGCGCCGGTGAGGATCTCCAGTTCCAGTACCGACTCGTGTGGCATGCCGTTGCGAAACGACGACGACTCGATGCCGAGCCCGGTGACGGCCCCGCCGAGCGTGATGGTCTTCAGCTGCGGCACCACAAGTGGCATCAACCCGTGCGGCAGTGTGGCGTCCACCAACTGCTCGTAGGTGACCATGCCCTCCACGTCCGCGGTGCGGGTGTGCGCGTCGACCTCGAGCACATGCCGGAAGCCGGAGACGTCGAGCCCGTCGGTGGCCGTGCCGCGCGGGCGGAACAGGTTCGACGTCCGCTTGGCCAGGCGTACCGGTGCTCCCTCGGGCAGGGCAGCGAGCTGGGCGCGTAAGGCCGCCACGCGTGCCTGGTGTCCGGTGGCCGCAGGCGTTCGGTCGCCGACGCCCGGTTCGTTCAGCGCCATACCACACATGATCGCCCCAGGTGGCGGCTACTGCCAGGCACTTTCGGTCCCTTTCACCCAGAGCCGTTGTCCCCTTGCCGCTGGGCGAGGTCCTGCTTGAGCTGGGCGATCTCCTGTCTTGCCTGGTCCAGTTCCGTCTCCAGGCTCAGGATGCGCTGCGCGGAGGCGAGCGTGTGGCCCTCGTCGAACAACTCGCGCAGCCTGCCCGCGAGGCCGAGCTGGTGTCGCGAGTAGCGGCGGTGGCCACCGCTCGAGCGCTGGGGTGAGACGACTCCGGCGTTGTCGAGACTGCGCAGGAACGGTTGTTCCACGCCGAGCAGCTCGGCGGCCTGCCCCGTGCTGAAGGCGGGGTAATGCTCGTCGTCGAGCTTCCGCAGGTTCATCGCGGCACACTCCCACCAGAAGAGGTCGACACCATCAATGATAGTTTAGCTAGCGCGGCCGATTGACCCAATATGCAGTGACCGATATAAGAATCATTGGCTCGTTCGCGAGTTTAGTCGAAGTGATCGATAGAGGTGGGTGACTGTAGCCGTGGTTCTCGCGAATCTGAAGGGACAGTGCACGTCCGATCGCCACGCGAAGACCGTTCCCGTGGCGAGCGCGGTCGCGGACGCCGAGCACAGCGTGGAGCGAATCCGCCTCGCGCTCGAGGCCGATGAGGCCGATGAGGCCGATGTGTGCGCCGTCCGCGCTGCGGCCGGCGGCACGGCTCGACTCATCCGCCTGCTGGCCACCATCACCGATCGGCTCGCCGAGCGCGCGGCCACGAGCGTCGACGACTCGCGGGTGGCCGACGATCTGGTGGCCGACCTCAAAGCCCTGCGCAACTGTCTGGCCGTCGGCGCAGCGCTCGTCGAACCAACGGTGGACGACCTGCGCGACTGGACCGATTCCTTCGACGTGGACAGGGAGTTCGCGGCATGTTGGCAGGAATGGGCGGCGGTGTCCGCCGCGACTAGCGAGCGGTGAACACACGCTGACCCGGGGTCAGCACGCCTGCCGGATCGTAGACGTGCTTGGCGACCTCCAGGGTCTGCCAGTCGTCGCCGAAGTGGTCCCGCCAGTCCTTGGTCGTCATCGGCAGGGTGCTCGCGGGGTAGAGGGTGCCGCCGAGCACCTTCACACGCTCGTAGAGGGCAGTGTTCAGCTCGATCATCCGCCAGGCCCCGCTCGGGTCGTAGGCGGCGCCGGTACGCAGGATCGCGAACAACCACACCAGGTCCGTGGCAGGCACCCGCAGCAACGGTGTCGCGAGCCGGTCCCGGCGCACCGGGTACAGCAGGATCAACCCGGTGTCGCCGAGATCGGCACCCGCGGTCTCCGCGAGCGTGTCCGCCACCACCGATTCGACCTCGTCGTCCGGCAGGAACAGGTTCAGCCACGGGTGTGGGCGAAACCAGTCGCCTTCGGCCCGTAGTCGTTCCTCGCCCTCGGCCATCCGGTCGAGGAACGCGTGATAGGTGAGGTCTTGAGACTCTGCGGTTTCGCGATCGAACGAAAGCTCGCCGAGCAGTTCGTCCTCGTCGGGCCGGTCGGGCAGTGAGAAGTAGGTGGCTGCCTCCAGCAGGTAGCGCCACCGGCCTGGCTCGGAGTCGGCGACCGGCTGGCCCTGCACGTGGTCGAAGCGCCCGTCGCGCACCACCGCGCGCTGGTCCTCCAGGAAGGCGTCCAGTTCGTCGTAGTACAACGTCCAGCGCCGCACCCGCTGTTTCGCGGGCCGCAGCCGGATGGTGGCGCGCGTGACGATCCCACACTGCCCGAGCCCCGCACGGACGGCGTCGAAAAGCTCGCTCTCCACCTCGGGTGAGCAGCGGACGAGTTCCCCGGTCCCGGTAACGACTTCCAGTGCAGTGACGATGTCGGTCTGCGTGCCGTGGTGGTGGCTCGCTCCACCGATACCGCCTACGGCGAGCGTGCCGCCGACGGTGAGGTCGAGGTAGTCGGTGAGCACCGCGGGAGTGAGTCCTCTCGGGAGCGTTGCCGCCAACACCTGCCGCCAGCACGCGCCCGCGTCCATCGTGATCTCGTTGCCGTTGCCCGCATGCACCCTGGACAGGCCAGTCATGTCGAGTACGATCCCGCCCTCGGCCTGGCTTTGCCCGAAGGGGGAGTGGCCCGCTCCGCGTGCCGCGACGGGGATCGCTCGTTGCGAGGCGTAAGCGACGATGCTCGCCACGTCCGCGGCGTGTGCTGGGCGGGCGACAGCTAGCGGCCGCGCCTGTACCAGATGCCCCCAGTCCTGCGCGGCGTGAGCGACACTCGCGTCGTCGGTGGCAACCTCTCCTTCGATGGCAGGAAGTTCGGCGAGCTGGAACGGTTGCGCCATTCGGGGCACTCTAGCGTGGGTCACCACGTGGCTCGCAGGCCCCGCAACAGGGCGTGCACGGCCGGGGCGGGGTGGAATGCGGTACCTGGATTGGTGCACTCATGCAGCAGCAGTCCATCCACCAGCGCCATCAGGCTCCAGAAGTCGGCTTGCGGTGTCGGCGAGCCCAGCCGGGCGAGCCATCGAGAGCCTTGTTCGCCGATCTCGCGGCGAAGCACGCCGATCTGCCGGCTCAGTTCTTCGTGAAAGGTGGCCTCCGCGAAGATCGCCTGCCTTGCCATGGTCACCACCCTCGCTGAACGCGCGAGTTCGACCGTGAACCCGGCGACCGCCTCGGCGAAGACATCCGGGTCGATGTCGTCGGTGTCGCCCAGCCGTACGGCGAACTGGCCCCACGCCGCGATGTCCAGCTCGCTCAGCCTGCGCAGCACTCCCGACAGCAGCGCCTGCCTGGTGCGGAAGTAGTTCGACGTGGACCCGGCGGCCAGGCCTGCCTCGGCGTCGACCGCACGATGAGTGAGCTGGCGAGTCCCCCGCGTACCGAGCACCTGGATGGCGGCGTCGAGCACCTGCTGCCTCCGTGCTGTCATGGCCGCCACACTACATCAGTAGTGCAGTTCACTACATTCGTAGTAGCATGAGCTCCATGCGAGCGTTCATAGTTGGTGGGGGAATCGGCGGGCTTGCCGCCGCGATCGGTCTGACCCGGGCCGGCTGGCAGGTCACGGTGCACGAGCGCGCTGCCGACCTCGCCCGCTCCGGCACCGGTCTCGGTATCTGGCCGGAGGCCGTGGCCGCGCTCGATCGGCTCGGCATCGGTGACGAACTGCGAAAGCGCGCAAAGCGGCAACCGCCGGGGTCACTGCGCAGGCCGGACGGCCGCGTGATCGCCACGGTCGACACCAAGCGGCTGGAACGCCGTGCGGGCGAGCCTCCGTACGTGATAGCCCGCGCCGAGTTGCTGGACCTGCTGTACGGCGCGCTCGCGGAAGGCACCGTACGGTTCGGTACGGAGGTCACCCCAGGCGCATGGCATGGTTTCGACCTTGTCGTCGGCGCCGACGGAGCGGGCAGCCGGGTTCGGGAGGCGCTGTTCGGCGCCGAGCACAGGCTGCGCGACACCGGATTCACTGCCTGGCGGGGAGTCGTGCCGCTCGACGTCGAGCGCGGCGCGGAGACCTGGGGCATCGGCGAGAAATTCGGTTACCTGCCGCTGGGCGACGGGCGTACCAACTTCTACGCCGTGCTGCCCACCCCGGCGCGCCCGCGCCCGATGGAGGACGAACTTGCCACGCTGCGGAGCCGCTTCGGCCACTGGCACGACCCGATCCCGCGCGTGCTGGACCGCATCGAACCAGACGCACTGCTGCGGCACGGCCTGCACTACCTGCATCCGCCGCTACCCAGCTACGTGTCGGGCAATGTCGCCCTGCTCGGCGACGCGGCACACGCGATGACACCTGATCTCGGGCAGGGCGCCTGCCAGTCACTGATCGACGGGCTCATCCTCGGCGAGTCCCTCGCCGGGACAACCGATGTGCACAGTGGACTGCGTGCCTACGACCGCGCCAGGCGACGCCCGAGCCAGCGCATCGCGGCGGCCGCACGGCAGTTGGGCAGGATCAGCGTGGCCTCGCGAGCCCTGGTGTTGCGCGATGCCGCCGTACGGCTGGCCGTCGCCTTCGATTCGGTGCGATCGCGAGGAACTTGACCGATCGCTTGACCGATTTTCAGCCGTTCAGGGTGGTCCGTGGCTGTGTTTCTCGTCTCTACTGTGGGGGTATCTCAAGATCATCCAGCGTGGAGAGGAGCCAGCGATGTTGGACACCGAGGCCGAACCGGTGCAGTCTTCGGCAAGACAGGCAAGACAGGCAAGACAGGCAAGACAACTGAAGCATGCGGGAGCCCACGGGGCGGCGAGTGAGTCGAGGACTCCCACGCGCTTTCCCGCACCGATGGACGAGGACGACGAGCTGGAGCCGACGATCGTGCGGGGGCGCGAGTGACGCCGCGCGGTTGCTCTCGCCGGTAGTCGACACCGGGACGCTCCCGGTACCGTGCCGGGGACCGTGCCACCTCACCCAGGAGCGTCCATGAACGCCGACCCAGCGGCCGCGCGCCGCCATCTTCAGCAGGCCGAGCTGGAGGCGGGGCAGGCCCCGGACGTCGCGCCCCGTCCCGTCGAGCGGATCGGCGTGGTCGGCGCAGGCACGATGGGCGCGGGCATCGCCGCTGTCTTCCTGGCGGCCGGGTTCGACGTGACCCTGGTCGAGCGGTCACAGGAGGCACTCGAACGCGGGCTGGCCAGGATCACCGACATCCAGGACAGGGCGGTCGGCAAGGGCAGGATCGATCGTGCCGAGGCCGACCGCAGGCTGGCGGCGCTCACCTCGGCCACCGACCAGTCGGTGCTGCGAGATCGCGATCTCGTGCTCGAGGCCGTCTTCGAGGACATGGCCGTCAAACAGGAACTCCTCGCGCGGCTCGGGGAACTCGTCAAGCCGGGCGCCATACTTGCGTCCAACACCTCCTACCTGAACCTTGACGAGCTGGCACGAGCCAGTGGACGAGACGCTGACGTGGTCGGCCTGCACTTCTTCAGCCCGGCGCATGTCATGCGACTGCTTGAGGTGGTGCGTGGCGAAGCGACCGCGCCAGACACTCTCGCCACCGCGGTCGACCTGGCACGCAGGTGTGGGAAGTTGCCGGTGATCGCGCGCGTCTGCGACGGCTTCATCGGCAACCGCATCTACAACGCCTATCGCACGCAGTGCGAATTCATGGTGGAAGAGGGCGCGCTACCGGAACAGGTCGACGCC
The DNA here is from genome assembly GCF_011761185.1 of Saccharomonospora amisosensis. Classification (NCBI taxonomy): domain Bacteria; kingdom Bacillati; phylum Actinomycetota; class Actinomycetes; order Pseudonocardiales; family Pseudonocardiaceae; genus Saccharomonospora; species Saccharomonospora amisosensis. Next base: position 4,187,422 of record NZ_JAAOYM010000001.1, on the reverse strand, counting down.
GCGCTGCGGGAGTTCGGCTTCGCCATGGGCCCCTTCGCCGTGTGGGACATGTCCGGTCTGGACATCGCGCTGGCCAACCGCGAGCGGCTGGCGCCGACCCGAGACCCCCGGGAGCGGGTGCCCGAGGTGTTGCAGCGGTTGTGCGCCGCCGGGCGGCTCGGCCGCAAGACCGGCGCGGGTTGGTACCGCTACCCCGAGGGGCAGCGTCACGGCGAACCCGACCCCGAGGTGCACGGGACCATCAGGCAGGTGTCCCGAGAACTCGGCCTGGTCAGGCGCTCGTTCACCGACGAGCAGATCGTCAGGCGCGCGCTCGGCACGATCGTCAACGAGGCGAAGCTGATCCTGGCCGAAGGCATCGCCGAGCGGGCCTCGGACATCGATCTCGTGCTCGTCAACGGGTACGGCTTCCCACCGGATCTAGGTGGGCCGCTGTACTGGGCACGCGATCACGAGGCCGAGGTGCGGGCCGGTATCGCGGATGCCGAGCGCGCCACCGGCTTCGGGTTCCGCCGGGCTGCCTGAACCCGCACCAACGCAGCACTCGCCGACACGAACGCAGCACTCGCTGGCATGAATGCGGAACTCGCGGGCCGGAATGGGGGACTCGCGGGCGTGAGCGGGGGACTCGCGGCTCAGCGCTGCTCGCGTTCGTCGATCGGAGGCACGGCCGGATCGTCGTCGGCCGGTGGTTCTGGGTCGCGCCATTCCTCTGCCCGACTCGGGCGGTTGCCCTTGAGCATGCCCTGAAGCTCCGACTTGAGCTGGTCGTCCTCGCGGGGACCGTGCTGGTCGCTTTCGCGCTGCTGCATGAGAGAGCCTCCTTTCGGGTGGCTCTGCGTGACCTACCCGGTGATCTACCCCGGCGTTATGGCCGCGAAACGCGGGGTTTGCGCTCGCGCCATTGGGTATCCGACGGGTGATCCGACCGCAACCGGCACAGGAGACCGCATGAGCGCGCAGCCACCGGAGCGCGACCCTGCGAGCAGTTCAGCAGCGCGACCGCGCGGCTCGAGGGAGCTGCCGGTGGCATGGCCGTTGGCGATCGGGGTGGTCGTCGTGCTGGTCGCCGGATTCCTCATGGCCTACGCGGTGATCTACCTCAGTGGCGGGTAGCCGCGGCAACGCAGGAGTTTCAGGAGCTATTTGTGACAACACGGATACTGATCGCGGGCGGCGGCTACGTCGGTCTGTACACCGCGCTGCGGTTGCAGCGGCGGCTGCGGCGAGGCGAGGCCGAGGTCACGGTCGTCAACCCGGAGAACTACATGGTGTACCGGCCGCTGCTGCCTGAGGTGGCGTCCGGGACGCTTGAACCCCGCCACGCCGTAGTGCCGTTGCGGGCCGTGCTGCGCGGCAGCCGGTTCATCGCGGGCAGGCTCACAGGCATCGACACCGAACGTAAGGTCGCTTCCGTCGCGCCGACGGCGGGTCCGTGGCTGGAGCTGGACTACGACGAACTGGTGATCGGGCTCGGGGCCACCTCCAAGCTGGCACCGGTTCCCGGGCTCGCGGAGACCGGGATCGGGTTCAACTCCCTCGCCGAGGCGGCCCACCTGCGCGACCACGTGCTGCGGCAGCTGGAAATCGCCTCCGCGACCACCGACACGGAACTGCGCAAGCGGGCGTTGACCTTCGTGTTCGTCGGCGGTGGCTATACCGGTGTCGAGGCGATCGCGGAGTTGCAGGACATGGCGATCGATGTCCTTGCGGGCTATCCCGAGCTGGACGCGGGCGAGATGCGCTGGGTGCTGGTCGAGGCGATGGATCGCATCCTCACGACGGTAAGTCGCGAACTCGCCGACCGGGCGATGACCGAGCTGACCGGGCGCGGTATCGACATCAGGCTCGGCACCCAGCTCGAGTCGGTCGAGGAGGGCGAGCTGAGGCTTTCCGACGGCTCGAAGTTCTTCGCCGACACGCTGGTGTGGGTCGCGGGCACCCGCCCGCAGACCGTCGTCGGCGAACTGGGCCTGCCTGTGGACGGCAGGGGCAGGCTCGTGGTCGATCAGGCCATGCGAGTGGAGGGGCACCCCGGCATCTGGGCCGCGGGCGACTGCGCGGGGGTGCCGGACCCCGAGACCGGCAGGGTCTCGCCGCCGACCGCGCAACACGCCGTGCGCCAGGCGGAGCAGCTGGGCGACAACCTGGTCGCCACCCTGCGAGGTGAGTGGCCGCGGCCGTTCCGGTACCGAAGCCGGGGCGAGTTCGTCACCCTCGGCAAGAACAAGGCCGTGGGGGAGGCGTTCGGCCGGGAGTTCGACGGCGCGCTCGCCTGGACATTGCGGCGTGGCTACTACGCCACCCAGATCCCGACCTGGAACCGGACCATCCGAGTGCTCGGCGACTGGCTGGTCGGGATGCCGTTCGGCCACGACGTCGTCAACTTCGGTTCGCGTGAGGAGCCGCGCGGGGCGTTCGAGGAGGCCGCGGGTAGGTCCAGAGTGGGCTGATCCGGCCGCCACGCGGCTGCGACGGGGGTACGCTCGGCATCGACTGTGCGGGGGCAGCGGGTGCGGCGCTGCGCTGGTTCTACAGAACCTTGACGTTTGTTGGTTCGTGCGTAGAAAATCAACGGGTGACCGCCATCGACGTCGACACCGACCGACCCGCCGTCTCGTTCGACCGGCACCCAGACACCTACCGCCACTGGCGGCTGCGGGTCGAGGAGCCGGTGGCGTGGCTGGAGTTGGACGTGGACCCCGAGGGCGGGCTGGTGCCCGGCTACGAACTGAAGCTCAACTCCTACGACCTCGGCGTGGACATCGAACTGTACGACGCAACGCAGCGGCTGCGGTTCGAGCACCCCGGCGTGCGCACCGTCGTGGTCACCAGCGGCAAGGACGGCGTCTTCTGCGCGGGAGCGAACATCCGCATGCTCGCGGCGTCCTCGCACGAGTGGAAGGTGAACTTCTGCAAGTTCACCAACGAGACCCGCAACGCGATGGAAGACGCCTCCCGACACTCGGGGCAGACCTACCTGGCGGCGGTCAACGGGTCCTGCGCGGGCGGCGGTTACGAACTCGCACTCGCCTGCGAGCACATCGTGCTGGTCGACGACAACTCCTCGACCGTGGCGTTACCGGAGGTTCCGCTGCTGGGGGTGCTGCCCGGCACCGGCGGGTTGACCCGCGTGGTCGACAAGCGCAGGGTTCGCAAGGACCGCGCCGACGTGTTCGCCACCCGCAGCGACGGGCTCAAAGGTGCCGTGGCCGCACGTTGGGGGCTGGTGGACGAACTTGCCTCGCGCCGTGACTTCGCCGAGACGGTGCGCCGCCGCGCGCTGCGACTCGCCGAGCACGGCGACCGGCCCGGCGAGCCAACCGGGATAGAGCTGACGCCACTGGAACGGGTCGAAACCGCCGATGGCCTCGAGTACCGGAATCTCAGCGTGCGCTACGACCGCGCCGCGAGCACCGTCGAGATCGTCGTGCGCGGCCCGAGGGACGACGCTGCTTCGGACGCCGAGGAAGTGCACAGGCGGGGCGCCGCGTTCTGGCCGCTCGCGGTGACCCGCGAGCTGGATGACGCGATTCTGCGACTGCGCACCAACGAACCGGAACTCGGCACCTGGCTGCTGCGCACGGAAGGCGATCCCGACCGCGTCGTCGCGCACGAGTCGATACTGCTGGAGCATGCGGCAACCGACTGGCTCTGTCGCGAGATCGTCCACTACCACAAGCGGGTGCTCAAGCGGCTCGACGTGACCAGCCGCAGTCTCTTCGCGCTGATCGAGCAGGGTAGCTGCTTCGCCGGGATGCTGCTCGAACTGGCGCTCGCCTGCGACCGGCAGTACATCTTGGACGGTCCGCCCATCGAGGACGAGGAAAGCGACGAGCGCGCCGCGATCCGGTTGACCGCCGCCAACTTCGGAACCTTCCCGATGGGCAACGAGTTGTCACGGCTGCAGTCCCGGTTCTACGGCGAGGCCGAACATGTCGACTGGCTGCGCCGCGAGGCCGGCCGAGACCTCTCACCGGCAGAGGCCATGGAGTTGGGGCTGGTCACCGACGCCCCTGACGACATCGACTGGGAGGACGAGATCCGCCTGGTGATCGAGGGCAGGCGCTCGCTCTCGCCGGACGCGCTCACCGGGATGGAGGCAAACCACCGCTTCGTCGGCCCGGAGACGATCGAGACGAAGATCTTCGGCCGACTGTCGGCATGGCAGAACTGGATCTTCAACCGCCCCAACGCGTCCGGGCCCCATGGCGCGCTACGCCGCTACGGCACGGGACAGCAAGCGGTCTTCGACAGGAAGCGAGTGTAGGGACGATGCCGACCAGGATCGACTACGACGCCAAGATCCCCAACAACGTGGACCTGTCGTCCAACCGGCGGCTGCAGCGGGCGCTGGAAGGCTGGCAGCCCAAGTTCATGAACTGGTGGGCCGAGATGGGGCCCACGCTGGAAACCCACGGTGTGTACCTGCGCACGGCGGTGAGCGTCGGCCGCGAAGGCTGGGCGCACTTCGACCACGTGATACCGCAGGACTACCGCTGGGGCATCTTCCTAGCCGAACACGACCCCGACCGGCGCATCGCCTTCGGCCAGCACAAGGGCGAACCGGCCTGGCAGCAGGTGCCCGGTGAGTACCGCGCCGATTTGCAGCGGCTCATCGTCATCCAGGGCGACACCGAGCCCGCTTCCGTGGAGCAGCAGCGGCTGCTCGGGCTCACCGCGCCCAGCCTGTACGACCTGCGCAACCTGTTCCAGGTCAACGTCGAGGAAGGCAGGCACCTGTGGGCGATGGTGTACCTGCTGCATGCCTACTTCGGCAAGGAGGGCAGGGAGGAAGCGGAAGCTTTGCTGTACCGCAACTCCGGCAGCCCGGACAGCCCCCGCATCCTCGGGGCGTTCAACGAGGAGACCGCCGACTGGTTGGCCTTCTACATGTTCACCTACTTCACCGACCGCGACGGCAAGTACCAGCTCGGCACGCTCAAGGAGTCGGCCTTCGACCCGCTTTCGCGCACCTGCGAGTTCATGCTCAAGGAAGAGGCCCACCACATGTTCGTGGGTACCACCGGGGTCGATCGGGTCGTGACGCGGTCGGCGGAACTGATCCGCGAGCACGACACCCTTGACATCGCCGCACACGGCGGTATCCCGCTCGACATCATCCAGCGCTACATCAACTTCCACTACAGCGTCTCGCTGGACCTGTTCGGCAGCGAGACCTCCACGAACGCGGCGAACTACTACACGTCCGGACTCAAAGGACGCTGGCAGGAAACCCGCAGGAAGGACGACCACCAGCTCACCGACGACAGCGCCGCGCTGGAAAAACCCCGGCCCGACGGCACCTGGGGTACCGAGGAGATCCAGGCGATCCTGGCGCTCAACCTCGATCTGCGCGGCGAGTACATCGCCGACTGTCACACCGGTATCAAACGCTGGAACAAGATCCTCGCCGACAGCGGCATCGACTACACCTTCCGGCTGCCGCATCCCGGATTCAACCGGGCCGTCGGCATCAATTCCGGCTACCACATCACGCCCGACGGCACTATTGTCGACGAGCAGACCTGGCAGGACGGCAAGAAGAACTGGCTACCCACCAGCGAGGACCTGACCTTCGTGCGCTCGTTGATGAAACCCGTGTACGAACGCGGCAAGATCGCGAGCTGGGTCGCGCCTCCCAGTAACGGCATCAACGGCAAACCGTTCGACTACACCTACGTCTACCTGACCTGACCGACGCTGAGGTCGGCCACGACGCGGAGCAGCGGGAGATGAGCCACATGACCGAGTCGAGCCCCGCCACGAGCACGCCCCGCGCTACCTCGCCGGTGGCGAGCACCGCGGCCCCCGCAGGGTTCAACGCGGCCGAATACCTCGTCGACAGGCACGTCGCGGCGGGAGCGGGCGAGCGCACCGCGGTCGTTTCGGCCAGCCGCACGTTGAGCTATGCCGAACTCGCCGCCGAGGTCCGCCGAGTGGCGGCGGGGCTGCGCGCACTCGGGGTTCGCCCCGAAGAACGCGTGCTGATGTGCATGACCGACGAGGTGGAGCTGTTCAGCGCGATCCTGGGCGCCATGTACCTCGGCGCGGTAGCCGTGCCGTGCTCCACCATGCTGACCGGAGGCGAGCTGGGCAAGCTGGTCGCCGACTCCCGCGCCCGCGTGGTGCTCGGCTCCACCGAGTTCGCCGACGCCGTACGCACGGGCGTCGACGGTGCCCCGGACGTCGAGACGGTCGTGTTCACCGACGAATGGCAGCGGTTGCGCGGGGCGGGTGAGCTGGAGCGACCCTACCCGACCTGGGAGGATTCTCCCGCGCTGTGGCTGTACACCTCGGGAACCACGGGCATGCCGAAGGCGGCGATGCACCGGCACGCCGACATCCGGTTCGTCGCGCAGAACTACGGGCAGCGGGTACTCGGGATCACGGCCGCCGACCGGTGTCTTTCCGTCGCGAAGTTGTTCTTCGCCTACGGCATAGGCAATTCCATGTTCTTCCCGCTCTCGGTGGGCGCAACGGCATTGCTCGAACCGGCGAGGCCGACGCCGCAACTGGTGGCGGAGCGCGCGAGGACGGACGGGGCGACGTTGCTGTTCGGCACGCCGAGCTTCTGGGGTCCGCTGCTGGCCAGCGACGTCGCCGACGACACGTTCGGCTCGGTGCGGCAGGGGATCTCGGCGGGGGAGGCGTTGCCCGCGCGGATGCTGCACGGTATGCGCGACCGGTTCGGCATCGAGGTGCTCGACGGCATCGGCTCCACCGAGATGCTGCACATCTTCATCTCCAACCGGCCGGGCAGCGCCAGGCCCGCGTCGTCGGGAACGCCCGTGCCCGGCTACGAGGTGCAGATCCGTGACGAGCAGGGTGGTGTGATCGAGGAGGCGGACAGGGCGGGGGAGTTGTACGTGCGCGGCGACAGCGCCGCCATCGGCTACTGGTGTCGTGCGGCGACGTCGCGGCAGGTGTTCCTCGGCGAATGGACCCGCACCGGCGACACCTACGTGCGTAACGCCGACGGCACTTACTCCTGCCTAGGTCGGTTCAACGACATGATCAAGGCGGGCGGTATCTGGGTGACGCCGAGCGAGGTGGAGGACAGGCTGCTGGAGCACCCCGATGTCGCCGAGGCGGTGGTGGTCGGTGTTCCCGACTCCGACCAGCTGGACCGGCCGATCGCCTGTGTTGTCCCGATGCCTGGCAGGCACATCGACGGCGACGAGTTGATCCAGTGGTGTCGCGAAACGCTCGCCGCCTTCAAGCGCCCAAGGGCGGTGGTGGAGTTGACCGAACTTCCGAAGACAGCGACCGGCAAGATCCGGCGCAACGTGTTGCGCGCCATGGTCGCGCGGTCCGAGTTCACCGAGCCCACCGAACCCGCTGCCGTGACGTCGTGATCGACGGATACGAGGTCGTCGACGCGCACGTGCACGTCCCCGCGCTGGCGACGGTGAAGCCCTCCTGGCTGGACTGGGCAGACCGGTTCTCCGGCCCGCATCCGTGGCGGTCGGTGTACGACGAAGCGGGCAACCCGGTGCCGAGGCGGTTGGACGAGCTGTTCGAGCACGAGGGTGTCGACAGGGCGTTGCTGTTCTGCGAGTACAGCCCACGCGCGACCGGCATCCAGCCGATCGAGGACAACCTCCCGTTCGTCGAGTACAACCCCGCACGGTTTCGGCTCGTCGCCAACGTCAATCCGCACCTGCACTACCCGGTGGCCGCCGAGGTGCGCCGGCAGCTGGAGCTCGGGGCGGTCGCGCTGAAGCTGCACCCGGTGCACGCCGGTTTCTCCCCGGCCGACAAGGAGTTGTACCCCACGTACCAGTTGTGCGCCGAGCGCGGTACGCCGGTGATCCTGCACTCCGGCACCAGCAGCTTTCCCGGCGCACGTGCCAGGTACGGCAATCCGGAACTGCTCGTCGACGTCGTCGAGGACTTCCCGGAACTGCCTTTCGTCTTCGCGCACGGTGGGCGCGGGTGGTGGTACGACGTGGCGGCGTTTCTGGCGCTGAGCAAGGACAACGTGTGGCTCGACCTCGCGGGGCTACCGCCGAGGAAGCTGCCGGAGTACTACGCGCGCTTCGATCTCGCTCGGCTGGCTCGCAGGTTCGTGTTCGGCACAGACTGGCCTGGCGTGCCCGGCGCCGCCCGCAACGTGCGCGCGCTGGCAGAACTCGGGCTGGAACAGGATGTACTCGCGGACGTGCTGGCAGGAAACGCCGACAAGCTCTACTGACCGCGAGTCCCCCGCTCCTGACCGCGAGTTCCCCGCTCCTGACCGCGAGTTCCCCGCTCCTGACCGCGAGTTCCCCGCTCCTGCCCGCGAGTTCCCCGCTCCTGCCCGCGAGTTCCCCGCTCCTGACCGCGAGTTCCCCGCTCCTGCCCGCGAGTTCCGCACGCCGCTGTGCGTATCGCAGGCTTCACCCGGCACCGAGCCGGTCGAACCCGCCCGCTCAGGTCACCGGTCCCGGACCACCGAACGCAGAACTCGCGGGCGAGAACGCAGAACTCGCGGGCGAGAAGGGAGGACTCGCGGGGAGGGAGGCTAGGCGGCTTCCTCGCCTGCGAGCCGCTCCTCCCAACGCCGCTGGGCCGCAGGACGCCACTCGGCGTGCCTGCGGTGGAAAATCTCGGCTGCCTGGTTGCCGCTCCAGTCCGCGGGCAGCAGCTGCTCCGGCAACTGCGGGTCGAGGAACGGAAACCGGCGCCATTCGTGCACCAGCCGGGTCTGCGCGTGCAGCACGGCGTCGCCGCCTCTCGGGTCGAGCGAGGCGAACTCGGCGATGAACGCCTCGTAGCGCGCGCCGAGGTCACGCAGGTCCCACGCTCGCGCGACCATCGTGGCCTCGTCCCCGATCGCGCCGTAGGGACCTACGAACGACATCGCGTTTTCCAGTGCGAGCTCGGCCACGATGCCGACCGCTTCGGACTCCCTGTCGACATGCGGCGTTATCCACACGCCGGGGTCGGGTGAGCCGAAGCCCGCCCAGGTCAGCTTGGTCCGCAACCGGTGGCGCAGGTCGCGTTTGGGCTCGGGAACCGAGACCAGCACCAGCAGCCACTGCCCGTCCCAACTCCGCTCGCGGCTGCCGAAGTCGTAGATGCGCCTCGCGCCTTCGGTGAGCAGCTTGCGGCCCTGCGGTGTCAGCGACCAGCGCACCCTCCTGCCGACGCGCTCCGACTCCAGCCAGCCCTCCGCCGCGGTGCGTGCCAGTGCCTGCCTCGCCGACTTCTCCTCCACCTCGAACATCGCGAGCGCGTCGACCAACACCGATGTCCACACCGGACGACCGCGCGGGAGTACGAATTCGCCGAGCATTGTCATCAGCAGCGAGCGCGCGCTGGTGTGGCTCACCTCGCGGCGCCTGCTGACCACCGGCTTGCCGCGTCGTTGCCCGGCTGAGGTCACCATGTGTCACCACTCTCGTCTTCGATCGGGCTTCCAGCAGCGTAACGCTACTGCCCCAACCAGTCGCGCACGGTGCTGACCAGGGCGTCCGACCAGGTCGCCAGCAGTTCCTCGCCTTCGAGGGCACAGGCGCCATCGGGGTCACCGAGCACGCCGTTGATGCTCACGGTGCGTACACCGCCTTGGCGCAGACGGTTCCACAACCGAGGCAGCGGCTCGGTGTTGCCCGCTCTCGCCGCCGAGAGCCGGACCTCGGCGGGGCGAAGCGCGAGCATGACCGACGTCTCGGTGCGGCCTGCGTGGGAGTCGTCCTGGCGCCCGCTCGGCGCCCACGACAGCACGTCGCGGCCCTCGTTCCGCAGCGTGCGAACGGCTCTCGCCAACGGTGCCGCGTTGCCTCCGTGCCCGTTGACCAGAACCGTCGCGGCGAAGTGGTCGGCGGAACGGACGAGTTCTACCACCACCAGTTCCAGCGCGGGGCCGCCGATGGAAAGGGTGCCCGCGAAACCGGCGTGCTCCCCGCTCGACCCGAACGGCAGTGGTGGGGCGACGACGACTCCGGCGACCCTGGCGGCGAGACGCTCGCACAACTCCACCGCGATCGCGGTGTCGGTGTGCAGCGGTAGGTGAGGACCGTGCTGTTCGGTCGCGCCCAGCGGAACGGCGAGTATCGCGCGTGGAACTTCCGGGGACCGCAGCGCGCCGAGGTCGGTCACCTCGGTGCCGCCTCGGTGAACTGCGGCAGCAGCGGCGCCAGCGTGCGGTGCCGCACGCAACCGGCCCACACTCCCGCGCCGTAGGCGAGATCGTCGGCCACCCGCAGCGCCAGCCACGCCGGGGAACGGCCCACCGAATCCACCACGCACGGAAGTAGCGAGGCCAGCAGCGCCGCGCGGCCGCAGCCGCTCAGCAGCGTCGCGGGCCACCAAGCCCTGCGAGTCGCCTCGGCGAGCAGCCGGCCCGCGCCGAGGTGGCCCAGTCCCGCCAGCCGCAGCGACTCGCTCACCGGAACACCGCGGCCACGCAGCTTGCGCGGCAGCAGCGCCGCCGTCGCCGCCGCGAGCGCAAGCGCAGGCAGCGGTCTGCCTGCCGCCAGCAGCGCCCACGAGACCGCGCTCCATACCGACAGCCTCGCGCAACTGAGCAACCCCGGGTGCCTGCGCGACAGTGGGGCCGCCGACGTGCCGTACTCGAACCGCTGCCGCAACCACGGCAACAGAGCGGGGCGTGGCTCATGGGTCACGGTCGCCGACGGCTCGTAGCGCACCGAGCCGATCCGCAGCAGCCGCCACACCAGGTCCACGTCCTCGCCGAACCGAAGTCCGGTGTCGAACCCTGCCACGGCGGCCAGCGCGTCCCTGCGCACGACGAGCGCCGCGCTCGGCACGTAGCTGACCCGGCTCATCGGGCGTACCGGGGCCGGGTGCGGTCCCAGGTCCAGGCTCGAGCGGTGTGCCTCGTACCTGGCAAGCACGCCGTGGCCGTGCGCGCCTACGACGCGCGGCGCCACCGCTACGACGTCGTCGTCGCCGAACTGGGCCAGCACCGCGTCCAGCCACCCGGGCTGGGGCACGGTGTCGGCGTCGAGGAACGCCACCAGCGGCGTCGAGGCCAGCGCCCAACCCGCGTTGCGGGCGGCCGCTGGTCCCATGGCGCGGTCGTGTCGCACGGTGGCCTCGGCCAGCGGGACGGCCGAGCCGTCGTCGACGACGACGCGGTTGGCCAGTTCCCCGGTCGCGTCGAGCAGCCGCCGCACTCCCGCCGCGTTGTCCTTGACCGGCACCACGAGCGTCACGTCGGCGGGCGCCGGTCCCGAGGGCGGTCTCGGGTGCACCAACCCGGCCCGCACGAGGCGCCGGGCCAGTTCGCGCTCCCGCTCGCTCTCGCCGACCGGCTCGCCGGACGACCAGCGCTGCAGCAGTCGAGCGCCGCTACCGCCTAGCCGCACCAGCCGAAGCGGTGACCCGCCGATCAGCAGCGCGCCCCTGCGCCGCACGGAAGCGTCGAGGGTGAGCCGGGTGCCCGCCTTCATGGCGTGAAACCACCGTCGGCGTGCACCACGGTGCCTGTGATCGCGCTGGATTCCGGTGAGCACAGGAAACAAACGGCGGCCGCCACCTCGTCGGCGTCGAGCAGCCGGTCCACCAACTGGTGCGTGGCGAACTCCTCGACCTCGTCGAGGTCGTACAGCCGTGCCGTGGCCGCGAGCATGTCGGTGCGCGTCGAGCCGGGAGAGACCGCGGTGGCGCAGACACCGGTGCCTCGCAGGTCGTTGGCAAGTCCCTTGACGAGGCCCACGACCGCGTGCTTCGCGGCGTTGTATCCGGCAAGATGCCACAGCCCGTGGTGCGCGGCCGCCGAGGCCAGCGCGACGAACCGCCCGTTACGCGGCCGGGGTCGCTCAAGCAGTGCGGGAACGGCTGCACGCGCGAGGTTGGCGACACCGTTCACCCCGACGGAGAACAGCGCGTCCCACTCGGCCTCGCCGGTTTCCCACAGCGGCTTGCCTCCCGCGATGAGCCCCGCGCCCGCGACCGCGGCATCGAGGCCGCCGAAGCGTTCCCGAGCGAGGTCGACCGCGCGCCGCAGCGCGTCAAGATCCTGTACGTCGGCGACGGCGTCGACGACCGTTTCGGGGTGCTGGGCGGCGACGGCGGCCAGTTGCTCGCGGCTGGCGAGCGGGTAGGGCACGCGGCGATCGTCGGTGCAGCGGTCGGTGGCCACGACGCGCCAGCCGGAACGGGCCATGCGGTGCACCACCGCCGCGCCGATGCCGCGGCCCGCTCCGGTGACCAGCGCGACCCTGCTGCCGTCCGTGGGCGGCGCCGTCATGCCAGGAAGCCCTTACCGCGTAGGTAGTCGAGCAACTCGTCAGCGGCGCGGCCAGCGTCGTCGGTGACGACCACCCTGGGTGGTTCCCGCTCTTCGTGTGCCCCGGTCAGTCGCAACAGCCGCTGCCGGGGATCGGAGCCCTGCGGGGGTGGCAGTTCCTTGGCGCGCGGGCGGTAGGGGCGCACCGAGCGGACCGCTACCGGTTGCGCCGCGAGCGCGGCGGGGTCGGAGGGCACTACCGGGATGGTGGCCGTGCGCGCCGCGAGTGTGGCGCGCAGGTTCGCCCTGCGCAGCCGGACCCCAGCCGGTTCGACGGAACAGACGGCGGGAAGCGGTATCGCGAGCCGCTCCCTGCGGCCCCGGTCGAGCCTTCGCAGCCCGACGAGGTGCCCGTCGGTGTAGCTCAACTCGACGAGTCCGAGGGCTTGCGCGCAGCCGAGTTCGGCGGCGAGGAACGCAGGGGTGGCCCCGGTTCCTCGGTCGGCGGAGTGGTCACCGGTCAGCACCAGGTCAGGGTGCCCCAGTTCGTCGCGCACCGCCTGCGCAAGCGCTTGCGCGGTTGCCGCGCCGGAGTCGGCCCGGTCGTCGGTGTTCCCGGCTCCCGCCGCGTGCCCTGGGTCGACCCGCAGCACCGCGTGCGCGCCGCAGGCGAGGGCGTCACGCAGCATGTCGGTGGCGGGTTCGGGTGCGAGTGAAACAGCCACGCAACGCCCGGCAGCCGCCTGCGCGATGCGCAGTCCGTGTTCCAGCGCGCAGCGATCGGCCTCGCTGGGGCCGGCACCGCGCGCGTCGGTGCTCACCCGGCCCGTCAGCGCGTCGACGCGGGCGTGCGTGTCCACCCAGCGCATGGCCACCACGACGAGCGGGCCCGAACCGCTGTCAGCCATGGCGGAACACCACGCCCTGCCCGCCGTCGGGGTAGCTCCAGCTGATGGCGTTGCCGCCGTCGCACACCAGGTAGCACGTGCCGCACTCGAAGCACTGCTCGTAGTTGAACAGGATCCCGCCGTCGTCGGTGGGCACGAACAGGTTGGCGGGGCAGGCATGTACGCATGCCTTGGTGGTGCATGAGCGGCAGACGTCGGTGTCGACGACGATGTGCGCGTTCGTCGCCACGCGGAAGTCGACGCGCGCCATCCGGTCGTCGAAGGCGAGGTCGGCGTATCGCTGGGTCATCTGGTGCTCCTCATCCGAACGAGCGCAGGCCGGTCAGCGCATCCCTGGCCAGTTGGTGCAGGCCCACGCCGTTACGTTTGGCCGAGCGGCGCAGCAGCCTGCGAAGGCCCGGCTTCGGGGCCGGGTTCTCCACCGTGAACATGCCCTCCACGAGGTCGCAAACCAGGCCCGGGTAGCGCTGCTGCACGCGGTCGGAAAGCACCAGCGCGGGTGCGTTGCGTAGCTTCCTGTGGTCGGCGAGTACGAACGAGTCCGCCAGCAGCGTCCGGTACTCCCGCAGCCGCTTCGGGTCGTCGGCGGCCAGCGCACGTGCCGCCGCGCGACCCGCGTACATGCCAGAGCCGAGCGCGAAGTTGACGCCCTCCAGCCAGATTCCGGCGGCAAGGCACATCGCCGCCGCGTCACCCGCCACCAGCAGCCCGTCGCCGACGAGTCGAGGCATCGTCCGGTAGCCGCCCTCGGGAATCAGGTGCGCGGAGTACTCCACCAGCTCGGCTCCACGCACCAGCGGCCGGATCGAAGGGTGCCGCTTCAACTCGGCGAGGATCTCCTCCGGGCGCAGCCCCGCCTTCGCCAGGCCGGGCAGGCCGAGGACGAGACCGACGCTGAGCGTGTCGTGGTTGGTGTAGACGAACCCACCGCCGGGAACGCCACCGGTGCCACCGAGTATCTCGATGTCCACACCGTCGGACCCGCTCACGCCGAAGCGTTCGTCGATGGTCTCCTTCGGTAGCGCGAGGGTTTCCTTCACCCCGAGCGTGGTGTGCTCGGCATGCTCGCCGGGGTAGAGCCCGGCCTGCTTGGCGAGGAAGGAGTTCACCCCGTCGCAGGCGATTACCACCCTGGCCGTGAGGTCGCCCTGCTCCCGGTCGGTGCGCACGCCGACCACCCGCCCTCCGCTCGTACGAAGCAGCGAGGTGACCACTGTGGACGGCACGAGCACGGCGCCGGCCTGCTGTGCGTGGTCGGCGAGCCAGCTGTCGAACTCGGCGCGGTAGGTGGTGGCGCCGTTGTAGGGCGCGCTGCCCCAGTTCTGGCTGCGGAAGTCGACGGTCAGCGAACGCTCGTCGGACAGCAGCATCGTCTGGCGCCGGGTGATCCAGCGTTGTACCGGCGCCCGCTCGAACCAGTCTGGGATCAGCTCGTCGAGCACCCGGCCGTACACCACACCGCCGTAGACGTTCTTCGAGCCGGGGAACGGGCCACGCTCCAGCAGCGCGACGGAGTGGCCTGCCCTGGCCAGCTCCAGCGCCGCGGCTGAGCCCGCGGGCCCCGCGCCCACCACGATCGCGTCGAAGTCGGTGGTAGCCGGTGGTTCCACCGTGACGGCCGCCCCGGAGGGGCCTGCCCTGTCACGCATCATCGCTCCCACTCAGTCGGCGGGCCAGCTCCCTCAGCAGTGCCTGCGCGTCGGTAACCAGCCCGAGATCGGCCATCGCCGTCATCGGTGAACTGGCGTCGGTGTTCACCGACACCACGTGCCGTGGCGCGCCGAGCCCACCGGTGTGCTGCGTGGCACCGGACACGCCGAACGCCACGTAGAGGTCCGGGTCCACGACCACGCCGGTGGTGCCGATCTGCCGCTCGTAGGGCGCCCAGCCCGCGTCGGTGACGACCCTGGTGGCGCCAACCGAAGCCCCCAGCGCCGCTGCGACCTTGCCGAGCAGCGCCACGGCGTCCGGGCCGGAAAGCTCGCCCGAGGCGAGCCCCGCGCCCGCACCGAGGATGCGTGGCGCCTCGGCGAGGTCGGCCGTCGCGGGATCTGGGTCGAGCACTTCCAGCACCTTCGCGTCGCCAGCGGGGTTCACCTTGACGTCGAGGTCGGCGAGCTCCGGTGAGCCGTCGAGCGGCACGCTGCCGCGCACACCCGGCAGCAGTGTGGCTACGAACGGGCCGCTCGCCTCGACGGTCACCGCGACCCTGGAGTCCCACCTGGCCAGCTCGACCGACGTCTCGCCGACCCGCACAGCGCCTGCCAGCAGCGGCCTCGTCAACTCGGCGGACAGCCGGGGCGCGAGGTCGCGCCCGTCGGGGGAGGCGGGCAGCACCACCCGGGGCACGCCACGCAGCGGACCCGCCAGCGCCCGCGCCCACGCCGACGGCGCGAACTCGCCGAGTTCCGCGCACCACGCGCGGCGCAGCGGAGGAAGTTGGTCCACCGCCTCGCGGCAGCCCGAACCCGCGAGCAGAGCCGTGCCACCGGCCTCGGCGACCGCCTCGTCCGCTCCGAGCGGAGCTGTTCCCTCCCGGATCACCAACACGGCCAGCGTGTCGCAGCCGGGTGCCAGCGTCTCGATCGCCTTCACAGCGCCACCGCCACCCGGTGTCCCTCGACGACGGCCGCGTGTGCCCTGCGCGGCGCCACGCAGTCGCCCACCCTGTGCACCTCGAAGTCGGCCGTGCCGGACAGTTCCTGCCACAGCTCGTCCACCGGCGCCTGGTGTGTCGCGCACACCACCCAGTCGAACCGCACTTCGGCGGTGGCGCCGGTGGTGTGCTTCAACATCCGCAGCCGCACGCCCGATGTCTCGGTGTCCGCCGCTGCCTCAAGCACCACCTCGTCGGTGGTCTGCGCGATGCCCTTCGCGGCGGCGCGCACGTTGAACGTCTCCATGTCCAGCGTGACGCCCAGGTCCTGGCCCACCACCATGCCGGAGGTGGAGATCCGCACCGAGCAGCCACGGTCGGCCAGCAGCTCCGCCACCGAGGTCGCCTGGTGGAAACCGAGATCGTCGATGACACACACCTCGCCCTCCGGCGCGGCACGGCCTTCCAGCACGTCACGCACGTCGACGACGCGGTCCAGCCCACCGGCCCAGTGCGGTGGCGTCGGCCTGGCCCCGGTGGCGAGCACGACGGCCTCCGGGCGAAGCGCCGCGATCTCCTCGGCCGTGGCCGTGACGCCGGTGCGCACGTCCACGCCGTAGCGGTGGCACTCCGCCAACGCGTTGCGCACCACGTCGAGGAACTCCGCGCGGCTCGGCACGCTCGCCGCCACACTCACCTGGCCCCCGGTAGTGGGTTGCCGCTCCAGCAGCACCACGTCGTGTCCGCGTTGCGCCGCCGTAGCCGCCGCCTGCAGCCCCGCGGGGCCACCGCCTACCACAACGACCCTGCGTCCTCGCCGAACCGGGTGGGGAAGCGGCACGCTCTCCTTGCCGGTGCGCGGGTTCTCGATACAACCGAGCCAGCGGTTGAGCCCCATGCGTCCGACACATTCCTGGTTGCAGGAAAGGCAGGTGCGGATCTCGCCCGCCCGCCCCGCGCGTGCCTTCGCCACGAAATCGGCGTCGGCGATCTGCCCGCGCACCACGCCGATGAGGTCGGCGTGGCCCTCGGCGAGCGCGCGGTCGGCCTGTAGCGGGTCCTTGAACCTGCCGACGCCAACCACGGGCAGGTCAACCGCCTTACGGATGGCGCTGGGGATGAACATCGCGTACCCGGGTGGGATGCTCATCGAAGCCTCGATCATGTAGAGCGTGGAGGTTGCCACACCGATCGAGGTGTTGATGTAGTCGACGTCGCCCGTGGCCTCCACCCACCGCGCCACCCGCACGGCCTCGTCGATGGTGGTGCCGCCCTCGATGAGCTCGTCGCCACACAGCCGCACGCCGAGCGCCATGCCAGGCCCGATCGCTTCCCGCACGGCCTTCACCAGCCGCAGCAGCAGCCGAGCCCGGTTCTCCAGCGGTCCGCCGTAGTCGTCGTCACGCAGGTTCGTGGCGGGGGAGAGGAACCCTCGCACGATGGAGGAGTGCGAGCACTGTAGTTCCACACCGTCGAAGCCACCCTGCCTGCAATGCGTGGCCACCCTGGCGTACCCGGCGACGATCTCGTCGATCTCCGCGACCGAAACCGCCTTGGGGACCTCGCGAAACAGCGGGTCGGGCACCGGCGACGGTGCCCACACCGGCAGCCGCGAGTACATGCTGGAGGCCTGGCCACCGTTGTGGTTGAGCTGGGCGAAGATCGGCACCCCGTGTGCGTGCACCGCCTCGGTGATTCGGCGGTAGCCCGCGACCACCTCGGGGTGGAAGCCGTGGATCAGCTTCTCGTAGGGCCAGTCCGTCGGGTGGGTGGAGTGCTCCTCGGTGATGATCAGCCCGGCGCCACCAGCCGCGCGGGCCGCGTAGTAGGCGGCGTGCTGTGCACTCGGCATGCCGTCGGTCGCGTAGTTGGTGAGGTGTGCGGAGAACACCACCCTGTTGGCGAGTGTCACCGGGCCGATCCGAAGTGGTGAGAACAGGTAGCGGTAGCGGCCGTTCATGCGGGCACCACCTGTCGCGCGGTGGAGACGGCCAGTGCGGCCCTTCTTCCCTCCAGCACGGCCTCGTGGACCGTTCTGGGAGCGACCAGATCGCCTGCCGGGACGGCACCGTCGATGAGCGGTGGTGTGCCGGGCAGCCGGTGTCCACAGTGCACCAGCACCGCCGAATCCACCTCGGTCGCCGCGCCGGTGAAGACGTCTTCGACCACGACGTGGTCGGGATGCACCTCGCGCAGTACGCTACGTTTGGCCAGCCGCACGCCCGCGCGTTGCAGTCGTGCGTTGGCGTCGGCGAGGTCGCCGGTGATAGCCAGTTGGGTGCCAACCACCTGGTCGTGGGTGACGACGGTGACGGCGCGCTGCTGCGCGGCGAGCAGTTCCGCCACAGCCACCCCGACGGCATCGCCGACGGGGTCGAACACCGTGACCGCGCCCTTGGGCAGTGTGTCCGGTTCGCGGAGCAGGTCAACGACATCCACCACGCGCGCCCCTTCGTGCGCGTTGTAGGGCCGGGGGCCCGGTCGGGAACCGGTGGCCGCGATGACGCTTTCGCCCGGCCTGGCTACGGTGTCCTCGCTGCCGGTTACGACCTCGACGCCGAGTCGGCGCACCTCGGTTTCCAGCCATTCGGCGAGTTTGCCCAGACGTTCACGCCCCGGCAGCGTCGCCGCCAGGCTCAGCAGCCCGCCGAGTCGACGCTCGCGTTCCACCAGCCGCACCTGGTGCCCGCGCAGCGCCAGTACTCTCGCGGCCTCCATCCCGGCGGGCCCGCCGCCGACCACGAGCACGGGGGTTGCCAAGTCCTGCGCCGCCGCGGTTTCGGCCGGGTCGGTGGTCTCGTGCCCGCTGCGCGGGTCGCCGATGCAGCTGATCACCGGGTTCCGGTTGTCCCGCACGCGGCACTTCTGGTTGGTTAGCGTGCACGGCCGGATGCGTTCGGGCTCGGACAGCTTGGCCACGAACTCGGCGTCGGCTATCTGGGCGCGGGTCAGCTCCACCAGGTCGGCGACTGCGTCGGTGAGTGCCCACCTCGCCTGTTCCGGGTCGACGACCGAACCCTGCAGCACCACCCGCGTAGCACCGGACACCGCGCGCCGGACGCGGCGGCTCAGCTCGGCGTTGAAGCCGGGCTCGGTGTGTGAGTCGGGCCGGGTCGCCGACGAACCCATCGCCGACCCTCGCACGACCACGAGATAGTCCACCTTGGCCGCCACCTCACGGGCGATGTCCTCGGCCTGCTCCGGCGTGATCCCGGCCCACGGGGCCAGCTCGTCGCAGGAAAGCCGCAGGCCGAGCACGCGGTCGGCGCCGATTCGGGCACGCACCGCGGCCAGTACCTCTCGCAGCAGCAACAGCCGGTCCTCGCCGTAGGCGTCGCCGCGCTGGTTGGTGAGCCCGGAAAGGAACTGCCGCAGCAGCGAGAACTGCCCCGCGTCCACCTCGACACCGTCGAGGCCGGACTCGGCGACGAGTTCGGCGGCGACCGTGAAGCCCGCGACGACCGCCCTGATCTCGGCGGCCTCCATCTCCATCGGCATCTCGCGGCTGGCCACGTCGGGAACCCGCGAAGGTGCCCACAGCGGACGCTGCGAGTACGCGGAAGAGCCCTGTGATCCGGCGTGGCCGAGTCCGGCGAGCACAAGTGTCCCGTGTGGACGGCAGGCGTCGGCGATCAAGGACCACCCGGTGCCGCACTCCTGCGCCAGCGGCGCGCGTTCGTATGGCCAGTCGGAGTCGTGCACGCTCGCCGTCTCGGTGACGACCAGCCCGGCGCCACCGGCAGCTCGTCGCTCGTAGTAGGCGGCGTGCGCCTTCGAGAGCGCCCTGCCGCGTGCCAGGTTTGTCTCGTGTGGGCCGAACATCACCCTGGAAGGGGCGGTCTTGCCGGAGAGGGTGATCGGTTCGGTGAGCGGCTCGCTCACGGGCGGAAGCCGGCGAGCGGGCTGGTGTCACAGGCCCGGTCCGGCAACCGTTCCTGCTCGGGTGGACCCCAGCCGATCGGAACGGCGACGCGCTTGCGGCCCCGATGCGAGTGGTCCTTGTCCGGCCTCGGTTTGTCGCCGCCGCCGACCGTCGCGAGCGCGCGCTGACCGTTTCCCTTGACGCACTCGGGGTCAGGCCCGTCCAGCGGCAGCCCGGTGAAGAACTTCGCCGCCATGCAGCCGCCCTGGCAGGAGTCGTATGCCGAGCAGGAGGTGCAGGCGCCACCGGTCTGCGGCGCCCGCAACCGCGCGAACAGGTCGGACTCGCGCCACACCGCTGTGAACCCGCCCTTGTCCCGCACGTTGCCCGCAAGGAACTCGTCGTGGATCGCGAACGGGCACGCGTAGACGTCACCCACCGGGTCGATCAGGCAGACCACGCGGCCCGCGCCACACAGGTTCAGTCCCGGCAGCGGGGTCGAGCCGAGCGCGTTGAGGTGGAAGAACGAGTCGCCGGTCAGTACGTTCTCGCCGCTGGCCACCAGCCACTCGTACAGCCGCAACTGTTGCTCGGCGGTGGGATGCAGCTCGTCCCACGTGTCGGCCCCTCGCCCGGACGGTCGCAGCCGCGTGATGCGTAGCTGGGCGCCGTATTCGTCGGCGAGCTGCTTGAACTCGTCGAGCTGGTCAACGTTGTGCCGGGTCATCACGACGCTGATCTTGAAGTTCGCGAAGCCCGCGTCCCGCAGGTTCTCCATGGCGCGCAGCGCGGTGTCGTAGGACCCTGGCCCCCGCACGTGATCGTTGACCTCGGCGGTCGCGCCGTCGAGCGACAGTTGCACGTCCACGTAATCGGTGCTCGCCAACCACCGGGCGCGCTCGGGCGTGATGCGAACGCCGTTGGTGGAGAACTTCACGCCGACCTGGTGGTCGACGGCATACTCCACGATCTCCCAGAAGTCGCCGCGCACGGTGGGCTCGCCGCCACCGATGTTGACGTAGAACACCTGCAGTCGCTGTAGCTCGTCGATGACTGCTTTGCATTCCGCTGTGGACAGTTCGCGTGGGTCCCGCCGTCCCGACGACGAAAGGCAGTGCACACACGAGAGGTTGCAGGCGTAGGTCAGCTCCCAGGTCAGGCAGATGGGAGCGTCGAGCCCGTGCTGGAAGTGCTCGACAAGCTTCATGGGTCTCCCTTCGAAGGCCGCGTGGCCGGTGCCGGTGGCGGTGCCGCTAGTGCCGCTGGGCACTCACGATGGTTCCGGCCGAGGCCAGTCCGGCGAGCGCTTCGAGATAGCGCGGGTGCTCGGCACGCGGGACGCCCGCCGATTCCAGCGCCGACCGCGCGTCCGGCTGGTTTTCCAGCTCGCGGACGACATCGACGAGCAGGCGGGTCTTGAGGAAGGACAGTTTCCTGGTGGTGAAGTCGTATACGAGCGCACCGAACGGTTCCGGTCGCAGCGCGACACTGGAACTGAGCCGGTAAGGCCGGTCCGGTTCGAACGAACCGGCGCTCACGGCTGTTCGGTGGGTAGCAGGGGTGTCAGTAGACACCGCACATGCCGTCGATCGAGACTTCTTCGACGAGCATGTCGTCCTCGACGACGGCGTCCTCGTGGGTCTGCGACTCGTTCATGGCAAGCTACTCCTCGCTGAGCAGTGGTAAGAGCGAAAACGAGAGTAATGGCACTCGGTGTCAAATGGAAGGGGTCATGGCGAAGGAGCCGTCAGATCCACCCGTCCGGCCAGGTAGGCGCCGTTCGACCAGCCAGTACGAGCTGGAACGCGTGGCGTTCGAACTCTTCGAGCGCGACGGCTTCGAGGCGACCACGGTCGACGACATCGCCAAGGGCGCGGGCATCGGAAGACGGACCTTCTTCCGGTACTTCGAGTCCAAGAACGACGTGGTCTGGGGCGCGTTCAGCGACCAGCTGCAACGGATGCGTGACCGGTTCCGCGACCGGCCCGACGACCAACCGCTCATGGACGCCGTGCGCACCGTCGTCGTGGACTTCAACCGCGTCGATGCCGCCGAGGTGCCCCGGCACCGCAGGCGGATGGAGCTGATCCTGCGGGTACCGGCGTTGCAGGCGCACTCGACGCTGCGCTACGCCGAGTGGCGGGCGGTGGTGGCTGAGTTCGCGGCGCGGCGCCTCGGGGTGTCGCAGACGGAACTGCTTCCACAGGCCATCGCCTACGCGGCACTGGGCGTAGCGCTCGCCGCCTACGAGCACTGGCTGGCCCGAACGGACGTGGAGCTGTGCGAGCTGCTCGACACCGCCATGGCCGCACTGGCGCAGGGCTTCGGCAACCGCTGACCTGAACACCCGCGAGTCCCCCGTCCATGCCCGCGAGTCCTGCGTCCATGCCCGCGAGTTCTGCGTTCATGCCCGCGAGTTCTGCGTTCGGGTGGCGTGCCCGCAGGACCCCCAACGAGCACCGGAGCGGGGAACTCGCGGGCGAGAGCGGGGGACTCGCGGGCG
This sequence comes from Saccharomonospora amisosensis, assembly GCF_011761185.1. NCBI lineage: Bacteria > Bacillati > Actinomycetota > Actinomycetes > Pseudonocardiales > Pseudonocardiaceae > Saccharomonospora > Saccharomonospora amisosensis. Next base: position 4,165,372 of record NZ_JAAOYM010000001.1, on the reverse strand, counting down.
AGAGCGGGGGACTCGCGGGCGAGAGCGGGTCAGCTCGGCAGTTCTAGTTTCAGGATCTCCGCCGAAGCCTCACCCTGCGGGGTGCGGTAGGTGATCTTGTCACCCTTCTTGTGTCCCTCGATGGCGCGACCCAGTGGGCTGTCGGCGGTCAGCGAGGACACGTCGTCCTCCTCCGCCTCGTCGGCGATCCCGACGACGACCATGTCCTCGACACTTCCGTCGCCGAATTTCAGCGTTACCTTGGTCCCGGAAGGCAGTCCCGAATCCTGCTCACCAACCGGTCCGCCGTGCAGCAGGTCGCTGATCTGGCTGATCCGCTGGTCGAGCCTTGATACCACCTCGGCGCGTTCGAGCAAGTCGGCCTGGTCGGCGCTGTCGCCGAGCGGATCGTCACCGAGCCGCGGCGCCAGCGCCTCCCTCTGCTCACGTAGCTGTTCGAGCTCCCGCTCCAGCCTGGCACGGGTGGCCGGGCTCAAGCCTCCGGTCGACGTCATCCGTCCATTGTCAGGGTTGAGCGCCCGGCTCGCCATGTGATTGATCAGCGGTCGTAACCCGCCTTGCGTAACGCGTCCGCCATCGCACCGCCCGAGGCCGCTCCCCGGTCGGCTCCCTTGCGGGCTCGCTGGCCCCCACCGCCGTGGTTGCCCGGCTTGCCCTGCCTGCGTTCCCGCTTGCCGCCCTGCGGCCCGCGCTCGCCGGGTGTGGCCTCGTCGTCCAGTCGCAGGGTAAGCGAAATCCGCTTTCGCGCGACGTCCACGTCCAGGACCTTCACGCGCACCACATCACCCGGCTTGACGATCTCCCGAGGGTCCTTCACGAAATCACGCGACATCGCCGAGACATGCACGAGGCCGTCCTGGTGCACGCCGACGTCCACGAAGGCGCCGAACGCCGCCACGTTGGTGACCACGCCCTCCAGCGTCATGCCAGGCTTCAAATCCGCCATGGTCTCAACGCCGTCGGCGAAACTGGCCGTCTTGAACTCCGGGCGCGGGTCACGTCCGGGTTTCTCCAACTCGGTGAGGATGTCGGTGACCGTGGGCAGTCCGAAGGTGTCGTCGACGAACTCCTGCGGTGACAGCTTGCGCAGTGTCCTCGAGTCGCCGATGAGTTCGGCGATACCGATGCCCATCCGGTCCACGATCCGCCTGACCACCGGGTATGCCTCCGGGTGGACGCTGGAGGAGTCCAGCGGGTCGTCCCCGCCCGGGATGCGCAGGAAGCCCGCGCACTGCTCGAACGCCTTCGGCCCGAGCCGGGGAACGCTCGTGAGCGCGTCCCTGGTGCGGAAGGGGCCGTTGCTGTCGCGATGCTCGACGATGTTCTCCGCCAGCCCCGTTCCGATGCCCGACACCCGGCTCAGCAACGGCGCCGACGCCGTGTTGACGTCGACACCCACGGCGTTCACGCAGTCCTCCACCACCGCGTCCAGTGAACGCGACAGCTTCGACTCGGCCAGGTCGTGCTGGTACTGGCCGACTCCGATCGACTTGGGGTCGATCTTCACCAGTTCGGCGAGCGGGTCCTGCAACCTCCTGGCGATGGAGACCGCGCCGCGCAGCGACACGTCGAGTTCGGGCAGTTCCTGTGCCGCGTACGCCGAAGCCGAGTACACCGACGCCCCCGCCTCAGACACCACGATCTTGGTCAGCTTCAGCTCCGGTGCCAGCTTCACCAGTTCACCGGCGAGCTTGTCGGTCTCCCTGGAAGCAGTGCCGTTGCCGATGGCGACGAGTTGTACGCCGTGTTCGCGGGCGAGCTTCTCCAGTGTCACCAGTGCGTCGTTCCAGCGCGCCTGCGGCTTGTGCGGGTAGATGGTGTCGGTGGCGACGACCTTGCCGGTGCCGTCAACCACGGCCACCTTCACCCCGGTGCGGTAGCCGGGGTCGAGTCCCATCGTGGGCCTGCCGCCCGCGGGCGCGGCAAGCAACAGATCACGCAGGTTCGCGGCGAACACCCGCACGGCCTCGTCCTCGGCCGCCTGCCGCAGCCGCATGCGCAGGTCGATACCCAGGTGCAGCAGGATCTTGGTGCGCCATGCCCAGCGGACGGTGTCGCACAACCACCGGTCGGCGGGCCTGCCCTCGTCGCTGATGCCGAAGCGCTGCGCGATGCGGGTCTCGTAGTCACCGGCCTCCGTGCCCGGCTCGTCGGGTTCGGTGGTCAGGTCGAGCACTTCCTCCTTCTCGCCGCGAAACAGCGCGAGGATGCGGTGTGAGGGCAGCTTGGTGAACGGTTCGGCGAAGTCGAAGTAGTCGGAGAACTTCGCGCCCTCGGTTTCCTTGCCTTCCCGAACCTTCGATGTCACCCAACCGCGTGACCACATGCGCTCGCGGAGCTCGCCGATGAGGTCGGCGTCCTCGGCGAAGCGCTCGACCAGGATCGCGCGTGCACCCTCCAGCGCCGCGGCAGCGTCGGCGACGCCCTTGTCGGTGTCGACGAACAGCTCCGCCGCGGCCTTCGGGTCCTTGGTGGGGTCGCCGAGCAGCCCGTCGGCGAGCGGTTCGAGCCCGGCCTCCCGAGCCACCTGCGCCTTCGTCCTGCGCTTGGGCTTGTAGGGCAGGTAGATGTCCTCCAGCCGAGCCTTGGAGTCCGCCGCCATGATCCTGGCCCGCAACTCGTCGTCGAGCTTGCCCTGTGCCTGGATCGAATCCAGGATCGCGGTGCGTCGTTCCTCGAGTTCGCGCAGGTAACGAAGCCGTTCCTGCAAGGTGCGAAGCTGGCCGTCGTCGAGCCCGCCGGTCACCTCCTTGCGGTAGCGCGCGATGAAGGGCACCGTCGACCCTTCGTCGAGCAGGCCCACCGCTGCCTGCACCTGGGCGGGGCGGGCGCCGAGCTCTTCGGCGATCTTTCGATGAATGGACACCATCTCAGCCACGACGGGCATTGTGCCCTGCTCGATATGAGGCATGATCTGCCCATGGCCGAACACGACCTGAAGCCACGCAGCCGCGAGGTAACCGATGGGCTCGAACGGGCGGCCGCGCGGGGGATGCTGCGCGCCGTCGGCATGGGTGACGATGACTTCGCCAAGCCACAGATCGGCATCGCCTCGTCGTGGAACGAGATCACCCCCTGCAACCTGTCACTGAAGCGGCTGGCCGACGCCAGTAAGCAGGGTGTGCACGCCGAAGGCGGATTCCCGCTGGAGTTCGGCACGATCTCGGTCAGCGACGGCATCTCCATGGGCCATGAAGGGATGCACTTCTCGCTGGTGTCTCGCGAGATCATCGCCGATTCGGTGGAGACGGTCATGGAGGCCGAGCGGCTCGACGGCACGGTGTTGCTCGCCGGGTGCGACAAGAGCCTGCCCGGCATGTTGATGGCTGCCGCGCGGCTGGACGTCGCCGCTGTGTTCGTCTACGCGGGCTCGATCCTGCCCGGCCGTGTGGACGGGCGCGAGGTGACGATCATCGACGCGTTCGAGGCGGTGGGTGCGTGCGTGCGGGGTCTCATCAGCCGCGAGGAGGTCGACCGTATCGAGCGGGCGATCTGCCCCGGCGAGGGCGCGTGCGGCGGCATGTACACGGCCAACACCATGGCCTGCGCCGCCGAGGCGCTGGGCATGTCGTTGCCAGGGTCAGCGAGCCCGCCATCGGTGGACCGGCGTCGCGACCGGCTCGCGCGGGCCAGCGGTGAGGCGGTGGTGGAACTGCTGCGGCACGGCATCACCGCCCGCGACATCCTCACCAGGGAGGCGTTCGAGAACGCGATCGCGGTGGTGATGGCTCTCGGCGGGTCCACCAACGCGGTGCTGCACCTGCTCGCGATCGCCAACGAGGCGGGTGTGCCGCTCAGCCTGGACGACTTCTCCCGCGTCGGCGACCGGGTGCCGCACCTGGCCGACGTCAAACCGTTCGGCAGGCACGTCATGACGGCCGTCGACCGGGTCGGCGGCGTGCCGGTGGTGATGAAGGCACTGCTGGACGCCGGACTGCTGCACGGCGAATGCCTGACCGTGACGGGGAAGACGCTGGCGGAAAACCTCGCCGAGTTGGGCCCGCCCGAACTCGACGGCGAGGTGATCCGTTCGCTCGCCGACCCGATTCACCCGACCGGTGGAATCACGATCCTGCACGGCAGTCTCGCCCCGGAGGGCGCGGTCGTGAAGAGCGCGGGCTTCGACACCGCCAGGTTCGAGGGCACCGCGCGGGTGTTCGACGGTGAGCAGGCCGCTATGGACGCTCTCGACGAGCTGCAGGCGGGCGACGTGGTGGTGATCCGCTACGAGGGACCGCGAGGCGGGCCGGGGATGCGCGAGATGCTGGCGGTGACCGGCGCGATCAAGGGAGCCGGGCTTGGCAAGGACGTGCTGCTGCTCACCGACGGCCGGTTCTCGGGCGGAACCACCGGCCTGTGCGTCGGCCACGTGGCGCCCGAAGCCGCGCACGGTGGGCCGATCGCGTTCGTCCGCGACGGCGACCCGATCGTGCTGGACATGACGAGCCGCACGCTCGACCTCGGGATCAGCGAGGACGAACTGGAGCGCAGGCGCGAGGGGTGGCAGCTGCCGCCCGTCACCAGCCGCTCCGGGGTGTTGCGCAAGTACGCCCAACTGGTGGGCACGGCCGCGCGGGGCGCCGTCTGCTCCTGACACCCTCGCGCCTCGGCTACCCGGTGGGTGGGTTCAGTCCAGCAGTGGGTCGATGTCGGTCTGGACCTGTCGTGGTGAGACGGTGGGCTCGAAACGGCGAATGACCGCGCCGTCGCGGTCGACGAGGAACTTCGTGAAGTTCCACTTCACCTCGTCGGTGCCGAGCGCCTCCGGACGTGAGTTCTTGACGTGCTCATACAGCGGCCCCGCGTCGGGACCGAAGTCGCCAGGAGCCTGCTCACGCAGGTAGGCGAACAGCGGGTCCGCCGTGGCGCCGTTGACGTCGACCTTGGCGAAGAGGGGGAAGGTGACGTTGTAGGTCGTGGAGCAGAATCGCTGGATCTCGTCGTTGGTGCCGGGTTCCTGACCGCCGAACTGGTTGCATGGGAAGGCGAGGATTTCCAGGCCACGACCCTTGCAGGCCCGATACATTTCCTCCAGGCCTTCGTACTGCGGTGTCAGGCCACACTTGCTGGCCACGTTCACGATCAACAGGACGCGGCCCTTGTACTCGGCCAGCGAGCGGATCTCGCCGTCGGCGGTGAGGACGCGGAACTGGTGCACACTCATAGCCCGGCACTGTTTCACCCCGTACTGGGGGTTCGACATGACGTGCGCCACACTTGGGGCGTCGGCGATTCCGCTCGTGAAGGGACGGTGTGCTCGTGAAGGCGACCGCGCTGGTTACCGGAGGCACCGGTGGTCTGGGCACCGCCGTGACCAAGGCTTTGCTCGCACAGGGCTGGCGGGTGGTGGTTCCGTGGATCGAGGAGTCCGAGTTGGACCAGCTCGACGCGGCGGAGAACCTGGAGTTGGTGCGCGCCGACCTGTTCGATCCCGACGACGCGGCTCGCTGCGCCGAACTCGCCGCGAGCAAGGACTCCGCGCCGTTTCGGGCCGTGGCCAACCTGGTCGGTGGCTTCGCGGTCGGGCAGAAGGTGCACCAGACCCCTGTGGAGGAGTTCGAGCGGCTGCTGCGGCTGAACCTGCGGCCTACCTACCTGGTGAGTCAGGCCGCTGTGCCGCGTCTGATCGAGGCGGGTGGCGGTTCGATCGTCTGCGTGTCGAGCCAGGCGGCGTTGCGCCCGTTCCCAGGTGCCTCGGGTTATGTGACCTCCAAGGCGGCTGTGCTGGCGCTGGTCGACGCGCTTGACGCCGAGTACGCGAGTGAGGGTGTGCGGGTCAACGCAGTACTACCCACCATGATCGACACACCGGGGAACCGGGCAGCGCAGCCTGACGCCGACCCAAGCGACTGGACTCCACCGGAGAAGATCGCTGAGGTGATCGCCTTCCTGTGCGGCGACGCTTCCGGGGTGGTCAGCGGCGCGCATATCCCCGTGTGACACCCGCGAGTCCCCCGCCCAGGACCGCGAGTCCCCCGCCCAGGACCGCGAGTTCTGCGTTCGCGGTTGCCCGGCCGCGTCCGGAGTGCAGAACTCGCGGGCGAGAGTGGGGGACTCGCGGGCGAGAGTGGGGGACTCGCGGGTTTCACGCCCCGTCGTCTTCCAGATCGCCCTCCACGCGTAGGTAGGCCTCACGCATCCGGTCCAGCAGCTCCGGGTCCGGTTGCTCCCACAGCCCACGGTCGGCCGCCTCGTTCAACCGCTCGATGATGCCCCGAAGCGCCCACGGGTTGGCCCGCGCGAGGAAGTCCTGGTTCTGCTTGTCCAGCACGTAGGACTCGGCCAGCCGCTCGTACATCCAGTCGCCCACCACCCCGGCGGTGGCGTCGAAGCCGAACAGGTAGTCCACGGTGGCCGCGAGCTCGAACGCGCCCTTGTAGCCGTGCCGCCGCATCGCGGCCAGCCAGCGCGGGTTGACCACCCTCGCACGGAACACTCGTGCGGTCTCTTCGGCCAGCGTGCGGGTGCGCACCGCGTCCGGGGCCGTGCTGTCGCCGACGTAGGAGACGGGCGCGGAACCCGTCAGTGCCCGCACGGTCGCGATCATGCCGCCGTGGTACTGGAAGTAGTCGTCGGAGTCGGCGATGTCGTGTTCCCTGGTGTCGGTGTTCTTCGCCGCGACCTGAATCCGCCGGTAGGAGCGCTCCATGTCGTCGCGGGCAGGCGCGCCGTCCAGACCCCTGCCGTAGGCGTAGCCACCCCACACGGCGTAGACCTCGGCGAGGTCGGAGTCGTCACGCCAGTTGCCAGAGTCGATCAAGGGCAGCAGGCCCGCGCCGTAGGCACCGGGCTTCGACCCGAAGATCCTCGCGGTGGCGTGCCGCCGGTCGCCGTGGGCGGCGACATCGGCGTTCACGTGTGCGGCTACGAAGTTGTCCCGCTCCGGCTCGTCCAGACCGGCCACCAGCCGCACCGCGTCGTCAAGCAGGTCGATCACGTGCGGGAAGGCGTCGCGGAAGAAACCGCTGATGCGAACGGTCACGTCCACCCTCGGCCTGCCGAGTTCGGCTAGCGGGATCGGCTCGATCCCGACGACACGGCGCGAAGCCTCGTCCCACACCGGCTGCACCCCGAGCAGCGCGAGCACTTCGGCGGCGTCGTCGCCGGAGGTGCGCATCGCGGAGGTGCCCCACACCGAAAGGCCCACCGAGCGCGGCCACTCACCCGTCTCGGCGCGGTAGCGGCGCAGCAGCGAGTCGGCCAGCGCCTGACCGGTCTCCCACGCGAGCCTGCTCGGCACCGCCTTCGGGTCGACGGTGTAGAAGTTGCGCCCTGTGGGCAACACGTTCACCAGGCCGCGCAGCGGTGAGCCGCTTGGCCCGGCAGGCACGTAACCGCCGTCGAGCGCGTGCAACACCGCTTCCAACTCCGCACCCGTTCCCGCGAGCCGGGGCACGATCTCGGTGGCCGCGAACCGCAGGACCTCGGCCACCGAGCCTGCCCTGTTCTCGCACACGGTTTCCACGGCCTCGCTCGCCCAGCCGCGCTCCTCCATGGCCTCGACCAGCTCGCGTGCCCGCCGCTCAATCTCGTCCACTTCGGACATCGGCGAGTCCTCGGTGAGGCCGAGCGCGGTACGCAACCCCGGTATCGCGCCCCTGGTGCCGCCCCACACCTGCTGCGCGCGCAGCATCGCCAGCACGAGGTTGACTCGCGCCTCACCGAAGGGCGCTTCGCCCAGAATGTGAAGCCCGTCGCGGATCTGGGCGTCCTTGACCTCGCACAGCCAGCCGTCGAGGTGCAGCAGGAAGTCGTCGAACTCCGCGTCGTGTGGCCGCTGCGACACGCCGAGGTCGTGGTCGAGCTTCGCCGCCTGGATGAGCGTCCAGATCTGCTGGCGGATCGCGGGCAGCTTCGCCGGGTCCATCGCGGCGATGTTGGCGTGCTCGTCCAGCAACTGCTCCAGCTTGGCGAGATCGCCGTAGCTTTCCGCACGGGCCATCGGCGGCACCAGGTGATCCACGATGGTGGCGTGCGCCCTGCGTTTGGCCTGCGCGCCCTCACCTGGGTCGTTGACGAGGAAGGGGTAGATCAGCGGCAGGTTTCCCAGCACGGCGTCGGGGGCGCAGTCAGCGGAAAGCCCGGCGTTCTTGCCGGGCAGCCACTCCAGCGACCCGTGCTTGCCGAGGTGCACCACGGCGTGCGCGCCGAACTCCTCCTCAAGCCACCGGTAGGCCGCCAGGTAGTGGTGGCTCGGTGGCAGGTCGGGGTTGTGGTAGATGGCGACCGGGTTCTCCCCGAAGCCGCGCGGCGGCTGGATCATCAGCACCACGTTGCCCGCCCGCAGCGAGGCGAGCACGATGTCGTCGCCGTCCACGTACAGCTCACCGGGCGGCTCACCCCAGTGCTCGACCATGTCCGCCCGCAGCTGTTCGGGCAGCGCCGCGAACCATTCGCGGTAGCGGGCGAGCGGCACCCGGATCGGGTTGCCGGAAAGCTGCTCCTCGGTGAGCCACTCGGGGTCCTGCCCGCCCGCGGCGATGAGCGCGTGGATGAGCGCGTCACCGTCCGGAATGTCGGTCCCGGTGGGTTCCACACCGGGGAAGGCGTCCGGCCCGAGGTCGTAGCCACGCTCGCGCATCAGCCGCAGCAACCGCACCGCCGAGGCTGGGGTATCGAGCCCGACCGCGTTGCCGACCCGAGAGTGTTTCGTCGGGTAGGCCGACAGCAGCAGCGCGACGCGACGGTCTCGCGCGGGCGTGTGCCGCAACCGCGCGTGCGCGAGCGCGATCCCCGCCACCCGCGCGGCGCGTTCCCGGTCGGGCACGTACCGGGGCAGGCCGTCGGCGTCAACTTCCTTGAAGGAGAACGGCACCGTGATGATCCGGCCGTCGAACTCGGGCACCGCCATCTGGTTGCCCGCGTCCATCGGGGAAAGCCCCTCGTCGTTGGTCTGCCAGGCCTCCCGGTCGCTGGTAAGGCACAGTGCCTGCAACATCGGCACGTCAAGTGCGGCGAGTTCGGCCACGCTCCATGACTCGTCGTCGCCGCCCGCGCTCGCCTCGGCGGGTCGGGTGCCGCCCGCCGCGAGGACGGTCACCACCAGCACGTCGGCCTCGCGTAGCCGGTCCAGCAGTTCGGGTTCGGTGCGGCGTAGCGAGGCGCAGTAGATCGGCAGCGCCCGCCCGCCCTCGGCTTCGACCTCGTCGGCCAGGGTTTCCACGAAGGCGGTGTTGCCCGCGAGGTGATGAGCCCGGTAGTACAGGATCGCCACCACTGGGCCGTCCCGCTCGGGGCGTGGTAGCACACCCCAGGAGGGTTGCTCGGCCGGCGGTTCGAACCCGTCGCCGGTCAGCAGCAGGGTGTCGGAGAGGAACTGGTGCAGTTGCGCGAGGTTCTCGGGACCACCGTGTGCCAGGTAGGCGTGCGCCTCGGTGGCGATACCCGCGGGCACGGTGGAAAGCGCCATCAGTTCGGCGTCCGGCGACTGCTCGCCGCCGAGCACCACGACGTGCGCGCCGCTTTCGCGCACCTGTGCAAGCCCTTCCGGCCAGGTGCGTTCGGTGCCGAGGATGCGCACGACGACGATCGGTGCGCCCCGCAGCAGACCTGGCAATTCCGACAGGTCGAGCCGAGCGGGGTTGGCCATGCGGTAGTCGGCGCCGCTCGCGCGGGCGCTTAGCAGGTCGGTGTCCGAGGTGGACAGCAGCAAGATCACGGAAGCCCTCCTTGACCGTTCACTGTCGAGTCCGTGACCCCGTGCCGTCAAGGTGATCTCCACGTCCTCGGCGTGCGCGTGGTGAGGCTCGCACGCCGAGGACGCGGCGCGGCTCCTACAGTGGGCCCGTGCCCAGCCGTACCCGCCCCGACGCCTGCCCAGGGGTGCTCGCCACCCATGAGGCGGCCGACGGCCCGCTCGCCAGGGTCCGGCTACCCGGTGGGCTGTTGCGGGCCGAGCAGGCTCGGGTGCTCGCCGACTGCGCGGACGAACTCGGCGACGGTGCCGTCCATCTCACGTCCAGGGGCAACCTGCAGTTGCGGGCCGTGCGCGACATCGAGGAGTTGGCCGAGCGGCTCAGCCACGCGGGACTGCTGCCCTCAGCGGGGCACGACCGGGTGCGCAACGTGTTGGCCTCCCCGCTCAGCGGCCTGCACGGCGGGTTGACCGACGTCCGCCCACTGGTCGTCGCTCTGGACGAAGCCGTGCGAACCAGCGACGAGCTGGCCGGGTTGCCAGGCCGGTTCCTGCTGGCGGCCGACGACGGCAGGGGAGACGTCGCGGGCGAGGGCGCCGACGCGTGCTGGCGGGCGACGAGCCCGCTGGAGGGTGCGCTGCTGCTCGACGGCACCGACACCGGGCTGCGCGTGCCCGCGTGCCGCGCGGCCTCGGCGCTGGTCGAGCTGGCACTGGCGTTCCAGCGCGTACGCGGGCGCGCATGGCGAGTCGGCGAACTCGACAGCGACGGCAGGGCCGGCGTGCTCGACTCGGCGCGGCCACTCGCGCGCCGCGTCGAGCCCACACGGCTGCCGTCGAGCGGCCCGCCGCGGGTCGGCGCGCACGGCCGTGCCGTGGTGGCCGCCGTGCCCTTCGGGCAGCTTCGCGCCACGGTGCTGCGGTCCCTTGGCGAGCTTGTGGTCACCCCCTGGCGCACGCTGGTGGTCACCGGCGTGGACGGTCAGCGGTTGGCGGACCTTGGGCTCGTGGTGGACCAGCAAGATCCCTCGCTGGGGGTGAGCGCGTGCATCGGCTCGCCCGGCTGCGCCAAGTCGCGCTCCGACGTGCGAGCCGATGCCACGGCCGTGCTGGGCCTCGGCGTGAGGGCACACTTCTCCGGCTGTGAACGCCGCTGCGGCAAACCGCGTGAACCGCACCTCGATGTGCTGGCCGACGCAGGCGGCTACCGCGTCGAAGGGAACCTCGTACCCACCGCCGAACTCGGCGACGCACTGAAAGGACGGCTGTGATCGACTACATCCGCGACGGCGCCGAGATCTACCGGCACTCCTTCGCCACGATCCGCGAGGAGGCGGATCTGGCGATCCTGCCCGACGACATCGCCACGGTGGCGGTGCGAATGATCCACTCCTGCGGCATGGTCGATCTGGTCGACGATCTTGCCTACAGTCTTGAGGTGGTCGAGGCGGGCAGGCGGGCGCTGCGTGACGGTGCGCCGGTGCTGTGCGACGCGGAGATGATCGCCAGCGGCATCACGCGAAGGCGACTTCCGGCTGGCAACGACGTGGTGTGCACCCTTTCCGACGAGCGGGTGCCCGGCCTGGCCGAGCGCATGGGCACCACCAGGTCCGCCGCCGCGCTGGAGCTGTGGCGCGACGTGCTGCCCGGTTCGGTCGTGGCCATCGGCAACGCGCCTACCGCGCTGTTTCGGCTGCTCGAACTGCTCGACGAGGGACTCGGCACGCCTGCGGCGATCATCGGCACCCCGGTGGGCTTCGTCGGAGCGATGGAGTCCAAGCAGGCGCTCATCGACCTCGCTCCCGCGCCCTACCTCGCGGTCCGCGGCCGCAGGGGCGGCAGCGCCATGGCCGTCGCGGCCGTGAACGCCATCGCGACCGAGGAGGAGCTGTGAGCACGGGCAGGCTGTACGGCGTCGGGCTCGGACCTGGTGACCCGGAACTGCTGACGATCCGCGCTGCCCGCCTCATCGGCGAGGCCGACGTCATCGCCTACCACTGCGCCAGGCACGGCCGCAGCATCGCCCGCTCGGTGGCGCAGCCCTACCTGCGGGACGGTCAGCTCGAAGAGCGGCTGATGTACCCGGTGACCACCGAGACCACCGATCATCCCGGCGGGTACGAGGGCGCCATCGAGGAGTTCTACGAACTGTCCGCCAAGCGGCTCGCGGAACACCTCGACGCGGGGCGCGACGTCGTGGTGCTGTGCGAGGGGGACCCGTTCTTCTACGGCTCCTACATGTACATGCACCAGCGGCTCGCCGACCGCTACGAGGCGCACGTGGTGCCTGGGGTGACCTCGGTGAGCGCCGCGGCGGCGGTGCTTGGCAAACCGTTGGTGCAGCGCGACGAGGTGCTGACGCTGCTGCCAGGTACCCTGTCGGCGCCGGAGTTGGCGCGGCGGCTGGCAGACACCGACGCCGCCGCCGTGCTCAAGCTCGGCCGCACGTTCGGCTCGGTGCGGCAGGCGCTGGAGGAGTCCGGCAGGCTCGACGACGCCAGTTACGTGGAGCGAGCCACCTGGAGCACCCAGCGAGTGGAGCCGTTCGCCGAGGTGGACCCCGCGACCGTGCCCTACTTCTCCGTCGCGGTGGTACCCGCCTCCTCGCGTGGCAGGCCGGGCGCGAAGCGAGGACCACGCGCCCGCGAAGCACGCGGCGAGGTGACCGTGGTCGGGCTCGGGCCATCGGGCCCGGAATGGACCACTCCGGAGGCCGAGCAGGCGCTGGCTCGAGCCGACCACCTGGTGGGGTACGGCCCCTACCTGGCGAGAGTTCCGCAACGGGCGGGGCAGCGGCGGCATGCCTCGGGAAACCGGGTGGAGGCCGACCGTGCGGCGCAGGCATTGGACCTCGCGCTCGACGGCGCGAGTGTGGCGGTGGTGTCCTCAGGGGACCCCGGGGTGTTCGCGATGGCCTCGGCGGTGCTGGAGCAGGCCGAGTCGCCGCGCTGGGCGGGCGTTTCGGTCCGGGTGCTGCCGGGGGTGACGGCGGCGCAGGCGGCGGCGGCCAGTGTGGGCGCGCCGCTGGGCCACGACTACTGCGTCCTGTCGCTTTCGGACCGGTTGAAGCCGTGGCAGGTCATCGAGCGCAGGTTGACAGCCGCGGCTGAGGCGGACCTCGTCGTGGCGATCTACAACCCGGCCTCGCGCAGCCGCACCACGCAACTGGCCTCGGCACGCGAGGTGCTGTTGGCACACCGTGATCCGCAAACCCCTGTCGTGGTGGCACGCGACGTGGGAGGCCCGGAGGAGGCCGTGCGGGTTGACACGCTCGCGGCACTCGATCCGGCCACCGTGGACATGCGGTGCCTGCTCATCGTCGGGTCCTCCCGCACGCGAGTACGTGAGCAGCCCGACGGCACGAGCGTGGTGTGGACACCACGGCACTACGAACTGGGCTGACCGCTTACGAACTGGGCTGAACCACCTCAGCGAGTGGGTGCCGAACCGTCGGGTTGTTGCGGGCCAGGACCCGGCGACCACCAGCCGGACCGTACCTCCTCGCCACGGATGACGTGGGGCGGGTTGCCGTCGGTGTAGGGGTCCACCTCCTCCAGCGTGCCCCACGGCTGCCCGGGCGCGCCCTTGAGGAAGCTGGGCACCTCCGGCTGGTCCGCCAACTCCTCCAGATAGCCGAGCGGCCCACCCGTTGTGCTGCTCGCCCAGTCGGCCTCGCTGGCAAGCGACCCGGCCGTCAGGTGGTAGGCGGGCACCTCCGCGATGCCGTCGGTGATCTTCATCGGCCTCAGGCACGGGTAGACGAACGAGGCGGGCCAGTCCATGTACACCGGCGCGTCGCCGACCTTGTCGGTGAGCGTGGTGAACGTCGGCACGCGCGGTGCCGTGACGGCGACCCAGCCGTCCTCGGTGAGGTCGTCGTCGACGGCCACGATGCGGGCGGCGGTGGCGCCTTCGGGAGCGTCGGCGAGGCCGAGCCGGACGTCGGCCCACTCGTCGGAGCCCGCTCCCGGCGCCAGTACCTCCGAGTCGCCGACCACCCGGAAGCCCTCCGGTGTCGGCTCGCCGTACTGCACCGCCACGCTGGTGGCCTTCGCGCTCGGTGAGTTGACGGCCACCACGATCTGGCCCTGCCTTGGACTGTCGGCGAGGTCGTACCACTCGGTGCGCAACCTGCCGGTGGGGTTTACCGTCTCGCTGTAGCTGCTCCACATCGCCACGTTGCTAGGCGTGAACCCGTGCGGCGGTTCCGCGAGCGGATCACCGGAAAGCAGCGGTTGGTCGTGGAATCCAGCCTGGATTGCCTGGTTGCCGTCGGCAGGCTGCGGCAATGGCCCCGGCCGGGCCTGCGGATCGACGGTGTGTTGCCGTGCGGCGGGTACCGGCGCCAGCATGCTGGAAACCGGATCGCGTTCCACCATCACGTAGTCGCCGAGCCCGCAACTGGAGCCGGTGAGGTGCTTGATGTTGGCCGCGCCGAGGCTGTACGTGCCCGATTGCTCCTGGGTCGCCTTCACCATGCTGCCGAACTCGGCGAGCGCCACCAGCCCGCACACCACCACGATCGCGAGCGAACCACGCCACAGCGCCAGTCCCCTGCGCTCGGGAAGCGGGGGAGGAGCGCCCGGCCGCTGCGCGCGGATGTTCTCGATGAAGGCGATCACCGCGGCCACTCCCGCCGCCGCGAGCAGCAGCGTCGAAAGCTGAATGCCCGCCACCTGCGGCGGCATGTTGTACCACGGCACGCCCATCTTCGACACGAACCAGTAGGCGTTGGGACCGGTCACGGCGAGTGCCGCGACAACGAGCAGACCCGAAACGAACGCGGCGCGGTTGCGTTTCGAACGCAGCACCGATCCGCTGGTGGCCAGTGCGGTCAACGCCGCCATGGCGGCGCCGACGGCGGCGAAGGCGCCGAAGTGGTGGGTCCACTTGGTGGGTGTGAGAGCCAGCAGCAGGAAGAACAGCACCACCGTGGCGATCAGGCGCCTGCTCGGCCCAAGCGCGGCACCCGGGATGCGGCCGCGGCGTAGCAGCACCACAAGGCAGGCTCCGGTACAAAGCAGTAGCAGCAGCACGGGAAAGCGTCGGGTGGCCGAGCCGTCGGCGGTCGGGCTGAACAGCAACTGGTAGCGCATCAGCTCCTGGAACCACGAAAGGCTCGGGCCCACCTGGTTGCGCAGCCGCGAGGCCTCGTACACCGTCGCGGCCGTCTGGTCGGCGAACACCGCGAACAACACGAGAACGCCGGAGGCCAGGATCGGCGCGAGCACGGCCGCCCAGCCCTGCCTCGCCCGCTGCCGCAGCAGGTGGAACAGCGGCCTGCCCGCGACGAGGAACGGAGCGACCGCTATCAGCCCGGTGGGTGTCGCGGCCAGCGTGAACGCCGCCGCGAGCAGACCGAGGCACAGTGGCAGCAGCCTGCGGGTCACCAGGGCGCGTTCCACGGCGCACAGCGCCAGCAGCGAACCGACAGCGGCGACCGGTTCGGGCCGCACGCCGTTGTTGAAGGGCAGCCACCACACCAGGAACACGGTGGCGGCCGCCCAGCCCGCCGCCCGGCTGGTGCGGACCTCCTTGCCCAGTCTCGGCATGACCTCTCTGGTGATCAGCAGCCAACTGAGCACACCGAGCAGGAAGGACGGCAGCCTTATCCACGGTGGCGCGACGCTGACCTGCGCCATCGCCTCGTAGACGTGGTAGAACCAGCCGAACGGTGCCTCGGCGACTCCGAACCACCGGTGGTAGTTGGTGAGGTATCCGGCGTCCTCCACAACGCGCGACATCGTGAGGATGTAGCCGTCGTCGGAGGTCACCGGGCCGATGAACACCCAGGCGCCGAGTGCGCCGAACACCGTCAGGTCGCGGCCGGTGAGCCGCCACCAGCCGACGGGCGCCCAGCGTGGCGCGCGGCGGGCGAAGCCGGTGTCGAGGCGGTTGACCGCGATCAGGCAGCCGATCATCGCCAGCACACCCACGGCTCCTACCAGGAGTTTCAATGCCGTCGGGGAGGACTGGTAGCGGGTGTCGGGCGTGATGGACACGTCGAGGCCGTCGATGGGGTCCGCCCCTGCCTCGATCGCGGAGTAGATCCCGATGACACGGGGTCGCACGTCACCCGACTCGTTGTGGACGACGGTGCCCGCGACCGTCAGGGTGGTGCGGACGGCGTCGGAGAAGAACCGGACATCGCAACCGGAAGCGGGCAGTGGTTGTTGCACGATCTGCTCACCGCGGTTGGAGGCGATGAGCATTCCCTGGTCGACGTGCAGTTGCAGGCCCGCGCCGCCGTCGAGGCGAGCGGGTGGCACGGTGGAGAAGATCAGTGCTCTTCCCGCGGTTCGCTCGTCGAGCGAGCGCACCGTCTCGCACGGCACGTCCACGGTCAGTTGCTGCGCCCAGTAGCCCGCGAGTGGTGCGTTGACCGCAGTGGTGTCCTCGCCAACCGGCCAGGTGATGCGCGCGGTGTCCTGCACGACCGGAAGGAACGGGAACGCGACGGCACAGGCCGCCGCGAGGAGTCCGAAGGCGACAGCGAGCCGCCGCCACGGTGGGGTCCGTCTCCCTGCCCCACCTCCGCGCGTGACAGGGCGTTCCGTTACCCCATCCGGCGGCTTCGCGTTAAGTGATGTGGCGGATCGCATCGGGCGTCACGCTAGCGGGCAGCGCGTCAAGGCCGTGCGTGGGGATGGTCCCTCACCCGTTCGAGCACCCAGGCCTCTGCTGCGTCCACACTGGTCACCGACTCGGTCGCGGCGCGAGGGGGTCTGCGCACCACCACGACCGGTACGCGCAGTTGTCTCGCAGCGGTGAGCTTCGCGCTCGTCAGCGAACCACCACTGTCCTTGGTGACCAGCACCTCGATCCGGTGCTCGCGCAGCAGCGCCAGCTCGTCGGCCACCCGGTAGGGCCCTCTGCTCAGCAGCACCTCGAGCCGGGGCGGCAGCGGCGGCTCAGGCGGATCGACACAGCGGGCGAGAAACCACACGCCGCTGGCGTGGGCGAAAGCGGAAAGCCCCTGGCGGCCGCTGGTCAGGAAGGCGCGGGAGCCGAGGGACGGCACCACGGCGGCGGCCTCGCGCAGCGTGTCGACCCAGTGCCAGTCGTCGCCGGGCGTGGGCACCCAACCGGGTCGTTCCAGCCGCAGCAGCGGCACGCCCGCCAGCGCCGTACCTCGCACCGCGGACTCACCGATGCGCTCCGCGAACGGGTGTGTGGCGTCCACCACAGCGGTGATGTCGTACTCGGTGAGCCAGCCTGCGAGCCCGTTCGGCCCGCCGAACCCGCCGACGCGAACCTCGCCTTCCGGCAGTCTCGGCGAGGCCACCCTGCCCGCCAGTGAGGACACCACGCGCACTCCGGAGGCCACCAAGGCGGCGGCCAGCGCGCGAGCTTCGGAGGTGCCGCCGAGGATCAGGACGAGCCGGGCGATACTTGCCACGGTGAGAGTGTGACCCAACTACGTTACGGCTGGACGACCGGTGCCTGCGCCACCGCCGCGACCACCGCCGCCTACACCGCGCTGCTGACCGGTGAGTTCCCCGACCCGGTCGAGGTGCTGCTGCCCAAGGGCAGGCGCCCGGCGTTCGCGCTGGCCACGCAACGGCTGGCGGACGGCTCGGCGAGCGCGGGCGTGGTCAAGGACGCGGGGGACGACCCGGATGTGACCCACGGCGCTCTGATCGTTTCCACGGTTTCGCCGGGACCGCGGGGTAGCGGCGTGGTGTTCCGTGCGGGCGAGGGTGTCGGCACGGTCACGCTGCCGGGGCTTCCGTTGCCGGTGGGTGAGCCCGCGATCAACCCGGTGCCGCGCGAGCTGATGACCGAGGCGGTCGAGCGGGTCGCCCAGCGGCACGGTCAGCCGGCCGACGTCGTGGTGGAGATCTCCATCCCGCACGGCGAAAGCATGGCGCGGCACACGTGGAACCCAAGGCTGGGAATCGTCGGTGGGCTTTCGGTGCTAGGCACGACCGGTGTCGTGGTGCCCTACTCGTGCTCGGCGTGGATCGACAGCATTCGGCGGGGTGTGGACGTGGCAAGGGCACTGGGTCACCGGCATGTCGCGGGCGCGGTCGGCAACACCTCGGAGCGGGCGGTGGCGCGGCTGTACGGGCTGCCGGACACCGCGTTGCTGGACATGGGTGACTTCGCGGGAGCGGTGCTGAAGTACCTGCGCGCCAACCCGGTGCCGAGGCTTTCGCTGGCTGGCGGGTTCGCGAAGCTGTCCAAACTCGCCGCGGGCTATCTGGACCTGCATTCCAAGCGGTCACAGGTGGATCTGGGGCTGCTGGCCCGGTTGGCGCGCGACGCGGGGCACGCCGACGTGGCCGGACAGATCGAGCGCGCCAACACCGCGCTGCACGCGCTGGAGCTGGCGCGTGAGCACGGCCTGCCGCTGGGTGACCTGGTGGCGAGCCGGGCACGGCGAACGGCGCTGGAGGTGCTGGCGGGTGCCGCCGTTGAGGTGGACGTGGTTGTGGTCGACCGCGCCGGTGTCATCGTCGGGCGTAGCGGGCCGTAGCGCTCATGCCCGCTCGCGGGTGGCGGAGTACAGGAAGCTGTCCGGGAAGTCCGCCGCGGCCAGCACCCGCCCAACGAAGATCACGGCGGCGCGGGTGATGCCCGCTTCGCGTACCTGATCGGCGATGCCGGCCAGCGTGCCGCGCACCACGACTTCGCCGGGCTGGCTGGCCAGCGCGACCGCCGCCGCAGGGCAGTCGGGCCCGTAGCGCGGCAGCAGTTCGGCCACCACCTGCTCGATCCGGTTGACGGCGAGGTGCAGCGCCATCGTCGTGCCGCTCGCGCCCAGCGTGGCGAGGTCCTCGCCGGGCGGCATGGCCGTGGAGCGTGCCCGCGCCCTGGTGATGACGAGGCTCTGCCCGACCTCGGGGACGGTCAGTTCCTTGCCGAGCACGGCGGCGGCCGCGGCGAACGCGGGCACGCCTGGCGTCACGTCGTAGGGCACGCCTGCCGTGTCCAGCCTGCGTGCCTGTTCGGCCACGGCGCTGTAGATGGAGGGATCACCCGAGCACAGCCGGACAACGTCGTGCCCCTCACGGTGGCCGCGCAGCAGCTCCTCGACGATCTCATCGAGTGTCAGCCGCGCGGTGTCCACCAACCTGGCACCGGCGGGGCAGTGCGCCAGCAGGTCGGCGGGGGTGAGACTGCCCGGGTACAGGCAGACCCCGCAGCGAGCCAGCAGCCGCTGCCCGCGCACGGTGATCAGGTCGGCCGAACCCGGTCCCGCGCCGACGAAGTACACGGTCACTGCTGGACCTCCTTGGCTTGCTCGGTTTCCTTCACGACGCTCCACTGGGTCACCGTGCGCGCGGGTGTCCAGCCGGTGAAGCCGCCGAGCGGTGCGGCGTGCTCGACGGCCAGCCTGGTCAGCTCGCCGCCCAACTCGGCGTGGGCCCGCGCGAGTTCGTGTTCGGCCTGCACCGTCACGCCGTTGGCGACCAGCCTTCCGCCTTCGCCAAGCGCGTCCCAGCATGCGGGCAGCACGCCTGGTGCGGTGATGCCGCCGCCGATGAACACCGCGTCAGGCGCCCGCAGGCCGGCGAGCGCCTGCGGGGCCGAACCGGTGACCACGTCCACCCGCGCGCCGAGCCGCTCGGCGTTGCGGGCGATGCGCGCCGCACGCTGTGGCCTCGGTTCCACCGCGATCGCGGTGTTCGCCGGGTGCGCCCGGGCCCACTCCACGGCAACGCTGCCCGAGCCCGCGCCGACGTCCCACAACAACTCGCCAGGCAACGGCGCCAGCCGCGCCAGCACGCTCGCCCGCACGTCCCGCTTGGTGAGCTGGCCGTCGTGCTCGAAGGCGGAATCGGGCAACCCGGGCAGTACCGGCAACCCCCTCGGGCCCGCGAACTCGATCCCGAGCACGTTCAACGCCGCGCACGTCGGATGTGGCCAGTCCAGCGCGCGGCCCTCCAGCCGCCGCTCGCCGGGCCCGCCGAGTTCCTCAAGCACAGTGAGCCTGCTCGCGCCGAAGCCGTGGTGGGTGAGCAGTGCCGCCACCGTGGCGGGGGTTGAGCCGTCGGCGCTGAGCACGAGCGCCCTGCGACCGTCGCCCGCGACACGCATCACGGCCTGCGGCGACCGCCCGACTGCGCTGATCACCTCCACCTCCTCGGCTGGCCAGCACAGCCGCGCCCGCGCCAGCGTCACCGACGACACACCGGGCACGATGCGCAGCCGATGCGAGCCGAGCCTGCGCATCAGCGTGGTGCCGATACCGGAAAGCAGCGGGTCTCCGCTGGCGAGCACGCAGATCCGGCGGCCCGCGTGTTCGGCGAGAACGTCGTCGAGCGAAGGCAGCAGCGGGCTCGGCCACGCCACCTTCCGGTAGCCGCCGTCCGGCACGAGATCGAGCTGCCTTCGCCCGCCGAGCAGTACCTCACAGGACTCGACCTCGGACCTGCCTTCCCGAGGCAGGCCGGGCCAGCCGTCGGCCCCGATACCCACCACCGCGATCGTCACGACCCCGAACCGTAGCCGCGCCCGCTCGCGGGCACCCGCACGGGAGCCGTGTGATTTTCCTCCGCCCCGCTTCGCCGGGGGGTGTGCGATGATCGGGCCGCGGTCGTCGTGGAACCCGGTGCGAATCCGGGACGGTCCCGCCACTGTGACTGGCCGATCGGTCAGGAGTCAGAGCTTCGGTGGCCGCCTTGGTGTGCTGACGAGACGTGGGCGAGGACACCCACCCGTGGCTAAGGAGTCTTTTCGTGACGTCGTTCCCCTTCACCGCCGTCGTCGGGATGGAACAGTTGCGGCTGGCGTTGCTGCTTTCGGCGATCTCACCGGCGATCGGTGGGGTGCTGGTGCGCGGCGAGAAGGGCACGGCGAAGTCCACAATGGTCCGCGCGCTCGCTGAGCTGCTGCCGAGGGTGGAGGTGGTCGACGGCTGCCGGTTCTCCTGTGATCCGGCAAGACCTGATCCGGCCTGCCCGGACGGCCCGCACCCTCGCGACGTTTCCCGGCGTAGCAGGCCAGCCCGGCTGGTGGAGTTGCCCGTCGGCGCGGCGGAGGAACGGGTGGTCGGCTCGCTTGACCTGGAACGCGCGCTACGCGACGGTGTGGCCGACTTCCAGCCCGGACTGCTGGCGGGTGCGCACCGTGGCCTGTTGTACGTCGACGAGGTCAACCTGCTGCAGGACCACCTTGTCGACACCCTGCTGGACGCGGCCGCGATGGGGCGCGCCACCGTCGAGCGGGAGGGTGTCTCGGTTTCGCACGCCGCGCGGTTCGTGCTGATCGGCACCATGAACCCGGAGGAGGGGGAGTTGCGGCCGCAACTGCTCGACCGTTTCGGGCTCACCGTGGAGGTGACCTCCAGCCGCGAACCCGAACAGCGGGCCGAGGTGGTGCGCCGACGGATCGCCTACGAAACCGACCCTGACGGCTTCGCGGCCCGCTTCCACGACTCCGATGCCGCGCTGGCGGACGACATCAGCGCCGCGGTTGCGCTGCTGCCGCGCGTGTCGCTCGGCGAGGAGTCGTTGCTGCGCATCGCAAGGGTGTGCGCCGAGTTCGAGGTGGACGGCATGCGCGCCGACATCGTCACCGCCCGCACCGCGTGCGCGCACGCGGCCTGGTGTGGCCGGGACTCGGTGACCGTCGAGGACATCAGGGTCGCCGCGGAGTTGGCGTTGCCGCATCGGCGCAGGCGCAACCCGTTCGACGCGCCGGGCATCGATCCCGGCGAGCTGGAACGGGCACTTTCGGAGCCACCAGAGCAGGGCCCGCCCGACGACGACCCCGGCTCGGGAACCCGGCAACCGCGTGACGAGGGCGAGCAGAACACCAGCGGCGAGACGCCGCCCGGTGAGCACGGTTCGCCCCCCGAACGCGGGGACGGCGGCGAGCAGCCGGGCGGCGGTGGGCAGCGGCGCGTGGCCTCCGGCGGTCCCTACCGCGCGAGGTTGTTCACGGTGCGCGGCACCGGAGCGGGCGCCAGCGGTCGCCGCTCCGCCGCCGTCACCGACACCGGGCGGGTCGTCGGCGCGCAACGGCCGGGCGTGCGAACCGGCGCGCCTCGGCTGGCCGCCACCATCCTCGCCGCGGCACTGCGACAGCGCGAACGCGAACGCACGGGCAAGGCACTGCTGGTGCGGCCACGCGATCTGCGCTACGCGCGCAGGCAAGGCAAGGAGGGCAACCTCGTGCTGTTCTGTGTGGACGCGTCCGGGTCGATGGGCGCGCGGCAGCGGATGCGCGAGGTGAAGGCCGCGGTGCTCTCACTGCTGCTCGACGCCTACCAGCGGCGCGACAAGGTGGGGCTGGTGACCTTCCGCGCGCGGGGAGCGGAGTTGTCGCTGCCGCCGACCGGCAGTGTGGAAGCTGCTGCCGCGCGGCTGGAGGCGCTGCCGACCGGCGGCCGCACCCCACTGGCGGAAGGTCTGCTGCGGGCGGCCGAGACGCTTCGAGTGGAGGCGCTGCGTGATCCGAGGCGGCGGCCACTGCTGGTCGTGGTCACCGACGGGCGCGCCACCGGCGGTGCCGACGCGGTGTCGCGCTCCCACGCCGCCGCTGACCTGCTCGCGCGCACTGGAGTCGCGAGCGTCGTCATGGACTGCGAGAGCGGGCGGATGCGGCTGGGCCTCGCCGCCGAACTCGCCAATCGCCTCGGCGCCGAGCACGTTCCGCTCGGTGAGGTTGCCGCGGACTCGCTCGTCCGTGAGGTCAGTAGCAGGGCGGGACGTATCGGCAGGGCCGCCTGATGCCGAAGGGTAAACCGACCGACGTGCCCGACGACGGGCTCACCACCCGGCAGCGCCGCAACCGCCCCGTCCTCGCCGTCCACACCGGAGACATGAAGGGCAAGTCCACCGCCGCGTTCGGCATGGCGTTGCGCGCGTGGAACCAGGGTTGGTCCATCGGGGTGTTCCAGTTCGTCAAGTCCGCCAAATGGCGGGTCGGCGAGGAGGCCGCGTTCCGCGCGCTGGACGCCAGCGGTGCGGGCGGCTCGGTGGAGTGGCACAAGATGGGCGAGGGCTGGAGTTGGGCTCGCAAGCGAGGAACCGAGGACGACCACGCCAAGGACGCCCGCGAAGGTTGGGCCGAGATCAGACGCAGGCTGGCAGAGCAGCGGCACGACTTCTACGTACTCGACGAGTTCACCTACCCGCTGCGGTGGGGCTGGATCGACACCGACGAGGTCGTCGAGGCGCTGTCCACCAGGCCCGGCCGCCAGCACGTCGTGATCACCGGCAGGCAGGCCCCGCCCGCACTGGTGGCGGCGGCGGACCTGGTGGTTGACATGACCAAGGTCAAGCATCCGATGGATTCGGGTCAAAAAGGACAGCGAGGCATCGAGTGGTAGCCAGGATCGTCGTCGCCGCGCCCGGTTCCGGGCACGGCAAGACGACCGTGGCCACCGGGCTGATGGCTGCGCTGCGCTCGCGTGGACTCGCGGTGTCGGGGCACAAGGTGGGGCCCGACTTCATCGACCCCAGCTACCACGCACTGGCCACCGGACTGCCGCCGCGCAACCTCGACCCGTTCCTGCAGGGTGAGGACCGGGTGGTTCCGCTGCTGTTGCACGGCGCCAGCCGCGCGGAGCTGGCCGTGCTCGAAGGCGTGATGGGGCTGTTCGACGGTGCGCTCGGCACGGCGGGCTACGCCTCCACCGCGCACGTGGCGAAGCTGGTGTCCGCGCCGGTGGTGCTGGTTGTGGACGCGGCCGCCGCGAGCCGCAGCGTCGCGGCGCTGGTGCTGGGATTCGCGCGCTACGACCCGGACCTGCACCTCGCCGGTGTGATCCTGAACAAACTGGGCTCGCAGCGCCACGAGGACGAGATCCGGGACGCGCTCGCGCCCACCGGCATCCCCGTGCTCGGCGCGTTGCGGCGTAACCCGGAGATCCACGCGCCGAGCAGGCACCTCGGGCTCGTTCCCGCGGCGGAACGAGCGCGGGAGTCACGCGGTCTGCTGCCCCGGCTCGCCGAGTGGGTCGCCGACGGCGTCGACCTCGACGCCGTGGTAAGGGTGGCGCGCGCCGCGCCACCACTGCACGGCCAACCGTGGAACCCCGCCGACCACGTCAGCCCCGCCACCCGCAGGGCGGTGGTCGCCGCGGCGTCCGGCAGCGCGTTCACGTTCCGCTACACCGAGACCACCGAACTGCTCGACGCGGCTGGGGTGGACGTGGTCGACCTCGACCCCACTTCCGAGACCCGGCTGCCCCCGCACTGTGCGGGGCTGTATTTAGGCGGTGGCTTCCCCGAGGTGCACGCGGCCGAGTTGGCGGCCAACGAAGAGCTGCGCGGCCAGCTGTCCGAAGCGATCGGGCGAGGAATGCCGGTGGTGGCCGAATGCGCGGGACTGCTTTACCTGTGCCGGGAACTGGACGGGATGCCGATGGTGGGAGCGCTCGACGCGGTGGCGCACATGACCGAAGGCGGGGCGCTGGGCTACCGGCGCGCGACGGCCGCGTCGACGTCCCTGCTCGCCGAGTCCGGTCAGCCCGTCACCGGCCACGAGTTCCACCGCACCGTGGTCCGGCCCAGGCACGGTGCCTCGGCGGCGTGGCGGTGGGACGGCGAGCTGGAGGGTTTCGCCTCGCCGAGGCTGCACGCCTCCTACCTGCACGTGCACTGGGCTGGCCACCCCGAGTTGGCGAACCGGTTCGCGGCGGCCGTCCATGCATGAACAGCTGCGGTGGCACGGGGACAGCGAGGTGGGGGAGGGCCTTGTCGATCTCGCCGTCAACGTGCGGCTGCCCGAACCTCCCGAGTGGCTGCGCCGCGAGCTTCGGGACTGTCTCGACGGATTGGCCGCCTACCCCGACGTGCGCCGCGCGCGGCGGGCCATCGCGGCGCGGCACGGCCGCGAACCGGACGACGTGCTGCCCACGGCGGGTGCCGCCGAGGCGTTCACGTTGCTGGCTTCGGCACTGCGGCCGCGAACGGCGGTGGTGGTGCACCCGCAGTTCACCGAGCCGGAGGTGGCGCTTCGTGCCGCCGGGCACCCGGTTCGGCGCGTGTTGCTGCCTGCCCGTGACGGATTCGAGCTGTCGGCGGGCGCGGTGCCCTCCGACGCCGACCTGGTGTTCGTCGGCAACCCGACCAACCCGACATCGGTGCTGCATCCCGCGCGGGTGTTGCGGCAGCTTGCCACCCCCGGCCGGATTCTCGTCGTGGACGAGGCATTCCTCGATGCCGTGCCCGGCGAACCGGAAAGCCTTGCCGACACCCGGCTGCCCGGTGTGGTCGTGCTGAGAAGCCTCACCAAGACCTGGGGGATCGCGGGACTTCGTGCGGGCTACGTGTTGGGCGAGCCGGAGCTGATCGAGCGGCTGCGCGCCGTGCAGCCACCGTGGTCGGTTTCCACACCTGCGGCCGTGGCGATGGTGGCATGCACCCGCACCGAGGCGCTGGAGCAGGCGGCAGCCAACGCCCGTGCTGCGCGTGCCGACCTCACCGACCTCCTGGCGGGACTGCGCGCGATGGGGGTGCAGGTCGCGGGCACACCGAGGGCGCCGTTCGTGCTGATCCGGGTCCCAGACGGGCTCGGTGTCCGTTCCCGGCTTCGCGCCGCAGGCTACGCGGTGCGAAGGTGCGACACCTTCCCCGGCCTCGGGGCGGACTGGCTTCGGATCGCGGTGCGAGCCGACATGGCAGACTTTCTCACCGCCCTGCGGGCCGCGCTACCCGCGCACCGAGGCGCGCGCACCTGAATAGCCCTAGACACTCACGACGACCAGCGCCGCCGCCGTTGCCGACTCCACGCACGCGCCGAGCACGTCACCGGTCACACCGCCGAAGCGGCTCGCCGCCCGCGCCAGCAGGGCACCTGCGACCACGAAGGCGGCGAGTACCGCCAGCGGACCCTGCCACCACGGCAGGCCCGGTGCGAACACCGCCAGGCCTGCCAGCGACACCGCGACCAAAACGGCCAGCGGTAGCGCGACACTGCCAGCCACGGTCGCTCCCAGCCCTTCCTCTCGCGCCGAAGGCACCCCGCGCGCGCAGCCGAGCACCAGCACCCCCCGGCCGGTCACCACAGCAAGCACCGCCGCGACCGCGCCGTGTCCCGCCGACACCGCGCCCGCCAGCGCGCCGCACTGCACGAGCAACACCAGCAGCAGCGTCACCATCGCGGCCGGGCCGCTGTCACCGCTGCGCATGATCCGCAACGCTCGCTCCCGGTCGTAGGACGCCGCGAGCCCGTCGGCGGTGTCGGCGAGCCCGTCCAGATGCAGTCCCCTGCTGGCGAGCGCCACGGCCGCCACGGCCAGCGTGGCGCTGACCAGCGCGGGCAGCCGCAGCAGTTCGCCGCCGAGCACCACGAGGACAGCCGCTGCCGCGAGCGGTAGCGCCGCTACCGGCGCGAGCAGCATCGCGTTGCCCGCCACCCGCCGGTCAAGCACGCGGGGTGCGGGCACCGGCAGCGCCGTCAGCGTGCCCAGCGCCAGCCTCGCCGAATCCCGCACGACTCAGGCCAGGTCGGCCAGCAGGCCCATGTCCGCCAGTACGGCGCGCGCGGACCGCAGCACGGGCACGGCCTGCACGGCGCCGCTGCCCTCACCCAACCGAAGCCCCAGGTCAAGGATCGGGTGCAGGCCGAGCGCCTTGAGGGCGTAGTGCTGGGAAGGCTCGGTGGAACGGTGCCCCGCCAACCACCACCGCTGCGCTCCGGGGGCGATGTCGCGCGCCACGAGTGCGGCCGCACCGGAGAACACGCCGTCGAGCAACACCGGGACGCCTCGCGCCGCGCCGCCGACGAGGAAACCCGCCGTCGCCGCCGCGCAGGCGCTGCCGAGCGCGGTGAGCAGCTCGAACGGATCGTTCGTCCGGTCGGCGGCCCTGGTGAGCGCTGCTTCCACCACGGCGACCTTGCGGGCCCTGCCCTCCTCGTCCACGCCGGTGCCGCCGCCGACCACGTCGGTCGCGGGCAACCCGAGCGTGGCGGCGACCAGGGCTGCCGCCACCGTCGTGTTGCCGATTCCCATGTCGCCGGGGATGAGCAGGTCCGCGCCTGCGTCCACCTCCTCGTCCGCGACGGCCATCCCGGCGCGAAACGCCTGCTCGGCCTGTCCGGGAGCCAGCGCGTCGGTGACGTCGATCGAACCGGAACCGCGCCGTACCTTGTACGCGCGAACCCGCGCGGGCACGTCGGAGAGGTCCGCGTCCACGGCGATGTCCAGCACCCGCACCTGGGCACCCACCTGTTCGGCCAGCACGTTGACCCCGCTGGCGCCTGAAAGGAACACCCGCACCATCGCGGCCGTGATCTCCCTCGGGTAGGCCGACACCCCGGCGCAGGCCGACACCCCGTGGTCGCCCGCGAACACCACGACGCGCACGTCGTCAAGCGGCCGTGGCGGGACGCTGCCGTGCGCCGCCGACAACCACTCGGCCAACTCCTCGAGCGTCCCCAGCGCGCCGAGCGGTTTCACCAGGCCAGCCAGCCGCTCCCTGGCGGCCAGCCGAGCGGGTTCGTCGGGCTCCGGGATGTCGAACCTCATCGATCGTTCCTTCCCTCCGGGTTGTCACAGCGGGGTTGTCACAGCCTGAGCACGCGGCCCGCCACCACCAGCCGCACCGAGTGCGATTCGGCCGCAACCGCCGTGTTCAACGCACCAAGCACGTCGCGGAAGATCCGGCCGGACACGGTGGCGGGCACCACCCCGGAGCCCACCTCGTTGCTCACGGCCACGATCGGCACGGTGGTGGTGCGCCAGGCGTCGACGAAGTCCCGCAACCGTTCGTCGACCCGCTGCTGCCAGCCCTGCTCCTGCTGCCAGGCACCCACCTCGTCGAGCACCCGGCTCAACCAGGTGCCGAGGCAGTCCACCAGCATCGGCGTGGTGGTGGAGCGCAGCGTTCCCGCCAGATCGGCGGTCTCAACGGTGCGCCAGTGCGGTGGCCTGCGCGCACGGTGAGCGGCCACCCGAGCCGCCCATTCCGGGTCGTCGTCGGTCGGCGGCAGGCCGCCCGCGATGTAAACGACATGGTTGTAGCCGACCATCAACTGCTCGGCGTAGCGTGACTTGCCCGATCGGACACCACCGAGGATGAGGACGCGGCCGTTGCCGTGGCCGCCGCGACCGAAGCGGCGCAGCATCGCGGCACCGGCCTCCAGCCGAGCGGCCACGGCGTCCGCGAGCCTGCGCCCGGAATCGTTCGTCATGGTCGGCATTCTTGCCCACCGGCTAGGGTTCGCGCTGTGATCCTTCCTCGTCGCGCCACCGCTGCCGGAATCGTCGCAGGCCACGCCGCTGACGCGATTTTCGGCGACCCGCGTCGCGGGCACCCGGTGGCCTGCTTCGGGGCGCTCGCCGCGGCGCTGGAGGAGCGGGTGTGGGCCGACTCTCGCGGCAGGGGCGTTGGCTACGCGGCAGCGTGCGTCGGCGCGGCCGTGGGCGCGGGAACGGCACTGCAAGCGGTCACGGCGCGTCACCCGCTCGCCCGGTTCGTCACCACGGCAGCCGTTACCTGGGTGGTATTGGGTGCGCGGGGACTCGCGCGGGAAGGCGAGGTAATGGCGCAGCTGTTGGAGTCGGGGCGGATCGACGCCGCGCGAGCACGCCTTTCCCACCTCTGTGGCCGTGACGCGACGGATCTCGGCAGCAGCGAACTCGCCCGTGCGGCGACGGAGTCGATCGCGGAGAACACCTCCGACGCGGTCGTCGCCCCGCTGCTGTGGGGTGGGCTGGCGGGGATACCGGGCCTGCTCGGCTACCGCGCGCTCAACACCCTCGACGCGATGGTGGGACATCGGTCTCCTCGCTACGAGCGGTTCGGCTGGGCCGCCGCGCGGGCCGACGACATCGCCAACCTCGTGCCCGCGCGGCTGAGTGCGGCGGCCGCCGTGGTGTCGGCCCGACTGGTCGGCGGTAGCGCGGCCGGGGCGTTGCGGGCGTGGCGCCGCGATGCCCGCAAGCACCCCAGCCCCAACGCGGGGCAGGTCGAGGCGGCGTTCGCAGGCGCGCTGCGGGTCCGGCTCGGGGGCAGCAACCGGTACGGGGACCGGGTGGAGCATCGAGGCGCGCTCGGCGACGGCCCAGCACCCGGCCCGCAGGAGCTGCGCAGGGCCGTGCGGCTGTCGCGGCTGGTGGGGCTGGCGGCGCTGGCGCTGGCCGCGTCGGCGCGCTATCGCTGACCCGCCGGCGTTCGCACTCGCAGCACCCGTTCGGCGAGCGTGCCGAACACGAGGCCGAGCGCGCTCCACAACAGCAGTTGCGTGCCCAGTGACGCCACCCGGAAGTCCCACAGCGTCGCGCCGGGGAAACCACCTGGGATCTCGTCGACCACCGGCAGCAGTGCCGAGGCCGTCGCGATCACCGTGAGGTATCCGGCCGTCGCCAGCAACAGCGACGAGGTCGCGCCGAGTCGCCGCGCGAGTGCACGACCCGCGACCACGGCGACGATCCCGGTCGCCACGGACAGCGCGACGAACCCGAAGTACAGGCTGGTGCGCTCGCCGATCGTGCCCGCCTGCCCGACCGAGGGCGGGTTCGCCGGATACTTCAGGAACGGAACCAGTACCGCTACCACGAACGTGCCCGCGGCCAGCAGCGCGGCCGACACCCGTGGCGCCATGGTGGTCACGCGGCCGTGCAGCAGCGCGAACGCTATGGCGAACAGTCCGCCGGCGGCGACGCCGTAGCCGGCGGTGCCGACGAGCAGTCCCAGCGTGCTCTGCACGGTGCGGCTCACCGCCGCGTTCTCGGCGTGCGTGTGCGCGGCACTGGCGCTGCCGTGGTGTTGTGCTGATTCCTCAAGTGCGATCGCGGCCTCGACGGACGGTTCGGCGAAGACATAGGCGAAAACCGCCGCGAGCGCACCGGCGACCAGGCCCGCGAGCATGCCGCGGACCAGCAGGGTCCTCATCAGCGTTTCCCGGTCAGTGGCAGGGGAAAGCCAGCAGGTGCCGACCGTCGTGCAGGAACTCGTGCACGAGGCCGTCGCTGGACAGCAGCTCTACCGCGCCCGCCTCGGTACTCACGAAGTACAGGACGGCCAGCGCGAGGACGCCGACGAAGATCGCCCACGGCAGGATCTCCCGCAGCGGGATCGAGATGTGGATGGGACGGGGTGCGGCGACGCTCGCCTGCGACATCGAAACCTCCTTGGGCTTGACGCGGCCCACTCGGAACGGTCGCGACAGCGCCGGGTCTGACTCCCGGGTCGTGGGTACGAACCCGGATACAGTGGCGCGACCGTGCCGGATTCTCACCGGCTTCCAGCCGCTGTCGCGTAACTCGTCGAAGGCTACGGTGGTCTGGACAGCATCGTCAACGTGACCGAGTTCTCGACCATCCGGTGGTTGTGTCGAGTAGCGGCCTCGTCGTCACGGAGCAGGCTTTCCACTGATCAAGGTAGGTTGCCAAGCGGGCGCGACGGTGACCGTTCTTATCGACGTCGGGCCTGGGACCACCGAGGTCGGCGGGCTGCGGCGGCGGGCGGTAGGAACGATCAGACTTGTGAACCTCGTTGGTCGCTCGTGCCGCACTGTGCTCGATCGGCCACCGTCCTGGTTCCGGTCAACTGGGTGACCGTGTGCCCGGTTGCCCAGGCGATCGCCACCAACTCCGGCAGCTTCGCGGCCCGATCACCGGAAATGACTCGCGACAAGGTCGGTTGCTAGATCCCCGTTGGCCTCGGCAAGGGCACGCTGGCTGAGCTGTGCGCGGACGCGGGCCTTCTCGATCAACGTGCCGACGTCGGTCGTCAATCGCACAACCCAGCAAGAGTCTGAATCACCACTGGGCCTGCGTGATTCAGCCAAGCCGGAATTCACGTCCACCGCCAGCCGGCACACTCCAGCCATGGCGTTGCGCACTCTCGAACGAGTGTGCGGGCCAGCGATGGGGGTGTTCAGCGGACCCCCCGAATCCGCTGAACACCCCGCGGTCAGGAGATCGGACGGTCCGTCGGCGCGATCGGCGCGGGAAGCACGTCCCGGCCGGTGAGGTAGCCGTCGGCCCCGGCGGCGGCGGACCGGCCCTCCGCGATCGCCCATACGATCAGCGACTGACCCCTGCCCATGTCGCCTGCTACGAACACCTTGTCGACACTCGTCTGGTACGAGGCGTCCCTTGCCACGTTGCCCCGCTCGTCCAGCTCGACGCCGAGCTGCTCAAGTAGGCCCTCACGCTGCGGCCCGACGAAGCCCATGGCCAGCAGCACCAACTGGGCGGGCAGCTCCCGTTCGCTGCCCTCAACGGGAACGAACTTCCCGCCCTCGTTGCGGACCTCCACGAGCTTCAGCGCCCGCAGATTGCCGTCGGAGTCCGCGAGGAACTCCTTGGTGTTCACCGAGTAAAGCCGCTCGCCGCCCTCCTCGTGAGCCGAGGAAACCCGGTAGATCATGGGGTAGGTCGGCCACGGATGCGCGTCCGAACGCGACTGAGGCGGCCTCGGCATGATCTCCAGTTGGGTAACCGATCGCGCACCCTGCCGGTGCGCGGTACCGACACAGTCGGCACCGGTGTCGCCACCGCCGATCACCACGACGTCCTTGCCCGCCGCGTCGATCGGGGTCCGCGCCAGCTTCCCGCTGGCGACCCGGTTGGCGAACGGCAGGTACTCCATGGCCTGGTGCACGCCGGGCAGGTCCCTGCCGGGCACCGGTAGGTCACGCCACGCCGTAGCGCCACCGGCGAGGACCACCGCGTCGTACTCCGAAAGCAGCCGCTCGGCCGTGACGTCCACCCCGACGTTGACCCCGGCCCTGAACTCGGTGCCTTCCGCCCGCATCTGCTCAAGCCGCCGGTCGAGGCGGTACTTCTCCATCTTGAACTCGGGAATCCCGTAGCGCAGCAGGCCACCGATCGCGTCCGCCCGCTCGAACACCACGACGTCGTGTCCGGAGCGGGTGAGCTGTTGCGCGGCCGCGAGTCCCGCGGGACCGGAGCCCACCACCGCGACCTTCTTGCCGGTCCTGGTGACGGGTGGCTGCGGGGTCACCCAGCCTTCTTCCCAGGCCCTGTCGATGATCGAGATCTCGACCCGCTTGATGGTCACCGGGTCGTCGTTGATCCCGAGCACGCAGGCGGTCTCACACGGTGCGGGACACAGCGTCCCGGTGAACTCCGGGAAGTTGTTCGTGGCATGCAGCCGCTCGATCGCGGCCTGCCAGTCCTCCCGCCACGTCAGCGTGTTCCACTCCGGAATCAGGTTGCCCAGCGGGCAGCCCTGATGGCAGAACGGGATACCGCAGTCCATGCAGCGGCCCGCCTGCTTGGTGAGTTTCGACTGCTCGAAATCCTCGTAGACCTCGCGCCAGTCCTTGATCCGCACGTCCACAGGGCGAGACTTCGGCGTCTCCCTGGGTGTGGTGAGAAAGCCCTTGGGGTCAGCCATGTGCCGCCTCCATCGTCTTGCGGGACACCCTCCCCTGCTGTGGCCCGAAAGCCTGCCACAGCGGGGGCCCATTCCGGTCGGCGTCCATGGCTGGGGCTTGCCGATTGTCAGCCATGTGCCGCCTCCATGATCGCTTCGTTGACGTCCCTTCCCTCGCGTTCCGCCTCGGCCTGTGCCCGCAGCACGCGCTTGAAGTCCTTCGGCATGACCTTGCCGAACCTGGGCAGCGCCAGGTCCCAGTCGGTCAGCAGCGCGTGCGCCACGGCCGAGGAGGTCTCGTCGTAGTGCCGCTCCACGACCTCGCGCAGGAACTGCGCATCGGTCTCGTCCAACTCGTCGAGGTCCACCATCTCCTGGTTGACCCGGACCGGATCGAGGTCAAGCACGTAGGCGATACCGCCGGACATTCCCGCGGCGAAGTTGCGCCCGGTCGGCCCGAGCACCACCACCCTGCCGCCGGTCATGTACTCGCAGCCGTGGTCACCGACACCTTCCACCACCGCCAGCGCGCCGGAGTTGCGTACGCAGAACCGCTCGCCGACCTTGCCGCGCAGGAAGACCTCGCCACCGGTGGCCCCATAGCAGATCACGTTGCCCGCGATGATGTGCTCCTCGGCGGCGAAGCGTGCCTCCAGCGGAGGGCGCACGGTGATCCGCCCACCGGAAAGCCCCTTGCCGACGTAGTCGTTGCCGTCCCCCACCAACCGCAGCGTGATGCCGTTCGGCAGGAACGCGCCGAACGACTGCCCCGCGGTGCCGGTGAAGGTGATGTCGATGGTGTCGTCGGGAAGGCCGTCGCCGCCCCACCGCTTGGTCAGCTCGGAGCCGAGCATGGTGCCGACCGTGCGGTTGACGTTGCGCACCGGCAACTCCAGCCGCACCTTGTCGCCCGAGCTGAGCGCGCCTTCCGCGAGCTGGATGAGCGTGTTGTCCAGCGCCTTGTCCAACCCGTGGTCCTGCGCGACCACCTGGTGCCGTGCCGCCCTCGGTTCCAGTTCGGGTACATGGAAGATCGGGGACAGGTCCAGCCCCGAGGCCTTCCAGTGCTCAACCGCCTTGCGGGTGTCCAGCAGCTCTGCGTGGCCGACCGCCTCGGCGACCGAACGAAAACCGAGCCTTGCCAGGTACTCGCGCACCTCCTGCGCGACGAACTCGAAGAAGTTCACCACGTACTCGGCCTTGCCACTGAACTTGGCCCGCAGCTTCGGGTTCTGCGTCGCCACGCCCACCGGGCAGGTGTCCAGGTGGCAGACCCGCATCATGATGCAGCCCGAAACCACCAGCGGGGCGGTGGCGAAACCGAACTCCTCCGCACCCAGCAGCGCGGCGATGACGACGTCGCGCCCGGTCTTGAGCTGGCCGTCGGTCTGCACCACGATCCGGTCACGCAACCGGTTGGCCAGCAGCGTCTGCTGCGTTTCCGCCAGCCCGAGCTCCCATGGCCCGCCCGCGTGCTTGATCGAGGACAGCGGTGAGGCACCCGTGCCGCCGTCGTGCCCGGAGATGAGCACCACGTCGGCGTGTGCCTTGGACACCCCGGCGGCCACGGTGCCGACACCGACCTCGGACACCAGCTTCACGTGGATGCGTGCGGCCGGGTTGGCGTTCTTGAGGTCGTGGATCAGCTGGGCCAGATCCTCGATCGAGTAGATGTCGTGGTGCGGTGGCGGTGAGATCAGCCCCACACCCGGCGTGGAGAAGCGGGTCTTGGCGATCCAGGGGTACACCTTGCTACCGGGTAACTGGCCGCCCTCGCCCGGCTTGGCGCCCTGCGCCATCTTGATCTGGATGTCGTCGGCGTTCACGAGGTACTCGCTGGTGACACCGAACCGGCCGCTCGCGACCTGCTTCACGGCACTGCGCCGCTGCGGGTCGTACAGCCGCTCCGGGTCCTCACCGCCCTCGCCGGTGTTGGACTTGCCACCGAGCCGGTTCATGGCGATGGCCAGCGTCTGGTGCATTTCCTCCGAGATCGACCCGTAGGAGATCGCACCGGTGGCGAACCGCTTCACGATCTCCGATACCGGCTCCACCTCCTCGATCGGTACCGGCGGGCGCTCGCCCTCCTTGAGGTCGAACAGCCCGCGCAGTGTCATCAGCCGCTGCGCCTGGTCGTCGACCGCCTTGGTGTACTCCTTGAAGATCTCGTACTTGCCGGTGCGAGTGGAGTGCTGGAGCTTGAACACCGTCTGCGGGTTGAACAGGTGCGGCTCGCCTTCGCGCCGCCACTGGTAGTCGCCGCCGGTGTCCAGTTCCCTGTGGTTGGGGCGGACGCCGTCGGCGGGAAACGCGCGCCGGTGCCGCCGCGCGGCCTCGTCGGCGAGGGTGTCGAAGCCGACCCCGCCGAGCCGCGAGGTGGTACCGGTGAAGCAGGTGTCGATGACCTCCTCGCCGAGCCCGATCGCCTCGAAGATCTGCGCACCGGTGTAGGAAGCGACGGTGGAGACACCCATCTTCGACATGGTCTTGCGCACACCCTTGCCGAGCGCCTTGATGAGGTTGCGGGTGGCTTCCTTCGCCGTGACGCCGGGGATGCGGCCCTGCTCGGCCATCTCTTCCACGGTCGCCATGGCGAGGTAGGGGTTCACCGCCGCCGCGCCGTAGCCGATGAGCAGCGCGATGTGGTGCACCTCGCGGGCGTCGCCGGCCTCGACGACGAGCCCCACCTGGGTGCGGCTCTTCTCCCGGACGAGGTGGTGGTGCACGGCTCCGGTCAGCAGCAGCGACGGAATCGCCGCGTGCTCGGCGTCCACGCCGCGGTCGGAGAGCACGATGAGCCGCGCGCCGCCCGCGATCGCCTCGGACACCTCCGCGCGAATCTCCTCGAGCCTGCGCAACAGTGCCTGCCCACCGCCCGCGACCTCGTAGGTGCCGTGCACGGTGTAGGACTGGAACTCCGGCAGGTCACCGTCGTCGTTAACGTGCACGAGCTTGGCCAGCTCGTCGTTGTCGAGCACCGGGAACGGCAACACGATCTTGCGGCAGTGCTGCGGTCCCGCGTCGAGCAGGTTGGGTTCGGAGCCGAGTTGCGCGCCAAGCGCCGTCACCAGTTCCTCACGGATCGCGTCCAGCGGTGGGTTGGTGACCTGGGCGAACAGCTGGGTGAAGTAGTCGAAGAGCTGCCTGGGCCCGCTGGAAAGCGGAGCGAGCGGGGAGTCGTTGCCCATCGAGCCGATCGGCTCCGCGCCGGTGCGCGCCATCGGCTCCAGCAGGACGTCCAGTTCCTCCTCGGTGTAGCCGAACGCCTGCTGCCTGCGTACCAGCGAGGAGTGAGTCGGCACTTCGCGCTCACGCTCGGGCAGGTCGTCCAGCCGCAGCATCCCCGACTTCAGCCACTCCGCGTACGGGTGCTGCGCGGCCAGTTCGCCCTTGATCTCCTCGTCGTCGATGATCCGGCCCTCGCCGGTGTCGACGAGGAACATCCGGCCAGGCTCCAGCCTGCCCTTGCGGATGATCGTGGACTGGTCGATGTCAAGTACGCCCACCTCACTGGCGAGCACGACGAGGCCGTCCTCGGTGACCCAGTACCTCGCCGGCCGCAGCCCGTTGCGGTCCAGCACCGCGCCGATCTGCGTACCGTCGGTGAAGGCGATGAGCGCGGGGCCGTCCCATGGCTCCATCAGCGTGGAGTGGAACTCGTAGAACGCCCGCCGCGCGGCATCCATTTCGCCGTGGTTCTCCCAGGCCTCCGGGATCATCATCAACACCGCGTGCGGCAGCGAACGACCGCCCAGGTGCAGCAGCTCCAAAACCTCGTCGAAGGAGGCCGAGTCACTGGCGTCGCGGGTGATGATCGGGTACAGCCTGCGGAGGTCGCCGGGAATCAGTTCGGTGGACAGCTGCGACTCGCGCGCGTCCATCCAGTTCCGGTTGCCCTTCAGCGTGTTGATCTCGCCGTTGTGCGCGACGTAGCGGTACGGGTGCGCCAGCGGCCAGGAGGGGAACGTGTTGGTCGAGAAGCGGGAGTGGACCAGGCCGATCGCGCTGGTCACGCGCTCGTCGGTGAGGTCGGGGAAGAACCGCTCCACCTGCGGCTCGGTGAGCATTCCCTTGTAGACGATGGTGCGTGACGAAAGACTGGGGAAGTACACCTCCTGCTCCCGCAACGCGTGCTCGGCACGCTTTCGCACGCAGAAGGCGGCCCGCTCCAGCGCGAGCCCGGTGAGCTCGTCGCGCCTCGGGGCCAGGAACAGTTGGGCGAAGTGCGGCATCGTGGTCGCGGCCGTCGGGCCCACGTGCTCGGTGTCGACAGGCAACTCGCGCCAGCCGAGGATGCGCATGCCTTCCTCCGCGGCGATGCGCTCGATGGTCGACATGGCCTTGCCTCTGGCCTGCTCGTCGACCGGCAGGAACGCGGTGCCCACGGCGTAGGCGCCGGCTTCGGGGAGCGTGAAGTCGACGACCTCACGCAGGAACGCGTCCGGGATCTGGATCAGGATTCCGGCGCCGTCGCCGGTCTCGGGCTCGGCGCCGCGGGCACCGCGGTGTTCCAGGTTGCGTAGGGCGACGAGCGCCTTACGGACGATCTCGTGATCTTTGCGGCCCGCGAGGTCGGCGACGAAGGCTACGCCACAGGCGTCGTGCTCGTACTGCTCGTCGTACAAGCCCGTGTTCGGCTCGTGCGGTGCGTGGCGGGTCACGGCTTGCCGCCCTCCTATGGCTCGGCACGACCGGGCCGGGCTGCCAGCAGGCGGGACGTATTCCCGCCGGCTAACGGTCCGGCCCGATGCTGCGATGGTCAGTCAGGGAAAGGTCGATGGCGTTCAGCCCGAAGTGGGCCCGCACATCGCCTGTGACCACACGACGTTGTGCGGCTCGCGTTGAGCACCGCGCTGCCCGGTACAGCCCACGGGGGTGTGGTGGCTGTTCCGGCGCGCGCCAATGACTCCCGGGTTCGCCGGTCTTATGACAGTAGTGTGAAATCGCGGTTATAGGGATGGTTGAGTCGTCGCGCGTGGCAAACAACACGTCAGGATTGACTAGTGACTCTGTGTCTGCCTTACCGTAGCCGATTCTGTGACCTGCGGTAACGGTATGTCATGGCCGTCGGGGTAGTGTCAGCCGCATGTCGGACAGCGCAGTTGACCCCCGGGATTTCCTCCGCATCGACGACGGACTGACGGGCGAGGAAAGGGACATCCGTGATGCCGTGCGCGATTACGCGCGCGTTGAACTACAACCACATGTTGCGAATTGGTATGAAACAGCAACATTGCCTGCGCGTGATCTGGCGAACGCATTCGGCCGATTGGGCGTGCTGGGGATGCATCTGGAGGGCTACGGCTGCGCGGGCACCTCGGCCGTAGCTTACGGAATCGCATGCCGGGAGTTGGAGGCGGTGGACTCCGGGCTGCGAAGTTTCGTTTCCGTGCAGGGCTCACTGGCGATGTTCGCGATCCACCGGTGGGGCAGTGAGCAGCAACGCGAGCAATGGCTGCCGAAGCTTGCGTCGGGTGAGGCGCTGGGCTGTTTCGGGCTGACCGAGCCCGACGCGGGTAGCGACCCGGCCTCCATGCGCACACGGGCCCGCCGCGATGGGTCTGACTGGGTGCTGGACGGGACCAAAATGTGGATCACCAACGGCACCGTCGCCGACGTCGCCGTGGTGTGGGCGCAGACGGAGGAGGGGATACGCGGTTTCGTCGTGCCGACCGATACGCCCGGCTTCACCGCGAACGAGGTCAAGCACAAGCTTTCCCTGCGTGCCTCACTGACCGCCGAACTCGTGCTCGACGGGGTCCGGCTGCCCGCCGACGCCGTCTTCCCTGAGGTGCGTGGCCTGCGCGGCCCGCTGTCGTGCCTGAACGAGGCCAGGTTCGGCATCGTGTTCGGCGTGGTCGGCGCGGCAAGGACCTGCTACGAGACGGCGCTGGAGTACACGTCCTCCCGCGAGCAGTTCGGTCGTCCGCTCGCCGGCTACCAGCTCACCCAGCGCAAGTTGGCCGACCTGCTGGTGGAGGTGAACCGGGCGGGGCTGGTCGCGCTGCAACTGGGCAGGCTCAAGGACACAGGCACGCTGCATCACAGCCAGGTCAGCCTCGGCAAGCTGGCGAACGTGCGCTCGGCGCTGGATGTGGCACGCACGGCGAGGTCGATGCTGGGTGCCAACGGCATCTCGCTGGAGTACCCGGTGATGCGGCACATGGCGAATCTGGAGACGGTGCTCACCTACGAGGGCACGGAGGAGATGCACGCCCTTTCGCTCGGGCAGGCGGTTACCGGACTACCCGCCTTCCGTTCCTGACGGCTCAGATGCTCACCAGCGCGTGCAGCGCTCGCTTGCCCGCGTCGGTGAGTACGGCAGGTACGCGCTCGCCCGGCCGCCCCGCGTTGGCTGGCGCGATGAGGCCCTCGCGGGCGAGCCGGTGAGCGGTGGCCTGGTCGCAGCAGGCCAGCCCGTCCAGAAACAAGTCGGGTTCGCAGCTGCAGGTGATTTCCGCGCCACCCTGTGCCACGGCGTGCAGGGTGGCGCGCTCCCGGTGATTCAGATCTGAATCGGTGTCCTGTTGAGGCGTCTGAGGCAGCTGAGGCATTCCAGCCTCCTACGGTCTTGCTCCCGGTCCTGTACCGGCTGGCTGCCCAATATTCAACCCTATGACACCAGATTTTTCCGGCAAGCCGTGCGAATACCTCACACGTTTTGGCGAGTGCAGCCAGTGATGGGCTAGGAGGTGACCCCAAAGGTCGCGGTCACCGTGCCGAGTTCCGCCATGTTGGCCACCACGGAATCGCCGGGCTTCACCGGAAACGCCCTGGTCATCGAGCCGGGCAGGACCACGTGACCGGGTTCCAGCCGCACGCCGAGCGGTCCGACGGTGTTCGCAAGCCACACCAGCGCGTTCAGTGGCGAGCCCAGCACCGCGGCACCGGCACCGGTGGCGATGAGTTCGCCTCCGGAGTGCAGCGTGCACCCCACCAGCCGAAGGTCCACGGCCGACAGCAGGGTCGGTTTGCTGCCGAGCACGACGCCACCGGAGGAGGCGTTGTCGGCGATGGTGTCCACGATGGAGATGTTCCAGTCTCGAACGCGCGAGTCCACGATCTCCAGCGCGGGAAGTACGAACTCCACCGCCCGCACGGCGTCGGCCACCGTCACACCGGGACCCTCCAGTGGGCGCCCCAGCACGAAGGCGATCTCCGGCTCGATGCGGGGTTGCAGGAACGTCGAGGCGGGGATCGGCTGCTGTTCAAGGTGGAACATGTCGCTGAGCAGGTGCCCGTAGTCGGGTTGGTCGACGCCCATCTGCTCCTGCATCGCAGCGGAGGACAGCCCCACCTTGTGACCCTTGATCACCTGTCCCGACGAGGTCCAGTGCCGCACCTGTTCCTGTTGGATGCGGTAGGCGTCGGTGATGGTGGCCTCGGGGTCGGTCTCGATCACCGGTGCCGTCGGCTCGGCGTTCTCGTACGCCTTCAGCAACCGGGCGGCCACGTCCTGCACGTTCATGCCTGCACACTCCTCGTGCGGCACGGGCGGGGCAAGGCCGCTGTTCCGCTCAGCGGGACCCCTGGTCGATGGCCGTGGCCAGCACCTGTGCCAGGTGCAACGCCTTTCTGCCGGTGAGTTCACCGATCTGCGTGCGGCAACTGAAGCCGTCGGCGAGCACGAGTGTGTCTGGCTCCGCGGCCGCTACCTCGGGCACGAGCACCCGGTTCGCCGCGCCCACCGAGACTTCGTAGTGGCCCCGCTCCATTCCGAAGTTCCCGGCCAGGCCGCAGCACCCGGAGTCGAGCGTGCGGTTGCCGATACCGACCTCGCGCAACAGTTGCTCCTCGGCCGTGTTGCCGAACACCGCATGTTGGTGGCAGTGCTGCTGGGTGATCGCCGCTGTCGCCTGCAGCCGAGGGAACTCCACGTCAGGTGCCTCGCGCTTGAGGAACGCCCCGAGTGTGAGCGCGTCGAGCTTGCCGACCTCCAGCAGGTCATGCACGTCGTGGCGGAGCACGGCAAGGCAACTGGGTTCGAGCCCCACGATGGGTGTGCCCGCGCGCAGTTCGGGCCCAAGCACCCGCAGCGTGCGGCGCAGCACGCGCCTTGCCACGCCGAGCTGTCCGGTTGAGATCCAGGTCAGCCCGCAGCACACCGAGGAGCGGGGCAGCACGACGTCGAAACCGGCGTAGTCGAGTACGCGTGCGGCCGCGACACCCACCTGCGGCGAGAAGAAGTTGGTGAAGGTGTCGGGCCACAGCAGCACCTTTGGCCGGTCGGCCGAACGGCGCGGCAGCCTGCGCAGTGCCCTGCGCAGGCTGACTCGGGAGAACGTGGGCAACGAGCGCTCGGCGGCGATCCCGCCCAGCCGCTTGACGAGCGACGCCGTGCCGGTGGAGCGCAGTACCGCGTTGGCCGTGCCCGGCGCGGCGTGGGCCAGTCGCGCCCACAGCGGGAGGAATCCGAGCGAGTAGTGGCTGACCGGCCTGAGCCGGCCCGCGTAGTGCTGATGCAGGAACTCGGCCTTGTAGGAGGCCATATCCACATTGACGGGACAGTCGGAAAGGCAACCCTTGCAGGCCAGGCACAGATCGAGGGCGTCACGCACCTCGGTGGAACGCCAGCCTTCGGTGATCGTCTCGCCACGCATCAGCTCGAACAGCAGGCGGGCGCGGCCGCGTGTGGAATGCCGTTCGGATCGGGTCACCATGTAGCTGGGGCACATCACACCGGTGGAGGTGTCGATGCACTTGCCGACGCCTACACAACGGCGGGTCGCTGTGGCGAGACTGCCGCCGTCGTGCGGGTAGCGCAGTGTGGTCGGCAACGGCAGGATCGGCCCTTCGAAGCGCAGGTCGGCGTCCAGCGGCCGGGGACGAACCAGGTTCGAGGGGTTGAGCAGGTCGCTGGGGTCCCAGATTTCCTTGAACGCCTCGAACAGCCGCAGCAGTTCGGGGCTGTACATGCGCGGAAGCAGTTCGGCCCTGGCCTGCCCGTCGCCGTGCTCGCCGGACAGCGAGCCGCCGTGTGCCACGACAAGGTCGGCGGCGTCCGTCATGAACGAACGGAAGGCTCGCCTGCCTGGCTCGGTGGTGAGTTCGAAGTCGATGCGTACGTGGACGCAGCCTTCACCGAAGTGCCCGTACGGGATGCCGCGCAGCCCGTGCCTGGCCAGCAGCTCGCGGAAACCGCGCAGGTAGGAGCCGAGGTTCTCGGGTGGCACGGCCGCGTCCTCCCAGCCGGGCCAGGCTTGCGACCCGTCGGCCATGCGGGTAGCGATGCCCGCCGCGGCCTCCCGGATGGACCACAACTGGCGGGCCTGTCCTGGATCGACGGCGACGGACGTGGTGGCACCGGTCTGCCGGGCGAGCGTGTCGGCCAGCTCGCGCGCCCTGTGCGCGGCCAGCTCCGCCGTTTCGTCCCCGACCTCGATGAACAGCCAGCCCCTGCCCTCCGGAAGGTTGTCAAGCGCGGCGGTTCTGCGGCCCCGCACCAGGAGCGTGTCGATCAGGTCGGCGCCCATGCCTTCCACGGTGAGGGGGCGCAGCGGCAGCACGCTCGGCACCGCGTCCGCCGCCGCGACGTCGTCGGCGTACCCGGCGACGACGAGCACCCGTGATGCGGGCGAGGGCACCAGCGCGACGGTGGCCTCGGTGAGCAGTGCGCAGGTGCCTTCCGTGCCCACCATGGCTCTTGTGACGTCGAATCCGTGCTCGGGCAACAGCGCATCGAGCGCGTAGCCGGAAACCCGGCGGGGCAGCGTGGGAAACGCGGTTCGTAGCAGCGCGAGGTTGTCGCTCGCCAGCGCCCGCAGCCTGTCGTGGATCTCGGCAGCCCTGCCTGTCAGTTCCTCGCGGGGAGTTCCCGTGTTGAACCGGGTGCCGTCGGCGGTGAGCACGTCGAGCGACACCACGTTGTCGGCAGTTCGGCCCCATGCCACCGAGTGCGGGCCGCAGGCGTCGTTGCCGATCATGCCGCCGAGAGTGCAGCGGCTGTGCGTCGAGGGGTCCGGGCCGAAGGTAAGGCCGTGCGGCGCGGCGGCAGCCCGAAGCGCGTCCAGCACGACACCGGGCTGCACCCTCGCGATCCCGCGCTCGGGGTCGATCTCGAGCACCCGGTTGAGGTAGCGGCTGTAGTCCACGACGACGCCCTTGCCGAGCGCTTGCCCCGCGATGCTGGTGCCCGCGCCGCGTGCGGTGATCGGTACGTCGTTGGCCGAGCACACCCGCACTGTCGCTTCGAGGTCAGCCGTGGAGCGGGGAAACACCACCGCCTTGGGGACCTGGCGGTAGTTCGACGCGTCCATGCTGTACATGGCCTGTGCGGCGGGCCCGCTCTCCACGTCGCCGGACACGGCGTCGGCGAGTTGAGCCAGGAAGTCGGTCATCACGTGTCACCCGGGTCTGCGGTGGTCGGCGGTGTGGTCGGCGGCACCAGCGTCCCCGTACGTTCGCCATGCCGCCACCGGAGGTCGGCGGGACGCGGCATCCGGCGGCGGGGACCGGCGGCTCGACGGCCATGATCCCGCCGGGCGAACAGTGGCATGTAGCATGCCACTAGTCAAGAACGGGCTCGACAGTGAAGTCGCCTGGCGACCGCTTGGCCTGGCTCTGCCGCGTGCCGTGACCGGCTCAGCCGGGGTAGTTCGTCCAGTCCAGCTCGACCCGTGCCACGTCGTCGTTGTCCTCGGCCTCCTGTTCGATGAGCAACTCCGCGGTGTGCAGCAGGTGAGCCCGCATCGCCTCGGCCGCCTGCCCGGCCTTGCCGTCCGCGATGAACTCGAAGATCGTCTCGTGCTCGGTGAGGATGTCGGCCAGCCCTCGGGAGCGGTCGACCGTCGAGTTTCCCCGCAGCGACACCATGTCTCGCAGCGAGTCGACGTAGCGGGCCAGCCGCGGGTTGCCGGACGCGATGTTGACCGTTTCGTGGAAGCGGCGGTCGGCGGCCATGAACGCCGCCTCGTCGTGCTCCTCGGCCGCCGCTCGCATCGCCTCCAGGTGTTCGCGAAGCCGCTCGACCCAGCCGGGCGCGTGCAACTGCGTGGCCCGGAACGTGGCGGGCACCTCCAGCAGTAGCCGGATCGCGAAGACCTCTTCCAGGTCGTGCGCCGAGGTCCGCAGAATCCGGATCCCCCGGTTGCGTTCGAACCGCACCATCCCGCGTTCGGAAAGCTGGATCAGCGCCTCCCGAACCGGTGTCCGTGACACCCCGAGGCGAGCGGCCAGATCATGCACCGAATACAGCTCGCCCGGCGCGAGCTCACCACTGACAACGGCGGCCCTGAGCTCGTCGAAGATTGTCTTCGCGAGATTTCTCTCGGTGTCGATCTGCCGCATCGGGTCATCTTCGCACGTCGGCGCACTGGTACAGCCGATACAGTCTTGCCGCATGAGCACGCTGCCGCTGGCCGGGATCACGGTCGTCGCGCTCGAGCAGGCCGTGGCGGCGCCGCTGGCCACCCGACAACTCGGCGATCTAGGAGCCAGGGTCATCAAGGTCGAGAGACCGGGAACCGGCGACTTCGCACGCGCCTACGACGAGACGGTGCGCGGGATGTCGAGCCACTTCGTGTGGCTCAACCGCAACAAGGAAAGCATCACCCTGGACGTCAAGGACCCCGGCGACCGCGACGTGCTGGAGGCGTTGCTGGCAAGGGCCGACGTGTTCGTGCAGAACCTGGCGCCCGGTGCCGCCGACAGGTTGGGGTTGTCGCCGGACACGCTGCGGCGGCGCTTTCCGAGGCTGATCGTGTGCAACATCTCCGGCTACGGTGCCACCGGGCCGTACCGCACGAAGAAGGCCTACGACCTGCTCGTGCAGTGTGAGGCCGGGGTGGTGTCGCTCACCGGCACGCGGGAGGAGCCCGCGAAGGCGGGCATCCCGGTCGCGGACATCGCCGCCGGGATGTACGCCTTCAGCGGTGTGCTTTCGGCGCTGTACGAGCGCGAGCGCACGGGGGAGGGCACCAGCTTCGACGTCGCGATGCTGGACGCGCTGGGGGAGTGGGTCGGCTTCCCCTACTACTACGCCGCATACGGGGGCAGCCCGCCGCCGCGCAACGGCGCGAGGCACGCCGCCATCTCGCCGTACGGTCCCTACACCGTGGGGGACGGCTCCGTCGTGTTCATCGGCGTGCAGAACGAGCGGGAGTGGAAGGCGTTGTGTGAACACGTGCTGGCCGATCCCGCGGTCGCCGACGACCCCCGGTTCGCCCGCAATTCGCTGCGCGTGGAGCACGACGCGGAACTGACCGAACTGATCGAGCGCGCGCTACGGCACTCGGATGCCGAAGACGTGGCACGGCGCCTCGACG
This sequence comes from Saccharomonospora amisosensis, assembly GCF_011761185.1. Taxonomy (NCBI): domain Bacteria; kingdom Bacillati; phylum Actinomycetota; class Actinomycetes; order Pseudonocardiales; family Pseudonocardiaceae; genus Saccharomonospora; species Saccharomonospora amisosensis. The sequence goes on along the minus strand of NZ_JAAOYM010000001.1, from coordinate 4,121,225 downwards.
AGGCGGGTATCGCCAACGCGAGGATGCGCACGATGGCGGAGTTCGCCGAGCACCCGCAACTGGCCGCACGGCAACGATGGGCGACGGTCGACTCCCCGGTCGGACCGCTGCGTGCGCTGCTACCCCCGATCGACGTGGCTGGCAGGGCCCCGCGCCTCGATCCGGTCCCCGAGGTCGGGCAGCACAGTGCCGCGATCCGCGCGGAACTGGGGTTCGGGGAAGACGGCTGAGCCGAGTCGGCGCTTCCCGTGGTCAGGGCAGCGAGGCAGGCAACCCGAACAGTTCGAAGTGTTCGCCGCCCACGAACGACGTGATCTCGGTGATCCGGTCGCCGCGCAGCGTGAGCACATTGATCGACCAGGCGAGGTATGCACCGACCTCGTCGTCCCACAAGAAGCAGGCGACGGCAGGCTGGCCGTTCGCGCGGGTCGGCCGGTGCCGCCACGCCCCGCATCCGGTCAGCGGGATTCGAACAGCGAAGTCGGTCACCGCGGCAAGGCCCTGATACCAGTGCGGCAGCGGTGGCATGGACCAGGTGACATCTTCGGTTAGCAAAGCCACCAGAGCGTCGGCATCCCCGCGTTCCAGTGCCGCGGAGAACCTGGTCGTGATTTCCCGCACGCGGGCATCGCCCACTTCGCGCAGGGTGCGTTGCTGCGTGCGAGGAGCGACCTTGTCGGCCACGATCCGCCGAGCCCGCTGTAGCGCGCTGTTCACCGACGCGGTCGAGGTCCGCATCGCTCGGGCGATCTCCACCGCGGAGAACCCGAGCACGTCGAAAAGCAACAGCGCCGCGCGCTGGTTTCCCGGCAGATGCTGCAGGGCCGCGACGAAGGCCAGCTCGACGGCCTCACGCTGCTCGTATCGCGCGCCGGGCTCGCGAAACCCGGGGCGGGTGTCGTGGTCGGGATAGGGTCCCAGCCAGGCGAGGTCGGTCCGTGCCGCGTCGCCGACGACCGCGCGTTCGCTCGCGGGACCCAGGTCCACCGGCAGTGCACGCCTGCTCTTGCGCTGGACCGAGTCCAGGCAACACCGGGTCGCCACCGTGTACAGCCAGGAGCGCAGTGAGCCGCGACCGGTGTAACCCGCGAGCCCACGCCAGGCTCGCACCAGCGCTTCCTGCAACGCGTCGTCGGCGTCGTGTGCGGAGCCGAGCATGCGGTAGCAATGGGCGTGCAGTTCCCCTCGCAACGGGGCCACCAGCCTGCTGAACGCGTCACCGTCCCCCGCCTGCGCGCGGGCGAGCTCCTCGCCCTCAGGGACCGCCGCCTGTGCGGCCGGCGAAAGATTTGTCCGCACGAGCGATGAGTATGCCGCACCCGAGGCGGTCTCTTCCGCGACCGAACATCGAATGTCGAAGCGGAGGAGTTCAATGAGTAACCCCAGTACGATCGCCACCCTGCGGGTAGCCGATGCGCGGCTGTACTACGAGGTGCGCGGCGACGGGCCGGTCGCGTTGCTGGTCGGCGCGCCGATGGACGCGACGTCGTTCGCGCCGCTGGCCGACCTGCTCGCCGCCGACCACACCGTGATCACCACCGATCCGAGAGGTATCAACCGAAGCGTGCTGGACGACCCCCACGCCGATTCGACACCGCGGTCGCGTGCCGAGGACCTGGCCAGGCTGTTGCTGCACATCGGTGGTGAACCCGCCATGGTCCTCGGTTCCAGCGGCGGTGCGGTAAGCGCGCTGGCACTCGCGCAGGCACGTCCCGACCTCGTGCACACCGTGATCGCCCACGAGCCACCGCTGAACGGCCTGCTCGACGACCGCGATCGGTTGCATGCGGCAACCGAGGAGATCGTGGCCACCCACCTGCGCGGCGATGTCGAGGGAGCCTGGCGCAAGTTTCTCGAACTGGCCTGTATCCGTATGCCCGAGGAGGCCTTCCAGCAGCTGGTCGGGGGAGAACGCACCCCACAGCAGGTCGCCGACGAGCACTACCAGCACGCGCACATGCTGCGTCTGACGACCAGCTGGCGGCCCGATCCGGCCGCCTTGCGGTCGGCCACCACCCGCATCGTGGTGGGCATCGGCGAGGAATCCGGCGGACAGCTCTGCGAGCGCACCTCTGTCGCACTGGCCGAGCTCCTCGGTGTGGAACCCACCAGGTTCCCCGGTGGCCACATCGGTTTCGTGGAGGACCCGGCCGCTTTCGCCGCCCGGCTTCGCGAGGTGCTCGGCGGGTAACCGCCGCGGCCGTGCGCCACGTTCGTGCAACCGAAGGCATGGTCACCTCCGTCCGTTGCGCATGAGAATGCACTTGGCCTTGTGGCTCGCCGTCGTTTCGCTTGGAGCGGGAGCCTGTGGCTCACCCGAGCCAACCCCGCCGTTATGGGACCGGCAGGCACAGGCTCGGCTCGTGGCGTTCGACTCCTGCGAGCAGGTGTTGCGAGAGCTGCGGGAGGCCTACGCGACCGTGCCAACGCGGGACGCCATACCGAAACCGGAGGTGGGCCCGGTGCCGGCCGACGGTAAGGCCGCTGTCCCGCGGGCCCCTGTTGGTGCCGAGCGGGGAGGTAGCACCGACAGCGCGGGAAGCGCCGAGCCCGCGCCGAGGCACTCCACAACGAACAACCACGAGCAGGGTGTGGCCGAGCCCGACCTGGTGCAGACCGACGGTCGCAGGGTGGTCACGGTCGCAGACGGGTCGCTGCGTGTAATCGACGTGGCGACCCGTCGCATCACGTCCCGAGTGTGGCTACCGGGTGGTGCGGGCGAGGAGTTGCTGCTCTTCGGCGACCGCGCCCTCGTGGTGGGCCAGGGCACGAGTATCACGCTCGTCGAACTGGCGGGGCAGGCACGTGTCCTCGGCACGCTCCGGATCGAGGCTGGCTACGTCGACGCCAGGATGGCAGGCGGCCGCGCACGCGTTGTGGTCAACTCGGCGCCCAGACTTCCCGCTCCGCCCGGGGAACCGGCATTCGACGCCACCACCGTCGACGACTGGTTGCCTTCCTACCGGCTGACCACACCGGAGGGCAGGCGCAGCGGCAGGCTCGTCGATTGCGACCGCGTGAGCCATCCTGACACCTACACCGCGACGTCTTTCCTGACCGTGCTGACCTTCGACCTCACCGCACCGCTTGGTACCGGTGACCCCGTGACGGTCGCGGCCGACGGCGGCACCGTCTACGGCACGGCACGCGATCTCTATCTCGCCAACGAAACCGGCTACCGCACCGAGATCCATCGGTTCGACCTCACCGGCGCGGGCCCGGCCGAACACGTCGCCTCCGGCACGGTGGAGGGCACCCTGCTCAACCAGTATGCGATGTCCGAACACGACGGTCACCTGCGCGTGGCCACCACGCGGCGGTCGGACAACGTCGTGACCGTGCTCGACACGAGTGGATCGACGCTGACCAAGGTCGGTTCGCTCGCCGGCCTGGGAAGGAACGAGCAGATCTACGCGGTGCGCTTCTTCGGCACGACCGGCTACGTCGTGACGTTTCGGCGAACCGACCCGCTTTACACGCTCGACCTGACCGACCCCACCGATCCGAAGGTGGTGGGGGAGCTGAAGATCACCGGGTACTCCGCCTATCTGCACCGCGCGTCGGACGGCAAGCTGCTCGGTGTCGGGCAGGAGGCCGACGAGCTGGGTAGGTCGACGGGGCTGCAGGTTTCGCTGTTCGATGTCACCAACGCGGCGCGCCCGCGCAAGGTCGCCGAGCAGGAACTAGTGGGAGGCAGGGCCCACGTCGAGTCGCAGCCCCATGCGTTCCTCTACTGGGAACCCACCGGCCTGCTGGTGTTGCCCACCTACACCGACGCGTTGGTGCTGCGGCTGGAGGGGCACCGGTTCATCGATCTCGGCGCGATCGGTCATGGCCTGCCCATCCAGCGCGCGCTCGTGGTCGGTGACGAGGTGTGGGTGGTGTCGGCCTTCGGGATCGGTGTGCACGACGAGGAAACCCTTGCCGAGCTGGCCTGGCTGCCGTTGGAGGCGTGAAGCGCCCGGTTCAGCTCGTCACTTGGAGCACGCCGCGCTCGGTGACGACGGCGGTCACCAACTCGGCAGGAGTGACATCGAAAGCGGGGTTGAACACCCGCGCGCCTTCGGGCGCCACCCGCCTGCCGTCGACGTGGGTGACTTCCTCGGCCGGTCGCTGCTCGAGCACGATATGCGAGCCGTCCGGCAACGACAGGTCTACTGTGGACTGTGGTGCCACCACGAAGAACGGGATGTGGTGCCTTGCCGCCGCGACGGCCAGCGCGTAGGTGCCGATCTTGTTGGCGACGTCGCCGTTGGCGGCGACCCGGTCGGCGCCGACCACGACGCAGTCCACCATGCCCATCGACATGGCGGCTGCCGCGGCCGAGTCCGGCAGCAGCCGGTAGGGCACCGCCTCCTGCTCCAGCTCCCACGCGGTCAACCTGGAACCCTGTAGCAGCGGCCGGGTCTCGTCGGCGAGCACGTACTCCACCTGCCCCGCCGCGTGTAACTGCCGTACCACGCCAAGCGCGGTTCCCCAGTCCACGGCGGCCAGCCTGCCGGTGTTGCAGTGGGTGAGCAGCCGCAGCGGGCGCCGTGAGCAGTGCCGCAGCACAAGGTCAGCGGCGTTGCGGGACGCCTGCTTGTTGATCCGCTCGTCCTCGGTCAGCATGGCCAGCGCCGCTGCGGTAACGGCTTCGGCCCCACGTGGCAGGGCGGCGAGTGCGCGCTCGACACCCCAGCGCAGGTTCACCGCGGTGGGCCTCGCGTTCGCCAGCCGCTCGGCGTCGGCGCCGACAGCGTCGGTGGCGCGAGTGGTGCCGGTGACCTCGGTGGTATCGGCGGTGCCCAGGTGCAGCCGGGCGGACATGGCCACGCCCAGCGCGCCCGCCGCGCCAAGGGCGGGCGCCCCTCGCACCGCGAGGCGCTTGATGGCGTCGACGAGTTCGTCGATCGTGGCCAGCCGCAGCGTCCGGTACGTGGTCGGCAGCGCGCACTGGTCCACGATCACCACAGCGTCGCCGTCCCAGTCGATCGTCCTGCTCACCTTCCCATTGTCGCCCGAGCGTCACCGCGGGCCTTAACCCACATGCGCATCCCCCTTCGCTCTGGTGCGACGCATGGGCGTTTTACTACGGTCACCCGGGAGCGAAGTCGTGTTGCTCACCTCGGCGGAACTAACTGGAGGCGCGATGGCCGGCCGTACGAAGTACCTGCTCGACGAGGAAGACATGCCCACCCAGTGGTACAACGTCGTCCCCGACCTGCCGCAGCCGCCACCCCCACCGCTGCACCCCGCGACGAGGGAACCGGTAGGGCCCGCCGACCTCGCGCCTCTTCCCGCAGGCGCTCATCGAGCAGGAGGTGACTACCGAGCGGTATGTCGACATCCCCGGCGAGGTCATCGACGTCTACCGGCTGTGGCGGCCTTCCCCACTGTTTCGCGCCCGCAGGTTGGAGAAGCTGCTCGACACCCCCGCCCGCATCTACTACAAGTACGAGGGCGTGAGCCCGGTCGGCTCCCACAAGCCGAACACGGCGGTGCCGCAGGCGTTCTACAACTCCGCGGAGGGTGTCACGCGGCTGACCACCGAAACCGGTGCGGGCCAGTGGGGCAGCGCGCTGGCGTTCGCCTGCGCGACCTACGGGCTGGACTGCGAGGTGTGGCAGGTGCGCGCCTCCTACGACCAGAAGCCGTACCGCAAGATCATGATGGAGACCTTCGGTGCGACGCTGCACCCGAGCCCTTCCGAGTTGACCGAAGCCGGCCGCAAGATCCTTGCCGAGAACCCCGACTCCACCGGCAGCCTCGGCATCGCCATCAGCGAGGCCGTCGAGAAGGCGGCGAGCGACCCCGGCGCCCGCTACGCGCTCGGCAGCGTGCTCAACCACGTCCTGCTGCACCAGACGGTGATCGGCGAGGAGGCCATCAAGCAGTTCCAGCTCGCCGAGGACACACCGGACGTCATCGTCGGCTGCACCGGTGGCGGCTCCAACTTCGGCGGGCTGGCGTTCCCGTTCCTGCGGGAGAAGCTGGCAGGCAGGATGGACCTGGACATCCGCGCGGTCGAGCCGGCCGCTTGCCCTTCGCTCACCAGAGGCCGCTACGCCTACGACTTCGGCGACACCGCGGGCCTCACCCCGCTGCTGAAGATGCACACACTGGGCCACGGGTTCATCCCGGACCCGATCCACGCGGGCGGGCTGCGCTACCACGGCATGTCGCCGCTGCTGTCGCACATCTACGAACTCGGCCTCATCGACGCGCTGGCCGTGCCGCAGCAGGAGTGCTTCGCGGCAGGCGTGCGCTTCGCCCGCACCGAGGGGATCATCCCGGCTCCCGAACCGACACACGCGCTCGCCGCCTGCATGCGTGAAGCCCTCAGGTGCAAGGAGACCGGGGAGGAGAAGGTGATCCTTACGGCCCTTTGCGGGCACGCACACCTGGACCTGCCCGCCTACGCCGCCTACCTCGGCGGGCAGATGGTGGACAACGAACTACCGCAGGACACGCTGGACACCTCCCTCGCGGGCATCCCGTAACGGCGCAGCGACCCGGCGCGCCGGCCGCGCACCCATCGGACGGTAGGGCGCCCGCGACACGGCGCCGACGACGGCAGGTGAGCGGGCGGTGAGCCGGGAGTCCTACCGCCCGGTATCCCGGCCGGGTGGGCGGTGCCGCATTACCGGCCCTCGCGGCACGACTACCCTGGAAAGACGATGACCTACCTCGACCACGCGGCGACCACCCCGATGTCGCCGGAGTCCCTCGCGGCGATGACCGACGCGCTGTCCACGCTGGGCAACGCGTCGTCGCTGCACTCATCAGGGCGAAGGGCACGCAGGGTCGTGGAGGAGGCGCGCGAAGCCCTCGCCGACGCGCTGGGTGCCCGGCCCTCCGAGGTGATCTTCACCGGGGGTGGCACCGAGAGCGACAACCTCGCGGTCAAGGGCATCTACTGGGCACGAAAGCAGGCCGATCCGGCTCGCAGGCGCGTGCTCGCCAGTTCCGTGGAACATCACGCGGTGCTCGACGCCGTGCGGTGGCTCGGTGACCACGCGGACGCCGAGGTCACGTGGCTGGAAGTCGACGAGCACGGAAGTGTGCGGCCCGACACGTTGCGCGCCGCGATCGAGAGCGCGCCCGACCAGGTCGCACTGGTCACGGTGATGTGGGCGAACAACGAGGTCGGCACCGTGAATCCGGTGGCCGAACTCGCCGCGATCTGCGCCGAACACGGCATTCCGATGCACACCGATGCGGTACAGGCGGTCGGCGCGGTGGAGGTCGGGTTCGCCGCCAGTGGCGTGAGCGCGCTGACGCTCACCGGGCACAAGATCGGTGGACCGTACGGGGTCGGAGCGCTGTTGCTGGCGCGGGAGACTCCGTGCGTGCCGCTGTTGCACGGCGGCGGTCAGGAGCGAGAGGTACGGTCCGGCACGCTCGACGTGCCCGCGATCCACGCGTTCGCCACCGCGGTTCGCACGGGCGTCGAAAAGCAGGCCGAGCACTTCTGCGAGCTGACCAAGCTACGTGATGACCTGATCGACGCCGTGTTGCGCGAGGTTCCCGACGCCGTGCTCAACGGCCCGCCCGCCGACGCCGCCGACAGCAGGTTGCCAGGCATCGCGCACTTCACCTTCCCCGGATGCGCGGGTGACAGCCTGCTGATGTTGCTGGACGCCAAAGGCATCGAGTGTTCCACCGGGTCGGCGTGCACGGCGGGAGTCGCCGAGCCGAGCCATGTGTTGTTGGCGATGGGCGCGGACGCCGCGTCGGCGCGCGGCTCACTGCGGTTCTCCCTGGGTCACACCTCCACCAGCGCCGACATCGAAGCGGTGGGCAGGGAGATCGGCGCGGTCGTCGCAAGGGCCCGGCAGGCCGGGCTCGCAGGCATGCGCAAGCACAAGCCCGAGCAGGAGGGGTAGGCGATGCGGGTACTGGCCGCGATGAGCGGCGGGGTCGACTCGGCCGTCGCCGCCGCCCGCGCCGTGGAGGCCGGGCACGATGTCGTGGGCGTGCACCTGGCACTCTCGGCGAAACCCGGCACGCTGCGCACCGGAGCGCGCGGCTGCTGCACGATCGAAGACGCCCACGACGCGAGGCGGGCCGCCGACATCCTGGGCATCCCGTTCTACGTATGGGACTTCGCGGAGCGCTTCACCGAGGAGGTCGTGGAGACCTTCGTGGGGGAGTACGCGGCGGGCCGCACCCCGAACCCATGCGTGACCTGCAACGAGAAAATCAAGTTCGAGGCGCTGCTCGACAAGGCGATGGCGCTGGGCTTCGACGCCGTGTGCACGGGACACTACGCGCGGCTGGAGATCGTGGCCGGGCAGCCGCAGCTTCGGCGTAGCGCGGACGAGAGCAAGGACCAGTCGTACGTGCTGGCCTCGCTGCGGCCGGAGCAGTTGCGGCACGCCATGTTCCCGCTCGGCGGGTCCCGCAAGCCCGATGTTCGTGCCGAGGCCGCCGAGCGTGGGCTCGCCGTCGCCGAGAAACCCGACAGTCACGACATCTGCTTCATTCCCGACGGCGACACCAGGAAGTTCCTTGAGTCCAGACTCGGCGAGAGCCCTGGCGACCTGGTAGACGCCGAGACCGGGGCGGTGCTTGGCAGGCACACCGGGGTGCACGGGTTCACCGTGGGCCAGCGCAAGGGGCTCGGCATCGACAAGCCCGCACCCGACGGCAGGCCGAGGTACGTGCTGTCACTGGAGCCGGTGTCGGGCACGGTGAAGGTCGGTTCGGTGAACCGGCTGGAGGTGACCCGCATCGACGGAGAGCGGCCGATCTGGCCGAGCGGACGTCCGCTCGACGGGCCGACCGAGTGTGTGGTGCAGGTGCGTGCCCACGGTGGCACGGCGCGTGCCGTCGCGGAGGCCGCCGAGGGCGAGGTGACGCTGCGGCTGCGTGAACCGTTGAGCGGGGTCGCTCCCGGCCAGGTCGCGGTGCTGTATCGGGACGAAGGCGAGGCTGGCGACCTGGTACTCGGCAGTGCGAGGATCGCTGCCACGGCGTGACCACGCCGCCGAAGGTTGGCGGGAGGAACTCGATGACGAGCATGCTCAGGTCCAGCACGGTGTCCGACATCCTGCGGCGCAGCGCCGCTCGGGTGCCGAACCGGACAGCACTGCGGTTCGCGGAGCGGGAATGGACCTATCGTGAGCTCGACGCCGCGGTCACCAGGGCGGCCGCGCACCTGCTGTCGCTCGGCTTGCGCCACGGCGACCGGGTGGCCGCCTACGGCAAGAACTCCGACGCTTACCTCATCGGGTTCCTGGCCTGCGCTCGGGCCGGTCTGGTGCACGTGCCGGTGAACTTCAACCTCACCGGGGAGGAACTGGGCTACCTGGTCGAGCAATCCGGAAGCAGTGTCGCGCTGGTCGATCCCGGGCTGCGGGGCAACGTCGACGCGCTCGGCTTGGCACTGAAGCACGTGCTGCCGCTTCGGGATGCCGATGCCAGCCTGCTGGAGGTCGCGCGGGAGTCCACAACGCCCTCGCTCGACGTCGAGGTGGCCGACACCGACCTGGCGCAGTTGCTGTACACCTCGGGGACCACGTCGCGGCCCAAGGGCGCGATGATGACCCACAGGGCGCTGGTTCACGAGTACGTGTCGTGCATGGTCGATCTCGACCTCACCGAGCACGACGCCCCGCTGCATGTGATGCCGCTTTACCACAGCGCGCAGCTGCACGTGTTCCTCATGCCGTGGCTCGCCGTCGGTGCCACCAACACGCTGCTCGAGGTGCCCGATCCGAACGAGATCCTGCGCAGGCTCTCCGCCGAAAGGCACGGCGCGTTCTTCGCGGCGCCGACGTTGTGGGTCGCGCTGGCCAACCATCCCGAGTTCGGCGAGCACGACCTTTCGGCTTTGCGCAAGGCCTACTACGGAGCATCCATCATGCCGGGCCCGGTGCTGGAGCGGCTGCGCGAGGCTATGCCGGAGTTGGGTTTCTACAACTGTTTCGGCCAGTCGGAGATCGCGCCGCTGGCCACGGTGCTACGGCCGGAGGAGCACGAACAGCGCCCGGATTCGGCGGGCAGGCCGGTGTTGTTCGTAGAGCTTCGGGTCGTCGATCCCGACGGCAACGACGTGGCGCCCGGCGAGCAGGGCGAGGTCGTTTACCGGTCGCCGCAGCTGTGCGAGGGCTACTGGGACAAGCCCGAGGAGACCGAGGAGGCCTTCCGCGACGGCTGGTTCCACTCCGGGGACCTGGTGCGCATCGACGAGGAGGGCTACATCTATGTCGTCGACCGCATCAAGGACGTGATCAACACCGGTGGCGTGCTGGTGGCATCGCGGGAGGTGGAGGACGCGCTCTACACCCATCCCGCGGTCGGTGAGGTGGCGGTCGTCGGGTTGCCTGACGAGAAGTGGATCGAGGCGATCACTGCCGTGGTCGTGCCCAAGGGCGAGGTCAGCGAGGACGAACTGCTCGGCCACGTTCGAGGAAAGCTGTCGTCGTTCAAGCTGCCCAAGGCGGTGCGCTTCGTGGACGACCTGCCGCGCAATGCCTCTGGCAAGATCCTCAAGCGGGAACTGCGGGACCGGTTCGCCGCGTCGTGACTGCCGGGTTACTCACGTCTCGAGCAGTGTGTTGACGGTGATCGACGGGTAGCGCCTTGCGAACCCAGTATCCAATGTGACCAGTGTGATTTCCGCTGCCTGCGCGAACGCCGCCAGATAGTCGTCGGTCCAGAGGTTGTGGCTGTTGTCGGCGCGGGCCGAGATCGCTCGCCAGACATGCTCCAGCTGCGTCGGCTCACCGGCCCAGCGCACTCGGTCATCGCGGCGGAGCGCGTCAAGAACCTTCCACGCGCCGGTCCGCGCCAGGACGTCCTCACCCAGCACGGCGGTCGTGCTCCGTGAACCACGACGCGACGCGTGGGTGGTGGGCATGCCCAGCCCAGGCAGCGGCAAGCCAGACACCGACATCGAGCAGCATCAGTAATTCCCGTGCTTTCGGCTTCCTCCGCGGTGAAGACTGCTTCGATGCCCGCGTTGGTGATATCGACCGTGCCGGGGCGGGTGCTGCCTACAAGCGGTAGTCGCACCCTCGTGTGTTTCTCGGACGTGGGGAAGGTGCCGAGTTCGTGCACCACCGCCCGGGTCAGGAACTCCTTCAGTGTTTCTCCTCGGGCCGCCGCCTCGGCTTTCGCGGCACGTAGGAGCTCCGTCGACAGCTCGACCGTGGTGCGCATCCGCGTCTGGCTTCGTGTGCTCCAGGCGGGGACGTCGGTGGGTCTGGTGTCGGACGGAGTGCGGAACTCGCGGGCGGGAACGGGGGACTCGCGGGCGGGAACGGGGGACTCGCGGGGGTTCAGGGGAGGGTGTAGTGGCGCACGCCTTCGGTCTTGGCCGAGGCCAACTTGCCCTGCAGCACCAGCAGGTCCAGGTGGGCCGCGGTTTCCAGCACCGCGAGCATCTGGTTGAACGCGTCGAGATCCGCCAATGCGTGGTGCCTTCGCGTCCACGTCAGCCGCAGCGCAGACTCGTACGCGGTGGCCGCGCCGCTTGCCACGGTCTCGCCCACCTCGATGAGCCGCTGCTCGTGGTGGGCAAGCAACTCGTCCACCCGCGCGTGCACGCTTGGCGCGACGGGGCCGTGCGCGGGCAGCAGTCGCCTGTCCGGCATCGCCCGCACCAGCCGCAGTGAGCCGAGGTAGTCACGCAACGGCAGCCGCGAGGGCGCGGGCTGGAACCCGATCGACGGCGTGATGTGTGGCAGCACGTGGTCGCCGGAGAAGAGCAGCCCCGCCGCGTCGTCGGCGAACACCACATGGCCCGCCGTGTGGCCGGGCGTGTGCACCACGTCGAGTTCCCTGCCCGCGTGCACGGTCCGCCTGCCCGGCGTCAGCCACTCGTCGGGGTCCTCCCAGTAGCTCTCGTCGGTGGCAGGTCGCCTGTCACCGAACATCCGCGCCAGCGCCTCGATCACCGCCTCTCCGCCCGCCTCGCGCAGCAGCCGAAGCTGCGCCGCCATCGGCCTGCTCGACGAGTCCGCGGTGACCTTCAGCGAGGGCTCCTCCAGCATGCCGAGCGCGATCCGGCCACCGAACTTCCTGCGTAGCGCGACCGCGAGGGTGTAGTGGTCGCGGTGCACGTGCGTGATGAGGAACTGGCTGACATCCGCCAACCCGGCGCCCAGCCCGCGCAGCGCGGACTCCAGTTGCTGGTGGGCCTCGTCCAGAGCCCAGCCGGAGTCGATGAGCACGAGCGAGTCGCCGCTGGTGATGGCGTAGATGTTCACCGCGCGCAGCGCGTCGTGCGGAAGTGGCAGCGGGATGCGGTACACCCCGGGGGCCACCGAATACACGCCGGGCTCGGTCCAGGGGCGGCTGTTGTCGTCCTCGCGCGGTTCCATCCCACGATCAGAGCAGGCGGCGCGCCCTGGCAGGAGTCCGGTGAGACGGACATCACTGAGCGGACGCTTAGCCTGCTGGTCAGTCGTCTCCGCTCTCGTTGATCAGGCGTTCCAGTTCCCGCCGCAGCAGGCCGAGCCGCGCGTCGGCGAGCAACGGGATCTCCCGCCTGCGCCTGCGCACCGCCGCCGCATCGATGTCGACGATGGTGAGCGCCTCGTCCCAGGTCGCCGCCGTTGCCACCACCGAGCCCCACGGATCGAGCACCCTCGAACCACCCCAGAACCGCACGCCCGCCTCGTCACCGACACGGTTGACGAACAGCACCCAGCACTGCTGCATTCGCGCGGTGAAGGTGAGCAGGTCGTGCCAGTAGTCGGCCGGATCGAACGAACCACCGGTCAGCTTCGCCGCGCTGTTGGCTGGCACGATCAGCAGCTCCGCACCGTCCTGCGCGGCCAGCCACGGCAGCATCGGTTGCCACGCGTCGTTGCAGATGAGAGTGGCGAACCTGCCGTGCTTGGTGTCGAAGGCCCGCATGTGCTGGCCAGGGCTGGCGTGCTTGCGCTCCTCCCAGATCAGGTAGTTGGGCAGGTACAGCTTGCGGTGGTTGTGGACCAGCTGGCCGCCGGACAGGTAGAGCGCCGAATTGTGCCGCCGGATTCGACCGTCCTCAAGCAGCCCGATCACCACGTCAGGCCCGTGCCGCGCGAGGTCGGCGAGCCGAGGGTCGTCCGGCCATAGCGAGATGTCGTCGGCGAGCTGCCCCAGCGCGTACCCGGTGAGACTCAGTTCGGGAAACACCACGAGATCCGCGTCATCGGCGGCGGCGTCCTTGATGATCCGTTCGGCATCGACCAGGTTGCCCTCCACGTCGCCGAGCCGGCAGTCGGTCTGCGCGAGTGCCACTCTCATACGTCTCACCTCCCCGTGTCCGAAGCGGCCGCGGATACCTAAGACGGTACGCGTAAGTGGCCCCCTCAGCGAGACACCCGAACGGCCGTGCCCCGGCCGCGAAACGGGCGCCTCGCAGGGGCACAATCTCGGGTGTGACCGAACAAGCGTGGCCCCCAGCAGCCGCGACCGGTATCGGCTCGATGCCGGGCACGGATTCGGCCGAGGCAGCCGAGATCGTGCTCGGTGAACTGCCCGACTTCCCGCACCTGCCGGAGTTGCCCGCAAGGGGTGTCGGCGCGGACCTGATCGGACGTACCTCGGCGCTACTGGTTGATCTGGCGGTGGAGGTGGTCGCCAGCGGCTACCGTGTCGCGACGAGGCCGGGACGGCATCACCGGCGTGCCGTTGACCTGCTTCGCTGGGACATCGACGCGTTCGCCGAGGCCGCACAGCGGAGCCGACCGCGGCTGGTGAAGATTCAGCTCGCGGGACCGTGGACGCTCGCGGCAGGCGTCGAACTGGCTCGGGGCCATCGGGTGCTCACCGACCACGGAGCCACCCGCGACTTCACCGAGTCGCTTGTGGAGGGCCTGGGCTCCCACATCGCGGAGCTCGCCGAGCGCACGAGTGCTTCGGTGGTCGTCCAGTTCGACGAGCCGACCCTGCCCGACGTGCTCGCGGGCTCGCTGCCTACGCCTTCCGGATACGGCACCGTGGACTCCGTGCCGCAGCCCGAGGCGCGGGATCTGCTCGCCAGGGTGGTGTCGGCGGCCGAGAGCATGACGGGGCAACCGGTGATCGTGCATTGCTGCGCGCCGCGCCCGCCGGTCGGAATGCTGCGGTCGGCGGGAGCCGGGGCGATCTCGCTGGATGCCACGGTGCTGGACGGGGCGCCGGGCACGATGCTCGACGAGCTCGGCGAGGCGTGGGACGCGGGGACGACACTGCTGCTTGGGCTGGTGCCTTCGCAGCCACCCCCGGCGCGACGTGACAACCTGCGCGAACTGGCAGGTCCCGCGCTGCGGCTGGTTGACCGGCTCGGTTTCGGTCGAGCCGTCCTCGCCGAGCGTGCGGTGCCGACACCCGCCTGCGGGCTCGCGGGCGCGAGCCAGCAGTGGCTGCGCAGGGCGTTGTCGCTGACGCGGGATTTGGGCAAAGCGTTCGTGGAGCCTGTCGAGGGCTGGTAGTACTCGCAGCATGCGACTGTTCCGCAAGCGCAGGACCGAGCTTCCCGATCCACGCACGCCGTGGCCCGACCAGCCGGTTCCCCTCGACCCGGCGGCGGCAGCGGCCGCGTTTTGGCATCGCTGGCGGGAGTTGCTGCCCGAGATCAGCGCCGCGCTCGGCGACGGCGAGCCCCGGCGGGCCGAGTCGTCGCTGTGTGAGGCCGTCGCGGCTTTGCACCCGAACCTGCAGTTCTCGCTCGAGCGCGGGCAGCGGGCGATCTACGCGCTCGTCGTGAGCGGCCAGGAGGACCCAGGGTTGCGGCCCTACACCGACGCGTGGAAGGCGGCCGCCCCCGCCGACGACGCTGTCTGGGAGTACCACGACTCGGTGCCACCGGTGCCCGACCCGACCGGGGTGACCGTGAACCTGGGCGAGCATCGCGTGTCGCTGGCCGATGTCCGAGTGGTCGCGCAGGTGGACGAGGTGGAACGGGTGGTGGACGTCGCCGTGTACCACCCCGTGCTCGCCGACCTTGACCAGCAGGCGAGGTCGGCCATGACGTTCCTGCCGTTGGACGCGACGCTGGGCGAGCGACTGGCCGCGGAGCGGCTGCGCAGGGTGGAGACAGCTGTCGCCGAACCCGAGGGCACCATGAACCTGCTGCAACTGCGCGACGTGGTAGTCGGGCTCGCCGGAAATGTCGGTGACGCTGACTAGGCTACGGTGCTGTGAGCAGTGAAGACGACCTCGCGGTCATCGCCGAGACCGACCAGGTGGCCGAGGACATCAAGGACGTTCCCGCCGACCTGCGCGAGCGGCACGCCGCGCTGGCGGAGGAGGTCAGGAACCACCAGTTCCGCTATTACGTGCTGGACGCCCCGACGATCTCCGACGCCGCGTTCGACCAGCTCTTGCGAGAGCTGGAGCGCATGGAGGCGGAACATCCCGGGTTGTCGTCGCCGGATTCTCCGACCCAGAACGTCGGCGGGATGTTCTCCACCGAGTTCAACGCCTACGACCATCTTGAGCGGATGCTCAGCCTGGACAACGCCTTCGACTACGAGGAGCTGCGGGCGTGGGTGGACAGGGTCGAACGCGAGGTCGGCGACCAGGCACGTTACCTGTGTGAGCTGAAGATCGACGGGCTGGCCGTCAATCTGCTCTACGAGAACGGCAGCCTCACCCGGGCGTTGACCAGGGGCGACGGCCGCACCGGTGAGGACGTCACGCTGAACGTGCGCACCCTGCAGGACGTGCCTGAAAGGCTGTTCGACAACGACAGGCACCCGGTGCCCGAGCTGATCGAGATCCGGGGAGAGGTGTACTTCCGAGTCGGTGAGTTCGCCGAACTCAACGCCGGCCTGGTGGCGGCGGGCAAGCCGCCGTTCGCCAACCCCCGCAACGCGGCCGCCGGGTCGTTGCGGCAGAAGGATCCGAAGGTCACAAGGAGCCGCCCGTTGCGCATGCTCTGCCACGGCTTCGGCAAGCGCGTCGGCTTCGACCCGCAGTCACAGTCGCAGGCTTACGAGGCGCTGGCCGCGTGGGGCATGCCGGTGTCTTCGCACACCACGGTCATCGAGACCGCCGAAGGTCTTGTCGGGCACATCGAATACTGGGGCGAGCACAAGCACGACGCCGAGTACGAGATCGACGGCGTGGTGATCAAGGTCGACCAGATCGCCCTGCAGCGCAGGCTCGGTGCCACCTCACGCGCACCGCGCTGGGCCATCGCCTACAAGTACCCACCGGAGGAAGCCAACACGACTTTGCTGGACATCCGCGTCAACGTCGGCAGGACCGGACGGGTCACGCCGTACGCGGTGATGGAGCCGGTGAAGGTCGCGGGCTCGACGGTGGCCATGGCGACGCTGCACAACGCCGAGGAGGTCAAACGCAAGGGCGTGCTGATCGGCGACCGCGTCGTGATCCGCAAGGCCGGGGACGTCATCCCGGAGGTGCTCGGTCCTGTCGTCGATGTGCGAACCGGCGACGAACGAGAGTTCGTCATGCCGACGCACTGTCCGGAGTGTGGCACCCGGCTCGCCTACGAGAAGGAGGGCGACGCCGACATCCGCTGCCCCAACGCGCGGTCGTGTCCCGCACAGTTGCGGGAGCGGCTGTTCCACCTCGCAGGGCGCGGTGCCTTCGACATCGAGGTGCTCGGCTGGGAGGCGGCGGGGGCGCTGCTGCGGTCCGGGGTACTCACCGACGAGGGCGACGTCTTCGACCTCGATGAGGGCAAGCTCAAGCGGGTGGAGCTGTTCGTCACCAAGTCGGGCGAGCTGTCGGCCAACGGCGCGAGGCTGCTCGCCAACCTGGAGTCCGCCAAGGACCGTCCGCTGTGGAAGGTGCTGGTCGCGCTGTCCATCCGGCACGTCGGCCCAACGGCGGCGCAGGCCCTTGCAAGGGAGTTCGGCTCCGTCGACGCCATCGAGCAGGCCGACGAGGAACAGTTGGCACAGGTCGACGGCGTCGGACCCACCATCGCGCAGGCGGTGCGGGAATGGTTCGCCGTGGACTGGCACCGCGAGATCGTGCAGAAATGGCGCCGTGCGGGCGTTCGCATGGAGCAGGAGCGTGACGCCTCGGTGCCGCGGAACCTGGAAGGGCTCTCTATCGTCGTCACCGGCTCGCTTGAGCGGTTCTCGCGCGAGGAGGCCAAGGAGGCGATCATGGCGCGGGGCGGTAAGGCCGCCGGCTCGGTGTCGAAGAAGACCGCGTTCGTCGTCGCGGGTGACTCCCCCGGATCGAAGTACGACAAGGCGGTGCAGCTCAAGGTGCCGGTGCTGAACGAGAACGGATTCCAGGTGTTGCTGGCAAGTGGGCCGGAGGCGGCCAGGCAGGTGGCCGAGGTCACCGAGGAGGGGCAGGGTAGTGATGAGTGACATCGTCGTACGGGCGGCGCGGCCGCAGGAGCTGGCCAAGCTGGGAGAGCTGACTCTCGCCGCGTACCGGGTGGACGGGTTTCTCGACCGCGAGGAGGGGGAGTCCTACGCCAAGGACCTTCGTGACGCCGCCCGGCGCCATCGCGATGGCGAACTGCTGGTGGCCACCGACGGTACCGACGAGCCACTCGGTACGGTGACCATCGCTCTGCCCGGCACGCCCTACGCGGAACTGTGCCGCGAAGGTGAGGTGGAGTTCCGGATGCTCGCCGTCGCGGCGAACGCCAGGCGTAGGGGCGTGGGCGAGGCGTTGACCAGGGCCGTCATCGACCGGGCGAAGGAACTCGGTGCGCGGCGCGTGGTGCTGTGCAGCCTGACCGCGATGCGCACGGCGCATCGGCTCTACGAGCGGCTGGGCTTTCGGCGAGTGCCGCAACGTGACTGGGAACCCGCGGCGGGCATCAAGCTGCTGGCGTACGCGATGGACTTGTAGCGCGGGCGAACCACCAGCACACATTCAGCCTGCGGGCGGTCGCCACATTCGCCGGACCACCGTCACCGCCAGCGCCAGCACAGCCAGCGCGCCGAGCAGCGCCAGCACGGCGGGCACCACCCCGATCCGGTCGACCACCCACAGCACCACCGCGCGGCTGCGGGAATCCGGGTCGGCCAGCACCACCGCCACGAACACCACGGCCAGCACCGACGCGGCGGCCAGCACCCAGCGGCCGTGGTGGGCGCGCAACCCGAACTTGCGGCTGACGACTCGCGCCGCGCGCATGATGCGTCCCACCCGCAGCACCCGGAAGGCGCCGATGGCGAGGAACAGCCGCAGGATCTGTAGCGGGCCGACGACGAAGACGACGGCGGGCACCGCGATGCCGACGACCAGTAACTGGGCACGGTAGCGACGCGCCCAGCTGGTGACGCTGCCGCTGAGCAACAGCAGCAGCAACGACTCGCCGACGAGCACGGCCAGTGACAGCCAGTTGAGCACCTGGCCGACAACCGCTGTGGCGCCCCCCGTGGTGGTCAGGAAGACAGCAGGCACCGAGACCAGTGCCGCGGCCAGCACAGGAGCCGACATTCGCTCCCGCGCCCGTTCCGTCCGGCTCTCGCCCATATACCCAGTTTAGGAACTTCGACGCGACCGCCTCGTCACGCTGAGTCAGCTGTCGAGTACGACGGCGACGATCCCCGCGAGGTGGGCGAGTCTGGCGACCTCGGCCGCACGGAACATCGGTCCGCCGGGACGTCCCACCAGCAACGCCCGGTCGGGTTTGCCCAGCGGGGTCGCGGCCAGTTCGGTACCGAGTTCCTTCCAGGTGTCCGGAATCCAGGTGTCCTCTGAATCGAGGACGGTCGCACGCTCCAGTGGCAGCCACGGCAGGTCGCGCAGCGGCGCCTCGGGCGCGGCCGTGGACGCGGCCAGTCGCCGTACCTCGTGGTCGGCCCTCGCGACCACCAGCGACCAACCCGCACGGATGATCTTGGGGACACCCTCGGCGAGCAGGTCGAGGCCGGACACGGGGCGCGCCGCGATCTCTTCCACCAGTTCCAGCTCACGGTGCGTGTCGAGGACACCGGCGTAGGGGCGCACGGCATCGACTTCGACACCCTCGACGCTTTCCGCCGCGGTGATCAGCGCGTCGGGCAGCCTTCCCGACGGCAGCTCCACCACCAGGTCGTCGACCGCGATCCCTTCGCCACGCTCGACCACGTCGACGCTGAGAATGTCAGCGCCTGCCATGCCGAGCGCGGTGGCCACGGCGCCGAGGGTGCCGGGGCTGTCCGGGAGCTGGACCCGGATCAGGAACGACAACGTGAACCCCTCTCCTCGGCCAGCGTCCTCACCTCATTCACGTAGTTACGCCCTTCGCCAGCCGATAATTGTTGCAGAAGGACGCTGGCGTGGGCAGCCACCATCGGCGGCGACCCGGTCGAGCTTGCCAGGTCGCACGCCATAGACTGCCCTTGAGGAGCACCCAAATCCGCAACGTCCTCATTGAGAATTGAGAACACCCTTCCGGAGTCGCCCGCGTGTCGAATATTTCCCGTGCTGAGGTCGCGCACCTCGCCAAGCTGGCCAGGATGGCAGTCACCGAGGAGGAACTGGACGTCTTCGCAGGACAGCTCGACCAGATCCTGGACGCCGTGGCCAAGGTCAGCGAGGTCGCAGGCGACGACATCCCACCGACGTCGCACGCCGTGCCGCTGACCAACACGTTCCGCGAGGACGTGGTGAGGCCGGGGCTGACGCAGGAGGAGGCCCTCGCCTGCGCTCCGGCCGCTGAAGAGGGCAGGTTCCGCGTACCTCGCATCTTGGGGGAAGAGCAGTGACCGACTCGACCGGCTCGACCGACCTGACCAGGCTCACCGCCGCCGAACTCGCGGGCAGGATTCACGCCCGCGATGTCAGCGCCGTCGAGGCTGCCCAGGCGCACCTCGACCGCATCGCCGAGGTCGACGACGCGGTACACGCGTTCCTGCACGTCGATGCCGAAGGCGCGCTGGCGGCGGCGCGGCTGGTCGACGCCACGCTGGCGGAGGGCGCGGAGCCGGTCTCGCCGCTGGCGGGTGTCCCGTTGGCGCTCAAGGACGTGTTCACCACCAAGGACATGCCAACCACCTGCGGTTCGAAGACGCTGGAGCACTGGTTGCCGCCCTACGACGCCACGGTGACACGCAAGCTGCGTGAGGCGGGAATCGTCGTTCTCGGCAAGACGAACATGGACGAGTTCGCGATGGGCTCCTCCACGGAGAACTCCGCGTTCGGTCCCACCCGCAACCCCTGGGATCTCGACCGCATCCCGGGCGGTTCCGGTGGCGGATCGTCGGCGTCGGTGGCCGCCTTCGAGGCGCCGCTGGCGATCGGGACGGACACCGGTGGCTCGATCCGGCAGCCCGCTGCCGTCACCGGCACCGTCGGCGTCAAGCCGACCTACGGCGGGGTGTCACGCTACGGGCTGGTCGCGTTCTCCTCGTCGCTGGATCAGGGCGGCCCGTGCGCACGGACGGTGCTCGACGCCGCGCTGCTGCACGAGGTCATCGCTGGGCACGACCCGCTCGATGCCACCTCGATCGAAAGGCCCGTCCCGCCAGTGGTCGCGGCGGCGCGCGAAGGCGCGAAGGGCGACCTCTCGGGTACGCGCATCGGTGTGGTCGCCGAGTTGAAGGGAGAGGGCTACCAGTCGGGCGTGCTCGGTTCCTTCGAGTCCGCCGTCGCGCGGTTGCGAGAGCTGGGTGCGGAGATCGTCGAGGTGTCCTGCCCGAGCTTCAACTACGCGCTTTCCGCCTACTACCTCATCGCGCCGAGTGAGTGCTCCTCCAACCTCGCGCGGTTCGACGCCATGCGGTACGGCCTGCGGGTTGGCGACGACGGCACGCGTAGCGCCGAGGAGGTCATGTCGCTTTCGCGTGAGGCGGGTTTCGGCGCCGAGGTGAAGCGGCGGATCATGCTGGGAACCTATGCGCTGTCGTCGGGTTACTACGACGCCTACTACGGCTCCGCGCAGAAGGTGCGCACGCTCATCGCGCGCGACTTCGCTTCCGCGTTCGAGCAGGTGGACGTGCTGGTATCGCCGACGACGCCCACCACGGCGTTCCGGATCGGTGAGCGGGTGGACGACCCACTGGCGATGTATCTCGCGGACCTGTGCACGATTCCGGCCAACCTCGCGGGCAACGCCGCCATGAGTGTCCCCAGTGGACTGTCTGATGACGACGGACTTCCGGTGGGGCTACAGATCATGGCGCCCGCGCTCGCTGACGAGCGGCTCTACCGGGTCGGAGCCGCCTACGAGACGGCACGAGGCCCGTTGCTGGACAAGATGCCTGAGTTGAAGGGAGCGCCTCACGTGAGGCCCGACGCACTCTTTCGCTCGGAGGTGCCGCGATGACGGCGGTCGTTGAGCTGATGGACTTTCCCGAGGTCGTAGAGCGCTACGACCCGGTGCTGGGACTCGAGGTACACGTCGAGCTCAATACGAGCACGAAGATGTTCTGCGGGTGCCCCAACCTCTTCGGTGGCGAGCCGAACACCCACGTCTGTCCGACGTGTCTCGGCCTGCCCGGCGCCTTGCCTGTCGTGAACGGCAAAGCGGTGGAGTCGGCCATCCGCATCGGGCTGGCGCTGAACTGCGAGATCGCGCAGTGGTGCCGGTTCGCGCGGAAGAACTACTTCTACCCCGACATGCCGAAGAACTTCCAGACGTCCCAGTACGACGAGCCGATCGCATTCGAGGGCCACCTCGACGTGATGCTGGACGACGGCGAGATCGTTCGGGTGGGCATCGAGCGGGCCCACATGGAGGAGGACACCGGCAAGTCGCTGCACGTCGGAGGCGCTACGGGGCGCATCCACGGGGCGGAACACTCGCTGCTGGACTACAACAGGGCGGGCGTGCCGCTCATCGAGATCGTCACCAAACCGATCGAGGGCATGGGCGCACGCGCGCCGGAGGTCGCCCGCGCCTATGTGACGGCGCTGCGGGATCTGTTGCGTGACATGGACGTGTCGGACGTGCGCATGGACCAGGGTTCACTGCGCTGCGACGCCAACGTCTCACTGATGCCGAAGGGCTCGACCGAGTTCGGCACCCGCACCGAGACCAAGAACGTCAACTCGCTGCGTAGTGTCGAACGGGCGGTGCGCTACGAGATGTCGAGGCAGGCCGCCGTGCTGCACGACGGCGGCACGATCACCCAGGAGACGCGGCACTTCCAGGAGTCCGACGGCACCACATCGCCGGGCAGGGTGAAGGAAACCGCGGAGGACTACCGTTACTTTCCCGAACCCGACCTGGTTCCGATCGCCCCCTCCAGCGAGTGGGTGGAGCAGTTGCGCGCCACCATTCCGGAGTTGCCGTGGCAGCGCCGCAAACGGATACAGGCCGAGTGGAAGCTCACCGACGAGGAACTGCGCGACCTGGTGAACACCGGCGCGGCCGACCTGGTCGCCGCCACTGTGGACGCGGGCGCCGATCCGGGTGAGGCGCGCAGTTGGTGGGTGCAGTACCTGACCCAGCAGGCCAACGCCAGCGGTGTGGAGCTGGCGGGGTTGCCGATCACGCCTGCGCAGGTCGCTCGCGTGATCGAGCTGGTGTCGTCCGGCACGCTCACCAACAAGCTTGCCCGCGAGGTGGTGCAGGGTGTGCTGGCTGGTGAGGGAGAGCCGGACGAGGTTGTCGACAAGCGCGGCCTGAAGGTCGTCTCCGACGACTCGGCCCTGATCGCCGCCGTTGACGAGGCGCTTGCCGCGCAGCCCGACGTCGCCGACAAGATCCGCGGTGGCAAGGTGGCCGCGGCCGGTGCCATCGTCGGTGCCGTGATGAAGGCGACCAAGGGTCAGGCCGACGCAAAGCGCGTGCGCGAGCTGGTCCTGGAACGCGTCGGCGCCTGAGCAGCCGTGTGGTCACCGAAACGTGTGACGTGGCGTGAGTGGCTCGGCTTCGGCGCCGGGCTGCTCGCGCTGACTGCACTGTTCCTGCCGTGGACCCAACTTTCGGCCACCGACCCGCAACTGCGTGCCGCGCTGGCCGAGCTGCCGAGCGAGGACGTGTCCCGTCCGGTGTGGTCGGCCACGTTCTTCGGATGGTTCCCGCCGCTGCTGCTGGTGCTGACCGGGCTGGTGGTGGCGATCTTCGGTCAGTCGGGCAGGGCGAGGTGGAGCGGGCTGCCTCAGCTGTGGCTGGTGGCCACCGTCGTCGCGTTCGTGGGCACCGTGCTCGGCTGGGTGTTCATCGACTGGCAGTTCGGCGAGCAGCAGCGTGGGCTGCTCACCGAGAGCGGGGTGAGCATCGGCACGGGGATTGGCCGTTACCTCGGTGTCGCGGCGACATTGGTCTCGCTGACCGGTGCCGTGCTTGATGTGGTGGCGCTGCGGGCGGAGACTCGGCTGCCGGGACAGCAGCGGGTGCGTCGGTAGGCGTTCCCATGCTTTCGCCACTCAGTCGCGGCCGGAACCCGAGGCAGGTTGCCTGACGATGAGGACGACCCTGTCATCACTGGAGACCGGATTCCCGCCGTCCTTGTTGACCGTTCCCGCGACCGCGACGTCCGGGGTGACCGGGTCGAGCGCGCCGAGCTTGCCGTAGCTGGTGCCGTTCTCGCCGTCCATTGTCACCTGTGGCTTGCCGCCGACGGAGCCGTCCTCTGTGAGTGGGAGGTTCTGTATGTTGGCCGCTTCGGAGGTGGCCACGGCCAATACGTCCGTCCAGTCGGTGCACCCGGTGACTCCGGGCTTCTCCGGCCAGGTCCACGCGGGTACGGACAGTTCCTTACCTGCCTCGATCCGGTAGAGCGCGTCACGGTCGGGTGCCTGATCAGTCACCCAGAGCCGCGAGCCGTCCGACGTCTTGCACAGCCCGCCGGGGGCGTGTAACCCGCTGGCGAGCACCGGGGAGTTGGGGTCGGGGTTGTCTTGCGCGGGTTGACCGGTCGGTGTGATCCGGAGCACCTTTCCCGCCAGCGACCTGGGGTCCGCAGAGGCGCGCGAGTCACCCGCGTCGCCGGTCGCAACCAGCAGCGACCCCTTGCCGTCGGACAGCAACGCTCCTCGGTTGCCGGTCGCGCCCTTGGGAATTCCGGTGAGTACCGGTTTGGCGGGCTCGCCCTCGGCGAAGCGGACTACCCGGTTGTCGGTGTCGGTGGTGATGTAGGCGAAGACGAGTCCGTCCTCGCCGTAGCCGGGCGAGAGCGCGAGTCCGGTGAGCCCTCCGTCGCCGGTCGCGTCCACGTCCAGCCGCGCCACCTCTTCCTGGTCGGCGTTGGCGCCGACCCGAAACACCGTGCCGCTGCTACGTTCGCCCGCGT
Source organism: Saccharomonospora amisosensis (assembly GCF_011761185.1). Taxonomy (NCBI): domain Bacteria; kingdom Bacillati; phylum Actinomycetota; class Actinomycetes; order Pseudonocardiales; family Pseudonocardiaceae; genus Saccharomonospora; species Saccharomonospora amisosensis. The sequence goes on along the minus strand of NZ_JAAOYM010000001.1, from coordinate 4,097,154 downwards.
AGACGTTCACGGTCGAGCCATCGGTCGGTAGCGCGGCGACGGCGGACACGGTGTCGAGGCAGGTGGCGATGACCGCCTTGTCGAAGTCCGTGCACCCGTCAGGTGGCGGCACCGGGGTGCGCGAGGTGGGCGGAGCGCTCGGTACCCCGGGTGTGCCCGCCTCTGGCAGGTCTGGTTGCGGACCGGCCTCCGGCGTGAGCTCCGGCGCGGGCTGCCAGCTCGTCGGGGCCGCGGAGTCCTCGAACTCGGCGCATCCGGCAAGGACCAACCCTACGCTGGCCACGACGGCCAGCGGCCAGTTTCCCCGCCTGCCGGGCCGGATGATCCGCACGATCCTCCACCCTAGGTGGGACTTCGTGAACCTCTGGTAAGTGGGGCAGGCGCAGGTGGGTCACGATGGGGATGTGACGATCACTGTTTTGGTGCCCGACGACGACGGCATGGTGGCCCTTTCGGGCGTTTCCAGGGTCCGGCCGCTGCGCTACCGGCTGGGGGAGCCGCTTCCGCGGCAGGCTCGGGAGGCCGAGGTGCTGATTCCCTCCGGCGGTGCCGCCGCGGTGCGGCCGATGTTGAGGGGGCTGCCGAAACTGCGGCTGATCCAGTTGCTGTCCGCGGGCGCGGAGGACTGGGTGGGCACCCTCCCCGACGGGGTACTGCTGTCCACCTGTCGTGGCGCGCACGGCGGCAGCACCGCGGAATGGGTGCTCGCCGTGTTGCTGTCGATGTATCGCGAGCTGGAGGCGTTCACCGACGCCAGACGAGCAGCCAGGTGGGCTCCCCAGGTGGGGGAAACGCTGCAGGGCAAGCGGGTGCTCGTGGTCGGCGCGGGTGATGTCGGGACGCAGGTACGGCGCAGGCTGGAGCCGTTCGATGCCTGGGTCACGATGGTCGGGCTTTCGGCGAGGCAGGGAGTGCACGAGGTCACCGAGCTGCCCTCGTTGCTGCGAGGCAGCGACGTGGCGGTGTTGCTGGTGCCGCTGACTTCCCGCACCCGTGGCATGGTGGACGCGGAATTCCTCGCCGCGATGCCTGACGGCGCGGTGTTGGTCAACGCGTCGCGGGGCGCGGTCGTGGACACCGAAGCGCTGCTTGCCGAACTCGCCTCGGGCAGGCTGCGTGCCGCACTTGATGTCACCGATCCCGAACCGCTTCCCGCCGATCACCCGTTGTGGTCCGCGCCGGGGGTCGTGCTGACCCCGCACGTGGCGGGCTCGGTATGCGGGGCGCGGCGGCGTTCCTACCGGGTCGCCGTCGCCGAGATCGAGCGCTACGTGCAGGGGGAACTACCCAAAAACCTGGTGCACGGCGAGTACTGAAACCGCGAGTCCCCCGTTCCTGCCCGCGAGTTCCCCGTTCCTGCCCGCGAGTTCCCCGTTCCTGCCCGGGAGTTCTGCGTTCGGTGTGCAGACTCGGAAGCGCGCGAGCGAATCACACCTGGCAGTTGTTGCCCAGTGACACGGGGTACCGAGTTCGCGGTAGGGATATACGACCGGGCGGTAATGCTCTACTCTCCGCCCGCATGAACACTCGTGACGACGAGCTTGATCATCGAACGACTCGTCTGCGCTCGGACCAGTTCGACGGCAGCGGCTTCACCCCCGAGGAGAACCCACCGTTCGAGGACCGGCTTTCCGATGACGAGGACGACCCGAATCGTTGGCATGGCGGGCTTGATTTCGGCCTGCTGATTCTGCGTCTGGCACTCGGCGGGACGATCGGCGCGCACGGCCTGCAGAAGCTGTTCGGTCTCTTCGACGGCCCTGGCATCGGTGGATTCGCCGACGCGCTCGGCGAGTTGGGCTACACAAGCCAGACCACGTTGCTCGCGTGGATAACCGGCATCGCCGAGGTCGGGGGCGGCGCGTTGCTGATCCTCGGACTGTTCACACCACTTGGCGCCGCGGCGGTGCTCGGGGTGACGGCCAGCGCCGTCTACGCCAAGCTCGGTGGCGGCTATTTCGCAGGCCAGGGACAGGGCTTCGAGTACGAGGCCATGCTCTCCGCCGTCGCGTTCGCCCTGCTGTTCACCGGATCAGGCAGGGCAGCGCTGGACAAGAACACCCCTTGGCGGCGAAAGCCGCTGGCATTCGGGATTGTCGCCCTACTGCTCGCCGCGGCCGCTGTCGCCGTGGTGATCGTCCTGTTCCGCTAACCCGCGCGGGGAAGCGACCGCCCGCCCGCGCCCGAAGGGCAGCGAGGGAACTTCCGCTCCACTGGAGGCGGAGTTCCCTCGCCAACCCGGGAGGGCCCCGTCGTCACTTGCTGGGGTCGCGAACCGCGCCGGTGTCGGCGGAGGTGGCCATGCGGGCGTAGGCCCGCAGCGCGCCGCTCACCGGCCGCTGGCGTTCCGCAGGCTGCCATGGCCGCTCGCTTGCCTCCATCTTCGCGCGGCGTTCCGCCAGCACGTCATCGTCCACCAGCAGCTTCAGCGTGCGTTCGCGCACGTCGATCAGTATCTGGTCGCCATCGGCGACAAGTCCGATAGTGCCGCCCGCCGCCGCCTCCGGGGAGATGTGCCCCACCGAGATTCCCGAAGAGCCACCGGAGAACCGGCCGTCGGTGATGAGCGCGCAGACCTTGCCCAGGCCCGCGCCCTTGAGGAACGCCGTCGGGTGCAGCATCTCCTGCATCCCCGGTCCTCCCGCGGGTCCCTCGTAGCGCACCACGAGCACATGACCCGGCCGCACACGCTTGCCCAGAATCGCCGACACGGCTTCTTCCTGGCTCTCCACGACCAGCGCGGGCCCCTGGAACCGCCACAACTCCTCGTCGATTCCCGCCGACTTGATGACCGCGCCCTTCTCGGCAAGGTTGCCGCGCAACACCGCGAGACCGCCGTCAGCGGTGTAGGCATGTGCCACGTCGCGAACACAGCCGCGCTCGGCGTCGGTGTCCAGAGCCGACCACCGGTTCTCGGTCGAGAACGCCTCCGTGGTGCGAACGCCACCAGGTGCGGCCTGGAACAACTCGATCGCTTCCCCTGCGGGCGCTTCGCCGCGAATGTCCCATTTGGACAGCCACTCTTCCAGGGAGGAAGCGTGGACGGCGTGCACATCCTCGTTGAGCAGGCCGGCCCGGTGCAGCTCCCCGAGAATCGCGGGAATGCCACCGGCCCTGTGCACGTCCTCCATGTGGTAGTCGGAGTTCGGTGCCACTTTGGACAAGCAAGGCACCCTGCGGCCGATCGCGTCGATGTCGTCGATGGTGAAGTCGACCTCGCCCTCCTGTGCGGCGGCGAGGATGTGCAGGACCGTGTTCGTCGAACCGCCCATGGCCATGTCGAGGGCCATGGCGTTCTCGAAGGCCTGCTTGCTCGCGATCGAGCACGGCAGCGCCGACTCGTCGTCGGAGAAGTACCAGCGCTTGGCGAGTTCCACGACCGTGCGGCCCGCCTCGGTGAACAGCTCCCGGCGCGCGGCATGCGTGGCCAATGTGGACCCGTTGCCGGGAAGCGAAAGCCCGAGCGCCTCGGTGAGGCAGTTCATCGAGTTCGCCGTGAACATACCGGAACACGAGCCGCAGGTGGGGCATGCGGAACGCTCCACAACCGCAAGCCCCTCGTCGTCCACGTTCGAGCTGGCGGAGGCCGAGATCGCGGTGATCAGGTCGGTGGGCGCCTGCGCGACGCCGTCCACCACGACGGCCTTGCCCGCCTCCATCGGACCACCGGAGACGAACACCGTCGGGATGTTCAGCCGCATAGCGGCGTTGAGCATCCCCGGCGTGATCTTGTCGCAGTTGGAGATGCACACGAGCGCGTCGGCCTGGTGCGCGTTGACCATGTACTCAACGGAGTCGGCGATGATCTCGCGGGAAGGCAGCGAGTACAGCATTCCGCTGTGTCCCATCGCGATGCCGTCATCCACGGCGATCGTGTGGAACTCACGCGGGACACCGCCCGCTTCCCGTACGGCGTCGGCCACGATCTCGCCAAGATCCTTCAGATGTACGTGCCCAGGCACGAACTGGGTGTAGGAGTTGGCGATCGCCACGATCGGCTTGCCGAAGTCGCTGTCGGTCATGCCGGTCGCGCGCCACAGCGAGCGAGCCCCCGCGGCGTTGCGGCCGTGGGTCGTGGTACGGGAACGCAGAGCTGGCATGGAGCAAGACTACGCCCGCCGGTGCGGACGCCACGGCCGAACCCCGCAAACGGTCAGGAGGGTTCGTCGAGTAACCCGGACGGGTCGGGCAGCCTGCCCGCGCTTACGAGCGACAGCACGGGCAGGTGCCGGGTCCGCACCGTCGGCAGCGCGATCTTGCTGCCGTCGGAGAGCACGGCCTCGATCTTCGACTTGGGTGTGATCGACAACCCCCGCAGCGCCTCCCACGGCAGTTCCCGCTTGCCGAACAGTGTTCGCACGGTGATGCCGTCGCGGGTGGCCGTGGTGCGGGTTCGCGCGACCCACAAGGCAAGCCCGATCGGGATCAGCAGCAGCGGAAGGAGCGCGGGGAGCGCGGTCGCGGCCGGGAACACGCCGACGAACAGCAGGAGCACGGCGAGCATGGCGGTGGCGGGCACGCGGAAGATCGCCCGCCTGCCCTCGTCGGCGGTGGCGCCACCGGCAGCGGGCTCGGCCTGTTGCGCCGACTCCCGCGGCGTCGCCGCTGCCTGGTTCGTCGAGTCATCTGCCACCCTTCGATGGTGCACCGCTGGTGAGCGGCGGCCAAACTCGGGGGCGTCCAACGGTCGGACGGTCCAGTATCCGGGATCACGATTCCGCAGAGTTGACACCCGTGACCGGGGGCGATTAACGTCGGCAATGTGAAACCGCAGACCATTCTCGTACTTCCCAAGCGCGTCGACGCGTAGGGAAGTCACCTCTGCGTCGACGCGCGACCCTCGTGCGACCATTTCGGTCGGCGGGGGTTTTTTAGTGCCCGGAACAGACGACAAAGAGCCGACAAGAGCCGACAAGAGCCGACAGAGCGCACCAGCACTCCAGACCCACGAGGCAGAACCGATGACAAGCGCCACCTCGCGATCGGAAACGAATGCCGGGCCGACGCCACACCAGGCGTCGCCCAGCCAGCTAGGAGCACGGCCGAAGCCCGCCCCGCCCGCGGGAACACCGGTACGGGTTACCGGTGCGCAGTCGCTCGTGCGTTCGCTCGAAGCGGTCGGCGTCGAGGTGGTGTTCGGTATCCCGGGCGGCACCATCCTGCCTGCCTACGACCCGCTGCTCGACTCCACGAAGGTGCGGCACGTCCTGGTGCGGCACGAGCAGGGTGCGGGCCACGCCGCCACCGGATACGCGCAGGCGACCGGCAAGGTCGGTGTGTGCATGGCCACGTCGGGGCCGGGCGCCACCAACCTGGTGACCCCACTGGCCGACGCGCACATGGACTCGGTGCCGGTGGTGGCCATCACCGGCCAGCAGACCCGCTCGCTCATCGGCACCGACGCGTTCCAGGAAGCCGACATCTGCGGCATCACGATGCCGATCACCAAGCACAACTTCCTCGTCACCGACCCCGCCGACATCCCGAGGGTGGTCGCCGAGGCGTTCCACCTCGCCAGCACCGGCAGGCCGGGGCCGGTGCTCGTGGACATCCCCAAGGACGTGCTGCAGGAGGCGACATCCTTCTCATGGCCGCCTGAGTTGCACCTGCCCGGTTACCGACCGACGCTGCGTCCACACGGAAAGCAGGTTCGGGAGGCCGCGCGGCTCATCAACAACGCACGGCGGCCGGTGCTCTACGTCGGTGGTGGAGTGCTCAAGGCGCAGGCGTCGGAGCAGCTTCGGGAACTGGCCGAGCTGACCGGCATCCCGGTGGTCACCACGCTGATGGCGCGAGGTGCGTTCCCCGACTCCCATTCCCAGCACCTGGGGATGCCCGGGATGCACGGGACGGTGGCGGCGGTGGCCGCGATGCAGCGTTCGGACCTGCTCGTGGCACTGGGAGCGCGGTTCGACGACCGGGTCACCGGGCAGCTGTCCTCGTTCGCCCCGGATGCCACGGTCGTGCATGCCGACATCGACCCAGCGGAGATCTCGAAGAACCGCAAGGCCGACGTGCCGATCGTCGGCGACTGCGGCGAGATCATCACCGAGCTGATCGCCGCGGTGAAGGCCGAGCGGGACAGCGCGCCGTCGGTCGACCTCACGCCTTGGTGGACTCAGCTCAACTCCTGGCGCGACACGTTCCCCGCGGGTTACGACTGGCCCTCGGACGGCAGCCTGTCCCCGCAGTACGTGATCGAGCGGATCGGTGCTCTGGTGGGGCCCGACGCCGTCTACGCGGCCGGTGTCGGTCAGCACCAGATGTGGGCGGCGCAGTTCATCTCCTACGAGCGGCCGCGCACCTGGATCAACTCCGGTGGCCTCGGCACGATGGGCTTCGCGGTGCCTGCCGCGATGGGCGCCCAACTCGGCTGCCCTGACAAGCAGGTGTGGGCGATCGACGGGGACGGCTGCTTCCAGATGACCAACCAGGAACTGGCTACCTGCGCCATCGAGGGTGTGCCCATCAAGGTCGCCGTGATCAACAACGGCAACCTTGGCATGGTGCGCCAGTGGCAGAACCTGTTCTACGCCGAGCGCTACTCCAACACCGACCTCGGCACGCACAAGCACCGCATCCCCGACTTCACACTGCTGGCCGAGGCGCTTGGCTGCGCAGGCCTGCGCTGCGAGACCAAGGACGAGGTCGACGACGTCATCCGGCGCGCGATGGAGATCAACGACCGCCCTGTCGTGATCGACTTCGTCGTGGGCAAGGATGCTCAGGTGTGGCCGATGGTCGCGGCGGGGACCGGGAACGACGAGATCATGGCCGCACGGGGTATCCGGCCGCTGTTCGAGGACGACGAGGTGTCGCAATGACCAACCACACGCTGAGCGTTCTGGTGGAGAACGTCCCCGGCGTGCTCGCCAGGGTGTCGGGGCTGTTCTCCCGTCGCGGCTTCAACATCGAATCCCTCGCCGTGGGGCCGACGGAGAACCCCGAGGTCTCCCGGATGACGATCGTGGTCGCCGTCGAAGAGCAACCGCTCGAACAGGTGACCAAGCAGCTCAACAAGCTCGTCAACGTCATCAAGATCGTGGAGTTGGACCCTGCCAGCTCGGTGCAGCGGGAACTGCTGCTCGTGAAGGTCAGGGCCGACGCCACGGTGCGCAGCCAGGTCCTGGAGACGGTGCAGTTGTTCCGCGCCAAGGTCGTCGACGTCTCGCCGGAGGCGCTCACCATCGAGGCCACCGGCACCAGCGACAAGATCGGTGCGCTGCTGCGGATGCTGGAACCGTACGGCGTGCGCGAACTCGTTCAGTCGGGCATGGTCGCCGTCGGCCGGGGCGCGCGGTCGATCACGGCGGCATCGGTGCGCTGAACCCACTACGTTCAAGAGTCGAAAGGAAGTACCACCCCTCATGTCAGTCGAAATCTTCTACGACGACGACGCCGATCTGAGCATCATCCAGGGTCGCAAGGTCGCCGTGATCGGGTACGGCAGCCAGGGCCACGCGCACGCCCTGAGCCTGCGCGACTCCGGTGTCGATGTTCGCATCGGTCTTCCAGAGGGGTCGAAGTCGCGGGCGAAGGCCGAGGAGGAGGGTCTGCGGGTACTGACACCCGCCGAGGCGGCGAGCGAGGCCGACCTGATCATGATCCTCGCTCCTGACACCAAGCAGCGGTTCATCTACTCCGAGGACATCGAGCCGAATCTGTCCGACGGCGACGCGCTGTTCTTCGGGCACGGCTTCAACATCCGCTACGAACTCATCAAGCCTCCGGCCAATGTGGATGTCGCGATGGTCGCGCCCAAGGGCCCTGGACACCTGGTTCGCAGGCAGTTCGTCGATGGCAAGGGTGTGCCGTGCCTGATCGCGGTCGAGCAGAACCCGAGCGGCAACGCGCAGGCGCTGGCGCTGTCCTACGCCGCGGCCATCGGCGGTGCCCGTGCGGGCGTCATCAAGACGACGTTCACCGAGGAGACCGAGACCGACCTGTTCGGCGAGCAGTCGGTGCTGTGCGGTGGTGCCTCGGCCCTCGTGCAGACCGGGTTCGAGGTGCTTACCGAGGCCGGCTACGCGCCGGAGATCGCCTACTTCGAGGTGCTGCACGAGCTGAAGCTCATCGTCGACCTCATGTACGAGGGCGGGATCGCGCGCATGCGGTACTCGGTGTCCGACACCGCCGAGTACGGTGACCTCACCCGTGGCCCGCGCGTGATCACCCCCGAGGTGAAGGAGAACATGCGGGCCATTCTGCGGGAGATCCAGGACGGCACGTTCGCGCGTGAGTGGGTCGCCGAGGACGAGGCGGGCAGGCCGAACTTCCGCAAGCTGCAGGAGGCCGGTGAGCGGCACCCGATCGAGGAGACCGGCGCCAAGCTGCGCGGGTTGATGTCCTGGGTGGATCGGCCGATCACCGAGACCGCCTGACTCCGGCATCGCACCCGAAAGGCCACCTTGGTCCGCTCGACGACCGAGGTGGCCTTTTCGCGCGTTACGGGGTGCTCTTTGCACCCATTTGGCCTACCGTGGCCCCCTATGGATACGGGACACTTGGCCGCCCGTGACAAGGCGGCCATCCGTGCGGAACTCGACCTCCGTGAGGCCACCTGGCAGCGGCTGCGTCCGGAGGGCGACACGCTCGAATACGCCTTCGTCACCCACAGCGACAGTCTCACCTACGTCGCTTTGCGGCAGTCGTCCGAACCGGACGGGACAACCCTCGTCTTCACTCCGTCCGAATGGGACGCCTTCCTCGCCGGTGTGCGCGACGGCGAGTTCGACAGACCACGTTGAACACCACGTTGGGAACTCAGTCTGCCACGGTGCGTCGTGGCCGCGCCTCGCGCTGTGACATTGCCGACTTCCCTCACTCGCTTTCGCCGGTGAACGGCTGATTCCGCACCGTGCGCCGTTGTGGACGTATTGCATCGGCGTTAACGCCTGGAGCTAAACTGCGGGCGTTGAGGACACACTGCCGTGGTCTCCAGATGAGCGCGTCCGCGAACCGATTCCCGAACTCAGGAAAGGCGCATCGTGACGAATTCGAGCAAGCCAGTCGTTCTCCTCGCCGAGAAGCTTGCACAGTCGGCGGTGAGCGTGTTCAGGGACGAGGTGGAGGTCCGACACGTCGACGGAACGGACCGGCCCGCGTTGCTGGACGCGGTACGGGAGGCTGACGCGCTGCTCGTACGGTCCGCGACCAAGGTCGACCCGGAAGTTCTCGGTGCGGCGTCGAAACTCAAAGTTGTGGCCAGGGCAGGTGTGGGGCTGGACAACGTAGACGTTCCCGCCGCCACACAGCGCGGTGTGCTCGTGGTGAACGCGCCAACGTCCAACATCGTCTCCGCCGCCGAGCACGCCGTCGCGTTGCTGCTCGCCGTTGCAAGGCGGGTCTCGGCCGCCGACCAGAGCCTGCGTGGCGGTGAATGGAAGCGCAGTTCGTTCACGGGTGTGGAACTGCACGGCAAGACCGTCGGTGTCGTCGGGTTCGGCAAGATCGGCCAGCTGGTCGCACAGCGCCTCGAGGCGTTCGGCACCCACCTGCTCGCCTACGACCCGTACGCCTCGCCTGCTCGCGCGGCTCAGCTCGGCGTCGAGTTGGTTTCGTTGGACGAGTTGCTGCAGCGAGCCGACGCGATCTCGATCCACCTGCCGAAGACACCGGAAACGAAGGGACTCATCGACGCCGCAGCACTGGCGAAGGTGAAGCCGGGTGCCATCATCGTCAACGCGGCCCGTGGCGGGCTCATCGACGAGGACGCGCTGGCCGAGGCGGTGCGGGAAGGCCGGGTCGGCGGGGCTGGCGTCGATGTCTTCGCCACCGAACCCACCACGTCCAGCCCGCTGTTCGAACTGCCCAACGTCGTTGTGACCCCGCACCTGGGTGCCTCGACGGTGGAGGCGCAGGACCGCGCGGGCACCGATGTGGCGCACTCGGTTCTGTTGGCACTGCGTGGGGACTTCGTTCCCGACGCGGTCAACGTGGCCAGCGGCACCGTCGGCGAGGAGGTGCGGCCGTACCTGCCACTGGCGCAGAAACTGGGCACCGTGCTTTCGGCGTTCAGCACGAAGCCGCCGTCGTCGGTGTCGGTCGTCGCGAGCGGCGAGCTGTCCGGTGAGGACGTCAGCGTGCTGCAGTTGGCCGCGCTGCGCGGCGTGTTCTCCGGCGTGGTAGAGGACCAGGTCACCTTCGTCAACGCGCCCCGACTCGCCGATGACCTCGGGGTGCAGGTGAGCGTCACCACCGAGCCCGAGAGCACCACCTACCGCAGTCAGGTCACCGTTCGCGCGGTGCATGCCGACGGGACGACTCACTCGGTGTCGGGTGCGGTGTCCGGCAAGGGAGAGGTGCCGAAGCTGATCGAGGTCAACGGCAGGCACTTCGACATCCGCGCCGAGGGCCACATGCTGCTGCTGGAGTACCCCGACCGTCCCGGGATCATGGGCCGGGTCGGAACGCTGCTCGGTGAGGCCGGGATCAACATCGAGGCCGCCCAGATCAGCCAGACCACCGACCGCTCCGAGGCGATCATGCTGCTGCGCGTCGACCGCGCCGTGGACGAGCACCTGCTGAAGCCGATCGGTGCCACCGTCGATGCCCGCATGATCCGGGCGATCACCTTCGACTGAGCCACCGAAGCCTCGCGCTGACTGCCCGCCCGCCAACGACTCGAAGCGGGCGGGCAGTTCCGTTTGCTGGCACGGACCGCCTCTCGTCCGCTGTGGAATGGCTGTGGAATGGCTGTGGAATGGCTGTGGAATGGCTGTGGAATGGCTACAGCCTCGCGGTAGCGGTGGCGGTGGCGGTGGCGGGTGGTCCGCACCTTTCCGCACTCGGTGATGTGCACACGGTAGCGCTGTGCCACCATTGAGTGACGGCGGGTGCCGCATGGCTGCGGCGTACGGGTGGTAGGGCTTCGGCCGTTTGTCGGGTGCCGGTAGCCTGCCGTCGCTGGACTCGATGGTGATGGGCAGCCTGGGACGCCGGGTGCCCGACTGACGGAGGTGTGTGGATGCGGCTCGCTGTGATCCCCGGCGACGGGATCGGGCCCGAGGTGGTGACCGAAGCGCTGAAGGTGCTCGGAGAGGTCGCCCCGAGCGCTGAGATCACCAACTACGATCTCGGCGCCTCCCGCTGGCATGCCACAGGTGAACTGCTGCCTGAGTCCGTGCTCGGCGAACTCCGCGAGCACGACGCGATCCTGCTCGGTGCGGTCGGCGACCCCACCGTGCCCAGCGGCATCCTCGAGCGTGGACTGCTGCTGCGGCTGCGCTTCGAGTTGGACCACCACGTCAACCTCCGCCCAGGACGGCTGTACCCGGGTGTGCGCAGCCCGCTCGCCGACCCTGGTGAGATCGATCTGCTCGTCGTTCGTGAGGGCACAGAAGGCCCCTACGCGGGCAACGGCGGGCTGCTTCGCAAGGACACCGAGAACGAGATCGCCACCGAGGTCAGCGTGAACACCGCGTTCGGCATTCGCAGGGTTGTCGCCGACGCGTTCGACAGGGCCGAGCAGCGTCCGCGCAAGCACCTCACGCTGGTGCACAAGACCAACGTGCTCGAGCACGCCGGGTCGCTGTGGTCCAGGATCGTGGAGGAGGTCTCGCTGGAGCACCCCGACGTGACCGTCGCCTACTCCCACGTCGATGCCGCGACCATCCACCTCGTGACCGACCCTGGCCGCTTCGACGTGATCGTCACCGACAACCTGTTCGGCGACATCATCACCGACCTCGTGGCGGCGGTGACCGGTGGTATCGGGCTGGCCGCGAGCGGCAACCTCGACATCACCCGTACCAACCCAAGCATGTTCGAGCCGGTGCACGGAAGCGCGCCCGACATCGCGGGCCAGAACCTCGCCGATCCCACCGCGGCAGTGCTGTCGATGTCGCTGTTGCTCGACCATCTCGGGATGCCGGAGGCGGCACGCCGGGTCGAGGCCTCGGTGGCCTTCGACCTCGCCACCCGCGACCAGGCGTCGCCGGGGAACACCCAGGCGATCGGCGACCGGCTCGCGGCGCTGGTGTCGTCGAACACCAGCCAGGTCGGCTAGGGGAGTTTCGCGGGCGAACCGGGCAGCGGAGCGGAGCCGAGTGCTCCGCTCCTTCGCTTTGGGTCCTGGCCGTGTGGAAACCACCCGATGTGGGCATCCCAGTGGGAAGACAACTCCCGCTGTGAGGTGGTTGGGCATGTGGACATGGCTCAAGAAACTGCTCGCGCGCAGGCAACCGCGCTCATCCAGCGCTACCGAAGCCGACGCCGCCGACGACCCGATGGTGGTCAGGTCAAGGCCGACAGGGGGAAGGCAGGACGACGACCGAGGCGACAACCAGTCCTCAACGGGCCCAGGCCACACCGACACGTTCGTCGGCAGGGTGGCCGGTGAAGATCTCGGCTACACCGGGGAGACAGGGGCTGAGCGGCGCGGTTCGCGATAGGTGTGGCATGATGCCTACCGTGAACACGTCTCGCGTGATCATTATCCGCCAGCGCGCCGGGTAAGTGCTTCCCCAAAGCACCCGGCGCGCAGACCTCTCGCACCCGCGGGGGGTCTTTTTGTTTGTCAGGAGACCTTCTCAAGGAGAGACCCGTGACCCGCACGGAACCTGCCGGCACACCGCTCGGCGACCAATTCCACCTCTACGACACGACGCTGCGTGACGGGGCTCAGCGGGAGGGTATTTCCTACTCCGTCGCCGACAAGTTGGCGGTCGCGCGCCTGCTCGACGAGCTCGGTGTCGGCTACATCGAGGGTGGCTGGCCGGGTGCGATGCCCAAGGACACCGAGTTCTTCGCCAGGGCCGCCGCGGGCGAACTGGCGCTGCGGCACGCGGTGCTGGTCGCGTTCGGCTCCACGCGCAGGGCAGGCGTTCGGGCCGAGGAGGACTCACAGGTGCGCGCGCTGCTCGACTCGCGGGCACCGGTCGTGACGCTGGTCGCCAAGTCGGATGTCCGGCACATCGAGCGGGCGCTGCGCGTGGACGTCGCAGAGGCGTGTGCCATGGTCGAGGACACGGTGTCCTTCCTCGTCGGTGAGGGCAGGCGGGTCTTCCTTGACGCGGAGCACTTCTTCGACGGCTACGCATACGACCCCGAGACGGCACTGCGAGTGCTTGACGCCGCGGGCCGCGGCGGAGCCGACGTGGTGGTGCTCTGCGACACCAACGGCGGCCAACTGCCGCTGGGCATCGCCGAGACCGTGAGGGAGGTCGCGCAGCGCACCGGCCTGCGACTCGGTATCCACTGCCAGGACGACACCGCCTGCGCGGTCGGTAACAGCATCGCGGCGGTGCAGGCGGGTGCGACCCACGTGCAGTGCACCGCGAACGGATACGGGGAACGGGCAGGCAACGCCGACCTGTTCGCCGTTACGGGAAACCTGGTTGCCAAGCTTGGCATGGAGGTGCTGCCCGAGGGCGGTGCCGCCGAGCTCACGCGCGTCTCCCATGCGCTTGCCGAGATCGCGAACATCGCGCCCGACACCCACCAGGCCTACGTCGGGTCGTCGGCCTTCGCCCACAAGGCGGGGCTGCACGCGAGCGCGATCAAAGTGGACCCGTTGTTGTACAACCACATCGATCCGGCTCTGGTCGGCAACGACATGAGGGTGCTGGTCACCGAGATGGCGGGCAAGGCCAGCCTCGAGCTCAAGGGACGCGAGCTCGGGCTGGACCTGGCCGCACAGCCGGAGGCGCTTTCCAGCGCGGTGAAGAAGGTCAAGAGCATGGAGGCGCAGGGCTGGTCGTTCGAGGCCGCCGACGCGTCGCTGGAGCTGTTGCTGCTGGCCGAGACGGGGAAGGCACCCGCGGAGCCGCCCTTCACGCTGGAGTCCTACCGGGTGGTACTCGACCACCGTGTGGGTGGCGAGGTCGGATCGGAGGCCACGGTCAAGGTGCACGTCGGTGGCCAGCGGGTGATCGCCACGGCGGAAGGAAACGGCCCGGTGCACGCTCTGGACGCCGCCCTGCGCAAGGCGCTCTCGCCGCACCTGTCCTGGTTGGACAGCGTGGAGCTGAGTGACTACAAGGTGCGCATCCTCGCAGGCCATCCGGGTACCGACGCGGTCACGCGGGTGTTGGTCGAGTCGTCCGACGGCGAGCGGGAATGGACGACCGTCGGTGTTCACGCCAACATCGTCGAGGCGAGCTGGCTCGCTCTGTGCGACGCCCTGGTGCACAAGAGCCTGCGGAAGTAGGCGGCGCGTGCCAGCGCCGATCGGCACCGGCCCGACCCGTTGCCTACGGCACGCGCCCATGGCCCGAGTTAGGATTCGACGGTGCGACTGGCTCGAATTGCTCACCCCGATGGTGTCGCGTTCGCCTCGATCGAGGGGGACGGTGACGAAGCGCAGGTTCTCGAGATCGCCGATCATCCGTTCGGAAAGCCGAACTTCACGGGACGGCGGTGGCCGCTCGCGGACGTGCGGCTGCTCGCGCCCATCCTGCCCACGAAGGTGATCGCGGTCGGCCGCAACTACGCCGCCCACGCGCAGGAGTTCGGCAACGAGGTTCCCGGCGAACCGATGATCTTCCTCAAGCCGTCCACCAGCGTGATCGGCCCCAACGCGGCGATCAAGTTGCCCGCGGTGTCGACGAGGGTCGACTTCGAGGGCGAACTGGCCGTGGTGATCGGGCAGCCGGTGAAGAACGTGCCCGCCGCTCGCGCGGGGGCCGCCGTCCTCGGCTACACGATCGCCAACGACGTCAGCGCACGGGATCTGCAAGAGTCCGACGGGCAGTGGGGAAGGGCCAAGGGCTTCGACACCTTCTGCCCTGTCGGTCCCTGGATCGAGACCGCTGTCGATCCCGCCGACCTCGCCATCCGTTCCGAGGTGGACGGCGAGGTCAAGCAGGACGCGCGGACCTCGGCACTGGTGCACAAGGTGCCCGAACTCGTGGAATTCGTCTCGGCGGTGATGACGCTGTTGCCAGGCGACCTCATCCTGACCGGCACCCCGGAGGGCGTCGGACCGATCACGGCCGGCCAGCAGGTGTCGATCACGGTCGAGGGGATCGGCACACTAACCAACCCGGTACAGGCAGCCTGAACTTGCCGCGCCCTCAGCCGGGCGGCCGCCGCGCGAACGCGGGAGCGTGTTCCGGCCGGGGGCCAACCCCGACGAGGTAGGCGGGCACGAACGACAACCACGGCATCCGTCGCAGCGCCGTGGTGACCGGTTTCGGCGGGCCAGCCCGGTTGCCTTCGACGAGCGGCGCGGCGACCGTGCGGTGCAGGAGGTGCTGAAGCGCCTGCACGATGACGGTCGGCAATTGCCGCCTTCGCCGGACCTTCGCTAGTGTCCGGCCGCTGACGCGGCCCCGCCGTAGCGGACCGGCGAGCAGCGTGGCCGCTGCCACGGCGTCCTGCACGGCGAGGTTGATGCCGACGCCGCCGATGGGCGACATCGCGTGTGCGGCGTCACCGATGCACAGCAGGCCGTCGAGGTGCCAGCGGCTCAGCCGGTTGAGCCGGATGTCCAGGTGTTTGACGTCGTCCATCGACGCCAGCTCATCGAGGCGGTCGGCAAGGTCGACGAGCAGCCTGCCTGCCTCGTGCCGGAAACTCTCGATGCCGCGGGCGCGCAGCATCGGGTCGATGCCCTTCTTGCCGATGTAGGCGATCTGATAGAAGTCCGTCCTCGGGATGACGATCGCGAACCGACCGTCGCGCAGGGTCGGCCGTAGCGAGGAGTGGTCCTCTTCGGGCTTCCTGCTGAGCCGGAACCACCACGCGTCGATGGGCACGGGCAGTTCCTTGTAGCGCAGTTCTGGTAGCTCCCGCGCGATGGACCATCGCCCGTCGCAGGCCACGGTCAGCTCGGCTCTGACCTCACCGGTCGTGCCGTCGTCGGTGCGGTAGCGCACCCCCCGCACCCGGCCACCCTCACGGATCAGGTCGGTCGCCTCCGTGCGCATCCGCAACCGGAAGGTGGGCTCCCGGTTGCCCGCCTCGGCGAGGAGGTTGAGCAGATCCCACTGCGGTGTGATGGCGATGTATGGATGGGGCACCTTCAGCCGTCGCAGATCACCGACGACGACGTACTCCCGTTCGTCGATGGGGAAGGCGATCTGTTCCATCCGGCTCTGCGGCAACTTGGCGAAGGCTTCACCGAGGCCGAGTTCGTCCAGCAACCGCATCGTCGAAGGGTGCACCGTGTCGCCTCGGAAATCCCGAAGGAAGTCGGCGTGCTTCTCCAGCACGGTCACTTCGATCCCGGCTCGTGCCAGCAGCAGGCCCAGCATCATTCCGGCGGGCCCGCCCCCGATCACGACGCATGCCGTCCGTTCGGCCATGGCCGCCCCCTTATTCATCGAGTGTTGAATATCTTCACGATGCACCGGATTCACGCCCGCGTCAAGAGCGATACGCTGGAGCGGCTATGAGTGAGACGAACGCCGTACGCGCCCGCTTCTGCCCTTCCCCCACCGGGATGCCGCATGTCGGCCTCATCCGCACTGCCCTGTTCAACTGGGCGTTCGCGCGGCATCACGGCGGCAGCCTGGTGTTCCGGATCGAGGACACCGACGCGGCAAGGGACACCGAGGAGTCCTACGAGGCTCTGCTCGACGCGCTGCGCTGGCTGGGACTGGACTGGGACGAGGGCCCTGAGGTCGGCGGCGAGTACGGGCCGTACCGGCAAAGCCTGCGCGGTGAGGTCTACGCCGGCATCGCCGCCCGGCTGCTGGAGGCGGGCGAGCTGTACGAGGCGTTCTCCACCAACGAGGAAGTCGAGCAGCGGCGCAGGGAGGCGGGCCAGGACCCCAAGCTGGGCTACGACAACTACGACCGTGAGCTGACCGGCGAGCAGAAGGAGCGGCTACGCGAGCAGGGCCGCGAGCCCGTGCTGCGGCTGCGCATGCCGGAGGAGGACATCACCTGGACCGACCTGGTGCGCGGGGGCATCACGTTCAGGGCGGGCACGATCCCTGACCCGGTGCTCGTGCGAGCCAGCGGCCAGCCGCTCTACACGCTCACCAACCCGGTCGACGACGCGCTCATGCGGATCACGCACGTACTGCGCGGCGAGGACCTGCTGCCGTCGACCCCCCGGCAGATCGCGCTGTACCAGGCGCTGCGCCGGATCGGCGTCACCGACTTCGTGCCCGAGTTTGGTCACCTGCCATACGTACTGGGGGAGGGCAACAAGAAGCTGTCCAAACGAGACCCCTCGTCGAACCTGTTCAACCTCCGCGACCGCGGCTTCATCCGCGAGGGGCTGTTGAACTACCTCGCGCTGCTCGGCTGGTCGATCGCCGAGGATCGGGACGTGTTCGGCGTCGACGAGCTGGTCGAGGCGTTCGAGATAACCAAGGTGAGCGCGAACCCGGCCCGGTTCGACATCAAGAAGGCCGAGGCGATCAACGGCACGCACATCCGTGCGCTGCCCGTGCAGGAGTTCACCCGGCGAGTCACGCCCTACCTGAGTTCCGCGGGCGTGCTCCCGGCGACACCGAGCGACGAGCAGTTGGCCACCCTGCGAGCGATCGCCCCGCTCGTGCAGGAGCGCGTCACCGTGTTGTCCGAAACGGTCGATCTCGTCCGATTCCTATTCGTCGCCGAGGAGGAGTTCGCGCCGGAGGAGGCCGCCGCGGCGAAGGCGCTCGGTCCTGACGCGGAGCCGGTGCTGCGCGCCGCCGTCGAGGCACTCGACACATTGCCCTCGTGGGACAGTGCCGCCATCGAGCAGGCGCTCAAGCAGGCGCTCGTGGATGGACTCGGGCTCAAACCCCGTAAGGCATTCGCTCCGATACGCGTCGCCGTTACAGGGCGGACAATTTCACCCCCGCTGTACGAGTCGATGGAACTACTCGGACGCCAGGTGTCACTCGCACGCTTGCGGCGGGCCCTCACGGGCAACTCAGCGTAGGGGGCTGGACCGAAACAGCGGCCGGGTTTTCACCTCGTCAGCCGAGTCGATCAAAGCGAAAGTGCCCTAGCCTCTCGGGGTGGCTTTTGCGCTTGGCTCCCCGACGGCATCGCAAAGAGTTTCCGAACACGACGACGCTCCCCCCTGGACACCGCCGGAACTGCGGTTGGTCTGCCTTGACATCGACGACACGTTGATCGACTTCTCCGCGGCGAGTCGAAGATCGCTCGAAGCGCTGATCGGCAGAACCGACATGTGGCCGGTGTGGGAGCGAATCACCGACGAGCACGTGGCGAGGGTCGTCACGGGCGAGTTGGAGTACCCCGACATGCACGGCAGGCGTACCCAGGCGTTCCTGGCCGAACTGGGTATCAGCGTCGGCATGGCGGACGTCGCCGGGTTCGAGAAGAAACGCAAGGAGATGCTGCGCCGCTCGTGGCGGCTCTTCGACGATGTCCTGCCCTGTTTGGAATGGCTGACGGCGGCGGGTGTGCGGCTCGCGGCCGTCACGAATGCTTCCGGCGCCCACCAGCGGGAGAAGCTCGCGATGCTGGGGCTCGCGCGCTTCTTCGACTACGTCGCCATCGCGGGCGAGGTCGGTGTCGCCAAACCCGACCCCGTGATGTTCAAGACGGTCTGCTTCAAGCTCGACTGCGAACCGGCGCAAGCCGTGCACGTGGGGGACAAGCTGGCTACCGACGCCGTTGGTGCCCGCGACGCGGGGTTGGGTGGGGTGTGGCTCGACCGGACAGGGACGGCTGCTGACGTCCCGTCGGACGTGCACGTGCTCTACACCCTCGCCGATCTGCCTGAGCTGCTGGTCTCGGAGTTCGCCAGGGTGGGGGTGCCCGTTCCCCGTTGAGGGCAAGGGCCGGTTATCGGGCAGGCTTCGCCGTGGTCTAGTATTTCTTTCCAGCGGTGCCGAGCCGGAGTGCGCTTGGGTGAGGCATCTCTTGGGGTATGGTGTAATTGGCAGCACGACTGATTCTGGTTCAGTTAGTCTAGGTTCGAGTCCTGGTACCCCAGCTGCTCAGAGAAAACCACCACCTGGTAGGTTGTCTCAGGCAACACAGCAAGCCCCCGTCGTCTAGCGGCCTAGGACGCCGGCCTCTCACGCCGGTAGCGTGGGTTCGAATCCCATCGGGGGTACGCCAAAAGCGAGGGCCTTGTTCGAGAGAAAATCTCGAACAAGGCCCTCGCTTTTTCGATATCGCCGTCAAATGCCCGCGAGTCCGGTTCGCGGGCGGGGACCGGCGAACCGGACGCCTCAGAGTCGGTCTTGCAGCGCCTCCGCCGCCGCCAGCAGATCCGCGGCCCACCGCCCGCCGGGCTTGCGGCCGATGCGCTCGACCGGCCCTGATACCGACACCGCCGCCACCACCGCGCCGGTCGTGTCGCGAACCGGCGCCGACACACTCGCCACCCCCGGCTCACGTTCGGCGACACTCTGCGCCCACCCCCGCCTGCGCACTTCGAGCAGGGTCCGCTCGCCGTAGACGGCGTCGGCCAGGATCGCTCGCTGGGTGTGCTCGTCCGCCCACGCCGCGAGCACCTTCGCCCCCGACCCGGCCGTCATCGGCAGCCGCGCGCCAACCGGCACGGTGTCGCGCAACCCGCTCGGCGGCTCCGCCGTGGCCACGCACACCCGCTGGACACCGTCCCTGCGGTACAGCTGGACGCTCTCGCCGGTGATGTCGCGCAGCTTCGGCAGTATCACGCTCGCGGCATCCAGCAACGGGTCCACCGTGCCGCCAGCCAGTTCGGCGAGGGCAGGCCCCGCCCGCCACCTCCCGTCGGGACCGCGGCGCAGCATCCGGTGCACCTCCAGCCCTACGGCCAGCCGGTGCGCGGTCGCGCGCGGTAGCCCGGTGCGTGAACACAACTCCGCCAGCCCGCACGGCTCCTCCGACACGGCGTGCAACACGGCGACCGCCTTGTCGAGAACACCGATGCCGCTGGCCCGAGCTTCAGATGTCTGCTGGTTGCTAACATTGGGCTGTCCCACAAAGCGATACTATAATCTCGCAGTTTGGGAAGTCCAGAATCGGCATGCTCACGTAAGGAGCCCTGATGACAATCAAGCGGGGCCGCACACTGGCAGAGAAAGTGTGGGACGCGCACACCGTGCGCCGCGGCCAAGGCGCTGAGCCGGACCTGCTCTACATCGATCTTCACCTCGTGCACGAGGTCACCAGCCCGCAGGCGTTCGACGGGCTACGCCTGGCTGGCAGGAAGGTTCGCAGGCCCGACCTCACGATCGCGACCGAGGACCACAACGTTCCCACAACGGGCATCGACCTGCCCATCGCCGATCCGGTCTCCCGTACCCAGGTGGACACGCTTCGCCGCAACTGCGCGGAGTTCGGCATCCGCCTGCACCCCATGGGAGATGACGAGCAGGGCATCGTGCACGTCATCGGCCCCCAACTCGGCCTGACGCAGCCCGGTATGACCGTGGTGTGCGGTGACAGCCACACCTCGACACACGGTGCCTTCGGCGCGATGGCCTTCGGTATCGGCACGTCCGAGGTCGAGCACGTGCTCGCCACGCAGACGCTTCCGCTGCGTCCGTTCAAGACCATGGCGATCAACGTCAACGGCGACCTGCGCCCGGGCGTTACCGCCAAGGACGTCATCCTCGCCGTCATCGCCAAGATCGGCACCGGTGGCGGGCAGGGATACGTGCTCGAGTACCGGGGTAGCGCCATCGAGTCGCTCTCGATGGAGGCGCGGATGACCATCTGCAACATGTCCATCGAGGCAGGCGCCCGAGCGGGCATGATCGCGCCCGACGAGACGACCTTCGCCTACCTCAAGGACCGCCCGCACGCGCCGAAGGGCGCCGACTGGGACGCCGCGGTGGCCAACTGGCGTGAACTGCGCACCGACGCCGAAGCCGAGTTCGACGCCGAGGTGGACATCGACGCCGCCCAGCTCACCCCGTACGTGACCTGGGGTACCAACCCCGGCCAGGGGTTGCCGCTTTCGGAGTCGGTTCCCGACCCCGAGCGGATCACGGACGAGACCGAGCGCGTGGCCGCCGAGAAGGCCCTGTCCTATATGGATCTTGTTCCGGGGACCCCGCTGCGGCAGATCGCGGTGGACACCGTGTTCCTCGGCTCGTGCACCAACGGCCGGATCGAGGACCTGCGTGCCGCGGCCACGGTGCTGCGTGGCCGCAAGGTGGCCGACGGGGTGCGCATGCTTGTCGTGCCCGGCTCGATGCGGGTGCGCCAGGTGGCGGAGGCCGAAGGGCTGCACGAGATCTTTACGCAGGCGGGCGCCGAGTGGCGGCAGGCAGGCTGCTCGATGTGCCTCGGGATGAATCCCGACCAGTTGAAGCCCGGTGAGCGCAGCGCGTCGACCTCGAACCGCAACTTCGAGGGTCGGCAGGGCAAGGGTGGTCGCACCCACCTGGTCTCGCCGCTCGTGGCGGCCGCGACGGCCGTACGGGGCACCCTGTCCTCGCCGGAAGACCTGGACTGAAGGAGCGTTACAGAACATGGAGCCCTACACCAAGCACACCGGGGTCGGAGTGCCGCTGCGCAGGTCCAACGTGGACACGGACCAGATCATCCCCGCCGTCTACCTCAAGCGCGTGACCCGTACGGGCTTCGAGGACGGTCTGTTCGCCGCCTGGCGCGGCGACGAGCAATTCGTGCTCAACCAGGAGCCGTACCGGGCGGGCAGCGTGCTCGTCGCCGGGCCGGACTTCGGTACGGGTTCGTCCAGGGAGCATGCCGTCTGGGCACTGCTGAACTACGGCTTCCGGGTGGTCATCTCCTCTCGGTTCGCCGACATCTTCCGGGGCAACTCGGGCAAGCAGGGCCTGCTCGCCGCCGAGTGCGAGCAGGCCGATGTCGAGCAACTGTGGAAGATCCTCGAGAGCGAGCCGGGCACCCAGGTCACCGTCGACCTGCGGGAGAAGACGGTACGGGCCAAGGACTTCGTCGCCACCTTCTCGATCGATGACTACACCCGCTGGCGACTGCTCGAGGGACTCGACGACATCGCGTTGACACTGCGCCATGCCGACGACATCGAGGCCTTCGAGGCGAAGCGACCCTCCTGGAAGCCTTCCACCACGCCGGTGTAGCCGCGTTGGGCACGGATTCCCTGCTCGAAAAGGGAATCCGTGCTCCGGCTCCGGTACGACGATGTCACGCGAGACGGCCCTTCGAAGGGGACCGCGAGGGGGCCCGGGGGCGCGGAAGCGCACCCGATAAGGAAAAAATCCGCGTGCCGTTTGGAATTTGTGCTGCGTTGGTAATACCGTGTGCGCATGTCGGCCGGTGTGGCCGGGTAACAAGTAGTTCTTCTTGGAGGACTGGAATGGCCAACAAGGCCCAACTCATCGAAGCGCTCTCCGAGCGTTTGGGCGACAAGAAGGTCGCGTCGCAAGCTGTCGACAACCTCGTCGACATCATCATCCGTACGGTCAACAAGGGCGAGAAGGTCAACATCACCGGCTTCGGTGTGTTCGAGAAGCGCGCCAGGGCCGCCCGGACCGCGAGGAACCCACGCACCGGCGAGACCGTGCGTGTGAAGAAGACCAACGTTCCCGCTTTCCGCGCGGGTACGACCTTCAAGGACGTCGTGAGCGGCGCCAAGAAGCTGCCGAAGGCAACCACCAAGCGCGCCACCGCCACTCGGGCCACTGGCGCGAAGACGGCGACCACGCGGCCCTCGGCGACTCGCAGCACCACGACTCGTACGCGAGCGACGACGACGCGCGGCACCGCCTCCAGCCGCACGGCCACGAAGGCGGCACCGAGCAGGAGCACAGCCAAGAGCACGGCCACCAAGGCCGCGCCGAAGAGCACCACGAAGTCGACAGCGAGCAAGGCGGCGACCAAGTCGACGACGGCGAAGAAGTCTCCCGCCAAGACCACCAAGGCGGCGACCAAGGCCGCGCCGAAGAGCACCGCCAAGGCTTCCACCGCCAAGGCCTCGACGGCGAAGAAGACCACCGCCGCCAGGAAGAAGAAGTAGGCGTCCGCACACGACGCGACTACCTCTCGGCAGGGCCCCCGCGAACTCGTGGGGGCCCTGCCGCGTTCTGGGTGCCGGTGCTCAACCGCCCGCCGGAACGGGGGCGGGCAGCGGGCTCGGCAGGTAATGAGTGGCGACAAGCCGAGGTTCGCGGTCGGGCCCTAGGGCGAACGACAGCAGCCATACCGAGCCCTTCTTACTCGCCACCCCGTCCGCTTTCGTGGCGGGCAACACCACACCGTCCTGCTGGGCCAAGGCGTTCACCACGTCCGGGATCACACCACCCTGACTACACACAACGGGTGTGCCACCCGCCGCCACGATGTCGCGGAGTCGGCGCAGCCCAGTGGCGGGATCGGCCCAGTAGACCTCCTCCGACATCAGCGGTTCGTGTTCAACCTCCACACCCGCGTCCTCAGCCACCCCTCGCACCGTCTGGACGCAACGCAGGCGTGGCGCGGAGAGCACCCGATCCGGGCCGAAGCTTCGCAGCAGTACACGTAACGCCCGTGCCTGCCGCACTCCGGCTTCGGAAAGCGGGCGCAGGTCGTCGTCACCTGTCCACGCGTCGCGCTTACCCGCCTTGGCATGCCTGACGAGCAGCAGCGTCGTCAGCTCGGTGGGCAGGGCGGCAAACCGTGCGAGCACCTGCCTGTCGGTGTCGTAGTGCACCATCCTCGCGGCTTCCTCCTGGCGAAGCCAGCGCAGTTCGTCGACCTCGTCGTTCGGCGTGAATCGCCCGCAATTCGCCCTCGCGCTGAAATAGTCGACGACCTTGGTGGTGCCGCCCAAGTCGTATTCCACGCGGGTCAGGAATCGCCCCAATACGGCCTCGAAGCCGGTTTCCTCCCTCAGTTCCCGCACCGCGGCCACCGGAGCGGTCTCACCGGGATCGAGCTTTCCCTTGGGCAGGGACCAGTCGTCATAGCGGGGCCGATGCACCAGGGCGACCTCGACATGTCCGTGCGGACACCGGCGCCACAACACCGCACCCGCGGCTCGAACCCGTCCACTCACCCGGTCGCTCCGTGCTTGCGCAGCAACTCGACCTGGTGGTCGCGCACCGTCGTGCCGTCCGACGGGAACGGCAGCCACTCACCGGAGGAGCGCAGCACCCAGCATCGCGTGCTGGGGTCGAGCGCGGAGTTCAGCACGTCGTCGAGTTGGGCCGTCAACCGTGGGTCCTTCACCTGCACGAGTGCCTCGATCCTGCGGTCGAGGTTGCGGTGCATCATGTCGGCGCTACCGATCCAGTAGGCGTCCGTGCCACGGAAGTGGAAGATGCGCGAGTGCTCCAGGAAGCGGCCGAGGATCGAGCGCACGGAGATGTTGTCGCTCAGACCGGGCACACCGGGCTTCAGCGCGCAGATGCCACGCACGACGATGTCGACCTCGACACCCGCCTGCGACGCCCGGTACAGCCCGTCGATGATCTGCTCGTCGACAAGGGAGTTGCACTTGATTCGCACCCCCGCGGGCCTGCCCGCCCTCGCGGCCTCGATCTCGTCGCCGATGTATCTGAGGATGCCGCGACGGATACCGTTCGGGGAGATGAGGATGTTGCGGTAGGTCTGCTGCCGCGAGTAGCCGGTGAGGACGTTGAACAAGTCCGTCAGGTCCGCGCCGATGGCCGGATCGGCGGTCAGCAGCCCGACGTCCTCGTAGAGCCGCGCGGTTCTCGGGTTGTAGTTGCCAGTGCCGAGGTGGCAGTAGCGGCGGATCGTCGATCCCTCCTGGCGTACGACGAGAGCGACCTTGCAGTGGGTCTTCAGGCCCACGAGACCGTAGACTACGTGCACACCAGCGCGTTCCAGAGTGCGCGCCCATGTGATGTTTGCCTGCTCGTCGAACCGGGCTTTGATCTCCACGAGCGCGACGACCTGCTTGCCCGCCTCCGCGGCATCGATGAGCGCGTCGACTATCGGGGAGTCTCCCGACGTGCCGGACGTGCGGTACAGGGTCTGCTTGATCGCGAGCACCTTGTCGTCGGCCGCGGCCTGCTCGATGAAGCGCTGCACACTCGTGGAGAACGAGTCGTAGGGATGGTGCACGAGCACGTCGCCCTCCCGCAGCGTCGCGAACACGCTCTTCGGCGTCTCGCGCTCACCGAAGGCCGGATGGGTCGCCGGGACGAACGGGCGGTCCTTGAGTTCCTTGCGGTCCACCGAATGCAGCTGGAGTAGGCAGTTGAGGTCCAGCAGGCCTGGCACCTCCACCACGTCCTGCGGATCGACCTCCAGCTCACGCAGCAGCAGTTCGAGCATGTGCTCGCTCATGTCCTGCGCGACCTCCAGCCTCACCGGCGGCCCGAACCTGCGCTGCGCGAGCTCGCGCTCCAGCGCCTGCAGCAGGTCCTCGTCGCGGTCCTCCTCCACCTCGAAGTCGGCGTTGCGCGTGACACGGAACACGTGGTGTTCGATCACGTTCATGCCGCTGAACAACTCGCCGAGGTGGGCGGCGATGAGCTCCTCCAGCGGAAGGAAGGTCGCGGTCGCGTTGTCCTGCCGACGGTCTACCCGCACCAGTCTCGGCACGTTGTTGGGCACCTTCACCCTGGCGAAGCGTTCGGTGCCGTCCTCGGCGTCGCCGACCGTGACGGCCAGGTTCAGCGAAAGGCCGGAGATGTAGGGGAAGGGGTGCGCGGGGTCGACAGCGAGCGGGGTGAGTACGGGAAAGATCTGCTCGGTGAAGTAGGCCGACAGCCGGACGCGGTCGGCCTGTTCGAGCTGCGACCACCTCACGATCCGGATACCCTGCGCGGCGAGGGCGGGCCGCACCCCCCGCTCGAAGGCGAGCGTGTGCCGCTCCACTAGGTCCTTGTTGCGCTTGGCGATGTAGGAAAGCTGCTCGCGGGGTGTGAGCCCGTCGGCGCTGCGCACGGAAAGGCCGGTCTTCTCCCTGCGCTTGAGGCCCGCGACGCGAACCATGTAGAACTCATCCAAATTGGACGCGAAGATCGCGAGGAACTTGGCCCGTTCCAGTAGCGGCTGGGACTCGTCTTCGGCGAGCGCGAGCACCCTGGCGTTGAAGTCCTGCCACGAGAGTTCCCGGTTGAAGTAGCGATCGTCCGGCAGGGCGTCGGGGATCTGTGCTCCCCCTGTCGCGGCGGGCGGAGCGGAGGGCAGGTTGTGGATCTCCGAGGAGCGTCCGTTGCCGCTCGTCCTCGCGGGCGGTGGCGTCGTGGTGACCTGCCTGCGCGTTCCCGGTTCGTCGCCGCGCCGGCTCTCGTCGTTGCTCACACCCGCATTGTTCCCCACCCGGGCGAGTGCCGCGCATACCGAATTTTCGGTCCTGCCCATGTCAGCGGGGTCAGCGGGGCAACTGGGGGTCAGCGGGGTCAGTGGGGTCAGTGGGGTACGCACTCCCGCCCGAGCAGCGCGGCGGTGTGAGTGCCCAGCCCCAGCAGCCGGGCGTGCTCCAGGTCGGCGGGGGTGTCCACGTCGCCGCGCAGCGTGGGCACGGCCACCGTAAGTGGCACCGCTCCGGACTCCGCGTGCGCCCGCGCGGAGCCGCGGCCGAACCGGGGGTCGAGTGGCTGTCCCGGCGCGGACACCAGCAGCGTGGTGCCCGTGCCGTGCCGGTCGGCCGCGAAGCACCTGCGGTCACCGGCCTCGGCGAGTGCCGCGGCCAGTTCCTCGGCTCGAAGGGCGGGCAGATCGGCCTGTAAGGCGCCGACGGTGGCCCCCCGGTCGGAGACCCGCAGCAGGCGCTCCCCGGCGCGCAGCGCACCGTTGAGGCCCAGCGCGGCCTCTTCCCCGATGACTTCCACATCCAGATCCCGCAACGCGTCCAGCGTGGCTGGCGCCGAGCCGACCACGAGCACGCGCCTGACTCCCGCGCTCGCCGTGGCGGCCAGCAGAGTGTCGCGGGCGAGTGCCAGCACGAGCGCGGCGTGACGCCGCTCATCCCACGGGCCGTGCAGCGCGCCCCGCAACCGCGACTTGCCGCCCGCAGGAGGCTTCATCGGCACGATCAGGTCAACAGCCACGCCACCATCATGACCGAATCCCACGTCAACGCGCCCCTGCCCTTCCAACTACGGCAACCGACGCCTACGTCGGCTCCGGTACGGCTGTGGGATGATCGGCCGAGGTTTCGCGTGCGACGTGGAAGTATTCGGCAACGGACCGGAAAGGGACGGGAAGGGAGCAGCCTTGGCTGATCGGGAGAAGGGCGGCTTCTGGGTCGGGGCGGCCGCCGTGCTGTTCTACCCGCTGACCTGGCTGGGACGCAGTGTCTACCGTGGGGCGGAGCGCATTCCCAGACAGGGCCCTGCGCTGCTGGTCCTCAACCACGTCTCGCACCTCGACCCGGCCGTCGACGCGGTGTTCGTCCACCGTAACCGGCGGGTGCCCAGGTTCATGGCCAAGGAGAGCCTGACGAGGGTGCCGATCTTCGGCAAGATCCTGCTCGGTTCCGGCGGCATCCCGGTGTCGCGCGGCACCTCGGAGGCGGGCGACAGCCTCAAGGCCGCCCACGAGACGCTTCGCGAGGGCAAGGTGGTGGTCATCTATCCCGAAGGGACGATCACCAAGGACCCGCTCGGCTGGCCCAAGCGTTCCTACACCGGGGTTGCGCGGCTGGCACTGGAAAACGACGTTCCCGTGATCCCGGTCGCACGCTGGGGCACCCAGGACATCTGGAACGGCTACAGCAAGAAGTTCCGCCCGCTGCCCCGCAAGACCGTGGTGCATTCCGTCGGCGAGCCGGTGGACCTCTCGGCCTACCGCGAGAAGGACCGCAGCCCTGCCGTGCTCAGGGAGGTCACTGACCTGCTGATGGGGGAGGTGCTCGACCTGCTGGTCGAGATCCGTGGTGAGCGGCCGCCCGCCAAGCCCGCGGGCAACGGCTGAGCCGCGCAGGGGAAGCTTCGGATGTCTCCGGAATCTCAGCCAGTTCAGCCACAGGTGCGGCGGGTCACCGTCCTGGGGGCCGGCTCGTGGGGGACGACTTTCGCCAAGGTGCTCGCCGACGCGGGCCGCGATGTCACCATGTGGGCGCGCCGGCCCGAGGTCGCGGAGGAGATCAGCCAGCGGCACAGCAACGAGGCATACCTGCCTGGCATCACTTTGCCGGAACAGATCGGTGCCACTTCCGATCCCGCGAAGGCGCTCGAGGGAGCCGATGCGGTCGTGCTGGCCGTGCCGAGCCAGAGCTTGCGGGCGAACCTGGTGCGCTGGCGCGACCTGCTGCCGAAGGGCGCCATCCTCGTCAGTCTCGCCAAAGGTGTGGAGTTGGACACGCTGCTGCGGATGAGCGAGGTGATCAGCGAGATCGCCGGAGTGCCCTCCGGCGAGGTGGTCGCCGTGTCCGGACCCAACCTGGCAAGGGAGATCGCGCAGGGGCAGCCCGCGGCGGCGGTGCTCGCCTGCGCCGATCACGACAGGGCGGTGGCGATCCAGCAGGCCGCGTTCAACTCCTACTTCCGGCCCTACACCAACACCGATGTCGTCGGTTGTGAGCTGGCCGGCGCCTGCAAGAACGTGATCGCGCTCAGTTGCGGGATGGCGGCGGGACTGGGGTTCGGGGCCAACACGATGGCGACGCTCATCACTCGCGGGCTGGCCGAGATGGCGCGGCTGGGCGCGAAACTGGGAGCCGACCCGTTGACCTTCGCCGGGCTGGCGGGTGTGGGCGACCTGGTGGCGACCTGTTCCTCCCCGCTGTCACGCAACCGGACGTTCGGCGAGCGGGTGGGCAGAGGGGAGACCATCGAGGAGGCCAAGGCCGCGCAGGGCGGTCAGGTCGCGGAAGGCGTAGCCTCCTGCGTTTCCATCAGGGCGCTCGCCGCGCAGGTCGGCGTGGACATGCCGATCACCGAAGCGATGTACCGCGTGTGTCACGAAGGCTGCGCACCGGCGCGGGCCGGAGCGGAACTACTCGGCCGCCAACAGAAGCACGAGTGGTCCTAACCCCCCGCGAGTCCCCCGCTCCTGCCCGCGAGTCCCCCGCTCCTGCCCGCGAGTCCCCCGCTCCTGCCCGCGAGTCCCCCGCTCCTGCCCGCGAGTTCTGCGTTCCCGGTGCACCGTGTCCATGGACTGGAACCGGTTTGACGCGACCCACCGCCGCTGGTTGGCTCGCTGCCGTGTTGACCTACGTCGAGACCGCACACCGGGGCGCTGTCCGTCCCGGCAGGCTCGGCTGCGCGGCCTGTCCTTGTCGCTGTCGGTGACTGGCTACCACCGAACTTCGCCGCTCGACCTCCTCGCCGACAAGGAAACCCATGTTCGCCGTTCCCGAGAACACCATCGTGCCCGCCTCCGGTGCCGATGCCTCGCTGCGCCATCCGGTGCGCACCGCGCTGCAGTACGCCGCCAACCGGGACCGCTGGCGCGGGTTGCTGCGTTACGACCCCGCAGAGCGCTTCGCCGTACCGCTGGAACGTGACCACGAACAGGAGGTGTGGCTGCTGAGTTGGCTTCCCGGCCAGCTCGCCGAGCCGCACGACCACGGCCACACCACCGGCGCGTTCACCGTCGTTTGTGGGCGGCTCACCGAGACCGTCTACCACGCTGACCACGCCGATCCGGTCGCGCGCGTGCACCTGCTGTCAGCCGGGCAGTCGCGGGTGTTCGGCCCCGGGTACGTGCACCGCGTGAGCAACGAGGGGCCCGACCCCGTCATCAGCGTGCACGTCTACCGCGCCGGAGGCCGGATCGTGCGTCCCGCCACATGGCTGGGCACACCGGTCCCCGGCGGAACGTAGGTGGCGGGGACCGGGTCGCCGAACGTGGTTTGCACCGGCAGCACGCCCGCCCACGCGGTGCCGTCGGCGAGGTCGGCGGGCTCCTCGGTGGGCTCACCGCTTCGCTGCTTCACCGAAGCCTCCGTCAGGTCAAGCGCGAGCACGGCCACAGCGGCCAGTTCCTTGTCGTTCGGGTGGCGGGCATGTTGCCAGGAACCGGGCGAAAGGTGTTCGGTCAGCACTCGAAGCCCGTGCAGCTTGGCGCGTTCGTCGGTGACTGGGCGAGCCGTGCCGTGGATCACCGCGCTGCGGTAGTTCATCGAGTGATGCTGTAGCGACCGGGCGTAGACGATCGCGTCCAGGACCGTCACCGCCACGCACACGTCGGCCCCGCGCGCCGCACGCAGGTTCGCCGAACCCGTGGAGCCGTGCAGGTACAGCGTGTCCCCGTCGCGGCCGAACCCGGTGGGTACCACCACGGGCGAGCCGTCGAGTACGACACCGAGATGGCACACCAGCGCCTGGTCGAGCAGGGAGTACAGGGCCTGGCGGTCGTGCAGTGCCCTGTCGCGGTTGCGGGTCAGCGTGCTGCGTGTGGTCGGCGAGAGTGGTGGAAGGCTCGGCATGCGGCAAGTCTGCGACCCGGTAGTGGCATCATGGAATAGCCACACAGGAATTCGATCAGGAGGCCACTTGTTGGCGAGGGGTGACACCGCGCTGCCGGTCACGCTCGATCGGGACTCCGCCGTCCCGCTTGCCGTGCAACTCGCCGACGCGCTGCGGGAGTCCGCGTCCACGGGGCACCTGCGAGGCGGCGACCGGCTTCCTTCAACCAGGGCGCTCGCTGGAAGGCTGGGTGTGAGCCGGACCGTCACCTCCGCCGCATACGAGCAGCTGAACGCCGAAGGCTGGATCGTGGGCAGGCACGGTTCCGGCACCTACGTGACCACGTCGCCGCCGACCCCGGCCTCGCGGCGTGACCACCCGGTTCCCGACGACGAGCCCGCGTCGGATCTGCTCGTGCTCACGCCGGGCGTGCCGTGGGCCGACGGCATCGACCGGGCGGCATGGCGGCGCGCCTGGCGTGCCGCCGCCGACACCCCGCCGCTGTGGCGGGCACACCGCCGAGGGCTGCCGGAGTACCGCGGGGTGATCGCAGAGCATCTGCTGCGCCACCGTGGCCTCGACGCGGCTACCGACTCGGTGCTCGCCACCGGCGGCACCACGGCGGCCGTGGTCGAACTCGCCGCGGCCGTGCTGCGTCCTGGACAGCTTGTCGCCGTCGAGGAGCCCGGGTACCAGCGGGCGGTGCGGGCGTTTCGCGCTGCCGGGCTGCGGGTGGCACCGGTGCCCGTCGACTCGGAGGGCCTGCGCCCCGACACCGTCCCGCCAGGGGTCGCCGCGGTCTACTGCTCACCCGCACACCAGTACCCGATGGGCAGCAGGATGAGCGCGTCCCGGCGGGTGGAGTTGGTGGAGCGGGCTCGCGCGGAGGGTTTCCTCGTCGTCGAGGACGACTACGACGGCGAGCTTCGCTACGACGTCGCGCCGCTTCCACTGCTCGCCTCGCTCGCGCCGGACGTCGTTGTCCACCTCGGCACCACGAGCAAGATCCTCACACCTACGCTCGGCGCGGGCTGGATGGTCGCACCTGCCGGTGTCGCCTCCGCGATCCTGGACTACCGCGACGCGACCGGCACCAGGCCCTCGCCCGCGGGCCAGCGGGTGTTGGTGGAGCTGGCCAGGCACGGTGACCTCGGCAGGCACCTGCGCAGGCTGCGCAGGGAGCTCGCCGAGCGCAGGGCATTGCTCGTCGACGCGCTGAGGCGCGAGCGGGTGCCGGTGCTCGGCGACGACGCGGGCGCGCACCTGGTGGTGCCGGTCGGCTCGGCGGAGCAGGAACGGCGGCGACTGGCCGAAGGGCGAAGGTGTGGGCTCCTGCTCGACGGCCTGGCCAGGCACTTCGACGGCGAACCGAGCGCACACGGCATCGCGGTGGGCTACGCCGGATGTGACCAGGACACGTTGCGGAACGCGCTCGGGGTGCTCGTCGAGGTCCTGCGGCCGGTGCGGCGGTAGGGTGACCGGCCATGAGTAGCCGCAAGACGCGAGTGGCCGTCGTCTTCGGGGGCCGCAGCACCGAGCACACCATTTCCTGTGTGTCGGCGGGCAGCGTGCTGGCCAACCTGGACCCCGAACGTTTCGAGGTGGTGCCGGTCGGCATTACCCGCGCAGGCGGTTGGGTGCTCGGTACCAGCGACCCGGCGGCGCTGCGGATCCAGGGCAAGGAGCTGCCTTCGGTGGAGGGGGGCAAGTCCCTCGTGCTGGCGGGCGACCCGACCAACAAGGGGTTGGTGAGCCTCGAGCCAGGGCAGGAGGCCGAGGTGCTCGGCGGTGTCGACGTCGTCTTCCCCGTGCTGCACGGTGCGTTCGGCGAGGACGGCACCATCCAGGGCCTGCTCGAGCTGGCCGAGATCCCGTACGTGGGGGCGGGCGTACTGGCCAGCGCCGCGGCCATGGACAAGGAGTACGCCAAGAAGTTGCTGGCCGCGGAGGGCCTGCCGGTCGGCAGGTACGCGACCATCCGGCGTGGACAATCCACGCTGGACGAGGAGACCCGCGAGCGGCTGGGCCTTCCGGTGTTCGTGAAGCCCGCACGAGCGGGCTCCTCCATCGGTATCAGCAAGGTCACCGACTACAGCCGCTTCGACGAGGCGGTGGCGCTTGCCAGGAAGACCGACCCGAAGGTGCTCGTCGAGGCGGCGGTTGTGGGGCGTGAGGTTGAGTGCGGGGTGCTGGAGTTCCCCGACGGCAGGGTGGAGGCGTCGCTGCCCGCCGAGATCCGCGTGCTCGCCGAGGGTGAGGACGCCTGGTACGACTTCGAGACCAAGTACCTCGGCGAGGATGCCGAGCTGGACATTCCCGCGAAGCTGGACGACTCCGTTACGGAGCGGTTGCGTGCCCTTGCCGTGCGGGCGTTCCAGGCGCTGGACTGTCAGGGGCTGGCGCGGGTCGACTTCTTCGTCGGCAGCGACGGTGAGCTGACCATCAACGAGGTCAACACGATGCCAGGCTTCACCACCACGTCCGCCTACCCGAAGATGTGGGCGGTCACAGGGATGGACTACCCGACACTGCTGTCCACGCTGGTGGAGACCGCGCTCGCGCGCGGAACGGGCCTGCGCTGAACCCGGTGTCGTCGCCGCTCAGCCGAACCGCAGCGGCACGGCGGGCAGCGTGGCCGAGATCGTGTCGGAGATGTCCTGCAGTGGGCCCGTTCCCGCGTCGGCTGGCACGGTGAGCGCAGCGTAAACCTCGCGGTCGACGACGTACCAGGTGGCCGAGCCGTCGCCGGGGACCTCCAACCACTGCACACCGTTGATGACGCGCAGTGGCGAGGTCCGGATCAGCTCTCCTGGTCGGTCGAGCCCGCAACGTAGCACGATCGGGTTCGGCTGGCCCCACGCCAGTGTCGCGGGAGGGGCGGGTTCGGCGAGTTCGCGTCGCGGCAGCATCCGGCCCGCCGACTTGAGTGTGCGAGGTGCCGCGCGCACGAGTTCGGCGCACTGCGGGCTTTCGGCCTGCGGTGCGGGCACGGGTACCAGAGCAAGCGGGCCAACGTCACCGCCTTGCCCTTCCTCGTCGCCGTTGCTGGTGAGCCCGAACACCGCGACCGTCACCGCGAGTGCGGTGGCCAGGACCACGGCGGCGATGAGAAACGCCCTCGGAGGTGCGCCGGTCTCGGTCACGCCTCCACCACATCACACCGCCGCGGTAACACTCACAGGTGGACCACGGGGCAGGTCAGCGTGCGCGTGATGCCTTCGACGTTCTGCACCCTCGCCACGACGAGTTGCCCCAACTCGTCCACGTTGTCCGCCGCGGCACGCACGATCACGTCGTATGGCCCTGTCACGTCCTCCGAACTGGTGACGCCGGGGATGTTCGCGATCTCGGCGGCGACGGATGCCGCCTTCCCGACCTCGGTCTGAATGAGGATGTATGCGTGAACCACGGCGCGCCCCTTCGTCTGCGACGGTGTGCTCAGGATAGGAACGTTGGCAGCAACGTACCTCAGTGCAGCAACGATCGGATATCCGAGTAGTTGGCGCCCTGTGTAACAACGGAGGTGGGAGTGGACGGCAGCCCAACGCCGGGCGGGCAGACCGTCTCGGCGATCGGCGAGTTCGGGTTGATCCGTGAGGTCACGGCCGGGAGGGCACAGCCGTCGACCACGCTGCTCGGTCCTGGTGACGACGCGGCGGTCGTGGCGGCGCCCGACGGCAGGGTCGTCGTCACCACCGACACCCTTGTGCAGGGTGTGCATTTCCGGCTGGACTGGTCCAGCCCCGGCAACGTCGGTCGCAAGGCGGTGGCGGTCAACCTGGCCGACATCTGCGCGATGGGCGCGGTGGCGACCTCGGTGGTTGTGGGCCTGGCGTGCCCGCCCGAGACGCCGCTGTCGGTGGTGACCGAGTTGTTCGACGGCATCGCGGCGGAAGCGGAGCGGGCGCGCGTCGGCGTGGTCGGCGGAGACATGGTGAGCGGTAAGGAGATCGTGATCAGCATCACGGCGCTGGGCGACCTTGGCGGGCGGCCACCGGTCACCAGATCCGGCGCCAGGCCCGGTGACGTCCTCGCCCTCTGCGGCAGGCTCGGCTGGGCGGCCGCGGGACTCGCGGTGCTCGGACGTGGTTTCCGGTCGCCGGTGGGGGTGGTCAACGCCCAGCGCTACCCGGAACCGCCCTACGCGGCGGGTCCGCAGGCCGCGATCGCGGGCGCCACCTCGATGATCGACGTCTCCGACGGGCTGCTCGCCGACCTCGGGCATCTCGCGCGGGCGTCCGGCGTGGGGTTCGACGTGCGCACCGAACTGCTCACCGTCGCCCCGAAACTCGTGGATGTGGGCACCGCGCTCGGGGCAGACCCGCTGCACTGGGTGCTCACCGGTGGCGAGGATCACGCGCTGGCCGCGACATTCCCCTCCACCGTGGACCTGCCGCAGGGTTGGACGAGAATCGGTGCCACGCTGATGCCGGAAAGCGGTGTGACGGTGGACGGCGCGCCCTACGAACGGGAAACAGGTTGGGAACACTGGCGTTGATCCGGTTGGATGACTCGAAAGGCGCGGTGGCCCCACCGCGCCGACGCCGTGGGAGGAGCCGATGACCGGGTTGGACATCCGTACCGTGCCGTTCGACCACCCCGACGCGGTGAAGCTCATCAACGAGGTGCAGCAGGAGTACGTGACCCGCTACGGCGATCCGGATGTGACGCCCGTCGACGTGTCGGAGTTCGCGCCACCGAACGGGCTTTTCATCATCGGCTACCTCGAGGGCGCGCCGGTGGCGTGCGGCGGCTGGCGCGCGCATGAGGGACCCTCGCCCCAGTTCCTGCCCGGTGATGCGGAGCTGAAGCGCATGTACGTGGTGCCATCGGCCAGGGGGAGGGGACTTTCGCGGGTGCTGCTCGCGGAGTTGGAGCGCACCGCGGTGGACGCGGGCAGGAAGCGGGTGGTGCTGGAGACGGGCACCCGGCAGCCGGAGGCGATCGCTCTCTACCGCTCCAGCGGCTACACCGACATCGCCAAGTTCGGGCACTACCGTGACGACCCGTTGAGTGTCTGCCTCGCGAAGGGACTGTAGAGCGGCATGGCGATCTACGCGCTCGCGGAGTTGGAGCCGAGCATCCACCCCGATGCCTACGTTCATCCGGACGCGACAGTGATCGGTGACGTGCGCATCGCCGCGGGGGCGTCGGTGTGGCCGGGCACCGTACTGCGAGGGGACAACGGCTACATCGAGTTGGGTTCGCGCTCCAACGTGCAGGACGGCTGCGTGCTGCACTGCACACAACGCCACCCCACGATTCTCGGGGAGAACTCCGCGATCGGGCATTCGGTGCACGTCGAGGGCGCAACCATCGGTACCGGTTGCCTCATCGCATCGGGTTCGGTGGTGCTCAACGGGACCGTCGTCGAGGACGGCGGAATGGTCGGCGCGGGCGCGGTGCTGTCGTATGACTCACGGGTGCCGTCCGGCCACATCGCGCTCGGCGTGCCCGCCAAGACCAGACCCAACACGGCGTTCGGCCCGGAGCAGATCGCCGCCGTGGTGGATAGCTATGTCGCCAGGGCCAAGCGGTTCCGCGCCGAGTTGCGCAGGCTGGACTGAACGCCGTCGCCGACGGGAACGGGGAACTCGCGGGCAGGAGCGGGGGACTCGCGGGCAGGAGCGGGGGACTCGCGGGCAGGAGCGGGGGACTCGCGGGCAGGAGCGGGGGACTCGCGGGCAGGAGCGGGGGACTCGCGGAGGGCGTTCGGTTGGTTCCCTCGGGTGAGCTAAGCTCGCGTGCCGTGACCGCGCGACCGCTGCACGAAATCGTCGATCCCGGATGGGCAACCGCCCTCGAGCCCGTCGCTGACCGGATCGCGGCGATGGGGGAGTTCCTCCGCGCCGAGGTCGCCGAGGGCCGTACATATCTCCCCTCGGGAGAGAACATCCTGCGCGCGTTCAAACAGCCATTCGACGAGGTGCGTGCGCTGATCGTCGGGCAGGACCCCTATCCGACTCCCGGTCACCCGATCGGACTGTGTTTCGCGGTGGCGCCCGACGTTCGCCCGCTGCCGAAGAGCCTCGTCAACATCTTCAAGGAGTACTGCGACGATCTCGGGCACCCGCAGCCGTCCACCGGAGACCTCACCCCGTGGACCGAGCAGGGCGTGCTGCTGCTCAACCGGGCGCTCACCGTCCGGCCGGGTAAGCCCAACTCCCACCAGGGCAAGGGGTGGGAGGAGATCACCGAGCAGGCCATCACGGCGCTGGCCGCAAGGGACAAGCCGTTGGTGGCGATCCTGTGGGGTAGCAACGCGCGCAAGCTCAAGCCGTTGCTGGGTTCGGTGCCGTGCGTGGAGTCGGTGCACCC
Organism: Saccharomonospora amisosensis; assembly: GCF_011761185.1. Classification (NCBI taxonomy): domain Bacteria; kingdom Bacillati; phylum Actinomycetota; class Actinomycetes; order Pseudonocardiales; family Pseudonocardiaceae; genus Saccharomonospora; species Saccharomonospora amisosensis. The sequence continues at coordinate 4,060,732 of NZ_JAAOYM010000001.1, read as the reverse complement.
CAGCCCGTTGTCGGCGCACAACGGCTTCTTCGGCTCACGCCCGTTCAGCAGGACCAACGAGTTGCTGCGAAGCCAGAATGCCGAGCCGATCGACTGGAAGCTGCCCTGAATTCGATCCCGCCGCGCGACAAAATCGGCCCGGCGACCACGCGGGTCACCGGGCCGATTCTCGGAAGAACCTTCTTGAAAACCTGTGGCGTCAGCCCCGAACGACCTTGCCCGCCTTGATGCAGGAGGTGCACACGTTCAGGCGCTTCTTCTGGGAAAGCCCGACCTTCGCGTGCACGGTCTGGATGTTCGGGTTCCACCGGCGGTTGGTGCGCCGGTGAGAGTGCGAGACCGACTTGCCGAAGCCCGGCCCCTTGCCACAGACGTCGCACACGGCAGCCACGTCGAACACTCCTCGAAGAAATAGGTATCACGAACGTCCCGGCGAAGCCGGGCAACTCGAACAGGGTAACCGGTGCGTTCCCGGCTTCTACCGCCGGGTCGCTACCCTCGCGAGAAACCCTCGATCCAGCCATGGAGGATACGCGGTGCGGGCCTTGGATTCGGCGGCCGTGCGGGCATGGGCCGGTGCGTGCGTGTCGAGCCTCCAAGCGCTGCGGGAGGACATCGACGGCATCAACGTCTACCCGGTCGCCGACGCCGACACCGGGAGCAACCTGCTGCACACTCTCACGGCCGCGCACTCGGCGCTGGCCGCGCACGCCGAGCCCGACGGTGCCGGAGCGGCGCTCGACGTGCTCGCCAGAGCCGCGGTGCGCGCCGCACGGGGCAACTCCGGAACGATCATCTCGCAGGTGCTGCGCGGCATCGCCGAGTCGGCGGGTGAGGCGCGTGAGCTGGACGGGCCCGCGTTGGCGGCGGCACTGCGCAGAGCCGACGGGGTCGCGACGGGCGCGGTCGCTCGGCCGGTGGCGGGCACGATGCTCAGCGTGCTGCATGCCGCCGCCGCGGGCGCGGGTGAGGGTGACCTCGACGAGGTGGCCACCAGCGCGGCCAAAGCGGCGGCCGACGCGCTGGCACAGACTCCGAAGCAGCTCGCCGCCCTGGCCGTGGCGGGAGTTGTCGACGCGGGCGGGCGCGGGCTGCTTGCGGTACTCGACGCGCTCGCCCGTGTCGTCACCGGAGAAACGGTGGAGCCGGAGCACGTTCTCAACGCCGTCGCCGCGCCCGAGCAGGCGCCGCCGCGCGCGTGGGAGGTCATGTACCTGCTGTCCGGGATCGCCGACGAGGAGCTCCCCACGTTGCGCAGGGCGCTGTCGGGCCTCGGGGACAGCGTCACGGTGGCAGCCGACGGCGCGGGTGAGCACGCTGTGCACGTGCACTGTGCCGATATCGGCGCCGCCATCGAGGCGGGACTGCGACACGGCACGCCACACGACATCCGCGTCGAGCCGCTGATGAGTCCGGCACCCGCCGACAGCGGTGTGACGGGGGGCGAGCGTGCCGTGGTCGCCGTCGTGCACGGAGCCGCGCTCGCCGAACTGGTCGCCGCCGAAGGGGTCCCCGTGCTAGCTGTCGGCGACGGCCTGGAGCCCAGCGCCGAGGAACTTCTCGGGCTCGTCACCGAGACCGGCGCGAGGCACGTGACCGTGCTGCCCGGGGGCGTCGCGCTCACCTCGGCGGCCGAACGGATCTCCGGCCACCCCATGCTCGCCGATCTCGACGTCGTCGTGGTGCCGTGTGCCTCGCCGGTGCAGGTGCTTGCCGCGTTGGCGGTGCACGACCCGCGACGGCGCGCGGGCGCCGACGTGGTGGCGATGGCCGAGGCGGCCGCGGCCACTCACCGCGGCGACATCGCCGTCGCACAGCAGGAGTCGATCACCTGGGTGGGCAGGGCGCAGGCGGGCGATCTGGTGGGGTTGGTGGACGGCGAGGTCGTGCTGATCGAACCGGGCTCACGGGTCGCGGAGGCGGCGGTGGCGGTGCTGGAGCGGATGCTGGCCGTCGGCGGTGAGCTGGTGACGGTGCTGACCGGCGCCCAGGCACCGGAGGGTATCGCCGAGGTGATCGCCGAACGGCTGCACGCGATACACCCGGAAGTCGAACTGGTGTGCTATCCCGGTGGGCAGACGGACGCGCTGCTGCTGATGGGTGTGGAGTGACATGACCGTGCTGCGGGACAACCTGACCTCGGTTGTCGGTACGAAGACCGCGCGAGCGCTGGACAACGCCTTGGGTTTGCACACCGTGGGTGACCTCATGCGGCACTACCCGCGCCGGTACGCGCGCAGGGGAGAGCTGACCGACATCGCGGGGCTGGAAGTCGGCGAGCACGCCACCGTGCTGGCGCGGGTGGAGCGGGTGACCAAGAAGCCGATGCGAGCGAGGAAGGGCTCCATCCTCGAGGTCACCATCACCGACGGGTACCGCAGGTTGTCGTGTGCGTTCTTCGGCAATCAGGTGTGGCGGGAACGGGAGTTGCGGCCCGGCCGGACCGGGTTGTTCGCCGGGAAGGTCACGGCGTTTCGCAACACGCTGCAACTGGCAAACCCGGAGTACGAGCTGATCAACCCCGACGACGACGCGGCGGAGGTGGACAGCTTCCTCGCCGAGATCATCCCGGTCTACCCGGCGGCGCAGGGGTTGCCGTCGTGGTCCATCGCCAGGGCGGTCCGGCAGGTGCTCGACACGCTGGAGGTGGAAGCCGACCCGTTGCCAGAGGAGCTGCGCGAGGAGCGCGGGCTCGTCTCCTTGAACGAGGCACTGCACCACATTCACCGGCCGCCGAGCTGGGACGCGCTTGACGCCGCGCGCACGCGGCTGAAGTGGGACGAGGCGCTGTCGATCCAGCTCGTCTTCGCGCAACGCAGGCATTCCGCGGATGTCCGGCCCGCGCCCGCGTGCCCGCCCAAGGCGGGAGGCATCGCCGAGGCGTTCGACGCCCGACTGCCCTTCGAACTGACCAGCGGCCAGCGGGAGATCGGCGAGAGTATCGCCGACGACCTTTCCGGCGAGCACCCGATGAACCGGCTGTTGCAGGGCGAGGTCGGAAGCGGCAAGACCATCGTGGCGCTGCGCGCGATGTTGCAGGTGGTGGACGCGGGCAGGCAGGCCGCGCTGCTCGCGCCCACGGAGGTGCTCGCAGCACAGCACGCGCGCTCGTTGCGCGAACTGCTCGGCGAGCTGGGGCGGGCAGGGGAGTTGGACGGCGCCGACAACGCCACGCGGGTCACGTTGCTCACCGGGTCGCTGCCCGCGCGGCAACGCAAGCAGGCACTGCTGGAGGCTGCGAGCGGGCAGGCGGGGATCGTGGTCGGCACCCACGCGCTGATCCAGGAGCACGTCGGTTTCGCCGATCTCGCACTCGTGGTCATCGACGAGCAACACCGCTTCGGGGTCGAGCAGCGCGACGCGCTGCGATCGAGGGGTGCGGGCTCCACGACTCCACACGTGCTGGTGATGACGGCCACCCCCATTCCCAGGACGGTGGCGATGACCGTGTACGGCGATCTGGAGACCTCCTCGCTGCGGGAACTGCCTGCCGGTCGCTCGCCGATCTCGACCACGGTCGTTCCCGTGGCGGAGAAACCCGCCTGGTTGGAGCGGGCATGGGATCGGGTTCGGGAGGAGGTCGGCAAGGGCCACCAGGCCTACGTCGTGTGCCCGCGGATCGGCGACGAGCCGCCGTCGGACACCGGCGAAAGGCGCCCCGCGATCGCCGTGCTGGAGCTGGCCCCACAGCTGGCGGAGGGGCCGCTGCACGGGCTGAGCGTCGGTGTGCTGCACGGCAGGCTGCCAAGCGACGAGAAGGATGCCGTGATGCGGTCTTTCGCTACCGGATCGCTCGACGTCCTGGTGGCGACCACGGTGATCGAGGTGGGCGTGAACGTGCCGAACGCCACCATGATGGTCATCATGGACGCCGACCGGTTCGGGGTGAGCCAGCTGCACCAGTTGCGCGGCCGTGTCGGCAGGGGTGACGTGCCCGGGCTGTGCCTGCTCGTGACCGAGGCCGTCGCGGGTACATCGACGCGGGCACGACTCGAGGCGGTGGAGTCGACGCTGGACGGTTTCGAGCTGTCCAAGCTCGACCTGGAACAGCGCAGGGAGGGCGACATCCTCGGTGCCGCCCAGTCGGGCAAGCGATCGGCGTTGAAGTTGCTGTCCCTGTTGCGCGACGAGGACGTGATCACGAGCGCACGCACGGTGGCGCGGCGAATCGTGGCGGCCGACCCGGCGCTGGCCGACCACACCGGCCTCGCGCGAATGGTCGCGGAGACGATCGACATCGACAGGGCCGAGTACCTGGAGAAGTCGTGAGCGTGGCCGGTCGGTGACTGCCTCGCGGTCCAGTACGTGAGAGCGACCTCCCACGAGGCGACAACCGCGGGGTAACGTCCCAAAGGCCAGCCGATCCGCAGAACGGGAAGGACCGGTTCATGTTCCGCAAGGTGCTCGTCGCCAACCGTGGTGAGATCGCCATCCGCGCGTTCCGTGCCGCCTACGAACTGGGCGCGGGAACGGTCGCGGTGTTTCCCTACGAAGACCGCAACTCGCTGCATCGACTCAAGGCGGACGAGGCCTACGAGATAGGTGAGCAAGGACACCCCGTCCGCGCCTACCTTTCCGTGGAGGAGATCGTCCGCGCCGCCCGCATGGCGGGCGCCGACGCCATCTACCCCGGATACGGCTTCCTTTCGGAGAACCCGGAACTGGCCCGTGCGTGCGAAGAGGCGGGGATCACGTTCGTCGGCCCCAGCGCGGAGATCCTGCAGTTGACAGGTAACAAGGCTAGGGCGGTGGCGGCCGCAAGGCAGGCGGGCGTACCCGTGCTCGGTTCCTCCGCGCCGTCATCTGATGTGGATACTCTCGCGGCCGCGGCCGAGGAGTTGGGTTTCCCCGTCTTCGTCAAGGCGGTCGCGGGCGGCGGCGGCCGCGGGATGCGTTTCGTTTCGGACGCGAGCACGCTTCGGGAGTCGATCGAGGCCGCCTCCCGCGAGGCCGAGTCCGCCTTCGGCGACCCGACGGTGTTCCTGGAGAAGGCCGTCGTGCAACCCAGGCACATCGAGGTGCAGATCCTCGCGGACGGCACGGGCGGCGAGGACGGCGTGATCCACCTCTACGAGCGGGACTGCTCGGTGCAGCGGCGCCACCAGAAGGTGGTGGAACTGGCGCCCGCGCCCAACCTGGACCCACAGTTGCGGGACCGGATCTGCGCCGACGCGGTGAGGTTCGCCCGGCAGATCGGCTACCGCAACGCGGGCACCGTGGAGTTTCTCGTCGATCGCGACGGCAACCACGTGTTCATCGAGATGAACCCGCGCATCCAGGTCGAGCACACGGTGACCGAGGAGGTCACCGACGTCGACCTCGTGCAGTCGCAACTGCGGATCGCCGCGGGCGAGACACTGGCCGACCTTGACCTGTCGCAGGAGCGGATCTACCTGCGCGGCGCGGCGCTGCAGTGCCGCATCACCACCGAGGACCCGGCAAACGGGTTCCGGCCGGACACCGGCATGATCAGCGCCTACCGTTCGCCGGGCGGCTCGGGCATCAGGCTCGACGGTGGCACCGCTTTCGCCGGAACGGAGATCAGCGCGCACTTCGATTCGATGCTGGTGAAGCTCACGTGCCGGGGTCGCACCTTCGCCACCGCCGTGGGAAGAGCCCGCCGCGCCGTCGCCGAGTTCCGGATTCGGGGTGTGGCCACGAACATCCCGTTCCTGCAGGCGGTGCTCGACGACCCCGACTTCCAGGCGGGCAGGATCACCACGGCGTTCATCGAGGAACGCCCGCACCTGTTGACCGCGCGTCACTCGGCCGACCGAGGTACCCGGTTGCTGACCTACCTGGCCGACGTCACCGTGAACAAGCCCAACGGCGAGCGGCCCCGGCTGATCGACCCCGAGCGGAAACTTCCCGCGCTGCGCGACGGTGAGCCGCCACCCGGTTCCAAGCAGAAGCTGACCGAACTGGGGCCGGAGGGGTTCGCGCGGTGGCTGCGCGAGTCACCCCACATCGGTGTCACCGACACCACCTTCCGTGACGCCCACCAGTCGCTGCTGGCCACGCGGGTGCGCACCAAGGACATGCTCGCCGTCGCGCCCGTGGTGGCCCAGACGGTGCCGCAGCTGCTGTCGGTGGAGTGCTGGGGTGGCGCGACCTACGACGTCGCCCTGCGCTTCCTCGCGGAGGACCCGTGGGAGCGGCTGGCCGCGCTGCGCGGGGCCATGCCGAACCTGTGTCTGCAGATGCTGCTGCGGGGCCGCAACACCGTGGGCTACACGCCGTATCCCACCGAGGTGACCGATGCGTTCGTCGAGGAGGCCGCGGCCACCGGGATCGACATCTTCCGCATCTTCGACGCCCTCAACGACGTGGAACAGATGCGTCCTGCGATCGAAGCGGTCCGCGCCACCGGCACCGCCGTGGCGGAGGTAGCGCTGTGCTACACCTCCGACCTGTCCAATCCGGCCGAGAAGATCTACACGCTGGACTACTACCTCAAGCTGGCGGAGCAGATCGTCGGGGCGGGTGCACACGTGCTCGCCATCAAGGACATGGCCGGGCTGCTGCGCGCGCCGGCGGCCGTGAAGCTGGTGACCGCGCTGCGCAGGGAGTTCGACCTGCCGGTGCACATCCACACCCACGACACCGCGGGCGGGCAGCTGGGCACCTACCTCGCGGCCATCGGGGCGGGCGCCGACGCCGTGGACGGGGCGGTGGCGTCGATGTCGGGCACCACGTCGCAGCCTTCGCTTTCGGCGATCGTCGCGGCCACCGACTACTCGGACCGGCCGACGGGCCTCGACCTGCAAGCCATCGGCGAGTTGGAGCCCTACTGGGAGATCGTGCGCAAGATCTACGCGCCGTTCGAGGCAGGGCTGGCTTCACCGACCGGGCGGGTGTATCACCACGAGATCCCCGGCGGGCAGCTTTCGAACCTGCGCAGCCAGGCGAGGGCACTCGGCCTAGGTGACCGGTTCGACGAGATCGAGGCGATGTACGCGGCCGCGGACCGGATTCTGGGCCACTTGGTGAAGGTCACACCTTCGTCCAAGGTGGTCGGCGACCTGGCGCTGCACCTCGTGGGTGCGGGAGTGTCGCCCGAGGACTTCGAGGCCGAGCCGGACAAGTACGACATTCCTGATTCGGTCATCGGATTCCTGCGCGGCGAACTCGGTGACCCGCCGGGCGGCTGGCCGGAGCCGTTCCGCAGCAAGGCATTGCGCGGGCGCGCGGAGCCGCGGCCGGTCCAGCCATTGTCCGAAGAGGACAAGGCTGAGCTGGCCTCCGACCGCAGGGTCGCGCTGAACCGGTTGCTCTTCCCCGGGCCCACGAAGGAGTTCCAGGGCCATCGGGAGTCCTACGGAGATACCAGCGTGTTGCCGAGCAAGGACTTCTTCTACGGCTTGCGTCCGGGTGAGGAGTACGCCGTGGATCTCGAGCCGGGGGTTCGGCTGCTGATCGAGTTGGAGGCGATCGGGGAAGCCGACGAGCGGGGCATGCGAACGGTGATGGCCACACTCAACGGTCAACTGCGTCCGATCCAGGTGCGCGACCGCTCGGTGGCTTCCGACCTGCCCGCGAAGGAGAAGGCAGACAAGAACAACCCCAAGCACATCGCGGCTCCCTTCGCGGGCGTGGTCACCACTTCGGTGGCGGAAGGCGACACCATCGAGGCGGGCGACACCGTGGCGACCATCGAGGCGATGAAGATGGAGGCCGCGATCACCGCCCCGGTGAGCGGAACCGTGCAACGGCTCGCCACCAACTCGGTGCAGCAGGTGGAAGGCGGAGACCTGCTGCTCGTGCTGGAGTAACCCGCGAGTCCCCCGCTCCTGCCCGCGAGTCCCCCGCTCCTGCCCGCGAGTTCCGCGTTCCGGCTCGGGCTCGCGGGCAGCGGTGCGGCGTTGGCAGCACACCACCCCGCGAACACGAGGTACACCGACCGTCCGGCTCAACACCGCTACGATCGGCCGATGCGCATTCACGCTGTGCCGCAATGGCAGGGAGCGTTGTGGCAAGGCGCCGCGAGACGGTTGCCCGACGGCTGCCGGACACTGGCCAGGCTCGCGGCCGAGGTGCTCGCGGAGCCGGTGCACTTCGTGCCGGTGGAGTCGGCCGGATCGGACACTGTGGACGGCGTCGGCAACAGGTCCGTGCTGGTGCGAAACCGGGACGCGCAACTGGCCGCTCTTGAAGTTCCCGAGGGAAAGGTCCTCACCATCGGTGGCGACTGCGGCGCAGACCTGGTGCCCGCAGGCGTCGCCCGTTACCGCTACGGCGAGGATCTCGGCGTCGTCTGGTTCGACGCGCACGCCGACTGCAACACCCCGGCCAGTTCACCATCTGGCGCGTTCCACGGCATGGTGCTGCGCGCGCTGCTCGGCGAGGGTGACCCCGAGTTCGCCGCCAGCCCGGCCGTGGCCACGGGCCGGGTGGTGCTCGCGGGCACGCGCACCTTCGACGCGGCCGAGCGGGAGGTGGTCGAGGCAGGGCTCGTGTGCCATGTGCCGCCACCCACCGACCCGCGCGACCTCCTCGCCGTGCTGCGCGAAGCCGCCGCCACGAAGGTCTACCTGCATATCGATCTGGATGTGCTGGACCCGAGCGAGTTCGGCTGGACCGGCTACCACGAACCAGGCGGGATCAGCCTCGCGTGGTTGGTCGCGGCCGTGGCTGGGCTTGCGGAGCTGGAGGTCGTCGGCGCGGCGGTCACCGAGTGCGCCGCGAGCACGCATGACCAGGTGGAGCCGCTGCGTCCGTTGTTCGAAGTGCTGGGTCGGCTGCTGGCGAGGTGAACGGTAGGTGGTGTTCCGCCTGCTTCAGTCGGAGTGGCCGACGGCGAACAGCATCGTCGGGATCTCGCCGTCGCCGAGTCCGAGCAGCACGCCGAGCGCGGCATCGTCGAAACCCGCGACCGCGCAGCACGAAAGGCCGAGCGCGGTGGCAACCAGATATAGGTTCTGCACGGCGACACCGGAGTCGACGTGCAGCGTGCGGTAGTGCCGCAGCGGGTACTTGTCGAAGGCCACGTCGAGCCGCGCGGTGAGTGCCACCGACACCGCCGCGTTGGAGACGAACTCGTGTTGCAGGTACACGTGCTGCAGCGCGGGCACCGGATCGGCGCAGGACAGCTCGATGAGCTCGTGGGAAAGGGCCTCGTAGCGGTACACCCCCGGCTCGACCCGCTCGGCGCGGCGCACCAGCACGTAGGCGCGCAGGATGTCGAGCCCGCCCGCGCTGGGGGCCATGCTCAGCGGGTACTCCTCGACGCCGAACGCGGGAACGAAGCGTTGCACACCTACCGAGAACCGGAGCAGCCCACTCAGTGCTGGCAGCTCGAGGTCTCGATCCACGCGGGAGTAGGTCGACCGCCTCCTCGCCAGCGTCGCCACCAGGTCAGCTTTCGGCGGGTGGACATCGGGTAGGGGGATACGGCGGCCATCCGGCAGCGGCTGGGCTGGCACCGGGCGCTGAGAGTTCAGTAGCCGGTGTACCGCCAACGCACGCTCGGTGGTTTCACGGCTGCTCACTCAACGCCTCCGGTCGCCTCCCACTTGGCAAGACACCGGCGCATCGTAACCCGTTCGGGTGGCGCGTGGCCGTCAGTTCGCCAGCTCGGCCACCAGCTCGTACGAGCGCTTCCTGTCCTCGTGGTCGTACACCATCGTGGTGACGATGAGCTCGTCGGCACCGGTATCGGTCGCGAGCGCCTCCAGTCCTTTGCGGACCGTCTCTGGCGCACCCACCACGTTGCTCGCCTGCCGCTGCTCCAGAAACGCCCTGTCGACGTCGGTGTAGGGGTACTCGGCCGCCTCCTCGGGCGTCGGCAGCGGGATCGGCCTGCCCTTGCGCAGGCTGAGGAAGGTGAGCCCGCTCGGCGCCGCGAGCCACCGGGCCCGCTCGTCGGTCTCGGCGCAGACCACGGCCGCGCCGAGCATCACATACGGCTCGGCCAGCACCGGTGACGGTCGGAACGACTCCCGGTACAGGCGCACCGCGGGCAGGGTGTTCTCCGGGGCGAAGTGATGCGCGAACGAGAACGGCAGGCCGAGCGCTCCCGCCAACCGTGCGCTGTAACCGCTGGAGCCGAGCAGCCACACCGGTGGCCGGTTGCCCTCGGCGGTCACCGCGTTGACAGGGCGGCCGGGATCGGGCTCGAAGTAGGCCAGCAGCTCCCGCAGTTGCTGCGGGAAGTCCTCGGCGCCCGCCGAGTCGGAGCCACGCAGAGCGCGTGCCGTGCGCGGGTCGGTGCCGGGAGCCCTGCCGATGCCGAGGTCGATACGTCCGGGATGCAGCGCCTCCAGCGTGCCGAACTGCTCGGCCACCACCAGCGGCGCATGGTTGGGCAGCATCACGCCACCTGAGCCGACCCGGATACGACCCGTCGCGTCGGCGACGTGCGCGATGAGCACCGCCGTCGCCGAACTGGCGATGCCAGGCATGTTGTGGTGCTCGGCGAGCCAGTATCTGTGGTAGCCCAGCGCTTCGGTATGTCTGGCCAGATCCAGCGTGTTGCGAAGCGCCGCGGCGGCGTCGGAGCCGCTGACGACGGGGGACAGGTCGAGCACCGACAGCCGGGTGTCACGCAGCGAAGTCACATCGCTGATCAACGCGTGGGCGCGGGGTCGGCATTCCCGTGAGCCGCCGAGGGGAGCCAGCCGTCCCGCGAGGACAGGATCACCAACTGCTGAGTTGCCCTCGTGAGCGCCACGTACAGCACTCGCCTGCCGGTGAGCGACTCCTCGATCAGTTCGGTCGGTTCGAGCAACACCACCGCGTCGTACTCCAGCCCCTTGGCGTCGAGGCTGCCGACCACCCGCAGCCGCTCGTCGGCCTGCGCGGTCAGCCACTGCTGGGTCTGCTCGACCCTGCCCATGGCGCAGACGACACCTACGGTGCCCTCCACCGCCTCCAGCATCTCCTTCGCCGCGGCCTGCACAGCCGTTTCCCGAGTCGCCGGTTCGACGGTGCGAAGCTGTGGCACCAGCCCGGTTTCGCGCACCGCCCTCGGCAGCTCGTCGGGTTCGGCGTGGCCCGCCACCACCCGCTGTGCCAGTTCGAAGATCTCCGCGGAGTTTCGGTAGTTGGTACGCAGCGTGTATCGCCTGCGCGCGGTTCGTGCGCCGAAAGCCTGGTCGCGCGCCTGCTGTGCCTCCGGAGGGTCCGGCCATGAGCTCTGCACCGGATCGCCCACCACGGTCCAGCTCGCGTAGCGGCCCCGCCTGCCCACCATCCGCCACTGCATCGGGGAGAGGTCCTGGGCCTCGTCCACCACGATGTGGGAGTACTCGTCGTAGTGTTCGGGCCGCTGCCGGGCGCCGGTGGTCCTGCTGTCCCTCGCCTGCTCGGCATCGAGTTCGAGCGTCGAGCGTCGACGCCGCTTCGGCGGCGGACCCAGCAGCACTCGAAGCTCGTCCAGCAGCGCGATGTCGGCAACTGACCAGCCGGCAGGTGCCTGCGCGACCGACCGGGCGAGCAGGGTGATCTCCTCGGCGCTGAGCACGGATCTGGCCGCGCGGGTGAGCCTGCGCTCGTCGCCGAGCCAGCGCAGCACCTGCGCCGGGTACAGCACCGGCCACCACACCACGAGGAACCGGTGAAAGTCGATTCGCTCGCCCAACTCCGTGATCAGCTCGGCCCTGTCGAAACCGCGCCCGTCCGCCTCTGCGTACTCCTGCGCCTTGTCGGCCAGCGCCGCCAGCAACGTCTCGGCCGCGCGCACGCGGGACTTGTTGGGAGGGCCCGCCTGACTGTGCACCCGGCGGCGCACGCGTTCCAGCTCCTTGGCGGTCAGTTTCAGCACCTCGCCCCGGTAGCTGATGCGCATCTCGGTGGGTGCGTCCGGCGGGGTGTCGCGCAGCGCCTTGGCCAGCACCTTGCGCATCCGCAGCGAACCCTTGATCGCGGCGAGCGGCGCTGGGTCGTGCCTGGTGGCCTCGATGCCGTCGAGCAGCTGTCCCAGCGCGCGCAGTTCCACGTTGGTCTCGCCCATCGACGGCAGTACCCGCGAGATGTAGTTGGTGAACACTCCAGAGGGCCCGATCACGAGCACTCCCGCGCCGCCGAGCTGACGCCGGTAGCGGTACAGCAGGTACGCGGCTCTGTGCAGTGCGACGGCCGTCTTGCCGGTGCCCGGACCTCCGGTTATTTCCGTCACGCCCCGCCACGGCGCACGGATGATCTCGTCCTGCTCCTTCTGGATGGTGGCGACGATGTCACGCATCCGGTCGCCCCTGGCGCGGCCTAGTGCGGCCATCAGCGCGCCTTCGCCGACGACCCGCATGTCGTCGGGTACGGCCTCGGGCATGAGCACGTCGTCATCGACATCCAGCACCGTCTGGCCGGAGCAGCGGATGACTCTGCGCCGCACCACCGCCATCGGGTCCTCGGCGGTGGCCTGGTAGAACGGCGCCGCCGCGGGCGCGCGCCAGTCGGTGACGAGGTTGTTGAACTCCGCGTCGCGGATGCCGAGCCTGCCAACGTAGACGGTTTCGGAGCCGTGGTGGTCGAGCCTGCCGAACACCAGCCCCTCGTATTCGGCGTCCAGCGTCTGCAGCGTCTGGTTGGCGTGGTGCACCATCATGTCGCGCTCGAACAGCATCGAGGCCTGCTCGAATACGGCCTCACGCTGAGCGCCGTGGCCGATCTCGTACCCCTTCGCGCGCATGGCTTCCGCCTGTTCGCGAAGTGTCGCGAGCCGGGCGTACACCCGGTCGACGTGGACTTGTTCGTTGGCGATCTCGGCCCGTCTGACCCGAGGTTCCGACACTCAGCGCTCCTCGCAGCTCAATTGCCGGGAAAGGGGAAGAACGACTCTACGCGCCTCGGGAAACGGCATCACCACGTCCCGCCGCTTCTCACGCCGCTTGCGAGGATGCGACGATGACCAGGATCGTCGCGGGCCGAGCGGGCGGCAGAGTATTGCGGGTTCCCGCGCACGGCACGAGGCCCACGTCGGAACGGGTGCGTGAGGCGCTGTTCAACGCGCTGGAGGCGGCGGGCGAACTCGAGGGTGCGCGGGTGCTCGACCTGTACGCGGGTTCCGGCGCGCTGGGATTGGAGGCCCTCTCGCGGGGCGCGGCGACGGCGCTGTTCGTCGAGTCCGACCGTAGGGCCGTTGAGTCGTTGCGGGTCAATGTGACCTCGCTTCGTCTCGGCGGAAGCGTGCGCCACGGCCGGGTGGAGTCGGTACTCGCGCGGCCCGCGGAGGAGCCGTTCGATCTGGTGCTCGCCGACCCGCCGTACGGCATGCCGGAGGAGGTGCTCGCCACCGTGCTGAGCGCGCTCGTCACGGGCCGATGGCTTGCCGCCGGCGGGCTCGTGATCGTCGAGCGGGCGGTGCGGAACGGGTCGCCGCCGTGGCCGGACCGGCTTCGCGAGGTGCGGTCGAAGCGCTACGGAGACACCGCGCTGTTCTTCGCCGAACACGCCGCACAGCCGTGAACGAGCGGTGCGTCACATCTCGGGCGATACCGTGCGCCGGTTGGTAGCGTCCGCACCATGCGGCGAGCGGTCTGTCCCGGTTCCTATGACCCAGTGACCAACGGGCACCTCGACATCATTGAGCGAGCGGCGCAGCTGTTCGACGAGGTCGTCGTAGCCGTGCTGGTCAACAAGAAGAAGCAGGGACTGTTCTCCATTCCGGAACGGATGGAGATGCTGCGCGAGATCACCGAGAAGCTGCCGAACGTGCGGGTGGACTCCTGGCCCGGCCTGCTGGTGGACTACTGCCGCCAGCACGGCATCGTGGCGATCGCGAAGGGACTGCGCTCGGTGAGCGACTTCGACTACGAGCTGCAGATGGCGCAGATGAACCGGGAGCTCTCCGGAGTGGAGACGCTGCTGATGTCGAACAACCCCGCCTACAGCTTCCTTTCGAGCTCGTTGGTCAAGGAGGTCGCGATCTACGGCGGGGACGTTTCCCAGATGGTGCCCGAGGTGGTGAACGAGCGGCTGGCCCAGCGGCTGCCGTGTCCGGAGTAGTTCACCCGGAAGCCACCCGGCGATCACGCGTACTCGCTACGGTTCGAAAATGACCAACCACTCTGCGCGAATCGTCGCGATCTTACTGGCGTTCCTGGCCACGTTCGTGGCAGGCGGCGCGAACGTGGCCGCCGCCGAACTCAGCCCCTCCGCCGAGTGCGGCGACACCTCCTCCTTCGAGCAGGTGCCGTTGCGGGAGCTGCCGGAGGAGGCAGGCGAAACCTACGACCTCATCGAGGCAGGCGGGCCGTTCCCGTATCCGCAGGACGGCGGCGTGTTCTACAACCGCGAGGGGTTGCTGCCCGACTGCGACACCGGCTACTACCACGAGTACACGGTCGAGACCCCCGGCAGCCCGGACCGAGGGGCGCGGCGCATTGTCACCGGTGACGCGGGCGAGTACTTCTACACCGCGGACCACTACGCCAGCTTCGTGCTCATCGACGTCAGCTGACACGCCCGCACGGCACTCCTTCGCGGCAAATCCACCCGGACCGGGCAGACTTGGAGGCTGTACGTGGGGATGGAGCCGTGGCCGCGAGGGAGTTGCCGTGTACCGGGTGTTCGAGGCGCTCGACGAACTCGTAACGATCGTCGAGGAGGCGCGCGGGGTTCCGATGACCTCCAGTTGCGTCGTACCGCGTGGTGATGTGCTGGAGTTGCTCGACGACGTGCGCGACGCCCTGCCTGGCGAGGTCGACGACGCCCAGGATGTGCTGGACAAGCGCGACGAGATCGTCTCGAAGGCCCGCGAGGAGGCGGAGCAGACCCTGGCTTCGGCCAACGCCGAGGCCGAACGGCTGGTCGCGCAGGCCCGCGCGGAGGCCGAAGAGATCGTCGCCCAGGCAAGGGACGAGGCCGACCGCACGATCGCCGAGGGCGAGGTCGAGTACCGCAACCTGACCGAGCGCGCCCGCGCGGAGTCGGACCGGATGGTGCAGGCGGGCCGCGACGCCTACGACCGCGCGGTGGAGGAGGGCAGGCACGAGCAGGCCCTGCTGGTCGCGCAGACTGAGGTGGTGCAGGCCGCTCACGGCGAGGCGGCACGCATCGTCGACGAGGCGCACTCCGAGGCCGATCGGCAGCGAGTCGAGTGCGACGCCTACGTCGACGGCAAGCTCGCCGAGTTCTCCGAGTTGCTGGCGGCAACACTGCGCACGGTCGACTCGGGACGCAACCAGCTACGGGGCGTGCCCTACCCGAACGCTCGCTCAGCCGGATACGACTATCAGGTCCACTGATCGGCGCTACTCACGTACCCTGGACCCAGCAAGGCCGGGTACGTGTGATCGCCCTGCCGTCCTGACACATCGATCTGTGCGGAAATCCGATGCCTGAGAAGAGTGCCGCCCATGGGCGCGCCGATGCGCGTAACCCCTGGCTGATCGATACCCATGAGTTGAGCCGGCGTCCTGGCTCCAGCCGGTCGCTGCTACGCGAGCTGCCGGTCGACACGCCGATGGGCATCCCCGACGTGATCACGGTGCCTAAGGGTTCCGTGATCACGGTGGACCTGCTGCTGGAGTCGGTCGTGGAAGGGGTGCTCGTCACGGGCACCGCCACGGCGCGAACCTCCGGTGAGTGCGCCCGCTGCCTCGACCCCATAGCCGACGAGGTGGAGGTGGCGCTGACGGAGTTGTTCGCCTACCCCGACTCCACCACCGAGGCCACCACGGATGAGGACGAGGTCAGCAGGATCGTCGACGACAGGATCGACCTCGAACCGCTCGTCAGGGACACGATCGTGCTCGCCCTGCCGCTGGTGCCGCTGTGCGGTGAGGATTGCGAGGGACTGTGCGCGGAGTGCGGTGTGAAGTGGGCCGATCTCGAGCCCGGACACGGGCATGAGACCATAGATCCTCGGTGGGCCGCGCTTGTCGAGCGCCTGGAGAGCACTCCCGGCGACAACACGGCGAACGGCTCCGACCAAAGCTGAGGAGCAGCTGCTCGACTCAGATCGCAAGCACGCTCGCGCAGCGAGCAGAGCCTGATGAGGAGACCCAGTCGTGGCCGTCCCCAAGCGGAAGATGTCGCGTTCCAACACCCGCTCGCGCCGGTCCCAGTGGAAGGCGCGCCCGGTGCAGTTGGTGGCTTGCCCCAACCGCGCGTGCAAGCAGCCCAAGCCGCAGCACGTCGCCTGCCCGTCCTGTGGCCAGTACGGCGGTCGCCAGGTTGTCGAGCCAGCTTAAGGGCGCACGCTATGGGGGGTAAGTCGCCGACGGGTCCGGCCGAGAATCCCGCATCGCTGCTTGACGCGCTCGGCGTCGAACTCGACGACGAGCTGCTCACGCTCGCGCTCACCCACCGCTCGTACGCCTACGAGAACGGTGGGCTGCCACCGAACGAACGGCTCGAGTTCCTCGGCGACGCGGTGCTCGGCCTTGTGGTGACCGACTACCTCTACCGCAAGCACCCCGAGTTGCCGGAGGGGCAACTCGCGAAGCTGCGGGCGAGCGTGGTGAACATGCACGCGCTCGCAGGCGTCGCCCGCGAGCTGGGGGATGGCGGCCTCGGCGCCCACCTGTTGCTCGGCAAGGGTGAGGAGCTGACGGGAGGCCGGGACAAGGCCAGCATCCTCGCCGACGGGTTGGAAGCGGTCATCGGCGCGACCTACCTGGCGCACGGCATCGAGACGGCGCGCGAACTAGTGCACCGGCTGTTCGACGGCTTGCTCGCCGAGGCGCCGCTGCGCGGTGCGGGTCTGGACTGGAAGACGAGCCTGCAGGAGCTGACCGCCTCGGCCGGTCTCGGCGTCCCCGAGTACAAGGTCGAGGACACCGGTCCGGACCACCGCAAGGAGTTCAGCGCCGTCGTGTTCGTCGGCGGGCGCGACCTCGGTCACGGAGAGGGCACGACCAAGAAAGAGGCCGAGCAGAAGGCTGCCGAGTTCGCCTGGCGCGCGCTGACCGAGGAACTCAAACCCGAAGAATAGGCGAGGAGAAGGCGACTCACGTGCCCGAACTTCCCGAGGTCGAGGTGGTGCGCGCGGGTCTGGAGCGACACGTTTGCGGGCGAGTGGTCTGCCGCGTCGACGTGCTGCACCCGAGGGCCGTTCGGCGGCACGTCCCCGGTGCGGCTGACTTCGCGGCCAGGCTCGTCGGCGTGAAGCTCACGGCCGCTCGCAGGCGCGGCAAGTATCTGTGGCTCGACCTCGACGACGGCGCGGCTCTGCTGGCTCATCTCGGCATGAGCGGGCAGTTGCTCGTCCAGCCGGAAGGCACCGCTGACGAGTCGCATCTGCGGGTGCGGTTCCGGTTCGCCGACGGTGGGCCCGAGCTGCGGTTCGTCGATCAGCGCACCTTCGGCGGGCTCTCACTGTCCGAGCTGACCGAAGTGGATGGCACACCGGTGCCCGAGACCATCGCGCACATTGCCCGCGACCCCATGGACCCGCTGTTCGACCGTGCCACGGTGAGCAGGTCGCTGCGGTCGCGGCACACCGAGCTGAAGCGCGCGTTGCTCGACCAGACACTGGTGTCTGGTATCGGCAACATCTACGCCGACGAGGCGCTGTGGCGGTCGAAACTGCACTGGGCGCGGCCGACCGACCGGCTCACCACCGGGCAGGCGGACACCGTGCTCGCGGCCGCCGCCGAGGTGATGGCCGAAGCGTTGGCCGTGGGCGGAACGTCGTTCGACGCGCTGTACGTCAACGTCAACGGACAGTCCGGCTACTTCGAGCGTTCGCTGGCGGCCTACGGCCGTGCGGGCGTGCCCTGCGGTCGCTGCGGAACGCCGATCCGGCGGGAGGCGTTCACCAACCGCTCCTCGTTCTTCTGCCCGCGTTGCCAGCCGAGGCCTCGGCAGCGGCGGTGAGCAGGGCCCTGCTGCTAGATTGTGGCGTGGCTGCCCATGTTGAACTTGGCCAGCATCTCGCGGCCGTTCTCGGCGTTGCGTGGCTGGCACAGCACGTCGTAGCGCCTCGCGACAAGCTGGCTGTGTGAGACGAAGTCCCGCCGACCACGGGTGGCGGCGTACCCGGCTGCGGCGAACGCCATCCCGAAGGCCACACCTGAGACCAGGCCGATCAGGATCGGAAGCAACCCGGCGCCTGGTGTGAACAGGCTCAGCAGCAGCCCGACGAACAGACCGAACCAGGCGCCCGACATCGCGCCACTGCCAAGAACCTTGCCCCACGTCAGCCGGGCGGCGACGCGCTCGACCAGCAGTGGTTCGACGCCGACGATGGTCACGTCGTGCACCGGGAAGTTCTCGTCGGCGAGGTGATCGACGGCGCGCTGCGCTTCCTCGTAGGTGTCGTAGGAGCCGATGGGCCAGCCGGTCGGCATGGTCGGCAGCTGCGGCATCCTGGGCGCTCTGCTGAACGCTGCTGGCGAAAACGCTGTGGTCATGTGCTCTCACCTCGGGGGCGAAACTAGGTTGCTTACACCCGCTACAACGTTTCGATCCGGCAAAACAGTGCCCGAGGAGACGGAATTGACGGAATTCACAGCCGCCTCTCAGTTGCCGGACCCGGCCTTGCCGTTGGCCGTGTGCAGCCATGGCATGCCACTTGGCGAGCCCTCCGGCAGCCACAGCCCGAAGTAGCGGACCGAGAACAGCTCGTCCAGCACCATATAGGCCGCGCCGATCAGGCCGCCCTCCTCGCCGAGTCGTGCCCGTTCGATCCGCAGCTCGCGGGTGGAAAGCGGCAGCGAGCGGCGGTAGATGGTTTCGCGGATGGTCGCCAGGAACAGATCTCCTGCGCCCGCGACCTTGCCACCGAGCAGTATCGTCGACGGGTTGTAGAAGTTGACCATGGTGGCGAGCATCGAGCCGATCCGCCTTCCCGCGTTCACCAGCAACCGCACGGCGTGGTGATCGCCCGCACGCGCCGCCGCCGTCACGTCGGCCCCGGTGACGGCGCTGTTGGCTTCGAGGGCGGCCGCCAGTGCCGGGCTCTTGCCCGACCGGGCCAGTTCCGCACCGTCGCGGGCGAGTGCCGCACCGCCTGCGACCGCCTCGAGGCAGCCGGTCTTGCCGCAGCGGCAGACGATCGAGCTGTCGTCGGAGACGGCGGCGTGACCGATGTCCCCCGCGCAGCCCTGTGCGCCTCGGTGCAGCCTGCCGCCGTTGCTGATGCCCGCGCCGATACCGGTCCCGATCTTGACGTAGAGCAGGTCTCCGAGTTCCGCGACGGCGCCGGGGGTGCGCAGTTCGCCGAGGCACAGCAGGTTCACCTCGTTGTCCACCCACACCGGGGCGTTGTAGCGCCGGATGAATCGTTCTCGGACTGGATAGTTGTTCCAGCCCGGCATGATCGGCGGCTCGGACGGCCGCGCCGTGGCGAACTCCACCGGACCCGGCAGGCCGATCCCGACGCCCCATACCTCGTCACTTCGGCCGCCGACCTCGCGCAGCAGGTCCTCAAGCACGGTCTCGACCTCATCGAGGACCGGGTCGGGTCCCTGCGCGATGTCGCAGTCGCGGTGCCGCTTGGCCAGCACAGTTCCCATCAGGTCGGTGACTCCGGCTGTGAAGCTCGTGGCGCCCAGTTCCGCGGTGAGGATGCGCCCCGCGTCCTTGCGGAAGCGAAGCGTTCTTGCCTGCCTGCCACCCGTGGACGGGTTCAGCTCGCCCTCTTCGAGTAGACCGGCGTCCAGCAGGGTGCTGGTGCGTTGGGTGATGGCGGTGCGTCCGAGTCCGGTGCGCTGGCTGAGGGCAGGACGAGTGTCGGCCTTTCCGCTGCGTACGAGATCGAGCAGCCGGGCGTAGCTCTCCAGCAACTCGGTGCTCGGCTCGTCCACGACGGACCCCCTTATGCGTAGTACTTCCCATGATATATCTGAGAACGCAAAACTTCTGTTTGCCTCAGACGTTAGCGGGAAGATTGAAAGCTAAAGGGGTGTCATGCGGTTGCCTAAGCCGAAACCGGCGAGGGTGACAGCAGCGGGCGGCTTTCAGCTACCCGAAGTCTCCTAGGTGCTGCTCCCCGAGCCACTCGATGGCGATGTATTTTCGCTGGACGTCGGCGACGGCGTTGTGGTCGTTGTGGTCGTCGTCGGCTTGGTGTTCGTGGGCGGGATCGTGGTGTTCTCGCCGCTGGACGTCGGCCGCTGCGAGGTTCTGCTCGGCGGCGGCTGCTCACTCGTGCGGGTCTTGCGATCCGGACTGTCGCTGACCGTGGTGGTCCGAGATGTGGTGGTGGGGGGCATGGTGCCGCTAACGGCAACGCCGTCGACCAGCACGGTCGTCTGCCCCGGCACCGCCTCTCCAGGAACCACCTGAGCGCCTCCGGTCGCACCGGAGTTGTCGGTGCGACCGGTCTGGGCTGTCATCCGGTCCTCGGCGGGCGAGTCCTGCGGGGCGAGGACCTGCGCGACGGCGGCGAGGGCGGTGACAACGACGAGCCCGCTCACGGCGAGGGCAAGGTAGCCGGTGCGGGAAAGCCGTCCCTCGGGCTCGCTCGGAGGTGCTACCTCTGGGCGGGGTTGCGACCCTGGCGACTGGGCCATGCAATGCTCCTTCGGGAGTCGCTGACGGTTGGACCAACCGGCGCACTTCGCGCGGACATTATCACCGGCCGGTCACCGAGGAGCGGGCCGGGTGCCGGGCCGTGCACACAGCGTCGCCGAGGTACGGCACGATGGGGACGTGGTGCAGCAACAGCAGGCGGCCCGCCTCACCGCTTGGGTGCACGGAAAGGTGCAGGGCGTCGGGTTCCGCTGGTGGACGCGCAGTCGCGCGCTCGAACTCGGGCTGGTCGGCAGCGCTACCAACCTCGCCGACGGCAGGGTTGAGGTCGTGGCCGAGGGCAGCAAGGACCGTTGTGAACAACTGCTCGCGCTGCTGAGGTCGGCGGACACGCCAGGGCAGGTGGACCACGTCGCCGAGCAATGGTCGGCCCCCAAGGGCGGTCTCGACGGCTTCGTGGAACGCTGACTTCCTGCTTCCGGTAGTCCGAACGGGTGAGCGAAAGCGTCCCCTGTGGAACTGCTGGGGCGGATGTGACCGCTGGGGTGGTGTGAAGGCGCGCCCGGAGCCCGGCTACCGCGACCTCATCGCGCACCCGGGTAGCATCGCCTCGATCGGCAACGGGAGTCGTGAGGGGAAGGTCTACGCCGCGTGCACCTGAAAAGCTTGACGCTCAAGGGCTTCAAGTCCTTCGCGTCAGCGACGACCCTGCGGTTCGAGCCGGGCATCACGTGCGTGGTCGGGCCCAACGGCTCGGGCAAGTCGAACGTGCTCGACGCGCTGCGCTGGGTAATGGGCACGCAGGGGGCCAAGGACCTGCGGGGCGGCAAGATGGAGGACGTCATCTTCGCCGGAACCTCGGGCCGCGCGCCGCTCGGCCGTGCCGAGGTGACCCTCACCATCGACAACAGCGACGGCGCGCTGCCCATCGACTACACCGAGGTGTCGATCACCCGCCGCATGTTCCGCGACGGCGCCAGCGAGTACGAGATCAACGGCAGCTCCTGCCGCCTGCTCGACATCCAGGAGCTGCTGTCCGACTCCGGTATCGGCCGGGAGATGCACGTCATCGTCGGGCAGGGCCAGCTTTCGGAGATCCTGCAGTCCAAGCCCGAGGACCGGCGTGCCTTCATCGAGGAGGCGGCGGGCGTACTCAAACACCGTAAGCGCAAGGAAAAGGCGCTGCGCAAGCTCAACGCCATGCAGGGCAACCTGGACCGGCTCAACGACCTCACCGCCGAGTTGCGCCGCCAGCTCAAACCGCTGGGCAAGCAGGCCGAGATCGCCCGCAAGGCGCAGGTGGTGCAGTCCGAACTGCGAGACGCCAAGCTCCGCCTGTTCGCCGACGACCTGGTCACCCAGCGCAGGGATATCGAGAAGGAGGAGGCCGACGAGAAGGCCGCCCGCGCTCGCCGCGCCGAGGTGGAGCAGGCCCTCGAAGTGGCCACGTCCGAGCAGACCGAACTCGAGAACGCCCTCGCTGAGGACGCGCCGCAACTCACCGCCGCACAGGACACCTGGTACAAGCTGTCGGCGCTGGCCGAGCGGCTGCGCGGCACGGTGCGGCTGGCCCTCGAGCGGCAACGGCACCTTTCCTCGGAGGTCGAGACCGGGGGCTCCGGGCGCGACCCGGAGGAACTGCTCGCCGAGGCGGAGCGGGCCGCCGAGCGCGAACACGAGCTGAACGAGGCGGTGGCGCAGGCAAGGGCGGTGCTGTCGGAGACGATCGAGCGGCGCGAGCACCTTGAGCGTGTGGTGCAGGCCGCCGAGCGGGCTCACATGGCAGCCGTACGCGCCATCGCCGACCGGCGTGAGGGCATCGCCAAACTCAGCGGTCAGGTAGAGGCGCTGCGCAGCAAGAGCGCCGCCACTGCCGAGGAGATCGAGCGACTCACCAGCGGCATCGACGAGGCGATGGCCAGAGCCGAGACCGCCGCGGAGGAACTCGAGCGCGCCCGTGCGGAGGGTGGCGTCGAGGAGTCGGACGACGCGGGGCTGCGCGAACGGCACGACCGTGCCGTCGAGGCGAACAACGCGGCCAAGGCCAGGGTCGAGGAACTGGTGAAGGCCGAACGCGCCGCTGAGCGGGACATCGCCTCCGAGCGTGCCCGCGTCGACGCCCTGTCCATGGGGCTCAACCGCAAGGACGGCGCGGGCGCACTACTCGCCGCCGCCGACGAGTTGCCTGGGCTGCTGGGTTCCGTCGCGGCCCTGCTCACTGTCGACGCGGGCTACGAGGTGGCGCTCGCGGCGGCGCTGGGCCCGGTCGCCGACGCGGTGGCGGTCCAGGGCGGTGAGGACGCCGTTGCCGCGCTCAGGCACCTCAAGCAAACCGAATCCGGGCGGGCGGGAGTGCTCGTCGGCGGTGAGCAAGCGGCGGCTCCCGCGGGGTGGCCTGCGCTGCCGGACGGTGCTCGCTGGGCTCGCGACGTGGTCAAGGCCCCCGACGCGCTGCGGGGCGCGGTTGAGCGCGCGCTGGAACGGGTTGCTGTCGTCAACTCGCTTGACCAGGCACGCGCCTTCGTGCGGGAGCACCAGGAAGTCACAGCCGTCACAAGGGACGGCGATGTGCTCGGAGCGCACTGGGCGGTGGGCGGTTCCGCCAAGGACGAGAGCGTGATCGAGGTCCAGGCCGCGGTGGACGAGGCGCAGGACCGGCTCGCCGCGGCCGAGCGCGTTCTGCAGCGCACCGCGGCCGAGTTGGAGGGCGCGCGCGCCGACCAGCAGGATCGCAGGGCGGAGGTGGCAGCGGCCAAGGAGGCGCTGAACGAGGCCAAGGTGCGAAAGGCGCGCTCCTCGGAACGGCTCAGCAGCCTGCGACAGGCGGCCCGCTCCGCGGAGTCCGAAGTGGAACGGCTGCGCGACCAGCGTGCGAAGGTGGAGCGGAACAGGGAGGACATCCTCACCCAGCTAAACGAGCTGGAGGAACGGCTGGCGGCCGTCTCGGACCAACCGGTCGACGAGGATCCTGACACCACCGAACGCGACGAGGCCGCTGAATCGCTCAGCGAGGTGAGGCAGGAGGAGGTCGACGCCCGGCTCGCGCTGCGGACCGCGGAGGAGCGGGCACGCGGCATCGCGGGCAAGGCCGACTCGCTGCGCCGGGCCGCCGAGGCCGAGCGCCAGGCGCGTGAGCGGGCCGAGCGAGCCAGGATCGCGAGGAAGCGAGGAGCGGAGATCGCAGCCGCCGTCGTCAACGGCGGGGAGATCGCGCTCGAACGCATCGAGGTGTCGCTGCGGCTTGCCTCCGAAGAGCGCGACGAGGTGCAGCGCAGGCGGGAAAGCAGGGAGACCGCGCTCGCCCAGGTGCGCTCACGCGTACGCGAGCTCACCGGCGAGTTGGAGAAGCTCACCGACGCCGTGCACCGCGACGAGGTGCTGCGCGCCGAGCAGCGGCTGCGGCTCGAGCAACTCGAAGCCAAGATCACCGAGGAGTTCGGGATCGGGCTGGACGACCTCGTCGCCGAGTACGGGCCGGAGGTTCCCGTGCCTCCAGGTGCCGGAGAACTGGCCGAGTACGAGGCGGCCAAGGAACGCGGTGAGACGGTCATGGCGCCGCAGCCCATTCCCTACGACCGCGACACCCAGGCGCGCAGGGCCAAGCGGGCGGAGAAGGACCTGGCGCTGCTTGGGAAGGTGAACCCGCTCGCGCTGGAGGAGTTCGCCGCGCTGGAGGAACGGTACAAGTTCCTCTCCACACAGCTGGAGGACCTCAAGGCGACCCGCAAGGACCTGCTCACGGTCATCAAGGAGGTCGACGACAAGATCCTCGAGGTCTTCGCCAGTGCCTACCACGATGTGGCCCGCGAGTTCGAGACCGTGTTCTCCGTGCTGTTCCCCGGCGGCGAGGGCCGCATGGTGCTCACCGAGCCGGACGACATGCTCACCACCGGGGTCGACGTCGAGGCGCGCCCGCCTGGCAAGAAGGTCAAGCGACTGTCGTTGCTGTCCGGCGGTGAGAAGTCGCTGGTCGCGGTGGCGATGCTGGTGGCGATCTTCCGGGCGAGGCCGTCGCCGTTCTACGTCATGGACGAGGTCGAAGCGGCGCTGGACGACACCAACATGCGACGCCTCATCGGGTTGCTGGAGCAGTTGCGCGCGAACTCCCAGTTGATCATCATCACGCACCAGAAGCCCACGATGGAGATCGCCGACGCGTTGTACGGCGTGAGCATGCAGGGCGACGGCATCACGCAGGTCATCTCGCAACGGCTGCGCAAGGACGACGAGCAGCCGACCCCGGCCGCCTGACCCCGCTGTCGTCCGCGAGTCCCCCGCTGTCGTCCGCGAGTCCCCCGCTGTCGTCCGCGAGTTCTGCGCTCCGGCGTCGGGTTCGGGGTGAGAGGCCTAGGGCCCACCCGACCGGCCGGGCAACGCGCGTGCGTTCAGATCGGAACGCAGAACTCGCGGGCAGGAACGGGGGACTCGCGGGCAGGAACGGGGGACTCGCGGGCATGGGCGGGGGACTCGCGATCTGTTCGGGAGGGTCCCGTGGCGGCCGCTGTTCTGCCAAGATGCCCTGCATGGCAGACGACGGTTGGCCCGCGGGTGACCCGCGACGGTACTTCGACGCCCCGATCGACCCTGTCCACCTGCGGGAAAGTAGCCCCAATGTGTACCGGCGCGCGATGTGGCTCGCGATCGGGATCGTGGTTGGGTGCGGGCTGATGGCACTCGGTGCGTGGTCCATCGTGGACGGCGGTTGGTGGGGGATACTGCTCGGAGTGCTGGCCGCGCTGGTCGGGCTGCTGCTGTTCGTGCGAGGACTCATCGCGAGCAACGCGACCAAACCCTTCCGCGGTGGACCCCTCGCTCCCGGCATGGTCATGGAGCAGGCCGACGACACGGTGCGGATGCTGGTGCTCGGCGAGATCTCCCGCGATCCAGCGGCCACGCCCGAGTTCGCCTACCGCCTCGTCACGTTCCACGCCCGCGAGCAGACCCATTTCGTTCCCGGGCAGCGCATCCCGTGCGTGCTGCACGGCTTCGTCGCTGCGCCGTGGAGCGGACGCTGGTGGAGTTTCGACGCCTCACCCATCACCTGGGCCACCGCCGACCAGGCGGTGCTCGACGGTGCCGCCTCCGCGATCCCGGTGCCCGAATGGGACCAGTTGCTCGCCGGTGCGCAGCGCCTCGGCGAGATCCGCCGCAGGTGGACGCGGCTGGCGCGGGTTTCCGGCGAGGACCTTCCCGAGTCGCTGCGCAGGCCACCCACGCGGCTGGGGGTGCCGGTGGAGTGGCAGCCCGACGGCCGCGCGAGGTTCGTCGGTTCGGTCGCCGACGCGGTGAGCGTCTAGCCCGGTTCTAGGCCGCCTCCTGGTGTTGCGGTTGTCGTGTCTTGGGGTCGGGAGAGGAGTGACGCAGCGACAGCAGCCCACCCACCAGCAACGTCACGAGCACACCGAGCGGCACGTACCACGGGAAGGCCAGCGAGGTCGGCTCTCCGTCCACGGTGAACTCGATGCCCAGTACGAAGGTGGCGGAAACCGCGATCGTGCAGCCGAAGGCCACGATGGCGTCGGCCTGCCGTGCCCGCTTCACCACGATGCCGAGGAAGAAGGCGCCGAGCAGTGCGCCGTAGGTGTAGCTCGCGATGCTCAGCCCCACCTCCACCACCGGTTGCTCGGTGCTGGTGAACATTGAGGCGAACAGCACGAACACCCCGGCCCACAGCAGCGTCCACAGTTTCGCCCTGCTGAGCACCACCTCGTCGGGTAGCCGCCGCTTCGTCACGTGTTGGTAGATGTCGCTCACGGTCGAAGTGGACAGCGAGTTGAGCGACGAGGAGATCGTGCTCATGGCGGCGGCAAGAATGCCGGCGATGAGCAGTCCGGAAAGCCCCGACGGCAACTGCTCGACGATGAACCTGGGGAACAGTTCGTCGGTCGCTGCCAGGCCGAGAGCCTCCGGGCTCGCGCCACGGTAGAACGACCACAGCATGGCGCCGACGAGCAGGAACAGCGCGAACTGCACGAAGACCACACCGCCGCTGGCGATGACGGCCTTCTGGCTGTCCCTGACCGTGCGGCAGGCCAGCAGTCGCTGCACCATCAACTGGTCGGCGCCGTGGGAGGCCATCGCGAACAGTGCGCCACCCACGACGGCGGTGCCGAAGGCGTAGGGGTTGGTGAGCAGGTCCGGCGAGAAGTCGAAGAACTGGAACTTACCCGCGTCGAAGGCGCTCGCCAGCCAGCCGTCCGGCAGCTTGCCCGCCAGCACCACAACCGCGGCCACGGCGCCGAGCACGTAGATGCCCATCTGCACGACATCGACCCAGATCACGGCCCGAATGCCGCCGAGATAGGTGTAGATCACCGCGAACACCGCGATCGCCGCGATGATCACCCAGTACGGCACGTCCATCCCCAGCCCAGCCAACACGAGCTTGACCGGGATGGCGGTGGCGAACAGCCGCACCCCGTCGGCAAGCAGCCTGGTGACCAGGAACGTCACCGAGGCCGTTCCCTGCAGCCCGTTGCCGAACCGCTTGCCGAGGAAGCCGTAGGCACTGACCAGGTTGCCCGTGTAGTACCTGGGCAACAGCACGAACGCGACCAGCACCCTGCCGATCAGGTAGCCGATCGCCAGCTGCAGGTAGGTGACGTTGCCGAGGTAGGCCACGGTGGGGACGCTGATGACGGTCAGCGTGGAGGTCTCGGTCGCCACCACGGAGAACGTCACCGCCCACCACGGCACCTGCCTGCTGCCGACGAAATAGTCGGTGGATGTGCGCTGCTTTCCGCTCAACGCGATCCCCAGCAGCGGTGTGCCCACCAGGAAGACCGCGATGATCGCGAGATCGAGTGCGCGCATTGGCATCTCCTAGCGTGTCGAAACGTTACGCACTACCCGCAACCGGTGCACGGGCGGCGAAGGCGAAGGCAGGTCCAGCGGTGACAGCCCGGGCGTGATGCTGCCGAGCAGCCGATAGCCACGTGCTCCGGTCGCGTTCGGCAGGTTGGCAGGCAACCCGTGCCAGGTGAGCCACCCGAGCAGGGCGCTGAGGTAGGCCTCCTTGGCGTCGGCGGGCAGGCCCAACTCGTCGCTGGGCACGAGGTTGAGGTCACGACCGAGCGCGCGGACCAGCGCGGGGTTGCGTAGGCCGCCACCGGAGGCCACCACGGTGGTGACGCCATGCCTGCCGCATTCGGCCGTGATCGTCGCCGCGGTCAGTTCGGTGAGCGTGGCCAGCAGGTCGGGGCCCGTGACGCGCGGCAGCCCCTCGGTGGCCTCGCGCAGGTAGCCGGAGTGGAAGACCTCCTTGCCTGTCGACTTGGGCGGCGGCAGCGAGTAGTAGGGCTCCGCCAGTAGGCGTCGTAGCAGGTCCGGGCGAACACGCCCGCGCGTGGCGAGTGCGCCGCCGAGGTCGCTTCGCTGTGCCCCGCCGGTCACCTCGGCAGCGGCGGCGTCGAGCAGCGCGTTGCCGGGCCCGGTGTCGTAGGCCAGTACAAAGCCGTCGGGGTGAACGACGGTGAGGTTGGCGATGCCGCCGATGTTGAGGGCGGCCACCGGCCTCGCCGCCTCCTCGGCGTGTGTGCGCAGCCACAGCGCGTCGAGCGTGGCGGCCAGTGGCGCACCGTGCCCACCCGCCGCGATGTCGGCTGCCCGCAGGTCGGCCACTACCGCCAGGCCGGTGCGTTCGGCGATCCAGGCGGGTCGGCCCAGTTGCAGCGTGCCGAGTGCGGTGCCGCGCTCAACCCAGTGGTAGAGGGTCTGGCCGAGTGAGGCGACCAGGTGTGCTCGGCCGAGGGCGAGCCTGCGCACCCCGGTGTCGGCCGCTTCGGCGAAAGCCTGGCCGACCAGCGTGTCGAGCCTGGTCAGCGTGTAGGCGTCGCAGCCGGACGGTGGTAGCGCGGCGTGCAGCTCCTCGCGTAGGTCCGCCGGGTAATCGAACTCGAGCGCTCCGAGCGGGTCGAGCACCAACTGGTCACCGTCGCGGTAGAACTCCGCCACCGCTACGTCGATGCCGTCGACCGACGTTCCGGAGATGAGTCCGACGACCCGCAGGGCCACGCTGCCAGCTACCACGGCAGTGGTCTAGTCCACAGTGCGGGCGCCGCGCAAGGCTTCGGTGCATCTTTGCCGCGAAATTCGTATCCGAGGTGGACCCTTCACCGCGCCGATCAGGGGCACGCTGCCTGCGACGACGACGGATGCGAGGATGGCAACCGTGTCTGACACCTTGATGTGGATCGTCATCGCTGTTGCCGCCGTCGTGGTGGTGGCGCTGGTCGCGGGGCTGATCATCGCGCGTAACCGCAGGATCAGCCTCGAGCGCGAGCGGGAGGAGAAGCCGAGGGGAGGCCGTTACCAGGCGGGCGGCGGCATAGCGCTCGCCCCTGGCGGGGAGGAGCCACCACCCCGGCATCCGGTCGAGGAGCGCACCGAAACCGACGGTGAACCAGGAATCGGCGACGACGCGGCGGTGCCGAGGGACGCATCGCGGCGGGGCGTGGTCGATGTCGGCCTGCCGGAGGAGCAGACGCTGCCCGAGGAGCGGACGCTGCCGCAGCCGAGACCGGCACCGGAGCCGGAGGCAACCCCCGCGCCGCCGGAGCCCAAACCCGAGGAGGTGCCCTCCGCCGAGGGGCGTATCGAACGGCTACGGGGGCGGCTTTCGAAGTCCCGCTCCGCGTTGGGACAGAGCCTGCTCGGCCTGCTCGGCGCGGGCGACCTCGACGAGGACTCTTGGCAGGACGTCGAGGACACACTGCTTGTCGCGGATCTGGGTGCGTCGACCACCACCGAGATCGTGCAGCGGCTGCGCGCCCAGTTGTCCGCGCGCGGTGTCCGTACCTCTGAAGATGCGAGGGCGCTGCTGAGCGAAGTACTCACCGAAGCACTGGGGACCGACTCCGATCGCGCGGTGCGTGCGCTCCCGCACACGGTGGACGGTACGAAGCAGCCCGCGGTGGTGCTGATCGCCGGCGTCAACGGCACCGGTAAGACCACCACGACCGGCAAGCTCGCCAGGGTGCTGGTGTCGCAGGGCAGGAGCGTGGTGCTCGGGGCGGCCGACACGTTCCGTGCCGCCGCCGCCGACCAGTTGCAGACTTGGTCGGAGCGGGTGGGCGCCGAGGTGGTGCGTGGCAAGGAAGGAGCTGACCCTGCCTCGGTGGCGTTCGATGCCGTGAAGCGTGGGATCGACGCCCAAGCCGACGCAGTGCTGATCGACACAGCGGGCAGGCTGCACACCAAGACCGGACTCATGGACGAGTTGGGCAAGGTCAAGCGGGTGGTTGAGAAGCAGGCCAAGGTGGACGAGGTGCTGCTCGTCCTCGACGCGACTACCGGACAGAACGGGCTCGCCCAGGCACGGGTGTTCTCCGAGGTCATCGACGTCACCGGGATCGCGCTTACCAAGCTCGACGGCACGGCCAAGGGCGGCATCGTCTTCCAGGTACAGCGCGAGTTGGGGGTCCCGGTCAAGCTCGTCGGCCTCGGTGAAGGACCCGACGACCTCGCGCCGTTCGAGGCAGCGGCCTTCGTCGACGCGCTGCTCGACTGAAAGCCACGCAGTGCGTGGCTGTCACGCGGTGAGGTCGCGGGCGGAGAGCTGCTGTGACAGCTCGGCCGCGATGCGCCGCACGATCGGTGCGATGCGCTCAACGACGTCATCGGTGAGCCTGCCCTCCGGGCCGGACACCGAAACGGCGGTGGGGGTCGGGGCGCCGAGCACGGGTACCGCGAGACAGCGAACACCGAGTTCCTGTTCGGCTTCGTCGAGTGCGTAGCCCTGCTTGGCGACCATGCCCAGGTGATCGAGAAACGCGTCCGGGTCGGTGTGGGTGTGCTCGGTGTAGGAAGGCATCCCGGTGCGTTCCAGCAGCGTCCGCACCTCGTCGGCGGGCAGGTGGGCGAGTATGGCCTTGCCCACTCCGGTGCCGTGCGGCAGCAGCCTGCGACCCACCTCGGTGAACATGCGCATCGAGTGGCGCGAGGGGACCTGTGCGACGTACACCACCTCGTCGCGTTCGAGCACGGCAAGGTTGGCCGTCTCGCCGACCTCCTCCACCAGTTCGGTCAGCAGCGGCCGCGCCCAGGTTCCGAACTGCAGGCTCGCGTTCTCGCCGAGCCGGATCAGCCGTGCTCCCAACGCGTAGCGGCGGTTGGCGTTCTGCCGCACGTAGCCGAGCGCGACGAGGGTGCGGATGAGCCGGTGGATCGTCGGCATGGGTAGTCCCGAGGACGTCGCCAACTCCGAGAGACTCGCCTCACCTCCGGTGTCGGCAAGCCGCTCGAGCAGCTCGAACGCCCGCTGGAGCGACTGCACGCCGCCGCCAGTTGATCTCTCGGCCGCCACACTGACTCCTCTCGCGTTGAGCTTCCGCAATGTAGAAACTATAGTCCGAGATATAAAACAGTACGATCGTTATTTTGGGGTGTTCGCATGTCTGATGTTCGCGTGCTCGGCGCTGCCGTCGAGCGTGGCGACGAGGTCTTGACGCAGGAAGCGCTGCGGTTCCTCGCCGATCTTCACGACGCCTTCGCCGCGACGCGGGACAAGCTGCTCGAGGCTCGCGCGCACCGGCGAGAGGAGGCCAAGCGCACCGGCAGGCTGGACTTCCTCCCGGAGACCAGCGAGATCCGCGAGTCGCAGTGGCAGGTCGCCGAGGCGCCGCCCGCCCTGCGCGACCGCAGGGTCGAGATCACCGGCCCCACCGACCGCAAGATGACGATCAACGCGCTCAACTCGGGCGCGAAGGTATGGCTCGCCGACTTCGAGGACGCCAACACTCCGCACTGGGCCAATGTCGTGTCCGGTCAGGTGAACCTTTCCGACGCGATCAGGGGCACCATCGAACTGGACAGCGGCGGCAAGCACTACGCGCTGCGCGACGACGTCGAGCACGCCACCATCGTGGTTCGCCCGCGCGGCTGGCACCTCGACGAGCGCAACCTCGAGATCGGTGGCCACAAAGCCGTCGGAGCGCTGGTCGACTTCGGTCTGTACTTCTTCCACAACGCCAAGGAACTGCTCCAGCGCGGCAGCGGGCCGTACTTCTACCTGCCGAAGCTGGAAAGCCACCTCGAGGCGCGGTTGTGGAACGACGTGTTCACCCACGCCGAGCGTGCGCTGGGCATCGACCACGGCACCATCCGGGCCACCGTGCTGATCGAGACGATCCCGGCCGCGTTCGAGATGGAGGAGATCCTCTACGAACTGCGCGAACACGCCTCCGGGCTGAACGCGGGCCGCTGGGACTACCTGTTCAGCATCATCAAGTACTTCCGGGACGCGGGCGAGAAGTTCGTGCTGCCCGACCGCAACAGCGTCACGATGACGGCGCCGTTCATGCGGGCCTACACCGAACTGCTCGTGCGCACCTGCCACAAGCGGGGCGCTTTCGCGATCGGTGGCATGGCCGCCTTCATTCCCAGCAAGGACCCGGAGGTCAACGAAAAGGCCTTCGCGAAGGTCCGCGACGACAAGGCCAGGGAAGCAGGCGACGGCTTCGACGGGTCGTGGGTGGCGCACCCGGGCATGGTGGCGCTGTGCCGCGAGGAGTTCGACAAGGTGCTCGGCGACAAGCCGAACCAGGTCGACCGGTTGCGTGAGGACGTGCACGTCACCGCCGAGCAACTGCTGGACATCGAGGCGACGGAAGGTAGCGCCACCAAGGCCGGGCTGCGCGGCGCCGTGGATGTAGGTGTGCGTTACATCGCGTCGTGGCTCGGCGGCAACGGTGCCGCGGCCATCCACAACCTCATGGAGGACGCCGCGACCGCCGAGATCTCGCGTTCGCAGGTGTGGCAGTGGGTCCGCAACGGGGTGCGGCTGGACACCGGGGAGCAGGTGACCGAGGAACTGGTGCGTTCGGTACTCGGGCAGGTGCGTTCCGAACTCGCCGACGTGATCCCCGCCGATCTGTTGGGCCAGGCCGTTGAACTGTTCGAGGAGGTCGCGCTCGCGCAGCGGTTCGCCGACTTCCTGACGCTGCCCGCCTACGAGCGCATCAAGTAGTTCCTGACGCCGGTGGCACGAGCGTGCTGCGCCGCCGTGCCGCCGGCCTCGACCGTGCCTTTCGGGCACGAGATGAGACTACGCTTGGTGTGTGGCTGACGTGGTGATCGACCTCAACAGCGACCTCGGCGAAGGATTCGGCGCGTGGTTCTCCGGCGACGACGAGGCTCTGCTGAACGTTGTGACCAGCGCGAACGTCGCCTGCGGGTTCCACGCGGGCGATCCGTCGGTGCTGCGCCGGGTCACCGAGCAGGCCACCGAGCGGGGTGTGGTGATCGGGGCCCAGGTGGGCTACCGCGACCTGGCCGGTTTCGGTCGACGCTTCATCGACATGGACCCGCACGAGTTGGTCAACGACGTCATCTACCAGATCGCCGCACTCGACGGGTTCGCGAGGATCGCCGGGTCGAAGGTGCGTTACGTCAAGCCGCACGGCGCGCTTTACAACGCAGTGGTAACCCACGAGGAACAGGCCGCCGCCGTCGTTGAGGCGGTCCGCCGCTACGACCCGGGGCTTCCGTTGCTCGGCCTGCCCGAGTCGGAGTTGTTGCGGCAGGCCGAAGATGCCGGACTTTCCACCGTGCCGGAGTCCTTCGCCGACAGGGCCTACGGTCCGGACGGCAAGCTGGTTTCCCGCCGCGAGCCGGGAGCCGTGCTGCATGAGCCGGACGAGGTGGTCAAGCGCAGCGTACGGATGGCCACAGACGGCACGGTTACCGCCATCGACGAGACCGTCCTCACCGTGCGGCCACGGTCGCTTTGCGTGCACGGCGACACCACGGGAGCCGTCGAACTCGCAAGGCGGGTGCGTGAGGCGCTTGCCGAGGCAGGTGTCGAGGTGCGCCCGTTCGCCTGACCTGGTTCAGGCGGCAAGCGCCAGTCTCCGGCCGGTGATCTCCGCCGCCCGCAGCCGCATGCAGCGGTCATGTCTGCCAGGTGCCCAGGGCCGGTGGTTGGGGTCGCTGAGCCGAACGAGCTGGTCGATGTCGGTCACGAACTCCGCCTTGCCGAGTACCACCACGCTCCAACCGGTGTGACTTCGCGGGTCGATCTGATCCACCTCGAAGGCGACGACCGAGCCGGCAAGCCTGCTGATCCACGTTTCCGGAGACGCTTTGACGATGATGTCGCGGCCGTCGAGCACGTAGTTCACCGGGCGGATCGCGGGCAGGGCGTTCTCCGTGAACACCAGCCGGCCGACCGGTTGTGAGCGCATCAGACCGAGGCACTCGGCTTCGGCGAGGTTCTGGATCTCGATCGTGGGAGTCATCATGACCTCCGGCCGCGGCGGATGTTTTTCTCTGCCTCGACCTTCCACCAGAGGGGGGACCCCTGAGCAGGGCATAAAGGCCCTTCTGTCGCGGCCGATCAGCTTCGGTCGGCTGCGACCTTCGGTTGAGCGGTGTAGTGGAACCTCGCCGACCGCGAGGAGGCCTGCTCCGGGCCGCCGTTGACCCACCTGACCACCTTCCGATGCCCCTGCCGGTCCGAAATGGACCGAGCGGAAACCTCGCTGCCGCCGAAGCGGCGCCCCGGTGTGCTCACGTCCCGACCGTTGACGTTCCCCAGCAGCGCCAGCTACTGTCATAGTACGAAAACTTAATTTCGTATCGCGAAATTACCTCAAAATTGCCTCGAAGGGGCGTGTGGCCTCATGGCTGAGCAGTCCAGCGCGCGGCACCGCCTGCGCTACGACGTCAACCTGTCCATGCTGTTCACCGAGCTTCCGCTGTTGCGAAGGCCCGAGGCGGCCAGGCAGGCCGGGTTCGACGCGATCGAGTTCTGGTGGCCCTTCCAGCAGGCCGTGCCGGGTGACGCCGACGTCGATGCCTTCGTCGACGCCGTCTCCGATGCCGGTGTGGGGCTGGTCGGGCTGAACTTCTTCGCGGGTGACATGCCCGCGGGCGACAGGGGCCTGGTGTCCTGGGTCGGCAGGGAAGCCGAGTTTCACGACAGCGTCGATGTCGCGATCGATATCGCGGGGCGGCTGGGCTGCCGCACCTTCAACGCCCTCTACGGCAACCGCATCGACGATGTCGAACCCGCTCAGCAGGACGAACTGGCACTGTCCACTCTGGACCACCTGGCCGGCGCGGTGGAGCCCATCGGTGGCCAGGTCGTGCTCGAGCCGCTCTCGGCGGCACCGAAGTACCCGCTGCACACCGCGGCCGACGCGGTAGCCGTGCTCGACAAGGTGGGCAGGGCCAACGTCACGCTGCTGGCCGATCTCTACCACCTCGCCGTCAACGGCGATGACCTCGGCGGCGTGATCGACGAGTACGCGGGCCGTATCGGCCACGTGCAGGTGGCCGACGCACCGGGACGAGGCGAGCCGGGCTCGGGGGAACTCGATATCGACGGCTACCTCGCCGCTCTCGAATCAGCCGGATACGCCGGATACGTGGGACTGGAGTACAAGCCGACCAGCGACAGCCAGTCATCACTGCACTGGTTGCCGCGTGAACGGAGGGCGTTGTGAAGATCGGATTCATCGGGCTCGGCATCATGGGAACGCCGATGGCCGCACACCTGGCGGCGGCGGAGCACACCGTGCGCGGTTACGACGTGGTGCCGGAGGCGGTGGACAAGCTCGTCGCGGCAGGCGGTAGCGCGGCGAAGTCCGTGGCCGACGCCGTGGACGGCGCCGAAGTCGTGATCACGATGCTGCCCAACCACCCGCAGGTGGAACAGGTCGTGCTCGGCGAGGGCGGGGTGCTGGAGTCGGCCAAACCGGGCGCGTTGCTCGTGGACATGAGCACGATCAGGCCTGAGACCTCGATCGAGGTGGCCAAGGTCGCGGCGGAGAAGGACATCCGCGTGCTCGACGCGCCGGTTTCGGGAGGCGAGGCGGGAGCCAAGCAGGCGAGCCTGTCCATCATGGTCGGGGGTGAGGATTGGGACTTCGCCGCAGCCAAACCGCTGCTGGAAGCCATGGGTAAGACGATCGTCCACGTCGGACCGCACGGGGCGGGACAGGTCGTCAAGGCCGCCAACCAGCTCGTCGTCGGTGGCATCTACGCGCTCGTCGGCGAGGCGATCGTGCTGATGGAGGGTTGCGGTGTCGACGCGGGTACCGGGCTGGACGTGCTCGCCGGTGGGCTGGCGGCCAACCGCATTCTCGACCTCAAGCGCGAATCGATGGTGGCAAGGCGGTTCGAGCCAGGTTTCCGGATCGATCTGCACCACAAGGACATGGGAATCGCGATGGCCGCGGCGCGGCAGGCCGACGTATCGCTGCCGATGACAGGTCTGGTCACCCAGTTGGTCGCGGCGGCAAGGGCGATGGGTCACGGTTCGCTCGACCATTCGGCACTGCTGAAGGTCACCGAGCAACTGTCCGGCAGGGCGTGAGGAGACGAGGATGCCGAAAGTTCCCGTTATGCAGGCCGTCGTCGATGTGCTGGCATCGGAGGGGGTCGACACCACGTTCGGCTGCCCCGGCGCCGCGATCCTGCCGCTCTACCAGGCGCTGCGGGCAAGTGACATCGAGCACCTGATCGTCAGGCACGAGGAGGGTGCCACCCACATGGCCGACGGCTGGGCCCGCACCACCGGAAAGGTGGGTGTCGCCATCGGCACGTCCGGCCCCGCGGGCACGAACATGATCACCGGGCTCTACACGGCGCAGGCCGATTCCATCCCGATCCTGTGCATCACGGGGCAGGCGGTGTCCACAAAGCTGCACCAGGAAGCCTTCCAGGCCGTCGACATCGTGGAGATCGCCACCCCGGTGACCAAGTGGGCGGTGCAGGTCAAGGAAGCGGCTCAGGCACCGTGGATCTTTCGGGAGGCGTTCCGGATCGCCAGGTCGGGCCGCCCCGGCCCGGTGCTCATCGACCTGCCGCTGGATGTGCAGAAGCAGGAAATCGAGTGGGACTCCACGATCGACTCCCCGCTGCCCGTCGTGCGTCCCGGACCCTCGCCCGCACGGGTGGAACGCGCACTGGACATGCTGCTTGCCGCGCAACGGCCGCTGATCCTCGCTGGTGGCGGGGTGGTACTCGCCGACGCGAGTGAGCGACTGCGCGCGGTGGCGGAGCGGCTCGGCGTGCCGGTGGGTGTCACGCTCATGGGCAAGGGCAGCTTTCCCGAGGACCATCCGCTGTTCGCGGGCATGGCGGGTATCCAGACCTCGCAACGGTGGGCCAACGCGGCCTTTCTGGAGTCGGACCTGGTGCTCGCGCTCGGTGCCCGGTTCGGCGACCGCCACACCGGCGCGCTCGACGTGTACCGGGGTGAGCGCAAGTTCATCCACGTCGACGTCGAGCCGACCCAGATCGGCAAGGTGTTCGGACCGGACTTGGGAGTCGTCTCCGACGTCGGCTCGTTCCTCGACGCACTCGAGGTGGCCGCGGAGCACAGGGCGGCGCTGGTGGACCCCGCGGTGTGGGTGAACCGGATCGCGGAGTTGCGGGAGGAACTGCCAAGGCGGGAGGACTTCGACACCATCCCGATCAAGGCGCCTCGGGTGTTCAAGGAGATCAACGACTACTACGGCGAGGACACCTACTTCGTCACCGCGATCGGGCTCTACCAGATCTGGTCCGGACAGTTCCAGCGCACGCACAAGCCGCGGCACTACCAGGTGTGCGGGCAGGCAGGCCCACTCGGCTGGGAGATCCCCGCCGCGATCGGGGTCAAGAAGGCCTGCCCCGACGCCGAGGTGGTGGGCGTGGTCGGGGACTACTCGTTCCAGTTCCTCGTGGAGGAACTCGCCGTGGCGGCACAGTACGACGTGCCGTTCGTGTTGATCATGCTCAACAACGAGTACCTGGGCCTGATCAGGCAGGCCGAGCAGGGCTACGACATGAACTTCGAGGTCGACCTGCACTACGACGAGTACGGCACCGACAACGTCAAGATCATGGAGGCCTACGGCTGCTCGGGAATCCGGATCGCCGACCCCGGTGACATCAGGGCCGCGCTGGAGTGGGCCAGGAAGGAAACCGAGCGCACCAGCCGCCCGGTGCTGGTGGAGATCATGATCGAGCGCGAGGCCAATGCCTCGATGGGCACCGCGCTGGACAACGTGGTGGAGTTCGAACCGTTGTGAACCACCGCGCCGTTGCCCTCGCGAGCGGGCAGACGGGCTGGATGTAGCGACCTCGCCCCCGGCGAACGGCACTGCCGAAGTGCCCGCCCGCCGGGGGCGACGTGCTCGCAGGCACGATCGGCGAATCACAACCGGGTCGAGCGAAGCTGACCCCGACCGGCATGCCGGCCACGAAGGCCGCTTGCACTCGATGCTCGCGCAACCGTGAGACGCCGACCTCACATCGGCTGACGGCGGCGGGAACTGACCACCCCGGTGTTGAACCCGGCCAGGTGCAGCCCACCGGCGAACCGCGCGTGCTCGATCTTGACGCAGCGGTCCATCACCACGTCCAGACCTGCCCGCGCCGCGCGGGCCGCCACCGGCTCGTGCCACAACCCCAACTGCAACCACAGCGTGCGCGCACCGGCGGCGATGACCTCCTCCGCGACCCCTGGCAGGTCTTGCGGCTTGCGGAACACGCTCACGAGGTCCACTCCGCCCGGCACGTCGGCCAGTGACGGGTACACCGGCCGCCCGAGCAGTTCGTCGAGCCTGGGGTTGACGAAGTTGACGCGGTAACGGGTGGAGGACAGCAGGTAGGTGGCCACGAAGTAGCTGGGGCGCGCGGGGTTGGCCGATGCTCCGACGAGAGTCACCGACTCGGTGCGCGACAGCAAGGCCTGCCGTTGCCGAGCCGTCGGCGAGGTCCACCCGTTCGGATTCGGGTCGATACTCATGCCGCCACCGCCTTGCCCAGCGCCTGGTCGATGTCCCAGAGGATGTCGTCGAGGTCTTCCAGGCCCACCGAGAGCCGGATCAGATCGGGACCGACACCGGCCGCCCGCAACTGCTCGTCGGACAGTTGCTGGTGTGTCGTCGAAGCGGGATGGATGACCAACGTCCTCGCGTCGCCGACGTTGGCGAGATGGGAGAGCAGCTCCACCGACTCCACGAACCGCTCGCCCGCGGCGCGGCCACCCTTGATGCCGAACGAGAACACCGCACCGGGGCCGAGCGGCAGGTACCGCCGCGCCCGGTCGGCATGCGGGTGCTCGGCCAACCCGGCATAGCTGACCCACGCCACCCGAGGGTCGGCCGCGAGGTACTCGGCCACCGCCTTGGCGTTGGCGACGTGGCCGTCCATGCGCTGTGGCAGCGTCTCGACGCCCTGCAACAGCAGGAACGCCGAGTGTGGCGAGAGCACGGCACCGATGTCGCGCAACTGCTCGGCGCGCAGCCTGGTGCAGAAGGCGAACTCACCGAAGTTCTCCCAGTACCGAAGCCCGCCGTAGCTGGCGACCGGCTCGGTCATGCGTGGGAACTTGCCGTTGCCCCAGTCGAACCGTCCCGACTCGACGACGACCCCGCCGAGCGTGGTGCCGTGACCGCCGAGGAACTTGGTTGCCGAGTGCAGCACGATGTCCGCGCCGTGCTCGATGGGCCTGCACAGGTAAGGGGTGGCCAGCGTGGCGTCCACGACGAGCGGGATGTCGTGCGCGTGCGCGACGTCTGCCAGCGCGGCGATGTCGGCGATGTTCCCGCTTGGATTGCCGATCACCTCGGTGAACAGCAGGCGCGTCTTACCGGTGATCGCGGCGGCGAAGCTTTCGCCGCTGTCGCGATCCGTCTCGGAGACGAACGTCGTGTCGATGCCGAAGCGTCGCAACGTACCGTCGAGTTGGGTCACCGTGCCGCCGTAGAGACCGCTTGCCGACACGATGTGCTCGCCTGCCTCGGCCAGCGCGGCGAAAGTCAGGAACTCCGCGGCCTGCCCGCTGCCGGTGGCCACGCCGCCGATCCCGCCTTCCAGGCTCGCCATCCGCTCCTCGAACGCGGCCACGGTGGGGTTGCCGATGCGGCTGTAGATGTTGCCGTACTTCTGCAGCGCGAACAGGTTCGCGGCGTCGGCGGCGTCGTCGAACACGAAACTGGTCGTCTGGTAGATCGGCACCGCTCTCGCGCCGGTCTCGGGGTCAGGTGTGCCTCCCGCATGCAGCGCGCGGGTGCGAAAACCCCAATCACGTTCGCTCATCGCGATTCACCCTAGGCGAACAACCCGCTTCGCCCAAGGATCGCGGTCAGCCCAGCAGCGCGCGCAGCCGCTGGGCACGCTCCTGCGGTGGCTGCCGGGGACAGCTCGCGCATTTTTGGACTTCAGGCAGTTTCGCCTCGTAGATCAGGCAGCACGAGCAGCGCCGCACCACGGGTCGCTCGCCGACGAACTCGAACCGCGGCCGGGGCATCGGGCCGCCTACGGCCTCGGCAAGCGCCTCCGCCAGCCGGATCGCCCGCTCCGGCGCCGCTGTGGCCGAACCCGCCCACAGCATCCGGTTGGCCACCGAGTCGGTCGCGATGGCCCACAACGACCTCGCAGTGGCGCCGCTGACCCGTGCCGCCGCGCTGATCGCCGCGTCGAGCGCGGCACCGAGCGCTTCGGCAAGCCGTTCGATCCCGCCTTCGAGGCTCCGGTCGGATTCCGCGTCGAGGTAGCGGCCGTCGGGGTGCATGTCGAGCGTGACGGCCTCAAGCGAAGGGTCTCTGGCGATCCCGGTGTGGACGAACGGCTCCAGCGCGGGCGCCACGAGCACCGACGAGGCCGAGTACCACCGGATGGTGCCGAGCACCCGCGCTCCCGCGCGCCCGTACAGCCGCCGCGCCCGTTCCAGGTCGGCGACCAGCCACGCGTCGTCCGCGAGCACGGTGGCCCGCACCCTGGTACTCATCCGAGCCTGCGGTAACTCGAGACCCGAAACGACGTCGTCACCTCGATCGGCTCGCGAATCGCGTCGAGGCGCGCGGCGAGACCGCCCCGGTGCAGATGGTGCGCGTTCGGCCCCATCAGCACGGCCGCGCGGGCCTGCTCGGGGGTGAGCGTCACCGTGCCGTCCAGCCGGTCCTCTCCGTGAGGGGTGAATCCCTGCGCGAGCGCGTCGGTGAGGCGCCGCTGCTTGTCATCGGCCACGTCCAGCAGCCCCAGGGTGTCGGCGAGCCCGTCGAGGTGGCGCTGTCCCGGCGCGACCACCAGCAGCGTGCCACCCGGCCGCAGAACCCGGTGGAATTCACCGGGATTGCGCGGAGCGAACACGTTGAGCAACACGTCGGCCACGCCGGAAGACACCGGCCACGGCTGCCACAGGTTCCACACGGCCGCTCCGAGGCGGGGATGCGCTCTGGCTGCCCTGCGCAGTGCCGCCGCCGAGACGTCGAGCGCGAGGCCGATCGCGTTGGGGAGGCGCCGCAGTACCCGCGCCAGGTAGTAGCCGGTGCCGGCGCCCGCGTCGACCACGAAGTCGCAGCCCGCTTCCTCCGCGCGGTCGGCAAGCAGGTCGGCCAGTGGCGTGTAGTACCCGGCTTCCAGGAACCGCACCCGCGCCGCGACCATCTCGCCGGTGTCCGCCGTCTTGGCGGGGATCTTGGCGTGCAGCAGGTTGACGTAGCCCTGCCGGGCGATGTCGAACGAATGCCCCCGGTCGCATCGCAGCCAGTGATCGCCATGCCGCAGCCGCTCGCCACAGACGGAGCAGCGAAGGGCCGCCACGACCGCGGACGGTAGCGACTTCGCGGAGGTCTTCGGCGAGGTCATGGGCCATATTCGACCACGAGGTTTCCGGACCGGACGAATCGGCACCCGCACTGGGAAACGCAGCCGTAACAACGCCGGTGGTTTGGTTCACAGCGACGCAACTTCTGGAGTCCCTCAGCGCAACACGCCTTTCCGATGCTGGCCGCAATCGCTGATTTCGCCGACGGCTCTAGGAGGAGAAGCGTGGAAGGAAATACGGCCTGGTTGCTCACCAGTGCCGCTCTGGTACTGCTGATGACACCGGGATTGGCCTTCTTCTACGGAGGCATGGTGCGCTCCAAGAGCGTGCTGAACATGCTGATGATGTGCTTCGGCGCCATCGGCGTCATCGGTGTGTTGTGGATGGTGTTCGGCTACTCGATGGCCTACGGCAGCGACATCGGCGGGTTGCTGGGCAACCCACTCGACTTCATCGGCCTTTCCGGGCTCATGACGCCGGAAGGGGATCCGACCGCGGGCACCGTGGACGTCGCCTTCCAAGCGATGTTCGCCATCATCACCGTCGCCCTGATCGCCGGTGCCGTCGCCGACCGGATGAAGTTCGGCGCCTGGTTGCTGTTCGGCGCGTTGTGGGCCACCCTGGTCTACTTCCCGGTCGCCCACTGGGTGTGGGGCGACGGCGGCTGGATCGGCGAGTTGGGTGCACTGGACTTCGCCGGCGGCACCGCCGTGCACATCAACGCGGGCGCCGCGGCGCTCGGCCTCGTGCTGGTTCTCGGCAAGCGGGTCGGCTGGCCGAAGGAAGCCATGAAGCCGCACAACCTGCCCTACGTGATGCTCGGCGCGGGTCTGCTGTGGTTCGGCTGGTTCGGGTTCAACGCGGGCTCGGCCTACGCCGCCGACGGCGTCGCCGGTATCGCGTTCGTCAACACCGTCACGGCCACCTGCGCCGCGATGCTCGGCTGGCTGCTGCTGGAGCGGCTGCGGGACGGCAAGGCCACCAGCCTGGGCGCGGCCTCCGGCGTGGTCGCGGGGCTGGTCGCGATCACCCCGGCGTGTGCCTACGTCGACACCTGGGGCGCACTCGCGATCGGCGCCACCGCCGGTGTGCTGTGCGCGCTGGCCGTCGGCCTGAAGTACCGCCTCGGCTACGACGACTCGCTCGACGTCGTCGGTGTGCACCTCGTCGGCGGCCTCGTCGGCACGGTGATGCTCGGCTTCGTCGCCACGGCGAGCGTCGTGGGTGAGGACGGCGTCAACGGCCTGTTCTACGGCGGCGGTGCCGACCAACTCGGCATTCAGGTGATCAGCGCCCTCGCGGTGATGGTGTACTCGGCCGTCGTGGCGGTCATCCTCGGCTTCATCGTCAAGGCGGTGACCGGCGGTCGCGTCAGCGCCGAGGACGAGGTGTCCGGTATCGATGAGGCCGAACACGCCGAGACCGCCTACGACTTCGCAGGCGGCAGGGGCGGCAGGCCCGCGTCGGTCGACGCCAGCGTGGTGAGTGGCAACGCCAAGAAGCTCGAGGAGAGCAAGTCATGAAACTGATCACCGCGATCGTCAAGCCGTTCACGCTCGACGACATCCGCTCCGCGCTGGAACAACTCGGCGTGCTCGGCATGACGGTGAGCGAGGTGCAGGGTTACGGCAGGCAGAAGGGCCACACGGAGGTCTACCGCGGTGCCGAGTACGCGGTCGACTTCGTCGCGAAGCTGAAGGTCGAGGTGGTGACCGACGACGCCAACGTGGAGAAGGTCATCGACGCGATCGTCAGTTCCGCGCACACCGGCAAGATCGGTGACGGCAAGGTGTGGGTCAGTCCGGTCGACACCGTCATCAGGGTCAGAACCGGTGAACGTGGCGCGGATGCGCTCTAGGAAGCTGCCGTGGTCGAAGGGGGGCTGGCCGAGGCGGCGAACCGGCTGCTGGAGGGTCACCACGGAAGGCTCGGCGCGGCGGCACTGCGAGCCGCGCTGGTCGACCTGTACGAGTTCTGGTTGAGCAGAGCCGCCACGGCGGCCGGCGTCGACACCGCCGAACCCGGTGTCGCGCTGGTCGCCGTCGGTGGCCTCGGCCGTCGCGAGGTCGTGCCGTTCTCGGACCTCGATCTCGTACTCGTCCACGACGCGAACCCGAACGTGGGCGAGATCGCCGACGCGCTGTGGTACCCGCTGTGGGACGCGAGGGTTGGGCTTGATCACTCGGTCCGCACACCGGGCGAGGCGCTCAAGGTCGCCACCGAAGACCTGCGCACCGCGATGGGACTGCTAGACGCCCGCCATATCGCGGGTGACCAGGAGCTCACCGAACGGCTGGTCGCAGCGGCGCGGGAAAACTGGAGACGCACCGCACGCAAGCGTTTGCCGGAACTGGTCGAGTCCACCAGGGCCCGCTGGCGGCGAAGCGGTGAACTCGCACAGTCCGCGGAGCCCGACCTGAAGTACGCCAGAGGTGGCCTGCGCGATCTCGGGCTGCTCGACGCGTTCGCCGTGGCGCAGCTTTGTGACCGGCCGGGGCAGGAGCTGCGGGCCGCCCGCACCTTGCTGCTCGACGTGCGCACCGAACTGCGCAGGGAGCTTCGGCGCGACCGCGACGTCCTCGGCGTGGCCGAAGCCGAGTTGGTGGCAGGCGAACTGGAGCTGGGTGATCGCTTCTCCCTCGCTCGCAAACTGTCCGGCGCGGGCAGAGCCGTCGCCTACGCCGTGGATGTGGCGCTGCGGTCGGCCGCCGAGCCGCCGGGGAGTCGCTTCTCCCGGCGGCCGAGCCGCACCCCGCTGGACGACGGGGTGGTGTTGCACGGCAGCGAGGTGGCGCTGGCCCGTGACGCGATACCCGCCCGCGACCCGGGATTGTTGCTGCGGGTCGCCGCCGCGTCGGCCCGAACGGGCAACCCCATCGCGCCCGGCACGTTACGCACCCTCGCAGACTCGGCCCCCGAACTGCGGGCGCCCTGGCCACAGCAGGCGAGGCAGGCGCTGACAGCCCTGCTCGGCGCAGGAGAGGGCCTTGTGGACGCGGTGGAGGCACTCGACCGCACGGGGCTGTGGGCACGGCTGTTCCCCGAGTGGGGCGCGGTGCGTGACCT
The DNA here is from genome assembly GCF_011761185.1 of Saccharomonospora amisosensis. NCBI lineage: Bacteria > Bacillati > Actinomycetota > Actinomycetes > Pseudonocardiales > Pseudonocardiaceae > Saccharomonospora > Saccharomonospora amisosensis. The sequence goes on along the minus strand of NZ_JAAOYM010000001.1, from coordinate 4,016,769 downwards.
TCCCCCACGCGAACCGGTGCACGTGTGGACGGTGGACCGCCATCTCGTGCGTACCTGCGTCGAGGCGGCCAGGCTCACCACCACCGTCTCGCGGCCGGACCTGTTGCTGCTGGGAGCACTGCTGCACGACATCGGAAAGGGCCGCGACACCGACCATTCCGAACTGGGCGCGCGTATCGCCGCACAGGTCGCCACCCGGATCGGGCTGCAGGAGGCGGATGCCGCGCTGGTGTCGGCGATGGTGCGTCACCATCTGCTGTTGCCTCACACGGCGACGCGTCGCGACATCAGCGAGCTGGAGACCGTGGAGCGGGTCGCCAAGACCATGGACGGCCACGCGGCGCTGTTGGAGTTGTTGCACGCGCTCGCGCGTGCCGACTCGCTGGCGACCGGACCGGGGATGTGGACGGAGTGGAAGGCAGGGCTGATCGGCGAGCTGGTCGAGCGTTGCCGGGGACTGCTACACGGAAAGCCGTTGCCCGCACCGGAACCCATCGACGAAACCCAGCGGGAGCTGGTTTCCGCCGCGGCGCGTTCGGCCAAGGGCCAGGTGCGCATCACGATCTCCGGCAGGCTGACCGACGTCGTGCTCGCCGTTCCGGAGGGATCGCAACTGCTCGTACCGGCCGCCGGTGTACTCGCATTGCACTCACTGCAGGTGCACTCCGCCGTGCTGCGCAGCTACCCCGGCGGCCACGTGGGTGTTTTCACCGCGTCGCCGAGGTTCGGCTCGCCGCCGGACACCGCGTTGCTACGTGAGCAGTTCGCCAGAGCGGTGGCGGGCACCCTGCCGTTGGCCGCGAAGCTGGCCGAGAAGGAAAGCGCCTACGAGTCGCCGAATCTGGCGGGCACGGTGCCAAGGGTGCTGTGGTTCGACGAGGAGACGTCCGGACACAGCACCGTCGTGCTCGAGCTGCGCGCGGCCGATCGAATCGGCCTGCTGTACCGGGTGGCTGGAGCGCTGCGGGAATGCCGGGCCGAGGTTCGCTGGGCGCGGGTGGCCACACTCGGCACGGCGGTGGTGGACTCCTTCGCCGTCCGGCCGCGTCACGGCAACCCGGACGCGGCTTGGCGACAACGGGTGGAGCGCGCCGTGCTGGCCGCCGCCGTGTGAGGAGGCGGAGTGTCGGCGGCGCCTGCTTTCGGCGCCGATGGCAGGATGTCGGCCACATCCCGCACGCGGCGAAGGGTTGTTGAATGGCCGAGCTGGAACCGGTGGTGTTGCCCGCGAGCGTGGCCGCGTCGCACCTGCGTGCCTGTGCCGAGGCGCTGGCCGCCGCTCCCGGCGTCGAGCTCGCGGAACTCGCCGCTGTCGTCGGGCACGTGGTGAGCGGGCAGCGAAACCTCGCCGAGGCGCTCGAGGCACTGGCGCGGCGGGTGCGAGCAGGCTGCGCCGATCCGGCGCTGGCCGCGGTGCCCACCGCGGACCTCGCCGCACTCGCGGAGGTACTCCAGGCGGCGGCGACGGCGTTCGGCTGTTCGGCGCAGGCGCTCACCGAAAGCGAGCCTTTGGTCGAGACCATCGCCGAAATGGCGGGTGGCCACACCCGTTTGTAGCTGTCGAGCGCGGTAAGGCGCTTACTAGGCTTTTCGGACATGCGCACCGTGTGGAAGGGCACCATCGGCCTCGGCAGCTTCGCCATCCCGGTCAAGGCCTACAGCGCCACGTCCGAGCCGGGCTCCGGCCTGATACAGGTTCACACCACTGACGGCGGCAGGCTCAGGTACCGGCGGGTCTGCGAGGTGGACGGTGCCGAGGTGCCCGCCGAGGAGATCGGTAAGGGCTACCAGTCGGCGGGCGGGGATGTCGTCGTCCTCAGCGAGGAGGAACTCGCCTCGCTTTCGGGCGCGGCCGCGGAGTCGATCCGCATCCATGGCTTCGTGCGCGGCGAGCACATCGACCCGTTGCTGCACGCCAAGAGCTACTACCTGGAGCCGGAGGTCTCGGCCAACAAGCCGTACGTGTTGCTGTGCGAGGCGCTGCGGCTGGCGGACCGGGTGGCGGTGGTGAAAGTGGCGTTGCGGCAACGCGAAACGCTGGGTGTGCTGCGGGTGGCCGATCAGGTGCTGGTACTGCAAACCCTGCACTGGCCACAGGCGGTCCGCGGTGCGGATTTCCCTTTCCTGCACGAGGACGTGGACCTGCGGATGGCGCAGGTGAGGGCGGCGGCGAACCTGATCGAGAACCTGTCCGGCGACTTCGAGCCGCACCGTTTCACCGACGGCTACTCCGAGGCGCTCTCCGCACTCGTCGAGGCCAGGCTGGAAGGCGCGGACGTGGCGCGGCCAACCGAGCCCGCGCAGGAGGAGGGCGTGGTCGAGTTACTCGCGACCTTGCGGGAACACGCCCAGCAGCGCACCGACACCGACCAACTTGCCGCTCGGCGGACTGCCGTGAGCAGGGCAGAGGCGGCCGCGGGTGAGGCGAAGCAGGCCGAGCGTAAGGCCCGCAAGGCGGCGTCGAAAGCTCGCGCGGCGCCGAAGGGCAGCCACTGAGCACCGAGACGAGTAGATCTACTCACGCGTGCTCGGTGTCTTCACGCTGCCGTGACAACCTCCTCGCCCGGCAGGGTGGTAAGCGCCTCGGTGAGTTGCCCGGTTCGGTTCCGATCGCCTGGTACTGGGGGTCTGGCGAACGTCACCGGGACCGCTCGGGAACCGCCGAGGATCCGCCGCCCGGCCGGCGTAGGGGGAGCACACACCGGCCGGGCGGACCGGCGGGCGGTCAAGGTCGTCTACCCTGGAATGTCGTCGGCCCCGCGAGCCGGCCGAGAACCCACCGACCCGCTGGAGCGTGCATCCCGTGTTCGACACACTCTCCGATCGGCTCACGTCGGTCCTGCAGAACCTGCGCGGCAAGGGCAAGCTCTCCGACGCGGACATCGACGCGACGGCAAGAGAGATCCGGATCGCTCTGCTCGAGGCCGACGTCGCCTTGCCGGTGGTGCGGGCCTTCATCGGGCATGTCAAGGAGCGCGCGAAGGGCGCCGAGGTCTCGCAGGCGCTCAACCCCGCCCAGCAGGTCGTCAAGATCGTCAATGAGGAACTCGTCGCGATCCTCGGCGGTGAGACCCGCAGGCTGAACCTTGCCAAGAACCCGCCGACGGTGATCATGCTCGCCGGTCTGCAGGGCTCCGGTAAGACCACGCTCGCCGGCAAGCTCGCGATGTGGCTGAAGAAGCAGGGCCACGCGCCGCTGCTGGTGGCGTGCGACTTGCAGCGACCCAACGCGGTCACCCAGCTTCAGGTGGTCGGCGAGCGGGCGGGAGTTCCGACGTTCGCGCCCGAACCGGGCAACGGCGTCGGTGACCCCGTCGACGTCGCCCGGCGATCCATCGACGAGGCCAAGCGTGCCCAGCACGACGTGGTGGTCGTCGACACCGCGGGCCGCCTCGGCGTGGACGAGGAGATGATGCGGCAGGCCGCCGACATCAGGGACGCGGTAAGGCCGGACGAAACGCTGTTCGTGGTGGACGCCATGATCGGTCAGGACGCCGTCACCACGGCTGAGGCGTTCCGCGACGGTGTCGGATTCTCCGGCGTCGTGCTCACCAAGCTCGACGGCGACGCTCGTGGTGGCGCGGCGCTGTCGGTGCGGCACGTCACCGGTCAGCCGATCCTGTTCGCCTCCAACGGGGAGAAGCTGGAGGACTTCGACGTCTTCCACCCCGACCGCATGGCCAGTCGCATCCTCGGTATGGGCGACATGCTCACCCTGATCGAGCAGGCGGAGCAGGCGTTCGACCAGGAGAAGGCGGAGGAGGCGGCCGCCAAACTCGGCGCCGGCGAGCTGACGCTTGAGGACTTCCTCGAACAGATGCTGGCCGTGCGCAAGATGGGGCCGATCGGCAACCTGCTCGGCATGCTGCCCGGTGCCGGGCAGATGAAGGACCAGCTCGCCCAGGTCGACGACGCGCACCTGGACCGGTTGCAGGCGATCATCCGAGGGATGACCCCCGAGGAGCGGGCCAACCCGAAGATGATCAATGCCTCGCGCAGGCAGCGGATCGCCCGCGGCTCTGGTGTCGCCGTACGGGACGTCAACGATCTGGTGAACCGCTTCTTCGAGGCCCGCAAGATGATGCAGCAGATGGCGGGCAGGTTCGGCTTCGGCGGCGGTCCCGGCGCAGGCAAGAAGAACCGCAAGGGCAAGAAGGGCAAGAAGGGCAAGGGGCGCGGTCCCACGCAGCCCAAGGTGCGTGGTGGCTTCCCCGGTGGCCTGCCGGGCGGCTTCCCTCCCGCGGCAGGCGGCGGTGGCATGCCCGACCTGTCCCAGCTCGGCGGCGGCCTCAATGACCTTCCGCCCGGCTTCGATCCCGCGAAACTGAAGCTGCCGAAGAAGAAGTAGCCGAGGTCGCACATGTACCACCTGCGTGGCGCGGTGCTGCCCGGGGGCGAGGAACGGGACGTCTGGATCGCCGGAGGGCGGATTTCCTTCACCCCCGTCGAGCCCGCCGAGCCGCTTGACGGAGCGTTCCTGCTGCCCGGTCTGGTCGACGCCCACTGCCATCCCGGTATCGGGGTCGGCGGACCGACGACGCTCGAGGAGGCCACCGAGCAGGCGCTGATCGACCGTGACGCCGGGACGCTGCTGATCCGTGACTGCGGGCTGCCCATCGACGCCAGTCCGCTGCAACGCAGGGACGACCTGCCACGCATCATCCGCGCCGGACGGCACCTGTCGCTGCACAAGCGCTACGTCCCCGGACTCGGTATCGATCTGGACTCACCCGACGACCTGCCCGCGGCTGTCGCCGAGCAGGCCGCCGCAGGGGACGGCTGGGTGAAACTCGTCGGCGACTGGATCGATCGTGCCGCGGGCGATCTGGCGCCGTTGTGGCCCGACGAGGTGTTGGCAGAGGCGGTGCGTGTCGCGCACGACGCGGGCGCTCGGGTGACGGCCCACGTGTTCGGAGAGGCGGCGCTGCCCGGGCTGATCGGCGCCGGGATCGACTGCCTCGAACACGGCACGGGCCTGTCGGGTGAACTGCTGGGTGAGCTGGCTCGCACCGGCACGGCGCTGGTGCCCACGCTGATCAACATCGAGAACTTCCCCCGGATCGCCGACCAGGCGACGAAGTACCCCACCTACGCGGCGCACATGCGAGCCCTGCACGCCGGGGTGCGCGACATGGTCGGCGCGGCTCTCGACGCGGGGGTGCCCGTGTACGCGGGCACCGATGCGGGCGGCATGGTGGACCACGGCAGGCTGGTGGACGAACTCGAGGCGCTGCACCGGGCCGGCATGAGCACTGAGCAGGCGCTGGCCTCGGGATGCTGGGCTGCCCGCGACTGGCTCGGCCATCCCGTGATCACCGACGGTGCACCCGCTGACCTGCTCGTCTTCGACTCAGATCCACGGCAGGATCTCGACGTGCTTCGCAGGCCCCTGCATATCGTGCTGCGGGGAACCGTGATCAAGTGACACAGCGCGCGGTCACTTATGGTGGCGTTGGGGGCCGTGACGGCTGGTCACGGGCCGCGACGACACAGCGGGAGGCCTGGTGCAGCGCGAGGGCGACGACCGGCCGGTGCCGCCGGTAAGGACCGGCCTGGTTCTCGGCGCCCACTGGGGGTTGCTGGCTTTCGTGCTCGCGCTCGGCGGGTACTACGCCGTCTCGCTGGCGTTGTCCGCGCTGGCCACGATCGACGCCGCTGACCCAACGGGCATCCGGCTGCCGCAGTTGGGGCCGCTGGTGCTACTCGCGTTCGTGCCCAACATCCTGCTCGGGCTCGTTCCCTGGCTGGGTTCGCTGCGCTGGGGCAACGGGGTACGGGCCGACTTCGGGCTGCTGCCCACCGGGCGAGACCTCAAGGTCGGGCTTGCCTGCGGTGGCTTCGCCCTGCTCGCCGGTTACCTGCTCAACCTGATGCTGCTTCAGATCTACGGCAGCGAGCGGATGTCAGGGCCGTTGACCGAGGTCTTTCGCGGGGTCTCCGCCGAGGTCGGTTGGCTCGTGCTGGCCGCGATCGTCGTGGTCGTCGGTGCGCCACTGACGGAGGAGTTGCTCTTTCGTGGCGCGCTGTGGAACGGGCTGGCGCACTACCGCATTCCGAACTGGGCGATCCTGCTGCTCACCGCGTTGCTGTTCGCGCAGCTACACGGCGAGCCTGCCCGTACCGTTGCCCTGCTCGCACAGGGCGTGGCCATCGGGTCGGCCAGGCTCATCACCGGGCGGGTGGGGGCGAGCATGGTGGCGCACGCGACGAACAACCTGCCCGCCGCGCTGTTTCTGCTCATTGGGTCGTAACCGACCGTGTGCGGCCAGTAGGCTCTGCCTACGGTATTCCAGGTGTCCGGTACACGGGGGAAGGATCGGCGTGACGTCACCGAACTCGCCAGAACCGGTGCCAGACGTCGAGCCGACCACGTCCGCCCCCCACGTTCGCGCGGTGCCCGAATACCCGTCACACCGATGGGGGTTCGGGGCGTTCTTGCTGGTGGAGGCCGTGCTGCTGGCGACAGCGGCGTTCGTCGGGGTCTTTCTCGGCCGGGGCTCGCTTGCTTCACTGCCGGTGGGGGACGTGCTGGTCGGCACGATGTTGCCCACGCTGTTCGCCGCGCTGGCGGCGCTGGCGATAACAAAGCTGAGAGGCAACGGCCCGGTTATCGATCTGCGCCTCTCGTGGCGCTGGGACGATGTCCGGGTCGGGTTGAAGTTCGGTGTGCTCGGCGTGGTGTGCACGACCGTCGGCGTGCTCGTCTGGACCGAGGTGGTCGGTGAGCACAACGCCACCTCGGCGATCAGCGCGCTGGTGCATGACAAACCGATGTCGGTCTCCGCGGCGATCGCGATGTTCGGTTACCTGTGGCTGCTGGGCCCCGTCTGCGAGGAGATCATCTACCGGGGTCTGCTGTGGGGCGCGACCGAACGCCTGGAGTGGGGCAAGGAGAAGTGGGGCAGGCTGGCGGCGTTCGTGCTCTCCACGGCCGTGTTCGCGGTGAGCCATCTCGAGCCGCTACGCACCTCGCTGCTGCTTGTGATCGCGATACCAATCGGACTCGCGCGACTGGTCACCGGCAGGCTGCTGAGCAGCATCGTGGCCCACCAGATGAACAACTTCCTGCCCGCACTGGCGATCCTGCTCACCACGCTCGGAGTTGTGAGCGGGTAGGCCTACGCGGGCGAGGCGGACAGCCACAGGTGTGCGGCGAGGCCGAACCCTGCCAGCGCGATGCTGATCCGCAACGGCCGCTCCGGCAACCGTCGCACGGCGGCGGGTCCGAGCCACGAGCCCAGCAGCGCGCCCATGCCGAGGACAGCGGCGGCGAGCCAGTCGACGGGGGCGAGAAAGGCGTAGGCGAGCGCCGCGGTCGCGTTGGCCGCGCCGGTGGCGAGGTTCTTCACGGCATTGGTCACCGGCAGCGGTTCGGTCACCGCCGCCGACAGCACGGCGAGCATCAGCACACCGGCGCCCGCGCCGAAGTAGCCGCCGTACACGGCGACCAGTACCACCGCCACGGCCGACGGCACCGCCGAGCCACCCTCCCCGCCCTCGGTCCTCGCCCTGTCGGCGGCATCCCGTATCCGGTCCCTGAACAGCAGCAGGCCCGAGCCAAGCGCGATCAGCCACGGCACGATGAGTTCGAACGCCGAAGTGGGGGTGGTGAGCAGCAGCACGGCGCCTGCGGAGCCGCCCAGCACGGCCATGCCGAGCAGTCTGCCGAGTCGCCTGCGTTGCCCACGCAACTCGGCGCGCGACCCGGCGGCGGAGCCCACCGCGGTGGACAGCATCGCCACGGTGTTCGTCACATTCGCCGCGATCGGCGGCAGTCCCGCGGCGAGCAAGGCGGGGTAGCTGAACAGTGAGGCCAGACCGGCCATGGAGCCGGCCAGACCCGCCGCGAGGCCCGCCAGGGCCAGCAAGCCCGTGGAGGTGAGGGTCAACCCGTGCTCCCGGCGGGCGGCACGGTGGTGGTGAGCCGTCTCCGGCGGTGTCGGTCGAGTCCCCGGATGCCAGCCACGGGGTCAGCCTATGGAGGTACGGTTAGGGCGCCCGTCACATCGAGCTGGCCAGCCGCGAGCACTCCCCGGGGACGGTCATGCTGGGCGGTCTGGCAAAATGGTGGCTTGCCCGCTCCGGTCCGGGCCCTCTCACCGTGCCGGGGCGACACCCATACCTGCGGGCATTCGGATCCGGCTCCCCACTCGGATCGTGTCCCGACCCGAGTACCGAGAAACGACAGGAGTACCCACACCCGTGGCTGTCAAGATCAAGCTGCAGCGCCTCGGCAAGATTCGCGCGCCCTACTACCGCATCGTCGTCGCGGACGCGCGCACCCGCCGGGACGGCAAGGCCATCGAGACCATCGGCAAGTATCACCCCAAGGAGAACCCGAGCTTCATCGAGGTCGACTCCGAGCGGGCGCAGTACTGGCTGAGCGTCGGGGCGCAGCCCACCGAGCCGGTGCAGCGCATCCTCGAGGTCACCGGCGACTGGCAGAAGTACAAGGGGCTGCCCGGCACGGAGGGCAAGCTGCGCAGGCCCGAACCCAAGCCGTCCAAGCAGGACTTGTTCAACGCCGCGCTGGCTGCCGCCAACGAGGAGCCCGCCACCGAGGCCACCACCCAGAAGAAGCGTGGCGGCGGTAAGAAGGCCGACGCCGACAAGTCCGACAAGGCTGCCGAGGCCCAGTCCGACAAGGCCGAGAAGGCCGAGAAGTCTGAGAAGGCCGAGAAGTCTGAGAAGCCTGAGAAGGCCGACGGCGAGAAGAAGGCCGACGAGGCGTGAGCTTCCTGGCCGACTCGCTCGAACACCTGGTGCGCGGCATCGTCGACAACCCTGACGACGTGCGCGTCGAGCTGATCACCACACGTCGAGGCCGCACTCTTGAGGTGCACGTGCACCCGGACGACCTCGGCAAGGTGATCGGTCGCGGGGGTCGCACAGCCACGGCGCTGCGCACCGTGATGGGGTCCGTCGGCGGGCGGGGAGTCCGCGTCGACGTGATCGACACCGACCGCTGAGCGCCGCACCGTGCAGGTCGTCGTCGGCCGGGTCGCGAAGGCGCACGGTCTTCACGGGGAACTGGCCGTGGACGTGCGCACCGACTCACCGCAGGAACGGTTCGCGCAGGGCTCGGTGCTGCTCGCGAGCCTGCGAGGCGGCGTGACGAAACGGGTTACCGTGGCGGCCGTCCGCCCACATGGCGGGCGGCTGCTGGTGCGCTTCACCGAGGCGGACGGCCGCAGCGCGGCCGAGGAGCTGCGCGGCGCGATGCTGCTGGCCGACACCGCCGATCTGCCGCCGATCGAGGACCCGGACGAGTTCTACGACCACGAACTCGAAGGCCTGCGTGTGGAACTGACCGACGGCACGGTGGTCGGCAGCGTGCGCGAGGTCATTCACTCGCCTGGGGCTGAGTTGCTGGCCGTCGATCGCGGCGACCGTGAGGCCCTGGTGCCGTTCGTGGCGGCGATAGTGGTGCAGGTGGACGTCGCCGGAGGCAGGGTCGTGATCGATCCGCCGGAAGGGCTGCTGGACTCCTGATGCGGATCGACGTCGTCACGATCTTTCCCGAGTACCTTCAGCCACTGCGTGCGGCGCTGTTGGGCAGGGCGATCGACCGTGGGCTCATCGAGGTGGGAGTGCACGACCTGCGCGAGTGGACCTACGACGTGCACAGGGCGGTGGACGACGCACCGTACGGCGGCGGTCCCGGCATGGTGATGAAGCCGCAGGTGTGGGGCGAGGCCCTCGACGAGGTGTGCACACCGGACAGCAGGCTCGTCGTGCCGACGCCCGCGGGCCGTCCGTTCACGCAGGAGCTCGCGCGCGGCTACGCCGAGCAGCGGCACCTGGTGTTCGCCTGCGGCCGCTACGAGGGCATCGACCAGCGGGTTATCGACGACGCCGCCCGCCGGATACCGGTGGACGAAGTGTCCATCGGCGACTACGTACTGGTGGGCGGTGAGGCCGCGGTACTGGTCATCGTCGAAGCCGTCGTGCGGTTGTTGCCCGGTGTGCTCGGCAATCCGGTGTCGGCCGAGCAGGACTCGTTCTCCGACGGGCTGCTCGAAGGTCCCAGCTACACCCGACCGGAGGTGTGGCGCGGGCTGGCGGTGCCGGAGGTGCTGCGCTCCGGAAACCATGCCTTGATCGAGCGGTGGCGCAGGGACAAGGCGCTGGAGCGGACGTACGAACGCCGCCCCGACCTGCTGGAACGACTCCCGGAAGGTAGCCTGGGCAGCGCGGACCGCGCCGTGCTCGACCGCCTTCGCGGGGAGCCCGATGACCGCGCATCGAGCTGATCTGCCATACTTGACCGGTTGGCGCGACGTGATCATGCGCCGAGCTCCTGGGCCGCCCGCTGTCAGGTACGGCCGCGTGCCCGGATCGATGTGAAGCCACACAAGGACGAGGACGGACACCGATGAACACCCTGGACGCGTTGGACGCTCAGTCGCTGCGTTCCGACATTCCGCACTTCCGCCCGGGCGACACGCTGAAGGTTCACGTCCGAGTTATCGAGGGCAATCGCGAGCGCAACCAGGTCTTCCACGGCGTAGTCATTCGTCGCCAGGGCGGAGGCATCCGCGAGACCTTCACCGTCCGCAAGATGTCCTTCGGCGTGGGAGTCGAGCGCACCTTCCCGGTGCATTCGCCCAACATCGCCAAGATCGAGGTGGACAAGCGCGGCGACGTCCGCAGGGCGAAGCTGTACTACCTGCGTGACCTTCGCGGCAAGGCCGCCAAGATCAAGGAGCGCAGGGAACGGTCCTCCGCGTCCTGAAGTAATCGCCCGGTTACCGTAGCCTGACGTCGTGGTCGAACCTGTGCCTTCAAACGCCGCCGAAGACGAGCCGCAGCGCCCCGAGGACAACGATCCACAGGGGAGTTCGGACGGCTCCGGTTCGGCGCGATCCGCGTCCGGTGACGAGCCCGGGGAAACCAGTCCCTCCGAAGCGGAGGCGCGCTGGCAGCGAAAGCAGAAGAAGCAGCGCTCCTTCTGGAAGGAACTGCCGATTCTGATCGTCATCGCGCTCGTGCTGGCGTTTCTGATCCAACAGTTCCTGGCTCGCGTCTACATGATTCCGTCGGGTTCGATGGAGCAGACGCTGCACGGCTGTGTTGGCTGCACGCCGGACCGGATACTGGTCGACAAGGTCACCTACGACTTCAGTGAGCCGTCGCCCGGTGACGTGGTGGTGTTCCGTGGCCCCGACGCGTGGCTGGAGAACGACGCACCCGCGCAGTCCTCAGGCAACGCCGTCGCCCGGTTCCTGCAGAGCATCGGGTCCGCCTTCGGGCTAGCCCCACCGGATGAGCGTGACTTCGTCAAGCGGATTATCGCCACCGGCGGGCAGACCGTAGAGTGTTGCGACGACCGCAATCGGGTGACAGTGGACGGTCAGCCGTTGGACGAGCCCTACATCTACTGGCAGGGCGAGCCGGTTCAGCGAGACTTCGGGCCGGTGACCGTGCCGAAGGGCACCGTCTGGGTGATGGGCGACAACCGCAACAACTCCTCGGACTCCCGGTACCAGGGCGGCGGCGGCGAGCGTGGTGCCGTGCCGGTCGAGAACATCATCGGCAAGGCGAGGCTCATCGTGTTGCCGCCCTCCCGCTGGGGGGTCGTCAGCGACCACAATCCGCAGCAGCAGCAGGCCGCCGCGCTGGAGGCTTCCCCGTGGCAGCAGGGTCTGCCGCTGGGAGCGGGCGCGTTGGCGGCGTGGCCTACCCTGGCGCTTGGCAGGCGCGCAGGCGCGCGATTGCACGGGATGGTCACACGAAGGCGGTAACCGCAGTGAGCGCTGGTTCCACGAGCGTTCCGCGTCCACCGCGCGCCGTGATCCGCGGCGACACCTCGTGGGCACTGCAAGCCGCGCTGGTCCGTCGCGGACTCGGTCCGGTGGCGGGTGTGGATGAGGCCGGGCGCGGCGCCTGCGCTGGTCCACTGGTGGTGGCTGCCTGTGTGCTGCGGCCCGGTGACGGCGCTCGCCTACCGGAGTTGACTGATTCCAAGCTGCTCACCCCATTGGCCCGCGAGCGGGTCTACGAGCGGGTGGTGCGGCGCGCGCTCGACTATTCCATCGTGGTGATCTCTGCGGCCGAGGTGGACGCGCGCGGTATCCACGTGATGAACATCGAGGGGATGCGCCGCGCGGTGGCGAGATTGTCGTCGGCGCCGGGCTACGTGCTCCTCGACGGTTTCCGGGTTCCGGGGCTTCCCGCACCGAGCCTGCCGGTGGTAAAGGGGGACCGCGCGGTGGCCTGCGTGGCGGCGGCGTCGGTGCTTGCCAAAGTGACCAGGGACCGCATCATGACGGCACTGCACGACGAGCACCCGGTGTACGGCTTCGACGTGCACAAGGGCTACACGACCGAGGAACACGGCGCCGCGCTGACCGAGTACGGGCCCAGCGAGGTGCATCGCTGGTCGTACGCCAATGTCGCCAAGGCCGCGGCCAGGCATGGTGCGTGCCCCCCTCGTGAAGTCCTGCTCAGCGCGGCGGCGTTGCACGCGAGCGTGCCGGTACGTGCCAGGGACACCCGAGTGAGCGAGAATGGAGCTTCCGCCGACAACGGCTTGCGAGGAGGGGCTCGGATTTCATGAGCGCAGAGGATCTCGAGAAGTACGAGACCGAGATGGAACTGTCGCTGTATCGCGAGTACCGCGACATCGTCAGTCAGTTCTCGTACGTCGTGGAGACCGAGCGGCGGTTCTACCTTGCCAACGCCGTGGACGTGCAGGTGCGTGACAGTGGCGGTGAGGTCTACTTCGAAGTGCGGATGTCCGACGCGTGGGTATGGGACATGTACCGCCCGGCCCGTTTTGTGAAGAACGTTCGAGTTATCACGTTCAAAGACGTCAACGTCGAAGAGTTGGACAAGCCGGAACTGCGGCTGCCGGAGGACGGCCCGTTCGGTGGCTGAGCGCTGATCCCCGCCACCGCGCCGGTGCACGGCCAGTGCCCGCCATGCACGGGAGAACCCGCGGTCGCTGTGTCGATAGCGCCCCGCTGAACGCGGCTGGAAGACGGGCATGTTGGGGCAAGCCGGGCAGGTCCGGCAAGTGGGGCATGTGGGGGACTGTCCTGCTGATTGGTATCCCGGTTGGACGGTAACGGGATCGTAGCTTAGCCGCGGTCACCCGTTCCTCGAGTTCGGCTTCTTGCCGTTCCCGCCGATTTGTCCACAACACCGCTGTTGTCCACAGGGCGGCGGTGTCGGCGTGGCCCGAGATACCGGCGCGCTGGCAGCGTCGGTAGCCGAAGGACGAACGACGGAACCGGGGGGTGAAGTGGGTGACCAGCGTTGTGCGGTTGGTCCGCACTACGGATCGGCCATCGCGGCTCACGCTGGGTCGCACGGGCGAGGAGTTGGCTTCGGAGCACCTGCGTGGGCAGGGACTCACCGTGCTGAGCCGCAACTGGCGTTGCCGGGAAGGCGAGCTGGATGTCATCGCCACCGACGGCGAGCGGTTGATCGTGTGCGAGGTGAAGACCCGGTCCGGGCGGCGCTTCGGCGCTCCGGAGGAGGCGGTCACGGGCGACAAGCAGGCACGCATCCGCAGACTGGCGGGCAGGTGGTTGGCGACCTACCGGGTTGCGTGGTGTCCCGTGCGGTTCGACGTGATCGCCATCGACTGCCCACCGGGCGCGGAACCAAGAGTGCGGCACATCGCGGGAGCGTTCTGATGGCGCTGGCGCGTGCCTGGTCGGTCGCGTTGCTGGGGATCGACGGCAGGTTGGTCGAGATCGAGGCCGACATCGGAGCGGGCATGCCAGGTACCAAACTGGTCGGCCTTCCTGATCCAGGACTGCGGGAAGCCAAGGACCGGGTACGGGCGGCCGTGCGCAACAGCGGCCAGAAGTGGCCTGAAAGCGCTGTCACTCTCGGGCTATCGCCCGCCAACCTGCCGAAGGTCGGCTCCGGCTACGACCTCGGCATCGCGGCGGCCGTGCTGGCCGCCTCCGGCTCGGTGCCCGCGACCAAGCTCAGCGGGACCGTGCTGCTCGGCGAACTCGCCCTCGACGGGCGGGTGCGTCCCGTTCGAGGCGTGCTGCCCGCCGTGCTGGCCGCTCGTGGCGCGGGCTACCGGCGCGCTGTCGTCGCCGCCGACTCACTCGGTGAAGGAGGTCTGGTCGACGGCATCGAGGTATTCGGAGCGGGACGGCTGCTCGAGGTGGTCGAATGGTTGAAGGACGAGCGGGAACTCGCGCCCGCGGAAGCTCCAACGGATCACGAGGTCGCCGAGGTCGCCGATCTCGCCGACGTGGTGGGCCAGCCTGAGGCGCGGTGGGCACTGGAGGTGGCGGCCGCGGGCGGACACCACCTGTTGATGGTCGGCCCACCCGGGGTCGGCAAGACGATGCTCGCCAAACGGTTGCCTGGACTGCTGCCGCACCTTTCCGACGAGGAATCACTGGAAGTAACAGCTGTGCATTCCGTTGAGGGCTCACTGCACGCGGCCTCCCCGTTGGTGCGTGTTCCTCCGTTCGTCGCGCCACACCATTCGATCTCGGTGGCCGCTCTGGTGGGCGGTGGCAGCGGTCTGGCGATGCCGGGAGCCATCAGCAGGGCTCACCGAGGCGTGCTGTTCCTGGATGAGGCGGCCGAGTTCAGCGGTGAGCGGCTGGAGGCGCTGCGTACGGTGCTGGAGGAGTGTGAGGTCAGGATCGCCCGGGCGCGCGGCGTCGTCCGCTACCCTGCGTCCTTTCAGCTGGTCCTGGCTACCAATCCGTGCCCGTGCGCACCTCCTCGCGAGACGGACTGTTCGTGTTCTCCGGCAGCGCGGCGCCGGTATCTGGGCAGACTCTCCGGCCCCTTGCTGGACCGGATCGATTTGCGAGTGCGGATGCGGCCGATCACCGCGATGCGGGTTCACGACGACGCCAAACCCGAGAGCACCGAACAGGTACGAAGTCGGGTGCTGCGGGCTCGGCAGCGTGCAGCCGAACGCTGGGCGGAGCACGGATGGCGCACCAATGCGCAGGTTCCTGGGCCGATGCTGCGTAAGGAGTTCAAGCTACCTCGCAGGGTGACCGCACTGCTGGATCGTGGCCTCGACCGCGGCGCCATCACCGCGAGAGGTGCCGACCGGTGTATGCGGATCGCATGGACCCTTGCCGACCTCGCTGACTCACAGTGCCCCGACGCCGACCATGTAGCTGCGGCACTGGAGTTCCGCGACCGCAGGGCAGCCTGAGCGGGACGGGGCAGGTGACAGCGACCGTCGGCTCCACCGAGCTGCACGACCGGAGTAGTGGAGGGTCGCGCCCGACTTGCCGCGGCCCTGGCGACCGTCGTGGCATCGCAGGGCGGGTACGTGGCAACGCCGGCCGGCTCGTCGACGGCCCCGCGCGCGGCCGGTGCCGAGATGGTGTACGTGGCCGGTTCAGCGAGTGCTTGCGGCACCGGTGGCTGCTGTGTGGTTGGCACGGACCGGCGTGTGCCGGGAGGCGGCCACGACGTGGGGCTGAGCGACATGCACGAGATGACATCGCCGGATGCGCCTTCGGCAGGCGCAGGCACGAGCCGGAGTTACGCGGGCAGGGAAGTTCGTGGAGGAGTTGGTGGCCATGTGCGAAGCGCAGCGGCAGGCGGCCGGGGACGCCGACAGGTGGACTGAGCGGCTGGCGCGCGCGTACCTGCTGCGCGTCGCCGAACCTCCGGCCCCTGCGCTGGTGCGGTTCGTAGCTGAACGGGGTCCGGTTCGCGCTGCGGCGCTGGTTCGACGTGGTGACGTGCCCGATGCCGTGGCCTGCGAGACCGGCGCGCGCAGAGAGTTGGAGTTGGCTGAGCGTGATCTGCACGAGGCGGCTGAGTTCGGAGCCAGGCTGGTGATCCCCGAGGACGACGAGTGGCCCGCATGGCCGCTGCTCTGTCTCGATGTCGCCACCGGGCGGGGGCAACGCGATGTCGCCCCACCGCTCGGTTTCTGGGTTCGCGGTGGCGGCAGGTTGGACGCCATGGTGTCCGATGCTGTGGCCGTCGTTGGGGCTCGCGCCGCGACGCAGTACGGCGAGCACGTCGCGGCCGAACTCGGCTACGCGCTGGCCGAAGCTGGTTATGCGGTGGTTTCGGGCGCGGCCTACGGAATCGACGGAGCGGCTCACCGCGGGACACTGGCGGCAGGCGGTGCGACCTTGGCCGTGCTCGGCTGTGGTCTGGACGCAGGCTACCCGGCCGGGCACGTGAGCTTGCTGAACCGGGTTGCCGAGCGAGGGACCGTGCTGACCGAATACCCGCCCGGCACCACACCGGCCCGCCACCGATTTCTGGTACGTAACCGTCTCATCGCGGCGCTGTCGGCGGGAACAGTCGTGGTCGAGGCAGGCAGGCGCAGCGGCGCCAGGAACACCGCCGCCACTGCCGGTGAGCTCGGAAAGGTGGTCATGGCCGTGCCCGGCCCGGTCGGATCGGCGCTCTCGGTGGGATGCCACGAGTTGATCAGGGAATCACACGCCACACTGGTGGCCTCAGCCGGCGACGTACTGGAGACGGTGGGAAAACTGGGCACGGTGGCCAAGCGCGGTACCGGGGCCGGACAGCGGCCCACCGACGGGCTGGACACGGACGGACTGCGCGTGCACGACGCACTCGCCGAACGCACGGGCAAAGCACCCGAGCAGGTCGCGACGGAATCGGGAGTACCGCTGGCTCGGGTTCGTGCCTTGCTGCCGAAGCTGGAACTGGACGGGCTCGCCATACCAAGCGAAAGCGGTTGGCGCCGCGCAAGGTCGGCACCGGGTCGGGGCAGCGGAGGCCGTTAGCCGTCCTACGGCGACCGAAGTAACCCCGGCTTGCTCATGACAGCACCGATGGCGCAGCCCACGGTCAGGCTCGCCCAAGCGGCTCCGCCACGCTGACGACAGTGGTGGCGAGCACTTTGGCTCGCCACCAGTGGTGCAGGTGCGGCGGCGCTACGGTGCTCCGGCGTGGTGCGCTGCGGTCTGCGGTCTGCGGTCTGCGGTGCGGAGTGCGGTGCGATCTGCGGTGCGCGGTGCGATCTGCGGTGCGCGGTGCGGTCTGCGGGCGCGGTATGGCGCAGAATCGCCGCTTGGCTTGCGGGGCATGGCGTTGATTCCGTCAAGCATCACTCGCCTGTGGCGCGGCGTTCGCGAATCCGGCTGGGGGAGCGGCTCCTACTTTGGGCAGAACCGGTGGCGGTATGTCGATGATCTCGACCTGAGCGTGCCGGTGTGGCGATGCTTGACCAGCGCGACCGCGTGCCTCAGCGTCATTGGCATGACGTCATCAGATGGTCGCGCACCGTCAACGCGCGCGACACGTGTGCGTGGGAGCGGTGGGAGCCGGGCGCGCACGCGGGCAGAGCTGCCCGCCGAGGCGGCCGCCCTGGTGGCCGCCTACGAACGGCATCTGCATGCCGAACGTGGTCTTTCCCCGCATACGGTCCGGGCGTATGTGGGCGATGCCGTCTCGTTGCTCGGCTTCCTGTACAGCGCCGCTGTCGCGGGCGCCGGGGAACTCGCCGATCTCGATGTCGGGGTGCTGAGGGCGTGGCTGGCTGACCAACGTAGCGCGGGCCGCAGCCGCAGCACGCTCGCGCGCCGTGCTGCTTCCTCGCGCACGTTTACCGCGTGGGCGCACGCCAGGGGAGAACTCGACTTCGACCCAGGTGCCCGACTGGTCGCTCCCAGAGCGCACCGCGCACTGCCGGGGCTGCTCAGGCCGCAGCAGGCGAACAGCCTGCTGCGCGCGTCCGAATCCGGTGCGGCGGAGCAGGACCCGGTCGCGCTGCGTGATCATGCCTTGCTCGAGTTGCTGTACGCCACAGGTGTGCGAGTCTCAGAACTGTGCGGACTCGATCTGGACGACGTCGACTTCGACCGCAGGGTCGTCCGCGTGTTGGGAAAGGGGAGCAAAGAGAGAATGGTGCCGTTCGGGCAACCCGCGGAACGCGCGCTTCGGACATGGATCGAAGGCGGGCGTCGCCTACTGGCGACCGAGTCGTCCGGGGCCGCGCTCTTTCTCGGCGCCAAGGGCAGGCGGGTGGGCCCAAGGACGGTGAGGCGGGTGGTACACGCCGCTGTGGCGGCGGTGCCGGGGGCCACTGACATGGGGCCGCACGGCTTGCGACACTCCGCGGCGACCCATCTCCTCGAAGGCGGCGCCGATCTTCGCAGCGTTCAGGAACTGCTCGGTCACGCTACGCTAGCCACGACGCAGCTCTACACCCACGTGACCGTCGAGCGGCTGAAGGCGATCCATGACCGAACCCACCCCCGTGCCCAATGACGCCGGTGGAGATTCGGCCGACCCGGAACGCGCGCGGGTGCGTCCCGAAGGAGACGGTCGCGCCGTGAACACGCAGCTCACCAGACCTGCCGACGATACCGCGAGCGGTTCGTCCGACGGTGCCGCCGATGCCGACACAACCATCGACTCGCTGTGGCGAAAGTTCGTCAGCTGCCCGAACCAGCGGATTCGCGACCGGCTGGTGCTGCACTACGCTCCGCTCGTCAAGTATGTCGCGGGCCGGGTCGGCACCGGCCTGCCCAACCACGTCGATGTCGCCGACTTGATCCAGTCCGGCATTTTCGGGCTGGTCGACGCGATCGAGAAGTTCGACCCCGACCGCGGTCTCCGGTTCGAGACCTACGCCATGCAGCGCATCCGCGGTGCCATCCTGGATGACCTGCGGGCCCAGGACTGGGTTCCTCGGGTGGTCCGCAGCCGAGCGCGCGAGGTCGAACGCGCATTCGATCGCCTGGGAGCGCGGCTGCATCGCACACCGACCGACGCCGAGGTGGCAGCCGAACTGGGCATCACACTGCAGGAGCTGCGCGATCTGTACGGCCAACTGCGGTTGACCAGCGTCGTGGCCCTCGACGACCTGGTCGGAGCGGGCAGGGAGAGCGGTTCACCCGTGGACGCGCTGCCGGACGCCGACGCGGTTGACCCAGCTGCGGTCCTGGAGGACCGGGACAACCGCAGACAGCTCGCCGAAGCGATCGCACAGCTCAACGAACGCGACCGGATCGTCGTCAGCCTCTACTACTTCGAAAGCCTCACCCTGGCCGAGATCGGGAAGGTGCTTGGCGTCACGGAGTCGCGCGTAAGCCAGCTGCATACCCGAGCCGTGCTCAGACTGCGTGCCAAACTCGGCGAGCAAGCCAACGCCTGAGCCGAGCACCCCGACTCCGGTGGTGCCGCGCGCCACCCCGAGCAGCGCTGTGCCCGGGTTGTGAACGAGTGGGCCTGTGTCGAAGCACGCGTTGGTGGGCGCGGTGTTCGGGTCTGTGGGTGGTGCTCGGGTTGGCGTGGCTTTCACCGCGTTGGGGGCACTGTGTTCGGGTTCCGAACATGTGTGCTGTGCTGCGGTAGCGCACGTTTCGGGGTGTGGTGTTCGGTCCCGCAACGTCCTGCTTGTGTCGGGTTTGCGGTTGGGGTGGGACGGGTGCTCGGGTTGTGGCGCGGTCTTCCCGTGTCGGGGCGCTGTGCTGGGTTTTTGAACATTTGTGTCGCACTGAGGCAGCGCACAGGTCCGGGGCGCGATGCTTGTCTCGGGGGCGTGAGGTGCGTGTCGGGGAGCGCTTCGTTCGGGTTCGGAACGCGGTGGTTGTATCGGCACGCGGTGCGCTCCGACTTGAGGCACCCCTCACGTCTGAGGAGATCGCGAGCGAACGTGTCCTGAACGCGGGCTTGTGTACTGCGACAGCGCGCAGGTCCCTGACGTGATGCTCTGGGTCGGCGGCGCAGACGCTGGCGAGGCCGCGTGGAACCCGCGGGCTTTTGGTCACCGGTGCCACGGTTTCAGTCGTAGAGTCGGGCCAGCCAGCACGAGGCGAAGCGGGTCGAGGTACTCCTCGCCCCGGCGCAGCCCCCAGTGCAGGCATGCGGCTACCTGCTGGGGACAGCCTGGGTGTCCTGCGACGACCGTGCCTAGGGGCTGGCCCGCCGTCACCTGGTCGCCCTCGGCCACGGTGGGCAGCAGCGGTTGGTAGGTGGTGCGTAGCCCGCCTTCGTGATCGATGGACACAACCCCGCGTCCCGCCACCGTGCCCGCGAACACGACGGTGCCGTCCGCCGCCGCGAGTACCTGCTGCCCGGCGGTGGCAGCCAGGTCCACGCCCCGATGCCCCGCCGCGTAGGGATGTGGCAGCTCGTCGAAACCACGCGTCACCGGGGGTGGAGGCCACAGTGGCCACCGCGAGCGCATCCGCGCCGCCTCGCTGGGCGGTGGCCGGGCGGGTGATCGTGGTGGGGTCAGCTGTGTGGTGGACTGCGAGCCGGGGTGGCTCTGTCTGCCGAGGTCGGCCGCGAACTGCTCCCGCGACTGAACCGCGGCCCGCGGTGTCGTGCCCGTGACCTTCGCCGGCGCCGATGGCGGCGCCGCCGCGGGCAGACAGGTGAGCAGGGCGGCCAGTAGCGCCAGCAGTGGGCCGCTCTGGGTGATTGGGGGAGATCCGTGCATGAACCCACGGTGGCGCAGCAGGGGATGGGGTGGAGGGGAAATGTGCTGGGCTGTGGACAACCGGGTGGGAAACGGATGGATGTGGACAGGCCTACCGGGCAACGCGCCGCCGGTTAGAGCGGCTCAGGGGGTGCGGCGTACACTCACGTACGCGGTCTGTGTACGCACAGACTGACTTCGCGTGCACGTGTGCGTTCCGCCCGGTCTCGGAATTCGAGGGAATTCGAGGGAATTCGAGGGTAGGGGCAACGGAACGGACGGCGCTCGGCGGTCCCGTGGTTGGCAGATGCGGCAACGGGTCCGAGTGTCGGCACGGCACCAGGGCGGCTGGCCACCCGGGCAGTCGCGACAACCGGCCCCGCGTGCCGGGCAGGCGCTCGACACGCTCAACACAGAAGAGGTGCGGATCCGGCCATGGCCGTCGTCACCATGAAGCAGTTGCTCGATTCCGGCGTGCACTTCGGGCACCAGACTCGACGCTGGAACCCGAAGATGAAGCGCTACATCCTCACCGAGCGCAACGGCATCTACATCATCGACCTGCAGCAGACCCTCTCCTACATCGACCGCGCGTTCGAGTTCGTCAAGGAGACGGTCGCGCACGGTGGCACGATCCTGTTCGTCGGCACGAAGAAGCAGGCCCAGGAGGCCATCGCCAACGAGGCGCTGCGCGTGGGCATGCCGTTCGTGAACCAGCGCTGGCTCGGCGGGATGCTGACGAACTTCCAGACCGTGCACAAGCGTCTGCAGCGGCTGAAGGAACTGGAGTCGCAGGAGCAGACCGGCGGTTTCCAGGGACTGACCAAGCGCGAGATCCTCACCCTCACCCGCGAGAAGGACAAGCTGGAGAAGACCCTCGGCGGGATCAGGGACATGGCCAAGGTGCCGAGCGCGGTGTGGATCGTGGACACCAAGAAGGAACACATCGCGGTCGGCGAGGCTCGCAAGCTCAACATCCCCGTCGTCGCGATCCTCGACACCAACTGCGACCCGGACGAGGTCGACTACCCGATCCCGGGCAACGATGACGCGATCCGCTCGGCGGCACTGCTGACGAAGGTCGTCGCCGAGGCCGCGGCCGCCGGTCTGATGGCTCGCTCCGGTCGCAACGGCGCCGCCCCCGAGGGCGAGGACAAGCCGCAGGCCCCCGGTGTTGCAACGGACGAGCCGCTGCCTGAGTGGGAACAGGAACTGCTGGCGGGCTCCGACGCGGGCGCCTCCTCAGGGCAGCCGACGGCGTCCTGACCGAAGTCGACCACTTCACCCACGGACCTCACGAAGGAACGGAACACGCACGATGGCGAACTACACCGCGGCAGACGTCAAGCGCCTCCGCGAGCTCACCGGCTCCGGCATGATGGACTGCAAGAAGGCGCTCGAGGAGAACGAGGGCGACTTCGACAAGGCTGTCGAGTACCTGCGCATCAAAGGTGCGAAGGATGTCGGCAAGCGCGCGGAGCGAGCGACCGCCGAGGGCCTCGTCGCCGGTGACGGCGGCGTGCTGATCGAGCTCAACTCCGAGACCGACTTCGTCGCCAAGAACGAGGAATTCGTCCAGCTCGCCGACAAGATCGTCGAGGCTGCCAAGCAGGCGCGCACCGACGACGTCGAGCAGCTCAAGCTCGCCGAGGTCGACGGCAAGACCGTGAACGAGCTCATCCAGGAGCTGTCCGCCAAGATCGGCGAGAAACTGGAGCTGCGCCGCGTGGCGGTCTTCGACGGCAAGGTCAGCACCTACCTGCACCGCCGGGGTGCGGGGCTACCGCCCGCGGTCGGTGTGCTGGTGGAGTACACCGGCGACGACGCCGACGCCGCCCGTAACGCGGCGCTGCAGGTGGCCGCGCTCAAGCCCCGGTACCTGACCAGGGACGACGTGCCCGCGGACGCGGTCGAGAACGAGCGGCGCATCGCCGAGCAGACCGCCCGCGAGGAGAACAAGCCCGAGCAGGCGCTGCCGAAGATCGTCGAAGGCAAGGTCAACGCGTTCTTCAAGGACGTGGTCCTGCTCGAGCAGCCGTCGGTCACCGACAGCAAGAAGACGGTCAAGGCTCTGCTCGACGCGGCGGGCGTCACCGTGACCCGGTTCGTTCGCTTCGAGGTCGGCCAGCAGTAGACCGAGCACGGCACATGTGCCCCGTCTCCCGCCAGTTCAGGAGGCGGGGCACAGTTGTGAGAGACCGCGGTACACACCAGCACGACAGTCGGCGGAGGCGAAGATGAACGAGGTCGGCGGCGGCAAGCTCGGTCGTGGCTACCGGCGGGTGCTGCTCAAGCTCGGCGGCGAGATGTTCGGCGGGGGAGCGGTGGGGGTGGACCCTGACGTGGTGCATTCCGTCGCCGTCCAGATCGCCGATGTCGTGCGCACCGGCGTGCAGATGGCTGTCGTCATCGGCGGCGGCAACTACTTCCGGGGTGCTGAGCTTTCCCAGCGTGGCATGGATCGTGATCGGGCCGACTACATGGCGATGCTCGGCACGGTGATGAACTCGCTGGCGTTGCAGGACTTCCTCGAGAAGGAGGGCGTACCCACCCGAGTCCAGACCGCGATCACGATGGGACAGGTCGCAGAGCCCTACATCCCGCGCAGGGCCGAACGGCACCTCGAGAAGGGGCGTGTGGTGATCTTCGGCGCGGGCACCGGGATGCCGTACTTCTCCACGGACACCGCCGCCGCCCAACGGGCGTTGGAGATCGGCTGCGACGTCGTGCTGATGGCCAAGGCCGTGGACGGCGTCTACACCGCCGATCCCAAGCGTGACCCCGGCGCGAAGCTGTTCGAAGAGATCAGCCACCGCGAGGTCCTCGAACAGGGACTCAAGGTCGCCGACGCCACGGCCTTCAGCCTGTGCATGGACAACAACATGCCGATCATCGTTTTCAACCTCCTCACCGAGGGCAACATCGCACGGGCGGTGAGTGGTGAGAGGATCGGCACACTCGTCAGTACACCCACACACCTGGAGTAGCCGTGATCGACGAGACCCTCTTCGATGCCGAAGAGAAGATGGAGAAGGCGGTTTCCGTCGCGAAGGATGATCTGTCGTCGGTGCGCACCGGGAGAGCTACGCCCGCGATGTTCTCCCGCATCGTCGTCGAGTACTACGGTGCACCGACACCGCTGAACCAGCTCGCCAGCATCAACATCCCCGAGGCCCGGATGGCGGTGGTCAAGCCGTACGACGCCTCGCAGCTCAACGCGATCGAGAAGGCGATCCGGGACTCCGACCTTGGCGTGAATCCGACTAACGACGGCACCATCATCCGCGTCGTGATCCCGCAGCTGACCGAGGAACGGCGCAAGGAGATGGTGAAGGTCGCCAAGAGCAAGGGGGAGGACGCGCGGATCTCCATCCGCAGCGTGCGTCGCAAGGCCAAGGAGGAACTCGACCGCATCGCCAAGGACGGCGAGGCGGGCGAGGACGACGTCGCCCGCGCCGAGAAGGAACTGCAAAACCTCACCGACAAGTACGTGCATCAGGTCGACGAGCTGGTGAAACACAAGGAAACAGAGCTGCTCGAGGTCTGATGACTAAGGTGAGCGACGACCAGCAGAGGCGCGAAGGCGGCGAGGAGGGCCAACGCGCCGAGCCGGACGGTCCGTCGGAACCGGCGAGGCCGTCTGGGAGGAAGCCGTCGCGCGCGGGACGAGATCTTCCCGCGGCGATCGCCGTCGGCGTGGTACTGGGGGCGGCGATCCTGGTTTCGCTGTTCACCGTGCGGTACGTGTTCATCGGGATCGTCGCCGCCGCGATCGCCGTTGGCACGTTCGAACTGGCCAACGCCTTCCGTAAGGCGGCGGGAATCCGGATCGCGCTGGTGCCGGTGCTCGTCGGTGGTCAGGCGATGATCTGGCTCGCGTGGCCCTTCGGCCGCGAGGGCGCCGTTACGGCGTTCGTGCTCACCGTGCTGGTGTGCCTGCTGTGGCGGCTGCCCGCCGGCGCGAAGGGCTACGTGCGTGACGTCGGTGCGTCGGTCTTCGCGGCCGCCTACCTGCCGCTGTTCGCCTCGTTCGCCGCGATGCTGGTGCCGCCCGACGACGGCGTTGGCAGGGTGCTGTCCTTCATGATCGTGGTCGTCGCCTCGGATACCGGTGGCTACGCGGCGGGTGTGCTCAGGGGCAGACACCCGATGGCGCCGTCGATCAGTCCGAAGAAGACTTGGGAGGGCTTCGGGGGCTCACTGACGACCGGTGTCCTCGCGGGTGCGTTGTCGCTGGTGCTGTTGCTGGAAGGGCAGGCGTGGCAGGGCGTGCTGTTCGGGGCCGCGATCGTGCTCACCGCGACACTCGGCGACTTGATGGAGTCGCTGATGAAGCGCGATCTCGGCATCAAGGACATGGGCACCACCTTGCCGGGCCACGGCGGGCTGATGGACCGGCTCGACTCGCTGTTGCCGTCCGCCGTGGTGTCCTGGTTGTTGCTGAGCGCGTTCGTCCCGGGCTGAGTCAATCAGCGTCGTCAAGCAGCGCCGTCAAGCAGGCAACGCTGATCCGACATGCCGAGCCGACATGCTGTAGGGACACTACGCTCCCGCGCCGCCCGGGCGCGGCAGTGCCGGTCCTCGCTAGTCCTCGCTAGTCCTCGTCAGTCGTCGTAGGGGTCGTCGACCTCGGCCCTGCCGACTCCGGTGTCGACCGGACGCGATTGATCAATGATCGAGAACACCGCACCACCTGGATCGGCGAGTACGGCCGTGCGTCCGTACGGGGTGTCGAACGGCTCGGTCACCACGCTTCCGCCGAGCATCAGCGCGTGTCCGGCGAGGGCGTCGGCCCCGCGTGCTGGGTGGGCGTGGAAGTAGATCATCCAGTGTGGCGGGACGGTGCCCTGTGATCTCGGGTCCATGACATAGCGGTAGATCACCGGGTCGCGGCCCAGCCGCCATTCCGCGTAGTCGATGTCGTCCCTGCCGATCTGCCTGCTGCTGAACCCGAAGAGCCTGCAGTAGAAGCTGTCCGCGCTGGCACCGTCGTGGGTGTTGAGGTCGGCGCCACTGAACATGCCCGGCCTGCCCTCGGGGAAGTACCAATCGTGCGGCGGCTGCCAGAACACCACCGGTGCACCGCTGGGGTCCACCGCGTGCAGGATTCTGCCCCTGCCGGGGATCTCGACAGGGCCCAAGGTCAACGCGCCGCCGAGATGCTCCACCCACTCGGCCGTGGTGACGGTGCTGTTCACCGCCAGGTGCACGCTCCAACCGGTCGGCTGGTCGCGGGCAGCCTGGTACAGGCCCGCGACTTGCAGGTCGTCGTGTAGGGCGATCGCGTAGCGGCGATTGGCGGTCGCCGGATCACGCTTGACGTGGAAGTCCCAGCCGAACAGTTCGCCGTAGAACTGACGTGCCGAGGCCTCGTTCGCTGTCGCAAGCTCGACCCAACACGGTGTTCCCGCCGCGATCTTCCAGTGGGCTTGGGCACCGACGGACATGGCACAACTCCTTGGCTACGCGGCATGCCCGGCTGCTCGCGCGAGTCGCGGCGATGGGTGGGCTCGCCGAGCCGCCTCGCGCGGATGATCTTACGTCAACGGCGGGTCTCTGTACGCTAGTTCGGGTGAAACGGCTTCTGCGCAGGACGGACGTCGTACCCAGCCCCAACATCTGGTACTACACCGATACCTACGAGCTCGAGAACCGCGCGCAGGATGCCGACGACGTGATCTGGTCCCGGCTCGCCGAACAGGTGTGTTGGGAGGGAGCCGATGTCGTGGACGTCGGCTGCGGCGACGGCTTCCACCTGCCTCGGTTCGCCGCGACGGCGCGCTCGGTATTCGGTGTCGAACCGCACGAACCGCTGGTGCGCAGAGCCAAGCACAGGCTGGCGGGATATCCGACGGTCGCGGTGCGCGGCGGCACGGCACAGCGGCTGCCGCTGGCGGACGCCAGCGCCGACATGGTCCATGCCCGAACCGCCTACTTCTTCGGGCAGGGATGTGAGCCGGGGCTGCGGGAGGCGGATCGCGTGCTGCGGCCCGGCGGGGTGCTCGCGATCGTCGATCTCGACACCAGGCACCGGCCGTACGGCGACTGGATGCTGGCTGACCTTCCGCGCTACGACCCAGACGTGGTCGACGCGTTCTTCGCCCGGCAGGGCTTCAGCTGTCTACGCGTGGAGACGCGGTGGCGGTTTCCCGACCGCGCGAGCATGGCGGCTGTGTTGCGGATCGAGTTCAGCGCCAGGGTCGCCGAGCGCGCCGTCGCCGAGACACTGAAGTTGAACACGGGAACCGAGGACGACGAGCTGATACTGCCCGTGGGCTACCGCATCCTGCTTCGGCGCAAGCCCGGCGGGCTGGTTCGCTCGTCGCGGCCGGGGGGATGACCAGCGGCCGTGGCTCTCGTGTCGGAAGTTCAGGACTTTTGCCCGCTGCATGCCGACGCCTGACTCCACCGTGGGAGAATTGGCAGTGTTATGACTGGCTCCACCGCCCTTCCCCTGGTCTTCGACGCCCCGCGCCGAGGCATGCCACCTCGCCACCTCGCCGACCTGACGGTCGCCGAGCGTGCCGATGCCGTCGCCGCGCTCGGCGAGCGGCCGTTTCGCGCCAAGCAGCTCTCCCACCACTACTTCTCCCGGCTCACCACGGACCCGCACGCGATGACCGACATCCCCACCTCGGCGCGCCAGCGACTGGTGGGCGAGCTGCTGCCGCCGCTGCTGACCGAGGTGCGCGCGGTGACCTGCGACGGCGGCAGCACACGCAAGACCCTGTGGCGCGCGCACGACGGCACGCTGCTGGAGAGCGTGTTGATGCGTTACCCGGACCGCGCGACGCTGTGCATCTCCAGCCAGGCCGGTTGTGGCATGGCCTGCCCGTTCTGCGCGACGGGGCAGGGTGGGCTGGAACGAAACCTGTCCACCGCCGAGATCGTCGACCAGGTACGTGCGGCCGCTGCCGTGCTGCGAGACGGGCTCATGCCCGACTCCGAAGGCACGCCGACCGAGGGCAGGCTGTCCAACATCGTGTTCATGGGCATGGGTGAGCCGCTGGCGAACTACAACCGCGTGCTCGCCGCCGTGCGCAGGATCACAGAACCGTCGCCTGCCGGTCTCGGCATCTCGCAGCGATCGGTCACCGTGTCCACCGTGGGGCTCGCACCCGCGATCAGGAAACTGGCCGACGAGCGGATGCAGGTCCGGCTCGCGGTGTCGCTGCACACACCCGACGATGAGCTGCGCGACGAGCTGGTGCCCGTCAACAACCGGTGGCCGGTGGCCGAGGTGCTACGCGCGGCCAGGTACTACGCCGACACGACCGGCCGCCGGGTTTCCATCGAATACGCCCTCATCAGGGACGTCAACGACCAGCCATGGAGGGCCGACCTGCTGGCGGACTTGTTGCGCGAACACCTCGGCAGGCTGGCGCACGTCAACGTGATTCCGCTGAACCCGACGCCGGGCAGCAAGTGGGACGCCAGCCCGAAACCGGTGGAGCGCGAGTTCGTGCGCCGGGTCAACGCGGGCGGCATTACCTGCACCGTCCGCGACACCCGCGGCCAGGAGATCGCCGCGGCATGCGGCCAGTTGGCCGCGGAGGGTTCGTGAGTGGGCTGACCGTTCGCGCCGGGTCAGCGCCGCCAGGCGGTGCGACGCCGTGCCATGTCGTACAGCAGGCCGAGCACGAGGGCCGAGCCGAGTCCGACCAGCCAGATGTTCTCCGTCTGACCCTCGTGGTTACCGATGAGCATCATGAACAGTACGAACGCGGTGAACCAACCCCCGGCCCTGGCCGCCTTCGGGAAGGTGCCGTGCCAGCCCCACTCGACCGACGGCTCGTCGCGGGTGTCAACGTCGGTTCCGGTGCGCTTCTCGACAGTCTTTCCTGCCACGATGACTCCTCACGTGTCTCACCTGCGGTTCGATGATCGCACATGCCTGTTACGAGCCCTTGGGGGCCGTCCGCGACAATGGTGACGACAATGGTCACGATGACAGCTGCGCGGGTTCCGTCCCTCGGCGGCCCGGACATGGAAGAGTGAATGCGTGAGCGGGCAACCACGGAGCGTTCTCATTCTCGGCTCGACCGGTTCCATCGGCACGCAGGCGCTCGACATCGTCGGCCGCAACCCCGGCCTTTTCCGCGTCGCCGGGATCGCGGCGGGCGGGTCGGACCCGCAGGCGCTGGCCGCGCAGGTCGTCGCGCACGGCGCGGCGGCGGTGGCCGTGACGAAGTCCACCGCGGTGGAGGACCTGCAGTTGGCGCTCTACACCGAGGCGCAGCGGCGGGGGTACGCCAAGGGCGAGTTCCGGCTGCCACGGGTGTTCGCGGGGCCGGACGCCGTACTGGAACTGATCGACACCGCGGCCGCCGACGTGGTGCTCAACGGCATGCCTGGATCGCAGGGGTTGGTTCCCACCCTTCGCGCGCTGGAGACCGGCGCGACGCTGGCGCTGGCGAACAAGGAGTCGCTGATCGCGGGTGGGCCGCTCGTGCTGGACGCGGCAGGGCCGGGACAGCTGGTCCCTGTGGACTCCGAGCATTCCGCGCTCGCGCAGGCGCTACGAGCGGGATCGGCAGTCGAGGTCGACCGGTTGGTGCTGACCGCCTCGGGTGGGCCCTTCCGTGGGCGCACGCGCGAGCAGATGGCAGGTGTCACGGTCGACGACGCCCTGGCACATCCCACGTGGGCGATGGGCCCGTTGGTCACCATCAACTCCGCCACGATGGTGAACAAGGGACTTGAACTCATCGAGGCACATCTGCTGTTCGACATCCCGTGCGAACGCATCGACGTCGTGGTGCACCCGCAGTCGATCGTGCATTCGATGGTGACCTTCGTCGACGGTTCGACGCTGGCGCAGGCCAGCCCGCCCGACATGCGGCTGCCCATCGCGCTGGCACTGCACTGGCCAAACCGCGTGCCGGGCGCCGCGAAGGCGTGCCGGTGGGACGAGGCGGCGGCTTGGACGTTCGAGCCGCTGGACGCCGAGGCGTTCCCCGCCGTAGAGCTAGCCAGGCACGTCGGATCGGTGGGCGGCTGCCTTCCCGCCGTGTTCAACGCCGCCAACGAGGAACTGGTGTCCGCCTTCCTCGCGCAGAACACCGGTTTCACGTCCATCGTGGACACTGTGCAACAGGTGGTGGAGTCGGCCGACGAGTGGCGCGCGCAGCCTCGCGACGTCGAGGACGTCTTCGCCGCGGAACAGTGGGCGCGCGAGCGCGCCCTTGCTATCAGCACGGGAGGGAAGTAGCGCGTGCTCGTCTACATCCTGGGAGTCGCGCTCTTCGCGCTGGGCATCTGTGTGTCCGTCGCCCTGCACGAGGCGGGGCACATGGTCACGGCGAAGGCGTTCGGCATGAAGGTGCGCCGCTACTTCGTCGGCTTCGGGCCCACCGTGTTCTCCTTCCGCAAGGGCGAGACCGAGTACGGGCTCAAGTGGATTCCGCTCGGCGGCTTCTGCGACATCGCGGGTATGACCGCACTGGACGAGGTCAAGCCCGACGAGGCCCCGAGGGCCATGTGGCGGTTCAAGACATGGAAGCGCACCGTCGTGCTCGCCGCTGGGTCCGCCACCCACTTCGTGCTCGGATTCGTGGTGCTGTATCTGATGGCCGTCACGATGGGGTTGCCCAACCTTGACAACCGGGCCGTGGTGTCGGAGGTGTCGTCCTGCGTGCGCGATGCCACCACGGTGGAGCAGGTGAACGACCCCAACTGCCGCCCTGGCGACCCCGCGCCCGCGCTTGCCGCGGGCATCCAGCCCGGCGACGAGCTGGTGGCCGTGGGAGGCAAGGAGATCTCCGGCTGGAGCGACCTGCTCACCGCCGTGCGGAACTCCTCGGGCCCCACCGAGGTGAAGGTGCTACGCGACGGGGCGTTGCAGACACTGACCGTGGACGTGCCCCAGCTGACCCGTCCCTCGCCCGACGGGGGGACGGAGAAGGCTGGTGCGATCGGGGTGGCGCCCGCGAGCCTGCTGCCGTACGGTCCGGTCGACGCGCTCGGCGGGTCGGCCGAGTTCACCGGTGAGATCCTCGTGCAGACCTGGCAGCGGCTGCTGGAGTTCCCCGAGCGCATTCCCGCCGTGGTGGAGGCCATTTTCGGAGGCGAGCGGGACCCGAACACCCCCGTCAGCGTGGTCGGCGCGAGCCGGATCGGCGGTGAGGCGGCCGAGCAGGGCCTGTGGGAGGTCTTCCTGTTCCTGCTGGCGAGCCTGAACTTCTTCGTCGGCATCTTCAACCTGCTGCCGCTGCTGCCGCTCGACGGTGGCCACATCGCCGTCACCTGGTACGAACGGGTACGTGACTGGTTGCGCAAGCTTCGCGGCAAGGCCGCTGGCGGACCGGTGGACTACACGAAACTCAATGCGGTGACAGCGGTCATCGTGGTCATCGGAGGTGCGGTGGTGCTGCTCACCGTCACGGCCGACATCGTGAACCCGATCCGGCTGTTTCCGCAGTAGTGGCGGGCCCGCGCCAGGTGGCGCTCACGTATCGTGGACTCGGCAAGGCAGTTGAGGAGATAGCAGAGGATTCGATGAACATCGACCTGGGTTTGCCAGCCACGCCGCCCCCCGTGCTCTCCGAACGCCGCAAGACCCGTCAGTTGCAGGTCGGCCAGGTCGGTGTCGGCAGTGAGCACCCGATTTCCGTGCAGTCGATGACCACCACGGTCACCGCCGACGTCAACGCCACGCTGCAGCAGATCGCCGAGCTCACGGCCGCGGGCTGCGACATCGTGCGCGTCGCCTGCCCGAGCGCGGACGACGCGGAGGCGTTGCCCGCGATCGCGAAGAAGTCGCAGATCCCGGTGATCGCCGACATTCACTTCCAGCCGAAGTACGTGTTCGCCGCGATCGAGGCCGGTTGCGCAGCCGTCCGGGTGAACCCGGGCAACATCAAGAAGTTCGACGACAAGGTCGCCGAGATCGCCCGCGCCGCCTCCGACCACGGCACACCGATCCGCATCGGTGTGAACGCCGGGTCGCTGGACAAGCGACTGCTTGCGAAGTACGGCAAGGCCACGCCCGAAGCGCTCGCCGAGTCGGCGTTGTGGGAGGCGTCGCTGTTCGCCGAACACGACTTCCACGACCTGAAGATCTCGGTCAAGCACAACGATCCCGTCGTGATGATTCGGGCCTACGAGATCCTGGCGGAGCAGTGCGATTACCCGCTGCACCTGGGCGTCACCGAGGCGGGACCGGCCTTCCAGGGCACCATCAAGTCGGCGGTGGCATTCGGCGCGCTGCTTCGGCAGGGTATCGGCGACACCATCCGCGTCTCGTTGTCCGCGCCTCCGGTCGAGGAGGTCAAGGTCGGCGTCCAGATCCTGCAGTCACTCAACCTGCGGCCACGCAAGCTGGAAATCGTTTCCTGCCCTTCGTGCGGTCGAGCGCAGGTGGACGTCTACAAGCTCGCCGACGAGGTGACCGCGGGACTCCAGGGCATGGAGGTGCCGCTGCGGGTCGCGGTGATGGGTTGCGTGGTGAACGGACCGGGGGAGGCGAGGGAAGCCGATCTCGGTGTCGCCTCCGGCAACGGCAAGGGGCAGATCTTCGTCAAGGGCGAGGTGATCAAAACCGTGCCCGAGCACCAGATCGTCGAGACCCTGATCGAGGAAGCCATGCGGATCGCCGAGGAGTCGGGCGAGAGTGGGGAACCGGTAGTCACGGTGAGCTGAGTGGCGTTCGAACTCGGGATCTACTCCTTCGGGGAGATCACTACCGACCCCGTCACCGGCAAGCTGCCCACGGCGAGGCAGCGGATCCGCGACTACATCGAGCAGGCGGAGGTCGCCGACCAGGTCGGGCTCGACGTGTTCGCCCTTGGTGAGCACCACCGCAGCGACTTCGCCGTCTCCGCCACTTCTGTCGTTCTGTCGGCCATGGCCGAACGTACCCGCGACATCCGGTTGTCGAGCGCGGTGACCGTGCTCAGCTCCGAGGACCCGGTGCGGGTGTTTCAGCAGTACGCGACCTTGGACCTGGTCTCGGGAGGCCGAGCCGAGATCATCGCGGGCAGGGGTTCCTATCTGGAGTCCTTCCCGCTGTTCGGTTACGACCTCGCCGAGTACGACGCGCTGTTCGCCGAGAAGCTCGACCTGCTGTTGGCGGTACGGGAGCGCAATCCAATCAGCTGGTCGGGCAACTACCGCCCCGCACTTCACGAAGCCGACATCGCGCCGAGGCCACTGCAGGAGAAACTGCCCGTGTGGCTTGCTGTTGGTGGGGCACCTCCCTCGGTGGTCCGGGCGGGCAGGCTAGGGCTGCCGCTCGCGCTGGCGATCATCGGAGGTGCACTGCCGCGTTTCGTGCCACTGGCGCGCCTGTACCGCCAGACGGCCCAAGAGGCAGGACATGACCCGGCCGGGCTACGGCTGAGTATCAACTCACCAGGGTTCGTGGCCTCGACGAGTCAGGCGGCCCGCGACCTCTCCTACCCCCACTTCGACCGTGGGATGCTGGAGAACTTCCACGAGCGAGGGCACGGCTTCCACACCCCGCGCCCCGCTTACGACCGGCAGGCCGCACGCGAGGGGGCGCTCGTGGTCGGCAGCCCGCAGGAGATCATCGACAAGATCCTGTACCAGCACGAGCTCTTCGGGCACGGCAGGCTGCTCATCCAGTTGGGCTTCGGAGGCGTGCCGCAGCGGGAGACACTGCGCGCGATCGAACTGCTGGGCACGGAGGTCGCGCCGGTGGTTCGCAAGGAGCTCCCGGTGCCATGAGTGGCGACGAGTGGGTCATGGCAGCCCCGCACCCAGCGCTGCGGCCGCTCGTCATGCGCTACCTGGGCTACGCCCGGCACGAGGCCGCGCCCGCGCTACACAGGGGGTTGCCGAGTAGGCACGTTACGCTCGCGATCAGTTTGGCCGATCCGATGCGGGTGATCGGTGCCCCTGGTTCGGGTCAGCCGTCGGCGCGACCGCAGGGTGTGCTCGGCGGTATGCACACCAGTCCTGTGCTGATCGCCCAGCAGGGCCACCTGTGCGGCGTCCACGTGGAGTTGCACCCCCTCGGGCTGCGGGCGTTGTTCGGCTACTCCTCCGCCGAGCTGAGCGAGCACGTGGTCGATCTCGCTGACCTCGGCTCACGATTCGCCGCGCTACCGCCGCGGCTTGCTGCTGAATCGGGTTGGCGAGGCCGCTTCGCGGTGCTCGACGAGGTGCTGCTCGGCGGGTTCACCGGCACCGAGGACCCCGTACCGGAGCTGGCGTTGGCCTGGCGGTGGCTGCTGGCCAGCGGTGGCACGATGCGCGTGGCGCAGCTGGCAGGGGAGGTCGGCTGGAGCCGAAGGCACCTGGGCGAGGTGTTCCGGCGTGAGGTGGGCCTTTCCCCGAAGCAGGCGGCCAGGGTGCTGCGTTTCGAGCGCGCTGGCACGTTGCTGCGGCGCGGTACCCGAATGAACCTGGCGGAACTTGCGGCGGTATGCGGCTACAGCGATCAGTCGCACCTCACCAACGAGTGGCGGGCGCTGGCCGGGTGTTCTCCGGGCACCTGGATCGCAGAGGAGCTCCCATTCCTGCAATACGACACCGGTAAGCAGGCAGCAGGATCGCAAGTATGAACAACATGAGCAAACCCGGAGTCTGGCCCGCCATCCTGTACACCGATACCGAGGCGGCGAGGCGCTTTCTGATCGAGGTCATCGGCTTCACCGAGAGCTTCACGGTGCGAGGGGAGGACGGCACCACTGTGCGGCACGGCGAGTTGCTGTGGCCCGAGGGCGGCGGTGTCATGTACGGCTGCGCGGCCAACGGCCACACCGGGCAGTCCGAATCAGCGACGGGCAGCAGCCTGCTCTACGTCGCGACGCGAGATCCCGACCAGGTCTGTGAGCGAGCACGAGCGGCCGGGGCCAAGATCCTGGCCGAACCACACGACACCGACTACGGCTCCCGCAACGTCGCGATCGCCGACCCCGACGGCAATGTGTGGACGTTCGGCACCTACGGCGGGGCTTGATATCCTCGAGATACGGCGGTGCACGGGAGGTTGCTCATGAGCGTCGCGTTCGCTGATTCCGCGTTGAGCTGGGACGACCTTCTGGCAACCTGGCGGAGGCTGGAGATCCCCGAGGGGTGGCGGCCGGAGGTTACGCTTGAGGGGATCCACATGACGCCGCCCCCTGGGGGAACGCACAATCTGATCGCCGATCAGGTCCATGACGCTCTGACGCGCGGGCGGCCTGCTGGCTGTGGAGTCTTCCAGACACTCGGGGTCGGGATCAGCGGCATCGGCGCGATCTACGTCCCCGACCTGTGCGTGGTGCCCCGAAGCGCCGTGCCGAGAACGTCCGATCCCGTGGTAGCCGAGGATGTGCTGCTCGCCGTCGAAATCACCTCCCGAGGTAACGCTGAGCACGACCGCAAGCGCAAGAAGTGGGCGTACGCGCACGGCGGCATTCCGCAGTACCTGCTCATCGACCCCTTCGACGAGGAAGGCGCCGCCGTGTCGCTGTTCAGCGAGCCGGCAGGCGGCTCCTACCGCAGGGCTTGCAGGCTGGCAGTCGGCGAACGGATCAAGCTCGGCGAGCCGTTCGACATCGAACTGGACACCGACCGGTTCGAGTGAATCCTGGGGTTCGGGGACGGGCTTTTCCTACTCGGCCGTTCATCTGGCAATCTTGACGTGTGTTGCGGCTTGCCGGTGCGAGGCTGCTCGAGGACAGGGACTACCCGGCCGTTCGCGCGGTGCTCGCGGCGGACCCGGTGGGCAGCTGCATGGTTTCCGCCCGCGTCGAGTTGGCCGGGCTGGACCCATGGCGGCTCGGCGGGGAACTGTGGGGCGCCGAAGGCCGCTACGGCAGGAACGGACTGCAGGGGCTGTGCTTCGCGGGTCCCAACCTGATCCCGTTGCGGGGCAACGCGGCCGTGTTGCGTTCCTTCGCCGACCGTGCGCTGCGCAGGCCGAGGACATGCTCGTCTCTTGTCGGCCCGGCCGAACAGGTGCTGGGCCTGTGGTCGGAGTTGGTGGCCGAATGGGGACCCGCCAGGGAGGTGCGGCCTGATCAGCCGCTGATGGCCATCGACCGGCTGCCCGATGTCGCCGTCGACCCGTTCGTGCGACCTGTGCGACCCGACGAGCTGGAGCGGTACCTGCCCGCGGCGGTCGCCATGTTCACCGAGGAGGTGGGCATTGACCCGAGGATCGGCGACGGGGGAGCGAGTTACCGGGCACGGGTGTCCGAACTGATCGCATCGGGTCGGGCGTTCGCCAGGTTCGAACACGGTGAAGTGGTGTTCAAGGCCGAGATCGGCGCGCTTTCTGGGAGCGTTGGCCAGATCCAGGGGGTGTGGGTACATCCCGACCGGCGCGGTGGCGGCCTCGGCACGGCGGGAACGGCCGCCGTCGCCGCCAGGCTCGTGCAGGGGATGGGCCGCATCGCCAGCCTGTACGTCAACTCCTTCAACGCACCGGCGCTCGCCGCCTACCGCAAGATCGGCTTCCAGCAGGTCGGCCGCTACGCGACGGTGCTCTTCTGAGCGGGTTCACGGTCGATGACGGTTTCGGCCGCTCGCGCCGCGCGCACACTCGTCGAGGTCGGACACCCCGAAGCTGGGTTCGGTACTGGTGGCCCGCTACGACCGGTGGCGTTAATGAGCCGCGGAACCGGGGGGCGATCGCATATTGTCAGCCTGTGCGAACCAGGCCTCACCCGATCGTGTCGTTACTGCTCGGTGCAGCTCTCATACTCAGTGGGTGCGGAGTGTTCGGCGGCAGCGACGCCGAGGACGTCACCACCGAGTTCCTGGCCGCGCTTGCCGGGGGCGACACCGAACGGGCCGCCGCACTGACCGACTCCCCAGGAGCCGCGAAGAGCACGCTCGACCAGGTGAGGTCCGCACTGCAACCCGAGGCCGTCGAAGCGCGGGTGAACCGGGTAGACGAGTGGGATGGTCGGGAGGCGGGAGCCGACTACCGGATCGGGTGGCGGCTCGGCGACGGCCGTCGCTGGGACTACGACGCTCGCGCCCGCCTGTACCAGATCGAGGGCGAGTGGAAGCTGCGCTGGCAACCTACCGTCGTGCATCCCAAGCTCGGGGCGAACCAGTCGCTGGCCCTGCGAACCGAACTGCCGCCGCCCGCACCCGTCCTCGACCGCGACGGCGCGCCGCTGCTCACCGCCGACACGGTCGTCAGCGTGCTCGTGGACCGTAAGGAGGCGGGCGAGGAGCTGCAGCGAGTAGTGGGCACGCTCGCCGACAAGCTTGGCCCGCTTGACGCGAGCATCACCCGGCGCTCCATCGGCGAGGGCGTGCGAAACACCGAGGCAGGCAAGCCCTACGTCGTTGCCGTGCTGCGCTCGACCGACTACTACGCGATCAAACCCGCCATCTACAACCTGCCCGGTGTGCGGTTCACCAGCCAGCAACGACTGCTTCCGGTCGAGAAGGACCTCGGTAGCCAGGTCCTTCCCGCTATCCGCACCGCCATGGCCGGTCGACTCGGCGGCAAGCCCGGCTGGCGGATCGTCGTCGTGGACGCCTCCGGCGCCGAACTAGACCGGCTGCACAGTGTGCGACCGCAAGAGGCGAAGGCCTTGAACAGCACGCTGAGCCTGCCGACCCAGCAGGCCGCCGAGCGGGCGCTGGACGAGGTCGATGTGCCAGGGGCGATTGTGGCGTTGCGGCCGTCAACCGGTGAACTGTTGGCCGTCGCGCAGAACGAACCCGCCGACGCGGAGGGCGCCATCGCGCTCACTGGCCGCTATCCGCCCGGCTCCACTTTCAAGATCGCTACGGCGGCCGCCGTGCTCGGGCAGGGCCGTGTGCGTTCCGACACGCGGGTGGAATGCCCGCCGACCACCGTGATCGCGGACAGGTTGGTGCCCAACGACGAGCGGTTCGGCCTCCCTACGGGGCCGTTGCACACCGCGTTCGCGCACTCGTGCAACACCACGTTCGCCCGGCTGTCGGCTGACCTGCCTCCGTCGGCGCTCACCGAGGCGGCTCGCAGTCTCGGCATCGGTGCGGATTTCGTGGTGCCGGGCATCACGACGGTCACCGGGTCCGCCCCGCCGGGGGACACGCGAGTGCTACGCGCGGAGAACGGCTTCGGTCAGGGCCGCATGCTCGCCAGCCCGTTCGGGATGGCGCTGATGGCAGGCACGGTCGCCCCGGGCAAGACCCCGGTGCCGAGCCTGGTGAGTGGACAACGCACCGAGGCCACCAAACTCGGAGAGCCGTTGAAGCCGGAGGTGTTGAAAGCACTGCGCGGCATGATGCGCGAGGTGGTGACCGATGGCACAGCGCGGCAGCTAAGTGACCTGCCAGGTGTGCACGGCAAGACGGGCACCGCGCAGTTCGGCGACGGAAGCAACGCCCACGGGTGGTTCGCCGGTTACTCCGGTGACGTCGCCTTCTCGGTTTTGCTGGTGGGGGCGGGGTCGTCCAAGCCCGCCGTCCAGGTCAGCGAGCGCTTTCTCGAACAGCTGTCCTGACGTGTGGCAGGGTCCTGCTCGCCGGTCCGCCGATCGGGCAGCGTCGTAGGCTGGGGGCATGCCCGATCGCGCTCCGCTCAAGCCCGGCGTCCAGTCCCCACGCCGCCCCGTCCCGTCCTCCATCGATCGTCCCGAGTACGTCGGTAAGCCCGCGCCCAAACGGGACAGCGGCAACGGCGTGCGCAGCCCGGAGGTCATCGAGGCGATGCGCGTGGCGAGCCGGATCGCGGCGCAGGCGCTGGAGGAAGGCGGCAAGGCCGTCAAACCAGGCAACACCACCGACGACATCGACCGGGTGGTGCACGAGTTCCTGCTCGACCACGGGGCATATCCATCCACGCTGGGCTACCGCGACTTCCCCAAGTCCTGCTGCACCTCGCTGAACGAGGTCATCTGCCACGGCATCCCCGACTCGACCGTGATCGAGGACGGTGACATCTGCAACATCGACGTCACGGCCTACATCGGCGGTGTGCACGGCGACACCAACGCCACGTTCCTCGCCGGTGACGTGTCCGAGGAGGTCAGGCTGCTCGTCGAACGCACCCGCGAGGCGACGATGCGTGCCATCAAGGCCGTGCGTCCGGGCAGGCAGCTGAACGTGATCGGCAGGGTCATCGAGTCGTATGCCAAGCGGTTCGGTTACGGCGTCGTCCGCGACTTCACCGGCCACGGTGTCGGGCCCGCGTTCCACACAGCGCCAACCGTGTTGCACTACGAGGAGCCGTCGGTGACCACGGTCATCGAGCAGAACATGACGTTCACGATCGAGCCCATGATCACGCTGGGCACGATCGACTACGACGTCTGGCCGGACGACTGGACGGTGACCACGAAGGACAAGAAGTGGACCGCTCAGTTCGAGCACACGATCCTGGTGACCGAGACCGGCGCGGAGATCCTCACGTTGCCGTGAGGTAGCCATCGACGCTAGCCGGTCGGGTCGGTCTGCCTTGCGATCAGTTCGTCGAGGAAGCCGCGCGCCTGTTCGCTCGCTCGCCGCGGGTCCTTGGCCGCGATGGCGTCGAGGATGCCACGGTGGTCGATCGCCTCGGCCTTCGAGAGGTCGGCCTGCGAGGTGGTGGCCACGCTGGCCGTGACCACCTCGGTCAGCCCCCGGTAAAGCTCGCTGAGCAAGGTGTTGTGGCCTGCCTGCACCACCGCGAGGTGGAACTCGGCATCGGTGCGCACGAACGCGGTGAATTCGCCGTCGGCCCAGGCCCGGTCTCGGCGGTCGAGCAGCGTGGTGAGCAGTTCCAGGTCGGCTTCGGTGCGCTCGCGTGCGGCCAGCGCCGCGCCCTCCACCTCCAGCGTCCTGCGCACCTGCAGTACCTCGCGCAACTGTGAGCCACACAGCCTGCGGACGGCGCCGGAGACCTCGCTGGTGGCGCGCACGTAGGTGCCGTCGCCCTGCCGTACCTCGAGCAGTCCGCTGTGGGCGAGTGCGCGAACGGCCTCCCGGATCGTGTTGCGGCCGACGCCGAGGGTGGTAACCAGCTCCTGCTCGGTGGGAATGCGTTCGCCGACAGGCCACTCGCCCTGGCGAATGGCCTCCCTGAGCTGGCCGATGACCTGATCGACCAGTCCGGCGCGTTGGGGCGCTGCCAGTGGCACCGCTGGGTCCTTTCCACGAGCCTTCGCTGCGTTAGTCGCCCTGCGTCATCCGTTCAACCGATCATCCTACGTATGGTTAGGATAGCGAACATGTCGGCCGATGGTGGGATGTCCGTGGACGCCGAGGTTCGTCGCGGCACGAGCCAGGGCCGCAGGAGGCACTCGGCACTGCTGGGTGGCGGCCTGCTGCTGGCCGTCGCGGTGGTGCTCGCGGCACTCAACCTGCGGCCCTCCATCACGGCTGTCGCTTCGGTGCTCGACGAGATGCGCGACGAACTGGGGGCGTCGGGTGTCTGGGCAGGCGCGCTCACCACCGCCCCCGGGCTCTGCTTCGCCATCGCGGGATTGGCCGCCCCGCTGCTGGCCAGACGGGTCGGCGTCAACGCGGGCGTGGCCACCGCGCTCACCGTGCTGACGGCGGGGCTGCTGCTGCGAATCCTCGACGGGCCACTCGTCGTGCTCGGCGGCACTCTCGTGGCCAGCGCTGGCATCGCGTTCGCCAACGTGTTGATTCCGGTAGTTGTGAAGGCGTCGTTCGCCACCAAGGTCGGCCTGATGACCGGGATCTACACGGCCGCGTTGCAGGCGGGTGGTGCGCTCGGTTCCTCGGTGACGCCCCCGCTCGACGCCGCTTTGGGTGGTTGGCGAGCGGGCCTCGGCAGTTGGGCGGTGCTATCGGCGCTGGCATTGGTGCTGTGGCTGGTCGCCATGCGTGGCGGGGCGTCAGTGACCAGGGCGCCGGGCGGGGTGAGCGGCGGCCGGTCGCTGCTGCGCAGCCCGCTCGCGTGGATTGTGACGATCTTCTTCGGCTCGCAGGCGAGCCTTGCCTACGTCGTCATGGGATGGCTGCCGCAGGTGCTGATGGATGCGGGCGTCACTCGCACGACCGCGGGGCTGCTGCTGGGCCTGGTTTCCATTCTCGGTCTGCCGGTGAGCCTGGTCGTGCCCGCGATGGCGGCACGGCAGGGCAGTCAAAGTTGGTGGATCGTCGGGCTCGGGGTGTTCGGGATCGCGGGCGTCACCGGGCTGATGGTCGCCCCTTCGGCCTCACCGCTGCTGTGGTCGATCCTGGTGGGCATCGGTATGAGCGTGTTCTCGTTGGCGCTCACCACCATCGCGTTGCGCGCCCGCGACAGTTCCGACACCGCGAAGCTGTCCGGCATGGCACAGGGCTTCGGCTACCTGCTCGCCGCGCTGGGGCCGTTCCTGTTCGGGTTGCTGCACGACCTCACCGGCGGCTGGACGGTGTCGTTCGCGATGCTGCTGGCGATCGTGGCCGGCCAGATGGTGTTCGGCTTCCTTGCCGGTCGCCCCCGGTACGTCTAGCGGCTACTCGCCGACCAGCTTCAGCAGGGCGTTCTCCACCAGTTCCGGCATAGCGGGGTGGATCCAGTACTGCCCCTTCGCCATGGATCGCGCGTCCAGCCCGAAGCTCATCGCCTGGATCAGCGGCTGAAGCAGGGTGGGCGCCTGCGGGCCGATGATATGGGCCCCCAGTAGCTTTCCGGTGTCTTCCTCGGCGAGCAGTTTCGCGAAGCCGGTGGTGTCCTCCATCGCCCAGCCGTAGGCGATGTCGGCGTAGTCCTGGACGGCGCTCACGTACCGGACGCCTCGTGCTGCCGCGTCTCGTTCGGTGAGGCCTACCGAGGCGATCTGCGGTGAGGTGAACACGGCGTGTGGTACGAACCGGTGGTCGGCCGCGATCGGATCGTCGGGGTGCAGCAGGTTGTGCTGCACGACGCGCGCCTCGTGGTTGGCCACGTGTTTGAGCTCGTACCACGAAGACAGGTCACCGAGTGCGTAGATGCCCTCCACGCTGGTGCGCTGGTACTCGTCCACCACGATGTGCCCGCTCTGCGAGGTGGCGACGCCGGTCGCGGCCACGTCGAGCAGGTCTGAGTTGGGGCGCCTACCCGTGGCCACAAGCAACAACTCGGCTTCGACGGTCTCGTCGCCGCCGGGACCACGCAGGTCGAGTGCCACTCCGGCGGAGGTGCGGCGGGCACGCACGGTCGCGCGGTTGAGGCGCACGTCGAAACGCCGCGACGCCAGTTCGGTGAATCGCTCGCTGATGTCGTCGTCCTCGGTGCGAAGCAGCGCGCCCGAACGGGCCACGATCGTCACGTCCACGCCGAAGGAGCCGAGGACGTGGGCGAACTCGGCGCTGATGAACCCGCTGCCCAGAATGATCGCGCGACGGGGCAACTCGTCGATGCGCATTACGGTGTCGGAGGTGTGGTAGTCGACCTCTGCCAGGCCAGGCACGTCCGGCACCGTCGCTCGGCCGCCCGCGGCCAGCACGAACTCCTCCGCTGTCAGCGTCTCCTCCCCGTGGGGCAGGGTGACCGTCAGTTCCTTGTGCCCGGTGAACCGGCCCTCGCCCTGGTACACCGTTACGCCGTCGTTGTCGGGATGGTCGAGTCGGTACCGCAGCCCACCGTCGGCGATCGGGTCGATCCGTCCGAAAACCCGGTCACGAATCTCTCGCCACCGCACTCCTCGAAGCTCCAGATCGGCGCCAAGCCGCTTCGCCTCCGAGGGGGTGGCCGCGAGGTCGGCGGGGTAGACGAACATCTTCGTGGGGATACAGCCCACGTTCAGGCACGTGCCACCGAAGACGCCCTTCTCGACGATCGCGACCTTACGGTCGGCGAACCGCTGGTCGAGGATCGAGTTACCGGATCCGGTACCGACGATCACGAGGTCGTAGTGCGGCACGGCGTTGCCCTTCGGACGGCGACGGGTTGCGTGTAACCCAACCGGGTTCAGTGTCGAATTGTTCCGCACGCCCACCACGACAGGACCACCACGGCTGATGTGGTCAAGGTCACGGCCTGCGTCGAGTGGTGTCGTGTCCGGTTCGGAGGTTCGAGGCCCCCTCAGCCGGGTTCGCGGCCGAGCCGCACCCACGGCAGGTCGGCGGGTGCGCCTTCGCGGATCAGCTCAAGCAGCGCGGAGGTGTCCACGTGCTCGGCGATCGCGTCGGCAAGGGTGTCGAGCATGGCTTCCCTGCGGGTCGCGAACCCGGGGGCGTTCTCGTGCGGCTGCCATGGCACCCCCGCCTGCGAGGCGATCTCGGCCAGCCACGCGCGGCGGAACGCGTCGCTTTCGAACGCGCCGTGCCACATCGTCGCCCACAGCGCTCCGCGTCGCATACCGTCCAGAAACGGTTCCCAGTCTCCGTCGCTTCTGGTGATGACACCGTGGTGGATCTCGTAGCCGGTGACCGGATGGCCTCGCCAGTGACCCGTTGGCCTTCGCAGTGTCTTGTCCCGGCCGAAGCGCACCTCCAGTGGCAGCAGGTCGAGACCGGGCACCGTACCCGCGCCCGACTCGACATCGTCGTGAACGGCGCCCGCGAACATCTGAAAGCCACCGCAGATGCCGAGCACCGGGCGGCCCTGCCGCACTCGCACGGCAAGGACATCGGCAAGGCCACGCTCCCGCAACCAACTGAGGTCGTCCACAGTGGACCTCGTGCCTGGAAGCACGGCCAGGTCGGCGGCCGCGAGCACGTCAGGGTCGGCAGTGACCGTCACCGCGACCCCCGGCTCGGCCGCCAGCGGGTCGACGTCGGTGGCATTGGACACCCTCGGCAGCCGCACCACGGCGACGCGCAGTGTCGGCTGCCCACCACTTCGGTGGCGCGACCAGCCCGCGATCGCGAGCGCGTCCTCGGAGTCCAGCCACACGTCGAAGAGCCAGGGCAACACCCCGAGCACCGGCCTACCGGTGATCTCGCGCAGCGTGCGCAGCCCTGGCTCGAGCAGTGCGCGATCACCCCGGAACTTGTTCACGACGAACGCGGCCAACCGCGCTTGGTCCTGCTTGTCGAGCAGCCCGACCGTTCCCGCCATGGCGGCGAGCACGCCACCCCTGTCGATGTCGCCGACGAGCACAACGGGAAGGTCCGCCGCCCTCGCGAGGCCCATGTTGACGTAGTCACCCTCCCGCAGGTTCACCTCGGCAGGGCTGCCGGCGCCCTCGCAGACAACGACATCGAACCGGGCTCGCAACTCGGCGAGCGCGTCGTGGGCCGAGGAGGCGAGCACTTCGCGGCCTGCCGACCAGTTTCGGGAGTCGAGCTCGCCCCACGGCTTGCCGCGCAACACGACGTGGCTGCGCCGGTCGCCGCCCGGTTTGAGCAGTACCGGGTTCATCGCCGATTCCGGTTCGACCCCGCATGCCCGTGCCTGCAGCCACTGAGCCCTGCCGATCTCGGAGCCGTCGGCGCACACCATGGAGTTGTTCGACATGTTCTGCGCCTTGAAGGGAGCCACCCTCACACCCTGGCGTGCGAGCCAGCGGCACAGTCCAGCCACGACAGTCGACTTGCCCGCGTCCGACGTCGTTCCCGCCACAAGCAGTCCGCCTCGGATTGCCGCCAAGCTATTC
Source organism: Saccharomonospora amisosensis (assembly GCF_011761185.1). Taxonomy (NCBI): domain Bacteria; kingdom Bacillati; phylum Actinomycetota; class Actinomycetes; order Pseudonocardiales; family Pseudonocardiaceae; genus Saccharomonospora; species Saccharomonospora amisosensis. The sequence continues at coordinate 3,972,993 of NZ_JAAOYM010000001.1, read as the reverse complement.
CACTCCTTCCGGGGACACCGTGGGCGCCCAGGTTCAATCTAGGGTTGTCCTGGTATCGAGGGAGGGGAAATTCCGTGTCCACAAAGTTCCGACGCGCGCTGATCGTGACCTTCGCGCTGTTGTTGGCCGCCGCCTTCGCGCCTGTCGCGCACGCGGACCAGACCAGTAAGGCGCAGCCGTTCATCGTCGGCGGCCACGATGTGTCGATCGGTGACCATCCGTATGCCGTGTACCTGGTCGACGGGCGGAACCATCAGTTCTGCGGCGGCACGCTGGTCGAGCACGACACGGTGCTGACAGCGGCCCACTGCGCGGTTGCGGTGCGACCCTATGAACTCGGGGTCGTGGCGGGCAGGCAGGACACGAGGATGGCCGACGGCATCCAGACCGGCGTGCGCAGTGTGTGGCTCGCGCCCGGCTACCAGGACCCGACCGCGGGAAACGACATCGCGGTGCTCAAACTGGACCGTCCCGTGCCGTACCGGCCCGCGCGGTTGCCGTCCAGCGAGGACACGGACCTTTACCTGCCCGGCACGGAGGCGATGGTGCTCGGCTGGGGCCGCCTGTGGGAGGGCGGAGACAAGGCAACCGAACTGCAGGGTGCGACGGTGCCGGTAATGAGCGACAGCGAGTGCGCCCAGGCCTACGGCTCCTACGAGCCGGACACGATGATGTGCGCGGGCTATCCGGAGGGCGGTGTCGACGCCTGCCACGGTGACTCCGGTGGCCCGCTGGTGGTGGGCGACATCCTGGTCGGCATCGTGTCGTGGGGTGACGGCTGCGCGAAGCCAGGCAAGCCCGGTGTCTACACCCGCGTAGCGACCTACTCCGAACACGTGGACAGCCTTCTGGTACGCCTTCGAAGGTGACCGAAACCCTCTCGCGCGCGGGCACGGAACTCACCGCCGCCCAATTGCATGATCTGTTGAAACTGCGGGTCGACGTGTTCGTGGTCGAGCAGGAGGCCGCCTACCCGGAGGTGGACGGCAAGGACCTGCTGCCCACCACCCGGCACTTCTGGGTTCCCGGGGAACACGGCGCCGCGGCGTGTCTTCGCGTGCTCACCGAACCCGACGGTGTGCTGCGCATCGGCCGGGTATGCACGGCCCGCTCGGTGCGGGGCAGCGGGCTGGGCGCTCTCCTGATGGAGGCCGCGATGGCGTTCGCGGGCGAAGCGGAGTGCGTTCTCGACTCGCAGACCTACGCGCAGGGCTTCTACGCGCGATACGGCTTCCGGCCGGAGGGTGAGGAGTTCGTGGACGACGACGGCATCCCGCACATCCGCATGCGCAGGCCGAGACCGGACCGCTAGCCCCGCGCCGTCGCCCCGGCAGTGGCAGGTGACGATCACGCCTTCGCGCCCTCCGGTGCCGACTCGACGATCACGCGCACCGCGCGGTCCAGGTCCGCCTCGGTGAGGTCGGCCCTCGCGGTCAGGCGCAATCTGGACACCCCGTCCGGCACCGAAGGCGGCCGGAAGCAACCGACCCGCACCCCCTGCTCGGCGCAGCGCGCGGCCCAGGTGACCGCGTCCTCGGGGTTGGGCGCGCGCACCGACACGACGGCGGCCTCCGGGCTGCTGGTGCTCAACCCGGCCGCCCGCAACCGAGAGGACAACTCACCCGCCGCCGTCAGCACCCGGCCGGGCAGCTCGGGCTCGTCGCGCAGCACCCCGAGCGCGGCGAGCGCTGCGGCGGCGCTGGCAGGCGCGAGCGCGGTGTCGAATATGAAACTGCGCGCGGTGTCCACCAGGTGCCGGATGACCCTGCGCGGTCCGAGCACGGCACCGCCCTGCGCACCCAACGATTTCGACAGCGTCAACGTGATCACCACGTCCGGCTCGCCCGCCAACCCGGCCGCGGCCACCGCGCCCTTGCCACCGTCGCCGAGCACACCGAAGCCGTGCGCGTCGTCCACCAGCAGCGCGGCACCGTGCTGCCTGCACACCCGCGACAGCTCACCGAGCGGCGCGAGGTCGCCGTCAACGGAGAACACCGAATCGGTGACCACGAGCGCGCGCTGCCTGCGGCGGGTGGCCAGCGCGTGGGCCACGGCATCGGGGTCACTGTGGGCTACTGCGGCGATGTCGGCCCTCGAAAGGCGGCAGCCCTCGATGAGTGAGGCGTGGATGTACTTGTCGGTCACGATCGCGGACTCGGCTCCGGACAACGCGGTCACCGCGCCGAGGTTGGCCGTGAAGCCGGAGGAGAACACCAGCGCGGCAGGTGCCCCGCAGAACCGGGCCAACTCGTGCTCCAGTTCCGCGTGTAGTTCGGTGGAGCCGGTCACGAGCCGCGAGCCGGTCGAACCGGCACCCCAACGCAGCGCGGCGGCAGCGGCGGCGCCAGCCACGCGCTTGTCCCTGGCCAGCCCCAGATAGTCGTTGCCCGCCAGATCGAGCTGCTCGGTGTCCGATCCTCGGGGCCGCAGCCGCCGCACCAACCCGGCTTCGGCACGCTTCGTTGCTTCCGAGTCGAGCCAGTCGAACACCTGCTCGGGTGCGTTGACCGTGGTTGCTGAGCCGGGTGAGTTCACGGCTGGCAGTCTCGCATCGCGGCAGGGCACGGTAGACAGGGAGGGTGACACACGACTCAACACTGCAAGCTATGCCAGAGGACTGGCAGCGAGCGCTGGCGATTGTCGCGCATCCCGACGACCTGGAATACGGCGCCTCCGGCGCGATCGCACGCTGGACGTCGCAAGGTCGCTCGGTCGCCTACGTCCTCGCTACCCGAGGTGAGGCAGGAATCGACGGAATGTCCCCCGAGGAGGCGGGCCCGCTGCGTGAGCGGGAGCAGATCGCGAGTGCCGCCGTCGTCGGGGTGGAAACCGTCGAGTTCCTCGATCACGCCGACGGAGTGATCGAGTACGGGCTGCCGCTGCGCCGTGACCTGGCCGCGGCGATTCGTAGGCACCGGCCGGAACTGGTGGTGCTGCTCAACCACAGGGAGAGCTGGCCGGGCGGAGGTCTCAACATGGCCGACCACCGCAATGTGGGGCTGGCCACCCTCGACGCGGTGCGGGACGCGGCCAACCGGTGGGTGTTCCGGGAACTGCTCGACAAGGGCCTGCGGCCGTGGCAAGGGGTGCGTTGGGTGGCCGTGGCCGCCTCGCCGCTGGCGACACATGCCGTGGAGATCTCGGCGACGATCGACATGGCTGTGCGGTCGCTGCTGGAACACCGCGCTTATCTGGAGGGGCTCGGCGAAGCCGCGGGCGATCCCGACAGCTTCCTGCGTAAGGCCGCTGCCGAGACCGGCACCCGCTTCGGCGGGGGACTGGCGTGCTCGTTCGAGCTGATCCCGATGTAGCCCGCCTGCCCGCCAGGCTCAGGCGTTGGAGCGGTGCTGGCGGCGACCCGGCCGCTGTGGCCGCCCCATGCCCGCGTGCTCACGGCCCTTGCCGTGCTCGCGTCGCGCGCCGAACGAGGGCCTGCCCCGGTCGGAGGTGACCCTGCGGTGCGGCCTGCCCTGCTCCGCCGCCTGCCGGGGTCGCCGGTGCTCGGCCACCGGCACGCCACTCGGCGTGCGAGCGCCCGTGATCCGCGCCAGCTCGACGTCTCCCGGGCGCACGGCCGTGTACCGTGGCCGCACGCCCGCCTTCTCCGTCATGCGGCGGACGGTGCGTCGCTGGTCGTGGGTCAGCAGTGTCACGACCGTTCCCGACGCGCCCGCGCGGGCGGTGCGGCCTGCCCTGTGCAGGTAGTCCTTGTGGTCGGCCGCGGGGTCCACGTGCAGTACCAGGCTCACGTCGTCGACGTGGATACCGCGTGCCGCGACATCGGTGGCCACTAGCACGGGGGTCCGGCCGTCCTTGAAGTCGGCGAGCACCCGGTTGCGCTGTCCCTGCGTCTTGCCGCCGTGCAGCGCGCCCGCCCGCACGCCGCTGGCAAGCAGGCGGGTGGTCAGCCGGTCGACGTGGTGCTTGGTGCGCACGAACATGATCGTGCGGCCCTCCCGCGCGCCGATCTCGGTCACCACCGGCAGCTTGTCGTCCTTGTGGACCTGCAGCAGGTAGTGCTCCATGGTGGTGACGCTCGCGGTGACCGGTGCGACCGAATGGGTCACCGGGTCGGTGAGGTAGTCCGCCACGAGCCTGCCGACGGCGCCGTCAAGCGTCGCGGAGAACAGCAGCCGCTGACCACTGCTGGGCGTGAGGTCGAGGATCTCCCTGACCTGCGGAAGGAAGCCCATGTCGGCCATCTGGTCGGCCTCGTCGATGGCGATGTGCTCGACGCCGTCGAGAGCGCACGTGCCCTGCCTGACATGGTCGGAAAGCCGGCCCGGCGTGGCGATCAGCAGATCAACGCCCCGTGCCAGCGCGTCGGCCTGCCGGGAGAACGACATCCCGCCGACGGCGGTCCGGCACCACAGGCCGAGTGACTTGGCCAGCGGGATGAGCGCGTCGGCCACCTGCATGGCGAGTTCCCTTGTGGGCACCAGGACAAGCGCCCTCGGGCGTCGCGACTGGGCCTTACCGCCGTCGAGCCTGGTCAGCAGGGCAAGACCGAACGCAAGCGTCTTGCCGGACCCGGTCTGTGCCCGGCCGAGCACGTCCCGACCTGCGAGCGCGTCGGGCAGTGTCGCGGCCTGGATCGGGAAGGCGGCGGTCATGCCCGACTGCAGCAGCGTGCGCTGCAACGGCTTCGGCAGGTTCAGGTCGGCGAACGTGACGGTCGCGGGTGCCTGTGGAGATGTGATTGTCACTCAATGCCTCTCGGACGTGGCACGTCACAGGGAGGCCCGGGTGCGCGTACGCAGGATGCCGCGATGACGGTGCGGTGGGCGTTCACAAGGACGAACCCGGCGCAGCAGGTTCTGCGCCGCTGACGGATGGAACACCGCGTCGGGGCGAGCCTGCGGGCTCAGGCGGTGCTCAGGAAAGTCTACACCCGGTCGATCGACCTGTTCCTCGCAGCCGGTGACGTCGCCCTGATGTGTCCACAATTGATGGTTCGGCGCGGCTAGCGGCCTGCGCCCGAGTGAGCCGCCGCCGCTGCCGACCCCAGGGTTCAGCCAGCGATGACCAGGTCGAGCTGCCGCTCGCCTGCCTGTTCCAGCTCGAGGCCCGCACGCGAGGCCACGCGAAGTACATCCTCCACTGTGGACGCTTCGGTCGGGCTGGTGGCGAGTGCGGCGGCGAGCCTGCCCTTGTGTGCCTTGTTGTGATGGCTGACCGTTTTGCGTAGGCCCGAGCCGTCCTCGGTCAGTACCCGCACGGTCACCGCGGCGGGTACCTTGGCCAGCGCCGCGTAGGGGCTGGAGCGCAGGTCGACGACGAGTTCGTCCAGCCCCGCCAGCACCGGTTCCAGCGCGGGCCGCCACAGGCCGCGCAGCGAGCCGAAACCGGGCAGCTTGCTGCCCGCCGAGAGCCGGTACGGCGGGATCGGGTCGTCGGCGCGCAACAGTCCGAACAGCGCCGAAGCCACGGCGAGTCGGCGACCGGCCCTCCGCAGTTCCGTTTTGCTCATGCCCGCGGTGTCGAGGGCGTCGTAGAGCACACCGGTGTAGCGGCGAAGCGCCGGGGTGGTGGGCGCCGACCGCAGTCGCGCGTTGCGCTCCACCTCCGCCGACTGTCGTTCGGAGATGCCGAGCGCGGCTGCCGCGGCAGGAAGGTCGTCGGCCAGTTCCACCAGCGCGTCGGCCAGTTTTCGGCGCACCGGGTTCAGCTCGGGGAAGGACAGGGAGTCAAGCTCCAGCGGGGTCCCTGTCCCGCCGTCGGCCTTGGTTTCGGAGGGTGGCAGCAGCACGAGCACGGCCGCGAGGGTAACCGCGGCCGCGCTCGTCGTCTCAGTCGTGGTGGCTGCCCACGCAGAACCGGTTGCCGTCGGGGTCCGCCAGCACGGTCCAGCGCAGTCCGGGCACCTCGTGCTCGGCGAGCTCACGTGCCCCCAGTTCCACCAGCCTGGCCACCTCCGTCGCACGGTCATCGGTGCTCAGGTCGAGGTGGACGCTGTTCTTACCGGCCGTCGGCTGCTCGACCCGTTGCAGCCCGACCCGCACGCCCGTTCCTTCCTGACTCGTCAGCATCACGAAATCGCCGTAGTCCGCGGCGACCTCCACGCCCAGTGCTCTCGTCCAGAACCGCGCCAGCCGAGCGGGTTCGACGCAGTCGATGGTCACCATGCCGAGTAGTGCGTTCATCTCGGGGACACTATTTGGCAGGTACGACAATCCGGTTGCAGCAGCTCACCCGGTGTTGACTACCCTTCGTACATCGCCTTTTCCAGAGCCTGCCCAGCTAGGAGAACACCGTGATCACCAGGATGTCGTCGCTGTTCCTGCGCACTCTGCGCGAGGACCCGGCGGACGCCGAGGTGCCCAGCCACCGGCTGCTGGTACGTGCCGGATACGTCCGGCGGGTGGCCCCGGGCGGGTACTCCTGGCTGCCGCTGGGGCTGCGGGTTCTACGCCGGATCGAGGCCGTAGTGCGCGAGGAGATGGACGCGATCGGCGCACAGGAGATTCAGTTTCCCGCGTTGCTGCCGAAGGAGCCTTACGAGGCGACCGGAAGGTGGACGGAGTACGGGCCGAGCGTGTTCCGGCTGAAGGACCGCAAAGGTGCCGATTACCTGCTCGGCCCTACCCACGAGGAGCTGTTCGCACTCACGGTGAAGGGTGAGTACAGCTCGTACAAGGACTATCCGGTCATCCTCTACCAGATCCAGACGAAGTACCGCGACGAGGCACGGCCACGGGCAGGCCTGCTGCGTGGCCGCGAGTTCGTGATGAAGGACTCCTACTCCTTCGACCTCGGCGACGAGGGGTTGGCGCGGTCATACCGGCTGCACCGCGACGCCTACCTGCGGATCTTCGACCGGCTCGGGCTCGATTATGTCGTCGTGGCCGCCACCTCGGGTGCGATGGGCGGCTCGGCATCGGAGGAGTTCCTCGCGGTGGCGCAGACCGGTGAGGACACCTACGTGCGCAGCACGGAGTCCGACTACGCGGCCAACGTCGAAGCCGTGGCCACCCCGGCGCCACCGGAGCAGCCCATCGAGGGCAAGCCACAGGCGCAGGTGCACTACACGCCGGACACACCGACTATCGAGACGCTGGTGGACTTCCTCAACGCGGCCGAAATCGGGCGCACCTTCACCGCGGCGGACACGCTGAAGAACGTGCTGGTCAAGACACGTAACCCTGGTGAGAGGGAGTGGCGACTGCTCGGGATCGGTGTGCCCGGCGACCGCGAGGTCGACATGAAGCGGCTGGAGGCATCGCTGGAGCCCGCCGAGGTGGCGCTGCTTGAGGAGGCCGACTTCGCGGCCAACCCGTTCCTGGTCAAGGGCTACATCGGGCCGGGCGCACTGGCCGCCAACGGCGTGCGCTATCTGGTCGATCCACGCGTGGTGCGGGGTAGCGCCTGGGTCACCGGTGCCGACAAGCCGGACCACCACGTGGTCGACCTGGTGTGCGGTCGCGACTTCACCCCGGACGGCACGATCGAGGCCGCGGAGGTGCGCGAGGGAGATGCCTCACCCGACGGCAAGGGCACGCTGGTCTCGGCGCGTGGCATCGAGATCGGACACATCTTCCAGCTCGGCCGCAAGTACACCGACGCTTTCGAGGTGGATGCGCTGGGCCCCGACTCGAAACCGGTCCGCATCACGATGGGCTCCTACGGCATCGGGGTGTCCCGGCTCGTCGCCGCCATCGCCGAGCAGCACCATGACGACCTGGGGCTCGTCTGGCCGCGCTCGGTGGCGCCCGCCGACGTGCACGTCGTGGTCGCGGGTAAGGACGAGGCGGTGGCGCAGGGCGGCGAGCGTATCGCCGAGGAGCTGGCCGGACGCGGTGTGAGTGTGTTGCTCGACGATCGCAAGGCAACGCCCGGCGTCAAGTTCGCCGATGCGGAACTGATCGGCGTACCGACGATCGTGGTGGTCGGCCGAGGCCTGGCCAAGGGCGTTGTCGAGGTCAAGGACCGTGCTTCCGGCAACCGCGACGAGGTCGCGGTTGACGAGGTCGTGACTCACCTGGTTGAGCTGGTCAAGGCCTGAAGGCTCGGGCGGACCCCGCTCTTTTTCAACGCGCGTTGACATAAGTCCGGCCTCGGCATAGCGTCGACCCTGAATTCAACGCGTGCAGAAAATTTGGAGGCGGGCATGGTCGATCCAACTCCGCACCCCTCGCGCGGCGGCGGACGGCTCCTCGTACTGACCGCGCTGCTGGGCGCACTCGCCGCCACGGTGCTGGGGTTCCTCACCTTCGGAGCGCAGGCCACCGCGGAACCGAACGGCATCCCCGTCGCTGTGGCGGCGCCGGAGGGTGGCCCGCTGCGGGCTGTCGCCGGCCAGGTCGCCACCCGGGGTGGGGAAGCGGTGGACTGGCGAGTGACGACAGCGAGGCAGGCCAGGCTCCTGCTCGAGGACAAGGACGTCTACGGGGTACTCGAACTCCGCCAGGAGGAGCGAGGGCCGTCGGTGTACGTGGTCGTCTCGGCAGCGGTCAACCCGGCGGGCACCCAGGTGGCGCAGCAGGTGCTGACGATGACGGGTCAGGCCGTGGCAGAACGGCTGGCGCAGGCCACGCCGGATGTCGCGGCGGTGCCCGTCGAGGTCGAAACGCTGCACCAGACGGGCACCGCGGGCCGGTTCGCGCCGCTGGCGATCAGCGCGCTGGCGTGGGTCGGCGGCCTGGCGGCCGGAGCGTCGCTGACCGTGCTGTCGGCTCGGAGTGGGGTGCTGCCGCGTCGCGGCAGCCGCATCACCCACGTGTTGGTTACCAGCACACTCCTCACCGGTGCGTTGCTGGGTCTGCTCGCGCTGTGGGACTCCTCGCTCGACCTGGGTCTGGCCACGGTCGGATTCGTCTTCCTGACCGCGTTGGCGTTCGCGGCCGTGCAGGCAGGTCTGTTGCGGTTACTGGGACTTCGGGCGATGGCCGTACTGGGACCGCTTTACCTGCTGGCACCTGCCGTAGCGGGCCAGGTGCCGGAACTGCTCGACTCCGCATACCGCACGTTGCTGTGGTCGTGGACGCCGTTTCGGTTCTCCACCGAGGCGTTGCGCAGCCTGCTACTCGGCACGCCGCACGCACCCGATGTCGCCGCGGGCGCGTGGGTGCTAACGGGGTTGCTCGTCGCGGGCCTGCTGATGGTGCTGTGGCCGACGCGTTCAGCCGTTGAGGAAGCTCAGCCGCAGCCGCCTGACGGGGTTGTCGATGTTGGTGTCGACAAGGCAGATCGACTGCCAGGTGCCGAGGGCGAGCGCCCCGCCGAGGACGGGAACGCTGGCGTACGGCGGTAGGAAGGCAGGCAGCACGTGGTCACGGCCGTGACCACTGCTGCCGTGCCGGTGTCGCCACCGGTCGTCCCTCGGCAGCAGCTCGTCCACGGCGGCGAGCAGGTCGTCGTCGCTTCCCGCGCCGGTTTCCAGGATCGCCAGCCCCGCCGTCGCGTGCGGGACCCAGACGTGCAGCAGGCCGTCATCGGCCGCCACGTCCGAAAGGAAGCGCTCCGCATCCTTGGTGATGTCGTGGACGGTGGCGCGGCCCCCGGTGCGTACCTCGATCTCCGTGGAATGCATAGCACAACGGTAGCGGCAGGTGAAGTGCATACAGTATGCAATATTGTGGTGATTGCGACACGTATCACCCGACCCGTGGCAGCGTATTGGTCAAGTATGGTCTGCACGCCGTACCTCACTCCTGAGGAGGACGCCATAGTGACCGATACCGAGACCTCGTCGACGCCGCTGACCATCGGCGTGGTCAAGGAGACCAAGCCTGACGAACGCAGGGTCGCGCTGGTGCCGAAGCTTGTCGAACGGCTCACCAGACGTGGGCTGCGTGTCGTGGTGGAACCCGGCGCGGGTGCCGCGGCCCAACTGTCCGACGAGCTGTTCACCGACGCGGGCGCCACCGTCGGCGACGCCTGGAACGCCGACGTCGTGCTCAAGGTCGCGCCGCCGACAACCAGCGAGATCGAACGGTTGTCGCGGGGCACCGTGCTCATCGGATTCCTCGCGCCGCTGACCAACGTGGAGGAGGTTGCCGCGCTGAAACAGGCGGGCATCCGCGCCTTCGCCGTGGAATCCATTCCCCGGATCTCCCGCGCTCAGGCGATGGACGCGCTGTCCTCGCAGGCAAACGTCGCGGGGTATCGCGCCGTGCTGCTGGCGGCCCAGCGACTACCCAAGTTCTTCCCCATGCTCACCACCGCGGCGGGGACGGTGCCGCCCGCGAAGGCGCTCGTGCTCGGTGCGGGTGTGGCGGGGCTGCAGGCACTGGCCACGGCCAAGCGCCTCGGCGCGCAGCCGACCGGGTACGACGTGCGCCCCGAGGTAGCCGAACAGGTGAAATCGGTGGGCGCGCAATGGCTCGACCTCGGGATCGAGGCCGTGGGCGAAGGCGGCTACGCCCGTGAACTGACCGAGGACGAACGTGCCGAACAGCAGCGGCGCCTCACCGAAGCGATCACGGAGTTCGACGTGGTCATCACCACCGCACTGGTTCCGGGGCGCAAGGCCCCGACGCTTGTCACCGCCGACGCGGTGCGCGGCATGCGGCCCGGCAGCGTCGTCGTCGACATGGCGGGGGAGAGCGGTGGCAACTGTGAGCTGACGGAGCCCGGCACCGACGTCGTGGTGCACGACGTGACGATCTGCTCGCCGCTGAACCTGCCTGCCGAGATGCCGGTGCACGCCAGCGAACTCTACGCGCGCAATCTCACCGAATTGCTCGAGTTGATGGTGGATTCGGAAGGCAGGCTCGCGCTCGACTTTTCCGACGAGATCGTGGCCGGCGCCTGCGTCGCCGGAGCGGACGAGGAGGTGAACTGATGCTGGTCCAGAACCTGGCGATCCTCGTACTCGCCGGATTCGTCGGTTTCGCGGTGATTTCCAAAGTGCCCAACACGCTGCACACACCGCTGATGTCGGGCACGAACGCCATCCACGGCATTGTGCTGCTCGGCGGGCTCATCGTGCTCGGGCTGGGTACCGAGGGCGTGCTCAACAAGGTGCTGCTCGTGATCGCGATCGCGTTCGGCACGATCAACGTGGTCGGCGGTTTCCTCGTCACCGACCGCATGCTCGGGATGTTCAAGCAGAAGCCCAAGCAGGACGCCGCCAAGGAGGCGCGGAAGTGACCACCTTCGTCTCCGTCCTCTACATCATCGCTTTCGCGCTGTTCATCTACGGCCTGATGGGGCTGACCGGCCCACGGACCGCCGTACGCGGCAACTGGATCGCCGCCGTCGGCATGGCGATCGCCGTCATCGCGACACTGCTGTTGCCCGGGATGGGCAACTGGTGGCTTATCGCGCTCGGTGTCGGGATCGGCACGGTGGTCGGCGTTCCGGCGGCCCGTAAGGTCAAGATGACCGCGATGCCGCAGATGGTGGCACTGTTCAACGGCGTGGGCGGTGGCGCGGTCGCGCTGATCGCCTGGGTGGAGTTCCGCGACACCGCGGGGTATGCGCACGAACCGCTCTACGTCGCGATCGCGTCGTTGTTCGCCGCGATCGTCGGTTCGGTGTCGTTCTGGGGCTCCAACATCGCCTTCGGCAAGCTTCAGGAACTGATCTCCGGGCGGCCGATCACCGTGGGCAAGCTGCAGCAGCCTCTCAACGTGGTGCTGCTCGCGGCCGCCGTGGCTTGCGCGGTGGCCATCGCCTCCGGCGCGAACTCGGAGTGGCTCATCATCGGCGTGCTGGTGGCCTCGGCGCTGTTCGGCCTGATGGTGGTGCTGCCCATCGGCGGTGCGGACATGCCGGTGGTGATCTCGCTCCTCAACGCGCTCACCGGATTGTCGGCGGCCGCGATGGGGGTCGCGCTGAACAACACGGCGCTCATCGTCGCGGGCATGATCGTCGGTGCGTCCGGCTCGATCCTCACCAACCTGATGGCCAAGGCCATGAACCGGTCCATCCCCGCCATCGTCGCGGGCGGATTCGGCGGCGGAGCCACCGCGGGCGGACCCAAGGTTGTCGAGGAGCGCCCGGTGCGCAGCACGAGCGCCGCCGATGCCGCCATTCAGATGGCGTACGCGAGCAAGGTCGTGGTGGTCCCCGGGTACGGCATGGCGGTGGCGCAGGCTCAGCACGCGGTTCGGGAGATGGCGGACCTGCTCGAAGCCAAGGGCATCGAGGTCAGCTACGCCATCCACCCAGTCGCGGGCCGGATGCCAGGGCACATGAACGTGCTGCTCGCCGAGGCCGACGTGCCGTACGAGTCGCTCAAGGAAATGGACGAGAGCAACTCGCAGTTCCCGCAGACCGATGTCGCACTGGTGATCGGAGCCAACGACGTCACCAACCCCGCCGCGCAGTCCGACCCGAACTCGCCGATCTACGGCATGCCCATCCTGCACGTGAACGCCAGCCGGTCGGTCATCGTGCTGAAGCGGTCGATGGGTTCGGGCTTCGCCGGTATCGAGAACGAGCTGTTCTTCGACCCGAAGACCAGCATGCTGTTCGGTGATGCGAAGACGTCTGTCAGCGACATCGTGGAGGAACTCAAGGCGTTGTGACCATGGTGGGCGAGGCCGGCCCGGTCAGTTGACAGCGGAGAAGGTCACCTTCGGCACGCCGGAGGATTTCGACGCCCGCTTGTCAGCCTTACCGGTGCCGGCCTTGCCGGTCTTACCTGCGGTGGTCTTGGCAGGCTTGCCGCCTCGGGCGGGCTTGGCGCTGCCTTCGGTGGTGTCCTTCGCGGCCGTGCGCCTGCCGCTGGTGGAGCCTGTGGGCTTGGCCTTCGTGCCCTTGGTAGCCGTTGCCGTCGCGGCGCGGGTACTGGTGCTCTTGGTTGTACTTCTCGCGGTGCTCTTCGCAGCGGTCTTCGGGGTGCTTTTCGGGGTGGCCTTCGCGGTGCTCTGCGGAGTGGCCTTGGCCTTCGCACGTGTTGTGTCCGCGGTCGTGGCCGACTTCGCCCTGCCCCGCTGTGTCTTGCCCGACGTCTTCGCGGTGGTCTTGGTGGAACCAGCGGAGGGTTCGGCGGTGGTGGCCTTGCGGGGAGTCGCCCGCAACTTGTCGCTCGTCGCGGGTTTGGTCTTTTCCGCGGCTGCCCGCTTTGGCAGTGCGGAGCCTGGTGTCTTCCTGGTCGCACGCTTGCCCCGCGCGGGCGGTGTGCCGATCCGACGTGGCCTGCGCTTGCGCCCGCCGACCCTGCGACCGGAGCCGACATAGCGATCCAGCGCCGCTCGCAGGTTGCCCGCGTTCTCGCTGGAGAGGTCGATGTCGTACTCGACGCCGTCCAACGCGAACCGGACCGTCTCCACCGCGGGTTCGCCGTTGATGTCGTCCAGCGTCTGAATCGACGTGCTCCTGGCCATCCAGGACCTCCCCTTGCTCCGGGCCGTGCCTGCCGAAAGGATACGCCTTGCCCGGTTTCGGCTTGGGGCCCCGGCAGGCGGCACACATCCGCGTCGAGGGAGACCGGTCGAGCCCGGTGGCAGGCCATCGGCTGGCGCATCGGTGCAGCCGGTTGCGCCGGAGGTGAATCCGGAATGGACAGACGGTTCAACCCCTGCCCGGCAGCCGCAGTGCCGCCTCGGCGGCGGTGACAAGGGCAGGGTCGTCCGGTGTGGACGCCCCGGTACGTGGACATGCGAGCACGAGCAGCACGGTGCTTCCCTGCCGCTCGCTGGCGTAGGCAGCGTTGGCGAAGGAGGGCGGCTCGCCGGGCCAGCCGGCTCGCTCGGCGGCGAGGTCGATCAGGACGCCGCTGCCCGGCGTGTCGGCGAGGGTGTGGAAGGCAGTCGCCTCCGGCTCGTCGGAGAAGGTCAGCGCCGCCACCGAGACAGCGACGGCCTTACCAGCCACGCGTGCCTGGTAGCTGCCCCGCCACACCCGCGAGCAGCCGGAGGTGTCGAGGAAGACCTGTAGCTCGCCGAGCGCATGCCTGGCGCATTCGGCGTCGTCGCCTCGCGCGTGCTCGGTGAACTCCACACCCGCCGCCGTGACCACCGGGCGGGCGGTGTTCTGAGCGACCCCGGCCGGTTCGCTCCCGCCTGCTGCGATGATCGAGACCGTGACGGTGACCGCCACGGCGACCACACCGACAGTGGAGAGCAGCGCCCGTCTGCCGCGCAGCCCACGTCGTGGACGCGCAGGTGGCGAAGCGGTTGGCTGAGCGGCGAGTGTCGCGACGGTGTGCGGACCCGTGCTTGTGACGACGGGGATGGCGGGAGTCGTGGCGGCTGTGTCATAGGGCAAGCCGGTAGCTGTCCCGCCGGGTGCCGCGTCGGCGAACCCCTCGCCCAGCAGCGCTGCGTCGTCGAGCTCGCACGGGGTTGGCGCGAGGTTGTCGAGCAGCGCTCTCGCTCGGTCAACGGTGAGATCCTCCTTTCCCGTGGCCAACGAGACCGCCGAGGAAAGCATGGCCGCCGAGGTGGGGTAGACGACGCGGATCGGGCCGGACAGTTCCGAGGGCGGTTGCTCCACGGTCTCGGCATACGGGCCGACCGCGATGACAGTGCCGACGGCGATGCCGGGTTCCACCGCGCGTGCCAGTTCCGCGACCCTGCCGGACAGCGCGAGCGCCTCCACAGCGGGGTTCACCACGTCGTCGGCGCGCACCAGCGGCCAACCGTCGACTTTCCACGCGGCGCCGATCGGCGCCTCCAGCCGTACGGCAGGATCGGGCAGGTCGACTCCGACGACGACCAGGACACCCCTTGGTAGCACGAGCACGGCGTCGACGTCTTGTTCCACGCCGGGCGGACGCACCCCGACCAGCGCGACACCGCCCGCGACATCGGCTCCACTGCCGAGTGAGGCGAGCGCGGCGCGGATGTCGTCGAACACCTTGGCCGGCCGCCCGGGAAAACGGACGAGTCGCACCTCATACCTCCCCTGGCGCGTGACTCGCTCCGTTATAGCCGACCGGTCAGTGACTCACGTTTTCGCCTGCGCGCAAAGTAATCATTGACAGTGATCGCTGTCACCTAGTTGAGTGCTACTCCTGGGTAGATAGTCGATCCCCTACTCCTCGGGAGGCTGCAATGCGCTCACGCGGTCGGTTGCGGCGGTCTTCGCTGATCGCCGCAACCGTCACGGCTTTCGCCTTGACCGGCATGGCCCCGGCATACGGTGCCGGCTCGGCGCCGGCGCAACTGGCGTCGCTCGCGCCCGTGTCCGGCACCCTCGATGCGTTACTGTCCACGGCCTCCGGTGACGAGCAGGCGACGGTGTTGGTGCACGGCACCCGGTTGGCCGCCGCGGAGCGCGCGGTAGCGCAGGCTGGGATGACTCAACTCACGAGTTTCCGCAAGATCGCGGTTGTCGCCGCGACCGGTACGACCGAGCAGGTCAATGCTCTGCGTTCGGCCGACGGCGTCACGTACGTGGAGAACAACGACCCGATCCGGTTCTTCGCCAGCGCGGGTACTACGGCGACCCGGTCGGTGCAGGCGAGAGAGAGCCTCGTCGACGGCAGTGGCAGGCCGTTGGACGGCACGGGCGTCGGCGTCGCCGTGATCGACACGGGGGTGGACCCGAACCACCCGGCTTTCCGTGCCGAGGACGGGTCGACGCGCGTGGTCGCGAACCTGAAGAGCCTGTGTACGGACGGCACCGACACGGGATGCATCGTCAATCTGCCCACGGTCGTGGACACCGACACGCTGTCCGTCGGCGGCCACGGCACTCACGTAACCGGCATCGCGGCGGGCACCCCCTACACACTCGCGGGTGACACCCGCGTGGGTGGGTCCGCACCGGGCTCCAAGATCGTGTCGATCTCGACCGGCGCGGCGCTGCTCATTCTCGGTAGCGACGCCGCGCTGAACTGGGTGCTGGAGAACCACGCCGCACCCTGCGGTGAGGGAGTCTCCGCGAGCGAGTGTCCGCCGATCAAGGTGGTCAACAACTCCTACGGGCCCAGCGGGGGAGGGGAGTTCGATCCCAATTCCGCGACGGTGAAGCTGCAACGCGCACTCGCCGCCGAAGGCGTGGTCACCGTCTGGGCCAACGGAAACGATGGTGGAGACGGCTCGGAGAGCCTTTCGAACCCACCGGGGCAGGACCCGACGCCCGGCGTGCTTTCCGTCGCCTCCTACAACGATCAGGGCATCGGCACCCGGGACGGCACGGTCTCCGACTTCTCCTCGCGTGGCGACGCCGCCGACCGCAGCACCTGGCCGGACATCTCCGCGCCGGGGGAGAACATCGTGTCCGCGTGCAGGCCGTACCTGCCGATCTGCTCCACCGGTCTGGAGTTCGTCAACGGTCCCGGCGCCCTCGACGTTGGCACCTACAACGTCATCAGTGGCACCTCGATGGCGGCGCCGCAGATCACCGGGATCGTCGCGCAGTTGTTCCAGGCCAAGCCGAGCGCGACCCCTGGCGAGATCGAGGACGCACTGAAGGCGACCGCGTACAAGTACACCGACGGAGCCCCGTACCAGCCCGACGGCGGTTACACGTCCAGCTTCGACAAGGGCACCGGCCTTGCGGACACCGTGGCAGCGGCCACCAGGCTCGGAGCCAGCAACGGCTGATCCGGTCGGCCATCCGGGTAAGGGAGTTCCACCGTGGGCCCCGCGGCGGAACTCCCTTGCTCACTGGCCGGTGTGATTTCTGGTGCTCGTGTGGCCAAACGGGTGAGTGCGGTGCAGAATGTGGGTCAAGCATCGCCGCGGGTTGATTATTCCGCCATTGACGAGGTCGTAGGGGAAGACGCCCCTCGTCGAGTAGCGGAGGTCAGCAGTGAGCACTCGTGGCGTGGTGTACGTCCACTCGTCGCCGTCTGCGGTTTGCCCGCACGTCGAGTGGGCGATCTCCGGCACGCTCGGTGGCCGGGTGGAGTTGCGCTGGACAGCCCAACCCGCCGCCCCCGGGCAGTTGCGTGCCGAGTGTGACTGGCGCGCGCCCGCGGGTACCGCGGGCAAGCTCGCTTCCGCGCTGAAGGCGTGGCCCATGGTCCGCTTCGAGGTCACCGAGGAGCCAAGTCCCGGTGTCGACGGACAACGCTTCTGCTACGCGCCCGGCCTCGGCCTGTGGCACGCGAGAACCAGCGCCAACGGCGACATCGTCGTCGGCGAGGACCACCTTCGCGGGCTGGCGTCGCGTTGCAGGGCGGGCGAGCAGTTGGCGCACGAACTCGACAAGTTGCTGGGCGTGAGTTGGGACGAGGCGCTCGAGCCGTTCCGCCACGCCGGTGATGGGGCGCCGGTCACCTGGCTGCACCAGGTCGGCTGACGCTCTGGCTAGTCTTGCCGGGTGCCCGCCACCCCGTCTCCAGGCCTGCTTCGCTGGCTGGTTCCGGTGCTCATCGTGGTGGTATCGCTGACCGTGGGCGGCGGCCTGCTGGCACGAGAGCTGTACCAGCCTCCCCGCCGTGACGATGGCCCCGCCACGAGCGTGCGCGCCACGACGCCGTGGCCGCCTGGCCGCCAGCCCGGTTCCCCTAAGGTCGGGTTCACCGGCGACGCGGCGGCCCACCCTGAAGCGGAGCCGGTGAGGCGGCTGCTCCAGGAGCACTTCGACGCCATCAACGCCCGTGACTACGACCGGTGGGCCAGGACGGTCGTCGCCGAGCGGACACAGACCCAGCCGCGACCGGAATGGCTCGCCAACTACCGCAGTACCAGGGACGGCAGCATCCTGGTCTACCGGATCGAGGCCGCGCCCAACGGGTTGACCGTGCTGATCGGATTCACCAGCACCCAGGACGTGGCGGACGCACCACCCGAACTGCCCGAAGCGTGCATCCGCTGGCGGCTGGCGTTGCCACTGGCGAGGCAGCACGATGGGTGGCGGATCGACACCCTGCCCGCAGGCAGCACACCCGAGTACACGAGCTGCTGACGGTCCGCCGAGCTACGCCGCGGTGAACAGCAGCGCGGTGTTGTGCCCGCCGAAGCCGAACGAGTTGCTGATGGCCGCGCTCAGCTGCACCTTGCGCGGCTCACCGGCGACCACGTCGAGGTCAACCTTGGGGTCGAGGTTGGTCAGGTTCAGCGTCGCGGGCACGATCCCGTGGTACAGCGACAGGATCGTCACTATGCCCTCGACAGCCCCCGCGCCACCGACCAGGTGACCGAGTGCGCCCTTGGGCGCCGTCACAACGGGCTGGTCGCCGATCGCCTTGCGGATGGCCGCGGCCTCGCCGACGTCACCCACGACCGTCGAGGTCGCGTGTGCGTTGACGTGCCCGACATCGCCGGGAGTGAGCCCGGCCATCTGGATCGCGTTGTTCATCGCGGCGATCTGCCCGATGCCGTCGGGGTGATTGCCGGTGATGTGGTAGGCGTCGGAGGTGATCCCGTAGCCGCTCAGCCGCGCGTAGACGCGAGCACCACGTGCTTTCGCCCGGTCGGCGCGCTCCAGCACCACCACCCCGGCTCCCTCCCCGAGCACGAAGCCGTCCCGGTTGGCATCGAACGGCCGGGAAGCGTGCTCAGGGTCGTCGTTGCGGGTCGACACGGTCCTGGCCTGGGCGAACCCGGCGATCGTGATGGGTGCGATGCAGGCTTCCGCCCCGCCTGCGAGCACCACGTCGGCGCGCCCGTTCTGGATCATCTGGAACCCGCTGGCGATCCCCTCCGCGCCGGAGGCACAGGCCGATGCGGGCGAGTGCACCCCGGCGCGGGCCTTGCGGTCGATTCCCACGTGGGCGGCGGGCCCGTTGGGCATGAGCATCGGGACCGTCAACGGCGACACCTTGCGGATGCCGTGCTCCGCGAGCAGGTCGTGCTGGTTGAGCAGCGTGACGGGGCCACCGATGCCGGACCCGATGGAGACGCCCAGCCGGTCGGGATCGACGTCGCTGTGCTCTTCGGTCGGCTCGGTGAAGCCCGCGTCGGCCCACGCCTGCCGGGCCGCGATGAGCGCCACCTGCTCACAGCGGTCCAGCCTGCGGGCCTGCACGCGCGGGATCTGCTCCGTTGGTTCCTCGGCGAGTGCGGCACCGATCTTCACCGGTAGGTCGAGCCGCTCCACCCATTCGGCGTCGATCCTGCGGACGCCGCTGCGGCCTGCGAGCAGCCCGTCCCACGTGGACGTGACGTCCCTGCCGAGCGGCGTGGTGGCGCCCAGCCCGGTGATGACGACGTCGATGTTGCTCATGGAAGTCTCCCCGAGGTGTCCAACAGCTCCTACTTGGCGTTCGTCGCGACGTAGTCGACGGCGTCGCCGACGGTCTTGAGGTTCGCCAGCTCGTCGTCGGGGATCTTCACCCCGAACTTGTCCTCGGCCTGGACCGCGATCTCGACCATGGACAGCGAGTCGATGTCGAGGTCGTCGACGAACGACTTCTCCAGGCTCACATCGTCCTGCGCCACACCGGCGACCTCTTCGACGATCTCGGCGAGGCCGGACAGGATCTCCGCTTTGTCTGCCACTGGGTGTTTCCTTCCTGGTTTTCCCTGTTGCGGTTGCGACGAACCTTACGCCGTCGGCGTAAGTGGTATCACGGGCAGATGATCACTTGCGCCGCGTAGGAGAGCCCGGCGCCGAAGCCGATCAGGAGCACGACATCACCCTTGCGGGCGGTGCCCGCCGCACGCATATGGTCCAGCGCGAGCGGGATCGATGCAGAGGAGGTGTTGCCGGAGTACTTGATGTCGTCAGCCACCACCATGTCCTGCCTTGCTCCCTTTGCCCGTAGCCGCTTGGCGATGGCCTCGACGATACGCAGGTTCGCCTGATGCGGGATAAGGACGTCCACATCGGACAATTCGAGCCCGGCAAGTTCCACCGCCCGCATCGCCACCGGCGCCATCTGCGTGGTCGCCCAGCGGAAGACCGATTGCCCTTCCTGGAATATGTACTTGTGGTCGCGCATGTAGATCATGTCGACGAGATCGCCCGCGCTGCCCCATACAACGGGGCCGATGCCGGGCTCCTGCGACGGTCCCACAAGCGCAGCGCCCGCGCCGTCGGCGAAGATGATGGCCGTCGAGCGGTCCTGCGGGTCCACAACGTCGGTGAGCTTCTCGGCACCTATCACGAGCACCTTGCCCGCCGAGCCCGCGCGTACCAGGTCGGATGCCAGCCCGAGTCCGTAACAGAATCCGGCGCACGCGGCATTGATGTCGAACGCGCCGGCGGCCTTGATCCCGATACGGTCGGCGACCTGCCCAGCGGCGTTGGGAATGGGCGAGAGCATCGTGCAGTTCGGCAGCACCACGGTGTCCACTTCGGAGGGATCAACGCCCGCGTCCGCCAGTGCCTTGGCACCCGCCGTGACTGCCATGTCCACCAGCCGCTCGTCGTCGCTGGCGAACCTGCGTTCGACGATGCCGACCCGATCGCGGATCCACTGGTCGCTGGTGTCCATCCGCTGCGCCAACTCGTGGTTGGTGACGATCCGGTCCGGCTGTGTGCTACCAACCCCGAAAATGCGCGTGGCCGGTGCACCCTGCCTCAGCCGCAGGGTCGGCCGGGCTTGCGTCATCGCAGTTCCTCCAGGTTGGCGGGCGTCTTCAACGCTACGAGGTCGGTAACGGTGCCCTTGAGTTCTCGCTTGACCAGCCCGGTGAGGGTGCCCGCTGGCGGCAGTTCGACCGTGCGGGTGACATCGAGCGAGACCAGCCCGCGCATGGTGAGGTCCCAGCGTACCGGCCTGGTGACCTGCTCGACGAGCCTGCGCAGGTACTCCTCGCCACTGCTAACGACGTCGCCGTCGGCGTTGGAGAGCAGCGGCCGCTTCGGGTCGGCGGGCGTGATGCCGCCCGCGTGCGCGCGCAGGGCCTCCTCTGCGGGCGCCATGTAGCGGGTGTGGAACGCGCCCGCGACTTTCAACTGGCGGACCTTAGTGCCTTCCAGCGGCTCGGCGACAATCCGTTCGATGGCCTCCGCAGAGCCGGATGCCACGATCTGTCCAGCGCCGTTACGGTTGGCGGCCTCGAGTCCCTGTTCGTGCAGCCAGGCGACCACCCGTTCCGGCTCGCCGAGCAGCACGGCGGCCATGCTGGTCGGCTCGGCGGCACACGCCTTGGCCATCTCCGCGCCACGTACGGCGGCCAGCGCGACCGCGTCGTCGGCGGAGAACACACCAGCGATGGCGGCGGCGGCCAACTCACCGACCGAGTGCCCTGCGACGGGGCCGTCGCCGCCGACCTCGCCAGGCAGGTACTCGAAGGCGAGTAGTGACGCGGCGACGATCAGCGGCTGGGTGATCGCGGTGTCCTGGATCTCATCCGCGTCGGCTTCGGTGCCGAGCCGGACCAGATCGAGACCGCAACGTGTCGACCACTGCTCGAGGCGGTCTCTGGCGCCGTCGAACTCGAGCCAGGCGGTGAGCATGCCGGGAGCTTGGGACCCCTGTCCGGGGCAGAGCAGAGCGGTGGTCACCGGTCAAGGGAACACTTCGCGAGGGTGTCACCGGGATGCCGCCGAGTCACGAAGTCCATCGAGCGACGTTGTGGGAGTCCTACAAACCTGGTTCGAGCTGGTGTCATCCGGGGCTCACCACAGCCCGCGCGACCTGGCTAGCCTGCCGACCGTCAGTGCCGTGCGCAGCACCAGCGCGTCCCTGGGGTCGCCCGCGTTGCGGCCGGTGAGTTCCGCGGCCTTGCGCAGCCGGTAGCGGACCGTGTTCGGGTGCACGAACAACTGCCTCGCGCAGGTTTCCAGCACGCCGCCGCACTCGAGGTAGGCGTCGATCGTCTCCAGCAGCGCGGGGCCCGCCGCCTCCAGCGGGCGGGCGATCGACTCGATGAGTTGGCGTTCCGCCTCGGCATCGCCTGCGAGCGCCCGCTCCGGTAACAGGTCGGCCGCGTTGGCGGGCCTCGGTGCCGCAGGCCAGCCGACAACCGCGCGCAGGCCCGACAGTGCCTCGGCCGCGCTGTGGTGGGCTTGCGCCAGGCTCGCGACGGTGGGGCCCGCGACGACAGGTCCCTGCGCGAAGGCGGTGGACAGCGTCGGCAGGACCTCCCGTTCCTTCGAACCGCCTTCCGTTGCCCCCGCGACCACCACGACCAGTCGCGATCCCTGCACACCGAGCAGCACCGGCCTACCGATGCGCGCCGCCTTGCTGCGTACCTCGAACACCACCGCGGGAGGGTCGTCCGACGGCGGGTTGCCCACGAGCACCGTCGCGCTCGCCGCCGGGTCCCAACCGAGCGCGGCCGCTCTGGACAGCACGGACTCCTCCGCGTCGCCACGCACGACGCCGTCCACGACGAGCGCTTCCAGCCTCGCGTCCCACGCACCCCGCGCCTCGGCGGCGGCCGCGTAGGAGTTCGCGGCGGCGAAGGCTACCTCCCTGCCGTAGCGCAGAATGCCCTCGACGAGCGCGGCGCGTTCTCGCTCGTCGGCCGCGAACTCGTGCAGTTGTTCCTCGAACACCTCGATCGCGAGCCGCACGAGGCCGACCGTCTGCCGCAGGCTGATCCAGCGGGACAACTCGCGCGGGGCGGTGCGAAACGCGTCGGTGGTGAGCTTCAGTGCTTCCTGCGAGTCACGCAGCCAGCGGACGAAACCCGCCGCACCCGCCTGCGTGATGAGCAACACACTGGCTCGCTGGTCCGCAGGCATCCTGCCGAACCACGGCAGCCGCTCCTCCATGGCGGCAACGCTGGCCTTGGCGAGTCTGCCGGAGGCTCGTTCGAGTTCCCGTAGGGTCTTGGCGGACAACCCGTGCCGCTTCTGCGAAGACATCGTGGGTGGGATACTACGCTGGCCCACTTCCGGCCCAGAAATTACGAGACCGCCCGACACGCTGCGGTTCTCGCTGCATCGGGCGGCCTCGTCTCCCCGGTCCCCACCGGTAATTCCACTATGGACCCTCGAGATCATGGGGCGCCAGTGTTCTCACCCGTTCGTGGCTCACCGGAGCGTGGCGTGAGAACTGTTCAGGTCTGCGATGGTGCGCACGCCGAGTAGCTGCATCGTCCGCACGATCTCGGCGCGCAGGATGTCCACGGCGCGCTGCACTCCGCGCTCCCCTCCCGCCATCAACCCGTACAGATAGGCCCTGCCGATCAGGCAAAGATCAGCGCCCATGGCCGTGGCCGCCACGATGTCGCCACCGCTGAGAATGCCGGTGTCGATCCACACCTCGGCGTCCCCTCCGACGAGGTCCAGGGTCGGCCGCAACAACTCCAGGGGTGTTGGCGCCCTGTCCAGCTGCCGCCCGCCATGGTTGGAAAGCAACACGGCCTGCGCGCCCGCCTTGACCACATCACGCGCGTCGACTGGATTCTGTATGCCCTTGACGACGAGTTTGCCAGGCCACTTCTCGCGCACCCAGGCGAGATCGTCGTAGTCGAGGGTGGGATCGAAGATCCTGTTGATCAGCTCTTCGACGGTGCCGCCCCACGTCTTCAGAGAAGCGAACGCCAGCGGTTCGGTGGTGAGCAGGTTCAGCCACCATGTCGGGTGCACGGCTCCGTCGACGAAGGTACGCAGTGTCAACGCAGGAGGGATGGTCAGCCCGTTGCGGAGGTCACGCAGGCGCGAGCCGCCGACCGGGGTGTCCACCGTCAACATCAGCGTGTCGTAACCCGACTCCCACGCCCGCCGCATCAGTTCGGCACCCGCGCCGTGGTCGCGCCACACGTAGAGCTGGAACCATTTCCTGGCCTGCGGTGCGGCGGCAGCTACGTCCTCGATCGAGGTCGTTCCCATGGTGGACAGCGAGTACGGGATTCCGCTGCGCTGGGCGACGCGGGCGACGGCGCGCTCGCCCTCGTGGTGCATCATGCGAGTGAATCCGGTGGGCGCGAACGCGAACGGCAGCTCGCTACGGGTGCCGAGCACCTCCACGCTGGTGTCTACATCGGACACACCACGCAACACGTTCGGGCGGAACTCGACCGCGCGGTACGCCTGCCGCGCCCTGCGCAAGCTGTCCTCGAGTTCCGCCGCACCGTCGGTGTAGTCGAACACCGCCCTGGGTGTGCGGCTTCTGGCGACGGTTCGCAGGTCGGCGATCGTGTGTGCCCCCGCGAGCCTGCGGTCGGTCGGGTTCAACACGATCGGCTTCGGACGCAGCAGTTGCGCCAGCTCGGTGGGTCGTGGCAGGCGGCGTTTCGACAAGGGATGCCTCCTTATGACACGAGCGGCCCGCCGCCGAGAAGGGCGACGGGCCGCTGCGGAATCCACCTCAAGCGACGCCGGAGTCCGACAGTTGCGGTCCGGCGGCGGTGACGTCATGGATCTGGTACCTGCGTGCGGCCTCGACAACCGACTCCTGAGCGAGCTGCCCGCGCCTGGAGAGCATCGCGAGCACTCCGACCGTGATCGATTCCGCGTCGACGAGGAAGTACCTGCGGGCGGCGGGCCGGGTGTCGGAGAAGCCGAACCCGTCCGTGCCCAGTGTGAGCATGTCGGTGGGTACCCACGGGCGGATCAGGTCGGGAACGGCACGCATCCAGTCCGACACGGCGACGATGGGTCCCTCGGCGTCCTGCAACATCCTGGTCACGAACGGCACCCTCGGAGTGTCCGCCGGGTAGAGGAAGTTGTCGCGGTCCACCTCCACCGCCTCGCGGCGCAACTCGTTCCATGAGGTCGCCGACCAGATGTCGGCGCGGACGTTCCACTCCTGCGCCAGCATCTCCTGTGCGCGAAGCGCTTCCGGCATGGCGACACCGGAAGCGAGGATCTGGGCCCTCGGCCCGTCGCCGTCGGGCGCTGAGCGGTACCGGTAGAGACCCTTCAGCAGCGCGTCCACATCGAGGTCCTCCGGCTCGGCAGGCTGCTGGTAGGGCTCGTTGTAGACGGTGATGTAGTAGTAGACGTTCTCCCCGTTGCCGTCGGGTCCGCCCTCGCCGTACATCCGGCGCAGCCCGTCGCGCACGATGTGGGCGATCTCGAACGACCACGCCGGGTCGTAGGAAACCACCGCCGGATTCGTGGCCGCCAGCAGTAACGAGTGGCCGTCGGCGTGCTGTAGTCCCTCACCGGTGAGCGTGGTGCGGCCAGCGGTGGCCCCTAGCACGAAGCCGCGGGTCATCTGGTCCGCCGCCGCGTACAGCCCGTCGCCGGTGCGCTGGAACCCGAACATCGAGTAGAAGATGTAGATCGGGATCATCGGCTCACCGTGCGTGGCGTAGGACGTGCCCGCGGCGGTGAACGATGCCGTGGAGCCGGCCTCGTCGATCCCCTCGTGCAGCAGCTGGCCCTGCTCGGACTCCTTGTAGGCCAACATGAGCTGCGCGTCGACGGAGGTGTAGGTCTGCCCGTGCGGGTTGTAGATCTTGGCGGTGGGGAACATCGAGTCGAGGCCGAACGTGCGTGCCTCGTCCGGGATGATCGGCACCAGCCGGTGCCCGATCTCGGGGTCCTTGGCCAACTCACGCACCAGCCGCACGAACGCCATCGTGGTGGCCACTTCCTGCTTGCCGGAGCCCTTGCGGATGGCCTCGTAGACCTTGTCGCCCGGAAGTACCAGCGGCTTGGCCGCGTTGCCTCGGCGCTGCGGCAGGAAACCGCCGAGCGCCTTGCGGCGGCCGAGCATGTACTCGATCTCCGGTGATTGCTCACCGGGGTGGTAGTACGGCGGTAGCTTCGGGTCCCGCTCCAGTTCCCGGTCGCTGATGGGGATGCGCTGGGCGTCGCGGAACAGTTTGAGGTCGTCCAGCGTCAGCTTCTTCATCTGGTGGGTGGCGTTACGGCCCTCGAACGCGGGACCGAGACCGTAGCCCTTGATCGTGTGGGCGAGGATCACGGTCGGCTGCCCGTGCTGTTCCAGCGCCGCCTTGTAGGCCGCGTAGACCTTGCGGTAGTCGTGCCCACCGCGCTTGAGGTTCCAGATGTCGGCGTCGGAGAGATCCTTGACGAGGTCCTTGGTGCGTGGGTCGCGCCCGAAGAAGTGTTCACGCACGTACGCGCCGTCATTGGCCTTGTACGTCTGGAAGTCGCCGTCCGGCGTGGTGTTCATCAGGTTCACCAGTGCGCCGTCGCGGTCGGCGTGCAGCAGCGCGTCCCACTCGCGACCCCAGATGACCTTGATCACGTTCCAGCCCGCGCCGCGGAAGTAGGCCTCCAGCTCCTGGATGATCTTGCCGTTGCCTCGCACCGGGCCGTCCAGTCGCTGCAGGTTGCAGTTGATGACGAACGTGAGGTTGTCCAGGCCCTCGCCGGAGGCCACGTGAATGAGGCCGCGCGATTCCGGCTCGTCCATCTCGCCGTCACCCAGGAACGCCCACACGTGCTGGTCACTGGTGTCCTTGATGCCTCTGGCGTGCAGGTACCGGTTGAACCGGGCCTGGAAGATCGCGTTCATCGGGCCGAGGCCCATCGAAACGGTGGGGTACTCCCAGAAGTCGGACATCAGCCTGGGGTGCGGGTACGAAGGCAGCCCGCCGCCCTCGCCCGCGTGCGAGTACTCCTGCCGGAAGCCGTCGAGCTGGTCGGCGGTGAGCCTGCCCTCGAGGAAGGCTCGCGCGTAGATGCCGGGGGAGGCGTGGCCCTGGATGAAGACCTGGTCGCCGCCGCCGGAATGGTTCTTGCCTCGGAAGAAGTGGTTGAAGCCAACCTCGTACAACGCCGCCGAGGATGCGTAGGTGGAGATGTGGCCGCCGACGCCGACCCCGGGACGCTGCGCCCGGTGCACCATGATCGCCGCGTTCCACCGGATGTACGCACGGTAGCGACGTTCGATCTCCTCATCACCTGGGAACCACGGTTCGTTCTCGGTGGGGATGGTGTTGACGTAGTCGGTCGCCGTCAGCGGGGGGACGCCGACGTTACGTTCGCGCGCGCGCTCCAGCACCCTGAGCATGAGGTACCTCGCGCGCTGCCGACCACCTCTCGCCAGCGCCGCATCGAAGGAGTCCAGCCATTCCGCGGTCTCCTCCGGGTCGATGTCGGGAAGGTGTGCCGCCAGTCCGTCACGGATGACACGGACACGCGCTGGCGCTCCCTGACCAGCGGCACCGTCGCGGCCGGTCCTGTGGTTGTCGGGGGCCAAGGGATCTCCTCGCCGGTTCTCGTCTCACTTCGGGTATCTAGTGGTTCATCTGCCATCGTCGTCGCAAAAACGGCTTCCGTCACCACTACTCAGTGGTAACGTCGCGAGGCTCTCTTCGTCGCGTTCTCGCTGCTGAAGCCGCAGGTGGAGCTACACTGCCAGCCTAGTTCAGCGCACCCTGTGCGCGGCGTCCACGGCAAGGAGTCGGGCCGGTACCGGTCGCGGTGTCGGCACTACGCTCCTACGCTGCGGGACACGAGTTGCGGTCGATCCGGTGTGGACGGTTGCGTCGTGCGCCGCGCCAGTGTTCGCTAGCCCCATCCGTGTACGAGACGTGCGGCTGTCACGCCAGTGACGCGCCGCACACAATTGTAGTTGGAGGAGTGACTGTCGTGGTCGCCGCGGGAGACGCTGACCAGAACAGCGTCGCCGAGAGGCTCGGGATCAAGCCGGACATGGTGGTCCAGGAGCTGGGCTGGGACGAGGACGTCGACGAGGAGGTCCGAGCGGCCATCGAGGAGCACATCGAAGGTGAGCTGCTTGACGAGGACGCGGACGAGGTTATCGACGTGGTACTGCTCTGGTGGCGGGACGGCGACGGAGACCTGGGTGACGCTCTGGTGGATGCTCGCGCTCCGCTGGAGGAGAACGGCGTCATCTGGGTGCTGACCCCCAAGACGGGGCAGCCCGGGCACGTCGAGCCGAGCGAGATCGCCGAGGCGGTGCCGACCGTGGGGCTTTCGCAGACCTCCAACCTCAGCGTCGGTGAGGGCTGGACCGGCACCCGCCTGGTTCCGAGGTCGAAATCACGTCGTTGACGCCCAGGTGGGCGCGTGCTCACGCGCCCACCACCACGATAGGGTTATGCGGCGCACCTGATCTTTCGTTGCCGCACCACCGGAGTGGAAGGAAACGCGTCTATGGCGGTCGAGGTGGGGCAGCAGGCCCCGGACTTCACGCTCAACGACTACAACAAGCAAGAAGTCACACTGTCCTCGTTCCGCGGGCAGCAGCCGGTCCTACTCGTGTTCTACCCGTTCGCCTTCAGCGGCATCTGCCAGGGTGAGCTGTGCCAGCTCAGGGACGAGTTCGCCGACTACGAAAGCGAGAACGTGCAGGTCCTTGGCATCTCGGTGGACACGCCGTTCTCGTTGAAGGCGTGGGCGGAGCAGCAGGGCTACCAGTTCCCGCTGCTGTCGGACTTCTGGCCGCACGGCGAGGTCGCGAAGGCGTACGGTGTGTTCAACGCCGACGCGGGGCTTGCCGTTCGCGGGACGTTTCTGGTCGACACCGAGGGCATCGTGCGGTTCGCCGAGGTCAACGCGCCTGGTGAGCCCCGCGACCAGCAGGCGTGGAAGAAGGCCGTCGCCGACCTGACGTGACTTCTCGGCGGTGCCCCTGCTGCGGGGCGCCGCCGCCGGGCGCATAGCTCAGCGGAAGAGCACCTGCCTTACAAGCAGGGGGTCGCAGGTTCGAACCCTGCTGCGCCCACCGAACACTCGACTTCTCATGTAACGCATCGCGGCTTGCAAGTTAACTTGCGATCGAGCTGGCGGCAAGGTAACTTGGCAAACGATGGCAAGGTAACTTGGCATTGTGTGGTCCGAGCCGGTAATCCTGCCCAGCGCTCACAAGCATGGGATCTCCGAGGAGGACATCCTGCACGCCTGGCGCAACGCCGTCGACGTATGGGAGCAGGACGACGACGTGACCATGCTCATCGGCCCGAGCAACTCGGCGCGGCTGCTGGAAGTCGGTCTCGTCGACAGCGACGAAGGGCCTGTGATCGTGCACTGCATGCTCGCGCGAAGGAAATACCTCAGGAGGTGAGACGATGCCACGCACGCTGCAAGAGATCCTCAACCAGCAGGACGAGCTTGCCCGCAGGTTCGAAGATCACGAGCCGGACCCGGCTGATCGCCGAGACCCCGCGCCTCTGGCCGCGATGCGCAAGGCCATGGCAAAGCGTGCCCAGGCCGAGCGCGACCTTCTCGACGCCGTGACCGCAGCCCGTGACGCCGGCTACTCGTGGGCCGCGATCGGCGCGATCGTCGGCACCTCGGGCGAAGCCGCCCGGCAACGCTACGGCCGGCACGCACACATGTGAACAGCCTGACCATCCTGCGGGCACGTGATCGTTCAACGACCCGATAATTGTGGGCCCTTCGCTTACATTGCGACGCGCAAGAACGAAGTACGAGCACACCGCTGGACCCACGATTTCTACAAGCAGGGGGTCGCAGGTTCGAACCCTGCTGCGCCCACCGAGCGTTACTTCGGCCCGGTAGTCGCCAAGCCGACCTTGCCGACTACGTTCCCCATTCGTGACCTTGCCGGTCGCGTTCCCGGATTATTCTCGTTGCCGGTAGACGACACTGATCCAGAAGGTTGCTGTGGACACTGCGGGCGACGATGCCGGCCGGCCGGCGAGCGACATCGAAGCCGGCCGGCCGTACATCGAGGACCTGCCGCTGACGTTGTGGGAAGGCGACGACGACCCGCAGCGGCCTCACCCGCCGCGTGCTGACCGTGGGTGGCGGTGGGCTCTGCCCGTCGGTGCCGCGCTGCTACTGGTGGCCACGCTTGTGCTGGTGGTGCCCACCTTCGACCGCGCGGTCGGCGACGCACCCGCCGCTGCCCGAACATCGGCGAGGCCCGCGGCACAGCCGCAGGACTCGGCGTTGCTGACGGCAGGGGTAAGCCTGGGCAAGGTCACGTGTGACCTCCCAAGGCTGGGAGCGGGGCGCCCAGCGCTGCGCGCCTACTACCGGGCGCAGTTGCGCTGTCTGGACGCGGCGTGGAAGCCCGCGCTGGATCGGGCGGGAGTTCCTTTCGAACCGGTGCGGGTGCGCATCGTCGACGAACCTCGTACCGCGTGCGGAGCGCTTCCGCCGCAGGAGGAGGCCACGGGGCTCTACTGCGACAAGGACATGACCATCTATCTGCCAAGGGACCGCACGCTCGCCGCGTTCGGCCTGGCGCGGGAAGCGCACGTGGCCACCCTCGCCCACGAGTACGGTCACCACGTCCAGCATCTCAGCGGGATTCTGGCGGCTGTTAACCGCAGGCTCGCAAGGGTCGAGCCGGATAGTCCGCAGGACAAGGAACTGGGCAGGCGCGTGGAGTTGCAGGCCAACTGCTTCGCCGGAATGTTCCTTGGCAGCGCCTCGGGTAGCGGGGCGGTCAGTGTCGATCTCGCGGAAGCGGCCGTCGACGACTTCCGCAACTGGGTCGACAGCGAAACCCACGGCTCCAGCCGGACACAGCGGCGGTGGGCGATGCGCGGCTACCACGGCAAGACGGTGGCGGCGTGTGACACCTGGCAAGCTACCCTCCACCAGGTCGAATAGCTGGGGCAGTGCCGGTTCGGTGCGCCGGTTCGCCGCGTCAGGGCAGCGTGGCCAGCGGCCACAGTCTCGCGGTGGAACTGTCGATCAAGGCCGCTCTGTTCACCCGGACGGTCAGCGGCAGCACCTCGTAGGCGGCAGCGGCGACCAGCGGCAGTTGCTGTGTCGTTGCCCTCGTCGCCAGCGAGGAATGCGGCAGCCATCGCCCGATCTCGTAATGCCGGTGCACCACCGCGCCGGTGCCACGCACGGCCTGTACCACCTGCTGTTGCCGTGGCACCAGATCAGCGGGCACGGCGGGCACGAGAGCCACCCTGCCACGGCGAAACGCCGCGATGGCGTCGAAGGTGAGATCGAAGCCGCCCCGGTCGGCGAGCGCGTCCACCGCGGCGCGCACCGCCTCGACGTCGTAGTCCAGCAGCACCACGTAGGACACATGCGGATGGTGCTGCCCGTGGGTGTGGGAGTGCAGCGTTGGCACACCCTGCGACTCCAGCCGGAGCCACAACCTGCGCAGAGCTCGCTCGGACCCGCCGTCGAAGAGCAGGCACACGCCGAGAGCCACGGACAACGAGCTTAGGGCGTGTTCAGGAACTGGTGTCGGTGCGGACGCTCAATCAGAGTCCATCGTGGCAACGGAAGGCAGCGGCAGCTTCCTTTCCGTAGGTTGATCCCGCACTTCACGGCGTGACGCTGTGGGTTGAGACCGAGGTCGAACGCGGGTGCGGCCACCAGCCTGTCCCTTCGCCGCTCGATGTGCTCACCGGTCGACGCGGACGACGAACGGTCGATACCTGTGGATCAAGGTCGCGAGGGTTGTCGTGATCGGTTGCCGTTGCGGCGGATCACCCGGTGGTCGCCCGGATCTGGTTCGCTTGTTGGCGTGCCACGGCGCGCATCCGCGTGAACAGCGTGAGCAGCATCTGGATCTGCTTGTCGTCGTACTCGGCCAGCGCCTGTGCCCAAGCGTGCTGCATTCCGGTGAACAGCGGCTCGATCTGTGCCAACCGTTCAGGCACGGCACGCACGAGCACCCGTCGCCGGTCCTGGCGGTCGTGTTCGCGCCTGACCCAACCCCCTCGTTCCAGCCGGTCGATCATGCGGGTGACGGCTCCGGTGGTCAGTCCGGTTCGCGTGGCCAGGTCGCCCGCGGTCACCTCCTCGGTCTCGCTCACGGCGGTCAGGCACTTGAAGTCGCCAAGGCTCAGGCCCAGGCGGTCGGCCACCGCCTGTTGGAGCAGTACGCCGTCGGCGATGGTCTGGGTCAGTTCGTGCTGCAGGTGCTTGAGCAGGGCTTCGCGGTCAGGGGTCGACATGCATCCATCTTGGCTTGGCGGCAGGGGTTGACATGCATCTATCTGAGTGCGTCATACTCTGCACAACACATTATCTGCATAATGCAGGAAAAGGGGATGTTGGATGAGACCGGAAAAGCTGTGGTGGACAGGAGTCGCGGGGCCAGCCCTGTTCACTCTGATCTGGTTGGTCGAGGGCGTGCTCAGACCCGGTTATGACCCCATGCGCAACTGGATCAGTGAGCTGGCCTTGTCCGAACGTGGTTGGATCCAGATCGTGAACTTCCTGCCACTGGACTGCTTCTCGCGCTGTACGGCCTCGCCCTGCGCGGCACTCTCACCCGCGGAACGGGTGCGGTCTGGGCACCCAGATGGGTCATGGCCGCCGGGGTGGCCTTTGTCCTGGCGGGGGTGTTTGTGATCGATCCGGGCACATACTCACCGGCCGGCGTCTCCACCGAGCGGACCTGGCACGGCCTCCTGCACGACATCGTCGGGCCGATCGCTTTCGCCGCCATCGCGGCGGCTGTGGTAGTGCTGTTGCGGCGCTTCACCCGCTGGATCGGCTGGACCGCGGCTGCCGCGGTGGTGGCGCTGTGGATGGCGGCGGGAGCGGTGAACGGCTTGGATTACGCGGGTGTCTGGTCGCCCGCGCCCGCGGGACTGTTTCAACGGCTTTCCATCCTGGTCGGTTTCGGCTACCTCGCCTGGACTGCCTGGCGAATCCGGTCCGAGGTGGCTCAGCGGCCCGAGCACGCCGCTGGCACCGGCGATGCCTACGCCAGCCGCGAACCGTCATCGCGTTGATCACGCCAACGGGACTTCGCTGAGGCGAACCGCTGCTCGCCTGTGTTCGGTTGGACGCTCTTGCCGTGCGAGGAAACGCACCGGCTCGATGCCGCCGATCGGGCACCAAGCCTTGTGGCCAGTGACGGTGACGCGGTTTCCGCGCTGGTCACCACGGGTACCCGAAAGGATGTGTCGCCTAGCACACCCATGAGGAGGCGGTCATGACACGTTCCCCGACTGAGACCCGCGTGAGCGTGCGCGGATTGCAGCCCGTACAGGTCGTTGCCGGTCTGGTTGGTCTGATCTACCTGGCATTGGGCATCATCGGCCTGGTGATCAGCGGTTTCGGCGACTTCACCGCCAGCACGCACAGCACGATGTGGATCTTCTCGGTCAACCCGCTGCACAACGTGGTCCACCTCGGCGTCGGCTTGCTGGGTGTGCTCATGGCGCTGAACTCCGGACTGGCGCGCACCTACGGCTGGGTGCTGTTCGTGGCCTTCGGCCTGCTCTTCGTGTGGGGGCTGGCGATTACCGGCGTGTTCACCAGCAACCCGGTGAGCGGTCTCGGCAACCCGCTGGCCATCGACACCGCCGACACGTGGCTGCACTTCGGTACCGCGATCGCCGGACTGCTCATCGCGGTGATGCCCGCACGCAAGGTGGTCGAGCACGTGGGGACCCAGCCCACCGAGCCCACCGAGGAGTCGCGTGGTTCGGAGCGTGGCGGGGCGCACCGGCGGCTGTGGCGAAGGGGTACCGCCCATTGAGCCGCCAATGGGAGACCACATGGCACCGGCCGAGGCAGGCCGGCCGTCACGACGAGGGTGAGCTGACCTCGGCCACCACACAGGTGATGTTGTCCGGTCCGCCGCCTTCGTTGGCCAAATCGATCAGCTGGTGAACGGCCTCCTCGGGGTCGGCCGCGCGGCCGAGGACCGTACTCAGGTCCTCGGCCGTCGCCACGTCCGTGAGCCCGTCGGAGCACAGTAGGTACTTGTCACCGGGCCGCGCGGTATGTAGCGAAAGGTCGGGCTCACCCGGGGAGCCCGCCATCAGTGCCCGAACCAGCACGGACCTGCTCGGGTGACGCGCGGCCAGTTCGGCGGGCATCCTGCCCTGATCCACGAGGGTCTGAACCATCGTGTGATCCCTGGTGAGCTGTGTGAGCTCGCCGTCTCTGAACAGGTAGCCACGGGAGTCACCGACGTGGGCCAGCGCGAAGCTGGGGTACGCCCACAGCATCGCGGTCAGCGTAGTGCCCATCCCGGTGAGTGCGGGGTCCTCGGCCACACGCCGGTCGAGCCGCTCGGCGGCGTCGGCCACCCCGGCGGCCAGTTCCTCCACGAGGTCGACATCGGCTCGCCCCGTCTCCGCGAGCCGGTTGTCGAGAGCTTCCATCGCGGCGATCGCGAGAGCGCTCGCCACCTCGCCCGCCGCGTGGCCGCCCATGCCGTCGGCCACGGCGAGCAGGTGCGCGGTCGCATAGGCGGAGTCCTCGTTCTCACTGCGCCGCTGACCGACGTCGGAGCCAGCGGCGTAGCGAAGGGTGAGGGCCTCGTCTCGTGTCATGGGTGCAGTGAACCATTGCTCGAAGCGGTTGACGACGTCAGAAGGTGCATCAGGTGAGGCAGCACCCCTGAGGGTCTCGATGTCGTCACGGTGTCGCCGATCATGTGCACCTTGTCCGCCACTCCAGCCCCCGCGATTCCGCCTGCCGCCGTGCGCGGCCAGTCTCCGCGTTTCTGTCGCGGGCGCGGTCTAGGGTATGCAGTCTGAGGTTCGCGCCGCATCGTGCGCTCATGTCGTTCAATGGGAGGTTCTCGCTGGTGTCGAACGATTCCTTCGTCCACCTGCACGTCCACACCGAGTACTCGATGCTCGACGGTGCGGCGAAGATCGCTCCCCTGTTCGGCGAGGCGTCGAGGCTGCGAATGCCCGCGGTGGGGATGACCGACCACGGCAACATGTATGGCGCCGACGAGTTCTACCAGCAGGCGCGCAAGGCGGGCATCAAGCCGATCATCGGGATCGAGGCCTACGTCGCACCGGAGAGCCGGTTCCACAAGAAGCCGGTGTTCTGGGGGCAGAGCAGCCAGCGAGGTGCCGACGAGTTCGGTGAGGGTGGCGACGTCTCCGGCGGTGGCGCCTACACGCACATGACGATGCTGGCGGAGAACGCCACCGGGCTGCGCAACCTCTTCAAGCTCTCGTCGCTGGCCAGCATGCAGGGCTACTACCGCAAACCAAGGATGGACAGGGAGCTGATCGCCGAGAACGCCGAGGGCATCATCGCCACCACCGGCTGTCCCTCCGGCGAGGTGCAGACCCGGTTGCGGCTGGGGCAGAAGGCCGAGGCACTGCGGGCGGCCGCCGATTACCGCGACATCTTCGGCAAGGACAACTTCTTCCTCGAGTTGATGGACCACGGGCTGCCGATCGAGCGGTCGGTGCGCGAGGGCCTGCTTGAGATCGGAAGGGAGCTCGGTCTTCGCCCACTGGCGACCAACGACTCCCACTACGTCACCAAGGACCAGGCCGACTCGCACTCGGCGCTGTTGTGCGTGCAGTCGGGCAAGACCCTGTCCGACCCCAACCGGTTCAAGTTCGACGGCGACGGCTACTACCTCAAGTCCGCAGCCGAGATGCGCGAGTACTGGGACACGGAGGTCCCCGGCGCGGCCGACGCGACCCTGCTGATCGCCGAGCGGGTGCAGTCCTACGAGGAGGTGTACGCCCACCGCGACCGGATGCCGAAGTTCGAGGTGCCGCAGGGACACACCGAGGCGAGCTGGCTGCACCACGAGGTGATGAAGGGCCTGCGGTGGCGCTTCCCCGACGGGGTTCCCGACGGCTACCACGAGCGCGCCGAGTTCGAGTTGCAGGTGATCGCCGCGAAGGGCTTCCCGTCCTACTTCCTGGTGGTCGCGGACCTCATCAACTACGCGCGTCAGGTCGGTATCCGGGTCGGGCCGGGTCGTGGTTCGGCGGCCGGATCGTTGGTCGCCTATGCGCTCGGTATCACGAACCTGGACCCGATCCCACAGAAGCTGCTGTTCGAGCGGTTCCTCAACCCCGAGCGGGAGTCGATGCCCGACATCGACATCGACTTCGATGACCGCAGGCGCGGCGAGATGGTGCGCTACGCCACCGAGAAGTACGGCGCCGACCGGGTGGCCCAGGTGATCACGTTCGGCACCATCAAGACGAAGGCCGCGATCAAGGACGCGGCCAGGGTGCACTTCGGCCAGCCCGGCTACGCGATCGCGGACCGGATCTCCAAGGCACTACCGCCGCCGATCATGGCCAAGGACATCCCGCTCGCGGGCATCGTCGACCCCGAGCACGAGCGCTACCCCGAGGCCGCGGAAGTGCGCTCGCTCGTGGAGAGCGACCCGGAGGTCAAGACGATCTTCGATACCGCCCGCGGTCTCGAGGGACTGATCCGCAACGCCGGTGTGCACGCCTGCGCGGTCATCATGTCCAGCGAGCCGTTGCTGGACGCCATTCCGTTGTGGCAGCGCGACGACGGGGCCGTGATCACCGGTTGGGACTACCCGTCCTGTGAGGCCATCGGCCTGTTGAAGATGGACTTCCTCGGACTGCGCAACCTGACGGTGATCGGTGACGCCATCGACAACGTCAAGGCCAACCGCGGTGAACAGATCGACCTCGACCGGCTCGGACTGGACGACCCCGACGCTTACAAGCTGCTCGGGCGAGGCGACACGCTCGGCGTGTTCCAGCTCGACGGCGGTGCCATGCGCGACCTGCTGCGCAGGATGCAGCCGACCGGCTTCGACGACATCGTCGCGGTGCTCGCCCTGTACCGGCCGGGACCGATGGGCATGAACGCCCACAACGACTACGCCGACCGCAAGAACGGGCGGCAGCAGATCAAGCCGATCCATCCACAGCTCGAGCTGCCCCTGAAAGACATCCTGGCCGAGACCTACGGCCTGATCGTCTATCAGGAGCAGATCATGCAGATCGCCCAGAAGGTCGCGGGCTACTCGATGGGTCGCGCCGATGTGCTGCGGCGGGCGATGGGCAAGAAGAAGAAGGAGGTGCTGGAGAAGGAGTTCGAGGGCTTCCGGGAAGGGATGCGAAGCAGCGAACTCGTTCCCGGCGGCTTCTCCGACGAGGCGATCCAGGCGCTGTGGGACACGATCCTGCCTTTCGCGGGATACGCGTTCAACAAGAGCCACGCGGCGGGATACGGACTGATCGCGTACTGGACGGCCTACCTCAAGGCGAACTACCCGGCCGAGTACATGGCCGCGCTGCTCACCTCCGTGGGCGACAACAAGGACAAGTCGGCGGTGTACCTGTCCGAGTGCCGCAGGCTCGGTATCAGGGTGCTGCCACCGGACGTCAACGAGTCGGGCCAGCGGTTCGCCGCGGTCGGCGACGACATCCGGTTCGGTCTGGGTGCCGTGCGCAATGTCGGCGCCAACGTGGTGGACTCGATCATCGCCACGCGCGAGTCGAAGGGTAAGTACTCCTCCTTTACCGACTTCCTCGACAAGTCCGAGCTGGTGGTCTGCAACAAGCGGGTGATCGAGTCGCTGATCAAGGCCGGTGCGTTCGACTCGCTCGGCAATTCCCGGCTGGCCATGGTTCGGGTGCACGAGGAGGCGGTGGAAGCCGTCGTGCCGCTGAAGCGGCAGGAGGCGATGGGGCAGTTCGACCTCTTCGGCGGCGGTGACGACAGTGCTCAGGCGTCGTCGTCCTCCCCGCTGGCGCACCTGCGGTTCGACGAAGAGGAGTACCCGCGCAAGCAACTGCTCGCCTACGAACGCGAGATGCTCGGCCTGTACGTCTCGGCGCACCCGCTGGACGGCGCCGAGCGCATCCTGCGCAAGCACGCCAAGCGTCCGATCGCCGCGATCCTGGCCGACCCGCCGAAGGAGGGCGAGATCGAGGTCGCGGGCCTCATCACGTCGATGGAGCGGCGGGTCAACAAGAGGGGCGAGCCCTGGGCGATCTGCACGATCGAGGACATGGACGCCGCACTGGAGGTGCTGTTCTTCCCGAAGTCCTACGCGTTGTTCGCGGCCGACCTGGTGGAGGACAACGCAGTGGTGGTCAAGGGCAGGGTCAACTGGCGTGAGGAGAAGATGTCGGTCTTCGGCGCCGGACTCGTGCCACTGGACCTCAGCGACGTCACCGACGGCGACGAGGAACCGCCGCTGGTGTTGCTCGCCTCGGCGGAGAAGATCACCCACGGTGTCGTGACCGAGCTCAAACAGACGCTTCAGGCACACCGTGGCGACACCCCGGTGCGGTTGAAGCTGCTCGGAACGAACCGCGAAACGGTGTTCGCGCTGTACGACTACCCGGTCAAGGTCACGTCCATGTTGATGGGTGAGCTGAAAGGCATCCCGGGGATCACGGCGAGCAGCTGAGCGCACCCCGCAATAGCGTGGAGGGGGTGGCGTCCGAACCATCCGAGCCAGATCCACGCCGCTGGCGCTCCCTCGCCGTCACCCTGGCCGCGGGGTTCATGTCCTTGCTGGACGTCAGCATCGTGAACGTCGCGCTGCCGTCGATCCAGCGCGGCCTCGAGGCGTCAGAGGCTGGCGTGCAGTGGGTGGTGTCCGGGTACGCCCTCACGTTCGGCCTCGTGCTGGTGTCAGGCGGCAGGCTGGGTGATGCGCTGGGACGGCGGCGAATGTTCCTCGTCGCACTGTCGGCGTTCGTGGTCACCAGCGCCACAGCGGGGGCGGCGACGAGTGAGTTGATGCTGGTGGCGGCGCGGCTTGCGCAGGGCGTGGCCGCCGGACTGCTCACCCCGCAGAACACCGGACTGATCCAGGAACTGTTCCACGGCGCCGAGCGGGGCAGGGCGT
This sequence comes from Saccharomonospora amisosensis, assembly GCF_011761185.1. Taxonomy (NCBI): domain Bacteria; kingdom Bacillati; phylum Actinomycetota; class Actinomycetes; order Pseudonocardiales; family Pseudonocardiaceae; genus Saccharomonospora; species Saccharomonospora amisosensis. The sequence goes on along the minus strand of NZ_JAAOYM010000001.1, from coordinate 3,934,904 downwards.
TCGGCATCTTCGGCACCACTGTGGCCATCTCCACCGCACTCGGCCCCATCCTCGGCGGCTTGATCATCGCGGCGTTCGGGGTGGAGAACGGCTGGCGCTGGGTGTTCTACGTCAATGTCCCGATCGGGGTGTTGGCGCTGGTGCTCGCCGCACGGCTGCTGCCTCGGGCGCCACGGCAGGCTGTGCCGCTGCGTTCGCGGCTGGACATGGGGGGCATCGTGCTGCTCGGTGCGGCGGTGCTGGCGGTGCTGCTGCCGTTGGTGCGCTTCGAGCAGGACGGGCTTCGGCAGCTTTGGTGGCTGCTTCCGCTCGCGGTCGGGTTCGGGTTCGCGTTCGTGCGCTGGGAACGGCGGGTGCTGGTGAGGCGCGGTTCCCCGTTGTTGGACCTGCGGCTGTTCACCCGCACTCCTGGCTACGCCACGGGTGCGGCCATCGCGACCGTCTACTTCTCCGGTTTCGCGGGCATCTGGCTGGTGTTCGCGCTGTTCTTCCAGCACGGGCTTGGCTACACCCCGCTGCAGTCCGGGCTGGCCGTCACACCGTTCGCGCTCGGCGCGGCGGTTTCGGCCACGGTGGCGGGCAGACTCGTCGACCGCTGGGGCCGCAGGCTGACGGTCGCGGGGTTGTCGCTGGTGGCGGCCGGGCTCGGCATCGTCGCCCTGATCGTGCCGCAGGTGACCGCCTCGGTGACCGGTTTTGCCACGGCGGGCCCCTTGCTGGCCGCCGGTGTCGGGGGAGGCATGGTGGTCTCACCGAACACCACGCTGACGCTCGACAGGGTGCCGACACGCATGGCCGGGGCCGCCGGAGGTGCGTTGCAGACGGGGCAGCGGCTCGGCACCGCGGTGGGTGTGGCCGCGCTCGCCTCCGTGTTCCATGCGGTCGTGACCGATGACGGCGGCAACTATCCGCTCGCGTTGTCGCTCGCGCTGCTATGTGCGGTGGCGTTGCTGCTGGTCGCGTTGGCTCTCGCGGTGCTGGACGCACAGCGCAACCCGCACCGGCATCTCACCCCGCGATCACACGACGTCACCGAAGCTCGGCCATTCGAGTGAGGTTGGCTCTCGAACTTATTGCGCCATCTGGCAGTACCCACTGCGAGCGGGTAGACGTTAGGAGAGCCTGCTACGAGGTCATTCGCCGCGCGGAGTGGCCACGGCGGGGCCGCTGACACCGGCTCGGCCAAGTGCCCTGAGTGACCTTTCTGCAGCGTTGTCGGCGACCGCGGGGGATCGAGCGGGGACGTGATGCGGAGGGCTCCAACCCGGGTGGGCCCCGGAAGGTAGGGGCCGGGGTTCCACCCGGTTCAGTCCGGCCTCACGCTGCCGACCAGGTCGGGTAACACCTCGCCGAGCGGGCCACGCAGCACCGCTGCCGCCGCGTCGTCGTAGGGCGTTTCGGAGGCGTTGCACACCACGACGCTCGCCCCTGAACTGGCGGCGAGACCGACGAGGCCTGCCGCCGGTTGCACGGTGAGGGAACTGCCTGCCACGAGCAGCACATCGCAGAACACCGCCTCCACCCGTGCCTTGTCCAGGACCAGCGGGTCGAGCGACTGACCGAAGGAGACGGTGGCCGACTTCAGAATGCCACCGCAGACCTCACACGGCGGGTCGGTCTCGCCCGCCCGCACCCGGTCGAGCGCGCGGCGCATGTCGCGTCGATCGGAGCAGCTCAGGCACACGGTCTCGAACATCGTGCCGTGCAGTTCGATAACCCGAGCCGGGTCCGAGCCAGCCTTCTGATGCAGCCCGTCGATGTTCTGGGTGATGATCGACGACAGCTTGCCGGACCGTTCCAGGTCCACCAACGCGGTGTGGGCCGGGTTGGGGTGGGCTTGCCAGCCGGGATGTTCCACCCGCGCGCGCCAGGTCTGCTCCCGTACCTGCCTGTCGTTGAGGTAGGAGTTGATGTCGGAGCGCCGCTCCGCGCCGGGGTCACGCGTCCAGACCCCGTTGGGGCCGCGAAAGTCGGGATACCGGATTCCGTGGACACCCCGGCTCCTGTCATGACAACGATGCGGCATGCGGCCGCGAGCAGGCGCCTTGCCTGCTGAAACTCCTCGGCACCGGCCATGCCTTCAATGATGCCTCCCCCGATGGGGCAGGTTGTCCATTCGTTCTCCGGGTTTCGGATCCGCTACCGCTGAGTAACACTGGTCACATGCGATGAGCTGCCGACGGCGAGGAGGACCGATGACCGACCACACGCAGGTCACGGAGAAGCAAGCCAGGGCGGTCGCCGAGGAGGCGAGGGAGAGCGGCTGGCAGAAGCCCTCGTTCGCCAAGGAGCTGTACCTCGGCCGCTTCCGGATGGATCTCGTCCACCCGCACCCGAGGCCCAGTTCGGAGGAGGCCGCGAAAGCCGAGCGGTTCCTCACCAGGCTGCGGGAGTACTGCGAAACCCTCGACCCCGCGGTGATCGAGCGGGAGGCCCGCATTCCTGACACCTACGTCAAGGGCCTGGCCGAACTCGGTTGCTTCGGCATCAAGATCCCCGAGCCCTACGGTGGGCTCGGACTGACCCAGGTGGCGTACAACCAGGCGCTCATGCTGGTCGGGTCGGTGCACTCGACCCTGAGCGTGCTGCTGTCGGCACACCAGTCCATCGGCGTACCGGAGCCGTTGAAGCTGGCAGGCACGCCGGAGCAGAAGGAGAAGTACCTGCCGCGCTGCGCCAAGGGTGCGGTGTCGGCGTTCCTGCTCACCGAACCGGACGTGGGCTCCGATCCGGCCAGACTGGCGACATTGGCGACGCCCACCTCCGACGGGAAGGCCTACGAACTCGACGGTGTGAAACTGTGGACCACCAACGGCGTTGTCGCCGAGTTGCTGGTGGTCATGGCGAGGGTGCCCAAGAGCGAGGGGCACCCCGGCGGTGTCACGGCCTTCATCGTCGAGGCGGACTCGCCGGGTATCACCGTGGAGCGGCGCAACGCGTTCATGGGACTGCGCGGCATCGAGAACGGCGTCACCCGCTTCCACAAGGTGCGGGTGCCCAAGGAGAACGTCGTCGGCGGCGAGGGCAAGGGACTGCGGATCGCGCTGGCGACGCTGAACACGGGAAGGTTGTCCGTGCCCGCCTCCTGCGCTGGCGCGGGCAAGTGGGCGCTCAAGATCGCAAGGCAGTGGTCTGCGGAACGGGTGCAGTGGGGCAAGCCCGTCGGCGACCACGAGGCCGTAGCGCGAAAGATTTCCTTCATCGCGGCCACGACGTACGCGTTGGAGGCCGTGGTGGATCTCTCGGCGCACATGGCCGACGAGGGCAGGAACGACATCCGCATCGAGGCCGCGCTGGCGAAGCTGTGGGCAAGTGAGATGGCCTGGTTGATCGCCGACGAGCTGGTGCAGATCCGTGGTGGCCGCGGTTACGAGACGGCGGAGTCGCTGGCCGCACGCGGGGAGCGCGCGGTACCCGCCGAGCAGTTGCTCCGGGACCTGCGGATCAACCGGATCTTCGAGGGTTCGACGGAGATCATGCACCTGCTCATCGCGAGGGAGGCGGTTGACGCGCACCTCGGCGCGGCGGGTGACCTCGCCGATGCCGAGGCCGACCTTCGCAGCAAGGCGACCGCCGCGGCCAAGGCCAGCGGGTTCTACGCGCGCTGGCTGCCGCAACTCGTTGCGGGCAAGGGCCAGTTACCGACGTCGTTTCGGGAGTTCGGGCCGCTGGCCGGGCATCTTCGGTTCGTCGAACGCACGGCAAGGAAACTGGCGCGGTCGACGTTCTATGGCATGGCCCGCTGGCAGGCCGGGCTGGAGAAACGGCAGGCGTTCCTCGCCAGGATCGTCGATATCGGTGCGGAGTTGTTCGCGATGTCGGCCAGCTGCGTACGCGCCGAGATGGAGCGCGAGGACGATGCCGAGCGCGGTGCGTCGGCCTACGAACTCGCCGACGCGTTCTGCGAGCAATCGCGACTGCGGATCGCTCGGCTGTTCGACGAGCTGTGGTACAACACCGACTCCGGCGACAGGCGACTGGCCAAGGCGGTGCTCGACGGCCGGTACAGCTGGCTGGAGGCAGGCGTGCTCGACCCGAGCGAGGGGACCGGCCCGTGGATCGCCGACTGGCGGGCCGGCGCTTCGCAACACGACAACGTCGCGCGCCGCTACCTCTCGGCCACGCGCTGAGTCAGGTACGGGGATCTCGGGATCTCAGTCCTGACGGGCGACAGGCTCGCCGCTCGGCTGGGCTGCCAGCCGAGCGGCGAGCTTCCTGCGCTTGTACCGAACGAGCGCGACCACGGCCACGGCCGCGAGTGCGCCGACCACGATCATGCCGCCGGTGCTGAGCACGCCCTCCACTCGCCTCGCCGCTTCGCCGAGCGCGGCTCCAAGGCTGATGTGCAGCAACGACCAGGCCGCCGCGCCGGAGACGACGGCGGGGAGGAACTTGCGGTAGGGCAGCCCCGACGTGCCTGCCGCCGCCGGGGTCAGCGTCCGTACCACCGGAAGGAACCGGGCGAAGAACACCGCCCACGCGCCGCGTCGCTGCAGGAACCGGGTCGCCTTGTCCCAGGCGTCGGTGCCGTAACGTTGGACGAGCCTGGTCTCGCGCAGGCGTGGCCCGTATCTCCTACCGATCGCGTACCCGATGGAGTCGCCGATGCCCGCGCAGGCGGTGACGACGACCCACAGGGTCAGGAATCGGGGTGCGGTCGTCGCGGTGGTGGCGGCCACCAGCAGGCCGGACTCGCCCGGCGCGATGAACCCGAGCCCGATGGTGCACTCGAGCAACACGAGTAGTCCGGTGGCTCCGACGAGCGCGGGTTGAGGCTGGCTCTGCAGCCAGTCGAGCAGATCGGTTACCACCGGCGTCCCCTTGTGTGTCGTCCCGCGGCGCGTTCCCCCCGCGACGCTGTCACCACTACGACGACATTAGCGCTCTTCGGGTTCACCCGATCTCAGGGTTGTCCCGGGGATCATCCACGCTCCCCGTTCATCGTTGCCGGGCGAGGACGCTGCTGGCCTCCTGCGCGGCGGGCGCGGCGGCGGCCAGGTGCTGGAGATTGTCCGGCAGCGGTTCGCCTCGGTGCTGCTTGGTCTGGGCATAGAGCTTGCCCGCACGGTAGGAGGAGCGCACCAGCGGACCGGCCATGACCCCGGCGAAGCCGAGCGCCTCCGCGGCCCTGGTGTGCTCGACGAACTCCTCCGGCTTGACCCAGCGGTCCACCGGGTGGTGTCGGACGGAGGGCCGCAGGTACTGGGTGATGGTGAGGATCTCGCAGCCTGCCCGCACCAGGTCACGCATCGCGGGCTCGACCTCGTCGGGCCGCTCACCCATCCCGAGGATCAGGTTCGACTTCGTGACCAGCCCCGCCTGCCTCGCCCGCGAGATCACTTCGAGCGAACGCTCGTAGCGGAAACCCGGCCGGATGCGGCGGAAGATGCGCGGCACCGTCTCGATGTTGTGCGCGAGCACCTCGGGCCGCGAGCCGAACACCTCGGCGAGTTGCTCGTCGTCGGCGTTGAAGTCGGGAATCAGCAGCTCGACGCCGGTGCCCGGGTTCATCGCGTGGATCTGCCGCACGGTCTCGGCGTACAGCCACGCGCCGCCGTCGGGCAGGTCGTCGCGGGCCACCCCGGTGACCGTCGAGTACCGCAGCCCCATGGCCTGCACGCTCTCCGCCACCCGGCGAGGCTCGTCGGTGTCCAGTTCGGCGGGCCTGCCCGTGTCGATCTGGCAGAAGTCGCACCGGCGCGTGCACTGGTCACCTCCGATGAGGAAGGTGGCCTCCCTGTCCTCCCAACACTCGTAGATGTTGGGGCAGCCCGCCTCTTCGCACACGGTGTGCAGCCCCTCGCGCCGAACCAGGCCCTTCAGTTCGGTGTACTCCGGGCCCATTCGCGCGCGTGTCCTGATCCACGACGGCTTCTTCTCGATCGGCGTCTGGCTGTTGCGGACCTCGAGTCGCAGCAGCTTCCTGCCTTCCGGCACCACAGTCACGGCCTCAGGGTACGCCCGTGGCGTGGTCCCACACGACTACGCGGGATCGGGCGTGATCCCGGTCAATCGCGCGGTGAGTTCCCACAGCCGCGCACCAAGCGAGGGGTCCAGCGCCGCGCGGGTCGGCCGTGCGGGCCCTGGCCGTCCCCACAACCCGGCGAGGCCACGAGGGCCGTAGTAGTCGCCACCGCTGACACCGGGTGCTGTCGCGGCGTACAGCTGCGGCAGCGCGCCCAGCCGGATGCTCTGGCCGAAGAGTGCGGCCACCCGCCCCGCTGCTTCGACGGCGCGACGCACCGTCCGGTTTGGGTAGGAGCGTGCCATGCCCTGCGCTAGCCCGGTCGCCGCGTAACCGGGATGGGCGGCCAGGCTCGACACCGGCTCGCCGTGCGCGCGCAACCGCCGGTCCAGTTCCATGGCGAACACTTCCTCGGCCAGCTTTGCCTGCGCGTAGGCGGTAGCGGCGTTGTACCTGCGCCGTGTGAAGTTCGGGTCGTCGAGGTTGAGCCGGGCCGCGATCGCCGAGCGGCTGGACACCGTGACCACCCTGGCGTCGGTGCCTCCGCGGAGGGCGGGCATGAGCAACCAGGTGAGTGCCGCGTGCCCGACGTAGTTGGTGCCGAACTGGGTCTCGAACCCGTCGACGGTGGTTCCCTTCGGCGTCCCCATCACCCCGGCGTTGTTGACGAGGATGTCGAGCGCGTCGCCGGTGAGTTCCCGCACGTTCGCGACCGCCTTGCGCACACTCGCCAGGTCTGCGAGGTCCAGAGTCACCAGTGTTGGCTTGGTCCGAGCCAGGATTGAGACCTCGTGCAGCGCGCGCTCACCCCGCCGCGTCGACCGGCAGCCGAGCAGCACGTGGGCACCCGCTGCGGCGAGCACCCTGGCGGTACGCAGCCCCAGCCCGGAGTTGGCGCCGGTGACGAGCGCGGTGCGGCCCGTCTGATCGGGTATGTCGGACTCGCTCCACCCGCTCGATTCGGCCATGGCGCACAGCTAACTACAACTGCTGGCACCACGCCAACACAGTGTGCGGCTTCGTGCGCGCACCGCTACCCCAGCGTCATCCGGTCGGCGCCAGCCTGCGCAACCATTCGCTCACCGGGTTGGAACTCCTGGTCGGGCTCGCGCCCTTGCTACGTAGCAGCGCCACCAGGGTGCCGCCGATGCGTGCCACCTCGTCGCGTGGTTCGCCCGGGTCCGCGAGCCCCGCCGTGAGAGCGAGCATGCGAAGCTCGCCCTCGTGTGCGGGGCGCAGCGCAGGGTATCGCTCGACGTTGGCGTCGAGAACGGCATGCAACGTCGGGTGTTCGCGAACGGCCGCCCGCCATGCCTTGGACACCGCCTCGACGTGGTCGCGCTCCCAGCCGCCCGGCACGTCGGCGGTGTCCTCCGGCCCCGCGACAGCCGCCCGCAGGTGCCCGCTCAGCGCCTGCATCCAGCGGTAGTGCAAGGCCAGTAGCAGTTCCTCCTCGCTGTCGAAGGCCTGCTCGGCGCCGTTGATCCCGGCGAATGGCAACGGTGCCCGTGGGTCGCGCCGTGCCTGCTTGAGGACGGCGTCCATGACGTCTCGCCTGCGGTAGAAGTCGTTCCAGCTCATGGCCTGATCCCCTTCCGTGAGCCGGGTCATACCGTCGGTTTCCGGCATACTCCCGGTACGGACCTGACACGATCAACATACCACCGGTATGGAGCCGATGCGCGGGCGTAAGGTTGTGAGCGTGGCGACAATGAGGTCCAGGCGAGAGAGCTATTCGGAATCCACCCGGTCGGCGCTGGTCAGGAGTGCCGTGGAGCTGTTCACCAAACGTGGCTACGCCGGCACCTCACTCGACGAGATTGCCAGGCGTGCCAGGGTGACGAAAGGTGCGCTGTATCACCACTTCAGTGGTAAGCAGGCCATTTTCGAAGCCGCGTTCGACGCGGTGGAGACCGAGGTGAAAGGTCGCCTGGAAAAGATTCTGCGCGGCTCGCAGCCGCCGTGGGAACGCGCGCTGGAAGGCCTGCGCGAGTTCGTCAACAGTTGCCTCGACCCGGCCTACCAGCGCATCGCGATACACGAGGCGCCGGTGGTGATGGGCTGGCAGCGGTGGCGGCAGGCCGAGGACCGCTACAGCTTCGGCCTGATCCGTGCTGGGCTGCAGGACCTCATCGACGCGGGCGACGTCGTGGACGTGCCGGTGGAGATCACCTCGAGGCTGCTGTTCGGTGCGCTGTCAAGCGCGGCCACCGAGATCGCCAGCTCGCCGGAGCCGGAGCGGGTGGGTGCACAGGTGCAGGAGGTCATCGTGAGGCTGCTGCACCAAGTCAGGTCCGGCACACGCGGCTGATGCGAGGACTAGGCTCGCCGGGGTGGAACTGAGGATCTTCACCGAGCCGCAACAGGGCGCCACCTACGACGATTTGCTGAGGGTCGCCAAGACGACCGAGGAAGCGGGCTTCGACGCCTTCTTCCGATCCGATCACTTCCTGAAGATGGGGTCGGTGTCGGGCCTGCCCGGCCCGACCGATGCCTGGCTCACGCTGGCAGGGCTGGCGAGTCAAACCTCCCGTATCCGGCTCGGCACGCTGGTAACAGCGGCGACCTTCCGGCACCCTTCGGTGCTGGCGATCTCGGTCGCGCAGGTGGACCAGATGTCCGGTGGCCGGGTGGAGTTCGGTCTGGGGTCCGGCTGGTACGCGGCCGAGCACGAGGCTTACGGCATCCCGCTGCCGCCGCTTCGCGAGCGTTTCGACCGCTATGCCGAGCAACTGGAGATCATCACCGGCTTGTGGGAGACGCCGGAAGGTGACACGTTCTCCTTCAACGGCAAGCACTACACGCTCGTTGACGCTCCCGCCCTCCCGAAACCCACCCAGCGGCCCCGGCCGCCGGTGATCCTTGGTGGCACCGGCAGGAAGCGCACACCCGAGCTGGCCGCGCGGTACGCCGACGAGTTCAACATCCCGTTCAACGACACCAGCACCGCGCTCGAGCAGTTCGAGCGGGTGGACGCGGCAGCGGCGGCGCTGGGGCGGGATCCCGAAAAGCTGGTGCGGTCGGCCGCGCTCGTGGTGGCGGTCGGCAGGGACGAGGCAGAGCTCGCCCGCAGGGCAGACGCCATCGGAAGGGACGTCTCGGAACTGAGGCGCAACGGCGTCGCGGGAACACCGGCCGAGGCTGTCGACACCATCGGCCGGTGGACCGAGACGACGGGCGTCAAAAGGCTGTACTTGCAGGTGCTCGACCTGTCCGACCTTGACCATCTGGAGTTGATCGCCTCACAGGTGATGGCCCAGCTCGACTAGGAGTTAAGCGCGCCCGTCAGCTCGGTGCGGCGATGGCTTCCGGTGGCTGTAGCGATCGCGGCAGCCACCGGTCCTCGCTGACCGGCAGTTCGCCGTCGAGTGCGGCCAACACGGCCTTGCACGCCACCGGAAGCACCTCCGCCACCGACACGTCACGACCGAGCTCGGCCGAAAGCGACGTCACGCCCGCGTCGTCGATGCCGCAGGGCACGATCTTGTCGAAGGCCGCGAGGTCGGCGTCGCAGTTCAACTCGAAGCCATGCATAGTGACCCCGCGTTGAACGCGGATCCCGATGGCGGCGATCTTACGTTCGCCGCCCCGCTCGTCGCGCGGCAGCCACACGCCACTGCGGCCCTCGATCCTGCCCGTGCGCACGCCGAACTCGTCGCACACGCTGATGAGAGCTTCCTCGATGCGCCGGACGTAGTGCACGACGTCGATCGGGTCGGCGAGCTTCACGATCGGGTAGCCGACGAGTTGCCCGGGTCCGTGCCAGGTGATCCGGCCGCCGCGGTCGACATCGATCACTTCCGAGCCGTCGGTGGGCCGGTCCTGCGGCTGGGTGCGCTTGCCCGCGGTGTAGACCGACGGGTGTTCCAGCAGCAGCATCGTGTCGGGCCCACGGCCGTCGGCGCGTGCCTCGGCGTAGCCGCGCTGCAGTTCCCATGCCTGGAGGTAGTCGATCGTGCCGAGCTGTCGCACGTCGACGGGTTCGACGTCGGCCCGGCATGATCTGTTCGCAGTCTCGGTCACGATGCTGAGGCTACGCCGCCGCGAGGTGGCGGCAACAGTTTCAGGGCCACCCCGACCAGCAGGCCGACCCCGCCGACGGCGAGGACCGCGCCGACGGTGTCGGTGAGCCAGTGCACGGCCAGCGCCACCCTCGCGGCGGCCGCGAGGGCGGTGGCCACGACGGCAAGCCACGACACCAGCCGTACCAGGTGCGGGTAGAGCCATGCGCACAGCACGGCGAGCGCGAAACCCGTGCTCGCGACGGAGGCCACGTGCCCACTGGGGTAGCTGAACGCGTCGGGGTAAGTGCGAGGGCGGTCTCTCGCGAAGATCGGCTTGGCGACGACACTGGTGATCCGGCATGCGACGAGCAGGATCAACACGCGGAGCAGGGTCCGCGTCCTCGGGTCGTCGAGTTGCCGTAGGCGCACGGTGACCACGATCAGCGCCACACCGGTGATCACCGGAAGCGGCGGGCCCAGCACCAGGCTCACCCAGGCGGCGACGGTACCGACGGCGCCCTGCCATTGCCCGCCGATCGTCTCCCGCAGCGCGTCGTCTACCACGCCAGGCGACCCGCGCACCACGAGGCCGAGTGCGACGAAGACCGCGAGGAGCACCGCGCCGAGAACGACGTTGGAGCGCGCGGTGGTCACGGCGGTCACGGTGCGCACCGCCGATCAGACCGCCAAGGCGAGTGCGTCGTCGAGTTCGCGGTCGGCGAAGTCGAACCCGCCGTCACGAAGCACACCCGGAACCGCTCTCGGTCCGCTCAGCAAGGTCTCCTCGGCGGCCTCACCGAGTGCCGCTTTCAACGCGAGCGCGGGCACGAACCACGGTGCGGGCCGGTGCACCGCGCGGGCGAGTTCGCGCGTGAATTCGGCGTTCGTCACCGGGCTCGGCGAGGTCAGGTTCACCGCACCGGTGATGTCGACCCGCTCGAGCAGGAAGGTGATGGCCGATACCTGGTCACGCAGGGAGATCCACGGTAGGTACTGGCTACCGCTGCCCAGCCTCGCGCCGAGACCCAGCCGAAACAGCGGCAACAGCATTCGCAGCATGCCGCCGCGGGAGGAGAGCACCGGCGCGGTGCGAAGCAGGACCACCCTGGCGCCCGCTTTCGTCGCTGGGGTCGTGGCCGCCTCCCACGCGACGCACAGCCCGGCGAGGAAACCTGAACCCGCACGCGCCGACTCGTCGACCTCGGCCGATCCCGTGTCGCCGTAGTAGCTGATGCCAGAGGCATTGAGCAGTGCGCCCACCCCGTGGTCGGCGACGGCCTCGGCAAGTACCTCGGTGGGCTCGAGCCGGGAGTCGGTGAGCAACTGCTTGCGGGCCCCGCTCCACCTGCCGGATGCCAGCGGGGAACCGCACAGGTTCACAACCGCGTCCACACCGTCGAACGCGCCGTCGTCGATGCGACCCGCGGGTGGGTCCCACCCAAACTCGTCGGCCAACCGCGGCATCCTCCGCACCAGTCGACGCACCTCGTGCCCGCTGCCGCGCAGATGGTCGAGCAGAGCGCTGCCGATGAGGCCGCTGGAACCGGCAACGAGAACACGCATGTGCACACTCTAGGCACCGGCTGTGCGGGGACGCTCACCGAGCGGTGGATGCCCCGCACAGCCGGACAGTGGTTACAGGCCGAGCTCTTCCTCGAAGTTGCCTTCCTCGAGGCGCTGCTTGATGGTCGTCACGAACCGTCCCGCGTCAGCGCCGTCGATCAACCGGTGGTCGTAGGTCAGCGGCAGGTACGCCATCGAACGGATCGCGATGGTGTCGTTGCCCTCGGCGTCGGTGAGCACCACAGGGCGCTTGACCACGGCACCGGTGCCGAGCATGCCCGACTGCGGCTGCACGATGATCGGCGTATCGAACAGCGCGCCGTTGCTGCCGATGTTGGTGATCGTGAACGTGCCGCCGGTCAGCTCGTCCGGCGTGACCTTGTTGTTGCGCGCTCGCTGCGCCAGGTCGGCGATGCGGTGCGCGAGCCCGGCCAGGCTGAGTTCGCCCGCGTCGTGGATCACCACGGAGAGCAGGCCGCGCTCGGTGTCGACCGCGACGCCGAGATGCACCGCGCCGTGGTAGGTGATCTCCTTGGTCTCCTCGTTGTAGGAGGCGTTGACGTTGGGGTGCTGCTTCAGCGCCTCCACTGTGGCCTTGGCGAAGAAGGGCAGGAACGTCAGGTTGACACCTTCCCGCTCGCGGAAGGCCGCCTTCGCCCGCTGCCGCAGCCTGGCGATCTTGGTGACGTCCACTTCGTGAACCTGGGTGAGCTGCGCCGAGACCTGCAACGACTCCTTGGTCTTCTGCGCTGTGATCTGCCTGATGCGGTTGGCCTTTTGCACCGTGCCGCGCAGTGCCGCCTTCTCCGCGTCGGAGACAGGCACCGCGGCGGCCGGTGCCGACGGTGCGGCCGCCGGTGCCTGCTGTGCCTGCTGTGGCTGCTCGGGTGCGGGTGCGGGTGCCTGCCGCTGCTTGGCCTCGACGGCGGCGAGCACGTCCTGCTTGCGGATGCGCCCACCGACCCCGGTTCCGCGCAGGGTGTTCAGGTCGATGTCGTGCTCGGCGGCCAGTTTGCGTACCAGCGGCGTCACATAGGGCGTGGCGCCGTCCTCCCTGCCGGACTCGCTCGGTTGGGATGGCTCGCGGGTGGGTGCCTGCTCCCGGGGCGCGGCCGCTGCCGCGGCAGGCTCCTCCGAAGGCCGGGCGCTTGGCCACTGCGGCTCCGGCTGCGCGGCGGGTGCCGGTGCGGGCTGTGCCGCTTGCGACGCCTCGGGCTGCGCCTGCTGTGTTGGCTGTGGCGCGGGCTCGGGCGTCGGCTGTGGTGCCTGCTGCGGCGCGGTGGTCGCCGCACCGGGCTCACCGATCACCGCGAGCTGACCACCGACCTCCACGGTCTGGTCCTCCGCGACGCTGATCTCCAGCACCGTTCCCGCGACGGGGGAGGGGACCTCGGTGTCCACCTTGTCGGTGGAGATCTCCAGCAGCGGTTCGTCGACCTGAACCGTGTCGCCCACCTGCTTGAGCCACCTGGTGACCGTGCCCTCTGTGACGCTCTCGCCCAGTTCGGGCAGCCGAACGGGAGTGCCCTCCGCCTGGCCTGCCTGCGGCTGGGCAGCCGGTGCGGGCTGCTGTGGCTGTGCCTGTGCCGTGGGCGCGGGCTCCGGCTGCCGGGGTGGTTCGGGCTCGGCGGGTGCCGAGGGCGCTTGCGCCGGTTCCGCGGTGGCCCGCGGTGCGGCAGCGGGCGCGCCGGCGTCACCGGTGCCGTCGTCGATCACGGCCAACTCCGCGCCGACCTCCACCGTCTCATCCTCCCGCGCCACGATCTTGCTCACCGTTCCCGCGACGGGGGAGGGGACCTCGGTGTCCACCTTGTCGGTGGAGATCTCCAACAGGGGTTCGTCCACCTGTACGGTGTCACCCTCTTGTTTCAACCAGCGGGTGACCGTGCCCTCAGTGACGCTCTCACCCAGCTCCGGCAGTGTGACGGAGTACGCCATCGTTCGCTGACTCCCTTGAGTGTGTCTGGTGTGGTCTGTTCAGGTCGGCGTTCAGGTCGGCTCAGCCGTGGACGTGCAGCGGCTTGCCTGCGAGAGCGAGATGCGCTTCGCCGAGGGCTTCGGTCTGGGTGGGGTGTGCGTGGATGAGCGGCGCGACGTCTTCGGGGAAGGCTTCCCAGTTGTAGATCAGCTGTGCCTCGCCGATCAGCTCGCCGACGCGGTCGCCCACCAGGTGTAGGCCCACAACCGGACCGTCCGGCGCCTTGATCAGTTTCACCGCTCCCGAGGTCTTGAGGATCTGGCTCTTGCCGTTGCCCGCGAGGTCGTAGGTGAAGGTGGTGACGCCCGAGCCGTGCCTTTCCTTCGCGGCGGCTTCGGTGAGCCCCACCGACGCGACCTCGGGGTGGGAGTAGGTAACGCGGGGAATGCCCGCCTCCTCAACCGGCCGGGGAGCCAGTCCCGCGATCTCTTCCGCGACGAAGATGCCCTGCTGGAAGCCGCGGTGGGCGAGCTGGAGTCCCGGCACGATGTCGCCGACGGCGTAGACACCGGGCAGGTTGGTGCGCAACCGGTCGTCGGTGAGCACGAAACCACGCTCCATGCGCACGCCTGCCTCGTCGTAGCCGTGGCCCGCCGTGTTGGGGCCCCGACCGACGGCGACCAGTAGCAGGTCGGCCTCCAGGGTCTCGCCCGACTCCAGCGACACGCTCACGCCGCGCTCGTCCTGCTTGGCTCCGGTGAACCGGACACCGGTCTTGAACGCGATCTTGCGCCTGCGGAAGGCTCGCTCCAACTGCTTCGAGGCGAACTCGTCCTCTGCGGGCACCAGCCGGGGGAGGGCCTCCACGATCGTGACCTCGGCCCCGAACGACGCCCAGACACTGGCGAACTCGACGCCGATCACACCGCCGCCGAGCACGACGACCCGTTCGGGGACGTAGTCGAGGTTCAGCGCCTCGTCGCTGGCGATGATCCTGCCGCCCAGCTCCAGACCGGGCAGCGTGCGCGAGTAGGAGCCCGTGGCCAGCACCACGTTCTTGCCGGTGTAGCGAGCGCCGTCGACCTCCACGGTCGTGCCACCGGCGAACGTTCCGGTCCCCTCCACGTAATTGATCTTGTGGGCCTTCGCGAGCCCCTGCAGCCCCTTGTAGAGCCGGGTGACGACGGTGTCCTTGTACTTGTGGACACCGGTCATGTCCACACCTTCGAACACCGTCTTGACGCCGAACTGCTCACCATCTCGCGCGGAGTCGGCCACCTCTGCCGCGTGTAGCAGCGCCTTGGTGGGGATGCAGCCGCGATGCAGGCAGGTGCCGCCCAGTTTGTCCTTCTCGATAAGGGTGACGGAAAGGCCCAGCTCGGCGGCGCGGAACGCCGCGGCGTAACCACCCGATCCGCCACCGAGGATCACCAGGTCGGCTTCAGCGTCGGTCACTTCTCAAACTCCTCGGCAGGCAGTGTCGATCGTGTCCACGGGCGCTGTGTGCGCTCATCACACCTCATCTTGTCACCTCGCCTGACAAGCTTGCGACCTAGTGCTGGTGTGCGCCGGACACACCGTTTTGGCGTCGGGATAATGATCGTTGGCGACGCGTGAGAGGAAGGTGGTCGAGGTGGGCCTGTTCGACTTGTTGCGCAGACGCGGAAAGGGTGGACGGGCGAACGGGGGGCTACGGGGCGCCACCGACGCGGACACCCGGCACCTGGACGAATGGGCGGCGACCAGGCGGGGGGTCGAGGCCTACGTCGAACCTCGTACGACCGTCACCGAGACCACCGTGGTGCTGGTCGCACACGACGGCGAGTGGACGAGGCGGCGCATCGGCAGCCTCGGTACCGCGCAGCAGTTCGGCCGCAAGCGGTCGATACCGGTATACGAGGTGGCCAAGACGGGCTACCCGAAACGGATGCGCGAGTACACCGAGCGGCAACGCATCCTACGCCGCAGGCAGCAGACCGAACGCGACTCGCAGGGCTGACCCTGCCACCTGCCCGCGAGTCCTGCGCTCAGGGTGCCCTGGGTGCAGCCAAACGTGGGCCACCTCGTCAGAGTGCGGCCTCCAGCAGCCGCAGGTGTTCCCGGAGCAGGTCACGTATCCCGGAATGGGTGGTGACCCCGAACAACGGGTCGGACTCCACGATCCGACCGCTCTGCGCGAGCAACACCAGGCCAGGGGGGTCGCTGATGCGCACTCCCTGCCCGCTGGTCTCCAGCTCGGCGGTTCCGAGCAGCCGGGGGAACACCACATCGGCGGGTAACCCGTCGCAGGTCAGCAGGAATTCCCGGTACTCCAGCGGCAGCCTCACCCCGAGCCTGCGCTGTGCGTCGTCGATCCCGGCGTTGGTCGCGGGCGGCGGCATATTGCCCGGTTCGCCGCGCAGCCACATGATCCGCTCGATCAGTCCTCGCCAGTCCATCGGTTCGGACTCGCCACGGTAGCGCGTGTGCAGTGCGGCGATGAGCGTTCCCGCGTAGTCGCGGGCCCAACCGTCCGCGACCGTCAGCGTGCCTCGCACCAGCAGCGGTGCGACATGGCGGCACGCGGCAAGCGTGGCGATGTCGGGCCGCGCCGATCGCCGCGCTTGCCGCGCCCACCCGGTGAGCGCGGAACTCGCGCCCTGGAGATCGCCCTCCCTCGCGCGGTCCTCCGCCTCGGCGGCCAACTCCCGCAGCGGTCCGCCCGCGGCGAGGTGCTTTCGGTGTGCCCGTTCCTCGGCGTCCAGATCGAGCGGCGGCAGCTCGCCGCCCCAGTCCGGGGTGCCGCGCGCGGCGAAGAGCATCGCCCACGCCCGCGCGGTCACCTCGTCCGGCACGAGTAGGACGGTGGGTCGCGACGTGACCGCCTGCCAGCGGCACACCAGCCGGTCCGACTCGCCTGCCGCGCCGACACACGCCAACAACAGTGCTGCGTAACCGACCGCCGCGTCCACCCTCGCGTCGTCCGCCATGAGCACTTCACGCACGGCGGTCTCGGCGTAGTTCTCGGGGCTCTCGGGGCTTTCGGACACCGGGAAGGCGCGCCCTACCCGGTCTCGGCGATGTCCGCGAGTACGGCGGCGATGGTGCGCACCGGCAGACCCGTGCCGCCCTTGCCGGTGTAACCCCACGGCGCACCCGTGTTGAACGCGGGCCCAGCGATATCGATGTGCGCCCACGGGAGGCCGTCGGGCACGAACTCGCGCAGGAACACCCCGGCGGCGAGCATGCCGCCCCAGCGATGCCCCGTAACGTTGGCGAGGTCGGCGAGTTTGGAGTCCAGATCCGAGCGCAGCTCCTCCGGCAACGGCATCGGCCAGCCGTTCTCGCCGGTGGCCGCGGCGATGGCGGCGACCCGGTCACGGAACTCGTCCGAACCCATGATGCCCGGTGTGCGATTGCCAAGCGCGACCAGTTGCGCGCCGGTGAGCGTGGACGTCTCGATGAGATAGTCCGGCTCGTCCTCCGCGGCGCGCACGATGGCGTCGGCGAGTACGAGCCTGCCCTCGGCGTCGGTGTTGAGCACCTCGACCGTCTTGCCGCCGTACATGGTGAGCACGTCACCCGGCCGGTACGACGTCGCCGACGGCATGTTCTCCGCCAGCGGGATGTGCGCGATGACCTCCAGCGGGTACTTCAGCTTCGCTGCGAGCACCACCGAGGCGAGCACACCGGCGGCCCCGGACATGTCCGAGGTCATGTGGTCCATGTTCGCCGCGGGCTTGATCGAGATGCCGCCGGTGTCGAAGGTGATGCCCTTGCCGACGAGCGCCACCTTCTTCGTCACCTTCGTGCCGCGGTAGCGCAGCCGCAGCAGGCGAGGAGGCCGCGAGGACCCGCCGCCGACGCCCAGAATGCCGCCGAAACCCTTGCGCTTCAGCGCTCGCTCGTCGAGCACCTCGAACTCCAGGCCCGCGTCCTCGGCGAGTTCTCGGGCCCGCTCGGCGAACGACGCCGGAAACAGGTCGTTCGGTGGAGTGTTGACCAGATCCCTCGCCGTGGCCACCGCCTCGGCCACCGCCACGGCCGCCTTCAGCGTGGCCTTGTGTGCCCGCGCGGTGCCCTCCTCCGGGTAGACGAGGTCCACCGTCGACACCGGCGCGTCGCCTGGCTCCGACTTGTACCTGGTGAAGGTGTACGCGCCGAGTACCGTGCCCTCCGCGGCCGCCCGCAGATCCCGCGCGGACAGCGTTGACAGCGCGCGAGGTGTGCCCGACAACGCGCGAGCCGCCGCTCCCGCCGCGCGACGTAGCTGCTCCGACGTCGTGGGCTGGGTGCCGAGACCGACGGCGAGCACCACCGGTGCGGGAATGCGGCCGAGCGTCGGCAGCTTCACGATCTCCTCTGCCTTGCCGGTGGCGCCCAGCGTGCGGAGCGTGTCGACGAGGTCGCCGCCGAGCGCGGCGTTCACCGCCTGCGCGCCCTCGGCCAATTCAAGCCCGTCGGGCCCCTGCACGGTACCGATCACCACGACCTCGGCGCGGCTCTTGGCCAGCGCCGCCTCGGTGTTCTCGGTCAGGGCAAGTTTTGGCAGGGTCACGTCGGGCTCCTCGCTGCTGTCTGTGATGGCTCAAGCCATGCTATTGACGACATTGTCCGTGGTGAGAGGTAGGTGCGCCGCGTGTTGCTCGGTGCGGGCATTCTTGGTGCGCTGGCCATGGCCGCCTCGGCCGCGGGTTGGTGGTTGCTCGCGGGGATGGCGGTCGCGGCCGCGCTGGCCGAAAGCGCGAGGCGCGTGGTCGGCGAACCCGACTCCGGAATCGCTTCGGGGCTGCGGGCCTCGTCGCGGCTGGCGCTGCTGGTGCTGTTCGCCACGGTTTTCGTTTCCTATGCCGCGCCCGCTCACCGGGTGCCTGCCGCGGTCGGTTTCACCGTACTGGTGACCGTCGCGTTGGCCGCCGGCGTCCGCGTGAGCCGGACTTGGCGCAGGTGGCTGACCGGGATGTTGCTGGTGGCCGCGGCGGCCTTCGTCGCGCTGTGCTTCGCGATTCCCCCGGCATCGCCGCCCGGGGCGACGGCGTTTGCGCCGGGAGGTCTGCTGTTTTCCGCTGCCGTGCTGTTTCCGCTGTTCGCCGGGCTGCGGGGCGGCAGACTCGCCGCGGGCGCGGCGGTAGCGGCGGCCGTGGCCTCGGCCGCGCTGTACCAGTTGGGCCCGGTGCGGCTCGGTCTCTCGCCCACCGCGCCACAGGAGGTGCTCGCCGCGGCGGACGCCGCCGCGTTGCGAGGGGTCTTCGTGGCGGTGGTGGTGCTGGCGACGGTGCCCGCCGCCATGCTCGCCCTCGACGAGTCCGTCGAGGTGGTCGCCGCGCGCTCTCGCATGCGCGGCCTGCTGGCCCTCGGCGCGGTCGTGACCTTGCTCGCCGCCGTGTTGAGCATGGTCGGGGCGTTGTTCCTCGCGGCGGCCGCCGCGTTGCTCGAGGTGATCGTCGGGGTGATGGTGGCGGGCCGCGTTCGTACGTTCGGTGTGGCCACGGCGGCTGTCGCGTTGGTGCTTCTCGCCGGACTAGTGTTCGTGGTGTGAGGTGGGCACCGGGTGAGACGGCCGTGCTCAGTTTCGTACGCTCGGACGCCAGCGTCAGTCAACGACATCCATTGCGGGTGCTCGCCGACGACGGCACGGAACTGCTCGGTTGGCTGCCCGCGGGCACCGAGATCGTCGGTACCCGGCTCGCGGACGGGCGGCAGATCCGTGAGGCGCCGTTGGGTCAGCGGTTCGTCCTGCCACGGATGCGGGTTCGTGACCGGTGGCGGGACTGCTCCACGTTGCGCCTGATCCGGGAGGACGAGTGGTCGTCGGTGTGGTGGTTCTTCGACGGCGGCGGCAGCTTCCTTGCCTGGTACGTCAACCTCGAGATTCCGCTGGGGCGTGGTAGGTACGGGCCGGAGCGCATTGATGGTGCGCTGGACGTCGTCGTCGAGCCGGGCGGGCGCTGGAGCTGGAAGGACGAGGACGAGGCGGCCGAGGCGGTGCGAGCGGGCAGGCTGAGCAGGCAGCAGCTGGCCAGGTTGCGCGCCGAGGGGGAGCGCCTGATCGAACGCGCCGAGTCAGGCGCGTTTCCGTTCGACGGCACGTGGACGGAGTTTCGGCCGGACCCTCGCTGGCCGATGCCCCGGCTGCCCGTCGAGCTGTGGGCTCAGGACATCGCGTAGGCAAGGCCGAGGAGTATCGCGGCGGTCACGGCAAGACCCGCCATGGACTTGCCGGGCAGGTCACGCGGAAACACCTTCCCGTGCACGCCCTTCCACCAGAACACGCTCCATACGGCACCGATGATGCCGAGGAAACCGCCGAAGCCGCCCGCCATGATGTAGCCGATCAGCACGAGCATTCCCGCCGCGAAGGTCAGCAGTGCCGCGGCGATGAAGGTCTTGACGTCGGAGGCCGTTCCCGCGGAGACGCGATTGCCCCCGGTCGGCCGAGAAGACTGCTGGATCACGGACGTCATCGTAGAGCCAAACGGATGTTCTGACGTCCAAGTAAACGAGATATGCTCACTCCATGACGACCGCCATTCCCTTCAGCCGTACCCTCAGCCCGACCCCCGCCTCGGCGGAGGCGGTAGCGGAGGTATTGGCGAAGCCGGGCTTCGGGACGCGGTTCACCGACCACATGGTGACCGTGCGGTGGTCGGAAGGCGTTGGCTGGCACGACGCGCGGCTGAGCCCCTACGAGCCGCTGACACTCGACCCTGCCACCGCGGTCCTGCACTACGGGCAGGCCATCTTCGAGGGGCTGAAAGCCTACCGGCAGCCGGACGGCTCCATCAGCGCTTTTCGCCCGCGGCTGAACGCCGCCCGGTTCCGCAGGTCGGCACGCCGGATGGCGATGCCGGAGCTGCCGGACGAGCTGTTCCTCGGCTCGATCCACGAGTTGATCGAGGTGGACGGCCGGTGGGTGCCCACCAGTAAGGGCGACACCCTCTACCTGCGGCCGTTCCTGATCGCGACGGAGGCCGGGCTCGGCGTGAACAAGCCCTCCGCGCAGTACCTGTACTCCCTGATCGCGTCTCCGGCAGGTTCCTACTTCGCGGGCGGCGTGAAGCCGGTGAGCGTGTGGCTGTCCACCGACTACGTGCGCGCCGCACCGGGTGGCACCGGTTTCGCCAAGTGTGCGGGCAACTACGCGGCATCCTTCGTCGCGCAGGCAGAGGCCGTCGACCACGGCTGTGACCAGGTCGTGTGGCTCGACGCGGTGGAGCGCAGGTGGGTCGAGGAGATGGGCGGGATGAACCTGTTCTTCGTCTTCGGCTCCGGTAAGGATGCGCGCCTGGTGACGCCCGAGTTGACCGGCTCGTTGCTGCCGGGTGTCACGCGGGACTCGCTGCTGACGCTGGCGGCCGACTTCGGCCACAAGGTCGAGGAGCGCAGGATTTCGACCGAGGAGTGGGAGAAGGCGGCGGCCTCCGGAGAGCTTACCGAGGTGTTCGCATGTGGCACTGCCGCGGTCATCACGCCTGTCGGCAGGGTGAAGCACGCGGGCGGGGAGTTCACCATCGCGGGCGGCCAGCCGGGCGAGGTCACCATGCGGCTGCGGGAGGAGCTCACCGGCATTCAGAACGGCACCCGCCCCGACCCGCACGGCTGGATGTACAAGCTCGCGAGCGCCTGACCCAAGCTCCCTGATGTGGCATTCGCTCCATCCAGTGGACCGAATGCCACATCGGGAAGTCCCGGGTACTCGGTTACGACGGTTGTAGTTCGGCGAGCAGGCGGACGGACACCGTCAGCAAGGGCAGAGCGGCGGCTGCTCCGGTTCCGCCGCCGAGTCCGATACCGAGGTCCACGATCGGTTCCAGGTCGAGGTGATCAAGAGCCAGTGCGTGCGCTGGTTCGGTGGAACGGTGTGCCGCCACCCACCAGTTCCGCGCGCCAGGGGCCAGTTCCTCGGCCACGAGTGCGGCGGCGGCCGCAGAGAGCCCGTCAAGCACCACCGGCGTGCGGCGCACGGCCGCCTGCGCGAGGAACCCGGCCATCGCGGCCAGGTCGGCGCCGCCGGCCGTGCGCACCAGGTCCACCGGGTCGCCCAGCACCGGCCGCGCCCTGCGCAGGGCATCGCGCACGGCGAGGGCCTTGCGCATCCACCCGTTGTCGTCGATGCCGGACCCGCGACCGATGACGGCGACCGGCTCGGTGCCGGTCAGCGCGGCGACGAGAGTGGAAGCCGGTGTGCTCGCGCCGACGCCCAGTTCGGCAGGCACGAGCAGGTCCGCGCCTTCGTCCACCTCGGTGTCGGCCAGCCGTATCCCGGCGCGCACAGCCTCCTCGGCCTGCGTCTGGCTCAGGGCGTCCTCGACGTCGATGGAGCCGCAGCCTCGGCGGACCTTGAACTGGCCGCCCTCGTCGCTGTCCACCGCGATGTCCTCGACCCGTAGGCCCGCGCCAGCCGCCTCGGCGAGCACGTTCAGCGCGGCGCCGCCCTCCCGGACGGCCGCGAGCAAGCTGCGTGTGTACGCGGGTTCGTGAGCGGAGACGCCGCGGGCCGCGATGCCGTGGTCGGCGGCGAACACGACGATGCGCGGCCGACGGAACGGCCGCGGTGGCGACTGGGCCTGGCAGGCCGCGATCCACGCGGCGAGCGTTTCAAGAGTGCCGAGCGAACCCGCGGGCTTGAGCACCATGCCCTGCCTTTTGCGGGCCTCGGCACGGACGAGCTCGTCGGGCATGGGGACGGTCGGGAACTCGATGCGCACGCGCACAAGCTACCGGGCATCCCAAGCGAGCAGCGCTCTGGCCAGCGAGCTGTCGCACACCAGCACGTCGAGCACACGCGTGCGCAGCGCGCCAAGCACGCCACCGGCCTTCTCCGGCCCCGCCGCGACGCCTGCGACCAGCGGGATGGTGGCGAGGTCGGCCAGCGACACGCCCAGCACGCGGTTGTCGGTGGGGCCGAGGATCGCCTTGCCCTCGGCGTCGAAGAACCGCGCGCACACGTCACCTGCCGGGTGCGCGGCTTCGAACCCCTGCCGTTCGGTGTCGCTCAGGTTCATCGCCTTCACCAGCGATGCCGACGAGCCGTGTCCCGCGCTGCCGATACCCACCAGCGCCACCTGCACCCGCCGTGCGGCGTCGAGCGTGCGCTTGATGGACGGTTCGGCCAGCAGCACGTCGCGGCCCGCCTTTGACGTCAGCAGCGCGGGCGCGTGCAGCCGCTGGAACCGGCCCCCGAGCCGGCCGGCGAGGTCGCGCACCAGCTCCTCACCGCTGATCGCCGAGTCCACTGCGGACAGCCCGCCCACGAGCGGCAGCACCTCGACGTCGAGCCCGCCCTCGTCGGGAATGTGCTGCACGACAGCCTGCAACCCGTGTCCCCACGAGACACCGACCTGCTGGCCCGGATGCAGGTTGTCCAGCAACCAGCGGGCACCGAGGTCGCCGACCCTCGACAGTGGACGGTCGTCGCTGTGGATCTCGGCGACCCGGCAGTCCCTGAGCCCGAAGCGCGCCGTCAACTCCGACTCCAGGTCCATGTCCCTGCCGGTGGGATCGTTGATCTGGATGCGGACGATGCCGCGTTCGCGGGCGGCCGCCAGCATCCGCGACACGCTCGATCTGCTCACCTGCAATGCCGTCGCGACCTCGTTCTGCGAACGGCCTTCCTCGTAGTACAGCCGGGCCGCCTTCACCAGCAGTTGCTGGTCGCGCGGTGGGGGCATCGGCTCACGCGTCCCCGTCGTGAACGAGCAGCCGCGACAGCTCGCGCAGCGCGGCGTCGGCACCCTCGCCCTCGGTGCGCAGCACCACCTCCTCGCCGTGCCCGATGGCCAGGCTCAGCACCGACAGCATGCTGCGCGCGTCCACCGGCTCCGTGCCCGGCCGTCCGATGAAGACGGACCCGGGATGCCGGGCCGCGGCCTTGACGAACTGGCTCGCCGGCCGTGCATGCAGGCCGACGGGGGATGCGATCTTGACACGGATCTCCGGCATGCGGGCTCCTTCGCGGTTGGGTCTTGTCGCCGATTGAGCGGCATGTTACACACATCACTGGCAAACGTGAAGAACATACGCACAGATGTGCACATGCCGATGGGGGGCCGAGAAGGAGGCCAGGAATGCACGTGCTTGCTGTAATGGCGCAGCAGCAGCCGGCACAGCCGGAAGGCGAGACGAGCGGTGGTGTGCTCGGAGTCTTCGAATGGCTGGGCACCCATTTCATCGGGCTGTTCAACGAGTCGGGCGAGCAGTTCGTCGGGCTGATCACCGGCATTCTGCCGACGTTGATCGTGCTGCTCACGTTCATGTACGCGCTCACCACGTTCATCGGTGAGCAGCGGGTCACCAGGGCGGTGCAGTGGTCGGCCCGCTGGTGGATCACCCGCTACACCGTGATGCCGATCATCGCGGTGCTCATGCTGACCAACCCGATGTGCTACTCGTTCGGCCGGTTCCTGCCAGAACGGCACAAGCCGGCCTTCTACGACTCCGCGGTGTCGTTCGTGCACCCGGTGACGACGTTCTTCCCGTACGCCAACGCGGGTGAGCTGTTCGTCTGGCTCGGCATCGCCAACGGGGTCACGCAGCTCGGGGAGTCGACGGTTCCGCTGGCACTGCGGTACTTCCTCGTCGGCATCCTCGTGATCTTCATTCGCGGGATCGTCACCGAGAAGATCACCGCGTTCATGATCAAGCGAACCGGCCGCACCGAGGTGTTCGCCGATTTCGACCGTGAGTTCGAGGCAGCCAAGGCAGGTGGACGCTGATGAGCGAGATGGAGACCCACACCTCGCGGGCGGTGTTCGTCAAGCCCGGGCCGGGCGGCTGGGGCCGCGGCCTGCTGCTGCGCACCGACGGCACACGCACGAAGGTTCTGTCGGTCACCGGCGGCGGCATCCACCCGGTGGCGGCACGGATCGCGGAGCTCGCCGGCGCGGAGGCGGTCGACGGCTTCACCACGACCGTGCCCGACGACCAGGTCGTCGCGGCCGTCATCAACTGCGGCGGCACCGCGCGAATCGGCGTGTACCCGCGCAAGGGCATTCCCACCGTCGACGTCTACCCCGGTGCGCCGGGCGGCCCGCTCGCGCAGTTCATCACCGAGGACCTGTTCGTATCCGCCGTCGGCGTCGACCAGGTCGCACCGTCCACGACGGACGACGCTCCCGTGGAGGAAGGGGCCGCCGCGCAGCGGCCAGCCGTGCCGCCGCGCGAGGAGCGGCCGTCGTCGCGGGAGGTCGCGGCGACCGTGGCGGGCGGAGGAAAGTTCGGTCAGACCTTCAACTCCGTCACCGGCGTGTTCGTCAAGTTCGGTTCCGGCGTCGGCTCCTTCGTCAACACGATGCTCGCCGCCGGACGGCAGACCGTGGACCTCACGCTCAAGACGATCTTGCCGTTCATGGCTTACGTGAGCCTGCTGCTCGGCATCGTCACCTACACCGGGGTCGCCGAGTGGATGGGCCGGGTGCTCTCGCCCATCGCGAGCAACCCGATCGGGCTCGTGGCGATCAGCTTCGTCGTCGCGCTGCCGTTCCTGTCGCCGATCCTCGGTCCCGGCGCGGCCATCGCACAGGTGATCGGCACGCTGATGGGCAGCCAGATCGCGATCGGCGCGCTGCCGGTGCAGTACGCGCTGCCCACGCTGTTCGCCATCAACGGTCAGGTCGGCTGCGACTTCGTGCCGGTTGGTCTCGCCCTTGGCGAGGCGAAACCCGAGACGGTCGCCGTCGGCACCCCTGCGGTGCTGGTCAGCCGGATGGTCACCGCGCCCCTTGCGGTCGTGATCGCCTGGGCCGCAAGCTTCGGGCTGTAGCGGCCACGCGCATGAGGCGGGGCGCGGCCGGCGAGCGAGCACTGAGCGCGCAGGGCTGCGGCAACAAGGAGGTGAGCAAGCATGAGCGTGTACTACGAGAGCACCGTCCTGCGGGCGGGAAACGAGGCGGGGGACATGGTCGAAGGCGGGGTGGTGATCCTCTACGCCGACCCGATCCCGGACGCGCTGGAGAGCGTCAGCGTCGTGCACGGCCCGGCGAAGGGACCCGAGCGCGAGATCCGGCCCGGCGACGTCTTCTCGCTGGGCGAGCAGCGGGTCGAGCTCGTGGCCGTGGGAGAGCGGGCGCACGAGAACCTGTGCACCCTCGGCCATATCGTCGTCTACCTCAACCCGGACGAGGGCACCTCGCTGCTGCCGGGTGCGGTGCACGGCCGCGGCACGGTGACGGTGCCAGCGGCGGGCGTCCGGCTCGCGCTGAGCGGGGCAGCGTCGTGACCTGGCAGGCGATGGTGTTGTTGCTGAGCGGGTTCGTCGTCGCCGGAGTGCTGAGCTACCGCCAGCATCTGGGCTACCAGCGAGCGGTGAACGAGCTGGCCGACGCGGAGAACCGCAGCGGTGTGCTGCTGGTCAGCGGTAGAGCCAAGGGCAGGCTCCGCGGCGCCATCGTGCTGCTGGTGATCGACCGGCGTCGCGGTCACGTCATCCGGGCGAGGGCGATGGAGGGCGCGTCGGTGTTCGCGGGCTTTCGCGAGCGTCCCGAGCTGGCCGGTCCCGTGGAGGGCGCCGAGGAACGCGCTGGGTCAAAGGCGATGGCCAAGGCCGTGCACGAGGCGCTGGGCATGGCCAGCAGGCTCAACGCTGGAACGCTGAAATCGAAGGCGGCCTGACGGAGCGGGAGAAGCGACGGTGCCCCACGCGAATGCGCGTGGGGCACCGTCTTATTTGCACATATGTGCGCGTCGTCGGTCTTGTGTGCGACTGATTTTCCGTGCTACCAAAGAAAGCACGGCGGTGCACATCATGTGCACATATGTGCAGACCGGAGGGTGTGCGGATGAATTATGTCGATCGGCTGCGGGCGCGGCAGCGCGAGCTGGGCCGCCCGGTGAGAGTCGGTCTCGTCGGCGCGGGCCAGATGGGCCTCGGCTTCGTGGTGCAAGCGAGCCGCATCGACGGCATGGAGGTCGCCGCCATCGCCGACCTCGCGCCGGATCGCGGACGGCGCGCCTTCGAGCAGGCCGGGCGCGACGACGTCGTCGTCACCAACGAGCCAGGCGGCGCCTCCCGCATCATCACCGACGGCGGTGTGGTGGTCACCGAGGACGCCACCACACTCACCCGCCTGCCGCTGGATGTGCTCGTCGACGCCAGCGGCGTACCGGAGGTCGGCGCGCGGATCGCGTTCGCGGGTCTACTGGCGGGCAAGGACATCGCGATGCTCAACGTCGAGTGTGACGTCACCGTGGGGCTGCTGCTCGCGCGCCTCGCGGAACGGCTCGGCCGGGTATACACCGTGTGCAGGGGCGACGAGCCGGTCGAATGCAAGGTCCTGGTGGACTACGTCCGCGATCTCGGCTTCGAGGTCGTGTGCGCAGGCAAGGGCAAGAACAACCCGCTCGACCCGGCGGCCACGCCCGCGTCGGTGACCGACACCGCAGCGGCCAAGGGCATGAACCCGCACATGCTCGCGAGCTTCGTCGACGGCTCCAAGACGATGATCGAGCTGGCCGCGCTCGCCAACGGCGCGGACCTGGCTGTGCCCGCCCGCGGACTCACCGGTCCACATTGCACGGTGGAAGGGCTGGCCGAGACCTTCCGGCCCGCCGCCGAAGGTGGCGTGCTGCCCGGCTCGGGCGTCGTGGACTACTGCACCGGCCCGGTCGCGCCCGGCGTGTTCGTCATCGGCCGCAGCGACCACCCCGTCGTCGTGGCGGAGATGGCGTACCTGAGCATGGGCAAGGGCCCGTACTACGCGTTCTACCGGCCCTACCACCTGGCGAGCGTGGAGGCGCCGCTGTCGGTGGCAGAAGCGGTGCTCGATCGCAGGCCGAGCCTCGCGCCGCGTGCCTGGAACGCCGAGGTGCTCGCCGTGGCCAAGCGCGACCTGCGCGAGGGCGAGTCGATCGACGGCATCGGTGGTGAGACCGTTTACGGCGTCACCGACAGCGCCGCGAGCGCCGCCGGCGGGGGTCACATCCCGCTCGGGCTGGTCGCCGGAGCGCGGGTGCTGCGTGACGTGCCCGCTGGGACGGCGCTGACCGCCGCCGACGTCGCGGTCGACGAGACCACCACGATCGCGACGCTGCGCAGGCTGCAGGACCGGGTGCTCATGGGCGAGGAGGTGGGGGTGGCATGGACCTGACCAAGGACGCGGACGCGGCGCGGGCCACGTTGCGGACGATGTGGACGATCCGCCGGTTCGAGGAGGCGGTGGACGATCTCTTCGCGCGTGGGCTGATGCACGGCACGATGCACCTGTCGATCGGGCAGGAAGCGGTGCCCGCCGGCGCCTGCCTGGCGCTGCGCGAGGGCGACTACATCACCTCGACCCATCGCGGGCACGGGCACTGCATCGCCAGAGGTGCACGGCTCGACGCGATGATGGCGGAGCTGCTGGCCAAGGAGACTGGCTACTGCCGGGGCCGAGGTGGCTCGATGCACATCGCCGACGTCGCCACCGGCAACCTCGGCGCGAACGGCATCGTCGCGGGCGGCGTGCCGATCGCGGCCGGCGCGGGGCTGGCCGTGTCAATGCGCGGTGGCGACGAGGTGGTGGTGAGCTTCTTCGGCGATGGCGCGGTGAACGAGGGCGCCTGGCACGAGGGAGTCAACCTCGCCGCTATCTGGGACCTGCCCGTGGTGTTCGTGTGCGAGAACAACCACTACGGCATGTCCATGTCGGTGGGCAAGGCGTTCAAGGTAGAGCGGCTCGCCGAGCGCGCCGCTGCCTACGGCATCCCCGGTGTGACCGTTGACGGCAACGACCCGCAGGCCGTGCACGACGCGGTTTCCGACGCGGTGCACCGGGCCAGGGCCGGGCAGGGACCGAGCCTGGTGGAGGCCGTGACGTACCGCTGGAAGGGCCATTCGAAGAGCGACAAGAATCTCTACCGCCCCAGGGAGGAGATCGAGGCCTGGCGGGAGCAGGACCCGATCGCGCGGTTCGAGCGGGTGGTGGCGGCGACACTGTCCGAAGCGGACGTCGCCGCCTGCAGGGACGAGGCGAGGGACGCTGTTCGGGAGGCGATCCGCGTGGCCAACGCGGCACCGGACGCGCGGGCGGACTCGCTGGCCGACGCCGTGTACGCGAGGGGTGACGCATGACCGCGGTACTGCCGAAACACCGCACCCTGACCTACTCCGAGGCGGTGCGCGAGGCGCTGGCGCAGGCGATGGAGGTCGACGAGCGAGTGTTCTTGCTCGGCGAGGACATCGGCACTTACGGCGGCGCGTTCGGCGTCACCGGCGACCTGGTGCACCGGTTCGGCGAGCGGCGGGTACGAGATACGCCGATCAGCGAGCTGGGAATCGTCGGCGCGGCGGTGGGGGCCGCGCTGGCGGGCATGCGCCCAGTCGTGGAAATCCAGTTCTCGGACTTCACCGCCCAGGCCATGGACCAGATTGTCAACCAGGCAGCCAAGATCCACTTCATGCTCGGTGGGGCGGCGAGCGTGCCGATGGTGCTGCGAGCTCCCGGCGGCTCGGGCACGGGCGCCGCGGCGCAGCACTCGCAGAGCCTGGAGGCTTGGTTCGCGCACGTGCCCGGCCTCAAGGTCGTCATGCCGAGCACGGCGGCCGACGCCAAGGGGCTGCTGCTCGCGGCGATCGACGACCCGAACCCGGTGATCGTGCTGGAGCACAAGCTGCTCTACAAGCAGAGC
Source organism: Saccharomonospora amisosensis (assembly GCF_011761185.1). Lineage (NCBI taxonomy): Bacteria > Bacillati > Actinomycetota > Actinomycetes > Pseudonocardiales > Pseudonocardiaceae > Saccharomonospora > Saccharomonospora amisosensis. The sequence continues at coordinate 3,905,872 of NZ_JAAOYM010000001.1, read as the reverse complement.
GGCCCGGTGCCGGAGGAGGCCACGCGGGTGCGACTGGGGGAGACCACCGTGCGGCGAACCGGGGGCGACCTGACGATCGTGGCGACCGGGGTGATGGTGTCGCGGGCGCTGCAGGCGGCCGAGCAGCTGGCGGCCGACGGCATCGAGGCGAGTGTGCTCGACCCGCGCACGCTGCGACCGCTCGACGCGGCGCCCATTGTGGACAGCGTTACGGCGACAGGAAGGGCGCTGTTGGTGCAGGAGGCGCCGCGGACCGGTGGGTTCATGGCGGAGGTGGCTGCCACGATCGTCGAATCCAGCGCGTTCGGTCACCTGCGGGCGCCGGTGGCGAGGCTGTGCGGGCTGGACGTGCCGATCCCGTACGCGCCGCGGCTGGAGCGGGCCGCCGTGCCGCAGACCGAGGACATCGTGCGCGGGGCGCGGGAGCTGGTGACGGCATGGTAGCCAGGGAGATCCCGCTCGTCATGCCGAAGCTGTCGATGACGATGACCGAGGGCGTGTTCGTGGCCTGGCGCAAGGCCGTGGGGGACCGCGTGCGCCAGGGCGACGTGGTATGCGAGGTGACCACCGACAAGGTGGACATGGAGGTGGAGGCCACGGTCGACGGCACGCTGAGCAGGATCGTCGCCGAGCCCGAGGACATCATCGCGGTGGGGGAGCCGATCGCCTACGTCGCTTCCGAGGCCGAGGACCTGCTGGAGGGCCTGTTCGACACCCCGTCTCCGCGGCCGAGACCGGAGCAGGAGCAGGAGCAGGAGCAGGAGCAGGAGCAGGAGCAGGAACCCCAGCCCGCCGCTGTCGCGGTACGGGCCAACGGGGTGGCCGCCGTACCGGCGGCCCGCAGGCTCGCCGCTGCCCGCGGTATCGAGCTGGCAGACGTAACGCCTACCGGGCCATGGAACACCATCCGGCTGTCCGATCTGGACACCATGGACCAGCCAGAGGTGCGGAGGCCGCGTGGTGGCAGGGCCGTGATCGCGCGGCGGATGGCCGCCAGCGTCGACGTGCCGCAGTTCGTGCTGTACCGCGATGTCGACCTGGACACAGCGGCGCGATCGGGGCACGGGTGGACGGCCGTGTTCACCGCGGTGCTCGCGGCGGCGCTGCGCCGCCATCCTGCGCTGAACGCGAGCTGGGTGGACGGCGCGCCGCGACGGCACGAGCACGTCGGCGTCGCGCTCGCCGTAGACACCGAGCGCGGGCTGCTCGCACCCGTGTTCACCGACCCGGACCGGCAGAGCCTGCAGATGCTGTCCGCACGCATCGCCGACGTCGTGGCCAGAGCGCGAGCGGGCAGGCTTGAGCTGGCGGAGCTGTCCACACCGGCCACTACCACCATGTCGAACCTTGGCGGGCTTGGGGTGGAGGCGTTCCAGGCGCTGCTCACGCCACCGCAGGCAACGGCGCTCTCGGTGGGCGCGGTGACGCCGAAGGTGGTGCCCGTGCCGGGTGGCGTCGGCACCCGCCTGCGCTGCACCGTCGGGCTGAGTGTGGATCACCGGGTCGCCGACGGCGCCGACGGTGCGCGGCTGCTGGCGACAGTCCAGGAGTTGCTGGACGGTGAGCTCGTATGATCGCGGTGTGGCACGACGGAAAGCGCGACGCACGCCGTACGCCGCGGGAGTCGTGCTGGCGAGTGGGGCCGGGACCCGGGTTGGGGCCGGGATGAACAAGGTCTACCTGCCGCTCGCGGGCCGCCGTCTCGTCTCCTGGTCGCTGGGCGCGTTCGCCAGGGTGCCCGAGATCGGCGTGCTCGTGCTCGTGACCCGGCCCCAGGACACCGAACTGGTGGAGTGGGTGCTGGACCGCGAGGTCGATGGCACCGAGGTGGAGCTCGTCCACGGCGGCGACACGCGGCAGGAATCCGAGCTGAAGGCGCTGCGGCACCTCGCGAGCCGTATCGACGAGGGAACCGTCGACACGGTGCTGCTGCACGACGCCGCGCGCCCGCTGGTCAGCCCGTCGCTGATCGCCGGGGTACTGCATGCGGCGCGCGAGCACGGTGGCGCGATTCCCGGACTGCCCGCGGACGACATCGTGGCGGTGGGCGGTGACGGCAGCACACTCGCCAAACAGCCACCGGGGGCGATCATCCGAACGCAGACGCCGCAGGGTTTCCGTGCGACGCCGCTGCTCGCGGCTTACGAGCAGGCGGCGCGCGAGGAGTTCCTCGGCACCGACACCGCCTCCTGCATGGAACGGTTCTCCGGGCTACCGGTGCGCTGGGTTCGCGGCGAGCAGCGCAACTTCAAGATCACGTACCCGCACGATCTGGTGATCGCCGAGCAGGTGCTCGCGGCCGAGGACTATCAGGGGTGACGCGGATGGGTGTCGTCGAGCGGGCCACGTTGCTGTGTCACCACTGTGGTGAGGAGACCCCGCACGAGCTGGCGTACGCGGGGCGGCTGCTAGTCGTCACGACGTGCACCCGGTGTGGCACCAGAATCGAGCGGGACGTGCGGCGCCGCTACCTCGCCGACCTGCGGCAGCGGATGACCAGCAAGCCCGGCCGGATGCTGCGCCGGTTCCGCAAGCATCCGGTGAGCTTCGCGGGCTCGCTGCCGCGCACCACCGTACTCAAGCCGTGGGAGCTGCTGGAGGAGGTGAGGCTGGTCTGGAGCGCCGCCGCCGATGCACGCAGGCACGACTCCCGGCCCAAGCGCGACCGGGAGTGAAAGGCGGACAACCTCAGCGTGGGCTTTGAGTCATCCGGGGATCGCGCTCGACGATGTCACCTAGGGCCTCGTCGATCGCGTGCATCAGGTCGGCCTCCAGCCGCACACCCGCGGCCTTCACGTTCTCGTGCACCTGTTCCGGCCGGGAAGCGCCGATGATGGCGGATGCCACGTTGGTGTTCTGCAGTACCCACGCGACGGCGAGCTGGGCGAGCGACAGCCCGGCCTGGTCGGCGAGCGGGCGCAATCGTTCGACACCGGCCAGCACGTCGTCGGAGAGGAATCGCTTGACGAAGTTCGCGCCGCCGTTGGTGTCGGTGGCCCGTGACCCGGCGGGCGGTGCCTGCCCGCTTCGGTACTTGCCGGTGAGCACGCCCTGCGCGATCGGCGACCACACGATCTGACTCATGCCCTCGCGCTCGCAGGCGGGTACGACCTGTTCCTCGATGACGCGCCACAGCATGTTGTACTGCGGCTGGTTGGACACCAGTGGTACCCGCAGCTCGCGGGCAAGTTGCGCGCCCCTGGTGATCTGCTCCGCCGTCCACTCCGAGACGCCGAGATAGAGCACCTTGCCCTGCCGGACGAGGTCGGCGAAGGCGACCATCGTCTCCTCGAGCGGCACGCTGTGGTCGAAGCGGTGTGCCTGGTAAAGGTCGATGTAGTCGGTGTCGAGCCGCTTCAGCGAGGCGTGCGCGGACTCCATGATGTGCTTACGGGACAGCCCCTTGTCGTTGGGGCCACCCGGCCCGGTCGGCCAGAACACCTTGGTGCAGATTTCCAGGCTTTCCCTGCGCTGTCCGGCGAGGCTGCGCCCGAGCACAGACTCCGCCGCCGTGTTCGCGTACACGTCGGCGGTGTCGAAGGTGGTCACCCCCGCGTCGAGCGCCGCCTTGACGCACGCCCGTGCCTGCTCCTCCTCCACCTGGGAGCCGTGGGTGAGCCAGTTGCCGTAGGCGATCTCGCTGACGGAAAGGCCGCTGCGGCCGAGACGACGAAACTCCATGGGCTCACCCTATCCAGAAATCCTTCGCAAGGCTAAACACCTGGAGTTACTTCAGGTGTGTGCCGATCGGGTCTGGCTACTCAGGCGTGCGTGCTCGGCACCAGCGGCGGTCGGGCCGACGTAGGGGAGCAGGACGCAGTACATCAGGTCGGGCAGCAGTGAGGGCAGCCGCGTCGCCTCACCGCGTTCCACCCGGCTGTAGATCACCTCGAGCAGGCCACCGACGACGGTTTCCGCGGTGATCGCGGGTGGCGGACGCATGCCCTGCTCCTCGGCGAGCGTGCAGGTGCCGCGGTCCACCACCTCCACGATGAGCTTCAGCGAGTCGTTGCGTCTGCGCACCGCCCTCGGGCCCGCTGCGAGCACTTCCACCACCACGAGCTGAGCCTGTGCCGGGTGCTCGGCGAACAGTTCCAGGATCGTGCGCAGGATGGCCTCGGCCTGTTCGGAGAAGGACGCCGTCGGCTTGCTGGCCCGCTTCACCTGCTTGACCAGGTGGGCGGCGAAGTCGTCGTAGGCGGCAAGGAAGGCCTCTTCCTTGTTCTTGAAATGCTCGTAGAACGTCTTGCGGGAAACGCCCGCCCTTTCGACGACGGACTCCACGGTGAGGTCTGGGTAGCCGCGTTCGGCCACGGCCTGTGCCAAAGCCGCCAGCAGGCGGGCGCGCTGGTTCTCGGTGACGTAGTCACGGGTGAAGCCGTGTCTGCCCGGTGGCAGCTGCCGTGTGCCCTGTCCGGTTCCGCCCACGTTGCCTCCGGTTGCCTGCTTTGCTCGCCGTGAAGCTGCCGTTACTCTTCGGATGTGACTCCAAGCACAGCCGCCTGTTCCGGGTGTGCCCGGCTGCGGTCGGCGTTGCGGGCTGTCCTTGTGGAGATTGGCTGGCGCGACATCACCGCGGCCACCGTCGCGGCAGCCGCCGGACTCGAAGTCAGTACCTTCACCCGACACTACCGAACGGTCGCCGACTGTGGTTTTGATGCTTTCGACGAGGCGGCACGGGAGTGCGGCGTGGTGTGCGCCCGGTCGATGCCTTCGGCCGCGCAAGACTGTGGCGAGCACTTCCTGCGGCTCACCGAGGCCGTGCTGTGCTGGACGGTCGGCCGGCCCGGGATGGCGAGGATGTTGTTCGTGGTCCCGGCTCAGTCAGGAGATTCCGCTCTGCTGAAGCGACACAGCAAGTTCAAGCAGTCCCTTGTCGCGTTGTTCGACCGGCCCGATCCGAACTCGCCTGCCGGCCGTACCCACGCCGAGTTCCTGGTCGGGCTGTGTTGCCAGGTGATCGGTCGAGGCCTGGAAAGCGGTGTGAAGTTCACCGAACTTCGACGCAGTGTGTTGGATCTTGCCCCATTCGCGGTAACGGCGTCCGGTCGCTGACCAGGAAGTAATTCGCTGAGTAGTCAATCGGAACGCAGGGTTGACATATAGAAACGCGAGTGTTTTTCTTTTTATGCCGATGAGTTTACTCGTCGGTAACAGCGACCAATGGAGGTAGCAGTGGCTCGGCTCACCACGAAGATCACCGGACTGGTCGTCGGCGCTATGGCGGTCTCCGGCCTCACAGCCGGCGTCGCACTCGCCGATCACGCGAAGGTCGACGGGTCCATCACGGCCGCGGGCGAGACCTGCAGCTGGACCGACGGGAGCATCAGTGGCAACCCGCCGCAGACGGTCACCCTCGACCGTACGACCGTGAATCCCAACGTCACCTGCACCGGTAGCGTCAGCGTCACGCTCAACAACGACCCGACGATCAGCTTCGACGACACGGCGGGCACCGCGACCGCCGACCTCATCAACGTCACGGTCCAGATGTCGGGCATTACCTGTGAGTACGAGGCGGCAGGCCTTCAAGCGCAGCGGGAGGGAACGACCAGGACCTACACGGCCACCGGCGTCACCATCGACAAGTCCGGCGGCAGCTTCCTGTGCCCGAGCTCGACGACGGCCGACGCGGAGTTCGTGTTCCACTGAGCGGCCAACTGACCGGCGCGGTCGACGGCGTCGTGCTCCGGGAACGCATCCGGGGCGCGGCGCCGTTTCAGTTCACCGGTTGGCCCGGGCTCACCCTTGGCTTCGGCATCCTGAGCTTGCGGATCTGACTGGCGCGTACGAACGCGTACCAGCCGATGGAGGCTCCCTTGACGTTCTCCTTCGGGAACTTGGCCCGAACCTGGCGGCTGATGCGGCGACCGTTGAGGAAACCCTCCACCACCATGCCCAGCAGCATCACCGTGGTCAGCAACGTCGCGTACTGCTGTATCTCCGGAATCGGGATCAGCAAGGTGATGAACACCAGGATGGCCAGCGGCATGAAAAGGCCGAGCACGTTACGTCGCGAGTCCACCAGATCCCGTACATACGCCTTGACCGGCCCGCGGTCGCGGGGCAGCAGGTAGCGCTCGTCACCGGCCATCATGCGCTCGCGCCGCTCCCTCGCAGCGGCCCTGCGCTCGTCCTTGCTGACCGGGTTCTTCTTCCGCAGCTCCCGGCTACGCCTGATGGCTTCCCTGGTGGTACGTGGCGGTGGTGCGACGGGACCGCGCCGCTTGCCTTCCGCCTCCCGCCGTTTCGGGGTCGGCCGTCCCTTGCCGGGGGTGAAGCCCTTCGACGTGTGAGATTCGACCGACGACTCGTCCTCGCCTGCGTCAGTCTGGACGGCGTCGGCCTCTTGTGTGCTGGTACGGCGCAGGAACCTCACCTTGACAGGGTATTGCAGGACGCACTGGCGATGTTCAGCCGGTCGCAAGATGTGTCACCATGGACGATGGGAACAGAACGGGAGCCGGGCTTGTTGGCACCAGTGCCCCGCCTGCACCAAGACCTTGAGGGAGAGTCATGACGACCGCTGAGCAGACCGGCAACACCCCCGGCGACGCCGGCGAGGCCACGCACGGCGTCACCCTGACCGAGGCCGCGGCCAGTAAGGCCAAGGCGCTGCTCGATCAAGAGGGCCGCGACGACATGCATCTGCGCATCGCCGTGCAGCCCGGTGGCTGCGCCGGGCTGCGGTACCAGCTGTTCTTCGACGAGCGCACGCTCGACGGCGACCTGTTCCGCGAGTTCAACGGGCTGCGGGTGGCCGTGGACCGGATGAGCGCTCCGTACGTGCAGGGCGCCGAGATCGACTTCGTCGACAGCATCGAGAAGCAGGGCTTCACGATCGACAACCCCAACGCGGGCGGATCATGCGCCTGCGGCGACTCCTTCCACTGAGCCGCGACCGAAGCACGGTCACAACCGGTCATAAGACAGCGGGCGCCGGTCACGCGAATCGCGTGACCGGCGCCCGTCGGTTGTTACCTGGTTTGGACACAGGGGCCGCGGGCGTCGTTGACCGCGGTCCCCCGTGAGTCGGCACCCTTCGAAGGCCCGGATTGTCCCGGCTCAGACGTACTCGTCCAGCTCGACGACCCGTGCGTGGCAGGCATCGTCGACCGTCCACGGTGCCGCGGGGCGCTGCTGCCGCGCCGCAGGCACTTCCGGCCCACGCGGGATCTCGGCGCAGTCGGCGATCAACTCGGCCAGCGTGTCCGGCTCAGTGGCGAAGTTCACACCGGTACGGTAGGGGGTCGCGACGATGCGCGACACCCTTACCGCTCGGTAGTCTCACGGCCGGGCCAATCCGACGACCTTTTCTGGAGGAACCGGTGACAGGGAAGGCCCGGATCGCGGTCGCGGGCAGCATCGCGACCGATCATCTCATGCATTTCCCTGGCCGGTTCGCCGAGCAACTGGTCCCCGAGCAGTTGCACAGGGTATCGCTCAGCTTCCTCGCCGACGACCTCGTGATCCGCAGGGGTGGCGTCGGTGCCAACATCGCCTTCGGGCTCGGCGTGTTGGGTGTGTCCCCGGTGCTCGTGGGGGCGGTCGGCAACGACTTCGCGGACTATGAGGCCTGGCTGCACCGGCACGGGGTGGACACCTCGGGTGTCCACGTCTCGGAGTTGGCGCACACGGCGCGCTTCGTCTGCACCACCGACGACGACCTCTGCCAGATCGCGACCTTCTACGCGGGCGCGATGGCGCAGGCGCGCAACATCGAACTCGCACCGGTGGCCGAGCGCGTCGGCGGACTGAGCCTGATCATGATCAGCCCCGACGATCCGGCCGCGATGCTGCGGCATGCCCAGGAGTGCCGCGAGCGCGGCTACACCTTCGCCGCCGACCCCTCGCAGCAACTCGCCAGGATGGACGGTGAGCAGGTCCGCGAGTTCGTCGAGGGCGCGTCGTACCTGTTCAGCAACGACTACGAGTGGGAACTGCTGCTGCGCAAGACCAGCTGGACCGAGTCGGACGTGCTCTCCAGGGTCGGTATGCGCGTGACCACCTCGGGTGAGAACGGCGTCGAGATCGCGGCGGCCGACGGCAGCGTGCTTCGGGTGGGGGCGGTGCCCGCGCTGTCGAAGATCGACCCGACCGGAGTCGGCGACGGCTTCCGCGCCGGTTTCCTCGCGGGCCTGCACTTCAACCTGAGCCTGCCCCGTTGTGCGCAACTGGGATGCATGGTCGCCGTGCTGGTGCTGGAAACGGTTGGCACTCAGGAGTGGAGCTTTGACCAGGCCACCGTGCTCGACCGGCTGAGCGACGCGTTCGGCAAGGACGCCGCGGCGGAACTGGAAGCGGTGCTGCCGGACTGAGTCGACGTCGCGGCGCCGCCTCTCGTGGGCTGACGAGGAGCGTGCACACCCGTGGTCGAAGAGAGGTCAGTGCGGTTCTGACCATCGACGTGCCCGCCGCCAGAGTGTTCGCGGTGCTTGCGGACCCGACAACCCATTCCGCGATCGACGGTACCGGCCAGGTTCCAGCTCGCCGCGCGACCAGTCCGTGCCGAACCCCCGGCGTGGTGGCTCGCCGCCACGCCGGGGGTTCGGCCTCAGAGCTTGACGGGGTACTGCGGCTCCGGGATGTCCGGCTTGATGCGGTTCTCCACGAAGATGCCGTGCCACAGCATGAACACCAGCAGCGCCCACAACCGCCTGCTGTGGTCGAGCGTGCCAGCCTTGTGCTCGTCGAGCATGGCCAGTACGGCGGTCTTGTCCAGCAGGTCAGCGGTCTGTGAGTCGCTGATGATGCCGCGTGCCCAGTCATACATCTCGTCGCGCAACCACACCCGGATGGGCACGGGGAAACCCAGCTTGCGCCGGTTCAGCACGTGCGAGGGAACGATGCCGTCCAGCGCGCGGCGCAGCGCGAACTTGGTGGTCTCCCTCGTGATCTTCTGGTCGAGCGGGATCCTGGAAGCGACCCGGAACACCTCGGGGTCGAGGAAGGGCACGCGCAGTTCCAGCGAGTTGGCCATCGTCATCTTGTCGGCCTTGACCAGGATGTCACCACGCAACCAGGTGAACAGGTCGACGTGTTGCATCCGAGCCACGGGGTCCCAATCCCGGGAAAGCCGGTACCACGGCTCGGTGACGTCACGGTGTCCGACGCCCTCTGCGAAGGTGCGCAGCACCGGCCGAAGCTGGTCGTCGCGGAAGATGCGGGCATTGCCGTAGTAGCGCTCCTCCAGCGACAGCGCACCTCGGCGCAGCAGGTCCTTGCCCCTTGTGCCCTCCGGAATCACCGTGGAGACCTTCCCGAGCAGCTTGCGTATCCCGCCGGGCAACTTCTCGAACGGTGCGAGCGACAGCGGCTCGCGGTAGATGGTGTAGCCGCCGAAGAGCTCGTCGGAGCCCTCACCGGAGAGCACAACCTTGACGTGCTTGCGGGCTTCGCGGGCGATGAACCACAGCGGCACCAGCGCCGGATCGGCCACCGGATCGTCCAAATACCACACGATCAGAGGAAGTGTGTCCATCATCTCGTCGGCGGTGACGGTGCGCACGATGTGCTTGACACCGATCGCGGCAGCCGACTCGGCGGCGACATCCACCTCCGAATAGCCCTCGCGCTCGAACCCGGTCGTGAAGGTGATCAGGTTGGGGTTGTGCTCCTTGGCCAGCGCGGCTATCGCCGTGGAATCGATGCCGCCGGACAGGAATGCCCCGACGGTGACGTCGGCACGCATGTGCTTGGCCACCGAGTCACGCATGACCTCGGCGATCTCCTCGTGCAGCGCGGCGACGTCCGCGGCGCCCGACACCGGTGTGGCACGGAACTCGGGGGAGAAGTAGCGCTCTGTCTTGAGCTCACCGCCCGGCGCGACCGTGAACGAGGTGCCCGACTCGATCCGCCTGACGCCCATGTGCAGCGACTCCGGCTCCGGCACGTACTGCAGCGCCAGGTAGTGCTGTAGTGCGGTGCGGTCGAGTTCGTCGGTGACGCCCAGTGTCGCGGACAGTTCGAGCAGACTCTTCTTCTCGCTGGCGAAGGCCACGCCGGATGGGCCCGCCGAGTAGAACAGCGGCTTGATGCCGAACGGGTCACGCGCGCCGAACACCACCTTGCGCTCGGAATCCCAGATGAGGAAGGCGAACATGCCGCGAAGCCGCCCGACCGCCGCAGGCCCGAGGTAGTGGTAAGCCGCGACGATCGCCTCCGTGTCGCCCTCTGTGGTGAACGTCGCACCGTGTTCGTCAGCCAACCGCTGCCGAAGCTCGAGATAGTTGTAAATCTCACCGTTGAAGTTGATCGTGTAGCGCTGCGGGTTCTCGGAAGGTCCCCAGGTCAGCGGCTGGTGTGAATGCTCGACGTCGATGATGGCGAGCCGGTTGAAGCCGTACACCACCTCGCTGTCGGCCCACGTGTCGGTCTCGTCGGGGCCGCGATGCCGCTGGCAACGCAGCGCCGCCCCGACCGCGTCCCGGGCCTTGGCCGCGTCTTCTTCGCTGGCACAGACCAGTCCAAGCAGGCCGCACACGCCTCTTCACTCACCCTTTTGTTCGTCGCCGCTTTACGAAGTGGCAAGTATGCCGGGATGGGCGGTGACGTGGGCTCGCCGGGTCTGGGCTAAAGTCCGAAACGTCAGAGAGATCGGGCGAGGAGGCATCGCGGAGTGGGCGTTGTAGAGCGCACCCGGGAGACACGACGGGGCAAGGCCGCCAGGGTCGCCGCGCTCGCCGGGCTTGTCGCCGTCACGGCGACCGGGTGTTCCGGCGAGGAGGTCCTGCGGTTCGGGTGGCCGGTCGGGGTCACTCCGGAAGCAGAGAAGATGCGCCTGCTGTGGACCTGGTCGGTCGTCGCGGCGCTGGCCGTCGGCGTCATCGTGTGGGGTTTGATCTTCTGGTCGGTGGCCTTCCACCGCAGGAAGAAGGGCTCGACCGAGGCCCTGCCACGGCAGTTCCAGTACAACGTGCCACTCGAACTCTTCGTCGTGGTCGTGCCGGTGATCATGGTCTGCGTGCTGTTCTTCTTCACCGCGGTGACCGAGAGTTCGGTGCTGGCCAAGGAGGAGGACCCCGACGTCACGGTGGACGTGACCGCGTTCCAGTGGAACTGGGAGTTCTCCTATCCCGGAACGCGGACCCCGAACGGCCAGCCGGTCAGCACCGTCGGCACCTCCAGTGAAGTTCCGCTGCTGGTAGTGCCCACGGACAGGCGGATCCAGTACACGCTGCGTTCGACCGACGTCATCCACTCGTTCTGGGTGCCGGAGTTCCACTTCAAGCGGGACGTCATGCCGTACCCGGAGAAGAACAACCAGGACAACCAGTTCCAGAACACGATCGACCGTGAGGGCGCCTTCGTGGGCCGCTGTGCCGAACTGTGCGGCACCTACCACGCGATGATGAACTTCGAGGTGCGCGCGCTCTCCCCGGACAAGTTCGACCGGTACCTGGAACTGCGTAGCCAGCTGAACCCGCAGACGGGTCAGCCGAACACCGCCTCGGACGCGCTGCGCATCATGCAGGGCGAGGGCTGTGACGAGCAGCTCTGCAGCCCGGTGGCGACCACCACCAAGCCGTTCGCCACCGACCGCACGGCACGCACCGCGTCTGGCTGAGGTCGGGGGAGAAGCACCCCTCAGGTGCCCCTTCCGAACCCGGATCGAGTGAGAAGGACACGTTCATGAAGGTCGAATCCACGGTTTTCGACATCGTCGCGGTCTTCGGTTTCGTCGTAGCGGCTGTGTACGCGGTGATGACGGGCACCATGACGGAGGGCGTCGAACCGATCGGCACGGTCGCGCTGCTCCTCACCGGTGGTCTGGCGCTGCTCGTGGGCAGCTACTTCCGGTTCGTGTCCCGCCGCATCGAGCCGCGACCGGAGGACAGCGAGGAAGCCGAGATCAGTGACGGTGCCGGGGAACTGGGCTTCTTCAGCCCCGGCAGCTACTGGCCGGTGGCGCTGGCCGCCTGCGCGGCCATCGTCGGCGTGGCGCTGGCGTTCTTCCAGATCTGGTTGCTCATTATCGGTGGGGTGGCCCTGCTCATCGCCATCGGCGGGCTGCTGTTCGAGTACCACACCGGGCCGAGCCACCACTAACCTTCCCGCGCCGCGGACGCTGCCCGGCGGTCCGGCTTATCGGCCGGTCGCCGGGCTACGCCGTACCGACCCAGCGGGCGAGCAGGTCCGCCGCGGCTCCCGAATCGACGGCCTCGGCGGCCCTTACCAACCCGGCACGCAGGTCGGCGGTGAGGTCGCCGGAGAACCCCTCGAACGCCGCGAGCGCTCCCGCCGCGTTCACCAGAACGGCGTCGCGAACCGGACCAGGCTTGCCGCTCAACAGTTCGCGCACGACCTCGGCGTTCACCGAGGCGTCGCCACCGCGCAGGTCCTGCGCCGTCGCCTTGGGAATGCCCAGCGTGGCCGGGTCGAACGACTCGGTGTGCACCGTCCCGCCCGAAACGACCCACAACGTGCTCTTCGTGGTGGTGGTGATCTCGTCAAGGCCGTCGTCGCCGCGCGCCACCAGGACGCTGGCACCGCGCTGGGCGAACACCTCGGCCAGTAGCCGGGTCTTGTCGGCGTAGGCACAGCCGACCAACCCGGCCCGCGGCTGGGCAGGGTTGGTCAGCGGGCCGAGCAGGTTGAAGATGGTGGGCACGCCCAGCTCGCGCCGGGGTGGACCGGTGTGGCGGTACGCGGGGTGGAACGCGGGTGCGAAGCAGAACCCGATCCCGATCCGCTCGACGCATTCGCGTACCTGTTCGGGGGTGGACTCGATCGTCACGCCGAGCGCCTCGAGCACGTCGGCCGCGCCGGACTTCGACGAAGCGGCTCGGTTTCCGTGCTTGACGACGGGCGCGCCTGCCGCGGCGACCACCAGGGAAGCCATCGTCGAGATGTTCACCGAGCCGGACTGGTCGCCACCCGTTCCGACGATGTCCACCGCCGGGACCTCGAGTTCGACGCGACGCGCGTGGCCGAGCATTGCCTTGGCCATCCCGGCGATCTCGGTGGCTGTCTCTCCCTTGGCGCGCAGCGCGACGGCGAATCCGGCGATCTGGGCAGGCGTGGCCGACCCGGACATGATCTGGTCCATCGCCCAGGCCGTGTCGTCCTCTGAGAGATCCGTTCCCTCGATGAGCGGGCCGAGCAGGGCGGGCCAGGTGTGTGTGGCGGCCATGACGCCTCAGCCGCGGACGACGGGGGCCCGTCGGGTGCGCAGCACGTCGGCGACGGTCTCTGCCGCACTCAGCGGGTCGAGCGGATGCACCAGTACGGCGTCGGCCTGCGACCACGTGGCGAGCCAGCGGTCGTCCTTGCGGCGGACGGCGATCACGATGGGCGGGCAGTCGTCGAGTTCGTTCTTCAACTGCCGCGAAAGGCCGATCCCACCGGTGGGCTGCGCCTCGCCGTCGAGGATGGCCAGGTCGACGTTGCCGGAGTCCATCTCCGTGATGACATCGGCCACACCGCTCGCCTCGACGTAGGTGACCTTGCCGAGGTCGGTGGCGGGCCTGCGGCCGACGGCGTTGATGATCGCGTCGCGTACCTCGGGCCGGTGACTGAAAACCAGGATCCTCATCGGCTGCTCGGTCATGGTCTGTTCGCCTCCACGCCCTCGGTGTTTGCTGCCGACGATGCTAGCCGCCCGGACCCCACTTCACCCAGGGGGTTGAGCGAGTCGGGACCGCTCGACAGCGGGTCCGGAGGGGCCGTTCCACGACCGTCCGTAGGACCCGATCTGCGAGCCCCCCACGGGGGGAGACATAATGCGACGCGTGACAACGGCAGCTCCCACCATCAGCCAGCGGGTGCACTCGCTGAACCGGCCCAACATGGTCAGCGTCGGCACGATCGTGTGGTTGTCCAGCGAGCTCATGTTCTTCGCTGGCCTGTTCGCCATGTTCTTCACGGTCAAGGCCCAGAACGACACGGGTCACTGGCCCCCGCTGAATCCGGCTACCGGCGAGCCGATTCACCTGTCCATCCCGTACGCGCTGCCGTTCACGATCATCCTGGTGGCGTCGTCGTTCACCTGCCAGTTCGGTGTGTTCGCCGCCGAACGGGGTGACGTGTTCGGGCTGCGCCGCTGGTACCTGATCACCCTCATCATGGGCGCGATCTTCGTCGGCGGGCAGGTCGGCGAGTACATCACGCTGATCAGCGAGGGTGTGACGATCCCGTCCGGCGCATACGGCACGGTGTTCTACCTCACCACCGGATTCCACGGCTTGCACGTCATCGGCGGTCTCGCCGCGTTTGTCTACCTGCTGATCCGAACGGGTATGAGCAAGTTCACCCCGGCGCAGGCGACCTCGGCGATCGTCGTCTCGTACTACTGGCACTTCGTCGACATCGTGTGGATCGGCCTGTTCGCGGTGATCTACATCATTCCCTGACGAGAACACCATCGGCCGAACTGACAGCAAGGGTTGCCGCAGAAGATGACCATCAGCAAGAACCCCGCCTCAGCCGCCAAGCGGCGGCAGGGCCGCCGCACGAAATTCCGCCGTCGGATGGCAGGCCTGCTCGCGCTCGGCGTCGCGCTGATGGGCGCGGGAGCGCTGTACGCCGTGTTCGCGCCCGAGCCGCAGACCGCGCAGGCGCAGACCGACCCCGCGCTGCTGCGCAAGGGCGAGCAGATCTACAACAACACGTGCATCACGTGTCACGGCGAGAACCTGCAGGGTGTGCAGGGCCGAGGTCCGAGCCTGATCGGTGTGGGCGAGGCCGCGGTGTACTTCCAGACGTCCACCGGACGCATGCCGATGGTGCGGCAGGAGGCGCAGGCACAGCGCAAGCCTGCCCGGCTGGCTCCCGACCAGATCGACGCGCTCGGTGCCTACATCCAGGCACACGGCGGTGGCCCGGAGCGGCCCGCTGAGTCGGGCGAGGAACTGCGGGGATCGAACTCGGCGCGAGGCGCGGAACTTTTCCGGCTCAACTGCGCTTCTTGTCACAACTTCACCGGGCAGGGTGGTGCCCTGTCCTCGGGCAAATTCGCCCCAGCGCTGGCTCCCGCCACCGAGGAACAGATCTACACCGCGATGCTCACGGGCCCGCAGAACATGCCCAAGTTCTCCGACCGGCAACTGACGCCTGAGGAGAAGCAGGACATCATCGCCTACGTCAAGTCGGTGGCCGAGGGCGAGAACTCGCCGGGCGGCAACCCGCTGGGCGGCCTCGGGCCCGCATCGGAAGGCGTCATCGCGTGGGTCGTGGGTATCGGCGCGCTGATAGGCGCGACCCTGTGGATCGGATCAAGGGCATAGGACGGCATACGACAATGAGTAGCGGCAACGAGCCGGAGCGGCGGCCCACGGACGAGGAGGTCGCGGCGATGAGCCGCGACGAACTCGTCAAGCTTGGCAGCAAGCTGGACGGGGTCGAGATCGTCAACTACCCCGAGCCCTGGCCGGTCAAGGGCACGAGGGCGGAGAAGCGGACCGAGCGCAGGATCGGCCTGTGGTTCCTGATCGCGGCGCTGGCCGGGGTGGCCTTCGTGGGCGCGCTCATCTGGTGGCCCTGGCAGTACGCGCCGCCGTCCGATGAGGACGCCTACTTCTGGTACGCCCTGTACACGCCGATGCTCGGTATCACGCTGGGCGTCGCGGTGCTGGCGCTTTCGATCGGCGTGCTCATCTACAGCAAGCGGTTCATTCCCGCCGAACTCGCCGTGCAGCAGCGTGACGACAACATGGGTCAGGGCTCCGCCGAGATCGACAAGCAGACGATCCTCGCGCAGCTCGCGGACGCGGGTAACCGCAGCACGATCGCACGGCGTTCGATGATCAAGCGCAGCGCCGGGCTCAGTGCGGGCGTGCTCGGACTCGGCGCGGTCGCGCTGCCACTTGCCGGTTTCGTCAAGAACCCGTGGGACAACCCGGACAGCCCGGATTCGCTCATCCACACCGGCTGGATGCAGCAGTTCCCCGGCGAGATCGTCTATCTGCGGCGCAACACCGGCGACCCGGAAGAGATCTCGTTGGTCCGCCCGGAAGACCTGGACGCTGGCGCGATGGAGACGGTCTTCCCGTTCCGGGAGTCCGAGCGTGGCGACGCGCATGCGCTGTCGCTGGCGCTGCGCCGTGGCGACAACCCCGTGATGCTGATCCGGCTTCGGTCGGAGGACGCGCAGCGGGTCGTCAAGCGCAAGGGGCAGGAAGACTTCAACTACGGCACCTACTACGCGTACTCGAAGATCTGCACCCACGTCGGGTGCCCGGCCTCGTTGTACGAGCAGCGGACCAACCGGCTGCTGTGCCCGTGCCACCAGTCGCAGTTCGACATGCTCACCTACGCGAAGCCGGTTTTCGGGCCCGCCACGAGGGCACTGCCGCAGCTGCCGATCACCGTGCACACCGACGGATATCTCATCGCCCGGCACGATTTCATCGAGCCGATCGGACCTGGGTATTGGAGCCGTAGGTCATGAGTTCACTCACCACACCGACCAAGAGCTCCGGCTTTCTGGAGAAGCAGGCCGCCAGGGCGGCGACGGACGCCGACCAGAGGTACCGCGTGGCGCGTGGCCTGCGGCACCAGCTGAACAAGGTGTTCCCGACGCACTGGTCGTTCCTGCTCGGTGAGCTGGCGCTGTACAGCTTCATCATCCTCATCCTGTCGGGGATCTACCTCACGCTGTTCTTCGATCCCTCGATGGCGGAGGTCGTCTACGACGGTCCCTACGTCAACCTTCAGGGTGTGGAGATGTCGCGTGCCTTCGAGAGCACGCTGGAAATCTCCTTCGAGGTCAGGGGCGGGCTGTTCATCCGGCAGTTGCACCACTGGGCGGCACTGATCTTCGTGGCCGCCATGTTCGTGCACATGTTCCGGGTGTTCTTCACCGGCGGGTTCCGCAGGCCACGCGAGGCCAACTGGGTCATCGGCGCGCTGCTGCTGATCCTGGGCATGTTCGAGGGCTTCTTCGGCTACTCGCTGCCGGACGACCTGCTTTCCGGTACCGGTATTCGCGCGACGCTGTCCGGTATCACGCTCTCGGTGCCGGTGATCGGCACCTGGCTGCACTGGGCGCTGTTCGGTGGCGAGTTCCCCGGCGTGGTGATCGTGCCAAGGATGTACGCGCTGCACATCCTGATCATCCCCGGGGTGATGCTCGCCCTGGTGGCCGTGCACCTCGCGCTGGTCTGGTACCAGAAGCACACCCAGTTCCCCGGCGTGCGACGCAAGGAGACCAACGTCGTAGGCGTGCGGATCATGCCGGTGTTCGCGGTCAAGGGCGGTGCGTGGTTCGCCGTGGTCACCGGCCTCACCGCGCTGATGTCCGGGCTGTTCCAGATCAACCCGGTGTGGAACCTCGGCCCGTATGTCGCCTCACAGGTGTCCGCGGGTTCACAGCCCGACTGGTATCTGGCGTGGGCGGACGGCATCCTGCGGATCTATCCGGCGTGGGAGCTCTACCTGGGCAACTACACGGTGCCGCCGGTGTTCTTCGCGGGTGCGATCGGTATGGGCCTGCTGTTCGGGCTGCTGATCACTTACCCGTTCCTGGAACGGAAACTGTCCAAGGACACCGCTCACCACAACCTGTTGCAGCGGCCGAGGGACGCGCCGGTACGCACCAGCCTCGGCGTGATGGCGCTGACGTTCTTCATGGTGCTGGAACTGTCCGGCTTCAACGACATCATCGCGTACGCGTTCGACATCTCGCTGAACGCGACGACATGGATGGGCCGGATCGGTCTGCTGTTGCTGCCGCCGCTGGCGTACTTCGTCACCTACCGGATCTGTCTCGGCCTGCAACGAGCCGACCGCGAGGTGCTCGAACACGGTGTGGAGACCGGCATCATCAAGCGGTTGCCGCACGGTGAGTTCATCGAGCTGCACCAGCCGCTCGGCCCGGTCGACGAGCACGGTCACCCGGTGGAACTGGAGTACCAGGGTGCGCCCGTGCCGAAGCGGATGAACCAGCTCGGCACCGCTGGCAAGGCGGTACCCGGCTCGCTGCTCACGCCGGACCCGCCGGAACAGACGGCCGCGCTGGAGCGGGCCAAGGAAGCCGAGGGCGACTACGCGACAGGTGAGCTGGAGGCACCCCAGCCGGAGGAGGCCACCACCACCAGCGAACGCTGAGATCGAGGAAGCGGACCAGGCCGTCGAGGTTCTACGTGAACCTCGGCGGCCTGGCCGTTGCGGGACCGTCTCGAATCAGTCGCCGTCGATGCCGATATCGAAAGCGGACTGGGTGTCGGCGCTGGAGTAGGAGCGGAACGCGATGTGGGTGTCGGTGTCCAGGACTCCTGGCACCTTGCCGATCCTGGCCGGGATGAGGTCGGCGAGTTCCTCGTGTGCCCCCACGCGCACGATCGCGATCAGGTCAACGTCACCGGCGCAGGAGTAGACCTCCGAGACGCCGTCGATGTCCGCGATCGCCTGCGCGGTCTCGGGGATGGTGTCCGTCGCGGCGTGGATCAGGACGATCGCAGTGATCAACGTGGCCTCCTCGCGGTTGCTGCCTTCGCCGCGATCGTATCCCTCGTCAGCGGGGAACGCGGCGGCCACGACAGCTACTCATTGCCTACCTGACGCCTACCGATGGCTACCGGATTTCTACCGGATTTCTACCCGACAGCCTCGAGCGAAACCGCTGTCGCGGCTCGCCGCAGCCACGGGTCCCAGCCACCCGCACCGCGCACCGGCTCCACCCACGGGTCGGTGGTGCGCACCAGCCGCACACCGGGGCGGCTCAGCCAGCGCAGCAGCACGGCCACCTCCTCGCTGCCCGCCCCCCGTAGTGGCCCCTCGCCGGGCAGCACGGTCTCCGCCGAGGCCACGAGCGTGTCGACAACAGGCATCGGCGGCACCCCACGACGCGCGACCCCGGCCGAGGCCAGCCTGCCGTGGCGGATCACGGCGATTTCCCAACCGCCATTGCCGTCAGGGGCAGCAGCGACGAGTTCGGCGATCGCGGCCAGCGAGGCGAGGCGGTGCCCACGGTGCACGGCCCGCAACAACGCGGCCAACTCGTCCCGCCGCTGAGCCGCCCGTTCGAAGTGCTGGGCGGCCGCCAGCGCCTCCACCTGTTCGCGAGCCGCGTGCAACGCCGCGTCGGACGTACCCGCTACCAGTTCGGTGACCAGTCGCACCCCAGGCCGGTACTGCTCGACGGTCTGCCTGCCCGCGCAGGGCGCGCCGCAGCGGTCCAGTTCGGCGAGCACGCACGGCGATGAGTCGCCGCCGGTACGCGCGATCCGCTGGGTGCACGTTCGTAGCCGTGCGACGCTCGCCAGCGTTTCGGCGGCGGCCTTGGCACGTGTCCGCGAGTTGAAGGGGCCGAGCGCGCCGTCCCTGGCCCGGCGCACGACCGAAAGCCGGGGAAACGCCTCGTCGGTGAGCACTACCCACCACACCTTGCGCGGGTTCTTGGACCGGCGGTTGTAGGCGGGCCGGTGCGCGGCGAGCAGCCTCAACTCGCGAACCTGGGCCTCCAGCGCGTGTGCGCACTCGATGCCGTCCACCCGCCCGGCCAGCGCCACCATCTCCCGAATCCGGCCACGGCTTTCGGAGCCGGTGAAGTACTGCCGCACCCTGCGACGCAGGTTCTTGGCGGTGCCCACGTAGAGCACCTCGTCACCGGGGCCGAGGAACAGGTACACCCCTGGTTTGTCGGGAAGGTGCGCGGCAAGGCCCCGTTTCCTGCGCTGCGCCGGTGTGACGTCGGGCAGGTAGTCCAGCAACTCCTCAAGCGAGTGCACGCCGACCGAGCCGAGGCGTTCCAGCAGCGCGTGCAGCACGTCGACGGTCGCGTGGGCGTCGTCGAGCGCGCGGTGTGTCGGCTTCGTCCTCGCTCCGAGCAGTGCGGCAAGCGCGGAAAGCCGGTAGCCGCCTGTCTGCTCCGGTGCCAGCACGCGGCGGGCCAGCCGCAGTGTGCACACCACTGGCGGGCGAGGCCAGGCGTAGCCGTGCGCCTGGCACGCTGCCCGCAAGAATGTGGTGTCGAAGCCGGCGTTGTGTGCTACCAGCACCGCTCCGGAGGCGAACTCCAGGAAGGCAGGCAGCACGCTTTCTATCCGGGGAGCGGCGCTCACCATCGCACTGGTGATACCGGTCAGCGCGACGATCTGCGGCGGAATGGGTGCGCCAGGGTCCACCAGCGTGGCGAACTCGCCGAGCGTCTCGCCGCCACGGACCTTCACGGCCCCGATCTCGGTGATGCCCCTCGGCCCGGGCGCACCGCCGGTGGTTTCCAGGTCGACGATCACGAACGTGGTGTCCCGCAACGGTGTGCCCAGTTCGTCGAACGTCAGTTGCATGATCGGCGACCATAGGCACACCCACCGACAGTTTTCGCCCTCGGTTCACCGGGACATCACGCTTCGCTCAGCCTCGGTGGCGACGATCATTGCGAACCGAATGGACGGAGACGCCGATGATGCGAAGAGGCCTCGCAATCGTGCTGCTGGTGTGTGGCGCGCTGACGACAACGGTGGCGATGGTGACGCCTGCGGGAGCGGCCGCACACGGGGCGAGGACGGTCACGGTGCTGTCGTTCAACATCCACCACGGGGAGGGCACAGACGGCGTACTCGACCTCGACCGGATCGCCAAGGTGATCCGGGAGAGCCGGGCCGACGTCGTGGGGCTGCAGGAGGTGGACCGGCACTACTCGGGTCGCAGCGATTGGGCCGACCAGGCAGGCGCGCTCGCCAGGCGACTCGGCTACCACGCCGCCTTCGGCGCCAACATCGACCGTGATCCGCCCGAGGCGGGCAGGCCGCGTATCCAGTACGGCACCGCGATCCTGTCCAGGTACCCGATCGTGCGCTCGACCAACACCTACCTGTACCGCTCGCCTGACCAGGAGCAGCGCGGTCTGCTGCACGCCGAACTCGACGTGCGCGGCACGCCGGTGCATGTCTACGACACCCATCTCGCCGCGAGTTCGCGCACCGACCGGTTGCGGCAGGCGCGGCAGCTCACCGAGCTCATCGGTGACACCGAGCCCGCCGTGCTCGTCGGTGACCTCAACGCGCTGCCTTCGGCGGCCGAGATCACGACCGTTGCGGAGGAGTTCACCGACGTCTGGGTCGCCGCGGGGCACGGTGCGGGCGGCACCTACCCCGCTGAGACTCCCGACCGCCGGATCGACTACGTGTTCACCGGCACAGGGGTGCGCCCGGTGTGGGCCAGGGTGATCGACGCCGATCCCGCGGCCTCCGATCACCTCCCGCTCGCCGCCAGGCTGGTGGTCGAGCCACCCCGTGACCTCAGGGGGGCGCGGTTGGCGGCATACAGAACCTAAGCTGGATGGATGCTGCCGTCACCCGCGCACCCAGAGCGACCCGAGGAGACCGCCTCCGGGCACGTCACAGGCGCGCCCGGTGACCCGGCGCCGTCACCGGAACCCGAACCCGAATCCGAGCCCGTCGACTGGCTAGGGCTACCTGAACCGGTGCGAGAGCGAATCGCCGAGCTGACGGCCGCCGCGCTCGGCAAGCTGACAGGCGACGACATTCCCAGGCAGTTGCGGCCGGTGGCCCGGTTCGCCCCGGCCAAACGGGCACGGCTCGGGGGTAACGCCCTGCTCACCGGGCTGAGAGACTCCAGCCGGTTTCGCACCGCCGTGCTGGAGTGGCTGCGGCAGAACCGCTTCGACGCGCTGAACCCCAACGACGAGGATTCGGTCGCCGCGGCGGCCGCCGCCGTGTTGCTCGGCGAGTCCAGTGCGTCCTCGCGGATCCGGCTTGTGGCCAAGAACGCGGAGGAAACCACCTTGCGTGCCGAACGGGACGCGGCCGTGGCGCGTAGCCGCAAGCTGGAGGCCGAGGTGCAGCGACTTCGTGCTGACCTCGAGCAGGCCAGGCAGGAGGTCGAGCAGGCGCGAGGGGGGCGCGAGAGCGAACTCGACCGGCTGCGCGGCAGACTCAGGGAGCAGGGCATGGTGCTGCGGCAGGCCAGGGACGAGGCCGAGCAGGCACGGGCCGAAGCCGAGCGGGCACGGGCCGAGCAAGCCGCCGAACTGGAGGGGATGGCAGCGCAACTGGAGCGGGAACGCCACAGGGCAGCACGGGAGAGGGAGCGGGCCGAGCGCGCCGTCGGCGAGGCCGAGGTCGCTCGCCAGTCCGCGCGGGAGGCGCGCGACGCCGACGAAGTGCGGTTGTCGATGTTGCTGGATACGCTCAGCGGTGCGGTCGACGGGCTACGCCGGGAGCTTTCCGTCGGTGCGGTGCGGCGGCGCCCCGCCGACATCGTGCGTGGTGCGAGCACGGCCACCAGCGGTGGCCGCGTTTCCGAGCCAGCCATCCTGGAGAAGCTGCTGAGCCTGCCCAACGTGCACCTCATCGTCGACGGGTACAACGTGACGAAGACAGGTTATCCAGACCTTTCGCTGGCCGAACAGCGCAGCAGGCTGGTTGGCCAACTCTCCGCGCTCGCTGCTCGTACCGGTGCAGAGGTCACGGTGGTGTTCGACGGGGCGGACGTGACGTCCATCCCCTCGGCGACGCCGAAGGGAGTGCGGGTGCTGTTCTCCGACCCCGGTGTACTCGCCGACGACGTGATCAGGGCACTGGTGGCGGCGGAGCCGGCTGGCAGGCCGTTGGTGGTGGCCACCTCCGACCAGGCGGTGGTCAGCTCGGTGTGCGGACAGGGTGCCCACGCCGTAGCGGCGCGTGTCCTGCTCACCAGACTCGGCCGCGTCTAGCGAGGTCGCCGTCGCCCGCTTGTGACACGGCGGCAGCCAATCTCGTACCGCAACGCGTGACGATCAGCGCGGCACATCGTTGTTACTGCTGGATTTCACGCGAGTACGGAGGTGCGGGTTGCGGGTCGCTGCGGTCACGTTGTCGCTGCTGTCGGCGGCAACACTGGTGGCGGTTCCTGCCTACGGGCAGGAGCAACCCCCGGCCGACTCCGACGATCGCCGTGTCGAGGCGGGAATCGCGCCGGGCACCCCGGTGCCCGATCGGCGTCCTGGCGAGGCGTTCGCGGATCCCGCCGTCGCCCAACTGCAGCGCACCGCGAGTGAGGTGCAACGAGAACTCGGCACGTTGTCACAGCGTATCGAGTCGGCGCGGGAACGGGCCGATGCGGCGGCGGCGCGGGTTCGGAAGGCGAAGCAGGAACGGCAGGCGGCCGAACGGTTCGTCGCGGCGCGGCAGGACGAGGTCGACGCCTTCTCCAAGTCGGTGTTTCAGGCGATGGGCAGGGCGGATGAGTTCCGGCTGCTCGTCACCGCGGCGAACGGGAAGGAGCTGCTCGACGGCACTTCCATGCTTGGCAGGCTGCGGGCCGCACAGGACGAACGGCTTTCCGGTGCGTTGCGACGACACCGCGATGCCGTGCGTGCCGAGGAGTCGGCCGAGGCCGCCAAGCGGTCCGCGGTGGCACGTGAGTCGGAGTTGCGGAAACGCAGCGTGGACGCGACCAACCGCGCCGATGCCGTCTCGGCCGAGTTGGCGGGTCCTGTCGACGCGGCCAATGAGGCAGTGATCGCGCAGCAGCGGGCACAACGTGAGCGCAACCGAAGGACCACGGACAACTGGAAGGCCTACCTTCGGCGATTGAAGCGGGCGGGTGTCTCGGCGCCTGCGGCGCCCGCGCTCGCCGACCCGGCGCGGCTACCCGCCGGGCTTCGGCCGTTGCTGGGCCGAGACGGCGAACCACAGCCTGGCGTCGCACAGGTCGGTGTGGACGGACAGCGGGTGCTTGTACTGCCGAGGGAGACGATCGCGGCGGTTTCGGCGGCGGTGGCCGCCCTCGGCAAACCCTATGTGCCGCACGAGGGCGGCCAGGGGCCACTGGCCTACTCCTGTGACGGGCTGGTCAGTTCCGTGTTCACCAGCGCGGGTATCGAGTTGCCTGGCTCGGCGAGTAGGCAACTCGCCACCGGCAGGCGGGTGCCCTCCGGCGACGCGCAACCCGGCGACCTCATTTTCGTCGGCCCGGAGCGGTACGGCGTGCAGTCGGTGGGCATCGTGCTCGATCTGCGCACCATGCTGGTCGCCGACGCCAGACTCGCGGGTGTGGTCGTGACCGATCGTCCCGCGGCTGACTCGGTGCTCGGCGTGGTGCGTCCCACACTGGGCAGGCAGGCGGCGCGGCCGGTGCCGCAGCGA
Organism: Saccharomonospora amisosensis; assembly: GCF_011761185.1. Taxonomy (NCBI): domain Bacteria; kingdom Bacillati; phylum Actinomycetota; class Actinomycetes; order Pseudonocardiales; family Pseudonocardiaceae; genus Saccharomonospora; species Saccharomonospora amisosensis. The sequence continues at coordinate 3,881,843 of NZ_JAAOYM010000001.1, read as the reverse complement.
GCTGAGGGCGAGCTGATCTGGCGCTGCGGCGGCGTCGAACTGCCGAGGCGGCAGGCGGACGAGGCTGCGGGCGCCTGGGGCGGCTATCCCAACGGCCTCATCCCGGCGGCGGCATTGTGTTCGACAGGCGCCGGTTCGCACGTGCTTCGCTGTGACGCCGCACAGGCTTACCACGCGATGTCACGGGCGTATGCGGGCAGGTTCGGCAGCCCACTGTGCATCACCGACTCCTACCGCACCTTCGATGTGCAGGTGGATCTGTACCGGCGCAAGCCTTCGTTGGCGGCCGTACCCGGCACGAGCAACCACGGGTGGGGACTCGCGGTCGATATGTGCGGCGGAGTCGAGTCGTTCGGCACACCCCAGTACCGCTGGCTCGCGGCGAACGCGCCTGCGTTCGGCTGGGTCAACCCTGGTTGGGCCCGGCAGGGCGGCGGACGTGAGGAGCCGTGGCACTGGGAATACGTCGGCACGATCGGGTGAGTGGTGGCCGGAATTGTCGGTGCGGCTGCTTAGCGTGCGGCGTATGGACGACATCGACTACCTCGACGACGACATACTGATCATCGACTGCGATCGGTGCCAGGTACGGGGCGACGCCTGCGAAAGCTGCGTCGTCAGCGTCGTGCTCGGTGCCCCGCCGTCGGTGGAGTGGGACCGAGCCGAGCGCCATGCGGTTGACGTGCTCGCGGAAGCGGGTATGGTTCCTCGGCTACGGCTGGTGCCGGACGGGCCGGATCGGCCGCGCCGCGCCGGGTGAACCGTTTCGAGTTCTGCTACACCCGACGAAACCACTGAGCGCTAAGCATTCGACGAGCGGTCACTCCGATCAGGTGAACGGTTTTTGGTGCTTTAGCTCAAGTGTGTCGTATGTATCACATCGGGCGACTATTCGCTGGTCCGAAGGTGCGCGAACGTACGGTGGCCGATTCGGCACTGTGCGCCGGTGGACTCCGTGGCTTCTGTTTCGTAACCTGTCCGAGATCTCGCGCCAGTCAGCCGTTCCAACAGGGTCGGCGACGCGGGATCGCCGCCGAGGCAGCTTGTCGGGGAGCTGTGCCGGACCACCACGTGATGTCAGGCGCGACGCGTCACTAGCTGCGCGCCGCGCTGCCTGGTGAATCACGATCGTCGAGGGCCCCCGACCTCGTGCGGGTGGGCGGGCAGGCGGCCGGAGAGCAAAGGAGAGACGCGCGACGTGCAGTCGCATCCCGTGAAACGTGTGGTGTCGGGAGCGCTGGCGGCCTCCGCTGTGATCGCGGCAGTCACCTTCACCCAGGCACCAGCCACGGCTTCCCCTACCCCCGCCCTCCAACAACCCCAGAGCAGTTCCGAGGCTTTGGAGAAATATCGTGAGCTGGCGAGCAAGGCCGAGAAGCTCAACGAGGAGTATCTGAAGGCCAAGGAGGACCTCAAGGCCAAAGAGGCCGAACTCAAAAAGGTCAGCGGCACGCTGAAGCAGGCCCAGCAGGCCGAGAAGCGGGCGATGGCCGATGTGGAGCGTTTCCGTGTCGACGTCGACAGGTTCGCCGGTGCTTCGTTCACCGCGGGCAGCCAGTTGAACAAGATGTCGGCTCTGCTCACCGGTAGTTCCGCGCAGGACTTCCTCGCCCGTTCCTCCGCGCTGGACGTCCTCGCCACCGACAAGAACGAGGCGCTGCGGCGGTTGCAGGGTGCGGTGGATCAGGCCACGGCCGCGGAGCAGCAGGCGTCGGACGCGCGCCGCAAGGCACAGCAGGCCAAGGACGCCGCCGCGAAGCTGGCCGCCGACATCGAGGCCCGCAAGGAGCGTCTCGACGAGCAGGTCGAAGACCTCGCCGAGCAGGCGGGACTGCTTTCCGACTCCGATGTCGCGGCACAGCAGGACACCGGTGCCGACATCGGCCCTGTGCAGGCACCCGGACCGGCCGCGCAGGCGGCGGTGGACGCGGCGCTGAGCGTGCGGGGCAGCCCCTACGTCTGGGGCGCCACCGGGCCGGATTCCTTCGACTGCTCCGGGCTGACCCAGTGGGCCTACGCACAGGCCGGAATCAGCATCCCCCGTACGAGCAGTTCGCAGTCGACGTACGGCACCCCGGTGTCACGCAGCCAACTCGAACCTGGTGACCTGGTGTTCTTCTACTCACCGGTCTCACACGTCGGCATCTACCTCGGCGACGGCATGATGGTGCACGCGCCCACCTCAGGTGACGTGGTCAAGGTCTCGCCGTTGCAGGACGAGTACAGCGGAGCGCGCCGAGTCGCGTGACGATCAGCCACCTCGCCGGGGCGGGATAGTCTCCCACCATGCGCCGCACGCTCTTGGTGACCAACGACTTCCCACCCCGGCCGGGTGGCATCCAGGCCTATCTCAACGCGCTGGCCACGCGGCTGCCCGCTGACGATCTGGTGGTATACGCGCCTTCATGGGAACGCGGGCACACCTCGCACCGAGAGTTCGACGCCGAAGCCGGTTTCGAGGTGGTGCGCCACCCGACCACACTCATGCTTCCCACTCCCGACGTTCTCGCGCGTGCGCGGAGTCTGCTGCGCTCGCGTGACTGCGAAACCGTGTGGTTCGGTGCGGCCGCGCCGCTGGCGCTGCTCGGCCCCTCCCTGCGCGACGCGGGAGCGCGACGCGTCGTCGCCTGTACCCATGGCCACGAGGTCGGTTGGTCGATGCTGCCAGGTGCCAGGCAGGCGTTGCGTCGCATCGGCGACACCGCCGACGTCGTCACGTTCGTCAGTCAGTACACCCGCCGCAGGTTCGCGTCGGCGTTCGGTCCGCTCGCGGGCCTGGAACCTCTTCCGTCGGGAGTGGACTGCGAACTGTTTCGACCGGACGACGCCGCTCGGGCCGAGCTGCGGAAGCGCTACGGTCTCGGCGATCGGCCCACCGTCGTGTGTGTATCCCGACTCGTGCCTCGCAAGGGGCAGGACATGCTGATCCGCGCGCTGCCGCTACTGCGAAAGCGGGTTGGCGACGCGGCCTTGCTGATAGTGGGCGGCGGTCCGTACCGCAACCGGCTCGCGGAACTGGCCAGGCAGTGCGGTGTCGCCGAGCACGTGGTGCTGACCGGCTCGGTGCCGTGGCGGGAACTTCCAGGGCACTACGCCGCCGGAGACGTGTTCGCGATGCCCGCCCGCACCAGGGGTGGTGGGCTCGACGTGGAAGGGCTCGGCATCGTCTACCTCGAAGCTTCGGCCACCGGCCTGCCGGTGGTGGCGGGAAACTCCGGTGGCGCCCCGGAGACGGTGCTCGACGAGGTCACCGGGCACGTGGTGGACGGACGCAAGCTCGACGCGATAGTGGACACCTTGGCGCCGCTGCTTTCCGACCCGGTGCGGGCGGCGCGCATGGGAGAGGCGGGCAGGCGCTGGGTCAGCGAGAACTGGCGCTGGGACGTGCTCGCGCGACGGCTGGCCGCGTTGCTGGACGGCACCCCGGTGTCCGAGGGCACGCGTCCTCGCTAGCTTTCACCTTCGCGCACGGCGGGATGGTCGGGGTGGTCCATGCGCACCACGACGTCGGCGGTTTCGGCAGGTGCGACCTCTTGTTCGTAGCGCCGGTAGGCGGGAAGCGCCCAGTGCTCCCGCATCGGCAGCCTGCGGTGCAGGGCCGATGCGGAAAGCCACAGGTGCACCGTGAGGTCGAAGTCCAGGCCCCTGCCGAGCAGTAACTCGCCGTCGAGCAGGAGCACCGTGCCTTGCGCGACTTCGGTGCGCGGCAGCCGGTAGGCGCGGTCCCGGCCGCGGTCCCAAAGTGCGGGCAACACCTTTCCCGTGCCGCCGCCTGCGAGCGGACCGAGCACCTCGCGGCGCAGCGCGCCGGTGTCGAGCCAGTCGTCGTAGCGCGCGTCGGGATCGTGGCGGCCCCGTTCCAGCCGTAGCGAAGCAGGCCGGAGAAAATCCCAGGCCGACACGCGCAGCACGTCGCGCCCTCGCACGCGCAGCGGGTCCACCAGCGCGTCGGCGAGTGCGGCCGGGTCGGTGGCGATCGCTGCCCCGTCGAGGGCGACGCGCGCCCACCGCGTTGCTGGCAGGGCGGCGACCCGATCGGCGAGCTCCGATACGAGCCGTTCCGGCGAAATGGGCCGAAATCGCGTGCTGGTCGCCATGCCGGTCACCGTAGTCGGCGCGCGGCTGAGGGACCGGCGGACGGGGACGGGTGGCCGGTCGGTGGCGTCGTAGAGTGCGCGCTATGACCCCCTCCGACCCCTCGACACCCCCGCAGGCGCGCTCCGCCGACTCGATCCGGGAACTGCTCGCGCTCGACGCCGAACACGTGTGGCACCCCTACGGGCCGATGCCGGGCACGGTGGCGCCGCTGCTGGTCGAGGAGGCACACGGGGTGCGCCTGCGGCTTGCCGACGGGCGGGAGTTGGTAGACGGCATGTCCTCGTGGTGGTCGGCGATCCACGGCTACCGCCACCCCGCGCTCGACTCCGCGCTGACCGAACAGGTGGGCAGGATGAGCCACGTCATGTTCGGCGGCCTGACGCACGAGCCCGCGATCCGGTTGGCCACCACTCTCGCCGAAATCACGCCCGGCGAGCTGCGGCACGTGTTCCTGTGCGACTCCGGCTCGGTCTCGGTCGAGGTCGCCATCAAGATGTGCCTGCAGTACTGGCGGTCGCTGGGCAGGGAAGGCAAGCGCAGGCTACTGACGTGGCGCGGCGGCTACCACGGCGACACCTTCCACCCGATGAGCGTGTGCGATCCCGAGGGCGGGATGCACGCGCTGTGGCGGGGAGTGCTGCCGCAGCAGCTGTTCGTTCCAGAGCCGCCACCGGGTTTCGACGCCGAGCCCGACCGTGCCTACATCGAGGAACTCGTGCGCACCGTGGAACGCCATGCCGACGAGTTGGCCGCCGTGATCGTGGAGCCGGTGGTGCAGGGCGCGGGCGGGATGCGCTTCCACAACCCGGAGTATCTGCGCGTACTGCGGGAGGTGACCGAGGCCTGCGACGTGCTGCTGGTCTTCGATGAGATCGCGACCGGCTTCGGGCGAACCGGCGCGCTCTTCGCGGCGGAACACGCGGGGGTGAGCCCCGACGTGCTGTGCGTCGGTAAGGCGTTGACGGGCGGCTACCTGACCATGGCGGCCGCGTTGTGCACACCCGAGGTGGCGCGGGGCATCTCGGCAGGGGAGGTGCCGGTGCTAGCGCACGGACCGACGTTCATGGGTAACCCACTGGCGGCCTCGGTCGCGAACGCCTCGGTGGACCTGCTGGCCGACGGTTCGTGGCGTGCCGATGTCGCCAGGATCGAGGCCGGGTTGCGCGCCGGACTGGCACCGGCCGCCGCCGTGCCCGGCGTCGTGGACGTTCGGGTGCTCGGCGGCATCGGGGTCGTCCAACTCGACCACCAGGTGGATGTGGCGGCGGCGACCGAGGCGATCACCGCGCGCGGTGTGTGGCTGCGCCCGTTCCGCGACCTGATCTACACCATGCCGCCCTACGTGTGTGACGACACCGACATCGCGGCGATAGCAGGCGCGATGGTCGCCGCAGCGCGAGTGGCGTGATCCATTCAAGATCACCTGATCTGGTTTGGACCGTCGATTGGCGGTCGTAAACGATCACGTACCGCGACGCTTTTTCGTTGTGCGGTAGTGGATCGGGTGAGAGTGAAATGTGCCTTGTGTACGCAGGCAGGTGGTGGATGTTCGCTTCGTGACGGCCGCGCCGCCTCGAACCGGGTCCGCCTGCCTGCGGTGGCGGACAACTCGGCGACTCTTCGGTTATCTGGTGTGGACACCGCAAGCCGAGTGGAAGGGTTGTCCATGGCAAGCAGAGCCTGCGAGGGTGCGGACGGGCAGCGGCAGCGTGCCCGACACACGACGCGGGTGAGCAGCCTGCTGCGCCACGACCTGCCCGCTTCGCTCGTGGTCTTCCTCGTCGCCGTACCACTGTCGCTCGGCATTGCGCTGGCTTCCGGCGCGCCGATCGCCGCAGGCCTGATCGCCGCGATCGTCGGTGGTGTGGTGGCTGGCGCGGCCGGTGGCTCGGTGCTGCAGGTGAGCGGGCCCGCCGCGGGCCTGACGGTGGTGATGGCACAGACCATCGAGTCGTTCGGCTGGGTCGTCACGTGCGCGATCACGGTCGCGGCCGGGGTGTTGCAGGTGCTGTTCGGGTTGAGCCGCGTCGCCCGTGCGGCACTGGCGATCTCGCCCGCGATCGTGCACGGCATGCTGGCGGGCATCGGCGTGACGCTGGTGCTGGGACAGCTGCATGTCGTGCTCGGCGGTTCCCCGCAGAGCTCCGCGATCGCCAACATCACGCAACTTCCGGGACAACTCGTCGGGCACCACGACGCCGCCGCGTTGCTCGGCGTGCTGACGGTGGGCGTCCTGCTGTTGTGGCCGAGGCTGCCGGTGCTCAAAGTGGTACCCGCGCCGCTTGCCGCGATCACCCTGGTGTCCGCGCTGGCCACCGCGACCGCCATGTCGGTGGAGCGAGTGAGCCTGCCCGACGACCTGCTCGCCATCGAACTGGCACCGAGACTGCCGGAGGGGCGCTGGCTGGAGTTCTCCGTAGCCGTGCTGACGATCGCGTTGATCGCCAGTGTCGAGACACTGCTGTCGGCGGTTGCGGTCGACAAGATGCACACCGTTCGGCGCGCCGACCTCAACCGCGAACTTGTCGGTCAGGGCGTGGCCAACATGACGTCCGGCGTGCTCGGCGGCCTCCCGGTGACCGGGGTGATCGTGCGCAGTTCCACCAACGTGCGTGCTGGGGCCCGTTCGCGGGCTTCGGCGGTGCTGCACGGACTGTGGGTCCTGCTGTTCACCGTTGCACTGGCCGGGCTCATCGAGAGCATTCCGCTGGCCGCGCTGGCCGGGCTGCTGGTCTACGTCGGCGCCCGGCTGGTGGACATGCGGCACATCCGGCAGGTTCGCGGGCATGGTGACCTCCCGGTGTACGCCGTGACCCTGCTGGGCGTGGTGCTGCTCGACCTGCTCTCCGGCGTGCTGATCGGCATCGGGTTGGCGCTCGCACTCATGCTGCGCCGCACCATGTGGTCGGGCATCCATGTGGTGGGCGATGGCGCTCAGCGTCGCATCGTCATCGAGGGTGTGCTCACCTTCCTGTCGGTGCCGCGGCTTTCGGCCGTGCTCGGCACCATCGGCTCCGGCACGACGGTCCGGCTGGAACTCGTGGTCGACTACCTCGATCACGCGGCGTTCGAGTGCCTGTCGAGCTGGCAACAGGAACACGAGCGGACCGGCGGCACGGTGGTGGTCGACGAGATCGGGCACCCGTGGTTCGCGAGTGGCAAGTCCGAGGCGCCGACCGTGCGCAGGAATGAGGCACGGCGTCCGGTGCCGCGCTGGCTGGCGCCGTGGTCGGAGTGGATGGCGAAGGACTTCGGGGTCGCGATCCCCGGGCAACGTGCGCGCCCGCTGCATCGAGGTGCCTCGGAGTTCCAGTGGCGAACGGCACCACTGGTACAGGAGATGCTCAGCAGGCTGGCCGAAGGTCAGCAGCCGCACACCCTGTTCATCGCGTGCGCCGATGCCAGGATTGTGCCCAATGTCATCACCACGAGCGGCCCGGGAGACCTGTTCACGGTTCGCAACATCGGCAACTTCGTTCCGCCGGTCCGCGACGACCAGGCGGGCGCGGACCCGGCTTCGCCGGACGTGTCGGTGTCGGCGTCGATCGAGTACGCGGTGGAGGTGCTGAAAGTCCGCGAGATCGTGGTGTGCGGCCATTCCTCGTGCGCGGCGATGGCGGCACTGCTCGGTGATCTTCCACCCGGCATGCCAGCGCTGTCCCGATGGTTGCGGCACGGCGAGCCGACCCGGCACCGCCACGTGACCGAACTGGCGGCCACGCTCGACGGTGACGTTCCCGAGCGCCCCGGTGACCGGCTGGCGTTGCACAACGTGCTGCAACAGCTCGACCACCTGCGGGTCCACCCGGTTGTGGAGCGGGCACAGCGCAGCGGCGAACTGCACCTGACCGGCATGTACTTCGACGTCGGCAAGGCGCAGGTGTACCTGTTCGACCCCGATGTCGGCTGCTTCGTCCCCGCGGGCGTGAAGGCCGGGTGAAGGGAGGTGGCCGGCTCGGACTAGGGTCGCGAGCGTGACCGTGCTGGTGATCTCTGGAACGGGGACCGGCGTCGGCAAGACAGTCGTGACCGCGGCCATCGCCGCGCTGGCCGCCGAGCGTGGCGAACGGGTCGCGGTGCTCAAGCCCGCGCAGACCGGGGTCGTAGACGCGGAACCGGGTGATCTCGCGGAGGTGCGCCGCCTTGCTGGTGCTGTCACCACCCGCGAGCTGCGCCGCTATCCGGACCCGCTGTCTCCGGAGGCGGCTGCCCGCCGTTGCGGTCTCGACCCCGTCACACCGGCGGAGGCGGCGAGCGCGGCTTGTGAGCTGCACGCCACCCACGATCTGGTGCTGGTGGAGGGCGCGGGTGGGCTGTTGGTGCGGTTCGATCCGGCGGGAGGCACGCTGGCCGACGTCGCGTGGTCGCTTGGTGCGCCGTTGCTGATCGTGGCGCAGGCGGGGTTGGGCACGCTGAACGCCACAGCGCTGACTGCTGAAGTCGCCACGCGCAGAGGTCTTGACGTGGCCGGGGTGGTGATCGGCTCCTGGCCTGCCGAACCGGATCTGGCCTCACGCTGCAACCTCGGTGACCTTCCGGTTGCGGCGGGTGCCCCGCTGCTCGGTGCGATCGCAGAGGGAGCGGCGGGGGAGCAGGCACACCGGTTCCTCGAACATGCCAGGTACGGGCTGTCACCGTGGTTCGGCGGAGAGTTCGACCCGGAATGCTTCACCGGCAGGATGGCGAGCCCGACCTGAGCCCCGCGCGGTAGCCGCTCAGCCCCGACGTGACCCAGGTCGCTGTGTGGCGCCGCGCGGGTAGGTCACACTCGGTCGAACAGGCGAACAGCAGGCGAAGGAGATGGCGTGACGGCCGCAACCACCGAGGCGGAAATCCTCACGATCGCGCGTGAGCAGGTACTCCAGCGGGGCGAGGGACTGTCCGAGGAACAGGTGCTACAGGTGCTGCGGCTCGGTGACGAACACCTCACCGGTCTGCTCGCGCTCGCGCACGACGTGCGGATGTGCTGGTGCGGTCCCGAGGTCGAGGTCGAGGGAATCGTCAGCGTCAAGACGGGCGGCTGCCCGGAGGACTGCCACTTCTGCTCGCAGTCGGGCCGATTTCCCACCCCGGTGCGGTCGGCCTGGCTCGACATCCCTGGACTGGTGAAGGCGGCCGCCGAGACCGCTGCCACCGGTGCCACCGAGTTCTGCATCGTCGCCGCCGTGCGCGGCCCGGACGCCAGGCTGCTGTCGCAGGTGCGTGACGGTATCGCCGCCATCAGAGAGTCCGGTAACGACATCCAGATCGCGTGCTCGCTGGGGATGCTGACCCAGGATCAGGTGGACGAACTCGTCGACATGGGTGTGCACCGGTACAACCACAACCTGGAGACGGCACGGTCGCACTTTCCGAACGTGGTCACTACTCACACCTGGGAGGAACGGTGGGAGACCCTGCGGATGGTGCGCGCCGCGGGCATGGAGGTCTGCTGCGGCGGCATCATCGGGATGGGGGAGAGCGACGAACAGCGGGCGGAGTTCGCCGTTCAGCTCGCGGCACTTGAGCCTGACGAGGTGCCGATGAACTTCCTGATCCCGCAGCCGGGTACGCCGTACGAGTCGTACGAGGTTGTCGAGGGTAAGGACGCGCTACGGGTCGTGGCGGCGTTTCGGCTTGCCATGCCTCGCACGATGTTGCGGTTCGCGGGCGGTCGCGAGCTGACCCTAGGGGACCTGGGTGCCGAGCAGGGGATGCTCGGCGGGATCAACGCGATCATCGTCGGCAACTACCTGACCAACCTCGGCCGTCCCGCGCAGCGCGACCTCGACATGCTCGGCGAGCTGAAGATGCCGATCAAGGCGCTGAGCGAGACGCTGTGAGCGAGCGGTTCTGTGTCCACTGCGGCCGTGAAGAGGCCTTGGCCGGACACGAGTCGTGCCGCAGCCCGCGCACTGCCCTGGAACCGCCCCGGTTCTGCCCGCACTGCGCACGCAGGATGGTGGTGCAGGTGACTCCGGCGGGGTGGTCGGCGCGGTGCAGCAGGCATGGGGAAACCTCCTCGATGGACGCCTTCCCGACCGGCTAGGCTCGCCGCTGACGGGGGCGTCGCAGAGGGAGGTCGGGAGTGCCGGAGCAGGCGGAGCAAGCTGACATCGCGTTGCCGCCGCCCGCGCAACCCGCCGTGAAGCGTGCACCGGCGGCCGGTTTCACCGTCAAGGTCGATCTGCTGCCCGCCGTCAGCGTGGTGTCACTGGTGGGGTTGCTGGGCATCCCACTCGGCTGGTTGTGGGCCCTGCTCGCACCGACGCAGCGCATGCGGGTGGTCACCGAGGAAGGCAGGCTGGTGCCGCTGCAGCTGGAAAGCTGGCACCGCTTCGAGGACATGGCGATCTTCCTGCTGCTGGGTCTTTCGGCGGGCCTGGTTGTCGGGACCGTGGTGTGGTTGCTTCGGGACCGGCGCGGGCCGGTGACGCTGCTCGCGGTGGTTGCCGGCTCGCTGCTGGCCGGGTGGCTGGCAATGCGGTTGGGGCCCGCGTTCGCGGACGCGCGTTACGCCGTGCCCGAGTCGCCACGACTGGGCGCGGTGATCGAGCGGGCGCCGGTGCTGGAATCGCGCTGGGTGCTGCTGGCGCAGCCGATGACGGCCGCGCTCGCCTATGGGGTGCTGGCCGCCTGGAACGGACACGACGACCTGGGCAGGCGGCTGACCTGACCAGCGCGAGTCCCCCGCTCCTGCCCGCGAGTCCCCCGTTCCTGCCCGCGAGTTCTGCGTTCGGGTTCTGTCGAGTGCGACGCTGGGGTATCGATCGCACGGGCACGGCGCGGCGGGCCCGTGCTAATTCAGGCTGGGCCGGGCCGGGTGCTCGCCCACCTCACTGTAGGGCGGCGGCACGGCGCGCAGTTCGGAAAGAAACCCAGCCTCCCTGCTGAGCAACTGGCAGGCCAGCCGCAGTCTGTGCAGCGGCTGGGTTTCCTCCAGCAGGGCCTGTCGGTCGGACAGCGGCAGCATGCAGTCGGCGGCGAGCAGGTAGGCCAGCTCGGCGGGTGCGACATCGGCGGACGGAGAACGCCAGCCGTCGCTGTCCCACGCCAACGCGCAGTAGCGTCGGTGTGCCGCCCTGGCCACATCCGCGAGTCGCTCGCCGACTTCCTCGCCACCTTCCGGAAGCGGTGCGTCGTCGAGCCACTCCACCGTGCCCACGAGGTAGGGCGCGGATCGGGTGTCGAGGTCGAGCAGCCGAAACCGCCGGTGCCCGGTGGTGATGATGTCGAACCGGCCGTCCGGCAAGCGCTTGGCCTCCCGCAGCAACGCGGCGCAGCCGACGCCGTGGACGTGCTCGAGCCGCTCGACTTCGCGCACCACGGAGGTCTTGATGGCGACAACGCCGAACATCCGGTCGGGCACCACCTCGGTCACCAGGTCGATGGTGAGTTGCCGGTAGCGGGGCTCGAAGATGTGCAACGGCAGATGCACACCCGGTAGCAGCACAGTGTGCAGCGGAAACAGCGGCAGTGAGGCGGTTGCATCCTCCTGTCTCCTTTGGGTCACGTTCTCACGTTACGGCGTCGGGGACCGGCGTGCTCGTTCGCGCGTGGCAGGCCGCTTCGGTGTGGGTGGTTTGAGTACCGCGAAGGGGTCTGTCACCTGCATTCCGGCGTGCGCGAACGAGTACAGCGCGGCGGGGCGCCCGCCGGTGCGGCCGGGGGAGGCCGTGCGGCCGGACGGCACCAGCAGCCCGCGCCGGGACAACACGCGTTGCAGGTTGGTCGCCGACACCGGATACCCAAGGGCCGCCGAGTACAGCTCGCGCAGCGTGGACATCGTGAACTCCTTCGGTGCCAGCGCGAAACCGAGGTTGGTGTAGCTCAGCTTCGCCCGCAGCCGGTCCCGGGCGCGCAGCACGATCGCCTCGTGGTCGAAGGCTGTGCGCGGCAGCGCGTCCACCGGATGCCAGGCGGTGTCCTCCGGCACCACGGGGTCCACCCCCGCGGGCACCAATCCCAGGAAGGCGGTGGCGACCACCCTGGGGCCCGGCACCCGGTCCGGTGCACTGAACACCGCCAGTTGCTCGACGTGTGAAAGCTGCTTCACGTCGACCTTCTCGGCGAGCTGCCTGCGGATCGAGGTCTCCACGTCCTCGTCGGGTCGCAGCCTGCCGCCCGGCAGCGACCACCTGCCGATATGCGGATCGAGCGCACGTCGCCACAGCAGCACCCGCAGGCTCGCGGGCCCGTGTGCGGGCGGTCGCTCACCGGCTGCTGTGGCGTAACGCACCTGTAGCACGGCCGCCAGCACCTCGTGTGCCACCGGGTTGTTGCTGTTAATATGTGATAGCACGGTTTTCGATTGTAAGGCGAAAACTAACGGAGGCTCAACATGACGGCGCATGTGGACGAACTCATTCCGTACGGGGGCGTCCGTGCGGACGAGGCTTGGGCCGAGGAGGTGCGCAGGCTCGCCGACGAGCGAGACGCGGTGCTGCTCGCGCACAACTACCAACTGCCCGAGATACAGGAGGTCGCCGACCACACCGGCGACTCGCTCGCGCTGAGCAGGATCGCCGCCGCAAGTGATGCCTCCACCATCGTCTTCTGCGGCGTGCACTTCATGGCCGAGACGGCGAAGATCCTCGCGCCGGAGAAGACCGTGCTGATCCCCGATGCCAGGGCGGGTTGCTCGCTGGCCGACTCCATCACGGGTGAGCAGTTGCGGGAATGGAAGGCGCAGCACCCCGGCGCGGTCGTGGTGTCCTACGTCAACACCACGGCGGAGGTGAAGGCGGAGACCGACATCTGCTGCACGTCGTCAAACGCGGTGGACGTGGTCGCCTCGATTCCGCCGGACACCGAGGTGCTGTTCTGCCCCGACCAGTTCCTCGGCGCACACGTCAGGCGGGAGACCGGCAGGGAGAACCTCCACGTCTGGGCGGGCGAGTGCCACGTGCACGCCGGGATCAACGGCCCCGAACTCGCTGAGCGGGCCGAGGCCGATCCGGACGCCGAGCTGTTCATCCACCCCGAGTGCGGGTGTGCCACCTCGGCCCTGTACCTGGCAGGGGAGGGCACGGTCGCCCCGGATCGGGTGAAGATCTTGTCCACAGGAGACATGCTCAAGGCGGCCAAGCAGACCAAGGCGGGTTCGGTGCTGGTGGCCACGGAGACGGGCATGCTGCACCAGTTGCGCAAGACCGCACCCGAGATCGACTTCCGGGCGGTCAACGACCGCGCCACCTGCCGCTACATGAAGCTGATCACCCCCGCCGCGTTGCTGCGGTCGCTACGGGAGGGTGTCGACGAGGTGCACGTCGATCCGGAGACGGCGCGGCTTGCGCGCGCCTCGGTGCAGCGTATGATCGAGATCGGCCAGCCGGGGGGCGGCGAATGAGCACGCCGGTTACCGACCAAGGGGCGAAAACTCCAGGATGGGAGGCGGCGGCTGACCTGGTCGTGCTCGGCAGCGGGGTCGCCGGGCTGACGGCGGCGCTTCGGGCCGCGGAACTGGGGCTACGGGTTCTCGTGGTCACCAAGGGCTCCGTTGCCGACGGCAACACCCGGTGGGCACAGGGCGGTGTCGCCGTCGTACTCGACGGCGAACACGCCGAGGGCGACTCACTGCTTTCACATGCCGCCGACACCGTCACCGCGGGGGCGGGATTGTGTGACGTCGACGCCGTGCGTGAGATCGTTCGCGCGGGTCCGGGCGCCGTCGCGAGGTTGCGCAGGCGCGGCGCGCGCTTCGACACCACCGACTCCGGGCTGGCGAGAACCCGGGAGGGCGGGCACAGCGCCTTCCGTGTGATTCACGCCGGAGGCGACGCCACCGGCGCCGAGGTGGAACGCGCACTTGTGGCGGCGGCGGGCAGGCAGCGCATCCCAGTGCTCGAGCACCATGTGGCCATCGACGCGCTGCGCACCCCGGCGGGCGAGGTTGCCGGTGTGTCGGTACTTGACGAGCAGGGCGTGCCCGGCTTGCTGCGTGCGCCCGCCGTGCTCGTGGCCACCGGCGGCTTCGGACAGCTCTACCAGGCCACCTCCAACCCTGAGCCTGCGACAGGCGACGGCATCGCGCTGGCACTGCGGGCGGGCGCCTGTGTGGCCGACATCGAGTTCGTGCAGTTCCATCCCACGGTGCTCTACACGCCCTCTGCGCGGGGCAGGCGCCCGCTTGTCACCGAGGCGGTGCGCGGTGAGGGAGCCGTGCTGGTGGACGCCACGGGCAAGCCGGTGATGCGGGGAGTGCACCCGCTGGCCGACCTCGCGCCACGTGATGTCGTGTCCGCCGCGATCGCACGCAGGATGGCCTCGGCACCCGGCGGCGTCGACGACCACGTATTCCTCGACGCCACCGGGATCGCCGGGTTCGAGCGCCGGTTCCCCACGGTGCACGCAGCCTGCCTGGCAGAGGGCGTCGACCCGGCGGTGGACCCGATTCCGGTCACTCCAGCGGCGCACTTCGCCTGCGGTGGCGTGGTCACCGCCACCGACGGGCGTACCGGAGTGCCCGGGCTGTACGCGGCGGGCGAGGTCGCGCGGACCGGACTGCACGGAGCCAACCGGCTGGCGTCCAACAGCCTGCTCGAAGGGCTCGTGCTCGCCGAGCGCGCCGCCGAAGCCGTCGCCGAGGACCTGACCACCCGGCGCCTCGCCGACCCCGCGTACGGCATCGACCCGCGAACCGGTGCCGTGCCGATCGCCGACCGGGACGTGCTGCAACGGGTGATGAGCCGCTACGCCGCTATCGGCAGGGACGCAGAAGGGCTGGCCGTCGCGGGCTCGGTGCTCGATCTGTCCACGGAGAACGGACCGCTGTGGACACACCGGGCCGTGGAGGACGCGGCGCTGACACTCCTGGCGCAGGCGCTGGTCGCGGCGGCCGAGCGCAGGCAGGAGTCGAGAGGCAGCCACGTGCGCACCGACCACCCACGACGCGACGACACCTCCTGGCAGCGCAGCCTGTACGTCCGGCTCGGGCCGTCAGGCAGGCCGGTGCTCGCCGACCCGGTGCTGGAGACCGCGGCGTGACGGCGACAGAACTCGATCTGGACGACGCGCGCAGGGTAGTCACCACCGCACTGGAGGAGGACCTGCGGTACGGGCCAGACGCCACTACGGCCGCGACCGTGCCCGAAGCCGCCACGGCGACGGCCGAACTGACAGCCCGCGCGCCGGGTGTCGTCGCGGGCATACCCGTGGCGCTCACGGTGTTCGACGCGGTGCTCGGTGACGGCTACGAGGTGGTGAGCAGCCGCCTCGACGGCAGCGCCGTGGTGGCGGGCGAACCGGTGCTTGTGGTGCGCGGCGGGGTGCGGGGCCTGCTCACCGCGGAGCGGACCGTGCTGAACCTGCTGTGCCACCTCTCCGGGGTGGCGACCGCGACGGCGGCGTGGGTTTCGGCCGTGCGGGGCACCGGCTGCGCGATCCGCGACTCCCGAAAGACGCTGCCGGGGCTGCGGCTGCTGCAGAAGTACGCGGTGCGCCTCGGGGGCGGGGTGAACCACCGGATGGGCCTTGGCGACGCGGTGCTCATCAAGGACAACCACGTGGTGGCCGCCGGTTCGGTCTCCGAGGCGCTGCGGCTCGCGCGGGAGCACGCGGCGGGGCTGCCGTGCGAGGTAGAGGTCGACAACCTGGACCAACTCGCTGAGGCACTCGACGCGGGCGCCGACGAGGTGCTGCTGGACAACTTCACCCCCGCCGACTGCGCCAACGGCGTGCGGCTGCGTGACGCGCGGTCACCGAGGACCAGGCTGGAGGCCTCGGGCGGGCTGCGGTTGGAGAACGCCCGCGCCTACGCCGAATCGGGGGTGGACTACCTGGCGGTGGGGGCGCTGACCCACTCGGTCCCGGCGCTGGACATCGGGATGGACCTGCGCGAGGCTGGGTGATCGGGGCCGTCGAGGCCGCAGCCTCATTCCCGACCGAGCCTGCGATTGGCCAGCACGCCGGTCGCCTCGCGCGACTTGGCGGCCAGTTCGGGATCGATGTCGGTGACGAGCAGATCCGGTCCGGCGCCCAGCTCCGCGTGCAGGTGCCCGAACGGGTCGGCCACGGCCGAGTACCCGATGCCGGTGGGCGCCTTGGGATTGACCTCGGTGCCGGTCGCGGCCGGATGTGCCTGCCCACACGCCAGCACCCAGCAGCCGGAGTCCAGCGCCCTGGCCCGTACCAGTAGTTCCCATTGTTCGCGTTTGCCCTTGCCCGCGCCCCAGGACGCGGGCAGCACCACCGCACTGCTGCCGGCGTCGGCCAGCGACTGGAACAGCTCGGGGAACCGCACGTCGTAGCAGGTGGCAAGGCCGAGCCTGACCCCATCGACGGCCACGGTGACCTGCTCGGAGCCGCCCGCCACCGTGTCGGACTCGCGGAACCCGAAGGCGTCGTACAGGTGGATCTTGTCGTAGCCGCGGTGCTCGCCGAGTCCGGTCACCAGCAGCGTGTTGCGCACCCGGTCGCCGTCAGGGGTGAACATTCCGGCGATCACCAGCACATCCGCCTCGCGCGCGACCTCGCTGACCGCCAGCGCCCACGGCCCGTCGACCGGCTCGGCGAGCGGCGCGAGCCGCACCCCGAAGCGTGCCATCATCGCCTCGGGGAACACGACCACGCGGGCGCCCTCACCCGCGGCCCGGCCCACCCATTCCCGAACGAGATCGAGATTGGCCTTCGGATCGGTGCTCGAGGTGAGCTGGCACAGGGCGACTCGCAGCACGGCTACCTCCCGGTCGCGGACGCGGTACTGGCTCGTACCCTAGACCTTATGTTGAGCCGCACCGACCTGCGAGGTCGTGTCCCGTCCCCTGCCGAGCTGCGCGCCACCCTGCCGCGCGCCGAGGTGGACGTGGACGCGGTACTGCATCAGGTGCGGCCGGTGGTGGAGGCCGTGCGCGACCGAGGGGTCGAGGCGGTGCTGGAGTACACGCAGCGCTTCGACCAGGTGCGGCCGCGCACCGTCCGGGTACCGGAGGCCGAGCTCGACCGCGCGCTGGCCGAGTTGGACCCGAAGGTGCGCGAGGCGTTGGAGGAGTCGATCTCCCGGGCCCGCACCGTGCACGCCGACCAGCGCCGAACCGACGTGACCACGCGTGTCGTCGACGGCGGCACCGTCACCGAGCGCTGGGTTGCGGTGGAGAGGGTCGGCCTCTACGCGCCGGGTGGGCTGGCCGTGTACCCCTCCAGCGTGGTGATGAACGTCGTGCCCGCCCAGGCAGCGGGGGTGGAGTCGCTTGTGCTGTGCTCGCCACCGCAGGCCGAGTTCGGTGGGCTCGTACACCCGACGATCCTCGCCGCCGCCGCGCTGCTCGGCGTGCGTGAGGTGTGGGCGGTCGGCGGGGCGCAGGCTGTCGCGCTGCTCGCCTATGGCGGTACCGACACCGACGGGCGGCCGCTGGAGCCCGCCGATCTCGTCACGGGCCCTGGCAACATCTACCTCACCGCCGCCAAGCGGATGCTGCGTGGCCTCATCGGCATCGACTCAGAGGCAGGCCCCACCGAGATCGCGATCCTGGCCGACGACACGGCCGATCCCGGGCACGTGGCCGCCGACCTGATCAGTCAGGCCGAGCACGACGTACTCGCCGCCAGCGTGCTGGTGACCACGTCCGAGCCGCTCGCCGACGCGGTCGACGCCGAACTCGAGCGCAGGGTAGCGGCCACCAAGCACACCGAACGGGTGGAGCAGGCGCTGCGCGGCAAGCAGTCAGGCACCGTGCTGGTGTCGACAGTGGACGATGGGCTTCGCGTGGTGAACGCCTACGCCGCGGAGCACCTCGAGATACAGACCGCGCGGGCCGCCTCCGTCGCGGCGCGGGTTCGCAACGCGGGTGCGGTGTTCGTCGGACCGTACGCCCCGGTCTCGCTCGGTGACTACTGCGCGGGCTCCAATCACGTGCTGCCGACGGGAGGGTTCGCGCGGCACTCGTCGGGGCTTTCGGTGCAGAGCTTCCTGCGCGGCATCCACGTGGTGGACTACAGCGCCGACGCGCTGCGGGCGGTGGCGGACAAGGTTGTGGCGCTCGCCGAGGCCGAGGACCTGCCCGCGCACGGCGAGGCGGTTTCCGCGCGGTTCTCGGAGGGTGAGGCGTGAGCGCCGACGAGGTGACGCTGGATCAGCTGCCGCTGCGAGACGACTTGCGAGGCCGAAGCCCCTACGGTGCCCCGCAACTGGATGTGCCGGTCCGGTTGAACACCAACGAGAACCCCTACCCGCCGCCCGCCGAACTGGTCGCCGATGTCACCGAGGCGGTGCGGGAAGTGGCGAGCACGCTGCACCGTTACCCCGATCGCGACGCCGTCGAGCTTCGCCAGGATCTGGCCGCCTACCTGTCGGTGTCCACCCGGGTACCGCTCACCGAGCGCAACGTGTGGGCGGCCAACGGCTCCAACGAGATCCTGCAGCAGCTGTTGCAGGCCTTCGGCGGGCCTGGCCGCCGCGCGCTCGGCTTCGAGCCGTCGTACTCGATGCATCCGATCATCGCGGCGGGCACGCGCACCGACTGGCTGCCAGCACCTCGAAGGCCGGACTTCTCGCTCGACGCGCGTGAGGCCGCTCGCCTTGTCGCTCAGCGGCAACCGGACGTGCTGTTCCTGACCAGCCCCAACAACCCCACGGGCGGCTCGATTCCGCCTGCGGATCTCGAGTCGCTGCTGCGGGTTGCTCCTGGCATGGTGGTCGTCGACGAGGCGTACGCGGAGTTCTCGGCACGGCCCAGCGCGGTGCGGCTGCTCGAGAGGTACCCGGCCAAACTGGTGGTCTCTCGCACGATGAGCAAGGCGTTCGCCTTCGCGGGTGGCCGGCTCGGCTATCTGGCGGCCGCGCCCGCGGTGGTGGACGCGCTGCAACTGGTGCGCCTGCCGTACCACCTTTCCTCGCTGACACAGGCGGCCGCGCGTGCCGCGCTCCGGCACGCCGAGGCGACGCTGGCGTCGGTGGCCAGGTTGGCGGCCGAGCGTGATCGCGTCGCGGAAACGTTGCAGGGCATGGGTTTTACTACGGTTCCCAGCGACGCCAACTTCATTCTGTTCGGTGGATTCAGCGACGCGGCTGCCGCCTGGCAGTCCTACGTGGACAGGGGCGTGCTGGTCCGAGATGTCGGCATCGAGGGGCACCTGCGGGTCACCGTGGGCAGGCCGGAGGAGAACGACGCCTTTCTCGAGGCGAGCAAGGAGGTCCCGAGGTGACTCGGGTAGGCAAGGTGGAACGCACCACCAAGGAGTCCTCGATCCGCGTGGAGGTGGACCTGGACGGCACCGGCCAGGTCGAGGTCGACACCGGTGTGCCGTTCTACGACCACATGCTGAACTCCTTCGGGGTGCACGGTTCGCTCGATCTCAGAATCGAAGCCCGCGGCGACGTCCACATCGACGCACACCACACGGTCGAGGACACCGCGATCGTGCTCGGGAGGGCGATCCGCGACGCCCTCGGCGACAAGTCGGGCATCCGCCGCTTCGGTGACGCGTGGATTCCCATGGACGAGACGCTCGCCCATGCCGCGATCGACGTCTCAGGGCGCCCCTACTGTGTCCAGCTCGGCGAGCCGGAAGAGTTCAATACCTTCACCATCGGCGGCAACTACCCGTTCGTGCTCACCAAGCACGTGTTCGAGTCGCTTTCCTTCCACGCCCAGCTCGCGTTGCACGTTCGGGTGCTGCACGGCCGCGACCCGCACCACATCGCCGAGGCGCAGTACAAGGCGGTGGCCAGAGCGCTGCGGGCGGCGACGGAGCCGGACCCCAGAGTGGGTGGCGTTCCCTCCACGAAGGGCGTGCTGTAGATGCAGACCTGGTTGCCACTGGTGCTGTTCGGCGTGGCGGGGTTCCTCGCCGGAGGCGCCTACAGCGTGTGGAAGAAGTCGCGCTGGTTGTCCGTGGCGCTCGGCGTGACCGCGCTGTTGGCCGCGGGTGCGGCCATCGCCTGGCTGTACTGACGACCCGTTACACCGGCTCCAGCGCGCGGTTGGTGCCGTGCCCACCCTCCGGGGGCTTCGCGGCGAGCCGCTCGCCCTCGACGTCCACCCTCGGCAGCACGCGGTCCAGCCAGCGCGGCAGCCACCACGCCCGCTTGCCCAGCAGTGACATCACCGCGGGCACGATGGTCATCCGTACCACGAAGGCGTCCATGGCGACTCCGAACGCCAGCGCGAAGCCGACCGACTGGATCAGTGTCTCCTTGGCGAGCACGAACCCGGCGAACACACTGATCATGATGAGTGCCGCGGCGACCACCACACGCGAGCCGTGCTTGAAGCCGATGACCATCGCCTTGTCGGGTGTGGCGCCGTGGACATGCTCCTCACGCATCCGCGTCACCAGGAACACCTGGTAGTCCATCGCGAGGCCGAACAGCACGCCGATGAGCAGGATGGGCAGCATGCTCATCACCGGGCCGGTCGACTCCACACCGAGCAGGTCACCGAGCCAGCCCCACTGGAACACCGCGACGACGGCGCCAAAGGTGGCGGCCACCGAACCGAGGAAGCCCACGGCCGCCTTCAACGGCACCACCACGGAGCGGAAGACCAGCATGAGCAGGATGAACGCCAGGCCCACGATCAGCGAAAGGTAGGGCAGCAAAGCGTCGGCCATCTTGCGGGAGACGTCGATGTTCAGCGCGGTGTAACCGGTGACGGACACGGTCGCGCCGGTCCGGTCGTTAAGCGCCTGGCCCTCGGCGCGGATGTCGGTGACGAGCTGCTCGGTTTCGGCGCTGCTCGGGCCGCTCCTGGGCACCACGTTCAGCAGTGCGGTGTCGCCCGTGGCGTTGAAGCGGGGCGGCATCACGGCAGCGACGTCATCGAGCGCGCTGATCCGCCTGGCCGCGGCGCCCACGGCGGCCCTGGGATCGGTCTGCGCCTCCACCATGACGATGAGCGGACCGTTGGACCCGGGGCCGAAACCCTCGCTGATCAGGTTGTAGGCCTTGTGCTGCGTGGAGTCCGCAGGCGCGGTGCTGTCGTTGGGAAGCCCCAGTCGCATGTCCGTGGCGGGGATGGCCAGCACGGCGAGCCCAGCCACCGAGAGGATGAGAACGATGCCGCGGCGGCGCGCGACGAAGGCCGCCCAGCGCTCACCCAGTGTCGGTCCGCTGCCGTGCCCGCCCCGCAGCCCGGGGATTCGCCCGCCCAGCACCTTCGTGCGAACGAAGCCGAGGACGGCGGGCAGCAGGGTGAGAGCGATCAGCACCGCGACCGCGACGGTCACCGACGCGGCGACCCCCATCTCGCCGAGCACCGGGATACCGACGATGGTGAGGCCCGCCAGCGCGATGATCACCGTCAGGCCCGCGAAGACGACCGCCGAACCCGCAGTGCCGACGGCGAGGGCGGCGGCGTCGGCCGGTTCACGTCCCTGCCGCAACTCGTGGCGGTACCGGGAGAGGATGAACAGCGCGTAGTCAATGCCGACGGCGAGCCCGATCATGAGTGCGAGCACCGGCGTGTTGGAGTTCAGTTCCAGGAAGCCGGACGCGGCGGTGATGCCCGCCATGCCGATCCCGATGCCGATGAGCGCGGTCAGCAGCGGCAGGCCAGCGGCGAGCAGCGAGCCGAATGTCATGATGAGCACCACCGCGGCGACGGCGACGCCGATGCCTTCGGTCGGCTGGGTCTGCGGCATCGGCTGCATCGCGTCGCCGCCGAACTCCACCGTCAGGCCCTCGGCCCTGCCCGGGTCAGCGGCCGAGAGCAGCGCCTCACGGTCGGATTCGGTCAGCTCGAAGTTCTTCACCTGGTAGGTCGCCTGGGCCAGCGCGATCCTGCCGTCCGGCGACACCATCCGTGCCTGGAACGGGTCGGTGACGCCTGCGACCTTCGGCGCGGCGCGCAGGCCGTCAACGACCTCGGCGACGGTCGCGGGGTCCAGCTTCTCGCCCTCCGGCGCCGCCATCACGACGCGGGCGGTGGCTCCTCCCACCCCGGCTTCGGGGAACTTCTGCTTCAACTGTTCGATCGCCCGCTGTGATTCGGTGCCCGGGATGGCCACCGAGTTGGTGGTCTGCCCTGACAGCGTGAGTGCGCCGACGCCGAACGCCGCGAGAAGGACGACCCAGATGCCGGTGACCAGCCAGCGGCGCTGGAAGGAGAACCGGCCGAGACGGGACAGGAAGGTGGCCACGCCAGGCTCCGTTTCGGTGCGGGCGGACGAATGTGTTCAACGAGAAAGCTAGCCGATCGGCTAGCTTCGTCCAAGCCGACCGGCTAGTGATGTGATCGGCCGAACACTATGGTCCACTTGCCGATCGACAAGTGCATGCTTGGCGAGAGAAGGGTCTGCGCGTACTGTCGCCGCTGTTCGGTGAGGAGGCTTGAATGGCTTCAATGACCGTCGGCACCGTCGCCGAGGACACGAAGTCACGGTTACTGGCCACGGCGGTGCGACTGTTCAGCGAGCACGGCGTGGGTGGTACGTCATTGCAGATGATCGCCGACGAACTCGGCGTGACGAAGGCTGCCGTCTACTACCACTTCAAGACCAAAGGTGAGATCACCGAGGCCGTCGCCGCGCCCGCGTTACGGGAGCTGGAACAGATCCTTGACGAGGCTGCCGCGCAACGATCAAGGGGAGCCCAGATCGACCACGCGCTCGCCGGGTTCGTTGACCTGATCGTGCGGCATCGGGCGCTGGTCGCGCTGTTCAACACAGACCCCGGCGTGGCACGGGCCATCGACAGGTCGCTGCGCGGCGCCCAGAACTTCAAGACCAGGATGGTGGCGCTGCTGGCGGGACCCGACCCCGACCTCGCGGGCGTCATCACCGTGCACGTGATACTCGCCGGGCTGGCGCTGACCGGGGGTGCCGCCGACCACGAGGACCTCGACGACGACACGTTGCGCTCGCATCTGTTCGAGGTGGGCAGGCGAATGCTCGGCCGACCGAAACGCCGCGTGTGAGGTGGGCGCCGCTGTCAGATGCCGCCCTCGGTGGCGGGCTTCAGTAGCGGTGCGCCCGGCCCGAAGCCCGCGAGCCTGTCGTCGACGTTGTGCAGGCCGCAGGTACGTAGCGAAAGGCAGCCGCAGCCCACGCAACCGGTGAGCTGGTCACGCAGGCGCTGCAGCGCGTCGATGCGGGCGTCGAGCTCCGCACGCCAGTTGCGGGACAGCCTTGCCCAGTCGGCCTTCGTCGGGGCGTGGTCGCGGGGTAGTTCGGCTAGCGCCTCGCCGATCTGCTCAAGGCTGAGTCCAACCCGCTGCGCCGCGCGGATGAACGCGATCCGGCGCAGCACGGCGCGCCGGTAGCGCCGCTGGTTACCCGCCGACCGCTCGGAGGTGATCAGGCCGCGCTCCTCGTAGAACCGCAACGTGGTGTGTGGCACGCCGCTGCGCTCGGCGACCTGACCGATGCTGAGGTAGTCGGCAAGCTTCGTCGTCACGACGGCCACCCTACTCCGAGTTCCACCTAGGTAGAGGTACTGGCGGCTGTGCCGCTTACCGCGGCGAGGATGTGTGGTTGTCCCGAGGCCGCCCACCGCGGCCGGTGTGATTCTCGTCATTGCCTACTTGCCGGCGTCGCTGCCGCGGCAGCACCACATCGGTGATGACGGGGAACGGCTCGCTGTCGATATCCTCCCGCCATGCCCGGAGCAGCCGGTCCAAGGCATCTTCGTGGACCATGTGGCCTCCACAGGGAGTGACCGTGTCAAGAGTACTACCCGGCAACAGCCGAGGTCGAACCTCTGATCGGCGCATTCGCGTCTCGCCTCGGTGGCAGACCACTGGCCCGTAAGGCCCATTCGCGGTGACGCCTGTTCCACTGTAGAGATGCCTGCCCACGTTCGCGGTCATCCACAGCGGACGTGATTCTCGTTCGCGAACGGCGCCGCCGGTGGGGCAGACTCCGGGATGTGGAACTAGTGACCATCGACGACATCCGAGCCGCCGCCGAGCGCATCGAGGGCGCGGTCGTGCGCACCCCGCTGTTGCCCGCGCCGTGGGCGGCCTCCGACCGGCCGCTGTGGCTGAAGCCAGAGTCGCTGCAACCCATCGGCGCGTTCAAGCTGCGTGGCGCGTACAACGCGATCGCACGCCTGGACGAACGTCTGCGGCGACGGGGTGTCGTGACGTACTCCAGTGGCAACCACGCGCAGGCCGTCGCCTATGCGGCCCGCGCGTTCGGTGTCGAAGCCACCATCGTCATGCCCGAGGTGACGCCGCAAGTAAAGATCGACAACACGCGGGAGTACGGCGCCGAGGTGGTTCTGGTGCCGATCGGGCAACGCGAGGCCGCCGCCAATGAGATCGTCGCCGACCGCGGCGCCGTACTCGTTCCCCCTTTCGACCACCCGGATGTCATCGCGGGGCAGGGCACTATCGGCGCGGAGATCGCGGCCGACCTGGCTGGCGTCGACGTGGTGCTGGTGCCGGTGTCCGGAGGCGGACTCGCCTCCGGAATCGGCACGGCGGTGAAGGCACTGTGTCCCGGCGCGAAGGTGATCGCGGTGGAACCAGAGCTGGCAGCGGACACCGTTGAGAGCCTGCGGACTGGGGCCCTGGTGGACTGGCCGGTGCAACGCAGGGCACGCACCATCGCCGACGGCCTTCGCTCACAGCCCTCCGAACTCACCTTTGCGCACCTTCGGCAGGTGCTGGACGGCATCACCACCGTCAGCGAGGAACAGATCCGCTCGGCGATGGCCGTGCTCGCCCGCAAGGCGCGCCTGGTGGCCGAGCCCAGCGGTGCGGTGGCGCTGGCGGCCTACCTGTATCGGGCCGATGAGCTGCCAGCCGGCCGCACCGTGGCTGTGATCTCCGGCGGGAATGTGGACCCGGAGTTGCTGGCCGATGTGCTCGCCGGCCGGGCGTAAGGTTGAAGCCGTTGGTAACCGTTTCACAGGGGGTGGCTTGATGCTTTTCGGCGACGAGCACGTGCGCCGTTACGAGGAGACGGATGGGGAGGTCGGCCATGACTGGGAGAACGGTGCGCCCGTGTTGATCCTTACCACCAAGGGCCGAAGGACGGGCAAGCCACACAAGTTCGCGCTCATCTACCAGGAACACGAGGGTGACTACATCGTCGTCGCATCGAAGGGCGGCGCCGACGACCACCCCGGTTGGTACAAGAACCTGTCGCGCGACCCGGACGTGGAGGTGCAGGTGCGTGCGGACAAGTTCCGCGCCCGTGCGCGCACGGCCGGAGCCGAGGAGAAGGCCCGGTTGTGGCCGACCATGACCCAGGTCTGGCCCCCTTATGACGACTATCAGAAGAAGACCGAAAGGGACATTCCCGTTGTGGTGCTGGAGCGCGTCGCCTGAACGGGAAGGAAGGGGATGACCGTGACCCAGCACTCGACGGTCGATGTCGTCGGTCTGCTGACGAAACTGGTAGAGGCACAGCACCACGCCGAACTGGGCGAGCTGGACCCGGCGGAACTGCCGGGCCTGATCAGGGCGCAGCGGCTCGTCCGGGAGTACGCCGGGTGGCCGGTGGAGGCCGACTCCGACCGCTGAGCACGATCCGCCGGTTCCCGCGTCGAGGGCGAGGTCTGTGGTTCGGGATCGCCATCGAGGTCGTGGCTGCTCTGCTGGCGGTTACGACCCGATGGCGTCTCAGCGGGCTGGGCCACCTGCCAAGGCAGGGCGGCGTACTCGTGGCCAGCAACCACGTCTCGTTCGCCGATCCACCGCTGGTCACGCTGTTCTGCCTGGCTGCGGGACGGGTTCCTCGGTTCTTCGCCAAGGCGGGGTTATGGAAGGTGCCGCTGATCCGGTCGGTGATGGTCTCCGGCCGCCACATTCCCGTGCATCGGGGCAGGACCAGTGTGCTCGACGCCTACCGGGACGGGGTGGCCGCCGTGCGCTCGGGTGAGTGCGTGGCGGTGTTCCCTGAGGGGACGTTCACCGAACGCGCCGACGGCTGGCCGATGCGGGGCAAGACCGGCCTGGCCAGATTGGCACTGACCACGGGTGTTCCAGTCGTTCCGCTGGTGTGCTGGGGAACGCGGAGGCTGCTTCCCCCTGGCGCGCGGATGCCGCGGGTGATTCCCCGCCCAACCATCCACCTTACGGCCGGCCCGCCGGTGGAGTTGTCCGACCTCGCGGGTGAACGGCCCACCGCGACCCAGTTGCGGGAGGCTACCGACCGGATCATGGCAGCGATCACCACACTGCTCGCGATGGTGCGCGACCAGGACCCGCCGCCAGAGCTGGTGCGGGCATAATCGCGACCATGAGCGAACACTTCGACGTTGTGGTGCTGGGTGCTGGCCCCGGCGGGTACACCGCCGCGGTCCGCGCGGCCCAACTCGGTTACGACACCGCCATCATCGAGGAGCGCTACTGGGGCGGGGTGTGCCTCAACGTCGGGTGTATCCCGTCGAAGGCGTTGCTTCGTAACGCCGAGCTCGCACACCTGTTCACCAAGGAGGTGCGGACCTTCGGCATCCAGGTCGACGGCGAGGTGACCTTCGACTACCTCGCCGCGTTCCAGCGCAGCCGCAAGGTGGCCGACGGGCGTGTCAAGGGTGTGCACTACCTGATGAAGAAGAACGCCATCACCCAGTACGAAGGCAGGGGAGCGTTCACATCGGACAAATCCATGGCGGTGAGCCGCGCTGACGGCGAGACCGACGAGGTGACCTTCGACCACTGCATCATCGCCACCGGCGCGACGCCGAAGCTGCTACCGGGCACGGCCGTGACCGAACGCGTGGTGACCTACGAGGAGCAGATCCTGGCCTCCGAGCTGCCGGAAAGCATCGTGATCTGCGGTGCCGGTGCGATCGGCGTGGAGTTCGCCTACGTGCTGCACAACTACGGCGCCAAGGTGAAGATCGTGGAGTTCCTCGACCGCGTGGTGCCGGCTGAGGACGAGGAGGTTTCGGCCGAACTCGCGAGGCGCTACCGCAGGCTGGGTATCGACGTGTACACCTCGACGCGGGTGGAAGCCATCGACGACAGCGGCGAGAAGGTCCGGGTCACCGTGTCCGGGCCGGACGGGCAGCAGACCATCGAAGCCGACAAGGTGCTGCAGGCCATGGGTTTCCAACCCAATGTGGACGGTTATGGGCTTGAGAACACCGGTGTTCGGCTCACCGATCGCGGAGCTATCGAAGTGGACGGTCGCTGCCGCACGAGCGTTCCGCACATCTTCGCGATCGGGGACGTCACGGCGAAACTGATGCTCGCCCACGCCGCGGAGTCGATGGGCATCGTAGCGGCGGAGACTATCGCGGACGCGGAGACCATGGAACTCGACTACCGCATGATCCCGAGGGCCACCTACTGCCAGCCGCAGATCGCCAGCTTCGGGCTGACGGAGGAGCAGGCGCGCGCGGCCGGCCACGACGTGCGGGTGGCGAAGTTCCCGTTCTCGGCCAACGGCAAGGCACACGGTCTCGCCGACACCGTTGGCTTCGCCAAGATCATCAGCGATGGCAAGTACGGCGAGCTGCTCGGCGGCCACCTGATCGGCCCCGAGGTGACCGAGTTGCTGCCCGAGCTGACGCTTGCCCAGCAGTGGGACCTGACGGTGCACGAGGTCGCCCGCAACGTCCACGCGCACCCGACCCTCGGCGAAGCCGTGAAGGAAGCGATTCACGGCCTGGCAGGCCACATGATCAACATGTGACCCGCCCGCGAGTCCCCCGTTCCCGCCCGCGAGTTCCCCCTTCCCGCCCGCGAGTTGCCCGCTCCCGCCCGCGAGTTGCCCGCTCCTGCCCGCGAGTCCCCCGTTCCCGCCCGCGAGTTCCCCCTTCCCGTGCCGGAAATCGAGCATGATGGGCTGATGAGTGATCACGATAAGCGCCGCAAGGTGCGGTTGGTGCAGAAATACCTGATCAACCCACCAACGAAGCTCGGTGTGTTTCTTGGTTTGGTTCCCGGGCACGCCATTGTGGAGACGGTGGGGCGGCGAACCGGCAGGCGCCGCCGGACGGTCGTAGGTGTGCGCGAGGAGAACGGCACGTTGTGGATCGTCGCAGAGCAGGGCAGGTACGCGGGGTACGTGCGCAACCTGGAGGCCAACCCGGACGTGCGGGTGCGGTTGCGCGGCCGATGGCACAGCGGTAGGGCCGAGGTGATGGACGGGGACGATCCGCAGGCGCGGCTGGACACCTTCGACGACGCACGGCACGTGCGAATGGTGCGCAAGTTCGGCACGCACCTGCTCACGCTGCGGATCACGCTGGCCTGAGTGTTGCCGCCGAGCCCTGAGCGGGGGACTCGCGGGCGGGAACGGGGGACTCGCGGACGAGAGTGCAGAACTCGCGGGCGGGAGCGGGGGACTCGCGGGCGGGGCTCGATGGTCTCGATGCCGTGACCTAGAGTCACCCGCATGGTGGAACACCGGCTGGCTCGGCTACCCGTGTTCCTCATCGCGGGTGCGGCGATGGCTGTGCTGTTCGCATTCAGCAACCGCTACGGCTACCACGGTGACGAGCTGTACTTCGTCGCGGCAGGCAGGCACCTGTCCTGGGGCTATGCCGATCAGCCTCCGCTGCTGCCGCTGCTGGCACGGGTCATGGACGGGTTGTTCCCGAACTCGGTTGTGGGGCTGCGGCTGCCCGCGATCCTGTTCACCGGCCTAGGGATCGTCGTCGCCGCGCTGACGGCGCGTGAATTCGGCGGTGGTGCGCGGGCGCAGACAATGGCCGCGGGGGCTTACGCCTGCTCGCCGTTCCTGCTCGCCGGTGCGGGGCACATTCTCGCTACACACATGCTGGACGCCTTCCTCTGGACGGTCGTCGGTTGGCTGCTCGTGCGGTGGGTCCGGCTGCGCGACGACCGGCTGTTGCTCGCCGCCGGACTCGTGACGGCCGTTGATTTGCAGGCGAAGTTCCTGATCCCGGTCTTTTGGCTGATGGTGGCGCTTTCCGTGCTGCTGTGCGGGCCGACGGAGTTGCTGCGCAGACCGCTGTTGTGGGTCGGCGCGGCCGTCGCGGTGCTTGCCTGCGTACCTACCTGGGCGTGGCAGGCGGCCAACGGCTGGCCGCAACTGGAGATGAACGAGATCGTCGCCCAGGAGGTCGCCTACGCGGGTGGCCGGGTCACCTTCCTGCCGATGGCTTTGGAGCAGGCCGGGATCGGGGTCGGTGCCGTGCTCGTCGTGCTGGGGGTGTGGTGGCTGCTGCGTTCGCCGGAGCTTCGCCCCTACCGATTTCTCGGTGTCACCGTGCTCGGCGTGACGGCGGTGTTCTGGCTCAGCGCGGGCAGGCCCTACTACGTGGGTGGCATGTTCGCGTTGTGCTTCGCGGCGTCGGCGGTGCGGCTTGACCACCTGCTACCCGCGCGCTGGCGGCCCGCTCTTGTCGCCGCCTACGCCGTCTCGGCCGCGGTGGCGGTGAGTTGGCTGCCGGTGAAGCCCATCTCCGCCTACGCCGACGAGCCGTACAGCCCGATGAACATGGAGTTGGAGGAGTTCGGCTGGCCGGAGATGGCCCGCAACGTCGCCGAAGCCTACGACTCGCTGCCACCCGCCATTCGTGCCGACACCACGATCGTGACCGAGACCTACTGGCAGGCCTCTGCGATCGAGCAGTTCGAGCCGCGGCTGCCACAGCCCCACAGTGGTGGCAGGGGATTCTGGTACTTCGGTCCCCCCGACGACGGCACGGCAAGCACCGAAAACGCCGGCTACACCCTGTTCGTCGGCGCCGACCGCGAGAAGCTGCTGGAGCACTTCGCCAGCGTGCGACGCATCGCCAGCATCGACAACGGGCATCGGGTGAACAACCTCAACCAGGGTGCGCCGATCTGGCTCTGTGAGGGCCGCAGGGGCTCCTGGCAGGAGCTGTGGCCCGCGTTCCGCCATATGACATTTCGCTGGTGAACCGCGCCGTCGGCGTGGTGTTACAGGTGGCGTAGCAGACGGCACGGTAGATGGCGTTGTAGTCACAGCCGGAAACTCGACCTTGACGCGTGGTCGTCGTCACCTTACTTTTGCATGTCACAGGAGAAAGTGGGGCTGATGTGGATTTAAGTCTGCACGCGACGAACGACGATGTGAGCGGCGCGCCCCTGCTCGTGATGCGTGACATCGTCAAACTCTTCCCAGGGGTACGGGCGCTGGACGGCGTCGATCTGGAGGTAGGTGCCGGCGAGGTGCACTGCCTGCTGGGGCAGAACGGTGCGGGTAAGTCCACCCTGATCAAGACGCTCGCCGGGGCACACCAGCCCGACGCGGGGCAGATCCTTTGGCAGGGCGAGCGCGTGGAGCTGCCGTCGCCGGTGGCGGCCCTCAACCGCGGAATCGCCACCATGTACCAGGAACTGGACCTCATCCCGACGCTGTCGGTGGCGGAGAACATCTTCCTCGGTCACGAGCGCGCGAGGTACGGCTTCACCCGGCCCTCGGTGGCAAGGGCGGAGGCCGAGGCGTTGCTCGACCGGCTCGGCCACGCCGAGATCTCGCCGGATGCGGAGGTCGGTGATCTCTCCGCCGCCGGGCAGCAGCTGGTGTCGATGGCGAGGGCGCTGGCCCACGACGCCAAGCTGATCATCGCAGACGAGCCGACCGCGGCACTCGCCAGCGATGAGGTCGACAACCTCTTCCGCATCATCGGTGAACTCACCGACGAGGGCGTCGCCGTGGTCTACATATCGCATCGGCTGGAGGAGATCCGCCGCATCGGCGACCGGGTCACCGTCATCAAGGACGGCAAGACCGTCGCGGCCAACCTCGACGCGCGCTCGGCGGCCACCTCCGAGCTCGTCGACCTCATGGCGGGCCGCAAGGTGCAGACCGCGTTCCGCGAGGCGGGGCAGGCGAAGGTCGAGCTCGGCGATGTGGTGCTCGACGTTGACGGACTGAGCAGGCACGGCGAGTTCCGCGACGTCAGCTTCACGGTTCACGCGGGAGAGATCGTCGGCCTCGCCGGTCTGGTGGGAGCCGGGCGCAGCGAGATACTCGAGACGATCTTCGGGGCACGCAAGCCGGACGCGGGCACCGTGTCGGTGGCCGGTTCCCGGCTGCGGCCGGGCAGTGTCGCCGCCGCCGTGCGGGCAGGTGTGGGGCTGGCGCCGGAGGAACGCAAGAGCCAGGCGCTGCTGCTGGACATGTCGGTCACCCACAATGTGACGCTCGCCAGTCTCGCGGACTACAGCAGGTTCGGCTTCTCGCAGCGTTCGAGGGAGAATGCCGACTCCAGGTCCACGCTGCTGCGGCTCGACCTGCGCCCTGCCGATCCGAAGCGGATCGTGCGCACCCTCTCCGGCGGGAACCAGCAGAAGGCCGTGGTCGCGCGCTGGCTGGTGCACGGCTGCCGCGTGCTGCTGCTGGACGAGCCGACAAGGGGCGTCGACGTGGGCGCCAGGGCCGAGTTGTACCGGCTCATCCACGAACTCGCGGCGGAAGGC
Source organism: Saccharomonospora amisosensis (assembly GCF_011761185.1). Lineage (NCBI taxonomy): Bacteria > Bacillati > Actinomycetota > Actinomycetes > Pseudonocardiales > Pseudonocardiaceae > Saccharomonospora > Saccharomonospora amisosensis. The sequence goes on along the minus strand of NZ_JAAOYM010000001.1, from coordinate 3,850,518 downwards.
GTCGCCATCGTGCTCGTCTCCAGCGAGATTCCCGAGGTGCTCGGCCTCGCCGACCGTGTGCTCGTGCTGCGGGAGGGCGACGTGCTCACCGACCGGCTCGCCGAGGAGATCACCGAAGCCGAGATTCTCGACATGGTCATGGAAGGGAGCGCGGCGTGACCAAGGCCCTCGACCGCCCCCCGGTACGCCCGGCGGGCGCAGGCGCGCGACACCGCTCGTGGCAGTTGGATGTGCGGCTGCTCGGGCTCGCAGGCGTGCTGGTGTTGCTTTGCCTCATCGGTTTGTTCAGCAGCCCCGGTACGTTTCTCACCGAGGGGAACATCTCCACGATGCTGCGGCTGGCCGCCGCGATCGGGGTCGTCAGCGTCGGCATGACATTCGTGATCATCGCGGGCGGCATCGACCTTTCGGTCGGCTCGATCGTGGCGCTCGCGAGCGTGTGGATGACGACGCTGGCGACACAGTCCTACGGGCCCGTGGTGATGGTGCTGTGCGCGGTGCTGGTGGGAATGGGCTGCGGGCTGGTGAACGGGCTGCTGATCTCCTACGGCAAGGTGGTCCCGTTCATCATGACGCTGGCGATGATGGCGTCCGCGCGTGGACTCGCCGAACGGATCAGCGGCAGGCAGACGCAGGTCGTCACCGAGACCGGCTTCACCGACTTCTTCCGCGGCTCCTTCCTCGGCATCTCGGTACTCGTGTGGATGCTGGCGCTGGTGTTCGTCGTTGGCTGGGTGGTGCTCAACCGCACCACGTTCGGCAGGCGCACCTTCGCCATCGGTGGAAACGCCGAAGCGGCACGACTGTCCGGCATCAACGTCAAGCTGCACACCGCGCTCGTCTACGGCATCAGCGGACTGTGCTGCGGCATCGCCGCGATCATGATCGTGGCAAGGACGACGTCGGGTGCCTCGACCAACGGATTGTTCTACGAACTCGACGCCATCGCCGCGGTGGTCATCGGCGGCACGCTGCTTGCCGGTGGCAGGGGCAGTCTCATCGGCACGCTCATCGGCGTACTGATCTTCACGGTCCTCAACAGCATCTTCACCCAGAACAACCTGGACACCGACATCCAGAACATCGCGAAGGGTGCCATCATCGTCGCCGCCGTGTTGCTGCAGCACACCGCCCGCAGTCGAAAAGGTAAGCCAAGACCTTCGTCCGAACCGGATTCGTCCAACACCGCAACCCAACCGAGCGGGAGCAAATCATGATCAGAACGAATTTGGCGCGCCGCGGTTTTCTGTTCTCCGCGGCGGGGATCGGTGCGGGCGCGGTGCTCGCCGGCTGCACCTCCAACGAGCGAGAGCCGCAGAACCAGGGCCAGGCGGCCGCCGCGGGGCAGGGCTCCAACGCCGAGCCGGGCAAGCCGGTGACCATCGGGTTCTCCGCGCCCGCCGCCGACCACGGCTGGATGGCGGCGGTCACCATCAACGCGCGCTCCATGGCCGAGCAGTACTCCGACGTCACCCTCAACGCCACGGAGGGCACCAACGACGTCAACCAGCAGATCGCACAGGTGGAGTCGTTGATCAACGGCGGAGTGGACGTGCTGGTGATCCTGCCGTTCGACGGCAAGGCGCTCACGCAGGTCGGGCGGCAGGCGATGGACCAGGACATCCCGGTGATCAACGTGGACAGGGTCTTCGACACTCCGCTGGCCTACCGGACCTGGATCGGGGGCGACAACTACCGCATGGGGGTCAACGCGGGCAACTACATCGCTGAACAACTCAAGCGGCGGAACGTGAACAACCCGGTGATCGGCGAGGTGGCAGGTATCGACTCGCTACCGCTGACCCAGGAGCGCAGCAAGGGTTTCCGGGACGCGTTGCGGCGGCACGGTTTCCGCGTCGGCCCCAGGGTCGCCGCCGAGTTCACCCCCGAGTCGGGCGAGCGGCAGACGGCGAACCTGTTGCAGGGCGCGCAGACGCTGCACGCGCTGTGGAACCACGACGACGACCAGGGAGTCGGCGTGGTCGCGGCCATCGACGCTTCCGGCCGCGACGACTTCCTCATGGTCGGCGGTGCCGGTTCGCGGAACATGATGGAGCTGATCAAGGCCGACTCCGGGCCGCTGAAAGCCACCGTGCTCTACAGCCCGTCGATGGCCTCCTCCGCCATCGCGCTCGCGCGGCTACTCGGCCAGTCGAAGGGACTCGGCGACCTGGCGGAGCACGAGATTCCCGCCGAGGTGACGACCTATTCGGCGGTCGTGACGAAGGAGAACGTGGACAACTACATGGACGTCGGGTTCGACTCGTGACGCAGCAAGGAACGGAGCCGGGGGGCGACACACTGGGAGTCGCCATGATCGGGCACGCCTTCATGGGGGCGGTGCACTCGCAGGCGTGGCGCAATGTGGCCAGATTCTTCGACCTCCCGATCGCACCGCGAATGGTGGCGCTGGGAGGAAGGGACGAACGCAGGGCCAAGGAGGCGGCCGAGCGGTTCGGTTGGGCCTCGGTGGAGACGGACTGGCGTGCCCTGCTGGAACGCGACGACGTGCGACTCGTCGACATCTGCACGCCAGGCGACACCCACGCCGAGATCGCGGTGGCCGCGCTGGAGGCTGGCAAGCACGTGCTGTGCGAGAAGCCCTTGGCCAACAGCGTCGAGGAGGCCGAGCGGATGGTGCGGGCGGCCGAGCGCGCGGCCGAGCGTGGGGTGTGGTCGATGGTCGCGTTCAACTACCGGCGGGTGCCAGCGCTGTCGCTGGCGCGGCGGCTTGTCGCGGCGGGCAGGCTCGGCGACCTGCGGCATGTCCGAGCGGTGTACCTGCAGGACTGGCTTTCCGACGCGACCTCGCCGATGACCTGGCGGTTGCGTAAGGAGCGGGCGGGTTCGGGGGCCCTCGGCGACATCGGCGCTCACATCGTGGACGCCGCCCAGTTCGTCACAGGCGAGCAGTTGGTCGGCGTCTCCGGGCTGACGGACACCTTCGTGCGTCGGCGCCCGTCCGGCTCCGGGGGCGAGGAGGAAGTGACGGTGGACGACTGCGCGTTGTTCACCGGGCGCTTCTCCCGTGGTGCGGTCGCGACCTTCGAGGCGACGCGCTACGCGCTCGGCAGGAAGAACGCGATGCGGCTGGAGGTCAACGGCTCGCTGGGCAGTCTGGCGTTCGACTTCGAGTCGATGAACGAGCTGTGGTTCTACGACGGTGGCGAGTCGCCAGACACCGCGGGTTTCCGCCGGATCGTGGTGACCGAACCAGAGCACCCCTATCTCGGTGCGTGGTGGCCGCCCGGCCATGTGCTCGGTTACGAGCACACGTTCACCCACGAGGTGGCGGATCTGCTGACGGCCATCGGCGTGGGCGAGCGGCCTCAGCCCGACTTCGCCGAGGGGCTGCGGGTGCAGCGGGTACTGCAGGCCGTGGCGGACAGTGCCGCGGACGGCTCCCGCTGGAAGCAGGTCTGAGGGCGACAGCGAGGAACGAGCAGACAAGCAGAGACAAGCAGAGACAAGCACTGAACGGCAAGACGAGGAGTTCCACCGGTTCGACGGGAGAAGGTACAAGTGCAGCGCAGCAGTAGTACCAGAACACAACGCCGGTCCGCGCGCCTCGGCAGGCGAATCGCCGCGGTGGCACTCGCCGTGTGCACGGGGCTGGGCGGTGGCGGGCTCGCCGCCGCCCAGGCCGAGGAGGACGCCAGTGTGTTGGTGTTCTCCAAGACGGCGGGCTACCGGCATGCATCGATCCCGACGGGTATCGCGACGATCGAAGAACTCGGGGCCGAGTACGGCTTCGAGGTGGACGCCACGGAGGACTCGGCCGCGTTCACCGACTCCAACCTCGCCTCCTACGACGCGGTGGTGTGGCTCTCCACCACCGGAGACGTACTGAACGCCGAGCAGCAGGCGGCGTTCGAGCGCTACGTCGAAGCCGGCGGCGGGTACGTCGGGGTTCATGCCGCCTCCGACACCGAGTACGACTGGCCCTTCTACGGCGACCTCGTCGGCGCGTACTTCGACTCACACCCGCAGATTCAGCAGGCCACGGTGAACGTGGAGGACCAGCGGCATCCCTCCACGTCCGACCTGCCGAAGCAGTGGGTCCGCACCGACGAGTGGTACAACTTCCGCGACAACCCGCGCGGCGATGTGCACGTGCTGGCCTCGCTCGACGAGAGCAGCTACGACGCGGGTTCCGGCGCGATGGGCGACGATCACCCGATCGCGTGGTGCCACGAGAACGCGGGCGGTCGTGCCTGGTACACCGGCGGCGGCCACACCGAACAGTCCTACGGCGAGCAGGCTTTCCGTACCCACCTGGCCGGCGGCATCCGGTACGCGACGGGGCTGGCCGACGGGGACTGCTCCACCGAGCCGGTCGAGTGTGACCCCGTGCAACCGGATCAGGGTTACCGGATGCTCTTCGACGGCACCAGGCACAGCTTGCGAAGCTGGAACCAGGCAGGCCCGGGATCGTTCGAGCTACAGCCGGACTGTTCCATCCGCTCGGTCGGCGGCATGGGGCTGTACTGGTTCGACCAGAAGTTCGGCGGATACAGCCTCAAGCTGGACTGGAAGCTGGCTGGCGACGACAACTCCGGCATATTCGTCGGGTTCCCCGATCCGGGTGACGACCCCTGGGTGGCGGTGAACAACGGCTACGAGATCCAGATCGACGCCACCGACGCGCCGGAGAAGACCACGGGCGCCATCTACGGCTTCCAGTCGGCCGACCTAGAGGCCCGTGACGCCGCGCTGAACCCGCCCGGCGAGTGGAACTCCTACAAGATCGTGGTCATCGGGCAGCGCATCAAGGTCTACCTCAACGGCGCGTTGATCAATGACTTCGTGAACACCGACCCCGCTCGCGACCTCACCCGCGGCTACGTGGGCATCCAGAACCACGGCGAGGCCGACGACGTGTCGTTCCGTGACATCCAGATCAAGGAGATCTTCCCCGCGCCTGGGCGGGGAAGGAGGTGATGACGGACCGGGGCGCGTCGCAGCGCGCGGCGAAGCCGTGACGGTGAGAAGGTCGAGCCTGGCGTGACCGTGTCGCGCGCGTACTCGCGAAGAACAAAGAGCTGAGGTTGTTGCACTATGGCACCCACAGGTTTGTGGTTGATCGGTGCTCGAGGTTCGGTCGCCACGACGGCGATCTCAGGACTGCTCGCGCTGCGGGCAAAGGTGATCAGGCCGGTCGGCTGTGTCAGCGCGCTGCCCACATTCGAGCACGCCGGCCTGCCGGACTGGGACGAGATCCACCTCGGCGGGCACGACATCGTGGACACCCCGCTGGAGAAGCGGGCCGAACTGCTCGCCGAATCCGGTGTGATCCCACCGGCCGTGTTCGAGGCTGTTCGTACCGGGCTGTCCGAAGTGGATACCGAGATTCGTTGCGGTTACCACCCGGCCACCCATGCCGGCTCACAGGCTGACGCGGCGAGGCGGCTGTCCGACGACCTCGCCGAGTTCGCGCAACGCAACGGGCTCGCTCGCGTCGTCGTGTTGAGCGTGTCGTCGACCGAGCCGGTGTTCCCGTCCCTGCCCGAGCACGCCACACTGAAAGCGCTGGAAGCCGCGATGGCTGTGCCCGGCCGGACGGTGCTGCCGCCAAGTTCGGTGTCCGCCTACGCCGCGCTGCGCGCCGGTTGTCCGTATGTCGACTTCACGCCATCGACGGGTATCCGGCTTCCCGGGCTGCGGGAACTGGCAGGGCTGAGCGACCTGCCCTACGCAGGCTGCGACGGCAAGACCGGAGAGACACTGGTACGCAGCGCGCTCGCGCCGATGTTCGCGACGCGGGCACTGGCCGTGCGCTCCTGGGCGGGCACCAACCTGCTAGGCGGCGGAGACGGGCTGACCCTCGCCGACGCCGAGCACGCGGGCAGCAAGCTGGCATCCAAGGGCAGGGGGCTCGCGACACTGCTCGGTGGCGAGGTGACCGCGCCGCTGCACATCGACAATGTGCCCGACCTCGGAGAACAGAAGGTCGCCTGGGACCACGTTTCGTTCGAGGGCTTCCTCGGCGTGAGGATGAGCCTGCAGTTCACCTGGAGCGGCTACGACTCGGCACTCGCGGCACCGCTGGTGCTGGACCTGGCTCGGTTCATGGCAGCGGCGCACGCCAACGGCGAGTCCGGCCCGCTCGCCCCGCTGGCGTTCTTCTTCAAGGACCCGCTCGGCACCGATGAGCACCGGCTGGCCGAGCAGTTCGCCATGCTGGCCGAATGGGCGGGCTCACTGTGAAGGCGCCCGATCTGTACGAACTCGTGCGCGCTCCCGCCGCGCTGACCGCTGTCGGCGACACCGTGGCTGGCTCGGCCGCCGCGGGGCAGCGGCTCCGTGGCAGGCGCTGGGCACTTCCGCTGGCCTCCATGGCGTTTTACTGGGCGGGGATGTCTGTCAACGACTGGGCGGACCGCGAGCTTGACGCCGTCGAGCGGCCGGAGCGACCGATCCCGTCCGGCAGGGTGAGCGCGCGAGCAGCACTGCGCACCGGGGGTGTGCTGACCGCCGCCGGGCTCGGGCTCGCGTGCCTCGGCGGTGGTCAGCGCTCGCTGCGCGTGGCGGTGCCGCTGGCCGCGTCGGTGTGGGCCTACGACACGGTGTTGAAGGGAACACCACTGGGACCATGCGGCATGTCGGCGTGCCGGGCGCTTGACGTGCTGCTGGGCGCTGGCGGCCGGTGGCGGGAAGCCGCACCGGCCGCCGCGGCGCTCGCGGTGCACACCATGGGTGTGACGGCGCTGTCCGGCGGCGAGGTGCACGGCGGTTCGCCGCGCACCGCGGGCGCCGCGCTCGCCGGAACCGCGGTGTCGACCGGGCTCGCGCTGTACGGTCGCGCCTCCCGAGGCGCGCACCGGGTGGCGTCGCTGGCCTTCGGTGCCGGATACGCGGCCGTCGTCGGCACGGCGCAGTACCGCGCGCTGGAGTCCTCCTCGGCCGCGCGGGTGCGGGCGGCGACGGTCGCCGGAATCCAGGGGATGGTGCCGTTGCAGGCAAGCCTGGCCGCCCGGCACGGCGCGGTGCGCGCGGCGGCGCTGCTCGCCGGGGCGGTGCCGCTGGCGCGGCGCCTGGTGCGGAAGGTGAGCCCGACATGAGCACACTGCGATTTGGCTACGGCAGCAACGGCTTCGCCAACCACCGGCTGGACGACGCGCTCGCCGTCATCGCCGACCTCGGCTACTCGGGGGTGGCGCTCACCCTCGATCACGCTCACCTCGACCCGTTCGCCGAAGACGTGGCGCGACAGACCCGCCGCGTCGCCACCCGCCTCGGCGAGCTCGGCCTCGGTGTCGTGGTGGAGACCGGTGCCCGGTTCCTGCTCGATCCCTGGCACAAGCACCAGCCCACCCTGCTTTCGGACGAGCCTGCCCCCCGGCTCGATTTCCTGCGCCGCGCCGCGGCGATCGCAGAGGACCTTGGCGCCGAATGCGTCTCGTTCTGGTCCGGCGTCAAGCCGTCCGATGTGGACGAGGCGACGGCGTGGCAACGGTTACTGGACGGCATCAGCGACGTGCTGGACGACACGAGCGTGCGGCTTGCGCTGGAACCCGAGCCCGGTCACTTCGTACAGCATGTGGAGCAGGCGTTGCGGCTGCGCGCGGAGCTGGACTCGCCGCGGCGGCTCGGCATCACCCTCGACGTGGGGCACTGCGTCGCGGTTGAGCCGGTGAGCGCGGCGGAATGCGTGCGCAGGGTCGCGGACGTGCTGTTCAACGTCCAGCTGGACGACATGCGAACCGGCGTGCACGAGCATCTCGAGTTCGGCGAGGGTGAGCTCGACCTGACCGGCACGCTCGCGGCGCTGGCCGAGGTCGGCTACCGCGGTCTGGCCGCCGTCGAGTTGCCGCGCCACAGCCATGCCGCCCCGGATGTCGCGCGGCGCGGCCTGAAGGCGCTGCGCGCGGCCGACTGGCTTGCCGACGCCGAGCGCGCCGTGCGCGCCGACCCAGTCAGGATCCGCACGCTGTTTCCCGCCGTGGGGCGCAAGGTGGGCAGGGCGGCGCTGCGGCCGGAGGTCGATCCCGGCGGTCTGGTGTACGGCACGGTGGACGACCGTGGGCGCGGAAGGCTGCTGGCCGCGCTGGCCGACTCGCTGCCGCCGCAGGACCTCGCCAAGGAGGTGGCCGAGCTGTATCGCTACGGCGACGGCGCCGAGCGAAGGGGTGTGCTACGCGGACTTCACCTGCTGCCGGACGAGATCGCCGACACCGGCGCCGGCCTGGTCGCCGACGCGCTGCGGGCCAACGACACCGGACTCGTCGCGGCGGCACTCGGGCCGTTCGCCGCGGCGCACCTTGACGACCATTCCTGGCGGCACGGCGTGTTGAAGTGCCTGTTCGTCGGCGTACCTACGGCCGCCGTCGCGGGGCTGGCCGACCGTACCGACGCCGAACTGATCCGGATGGTGGCCGACTACGTGGCCGAGCGAAAGGCGGCGGGCCGGACCGTGCCCTCCGACGCCGAAGCGATACTGCAGGAGGTTCGATGAGGATCTTCGACCCACACATCCACATGACCTCGCGTACCACCGACGACTACGAGGCGATGTACGCGGCAGGGGTGCGCGCGCTCGTGGAACCCGCGTTCTGGCTCGGCCAGCCGCGCACCAATGTGGGTTCGTTCACCGACTACTTCGACGGCCTGATCGGCTGGGAGCGGTTCCGCGCCGCGCAGTTCGGTATCCGGCACCACTGCACGATGGCCCTCAACCCCAAGGAGGCCAACGACCCGCGCTGCGCGGGCGTGCTGGACGTGCTGCCGCGCTACCTGGCCAAGGACGGCGTGGTGGCCGTCGGCGAGGTCGGCTACGACTCGATGACCGAAGCGGAGGAGAAGGCGTTCGCATACCAGCTCTCGCTGGCGGTGGAGCACGAGCTGCCGGTGCTGGTACACACCCCGCACCGGGACAAGCTGGCAGGTACCAAGCGAACGCTCGACGTCGTCGCCGAGTCGGGGATCGCGCCGGAACTGGTCGTCGTCGACCATCTCAACGAGGTGACCGTAGGGCTCGTCGCGGACTCCGGCTGCTGGATGGGTTTCTCGATCTACCCCGACACCAAGATGGACGAGCGGCGCATGGTCGCCATCCTGCGCGAGTACGGCACCGACCGGATGCTGGTGAACTCCGCGGCCGACTGGGGCCGTTCGGACCCGCTGAAGACCTACCGCACCGGTGAGGCGATGTTGGAGGCGGGCTACTCCGAGTCCGATGTGGACAACGTGCTGTGGAGCAACCCGGTCGAGTTCTACGGGCAGAGCGGCAGGTTGCTGCTCGACCCGATCGAGCACTCCACACCGACCGGCGAGACGTTCGAGGGCAACTCCGTGCTGCGGGGATCGAGGAAGTGATGTTGCTTTCCTACTGCACGAACGTTCACCCGGCGCAGGACCTCGACGCGATCCTGCGCCAACTCGACACCCACGCCGTGGCGGTGCGGGAGAAGCTGGGAGAGGATCGGCTCGGTGTCGGACTGTGGCTGGCCGCCACCGTCGCAGAGGGCCTCGCCAACGACCCCGGCGCACGCCGAAGGCTCGCCGCCGAACTCGAGGCGAGGGGGCTGGCTGTGCAGACCCTCAACGCCTTTCCCTACGGCGGATTCCACGAAAGCGTCGTCAAGCACTCGGTGTACCAGCCGAGGTGGACCGACCCGCGCAGACTGAAGTACACCGTGGACTGTGTGACCGTGTTGGCCGACCTGCTGCCCGCCGACGCCGAGTACGGCAGCATCTCCACCCTGCCGCTGGGCTGGCGCGAGCCGTGGACGCCTTCCGACGACACGCGAGCGAAGGTCGCGTTCGACGAGGTGACACGGGTACTCGGCGAGACGCTCGTGCGGCGGGGACGGCCGGTGAAGCTGGCCGTGGAGCCGGAGCCGGGTTGCGTGCTGGACACGATGGCGGACGCGGTCGACTGGCTGGCCGGGCGGGTGGACCCCCGACACGTCGGCGTGTGCCTCGACACTTGCCATCTCGCGGTGTCGTTCGCCGATCCCCGCCGCACCGTCGCGCGCGTGGTCGAGGCGGGACTCGAAGTGGTGAAGGTGCAGGCCTCCTCGGCGCTGCACATCGAACGGCCGGACACCGAGGCGGCGCGGGCGGCCCTCGCCGAGTTCGCCGAGCCGCGCTACCTGCACCAGGTGCGTGAGCTGCTGCCGGACGGCAGGGTACTCGCCAGTGACGATCTGCCGCGGGCGCTGGCGGAGCTGCCCGCCACCGGGCCCTGGCGTGTGCATTTCCACGTGCCGCTGCACGCCGCGCCGCAACCGCCGCTGACGTCCACCACCGACGTGCTGGCCGAGAGTCTGGCCGCCGTGGCGGAGCAGGCGGGACCTCGGCGGCCACATGTGGAGGTGGAGACCTACACCTGGAACGTCCTGCCCGAGCGGCACCGGCAGGACCTCGCCGACGGCATCGCCGACGAGCTGCGCTGGGCACGAAAGGTGAGCTCATGAGGAAACTGCTGGTGGTCGACGTCGTGGGATTGACGCCCACGCTGCTGCGGCACATGCCGAATCTGACCGCGCTGGCGAACCGCGGCTGGCAGGCGAATCTCGGCACGGTGCTGCCCGCGGTGACGTGCAGCGCCCAGTCCACCTTGCTGACCGGCACGATGCCCGCCGAGCACGGCATCGTCGGCAACGGCTGGTACTTCCGCGATCTCGGCGAGGTCTACCTGTGGCGGCAGCACAACAGGCTGGTGCGGGGCGAGAAGGTGTGGGAAACCGCACGGGTGGCGCATTCCGGCTACACCGCGGCGAACGTGTGCTGGTGGTACGCGATGGGCGCCTCCACCGACTTCACCATCACGCCGAGGCCGATCTACCACGCCGACGGCCGCAAGTCGCCCGACTGCTACGCCCGGCCACCGTCGCTGCACGACGAGCTGACCGCCGAACTCGGCCCGTTCCCGCTGTTCAACTACTGGGGACCTACCGCATCGATCGCGTCCACCAGGTGGATCGTCGCGGCGGCCCGCAGGTTGCTCAGCAGTCCCGGCCCCGACCTGCTGCTGGTCTACGTCCCGCACCTGGACTACGACCTGCAACGGTTCGGTCCGGACTCGGCCAAGGCGGTCGAGGCCGCGCGAGCGGTCGACGCGGAACTGGCTCCGCTGCTCGCGGACGCCGAGCGGGAGGGTGCCGCCGTTGTCGCGCTGTCCGAGTACGGAATCACGCCCGCGTCGCAGCCGGTGGACATCAACAGGGCGCTGCGCCGCGAGGGACTGCTCGAGGTCTACACCCAGGACGGGATGGAGTATCTGGACCCGTGGACGTCGCGGGCGTTCGCGGTGGCCGACCACCAGGTAGCGCACGTCTACGTGGCCGAAGAGGCGGATGTGTCGAAGGTGGCGGCCATCGTCGCCGGACTTTCCGGCGTGGACGAGGTGCTTGACCGCGAGCGGCAGGCACGTTACCGGATCGACCACGAACGCGCGGGCGAACTGGTGGCAGTGGCCGAACCGGGTGCCTGGTTCACCTACTACTACTGGCTCGACGACGAGCGCGCGCCCGACTTCGCCAGGGGAGTGGAGATCCATCGCAAACCCGGGTACGACCCTGCGGAGCTGTTCTTCGATCCCGCCGACAAGCTCGCGAAGGCAAAGGCGGGGCTCAACCTGGCACGCAAGAAGGCGGGTTTGCGGTACGCGATGAACGTGGTGCCGACCGACCCGAGGTGGGTGATGGGTACGCACGGCAGACTGCCCGACTCCGTCGCCGACGGGCCGGTGTTGCTGTGCTCCGATCCAGCGGTTCCATCCACTGTGGAATCAGGTGGCGGGCTGGCGGCCACCGAGGTCCGCGATCTACTGCTGCAACTGCAAGGAATAAGACAGGGAGCACATCGATGAGCCGACCGGTTACGTTGTTCACCGGCCAGTGGGCCGACCTACCTTTCGAGAAGGTGTGTTCGCTGGCTTCCGAGTGGGGCTACGACGGGCTGGAAATCGCGTGCTGGGGCGACCACTTCGAGGTGGACCGCGCCCTTTCCGAGGACAACTATGTGCGGGAACGCCTGGAGTTGCTGGATTCCTACGGCCTGAAGGTGTGGGCGATCTCCAACCACCTCGTCGGGCAAGCCGTGTGCGACGACCCCATCGACGAGCGGCACCGCAACATCCTGCCTTCGCGGATCTGGGGCGACGGCGAACCGGAAGGTGTGCGGCAGCGCGCCGCCGCCGAGGTCGCCGACACCGCGAGGGCCGCGGCGAAGCTCGGGGTGGACACCGTTGTCGGGTTCACCGGCTCCAAGATCTGGAAGTACGTCGCGATGTTCCCGCCGGTGTCGCAGCCGATGATCGACGACGGCTACGCCGACTTCGCCGGCCGCTGGAACCCGATCCTGGACGTGTTCGACGAGGTCGGTGTGCGCTTCGCCCACGAGGTGCACCCTTCCGAGATCGCCTACGACTACTGGACCACCAAGCGGGCGCTCGAAGCCGTCGGTCATCGCCCCGCGTTCGGCCTTAACTGGGACCCCTCACACTTCGTGTGGCAGGACCTCGACCCGATCGGCTTCATCCTGGACTTCGCCGACCGCATCTACCACGTCGACTGCAAGGACACCAAGAAGCGCTTCGACGGCCGTAACGGCAGGCTCGGTTCCCACCTGCCGTGGGCGGACCCGCGCAGGGGCTGGGACTTCGTGTCCACAGGGCACGGTGACGTCGACTGGGAGGGGGCGTTCCGCGCGCTGAACGCGATCGGCTACACCGGCCCGATCTCCGTGGAATGGGAGGACGCCGGCATGGACCGGCTGCGCGGCGCTGCCGAGGCCGTGACCTACATCAAGGACGTGCTTTTCGACAAACCAGCGGCGACATTCGACGCCGCGTTCAGCACCGAAGGGAATTCGAGTGATGAATGACAACGCCAGGAACCCACTCTCGCGGCGGCACCTGCTCCGCACGGCCGCGGCGGGGGCGGCGGCCGTCGGGCTCACCGCGGCGCTGCCCGCCACCGCGGCTGCCGTCGACCACCCACGCACCAGGCGAATCCCGAAGGACCGGATCAGCATCCAGCTCTACACCCTGCGAGACGTGCTTGGGGAGGACACCGAGGGCACTCTCGAGGCGCTCGCCGACATCGGCTACCGCTCGGTGGAACTCGCGGGGACCTACGGGCGTTCGGCCACCGAGTTCCGCGCGCTGCTCGACCGGTACCACCTTCGCGCGACCTCGGCGCACGTCGGCTTCGACGGAGCGGACGTCGACCAGCTCATCGAGGACGCCAGGATCATCGGCTACAGCGTCGCCGACTGCGCATGGGCCAACTACTCCACCATCGAGGAGTGGACGGCGTTCGCGCGGCGACTGGACCGCGCGGGCGAGGCGTTCCGCAAGGCGGGGATCGCCTACGGCTACCACAACCACGCGCACGAGTTCCAGCCCATCGACGGTGTGCGCCCGATGGACGTGATCGCCGAGAACACCGATCCACGCAACATCCACTTCGAGTACGACCTTTACTGGGTGGTCACCGGTGGCGCGGACCCGGTGCGGGAGTACTGGCGCAGGTTCGGCAGGGTACGGCAGTTCCACGTCAAGGACAGGGCGGCCGACGGCTCCTTCGCGGACCTGGGTGAGGGCACGATCGACTTTCCCGAGATCTTCGCAAGGACCTGGCGCGGGCCGATGAAGCAGTACATCGTCGAGAACGACCAGCCCCGCGACGCGCTGCACAGCGCACAGGTTGGCTTCGACTACCTCTCCAACGTGCGGTTCTGACCTATCCGTAGGTCGAGAGTGTCCGGCAGTCCCGGCCTGCCGTCCACTCCCGACCCGGGGCCGGTTACCACGAAGGCGGTTGCGACGCGGGCCGGTATCGCGGCGGTCGCAGTTCGGAGACACGCAACCGTAACGGCAGCTCAAGATCTTCCAGCGCGGGCGGCTCGATCCGCCGCCACACGGGGCGTAGCAACACGAATCCCAGCATCGCGACGAGCGCCAGCAGTCCCGCGTTGACCAGCAGCGCCGTCTCCAGCCCCGTCACGTAAGCCTCCTTGGCCGCCTCGACCACGTTCGGCCGTTGCCCCGGCGGAAGCGAGTTCAGCAGCCGGTTGCCGGTTTCGCTGTCCGATAGCAGCCCGTCGAGCGCGTGCCGCTGCTCCGCGCTGAAGTACGCGTCCGGTCCAAGCAGGAGCGCGTCGCGCATCCTCCACTCGACGGCGACGAGCACGGCGCTGGTGGCGGTGATGCCGACGACACTACCGATCTGTCGGGCCTGCATGGTCAGGCCCGCGACGACACCCTCCTCCGCCTCAGGCGCGGCGATCATCGTGCTGGCCGAACTCGGCGTGTACACGAACGCGGCGGCGGTGCCGAACACGAAGAACAGCGGGATGAGCAGCACGTCCTGGTACCGCTGCACACCGGAAGCCGTGAAGATCAGGGCGAGCGCCGCGACCGCGAGCCCGCCGACGACAAGCCACGCGGCCATACCGCGGTCGGTCAGCCAACCGGCCAGTGAGGAGAACAGCGGCGGACCGAGCCCGGACGCCAGCAGCAACAGGCCCGCGGCGAGTGGTTCCAACTCCAGCACCTGCTGCGCGTACAGCATCAGGTAGACACTGAACCCGATCGCCGCCCACTGCATGGCCGCCAGGCACACCACCGATCCGGTGACCCCGCGCTTGCGCAACAACTCCACCCGCAGCAACGGAGCTTTCGCGCGGCGTTCGGCCAAGCCGAACGCGACGAGTGTGGCCACACCGGCCGACACCAGCGTGAAAGTCCGCCAGTCGAAGCCCCAGTACCCGGCTTGCTCGCTGCCTACGGCCAGCATGGTGAGCCCGGCCGCGAGCAGTACCAGCCCGCGCAGATCCAGCGATTTGCCTTGCGGAACGCGCGTCTCGCTCATGTATCGCCAGGTCAGTAGCACCAGCAGCGCGCATACCGGTGCGATCGGCAGGAACAACCATCGCCAGCTCGCCAACTGGACGACAAGAGCCATGCCAAGCGGCGCGCTGAGCGTCGCCAGCGTGATACCCGCCGACAGCACCCCGATCGCCCAGCCCTTTTCTTCCTCTTCGAAGGCCTCGGTGACGTTGGCCAGCGCGAGCGGAGCACCGATCGCGATCATGAGGCCCTGCCCGACCCTGCCCGCGACAAGCAGGGTTTCCCCCGGCGCGAGCCCGCACAACGCGGAAGCCAGCCCGAACCCGGTGACGCTGATCAGGAACATCCTTCGTCTGCCGAAAAGGTCGCCGAGCCTGCCGCCGACCAGCACCAGCGAGGCCAGCGGCAGCAGTGCTCCCGCGATCACCCAGTTGATCGCGGAGCGGCTGACGTCGAATTCGCGCTGGATCTCAGGCAGCGCGACGGACACACTGGACAACGTGGCGAACATCATCCCGTTGCTGATGACGGAGGCCGCCATGATCGCTTGCTGCCGCCGCGTCATCCGGCCGAGTAGCGCCACACCCGGATGCTACGAACGCTCGGCCGCGCACGCAGTCCGCCTGCACGCGATCGGGTAGACCGGTCGCGGCGCTTTCCGGTCCGCTCAGCCGCCTGCCCGCTGAGGTGACCGAGGGAGCAGGCCGTTTCCGCGCAGGATCCACACCGCCTGCACGGTGGCGTAGCCGCGCCATTCCAGGCGAGCGGCAGGGGAGTAGCTGTTGAAGTCGACCGGCCAGCCACCGTCATCCTGTTGTCGTCGCGCCAAGGCGTCAAGTTCCGACTCTATGACCTCGGAGCGGAACAGTTCGCGTGACGGTATGCCGGGTAGCGGGGAGAAGTCGAGCGGGCGCATGAACTCCTCCTCGGTCCCGCCCCGCACGTGTACCAGCCCGTCGGCAGGGAGGTGCCGCGCCAGCAGTGCGAGCAACTCCTCGCCGCGGGCGGGCGCGCTGGCGTGCAGTTCATCGACGAAGCGCACCGCGAAGGCCAACTCGATCGCGTGTGGGGTGCGGTCGCGCACGGCACGGATCGCGGACTCGCAGTAGTCCGTAACG
The DNA here is from genome assembly GCF_011761185.1 of Saccharomonospora amisosensis. Lineage (NCBI taxonomy): Bacteria > Bacillati > Actinomycetota > Actinomycetes > Pseudonocardiales > Pseudonocardiaceae > Saccharomonospora > Saccharomonospora amisosensis. Next base: position 3,834,600 of record NZ_JAAOYM010000001.1, on the reverse strand, counting down.
CTGGCCAGCCACGGATGCGCCGCCACTTCGGGATCGTGTCGCGCCACCTGGTGCGCGTTCGCCGCGACGATCGCCGAGATCTGCAACGACGAGGTGTTCGGGTCGGCCGCCAGCCAGAACGGCGCACATCCGGCCGGGTTGCCGACCGGGAGCGCGAACGGCAGTCCGCCGTCGGCGAGTGTCACACCGGCCAGCCAGTCGCACAGCCGCGCGGCGTGACCGCTTGTGGCGGGTGCGATGTCGGCGAACACTTCGAACGCGTGCAGCGCGCAGGCGGGCTGGCTCTGCCTCGCCCGCAGGTCGGGTTCAAGGCCGTTGCCGAAGCCGCCGTCGGTGTTGCGGTAGCCGAGCAGGGCGCTCACCGCGGCCTGCTCGTCACCGTCACCGAGCAGCAGGCGCAGGCGGTGCCGGTCGAGCAGGCGGGCATGGGTGTGGAGGAAGGTCTCGGCGGCCGCGAGGTCGATGGTCATGAGCCGAATCGTGCCCGCGAGCATGGGCGGTCGGCTTGAACGGATCGGACGCGGCTCACCGCTTCGACCGCTGTTCGCCGCGGCCGCAGGTACCCCGGGTTCGCGGGCGGCCGTTGGCGTTGGGTGCGCGAAGCAGGGACCGCGCCACCCGGTCGGGATCATCGACCGCCAGCGCCAACTCGTGGTGTCGCACGCCCACCGGCTCGTGACCGTGCACCGGATCGCGGAAGGTCAGCGACACCTGACCCGGCCGCGCCCGCACTGCCGCGAGGTTGGACCGCGGAGTGCGAAACCACCACGGTCCGTAATGCACCTCGATGGCGTCGGCCTCCACCCGCAACTGCCCGACGACGGGCAGCACCAGGTGTAGCGGCCCGGCGAAGGTGAACTCGAACGACGCCGCCCCGCGCGATCCCGGCAGGTGATCCCGCGCGACCCGGCTCAGGTCCGGCACCGAGCACGCCTGCCTGCGAAGCTGCCCTGCCCAACGCCGGTTGTGTGACGTCATACCAGACGAGGTACCCGGCTTCGGCCTACGCAACCTCGGCGGACGAGCCTTCAGGCCGTGCCGGTAAGGGCCGACTCCAGCGTGGGGTGCAGTCGCAGCGTGCCTTGCAGGCCCGCGGCCTCCACCGGCCTGCGGACCGCGCGCCGGGCGGACACCACCCGCAGTTGCGTGCCCTGCTCCTCGGCGATCCTGCTCACTTCGAGTAACACCGCCAGTCCGGACGAACCGATGAAACTCACCTCGGCCAGGTCGGCGACGAGCGGATGGGGTGGCTGTGTAGCGGCCAACGCCTGCCGCAGTTCCCGCTCCAGCCCGCCACCGGTGCTCAGGTCGATCTCCCCGTGCACCTTCACGATGACGGTCTGTCCACGCTGCTGCGTCCGAACGTCCAATGCGGGTGTGTGCAGTGGAATGTCGGAGTGTGATAGCTCGGGCACGGCACCTCCAGCGGTGAGTGCGCTGTTCGAGGATCGCCGTCGTGGCCGCTGGCTGTTTAACCGCCCGACGGAACCTGAGCGTAGCGAGAACGGTCTGGGGTGCAAACCCCGTTGGGTCGGGTATTCCCCGAACGGACATGTCGACGACGCAAGGAGTGACCCACCGTGACGACTTCTACCAAGGTGCGCGACATCATGACCAGCGATCCCAAGTTCGTGGACACCAGCGAGGCGGTGTCCGAAGTAGCTCGGATCATGGCTCGCAACAACGTGGGGGCGCTGCCGGTGCGGGGCGAGGACAACCGACTCAAGGGCATCGTCACCGACCGTGACATCGTGGTGAAGGTGCTCGCGGAAGGCAAGGACCCGATGGCCGTGCACGTCGGCGAACTCGTCGAGGGCGAGCTGCACACGGTGCGCGCGGACGCCGACGTGGAGGAAGCGCTCGAGCAGATGTCCCGGCACCACGTGCGGCGACTGCCGGTGATGGACGGTCCGGAACTCGTCGGGATCGTCTCGGAGGTTGACGTGGCACGCCGCCGGTCCTGAATCCGACGGTCTGAACCCGCCTTCCGTGCCCGGCGGCGCGCCGCGAGCCGCCGGGCACCGCAGGGCGTCACCGCAGGGGTTTGCCGAGCCCGTGGTAGGCGAAGCCCGCCGCGGTCAACTCGGCAGGATCGAGCAGGTTCCGCGTGTCGACCACGGTGGCGTGCTCGGTGAGCTGGGCCAGCTGCGGCCAGTTGAGTTCGCGGAACTGCGGCCACTCGGTGAGCAAGACCACCGCCGCGGCGTCCTTGGCCACCAGCGCGGGCTCGTCGACGAGCTGGATACGTCCCAGATCCCTCGACCCCCGGATGCCGGGGTCGTAGCCGGTCAACGAGGCACCCTCGTCGGCGAGCCGCTCGGCCACCGCGAGCGCGGGTGAGTCACGCAGGTCGTCGGTGCCCGCCTTGAACGTCAGCCCCAGCAGTCCCAGCCGGATGCCACGCAAGCTGCCGTCCGCCGAGCCGGTCACGGCCAGCCGCACCTTGCGCACCACGCGCTCGTGCTGGTGGGAGTTGGCCGCCACCGCGTCGGAAAGCATGGCGAAGTCGACCCCGGCGCACTCGGCCGCGTGCAGCAGTGCACTGGTGTCCTTGGGCAGGCAGGAGCCGCCCCAGCCGGGACCGGGGGCGAGGAACGCGGGGCCGATCCGGTCGTCGAGCCCCATCGAATGCGCGACGTGCGTGATGTCCGCGCCGTGGTGTTCGCACAGCTCGGCGAGCACGTTCACGTACGACAGCTTCAGCGCGAGGAACGCGTTGCTCGCGTACTTGGCCAGTTCCGCACTGGCCGGGTCGGTGTGAATCACCGGCGCGTCCAGCCCCCGGTAGAGCCTGCCCACCCGTTCCGCGGCTTCCTTCCGCGTCGCGCCGAGCACGATGCGATCGGGATGCAGGAAGTCCCACACCGCGTGCCCCTCCCGAAGGAACTCCGGGTTGCTGACCGAGGCGGCACCGAGCAACCCCTCGGCGCGGGCGGTGGTGCCGACCGGCACGGTGGACTTCACCGCGACAACCGCCCGCGGGTCGAGGGTGTGGCGCAGCGCGTCGAGCGCGACATCGAACGCGCCCAGGTCCACCGTGCCGTCGCTTCGCGCGGGTGTGGGCACGCACAGCATCACCACATCGCTTCGGGCGACCGAAGCCAGTTCGCTGGCGAACCACAGCCTGCCGGTGCTGATGCCCTCGCTCACCAGCCTGTGCAACTCCGGTTCGGCGATGGGAACCCGCGCGCTCCGCAGCGCGGCCACCTTCGTGGTGTCGACGTCGACGCAGGTGACGGTGTGCCCGAGCCGGGCGAGGCAGGCCGCGCTGGTGAGCCCGACGTACCCCGCTCCGACCACGCCGACGTGGGCGTTCTCGGTGCCTTCGACGGGCGGTTCAGGCATGTCAGACATGGCTGACCTCCCAGAGTTGGCCGCGTGCCGCTGCGAGCACCTCGTCGGTGGTCAGGCGCAGCAGCCCGGGGTCGGGGGTTCGGCCGTGCGGGTCGCCGGTGTGGCCCGCCCACAGCGCCACATGTCGCGACCTGGCCTCGGGCGGGCCCCACAGCGCGGGTGGTGTCGGGCCGAACAGCAGCACCGACGGTGTGCCGTAGCCGGTTGCGAGGTGCCCGACGCCGGTGTCGCCACACACGACCAGGGCGGCCTTGCTGACAAGTGCGGCCAGTGAGCCGAGGTCGTGGCCGGCGAGTACGGCGTCGGCGGGTAGCCCCGCGCGGCGCGCCACCTCGGTGGCAAGCGGCCGCTCGGCGACGTTGCCCGTGACCACCACCTCATGCCCGCTGTGCGCGAGTTCGGCCGCCACGGCCGCGAACCGCCGCGGTGGCCAGCGGCGCGCCGGGTACGCGGCTCCAGGATGGACCACCACGGCGCCGGGGGCGGGGCTGGTCACGGCTGGTTCGGCAAGGGTGAGGTCGTCACGGTCGGCGGGGATGTCGTGCCACTCCAGCAGCGCACACCAGCGGTCCACCTCATGCAGGTCCGGCCGCCACGCGGGACCCTCCACCTCGGGTCGGTCGGGGTGGCGGTGGGTTAGCAGCGCGCGGGGACGGGCGGCCAGCAGGTCGCTGGTGCTCTGCGGGCCGCTGCCGTGCAGGTTGACCGCCAGGTCGGGAGGTGAGGCCTGCCAGTGCAGCTCGCCGAGGCCGGGCGTGGGAAGCAGTTCGTCCACCGCCGCTGTCAGCGGCAGCAGCGGCGCCAGCGCGGCGGGCGCAGCCAGCACCAGTCGCTGCTCCCGGTGCCTGCGCAGCGCCCGCAGTGCGGGCACGGCGGTCAGCAGGTCGCCGAGCCCGAGCGCGCGCAGCACCAGCGTTACGGCCACGAGCCCTCTTCCGAATGGCACACCACCAACTCACGCACCTCGCAACCCGCCGGGGTGCGCAACGCGTGCAGCACGGAGGCCGCGACGTCCTCCGGTCGGTTCAGCTTGGCGCCGGGTGGCGGCTTGTACTGCTCGTCGCGGCCGTCGAAGAACGCGGTGTCCATACCGCCGGGGACCAGCAGCGTCACCCCGACCCTTCCCGCGGTTTCCGCGGCGAGTGCCCGGGTGAACGCGGCTACGCCTGCCTTCGAAGCGCAGTAGGCGGTAGCGTCGGAAACCGAGCGAAGGCCCAGCGTGGACCCGCAGGTGACCACGGTGCCGCCGGAGCGCTCCAGGTAGGGAAGCGCCGCGCGTACGACCGCGGCCGTACCGAGCAGGTTCACCTGCACCACTCGCTCCCACTCCTTGGCGGGTACCGCGCCAAGCGCGCCGGGCGAATCGATGCCCGCCGCCGTGAACACCGCGTCGAGGCCGCCCACGCGCTCGGCCAGTTCCCGCACCGCGCTCTCCGCCGACGGCGTGTCGGCGAGGTCGGCCAGCGCGTACGGGACATCGGCGGGTGGAGCGGCCCTGTCGATGACGAGCGGGGTGCCGCCTTCGGCGAGCACCGCATCGACCGTCGCGGCGCCCAGCCCGGAGGAACCGCCTGTGATCAGTACGTTCATGTCTGCCTCCCGCATTCGCTACCGGCCCGCGTCCTGCAGCAGCCGGGTGGTTGAGTAGCCGTCCACGGTGGGCACCAGCACCACCTCGCCGCCATGGCGGCGCACCACGTCGGCCTCGGGCAGGTCCGCACCCGCGTAGTCGTCGCCCTTGACCCAGACGTCCGGCCGCAGCTGGTTCAGCACCTGGCTGGGAGCCGGTTCGTCGAAGACAACGACGGCGTCCACAATGGCCAGCTCCGCCAGCAGCCTTGCTCGGTCGGCCTCCGGCACTACCGGCCTGCCAGGGCCTTTCAACCGGCGCACCGAATCGTCGGAGTTCAGGCAGACCACGAGGGCGTCACCGAGGGACCGCGCCTGCCTCAGCAGGCTCACGTGTCCGGGGTGCAGCAGGTCGAAGCAGCCTCCGGTGGCGACGAGGCGGCCGCCCTGCCTGCGCACCCGCTCGGCGAGATCGAACGCGTCGCCGTCCACGCGGGGCAGGGCGGATTCCTCAACCGAAAGTGCCGACGCTCCGCCCGCGGCGACGAACCGTGACGCGGCCTCCACCGCCGAACGTACGGCTTGCGTCACGTCGGCCCCCTCCAGCAGAGCCGCCGCGGCGGCGCTGGCGAAGCGGTCGCCCGCCCCGCAGGTGTCCGGCCGCTGCCCGGTCGCGGCCGCGCCGGTCGGCACCGGAATCCGGACGCTGCCGGAGTCGCCGTCGGCGAGCACGGCTCCGTTCGCGCCGACCGTCACCGCCGCCGCCGAGCACGCCCACTCCCGGCGCAAGGTCGCGGCGGCCTGCTCGGGTCCGCCGCAGCCGGGCACGAAACCCAGCGCCTCGCGATCGTTGGGGGTGACGAGCGTGGCCCCAGGCACGGGAGCTGGTCCTCTCGGGTGCGGGTCCCACACCACGGGGATGCGCCTGGCCAGGTCGGTGAGCAGCCGCCGCAGCCCCCGGTGGGCCGCCACGCCCCGCCCGTAGTCGGAGACCAGGACGGCGCCCGCGTCGCGAAGCGACCGCTCGACGTTCGCGGGCAGCGGCGCCTGCGCCGCGCGCCCGTCACCGGTGTCGAGGCGCACCAGCGACTGTCCTGCCGCCCTGACCCGCGTTTTGCGCACCGTCTCCCCTTCCAGCGGCAGTCGCAGCACCCGCACGTCGTGGGCGAGCAACTCGGCGAGGCGCCGCCCCGTGTCGTCGTCGCCGAGTGCGGTGACCAGCAGCGTCCGCGGTGCCGTCCGGGTAGCCAGCAGCGCGGCCGCGAGGCCTGCCCCTCCAGGTCGCACCCACTCGCCCTCGGCGTCCACGACCGGAACCGGAGCTTCCGGGCACAGCCGGTCACTGCGGCCCTCGACGTCAACGTCGAGCAGCGCGTCGCCGACAACGACCAGCGGCCTCATGCCCGCGCCCCCAGTGACTCGTCGATCCGTGTGCACAGCGCGTGCACCACCGCAAGGTGCACCTCCTGCACCGTCGCCACGCTGCCGGCCTCCACCGCGATAGCGTCGTCGCACAGTGCGGTGAGCGGGTTGGGCGCTGGGCCGGTCAGTGCCCAGGTGACCATGCCGAGCTCGTGGGCGACCTTCGCGGCGGCGACCACGTTCTGGCTGCGGCCGCTTGTGGACAGCGCGACCAGAACGTCACCGGATCTGCCGTGGGCGCGCACCTGCCTCGCGTAGAACTCGTGCTCGCCGTAGTCGTTGACGATCGCCGTGCCTGCCGAGGTGTCGGCGTGCAGCGCGATAGCTGACAGTGGTTGCCGGTCGCTGAGGAACTTGCCGACGAGTTCGCCGGTGAGGTGCTGAGCCTCGGCGGCGCTGCCGCCGTTGCCGCAGGCGAGCAACCTGCCGCCGTCGGCGAGCACAGTGGCGAGGTGGGCACCCCACACCTTGATCGTCGGCACCGCGGTCCGCGTCCTGTCCAGCGCACCGTGCAGTGCGGTGAAGTGTTCTTCGATCACGACACACCTCCAGTGGGTCCTGTGCCGACGCGACGGTCGTCGTGCGCGTTGCAGAGGGTGGCGACGGCGTCGACCACCTCGGTGGCGTCGATCGCGAGGCACGGGTGCCCCTCGAAGGGGCAGCGCCTTGCCCTGGTGTCCTTGCACGGGGCCTCCTGGTCGCCGAGCAGGATCGTCGCGACGCCGTCGGGTGCCCAGCGGGCGGAGGGAACGACGGGCGCGAACAGCGACACCACCGGCGTGCCAACGGCGGCGGCCAGGTGTGCCGGGCCGGTGTTGGGTGCCACCACGGCGCGGGCCGAGGCGAGTACGGAGGCCAGCTCGCGAAGGTCGGTGGCCCCGCCGAGGTCCGTGGCGCGACAGTCCGCCACGAAGGCGGTGAGCTCGCGCTCGTCCTGCGATCCCGTGACCACCACGCGATGCCCCGCTTCGGCGAGCGCGTGCACGATGGCGCGGGTCCGCTCAGCCGTGGGTTGCCGAGCGGGCACTGATGCGGCCGCGTGCACGGCGACGTAGCCGGGCGGGCCGGCCAGCTCTCGGGTGTCGGGCAGCGGACCCCGCACCGCGAGCAGGCCCTTGTCGCCCTCCGGCAGCTCGTACCCCGCGGCGCGCGCCAGCGACAGCGCGCGCCGTGCCTCTGGCGGGTCGCCGTCGACGCGGTGCCGCAGGTCGAGCAGCGACCCTGGATAGTCCTCGCTGATTCCGCCTATCCAGGGCACGCCAGCCATGCGAAGCACAACCGCCAGCGGCAGCGGTGACTGGTGGAACGAGGTGAGGATCAGCGCCGCGTCCAGCCGAAGGTCGCGCAGCTGCTTGGTGAGGGCTTCCACCGACTCGGCGGTGAGTTCGGGCGGATCGGGGTCGATCCACGGCGCGCACCACTCGATCACTTCGTCGACGCCGGGAAGTAGCCGCGCGGCCGCGCGGCCCCTCGGGCCCGCGAGCAGGGTCACCTGCTCGGACCCCGCTGCGACGGCGCGCACACACGGGCCCGCCAGCAGGACGTCGCCCACGCTGTCGAGCCGTGCGACGAGGACCCTGCCGCTCATAGCAACTCCATGGCCAGCCGGGCGGCCGAAGGCAGGTCCGCCGCGACGTGGGCGTCGCGGCGGCTCTCCGCTATCTCGCCGGGCATGGTGCGGGCGGTTGGAACGAGCACGGCCTGCGCCCCTGCCGCCGCGGCAGCGGCCACGTCCGCGCCGATGTCGCCGATGACGACGCAACGCCGCGGGCGCACCCCGAGGGCGCCCGCGGCGCGCAGCACGAGCCCCGGTTTCGGCTTGCGGCACGCGCAGCCGTCGTCGGGCGCGTGCGGGCACAGCTGCCACGCGTGGAACGGGCCCAGCAGCTCGTCCACCCGCTCGTTTACCGCCCACAGCTCCTCGCGTGTGATGTGCCCGCGAGCCACTCCGGACTGGTTGCTGACGACGCCGACCAGCACGCCCGCCTCGCGAAGCAGGTCCAGCGCCTGCTCCGCGCCAGGCATCGGCCGTACCTTCTCCGGGTCGTCGAGGTAGGGGACGTCCTCGATGAGGGTGTCGTCGCGATCGAACAGCACCGCACTGTGCCGGCTGGCGGCGAGTTCACCGCGCAGCCGGTGCGCGCATGCGACGGGTGGGATAACCGCGCTGGTGACGGCCATGCGGGCGATCTCGGCGGGCGTGCGCGGACCGTCGGCCACGCGCCTGCCCGCGAACTGCGTTGTCAGGCCTGCCCACATGCCGCAGGCCATGGCCGCGGGTCCGGTACGTCCCATGGCGAGCAGCCCGACTCCGGCGGCACCCGCGAGCGTGGTCAGCGCGTGCCTGCCGAGTCTGCCGCCGCCCTCTCCGGCCTTGGCGCGCCAGCCGGGGCCGTGTTTGCGGCGCATCAGCGCGTTGTCGGCGTTTCCTCGCTGCCTGCGCACGCTGGCCCAGAAGTCACCGTTGCGCGGCGGGTGGTTGGTGGTCCGCGCACCCTCGGCGATGGCGTAACCCGCCTTTCGCACCCGCAACGCGAGGTCGGCGTCCTCGCGGTAGGCGCGTGGGAATCGCTCGTCGAAGCCACCGGCCTCCACCAGCACCGCACGCCGGTATGCCATGTCCGCGGTGATCCACCGCGAGCGGATCAGCGCCAGCGTGTCGCGCTCGTCGTCAGTGGGCCGCCTCTCGCGCGGCAGCGGCACGACGATCCTGCCGACGGAGGCCGCGACATCGTCGTCGAGCCCGGTGAGGTCGTCGGCGATCGCGCTCGGCCAGTCGTCGTCGGGCAGCACGTCGTCGTCGAGGAAAGCGACCCACTCGGTGCGCGCCGCCCGCCAGCCGGTGTTGCGCGCGGCCGCGGGCCCTCGGCCACCGGAGCGCAGCACGCGCACCGCAAGCCTTGTCGCAGGCAGCGGCAGCGGTTGCCCCGCTGGGCGGTCGTCGACCACCAGAATCTCGGCGGGGGGTGGGCCGGTGGCGGTGTCGAGCGCACGCAACAGGGCGGCGAGGCTGTCCCTGCCCGTCGTTGGGATGACGACGGTGACGGCCCCGTTCCGGCTGCCCATCACGCGGTCCTCCGCACGGCGAACGGTCCGATCGCGAGCAGGTCGATCGGCGCGGATCCGAAGCATTCCAGCGCGTCCCTGGGGTCGTCGACCATCGGGCGCCCCGAGGTGTTGAGGCTGGTGTTGACCACGGTTGGCAGCCCGGTTCGCCGCTCGAAGCCGCGCAGCATCCTGGCGAGCAGCGGTTCGGCGTCACCGTCCACGGTCTGGATACGGGCGGTACCGTCCACATGCGTCACCGCGGGGATGCGGTCGCGCCAGGAGGGTTCGACGTCGTGCACGAACAGCATGTAGGGACTCGGAACGGGTCCGCGGGTGAATAACTCGGCCGCCCTTTCGGCCAGCACCATCGGAGCGACGGGGCGGAACTGCTCGCGGCCCTTCACATCGTTGAGGCGTTCGAGATTCTGCGCTCTGCCAGGATGTGCGAGCAGGGAGCGGTGGCCGAGCGCGCGTGGGCCGAACTCGGCGCGGCCCTGGAACCACGCCACGATGCCGTCCTCGGCGAGTGTTTCGGCCGCGGTCTCGGCGATGTCGCGTGGCCGCTCGTAGGCAACCCTGGCGGTGTCGAGCCATTCCCGTATCTCCTCCTCCGGCCAGTCGCGGCCGAGGTCGGCTGCCAGCATCGGCCGGGTGGACTCCCCGAGGTCGGCCGCGAGTTGCAGCGCGGCCCCCAGTGCGGTTCCGGCGTCGCCCGCCGCGGGCTGTACCCAGACCCGCTCGAACGGGCTTTCCGCGTGCAGCCGGGTGTTGGCCACGCAGTTCAGCGCGGTTCCGCCCGCCATCGCCAGGTCGCGGCGCCCGGTGCGCTCGTACAGCCAGCGGGCGAGATCAAGCAGCACGTCCTCGACGGCACGCTGCACGCTCGCGGCGAGGTCGGCGTGTTCGGGCAGCATTTCGCCTTCGGGGGCCCGTTCGGGGGCGAACTGGCTCCAGTCGATCGGGCCGGTGCGAAACCCACCGTCCGCACCCGCGTGGATGTGCTCCCGCAGCCGCGGCAGGAATCTCGGCGTGCCGTACGAGGCCAGCGCCATCACCTTGTACTCGTCGCTGGAACGCTTGAACCCCAGATGTTGCGTCACGTCCTCATAGGTCAGTCCGAGCGAGTGGGGCAGCGGCTGGTTCGCCAGCTCGACGAACTTTCCCTCCCGGTACTCACCGGACACATAGGACTCCGACTCGCCGCGGCCGTCGGAAGTCAGCACCGCGCAGTCGCCGAACGGCGCGGCCAGCGCGGCCGAGGCGGCGTGCGCGACGTGGTGCCGCACGAACCGCACCTTGCCCGGGTCCAGGCCGGGAAGTGCCGTCTTGAGGAAGGCGGGTGCGCGGCGCGCGTAGAGGGTGCGCAGTTTCTCCCAGCCGCCCTGGTCGGTTCCGGGCAGCGTCTCGTCGACGAGTGTCGGATCGTATGAGTAGGCGACCGCGTCCAGGTCGGACGCCGCGAGACCGGCGTGCCGCAGGCACCAGTTGGCGCTGTGCCGTGGCTGTTCCCACGCCGAGAACGGAACGGCTTCCTTGCCGTGCTTGCGCCTGCTGAACCGCTCCTCTTCCGCTGCGGCGACGATCTCGCCGTCAACCACCAGTGCGGCGGCCGGGTCGTGGAAAACGGCGTTGATGCCGAGTATTCGCACCTGGTTACCTCCCGGCTGTGGCAGTTCGGTCGCGATCGCGACCGCCAGTAAACCGCTACCCGGCGCAGCGACGACTAAACCGTTGCGGTGCAAAACCCCAGGACGTCGCTACTTGCTGTGAACGAGAACACGTGACGGCCGAGTTGGTGGCTACGCTGAGACGTGGTCGGCGACGGCGTTTCGGGCGAACCAGGCGATGGTGCGGTTCAGCCCCTCCCGCAACCCGACACTGGGCAGCCAGCCGAGTTCTGCTCGGGCGAGGGTGATGTCCGGGCAGCGGCGTCTGGGGTCGTCGACAGCTCCTTCCACCGTCGTGACCGCCACCGACACTCCCGTCAGGGAAAGGATCTCCTCGGCTATGCGCCGCACCGAAAGCTCGTCAGGGTTGCCGATGTTCACGGGGCCGTGCAGTGAACTGTATGCCAGGCTCAGCAGCCCGCCGACGGTGTCGTCGACGTAGCACACCGAGCGGGTCTGCTCCCCGGTCCCCGCCACCGTCAGCGGTCGCCCTGTCAGCGCCTGCGTGATGAAGGCCGGGATGACCCTGCCGTCGTCGGCCCGCATCCGTGGCCCGTAGGTGTTGAACACCCTCGCGATCGCCACGTTGGTGCCGTGCTCGCGCAGGTAGGCCATGGTGAGTGCCTCGGCGTAGCGCTTGGCCTCGTCGTAGACGCTGCGTGGACCGATCGGATTCACGTTGCCCCAGTAGGTTTCGCGTTGCGGATGCTCGAGTGGGTCACCGTAGACCTCGCTGGTGGAGGTCAGCAGGAACCGGGCACCGGCGTTGGCGGCAAGCCGCAGCGCGTGCTCGGTGCCGAGAGCGCCGACGCGGAGTGTGTCGATAGCGAGTCGCTGGTAGTCCTTCGGCGACGCCGCCGAGGCCAGGTGGAACACCAGGTCTACATCGGTTGGTACGGCGCTGCCTTCGACCGGTCGCGTCATGTCGTGCTCGACGAGCTCGAACCGCGGATGCCCGTGTAGGTGCGCGATGTTGTCCGGCCTTCCTGTCGCGAAACTGTCCACACAGGTCACCCGGTGGCCGTTTCCCAGCAGCCGTTCGCACAGCTGTGAGCCGAGGAACCCGGCGCCGCCGGTTACCAGCGCGTGCCCGAACCGATTAGCCATGGCGTCTCGGCTACCCTGCCCGCCGGGTGTGAAACCCTTGGGTAACGGGTAGTCCGCGCGGCATGCGTGCGCTCGTGACAGGGTGGCCGAGCTTCCTGCACGGTGAGGCCACGGCAGGGGACGTGCTGAGTATGCGCCGTGTCGCCGACGCGCTGCGTGCGGCAGGCGTTCCAACCGATCTGGTGTGGAGTCCCGGATACCGCCCTGGCGTGCTCCATTTCGACGATGCCGACCCTGGTCACTACACGCACCTGGTGTTCGCGTGTGGACCCGCCCACGGTGAGCAGGTGGAGTGGCTGCACGAGCGGTACGCACGCTGCCGCCGCATCGCCGTCGGGGTGTCGGTGATCGACCCGACGGCTGCCGCGGTCACCGGCTTCCACCGCGTGCTCGCCAGGGACGGCGACGGGAGCGGCACGCCCGATCTGTCGGTCTCGGCGCGCTCGTCGCGGGTACCGGTCGCGGGAATCGCGCTCGCGCCCGGCCAGCGGGAGTACGGCGAGCGGCGCAGGCACGAACAGGTGCACAAGGCGCTGCTGACCTGGGTCGAGGGACTGGACTGCGCGCGGATTCCGCTGCGGACGCGGCTGGCGACCGCCGACTGGCGACACTGCGCGACCCCTGACGCCTTCCTGTCGCTGGTGGAACGGCTGGACGTGGTGGTTACCACGCGGATGCACGGCCTGGTACTCGCGCTGTCGGCGGGGGTGCCCGCGCTGGCCGTCGACCCGGTCACCGGCGGCGGCAAGGTGAGCGCACAGGGGCACGCGCTCGACTGGCCCGCGGTGGTGGCAGCCGAGGACGCGGGCGCGGAGGCGTTCGAACCGTGGTGGCGGTGGTGCCTTTCGGCTGCCGGGCGGCGGGAGGCCGCGCGTGGCCGCGCTGACGGTGCCGAACTGGTGTCCGGGCTGCTTCGCGAGGTTCTCGGATGAGCGACGCGCGCACCACCGTGGTCATCGCGACCCGAAACCGCGCGGCCGAGCTGGACCGGTCGTTGCGCGAGTTGCGGGCGCTGCGGCCGACGCCACCTGTCGTCGTGGTGGACAACGGCTCATACGACGACACCGCGGCCCTGGTACGGCGGGACTTTCCGGAAGTGCGGTTGGTGAGCCTGGCAGGCAACGCCGGTGTGGCGGCACGCAACATCGGGGTGCGGCGCGCCGAGACACCCTACGTCGCGTTCAGTGACGACGACTCCTGGTGGGAACAGGGTGCGCTGCCGAGAGCGGAGACGCTGTTCGACGCCTATCCCAGGGTGGGCCTGCTCGCGGCGACGACGCTGGTGGGGCCGCGGGCCGAGCCGGACCCGGTGTGCGCGCTGCTGGCCGACAGCCCGCTCGGTACCGCGCCGGATGTGCCAGGCCCGCTGGTGCTGGGCTTCCTCGCCTGCTCGGCGATCGTGCGCAGGCAGGCCTTTCTCCAGGTGGGTGGCTTCAGCGAGCTGCTGCACTTCGGGGCGGAGGAGACGCTGCTCGCCTACGACCTTGCGGCAGCAGGATGGGCACTGAGCTATGTGGATCAACTGCGGGCCCACCACCATCCCTCCACGACCCGGCCGCCCGCGCGGTGGCGGCGCAGGCTGGAGTTGCGTAACAACGCGTTGATCGCCCTGATGCGCAGGCCGGTGCCGCAGTTGCTGCGCAGTCTCGGCCCGTTGCTCAACGAGCCTGCCGCCGCGGCGGGCGCTTTGCGCAGGCTGCCGCACGCCCTCGGCAGGCGCAGGCGGCTTCCCCGGCACGTCGAAGCGCAGATCAGGGAGCTGACATGAGCCGCGAGCCGCGTGTCACCGTCGTGCTGATCACCCACAACCGGCGCGAGGAGGTGCTGCGGACTCTGCAGGTGATGACCACGCTGCCGGACGCGGCGCCGCTGATCGTCGCCGACAACGCCTCCACGGACGGCACGGCCGACGCGATCGCGCGCCACCACCCGCAGGTGCCGTTGCTTGCCTGCGAGACGAACCTGGGTGCGCTGGCGCGCAACGTGGCTGTCGATCAGGTGCGTACCCCGTACGTGGCGTTCTGCGACGACGACACCCGTTGGCAGCCGGGATCGCTCACTCGCGCCGCCGACCTGTTGGACGCCCACCCGGGGTTGGGATCGGTGACTGGCCGCTGCCTCGTCGAGCCGGACCTCACCGAGGACCCGATCACTCCGGAGCTGCGCCACTCGCCGGTGCGGGGGCCGGACTGGCTGCCTGGGCCCGCGCTGCTCGGCATCATGGCAGGCCTGACCGCACTGCGGGTGCGGGCGTTTCGCGAGGTGGGCGGATTCAACCCCAGGATGTGGCTCGGTGGTGAGGAGGAACTGCTCGCGCTCGATCTGGCCTCACAAGGCTGGTGGATGTGCTGGGCCGAGGACGTGGTGATCCACCACGCGCCCTCGCGGCTGCGGGACCCGAGACGGCGCAGGCAACTGGGCATCCGCAACACGCTGTGGACGCTGTGGCTGCGCAGGCCGGTGCCCGGCGCCGCACGCAGAACCGCCGACGTGCTGCGCTCCGCACCTGCCGACCTCGCCACCGCGTCGGCCGTGCTGGAGGCACTGCGAGGGTTGCCGTGGGTGCTCAGGCAGCGGCGGGTCGTGCCCGACAGCGTGGAGCGGGGGCTTCGCGCGCTCGAGCACGCGCAGCGAAGCTCCGTGGCACGCCGTTACGTGGGTTGACGGTCCTGGCGACCGGGTAGGCCCCGGTCAGCAACCGTTCGCCAAAGGAGTGTGCCCATGACCGGCTTCTTCGGGGCCGACCCAGGTCCGAGCCCGTTCGACCAGCTGCTCGCCCAGTTCTTCGGCAACGCGATGCCGGGCAGGCGGCCCTCCGCGGCCGGTATCACGCGCCTGATGAGCGAGCAGGCGCTCGCGCTGGTCTCGGCGGCCGTGCGCAAGGCCGAGGAGTGGGGCGGCAACGAACTGGACTCCACACACCTACTGTGGGCGGCGACCCGGGTCCCTGGCAGCAGGGAGCTGATCCAGCGGGCCGGAGCCGACCCGGACGCACTCGCCGACCGGGTCGAGCGCGAGGCGGGACGTGGCCACGGGCGCACCGCTGCCCACCCGGTGTTGACCCCGGCCGCCAAGCGCACGCTGCTGGACGCACACCAGATGTCGCGGGGACTGCGCTCGTCCTACATCGGTCCCGAGCATGTGCTGCTGGCGCTGGTGGCCAACCACGAGTCGCAGGTCGGCCGGTTGCTCGGCGAGGCGGGCGTGACACCGGAGACGATGCAGCGGGCCTTCACCGACCCGACCGCCACGCCCGGCGCCGCTCGGGCGGGCCAGCAGCAGGCGAGCAGCGACACCCCCACGCTCGACAGCTATGGGCGCGACCTGACCGCGATGGCCCGTGACGGCGAGATCGACCCCGTGGTCGGCCGCGACGACGAGATCGAGCAGACCATCGAGGTGCTGTCGAGGCGGACGAAGAACAACCCGGTGCTCATCGGTGAGGCCGGTGTCGGCAAGACAGCGATCGTGGAGGGTCTCGCGCAGCGCATCGCGGACGGGCAGGTGCCGGAGACGCTCGGCGAGCGGCGGGTGATCCAACTCGACCTCACCGCCATGGTGGCGGGTACCCGCTACCGGGGTGACTTCGAGGAACGCATGAGCAAGCTGCTCGACGAGATCCGGTCGAACAAGGACAAGCTCATCGTGTTCATCGACGAACTGCACACCGTGGTCGGCGCGGGGGCATCGGAGGGCTCGATGGGGGCGGGCAACATGCTCAAACCCGCGCTGGCAAGGGGAGACCTGCATATCGTCGGCGCTACGACGCTCGACGAGTACCGCGAGAACATCGAGAACGACCCGGCCTTCGAACGGCGGTTCCAGCCGATCCTGGTTCCGGAGCCGGACGTGGAGGACACGCTGGCGATCCTGCACGGGCTGCGTGACCAGTACGAGGCGCACCACCAGGTGAGCTTCACCGACGAGGCGCTGAACGCGGCGGCGTCGCTTTCCGACCGCTACATCACCGACCGTTACCTGCCCGACAAGGCGATCGACCTGATCGACCAGGCGGGCGCGAGGGTGCGGATGCGCACGGGCCGAGAGCCCGAGCAGGTGCGTGAGCTGGAGGCGCGGCTGGAGCAACTGTGCCGAGACCGCGACCAGGCGGTTAGCGAGGAACACTACGAACGAGCCTCCTCGTTGCGAGACGAGATCAACGATCTGCGCGGCCGCCTCGCGGAGGCCAAGCGTGGCAACGGGGTGACGGGCGCGCCCGAGGTGAGCGCCGTCGACATCGCCGAGGTGGTTTCGCGGCTCACCGGCGTTCCCGTGGCGCAACTGACCCAGCAGGAACGGGAGCGGCTGCTGCACCTGGAGGAGCACCTGCACGGCAGGGTCGTCGGCCAGGACGACGCCGTTGCAGCGGTTTCCGAGGCTGTGCGCAGGACAAGGGCGGGGCTGGCCGAGCCGAACCGGCCGTCCGGCAGCTTCCTGTTCCTCGGCCCGACAGGGGTCGGCAAGACCGAACTCGCCCGCGCGCTCGCGGAGGCGTTGTTCGGCAGCGAGGACAGGATGATCCGGCTCGATATGTCCGAGTACGGCGAGCGGCACACGGTGAGCAGGCTTGTCGGCGCGCCACCCGGTTACGTCGGCTACGAGGAGGCGGGCCAGCTCACCGAGGCGGTGCGCAGGAGGCCCTACTCGGTGGTGCTGCTGGACGAGATCGAAAAGGCGCACCCCGACGTGTTCAACATGCTGTTGCAGGTGCTCGACGACGGCAGGCTCACCGACGGGCGCGGCCGCACGGTGAACTTCACCAACATCGTGCTCATCATGACCAGCAACGTCGGGTCGGAGCTCGTGCTCAGCGGTACGCAGGGCGCGCTCGGGTTCGCTCCTTCACGCGAGGAGGACACCGACGAGCCGCTGCGGGAGCGGCTGATGCGACGGCTGCGCGAGACGTTCCGTCCCGAGTTCCTCAACCGCATCGACGAGATCATCGTGTTCCGCAAGCTGTCGGCGGTGCAGTTGGAGCAGGTCACGTCGCTGCTGCTGGAGGAGACGCGGCGCAAAGCACACGCGCAGGCCGTGGAGGTCGAGTTCGACCCGCAAGCGGTGCGCTGGCTGGCGGAGGCGGGTTACCAGCCGGAGTACGGTGCCCGCCCGCTGCGCCGCACCATCCAGCGCGAGGTGGACAACGTGCTGTCGCGGATGCTGCTCAACGGCGAGGTCGCCGAGAACGACCGGGTCCGTATCGCCGTCCGGGACGGCCACCTGACCTTCGACGTCTCCAGCAGGACACCGGCCTGACTGTGGGGTCGGCGCCCGCGGGCCGCACACTCCCCGGCTCGCGGGCGCACGGCCGGTCTCAGCCGGTTTCCTCGTCCAGCGCGATGCTGGGCACGCAGCGTTCGTAGACGCGCAGTGTGTCGGTGGTGATGCGGTCCCAGGAGTAGCGGCACCGGGCCCTGTCGGCGCCCGCGATGCCGTAGGCGTCGCGCAGCGCGCCGTCGGACAGCAGCTTGCGCACCGCCGTCGCCACGGCGTCCGGCTGCCTCGGGGGGACGTGGATGCCGGTGACGCCCTCCACGACGGTGTCGGTGAGGCCGCCGACGGCGGCAGCGACCACCGGCACGCCGCACGCCATCGCCTCCAGCGGCACGATCCCGAACGGCTCGTACCACGGCGTGGTGACCACGACGTCGGCGGAGCGCAGCAGTGCGGGCACGTCGGGCCGCGCGACCTGGCCGACCAGTCGAACCCGGTCGGAGACACCGTGCTGGGCGGCACAGTGCCGCAACCGCCTTGCCTCCTCGTCCTCGGCTAGCCTGCCCTCCCGCGGCCCACCCGCGATGACCAGTTCGGTGTCGGGCAGGTGGCGCAGCGCGGCGATGGCGATGTCGAATCCCTTGCGCGGCACGAGCCTGCCGACGGCCACGACGCGGTGGCGGCCGCCGTCCCTTCGCGCACGCTCGCCGTGTGGCGTGAAGCGTTCCAGGTCCACCCCGCACGGCACCACGGAGATGCGGGATCGAGGCAATCCCATCCGCACCAGCTCGAACACCTCGTCGGAGCAGGTGGCCGCCACCCTGGCCGCGTTGCGCCCCACCAGGCGTTCCAGGCGAATGCGGTCGGCCGGGCTGGTGTCGGCCGGGCCCTGGTTGCGCCGCTTGACCACACCGAGCGCGTGGAAAGTCTGCACGACCGGGGTGTTCATCTCCTTGGCCGCGAGCAGCGAGGCGACCCCCGACATCCAGAAGTGCGCGTGCACCACGTCCGGCCGCTCGCCGCGCCACTCGCGTTCCAGGAAGCGGGCGAACTCGCCCATGTGCGGCAGCAACTCGTCCTTGGGCACGTGCCTGCGTGGCCCGGCGGGCACATGCACCACGCGGTACCCGGCGGGCATGCGCACCTCGTCGGGTTGGACGTCGTCCTCGCGCCGCGTGTAGACGGTCACCTCGTGCCCGGCCCTGGTCAGGCCCGCCGACAGTTCGGCGACATGCACGTTCTGGCCTCCGCCGTCGGCTTCGCCGAGTGCGGCCAGCGGGCTGGCGTGCTCGGAAACCATGGAGATCTTCATGCTTCCTCCTGTGTGTTCACGGCAGAAGCCGGCCGAGCAGGGAGTCCCATTCGCGCAGGAAGGAGTCGAGCCCGAAACGCGCGAGGGCGTGCTCGCGCCCCGACTTGCCCATCCCTGCCGCGAGGTCGGGAGATTCGAGCAGCGTGTGTACCGCTGAGGTGAGTTCGGTGACGTCGGTGGAGACGAACCCGGCCTCGGACGGCACCGATGTGGCGGCCTCCGTGGTCGCCAGCGAGACCACCGGCATGCCGAGGTGCATGGCTTCGAGCAGGGACAGGCCGAGCGAGGTCCAGCGAGCCGTGTGCACGTAGACGCGGTCGCGCGCCATCCGCGTGTGCAGTTCCTCCTGCCGCAGGTCGCCGACCGGGGTGACGCCGCGGATGGACAGGTCGTCGAGCCCCATGCCGTACAGGTCCACGGGGGCGACCTCGGCGAACGCGGGAAGCAGGTCGGTACCGACTATCCGGCCCCTTCGCACCGGCTCGTTGATGAGCACGGCCGCTCTCGGCAGTTCGCCGGTGTAGCGGTAGCCGGGGTCCACGATGCCGTGCCCGATGACCACGGTGGGTGCGATCCCGTTGTCCCACATCAACTCGTTGAAGTGCGTGACGTGCACCAGCGGGATGTCGTCGCGATCGGCGAGCGGATGCCTGCTCGTGGCGGCATGGTCGCGCGGCGTGTTGTGCTCGACGTACACGGCGGGCACTTCGCTGCCGATCCGCTTCCCCAGCAGGCGCTGCGCGAGTTCGATCTCCTCAGGCCGCTGCAACACCACCGCGTCCACGCCCGCGCCGCCGACCTGCTCGAAGGGCACTTCCACGGCCGAGTCGGGCCAGTCCCTGCCGCAGCGGCCCCTTCCCCACGGCCTTGCTGTGTCCACAGTGGGCAGCAGGTAGGTGTGGCCGCCCCGGACGAAGGCGGAAGTCCAGGAGCCGTGGACGTGCCACACGAGCAGCCTCATGCTTGGCAAGGTGCCCGCGGGTAGCGGTGGTTAAACGCCTAGCGATGTCGTCGCGGGTCCTCCTGCCGTACCGGAAGGAAAGCGAGCAACAGCCCGGCCAGTGCGGTGAACCCGTACAACCACGCGTTCGAGGCCGCCACGTTCGCCAGGTCGGCCTGATCGGTGAGGACAGTGGCGAGGATGCTGTAGGCGGTCAGTCCGGTGAACCCGAGGAACGTCAGCACGCCGAACACCCGAGTGGTCGCTTCCCGATACGCGCCCAGCACCCCGAGCAGGCCGATGAGCGTATGCCAGAAGTTCAGCAACACGCTGTTGGCGAAACCCCACACGGTTCGCGTTTCGTCAGGCCCGATGGTGGTGCCGTGACTGACGAATCCGGCGATGCCAAACGCCAGATACCACAGCCCGATGAGCAGGGCCGTGAGCTGTAGCCACGAGACTCGTGGACGCCACCCGTGGCCGACGTTGACCGGAACATCGCTCATGGTCGACACCAGCGCCTCATGCGACGTGTTACCCACCGCACGGGCCGTTCCCGATGGTTGCGGTTGGGTCGTACGTTTTGCGCCTACCCGCCGCGGCCGCGGGCAAACTGCTTGGCGAAGTCGATGTGCACCACGCGATCGATCGCGCGCAGCGTATCCGGCTCCAGCCGCCAGGCGGACACCGCGTCGGTGACTCCGTCCAGCACCCGCCAGCCGAAGGTGCGGCTGTCGGGCACCGAGCCGTGGCTCGTCGTGGCCGACACGGCCACACACAGGTACCCACCGGCGACGACGTAACGACAGGTGAGCACTGCCCCTGGCACCGAGTGCTGGATGAGGCTCGTGTACGCCTCGTCGACGGCCACGGTGACGTCGGTGACCGCGTCGGGATCGAGTCCCTCACCCGAGGCGACCATCCGCGCCACCGACCTCAGCAGCGGCAGCAGCCGTGGCTCCGCGCAGACGCGGAGTTCGACGTGCCCGCTGGTTCTGTGACCGAGCCAGTCGGCGAGTTCACGCTTGTGCATGGTCTTGTTCGGATACCCGGCGGTAGCCGGACAACACAACGCCGTGTGACCTCTCGCGGGATGTTTGTCCCCCT
Organism: Saccharomonospora amisosensis; assembly: GCF_011761185.1. Classification (NCBI taxonomy): domain Bacteria; kingdom Bacillati; phylum Actinomycetota; class Actinomycetes; order Pseudonocardiales; family Pseudonocardiaceae; genus Saccharomonospora; species Saccharomonospora amisosensis. The sequence continues at coordinate 3,813,863 of NZ_JAAOYM010000001.1, read as the reverse complement.
CCGAGCCGGGGCAAACCGTTCACCAGCGCCCGCGCGCACAGCCCGGGACGAAGGGGAGGAAGAGCCATGGTCTATCAACGGCACGACGCCATGGTCGACGAGCGCTCGGTGGCGCAACTTGTCACTGATCTCTCCGAGCAGACGAGCAGGCTCGTCCGGGACGAGATGAAGCTCGCCATGGCAGAGTTGCAGAGCAAGGGCAAGCGCCTCGGCGTTGGCGCCGGACTCGCGGGCGCTGCTGGGGTGATCGCGTTCTTCGGTGCGGGCACGATGCTCGCCGCGGCCGTGCTCGCACTCGCCCTCGTTCTGCCCGCATGGGCGGCCGCACTCGTGATCGGTGGCGGACTGCTGCTGCTGGCCGGACTGATCGGCCTCATCGGCAAGGGCCAGGTGCGGCGCGCCAGCCCGCCGGTACCCAGGGAGGCGGTCGACAGCGTGCGCAAGGATATCGACACCGTCAGGGAGCGGTTCCGGCAATGAGCACGCCAGAGGACTTTCCGCGAACGGTTGAGCAGGCACGCACCGATATCGAGCTCACCCGCGAGGAACTCGGAGACACCGCGCAGGCGTTGGCGCACAAGCTGAACGTGCCGCAGCGCGCAAGGGAACAGGTGCGGCTGCGGTCGTCGGTCGCGGTGAGCAGGCTGCGTGAGAACGCCGTACCGCTTGCCGTTGTCGGTGCGCTCGCCGCGCTCGTCGTCGGCGGGGTGCTGATCTGGAGGACGAAGCGATGAAGGTGCTCTACCGGCCGCTGAGCCTGCTGGTGAGCACGGGCGGCGCACTGCTCGCCGGTGCCGTGTTCCGCAAGGTGTGGCGACTGGTCAGCGGCGAGGACGAGGCGCCCCGGCCCATGGATCGCAGGTTCTCGATCTGGGAGGTGGTCGCCGCCGCCGCGGTGCAGGGCGCCGTCGCGGGGGCGGTCCGCGCCGCCGTTGACCGCGCTGGAGCCGCGGGCTACGAGAAGGCGACCGGCTCCTGGCCGGGGGACGACGGGGACGAGTAGCCGCGTGGTCTTACTGAGGGCGCCTGGGGTCTACCGGCCCCAGGAGGACACCGGCCTGCTCTGTGACGCGATGCTCGCCGCCCCCGTACCCGCACGTGGCCGGGTGCTGGACATCGGGACCGGAACGGGGGCGCTCGCGTTGCGGGCGGCCCGCGCCGGGGCGGCCGAGGTGGTGGCACTCGACGTGTCGCGCCGCGCGCTGGTGACGGCATGGGCCAACGCGAGGCTTCGGCGGCTACCCGTGCGTACCAGCAGGGGCGACGCCGTCGATGTCGCCGAGCGGCCGTTGGGGCGGTTCGACCTGGTGCTGGCCAACCCGCCGTACGTGCCGTGGCCAGGCGGTGGGCGGCGCTGCCCGCGCTGGGACGCCGGGCCCGACGGCAGGGCAGTACTCGATCCGCTGTGCGTCGCCGTGCCCGAACTGCTGGCACCACACGGGTTCCTGCTGCTGGTGCAGTCGAGGCTGTGCGGTGTGGACCGAACCGAGGACCGGCTTCGCGGGTCGGGATTGAAGACGTCGGTGGTGGCGCGCCGCGTTTTGCCGTTCGGGTCGGTACTGCGCGGCAGGACGGCCTACCTGGAACGGGCCGGGCTCATCGAGCCCGGACAGCGCGAGGAGGAGTTGGTGGTGATCCGTGCGGACCGAACCAAGCCGTCGGCGTGAGCCGAGGCGAGTCACCGTCGTGCCGGGCGGGCCCATCCTGGTGGAGGGACCCGTCGAGATCCGTGTCCAGCCCAGCGGCGAGCACGGCCGCGAAGCCGGGGGGAAAGACGGGAAAGGCGGCAACGGCGCCGCCACCGTCGTCTCGGAACGCTTCCAGGTGGCCATCTGCGCGTGCCGCCGGAGCAAGGCCTACCCGTTCTGCGACACCAGCCACCGGCGAAAGCGCTGAGCGCCGCGGCTCCTGCCGCTACCGGAGTGGAAGCCGAAGCGACGACTCACCCGAGCGCCAGTGGGAGAGCAGGTGCTCGGCGAGGTGGCTTTCCAGCAGTTCGGTCGCCCGCACCCCGAACACCACGTCCGCGGCCAGCCAGGGTTCGCGCTCGAGCAGGTCGCCGATGACCTCGCGGCGCACGACCTGCTCGTGCACGGCGTCGGCCTCGACGTGTTCGGTGAAGAACGGCAGGCAGCCCGAGGGCGCGCCGAGCCGTTCCAGCGCGCGGACGATGCGCATCGCACTGGGCGCTGTGGTGATCTCGGCGGCGGCGAAGTGTCCGACGAGTGCGCCACGCAGGCCACGGTGCAGGCCGAACAGCGACATCAGGTTGACCGGCGCGAACGCTTGCGGCGGGACGTGTTCGAGGTAGTGCAGGTAGCCCGCGTGCAGTCCCGCAGATGCGAGTAGCTCGGCGTACAACCTTGAGTGCATTCGCTCGTACCTGCCGCCGCCGAACTCGTCGAACTCCACCGCCACCAGCGCGGCCTTGGCCTGCCCGCGTAGCCGGGGGATGACCCACGCGTGCGGGTCAGCCTCCTTGAGGTGGTAGATCGAGCGGTGCACGAGGTACTCGCGAAGCTGCCACCAGGTGCCCTCGTCGCGCAGCCAGTGGCTGACGCCGCCGCCGTTGACGGGCTCGACGAGCAGGTCGTCGAGCACGCCTTCTACGTCTTCGACCTCGTCACCCTCCGACACATCGGCGCGCAGCGCGGAAAGCAGCCGTCCCTCCAGCGCGGCGCGGGTGCGTAGCAGCGCCGGGTGCCACTCCCAGTCCGGGTCGACGCCCGCGAAACCGCGGTAGTGCAGCTCGTAGCAGATCTGCAAGGCCAACTGCACGTCATCGCCGTACGCATGGCTGCCGGTGACGTCCGTGGGCAGCCGGTGCCGCGCACCCGGGTTCCCCGCGAGGGCGGTGACGATCGCCGCGGAGAGCGGCCCTCTCGGGAGCGGCAGGGCGGGGGAGACCTCCTCCTCGGTGCCCGGTGCCGCGGGTGTCGCCGTCAATGTCCGATTTCGCACGTCGCTTGGCTACCCGTGGCGCGGCGCCGGTACACCCTTCCGGGGCACGTGAGACGGGATGGTGAATGCGACACGGTGGGCCACGAGCCACGAGCCACGAGCCACGAGCCACGAGCCACGAGCCACGAGCCACGAGCCACGAGCCGCGAGCCGCGAGGTAGCGGGACTGCGGGTTGTCGTCACCGAACTGAACACCAGCCGGGTCTGGTCGCGGTGGTGGGGGACAGCGTGCTGTTGGCTGTGGTGCTTGAGCCTGGTCCCGACCGCATCACCGGCATCAAGATCGTCGCCAATCCCGACAAGCTCACTTTCCTGTCCACACAGCTGTTATGAGCACGGTCGCAGCCGGGTGTTGTCAGCTTCGCGCGCCCCATCCGGTTCAACCGGTGTCCATACCAGTGGAGAAGGAGAGGGAAGATGGCTCACCGCATCGTGGTCATCGGCGCCGGTTACTCCGGACTCAGGCCGGCACGCCGCCTCGCCCGGTTGCTGCCCGAGGCGTCGGTGACCGTGGTCAACCCGCGCGCGCGGTTCGTCGAGCGGGTCCGGCTGCACCAGGTGGCCGCGGGCTACCGTCCGCGCGAGTACGCATTGCGGGACCTGCTGCGTGCCGAGGGCGCCGAGCTTGTCGTCGGCACGGTCGAGACTCTGGACCTGCGCGGCCGCCTGCTGGAGGTCGACACGCTCGCCGAGCCGTTGCCGTACGACACGCTGGTGTACGCGCTGGGCAGTGTCGCGGAGGCCGGTCCGGACGGAGCGGCCGAGCACGCGGTGACCGTGGCCGACCTGGGGCAGGCGAGCCGGTTGCGCGACCGCGTCGACTCGCTCGCCCGCGACCGCGGCACGGTCGTAGTCGTTGGAGGCGGACTTACCGGGATAGAGTCCGCCGCCGAACTGGCCGAGAGCCACCCCGAGTTGCGGGTGCGTTTGCTGTCGGCCACCGCGCCGGGGTCGACACTGTCCGTTCGAGGCAGCCGACACGTGCGGGCCGCGCTTCACCGACTCGGCGTTGAGGTGCATCCGGAGGCGAAGGTGGTCGGCGTGCACCCCGGCGGCGTGGAGTTGGCGGGCGGTACTCAGGTCGAGGCAGGGCTCACCGTGTGGGCAAGCGGGTTCGGCGTGCCCGATCTGGCGGGGTGGGCGGGAATCGCGGTCGCCGACGGCGGGCGGGTCGCCGTGGATTCCAGTCTGCGGTCTCGCATGCACAGCGACGTCTACGCCGTCGGTGACAGTGCCGCCGCTCATGGGCCGGGCGGGCGGCCGATGCGGTTGTCGTGCGCGACGGCTCTGCCGCTCGGGCGCTACGCCGCCGACGTGATCGCCGCACGGGTTCACGGCCACCAGCCGCGCGAGCTACGGTTCAGGTACGTGATCCAGTGCGTCAGCCTTGGCAGGCGAGACGGGTTGATCCAGTTCGTCGCCGCTGACGACAGTCCACATGAGAAGATCATTACCGGTATTGCGGCGGCCGTGATCAAGGAATGCGTTGTGCGCTACGCCGTGAGGTCGGCCACCGGCCGCTGAGCCGGCCCCGGTCGCCGCTCAGCAGAAGATCCACCACCACGGACAGTCGTCCTCGGGTTCGGTCGTGGTTGTCGTGATCGGCGAGGTCGTCGTGTTCGGCGATGACGACCGCGGCGGCGGTTGCGGTTCGTCGGTGGCTGATCCGGTGGGTTCGACCGAACTGGACGCCGGTTCGGTGGTCGTGGTGATCGCCTCGGACCCCGTCGTCGTGGTTGTGGTCTGCTCGGTGGTGGAGGCCTCGGCGGCGGTGGCCGTCGCGGAGGACTCGTAGGTGGCACGCCTGGTCGGGGTCGAGCTGGGCCACGAGACCTCGGAGGTGGGGTCGTCGGGGAAGAGGACGATGGCTGCGTCGTCGGGATCGGGCGCGGTCACCTCGTCGTCCGGCATGGAGCTGACGAACAACGCCGCGACGCCGCAGCCGACCACGACCGCCCCCATAACGGCGAGGACACGCAGGCGTGACCTCGGCTTCGGCGGGACTCGGTCGTCCCAGTCTTCGCCGTCGGAGAGCCGTGTCACCGACACGTCGTAGTCCACCGGGGTGCCCTTTCGCCACCGGAAGCAGCCCAACCGCTCATACCCTAGATCATGACCGACATAGGGGAATTGTCCGGGATCGCGTCAGCGCGGTGGCGCTACTGCGTCGGCCGCGACGTCGTGAAGTGCCCCGTCCCGGCATGGTCACGGTGTGCGACAGCGGCTGTTACGCAGCGCGTGCACCTGGCGAGGAAGGTCCATCGATCGGTACGAGTCGGACCGAGTCGCCGGATCACATGCCCACCGGCCCCAGTTCGTCTGTTGTAGACACAGCGGTTCCCGCTCGGGCCGGTGTGACACGCGGTCGGTCACGCGAGTTCACTCAGGAACTTGGCCAGGATGTCGTTGAACCGCACCTCGTGTTCCAGGTTGGGTAGGTGCGCGACGTCCTCGATGATCGCCAGCGTGGAGTTGGGGATGCGTTCGTGCAGTTCGCGCGCCACCGCCACGGGCGTGAACTCGTCCAGCCTGCCGACCACGATCAACGCAGGCACCTCGATGCGGCCGAGTGCAGCCACGTAGTCGGGCCGCAGCGCCCGTCCCCGAAGCGCCGCCGCCGCCCCTTCCGGAGAGGCCGAGCGCATCATGCGTAGCACATGCCGCGCCGTCGCAGGCAGTGCCGCGATATTGTGCGGTGCCAGCATCTTCGGCAGCACCTCGGCCGCGTAGCCCGCCATTCCCTCGCGCAGCAGCCTGCGTGCCTGCTCCTCACGGTCGGCCCTGCCGCGCGCGGTTTCCGCGTGTGGCGAGGTCGCCGCGAGCAGCAGGCCACGGATGCGTTCGGGGAACAGCCGTTGGCATTCCATGACGAGCTGCCCACCCATCGACAGTCCACCCAGGACGAACCGGTCGATGCCGAGCTCGTCGAGCAGCTCGGCGACGTCACGTGCGAAGACTTCGAACGGTGTGGTGGCTTCGACGCCTCCGCTCTCGCCGTAGCCGCGCAGGTCCGGCGCGATCACGCGCCAGCCTTCCGCACTGAACCGCTCCACCTGTGGCCGCCACATGGTGCGGTCGAACGGGTGTCCGTGCAGCAGGACGAGTGGTGGACCGCTGCCTTCGTCCTCGTATCCGATCGTGCTGCCATTCACCGTCATCGTGGTCACGACAACGACGCTAACCAGCACATCAGGTCGGTGCAATGAAAACATTGATCTCGGTGCAATAATGGGGGCGTGGACTTTCGCGCACTCGCCGACGCCGTCGCCACGGATATCAATACGGGCAAGCTCAGACCTGGCCAGCGGCTGCCGCCGCAGCGCCGCTTCGCGCGCGCACACGGCATCGCGGTCTCCACCGCGGGACGGGTCTACGCGGAACTGGTGCGGCGCGGGCTGGTGGTAGGGGAAGTCGGGCGCGGAACCTATGTACGGGCAGGCGAGCCGCTCGCCGAACCAGCGCTGGTCGAACCCGCTGAGTATCCGGCAGGGCGGGTGGATCTGGAGCTGAACATTCCGATGCCACCGGGGCGTGCTGACCAACTCGCGCGGGGACTGAACGAACTCACCCGAGAGGACACGCTGTCCGGCGCGTTGCGGCCGGTAGGGGCAGCAGGCACCCCGACCGCGCGGGCCGCTGCCTCGGCGCTGCTCTCGCGTGCGGGCTGGACCGCGGACGCCGACAACCTGCTGTTCGCGGGGAACGGGAAGCAGGCGATCGCGGCCGCGATCGTCGCCCTTGTCCCACCCGGCGGCAGGCTCGGGGTGGAGGCGCTGACGTACCCGTTGGTCAAGGGCATCGCGGCCAGGCTCGGTGTCACGCTCGTGCCGCTGGCGGTGGACGAGCACGGGGTGGTTCCCGCCTCGCTGCGGCGGACCTCGCCCCACGCTGTCTACGTGCAGCCCACCCTGCACAACCCGCTGGGGGTGACCATGCCGCACCGGCGACGTGCCGAGTTCGCGCAGACGCTGCGGGAACTGGACGTGCCGGCGATCGAGGACACCGTGTACGCGTTCCTGCGCGAGGAGCGGCCACTCGCCGCGTATGCCCCGGAGCGCACGGTTGTCGTTGACAGCCTCACAAAGCGGCTCGCGCCGGGTCTGACCGCCGGCTTCGTCGCGCCACCCGCGCAGCTGAAGGAGGCGCTCGCATCGGCGCTGCGTTCGGGAGCGTGGGCGGCACCCGGATTCGCGCTGGCCGCCGCCACACGCTGGATCGAGGACGGGACCGCGGCGCGCGTTCAGGAAGACAAGCGCGCCGATGCCGAACGCAGGCAGTCGATCGTCCACCAGCGACTCGGGCGGTTCAGCGTGCACGCCGATCCCGCCTCCTACCACTGCTGGTGGGAACTGCCAGTGCGGTGGCGCGCCGAGACCTTCGTCGCCGCGGCCGCGCGTAGGGGCATCGCGGTCAGCCCGGCAGGCGCGTTCGCCGTCGGACCCGCGCATGCCCCCAGCGCGGTACGGCTCGCGCTGGCCTCGCCACCGATACCCACGCTGGCGGCGGCGCTGGACGCGCTCGCGGCGCTCGCGGACTCCGACCCCGACGAGCACGCCATCGAATAAGCCCGCTCCCGTCCGCGAGTCCCCCGCTCCCGTCCGCGAGTCCTGCGCTCCCGTCCGCGAGTCCTGCGCTCCCGTCCGCGAGTTCCCCGGTTCGGCTGCGGCTCAGTCGGCTCAGTCGGCTCAGTCTCAGACCGTCCCGCATGGACCCTGGTTCCGGCGTTTCGCCCAAGGTGGTGCGGGGTAGGCGATCACCGGAGGTGAGCACGATGGCAACCACCGTCGAACGGCTGCGCACCGCGCTGTCCGAGGCGGACTTTCCCGCCGACAAGTCGCAACTGCTGCGGCAGGCCGAGCACGCCGAGGCCGACGGGGCGACGCTGAAGGCGTTGCGGGCGATCCCTCCCGTGGTGTACTCCAACCTCACCGAGGTAAAGCAGTCGGTGTCCTTCGACGCTGGTCCGGACGCGAGCGAGGAGGCCGCACGGCGCCGCCTGCACGACAAGCCCGGACTCGCTCAGCGGGAGAAAGATGTACCCGGGCATCCGATTGCTGACGAACTCGGCGAGAACCGGGGGAGTTGAACGGTTTGGCCACGGTGGGTACTGGGTAGTCACCCGGCGCGAGTCCGCTTGATGTAAGGGACATGCCGACGATGGACCTAACCGGTAACAGCGGTGTCGATGACACACCCGCCGAACTGGCCGCCCGAGCCGAGGAGGCCGCCCGGGCCCTCTACCTGCGCACATCGAGCACTGTGGACGCCGACAGCCTGGCAAGCGCAGGCGAGATGCACGAGGTGCTCGGCTCGTTGAAGCTCGTTGTCGAGAGCATCACCAGGTGCCTGCCGGAGCTGGGGATCTGGCTCGAGGAACGGCTGTGGACGGGCACGCTCGGCGGGGAAAGCCCGGCAGCGGCCGGGTACGACGAACTGACCGAATCGATCTTCGAGGTGACCTCGGCGCTTTCGCGGGCACACCGAATGAGCTCCGCACTCGGCCGCGAGCTGCAGGTCGCGCAGACGGCGAGCGTGGATCTGGCCAAGCAGCAACAGCAGTAGCGGCGGTAACGCCGACGACAACTCAACCGGGGAAGTTCTCCCAGCCCCGCGGCATGCTGGTGTCCTCGGACCAGTTTTCCCGCGGGGGTGGCTCCAGCGGTTGCAGTGCGTTGGTTTCGCGCTGCTGCTCGATCGCCTCGATCAGCTCCTGCGTGCTCATGTGCTGCACGTTCGCGATGCCTACCCGGTGTGCTTCCCTCGCCAGCTCGGCCATCGTCATGCGTTGCAGGTCACCACTTTCAGTCACCATTACTGCCTCCACACGTCTGGCGTGTCCTGCTTTCGGGTAACCCGCCGCGCGAAAGGTTAACCGCGCGAAAGCAGAGGTGAGCAACCTATGAACCCGACGATCAAGCTCGGTACGGTCGCGGGTGTCCGGGTCGGAGTGCACTGGAGCGTGCTCGGCATCCTCCTGGTGCTGGTGTTCGCCCTCGGTTTCGCACGGTGGCCGCTTCTCGTGCCCGGCTACTCGACGTGGGTCTACCTGCTGGCCGCGGTTGTGGCGGCGGTGCTTTTCCTGGTCTCACTGCTGGCACACGAGCTGTCGCACGCCGTCGTCGCGCGGCGCAACGGGATCGAGGTGGAGGACATCACGCTGTGGTTGCTCGGGGGTGTCGCGAAACTACGCAGCGAGGCTCGCACGCCAGGCGCCGAATTGCGTATCGCGGGGGCGGGACCGCTGGCGAGCCTGCTGACAGCCGCGCTGTTCGGACTCATCGCCTGGCTGTTGGTGGCTGTCGACGCCACCACCTTGCTCGTGGCGACGGCGGGCTATCTCGCACTCATCAACGTGGTGCTGGCCGCGTTCAACCTCGTGCCCGCCGCGCCGCTGGACGGAGGACGCGTCCTGCGGGCCGCGCTGTGGGCATGGCGCGGTGATCGTACGCGCGCCGCTGTGTGGAGCGCGAGGGCAGGCCGAGTCTTCGGCTTCGCCCTGATCCTGCTCGGCACCTGGCGGCTGCTGTTCGCGGGCGTCGGCGACGGCCTGTGGTGGATCCTGATCGGGCTTTTCATCACCAGCATGGCCAGCGCTGAGGAGCGGCAGGCCCGACTGGGCGCGATGCTCGCGGACGTAGCCGTCGCCGACGTGATGACCCGTGACCCGGACACCACCGACGGCGACATGTCGGTGCGGCGATTCCTTGACGAGGTGGCGTTGTCGCGCAAGCACTCGGCCTTTCCGCTGCTGGATGCCCGTGGTGGGGTGGAGGGGCTGGTTACTCTGAACCGGCTGCGCTCAGTGCCTGCCCAGCAGCGGGACGCGACACCTTTGCGGCAGGCGGCGTGCCCTCCCGACCAGATCCCCACGGCGACACCTGAGGAGCCGCTGATCGACCTCCTGCGCCGCATGGAAGGTTGCACCGACGGCAGGGCGCTGGTTTTCGAGGACGACCGGCTCGTCGGCATCGTCAGCCCGACCGACATCAGCCGCGTGGTGACTCTACGGGGGACGGACGCGGGCTGGAGCCAAGGTGGTTCGGACCTCACCTCACCACAGCCACCGGGGCGACGGATCTGACCGGGGCTGGGCGAAAAGGTCCCGAATACCGATGCCTTTCGTCTCAGGGCCTGCTGCCGACACCGGTCGCGACCTCACCGAGTCGCCCGCCCCGCACCGACGGAGCCAGTGGCGGGGTGTCCATCCCGCTACGTTCACGCAGTCCCGCGAGGAAGTCGCCGAGCGCGTCCTTCGCCGAGTACCGGGGGTGCCAGCCAAGATCGGTGCGCGCACGCGTGGTGTCCATGATCGGGATTCGTAGCACGGCGTCGAACAGGTCCGGCGAGGCGGGAACGGCGTGCATCCGCCACGCGGCGGCCACCGCGGCCCGCACGACGCTCACGGGCACAGGAACGGTACGTGCGTGCAGTAGGTTTGCCAGCAGCGCGGCGTCGACGACCGGATCCGCCGCGACGTTGAAGGCTCCCCGCACCGGATTGAGTGCCGCGAGACGAAAGGCCTCACCGATGTCAGCGGAATGCACCGCCTGCATGCGAAGCCCTGGCACGTTGGGCACGAACGGAATCAGCTCCGGCCGGGCTAGAAAACCCGGCACGAACGGGCCCGCGAACAACCTGCGCTGTTGCTGTGCCGACTCTCGCTTGAACACGAACGCCGGGCGAAGCCGAGCCACCCTGATGTCGCGGTGGGAGGCGGCGAAGGCGTCCAGCGCCCGCTCAAGGTATGCCTTCTCCCTGGTGTAGGCGGCGCCGGGCCAACCGTGTGTCGGCCAGCGCTCGTCCACCGGCCGGTCCTTGGGGCCGGGGGAGTATGCGCCGACCGACGAGGAGTACACCAGCGCGGGCACCCCGCAGCGCGCGACGGCTTCGAACACCCGCATGGCGCCGATGACGTTGGCGCGCCAGGTGGCGGCCGGGTCGTGGGTGGGCTGGAACAGCCAGGCGAGGTGGATGACCACGTCAGCCCCGTCGAGGACGCCGTCGAGGCGGTCCCGTGGCGCTGTCGTGAGATCCAACGGCTCGACGAGCAGCTTCGGCCGGGTCCATTCCGGCTGTCTGCGTGCGATCCCGACGATCGACCCGACACGTGAGTCGTCGCTGAGCGCGTCGACCACGCTCGTTCCGATGTTGCCGGTCGCTCCGGTGACGACGACACGTAAGCCGTCGGTCCTCGGCTGGTTCATGGCGATCAGCCTCCCGCGCGTTCGACCGCGAGTGCCGCGAGCCGGTCCAGCGCCTCGGCAACCCTGCGGTCGGCTTGCTCGCTAGCTTCACCGCCGAATGTCTCGGGCTGCTCGCCTGCGAAGGTCAGATGCAGTGTCGCGACACTGCGTTCCGGCGTGCTCGCGTCGGGTTCGACCTGAAGCCAACCCTCGTAGTCGTGTTCCGTGCCACCCCACTCCAGCCGCAACCGGTCGGGGTCGGCCTCGACATAGCCGGTCGTGTCGTACACCTCGCTGCCGCTGGAAACCCACGCGTGCAGCGTGCCGGGCCCCTCCGGCTCTACCTCAACACCGTCCGGAGCCCATTCGTTCAGGGTCGGCTCCTCCGCCGCGACATCGAACACGGTCCGCGCTCGCGCGGGGATGGTCCTGCGGTGCTCGAATTCGGCCATGCCGTTGAGGTACCCAGGCCGGGAAAAGATATGCGAGTACGCAGGCGCGGCGGCGGCGAGCAGGTCGAGTGGTGCCTGCCCGCTCAGGTAAGGCCGCGAAGGCACAGCGCGGGCGGCTGGGTACCCGCGATGCTCGCGACCATGTCCACGACCTGCCTGGTGCGCCGGACCTCGTGGGCGCGGAAGACGGCGGCGCCCTGCCACGCGGCGACGGCCGTGGCCGCGAGCGTGCCGTCGACGCGGTCGGTGAGCCGAGCTCCGAGTGTCTCCCCTACGAAGTCCTTGTTCGACAGCGCGAGCAGCACCGGCCAGCCAGTGGCGGTCAGCTCGCTGAGCCTGCGCAGCAGTTCCAGGCCGTGCCAGGTGTTCTTGCCGAAGTCGTGCGTCGGGTCCACGAGGATTCCCTCGCGGGGCACGCCGAGCCGCACGAGTCGTTCGGCCTTGCCGGTGACCTCCTCGGCGACGGCCGCGACGACGTCGGTGTAGCGCACGCGATGTGGCAGGGTGCGAGGCCGCGCCCCGCCGGTGTGGGAGCAGACGTACCCGGCTCCGTACTCGGCGGCGACCTCGGCGAGCCCGGGATCGGCTGCCTGCCAGGTGTCGTTGATCAGGTCGGCGCCCTCCTCGCACGCCTGCCTGCCCACCTCCGCGCGCCAAGTGTCCACGCTGATCACCAGGTCGGGATGCCGGGATCGGACGGCCGCCACGACCGGCACCACGCGCCGGATCTCCTCATCGATGTCCACCTCGCTGCCTGGCCCGGCCTTGACACCACCGATGTCGACGATGTCCGCCCCGTCGGCCACGACGGAGTCCACCGCACGCAGCGCCTGGTCGAGCTCGTAGGTGGCGCCACGGTCGTAGAAGGAGTCCGGGGTCCGGTTGACGATCGCCATGACAAGCGCACGGTCGCGGTTCACCGCACGACCTCGGAATCGCAGAGCCACCACGACTAGCGACTCTAATCGCCCCCGCCCGCCGCGAGTCCCCCGCTCCTGCCCGCGAGTCCTGCGTTCCTGCCCGCGAGTCCTGCGTTCCTGCCCGCGAGTCCTGCGTTCCTGCCCGCGAGTCCTGCGTTCCTGCCCGCGAGTCCCCCGCTCCTGCCCGCGACGTCCTGTCGGCGGGCGAACCTCAAGGTGCGAGAGCAAAGATGTCCTCGGTGCTCATTTCCGAAGGATCGGTCGGGTGTAAGACCCCGTACCTGTCGGGGCGCAGGAACTGGTAGCCGTATTTGCTGAGAAGCCGCTGCACAGGTTGCCGTGTCTCGCCGTAATGGATCTCACTGCGACGGTTCCACTCCAGTTGGAGCAGCCGGATGCGGTGTTCGGCGAGCGCGTTTTGGGCCCCTTCCAGGACGAGTCTTTCCGCGCCTTCGACGTCTATCTTCACGCCTGCCGCACGTTGATCGCCGAGTACGTTGTCAAGTGTATCGACCAGCACCTCTTCGCCACCTGCGTTCGGGTCGCGTAGCAAGTGATTGACCGTTCCCTGGCCCTTGGAAATAAGCATCTTGCCTGGCCGGTCAGCCAATGCGTATTGCATTGGCTTGACAGCGAAGTCGTTCAGCGCAACGTTCTCCTCGAGCTTGTCGAATGCTTCGGGGCTTGGCTCCAGGGAATAGACCTTCGCGCCCAGTTGTGCTGCCCACAGTGAATAGACTCCGACGTTGGCACCCACGTCGACAAATAGGTCACCCGGACGCAGCCACTTCTTCCATGCCTGCATCTCGTTCCAGTCCGGCGGGTTGGCGTAAACTACGCTAGCCGCGCTTGTGAAGTGCAAGTCAACCCACATTCGGGCGTTGTCGCCCAGGGTGGCCATCGTTCGATGTCCTAAACGTGCACGGACTTGGTATGCGGCTGCCCGCATTGCGCCGCGTAGCCGCTTCCTTTGATTGGCGGGGTGTGTCCATACGTATTTCAGTACATCGCGCGCAGTTGTCACGGCATTCACGTTACGGGTTCCATTCGAGAATTTGAAACTTTCAATTCAGTCTGGCATTCAAATTGATATGATAGTGAATGCTCGTCGTTCTGGCTGCTGCTGCTGAATTCGTTCACTCGAATGTGTCGTGAGTGCAATCATGACCGCGAGTCCTGCGCTCCTGACCGCGAGTTGCCCATTCGCGCGGTATGCCCGCAACCGGTCAGCCTCCACCGGGACGAGTCAGGTCCCTGCCGATGATCTCCTTCATGATCTCGGTGGTGCCGCCGTAGATGGTCTGCACGCGGGCGTCGACGAACGCGCGCGCTATGGGGTACTCACGCATGTAGCCGTACCCGCCGTGCAACTGCAGGCAACGGGCGAGCACCCGTTGCTGTAGTTCGGTCGCCCACCACTTGACCTTGGCCGCGTCCACCGCCGAGAGGGTGCCCGCGTTGAGGGCGAGCACGGCGCGGTCCACGTAGGTTCGGGTGACCTCGAGTTCGGTGGCGATCTCGGCGAGGCTGAACTTCGTGTGCTGAAACTGCGCGACGGGCTGCCCGAACGCGGTCCGCTGGCTGACATGCCGCAACGTCCACTCCAGCGCGGCCTCCGCGGCGGCGAGTCCGTAGTAGGCGATGGAAAGCCGCTCCCTCGGCAGCCGCTCCATGAGGTGGCCGAAGCCGCCGCCCTCGGTGCCGAGCAGGTTCGTCGCGGGCACGCGCACGTCGTCGAAGAACAGCTCGGAGACGTCCTCCGCCCGCTGACCGAGCTTGTCCAACGCTCTGCCCCTGGTGAATCCGGGCATGCCCGCTTCCACGACCAACAAACTGAACCCGCGTGCATCCGCTTGCGGGTCGGTGCGCGCGACCACGATGACCAGGTCGGCGCTGCCGCCGCTGGTGATGAAGGTCTTGCTGCCGTTGAGTACCCAGTGCTCGCCGTCGCGGATGGCCGTGGTGCGGATACCGCGCAGGTCGCTGCCCGCACCCGGCTCGGTCATCGCGATCGCGGCTCGCCTGCGGCCCGCGCACAGGTCGGGCAGCCAGCGCAGCTTCTGTTCCTCGGTGCCGAGGTCAACCAGGTACGGACCGACGAGATCGTCGAAGCCGCCCAGCGCCACGTTGACCGCCGCCGCGCCCACCCGCGCGAGCTCGTCCATCAGTACGCAGCGGAAGCGGTAGTCGGCTGACCCGCCTCCGCCGTAGCTCTCGGGCACCCCTAGACCGAGCAACCCCAGCTCACCGGCGGACCGCCACAGGTCGGGGTCGATCCGCCCTGCCCACTCCCACTCCTCGAGGTGCGGTGCGATCCGCTGCTCGACGAAACTCCGCACGCTGTCGCGGAACAGCTCATGTTCCTCGGTGAACAACTCGGTTCTCACCGGCCCCACGGTTCGACATCCGGGCGGGTTGGGTCCAGGCTGTTTTCGTTCAGTGGAAGCCTGGCGGCCGCTCGGCGCCGACCGGGAGCCCGCAGCGCGGTGCCGAGCGGCACGCCTGGCGGATCACCGGTACAGCACCGCTTGGATCTTCGGGTCGTCAATGTTGGTCTTGTCGTACCAGTAGTAGTTGGTGTCGATGGTCTTGGGCAGTTGCTCGCCGTTGATCGCCTTGATCGCCGAGCTGACCAGCCTGCGTCCCATGTCGATCGGGTCCTGGGTCACCGCGCCCGCCATCACCCCGTTCTCGATCGCGTCGATCTGAGCCTTGCCGGAGTCGAAGCCGACCACGGTGATGTTCTTCCTACCGCTTTCCTGCACGCCCTTGATCGCGCCGATGGCGGAGCCTTCGTTGGAAGCGTAGATGCCCGCCAGGTCAGGGTTCGCCGAGATGATCGACTTGGTGATGTTCGCCGACTCCAGTTGGTCGCCGCCACCGTACTGTGCGTCGAGCACGGTGATGCCTGGAGCGTTCTGCCGCATCCATTCCCTGAACCCGTCGCGGCGATCGGTGCCCGACTTGCTTGTCTGATCGTGCACCACCATCGCGACCTTGCCCTTGCCACCGAGTCGCTGCGCCATGTGTTTCGCGGCCTCCGCGGCAGCCGCCTTGTTGTCGGTGGCGACGGTGGTCACCGGTACGTCACTGTCCACTCCGGAGTCGAATGCGATCACGGGGATGTCCTGTGACTTGGCCTGTTGCAGCAACGGTGCGGCCGCGCGGCTGTCGAGTGCCGCGAACCCGACCGCGTCGGGGCTCTTGGCAAGTTCGTTGGTGAGCATGTTCACCTGCTCCTCCACCTCTTGCTCGGTGGCGGGGCCGACGAAGGTGACCCTGGCGCCCTGCTTGGCGGCCTCCTCTTCCGCTCCCTTCTTCACGGCCTGCCAGAACTGGTGCTGGAATCCCTTGGAGACGATGGCGATGAAGGGCTGCTCTCCACCACCCGCCGAGTCACCACCCGAACCACATGCCGCCAGCGTCAGGGTCAGCGTGGCGACCGCGATCGCCGCGAAGAGCCGTTTCATCCTCATGACCAGATCTCCTTTGTTCTGGTTGGGGCGCGCGACGGCGTATCCGGCCGCCTTATGCCGCCTTCTTCCTGATCCTGTCCGTGTAGACGGCCACGAGGATCACGCAACCCAGGATCACGTTCTGCCATTCCTGGGGAATCGACATGATCTGCAGCCCGTTGTTGAGCACCGAGATGATGAGTGCTCCGATCAGCGTGCCCACAATGGAGCCCTTGCCTCCGGACAGCGACGTGCCTCCGATCACCACGGCCGCGATCGCCTGCAACTCGTAGCCCATCCCGGTAGCGGGTTGGGCCGAGCCGAGCCGAGCGGAGATCATCACACCGGCCAGCCCGGTGAACAGCCCCGCGAAGGCATAGATGACGATCTTCCAGCGACGTACGGCGATGCCGGAAAGCTCGGTGGCTTCCTCGTTGCTGCCGATCGCGTAGGTATAGCGGCCGAGCACGCTCTTGGTCAGCAACAGGCCAGCCAGCAATGCGACCGCAAGCAGGATCAACACCGCGTTGGGGAAGTTCAGCCCGGGGACGAGGTTGCCCGTCGACAGCTCCACGTATCCGGGCACGTCGTTGAAGTAGATGGGCGTGCTGTCGGACAACACGAGCGCGAGCCCTTCGGCCACCAGCATCATAGCCAGCGTCGCGATGAACGGCGGGATCTTCAGCAGCGCCACGTTCAGGCCGTTGACCAGCCCGATCAGCCCGCCGAACAGGATCGCGGCGGGGACGCCGAGCGCCAGTGGCAACCCAAGCTTGACGAGGAACACTCCGGACATCACCGCACACAGCGCCATCCCGGTGCCGATGGAAAGGTCGATGCCGGCCGCGATGATCACGAACGTGGTGCCGATGGCGAGCGTGCCGATCACCACGGTCGAGAACAGGATGGCCATGAAGTTGCCGTAGCTGAGGAAGTACGGGCTGGCCAGAGAGAAGAACGCGTAGATGACGACGAGGCTGCCGAACGCGAGCAACTGTTGCAGCCTGCTTTTCAGCACGGCGGCGAGCCCACCCCGCGGCTGCCGCTGCTGCGCCGAACTCGTGGTCTTGACCGCTGTCATGGCCGCTTCGCCTCCCTAACCCGCCCCGTGCCGCCCAGGCCGAGTTCGGCGGCATCGGCGGGGTTCTCGTCCGGCCGCAATGTCGCGTAATGCATGATGTTCTCCTGGGTCGCCTCGTCGGCGTCGAGCACTCGGGTGAGTCGTCCCTCGCTGAGCACGGCGACGCGGTGCGACATGCGCAGGATCTCCGGCAGCTCGGAGGAGATCATGATGATCGACTTGCCCTGCGATGCGAGCTCGTTGAGCACGCCGTAGATCTCTTCCTTCGCCCCGACGTCGATGCCGCGGGTCGGCTCGTCGAAAATGAGCACATCGCAGTCCTTGGCCAGCCACTTGGCGATGACCACCTTCTGCTGGTTGCCACCTGAAAGATGTTTGGTCTGCTGCTCCAGCGCCGGGGTCTTGATCCGCAGGGTTCGGACGTACTCGGCGGCCGTCGTTCTCGCCGCCCGATCGCGCACGAACCCGGCGGTGGTGAACGTCTCGCGCAGCGAGCCGAGCATGATGTTGGCGGCCACATCATGGTCGAGCAGCAGCCCGTACCGTTTGCGGTCCTCGGACAGGTACCCGATGCCCAACCGCGCGGCCTCGGCGGGATTCGATATGCGCACGCGGTTGCCGTGCAACAGGACCGTGCCGCCTGTCACGGGATCGGCGCCGACCAGCGCCCTCGCCACCTCGGTGCGCCCCGCGCCCATCAGCCCGGCGAAACCGAGGATCTCGCCGCGCCGCAACTCGAACGACACGTCCTTGAGCAGTTCCTTGGTGCGCAGCCCGCGCACCTCGAGCACGACGTCGCGGTCGGGCCGCACGCCCCGCGGTCCGATGTCGGTGTCCACGGACCTTCCCACCATTCGCGAGATGATCTGCGAGGTGGTGGCCGACCGGGCGTCGAGCGTGTCGATGTACTCGCCGTCGCGGATGACCGTCACCCTGTCGGCGATCCGTCTCAGCTCCTCCATGCGATGGGAGATGTAGATGGCGCCGGTGCCAGGACGGACGAAGGCGCGGATCAGCTCGTGCAACGTGGCCACCTCGGCTTCGTTCAGTGCGGCCGTTGGCTCGTCGAGGATGAGCACCTTCGGGTCGTGTGCCAATGCCTTGGCGATCTCCACCAACTGCTGGTTGGCGACGGTCAGCCCACCGACCACAGCTTTGGCGTCCAGTTTCATCTCCAGCCTGGTCAGCAGTGCCGAGGCTTCGTGGTTGAGCACGCGCTCGTCCAGCCACATCCGCCACCTGCGCGGTTC
This sequence comes from Saccharomonospora amisosensis, assembly GCF_011761185.1. Classification (NCBI taxonomy): domain Bacteria; kingdom Bacillati; phylum Actinomycetota; class Actinomycetes; order Pseudonocardiales; family Pseudonocardiaceae; genus Saccharomonospora; species Saccharomonospora amisosensis. Next base: position 3,795,561 of record NZ_JAAOYM010000001.1, on the reverse strand, counting down.
GCGGCCGATGAAGATGTTCTGCGCCACCGTCAGGTGCGGCACCAGGTTGAACTCCTGGTGGATGATGCTGATCCCTCGTTCCAGCGCCTGCCGGGGGCTGCTGACGGCGAGCGGCTTACCGTCGAGCCGGAACGTGCCCGCGTCGGCGGTGTGAATGCCGGACAGCAGCTTCATCAGTGTGGACTTGCCCGCGCCGTTCTCGCCGACCAGGGCGAGCACCTCACCGTGCCGCAGTTGCAGCCGCATGTCCCGCAGGGCCCGCACACCGGGGAAGCTCTTGTGCACACCTTCGACATCGAGCAGCGGGTTCGTGGCGGGCTCGGTCATCGCGGAACCTCCCTGCCGCCGTAGACGGCGTGTGCTGTTCCGTGCAACAGGCGAGCCCGCTCGGCGTGGCCGAGTTCGCCGATCAGTTCGCACAGTACCTGCCACATCGGCTGGTATCCGCCGTGTGGCACGGTCATCGGCCAGTCCCCGCCGTACATCAGCCGCTGCGGTCCGAAATGTTCGAGCGCCGTTTCCCATGCGGGCCGCAGCGCGCTCGCGGTGAGTGGTTGGCCTGCCAGTTGCAGTCCCGACACCTTGGCAACGGTGTTGGGGCGCCGGGCAAGTTCGGCGATCGCCCTGCGCCACGCCGTGAACCCGTCGCGGTCGCCGCGTGGCGGCTTGCCGAGGTGATCCAGCACGACCCGCAGTGCAGGCAGAGCGGTGGCGAGTTCGGTGGTCGCGGTCAGATGCCTCGGCCACGCGTCAGGTACATCGAAGGGCACCTGGTGATCGGCCAGTAGCGTAAGCGACCGCCTGACCTCCGGTATGGCGAGGAAGTCCGCACGCGGATCGTCGTGCACAAGGTGACGAACCCCTCGAAACGCCGGATGTGGCAGCAGATTGTCCAGTTGGCGTCGCGCGGTATCCGGCTCGTCGAGCTTGATCCAACCGACCACGCCGATGATCCACGGCTGAATCTCGGCCTGCCGTAGCATGAACTCGGTGTCACGCGAGGAGTCCTCGGCCTGCACCAGGATCGCCGAGCCGATCCCGGCGCCGTCCAGTTCCGCTTTCGCCCGCGCGGCTGTGAAGCTGGCATGCAGCGGGCTGCCGCGGGGTAGCCAGGCGTAGTCGCTCACTTCCAGGTCCCACAGGTGCAGGTGGGTGTCCACAATGGTGCCGACATCGCCAGTCATAGTCGCGTCAGCCCCTTGTCTCGCAGTGCGGTCCACAGCCCGTCCGGAACCGGCGTGGCCAGCCGTCGCTGGTTGGCGCGCACGTGGTCCGGCGCGGCCGCGCCGGTGAGAACAGTACGGACCAACGGCTCGCGCAGGGAGTACCTCAGCGCGGCGGTGGGCAGGTCGGTGCCGTGCTCGGCGCAGACCTCGGCGACGGCGCGTGCCTTGGCGAGCACGTCGGCGGGCACCGGGCCGTATTCGTACCTGTCCTCGGCCGACGGCCACGTAGCGGCGAGCAGCCCGGAGTTGAACACGCCCGCGTTGACGATTCCGACACCATGCTCGTGGCAGCAGGGAACCAACTCCTCCAGCGCGGGCTGCTCCAGCAGCGTGAACCGGCCCGCGACCAGCACCAGGTCGAGCAGGTCGTAGCGCACTGCCCGCGCCAACGCGTCGGCGGATTTGGAGCCGACGCCGATGGCCGAGACCACGCCTTCCTCACGCAGCGCGGCCAGCGCGGGCAGTCCCTGCTCCAGCGCGGATTCCAGTTCGTACTCGTCGGGGTCGTGCAGGTACAGCACGTCGACGGAGTCGATCCCCAGGCGAAGCAGTGACTCCTCGAGGCAGCGGCGCACCCCGACGGGTGTGAAGTCCCAGACCCTGCGGGCGTCGGCCGCAACCGCATAGTGGTTGGCGAGATCCAGCCTGTCAGCGCCCGCCGGGTCGGGCACCAGCAGCCGCCCCACCTTCGTCGAGACCACGAACTCCGAGCGCCGCTTGGTGGCAAGGAACGCGCCGAGCCTGCGTTCGGCGAGCCCGAGTCCGTAGTGCGGCGCGGTGTCGAAGTAGCGCACGCCGCACTCCCACGCGGCGTCGAGGACTGCCCAGGCCTGCTCGTCGGACATCGGCTCGTAGAGATTGCCGAGGCCCGCCGTGCCGAGTGAGAAGCGCCCGAGGTCAAGCATGGGTGTACTCCGCGATGGAGGTCGGGTACATCTCGGTGCCCGCACCCGGTGCCGTTGGAGCGAGATAGCGGCCGTCGCGCACCTCGACGGGGGTCACGAAGTGCTCGTGCAGGTGATCGACGAACTCGATGACGCGGCCGTCGAGGCTGCCGGAGACGGCGACGAAGTCGAACATCGCCAGATGCTGCACCGCCTCACACAGGCCGACCCCGCCCGCGTGTGGGCACACCGGAACACCGAACTTCGCCGCCAGCAACAGGATCGCGATGTTCTCGTTCACGCCCGCCACCCGGGTGGCGTCCAGTTGCAGCACGCTGAGCGCGCCTGCCTGCAGCAGTTGCTTGAACACCACCCGGTTGGCGACGTGCTCTCCCGTGGCTACGGGCACCGGCGCCACCGCCTTGGCGATGGCCGCGTGCGCGAGCACGTCGTCGGGGCTCGTCGGCTCCTCGACCCACGCGACGTCGAACTGCTCCAGTGCCTTCGTCCAGCGGATCGCCTCCGCGACGTCCCAGCGCTGGTTGGCGTCCACGGCGATCTTGACGTCGGGCCCGCAGATGTCGCGTGCGATGCGCAACCTGCGCAGGTCGTCGTCGAGGTCCGCACCCACCTTGAGCTTGATGTGGGTGAAGCCCTGCGCGATGGCTTCGCGGCACAGCTTGGCCAGTTTGTCGTCGTCGTAGCCCAGCCAGCCCGGTGTGGTGGTGTACGCGGGGTAGCCCTCGGACAGTAGCCGTGACTCGCGCTCGGCACGGCTTGGTTCAGCCGACCGCAGCAGGGTCAGCGCTTCCTCTCTGGTGAGTGCGTCGGTGAGGTAGCGGAAGTCGACGAGGTCGACGATCTGCTCCGGCGAAAGCGACGACAGCAGCCGCCACAACGGAACCCCGGCGCGTTTGGCTCTAAGGTCCCACAGCGCGTTCACCGCTGCGCCGATCGCCATGTGCATGATCCCCTTCTCTGGGCCGAGCCAGCGCAGTTGGGAGTCGTGCACCAGTTCGCGCCACACGCCGCCGAGGTCGTCGAGGGTTTCGGCGACGTCGCGGCCGACGAGGTGGCCCTCCAGCGCGCGCAGCGCGGCGACCTGCACGTCGTTGCCCCTGCCGATGGTGAAGACGAATCCGTGGCCTTCGAGGCCGTCGGCAGCGTCGGTACGCAACCGCACGTAGCTGGCGGAGTAGTCCGGGTCGGGGTTCATCGCATCCGATCCGTCCAGCGTCCTCGACGTCGGGAACCGAATGTCGTGCGTTTGCAGTGCGATGATGCGCGCCACGGACCGACCGCCTTCGTCGTATGGTCTCTGTCACTGCGGCGAACCCTAGACATCCGATGTATAGACCGTCAAGGTTCATGCCTGTCGCTGTGGACGTTCATGATTTAGAGTCCGTTTCGGGAAGACACCCGACCAATGAAGGTGAGGGTCTGTTGTGAAGCTCGCTCGGTTCGGACCGCAGGGTGCGGAGCGTCCCGCCGTGCTCGATCAAGGAGAGGTCTACGACCTGGGCGGGCTCACCGCCGACGTGGATGGCGCGTTCCTCGCCTCGGGTGGGATCGAGCGTGCCCGCACAGCGCTGGCGCAGCGGCGATTGCCGGTGCTGCCGCAGCAGGCGCGGTCGCGAGTTGGAGCACCCGTCGCCAGGCCAAGCGCGGTGGTCTGCGTTGGCATGAACTACGCCGAGCACGCCGCCGAGTCGGGCTCGCGACCGCCGAGCACGCCGATCCTGTTCCTCAAGACGCCCAACACCGTCGTCGGTCCCGACGATCCGGTCGCGATCCCGCACGGCAGCGAGCGCACCGACTGGGAGGTCGAGCTCGGCGTGGTCATCGGCAAGCGCGCCTACCGGCTGGCGTCCGCCGAGCAGAGCATGGAGCACGTGGCCGGGTTCGTGATCGGCAACGACGTCTCCGAGCGGCGACACCAGTTGGAGGAGTCCGGCGGGCAGTGGAGCAAGGGCAAGTGCGCTCCCGGCTTCATGCCGACCGGGCCGTGGCTGGTCACCCCTGACGAGGTGGACCACACCCAGTTGCGATTGCGCAGTTGGGTCAACGGTGAGCCGAGGCAGGACTCCACCACCGCCGACATGGTGTTCGGCGTGGAATACCTGGTGTGGCACATCAGTACCTACCTGGCGCTCGAACCAGGTGATCTGGTGATGACCGGAACACCGCAGGGTGTCGCGCTCTCCGGCCGGTTTCCCTACCTGCGGCCGGACGACGTGGTGGAACTGGAGATCGAGGGTCTCGGCAGGCAACGACAACGATTCGTGGCGGGAGAGGGGGAGTAGGTCATGGCCGAGTTCACCGGACTGGTCGCCGCTGTGACCGGTGGCGCATCGGGGATCGGCGCCGCGGTGGTGGCCGTACTGCGGGAGCGGGGTGCCGAAGTCGCGGCACTTGACGTGTCGCCGGTCGATGCCGAGGGCGTGTTCGGCGTGCGCACCGACGTCACGGACGACGATTCGGTCCGCGCCGGCATCAACGCCGTGGTTGAGCGATTCGGCGGCCTGGACATCCTGGTCAACAACGCCGGGGTTGGCGCGCAGGGCACGGTAGCCGACAACGACGACGCGGAGTGGCTGCGGGTGCTGGACGTCAACCTGCTCGGCGTGGTGCGGACCAGTCGAGCGGCACTGCCCTACCTGCGGCGGTCGAAGGCCGCGGCCGTCGTGAACATCGGATCAATCGTGGCGACGGCGGGGTTGCCCCGGCGGGCGCTCTACAGCGCCACGAAGGGGGCGGTCACCGCGCTGACCCGGGCGATGGCCGTCGACCATCTTCCAGAGGGCATCCGCGTCAACTGTGTCCATCCTGGAACCGCCGACACACCCTGGATCGCCAGGTTGCTAGACGCCGCCGACGATCCCGAGGCCGAACGGGCGGCGCTGCGGGCAAGGCAACCGCACGGCAGGTTGGTCTCCGCCGAAGAGATCGCGCACGCCGTCGCCTATCTCGCCAGCCCGCTGGCGTCCTCGACAAACGGTGTCGGGCTGGCCGTGGACGGCGGGATGCAGGAACTGCGGCCGCGGCCACGGAGCTGACCAAACCGGAGCCGGCCGCGCTCAGATCTGTTCCACCAAGGTTTGCCGGATCCACTGCTCCACGCCCGCGATGTGTACGGTCGCCCACGCCCGCGCCACGTCGGGCTGCCGGTCCGACAGCGCACGCTGGATCGCGCGGTGCTCGGCGAGTGTGCGCTCGACCGCGGCTTCCTGCGTGATGCCGCGCCAGGTGCGCGCGCGCTGGGTACGGCCGGAGACGCTGTCGACGAACGAGCACAGCACCTGGTTACCCGAGCCTGCCGCGATGCGGTGATGGAACTCCAGGTCGTTGACCACCAGTTGCTCCACGGTCGGCCGGTCACCGAGCGAGTCGAGCAGCACGGCCAGTTCGTCGATGTCATGCTTCGGCATCGTGAGCGCGGCCATCGCGGTGGCCGCGGGTTCGAGGATGCGCCGCACCTCAAGGAATTGCAGCACGGTGTCGTCGCGGTGAAAATCCACGACAAAGCCCATGGCGTCCATCAGCAGCGCGGGTTCCAGGCTGGTCACATAGGTGCCGTCGCCCTGCCGGACGTCGAGCACGTGAATGAGCGACAGCGCGCGGACAGCCTCACGCAGCGAGTTCCGCGACAGTCCGAGCCGGTCCGCGAGGTCCGCCTCCCTCGGCAACCGGTCTCCCGGGCACAACTCCCCATCGACGATCATCTGCTTGATCGCCTCGATGGCGTCGTCGGTGACCGACATGGCGCATTCCCCCTTACTCCCCCTGGTCCCGGCCCAGGCCGAGTTGTTCGGCGAGGCTCCACAGCAAGGCGATGCCGTCGTCGCCGCCGGAGTAGTCGTCCGCCTTCTCGTGCAGCGGTCCCACCGTGGCCTGCCATCGCACGTTGCCGGGGTGGTCCCGCAGGGCCGCGCGCATCGCCCTGTAGTCGGCCACATCAATGAGGTGGAACAGGTGCCTGCCGTCCCGCCAGATGCGCCAGTCCCGCACGCCGTGTTCGGCAAGTGCCGCCGCGACATCCGATGGGATGGTGGCGTGCAGGGCTTCGTAGTCCAGTTCCCTTCCCGGCTTCAGCACGGTGTGCAGGACGATCTGCGGCATCGGCACTCCCTCTGTCGAGAATGCCGCCAGGATACATCCGACCTTTGGTGTGCTGGCTTAACCTCGTCCGTGGTGCTCGAGCAGCACGGTGAGCAGCCGCACCAACTCCTCGCGCTCCGGCGTGGAAAGCGGTGCCAGCAACTCGTCCTGCACGCTGGCGAGCACGTCCGCCAGCTCGCGCAGGCGCTGCCGGCCCGCCGCGGTGATCGTTATGACGTTGCGGCGGCGATCGGACGGATCCGGGCTGCGTCGCACGAAGCCGCCGTCGGCGAGTTCGTTGACGGCGGCGACCACATCGCTGAGGTGGATACCGCTGCGCCGTCCAAGCGTGGCCTGGCTGGCGGCACCGAACTCATCGAGGGTGGTCAGCAGGCGGAAATGGTAGCCACGCGCACCGACCGCGGCGAGTTGCTCCGACACCAGCCGGTGCGCGGGCAACGCGGTCTGGGTGAGCAGCCAGCTCGGCAGTGTTCGCAGGCGTTCTGGCGCGGAGTCCGAGGCCGGTCTGTCCATGTAGGAAGCCTAGTGGCCTGCGTTCGTCGCACCAACGAAGCGGGGTACTCGCGCCGCGGGGTGGATGTGACGCACCCCACAGCGCTACGGAGCCGGACCGTTGGAGTGCGCTCAGCAGTCGCAGCGCCTCGCGTGGTTGTGCGGCAACAAGGACAGCACCTTGGCCATCGCGCAGGTGTTGCTCAGCGCGGCGAAGGTCAACCCGGCGCCGACGAACCCGGCGATCCACTTCAGCGGCTCGAACGCGAGGCTCGACAACACACCGATGAGCACGAGCATGCCTGCGACGAGGCGAACCTGGCGCTCCATCGTCCAGTTCGAGCTGCCGCGGTGCAGCGGGGCCTCGCTCTGCTCCCAGGCGTTGAGGCCGCCACGCAGGACGGTGAGCCTGCTGAACCCGGCCGTCTGCAACAGTTGCCGTGCCTGCTCGGCCCTCGCCCCGCCCGCGCACACCAGCACCAGGTGGTCCTGTGGCGTGCTCGCCAGCTCAGCCACGTTCTTGCGCAGTGTCGACAGCGGCAGGTGTCGGGAACCGGGGATGTGCGCCTGGTTGAACTCGGCCTCCGTCCGGACGTCGATCAGTCGCGCGCCCGAACCGTTCTGCAGTAGTTGGCTGATCTGCATGACGTCGGCGGTCGCGGGGATCGTGTCGGGCACGGTATCTCCTGTCACTGTGCGCGAGCATGAGCTCGCGGATGGTAGCGGGATAGAAAGTAAAAATGGACAGCGGTCCGCTGGATCGCAGCGGCTCCCGAGTCCGCGTGGCACAGTAAGGCAGACTTATTCGGAAATCAATACTGGTCGCGGGATTCTACCGGCCTTCTGCGGGAGCATGGTGACCGTTTCCGAGCCGTGATGTAACCTGAGCCGCCGTCGTGACTCGGGGATCACGTCCCGCGGGCTCCGGCCCGCGGCAACTGCCTCGATGTGTCCGTATACTCCAGAAAGCGAAGCTTCATGAGCGGCTCCAGCGGGCGCAAGCCCGTCATCTCCTTGAAAGCTCGCGTGCTCGCGATCGCGCTGGTCCCGAGCTTCGTGCTGCTGGCCGCAGGGGTCGGGTTCAATACCTACGCGCTGATTGAAGCCGTACAGAAACGGGATACCGCGGAACTGCTCGCCGACGGTTACAACATGGCGGTTCCCTTTATGCCGGCCATGAGCGAGGAACGCAGGGCGAGCCTTGCCGTAGTAGCCAACCCGTCGCAGCGGAACAAGGCAGCCCTGGCGCAGGCGCGGCAAGGCATGGATCAGTTGATGTCGCGGTTCAGCGACATCTCCTCGCAGGTGGCCGACGCGATGCCGCAGCGCGCGAAGGATGCCATCACCAGGTTCGTCTCCGCCATGCCGCGAATGATGGAGCTGAGGCAGAACGTCGACAGCGGCAGGATCTCGCGCCTGCAGGTGTATCAGGCGTTCAACCAGATCGCCGATGCGATGATCGTCGCGGCGGACTCCATCGGCCGGGACTCCACCGACAAGGAAACGGCCCTCTACCGCTCGACGGCCTCCGACCTGATGCGCATCTCCGACTGGTTGGTGCGAAGCAACTCACTGGCGGCGGCCTCGATGCAGGCCGAAGGCATGACGCAGGCAGAGCTCGAGGAATTCAGCTCGCTCACGCGCGCCTATCGCGCCGAGTTGGCCTCCGTCGTCCCGCGGCTGCCCGAGGAGGAACAGCGGAAACTCCAGGAGCTGCAGAACTCGCCAGAGTGGCAGCAATTGGGCCAGATGGAGACAGCTCTGGCAAACCAGGGCGTTATCGCGTTCGACGAGCAGGCCCAGGAACTGGGTTACCTAGAGCCGACGAGCCAGTTCGACCCCACCGCTTCCGACGTCGAGTTGCCACTCAGCGACCAGCAGTGGCACACGGTGATGCGGGAGAGTGCGATCGCGCTTAGCAGCATGGGCCTTCGTGAACTGGGCACCGCCGCGGCGGCGATGGAGAAGGAAGCGGCCGAGAACCAGTTGACGCGCTCGGTGCTCATCGCGGTGGCGAGCCTGGTGCTGGCGACCGCGGTGCTGTTGCTCGCCATGCGGATGGGCAACAGCGTCGTGCGGCGGCTTCGCAAGCTTCGCGACGACACGCTGCGAGCCGACGAGCGACTGCCCTCGGTCGTGCAGCGAATCAGGGACGGGGAACCGGTCAACGTATCCCAGGAAGTGCCTGAACTCCACGTCGGATACGACGAGATCGGCGAGGTGGCCCAGGCGTTCAACAAGGCACAGCAGACCGCTGTCAATGCCGCCGTACAGGAGGCGCAGCTTCGGGAGGGCACCAACGCGGTGTTCCTCAACATCGCGCGCCGCAGTCAGGCGGTCGTGCAGCGCCAGCTGCAGGTTCTGGACAAGGCCGAGCGTGCCGTGGAGGACCCGGACCAGGTGGAGCTGCTGTTCCAGCTCGACCATCTGAGTACCCGCGAACGGCGCAACGCCGAGAACCTGATCATCCTCGGTGGCGGCCAGCTTGGCCGTCAGTGGCGGGACGGCGCGAGGCTCATCGATGTGGTGCGAAGCGCCGTGTCGGAGACCTCGCAGTACAACCGCGTGAACATCGGCCGCATCCCTGACATGACGCTGGTCGGCCGCGCGGTGGCGGACGTCGTCCACCTGCTGGCGGAGCTGGTGGACAACGCCATCGAGTTCTCGCCTCCCGGTTCCAGTATCGAGGTGCGCAGCAACCCGGTGGGCAAGGGCACGGTCATCGAGGTCGAGGACCAGGGCATCGGTATCGACCTGGAGGATCGCGAGGACTACAACGCGATGTTCCGTGAGCCGCCCGACTTCAGCGTGATGGCGCTGACCCAGGACTCACGTATCGGCTTCTTCGTGGTGGCGAAGCTGGCCCACGAGCACGGCATCAAGATCACGTTGCTTGAGTCGATCTACGGGGGCGTGCGGGCGGTGGTGCTTCTGCCCACCAACCTTACCGCCGCAGAAGCGGCCAATCAGGACAGTGACCCGGCCGATGACGACGTCACCTTGCGCGCCATACCTCGAGTTCCGGCCGCTGCGGGCGTATCCAACGGTCATTCGTCGCTGTTCGCCGAACACCAGGGCAACGGCAAGGTGGCACATCCCAGCGCCGAGCCGAGCACGAACGGCGCGGGGGAGGCTCGTGTGGAGGAAGAGTTTCGGACGAGGCGCAGGCCAGGGGCTGCGCCACCGCCGCAGGCACCGCAACAGGTGCCGCCGCAGCCACAGGGCCCGCAGCACCAGGCGCCGCAACAGGTGCCGCCGCAGCGGCCACAGGGCCCGCAACACCAGGCGCCGCCGCCGCAGCAGCCGCAGTGGCCGGCGCAATCGGACGGTGACCTGCCGCCGCTGCCGAGACGCCGAAGGCAAACCCATCTGGCGCCACAGTTGCAGGACGACCCGGCACCCGACCAGGAGCCGGAGCCCGAACATGAGTCGGCCGAGCCTGACTTCGATGAACGGGCGGCGCAGGCGCGCAATGTAATGAGTGCGTTCCAGCGAGGAACGGAACGTGGCCGCGCCGAGGACCAGGGCCCGTGGCGTCCATAGATAATCTCGGCACGCTGATCGACAAGAACTGGCGGTGGATCGGAAGATGACGACAACGGTTGACCTGAGCTGGCTACTCGACGACTTCGCCCGCAGGGTCGTCGGAATCGACCACGCTGTGGTCCTCTCGACAGACGGCCTGCTGCTCGGCCGTTCGCACAGCCTCACGGAAGAGGAAGCCGAGCACCTGTCGGCCGTGGCGTCGGCCTTTCAGAGCCTGTCCCGTGGCACGGCGCGGCACTTCCATGGCGGCGAAGTACGGCAGACGCTGGTGGAGATGGACGAGGCGTTCCTGTTCGTCACCGCGGCAGGCCGGGGCGCGTGCCTGGCGGCGTTGACGAACGCGCAGCCGGACCTCGGTCTGGTGGCCTACGAGATGAACCGGCTCGTGAAGCGGGTCGGCGCGACGCTGTCCGCGGCGCCCCGTACCTCCGCCCAGGAAGCAGCACGAGGTAGCACATCGCCATGAACCGGTACGGCGAGCCTTGGGAGGAAGCACCCGCGGACCCGCTGGTCCGCCCATTCTTCCTGGCCGGGGGTAGGGCCCGCCCGACACGGCACGATCTTGAGCTGATCAGTCTGGTCGTGGCGACGACCGTGGACCCGAGGGGATCGCTGGGACCGGAACACGCGGAGATCGTGCGCCTGTGCCAGCAGCCCCAGTCGGTGGCCGAGGTGTCGGCCAAGATTGATCTGCCCATTGTCGTGGTGAAGGTGATGTTGAGCGACCTCATCGAACGCGGGTATCTCGTGTTCCGCTCGCCTCCGACCACGACCGACATTCCCAGCCCACAGCTACTGCAGGCGGTTCTCGATGGTATTCGAAGGCTCTGAGCGGGTCGGCACGAACGCGCTCGCGTCCGCGGTCAAGATCCTCATAGCCGGAGGATTCGGTGTAGGTAAGACGACGATGGTCGGCGCGGTGAGCGAGATCCCACCACTGCGCACGGAGGAGATGCTCACGGAGGTCGGGGCCGGCGTCGACGACATTTCCGGGGTGGAGGCAAAGACCACCACGACGGTCGCGATCGACTTCGGCAGGATCACGATCAATCCCAAACTGGTGCTGTACCTGTTCGGGACACCGGGCCAGCAACGGTTCTGGTTCATGTGGGACGAACTGGCAAAGGGAGCGCTCGGCGCGGTTGTGCTCGCCGACACCCGCAGGCTGGACAACTGCTTCGCGTCGGTGGACTTCTTCGAGCGCAGGAAGGTGCCGTTCATGGTGGCGGTGAACTGCTTCCAGAACGCGCCCGTCTACGACGTCGAACAGGTCAGGGCCGCGCTCGACGTGGACCGAGAGGTTCCCATAACGCTCACCGACGCACGGGACAAGGAACTCAGCAAGCACGCGCTTGTCACGCTCATGGAGTACCTGATCAAACTTCGCAGTGCCGGTGCCCGCGCTCCACAACCGTCTCGGTGAGGTCGGCCGCCGTCACAGGTATTCGACGTTCGAGCCGGACAGTCGGCGCCGGGTGTCGAGGACGGCGGTCGCGCTGCGTTGCACCAGTGTGTAATCGACGTCGTCGTGGTCGGTAAGCAGCACCACGACATCGGCGTCACGCACAACCTGGCAGGACAACTCGACGAGCTTCACGTTCGAAGGGCACCTATGGGGTTCCACATGGGAGTCGATGGCCAGCACGTTCGCACCCTGCTCGGTGAGCAACTCGGTGAGCCTGAGTGCGGGTGACTCGCGGATGTCACCGGTGTTGGGTTTGTAGGCAAGGCCCAACAGCACCACGGTGCTGTCGTTGACCGGCTTGCGCATCCGGTTCAGCGATGCTCCCAGTCGCTGCACCACGTAGTCCGGCATGTGGTCGTTGACATCGTTGGCCAGGCTGACGAACCGGAAGTCCCGCTTGAGGTCACGACGCACGCGCCAGGACAGGTAGGTCGGGTCCACCGGAAGGCAGTGCCCGCCCACACCGGGTCCTGGCGTGAACCGCATGAAGCCGAACGGTTTGGTCGTGGCCGCGTCGATGGCCTCCCAGATGTCGACGCCCAGCTGGTGTGCGAAGACGGCCAATTCGTTGACGAGCGCGATGTTCACGTGCCGGAACGTGTTTTCCAGCAGCTTCGCGAGTTCGGCTTCCTTCGGCGTCGTAACCGGCACGGTTCGCTCGACGAGCCGGTCGTACAGCCGCTGCACGGCGGCCAGCGAGCGGCTCTCGATTCCCGAAACCACCTTGGGTGTGTTCGCGAATCGCCAGCGGGTGTTTCCCGGGTCGATGCGTTCGGGGCTGTACCCGACCAGGAAGTCCTGCCCGGCTGAGAGCCCGCTGCCCTTCTCGAGCAGAGGCACCACCAGCTCCTCCGTGGTGCCGGGGTAGGTGGTGGATTCCAGCACCACGGTGACACCCGGGCGGACGTGCTCCGCGATGCTTTTCGTCGCTGCCTCGATGAAGCTGAGGTCGGGCGAGGAGTCCCGAAGCGGTGTCGGGACCGTGATGATTGCGGCGTCGAACCCCTCGACGTCGGCGTAGTCGTCGGTCGGTCGGTATCTGCCCGACGAAAGAGCCCGTTCGAGCTCGTCGTCGGTCACATCCTCGACGTAGGAACGCCCGTCCCGAAGCGACCACACCCTGACCACGTCGACGTCCACACCGACCACGTCGAAGCCGACCTCGACGGCACGCATCGCGATCGGAAGCCCTACGAAGCCCTGCCCGACGACTACCAGCCGCCCCGGCGATTTCACGACCGTACTCACCGATGCCCCCTTTGCGGTGTGGAGCTGCCCGGATCGAAGTGATGGTTGGATGTCAGGTGCGCCTGTTCGCGGCTGTCGGATCGCTCGGCCGGCCGAAGCTCCACCGGCTGCGGCTCACGTACCCGTGGGATGGACACCTCGCTGTCGACGAGTTCGGTCATCGCGCGGGCGACGTCAAGCTGGGAGCCCACGGTGCGCACCGTCGCCGTGTCGATTCCGGACACCCGGATGTGAGAGATCGCCGGATGTACCGGCCGTCTGTCCAACTCGCCGGAGCCGAAGAGTTCCTCGTGCAGCTTCTCCCCACGGCCAAGGCCGGTGTAGACAATCGGCGACTGTCGCCCGGACAGCGCCATCAGCATCTCGGCGAGCTCGGCGATCCGCACCGGTTCTCCCATGTCGAGGACGAGAGCCTCGCCTGAGCGGCCGATAGCGGCCGCCTGGATGACCAACTCGACCGCTTCCGGGACCGTCATGAAGAACCGGGTTACGTCCGGGTGTGTCACGGTGAGCGGTGCACCCGAGGAGAGTTGCTCGGCGAACGTCGTGAGCACCGACCCTCGGCTGCCGAGGACGTTGCCGAACCGCACCGAAAGGAACGTGCCGCCGCAGCGCGCGGCGGTGCCAGCGACCAGGCGCTCACCGATTCGCTTTGAGCGACCGAGCATGCTGGAGGGATTGGCGGCCTTGTCGGTGGACACGTTGATGAACTTGCTGACTCCCGACTCGCATGCCGCTTCCAGCAGCGTGATCGTGCCAAGTACGTTCGTCTTCCACGCTTCCTCCGGATACCGTTCAAGCATGGCGAGGTGCTTCAACGCCGCCGCGTGAAACACCACGTCGGGCTGGTACCGCAGGAACACCTCCCGTATCCGGTCCGCATCGCGGATGTCGGCGAGGATGACGTTCGGCGAGTCGAGGTCCGCTTTGCCGTAGAGAGACAGCCGCACCGCGTGCAGAGCGGACTCGTCCCGGTCCAGCATCATCAGTGCGGCCGGCTTGAACTTGTCGACCTGGCGACACAGTTCCGAACCGATCGACCCACCCGCGCCGGTGATGAGCACGCGCTGCCCCGCGAGGTATCCGGCGATGGACTGCACATCGGTGTCCACCGGTGCCCGGCCGAGCAGGTCGGTGAGGTTGAGGTCGCGCAGATCGGAGAAGTCGGCCCACGGCCGCAGCAGTTCCGAAAGCGGCGGCAGCACCTTGACGTCGAGCGAGGTGTTCGCGGCGGCGGAGACCAGTGAACGCATGGCGGCGGGGTCGGGGTTCACCATCGCGACGATCAGCAGTTGCGCGCGGGTCTCCCTGGACACTGCCTCGAGCTGTCCCGTTCCTCCGCGCACCGGCACCCCCGCCACCCTCGCGTTTGGCGTTTCGGTGTCGTCGTCCAGTACGGCCACCGGGAGCAGATCGCCCGCAGCTCCGGAAAGCATCGAGCGGATGAGCTGTTCACCCTGCGGTCCCGAGCCGTACACGATGACCCGGCGCGCCGAGGATTGCCTTGGTCGCAGCCTGCGGCCGCGGTAGGCGCGGGCGAGAAGTCGCGCCGAGGCGGACATGGAAAGGGCCAGCAGCGTAGCGATCACCGGGACCGATCGCGGGATCGACGGAGTCAGCCCCAGCAGTAGGGCGATCAACAGGGCGAATCCACCAAGAATCGTGGATTTCGCAAGGTTGAGGACATCGTCGAGGCTGCCGACGGCATATCCGCCGGAGTAAAGACGGCTCGCCCAGCCGGTGACCCACGACGCGAGCACGGCGACCGCCGTCGCACGGACAAGCGCGCCGCCGAAGACCTGATCGAGTGTGAACTCGTAACGCAGCCAACTGGCGAGCAATATCGCGAGCAGCCACGAAAATCCGTCGACGGCTGCCAGCAGGGCGGTCTTTCGCCGCCATGGCGCGGAAAAGGCCATGACAAGGTCGTGCATGGTGCTACCTCGCACTCTGATCTCCTGGACGCGGGCGTCGCGCGACCCGAGGCTGAACCGAAGGCCGGTGGACAACATTCACCAGGCAGACAGCGAGCGGGAGTTCGCATGCCAGGGCAGATAGTTCAAAGTGGCAATATCGACCCGGGCGGAAATCACGCCGCTGTTGGTTCAGGCGGTGCCGTCTCTGATTTGCCTTCGTTGATTCCCCGGGGAATCGCTTGGTCCGGGAGGGTCCGGGGAGGTCCGGTTACGTGGTCACGTTAGCACCGTTGCTTGTGGCCTCGCATTGTGCCGTCGAGCTCGTTGAACCATTCGGGTAATTGTCTGACTGGCCGGATTGCTTTTCACACGGTTTCCCGCGCTGGCGTTTCCATAACAGGTTCGGCCAACCTTCCTACGAATGGTGTTATGGCGCTTGCGATGGTCTCGGCCATGCTGCGATGAACGGCGGCCGAGCGGCCGCGAGGATCGGGAATCGTGTCGTCGTGCTCGGTGGCATAGCAGACCGCACCGCGACGCTGGGCCGCCAGCGCGACCAGCCGCGTCGCTCGATCCACCGGGTGTGGGGGAAGCCCGACCGGGGGGATGTCGCGGATATGCCTGGCGAACTCGCGGATGCAGAAGGTCTTGCGCAGAGCCGAAGGCGCGAGATGGACGACCGCCGAACGATGATCACGGTCGGCCGTCAGCACCAGGTCCGCGTTCGCCGCCGTTTCCGGCTGTAGCCGCCGTGCCCTGAACTCCGCCGCTGACCCGGCCAGGCCACGCCTGGCGAGTTCGGCGTGTGCCAGGACATCGATTCGCGCACCGGGCAGCGCCTCGATTCCGGCGCTGCCGACGACGAACCGATCGGCGTCGACGGGGCGGAGCCTGGCCTTGATAAGGCTGTCCGTGAGGAACTGCGCGAACGGTGATCTGCAGATGTTTCCGGTGCAGACGAAGAGTATTCGAAAGTTCTGGCCGGTATGGCTGGTGGTCATTGCATCACCTCGTGATGGTCACCGGACGCGGTGCCTTTCGTGTCGCCAGCCTTGTTCCGGAACCGGGAGGGGTTGCTGTTGTCTCGGCTGTTCACCATGGCCGTTCGTGGTGGTCTGCCCGGTGTCGGTGGCGGCGCTGCGCTGTGCCGGACGGGACGCCGCGGGCCGCCGCTCCTCCGAGTAGTAGTAATAGTGGTAGTAGGACGTCGATTTCGGTTGCGGAACCATGGTGAGAACCGTGCCGAGCGTTCGTACGGAGGCGGCTTCCAGCGCGGAAACCGCGGCTTTCACCTGGTTCGTCGTCGTCTTACCGTGCCGGGCGACGATCAGGGCCCCGTCGCATTGCGTGCCCAGCACCGCCGCGTCGGTCACCGGAAGCAGCGGCGGTGCGTCGAAGATGATGAAGTCGTACCTGCTACGAAGCTCCTTGAGTAAGGTACTCATCTGCTGCGACGCGAGAAGCTCGCTCGGGTTCGGCGGGATCGGGCCGCTGGCGAGTACGTCGAGCATGTTGAAGTTCCACGGCTGCACGGCGTCGCTTAGCGAAACGCGCCCGGAAAGCACACTGGTGATACCGACGGCCCCCTCGACGCCGAGATAGTGTGCCGCTCGCGGACGCCGCAGATCGGTCTCGACCACCAGCACCCTGCTGCCCGCCTGCGCCACCGCGATGGCGATATTGCACAGCGTGGTGGTCTTGCCCTCGTCGGGGATGGCGCTTGTCACCACGATGGCCTTGTTCGGGCTGTCCACGTCCACGAACTGCAGGTTGGTCCTGATCTTCCGGAACTCTTCGCTGCGTGGCGACTGCGGGTCGGTGTGCACGGTCAGCGGGCGTTTGGGGACCTCGGGGTCGAACGCGACATTCCCGAGGTGAGGTGCGTCGGTGATCTTCGCGAGGACCTGTTGGGACTTGATGCTGGTGTCCAGCAGGTGCCTGACCATGGCGCCGCCGTAGCCACCGAGCAGGCCGAGGAGGACACCGACGGCGATGTTCAGTACGGGTCGCGGGCTGACCGGCCCTGCCGGGATGCGAGCGGATTCGACGACTTGCGCTGTCACGGTCGGTGGCCCGCCACCGGCGGGGCGCTCGAGTTGGCCGACCAGTCCGGTGAACGAGCCCGCCGCGGCGTTGGCGAGGTCGCGTGCCCGTGCTGGCGAGGGATCGGTCGCCTGCACGCTCAGCAGCACCGTTTCCGGCTCGGACGAGGAGCTCAGTTGCCCGGCCACCTCGTCGGCCGGGACGTCAAGGCCAAGTCGGTTGACGACGTCCTGGCCGATCCTGTGGCTGGTGAGTAGTTGGGTGTACGACTTGACCTTGTCGGCGGACAGGCGGTTGCCTTGATAGGCATCGGTCAGATCGCCGGTCGCGTGCGAGGAGATATAGATCGTCGCCTGCGCGGAGTACTGCGGCACCATGGTCCAGGTGAGGGTCGCGGCCGTGGCGATGCCGAGCAGCAGGCCCACCAGGATGGTTTTCCAGCGTTCGCGTGCAACCTGCAAATAGTCGTGCAGGGTCAACACGGCACCTCCGCCCAGTTCGTCGTCGACGTCGCTTACCCGGCAAGGACTGGGCCGGAGGGTCATGCGACCCGTAACCGGACGCTACCGGGCAAGGCGCACATGGGCAACGCAGCGGCAACGCTGACGGTAGTGGAGTGTCGGTGTTCCCCCTTCCGGGCTACTCGGTCCACTCCGGACGGCAGGAGCCTCGAGGTACGAGCACGAACGGGTATCGCCCGGGGGTACGTGACATGGACACCTGTTCGGTGACTCCCTGGTAATGGCCGAGCGGGGTTCGCGCGCTGAACGTCTCCGGGTCGAGATAGGTATGGTCCTCACCCCGGCCCGCGGTGTTCTCGGCGTACTCCTTGTCGAAAATGCCGAGACTGAGTATCCACAGCGCCGCACGGGTGAGCGAGACGTGCACCCGGTAGCTGCCGCCTTCCCGCGCTCTGCGCGCGAGTGCCTCCACGACCCCGGCGGCCAGCAACCACGAGACGATGTAGTCGTTGACGACCATGATCGGAGGCAGGCCAGGGCGTTCCCCGTCACCTTCCAGGTGCATCATCCCGACGAGGCTGCCCGCCGTCTGGTCGAACCCGATGCGATCGGCCCACGGCCCCCGCTCGCCGTTCAGCGAAGCTGTGGCGTGGATGATGCCGGGCCTGCTCATCGCCGCCTGTTCCGCGGACAGTCCGATCCGGGAGAGGTAGCCGGGGCGGCGGTTGGCATAGAACACGTCGGCACCGCAAAGCAGCCGCTGAATCAGCGCGTGACCGTCCTCGCGGTACGGGTCGATGGTCGCCGATCGCACCCCCACGTTGGCGGTGGTGTAGATGGCGTCGTGCTCGAGTTCCTCCGGTCGCCACAGGTTCAGCACGTCGGCGCCGTGCAGTGCCAGTGCCCTGCCCACGCCCGCGCCCGCGATGACGTGACCCATGCCAAGCGCCCTTACCCCGGACAGCGGATCGGTGGCCGAGGTGAGCGGCTCGGGGTCGCTCTCCCCGATCTTCGTGATCTCCACCAGCGGCATGCCGGCCAGTGCCTCGGTGTAGTGCGGTTCGGCGAGGAGTTCCTCCGTGGTGCGCAGCATCGGCAGCACCGTGCCAGCCGTCACCGCGGCCTCCTCCAGTTCCCGGCCGCGCCAACTGGCGATCGCGGCGGCAACGGCCTTGCTGTCCTCGGGAACGCCGAGCAGCCGCTGGGCGGCGAGTTTGATCTTGGGGTACGGGTTGAGCGGCATTACCCACCTGCCGTCGGCGGTTCGGTAGAACCGCAGGCCGAGCGCCTGCGTCGCGTTCGCCTGCGTGCCGGGCGGGTAGCCGTTGAGCAACTCCCATTTGCGGTCGTAGAAGGGGCACAGCCGGTGTGGTGCGACGCGCAGGTCGACGGCGATGTCCTGGCCGGAGCCGCCGCGCAGCCGCCACAGCTTGGCGACGGCCGCTGATTTCGCGGCGAGTGCGACTGCTGCCGCACCACCCAACCGGAGGGTGCTCGGTACGACGGGGTCGGCGCCGGTGAAGGTGATCGTCCCGCCGGTGTCGGCGGCGCTCATTCCCAACCCCGCCAGTACGTCGGTGAGCGCGGCATGCGGGTCGAAGGCGTCATCGCTGGCTGGACAGGCGAGCGCGCTGGTCAGCCGTTCAGTGAGCAGCATCGTGTTCCTGAGAGGTCAGCAGTTCTTCCGGGATTGGCAGGTGTTTGGCGCGCAGGTACTCGCCCACCGCTTTGCCTGCCTGATCGACGCGGGTGTTGGCCGAGCCGCCGGTACCGAGCAAACCGCGAAGCACGAAGTGCACGGCTCGCAACGTCGGTAGTTCGTGGCGGACGATGTCGAGGTCCTTGACCTCGGGCAGTAGCCTGCGCAGTTCCTCGGTGGACAGCGCCTGCCGAAGCCAAGGCCAGGCCCGCTGCTCGGGCACCCACACCCCGACGTTGCAGTTGCCGCCCTTGTCGCCACTTCGTGCGTAGGCGACCGAACCGAGTGGCGCGCTGCGGGTGGCGGTGGCCGGTGGCGCGGCTGCGGGCTCGGGGTGCCGGGGTTGCTCGCTGAGGGCGGTGTCGGCGGGCGGATCGATCCGCACGACCCGGCCGTCGTCGAGAACCGCTCGGTGTGTGACGGCTGCCTGTGGCAGCAGCGCGGGCCAGTAGTCGATCCGTGGCTTGGGTTTGGTGGCCGGTGCCGCGTCGGCGTCGTGGAAGAAGCCGGGAATGCTTTGCAGATACAGGCTGGCGAGCTTGCGGGCCAGGCCAAGTCGCACGAGCGGTTCCTGCTCCCGTGCGGTCGCTGCGACGCGCACCGCCACGGTCGCGTCCCACTGGCTTTCCGGGTCCGTGGCCGCCGTACCCAGGCGGGTGAACTCCAGCTGGTCGACGCCATCGGGCAGGTCCTTGCTCACCTGTGCACGAAGCAGTTCGATCTTGTCGTTGACGTCCGGCGCGGTGACGAACACGGTGTCCACGATTCCGAAGCCCAGCTGCGCGAAGGCGGCCACCTTGGTAGTAGGCGGGGGAGGGCTTGCGGTGACTCCGCAGACTCCGACCCGGTCACGCCCGAGGGCGGTGAGCCGCAGCGTGTCGAGGTGAACCGTGACGTCCGGGTTGAGGTATGTCGGGCCCTGGATCTCGTACACCAGCTGGGCGGTGACCGTGTCCACGGTGACGGCGCCGCCGTCCCTGGCATGTTTGGTGATAACGCTCGTGCCGTCGGCGGCGATCTCCGCGATGGGGAAGCCGGGGGTGGTCATGCCGGGTATGTGGGTGAAGCCGGAGAAGTTGCCGCCGACCGCCTGTGAGCCGCACTCGATGATGTGTCCGGCCGCGACGGCGCCCGCCATGGCGTTCCAGTCGCCGCGACCCCACCCGTGCCACCAGGCTGCGGCGCCTGCGGCGAGCGAAGCGTCGGTCACCCGCCCGCACACGACGATGTCGGCGCCGTCGGCCAGTGCGGCCGCGATGCCCCAGCCGCCAAGGTAGGCGTTGGCCGCGATCGGCTCCAGACCCCAACTGTCAAGTGGTTGCCCAGTGTCGAGATGCTCGAACCGGTGGCCGTCCGTTCGCAGGCGTGGCAGGTCAGGAAGTACGTTGTCGCCCTCGATGTGGGCGACGCGTAGCGGTACCCGCTGTCGCGAGGCGAGCTCGCGCAGGGCGGCCGCGAGCCCGGCGGGGTGAAAACCGCCTGCGTTGGTGACGACCTTGATCCCGCGTTCGGCCAGCGTGGCGAGGTGGGGGCGTACCTGGTCGAGGAAGTACCCGACGTAACCCTTGGCCGGGTCGTGCCGGTACCTCGCCGCCAGCGCGGCGAGGGTGATCTCGGCCAGGTAGTCCCCGACCAGAACGTCAACGGGGTCACCCGCAATGGCTTCGTCGACGGCGGTGAATCGGTCGCCGAGATATCCGGAGAAGTTCGCGACACGGATGGGCCCGCGGGCCATTGTCACCACCTCCTCGTGGTGTTGGGGGACTCGACCAACCCTAGCTTATTGAACGCGTGCCAAAAAGCCGCCAGGCTGGCGCCCCACCAGCAACGGGTACACGCTGCGTAGGCTCAAGCCGGGCGGACCTCGGCGGGACCCTGCCTGACCTCGCTCGGCAGGTAAACGCTGTCGACGCGAAGCCGCACGGTCGCAGAGGGACCCTGCCGTGGTCCTGCTGCACGGCGGTGGACCTGATCATCACAGCCTGGTTCCGCTTGCCATACCTGGTTGAGCTACGCCGAGGACGTGGTCGCCCTGCTCGATCAACTCGGCTCGAAGACATCGAGGATGATGCCGCCAAAGCCGAGGAGATCGGCTTCATGGATGCCTTCGCCGAGCGAGGTCCGCGCCGCCATTCCACGGTCGGACCAGGAGAGCGTCGCGGCGGCAGCGGCGATCGGGCGCGACCGCGCCTTTCGCGACGTCGCCGGACTGGCGCCGATCACCGCGCCGACGTTGGTGTTTCCCGGGATAAGATCGGCGCCACCCGACCGCGCTGGCCGACCGCGTAGCACAGGTACTGCCCGATGCCCGGCTCCTCCCCGACGCGTGCTCGGCCGACCTGCGCACGGCCGACGATCTCGCCGCCGCACTCGGCCCCGCGATCCGACGCCTTCTCGCCGGCATCGACCAATGGTTCCCGCTGCGGTTGCTAGCGGCCTTCGGCGGCCATGCGGATACCGAGAGCGACCAGAACGGTGCCGCTCACCGCTTCCAGCCTGCGCCGAACCATGGGCCGCCGGAACCAGCCGCTCGCCCGTCCGACGGCGGCCGCGAGCCCGAGGTACAGCACGATCTCGATCGCCACCTGCAGCAGCGCCAGTACCGCCGTGGTGGCGAACAGCGGGCGGTCGGCCGGGACGAACTGCGGGTAGAAGGCCACCATGAACGCCGCCGCCTTGGGGTTGGCCAGCATCACCACGACACCCTCGGCGAACGCCTTGAGCCAGCCCCTTTCGGCTTCGGCGGGTACTTCCGCACCGACACCGGTCGCGGAAGGCTCTCGCGGCCGCGCCATGCCTCACGCCACATCCTGATGCCGAGATAAAGCAGGAACCCCGCACCGAGCACACGAAGCACGACGAACGCGACCTGTGACGCGGCGACCAGCGC
The DNA here is from genome assembly GCF_011761185.1 of Saccharomonospora amisosensis. Lineage (NCBI taxonomy): Bacteria > Bacillati > Actinomycetota > Actinomycetes > Pseudonocardiales > Pseudonocardiaceae > Saccharomonospora > Saccharomonospora amisosensis. Next base: position 3,773,572 of record NZ_JAAOYM010000001.1, on the reverse strand, counting down.
GGCCAGCCCTCCCGCCGCCAGCAGCGCCCACAGGTAGAGACCGGCCTGCAGTCCAAGCACCGTCGGTACCGCGCCCGCGAACCCCCGCAGCGCCGCACACCGCAGGATCAACGCCATCGCCGGACCAGGTGAGGCGGATATCAGCACGACGGCGGCGACGAAGGTGGGCAACGAGCCAAGCAGTTCCATGGGCCGCATCATGCTCGGGCGCGGCAGGCGGGCTCAACCGACTTACCGGTGAACGCGGTTGTTCCGGGACCGTTCGGCGCGGCGGGTGCCAGCAGCCAACGACCGGTGGCGCGACGCGTCAACCGGTCCGCACGGGAGGCCACGGCGAGTCCGGTCAGCCGTCGGTGTCGTCTCGGCCGATTTTCCATTTCCGGTAGTCGTGTCCCCAGCGCTCGAGTTGCTCGGTGATGTCGCGCAGGCTCGTGCCCATCTCGGTGACCGAATACTCCACTTTGGGCGGCACCTGGTGGTGCACGGTGCGCCGCACCAGCCCGTCGGCTTCCAGCTCCCGCAGTTGCCGGGTCAGCATCCGGGGAGTGATACCAGGCAGTGCCCTGTCGAGTTCACCGAAGCGCATGGTGCTCTGCAGCAGATGTCGAAGGATTACCAGCTTCCACTTGCCACCGATGACCTCCAGCGCGGCCTCGACCATGCACTCCTCGGCCAACGCCTCGATACGGGCGCCCACGTGAGCCTCCCCTGACCTCGATACTATCCAGTGTGATAGTACTGGTCGCAAAAGACCGTACTTGTTCTGATCGTAGCTAGGGTCGAGGCTTTCCCCATGACCTTGCTGCAACGTGTGGAACACGACCCCGACTGGTACGAGCCCTACCGCATTTCGCTGGCGATCAAGGCGAACGGCCTGATCTTCGTATCCGGCCAGGCCGGGATCGACGAGCACGGTCGTACCGTCGGTGTCGGAGATTTCGAAACCCAGGCACGCCAGGCGTTCCGCAACCTGGCTGCGGTGCTGGAACAGGGCGGCAGCAGCCTCAACGACGTTGTCAAGGTAACCATCATGGTCACCGACATGAGCTACCTGGACCAGATCGTGCGGCTACGCGAGGAGTACTTCACCGCGCCCTACCCGGCCGATACGTTGCTGCGCGTGGCCGGGCTGGCGCAACCCGACTGGCTGGTGGAGATCGACGCGATCGCGGTGGCAGGGTAGTCGCCGCCTTTCGCATTCGACGCCAGCACGTCAATGCGAGCCGGTGAGGGTGCCTGCCAGTGTGTTGTGCCGCTGCCGGCTGTCGGAGTTCATGCCGATGATGGTGACGGTGGTGCCGCGCGATTCGTATTTGGTGGTGATGGCGTCGAGTGCGGCGACGGAGGAGGCGTCCCAGATGTGGGCGTCGGACAGGTCGATGATGACGTTGGGTGGGTCGCCCGCGTAGTCGAACTGGAATACGAGGTCGTTGCTGGAGGCGAAGAACAGCTGGCCGGTGACGTGGTAGATCTTGGTGCTGCCGTCGGGGTCGAGCACGCTGTCGACGGTGACGAGGTGGGCGACGCGGCGGGCGAAGAGCACCATGGCGACCAGCACGCCGACGATCACGCCGATGGCGAGGTTGTGGGTGGCCACGGTAACGGCCACTGTGGACAGCATCACGGCAGTCTCGCTCCTGGGCATTCGGCGTAGCGTGCGTGGGCGGATGCTGTGCCAGTCGAACGTGCCGGCTGCGACCATGATCATGACGCCGACGAGGGCGGCCATGGGGATCCTCGCGACGATCTCGCCGAGGGCGACGACGAGGACGAGCAGGAACACTCCGGCGAGGAAGGTGGAGGCGCGGGTACGCGCGCCGGACTTCACGTTGATCATGGTTTGGCCGATCATGGCGCAGCCGCCCATGCCGCCGAAGAAGCCGGTGACGATGTTGGCTATGCCTTGTCCCCAGGACTCGCGGGTCTTGTCGGAGTGGGTGTCGGTGATGTCGTCGACGAGTTTGGCGGTCATCAGTGACTCCATGAGCCCGACCAGAGCCATGGCCAGTGCGTAGGGAGTGATGATCGTCAGGGTTTCGAGGGTCAGCGGCACCGAAGGGACCCCGAGCACGGGCAGGCTGCTGGGCAACTCGCCCTCGTCGCCGACGGTCGGCACGGCGATTCCGGCGGCGACGGTGAAGGTGGTGAGCACCACGATCGCCACCAGCGGTGCGGGGACGGCCTTGGTGAGTCTCGGGAGCCCGATCATGACCACGAGACCAGCGGCGAGTAGCGGGTAGACCGGCCACGGTACGTCGATGAGGTAGGGCAGCTGGGCCAGGAAGATGAGGACGGCCAGGGCGTTGACGAAGCCGACCATGACGCTGCGGGGCAGGAACCGCATGAGCCGGGCCACCCCGGCCACGGCCAGCAGCACCTGCAGGATGCCGCCTACGACGACGGCGGCGAGCAGGTATTCAACGCCGTGATCGCGAACCAGCGGTGCGAGCACGAGCGCGATGGCGCCGGTGGCCGCGGAGATCATGGCAGGTCGGCCGCCGGTGACGGCGATGGTGACAGCCATCGTGAACGAGGCGAACAGCCCGATGCGTGGGTCGACGCCCGCGATGATGGAGAACGACACCGCCTCGGGGATGAGCGCGAGCGCGACGACCAAGCCGGAAAGCGTCTCGGTACGCAGCACGCGCGGGGAGAGCCACGCGGGACGACCGGGTAGCACTCGTCGGGTTTTCGGGCGCGAGACAGCAGGCAGCGACATCAGCTTCTTTCGAGCGAAGGAGGGCAAGAGGACAGCAAGGAGCCGCTCCGACGAGGCCCGCACCGTGTGCCTCGACCGTACCTTCACGCAACGTTAGTGTCGCCCGGAATGTGATCTAGGACCAGCTACGGTGTGCCGGCCGTGGCCACGGACACCGGATCGCAGGCAGGTAAGCCGAGCACGCTACGACCTTCGGTGATCGGTACGGGAAGCGAGAAGGTGCCGCCCGCCGCGCACCGCGCCGGCGACGGAACTACCGTCGCGACGTAGCAGGCCGCAGCCACCGGGCCGGTAGTGGAAGGCCCGGCAGCCCCGGACACCGGGCCGTTCCACGACATGCGGTTTCAGGGCTTCGCGGCGACGCTTCGCGGCGACCTGCTTCGGCGTCGGGGTGGTGTCGACCCGAAGTGCGCGTACGGCGACACCACCCAGGACTAGGAAGAGCGGGGGAGTGCAGCGCTGCGGCAGGGTCAGACGTGGTCTCGCGGAATCACATCGTGCCAGTTGCGGGAGAACAGCCTTCCCGAGCTATCGTAGGCATCGATCCGCGCGTCGACGACGAACTCGGTCTCGGTACAGGACAACGTGGTGTGGGTGACGGTGCGTGCCTGCCACTCACCCCGAACGAAGTCAACAGTCCATGTTGTCTCGCCACGAACCGATTGGAAGTCGTCCGCCGCGCTCGTGTAGCGCTCGTGAGCGGCGCGGGAAACCTCCAGCCCGATCGCGTCGTAGCGTACGGTTCCCGAATCCTTTTCGACCTCCAACGCCGACACCGAACGGTCCAGGTCGCGGGTGACATCCCAGCGGTGTCGCCCCGGCCGCACCCGCGTTGTGGAGATTGGCGTCGCCCCTTCGGCCTCACCGAAGGGATTTCGCGGGGCATCGTCCGGTTCCCGTACCGGGCGCACCGGAAGCGTCAGCTCGCTGGATCCGGTATGGACGGACAGCAGAACCGGTGCCGGAGGCGGCCACGCCAGCGGCCAGTACGACGTGGAAAGCGAAAGCCGGATACGGTGTCCCGACGGGAAGACCTGGGCTACGGCGTTGAGTTCGATCGACACCAGGTACCGCTCGCCTGGTTCCAGGTACTCCGGCCGCTCATGGCCGCCCCGATGCGTGAGGTTGAGCAACCCGTAACTGACCCGCGTCGCTTTGCCGTCGGGCGCGACGTCGGATAGCCGCGCCGCGATCATCGCGATCGGTTGATCCGCCGAGACGTCCAGGTCCACAACGGGGGCACCGAGGATCTCGCAGGCCTGCGGCAGTGGGTCGGTTTCGAACACCAGTGAGCCGCCGTCCTCCTCCCGTTGGTCGAAGGGCAGGTCAGGCGGCGCGTTGTAGGAGGCCCACTTCCCGGCGAACTGCCCGACGGAAAGCGGCGAGCTGATCCGCAGTTCCCGCTCGGCAACGCGGTCGCCCGGAGCGGCCAGCCGGTGACGGTCCAACGGAAACCGAAGGGGCCGGATGTGGGGCGACGGCCAGGATGGTTCCCCCACCCAGCGTCCTGGCCGCTGCTCGTACGACGTCGACGGCGGCACGCTGTCCTGCATCCAGGCGTACAGCATCGGTCCGTCGAGCACGCCGTTGTCGATGTCCTTGAGCCAGTGATCCCACCAGCGCACCACTTCCTGCAGATAGCCGATGGCGGGCCCCGGCTCCCCCAGGTGCGGGAACTTGTGTGACCACGGGCCCACCAGCCCCTTGCGCGGCACGTCCAGCTGCCGCAGTAGCCGCATGACGGCATTGGAGTATCCGTCCGCCCACCCACTCGAGGCGAGCACGGGGCAGCGCACGTCGCCGTAGTTCTCGCAGACCGAAGCGTGCCGCCAGTAGTCGTCGCGGTACTGGTGACGCAGCCATTCGGTGACCCACGGTCTCGCGTTTTCCAGCCGCTCCAGCCACATCTGCCGCCACCGCTCGCCTACCAGCGCCGGGTCCGGCGGAAGCGTGCTGTGCGCGAACATCGTTCCCGCTTCGGCGAGATTGTCCGACAGCAGGCAGCCACCCATGTAGTGCATGTCATCGGCGTAGCGATCGTCGGTGAACGAGGCGATGACTATGGCGTACAGACTGGCCGGTCGTCGCGCCGCCACCTGCAGCGCACTGAAGGCACCCCACGAGATGCCCATCATCCCGACCTTGCCGGTGCACCACGGTGCGCTCGCCGCCCACCCCAGGACGTCCTCGGCGTCGAGTTGCTCCCGCTCCAGATATTCGTCGGTGAGCGCACTCTCCGACTCCCCGGTGCCTCGCAGGTCCACCCTGACACAGCAGTAGCCATGGCCTGCCAGGTAAGGATGGTGAATGGAGTCGCGAACCGCAGTGAAGTCCCGCTTGCGGTAGGGAATGTACTCCACGACCGCGGGGAAGCGATCGTGGTCGGATGCGACAGGACGCCAGATCCGCGCGGCGAGCCGGGTGCCGTCGGACACCGGGATCCAGACGTTCTCCTCCTCGATGATGTCGTAAGGCAGCGAGTCAACCGTGCGCATTCAGCGTCCGGCCTCCTCCTCGTCGTCATTATCGAACTCGAAACGCAGCATCCGGACCGCCTGCTCGTACTTGCGCTCCAGCTCCGGCTCGCTGTCCGCCCCGACGTAGACGTGTGCCAGCTCGTAGCTGTAGCTGTCCTGTCCGTCCAGTTCGGATAATCGCCCGCCGGCGACGGGGATGACGTCGATCACCACGCCCGGAATCTCGGCCTGCACCTGGTCGATCTCGGCCCTTTCTGGTACCCGCCGCACGACGCCGTCTCGGAACCTGCGGTAGTACCACTTCGCGGCAAGTTCGTACGGCCCCTTCCTGCTGGGCAGGTCGGGGTCCTCACCCAGTCCCAAACTGATCATCAGGTGATGGTTTGGCACACCGTCGACATACTCGAACAGCTCGGCATGTGACTGGGAGTGCCGAGGATTGATCTCCAGCACGTTGACCTCGCCAGTTTCCTTGTCGCAGAAGAACTCGATGCTGAAGGTCGAGTTGTCCAGTCCGATCTGGCTGATGACTCGGCCCGAGATGTCCTCCATGCGCCGCACCATCGGTCCGGGTAGTTGCGAGGGATACTGGTGGCGCAGGAACGACGACGAGTTGCCGGGGTAGTTCAACGAGTCGAGCGTGCCGTACACGGTGACCTCGCCGTCGTAAACGTAGCCCTCGGTTGCCGCCTGCGCGCCCGACATGGCCTCCTCGGCGAGGCATGCCTGGCCACCGGCCGCCGCGACCTCGGATGGGAGGTCAAGTCGTTCGAGGACGTACTCGAACGGCCTACCGACCCGTTCGATTCCCGCTCGGATTCGCTTCACCGACTCGATGAAGTCGGCGTCGTTGTCCACACGGAACGCCAACTCCGAGGAGAACGATTTCACCGGTTTCAACCACATCGGGTAGCTCAGTCCGGCAGGAGGAGCGGGGTCGTCCAGATCGACCAGTCCGAATCTGGGGTGATCGTCGATGACACTGGCCTGTTCGAGCCTGCTCCAGTACTTGTGCTCACACTTCACTACCGCTTCCAGTGTCGCGCTCGGCAGGCCGTAGCGCTTGCACAGCAACGGGATCATCGTGGTGACCGGGAAATCCCAGTAGCCCACTATGGCGCCGATGTCGCCCTCGAAGCTGTCCAACTCCTCCTGTGCCTTGGCAAGGAGATCGGGAACGGAGATCTGACCGTGCTGCAGCTCCTCCGGGCTGAGCAATGGATGGAACCGATAACGCACAGAACCGGGAACATCGCCGAGTGTGCGACGATTCGCCTCGTCGAGACCCAGCACGAAAACGTCGATCTGGCTCACCGGCCCACACCTCCCACCGCGCACGGCGACTACGACGCCATGCGTCCTTTGTTGTCGTTCGATCGGGCGTACCCACGAACCAGGTAGCCACAAACGTCACTGGAGTCTCAGTGTCACGCAACGCTGGCAGGATCTCACATGTCGAGCAGAGGCGGTCACCCTCTGTGCGCTCCCACACGCGAACCACGGCTGCCGCGCGATCGGCGGGTTCACCGCAGTCGTGTCGAGCGGGCAGGCTGTTGGAATCTCGGCGGATTCGAGTGATCATCGCAACGGTACCGGTCATGAGGATGCCATTGCGGTGTGGAACACGGTGTGTGGTGTGCGTCAGTCGAGGCCCATGCGGGGCCGGTGGTTGAGCCGGTCGTGAACGGGGCGGAGGCAGTACTCCGACTGCAACTCAAACCCGCGCTTATGCCCGCGCCTCGCCATCACTACGCACTTCATGATCAGGAGTGTTGCGACAAGCACTTGAATCCGCGCGTAACCATCAGTATTCCGCGGAACCGACAACATCCATCCGGCGCGGCCTGTGCCGGTGGGGTCCAGGTTGCGGGTCACGAGATACAGGCACTTCACCGCGGGCTGCTCGGTCGGGAATGGTTCAATCGCGTTCGTGGATGCCCCAGCAGGCACGGACGAGCCCTAATAACTGGTGGTGTAGCGGTATTCGAAGGGCGAGGTATTCGCCGACCTGAGTCGGCGACGAGTCGGGGGGCGATCAACCCAGCGACGTCGTTGCCGCGCGCAGGTCGTTCAGGGCAGCAAGTGCACGCTGCGCGAGCCCTCCGCCATCATCACGATCACCTTCGCGCCACTGCGCGTAGCCACGCTTGAACGCGAGGACCCCCAGTTCGGCTGCGAGATGTGCCACCGAGTCGGGCACGCCGCGGGCGATGAGGACGGTTGTCATCGCGGCCGCGAGACCGACGCTCTTCAGAGCGTCCGCCCCTGTAGCTCGGTGCTGGCCGCCACGGCTGCCTTGAGGCGGGGTCCCAGCTCCCGGTTCAGTGGCCCCCATTTCACTCGACGCGCGTTCGACCGGCGGCGACCGCCTCGAGCGGGCTAGCACCTACGGGCGCCTCAGTGATCCCCTCGGCCAGCAGCTGGCTCAGCGTCTCCTGTCCGGCTACCGAGACCTCGCACTTGTCGGAGTAGTGACGGAAAAGCGTGCTTCTGGTGACCGGCGCGCTCGGCGATCTGCGCCACCGTCGTGGCGTCGTACCCTGCTCAGCGAAGGGGTCGACGCTCCGCCCTCCTCGCGTGCGGGTGTACCTGGTGTTGAGGCGGTTGGTTGAGATCCGACCGCGCCGTTCAGTGATCCACAACGCGGGATCCACAACGCGGGATGCCAGCTCGGGCCTCAGCAGGGGCCGCACCTCCTGGCCCACTGGCGCAGCACGTCGACGATCCAGTCGAACTCCGGCACTGTCAGCATCGTCCGTCGTTTCGGTGGGCTACCGCGTGATGCCTTGCCGTTGCGAGCCAGCACCGACCCGAATTGCCTGCACTTCGGGCGCATTGCAGCGAAAGTCCGCCAGATCCAGCCGGGCCGCATCCCGCAGCGCCGCCGGAGCACCCTTCCAGCCACGGCGGCGAATCTGCTCGGCACGATCGTCGGCGGCGTCAAACAGGGACCGCACCTCGTCGTAGGTCAGTGCCCGTCGTCCCGGCACGGCAACGACGGGAGCAGCACAACAATGCGAAGGGGGCCAGGAGTCGCCGCAACGGGCGACCAACCTGGTCCCATCCTCGTGGTGCCCCCGGCAGGACTCGAACCTGCGACCTAGAGATTAGAAGGCTCTTGCTCTATCCAGCTGAGCTACGAGGGCCCAGTGGCGGTCGTTGCTGGTCACGCCACGTAACTCCAGCTTAGCCACCACTGTCGATCTGATCGTCCGAGACCGGCCATTCGTTTCACCCCTCACCCATACTGGTGACGTCAGCGTCGCTGCAGGTGAGCAATGCCACACCAGACGCCGGTTCTTGGCCACGGAGGCCGCGGGCATACGGCGGTCGAGGGTATGCCCGCGGCCAGGGCCGTGTGCCAGTCACGGCCCCCGGAGCACGCGGCCGCTCACCGTTCCCCATTCGCGGCAGCCGCGCGTCCAGCACCTGACGTGTCCGCCGATGCGCGGTGTGGCGGTGGCCGTGCCGCCCCTCGGCAACATGGCGCGCTCCACGGCGGGTGTCATCGAGACTCCTGCGATGTCAGTTAGTTCCATATCTGGATCGCTCGCACGATGTAGGGACTTCGTGGCACGAACGTCTCGGGCCCGGGATAGGTGCTGAAGTCGGCCTCGGTGGAGCATTCTCGATCCTGATATACGGTCACGTGCCGATCGATCCGGTTGGCGAACGCGTTCGCTTCGAAACCGTCGGGAAATGGCACGCATTCCTCTGGATTTGTGTTACGCAAGTCGAAGCGTGTGATGGCTCCGCCGTAGTCCGCTTCAGGCCAGCTACAGAACTCTCCTTTCTGGCAGGAGTGTGCTGCCGATGGCGACGGATTCGGTGGTTGCACCGCGTTCGCGGCCGTCGACCCGGACAGCAGCAGCGTCGTCAGCACCAGAACGCCGGGCAGCCAGGTTCGTAGGAACGCGAGGTAACCGTGCATCATGTCGAATCTCCTGTCGGGTCAGGAACGGATTCGTTCGGGTTGGGAAGTTGAGTCAACAATGCCGAATGGTCGAGGCTGGGGTCACCGGAAATTTGCGCGACTGTGGATAAGTAGACGCGCGCAACTCGTTCGAGTGGCAGTTATCCACAAGAATACCGGGGAGGCTTGTGCGTCGAGGTGTGAAATGCTAACGGGGTGGAGGCGCGGTGGATTCCCGCACCACGAGTTCCGTGGCCAGGGTGAGTGGCTTCGGCGGTTTACGTCCGGCCAGCAACCGCAACGCCAGCTCGCCCGCCAACGTGCCCTTGCGCACCAGATCCTGCCGCACCGTCGTCAGCGGAGGTTCCGCCCACCTCGCGGGTGGGGTGTCGTCGAAACCGACCACCGACAGGTCCTGCGGAACGCGCAACCCGAGGTGCCGGGCGGCCGAGAGTGCCGCGAGTGCGAGTTCGTCAGACATGCACAGCAGCGCGGTCAGCCGAGGCCGCGACCGCAGCAACTCGACCGTCGCATGGAACGCCTGCTCACGCGAGGTTCCTGAGGTCTCCCACACGGGCACCGCTTTGCCGGGCACACCCGCGGATGCCAGGATCTCGAGGTATCCGGCCAGGCGATCGCGGTTGTCGCGAAAGCGGCTATCCATGGCCTCGGCGATCGAAAGCGGGCCGTTCCTCGGCTCGGACAGGCACTGGGCCGAAAGTACGCCGACCTGGCGGTGCCCCAGTTCCACCAGATGCCGTGCTGCCGCCATGGCGCCACCGGTGTCGTCGACGTCCACCCGCGCCGACCCCGAAACCACCGGCTGGTCGATCACCACCAGCGGCAGCCCTCGAGCCCGGACGGCTCGCAGTGCGGGCGCGCCGTCCGCCAGGGAGTACGCCACAGCCAGGTCTGCCTGTGCCGACAGCACCCGCTGCGCACGCGGCCCCCCGTGGTCTCCGCCGGGCAACAGGAGTAGTGCGTGCCCCTCGGCGTCCACCACGGCGGCAAGCGCGTCGAGCGTGATCGACAGGGCCGGATCGGAGAACGCGGCGGAAAGACCCGTGTCCAACATGAAGGCGATGGCATCGGCTCGTTTGGTCGCGAGACTGCGCGCCACCGGGTCGGGACCGGGGTAGCCGAGCCTGCTGGCCGCCCGCAGCACCTCACTTCGCAACTCGGCCGAAAGTTGGTCCGGTCGGTTGTATGCGTTGGAGACCGTGGCCCTGGACACGCCAACGGCCTGCGCGACGTCGTCCAGAGTCGGCTGCTTTCGCCGCGTGGTTGCCACGCGCGAAGCCTAGTCGACACGCGTATTCGCTTGCGTGTCTGAAGCGCTTAAGACACGCTGGGCCAAGGCATGCTGCCGGGTAAGGGGGGTGTCGAGGTGGCGCGACGGTTGTCGGTTGTGCTGATCTTCGCGTTCAACGGAGCGACGCTGGGCAGCTGGGCACCGCGCACCCCCGCGCTCGCGGAGCAGATCGACGCCGGACCGGGTCGGTTCGGCCTTGCCCTGCTGGCAGGCAGCGTCGGCATGTTGCTCGCGGCGGCGATGTCCGGTCGACTCGTCGAGCGCTTCGGCAGTCGGGCCGTCATCGCCGTCTCCGGTCTCGCCGTCTGTGGCGTTCTTCCGCTGCTGGGTTCGGCACCGTCCCTCGCCTGGTTCGGCATCGCATTGCTCGGGCTGGGCATGACGTCGGGAGCGCTCGACGTGGCCATGAACATGGCCGGTGTCGTCGTGGAGCGCGGGGAGGGCAGGCCGATCATGCCGCTGTTCCACGCCGGGTTCAGCCTCGGTGCGCTCGCCGGTTCCGGTACGGCAGCACTGGCCGCCGCCGCGAGTTGGTCACCCACCTGGCATTTCACGGCGGCCGCCGTCGCAGGTGGTGTGCTGCTCATGGCCGTCGTCCGGTGGCTGCCTGGCAGGACTCGCGAGGTGAAAGGGGTATCGACAGCAGCTACCGGCCGCGTCAGTCCAGCCCGCCGCCCCACCCTGTGGTGGCTCGCCGCTATCGCACTGTGCTCGGCGATCGCCGAAGGTGCCAGCTCAGACTGGTCCGCGCTGCTGCTCGCCACCGAGCAAGGCTCAGGAGAGGGCCTCGCCGCGCTCGCGTTCGCCGGTTTCACACTGTCGATGGCGGTCGCCCGGCTCGCGGGCTCGTGGGCGCAGGCACGATTTGGCCCGGTGCGGGTGCTCGTCAGTGGTGCCGCACTGGCCGGCTTCGGGCTTGTGACGGCGGCCGCCGTCGGTATCCCTCCGGTGAGCTATGTCGGCTTCTTGCTCGCGGGCGTTGGTCTCGCCGGATGTTTCCCGATCGCGCTCGGGCTCGCGGGTGAAGCGGGAAAGCGGTCGGACGGCAGTGGTGGAGAACGAGAGGTGGCGTTCGTCACCGCCATCGCCTATACCGGGTTCCTCACGGGCCCTCCCATGATCGGCGGTATCGCCCAGTTGACTTCGCTGTCGATATCATTCGTGGCCGTCGGCGTCATCGCTGCCCTGATCGCTCCCGCCGCGGTCGCCGCCACGCGACAGCTCGCGCGGGAACAGCCGCGTGCCGCCGACCTGGTCCGCTGACCGGGACTTCGCGAGGTCGGCCTACCCTCGTACCCGTGTCCACCGCAGCCGAACCCGCACCGGCCGTCGCCACTCGCCGCCGCGCGGCCATGGCGCCGCTGCTAGCCGTCGGCGTGTTGTTGGCGACCGTGGTCGCTGTCGGCCTGGTCGCCCTCACGGGAGGGCTGAGCTACGCCGTCGCGGGGTTGACCGATCCCGGCGATGTCACCAGGTACGGCATCGTGGTGGTGCGTGTCGGCGCCGACATCGCCGCGGCGGTGACCATCGGGTCACTGCTGCTCGCCGCCTTCCTGGTTCCCCCGCAGCGGTCGGGCACCTTGGCCGTGGACGGCTATGCCGCACTGCGGACCGCGGGCTCGGCAGCCTGGGTGTGGTTCGTTCTGGCCATGGCCTCGGTGTTCTTCACTGCGGCCGACGGTGCGGGCAGGCCGGTCATGGAGGTACTGAACCCGCAGGTGCTGCTCAACTACGTCGAGGCGATCGAGCAACCGAAGGCGTGGCTGATCACCGCGTTGATCGCGATGTTGCTCGCGCTGGGCTGCCGCCTGGTGTTGTCCTGGGGTTGGACGGCCGCGCTGTTCTTCGTCTCGGTCGGCGGCATCATCCCGATCGCGGCGACCGGGCATTCCGCCAGCGGCGGCTCGCACGACGTGGCGACCAACAGCCTGCTCTACCACCTCATCGGCGCCGCGGTGTGGGTGGGCGGGCTGATCGCACTGCTGGCACACGCGCGGCGCGGCGGTGACCAGCTGTCGCTCGCGGCGGGTCGGTTCTCGAAGATCGCGCTCGTCAGTTGGGCGGCGCTGGCGGCATCCGGCGTGGTGAACGCACTCGTGCGGGTGGCTCCGGACCAGTTGCTGCGCACCGAATACGGTCTGCTCGTGCTCGGCAAGGTGGTCGCGCTCGCGGTGCTGGGCGTGTTCGGCCACCAGCATCGCAAGCGCGCACTGCGGCGGTTGACCGACTCCGGTGCCAAGGGGCAGTTCGTGCGGCTGGCCGCCGTCGAGGTGCTCGTGATGTTCGTGACGATCGGCCTCGCCACCGCCCTGTCCCGCACGCCACCGCCCGCTGAGATCTACGCTCAGCCCTCCACGACCGAACTGCTCATCGGCTACGACCTGCACGGCCCGCCCACCTTCGTGCGGCTGCTTACCGACTGGCGGTTCGACCTGGTCTACGGCACCGCAGCCATCGTGCTCGCCGTGCTCTACCTGGCGGGCGTGCGGCGGTTGCGCAGCCGAGGGGACAGCTGGCCGGCGGGTCGCACGGCGGCGTGGCTGGCAGGCAACGCGCTGCTGCTGTTGGCGACCTCGTCCGGCATCGGACGCTACGCGCCCGCGATGTTCAGCGTGCACATGGTCAACCACATGCTGCTGTCCATGTTCGTGCCGGTGCTGCTCGTGTTGGGTGGGCCGGTGACTCTCGCGTTGCGCGCGTTGCCCGCGGCGGGCAGGGACGCGCCCCCAGGGCCTCGCGAGTGGCTGCTCGCTGCGGTCCATTCGCCGCTGGCGAGAGTGCTCACCAACCCGATCGTGGCGTTGTTCCTGTTCGTCGGTTCGTTCTACGGCCTGTACTACTCGGGACTGTTCGACACCGCCTTGAACTACCACTGGGCTCACCTGGCGATGAACGCCCACTTCCTCCTGGCCGGATACGTCTTCTTCTGGCCGGCCATCGGGGTCGACCCGGCGCCACGCAGGTTGCCGCCGCTGGGCAAGCTGGGCCTGGTTTTCGCGGCGATCCCGTTCCACGCGTTCTTCGGCGTGACCTTGATGAATATGCAGACGGTGATCGGCGAGACCTTCTATCGGGGGCTCGATCTTCCCTGGGTGGGTGATCTGCTTGCCGACCAGCAATTGGGCGGCGGTATCACGTGGGCTTCGGGGGAGCTGCCTGTCGTCATCGTGATGGTGGCGCTGCTGATGCAGTGGGCCAGAGCCGACGAGCGGGAGGCACGGCGGCGTGACCGCCGCGAGGACGCCACCGGCGGTCAGGACCTCGCCGCGTACAACGCCATGCTGAAGCGGCTGTCCGAGCAGGGCGAGCCACGTCGGTGACGGTTCGCTAGCACATCACCACGACAGCTTCTGCCGCCGCGGGCGGCTACGGGCCTGGTTGTTCAACTGCGGGCAAGTTGTCCACAGATTTCTCGTCCTCGCGTTCCGCACGTCCTCCACGGTGCAGGCTGAGGTGAGCTTGCGAAACACCTGGGCGAACGAAGGGATGAGGGCTGTGGCGATCGGCGAGACGCACCTGACCGTTGTCGGAAACGTGTGCAGTGAACTGAACCGCAAGACGCTGGCCAGCGGCGACGAGGTGGTCAGTTTCTGGCTGCGCAGCAGCGAGCGAAGGTTCGACAAGGAGAACGGCAGCTGGACCGATGGGCGGCACTTCTCGATCAGGGTGACCTGCTGGCGACGTATCGCGGGCACCGTGGCCGCCTCGCTGTCGAAAGGTGACCCAGTGATCGTCAATGGGCGCCTCTACACGAATCGGTACGAGGCCGATGGGCAGCCTCGGTCGATTCCCGAGCTTGAAGCGCTGGCGATCGGACCCAACCTCGCCAGATGCGATGCCAGTGTCCGGCGCGGCAGTCCGGACACCCGATCGGGGTCACCATCGTGTGACGGGCCGGGCGAACTCGGGCCCACCGGCGGCGACCCGACCGGAAACGGGCAGCGGGTGACGGCGGCATGAGCACGTCGCGTTGCGTATATGCCCGAACACGAAGCGGGAGAACGGCCTACGGTCGGTGCCGGGACGGTGACCGGCGTCAAGGAGCCAGCAGGCTCGCTCTACGATCGTTGTATGGCCGAGTTCATCTACACCATGAAGAAGGTGCGCAAGACCGTCGGGGACAAGGTGATCCTCGACGACGTCAGCACCGCGTTCTACCCCGGTGCGAAGATCGGCGTGGTGGGACCGAACGGTGCGGGCAAGTCCACCGTTCTCAAGATCATGGCGGGGCTCGACCAACCGAGCAACGGCGAGGCCTTCCTGCAGCCGGGGGCCAGCGTGGGCATCCTCCTCCAAGAACCGCCGCTGAACGAGGAGAAGACCGTGCGCGGCAACGTCGAGGAAGGGCTCGGCGATATCAAGGTCAAACTCGATCGCTTCAACCAGATCGCGGAACAGCTTGCCACCGACTACAGCGACCAGCTCATGGACGAAATGGGCAAGCTGCAGGAGGAGCTCGACCACGCGGACGCCTGGGAACTGGATTCGCAGCTCGAGCAAGCGATGGACGCGCTGCGCTGCCCGCCGGGCGACGAGCAGGTAGTACACCTGTCCGGTGGCGAGCGCCGCCGCGTCGCCCTGTGCAAGCTGCTGTTGTCGAAGCCCGACCTGTTGCTGCTCGATGAGCCGACCAACCACCTCGACGCGGAAAGTGTGCTGTGGCTGGAGCAGTTCCTTGCGAACTACCCGGGTGCCGTGCTCGCGGTGACGCACGACAGGTACTTCCTCGACAACGTCGCGCAGTGGATCATGGAACTTGACCGCGGTCGCGTCGTCGGGTACGAGGGGAACTACTCGACGTACCTGGAGAAGAAGCGCGAACGACTCGAGGTGCAGGGCAAGAAGGACGCCAAACTCGCCAAGCGGTTGCAGAGCGAGCTGGAATGGGTGCGGTCGAACGCTAAGGCGAGGCAGACGAAGTCTCGTTCCCGTCTGGATCGCTACGAGCAGATGGCCGCGGAGGCGGAGCGGAACAAGAAGCTGGATTTCGAAGAGATCCAGATTCCGCCAGGGCCGCGACTGGGCAATGTCGTGGTGGAGGTCGAGCACCTGCGTAAGGGCTTCGACGACCGATTGTTGATCGATGACCTGACATTCACACTTCCGCGCAACGGCATCGTCGGTGTGATCGGCCCCAACGGGGTGGGCAAGACGACGCTTTTCAAGACGATCGTGGGGCTCGAGGAGCCGGATTCGGGAAGCGTGCGGATCGGCGAGACAGTGAAGCTGTCCTATGTGGACCAGCAGCGGGCCGGTATCGACCCGAATAAGAACGTGTGGGAGGTCGTCTCCGACGGGCTCGACTACATCCACGTCGGCCAGGTCGAGATGCCCTCGCGGGCGTACGTCAGTGCGTTCGGCTTCAAGGGACCGGATCAGCAGAAACCCGCTGGAGTGCTGTCCGGTGGTGAACGTAACCGCCTCAATCTCGCCCTGACCCTGAAAATCGGTGGGAACCTGATCCTGCTGGACGAGCCGACCAACGACCTGGACGTCGAGACGCTGGGTTCGCTGGAGAACGCCTTGGAACAGTTCCCTGGCTGTGCTGTGGTGATCTCGCACGACCGCTGGTTCCTCGACCGCGTGGCGACACACATCCTCGCCTGGGAGGGAGATGACGAGAACCCGGCGAAATGGTTCTGGTTCGAGGGCAACTTCGAGGGCTACGAGAAGAACAAGATCGACCGGTTGGGGCAGGAAGCCGCTCGGCCGCACCGGGTGACGCATCGCAAGCTGACCCGCGATTGACAACAGCGGTGTGAACGTCCAGCGTCCCCAGCACTGAGCGAACACCCGGAGCAACCGTTGAGCGGAGTCCCCGTGAGAGCCACTGAGCACACCAGCCGAAAGGCGGCCAACGGTCGCCATCCCGCTGTCAGCGAGGGTGAAGACGGGGCGACCACCGCGGTCGAGCAGCTTGTCCGGCAAGCGACTCTGCTGCAGGTGCGTGCTCCCGAACTCGCGTTGGTGCTCGGTGAGCGTGCCGCCTCGATCGCCGAGTCAGCGGGCTGGAACGAGCTGTGGATTCGCGCGGAAACACTCGTCGTGCGTGCGAGAGTCAGCTTGGGTCACCGTGCGTCAACGGTGGCCAGGGCTGTCGCCGCTTTACGCGCCGCGGAGGACGCCGGGCAGCAGTCGATGGCCGCCCAGCTCAGGACCGATCTGGCGGTGTGTGCCCGCAGTGTCGGAGCGCCGCTGACCGGCCTCGCCGTGCTCCGTCCGGTGCTGACCGTGAGTGGGCTTTCGGCAGCGCAGCGCGCGGCGGCACTGTGTCACCTTGTGGGCTGTCTCGGCACCCTGGGCCGCAAGGCAGAGCTCGACCGGATACTCATGGAAGGCGACCGGCTCATATCCGCGGACGACACCATGGACGCGGACACCAGGTTGGTGGCAAGAGCCATGATGCGAGTCGGTATCTCGGCACACCGGCGCAGGCACGGTGACCTCGTCGGGGCCGCCGATGCCGCGCGCACCGGAATCGGCTTCCTGGACAACCTTGCGGACGCGGGCGCCGATGGCGGGCTCGCTCGTTCCCGCCTGGTGCTGGAACTGGCGTGCGCGCTACTCGACAGGGGTGACGGTGAACTCGCCCTGGAGATCGCCGAACCTCTCGTCGCCGCACCCGAGCGGGCGGCGAGCGTGGCACCGGTGGGTTGGCTCCGGTTGGCCGTCGCCACACGGGTACACCTGGCCAACGGCTCGGCCGAGACGGCGGCACGCATCCTGCGGCATGCCGTGCACAACGTGGACCGGCACGGGCTACATGCGCTGACCGCACGGCTGTGGCTGGAGTTGGCCAACGTCGAGGAGCGCATCGGCCAGGCAACGGAAGCGATCCAGTGCCTGTACCGCGCCCGCGCGTCGGAACACCTGCATGCCAGGACCCGCAGCCAGGCCAGGGGTGCGTTGACAGGTGAGTTCGGCTCCGGCGAGCAGGCACCCGTGGATCTCGCGGAAGTTGTCGCCGCTGCGGCGCGGGGTTCCGCGGGCAAGCCGCCGCGGCCGCCCGCCGCGCCGACCACGCCACAGCAGAGCCGGTCGACGAGTGGCCGGCCACAGCGGGCGCAGGGTGACGGCGAGCAGCCGGAGGTCGCGCACGCAAGCCGCGGGCAGGCGGCCACGCCCGCGGAGTACGGCAAGCCGGATCGCAAGCGCAAAGTCGTGTTGCCCATGTTGCGCATGGCACAGGAGGCACAGGCAAGCGAGAGTGCCTCACCGCAGTACGAGGCCGCGTCGGCGCAGGCGCCACAACCTGCCTCCGATCCCGATCCGGGACCGAAGCGCGGTAGCCAGGAGCGGGAGCGCCAGGAGCTTGAGCCCGGCACCGGGTGGCGGCAACCGACCTGGGACAACGCCCAACCAGCCTTCAACTCCCGGCGTAAGCGGCACGACTCCGAGCACGGCTCGGTCGCGGCGAAGTCGGTGCTGGATCGGCTCGGTATCTCACCCGGTGGTACCGGCGGCAGGCGCAGGGCGGCGGCCGACGGCGAGGAACCGGATCAGCCAGCGGCCGCAGGCGTGAGTCCTGCCGCGCAAGAAGAGTTCTCACCGGGAGCGA
Source organism: Saccharomonospora amisosensis (assembly GCF_011761185.1). Lineage (NCBI taxonomy): Bacteria > Bacillati > Actinomycetota > Actinomycetes > Pseudonocardiales > Pseudonocardiaceae > Saccharomonospora > Saccharomonospora amisosensis. The sequence goes on along the minus strand of NZ_JAAOYM010000001.1, from coordinate 3,755,593 downwards.
GGCAGGAGATGCCCGCCGCCGACGAGACCTGCCCGCTGCCGCCCGCGGGTTCGGCGCCGTCCGATGGCTACAACTGGTTGCCTCGACTGAAACTGCCGCCGTCCTTGGCGCCGCTGGAGGATCTCAGCTCCGACGAGCCCACCCCATCGCACTCCCGTTCCGATTCCGGTCGGCCCGAAGGCGTGGGGGGCAACCACGATCGCCCCGAGCCGGTGGAGGAACCCCGGGTGCCTGCGGACGAACCGCCGCCGGATGCGGGCCTGGCCGAACTGCTTGCCAGAGCGCTCGCCGAGCACCAGGCAGGCACCTCCAGCGCTGCCGCTTTGGTGAAGAAGCTCGGTGTGGAACAAGGCGAAACAGGTCAACAAAGCGCGACCGGCCAACGACCTCGCGTGAATGGCAAGCACCGCAACGAGTAACGGCGTCCGGCGCCGAGGCTTGCCCGGTCACAGTAAGGTAACCCTGGAGCGGCACGACGTGGTGTGAATGCCAGGGGAGTGGAGAGTTGCGTTGCCTAAGATGAGTTCGACCGGAGTCTCGGTTCGATCGGCCGAAGGGGAGCTGGACGGCTCGATGCGAGATCGTCCTCGACGGTCTCGCAGCCCGGAGCAGATCCGGGACGAGCTGGTCGACTCCGCCGCCGCACAGGCCCCTGACATCGCAGCTTTGATCCGCCTGTACTACCGACTCATCCCGCCCGAGGAGATCATCGGCGACGAGCCCTCGGATCTCGTCGGCGCGGTGCGTTCACATCTCGAACTGGCGGCCGAACGGGTTTCTGGCAGGCCGGCCGTCCGGTTGTTCAACCCGACCGTCGAGCAGGACGGCTGGGCGAGGGAAGCCACGGTCGTGCAACTGGTCACGGACGACATGCCGTACCTGGTCGACTCCGTCGCCGCTGAGTTGTCCCGAAACGGCGTGCAGGTGCAGCGCATCGTCCACCCCATCGTCGTGGTGAGCAGGGAGGTGACCGGGCACCTGCTGCGGGTGCATCCAGAGGCCGACGTCGCGGAGCCGCCTGCGGGCGCGGCAACGGAATCCTGGATGTATCTCGAGATCGACCCGATAGGAGACCCGCACCGGGCGCAGGAACTCGATCGCAGACTCACCGCGGTGCTCGGGGACGTGCGCGAGGTCGTCGAGGACACCGAGAAGATGGCCGAGGCGGCGCGCCGCATCGCGGACAGGCTGGAGGCCGACCCGCCGCCGTCGCCCACGGAGGACGTCGAGGACGCCACGAAACTGTTGCGGTGGTTGACGGAGGGGCACTTCACCTTCCTCGGTTACCGCCGCTACGAGGTGGTCGCCGACCCCGATGGTGGTCAACCGGCGCTGCGGGCGGTACTGGCCTCCGGCCTCGGCGTGCTACGGCAGGACAGTCTGGCCGCGCGCAGCCTCACAGAGGGCGCCGACCGTGCCGCGCAGGCTCTGAACCCGACCTTGCTGGTGCTGACGCACGCTAGCGCGCCGTCCACAGTGCACCGTCCAGTGTATCCCTACTACATCGGGGTGCGGATCTTCGACGAGCACGGCGACATCAAGGGTGAGCACCGGTTCCTCGGCATGTTCACCACATCGGCGCTGCACGAGGACGTGCTCGACATCCCGGTGATCGACCGCAGGGTGCGCGAGGTCATCCACAGGGCAGGCTTCCCGATGGAGTCCTACTCCGGGCAGCGGATGCTCGAGGTGCTGCAGAACTGGCCGCGCACGGACCTGTTCTCCGCCGACCCCGATTCGCTGTACGTGACGGCGACCGGCGCGATCACCCTGGCCGACCGCAGGCGACTGCGGCTGTTCCTGCGCCGGGACCCCTACGGCCGGTTCTACTCCTGCCTGGTCTTCCTGCCCCGTGACCGCTACACCACACGGTCCCGGTTGGCCATGCAGGAGGTGCTGCTCGACGAGCTGGACGGCACCCACCTCGAGTACAGCACGCGGCTGGGCGAAACCATGCTGGCGCAGGTGCACTTCACCGTGCACACCGACCCGGTCGGCACCGCCGAGCCCGACACACTGCGCATCCAGGAACGGCTGAACGAGGCCGTGCGTAGTTGGGACGACCGCATGGTGGATGCGATCCTCGCCGAGCGCAGGGTCAGGGCGGGCGATGGCAGGGCCGTGACGCTCGCCGGGGAGGAGTCGGCCACCGAACAGGGCCAGCGCTTCGCGCAGATGTTCCCCGAGGCCTACAAGGAGGACTTTCCCGCCGAGGTCGCGCTTGCCGACCTGCGCAACCTGGAGGCGCTGCACGGCACCGACGACCTGAACATGTCGTTCTACGTGCCCGACGACGCTGACCCGGGCCAGCGTCGGTTCAAGCTGTACCTGGTGGGTGACGGGGTCACGCTGTCCGCGTTGCTGCCGGTGCTGCAGCGGATGGGTGTCGAGGTGATCGACCAGCGCCCCTACGAGTTGCGGCGGGAGGACGGCAGCCGGGCCTGGATCTACGATTTCGGGTTGCGCGTCGAGTCCAAGGTGCTCGCCGAACTGGACGAGCACGCGGAGCGCGACCTGCGCGCCCGGTTCCAGGACGCGTTCGCCGCCGCGTGGTTGGGGAAGGCGGAGACCGACGGCTTCAACGCGCTCGTGCTGCGCGCGGGGCTGAACTGGCGCCAGGTGGCGGTGTTGCGCGCCTACTCGCGCTATCTGAGGCAGGCAGGTAGCCCGTACTCGCAGGAGTACATCGAGAACGCGGTGTTGAACCACACCGAGATCGCCACGGCGCTGGTGCGGTTGTTCGAGACCCGGTTCGGGCCTGCCCTCGATCCGCAAGAGCGCGCGCAGCGCACCGACACCCGGATCGCGGAGATCAACACCATGATCGACGCGGTGACGAGCCTGGACAGCGACCGGATCCTGCGCAGGCTGCTCGCGGTGATCGTGGCGACGTTGCGCACCAACTTCTGGGTGGGCGACGAGCAGGGCAGGCCGCGTCCCTATCTGGCCTTCAAACTGGACCCGCAGCAGGTTCCCGACCTTCCGGAACCCCGCCCGGCCTACGAGATCTTCGTGTACTCGCCCCGGGTGGAGGGCGTGCACCTGAGGTTCGGTTCCGTCGCCCGCGGTGGCTTGCGCTGGTCAGACCGCAGGGAGGACTTCCGCACCGAGATCCTGGGTCTGGTGAAGGCGCAGGCCGTGAAGAACGCGGTGATCGTCCCGGTGGGAGCGAAAGGCGGTTTCGTCCTCAAGGCCCCGCCCGCGCCGACCGGCGACCCCATGGCCGACCGCGACGCACAACAGGCCGAGGGCATCGCCTGCTATCGAATGTTCATCTCGGGGTTGCTGGACCTCACCGACAATCTCGTGGACGGTGAGACCGTTCCCGCTCCGAACGTGGTCAGATACGACGGAGACGACAACTACCTCGTCGTGGCTGCGGACAAGGGAACGGCTTCGTTCTCCGACATCGCCAACGAGGTGGCTGCCGAATACGGCTACTGGCTCGGCGACGCGTTCGCCTCCGGCGGCTCGGTGGGGTACGACCACAAGGCGATGGGCATCACCGCGCGCGGTGCCTGGGAGAGCGTCAAGCGACACTTCCGCGAACTGGGTGTCGACACCCAGAGCGAGGACTTCACCGTCGTCGGCATCGGGGACATGGCCGGTGACGTGTTCGGCAACGGGATGCTGCTGTCGGAGCACATCCGCCTGGTGGCCGCCTTCAACCACCTGCATATCTTCTTGGACCCCAACCCGGATGCGGCCAGCTCCTACCGGGAACGCAAGCGGCTGTTCGAACTTCCCCGTTCGTCGTGGGAGGACTACGACCGCTCGCTCATCAGCGAAGGCGGTGGGGTGTTCCCCCGCAGCGCCAAGACCGTGCCGATCACGCCCCAGGTTCGTGCGGCCCTCGGGCTTGCCGAGGACGTGGTGCGGATGTCGCCCGCGGAACTGGTGCACGCCATCCTGCAGGCACCGGTGGATCTGCTCTGGAACGGCGGGATCGGGACCTACGTCAAGGCCGAGAGCGAGACCCACGCCGACGCGGGGGACAAGGCCAACGACGCGGTGCGCGTGAACGGCAGCCAGCTTCGGGTGAAGGTGGTCGGCGAGGGTGGCAACCTCGGGCTGACGCAGCGCGGGCGCATCGAATTCGCCAGGCACGGCGGCAAGATCAACACCGATGCGCTGGACAACTCCGCGGGGGTTGACTGCTCAGACCATGAGGTCAACATCAAGATCATGCTGGACCAGCTGGTGTCGGTGGGGGAGCTGGATCGAGGGCAGCGCAACGACCTGCTGGAGCAGATGACCGCAGAGGTGGCGGAACTGGTCCTCGCCGACAACTACCGGCAAAACGCCGTCCTCGGCATCAGCAGGGCGCACGCGTCTCCGATGTTGTCCGTTCACCGGCGACTGGTGTCGGCGCTGGAGGAGAAGGGCGCGCTCGACCGGCAGCTAGAGGCGTTGCCGAGCGACGCGGAGTTCGCCGAACTCGAAAAGGCGGGCCTCAGCCTGACCTCACCGGAGCTGGCCACGCTGCTCGCTCACGTGAAGCTCGATCTCAAGGACGAGTTGCTCGGCAGCGAACTTCCCGACGCCGACGTGTTCGCGCGCAGGCTCGGGGAGTACTTCCCGACTCCGTTGCGGGAGAAGCACGCTGACGGGATCACTCGTCATCCGCTGCGTCGCCAGATCACCACTACGTTGGTGGTCAACGAGGTCGTCGACGGTGCGGGCGTGTCGTATGCCTTCCGGTTGGCCGAGGAACTCAACGCTACGGCGACCGACGCCGTTCGCGCCTTCGCCGTGGTGACCAATGTCTACGGCCTTCCGGAGCTGTGGGCGGGCATCTCCGCACTCGACAACGTGGTTTCCACCGGTACCGCCGACGCGATGGTGCTGGAGACACGCAGGCTGCTCGACCGTGCCGCCCGCTGGTTCCTGACCAACCGGCCGCAGCCGTTGGCGGTGGGTGCCGAGATCAGCAGGTTCGGTGCCGCGGTCGCCGAGTTGTTGCCCAGGCTCGGCGACCTGGTACGGGGTGAGGAAGCCGACGGTGTGCGCAGGCAGGCCGAGTCACTGGTCGGCAAGGGGGTGCCAGCAGAGCTGGCCCGACGTGTCTCGCTGCTGCTTTCCAGTTACGGCCTGCTCGACATCATCGAGGTCGCCGAGCTCGCCGAGCGGGAGGTGGGCCTGGACGCCGAACGCAGCCCGGTCGAGACGGCCGAGCTGTACTACGCGCTGTCCGACCATCTGGGGATGGAGCGCATGCTCGTCTCGGTCAACCAGCTCGAGCGGGACAACCGTTGGCACGCACTTGCCAGGCTCGCACTGCGTGATGACCTGTACTCCTCGTTGCGGGCCATCACCCTCGACGCGCTGCGGCACACCGATCCGGAGGAAAGCGTGGCCGACAAGATCGCCAAGTGGGAGCAGGCGAACGCTTCCCGGCTGGCGAGGGCGCGCGCCACGCTCGACGAGATCGAGGACACCGGCGGGATGGATCTGGCCATGCTTTCCGTGGCTGCGCGACAGATTCGCAGCACGGTGCGATGACCGTGGGCGAGTACGTGGCGTTGGTGCGTCCCCGCTGGTCGGACATGGACGTCTTCGGGCATGTCAATCACGCCAACCTGGTGACACTCCTCGAGGAGGCGCGGGTGCCGCTGCTGTTCGACGGCGCCGAGGCGGAGGGTCTGTCGGAGTTCGCCAAGGGTATCGTCGTGGTGCGGCTGGAGGTGGACTATCGAACGCCGATTGTCGTCGACGGCCGGGACGTGCGGGTGGAGATCATGTTGAGCCAATTGAGGCATGCCTCGTTCACCCTCGACTACTTGGTCCGTACCGGGTCCGGCGAGGGAGACGAGGTCGCGGCGACGGCCAGGACCGTGCTCGCTCCCTACGACGTGAGCCTCGCGCGTCCGCGACGGTTGACCGCTGCCGAACGTGCGTACCTGAGTGCCCACCTCCCCGGAGGAGGGCCGAGGTGACCGAACTGCGTATCCCGGACCCCGCGGACAGGGAGAGTCTCGGCGCGTTCATCGCCAGGGCGGTTCGGCTGGACGGGCAGGCGGTCGTGCGGTTGCGCATGCGCTCGGCCGGTGTGGTCGAGGCGTGGGCGGCCACACCCTTCGACGTATTGGTGACGCGAGCGGTGGAGGGTGAGGTCGAGCCAACCGACGTCAGCGTCGCGGGTAGTGAACTGCTGGCCGCGTTGACCGTGGCACCGGGGGAGCGGATGGACCCCGGACCCCCGCGCGACCTGCTATGGCGCACGGAGTTGCCCGCGGTGAACGGCTGGCGGCGGGTGGACGACCTGCCAGTCACGGTGGTCGCCGATCTCGCGGATCGTGGCGTGGCGCTGGCTCGGGAGAACGTCGGGCCTCACGGAACGCCGCCCGCTTCGCTGCTTGACCAGACCGTGCTCACGGTCTCCGAGGGAGAACTCGAGGTAAAGGTGCCCATGCGGTGCCTGTTCGCGCTGTCCGGCATGGGTTTCGTGGACTCCTCGCGCGAGGGTGATGTGGTGAGGGTGACCGCGACGGACTCATGGCTGCGGTTGGACGCCCGCTACGGTGCGGTGTTGCGTCGCAGGCAAGCACTACTGCCGCTGCTCTTCTGATTCGTGTGGCCGTGCCGGCCCAGATTCTCGCCGCGCCCGGCACCCACCCGGCCGGGGCGGGCCTTTCCGTCCGGCCGGGTGGGTGCCGCGGTGTTGTCAGCGACGCCGGTATTCCTCCCAGGTCACCTTCTTCACCTTGGGGCCGTCGTCCTTGCCGTTGTTGGCGAGTCCGTTGCGGCCGTTGAAGTACGCGCCGACCTGCCGCTGCGCCTGAGGGGACATGTCAGTGTCGCTGATCGCGACGGCGTGAATGTGCGCGGCCCACGGGCCCTGGCTCGGTTTGCGATGCCACGCGGCGAAGCCGACCTGACGCAGTGCCCTCACCGCGGCGGTGATGTTCGGCAGGCCGCGCACCGAGAGGTCGACGGCCCCACCGCCGTCATGGGTGCCGCCGGAGGCGTCCACACCCCCGTAGGAACCCTGGGTCACCGTGAAATCGACCCCGGCACGTCGTTGTGCCGCCCTGATCATCCTCGCGGTGCGCTGGTTGATGGGTTTGCCTTCCATGGTGGTCCGCCCACCGACATCGATGATCCGGTTCAGCGAGTAGCGGCCGTTGCCCAGTTTGGCGAGGGAGCCCTTGCCCGGCAGGCCGCTGGCTGCCAGGCCGCTGTGGCCGAGCGAGCGCTGATAGGCGGCGTATGCCTGCACCGTGGAGGTACCGAAATGCCCGTCGACGTACTTTCTGGCGAGCAAACCCTTGACGGCGAGGGCGGCCTCGACCCTCCTCACGCTGGGGCCGGACCCGTCGGTGACGCCCTGGCCGGACTTGTAGGGGTCCCACATGGCCGCCTTGATCAAGGCTTCCATGTTGACCGTGCTGGAACTCGTGCCGTCGGCTTCGCTTCGCGCGGGCGATGCGGTCGCCGTCCCGGGGAGCAAACCGCCCGACACTGCGGTCAGTACCGCGGCGGCCGTCAGTCTCCGCATGATGGATTTGGTCATCTCGCATTCGCCACCATCAGCCACAGTGCTCGAACGGGCTGGTGTACTTCTTGTCGCCGAGCGACCCGCCCCACCTCACGCAGGTCTTCGCGGCGCTCTTGCGCACCGGACCGGCGTAGTAGGTGTAGTTGCCGGAGTCCATCGCCCGCGTGCCGCCCTTCGGCTTGAGGAAGGCCGACGCCGGGGTCTTCTTGCCGAGTGAGGACGACTTCAGCGTGGCGACGCAGTTCTTGCCGTTGCTCGCGTTGTACATCAGGTACACGGTGCCCGCCTTGCCAAGGGCATGGCGGTCGATGACGGAGTAGCCCGAACCGCAGACTTCCTTGGGGCTGTAGGGATTGCCCCCTCCGCCGCCACCGCAGCTGTTCTTGCTCGTGAACGAGGTGTGGCCGTAGTAGGGCACCGACCGGCCGTTGAGCACGGCCTTGCGGGTGGCTCCGTTGTAGCGCTGTTCGTAGTGCAGGTGCGGGCCGGTGACGCCGCCGGTCGCGCCGGCCTCGCCGATCTTGGTTCCGAGGCGCACCTGCTGGCCCTGGCGGACCGACTGCGCGGACAGGTGGGCGTATCGAGTGGTCCAGCCGCCACCGTGGCTGATCTCGATCCACTTGCCGTAGCTCTCGCCGGGCGCGGTGCTGTCGACCCGCGTCACCGTTCCTGGCGCCGAGGCCAGCACCGCGTCACCGGTGATGCCGGACTTCTGGAAGTCCACCGAGTACGCCGGTTTGTGGCCGCTGAAGGTGGCCGCCGTGGCGGTGTAGCCGCATTTGAACGGCATCTGGAAGTTGGGTGCCGCGGAAGCCTGCGTGGCTCCACCCACCAGCAACGCGGCGGCGGTCGTGGCAGCGAGCGCACCGAGTGCGGCTAGTTTTCCGGTCAATCTCATACCTTCCTCCGAAGTTCTCGTGGTGTTCGACGTTGGAGCTGTCAACGCGTCTGTTGGTATTGCTCCCAGGTGCGGATGGGCTTGACCTCCGGTCCGTCGTCGGGGGCTTCGTTGGCGAGGCCGTTCCTGCCGAGGTAGTAGTCGCCCACCTGGTGCTGGGCCGGGCTGGAGAGGTCGGGGTCGTTGATCGCCACGGCGTGGATGTGGTACGGCCAGTCGTCCTGGCTCGGGGTGCGGTACCAAGCGGCGAAACCGACCTGGCGCAGCGCCTTCACGGCTTTGGTCCGCTGGGCACGGTTCATGCTGTCGACGTTGATGTCGACCACGCCGCCGCCGTCGTGGGTGCCCGCGGACGTCGGGTCGCCGCCTGGGTTGTACGAGCCCTGGTCGAGCTCGAACGTGCGGCCGGCCAGCCGCTGCGCCTGGCGCAGCATCGCCTTCGTTCGTTCGTTCACGACCTTGCCGGTGTGGGTGGTGCGGGCACCGGGCCGGACGACGTGGGTCACGTCGAAGCGGTCGGCGCCGAGCCGGACCAGCGACGACCGGCCGGGAAGTCCGTTGGCGGCGAGTCCCTCGTAGCCGAGCGAACGTTGGTAGGCGGCGTAGGCGGAGACGGTCTTGGTGCCGAAATGTCCGTCCACGTACTGCTGTTCGAGCAACCCCCGTGCCCGCAAGGCACGCTCGACGGCGGTGACGCTGGGACCAGCTCCGGAAATCACCTTCTGGTCGTGGCGCTGCGGGTCGATCTGTGCGGCGCGGAGTACCGCTTCCATGCTGACCGTGGCCGGGGCGGCCGGGGTCGGGTCTGCGGAACTGGAGGCGATCGCGGGAACGGTCGCGAGCGCGACGAGTCCCGCGGCGACCGCCACTCCTGCCGGTAGTGGTTTCACAAAGCCGCTCCTTGCATCGGATGACAACGCTGGTGCGACCTTGGCCGGGCAACTGGGCGAGCGGTACCCCGCTGACGATCTCCCTGACGTCAGACAGCACCGGCCGCTGGGCCAAGCGGCGGTGCGACACCGGGATTTCGCTGTTCACACCGGTGTGTCGGCCACGCCCGTGTTAACGTTGCCGCGCCACATGATGTGACACGAACTCGTGTCAAATTGACACATCGGTGGTGGTGCAGCGGGCCGAGCAGGTACGCACCGGAGGAGGAGACGCGTGCCCGGACCAGAGGCTGTGGAAAGACCGATCGAGCTCGAAGCGTTCATGGCCGAGTTGAGGGACCTTCGGGAGCGGGCGGGCGAGCCGTCCTTCCGCCGTATGGCCGCCAAATCGGGTGCTGTTTCCCACGCGACACTGCATCTGACGGTCACCGGGCATCGGCTGCAACCGTGGGAAACCGTGCGCGAGTTCGTGCGTGCCTGCGACGGTGACGAGACCGAGTGGCACACCCGCTGGCAGGAGGTGTCGCGCGCGCTGTCGGATGCCAGGGAGCACGCCGCTGCCAGCTCCGAACCCGAACCCGAACCCGAACCCGAAGCCGAAGCCGAACCCGAAGCCGGAGCCAGCCCCGATGTCGAGGCAGGCTCCGCAGCCGAAGTCCAAGCCGAGGCACCCGACCACACCGACACCGACGAAGCGCTCAGTCCAGGGCGGCCGTGGTGGCGGTCGAGGTGGCTCCTCATTCTCGTCCCCGCGGCCGTCGTCGCTGTGCTGGCCATCGTCGCCTTCCGCATCACCTCGGCCGACGGCACCGAGAGCGCGGACCCCCGGGCCATGGTTTACGAGGGCGACGCCAGCAAGTTCATCCGGGATGTGACCTACCCCGACGGCACCGTGGTGGAGCCCGACTCACAGTTCGTCAAGATCTGGGAGATCCGCAACACCGGCTCGGTGGAATGGCGTAACCGCTACCTGCAACGGATCGACCTCCCGATCGGCCCTGCTGACTGCGCCACCCCTGAGCGCATTCCGATCAACCACACCTTTCCCCGGCAGAGCGTGCAGATCACGGTCACGGTTCGGACGCCGTCGAAGACGCCCGCGGACTGCAAGGTGCGTTGGAAGATGGTCGATTCGTCAGGCCGCGTGCTGATGCCCGGTTACCGGCCGCTCTACTTCGAGGTGAGGGTGCGGGGGTAGCCGCCGTCTTACCGCCGCCGAGCCGCGATCAGCCACGCCGCGGCGTTGGCGGGCAGCTTGCCTTCGGTGAGGGGTGCACTCGACAGCAACACCTCCCCATCGGGCAGCGGAATCGGCGCGGCCGATGTGTTGAGCGCGCACACCAGACCGCCCGGCCTGCGGTAGGCGAAACAGCCCGGCGGAGCGCCGTACCATTCCAACTCCTCGCCCGTGCCTGCCGGGTGGGTGCGCCGCAGTTCGAGCGCGCGCCGGTACAGCGACAGCGTCGAGTCCGGTCGCTCGAGTTGGGACTCCACCGTCAGCCCCGCCCAGTCACGTGGCATCGGCACCCACGTGCCGGGCGGTGCGGAGAAGCCGAACGGCGGTTCGCTGCCCTGCCAGGCCACGGGCGAACGTGGCCCTTGTTCCCCATCGGGCAGACCCAGCTCGTCGCCGTTGAACACGCAGGCCGTCCCCGGCAGTCCCAGTTGCACCAGTGCCATCGCACGTGCGCGGTCCCGCCCCCGCTGCCCACCGCCGTAGCGCGAGACCGGCCGGGTTCCGTCGTGTGTGGTGAGCGTCCACGCCGGTGTCGTCGCTGTAGCGGCGCTGGCGGCGAGGGTGGAGGAGATCGTCGCCTGCACCGCGTCGGCGTCGAACGGTGCCGACGCGAACCTGCGATCGGTGGCGAGGTGTAGCTGGTTGGGCGGCAGCAGCCGGCCGAGAGCGGCATGCCACCCGCGACTGCCGACCTCGCCGATCGCCATGGCACCTGGATAGCGGTCGAGTAGCGCACGGATCGCTCGCAGCGCCTCGTGTACTCCGTCGCGGTCCAAGGGCGGGGAGGTGCCGCCGACAACCGTGTCGGCCGGCTCGGTCGACCTGCTCAGCGCATGTGCGGCGATGAGGCGGAAGCCGTCGGCCCCACGATCGAGCCAGAACCGAAGCGTCCTCTCGAAGTCCGCCCGCACCGTGGGGTCGGCCCAGTTCAGATCCGGCCTGCCTGGCCCGAGCAGGTGCAGGTACCACTGGCCGTCGTCGGCGCGCGACCATGCCGAAGCTCCGTCGGCATCGAGCCAGTCGTTCGGCGGCAACTCACCTGCCGTGCCGCTGCCCTCGCGGAAGTGGTAGCGCAGGCGTTGCGGCACCGTGGGTGCGGCAACCAGCGCGTCGAGAAACCAGCTGTGCCGGTCGCTGGTGTGGCCTGGCGCCACGTCGAGGAGAATCCGCAGACCGCGCCGGTGTAGGTCACCGGCAAGCCGTTCGAATGCGTCGATCCCACCGAGCACCGGGTCGACCGCGCGTGGGCCCGCTATGTCGTAGCCGTCCGCGACGTTCGGGGAGAGGTAGAACGGCGAGAGCGCGACAGCGTCAACGCCGAGCAGTTCCAGGTAGCCGAGCCGGTCGCGGACACCCTCGAGGTCGCCGACACCGTCGCCGTCGGAGTCGGCGAAGGAGCGCACGAAGACCTGGTAACACACCGCGTGCTGCCACCACGACGAGTCATTCGGCCGGGGCGGCGCGCCGCGTCTTCGCACGGGTTCACTCCCAGCTGTTCACCAGCGAGTGCGCCGCCATTTCCAGGTACTGCCAGAGTTGGCTACGGTACGGCTCCTCCACGCCGGTCTCATCCACGGCCACACGCATCGCGCGCAGCCACGCGTCGCGTTCGGTCGGGCCGATCTTGAACGGTACGTGCCGCATCCGCAGTCGTGGGTGGCCCCGCTGCTCCGAGTAGGTGTGTGGCCCGCCCCAGTACTGCATGAGGAACAACCGCAAACGTTCCTCGGCGGGACCGAGATCCTGCTCGGGGTAGAGCGGACGCAGCACGGGGTCCTCGGCGACCTCGGCGTAGAAGCGAGAGATCAGCTTGCGGAACGTCGGTTCACCGCCCACGGCCTCGAAGAAGTTGCGCGGGTCGCTTGCCTCGGAGTCACTGCTCACCTGTGCCACCTCTCCATTGTGCCTGGCGTAATCAAGATTCGGTCCTGCCCGCGCTTCCCTTGCCGGTGCGGAAGAAGCGTCCGAGCGGAGGTTCGAAGCCCTCACGTTCGAGGGCGTTCATGATTTCGGCTCGCAGTGCCCGCTGCACCGCCCACTGCCTGCCCGGCCGAACCTTCATGGTGACGCGCAGCACGATGCCCTCCGGTGTCACGTTCTCCACACCGAGCACCTCGGGTGGTTCGAGCACGTCCGGGGCGATCGAATCCTTCGCCGCGGCCTCGTCGGCGACCTTGGAAAGCACGGCAGTGGCCTTGGCCACGTCGGTGTGGTAGCCGAGCGGGATGTCGACCAGTGCCACCGCGTGTCCCTGGCTGGAGTTGCCGACCCTGAGGATCTCGCCGTTGCGCACGTACCAGACGGTGCCGTTGATGTCACGCAGTGTGGTGATCCGTAGGCCCACGGATTCCACCGCCCCCACGGCCTCACCGACGTCCACGATGTCGCCGACGCCGTACTGGTCTTCCAGCATCATGAACATGCCGGACAGGAAGTCCCGTACGAGGTTCTGCGCACCGAAACCCAGCGCTACACCGACGATGCCGGCGGAGGCGAGAATGGGGGCGAGGTTGATCCCGAGCTCGCCAAGGATCAGTACGAAGGCGAGCCCGAACACGATGAAACTGGTGAGGGATTTCAGTACAGACCCGATGGTCTTGGCTCGCTGCCGTCTTCGCTCCAGTACGACCGGTCCGAGCACTTCGGGGGCGCGCTCGCGCAGCGGGCGCAGCAGGGCGGGCAACTTGTTGTCCGAGTCGCGTGGCGCCGTGGTGAGCCTGTCGATCAGTTTCCGAACCAGGAACCGGATGAGCACCGCCAGCGCGATGATCAAAAGGATCGCCAGCGGCTTGGCGATGAGCCAGTCGGCCGAGGCGGCCAGCCATTCGTTGTTCGTGAGTTGCCAGACCTGCTGGCACCAGGAACCCTCGTCCTGGATGCAGGACGGCGGCTCGCTGAGCAACTCTTCCACTTTTGGGCAAGGCTCCTTTCCGGTTGTGACGCCGCCCACTTGCCCATCCCACGACCGCGTCGGTTAGGGCAGGTTGACCACGTCCAGTTCCTCCGCAACCGTACTTGGAGACGGCGTGTCGCCGAACGCGCGTGCGTTCGGGGTGTGGTTTGTGGTCGACTAGGGCAGCACCGGTGGAGGTGGTCGCGTGCCAGACCGACAACCCAGCCCTCGCGGCGCCCACGCCCGGCATCCGGCCGGGCAGGCGCCGGAGGCCCTGCTGCGCGCGCCGGCGGTGAGCGTGAGCCCGAACGGGCCGACGCCCGTCGGCCCGCTGGCCCGTGGCGGCCGCGTCACCCGTTCCCACGGGCAGCGGCGTTCCCGCGATCCAGCAGGAACTCCAGGCTGGGGCAAACGTCGCGTGCTGCTACTCAACGCCACCTTCGAACCGCTCACGGCGCTGCCGCTGCGGCGGGCCATCGTGCTGCTCGTCTGCGGTAAGGCCGAGGTGGTGCACGAAGACCCTGCCGGACTCACCCTGCACGCGGCCACCATGACGGTGGAGGTGCCTTCGGTGATCCGCCTCAGCACTTACGTCCGCGTACCGTACCGGGCGCAGGTCCCACTCACCCGGGCGGGGTTGATGCATCGGGACCACTTCCGGTGCGCGTACTGCGGCGCGCGTGCGGAGACTATCGATCATGTGGTGCCGCGCAGCCGAGGGGGTGCGCATTCGTGGCAGAACTGCGTCGCCTGTTGTGCCAAGTGCAACCACCGCAAGGCCGACAAACTCCTGTCGGAACTCGGTTGGCGGCTTCGGGTCGTACCGCAGGCGCCACACGGTCCGCACTGGCGGCTGCTCGCGCACTCCACTGAGGCGGACCCGGTGTGGCAGCGGTACCTCGGCGCCCCCGCCGCGTAGGGCGGGGGACGTGCCCGGTGCGGGCCGGATTTCCCGGTCCGTGGCCAGCGTCAGCGGGTGACCCGGGTTCCCGCGGTCACTCGCGTGCCTCGCGTGACCCTGGTTCCTCGCGTGACTCGCGTGCCTGCCGTGACGCGAGTGCCTGCCGTGACGCGAGTGCCTCGGGTAAGGCCCGTTCCACAGGTGACTCTCGTGCCACGGGTGACCCTTGTGCCACAGGTCACTCGGGTACCGAGCGTGACACGGGTGCCACGACGAACAGCCACATCAAAGCGTGACGGAGTGTCGGAGCCATTGCGCTCAGCGGGGGTCAAAATGGTTGGCATCGGGGGCCTCCTGTGACCGGTGGGTGATCTTTTGGGGATGGGAGGGGAGGGCGCAAGACCCGTACAGGTGAAAAAACTACGAGGATCTTCGGAAACGAACAAGGCCGACCCGCATGGTGCCGCCGCCCGTATGTGGCTGTGCGACCTTTCGCGAGGAAGGTTTCAAACCAACGTGCGAGCGGGCGCGTGCCAACTGGGGGACCGGGAACCGGGCCGCCGACCGTGTGGTGTTTCACCGTGGCAGGTGAGATAGGTGGCACCCATGTTGGATACCCTGCGCCCGTGAACATCCTCGAGACGACGCTGGTCTTCGTCGCGATACCGCTGGCAGTGTATGCCGTTTTCACGCTGGTAACGCTGCGGTCCAAGTTCGCGAGCAGGCCAAGGTACCGGCCGGGACAGGCCTGGGAGTACCCGCCGATGTGGTGGACTGCCAACCCGGAAGGCGCTGGTGAGCGCCACGTCGAAGACGAGACGGCAAGCACGTCGAAGGTTCGAGGAGGTGCCCGTGGGAGCTGGTGAGCTGACTCGGGGGACCCGGTCGACCGGGCTCGAGGGAACGCAGCAGCAACCGGGTTCCGCCGTTACTGCGAGTGGTCGAATCTCGGTCGCGCAGATGTATGAACCTTCTGGGCCGTCCGGTCCGTTCAGCACTCGGCAACTTGCCAGGCTCGACGAGGCGCTGACGTTGGCCAGCAGGGAGACCGGACTGGACTTCAGCATCTACCTCGGCGAGTTGGGGGACGACAGCCGTGCGCAGGCCGAGTCGCTGCACACCCGACTCGGGGATTCGGCCGACAACGCCGTCCTGATCGCCGTGTCACCCGGTCAGCGCGTGATCGAGGTGGTGACAGGTACCGAGGCCATGTACCGGTTGCCCGACCGGGGAGCCAAGCTGGCGGTCATGAGCATGGTCGCTTCCTTCAAGGAAGGCGATCTGATCGGTGGCCTGGTCAGCGGATTGCGCATGATGGCCGACCAGGCCGGCTCGGACCCGCGCGGCTGAAAGCTCGAACCGCTGTCCGGGGCCACGCCGAAAACGGCGAACCCCGGACGCGGGATCAGCTTCAGCTCTCGTCGAACTCGCGGGCGGCAAGGGCCCGCAGCACACCAGCCCTGCCCTCGGTCACCAGCCGACGTAGCGCCGCGGCGTGGGAGCCTTGCAGCCAGGCGTCCGCCGCCGCGACGCCGTCCCTGCTGACGTCCCACGACGGGTACAGGCCCACCACGGTCGGCTGCGCACGCTCGCTGGAACGCCTGGCCCAGACCTCGTCCAGCATCTCGAAGTACTTGTCCACGTAATCGCCGAGCAGCTGCTTCTGCACCGGGTGTGAGAAGCCGGCGATGATCGCCTCGTTTACCGCGTTCGGCAGCTCGTCGTCGTAAACCGCACGCTGCCACGCACGTGCCTTCGCCTCGGAAGTGGGCAGCAGCGCGGTCGCGCGTTCGGCATGCCGCCGACCGGCCGCCGTGTCGTCGCGTGCCAGCTCGGCATCGATATCCGGCTGACCGGCCTTACCGTGGGCCACGAGCGCGTGCAGCAGCCGCCACCGCAGGTCGGTGTCCACCACCAGCCCTTCGAGCCGGTCAGAGCCGTCGAGCCACCCAGCGAGTACGGCGGTGGTGGTGTCATCCAGCACCGAACCGGTGAGCGAGTTGACGAAAGTCAGCTGGTGATCCGAGCCCGGCTCGGCGGAGCGCGCCAGCTCCAGCAGCCGGGCGGTGAAGGCAGGCCAGCCTCGTTCCTGAGCCCAGCTCGGTTGAGCGTAGGAGTTCAGCGCCGTCTGCGCCTGCAGCAGCAACCGCTGCACGACACCGACCTCGGTTTCGCCGTGAATCCCACGCTGCACGAGGGTGACGAAGTCGCGGGCCTTCAGTTCGGCCTCGCGGGTCATCTCCCAGGCGGCCGACCAGCACAGCGTGCGCGGCAACGGCTCGGTGATGTCGGCGATGCGGTCGATCAGCGTCACCAGCGAATCGTTGTCCAGCCGCATTGTGCAGTAGGTGAGGTCGTCGTCGTTGACCAACACCAGCTTGCCCGACGGCACCCCGACGAGGTCGGGCACGTCGGTGCGCTCGCCGGAAACGTCGAGTTCCGCTCGCCGGGTGCGCACCAGCCTGCCTGTGCCGTCGTCGTCGTACACACCGACCGCTACCCGATGGGTGCGCAGCTCTCCCGCGCCGGGCTTCGCTCCGCCCTGCAACACGGCGAAGGAGGTGAACCGGCCTGCTTCGTCGATCTCGAAGCGGGGCCGCAGCGAGTTCAGTCCCGTGGTCTCCAGCCACTGCGCGCTCCACCACGACAGGTCTCGGCCCGAGGCCTCCTCCAGCGCGGCGAGCAGGTCGGCGAGGGTCGCGTTGCCCCATGCGTGTTTGCGGAAGTACACCCTGAGCCCGGCAAGGAAGTTGTCGAGACCGACGTAGGCGACGAGCTGCTTGAGTACGCTCGCGCCCTTGGCGTAGGTGATGCCGTCGAAGTTGACCTCGACCGCGTGCAGATCCACGATGTCCGCCGCGATCGGATGGGTGGAGGGGAGCTGGTCCTGGCGGTAGGCCCAGGACTTCTCGATGTTGGCGAAACTCGTCCACGCGCCCCGGTACTCGGTGGCCTCCGCCTGTGCGAGCACGCTGGCGAAGGTCGCGAACGACTCGTTCAGCCACAGGTCGTCCCACCAGCGCATGGTCACCAGGTCGCCGAACCACATGTGTGCCATCTCGTGCAGCAGTGTTTCCGCGCGGCGCTCGTAGGCGTACCGCGTTACCCGGCTGCGGAAGACGTAGTCCTCGAGGAACGTCACCGCACCAGCGTTCTCCATCGCGCCCGCATTGAACTCGGGCACGAACAGCTGGTCGTACTTGGAGAACGGATACGGTATCCCGAAGTTCTCGTGGTAGAAGGCGAAGCCCTGCTTGGTCTCGGTGAACAGCCGCTCCGCATCCATGTACTCGGCCAGCGAGGCGCGGCAGTAGATGCCGAGCGGGATGGTGCTGTGGGTGTCGGAGTACTCGTCGTTCCACTCCTGGTACGGCCCCGCGATGAGCGCCACCAGATACGTCGAGATCCGCTCCGACTCGGCGAAGACGATCCGTACCGCGCCGTCCGGGGTGTCCTCCCGCGACTCGACCAGGGCGTTCGAGATCACTTTCCAGTCTCGCGGCGCTACCACGGTGAGGCGGTAGGTGGCCTTGAGGTCGGGCTGGTCGAAGCAGGTGAACATGCGCTTCGCATCAGCGGTCTCGAACTGGGTGTAGAGGTACACACCACCGTCGACCGGGTCGACGAACCGGTGCAGGCCCTCGCCGGTGTTCATGTACCTGCAATCGGCCCGCACGACCAGTTCGTTCGCGGCGGCCAGGTCCGGCAGGGCGATGCCGTTGTCCTCGACGTAGTCGGACACATCGAGATCGACACCGTTCAGTGTCGCCGAGGAGACGCGTTCGGCGACGATGTCCACCCACGACCGCGCGCCCGGACGTGCCGCCGCGAACCGAACGGTTGTGACCGACTCGAATGTCGACTCGCCTGGCCTGCCATGGCCGTCGGTGAGATCGAGCACGATGTCGTAGGACTCGACGTCCAGGAGTTCGGCTCGCTGCTGGGCTTGTTCACGGGTCAGGTTTGGGGCGGGCACTGGCACCTCTGCGCTGGTCGATTGGTTGAACGGTCTGCTCAGCGCATCCAATCACGTGCGCACCCGCGCTGGCGAAGGGAACAACCGGCGTGGCGACCGTGTTGGCTGCCTGTAGGGACGTACCTACCCGCTGCTGAGTCGTCGCAACCAGGAGATCGCATGACCACAGACAGGCAAGCAGGCAGCACCCGCGTCGATTTCTACTTCGACCCGGTGTGTCCTTTCGCCTGGATCACCTCTCGCTGGATCCTCGAGGTGGAGCGGCAGCGCGAGTTGGACCTGCGCTTCCGGGTGATGAGTTTGGCGATGCTTAACGAAGGGCGTGACCTGCCGCAGGAGTACCAGGAGCTGATGGTGCAGGCATGGCGCCCTGTCCGGGTGGCGACCGCCCTGGCGCAGCGGGACGGCGAGCAGGTGCTGCGCGACTTCTACACCGCTTTCGGCATGCGCTATCACAACGAGGGCAACAAGGACATCGATGTGGTTCTCAAGGGCGCCCTTGCGCAGCTGGACGCGCCTGCCGAACTGGTGGAGGCGGCCCACTCCACCGAGTACGACGAGGCACTGCGCGCCAGTCACAACGAAGGTATGGAGCCGGTCGGGCTGGACGTTGGCACGCCTACCATCCACATCGACGGCGTCGCGTTCTTCGGGCCAGTGCTCAACTCGGTCCCACGGGGGGAGGACGCACTTCGGGTCTTCGACGGTGCCCGGCTGCTGGCCGGTTATCCGGACTTCTTCGAGCTGAAGCGGACCAGGAACCGAGAGCTACGGTTCGACTGAGCGGGCCTTCAGCCCCAGCGCGGCCAGGGTGACCCGGGCAGGCAACGGTGAGCGGGCCAGCGCCTGTTCTCGGGGCAGTTCGCCTGCTTCGACCTCGCGGCGAAGGGTCGCCAGCGTGGCGAGCTGGTCATGGCACAACCCCGCGAAGCCCGGCCCGGCGGGCTCGCCGTGACCTGCCACCACGACCGCCGGGTCTAGCGCCAGGATGCGCTCGACGGCGGCAGGCCAGGTGGCCAGGCTGGTGTCGAAGCCGAACGACTCGGCGGTGAATGATCCGCCGGGATCGTGTTCGAGCAGGTCGCCCGCGAAAACAACACCGCAGTCAGGTACGTGCACCACCAGGTCGTGGTCGCTATGGGCAGGGCCGAAGTGCCGCAGCGATACCGGCCGCCCGCCCACGTTCAGCTCGGCCGCATCGGTGACGAGCTGCTGGGGGAGTGCTTGCTCACCGTCCGCCGCCATGGCGGCGCGGCAACCGGGGTGAGCCCACGCCTCGCACGGCAGGAACGCGGCAAGACCGTGGGCGTGGTCGTAGTGCGCGTGGGTGAGCACGACGGCCCACGGGTGTGGTGTCACCTCCCTGACCGCCGCGGCGAGCTCGGCACCCTGCCGTTCGTCACCTCGGGTGTCGATGACAAGGCACGCATCCTCGCCGATGACGAGCCCGACCGTGAGGTCCAGCTCCTCGTACCGCCGCGCGAGTACACCGGGACCCACCTCGACCCAGCGCCCGTCACCCATAGCGTCCACACCGCCACAGTAGCCCGCCATCACCCACCGTCGATCTCACTTGCGGGCGAGTGTGGTCCGTGTCCGGGCCAGCTTCGCGGCAGGATCTCGCATGCGCCGTTCGAGCCCGGTTACGGCGGAGCATGCCGGGTGCCTCGAGGGCGGGCATCGCGGGGATGGCAGACTGCCTGCCGTGCGTGTGTACTTGGGATCCGACCATGCGGGCTTCGAACTGAAGGGGCATCTCGTCGCTCACCTCCAGCAGCAGGGGCACGAGGTTGTCGATGTCGGGCCGCATGTCTACGACGCGGCTGACGACTACCCGGTCTTCTGCATCGAAACCGCCCGCCGCGTGGTGGCCGACGAGGGAAGTGTCGGCATCGTTATCGGAGGTTCCGGCAACGGCGAGCAGATCGCCGCCAACAAGGTGCCCGGTGCGCGGGCCGGGCTGGCGTGGAGTGTGGAGACGGCCAAGCTCACCCGCGAGCACAACCACGCGCAGTTGATCGGTGTCGGTGCCAGGATGCACACCAGGGAAGCGGCGACCGAGATCGTCGAGGCGTTCCTTGCCACCCTGCCCTCGCCTGACGAGCGGCACGGCAGGCGGGTTCGGCAGATCAGCGACTACGAGCGCACCGGGACAGCGCCGGCACTACCGCAGGGCTGATGCCCGAAGGTCACACCCTGCACCGGTTGGCACGGTTGCACCAGCGCCGCTACGCGGGAGCACCGGTGGAGGTGGCAAGCCCGCAGGGCCGGTTCGCTGCCGAGGCGGCGCTGCTCAACGGCCGCCGCTTCGACAGCGCCGAGGCCTACGGCAAGCATCTGTTTCACAACTACGGGCCACACGGGACGGTGCACGTCCATCTGGGACTGTACGGAACCTTCAGCGAGTCCCAGCTTCCCGTGGCCGAGCCGGTGGGTCAGGTACGCATGCGGCTCGTCGGCCGCACCCACTGGACCGACCTGCGCGGCCCCAACCGCTGTGAGCTGCTCACCGAGGGACAGGCTGAGGCGATCAAGGCCCGGCTCGGCCCCGACCCACTGCGTCGAGATGCTCGGCCGCATCGCGCGGGGGACCGGATTTCGCGGTCCCGCACCAGCCTGGCGGCGCTGCTCATGGACCAGTCCGTGATCGCGGGCGTTGGCAATGTCTACCGGGCTGAGGTGCTGTTTCGACATGGTGTCGCGCCGATGCTGCCAGGCCGTGACTTGGACGAGGCGCTGTGGCGAGACATCTGGGACGACCTCGTGAGGTTGATGGAGGCCGGTGTGCGCAGCGGACGCATCGACACCGTGGCCGAAGAGCATCTGCCCGAGGTGACCGGTCGCGCGCCCAGGCAGGACCGGCACGGTGGCGAGGTGTATGTCTACCGCCGTACCGGTCAGCCGTGCCTGGTCTGCGGCACACCCGTGGCGCACACGGAGCTGACGGGCCGAAATCTCTACTGGTGCCCGGCCTGCCAACCGGCGTGAGGGTCAGAACCCTCCGAAGTCGCCTCCGAAATCGCCGCCGCCGAAGTCACCACCGAAGTCGCCGCCACCGTCACCGCCCATGTCACCGCCGTCGCCCATGTCACCGGATTCCATGGCGTCCTCCTGGCCCGCGTCGTACCCGGACTCCCAGGCCGAGGCACTGGCGATACCCGCCATTCCGGAGAACATCGCGCTGAACAGGAACATGGAACCAATGCCCCACGCACCCGCGACCAGTGCGGGCTTCCACCACGGCTCGCTGTACCAGCCCTGCGGAACGGGTCGACCGGCGACTCGGCCACCGGGGTAGTAGTGCGGGGTACCCTGGGTCGGCTCCGGCGACGCCTCGTAGTGGTGTCCCTGGACGTCGACCGAACGGTGCTCGGTGACCTTGCCCGCGCGCTCGCGCTCGGGGTCCTCCGGCAGCGGCGGGCCGGGGTCCAGCCCCATCGCCGTCCTGGCCGCCCTCACGTAGTACAGGCCCTCCAGCGCGGTCTGCCGTACAAGCCGGGCCTGCTCCTCGGTCTGCGCCTGCTCCATCTGCGAGCCCGCCGCGTTGTATCGCTCGGCCGCGTCGGCGATGGCCTGCTGCGAGGCGGCGTCGGTGCCGGTGAGGTTGAGGACCTGGCCGCCGAGCCGTTCCAGCCACCTGCGCGCCTCGGCCTTCGTGTCCTCCAACCGTCGCCGCTTGGCCTCGGCCTGCGACCGCACCAGGTACCAACCGCCGACCACGACGATCAGCAGCAACACGACCACGAAGATCGTGGTTTCCATGGGCTACTCCCCGGTTGTTTCGCTCTACGAACCGGACAACGCGGACAGTATCGCAAGAGTTCCCGACCGGACTCACCAGGCGCGGCCCACTGTGTACGAGTCAGTCCAGATGTTCTGCGAGCGCACGACGTCACCCGGTTCGGGTGCGGCCCACAGTCGGCCGCCGCCCGCGTAAATGCCGACGTGGTACACGGTGCCACCCGAGTTGTGGAAGAACACCAGGTCGCCCGGTGCCATATCCGCCTTCGCGATATGTGGAACCGCGGCCCGCTGTTGCCGAGAGGTTCGAGGCAAATCGATACCGACCTGTCTGTGCACCCATTGCACAAGGCCCGAACAGTCGAAACTGCCAGGGCCGCTGGCTCCGTAGGAATAGGGTTTCCCTTCCTGCGAGGCCGCGACATCGACGATTCGTTGTGCGATCGGAACCGTTGCCGTCGTTTTGTGCGCCGATGCCGGTGTCGCCACTGGGGCGATTTCCGCGGCACCGCCACCCTGCTGGGCGGACATCATGGCTGATCCGGTGCCGGAGAAGCCCAGCATCGCCACGGCGGCGACACTCACAACGGTGACCGACTTTCGTATCGACGTGGTCAACACGGATTCCTCCAATTCGGGTTAGCTATTTGCTCGTTCGCGATTTCCGCGCCCGTTCGGATGCGGCAGCAAAACGCTAAACACGAACGGCGGCCACGGGGCGAATCGAAAACGGGTCGATGCCACCCGGTGCCTGCTGGAACTCGAAATTCTGGTTTGACCACGGCGGCAATGGTGAGCAGCGCGAATGCGACCCGGATCGACGGAACCAACGTGGCTGCACGTGACCCATGTCACTACTTAGCGAGTGGGGTCGGTCACAGTACGGAGCGATCCAAGGGTGGCGGGTGGTGTTGGTTGGGTCTGGCCAGTGAAATTAGAACACGTTATAGTTCTGCCGCATGAAGTTCACGTTGTCGGTCGCGCTGAGCCCGCTGGACCAGCTAACCGAACTCGCGGTAACGGCGGAGGAGTGCGGGTACCACGCGGTGGCGCTGCCGGACTCGCTCTTCTATTCGGAGACGGTCTCGGCCGAGTATCCCTACACCCAGGACGGGAGCCGGTTCTGGGACGAGGACACACCGTGGGTCGATCCGTTGATCGCGGCGGCGTCGATGGGTGCGGCCACCAGCCGTGTCCGCTTCTACACCTCGGTGCTCAAACTCGGCTCCCGCCATCCCGTGCTGCTCGCCCGCCAGGTCGGTTCGGTCGCCAACCTCACCGGTGGCCGGTTCGGTCTCGGGCTCGGTGTTGGCTGGTCGCCCGAGGAGTTCGAGTGGTGCGGGGTGCCCTACGCCAACCGGGGCAAGCGCGTCGACGAGGCGATCGAGGTGCTTCGGCTGATCCTGGACGGCGGGATGGTCGAGTACCACGGACGCTTCTTCGACTTCGGGAAGCTGAAGATGAGCCCCGCGCCGCGGCAGCGCGTGCCCTTCTACGTCGGCGGCCACAGCGATGTCGCCCTGCGCCGTGCCGCACGGGTCGGTGACGGTTGGGCGTCGGCGATGATGACGTTCGAGGAACTGCGTTCCACGATCCAGACCCTGCATCAGCTCCGGGAGGAGTACGGCAAGCAGCGGGAGCCCTTCGAGATCCAGGCTGTCTGCGTCGACCAGTTCGGCCTCGACGGCTACCGAAGGCAGGCGGAGATCGGCGTGACAGACGTGATCACGGTTCCGTGGGTCTTCGAGGGCCTGGGCTTCGACGCGCCGATCGAGAAGAAGAAGGACGCTATCCGCAGGTTCGCCGACGAGAACATCGCGAAGTTCGAGGGGGACGCATGAGTGTCACGGTGTGCTGGGACCCGCAGGCGCGGCAACCGGCCGCGCGGATGGCCGCATGGCGGTCGATGAACGCCGTCGTGGCAGGCGACAAGGGGTTGTGGCTGAGTCTGTTCCATCCGGATGCCGTCGTGGAGGACCCCGTCGGACCGTCGATGTTCGACGAGGAGGGCAAGGGCCACCACGGCGCCGACGGCATCTCCGCCTTCTGGGACAAGACCATCGCGAACGTGGAGCGGTTCGAGTTCGTGATCGCCGATTCGCACGCGGCCGGTGACGAGGTGGCCAACGTCGGAACGATCACCACCTACCTTCCCGGCAACTATCGGGTGGACACCGACGGTGTGTTCGTCTACCGGGTGGACGCGGCTGGGCTCATCCTCTCGATGCGGGCGTTCTGGGAGACCGAGCGGGCCATGGCCACGGCACGTCAGGTGGATGGGTGATGCGCAAACCGCGCGGTCGGACTTCGGCACAAGACCGCCCCTCCGTTGTGGCACGGAGGGGCGGTTGGTGGAGCGGGCGACGGGAATCGAACCCGCGTAGCCAGTTTGGAAGACTGGGGCTCTACCATTGAGCTACGCCCGCGGGCGAGCCGGAGCAACCGGCCGCTTCGGTAGTGTAGCGGCACCCGCTAAGGTGGTCGCACACCGCCCTGGTGCGGTGAACGGGGTGTGGCGCAGCTTGGTAGCGCATTCGCTTTGGGAGCGAAGGGTCGCAGGTTCAAATCCTGTCACCCCGACGGTGTGATGTCTTGAGGACATCCTGGACGCCCGAACCCACGGAGTGTGGGTTCGGGCGTTCTTTATGTGGGGGTTCGTGGCAGGTAGTCGCGGGTGGGGTCGAAGTGTCCGGAGTGCAGAACTAGCGGGCGAGAGCGGGGGACTCGCGGGCGGGAGCGGGGGACTCGCGGGCGGGAGGGCGGTTCCCCGGGTTGGGAAGCGGGGAACCGCCCTGTCGCGCGCGCCCGCGCGGTCAGTGGGACGTGGCCTTCTCGGCACCGGCCCCGGTCAGCGAGCGCACCTCCATTTCCATGTACTTGTCCTCGAGGTGCTCCTTCGAAAGCACCGTCCCGAGCCAGCCGAGCAGGAACGATGCCGGGATGGACACCAGCCCCGGGTTGCTGAGCGGGAACCAGTGGAAGTCCACGCCGGTGATCATCGCGTTCTCAGATCCCGACACCGCGGGGGAGAACACGATGAGCACGATCGTCACCGCGAGGCCACCGTAGATCGACCACAACGCGCCCGAGGTGTTGAACCGCTTCCAGAACAGCGAGTACAGGATGGTGGGCAGGTTGGCCGACGCCGCCACCGCGAACGCCAGCGCGACGAGGAACGCGACGTTTTGGTCCTTGGCGAGGATGCCGCCGACGATCGCCACGGCACCGATCACGCAAGCGGTGATCCGCGCGACGCGCACCTCGGCGTTCTTGCTGTCCACCTGACCCTTCTTGATCACGTTCGCGTAGACGTCGTGCGCGAACGACGCCGACGCTGTGATCGTCAGGCCCGCCACCACCGCGAGGATCGTGGCGAAGGCGACCGCCGCGATGAACCCGAGCAGTAGCGGTCCGCCAAGGGCCTCCGCCAGCAGCGGCGCCGCGGCGTTGGACCCGCCTGGCGCGTTGCTGATCGCGTCCGAGCCGACCAGCGCGGCCGCACCGTAGCCAAGCACCAGGGTGAACAGGTAGAACAGGCCGATCAGCACGATGGCCCACACCACCGACCTGCGGGCTTCCTTCGCCGTGGGCACCGTGTAGAACCGCATCAGGACGTGCGGAAGGCCTGCCGTGCCGAGCACGAGCGCGATACCGAGTGAGAGGAAGTCCAGCTGCGTGGTCCCGCTCTCGCCGTAACGGTTACCCGGGTTGAGCAGCGCATCGCCGTCGCCGGAGGCGTCAGCGGCCGCACCGAGCAGTCCGGAAAGGTTCAGACCGTAGCGGCCCAGCACCCACACCGTCATCACGAAGGTGCCCGCGATGAGCAGTGCGGCCTTGATGATCTGCACCCAGGTGGTGCCCTTCATACCGCCGACGAGCACGTAGGTGATCATGACAACGCCGACCACGGCGATCACGATGGCCTGCCCCAGGTCGCTGTCGACGCCGAGCAGCAGGGACACCAGCGCGCCCGCACCGGCCATCTGAGCGAGCAGGTAGAAGAACGACACGGCCAGAGTGGACGACGCCGCGGCGGCGCGCACCGGGCGCTGTCGCATCCGGAAGGCCAGCACGTCGCCCATCGTGAACTTGCCGGTGTTGCGCAGCAGCTCCGCGACGAGCAGCAGTGCCACCAGCCACGCGACCAGGAACCCGATCGAGTAGAGGAACCCGTCGTAGCCGTACACGGCGATGGCCCCCGCGATCCCGAGGAACGACGCCGCCGACAGGTAGTCGCCCGCGATCGCTGTGCCGTTCTGCGGGCCGGAGAACGCGCGGCCCGCGGCGTAGTAGTCCGAGGCGGTGCGCGTGTTGCGGGAGGCGCGGAACACGATCACCAGCGTCACGATCACAAACAGCGCGAAGATGCTGATGTTGAGCGCGGGGTTGCTGCCTTCGATGCTCTGGGCCAGCGTGCTCATGACTGCTCCCCCTCCATCTCATCGCGGATCTTGTCGGCGATGGGGTCGAGCTTGCGGTTGGCGTAACGCACGTACAGCCCAGTGATCAGGAACGTCGACACGAACTGCAGCAGGCCGAAAATCAGCCCGATGTTGATGTTGCCGACGACCTTTGTGGACATGAACCCGTGCGCGTAGTCGGCCAGCACCACGTAAAGCAGGTACCAGAGGAGAAACAGCGCGGTCATCGGGAAGACGAAGCTTCGCAGGCGCTTGCGCAGCTGCCGAAACTCCTCGCTCCCGTGGACCTCCGCCCAGGACTTGGGCCCTGGTGGATGGGTCGAGGGCTCGGTAGTACTCACTCCTGACCTCCTTGTCACAGGCGTGTTGCGTGCCGCCACAGTAAGGAGGGCGTCGAAATGCCGGAATCGTCAGCGGACCAATCGGCGCGTGATGCGACGAACGGCAGACGAGCGGCGGGCGGACCACGACGAGTGGCCCAGATCACGTACGACCGCGGAGCGGGTGGCGAACGGGAGGCGGCGTTGTTCGTCGAGGTGCAGCCGCAGCATGGCCGCTGTCGACCAGGGTGGCGGGCGTCCGAACAGTGAGACCGCGACCATCGTGGTGAACGCCAGCGGCACCGACCACGGCGCCGGCTGCACCAGCAGAATGCCGACCCAGCCGTCGACGGGCGGCTGGGTAACCGTGAACAGAAAGGCCCCGGTGGAGGCGACCAGACCGGTGGCGACCCCGGCGATCGCACCAGGTGCGGTGAGCCGGGACCACCAGATGCCCAGTACCAGCAGCGGGCAGAAGGTCGAGGCCGCGACCGTGAATCCCCAGGTGACCAGCATCCCGGCGTCGAAGCGGACCGCGGGAAGGGCCAGCAGCACGACGATCGCCGCCGCACCGAGCACGGCGACCCTGAGCTGCCGCAGCCCTCCTGGAACGAGGTCGTGCGAGATCGCCCCAGACACGACGAGCAGCAGCCCGAGCGAGGTGGCCAGGAATGCCGCGAACGCGCCCGCGGTGAGCAGGCCGGTGAAGACCGTCCCCGTCGTGCTGGGGTCCACCTGCGCGGGCAGCGCCACCACGGCGCTGTCCGTGGCGCCGGACAGGTAGAGGTGCGGTACGAGGACTCTCCCGAGCATCCCGTAGATGCCGGGGAAGAGGTAGAACATGCTGAGCAACGCCACCGTCAGCGCCGCCGTACGCCTGGCAGCCCTTCCGTCCGGGCTGGTGTGGAACCGCATGATCACGTGCGGCAGCCCCATCGTGCCGAGCATGGTCGCCACGAGCACGGCCCACGTCCCGAGCAGGGGGTAGCCGGTGTCGGCGAGGTCGAGCAGCGGGCGTTCCCAGCCCGGCGCGCCGGGGGCGGTCTCGCCCCGCAGTTGCGGGGCCCTGCTGCCCTCGGGGAACACGACGGTGCTTCCCGCCGGGATCTGCCATTCGCCGGGGGCGACCGGGGTGCGGGTGCCGTCCGGTTCGACCACCGTCACCCCCTCCGGGACGTCGAGGGTCGCGCCCACCCGGAAGGTCAACGTCGTGTCCTCTGTGAAGTGGGTGAACTCCTCCGGGTGCAGAGCTTGGTCGCGCACCTCGGGGCCCACCTGGGAAAGCAGCCAGATCGCCGGGATGATGAACAGGGCCAGTTTGAAAAAGAACTGGAACGCCTGCACGTAGGTCGCGGCGCGCATCCCGCCGAGCGCGAGGGTGGCGCTGACGGCCACGCCCGCGATGGCGACGCCGACCCAGTACGGCGCCCCGCTGACGACACTGAGCACCAGTCCCGCCGTTCGAAACTGCGGCACCAGATACAGCACTCCTATGACGAGTACGACCACAGCCGCCAGCCGCCGCAGCGAAGGTGAGGCCAGCCTGGCCTCCGCGAAGTCGGGCACGGTGAGCGCGCCGGAGCGGCGCATCGGGGCCGCCACCAGCGCGAGCATCGCGATGTAGCCCGCCGTGAACCCCACCGGGTACCACAACGCACCGACGCCGTCCTTCACCATCAGGCCGGCCACACCGAGAAACGAAGCCGCCGAAAGGTACTCACCCGACACCGCGGCGGAGTTCAGCAGCGGTGACACCCTTCGCGATGCCACGAGGAAGTCGGACGTGGTGCGCATGGCCGCGACGCCACGCAGCCCGATCAGCAGCGTCACCACAAGCACCGGCGCGACAGCGAGTGCGACGATCACCGGGGCTCGTCCTCGTGGCTGTCACGGTGATCGGGTTCGCGCTCCACCCGCTCTGCCCGCCACAGATGCCAAAACGCCAGCCACACCATCGCCGGGAACGGCACCGCGACTGGCGCCAGCCACGACAACGGCAGGCCGAACAGCCGTACCTGGTCGAGCCAGGGCAGCGCGGAAAGCAGCAGTGGAAGTCCGAACACGAGCGTGAACAGCGACCCAAGGGCGATCGCCGCCCTGCGTGACTGCGCGCGATACAGCGCCACGGCGCGTGGAGCGTCGGCGGGGTCGAGTGTCGCGGGGCGCCATCGCGCCCGGTACCGCCTCCTTGAGTGGGCCAGCCGAGTCTGCGGGCTGGTCACCGTGACCCTTCGGGTGGTGCTCACGGCGACCACCACGGTCTCGCGCCACAGGGGTGGCGAAGGCTAAGCGCGTTCGGCATTCTCAGGTCCGTTGTTCGAGTTCGCCCCGCTGGGCGGCGCGCAGCAACTGCTGCCGTAGTTCCCTCGCGTGCCTGCGGCTCACCGGCACGTCGCCGAGGTCGGTGTGTGCCAGCAGGCCACCCACGGAATCGCTGCGCAGTTCGCGCACCGCCGCGAGCGCGACGAGGAAGCCGCGATGCGTGCGCACGAAACCCGCGCCAGACCAGTACTCCTCGAGTCGCGAGATGGGCATCCGCACCAGATGCACACCGGAACGGGCGTGCAGCCTCACGTAGTCGCCGTGCGCCTCGACGAACTGCACGTCCCTGCGTGGCACATACCTGGTGCGGCCGCCCGATTCCACCGGCAGCGCCGCCATCGCGTCTGGGGCGCCGCGTTGCTGGTTGGGCTCCTCGCTGTGGCTGAACCGGCCGACCCTGGTGAGCGCCTCGGCCAGGCGTTCGGCTCGCACCGGCTTGAGCAGGTAATCGACCGCTCCGATGCCGAAGGCGGCGACCGCGTGCTCCTCGTAAGCGGTGACGAAGACGATCACGGGTGGGGTAGCCAGTTTCCTCAGCAGCGCCGCAAGTTCGAGACCGTCGAGTCCAGGCATCGAGATGTCGAGGAACACCGCGTCGAACTCGTCGCTGCGCAGGAGTTTCAGTGCGGAAAGCGGATCGCCCGCCGCGACGACGTCCGACACTTCCGGAGCTTCCCGCAGCATGCCGCACAGGTCCTCCAGCGCGGCCGGTACGTCGTCGATCGCGAGCACCCGCAACCCCTGTCCTGTCTCGGTCACGGCATCACTCCCGGCTGGAATCTCGGTACTCGCACGATGACCCGGGTGCCCTCGTCCGGCGCCGTCTCGACGACGAGCCCGAACCAGGGTCCGTAGACGTTGCGCAGTCGCCTGTCGACGTTCGCAAGACCCATGCTCGTTGCCGCACCACCCCCCGCCAACAGGGCCTTCGCATGTTCGGGGTCCATACCGGCACCGTCGTCCTCGACGCTGATGACGCAGTCCGTGCCCTCGGCCTCGCCGAGGACCTGCACGGTACCGCCGCCTGACCGCCGTTCGATGCCGTGCCTGACCGCGTTCTCCACGAGGGGTTGCAGCACGAGGTAGGGGATGGCTACGGCGAGCACTTCGGGCGCGACGCGCACCTGCACCCGGAGTCGGTCACCGAGCACAGCCCGTTGCAGGGCAAGGTAGGTCTCGATGGCGTGGAACTCGTCGGCGACCGTCGTGTACTCGCCGTGGCTGGCGAGGCTGTACCGGATGTAGTCGGCGAAGTCCAGCATGAGTTCGCGGGAGCGGGCGGGGTCGGGCCGTACGAGACCCGCGATGACCGTGAGCGCGTTGTAGACGAAATGGGGTGAGATCTCCGCTCGCAACGCGCGCAACTCGGCCTCGGCGGCGTGCTCGGCGGAGGCCTCCAGCCTGCCCCGTTCCAGCGCCGCGACCAGCAGCTGCGCCACCTCGTTGAGCGCGGTCAACCGGGCGGTTCCCGCGACCACCAGCACGCCCGCGAGTTCGTCGTGCACGATCAGCGGAAGTGCGACGACCTCAGCTCGCCTTGCCCGGTTCTCGGTGTGCAACACCTCGTCCACCAGCGCGGCGGTGTCGACGTCGCCTGGCAGGCTGCCCGCCTGCACCATGCTTCCGGAAAGATCGGCGAGGCCGACGCCGTCGGCCGCCAGGAGCTTGCGGATGCCGCGTGCCGCTGCCCGTACCCTCGGTCCGGAAAGGCCGTCGACCAGGTCGTCGGAGACGTGCCGCGCGGTCTCCAGGATCGAGCCAGGATCGCGCAGGCGCCGCGACCAGGGGATGCCCTTGGCCGGGCCGTCCTCCGCAGGCATGGACATGCTCGCTCCCAGCTGCGCCGACGGGTCCCTGCGAATCTAACCGCCGTGCCGGGCGGCGGGAAGGGCAGGAAGGGCGAACGGAAACGAACCGTCACCGAACTCGCCAACGGGTAGGTTTCGGGCATTACGGGCTGTGCTGAAGTGTGGTGAAGGCCCATAATTGCCGTGGTGATGTCACGATGGCGCTACGGGACGAGGAGCGGCGGCAGCTTGCCGAGCTAGAGCGCAGGCTGGCCCAGCACGATCCGCGCCTTGCCCAGCGGCTTTCCCGGCTGCGCCCGTTCGCGCTGTCGTCCACCGCACTGGCCGTTGTCGCGCTGTTGGTGTGCTTCGTCGTCGGTCTGGCTGTCGTCGCCATCGGCACGGAGATCGGCTCGCTGCCGGTCGGCATCGTCGGCGCGATCGTCGGAGTCGGCCTCCCCACATTGCTCATCTGGCGGCTCTGGCTGCGCCGGCTCCGGTAAAAGTTGATCTTGAAATCTCGTCGGCTGGTCGGCTGCCAGTAAGATCATGGGGAAGCGCGCCGGAACATTCGCCTGAGCGAGAGGGTCTGACGAGACGAGATGAGTATCGA
This sequence comes from Saccharomonospora amisosensis, assembly GCF_011761185.1. NCBI lineage: Bacteria > Bacillati > Actinomycetota > Actinomycetes > Pseudonocardiales > Pseudonocardiaceae > Saccharomonospora > Saccharomonospora amisosensis. The sequence continues at coordinate 3,724,096 of NZ_JAAOYM010000001.1, read as the reverse complement.
GTCCCCAGCCAGGTCGAAACTGTTCCGCCGGGCGTCCTGGAGCGAGTGGCGGCAGGTCGCCGACATCCTCCGGCAGGAGACCGTCGGCGGGATGCTGCTGCTCTTCGGCGCCGTCGTGGCGCTGGTGTGGGCGAACTCACCCTGGTCGCAGGCCTACACGTGGCTGAGGGAACTCACCGTCGGCCCGCACGCGCTGCATCTGGACCTGACGTTGTCACAGTGGGCGGCCGACGGTCTGCTCGCCATCTTCTTCTTCGTCGTCGGCCTGGAACTCAAACGCGAGTTCGTCGCGGGCGACCTGCGCGATCCCCGGCGGGCGGCGCTGCCGGTGGCCGCGGCACTCGGCGGTGTCGTCGCTCCCGCGCTCATCTTCGTCCTGGTCAACCTGGGCGACAGTTCGGCGTTGCGCGGCTGGGCGATTCCGACGGCCACCGACATCGCGTTCGCCGTGGCAGTGCTCGCCGTGGTCGGCCGCTGCCTGCCCTCGGCGCTGCGGATGTTCCTGCTCACCTTGGCCGTCGTGGACGACCTGGTGGCGATCCTGATCATCGCGATCTTCTACACCGACGACCTCGCGCCGCTGCCGTTGCTGCTGGCGCTGCTGCCGCTGGGCCTGTTCACGCTGCTCGTGCAGCGGCGGGTTCGGTCGTGGTGGCTGCTGATCCCGCTCGGTGTGGTCGCGTGGGCGCTGGTGCACGCCTCCGGAGTGCACGCCACTGTCGCGGGCGTGTTGCTCGGCTTCGCCGTGCCCGCGCTGCGCAGGCGCGGTGAGGCGGTCGGCCTCGCCGAGCACTTCGAACACCGCTGGCGGCCCATCTCGGCAGGCGTGGCGGTGCCCGTCTTCGCCCTGTTCGCCGCGGGCGTCGCCTTCGGCGGGCTCGCAGGCCTGCGCACCGCGCTCACCGACCCGGTGGCGGTCGGCATCGTTGCGGGGTTGGTCCTGGGCAAGGCGATCGGCATCTTCGGGACCACCTACCTCATGGGCCGGTTCACCAGGGCGGAACTCGACGGCGACATCGCGTGGGTCGATGTGCTCGGTCTCGCCGTCCTCGGTGGTATCGGCTTCACCGTGTCGCTGCTGGTGGGTGACCTTGCCTTCGGTGCGGGCACCGCGCGCGACGAGTACGTCAAGATCGCGGTGCTCACCGGGTCGGTGCTGGCGGCGCTGATCGCCACGGTCATCCTGCGACTGCGCAACCGGGTCTACCGGCGGGTCTACGAGAAGGAGACCAGGGACACCGACCTCGACGGCATCCCGGATGTGTTCGAGGAGGACGAACCGGACTCCTCGGGCGAAACCGATCGGCGGAACCCGCTCGACGAGGCGTCCGGCGCCGAACGCTCGAGCGGGTGAGCCGGAGCGCGGTAAAGGCCCCTCGTCCAGGCGGACCCATGCTCCAGCAGCCACGTCACTGGCCTAGACTCGGACTGCGGTTCCGCAGGCCGATGGTCGGGCGGAGCCTGTCCAGATTCCGACACTGTCCCGGCTAGGAGAAAACCTTGAAGAGCACCGTCGAGCAGCTGAGCCCGACGCGCGTGAAGATCAATGTCGAGGTGCCGTTCGACGAGCTCAAACCGAACTTCGACCGCGCCTATCGCAAGATCGCTCAGCAGGTCCGGATCCCCGGTTTCCGTCCGGGCAAGGCACCCGCCCGCGTCCTGGAGAGCCGGATCGGCCGTGCGCCTGTGCTCGACGAGGTGGTCAACGAGGCCATCCCCGCGAAGTACCTCGAGGCCGTTCGAAGCGGCGACGTACGCACCCTTGGTCAGCCGGACTTCGAGGTGACCAAACTCGAGGACCGCGATGTGCTGGAGTTCAGCGCCGAGGTGGATGTGCGTCCCGACATCACGCTGCCCGACCTCGGCGACATCACGGTCACGGTGGACGACGTGGAGCTCGAGGAGTCGGAGGTCGACGAGCAACTCGACGAGCTGCGGGCCCGCTTCGGCACGCTGACCGGAGTCGACCGGCCCGCACAAAGCGGTGACTTCGTCTCCATCGACCTGTCGGCCACCGTCGACGGTGAGGAGATTCCCGACGCTTCCACCAGCGGGCTTTCCTACGAGATCGGTTCGGGTCAGCTGGTCGAGGGCATCGACGAAGCGATTATCGGGGCGAACGAGGGCGAGCAGAAGACCTTCACCACGAAACTGCTGGCGGGCGAGCACGTGGGTAAGGACGCCGAGGTGACGGTGACCGTCAACTCGATCAAGCAGCGGGAGCTGCCCGAGCCCGACGACGAGTTCGCGCAGCTCGCCAGCGAGTTCGACACCCTGGAGGAGCTCAAGGAGGACCTGCGTGAGCGGCTGCGGCGGATGAAGCGCATGCAGCAGGGAGTGCAGGCCAGGGACAAGGTCCTCGACGCGCTGCTCGAGCGAGTGGATGTTCCGCTTCCGGAGACGATCCTGGAATCCGAGATCGCCAACCGCAAGCACGACGCGGTGCACCCGTTCGACCACGACGAGGAAGCGTTCAAGCGTTCGTTGGAGTCCGAGGGCAAGTCGTTCGAGGAGTTCGAGGACGAGGTGCGCAAGGAAGCGGAGAAGTCCGTGCGTACCCAGCTGCTGCTCGACGCCGTCGCCGACGCCGAGGACGTCTCCGTCAACGACGCCGAACTCACCGAGCGCATCGTCTACCAGGCCCAGCGGTTCGGGATGAGCCCGGACCAGTACGTCTCGCAGGCACAGCAGTCCGGTCAGCTGGGGGCCATCTATGCCGACGTCCGTCGTGGCAAGGCGCTCGCCTCGGTGGTGCGAGGTGTGACCGTGACCGACGAGGCGGGCAACACCGTGGACCTGACGGACCTGTTCGGTCCAGCCGAGACCGAGACCGAGGGCGAGGGCGAGGGCGCAGCCGAGGACGAGGAGCGCGACGAAGCTACCCCGTCGAGTGATGCCGACGAGGCGGGCACCACGGGAGAGGCTGCTTCCAGCTCCGACAAGTGACCCTTTCTCATGCTCTGAGCGAACTCGGGCGGTGTCAGGCATCCTGCGCCGCCCGAGTTGGTTAGGGTCGGTTACAAGATCTCAGACTCCTGAAAAGGCAGGCAGACGTGACGCAGCACATGCCAGAGGGGCGAACCAGCACAGCGGGGCTCAACCTGACCGACTCGGTGTACGAGCGGCTGCTTCAGGAGCGCATCGTCGTGCTGGGCTCCGAGGTCAACGACGAGGTCGCCAACCGCATCACCGCGCAGCTGCTGCTGCTGGCCGCCGAGGACTCGCAGGCCGACATCCGGTTCTACATCAACTCGCCGGGCGGGTCGGTGACGGCCGGTTTCGCGATCTACGACACGATGCAACTCATCGAGCCCGACGTGGCCACGTATGCGATGGGGTTGGCCGCGTCCATGGGCCAGTTCCTGCTCTCCTCGGGTACTCCCGGTAAGCGCTACGCGCTACAGCACGCGCGCATCCTGATGCACCAGCCTTCGGCGGGTGTCGGCGGCACCGCTTCCGACATCGCCATCCAGGCCGAGGTGTTCAGCAAGTGGAAGTACGAGCTGGCGAAGATCACCGCTGAGCAGACGGGCCAGACCGTGGAGCAGATCATTGCCGATGGTGACCGCGACCGGTGGTTCACGGCCGAGGAAGCCAAGGACTACGGCTTCGTGGACCAGGTGCTGACCCGCGAGCACCCGCATCCGAACTCGAACTCCAACTGACCGGGTACGGCAGGAGCGAAAACACTATGACCAGTCCATATCTTCCGCAGTCCCGGTACGTGCTGCCCTCCTACGTGGAGCGCACCAGCTACGGGGTCAAGGAGTCCAACCCGTACAACAAGTTGTACGAGGAGCGGCAGATCATGCTGGGGGTGCAGGTGGACGACGCGTCGGCCAACGACGTGATGGCCCAGCTGCTGCACCTGGAGCACGAGGACCCCGACCGCGACATCATCATCTACATCAACTCCCCGGGTGGCTCCTTCACGGCGCTCATGGCGATCTACGACACCATGCAGTACGTGCGCCCCGACATCCAGACGGTCTGCCTCGGCCAGGCCGCATCCGCGGCGGCCGTGTTGCTCGCGGCCGGGACGAAGGGTAAGCGGCTCGCCCTGCCCAACTCCCGCGTGCTGATCCACCAGCCCGCCACTGAGGGCGCCTACGGTCAGGTGTCGGACCTGGAGATTCAGGCGAGGGAGATCCAGCGGGTCCGGCGACTGATGGAGACCACGCTGGCCAAGCACACGAACAAGTCGGCGGATGAGGTCCGCGCCGACATCGAGCGCGACAAGATCCTCACCCCGGAGGAGGCCAAGGAGTACGGCATCATCGACGAGGTGCTGTCGTACCGGAAGGCATCCGCCGAAGCCTGACGTTCCGGATGGGTGCGTGTCGGCTGCCGACACGCACCCATCCGCGGTACTAGGGTTGGCCCGCGCGCGTCCGAATTGCCTTTAGGCTCCCGCCGGGCGCGTTGGGCGGGTACCGTCAGTGGCAACGCACGAGTCAGGTGTTCATGGGCACCGGAGGGGACGAGGTCAGCGGTCATGGCAAGGATCGGCGACGGCGGAGACCTGCTGAAGTGCTCCTTTTGTGGCAAGAGCCAGAAACAGGTGAAGAAGCTCATCGCCGGGCCTGGCGTCTACATCTGTGACGAATGCATCGACCTCTGTAACGAGATCATCGAGGAAGAGCTCGCCGAGGCGGGTGATGTCAAGCTCGACGAGCTTCCCAAGCCCGCCGACATCCATGAGTTTCTCGAGCAGTACATCATCGGGCAGGACGAGGCCAAGCGGACGCTGGCGGTAGCGGTCTACAACCACTACAAGCGCATCCAGTCCGAGGGCAAGAATTCCAAGGACTCCAAGGACGAGCCCGTGGAGCTGGCCAAGTCGAACATTCTCATGCTTGGCCCTACCGGGTGCGGCAAGACCTATCTGGCGCAGACGCTGGCGAAGCTGCTGAACGTGCCGTTCGCCATCGCGGATGCCACGGCGCTGACCGAGGCGGGTTACGTCGGCGAGGATGTCGAGAACATCCTGCTGAAGCTCATTCAGGCGGCGGACTACGACGTCAAGCGGGCCGAGACGGGCATCATCTACATCGACGAGGTCGACAAGATCGCGCGCAAGTCCGAGAACCCCTCGATCACACGCGATGTCTCCGGTGAGGGCGTGCAGCAGGCCCTGCTGAAGATCCTCGAGGGCACCACCGCCTCGGTGCCGCCACAGGGTGGTCGCAAGCACCCGCACCAGGAGTTCATTCAGATCGACACCACGAACGTGCTGTTCATCGTCGCGGGCGCGTTCGCTGGCCTCGAGAAGATCATCAATGACCGGATCGGAAAGCGCGGGCTCGGCTTCGGGGCGGAGATTCGCACCAAGCGCGAGATCGAGGAAAGCGACGTCTTCAGCGAGACCATGCCCGAAGATTTGATCAAGTTCGGGCTGATCCCCGAGTTCATCGGCAGGTTGCCGGTCGTCGCCAGCGTGACGAACCTGGACAAGCCTTCGCTGGTGCAGATCCTCACCCAGCCGCGCAATGCCTTGACCAAGCAGTACAAGCGCCTGTTCGAGATGGACAACGTCGAGCTCGAGTTCACCAAGACCGCGCTCGAGGCTATCGCCGACCAGGCCCTGCTGCGCGGCACCGGTGCCAGGGGGCTGCGCGCGATCATGGAGGAGGTGCTGCAGCCGGTGATGTACGACATCCCGAGCCGCGACGACGTGGCCAAGGTCGTCATCACGGAGCAGACCGTCCGGGAGAACGTCAACCCGACGATCGTGTCGCGTCAGCCGTCACGGCGGCAGCGAGAGCGCGGCGAGAAGTCGGCCTGAGCCGGTGCGCATGGCTCGCTGAGCAACCATGATGCCGACGCCGGAGTCTCGCGACAGTGAGCGTGCAGAGGTCGCGGAGCTGTGGCGGGACATGGTCGCGGTAGGGCGGTTGCGGCATCCGCGTACTCACCTTGGCATCATCGTGGTGCTTGGGGTGCTGGGTGCCGTCTGCTTGCTGGCGACGATCACCAGAATGTCTGCCCTGCCGTTGGTGCCGTTGCTGCCACTGGCCGTCGCTGCTTACTCCGCGTGGCGAGCCCGCAACGCTTCGAGCGATCGGAGTCTCCTCTGGTGGGTGATGCTGCTGCTCTTGAGCGTCGCCGTCTGTATATGGCTTGTGGCGCTTGTGGGCCGTATTCTCCAGTGAAGGTTTGCCTGCCGGGTTCTGTGGATAGCCCGTTTGGGTTAAAGAGCGTCGACCGAATTGGGACACGGTTGTAGTGACAGCGATAGGCGAGCTGGGTGCGGGTGGATTCTCGCATCAAGCGCTGCTTTATCACGATGGCCCTGGTTATCTCGCGAGTACCGTTTCGTTCGTGCTGGACGGGCTGGACGCAGGGGTGCCGGTCGCCGTCGTGGTGCCTGGGCCGAACCTGGATCGCATCGAGGCCGCGCTGGGTTCGGCGGCGCGGCAGGTCCGCCTGCTGGACATGACGGACGTCGGCCGCAACGCCGGTCGCCTCATCCCCTCAGTTCTGCACGACTTCGCCGACGCTCACCACAGCAATGTCCGAATCGTAGGCGAGCCGATCTGGCCGGAACGCTCGAACGAGGAGTACGCGGCCTGCGTCCAGCACGAAGCGTTGCTCAACGCCGCCTTCGCCGGGTCGGCGGCGAACATTCTCTGTCCCTACGACGCCTCGCGGCTGTCCGCACAGGCAATTGCAGACGCGCACGCAACCCACCCGATAATCGCGGACGAGTCAGGTACGCGAGCCAGCAAGGCATACGCGCCCGATGGTGCCTTATCGCGATACAACCTGCCGCTGACAGCCCCGAGCGACGCCGAGGAGCTGCCGTTCGACCTCGGCAGCCTCACCAAGGCCCGGCACTTCGCGGTCGCCCGTGGTGCCGCGTTCGGCCTCAGTGAGGACCGGCTGGACGACCTCGCACTTGCCGTCGCGGAGTTGTGTGCCAACAGCGTCCAGCACGGTGGCGGCACGGGCACGCTGTGGGTGTGGCGCGAGCAAGATCATGTCGTCGCGCAGGTCCACGACCGCGGGCACCTGAAAGATCCCCTTGCCGGGCGGCGGCCCGTGAGCCCGCACCGGGCAGGCGGCCGAGGCCTGCTGCTCGTCCACCAGGTCGTCGACCTGGTTCGCACCCATTCGACACCCGAGGGCACCACCACCCGCGTCTACCTGCGCCTCTGATCGCGCTCAGGACCCCTGGCGAACGGGCTTAGGGGCGTGCCTGCCGAGGAAGGCGACCAGCCCGGGTGCGACCCGGCTGAAGAATTCCCCGTTGTGTTTGCCCTCGGCTATGAACGCCACTTCGGGATTGGTCGCGCTGATGAACCGGCGTGTCCCTGAGATGAACGGGTCCTGCGTGCCACACCACACGCCTATCGGCACGTCGCCAATGTCCTGGATGTGCCGCAGCGGGTCCATCGATGCCCAATCGAGGGGCCCGTTGAAGGCGCGGCGCTTGCGCATCTGCTGCCAACTGGTCAGCAGGGCGGGCGAGATGGCACCGACCGCCCTTAGCCGGCTGCGCCGCTGCGCACGGTGCCTGGCATAGAGCAGCGAGCCGAAGCCGCCCATCGAAATGCCCGCGCACGCGAACGGGATTCCACCCTCCCCGGAAAGGCGCAGTTCCTTCAGCCAGTTCGGCACCTCTAGCAGCAGCATGCCCATGGGGTCGTCGCCCGGTCTGTGCTCGTGCCAGTAGCTGTCACCGCCGTCGACGGCGAGGAAGCCGAACGGAGGCACCCTTCCGCGTGCCACCGCGCCGGCCAGGCACTGGGCCAGCCCCTCCGGCGCCGCCGTGCGTGCCGACCCGTGGCGGCCGTGCAGCAGCAGAGAGATCGGCATTCCTGCCGGTGGGTTCCGGGTCGGCAGTGTCAGCGCCAGCTCGACCCAGCGGCCGCGAGCACGCGAGTAAACCCGTTCCAGCCGGGTGAAACCGGTCCCCGACAGCGGGGAGGACAGGGTGATCGAACGTCGTAACGCCCAGTCCAGTGATTGGGAACCCGCGTTGAAGGACGCCGCGCCCGCCGCGATCCCGCCCAGTGCTCCCAGCAGCAGACCACGTCTGCCGATCCGGTACCGCTTCGGCTCGTCGGTGTCCGCGGCGGACACGCACCACCCCGCAAGCTCGTTGTCGAACCAGGACGGCACTAGCCTTCCATGATCCGCTTTTCGCCCGTGTAAAGGTTCATGCTCTGTCCTCGTAGGAACCCGACGAGCGTCATCCCGTTCTCCTCCGCGAGTTCGACAGCAAGCGACGACGGTGCGGAGACCGCCGCGAGCATCGGAATACCCGCCATGGCTGCCTTTTGCACCAGTTCGAAGGAGGCGCGGCCGGAGACCAGCAGCCCGCAGTCCGCCAGCGGGACCCCGCGCTCCAGCAGCGCCCACCCCAGCACCTTGTCCACGGCGTTGTGCCTGCCGACGTCCTCCCGCACGGTCAGCAAGGAGCCGTCCGACGTGAACAGCCCGGCCGCGTGCAGGCCCCCGGTGGCCGCGAAGACCCGCTGCCGAGCACGCAACACGTCCGGCAGTTCGGCCAGCAGGTTCGGGGTGATGGTGAACGGCGAACCGGACGGCGAATACCTGGTCCTCAGTTTCACGGCGGCAAGCGCGGCCTTGCCGCACACGCCGCAGGAAGAGGTGGTGTAGAAGTTGCGCTCGACGCCGGTCTCGGGTGGCGGTACCCCGTCGGCGAGCGCGATGTCGAGCACGTTGTATGTGTTGCGGCCCTGGTCGTCGAGGCTGTCGCAGTAGCGGGCGAGCGCGACGTCCTCGCTGGCACCGATGACCCCTTCCGAGAGCAGGAAGCCGTGCGCGAGTTCGACGTCGTGTCCAGGGGTGCGCATGGTGACGGCGAGTGGCTTTCCGGAGACCCGGATCTCGAGCGGCTCCTCGGCGGCGAGCGCGTCCGGCCTGCGCCGCATGCCGTGCGAGGTCAACATCCGCACCGGCCTGCGTACCGTGACTCGGCCCATGGGGCACCACTCCTCGCGATCCCAATATTCGACAGGTACTTGCTGTGTCCGTGGCGTTGCTGTATACATTCGCCGGCGCGATACGCATACAGTTAGACAGTATTCAGTCTACGGAGGTGTCGGAGTGGCACTCGGCTTCCTTGACCGTTCCCACAGCATCGCACCAGCGAATTGGAGTCGCTGGCTCATCCCACCCGCGGCGCTCTCCGTGCACCTGGCGATCGGGCAGGTCTACGCCTGGAGCGTGTTCAAACCTCCGCTCGAGGAAACGCTCGGGCTGAGCGGAACGCAGAGTGCTCTACCTTTCCAACTCGGCATCGTCATGCTCGGGCTGTCGGCGGCCTTCGGCGGGACGCTGGTCGAGCGCAACGGGCCACGCTGGGCCATGTTCGTGGCGATGTCATGCTTCTCCTCGGGGTTCCTCATCTCGGCGCTCGGCGCGGCGAGCTCGCAGTACTGGCTGGTCGTCCTCGGCTACGGGGTGGTAGGTGGGGTCGGGCTCGGAATCGGCTACATCTCGCCGGTCTCCACGCTGATCAAGTGGTTCCCCGACCGGCCTGGCATGGCCACGGGTATCGCCATCATGGGTTTCGGTGGTGGCGCGCTGATCGCGTCGCCGTGGTCTAGCCAGATGCTGGAGTCCTTCGGCACCGACAGCGCAGGGATCGCCACCACGTTCGCCGTTCACGGTGTGGTCTACGCGGTGTTCATGTCGATGGGCGTGCTGCTCGTCCGGGTTCCGGCGGAGGGCTGGCGTCCCGCGGGATGGAAACCCGGAAACGGTGACAGCGGGAACGCGATGGTCACCACGGGCAACGTGTCGGCCAACAACGCGCTGCGCACGCCGCAGTTCTGGCTGTTGTGGCTCATCCTGTGCCTCAACGTGACGGCGGGCATCGGCATTCTCGAGAAGGCCTCGCCGATGATCCGTGACTTCTTCGCCGAGACGTCGGTGCCCGTCGGTGTGGGCGCGGCCGCGGGATTCGTGGCGCTACTGTCGCTGACCAACATGCTGGGCCGCTTCGTCTGGTCGTCTACATCGGATATTGTCGGCAGGCGCAACATCTACCGGTTCTACCTCGGTGTCGGCGCGCTGTTGTACCTGGTCATCGCGTTGACGACGAACTCTTCCAAGATCGTGTTCATCCTCAGCGCCATGGTGATCCTTTCCTTCTACGGGGGTGGTTTCGCCACCATCCCCGCGTACCTGAAGGACCTGTTCGGCACCTACCAGGTCGGCGCCATCCACGGCAGGCTGCTCACCGCATGGTCGACGGCGGGTGTGCTGGGACCGCTGATCATCAATGCCATCGCCGACAGCCAGGAGGCGGCGGGCAAGACTGGTCCAGCGCTCTACACCACGTCGCTGTTCATCATGATGAGCCTGCTCATCGTCGGTTTCGTGGCCAATGAACTGGTTAGGCCGGTCGATCCGAAGTTCCACGAGCCGGTGGAGGATACCCCGCAGCTGTCCCGGAAGGAGTCGCAGTGAGCGAGCAGACGACGTCTCAACGCCGAGCGGGGCTGCTGGTCCTGGTGTGGGCCTGGGTGGGCCTGCCGTTCGCCTACGGGGTGTATGAACTCGTCCGCAAGGTGTTGCAGCTGATCGGCGGTTGACGCGGTAGTCGCCTCGGGCCTGGCAGCTTGACCGCCACGGGGGTGCTCACCCGGTGTTTGCTGGTGGTCCCTTCGCGTGACGGCGCGAGCTGCCGGGCCCGGCTAGGCTTTGCGGCATGCTCATCGCCGAAGACCTGCTACTGCTGCTGTTCGACGACAAGGCAGGAAAGCCCGTCGACGGGGTCTCGAATCTCGACTACTCCATGGCCGGGGCGGTGCTGATCGAGTTGGCCATGCTCGGTCGCATCGATGTGACAACCGATGCCGATGACGGCAAGTCCGGCAGACTGGTGATCCGGGACAGTACGCCCACCGGCGAGGCGACGCTGGACGAGTCGCTCGCCACTCTGTCCAAACTGGAGGGAAAGAAGCCGAAGGACGTCATCGGCCCACTTACCAAGGGCGGGCTCTCGCAGCGGCTGCTGGACGGACTCGTGCAACGGGGGATCCTGCGGCGGGAGCAGGGCAGGGTACTGGGGCTGTTCCCCACCACGCGGTGGCCCGCTCAAGACTCACGACACGAGCAGCGGACAAGGGCGGAGCTCAACCGAGTACTTGTCGACGGGCAGCAGCCCAACGAACGCACGACGGCGCTCGTCGCGTTGCTCGCGGGGATGGGTGTCACCAAGCAGGTTGTCGGCGGCAGGGACCCACGGCTCGTCGAGCGAAGGGCCACCGAGATCGCCGAGGGCAACTGGGCGGGCGACGCACTGCGCAGGGCCGTCGAGGAGATCACCTCCGCCGTGATGGCCGCGCTGTTCGTCCCGACGATCGTCACCGGCGCTACGTAGTCCGCGACCGTTGTCGCAGGCCACGGTCGATCAGCGTCACCACCAGCAGGGCCACGGCGATCAGCAGCAGCGCCGCCGCCATCCGGTGCAGGCCCGCCGCGCTGGGGTGCTCTCCGAAGCACACCGCGATCAGCGCCGACGAAGCCATGGCGCCGATGTACTGGGCGGTGCGGAACAACCCGCTGGCCGTCCCGATCAACCCGGCGGCTGCCTGGCTGTAAAGCGCGGTCTGGTTGGTCACGCTCGTCAGGCCCTGTGCGAGGCCGAACATCGCCGCCACCGCGACGAGCATCCCGGTCCACGAACTCGGCTGCACGAGCAGCAGCAACCCGGACCCTCCCGCCAGCGCCAGCACCGACAGCACCAGGCGTGCGCGCAGTCCGCTCGCGCGCCCGGAAAGGGCGGCGGCAGTCATCGCGACCACCGACATCGGAAGCAGCAGCAGGCCCGCGGCGACCTCCGACAATCCCCGGTCGGCCTGTAGCCACTGCACGTAGCCGAACATGATCGTGTAGATCGCCAGGAAGGCAAGGGCCTGCCGAAGATAGGTACGCAGTATGGGGCCGTTGGTGAGCACCCCGCGCACGTCGAGGCGAGATCGCGCGCCGGGCACCCGCCGATCGGACGGCAGCCACAGCCACGCCAGCACCATGGCGCCCACGGCCAGCGGAATGTTGACCGCGAAAATGGCGGGCCAGCCGAAGAAGCCGATCAGTGCGCCGCCGAGCGTGGGGCCGATGACCATGATGGTCTGGGCCGAGATCGACAGCACCGCCAGCACGCCCGCGGGCACGCCCGCCCCGGTGGCATCGGACTGCCTGCGCAGTACGGCCATCGCGGCGGGAAAGCCCGCGCAGGTGCCGAAGCCAAGCAGCATGCGCACGCCGATCAGCCAGTCGAGGGAAAGCGCGAACGTGCCTGCCAGCCCCGCCGCGGCGACGGCGGCCGCACCCGCGAGCAGGACCCGGCGCGGTCCCCACTTGTCAACCAGCACGCCCGCGATCGGCTGACCGATCGCGGTCGCGAGATAGAGGCTGGTGATCAGCCACGCCGTTTCGGCGGGTCCGGCGTCGAACGTCCGGCCGATAGGGACCAGCGCGACCGCGATCATCGTCGAGTTGATCGGGTTGAGCACCGCGCTGGCCACCAGCGGGGCTACCAGACGAGCCCCGATGGCGGGTTTGGTCGTGGTGGTCATCAACGCTGAGCGAGCCTGCGCAGCAGCGGCAGCACCTCGGCCAGCCGGTCCCGTTCCTGCTGCGTGAAGTCCTCGGCGAGTGCGGCGGCCAGCCACTCGTCGCGGTGTTGGTGCACGCCGAGCACCGTCTTCGTGCCCAGTTCGGAAAGCGAGATCACGGTGCGGCGCCCGTCGTCGGGGTCTCTGCTGCGGTTCAGGTAGCCCAACTCGTCGAGGGCCGCCAGCGTGGCCGACATCGACTGCTGCCTGACGTGTTCGGCGGCGGCCAACTCGGCCTGCGTGGTGGGCCCCTCCCTGTGCAGCCTGCCGAGCACGGCCGACTGGGCAGGGGTGAGCACGCCCGCGTTGTCGACCTGGCGAAGACGTCGCAGCAGTTGCCCGACCGCGCCGCGCAGTTGCCCGGCCAGTTCGGCAACCGAAGGAGGAACACCAGTCATAACATCAGCCTAGGCTGTGCAGTCTTGCCTGTGCATCGGAGCGCCGTGCACGGTCGGCACAGCGGGTTCGTAGACTTGTCGGCTGTGACGGAGAACGCGGCTCAGCAGCAAACCGACCTGCCCAGCGCCTGGAACCCGGCCGACGAGGAGGCCGGGATCTACCAGCGCTGGGTAGCCGCAGGCTATTTCGAGGCGGATTCGACATCGCGGAAGCCGCCCTTCACGATCGTGCTGCCGCCACCCAACGTCACCGGCAGCCTGCACATGGGCCACGCCCTCAACCACACGGTGATGGACGCCCTCACCCGGCGCAGGCGCATGCAGGGATACGAGGTGCTCTGGCTGCCGGGCATGGACCACGCGGGCATCGCCACCCAGAACGTCGTCGAGCGTGAACTGGCGAACCAGGGTATGTCGCGACACGACCTGGGCAGGGAGCGCTTCGTCGAGCGCGTCTGGGAGTGGAAGGCCGAGTACGGCGGCAAGATCCTCGACCAGATGAAGCGGCTCGGTGACGGCGTCGACTGGTCGCGCGAGCGCTTCACCATGGACGACGGTCTCTCCCGCGCCGTGCAGACGATGTTCAAGAAGCTGTACGACGACGACCTCATCTACCGTGCCGAGCGCATCATCAACTGGTGCCCGCGCTGCCAGACCGCGCTTTCCGACATCGAGGTGGACCACTCCGACGACGACGGCGAACTGGTCTCCATCCGTTACGGCGAGGGCGACAACGCCATAGTGGTGGCCACCACCCGTGCCGAGACCATGCTCGGCGACACGGCCGTCGCCGTGCACCCCGAAGACCAGCGCTACAGCCATCTCGTCGGCACGGAGGTGGAACTGCCGCTCACCGGCCGTCGCATCCCGATCGTCGCCGACGAGCACGTCGACCCCGAGTTCGGCTCCGGTGCGGTCAAGGTGACGCCAGCGCACGACCCCAACGACTTCGAGATCGGTAGGCGGCACGGCCTCCCGATGCCGTCCATCATGGACGAACGGGCGGTGATCACCGTGCCGGGGCCGTTCGAGGGCATGGACCGGTTCGAGGCACGGCCCGCCGTCGTCGCCGCGCTGCGCGAGCAGAGCAGGATTGTCGCGGAGAAGCGGCCCTACGTGCACGCGGTCGGCCACTGTTCCCGCTGCGACACCGTCATCGAGCCGAGGTTGTCGCTGCAGTGGTGGGTCAGCGTCGAGCCACTGGCACGTGCCGCGGGCGAGGCCGTGCGTGATGGACGCACCCTCGTGCACCCGCCCGAACTCGCCAAGCGCTACTTCGACTGGGTCGACAACATGCACGACTGGACCATCTCTCGCCAACTGTGGTGGGGCCACCGCATCCCGGTGTGGTACGGCCCGAACGGCGAGATGGTCTGTGTCGGCCCCGACGAGGAACCGCCGACCGGTGACGGCTGGCAGCAGGACCCGGATGTGCTGGACACCTGGTTCTCCTCGGGGCTGTGGCCGTTCTCAACGATGGGCTGGCCGGAGCGGACCGCCGACCTGGCCAAGTTCTATCCCACCAGCGTGCTGTCCACCGGCTACGACATCTTGTTCTTCTGGGTTGCCAGGATGATGATGTTCGGGCTGTACGCCATGGACGGGGTGCAACCGTTCGACCACATCTACCTGCACGGCCTGATCCGCGACGCCAGCGGCAAGAAGATGTCGAAGTCGCGGGGCAACGTGATCGACCCGCTGGACTGGATGGACCGTTTCGGCGCGGACGCCACGCGGTTCACGCTCGCCAGGGGAGCCAACCCCGGCGCCGACATGGCACTGGCCGAGGAATGGGCGGCCGGTTCGCGCAACTTCTGCACGAAGCTGTGGAACGCCAGCCGGTTCGCCATCATGAACGGTGCGAGCGTCGAACAGCCGTTGCCTGGTGCGGACCAACTCACCGAGGCCGACCGCTGGATACTGGGCAGGCTCGGCACGGTCGTTTCCGAAGCCGACGAGCTGATCGAGGACTTCCAGTTCGCCAAGGCGACCAACCTGCTCTATCACTTCACCTGGGACGAGCTGTGCGACTGGTACCTGGAGCTGGCCAAGGTGCAGCTCGCGGGCGAACACGCGGACTCGACCAGGCTCGTGCTCGGGCACGTGTTGGACACCGTGCTGCGGCTGCTGCACCCGTTCATTCCGTTCATCACCGAGCGACTGTGGACCACGTTGACCGGTGGTGAGTCGCTCGCGATCGCCAGCTGGCCGGTCCCGGCCGAGCTGGGCCTGCCGTCGCCCGATCCACAGGCCGACGCCCGTATCGAAGGCGTGCAGAAGCTGGTCACCGAGATTCGCCGGTTCCGTTCCGACCAGGGACTGAAGCCAGGCCAACGGGTGGCGACCAGGCTGGTCGGGCTCGGCTTCGCGACGCTTGTTGAACACGAGGAGTCGGTGCGCGCACTCGCGCGGCTGAGCGAGCCGGGGGAGAGGTTCACGGCCACGGCGTCGCTGGAGGTGGCGCTGTCAGCGGGCATGGTGACCGTCGAGGTGGACACCTCGGGCGCGATCGACGTGGCAGCGGAACGCAAGCGCTTGCTGAAGGACCTCGCGGCGGCGGAGAAGGAGCTCAAGCAGACCGAGGGCAAGCTGGGTAACCAGGCGTTCCTGGAGAAGGCGCCCGCGGATGTGGTGGACAAGATTCGCGCCCGCCGGGATACCGCCGCAGCCGATATCGAGCGCATCAACACCAGGCTGTCGAGCCTTCCCGCCTGACCCGCCGCGAGTCCCCCGCCCAGGACCGCGAGTTCTGCGTTCGGGACCGCGAGTTCTGCGTTCGGGACCGCGCCCCGCCTCTGTCGCGAATGGGGAACTCGCGGGCGAGAGCGGGGAACTCGCGGGCGAGAGCGGGGGACTCGCGGGGTGAGGGTGCGCGGGTTCGCGCTCCCGTGGTAGGCAGGGACCGTGATCGAAGCCGACCGAGACATCTGCATCGCCGCCGGGTTGTGCGCGATGACCGCGCCGGACGTGTTCGACCAGGACGACGACGGAATCGTGGTGGTGCGTGCCGACAACCCCGGACCCGGCAACGCCGAAGCCGTGCAGGAGGCCGTGGACTCGTGCCCGTCAGGAGCGCTCAGGCTGCGCGATACGTGAGCAGGTAGCGCCAGAACGCCAGGACCCGCACTCGACTACCGGGTAGCAGTCGGGCCGCGTCTCGCCTGATCTGGGCCAGCGACATGGTCTCCTCGTGCACCGGGGGCGAGGGCACTGGGTCCGGCCCACCGCCCAGCTCCTCGGCCGCGCGCACCGCCGCCCGCGCTACCACGTTGACCGGTGCCGCGGCGGCCCACCTCGAGTGCGGTGGTCGCTCCGGGCGGGACGTGTCGCAGCAGCAGCAGGTGGTAACGGTCGTTGTGGTCGAAGGGCACGCGGCCAGGCTAGTGAGGCCGCACGTAGACTCGGTCGTAGCCAGTCGAACCGTTTGGGAGTGTGCGTGCCGTCCGACGACCAGGAGTTTCCCCCGGAGCTGTCGGCAGGGGACAACTTCATCGCCGGCCCGTTGCCCGACGACGAGTCGGAACTGGAACCGGTCGACGAGGCCGCGATCCAACGGCGGGCACGCCAGGAGCTGAGGGCCGTCGAGACCGAGCTCGACAAGCGCTGGCCGGAGACCAAGATCGCGCCGTCGCTGACGCGCATCAGGGCACTGGCCAACCTGCTCGGTGATCCGCAGGTGACGTATCCCGTCGTGCATGTCGCAGGCACCAACGGCAAGAGTTCGACGGCTCGGATGATCGAGGCCCTGCTGACGAGGATGGGCCTTCGGGTCGGCCGCTACACCAGCCCCCACCTGCAGTTGGTCACCGAGCGCATCAGCATCGACGGGGCACCGATCTCGGCGGAGACCTACGTCAACACCTACCGCGACGTCGCGCCTTTCGTGTCGATGGTCGACAAGGCGGGTGGCCCCGACGAGCCGCCGATGAGCAAGTTCGAAGTGCTCACCGGAATGGCGTTCGCCGCCTTCGCGGACGCCCCGGTGGAAGTCGCCGTGCTGGAGACCGGGATGGGTGGCTCCTGGGACGCCACGAACATCGCCGACGGGCAGGTGGCCGTCCTCACCCCGATCGACTTCGACCACGCCGAGTACCTCGGCAGCGAGCTGACGTCCATAGCCGGTGAGAAGGCCGGGATCATCAAACCCGGCGCAATCGCGGTGCTCGCCGAACAGCACCCCGACGCCGAACGCGTACTGCTGGAACGTGCCGTTGAAGTCGACGCCGTCGTCGCCAGGGCGGGCAGCGAGTTCGGCGTGCTGTCCAGAGACGTGGCCGTCGGTGGGCAACTGTTGCGGTTGCAGGGTCTCGGAGGCGTCTACGACGAGGTCTTCCTGCCGTTGCACGGTGCGCACCAGGCGGCCAACGCCGCACTCGCGCTGGCCGCGGTGGAGGCGTTCTTCGGAGCGGGCAAGGACCGGCAACTGGTGGTGGAAGCGGTGCGCGAGGCCTTCGCCGAGGTGCGCACACCGGGCAGACTCGAACGTGTCCGTGCCGCTCCCGCCGTGCTGCTGGACGCCGCCCACAACCCGCACTCGGCGGCGGCGCTGGCCGCCACCATCGACGCCGAGTTCGCCTTCCGCAGGTTGGCGGCGGTGATCGGTGTGCTGCGCGACAAGGACGCGCTCGGCATCCTGGAGGCACTTGAGCCCGTGGTGTCGGAGGTGGTGGTCACCGCGAGTTCCTCACCGCGTGCCATGCCTGTCGACGAACTCGCCGGGTTGGCTGTTTCGGTCTTCGGCGAGGAACGGGTGACCGTGGAGCCCGTGCTGGACGCGGCGATCGAGTCCGCGGTCGCACTGGTGGAGCAGACCGACGACCCGGAGGAGCCGTTGGCCGGTGGCGGCGTGCTCATCACGGGGTCCGTGGTGACCGTCGGCGAGGCACGTACGTTGTTCGGCAAGGAGCCGGAATGAGTGAGGATTACAGCTCCGGCACGGAGGCCGCCGCGCCACCCGCCAAGGACCCGATGAAGTCCTTCCGCGGAGTGCAGGTGGGCATCCTGGTCATCGAGGCGATCGTGGTGGGGCTCGCGTTGCCGGTTGTCGCGCAACTCGGCGCGGGCATCAGCAGTTTGCAGGGCTGGACGGTGATCGGCATCGCCGTCGCGCTCCTGCTGTCGTGCGGCATCCTGCGCAGACCCTGGTCGATGTGGGTGATCCTGGCGCTGCAAGCGGGGTTGATCGCGTTCGTGGTCGCACTGCCATCGGTGGCGGTCATCGGAGTGCTCTTCCTCGCCGTGTGGTTGTGGCTGATGTGGCTGCGCCACGACGTCGCCACTCGCATGGCGCAGGGGCGGTTACCGGGCCAGCGGCAGGATTCCTGAACGACAGGTCCGCGGCAGTTCACCGTGCCGACCCCTGTAGTTGTCCCACTGGCCCGGTCGGCCGGATAGATGTTCGGTATGAGTGAACAGAACCCTCTTCGCCGTCGAGGCGTGCTCAAGGCAGGCGTGCTTGGCGCGGGCGCCGTGGCTACCGGCGTACTCGGCGCGACACCGGCCGCCGCGCTCATCCGGGCGGGCCGCCCCCGGTTGACGCATGGCGTGCAGTCCGGCGACATCTCGTCACACTCGGCGATCGTGTGGACCAGGGCCGATCGCCCGTCCCGCATGGTGGTCGAGATCGCGCGCGAGCCCTCCTTCCGCGGGGCGCGCGTGGTGCGAGGTCCCGTGCTGTCCCCGCGTACCGGCGGCACCGGCAAGGTGCGCCTCACCGGGCTGCCGAGGGGCACCGAGGTGCACTACCGGGTCACCGCCGAGGACCTCGACGGGCGGGTCAGCAGCGAGCCGCTGACCGGCCGCTTCCGCACCGCGCCGACCCGCCGCGACGACGTGCGGCTGGTGTGGTCGGGCGACGTCGCTGGCCAGGGCTGGGGCATCAACCCCGACATCGGTGGCATGACGGCGTATGCCGCGATGGCCGCTCGGCAGCCGGACCTCTTCCTGCACAACGGCGACAGCGTGTACGCCGACGGGCCGCTCAGCGAGACCGTTTCGCTGCCGGATGGGCGCAGCTGGCGCAACATCGTCACGCCGGAGAAGGAGCGGGTGGCGCAGACTCTCGACGAGTACCGTGGGCAGTTCGCATACAACCTGCTCGACGAGAACGTGCGTGCCTTCGCCGCGGCCGTGCCCAGCTACGTGCAGTGGGATGACCACGAAGTCGTGAACAACTGGTATCCCGGTGAGATTCTCGACCTACCGCAGTACACCGAGAAGCGGGTGGATGTGCTGGCGCGAAGGGCGTTCCAGGCCTTCCACGAATGGCAGCCCATCGACGCGAAGGCGGCCGTCGACGGCAGGGTCTACCGCAGCTTCGGCTACGGCCCTGTCGAGATTTTCGTGCTGGACATGCGCAGCTACAAGGACGCCAACACCTCCGACCCCACGCGACCGGGATCGGTGCTTGGCAGCAGGCAGGCGAACTGGCTGGTGCGCGCACTGGCGAGCAGCAAGGCCACCTGGAAGATCATCCAGGCGGATCTGCCCGTTGGGCTCGTCGTACCCGACGGCAGCGACATGGAGGGTGTGTCCAACGGACTGCCCGGTGCCCCCGGCGGGCGTGAGAGCGAACTCGCCTGGGTGCTGTCGGAGATCTCCAGGCGTCGGGTGCACAACGTGGTGTGGCTGACGGCCGACGTGCACTACACGGCCGCGCACCACTACTCGCCCGACCGGGCCGCCTTCGGTGATTTCGAGCCGTTCTGGGAGTTCGTGTCCGGTCCGCTCAACGCGGGCGCGTTCGGGCCGAACAGCCTCGATCCCACGTTCGGACCCGAGGCGGTGTTCGTACACGCCCCGCCGAAGCCCAACACTTCACCGATGGACGGCTACCAGCACTTCGGCGAGGTGAACGTGAACGCAACCACCGGAGAGCTGACGGTCGACCTGCGTGACGGAACCGGTGCGGCGTTGTGGTCGAAGACCCTGCGGCCACGCCGTCGGGAAGGTGACGGTTAGGCTGCCCACACCGGCATATCCGACAGCAGTCAATGAAGGAGTAACAGCTTGTGAGTGAGCGCACGTTGGTTCTGGTCAAGCCCGACGGCGTCAAGCGGGGCCTCGTCGGCGAGGTGATCTCGCGCATCGAGCGCAAGGGGCTGACCCTGGCCGCGATGGACCTGCGCGCCGTCGAGCGGTCGGTGGCCGAGGAGCATTACGCCGAACACAAGGACAAGCCCTTCTTCGGCGAACTGCTCGAGTTCATCACCTCCGGTCCGGTCGTGGCCATCGCCGTGGAAGGCCCCCGCGCGATCTCGGCGTTTCGGCAGCTGGCCGGGGGCACCGACCCGGTGGACAAGGCCACCCCCGGCACGCTGCGAGGCGACTTCGCGCTCGAGACGCAGTTCAACCTGGTGCACGGCTCCGACTCGCCGGAGTCGGCCGAGCGGGAGTTGAAGCTCTGGTTCCCCGACCTCTGACCGCCGCGCCGGGGTCGTGAGGCGAGCACCGCCGTCTCACGACCCCAGTAGGCCGGTATCGGAAAGGATGTCCGCGATCGTCCGCGTCTCGGCCTCGTTCAGCGGCAGCAACGGCGGATGCGTGCCAGGGTGATCGATCAGGCCACGCAGCGCCATCGCCGCCTTGTACGCGCCGAGTACCGACGCGGTGAGCCCGATCCGCCTCTGATCGGCCACCGACGTGATGGCGAACAGCCGGGCCAACCTGTCCTGCTCGGCTGAGGCGGCTTCGACGTCGCTTTCCCGCACGGCGCGGTAAAGGCGCACATAACCGTGCGGGTCCACATTGCCCAGTCCCGGCACGATTCCGGCGCCGCCGAGTTGAACCGCCGTGTCGGCGAGTAACTCGGAACCGGTGAACGCGGGCAGCTCCGTGCGGCGCAGGATCTCGCGGAAGCTCGCGAGGTCCCCACTGGAGTCCTTCAGACCCGCGATCAGGCCCGAGCTCGCCAACTCGGCCACGATGTCGGCCGTCAGCCGCGAACCGGTCGCGCTGACGATGTCGTAGCCGATCACCGGTGCGTCCACGGCCGCGTGCACCTGCCGGAAGTGTTCGACGATCTCGTCGCGGTGTGGCCGGATGTAGAACGGGGTTGTCACCACCACGGCGTCGGCGCCGAGCCGCACCGCCTGCCGCGCGTGCTCCACCACCCGCAAAGTCCCGGTGTCCACGGCTCCCGCCAGTACCGGTACCGCCCCGGCCACCGTGCCGGTCACCACTTCGATGGCAGCCGTGCGCCGCGCGGTGTCCAGCAGTGCGATCTCGCCGGTCGATCCGCCGACGAACACGCCGTGCACCCCGGCGTCCAGTTGGTCCGACACCACACGTTCCAGCGAGCGCCTGTCCACCTCGCCTTGTTCGTCGAGCGGGGTCACCAGCGGCGGTATGACACCGTGCAGTGCGGACTTCGTCAACTCCTTGGTCACTGGTCCCGTCCTTCCCTTGGTTCTCGGCCGCCCTGTCGCAACGATGATGGGCTTTGCGGCGGCGGGGGCAAAACAACTCGATTTCTGTCGGAGGGTCGTGGCAGGGTCCGTGACGTGGACGACGACACAGCGATGGTGGAAGCCAAGGCGGTGGTGAAGCGCTTCGGCGGCTTCGAAGCCGTGCGGGGCATCGATGTGCACGTCAGGCAGGGGGAGGCGTTCGGCTTTCTCGGCCCCAACGGTGCGGGAAAGTCCTCGACCATGCGCATGATCGCGTGCGTGTCGCCGCGCTCGGAGGGTGAGCTGCGGGTGCTCGGCATGGACCCCGACCGCGATGGCCCTCGCATCCGTGCTCGCATCGGGGTGGTGCCGCAGCAGGACAATCTCGACTCCGAACTGACGGTGCGGCAGAACCTGCAGGTCTACGGCCGCTACTTCGGGCTTTCGCGGGCGCACGTGCGGGCCAAGGCCCAGGAGCTGATGGAGTTCGCCCAGCTCACCGACCGTGCTGACGACGAGGTGGAGCCGCTCTCCGGTGGGATGAAGCGGCGGCTCACCATCGCGCGCTCACTGGTGAACGATCCTGAGCTGCTGCTGCTCGACGAGCCGACGACGGGACTCGACCCGCAGGCTCGGCACCTGCTGTGGGACCGGCTGTTCCGGCTCAAGTCCACCGGCGTGACGTTGATCATCACTACCCATTACATGGACGAGGCTGAGCAGCTTTGCGACCGCCTCGTCGTGATGGACGGCGGGCACATCGTGGCAGAGGGCTCTCCGTCCGGACTCATCGAGCGCTACTCGACCCGCGAGGTGTTGGAGATGCGCTTCCTTCCCGGCGAGCAGGAGACCGCCGCGGGGCAGGTCAGCGACCTCGGACAGCGCATAGAGGTGCTCCCCGACCGGGTGCTCGTCTACACCGACGAGGGCGAGACCGCGCTGCAGCAGTCCCACGCGAGGGGGTTGCGGCCGGTGTCCAGCCTGGTGCGCCGCAGCACGTTGGAGGACGTGTTCCTGCGGCTGACCGGACGGAGTCTGGCGGAATGACGGTGGCGAGCACCAGCGCGACCGGGCGGGTTGTCGGCTCGTGGCGGGCCGCGTGGCTGCGGGTTGAGGGCCACTGGGTCTGGTATCGGCGCTACTGGACGTCGAACCTGTACTCCTCTGGGCTGCAACCGCTGCTGTTCCTGCTGGCGATGGGTGTCGGCTTCGGTTCTCAGGTGCAGCCGGGTGCTGCCACCGCAGGGTTCTCCTACCTACACTTCGTCGCGCCGGCGCTGCTGGTGGCTGGCGCGGCTCAGAACGCGATCGGGGAGTCCAGCTTTCCGGTGCTGTCCGGCTTCAAGTGGCAGAAGGACTACCACGCCGTCACCGCCACCCCGGTCAGCCCAGGCCAGCTGCTGGGTGGGCAGTTGATCTGGGTGGGACTTCGACTGTTCCTCGCCGGTAGCGTCTACGTCCTGGTGGCGTGGGCGTTCGGCGCCTGGCTCAACGCGGGCGTGCTGCTGGTGCTGCTGGTCGGGGTGGCCACCGGTCTTTCGTGCGCCGCGGTGGTGATGGCCATCGCGGCCACCACCTACGACGAGGGCACGCGGTTCACGTCCATTTTCCGGTTCGTGGTCATGCCGATGATGTTGTTCTCCGGGACGTTCTTCCCGATCAGCCAGATCCCGGAGGCGCTGCGCTGGCTGGCGTGGATCTCGCCGCTGTGGCACGGCAACGAACTCGCTCGCGGCGTCACGTTGGGCGGCTTGGAGGTGCTGCCCGCGCTCGGCCATGTCGCCTATCTGGTGGCGATGTTCGCCGTCGGTGGGCTGCTCGCGCGGCACTATTTCTACCGAAGGTTGGCGAGCTAGCGTGACGGTCCTGGAGTCGAGACCCGGCCGGGGTCTGCTGCCGCGGGTGTTGCCGCCCGGGCTGTACTCCGGCCGCGCGAAGGCGATCATCGAACGTTCCGCGTTGACCTACTCGCGCGGCTGGCTGGTGTTCCTTTCCGGGTTTGTCGAGCCGCTGTTCTACCTACTGGCGTTCCAGATCGGCTTCGGCAGGCTGGTCGCCGAGGTCACCGGCCCGGATGGGCAGCCGATGAGCTACGTCGCGTTCGTCGCCCCTGCCCTGCTCGCGGCCTCGGCGATGAACGGCGCGGTGTTCGACTCCACCTTCGGGGTGTTCTTCAAGTTCCGGTACGACAGGACTTACGACGCGATGCTGGCGACGCCCATCGGACCGTTCGACATCGCGCTTGGTGAGATCGGCTGGGCCGTGTTGCGGGGTGGCCTCTACGCGCTGGCGTTCTTCGGCGTGATGACCGGGATGGGGCTTGTGGTCTCGCCCTGGGCGTTGTTGCTCGTGCCGGTGGCGTTGCTGGTGTCCTTCGCGTTCGCCGCGGCCGGTATGGCTTGCGCCACGTTCTTGCGATCGCCGTCGCAGTTCGACTTCATCCAGCTCGCAGTGGTGCCGATGTTCCTGTTCTCAACGACCTTCTACCCACTGACCGTCTATCCCGAGGTGCTGCGCGTAGTCGTGCAGTGCCTCCCGCTGTATCACGGCGTCGAACTGACCAGGGGACTGTCCGTCGGCGTGCTCGACGTCTCGATGCTCGGGCACCTCGCGTACCTGCTCGTGCTGGCGGTACTCGGGCTCTACGGAACGTCGCGCAGGCTGCACCGCCTGCTGCTGCGCTGAGCCTGCGGGCACCGCCGACACGGTGGCCAGCGCGTCGACCATGCCGTGCCCGTAGAAGCTGTTGTAGCCGCTGTAGCCGGTGCAGTAGGCGTCCTGAGTGCCGTCGCCCGCCAAGTCGTAGTCGGTGGGACACCCCAGTGGCGAGGCCTGCCCGGTCAGCGCCGCGCGCAACTGCTGGGGTGTCGCGCCGGGCAGCCGGGAAGCCAGCAGCGCCGCCACCCCTGCCACGTGAGGTGCCGCCATCGAGGTGCCGCACATCGACTCGTATCCGGACGGCACCGTCGACAGCACGCAGTCGTCGGTGCCGCCGCCGGGGGCGGTGAGGTCGATCACGCCGAGCCCGTGCGAGCTGTACGGAGCCTTGAGGCCTGCGCGGTCGACCGAGGAGACGGCCATCACCTGCGGCAGCCCGGCCGGTAGTGCCTCGCAGGTGCTGCTGTCCGACTCGGACGCGAGACCGCTTGGGTTGGAGCGGGTCAACTGCACGCCCTCGTTGGTCGCCGCCGCCACGGTGAGCGTGCCCGCCGCTTCTGCGTACTCCACTGCCCTGGCCAGCGCCTCGTGCACTACCTGCTGTCCGCTGCCAGAGGCACATGATGTCGGCCACGGTGCCACCAGGAAGCTGCTGTTGGCCACCTGCATGCCGTTGCGTGCGGCCCACAGCAGCCCGCATACGGCGGCCTCGGGATCGACGTAGCCGTGTTCGTCGATGACCTTCACGGATGCCAGCCGCACGCCAGGGGCCACCCCGGTAACGCCCCGGCCGTCGTCCGCGGCGGCGAGTATGCCCGCGACGTGAGTGCCGTGCGCCGACGTTGTCGGCTCCCACGCCGAGCGGGCGCGGTCCGGCGAGCCGGAGAGGCAACCCGCCGACAAGTCCGCGTCGACCGTGCCCGCGAGGTCGGGATGGGTGGGGTCGATCCCGGAGTCCAGGACGCCCACGACGACATCCCGGTTACCCACGTCGACGTTGTGCGCGGCGGTGGCGTTGATCGCGCGCAGGTTCCACTGTTCGGCGGTGCGGTCGTCGGTGGCGACGTCCATGCCGGTAAGGGCCGGTATCCGCGGGGCGTTCCTGGGCAGCGCGGACCACGTGCCGCGCCGCGCGAGCCGGGCCGCTTCCGCGCTGAACGCCCTGTCCGGTCCGATGCGCTCGGCGAACAGCGTGGTGGAGGACACAGCGACTCCGACGGCGATCTCCGGGTAGTAGCCGGTGACGGTGCCGCACGCGGCCCGGACCTGTTCCTGCGCGCCGGGTGCGGTGGTGCCCTTGTCGAACAGGACGACGTAGCGCAGTCGCGGACCGTCCAAGTCGCAGGGACTCGCCGGAGCGGCCGTGGCGCTTGTCACACCGAGGTGGCCGCTGAGCGCGAGAGTGACACACGCGAGAACCACGCTGCCACGCCCGCGCACGCCGGCCTCCGTCTGCCACTGACTCGGCTTTTCCCTGCCGGGGCGCACGTTAACCAGCGGGCAGGGGAGGGACAAGCCGGAATCGGAAGTTCCCCCGGCCGAGAGGGGCTCGCCACCAAGCGCGCGATGACGTGCTCGCCGTGTGGGATACTGGGTGTTGGCTGCCGAGCCGTTGCCACCGCCGTACGGGTGGGGCGCAGCGACTGGTGGCCCGGTGACGTGCTGAAAGAGTCGAAGGTCGTCGCCGCCGCGCGCAAGGTGCCGGGCGGCTGGACGACATGGGAGGCGTCGAACGCGCGGACTCGCTTGGCGCGGCACCGTGGGACCTGCCGTCGGCGGTGTGCCGGTCACCCGGCACCTCGGCGGCGCGAGAGGCAAGGATTCCCGTCGGCGGTGCAGCCCACCACGGCGGTACAAAACAGGAAACGGCCCCTGCGCGGCCGCGTGTTGAACGCGCCCGGGGGCGGAGGAGATGTATGTCGAACGCGGAGACACCCGCCGAGAACACTGGCGGGACTACCGCCACATCCACAGCCGCTGCGCTGGCGGAACTGCCGAACAGGATCAGGGTCCACGCCCTGGCGAAGTTACTCGGTGCCAGCAGCCGCGAGGTGCTGGCGAAGCTCGCCGACCTTGGCGAGGAGGTTCGCAGCCCGCAGTCAGGCGTTCACAAGGACGTGGCACTCAAGGTGGCCGAGTCGCTCGGGGTGCTGGACAGTGCCATAGCCGAGACGGCCACACCCGCGGCCGAGGCGACCGCCGAGCCCGGTGAGACGCAAGACACAGCACAGCTGGTGTCCTCGCAGCCGCCGCCTGTCGCCGCGACACCACCGCCGGTGGCTCCGCCAGAGCCGAGCACGCCACCGCAGCCGGTTGCCACCCCGGTGTTCGCGGCACCGTCCCCGGTCTTCCTGCCGCCGGAGCCCGTCGCGGCCGAGCAGCCGTCGCGCCCCGAGCCGCAGCAGGCCGAGGAGGACGAGGAGGCCGGGCAGACCCGGGAGGAACCGTCCGGCAGGTCCGACGACGACGGTGAGTCTGGCGAGGGCGGCGGCCGCAGGCGGCGCCGTCGCGGACGCCGAGGCAGGGGACGAGGCAAGGGTGGCGAGGAACTCGCCGACGAGCAGCAGGAGAGCCCCGATACCGCGGCAGGTGGCGAGGAGAAGCAGCAAGAGGAGAAGGCCGAGGCCGCCCCGAGTAAGCCGGAGGACGGTGGAGAGGCGGAGGAGCCGGAGTCGGCGAGCAAGCGCAGGCGCAGGCGCCGCCGCCGCAAGAGCGGTGAGGACGACACCACCGAGGCGACCTCGGACGACCCGCCCAACACGGTCACCCACGTCCGTGACTCCAAGACCGAAGCCAAGACCGAAGCCAAGACCGAAGCCAAGACCGAGCCCCGCGACGGTGTCCGCAGCGTGCGTGGGTCGACCCGGCTCGAGGCCAAGCGGCAGCGGCGCAGGGACGGCAGGGAGGCAGGGCGCAGGCGCGCGCCGATCTTGTCGGAAGCGGAGTTCCTCGCCCGGCGGGAATCGGTCGAGCGCACCATGGTCGTCGCCGAACGGGGAGACTCCACGCAGATCGGCGTGTTGGAGGACGGTGTGCTCGTCGAGCACTTCGTCACTTCCTCGGGTAGCGGCTCGATCGTCGGCAACGTTTACCTCGGCCGGGTGCAGAACGTGCTGCCCTCGATGGAAGCGGCGTTCATCGACATCGGCAGGGGCCGCAACGCCGTGCTCTACGCCGGTGAGGTGGACTGGGACGCCGCCGGGCTGGAGGGCAAGGCCCGCAAGATCGAGCAGGCGCTCGCCACCGGCGACAACGTGCTGGTTCAGGTCACGAAGGACCCGGTCGGGCACAAGGGCGCCAGGCTCACCACGCAGATCTCGCTACCGGGGCGGTTCCTGGTGTACGTCCCGGCCGGTGGTGCCACCGGCATCTCTCGCAAGCTGCCGGAGAACGAGCGGCGCAGGCTCAAGGACATCCTCAAGCGGATCGTGCCCGAGGACGCGGGTGTGATCATCCGGACCGCGTCGGAGGGCATCAGCGAGGAGGAACTCGCCAGGGACGTGCGCAGGCTCAAGGCGCAGTGGGAGGTCATCAAGGAGAGGGCCGACTCCGCCTCCGGCAAGAAGTCCGGCGCGCCTGCGCTGCTCTACGAGGAGCCCGATCTGCTGGTCAAGGTGGTGCGGGACCTGTTCACCGAGGACTTCGCCAGGCTGGAGGTGCAGGGCGACACCGCGTGGGAGACCATCCACGCCTACGTCGATCACGTCGCCCCCGACCTTTCCGACCGCCTCAAGCGCTATGCGAGCAAGGGCGACGTCTTCGCCGACTACCGCATCGACGAGCAACTCACCAAGGCGTTGGACAGGAAGGTGTGGCTGCCCTCGGGCGGGTACCTGGTCATCGATCGCACCGAGGCGATGACGGTGATCGACGTCAACACCGGCAAGTTCACCGGTTCCGGTGGCAACCTTGAAGAGACGGTCACCCGTAACAATCTGGAGTCCGCCGAGGAGATCGTGCGCCAGCTGCGGCTGCGCGACATCGGCGGCATCATCGTGATCGACTTCATCGACATGGTGTTGGAGTCAAACCGAGACCTGGTGCTGCGAAGGCTTACCGAGTGCCTCGGCAGGGACCGCACCCGGCACCAGGTCGCCGAGGTGACCTCGCTCGGCCTCGTGCAAATGACCCGCAAGCGCGTGGGCACCGGGCTGCTGGAGGCCTTCTCGACGACATGTGAGCACTGCAAGGGCCGTGGCGTGATCGTCTCGTCGGAACCGCAGCGTGGTGTCGGCAACGGAGGCGGCGGGGGCGGCGGCCAGTCGCGGCGGTCACGAAACAAGGCCAAGGCCGAGGAAGCCGAGCCGAAGCCCGCGGAGCAGGGCCCGACGCCCGAACAGCGCGAGTCCGTGGTGTCGGCGGTGCAGGCGATGGCCAACGCCTCCAAGTCGGCTGGCAAGTCCGACGAAGGTGGACAGGGCGAGCAAGCTCCGAAGCTCAACGGCCACGCTCACGGGCACGAACCGCAGGGGGAGACGACCGAGCCCGAGGCCGCTGGTGAGCGTGCGAAGGAGTCCAGGGCCAGGCACCGGCGGGCGGTCAGACCGCAGCGCAGCCCTGAGTCCACCTCAGCGGCACCCGAGCGGGAGACGGCACCACCCCTGGAGCAGACCCGACCGAGCCCATCGGACACCGCCGAGCCGGGGCCGGGCACCACCTCGGCGGAATCGCAAGCCCCGACGCAACCGCAAGCCCCGGCGAAGCAGGAACCGGGGGCGCAGGCCGAAGCCGAGGCGGGGTCGTCCGTTCCGGTGCCCGCTACCCGCACCACCACACGCAGGCCACGCCGCGCGGCCACACGGCCCGCGGGCCCACCGGTGCACGCGCAGGAGAACGGCTCATGACCACCCCCGTGAGGTGCAGGTCGGAGCCGACCAGTAACCTGTATGACGGCCCGCGATCGGAGCGGGCCTCATGAGCCCCAAACCCACAGTCGAGTAACCAGGAGACTTCCGTGTCGGCGTATGCAGTCGTCAAGACCGGCGGCAAGCAGTACAAGGTCGCCGTTGGCGATGTCGTCGAGGTCGAGAAGCTCGAGGGCGAGCCGGGCACCGAGCACACCTTCCCCGCCGTCCTCGTGGTCGACGGCGACGAGGTCACGACGGACGTCGACACGCTGGCGAAGGTTTCGGTCACCGGCAGGGTCGTCGAGCAGACCAAGGGCCCCAAGATCCGCATCCACAAGTTCAAGAACAAGACCGGCTACCACAAGCGGCAGGGTCACCGGCAGCGGTTGACCCGCGTCGAGGTCACCGGCATCAACAAGTAAGGAACCTGACCAGCCATGGCACACAAGAAGGGCGCGTCCAGCTCTCGTAACGGCCGTGACTCCAACCCGAAGTACCTCGGCGTCAAGCGGTTCGGCGGTCAGGCCGTCAAGGCAGGCGAGATCCTGGTTCGTCAGCGCGGCACCAAGTTCCACCCGGGTGTGAACGTCGGCCGTGGTGGCGACGACACACTTTTCGCACTCGCCGCGGGGTCGGTCCAGTTCGGCACGAAGCGTGGCCGCAAGACGGTCAACATCGTGCCGGCCGAGGCCTGACCGGCCCGGCCAGCACGCGAACCCAGAACGAGGGGCGGGTCCGGAACACATCCGGCCCCGCCCCTCGTTTTGCTGTGACAGGGGAAAGAGTTCCGTCCACGAGAGAGGCAGCACGATGGCGTCCCGATTCGTCGACCGCGCGGTGATCCACGTTGCCGCAGGCAACGGCGGCAACGGGTGCGCCTCGGTGCACCGGGAGAAGTTCAAGCCACTGGGCGGACCCGACGGTGGCAACGGCGGCAACGGTGGAGACGTGGTACTGGTCGTCGACCCGGGGGTGCACACCCTGCTCGATTTCCACTTCCGTCCCCATGCCAGCGCGGGCAATGGCAAGCAGGGACAGGGCAGCAACCGCAGCGGAGCGGCGGGGGAGTCGCTTGAGCTGAGCGTTCCGGACGGCACCGTCGTACTGACCGAGGACGGGGAAGTGCTGGCCGATCTGGTCGGCGCGGGCACCCGCTTCGTCGCCGCCAAGGGTGGCCGAGGGGGTCTCGGCAACGCCGCGCTGGCCTCGCGCGCTCGCAAAGCCCCCGGGTTCGCGCTCCTCGGTGAACCGGGGGAGACCCGGGACCTGGTGCTGGAGCTGCGCTCGGTGGCCGATGTGGGGCTGTTGGGCTTTCCTTCCGCGGGCAAGTCGTCGCTCATCTCGGTGCTGTCCGCCGCGCGGCCAAAGATCGCCGACTACCCGTTCACCACGCTGGTACCCAACCTCGGGGTCGTCACCGCGGGTGACACGGTTTTCACGATGGCGGATGTGCCCGGGCTGATCCCTGGCGCCAGCGAGGGCAGGGGCCTGGGACTGGACTTCCTGCGGCACATCGAACGGTGTGCCGTGCTGGTGCACGTGGTTGACTGCGCGACATACGAGTCGGGCCGCGACCCGATCAGCGACGTCGACACACTGGAGTCCGAACTCGCGCGCTACACGCCCGCACTCGGTGGGGATCTGGCGCAGAGGCCTCGCGTGGTGGTGCTGAACAAGGTGGACGTACCGGAGGCCGCCGAGCTTGCCGAGCTGGTGCGGCCGGACCTCGAGGCTCGCGGCCTGCGCGTGTTCGAGGTGTCGACCGTGACCCGCAAGGGCCTGCGCGAGCTGACCTTCGCGCTTGGCGAGATCGTGGCCGCCTACCGCGCCGCGCAGCCGCCGCCCACGCCGACCAAGGTGGTGCTCACCCCGAAGGCCGTCGACGACGGCGGCTTCACGGTGGAGCCCGACCCCGACGAGCCGGGTGGCTTCATCGTCCGGGGCACGCGGCCGGAACGCTGGGTGCGGCAGACCAACTTCGGCAACGACGAGGCCATCGGCTACCTGGCCGACCGGTTGAACCGGCTCGGCGTCGAGGACGAGCTCGCCCGCCAGGGTGCCGAACCAGGAAGCCCGGTGACGATCGGGGACGTGACGTTCGATTGGGAGCCGTCCACGCCCGGTGTCGCTGGAGTGCTCGCCGGAAGGGGCAGCGACCCGAGGCTGGCCGACCGGAGCAGGATCACCGCCGCGCAACGCAAGGAAGCACGTCGTATCCGGCGCGAGGGTCTGCCTGAGCCCGACGCGGACACCCAAGAGGACATCGATGACGAGTGAGGCCCGGCGCGCGATCGCGCTCGCGCGGCGCCTGGTCGTCAAGGTTGGCTCTTCGGCGCTGACCACGACCGGGGACGGGCTGGACATCGCCAGGCTGGACGCGCTGGTCGATGCGATCGCCGGCCGGCTGGGCAGACAGACCCAGATCGTGCTCGTCTCCTCGGGTGCGATCGGGGCGGGGTTGGCGCCGCTGTCGTTGGGTGCCCGCCCGCGCGATCTGGCCACTCAGCAGGCAGCCGCCAGTGTCGGCCAACTCGCGCTGGCCCATGCCTACGCCGAATCCTTCGGTCGCTACTCGCGCACGGTTGGCCAGGTGTTGCTCACCTCCGACGACGTGGTGCGGAGGGCGCACTACCGCAACGCCGAGCGGACGTTCGCCCGGCTACTGGCGCTGGGTGCGGTGCCGGTGGTCAACGAGAACGACACGGTGGCCACAGAGGAGATCCGGTTCGGCGACAACGACCGGCTCGCCGCGCTCGTGGCCCACCTCATCGGCGCCGACGGCCTGATACTGCTGTCCGATGTGGACGCTCTTTACGACGGCGATCCGCGTGCGGGCGGCACGCGCAAGATCGCCGAGGTGAGGTCGGAATCCGATCTCGACGGCCTGGCGGTGGGGATGTCGAGTTCCGGGCTTGGCACGGGCGGCATGATGTCCAAGGTCGCCGCTGCTCGCACCGCCGCGGCCGCGGGAATTCCCGTGCTTATCGCGGCGGCCGCCGAGGCCGCGCGCGCGCTGGGGGAGGCCGATGTCGGCACGGCGTTCCAGCAGGCCGGCGCCCGGCTGTCGGCGCGCAGGTTCTGGCTCGGATACGCGGCGGGGTCGCGAGGCAGGCTCCACCTCGACGACGGTGCGGTGGCGGCGGTGGTACGCAACCGGCGCTCGCTGTTGGCCGCGGGTGTCACCGGGGTGGACGGCGACTTCCAGGCAGGCGACGTGGTGGACCTTGTCGACCCGGCACAGGAGGTGGTGGCCCGTGGCGTCGTCGCCTTCGACGTCACCGAGTTGCCCGACCTGATCGGCAGGTCCACATACGAGCTGCCGCCCGACCAGCGTCGCGAGGTCGTACACGCCGACGATCTGGTGCCGCTGCGCGGTCGCTGACCGGTCGGCTCGCGATCCCGCTCAGCGTAGTTCGCTGCGGTTGGTTTCCGGCAGGCTCAGGATCACCAGGAACGCCACGGCGGAGCCCGCGGCTACGTACCAGAAGAAGGCTCCGGCCGCGCCCGCGTTCGCCAGCGCCGTAATCACCAGCGGTGCCGTGCCACCGAAGGTCGCGACCGTGAGGTTGTACCAGGCACCGATACCGAGCGCGCGCAGCGACGTGGGGAACAGCTCGCTCATGATCGCGGGTGCGATCGAGGTCATCGCGGTGTACAGGCTCAGCCCGACGCAGAACACCACCAGGAGGTTCAGCAGACCCGGCCGCACCAGCGTCGACAACGGGACGATGAGGACCGCCATCGCGGCCGACCACACCATGAGCTGCGGTTTGCGGCCGAAGCGATCCGACAGCGCGCCCATGGGGTACTGCAGCGCGACGAAGATCGCTGTGGCGATGGACAGGGCGAGGAAGACATCGACGTCGTCGGCGCCGCGTGACTCCACGGCGAACGGTGTCAGAGCACTGAAGAACGTGTAGTAGCACAGTGTGGACAGCATGGTGAAGCCGACCAGCTGCCCAACAGCCTTCGGGTGTGCGCGCAATGTGGTGATCAGTGGGTGCCTGACCCTGCGGGCGGTGGTCTTGTTCTCCTTGAACTGCTCGGTCTCCTCCAGGCTGGTCCGCAGCCACAGGCCGATGACGCCCAGCACCCCGCCGAGCAGGAACGGGAGCCGCCAGCCCCACGACTGCAGTTGAGCATCGTCCATCGTGCGCGCGAGCACGAAGCCCAGCACCGAGGCCAGCAGCACCGCGCTCCCGGTAGAGATGTAGAAGAACGACGAGTATCGCCCTCGCCGTGCGGGGGGCGCGATCTCGCCGAGGTAGGCGGATGCGTTCGATACTTCGCCGCCGAGCGACAGTCCCTGTGCGATGCGGGCAAGCAGCAGCATGAGCGGCGCCAGCCAGCCGATCTGCTCGTAGGTGGGGAGCAGGCCGATCAGCGCGGAACCGCCCGCCATCAGCACGATAGTGAAGATCATCGCGGGCCTGCGACCCTTGAGGTCGGCGAACCGGCCGATGAGCATGCCGCCGAGCGGGCGGAAGAAGAAGGCCAGCGCGTAGGTGGCGAAGGTGTTGATCTGCGCCAGCTCACCGGGGAAGAAGGCGGTGGCGAAGTAGATGCTGAACGTGGCGTAGATGGTCCAGTCGAACCACTCCAGCGCGTTTCCCACGCTGGCCGCGAACAGCTTGCGCACCGGGAGTCGGTGGACAGCGGGCGCACCGACGTTCGACTCAACCATGTCGACCCTCCGCGTGTCTGTCGGGAGAGTGGAACTGTGCCACAACATTGAGCGGGGCGGAAGTTTTCCCACATCCATGCGCTCGGCTTTCCGGATGGCGAAACGACTTCGACTACCCGGTGGACGCGAGCGCGAACGGCAGCACCGCGAGAGCGCCTGCCTCAAGCAACTGACGAGCGGCCAGGGTGATGGTCCATCCGGAGTCCACCACATCGTCCACCAGCAGCACAGGCCCGGCCGCGGTTGCCACGCTCGCCCGCAGATCCTGCGGCACGACAAGATCTCGCCACAGGTCGGCGAGCCGACGTGCGCTGTTGGACCTGCGCGGTGGCGCTGCCTCGCGATGCTCGATGGTGCCTGCGAAGCGCAGCCTGCCGATTTCGGCGAGTCTGCCTGCGAGGCTGGTGACCAGCCGTGGCCTGCTCCGCGACGCGATGGCGACCACGGCAGCCGGACGTTGCTGCCAGTCCCAGGAGGCCAGGACCGAAACACAGGCCTGCAACACCTCATCGGGTAGCTCGCGATCCTCGGCGCCCGTGCCGACCAGTTCGCGCAGCCGTGGGCCCCAGCCGATGTCGGTGAACCTGCCGAGGGTGCGGCCCGGCTGTGCCTGTTCGGCGCGGGGGATTCGGCCGGACAGCGGCACATCCAGCGCCGCCATGCCGGTAGGCCATTGTCTGCGTGGCGCCAACTCGACACCGGGCCTGACAAGTCGTTGCTGTGTCGCGGCGGTGACGGCGGCAGCTACCTCGGTGGTCCAGTACCGACCGGTGCAATTGTCACAGCGGCCACAGGGCTCCGCATGCGGATCGTCGAGTTGGCGCAGCAGGTACTCCATCCGGCAGCCGTCGGTGTCCAGGTAGCCGAGCATGGCCTGTTGCTCGGCCGCACGCGACTGTCGCACTCGTTCATAACGTTCGCCGTCGTAGTGCCACGGCGTGCCCGTGGCCTCCCACCCGCCGCGTACCCGCCGTACCGCACCGTCGACATCCAGAACCTTCAACACCATCTCCAGTCGCGAGCGCGACAGGTCCACGGTCGGCTCGATGGCCGCTGTGGACAGCGGCCTTCCCGCACTCGCCAGCGTGTCGAGCACCTGTGTGACGCGGTCCCGGTCGGGGAACGCGAGCGAGCCGAAATACGCCCAGATGTCCTTGTCCTGCTTGCCGGGCAGCAGGACCACCTCGGCATGCCGCACTCCGCGTCCGGCCCTACCCACCTGCTGGTAATAGGAGATCGGCGAGGAAGGAGAACCCAGATGTACGACGAAGCCCAGATCGGGTTTGTCGAATCCCATGCCGAGCGCCGAAGTAGCGACAACAGCCTTGACCCGGTTGGCGAGCAGGTCGTCCTCGGCGGCGTGCCGGTCGGTGGGTTCGGTTCTGCCGGTGTAGGCGGCGACATCGTAACCGTGGTCGGCCAGCAGCGCGGCGACGTCGTGTGCGGCACTGACGGTCAGCGTGTAAACGATGCCAGAACCCGGGAGTTGTTTCAGATGCTCGACGAGCCATGCCAGGCGCGCGGCCTCGGTCGGCAGTGATACGACGGCGAGCCGCAGGCTCCGCCGGTCAAGCGGGCCGCGAAGCACAAGGGTGCCGGAGCGGCTGCCGATACCCAGTTGTTCAGCCACGTCGGTGGCGACCCTGTCATTGGCGGTGGCGGTCGTGGCCAGCACCGGCACCCCTTCGGCGAGTTCGCCCAGCAAGGTGCGCAACCTGCGGTAGTCGGGGCGGAAGTCGTGGCCCCAGTCCGAAATGCAGTGTGCCTCGTCCACCACGAGCAGGCCCGCCGTGGCGGCGAGTTTGGGCAACACCGCGTCGCGGAAGTCGGGATTGTTCAGTCGCTCCGGGCTGACCAGCAACAGGTCGACCTTCGCCTCGGCGATGTCCGTCTCGATCTGGGCCCACTCGTCCTGGTTGGCGGAGTTGATGGTCGCGGCGTGGATGCCCGCGCGGGAGGCGGCGGCGATCTGGTTGCGCATCAGGGCGAGCAATGGCGACACGATGACGGTTGGGCCGAAGCCCCGTTCGCGCAGCAACGCTGTCGCCAGGAAGTAGACCGCCGATTTGCCCCACCCGGTGCGCTGCACCACGAGGGCACGCCGTTGCTGGTTGACCAACGCGTCGATTGCCCTCCACTGATCTTCGCGCAGCACGGCCTGCTGCCCGGCGAGTTCGCGCAGCAGCGCCTGTGCCCGCTGGCGAGCCGTGTCGCCCGTGTCGGTGCCCGCGTCGATCCCGGCTTCGGTGCCCACGTCGATGTCCACGCCGTCAAGCTCTACCGGATCGGTCTCCTGCTGTCCTCTTCGCGGGTGTGCGAGCGGAACCGCTCACCATGTAATGTGACCTACATCACTTTTGTTGTGCCTGGTGGTAGTGGCAGCGGTGTGGACCCGCGCGTATCCGCGCCGCTCGTGCTGGGGGCCGGATATAGGGTGGTTCTTCATGGCCGCACGTCGTATCGGTGTCATGGGTGGCACGTTCGACCCCATCCATCACGGACACCTCGTCGCCGCCAGCGAGGTGCAGTACCGGTTCAACCTCGACGAGGTCATCTTCGTACCCACAGGGCAGCCGTGGCAGAAGGTCGACCGCATCGTCTCCAAGGCCGAGGACCGCTACCTCATGACCGTCATCGCCACCGCCTCCAATCCGGTGTTTTCGGTCAGCAGGGTCGACATCGACCGCGGCGGCCAGACCTACACGGTGGACACCCTCCGCGACCTGCGCGCCGAATACCCCGACGACGACCTGTTCTTCATCACCGGTGCCGACGCGCTGGAGCAGATCCTCACCTGGCGTAACGCCGACGAACTGTTCACCTTCGC
This sequence comes from Saccharomonospora amisosensis, assembly GCF_011761185.1. Lineage (NCBI taxonomy): Bacteria > Bacillati > Actinomycetota > Actinomycetes > Pseudonocardiales > Pseudonocardiaceae > Saccharomonospora > Saccharomonospora amisosensis. The sequence goes on along the minus strand of NZ_JAAOYM010000001.1, from coordinate 3,687,699 downwards.
GCATTTCATCGGGGTCACCCGGCCCGGTTATCACCTCGACGACAACCACCTACCGAAGGGGAAGGTCAGCCTCGTCGAGGTCACCGCCATGGCCATCTCCTCGACCGCCTGCCGCGAACGTGTGCTGCACGGGGAACCGGTGTGGTACCTGGTGCCCGACGGCGTGGTCAGGTACATCGACAAGCGGCACCTGTACCGCCGGCTGTCGGTTCGGTAGCCGTGACGAGCCGGGTAGCTCGTCGGTGCCTGCGGGTACGCTGCTGCGAGCGTACGTTCGATTTCGAAGGAGCACCGTGGTAGCGACGGCCGGAGCACAAGACCTCGCGACCGCGGCCGCGCACGCGGCGGCGGACAAGAAGGCGACCGACGTGGTCGTGCTCGATGTCTCTGACCGCCTCGTGATCACCGACGCGTTCGTGATCGCATCGGCGCCCAACGAGCGCCAGGTCGGTGCCATCGTCGACAACGTCGAGGAGAAGTTGCGTATCGCCGGGCACAAGCCGGTGCGCAGGGAAGGCGCCAGGGAAGGGCGTTGGGTCCTGCTCGACTACGTGGACGTGGTTGTGCACGTGCAGCACGAGGAGGAGCGCGCGTTCTACGGCCTGGAGCGGCTGTGGAAGGACTGCCCCCGCATCGAGGTGCCTGGCCTCGGCGAAAACCGCGCGGCTGACGACACCGAGGACACCGACGACACCGACGGTGATGGCGACGCGGGATCGAGTGCCCCGTGAGCCTGCGGCGGCTGGTTCTTTGGCGGCATGGCGAGACCGACTTCAACTCCGTCGGCCGCATGCAGGGCCATCTGGACTCGGCGCTGACCGAGGTCGGCTGGAACCAGGCCCGGTTCGCCGTTCCCGCGCTGGCGAGGTTCGAGCCGGACCTGGTCATCGCCTCCGACCTGCGCAGAGCCACCGACACCGCCACCGTGCTGACCGAGGCCATCGGCGTGCCGCTGCGCATCGACAAGCGGCTGCGCGAGACACACCTGGGTGAGTGGCAAGGACTCACCGGCGCCGACGTCGACGAACGTGCGCCGGGGGAGCGGGACCGCTGGCGCGCCGACGCCACCTGGGCGCCGCCAGGGGGCGAATCCCGGGTCGATGTAGCCGCCCGCGCCTACGAGGTGGTCGATGACCTGATCAGTGGCGACGATGCGTACCACACGGTGTTGCTGGCCGCGCACGGCGGGCTGATCATCGCGCTGACGGCTCGGTTACTTGGCCTGCCCATCCAACTGTGGCCCTCGCTTGGCGGCATCTCGAACTGCCACTGGGTCGATCTGGTCAGGCGCGAGCAGTTCTGGCGACTGCACGCCTACAACGCCGGGATGACCGGGTAGCCATGGCAGTTGTGCCGCGACGGCCCCGATTGCTGGTTTTCGGCGACTCGTTGAGCTTCCACGGCCCTGACGGTGGTTACGCCGCCGACGAGCCTCGACTGTGGCCCAACGTCGCCGCGCGGGCCCTTGGCGGCGACGCCGACCTCGTCGCGGGAGCAGGCTGGACCGCACGTGACGCGTGGTGGTCGCTGACGGGCGACCCGCGGGTGTGGGCGGAACTGCACACGGCCGATGCGGTGGTGCTCGCGGTGGGCAGCATGGACACTTTGCCTTCCCCGCTGCCAACCTACCTGCGCACCGGACTGCGCTACCTGCGCCCCGACCGGCTACGCCGGGCCGCTCGCAAGGCCTATCTGGCCGCGCAGCCGGTGCTCTCCGTTGCGACGGGTGGACGGCCCGCGGCGCTGCCTACCCATCTCACCGTGCACTACCTGCGAACGGCGGTGGGAGCGCTGCGCATCCTGCGGCCGTCGTTGCCGGTGGTGGTATGGCTGCCGTCGGTGCACCGCGCGCCGTCGTACCGATACGTGCACACCGTGCGCCCGGCGACCGAGGCGGCCGTGGCGGCATGGGCGCGCACGAGCGGGGTTCCCGTGCTCGACGTCGCGGCCGTGGTGGGGCCGCACGTGCTGGCCGGACGGGGTAACCCGGACGGGATGCACTGGGGCTGGGAAGGCCATGCGGTGGTCGGTACGGCGATGGCCGAGCTGCTGCGGCCACTGCTCGACGTGGCGGGCGAGCCGTCTCGCGCCGCCGAGCCGTCCGGGACGTAGGCTGGCCGCGTGCCGGTCGCCGTTGTCACGGATTCCACGTCCCACCTGCCGGAAGGATTCGCCGAGAGGCACGGTATCCGCGTCGTCCCGCTGCATGTCCTCATCGACGGGGTATCAGCTCTGGACGATGTCGAGGTTGGCCCGGTCGCTCTGGCGGAGGCACTCGGGCAACGCAGGATCGTCACGACCTCCCGGCCGACACCCTCGGAGTTCGCCTCGGTGTTTCGCGAGGCGTTGACCGAAGGCGCTGACACCGTGGTGTCTGTGCACTTGTCGAAGAAGCTGTCCGGCACCTGGGAGGCGGCGGTGCTCGCCGCTCAGGAGGTCGGGCCTGACCGGGTACGAGTAGTCGATTCCCGTAGTACCGCGATGGGTCTGGGCTTCGCGGTCCTGCACGCCGCCACGGCCGCCGCGAACGGTGCGGAGGGGCAGGCCGTCGAGGCCGCCGCGATGTCGGCTGCGAACCGGTCGGAGACGCTGTTCGTGGTGGAGACCTTGGAGTACCTGCGGCGCGGTGGGCGGATCGGTCATGCAGCCGCGCTGCTTGGCACCGCGTTGGCGATGAAGCCCGTGCTGCGGATGCAGGAGGGTGAGATCAGGCCGCTGGAAAAGGTCCGCACCATGAACCGAGCGACGACTCGACTGGTCGACCTCGCCGTGCAGGCGGCGGGCGAGGAGACAGTCGAACTGGCCGTACACCACCTTGCCTCCCCCGAGCGCGCCGCGGAGTTGGCGACGCGGCTCGAGGAGCGGCTGCCCCGGTCCAGGGGTTGCGTGGTGTCCGAACTGGGAGCTGTTGTCGGCGCGCACACCGGTCCAGGTGTGCTCGGAGTGGTGGTGCAGCGCCCGCCGGGCGATGTCGCGCCGACCGATGAGCAGAAGCCCCTCAGAGCGGCCGGTCAGTAGCTCCACGCCCACCCGGCCGGGCCACTGGTGGTGCTGCCAGGTGCGAGGCCGAGAGGCTGCGGTGCCGGATATGGCTGGTTCATGGCGTCCTCTCGATGTGTTTCGCTCCCGGGTTCGCGTTTATCCGATGACTGTTCCGGTGGGTGCCCGAGTCGAGATCAGCTCGTTACCCGCGACGACTTCGCCCCGCGCGGCAGTTGTCCACACAACTGGTGTTGTCCACAGGCCCCGCGATTCGCCGCCACCGCATACAACTCACTCGTCCTAGTTTCGAAAACGTGTTCGACCAAACACGCGAAGCGCGGCAGAGGGGACAGGATGAGCTGGCAACCGAGCCCGGCGGAATCCCGCCTGGAAGCACCGAATATCCGACGCCGAGGATCAGGCTGGCTCAGCTGGTGGCTCAGGTGTCCGCTGAGCAGGGAGACTCGGGGGCAGCGCGGCACGCGATGCCGGGTGCCCCCGGCAGGTTGGTGCGGCGCTGGCTTCCAGGCGGACTTCCCGGTGCGTCAGGCGTCAATCCGCGCCGGGTAGCCATCTTGGCCGCACTCGTCGGTGTGGTCGCGGTCGTGGCGGTCACCGCCGTGCTCGTCGCGGGCCGGCCTGAGCCCGAACGACCGCCTCCGCTGCCGGTAGCCAACGAAAACCCGACCAGCAGCGCGCCGCGACAGGCATCGAGAGCCGGAGCGGGCGACGAGCAGGCGGGAGCTTCCTCGCAGCCTCTGGTGGTCAGCGTTGTCGGCAAGGTCGCCAACCCAGGTCTGGTCACACTCCCGCCCGGTTCGCGGGTCGCCGACGCCATTCACCAGGCCGGGGGTGCCAGCCAGGATGCCGACCTGCTCACGGTCAATCTGGCTCGACGCCTCACCGACGGTGAACAGCTGTATGTGGGTGTGCCCGTGCCGCCCGGGATACCAAGACAACCCGCGCCGAGTCCGGAAGGAGACGGGCAGGCGACCTCGACGAAGGTGGACCTCAATACCGCGGATCAGCGGCAACTCGAAACTCTGCCCGGCGTGGGCGAGGTGACGGCACAACGCATCCTCGACTGGCGGGAACGCAACGGTCCCTTCACAGCCGTGGAACAGCTTCGCGAGATCGATGGGATCGGGGAGAAGCGGTTCGCGGATCTTCGCGAGCAGGTGACGGTCCGATGAGCCAGCTTCCACCCGTAGGCGCGTCCATGGCGCCCCCGCTGCACGACCCGAGGCTGGTGCCCGCCGCTGTCACCGTGTGGGTCTCGACGCTGGTCGGTCTGTTGTGGACGTGGTGGGCGGCAGCGGCCTGCGGAGTACTCGCTGCCGTGGGCGCGGGCGTGCTGGCCTGGCGGCTCACCCGGCAAGGGACCGGGTCCCACCACTGGCTTGGTGCGGTGGGTGCGTTGTTCGTGTGCGGCTTGCTCACCGCGGGGCCGACCAGCGTGCGGCTTCACATCAGCGAGCACGACCCGTTACGTGAGGCGGCGCGGCGGGGCCCGTCCGCGCAACTGCACGTCACGCTGACCGAACGTCCCCGCCCGTTGCGTTCGCCCGGTTACGCCAACAGGCGTGCCGGTGCGCGCTCGGTGCTCATACCCGCCGATGTGGAACGAGCCGCTGTCGCGGGAAGCCCGGTCGCGTCGACAGGCAGGGTGCTACTGATAGCGCCCGCGACTGGCTGGTCGAGTGCACTCCCCGGCCAGCGCGGCACGCTGCGCGGCACCCTTGCACCCGCCAGGCACGGCGAACTGACGGCCGCCGTCGTCCACGTTCGGGGACCACCGCGGCACCTCACGGCGGCGGCTTGGTGGCAGCGTGGTGCCGAGTCGGTCAGGTCGTCGCTTCGATCGGCGAGCCAGGTCCTCCCGACGGAGCCAGCCGGGTTGTTGCCGGGGCTGGTTGTCGGTGATACCAGCGGGCTTCCCGGCATCGTGGAGGAGGAGTTCCTGTCCGCCGGGCTGTCGCATCTTACGGCGGTTTCCGGCACCAACGTCGCCATCGTCTGCGGAGCCGTGTTGCTGTTGGCGAGGTGGTGTCGGCTGGGACCGTTCACGTCGGCCGGAGGGGCGGCGGTCGCACTGGTCGGTTATGTGGTCCTGGTCGGTTACGAGCCCAGTGTGCTCAGGGCCGGATTCATGGGCGCGGTTGGACTGTTGGCGCTGGTGCTGGGCAGGCAGGGCTCAGCCCTGCCTGCGTTGGGTGCGGCGGTGTGCGTTCTCGTGCTCTACGACCCGGCATTGGCGACGAGCATGGGGTTCGCGCTGTCGGTCGTCGCGACGGCGGGTCTCGTCCTGGTGGCGCCACGCTGGGCATCGGGGTTGTGCCGTAGGGGCGTGCCGGTCGGTCTGGCGCAGGGGATCGCTGTGCCGGTCGCGGCGTTCCTCGTCACCGCTCCGGTGATCGCCGGAATGGCGGGCGAGGTGAGTGTGGTCTCGGTGGCGGCGAACGTCGTGGCGACCCCGGTGGTCGCGCCCATCACGGTGCTGGGTGTCCTGGCGGCGGCCCTGGCGCCGATGTGGAGTTCCGGTGCTGAGTCATTGGTGTACCTGGCGGGTCCGGGAGTGAGTTGGTTGGTCAGCGTCGCCAGGCGTGCGGCGGCGATCCCGGGTGCGGTGTTGCCGTGGCCGCCCGGCTGGTGGGGTGGAGTGCTGGCACTCGGTGTGGTGGTGCTGCTTGTAGTCGCGCTGAGACACCGGGGTGTGCGCGCCGCGCTCGTGGTGGCTTTTGTCGCGTTGCTGCTGCTAATCCCGGCGCGGCTGGTGGCGTCGCCGTGGCCGCCGCGTGACTGGGTACTGGTGGCGTGCGATGTTGGCCAGGGCGACGGCATCGTGCTCGCGACAGGGGAACAGGACCGGGCCGTGGTGGTGGACACCGGACCGGAGCCAGGGCCGATGAACCGGTGTCTGGACCGCCTCGGTGTCGAACGGATACCGCTGGTGGTGCTGAGTCACCTGCACGCCGACCATGTCGGTGGGTTGGCGGCGGTGTTCGACGGCCGGGCGGTTGGGGCGATCGCCGTCGGGCCCGGCCGGACCCCGGACTGGGTATGGCGCGATGTCGTGGACCGAGCTTCGGCACATGGCACCCGAGTGGTGCGAGTCGGCATCGGCGATCGGCTCAGCTGGCCGGGACTGCGGCTGGACGTCCTAGGGCCGCGTTATGTCCCCTCCGAGCAAGGCGACGACGGAACGGAGGTCAACAACAGTTCGGTGGTTCTACGCGCCACAACGGCGGCGGGTCGGGTGCTACTGACCGGGGATGTGGAGTTGGCCGCGCAGGCGGACCTACTCGCTTCCGGAGCGGATCTGCGTGCGGAGGTGTTGAAGATCCCTCACCATGGCAGCCGGTACAGCCTTCCGCCGTTTCTCTCGGCGGTGGCACCCGGAATCGCGCTGGTGAGTGTGGGGGCGGACAACACCTACGGTCACCCGAACCCGGGCACGCTGCGCGATGCCGCGAGTCGCGGTGCACTCATCGCCCGTACGGACACCGGAGGTGACACGGCGATTGTCGGTATCGACGGGCAACCGGCTGTGGTGCGGCGTGGTCAATCCCGGTGATCTGTGGGCTGCCGCTCACCGGGCGGCCTGAAAGACCGGAGGGGCCGCGTGGTGCTCGCCGGGACGGCTGCCCTGCCAGACGGCCGCTGCCCTAGCCGGAGAGGGCCGCTCATTGCGGGCAAAGCCGTGTCCGGGGAGGCCATGCCGGAGGGCGTGCCTCAACGGGTGTTGTCGGGTCCTTACTCGCCCAGCACCTCTCGCACCGCGGCGGCGTTGGGGGCCACCGTGGCCTTGGGGCCGATGCGGTTCTCGAGGGCATCGAGGGTCTTCAGGCCGTCGCCGGTGATCAACAGCACGGTCTCGGCGTCGGGATCGAGCTTCCCGGCCTCGATGAGCTTCTTGGCGGTTGCCACGGTCACCCCACCCGCCGTCTCGGTGAAGATGCCCTCCGTGCGAGCCAGCAACCGGATACCTTCGACGACCTCCTCGTCGGTCACGTCCTCGATGGCACCGCCGGTGCGGCGGACGGTGTCGAGAACGTAGGGGCCGTCGGCGGGGTTGCCGATCGCCAGAGAACGGGCGATGGTGTCGGGCCGCACGGGCTGCACGACATCGTGGCCGTCCCGGAAGGCGGCGGAGACCGGCGAGCAACCGGTGGCCTGCGCGCCGAAGACCCGATACGGCGTCGGTTCGACGAGGCCGAGCTCGCCGAGCTCGCGGAAACCCTTGTCGACCTTGGTCAGCTGTGCGCCTGACGCGATCGGTACGACGATCTGCTCGGGCAGGCGCCATCCGAGTTGTTCGGCAACCTCGAAGGCGAGGGTCTTGGAGCCCTCGGAGTAGTAGGGCCGCACGTTGACGTTGACAAAAGCCCAGTTCTCGTGCTCAGCGGCGAGCTGGGTCGCGAGCCGGTTCACGTCGTCGTAGTTGCCGTCGACGGCGATGAGAGCGCCGTCGTACACGGCGGTAGTGAGGATCTTGGCCCGCTCGAGCGAGGACGGGATCAGCACCACCGATCGCCAGCCCGCCCTGGCCGCCGCGGCGGCCACGGCGTTGGCCAGATTGCCGGTGGAGGGGCAGGCGAGAGTGTCGAAGCCGAACTCGCGCGCGGCGGCCAGCGCGACGGCCACCACGCGGTCCTTGAACGAGTGCGTCGGGTTGCCGGTGTCGTCCTTCACCCAGATGCGTCGGACACCCAGCGCCTTCGCCAACTGGTCGGCTCGAACCAGCCGGGTACACCCAGGCTCGGTGTTCGGGATCTCCTCCACGTTCGACGGCACCGGCAGCAGCTTCTTGTAGCGCCAGATGTTGCGCGGGCCCGCCTCGATGTCCTCCCGGCGGACCCTGCCGAAGTCGTAGGCAACCTCCAGCGGCGAGAAGTCCTCGGCCGAGACGAACTCGGGGGCGAGTGGCTGGCGGTGGCCTTCCTCCTTGGAGACGAGCTCCACGGCGGGGCCGAGATCCACGGCGCGGCCGGTGGTGGTCGTTTCGACGGCTGCTGTCATCGCGAGGTTCCTTTCCTCATCTGTCCCGCGGGTACGGGTCGGAATTGGCACCGTGATCGCCAGCTACCTCGCGGAATCGAGATGACAGGCTGACGCCGGTTGCCGGGGCTTCTTCGGGCCGTTCCCTCTGCCCCTCTGGATGAGCGGTATTCGGTTGTCCGCCGGCCGGGCCGCGCGGTTCGGCTCACACCTTACGGCATGTCGATCAGCTCCTGCCATGCCGATGCGGGCTAGGTCACCGTGGCAGGATCGAGTCGTGACCGCGCCAGCCACTACTCCAGCGCCGCTGCACCTCGTGCTCGGTGACGAAGAACTGCTTGTCGAGCGGGCTGTGCGGGCGGCGCTCGACTCGGCACGCCTGGCCGACCCCGCTGCCGACATCACCCGAATGCGCGTATCGGACCTCACCCCATCCGGCCTGGCCGAGCTGGTGAGCCCATCGCTGTTCGCCGAGGGCAGGGTGGTCGTACTGGACACGGCACAGGACAGCTCCCAGGAGATCGCCGACGCGATCCTGGCTTATGTCGCGGACCCCGTGGACGGCGTGGTGCTCGTGGTCCTGCACAGCGGAGGTGGCAGAAGCAAGGCAGGCAAGTCGCTGCCTGCCGCGCTGCGAAAGGCTGGGGCGGTGGTGACCGAGTGCGCCAAGATCACCAAGCCTGCCGAGCGTGAGGCCTTCGTGCGTGGCGAGGTGCGCAGGGCGGGCGGGCGGATCGACGCGGGCGGAGTCGTCGCGCTGATCGACGCGGTCGGCTCGGATCTGCGTGAGCTGGCGTCGGCCGCGGCACAGCTCGTTGCGGACTCCGGTGGGTCGATCGACGAAGCGGCGGTGCGTCGGTATCACAGAGGCAAGGCCGACGTGACCGGGTTCCTGGTGGCAGAGAAGGCAGTCTCCGGTGATCGGGCGGCCGCGCTGGAGTCGGTGCGGTGGGCGCAGCAGATCGGCGTGCCACACGTGCTGGTGGCCGACGCGCTGGCCGACGCCGTGCGCACCATCGCCCGCGTGTCAGCGGCGGGCAGGGGTAACCCGAACCAGCTCGCCGGTGAACTGGGTATGCCGCCGTGGAAGATCCGCAAGGCGCAAGGCCAGTCCCGTGGGTGGAGTTCGAGCGGTCTCGCGGCCGCCATGCGTATTGTCGCCCGGGTGAATGCCGAGGTGAAGGGCGCGGCCGCCGATCCCGACTACGCCGTCGAGCGCGCCGTGCTGGACATCGTGGCCGCACGGCATCGCCGGTAGCGCACAAAACTCACCCCCGGTGACAACGTCACCGGGGGTGAGGCGATGCGGGCGCTCAGAGCGAGTTGACCTTGCGCGCCATCGCGGACTTCTTGTTGGCGGCCTGGTTCTTGTGGATGACGCCCTTGGTCGCAGCCTTGTCCAGCTTGCGAGCGGCCACACGCTGCAACTCCAGGGCCTTGTCGCGGTCGCCGGCGTCCGCGGCCTCGCGGAACTTCCGGATCGCGGTCTTGACCGCCGACTTCACCGACTGGTTGCGCAGACGTGCCTTCTCGTTGGTCTTGATGCGCTTCATCTGGGACTTGATGTTGGCCACGCGGGCGCTCCTTCGTGTTTCGGCGGAAGAACTCCGAGCCGTGTTCTCGTGGCCCCGACCGAACTCGGCCGGGCTTCCTCCCTGGCGGAATGCCACACGGCGACGGTTGACCAGCCTAACAAGTGACAGGTGAACGCCATGATGCAACCCCCTCGGCACCGCAGCCGTACAGCCGGCGGCCCGGTCGCCTGCCACCGTTGACCGACCGGTTCGATGATGAGCGTCTCCGCCACATGCACTCGTCGGCGTGAGACGGTAGTCGCATGGACGTGCTGAGTAGCCGGGTGCTGCTGCATCCAACGGACCCGCAGGCCACCACCGCGTTCTACCGCGACACGCTCGGGCTGGCGGTATATCGCGAGTTCCCGGGAGGGACGGTGTTCTTCCTCGGCGGTGGCTTCCTGGAGATCGTCGGGCGCGGCCAGGCAGGCCCCACCGCCGACATGGCACTGTGGCTGCAGGTCAGAGACCTGGCCGCGACCCTCGCCGAACTGCGGCAACGTGGCGTGGAGCCGTTCTCCGGGCCCAAGCGGGAGCCCTGGGGCCTCGACGAGGCCTGGATCCGCGATCCCGACGGCACGCGCATCGTGCTGGTGGAGGTTCCCGCCGAGCACCCGCTGCGCGTGGATGTCCGTGAACCCGCGTGACACCTCGACGTGTGTTACCGGCGTGCGAGTGGTGCGGTCGTCGACACCACAGCGACACGCGAAGCCACTGCGCAAGGTCGGCAACACGACGGTAGGAGCCCTCCCTGCTCACCGGGTGGGCTTGTAGGCGCGCAGCTGCGCAGCCCTGCTCGCCGCCACGCCGGGTGGCTGCCACACCCAGGTCTGCACGCCGGTGAAGCCTTCGGCCTCGAACTCGGCACCCAGTTCCTGGCGTGGTACCGGCAGCCACCTCTCGTGCGCGGACAGTACGAGGCGGCCGCCGGGTCGAAGCACGCGCAGCAACTCGACCAGCGCGGCGTCCCGGTCGTCCCACAGTTGCACGTTGTTCACGCTCAGTACGACGTCAACGGACTCGTCGGCCTGCCCCGTGGCGGCGGCGGTGCCCGCACGCAACTCCACGGTGCCCTGTTCGACCGCTTCCGAGCACCTGGCACGGCACATGGCAAGCATCTCCTCGGCCGGGTCGACCCCGATGACCAGCCGGGCACGATGCGCCGCCGCACGAAGGCCGACACCCGGTCCCGGCCCGATCACGAGCACGGTCTCGTCGCTCGCTGGGTTGGCCACCGACACCACGTGACGTTCCGTCGCGGCGTTGCCACGTGCCATGACGGCGCCGCCGAGCCTGCCGAGCAGGCCGCGCGGGTGTCCGAACGTCCGGTCGAGCACGTCTGCGAAAGAACTCATTCTTCGAGATCAGCACGACCGCGAGCGGCTCGCATCGGGGATGACCCGGAATTGCCGCCACCGGGGCATGGGAACATGGAGCTATCGCCCGCGAACGACCCGAGGTACCGAGTGACACAGAAGCGTCCGTCCGCCGACACCACCTTCACGCCCCCGGAGTTCATCAGGAACTTCTGCATCATCGCGCACATCGACCACGGCAAGTCCACCCTGGCCGACCGGATGCTGCAGCTCACGGGCGTCGTCGAGGCGAGGTCGATGCGGGACCAGTACCTCGACCGGATGGACATCGAGCGTGAGCGAGGCATCACGATCAAGGCGCAGAACGTGCGGCTGCCCTGGCGGCTGGGCGAGGAGGACCATGTCCTGCACCTGATCGACACCCCCGGCCACGTCGACTTCACCTACGAGGTGTCGCGGGCGCTCGAGGCATGCGAGGGCGCGATCCTGCTGGTGGACGCGGCTCAGGGGATCGAGGCGCAGACACTGGCCAACCTGTATCTCGCGCTGGAGAAGGACCTGCACATCATCCCGGTGCTGAACAAGATCGACCTGCCCGCCGCGGAACCCGACAAGTACGCGGCCGAGTTGGCGCACATCATCGGTTGCGAGCCCGGCGACGTGCTGCGGGTCTCGGCGAAGACGGGTGAGGGCGTGCGCGACCTGTTGGACGAGGTGGTCCGGCAGGTACCGCCGCCGCGAGGGGACGCGGACGCGCCGGCGCGAGCGCTCATCTTCGACTCCGTGTACGACACCTACCGTGGCGTGGTCACCTACATCCGGGTCTTCGACGGCAAGATCACGCCGAGGGAACGCATCAGGATGATGTCCACCGGCGCCACGCACGAGCTGCTGGAGGTCGGGATCATCTCGCCGGAGCCGAAGCCGAGCAAGGGGCTTGGGGTCGGCGAGGTCGGTTACCTCATCACCGGAGTGAAGGACGTCCGGCAGTCCAAGGTCGGTGACACGGTCACCTCCGAACGCGGTGGGGCCACCCAGCCGCTCGCCGGTTACCGCGAGCCGAGGCCGATGGTCTACTCGGGTCTGTACCCTGTGGACGGTTCCGACTACCCGGATCTGCGGGACGCGCTGGACAAGCTGCGACTCAACGACGCCGCGCTGAGCTACGAGCCGGAGACCTCCGTCGCGCTCGGATTCGGTTTCCGGTGCGGCTTCCTCGGGTTGCTGCACCTGGAGATCACCAGGGCCAGGCTGGAGCGGGAGTTTGGTCTGGACCTGATCGCCACCGCTCCGAACGTGGTGTACCAGGTGTACCTGGAGGACGGTACCGAGCACGTTGTCACCAACCCCTCGGACTGGCCGACCGGCGCCAAGATCGCCGAGGTGCACGAACCCGTCAGCAAGGTCACCGTCATCGCACCTTCGGAGTTCATCGGGGCGATCATGGAGCTGTGCCAGGGCAAGCGTGGCCAACTGCTCGGGATGGACTACCTGTCGGAGGACAGGGTCGAGCTGCGCTACCAGTTGCCGCTGGCCGAAATCATCTTCGACTTCTTCGACTCGCTGAAGTCCCGCACGCGCGGCTACGCCTCGCTCGACTACGAGGAGGCGGGCGAGCAGGTGTCCGATCTGGTCAAGGTGGACATCCTGTTGCAGGGCGAGCCGGTGGACGCCTTCTCGGCCATCGTCCACAAAGACGCCGCCTACGCCTACGGCAACAAGATGGCGACGCGCCTGCGCGAGCTCATTCCCCGGCAACAGTTCGAGGTGCCGATTCAGGCGGCGGTGGGTTCACGCATCATCGCGAGGGAAACGATCCGCGCCATCCGCAAGGATGTGCTCGCCAAGTGCTACGGCGGCGACATCTCGCGTAAGCGCAAGCTGCTGGAGAAGCAGAAGGAAGGCAAGAAGCGGATGAAGACCGTTGGAAGGGTCGAGGTGCCGCAGGAGGCCTTCGTGGCGGCACTGTCGGCCGACGACGGCACCGACAAGGGTGGTAAGGGCAAGAAGTGAGCGTGGGACTCAAGGGTTTCCGCTGAGCCTGGCCGGTTCGACGAACACGGCCGTGCGGCGCTGCTCCGCCATCACCTTGTCGTAGGTGTCCCAGTCGTCGTGAGTTCCACCCGCCGCCGTGAAGATGTCCCTGAGCAGTTGCGGGAGTTCGCTGTAGGGGAAGTCGGGGTCGGGGTCGTCCGGTCCGATGAGGTGTGTCGAGCCCTGCACCGAGACCCACTCCCAGCCTCGGCGGAAGACGACGGTGGCGTGCCCGTGGGTCCGGAACAGTTCGAGCTTGCGGGCGTTTCCCCGGATCACCATCGCGACGCTGAGGTGTCCGGTGACCGGGTTGTCGAGCACTCCCGCGTTGACCACGGAGGCGTGCACGGTGCCGTCGGGTCGCACGGTAGCGACGGTCGCCAGGCCCTGTTCGGCCGCTGCGAGCCGACGGAGACGTTCCAGATCTACAGGCATGGGATCACGGTATCTACTCCTACAGACACCTGCGCCGCGTGGCCGGAGCTGATTCCGGCCACGCGGCGCAGGTCTTGTCTCGGTCAGCCGAGGAGAACCGCGAGTGCGGCGACGAGGCGCGTCGACAGGTCCTGGACCGTGGCGTCGAGGGCATCCGCGATGGGGCCGAGTTCGACGACCGCCGCGGACGCCTGACCGGCGAAGACGGCCAGCAGCGTCGCGGAGAGCGCGCTCACGGCCGTACCGCGCATTGCCCAGCGCTTCGCCGTGCTCCTCGTGGTCTCCTGGATTTCGGTCATGGCTTTCCTCTCCCTCTCGGTTTCCGCGAGTTCCATCGCGTACGTATGGAACAGTGCACTCGGCCGAACGGAGCAACAACTTGGCACGCCTATCATCGCTGAATCGTGCTAAGAAGACTCCCTGTCGGGTACAACGTCGAGGTTCGTGCCCTCCGGGCTCGTCTCGGCGCAGGTAACCACGTCGTGCGCGTGGCGAGCCGGTTCGTACCCTTGGCGCATGTTCGACAGCTTGCGCGTCCCCGTGATCGTCGCTCCGATGGCGGGCGGGCCCACCACACCGGAACTCGTGGCGGCGGCGACGAGGGCCGGAGCATTCGGCTTCCTCGCGGGTGGCTACCTCAGTGCCGCCGGACTCGCCGAGCAGATCGACCGGCTGCGCGCGCTGACCGACGGAGACTTCGGGGTGAATCTGTTCGTGCCCGGAGTTCGATCCACCGTGGACATCGAGCCCTATGCCGCGAGGATGCGGGAGGAGGCCGAACGCTACGGTGCCAACCCCGCGACGCCAAGGTGGGACGACGACGCCTACTCCGCGAAGTTGGACCTTGTCGTGGAACGCGGGACGCCGGTGGTGTCGTTCACCTTCGGTGTCCCGATCAAGGCGGACATCGAGCGGCTGCACGGCGCGGGAAGCGCGGTGCTGGTGACGGTGACCTCCCAGGACGAAGCGCGGCAGGCCGCCGCGGCGGGCGCCGACGGGTTGTGTGTGCAGGGGTTCGAGGCAGGCGGGCACAGGGGTGTGTTCACCGACGACGCCGCCGACCCTGCGGGAGGGCCGTTGTACGGACTGCTGGCGGCGTTGCGGCTGGTGTCCGCGGTGACGGACCTGCCGCTGGTGGCCGCGGGCGGCCTCGTTCACGGTGCCGATGTCGCCGCTGTAGTAGCCGCTGGTGCGATAGCCGCGCAACTGGGCACGGCGTTCCTGCGTGCCGACGAGGCTGGCACGAACCCCACGTTGCGGCGCGCGCTTGCCGACGCGGGTAGGTCGACGGCCTTCACCAGAGCCTTCACGGGCAGACCCGCCAGGGGGCTGGTCAACCGGTTCCTGCGTGAACACACCGAGCACGCGCCCGCCGCATACCCGCAGCTGCACCGGCTGACAAGGCCGATCAGGGCGGCCGCTGGTTCGGCTGGAGACCCCGAGGCGATGTCGATGTGGGCGGGCCAGACCTATCCGCTGGCGGGCAGCGGCCCGGCCGAGGAGATCATCGAACTGTTGCGCCTCCAGGCACGGGAGGCGCTGCAGCGCGCCGGGGGTCGGTTCGGCTGAGCCGCTGCCGGAACTTACAGTCCACTTTGCTTGTTCAACCGCAGCGGCGACCGGCTCGGCGGGCTACCTGGCACCGGCCGAGCCCTCCCAGGGGTCGCGCTTGTGCTGAGGCGGCGCTGCGGCTGCTGAGGTTATCCGGCGGCGGCTTCGCCCTGGCGCGACACCTGCCCTGATGTGCCGGAGGCCGCGACGAAGTAGGTGAGCAGGTCGGCTACCGCCGCGGGGTCGTCGAGTTGGGGGCAGTGACCCCAGTCCTGGCGAACCATGAGCCTGCTGTGCGGGACGAGCGAGTGCAACTGCCTGCCGGAGGCCGAGCTCACCAGCCGGTCCTTGCCGCAGGCCACCACCAGCAGTGGGGCGCTGACGCGGTCCAGCTCGTAGGCCTGTTCGAGTTCGGCGACGAGCCTGCGTGCCTCCCGCAGCCGGTCGGTGGCGGAGCGGTAGTCGGGAAACAGCTCGGTGAAGCGGCGGACGTGGGTCCGCTCGGCGGCTTCGGCGTCGGCGTACAGCAGCCGTGGCACCACCTGTTCGGCCACAGCGCGGACGACGAACGAAGGAATGGGAAGCGGCAGTGAGGCCACCCGTAGCGGCAGCGGGTAGCGCGCCACCGTGCGGATCAGCCACGTGTCGACGAACCCGGGGGCCGCGATCGAGACGATCCCTGACACCGGAAGCCGAGGGTTCTGGGCGGCACGCAGGCTCATCGTGCCACCGAGAGAGTTGCCGACCAGGACCACGCCACCGCGTGTGGACTCCTCCTCGACCAGCGCGGAGGTGAACGCGTCGAGCTGCGCAAGGATGGGTCCCGGACGGAGCGCGTCGGCCTCTCCGGAACCGGGCAGGTCGACCGCGATCGCCTCGTGCCCGGCGGCGGCCAGTTCGCCGAGCACGGGTGACCAGGTGTCCGCGCTGTCGCAGTAGCCGTGCAGCAGTACAAGGCGGGGCCGGTCGGTGCGCGATCGGCGGGAACGGCGCTGCCTGCCGGTGGGCCGCGGACCCACTTCGAGCACGCGGGTACGCACACCCGCGAACTCGCGGTACCCGGACCGGACGACCGGACCGGGCACTCGCGGGTTCGCCGATGAACCCTCCCGCGACGCCGCGATCATGGATACAGATTAGCCCACCCGTGGCGGTTTACACGTGTGTCTTCCGGGACACGGAAGCGTATCGACCGAGTGTCAACAAGGTATCTCCGCAGGTAGGGCTGCTGTTCCTGGTCACAGCGTGAAGACGATCTTGCCTGCGGTGGCGCCGTGCAGCATGTCGGAGAAGCCCTGTTCCGCCTCCCGCAGCGGCAGCCGTGCTCCGATCTGAGGACGGATTCCCGCGAGATCGACATACGACAGCAGGTCCCGCAACTCGTCCCTTGAGCCCATGGTCGACCCTGTCACACGAAGCTGTAGGAAGAACACCCGCTGTAGTTCCGCGCTCGGGTCAGGGCCACTGGTCGACCCCGACACCACGATGATCCCGCCTGGTTTCAGCGATTTCACCGAGTGTGACCACGTGGCCTTACCCACGGTCTCGAATACCGCGTCGACACGTTCCGGCAGTCGTGCGCCGGATTCGAAGGTCTGGTGCGCGCCGAGCCGCTCGGCCAGCGCACGCTTGTCCTCCGTACGACCGGTGGCCCACACTCGCATGCCCGCGGCCTTGCCGAGCTGGATCAGCGCGGTGGCCACCCCACCGGAGGCACCCTGTACCAGCATCGTCTGTCCCGGCCGCAGGCCTGACTTCACGAACAACATCCGGTAGGCCGTCAGCCACGCGGTGCCCATGATGGCCGCTTCCTCGAACGACATCCCCTCTGGCTTGGGTACGACGTTGCGGGAGGGCACCACGACGGACTCGGCGAAGGTTCCCTGGTACTTCTCGGTGAGCAGGGTCCGTTTGGGGTCGAGGGTGTCGTCCCCGTGCCAGGACGGATCGTTGACGACCGAGTGGATGACCACCTCGGTACCGTCGTCGAGCACCCCCGCCCCGTCGCACCCGAGGATCATGGGGAACTGGTCAGGCTTGATCCCGACCCCGCGCAACGTCCAGATGTCGTGCATGTTGAGGCTGGCCGACCTCATCGAGACCCGCACCCAACCTTGCGGCACCTCGGGGTCGGGGCGCTCGCCCACGACGAGCGAGGACAACGGATCGTCGGCGTTGGGTTCCTTGGCGTAGACGGCGAACATGGCGCCAACCTACCTGGCGTACCCTCTTGGTTGTGTTCGACGGAGTGGCCCGCTGGTGGGACGGCTTTGAGCTGTGGTTGGCGCAGCAGTGGTTCCCGGCGCAGTTCGTGCTGGTCATGGCTGTCTTGTTGCCGCTGGGCGCCGGTCTCGCCCTGCTGATCGATCGGGCGGTCGGTGTCATGGCACATCGGATTTCCCGGGTGCGGGAAGGCACCCGGCAGTGGGACAGACCGTCCTAGGGGAGCGGACGAAATGCTGTCTCGCAGGCGCATCAGTGCTGCGCTGATCGGCTTGATCCTTCTGGTGATCGCAGGATGGCTGGTGAAGGATGTGCTGGCGGTTGGCGAGCCGAGGCACGGCACGGGTAGCCTCCCGGGCGCGGATTCGGGCCTCGAGGTGGCGCCGCTGTCCAGTCCGCCGCCGCAGGCGGAGCGCACGTGGACGCTGATCGAGCGCGGAGGGCCGTTCCCGCATCCGGACACCGACGGCACGACATTCGGTAATAGGGAGAGTTCGTTGCCTCAGATGCCAGCTGGCCACTACAAGCAGTACACGGTCGACCTGCCCGGCACGGACGGCCGGGGACCGCGCGGGCTCGTCACAGGGCAGCACGAAGAGGTGTACTACACCGGCGATCACTACGTGTCCTTCGTCGTGGTGGACACGCAGCGATGACGGTCAAGCCCAGGCCCGACTCCAGGACGGTCGCCGACCAGGCGCGCGCTCGTGGCGCGCATGCCCACGTGCTCGACACCTCCGAACACATCGACAAGGAGAGCACGCTGGACGCCATCGCCACCGTGCTGTCCTTCCCCGACTACTTCGGTCGTAACCTCGACGCGCTCTACGACTGCCTTACGGATCTGTCGTGGCTGCCTTCCGGCGAGCACGTGCTGATCTGGCGCTCCTCGGACCTGCTCAAACAGGCAGACCCGAAGGCGTATCTCGCGGTGCACAGCGTGCTCTCCGATGCCCAGCGAGCCATGGCTCCCAGAGGTGAGCGCGCGAACGGGCGCACGCTCACCGTCGTACTGGCCGACTGAGCCGCTACTGGGGTACCCAGTTGGGCTTGCGCTTCTGCGCGAAGGCCTGGATACCTTCCTGCCCTTCGTCACTGGCGAAGAACCGGGCCGACGTGGCGAGCAGGGACTCGAACGTCTCAGCCATGCCCTCGGCCGTTCCGCGCTGCAACAACTCCTTGGTCGCGGCGAGTGCCTTCGGCCCGCCGAGGGTGAGGGAAGCCACGTAGCGCTGTACCGCGCCGTCGAGTTCATCGGCGGCGACGGCGGCGTTGATGAGGCCGATCGCCGCGGCGCGGTTGGCGTCGAAGGTGTCACCGGTGAGGAACAACTCGTGAGCGGCTCTGGCGTTCAGTCTCGGCAGCACCGTGACGGAAATGATCGCCGGGATCACCCCGATGCGGACCTCGGTGAAGGCGAACGTGGCGTTCTCGGCCGCCACCGCGATGTCAGCGGCGGCGACGAGGCCGACCCCGCCCGCTCGTGCGGGTCCGGCGAGCTTGGCCACGACGGGCTTCGGGCTGGTCCAGATGCGCTCGAGGATGGCGGGGAAGTCGTTGACGCCCTGCTCCTTGGCGCTCGCGCCGCGCGCCTCCTTGAGGTCCATACCCGCGCAGAAGACGCTTCCGGTGTGGTCGAGCACGATCACTCGGACCTCGTCGTCGGCGATCGCCCTTTCCAGGCCAGCGCTGAGTTCCGCGCGCAACTGTGCGGAAAGTGCGTTGCGGTTGTGCGGAGAGTCGAGCGTGAGGGTGGCGACACCGCCTGTCACCCCGTAGCGAACCAGTTCGTCAGCCATGCTCACACTCTGGCACACGGCCTTTTGTCGTCGGATCGCCCGGCGTCAGCGCTGGCGAGTTGCTGGACCCGCTGATGGGACAGTCCGAGCAACTCGGCGATGCTGCGCAGGCTCAGTCCCGCGTCCCTCACTGCCTGATCGCCTCGAGCCGGGCCCTGTCGCGACTCAACACGGCTTCGGCTGCCGTCGCTTCTCGCTGTCGGAGTTCATCGACCACCGGGCTGGGGTCGCGCTCGCCCTGCCGGTAGTGCCATGCGATTTCGAAGTCGTCCGGGTCGCGATCCTCAAGTCCCGCGATGAGGTCACGGACCTCCGGCTCCAGGTCGGCATGTGACTGACCTCGGTGGCGCCCGCGGGCGAGTCCCGCACGACCGCGACCCACAGCTTGCCCTCGCGAGTGACCGTGACGTGATAGACGGGAGATGCCTCGCTCATTTCTCCTCCCTCCAGTTGTCGCAGAACAGGGGTGCGAGCACGTTCTCGATGCTTCGCAGTACTGTCCACGACAGTTCCCGGTTGGTTCGGGGTGATCCTTTTCCTCCGCCCTCGATCCGTTCGAGGGTATGGCCGCTCTTTCGCGCAACCTTTCTCGCGATGCTGAGGACCTTGGCTGGCTATCTACCTAGACATGCAAACGTCTGATTCATTGGACAGGCCTCCGGGTTGGCGGAGCGCGGCAAGAGCAGCCCGGTAGCGGTCCAGCACCACTCGGGCCACACGCGGGTCGGCTCCCAGCGGTGCGGCCAGCGCGGTACCCGGTGCCACCTGACTGGCCAGGGAGTTCACCCGGTCCGGCAACAACCCCGGCGCCAGGAACCACGATGCGACGGCGAAGTGCCGCGCACCACGGGCCCGTAGTCGGGCGAGCGCCGAGGGCACATCGGGCAGGGTGGCGCTGGCGAAGGCGGGTGCTACCGCGCAGGCGTGTGCGCGATGCCAGCGCCTGGCGAGGCGGCTAACGGCGGCGTTGGCGCTCACGTGTGAGGAACCGACAGCGGCGAGCACGATCCCGAGTTCGGGGTCGGCCAGTTCGGCACCCGTCGCGGTGAGCCGGTCGAGCGCCACCGACTCCAGCAGTGGATCGGCACTGAGCACGTCGGCGACCGACACCCGCAGCAGGGGCAGGCGCCGGGTCACCGTGGCGATCAGCGCCGGCAGGTCCACCCGTGCGTGGTAGGCGCTGCCCAGCAGTAGCGGAACGACGACCACCTGCCGCTGTCCGCGTGCGTGCAGCTCGGCCAACCTCTCGCCGACCTTCGGCGACGACAGGTCGAGGAACGCCTCGCGCACCTCGGTACCCGGCGCGGCGAGTCGCACGGCGGTCACCAATGCCCGCACCGTGGCCGCCGAACGCGGGTCCCTGCTGCCATGCGCGACGGCAAGTAGCGCAGGCGGGCTGTCGGCCTCGGCCACCGCCGTGGGTCACTCCCCGCAGGCCAGCGCTGAGAACCGCTCGCCGACCAGCCCGGCCGCGAGCGTGTCACCGTCGCCGGGGTCCAGCACAAGGAACGCGCCGGTTCGCGGGCTGCTGCTGTAGTCGTCCAGTGGAAGCGGCTCCGACAGCCGAAGCCGGACACCACCGATCTCGTTCAGTTCCAGCGATCGCGGTTCGTCCACTGTGGATAGACTCTGCTCGTCGAAGCGGGAACGAAGATCGTCGACGAGCGCCTGCACCGTTCGCGTGCCGTGCTTGAGCAGCACCCGGGCCCCCTGCCGCAGCGACTTGCTCGACAGCCAGCACAGCGTCGCGGTGAGCTCATCGGTCACCTCGGGTGGCTGCTCGGCGGAGGCGATGAGGTCGCCACGCGAAATGTCGAGCTCGTCGGTGAGCAACACCGTCACGGACGATCCCGCGCCTGCCTCCTGCAACGCGCCACGGGGTGTATCGACGCTGTCCACCCGGGTACGAAGGCCCTGCGGCAGCACCACGACCTCGTCTCCCGGTCGTACCGTGCCCGCGGCGATCTGGCCGGCGTAGCCCCGGTAATCGGGAAACTCGGCTGTGCGCGGACGGATGACGTACTGCACCGGGAATCGGAACGCCGCTTCGTGGGGGTCGGGAGCGACGGGCACGTTCTCGAGGTGTTTTAGCAGCGTCGGGCCCTGGTACCACGGAGTGTTCTCCGATCTGGTGGCGACGTTGTCACCCAACAGCGCCGACACCGGGATGGCCAGAACCGAGCCCTCCTCGTAGCCAAGCGACGACGCGTGCGCCCCGAACTCCTTGGCGATCACGGTGAAGGACGCCTCGTCGTAGTTGATGAGGTCGACCTTGTTCACGGCGAGCACCAGGCGGGGCACCCCGAGCAGCGCCAGCACGGCGGCGTGCCGCCTGGTCTGCTCGACCACACCCTTGCGGGCGTCGACGAGCAGCACCGCGAGCTGGGCGGTGGAGGCACCGGTCACGGTGTTGCGGGTGTACTGCACGTGGCCGGGAGTGTCGGCGAGGACGAAGCTGCGCTTGGGGGTGGCGAAGTAGCGGTAGGCGACATCGATGGTGATGCCCTGTTCCCGCTCCGAGCGCAGACCGTCGACGAGCAGCGACAGATCGGGCGTGGAAAGGCCGCGATCGACACTGGCGCGCCGCACCGCGTCGAGTTGGTCGGCCAGTACCGACTTGGTGTCGTAGAGCAGCCGTCCGACGAGCGTGGACTTCCCGTCGTCCACACTTCCCGCGGTGGCAAGCCTGAGCAGGCCCGACATCAGAAATATCCCTCCCGCTTGCGGTCCTCCATGGCGGCTTCGGAAAGTCGATCGTCCGCCCTGGTCGCCCCGCGCTCAGTCAGCCTGCTGGCCTGTACCTCGGCGATGACCTCTTCCACTGTGGTGGCTGCGGACTCGACCGCGCCGGTGCAGGACCCGTCGCCGACGGTGCGGTAGCGCACCATCAGTTCCTCCACGACCTCACCGTCGCGCGGACCACCCCACGGCCCTTCGGTGAGCCACATACCGTCTCTGCGGTACACCTTGCGCCGGTGGGCGTAGTAGATCGAGGGCAACTCGATGCCCTCGCGGGCAATGTAGTTCCACACGTCGGCCTCAGTCCAGTTCGACAGCGGGAAGACCCGCACGTGTTCGCCGGGACGGTGTCTGCCGTTGTAAAGGTTCCACAACTCGGGGCGCTGCCTGCGCGGGTCCCACTGGCCGAAGGCGTTGCGGAGGCTGAAGATGCGTTCCTTGGCCCTTGCGCGTTCCTCATCACGCCTGCCACCGCCGAAGACCGCGTCGAACTTGTGTTCCGTGATGGTGTCTAGCAGTGGTTGGGTTTGTAGGGGGTTGCGGGTGCCGTCGGGCCGCTCGGTGAGCCTTCCGTCGTCGATCCAGTCCTGAACCCGCGCTACGACCAGCCGAAGCCCGTAGGTCTCGACGACCTTGTCCCGAAACTCGATGACCTCGTCGAAGTTGTGCCCGGTGTCCACGTGCAGCAGCGGAAACGGTACGGGAGCGGGCCAGAACGCCTTGATGGCCAGGTGCAGCAGCAGTGTGGAGTCCTTGCCGCCGGAGAAGAGAATCACTGGGCGGTCGAACTCGCCCGCCACCTCGCGGAAGATGTGAACGGCCTCCGACTCAAGGGCGGTCAGGTTGTCCCGTGCCGCGTCGGCCGCGGTCTCCAGTGTGGTCATGACGTCCTTTCTCAGCCGTTCGCTCGCTGTTCGTTCCCAGTGCTGGTCTGCGGAAACCGGCATCGCCGAGTCGTGCGTTCGCGCCGATGGTCAGCCGTGCAACCCGCATTCGGTCTTCGATTGACCCGCCCAGCGACCGCTGCGCGGGTCGGCGCCCGGTGCCACCTTGGCCGTGCACGGTGCGCAGCCGATCGAGAGATAGCCCTCACCGACCAACGGGTTCTGTAGTATCCCGTTGCGCGACAGGTAGTCGTCGAACTCCTCGTCAGTCCATGCCGCGATGGGGTTCACCTTCACCAGCCCGTTGCGCTCATCCCAGCCGACGATCGGGGTGTTGGCCCTGGTCGGCGCGTCCACCCTGCGCACCCCTGTCACCCAACACGAGTATCGCGCGAGCGTCGCACGCAGCGGGACCACCTTGCGCAGGTGACAACACTTGTTGGGGTCGCGATCGTGCAGTTTCGGGCCGTACTCGGAGTCCTGCTCCGCCACCGTCTGCTCGGGCAATGCGTTGACGATTCGGATGTGTGGGTAAACGGTGTCGACCGCATCGCGGGTGCCGATCGTCTCCGCGAAGTGGTAGCCGGTGTCAAGGAAAAGCACCGACACATCGGGTTTCACCTTGACCGCGAGATCGATAAGCACCGCGTCCTGCATGTTCGACGCGACGATGAGGTCGTCGCCGAACCGTTCGACCGCCCACCGCAGCGCCTCTTCGGCGCTCGCGTCCGCGAGTCGCCTGCCAGCCTCGGCCGCCGTGGCTTTCAACTGTTCGGTCGAAGCCGCCGCGGTCATCGACTCACCTCCGCTATATGCAGACCGACGAATGTCACCGAGAACACCCTTCGGCAGGACGTGCACAGCCAGGCGGCGTTGTCCCGCGGTCGGAGATCCTCGTCGCCACAGTACGGACAGTAGAAGGGCGTAGCGCGGCTGGGCGTAAAGTTCGGTGCGGAATCCGTCATGTCAGTGCGGTTTCCTCCGCGCGCGCGGCCCATTGCGCGAACCGCTCTCCCTCTTGTCGTTGGGTGACAAAGTTGCGCACCACCCGTTCCACGTAGTCCGTCAGTTGGGCGGCGGTGACCTTGTGTCCGCGAAGTTTGCGGCCGAACCCGGCGTCAAGACCAAGACCACCGCCGAGATGCACCTGGAATCCCTCCACCTGCCTGCCTTCGGCGTCGGTGACGATCTGGCCCTTCAGACCGATATCGGCGACCTGAATACGGGCACAGGAGTTGGGACAGCCGTTGAGATGAATGCTTACCGGGTCCTCGATGCCGCCGGTAATGTCGGCCAGCCTGCGTTCCAGGTCAGCGACCAGTGCGTTGGCCTTCGCCTTGGTCTCGACGATGGCGAGCTTGCAGAATTCGATACCCGTGCAGGCCATGATGCCCCGCCGCCATGGTGAGGGATCGGTACGAAGGCCCGCTTCGGACAACTCCGCGCGCAGTCCCTCGACCTCGCCGTGCGGCACGTCCAGCACCACAAGTTTTTGCTGCGGTGTCAGTCGAACCCGGCCCGCGCCCGCGCGCTCGGCGGCTTTGGCGGTCGCGATCAGCATCGAGCCTGACGCCCGGCCCGCCACCGGGGCGCCACCGACGTAGTACCTGCCGTCCACCTGAGGGTGAACCCCCACGTGATCGACAGGGTGTTCGGGAACTCGAGGTGGAGGACCGTCGAGCAGTGCGCGGCCGAGGTATTCGCGCTCCAGCACCTCGCGGAAGCGCTGCGCACCCCAGTCCTTGACCAGAAACTTGATGCGGGCGCGGGAACGCAACCTGCGGTATCCGTAGTCGCGGAAGGCGCTCACGACACCGGCCCACACCTCGGGTACCTCGGCAAGTGGCACCCAGGCCCCCAGTCGCACGGCGAGCATCGGGTTGGTGGACAGCCCGCCGCCCACCCACAGGTCGAAACCAGGACCGTGATCGGGGTGTTCGACCCCGACGAACGCGACATCGTGGATCTCGTGTGCGACGTCCTGCTGGCCGGAGATGGCGGTCTTGAACTTGCGCGGCAGGTTGGCGAGGCTGGGGTCACCGACGTAGCGGCGGCGGATCTCCTCGATGGCCGGGGTCGCGTCGATGACTTCGTCCGCCGAGATTCCCGCCACCGGCGAGCCCAGAATCACCCTCGGGCTGTCGCCGCAGGCCTCCATCGTGGTCAGGCCTGCCGACTCCAGCTTCCGCCAGATCGTGGGAACGTCCTCGATGGAGATCCAGTGGTACTGGATGTTCTGCCGGTCGGTGATGTCGGCGGTATCCCTGGCGTAGGTTTGGGACAGCTCGCCCAGCAGCCGCAACTGCTCGGTCGTCAGCGCGCCGCCGTCGATGCGTACCCGCAGCATGAAGTAGCGGTCGTCGAGTTCCTCCGGCTCCAGCACCGCGGTCCTCCCACCGCCGATGCCGGGTTTGCGTTGGGTGTACAGGCCGAACCAGCGGAACCGCCCGCGCAGGTCACCGGGGTCAATGGCGTCGAAGCCACGGTGTGCGTAGTTGTTCTCGATGCGGGTTCGTACGTTGAGCGGCGGATCGTCCTTCTTGGAGCGTTCGTTGGGGTTCAGCGGCTCGCGGTAGCCGAGGGCCCACTGGCCCTCGCCGCGCCGCTGTCTGGTCTTCGCGGTGTGGCCTGCGTTGGGGGCCATCTGTCTCGTCCTCCTGCGGCGGTGGGTGCATGTGGCGGACGCCGTGCGTCACCGCGGCGGGCGAGGGTGTCCTAGCCCGTTCGAAAGGCAGTCGCGGCACGTTCGGCGTCCGATTTGTCCGGTCGAAGGCAATCGGCGCGCGAAGTCAGCGCCGGCAGAGACTGCTGGAGACGCGCAGGTAGTCGACGTGGCGCCGCACCACGAGGCACACACCTGCTGTAGTCACCGGGTCAGGCTGCCACGGTGCCCGAAACATGGTCCACGGCCGCCCGCATGCTGGGAAAGCTGGACTCACCCGCGCCGCTGTACCGCTACAATGTTGCGCTTGCATTCCCGCGACAGCTCCCGCTGCCTGCGCACACGGCTGCGCAGCGACAGCGGGGACAGGTCGGCTTCGGGCGACCCCGACCGCTGTTCGACGACGAGTTCGTCGCCGAGCAGCCTGCCGCCGCGCGACCACGTCTCCCAGCGTTCCAGGTCCGGCATCGAGTAGTCGTAGCCGAAGACCAGCGCCGGGCCGCCGTCGCCGCGCAGGTCGTTTCCTCCGGCGTCGCGCAGCGGGACCCGGTCGAGCTGCCCGTCGAGCACCTCGACCACTCCCGGCGCCAGCGTCGCGTCTCGCTCGCGTACCAACAGCCCGTGCCGTGCCGGGTTGGTGCGCGGCGGTAGTTCGAGCAGTTGGGTCACCCGTTCCAGGCGGATGATCAGCCGCGGCAGCCACCACCAGTTCTCCCTGCACAGCAGCGGGCTGTCCGCCAGCGTTCGCGAGGGCGGGAACTTGACCAGTTCCTGCTTCAGCAACTCGACGACGAAGTGGTCACCTTCTGTGTCGTCGAGGACACTGACCGATCCCACCGCCGCCACCGCAGGCACGCCGGGACGAAGCGATCGCGAGTCGGTGACGGCGAAGGCGACCTGCTCGGCGTCTCGCAGGCGTGCCACCTCGCCCGCGCGGGCGTAGGGCAACGCCACGCAGGGCACGTCGCGGTCCAGCAGCGGGGTGGCCGCCAGCGCGGCCGGTTCGCCCTCGGCCGTGAGCCAGCAAACCTCGGCCGTGATCGCTCGCCGCCATAACGGAATAAGTGCGTTCATCAACGTAGCCCTTACCAGAATGTCAAGTCGCTGTTACCGTGCCTGTCCGTCAGAAGCCCCGCTAACGGTGTTCGTGGAGAAGTCGGCATGCCAGCCATCGTCGTCGCACTAGCTGTAGCCGTCCTGTTCTATTTCGGTTACCGCTACTACTCGGCGTACCTTGCCAAAAAGGTGTACGCCCTCGATCCCGCTTTTGTGACCCCCGCGCACAGCATGCGCGACGGGATCGATTTCATGCCAACCAACAAGCACGTTCTGTTCGGTCACCATTTCACCTCGGTGGCCGGTGCGGCGCCGATCGTTGGACCCGCGATCGCCGTGTTCTGGGGCTGGGGTCCGGCGCTGGCGTGGGTGGTGCTCGGCACCATCTTCGCCGCGGGCGTGCACGACTTCGGCGCGCTGGTGGTCTCCGTGCGGCACCGGGCCAAGAGCATCGGCACGCTGGCCAAGGAAGTCGTGAACAAGCGGGCGCGCACCCTCTTCCTGCTGATCATCTTCTTCCTGCTCACCCTGGTGAACGCGGTGTTCGCCGTGGTGATCGGCAACCTCTTCGTCGCCAACCCGGAGGCGGTGCTGCCGATCCTGCTGGAGATCCCGCTCGCGATCGGGATCGGCCAGTACATTTACCGCACGCGCAGCGCGGCGCTGCTCCCTTCGATCGTCGGCGTCATCCTGCTGTACGTGTCCATCCTGCTCGGTCAGGTGCTGCCGATCTCGCTCGCCGGTATCGCAGCCGAGGACGGGCTGTTCACCGAGCGCAACATCTGGGTCATCCTGCTGTTCGCCTACACCTTCATCGCTTCGCGGCTACCGGTGTGGGTGCTGTTGCAGCCGCGTGACTACATCAACTCCCACCAGTTGTTCATCGCGCTCGGTGTGGTTGGCCTCGGCATCGCCGTCGGGATGGACCAGATCGTCGCCCCCGCGTTCAACGACACCCCGGAGGGCTCGCCGAGCTGGTTCCCGTTCCTGTTCATCACCATCGCCTGCGGGGCCATCTCCGGGTTCCACAGCCTGGTGTCGTCGGGGACGACATCGAAACAGCTCGACAAGGAGACCGACGCCCGCTATGTCGGCTACATGGGTGCCGTGGGCGAGGGCTCGCTCGCCACGGCGTCGATCCTGGCCGCCACCGCGGGCGTGGTGGCCACAACGGCGGAGTGGGACGAGCTCTACGCCGACTTCTCGACCGCTTCCGGTGGCGCGGCCGGCAACTTCGTGCAGGGCATCGCGAACTTCGCGAGCAACATCGGGGTGCCCACGTCGATCGGCGTGATCTTCGCGGCGATCGTGGTGATCAGCTTCGCGGCCACCACCATGGACACCGGCGTGCGCTTGCAGCGCTACATCGTCCAGGAGATCGCCGAGATCGCGGGTGCGAGGGCCATCTCACGCAACGTCACGGTCGCGACGGCGATCGCGGTGCTCGTGCCGCTGGTGATGGCGTTGCTGCCGGGCGGGGGCGACGCGGGATACACCTTCGGAGTGCTGTGGCAACTGTTCGGCACCACCAACCAGCTCACGGCTGGTCTGGCGCTCGCCGTCATCGCGGTCTGGGTGACCAGGAACCGGCGTAACCCGCTTGCCGTGCTCATTCCCCTGGTGTTCCTGCTGGCGATGACCAGTTGGGCGCTCGTGGAGAACCTCGCAAACTTCATCGAGGAGAAGCAGTGGGTGCTCGCGCCGCTGGACGCGATCATCTTCCTGCTGGCGATCTGGCTGATCGTCGAGGCCGCGATCGCGCTGTGGAAGAGCTGGACCTCCAGCACCGAGGCGCCGGCCCCGCAGCCGGAGCCGGAGCCGGAACCGGAAAGGTGAGTGTCAGGTCCTGGCTGGTCTCCACCTGGCGACGGGTGGAGACCAGCCACGACCAGGTTTTCGTCGCCCGCTGGCGGCAGGGGCTGCGGCGGGAGGCCCGCAAGCAGCAGGACACACTGCGCGCCCTGGTGATGCTGGAGTCACTCGGCGTGGACAATCCCGTCGCATACGAGACACTGGATCTCATCCCTTACCTGGTCGTCGATGTGCACGAGTGGCATCGGCGCATGGGCAGGGAGAGTTTCGGAGATCCCGGGGTGTGTTGTTGATCCGCTTCTTCGGCGGCAAGGGCGGCGTCGGCAAGACCACCATGGCGGCGGCGTACGCGCTGTCGCAGGCACGCAAGGGACACCGGACGCTCGTGGTGTCCACCGACCCCGCTCACTCGCTCGGTGACGCGCTGGCGACACCGGTATCCGACGAACCGACCGAGGTCGCGGCGGGCCTGTGGGCGGCCGAGATCAGCGGGGAGCGGCAGGCGCAGCGGCGTGTCGCCGAGATCGCGGAGGACGCCAGGCACGCCGTGCCGCTGGAGGTGCTGCCCGCCGTGGAGCGGCACCTCGCGCGGGCTGCCGAGGCTCCCGGGACGCTGGAGTCCGCGCTGCTGGACCGGCTCACCGAACTCGTCGAGGGCCTCGGCGATCGCTGGGACCGAGTGGTGGTGGACAGCGCACCCACCGGACACATGCTGCGGCTGCTCAGCTTGCCCGAACTGCTCACCCCGTGGATCGAGGGGTTGGCCCGGCAACGGGAGAAGGCCGGTCGCATCGACCGGCTGGTGGCAGGGATGCTGGCCGAGACCAGGGACGAGCCCGACCCGCTGCTGGAACGGCTGCATGCCCGCAGAGCGCGGATGGAGTGGATGCGCGAGCGGCTGGCCGCCGACGCGCGGGTGCACCTCGTGCTCGTGCCCGAGTACCTGCCGCTCGCCGAGACCCTGCGCGCGGCCGACACCCTGGTCGAGGGCGGGATGCGGCTCGCGGCCGTGATCGTCAACCGGGTGCTTCCCGCCGAGGAGACCGGGGTGCTCGCTCGCCGAAGGGGGCAGCAGCAGGAGGTGCTGGCTCGGGTGCGGGAGCGCTTCGACGGTGCTGGCGTGATCGAGGTGCCGCTGCTGGCGGGCGCGCTCACCGGACTGGGCGAGCTGGAGACCCTGGCCGACCTGCTCGACCGGGCGGGAATGGATTCCTGACTTCTCTGGGGGCGGCGCTGCCCTGCGAGTCGACGCTTCGCCAGTTGTCGCCGGTGCTGAGCCAGAATCGGCATCGCCGTTGAGCGAGAGGTTCCGATGAACGCGACTTCCCCCGAGTCCCTGCGGGACGCGATGGTCAAGCAGATCGAAGCCGAGGGCTACGTGGTGGGCCGTGACGTCGAACGCGCGCTGCGTTTGGTGGAGCGCCACCACTTCGTGCCGGACGCCACCCTGCGGGAGGCGTACGACAACGCGATAGTCGTGACGAAACGAGCCGCCGACGGGCAGGTGCTGAGCTGCCTGTCGCAGCCTTCGATCGTGGCACTTCAACTCGGGCAGCTGGACATCAAGCCCGGTCAGCGCGTGCTCGAGATCGGTGCCGGTGCCGGCTACAACGCCGCGTTGCTCGCACACCTGGTAGGGCCTGCCGGGCATGTGACATCGATCGACGTCGACACCGACCTGGTCGACCACGCCCGGCGGCGACTGGCCGCCGCCGGGGTGGGCAACGTGGAGGTGGTGCTCGGCGACGGCGCGCTCGGCCACCGGCCCGGCGCACCGTTCGACCGCATCCTGGCCACCGTGGGGGCTACGGCATCCCGGACGCCTGGCTCGAGCAACTCGCGCCCCGGGGCAGGCTGGTGGTGCCGCTGCGAATCCGAGGTAGCGTCTCCCGCTCGATCGCGTTCGAGCGGGACGACGAAGGCGGCTGGCGCGGCGTGGACAGTCAGATGTGCGGATTCGTGCCGCTGCGGGAGGGAATCGCCGACGACCCGCGGTGGTGGATACCGCTGACCGCCGACGCGGCGGTGAAGCTGCGGCTTTACGGCGAGCACCGCATCGACCCTGCCTGCCTGCTTGGGGTGCTCGCCCGACCCCGGTTCGAGGCATGGACCGGCGTCACCTTCGGGCCCATGCAGTCGGTGGAATGGCTCAATCTGTGGCTTTCGTGTGTCTTCGAAACCGGCCTGTGCGCGATCTCGGTGGAGCGATCCGCGATCGATGCCGGGCTGATCGAGCCGATGTTCGAGAAGGCGACGACGGCCGTGCCCGGCGATCGGGAGCTTGCCTACCTGACGTGGCGTGCCGTCGGACACACTTCGAGTGGCGGCCGGATCATGGAGGTCGGCGTCATCGGCCACGGCGACAGTGGAGCCGACCTCGCTACCCGCGTCGCCGGGGAAGTTCGCGTCTGGAGCGAGCGACACCGAAACCGGGAGGTCTGGTTCGAGATCCCCGCCTCCGCAGCGGGCTCGACCGATCCGGCCCTCTGCCGGTTCTTCCTCGACCGGCCCCACAGGCCCATCACGGTCGGCTGGCGATAGGCGGACGACCGCGGTTGGGGCAGTGCCACACTGGAAGGCGTGGTCGAGGTCCCCGCAAGCTCCGCGCCGGTGTTCACGTTGCCCGAGTCCGCGCTGCGTGGCCTGGGGCAGCGGCCGTTCGGCGTGTACGTGCACGTGCCGTTCTGCGCGACCCGCTGCGGTTACTGCGACTTCAACACCTACACCGCAGGCGAGCTGGGTTCGGCCGCCTCACCCGGCTCGTGGCTGGCGGGGCTGCGGCGCGAGTTGGAGCTTGCCGCTCGGATGCTGGGCTCGCCGCCCCGCGCCGACACGGTGTTCGTCGGTGGTGGCACACCCTCGCTGCTCGGTGCCGAGGGGTTGGGCCGCGTTCTCGACGCGGTGCGCGACTCCTTCGGGCTGGCCGAGGGTGCGGAGGTGACCACGGAGTCGAACCCGGAGTCGACCTCCTCGGAGTTCTTCGCTGGCATCCGTGAGGCGGGCTACACACGGGTGTCGCTCGGTATGCAGTCGGCCGCGCCGCACGTGCTGCGCGCACTCGACCGGGTGCACACTCCCGGCCGCCCCGTCGCGGCCGCGCGAGAGGCACGCGCTGCCGGTTTCGAGCACGTCAACCTCGACCTGATCTACGGCACACCGGGGGAGCGCACCCAGGATCTGCGCGCCTCCCTCGATGCCGTGCTCAGCGCCGGGGTTGACCACGTCTCCGCCTACGCGCTGATCGTCGAGGAGGGCACGGCGCTGGCCAGACGGGTCCGCAAGGGCGAGCTGCCCGCACCGGACGACGACGTGCTCGCCGCCGACTACGAACTCATCGACCAAACCCTGCGGCAGGCGGGACTGCGCTGGTACGAGGTGTCGAACTGGGCGGCCTCCCCGCGGGCACGGTGCAGGCACAACCTCGGGTACTGGCTGGGCGGCGACTGGTGGGGCGCGGGCCCTGGCGCGCACAGCCACGTCGGAGGGGTGCGCTGGTGGAACGTCAAGCACCCGGCCCGGTACGCGGCACTGTTGGAGCGGGCACAGCCGCCGGTAGCGGGTAGCGAGGAACTCACGGCTGCCGATCGCTACCTTGAGCGGGTCATGCTCGAACTCCGGCTGGCCGACGGGTTGCCGTTCGACGCGCTCGACGAGGCCGGAGTCCGGCAGGCCCGCGCCGCCGCTGCCGATGGGCTGCTGGAGTCGCCCGCGTTGCGGCGGGGCAGGGCCGTACTCACCGACGCGGGCAGGCTGCTCGCCGACGCCGTGGTGCGGAGGTTGGTGACGCCGTGATCGTGCGCCTCGCTACCGGCTGACCACCCTTACCGTCATGCCCGCGGCCGTGAGGCGATCCAGCAGCGCGTCGCCCATCGCCACCGCGGTGGTGACCTGGCCGGAGGTGTCGGGCAGGTCGTCGAAGGCCAGGCACAGCGCCGACTCGGCGAGCATCTTCGCCGTCTCGTCGTAACCGGGATCACCACCCGCGAACTCGGTGACGACGCGCTTACCGCCGCCTTCGCCGACGAAGCGCACGCTGAACCACGACCGCGACCGTTTGTGCTGGCTGGGCCCCTCGCCGGGCTTGCGCAGCCCTGCCAGCGTCCGGCGAGCGGGCGGCACCTGCGCCAGCAGCGCGAGCGTCCCGAGTCCCAGCCCCGCCGCTATGACCGTAGGCAGCCGCTTCACCGCCGCGTAATGCCGATAGGTGAAGTCGGGGCCGTAGCGATCGAGCGCGGCGGCGGAGCGGCCGACGACGCTCGGGTCGATCGTCGGCAGCGGAACCAGCCAGTTGCCGGTGTCGCTGTCCCTGCTCGGCGGCCAACTGGGCAGGTGGACCCGCCTGCCTTCGGCGCGTGGCTCGATCGCCCTGCGCTGCCTTGCCGTTCGCGCCATCTGCCGAGCGCGGGAGAACGCGGTGAGCGCTGAGGAGTAGGTCCCGCCTGAGAACTCGGCGCGCGCCCGCACCTGACCTTCCACGGTCAGCGGCACGCCCGCGGGCAACTGCCGCACGGTGAAGTACACGCCGAGATCGTGCGGTACCGAGTCGAAGCCGCACGCGTGTACCAGGCGAGCGCCGCTTTCGCGTGCGGTTTCGTGGTGGGCCAGGTACATGCGGTCGACGAACTCGGGTTCGCCGGTGAGGTCGACGTAGTCGGTGCCCTCCCGTGCGCACGCGGCCACCAGCGGTTCGCCGTAGTGCAGGTACGGGCCAACCGTGGTGGCCACGACCCGGGCGGACGCGGCCACTTCGGCCAGCGACTTCGGTTCGGTGACGTCTGCGTGCAGCAGCGCAAGCGAGGCACACCGGGGGTTGATCGAGGCGAGCCGGTCGCGCAGCGCCTCGAGCTTGCCCCGGTTGCGGCCGGCCAGCGCCCACCGGCATTCCTCGGGTGCGTGGCGCGCCAGGTACTCCGCCGTCAGCGTGCCGGTGAAGCCCGTGCCCCCGAACAACACCAGGTCGTGTTCACGATCGGCTGCCATGCGCCTGCCTTCCTCTCGCCGGTTGCGGTGTGTTGCCGGTGCCGTGGAACCCGCCGCCGGGCGGCACCCCTTCCTCCCGTAGCGCGGCTTCCAGCGCGCCCCACACGAGCGTGGTGATGTAGTCGGTGACCTGCTCGATGTCCATCCCGGGATGGTCGAGCCACCAGCTGCCCGCCGCCTCCACCGCGCCGACGAGGCCGTGTGCCCACGGCCGCACGCCCTCCGACTCGATACCGAAGCCGTCCAGTTGGTCGGAGAGCATCGTGGCGATCACCGTGGCGGCGACCCGGCGGTCCCTGGAGGCCTGCTCGGCGTAGCGGTGGCGGCACAGGAAGCGGAAGACGTTGGGGTGCTCCGCGACGACGCCGAGATAGGCGCGAACCCCCTCGCGTACCCGCACGCGTGGTGGCGCCGGTTCTCGCAGTGCGGGCTCGAGGCGGCACCACACCAGCGACACGACCCGCTCGGCCACGGCGGCGACGAGGTCGGCCTTGTCCGCGAAGTGGCGATACAGCCGTGGCTTCGACACCCCGGCCGCGCTGGCGAGGTGTGCCATTCCGGCGTCGGGGCCGTGCTCGTCCAGCGCGCGGAACGCGGCATCGACGAAGGCAGCACGACGGGCCGCGCGGTGGTCGCGCCACCGTTCCGCTCGACCGTCCCGGCGGTTGACACCTTCTGCCACGAGCCGGATAGTACGCCAGGTAACGGATACCGGCGGTAACCGGTAAAGTACGGGCCCCGACGAGGCGGTGCGGTCATGGACGGTGTGGCGACCGGAGTGGTGATCATCGGCTCGGGGTTCTCCGGCCTCGGCATGGCCATCCGGCTGAAACAGGCGGGCAGGCACGACTTCGTGATCCTGGAGAAGGCCGACGACCTCGGCGGGACCTGGCGGGACAACACCTATCCCGGCTGTGCCTGCGACATCCGTTCGCACATGTACTCGTTCTCCTTCGCGCAGAACCCGGACTGGAGCCGATCGTTCTCCGAACAACCGGAAATCTGGCGATACCTGCGCAGGCTCGCCGACGACCACGGCGTCGCCGAGCACATCCGGTTCGGAGTCGAGGTCACCGGCGCCCGCTGGGACGACGATGCCTGCCGCTGGCGACTGCGCACCGCCGGTGGCGAGGAGTTCAGCGGCACCTTCCTCGTCGACGGCACGGGCGCGCTGCACGTACCGAACGTCCCCGCGCTACCCGGCCTCCAGGACTTCGCGGGCACCACGTTCCACTCCTCCCGCTGGAAACACGACTACCCGCTCGACGGCAAGCGGGTGGCGGTGGTGGGCACCGGTGCCAGCGCCGTGCAGTTCGTGCCCAAGATCGCGCCCCGCGTGGCACGGCTGGACGTGTACCAGCGAACGCCGCCGTGGGTGTTACCGAGGCCGGAGGGCGAGATTCCGCAGCGTCGCAAGCGGCTGTTCCGTCGCTTCCCGGCCACCCTGGCGGCATACCGTGCGGCGCTGTACTGGCTCAACGAGAGCTTCGCCGTGGGGTTCAACGGCCGTCCCGGCTTGTTGCAACTCGGTGAGCGGTTGGCGAAACGGCACATCGAGCGGCAGATCCCAGACCCGCGGCTGCGACGGAAGGTGACGCCCGACTACACCCTCGGCTGCAAGCGGGTGTTGGGCTCCAACACCTACTACCCCACGCTCACCCGGGACAACGTCGAGCTTGTCACGACGGGTATCAGCCGGGTCAGCGCTTCCGGAATCGTGGACGGCGACGGTGTCGAGCGAGAGGTCGACGCGATCATCTTCGGCACGGGCTTCAAGGTCACCGAGGCGCTGGAGCACCTCGACGTACGGGGCAGCAACGGCCGCGACCTGGCGACGTTGTGGCGTTCGCAGGGCATCCAGACCCACCTCGGGATCACCGTGGCGGGCTTCCCCAACCTGTTCCTGCTGCTGGGACCCAACACCGGGCTCGGGCACAACTCGGTCGTGTTCATGATCGAATCGCAGATCCGCTACGTGGCGGAGGCCATCCGGCTCACGGGGCTGCGCGGAGCCGCCGCCATCGAGGTACGTGAGCGAGCGCAGCGCCGGTTCAACAGCCAGATCCAGCGCCAGCTCGCCAGGGGCGTGTGGTCGACGGGCGGGTGCCGCAGCTGGTACCTCGACTCCCGAGGTGTCAACCGCACCATCTGGCCCGGTTTCACCTGGCGGTACTGGCTGCGCACCCGCCGCGTGGACCCCGGCGACTTCCACTTCCACACATCAGGGGCGGCGCGCGTTCCTCAGCCGATGGACACCACCACGACCCCCGCGACGTAGGTCAGCAGGACGGCGATCCCCTCGAACCCGATCCCGCCTCGCTGCCGCCGAATGAGCCCGGCCGCGATGATCCCGACCAGCAGCATCGTCCACGCCAGCACGAACTCGTCCGTGCGCGTGAGGGCGTGGTACAGCGAGCCGCCGGGATAGGCGATGTCGGCGGCGGCGATGAACAGCAGGTCGAACGTGTTGCCACCGACGATGCCCGCCACAGCCAGAGTGAGCGCACCCGCCCGCACCGCCGCCAGGGTGGTGACCAGCTCCGGCAGTGAGGTGGACACGCTGGTCAACAGCGTCCCCACCGCGGTTCCTGACAGCGCGCCGTGCTCGCTGAGCGACACCCCGGCCCGCCCTACGCCGAAGCCCGCGACCAGCATCACCCCGGCCAGCGCCGCGAACTTGGCCCACAGCACGGGAAGTCGTTCGGTCGAGTCCGCCTGGTCCGGCGTGTCCTCGTGGGTCGCCGATGTTCGAGTGGGGCGCCACATCGGGTCCTGGCCGACCTTGCGGGTCAGCGCAAGGCCGTAGAGGTAGCACAGCACCAGTAGCACGGTCGCCGGGTGCACGCCCAGCGGTGCCCAGTCCGGGGAGGTGGTACCGAGCAGCACGATCGCCAGCATCACGATCAGCACAAGGCTGCTGAACACGTTCGCGAGTGAGGCGGCGGCGTGTTCCAGGTTCGCCCTGCGGTAGGCCAGGTCAGCCACCACGATGAACGCCGTTTGGACGGCGATGCCGCCCGCCGAGTTGCTCATGGCGAGGCTGGCGTTGCTCGATGTCGCGGCGAGGATGCTCACCACCAGTCCCGCCAGCGAGGTAGATCCGGCGAGCAGCACCATGCCCGCTATCGCCTCACCGAGGCCGGTGTGGTCGGCGAGGCGGTCGACAACTCTCGCCAGCCGCACGCCGAAGATCCCGATGACGGCGGCGGCGACGGCGAGGACAACGACCGACGGGGCGACCGGCCAGGTGCTGTTGATCACGTTCACGGTGGCCGTGGTGTACCCCGAGGCGATCGGATTGGAAACCGGCGAGGGCGGGTACGTATCCGATCATGACCGAGAACCACGACCTGGTGCCCGATGCGGATGCCGATGAGCAACGCGAACCGGTGGGCGGCGGCGACGAGGGGGATGTGGACCGGGCCGGGATGCGGGTTCCGTTCGAGGCCAACCCCGCCGACGTCGCCGAGCAGGCCGTACCGGTCCCGCTGGACGAAGAAGACGAGAACCGCCCGGCTACCTGAGGTGTGAGGTTCTCGCAACCGGGGTACACGGCCGCAGCAACGCGGTTCATCGAGAGCACGGAGGTGATCACACCGATGGCGGACACGTCCCGCCTGCCCACTCCTGTCGCCGAGGTCTGGGAGTGGCAGCGACACGGCAACTGCCGCAACCTCGACAGCTCCGTGTTCTTCCACCCGGACGGGGAACGTGGGTTCGCCCGTGCCGACAGGGTGGCACGGGCCAAGGAAATCTGCCGCACGTGCCCGGTGATCGTGCAGTGCAGGCACCATGCGCTGACCGTTCAGGAGCCGTTCGGGGTCTGGGGAGGCCTTGACGAGACCGAGCGCAGGGACGCGATCGCAAGGCGCAAGAAGCTGCAGCCCACCGCGAGCTGAAGCTGTCGTTGACGAGACGCCGACCGAACAGGGGGAGTAGTGCGTTTCGGATACACGCTGCTCACCGAGCAGGCAGGCCCGCGTGAGCTGGTGGGGCACGCGTCGGCGGCCGAGCAGGCCGGTTTCGACTTCGAGGTGATGAGCGATCATCACTCGCCGTGGCTGGACTCGCAGGGCCACTCACCCTACGCATGGAGCGTGCTGGGAGCGGTGGCGCAGGTGACCGACCGGGTGGAGCTGGCGACGTTCGTGACGTGTCCGACGATGCGTTACCACCCGGCCGTCGTGGCACAGAAGGCGGCGACGGTCCAGTTGCTGTCGGACGGCAGATTCCTGCTCGGCCTCGGAGCGGGGGAAAACCTCAACGAACACATCGTCGGGAACGGGTGGCCGCCGGTGAACGTGCGACACGAGATGCTCGGCGAGGCGGTGCGGATCATCCACTCACTGTTCGACGGCGGCTACACCAACTTCTCCGGCGATCACTACCGCGTGGACTCGGCCAAACTGTGGGATCTGCCGCCGGTGCGGCCTGCAATCGGGGTGGCGGTTTCCGGCGAGCAGTCGGTGCGCCGGTTCGCCCCGATGGCCGACGCGATGATCGCGGTACAGCCGCAGTCGCAGCTGTGCCGTGGTTGGGACGCCCGGCGGGCGGACGCGGGCGAGGAGCCGAGCCGCAAGATCGCGCAGTTGCCGGTGTGCTGGGACAACGACAGGGCGGCCGCCGTGGACAGGGCCCATGCGCAGTTCAGGTGGTTCGGCAGCGGCTGGAAAGTCAACGCCGAACTGCCGGGCACGGCGGCGTTCGCGGGTGCCACCCAGTTCGTGACGAAGGACGACGTGGCTGCGGCCATCCCGTGCGGTTCCGACGTGGAGCGGGTGGTCCAGTCCGCTCGGCCGTTCTGGGAGGCGGGGTTCACGGATCTGGCGCTCGTGCAGATCGGTGGACAGCACCAGGACGAGTTCCTCGATGCCGCCAAGCGCAGTGTGCTGCCCGCGCTGCGGGAGGCGGCACCGAGGAACTAGGCCTCGACGGTCAGGCTGGCCAGCACGTCGTAGGGGGGAACCCACCCCCGTTCCACCAGCAGTTCGTACAGGGCGGTGATCGTTCGCTCGATCTCGTCGGTCTCCTTGGCGTCGACGAGTCTGCGGGCGAGGTCGAGCACGATCTGGTCGGTGCCGGGTTCGGGGTCGGAGGTGGTCAGCGCCGCCTCCACCGGCACCGAGCCGGTGTCCACCGCGCGGCGCAGCAGAGGTTCGATCTGTGCGGGTTCGACCCGGGAGGCCAGCCGCACGAGCACCTGCGCGATTCGGTGCAGTTTGATGTTGTGCTGCTGCGACAGCCGGACAAGCACACGGAAAGCTTGTTGCGGTGAGCAGCGGTGCGCGACGACGAGTACTCCCATCGCCTGTTCGATGGTCGCCCGGGTGCGCAGTGCTCGACGCAGCCCGGTGAGCTCGTCCTGCAGGCGCGCCACCTGGCTACGCAGGTCGTCCTCCCCAGCGAACTGCCGGTCTTCCGTGGTGTGGCCCACGCGCGTCCCGCCTGTTCAGCGTGCGCGGTCGCGAGGCGACACTGGCACGTTCTGCTCTGGCTTCATAGCGGCTCCCTCTGTCTGCAGGCGCGACAACGCGCGCGAAGCCCAGGACGCCGTGAAGCGGCGGCGACCAGCGTCGAAGATCGCGGTGGCGCGGCACACAGCATTCTCGCTTCGCGCGAGCGCCAGGCGTTGTCGTCGCCCTCCCGGATGTGCCTGGCGCGCTGCGGCTGTCTGCTCAACCGCTTCGAGACAACTCTAAAGATCGTGCGAACATGTGCTGACGCCGCCCCTCAGAACGGAGTCGGACACCCTTCGTGTTCCCGGCATCGTCAAACGGGACCGCCCTGCTACGCCAGGCCATGGGCGGGTTCGCCGGTGGCAGCGAGCGGGGTTGGGATTCGACTGCCTGGGATAGGGATGCTCCCTACCTAGTCGCGCAGGGCTGGTACGCGGTTGGCAGGTGTGCTGCTCGCTACGCTGGCCCCTGCCGTTTGCGGAAACGCCAGCCGTAGCCAGGGGCGCCACAGCGGGTTGTCGTGGGAGCTCGCAGGCTTTCCACGCGCTTGCTCGCTGCCCTGTACCGTTCGTCGAACAGGTGATCCAGTCGGAAGCAGTGCGCCCTGAAATGTGCGATGAGCTGGTCGTTCATCAGACCCTGCCACGGTATGCACCCGGTGTCTTTTCGGCGGGCCGCCGGGAAACCCGTCAGAACTCGCCTTCCAGGCTGATCAGTGCCCGCAGCCGGGTCAGTGCCCTGTGCTGGGAGGTGCGCACGTTGGCAGGGGAAAGGCCAAGTGCCTGCGCCGTCTCCGCCGCGGACAACCCGACCACCACGCGCAGGATGAGGATCTCGCGCTGGGTCGATGGCAGCCGAGCCAGCAACTGGTTGAGCCGGTGCCCAAGGTCTGTGTTGAGCGCATGGCGCTCAGGTTCGTTGTCCCTGACGATCGGCTCGGGTACCTCTGGCGTTGGCTCGCTGTGGTCACGGGAGAGCAGCCGGTATGCGTCCGATACCTTGTTGGACGCGATGGCGTGCACCAGGAACAGGAACGACCCACCACGATCTTGGTAGTTGGGCAGGGCACGCAGTACGGCGAAGCAGATCTCCTGCGCGACGTCGTCGGCCGAGACGTAGGCAAGGTCGCGCAGACCGAGCCGGGCTCGGCAGTAGCGCGTGATGATCGGCGTGATCAGGGCGATCAGTTGACGAACAGCTGCGGAGTCACCCTGTACCGCCTCGGAGACCACACGGTCGATGTCGGGCCGCCGCAGCGGATTGTCGCGCTGCCGCGGCAACTGCTCGGTAGGGGTGGGGATGCTTTCGGTCGCGATAACGACACTGTCCATAGCCGGCTCCCAAGCCATGAAGAAGATTCGCGGCCACCGCCGGGGCGAGGGCAGCCGGTGTTTGCGGGGCGAGGCCACGAACAAGAGGTGCGGGGGAGCCAGCCAGTCCGTTGACCACTGTGTGTGATCCTAGGCGGCTTCGACCGGGTTATCCAGATATCAACAAAAACTTTCCCGGTCTCGTTTGGAAAACACCCCGTGAACGAGCACTAGAGCAACAGGGTGGTGAAGCTGGCGACGGCTGCCGCGGTGATGAGCAAGGCGACGAGCGCGGGAAGGGTGGCCCTCGACGGTGAGGTGGTGTCGCCGCGTTCGAACGCGCGTTCCCGGATGGTGCCGCCGATGGCCAGCAGCGCTGCCGCCGTGCCCAAGATCGCCGCCGGGATGGTGAACGCTCCCCACCCCGAGCGGGAGGCGTTGTGTATCAGGATCAGCGTGACGGCTCCCGCGGCGAGCGCGGTGCGCTGCCAGGCGAGGCCGGTGCGTTCGGGTTGCAGCCCGTCGGTCATTCCGTGATCACCAGCACGGCGGCGAACACGCTGATCACGAGCACGCCCGCGGCCAGCAGGATGGTCAGCGGGCTGCGGGGTAGCGGCCCGCCGCGCCGCATGGCGAGCTGAACCCTGCGCCAGTGCGGGTAGCTGGTCGCCGACAGTACGGCGGCCAGCGCGATCAGTATGCCCGCCAGCGAGTTGCGTACGGGAGCCGGCGCGAGCCCGGGAACCAGTTGGTGCACCGCGACCCCACCCGCGACCAGGCCGAGCGACGTGCGAATCCAGGCGAGGAAGGTGCGCTCGTTGGCGAGTGTGAATCGGTAGTCCGGTTCGGTCTCGGCCTGCTCGGTTTGCTCGGCGGGTGCGTTGTCGCTCACCTGATCACCCTCGTCCCACGGGCCACGCCCTCGATCTGTGCGGCAGGACTGAACCATACCGCCGGGTGTGCTGGTGGAAAGGGTCGCGCGGCATCTGTCACAACGACGGAACCGGACCCGCGCGGGCACGGTTGGTGCCGC
The DNA here is from genome assembly GCF_011761185.1 of Saccharomonospora amisosensis. Classification (NCBI taxonomy): domain Bacteria; kingdom Bacillati; phylum Actinomycetota; class Actinomycetes; order Pseudonocardiales; family Pseudonocardiaceae; genus Saccharomonospora; species Saccharomonospora amisosensis. The sequence goes on along the minus strand of NZ_JAAOYM010000001.1, from coordinate 3,646,855 downwards.
CTGGCGGTGGATACGGACCGTGCCCGGCGACCCGTCAGGACTTCACGACATTGTGAATTTGGACATACCGGCAAAAGGTGACGAGGTCGCCGAGTTGTTGCGTGCTACCGGCGGGTCAGCGCATTGATCGCGTCCTCGGTGCTGCCGTGCACCGACATCTGGCTGACCAGTCCAGTGGCTTCGAGCGGGCGCAACACCACCCGCTTGGTGGCGACGATCGCCCACCGCAGACCTTCGCGGTCGGCCTGCTCAGAGAGTTCGGCCAGTACCGAAAGGCCCGCTGAGCCGAGGAATCCGATGCCGTCGAGTTCGAGTACGACACCGATGTCGGGACTGATCGCCTCCCGGACCCAGCGGCGGAGTTCTGGAGCGGAGAGCAGGTCGACCTCGCCCGACACCCGCACCAGTACCACGTCACTCGACCGCTGTTCGGCCTCGATATGCATGCCGTGTGTGTCAAGTGAACCGGGCAGGGTCTTCGCGGTCGGCTGAGTGGTCATGATTTCTTGATCTTTGCTACGCACTGTCGTCCCTCCGTAGCTTTCGGGCAGGGGCGCAGGCGGGCTTTGCGGAGAGCGTCAGCGCGGGGGTCTCGCGTAGCGCCGGGTAGTCAATGCCCGCCCCGTGCGGCTGTCTGCTCAACCGCCACTTCCACGGTAGGAAGCTTCCCACGGTATACGCAAGCGAGTCGCGGTGTGGCTTCACGCCGACTTTGCCTGGTCAAGCTGTTTATCCAGCGCCGCGCCTGGGTACAGCGCTACCTCAGCCGTTGGCAGCTGTAGGGAGGGAGCTGAATGAGCGACGGTAGCGATCCGGTCACCCCTCCACAGGACACCGGCGCCCCGGACAGCGCCGAAACCGATCCCGCGGCGCTGAGCAGCGCGGAGGACCTCGACGAGGACCGCATACGCGTCGACCCGCTCGAGGAGGGTGTTGAGCCTCCCGAGCGCTGGAGCGAGGCCACCCGCTACGGCATGACGCCCGCCGAGCAGCGGGAGGGCGAGTCGCTGGAGCAGCGGGTGCGCCAGGAGCGGCCGGACGTCGAGGAGCCGAGCGTGCCCGAGCGCCCGATCGGTGACACGTCTGGTGAGGAGCTGGACGACACTGTGGACTATCTCACCGAGACAACCGAGCGGATGCCGCCCTACGACGAGCCGATCGAACCGGACAGCGAGACCGCGCGTCGGGGGCAGGGCGCCGACGAGGCAGGGGGCTCGGTTGCCGATTCCATCCGCAACCCGGAGAGCGAGTGAGCGCGCGCTCACCCGGTGGGTTACAGGGGGCGCAACACTACCTGCCCGCTGGAAGGAACCTGGCCGCGCTGCGGAAGGCCGCGCGCGGGTGTCAAGGCTGCGACCTGTACCGGGATGCCACGCAGGCGGTGTTCGGAGCTGGGCCGGAGAACGCGCGGGTGATGCTGGTCGGCGAGGTGCCCGGTGACCGGGAGGACCGCGCGGGCGAGCCGTTCGTCGGTCCCGCTGGTGGGCTGCTCGACCGTGCGCTGGAGGAGTCCGGTATCGACCGTGGCGCCGTGTACGTGACCAACGCCGTCAAGCACTTCCGCTTCACACCCGCCGAACGGGGCAACCGACGGATCCACAAGAAGCCGTCCAGGTCGCAGATCGTGGCATGCAAGCCGTGGCTGCTCGCCGAGCTGGAGGTGGTCGGGCCGGAGGTCGTCGTGTGCCTTGGCGCGACAGCGGCGCAGTCACTGCTCGGCTTCGACTTTCGAGTCAGCGCGCGGCGGGGGGAACTGCTCGAGCTGCCTGGCCGCCCTGGCGGTGTGAGTGCGGCGCTCGCCACGGTTCACCCCTCCGCTGTGCTGCGTGCTCCTGACGAGGAACGCAGGCGAGGGTACGCCGAGCTCGCCGCGGATCTGCGGGTGGTGGCGAAAGCGATCTGACCCGGCTGCGTGGCCGGGGCAGCGCTTTCGAGCGGGCACGCCTACGGTGGAGGGTGGCAGCTGCAAGCAACCGAAGGGAAACACCGACATGCTCGCCATGACCGACGCTGCCGCCGAGGCGATCAGTGCACTGACGTCGCAGGACGGCCAGCAAGCGGCCGGGCTGCGGTTCGCGGTACGCGAGGAAAACGAGTCGGGCGCGCAGCTCGCGCTCTCCATCGCACCGGCGCCCGAAGACGGAGACCAGGTGCTGGGCACCGACAGCGGGGCCAGGGTTTTCCTGGAGCCGCAGGCGGCCACGTTCCTGGACGACAAGGTCCTCGATGTCCAGCAGGACGAGCAGGGCCAGCTCAACTTCGCAGTGATGCAACAGGAGGGCTGACACCGTTTGGCCGCTGGTCATCGGTGGTACGCCGCAGCCAAGGAGGTGACCACCGATGACCGAGCCGCGGCCTTCCTTTGGTGGTGGCCGAGCGCGGTGGCCCGCCGCCACGCTCCGTGCCCGGTGACCCGGTTCGCTTCCCCCGCCCGAAGTCGGCCGTGCCGTAGCCGGCCATCGACCACGGCGGCCTCACCTGACCCTAGGTGACCGCCGCCTTCATCCCTGTCCTTAGTGGATCTACTCGCACGGCATGTGCCTGGTTCGCCCGGCAGGTGCGCGAGTCGGCTGACGGTGACGAATTTCAGACCGACGAACCAGCTGCGACTCGAACCCGTTAGGGAAGGGGAATGTCGATGCGAGCCGTGACTTGGCAGGGCAAGCGCGACGTCCGCGTGCAGGACGTCGCGGACCCACGCCTGCTGGAGCCGACCGATGCGGTGATCCGGGTGACCTCCAGCGGAATCTGTGGCTCCGACCTGCACCTGTACGAGGTGCTGGGCAGCTTCATGGAGCAGGGCGACATCCTCGGTCACGAGCCGATGGGGGTGGTGGAGGAAGTCGGCTCCGCCGTGGAAGGAATCACCAGCGGAGATCGGGTCGTCGTGCCGTTCAACATCGCATGCGGCCACTGCTTCTACTGCGACCAGGGGCTGTTCTCGCAATGCGAGACGACCCAGGTGCGCGAGTACGGCAAGGGCGGCTCGCTGTTCGGCTACACCAAGCTCTACGGCCACGTCCCCGGTGGGCAGGCCGAACGGCTGCGGGTGCCGCAAGCGCAGTTCGGTCCGATCAAGGTGCCTTCAGGGCCGCCGGACGAGCGGTTCCTCTATCTGTCCGATGTGGTTCCCACCGCATGGCAGGCGGTCGAGTACGCGGGGATTCCACAGGGTGGCAGCGTAACCGTGCTCGGGCTCGGCCCGATCGGCCAGATGTCGGCGCGCATCGCGAAACATCGGGGCGCGGGCAAGGTGATCGGCGTCGACCTGGTGGACGAGCGGCTCGCGCTGGCAAGGCGCTACGGCGTTGACGCGATGGACCTGCGCCAGCACAAGCACATCGCGGACGCCATCCGCGACCGCACCGACGGAAGGGGCACCGATTCGGTGATCGACGCGGTGGGGATGGAGGCCCACGGTGCGCCGATGGCGGGCATGGCGCAACAACTGGTCAGCCTGCTGCCGAGTGCGGTGGCGGCCAAGCTCACCGAGCGGGCAGGCGTCGACCGGTTGAGCGCGCTGTACCTGGCCATCGACGTTGTGCGGCGCGGCGGAACCATCTCACTGTCCGGTGTGTACGGTGGGATGATCGACCCGATGCCGCTGATGAACCTGTTCGACAAGCAGGTGCAGTTGCGCATGGGGCAGGCCAACGTCCGGGCGTGGGTGGACGACATCATGCCGCTGCTGACCGGTGACGGTGACCCGCTCGGCGTCGAGGACCTGGCCACCCACCTGCTGCCGCTGGAAGAGGCGCCGCACGCCTACGAGATGTTCCAGAAGAAGCAGGACGGTGCGGTGAAGGTCGTGCTCAAGCCGTAGCCTCTCGGTCGCGGTCGAGCCAGGCGCGCATGAGTGCCGTGGCCTGGTCGCGAAGCAGTCCGAACGCGTGGCGTTGGGCGTGCTGCACCGACGGCGCGTGGTCGACAAGAGCGGTAGCGGCCGTGATTCCGGCCGCCGCGAGTTCGTCGGCGGTGAGCGTGATCCTGCCTGCGAGTGCCAGCACCGCGATGCCGTTCGCGCGGGCTCGTGCCGCGATCCCGGCCGGTGCCTTTCCGTCCAGGCTCTGGCTGTCCAATGAGCCCTCGCCGGTGATCACCAGATCCGCGCCTCGCAGCGCGTCCTCAACCCCGGTGAGCTCGACGACGAGGTCGAAACCGGACTCGGCCCGCGCGCCCAGAGCTGCCATGGCCCCGCCTGCCACTCCGCCGCCCGCTCCTGCTCCCGGGTGGTCGGCGATGGCGGGCGCGCCCGCCCGCCGCAGTGCCCCTGCCCACGCGGTCAGCGCTGTCTCCAGTTCGCCGACCTCGGTGGGTGTAGCGCCCTTCTGTGGTCCGAACACCGCCGCGGCGCCCCTTGGCCCCAGTAGCGGGTTGGTCACGTCGGTGGCCACCCGTACCACCGTGTCGCCGAGCCGGTCGCGCACTCCGGTGAGATCCACTTCGGTCACCGCGCGCAACGCGCCTCCGCCAAGACCCACCTGCTCGCCGCCGGCGTCGAGAATCCTCGCTCCGAGTGCCAGCAGCATCCCAGCGCCGCCGTCGGTGCTGGCCGTGCCGCCCACCGTGAGCGCGATCCGGCGGGCGCCGGAGTCGAGCGCGTGTGCGATCAGCTCGCCGACGCCGTAGGTATGCGCGGCCAGCGCCGTGCGCGGGCTCGGTTTGACGTGCTCGATGCCGCAGGCGCGGGCCGACTCGATGTAGGCGGTGCCGTCGAGCACGGCATACCAGGCGTCGACCCGTTGTGACAGCGGACCCCTCACGCGCAGGTCCACGCGCCTGGCGCCTGCGGCGAACAGCACGTCGAGGGTGCCCTCGCCGCCGTCTGCGACCGGGCACGGCGTCACCTCGGCAGCCGGGTCCGCCGCACGGACGCCTTGGGCGATCGCCTCGGCGGCCTCGACGGCGGTCAGACTGCCCTTGAACTTGTCCGGAGCCACCACCACACGCACCACACTCACCCCCGCACCGGGGTCGGCGGCTGCGTACCGGTCAGCACGGCTACGGCGTTGCGAGCGGCGAGGGTGGCCATCGCGGTTCTCGTTTCGACCGTCGCCGAGCCGAGATGGGGAGCGAGCGCGACGTTGTCCAGTTCCAGAAGGTCGGGGTGGACCTCGGGCTCGTTCTCGAAGACGTCGAGCCCGGCACCGGCGATAGTGCCGTCGGCGAGCGCCTTCGCGAGCGCGGACTCGTCCACCACAGGGCCGCGAGTGGTGTTGATCAGGTAGGCGGACGGTTTCATCCTCGCGAGTGCGTCGGCGTCGATGAGGTGGTGGGTCAGCGGCGTCAGCGGGCAGTGCAGCGAAACCACGTCACTACTGCTCAGCAGTTCCTCGAAGGACAGATACGTGGCGCCCAGTTCACGTTCGATCGCTTCGTCGGCTCTGCGCCGCCCGCTGTAGCGGATGTCCATGCCGAAGGCCAGCGCCCTGCGGGCCATCGCGCGCCCGATCTGACCGAGGCCGACGATGCCCAAAGTCTTGCCCTGCAACCCCGACCCGAGCATGAACCCGAGGTGGAACGACCAGGGTGTGCGCGAGCGCAGCAGCCGCTCACCCTCTCCGAGCCTGCGCGTGACGGCCAGCAGCAGCCCGAACGCGAGGTCGGCGGTGGCGTCGGTGAGCACCCCGGGGGTGTTGGTGACGACGATGCCTCGGGAGGTCAGTGCGGGGACGTCGATGTTGTCGTAACCGACGGCGACGGTGGACACCACCTTCAGTCGCGGTCCCGCCGCGTCGGCGAACGCGGCATCGACGCGATCCTGGAGTGTGCTGACAACCGCGTCGGCGCCCGCGATTACCTGGTGAAGCTCGCCAGGGGAGAGTGCCTTGTCCGGCTGCGGCCACCACACGTCGCCGATCTCGCGCAGCAGGTCCAGCGCCGCTTGCGGGATTTCCCTCGTCACCACGATTCGAGGCGATGCGTCTGCCATTGGCCGCTCCCAAAGCGTTACCGGTTCCGGACCGCGTTCGTCGGTTGTCGGTTGTCGGTTGTCGCCTCACCTTAGTTGTGATCACCGCGATGGGAATGCCCCGATTGCCAGGTGGCGGTCGCGTTGACGGGCCAGGAGGCGCTGGCTATGTTCATATACAGAACGTGTGTGCGGATTGCGAACAAAGGTATGGCATCGTGGCTGAGATCGTCTCGCTCGCCGACGGGGTCGGCAGGCTGGTGCACGACGGCGACATGGTCGCCATGGAAGGGTTCACTCACCTGATCCCGCACGCGGCGGGTCAGGAGATCATCCGCCAGGGGCGCGAGAACCTGACGTTGGTGCGGATGACACCCGACATCATCTATGACCAGCTGATCGGCGCCGGATGTGCGCGCAAGCTAGTGTTTTCCTGGGGCGGCAACCCGGGCGTCGGTTCGCTGCACCGGTTCCGCGACGCGGTGCAGAACGGCTGGCCGGTGCCGCTGGAGATCGAGGAGCACAGTCACGCCGGCATGGCCAACCGCTACGTGGCTGGTGCTTCCGGGTTGCCGTTCGCCGTGCTGCGCGGCTACTCCGGCACCGACCTGCCCAAGCACACCGACACGATCAAGCAGATCACGTGCCCGTTCACCGGCGAGCGGCTGGCCGCGGTACCCGCGCTGAACCCCGATGTCGCGGTGATTCATGCGCAACGCGCCGACCGCGCGGGCAACGTGCAGATGTGGGGCCTCGTCGGCGTGCAGAAGGAGGCCGTGCTCGCGTCCCGTCGCAGCCTCGTCACGGTCGAGGAGGTCGTCGACGAACTCGAGCCCGTACCCGGCCAGGTCATCCTGCCTAGCTGGGCCGTGACGTGCGTGGCCGAGGTGCCGCACGGAGCGCACCCCTCCTATGCACAGGGCTACTACGAGCGCGACAACGCCTACTACGAGGAATGGGATTCCATTGGGCGAAAGAGGGACTCGTTCCAGGAATGGGTTCGCGAGAAGGTGTTCGCAGCAGGCACGGAGGTGAAGACGAGGTGACCACTACGACGCGACCGGCGGTGCCGACCTACACCTCCGACGAGATGATGTCGATCGCCGCCGCGCGGGCACTCACCGGCGGCAAGCGTTGCTTCGTCGGTATCGGGCTGCCGTCCACGGCGGCCAACCTCGCTCGCCGCACCCACGCTCCCGACCTCGTGCTGATCTACGAGTCCGGCACGCTTGGCTCCAAACCCGACCGGCTGCCCGCCTCCATCGGTGACGGCATTCTCGCCGAGACGGCGGACGCGGTGATCAGCGTGCCCGAGGTATTCAACTACTGGCTGCAACCAGGCCGCATAGACATCGGTTTCCTCGGCGCCGCCCAACTCGACAAGTTCGGAAACATCAACACCACCGTGATCGGCGACGACTACGCCAATCCCAAGGTGCGCCTGCCGGGTGCGGGGGGCGCGCCGGAGATCGCGGCCTCCTGCCGGGAGGTGTTCGTGGTCGTGCGGCAGAGCAAGCGCAGCTTCGTCGAACAGGTCGACTTCGTGACCTCGGTCGGGCACGGCCGCGGCAAGGGCGACCGCGAGCGGCTCGGGCTGCGTGGCGCCGGACCTACCCTGGTGATTACCGATCTCGGCGTGCTGCGTCCCGACCCGGAAACCTCGGAACTGGTGCTCAGCCAGCTGCACCCGGGCGTCGAGGTGGAGCAGGTGCGCGAGGCCACCGGGTGGGAGCTGAAGGTCTCGCCCGAGCTGTCCAACACCGAGGCGCCGACCGCGGAGGAACTGGCGAACCTGCGTGCGCTGAAGGAGGCATCGAAGTGAACGTCAAGGCGAACGACGTCTACGTGCTCGATGCCGTGCGCACGCCGTTCGGCCGCTACGGCGGCGCGCTATCCGGCGTCCGGCCTGACGATCTCGCCGCGCACGTGCTCACCGAGCTGGCGAAGCGGGCGGAGCTGGACCCCGCCGTCGTGGACGAGGTGATCCTCGGCGACGCCAACGGTGCGGGGGAGGACAACCGCAACGTCGCCCGCATGGCCACGCTGCTGGCAGGCTGGCCGACCGTGGTTCCCGGCAGTACCGTGAACCGGCTGTGCGGGTCCGGTCTCGACGCCGCGATGCAGGCGAGCAGGCAGATCGCCGTGGGCGACGCATCCGTGGTGGTGGCGGGCGGCGTCGAGTCGATGAGCCGCGCCCCGTGGGTGCTGCCCAAGCCAGGCAAGGCGTTTCCCAACGGCCACGAGACCATGTACTCCACCACGCTCGGTTGGCGCATGGTGAACCCGAGGATGCCAGGGCAGTGGACGGTTTCGCTTGGCGAGAGCACCGAACTGCTCGCGCAGCGCTACGGCATCGGGCGCGAGGAGCAGGACGAGTTCGCCTTGCGCAGTCACCTGCGCGCGGCCAAGGCATGGGACAGCGGCTTCTACGACGACCACGTGCTGCCCGTTCCCGGCACCGACCTGCGGCGCGACGAGGGCATCAGGGCCGACTCCTCGCTGGAGAAGCTGGCCAAGCTCAAGCCGGCCTTCCGCGAGGGTGGCACGGTGACGGCGGGCAACTCCTCGCCGCTCAACGACGGTGCCTCCGCGGTGCTGCTCGGTGATCAGGCGGGGGCGCGGCGGTTGGGACTCACCCCGATGGCGCGCATCGCCGGCAGGGGTGCGGCGGGCGTTGACCCCGACGTGTTCGGGATCGGACCGGTCCGTGCCGCCGAGATCGCGCTCGAACGCGCGGGCATCACTTTCGATGACCTGTCGGTGGTGGAGTTGAACGAGGCCTTCGCCGCGCAGTCGCTGGCGGTGCTCGCCGACTGGCCGGGGGTCGATCCCGAGATCGTCAACGTCAACGGTGGCGCGATCGCCATCGGGCATCCGCTCGGCGCGTCCGGCGGACGCATCCTCGGCGCGCTGGCTTACGAGTTGCGGCGCCGGGGCGGTGGCTGGGGTCTCGCCGCCATCTGCATCGGCGTCGGCCAAGGTCTGGCCGTCGTGCTGGAGGCGTGAACAAGGAGGTTCGATTTTGACCGCGTCAACAGAGTCAGGGCTCATCCTGCCGAAATACCGGCGGGACCCCGAAGGCACCCACCCGCCGCTGGACTCGCCCGATTACAGGTCGACCGGGCTGCGGCACCCCAAGCAGCCGCTGGTGCTGCTGCCGCACAAGCTGACCGAGGTCACCGGCCCTCTGCTCGGTCCCGGCAGGTTGGGAGAGTTGGACCACGACCTGACCCGCCAGCACGCGGGTGAGCCACAGGGCCAGCGCATCATCGTGCACGGCAGGTTGCTGGACGGTGACGGCAGGCCGATCCCGGACTCGCTCATCGAGGTCTGGCAGGCCAACGCGGGTGGCCGGTACCGGCACGTGTGGGACAACTGGCCGAGCCCGATCGACCCCAACTTCACCGGTGTCGGCCGGACCATCACCGACAGCGATGGTCGCTACGAGTTCGTCACGATCAAGCCTGGCGCCTACCCGTGGAAGAACCACGACAACGCCTGGAGGCCCGCGCACATCCACTTCTCGGTGTTCGGCACCGCGTTCACGCAACGCCTCGTGACGCAGATGTACTTCCCCGGCGACCCGCTGTTCTTCCAGGACCCGATCTTCAACTCGGTGCCGGACGAGAAGGCGCGGCAGCGCATGATCTCGCGCTACGACCACAGCCGCTCCATGCCCGAGTGGGCGCTGGCGTTCGAGTTCGACATCGTGGTGCGCGGCCGTGAGGCGACACCGTTCGAGAACGAGGAGGACGAGTGAGCCACGCTCTTGTTTGGGCTCATGAAGTCCGACCGGGTGCGGGTGTCCCGCGAAACCTGCCGGGTGCGGGTGTCCCGCAGAACCTGCCGGGTGCGGGTGTCCCGCAAAAGACAGAGGAGGACGAGTGAGCCACGCTGCAACCCCGAAGCTCGGGAGCACGCCTTCCCAGACCGTCGGCCCCTACCTCGCGATCGGTCTGCCCTGGGAGGACGGCCCCACGGTTGTCGCAAAGGGCACGCCGGGCGCGGTGTGGATTCGCGGGGTCATCACCGACGGTGCCGGTGCCCCGATTCCGGACGCGTTGATCGAGACATGGCAGGCGGACCCGCACGGCCGCTTCGACCACCCCGACGACCCGAGGGGTGCCCAGCCGGGCTTTCGGGGGTTCGGGCGCTGCCCCACCACCGACGACGGCGAGTACGGCATTCTCACGCAGCTGCCTGGCGCGTTGCCGGGGCAGGCTCCGCACATCGACGTCTCGGTGTTCGCGCGTGGTCTGCTGCACCGCGTTGTCACCCGCATCTACTTCCCGGACAACGCCGAGGCCAACGCATCCGACCCGGTGTTGGCCTCGGTGCCGGAGGAACGCAGGCACACCCTGCTCGCACAAAAGACCACTGACGGTTACCGTTTCGACGTGCGGCTTCAAGGTGAGGGCGAGACAGTGTTCTTCGATGTCTGAGCTGTTCGACCCGGTGCTCGCGGCGGGCCCGGTTTCCGGGCAGGTGGACGACGCGGCATGGTTGCACGGCATGCTCGATTTCGAGGCCGCGTTGGCGGGCGCTCAGGCTGACGTGGGGCTGCTGGACCCGGCCCACGCGCGGCGCATCGGTGAGGTGTGCCAGGACGCTTCCTTCGACATCGCGGAACTGGGCAACGCCGCGACCGGCATCGGGAACCCAGCCGGGCCGTTGGTGCGCGCGCTCACTGAGCGGGTCGGCGGTGCGGCCGCGCGGCACGTTCACGCCGGTGCCACCAGCCAGGACGTGCTCGACACCTCGGCGATGCTGGTGTCGGCCCGTGCGCTGGAGTCGCTGCTCGGCGAGCTTGACGCCGCCGCGGCCGCCGCCGCGCGGCTGGCGGCGGAGCACGCCGAGACCGTCCAGGTGGGACGGACGCTCTCGCAGCACGCGCTGCCGGTGACGTTCGGCTTCACGGCGGCGGGGTGGCTTTCCGCGCTTGACGCCTCGGGCGGGCGGTTGCGGGCGGTGCGGTTGCCCGCACAACTCGGCGGTGCGGTTGGCACGCTGGCGTCGTTGGGCACCGCCGGGCCGGAAGTGCTCGCAGCGCTGGCCCGCAGGCTCGGCCTTTCGGAGCCGGTGCTGCCGTGGCACACGGACCGGACGCCGGTCGCCGAGTTGGCCTGCGCGCTCGGCGAGGTGGCGGGCGCGGTGTCGGCGGTTGCCCGCTCCGTGGTGCTGCTCGCGCAGACCGACGTCGGGGAGGTGCACGAGCAGGGTCCCGAGGGCAGCGGTGGCTCGTCCACCATGCCGCACAAACGCAATCCGGTGGCCGCGGTGTCGGCGTTGGCGTGCGCCAAGCAGGCGCCGGGGCTGGTGGCCGACCTGCTCGCCACGATGGAGCAGGAGCACCAGCGCGCGGCGGGTGCGTGGCACGCGGAGTGGCAGCCGCTGACGCAGCTTTGGCGGGTGTGCGGTTCGGCGGTGTACTGGCTGCGAACCAGCCTGGAGCGGTTGCGGGTGGACGCGGACCGGATGCGGGAAAACCTCGACCGCGGTGGCGGTGTCCTGCTGGCCGAGCGCGTCACCACCGAGCTGGCCCCGAGTGTGGGCAGGCTGGCGGCACACGATGCCGTCACCGGGTGCTGCCGCCGGGCGTTGGACGGCGAGGGAACGGTCGCCGAACTGCTGGCGGCGGACCCGCTGGTGGCGGCACAGCTGTCGCGGGCGCGCATCGACGAGTTGCTGGACCCGTCCGGGTACCTGGGCAGTGCGGTGGTCTTCGTGGAGCGGTCGCTGGCCGCGCACCGCGCCCGAAAGGAGGAGGTGTGAGGGTCAACCACGTTGTCGAGGGCCCGCAGGACGGCGAGGTCGTCGTGCTGTCCGGCTCGATCGGCAGCAACCTGAGCATGTGGGAGCCGCAGGTTCCCGCGCTGACACACGCCGGTTACCGCGTCGTGCGCTACGACCAGCGGGGACACGGCAGAACCCCGGCGCCGGACCGGCCGTGTTCGCTCGCCGATCTCGGCGGCGACGTGGTGGAGCTGCTGGACGGGCTCGGTGTCGAGCGAGCAGCGTTCGTCGGTCTTTCGTTGGGCGGGATGACTGGCATGTGGCTGGCGGTCAACCACCCCGACCGTATCGGCAGGCTCGTGCTGTGCTGCACGTCCGCCCGGTTGGGAACGCCGCAGATGTGGGCCGAGCGTGCTGAGCAGGCACGCGCCCATGGCATGTCGGCCATCGCGGACGGCAGCATCCAGCGCTGGTTCACCGCGCGGTGGCTGGCGGACAATCCGCGGCTCGCTCGCGAGTATCACCACATGACCGCTGCGACATCCGCCGAGGGTTACGCGGCGTGCTGCGCTGCCATCGGGTCCATGGACCTGCTTGACGACCTGCCCAAGATCACCGCACCGACCCTGGTGATCGCGGGTGCCGACGACCCGGCCACGCCGCCGGAGGAGCACGGCAGGCCGATCGCCGAGGCGATCCCCGGCGCCCGGTTCGAGGTGGTGGCGCACGCGGCCCACCTCGGCAACGTCGAGCAGCCGCAGCGGTTCACCTCGCTCATCCTCGACCACCTGAAGGGGAACCGGTGAGCGAGTCCGACGAGTTGTTCGAGGCGGGCATGACCGTCCGCCGCGAGGTGCTGGGCGATGCCCACGTCGACAAAGCCGTCGCGGGCACCACCGAGTTCACCAAGCCGTTCCAGGACTACATCACCCGCGCGGCGTGGGGCTCGGTGTGGACCCGCGACGGCCTTGACCGCAAGACCCGCAGCTGCCTCACGCTGGCCGTGCTCACGGCGCTGCGCAGCCACGGGGAGATCGCCATGCACGTGCGAGCGGCCATCGGAAACGGCCTCACCCCTGCCGAGATCTCGGAGGTGCTGCTGCACACGGCCGTCTACGCGGGCGTGCCCGCGGCCAACGAGGCCTTCGCCATCGCGCAGCGCACGCTTTCGGAGATGGGTGAGAGCTGACCGCACCCGGTGCGGATAGGTTGGCGGGTATGGACGAAGGCAGCGTGCGGCACAGTGGCCGTGGCACGCACCACGTGCAGTCGCTGGAGCGCGGGCTCGCCGTGATCAAGGCGTTCAACGCGGGCGCGCCGGAGCTGACGCTGAGCGACGTCGCCAAGGCCACCGGTCTGACGCGCGCCGCCGCGCGCCGCTTCCTGCTGACGCTTGCCGATCTGGGCTACGTCCGCACTGACGGCAAGTACTTCTCGCTGACCGCTCGGGTGCTGGAACTGGGCTACGCGTTCCTGTCGAGCCTTTCGTTGCCCGAGGTGGCGCAGCCGCACTTGGAGCGGCTCTCGGCGCAGGTGCAAGAGTCGAGTTCGGTTTCGGTGCTGGAGGACACCGACATCGTCTACGTGGCCAGGGTCGCGGTGTCGCGGATCATGGCGCTGAGCATCAACGTGGGCACCCGCTTCCCCGCGCACGCGACATCGATGGGGCACGTGCTGCTTGCCGGGCTCGACGAGCAGGAACTGGAGCGCTATCTGCGGGCGGCCCGGTTCGAGCAACTCACGCCACGCACCATCACCTCGCCGTCGGCGCTGCGACGGGAACTGGACGCGGTACGCGAGCAGGGCTGGGCACTGGTCGACCAGGAACTGGAGGAGGGGCTGCGCTCTGTGGCCGCCCCGATCCGCGACCGCGAAGGCAAGGTGGTGGCCGCGATCAACCTCTCCACGCACGCCAGTCGCACCTCGGCCGAGTCGGTGCTGGCGCGGTTGCTGCCTCCGCTGCTGACCGCGGCCAAGCACATCGAGGCAGACCTCGCCGTCGCCCCTTCGACCAGGGTGTCGTGAACTTGGTGTCCACATCGACGGCGGGGCTGCTGCTGGCGGCGGGCGAGGGCAGGCGGTTCGGCAGGCCCAAGGCACTGGTGCGGTTCGGCGGTGAACCGCTGGTTTCCCGTGCCGCCCGCATCCTGGCCGATGGCGGTTGTGACCCGGTCGTGGTGGTGCTCGGTGCCCGCGCGGAGCAGGCGCGGCCCCTCGTTCCTGACGGCGCGCTGGTGGTCGAGGCGGTGGGATGGGAGGAGGGCATGGGCGCCTCGCTGCGAGCCGGGCTCGACGCATTGGCCGGGCTCGCGCCCGCACCGGACGCGGCACTGATCCATCTGGTTGACCTGCCCGGAGTGGGCGCTGATGTGATCGCACGACTGGGTGCGTGCGCCGCGCCCGATGTCGTCGCACGCGCCGCCTACGGCGGCGTGCCGGGGCATCCGGTGCTGTTGGGCCGTCGCTGGTGGTCGGCGGTCGCCGCGACCGCGGAAGGCGACCGGGGCGCGCGCCGCTGGCTGGCCGGGCGCGACGACGTCCGCCTCGTCGAGTGCGGCGACATCGGTGCGGGCACGGATGTCGACACCCCGGCCGACCTTCCCGATCCGCCGCGGCCCCGTCCGAATCACGGTCGCCGGTCGTAGACGGAGGTGAAGAGGTCGCCCTCGTCGTCGCCCGCGCAACCATGCTCGTGACCGGGTGGGTCAGCTGACTGGCTTCGCTCCGGCAGGTCGCCCCGGTGCAGGAGACCCTCGGCGAGAATGCGGTTGATGCCGTTGCGAGCCCTGGTGCGCAGGGCGATGAACTCCGGAAGGCTGCCCGCGTCGCCGGAGACGATCGCCTGCCAGCTCGTGCGTCCTTCGCGCACCGCCCTGGCGAGCCGCACCAGTTCGACGGGCGCGTCCCGGCGCAACGCGGCCTCGCGCAACGCCTCGGCGGGCTCTGGCGGCTCCGGGCGATCCCGCTTCGCCGCGTGTTCCGCGGCAGTGTCGCGGAAGCGAATCCGCCTGGTACGCAGTTCGTCCATCTCGTCGGTCACCCGCCGCACGGCGTCTCGCACGTGCGCGGGCACGTCGTCGCTGTCACGCACCGGCACGCTCCGGGTCGTCGCCGACGGAGAAGGCGTCGTCCGGTGCCTCGCTCCAGTTGTCGGTCTGGGCCAACTCCACCAGGTCCGTCAGGTCCGCCACTGTCTCGTCCAGCTGGTCGGCCTGCTCCTTGGAAAGGTGCCCCGACAGCTGCGACAGGTTCCGGACCGCGTCCTCGTCCAGTGCTGAGACCCCCTCCACACTCCGCACACTCTCCAGGAACTCGGTGGCCCGTTCGACCACCAAATTGATGGCATTGATCAGGTTCTGGGCGTACTCGTAGAGGTGCTTGGCGGCGGTCAGCAGCTCTTTCGCTCGGTGCAGCGCGTCCTCGGTGGCCTCGGCGACCTGGCACTGGCCGTATGCGTCGAGTTCGATGGCGATGTCCTTGGTCGGGAGCTTGAGGGCTCTGGCGATTTCCAGCATCGTGTTCTCGACCTCGGCGGCGATGAGCTTGTAGAGGTCGCCCACCGTGCGATTGAGCGGGCCCTCCATGCCGAGTGCCTCCGTGAGTGCGCCGACGTAGCTGCCGCAGGCCTGGGCGGCGCCGCCGTCCCAGTACTCGTCCAGCGTGGACCAGCCGTCCTTGATCGAGGAGGCCACGACGTCGGTGGCGTCGCCGATATTGATCAGCGCATCGCCCTCGGCGTCCAATGCCTTCCAGTTGCCGAGCAGTTCGGTGATGACGTCCTGGTAGACCGACCAGCCGAGCTGTTCCGAGAGGAACCAGTCGACCCCTGCGACAAGCCACGACAGCTCCTCGAAGGCAAGCGAGTAGTCCTGCTCCGGGATCTCGATCTCGGGAAGGTCAGGGCCGCTTGCCGGATACGACTCGGCGTTCGAATCGCGGTCGACCTGTAGTTGCCCGCTCAGCTGTTGGGTGTGCTCCTCTTCCTTGTCGAGATAGGCCCAGGCTGCCCGTTGCAGCTCGGTCGCGGTCTTCTCGATGGTCCACGACCGGGTCGTCAGCCGGTCGACGAGCGAGTTGGCGTACGCGGCGACCGGGGTCGCTAACGACTGCATGAGCCCGGTGTAGGCGGCCGAGTGCGGAAACGCGTACAACTCCGCGTACCACCGGATGTCATCGATGTTGCCGTGCTCTTCGTCGAGCAGGATGCCGTAGCCCGACACCCAGTGCGGATCGACGGAAAACCCTTCAGGCATCTGTCCGTGCCCCCTTCCGCTAGCCGGCCATGGCGCGGGTAATGGTCCGGACCAATTCGACGTCCTCGGGCCGGGGAGTGCTGACGGTCCCCGCCGCGGAGCCGTAGTCGGCGATGAGGAGTAGCACGCGATCGGCCAGGTTGACCGTCGCCTCCAGTGGACCTTGCGCTTCGTCGTTGTCCTGTATCCGCACGAGCGCGCCCTCTCCGAGGTCGGCAACTGTGACGAGTTCGGCGGGGGCGCGCATGCTCCGCACCCGGGCAGGGTCGGTGATCACCACGATCCCGAGGTTCGCGTCGTCGCCCGCGAACTGGCAGTTCACCGCGCCCGCGCTGCCGAGCACGGTCCTTGCAGCCGTCAACTCGTCGCCGAGGACCCGCGACGCCTGTGCGAGATCGACGCCCGCACACGGTCCCTCGGGAGTGCCGTCGGCGATCGCGAGGTCGTTGGGCAGCTTCTTCAGCACCGACAGCATGGTCGCACCCAGCACCTGCGCGAGCTGCTGCGTCTCCAGCTTCGGCATGCCACCTGGCGAGTCGTTGTAGGTGTATTTGACGTGCACGCCTGTCGTGCCCTGGATCGCCCTGAGCTCCCGGAAGTGCACCGAGCCCGCTTCGTAGGCCACCACCTCCGAGTAGTCGCCGAAGTTGGTCTGCGACTCGGCCTGCCGTTCCCGAAACGGTGCGAAGAATCGCTGCCTGTCCGTACCGGCCACCGTGTTGATCGTCATCCCGACAATGCCGGGCACGTCCTCGGTGAAGTAGGAGCAGCCCGCCAGCCGCCCGCCGTCGGCCTCGGGCAGCATCTCCCGCGACGTGACATAGAGCGTGTCGACGCCCATCACGGCGGCGAGGTCGGTGATGTCGACGAGGCCGCACTCGTCGAAGTCACCCTCGACCGGCACGGTGGTCGGTTCCAGTGGCTTGAGACTCGGTGTGATGCCCGCGGTTCCGCCGAGTCCTGCCCCGGGCCGCGGCGGGTCGTCGCCCCCACAGCCTGCGGAGGCGAACAGCCCGGCGATGCCCAATACGGCGACCAGGCGAAGGGACGACCTCATGACAAACCCCCTCGTTGTGTTGTTCAGCTGCCGGCTGCCTGGAGAAATCTCGGGCGGTCCGTAGTGGCGCTCGGACGTTGCCGTGGCTGTCGCGGGTGCTGCTGGGGCATCTGGTGATTCACCTCACCCACGCTTCATCGCAGGCAGCCGCCACGGCCGTGATGCTCGATCTCATGTCCTCCGCCCTGCCCCCAGGGAAAGAAAGGGGTACCTGCCACCCCTCGGCCGACAGGTACCTGCGCGGCGGGGCCAGTCAATGCCCCCTGCGCCCTCACCGCGGTCGACAGCCAGGCTAAGGAGTCCGGACGCGATGTTGTGTCGGGTGAACGCCCTACATCGAGGTCACGGTTCGGTTGAGCTCGGCGAGCGTGATGATGCCGTCGTCGAGCGCTCTGCTGACGAGGTCGCTCTTGGTGCTTGCCGAGCGGCCCGCGTTGGCGTACTTGACCCGAACCCGCGCGATGTGGGTATCCACGGTCTTGACGGTGATGTTGAGCTTGGCGGCGACGAGTTCCTTGGACGAGGAGGCGAACCAGGCTCGCAACACCTCGGTCTCGCGCGGCGAAAGACGCGGTCTGTGGGGAGTGTCGTCGGACATGAGGGCTCCGGACAGCGACGGTGCCGTGTAGGGCATGCCGTTCGCCGCGGCCCGCACGGCGGGCACAAGGTGTTCCGGACCCTCCCGCTTGGTCAGGTATGCGAGTGCGCCGAGATCGACGCATTTGACAGCGGTCGCGCCGTCGGCGTGTTGCGAGTAGACGACCACGCGACGGCCGTGATCCACCAGCCTGCGCAGTTCGCCGAAGTCGGGCCTGCCCGGAACGAGTTCCAGGTCGAATATCACCACGTCCGCGGTCGCGCCAGGGCCCGTCCAGACCCACGCCAGCTTTCCCTCGGCGTCGACAAGCTCGATCGGCGGTGTCGCGCGTGCACACCAGGCCGACACGCCCGCTGCGATCGCGGCGTGGTCATCGACGATCACCGCGGTGATCGGTCTGTCGGTCAGCGCACCTGCCGCCATGTGGCCTCCATCCAGGTCGTGCCGCTGTCGCGGAACGTGTCGATCCGTACGTCCGCCGTGGCCGGTGTGGGCGGGTTGACCTCCGCGCAGTCCGCCACGACGTTGACCGATACCAGCGTCGGCTCACCGATGACGGTGACGCGTGCCCACGAGACCGCCGTGGCGAGCGCGGTCAGTGCCGCCTCGGTGAGATCCCGCCGGACCGCCACGGCCAACTCGGGGCAGTGGCCGCGCGCGTCGAACTCCACCTCCACTCCCAAGCGGTCGGCGATGTCGGCGCAGTGCCGCAGCTCGTGCAGCAGGGGATCGGCGACGGTGTCGATCTCCGCGAACAGTCTGCGCATGCGGGCGGCCTCGATCGCGCAGTGCCGCTGGACGTCACCGTCCTCGGGCGAAAGCGACCCCTCGGCCAGCCCCTGAAGCAGTGGCACGGTGGTGCCGGACAATGCCGCGAGGCGCTCCCCGCGACGTCGGTGGGATTCCACGGCGATGGCCTCCGCTGTCCGAACCCGCTCGAGCTGCCGCGTGGCCCGCGCCGCCGCCGTGCCTATCCCGCGCAGCGCGATGGCCATCACGGCGACACACAGCGGGTAGCCGACCACGTTCACGGACCCGGTGGCGAACCGCAGCAGTGCCGCCCCGCTCGGCTCGTCGAGCAGGAGCAGGTGGCCCAGCGCGGTCAGTTCGTGCGCGGCGAGGAACGCGAGCAGGCTACGAAAGGGACGGTCGAGCAACACGACCAGCCCTGCCCAGTTGGCGGCACCGAAGATCCAATCCACTGTGGTCGACGTGCGGCCCTCGGGCAGGGCCAGGTAGGACAGCGCGGACGCGGCCAGGACGAGGCCGACGGCGGGCAGCCGCAGCCGTCCCCACGGGCGCCCGAGGCTCAGCAGCACCGCCTCGCAGGCAAGGACGACCAGCAGTGAGGCGAAGGCCGCCAGCTGCGCGGCCGGGAACTCGTAGCGGTCCAGATGCCGCAACAGGTTGGCAAGGCCGGGTCCGCACACGATCGCCGAGGACACGGCCAGCGTCGCGATCCGCAGGCCGCGCTGCAAGGTGGCGCGCGTTTCGGCGGCGCTGCTGTGCTCAGTCATGGTCGGCGGGCCATTTCAGCCGGACGAGAGTGCCCCTGCCGGGCGCGGAGGTGATCGTCGCCGAGCCGCCCGCGAGGCGCATGCGGTCCTGGATCGACTGCCGCAGCCCGCGACGGGTCGGCGGCACGCCGGCGGGTGCGAAGCCGATGCCTTCGTCAGCGATGTCGAGTCGTAGCGCGGCCGCGTCCCCGCTGAGCCGCAAGGCCACGCGGTCGGTGCCCGCGTGTCGGCGGGCGTTTCGCAGCGCCTCTCCTGCCGCGTCCGCGATCGCCCTTGCCAGGTCGTGGGGCAACGGCAGGCTGTCCGGGCCGCTGATGTCGGCGGTGAGCTGCACGGCCTCCACGTTCGCGCGCAGCAGCTCCATCAGGTCGGCCCGTTCTGGTGCCTGCGTGGCGTCGGAACGCAGCCGGTCGAGGTCGCGGCGTGCCTGCGCCGCCAGCCAGCCTGAGTCGGTGCTGACCTGCCCCATACCGACCATGAGCAGGGTCGTAGCGGCGGTGTCGTGCAGCGCGTTGGCCAACTCTCGCTCCTCGGCGCGTACGGCCTCCGAGACAACCGCCTCGCGGCGGGTCCGCTCCGCCTCGGCCGCGATCCGGTCGGCCCTTCGGGCGGCGCGTTCGACGAGCACCCAGGCCATGCGGGAGAGGGCGGCGCCGACCAGCGCCCAGGCCAGCGCGCGCACCGCCGCGGCATTGGCCCCAGCCACCGCGAGGATGGCGAGTTGCCCGCCATCGACGGCGACCGCCATGGCGGCACCGGCGGCCCATGACGTGTGCCACTGGCAGGTGACGCACGCGAACGTGACGAGCAGCCGCAACCAGCCGGCATTGGTGTCCTCCAGAGCGCCCGTGAAGAACACACTCGAACTCGCGGCGAGCAGCACGGTGGTGTCGAGGGCGACCGGCAGTGGCCCGGTCCGCCCGCTCGCTGCCAGCAGCCACCAGCCGTACCCGCACGTCCACGCGGCGGCCACGGCCACGACCGCCGCCGTGGGGACGAACCGTTCCGGGGAGACCCGCAGGAGCGCGATCGTGGCGATCGGCACCAGGGTCGCGATGCGCAGCGCGGCAGCGTAGCGGCGGCCGAACCGCCACAGCAGCCGCGCCGAATCCCCAGCTTCTCGTGTCACCTCGCCTGCCCGCCCACCTCACCGGCAACGTGGCCGGTGACGTTACCGAAACCGCGGTGACGGGTCGGCCGGTTTCGGACAACTATGGAGAGATGGCGCAACTGGGGAGCCGGCAGGCGGGGACGGACCGCCCTCCGGCCGGTCGTTGCCCCACACTTCAGCCCGTAGGCTGGCAGGCGTGACAGCTGAGAGCATGAACCAGGTGAGCTCCCCGGAGAAGCTGGCGCAGTTGTTGGAGGGCAGCGGCTACCTCGCCGATCCCGGCGTGGCGACGGCCGCGTTTCTCGCCCTGCGGATGCGCAGGCCGCTGTTCTGCGAGGGTGAGCCAGGAACAGGTAAGACCTCGCTCGCGGTGGCGTTGGCCGAAGCGCTCGGGATGCCGTTGATCCGGTTGCAGTGCCACGAGGGTATCGACGCCGCGCAGGCGCTGTACGAATGGGACTTTCCGAGGCAGTTGCTGCATCTGCGGGCGTTGGAGGCCGCGGAGGGCGGGCGACTCGATGTCGACACGGCGGAACAGTCGCTGTACACCGAGCGGTTCCTGCTGGCGAGGCCACTGCTGCGGGCACTAAAAGCCGCGCCGTGTGTGCTGCTCATCGACGAGATCGACCGCGCGGACGACGAGTTCGAGGCGTTCCTGCTGCAACTGCTCGACGAGAACGTGGTGACCATCCCCGAGTACGGGGAGGTACGCGCCGAGGTGCCGCCGCTGGTGATCCTCACGTCCAACCGCACCCGCGAGGTGCACGACGCGCTCAAGCGCCGCTGCCTGTACCACTGGCTGGAACACCCGGGGCTCGAGCGCGAGGTGGCGATCCTGCGCAGCCGTATCCCCGGTATCGGAGAGCGGCTGGCGAAGCAGGTCACCGAGGCGGTGCAGCGGTTGCGGGCGATGGAGTTGCTCAAGCCACCGGGCGTAGCCGAGGCGATCGACTGGGCGCAGGCGCTCGCCGCACTCGGCCGCGACGAACTGGACGCCGAATCAGCCGCGATCACTCTCGGTGCCGTACTCAAGTACAGCGAGGATCTGGACCGCGTGCGGGCTCAGCTGGACGCGCTGCTTGCCTGAGGGCTCATGGCGAGGTTCATGGCGCTGGACCGTGCGGCGTACCCCGACATCGGGGGCACAATGGGAGTATGACCACCTCCGCCGATCCGCTGCCTGGCCTCGTCGGGTTCACGGCGGCGCTGCGAGAGGCGGGGCTGCCGTGCGACGCCCACCGGGTGCAGGCCTACCTCGCTGCCGTGGAGCGGCTCGACGTCGCCGACCCCGGCCAGTTGTACTGGGCGGGCAGGCTGTCGCTGTGCGCCGACCCCGACGACCTTCCCCGCTACGACCAGGCGTTCGCCAGCTGGTTCAGCACCGAACCGCCGGTTCGGCAACACCGCAGGTCGCAGCCGCCGAAGCAGCCCAGGATCGCGGCGCTGGCCACCGAGCAGGGTGGCGGTTCGAGCGACAAGAAGTCCGGTGAGCAGCTCAGCGTCGCCGCCAGCGACACCGAGGTGCTGCGCGAGCGTGACCTCGGCGAGCTGACCACCGCCGAGCGCAAGCACCTGCGCGAACTGCTGGAAACCCTGCGCCCGGTGCCGCCAAGACGGTCATCCCTGCGGTACCGCCCCGCCAAGCGAGGCAGGTTGGACCCCAGCCGCACGTTGCGCGCGATGCTCGCCCGGGGTGGCGAGCCGGGCAAACTGGCCTACTCGCGGCACGGACCCCGGCCCCGGCGCGTGGTGTTGCTCATCGACGTGTCGGGCTCGATGAAGCCCTACGCCGACTCGCTGTTGCGGTTCGCCCACGTCGTGGTGCGCGGCTCGCCCGCGAACGTGGAGGTGTTCACGCTCGGCACCCGGCTGACGCGGGTGACAAGGCAGTTGCGCCAGCGCGACCCAGAGCGGGCCATGCTCAGCGCGGGCGAGGCCGTGCCCGACTTCGCGGGCGGCACCCGGCTCGGGGACACCCTGCGGGCCTTCCTGGACCGGTGGGGTCAGCGGGGGCTGGCGCGGCGCGCGGCCGTCGTGCTGTTCTCCGACGGCTGGGAACGCGGCGACACGACACTGCTCGGTGAGCAGACCGCGAGGCTGAAACGGCTGGCGCACGCGGTGTTCTGGGTGAACCCGCACGCGGGCAAGGACGGTTACGCTCCCGTCCAGTCCGGTATCGCCGCCGCGCTCCCGCACGTGGACCGGTTGCTGGCTGGGCACAGCCTGGCCACTTTGGAACGACTGCTCGGGGAGATCCGTGATGCATGACGTGCTGGAGGAGCTGTACCGCCGCTGGTCGGCGGGCGAAACGGTGGGCATGGGCACCGTGGTGGCGACGTTCTCGTCGGCGCCGCGTGCGGCGGGAGCATCGATGCTGGTCGGCGAGGACGACTCCGTGGTGGGCAGCGTCTCAGGAGGCTGTGTCGAGGGCGCGGTCTACGAGTTGGCCAAGCAGGTGGTGGCCGAGCGCAGCCCGGTGCTGCAGCGCTACGGGGTCAGTGACGACGACGCGTTCGCCGTCGGCCTCACCTGCGGCGGAATCATCGATATCTTCGTGGAGCGCATCGACCGCGAATCCATGCCGGAGCTGCCCGAGCTGATGGAGTCGGTGCGGCAGGGCAGGCCGGTCGCTGTGGTGACCACCGTCGAGCACACCGACGCCGCGCTGCTGGGCAGGCGGATGCTGGTGTGGCCGGATCGCGTGGTGGGCAGCCTTGGCTCCGACCGCATCGACTCGGCCGTCGTGGACGACGCGCGCGGCATGCTGGCGGGTGGCCGCACCGGCACCCTGCACTACGGTCCCGACGGCCAGCGCCGTGGCGAGGGCATGGCGGTGTTCGTGAACTCCTTCGAGCCCGCGCCGAGGATGCTGGTGTTCGGTGCGATCGACTTCGCGGCCGCGATGGCGCAGCTGGGCAGCTACCTCGGCTACGAGGTCACGGTGTGCGACGCGCGGCCGGTGTTCGCGACCAAGAGCCGGTTCCCCGGTGCGCACGAGGTGGTTGTCGACTGGCCGCACCGGTACCTCAAGAAGGAGATCGAGGCGGGCCGCATCGACAGTCGCACGGTGATCACCGTGCTCACCCACGACCCGAAGTTCGACGTGCCGGTGCTCGAACTGGCGCTGCGGCTCGACGTCGGGTACGTGGGAGCCATGGGCTCGCGCCGCACGCACGACGACCGGATGCGCAGGTTGCGTGAGGCCGGAATGACCGACGCCGAACTGAAGCGGCTGGCCTCGCCGATCGGGCTGGATCTGGGTGCGCGCACGCCGGAGGAGACGGCCGTGTCGATCGCGGCCGAGATCATCGCGTTGCGATGGGGTGGCGGCGGCAGGCGCCTCGCCGACCTGGACGGGCGCATCCACAGCGAACAGGAACGCTGAAGCCGGGGTCGTGGGGTGGCGTGGCGGCCCCACGACCCCGGGTGCTCAACCCCCGAAGTTGTCGTACACCTGCGTGAGCCGGATGTGGTTGCCGGAGACGTCGCGGAATCCGGAATCGATGCCGTACGGGCGCTCCTCGGGCGGTTCGACGAACTCCACACCGCGGGCGGAGAGTTCCTCGTAAGCCTTCCTGCAATCGTCGGTGGTCAAAAAGATCGTGGCCCCGACACCCTTCGACATCAGTTCGCGCACGGCATCGGCGGTTTCCTTGTCCATCATGGGTGGCTCTGGGATAGGCATCAGCACGATCGAGATGTCCGGCTGCCCCACCGGCCCCACGGTGAGCCAGCGGAAGTTGCCCAGCTCGGGCACGGTGACGTCGGAGCGCACCTCCATACCGAGCTTGCGGGTGTAGAACTGGAGCGCCTCGTCCTGGTCGTGCACCCACACCTGCATGCTGCCGATCTTGAGCATCATTCTCCTCGCATTCGCCTGCCGGTTCGCTTCGCGCTGACGCTACGACGCCGCCGCGCCGCGGTCTTCTCGAAACGTCCGGAGTCGCGGGCGCCCGTAGGCGCGCACCAGACAGCCGGGAACGCGCGCGAGGTCGGCGGCGGGCGGGAACGCCTTGCGGTAGGCGGTGGGCGACATCCCGTAGGTGCGGGTGAAGCTGGCGGTGAACGAGCCGACGCTGCTTAGGCCGACGTCGTGGCAGATCTCGGCGACCGAGCGGTCGGTGGTGCGCAACATGGCGGCGGCACGTTCGAGGCGCCGGGTGAGCAGGTAGGCGTGTGGCGACTCACCGAACGCCTTGCGGAACTCGTGGCTGAAGTGTGCCCGGGAAAGTCCTGCCGCGCGCGCGAGGTCGGCAACGGTCAGCGGCTCGAAGTACCACGCGTCGGCGAGGTCCTTGGCGCGTAGCACGTGCCGCGCGATGGGGTGGTTCGCCATGCTGGCGAGTATCGCCGAGGGGACCGACAAGCACCTTCGAGCACCGGCAGGCACGGACAAGACCAACGGGCGAAAGGCAACCACCGACACGCCTTCGACATGCGGGTTTTGCCGCTGGGCTGAAAACCTCGGTATCGATCGAGGGAAGCGGCATCGCCTCTCCAGACGGGGGGTTGTCCCGGGGGCCGGGAAGTAGCAGGGTTTGTTGTGAAGCCGATCACCGCTTCGCGGTGGTCGGCCACGGCCGTTCCCCGGCCCGCCTCGCGGGCCGAGCCACCACAGGAGGCCCAATGCGCATCACCGTCACAGTCGACGGAACCAGCTACACCGACGACGTCGAGCCCCGGACTCTGCTGGTGCACTACCTGCGGCAGCAGTTGGGCAAGGTCGGCACCGTGGTCGGGTGCGACACCAGTAACTGCGGGGCGTGCACCGTGCACCTGGACGGGCACAGCGTGAAGTCGTGCTCGGTACTGGCCGTACAGGCCGATGGCAGCGAGGTCACCACCATCGAGGGCCTCGCCCGCGACGGCGAGTTGCACCCGGTACAGCGGGCGTTCCACGACAACCACGCGCTGCAGTGCGGGTACTGCACGCCAGGGATGATCATGCAGTCGATCGACCTGCTCGCCGACCACCCGGACCCGGACGAACAAACGGTGCGTGAAGGGTTGGAGGGCAATCTCTGCCGGTGCACCGGCTACCAGAACATCGTGCGCGCGGTACAGGACGCGGCACGGCACATGCGTCCGGGGGCGGGGCCCGCGGCCGAGCGCGTCGGCGAGCCGACCGGCACCGCGTCGGGCATCGGCGGGGGTGGTGAGTGATGACCTCGACCATCGAGCCGGAGGTCGGAAGGGCCAGGCTGCGCAAGGAAGACGCTCGGCTGATCACCGGCCGGACCCGCTGGACGGACAACATCACGCTGCCGGGGATGGTGCATCTTGCCGTGCTGCGCAGCACCATGGCGCACGCCAAGATCGTCAGTATCGACACCTCCGCCGCCAAGGAGATGCCTGGCGTCATCGCGGTCTACACCGGCGACGACCTCGACCCTGCAGGCGCGATCGGGATGCCGTGTGCCTGGCCCGTCACCCCGGACATGAAGTCACCCCGCAGGCCGGTGCTGGCGCAGGGCCAGGTCAACTTCGCGGGCGAGGGCGTGGCCGTTGTCGTCGCGCGCACCCCAGGCGAGGCGGAGGACGCACTCGAGGCCATCGACGTGGAGTACGACGAGCTTCCCGTGGTGCTCGGTCTGGAGAACGCGCTCGCCGAGGGCGCTGCGCTTGTGCACGAGGAGTTGGGCACCAACCGCAACGCGCTGTGGAAGTTCGACTCCGCCGAAGCGGGCTCGGGCGAGGACGTGGAACAGGCGATCAGCGAAGGCGAGGTGGTCCTCAAGCGCAGGTTCCGCCAGCAGCGCCTCGTCCCCGCGTTCATGGAACCACGCTCGTGCGTGGTGGACCCGACGGCGGCGCAACTGACGATGTGGTCCGCCACCCAGATCCCGCACATCCTGAAGACGATGTCCGCGCTGACGCTCGGCATTCCCGAGCACAAGATCAGGGTGATCGCTCCTGACGTCGGTGGTGGGTTCGGCGGCAAGATCGCCGTGCTGCCAGAGGAGATCATGTCGCTGCTGGTGGCGCAGAAACTCGGCAGGCCGGTGAAGTGGACCGAGTCCAGGTCGGAGACCATGATGGCGGCCCACCACGGCCGCGACCAGATCCAGGATCTGACCATCGCGGCCAAGCGGGACGGCACGATCACCGGTCTGAAGGTCGAGCTGATGGCCGACATGGGGGCCTACCTCGGGCTTGTCGGACCCGGCGTGCCGATCCTCGGTGCCTTCATGTTCAACGCGATCTACAAGATCCCGGCCTACCATTTCGCCTGCACGAACGTGTTCACCAACACGGCGCTCACCGACGCCTACCGCGGCGCGGGCAGGCCGGAGGCCACCTTCGCGATCGAGCGGATGATGGACGAACTCGCCGCCGAGCTGGACATGGACCCGATGCGGCTGCGGGAGAAGAACTGGATCAAGCACGACGAGTTCCCGTACACGACGGTCTCGACGTTGACCTACGACTCGGGCAACTACGAGGCCGCCACCGAGAAGGCGATGCAACTCTTCGACTACGAAGGGCTTCGCCGCGAGCAGCGCGAGCGCAGGGAGCGCAACGACCCGGTGCAACTCGGCATCGGTATCTCCACCTTCACCGAGATGTGCGGGCTCGCGCCGTCGCGGGTGCTCGGCTCTCTCGACTACGGTGCGGGCGGCTGGGAACACGCCGCGATCCGGATGCTCGCCACCGGCAAGGTCGAGGTCGTCACCGGGTCCTCGGCGCACGGGCAGGGTCACGAGACGGCGTGGAGCCAGATCGTGGCCGATCAGCTCGGCGTGCCGTTCGAGGACGTCGAGGTGCTGCACGGCGACACCCAGTCCTCACCCAAGGGGCTGGACACCTACGGTTCCCGCTCGCTGGCTGTCGGCGGGATCGCTGTGGTGAAGGCCGCCGACAAGGTGATCGCCAAGGCGAGGCGGATCGCCGCCCACATGATGGAGTGCTCCGAGGACGACCTCGAGTTCTCCGGTGGCAAGTTCACCGTGAAGGGCACGGACCGCTCCACCGGCATCCAGGACGTCGCCTTCGCCGCCTTCATGGCACACGACCTGCCCGACGGTGTGGAGCCGTCACTGGACTCCGAGGCAGTGTACGACCCGGAGAACTTCTCCTTCCCGCACGGCACGCACCTGTGCGCGGCCGAGGTGGACACCGAGACCGGGCGTGTCACCCTGCGGTCGTACGTGTGCGTGGACGACGTCGGCACCGTGGTCAACCCGCTCATCGTGGAAGGCCAGATCCACGGCGGCCTCGCGCAGGGCATCGCGCAGGCGCTGTTCGAGGAAGCCGTCTACGACGAGGGTGGCACGCTGACCTCCGGCACCTTCGCCGACTACCTGCTGCCGTCCGCGGCCGACCTGCCGTCGTTCACCACCGACCGCACCGAGACCCCGTCCACCACCAACCCGCTCGGTGTCAAGGGCGTCGGCGAGGCCGGCACCATCGCGTCCACACCAGCCGTGGTCAACGCGGTGGTCGACGCGGTGCGGCACTTCGGCGTCAACGACATCGAGATGCCGCTCACGCCGATGCGGGTGTGGAAGGCCATCCGAACCGGCGAGAAGGCAGCGGGCGGCCCGGGTGCGGAAGCAGGCGGCGGCCTCGGTTCCATCGACTCTGGAGGTGCGCAGTGATCCCCGCTCCGTTCGACTACGTCGCTCCGTCCAGCGTGGACGAAGCGGTGCGTGCCCTCGCCGAAGCGGGGGAGGACGCCAAGGTGTTGGCGGGCGGGCAGAGCCTGCTCCCCGTGCTCCGCATGCGCCTGGCCGCGCCGACCACGCTGATCGACCTCAACCGCGTTCCCGAGTTGCGCGGGGTCCGCGAGGATGGCGACTCGCTGGTGATCGGGTCGATGACCACGCACTACGACGTGCAGCGCGACCCGCTGATCGCCGAGCACGCCGCGTTGCTGGCCAGGGCCACCGACACGGTGGCCGACCCGCAGGTGCGGCACCGGGGCACGTTCGGTGGTTCCATCGCACACGCCGACCCGGCCGGTGACCTTCCCGCGCCCGCGCTCGCGATGGATGCCGAGATGGTGGTTGCCGGCATGGACGGCAGGCGGACGATCCCCGCCACGGAGTTCTTCCAGGACTTCTTCACCACCGCGATGCGGCCGGAGGAACTCCTGGTGGAGATCAGGGTGCCGAAGCACACCGGCTGGCATGCGCACTACGAGAAGTTCAACCGGGTGGCGCAGGCCTGGTCCATGGTGGCCGTCGCTGCCACCGTACGCACCGAAGGTGGCACCATCGCGGAGGCGAAGATCGGGCTGACGAACATGTCCTCGGTGCCGGTGCGGGCCAGCGCGGTCGAGCAGGCCCTTGTCGGGCAGCCCGCCACGGAGGAGACGATCCGGGCGGCGGCACAGCACGCGGCCGAGGGCACGAACCCGACGGTCGACGGCAACGCCGACGTGGAGTATCGACAGCAGCTCGCGAGGGTACTCACCGGAAGAGCGATCAGTTCGGCGATGGCGGGGTGACACGTGCCCCCAAGGTCACCATGGTCGCGTCCGACCCAACTAGAGTGGCCTTTGGGGGTGTCTCTCGCCTCCGAGTACGTGAGGACGTAGAAAGGAGGTCGGCCCGTGCGGCTCGACCACGAGTTCACCGTTCCGGCGCCCATCGACGAGGTGTGGAAGGCGGTGCTCGACCCGGAACGCGTGGCGCCATGCATGCCCGGAGCCACCCTCAGCTCCGTCGAGGGT
Source organism: Saccharomonospora amisosensis (assembly GCF_011761185.1). NCBI lineage: Bacteria > Bacillati > Actinomycetota > Actinomycetes > Pseudonocardiales > Pseudonocardiaceae > Saccharomonospora > Saccharomonospora amisosensis. Next base: position 3,618,001 of record NZ_JAAOYM010000001.1, on the reverse strand, counting down.
GACAACTTCAAGGGCACGGTGAAGGTCAAGCTCGGGCCGGTCTCCTTGCTGTACAAGGGTTCGGGCGAGTTCGTCGAGAAGGACGAGCAGGCCAGGAAGCTCCTGATCAAGGCCTCGGGCAAGGACGCGCGCGGTGCGGGCACCGCGGCGGCGACGGTGACGGTGACGCTGACCGCCGAGGGCAACTCCACCAAGGGAAGCGTCGCCACCGACCTGAATGTCACCGGCAGGCCCGCCCAGTTCGGCCGGGGCATGATCTCCGAGGTGGGTGGCAAGATCCTCGATACCTTCGCCGCGAACCTCGCCGACACGCTCGGCGCCACGGGTAAGGAGGAGGCGCCCGCCGAGCCCGAGCCGGCAGCGGGCGCGCCCACCACGGCGCCCACCACGGAGCCGGGCAAACCCAAGCTGGAGTCCGTCAAGCCCACGGGGGAGCCCCAGCAGGCGGAGGCCATCGACCTGTTCGACTACGCGGGCGCCTCGGTAGCCAAGCGGCTGGCCCCGGTGGTCGCGGGTCTGGCCGCGCTGTTCGCCATCATCGCGATCATTCGCGCCATTCGCCGCCGCTGACGGCTGCCACGGGAAGTGGCACGGCCCCGGCCGCGTTGCACCTGGCATGCGGGCTGACCACGAGATCGACGTCGCCGTCATCGGTGCGGGGCAGGCCGGGTTGTCCGCCGCCTACTTCCTGCGCCGGGCCGGAGTGTCCGGCGAATCGGGTTTCGTCGTGCTCGACCACGGCAAGCGTCCCGGCGGTGCCTGGCAGTACCGCTGGCGCTCGCTGCGGATGGGCAAGGTGCACGGCATCCACGACCTGCCCGGCATGGCGCTGGGAGCCGTCGACCCGGAACTGCCGGTGTCGGAGGTGCTGCCTGCCTACTTCGATCGCTACGAGCACGCCTTCGACCTGCCGTTACGTCGACCCGTCGACGTCCGGTCTGTCCGCCTGACCGAAGACGGTCGCTTCCTGGTGGAAAGCGCCACCGATTCGTGGCTGGCGCGTGGCGTCCTCAACGCGACCGGAACGTGGGATAAGCCGTTTCGGCCGTACTACCCGGGCGTGGAGTCGTTCCGTGGTCCTCAGCCGCACACCGCCGACTACACCGGTGCGCGGGAGTTCGCGGGCCGCCGGGTCGTGGTGGTCGGCGGGGGCACCTCGGCCGTGCAGCTGCTGCTGGAGATCGCCGAGGTGGCGGCCGAGACGACGTGGGTGACGCGCAGGCCGCCGGTGTTTCGCGAGCAGGAGTTCACGCCTGAGTTCGGCCGCGCCGTGGTGGCGGAGGTGGACCGGCGGGTGCGCGAGGGCAAACCCCCGGGCAGCGTGGTCAGTGTGACCGGCCTGCAACTCACCCCCGAGGTGGAGGCAGCGCTGCGGGCGGGAGTTCTCGACCGCAGGCCGATGTTCCAGCGCGTCACCCCGGACGGGGTGCGATGGGCCGACGGCACCGAACAGCGTGTCGACGTCATTGTGTGGGCCACCGGTTTCCGTTCCGCCCTCGACCACCTCGCCCCGCTGCGGCTGCGCGAACCCGGTGGCGGTATCCGGATGGACGGCACCAGGGTGGCCACGCTGCCGCGACTGCATCTGCTTGGCTACGGCCCCTCGGCCAGCACGATCGGAGCCAACCGGGCCGGGCGCGCGGCCGTGCGGGACCTGCTGGCGGAGCTGGGTCAGCCGCTCGACCCGGTCACTCGCGGGCCAGCCCGCTCGGCCAGCGCGGCCTGACGCAACGACTAGGCTGAACCGCAAGTGACCATCATGACCGGCAGTGCTCGGCGAGCCCATCGCTTTCCTCGGTTCGAATTCCTGGTCGCTGCCATGGCTTTCCGATCGATCTCGGAACCGTTCGGGATTCTTCAGACCGTAGTTCTCGCCGCCAACGCATCACTGACTCGGAACCGACCGCCGTCGCCCCCTTACTGAGGGACCGTGTCCAGCGCCAATATGGAGTAGGCGTTCACCGAGTGTTGCCCCAGGTGCGGCAACTTCCGGAAAGGGCGGTTCGCTCGTGAGACACCTTCTGTCAACCTCAGGCGGCGGTAGCTGTTTGGAGGGTTTTGGATCGGTTGCGTATGTGTACGGCTTCGTCGTAGCGGATGCCTTTGGTGAGGCAGTGCCAGAGGATTTCCAGCCAGCGGTTGGCGAGGGCGCGCAGGGCGCTGTGGTGTGCTTTTCCGGCGGTGATTTTCCGGTCGTAGAACTCGCGCGCCCAGGTCGAGGTTGTGAGGGTGCAGAAGGCCCATTGGTGCACGGCGGTGCCGAGATATCGGTTATGGGCCAGGCGGCGGGCGATGACGAGCTCGCTGCGGCCGGATCGTCGGGTTACGGGTGCGGTTCCGGCGTAGCATTGCAGCCCGTTCGGGGTGTCGAATTGCTCGATGTGATCCCCGATCTCTCCGGCGATCCGGGCGGCGAGGATGTCCCCAAGTCCGGGGAAACTCAGGTAGATGTCACCGCCCGGTATCGCTTTTCCCGGATCGGGATTTCTGGGTTGTTTGGCGCGGCCGTACCGGGTGTCGCCGAGGAGCAGTTCTGCCATGCGGCGTTCCCACGATTTCCGAGCCTCACGCAACGCGAGAAGCTGGGTCGCGGTCAACGAGATTGTGGTGGCTTTCGCGCGGATCAGGTAATCGCGAACCGGGAGTTGCTCGACGGTGAGGGCGTCGGCAACACGGGCGGCGAACCGGTCCGGCCAGCCGTGTCGGGAAGACCGCGCGAAGGACTCGATCGCGTCGGTACCGGCGCCGGCGAGTTGGGCGTGTGTGGGCCAGGTGGCCAGCAGTTTCAGCATGACAGGGCTGCCCAGATCGTCACCGGCGATGGTCAGCGCGGCCGGGAAAGTGGCCAGCAGATCGGCGCGAAGACGGTTGAGCAGCCGCCGCTGGTCCCGGGCCGCTCGTTCGTCATCGCGGGCGATCGAACGCAATTCGCCAGCCAGATTGCCGTGCGGGATCAACTTCCGCAATTCCAGAAACTGATCCAACGCCAGCAAACAACAGATCCGGGCGTCTTCGGCGTCGTCTTTCTTCTTCGCCGGGCCACGACGGCGGGCGACCAGGTCAGGGTTGACCGGCAACACGGTAAACCCCGCGTCGGTCAATGCCTCGACCAATACACCGTGCCGGGTTTCCAACACAACACGCACATCAGCCGGGTCGGTTTCCAACTCCAAGCACCGAGCGATCAACCGGCCCACACCGGCCGCGGTGTGGTCGATACGAAACTGTTCGACGATCCCATTATCAGGTCTGCCGAGCGCGACATCGTGAAACGACTCCGCCCAGTCGATACCAACTCCCAACAAGTGCGTCGATTCCTTTCCCGTCTATGGACACGACAACCGGAGCGGGAGGCATTGCATCGTGCTGATAAACCAGTCCTCACCGGGACGACACCTTCCGAGATGACAAGCCTCCGGCTGAAACCTCCAGGGACGCCGTCTCACGACAGTCCTCGCAGGACAAGCGAACAAAGCGTTCCCCGGAGGTCCCGGCCATGAACGAAGGTAGTCGTATCAGCGAGCCCCCGCTAGACCCCGGCCCTGGCAGCAGGCATGCCTGATTCGCTTGCCCGTGCGCGAGTCCGCTCGGCCAGTGCGGCCAACGCGGCGGGGAAGATCTCCGCGGGTGGCTTGACCAGCCCGGCTCCCACCTGACCGACGCCAGGCTGCCTGCCTGCCATCCCGGTGTTGATCTGCGGCAGGATGCCGGTACGGCACACCAGACTGACGTCGATGCCGGTCGGCGTGCCCCTGAACTCCAGGATCGGAATGCTCCAGCGAGGGTTCTCGGTGAGGGTGATCTCGTACATCAGTCGCGTGGTGGCCAGTGCCTGCGGGACGCTGCCGCCGACGAACCGGACGATCGGTGGGGCGGTGGCCATGGCGAACCCGCCAAGGCCGGCGGTCTCGGTGATCGCGGAGTCACCGATGTCGGGGTTGGCGTCCTGCGGCCCGAAGTCGCCGATGAACAGTCCGTCGGCCAGCTGCGCCGGTCCGGTGAACCACTGGTCGCCGGTGCCGGCTACCTGGATGCCGAAGTCGGTGCCGTTGCGGGCCATCGCGACCACCATCGTCGAGCCTTCGATGCCCCTGGCGGCGTCGAGCGCGAGCTTGCAGGCGGGCATCGCCAAGTTCAGGAAGAAGTGGTCGTTGCCGCCGACGAACCGGAACACGTCGGCGACGTCGGCCCCGGGGTGGCCGGAGGACACCAGTGCGGGCGCGAGGTCTCGCAGCAGCATCAGGGTTCCCGCCCGGTTGCGGTTGTGTGCCTCGTCGCCCATCTGCACCATCTGCGTGAGGATGCCGGTGATGTCGATCGGGCCGGTGGCGCGCACGGCGTCGCGCAGCATGGGCCCGAGGACGTTGCCCATCCAGCGCAGCCGTTCGAGCACGTCGGGTGCGTAGGCGCCGTAGCGCAACACCTTGCCGAGCCCCTCGTTCAGCGAACAGTAGGTGCGCCGCCCCGAACCGGGGTCCTCCAGCACGAACATCCACATCGACGGTGACACCACACCGGCCATCGGCCCCACCGCGCCTCGGTGATGGCACGGCTCGAACGTCAACCTGCCGGTTTCCAGCAGCGTGGCGGCTTCGTCGGGTTCGGGCACGATCCCTTCCAGCGCGGCGGCGCCGAGCAACGCACCGCGCAGCGGGCCGGAGGCGCGGTCCCAGCCGATGGGTGGTCCGGCGTGCAGGAAGTGGCCGCGTTCGAGGCCGAGCGCCTTGCTCGCGGGCACCACGTCCACCAGCATCGCCCGCACATCGAGCATGGCCTCGGCCGCGCGCTGGTTCGCGGCGAGGCGCAGCGGGTCGGCCATGACCGTGGCCAGATCCCTCTCGGTGCCCGCGACCGGAGGCCGCCAGTCCACTTGCGACACCGAAACCGCCTGATCGGACAGCGCGGTGGCGAACAGCTCGGCTCCGGCGGTGACGACCGCGGACGGGGCCTGGGTGGGGCGGTTCATCGGGCACCTCCGGTGGCCAGCTCGACGGCACGTCGCGTGGCGTGGGCATTGGACAGGTAGACCTCGGCGCCCGCCTCGGCCAGCGCGCCCGCCTGCGTGTGCAGTCCCTGCGGGTCCGATTCGGTACCGACGCAGGCGACGACGACCGGCACTTCCCTGCGCAGCCGTGCCGATCTGATGGCGGGTGCGAGCGCGCCAGCGGGATCGGGCTCGGCGCCGTGGCCGAGTACCACGTCAAGCAGCACCACGGCGGTTTCCGGATCGGCGGCGGCCTTGGCCAGTTGCTCCAGCCGCAGCGTCGGGTCGATCATCGGGTGCGTCCTTCCTCTGGTCAGCGCGTCGTCGCCGAAATCGACCATGCTGTGTCCCTCGGCGGTGAAGGCGCCGTCGAGTGCGGGTCCGGCTTCGAGTGGGATGTTGCTGTGGATGGGGCCAAGTGTCTCGCTCGCGATGAGCATCGCCTCGTCGCACAGCGTGCCGCCCGCGAACAGGCCACGCAGGTATCGGCCCCCGGCCGGTGCGGACGGCCTGCCCCAGCGCGGCCAGCGGGGTGTCGGCCTGCCGAGCGCGGCAAGCGCGGCTTCCGCCGAGACGGTCAGGTCCGCCTCGCCGGGGGCGAGCAGGGCGAGCAGCACCGGGGTGTTCAGCTCGTCGGCGAAGGCGCGCACGGTGTCGGCGACGTTCGGTGCGGGAGGCTTCGACACCACCACGATCAGTTCGACGGCGGGGTCGGCGTCCAGCCTGCGCAGCGCTGCCATTGTGGACAGTCCACCGATCTCGTCGCCGAGATCGCGGCCGCCGACGCCTAGCGCGGCGGAGACTCCGACGCCCGCCGCATCGAGCAGACACAGCAGTTGCTGGCATCCGGTTCCGGAGGCGGCGACCAACCCGACCGGACCTGGGCGGGTGGTGTTCGCGAAGCCGAGGCCGACACCGCCGACCACCGCTGTGCCGCAATCGGGTCCCATCACCAGCAGGTCGCGATCGGCCGCGGTGCGCTTGAGAATCAGTTCCTGTTCCAGCGGCACGTTGTCACTGAAAATCAGTACGTCGTGGCCGGTGTCGAGGGCATCCATCGCCTCGACGAACGCGTGTTGGCCGGGCACCGACACCAGCGCCAGCTCGGCGCCCGAGCGGGCCAGCGCGGACCGCGTCGTACGCGGTGCGGCGGCCCGCTCGGTGCTGTCGCTCCCGCCTCGGGGGGCCGACAGTGCCGATTCCACGGCGGCCAGCGCCGTCGGCAGTGCGGCCTCGTCTGCCAGGCGAAGCGCGACGACCATGTCATTGGGCGTCGTCATGGGTACCTGGAAGCCCATCGAGGCGAGCACCTCGATGTTGAGCGGGGTGGCCATCACCACCTGGGCGGCGATAACCCCTGGCAACGCGGTGACCTGGCGGCTCACCTGTAGCAGGGTCACGGAGTCGGCGTAGGCGCCGGGGCGCAGCTCGACGTGGGCAACACCGGTCACACGAGGGTCCTTTCGGTGGGGAAACGCTGGAGCGGGTCAAGCGCGAGGTGCAGGCCCAGCGCCAGGCCGTGGCCGGAGGTGTGGCCGACCTCCAGCAGCGCTGTCAGCCCGGCGGCCGCGCCGGGGTCTGCCGAGGCGAGGTCGGCCACCAGCCGCCGAAACCGTGGCAGCGCCTCGCCGCGGGCGGCGCAGTCGAGCAGGGTCGCCGAGAGCGTGGTGGTGTTATGCGCGGCCAGCGCCGCGACTGCGGCCGCAACCGGGCGCGCCCCGCTGGGGTCGTGTCCACCTAGGACACCGGCAGCCACCGTCGCGAGCCAGCCGCAGAGCACGTCGTCACCGAGCGGTGTCAGCCCGCTGCCGCGACCGAGCAGCAGCGGCACCGCGGCGGGGTCACCGTCGCCGAGCAGCCTCAGTGCGGCCTCGGGCAACTCCTCGCGGGTGTGCGGCAATGGTGGGCAAACCTTCGCGAGTGTCCGTGCCGCTCGCCGTGCCGCCGCGGGAGGCAGCGCCGGTACCGATGCCTCGACCACTCTGCCCACGGTCAGCCGCGCGTCGCCCAGCAATAGCGACCCGCCGCCGACCTGTGCCCGCGATCCGGGGGGTGTCGGCGTGGCGAGGCCGTCGGCCAGTGACGTCAGGGTGGTGCGCAGTCCACAGGGCACCGCGGTAGCGGACCGGGACAGCACGCCAAGGCAGAAGCTGTCGACATCGAGGTAAACCGCGTCTCGGCCCGCGTGCACCACGGTGGCGGCGCGCACGGGGCCCGCTAGCACGTCGCGAACACGCAAGGTAGCGGCCGCCCTGATCCGGGTTGTGGCCGAAACGTGATGCGACGTGAGCATTCCTCGGACGCTAGTCGTTCGGTACGGTACCCCGAATGGTGAGTGTTGCCAACGTTAGCCTTGATCAACGGCAGGAGATGCCAATGCGCCGGTATTTCCTGCCGTTGCGGGAACTGCTCACACTGAGTTGTTTGGACGGGACCATCGTGCTGGCAGGAGCCGCCGGACTTGACCGTCCGGTGTCCGCGGTCAACGTCATGGAGGTCCCTGATGTGCTGGACTGGGTGAAGCCGCACGAACTGCTGGTCACAACCGGATACCCGCTCGCGGCCGGGGACGGTGACCCCGGCGTCACTCTCACCGAACTGCTGCCCGGGCTGCACGCCAACAACTTGGCCGGGATCGGTGTCAAGCTCGGCCGCTACCTCGATTCCGTCGCGGCCGACGCGCTCGCCGCCGCCGACGAACTCGATTTCCCCGTACTCGGCCTGCCGAGGGAACTGGCCTTCGACGATCTCATCGTGCAGGCCTTCGCGCAGTTGGGACACCGGCACGACGATGCGCTCGCCCGCGCGGACACCCTGCATACGACGCTGTCCCAACTGGTTTTGCACGGCGCCGATCTGAACCGGATCAGCGCCGAGGTGGCACGGGTGCTCGGCGTGGGCATCGTCGTGACCTCCACCGACGGGCGAGAGTGGGGCGGGGCGCTCGACGACGCGGTGCGCGACCAGCTCGTGCGACTCGATCTGATCGACTCCTCCGGTCGGGTCCGCGTCGAGCGGCTGAGGATGGGTCCGCATCCGGTCGCCGACGGTGAGGCGCGGGTGCTGCCGGTACCCGCGGGCGGCACCGATCTCGCTCGGCTGGTGTGTGTCGCCCCCGAGCGCGCGCTGGGGTACGACGATGTGCAGGCGCTGGAACGCACCGCGATCATCGTCGCGTTGCTGCTCACCCGGCAGCAGGCGGTGGCCGTGGTGGAGAACAAGTACCGAGGCGACTTCCTGCGCGACGTGTTCCTCGATCGCGCAGGGGACGAGGCTTTCGTCGTCGAACACGCCCGCACCTTCGGTTGGGAACTGGATCGGCCGATGGCCGTGCTCTGCGCCGAGATGGACCCCGCGGACCCGGCCGAGGAACCGGTGTCCGACAGCACCCGCCGGTTGTGGCAGGAACGGTTCGCCGCGGCTTGGCGGAAGGTGTGCGAGTCGTGGGACCGGTCGATCTCCACCGTGGACTTCTCCACCGAGGTGGTGAGCCTGCTGCCGACGTCGGTGACCGGTGATTCGCCCCGTGCCGCGGTGGACCGGTTGGTCGACGAGGTCGCGGGCGACAGGGGTGGTGGGCGGCGGCCGTTCTCGGTGGGGGTCAGCCGCGTGGTGTCGTCGGTGAAGGACCTGCCGACCGCGTACAACCAGGCGCGGCGCGCGATCCAGGTCGGCAGGCGTATCAGCGGGGGGCGCTGCACCACCTGGTTCGACGACCTCGGCCTGCACCGGCTCATAGCACTGGTGCCCGATCCCCGTGAGCTGCACGAGTTCGCCCACGACGTGCTCGGCGAGCTCGCCGCCGACACCGCGGAGGCGGCTGATCTACGGGTAACGTTGCAGGTACTGCTCGACACCAATCTCAACGTGGCCGAGGCGGCTCGCAAGCAGTTCTTCCACTACAACACCATGCGATACCGCATCAGCAAGCTGCAGACGATGCTCGGCCCGTTCACCACGGACCCGTTGTTGCGGCTCAACGCCGCGGTGGCGCTGCAGGTGCTCGACCTGCATCGCGACTCCGCGCGATGAGCCGGGTCGCCCGCCGGGCCCCGCCAGCAAGGTGTGCCAGTGCCACGGCCGCTTGTTCGGCAGATGTGGACAGTGCTGGTGTGTGATCCGCAGCATTAGCGTCAGCCCAAAATTTTCGGCCAGCGCAGCGTCGAGGAGATGTCGTGACCAAATCCATGTTCAGCTGGAAAGTTGTCCACGGCGGGAAGGCTCCGCCACCTGGCGCCGCCGTGGGCCCGATGGAGCGACTCAGTTGGGGACGCACCGTGGGGCTGGGTGCCCAGCACGTCGTCGCCATGTTCGGTGCCACGTTCGTGTTCCCGTTGGTGATGGGTCTCGACCCCAACCTCGCGATCATGTTCTCGGGTATCTGCACCATCATGTTCTTGCTGATCGTGCGGAACCGGGTGCCGAGCTACCTGGGCACCAGCGCCTCGTTCGTGGCGGCGGTGACCGCGATCCGCGCGCAGGGTGGTGACTCCGCCGATGTCACCGGGGCGATCATGGTCGGCGGCCTCGTGCTCGCAGCCATCGGCCTGCTGATCCATTTCGGAGGGTCGCGCATCCTGCACAAGGTGCTGCCCCCCGCGGTCACCGGCGCGGTGATCATGCTCATCGGTTTCAACCTCGCCCCGGTGGTCGCGGACGTCTACTGGCATCAGGACCAGTGGATCGCGCTGTTGACCGCGACATTCATGGTGCTGGCCGCGGTGCTGCTGCCCGGGTTCTGGTCTCGCATCGCGGTGTTCCTCGCGCTGGTGTTCGGCTATGTCATGTCCTGGTTGGCGGACAGTGTTTTCGGGCAGATTACCTCGGTGTTGCCCACGAGTGACGGCGAGGCAGTGCCGCACAACCGCGTTTCGTGGGAGCAGGTTCAGCAGGCGGACTGGTTCGGACTGCCGAGTGGGCAGCTCGCCGACGGGGTGTCCGTGGTGCACGCACCGTCGTTCTCGCTGACGTTCGTGTTGCTGGTGCTGCCAGGTGTCATCGCGCTCATCGCCGAGAACGCGGGCCACGTCAAGGCCGTGGCGCAGATGACAGGCGACGACCTCGACCCGTACATGGGAAGGGCGATCGGCGCCGACGGGCTCGCCACCGCGCTGGCCAGCGCGTTCGGCGGTTCGCCAACCACGACCTACGCGGAGAACATCGGCGTCATGGGCACCACCCGGGTGTACTCCACCGCGGCCTACTACGCCGCCGCCGGTGTGGCCATCCTGCTCGGGCTGTCACCGAAGTTCGGCGCCGTGGTCAACGCGACCCCCGGTGGCGTGCTCGGCGGGATCACCCTGGTGCTGTACGGCATGATCGGGCTGATCGGTGTGAAGATCTGGGTGGAGAACCGCGTCGACTTCGGCAACCCGGTGAACCTCATCGGGCTGGCGGCCGGGCTGATCGCCGGCATCGGCGGGGTGAGCCTGACCTTCACCGAGAACTTCGAACTCGGCGGCATCGCGCTGGGCACGATCCTCGTGATCGTGTACTTCCACCTGGTTAAGGGCCGCAGCAAGCAGCTCGCCTCGGACGAGACGGCGGAAGACCCGGTGGGTCCGAAGTGAAGCCTGCTCCGTTCGAGTTCGCCCGCCCCACCTCGCTGGCGGCTGCGCTGGAGCTACTGGCGACCCATCCCGACGCGAAGGTTCTCGCCGGCGGCCAGAGCCTGATCCCGTTGCTGTCCATGCGACTGGCCTCCCCTGGGATGCTCGTCGACATCAACGCCATCGCCGAGCTGTCCCGGATTACCTGGGACAGCTCGGGGGTGCGCGTCGGTGCGGTGGCCAGGCACGCCGACGTCGAGGCGCATCCGCAGGCCCGGCGTGTGCAGCCGCTGCTGTCCAAGGCGTTGCGGCTGGTCGCGCATCCGGCCATCCGCAACAGGGGCACCACGGTGGGTTCCATCGTGCACGCCGACGCGGCGGCCGAGATGCCGACGGTGCTGCGGTTGCTCGAAGGGCACGTGACGGCCGCGTCCACGCGGGGCACTCGCACCATCCCGGCCGACGAGCTGTTCGCCGGGCCACTGGAGTCCACCGTTCGCAAGGACGAACTTGTCACCGAAGCCTTCTTCCCCTCACTGGGCGAGCGGTGCGGCGTCGGCTGTGACGAGATCGCGCGCAGGCACGGCGACTACGCACTGTGCGGCGTGGCCGCCGTCGTCTGCTCGGCGCCGGACGGCCGCGTGACGTCGGTCCGCGCGGGCTACTTCTCGGTGTGCGAGGTGCCGACCGTCGTCGAACTGTCGGAGGTGTTCGCCTCGGGTGAGTTCACCGACCGGGCGCTGGCCGACGCGGCCGAACTGGCGGCCGCCTCGCTCGACCCGGTGGACGACATCCACGGCAGCGCCGACTACCGCGGCCAGCTTGCCCGGGTGCTCACCCGCCGGGTGGTGCGGGCCGCCTACGACGATTCCCGTGCCAGGCAAGCGGAGGTGGTCGGGTGAGACACCTTCTGTCAACCTCAGGCGGCGGTAGCTGTTTGGAGGGTTTTGGATCGGTTGCGTATGTGTACGGCTTCGTCGTAGCGGATGCCTTTGGTGAGGCAGTGCCAGAGGATTTCCAGCCAGCGGTTGGCGAGGGCGCGCAGGGCGCTGTGGTGTGCTTTTCCGGCGGTGATTTTCCGGTCGTAGAACTCGCGCGCCCAGGTCGAGGTTGTGAGGGTGCAGAAGGCCCATTGGTGCACGGCGGTGCCGAGATATCGGTTATGGGCCAGGCGGCGGGCGATGACGAGCTCGCTGCGGCCGGATCGTCGGGTTACGGGTGCGGTTCCGGCGTAGCATTGCAGCCCGTTCGGGGTGTCGAATTGCTCGATGTGATCCCCGATCTCTCCGGCGATCCGGGCGGCGAGGATGTCCCCAAGTCCGGGGAAACTCAGGTAGATGTCACCGCCCGGTATCGCTTTTCCCGGATCGGGATTTCTGGGTTGTTTGGCGCGGCCGTACCGGGTGTCGCCGAGGAGCAGTTCTGCCATGCGGCGTTCCCACGATTTCCGAGCCTCACGCAACGCGAGAAGCTGGGTCGCGGTCAACGAGATTGTGGTGGCTTTCGCGCGGATCAGGTAATCGCGAACCGGGAGTTGCTCGACGGTGAGGGCGTCGGCAACACGGGCGGCGAACCGGTCCGGCCAGCCGTGTCGGGAAGACCGCGCGAAGGACTCGATCGCGTCGGTACCGGCGCCGGCGAGTTGGGCGTGTGTGGGCCAGGTGGCCAGCAGTTTCAGCATGACAGGGCTGCCCAGATCGTCACCGGCGATGGTCAGCGCGGCCGGGAAAGTGGCCAGCAGATCGGCGCGAAGACGGTTGAGCAGCCGCCGCTGGTCCCGGGCCGCTCGTTCGTCATCGCGGGCGATCGAACGCAATTCGCCAGCCAGATTGCCGTGCGGGATCAACTTCCGCAATTCCAGAAACTGATCCAACGCCAGCAAACAACAGATCCGGGCGTCTTCGGCGTCGTCTTTCTTCTTCGCCGGGCCACGACGGCGGGCGACCAGGTCAGGGTTGACCGGCAACACGGTAAACCCCGCGTCGGTCAATGCCTCGACCAATACACCGTGCCGGGTTTCCAACACAACACGCACATCAGCCGGGTCGGTTTCCAACTCCAAGCACCGAGCGATCAACCGGCCCACACCGGCCGCGGTGTGGTCGATACGAAACTGTTCGACGATCCCATTATCAGGTCTGCCGAGCGCGACATCGTGAAACGACTCCGCCCAGTCGATACCAACTCCCAACAAGTGCGTCGATTCCTTTCCCGTCTATGGACACGACAACCGGAGCGGGAGGCATTGCATCGTGCTGATAAACCAGTCCTCACCGGGACGACACCTTCCGAGATGACAAGCCTCCGGCTGAAACCTCCAGGGACGCCGTCTCACGACAGTCCTCGCAGGACAAGCGAACAAAGCGTTCCCCGGAGGTCCCGGCCATGAACGAAGGTAGTCGTATCAGCGAGCAGACCTACGACATCTCGTTGCATGTCAACGGAGTCATCCGGCAGGTGTCCGTGCCCGCGAGAAGGCTGCTCAGCGATGTCCTGCGGCACGACCTGCGGCTGACCGGTACGCACGTCGGATGCGAGCACGGGGTGTGCGGCGCGTGCACCGTGCTCGTCGACGGCAGGCCGATGCGGTCGTGCCTGTTGCTCGCGGTCTCCGCGCAGGACTACCGGATCACCACCGTGGAAGGACTCACCGAGCCGGACGGCTCACTCGGTCCGGTGCAGCGAGCGTTCAAGGAGTGCCACGGGTTGCAGTGCGGGTTCTGTACCCCGGGGTTTCTCACCACGATCACGGCGGGGCTGGCGCAGAATCCGCGCCCGACAACGGAGGAGGCCAGGCAGATGATCGCCGGAAACCTGTGCCGCTGTACCGGATACCAGAACATCGTCGCCGCGGTGGGCCGGGCCGCCGAGTTGGCGGAGGGCACCGGCGACGGGAATGAGGAGCTGAAGTGACCACGCGGATGATGGGGGAGAAGGTCCGCAGGGTCGAGGACGACCGGCTGGTCACGGGAAACGGGCAGTACGTCGACGACCTGCTGCCCGGTGCGTTGGAAGCCGCCGTGCTGCGCAGCCCGCACGCGCACGCGCGCATCGTCGACATCGACGTCGACCCGGTTCTTGACATCGACGGCGTCGTCGCGGTCTACACCTACGAGGACCTGACCGGGCCGATGGCGCAACCGCTGCCGGTGCTCATTCCACACCCGACACTCACCCACGGCCGCGCGCAGTACGCGCTGGCCAAGGACGAGGTGAACCATGTCGGCGAGGCGATCGCCTTCGTGGTGGCCCGCGACCGCTACATCGCGGAGGATGCCGTTTCGCGGATCAGGGTCAGCTACGAGCCGCTGCCGCCGGTGGTGGGGGTGGAGGCGGCGCGTGCCGCCGAGCATCTGGTGCATCCGGACGTGCCGGGCAACGTGGCGGCCAGGATGGAGCAGTCGGTGGGTGACGCCGGCGCGGCGATCGAGGCGGCCCCGCACCGGCTCACCCTCGAACTTGACATCGAGCGCAGCGCGTCGATGCCGCTCGAAGGCCGCGGCACGGTGGCCAGGTGGGACACCGATGCGCGCAGGCTCCAGGTGTGGAGCTCGACCCAGACCTCCACCGGGGTACGTGCGGCGGTCGCGGCGAAACTGGGTCTTGACCTGGCACAGGTGGATGTGATCACCCCCGATGTCGGCGGCGGGTTCGGCGTGAAGATCCTGCATCCCTGGCCGGAGGAACTACTGGTGCCGATGGCCGCGATGGCGCTGGGGCAGCCGGTGAAGTTCACCGAGGACCGCCGCGAGCACTTCATCTCCTCGGCGCACGAGCGTGGCCAGCACCACGAGGTCGAGGTCGGGTTCGACGACGAGGGCCGGTTGCGGGGACTTTCCGTGCGGTTCTGGCACGATCACGGCGCCTACACGCCATACGGGCTGATCGTTCCCATCATCACGTCAACCCAACTGCTGGGGCCGTACAAGCCGCACAACTATCGCGTGGTGTTTGAAAGCCTCTACACCAACACGGTGGTCGTGACGCCTTACCGCGGCGCGGGCAGGCCGCAGGGGGTGTACGTGATGGAGCGGACGATGGACGCGATCGCGGCGCACCTCGGCAAGGACCGCGCCGAGGTGCGTGCCGTCAACTTCATCCAGCCGGACGAGTTCCCCTACGACCACGGACTGACCTTTCAGGACGGAAGGCCGCTGCGTTACGACTCCGGCGATTTCCCCGCCTCGCTGGAGAAGCTGAAGAAGCTCATCGGCTGGGACGACTTCGAAGCCATGAGGGACGAGCTGCGCGCGCGGGGGCGCAGGGTCGGCATCGGCCTCGCCTGTTACGTCGAGGGCACGGGTGTCGGGCCGTACGAGGGCGCGCACATCCAGGTCGAGACGTCGGGCAAGGTCAAGGTCGCTATTGGACTGACCTCGCAGGGGCAGGGACACCACACCGCGTTCGCGCAGGTGGTGGCCGACGAGCTGGGCGTGCCGTTCGAGGACGTCGAGGTCGTCACCGGCGACACCCGCCGGATGCCCTACGCGGTGGGCACCTTCGCCTCGCGTGCGGCGGTGATGAGTGGCTCGGCGGCCGCGCTGGCGGCGCGCAAGGTGAAGGCCAAGGCGTTGCGCATCGCGGCGGAGGCGCTGGAGGCGTCGGTCGACGACCTGGAGCTCGTCGACGGGGTGGTGCGGGTGAAGGGCGCGCCGGATTCGCGGATGGAGCTCGGCACGGTTGCCGTGCTCTCCAACCCGTTGCGGTATGCCTTCGACGAGGCGTCCAAGGCGGCGACGCAGTTCTCCGTCGGCAACGCCGACCGGCCGCCGATCGCCGAGGACGACCAGCCCGGTCTGGAGGGCGCCGACTTCTACTCGCCGCAACAGTCCACGTTCGCCAACGGCATGCACGCCGCGATCGTGGAGACCGACCCCGACACCGCCGAGATCCGCATCCTGCGATACGCGGTGGTGCACGACTGCGGCACGCTGATCAACCCGATGATCGTGGAGGGGCAGATTCACGGCGGCGTCGCGCAGGGGGTCGGCGGCGCGCTGTACGAGCGGATGGCCTACGACTCCTCGGGGCAGTTGCTTAACGCGTCGTTCATGGACTTCCTGATGCCGTTCGTCACCGAGGTCCCGGAGTCCATCGACATCGACCACCTGGAAACCCCATCACCGCTCAACCCGCTCGGCATCAAGGGCGCGGGGGAGGCGGGAGTGATCCCGTGCTCGGCGGTGTTCGCCTCCGCGATCGAGGACGCCGAGGGGCTGCCGATCACCTCGATGCCCATCTCGCCTTCGGAGCTGTATCACCTTCGGCTTCGCCATAAGGAAGGACGCACCACGTCATGAGAATCGCCGGACAGGCCACCCTGAACGCCCCGGTCAAGCAGGTCTGGGACGCGTTGCTGGACCCGGCGGTGCTGGTCCGCACCATCCCCGGCTGTGAGCGGCTGGAAACGACGGGGGAGAACTCCTACTCGATGACCGTCACGGCCGGTGTCGCTTCCATCAAGGGGACCTACGCGGGCGCCTGCAGCCTGCGTGATCTGGACCCGCACCGGTCGCTGGTGCTGTCGGCACAGGGCACGGGTGCCCCCGGCACGATCAGCGCGGACGTCAAGGTGGCTTTCGCGGACAATCCCGACGGCACCACCTCGCTGTCCTACGACGCCGACGCCGTGGTCGGCGGGATGATCGGCGGCGTAGGCCAGCGGATGCTGACCTCGGTCAGCAAGCGGTTGGCCGGTGAGTTCTTCAACGCCGTGGACGGTGTGCTGGCGGGCACCGAGCAGCGCGGGGCACCGGCGGAGGCGGTCAGCGAGCCGGGGCAGCTCGTCTCCCCGGGCTCCACGGTGTTCACCGCGCCCGCACCGGCGGCGGCGGAGCCGGAGTCGTTCCTCAAAGGTGTGGCACTCGGTGCGGGGCTGGTGTTGCTCGGAGTGTTCGCGGGCTCGTTGGCAGGCAGGAGGTGCCGGGGGTAGCACGCATCGACTCCAGGCTCGCGCCGCCGCCGGCACGGTCCGGCGGTGGCGCACGTCGTTTCGCGGACGTTAGTACAGGCGGCGACGGGTGGCCTGCCGCAGCAGAGCCAAACCCGGTCAGTTCGGCAGGGTATGCCAATGATTCGCCCTCTCGATGGGAGATAGTGCCATAGTCGGAGGTGGCTGGGCAGGTTTGAATCTGCTGCATGAGTGAGCAGCGCCGCATCCGTATCGGGATGGATACCGGGGGCACCTTCACCGACGTGGTCGCCTTCGACGAGGCGACCGGTAAGTTGACCGTCACCAAGACACCGTCCACACCGGACAATCCGGCGGACGGGTTCATGACGGGCATCGAGAAGGTGCTGGCCATACTGAATGGCCTGGAAGAACTGGGTCACCCGGATCAGGGCGCCGCGATCAGCGCTGTCAGCCACGGCACCACGGTGGCCACCAACCAGCTGCTTGAGGGCAAGGTCGACAAGCTCGGGTTCATCACCACCGAGGGCTACGAGGCGGTACTGGAGATCGCCAGGCAGAGCGTGCCGGACGGCTACGGGAACTCCTACTTCTGGGTCAAGCCGGAGCGGATCGTCCCGCGTCATCTGGTGCGTTCGGTGCCGGGCAGGCTCGACCACACCGGCGCGGAAATCCGGCCCTTCGACGAGTCGGCGGCCCGTGAGGTCGCTCGCTGGTTTCGGGCGCGCGGGATCGAGGCGATCGGCGTGTGCTTCCTGCACGCCTACGCCAATCCCGAGCACGAGGAACGGATGCGGGCCGTTCTGGCCGAGGAGCACCCCGACGCTGTGGTGTCGGTGTCGTCGCAGGTGCTGCGTGAGTACCGCGAGTACGAGAGGTCGATGACCACGCTCGTGGACGCGGCGGTGAAGCCGAAGCTGTCCCGATATGTCAACAACATCAAGACCAGGCTGGACACCTACGCCGCCTCCGAGGGCGAGGCCGGCCCGCCACTGTACGTGATGAAGTCCAACGGTGGCGTGCTGAGCGCCGACGAAGTGGTGCACCAGCCGATCACCACAGTGTTGTCCGGTCCCGCCGCTGGTGCGCTCGGTGCGGCACTCATCGCGCAGACGGCGGGCTTCCACAAGGTGGTCACCTGCGACGGCGGCGGCACCTCCACCGATGTCTCGGTCGTCATCGACGGCGAACCGACCCTGACCACCGAGGGCAGCGTCGGGGTCTACCCGTGCAAGATCCCGATGATCGACGTGGCGACGGTCGGCGCGGGCGGCGGTTCGATCGCCTGGCTCGCCCCCGAGGGCAACCTCAAGGTCGGCCCACACTCGGCGGGGGCCGACCCAGGGCCGCTGTGCTACCTCAAGGGTGGCACCGACGTGACCGTCACCGACGCCCACGTGGTGCTCGGCCGCATCCCAGCACACCTGCTCGGAGGGGAGATCCCGCTCGACGTCGAGGCCGCCCGCGCCGGGCTGCGGGCGCTGGCGGACAAACTGGGGCTCACGGTGGAGCAGTGCGCCACCGGCGTGCTGGAGATCTCCGCCTGGAACCAGGCCAACGCGCTGCGGCAGATCACCGTCAAACGCGGGCTCGACGTCCGCGACTTCACCCTCACCACGTTCGGTGGCTCGGGCTCGCTGCTGCTGTGCAGGCTCGTCGACATCCTGAACCTGCCCGCAGTGCTGGTTCCGCCGAACCCCGGCAACGTCTCGGCTTTCGGCCTGCTCACCGTGGACGTGAAGAACGACTATGTGCGAACCCACGTGTGCCTGCAGGAAGCCCTCACCCCCGATGCACTGTCCACCGTGTACGCCGAACTCACCGAGCAGGCACGGGCGGCGCTGCTCAAGGAGGGCTTCGCCGAGGCCGAGCACCAGTTCGTGCGCACCGCCGACGTTCGCTACTTCGGGCAGGCCTTCGAGGTCCGGGTACCCGTGCCGGAAGGGCCGGTCGACGAGGCGCTGATCGAGGAGGTCGCCCGCCGCTTCCACGTCGAGCACCGCGCGCTGTACGGCTACGACTTCGCCACCGACCGCAGCCAGCAGGTCGAGTGGGTCAACCTGCGTGTCGCCGGGGTCGGCGCCATCCGGCGGCCACGGTTGGTGGCACACGAGATCGCCGCCGACGTCGGCGTGCCCGAGGAACGCTCCCGGCGAGGAGTGTGCTTCGACGCCGGGCAGGGCTACCTCGACACGCCCGTCTACTGGCGGCCGGACCTGCGGCCGGGGCAGGTCGTCTCCGGTCCCGCGATCGTGGAGGAGTTCGGCGCGACGGTACCGCTGCACCCCGGCTTCACCGCCCGCATCGACCAGTACCTCAACATCATCGTGACCCGGGAGGGGCAGGCATGAACACCACCACCGACAGCCGCAGAGCACCGACCCGGTTCCCGTTCGGCACCCTGACGTCGGACGCGGGCGCGAGCGCCGACCCGGTGCTGGTCGAGATCGTGCAGGGCAGTCTCGCCTCGGTGGAGACGGAGGTGGAGACCGCGATCGCGCGGACCTCACGCAGTCCGATGATCCGCGACGCGCACGACTTCCGGGCAGGCATCCACGACCGGCTGCTGCGCAAGCTGACCGGCCGGTCCTACAGCGCGCTGGTGCATCCGGTGGCACGTGACTTTCCGCTGGAGGAGATGAAGCCGGGCGATGTGTTCTTCCACAACGACGTCTACCGCTCCGAGGGCGGGATCGGCCACCTGCCCGACCTGTGCGTGACAGTGCCCGTCTTCCACGACAGCGGTTCCGGGCCACAGGTGGTGGCGTTCGTGCAGGCGTTCGGCCACCACGACGACATCGGTGGCGCGGTGCCCGGCTCGATGCCGAGCCAGGCCACCAGCGTGTTCGAGGAAGGCCTCATGGTGCCGCCGATCCGGTTGTGGGAGCAGGGCGAACCCAACCGCGCGGCGCTTTCCATCATGACGAGGAACTCGCGCATGCCCGAGTCGTTGGCGGCCGACCTCGACGCCGAGTGCGCGGCCTGCCTGATGGGGGCCCGCAGGCTGGGCGAGTTGTTCGACCGCTACGGCCGCGACACCGTGGAGGCCTGCTTCGACGCCGTCATCGACCGCACGACCCAGACCTACCGGCGCGAGATCCTCTCCAAGATCCCGGTCGGTTCCTGGGTGTGGGAGGACTACGCCGAGCACGACGGCGTGGAGGAGCCCAAGCTGCACCGGCAGCGGATCACCCTGACGAGGACCGCGCCCGACGACCCGGAGGGCGAGCGGCTGATCATCGACTTCGCGGGCACCTCACCGCAGGCGAAGGGTCCCATCAACCACTGTGGCGACTACTCCGACGGGGTGTTTCTGAAGAAGTGGCTCGCCCCGATCCTGCGCAACCTGGCCGACACCCCGGAGCGGATGGCCGAACTGGACGTCAACGAGGGCATCGTGCCGTTGATCGAGATGCGGTTCCCGCCGCCAGGGACGCTGCTGACGCCGGTGTTCCCGGCGCCGACCAACGCGCGAACGTTCGTCATCCTGCGGTTGCTCGGGGTGCTGGCCGGGGTGGTGGCCAAGGCGGTGGACGGTGACATGCCCGCTGACCAGGAGACGATCCGATACACCGGCGTGTACGGGCAGGACCGTGAGGGGCGGCCCTACCTGATGCGGGAGGTGCTCGGCGGCGGTTCGGGCGGCAGGCCCTACGCCGACGGCGAGGACACCATCCATGTCGTTCCGGATTCCCGGAACCTGCCGACGGAGTTCACGGAGTCCCGCTTCCCGTTCCTGGTGGAGAAGCTGTCACTGGCGGTCGACTCGGGCGGCGCGGGAGAGTTCCGTGGCGGGCTGGGCTACGAGAAGCACATCCGGATGCTTCGCGACGCGCATTTCATGTCGATCGCCGATCGGTCCATTCTGTCCTGTTGGGGTGTCAAGGGAGGCAAGGCTGGAAAGCCGTTCGACGTGACGATCGACCCGGGTGGGCCGAACGAGCGGCAGGTCGACGCGCTGGCCGACGCCGAACCGGTTCGGGCCGGTGAGGTGATCCGGATACGCACGACGGGTGGCGGAGGCTGGGGCGACCCGCTGCAGCGCGATCCCGAACTCGTTGTCCGCGATGTGGTGTGGCGCAAGGTGTCCTGGGCAGCCGCACTTTCGGACTACGGGGTGGTGCTCACCGGATCGCTGGAAGACGACACGGTCGGCTACGACGAGGCCGCCACCCGGCGGCACCGCGACCGGATGCGTGGCCAGACGAACGGGCCGGCGTTCTTCGACCGGGGACCCGGCTACGCGCGGCTCAGCGGCGGGCAAACCGGCGCCGACGTCGACCGGAACTGACGGGAGCCGACCTCGATGGCAGCTTCTGTCGGATATCGGCGGGTTCGCTGTGCGGACTTGCCAATGATCGGGGGCGACGGCAGCCCTAGTGTCGAAGCCATGCGGATCGTGATCGCGCTCGGCGGCAACGCCATGACAGCCGCGGACGGGCAGGCGCGCCCGCAGGACCAGCGGGCGGCCATCACCGAGGCGGCGGAGCCGATCGCGGACCTGGTCGCCGAGGGCCACCAGGTGCTGCTCACCCACGGCAACGGGCCCCAGGTGGGCAACCTGCTTGTCAAGAACGAGCTCGCGGCCGGCGTGGTCGCCCCGGTGCCGCTGGACTGGTGTGGGGCGCAGACGCAGGCCACCATCGGCATGCTCTTGCTGAACGCGCTGGATCGGGCGCTGTCGGTGCGCGGGCTCGACGGGCGGACGGCGGCGCTGGTCTCGCGAACGCTCGTCGATCCCGACGACGAGGGTATGCGCACCTACAGCAAGCCCATCGGGCGTTACCTTTCGCGAGCCGAGGCCGAGAAGCTGAAAGCGCACGGGCAGCGCTTCGTCGAGGTGCCACAACGTGGCTGGCGGCGCGTAGTCGCCTCACCGCGACCACGGCAGGCGCTGGACCTGCCCGCGGCCGAAGCGCTGCTGGAGGCCGGTTACGTCGTGGTGTGCTCCGGCGGCGGCGGGATTCCCACGATGCGGGCCGAGGACGGCACCCTGCACGGTGTGGAAGCCGTCATCGACAAGGACCTCACCGCCGCGCTGCTCGCCGAGCAGATCGGCGCCGACGTGCTGGTGATCGCCACCGATGTGGAGGCGGTGGTGGCGGGTTGGGGAACGCCCGCCGCTACCCCGATCGGCCGAGTCAGCAGCGCGCGACTGCGCGAGATCGCCGAGGAACACGCCTTCGCGGCAGGGTCCATGGGCCCCAAGGTTGAGGCGGTCGTCCGGTTCGCCGAGCGGGCAGCGGGCAGCGGAATCATCACCTCGCTGCACCGGTTGGCCGACGCTCTCGACGGCACGGTGGGTACCCATGTCGTTCCCGGCACGGCCGAGACCGGCGCGCGTTCCGCCTGAACATCTCAAAGGAAGGAAGCAGACATGCCACCCGCGATCGAAGTACGCAAGGTGCCGATCCACTCGGTCGCCGACGCGAGCGAGCTGGCCAAGCTGATCGACGAGCGCGTGCTGGAGGCCGACCGGGTCATCGCCATCATCGGCAAGACCGAGGGCAACGGTGGGGTGAACGACTTCACCCGTATCATCGCCGACCGCGCCTTCCGCGAGGTGCTCGTGGAAAAGGGCATCCGGTCGATGGATGAGGTCAGGCAGGTCCCGATCGTGTGGTCGGGTGGAACTGATGGCGTGATCAGCCCGCACGCGACGATCTTCGCCACCGTTGCCGACGGGAAGGCCGAGCCGACCGACGAACCACGGTTGACCGTCGGGTTCGCGATGAGCGAGCAGCTGCTGCCCGAGGATATCGGCCGCCGCCCGATGATCGAGAAGGTCGCGGCCGGTGTGAAGGAAGCCATGGCCCGCGCGGGTATCACCGACCCCGACGACGTCCACTATGTGCAAACGAAGACGCCGCTGCTGACCATCGACACGATTCGCGACGCCAAGAGCCGGGGAAAGTCGGTGTGGACCGAGCACACGCTGGAGTCGATGGACCTGTCCAACGGCACCACGGCACTCGGCATCGCGGTGGCGCTCGGCGAGATCGACATGCCGAGTGACGAGGAAGTCATGCACAACCGCGAGCTGTACTCCAAGGTGGCTTCCTGCTCCTCGGGTGTGGAGCTGGACAGGGCGCAGATCGTGGTCGTCGGCAACGCCAGGGGCGTTGGAGGCCGCTACCGCATCGGCCACTCGGTGATGCGCGATGCGCTGGATCAGGACGGCATCTGGGATTCCATCCGCGACGCAGGGCTCACCCTGCCCGCCAGCCCCAAGCACACCGACCTGGACGGTCGGCTGGTGAACGTGTTCCTGAAATGCGAGGCTTCACCGGACGGCATGGTACGCGGGCGGCGCAACGCGATGCTCGACGACTCCGACGTGCACTGGCACCGCCAGATCAAGGCCTGCGTCGGCGGGGTCACCGCCGCCGTGACCGGTGACCCCGCAGTCTTCGTTTCCGTCTCGGCCGTCCACCAGGGACCTTCCGGGGGTGGAACGGTGGCGGCGATCGTCGACCTCGGTGCCGAACCGACCGGCTACCGCGCTCCACGCGGCTGACGACGCCCGCCACCGCGGTCGGGCCCGCCACCCACGGCGGGCCCGACCGGGGCATAACCCTCCGATGTAGACGTTGAGAGAAGCCATGTCAGAAGCAGAACTGTGCCTGCGCTCGGCCACCGAGCTGGCCGGGATGTTGCGCCGCCGTGAGGTGTCGGCCAGGGAAGTGCTCGACGCCCACCTGGACCGCATCGACGCGGTGAACCCGAAGGTCAACGCTATCGTCACCGTGGCACGCGAGCACGCGAACCGTGCGGCGCGGGCCGCGGACGAGGCGATCATGAGGAGCGGGCCACTCGGCCCGCTGCACGGGCTCCCGGTCGCCCACAAGGACCTGACCGAGACCAAGGGTATCCGTACGACCTACGGATCCCCCGCCAGGGCGCGGTTCGTCCCCGACTTCGACAGCATCGTGGTGGAACGGCTGACCTCGGCGGGAGCCGTGACGGTCGGCAAGACCAACACACCGGAGTGGGGCACCGGGTCACAGACGTTCAACCCGCTGTTCGGCGCCACGCGCAACCCCTACGACCTGACCAAGACCGTGGGCGGCAGCAGCGGGGGAGCGGCTGCGGCGCTGGCCGCCAGGCTGGTTCCCATCGCCGACGGCACGGACATGGGCGGGTCACTGCGCAACCCGGCGAGTTTCTGCAACGTCGTGGGGCTGCGGCCATCGCTCGGCCGGGTGCCGATGTGGCCGACCGCGGACCCGATGTTCACCCTCAGCGTGGCCGGGCCGATGGCGCGAACGGTCGCCGACGTGGCGCTGCTGATGCGGGTGCTCGCCGAACCCGACCCGCGTTCGCCGCTGTCCCACCACGTTCCGGCGGCGCGGTTCGCCGAACCGCTCGACCGGGATTTCACCGGCACGTCAGTGGCGTGGAGCGACGACCTTGGCGGCCTGCCCGTGGACGAGCGAGTGTTGCGGGCGATGCGACCTGGCCGGCAGGCGCTGGCAGCGCTTGGTTGCCGGGTGGTTGACCGCGACCCGGACCTCACCGGTGCCGAGGATGCGTTCCGAACCTGGCGTGCCTGGTACTACGCGCTGAGCCTCGGCGAGTTGTACCGGGAGCATCCGGAGTGGTTCGGCGAAAGCGCCGCCTGGAACATCGAGGTCGGGCAGCGGCTGACCGGTGAGGACCTGGCCCGCGCGCAGCAGCGGCGGATCGCGCTGTACCACCGAATCCGGGAGTTCCTAGACAGCCACGAGTTCCTGGTGACCCTGGTCTCGCCCGTCCCACCGTTCGATGTCGAGCTTCCTTACCCGCCGGAGGTGGCCGGGGTGGAGTCGCAGACCTATCTGGACTGGATGCGGTCCTGCTACTGGATTTCCGCGACCGGACTGCCCGCCGCCTCGGTGCCGTGCGGGTTTACCGACGACGGTCTTCCGGTGGGCCTGCAGATCGTGGGCCGCCCGGGGGACGACTTCGGCGTACTGCAACTGGCGCATGCGTTCGAGTCCGCCACCGGAACGGGTCTGCGCGGCCCCGATCTGCCGGTGGACACCGACGATCCACACGGGAGCACCCCTTGACGACGGCGACACAGCAGGCAGGGCGCGGCACCGGCCCGCTGTCCGGCACGGTCGTGGTGGACCTTTCCCGCGCGCTGGCGGGCCCGCACGCGACGATGATGCTCGGCGACCTCGGAGCGCGCGTGATCAAGGTGGAGGCGCCCGGACGTGGCGACGACACAAGGGGTTGGGGGCCACCGTTCGTGCGGCCGGATCACGACGGCGGCACGGCCGAGGAGTCGACATACTTCCTTTCCGCCAACCGCAACAAGGAATCGATCGCGCTCGACCTCAAGGACGCCGACGACCACGCCACGCTCCTTCGGATGATCGCGCGGGCGGACGTGCTCGTGGAGAACTTCCGCACCGGGGTGCTGGACCGGCTCGGCCTCGGCTTCGCCGAGTTGCACCGGCTGAACCCGCGACTGGTGATCCTGTCCATCACCGGGTTCGGCCACGACGGGCCGGAGGGCGGGCGAGCGGGCTACGACCAGATCGCGCAGGGCGAGGCCGGGCTGATGTCGCTGACCGGACCCGACCCGGACCAGCCGCAGAAGTTCGGCACCCCGATCTGCGATTTGCTCGCCGGGATGTACGGCGCGTACGGCGTGCTCGCCGCACTGCTGGAACGCGGCAGCGACGGCAAGGGCAGGGTGGTCCGTACCTCGCTGCTCGCCGCGGGGGTCGGGGTACACGCCTTCCAGGCCACTCGCTGGACCGTCGCGGGTGAGGTCGGGCGGGCACAGGGAAACCACCACCCCTCCATCGCCCCGTACGGGCTGTTTCGCTGTGCGGACGGTTCGGTGCAGATCGCCGTGGGCAGTGCGGACCTGTGGAGCAGGTTCTGCTCGGGGTTCGGCCTCGACGCGGACGGGGGCCGGTTCGCGACGAACGCTGACCGGGTGGCCAACCACGCCGAACTCGTCGCGCTGATCGAGCGGACGTTCTCGACGTGGAAGGCCGCTGACCTGCTCGCCCGGCTGGCCGAGTTGGGAATACCCGCCGGGCGGGTGCGCACGATCGACCAGGTCTACGAGTGGGAGCAGACCCGCAGCCAGGGACTGGTGGTGGACGTCGAGCACGACACGCTCGGAACCGTCACGCTGCCGGGACCGCCGCTGCGGTTCTTCGACACAGCGGGCGCGGAGGTGACCCGCGACCGGCACGCGGCACCGCCGGTGCTGGACGCGGACCGCGACCGCGTCCGAGCCTGGCTCGACGAGGCGGCACCGTGACCCTCGGCGTGTCCGCGCTGCCGGACGCTGCCGGATCAGACCACCGTGAAGGCATGCATCATGTCGTTGTCCTCGTGCTCGAGCACATGACAGTGCCACGGGTACGGGGCGGGGGTTGGCGTCGCGTCCGGAAGGTCGAAGCGGGCGACGAGGTCCACGGTTTCGTGTGGACCGATCGACACGGTGTCCTTCCAGCCGCCCTCGTACGCGGCGGGACGGCGCCGGTCGGCGGAGTTGTGCCGGGCCAGGATCTGGAACTGGACGAGGTGCAGGTGGATCGGGTGCGCGACCGGTGCCGGGTTGCTGATCGACCAGACCTCCGTCGTACCGGCATGGGGGCGGACGAACGCCGGGTCGCTCCAGAACCCTGGGCGCCAGCCGTCGCCGACGGCCGGGTACGTACCAGGCGGGACCGTCGGGTCGTGATACCACAGCAGCCACGGGTTGCCGGTGGAGGCAGGACGGTCCGGCCGTAGCCGCTGCATCAGCATGCGCCGCCGCACCCGGGCCTGCCGCGGGTCGAGCCGCTCGAACCACGGGTCGAGGCGCCCCGGCAGTCCCGGTCTGTGCCCCCGCTGCTGGCCGACATCGAACCGCATGATCTCGTCGATCCGCGGCCCTGGTGGGTTCGACTCGGGCGCGACGTTGAGCAGGCGTACCTTCGCGCCCGCGGGAGCGGAGGAGAAGTCGACGAGGACGTCGAGTCGCTCCGCAGGGGCCAGCGCCACCGTTCGCACACCTGCCACCGGTTTGGCCAGCAGTCCTCCGTCCGTACCGAGCACGGTGAACGTGCCATGGTCCAAGGCCAGGTGGAACATTCGGTGCTGGGCGGCGTTGAGCAGCCGCAGGCGGTAGACCCCGCGGTCCACGTCATGGCGTGGCCACGCGGTGCCGTTGACGACCGCGACGGCGCCCTGCACGTTCCCGACCCACGGGGCAGCCGGGTAAGCCTGCGTGCCGTCCTCGTGGAAGTCGCGGTCCTGGATCATCAGCGGCAACTCGTAGGGAAGCCCGACGGGCAGGCCGAGTTCCTCCTCGAGTGGATCCCGGATCAGGTAGAAGCCCGAGAGCCCGGCGTAGGCGTTCAGCCGGGTGATCGCGACGGCGTGGTCGTGGTACCACAACGCGGGGGCGCGCTGGCTGAGCGGGTGCTGCCGGTTCGGGTAGCGGTAGGTGATCGTCTCACCGTGCAGCGACCACGCGTCGGGGAAGCCGTCGTCACCGGGTGCCACCCGCGCGCCGTGTAGGTGGGTGGCAGCCCGCGGCGTGCCCACCTGTTCCTGACCGAGTTCGCGCCCGTCGAACTCGGGGAACGGCCCGTGCCAGGTCGCAGGGTCAACCGAGTCGTGGAACAGGTGTTCCTTGCCGAGCGCGTTGTGCTGGGCTATCCACAGTGGAATGTCGCGGGCTGCCTCGATGGTTGGCCCGGGCCACGTCGGCCCTTCACCGCCGTCGAATCCCCAGATCGCAGTGTCCGGCAGTGCCGCGTGCACGCGCTGCCGTCCGGGGCGCATCGTCATCCGGATACCCCCGTCGTGACCTGCTCGCACGGTGGGGGGTACGGCGAGGGGGTCGACGAAGCGGGGCAGTCGTGCGGCGGCGGCCCCGCGAGCCAGTGCTTCGCGCTGGCTCAGCAGCATCGCCGCGGCCACACCGGAGCCCGTACACAGCAGGTCGCGCCGGGTCAGCATGTGGCACTCCGTGGGTAGTCGTGGTTTTTCCGCGTCCCTGTCATCGGGTTCCTTCCTGCGCAGTGGGCGCGGCCTGGGGTTGCTGTTCCCAGCGACCCCAGGCCGCGCGCTAGCTCAGACTTCGCCCCTTTCGTGGTGCACCATCGCCTTGCCCCTGTCGAACCAGACGTACACCGCCATGTCGGGACCGGCCCTGGTGTAGTCCTGGCTGGAGTCGGGTTCGGACGGGCCGGGGGTGCCACCAACCCAGACGTTCGCGGTTTCCTCCAGCTTCGTCATGTCGATGACCGAGTACGCGCGCCCTGGACGCTCGGAGACGATTCCCTGGCTCCAGTCCTCGGTGAAGGTGGAATAGTGGGAGCCGATCTTCTCCGTTGGGATGTTCTTGTGGAACGTCGGCGGGTCGTCGCCGTTCAGTTTGGCCACCGTCACGAAGTTGTCGTATCGGTTGGTCACGAACGCGTACCCTTCGGCCGGACCCTTCGGGAAGAAGGCGATGTCGGCGCCCAATCCGGCGGGGATCAGCTTCTCGAGCTTGCGCTCTTCGATGTTGATGACGCTGACGGCCGAAGCGTCCTGGTTGCCGATGAGAAGCCACTTCCCGTCGGGAGTGATCCGCGGGTTCAATCGCTGGAACGCGGAGGCCGGGAGGTCGGTGCGGTGCTCGCCCTCGATGTCGATCTGGTCGGTCACTTCGAGGGTATTGACGTCGACGAATGTCGCGGTGTTACTGCGGGCATCGGCGCTGACGAGCGACTTGTGGTCGAAGGTTTCGGCCATGTTGAACGGCCCGTCTCCTACCGTGATCGTGTCGACGACCTGGTAGGTGTCCGCGTCGATGACGGTGACGGTGTCCTCGCCGAAGTTGCTCACGAAAAGTCGTGGCCCGTTCTTGGTCCGAACGTGCTCGACGTAATTCGGCCGATCACCGACCGGGATGGTGGCCATGGTCTTCTGCGCGTTGATATTGATCACGCTGATGCTGTCACCGTCGAAGTTCGCGCTGTAGGCGATCGCGCCGTTCGGGTCGAACTCGAGGTGTCGCGCTCCCAGTCCGGTGGGGATCTCGTTGGTGAACTCGTTGGTCACCATGTCGAAGACCTTGATGGACGAGGACGGCGCGAACGCCATCACGAACGCGAAGTTGCGTCCAGGTACGGCCATGAAGTGGTGTGGCCTGGAGAGGCCGTCCGCCCTGTCGGAGGGAACCGGCACCTCTTTGATCAACTTGTTCGTGTCGGCATCCCAGACCTTGACGCTGGAGGGCCCGTTGATCGCGCCGGGTTCCGAGGACGGAGTTACCGTGTAGATCCTGGGGGCAAGGTCGAACCTGTCCGCTGCGAGGTCGATCTCAGGTTCCCCGGCAGCCGAGGCGGCAAGGGGCGCGACGAGCATCACCGCCGCCGCCGCGCAGGCGAGCGCAGCGCGTGTTCCCTTCCGTCCCGGCATTCGGCGACCTCTGGCCGCTGTTTTCATGGTGTTCCTCCATTTCTTCCCGGGTCTGGTCTGTCCGCGAGCGGACGGCTCAGCGGAACTCGTAGTCGGTGCCGGGGAACTGCCCGAGCGAAGTTGGCGGCAAATCCGTGGCGGTGACCCTGCCTTCCTGCCGAGGGGAGATCGGGGAGTGATTTCGCAAGTACTCACGCACCGCGTCGTGAAGCGTGAAATCGAGCGTGGTCTTGTTCTGCACACCCTTGATGCGGCACAGCACGTCCGCAGGGTCGCCACCGCGCTCGCAGGCCAGCACCCGGTACACCCGGTCCGGGTCGACGGGCTCACCACCGATCTTGATCGAGTTCACCCGCTCACCGAACGGCTTGCTCGCGGTGAAGTTCACTTCCATACCGCGCATCCGGACCACCCAGCCCCCGAAACGCTCGGTCGGGTTGGAGGCGAAGACGTTGTTGAGCTCTTTCTCCATCCATGGCTTCAACAGGGAGCCCTGCACGTCGGCTATCTGGGCTCCGGCGTTGACGGGCAGCATGCTCCAGAGGTAGTCCTCGGTGATGGCGGCGAGGCCGCTCGGCCCCGGCACCAGCGGTGGGCAGAAGCGGAATCCGTTGGACAGCGCGACGTCCGGGCGCGCCTTCTCATACATCGCGTCGGTGATCATGTTGTCCATCGGCGTCTCGAGGATGTAGTAGCGCATGAGCGGGGTCCTCGTATGGCCGATCACCTTCTCCAGCCGGGCCGCGTACGGTCCGGCCGCCCTGCTGACGGTTGCCCGCATGCGCGGTTCCTCCGAGTAGCGGCTCTGCGCCACCTCCATCAGCTCGTAGCCCTGCTCCCGGACCTTGCCGTTCTCCACTACCAGGTCCAGCCGCCCGACGAACGACCCGAACGCGCCCGGCTCGGTGACGCGGCACTGGTCACCCTGGATGGGATTGCGGATGCGCTCGTGGGTGTCGGCGCCAAGGATGTAGTCGACGCCGGCCATGTAGTCCTGCGAAGCCAGACCCACCTGCTGCGCGATGCCCATGTGGGTCATGGCCAGTACGAGGGAACAGCCCTCGTCCTCGCGCAGCATGCGGATGTGCTCGGCCGCGTTGTGCTCGGGAAAGGTGAACTTCATGCCGACGCTGTACTCCGGGTCCTGGCGGACGGGCACCAGAGGTTCGTTGAAGCCGATCACCCCGATACGCGTGCCAGCGACCTCCAGCACGTGGTGGGGCCTGAACAGGAAGTCGCCTGGCTGCCCGTTCTCGTCGTGGAACATGTTGGTGCAGACGACGGGAGAGCCGTAATCGTTAATCACCTTCAGTAACTGGTCCTTGCCGTACACGACCTCCCAGTTGCCGGGGAGCACGAGGTCGTAGCCCATTTCGCGCATGATCGGGGCCATCACCTCGCCCCGGCTCAGCGCCGCGTAGCCGCTGCCCTGGAAGCAGTCACCGCAGTCGGCCAGGACGGTCCCGCCGGGGTTCTCCGCCCGTACCTGGTCGACGAGGGTCTTGATCCGGGTGAAGCCTCCGGTTCGGCGGAACACGGGACGGTCGTTCTCCCAGAAGAACTCGTCGTGCGTCTTGAGTTGGCCGTGGAAGTCGGCGGTCTGCAAGATCGTCAGGTGGGTCGCCGCCCCGCTCGCGACGGCACGGCTTCGGCTCATCGCCTGCCTGGCAGCAGGTCCCTCGCCCGCGTGTGCGGCGACCACAGGGCCGAGCCCGACGGCGAGTCCCGTCGCGCCGAGCACCTTGAGTAGGCTCCGGCGGCCCATCGGTGATCCGCGGCCGTCGCCGGGCCCACCGTCCGCCCTGGGCGCTCGGCCAGTGGGGTCGTTGCTGTCGTGCTGGTGACGCATCGCGCCGTCCTCCGCTTCTCCGGGTCCGCCACCGGTTTCTCGGCGGCACAGTCGGCTCACGGTGTCGGAGTGACGGGTCGGGTATCCATGGACGTCGTGTCCGGGTTCTCTAGACACATGTTGTCCTTGCCGCTGGACGCGGTCGCGGTTAGGGTCTTTTGGGTTTCCTCTACGGCAGAGGGCAGGGCATGAGCGATCTCAGCGTCACCGATCCCGAGGTGCAGTCCCTGCGAGAGCGCGAGCGGCTGCTCTGTCGTGTCCGTTACCTTGCCGCGCTGCTGGTCCTCGGTATGGCGCTGGTTTTCGACCCGCTGAGCCGGGTGGGTGCCGTGGTGCTGGCAGGGGTGGCCGTCGGACTGAGCGTCTATGATTCTCGTCGGCTCGCCCAGGTGCGCGATCTCGGCGCTGCCTACCGGTTGCGGACAGGGGCACTGCTCGCCGATGCCGCGATCGCCTGGCTGCTGTTCCTCCTCTTCGCGTTCGACCCGGAGGCGATGCCGGTCGCGTTCTTTCCCTTCTTGGTATTCCGGTTGGCGGTGCACTATGGGCTGTTCGGCGCATTGCTGGGGATGGTCGTCTTCTTCGGGGTGCTCATGCTGCGGGTACACCTGCAGGCCAACGTGCTCGCGGAAGGCCAGCCACGACCGTCCCTGCTGCTGTTGTGGTCCTCGCTCGTGGTTTTGCTGGTCGCCTTTTCGCGGGAGGTTCGCGTCCATGAGCGTGCCCGCAGGGCGGTTCTTCGGGAACGGCGCAGGATCGCGAACGGGTTCCGCGAGACGATTGAGACGATCCTCGTCCGCTACGGCGTTCCCGCGGACGCGCCGAACGCGACGGATGTGCACGCCGCGCTCCGCGAGATATGCGAGGACGGGTCGATCTACCGGCGTGCGCTGGCGAATCAGATCGCGGAGCTGCTCGCGTCGACCAGTACGGACCTGGGCCTGACCCGGCGGGAGATGGAGATACTCGAACTGCTGGGCAGGGGCAGAACCTACGCGGCGATCGCCTCGGAGCTCTTCGTCACTGAGAGCACCGTTCGCAACCACGCCCACAACATGAGACGCAAGCTCGGGCTGGGCACGAAGGCGGAGCTTGTCGCGTTCGCCACCGACTTCCTGGCACAGCGAGCCAAGCCGACGCACCGACTGCCAAGGCAAGCGCCTCCGGACCCGACGGACCCGAGCAAGGGCGGCCCCGGCTGGACGGCTGAGGTGATCAGTTCATGGCATCCTTCGCTCTCCGCGGGTTACGAGTCGCCGACCCCGGTCGCCTCACCGGCGCGACATCGGCAGGCTGAAGTGGCAGGTCGCGGCGACTTCTCCCAGGGCAATGGGTCGCGCCGGGTCACGGCCTCCTCCGGTGTCGCGGACGACGGTGGCCTGCGTGGTGGACATGTGGAGGAGAAGACCACGCCGTAGCGGCCAGGTCCCGCACGTCGATCGCGCCGAGGCCGCCGTCGGGGAGCGGGCTGCCGGTCAGGAACCGTCGCGTGGCGGGAGTTGGAGTTCACGCAGCGGGTCGCCGCCATCGATGAACAGCCGCCCGGCGGGGGTGAGAGCGTCGGCGATGCGCCGGAGTGCGACCTGCCCGGCACGGGGGTGGCGTCCGTCGAGGGCGCCGACCCGAACGGCGAAAGCCAGGTCGAACGGACGCTCACCGGGCAGCAGGTGAAACTCCTCCGCGGCGACCTGCCGGATGCTGAGAATGCCCGCCTCGATCTCGGCGGACGCGTTCTGCCTGGTGAGCGCGATTCCGTTGGCCGAGCGGTCGATCATCAGCACGTGGCCGCCGGTCTTCCCGCCTGTCCCGCCTATCCGCCGGGCGACGGCCTTCGCCGCGGCACCGGGAGCGCCACCGATCTCCAGGACGCGCATCCCCGGCACGAGCGGCAGCGCGTCGACGATGGCGGCCAGCCGTGCGGACAGTCCGCTCATACTGCCTGGCCCAGCCCTGAGTTCACAGGAACATGTTAGGCCGCCCTTCGCCGTCTGCCCGGGTTTCACGGGCCGTACGGCCAGCGTGTCAGCGCGCCCGTTTCCCGCAGCCACCCGGCCGTATCCCGGAACGTGTCCAGGATCGCGCGGCAGCAACAGCCCAGCGCCTCCCGGCCGCTGGTCATGACGATCGCCGCCTCCTCGCTCAGCCCTCGGCCCGCAACCGATCGCTCTGCCTGCCCAGTTCGATCATTTCCGCGGTGGAGATCCGTGGGAGTGGGTGCTGTGCCGGTGTGTCTGCGGCAGAACCTCGGCTCCGGTGACTTGGACTGGCGCCCCTCGACGGGCCTCCGCGGCTTGGACGTGCCGTCACGGGTGCTTGGCGGGAATAAGTGTTTGGGCCGGTGTCGCAGGATGGGTGGGTGTCCAGCGGATCCGAACCCACGCTCGCGGCCGGGCTGCAGGAGCGGGCGGCGCGTGCTCTCCCGGCCGAACACGTCGAACGTCTTGGAGGGTGGTGGCTGCGCCACGCGCCGGGCTGTGCGTGGTGGGTGGGAACGGTACTGCCCCACGGGATCGCCGACGGGCCAGGCGAGCTGGCGGCCAGGGTTACCGAGGTGGAGCGGTACTACGCCGACCGGGGCGCACAAGCCCGGTTCCAGATCACCGCCAGGGCGGCTCCCGAAGGGCTTGACGAACTGCTGGCCGAACGTGGGTACCGGCGGCACGGGCTGATGTCGTTGCGGGCGGCGCGGACCTGCCGGGTACTGGAGCGCGCCGAATCCGGCTCGCCGTGCCTGCGGCTGGAGGAGCGACCCACCCGCGCCTGGTTCGAGACCTGGCATGCCGTGTCCGGCACAGACCCCGATCCTCGTGGCGAGTGGGAGCTGCTTCGGCGTGCGCTCGCTCTTTCCGCATACGCTTGCGTGCTCGCCGGGGGCGAGGTCGTCGCGGTCGGCCGCGCGGTCGTCGACACCGGCTGGGCGGGGGTGTTCGGGATGGCCACCCGAGCGCGGGCGCGCGGCAGGGGAGCGGCCCGTGGCGTGCTCGCCGCACTGGCGAGGTGGGCGGAGGCGAACGGAGCCGACCACATGTACCTGCAGGTCGAGCGCGACAACGCGGCGGCCGTGCGGCTGTACGAGGGGATGGGATTCGGCGAGGTCAGCGGATACCACTACCGGGTCGCGACCTGACAGTCGGGGTCGGCCGCAAGCCGCGGCCGACCCCGACGACGTCGTCAGTCGCGTTCCAGTTCGGACTCCGCCTGCTTGATGGCCGCGAACTCCTCCTCGGGTGCCGCCGCGACGAGCCGGTGCCTGCTGTAGAACCAGAAGTAGGCGATCGCGGCGAGGAAGATGCACGCCGTGATGGCCGCCGCGATCTCGTCGACCACGAACGTGGCGATGACCGCCGCCACCGCGAGCACCAGCGAGACGCCGGTCGTCACGATGCCACCAGGGGTGCGGTAGGGCCGCTCCATTCCCGGTTCCTTCACCCGCAACACGATGTGGGAAAGGTTCAGCAACACATAGGACACGGTGGCGCCGAAGACCGCGATGTTGATCAGCAGCGCGCCGTCCTGGGTGGCGGCTGCGAGTATGAACCCGACCGTGCCGGGCACGATGAGCGCGAGGTAGGGAGTCTTGCGCGCACCGGTCTTCGACAGCCACCTCGGCAGGTACCCGGCGCGGGACAGCGCGAACAGTTGCC
Source organism: Saccharomonospora amisosensis (assembly GCF_011761185.1). Taxonomy (NCBI): domain Bacteria; kingdom Bacillati; phylum Actinomycetota; class Actinomycetes; order Pseudonocardiales; family Pseudonocardiaceae; genus Saccharomonospora; species Saccharomonospora amisosensis. The sequence goes on along the minus strand of NZ_JAAOYM010000001.1, from coordinate 3,583,659 downwards.
GGGAGTAGGCGTAGATGATCGAGAAGAAGCTCGCGATCAGCCCGGCGAGACCGACGTAGTTGATGAACTGCGCGAGGAAGTTGTCCCCGCCGTAGGCGGCGCGCACGGCCTCGGGCAGCGGGTTGTCCGAGGACGCGATGGCACTCGACCCGGCGGCACCGGGCGCGATCAGCAGGATCAGCGCGGCGAACACCACCAGCGCCCCCATACCCGCGATGATGCCGCGGGGCATGTCCTTCTTCGGGTCACGCGCTTCCTCGGCGGCGAGCGGCACGCCCTCGATGGCGAGGAAGAACCAGATGCCGTAAACCAGTGCGGCCATGGCGCCGGTGATGCCGAACGGCAGGAAACTGCTCGCACCCGCGACGGCGTCGTCCGGCACGATGTCGAACAGGTTGTCGACGTCGAACTTCGGCACCATGCCGACCACGAACGCGACCAGCGCCACCACGGCCACCGCCGTGATCGCGAACATCAGCCGCAGCGCCTCGCCGACGCCGTAGAGGTGAATGCCGATGAAGATGATGTAACAGACGAGGAAGACCGGCCAGCTGTTGGTGATGCCGAACAGTCCGAGGGTCTCGATGTAGCCGCCGATGAAGATCGAGATCGCGGCCGGTGCGATGGCGTACTCGATCAGGATCGCCACTCCCGTGGCGAACCCGCCGAGCGGGCCGAGCGCACGGCGGGCGAAACCGTATCCCGCACCGGCCACCGGCATTGCCGACGACATCTCCGCGAGGCCGAACACCATGCAGCCGTACATGATCGCCATCAGCACGGTGGCGATGAGCAACCCACCCCAGCCGCCCTCGGCAAGGCCGAAGTTCCAACCCGCGAAATCTCCGGAGATCACGTAGGAAACCCCGAGGCCGGCCAGCAGTAGCCAGCCCGCGGCGCCGCGTTTGAGCTGGCGCTGTCTCAGGTAGTTGTCGTCAACCTGGTCGTACTCGACGTGCTCGGCCACGACGCCTCCTCGGCAGGTTTTCAATGGATGTCGTGCCAGTCCTTTAAGTGCGCTGAGGGTCATGCACCCGATCGGCTTTGTCAAGGGCTTGACGAGCGTCCCTGCGCGGAGTACGAAATGGTCTGAATGGATCAGCATCGATCCTTTGAAAGAGTTCAGGCGCTGCGAGAGGGTGTCTCGATGAGAAACAGTCACGGCATGCTCACCCTCGACGCATTACGCGACCTCGTGGCCGAGGGCACCGTCGACACCGTGCTGGTCGCGATGACCGACATGCAGGGCAGGTTGCAGGGCAAGCGCTGCGCCGCCGACTACTTCCTCAACGAGGTCATCGACCACGCCACGGAGGCCTGCAACTACCTGCTGGCCGTCGACGTCGACATGAACACCGTCGACGGTTACGCCATCTCCTCCTGGGACCGCGGCTACGGCGACTTCGTGCTGCGGCCCGACCTGGCCACGCTGCGCCTGCTGCCGTGGCATGAGGGCACCGCGCTGGTGCTGTGCGATGTCGAGTGGGTCGAGGGCGGTGAGGTGACCGTCTCGCCGAGGCAGGTGCTGCGGCGCCAGCTCGACCGGCTGGCCGAGCGGGGGCTCGCGGCGTTCGTGGGCACCGAGTTGGAGTTCATCGTCTTCGACGACACCTACGAGCAGGCCTGGCAGCGCGGCTACCGCGCGCTCACCCCGGCCAACCAGTACAACGTGGACTACTCGATGCTGGGAACGGCCAGGGTGGAACCGCTGCTGCGCCGCATTCGCAACGCGATGGCGGGCGCCGGGATGTACGTGGAGTCCGCCAAGGGCGAGTGCAACCCCGGGCAGCACGAGATCGCCTTCCGATACACCGACGCACTGTCCACGTGCGACAACCACAGCATCTACAAGGTCGGTGCCAAGGAGATCGCCGCGCAGGAGGGCAAGAGCCTGACCTTCATGGCCAAGTACAACGAGCGTGAGGGCAACTCCTGCCACATCCACATCAGCCTGCGCTCCACCGACGGCGAGGCCGTGCTGGCCGGGGACGACGAGCACGGCTTCTCCCCGCTCATGCGGCATTTCCTGGCCGGGCAACTGGCCTGCCTGCGGGAGCTGACCTACTTCTTCGCGCCCAACATCAACTCCTACAAGCGCTACGCGCGGGGCAGCTTCGCACCCACCGCCGTCGCGTGGGGAACCGACAACCGCACCTGCGCGCTACGCGTGGTCGGCCACGGCGATTCGCTGCGCGTGGAGAACCGCGTACCCGGCGGCGACGTCAACCCCTACCTGGCGGTCGCCGCGCTGATCGCCGCGGGCCTGCACGGCATCGACAACGAACTGCCGCTGGAACCGGAGAACACCGGCAACGCCTACGAATCCGACGCCCCCACCGTGCCCTCGACGCTGCGCGACGCGGCGGAGTCGCTTCGGGACAGCAAGGTGGCGCGCGCCGCGTTCGGTGACGACGTGGTGGAGCACTACCTCAACGCGGCGCGGATCGAGCAGGCCGCCTTCGATGCCGCGGTCACCGACTGGGAGCGCATTCGTGGCTTCGAGCGGCTCTGACCACGGTCCCCTCATCGGTATCTCCACCTATGTGGAGCGCGCCAGGTGGGGGGTGTGGGACACCGACGCTGTGTTGCTGCACCGCACCTACGTCGACCGCGTGCTGGCCGCGGGTGGCGTTCCGGTGCTGCTCCCCTCACTCGGTGTCGGCCATTTCGCGGCGATCGGCGCCGTGTCCGGTCTCGTGCTCGCGGGAGGGGCTGATGTGGACCCGGCCCGTTACGGCGCCGAGCCACATCCGGCGACGGTGACGCGGCCGGAGCGAGACGCCGCCGAGTTCCCCCTGCTTTCCGCAGCGCTGGAGCGGTCGGTACCGGTGCTGGCCGTCTGCCGGGGGATGGAACTGCTCAACGTGGCGCTCGGCGGCACGCTCACCCAGCACCTGCCCGAACACACCGGCACCACGCGGCACCAGCCCGCTCCCGGCGTCTACGGCACCACCGAGGTGCGGCTGGAACCGGAAAGCCGCGTCGGCACGATCCTGGGGGAGCGCACCAGTTGCCAGTGCTACCACCACCAGGCCGTGGCCCGGCTCGGCACGGGGCTGCGCGCGGTCGGCTGGGCGGCCGACGGCACGGTCGAGGCGGTCGAGCTGCCAGGTGAACCCTTCGTGGTCGGCGTGCAGTGGCACCCCGAGCAGACCGGTGACGATGTGCGCCTGTTCGCGGCGCTGGTGAAGGAGGCTGCCAAGCGATGACAGCATGCCATGTGGTCAACCCGGCCACCGCGGAAGTGATCCGCACGGTGGACTTGACCAGCGCCGAAGAAGCCGACGCGGCCATCGAACGGGCGAGCGCGGCACTGCCGTCGTGGCGAGCGGTCGCTCCTGGCGACAGGGCGCGGCTGCTGCGCCGCTTCGCCGACGCCGTGGACGCCGACCTGGAGAACCTCGCCGGGCTGGAGGTGGCCAACTCAGGGCACCCGATCGGTAACGCGCGCTGGGAGGCGGGCAACGTCCGCGACGTGCTGCACTACTACGCGGCGGCACCGGAGCGGCTGATCGGCAAGCAGATCCCCGTGCCGGGCGGAGTGAACATCACCTTCGCCGAGCCGCTCGGTGTGGTCGGCGTGATCGTGCCGTGGAACTTCCCGATGCCCATCGCGGGCTGGGGCTTCGCGCCCGCGCTCGCGGCGGGAAACACCGTGGTGCTAAAGCCCGCCGAACTGACGCCGCTGACCGCGCTGCGGCTGGCCGAGCTGGCGAGGGAGGCGGGCATCCCCGAGGACGTGTTCCAGGTGCTGCCCGGAAAGGGCTCGGTGGTGGGGCGTCGGTTCGTCGAGCACTCCGCGGTGCGCAAGGTGGTGTTCACCGGCTCCACCGAGGTCGGAAAGCAGATCATGGCGGGGTGCTCGCAGCAGGTGAAGCGGGTGACCCTGGAGCTGGGCGGCAAAAACGCCAACATCGTCTTCGCCGACGCCGACCTGGAACGCGCCGCGGCCACGGCTCCCTACGGGGTGTTCGACAACGCGGGCCAGGACTGCTGCGCACGCTCCCGGATTCTGGTGCAGGCCGAGGTCTACGACCGCTTCATGGAACTGCTCGAACCGGCGGTCAAGGGCGTCGTCGTCGGCGATCCGGGCGAGGACAGCACCGAGATGGGTCCGTTGATCTCCGCCGAGCACCGGGATTCGGTCGCCGCCTACCTCGACGGTGCCGCGCCGGTGGCGTTCACCGGCAGCGCGCCCGACGGGCCGGGGTTCTGGTTCCCGCCCACCGTGGTGACGCCGCGATCGCCGCGCGACCCGCTGCTGACCGAGGAGATCTTCGGCCCGATCGTGGCGGTCGTGCCGTTCTCCGACGAAGCCGAGGCGATCGCGCTCGCCAACGACACCGAGTACGGGCTTTCCGGCTCGATCTGGACCAGCGATGTCGGCCGCGCGCTGCGCGTGAGCCGCGGTGTCGAGGCGGGCAACCTTTCGGTCAACTCCCACGCGTCGGTGCGGTACTGGACACCGTTCGGCGGCTTCAAGCAGTCCGGCCTCGGCAGGGAACTCGGCCCGGACGCGGTCGAGGCGTTCACCGAGACCAAGAACGTCTTCATCAGCACGGAGGGGAATTGATGAGCAAGCGGTTGCAGGACAGGGTCGCCGTCATCACCGGCGGCGGAAGCGGGATCGGGCTGGCGTCAGCCCGCAGGCTGGCGCAGGAGGGGGCCAAGGTCCTCATCGGCGATGTGGACGTCGCCGCTGGCAAGGCGGCGGCGCAGGAGGTGGGCGGCGAGTTCGTGCAGGCCGACGTCACGGTCGAAAGCGAGGTGGAGGCCATGTACGCCACCGCCGTCGAGCGTTTCGGCTCGGTCGACATCGCGTTCAACAACGCCGGTATCTCCCCGCCGGAGGACGACTCGATCCTCACCACCGGGCTGGACGCCTGGCGCAAGGTGCAGGAGGTGAACCTGACCTCGGTCTACCTGTGCTGCAAGCACGCCATCGGCCACATGCGCGCGCAGGGCCGGGGTTCGATCATCAACACGGCGTCCTTCGTCGCGGTGATGGGAGCTGCCACCTCGCAGATCTCCTACACCGCATCCAAGGGTGGGGTGCTGTCGATGAGTCGTGAACTGGGAGTGCAGTTCGCGCGCGAAGGCATCCGGGTCAACGCGCTGTGCCCGGGGCCGGTGAACACTCCGCTGCTGAAGGAGTTGTTCGCCAAGGACCCCGAGCGCGCGGCCCGCAGGCTGGTGCACGTGCCCATGGGCCGGTTCGCCGAGCCGGAGGAGATCGCCGCCGCCGTCGCGTTCCTGGCCAGTGACGACGCCTCCTTCATCACCGCGTCGCAGTTCCTCGTCGACGGTGGCATCGCGGGTGCCTACGTCACACCGCTGTGAACGCATTCGCGCCACGCGCCATGGTTCGCCTGGCGCGTGGCGACGCGTGCTGTGTCACTGTTCGCTCGGCGTGGTGGACGGATGGCCGAGCGTCGCGTACGTTATTTGTCCATAACCGAATACGTCGGCCGTACGAGCCGGAGCGGGAGAGCCCCCGTGTAGCCAGCGGGGCACCGAAGGAGCAAACGCCCCACAATCTCTCAGGTACCGCTACCGCTTTCGGCGAGGCCACTCTGGAAAGCAGGCTCGAAAGCCTCACCCAAGGTGAAAGCCGTGCACGCACGGTGAAACTCTCAGGTGCCATGACAGAGGGGGAGTTCCCAGTACGGACGGGTATGCCTGTCGTACGCGCGCGAAGGAGCTCCCGATGCCAGAGCTGTCACCTAACCCACAAGCCCCCGGCGCGTTCGCCTCCCGCCACCTCGGGCCCAGCGAGTCCGAGCAGGCCAAGATGCTGGCCGAATGCGGCTACGGCAGCCTTGAAGGGCTGGTCGCCGCCGCCGTGCCCTCGGCCATCCGTTCCGAGGATGAGCTGAGCCTGCCCGCCGCCGCCTCCGAGGAGGCGGCGATCGCCGAGCTGCGGGCACTGGCCCGGCGCAACCGGCCGATGACACAGCTGATCGGCCTCGGCTACCACGACACCATCACCCCCGCCGTGATCAGGCGCAACGTGCTGGAAAACCCGGCGTGGTACACCGCCTACACGCCCTACCAGCCGGAGATCTCGCAGGGCAGGCTCGAGGCGCTGCTCAACTTCCAGACCATGGTCGCCGACCTCACCGGCCTCAACACGGCGAACGCGTCGCTGCTCGACGAGTCCACCGCCGTGGCCGAGGCCGTGCTGCTGATGCGACGTGTCGCCAAGGCCAAGTCGAACACCGTGGTGCTCGACGCGGAGTGCCTGCCGCAGACGATCGCGGTCGTACGTACCCGTGCAGAAGCCGTCGGCATTGAGGTGGATGTGCGCGACCTGTCCGAGGGGCTGCCCGAGGAGTTCTTCGGTGTCGTCGTGCAGTATCCGGGCGCCTCCGGAGTGCTGCGCGACCCCGACTTCTACTCGCGGATCGGCGAGGCCACCAAGCAGGCTCGCGCGCTGTACTGCGTGGCGGCCGACCTGCTGGCGCTGACCATGGTGACGCCGCCCGGCGAGTTCGGCGCCGACCTCGCGGCGGGCACCACGCAACGGTTCGGGGTTCCGCTGGGTTACGGCGGCCCGCACGCCGGTTACCTCGTCGTGCGTTCCGGGCTGGAGCGCTCGCTGCCGGGCAGGCTGGTCGGCGTTTCGATCGACACGGCGGGCGCCCCCGCCTACCGGCTGGCGTTGCAGACTCGTGAGCAGCACATCCGTCGCGAGAAGGCGACGAGCAACATCTGCACCGCGCAGGTGCTGCTCGCCGTGATCGCCTCGATGTACGCCGTCTACCACGGCCCCGACGGGCTGCGCCGGATCGCGCAGCGGGTGCACGGCAACGCCACCGCGCTCGCCGACGCGCTGCGCCAAGGCGGTGTCGAGGTGGTGCACGACCGCTTCTTCGACACCGTGCTCGCCCACGTGCCGGGTAGGGCGGCCGCCGTGGTCACGGCGGCGAGGCAGCAGGGTGTCAACCTCGGGCTCGCCGACGCCGATCACGTACGCGTGGCCTGCGACGAGAAGACCGACGCTCGCGTGCTGCGCGCGGTGCTCACGGCCTTCGGTGTGGCCACCGAGCCCGCCGAGCCGTCGGCGACGTCGACCGCGTTGCCCGCCGGTCTTGAGCGCGGCAGCGAGTACCTCACCCACGAGGTGTTCCACCGCTATCACAGCGAGACGGCGATGCTTCGCTACCTGCGCAGGCTCGCCGACTTCGACTTCGCGCTGGACCGTGGCATGATCCCGCTCGGCTCCTGCACGATGAAGCTCAACGCCACCACGGAGATGGAGCCGATCACCTGGCCGGAGTTCAGCGACGTGCACCCCTTCGCGCCGGAGGAGGACGCGCAGGGCTACCGGGAACTGATCGACCAGCTGTCCACGTGGCTGGCCGAGGTCACCGGATACGACAGTGTCTCGCTGCAACCCAACGCGGGCAGCCAGGGCGAGCTGGCCGGGCTGCTCGCCATTCGCGCCTACCACCGCGCCAACGGTGAACCGGACCGCGACGTGTGCCTCATCCCCTCCTCCGCGCACGGCACCAACGCGGCCTCGGCGGTGCTCGCCGGGATGAGGGTCGTCGTGGTGGCGTGCACGGCCGACGGCGACGTCGACCTCGCCGACCTGCGTTCCAAAGTAGAGGAACACGGCGAGACGCTCGCGGCCATCATGGTCACCTACCCCTCCACCCACGGGGTGTACGAGCAGGGCATCGGTGAGCTGGCGAGGATCGTGCACGAGGGTGGCGGCCAGGTCTACGTCGACGGCGCGAACCTCAACGCGTTGCTCGGGCTCGCCAAGCCGGGCGAGTTCGGCGGCGACGTGTCGCACCTGAACCTGCACAAGACGTTCTGCATCCCGCACGGCGGTGGCGGTCCCGGGGTCGGGCCGGTGGCGGTGCGCTCTCACCTGGCGCCCTACCTACCCAACCACCCGCTGCACCCTGCCGCGGGTCCGAGCACGGGGGTGGGGCCCATCTCGGCCGCCCCGTTCGGTTCGGCGTCGATCCTGCCGATCTCGTGGGCCTACGTACGGATGATGGGCGCGGCGGGGCTGACCCGCGCCACCCAGGTCGCCGTGCTCGCGGCCAACTACGTCGCTGCCAGGCTCGCTCCGCACTACCCGGTGCTGTACACCGGGCAGAACGGGCTCGTGGCCCATGAGTGCATTCTGGACCTGCGCCAGCTGACGAAGCAGACCGGAGTGAGCGTGGACGACGTCGCCAAGCGACTGATCGACTACGGCTTCCACGCCCCGACGATGTCGTTCCCTGTGGCGGGCACGCTGATGGTGGAGCCGACCGAGAGCGAGGATCTCGCCGAGCTGGACCGGTTCTGCGACGCGATGATCGCCATCCGGCGCGAGATCGACGACGTCGCCTCCGGACGTTGGAGCGTCGAGCAGAGCCCACTGCGCAATGCACCGCACACGGCGGAGCAACTCGCGGGGGAGTGGGAGCTGCCCTACGACCGGATGCTCGCCGCCTACCCCGGCAACAGGGCGGTCAAGGGCAAGTACTTCCCGCCGGTGCGGCGCATCGAAGGCGCTTACGGCGACCGCAACCTGGTGTGCTCGTGCCCGCCCATCGCCACCTACGAGAGCTGAGGCGAGCCCGGTGAAGACTCCGAAGATTCTCAAGACTCCGCTGCACGAGGTACATCTCCAACTCGGTGCGTCCTTCACCGACTTCGCGGGCTGGTCGATGCCGGTGCGCTACTCCAGCGAACTGGCCGAGCACAGGGCCGTGCGCGAGGCGGCGGGCCAGTTCGACCTCTCCCACATGGGCGAGATCGAGCTGTCCGGTCCGCAGGCGGCGGGCGCGCTGGACTACGCGCTGGTCGGCAACCTGTCCGCGGTGCGGGTCGGCCGCGCCCGCTACACGATGATGTGCGACGAATCCGGCGGGGTGCTGGACGATCTTGTCGTCTACCGGCTCCAGCACGACCGGTTCCTCGTGGTGGCCAACGCAGGCAACGTGGCCGTGGTCGCGGATCGGCTGCGGGAGCGGGCAGGTGGCTTCGACGCCCAGGTCGACGATCGGTCCGTGAAGACCGCGCTGATCGCCGTGCAGGGCCCGCACTCGCCCGCGATAGTGGCAACGGCTACCGGTGCGGACCTTTCCGGACTGAAGTACTACGCGAGCATGCCCGCCCGCGTCGGTGAGCACGAGGTGTTGCTGGCCCGCACCGGCTACACCGGTGAGGACGGCTTCGAGGTGTTCACCGACGCCGACGAGGCGGTGGCGGTGTGGCAGTCGCTGGCGGCGGCGGGCGAGTCGCACGGCCTGCTGCCGAGCGGTCTGGCGTGCCGCGACACGCTGCGGCTCGAGGCGGGGATGCCGCTGTACGGCAACGAGTTGAGTACCGAGTTGACGCCGATGCACGCGGGCCTGGGCCGGGTGGTGAAGTTCGACAAGCCCGGTGACTTCGTTGGCAGGGCCGCGCTGGAGAAGGCCCCCGAACCCGACCGCGTGCTGGTGGGCTTGCGCGGCGGGGGCAGGCGCGCGCCCCGGCACGGCTACCGTGTGCTGCACGGCGAGCGGGCTGTTGGCGAGGTCACCAGCGGGGCGCTTTCGCCGACGCTGGGCTACCCGATCGCGATGGCCTACGTCGAACGCGAGTTCGCCGAGCCCGGCACCGAACTGGGCGCCGACATCAGGGGACGAACCCAGCCGGTGACGGTCGTCCCGATGCCGTTCTACAAGCGTTCCACCACCTAGAAACAAGCCGAAAGGGTTTTGATGAGCATCCCGGAGAACCTGCGCTACACCCGTGAACACGAGTGGGTCAGCGGCGACGAGGTGGTGACCATCGGCGTGACGGCTTTCGCCGCCGACTCGCTCGGCGACGTGGTGTACGTGCAACTACCCGATGTCGGCGACCAGGTGACGGCGGGCGAGGTCTGCGGCGAGATCGAGTCGACCAAGTCGGTCAGCGACCTGTACTCGCCCGTGACGGGAGAGGTTGTCGAGGTCAATCAGTCCGTCGTGGACAAACCGGAGACCGTGAACGCCGACCCCTACGATGCGGGCTGGCTGTTGCGGGTGCGCGCGAGCAGCGTGCCCGAACTGCTCGCCGCCGACGCCTACGCCGCGCTAATCCAGGAGGGCTGACATGAGCTCGTTCGACGCCGATCTGTCCACTGTCGACCCCGAAGTCGCCGAGGCGGTGGCCGCCGAGCTGACCCGGCAGCGCTCGACGCTGGAGATGATCGCCTCGGAGAACTTCGCGCCCGCCGGGGTACTGCAGGCGCAGGGCTCAGTGCTGACCAACAAGTACGCCGAGGGCTACCCCGGCCGTCGCTACTACGGCGGTTGCGAGCACGTCGACGTGGTGGAGAACCTGGCGATCGAGCGGGCGAAGTCGCTGTTCGGCGCCGAGCACGCCAACGTGCAGCCGCACTCCGGTGCCCAGGCCAACGCGGCGGCGATGGTGTCGATGCTTGAGCCGGGAGATACCATCCTCGGTCTCGACCTCGCGCACGGCGGTCACCTCACACACGGCATGCGCCTGAACTTCTCCGGCAGGCTCTACAACGTCGTGGCCTACCACGTGGACGCCGAGACCGGGCTGATCGACATGGCCGAGGTGGAACGGCTGGCCACGGAGCATCGGCCCAAGCTCATCATCGCGGGCTGGTCGGCCTACCCGAGGCAACTGGACTTCGCCGAGTTCCGGCGCATCGCCGACTCGGTTGGCGCGAAGCTGATGGTCGACATGGCTCACTTCGCGGGGTTGGTCGCGGCGGGCCTGCACCCCAATCCCGTACCGTTCGCCGACATCGTCACCACCACGACCCACAAGACGCTCGGCGGCCCGCGCGGCGGCATCGTCCTGTGTGGCGAGGAACATGCCAAGAAGCTGAACTCGGCGGTGTTCCCCGGCCAGCAGGGCGGCCCGCTGGAGCACGTGATCGCCGCGAAGGCGGTGGCGCTCAAGATCGCGGCGAGCGACGAGTTCCGTGATCGCCAGCAGCGCGTTTTGCAGGGCGCGAAGCTGCTCGCGCAGCGGTTGAGCGAACCCGACTGCGCCGCCGCGGGCGTTCGGGTGCTCACCGGAGGCACCGACGTCCACCTCGTACTCGTCGACCTTGTGAAGTCCGAACTGGACGGAAAGCAGGCCGAGGACCGGCTGCACTCGATCGGGATCACGGTCAACCGCAACGCCGTGCCGTTCGACCCCCGCCCGCCCATGGTGACCTCGGGCCTGCGGATCGGCACCCCTGCGCTGGCCACCCGTGGCTTCGGCTCGGACGACTTCACCGAGGTCGCCGACGTCATCGCCCGCGCGCTGCTGCCCGAGTTCGATGAGGCTACGCGGCAGGAGTTGAGTTCGCGCGTCAGCCTCCTCGCCGACAAGCATCCGCTGTACACGTAGCGGCCGTCATCGGTGACTCGTTCACCGGCCTGCCCGCGTGCGGGGCATACACTCGCCGCAGGACACCGTATCGGCAGGAGGCGGCCGTGAGCACTGGGCTCGGCAGGGACCCGCGAGCGGTCCCCGCCGTGGCCGGTGCCAGCGCGGGGGACGCGCTGTTTCGCCCCGTCCGCGCGGGCAACGCCTTCGAGGAGACCGTGGAGCGGTTGTTGCAGGCGGTGCGGCTCGGTGTCGTGGGCGCGGGGGAGCGGTTGCCGTCGGAACGCGAGTTGGCCGAGCGGCTCGGCGTGAGCAGGGTGACGCTGCGCGAGGCCATCAGGGCGCTGGCCGACGCCGGATACGTGGAGTCGCGGCGCGGCCGCTACGGCGGCACCTTCGTCAAGGAGAGCCTGCCCGCACCGCGCGCCGGCGGTCGGTTGACCGACCAGGGTGCGCTGGAGGACACCCTCGGCCTTCGGTACGTGCTGGAAACCGGTGCCGCCGAGCTTGCGGCATCCCGTTCGCTGACCCCGGCCGATCGCAGACACCTCACAGCCACGCTGGCCGAGGCGTGCACGGCCGACGTGTCCGACTACCGGCGCAGGGACTCGCGCCTGCACCTGGCGATCGCGGAGGTCACCGGCTCGGCCTCGCTGACCTCGGCGCTGGCCGACGTGCGGATGCGGGTGAACGAACTGCTGGACGAGATCCCGCTGCTGGAACCCAACCTCGACCATTCGAACAACCAGCACGAGGCCGTGGTGGAGGCGATACTCGCCGGCGATTCCGCCGCCGCGCGGGCAGCGATGATCGAGCATGTCGAGGGCACAGCCTCACTGTTGCGTGGGTTCCTGCAATGACCGGTCTTCGGCTCGATTACCGGCAGTGGCCTTGCTCACTTTGGTTGTCACCCATCCTCGGGGTTATGCTCAGGCAAGGCTTCCCTAATTTTGGGAAGGCTTGGCTTGTCGGCACGGGGATGGTCGACCCGATCGGGAGTGAGCACGAGCCGTGACACTGGATGTCGTCGCACCGCAGGCGACCGGCCCCGCCCAGATGGCCGTGCCGTTCGCCTCGAACCTGCGACGACACGGTAACCGACTCGCCGTTGTAGCCCCCGACGGGACCCCACTGACCTACCACGAGCTGGCCGACCGGGTCGACGCGATGCGCGTGCGACTGACGGGCACGACAACGGCTCGTCGGCTGGTGCTGATCGCCGCGTCCAACGACATCGAGCCGCTCGTGGCCTACCTTGCGGCTCTCTCGGCGGGGCACCCGGTGCTGCTGACCTCTCCCCAGGACGACCGCGTCGAGGCCATGGTGTCCGCATACGACCCCGACGTGGTGCTGCGGCCGGACGGCCGCGCCTGGCGGCTGGTCCAGCGACGCGAGCACACCGCCCACGAGTTGCACCCGGAGTTGGCGCTGCTGCTTTCCACCTCCGGCTCCACCGGCTCGCCCAAACTCGTCCGGCTCTCCGCGCACAACGTGCGGGCCAACGCCGAGGCGATCGCGTCCTACCTGGACATCCGCGACACCGACCGCGCGATCACCTCGCTGCCGATCCACTACAGCTACGGGTTGTCGGTGGTCAACAGCAACCTGCTGCGCGGCTCCGCGCTGCTGCTGACCGGCGAATCCGTGGTGGCGCCAAGCTTTTGGCAGCTGGCGCGGCAGTGGGGCGCGACCAGCCTGCACGGCGTGCCCTACACCTTCGAACTGCTCGAAACCATCGGGTTCGACCGCATGGAGTTGCCCAGCCTGCGTTACGTGACACAGGCGGGCGGGCGGCTGGAGCCCGACCGGGTGCGCCGACTGGCCGAGCTGGGGAAGCGTGACGGCTGGCGGCTGTTCGTCATGTACGGCCAGACCGAGGCCACCGCACGCATGGCCTACCTTCCGCCCGAGCTCGCCCTCTCGCACCCGGACACCATCGGCGTCGCCATCCCCGGCGGGTCGTTCCGGCTGGCCGACGCGCGCCCAACCGGCGACGGCGAGGAAGGTGAGCTGGTCTACCGTGGTCCCAACGTCATGCTCGGCTACGCCGAGTCGCCCGACGATCTCGCGCTCGGCCGCACGGTGCGGGAGCTGGCCACCGGCGACATCGCGCGGCGCACTCAGGAAGGGCTCTACCGGATCGTCGGTCGTGCCAGCCGCTTCATCAAACCGTTCGGGCTGCGCATCGACCTCGACCATGTGGAGCGAACCCTGGCGCGGGCGGGCTACGTGGGCGCGTGCACCGGCACCGACGACGGCCTGCTGGTGGCGGTCACCGGCGGCGCGGAGGATGCCGAAGCGGTGCGACGCCTTGTGCGCGACCGGTTCGGGCTACCGGTGGCTGCCGTGCGGGTGCTTGCCGTCGACGAACTTCCCCGGCTGGCCAACGGCAAGATCGACTATGCCGGGCTGGAGCAGACACCTACCGCGCTGCGCGAGGTGTTCGCGAGGGTGTTCGGCATCGCGAACGTGGCCGACGACGTCACGTTCGTCAACCTCGGCGGCGACTCGCTGACCTACGTGCGCATGGCCACCGAACTGGAGAAGGTGCTCGGCACCGTGCCAGACGGTTGGCCGAACCTGCCGGTGAGCGAGCTGGAGCGGCTCGAACCGCGCCGCAGGCGGTTTCCCGCGCTTGAGACCAACGTCGTGCTGCGCGCGCTGGCGATCGTGCTGGTCGTCGGCACCCACGTCGGCTTCTTCGGGATCATGGGCGGCGCCCACCTGCTGCTGGTGCTCGCGGGCTGGACGTTCGCGAGGTTCGGTCTGGCCGACGGCGAACCCGGCGTCGCGGGTCGTGTACTACGCGGCGCGGCACGCGTCGCCGTGCCTTCGATGCTGTGGCTCGGGGTACGGGCGTTCACCGAACCCGATGTCGGGGCCGCCAACGTCGCGTTGCTCAGCAACTACGTTCCCGGGCAGGTCGCCAGAGGGTACTGGTTCATCGAGGTGCTGGTGCAGGCGCTGCTGGTGTTCGGGCTGCTGTTCGCCATCCCTCCCGTGCGCGCAGCGCAGCGACGTCACCCCTTTCGGTTCCCGCTGGTCGTGCTGGCGGTCGCGCTCGCCCTCAACCTCGGTCTCGCCGGAGTCGGCCAGCCTTTCGACCACGCGATGAGCCTGCACGGCGCGCTGTGGTTCTTCGTGCTCGGCTGGCTCGCGCTGCGAGCCGACACCCCGCGAAGGAAGGCCGTGGTCGTGCTGTTGGGGCTGCTGCTGGTTCCCGGCTACTTCGGCGACCCGGTGCGTGACGGCATCGTGGTCGGCGGGCTGGTGCTGCTGCTGACCGTGCCCACCATCTCGCTGCCGAGGTCACTGGCGCGGTTGTTGACGGTGATCGCGGGTGCGTCACTGGCGATCTACCTGACCCACTACGCCGTCTACCCTGGGCTGCTGACCCACCTGCCGCCGTCGGTGGTGTTCGCGACCAGCATCGCGGTGGGAGTCGTGACGTGGTTGGCGGTGGAGTCAGCCGTGCGGCTGGTGGGCAACCGGGCCGCGCGCGGATCCAGCGCGGTGTCGTGCCCGAAAACCTGCCCAACCACCCCGAAGACGTTGCCGAAGGTGGCTTCGTGAAGCGAGGAGGAACTGTGCGATTCCGTCACCGGGTGACGACGGCGGCGCTGCTCGGCGTCGTCGTCCTTCCGCTTGCTGTGGCCTGCGGTGACAGCCAGGCGGGCCCCGACACGCTGGTGGTCTACTCGGGTCGCCACGAGGGGCTGGTCGGCGGTCTGCTTGATCGCCTGGAACGGCACACCGGGATGCCGGTCGAGGTGCGCTACGGCGGCAGCGCCGAGATGGCCGCGCAGATTCTCGAGGAAGGCGAGGGCACCTCCGCCGACCTGTTCTTCTCACAGGACGCGGGCGCGCTCGGCGCGCTGTCGGAGCAGGGCAGGCTCGAGCGGCTGCCGCAGGATGTGCTGGGGCTGGTGCCGGAGCAGTACCGCGCCGACGACGGCACCTGGGTGGCCACCTCGGCCCGCGCTCGGGTGGTCGCCTACGACCCTGGCCAGGTCAGCGAGGCCGACCTGCCCCGCAGCGTGGACGACATCGTGGACCCGAAGTGGCGCGGCAAGGTGGGTTTCGCACCCACCAACGCCTCCTGGCAGGCCTTCGTCACCGGGCTTCGGGTGTTGCGCGGCGACGAGGCGGCACGGCAGTGGCTGAACGACTTCGCGGCGAACGAACCGCAGCGGTACAAGAACAACCTCGCGGTGCTCGACGCGGTCGACTCGGGCCAGGTCGCCATGGGGTTGATCAATCACTACTACTGGTACGAGCGAATCGCCGAGCAGGGCGAGAACGGGGTGAACGCGCAGCTGCACTTCGTCGGCGGTGACGACCCGCTGGCGTTGGTGAACGTCGCGGGTGTGGGCGTGCTCTCGGGCAACGACTCCGACGAGGCCGCGCGCAAGGCCGTGCGGTTCCTGCTGTCGGAGGAAGCGCAGCGTTACTTCGCCGACGAGACCGCGGAGTACCCCGTCGTCGAAGGCGTGAGTTCCAGCGAGCACGACCTGCCGCCGCTGACCGAGATCCAGTCGCCGGACCTTGATCTGTCGCGGCTTTCGACGTTGCAGCAGACGCTTCGGATGCTGCAGGAGGCGGGGCTGTCCTGAGCATCACGAGCATCCCGAGCACCACCCGCCCCGGCGAGGGGCGGGCTACGCGATCGGCGCCACTGCTGACCGCGGCCGCGATCGTGGCCGCGGTCGCGGCGCTGACCCCGCTGGCCTACCTCGTCGTGCGGGCCTTCGAGGCGGGCGCGGACACGGTGTGGCGGGTGCTGTGGCAGCAGCGGACGCTGGAACTGGCGGTGCGCAGCCTCGCGCTCGCCGCCGCGGTGGCGGCAGCCTGCCTCGTGCTCGGGGTGCTCGGCGCGTGGCTGGCGGTGCGCAGCGACCTACCGGGCAGGCGGGTCGCCGCCGTGTTGCTGGTGCTGCCGCTCGCCGTGCCCTCCTACGTCGCGGCGTTCACCTGGATCGCGCAGTGGCGCGACCTTTCCGGCTTCTTTGGTGCGTTCGTCGTGCTGACCCTGGTGTCGTTCCCCTACGTACTGCTGCCTGTCGCCGCGGCACTGCGCACCGCCGATCCCGCGCTGGAGGAGGTGGCGCGCTCGCTGGGCAAGTCGGCACCCAGGACGTTCCTGCTGGTGACCCTGCGTCACATCCGTCCAGCGGCCACGGCGGGCACGCTGCTGGTGGCGCTGTACGTGCTCAGCGATTTCGGCGCGGTGTCGCTGATGCGGTTCGAGGCGTTCACGTTGGGCATCTACACCAGCTACCAGGCCACTTTCGATCGCACGCCCGCCGCGATCCTCGGCTGCGTGCTGGTGGTGCTGGCGCTGCTGCTCACCGTGGGCGAGCGGCGAGCGAGGGGCGCCGCCGCGGTGCGCTCGGCCCGTGGTGCCGCGCGGCCCTCGGCAACGGTTCGCCTCGGAAGGGCCCGGATTCCCGCGCTGCTGGGTGTGGTGCTGCTGCTGGTGCTTTCGCTGGGTGTGCCGGTGTTCAGCCTGGTGCGCTGGCTGTTCGTCGGCCGCTCGGCAGGCGTGGACGTCCCGGACCTCGTGTCGGCCACGTTGGGCACCGTCACCGTCGCGGGCGCGGGCGCGTTGTTGACGGTGGTGCTGGCGATTCCCGTCGGGGTGCTCGCCGCGCGACACCAGGGCAGGCTTTCCCGCGGTGTGGAACTGGCCAGCTTCGCGGGCCACGCGCTGCCCGGAATCACGGTCGGGCTCGCGCTGGTGTTCTTCGGTATCAGGGTCGCGCCTCAGCTGTACCAGCGCACGCCTATGCTGGCGTTCGCGTACGCGGTGCTGTTCCTGCCGCTGGCGGTGGGTGCCGTACGTACCGCCGTGGCACAGGCACCGCCCGTGCTCGAGGACGTGTCACGCTCGCTCGGTAGAGGCAGGTTGCTGACCCAACTGTTCGTCACGATGCCGCTCGCGGCACCCGGAGTGCTGGCAGGCGCCGCGCTGGTGTTCCTCACCAGCGCCAAGGAGTTGCCCGCGACGCTGCTGCTGCGGCCGACCGGCACGGACACCTTGGCCACCGAGTTGTGGAGCAGCACCGAGATCGGCGCCTTCGCCGCGGCCGCGCCGTACGCGGCTGTGCTGCTCGTCGTGGCGGCGGTGCCCGCCGTCCTGCTCGACCAATTCCTTCGGCAAGGGGGTAGGCGATGAGCCGGTTGACCGTCGAGGGCCTCGTCGCGGGCTATGGACCCCAACCCGTGCTTCGTGGCCTCGATCTCGCCGTGCCGCAGGGCGCGCTGGCCGCCGTACTGGGACCCTCCGGCTGCGGCAAGACCACGCTGCTGCGTGTGCTCGCCGGATTGCACCCGCTGCGGGAAGGCCGCGTCGCGCTGGGAGACCGAGTGCTGTCCGCCCCCGGTGTGCACGTGCCTCCCGAGCGCAGGGGCATCGGGCTGGTTCCGCAGGAGGGCGCGCTGTTCCCTCACCTGAGCGTCGCCGCCAATGTCGGATTCGGCCTTTCCAGGGCCCAGCGCCGCGAAGGGCGCGTGGAAGAGGTGCTTGAACTGGTCGGGCTCGCCGGGTACGGCAAGCGGATGCCCGCGCAACTGTCAGGTGGGCAGCAGCAGCGGGTGGCGCTGGCTAGGGCACTGGCTCCGCGACCGGGTGTGGTGCTGATGGACGAGCCGTTCTCCTCCCTCGACGCAGCGCTGCGGGCTGAACTGCGGACCGACGTGCGGGCGGCGCTGCGCGCCTCCGGCGCGACCGCGTTGCTGGTCACCCACGACCAGGAGGAGGCGCTCGGCATGGCCGACCTGGTGGCCGTGCTGCGCGACGGGGTCGTGGCCCAACTGGGCACCCCGCAGCAGGTGTACCTCGAACCCGCCGACCTGGATGTGGCGCTGTTCGTGGGCGAAGCGGTGGTGTTCGACGGGCGACCCGGCCACGGTGCCGTGGACACCCCACTGGGCAGGCTCACGGTGACCGCCGAGGGTGTGGCGGGTTCCGGCGAGACCGAGCGTTCCCGGCGCGGCACCGTGCTCGTGCGGCCGGAGCAGGTACGCATCGACCGAACCGGTCGTGAGGGTGTCGCAGCCATGGTTACCGACGTGCTCTTCCACGGCCACGACGCCACCGTGCTGCTGCGGCTCGGCGACGGGCACCACGTGCGCTGTCGCGTGCAGGGCCCGCTTCCCGCGAGCAGAGGCGATGCCGTTTCGGTGAGTGTGTCGGGAACGGCCCGGTTCTTCCCGGCAGCTGATCAGCCGGTGACCAACGCGATCGCGAGCCCGTCGTAGCCCTTTGCGCCCACCGTCTGCAACGCGGTGGCCTCCACCCTCGGCTCTGTCGACAGCAGCTCGATCAGGTGCCGCACACCGCGCACCGCCGGGTCTTCGCTGCCCGCGTCGGCGACCTCACCGCCACGGACGACGTTGTCGACCACGATGACGGTTCCCGGCCTGCTCAACTCCACCGCCCACCTGAAGTACTCGGCGATGTTCGGCTTGTCCGCGTCGATGAACACCAGGTCGAACGGGCTGTCTTCGCGGACCGACGGCAGGGTGTCGAGCGCCTTGCCGACGCGGATGTCGACCCGCGCCGCCAGCCCGGCCCTGTCGATGTTCTCCCGCGCCACCTCGGCATGGTGTTCGTCGACCTCCAGCGTGATCAGTTTGCCGTCCGAGGGCAGTGCCCTGCCCAGCCAGATCGTGCTGTAGCCGCCGAGCGTGCCGATCTCCAGTATCGACCGTGCGCGGGACGTCCTCGCGAGCAGATACAGCAGCTTGCCCTGGCTGGGGGCGACCGCGATGGCGGGCAATCCCGCCTCCGCGCTGGCCTCCGCTGCCGCGTCCAGTGCCGGGTCCGCGCCTAATAGGTGGGTGTTGAAGTAGTCGTCCACCGCGGTCCACTGGCCAGCCGTCATGGTCTGTAGACCTTAGGCGGTCGGATACGGCTACGCGGGCCCGAGCTCGCTGTCGTCACCCTCCTCGGAGTCCTCGCCTGCGGCGGACGCGCCGACGCTGACAACGGCGTCGCGAAGGGCGGCGCGCAGCCGCCCGACGTCCAACGGGGTCAGCACCGCCGCCTCGCCCGGCGGTGCGATCAGCACCACCCGGTCACTGCTAACGAGCACGGTGACCTCCCGCCGCCGCCCAGCGAGATCTCGGCAGGAGATCGCCCATTCATCGCGCACCACCACGTCGACCGCCCCTCGTTATCCCGGTGTTGCTCTGGTGTGCGTGTCAGTGTGCTGAATACGATGACGCTGTCGCGGGCTGATGACGGTTGCCCGCGAACGACTTCACCTCGTATCACTTTGTGTCGTTGTGGTAGCTGCGAACTGTAGTCTCAAGTCCGGGTAGTTCACCAGGCGCAACGGAGGGATCGATGCCCGAGCCGGAGCGGATCATCATTGTCGGAACTGGACTGGCGGGCGCCACGGCCGCCGCTGAAGTGCGAGAACGCGGATTCCGCGGCGAGGTGACGCTGTTCGGTGAGCAGTCCCACCGCCCGTACGAGCTACCCGCGTTGTCGAAGTCGGTGCTGCTTGGCGAGACCGACGAGCCGGAGTGGGTGCGCGACCAGGGCTTCTACGCCGAGCACGACATCGATCTGCGCACCTCGGTGCGGGTGGAGCGGGTCGATCCGGCCGAACACCTGATCACGGATGACGAGGGCGGCAACCATCGCTACGACCGGTTGGTGCTGGCCACGGGCTCCCGCCCGCGCCACGTTGCCGTGCCGGGAGCCGACCTGCCTGGGGTGAGGACGCTGCGCACGCTGGACGACGCGCTCGCGCTACGAGCCGCGCTCGGCGAGGGCGTCCGGGTGGTGGTCGTCGGCGCGGGATGGATCGGTACCGAGGCCGCCGCGGCCGCACGCGCCCACGGTGCCGACGTCACCGTGGTGGAGCAGGCCGAGCTTCCGCTGCTGCCCGTGCTCGGCGGCGAGGTGGCCGCCGTGTTCCGTGACCTGCACGCCGAACACGGGGTGAAATGGCGGCTGGGCACCGCGATCGCCGAGTTCACCGGGGACTCCGGCGGTGTGCGCGGGGTGCGACTGCGAGACGGTCAGGAACTCGCTGCCGATCTCGTACTGGTCGCCGTCGGAGCGGGGCCCAGGGTAGAGCTTGCCGAGGCCGCCGGTCTGGACCTCGCTGCCGACGGTGGCGTCGCGGTGGACGAGGGGCTTGCGGCGGCGCCGGACGTGTTCGCTGCCGGTGACATCGCCTCACACCCGCACCCACGCTACGGACATCGGGTTCGCGTGGAGCACTGGGCCAACGCCAAGGACCAGGGCGCGCACGTCGCCCGCAACCTGCTCGGTGAGAACGAGCCGTACCTGGCCACGCCGTACTTCTTCACAGACCAGTACGACCTCGGGTGCGAGTATCGCGGCCTCGCCGACCCCGACGCCGATGAACTCGTGGTGCGCGGAGACCTCGCTTCCCGCGAGTTCATCGCGTTCTGGTTGCGCGAGGGCCGGGTGCGGGCAGCGCTCAACGTCAACTCCTGGGACGAAGGCGACGCCTTGCAGGCGCTGGTCGACGACCGTGCCGCGGTGTCGGCGCGGCAGTTGCGGGAGGACGATCTCGGCCGCTTCGAGTAGCCATCAGCGGTTCAGAAGTCCCTTGCGGTCTCGCCGGGCATACCGGGGCGCAGCCTGCGTAGGTGCACCCGCCTGCTGAGCCTGATCACCGGCCGTACGAACAGCTGGATGCTGCCGAGCAGGAACAGCCAGGTCCCGGCCGTGGTGGTGGACTCGGAGAGGAACAGCACGCTGCCCACGGCGAACCACAGTGCGATGAGGATGTCGTTGCCGATGCTGAGTACCTCGTAGCGCTGGCGCACGAGCAGTTCCTCGTGCCCGAACTTCAGCAGCACCTGGGAGTCGTCCTCGGAGTTCTCGCTTCTCGCCATCAACTCACCGTGCATCGCCCGCCTGCGGGCCGCACGTCAGGCGGGCCGCGGCGCGGTGGGGTAGCGGCGGGTGAGCACACCGAAACTGGCCAGC
Organism: Saccharomonospora amisosensis; assembly: GCF_011761185.1. Taxonomy (NCBI): domain Bacteria; kingdom Bacillati; phylum Actinomycetota; class Actinomycetes; order Pseudonocardiales; family Pseudonocardiaceae; genus Saccharomonospora; species Saccharomonospora amisosensis. The sequence continues at coordinate 3,562,358 of NZ_JAAOYM010000001.1, read as the reverse complement.
GCGAGCAGCCCGGACACGGCCATGATCGTGGCCATCGGGACCGCCGAGCCCTCCCCGAACGCGCCGACCAGCGGTGACGCGGCGCCTCCTACGAGGAACTGCACGACTCCCAGCAACGCCGAGGCCGAGCCCGCCGTATGCGGGTGGTCGGCCAGCGCGAGCGAGGTCGCGTTGGGCATGATCAACCCGATCGAGGAGACCAACACGAACAGCGGGGGCAGCAGGCCCGCCAGTCCGAGCCCGAACACCGCGGCGGCCACCATGCCCAGCGCACCCGCCATGGTGGCCAGCAGACCGGTGAGCAGCAGCGAACGCTGCTGGAACCGGCCGACGATGCGGCCGTTGACCTGGCTTGCCGTCACGAGGCCGAGCCCGTTGACCCCGAAAACGATGCTGTACTCGACAGGGGACAGCCCGTAGACACCCTGCAGTACGAACGACGAACCGGAGATGTAGGTGAACATTCCCGCGAACGCCATGCCGATGGCGAGTGCGTAGCCGAGGAACAGTCGGTCGCTCAGCAGACCACCGTAGGTGCGCATGACGGACCCGAAGCGGGCGGGCCTGCGCCTGCTCGGCGGCAGCGGTTCCGGCAGTGCGAAGGCCGCGACGGTGAGCAGTAGCACGCCGAAGCCGGTCAGCGCCCAGAAGATCCCGCGCCACGACGTCACGGCGAGGAGTTGGCCTCCGATGACGGGCGCGAGAATCGGCGCCAGTCCGGTGACGAGCATGAGCATGGAGAAGAACCGCGCCATCGCGATGCCGGAGTAGAGGTCACGCACCGTCGCGCGCGCGATGACCACTCCGGCCGCGGCGCCGAACGCCTGAAGCGTGCGCGCCGCGATCAGTGCCTCTGCCGAAGGGCTGATGGCGCACAGCACCGACGCGACCACGAAAACCGCGATGCCGACCAGCAGCGGTCGGCGCCGCCCCCACGCGTCGGAGAGCGGGCCAACGACCAGTTGCCCAACACCCAGCCCGACGATGAACGCGGCCAGGGTGAGCTGCAGCGCCGTGTCGGTGCTGTGCAGGTCCTGGGTCATCGTGGGGAGAGCGGGCAGGTACATGTCCACGGACAGCGGGCCGAACGCTGTCAGCCCACCCAGGATGAGCGCGTACCTGGCGGTGCGGTTGCCGCGGCGCTCGGCGACTGTGGCCTGCCCGGTCCCGCTGACTGCCGTGTCCGTGCTCAATGCCGCCTCCAGTCCGCTCGCCCGACGGACAGAATAACTTGCGTAGCGGTACTAACTATTCCATGAAGTGGTCGTGATTCTCGGCATGGTGGACGTGCCCTCGGTCACCCGGCGGCGGTGTCCTACGGTTGACCGGTCGCTGCAACCGAGGAGACGAAGGTGTCTGATCTCGCCGAGGAGTTGGCGCGTGCGCTGATCACGCGGCTCGACGAGCTCACGGACGAACTCGTGGCGGACATCCTTGCCGAGAATCCCGGCTACCATGACGCCGCACTGGTGACGCTCGCCGAGCTACGCCGCTCCTGCCGCACCAACCTGGAGCGAATCCTGCAGCTGCTGGGTGACACGGTGCCTTCCGGTGACGAGCCGTTGGACGCCGCGCGGACCACGGGTTCGCGGAGAGCGGAGCAGCGCGTGCCGCTCGACTCGGTGCTGCGGTCGTTCCGCCTCGGCGGCAGGGTGCTGTGGCGCGGCCTCGTCCGCACCGGCAAGGAAGATCATCGGGTGGATCGCGATCAGCTACTCGACGTCGCCACCACTGTGTGGACGGTGGTCGACGAGGCCTCCTCTGCGGTCGCGCAGGCCTACCGGGAAACCGAGCTGCAACTGAGCAGGCTGGACGACCATCGCAGGCACGCGCTGGTCGGTGACCTGCTGCGGGGCCGCGGCAGAGACGCGGGTTTCGCCCAGCGGGCCGCCACCGAGTTGGGGCTGCCTGGGCGGAGCGACTACCTCGTGTTCGTGGCGAGCATGGCCGCCGACGGCATGCCGGGACTGGCGATGCCGCAGGACGCGCTCGCCAGCTACGGGGTGAGATCGGTGTGGCAGCCACGGGACCGCACCACGGTTGGCCTGGTCGCGCTACAGGGACGGGAGCCGTCGACCGTGCTGGACCTGCTGCGTGGCGGCGTCCGGGCCGGGGTCGGTGTCAGTCCCGCCGTTGCGGGCCTTGCCGAGGTCGGCGTCGGTCACGACCTCGCGCTGCTGGCCCTGCGTACGTTGCCTGCCTGCGAAGCCGGGTTCGCCGTGCTCGACGAGCGGTTGCCGGAGGCGTTGGTGGCCCGATCACCGGAACTGGCCGAGCGGCTGTTGCGGGGTGTGCTCGGCCCGCTGCTGCGGTTGACGCCGAGTGAGCGCGACGTGTTGCTGCCCACCCTTGCGGTGTGGCTGGAGACCAACCGCTCCGCCGCCGCGACGGCCTCGCGGCTGTACTGCCACCGCAACACCGTGCTCAACCGCCTGCGCAGGCTGGAGGGTCTGCTTGGCACGTCGCTGCACGACCACAGGGCCGGGCTGGCGCTGTCCCTTGCTGTGCTGGCCCACGAGATCACGACAGGCAAACCGTCGGTGGAGCGCTGAGGGCGCGCTCTGCGTCGATCCTCAATCATTACCCGCGGGATGCAGCAGCGCTTCGACCTCCGCGAGCAACTCCCCGCTCGTGAACGGCCGCGCGAGCCAGCCATCGACCCCCTCGTACCCGTTCTCGGCGAGGTTGGCCGAGGTGAGCAGCAACATCGGCACCCCGGCCTTGTCGCGGATGCGGTCGAGCAGCGGCCGTGGGTCGGTGCCAAGCAGTTCGGAGTCCACCACGACCAGGTCGGGCCGCTGCTCGCCTGCCATCCGCGGACCCGACTGGCCGTCGAACGAGAGCACGACCTCGTAGCCGGCGCGTTCGAAGGTCAGTCTCAGCGCGAGCGCGGCACCGGGGTCGTTCTCCAGCGCGAGCACCCTTGTCGTCACCGGACGCCGCCCGCTCAGCTGGCGTCGCTGTAGGGGCGCGGTTCGTGCTGCCTGCCACGTCGCGGCGCTTCGGCGGTCGCGAGGTGCCGCACCGACGGTGCGTCGTCGATCACGTCCTGCGCGACGCCCGCGAGCCTGCGCCGGGTGCGGCGGGCGAAGGAGCGCATCACCTCGAAGGCCGACTCGAGGTCGCTGTTGAGGCGGGTGGCCAGCACACCTTTGGCCTGCTCGATGGTCACCCTGGTGTGCAGGGCGGTCTGCAACTGCCCGGCGAGCTGCTGCGTCGAGCCCAGTGTCCGCCGGGAGAGCACCGTGGCAGCGGCGGTGTCGGCCAGTGCCTGCCCGATGGCGCGGTCGGTGTCGGCCAGTGACCCCTCACCGTGGCGCAGCAGCATCAGCGCACCGACGACCTGCCCGTTGCCGCACAGCGGCAGGGTGTGCGCCGAGGTGAAGCCGGTGTTGAGTGCCGAGGCGGTGAACGCTGCCCAGCGTGACTCGTGACGCAGGTCCGCCGAGCCGGAGCACATCGCCGAGCGCAGGCTTTCCACGGCCGGGCCCTCGACGGTGTCGGCCTGCAAGATCGTCAGCTCCCGCGCGGTGTCCGTTGTGGCCGCCAGCGCCTGCACTCGTAACCGCTCATCGGCCAGTAACGCCGCGGCCTCGTCCACGGCCAGCAGGTCGCGGCAGCGCAGCGCGAGTGCGTGGGCGTACTCGGTCTCGTCGAGCCCCCCGATACCCGCGTCGGCGAGCGCGGCGAACGCGCTGGCCAAAGCCACCTCGCGGTGCATGGACACCTCCCTGCGATCGTCGCTGCTCCCTCCGATTCGGAATGGAGCGTCGGTCCAGCCCGCATATCGGCGCGGTCGCCCGAACACAGAACCCGTGGCGACGTCGGTTCACCTGGTCCGGAGGAGGCGCTCACCCGGCCGCGTGGCTCAGCGGGTGGAGCTTCCGAGCCTGCTGTCGGGGAACTGCCGCACGTAGTGTTCGAGGTTCCCGGCGGCGAGCGCGCGCCACAGCCTCGGTGCTCGCCGGGAGTCCAGGTACACCACGGACTGGCCGTCCTCCTGGCCGAGTCCGGACACCGGCGCCGTGAGGAAGGTGATGTTGCCGGGGCGGAGGCTGCGCAGGTCGAGTGCCAGCGAGCGCAGTGCGCTGTTGGTGAGAGTGTCGTCCACGCTCACCCAGTGGGTGAGCGTGTCCAGGAACCGGTATGTCCGAAGTGGATCTGACAGCATGCCGCCGGACACGGCCGACTCCAGCAGCGCCCGCAGCGCGCTCTGCTGGCGCTGCACCCTGGTCAGGTCCCCGCCGGGAAGGTTCTTGCGCTGCCTGACGTATGCCAGGGCGGCGGGGCCGTCGAGGTGGTTGGGGCCCGCGTGGAACCGGAACCCCTCCGTGGTCGCCGGACTTGCCACGTTGACGTTGATACCGCCGACGGCGTCGGTGAGGGCACGGAAGCCGCTGAAGTCGATGACGGCGAAGTGGTCAACCCTGATCTTGGTTAGCGATTCGACGGTGTGTACGAGCAGACCCGGGCCTCCCAACGAATAGGCCGCGTTCAGCTTCGTCGTGCCGTGCCCGGGGACATCCACCCAACTGTCCCTTGGCAGCGACACCACCCCGGCATGGGAACCGTCGGCGCTGACCTGGGCGAGCATGACGACATCGCTGCGCTGTGACCCTGGGGTGAATTCGGTGCCGGGTGCGGCTGCCCCCGTCGTCGGCTGGCCCGCGCGGCTGTCCGTGCCGACGAGCAGGAAGGTCATCATCGGGGTCTGCGGTGGGCGTTGCTCGGGGTCGAGCTCGCTGAACACGCCGGGAAAGCGCTCTACCTGGCCCGCGAGCCGGTCGGACAGCACGACGACGGCACCGGCCGCCAGGCCCGCGAACGCGAGAGCGATCAGCGTCAGCGTGAGTAGCAGCTTGCCCGCGCGTCGCAGCGGCGAGCGTTGTCGAGTGGTCTCCTGCTCGCCGTGTTCGTCCACCAACGACTCTCCCTCTGCGAACGTGGGTCGTCGTTGTCGAACACTCGCAGCGGCCGAGCGGTCGGCGCCTCATCCGCCGCGGGTGAATGCGCAATCCGCATCGCGGCACGTCCGGTACCCGGTCCGGGGTCACTCGTCCGATAGATCTTGCGACACGGCGCGTGGAATGGCGGTCGTCGCACCCCCGTGGTTCTCGTAACCTGGCTGTGATGTCGGTGGAAATCAGCCAGTCGAGCCCGGTGCTCGCCGCGAAGTTCGCCTGCCCTACCGCGCCGAGTGGGCAGGTGCGCAGGCAGCGGCTGGAACGCCTGCTCGACGCGGCGTCTCCGGTCACGGTGGTGTGCGCGCCGCCTGGCTTCGGTAAGACGACGCTGCTGGCCGAGTGGGCCCGGCAGCGGGCGGGCGAGGTGGCCTGGATCAGTGTGGACGGCGGCGACAATCGCCCGGGCGCGCTGCGCCGAGCGGTGCTCGCGGCGCTGGGTGTGGACGAACAACACGGCCGTAGCGGTGGCCAGGCGGGCGCAGGCGGCGGGCTGGTGCCCTGGCCCAGGGGTCCACGCGGGATCACCGAGCAGACCGGGGAGGTCACCGGACACACCAGGTCGTTCCTCGTGCTCGACGACGCGCACCTGCTGTCCGAACAAGACGCCTGGCGTGAGCTGGAGTCACTGTTGCTGGCCGCGCCCGACGGACCGAGGCTGCTGCTGAGCACCCGGCGGCGGCCCGCGCTGCCGCTGCATCGCCTGCGTGTGGCAGGCAGACTGCGGGAGCTCGGCCACCGCGAGTTGGCACTGTCCGAATGCGAGACCGCGGCCGTGCTCGCCGAGCACGACGTGCGACTGACCGATGCGGACCTGACTCGCCTGATGCGCCGCACCGAGGGCTGGCCCGCCGCTGTGCGCATGGCCGCGCTGGCGCTCGCGGACTCCTCCCAGCACACCGCCACGATCGACGCGCTGGCCGAGTACGACCGCGCGGTGGCCGACTACCTGGCGCAGGAAGTGCTCGCCGAGCTACCAGCCGAGCAACTCGACGTGCTGTTGCGAACCAGCGTGTGCGAGCGGTTCACCGTCGAGCTGGCAGGGCGGCTCGCGGATCGCGACGACGCGGGCGACCTGCTGGACCGCATCGAGCGGACCACCCAACTGCTCACCCGCGACGACAGTGTGGGCGGCTGGCTGCGCTGCCACCCGCTGTTGCGCGGTCACCTCCGCGCCACGCTTCGCTCGCGCTCCATCGCCTGCGTCGCTCCACTGCACCGCGCCGCGGCGACCTGGTTCGCCGGACACGGCGAACCGCTCACGGCGATGCGACACGCCGCCGAGGCCGCCGACGAGGAACTACTGGCGGAGCTGGTGGTGCGGCACGGACCCACACTGCTGCTGCGGGGCGGCGGCGGCGCGTTACGGCAGCGGGCAGCCACATTGCCGCAACCGGTGACACAGCGCGCCGACGTCGATCTCGTGCTCACCATGGCCGACCTGGCAGGCGGTGACCGCAGAGGGGCGCAAGCGCGGCTGGCGAGGCTGGCCGAAGGCGAAGCGCTGAGCCGCGACCGTCAGACGTATGCGCTCGCGCTGGTGGCGCTTGCCCATCACTGCAGGTTGACGGGCAGGCTCACCTCGCACGTCGAGGCACTGGACAGCCAACTCGACCACATCACCTCCCCGGACCTGCGCACGCTCGCGCTGGTCAACCGCGGCACCGCACGGCTGTGGTTCGATTGCCACCGGCAGGCGGCCGACGACCTGGAGCACACGCTGCGGCAGGCCCGTGAGCGCGGCTACCACCAGCTGGAACTGCACTGCCTGGCCCACCTCGCCGCGACGGCCGCCGCGGCGGCGGACTACCCGGCCATGCGCGATTGGGCGGATGAGGCGTGCGGGTTCGCCAGAGCCCACGACCTCACCGGCACCGCGGCCGACTCCCTCGGCCACGCGATGGCCGCGTGGGGTGCCCACCAGGAACTCGACGACGACGCGGCGCGAGCGCACGCGGAGTCGGCCGCCCGCCTCACCGGCCGAGGGCACGACCGCATGCTCGACCTCACCGTCCGGTCGATCGTCGCGATCGTGGCCGCTACCACCGACCCGCAACCCGCGCTGGCCGGCCTGCGCACCTGCTGGAACGCCGTCGAGTCGGCCGAGACCCCGCAGCGAACGCTGGTGGCGCGCGCGGCGACTGCCGAGCACCGGATGGCGCTGCGGCTGGGCAGGCCCGACTGGGCGGCTGAGGCGCATCGGCGGGCCACCGCCCACCTGGGTGATGTTGGGGAGATCGCGTTGATGCGTGCCAGGAACCACGCGCACCACGGTCGGGTCACCGCGGCACGCTCTCACGTGGACCGGCTGCTGCGGGACGGGACCTTCCTGCTGCTCGACAGCGACATCGAAGCTCACTTGCTGGCCGCCTCGCTGGCCGACCGAGCCGGAGACAGCCACCTGGCACGGCAACGACTGTCCTCGGCTCTGGAACTGGCGGCCCCTTCGCGCGCGCTGCGGCCGTTTCACGAGGCCGGTTCCCGGGTGCGCGACCTGCTCGCGGCGCAGGCCGGACGCTTCGGCGTGCTGGAGCCGTTCGTCGGCGAGGTGCTTTCTGGGTTCACCCCGGCCCGGCAGGAGGTGGCGGTCGAGCTCACACCCAGGGAGCTGGCGCTGCTGACGGAGTTGCCTTCGATGGGCACTGTGGAAGAGATCGCCGCGAACCTGTACGTGTCGGCCAACACGGTCAAGACCCACCTGCGCAACATCTACCGCAAGCTCGGCGTCACCACGCGCAGGCAGGCGGTACAGGTCGCGCGGCGAACCGGCCTGCTGTGAGGCCGCCACGTCCGGCTCACCCGGCCAACGCCTCGATCACCTCGCTCAACGCGGCCTGCGCGTCCTCGGGCAGCCGCCTCTCGGCATGCAACATCCTGGCGTGCGTGGCCAGCCGCTCGGCGTCGTCGTCACCCCCAAGGTCGCCGAGGTAGGCGGGCAGCAGCAGACACAGTGAACGCAGGTCCCTGCGGGCGCAGAAACCGCTGAGCAGCCCATCGAGCAGCACCGTGACCCTGGGGTGACCGGTCCTGGCAGGCGGCCCGGTGTCGCGAAGCCCCTCCGCGACGCTGTAGCGCAGTCAGTCGCGGTAGGGCCCTTGCGGCACGGCGGCGAGGTGCTCCGCCGCGAGTTCGAAATGGCGCCGCGCGGCGGGTGTGTCTCCTAGCGTGCGGTGCGAGCGGGCTATGTTGGCGTGCAGCGAGGAGTAGAAGCCCGCGACTCGCTCGTCACCGACCTTGTCCGCGTGTCGCAGGCACGTCTCGTTCCAGCGCAGGGTGGCCTCGGGGCCGTCCTGGTGGCGCGCGAGGTAGTGGGCGGCGACGCACGCCTCGTAGTCGTCGCCCGCCAGCTCCCATGCCTGCTCGAACAGTGCGCGGGCGTCGGCGTCGAGGCCCCGCGCCTCGGCCAGCATGCCCTGCGAGCACAACCGCACGACAGCGTTGCTGGTATCCACTCGGGTCTCCTTCAGCGCTGCGGATCGGCGACGGGCATGAGCAGCGTGCTGAAGCTGCCCTGGTCGGCCGAGCGCACCAGTACGGGCCGGTCGGCGGCGTCGATCTCCAGCAGCACGTCTGGTCCCACGCTCGCCTCGACCGCGGGTCCGAGCACCATGGGGTCGAACGCGATGCGCAGCCCCTCGGGGCATACGGCGGGCAGCGCCGTGGTGCCGACGACGAGTTCACCGCCGCCGTCACCGTCACCGCGACGCAGCACCGTGGGTGCCTCGGCCGTGCCCAGCGCGTCGCGCAGGGCTCGCCGGTCAACGAGCACCCGCTGCTTCGGCGGGGCCAGCGCCGCGATCATGTCGCGATAGGCCGGGAACTCGCCGGTTCCGGCCGGGAGTGGGTAGCACGACCCCGGCGCGGAAAGCTCGAGGTTGCCTTCGGCTACGGTCAGCCGCACCTCGCTCTCCCGCGCGGCCCAGGTCGCCACCTCCAGCAGTGCGGGGACCGGTAACAGCACCTTGGCGGGCGGCCCCTCGACCCAGCCGCATGCGAGCTCGCGGACGGCGAGGCGGTAGCGGTCGGTGGCCACCAGCCGCACCTCGGTGTCGGTGATCTCGAACAGCACACACCTCAGTGGCGCGGGTCCGGGGTCCCGTGCCGCCGACGGCGCCACCTGACGCACCGCGCCCGCCAGCTCGGCACCGTCCACCGTGACCTCCGTGCGACCTGCGGGCAGATACGAGCTCACCACCTCGCGCAGCGCGGCCCGCGCCGCCTGGGAGTCCTCCCTCAGCCTGCGCTCGTGCCCGCGCAGTACCTCACGGGCGACGTCGCAGGGTCCGTCGAGCACGGCCGCCACGTCGGCAAGGCACAGCCCGGCGGCCCTGAGCTTGCGGACCAGCACCGCGCGGTCCTCCTGCGTGGGTTCGTAGTAGCGGTACCCGGTGACCGGGTCCACGTGCGCGGGGCGCAGCAGCCCGCAGTCGTCGTAGAAGCGCAGCGCGCTTGGTGTGAGTCCCACCCTGCGCGCGAAGGCGCCGATGTTGTGCATGCGAAGGATTGTGGGCCTTCGACCGACCTGAAGGTCAACGGCGAGGTGTCCGCGTAGGATGCCGCGAGCACGGCGGCTGTGACGGCGAACAGGGAGGCATCGGTGCCCGAGCGGTTCGGCTACTACCAGAACGAGCTTTACCTGCAGGGCTACGGCGGAGCGAAACCACCGTTTTCCACCGATGCCACGAAGCTGGAGGACTCGGCCGCGCAGGTGCTGGAGCCGGAGGCGTTCTCCTACGTCGCAGGCGGCGCGGGCTCGGGTGCCACGATGCACGCCAACCGCGAGGCGTTCGACCGCTGGAAGCTTGTTCCCCGCATGCTGACCGATGCCACCGAACGTGAGCTCGCCACCACGGTGCTCGGCACCCCGATGCCCGCTCCCGTGTTGCTGGCTCCCATTGGCGTGCAGTCGATCGTGCACCCCGACGCCGAGTCGGCCACCGCGCGGGCCGCCGCGGCCTTGGGCGTACCGATGGTCATGTCCACGGCCTCCTCCACCAGCATCGAGGATGTCGCGCAGGCCAGTGGTGACGGGCCGAGGTGGTTCCAGCTGTACTGGCCCAGCGACTCCGACGTGTGCGGCAGCATCCTCGCCCGCGCCCGCGCGGCCGGGTTCTCCACGCTCGTGGTCACACTCGACACCTGGACGTTGGGTTGGCGGCCGTGCGACCTCGACGCGGGCTACCTTCCGTTCCTGCGTGGCCTCGGCATGGCGGTGGCGTTCTCCGACCCGGCGTTTCGGCAACTGCTCGAAAAGCCGCCCGAGGAGGACACGCCGACGGCGGTGTTGCGCTGGATCTCCATGATCACCGGCACCGACCGTGACTGGTCGGCGCTTCCGCTGCTGCGCGAGCACTGGGACGGGCCCATCGTGTTGAAGGGCATCCAGCACGTCGACGACGCCCGGCGGGCCGTCGACGCGGGCATGGACGGCATCGTGGTGTCCAACCATGGCGGCCGGCAGGTGGACGGTGCGGCGGCCTCGCTGGAGGTGTTGCCCGAGATCGCCACGGCGGTGGGTGACCGCATCGAGGTGCTGTTCGATTCCGGGGTACGTACGGGAGCCGATGTGTTGAAGGCGCTTGCATTGGGCGCCAAGGCGGTGCTGTTGGGCAGGCCGTACGTCTACGGGCTCGCGCACGGGGGTGAGGACGGGGTGCGGCACGTGCTGCGCAGCGTGCTTGCCGACCTGGACCTGACGATGGCGCTGTCGGGACATCGCCGGCTGGCCGATCTCACCGCCGCCGCCCTGCGCAGGGCCTGACGGCGCCGGCGCGGGCCACCTGCCCGCCCGGTTAAGCTGGAGGGCGGTATGTCTACTGCTTCCCCGTTCACCGAGTTGCGGTCCCGCCTGCCCGAGCTCATGTTGCGCGACGAGCATCGGCTACGCCGTCGCATCGAGGGCGCCCGCAAGACCCGCAAGGGCGCGGCGGCGAACCGGATCATGGCGGACATCGAGGCCGACATCGACAAGGCGGCGCAACGGGTGCGGCTGCGCAGGGAGTCGGTACCCCGGCTGACCTACCCCGAGCAGCTGCCGGTCAGCGCTCACCGCGACGAACTCGCGGAAGCGATCAGCGACAACCAGGTCGTGATCGTGGCGGGGGAGACCGGTTCGGGCAAGACAACGCAGTTGCCGAAGATCTGCCTCGAGCTGGGGTTGGGTGTGCGCGGCCAGATCGGGCACACCCAGCCGCGCAGGCTGGCGGCGCGCACGGTCGCCGAGCGTATCGCCGCCGAGCTGGGCACGGAACCGGGCGACGTGGTCGGTCACAAGGTGAGATTCACCGACGCCTCTGGCGAGGGCACCCTCGTGAAGGTGATGACCGACGGCATCCTGCTCGCCGAGATCACCGGCGACCGAATGCTGCGCCAGTACGACACGATCATCATCGACGAGGCACACGAGCGAAGTCTCAACATCGACTTCCTGCTCGGATACCTCAAACAGTTGCTGCCCCGCAGACCTGACCTCAAGCTGATCATCACGTCGGCGACCATCGACCCGGAGCGGTTCTCCCGGCACTTCGACGACGCACCCGTCGTGGAGGTGTCGGGACGCACCTATCCCGTAGAGGTGCGCTACCGGCCCGTCGTCGACCCCGACGATCCCCAAGCCGATCCCGACCGCGACCAGGTACAGGCCATCGGGGACGCTGTGCGCGAACTGACGGCGGAGGGACCGGGCGACATCCTGGTGTTCCTCTCCGGCGAACGGGAGATCCGCGACACCCACGAGGCGCTTTCCGGGTTGTCCCTTCCCGACACCGAGATCCTGCCGCTGTACGCGCGGCTTTCGGCAGCCGACCAGCACCGTGTCTTCCGGCCGCACCGAGGCAGGCGGATCGTGCTGGCCACCAACGTGGCCGAGACCTCGCTGACGGTGCCCGGCATCAAGTACGTCGTCGATCCGGGTACCGCACGCATCTCCCGCTACAGCCACCGAACCAAGGTGCAGCGGCTGCCCATCGAACCGATCTCGCAGGCCTCGGCGAACCAGCGCAAGGGTCGCTGCGGTCGCACCTCGGACGGGATCTGCATCCGGCTCTACTCCCGCGAGGACTTCGAATCGCGGCCGGAGTTCACCGAGCCGGAGATCCTGCGCACCAACCTCGCATCGGTGATCCTGCAGATGACCTCACTGGGGCTCGGTGACGTGGCGCGGTTCCCGTTCGTCGAGCCACCCGACCGCCGCCAGGTCAGCGCGGGCGTGCAGCTGTTGCGCGAACTCGGCGCGCTGGAGCGATCCGGCGACAAGCTCACCGACACCGGTCGCAAGCTCGCCCAGCTTCCCGTCGACCCGAGACTGGCCAGGATGATCGTGGAGGCCAACCGCAACGGTTGTGTCCGCGAGGTCATGATCATCGCTGCCGCGCTGTCCATTCAGGATCCGCGTGAGCGGCCCGCAGACCGGCAGGACGCGGCAAGGCAGGCGCATGCCCGCTTCGCCGACCCCGAATCCGATTTCCTCTCCTACCTGAAGCTGTGGGACTACCTGCGCGAGCAGCAGAAGGCGTTGTCGAACAACCAGTTCCGCAAACTGTGCCGCGCGGAGTACCTGAACTACCTGCGGGTGCGGGAGTGGCAGGACATCTACGGCCAGCTGCGCCAGCTCGCCAAACCGCTCGGCGCCACACTGAACTCGGTTGCGGCGGAGCCAAGGCAGATCCACACCGCGCTGCTGAGCGGACTGCTGTCCCACGTGGGGCTGAGGGATCCCGCCAAGGGCGACTACCTGGGCGCGCGCGGTACGCGATTCTCGGTGTTCCCCGGCTCGGCGCTGTTTCGCAAGCAACCGCGCTGGATCGCCTCCGCGGAGCTGGTGGAGACCTCGCGGCTGTGGGCCAGGGTCAACGCGCGGATCGAACCTGAGTGGGTCGAGCCGCTGGCGGGGCACCTGGTGAAGCGCACCTACTCCGAGCCACACTGGGAACGCAAGCAGGGCGCGGTGATGGCGTACGAGCGCGTCACCCTTTACGGCATACCGCTGGTGACAGGGCGCAAGGTGAACTACGGGCGCATCGACCCCGAGATCTCGCGGCAGCTGTTCATCCGGCACGCGCTGGTGGAGGGCGACTGGGAAACCCGGCACCAGTTCTTCCACGACAACCTCGCCCTGCTGGAGGAGGTCGAGGACCTGGAAAACCGCGCCCGCCGCAGGGACATCCTGGTCGACGACGAGACGCTGTTCGCCTTCTACGACGAACGCGTGGCCTCCGATGTGGTGTCGGCACGACACTTCGACTCGTGGTGGAAGCGGGCCCGGCGCGAGCAGCCGGACTTGCTGAACTTCGAGAAGGCGATGCTCGTCAACGCCACCGCCGAACAGGTCAGCACCGCTGACTATCCCGACAGCTGGACGCAGGGCGACTTGCGGTTCGCGCTGACCTACCAGTTCGAGCCCGGCACGCAGGCCGACGGCGTCACGGTGCACATCCCGCTGGCCGTGCTGAACCAGGTGAGCACCGAGGGTTTCGAATGGCAGGTGCCAGGGCTGCGGGAGGAGTTGCTTACCGCGCTGCTGAAGTCACTGCCGAAGGCGTTGCGGCGCAACTTCGTTCCCGCTCCCGACACCGCACGGCAGCTGCTCTCGCGAATCGCACCGCAGGACGGGCCGCTGCTTGAGGTGCTCAGCGAGGAGCTGGAGTCGCTGCGGGGCGTAGCGGTTCCCGTGGCGGAGTTTCGGTTCTCGGCCGTGCCCGACCACCTGCGCATGACTTTCCGGATCGTGGACGAGCGTGAACGCACTGTCGCCGAGGGCAAGGACCTTGAGCGGTTGCGACACCGGCTCGGCGACCTACTGCGCGAGACGATCTCCGAAGCGGGCGAGACCATCGAACGTTGCGGGCTGCGCTCGCCGACCTTCGGCGAGCTGCCGAAGGTGTTCCAGGCGAACCGGGGCGGACACCGGGTGAAGGCCTACCCCGCGCTTGTCGACGAAGGCGACACCGTCGCCGTACGCATGCTGGACACACCCGGTCAGCAACAGGCGGCGATGTGGGACGGCACGCGGCGGCTGCTGCGGCTCAACCTGCCCTCACCAATGAAGTACGTCAGTCGCGGGCTGAGCAACGAGTCCAAACTCGTGCTGACCCGCAATCCGCACGGCAGCGTCGCCGCGCTGCTGGAGGACTGCGTCGACTGTGCGGTGGACAAGCTGGTGGCGGACGCGGGCGGGCCCGCGTGGGACGAAGCGGGATTCGCGGCGTTGCTGGAATCGGTGCGCACCCAACTGAATTCCGCCGTGCTCGCCGTGGCGCGAGAGGTCGAGCACGCGCTGCGCGCGGCACACGATGCCGAGAGCAGGCTGGAGCAGGCTGGTGGAGCGGCACTGGAGGAGTCGCTGGCGGATATCAGGGCTCAGCTCGCGGCGCTGGTGTATCCCGGCTTCGTGACTGGGACGGGCTACGACCGGCTTCCCGACCTCGTGCGCTACCTTCGCGCGATCGAGCGCAGGCTGGAGAAACTGCCGACCGACCCCGCGGGCGACGTGCGACGGTTGCGGGAGATCGCGTGGCTGAACGACGAGTACCGGGCCGCGCTCGGCGCGTTACCTCCTGGCGCGCAGCCGCCGCCGGAACTGGGCCGCATCCGGTGGATGATCGAGGAACTGCGAGTGAGTTTCTTCGCGCAGACACTGCGCACCGCCTACCCGGTTTCGGTGAAGCGGGTGCTGCGTGCGCTCGACGAAGCGGCGGCATGAGGCAGGCACTGGCGACTCAGCGGGCCTCGTCGTAGCGGTCCACCACATCGGTGGGCATCGGGAAGCGCACCGGGCACGCTGCTGTGAACACCAGCGCCGTCGCCTCGGCGACGGCGTCGTCGAGCGCGGCGCCGACCTGGTGGGCCAGTTCCGTGGGGGAGTGCACCAGGACCTCGTCGTGCTGGAAGAACACCAGGTGTGCGGGTGTGGGCAAGCTGCGGCGAAGTGCCGCCAGCAGCACCGCCGTCCAGTCGGCGGCGCTGGCCTGCACCACGAAGTTACGGGTGAACCGGCCCCAGTCACGGGCTGCCCTGCGTGCCTTCGCCTCGTCGGCGCCGCTGCCGGTGAGTGCCCGCCACGCGGCCGACGGCGGCGGCGACGTGCGACCGAGACGGGAGCGCACCAACTCGCCCCGCTCGCCTGCCAGCGCGGCATGCTCTACATAGGACACCGCGGTTGGGAACCGTTGCCGCAGCAGCGCCAGCAGTGAGGCGGCCTCGCCCGCCGTCGATCCGTACATGGCCGAAAGCATCGCGATCTTCGCCCGGTGCCTGTCCTCGGCGCCCGGAGTGCGTGCGAACATGGCCGTCGCCAAGCTGGTGTACAGGTCGGCGGATTCGGACACCCGGGCCAGCTCCCGGTCGCCGGAGAGCGCGGCCAGGATGCGCGGCTCCAGCTGCGCGGCGTCGGCCACCACCAGCTTCCATCCGGGATCGGCCCGCACGCAGCCTCGCAGCACCTTCGGGATCTGCAGCGCCGCGCCGCCCCTGCTGGCCCAGCGTCCCGAAACGACACCGCCGACCACGTACACCGGTCGGAACCGGTCGTCGCGCACCCACTGGTCCAGCCAGGCCCAGCCGTGCGCCGAGTGCAGCCTTGCCAGCTCCTTGTACTCCAGTAGCGGCGCCACCGCAGGATGGTCGATCCGGCGCAGCACGTGCGCCCGAGCCGAGGGCACCTCGATACCCGCGTGCGAGAAGGCGCGCACGACGCTGCCGGGATGGTCGGGGTTGACGGGTCTGCCGCCGAAGGCCTGCTGGATGCGTTGGGCCAACTCGGCGAGCCGCCTCGGCCGCTGGCCACTCGCGGCTCTTTCGCCGAGCAGTTCGGTGAGCAGCCGGTCGTGTACGTCGGCGCGCCAGGGTAGCCCGTCGGCGGACATCTCGGCGGCGGCGAGTGCGCTGGCCGACTCCGCCGCGACGAGCAGTCGCATCCGGTCAGGACGCGGCAAAGCGCTGATCCGCTCGCGTTGGCGGGCGAGTACCTGCTCCGCGGCGTCGAGCGTGCTCACGCCGTCGGGCAGGCCCGGGTCGGTCGGGTCGAACAGCGTGGGCTGGGATCCTGCTTCCAGGTGGTCGCGCCCGGTCTCGGCGGGCGTGGGCAGGCCGTTGGCCCTGGCGTAGGCAGCGGCGAGCCCGCGTGATTGCTCGTGCAGCCCCTCGTGTGCC
This sequence comes from Saccharomonospora amisosensis, assembly GCF_011761185.1. Classification (NCBI taxonomy): domain Bacteria; kingdom Bacillati; phylum Actinomycetota; class Actinomycetes; order Pseudonocardiales; family Pseudonocardiaceae; genus Saccharomonospora; species Saccharomonospora amisosensis. The sequence goes on along the minus strand of NZ_JAAOYM010000001.1, from coordinate 3,546,249 downwards.
AGCAGCAGGTACTCGGCGAGTGCGAGGTCGTGGCAGCGTCCCAACCGCACACCGTGGGCCGCCAACGGCGTGTAATCGCGCTCCACGGAGGTGAACACCCACCTCGGGGCGAACTCACGCTCCCAACGTGTCGCGAGTTCGGTGAACTCGGCCGCGCCGATGTGCTCCGGTACGGCTTCCCGGCCGCCGAGCGGACGCACGGCATAGCCGCCGGCCTCCCGCGAGACGATCACCAGCACGACCTGATTGTGCGCGCACCCACCGACAGTCCGGCTCCTCACCCGGGCGGGCATCGCGCATCGCACGGTGGGGTTCGTGGGTGTGCGCTGCCCGCGGGCCAGGGTTTTACTGTGCGAGTTCTATTTGTCACGGAAAGTGAATGCCTCGGGAGCTTCCGGCTGAGGCGGGAGGAGTCATTTCGTGAGAGTTACGCCAGCAGGAACCGGATTCCCGGCAACGCGAAGAAACCCGCGCCGGGGCGTCCGGCGGGTCGGGTCGGTCGTGGCCGGTGTGGCAGTGCTGTTCGGTGCGTTCTCCGCTGTCCTGGTCCCGCAGGCCGCGGCGCAACCGGCGACCTCGACCACCACCTTGACGGCGGAGCCGCCTTCACCGACCTTCGGCGATCCCGTCACCCTGACCGCCACGGTGACCTGCGCCGGTGCTCAACCCGGCGGGACCGCCGGCTTCACCACCGAGGGCGGCAGCCTCGGCGACGCCATGCTGCAACCGGCTGACCCGGACACCGCCACCGCTGTGTTGACCGTGTACGGGCTTGCGCCCGGCGCCCACAGCATCACCGCCGATTACGGCGGCGACGCCTCCTGCGCGGCGTCCACATCGGACCCCGTTGTCGTCACTGTCGCTGCCGAGGAATCGGGGCCGGTGACCGGCTCGGTGGACATCACCGAACCCACGACGCTACTTCCGGGGACGATCGTGCTCGGCTCCGTCAACATCAGTGGCGCCGGCGCGCTGAACGCCGAGGGTGCCCGCATCATCGGGGCCGTGACCGCCACCGGTGGAACCGGTCTGCGGATGTGTGAAAGCACCGTGCTCGGCAGGCTGTCGGTCAGCGGGATGGACGGTGTCGTGCAGATCGGCGACACCGATGCCGGCATCCCGTGTGAGGGCAACAACATCTTCGGCGGGGCAGGCTTCACCAACAACACCGGCTACCTCGAACTCGACGACAATCGCGTTCTCGGGAGCGTGACGCTTACCGACAACACCACCACCATCTCCGTGCCGCCGGACAACCCCGATGCCACCGAGGTCACAGCCAACACGATCTTCGGCAGCCTTGCGTGCACCGGGAACACACCGCCGCCCACCAACAGCGGCGAACCGAACACCGTCTACGGCAGCAGCACCGGCCAGTGCGCCGAGTTGTGATCCGAAAGCGGCGCGGCCAGTTGTGAAGGGCCGTGGTGTGCTGGCCATCGCACACCACGGCCCTTTCGCCGTGTGGCAGCGGGGAACGGGTGCTCGACGCTTAACCTACTAGCGGGTAGGTTAATGTCCGTCGAGCGCGAGGAGGTGTCCGGCGGATGCGGATGGCGACCAGCATGGTGCGGCTGGTGAATCAGGTCGCGGAAAGGGCCCGCAGTGTCGAAGTGCTGTGGCGGGCCGGACTGGTGCCGTTGCCCCGGGTCGACGTGATCGTGGGATCGCTGCTTGCCACCCGCCGGTTCGGGCCGCTGGCCGGTGCGGTCCGTATCGCGGCGCGCCGCGATCCCCGCGCCGTAGCCATAGTCGACGAGCGTGGCCCGTTGACCTTCGCCGAACTCGAAAGCCGGTCCAACGCACTGGCCCGTGCCTGGTCACAGCGGGGTGTGCGGCCGGGCTCTGCTATCGCCGCGTTGTGCCGCGACCACAGGTGGCTGGTGCTCACCATGCTCGCGGCGGGCAAACTCGGCGCGCCGCTGCTGCTGCTCAACACCGGATTCGCCAAGCCGCAACTCACCGACGTCGCGGCGAGGGAGAAGGTCACGGTACTGGTGTACGACGAGGAGTTCAGCGACGTACTGAGCGGCATCACCGGCGTGGACCGCTTCCTCGCTTGGGCGGACACGGATACCTCCGGCACTCCGACGCTGGGCGAGGTGATCGCGACCGCCGACGACACGGCCATGCCGGTACCCGCGAAGCCCGGTGGGCTCATCCTGCTGACCAGCGGCACGACCGGCACGCCCAAGGGTGCACCACGGCCGAAGATCTCCGCGCTGGACTCCGCGCAGTTCCTGGACCGCATCCCGCTTCGGGTCGGCGAAGCCACCTTTCTCGGCGCGCCGCTGTTCCACGGCACCGGCATCTCGCAGTTCATCCTGTCGCTCGCGCTGGGCTGCAAGGTGTTGCTACGCCGTCGATTCGATCCCGAGGCCACGCTGCGCGGTATCGCCGAACACCGCTGCACCGCACTTGTGCTTGTGCCCACGATGCTGCGTCGCATCATCGATCTCGCCCCTGAGGTGATCGGCCGCTACGACACCTCCAGCTTGCGGATCATCTTCGTCGCGGGATCAGCGCTGTCACCCGAGGTGGGCAACAGGGCGACCGAGATCTTCGGCGACGTGATCCACAATCTCTACGGCTCCACCGAGGTCGCGGTGGCGACGGTGGCCACGCCGCAGGACTGGCGCAGGGCTCCCGGGACCGTCGGCAGGCCACCGGTCGGTTGCCGGGTCGCGCTCTACGACGACAGCGGCAGGCGCATCACCCGTCCCTACGTGACCGGCCGGGTGTTCGTGGGCAGCGGACTGGCTTTCGAGGGCTACACCGACGGTAGGCACAAGGAGGTCATCGACGGTCTGCTCAGCAGCGGCGATGTCGGGCATTTCGACGCCGACGGGCTGCTGTTCATCGACGGCCGAGATGACGAGATGATCGTTTCGGGCGGTGAGAACGTCTACCCGGTAGAGGTCGAGAACCTGCTCGTCGAGCATCCCGACGTGGTGGAGGCGGCCGTGGTCGGTGTCGAGGACGAGGAGTTCGGGCAGCGGTTGAAGGCCTACGTGGTGCCCGCCGCGGGCGCGCGACTGGACGCCGAAGGCGTTCGGGAGCACGTGCGCCGCAACCTCGCCAGGTACAAGGTCCCCAGGGACGTGGAGTTCCTGCCTGAGCTCCCTCGCAACGCCACCGGCAAGGTGTTGCGCGACAAGCTTCCGTAGCGCCGGTTCAGTTCCGGAACCGGCGAGAGGCCACCCCTCTGGGGCGAGGGGGCGGGAGCAGGCTGAGCAGCGAGCCCGCCGGAAGCTGAAGAATGTCCTCGAGCGCTCGCACCGCGAACAGCGAGTTCTGCCGTTCCGGCTGCCGCTTACCCGACTGCCAGTAGCTCAGCGCGGTCACGCTTACCGAGACCCCACGGGCGTGCAGCCGGGCCTGGATGCGGTCGAGGCTGAGCCCGCTTGTCGCGATGGCCGTCCTGAGCGCATCCGAGAACACCGTTTCGCCCATACCCATGCCCCCCGGCATCGCGTGATCATAACGATGCGGCAAATGTTAGCAGCCATGTGTAACACTTCCGGGTGATCCGGGCGACGCTCGCCGGTCGAGCGGTTACCCAGCCGAGGCTCGTGGTCGGGTTCTGGAGTGGCGGCGGGAAGGCATCCGCGCCCGCTGCTTTGACCCCTGCCGCGGTTGGCGATAGGGGAGCCTTTTAGGACTGTCCGACGAGCCACTGTCCGACGAGCCGCAGCGCGAACCGGACGGTTTGGACAAATCCGAAAGAAGTCTCGATGTGTGGCACCGCCTTTCCTCGGGCCTTCGAGGTGAGCACGTTCAGTCGTGCTCCGCCAAATGGCCCAGTACTGGTAAATGTGAATCATTGCCCGGATGTTGCCGCCCAGCTTTCATGATTCACGCCGTTGCCGGGGATCAGGGAGGAAGCCGATGCCGAATCCGGGCACATCGAATCGGAAGCTGACGGCGGGAATCGTGGCAGCCACGGCCGTCACCGGGGTGATCGCCGCGAGCGTCGCACCCGCGCAGGCCGCGCAGGGACAGATCCGTTCCGCGAACACCGCCGACGCGGTGGCGGGCAGCTATCTCGTCGTGCTGAAGGACGGCGCGACGACGACGGCGCGCAGCGCCGCGACAGCGCGAGCTCACACGCTGGCACAGGAATACGGAGCCGAGGTCGGACGGACGTTCAGCAACGCGTTGAGCGGGTTTTCGGTACACGCCAGCGAGACCGAGGCCAAACGAATCGCCGCGGATGACGACGTCGCCTACGTCGTGCAGAACCAGCGGATACACACCATGGACGCGCAGCCTTCGCCGCCGTCGTGGGGTCTGGACCGGATCGACCAGCGTGACCTGCCGCTTGACGACTCCTACGAGTACGCCACCAAGGCGGACAACGTCACCGTCTATGTCATCGACACCGGTGTGGACGCCGACCACAGCACCTTCGGCGGCCGCGTGAGCGGTGGCATGGACTTCATCGACAACGACCAGGACGCAGGCGACGAGAACGGCCACGGAACGCACGTCGCGGGCACGATCGGAGGCGAGGAGTACGGGGTCGCGAAGGGGGTGCGGATCGTGCCGGTGCGCGTGCTGGACGCCAACGGCAGCGGCACCACCGAGCAGGTCGTGGCAGGGATCGACTGGGTCGCGCAGAACGCGAGTGGACCCGCCGTGGCCAACATGAGCCTCGGTGGCAGTGCAGACGACGCACTCGACACCGCTGTGCGAGGCGCCATCGAGGCAGGCGTCACCTTCGGTGTCGCCGCGGGCAACGAGTCCACCGACGCGGGGACCACCTCTCCCGCCCGCGTCGAGGAGGCCATCACCGTCGCGGCCAGCAACGAGCGGGACGCGCAGGCCAGCTTCTCCAACTACGGCGACGTCGTTGACCTGTACGCGCCGGGTGAGGACATCACCTCGGCCTGGCTCGACGGTGGCGAGAACACCATCAGCGGCACCTCGATGGCAACGCCACATGTCGTGGGAGCGGCGGCGCTGTATCTGGCTGAGCACGGCGATGCCACCCCGGATCAGGTGGCGGAGGCGCTGACCTCGGCGGCCACTCCTGACAAGATCACCAACCCCGGTGACGGCACGCCGAACCGGCTGCTCTACACCGGTAACTGACACCGCCCACTCCGTGCGGTCCGGTGGCCCGGCGTGTGACGCGCCGGGCCACCGGCTTGTTACCACCCGGTAGGGTCGAGGCATGTCCGTGCGCCAGAACATCGTGATCACCGGCGCCAGCTCGGGGTTGGGCGAAGGCATGGCCAGGCGGTTCGCCGCGCTCGGCCGGAACCTCGCCCTGTGCGCCAGGCGCACCGACCGGCTGGCCGCACTCGCCGCCGAACTCGCCCGGACCCATCCCGGCATCCGCGTTGTCGTCAGGGACCTTGACGTCAACGATCACGACCGCGTCTTCGCCGTGTTCGACGAGTTCCGCGCCGAACTCGGCACGATCGACCGAGTGATCGTCAATGCCGGGCTCGGCAAGGGCCAGCCGGTGGGCACCGGTTACCTCACCGCCAACCGGCAGACCATGCTGACCAACCTCATCGCGGCGCTGGCGCAGTGTGAGGCGGCGATGAGCTGCTTTCGCGAGCAGCGAGCGGGGCATCTCGTGGTGGTGTCGTCGTTCAGCGCGTTGCGCGGCATGCCGGGTAACCTCACCGCCTACGCCGCGTCCAAAGCGGGGCTGTCGGCACTGGCCGACGGTATCCGTGTCGACACGCTACCGACGGCCATCCGCGTCACCACGCTGCTGCCCGGCTACATCGAGTCGGAGATGACCGGCAGGGCGGGCAGGACCCCGATGCTCGCGAGCGCCGATCGGGGTGCGCGGGCACTGGTGCGGGCGATCGAGCGGGAACCGGCGAAGGCCTACGTGCCTGCTTGGCCGTGGGCACCGCTGAGTGTGCTCGTCCGTATCCTTCCCTCGGGCATGCTGCGACGGATCGGTATTCGCTGATGGGCGTTGTGTACCTGGTGCGCCACGGGCAGGCCTCCTTCGGCGCGGCAGACTACGACGTGCTCTCCGACCGTGGCGAGCAGCAGGCCCGGCTGGCAGGGCGGGAACTCGTGCGCAGGGAGGCGGCCCTCAGCCACGCGCGCTGTGGCAGCCTCTCTCGGCAGCGGGCGACCGCGGACGCGGCGCTGGCACAACTGCCCTCGCCTCCCACCGTGGCGCGGGACGCGCGCTGGAACGAGTACGACCACGTCGACATCGCCGCACACCACGGTGGCGGGGCCGCGCAGGACAGCGCCGATCCGAGGGCGTATCAGGCCGCGCTCGAGGGCGCGCTGGCGAAGTGGGTGGCGGCGGGCGAGTCGAGCCCGTGCGCGGAGTCGTGGCCACGATTCCTTGCCAGGGTCACCGGCGCGCTCGACGACCTGGTTTCCGTACTCGGCAAGGGTGAGCAGGCCGTAGTGTTCACCTCCGGCGGCGTCATCTCCACGCTGTGCGGAGTGCTGCTAGGGGTGCCCGAGGTCGGCCTGCTGTCGTTGAACCGGGTTACCGTCAACGCGGGGATCACTAAGATCGTCACCGGCCGTTCCGGAACCACCATGCTTTCCTTCAACGAACACGGGCACTTCGACGGCGAGGCGGCGGGGCTACTGAGCTACCGGTAGGGAGGCGACGATGGGCTTCGGCGAGGTGCGGACCATCCCGGTCAACGGTGTCGGGCCGGAGGACGTGCTGGTCGACTCGCTCGGCCGCGTCTACACCGGACTCGAGGACGGTCGCATCATCCGTGTCGACGACGAAGGAAGGCGCATCGACACCGTCGCCGACACCGAGGGCAGGCCGCTGGGGCTGGAGTTCCTGGGCGAGGACGAACTCGTCGTCTGCGATGCCGTGCGGGGCCTGCTGTCGGTGCGGCTTTCCGACGGCGCGGTGCGCACCCTGGTGGTCGAGGCAGCGGGGCAGCGCCTGACGTTCTGCAACAACGCCGCCGTCGACAGCGAGGGAACCGTCTACTTCACCGACTCGTCGACCCGGTTCGGGATCGGGAACTGGCGCGACGACCTGATCGAGCAGACGGGAACCGGCAGGCTGCTGCGGCGCACGCCCGACGGCGTGGTGGACGTCCTGACGGCCGGTCTGCAATTCGCCAATGGCGTGGCGCTCGCGCCGGACGAGTCGTTCGTCGCCGTCGCGGAGACATCAGCTTGCCGGGTGCGCAGGGTGTGGCTGGACCCACGACGCCACGGTGCCACTGACCTGCTCGTCGACGAGTTGCCTGGCTTCTGCGACAACATCTCCACCGGCAGCGACGGGCTGATCTGGGTCACCCAGGCAAGTCCCAAGGTCGCCTCACTGGAGTTGGTACGCAGGCTTCCGGCCGCGCTGCGCCGCGTCGTGCGTGGCCTGCCGACCTCGTTGCAGCCATCGCCCCGGCCCACCTGCGGGGTACTGGGCGTCTCCGCCGAAGGCGAGATCGTGCACGACATCGGCGGCGAGATCGAGGGCTTCCGGCTCCTCACCGGCGTGAGAGAAATGGCGGGCAGCCTCTACTTCGGCAGCCTGGAGGGCAACCGTATCGTCGTCACCGAGGTTGCCGCGGCGGCACGGCGGTGACCGCGCGGGCGTGACTTTGTCGGCGCCTCGATTCCCGCGCCGACCGTGGGGAGTTCTCACGAGATTCGGTTGCTGTGTGGTGCTTTCTCACTTCCCGCGCCCTCACTTTCCGCGCGGTGAGTGAGCGGAATCCATCGGCGCATGCCGTATCGACCGCCCCGAGAAGTGAAGGCCGCCGCAGGGCGACAGCGGCCTTCACGGTTGTTCGGAGACCCGCGGCAGCACGTCCCTGACGAGCGTGAGCAGTACCTGGCTCAGCAGTGCGTGCACCTGCGCGCGGTCCAGCGCCGCCTGCACGAGCCACTCCCGGCCGGCGGCCTTCACCATGCCGCCGTAGGCACGCACCACGGCGTTGAACTGCTCCCAGTGCGCGTCGTCGCGGGAGAATCCCATCGCCTCCAGTACCCGGTCGGCCGCGGTGCGGTCAGCCTCGTCGACGATCCGCTCGACCTCGACGTCCCTGCCGATGCCCTCGGGCGCGATGGCGGCCAGCCACAGCTTCTCCTGCTTGCTGACCATGTCGAGGAACCAGTCGACGGCCGCCTTCGTCCGTTCCTCCAGCGACCCTTCCGGCAGCCGTGAGACGGCGACGTGCGGCACGGTGAGCGCGCGTTTCACAACTGCTAGATAGAGTTCGCGTTTCGTGCCGAAATAGTGGTTTATCAGGCCGCGCGCGACACCAGCGCGCGCGGCGATATCCGACGTGGACACATCGGTGTAGGGTCGCTCACCGAAAAGCTCGGCCGCGCAAGTGAAGATCTGTTCCCTGCGCTCATCCGGTTCCAGCCTTCGCCATTTCGGCATGGATTCCGTCGTCATGTTGTGCAGTTTCTCACGTCTGCTTGCGTTCTGCCGTAGTGACAGGCAGCCGCAGGGCGCCAGGCGCGGCCTCGGGCACGATCGGGTGTTTCGGGGCCACCGGGTCTACCCGCTGGTAGGCGGAGCCGAGCGGCGGTCGCGGATCGCGCTCGGCCTTGTTCGGCCACAGTGCCATGGCCCGCTCGGCCTGCGCGGTGATGGTGAGCGAGGGGTTCACGCCGAGGTTGGCGGAGATCGCGGAGCCGTCCACGACGTGCAGTCCCTCGTAGCCGTACAGCCGCTGGTAGGCGTCCACGACCCCGGTGCGGGGCGAGTCCCCGATGGCGCAGCCGCCGATGAAGTGTCCGGTCATCGGCATGTTGAACAGATCGTTCCAGCCACCGCCAGGCAAGCCGTCGATCTTGTCCGCCACGCGCCGGGCGACCTCGTGACCCTCGGGAATCCAGGCGGGGTTGGGCTCGCCGATGCCCTGCCTGGTGCGCATCCGCCTGCCGAACAGTCCCCGCTGGGTGAAGGTGGTGATCGAGTTGTCGAGAGACTGCATCACCAGCAGTACGATTGTCTGCTCCGACCAGTGCCTCGGATTGTGCAGCGCGGGCAGCTTGCGCCAGTTGCGGCGCATCTCGCGAAGTCCCGCCAGCCAGCGCGGTTTGCCCTCGACCGGGTCGGTGAGCACGGCGCCGATGAGGCCGAGCAGGTTGCTGCCCTTGCCGTAGCGAACGGGTTCGACGTGGGTGACGTCGTCGGGATGGATCGACGAGGTGATGGCTACCCCGCGATGGAACTCGGTGTCGCGCCGGGTGGTCCGCGCGGCGAGCACGGCCTCGGAGTTGGTCCTGGCGAGCATGCCCAGTCGTGGGGAAAGTCCCGGAAGGATGCCTCGGTCGCGCATCCGGTGCAGCAACCGCTGGGTGCCGAGCGCGGCGGCGGAGAACACCACCTGCTCGGCCGTGAAGGTGCGCCTGCGCCAGGGACGTCCGGTGTGGACGCAGGCGACGGCGTAGCCACCGGATGCCAGTGGCCGCACCTCGCGCACGGTCGTCAGCGGGTGCACCTTCGCGCCCGCCCGCTCCGCGAGATGCAGGTAGTTCTTGACCGTCGTGTTCTTCGCGCCGTGCCTGCACCCGGTCATGCATTCACCACAGTGGGTGCAGGCCCGCCGCTGCGGTCCCATCCCGCCGAAGAACGGGTCCGCCACCTGCTGCCCGGGATTGAGGCCGTTGTCGCCGAAGTAGACCCCCACCGGGGTCGGGCCGTAGGTGTGCCCGATGCCCATGTCCTCGGCGACGTCACGCATCACCTCGTCGGCGGGCGTGCTCAGCGGGTACCTGGTGACACCCAGCATCCGTTTGGCCTGGTCGTAGAAGGGGGCCAGCTCGGCCTTCCAGTCGGTGATGCCGGCCCACTGCCGGTCGGCGTAGAACGCGTCCGGCGGCTCGTACAACGTGTTGGCGTATACGAGCGAGCCGCCGCCGACGCCAGAGCCGCTCAGCACGAGCGTGTCCGGCAACGGTGTGATGCGCAGGATGCCCGTGCAGCCCAGTTTGGGCGCGAACAGGTAGTCGCGGACATGCCAGGAGGTCTTGGCGAACTCGTGGTCGGCGAAGCGCCTGCCCATCTCGAGCACGCCGACTCGGTACCCCTTCTCGGTCAGTCGTAGCGCGCTCACGCTGCCACCGAAGCCGGAACCGATCACCAAAACGTCGTAGTCGAACTGCGCCATGCGATCACGGTGGTCGCTTGTTGGCAAGCTGTCAAGAGTGGCCGCCGCGGAGCGGGGCGTATGCCGGTGTGCGGACAAGGTTCCTTCACCTGGTCGCGGTGAGTAGCGTGTGGGCAACCCTGACGGCTACTCGCCACTCTTCCGTGTCCTTGGTGGCTGTGCGAGAGTGAGTGAGGTTAGCCTTAACTTGCCAGTGTTGAGCCAAGCCGAGGAGGCCCGCATGGCGGATCGCACGGAGTCCGGGCAGTCCGGGCAACCAAGGCAGCGCGGCGGCGGCAAGCCGGTCAGCCGGTTGCGCGTAATGCGAACCGAACGGCTCACGCCGCACATGATCAGGGTCGTTTCCGGCGGCGAGGGTCTTGCGACGTTCGTTCCCAACGGCTTCACCGACAGCTACGTCAAGGTGCTGTTCCCCGTCCCCGGCGTGACCTATCCCGAGCCGTTCGACCTTCGAGTGATCAAGGCCGAGTTGCCGCGCGAGCTGTGGCCGAAGCAGCGCACGTACACGGTGCGCGGTTACGACCCGGTGGCGGGCGAGCTTGTCATCGACTTCGTGTACCACGGCGAGGCGGGACTCGCGGGTCCGTGGGCGGCGAGTCTCGAACCAGGCGACGAGGTGCTGGTGGCCGGTCCGGGCGGGGGATACGCGCCCAGCCCGCAGGCCGACTGGCACCTGCTGGTCGGCGACGAGGCGGCCCTCCCGGCCATCGCGGCCTCGCTCGAGGCGATGCCCGCCGATGCTCGCGTGCTGGCACTGCTGTTGGTCGAGAACGGGTTGGAGGAGCAACCGCTGGCCACCAAGAGTGCCGCGGAGATCAGCTGGCTGCACCGTGACGCGGGTGACGACCTGGTCGCCGCCGTGCGCGCGCTCGACTTCCCGCCGGGGACGATGCAGGGCTTCGTGCACGGCGAGGCCGGGTTGGTCCGAGAACTGCGCGGTCACCTGCTCAGCGAGCGGGGAGTGCCCAAGGAAGCGCTTTCCATCTCGGGCTACTGGCGGCGCGGCCGCACGGACGAGGCGTGGCGTGCGGAGAAGGCCGAATTCATGGCCTGACAACCGGGAGCGATGTTGACCTGGTGCTAACACTGTCGGCTCCGCAGGCGGTAGAACTGACGCCATGACGAACCTCGCGGTGGAGGCTGACGCCGGGGAACTCGGTTTCGACGCCCAGCGGCTGAGCCGCATCGATCGCCGGATGGCGCGCTACGTCGACGAGGGCCTGCTGCCCGGCTGGCTCACCGTCGTGACGCGGCACGGTAAGATCGCGCACCTTTCCAGCTACGGGCATCGTGATCTGGAGGCCGGGCTCGGGGTGGAGGTCGACACTCTGTGGCGCATCTACTCGATGACCAAGCCCATCACCTCGGTCGCCGCGATGATGCTGTTCGAGGAAGGTGAGTTCGAACTAACCGATCCCATCCACCGCTGGCTGCCCGAGCTCGCCGAGCCGCAGGTGTACGTCAAGGGCTCGGCGCTGCGCCCGGTGACCGAACCCGCCACCGAGCCGATCAGGGTATGGCACCTGCTCACTCACACGGCGGGGCTGACGTACGGCTTTCACCACGCACACCCGGTGGACGGGCTCTACCGGGCCGCGGGCTTCGAGTGGAGCACACCGCAGGGCAAGGATCTGGCCGCGTGCAGCGAGGCCTGGGCCGAGTTGCCGCTGCTGTTCCAGCCGGGCACCGAATGGAACTACTCGGTGGCAACCGACGTACTCGGCAGGCTGGTGGAGGTCGTCTCCGGAATGCCGCTCGACCGGTTCTTCGCCGAGCGCATCCTCGGCCCGCTCGGGATGACGGAGACCACCTTCCACGTCGACGGTGCCGCCGTGGACCGGCTGGCCGCGCTGTACGTGCCCGACCCGGTTACCCGCCGCGCGAAGCGCAACGACACCTTCACAGACGCGATCAAGAAGAAGCCCGCGTGCCTGCAGGGCGGAGCGGGACTGGCGGGCACCGCGGCCGACTACCACCGGTTCACGCAACTGCTGCTGCGTGGCGGCGAGCTCGACGGCACCCGGCTGCTCAGCCCGCGCACCGTGCGCCTGATGACCCGAAACCACCTACCCGGCGATGTCGACCTCGAGCAGTTCGGGCGGCCGCTGTTCGCCGAGATCCCGTTCAACGGGTTCGGGTTCGGGCTGGGGTTCTCGGTACTGCGTGACCCGGCCAAGGCCAAGACGCTGTCCAGCGAGGGCGAATTCGCCTGGGGTGGTGCGGCGAGCACGGCGTTCTGGGTGGATCCTGCGGAGGATCTGACCGTGCTGTTCTTCACCCAGCTCATGCCGTCCAGCACCTACCCGCTTCGCCAGCAGCTGCGCCAGCTCGTCTACCAGGCGCTGGTCTGACCAGACCTCGGCCGGGCCTCACGCATGCCTCATGCGGGCACGGACTCGGTCGCCCGTTCCCAGGCCCGGTGGCGGGCGAGCCGGTCGGTGAGCCGGGTGACGAAGTCGTCGGGAAGCGCGTTGCCCTCCGCGGTCGTGGTGATCACGCCACGGTCGTCCACCACCTCAATGCTGTCGGCGAGTCGTTCGATGATCTCGCCGGTGCGCAGCAGCTCCAAGCCGGACCCGAATGCCGCGACCGGTTTGGCGTGCTTGTAGGCCTCGGTCACGAAATGCACGGCGTAGCCGTCACGCGCGAGCGTGGCGGCGCTGTCCGGCCCGGATGCCACCACAACGGCGTCGTACAGCACCGAAGCCATGGTGTTCAACGCCCAGTCCGCGGAAACACCGCCGTCGGCACCCGGTAGCTCCCCGTCGACAGGTGCGAGCACCTCGGCGACGACACCGTGCCGGTCGAGCGCCTCGACAAGGCGGCGCGTGCCGGGACCGTCAACGCCCTCGGCGGCCAGTACGGCGACCTTGCGGGTGTCGGCGCGGTCCATCGGCGCGTTCAGCTGGGACAGCGCGGGTGAGGAACGGCCGTGGTTCGGCGTGACCTCGTCGGCGGGCGGCTGCACGCCAACGCCCCTCGCCACCCGAACGGCCAGGTCATGATCGACGCGGTTGAGGTGCTCCACGACCCGAGCCCGGATCTGCTTGTGCTCCACCTTGCCCAACTCGAACCGGAAGGCCGCGACGATGTGCTCGGCCTCGACCTCGGACATGCTGTTCCAGAACAGCGTGGCCTGCGAGTAGTAGTCCTTGAAGCTCTCACTGCGCTTGCGGATCTTGTGGCCCTCGACCTTCTCGGCATAGTGCGAGAAGGCGCTGCCGTCGGCGATCGCGGGGCAGCCGCCGCCGAGGGTGTTCTTGTAGTACGACGTCTGCCCTCGGTTTATCCGCAGCTGGCCGTATCCGTCACGCTGGTTGTTGTGCACCTCGGCCACCGGCCGGTTCACCGGGAGCTGCGCGAAGTTCGGCCCACCGAGCCGGATGAGCTGAGTGTCCAAGTAGGAGAAATTGCGGGCCTGTAGCAGCGGGTCGTTGGTGAAGTCGATCCCCGGTACCACGTTGGCGGTGTGGAAGGCGATCTGCTCTGTCTCGGCGAAGAAGTTGTCCGGATTGCGGTCGAGCACCATGCGGCCGACGGGTCTGACCGGAACCTGTTCCTCCGGGATGAACTTGGTAGCGTCGAGCAGGTCGAAGTCGAACGCGAACTCGTCGGCCTCGTCGACAAGTTGCACGCCCAGTTCGTACTCGGGGTACTGTCCGGCTTCGATGGCGTCCCACAGGTCGCGACGGTTGTAGTCGGGGTCCTTGCCCGCGACCTTCTGCGTCTCGTCCCACACCAGCGAGTGTGTGCCGAGCAGTGGCTTCCAGTGAAATTTCACGAACGTGCCCCTGCCGTCGGCGTTGACCAGCCGGAACGTGTGCACGCCGAAGCCCTGCATCATCCGGTAGCTGCGGGGCAGTGCCCGGTCGGACATCAGCCACATCATCATGTGCATCGTCTCCGGTTGCAGGGAGACGAAGTCCCACAGCGTGTCGTGCGCCGACTGAGCCTGCGGGATCTCGTTGTGCGGCTCGGGCTTCACGGCGTGGACGAAGTCGGGGAACTTGATCCCGTCGTGTATGAAGAACACCGGCATGTTGTTGCCGACGAGGTCGTAGTTGCCCGCGTCGGTGTAGAACTTCGTCGCGAACCCGCGCACGTCGCGCACGGTGTCGGCCGAGCCGCGAGATCCGGCGACCGTGGAGAACCGCACGAACACCGGGGTTCGCTTGGCGGGGTCGCGAAGGAAATCGGCCATGGTGTATTCGGCGAGCCAGTCGTCGTAGGGCTGGAAGTGGCCGTAGGCGCCCGCGCCCCTGGCGTGGACCACGCGTTCTGGGATGCGCTCGTGGTCGAAGTGGGTGAGCTTCTCCCTGAAGTGGAAGTCTTCGAGCAGGGTCGGGCCGCGCTCGCCCACCGTGAGCGAGTCGTCGGTGTGGTCGACCCGAACTCCTTGTTGTGTGGTCAGCAGGGTGTCGTCGTCGTTGACCCGGAAATCGCCGAGTTGTCGATCCTTGTCATCACGAGGTTCTTGCGCCATGGCGGGCTGCCTCCCTGGTCGATGCGTCGGGGAGCCTTCGCGAGTTCGGCTACCCCGCCATGGCGGTGACAAACGACGGCATCCGGCGGCGAGCGGCGACAACCGACAGAGCTGTTCAGAAGCCGAAGACCCCACCGGAGCGAGCGCCTGCGAAGCAGGGATTGGAGTACTCGGTGGTGAAACGAACCGGCTCACCCTGCCAGTGGCCGCGCGCCTCCGCCCGCACCGGGGAGTAGATCATCGTGCACTGCCGCTGGAGTGCGGGCAGCCGATCGAAGTCGCCGTCGGCCGCATCGAGCGCGGCACAGGCCTGCTGGGCCCTCGGGTGCGTTCCCGCGTCGGGTTCACAGGTCAGGTGTACGGAGCGGGTCACACCGTCGGTGCCGCGCAGGGAGAGGGACAGGGACGACTCGGCGGGTAGGGCCAGCCCGCCCGCGCACAGCGCGGTGAGCGTGCACGCGGCGAGCGACCCAGCAGCGATCATGGACATGTTTCGGCTATCGGCACGCGAACGGTGGAACCTTTGTTACTCCGACAGGTGATGATCATCCCCGATTGGGCGAAGGGCACGTGCACGGGCAGTGACGAGGGCGCGGGCGTCGGCTTCGTACCTGGCGCGGTGTGCGGTGTGCGGTGAGACTCGACCGCATGACCGAATCGGACCTGCTGGGCAGGCATCGGGCCGTGCTGCCGGAATGGCTGACGCTGTACTACTCCGACCCCATCGAGATCGTCCGCGCGAGCGGGCGGCACGTGACCGACTCGCGGGGTCGCGGCTACCTGGACTTTTTCGCGGGCATCCTCACCAACGCGCTGGGCTACGACATCGCCGAGGTCTCCGACGCGGTGCGAGCCCAGCTCGACACCGGAGTGCTGCACACTTCCACGCTGTACCTCATCCGCAACCAGGTTGAGCTTGCCGAGCGGATAGCGAAGCTGTCCGGCATCCCCGACGCCAAGGTGTTCTTCACCAACTCCGGCACGGAAGCCAACGAGACGGCGCTCATGCTGGCGACGCAGTACCGCCGCAGCAATCAGGTGCTGGCGCTGCGCAACTCCTACCACGGCAGAGCCTTCGGCACCGTGGGTGTGACCGGCAACCGGGGCTGGTCGGCCAGTTCGCTTTCTCCCGTGAAGGTGAGTTACGTACACGGCGGTTACCGCTACCGAGGGCCGTTCTCCGGCTACTCCGACGCCGAGTACATCGCCGCCTGTGTCCAGGACCTGCGCGACGTACTGGCCACCACGACCTCGGGCGACGTCGCCGCGCTGATCGCGGAGCCGATCCAGGGTGTGGGCGGGTTCAACGTGCCGCCTGACGGGTTGTTCAAAGCCTTCAAGCAGGTCCTTGACGAGGAGGGCATCCTGCTCGTCTCCGACGAGGTGCAGACCGGTTGGGGGCGTACCGGCGAGCACTTCTGGGGCATCGAGGCCCACGGCGTGACACCGGACATCATGACCTTCGCCAAGGGCGTCGGTAACGGCCTCGCCATGGGCGGGGTGATCGCCCGCCGCGAGATCATGGACTGCCTTCGGGCCAACTCCATCTCCACCTTCGGCGGCAACCCGCTCGCCACGGCCGCGGCCATGGCGACGCTGGACTACTTGCTGGACAACGACCTGCAGGCCAACGCGGCCGAACTCGGCGAGCGGCTGCTTCGCGGGTTGCGCGACATCGGCGACGCGCACGCCGTGGTGGGCGATGTGCGAGGCAAGGGATTGATGATCGGCCTTGAACTCGTCGTACCCGGCGGCAGCCAACCCAGCGAGCGGGCAGCGGGAATCGTGCTGGAGGAGACCAAGTCGCGCGGCCTGCTGGTGGGCAAGGGTGGGTTGCACGGCAACGTCATCCGGCTCGCGCCGCCGATGACGCTGACGGCCGAGGAAACCGGGCAAGCGCTGCGAATACTCGGTGAGTCCGTCGCCGTGGCCGACCGGGAAGTCCGTGAAACTCACCGGCCGGACCGCTGACCTTCACCCACTGTTCTGTGAGCGAGATCACCGGTGCTGCCGGGCGTGGTGGCACACGGAGCCCGCTGCCGTGCGCAGGGACTGCTCCACAGCGGCTGTAAGAACGTAAACTCGTCGTCAGCCAGGCATGGGCAGGTCGAGTTGACGACGAGAGGAGACGCCGGTGGCCAGCGCTGACGAGCGTCGCTTCGAGGTGTTGCGCGCCATCGTTGCCGACTACGTGTCCAACCACGAGCCGGTCGGTTCGAAGGCGTTGGTCGACCGGCACAACCTGGGCGTGTCGAGTGCCACCGTTCGCAACGACATGGCCGCCCTCGAGGAGGACGGCTACATCACCCAGCCGCACACCAGCGCGGGCCGTATCCCCACGGACAAGGGCTACCGGCTGTTCGTGGACAAACTTTCCGAGGTCAAGCCGCTTTCCAGCGCCGAGCGGCGGGCGATCGGGCAGTTCCTAGAGGGTGCGCTCGATCTCGACGACGTCCTCAGGCGGTCGGTGCGGCTGCTGGCACAGCTGACCCGGCAGGTGGCGGTGGTGCAGTACCCGACACTGACCAACTCCACGGTGCGGCACGTGGAGGTGGTCCTGCTCACCCCTGCCCGGCTCATGCTCGTGCTCATCACCGACACCGGCCGCGTCGACCAGCGGATCGTCGACCTCGGGGACGTGATCAGCGACGATTCGGTGGCCCGGCTTCGTGACGTGCTGAACTCGGCGCTGCAGGGGCACCGGCTCGCCGAGGCCGCCGCGAAGGTGTCCGAACTGCCCGAGCACGCCCCAACCGAACTGCGGGACGCCATGACACGGGTGTGCACCGTGCTCGTGGAGTCCCTGGTGGAGCACCCGGAGGAACGCCTGGTGCTCGGTGGTACCGCCAACCTGACGCGCAACGTCGCCGACTTCCCTGGCTCGCTGCGGCAGGTGCTGGAAGCCCTGGAGGAGCAGGTGGTGGTGTTGAAACTGCTCGCCGCCGCGCGTAACCCCGGTGCGATCACGGTGCGGATCGGGGAGGAGAATGAGGACGAGCAGATGCGCAGTACGTCGGTGGTGTCGATCGGCTACGGCTCGGACGAGATCTTGATGGGGGGCATGGGTGTCGTCGGCCCCACCAGGATGGACTATCCGGGCACGATCGCGGCGGTGCGTGCTGTGGCCAACTACGTGGGCCAGATCCTGTCCGGCAAGTAGGCGTTTCTAGGAGGACGGCAAGACGGTGGCCAGGGACTACTACGGCATCCTCGGGGTGTCGAAGAACGCGACCGATCAGGAGATCAAGCGCGCATACCGCAAGCTCGCGCGTGAGCTGCACCCTGATGTCAACCCGTCCGAGGACGCGCAGCACCGCTTCAGCGAGGTCACCACCGCCTACGAGGTGCTGTCCGATCCACAGAAGCGCAAGGTGGTCGACCTCGGTGGCGACCCGCTGGACAACGGCGCGAGCGCGGGCGGGCGCGACCCTTTCGCTGGTTTCGGCGGGCTCGGCGACATCATGGATGCCTTCTTCGGCGCCGCCACCGGTGGTGGCAGGGGCAGGGGTCCGCGCAGCCGTGTTCAGCCGGGCTCGGACGCGCTGATCAGGCTGAGCCTGACACTGGAGGAGTGCGCGACGGGCGTGGACAAGGAGATCGCCGTCGACACGGCGATCCTGTGCGACCGTTGCCGCGGCGCGGGCACCGCGGAGGGTGGCACCGTCACCACCTGCGACACCTGCGGTGGGCAGGGCGAGATTCAGTCGGTGCAACGTTCCTTCCTCGGGCAGGTGGTTACCGCGAGGCCGTGCCCGGTGTGCCGCGGCTTCGGCGAGGTCATCACCGACCCGTGCCAGCAGTGCGGCGGTGACGGCCGGGTGCGGGCGCGGCGCAACGTGACCGCGAAGATCCCGCCGGGTGTTGGCGACGGCATGCGCATCCGGCTTTCCGGGCAGGGCGAGGTAGGCCCTGGCGGTGGCCCCGCGGGTGACCTGTACGTGGAGATCGACGAGGCTCCGCACGAGGTCTTCGTCAGGGAGGGCAACGACCTGCACTGTCATCTGCGCATCCCGATGACGAGTGCCGCGCTCGGTGCCACCGTTCCGCTGGAGACCCTCGTCGACGGGGTGCAGGACATCGACATCGAGCCGGGGACCCAGCCGAACGCCGAGTTGCTGCTCACCGGCATGGGCATGCCGAGGCTGCGCTCGTCCGGCCGCGTCGACGGCAGGGGTGACCTGCACGTGCACATCGATGTCGTCGTGCCGACCAAGCTGGACGAGGAGCAGGCGGAGTTGTTGCGTCAGCTCGCGCAGATCCGTGGTGAGGAAGCGCCGTCGCTGGCGGGCAACGGCCACAAGCAGGGCGGCCTGTTCTCGAAGCTGCGCGCCAAGAGCCGCTGATGCCCGACGCGACGCCTCCGGTCTTCCTGGTGGCGACGCTGCCCGAGGGCCCGCATGCGGTGCTGGACGGCGAGGAGGCACGCCACGCCGTCACCGTGCGACGCATGCGGCAGGGGGAGCGGCTGGCGCTGTGTGACGGCGAGGGCGCCCTCGCCGAGTGTGTCGTGGAGTCGATAAGGCCTGGCAGGGCTCCCTCACTGGAGCTGCTGGTGACGCGACGGCGGCTGGAGCAGCCTCCCGCGCTGCTCGTGACGGTCGCGCAGGCGCTGATCAAGGGTGACCGAGGTGAGCTGGCCGTCGAGTTGGCCACCGAGGCAGGCGCGGATGCGGTCGTACCTTGGCGTGCGGCGCGCAGCATCGCTCGCTGGGAGGAGGGTGCCAGGGGCGCCAAGGCATTGGGCCGCTGGCGCAACGCGGCCAGAGTCGCCACGAAGCAGGCGCGTCGTGGCCGGGTGCCGACGGTGAGCGAACCGGTGGACACCGATGGGCTCGCCGAGCTGGTGTCGCGGGCGGCGGGTGCGGTGGTGCTCGACGCGGGCGCGGAGCGGACCCTCGCCGAGGTTGAGCTGCCGGAGCGCGGCGAGTTTGTCCTGGTGGTGGGGCCGGAGGGTGGCGTAACCGAGGAGGAGGTCGACACACTGGTCGCCGTGGGCGCGATCAGGGCGCGGCTGGGCCCGACTGTGCTGCGCGCGTCCACGGCCGCCACCGTCGCGCTGGGTGCGCTCGGTGCCCTGACCGCGCGCTGGCGATAGGCCGAACGGACGCATTCGACTGAAACGCCCGCGACATTTTCTCCGCTTTTCGACGCGTTTCCTGGCGCCACTGCCGTCGCTGCCCGTACTCTTGCCACGATCGGGCACGCGAGAAGTTCTCGGGTGTCGACGACCCCGCCGGACACCTCCCCCTCGGTCCGGCGGAGCCGCGGCGGCGGGTGAAGCGACCCCCAGGCTTCACCGCCCCGCGGCGCCTCAAACTGGTTCGCCGCAACCCTTACCTACGCTCAAGTAGTCCACTGTGTTCAGAAGGTCGAGGCGAGCGGAATTCATTCCATAAATCGAATGGTTCACCATGATGAACATTCCTCGCGGGTTATGGGTCGTTCGGATAGTGCGTGCGACGACGGCAATTCACGGCACAGAATGGTTACTCCCCGGTACGGTGCTTCGCATGCCCAGGCTGTTCACGGCTTCGTCGGGGGCGTCGGTCAGGCGATGAAGGACTCCGGGCCGAAGCGTCCCCACGCGACGAACGCGGCGAGGGCGAGATAGGCCGAGGTCGCCACCACGAACTTCGCGCCGTCGCGGTACCGCACGTGGGTGCTTACCGCGCCGACCATCAGCAACGCCCAGCACACGGCGGTTACCGGCACCATGATCGGTGCGATGTCGACCAAGGCGGGCAGGATCAGCCCGACCGAGGCCAGCAACTCCAGGACGCCGAGGGTCTTGATGAAGCCGCGGCTCGCGTTGGCGGTCCAGCGCCCGCCCGCGGCTCCCGCCAGCTTTTCCTTGGGTACGAAGGTCTTGCTGATACCGCCGACCAGTGCGACGGCGGCGAGCAGCCCTGCGGAGATCCACAGTGCGAGGTCCATGAGTCCTCCCTTGCCGGTTTGGTGTTCAACCTCAAGACACGGCGTGGCCGAGTAACGTGACAGCGCGCGAGGCAGGTTCGGGGCGCCTCGGCTACGGTTGGGTTACTCACCGGTACGGTAGGGTGCGCTGCGTGACCACGGCGGACGAAGACCGGGCGGCGGTCGCGGATTTCCCGACCAGGACCGCGGCCTTCCTGCTCGCCCAGCTCGGTGCGCATGCGCGGAGCCGGTTCGCCGAACGTGCTGGTGAGCTGGGCCTGACACTTCCTGACATCGTGTTGTTGCGGATGATCGCCTGCGAGCCAGGACGCAGCCAGCGCTCGCTGGCCGCCGAGTTGGGGGTGGTGCCCAGCCGGGTCGTCGCGCTCATCGACAGCCTGGACGCCAGGGGCCTGGTGGACCGGCGGCGGTGTCCCAAGGACCGTCGCAACCACGCCCTGCACCTAACCGGCAAGGCTCACACGCTGCTCGCCAGGGTGCGAGAGGCCGCGGCCGCACACGAGGACGACATCTGCGCCGCGCTCGACGCGGGAGAACGTACCCGGCTGACCGCGTTGCTCGAACGGATGGCGCTGCAGCAGGGCCTGGATACCGATCCGTGTCCCCCGTGCCGGTCTCGGGTCTGAGCGCGCGCGGTGTTGATCACGTACCATGCCGCACGTCGCCTGCGGAAGGTGGGAGAGCAATGAGCGACGCGGAGACCTTGTTCGAGAAGATCATCGCCAGGGAACTGCCCGCCGACATCGTGCACGAGACCGAGACGACGCTGGCGTTCCGTGACATCAACCCGCAGGCCAGCACCCACGTTCTCGTCGTGCCCAAGACCCGGTACCGAGACGTGGCCGAACTCGCCGCCGCCGATCCCCAGTTGCTCGCCGACGTGGTGGCCACAGCGGCCAGGGTGGCGGAGCTGGAGGGGCTGGGCGATGGCTACCGTGTCGTGTTCAACACCGGCGCGGACGCAGGTCAGACCGTATTTCACGTGCACGCACACGTGCTCGGAGGGGAACAGCTCGGGTTCTTCGGGCGTTATACGGGTGCGTCAGGATAAACGCACCTGCCCGCAGGTGCGGATGCCGATAACATCGACACGCGAGACCAGTAACACGAGCAGCGCAGCCGCGCAGAAAGCAGGCCAGAGGCCACGTGGCCGGAACCGTTCCGCAGCATTCCGCACAAGCCGCAGAAGCCGCACAAGCCGCGGCGACCCCAGCGCAGCGGGCACAGTCGAATTTCGAGGTCCCCGACACCGCAGCGCTCGTGCTACTCGGGACTCGTGACGAGAACCTCCGCGCCGCGGAAGAGCTTCTCGACGCCGATGTGCACGTGCGGGGCAACGAGATCACCCTGACCGGCGACCCCGCCGACGTGGCGTTCGCCGAGCGCGTTTTCGCCGAACTGGTGACCCTCGCCGACCGCGGCCAGCAGGTCGGGCCGGACACGGTCCGGCGCACGGTCGCCATGCTCTCCGCGGGCGCCTCCGAGTCTCCCGCTGACGTGCTCAGCATGGACATCCTGTCCCGGCGCGGCCGGACCATCCGGCCGAAGACGCTGAACCAGAAGCGCTACGTCGACGCGATCGACAAGCACACGGTCGTCTTCGGTGTCGGTCCCGCGGGCACGGGCAAGACCTACCTGGCGATGGCCAAGGCCGTGCAGGCGCTGCAGGCCAAGCAGGTGAACCGGATCATCCTGACCAGGCCCGCCGTGGAGGCCGGTGAGCGGTTGGGCTTCCTGCCGGGAACGCTGTACGAGAAGATCGACCCATACCTGCGGCCGCTGTACGACGCGTTGCACGACATGGTGGACCCGGAGTCGATCCCCCGGCTCATGCAGGCGGGCACCATCGAGATCGCCCCGCTGGCCTACATGCGTGGCCGCACCCTCAACGACGCCTTCATCATCCTCGACGAGGCGCAGAACACCACGCCGGAGCAGATGAAGATGTTCCTGACCAGGCTGGGGTTCGGCTCGAAGATCGTGGTCACCGGCGACATCACGCAGGTGGACCTGCCCAGCGGGCAGCGAAGCGGGCTGCGGGTTGTCCGTGACATCCTCGAAGGAGTCGCTGACCTGCACTTCGCCACGCTCACCAGCCACGACGTTGTGCGGCACAAGCTGGTGGGCGACATCGTCGATGCCTACGAGAAGTGGCACGCGGTGCAGGAGGCGTCTGGCAACGGTCACGTGGTCGGTGGGCAGGGGCGCAGGTGAGCATCGAGATCGCCAACGAGTCGGGGGTCAACGTCGACGAGGTGTCGATCGTGTCCGCCGCCCGGTTCGCGCTCGACCAGATGGAGGTCAGCCCGCTGGCCGAGTTGTCGGTGTTGCTCGTGACACTGGACGTGATGGAGGAACTGCACGAGCGTTGGATGGACCTGCCAGGGCCCACCGACGTGATGGCGTTTCCGATGGACGAGTTGGAGTCCACCCGGCGCCCCGACGCGGCCGAGGCCTCGCCCGCGTTGCTCGGCGACATCGTGCTGTGCCCCGCGTTCGCCAAGGAGCAGGCGCGCTCGGCGGGCCATTCGCTGCTTGACGAGTTGCACCTGCTGACCGTGCACGGTGTGCTGCATCTGCTCGGCTACGACCATGCGGAGCCCGCCGAGGAGCAGGAGATGTTCGCGCTGCAGAAGCGCATCCTCGGCGACTTCCGCGCGGCCGTGGCCCAGGTGCAGCGCCGCGACGCGCAGCGCGACAACGACGAGCGGCTGCTCGGTGCTGCGGGACTCGACGGAAGGCCGGAGCCGGAGGCGCCGTGAGCAGTTCGGCCACCTTCCTGGTCGTCGCCGTCCTGCTGGTGCTGCTGGGCGGCAGCTTCGCCGCCGCGGACGCGGCCGTAAGCACCGCGTCGCTGGCTCGCGCCGAGGGGCTGGTGCGTGCGGGCCGGGCCGGTTCAAGGCAACTCGTGGCCGTGCTGAAGGAACGCAGCAGACACATCAACCTGCTCCTGCTGCTGCGGATGGGCGCGGAGCTGACCGCGACCGTGTTCGTCACGGTTGTCAGCCTGCGCTGGTTTGACCAGGTATGGCTGGCCGTGCTGGTCGCGGGTCTGGTCATGGTGCTGGTGAGCTACGTCATCGTCGGCGTCGGTCCACGCACCGTCGGCAGGCAGCACCCCTACCGCGTCGGTCTCGCGGTAGCGGGTCCGGTGCGGGTGCTCGGTAAGGTGCTTGGCCCGCTGAGCAGGCTGCTCATCGTGCTCGGCAACGCCATCACACCGGGCAGGGGATTCCGCGAGGGACCGTTCACCACCGAGGACGAGTTGCGCGAGCTGGTCGATCTCGCGGGGGAA
Organism: Saccharomonospora amisosensis; assembly: GCF_011761185.1. Lineage (NCBI taxonomy): Bacteria > Bacillati > Actinomycetota > Actinomycetes > Pseudonocardiales > Pseudonocardiaceae > Saccharomonospora > Saccharomonospora amisosensis. The sequence goes on along the minus strand of NZ_JAAOYM010000001.1, from coordinate 3,522,449 downwards.
CGCGGCGTTGTGGGCACCGACGAGCGCGAGATGATCCACTCGGTGTTCGAACTGGGGGACACGGTCGCGCGTGAGGTGATGGTGCCGCGCACCGAGATCGTGTGGATCGAGCAGGGCAAGACGGTAAGGCAGGCGCTGGCGCTGTCGATGCGCACGGGTTTCACCCGGCTGCCGGTGATCGGAGAGTCGGTGGACGACATCGTCGGCATCGTCAACCTGAAAGACCTGGTCGGTGCCTCCATGGCTGACGGGGGCACCGCGCGGCAGGTGAGTGAGCTGATGAGCCAGGCCACGTTCGTGCCGGACTCCAAACGGCTGGACAACCTGCTGAAGGAGATGCAGGTGTCGCGTACCCATATGGTGATCGCCGTCGACGAGTACGGTGGCACGGCGGGCCTGCTCACCATCGAGGACATCATCGAGGAGATCGTCGGCGAGATCACCGACGAGTCCGACACCGAGGAGACCCCTCCGGTGGAAGTGGTCGACGACCATGTCGTGCGCGTGTCGGCAAGGCTTGGTGTCGACGATCTCGGCGAGTTGTTCGGGGTGGACCTGTCCGACCACGACGTGGAAACCGTGGGCGGGTTGCTGGCGCAGCGGCTCGGCCGAGTACCGCTGCCCGGCGCCGAGGCCGAGGTGGAGGGCCTTCGGCTACGGGCGGAGGGTGGCAAGGACCGCAGGGGCCGGATGCGCATCACCACGGTTGTCGTCCGCACGGCCGATGGGCACCGGATCGGCCCGAACACCGCGACCCGAACCGACGAGCAAGACGAACGCGACAGGAGAGTCGAACATGCCTGACCTCGACCCCGAGGACGAGAAGATCATCATCCTCGCGCGCTCCGCACGGGCGCGGGTGCAGGCCGAGGAAGGCGCCGCCGTGCGCGACGTCGACGGCCGCACATACGCGGCGGCCACCGTGGAACTGCCTTCGCTGAAGTTGACGGCACTGCAGGCCGCCGTGGCGGCCGCGGTGTCCAGCGGAGCCGAGGGACTGGAAGCGGCCGCCGTGGTGACCGACGCCGCCGCGGTCGGCGACCTGTCGGTGCGTGCCGTGCGCGAGCTGACCCCCGACGCGCCGATACTGCGGGCCGACGCGGCGGGGGAGTTGCGGGAGACCATCCGGTGAGACACCTTCTGTCAACCTCAGGCGGCGGTAGCTGTTTGGAGGGTTTTGGATCGGTTGCGTATGTGTACGGCTTCGTCGTAGCGGATGCCTTTGGTGAGGCAGTGCCAGAGGATTTCCAGCCAGCGGTTGGCGAGGGCGCGCAGGGCGCTGTGGTGTGCTTTTCCGGCGGTGATTTTCCGGTCGTAGAACTCGCGCGCCCAGGTCGAGGTTGTGAGGGTGCAGAAGGCCCATTGGTGCACGGCGGTGCCGAGATATCGGTTATGGGCCAGGCGGCGGGCGATGACGAGCTCGCTGCGGCCGGATCGTCGGGTTACGGGTGCGGTTCCGGCGTAGCATTGCAGCCCGTTCGGGGTGTCGAATTGCTCGATGTGATCCCCGATCTCTCCGGCGATCCGGGCGGCGAGGATGTCCCCAAGTCCGGGGAAACTCAGGTAGATGTCACCGCCCGGTATCGCTTTTCCCGGATCGGGATTTCTGGGTTGTTTGGCGCGGCCGTACCGGGTGTCGCCGAGGAGCAGTTCTGCCATGCGGCGTTCCCACGATTTCCGAGCCTCACGCAACGCGAGAAGCTGGGTCGCGGTCAACGAGATTGTGGTGGCTTTCGCGCGGATCAGGTAATCGCGAACCGGGAGTTGCTCGACGGTGAGGGCGTCGGCAACACGGGCGGCGAACCGGTCCGGCCAGCCGTGTCGGGAAGACCGCGCGAAGGACTCGATCGCGTCGGTACCGGCGCCGGCGAGTTGGGCGTGTGTGGGCCAGGTGGCCAGCAGTTTCAGCATGACAGGGCTGCCCAGATCGTCACCGGCGATGGTCAGCGCGGCCGGGAAAGTGGCCAGCAGATCGGCGCGAAGACGGTTGAGCAGCCGCCGCTGGTCCCGGGCCGCTCGTTCGTCATCGCGGGCGATCGAACGCAATTCGCCAGCCAGATTGCCGTGCGGGATCAACTTCCGCAATTCCAGAAACTGATCCAACGCCAGCAAACAACAGATCCGGGCGTCTTCGGCGTCGTCTTTCTTCTTCGCCGGGCCACGACGGCGGGCGACCAGGTCAGGGTTGACCGGCAACACGGTAAACCCCGCGTCGGTCAATGCCTCGACCAATACACCGTGCCGGGTTTCCAACACAACACGCACATCAGCCGGGTCGGTTTCCAACTCCAAGCACCGAGCGATCAACCGGCCCACACCGGCCGCGGTGTGGTCGATACGAAACTGTTCGACGATCCCATTATCAGGTCTGCCGAGCGCGACATCGTGAAACGACTCCGCCCAGTCGATACCAACTCCCAACAAGTGCGTCGATTCCTTTCCCGTCTATGGACACGACAACCGGAGCGGGAGGCATTGCATCGTGCTGATAAACCAGTCCTCACCGGGACGACACCTTCCGAGATGACAAGCCTCCGGCTGAAACCTCCAGGGACGCCGTCTCACGACAGTCCTCGCAGGACAAGCGAACAAAGCGTTCCCCGGAGGTCCCGGCCATGAACGAAGGTAGTCGTATCAGCGAGGGGGGCACGGCCGGGCCAGGCACCGCAGAGGCGACCGGGCATGACGCGACCGGGACAGCGGTGCACCGCTCGGGTTTCGCGTGCTTCGTCGGCAGGCCCAACGCGGGCAAGTCCACGCTGACCAACGCGCTGGTCGGTTCCAAGATCGCGATCACTTCGAGCAAGCCGCAGACGACCCGGCACGCGATCAGGGGCATCGTGCACCGTGAGGACGCCCAGCTCATCATCGTCGACACGCCCGGTCTGCACCGGCCGAGGACGCTGCTCGGCCAGCGGCTCAACGACCTGGTGCGTTCCACGTGGTCGGAGGTGGACGTCGTCGGATTCTGCGTGCCCGCCGACGAGCGGGTCGGTCCGGGTGACCGGTTCATCGCGGGCGAACTGGCCAAGATCGCGCGAAGGACCCCGGTGCTCGGCATCGTCACCAAGACCGACCTCGTCACCCCGGAGCGCGTCGCGGAGCAACTCGTCGCGCTGCAGGAGGTGATGGACTTCGCCGACCTGGTGCCCGTATCCGCAGTCGACGGCTTCCAGGTCGACAAGCTCGCCGACCTGCTGGTGGCCCGGCTTCCCGAGGGCCCGCAGTTGTATCCGGGCGGTGACCTTACCGATGAACCGGAGCAGACGCTGGTCGCCGAGCTGATCAGGGAGGCGGCGCTGGAAGGCGTGCGCGACGAGTTGCCGCACTCCATCGCGGTGACCATCGAGGAGATGCACCCCCGCGAGGGCCGCGACGACCTGGTGGACGTATACGCGCACCTGTACGTGGAGCGGCCCAGCCAGAAGGGCATAGTTCTCGGGCACCGAGGGGCGCGGCTGAAAGAGGTCGGGGCCAAGGCGCGCAGACACATCGAGGCGCTGCTGGGTAGCAGGGTGTACCTCGACCTGCACGTCAAGGTGGCCAAGGACTGGCAGCGCGACCCCAAGCAACTGCGCAAGCTGGGTTTCTAGCGAACCGTTCGCCGAAGTGCTGCTCCGACGCTGCTGAAGGGCCTCGGCGCACGTGGGAAACTGAACGGGTGAGTCTCTATCGGGACACCGGCGTGGTGCTGCGGGTGCACAAGCTCGGGGAAGCCGATCGCATCATCACGCTGCTGACCCGCAGGCACGGCAAGGTGCGCGCGGTTGCCAAGGGAGTGCGGCGGACCACCTCCCGGTTCGGGGCGAGGCTGGAACCGTTCGGGCACGTGGACGTGCAGTTCTACACCGGACGCACGCTCGACGTGATCACGCAGGTCGAGACGGTGGACGCGTTCGCGTTGCCGATCGTCGGCGACTACCAGCGTTACACGGCCGCCAGCGCGATCACCGAAACCGCCGACCGGCTGACCGCCGAGGAAGGCGAGCCGGTGCTGAAGCTGTACTTGCTGGTCACCGGTGCTTTGCGAGCACTGGCTGGCGGGCAGCGAGACGCCTCGCTGGTGCTGGACGCCTTCTTCCTGCGTGCGATGTCGTTCGCGGGGTGGGCACCGGCCATCACCGAGTGCGCCCGCTGCGGCGAGCCTGGACCGCACGGGGCGTTCAACATACAGGCGGGCGGTTCGCTGTGCGCGCGCTGCCGGGTTCCCGGTTCCGTGCACCCGTCGCCGGAGGTACTGGTGCTGCTCGCCGCGCTGTTGCACGGTGACTGGCCGGTGGCGGAGGAGAGCGCCGCGGGTGTCCGGCGCGATGTCAGCGGCCTTGTCGCGGCGCACCTGCAGTGGCATCTGGAGCGGCAGTTGAAGTCGCTGCCGCTCGTGGAACGCCGTGCCCGCGAGGCCCCGATCACGGGCAGGTTAGGGTCGGACCCGGTGTCCGGCGATACGGAGGTAACACGTGCGGCGCAGGGGACGCGAGGCCGCGAAACCGCGGATGGAGTTGCGGGAGCCTGACCCGCATCCGTCGGGGGCGCGCCCGCCGCGAATTCCACCGGAACTGGTGCCCAATCATGTGGCCCTGGTGATGGACGGCAACGGTCGGTGGGCGAACCAGCGAGGGTTGCCCCGCATCGAGGGGCACAAGCGCGGTGAGGCGGTGATGATCGATGTCGCCAGCGGCGCTGTGGAGTTGGGAGTCAAGTGGCTGTCGGTCTACGCCTTCTCCACCGAGAACTGGAAGCGCAGTCCGGAGGAGGTGCGCTTTCTGATGGGCTTCAACCGTGACACGATCCGCAGGCAGGTCGACTACCTCGGCTCCATCGGCGTGCGCATCCGCTGGGCAGGGCGCAAGCCCCGGTTGTGGCAAAGCGTGGTCAAGGAGTTGCAGGCCGCCGAGGAGAAGACCAAACACAACACTCGACTCAACATGACGATGTGCGTGAACTACGGCGGCAGGGCCGAGATCGGCGACGCCGCAAGGCGCATCGCCGTGCTCGCCGCCGAAGGCAAGCTGGACCCGAACAAAGTGGACGAGCGCACGATCGCGAAGTACCTGTACCAGCCTGAAATGCCTGACGTGGACCTGTTCCTGCGACCGTCGGGCGAGCTGCGCACGTCCAACTTCATGCTGTGGCAGTCCGCCTACGCGGAATTCGTCTTTCAGGACACGCTCTTTCCCGATTTCGACCGCACGAAGCTTTGGGACGCCTGCGTCGAGTACGCCAAACGCGACCGCCGGTTCGGCGCCGCGGTCGATGCCGCGGTGAAAGCCGGTGCGCAGGGAGGAAAACGATGACGTCTGAGGCGGCTCACACCGCGGAACTGCTGACCTCTGCGCGGCTCGCGCTGGAACGTTTCCTCGAAGTACGGACCGACGACGACGGGACGCTGACCTTCTCACACGCCGACGTGCCCTGCGTGGTGCAGGCGATGCGGCTCGCCGAAGGACTCGAGGTACTCAGCCTGACCTGCGTGGTGGCCTGGGATCTGCCCGACCAACCCACGTTGGCCGCCTCGGTCGCCGAGCGCGCTGGGCAGGGCCTGTTCGGCACGCTCGGTATCGTCCACACCGAGCGGGGCATGGACCTGACCCTGCGCTACGCGTTTCCCGCGCAGGGGCTGGATGCCACGCCGCTGGGCACCCTGCTGATGCTCGTGGTTTCCACGGCTTCCCAGGTCCGCAGCGAGCTGCTCGGCTCGTGACGCCCTCGGCGTGGCGGGGGACCACCGTGCACTAGCCGGGTGTCCCGTCTCCGGTGGCGGCTTCGGGCCCGCAGCTGGCGCAGGTCCCGACGATCTCGACGGTGTGGCTGATCTCGGAGAACCCGTTGCCGGTGGCGATCTTCTCCGCCCACCGTTCCACCGCGGGTCCTTCCACCTCCACGGTGTAGCCGCAGTGCCTGCACACCAGGTGGTGATGGTGGTGCGCGGAGCACCTTCGGTAGAGCGCTTCGCCGGAACTGGTGCGCAGCACGTCGATCTCCCCGGCCTCGCACAGCGACTGCAGGGTGCGGTACACGGTGGTGAGCCCGATGCCCTCGCCGCGTTTGCGCAGCTCGTCGTGCAGTTCCTGCGCCGAGCGGAAGTCGTCGATCTCGCCGAGGAGTTCGACCACGGCCGCGCGCTGGCGGGTCGCCCTGCGCCCGGGAACGGGTGCGGTGTCGCGTGTCACTGCCCAGCTCATTCGTTTCGCGCACCCTCCTGCACGTGTGCGACGGCGTCGACGACGATGTGCGCCAGGTGATCGTCCACGAGGTGGTACACGACCTCGCGGCCACGCCGCTCGCCGCGTACCACTCCTGCGGCCTTCAACACCCGCAGATGCTGGCTGATCAGCGGTTGCGTCACGTCCAGCGCGTCGACCAGCTCGTGCACACACCGCTCACCGGCGCGCAACTGGAGCACGATCGCGATGCGCACCGGGGCCGCCAGCGCGCGCAACAGCTCGCCGGAAGCGGCAAGGGTAGCGGTCGGTGGCGCGGGGACCGCGGCGGGTGGCTGCCGCGCGGGTGAGTGCTCGTGCCCCTCGGGTCCTCCGGGGAGTGCCGAGGGTGCCTGCGAGCCAACCGTCGCCATGTCGATCTCCAGCCTTGTCGTGAAGCAGCGGTTGGGGATGTGCTCTACCATCCTAGTGCTCCGGCGGGCGGGACAGTGGCTCATGATCCGCGCGGCGACGTGGAAGCACCGAGGGGAAGCATGGTTCGCAACGTTACGAAGCCAGCAGTCTGTGCCGTCGTGGCGGTGGCGTTCGCGGCCGTACCGGGTACCGCGTACGGCACCGAGGGGGTCGACGAGCACACCGGTCCCGTCGGCTACGCCAACGCGGCGGCGCTGGCGGTCGTCGACGACGGCAATGGTGCGGGTGGTGGTTCGGTCATCAGCGAAACGCAGCGCTCGCCGCTGCTGCCGGGTACCTCACGGCTGTCGCCGAACCGGTCGCGCCTGCCGCAGTCCGATGCCGAACGTGACGCGGCGGGGCCGAACTTCCTGTTGCGGATTGGCGGGCACGACATCACGGCCACGCTGCGCGACACCTACGTGCCCGCCGCGGCAGCGGAGGCGGATTTCGTGCTCACCGACCGAGGCTCCGACACGACCGTGCTGAAGCTACGAGCGGCTCGAAGTGAGGTCGAATGCCTTTCCCCCGACCGGGTGCGGGAGCGGACCACGGCCGATCGGCTTTCGCTGCTCACCCGTGATGGGCAGTTGCGTGCCGTGGCCCTCCCTAAAGGCGACGGCGTCGTGAAGCGCGAGGGCCTGCCGTTCGGGCCGCCGATCGAGGTGGCGAGCGACGGTGCAACGGTGACCTCCGACCTCACGATCCGCAGGGTGACGTCGTTCGATCAGCTGCTTCGCCAGGACGAGTGGCGCGAAGGCGACGTCACCGCGGTCGCGGGCTGGCTGGTGGAGATCGTGACCCACGTCGAGCCGGCAGGGGAGTCGCAGCAGACCGAGGAGTCGCAGGAGTCCGAGGAGTCGCAGGAGTCCGAGGAGTCGCAGGAGTCCGAGGAGTCGCAGGAGTCCGAGGAGTCGCAGGAGTCCGAGGAGTCGCAGGAGTCCGGGCTCACGTCGGCTACCCCGACTACCCCGGCCATCGCCACCGGCGACACCGAGACCTCGACGAGTTCGCCGTCGATCGGTACCTCGACAGCACGGTCCAGCGATCAGGCCCAGGCGCGTCAGATCCGGACGAAACTGGTGCTCGGCGGCGTGAGCTGCTCGGTGCCGTCCGACTTCACCGCACGCGACACGGCAGGCGGATCGACCAGGCCCAGCGTCCCGCTGACGATCCCGGCGGGTGTGCGGCAACCCGCACAGCAGTCCGCGGCCTCGACCGTCGACACCGCGCCGCTCGGCGTGGGGTTGCTCGGCGGCGGCGTGGCGCTGGGTGCGCTCGCGCTGCTGCTCGCCCGTCGGCGCGGCACCCCTGCCGGGCGAGGGGAGGAGTAGCCGCGAATGCGTGCCCGCAGGCTCGCGGTCGCCGTCGCGGCGCTCGCGGTCGCCGCGTTCGTCGCGGGTGCCGCCCTGCTGCTGGCGGCACCCACCGTGGTTCCCGGTGCGGCGCCGACCCCCCGGCAGGCTGCCGCCGCGCCGGGCACCACGGCGCCCCCTGCCGTCGAGCTCACCCCGACGACTTCCGCCACCCGCGTGGCGACAAGCGAAGGGCAGCCACCCGGCACGGTGCGGCTGCCGCGGGGCGGCACCGCGGAGCTGGTGCGGCGCGAGCTGACGGCCGACGGCACCCTGCCGATCCCCGACGACCTCGACGAAGCCACGTGGTGGGGAGCCGGGCTGGGTGCCGAACGTGGTGTCGCACTGCTGTCGGGACACGTGAACTGGGGCGGTCGCACCGGGCCGTTCGCCGAGCTGTGGCGTGACCGGCCGGGGCAGCGGGTGACCGTGCGGGATGCCACGGGAGGGCGCTGGGTGTACCGGATCGTCGACACCCTCACCCTGCACAAGGACGAACTGCCCCGGCACGCGCCCAGGTTGTTCTCCCAGCAGGGCCCGCACCGGCTCGTGCTGGTCACGTGCGGCGGCGAGTACACCAGTTCGGGCCAGGGCTACGTGGACAACCGCATCGTCACGGCCGAGTTGCTCACCCGTCCCTGAAGCCGGTGGTGAGGCCAACCTCCCGGGCGTGGTATCCCGGCTGCCGGATACGCTGGTAGCTCACAGTCATAGTCGATTCCGCATGCCCCGGAGCGTTCAGTGCCCGCCAACAAGCCCGCCAACACCATCGAGACCGTCGTCAACCTGTGCAAGCGCCGTGGTTTCGTCTTCCCTTCCGGGGAGATCTACGGCGGCACCCGGTCGGCGTGGGACTACGGGCCCCTTGGTGTGGAACTGAAGGACAACATCAAGCGCCAGTGGTGGAAGACCATGGTGCAGTCCCGCGACGACGTGGTGGGTCTGGACTCGTCGGTGATCCTGCCGCGCCAGGTGTGGGTGGCCTCCGGCCACGTCAACGCGTTCCACGACCCGCTGGTGGAGTGTCTTTCCTGCCACCACCGGTTCCGCGCCGACCAGTTGGCCGAAGACTACGCCGAGCGCACCGGCACCGAGGTCGCGGAGGGCGACCTTTCCGACGTGCCGTGTCCCAACTGCGGCAACCGCGGGCAGTACACCGAGCCGCGCGAGTTCAACATGATGCTCAAGACCTACCTCGGCCCCGTGGAGTCCGAGGAAGGCCTGCACTACCTGAGGCCGGAGACGGCCCAGGGCATCTTCGTGAACTTCCTCAACGTGCAGACCACCTCGCGCAAGAAGCCACCGTTCGGTATCGGTCAGATCGGCAAGTCGTTCCGCAACGAGATCACCCCGGGCAACTTCATCTTCCGGACCCGGGAGTTCGAGCAGATGGAACTGGAGTACTTCGTCGAGCCCGGTGAGGACGAGCGCTGGCACCAGTACTGGATCGACCTGCGCACGCAGTGGTACGTCGACCTGGGTATCAGCAGGGACAACCTGCGCCACTACGAACACCCGAAGGAAAAGCTGTCGCACTACGCCAAGCGCACCGTGGACATCGAGTACCGCTTCGGGTTCTCCTCCGGCCAGGAGTGGGGCGAGTTGGAGGGCATCGCCAACCGAACCGACTTCGACCTCACCACGCACTCCAACCACTCCGGTGTCGACCTCTCGTACTTCGACCAGGCATCGGGGCAGCGCTACCGGCCGTTCGTGATCGAGCCGGCCGCCGGGGTCGGCAGGCCGATGATGGCGTTCCTGATCGACGCCTACACCGAAGACGAGGTGCCCAACGCCAAGGGCGGTACCGACAAGCGCACCGTGCTCAAACTGGACCCGAGGCTGGCGCCGTACAAGGTGGCGGTACTGCCGCTTTCCCGCAACGCCGATCTGACGCCCAAGGCCCGCGACCTCGCCGCGGCGCTGCGCAAGCACTGGAACGTCGACTTCGACGACGCCCAGTCCATCGGCAAGCGCTACCGCAGGCAGGAGGAGATCGGCACGCCGTACTGCGTGACCGTCGACTTCGACACCCTGGAGGACCAGGCCGTCACGGTCCGCGAGCGCGACTCGATGGCGCAGGAGCGCGTCGCCATTGACAAGCTGGAGTCCTACCTGGCCGCGCGGCTGATCGGGTGCTGACATTGCCCGCCGCTGTCCCACGCTGGTTCGGCAGGCTGGTGCTCGGCGCGGTGCTGGTCGGGCTGCTGGTGGTCGGCGGCACGGCCTTCCGGGTGTGGCAGGTCGCGCGGGCCGATGAGCGTCCGCAGGTCGACGCCATCGTCGTGCTCGGCGCCGCACAGTACAACGGCACACCGTCGAAGATCTTCGAGGCGCGGTTGGAGCACGCAAGGCAGCTTTACGCCGACGGCGTCTCCTCACACATCCTGACCTCAGGGGGCAGCCGCGTCGGTGACACGTTCACCGAAGCGCAGGCCGGGGCACGGTGGCTGGCCGAACACGGCGTGCCGCCGTCGGCCGTAGTCGCCGTGGGCAAGGGCAGCGACACGCTCCGCTCGCTGCGCGCCGTCTCGGACGAGGCGCGGGCCCGCGGCTGGAGCACCGTGGTGATCGTCAGCGACCCGTGGCACTCGTTGCGGGCGAGGATCATGGCCGAGGACGCCGGGCTGCGGGCGTGGACCTCACCGACGCACAGCGGCCCCATCGTGCAGACACGGCAGACACAGGCGCGCTACATCTTCCGGGAGACCGCCGCGCTGTTGTACTACCGGATGTCCAAGGAATCCGCCGACACGATGGGTGGGGCCGGGCTGAGCTGACCAGCACCGAAGCGGTCCCACTGGCTGGGAGAAGCTGGGCGTTTTCTCGCGCGGTCACTAACGTCGAGGTCAGGCCCACCCGCTTCAGCCGCAGAAGGAGCCAGTCGATGACCGAAGCGTGGTCGTTCGAGACCAAGCAGATCCACGCGGGCGCGCAGCCCGATCCCGCGACCGGTGCGAGGGCCACCCCGATCTACCAGACGACGTCGTACGTCTTCCGCGACACCCAACACGGCGCGGACCTGTTCAGCCTCGCAGAGCCGGGCAACATCTACACCCGGATCATGAACCCGACCCAGGACGTGCTCGAACAGCGGGTGGCCGCGCTGGAAGGCGGGGTCGCAGCGCTGGCGTTCGCGTCCGGGTCGGCGGCGACCACCGCGGCGATACTGAACCTGGCGGGCGCGGGAGACCACGTGGTGTCCAGCCCTGCGCTGTACGGCGGCACCTACAACCTGTTCCACTACACGCTGCCGAAGTTGGGGGTCGAGGTCAGCTTCCTGTCCGATCAGGACGACCTGGAATCCTGGCGGGCCGAGACGCGGCCCAACACCAAGCTGTTCTTCGCCGAGACGCTGGCCAACCCGGGCAGTAACGTGCTCGACGTGCGCGCCGTGGCCGACGTGGCACACGAGGTGGGTGTGCCGCTGGTCGTGGACAACACCGTCCCGACCCCGTACCTGCTGCGGCCCATCGAGCACGGCGCCGACGTCGTCGTCCACTCGGCGACCAAGTACCTCGGTGGGCACGGCACCACCGTCGCCGGCGTGCTTGTGGACGGCGGGACGTTCGACTTCGGTGCGCACGCCGATCGGTTCCCCGGCTTCACCGAGCCCGACCCCAGCTACAACGGGCTGCGGTACTGGGAGGCGCTGGGTCCCGGCGCCTTCGCCGCGAAGGCTCGCGTGCAGTGGCTGCGCGACACCGGCGCCGCCATCGCCCCACTGAACAGCTTCCTCATCCTGCAGGGCATCGAGACACTCTCGCTGCGGATGGAGCGTCACGTGGCCAACGCGCAGGCACTGGCGGAGTGGCTGGAACAGCGTGACGAGGTGGAGCGGGTGTACTACGCGGGCCTGCCGTCCAGCCCCCACCACGAGGCGGCGAGGAAGTACCTGCCCAAGGGCGCTGGCGCGGTGCTGTCGTTCGAACTGCGCGGCGGGGTCGAGGCGGGCCGTGCGTTCGTCGACGGCACGGAGCTGCACAGCCAACTGGTCAACATCGGCGACGTGCGCAGCCTCATCGTGCACCCGGCCAGTACTACGCACAGCCAGCTCAACCCCGAGGAACAGCTCAGCAGCGGGGTGACGCCCGGCCTCGTCCGGCTCGCCGTCGGCATCGAGGGTGTGGAGGACCTCAAGGCGGACCTGGAAGCCGGCTTCAGGGCGGCGAAGGCGGTGCTGTGACCTCGCCGACCTCGCCGACCTCGCCGACCTCGCCGACCTCGCCGACCTCGCCGACCTCGCCGACCCCGCCGCCGGACCAGGACCCCCCTCCCGCCACCGGTGCGTGGCAGGAGGGCGATCCTGCTGGCGACCGGCTGTGGTTGCGGCACGAAGCGCCGTTGCCGCTCGAGTTCGGCGCGACCCTTCCTGGCTGCCAGCTCGCCTACGAGACCTGGGGCACGCTCGCTTCCGACGGTTCCAACGCCGTGCTGGTCGAGCATGCCCTCACCGGCGACAGCCATGCGGCGGGGCCCGCTGGAGCGGGCCACCCCACCGCGGGCTGGTGGGACGGGCTGATCGGTCCGGGCAAGGCGCTGGACACCGACGAGTTGTTCGTCGTGGTTCCCAACGTTCTCGGCGGCTGTCAGGGCTCGACGGGCCCCGCGTCGCGTGCCCCTGACGGCAGGCACTGGGGCAGTCGGTTTCCGAAGGTCAGCATCCGCGACCAGGTCGCCGCCGAGACGGCGCTCGCCGACGCGCTCGGCATCGAGCGGTGGGCGTGCGTGCTTGGCGGCTCCATGGGCGGGATGCGCGCGCTGGAATGGGGTGTGAGCGAGCCGCACCGGGTGGCGTCGCTGTTGCTGCTCGCCTGCCCGGCCGCCTCCTCGGCCGACCAGATCGCGTGGGCCGCGCCGCAACTGCACGCCATCGTCTCCGACGCGGGCTGGCGTGGCGGTGACTACCACGATGCGGGCCCCGGTGAGGGGCCGCATCGAGGGCTCGGCGTGGCGCGCCGCATCGCGCACGTCACCTACCGCAGCGAGCCGGAACTGAACGCACGGTTCGGGCGTGACCTGCAGAACCCGGACGGTGACGACCTTGACGAGCGGTTCGCCGTCGAGTCCTACCTCGATCACCACGCCGACAAGCTGGTGCGTCGCTTCGACGCCGCCAGTTACGTGCTGCTGACCAAGGCGATGAACGACCACGACGTCGGCAGGGGCAGAGGCGGGGTCGGGGAGGCGCTGGCGAGGGTCAGCGCGCGCACGATCGCCGTCGGGGTGGACAGCGATCGCCTCTACCCGGAGGAGCAGGCGAGGCAACTGGCCGAGGGCATCGCGCACGCGCGTTACGCGCGGCTGTCCTCGCCGTACGGGCACGACTCGTTCCTCATCGAGACCAGCCAGGTCGCCGGGCTGGTCAAGGAACTGCTCGGCTGATCGTCGCCGGGCACCGACGCGGCCGGTGCCCGCTACGCTGGCTGCGATGGACGGCTACACGGCCCACGACCGCGAACGCCGATTCGCCGAACCGCCCAAGGGCGCCGCGTTGCCGGGTTCGCGTGGTGACACGCGCTCGGCGTTCGCCAGGGACCGGGCGCGGGTGCTGCACTCGGCCGCGTTGCGAAGGCTGGCAGGCAAGACCCAGGTCGTCGGGCCGGGGGAGGGCGCCGAGGTCAGCGGCGTGCCGCGCACCCGGCTGACGCACTCGCTCGAGGTCGCTCAGATCGGCCGCGGTATCGCCGAGGACCTGGGGGCCGACCCGGACCTTGTCGACACCGCCGGGCTGGCCCACGACATCGGGCATCCGCCGTTCGGGCACAACGGCGAGTCGGCGCTGGACGAGGCCGCGCGGGCCTGCGGCGGTTTCGAGGGCAACGCGCAGACGCTGCGCATCCTCACCAGGCTCGAACCGAAGGTGCTCGGCGACGATTCCGAGGTGGCGAGCCTCAACCTCACGCGAGCGTGCCTGGACGCGGCCACCAAGTACCCGTGGCGCAGGCAAGCCGCGTCGCCGAAGTTCGGTGTCTACGCCGACGACTTCGAGGTCTTCACCTGGCTGCGCGAGGGCGCTCCCGCGCACAGGACATGCCTGGAGGCGCAGATCATGGACTGGGCCGACGACGTCGCGTACTCGGTGCACGACGTGGAGGACGGGGTGCTCGCCGGGCGCATCTCGCTGGGGGTGCTCGCCGACCCGCAGGAGCGCGCGGCGGCCGCCGAGTTGGCGGCCAAGCATTTCTGCGATCGCTCGGTGTCCACACTGGAGGACGCGGCCGCCGAGCTGCTGCGGCTGCCCGTCGTCGCGGCGCTGGTGCAGAATCCCTACGACTCCTCGCTGCGTGCGCAGGTGGCGCTGAAGCGGCTGACCAGTGAACTCGTCGGCCGGTTCGCCTCGGCGGCGGTGACCGGTACCCGCGCCGCGCACGGGGAGGGACCGCTGCTGCGCTACGCCGCCGACCTCACCGTGCCCGACCAGGTCGCCGCCGAGGTGGCCCTGCTGAAGGCGCTGGCACTGCGGTATGTGATGAGCGACCGGCGCAGGCTCGCGTTGCAGGAGCGGCAGCGGCAACTGCTCGCGGAGTTGGTGGCGGCACTGCCGTCACGGTCTCCCGACGCGCTCGACCCGATGCTGCGCCCGGCGTGGGATGCCGCGGCCGACGACCCCGCCCGGCTGCGGGTGGTGGTGGATCAGGTGGCCTCGCTGACCGATGCGCAGGCCCGCGCCTGGCATGCCAGGTACGTGGCCCAAGGCTATGGACCGGCGCGGTAACGTCACAGAATGCCTGCCAGCTCACCGGAGACCACACACCTGCGGTTCGCGCTCGCCGTCCACGACAAGATCGCCGGAGACGGTGCCGACTCGTGCTTCTCGCCGTACTCGGCGGCGAGCGCGCTGGCACTGGTGACGCGCGCGGCGAGAGGGATAACCGCCGAGGAGGCCGCCACGGTGGTGGCGGGCACCGTCGATGGTGTCGCGGACCAGGCGGAGTTGCTGCGCAAGGCCGCCGTGCTGACCGCGCACACCGGCGGGGAGCAGCCTGAGCTGGCCGTGTCGAACACGCTGTGGGTGTGGCAGCGGCTGGCCCTCAACCCCGGATTCACCGAGGAACTGGCGGACTGGCCGTCAGGGCGTGTCGCGACGGCGCCGTTCGTCGACGACCCAGAAGGTGCCCGCCGCACGATCAACGCCGACGTGGCGCGCGCCACCCACGACCTGATTCCGGAGTTGCTGCCGTCGGGCAGCATCGGCGCCGACACCGTCGCCAGCCTGGTGAACGCGTTGTACCTGCGGGTGGCGTGGACGTTCCCGTTCGCGGCCACCAACACGGCCGACGGTGACTTCCACGCACCCGCCCGCACTCGGCGGGTGCCGATGATGCGGCAGGTCGAGCGGCTCGGTTACGCAGCGGGCCACGGTTGGCGGCTGGTGGCGTTACCCGCGCTTGGTGGCGTCGAGGCGATCGTGCTGTTACCCGAGCGCCCGCTTGCGGAGCAGGAGTCCACACTGGACGCCGAAACGCTGGCGGGCCTGCTCTCGGCCAAGCGCGAGACGATGGTGAACCTCGCGTTGCCGAGGCTGTCGCTCGACGTGCGCAGCGCGCTCAAACCGGCGTTGCGCGCACTCGGGGTGCACACCATGTTCCAACCCGCTGCCGACTTCGGCGCGCTGAGCGACGACCCTCGGCTGCTTGTTTCGGACGTCTCGCACCAGGCCGTGCTCCGCGTGGACGAGAGCGGGCTCGAAGGTGCCGCGGCCACGGCGGTCACGATGCGGCTGGTGTCGATGCCAGTGGGTGAACCCGTGACCGTAGTGGTCGATCGCCCGTTCCTGCTGCTGGTGCGGCACGCGGGGACGGGTGCCTGCTACTTCCTTTCGAGGGTCGTCGAACCGTGACGGCAACGACACAGCGGGTGCCCCGGCTAGGGACACCCGGACCCACGGGCGCCCGCGTGCCAATCCGGTTCGTCGACGCGGTCGTGCTGCTTGGCTTCGCGGTGGCCGCCTTCCTGCTATACCGTCCACTGTGGCTGGACCTGGAGCACGGCTACCTGGCCAGCAGCGTGCAGGACCAGAACATGTGGGAGTGGTTCTTCGCGGTCACCGCCGACTCCGTGGCCAAGCTGGAGAACCCGCTGTTCTCGGCGTTGCAGAACCACCCGCTTGGCGTGAATCTCATGGCCAACACGGTCATGCTCGGCATCGGGGTGCCGCTGGCGCCGGTGACCCTGCTTTTCGGCCCAACGGTCACCTGGGCGCTGGCACTCACCGGCGGTCTGGCGGGTACGGCCGCGGCCTGGTACTGGGTGTTGTCGCGGCACCTGGTCAGCACCCGCACCGGCGCCGCGATCGGGGCGGCTTTCGCGGGGTTCGCCCCGCCGATCATCTCCCACGCGAACGCGCACCCGAACTTCGTGGTGCTGTTCGTGCTGCCGTTCATCGTGCTGCGGCTGGTGAAGCTGGCGCGAGGAGAGCACGTCGTGCGCGGCGGCGTGCTGCTCGGCCTGCTGGTGGCCTACCAGGTCTTCCTTGGCGAGGAACCGCTGCTGATCATGGCGACCACACTCGTGGTTTTCGCCATGGCCTACGCCCTCATGCGGCCCGAGCAGGCCGCCGCCATGGCCAAGCCGCTGGCGGCCGGGCTCGGCGTGGCCGCGGCGGTGTCGCTCGCGCTGGTCGCGGTGCCGCTGTGGTGGCAGTTCTTCGGCCCGCAAAGCTACCAGAGCCTCGAGCACGGCCTGCGTGGCAACGACGCCGCGGCCTTCACCGCGTTCGCCACGGAGTCGCTGGCGGGCGGGCCGGACTCGGCACGCGAGCTGTCGATGAACCGTACCGAGGAGAACGCGTTCTTCGGCTGGCCGCTGGTGCTGCTCATGCTTGTCGTCACGGTGGGGTTGTGGCGGGTGGTCGTGGCGAGGGCGCTGGCCGTCGCCATGTTCGGCATGGCGTGGTTGTCGACGGGTGTGCTGCTCGTGGTCAACGGCACCGCGACCTCGTTGCCGGGACCCTGGCTGCTGCTGTTCGACGCGCCGCTGTTCGAGTCGGTGCTGGAGTCCCGGTTCGCGCTCGGTTGCGTGCCGGTGATCGGCGTGCTGCTGGCGATGGCCACCGAACGGGTGCTGCGCTGGCCGGCCGCGCCCGACTGGCGCTACGCCGTGCGCATCGTGTGGTTCAGCGCGCTCACCTTCGCGCTCGTGCCGATCGTCCCCACGGAGCTACAGGTCCGCCAGCGTGAGCAGACACCGGCGTTCTTCGCCGCCGGGTCCTGGCGCGACTATGTCGGCCCCGGCGGCTCCGTGGTGGTGGTGCCGCTGCCGGACGCGGGTGATGCCGACCCGCTGCACTGGCAGGTCGAAGCCGGCCTGGAGTTCCCACTGGCGGAGGGCTATTTCGTGGGTCCGGCCACCGACGGCCGCGGTACCTACGGCGCGGTCCGGCGGCCCACCTCGGTACTGCTGGAGGACGTCGCAGAGGACGGCGTCGCCGCGAGGGTCAACCAGGAGCAGCGGGTCGACCTGCTGCGCGACCTGCGGTACTGGAAGGCCGACGTGATGGTGCTGCCGGTGCGGGCACCCAACCAGCAGCCGCTTCGCGACACCGTCGAGCGGTTGCTGGGCCGCGCCCCGCATGTGGTCAGGGACGTGTGGGTCTGGGATACCTCCGACCTCACCCGCCCGCACGCGTGACGGAAGCGGGCAGGTGCCGCAGCTTGTCCGGGTTCACGATGTCGTAGACGGCGACGATGCGCCCGTCGTGCACCGTCATCGCCTGTACGTGTTCATCGACGTCACGGTAGTGCTCGCCACCGGGTTGGGCGGGCAGGTACATGCCAAGGTCACCGTTGACAAGCACGGGCCGGGTGGCGGCGAAGGCGTCCGGCGGGTACATCCGCCGCAGCCCGGCGAAGAACCGCAGGAACTTGTCGGCACCGACCATGGTCCGGCGGGTGGTCCTGCCCTTGCCGTCGGAATCGCCGATGAGCACGATGTCGGGGTGCAGCACCCGCGCCACGGCGTGCAGGTCGCCGGAGAGCACGGCGGCGGTGAAGCGTTCCAACACCTCCCGTTGCTCTTGCAGTGACGCGCGGGGCGGCGGTTCGGCGTCGGCCAGCGCGCGCCTGCCGCGTGAGGCGTGCTGCCTTGCCGCCTGCGGCGTGCAGCCCAGGATCTCGCCGATCTCGGCGAACGACACCTTGAACGCGTCGTGCAGTACGAACGCCACGCGCTGCTGCGGCGTCAGCCGGTCGAGCAACACCATCGCCGCCATGCGCACGCCGTCGTCGCGAACCACCGCGTCCAGCGGGTCCTCGCCGATCGAGGCGTCGAGGTCGGTCACGATCGGCTCGGGCAGCCACTCGCCGACGTAGCGCTCGCGCCTCGCGGTGGCGGAGCGCAGCCGATCGAGGCACAGCCGCCCGACGACGGTGGTGAGCCAGGCCCGCAGATCCTGGATCTGCTCCGACTTCTCGCGCGACAGGCCGCTCAGCCGCAGCCACGCCTCCTGCGCGGCGTCCTCGGCGTCCGCCAGCGACCCGGTGAGCCGGTAGGCCACCGCGATCAGGTGGGAGCGGTGGCCCGCGAACTCACTCGCGAGTGTCTCGAGTGACATGGGCCGAGTATGGCCGAACCGGCGGGGCGTGGGTGTCCTAGAGTGGGGCGCGTGGCGGGACGGATCCGGGAAAGCGACATCGCGCAGGTGCGGGAGCGCAGTCGGATCGACGACGTCGTCGGTGAGTACGTAGCGCTGCGCAGGGCGGGTGGTGGCGCGCTTAAGGGCCTGTGCCCGTTCCACGAGGAGAAGACACCCTCGTTCAACGTGCGGCCGACGCACGGCACCTTCCACTGCTTCGGCTGCGGCGTCGGTGGTGACGTCATCAAGTTCGTCATGCAGATCGAGCACCTCGGGTTCGTGGAGGCGGTCGAGCGGCTGGCTGACCAGGTGGGCGTGCACCTGACCTACGAGGGTGGTGGTGGCAGTGTTCGCCGCGACCGGGGCACCCGAATGCGGCTGGTCGAGGTGCACAAGGCGGCCCAGGCCTTCTATGCCGAGCAGTTGGCCACCCCGGAGGCCAGGCCGGCGCGGGAGTTCCTCACCGAGCGAGGGTTCGACTCCGCCGCCGCAGCCAGGTTCGGTTGCGGTTTCGCGCCCGGCGGCTGGGACCGGCTCACCAAACACCTGTTGACCAGCGGCTTCGAACTCGCCGAGCTGTACAAGGCGCAAATCTCCAAGGAGGGTCGGCAGGGGCCGATCGACCGGTTCCACCGGAGGCTGGTGTGGCCGATCAAGGACCGTGGTGGCGACATCGTGGGTTTCGGTGCTCGCCGGATCTTCGACGACGACCCCATTCAGGCGAAGTACCTGAACACCAGCGAGAGCCCGATCTACAAGAAGTCACAGGTGCTGTTCGGGCTCGACCTGGCCAAGCGTGAGATCGCGCGCAGGCACCAGGTCGTGGTGGTGGAGGGCTACACCGATGTGATGGCCATGCACGAGGCGGGTGTGCCGACGGCCGTGGCCTCATCGGGTACGGCCTTCGGCGAGGAGCACATGCGGGTGCTGCGCCAGTTGATGATGGACGACGACGCCTTCCGTGGTGAGGTGATCTTCACCTTCGACGGTGACGAGGCCGGGCAGAAGGCGGCGTTGAAGGCGTTCGAGGGCGACCAGACATTCGCGGGCCAGACATACATCGCCATCGCGCCCGATGGTATGGACCCCTGCGAGCTGCGGCTCGCCAAGGGCGACGCGGCCGTTCGCGATCTGGTGGCGCGGCGCATCCCGCTTTTCGAGTTCGCGATCCGCAGCCTGCTGGCTGACTACGACCTCGACTCCGTGGACGGTCAGGTGGCAGCGCTGCAACGCACCGTACCGCTGGTGGCGCAGATCAAGGACCGCGCCAAGCGCGACGGCTATGCCACCAAGCTCGCCTGGTGGGTGGGTTGGCAGGACGAGGCGATGGTGGTGCGGCGTGTGCGGGAGAGCGCGGGAGCGCCGGTGAAGGCCAACGGCAGGCGCAGGGAGTCCCGAAACGGCGCCGCCGAGGGAGGCGACCTGGAGCGGCCCGACCCCAAGCACCCGGGGTTGCGTGCGCAGCGGGAGGCGCTGAAGGTTGCGCTGCAGGAGCCCGCGCTGGCCGGTCCGGAGTACGACGCGCTGCCCGAGGACGCGTTCACCCACCCCGCCTACGTCGCCGTGCACAAGGCGATCATGGCCGCGGGCGGGGCGAGCTCGGGCCTCACCGGTCCGGCGCTGATCGACGCGGCCACCCAGCATGCTCCACAGGGGACGGTGAGCTCACTGCTGTCCGAACTGGCCGTCGAGCCGCTGGAGTCCAACGGTGAGGCCGACGAGCGCTACGTGTCGAGCATGCTCGCGGCGGTGCAGGAGAACCTGGTGGGGCGCCAGATCGGGGAGTTGAAGTCCAAGCTGCAGCGGCTGTCGCCGGTGGAGGCTGCCGACGACTACCGGGCGCTGTTCGGTGACCTGGTGGCCCTTGAGCAGTACCGCAAGGCACTGCGCGAGCAGGCCGTCGGAGGGATGGACTGAGCCGATGGGCTGGCTGCGCAGGGTGCTGGGCGAGCGGCTGCCGGAGGAGCTGGGCACCCGACTGGCCGCCGACGAACACGTGCTGGCCTGGACGCGCGTGGGAACGGGCGGGTACCTGGCGGTGACGGCGCTGGGCCTGTGGGTGCCCGACGGCGGTGGCCAGCGGCGTATCGGTTGGGACCTCGTCAGCAAGGCGGTGTGGCGCGGGGACGCGCTGACCGTCACCGAGGCCGAGGTGACCGGGCAGGCAGGCAGAGCGCTGGTGCTGGCCGACCGGGAGCCCGCCCGGCTCGTGCTTCCCCGACCGGGGCGGATTCCGCACCTGGTGCGGCAACGGGTCGAGGGTTCTATCCGTTCGCGTTACCGCAAGGAACTGCCCGGTGGCGGTGCGTGGTTCGTGCTCAGGAAGGTTCCCGGCGCCGACGGCGTGGTGTTGCAGGTCAGGCCCGACCCTGGTGCAGAGGTCACCGCGCTGGCGGACATGGCACAGGAGGCGGCCGAAAAACTGGCTGGCGGGCCGCAGTAGCAGTACGCTCGTACTGTGTGGGATCCCGGCAAGTACCTCGACTACAGTGAGCCGCGCGCGCGGCCGTTCTTCGACCTGCTCGCACGGGTGGCGGCGACGCGGCCACGGCGGGTGGTCGATCTCGGCTGTGGTCCTGGCAACCTGACGCAAACGCTGTCGCGCCGCTGGCCGCAGGCGTCGGTCGAGGCGATCGACAACTCACCGGAGATGGTGGCCGCCGCGAGGCGGTCGGGTGTCAAGGCAGAGATCGCCGACGTCGCCGAATGGGAACCCGCAGCCGACACCGACGTCGTGGTGTGCAACGCCGTCCTGCAGTGGGTGCCGGGTCATCGTGAGCTGCTGAGGCGCTGGGCGGGGCGGTTGCCGTCCGGGGCGTGGCTGGCGGCGCAACTACCCGGTAACTTCGACGCCCCCTCCCACACCCTGCCTCGGCAGGTGGCGCGCGACCCGAGGTGGGCGCCAAGGCTGGAGGGGGCGCCACTGCTGGAGAACGATGCCGTAGCCGACCCGATGGAATACGCGGAGTTGTTCGCCGAGCTGGGCTGCCAGGTGGACGCGTGGGAAACCACCTACATCCAGCGGCTGACCGGCGACGACGCGGTGCTCGAGTGGGTCAGCGGCACGGCGCTGCGGCCGGTCAGGGCGGCGCTGGCGGAGCACGAGTGGGTGGCCTTTCGCGAACAGTTGGCCCCGCTGCTCGCCCAGGCATACCCATCGAGGGGTGACGGCACCACGTGGCTGCCGTTTCGCAGGGTGTTCGTCGTCGCGTGCGTGCCCTAGCGGCTCAGGTCCTGCCACCCGAAGGTTGCGCGGTGGCGTGGCCGTCAGTGCCATGGGGTTCGGGTGTCGACCGTGTCGAGCGCTGGCTGAACGGCAGCTTGTCGCCGACCTTCTCGCCCACCTTCGCCCTGGCGACGCCTGCCGCGCCCTGCACGGCAGGGTGGTCGGACAGCTTGCGGTAGGTACGCACGATCTGCTCGTATCGGGCCCGGCCGGCTCGCGCGCCCAGCACATAGCCGACGGCCGCGCCAAACAGGAACGTCTTCATTTTGCTCATGCCTCCTCTGAGCGGGGCCACTTCGCTCATTGTCCCGCACCGGCGCATCCCGCGCTTCGCGGTGATGACCCGGGGGTGGTGCGCGAGGCTGATCGGGAATGGGCTAGAGTATGAAGCCGTTGGCCCGGAGCGATCCGGGCGCTGACAGCGGTCCCTCGTAGCTCAATTGGCAGAGCATTCGGCTGTTAACCGAAGGGTTGCTGGTTCGAGTCCAGCCGGGGGAGCAGCACAAGCAAGGCCCCCAAGGTCATTTGGGGGCCTTGTTGCCGCCACGATTGACATCCTTCCCCTCGAAACCGGCTGTTCCTCCGGTCGGCCATCCGCTCGCTGACGATCGGTCCGGGCCAGTCGATGCCTTCCGGTGTGCTGGTGGAGCTGGAGGCAACTGCCGTCAACGACAGTCCACCAGCTCCGTCAGTGAGCGACATCAAACCGGGTAATCCGGTGATCGATTGACAGGATGATCTTCCGCGGATAGCTTGCCGAGGCTATACGGAGGGAGACGATCATGCTCGACAAACTGCAACGCGCGCTGGGGTTGAAGACCAACCCGACCATCTTCTTCACATCGGCGGCGTTGGCGATCGTCTTCGTGGGACTGTCCGTGTTGTTCACCGACGAGGTCGACCGGACCTTCCGCGGCGCGTCGGATGCGGTGAAGACCAACCTCGGCTGGTTCTACATCCTCGGTGTCACGTCCTTCCTCGGTTTTCTGCTGTGGATCGCGTTCAGCCGGTTCGGCCACGTGCGGCTCGGTGGCAAGGACGCGCGACCGGAGTACAGCAACATCGCGTGGTTCGGCATGCTGTTCGCGGCCGGGATCGGCACCATCCTGATGTTCTGGGGGGTCGCCGAACCGATCAACCACTTCGCGAACCCACCGCTTTCCGGGCTCAACGGGCAGGTCGCCGACCTCAGCGAGTCCGCGGGGAACTCGGAGCAGTTCGCGCAGCGGCTGCGCGAACTGCCCGCTCCGGATGGCGCAGCGGGCCCACTCAGCGAGCATGCCGCGAACGAGGCCATCGGGTTCACGATGTACCACTTCGGTTTCCACACCTGGGCGATCTTCACCCTGCCCGCGCTGGCGTTCGCCTACTTCGCCTACCGCAGGGGCCTGCCGTTTCGGGTCAGTTCCATCTTCCAGCCTATCCTCGGCGACCGGATCAACGGACCCATCGGCAAGGCCGTCGACATCGCCGCGGTGATCGGCACGCTGTTCGGCGTGGCCGTCTCTATCGGACTCGGCACGCTACAGATCAACAGCGGGCTCAACGGGTTGTTCGGCATCGAGATCGGCAAGTCCACTCAGATCGCCATCATCGCCGTTGTCACCACCATCGCGACGATCTCGGTGGTGCTCGGCCTGGACAAGGGCATCAAGTGGCTGTCCAATCTGAACATCGGACTCGCGGTGGGTCTTTTGCTTTTCGTGCTCCTGGCCGGGTCCACGGTGTTCCTGCTGCGCGGCGTGATCGAAAGCGCGGGCACCTACCTCAGCGCGATCGTCCCGCTGTCGTTCTGGAACGACGCGCTGCCCGCCGACGGCTGGGGCTGGCAGGGCAGTTGGACGGTGTTCTACTGGGCGTGGACCATCACCTGGGCGCCGTTCGTAGGGATCTTCGTCGCCCGCATCTCCAAAGGTCGTTCCATCCGGGAGTTCGTGCTGGGCGTGCTCGGCGCCCCGGTGGCCTTCTCCCTGGTCTGGTTCAGCGTCTTCGGTCTCTCGGCCATCAACATCGAATGGGAGAACCCTGGTTCGCTCGTCGGCCCCGTCGTCCAGCAGGGCGACACCGCGACGGCGCTGTTCGCGTTCCTGGAGAACTTCCCGGCCACCGAGTTCGTCATGGCACTCTCGGTGTTCGTGGTGGTCATCTTCTTCACCACGTCGTCGGACTCCGCGTCGCTGGTGGTGGACATGCTCACCTCCGGCAACACACTCAACCCGCCCACGCGGCAGCGGGTGTTCTGGGCGGTGTTGGAGGGCGTCGTCGCCGCGACCCTCATCGCCGCGACCGGCCAGGAGGCGCTGCAAGCGCTCGAGCAGGTCGTCACGGTGATCGGATTGCCGTTCTTCGTGATCGCCTACCTCACGATGTACTGCCTGGTGAAGGCGATCAAGCAGGACGTGCCGGAGGAGGAGCTGCTACCGCGCCGCGCCAGGGTGGTCCTGGAGGCACGGCGTCGCTCCGACTGAGGGAACGAGTCAAGCCGCGAGATGCCCGAGGAACCAACCGCGCGCCAGCTGCGCGGCGTGGTCCAGCGCCCCCGGCTCCTCGAACAGGTGGGTAGCCCTCGGCACGACGGCCAGCTCGTTCTCGCAGTGCAGTTCGGCCTGCGCCGCGCGGTTGAGGTCCAGTACCACGTGGTCGTGGCCGCCGACGATCAGCAGCGTGGGGGCGCCGACCGCGCGTAGCTGTTTGCCCGCCAGGTCGGGCCTGCCGCCCCGCGACACCACCGCGGCCACGTCGGTGCGAGAGTCGGCCGCGGCCCACAGCGCGGCTGCCGCACCGGTGCTGGCGCCGAAGTAGCCGATCGGCGTGCGCTCGAACCCCGGCTGGTCGCGCAGCCACCGGGTCGCTTCGATCAGCCGGTCGGCCAGCAGCTCGATGTCGAACACGTAGCGTCGGTCCAACTCCTCGTCGTGTGTCAGCAGGTCGAACAGCAGAGTGCCGATGCCTGCCTCGTTGAGCACAGCGGCAACGTGTCGGTTGCGGGGGCTGTGCCTGCCGCTACCGCTGCCGTGCGCGAACAACACCACGCCCGGACAGTTCTCCGGCACGGTGAGATGGCCTTCCAGCGGGACGTCGCCCGCCAGCACCTCCACCTCCTCGTCGCTGACGGGCGGGTTGGCGACGGTGATCGAGGTGTCCCGGCGCGCCGCCCTGCGCAGCAACTCCAACACCTGGTCGTCAGTGGTCTGCCGGAAGTTGCCGTACCACTGGCCCACGGCCCGAAACCACGGCGGTTGCTCGATGCAGATCACGACGTCGGCCTCGTCCCGCAGCGCCGCGATGGCACTGGGCGCACCCACCGGCACGGCCAGCACTATCCGCTGCGCGCCCTGCGCCCTCGCGACCTGGCAGGCCGCGCGCGCCGTGGAGCCGGTAGCGACGCCGTCGTCAACGACGATCGCGGTCCTTCCGCGCAACGACTCCCTCGGTCTGCCGCTGCGGAACCGGCGTGCCCTGCGTTCGAGTTCCGCCCGCTCGCCTGCCTCGATGCCGTGCAGCTCCGAGGGTGTCACCTGACAGGCATGCATGGTCTCGGTGTCCACGACGCGCACGCCGTCCTCGCCGATGGCCCCCATAGCGAGCTCCGGCTGAAACGGCACACCCAGCTTGCGCACAACGATGACGTCCAGTGGTGCCTCCAGCGCCATGGCCACCTCGTAGGCGACCGGCACCCCGCCCCTCGGCAGTCCCAGCACCACGATGTCGGACCCGCGAAACTCGTCGAGGCGTTCGGCGAGCCGCTTCCCGGCGTCTGTTCGGTCGATGAAAGGCATGGGCCGATGGTGTTGTGCTGTCACGGGCCGGGCAAAGGGACCTTGGACCCTGTTGCCCGGGGTGTGTCGCCGCCTCCACTCGGTTGTGTGGCGGGAGCAGCCGAGACCGGTGCTCTCCGCGGGCCGCGGGCTCGCCGTCGAGCCTGACGAGTGTGCCGCGACCAGCACGATGGGAGAGGCCATGCGGGCGCGAGCGGGCGACTGGTTGCTGATCAAGGGTTCTGTCGTGGGTAGCGTCGACGAACTCGGGTTCATCGTCGAGGTCAGGGGCAACGACGGCGCGCCTCCGTACCTGGTCCGATGGCTTCGGGACGACCACGTGACACTGATCTACCCTGGCCCGGACGCGGTGGTGCTCTCGGCCGCTGAGAAGGCCGCCGCCGACGAGCAGCAACGGCATCGCATCGAGGAGACCCAGCGGGTGATCCTGGAGCAGCGCGATCTGCGACGCCATGCGGCGGGGTGAGGCCCCGCGCGGGTTTCGGCGGCTACTTGGCCTGCTGTTCCGCGTCGCGCTTCACGGTGTTCAGTACCGCCTTCTGTATCGCCCTGACGAACGGCGCGATGGTCTTCCAGTACACGTTGAACTTCGCCGCGCTGAGGGTGTCGTTGAGTATGACGCGGATGTCGTAGCTGACCAGCGAGCTGTTCTCGCCGTACGGCCGGGTCGAAAGTGACATGACGATCTTGCCGTAGCCCGGCTCCGCGAACTCGGTGAAGCGTTCCGCCTCGACGGGACGCCATTCGACAACGGGTTTCCAGAACCTGCCCGCGGCACCGGCAGCGATCTCCCTGCCGGGTGTCTCACCGAGGATTACCCAGTCCGAGCCCGTGGCCATGTCGTCGAAGGTCATCCGAGTGGGCGTGCGCGGTGGCCCGTGCTTGCGCTCGCGCCAGCGTTGCGGGAGCGCTCGGAGCCACTGCACCGCGTCCACCAGCGTGGTGTGGACATCGGTGAAGTCGAGCGCCCGCACGAACTCGTACGCCCGCTCGGGGCTGGCGTCCACCACGACGTGCTCGGTCTGTATGACGTCGTAGCGCGGGGCGAACCGGTCGGCGAGCATGGTCGATTCCGTCGTGGCTCGCCGTTCTTGGGTGGTGGGCATGGCTGCCTCCCTCAAACCGCGTTGTGAGGTGACCCGAAGGTTCGCTGTCGTCGCGGTGGCAGGGGAAGGGCCGAAAGTCCCGCCTGCGGGCCCGCAGCTCAGGAGACGTACCTGTGAAGGCGCTCGCAGCGCTCGGGTTCGCGCAGTTTTCGCAGGGTGCGGCGCTCGATCTGCCTGATCCGTTCCTTGGTCACCCCGAACTCGCGCCCGATCTCCTCCAGCGTGCGCTGGCGTCCGTCGTCCAACCCGCACCGGCGGCTGATGACATCGCGTTCGCGGGGTTGCAGTGTCGCCAGCGCGGCGTTGATGTCAGCGCGCAGCAGCCGGTAGGACACGCTGTCGGCGAGGTCATCGCTGTGCTCGTGGTGCCGGAGCAGGTCGGCGAGGCTGGTCGTGGCGTCCTCGCCGATGTGCTCGTCGAGGCTCGCGGGTTCCTGGTCGTAGCCCTGCAACTCGATGATGTCGAGTACGGTCATCCCGCTTTCCTGAGCCAACTCCTCCGCCTGTGGCTGCCTGCCCAGCCGCACCACGAGGTCTCTGCGTGCCCTGGCGACGCGGTTCAGTTGGTCCACAACGCGTGCAGGCAACCGGATCAACCGCGACTGGTCGGTCAGGGCACGCGTGATCGACTGCCGGATCCACCAGGTGGCGTAGGTGGAGAACTTGAAACCGAGCTTGTAGTCGTGCTTGCGCACGGCGTGGATGAGCCCGATGTTTCCCTCCTGGATCAGGTCGGGCAGCGGGATGCCGTGGCCGACGTATCGCTTGGCGACGCTGACAACCAGTCGCAGGTTGGCCTCCAGCATCTCCCGGGTGGCCGCCGCGCCGTCCTCTACCACGGCCAGCAGCGCTACCCGGGTTCCGGCGTCGTGGTCGTCGGGGTGCTGGGTGAGTAGGTGCTCGGCGTACAGACCCGCCTCGATCCGTTTCGCGAGCTGGATCTCCTCTTCGCGTGTGAGCAGCCTCGTGCGGCCGATGCGTTCCAGGTAGTCGGCCAGCAGGCCGGTGCCTGGGCTGTGTCGGCCAGGCGGGTCGTTGTCGGTGGTGCCTTCCACCTCGGCCGTTTTCACCGAGTGGTCACCTGCCTCACACCTTTCACGCTGTGCCGGGCAACAACCCACTTCCGCGGTCGAGCTTTGCGGTTGGCGCTGGCAGTCGGGTGCCGAGGCGGAACCGGCGCGCTTCGGGCCGAATCCACTGCTAGCGGTCATCGCGGTCGTCGCGAGTGCGGGACGACTACGGGTACCGCCCGTTGAACCCGACCGCCGCAGGTCGCTGGCGGTCACGAGTTGGAGTTAACCAAGACGTTGCACAAGGCTCTTGCAGAATTGTTCAACAACTCATACCTTGTGTCGCACTGCACAGATCGGAGTTCTCTCATGGCGGAACAACTTGACTCGACCGTGGAAAAGCCACGGTCAGGTGTGAGCAAGGGGACCCTGCTGGGTGCGATCTTCTTGATGGCGACCAGCGCTATCGGCCCCGGCTTCATCACTCAGACGACGGCGTTCACGGTGCAACTGGGCGCCGCCTTCGCGTTCGCGATCCTGCTGTCCATCCTGATCGACATCGCGGTGCAGCTGAACGTGTGGCGTGTGATCGGTGTGTCGGGGATGCGAGCCCAGGAGCTCGGCAACCGGGTGCTGCCCGGGCTCGGGTTCGTGATGGCGGCCCTGGTCGTCTTCGGTGGCCTGGTGTTCAACATCGGCAACATCGCGGGCACGTCGCTCGGTCTCGACGCGCTGTTCGGTGTGGACGTCAAGATCGGTGGAGCCATCTCCGCGATCATCGCGATCGGGATCTTCCTGAGCAAGAAGGCCGGCGTGGCGATGGACCGCATCGTGGTGGTGCTCGGCGTATTCATGATCGCGCTGACCATCTACGTCGCGATCGCCTCGGGCCCTCCCGTCGGTGAGGCCATGCGCCAGTCGGTGATCCCCGACGAGGTCGACTTCCTGGCGATCACCACGCTGATCGGTGGCACGGTCGGTGGCTACATCACCTACGCGGGCGCGCACCGGCTCGTCGACGCCGGGGTGAAGGGTCCGGAGCAGGTCGTTCAGGTCAGCCGCAGCTCGGTTGTCTCGTTGCTGGTCACCGGTGTCATGCGGATCGTGCTGTTCCTCGCCATCCTGGGGGTGGTGGCCGCGGGCGTCACGCTCGGAGACGGCAACCCGACGGCCGACGCGTTCCAGCACGCCGCGGGCGAGGTCGGGCTGCGCCTGTTCGGCATGATCCTCTGGGGTGCGGCCATCACATCGGTGATCGGTGCGTCCTACACCTCGGTTTCGTTCATCGCTTCGTTCTCGCCCGCACTGGAGCGTCGCCGGAACTGGCTGGTCGTCGCCTTCATCGCGATCTCGTTGTCCGCGTTCCTGTTGATGGAGCAGGCGCCGACGACGCTGTTGATCCTCGCGGGCGCGCTCAACGGTCTGATCCTGCCGGTGGGCTTCGGTGTGCTGATGTGGGTCGCGGCGAGGCGGCGGGACCTGCTGGGTGGCTACAACTATCCGAAGTGGCTGATGGGCATCGGCGTGGTGACCTGGCTGCTCACGCTGTACCTGGGCTGGAAGGCACTCAGTGGCATCACCGCACTCTGGAGCTGAGGACCGGCAGTTGGATCTCAATTCGGACCTCGCGGAAGGCTTCGGACGTTGGACGCTGGGTGACGATGCGGCGCTGCTCGACATCGTCACCAGCGCCAACGTTGCCTGTGGCTTCCATGCGGGAGACCCGGGTGCGATTCGCCGAACCTGCGAGAAGGCGGCCGAGAACGGGGTGGCGATCGGCGCTCAGGTCGGCTACCGCGACCTGGCGGGCTTCGGGCGCCGGTTCATCGACATGGACCCCGTCGAACTGATCGATGACCTGATCTACCAGATCGGTGCGGTGTCGGGACTGGCGCGCGTGGTGGGCACCGAGGTGACCTATGTGAAGCCGCACGGTGCCCTCTACAACGCGATCGCCGAGCACGAGGAGCAGGCGCTCGCGGTGATCGAGGCGGTGCGCCAGTACGACCCCTCGCTGGTGGTGCTCGGCCTTGCCGGTTCCGACTGGCTCGGCTGGGCCGAACAGGCGGGACTGCGCACCGTGCACGAAGCGTTCGCCGACCGGGCCTACACACCGGACGGGAAGCTGGTTTCCCG
The DNA here is from genome assembly GCF_011761185.1 of Saccharomonospora amisosensis. Taxonomy (NCBI): domain Bacteria; kingdom Bacillati; phylum Actinomycetota; class Actinomycetes; order Pseudonocardiales; family Pseudonocardiaceae; genus Saccharomonospora; species Saccharomonospora amisosensis. The sequence continues at coordinate 3,492,647 of NZ_JAAOYM010000001.1, read as the reverse complement.
CAGGCAGCCCGGTGCGGTACTGCACGACGCGCAGGAGATCGCGCGGCGCTGCCTTCGCATCGCGCGGGGGGAACCCATCGAGGCGATCGACGGCAGTCAGCTCGTTGTTCGCGCCGGATCGATCTGCGTGCACGGCGACAGTCCCGGCGCCGTGGGAATCGCGAAGGAGGTCCGGGCCGCGCTCACCGCTGGTGGGGTGGGACTGAAACCGTTCGCTCCCGCCACGGTCGCGGTCGTGAACTGAAGGACCAAGCCCGGGCGGCAGGTAGCCAAGGAGATAAGGGAACCAGGAGACATGGTGGGTGCGACATTGGAGATCTTGCGAAGCGGTCCATTGTCGACGATCCAGGACCTCGGAAGGCCCGGATACGCCGCGACAGGAGTGGGGGAGAGCGGCGCGGCCGATCGTGGCTCGCTGAGGTTGGCCAACCGGCTGGTTGGCAACGACGAGAATGCCGCCGCCATCGAGGCCACGCTGGGTGGTCTGGAGCTGCGGGCGGAAAGCGCCGTTACCGTGGCCGTCACGGGCGCGCCGTGCGAGCTCACGGCGGGCGGATGCGGCCAAGCCATGAACACGCTGATCAGCCTCGCGGCGGGAGCCACTCTTCGGCTCGGGGCCGCTCGGCGTGGCCTGCGCAGCTATGTGGCGGTACGCGGCGGCATCGATGTCGAACCCGTCCTCGGTTCCCGATCCACCGACCTGCTGTCCGGGCTGGGTCCGGCTCCGCTCGCACCGGGGGTGCGACTGCCGGTCGGCCCCGAACCCGCGATCCGGCCCATGGAAGGAAGGCCGTCGCAGCGGTTCGACACCGACGACCTGGTGTTGCGGGTTGTCCCCGGCCCGAGGGACAGCTGGTTCGCCAGGTCCGCCCTGACGAGACTGTTCACCGAATCCTATGTGGTCACTTCGGAGACCAACCGGATCGGCGTTCGGCTCGACGGGCCGGCTCTCACCCGGGTTCGGCACGGCGACCTGCCCAGTGAGGGACTGGTAGCGGGCGGCCTGCTCGTTCCGCCTTCGGGTAAACCGACGCTGTCCCTGGTCAACCATCCGGTGCTGGGTGACTTTCCCGCCATCGCTACGGTGCTCTCCGCCGATCTCGACAAAGCCGCGCAGGCAAGGCCGGGACAGCACCTGCGTTTCGTCGCCCTCGACGCACTTGCAGCGCAGGCCGCGCGAGCCGCCTGATCCACCGAGCCAGCTTGGAGGAAGCCGGACATGCCGGAAGCCGCCTCACGTCGTGATCTGACGAACCGGGACCGGGAACTGCTGCGTGCCGTGGCTTCCGGTCGAGTGGAACTCTCCTGTGGCAGCGCACCGGACTTCTTTGTGGACGGTGTCGCGTGGTGCGATCAGTTCGGTGCCCGCAGGCTCGTCCGTGACGGGCTGATCTGTCAGCACCGAGTCGGGCGATTCGGCGAGCGGGTGCGGGCTCGGCTCACCACGGAGGGTGCGCGGCACGCCGAGCGCGGTCCAGCTTGAGCCGCTCGGCCGCTAGGTCCGCGAGCCCACTCGCCTGCGTAGCCACGACATCGCGCGACCCCGGATTCCACTGTGGTGCCGGACCTGCCTGTCGGGAATGGGCCGGGAGTGGACAAGGCACGCATCGCACGGCACCTCGCGAGAGGTCACCATACCGTTTTCGGCGTCTATCACGGTCTCGAGTAACCAGCCGCTGCCGTCACCACATACTCCGCACTTGACCTTTCCTATCGCCATGACAAGAATTGTCCCGGTAGTCGCTTGCACCGCTCTGACAACGAAAATCGGCTACTCGGTTACGTTTTCGCAGGTCAGCAGGTAGATCGACGGCACGGAACCAGCTGCCACGGCAACGGTACGGCAACCTCCTGATCCCGCGCGCTCGGTACAGTGAGGACAGCGGGGAAGAAGTTCAGTTCACGACCTGGAAGGACACGTGCTGGCCGGGCCTGGCCTGCGCCACCACGGGCAGATCTTCCGTGGTGACAACGGCGAGCACGGGGTAGCCATCGGTCACCGGATGGTCGGCGAGCAGAAGTTGCGGCTGTCCGGAATGCGGGACCTGGATGGCGCCGGGAACCATGCCCTCGCTGGGGAGTTCACGGTGAATCGATCGCCGCAGGGCAGGTCCTCGCAACCGGACGGCCGTTCGATCGCTGTCCTGCGAGACGACGTAGGTGGCGTCCTGCAGGACGTCCAACGCATCGGGCGCGAACCATTCCGCTCGTGGTCCGGCGGTGATGCGCACGATCAGGCTGCTGCCCGGCGGATCGGCAACCGGCGCGGTGGTGTAGGCGGGTTGGTGCTGGAGCTGGTCGGTCCCGATGGGAAGGACATCACCCGCGGTCAGTGGTGTGGGACCCAAGCCTGCCCGGACATCGGTCGAGCGTGACGAGAGCGTTTGTGGCACGCCGATTCCGCCGCGCACGGAGATGTAGGTACGTACTCCCGTGGCTGGTTTGCCAATCACCACCTGCTCGCCCGCTGCCACGGCGAAGGGCGTGTTCATCGCTTCGCCGTAGCCTTCACGACTGATGGGGCACGGGGCACCCGTGACGGCGACCCTGGCCGCGCGGTGGAACCGCAGGGTGAGCCCACCGAACGTCACCTCCAGACACGCGGCGCCGTCGGGATTGCCGACGAGCCGGTTGGCCAGCCTGGCCGAGCGAGGGTCGGCCGCACCGGCATGCCCGATTCCCAGCTTTGCCATGCCGTGTCTGCCCAGATCCTGCACGGTCGACATGCCACGCGCCTCGACGACCTCGATCACCGAATCGCCGGGGACGGGTGTGCCCACAATCCGCCGCGATCGGTGCGATGTGGACACATCAGTACGCAGGTGTGTGACTCGGTCGAAACGCACCCGCGCTCCAGGGCGCAGCAGGGCCTGCGGCCGCCGGTGGGGGTCCCACAGCGCCACGTCGGTGCGCCCCAGCAGTTGCCACCCCCCGGGTCCGGTCTGCGGGTAGACACCGGTGTAGGCGTCGGCGACCGCGACGGCACCGGGGGGCACACTCGGCCGGGGGTTCGGTCTTCTCGGCACGTGCAACCGTGGGTCCAGGCCGGTCAGGTAGGCGAAGCCGGGGGCGAACCCGCCGAACCGCACGACGTACTCCGGTTCCGCATGTGCGGCGATCAGCTCGTCGATGCCCAGACCGGTCAGCCGTGACACCTCCGCGAGATCTTCTCCGTCGTAGACCACGGGAAGGGTCACCAGGTCACCCTCGGGCGGCTCGACAGTGACTGGTGTGGTGGCCTGGATTCGCCGGGTCAGCGTCGAGGCGTCGGTCACCCAGGGCTCGTAGCACACCAGCACGGTGCGGGCGCCCGGCACGAGGTCGGTCACCCCTGCCGGAGGATTCTCGGTGAGAGCGGCATGCAGTCCGAGAACGGTCTCGAAGTCGGCGACGTCGACCAGAAGAGCCTGCTCGCCGTAGGGGTGAACTCGCATCCCTCACTCCGCCCGTTGAGCCGCTAGTTGTTCAACAACTTAGCACAACGAGAGGATTGTTCAACAATTCGTCGGTCAGGTTGAACTCTGCACGAGCAGGCTCGCACGCGTCAGCGCCTCAGCCGTCCTCGTCCTTCTTGTCGTCCTTGCCTTTGCTCTTCTCCTCGTCCTTGTTGCCCTCGCCGTCCTTGTCCGACTGGGGTGGCGCGGTACGTTGCCGGTGCAGCAGGGTGTCGGTGCCGATGACCACGGCGTTGTCCAGCACCATCAACTCGAACTGGTGGAACTCGGTGATCGTGGCCCCTCCACGCATGGCGAGGTCCACGCCGACATGAACGGTGTCGTCACCGGTGGAGCGGGGCGCGGACACGACGGTGACCTTCTTGACTCGTGTCCAGCGCGCGTCGAAGTCGTCGCGGCCCTCGGCTCGAAGTTCGGGGCCGAGATGCGCCCACGCCGCGTCCGTGTTGTCCGGAAGCTGCGCGTAGAAGTCCGCCACCACGGCCTCCATCTCGGCAGGGGTGAGCGATCGCGTGGTGGAGGTGGGTGCGGTGGTGGTCGGCTGCCGGGCGGTCGCGTTGGAGGGTGCGTCGTCGCCGTTGGTCAGGGTGAGCACAAGCGTCACGAGCAACGCCGCGCCGATCGCCGCCGCGGCGTAGGCCCAGGGTCTGGTTCGCCGCCGCACCGGTTCGCTGCCGACGGCCGGGCTCATGTCGAGGCGCGTGCCGCCCGCATTGGCGCGGCTCAGTGCCTGCGTGGGGGAACCTGTCACCGCCGGTATCGGCTGAGTGCGGTCGAGATCAGGGGCTTGTCCGGAGGCGATCGCCCGCATCGTTTCGCGAGCCTGCTCTGCGGTGGGGCGCAGCCGTGGGTCGTCGGCGAGCATGCCGAGCAGCACAGGGGTGAGCACACCCGCTCGGCCCGGCGGCGGTACCGCGCCCGCGGCGACCCGATGCAGCACTCCCAGCGGGTTCGTCTCGTCGTCGCCGAACGGCGGAGAGCCCTCCACGGCTGTGTAGACGGTCGCGCCGAGGGAGTAGATGTCGGAGGCTGTGCTGGGTTGCTGTCCCCTTGCGACCTCCGGTGCGAGGTATGCGGGGGTGCCCGCGACCACGCCCGCCCTGGTCACCGAGATGTCGCCGCCCGCGTGCGAGATGCCGAAGTCGGCGAGCTTGGTGGTGCCGTCCTCGGCGATGAGCACGTTGGCCGGTTTGACGTCGCGGTGCACGATGCCTGCGCGGTGTGCCGCAGCCAGCGCGGCCGCGGCCTGGGTGCCGACCCGCGCGGCGTCGACTGCGTTCAACGCGCCTTCGCGGGCCAGCACGTCGGCGAGTGTGCGTGCCGGGAAGAACTCCATGACCAGCAACGGAAGCCCGGCGTCCTCGGTGACGTCGTGCACCGCGATGGCGTTCGGATGATGTAGCCGCGCGGCGATGCGACCCTCCCGCATCGCCCGTTGCCTCGCCTCCTCCGCGCCCGCGGCGTCGAGCCCCGGCTGGATCAGCAGCTGCTTCACCGCGACCGTGCGGCCGAGTCGTTCGTCGGCGGCCTCCCACACCACGCCCATAGCCCCGGTGCCGACATGCCGACGCAGCCGGTAACGGCCCGCCAGGAGATCACCGACCTCGCTCACGGATCATCCTCTCGCCTCGCGCAACCCGATCAGGGTAGGCGGTGAGCGGATGCGGGTGCCGTGCCGGCCTCGACCTCGATGCCGCGCCCGCGCAGTTTTCGCGTGTAGATGGTGTCGGTCGACAGCGCCCTGCCGACGAGTGTGGCCACGACGATCGCGGTCATGAGCGGCAGGATGATCGTGTACTGGCCGGTGAGTTCGAACAGCACGATCACAGCCGTGATCGGTGCGTGTGCCGCGCCCGCGAAGGCGGCGCCCATGCCTATCAGCCCGTACACGCCAGGGGTTGTGGTCAGTTGCGGAAGCCAGGTGTGTACCACGATGCCGAAGGCCGTTCCGCCCATCGCACCGATGAACAGTGACGGCGCGAACACGCCCCCCGACCCGCCGACCCCGATGGTGAGGCTGGTCGCCAGCATCTTTCCCACAAGCAAGATCAGCAGGAAACCCAGCAGGTACTCGCCGCCCAAGGCGTTCTGCAGCACCGGATAGCCCACGCCGTACAGCTGCGGCAGCACCAACAGCAGCCCGCCTACCGCGACGCCACCAACGGCGGGGCGAAGCCATTCCGGTCCGCGCCATATCCGGTCGCACAGCGTCTCCACCGCGTGCAGCACATGGCCGAACAGCACGCCGATCGCGCCGATCAGCGCACCCAGCACGACGAACAGCAGGTACTCCACCGGGTGGTGCAGGGTGAAGCTGGGCAGGTTCAGGAACGCCTCGTCGCCGAGTACGGCGCGGCCGACCACGCTCGCGGTGACGCTGGCCAGTACCACCGCGCCGAACGATTCCGCGGCGAAGTCGCGCAGCAGCAGTTCCATCGCGAAGAACGGGCCCGCCAACGGTGCGTTGAACGTGGCCGCGATGCCACCTGCCGCGCCGCAGGCCACGAGGACACGCAGCCGGGAACGGGGCAGCCGCATCGCCCGCCCGAACGCCGACCCCAGCGCTGAGCCGATCTGCACGATCGGGCCTTCCCTGCCGACCGAGCCGCCGGAACCGATACACAGTGCCGAGGCGATCGCCTTGACCGCGCTCACCCTGCCCGGGATCTCGCCGCCGCGTGCCGCGACCGCGTACATCACCTCCGGGACACCGTGCCCGCGTGCTTCGGGGGCGAAGCGGTGTACCAGCGGGCCGTACAGCAGGCCTGCGAGTGTGGGCGCGAGCAGCAGGAACCACGGGCCAAGTGCGGGCAGCCAAGGGTGCGCTTCGCCGCCCGCCACCGAGTAGTCGGCGTGACCGGAGAACAGCCACGTGAACGATTCGACCAGCCAGCGGAACGCGATCGCACCGAGACCCGCCGCCGCGCCGATCATGACGGAGAGTGTGGCCAACCCTGACGAGCTTTGCCGTAACCAGATCAAGCCGCGAGACATCATTGCATTATGCAACACTTGTCCAGTGCAGCAGTAGTGGTGGTGCGGTACAACGGAGGCATGTCAGAGGATGTCGACACGATCACCGATGCCGTGCTGACCGCATCAAGACTGCTCGTGGCGGTTTCGGCCAGGTCGATCGCCGCGGTCGACGACTCGATCACGATTCCCCAGTTCCGGCTGCTTGTGGTGCTGGAGAGCCGCGGGCGCAGCAAACTCACCACGCTGGCCGAGCAGCTGGGGGTCAACCCGTCCACGGCGACGCGGATGGTGGACCGGTTGGTGGTCAGTGGGCTGGTCAGCAGGCAGGCCAATCCCGATTCCCGGCGGGAGCTGCTCGTGGGCCTCACCGAGGTCGGTGCCTCGGTGGTGCGAGCCGTCACCGAGCGCAGGCGGGCCGAGGTGAGCCGTATCGTCGAGCGCATGCCCGCGGAGGCTCGGCGGGGCTTGGTGCGGGCGCTGTCGGCATTCGCCGAGGCCGGAAACGAGCCCTCGGTGACGGCTCACGGCGAGGTCGTGTGGGTCTGACTATCCCACCGCCGCCCGGCGCGTTGTCCTGAGTGGACGGTAGGCGTGGAGTACGGCGAGCGTGGCGGCCATGGTGAACATGACGGCGAGTCCGCCGCGCAACGCAACGTGCCAGCGACGTCTGCCGAGCACGATGAGCAGCAACGTGATGCCAACGAGGGCGAGCAGCGGACCCATGAACTCTCCCGTTTCAGACCCGAAACTTGTCGCTGGATAGATTGCCTGACAGTTGGGGAATCTTGTCAACGACAAGTTCGAGGTTAGCCGCCACGGCAGGGGTAGGGCGTGGCGATCGACAGAGGAGAGTGGCGGAGCTATATAGTGCGACAAGCGGCACATCAGAGACCGCACGACCGGATCCACCCGGTCAGGGCCGGTAGCTCAGTAGGTTAGAGCAGGGGACTCATAATCCCTTGGCCGTCGGTTCGAGTCCGACCCGGCCCACCACCAGGGAATATGCCGGAACCCTATCCCGCACAGCGCTTGGATCGCAAGGGACTTGGCGGCTAGCCTTTCGTGGCATGACGACTCCCGACACCGCCGCTGTCCCGCTCGACGATCTCCGCGAACTCCTGCCCGACTGGAAACGTCACCTGCGCGCCGCGAACAAGGCGCCGTCGACGATCAACAGCTACCTGCTGATCGCTCAGGAGTTCCTGGCGTTCCTGCTCGACAGTGGGATGCCGACCAGCGCCAGCGCGATCACCCGCGAGCACATCGAGCACTACCTCGTGCACCTGCAAGAGCGACCACACAAGCGCACCGGCAAGCCGCTGTCGGCGGCCAACATCGCCAAGCACTACCGGTCCCTGCAGCAGCTTTTCCGCTGGCTCGACGAAGTTGAGGGCGAGATCGAGGCGTCGCCGTTCGCGAAGATGTCCCCACCGGCCGTGCCGGAACAGCCGGTGGACGTGCTCACCGAGGACCAGCTTCGCGCGCTGGTGAACGCCTGCAAGGGCAAGACGTTCGAGCAGCGCCGCGACGAGGCGCTCGTTCGCATGTTCATCGACACCGGGGCGCGCATCGGCGAGATCGCGCCGCTACGGGTCGACGACATCGACTTCGACGCGGACGTCGCGCACGTGATGGGCAAGGGTCGCCGTGCTCGGGCTGTGCCGTTCGGTTCGAAGACCGGTGAGGCGCTGCGCCGCTACCTGCGGGCACGGTCGCGGCAGAAGCCTGCGGCCGGTCGCGATGAACTGTGGATCGGCCGCAAGGGGCCGCTGAAGGAGTACGGCATCCGTCAGGTGCTTCGGCGGCGCGCGGAGGATGCGGGGGTGCCGAACGTGCATCCGCACCGGTTCCGGCACAGCTTCGCGCACCGGTGGTTGGCCGACGGCGGCCAGGAGCAGGACCTGATGCGGTTGGCTGGGTGGCGGTCGCGGGAGATGGTCGGCCGCTATGGCGCTTCGGCCGCCGACGAGCGGGCGCGGGAGGCGCATCGGCGGATGGGTCTTGGTGATCAGCTGTGAGCGTCGAAAAGCATTCTTGCTGGTCACCCCGCGCGACTCTGCGAAATTCTGCAAAATGCTGTGACTGGATTTGACCCGAATTGACTGGTCACCGATGGACATCTTGAGACATCGGGTCTGCGAAACCATGCCTGACAATGCCTGACTAGTTCTGGCTACCCCACCTGAACAGGTGAGACGCTCGCACCACTGTGGACCACGGCGCACCATAGGCGCCAACGTCGACTAACCAGAACAACCCGGCCACGACACGCTAGGAAATGGGAGCACCGGCAACACAAAGCACATCGCCTGATAGTGTTCGTCGCGTTCAGAAATTGAAAGAGCCCGACCCCCGCTAGGTCGCCAAACTCACCGGGGGTCGGGCCAGCACCCCACCAACAGGTGGGCTCACTCCCGAAGGAGCGTGTTCCATCGTGGCACACCCACCCCAGCCCAGCGACTGGACCATCCTGCGCGCGCGTCTCGGCGCTCACTCACTCCACGCACAGGGCAAGACCAACACCGCACCCGCGCGCAAGGCGTTCAACGACCGCTTCGAGAACGAGGTCGACCCCGACCGGGTGCTCGACCCTGCCGAGCGGGCACGCCGCGCCGAACACGCCCGCAAGGCCTACTTCACCAGCCTGGCGCTGAAGTCCGCCCGCGCGCGCAGCAGCCGCCGAGGCAAGGCCAAGGGCGGGGCTGCGTGAGGACAGAAGAAGCCCGCCCCGGCGGGCGAACCGAGGCGGGCGACACACAGATCGGGTGGCGATCCGAGGCCAGCGTAGCCGACGCGTCCGACAAGCGGCGTGTGCACTGGGTCGGCAAGCGCGGCAAGACCACCCTGTGGGGACAGGTCTATGGAGAGCTGCTCGCCGCGGAGAAGAACCACCGCGGCTACACCCCCGAGCAGCATCGCGCCAACGTCGAGCACCGCGTCCGCCAAGCCGTCGCCATGCGCGATACCGAGCACACACGCAACCAGGAGCGCCGCAACCGGGTGCTGCGGCACCCGGACCTCGCCGACCGGCTGAAAGCCGCTCTGCGGCTGTCTGAGCCGTCGCGATGGAACGGGTGGGTGCCGCCGCGCACCCTGCCGGAGTTGGCCTGCCGGGTGTGTGCTGGTGACCGGCGGATGTCGTGTCGCCGCGAGCACGTCCGCGCGGCCAACACCAGCTGGATCCGCGCCGAGCTGGTCGCGATCGCGGCCGAGGCCAAGCGCCGCGAGGACAACGAGGGCCGGTAGTGGGGATCAAGCTGATCGAGCAGGCGCTCGACGAGACACCGGCCGACCTCACCGCGCGTGAGGTGCTCGCGCTCGTCGCCGTCGCGCACCGGGCGAACGACCACACGCGTACCGGATGGCCGAGCCGCGCGGAGATCGCGCGCCGGATGCGCGCGAGCCCGGAGACCGCCAAGCGCGTGCTACGCGGGCTCGTTCAGCGGGGGCTACTCGAACGCGTCGGAGGTGGCTACCGCGGCCAAGCCACGGTGTACCGCTTCCCCGCGAAAGGGGGTCACAGCTATGACCCTCATTCCGACCAGAAAGGGGGTCATAGCTGTGACCCGCTTTCTGAGACGGAAAGGGGGTCATCTGACGTCGAAAGGGGGTCATCTGACGTTCAAAAGGGGGTCACAGCTATGACCCCCCAACCTTCAGGAACACGTCAGGAACCTTCACGCGCGCGCGAGACCTACACCGACGCGATCGACTACGTCGCCGCAGGACTCGAACAGATCGACGGACGACGACGCTACGACCGCCGAGACATCACCGAGACCGTGACCGGATTCCTACGCGGCAAGCAGGTAGCCGCACCGACCCGCTACGTCCGCAAGGCGTTCGACGACAACCCCGAACAGTTCCGGCCGACGAGCGGACCACCGCGCTACCGAAGGGAAACCGCATGACGCACGAGCAGGCGGCGCTGCTCGCCGACGCACTGCGCCAGCTCGCCGACGCCGCCGCACTCGTCGCCGACCACCTCGACCAGGAAGGAAACGATCATGACGACCACGAAGAACGCGGCCGGTCCGCGCTGCATGGTGTGCGGCGCAACCCGCCAACCCGGACAACTCACCGACGCGATCGCGCACGCACCCTGCGACCAACGAGCCAAGCGCTTCCCCCACGATCACCCCGACTACACGCCGGGGTTCTGGGAAGCGGCCGGGACAGCGGTGATCTACGATGAACGGTGAGCGCGCGCTCGGCATCCCCAGCGCCAGAACCCGGTTGCACCGGGCCACCCGGACGGAAGGGTCGCCATGCGGCGAACGGTTCCCCGTCGCTGTCTTGGAGACCCCGGCATGAGCGCCCCCGATCTGTTGATCTTCACCGCCGACTTCGCCCTCGACGACGGCGAAGACTCCCGCACATTGCGCGGCCTGGCCGTGCCCTACGGGCAGGTGAGCCACCCCGCCGAGTTCGGCGGGATGGCGGTGCGGCACCGATTCGAGCCGGGAGCGTTCTCCCGCTCGATCCGCGAACGCGGCTCGAAAGTCAAGCTGTTCGTCGAACACGACGTCCGTCGCCTGCCGATCGGGCGGGCGGTCGACTTCGACGACGGCCCCGAAGGGCTGCGGGTGGCGTTCGAGTTCGCCCGCACCGCATCCGGCGACGAGGCGCTGCAGCTCGTGCGCGACGGCTACGTCCGGGGCCTGTCGGCCGGGGTGGACCCCTTGCGGTACAGCGAGGACCAGCAGGGGCACCTGCTGCACTCCGAAGCCCGGCTACGCGAGGTGAGCCTCGTGAACGAGCCGGCCTTCGCCGCGGCCGGATTCACCCGCGACAGCGGCGACGAACCCGAACCCACATTGGACGCTGAGCAGGCGCGGCTGCGGCTACGCCTGGCGGAGAAGGGATGGATCTATGTCTGAGGCACCCGAAAAGGCCCCTGAAATCGAGCGTGAGCGGCTGATCGTGGAGGCGCGGCAGTTGATCGCCGACGCCGGTGACGGGCCGCTCAGCGAGCAAGCCACGGCGCGTTTCTCCGAGATCGAGCAGCAACTCGACCGGCTACGCGACGAGCAGGACCAGCGGCCAGACATTGTCGACCCCACACGGCGCCCGCTGCCGATGGAGCCGAACACCCCCAGCGGACACCACAACGGCCTGTTCGCCGAGGAATCGCCGCACCCGCTGGCCTACACCGCGCAAGCCCTCACCGCCCTGCAGGCCGCGATCGACGCCCACGAACCCCTGCGGGTCCGGGCCGCCGACCCCCGAGCCCGGTTCGCCACCATCACCACCACCACGCACGGCGCGCCGAGAGCGTGGGGCGCCAACGTGCTCACCGGGCCGCGCCTGCTGTCACAAGTCGCCGGTGTGCCACGCCAGCCCGTCGAAGCGGTGCTCGCCCAGTTCCCGCAGCTCACCCTGCCCACAGCGCAGCCGGTGACCGCCGAAGCGGCCAGCCTGACCGAATACGCATCGTCCGCGGCCGGTTCGGTCACACTGGGCCGGTTCGGCAGGTGGACCGACATGTCCCGCGAGGCGCTGATCGGGGCTGACGCGGCCGCCATCACCGGAATGCACCGGGTAGGCATCGCGCTCGACCTCGACCAGGTCCTCATCGACGCGGTCGAGACAGCCGCCGGAACCGCGGTGGCCTTCGCCGCCGATGTTCCCGCGCAGATCCGCAAGGCCATGGCGCAAGTCCAGGCCAACACCGCCTCCGACGACCCCGCCGACCTGGTGATCCTCGCCCACCCCGACGATGTGCACCTGCTGCAGGACGTGTCCCCCACCGGTGGGTCGACGATCGCCGAACGATTCCAGCGCTTCTCCGGCGCACTGGTCTACCCGAGCAACGCAGTGTCCACCGGGTTCATGACGGTGGCGAACTTGCGGGTCGGTGCCCGCTACTTCGAAGCGGTCGGACTCAGCACCGCCACCCAGGTCGACGTCAAGACCGGGGTGGAAACGGTCGCCACCTACACCGTCGCCGGGTACGGCGTCACCCTCACCACCGGATTCGCCGTCATGCAGGACGTCGTCACACCGTAGCCAGTCTGCGCGTGACGAAACGGGTCCGTGACCGGCGACAACACGTTTACGCAGGTCACGGACCCGGCGTTTTCCCTGGTCAGGGTGGCGCGGACACCCCCGTCCTTCTGTCCTTTTTTTTGCGCTGAGTTCTGGGGGTTTCGGACTCCCGCTGGCGTATTCATGGCTGCGCATGCGTGCAGGTGTCGGGGGTGGTTGCGCTCAGCCGCAGTAGGCGCCGAGGGTCGCGTTCACCGCGACGATCACGGCCGCCACGGTCGCGACGGCGAGCAGCGCGACGAGCCACCGGTCGCCGCGTGGTAGCCGGTTCACGACTCGACCTCGACCACGGCCGCGTCGAGCTGGTCGGCGCGCTGCCGTAGCTCGTCGACGAGCGGCGCCAGGTGGTCGGCCAGCGCACGCAACCCTTCGGCGGGTAGTTCGCCGCCGTCCTGGTGCTGCATGAGTTCGACGGTGGCCGCGGCGAGGGCGCGGTTGGTCTTGGCCAGGCGCGCGAGTAGTTCCCGATCCTTGCCGATCATGGTGTCTCCCCGGTGGTGGTCACGCACACCGTAACGGATGCATTGGCTGCATGCGACAGGATCGGCTGCTTACGGCTGGATAGGCTGTTTACCAGCGGGAATGCTGCATCCGTGGCACGCGAGGAACGTCCCGTGGGATCGGGTGATGCCGCGCGCCTGCTCGGCGTGCACCGCACGACGCTGTTGCGGTGGTGGCAGGACGGGAAGGTCACGCCGCTCTACACGACACCGGGTGGCCAGGCGCGGTGGCTGATGTCGGATCTACGGCGGCAGCTCGGCGGCCACTGGGCGCGGCAGCGCGATGAGCAGCCGTGAGCCTCGCGCCCGCGCGCGCGTAGGCCGCACCCACCCTTGGCTGGCGATTTCGTGGCGTCACGAACTCGCGCCCGCGCGCGCGTAGGCCGCACACCGTCTGTATTGGATAGTTGCGGAACGTCAGGCGACTGTGGCCGATCGGCCACAGTCGCCTTGCTCTCGGTGACACCTATCTTACGGAGTGTTTCCCTGCGTAGGCCGTTGTGGCTGGCTGCGGGCACACTGATGGGCTCCCCCCTTGGTCCCTGTCGGGACAAACCCACACCATTCATATCCCGCCCAGCACTACCGCCCGCGTGTCGCTGGGACGCGCGGGGTGCCGGATGTGTCGCCCGTGTCCGTGGCCTGCGGTCGGGTGCCCTGTCCTCGCCAGGGTGGCTTACGAGGAGGCCCGTCTTACCGCCTGCGTGTACCGCCGTCGCGGCCGCGCTGGTGGCGTTGCTGTCCCCGTGGACGGTGCCGAGTAAACGGGGGTGTCGGTGCGGTTGCGCCGACAGCACCAGCCACCCCGGTAAGGGGGTGGGTGATGCTGCGGGGACACCCGCTAGGTGCGTGTCACCGCCTGCAGCAGCGCGACGAGCTCGTCGCGGTCGACGGGGGTGTCGTCGGCGAGTTCGGTGAGCATCGCGTGGATGGGTTGCTCGGGGGTGGCGCTCATCGCTGTTCACCTCCGGCCGTGTGCTCGTCGACGGCCGCGAGCAGCGCCGCGCAGCGTTCCCGCAGCATCGCGGCCACCTCGGGGTGCGTGGCAGGCGCGAACCGGATCGCGGTCAGCAACTCGAGGTGCGTCCTGGTTTCGCGGCGCGCGATGCAGCGCCACCGGTAAGCGAGAAGGGTGGTGAGGGTGGCCAGTGCGACACACCCGGCCACGACGATACGGTTACCCACGGGTCGGAAACCACCTTCCGATCAAGGCCCCGGATCCGGTGTGGCAGTCACCGACCGGGGCCGTCCTCTATGGACTCCCCGGAGGTCTCTCAAGTGAAAGGGATTAGGTGGTTCGTGCTTAGTGTGTACCTGCGTTTATGCAGGTCAGCACACCGTTAACGCCGTTACCACTCATAATCCCTTGGCCGCGGGTTCGAGCCCCGCCCGGCCCACTCGACCGTAGCATCGGTAGCCCTCCGGTTCGTTTGACCTGTGGCTTCGCCTCCTGGGGGTTACCGATGGAGCCTTGTCAGTTGTGGCATTGCGCGAACTCTGTCGTGCTTTGTCATCGGCCGTGTCCAGCGTCGGCCGTCTTGGGTGGGACCGCTTGACCGCTTCGGTCAGCTGTCACTGTGGTCGGCCGGATCGGCGATGCGGTAACCGACGCCGTGCGAGGTGGTGATGATCGCGGGTTTGCCCAGTTTGCGGCGCAGCCTGCCGATAGTGACGGTGACGGTGTTGGTGAACGGGTTGGTGTTCTCGTCCCAGACCTGTTCGAGCAGGTTCTCAGTGCTGAGGTAGTCCGGGCTGGCCTGTAGGAGGGCTTCCAGGAGTGCGAATTCCTTGACCGAGAGGTCGAGCTGCCGGCCGTCGCGGGTGGCGGTGCGGCGTGCGGGGTCGAGTTCGATGCCTGCCCCGCGCAAGGTGCGGGCGCGGGCGGTTGGGCGTCGGCGCGCTAGCGCACGTACTCGCAGGATGAGTTCGGGAAAGTGGAAGGGCTTGGCGAGGTAGTCGTCGGCTCCGAGGGTGAGGCCGCTGACCCGGTCTCCGGGGGAACCCGCCGCGGTCAGCATGAGGACCATCGCGCGGTCCTCTCGCTCGGTGATCATCTGGCAAAGGGTGTCCCCGTGGATTCCGGGCAGGTCGCGGTCGAGCACGATCACGTCGTAGGGGTTGAGGTCGAGTTTGGCGACGGCGGCCACGCCGTCGTGGGCGATGTCGACGGCCATGCCCTGGTCCCGGAGGCCCTCGGCCAGGACATCGGCCAGTGAGCGTGCGTCTTCGACCACTAGGATCCTCATGCCGGAACTCGTTCCGCGGTCCGTGGCAACGAGATGACGACGCGCAGCCCGCCTGCCGGTCGTGCGTGCAGTTGCAGGCGGCCGATGTGGGCGTCGGTGATGGCCGCGACGATCGACAGGCCAAGTCCGGAGCCGCGCTCCGAGCCGGTCCGGTCGGCGACGAGTCGCTGGAACGGTTGGGTGAGGCGGTCGACGTGCTCTTGGTCGAGAACCGCACCGCTCGTCTCCACGACGAGTGCCACGGTGCCGTGCCCGTCTTCCGTTGCGACCCGGATCCAGCCACCGTTCTGGTTGTGCACGATCGCGTTGTCGATGACGTTGTCCACCATGCTTGCCAGCAGTGTGGGGCTGCCGTGGATCGAGGCGGTGTCCCGCAGGTCGCCGTCGTCGAGGGTCAGGTTCTTCTCCGCGATGTTGGTGGCGCGTGCTGTCAGGGCCGCGGACGCCAGATGACGCAGTGAGACCGGAGTTTCGTCGTCGAGCACGTCGTGCTGCGCACGGGCGAGGACGAGAAGGCCCTCCAGGAGGCGGTCGACCCGGTCGAGTTCGGTGCGGAACCGGTTGGCCAGTGTGATCGTCTGGGCTGAGGCTCGGGGTTTCGCCACGGCCACGTCCAACGACGCCCGCATGGTCGCCAGCGGGGTGCGCAGCTCGTGCGAGGCGTTGGCCACGAACCGGCGTTGGGCGGCGAAGGATGCCTCCAGTCGCTCCAGCAGGTCGTCAACGGTGTCCGCGAGGTCCTTGACCTCATCGGCCGGGCCCGGCACTGCCAGCCGCTCGTGCAGGTTCTCGGCGGAGATCTGCCGCGTGGCCGCGGTGATGGTCCGCAGCGGGCGCAGCACCCGGCCGGCGACGATCCTGCCCAGCACCACCGAGACCACGACCATCACGGCGAGCGCGATCAACGAGCCGGCCAGCAGCTGACGCGACCGCGCCGCCTCCAGTTCTGACAGCTGGGCCCGCAGTCCGTGGATGAGCTCCTGCGCGGCGGCAAGGCTGGTCTGCTCGGCGGGCAGAGACCGCACCGGCGCGGTCACGGCCACTCGCTCCCCGGCCAGCAGGTTGGTCAGCACCAGCAGAACGATCCCGGACACGAGGAACAGGCCGGCGTAAAGGAGGGTGAACCGCAGTCGTACTGTCCGCGCTTGTCGCGTCAGACGCCGTAGCTTGTCCATGTCCTCTCCCCGGTATGCGGCCTCCAGGATGCCGTACGGGACCTAACAGCGGCATGACAGCGGTGGTTCGGACGGTGTTAGGGCCCGGTCCGTAGAACCGGACGCGTGCAATCAATCAACCAACCTTTCACCGTGGCGGCGCGCCAGGAGTGGCTTACCTTCCGCAGTCGGGGCCGGATCGTCGCGCTAGCTGTCGCGGCGGTGGTCGTCATCCTGTTCGGACTGCTCTTCGCGTTCAGCAACCGCTCCACCTGCAGCCAAGGGACCGTCGAGGTCGCCTGTCCCACCGACCCGGTGGGACCGCGGGGCGAAGCGGTGAGCGACACGTTCTACTTCGGGCACCGGCCACTCGCCGGCGACGGCAGCATCACCGTCCGGATGACCTCGATGACGGGCATCATCACCTACCCGCCGCCGAACCACGACGAGATCGTGCCCGGTCTCGTGCCGTGGGCGAAAGCGGGCATCATGATCAAGGACGGTGTCACGCAGGGCTCCTCCTACGCGGCGCTCATGGTCACCGGCGGCAACGGTGTGCGGATGCAGTCCGACTACGTCCACGACACGGCCGGCCTCCCCGGCGGCGTGTCGCCACAGGCACCGCGCTGGCTACGGCTGACCCGCTCCGGCGACACCGTCACCGGCTACGAGTCGGCCGACGGTGCCCACTGGACGCAGGTTGGCACGGCTCATCTCGCCGGGCTTTCCGAGACGGTCCAGGTAGGACTGTTCGCCGCGTCTCCGGGAGACCTTACGCTCAGGCCCGCCGGCCTTGGGGCGAGCGCCTCGGAGGTGCGCTTCACGCAGGCCACCGCCACCTTCGACAACGTCACCCTTAGCGGCGTGGCCGACGCCGCATGGCGCGGCGAGCCGGTGGGCGACATGGGCCACACCGAGTGGGAGCGCGAGCATCGGGCGCCCGGACTCGTCACGTCGAACGGCACGTTCACCGTCACCGGGTCCGGCGATATCGGGCCGATCGGTACCGTCGCCGGCTACGACGTCGAGGACACCCTGATCGGCCTGGCCATCGGCCTGACCATCGTGATCATCGTGGTGGCCCGGTTCATGACCCGAGGGCACCGACCCAGTACGACCGGCGCTCTACCGCTCAGCACCCGGGCTGTGGCAGTGAAATCCGCCGTCATCGGTGTCGTGACATTCTTGACCGGGCTCGCCGTCGCGGGCGTGGCATTACCGGTCGGCGTGGCGATCCTGCGCGCCAACGGCGGCAATGTCCGTCCGGTGTCCACGCTCACGGAACTGCGGGTCATCGTCGGCGTAGCCGGGCTAGTCGCCGTCGCCGCCCTCTTCACGCTCGCCCTCGGCGCACTGTTCCGACGTGCCTGGGTGGTGAGCCTCGTCGCGATCGCCGCGATCGTCGTCCCCTACATCATGGCCGCGCTTCCGCTCCTGCCCGGCACCGTGGCCGACTGGCTGCTGCGCCTGACTCCAGCCGCGGGCTTCGCCGTCCAGCAGACCAGCGAGAAGTTCCCACAGGTAGTCGCCCACTACGCGCCATCGGCAGGCTATTTCCCGCTGCCCGGGTGGGCCGGGCTCGCCGTTCTCTGCGGCTACACCGCAGCCCTGCTCGGTCTCGTCGTCCTCCGGCTACGTCGCTCACCCGTCGCGTCATCGCCGAAACCGAACTGGAGGTGACAACCACCGCTGTGTTCAGCAGCCGACCGCCGGCCTTGGTTCCGGGTTGATCTGGCGCCACCGGGCGACGGACTCGGGGCGCATGACTGGATTGTGAACGGCTGAACCTGCCATCGA
Source organism: Saccharomonospora amisosensis (assembly GCF_011761185.1). Classification (NCBI taxonomy): domain Bacteria; kingdom Bacillati; phylum Actinomycetota; class Actinomycetes; order Pseudonocardiales; family Pseudonocardiaceae; genus Saccharomonospora; species Saccharomonospora amisosensis. The sequence goes on along the minus strand of NZ_JAAOYM010000001.1, from coordinate 3,474,471 downwards.
GAGGTGCTGGCAGGGAAGCAATCCAGGAGAAGGACCTCGACTCGGCTCTCCGTAACCTTTTGTCGAGACGTGCTCGCGAATATTTGTCCCCTTGCCTCCGCAGTTTGCGTGCACCGTGGACGAAATTCATTGATGAGCGACACGGCTGTCCCAGTCGCCTGCCCAGGGAGCACTATGACCAGCCAAGCCCCCGTAGAATTCAATCCGTTCAACGAGGAAATGACTACGGATCCGCATTCCTTCTACCGGCGGATGCGCAGTGAGTGTCCGATCTTCGAAAGTTCCATGTCCTCGGACATGTGGATGGTCAGCGACGAATCCGCGAAGGTCTTCGTGGTGACCACCTATCAGGATCTCGCGTACGTCCTCGAACACCCTGATCTCTTTCCGTCGGGGAACAAGACCGGCCCCGAGGATCCGCCCGAAGTCCAGGAGGAACTGGCCGCAGGAATTCCAAAGGCGAAGACACTCTACGAGTCGGACCAGCCGGGGCACACCCGGTTGCGGGCACTGATTCAGTCGGCCTGGACGCCAGGGCGGATCAAGCGGTGGGAGCCGCGCATCCGGCAGCAGGCCGACGCGGTCATCGACACCCTCATCGAGCGGGGCTCGGCGGAGTTCTTCAACGACTACGCCGAGCCGCTGATGAACAGCGCGATCCTCGACTTCATGGGCGTCCCGGCCGAGGACCACGAAAAGATCAAGTACTGGGACAAGCTCTGGGTCAAGGTGTTCATACCGGGGCACCCGCTGGAAGACCAGCGCGCCGCTGCGAAGGAGATCGTCGAGTACCAGCGCTACCTGGAGGCGCTGTTCGAGGACCGGCGCGCGAACCCGCGGGACGACCTGGCTTCGGAGCTGGTGCACGCGCGGACCGAGGACGGCTCCCAGCTGACCATGAGCGAGTTGGTCTGGGGCCTGATGGAGCTCTACGGCGCGGGCTTCGGCAACACCACTGAGGGGCTGGCGAACATCCTGTACCTGCTGCTGAGCGACCGGAAGCTGTGGGAGCGGCTGGTGGATGACCGCACCCAGGTCGAAAACGCGGTGGAGGAGGGGTTGCGAATGGACGGCCCGGTGCAGTGGCTGTCGAGGGAAGCCGCCGAGGACGTCGAACTGAGCGGCGTGTTGATCCCGAAGGGCTCGACGGTGATCGTCTCCTATGTCGCGGCGAACCGGGACCCGGCGGACTTCCCCAACCCGGACACCTTCGACGTCGATCGCCGCGGGGTCAGCTCCACCGGGGCCAAGCACGTGGCCCACGGGCGGGGAATCCACTACTGCGTCGGCGCCGGCTGGTCTCGGACCGCGATCCGGATCGGTCTCGAGGCACTACTGGACCGGATGCCCAATCTCGCGCTGCGGGAGGGCTACGAACCCGACTACCACCTTCCCGCGCCGATGATCCGCTGCGTCCAGTCCGTTCCGGTCACCTGGACCCGCTGACCGCGAGAGTGACCCCGTTCATTGCGAATCTCGCAATGAACGGGGTCATTGCGGTGACCTCAGCAAGTTGGGTGCCTGGTCTGTTGGTGGAAGGGGATCCGGTGGGTGATGGGCGTGGAGTCCTTGGTAGAACGTCGCCAAAGTGATCTTCGTCCGAATGCCCTACCTATCGCCTGTCGTGTCATGCTCGACGTGCCTCGTGCTCTCGCCCATTACCTCAGCCTGCTGTTGAACGCGACGGTGTGATGTACCTGGTCCTGCGCGGCAAACTCTGCTCCAGTGATCGGTTTGGGCGAGCACACCGCCAGTGTCAAGGGGCGTGGGCTGATGGTGAGGTGCAAGCCGCTGAGATCACCTCACTCACCGCCGGGTTCAGGAGGGCTGAAGGAGGGAGAACTGGTTCTTGTCTTCGTCGGTGAACACGGCGGTCCAGCCGAACGGCATCCGCATCGGAGGCTGGGTGAAGGGCACCCCACGACCGCTCAGTTGCTCGTAGGTCGACTGAATGTCTTCGGTAAGGAACTGCAAGCCGGTGAACTCGCGCATCAGGTCTTCCTGGTACACAGGGTTGTCCTGCGGGAAGAGCACGATGGACGTCGCGGAGCCGGGAACGGCGACCTCCAGCCAGCGAATCGGTCCGAAACTCTCGTCACGGCGAACCTCCAGACCGACCTTACTGGTGTAGAACTCGCGCGCCTTGTCCTGGTCAGTGACGAAGATAGTCACACTGCCGAGCTCGTTGAGCACGATTCCCTCCCGTGGTCGAACAATTATTCATGCCGGTAGCAGCCTAGAATGTCCTACCAGAACAGACCTTCTCTCAAATTGCGGAGCGCATCATTCAAAGCAATATCGAAGAAGTCCGGAACCAGGCCTTTCGAGTAGCCTGCACCTGAACCCAAGAAAGGTGTGCGTGGATGTCGCCTGAGGAGACCAAGAAGTTCTTCCGGGACTTCGTGGATGCGATGAATGCCGGCAACCAGGAACGGATACTCGCCGTGTGGTCACCCGACATGGTGCACTACGGACGTTTCGGCACCTACGGGCGCGATGAGGTGGCCGAGCTGATGGGCGGGTTCCGCAGGGCATTTCCCGACCTCCATTTCCACATCGAGCAGTTGGCCGTGGACGGCGAGGACCTCTTCGCCAGAATGACGGCGACCTGCACCCACCGGGAAGATTTCCAGGGAATCCCGGCGACCGGGCGGAAGGTCAAGGTTCAGGTCATGGGACAGGTGCGGATCGTCGATGGGAAGATCGTCGAGCACCGCAACATCATGGACGAACTACACTTCCTGAATCAGCTCGGAGCGGTGCCGGACAAGCTGCTCACGGCTATTCTGGCGTAGGACCTGTTGAATTGAACTAGGGTGCGTGGACGAGCTGATCCGTGGCGCGTTACCGGCCGGAGGTCGCGCGCTCAATCGAATGCCGGGTAGGACTGTACGCAGCTCGCAGGAGGGCGAACCGACGCGGTGGAAACCGAGACAGCTGGCTGCCACCCCGACTCACCCGCTGCCGGCCGGCCACTGCCGGACTGGCTGATCGTCCGTGGGGCGCGCGAGCACAACCTGGCCGAACTCGTAGTACGGCTACCGCACCGCAGCCTGGTGGTGTTCACCGGACTGTCCGGTTCCGGCAAGTCAACACTGGCCTTCGACACCATCTACGCCGAATGCCGCCGGCGGCAGCTCCACTCGATGTCCGCCTTCACCCGGCAACTGCTCGGCGAGCTGGACAAGCCCGATCTGGACGCGATCGAGGGCCTCTGCTCGGCCGTGGCGCTGGACCAGCGCGGCGCCGGAAGCAACCCGCGCTCGACCGTGGGCACCGCCACCGACATCTACGACCTGCTCAGGGTTCTCTATGCCAGGGTGGGCTACGCCGCTCCCGGCGCGCCGGTGCCGGAACTGAGCCCTCGCGCGTTCTCCTTCAACCTGCCGCACGGTGCCTGCCCTGACTGCCAGGGGCTGGGCACCTGTCGGGAGGTGGCCCGCGACCTGCTCGTCCCTCGGCCTGAGCTGTCCCTGGCCCAGGGCGCGCTGGCCCCGTGGCGCGGGCCGTCCGCCGAGCCGCAGCACGCGCTGGCCATGGCGATGGCCCGCCACCTCGGCGCCGACGTGGACGTGCCATGGCAGGCACTGCCCAGGCAGGTACAGCACACGCTGCTGGAGGGCACCAGCGAGCCGGTGGCCCCGTTGAGTGGCGCGACCACCGGGCCCCGTAGGCGTGACCAGGTATTCCACGGGCTCGTCCCCTGGTTGCGCCGGCAGGCCGATGGCGGCCGGGATCGAGCTGGGGGCTACCTCCGCACCGTGCGGTGCCCGGCGTGCGCCGGTAGCAGACTGAACGCGGCACAGCGGTCGGTGCGTCTCGTCCCCGACCGACCGGACACCGCGATCGGTGAGCTGTGCACGCGCCCGGTCGCCGAGCTGCTGGACTTTCTCAGCGGCCTCGAACTGGAAGCCGACCGCAGGGCAGTGGCCGAGCAGGTGATGCGGGATGTGTCGATCCGGCTGGAACACCTGATCGAGGTTGGTCTCGACCACCTGACCCTGGACCGCGGCACCCCGTCGCTTTCCGGAGGGGAGGCCCGGCGGCTGCGGCTGGCCCAGCAACTCGGCACCGGGCTGTTCGGCCTGCTGTACGTACTGGACGAGCCGACCAGCGGGTTGCACCCCGCCGATGTCGACCGGCTGCTGGGAAGCCTGCGCACCCTGCGCGACCAGGGGAACAGCGTGCTGGTCGTGGAGCACGACCAGCAGGTGGTGCGCGCGGCCGACTGGGTGGTCGACCTCGGCCCCGGTGCGGGTGAGGCGGGCGGCAGGCTGCTGCACAGCGGCCCGCTGCCGGAGCTGCTCGGCAACGAGGAGTCACTCACGGGCGGGCACCTTTCCGGGCGGCTGCGGGTCCCGCCGCGGCCGTATCGCAGGAGCCCGGAGCCGGACAGGGTGCTGACCGTGTGCGGGGCATCCGAGCACAACCTGCGCGACCTGGACCTGGAGTTTCCACTCGGCTGCTTCACCGTGGTCACCGGCGTTTCCGGCTCAGGTAAATCCACACTGGTCGATACGGTGCTGTACCGAGCGGTGGCCAGGGCCGTGCAGGACGAGCCGGTGGTCCCCGGTGAGCACCGGCGGGTGGACGGCACCGAACTGGTGAGCCGAGTGGTGCGCGTCGACCAGTCGGCCATCGGCCGCACTCCACGGTCCAATCCGGCCACCTACACCGGGGCCTTCGACCCGATCCGCACCCTGTTCGCGCGCACCGAGCTGGCGCGGGAACTTGGCTTGCGGCCAGGCCATTTTTCCTTCAACACCGCGGGCGGGCGCTGCGAGACCTGCGCGGGTGATGGTGTGGTCGGCATCGACATGCGGTTCCTGCCGGACATCGAGGTCGTGTGCGACGCCTGCGACGGCACCAGGTACCAGGCAGCCACCCTGCGGGTCACCTACCGCGACCTCACCATCGCCGATGTGCTGGACCTGCCGGTACACGCCGCGCTCGACGTGTTCGGCGACACCGCGGCGGTGGCCCGCCCGCTGCGCGCGCTGACTGAGGTAGGGCTCGGCTACCTGCGGCTGGGCCAGCCCGCGCGGTCGCTTTCGGGTGGTGAGGCGCAGCGAGTGAAGCTGGCTGCCGAACTGTCCGGCAAGGTGAACGGCCATACGCTGTACGTGCTGGACGAGCCCACCACCGGGCTGCACCCTGAGGACGTGCGCAGGCTGCTTGGTGTGCTGCACGGGCTGGTGGACAAGGGCGACACCGTAGTGGTGGTCGAGCACGACGTGGTCGTCACGGCGAGCGCGGATCGGGTGATCGAGTTGGGCCACGGCGGCGGCAGCAGCGGCGGGCGGTTGGTCGCAACCGGGACTCCCGAGGAGATCGTTGCCACACCGGGCAGCGTGACCGCGCGATATCTGCGGGATGCGTGTGTACGGGTACCACCGTTCAGTAACTTCACGGACACCGATTGCGGAGGGTATAACACGTATGACTCAAAGCGATGACAGGAAAGTGGTCGGCTGGGAATCGATGATGGAGAAGGCCGCCGAGCGCCTGCGCGAACGCACCGGCGCCGACCTCACCGAGTGGAACGAGCGAGTCCGCGAAGCCAACCCGGCGAGCGAGCCCGGGCTGCGTTCCTGGCTGGCCGAGCAGGGTGTCGGCGGCTATTCCCAGGACCTGCTGGTCTACGAGCGATACGGCTACCCGGAGTTCATGCTCACCAAGCCGCAGGAGCTGATCGACGAGCAGTACACCGACCGCCCCGAGTTGCGGCCGATCTGCGATGCGGTGCTGGACGCCGCGCTGTCCGTCGGTGACGTCACCGTGCAGGCCCGCAAGACCTACATCTCCCTGGTGTCGCCGAAGCGGACCTTCGCCATCGTCAAGGCCAGCACGAAGAGCAGGGTGGACGTCGGGCTGAACCTGCCGGACGCCAGGCCGGGCGGCAGGCTGCTGGCCGCCAAGAGCCTGCCGAAAGGCACCGTGCGAATCGCGCTGAGCTCGGTGGATGAGGTCGACGGCGAGGTCACCGACCTGTTGTGTCGCTGCTACGAGGCGAACTCGTAGCGGACGGTTCGCTCAGCGCCGAGCGCCTCGCCCACATGGCCGCGAAGTACCACGGAGCCCAGGATCCGGACAGCTCCACGTAGTACTTCCTGCGGTACTCCGATGGAGAGAGCCCGACCAGCTTGCGGAAACGGTCGCTGAACGTGCCGGGGCTCCGGTAGCCGACCCGGTGGCCGATCTGCGCGACGGCGATCCGGCTGTACCGCAGCAGGCACTGCGCCCGTTCCATCCGGGCGCGCTTGAGGTACTGCCCCGGGGTCTCGCCGTAGGTCCTCTTGAACAGCCGGATGAACTGGAACGGGGACAGCCCGGCGTCGCTGGCGATCATGGCGATCCGGATGTCCCGGTGGAAGTCCCGATCGATCAGCTCCCGCCCGAAGCGCACCACAGCCAGCGCGTACCCGCCGTCCAGTGGCCGCGTGACGCGCTGCCGCGTACCGGTCTCGCTCAGCACGAAAGCGTTGCCGTCCACGTCGGTGAAGGTGGTCATCACCCCGCCGCGGTGGCGAGTGGGCGGCTCAGCGAACTGGACGCCGCTCGCCCGCAGCGACTCGTAGGTGGCCACGATGTCGGCGCAGGAGTACACCGCGCCCGGCCAGCTGTCCGCACGTTCCCCCGTGAGAAGGACGATGCTGGTCGAGCCGCCCGCGGGCTCCAGTTCGGCCCGGCCGCCCTCGACCGAGACCACCTCGAAACCGAGCACCCTGGTGTAGAAGTCCAGCGCGCTGTGCTGGTCTCGCACGTACACTGCGACGCTGGCAACCCTGGAGATCATTGCCCGGTGGGAGTCCCGACGCGCTGGAAGTCCACATCAGACGAGAGCCTGCGCACTGTGCCGTCCAGCACGTTCAGCGACATCAACGGGAAGGCGAAATCCGAGGCCGCGTAGATGCCGTGCTTCTGCTGGAGGGTGAATACCGCGTCGCCGAAGACCGCCATGTCGAACCGGTTGCCAGGACCGGCGAGCTCACCGACGACCTCGGCCATCTCAGCCACGAACCGGCCCCGGTCGGCCCGGTCGGGATCCACCGCACTCTCCAGCACGATCTCGCCGCAGCGCCGGCCGTTGCCGGCCTGCAGTGCGAAGAAGAACTCGCCGATCAGGTCCCGTACCCGCGGTGGAAGCTGCACGCAATAGCCGGCGTCCAGGATGACCACCCGCTCGTCCGGCGTCAGGTACAGGTTCCCTGGGTGCAGGTCGCAGTGTACGAACCCATCGACGAACATCATCCGGCTGGCCGCCTGCAACGCGCGCCCAGCCAGTTTGGCCCGGGTTTCCGCCGGAAGGGTCTCCGGGGTGTTCGCGTTCAACTCGGGAAGGTACTCGAAAAGCAAGCAGTTCTCCGTGGACAGTTCCGGATAAACCGCGGGAACGTGGATCTGCGGCACGACCGAGAGGCTGTCCCGAAGCTTGCGGATGTTGCGGGCCTCCCGGCCGAAGTCCAGCTGCCCGAGGATCGCCCTGCTCATGTAGCCGACCAGATCCGCGAGCGGCATGCCACGCAGTTTCGGCATCCGCTGCGCCAGCCGCACCATGCCCTCTACCAGAGTGAGATCGGCGCGCATCCGGTCGTCGACGCTCGGCCGCTTCAGCTTCACCGCCACCACCCGGCCGTCCGCCAGCCTGCCCCGGTACACGCAGGCGATACTGCCGCTCGCCACCGGTTTCGCGTCAACCTGGGTCAGCTCGGCGATGTTGGCCGTGCGCAGCGCCCGCCGGCGCTGACGCTTGGACATCGGCCGCACCGCGTCGTGCAGGTTGCTCAGCTCCTCGCACAGCAGCGGGGGCATGGTGTCCTTGCGAGTGCTGGCCAGTTGCCCGAACTTCACGAAGGTCGGGCCGAGCAGCTGCAGGATCCACACCAGCAGGCGTGACCCGAGCCGCCGTGCTCGTTTCGGGCCGCCGGTGAGCAGTCCGAACAGCAGTACCGGTACCGCGCACAGCACGCCGAGCAGCGCGACACCGGAGATGGCGAGGAATCGGAGGATGAGCCGCCACCCGGCGACCGAGCGCGGGTGGTCCACGGTGCTGACTGCGTTCACGATGGTTCCCCTCGGGGTGGTTACTTGCGGAGCACGTACAACGCGTTCATCGGGCTCTGGACCGGCAGCTCGCCCACCGCGCCGAAACCGGCAGCCTCCGCCAGGGCAGTCAGCTCGGTGTGCGGGAGGCCGAGGGTCCCGAGCGCGGGGCCGCCGTCGGCGAGCGCGGTCGGCACGCAGTACAGGGTGCTGGTGCCGTACAGGATCGCGCCCGCGGCTCCGGTGTTGTCGCTGGCCGCATCGGCGGACGCGCTCTCCAGGACCAGCACCACGCCGTCCGGGGCCAGCGCCGAGTGCACCGCCGCCAGCAGTGCCTCGGGATCGGGTGCGTCGTGCAGGACGTCGAAGAGCGTTGCCAGATCGAGCGGGCCGGACACGGAACCGGTGGCGTCGGCGTCGTGGAAGTGCACCCGCTCGCCGACCCCGGCCTCCTCCGCCGCCGCCCGCGCCCGTTCCACGTTCGGCGCGTGAAGGTCGTAGCCGTCGAACCGGGAGGAGGGGAAACGGCGGGCCAGCGTGATCATCGCGCGCCCGCCACCGCTGCCGACATCGACCACACGCGCACCGCGCTCGAGCTTTGTCACCAGCCCGTCGACCGCAGGCAGCCACTGCTCGACCAGCGCGCCGTCCAGCCAGGTGGCGCTCATCCGCTCCATCGCGGCGTAGATGGAATCCGGGTACCGCTCGTGCCCGATGCCCTGCCCGGTGCGGAACGCCTCGGCCACCTCGTCCAGCATCGCGGCCATCGGTGGGACGAGCTCGTATCCCGCAGCGAGTGAGAACGGCGATGTCGGGGAGGCAACCACCGCGGCGTGTTCGGCAGGCAGGGTGAACCGGTCGGTGGTCCCGTCGAAGCGTAGGTAGCCCGCGCTGTGCATACCCCATAGCCACTCCTGGACGTACCTCGGCGCGAGCCCGGCCCGCTCGGCGAGCTCGTCCGCGCCGGCCGGTCCGGCCGCCAGCGCGCCGAAAAGACCGAGCCGTACGCCGAGCACCGCGAGCATGCTCGACATGGCACCGGCGAGGTCGTCCATCGCCTTCCCGGCGAAACTCATCACCGCGCCCATGTCCACATCGGATCCCGGGGATTGCCCGTTGGTCTCCGGGGCGCCACCGCCCATCGACCAACCGTGCGGTCCGGCTGGGAGCGCCTGTTCCCGGAACAGCAGCTGCGCTCGCCCTGCGGCGTTGCGCCAGAATTCAGTCAGTAGTTTGCGCTCGCTGATCGGATCCTGGATGTCCAGGCGTTCCCAGTCGTAGTGGAAAACCTGGAGCAGGCTCGCGTTCAGCCCTGCCGGCTCGATCCACATCCGGCCGCCGAGTGACTGCGTCCAGCTGGGGCGGCGCAGCTCGAACTCGAGGTAGGGCAGGTAGGAGGGAAACTCCTGCGCGGCATCTACCGCCTTGGTGACGCGCAGCTGGATGGCCCCACTCGCGTCGCCCATCATCAGGGTCATCGTGTCGTCGACGGCCAGCGAACCGGTGGTGCGCTGGAGCCAGTACTGGACGGCGCCGGGGCTGGTCAACGCCTCCCAGGCGGGGAAAGGCATGACCGGCAGCGGGATCTGCAGGTAGGGGCCCATCCGTCGCCACGGCCACCGGGTGTTGATGCCGGTGCGCAGGTACCCGGCGAGTTGGTCAAGAATGCCGGGCCAGCCCATACCGTTCCATGATCGCCAGTCCGACGGTGGATTAGTCGCCTCCTCCACCACGGTGACCACGGTCTGCCCACCCTGCGGGGTAAGCGTCCAGGTCACCGCACTGGCCGGACCGACGCCGACCCAGCGCCACAGGTAACTCAGCGTCCCCGGCCTACCGGTGGTCGGCGGGGCGGACTTTTTGGTGAAGCAGTAGAAGAACTCGCCATCTTCGAAGTCCAATGTGGCCTCTCGGCCGCGCTCGGCCCACTGACCACGGCAGGCGGCAAGCCACTCCTTGACGTGTTCCGGACCGGTGAGCGCCGCCCATACCCGCTCAGCGGGAGCCGGGATCGGGGCCATCGTGACCAGTCGCTCCCAGCGGTCCTGGGCGACCGGGTAGGCGACTCCACCAAGCGGGGAGAATTCCTCGGACTCGGCCCTGAGATCGAATTCCGGTACCGCCGGAATTCCGGCGAAGTTCATGTCTCCGACCGGCATCTCTGCCACCCTTTCGCCGGTGATTCGGTACCAGAAATGTAGAGCTCGCGTGGGTTCCGGTACTTCTCCGGACTTGCGGTTCCGGAACGAGCGGCCAACACGTCCGCGGCCGTGTTGCTCTCCTGCACGCGAGCCTGCCGGTCAGGAACACTCGTTGGCCGCGCGGAGCCCGTTCCTCAATCGAACGAACGCGCGTGGTAGCTAGCGGCGACGGTAGCGGATTCGCAGGGGTGACTTGGGTTTGGTGACACCGAGGTCGAAGTCGGCGGGGACGTCCTCGGGCAGCGGGGTAAGCTCGTACCGGGTGATCAGGCCGGCCAGCAGAATGCCGATCTCGCTGGTGCCGAACGCCTGCCCGGGGCATCGGTAGAAACCGCCGCTGAAACCGATCAGCGCGTTCGGGTTGCGTTTGTCCTCGGCGCGCTGCGGGGAGAACCGCTCCGGGTCGTAGCGGTCAGGATCGGTGAACACTTCGGGAAGCCGGTGCGCCACCCCGGGACACAGCATGGTCAGCCAGCCGCGCGGGATTCGGTAGCCGTCGACCACGTACTCCTTCGCCGTTGTTCGCGCGTAATGACTCATCACCGGATTCAGCCGAACCGACTCCTTGGTCGCCCAGTCCAGGCGTGGCGCGGGCCGGACGCCCGCGCGCGGGCAGGCAGTGGTTCCGGCATCGAGCTCGTCCACAACGGATCGCAGGTAGTCAGGGTGCCGCAGCAGTTGCACCAGGGTCCAGCAGGCCTGCGCAGCGGTGGTGATGTACCCGGTGAAGATCGTGCACAGGGCCATGCCCACCTGGACGTCGTCGCCCTCGGCACGCAGCTCCGCGTCGTCGACCAGGGTCTGCAGGAAGTCGTCGTACCGGTCGGGATGCCTACGCCGCCGCGCCAGGACCGGACGCAGCATCTCGGTGAGCAGCCTGCGCGCCCGATCCCTGCGGTAGAACTTCGGTAAGGGTAGGTTGGGCGGCAGGATGAATTCCATCCCCCGCGCCAGGTCCACCAGAAGCGGGCGGAACTGTTCCACCTTGGCGCGAATCTCCGGCCCCATCAATGCCGCGGCTGCGATCCGCATCACCAGCGGCTCGAACGTATCCCACAGCTCGAACTCCCCGGAATCGCCGAGCCCGGCCAACCACACATCCACTTCCTCGGCCATCACCTCGGTGTAGCCGGCCAGCCTTCCACCCTGAAAGGCCGACTGCAGCAGCGCGACGTGGCGGCGCCTGCGGTCGGTGTCTGTGGCCGCCATCATCACGTCGCCGAACATCGGAACCACGAACCGGTAGAGTTCGGGCACGGACAGCGTGCGATCTACTTCCCGGAAGTAGAACTCGTGATACTTCGGGCCGACCAGCACGACACCCTTCTGCGGGCCGAGCCGGATGCCGAAAACCGGTCCGTGTCGCTGGTAGGCGCGCAGGAAGACGCCGAGGTGGTCCCTTCGCCATTCCAGAAAGCTGCCGAGCAACGGAAGCCCTCTGACCATCGGCGGGGTCCGGAGTTCACCGATTCGTGCCGCCTCGGTCACCGCGCGCTCCTTCACCTGGTACGGAAGAACTGGAAGGAGGATGGGTGGTCCAGGACGTGGACCACCCATCCTCCGTGCTGGGGCGTGTTCGAGAACGAACCCGGCTGCCTGCCGGGAGTGGATAACGCGCAGTGAAGCGGCACTCGAGTCGGAGCCCCGCCGAGCCGATCGTGACGCGCGTTCTCCGAACACGTGCTGAATGCCGAAGCAGAACCAGGCTACTTGGCGGCGAGCTCCTCGGGGGTGAGGTAGCCGCCCATGTTGAACCGCAGGCTCGTCACGTAGGCGACCGGCTCGTCGTCCAGGTTGTTGATGTCGTGCAGAGGCAGCATCCGGTAGATCTGCCCCTTGCCTGGCGCACCGGCCGGCGGGATCTGCCGTACGTCATCGATCGTCAGGATGATCGGCTCCTTGTTCACAAGCTTCATGCCCAACTTCGGCATGTCGAAGATCGCACCGACGGCCATCCGGCACGCCTTCGCGGAGGGCCCTTCGCCCGCGTACGGGTCGAAGGGTGTCCGGATCTGGCCGGTGGAGAGGCAGTCCGAGTTGAGCGTGACGGTGATCCTACCGAGCTCCTCGCACTCACCGACCATCTTCATCTCGATCAGGTTGGTATAGACTTCGGCCTTGGACCATTCGCGGGAGGTCGGCTCGGAACGCACCACCCGCACATAGCCGTCAAAGGCAACCGTGTACTCACCGACGCCGGGAACGGCGAAGGTGTCGATCGAGTTGATACCGAGGTTGTCGATGCCAGGGTCGGGCGCTGTCCACGGTACGACGGTGGCGCCCGCGTAGACGTTCGGCACACCCTCGGTCGTGACCGGACGACCGTAGACCACGGACGGCTGCTTCATTGGAGTAGACATGGTTCCCTTTCTTGCCCGAGTGTCGTCGAGTTACGGGAGCTGGCTCGTGTAGTCACAGCAGGTCTGGCCGGGGTGATCGGCGACGCCGTCCTGGTCAGAGTCGATCTCCCCGTCTACTGTGGAGTAAACGTCGCGCGAGTTGAGGTCGATGGCCCCGTCGCCGTCCCAGTCGTTCAGCTTGCCCTTGAAGGTGCCCAGGATGAACGCGTTGGTCATCGGGCCGACTTCAGGATCGTGCAGCGTAGAGAGCACACCGTTACCAGGGGTCAGCACCTCCTCCAGCGGCCGTCCAGCGATCCGGGCCAGGTTGACGTAGCCCCAGCCCTGGAAGCGACCGCGCACGTACCGGATGGCGGCCTCCTCGCGCACCTGGAACTTCGGCTCCAGGTGCCACGTCCCGTACCGGGCGAAGCCGATGTTGGCCTGACGTACACCCGCGCTCGGGTCGTCGGCCCTGCCGGACTTGAAGAAGGTCCGCGGCACCAGCGATTCGAAGAAGAAGTTGCCACGGTCCCGGCGGGTACGGTCGGTGAAACCACGGAACAGGTAGTTGTCGCAGTGCGGCGAGCCATCCTTGTGCAAGCCGGAGATCGTCTTGGCGATCACGAGTTGCCGCTCCCTCGTCGCCACGTTCGGGCAGGCGTGCGCCTGCCCGTAGATCCGCGCCAGACCCTGCGGAGCGAGCGAGATCTTGCCCCAGTGCGTGTTCGTGTCGTCAAGGCGCACGTACAGATCGCAGTGGATCAGCAGGTAGATGGTCTCGTCGAAGGTGCGGCCCGGCGTGTAGAGACCGGCCCTGCCGTCGAAGGCTGGGTCACCGGACTGCAGCTCGCTGATGAACAGCTTTGCCCACTCGGCGATTTCCGGATCGGAGTCGTTCAGGAACTTCTGCAGGGTGTTGACCGCCCGCGCGCCGCCCAGCTTCTCGATCGCCCACAGCGCGTCCCAGCGCACCTCGCGATCCCTGTCCGAACGGACCGCCTCCTCGAGGAGCTCGATCGCGTCCCCGTGGTCACGGTCGGCATACTCGAAAAGCGCCTGCTCACGCATGACCGGGTCCGGGTGCCGCAACGCCTGCTCGCGCAGTTCGTCGTTGCTCCGGTTGTCCAGCCGGATGGCTACCCGGTCGAGTGCGTAGCCGAAGTCACTCGCCCACGCCGCGGGGTCACCCGCGACGAAGCGGGGGTCCACATTGCTCAGAGTGGTCCGGTACGCGAAATTGAGTGCTTCACGCTGTTCGGTGCCGAGATCCTCCAGCAGAGCCGGCTCCGACGGGACAACGTCGGCCCATGAGCCAGGCTCGCGTTCCGCGAGCGAGTCCGGCGATTTGTTGCAAAGGTCGATAGCCATCGCGGCTTCCTTCCCGTCTGCGTAGATCGGTATCAACAAGATATGGCGATTGCCTTACCGCTCCTTCTCGCAGCTTGCCTTGCGGGCCGTTTACTTAACTGATCTATATTGACTTGTCCGAGTCACTCGGACGGCGGTGGATCAAAACCGTTGCCACGGGCCAATATCGGATAAGCGATTCCGCGACGTCGTCAGGCTGGGGGCCACTGTGGGAATGCTGTACGTCGGCGAACCTTCCAACCCCGGGTGGGCAACGCTGGCCGGCCGGCTGGGTGTCTGGACCATGACGGCGATCCGGCACGGTTGCGCGGGCGGGCTCGCAGCGCTGCGGGGAGCCGGCACGCGATTCCCCGACCCGGAGAACAACGGTCGGGGACGGCTGGCCAGAATGCTGGTGGATCTCGGACCGACCTTCGTCAAGGGCGGCCAGTTGCTCAGCACTCGTCGCGATCTGCTGGCACCGGAGGTATGCGACACCCTCGCCCAGCTGTACGACCGGGTGCCGGCGATGCGCCACGAGGAAGCCGAGGGCGCGGTACGGCGAGCGTACCGGACGGCGAATGCCTTACCGTTCGCCGAATTCGATTGGACCCCCGTGGCCAGCGGCAGTATCGCATGCGTGTACCGCGCCCGGTTGCACGACGGTCGCCAGGTCGCGGTGAAGGTGCGGCGTCCGGGCATCAGTGAGCGGATGCGCGCCGATTTCGCCCTTCTCGCCGCGGGCGCGCGGATGATGGAGTGGATGCCGGGCATGCGCAAGGTCCCCGCCCGGCGCATGGTGACCCAGCTCGGGTTCGCCGTGCTGCGGCAGCTGGACCTCGCGGCCGAAGCAACGGCGCTGGCCGCGCTGCGCGGCAACCTGACGGGTTTGCGTTACTTCCGGATTCCCGAACCGCTGCGCGAGGTCAGCGGCGATGGCGTGCTGGTGATGGAATACGTACCGGGGCTGGGCCGGTTCGGTCCAGGGGAAATGACCAGGGAGGAACGAAGGGAACTCATCCGCAGGGTACTGCACGGCGTTTACCAGATGCTGTTCCTCGACGGGCTCGTGCACTGTGACATGCACCCGGGGAACCTCTACCTGACAAGGAGTGCCGAGGTGGTGCTGCTGGACGCGGGCTTCGTGGTACCGCTGGAGTCGCACGTCAAGCGGCTGTTCGCCGAGTTCTTCCTGAACATGTCCATGGGCCGGGGCAAGGAATGCGCCGAGGTGGTGTTGCGCAGTAGTGAGCACGTACCGCCGGGAGCCGATCTGGACTCCTTCCGCGCCGGTATCCGCGATCTGGTCGCATCCGCGCATCGCCGCACGGCCGGCCAGTTCCGGCTCGCTCCGTTCGCCACCAAGCTGTTCGACCTGCAACGTCGCTCCGGCATCGCGGCAGCACCCGAGTTCGTCTTCCCGCTGGTATCCCTGCTCGTCCTGGAGGGGATGATCAACGAGCTCGATGTGGACGTCGACTTCCAGGCCGAGGCCATCCCGACCCTGCTCACCGCGCTACGCAGATAATGGTTGCCAGCTCGGGGGTTGACGGCATCACGGTACTCGCCGCGGTCAGGCAGCCGGTGCCGACGGGCCGGTTCGTCCGGCGCTGCTGGCAACTCCTCGGCCATCCTGGCCATCCGGCGGCGAGCGAGTTCGCCAGCCGCTCGGCCCCGCCCCGGCTCACTCCGGAAGGCGAGCCCGCCGGAACCACTGGCACCGCCGTTCTACTCGGCGGTGAGTTCGGGTGGACGGACAACGCACACCTGCTGAACGGCATCGCGGCCGCGAGGAGGGACGGTGGCAGGCTGGCACTGGTGCACCTCGGGGCCGGTGGTGCGAGCCTGTTGCGGTCCGCCGCGGTGGAGAATCCCCGGCTGGACGTCCGGTCGATAGAGCTCTGCCGCAACCCCTCCGCGCGGGCGGTGCGGATCGCGGTGACACTGGCCGGAGCCGAGCGGGACGGTAACGACGAGTTCCAGATCGACAACACCGGACGGATCACCAGGACGCAGTGGCAACCGGTCCGGCTTCCGGATCCGGTACCTCCGCGGGTGCCCGGATCGGTGCTGGTGACAGGAGGGCTCGGGGGCCTCGGCTTACGGGCCGCGAGCGTGCTGGCACACCGCACCGGCCTGCATCCGGTGTTGGTGGATCGGCTCGCCCCCACCGAGCTGGCCGGGCCCGCGGCACGGCATCTCACCCGGCTGCGGTCGAGCCGCACCGGCGTCACGGTGCTTCAGCTCGACCTCACCGACCGGCAACGGAGCGTCGACACCCTGGGCGGGACGCTGGGAATACTTCCACCGGTGCGGGCCGTGCTGCACTGCGCCGGGGTGCTGTACGGCGGACCGGTCGAAGGCTGCACCAGCCATCAACTACTGGCCGCGCAGCGGGTGAAGGTGGCGGGCCTACGCAACCTGCTGGCGGCCGTGCCCTCGGCTGACCTGCGGTCACTGATCACCTTCGGTTCGATCACCGCCGAGCACGCCCACCGCAGCCTCGGCTGCTACGCGCTGGCGAACGAGCTACTACGCAGAACCACCCTGGAGCAGGCGGCGCAGCTACCGGGCTGCGCGACGGTCGCCGCACAGTGGTCGCTGTGGAGCGGAGCCGGGATGGCCAGTGGCGCTGGCGCGGTGTCGCAGGCCCGCAGGATGGGCATGGTGCCGGTATCCCTGCGTGCGGGCATGGCCACGCTGCCGCGATTACTGAGCTGGCCGGAGGGTGCGGCGACAGCCCTGCTGCTGCACGGCAGGGAGCGAGCAAGAACGAGGAAGAACTCGGCCTGACCGCCCGCTACGGTCGCGCACACACCTCCGTATGGAAGGAACGCTCCGTCCGGATGAACCAGGTCGGCAACACCGATGCCACCTGTGCGGCGCGCAGGCGAACATGTCGTGAAAGGACGGATGGCTACTGGCTGCACGCCGCACAGCGTCCGTTAGGTGCCATTGGGGTCGGCGAACTTGGCCATCGTCCCACCCGGCCCCGTCCCGAATCCCGATGTCAATGTCCTCAGGCAGACATGGAATGAACGGAACTAACGCAAGGTCCGACGCTCATTACCTTACTGAGCCAGGGCGGTTTCCTCGGCAGGGGAGTGCTGCTCGCTTCCTGCCAGATCGGAAGCCTCAGTTACTGATCGCTCAGGCTGTTTCGCGCATCGGAGTCGGCGTGTTGGACAGGCCGATCAGCCGGGTACATCGTTGCACCGCGCGCGAGTCACCGTTGATCTTCAACTCGCCGGCGACCACGGCGTCGAACGGGGCAAGCATCTGAGCGCCGATTCGCACGAAGGTCGACGCATCGGTGGTGGCTACCAGCACCGGGTCCTCGGCCGCACCGCGCTTGGCGGTGGCGGTACCGTTCCGTACCTCCAGGTGGAACACCTCGTCGTCAACCCGGAACTCGTAGCTCTCGTCCACCGTGGGCACCTGGTCCGGATCGATCATCGCTTGCACAGCAAGGAAACCCCAGCTCGACCGAGTTGTGCCGGCCGCGGCGTCGTCCTCGGTCAGCAAGTGCATTCCCCACCTGGCCAGGTGCAGCAACGGGTGGAGCAACGCGGCACCGAACGGGGTCAGCAGATACCGCCTGCCGCGCCCGTCCCCCGGCACCGGCGCGGTCTCGATCACTCCGGACTCGGTCAGCGAGCGCAGCCGCTCGGTGAGCAGGTTGGGCCCGATGCCGGGCAGGTTGTCGGCGATCTCGCTGAACCGCGCCGGACCGACCAGGAGCTCCCGGATTATCAGCAGCGTCCACCGTTCACCGACAACGTCCAGCGCCGCGGCCAGCCCACAGAACTGACCGTAGTTGCGCTTCTCCGACATCATCGACTCCGCTTGACAGTCCTGCAGGTAAAGAAATCTGACAACCAACAAAGTCTACCCGGGATGTGGTATTGCTGACGAGTCTCGATAGACCATTCCGTAACGCGCTGACCGTCAGGCTGCGGCATTCGGACGACCCGCCGCCAGCAGCAGCGGCAGGGCCAGCACCAACGGTGGATCGATCGGCCGCCTGCGCCGCAACCGCAATGGAAAAGAATCACGATTGACCGCACGGCCGCCGCTGATCCGGACCCGCGCCGAGCTGACCCCGATCAGGCAATGGTCCACCGACGCGTCACCGATGGAATCGGCGACGGTAGCCGAGGAACGGAAACTTACCGCGAGCGGGTAGTAGGTGCCGTCGGGAAGCCCGTCGAAGGCGACGACCCCCGATACCCGGACCACCGCGCACGCCGCCGGACTCTCCTGCGGAATCCCGGAGGGAAACAATCCGACGACGGCCAGCGGACCGCAATCGGAATCACCGTCGATCACACCGGTGACCTGGGTCCGCTCCGGTGGCGACACGGTCGGACCGCACGCCGCGAGCACATCGGCACACGAGTCGGCCGAGAAGGTGGACATGAGCCGGCGGAACCGGCGCGGCGACATGCCGACCAGGCGGCTGAACTGGGAGGTGAACGTGCCCAGACTGGAGTATCCGACCTGCATGCAGATGTCGGTGACATTGTCGGAACTGTTCGCCAGGAGTAGTTTCGCCTCCTCCATCCGGCACGCGGCGACGAAGCGGGCGGGGGTAGACGCGGTCACCTGCCGGAATACCCGATGAAAATGGTACGGGCTGAGGAGGGCGGACTGCGCGAGATTGCGTAGGGAGTGCTCGTCCCCGATATTCTCCCGCATGCTTCGCACCGAACGCAGCACTGCGGCGATACGGTCGTCGGAGACGTGCTCGGTGGAATACCCCTCGGTGTGCAACGAAAGTGGTTCCGACTTCATCGGAATTCCCCCAGTTCAGTTACTACTGCGCCGAGGCGTGATGGCGCGCGTGTTCAAGTGCCGTGATCCAGGACATGATGAACCGCCGCCGCAACAGGAGTGCCTTCCTGTCCGGAATCCCCAGTCCGCGCCAGTTGGTGTGCTCGAACCGAAGCCTGCGCACACCCGTGCCCGCGCCGACCGGTTCGACGGTCACCGTACAGAAGGTGCTGGGCGCACCGGCGGCGACG
The DNA here is from genome assembly GCF_011761185.1 of Saccharomonospora amisosensis. Taxonomy (NCBI): domain Bacteria; kingdom Bacillati; phylum Actinomycetota; class Actinomycetes; order Pseudonocardiales; family Pseudonocardiaceae; genus Saccharomonospora; species Saccharomonospora amisosensis. The sequence goes on along the minus strand of NZ_JAAOYM010000001.1, from coordinate 3,455,514 downwards.
TTGACCGCGAACGTCAGCTTCTCCGCTCCGGGATTCCAGTCGGTAATCGGAAATCGGCGCGGGCCCTCCTCGTCGACGATGAAAAACCAGCTCGGCCTGAAACCGTCACTCGCCACCGGAAGCCAGCGCAGCAGCGTCTCCGCCTCGAGTGGATCGGACGAGCCGGCGGGCAGGTCGACCGATCCGTCTATCTCGTCCCGCCATTCGTACCGCGTCGACTGCCCCGTTTCGAGATAACTACCGAGCCGCTGGAAGAAGTCGGTCCACCCCTCGACCAGCTGGTCGGCCTCGGCCTTGGTGCGGGTCGGATCGCCGTCCTCGACCATGACCCTGGCCTGCCCATCGAGGTCAGTGATCGTCCACCGTATCCGGGAAAGCGGACCGAGACCGAGGAAGCGCCATTCGAAGCAGATGAGCCGCCGCTCGACGATCTCGTTCGTGGTCACCTCGAAGAAGTCACCGTCGCCGAACTCGATCCGGCCGGAGCGGCCTTCCTGCCACGGCTGGTCTAGTTCACCGAACCACCGACCAAGCGAATGCGGCTCGGCCAGCGCGGACCACACGTCCGAGACCGGGCGCCGGGTGTGAATGCTGACGCGGACAACGTCTGATTCAGCGGTCGCCATCGGCGAACTTCCGGGTTCGAGATCGTCCACTGTGTCCTCCGATGGCCGGGCCGCACATTGATCCTGACCGTCCGAAACCGTCGAGATGACCATATCTTATGGTAGTAATATACCGGCCGCTCGACGGCTGTGCCATCGCACGACCGTACGAATTGGTCTGCCCCACCCGCACACCTCCCGGTTGCGGAAGGGAACTCAGACGGAAAACGAGAACAGGCGCTCCAATTGCCGTAGCTGGGCGCGTTCGGGTGCCACCGCCAACATACGTTCGCGCAGCCAGCATGCCAGCGGATTGTTCCAGCCTCCGATCCGGGCGAGTGCCCTGGCTTGCGCCCAGGCCGCGCGGGCCCTTCCGCGCCTTCGTACCTCGTATGCGGAGAACGCGCTGCGGATATCCGGCTCGTGTACCAGGCGATCGACGAGTACCGCGACGTCCTCGAACGCCTGTGAGGTTCCCTGCCCCATGTTCGGCAGGCTCGGATGCGCGGCATCGCCGACCAGCACCACCCTCCCGCTGCTCCAGGAATGCAGCGGCGCGCTGTCGTAGAGGTCGGTGACCGTGATCCGTTCTGTCGGGGTGGAAGCGAGCAGTTCCGGAATGGGCGTATGCCATCGTTCGAACATCCCCGCGGGCCGCGACTCACCAGTCCGGTGCCGACCGCGTCGCGCCGGGCCGGACGCGAACCAGTAGACGCGGTCACCCGGAACCCGCCATATGCCGAACTGGCTCGATCGGCCAAAGGTCAACAGACCGGGAGCGGGTGGGAGCGCGAACCCGATGACGGCGCGCCACACCGTGCTGCCGGCGAACCGCGGCGGCGCCGACAACCCAGCCGCCGACCGCACGGTGGAAGAGATCCCATCGGCACCGACGACCAGATCGGCTTCGGCGGTGCTTCCGTCGGCGAACTCGGCGAGCGCTCGCCCGCCCTCGGTGCGCACTCCGATACACCGCATCCCGAAACGCACCCGGTCCGGAGCCAGCGGCCCGGTGAGTGCGGCGATCAGGTCCGCCCGATGTACGGCGACGCCACGGCCGCCGATCGAATCCAGCGCCCGGCCGGAAATCTCGTACAGCACGCGACCGGTGTGCGCGCGCATGGCAATCCCGTCGGCGGCCAGTGCGCATGCCCGTACCGCGTCTCCGGCCCCGAAGGTGTCCAGCGCCGCGAGCCCGTTGGGCCAGAGGGTGAGCCCGGTGCCGACACTGCGCGAATGCTCCGCCCGCTCGTAGACCTCGGCGTGCACACCCGCCCTTTCGAGCGCGATCGCCGTCGCCAGCCCGGCCGGCCCGGCTCCGATGACGATCACTCGCCGTACCTGGACCACCGCGCCTCCCCTCTGGAACCGCGCACCTGTTGAGCACTATCCCGGAACCCCGCCAACCGGACCTTCTCCCGTCTTGCCCACGGACATGCCCACTGCGGCTGAACTTCGACGGACCGCCGGGGCCCGCCGGGCAGGGCGGCCGTGCGTGCCGACGATGGGTCTGACAGCATCAGATCAAGAAGCGGCCGTGCGGTATCACAAAGCATATCGGTATAGCTTCCTTAAGTAATCCGCAACCGGCGGTAGAGACCGTGGAGTTTGCACCGCAGCGCCGGAGCGCTCCGGCGGAACCACCGAAATGCTGTCCTCAGCCGGAATGCCCGGGCTGTCAACTTCCTTCGGCCAGTACCGCGCGGCGACGATGGCTGATAACCCAGGCGGCACCGGCGCAGAACAACGCGAGCGCCGCCACCGCGATCAGCACCTCCGATACCGATGAGACCAGCGCAGCAAGCAGCAGTGGCCCGCACAGCCCGCCGAGCCGGTTGTACAGCGAGATCGTCCCTGTCGTGCGCCCACGCCCGTGGCCGTCCGCGAGAGCCGCGGCGACCGGAAGAAAGAGGGCGGCCATGGTGTTCACCGAGAACAGCGCGGAGACCAGTGCCGCGGCACAGACCCAGCTGATCGCGGACACCGCCCCGGTGCCACTGAGGATCAGTAGCAGCACCGCGGTCACCGTGGCCAGCCCCACGGTCAGTAGTACCGGTCCGAATCGGTGATGAAGCAGCATGATGAGTGCCGCGCACGGCACCATGGCCACCGCCGCCAGGGTCAGCAACAGGTTCGCGGCACCCACGTCGAGACCACCCGAACGCGCCAGCGTCGGCACCCAGGTGGTGAGGCCGAAAGTCAGCACGCCGATCACCACGGCGTACATCCGCTGCAACCCGCCGGTCAGCACCCTGGCATGCTCGGGCCGCGGTCGTTCGGCCCGCGCTGCCGGCGCGATCCAGTCGGGGACCAACGGTGTCAACGCGACAAGGACGATCCCGGTGGGTACGCCGATAAGCCACAGCACGCGCCAGCCGAATACGGGCTCCAGCCACAACGCCGAGCCGGCCGCGACCAGGTACCCGACGGCGGTGGCAACCACGGACAGGGCGACCACGACGGAGCTGCGGGTCCGGCCGCCCATCGACTCGGTCAGCAGCGTGATCAGCAGTGGTGCCATTCCGCCGACGGCCACCCCCATCAATCCGCACATCACCAGGTTTCCGGCGAAGTTCGGCATTGATCCGCACATGCTGGTCACGGTGAAGCCCAGCGTGGTGATGAGGTAGGCCGCGCGGCGACCCAGCCGGTCGGCGAGCACGCCGAACAGGAACGCACCGGTTGCCGTGCCTGCAAGCCCGGCGACCGCGAGCAACGACGCGCTGCCAGCCTCCAGCCCGTATTCATCACGCATACCGGGAATCACGAAGCCCAGCGTGGAGGTCTTGCTGATGTCAATGGTGAGTGCCGCCGTGCCGATCACCGCGACGGTGATCCGTTTTCGCCCGCCTGGCAGGCTCGCCGCGTGCTCGCGCGGCACGCGAGCACGCAACACCACCGCGATGGTCAGCACCAGCCCGGCGGCCGCCACCCACATTTCCGGCATGTGACTGAGCGGCATCCCGGACAGCGGTCTGCTCGCACCGGACGCCTGGCCCGGCATCGACATGCCCGGCATATCGTCCATGGTGAACGCACTGACGAACCCGAGCACCGACGCGAAGAGGACGAGCGCGGCCCCAGCGAGCAGCAGTAGGTTCGTGCGAGCCGCCATCACTGGAATACCGCCAATGCATTGGCCAGATCGGCGGGAATTTCCGTGGGCTGCACGACGCCGTTGCTTCGCCGCATGCACGCGACCGTCTGGGTACCGCGCGCGGTGAGCGAGGACCCGCGGCGGAAATCGAAGTCCATCACGATCCGGTTGCCCGATGCGGCGTGTAACGTCATTGCGATGTCGATCTTGTCGAAGGCGAAACATTCGGCGTAGTAGTCCATCGCGCAGGACACCGTCACCATCGCGAGTTCGCCATCCTGTAAGGCACGGAGCACGCCGGGAGCGTGTTCGGCGAGGAACATCTCCCGGCAGTGCCCCTGCCAGTGCAGGTAGTGCGCGAAGTACACGTTGCCGACGAGGTTGGTTTCGTCCAGCGTCACCACGTGCCGGTGCCGGTAGGAGCGCGCCATCATGACGCCTTCCAGTCGGCCAGTGCGATGGCCCCGAGCACTCCGGACTCGAGCGGCCGGATTCTCGCGGTGAGGACCCGTGCCCTGCCGCATCGCGCGACCACGATGCCGTCCTCGGTGATCTGGTCTATCCGCATCGGCGCGCCGTCGTGCTGGCCGAGCCCGTGCAGCGCGGCCAAGCCGCACCGGACCCGCGCGTTGGTCAACGTGACGTCCTCGCCGGTCTTGTCGCCGAGCAGGTCGGCGACTTTCCGGTCCACGGGGTCGAGTTCGGTATCGTCGTCCGCGGGCAGCACGGCCCAGCTCGGCCCGTCAGTGTCCAGCCGGATGGGGGAGTCCGGGCCGGGCATGGTGCTCAGTTCGAGGCGGTCGTCGATGCCGCATTCGATCAACCTTCTGGACAGCCATGGTCCGACCAGCCTGGTCGGCAGCCCGTCCGGCCAGGCTCGTGGTCCGACCGCCCGTAACTCGAGCCCGTGCCAGTGCGCTACCGCGTCCCCGTCCGGGCGCAGCAGCTCGACATCGAAGCGGTACTCGTCAGCGGTATGCCCCGTCTCCGTGCCGATGACCCGTAACGGCCCGGCCGGTTCCTGCCATATGGTGAACCGGTCGACCCCGATCGGCAATGCCTGCCGGTGCGGCACACACGCGAGCAACGCATGCAGAGCGGCATCGTGCGCCGCGGGATCGCCGAGCAGCAGCTGCCCGCTGAGGAACTGGGAGAACCACGGAGCATCTTCAACGGCGTTCAGCCAAGCCTCCACCGTGAACGCGGAAAGGCGCTCGTATCCCGCCACCCGCCGAAACCGTCCACGATGGAAGAACACCGTGCCATACCACGGGCTGGTCCCGGTCAGCGGCTCGGCCGAGTCCCTCGGCTCCGGCGGCGCCAGCTCGGCCGCCACCTTCCCGGTGAACCGGTCGCCTGCGAACCGATCGGTGTCGTCGCGCAGCACGACGTCCACCCCGTCCGCGCCGCTGAGCGCGGCGAGCTGGATCGCCCTGCCGTGCCGGTCGTCCACGGTCACCGGTGAACGGAACCTGACCTCGCGCAGCGACAGCGGGCGGCTCGTGCCGTCGACCAGCGATGCCGCCTGCGCCATCGCTTCCATGCCGACAACCGCGGGCAGCACCGCCGTCCCATCCACCCGGTGATCGTCCAGGTAGAGGTCGGAGCCCAGGGCGAGCTTGGCCTCCAGCACTGTCTCGACACCCGGTACCTGGACGAGCTGGCGCTCCGCGAACCGCGGGGGTGGGCCCGCAGGCTCGCGCATCGGCAGCGTGGCCGTGGCCGGGAACCGGGAGGTCAGCAGCACTGCCACCGGCGCTTCCGGATCGTCGAGCACCTCGAACAGCGCCCGAACCCCGTCCTCGGGCCGGATCGGCTCGATGCCGATCCGGCGCAGGTAGTCGAGCACGTCCAGACGCACGCCCATGCCGGTGCCGGACCAGACCGACCATTCCAGCACGTGGGTCCGGCAATGTCGGTGCGCGGCGCTCCATCGCTCCAGATCCACGCGGAGCCAGTCGTTGGCGATGCAGTACTCGGCCTGCCCGGAAAGGCCCTGCCGCCCGATGATCGACCCGAACCCGAGCACGAGCCGCAGTTCGCCGCCCGCTGCGTCGAGCAGCGTCCTGAGCCCGGTGACCTTGGGCCGCAACGTGGTGTCGAGCGATTCGGCCGTGATGTCACCCATCCGGCGCGGCTCGTTCAGGCCCGCTCCATGGATCAGGCCTCGCACGGGCCCGAACCGGCCAGCCGAGGCCAGTAGCCCGGCCACCGCGTCCGCGTCGGCGACGTCGCAGCTCTCGTAATGCGCGTCGACACGCTCCCTGATAGTCCGCAGTGCGTCCGCCACCTTCGGGTCCTCCACCGGCGAGCGGCCGGCGAACACCAGCGTGCAGCCGGTGCGCTCGGCCAGCGCGACCGCGGAGTACGCGGTGATGCCGAGGACGCCGCCGGTCACGAGGCACACATCACCCGCGCCGAGCGCGGCCGCCGCCCCGGTGCCGCGGTTTCTCGCCGACATCTCGGTTCGCTCGATCGTCCCGTCAGCGCCGCAGCGCAGTTCGAGGTAGCGGCCGTGCCGGCGGTCGGTCAGCACCGCCGGATCCAGCCGGGTCCGCTCCCCGGGCACATCGACCACGACGACCTCGCAGGACTCGAGTTCGACGGCCACGCTCCTTGCGATACCCGCCGCGGCTGGGTGTCCTGAGTGGACAACAAGGAGCCGGTCAGGAACGGTGTCAGCGACCCGGTTGAGCAGCGCGGCGATCTCGCCGACCCCGTCCTGCGCGGACAGCGCGACCGCCACTCCACTTGCCGCGTCCTGGTCGGTTCCGTCCAGTTCGTGCAGCCAGTGTCCCTCCGGTGCGTATACGGTCCACCGCACCGGCGTGGCCTCGCCCGGAACGAAAGGTGACCAGTACTGCTCGAACGGACGCACCCACGGGGCTACCCCCGCCACCGAGTCCGGTTCCTCCTGCGCACGGGGAAGCTCGGCCAGTACGCTGGCAATGCCCCCCACCGTGGCATCAGTCAGCGGCAGCGCGGTGTCCGGTGGCTTCCTCCCCATCGCGCTGGCTACGCTGCTGACCAGGTGCACGACCTGCAGCGAGTTCAGGTGCAGGTCGCCGAGCAGTGAGCTGGTTGGGGTGATCGAACTCTCGGGTAGTTCCAGGGTTGTCGCGAGGTACTCGGTCACCGCGGTCAGCGGGTCGTCCGAATCCACCCGCACCGCCGCGACGGGTTCTTCCTCCTTCTCCTGCCGCGGTATCGAGAGTTCCGCGGCCTCGACCCAGCCGGCGCGGTTCTCGCACGGGTTGGCGACGAACCGCGGGGTCGCGTCCCAGTGCAGGGTGCGAAAGCCCCGGCCGGCGAACCACGGCTCCAGGTCCGCGCCCGCGCAGGCGGCCAGCAGCGCAGTGGTGAAGGCGTGCCGGTAGGGGTCTCCGCCAGTGTCCATGCTCACCGCGGGCACCCGCAGCGCGTTGGCCTCCACCAGGGTGGTCAGCATCGTGCCGGGACCGACCTCCAACAACAGGTCACAGCCTTCGGCAAGCGCGCGGACCGCCTGCGCGAAGAGGACCGGCTGGGTCAGCTGGCCGACGAGTAGCTCAGCCAGCTCATCGCCGGTTGCCGTCAATTCGCCGCCGGTGATGGTCGAGATGATCGGTACTTCGGCCGCGGCGATCGGGAGCCGGGCGAGCTCTTTACGCAATGGCGTACTGACCGGGCGCATCGCCGGGCTGTGGAAGCCATGTGAGACCTGTAGCTCGCTCGCGGCCACCCCGGCGCGCCGTGCCCGCGCCAGCACCTCGTCGATCTCTCGCCGACGCCCCGACACCACGAGGTGGTCCGGCGCGTTGTACCCGGCCACCACCACCTTGGTGCCCTCGAGCAGCGTGCCGAGCCCGGCCTCGGAGACGGCCAGGCTCGCCATCGTCGTTCCACCGATGCCGTATTCGGCCATGATCCGCCCGCGCACACCGGCGAGTTCGAGCGCGGCGCCCGCCGAGTACGCACCGGCCCAGTGCAACGCGGTGATCTCGCCGAGGCTGTGCCCTGTGGCGGCGACCGGCTCGACACCGAGTTCGCGCAGCCAGGCCAGCCCGGCAAGCGACTGCCGCACGATGGCGGGCTGGGCCACCGCCGTGTCCGCGTCGGCGTCTCGCCCCGCTACCGACTCGGGTAAGGCGGGCACGGCGAGTGATTCCGCCCAGTTCGGTAGTGTCATCCGCACCGGGGCTGCCTGCCCGGGGAAGAGCAGCCCGACGCGCAACGCCACGTTGGAGCCGACGGCATAGCCCCGCTGCTGGTCGTGGCGCGGCTCACCCGACCACTCCTGGACCGCCGCAGCGGCCGCCATTGCCGCGTTCGCGAGCCGATCGGGGGTTTCCGCGACCAGGGCGGCACGGACGCGGCCTGCATCGCTGTTTCGCCATGCGGTGGCTGCGATATCGGCGAGTTCGGCCTTGCTCAGCGACCGCGCGGCCGCCGCCAGCCGAGTGAGGCGCTCGGCAAGCACCGGCGGCTCGTCCGCATCGAGATACACGATCTCCGGTCCGGGCGGCCGCGCGGACCATCGTCGGGTCATCGCGGACAGCGCGGCCGAGGGACGGCGCGCGACCCCCTCGAGTACGAGATGTGCGTTGATGCCACCGAAGCCCATCGACGACACGCCGGCGAGCGGGATCCGATCTCGCCACGGCTCGGGTTCCGCCAGCAGCCGCAGTGACGGGTCCTTGCCTTGCAGTAGCTGGTGTGGTCGCTCGCAACCGGTCACCGGTGGCAGCACCCGGTGGAACACGGCCAGCGCCGCTTTGATCAACCCAGCGACGCCAGCCGCGGCCTTGGTGTGCCCGATGTTGGCTTTGATCGTGCTCAGCGCCGCGGGCCCGGCCTGGCCGCGAACGCTGGTCAGTGCTTCCAGTTCGACCCGGTCTCCGACCGCGGTACCGGTCCCGTGTCCCTCGATCAGCCCGACGTCGCCAGCGCGGACGCCAGCCGCTCGGTAGGCCCTCGACAGGGCGAGCACCTGGCCCGCCCGTTCCGGGCGGCTGAGGCCACCGGTACCGTCGGACGAGGAAGCCCAGCCGAGGATCCGGGCGTAGCTGCGCAGTCCGCGGCGTTCGGCCTCCTCGGCGCGCATCAACGCGACAACGCCGCAGCCCTCGCCGGGCAGGAACCCGGTCGGGTTCTCGTCGTATACCCGCATCTGTCCGTCCGCGAGCGCGCCCAGCCTCGAGAACCCGACCAGTTCCAGCGGGTCGATGGACATGTCCACCCCACCGGCAAGTGCGAAGTCGAGTTCTCCCGCGGCAAGCGCCCTGGCCGCGGTCATCACCGCGAGCAGGCTCGAGGAGCACGCACCGTCCACTGTGTACCCAGTGCCATGGAAGTCGAACTGGTTGCAGATCCGGCCGGCGATGGTGTTCGCCAGTGTCCCGGTCAGCATCTCGTCCCCCGGTTCAGGGAAAGGGGACTTGATCAGTTGCTCAAGTCGCTGTAGGACGGCGCGGGTCAGTTCACTGGGCGCGCTGGCCTCGGTCAGCGCGGTGGCGGCGGCATCGGCGATGAACGGCCACCGCAGCCGGACCGTGGCCGCGCGGTTGAACTCGCCGGCCAGCGAATTGCCGAGCACCACACCCACCGCGTCGCGGTCGAGGCCGTTACCTTCGGGAAAGCCGGCATCTTCGAGCGCGCCCGCAGCCGTCTCCAAGGCGAGCCAATGCGTCTGATCGGCCGCCCGGTACAGCGGCCCGGGAATGCCGAAGCGTTGCCGGTCGAAATCCCAGTCCCGCAGCACTCCCGCACGCGTGACGTATGCGAGATCGGGCTCGTCCCGGGTACCCAGATATACGGCGGGGAGCCGGGACTCGGGTAGCCGCCGAAACGCCCGGCGGCGGGCGAGCATGTTCTGCCACAGCTCCATGGGCGTGGTCGCGTCCGGGTACCGGCACGCCATACCTACGATAGCGATAGCGTGCCCACTCATGGTGTCCCTCCGGCATTGGCTGGGGCGGGGGCCTGGGTGGCAGCTTCGGCCGGTTTGAATTCCGGCCGTAGCTTGCCGGCGAGCAGGACCAGGCCGCGTAGCACACAGGTGATCACTAGGGCGAAGAACAACCCGAACACCACACCATTCAGCACCAGTGTGCCGTACACGAAGGCCGTCGTGAGGCCGAAGACCAACTGATTGCGGGACTTCACCGGAGTCGTGCCGGGGTCGGTGATCATGTAGTTGGTGAACAGGATAAACGCGACGCCGGTGACCGGAAGGAGCGCGCCGACCAGTGCGTGGTCGAAGATCAGCCAACGCAGCACGGCCTGTGCGATGAAACCACCCACCCAGCCGACGATCAGCGGCATCTTACCGGTCAGCTTTGCGTTGAGCATCGTGCCGAGCATCAGGATGGCGAAGGGGATCAGCCAGTCAATCGCGCCACCGACGTTGTTCGTGAAATGATACGGCGGCGCGATCCCGACCCACGGGAACAGCAGCAGCACTACCACGATGCCGGTGTTCGACGGGTTCAGCACGTGACGGAGCTTGTCTTTGACCCGGAGCCGTATCAGGTACTTGCTCGCGTTGGCGACCACCACCGCCAGCACGTACGGCCACACCGAGGCGTTGCCGTACAGCAGCATCGCGCACGCCAGCGCGGTGATATGCGGCGGCAACAGAAAGTTCACCAGTGCTCCGGCCCCGCCGAGATACTCGGGCTTGCGGTGCTGGGCCCAGCAGTCCAACCACTCGAACAGGGTCGCTGTCGCGTAGCTGACGACGAGCGCGAGCAACGGCGTGATCGGCGACTGCTCAAAGCCGAGCACGAGGTGGCCGACCAGGTTGAAAGCGGTGATAGAGAGGGCGAACCGCCGCAGCGCCTTGATTCGCTTGTCCACCGGCGGCTTGCCGGATGGTTCCTTTCGTTGCTGTGGAACGGTCACGACCGCTTCAGTCGCGGTGCCATCCTCACGTGTTGATTCGGTCGTCGTCATCGCAGTACCGCCGTTCCGTTGGGATTGAGCGCAACGGTGTGGTGGCCGGGAGTCACCACAATGTCGGCACGGTGCATGGCGGTGCCGTCTCGCCAGGTGATCGTCGCCCTGCCCGGCGTACCGTCCGGCAGTGCGAGATGCACTTCGCCCGCCGACACACCTGCGTGCCCGTTGGCGGGGAACAGTTGGGTCTTCTGCTTGAGGTTTCCGCTGCGCAGTTCGACCTGCGCGCCGATCGCGGTCACTTCGCCACCTCCGGCACCGGGCCGTACCAGTTTGAGGTCTGCCGAACGGTTCGGGCTAGGTGAGGTGTTGCGCAGCAACACCGAGTCCTCCCACTGGTTGGCGACCAGCGCGTCGAGCTTGCCGTCGCCATCCACGTCGCCGAACGCGAGGCCGCGGGAGACGTACGGATCGGCGATGCCGAGTTGCTCGGCGATATCCGCGTACTTGCCTTCCGGAGTGCGCGTGAAGAAGGGGTTGTGCTGGTGACCGGAAAGGTCGTCACCGGCACGGAACACCGGCCACGACTGCTGATACCGCAGCAGTTCGTCGTTACCCATCGCGAGTTCCTGCAGCTCGGCCCAGCGACTGGTGTCGCCCTTGAGAAAACCGGTCGTCTGCACCAACTCGTCGGTGCCGGAGTTGTCGAAGTCGCCCGCCTTGATGTCCCAGGCCCAGCCGGTCCTCGCCATGCCGAGTTCTTCACTCTGCTCGTCGTAAGGTGCCTTCCCGGCGAAAAGGTCCTCGCCATGCCCTGTCGGAAGGAAAGCGAGATTGGATTCGTGCAAGGCATACGGCGTGGTGATGTTGCTGACCGCCATCATCGGCAAGCCCTCACCGGACGGGTAGGTGAACGTCACGCCCATTCCCTTGAAGGAATCGTGTCCCAACACTTCCGAGCGTGGGGTGAGCAGGTCACGGGATCCCCTTGCCTCGGTCAGCCGGACACGGCCGGGCGTGGATTCGTTCACCAGGAGCTGATCGGGCCCGAAGTCGTTGGCGAGGTACATGTCAGGAACGCCGTTGCCGGTAAGGTCTTGTAAGCCGATGGCCAGTGTCCAGGAACGTGCCGAGTGGTCGGGAAGCGCGTTGCTCGCGTCCGTAACGACCGGCGCTCCGTACCGTTGACCGCTGGGGCGGGTCAGCAGCAGCCTGTTCACGCCGGCATTGCGGGCGTTGCCCATCGAGTCCTGCATGAACATCCGGCTGTCTTCGGTGGCATTCGGATCGAGCACCATGGCGCCATCCGGGAAGTAGTTTCCGACCAGGATGTCCACATGCCCATCCCCGTCGACATCGCCCACGTTGAGCACGCTGGAGTTCCACACCTGCATCGGCGACACCAGCTCAACCGGGCGGAAGTCGCTCGCGGCCGGATTGTGTCCAGGTGCGGCGTGGTTCACAAAAAGGACTGGAGATCGTCCCCAGTAGTAGACGAGCAGGTCCTGACTGCCGTCTTCGTTGAGGTCGGCGGGCACGCAACCCATCGGGGCCATCGTGTGGTCGTAGGGCAGCGGCGCGGGGTCCAAAGCGAACTGTGGATAGGCTGGGCCACCGCCGGTGGGCACCGGCAAAACGGTGACGGAGTCATCGCGTGGGTCGACAAGGCAGGCATCCGCGGAGCGGCCGAGACCGCGCAGATCGGTCAGGGAAACTGCGGCTCCGACCGCCGAGATCCAACCCTGAATTCGTTCGAGCGAAGGTTGTACCTGGCGCTCGGACCTGGCATTAGGTGGCGCTGAGTTGAGAGCGATCTGCTCGAAGCCGAACCCACTCGCCAGATCCTGCAACTCATCATCACTCAGACTCGGCCGCGCGGTAACTACACCGACGCCAACACACAGCGAAAGGGCGACGACAAACAGTACCGCCCTACGCGCCAAAGTCGGCATGACAACATGACCTCGCTTCCCCTCTGTTCGGTTACAATTTCTGTACCGCCACTACCCGCAACCGTGACTTCCACTCGGTGTAACCCGACAACTCCGCCACTTCGAATAGTCCGGACGCGGCATCATCGGTCCACTTCGAGACCTCTTCTGGAGTTACCGAGAAAAGCTTCCGACAGGCTTTCTCGGTGTATTCCGGCACAATTCCTGACCGGAATCTCGCGGCAATGGCGAAGAGTGCACCCTGCCCCAGGTGCCCGCGTGCGGGACCACTGGCCCGCACCAATTCCTCGAGCGCTTCCTCATCGGCTCCGCCGGCATAACACATGGCAAGGCCGATCCCTGACCACAAGTCCGGACGGGCGGGTTCGGGTGCCTGCGCGATCGCTCGGGTAACTCCCGCTACATCCCCGGATTGAACGAACCATAGTGCGCGACCGCAGCCGGCGATCCGGACGCTCGATCGCGGGGTGGGGCCGCGCTGGCAGCACCGGTACAACGTGGCCAACCCACCGAAGAACGTGTCCGCGAAGCCAGCCCCGTCCAAGGCCAGCCAGCGAAGTAGGGGTGTATCCGGTACCAGCGTCGGGAGTGACAGCCGGGCAGGTGCGAGTGCCCACCCATAACCGACGTGGATCAAATGGATGTACCTGTTACCCCTACCCGCGCTCAAGCGGGCGAACGCTCGCGCGCGACCGAAACTGAACATATCTCGAAGTGCGGCATGCATCGCCGCGCCTTCGTATGCGAAGCCCCTTTCTTCCGGTGGAAGCTCAGCAAGAGTGGAATGGGGGTTGCGCCAGTGTCGGACTGCGATGTTGAAGCCGGTTAGAAAGTACCTCGCGTGACGTTCCAGCAGCTCACGCTGATGCGGCCGATCGGTACGGAATCCACGCCGGTCGAAGTCGGCCATTTTGAGCGGAAGTTCAAATCGAAACAATTCACTCCACCAAGCGGATCGAGTCGCGGGTCGGCCGATGATGGAATCCATTCCAGTGCCACTCCAGGAAGGACGAAGGCCACCCAATTCGATAACCGTACAGTCGTGAGTACTCAGGCTCTAACGTTTTGTTAAGGTATACAAAACTCACCACGTGCTAGCATGCATTTCCGGAATGACCGAAAACCTCCCCAGTTTCACTTAATAACTTCCCACAAAGCTGTCGATCTAGTCAAGGAAAGACACCCGGATGGCGGGCATCGCGACGACGTCATGTAGCTGTTCGTGTCTATTCGGCTGGTGTCAATGTGGGGTGGTAGCCATGCGCTGGTGGTGAAGAGTTGGCGGGGGCGTCGAGTTGGTCCACTTGGACGATGGCGCCGTCTGGGAGGCCTTGCAGGATGTGCCAGGCGCCGCCGGGGGTGTGTTGGACTCTGACGGGTCAGGGCACGGACGGATCCGTAGCGTGCAGCGTCTGGTCCCACGTCAATCGAAGGGCGTGCACCACGTCGGCGGTCACCACGACGCCAGTCGTGTTGATGTCCAGAATAGACAGCGGCCGGAAGCAGGCGATCTCATGGGTATTGCGGCCTACTTCTGGTTGAGCCAGCACGATCGCGCTTTCGTGGGTCATCGCCGCGAGCGGGTGCACGCCGCGCTGCCCGATGCCATCACAGGTTCCGCGCAGTGTCTTGCCGTCCACCGCGATCGCCTTGGCACTGGTGTCCTGGCCTGCCAGCAGGATCGTGGTGATCGGGTGTCGTGTCTCGCGCTGGGCGGCGTGCACCGGGCACTACGATGAGATGCTCACGCAGAGCAGCGATCTTGTTCTCAGCCCGGACACCTTCGCGTTGCCCCGGCGAGCACACTTCTGCAACAGTTCCTAGCGAGTGAACTGCACCGCGGTGCGCTGGAACTGGTGCACCGCAAGGAAACCGAGCACCAGGACGATACCGGCCAGCCAGGCGACGGCCAGCCACAGCGTGGAGCCCGCGGGCGTCCCGTCCAGCCAGTCGCGCAACGTGTTCCCGGTGTGGCTGGCGGGATTGTACTCAGCGAACGCGCCGAGCCAGGCGGGCATCGCCGCCGGGTTGGCGTACAGCGAGCTGACGAAACCGACCGGTCCGGCCACCGCGGTCCCGATCATCTGCGCGGTCTCCGCGCCACGCATGGCGATCGCGATGAAGGCCGCGATCCATGCGATGGCGAAGCCGTACAGCAGCAAGAGGCCGAGGCCGGCAAGGAGGTAGCCGGGTCCGGTGCTCAGGTCGACGCCGGTGAACAGGCCGAGGATCACCAATACCACGATGCCGATCAGGTTTCGCACGCTGTCCGCTGCGGTACGGCCGACCAATACGGCCGAGCGGCTCATCGGCAGCGCGCGGAACCGGTCCATGATCCCGTTGCGCAGGTCGGCGGACACCGCGCCGATCACCGCGGGCACGGTGCTGAAGGTGATCGTCGCGACCAGCAGCCCGGGGAACAGGTACTGCGTGTAGTCCTCGCCGGGAATGTTCATCGTCCCGCCGAGCACGAAACCGAAGAACACGTAGAACAGCACTGGCATCGCGGTCATCGCGAAGATGGTGTCCGGGGTACGCAGGGTGGTCCGCACGTTGCGCACGACCAGCAGCCAGGCATCGGTCCACCACCAGGCGACGGCCGTTGCGATCGATCCGGAGGTGGTCCTGCTCTCCGCGCTCACCGGGATTCCTCGCCGTTCGCCGTGACCTTGGCGGTTTCGGCGGCGGAGGTTCCGGTCACCGAGAGGAACACGTCGTCCAGTGTGGGCTGACGGACGGCGAAATCGGCCACCTGGACGCCGGCGTTGTGCACGGCGGCCAGCATGCCAGGGATCGCTTCGTCTCCAGCCGGCCCCAGGGCGACGCTAACCGTCGCCGTGTCCGCGTCGGTCACCGGCTCGGTCTGGCCGCCGGCGGCCCGGATCGCCGCCGCCGCGGCGGGCAGCTGTGCGGGATCGGCCAGCCTGGCGACCGCATGCCGGCCTGCGACCCGTGCCTTCAGCTCCTCTGGAGTGCCCGCGACGACGACTTTGCCTTCGTTGATCACCGTGACCTGATTGCTGAGCCGATCGGCCTCCTCCAGGTACTGCGTGGTCAGCAGCACGGTCATCCCGTCCCACACAAGTTCGTCGATGACCGACCACATGTTCAACCGGGACGGCAGGTCGAGACCGACCGTCGGTTCGTCCAGGAACAGCACCCGCGGCCTGCTGATGATGCTCGCGGCCAGGTCGAGCCTGCGCCGGGTACCGCCCGAGTACGTGCCCACCTGCCTTCCGGCCACCTCGCCGAGGTCGAGCCGCTCCAGCAGTTCGCAGGCGCGGCGCCGGGCATCCGCTCGGGTCAGCCGGGCCAGCCTGCCGACGAGTTCGAGGTTCTCCGCGCCGGTCAGCAACTCGTCCACCGCCGCGAACTGGCCGGTCAGGCCGATCAGCGAACGAACCCGGCGCGGCGCGGTGAGTACGTCGAAACCAGCAACCTCCGCCCTTCCGGAATCGGGCTGGAGCAGGGTGGTCAGTATTCGGACGGCGGTAGTTTTCCCCGCACCGTTCGGGCCTAGCAGTCCCAGTACCGAGCCTTCTTCCACGCGCAGGCTCAGCCCGTCGAGTGAAACGAAATTCCCGAATCGCTTACGCAGATCTTCTGCCAGGATGGCGTCACCCACCAATACCAACTCCGGTGGCGGACCGTACGTTCGGTGCTGCGGTCAAGAAACGGCTCCCTCGGGCTGCTTCGCGGACGACACGGTCGAGTTCAGTTGGTCCAGGATGTGTTCCAGCGGTGGCATCACCCCGGTTGCCGATCTCGTGTCGGACAACTGGACACCGATCGCCGGATCGATGACGGTGTAACCGAGAGCGGTTGCCATTTCGACGTTACGGCGTACTGCGTTGCTGCGCCACATGGCCTCGTTCATCGCGGGTACCAGCACCACCGGCGCGGGG
This sequence comes from Saccharomonospora amisosensis, assembly GCF_011761185.1. Lineage (NCBI taxonomy): Bacteria > Bacillati > Actinomycetota > Actinomycetes > Pseudonocardiales > Pseudonocardiaceae > Saccharomonospora > Saccharomonospora amisosensis. Next base: position 3,439,079 of record NZ_JAAOYM010000001.1, on the reverse strand, counting down.
CTGGCGACAATGGCCGTGGAGATCAAATCATCGCAAATTCCGTGGGCTGCTTTCGCTATCGCGTTCGCAGTCGCGGGCATGACCAGCAACAGGTCGATTCCCTCGGTAAGGGAAAGGTGGGGGATCGGTGCGTCCTCGGTAGCCTTGTGAGTCTCGGTGTGCACCCAGCTGCCCGCGAAGAGCCGCATCGTGTAGGGGGGCAGGAATCGGCAGGCGGACCGGGACATCATCACCCGGATGTCGTGTACAAGGGACTGGCGCATCAGCAACACGGTCTGCGGCATGGACAGTGCCGCGGGTGAGCCGGTGACCGCGAGCAGGAGCCGGTCGCACAGCAGTGCGGATGGGCGGTCGTCGTGGTCGGATTTCGGCACGCCCATGTCCGCAGCCCCATCTCGGTCTCGTGGTTGTCGTTGTATCGGCAGGTGCTTGGGCCGGGCAGGGTGTGGTCGGATCGGCGGCCCCACCCGGCACCCGCACCTCTGGTCAGCCGAGCCTTCGATCGTTCAGCACATGATCGCCGGGATGAAGCCGATCTCGTTCCATGCGTACGGGTCGGCGAAGACGTCCCAGTACCGCTCGACGATCGTGCTCGACGAGCCGTTGCCGCCCGGGGCGACGGTGGCGATGTCGACGGTCTCCCACACGATCGGCCTTCCGGTGGCAGCCTTGCCGAGGTAGGAACCGGTGTGCGTGCCGGAGCCGACCACACGGGAGATCACCCGGTTGCCTTCGATCCGCACGTCCCGGATATCCAGCCGCAGGTCCGGCAGCACGCCGCGGAGCAGGTTGAACAGGACCTTGACGCCCTCGGGACGGTAGTTGGAGATGCGCCCGTGGTGGACGGCGTCGTCGGCGAGGTACGCGATCGCGGCGTCCATGTCGCCCGCGTTCACGGCGGCGACGAAGCCGTCGACCGGTCGCCGTATGTCCTCATCGGTGATCTGGGTTGTCGCTGTGTTCGATAACAGAACCTGAGACATCTTTCTGAATACACCTCTATTCGATGGTTTCCGGTAACTTTTGTCACGACATCTGGGCTAGATAGGGCTCGGGAAGCGCGCCGATCTGGGTGAGCAGATGCAGTTCGTCGAGCACGCCGCGATGTTCGATGAACTGATCGCCCTGCACGCGCGCGATGTTGATCGAGAAGAAGCTCACCTTCTTGCCGGTGTTCGTCTGGCCGAGGTAGTCGCCACGATGCGTGCCTTCATAGCGGATGAGAGTGGAGACCCGGTCACCCTCGGCGATCATCTCTACGACGTTCCACCGCAGGTCAGGAAAGGCATCGAGGGTTAGCTTGTAGACGAACGCGATGCCTTCCTTGGGGTAATCCGACAGCCGCGCGTGGTGGATGATATCGGGGTGGAAGAAATCCAAGATCCGGTCGAGATCATGGGTGTTGCACGTTTCGAAGAACTCCCGTGCGACACGCTTTGTCCGTTCCGTTTGGCGCGCAAGATCTTCCACATCGGTAACGTCCACGGCGACCTCTCAACGTTGGAGTGGATGTCGTCATATCCATTGTCCGTACGGGAAGGCAGAAGGAACTTCTTTGGCCTTGCTATTCCGCGCCGGGCGTGCTATCGCTATTCGCGGACGGCGGTCATCAGCAGATAGTTCGGTTCGCCGGTGGCCATGCAGTTCCGGCACACTGCTTCCAACGCCGCGATGCCCTCCTGGCCTAGCGCTCCGACCAACTCACGAAGGTTGCTGGCTAGTTCCGGATAGTACCGGGCGACGCGGTCGCTAAGATCGAGATACTCGGTCAGGTAGAGGCCTGCCGGTCGCAGCATCGCGGGGTAGTCCTCGAGCCGGGGAAACGGGCTGTTCAGCATGGCCCGGCGGAACATCTCGTTCATGGCGAGCCGCTCGCCGGTGAACGGCCGCTTCTCGTAGAAGTCGGTGAACACCAGCCGCCCTCCCGGACGCAGCGCACGCCCGATCTGCCGGAACGCCGCGGCGCGGTCGGACATGTGCACGAAGGATTCGATCACCATGACCGCGTCGAAACCGCCTTCCTCGAACGGCAGCTCCGCCATGGCGTCGGCGAAGTCGAAGCGAACCTGCCCGGCCACACCTTCCGCGTGCGCCCATGCGGTGGATTCTTCGATCAGGTTCCGACTGAGCTCGATGCCGACCACTTCGGCGCCGGTCGACTGGGCCAGCCGGACGGCGGGGCCGCCAAGGCCGGAACCCACGTCGAGCACGCGCTGCCCCGCGGTGACATCGAGGTGCTCGATCACCACGTCGGTCAGCGTGTCGGTGGCGGCGGGCAACGAGTTGTCATCGTCATCCCCTCGCCAGTAGCCGCTGTGCGAGTTGCGGCCGGCCAGCATGCTGATCATCGGGCCGGCCTGGTCGTAGAACGCGATCACGTCGGACTGCTCGGGGACGAACGCAGCGGTGGTCACCTCGGTACCCTCCGGCTCAGTCTTGTCGCCACGGCGCAGCGAGCTGTTCGGGCGTTAACCCGAGCTGTCGCGGGATGCTGTCCATCTCGTAGAGGCCCCAGTGCTCGGCGATGAGACCGTTCCGGATCTTGAAGGCGGCCAGGCCCGGAACGGAGAGGAGCTTGCCGGACGCCGGGACTCCGAGGTAATCCCCGGTGTGTTCGAAGTGCAGTTCGATCAGCTGAAACACGGTGTCCTCATCGGCGAGCATCATCTTTACCTCGATGCCCCTGCTGGTGAACCATTCGGTGCACTCGCGGAACCAGGAGAACGCATTCTCCCTTCCCTGCTGCACGAGTCCAGTGGGCAGGTGGATGACCAGGTCTGGTGCCAGATAGTCAGGCATCAGATCGAACCGCTGGGCATGCATGCAGTTCGCCTGGAACTCGCGTACCAGGTCCTTGTTGCGCTGCGCAAGGCTCGTCGACGTGTCGGTCATCCCGTGTCCTCCTGCCGGAATGTGGGTTGTCGGCGCGGGGTGCCGGCTCAGCATAGGAATGCGGAGGACGCGGTGACTTCTTCGGCTTTGCCATACGGCCGGTCCCGGCGCCGAAGGTCGCCGGGACCGGAAGCGATGTGTTACCGCTCGGGCTGGAACACGAAGAACTCGTTGCCGTCCTGGTCCAGGAAGGCGGCGAACCATTTGCCGTAGGGTTGCAGCTCCGGCTCTTTGGTGAACCGCACCCCCCGCTCCCGGTAGGTCTCGTACATCGCCTGGATGTCCTCGGTCTCGAACGCGATGTCGGTGTACCTGCCCACCTTGGACTTCTCGCCGACAGGAAAGTCCTTGGTGGCAAGGGAAATGGTCGTCTGGGCCCCCGGTGGCGCGACCTCGATCCACTTGAAGCCGGATCCCTCCTGCAGCTCACGTACCTCGAACCCGAGTTTCTCGGTATAGAAGCGGAGCGCCTCGTCCTGGTCACTCACGTAGACACCGATTTGGGAAATGTGGGAGATCACGTGCCCTCCGTTGTCGCGTTCGATAATGGGCTGTACGCCACGGTGCGTGTCCAGCCTGCCACAGCGAAGCCGTGCGACAGCACGTCGACGCGACCGATTCGTTGCTTCGACCCCGACAAGCGCAATCTCGAAGAAATTTTCCGATGTGTGGTGATAGAGCATCCGGTAGGTTGACTACGACGCGTGCACCGACGGTGCGAATTGGGTGACCGGCCGCCGGTGGGCGCCGTCGACTCAGCAGGAGCGATTCGGTTCGGCCAGGATCCGGGGCTCTTTCGCGCTGCGCGGGGCCGGGACGTTCACTGTGCTGCAGCCTGATGGAGGGTTTACATGATCTTGGTGACCGGAGCGACCGGGCCGGTTGGCGGCCAGGTCGTCGCCCAGTTGGTGGAAGCGGGGCAGCAGGTGCGCGCGCTGACTCGTGACCCGAAGGGAAGCCGGTTCTCCGGTGATGTCGACGTCGTGGGCGGTGACTTGAGCAAGCCCGAGACCTTGCGGGGAATCTTCGACGGTGTCGAGCGCGCGTTCGTGCTGCTGCCGACGTTCGGTGCGCCGGAGACAGGTACCTACGACGGCAACGTGATCGAGGCGGCGAAAGAGAGCGGTGTACAGCTGCTCGTCCGGATGTCGGTGATCGCGGTGGTGGACGAGAGCGCGGAGGACGCGCACACCAGCTTCCACCGCCGGGGTGAGCAGACCGTGCGCGAGTCCGGACTTCCGTGGACCTTCCTGCGGCCGGGCCAGTTCATGACCAACGCGCTGTCCTGGGCCGAGACCGTCAAGAACGAGGGCTACGTGCGCGAGCCGTATGCGCACATCAAGCAGGCACCAATCGATCCGCTGGACATCGCCGCCTCCGCGGTCGCCGTGCTCACCTCGGACGGGCACGAGGGCAAGGCCTACTCGCTGACCGGACCAGAGGCCATCAGTATCGAGGAACAGGCCGCGGTTATCGCCAAGGTCACCGGCAAGGAGATCCGGACCATCAACGTTCCTCCGGACGTGGCTCGGGCCGAGTGGCTCAACGAGGGCTACCCACCCGGCATGGTCGACGGCATCATGCGGCACATGGCGGACGAGAGCGGGGTACACGGTCACGTGTCACCATGTGTCGCGGAGTTGACCGGCCGTGCACCGCGCACCTTCGAGGACTGGGCGAAGGCCAACGCCGACGTGTTCCGCTGACGAACTGCCGGCGCAACCCGCGCGGCCATCCGGCTGCGCGGCGCGATCGTGGCACGCGCTGCGAACGCCTCGACGACGCGACCGAAGGCGGCGTTGTCCTCGATGGCGGCCCCATGCTTGCCATGAAGCCACACAGTCTCGACGCCTTGCTCGAGTACCTGGCACGCCGTTCGGTACGCACTCGGTTCGGTGGCCGCCGCGCCGTGCCCTGGCAGGTCCACGGCGAAATCACCTTCCGGCAGACCGTCCGGATAGACGAGATCCCAGAACTCTCGACTGCTCCCCAGCGGGGGCAGCATGACGATCCGTCGCAACGTCAAGATGAGCCCTTGCCGTTCTCGTCGTCTTGCTCCTCCGGCACTACCTGCGCCACGTTCAGGATCCACCCGAGCATGGTGTAGTAGCCCGCAGCAGTGATTAGCTCGACGGTTTGCCGCTCGCCCCACCGGTCCACCGCCGAACGGTAGGTTTTCTCAGCGAGATCCCCGATGGTGCTGAGCTCCTGCACGACGGCCCACACGGCAGCCACCTCGTCGTCGCCCCGTGGTTCCCGCCCCTGCCGGATCGCCTCGACGCACTCCGGTGCCACCCCGGCAGCAGCGGCGATTGGCGCATGGTGGCTCCACTCGTAAGCGGCGTTCCAGCGAGCCGCGACCGTCAGCACCAGCGTCTCCAGTACCTTGCCGCGCAAGCCTGATCGATAGCGGAGAAACTCTCCAACCGCCTGCACCGAGTCAAGCAACCCCGCCGACCGCGCCAGCGGGACGAAAGGCCCGAGCAGGGCGCCCCGAGGGCCGTTCACAACACGGTGGATGGCCTGCCGCGTCTCAGCCGACCACGTATCCGCTGGTGGCAGCGGAAACCTTCGGGAGTTCGACGCCGGAACCTCGTTCACACTTCCACCTTCGGCATCACGGACTGAGCCATGAGTTCCATGGATCGGCGAGCCAGCGCCGGGTCGAGCCAGTCGAGCCCCGCATTTACACCAACTCGCCGAACCCGCCCACCTCGTCGTTGAGCTTGGAGATCTGGTCGGCCACCTGCTCAGCAGTGCCGGCGATGACCAGCGCATCGAGCACTCGCTCAAGCGTCACGTCCTCGTCGGGCATGTCCTGGTCCTCCTTGAACGGGTTGAGCCTCCCAAGAATGCGCATCTTGTGCAGCATCTTGCCGTAGTAGTAGCGGTAAGGGCTGTCCTTGTGGCCCTTGCCGTACGAGCGCGCGGTTTCCTCATCGTCGGCGACGAACACCGTGCGGGCCACCCGCCAGTCGGCACGATCGGCGGTGCCACCGACGCTTCGCCCACCCTCCTCATACTTGGGCCAGTGGGTGGCGATCCATTGAGGAAGCAGCAAGTTCGCCGGCAGCGGGTGCGGAGCCCCGGCGCGGTCCTTACCGCACTTGCCGGGCAGGCCGTGGAACGAGTGATCACTCCCGGTCGGTGACCCGTACACGGTGGCTGCCGGAGTCGGTCAGGAACCCCGCCAACTGTCGGCCCTCCTCGGCGACCGCCGTGCGTTCGGCTCGGGAGAACCGGCGCAGCGGGGTGACGACCACTGCGTCCGCAGCGGGATCCGCTTCGGGGTCCGCTTCCACCTTCCACGTGGCGGCGACCAGGCCGTCGACGAGCACGACCCTGGCGCCGGCAACCGAAAGGCCACGGTTCTCGTCGTCGACGATCCGGCCGCGGTCGTGGTAGCCGAGGATCGCGTTGTCGAAAGCCGGCAGGAACCGCACCGGAGCGGGCGTGCCCGGGTCGGGCCGGGGCGCGTCGGGCAGGTCGAGGAGTTCCCGACCGCGCTCGTCGCGGAAGCTGACCAACTCCTCGCGCATCGCGGCCACCGTTGCCGGTAGCCCGGCGAGGCCACTCCAGGTGCGTAGATCGGCGGTGGCGGCGGGGCCGAACGCGGTCAGATAGCGCCGCACCAGCTCGGCAGCGACCTGATCGGCACCCTCCGGCGACGGCGGATCGATCTCCTTGCCCAGCCAGGTGGCAAGCGGGAGATTGCGCGCCCCTGCCTTCGTGCGCCACAGTCCACGCGGTGGCAGTTGCGCCATCGGAACGAGTGCCAGCGCCAACTCACCCAGCGCCCTCGGCCCGTTAGCAGGCCAGCGAGCGGCGAGCGCGCGCCCGAGCTCGGCGATCGTGCGGGGCTCACCGTCGGCCAGAACCTCCCGCGCCGCCTCAGCGAACTCGTCGGGGTCCACCCCCTCAAGTTCGCGGCGGTATACCCCGAGCACCCGCTGCCACTGCATGGTGCTGTGGCGCGCTCGCCACGCCAGTGCGTCCCGGGCGTCGACCAGATGGATGGTGTGGCGCATGAGGTGGGTTCGCACCACGCTCCGCCCGATCAGCAGATCCGACAGCATCGTAGGTTCGAACGCGCGCAGCCGCGACCAGAGCCCGATGAACGGCTCCTGCGGTTCCTGCGCCTGCAGGCCGCACAGGTGCGTGACCGCGTCGAGCACGGGCAGGTCGGCGCGGTCGAGCAGCAGTTGCCGCGCGAGCGTGGCGCGGTTGAGCGCTCGGCTGTTGAGAACCTCGTTGCCTGGCATTCCACTACCGTCCCAGCGGAAACGGACGGTTTCTGGCCGGATTCCCCAGGACTGTTCGGGCAATCCCCTGCGGTCGAGAAGGCGCGCGTCAGCTCGCGGCGCAGTGGTCTCGACCAGCGCTCCCAGGCGTCACCGACCTCCGTCGCCGCAGTGGCCTCACCTTGCGGGCAGGCCGGTTACCGGGGGTAAGCAGCTGTTGTCCAAGGTTCAATCCTCGCAAAGTGGCCAGATGACGAACTCCCGGCGAACCAGGTTGGTAGCTGACGTTGTCGCGCGGTGGCGTGCTTCGGCCAGTCGGCGTCGCAGGTGAAGCGGCATCTGCACGCATCGGTTGTGCGGCATGCTCAGGTAACCTGTCAGCAGGAGGGCTGTTGCGCGGCCTTGGTGCCCGCGAGCGGATGGAGCTGGTGTGAGACATACGAACCAGGGTGAGCTCACTGAGTTGCATGCCCGCATCTGCAAGGCGCTCGCCGACCCGACACGGCTGCTCATCATCAACGAGCTTCGGAACGGCAGGCGCTCGGTCGGCGAGATCGCGGAAAAGGTGCAGATCTCCCAGCCCAACGCCAGCAGGCATCTGGCGCTGCTGCGCGACCGCGGAATCGTAACGACTCAACGCGCTGGTAGCACCATCTTCTATACCCTGACCAGCAAGAAGGTCGTGCGAGCCGTCGACCTGCTACGCGAGTTCATGGCCGAGGAACTTGGTGTGCACGGCGGCGTGAACCTGGCAGGATGACCCCCGGACCGAGCAGGGTCCGCCAGCTGCGCCGGTAGTGTTTCCGCGAAGCCAGGAGGTGGCGCATGCACGTCGAAGCGCAGGAGATGTATGAGCTGTACGCGCGGGTGTGCAAGGCCATCGCGGAGCCCATGCGGTTATCCATCATCGAGGAACTGCGGGACGGTCACCGGACGGTCGGCGAGATCGTCGACGCGCTGGGCACCTCGCAGCCGAACGCCAGCCAGCACCTGCGGATGCTGAGCGATCGGGGCATCCTCACCGCCCGACGCGACGGCAACAACGTCTACTACGCGCTGACCAGCCACAAGATCGTGCAGGCTGTCGACCTGCTCTGCGAGTTCATGCGCGAGCAGGGTTGCCAGGACCGGCCCGAGGACTGAACTCCTACTCCTGCGCCGGGAACCGGAACGTCGCTGAGTCGAGTTTCGGTTCGACCGTGCGCAGGCCGTTGAGGAACTCCACGGTGTGCCGCCCGCACAGCCGCCAGGCCTGGGCATCGTCGACCCGGTGTACGTGCAGGCTCTGCTCTCGCGTCACCTGCTCGCGGCACACCGCGCACTGCCGCAGCGGCCGGTCCTGACCGAGCCATTGCTCGAGCTCGTCCCAGCACGGGGCGCAGAGCAGCCCCGAGCTGTCGCGAAACTGCGCTCGTCCCGGGTGGTAGACGAAGCGCACCCCCGCGTCCGGCGCGGAAACGAAGCGGTCGCAGTGATCGCAGTGCAGGTCAGTGATGGTCATATCACGGCGCTCAGCAGGTCCGATGAAACCAGTTCGGGCGAAGGTCTGGACAGAAGTAGGTGTCGCATATCAGTATATAAGCAAGCTCACATGTGTGGTTGCAATCACGCGTGTGGTTTCGATCTCAATGAGGAGACGATACCGTGGCCGAGTCCCTGCCGACCGCCGATCAAGTACTCGACTGCACGGGCATGCAGTGCCCGCTTCCTGTGATCAAGACGGCTCAGGCGATCAAAAGCATCTCCGCCGGCCAGGTTCTGGAACTGCTCGCCACCGACCCCGGGGTCGATCCCGACATGCGTGCCTGGACGGGCCGCACCGGGAACGACCTGCTGGACGTCCGCAAGGACGGGGACGTTTTCCATGTCCTCATCCGCAGGGTGAAGTGAGGAGAGTCCCATGTGGTCGGAAGAATTCGACAGCAAGATCCTTTACGTACAGACGCACGGCGTCGATGATCCAGGGCGATCGGCGACACCGTTCTTCCTCGCGGCCTCCGCAGCCGCGATGGACAGTGAAGTGATGATCTACTTCACGATGTACGGCCCAACCCTGTTGCAGCGTGAGGTGGTCGACAAGATCGGCCCCAAGGGCGACCGAGGGCAGCCGTTGCGTCACTTCATCGACCAGGCCACGACGCTCGGCGTCCGGCTGCTGGTCTGCCAACCGTCGCTCGACCTCAACGATCTCGAACTCGACAGCCTGATCGACGGGGTCGAGATGATCGGCGGTGCGGCCTTCAACGACCTGGCGATCAACGCCGACGCGGTAATCAGCTTCTAGGGGACAGTGGTCGTGACCGAAGCACCGAGCTACTACAAGTCTCCGACCGTCGCGGGCTACCCGGACGTGTCGTACGAGGAGAAGGCGCGGCTGTTCGACGAGGTGAAGAGCGACATCCGCTTTTCCGATTACCTCTACGGCTGCTACGAGTGCGGCATCTGCGTAGCCGCCTGTCCATCCGCCAGGTTCTACGACTTCAGTCCACGGCGCGTCGCGCAGGCCGCCGCCCGTGAGGACGTGGAACTCGTCTACCAGCAGATGCAGGAAGACATCTGGGAGTGCTCCCAGTGCTTCTCCTGCCTGCGCTGCCCACGTGGCAACAACCCCGGCGGAATCATCACGATCATGCGCGAGGTCGCTATCAACAACGGGCTTGCCTCCGCCAAGGAAGCGCTCGAAGGCTACTCACGGATCATCTACAAGATCATGTCAACCGGTACGCAGGTTTCCCCGGACATGCTCCAGCCCGACGCGTTCCCCGACTGGGGCCCGGAGACCGGCGACGTTTCGAACAACCTGGATCTGTGGCGTCGCGCGCTGCCGTCGGAAACACTGCACACGACGAGCACCGGGTGGGACGTCTCGGACAAGACGCTGGTGGAGCTCTACCTGATCTGGCTGCACACCGGGGCGCTGGACATGATCGCCGACGTCGACACCAGCCTGCATTCGATCCTGCAAGACGTGATGGAGGAGCGCCTCGAAGAGGAAGGTATAGAGCTATGACCACGATTCCGGTCGAAGCGTTGTTACGCAAGAAGGAGCGTTTCGAGCGCGGCGAGGACCACCGAGCGCTGGAAGATCCGACGGCGGAGCTGCTGAGGCTGGAGGAGCAGGGCGAGCTCGTCGTACAGAAGATCCAGGGCGATGTCGTCACGGTTCCGACCAAGTACGGCAGGGAGAAGCGGATCCAGAAAGGACACCTCTGGCACCACAAGTCCTGTGGCCAGTGCGGGCACATCCCCGGCTACTCCACCTCGATCTTCTGGGTGATGCGCAAGCTGGGGTACGACTACCACGACCCCCGCGACCAGACCTCGTGCACCGCGTGGAACTACTACGCCAGTGCCACGTCCAACGTGGCCGCCCAGGCGGCTGTCGCGGTTCGAAACTTCGCCGCGGCGCAGGAGACCGGATACTTCCCGCTGGTTCACTGCGGAACCTCCTACGGGCACTACAAGGAGGTGCGCGAGGAGTTACTGACGCACCCCGAGTTGCGCACCGAGGTGCGGGAGATCATGGGCAAGCTCGGCAAGGACCTCGTCTTCCCCGAGGAGCTTGTCCACTACTCCGAGTGGTTCTACGCGATGCGTGACGAGATCGCCGCGTTGCAGACCAGGGATCTCTCCGGCGTCCGGGTCACGGTGCATCCGGCGTGCCACTACTACAAGCTGGTCGAAGGCGACGCGATCTACGATCCGGACGTCTACGGCGGCCAGCGCACGGCCGTCGTGACCGGTCTGGCGGAGCGGCTCGGCGCCGACGTCCGCGAGTACTCCACCTGGTTCGACTGCTGCGGCTTCGGCTTCCGGCACATCCTCGTGCAGCGTGACTTCACCCGATCCTTCGCGACCATGCGCAAGATCGAGGTGATGAAGGAGGAGGCCGACCCCGATGTCGTGCTGACTCACGACACCGGATGCGTGACCACTTTGGACAAGAGCCAGTTCGCGGCCAAGGCGCACGAACGCAATGTCGGGGTCGCCGTGATGAGTGAGGCCCAGTTCGCGGCACTGGCGATGGGCGCGCACCCGTACAAGGTTTGCCAGCTGCACTGGCATTCCGCGGACTACCGGCCCTTGCTGGAAAAGATGGGCATCGACTGGGAGCAGGCCTGGGCGGAGTTCCAGGAAGGTCTCAAGAAACTGGAAAAGGGCGACAAACGCTACCTCGACTGGGACGACGTCGACTGAGCGCGCCGGCACAACGAACCCGAGGAAGGTCAGATGGCATCGGACACGGTGGCCGTCATCGGCGGCGGACCTGGCGGCCTGCGCGCCGCACACGGCATTGCCGAAGTGGGCGCGAAGGTCGTGCTCATCGAGCAACGCGATTTTCTCGGCGGTACCCCGATCGCGGAGAACTACGCGGGCCTCACCCCGCACGGCGAGGCGGCTGAGCCGCAAATGCGACGGATGGCGGAACTGGTCACCTCGCACCCGCTCGCCGAGGTACGACTCAGCACGCGTGTGACCGGCATCGAGGGCGAGCCGGGTGCGTTTACGTTGGCTGTGGACGGCCCGGACGGCGCCCAGCGCGTCGACTGCGGTGCCGTCGTGGTCGCGACCGGGTTCCAGCACTTCGATCCCGGCCGGGAAACCCAGATGTACGGCTACTACGAGTTCCCCGACGTGATCGCGCTCCAGGACCTCGAGGCGATGCTCAAGGAGCACCGCGTGGTCCGGCCGTCGAACGGGAAGCCGCCGGAGCGGCTGTGCTTCATCCAGTGCGTCGGCAGCCGGGACCGCCAGATCGGCAACGAGTACTGCTCCAAGGTCTGCTGCGGAGTCGCCTCGAAGGAGGCGATCGAGGTGCGGGAACTCCTCCCGGACTGCAAGGTCTACATCTTCTACATCGACATGCGGATGTACGGGTACTGGGAGAGTGAGATCTACTGGCCCGCGCAGGAGAAACACCACGTCCAGTACGTTAAGGGCATCGTTACCGAGGTGCTGCCCAAGGGCGACCAGCTGATCGTGCGTGGCGAGGACACCACGATGGGCCGCCCGATGGAGATCCCGATGGACGTGGTCGTGCTCTCGGTGGGCATGGAACCCTCGGCGGGCACGCGGGAGATGGCCAAGCTGCTCGGCGTCGGGCAGAACAGGTACGGGTTCATCGACTCGCCCGGTGCGCCACTGGATCCGGTGTCGACCGACCGTGAGGGGATCTTCGCCTGTGGCGCCGCGCTTGGTCCGGCCGACCTCGAGGACACTGTCTCGTCGGCCTCCAACGCGGCGATGCGGGCGGTTTCCTTCGTCCGTTCGCGCGCGGCCGCGCCCGCGAGCTGAGCCGAGGAGTCCGCGATGCCCGGTCCCGTGGTCGACACTCCCAGCGCGCAGGAGTTCGTGCGCGAGATATCCGGCCGGATGCCGATGGCCGAACTCCAGGTCATAGCAGCCGATGTCGAGCGCAAGTCGGAGCTGATGCGTGAACTGCTGTCCGAGCCTGCCGCCCTGGACCGGGCGGGCCTGCGCCTCGTGCTGCGCAACGTGTTCGGCACGCGGCGCCAGGCCGACAGCATCCTGGATGCGGTCACCCCCAACCGGCTCGCGGCGGCCATCGACGACCTGCTGTACTCCGAGGGCGGGCTGGCGCGGCGATTCGAGCGGTTCGACGCCGTACTGGCTCCGTGCACGGATCGTGGGTTCGACCTGCCGGGGGAGTTGCTGCACTTCACCTTCCCCGATCGTTACTGGCTATGGACCCGCTGGGTGTGGGATCCAGCCGTCGAGACCGGCGCGCTGCGGTTGGTTGTCACCGACGACGTCGACCTGCAGGGCGCTTCCTCACGCGGTGAAACCTACCTTTCGGTGGGGCAGGCGATGGCGTTCGTCGACGAGACGGGCAAGGCAGCAGGATTCACCACCGCGGGTCCGGGACTGTTCGGCACCGACGTCTTCCTCGCCGCCGTCTACGGCATCTACCTCTACACCGTGCTGCGGATGCGCATGACCCAGGAGTTCAACCGAGTGGTGCCGCCGCTGCCCGACCTTGTCCGCCGCCTGCTTGGCGTTTACCGTCTGGAGGTCTGAACCATGCCCATCTCCGGGCGCAAGGTTCCGCCCCGCGCAATCGAGAAGGAACAAGCCACCGTCGCCTCGTCGATCTCCGGTCGGGAGGTCGAGCTGCCGGCGATGTGGAACCGGATGTTCGAACCCCGCGTGCTCACCGAGCACGGACCGGATGGTTTCGCCAAGCTCGCCGAGTTACCCGGTGCCGAGTCGCTGGAGTGGTGCTACGGCTGCGGCAAGTGCGTTCCGGTCTGCCCGGTCGACGTGGTCGGTGAGTACGGGCCGCGCAAGCTGCACCGAAAGGTGCAGACCGGTTTCGACCTGTTGTCCGATCCAGACCTGTGGCTGTGCACGAGTTGCGGGAACTGCCTGCGTGTTTGCCCGAAGGAAGTCGACATGATCCAGATCATGCCGGCAGCCAGGGAGGCCGCGCTCACCGAAGGCAACGTTCCTGGCGAGCTGCAGGAGGTGTTCGAGAAGACGTTCCGCTACGGCAACGCGCTCGGCGAGAACCCCCGTCGGAGGGCACAGTGGACGCGCGACGCCGGTGTGCCGGTACGGATCCTGCCCAAGGAACCCGGACCGGTGGACGTGCTGTTCTATGTGGAGGACTACTGGAGCTATCACCCGCGCGGCCAGGAGGCGGCACGTGCCTTCGCGCGGGTAGCGCACGCGCTGGACATCGACTGGGCGATTCTCGGGCACGAGGAGAAGACCCTTGGCGACTCGCAGCGCCTGGCGGGGGAGAAGGGCCTGTTCGACGCACTGGTCGAGGACGTAACGGCGACACTGGCGAAGTACGAGTTCAACCGGATCGTCACTCCGGACCCGCACGGTTTCAACGCGCTGGTCAAGGAATATCCCAAGCGTGGCCACGAGTTCGACGCACTGCACTACACGCAACTGCTAGCGCCGCTGGTCGACCGGATCACCTGGGCGAAAGAACTGCCGTACACGGTGACCTTCCATGATCCGTGCTACCTGGGCAGGCACAACGGTGAGTACGACGCCCCGCGCACCCTCATCAACGCGATCCCCGGTATCGAGCTGCGTGAGATGGGCCGGTGCAGGCAGAACGGGTACTGCTGCGGCGGTGGCGGCGGCGGGATGTGGCTTGACGGCTTCACCCGCGACTACACCAGCGAGCGGCTGTCGGAACGGCGCGTACGGGAGGCCGCCGAGACCGGCGCCGACATGCTCGTGGTGTGCTGCCCGTACGAGGTCTCCCGGTTCGAGGACGCGGCGAAGTCCACCGGAAACGCTCACCTGAAGGTCCGCGACATCATCGAACTCATCGACGAGGCGATGGAGCATGGGAGGTAGCGGCCTGCGGGTGATCGACTTCGGCAGGGTGTCCGCGCTGCGTTCGCAGACGCTCTGGCATGCGGTCGCCTACGGCGTGTCGGAGGGAGCCCCGCCGACGCTTTCCTTCGTCCGGCCCGCCGAGCCCTACGTGTGCCTCGGATACCACCGGCGGCTGGACGAGGTGGACGAGAAGTACTGCGCGGCACAAGGGTTGCCGATCTACCGCCGGATGGTCGGTGGCGGGCCCGTCTATCTCGACCCCGACCAGTTGTTCTTCCAGATCTGCTTGCCACAGGGCAGCGTCTCACCGGCGCGGTCGGTCGCGATCCGTGACCTGCTCACGCCCGCCGTCGCCGCTTACCGGGCCGCCGGTGTGGAGGCGGAACTGGACGACAGTCACGAGATCAGCGTGGTTGACCGCAAGATCTGCGGGCACGGCGCGGGCCAGATCGAGGACGCCGTCGTGGTGTGCGGGAACCTCATCGAGCGATTCGACCACGAGCGGGCGACCTCGGTGCTACGGCTGCCGGACGGCGTCGACCGCGCCGAGGTGCTGCGCCTGATGCGCCGCTACGTCGCGGCAACACCCGCGGACCCGGCGGTCTTCAAGGAGGCGGCGGTGCGGGCCTACGCCGACGCGCTCGGACTCCAGCCCCGACCCGGTGAGCTCACCGGCGGCGAACGCGCGGCACTGGCCGAACTGGACGCCCGGTTCACCAGCGAGGAGTGGACAGCAGGACCGGGCTCTCGGGCGGCGAGACGTCCGGACGGAATCAAGATCAGGGCCGGTGTCTGGGTCGGCACGACGAAAGAGAAGGGCCAGTCATGACGAACACCCACATCGCCGGCGGTGACGCGCTGGTCGAGATCCGTGGCTACCCGTTGGCCATGGACCGGATGTACGACCCCGAGACGCATGTCTGGGCGAAGCCGACCGCACCGGGCCAACTGCGTCTCGGGTTGGACCCGCTCGGTGTGGAGACGAGCGGAACCCTCGCACAGCTGTCCTTCGCCGAACCCGGCGAACGGCTGGTGCGTGGCAAGGCGTTCGGGCAGTTGGAGGCCGCGAAGTTCGTCGGACCGCTGGTCAGCCCACTGTCCGGCACCACGCTGGCAGTCAACGAGGCCGTGCTCGCCGACCCGGGGTTGGTGGAGTCCGATCCGTTCGCGGCGGGATGGCTGCTGGAGCTGGCCCACGACGAGGCCGCCGAGTTCTCGGCATTGCTGTCGCAGCCCGAGGAGATCAAGGACTGGTTCGCGCGAAAGGTGGACGACTACCGGCTGCGGGGTGTGATCGCCGAATGACGACCGAGACGGCGAGCCCCTTCGCGGTACGGCAGGCCCACTTTCCGGACGTGATGGACTTCTTCGCGCCGGGGCTGAAACGCTGGCAGACCGAGGAATGGCAGCCGAGCAACCCGCGCCGCTTCCTGCCGGTTTCGGTCACCGGCTCGGCCTGCGCCCTCAGTTGCGACCACTGCCAGAGCAAGGTGCTTGAGGGCATGGTGTCGGTGAAGGCCGACGAGGACCTCTACGCGCTGGCGCGGCGGCTGCGGGCGCAGGGCAGCGAGGGACTGCTGGTCTCCGGCGGCTCGACGCGCTCCGGCGGGGTTCCGCTGCTGCCGCACCTGCGGCACATCCCGCGCATCCGCGAGGAGCTCGGGATGAAGGTGATCGTCCACTCCGGAGTCGTCTCGCCGGAGCTGGCCGCCGGGCTGGCCGACGCGGGCGTCGACGGGGTGATGCTCGACATCATCGGCGCCGACGAGACGATCCGGGACGTCTACCACCTGGACCTCACCGTCTCCGACTTCGACCGGGCGCTGGGGCTGCTGGCCGAGCGGGAGCTGCGCATCATCCCGCACATCGTGCTCGGCCTGCACTACGGCCGGTTTCTCGGCGAGTACCGGGCGCTGGACATCATCACCCGGCATCCGGTGTCCACCATCATCCTTGTCGTGCTGGTGCCGTTGGTGGGCACCCCGATGGCGCACCTGCCACCGCCACCCGTCGCCGACGTCACCGAGTTCTTCAGGGCCACCCGGCTTGCCGCGCCCGCGACCACGGTGAACCTCGGCTGTGCGCGGCCGCTGGGACCCGTGAAGACCGAACTCGACCAGGCGGCCATCGACCTGGGCCTCAACGGCATCGCCTACCCCGCGGACGGGGCGATCGCCTACGCGAAGTCGCGGGGGCTGGAACCTCGGCTGTTCGAGTACTGCTGCTCGCTGACGTGGACCGGTGACTCCGATGTCGCCTACCGCACGGTGGAGGTGGCTTCGTGATCACGCGATGGAGACTGCTCAGCGACGACGCCGCCGGTGCCGCCGAGGGGCTCGCGCTGGACGAGGCGCTGATGGCAGGATACGCCCGCGATGAACCGGCCCGCCCGCCGACACTGCGGCTGTACACCTACCGCGATCACTGCGCACTGATCGGGCGTTACCAGAACCTGGCCGCCGAGGTCGACCTGGACGCCTGCCGCCGCACCGGAACCGAGGTGAGCCGCCGCCCGACCGGCGGTGGCGCGATCATCATGGGCGCGGGCCAGCTCGGGGTGGCGCTGATCGACCGCGCGCCGGTCGACAAGCGACCTCGCGAGATCATCGAGGAGTGCTCGGCCGCGGTGAGCGCGGGCCTGGCCGAACTCGGGATCACCGCCACCTTTCGCGGCAAGAACGACCTGGAGGCCGGTGGCCGAAAGATCGCCGGGCTCGGCCTATACATCGACGAGCGCGGTGGCATGCTGTTCCACGCCAGCGTGCTCGCCGACCTCGACATCGAGTTCATGCTCGAGGTGCTGCGCATACCCGCGGCCAAGCTGGCGGACAAGGCGGTCGCCGCCGTGGGGGAGCGGGTGACGACGGTGACGCGCGAGACCGGGCAGGCACACGACGGCTCCACGGTGCGTGAGTTCGCGGCGCTCGGCTTCGCCAAGGCGTTCGGCGTCGAGCTGGTGCCCGGCTCGGCCGAGCAGGCCGAGTTGGACCGCGCGGCCGAACTCGCCCGCGACAGGTACCGGGAGTCGTCCTGGCTTTCGGAGCAGGGCGCGATTCCGGACGGCAGCGGCTCGGCCTTGCTGAAGACACCCGAGGGTCTACTGCGGATCTACCTCTCCACCCACGGCGATCTCGTCAAGAGCGCGGTTGTGGTGGGGGACTTCGCGATCCTGCCGCCCGCGGTGGGCAGGCTGGAGTCGCAGCTGCGCTGGCAGCGGCTCGACCCCGCGGCGGTCGGCCGGATCGTGTCCGCTTCCGGCGCCGACCGGGCGCTGGGCGTGGCCGCCGACCGGCTGGCCGAGACCGTACTGATCGCCGGGCGGCAGGCCGGGAAGCTGGCAGCCGCCGCTCCCGTGCGTTCCGCTGGTTCCTGCTATTTCCCAGAATCGAAGTGAAAGGGGCCGAGTCGATGGGCCGTCAGCTTCCCGTTCTGCCTTCGCCGGCGCCCGCCGCGGCGGAGCAGAACAGCCCCGAGTGGGTCCGCATCTCGATGGCGAGCGCGATCGCGCTGCGCTTTCGGTCAGGGCGGTTCTCTCGGGACTTCGACTTCGGCGGCATCAACCTGCTGCTGAACTACGACGAGGGGTGCCGTTCCGACTGCGGCTACTGCGGCCTGGCGCGTACCCGGCCGGGCGACTACAACGACAAGTCCTTCATCCGTGTCGAGTGGCCGCTCGTGCGCACCGACGACCTCGTGTCCAGGATGGTCGAGCACGAGGAGAAGCTGACCCGGCTGTGCATCTCGATGGTCACCCACGGGCACGCCTACGCCGACACCTGCGACATCACCGAGCGCATCGTGGCCGGAGTGCGGACCCCGCTGTCGATCCTGGTGGCGCCGCCGACCCTCAACCGGGAGCGGCTCGAGCGGTTCAAGGCGCTCGGCGTTGACATGATCGGCATCGGGCTGGACGCGGTGACCGAGGAGCTGTTCCGCAACCTGCGCACCAACGTTCCCGCGGGCAGACTGAGCTGGGAGAAGTACTGGGAGATCGTCACCGACTCGCGCGAGATCTTCGGCCCGTGGAAGGTGAACGTTCACACGCTGGTCGGGCTTGGGGAGGCCGACGAGGATCTGATCCGGCTGTTCGTCCAGTTGCGCGAGCGGGAGATCTTCGCCTACCTGTTCTGCTTCAACCCCGAGCCGGACTCGCGAATGGCGGATCACCCGAAGTCGCCGATCCGGCGCTGGCGGCGGGTACAGTTGGCCAAGCATCTTGTGGAGTCCGAAGGCTACGGCCTGGACGCGTTCCGGTTCGACTCCGAAGGCAACCTACTGCACATCGACGGCGGCCAGGATCGACTGGAGTCCGTTGTGGACACCGGTATCCCGTTCGTTACCAACGGCTGTCCCGGCGAGAACGGCGAGCCGGGCTGTACCAGGCCGTATGGCTCCTATCGACCCAGCGAGCCGTTCCGCGACTACCCGTTCGTCCCGACCGCCGACGACCTGGCCGAGATCCGACAGCAGCTGCGGCTGGACGACGTCCTGCAGTGAGAGAGGTGAGAACGTGCGCATTGTCGTTGCCATGAAAGCGGTTCCGGATCTGGTCGAGGAGATCGAGCTGACTCCCGACGAGACCGACATCGACCGCGAGTTCCTGAAGTTCGTGCTCAACGAATGGGACGACCAGGCACTGGAGGAGGCCTTGCTCGTCAAGGACGAGACGGGCGCCGAGGTGGTGGCCGTAGGACTGGCCGACGACCCGGACATCGACCAGGCGCTGTACACGGCGATCGCGAAGGGCGCGGACGGCGCCGTCAAGCTCGAAGGCGGCGGGCAGGACACGCACTCGCGCGCCGCGGTCTTCGCCGCCTACCTGGCCGAGGAACCCGCCGACGTGGTCATCACCGGCGTGCAGGCGCCTGATGACCTCGACGGCCAGCTGGCTCCGATGCTCGCCGCGCGGCTCGGGCAGCGGCACGTCTCGGTCGTGGCCGAGCTGCGCGTGCGGGACGGCAACCTGGTGGTCCGCCAGGAGTTCGCCGGTGGCCGCTCGCACGAGCTGGAGCTGCCCACGCCCGCGGTCATCGGCCTGCAGGCGTCTCGCGAGGCACCCCGCTATGCGCCCATCACCCGCATTCGACAGGCGATGCAGGCGGGCGGTGTACGTGAGGTGACCGTGGCGGCACAGCCAACCGGTTCCGGACTGTCGGTGCGGCGGATGTATCCACCAGAGGCGACCGGCCACGCCGAGATGCTGTCAGGGGATACCGAAGACGTGGCCGCCAAGATCATCGAACTGCTGCGCGAGCGCGGCATCGTCAAGGCGTGAGGGAATCATGAGTGACAACGTTCTTGTGCTCGCCGAACACGTCGGCGGGCAGCTCTCCGAGAGCAGCTACGAGCTGCTGGGCAAGGCGAAGGAACTGGCGGCGGCCTGGGGCGGCAAGGCGGAGGTGGCCCTGTTCGGGCCCTCGGACCTGGTGTCGCAAGTGGGGGGTGCCGATGTCGTCGTGTCGATGGACCACCCGGCACTGGCCGACTACACCTGCGAGGGCTACGAAACCGCACTGCTGAGCGTGCTCGCCGAGCGCGCCCCGCGCCTGGTGCTGCTGTCCAACGCGACGGTGGGCCTTGACCTCGGTGCGGCACTGTCGGTGTTGTGGGACGCCCCGCTGGCCGCCTACGTCGGCGACCTGAAGGCCGAGGGCGACACGCTGGTGGCCACCTGCCAGGTGATGGGCGGAAAGGTCATGGCGGAGGTGGAACTCGCCGGCGAGCGCGGCGTCTGCACCGTGCTGGCCGGTGCCTTCCCCGCGGCGGCAGGGCAGGAACCGGCCGCCTCCCAGGAGGTCGTCACCGCGGCGCCGCCGGACGAGCTGGAGAAGCTGCGGATGAGCCTGGCACGGGTGATCGAGCCCGAAGGCGGCGACGTCAACATCACCGACGCCGAACTGCTCGTGTCGGTGGGCCGCGGCATCGACTCGCAGGACAATCTGGAACTGGTGCAGGAGCTCGCGGACGCGCTCGGCGCGCCACTGTCGGCGTCGCGCCCGGTTATCGACTCGGGCTGGCTGCCGAAGACCCGCCAGGTCGGCAAGTCCGGGTTGAAGGTCAAGCCCAAGGCATACCTGGCGTTCGGCATCTCCGGAGCGCCCGAGCATCTCGAGGGTATGCGCGACGCCGAACTGATCATCGCCTGCAACACCGACGAGAACGCCCCGATCTTCGATGTCGCGCATTACGGCTCGGCCGAAGATCTCTTCGACCTGGTGCCCGCGTTGGTGGACAAGATCAAGGAGTGACGAGTGGTTTCGGACGCTCTCGCCGCCGGGGAGGAGACCCGGCCGGTGT
Source organism: Saccharomonospora amisosensis (assembly GCF_011761185.1). Classification (NCBI taxonomy): domain Bacteria; kingdom Bacillati; phylum Actinomycetota; class Actinomycetes; order Pseudonocardiales; family Pseudonocardiaceae; genus Saccharomonospora; species Saccharomonospora amisosensis. The sequence goes on along the minus strand of NZ_JAAOYM010000001.1, from coordinate 3,418,326 downwards.
TCCAGGGTATCGGCGTGGTGGGCGAGGCCGTGTTCTACGTCCTCGCCACGGTCACCATCGTCGTATTCTTCTGGGGTTTCTACCGGCGTGTGCGCAAATACCGGCAAGGGCGTCCGGCCGGCCGGATGTCGACCTTGTGGAAGGCGCTGTTCACCAGCCCTGCGCAGGGTGTGCGGCGCCGGGGTGACAACTGGTCGGTCGGCGCGGTGGCGGCGAACACCTCGGTGGGTCGCCGCGACCGCGCGGTCGGGATCGCGCACTTCTTCATTTTCTGGGGATTCATCACGCTGTTCATCGGCACGGTGATCCTGACCATCGACTACGACATCGTGCGGAAGGCCTCGAAGCTGTTCTCCGACCGCGAGGTGAGCTTCTTCAACGGCCCGTTCTACATCGGCTACTCGGTCATTCTCGACACGATGGGCCTCACCGCCGTGCTCGGGCTGGCCTACATGGCGGTACGCCGCGGCCTGCTGCGCCCGCGCAAGCTGGACTACCAGCGTGCCGAGAAGCCAGAGGGCGGCTACTCCCGCTCGCGTATCGTCGCGGGGGACTGGGTCTTCATCGGCCTGTTCGCCGCCATCCTGGTGACCGGCTACCTGCTGGAGGCATTCCGGATTGTCGGCGCGCGATTCCCCTCGTTCGAGGTGTGGTCGCCGATCGGCTGGATAATGGCACGGCTGTTCTCGGGGCTGGGAATGTCACCAGAGGCCGGTAATTCGGCGCACCTTGCGCAGTGGTGGGTGCACGCGGTGCTGGCGCTGGGCTTCGTCGTCTACATCCCGTTCTCCAAGGCCATGCACATGCTGCTGGACGCGGCGAACCTGCTGGTGCACGAGCGCTCGACGGCCCGTGAGTTGCCCGCACCGGCGGAAACCGACCATGTCGGCTACCGGGAGCTTTCCGACTTCACCTGGAAGGAACTACTCGATCTCGACGCGTGCACCAAGTGTGGGCGCTGCCACGAGGTGTGCCCCGCGCGCACGGCGGGCGCCCCGCTGTCACCTCGCGACCTGATACTGGACCTGCGACAGTGGGTGGACACCCAGACGGGCGGCATGACGTTGCTCGACAGGGAGACTCGCGGCGACGCCTCGGGCCCGCTCACCGCCGGTGCCGACGCCAGGATCGCCGGTGACGTCGTGCCGTCGCAGACGTTGTGGGCGTGCACCACGTGCATGCACTGCGTCGAGGTGTGCCCCGTGGGCATCGAGCACGTGCCGACCATCGTGCAGCTGCGGCGCGGCCTGGTGGACGAGGGGGAGATGGACCCCACCCTGCAGCAAGCACTCAAGAACCTGTCCACCCAGGGCAACTCCTTCGGCAAATCCGCGCGGATGCGCGCCCGATGGACCAAGGGGCTGGACTTCAAGATCCCCGACGCGCGCAAGGAACCCGTGCGGTATCTGTGGTTCGTCGGCGACTTCGCCAGCTTCGACGACCGGTTGCAGGACAACTCGCGTGCGCTGGCTGAGATCCTGCACGGCGCGGGTGTCAACTTCGGACTGCTGTACGACGGTGAGCGTAACGCGGGCAACGACGTTCGGCGAACCGGAGAGGAGGGCCTGTTCGAGATGCTCGCCGAGCACAACGTCTCGGCGCTGGAGCAGGCGAACTTCGAGGAGATCTTCACCACGGACCCGCACTCGCTCAACACCTTGCGCAACGAGTATCCGGCGCGGGGTGCCCGATACAAGGTGTGGCACTACACCGAGTTGCTGGCCGACCTGGTCGAGTCGGGTGCCATCGAGGTGGAACCGTTGAACTACCGGGTGACCTACCACGACCCGTGCTACCTCGCCCGCTACAACGGCGTGGTGGACGCTCCCCGGCGGTTGCTGCGCGCGCTGGGTTGTGAGCTGGTCGAGATGCCGCGCAACGGTGCGAACACCTTCTGCTGCGGCGCGGGCGGTGGGCGAATCTGGATGGACGACAGTGCCCTTGCCGAACGCCCCAGCGAGAACCGCATCCGGGAGGCCATCGAACTCGGTGTGGACTACTTCGTCGTCTCCTGCCCTAAGGACGTGACGATGTATTCCGACGCGGTGAAGACCACCCGCAACGAGGACCGGCTGGCGGTGCGAGACGTCACGTTGCTGGTGCGGGAGGCGCTGCGCCGCCCTGCGGCACCCGACGTGCTGGAGGCTGCCACATCGTGAACGGTTTCGACCCCGAACTGATCGGGAAGAGTATCGGCGACCGGCTGAACACGCTGCGGGCCGCGCTGCGGCGCCACGACAGTTTCGCCTTCCGCCCCGGCGGCGAGGGGTCGGCCCCCGGCGCGGTGGACGAGGCGACGGCGGCCGATGCCACGGTGGCGCTGGTGCTGCGTACCCTGCGCGCCGCGTGTGACCCGGCGGGCTGGCGCGTGTTGGAACGGCTCACCGATGGTGCCGTCACGACCGCCGAACTGGCCGACCTGCTGTCCTGCGCGAGGATCGTGGCCTGGGAAGTGGTCAACGACCTGGTACAGGCAGGGCTGGTTAGTCGCGAACTCGACGGCGACCTGGTGCGGTTGACCGAGACCGGGCACGGGATCGTCTCGCTGGTGCACCTGATGGCCAGCAGCGCGGCCGGGGCGGTGGTGTCATGAACTGCCCCTGGTGCGCGTTCGAGGGAGCACCGCGTTCACTGCATGCGCATCTCGCGGATAAGCACCCCGACGCCGTAGGAACCAAGGAACGCAACGGGACTCAGTATTACGAGGTGACCTGCCCGGTCTGTGGCGAGAGCTACGAGCACCGCGTTCGCAAGGGCACGCGCGATCCCCGGTTCCTCGAGGAGTTCGGCGCCGAGATTCGCATGGTGGCACTCGACATGCTCGTCCACCACCTGGTGGCCGAACACCCGGCACAGCAGACGGGAGCTTGAGAACGGTGACGGTGGTCAAGAACTGTAACCTCCCCGAGGACCTGTACTACCTCGTGGAGAAGCACATCTGGGTGCGCCCGGAAGGTGATCTGGTCATCGTCGGGATGACCGACGTCGCGCAGAACCTCGCGAAGACGATCATCTCGGTGACCTTGAAGAAGGCAGGAAAACAGGTCCGCAAGGGACGAAACGTCGCGACGGTAGAGAGTGGGAAATGGGTCGGCCCAGTGCCTGCTCCGGTTTCGGGCGAGATCGTCGAGGTGAACGAGAGCCTGACGAGCTCGCCCGCGCAGATCAACTCCGACCCCTACGGCGCAGGATGGGTGGCGAAGCTGCGTGCCGGCGACTGGGCCGCGGATTCCGCGGACCTGGTGACCGGTCCGGAGGGAATCGAGGCCTACCAGCGGTTCCTGGACGCCGAGGGCATCTCGTGTGACGGGTGAGTGCGGTGAGCGATGTCGTGTGGCGCGGCTGTGTCATCCCGGACGACCTGCTCTACGACGTGGGAATGAATGTCTGGGTGCGGCCCGAAGGAGACGATGTGGTGCTCGGCATGACCGACGTGGCGCAGACGATGGGTGGCCGGATGGTGCAGGTCACCTGGCGGCGTGTGGGTAAGAATTTCGCACGCGGCCGCTCGGTGGCGACCATCGAGAGCGCGAAGTGGGTGGGACCGTTTCCGACGCCGCTGACCGGAAAGCTGGTCGCGGCGAACGAGGAGGCGTTCGCCGAGGACATCGCGGTGGCCAACCGGGACCCGTATGGCGCGGGCTGGATAGCACGGTTGCGTCCGGAGCGGTTCGACGAGGAGCGTGCACACCTGCTCGACGGTGAAGCCGCATTGCAGGCCTACCAGGCTTTTCTGGCAGAGCACGACATCCACTGCTACCGGTGTGCGGAATGAGAGGAGCCGCGTGATGAGCGGTGTGCCTGAGGGCACCGACCACGGCGGGCGCCGGGTGTCCGCCTGGTGGCTGGTGGTTGCACTGGTATTCGCCGGATACCTGGTCTTTCGGCTGGTTCAGGGTGTGGCCTGGTTGATCCAGCGCATGTGAGAAACGTCCGGTACGAGCCGTGATCACGACCCGGGCCGGGAGGTCGGTAAATCAGAACTGAGAGGTGAATGATGGCCGAGGACGATATCGAGGTGGAGGAGCGGGCCAAGCGGCTCGCGATGGTGTGCTGGAGCAGTGACCTGGACCGGGTGTGGCCCACCCTGATCCTGGCCACCACCGGTGCCGCGTCGGGTCTGGAGGTTGACGTCTTCTTCACCTTCTGGGGCCTGCGGGTGTTGCAGCGCAACGACAAGCGCGTGACCGGGACGAACTGGATGCAGAAGGCGGAGTCGCTTGTCGACCGGGGTGGAACGGACCACCTGAAGTTGGGCAAGATCCACTTCGGCGGCGCGGGCACGATGATGATCAAGAAGCTGGCGAAGCAGTACAAGGTGGCTACGCCAACAGAGCTGCTGGAGATGGCGCTCTCGGTGGGGGTCCGGATGCATCCGTGCCAGATGACGATGGATCTCTACGGGCTGAAGCAGGAGGACTTCGTCGAGGGACTGCAGCCGACGCTGGGTGCGGCCAGCTTCATCGACATGGCCGCCAAGGCCGACATCACGCTGTTCATCTGATGACGGACGGAGCCCGACAAGAGATCCTGTTGCACGGTCAGGACGCGCTGGTGGCCAGACGTGTCGCCAGGATCGCCGAGGAGCACGGATTCTCGGTCGGCCGGACGTCCGATCCGGACGCCCGGCCGACCGCGGCCGTGCTCGAACTGGACCAACCCGATGCTCTCGACACGGTCAGGGAGTGGCACGAGCGATGGCCGGAGACGGTCATTCTCGGCTACTCGGCTTTCCCTGATCAGCAGTTGTGGCGGTCCGCTCAGCGGGCGGGTTGCGATGTGGTGGTCAACCGAGGCGCGGTCGGGGCGAGGCTGGCCGAGCGGCTGGCTGGTGGGCTCGCGCACCGCCGATTTCCGCTGCTCGACGCGGCCGACGCCGCGGGCAGGCTCGGGCTGGTTTGCCGCGTTCCCGAAACGCCGGTCGGGCCTGTCGCGGTGTACCAGGTTGCGGGCAGGCTCTACGCGATAGCCGACCGGTGCCCGCACGCGGGTGCGCAACTGTCCACAGGGGAACTCGACCGAGCGGTCCTGACCTGCCCGCGGCACGGAAGCCAGTTCGACGTCCGCACCGGCGAGCGGTGCCGGGGCCCGGCCGACTCGGAGGCGCAGATCTTCACGGTGGCGCGGGAAGGAGGCCAGGTCTTCCTCGTCCTGCCGTCAGGTGAACAGCGGTAGCGGTCGGTGCAACAGGCTCGGCTTCGCGGAGATGGTCTCGGCCAGCTCCGCGAAGCGGGTTGACCCGGCCGATTCAGGGTGCGCGAGCACGGTGGGCGTTCCGGTCGTGGCGAAGGCCGGCTCCAGCGGGATGCGAGCGAGCAGGGGAGTGTCGAGGAGTTCGGCGAGCCGGGTGCCAGCGCCGGTGCCGAAGAGATCGTGCTCCCGGTCGCAGTCACCGCAGACGAAGCTCGCCATGTTCTCCACCACGCCGACCAGCCGCAGCCCGACCTTGGTCATCATCCGGCCCGCGCGCAACGCGACCCGCTCCGCGCTTTCGTGTGGCGTTGTGACGAGCAGGAAGTCAGCGTTGGGGAGGAACTGTGCCAGCGAGATCGAGACATCTCCGGTGCCGGGAGGCATGTCGACCACCAGGTAGTCCCGGTCGTCCCAGTGGACGTCACCGAGCATCTGCTCCAGCGCCTTGTGCAGCATGGGGCCCCGCCAGACCACGGGGCCGTCCTCCGGGACGAAGTTGCCGATCGACAACACGGCCAGCCCGTGTGCTTGTAGCGGCATGATGAGATCGTCGACAACGGTGGGCCGCCCGGTAGCGCCGAGCATGTGCGGAACGGAGAATCCCCAGATGTCGGCGTCGAGCAGACCGACGCGGTGCCCGTGCGCCGCGAGTGCGGTCGCCAGATTCACCGCCACGGTGGATTTGCCGACACCACCCTTGCCGCTGCCCACGGCGATGATTCGGGTGTTCGATCCGCTTTCGCCGATCCGAGGCACCGTGACCCGTACCCCGCCGACCACCCGGGAGCGCTCCTCCTCCGTCATGGCCGTGAGCTCCACCCGAACGGCGGTGACCTCTGGACACGCTGCTTGGACTCGTTCCGGCACCACGCGGTGAAAGTAGTCGCGTAGCGGGCATCCGGCGATCGTCAGAGCCAAGTGGACGGTGACCTCGGTGCCGTCGATGTCGATCTCGCGCACCATCTCGAGGTCGACGATCGATCGATGCAACTCCGGGTCGTCGACGTCGCGAAGGGCGTCGAGGATGCTTTCCCGCGTGATCATCGGTTGGCTCCTTCCCGTGTGGAGCGCCGGACTTCGGCGACCTTGTTGTTGTGGTGCCACACCTGATCGCGAATTCCACCGTGATCTGGAAACGCTCGGAGCGGGAACCTGATCCCCAGCTCTTCGAGGGGCAGTTCCCGCGTACCGCTCGTCGACATCTGACTCCCTTGTCAGGCATCACAAATAAGAGAAGTTCGGATATAACTATATAAGTAAGCATAGGGGAACCGAGCTTGCCGCGACAAGCAGGTCGCAACGGCGGAGGCACATGGTGCGGGACCTGACCGGCAAGGTGGCGCTGGTGACCGGAGGCGCGCACGGGGTCGGCAGGGCGGTGGTGGACAGGCTCGCCACCCGTGGGGCGCACGTCGTGATCAACTACCTGCGCGCGGAGGAGGCCGCGCAGCGGACGTTGCGCGAGCTGACGGCCCGCGGCCACTCGGCCGAGCTGATCCGCTGCAGCGTTCGCAGGCACGGCTCGATCTCGCGCATGTTCGACACCGTCGGCGAGCGGCACGCGCGGCTGGACATACTCGTCAACAACGCGGCCTCGGGAGCGTTCGGCCCGATCGACCAGCTCGCGGAGAAGGACTGGGCGCGCGCGGTCGATACCAATCTCAACGGGACCTTGTGGTGTTCACAGCTGGCCGCGGCCCAGATGTCCGATGGTGGCGCGATCGTGAACCTGTCTTCTCTCGGGGCGAGCCTGGCGGCGGGAAACTATGCCGCGATCGGCACCACCAAGGCCGCGGTCGAGGCGTTGACGCGCTATCTGGCCGCCGAGTACGGGCCGCGCGGCATCCGCGTCAACACGGCGTCGGCCGGGCCGCTGGAGGGGGAGGCGCTCCGCTCGTTCGCGCCCGCGGCCGGTGTCAGGAAGGCGATCCGCGCCGCCACACCACTGGGCAGGTTGGGAACCGAAAGTGAGCTCGCCGAGGTTGTGCTGTTCCTGGTGTCATCGGCTGCCAGTTGGGTCACCGGCCAGGTTCTGGTCGCCGATGGCGGGCTGTCGTTGGGCACCGCGCTGTTCGCGGGCGAGCCGGGGGGCTGAAGCGATGCTTGGCAGCGGAACCGAGCTGCCCGGCGTCGCGTTCGCCGGGCAGGGGATGCGGCCGCAAGTCGTGCTGTCGAGCCTGAGCAGGCACGGTACGCAGCCGCTGGTCGCCGAGTTGCTGGAGATGCTGCGGGTGCGGGCGTTGCCTGCCCTCGACTTCACCGATACCCGAGCGGCACAGCCGGCGATCTACGTCGCGGGGCTCGTCGCGGCCTTGGCCAGGCTCGGCCCGGCCGCCGAAGTTCCCCTCGTGACTGGACACAGTCTCGGCGAACTGGCCGCGCTGGCCTACGCCGGTGTTATCAGCCCGGAGGACGGGCTTCGGCTCGCCGCGGCGCGTGGGCGGCTCTGCCGTGCCGTGCAGCTGGAGCGGCCCGGTGCGATGGCCGCGGTGGTCGGGCTCGAACCGGCCGCGGTGGAGTTGTTGCGCAGGCAGGTGATCGGCGAGAGCGCCGGTGTCCTGGAAGTCGCCGCCGTCAACGCCCGGCGGCAGGTCGTGCTCTCCGGTGATCGGGCCTCGGTCCTGCTGGCGATCAAGCATGCGGAGGCCACGGCCGCGCGGGTGGTCACGCTGCCCATCGACGGTGCCTTCCACTCTCCGCTCATGGTCGGCGCCCTTCCGGGGTGGCGGACAGCGTTGCGGGCGACCGAGTTCGCGCCGGGTCGGACCACGGTCGTCTCGTCCGTCGACGGTGAACCACACGACGATCCGGCGGACCTTCGCGAACTGCTCGCGAAGGCACTGGTGTTGCCGGTGCGCTGGACCGAGGTGATGGAGACCGTTGCGCGGCTCGGCGTGCAGGAGCTGTGGGACGCGGGCCCCGGCACGATCCTGCGCGGGCTCGCCAGGCGCGGCGGGCCCGTGGAGTTCGTCGAACCTGTGCCGGCGCCGACCGTGGGACCGGGCGGGAGCGCGGATCAGCCCTTGCCCGCGGGCGAGGGCGACCAGGTCCTCGCGTGACAGTTCGAGGGACGTCGCGCAGCCCGCGACCGCGAGGGGGTGTGCGATCGGACGGATCCAGGTACCGTACCGGGCACCGTATGGGACGGAGGTATACATGGTCCCGGTGAGAGTGACGACCGAAGGTTTCGCTGCCTTCGGAACGAGTGCGGACATCCTCTTCATCGAGTTCGGTGACTCCTGTTCGCCGGTGACCGCCGCGTTTTTCCGCGCGGCGCGGCGGCATCCCGACCTGGCGTTTGGGACCGTCGACATCACGGCGGAACCCGAACTCGGCCGCGCGTTCGGTATCTCGACCTTGCCAACGCTGATGATCGTCCGCGAGCGAATCGTGTTGTACACCTGCCCGGTCGTACCGACCGAGCCGTTATTGGAGGAGTTGATCGCGAAGGTGCGAGCCGTCGACATGGAGGCGGCGCGCCGTCGGCTCGCGTCGAGCCACGCGGTCGCTGGGAAAGGAGTGGCATGACGCAGCAGCAACTGACCGACCTCACCGTGACCGAGGCGGCGGCAGGGAAGGCCAAGGCCCTGCTTGCCAGGGAGGAAGGGAGCGGCGACCTGTCGCTGCGCATCGCGGTGCAGCCTGGAGGCTGCGCCGGCTTGCGATACCAGCTGTTTTTCGACAACCGGAGCCTCGAGGAGGACCTGGTGCACGACTACCACGGGCTGCGGGTCACGGTTGACCGGATGAGCGCCCCGTACCTGGCTGGCGCGGTCATCGATTTCGTCGATGCCATCGATAAGCAGGGGTTCACCATCGACAACCCGAACGCATCCGGTTCCTGCGCCTGCGGCGACTCGTTCCACTGACGCGCCGTCCGGCGCAGCGGTGCCCGGTGGCACCACGGGCCGGTGACCGGGTAGGACGGTTGAATGACAACCACAGCGAGGCTGCGGGCCTTCGTGGCGGTGGCCGACACCGGCTCGGTGCGGGCCGCGGCGGCCCGACTCGTGCTGACCGAGTCCGCGGTGTCGGCGGCGATCGGCGCGCTCAGTGACGAGGTAGGAGTGCCGCTGCTCGAGCGCAACGGGCGCGGGCTGCGGCTCACCCCGCCCGGGGAGACCTTCGCCGGATACGCCCGTGCCATGCTCGGGCTGCACGACGAGGCGCTGTCCGCGGCCCGCGGTGACCTGGACCCGGCGCACGGACGTATCCGGCTAGCGGCGGTGACCACCGCGGCCGACCACCTGCTGCCCGCGGCCCTCGCCGGTTTCCGCACCCGGTACCCGGACGTGGAGCTGCGGTTGGACGTGGGCACCAGCGAGCACGTGTGGGCGTTGCTGGATCGGCATGAGACGGACCTCGTGATCGCCGGGCGGCCACCGCGCGGCACCGACGATTTGGTGATCCGCGCCGAGCGCTCCAACGATCTCGTCGCAGTCGCTGCCCCACCCGTCGCCGCGACGTTCGATGCCGGTGCCGCCACCTGGTTGATGCGGGAGGCTGGTTCGGGAACCCGCTCGACCTGCGAGGCGTTGCTCGATGGGCTTGAACTGGACCCGCCGAGGCTGACGCTGGGCTCCAACGGTGCGGTCGTGGCCGGTGCGGTCGCGGGGCTCGGCGTCACGCTGGTGTCCCGCGACGCGGTGGAGCGCGAGCTCGCCGCCGGCGACCTGGAGACCGTGCCGCTACCCGGCACGCCGCTGCACAGGCCCTGGCACGTCGTGACCCACCGCCGGGTCCCGGCCAGTGTTGAGCTGCTCGTGGCGCATCTGCTCGCCGGAGGCGCGTGGCGGTCCCCCGACTCCCCCGCACGTTCCACCCATGGGGGGAGCTGATCGGCGCGTGGCGCTCCTACGGTGCAGGTACGGCATCGCCACAGAAGGAGGGCCTCGTGACGGACAGTCCAGCGCGGCAGGCGCCGGATCGCAATCTCGCGCTCGACCTGGTCAGAGTCACCGAGGCGGCCGCGATGTCCGCGGGCCGGTGGGTCGGCAGGGGCGACAAGACCGGGGCCGACCGCGCGGCTGTCGACGCGATGCGCGCGATGACCGACACGCTGCCGATCAGCGGTGTCGTGGTGATCGGCGAGGGCGAGAAGGACGAGGCGCCCATGCTGCACAACGGCGAGCGGATCGGCACCCCGGACGGGACTCCGTGGGACGTGGCGGTCGATCCCATCGACGGGACGACGCTGACCGCCAAGGGCATGGGCAACGCGATTTCCGTGCTCGCGGTCAGCCCGGCGGGCACGATGTACGACCCCTCCGCGGTGTTCTACATGGACAAGCTCGTCACCGGGCCCGAAGCGGCGGACGCCGTTGACATCCAGGCCCCGGTTGCACACAACGTGCGCGCCGTCGCCAAGGCCAAGGGCAGCGAACCCAAGGATGTGACGGTGTGCATGCTCGACCGGCCACGGCACAGCAGGCTGGCCGACGACGTGCGCGCGACCGGTGCCCGCATCCGACTGGTTTCCGACGGTGACGTGGCCGGTGCGGTGATGGCCGCGCGCGAGGGCACCGGCATCGACCTGCTGCTCGGAATCGGCGGCACCCCCGAGGGTGTCATCGCGGCGTGCGCGCTGAAGTGCCTCGGTGGCGTGATCCAGGCCCGGTTGGCTCCCCGCGACGAGGAGGAACGCGAGCGCGCGCTGAGCGCCGGGCATGACATTGACCGGGTGCTGACCACGAACGACCTGGTGGCGGGCGAGGAGGCCTTCTTCGTCGCCACCGGGGTCACCGATGGCCAGTTGCTGCGCGGCGTCCGGTACGAACGGCAGGCCGCGACTACCGAGTCGCTGGTGATGCGTGCTCGCAGCGGCACCGTGCGGTTGGTGATCAGCGAGCACAAGCTCGACCGCCTCGGTACCTACAGCGTCGTCGACTATCACCACTCCCTGGAGGAAAGGAAGATCAGCGCGTGATCGTGCAAGCCGAACTGGCCGCCACCGCCGCCGAGATGGTGGCCCCCGGCAAGGGCATCCTGGCCGCCGACGAGAGCATCGCGACGATGTCCGCGCGGCTGGAAAAGGCCGGTGTCGAGCCGACCGAGGAGAACCGCCGCGCCTACCGGGAGGTGCTGGTCACGACACCAGCCCTCAACCAGGGCGTCAGCGGCGTGATCCTGTGCGACGAGACCTTCCGGCAGGCCACATCGGACGGCAAGCCGTTCCCGGTCGCGCTCGCCGACACCGGACTGCTGCCTGGCATCAAGGTCGACACCGGGGCCAAACCGCTCGCGGCGGCGCCGGGGGAGAAGGTCACGGAGGGACTGGACGGGCTGCGCGAGCGGCTCAGCGACTACGCGGCGCTCGGTGCCAGGTTCGCCAAGTGGCGCGCGGTGATCGTGATCGGCGACGGCAAACCAAGCGGCAGGGCACGCCGGGCGAACGCGCACGCGCTGGCCCGCTATGCCGCGCTGTGCCAGGAAGCCGGTGTGGTACCGATCGTCGAGCCAGAGGTGCTGATGGACGGTGACCATTCCATGGCGGCCTGTGCCGCGGCGACCGCGGCGACGCTGCACGAGGTGTTCGCCGAGCTGCGCGAGGCAGGCGTCGAGCTGGACGGCATCGTGCTCAAGCCGAACATGGTGGTGCCGGGCAAGTCCTCGGGTGAGGTCGCGAAACCCGACCAAGTCGCCAAGGCCACCGTCGACACGCTGCGCGGCGCCGTCCCGGAGGAGGTCGCTGGTATCGCCTTCCTCTCCGGCGGGCAGCCTGCCGAGCAGGCGACGGACAACCTTGCCGCGATGCAGGGCTACGACGTGCCGTGGCCGCTGACGTTCTCCTTCGGCAGGGCGCTGGTAGACCCGGCGCTGGCGGCGTGGCAGGGCAGCCCGGATCGGGTCGCGGCCGGGCAGGAGGCGCTGGCACACCGGGTGAACTGCAACTCGGCCGCGCTGACCGGCGACGACGGCGAGGCTGCCGCACGCGACCATGTCGCGTGAGCCATGTGAAGCGGTCGTGTTCGACGTCGACGGCACCTTGGTCGACAGCGAGCGCGACGGGCACCGGCCGATGTTCAACGCGGCCTTCGCCGCGAACGGCCTGCCCTACCGCTGGGATGTCGAGGAGTACGGCAGGCTGCTCGCGATCACCGGCGGGCGTCGCAGGCTCGCCGCTTACTTGGAGAGCCGGGGACATGACCCGAGCGAAGCCGCCGACCTCGCCGCACGGCTGCATCGCGACAAGACCGAGCGGATGCGAAGTCTCGTGTCCGGCGGTGAGATCGCCGCGCGGCCCGGTGCCAGGGAACTGCTGGGGGAGCTGGTGGCCCAGGGGATGAGGCTGGCCGTCGCGACCACCGGAACCCGCGACTGGGTGGAGCCGTTGCTGCGGCGCTTGTTCGGCCAGGACCTGTTCGAGGTGGTGGTGACCGGCTCGGAGGTCCGCACGCTCAAGCCGGACCCCGCGGCCTACGTCGAGGCCCTTAACCGGCTGGGGCTGCCCGCGTCCCGCGCGATGGCGGTGGAGGACTCCGGCAACGGCCTGCGGGCCGCGGTCGCCGCGGGCCTGCGGTGCGTGGTGGTGACCAACGACTACACACGTCACGAGGACTTCACCGGCGCGGCGGCCGTGTATCGGGGATTCGCGGCGTGGCGAGCGGATCCGGCGGCCCCGCTGCTCGCCGGGTCGCGCGCTACCGGATAGGGACCCGCGCGGTGACCGTGGTGCCCTCCCCCGGCCGGGAGGCGACCGCCAGCCTGCCACCGATGAGCTCCGCGCGCTCGGCCATACTGACCATCCCGTAGCCGCCCGCGGACAGGCCGTCGCCGAAGGACATGCCGTCCCGGTCGAAACCGCGCCCGTTGTCGGTGATCCGCAGCACAACCTCGCTGGAATCGCGCAGCAGGGTCAGGCGCACCGCCCTGGTTTGGGCATGTTTGACCACGTTCTGCAGTGCCTCCTGCGCGATCCGGTACAACGCGATCGCGGCATGGTCCGGCAGCGCGCAGTTGTCGACGTCCACCACCACGTCCAACTCGTCGAGCGAACGGGCCAGGCTCGCGAGGCTGTCGGCGAGCCCGAGGTCGTCGAGCACCGGCGGCCGCAGGCCGTTGATCGCCGCCCTGGCCTCGTCGAACGTGAGATCGGCGAGCTCACGCGCCCGCTCGACCTGCCCGGCGGCGAACCCGCACTCCTCGGTCAACGTGCCCGCCGCGGCGTCGAGGTGAAAGCGCAGGCTGACCAGCCGCTGGGTGATGCCGTCGTGAATGTCGGCCGCCAGCCTGCGCCGCTCGGTCTCCTGCGCCGCGATCACCTGCTCGGTGAACCGCTCGTGCGCCCGCTCGCGCGCGGCCAGCCTGCGATGCAGGCGGGCCTGGTGGACCGCGCCGGCGAGCAGGCTGCCGATCGAGGTGAGCAGCCGCACGTCGCGGTCGGTGAAATCGCGCCGGGCACGGGTGTGCACGTTGAGCACCCCGACCAGGCCTCCTGGCTTGCTCGCCATCGGCACCGACGCCATCGACGTGTAGTCCTCACCGCGCAGCTGCGGGAAGTACCGGTAGCGCGGATCACGTTCCTTGTGCTCGACGATCACCACGGGTTCGCCGTGACTCGCCGCCCAGCCCGTGATGCCTTCGCCGAGCGGCAGCCGTACCGCGCCGACCTGCTCGTCGAACGGCGGCGTGGCGCCGAGCAGGGTCATCGACCGGTCGGTGTCGTCGAGCACGTGCACGAAACACACGTCGGTGTTGCTCGCGGCGGTGATCAGCGGTGCCACCTTGGCCGCGAGCAGCGTGAGCTCCGGTCCGGCGGAGATGGCCTCGATGATGCCGACCAGCAGCGCGTTCTCGCGCTCCGGGTCGGCGAGGCCGAGACTGTAGGTCATTGAAAGATCCCTTCGCGCAACGCGATGGCGACAGCGCCTGCCCGGTCGTTCACGTCGAGCTTGCGAAAGATCGCCCGTACGTGACTTTTGATCGTCTCCTCGCCGAGCACCAGTTTGGCGGCGATCGCGCGGTTGGAAAGCCCGGCGACCAGGTGGCCGAGCACCTCGCTCTCCCGCTGGGTGAGCGACAGATGCGCACCCGGCCAGAACTCGCCTGCCTGCAGCCTGGCCGCGGACGTGACGGCCCGCCCGGCCATGATGGGATCGACGACCTTCTCGCCGTCGGCGGCGAGCTCGAGCTGGCGGACCAGTTCCTCGCCGGCGACCGACTTGAGCAGGTAGCCCGCCGCGCCGGCTCGCATGGCCTGGAAGAGGTACTGCTCGTCGTCGTACGCGCTCAGCAGGACCACCTTGCGGTCCGGGTCCTTCTCCAGCAGCCTCCGGCACAGATCCAGCCCACTCATCGAGCCGCGCAGCCGCACGTCGGCCACGACGATGTCCGGATCGAGGCCGGCGACCAGGGACTGCGCCTCGTTCGCGTCGAGCGCCTGCCCGACGATCCGCACCCGGCCACGGAAACGTCCCAGGACCGCTTTGAGTCCCTCCAGAACCATGGCGTGGTCGTCGACCACAAGGATTCGCAACGGCTGGTTGTGCACGTCAGGAGTCTACGCGCTGCTCGGCCATCCGCCCTGTTCCTTGGATCTCCCCCTCGGCCACCCCCATGCGGGGGGATCGGGGGCAGGTGCCCGCGATTTAACTTCGGCTGACAACGACTCGGGAGGTTTTGCGGAGAATGCAGCCGATCCCATCGCGACCGCGCATTGTGGCTTCGATCCTGCCCGCGGATTTCGCCAGGCTGGGCGAGGAATGCCGCGCGCTCCAGGATGCCGGAATCGACCGCATCCAGTGGGACGTCATGGATGGTGCTTTCGTGCCGAATCTGACGGTAGGGCCCGACGTAATCGCGTCGGTGCGCCGCGTGGTCGACATCGGATTCGAGGCACACCTGATGGTCGAGCGGCCCGAACCGCTGCTGCGACGCTGGGTCGAGGCCGGGTGCGAAATCGTGATCGTCCACGCGGAGACCTGTACGCACCTGCACCGGACCCTGACGCAGCTAGTTGAACTGGGCGTGCGTGCCGGTGTGGCGGTGAATCCGGCGACACCGCTTTCGGCCGTGGCCCACGTGCTCGATCTGGTGGACCTGGTACTGGTGATGACAGTCAATCCCGGTTTCGGCGGCCAGGCTTACCTATCCACGATGGAGTCGAAGATCGCCGAGGCGCGAGCGCTCATCGATCGAGCGGGGAGGCCGATCGAGCTGGAGGTGGACGGCGGGATCGGGCCGGATTCCATCGCCGGCGCGGCGCGCGCCGGTGCCACCACGTTCTGTATCGGGTCCGCGCTGTACCGCAGGCCTAACGCGATGTCGGAGGAACTGGCCCGGCTGCGACAGCTGGCAACGGCGAGCGAGGAAGCGGCATGAACTTCCTGCAACAGCGATGGGACGAGGTCGACGACCTCGCCGTCACCACGATTCGTATGCTGGCGGCCGACGCGGTCCAGCAGGCTCGCAGCGGACACCCCGGGCTGCCGATGGGCGCCGCGGTGCCCGCATGGGCGATCTGGTCGCGTTTCCTGCGGCAGGACCCCACGGAGCCGGAGTGGCCGGATCGCGATCGGTTCGTGCTCTCGGCCGGGCACGGCTCGATGCTGCTGTACGCCCTGCTGCACATGTTCGGCTACGACCTGCCGGTTGAGCAGCTGCGCCGGTTCCGCCAGTGGGGTTCGAGTACACCCGGGCATCCCGAGTACGGCCACACGCCCGGGGTGGAGACTACGACCGGGCCGCTCGGCCAGGGCATGGCGAACGCGGTCGGCATGGCACTGGCCGAGCGGATGCTCGCCGCGCGCGCCAACACCGACGGGCACACCGTTGTCGACCACCGTACGTGGGTGCTGGCTGGGGACGGCGACCTGATGGAAGGCATCAGCCACGAGGCCGCCTCGCTCGCCGGACATCTCGGTCTCGGCAGGCTCACGGTCGTCTTTGACGACAACGACGTCACGATCGACGGGCCCGCGAGCCAGAGCTGCTCCGACGACGTGCTCGCCCGGTTCGCGGCCTACGGCTGGCACATCGCGCGGGTCGCCGACGGCAACGACGGCCCGGCGGTGATCTCGGCACTCGCTGAGGCGGCCGCCGAGGAGGACCGGCCCAGCCTGGTCGCCGTGCGGACCACCATCGGTTACGGCGCACCCGGTGTCGCGGGCACCAGCAAGGCACATGGCGCGCCACTGGGCGAGGAGCGGATCGCCACGCTCCGGGCGGCCCACGATTGGCCGGAGGAGAAGTTCCACGTACCGGCCGAGGTTGGCAAGCGGTGCGCTGAACTGGCGGCCCGCACGCAGGCCGAGCGGTTCGCCTGGACGGAGCGCCGCCTGCTGTGGGCGCGGGAGCACCCCGGACTGGCCACGCTATGGGACCCTTCGACGCCACTCGAAGCGCCCGCCGACCTCAGCGGGTGGCTGCCGGTGTTCGAGCCGGGCACCAAGCTGGCCACCCGGAAGGCGTCGGGCGCCGTGCTCGAGTCGGTGGCGGCGGCCTTTCCCGGGCTGGTGGGTGGGTCCGCCGATCTGGCCGCCTCCACCAACACGACGATCCCGGGTGGCGGCGACGTCACCTCGGCCGATCAGCTCGGCCGCAACCTGCACTTCGGCATCCGCGAGCACGCGATGGGCGCGGTGCTGAACGGCCTCGCGCTCCACGGCGGGTTCCGCGGCTACGGCAGTACCTTCCTGGTGTTCTCCGACTACCTGCGGCCGTCGATCCGGCTGGCCGCACTGATGGGCCTGCCGGTGGTGTTCGTGTTCACTCACGACTCCATCGTCGTCGGTGAGGACGGCCCCACCCACCAGCCGATCGAGCAACTCGAGTCGCTGCGGTTGATTCCGAACCTCGCGGTACTGCGGCCCGCCGACGCCAACGAGACCGCGGCATGCTGGCGGCTGGCGCTGGAGCGCACCGATGGGCCCACCGCGCTCGTGCTCAGCCGCCAGGACCTACCCGTGCTGGATCTGCCTGACGAGAACCTGCTCGATCGCACGGGCGCGCGTCCCGTCTGGACGAACGCGCGGGCTCCCGAGATCGTGCTGGCCGCGACCGGGTCAGAGGTGACACTGGCGCTCGCCGCGGCCGAGACGCTGGCGGGCGAGGGCATCGCGGTCGAGGTCCTTTCGGTGCCCTGGCGGGAGCGCTTCGAGCAGGCGCTGGCCGAGGGCGACTTCCAGCTGCCGGAGTGCCCGGCCGTGTGGATCGAGGCGGGTGTGCCGACCGGTTGGCACGCACTGGCCCGCCCCGGCGACGCGGTGCTGGGCCTGCGCCGGTTCGGTGCCAGTGCTCCTGGCCCGACCGTATATGCCGAATTGGGGTTCACGGTCGCCGCCGTCGTGGAGACCGCCTTGCGGAAGATGGGACGGGAGCCGGTATGCCGCACAAGCTGATTCAGATCGAGCGCATCGGTAACGACCCGGCCTCTCGGCCGGTGATGGTCGCTGTCGCCGGGGACAGCGCGGCCGGGAAGACCACGCTGACAGCCGGGCTGGCTGAGGCGCTGGGTCCGGAGCGGGTCACGACGATGTGCGTCGACGACTACCATCGCTACGATCGGCAGGAGCGCAAGGGACTGCCGTTCACGGCGCTGCACCCGGACTGCAACTACGTCGAGATCATGGAGCAGCACCTGCAGCTGCTCGCGACCGGTCGACCGATCCTCAAACCGGTCTACGACCACAACACCGGCCAGCTGACCCGGCCCGAACTGGTGCGGCCTCGGGAGTTCGTGATCGTCGAGGGTCTGCTTCCGTTGCACACCAAGCTGGCTCGCGCCTGCTTCGACATCATGATCTACCTCGACCCGCCAGAGGAGATCCGCAGGCAGTGGAAGATCAAGCGGGACACCGAGAAGCGGGGGTACCAGGCCGAGGCCGTGCTCGCCGAGCTCGAGCGGCGAGAGCCGGAATCGGCCGAGTTCATCCGCCCGCAGCGGGCACACGCAGACATCGTCGTCCGGTTCGCCCCGATCGAGGGCAGGCAGGACCCGCCAGGCACTCCGCTTTCCGCGGAGCTGATCCTGCGGCCCACGATCAACCACCTCGACCTGAGCCGGGTGCTTGGCGACAGCGAGCAGCGAGCCATCCATCTCAAGCTCACCAGGGATTCGGGTGGTCGCCCCGTGGACACCCTGCACATTCACGGGTACGCGCCGAGGGAAGAGAGCCTGGTCGTGGAGAAGGCGATCTGGGAACGGCTCGGCGTGGACCCGGGAGAGGTACCTGACACGCTCGGCAGTCTCGGCGGTGGCGTGCGGAGCGAGCCGCTGGCGATCACGCAGTTGTTGCTGCTGTACCACCTGCTCGACCCCGCTCGTTGACCATCTAGAGCGCTGAGGAGTTCCGCGATGAAGGCACGGTTCGGACGACCAATCCACGCGGCAACCTCCGTCCGCTGTGGACCGCCAATCGAGTCTGGGCAGGGTGGCGGGTGAGATGGGCCTTGAGGAGAAACTGCCCAGCGGATTCCTGCTCACCGGCGTCGAGAAGCTCGCGGGGTGGGTGCGGAAGAACTCGTTGTGGCCTGCTACGTTCGGGCTGGCCTGCTGCGCGATAGAGATGATGGCCACCGGAGCGGGACGCTACGACCTGGCCAGGTTCGGAATGGAAGTGTTCCGCGCGTCGCCGCGCCAGGCGGACCTGCTGATCGTCGCGGGACGGGTGAGCCAGAAGATGGCCCCGGTGCTGCGCCAGGTGTACGACCAGATGGCGAACCCGAAGTGGGTGCTCTCGATGGGGGCGTGCGCCTCGTCGGGCGGCATGTTCAACAACTACGCGATCGTCCAGGGCGTCGACCATGTCGTGCCGGTCGACGTGTACCTGCCCGGCTGCCCGCCCCGGCCCGAGATGCTCATGCACGCGATCCTCAAGCTACACGAGGAAATCCAGCACATGCCGCTTGGCAGCAACCGGCAGCGTATCGCCGAGGCGGTCGGCGCCGCCGCGCTGGCGGCACCGGTCGGGGTAACGCTTGGATCGGCGACATGAGCGGCGGCGAAGGCGGCGCCTCCCCGCGCCAGGAAGAGGAAACCGGCGTCATGGCCGTGCGCGCCGGAATGTTCGGTGCGGACGGTCCGGGCGATACCTCCGGCTACGGCAGGCTGCGCCGCACGATCCGGCAACCCGAGGGCACCCCGCGCCCCTACGGCGGTTGGTTCGACGAGGTCGCCGACGAACTGGCCGCCGCGCTTTCCGAACACGGCCTCTCCTTAGCCGCCGCCGTGCCGAGGGTCGTCGTGGACCGGGACGAGCTGACCTTGGTCGTGGAGCGCGAGTGGCTCCTTCCGGTCGCGACCGCTCTGCGGGATGTGCCCCGGCTGCGGTTCGAGCTCTGCTGCTCGGTGTCCGGTGTGCACTACCCGCACGACGAGGGTGCCGAGCTGCACGCGGTCTACCACTTCCTCTCCATCACACACAACCGCAGGCTGCGCGTCGAGGTGTCGTGTCCCGACGGCGATCCTCGCGTTCCATCGATCGTCGCGGTGTACCCGACCGCGGACTGGCACGAGCGCGAAACCTACGACTTCTTCGGGATCGTATTCGAAGGGCACCCCGGACTGACCCGCATCCAGCTGCCCGACGACTGGGAAGGCCACCCGCAACGCAAGGACTACCCCCTCGGCGGGATTCCCGTCGAGTACCCGGGTGTGTCCGTGCCCGCGCCCGACGAGCGGAGGTCCTACCACTGATGTCCACACTGGAATTCTCCGAGACCGAGCAGGCGCCATTTCCCGAGGAGCGGCCGGCGGACTTGACGGTCGCGGGCGGTGACTGGGATACCGTCGTCGAAGCCGCGGGCGAGACCTCGGACGAGCGGGTCGTGGTCAACATGGGGCCGCAGCACCCGTCCACGCACGGAGTGCTGCGGCTGATCCTGGAGCTGGAGGGGGAGACCGTCACCGAGGCCCGGTGCGGTATCGGTTACCTGCATACCGGGATCGAGAAGAACCTGGAGTACCGGAACTGGACGCAGGCCGTCACTTTCGTGACGCGCATGGACTACCTGGCGCCGTTCGCCAACGAGGTCGCCTACTGCCTCGCCGTGGAGAAGCTGCTCGGCATCACCGACGAGGTACCGGAGCGCGCCAGCGTCATCCGGGTGCTGCTGATGGAACTCAACCGGATCTCCTCTCACCTGGTGTGTATCGCCACCGGGGGCATGGAGATCGGTGCGCTCACCGTGATGACGATCGGCTTCCGGGAACGCGAACTGGTGCTGGACTTGTTCGAGTTCATCACCGGCCTGCGGATGAACCACGCCTATATCCGGCCCGGCGGGGTGGCACGTGACCTGCCAGAGGGGACGCAACAGCGGATCGCCGAGTTCGTGAAGATCATGCGCGGCAGGCTCAGCGATTACGACGACCTGTGCACAACCAATCGCATCTTCTCCGCCCGCACGCGGGACGTCGGCTACCTCGACCTGGCAGGCTGCATGGCGCTCGGAGTGACCGGGCCCATCCTGCGCGCCACCGGATTGCCGCACGATCTGCGCAAGAGCCAACCGTACTGCGGCTACGAGAACTACGAGTTCGAGGTGGCCACCTCGGACAGTTGCGACGCGTACGGCCGGTTCCTGGTGCGGCTGGAGGAGATGAAGCAGTCGCTGTCGATCGTCGAGCAGTGCCTGGACCTGCTCCGGCCGGGGCCGGTGATGGTGGCCGACCGCAAGATCGCCTGGCCCGCGCAGTTGTCGGTGCGTGCGGACGGGCTCGGCAACGACCTGGAGTACGTCCGCCAGATCATGGGCGAGTCGATGGAGTCGCTGATCCACCACTTCAAGCTGGTCACCGAGGGTTTTCGGGTGCGTGAGGGCCAGGCGTACGTGGGAGTGGAGTCACCGCGCGGCGAGCTGGGCGTGCACGCGGTCAGCGACGGCGGCACCAGGCCCTACCGCGTGCACCTGCGCGACCCTTCGTTCGTCAACCTGCAGGCCGTTCCGGCGATGTGCGAGGGCGGCATGGTCGCCGACGTGATCGCGGCGATCGCCTCCATCGACCCGGTGATGGGAGGTGCCGACCGATGACCACGACGGATCGTCCCACGTGGACGACGCTGGAGGAGGACGCCAAAGCGATCATCGAGCGCTACCCGCGGCCCCGGTCGGCACTGCTGCCGTTGCTGCACCTGGTGCAGTCGGTCGAGGGTCACGTTTCGGCCGACGGCATCGAGTTCTGCGCTCGCCTGCTCGGGCTCACCACCGCCGAGGTGCGGGCGGTCGCGACGTTCTACACGATGTACCGCCGGGCCCCTGCGGGCGAGCACCTCGTGGGCGTGTGCACCAACACGCTGTGCGCGATCATGGGCGGCGACGCCATCCTGGCCGCGCTACGCGAACACCTTCGGCCCGGCGAGGACGGCACCACCGAGGACGGCTCCATCACACTCGAGTCGGTCGAGTGCAACGCGGCCTGCGACTACGCGCCCGTCGTGATGGTCAACTGGGAGTTCTTCGACAACATGTCCGTCTCGACGGCGCGGCGGCTCGTCGATGACCTCCGAGCAGGACGTCCGGTATTCCCCTCGCGTGGGGAAGGACCACTGTGTACGTTCCGGCAGAACGCGCGCATCCTGGCCGGTTTCACAGCCGAAGGGCAAGCACCGTGACGGCGGCGGTACTCACGCGCATGTGGGACGAACCGGAGTCGTGGACGCTGGCCACCTACCGGCGGCACGGCGGCTACCGCGCGCTGGCGCAGGCCCTTGCGATGACGCCGGACGACGTGATCGCGCTGGTCAAGGACTCCGGCCTGCGCGGTCGCGGCGGCGCGGGATTCCCGACCGGCGTCAAGTGGGGCTTCATCCCGCAGGGCGACGGCAAGCCGCACTACCTGGTGGTCAACGCCGACGAGTCGGAGCCGGGCACCTGCAAGGACGTGCCGCTGCTGCTGGCCAACCCGCACGAGCTGATCGAGGGCGCCGCCATCGCCGCGTACGCGATCCGCGCCGAGCGCGCCTTCATTTACGTGCGCGGCGAGGTCGTCGCGGTACTGCGGAGGCTGCACGCTGCCGTCGCCGAGGCGAGAGAGGCGGGCTACCTCGGCGAGAACATCCTGGGCTCGGGATTCTCTCTTGACATCATGGTGCACGCGGGCGCGGGCGCCTACATCTGCGGCGAGGAGACCGCGCTGCTGGACTCGCTGGAAGGTCGGCGGGGACAGCCACGGCTGCGCCCGCCGTTCCCGGCGACCGCGGGTCTGTACGCGTGCCCGACCGTGGTGAACAACGTGGAGACGATCGCGAGCGTGCCCGCGATCCTGCGTGACGGCGCGAAGTGGTTTCGCTCGATGGGCAGCGAGAAATCGCCGGGTTTCACGCTGTACTCGCTGTCGGGGCACGTGACGCGGCCCGGCCAGTACGAGGCTGAACTCGGGGTGACGCTGCGGGACCTGCTCACGCTCGCGGGCGGTGTCCGGCGCGGGCATCGGCTGAAGTTCTGGACGCCCGGTGGCTCGTCAACACCCATCCTCACCGACGAGCACCTGGACGTCCCGCTGGACTACGAGGGTGTCGCGGCTGCGGGGTCGATGCTCGGCACCAAGGCGCTGCAGATCTTCGACGAGACGACCTGCGTCGTGCGTGCGGTGCTGCGGTGGTCACAGTTCTACGAGCACGAGTCGTGCGGTAAGTGCACGCCGTGCCGCGAGGGCACTTTCTGGATGGTGCGCATCCTCGAAGAGCTGGAGCGCGGCACCGCGGGCGCGGACGATGTGGACAAACTGCTCGACGTGTGCGCCAGCGTCGCGGGCCGCTCGTTCTGCGCGCTCGGCGACGCCGCCACCAGCCCGATCGTCTCCTCGGTGACCCACTTCCGCGACGAGTATTCCGAGCACCTGCGGCTGGGTGGCTGCCCGTTCCCTGCCGAACGCAGCGTGCTCTTCTCCGACGAAGGAGCCCGCTGATGACGGCCACCGCACAGGAGACCGAACTGGTCACCCTGACCATCGACGGAACCGAGCTCAGCGTACCGGCGGGGACGCTCGTGATCAGGGCAGCCGAGTTGCTCGGCGTCGAGATCCCCCGGTTCTGCGACCACCCGCTGCTCGAACCGGCGGGTGCCTGCAGGCAGTGTCTCGTCGAGGTGGCCGGGCAGGCGAAACCTGTGACCGCCTGCACCACGGCGGTGGCACCCGGCATGGTCGTGCACACGCAGCTCACCTCAGCGATGGCCGACCGCGCGCAGCGCGGCGTTCTGGAACTGCTGCTGATCAACCACCCACTGGACTGCCCGGTCTGCGACAAGGGTGGAGAGTGCCCGTTGCAGAACCAGGCCATGACGGGCGGCAACGCGCGGTCCCGATTCACCGGGCAAAAGCGCACGTTCCCGAAACCGGTCGCGATCTCCAGCCTGATCCTGCTGGACCGCGAGCGGTGCGTGCAATGCGCGCGCTGCACGCGGTTCGCCGAGCAGATCGCGGGCGATCCGATGATCGAACTGATGGAGCGTGGCAGCCAGCAACAGATCGGGGTCGGCGAGCACCGGCCGTTCGACTCCTACTTCTCCGGCAACACGGTGCAGATCTGCCCGGTCGGCGCGCTCACCGCGACCTCGTACCGGTTCCGGTCCCGACCATTCGACCTGGTGTCGAAGGCAGGGGTGTGCGAGCACTGCGCCGCGGGCTGCGCCATCCGCGCCGACTCCCGTGGCGGTGAGGTCGTGCGGCACAACGCGGGCGATGACCCGGCGGTCAACGAGGAATGGAACTGCGACAAGGGGCGGTGGGCGTTTCGGCACGCCACGGCCGCCGACCGGCTCACCACGCCGTTGCTGCGCGACCGGGGGACCGGCCGGCTCGAACCGGCGTCCTGGCCGGAAGCGCTCGCGGCCGCAGCTGAGGGATTGGGGGCCGCGCGCGGCAACGCGGGCGTGCTCACCGGTGGGCGGCTGACGCTGGAGGACGCCTACGCCTACGCGAAGTTCGCGCGGATCGTGCTCGGTACCAACGACGTGGACTTCCGCGCCCGGCCACTCTCGCCGGAGGAGACGGGCTTCTTGGCCACGGTGGTCGCGGGCCGCCCGCTCGGCCCCACCTACGCGGATCTGGAGCGCGCCCCGGCCGTGTTGCTCGCTGGACTCGAACCGGAGGAAGAGGCGCCGATCGTGTTCCTGCGGCTGCGCAAGGGCGTGCGGGCGGGCCTTTCCGTATTCTCGATCGCGCCGTTCGCCAGCTATGGGCTGGAGAAGCTGACCGGCACACTGCTGAAGGCTTCGCCGGGCGAGGAAGCAGCCGTTCTCGACACGCTGGCGGGGGACGAGCCCGGCCGGGCGCTGTACCAGCCAGGCGCGGTGATTCTGGTGGGGGAGCGGCTCGCGAACTCGGCGGGCGCGCTGACGGCGGCGGCCCGGCTGGCCGGAGTGACCGGGGCCTCGCTGGGCTGGGTGCCGCGCAGGGCGGGCGACCGGGGCGCGCTGGAGGCAGGCGCGTTCCCCACGGTGTTGCCCGGCGGCCGGCCGGTGGCCGATTCGCTTGCACGCGCGGAGGTCGCTCGCGCCTGGGGTGTGCAGGAACTGCCCGCCGAGCCCGGTCGCGACACCGAGGCGATCCTCGCGGCGGCCGAGCGTGGTGAGCTGGGCGCGCTCCTCGTGGCCGGGGTCGAGCCCGGCGATCTGCGCGACCCGCTCACGGCGTTGCGTGGCATCGAGCGGGCACCGTTCGTGGTGAGCCTGGAGACGCGTGCGAGTGCCGTCACCGAGCGAGCCGACGTCGTCTTTCCGGTCGCCGTGTCCGGTGAGAAGTCCGGGACGTTCGTCAACTGGGAGAACCGGCACCGCCCGTTCGAGGCGGCGGTGCGGGACAGGGGTCAGTGGGCGGACCACCGGGTGCTGGGGGCGATCGCGGCGCGGGCTGATGCCGACCTGGGCACAGGTGACGCGGCGCGCGTACAGCTGGCACGGCTTGGCTCGTGGTCCGGGCAGCGCCCCGGGCTCGAGCCGGTCCCCGCCGCGCGCCCCGCGACATCCCCTCCCGCCGGGCAGGCCGTGCTCGCCACCTGGCGGATGCTGCTGGACAACGGCCGCCTGCAGGACGGGGACGAGAACCTGGCCGAGGCGGCGCGCCGCCCGGTGGCTCGTCTTTCGGCCGCGACGGCGGCCGAGATCGGGGCTGCGGAGGGTGACCTGGTCACGGTTTCCACCTCACGGGGTTCGCTGAACCTGCCGCTTGCCGTCACCGACCTACCCGAGCGGGTCGTCTGGGTCCCGCAGAACTCGCCGGGCTCAACCGTGCACGAGACGCTCGGGGCCACCACGGGTGCGCACGTGCGGGTGTCCCACAAGAAACCGGAGGCCCGATGAACACACAATCGCGGAGCCTTGTTCGTTGGGCCGACCGGGTGCGGGTGTCCCACAAGAAACCGGAGGCCCGATGAACACACAATCGCGGAGCCTTGTTCGTTGGGCCGACCGGGTGCGGGTGTCCCGCAAGAAACCGGAGGCCCGATGAACACACAATCGCGGAGCCTTGTTCGTTGGGCCGACCGGGTGCGGGTGTCCCGCAAGAAACCGGAGGCCCGATGACAGCGGCGGAACTACTCGCGCGGGACCCGTGGTGGCTTGTAGCAGGCAAGGCGCTCGTGATCTTCGTCCTGCTGCTGCTCATCACCTTGTTCTGCGTCGTCTACGAGCGCAAGGTCGTGGCCTACATGCAGATGCGGGTCGGCCCGACCCGGGTCGGGCCGTGGGGGACGCTGCAGTCGCTGGCCGATGGGCTCAAGCTGGCGCTGAAGGAGGACATCACCCCGCGCGCTGCCGATCGCGTGGTGTTCGTGCTGGCGCCGGTGATCGCCGGCACGTGCGCGTTCCTTTCCATGGCGGTGATCCCGTTCGGGCCCGAGGTGACCGTGTTCGGGCACACCACCGTGCTCCAGCTAACGGATCTGCCGGTGGGCGTGCTGTTCGTACTGGCCGCCACGTCGATAGGCGTCTACGGCATCGTCCTGGCAGGCTGGTCCTCCGGCTCGGTCTACCCGCTGCTGGGCGGCTTGCGCTCCACCGCCCAGGTGCTCTCCTACGAGATCGCGATGGCGCTGTCCTTCGTCGCCGTCTTCCTCATCGCCGGATCGATGTCTACATCGGACATAGTGCTGGCCCAGGACGGGCTGTGGTACGGGGTGCTGCTCGCGCCTTCACTGCTGATCTACCTCGTAGCCATGGTGGGGGAGACCAACCGGGCGCCGTTCGACCTGCCGGAGGCCGAGGGAGAGCTGGTCGGTGGCTTCCACACCGAGTACTCGTCGCTGAAGTTCGCGACGTTCATGCTCGCGGAGTACATCAACATGGTCACCGTGTCCGCGCTGGCCAGCACGCTGTTCCTCGGCGGCTGGCGGGCACCGTGGCCGATCTCGTTGTGGGAAGGGGCCAATCGCGGCGCCTGGCCAGCATTGTGGTTGCTGGGCAAGGTGTTGCTGCTGCTGTTCGTGTTCATCTGGTTGCGCGGAACACTTCCCCGGTTGCGCTACGACCAGTTCATGACACTGGGCTGGAAGCTGCTGATCCCGTTCTCGCTCGCCTGGATCGCGGTGGTGGCCGCCGTGCGGACCCTTGGCGATCCAGCGGATGGCACCACCCCGTTGCTGATCGCCGGTGCCGTGGCGGTGCTGCTGCTCGTCGCCGTGTCGCTGGGATCGCGCCGCGGCCGCGGCCGGGCACGCCTGGACATCGATGACACCGGCGACGGCGGGTTCCCGGTCCCGCCACTGCCGCGCTCGCACCTGAAGGAGGCTGGACGTGGGTAAGTTCCTCGACTCGGTCGCGGGGTTCGGTGTCACCTTCTCCGCGATGTTCAAAAAGCCCAACACGGAGTTCTATCCCGAGCAGCGCAAGGAGCTGCCGGACGGTTTTCACGGCCGCCACGTCCTGAACCGCTACGCCGACGGGCTCGAGAAGTGCGTCGGCTGCGAGCTGTGCGCGTGGGCCTGCCCTGCGGACGCGATCCGCGTGGAGGGGGCGGACAACACCGACTCCGAGCGGTACTCGCCGGGTGAGCGGTACGGCCGCCGATACGAGATCAACTACCTGCGTTGCATCTTCTGTGGACTGTGTGTAGAGGCATGCCCCACCCGCGCGTTGACCATGAGCACCGAGTTCGAACTCGCCGACCTCGGTCGCGACGAGCTGGTGTTCACCAAGGAGCAGCTACTTGCCGACCTGAGCCCCGGCATGGTCGCACCGCCGCATCCGATGGCTCCCGGCACAACCGCCGCCGACTACTACGCGGACCGGGTGCGCGCGGGGGACGGGAGCCTCCGATGACCGAAGTGATCGTGTTCTGGATTCTCGCCCCGGTCACCGTGCTCGCCGCAGCCGGGATGCTGGTGACGGCGAAGGCCGTGCACAGCGCACTCCTGCTGGCGCTGGTCATGCTCGGCCTCGCGGTGTTCTACATCGGGCACGGCGCGGTCTTCCTCGGCGTGGTGCAGGTCGTGGTCTACGCGGGTGCCGTGATGATGCTGTTCCTGTTCGTGGTGATGATGGTCGGCGTCGACACCGCCGAGTCGCTGGTGGAGCGGTTGCGCGGGCAGCGGGTCGCGGCCGTGCTCACCGGGCTGGCCTTCGGCGTGCTGGTTGTGGCCGGGCTGGGTGAGGTGATGCTGGAGCCCGCCGGAACGGCCACACCGGCCGGTGGCGACGTACCGGGCCTCGCGACGCTGATCTTCACCCGCTACGTTTGGGCCTTCGAGGTGACCAGCGCGCTGCTGATTACCGCGGCGCTGGGCGCGATGGCGCTGACCGGTCACCGCGGCGGCACCCGCATGACGCAACGCGAACTGTCCATAAGGCGCATCCGCGCGCTGGCGCGGGGTGGTCAGGTCAGTCCGCTTCCCCCGCCGGGCGTCTACGCCGGCCGTAACTCGGTGGATGTGCCCGCGCTGCTGCCGGACGGGGAGCCCGCGTGGAACTCCGTGCCGGGACGGCGGGGGCAACGATGAGCCCGGAGAGCTACCTCTACCTTTCCGCTGTCCTGTTCGGACTTGGTGCTGTCGGCGTCCTCACGCGGCGCAACGCGATCGTGGTGCTGATGTGCGTCGAGCTGATGCTCAACGCGGCAAACCTGGCGTTCGTCGTGTTCTCCCGGATGCACAACGGTCTCGACGGCCAGGTGTTCGCCTTCTTCATCATGGTCGTCGCCGCCGCTGAGGTCGTGGTGGGCCTCGCGATCGTGATGACCGCTTTCCGTGACCGCCGGTCGTCCTCGATCGACGACGCCAACCTGCTCAGGCACTGAGGGAAGTGGTGACAGAGATGCTGTCCGAATCCGCTGCCTGGCTCATCGTCGCGTATCCCGCCCTCGGCGCCGCGGTATTGCTGCTTGGTGGTAGGCGGACGGACCGGTGGGGCCATTACCTTGGGGTGGCGACGGTGCTGGCCGCCTTCATCGTCGGCCTTTCCGCCACGCTGGGCCAGACCGGCCTAGCCCCGGATCAGCGGGTTCAGCACACGCCGTTGTTCACATGGCTTTCGGTCGGCGAGTTGCGGGTGGACGTTCGGTTGTTGCTCGATCCACTGTCGCTGACGTTCGTCCTGCTGATCACGGGGGTCGGCGCGCTCATCCACATCTACTCCGTGGCCTACCTTGCGGACGACCCACGCCGCCGCCGGTTCTTCGGCTATCTCAACCTGTTCGTGGCGGCGATGCTGCTGCTGGTGCTGGCCGACGACTTCGTGGTGCTCTTCATCGGTTGGGAGGGTGTCGGCCTGGCGTCGTACCTGCTGATCGGGTTCTGGCAGCACAAACCGGCCGCCGCTGTGGCGGCGAAGAAGGCGTTCGTGGTCAACCGCGTCGGCGACCTGGGGCTGCTCGTTGCGATGATGCTCATGGTCGGCGCATTCGGTTCGCTGGACTTCGACACCGTGTTCGCGGCAGCCGGATCAAACGGCGGCACCGCGACCGCTATCGGCCTGCTGCTACTGCTCGCGGCGTGCGGGAAGTCCGCCCAGCTGCCGCTGCAGTCGTGGCTGCTGGACGCGATGGAGGGGCCGACCCCGGTGTCGGCCCTCATCCACGCCGCCACGATGGTCACCGCGGGGGTCTACCTCATCACCCGCTCGCACGAGATCTACGCCGCGGCACCGGACGCGCGGCTTGCCGTCGCGCTGGTCGGTGCGGCCACGCTGCTGTTCGGCGCGATCATCGGCTGCGCGAAGTACGACATCAAGCAGGCGCTGGCGGCTTCGACGATGTCCCAGATCGGGTACATGATGCTGGCAGCGGGGCTGGGTGCTGCCGGTTACGTCCTCGCGATCACGCACCTGGTCGTTCACGGGTTCTTCAAGGCGGGCCTGTTCCTCGGCGCGGGATCGGTCATGCACGCGATGCACGACGAGGTCGACATGCGCCGCTACGGTGCGCTGCGCGCGGCGCTGCCCGCCACGTTCGTCACGTTCGGCGCGGGATACCTCGCGATCATCGGGGTGCCACCGTTTTCGGGCTTCTTCACCAAGGACCCCATCATCGAGGTCGCCTTCGGCACCGGTGGCCCGCTGGGCTTGGTCCTCGGCACCGCGGCGCTGGCCGGTGCCGGGCTCACCGCCTTCTACATGACTCGGGTGCTGCTGCTGACGTTCTTCGGGCCCCGGCGGTGGGCCAGGCAGACGCACCCACACGAGTCGCCACCGACGATGCTCGTGCCGATGGTGGTGCTCGCCCTCGGCTCGGCTGGCGCGGGCCTGCTGCTCTGGCTGGGTGGCCGGATGGCGGGCTGGCTCGCCCCCGTGCTCGGTGAACCGGTCGAAGCCGGCACGCCGCACGCCGCTTGGGGGTGGACGGCGCTGGTCCTTTCGGTCGTCGCCGCAGGCGTCGCGGTGGCCTGGTTGCAGCACGCCCGGCCCACTCGGCAGGCTGGGTCGTGGCTCGTGCGGGCCGCGCGGCGGGACCTCTACGGCGACGCTTTCAACGAAGCCGTGGTGATGCGGCCGGGCCGGGCACTCGCGAGCTGGCTCGCCGGTCCGGCCGAGCGGGATCTCGACCGCGCCGTCACCGGGGTCGGGGGCACGGTCGCGCGCGGCGCGGCTGTGCTGCGCACGGCACAGACCGGCTACGTGCGCGGCTACGCGCTGTGGGTGTTCGGCGGCGCGACCCTGCTCATCGCGGCGTTCCTGGTGGGGTGGTGAGTTCGATGGGCTTTCCCTGGCTGACCACGGTGGGCGCCGTTCCGCTCGTCGGTTCGGTGGTCGTCGCGGTACTTCCGCGCGGCGCCGACCGGCTGGCGCGGCGTGTGGCGCTGACCTTCGCGCTGGCCGCTGTGGCGCTGCTTGCGGTCGCGGCTACCGGGTTCCGTGCGGGCGAGCCGGGTTTCCAGCTGGCCGAGCAGCATCCCTGGATTCCGCGCTTCGGCATCTCCTACGGACTCGGCGTCGACGGCGTGGGGTTGACCATGGTCGCGCTGACGGCCGTGCTCACGCCGATCGTCATCGCCGCCAGCGCGAGCACGGGCAGGGGTTTCCTCGCGCTGGCACTGGCGCTGGAGACCGCGGCGATCGGCGCTTTCGCAGCCACCGACGTGTTCCTGTTCTACGTGCTGTTCGAGGCGATGCTCGTCCCGATGTACTTCCTCATCGGCCGATACGGCGGCCGGTCGCGGTCGGCGGCCGCGATGAAGTTCCTGCTCTACAGCCTCGCTGGCGGTCTGCTGATGCTCGTGGCCGTGATCGGGCTGTACGTGGTGTCCGCCCAGCAGCTACCGCAGGGCACCTTCGACTTCCCGACGCTGGCGGCGGCGGTGCGGGACGGCACGCTGCGGCTGGACCCGGTTACCGAGCGCCTGCTGTTCGCGGGGTTCTTCGTAGCCTTCGCGATCAAGGCTCCACTGTGGCCGCTGCACAGTTGGCTGCCTTCGGCGGTCACCGAGTCCACACCGGGCGCGGCCGTGTTGCTGGTCGGGATCCTGGACAAGGTCGGCACGTTCGGCATGCTGCGGTACTGCCTCTCGCTGTTCCCGGAAGCTTCGGAATTCTTCACCCCGCTCGTCGTCGTGCTGAGCGTGATCGGCATCGGCTACGGCGCGCTGGTCGCGATCGGACAGACGGAGATCATGCGGCTGATCGCATACACCTCCCTGTCCCATTTCGGGTTCATCACGATCGGGGTGTTCGCGATGACCCCGCAGAGTCAGGCCGGTGCCGCCTTCTACATGGTGAGCCACGGGCTTTCCATCGCGGCACTGTTCCTGATCGCCGGGTTCCTGATCAGCAGACGTGGCTCGGATCTCATCGCGGATTACGGTGGCGTGCAGCAGCTCGCGCCCGTGCTCGCTGGCACCTTCCTGTTCGCGGGCCTTGCCACGCTGGCGCTACCCGGCCTTTCCGGCTTCGTGGCCGAATTCCTCGTGCTGGTGGGCACCTTCACCGCGTACCCGGCGGCGGCGGTGATCGCAGCAGGGGGAGTGGTACTCGCGGCCGTGTACGTGCTGTGGCTGTACCAGCGGACGATGACCGGCGACCTGCGGCCGGGGAACGAGGGGGTGACCGACCTCAGGGCCGGCGAGCGCTGGGTGATCGCGCCGCTGCTGGCGCTGATCCTCGGCCTGGGCCTGTACCCCGAACCAGTGCTCGACGTGATCGAGCCGGTGGTCGCGGGGACCGTCCAGCAGACCGGCGTCGCCACCCCACCGGAGGCCCGATGAACACACAATCGCGCGGCTTCGTTCGTCGGGCCGACCGGGTGCCCCTCAGGACACAGGAGGCGAGATGACGGCTGCCGTGACCGCCCCGGATATCGACTACCTCGCCGTCGCGCCGATGCTGGTGGTGTTCGCCACCGGCGTGCTGGGGGTGCTGCTGACCGCCTTCGCGCCCCGTACGGCCAGGCACCGAGGCCAGCTGCCACTCGCGACAGCCGGCCTCGTCGGCGCCCTGGTGTGCCTGGTGGTCGTGGTCGCGCGCGGCACTCACACCGGCACCACGACCGCCGCGGGCTCGATCGCGGTCGACGGGCCCGCGCTGTTCATGCAGGGAGTCGTGCTCGTACTGGCGATCCTCGCGGTGCTGCTGATCGCGGGTCGGCGCGGTGAACCACCCCCCGGCGAGGCGCTGCCGCTGACTCTGTTCGCCACCGGTGGCCTGCTGCTGCTGCCCGCGGCGAACGACCTGCTGACGATGTTCGTCGCGGTCGAGGTGCTGTCGCTGCCGCTCTATCTGTTGTGCGGGCTCGCCCGCACCCGCGCCAAGGTCGCGCACGAGTCCTCGCTGAAGTATTTCGTTCTGGGTGGGTTCTCTGCGGCGTTTTTCGTCTACGGCGCGGCGATGGTGTACGGGTTCGCGGGCTCGGTCTCCTTTCCCGACATCGGTGCCGCTGTCGCGGCGGGTGGCGCGAACCGGCCGTTGCTGTTGACAGGCATGGCCCTGCTCGCTGTCGGCCTGCTGTTCAAGATCGGTGCCGCGCCGTTCCACAGCTGGGTGCCCGACGTTTACCAGGGTGCGCCCACGCCCGTGACGGGATTGCTCGCGGCGGTGACCAAAATCGGTGCGTTCGGCGCGTTCCTGCGCCTGTTCACCGTGGTGTTCGGCGGTGCGGAACGGGAATGGCGGCCGGTGCTGACCGTGGTCGCTGTCCTGACCATGGTGCTGGGCGCGGTGATCGCGGTCGTCCAGCAGGACATCAAGCGCATTCTCGCCTACTCCGCCGTCGCTCACGCCGGATTCATGCTGCTGGGCGTCGTGGCCGCGAGCCGGTCCGGTATCGCAGGCACGCTGTTCTACCTCGCGGTCTACGGGTTCGGCACGCTCGGCGCGTTCGCGGTGGTCACGCTGGTCCGTGACGAGGCGGGCGAGGTGACCCGGCTGTCCTCGTGGGCCGGACTCGGCAGGCGCTCGCCGATCGTCGCGGCGATCTTCGCGTTGCTGCTGCTCGGCCTCGCGGGAATTCCGCTCACCAGCGGGTTCGTCGGCAAGTTCGCGGTGTTCTCGGCCGCGGTCGCGGCAGGCGGCAGCGTCGCCGTGGTCATCGCGGCGCTGGCCAGCGCGGTCGCGATCTACCTCTACGCCAAGGTGATCGTGCTGCTGTACTTCCACGAGCCCAGGGCGGGCAGCGCGGCGATCAGCAGGCCGAGCCCGCTCGTCGCGGTGGTGATCGTGGCGGCCGGCCTGGTGACCGTCGGAGCCGGGGTGTTGCCTGGGCCCCTGCTCGGCCTCGCGACGCAGGCCGCTTCCTTCCTCCAGTGAGTGAAACGAGGTGATGTCGGTGAACCCTTGGTTGCCGATTGTGGTGCTGGGTGTGCTCGCGGCGGGGTTCGCGATCGTGTCGGTGGTGGCCAGCCGCGTCCTCGGCCCGCGCCGCACCACCGGTCCTGGCCTTGACCCCTACGAGTGCGGTGTGCAACCGGTCGCCTCCCGGCCGGGGCAGCGGGTCCCGATCCGGTTCTACGTCACGGCGATGCTGTTCATCCTGCTGGACGTTGACATCGTGTTCCTGTACCCGTGGGCGGTGAACTCAACCGCGTTCGGCTTGTTCGGGCTGGTGGAGATGGGGCTGTTCCTCGTCCCGGTGCTGGTCGCCTACACGTACGTGTGGCGGCGTGGTGGGCTCGAGTGGGATTGAGCCCCGCCACGCCGCCATTGGAAAGCCGCCGCGGCGGGGGCTTTCGCCCCCCCGCCGCGGCGGCTCACCGCTGCGGTTGCCCCAGGAAGTCATCGGGTTCGAACGTCATGAGCTCCTGCTTGCCACACGTGCGTGCCTCGCCGTCGAACAGCCGGCGGGCCTGCCGGAGGCGGGCGCGTTCCAGCGCGTTGCGCACGCTGCGCGCGTTGGCGAACCGCGGCTGCCGCATCCTCGATTCCAGGTAGTCGCGGAAGGCGGCCTCGGACGCGGGGGAGAAGCGGTAGTTTTCCTGCTCCACCATGAGTCGTGCGATCGCTGTCAACTCGTCCAACTCGTAGTCCGGGAACTCGAGATGGTGAGCGATGCGCGAGCTCATTCCCGGGTTGGAGTTGAAGAAGGTGTCCATCCGGTCCTCGTAGCCCGCAAGGATGACGACCAGGTCGTCACGCTGGTTCTCCATGACCTGTAGCAGGATCTCGATGGCCTCCTGGCCGTAGTCCCGCTCGTTCTCGGCGCGGTAGAGGTAGTAGGCCTCGTCGATGAACAGCACACCGCCCATCGCGCGCTTGAGGACTTCCTTGGTTTTCGGCGCGGTGTGCCCGATGTACTGCCCGACAAGGTCGTCGCGGGTCGCCACGACGAGGTGGCCCCGGTCGAGGTAGCCCAGCCGGTGCAGCAGCTCGGCCATCCGCATGGCCACCGTCGTCTTGCCGGTGCCGGGACTGCCGGTGAAGGACATGTGCAGGTTGGGCCGGGTCGACGAAAGGCCGAACCGGTGGCGTACCCGGTCGAGCAGCAGCAGCGAGGCGATCTCCCGTACCCGCGCCTTCACCGGAGCCAGTCCGACGAGCTCCGAATCGAGAGTATCGAGCACCTCGTCTACATTGGATGACTTGCGTTCGGCGCCGAGGTCGATGGTCGCCGCAGCCGGCAGCGGCGGCTCTGGCGCTTCCTCGTTCCACTCTTCTGCCGCCCCATGCCCCGCCTGCCGCTCCTGCGGCAGGCGGGGCATGGCGAAGCCACGGGTGGCACTCATCGCGGCTGGCTCCGGTACCGGTCACCTGCGGGCGCGTCCAGCGCGTAGGGGTGCAGTGTGTAGCGCAGGCGGCGATCGGAGTCCTCGTGGCGGTCGAGCCGGAAGCCGGGCTCGTCCGAGGGCCGGTTGACGATGAACGACAGCGCCGTGGTCTGCCGGCCGTACGACGCGTCGTAGGCGTTCACGCGGATATAGCGGTCGGGGAACGCCCGGCGGCATTCGTTCACCTCGTACAGCACGCCCGCCGCGTCGTGCAGGTCGAACATCGGCAGGCCCCACATGTCCCAGTAGTGGTTGCGTGGGTGCGGGTCGTCGGTGTGCTCGACCGAAAGCGGCCAGCTGTTGTCCAGTGCGTACTGGATCTGCGCCGAGATCTCCTCGTCCGTCAGATCGGGCAGGTACGAGAAGGTGCCTTGGGTGATGCGCATGGTCTCCTCCGTCACAGGGCCGTCGGCGTCTCGACGACGTCGGGGGTGTCGGTCGAGGCGTAGTCGAAGGTGATGTCGCCCCAGGTGGACAGTGCGATATCCAGCTCGCGGCTGCGCTTGGCCGCCGCCTTCAGGATGTCCTCGCCTTCGGCCAGGTAGTCGCGTCCCTCGTTCCGAGCCTTGATCATTGCTTCAAGCGCGACCCGGTTGGCGGTGGCGCCCGCGGCGATGCCCATCGGGTGCCCGATGGTTCCGCCGCCGAACTGCAGGACCACGTCCTCGCCGAGGTAGTGCAGCAGCTGGTGCATCTGCCCGGCGTGAATGCCGCCCGAGGCCACCGGCATGACGCCGGGCATGGACGCCCAGTCCTGGTCGAAGTACAGCCCCTTGACCGGGTCGGCCGCGATCTTGTCCAGGCGCAACGTGTCGTAGAAGCCGGCCACCGTGTTCGGGTCGCCTTCCAGCTTGCCCACGACCGTGCCCGCGTGGATGTGGTCCACCCCGGCCAGCCGCATCCACTTGGCGATGACCCGGAAGCTCACACCGTGCGACTTCTGCCGGGTGTAGGTGCCGTGGCCTGCCCGGTGCAGGTGCAGGATCAGCCCGTTGCGGCGGGCCCAGCGGGCCATCGACTGGATCGCGGTGTACCCGACCGTCAGGTCGATCATCACGATGACGCTGCCGAGTTCCTTGGCGAACTCGGCCCGCTCGTACATGTCCTCCATGGTGGCGGCCGTGACGTTGAGGTAGTGGCCCTTGATCTCGCCGGTCTCGGCCTGTGCCCGGTTCACCGCCTCCATGCAGAAGAGGAATCGGTCGCGCCAGCGCATGAACGGCTGCGAGTTGATGTTCTCGTCGTCCTTGGTGAAGTCGAGCCCGCCGCGCAGCGCCTCGTAGACGACACGACCGTAGTTGCGAGCGGACAAACCGAGTTTCGGCTTGACGGTGGCACCAAGCAGCGGGCGACCGTGCTTGTTGAGATACTCGCGTTCCATCACCACGCCGTGAGCGGGGCCCTGGAACGTTTTCGTGTAGTGGGGCGGGATCCGCATATCCTCGAGGCGCAAAGCCTTGAGCGCCTTGAAGCCGAAGACGTTGCCGATGATCGACGAGGTCAGGTTCGCGATGGAGCCTTCCTCGAACAGATCGAGGTCGTAGGCGATACGGGCGATGTACTCGCCCGGCCTGCCCGGCACCGCGTCGACCTGGTAGCACTTGCCCTGGTATTGCTCGTATGCGGTGAGCCGGTCGGTCCAGACCACGGTCCAGGTTGCCGTCGAGGACTCACCCGCCACCGCGGCGCCCGCCTCCTCCGGAGGCACGCCGTCCTGGGGCGTGATCCGGAACGCGGCGAGTACATCCGTGGGCTTGGGCTCGTAGTCCGGCTGCCAGTAGCCCATCTCGGCATACGGGATGACCCCCGCTCCCCATCGCTCGGTCTTGGTTTCCTCCGAGGCCATCCTCGCTCCTCTCGATGGTGGTGTTCGCGCATCACCATCGTCGCGGCGCAAGCATGAAAGGACTAGCGAGTAATTGCCGCGAAAGTTGAGTGTAAGGTTGATAGTTGCTATATGTAAGTAACTGGCTGATCCGGAATCAAGCGTTCCGAGATCGAGCGGGTACGAAGTCAGCCCGGCTCGTTCCTGCGCAGGGCGAGCACACCGTCGCCCTATGTGTTCGAGCTGGTCAGGAGCCGACCACGACGGCGCGGTCGCGGCCGGCGTCCCATCGCGTGATGGGGACGTCGGCCGCGGTGAACACGTCATCCATCATGGCCGGCGCGACCGGTGGCCGCCGACGCGGCCCCGGAGTACCGCGCCGGCGCTGCCCTGAGGGTTTCAGGAGTGCGCGGTGGCGGCCCGGCGGGGGAGCGTCGCCGCGATCACGACCGTCACCACGGCCAGTGCTGCCACGACGCCGAACGCCAGCTTCATCCCGCTCACCTGCGCGGGTACCGACGCGATACCGCTGCCGGCCAGTTGCGCCGCGCGAGCGGACATCACCGTCACCACGAGTGCGGTCCCGAACGCGGCGGCGACCTGCTGCAGGGTGCCCAGCATCGAGCTGCCGTGGGAGTACAGGTGTGAGGGAAGCGCACCCATGCCGAGCGTGAAGGTCGGGGTGAACGTCGCAGCCAGCCCCAACATCAGCAACGTGTGAATCGCGAGCACCTGCCAGTACGGCATCGTCATCGAGATCTGGGTGAGGCCACCGAGGGCGAGCACGATGGCGATCGACCCGGGCAGCACCAGCGGGCGGCTGCCGAACCGGTCGAACAGCTTGCCCACGGTCGGCCCCAGCAGACCCATCGCCAGCCCACCCGGCATGAGCAGCAAGCCGGTCTCCAGCGGGCTGATCCCGCGCAGGTTCTGCAGATACAGCGGCAGCAGGATCATCGACCCGAGCATCGTCAGGAACCCGATGGAAAGCATGGCCAGCGAAAGCCCGTAGGTGCGGTGCCGCAGGGTTCGCAGATCCAGCAGCGGCACGCCGCTGCGCTGCAGCTTGAGCTGCCGGAGCACGAAAGCCGTCACCGTGGCGACCCCAGCGACCGCGATGCCGATGCCCAGTCCGACATTGCCACTCCTGTCGCCGAACAGGCTCAGGCCGTACACCAGGCTGCCGAAGCCGAGCGCCGCCAGCGCCACGCTCAACCAGTCGATCGAGCTCACCCGCGGCTCGCTGATGTTGTCCATCCTGCGTAGGCCGAAGACGGTAACCGCGGCGGCGATCGGCAGTACCGCCACGAACAGCAGTCGCCAGGAACCCAGTTGCAGGATCAACCCGGACACGGCGGGCCCGAGCGCGGGAGCTACCGAGATCGCCAGTGTGACGTTGCCCATTACCCTGCCCCGGTCTCCCTCCGGCACCACGGTCATCAACGTGGTCATCAGCAGCGGCATCATCACGGCCGTTCCCGAGGCCTGCACGATCCGGCCAAGCAGTAGCACGGCGAAGAACGGCGCGATCGCCGAAAGCGCCGTGCCCGCCATGAAAACGCTCATCGCGATCGTGTAAGCCTGCCGGATCGTGACTCGCTGCAGGAACCAGCCGGTGACCGGAATCACGGCGGCCATCGTGAGCATGAACGCCGTTGACACCCACTGCGCCGCCTGTTCGGTGACGTGCAACGAATCCATCAACCGCGGGATGGCGTTGATCATGAGGGTCTCGTTCAGGATCACCACGAAGGTGGCCAGTACCAGCAGCCGCACCACCTTCGGGGTGCGGCCCGCCTTGACGGCGGGTGGTTCCTGGACGGCAGTTGACATGACAACACCTCGCGGTTTCGGGCACGGTCGCCGCGGCCAGCGGCCGACGGCGGGGATTCGTTCGTGACACCGGTATATACGGCGGCACCGACAAAACTCATCGGTCGAGCCGAGTCTTTCGCATCGGCTCGCCGATCTCACGCGAATTTCGGCCGGTGGGCGAAGAGACCAAGAACGATCACTCCTGGCTCCGAAGTTGTTGACCGACCAGTCAACTATCGATTAGCGTGCGGGGATGGGCCGGACCAGCGACTCCCGCGAGCGGATCGTGCGCGCGTCGGCCCGGCTGTTCCTTTCTCGTAGTTACGGTGCGGTGAGCGTCGACGAGTTGTGCGCAGCGGCCGAAGTCCGCAAGGGCAGCTTCTACCACTTCTTTCCCTCCAAGGCGGAGCTGGCCAAGGCCGTCATCGACCTGCACACCGACGCGCTCGTCGCCCGACTACGCGCGAACTCCGGCAGCGGTCCGGCGCAGCGGTTGCGGGGGGTCGCCGACGCCGTCGGCGCGATCCAGTCTCGCTTCGAGGAGAAGTTCGGCAGGATCGTAGGCTGCCCGTTCGGCAACCTCGCGGCTGAGCTATCCACAGTGGATGAGGGGTTGCGGGATCGGCTCGCCTCGGCGTTCGGTCGCTGGGAGCGCGAGTTCGCAGAACTTTGCCACCGGGCGCGAGAAGCGGGCGCGCTGCGCGACGGCGTGGACCCCGACCGGCTCGCACACTCGATGCTTGCCCTCGCGCAGGGTCAGATTCTGCTTGCCAAGGTCGGTGGCCTTTCCTCTGCCAGCGTCTCGCAGGCGCTGCGCGACCTGATCGACGTACATCTGCGGGAGGGTGCGGTATGACAGCGACACCGACCGAGGTCGATTTCCACTTCGATCCGATGTGTCCGTGGGTCAGCGTGAACAGGGGCCGAATCATCGAAGTGCCGAAACCGACAGGAGGCCACTCATGACGACCGCTGATCTCGACAGGAACGTCCTCGTCAAGGCGCTGGACGAGCAATGGGCGGCGCTGGACGAACTGCTGGCCTCGCTGCCGGAGACCGCGTGGGACACACCGACCAGCCTGCCCGGCTGGACCGTGCGCGACGTCGTGGCCCATGTGATCGGCACCGAGGCCTCACTGCTCGGCGAGCAGACGCCGGAACCCGACGTCGACGTGGGGGAGTTCCCTCATGTGCGAAACGAGATCGCGGCGTTCAACGAGCGCTGGGTGCGGCACATGCGGGACTGGAGCCCGAAGCGGGTGCTGGAGCGCTTCCGCGAAGTCGTCGCCCGGCGCCGGGCCGCGCTGAACTCGCTCACCAAGGCCGACTTCGACGCCCCGTCCTGGACTCCGGTCGGGCAGCGCACCTATGGGCGCTTCATGCGAATCCGCGTGTTCGACACCTGGCTGCACGAGTTGGACATCCGTGACGCCGTGGGTTTGCCGGGATACGAGGCCGGGCCGTGCGCCGAGTGTGTCTTCGACGAGTTCGTGGATTCGCTTGGCTACCTCGTCGGCAAGCGCGCCGGTGCCCCGGAAGGAGCGACCGTGACGTTGGAGTTCACCGGCCCGTTGCGGCGCACGGTGCACGTCGCCGTCAACGGCAAGGCGGCGGTGGTACCCGAACTGTCCGGGCCCGCCACCGTCACGCTGCGACTGGGCTCGGGACTGTTCGCCCGGCTGGCCGGTGGCAGGGTACCCGCCGCCGAGCGGCTGTCCGAAGTAGAGATGTCTGGAGACAACGAACTCGGCGAGCGGGTGGTGCGCAACCTGGCGTTCACGATCTGAGCGTGGCTGGTCAGCTCTCTTCGTCACCTCGTGCGCGGCTCTCGTAGGCACGACGGCGTTCGAGGTTCACTTTGGTCGTGAAAGCGTCATGCATTCCGAACGCCCGCAGGAGGAAGTCCGCGACCGGGATCGTCATGAATCGCTGGCTCAACGACATCGCGCCCGAGGTGGGCGTTACCCGTATCTGCGGCCTCGGCTTCACGATCAGATTCAGCACGGCTTCGGCGACGGCCTCCGGGGTGGCGTTGCGCATACCCCGAGCTCCCTTGGTTCCCGCGGCGAGCTCGGTATTGGTGAACGTGGGCAACACCGCGGAGAACCGGACACCGGTGCCGCGATGCTCGCGCCTGGCCGCCTCGGTGAAGCCGATCACGGCTGCCTTGCTGCCGCAGTAGGTGGCAAGTCCCGGTAGGAAGGTCTCACCGGCCAGTGAGGCGAGGTTGATGATGTGTCCGCTTCCGCGCGGGAGCATTCGCCGCAGGGCGAGCTTGCTACCGAGGATCACGCCGTAGACGTTGATGTCGAGTATTCGCTTGCTGACGGTGTCGGGCTCCTGCGCCACCGGTCCGACGGGCATGATCCCGGCGTTGTTGACCAGAACGTCGATCGGACCCAACTCGCGCTCGACCTGGTCGAGGAATTCCTCGAACGAGCGGGAGTCGGTGACGTCGAGTTCGCCATGCATCGCAAGGCCCAGCTCCTCGCCTGCCGCCTTGACCCGGGGAGTGTCGACGTCACCGATCGCGACGGCTGCGCCGAGCCGGTGCAGCCGCGTGGCGGTGGCCAGGCCGATGCCGCGGGCACCACCGGTGATCGCGATGACCTTTCCACGCAGCTCCTGACGTGCCCTGCCGTTCATCCCTTCCTCCTTTTGCGGAGCAGGTCGATCCCCAAGGGCGCCCGCGTGAACAACTGACAGGGTAGTCTGTCAGTTCAGCCAAGTCTGGATTTCGACAGGGTGTCCTGTCAAGATTGCCGGCGCCGGGTGCGCGACTTCCGGCTATGCCGGGTCAGTTCTCCCGCGTCCAGCTCGCCGATGAGGATGCCCAGCGCCGTCTTCCACCGGCGAAGCAGGAGCTCCCTGGCGCCGAGGTCGTTGCTCAGGATCGTCGACATGCTCAGTCCGGTCAGCATGTCGATCGTGAACTGAACCAGGGTCGGCAGCCGAGGGTCGGCCGGATCGGTGCCCGCGACGCGCAACATGCTGTCGTGGATGCGGGCGAACAACTCGTGCTCAACAGGGGCTAGCGCCGCGCGCAGGTCGGGCTCCGTCCTTGCCGCGACCCACAGTTCCAGCGCCGCGAAGAACATCGGGCTGTTGAGGTCGTGCCATGCAAGATCCACCAGCGCGGTCAACCGTTCCTCGTCGCCGGGGATGAGAGCCAGTTCTCGCTCCACGCGCGCCACCCGCTGATCGGCGATGTGCCTGATCGCGGCGGCCATGATGTCGGCGCGGGCAGGGAAGTGATGCAGCAGTGTTCCGCGCGCGACGCCGGCTCGTTCCTGCACCTCGGCGACGGTGGTGGCGGCATAGCCGCGTTCGAGCAGTGACTCCACCGCCGCGTCCAGAATGCGTTTGCGAGTCGCGGTGCGGCGTTCCTCCTGGGTGCGGTGCACCTTCGGCTGAGCCACCAACTTACCGTACGAGCCGACTGTTTATCGGTCAAGTAGAGCTTGCGCTCCGGCATGCGGCTGGGGCAGGCTTACCGGCTGAAAACAGTCCGTCCAGACTGTTATGGCGGTCGAAGCTCGCGCCGCGCCACCTGGAAGGGGATCAGCTACATGATCAATCAGCTCAAGAACCTGAGCGGGCGTGCGGCAGACGAGTTCGCCTACGTGCGGCTGTGCGCGCGCAGCGGTGCGCTGCGAATCCGGTCACCGCGCAGCGTCGCGGGCATGGTCAAGGCCTTCGCGCGGTACGGCACGATCGGCGCGCTGCCGGCGTTGGCCGCCCTGCGGGACCCGGACTTCCCCGCGCTCGTCGACGAGCGGGGCACACTCACCTTCGTTGAGCTCGACGCCCGGATCAACGCGCTCGCCAACGCGTGGCGTGACCGGGGCCTGCGCCCGGGGGAGGGGGTGGCGATCCTCGCGCGCAACCACAGGGGGTTCCTGGAGGCGGTGTTCGCCGCCGCCAGGTGCGGGGCGCGAATCCTGCTGCTCAACACCGACTTCGCCGGTCCGCAGATCCGCGAGGTCGCCGAACGCGAGGGCACCGATCTGCTTGTCCACGACGAGGAGTACAGCGCGGTGCTGTCCGGTGTGGACCCGCCACGCGGCCGGTTCCTGGCATGGGCCGACAAGCAGCGGCCGGACACCCTGGACGCGCTGATCGCCGGGGGTGCGACCACTGCGCCTCCCGCGCCGGAGCAGGGCCCGAAGCTGGTGTTGCTGACCAGTGGCACGACGGGGACGCCGAAGGGGGCGCCGCGCCCCGACCCGCATTCCCTCGCACCCGTGGGCGCGCTGCTATCGAGGGTGCCTTTCCGCGCAAGGGAAGTCACCGAGTGCTGCGCCCCGCTGTTCCACACCCTCGGATTCGCGCACTCGATCCTCAACATCACGCTGGGCACGACGCTCGTGCTGCGCCGCCGCTTCGACGCGCTGGCCACACTGCGCAGCGTGCGTGAGCACGGCTCCACCGCGATGGTCGTGGTGCCGGTGATGCTGCAACGGATGGTGGAACGTATCGAGGCCGACCCCGACCTTGCCCGCCCGCCGTCGCTGCGGGTCGCCTTCGTCGCCGGGTCGCAACTGGGTGCGTCGCTGTGCGAGCGCGCCATGGCGGCTTTCGGCCCCGTGATCTACAACCTCTACGGCTCCACGGAGGTCGCCTACGCCACGGTGGCGACACCCGGGGACCTGCGCGTGGAACCGGGCTGCGTCGGCAGGCAGGTGCGTGGTGCCACGGTGAAGATCCTCGACGAGCACGGCGACGAGGTACCCAACGGCCGGACCGGTCGCATCTTCGTGGGCAACGCCATCCAGTTCGAGGGCTACACCGGGGGTGGAACCAAGGAGGTCATCGGTGGCCTGATGTCATCCGGCGACGTCGGCCACATCGACTCACACGGCCTGCTGCACATCGACGGCCGCGACGACGACATGATCGTCTCCGGTGGCGAGAACGTCTTCCCCGGCGAGGTCGAGGAGTTGCTCGCCCGGCACGACGACATCGTGGAGGCGGCGGCATTGGGCGTGCCCGACGACGACTACGGCGCGCGGTTGCGTGCGTTCGTCGTCGCCCGTGAGGGCGCGACGCTGACCGAGACCGACGTGAAGGAGTACGTGCGAGCCAACCTCGCCCGCTACAAGGTGCCCCGTGAGGTGCTCTTCCTGGACGAGCTGCCCCGCAACCCCACGGGGAAGATCCTCAAACGCGAACTCGCCCGCTACCAGGCAGGCAAACCGGCGTAGTTCTGACGGTTGGTCAAGAAACCGACGGCGGCCCGGACCAAGCCGATTCTGGTGACGGGTGAGTGCGGCGATCGGTGGTGACGCCGTGGCTGGACAGCTCTTCGGTGATCCTCTGCGCGGGCCGTTTGTGGTCCCGTCACCAGGTCTCGACCTGTGCTACCTCCCAGGTTGGGGTTGCTGTTGGGCTGTGTTATGGGAGCGAGCCTCAGTCCGGCGGACCGGCTTCGCCGAGCCTGCGCCAGCGGGTTGACCCACTCGCTGGCGCAGGCTTGGGAGATGCCCGTTTCAGCGGCGGCGTGGGTGATCGGTCGGGTCCGGCCACCGTTCGATGAGGCGTTGTCGGCCTTCGATATTCGGGCCGCCAGCCGCACCAAGGTTGAGGGCTGCGGTCGCATAGGAGCCACCCATGGTGGGAGCGCCTGATGCCTCGTAGATCACTCGAGCGATCAAGGTGCTGCCCAAGGCGAAGGAGAACGCGCCCTGAACAGGTACCAGCACGAGCAATGCGACCGGGCGGTTGGCCAGGGCGGCGAGCGTGATCCAGCCGAGCAGCGCCAGGAGGCCGCAGGCCGCGATGAGTTGGCCCGGACGCTGATCGGACAGGCGCCCCGCGATCCTGACTCCCAGGAAGGATCCGATCCCGATCTCGCCGGGTGTGGATCCCGACCGGGGTCGCGCGGTTCTGGCCACGTTGCAGGGCCGAACCGTGAAGTCGGCGGCCACAGACGAATCCGGCGGGCTGCTGGTGTCTTTCGCGGACGGCACGCACGTTCACGTCGGTTCGGACGAGGAATACGAATCGTGGGCGCTGGC
Organism: Saccharomonospora amisosensis; assembly: GCF_011761185.1. Lineage (NCBI taxonomy): Bacteria > Bacillati > Actinomycetota > Actinomycetes > Pseudonocardiales > Pseudonocardiaceae > Saccharomonospora > Saccharomonospora amisosensis. The sequence continues at coordinate 3,373,918 of NZ_JAAOYM010000001.1, read as the reverse complement.
AGGGCCAGGCGGAATGAAGGTGGTCTGCATGCCAGGCGGAGAGTTGGCGGTATGGAGCGGTGACGAGAGCTGACAGCCACGGCCCGCTTTTCGCGAGCCGGACGTCGTTCAAAGTGGATCGGTCAACGGTCGTCGCGTTTCCTCATACAGCTCCCGTACTTCCGTGACTTCCGGTAACCCGTGGGCTTCCACCGCGTGAATCACTTCGGCGGCCCGCCAGCGATTGGACGGCACCACCTTCCCCGACAGCAGCGCGCGTCGGGTGGCGTCACATGCCTCGTCCGGCCGGTCGGCGGCGACCAGCGCCAACGCCAGATCCAGGTTCGCGGCGGCGACCCTGCGGGGCCACCTGCCGACATCCTCGCTCGGCGACAGCCGCGCGATGACCTCCCGCGCGTACTCCTCGGCGGCCGGATCACCCGCCCACGCCAGGGTGGTCGCGGTGTAGGAGACGGACTTGTTCGGGTCGTACCGGTAGTGGTGTTCCGGCTGGTCAGGACGCTTACGCGGTGACACCAACTCGTGCACGCGTTCGATCGCTCGGTAGGTCTCGCGCCGTTGCCCGAGGCGGGCCAGGGCCCGTCCTTCCTGCGCCGTGGCCTGGATGGCGATGGAACTGCCCGGCGGCGCTGCGTGCCGTGCCCGGCGCGACAGCTCCAGCGCTCGCCGGTAGTCGCCATCGGTGAGCATCCGCCACGCCTCGGTCTCGTAGCTCCACGCCCGGATCTCGTCGTGCCCGACCTGCTCGGCCAGTGCGACGGCCGTCCGCAACCGTGCCGTAGCGGCGGCAGTGTGTTCGAGGTCGATGTGCACGGTCGCCGCAAGCAACGACAGCCAGCCCCCGACCACGAGCAGCCGCCGGTGTTGCGCCAAGGTAGCGCGCGCGTCCAGCAGCCGCTCCACGTAAGCCAGATGGGTACGCAAACGCTCCAGCAACACGGCGGGTGGCGTGTTGCAGTACGACATCGCTAGTTCGTCGAAGGTGTGTTCCAGCGCGGTCAGTGTCGAATCGCCGACGTCGCTGGCCTCGACCCGGCGCGCGAGTTCCAGCGCGGCGAGTTCGTCGTCCACGCGGTCGAGATCTCGCGATTCCGGCGGCGCCCACGGTTGTGTGCGCAACGGGCCCAGCGATTCGACCTTCGCCCTACACTCACGCCGTTCCCGGGACTTCGCGTGCTCGGCGTGGTCACGCCTGGCCGTTTCGAGTTCCTCGAACGCGGCGAACAGCGAACCCCTCGCGCCGAACCGGTCGTCCGCCAGCCGCCAGAACCGCTCGTCGGCCTGCGCGCGCCCGTTCTCGATGTGGCTGACCGAGCTTCGGTCCCGGTGCGTCAGCCGCCCGAACTCGCCTTGCGTGAGACCCGCCGCTTTGCGGAAGGCCGACAGGCGTTCGCCCAGTTCCCGGCGCAACTCAGCTATCTGGTGCGGTTCGCGTGCCATCGGCTTTCCGCTCCCTGTGCGGTGATCAGGCCTGAATCCCGAGAGTAATGGGTGTGAAGCTCGGTGTGTATCGCCGCCGCGGGATGTCGCACCCACCCGGGCACATTCCATGGTGCTGTCGGTCGATCCGGCCGCGAACCGAAGGAAGGCAGGCGCTATGGCCAACACACTCGCCACCCGACCCAAACTGTCCCACCGGCAGTGGCACGACATCGAGGACGTGCTCGCCCAGATGTGTGAACGCACCCACGGTGAGCTGGAGGACCTCCACGACCGGGCGCGGGGCATCCTCGAAACGTGTCGCCCGGACCGGACCATGCCGGATCGGGATGTCGGTGTCGGCGAGCGGTATGAGTTGTGGGCGCACGTGCACCGCACCATCGGCACGCTGCTGCACCTGTACGAGGCCGCGCCCGACGACACCCGCGCGATCCGTAGCGCAGCTTACGAGGGTCCAGGCACTCGCGTGGCGCATGTTCGCCCACGAGCTACCCGGCGGCGGCAGCGCGAGGCGGGAATCCCGATGAGTGGCAACGGATCGACCGCCGTGCTTTACGACAACGCGACCGCGGAACTGTCCGTCTCGCTCGTGCCTGCTCAAGCGGAGCTGATTGAGCGGCTCCTCCTGCGCGAAGGCGATCCGTGTGCGGCCGCCGCTTTGCTGCGGGCGGCGCGGCAGCCGCATGTCGCGACCAACGAACCCGGCGCGGCCGCCATCCGGGCACTGCGACCACCGGCGCACGTCGACCTACCCGCCGCGCTGCTGCGCATAGCGCGCGCCGTCGACAGCGAAACCGAAGCCCTCTACCGCCGCAAGGACAGCGGCGACACCGGCGTCCTTGCGCTGCTGCGCTCCATCGCCTTGCGCCTGCTGGAACTCGGGTTCACGGTTGCCGAGAAAGGCGGGATCGAATGCCGCGACATCGAGGAGGCGATCGCACAGGCGTACGGCTTCTCGGCACAGCGGTCCGGCGCCGATATCTGACCACCCGGGTGGAGGCGGAGGGCACGAATGGCAGCCAGACGTTTCGGAAGATGCGGTGATGTCCTTCGCCGAGGATCGGCGATCAGCGCGATCTTGCTGAGACCGATCAACGGGGCGCGAGCCGCCAAGTGTGCTCGCCGTCGGCCTGGTCGAACCAGACGGTGTGGGTGTCGGGTGTGACGGTGAGCCCGAACGAGTCCCAGCCGGGCCGTCTGAGGTCGGTCCAGGTGCGGTGTGCCTGCTCGACGAAGCGCCAGAGGCGGCGGGGTCCGCCTTCGGCGACCTCATGCTGTCCGTTCTGGGTGGCGAGGGCGATCTCGGCCCAGGAGCCGTCCGGGGTGGCGATCCAGGACGCGGTCGGTGGGGCGCCGCTGTAGGCGGGAATGGCGCCGCCCTCGGGGAGGGTGTAGCCGTAGGCGATCTCGGCACCGAGTTCGAAGGAGGCGAGGAACCAGACCAGCAGCGAGTTCCAGGGGGTGTTCGGGTCGAGGCTGGTGGTGCGGTGTTCGGCTTGGTCGTGGTCGCGTTCGACGCGGAATCCGGCCGGGTTGTCGCCTGGCGTGTGCCGGAGGTCCATGAACGCGGCGTAGGTCGCGTCGAACCGGCCTTCCGCGCGGTCCTCGGCGGTGCGGGTGATGCGGACGAGGCTGCCTGCGCCGGGCGCGGGTTTGAGGTCGGTCAGGATCACCCCGCCGGGCCGGACCTGCTCGACCCAGGCCCGCGGGATCGCTGGGACGGCGCAGGTGGCGATGATCGCGTCGAACGGCGCGTGTTCCGGCAGCCCGGCCGCTCCGTCGCCGGCGACCAGCGTCGGGTAATAGCCGAGTCCGGCAAGCCGCTGGCGGGCCAGCTCGACGAGGTCGCCCTCGACGTCGACCGAGTAGACCTGCTCATCGCCGAGCCGGTGCGCCAGGAGGCCGGCGTTGTAGCCGGTGCCGGTGCCGACTTCCAGCACCCGCGAACCGTCGGTGAGGTGCAGAGCTTCGATCATGCGGGTCATCAACCCTGGCTGGGTCGACGACGACAGCACCGTCGTGCCGCCGGTCGCGGTCGGGGCGAGCGCGGTGATCAGCGCGGTGTTGGCGTAGACGGCGGCGAGGTCGTCGACGCTGGCGCGCTGCGCCCAGCTGCCGTCCGGGGTCTGCTGGTGGTAAGTGGGGACGAACGCGTGCCGGGGAACCGCTCGGACGGCGTCGACCAGACGCGGGTCGGTGAGCTTGCCCGCCGCGGCCAACTCGTCGGTGAGCCGCTGCGCGTGCGACTCCCACTCGACGTCAGTGGTGGTGTTCGTTGTGGTCACGGGCGTCCCCTTGGGTGGGTGAGCAGGGCGGCTAGGGCCGTGGTGATCGGTGCCCCGGTCTGGGCTTCCAGCCAGCCATACTGGCCGGAGCTGTTCGATTCCAGGAACCACCATCGCCCCTCGGCATAGATGGCGAAATCCACTGCGGCGTAGGCCAAACCCAGGGTATCCAGGTAGCGGCGCAGGCCCTTCTCAACATTCGGCGGTGTGTCGACGAGCTGGTAGCGCAACGCGGTGAAATCGGCCCGCCAGTCCACCCGCGCCGCCGGCGAGTCCGCGGTGATCGCGATGGTGAACATGCGCTCGCCGATCACGATCACCCGTGCTTCGTGGGTCTTGTCCACCCAGCGTTGCAGCTGGGTCGCGGTCGAGGCGACCCCGTCCAGCTCGCCGAGGTCGGTCTCGTCCAGGCGGCGGGTGTAGGCGATCTTGAGCTGGCCGCCTTCGGTGATGGTGTTCGGACCGAACGACTTGCAGATCGTGTCGCCGGCGCCGTGCTCGCGGGCGAACCGGGACGCGGCCGCCGGCGAGTTGGTGACCAGGGTCGGTGCGACATTCAGACCGCAGGCCGCGGCGGTAGCGAGCTGGAGGGGTTTGAACATCGCGTCCGCGGCCCGGTTGGGGTGGTTGACCCAGCCCACCGGCAGCGCGGCCAGCACGCCGCCGAAGCCGAGCCGCGCCTCGCGGTGGGCGTAGGCGCGCTCGACCTCGGTCAGCGTCGCCGGGAACGCAAAGGCCGACGGGTCGCGATACCAAATCGAGGCGATGTCGGTCAGCTCGACGGCGCGCTGCTCGGTGACGGCAGCGACACCCTCACCGGGTACCGGTCGCTGCTTCACGGCACGCGGCCCGAAGTCATCGGATACGCCAACGAACAGGAGGAGATCACCGCGCTGGTGCGACGCGTGGCTGATTGGCTCGATCAGGGTGTTCGGCCCGACGAGATCGCCGTCTGCACCCGGTTCAACCTCCTGCAGGACAAGGTCCGCGAGCAGCTCACGGCCGAGGGAATCCCCGCGGTGAAGGTCAGGGACCGTCCGGGTGCCGACGTCGTGGCAGTGCGGTTGGCCAGCATGCACGCGATGAAGGGACTGGAGTTTCGCTGCGTCGCCGTCCTGGGGGTCACGGCCGGCGCCGTTCCGTTCGCCAAGGAAGTGACCCCGGCGGAGGTGGACAGCCTGCAGCACGAAAGCGATCTCTTGCAGCAACGCTGCCCGCTCTTCGTGGCGTGCACGCGAGCGAGGGAGCGTCTCGCGGTGTCCTACAGCGGGACTCCCAGCCCGTTCCTGCCGACCGACGGTGCCGGGTAGCACGACCGCTTCCATACTGTCGGACATCGGCCGAAGCTTGGCGGGGTCTGCAGAAAGTCTTTCCTGAACCCAGTTCAGGTGCCGGTCAACGGGGGCGGTACACGTTCGGCGAAGGCGGCACGATCAAGCGCGGCCATCACGACATCCCGGCAAGGAGTTCGTCGTGAGCCTGGCGGGCCGTCGGCTCGACGTGTACCACTGGAGCGCGGCTGCGCCTGCCCGATCGCGTCGTGCCCAGGGAGCAGGGCGCGGTTGCCCCGTAGGCTGGAAACCGTGCGGATGAGGCCGACCCTTAGCTGGACACCGAGCGGTGTGCCCGCGCCCGTCACCACGGAGCTGGACGAGGTCGCGCGGGTGGTGGGGGAGCGTGGGGTGGTCGTGCTCAGCGGGGCGGGCCTTTCCACCGAGTCGGGTATCCCGGACTACCGGGGCGCAGGCGGGACGCTGCGGCGGCACTCGCCGATGACCTACCAGGAGTTCGTAGGCAGCGAGGAAGGCAGGCGGCGGTACTGGGCCCGCAGCCACCTCGGCTGGGCCACGGTCGCACGCGCCAGGCCGAACGCGGGCCACCACGCGGTGGCTGCGCTGCGGGCGGGCGGCTACCTGTCGGGCATCATCACGCAGAACGTCGACGGCCTGCACCAGAGGGCCGGAGCCAGCGCAGTGGCGGAACTGCACGGCAGCCTCGCCCGTGTCGTGTGTCTTTCCTGCCGCCGAACCAGCGCACGGCACGAGCTCGATCGACGCCTGCGGCAGGCCAACCCGTCCTTCCGCGCCGAGGCGACGAAGCTCAACCCCGACGGTGACGTCGACCTTGCCGAGCACGTTGTGCGGGAGTTCCGGCTCGTGCCGTGTGCCGCGTGCGGGTCCGGTGTGCTGAAGCCGGACGTGGTGTTCTTCGGCGAGAACGTGCCGCGCCCGCTGGTGCGACGGTGCTACGAACTGATCGAGGAAGCCAGCGCCGTGCTGGTGCTGGGTTCCTCGCTGACGGTGCTGTCCGGACTGCGGTTCGTCCGCCGTGCCGCGGAGCAGGGCAAGCCGGTGCTGATCGTGAACCAGGGGGAGACACGCGGCGACAGCCACGCCCGGCTCCGCGTGGAGCTGCCCTTGGGGCAGGCGCTCACCGAGGTGGCCGGCCGGCTCGGTTGCGCCTGACAACCGGCTCCGGCGCGCATCCGTGGTCATTTTTGCCGAATCGGCAAGAATTCTTGTCACCTTTCGCGCGGTGGGCGGATCGTTGCCGGTGGAGGTGATCTCGCATGGTCGATCGGTTGCGTGACAGCTATGACGTGGTGGTGATCGGAGGTGGTGCGGCGGGGCTGAGCGGTGCGTTGACGCTGTCCCGTGCCCTGCGGAGGGTGGTGGTGCTGGATTCGGGCCGCCCGCGCAACGCACCGGCCGCCGGGGTGCACGGCCTGCTCGGCCGCGAGGGAACCGAGCCGGCGGAGCTGCTGGCGCGCGGTCGGGCGGAGGTGCGTCGCTACGGCGGCGAGGTGGTGCCCGGTGAGGTCGAGACCGTTCGCCGCGACGAGAACGGGCAGGGCGCGGCGACCTCTTTCGTCGTGAGGCTGACCGACGGCAGCCAGACCCGGGCACGGCGCCTACTGGTGGCCACCGGATTGGCGGACGAGTTGCCGGACATCCCGGGACTGTCGCAACGCTGGGGCCGCGACGTACTGCACTGCCCGTACTGCCACGGCTGGGAGGCCAGACACCGCACGATCGGCGTGCTCGCCACCGGACCCATGTCGGTGCACCAGGCGTTGCTGCTGCGCCAGTGGAGCGAGCACGTCCGGTTCTTCTCGCGGGGCAGGCCGGTGACCAATGAACAGGCCGAGCAGCTGGCAGCACGCGGAATCGCCACGATCGACGGCGAGGTGGTGGCACTGCAGATCGTCGACGACACACTCCTCGGCGTGCGACTCGGTGACGGGTCCGTGGTGGAACTTGATTTCGTCGCGGTGTCGCCGCGAATGGTGGCGCGCGCCGGCTTCCTCACCGAGTTGGGGCTGCACCCCGTGCCGCGCCCGATGGGCGAGTCGCTCGCCGCGGATGCGACCGGGCGCACCGACGTGCCCGGTGTCTGGGTGGCGGGCAACGTCAGTGACCCCATGGCCCAGGTCGGCATGGCCGCCGCAGCGGGCAGCGCGGCGGCGGCTCAGCTCAACGCCGACCTGGTCACCGAGGAGACCGAACGCGCCGTGCGGACCCTGCGTGTGATCCGGTCGTCGGCTTCGGCGGCCCAGCGGTAAGCGTGACCCGCCGCTGCTACCGCGTGATCGAGGAGTCGACTGCGGTTTTCGTGCTCGTCCCTGATCCGGCTCGGGTCGGCTGGTCCAGCCCCCTGCGGTAGCGGCATGATCTCAGCAGGAAACCAGGGTGACCGAGCGAGGCGGGATGAGCACGACGGAAGATGGTGAGCGCGACGACCGAGCCGCGGGCCATGGGCCCGCGGCTCGGGAGATCGTGCATCCACCACCTGAAGAGGGCGCGCTGGAGCGGGTGATCGCCGAGCAGGTGCGCAGCTACCGGCAGGCCCGAGGGGTCACCGTCGGCGAGATGGCACTGCGGGCAGGCATCTCAAAGGCGATGCTTTCCAAGATCGAGAACGCCCAGACCTCGTGCAGCCTCACCACGCTCGCCCGGCTGTCCTCGGCGCTCGATGTTCCGGTCACCGCGCTGTTTCGCGGTGCCGACACCGGTCGCGAGGCCGTCTGGACCCCAGCCGGTTCGGGAGGCCGGATCGTGGCTCGCGGCACGCGGGTCGGCCACGACTACGTTCTGCTCGGCGGTCTGCGCGGGCCGCACAAGCGGATGGAGGCCCACCTGGTGACGCTCACCGAGCAGAGTGAGGTCTTCCCGCTGTTTCAACATCCAGGTACCGAACTGCTCTACATGCTCGAGGGCGAGATGGTGTACGGGCACGGTGACAACGCCTACCCGATGCGGCCCGGCGACGCGCTACAACTCGATGGCGAGGGCGTGCACGGTCCGCGAGAGTTGGTGAAGCTGCCGATCCGCTTCCTGTCCGTGGTGGCCTACGGCGACCGGGAACGCTGACCCGGACAAGCCACTCGTTACACGACTTAACACCGGCGCAACCCGCAGGGCGTTTATTAGGGTGAGACTGAGTTTCATCTTGTTCTACAACGTTCCTGATCTGAGGGAGGCGCCATGACGCTCGACACCGCGCCACCGTCCGGCCTCGCCCCTGCCCCCATGGCGAGCCCTGACCTGGCGTCGCTAGCCAGAGCCGACGGCGTGAAGTTCCTGCTGGCCCTGTTCGTCGACCTGACAGGGAAACCCTGCGCGAAGCTGGTGCCGGTTGAAGCCGCGGAGGAACTGCAACACGAGGGTGTCGGGTTCGCCGGTTACGCCGTCGGCGCCATCGGGCAGCAACCGCGCGACCCCGATCTGATCGCCGTGCCCGACCTCGCCTCCTACACGCCACTGCCGTGGGTGCGCGAAGGCATGGCGCTGGTGCACTGCGATCCGCACGTCGAAGGCAAGCCGTGGCCGTTCGCGCCGAGGGTGATCCTCAAGGCTGTCCTCGACCGCGCCCTCTCCGACGGGCTCGAACTGTTCGTCGGAAGCGAGGTGGAGTACTTCCTGGTCAACCGAGATTCGGACGGACACCTCGCGCCTGCCGACGACCGAGACGTCCACGCGCGGCCGTGCTACGACGCACGCGGGCTGACCCGGATGTATGAGCACCTCACGGCCGTGTCAGCGGCCATGAACGAACTCGGCTGGGGCAACTACGCCAACGACCACGAGGACGCCAACGGTCAGTTCGAGCAGAACTTCACCTTCAGCGACGCGCTCACCACCGCCGACCGGGTCATCACCGCCCGGTACCTGATCTCAGTGCTGGCCGAGCAGCGAGGCATGACCGCCACGTTCATGCCGAAGCCGTTCGCCGACCGCACCGGCAGCGGGCTGCACCTGCACCTGTCGCTGTGGCGCGACGGCACCCCGCTGTTCCCCGACTCCGACGACGCTCGCGGCCTCGGGTTGTCCACACTGGCCTACTCGTTCCTCGCCGGAATCCTGGACCACGCGCCCGGTATGCAGGCGTTGCTGGCCCCCACGGTGAACTCCTACAAGCGAACCGGTGCCGTCGCAACCCGCTCCGGAGCCACCTGGTCGCCGAGGCACGTCAGTTACGGCGGCAACGACCGCACCCACTTCGTGCGCGTGCCGGACGACAATCGCGTCGAGTTGCGCGGCGCGGACGGCTCTGCCAACCCCTACCTCGCGGCAGCCGCGGCCCTGGCTGCGGGGCTGCACGGCATCGCGGGCAATCGTGACCCTGGTGCACCCGGTCGAACCGAGGCGGTCCGGCCGCAGTTGCCGCCCACGCTGCTGCACGCCGTCGAAGCGCTGGCAGCGGACCCGGTGATGGCGGCGGCCCTGGACGCCGCTGGGCCGGGCGTGTGCGACTACTTCACCGCATTGAAGCGCCAGGAGTTCTTCGACTGGCACAACACGGTCGGCTCGTGGGAAATCGACCGTTACCTCACCGCTTTCTGAGCCCGGCCGCAGGCCGGACCGGTTCGGTTGTTCCTGGAAAGGGGATGTGCCCGTGTGTGGGATCGTGGGGCTGCACCTGCGCGATCCGAAGCTGTTCCCTCGGCTCGGTGTCCTGCTCGAAACGATGCTGTGTCAGGTCGCAGAACGCGGCCCCGACTCTGCTGGGGTCGCCGTATACGGCGACCGTCGCCGCTGCCCCGACGGCCACGCCGCGGTGTCCGTACTGGACACCCGGCCGGGCCTGGCCGAAGCCGTCGGCGAACAGCTGCCCGGAGTGTCGGACGTGCTGGTCACGACGGCGGGCGACACCAGTGTCGTCGCGGCACCGGTCAGCCCGGCCGAACTGGTCTCGGCGGTGCGGGCCGCCGCGCCCGGTGCCGTCGTGGTGAGCAGCGGTACGGATCTCACCGTCTACAAGGGAACCGGAAACCCTCGCGAGCTGGCGAGGACCTATGATCTCGCGGGCGCGAGCGGCTGGCAGGGACTCGCACACACCCGCATGGCGACCGAGTCCGCGGTAACAGCGCAGGGCTGCCACCCGTTCTCGGTCGGTGAGGACCAGTGCCTCGTGCACAACGGTTCCTTCGCCAACCACGCCACCATCCGAGGGCAGTTGCGAGCGCTGGGCGTGCACTTCGACAGCGACAACGACTCCGAGGTCGGGGCCCGGTTCGTCGCGGCACGCCTTGCGCAGGGCGATGATCTGGACAAGGCGCTTCGCCTGCTGTGCGAGCGGTTCGACGGGTTCTACACGCTGCTGGCCACCACCGGCGACGGTTTCGCCGTCGTGCGCGACGCCATCGCCTGCAAACCCGCGATCATCGCCGAGACCGAATCCTGGGTAGCGATGGCGTCGGAGTTTCGAGCGCTGGCAGGGCTTCCCGGGGTGGAAGGTGCCCGGATCTACGAACCCGAACCGGAAAGGGTGTACGCATGGCAGCGGTGACGGGTGATTCGGTGACCAGCGCCGTCGCGGTGGATCTCGCCGAGACCTCCGTGCGGTGGCTCAACGCCGAACTGCACAACCCGACGGCGAGCAGGTATCGGGTGCTCGCTCCCCGTGGCGCGCACGCCATCGCGGCCGGGCTGCGTGGCGAGGTCACCGTCGACGTGTACGGGCACGCCGGCTACTACTGCGCGGGCATGAACGACGGCGGCACGGTAACCGTGCACGGAAGCGTCGGGGTTGGGGTGGCCGAGAACATGATGTCCGGAACGGTCCGCGTGCGTGGGGACGCCTCGCAGTCCGCGGGCGCCACCGGCCACGGCGGGTTGCTGGTCGTCGAGGGCAATGCGTCGATGCGGTGCGGCATCTCCATGAAGGGCATCGACATCGTGGTCGGTGGCGATGTGGGCGCGATGAGTGCGTTCATGGCGCAGGCGGGCAGGCTCGTCGTGTGCGGCGATGCGGGCGACGGTCTCGGCGACTCGATCTACGAGGCGCGGCTGTACGTGCGAGGCGCGGTGAAGACGCTCGGCGCCGACTGCGTGGAGAAACCGCTGCTGCCGCGACATCGGGAGGAGTTGGCGGGCCTGCTGGCCGCGGCTGGGCTGGACCATGACCCCGCCGAATTCCGCCGGTACGGCTCCGCGCGCACCTTGTACCACTTCGCCGCACACAACTCGGCGGCGTACTGATCGCCGTTGAGGATGCAGAAAGGATGCAGATGACCAGCGAACATTCCGCGTTCGGCCTGCGCCCGTCCGCGACATTCGACGCGGCGACGATCGCGGGCATCCAGCGGGCAGCGCGGACCGGCGTCTACCACATTCGCGGTGGCGGAGCGAAGCGGCGCGTGCCGCATTTCGACGACTTGCTGCTGCTCGGTGCGGGCATGTCGCGCTACCCGCTGGAAGGGTACCGGGAACGCTGCGACACCGACGTGGTGCTCGGAACCCGCAACGCGCGGTTCCCGCTGCACCTCGACATCCCGGTGACCATCGCGGGGATGAGCTTCGGGGCGCTTTCGGCACAGGCGAAGGAGGCGCTGGGACGTGGAGCCAGCGAGGTCGGCACCTCGACCACCACCGGTGACGGTGGCATGACGCGGGAAGAGCGTGGCCAGTCCAAGCACCTGGTGTATCAGTACCTGCCATCCCGGTACGGGATGAACCCCGCCGACCTGCGCAAGGCCGATGCCATCGAGGTCGTGCTCGGGCAGGGCGCCAAACCCGGTGGTGGCGGGATGCTGCTCGGGCAGAAGATCAGCGACAGGGTGGCCACGATGCGGACGCTGCCGCCGGGCATCGACCAGCGCAGCGCGTGCAGGCACCCGGACTGGACCGGGCCGGACGACCTCGCGATCAAGATCCTTGAGTTGCGCGAGATCACGGACTGGGAAAAGCCGGTGTACGTCAAGGTCGGCGCCGCGCGTACCTACTACGACGTGAAGCTCGCGGTCGCCGCCGGGGCCGACGTCGTGGTCGTGGACGGGATGCAGGGCGGCACCGCGGCCACGCAGGAGGTGTTCATCGAGCATGTCGGCATCCCCGTGCTCGCGGCGATTCCGCAGGCGGTGCGGGCGTTGCGGGAACTCGATGTGCATCGCAAGGTGCAGCTCATCGTCTCCGGTGGGGTCCGGACCGGCGCAGACGTGGCCAAGGCGCTGGCACTTGGCGCCGACGCGGTCGCGATCGGCACGGCGGCGCTCATCGCGCTGGGCGACAACGACCCGCGCCACGCGGCGGCCTACGCCGACCTGGGATCGGCGCCCGGTTGCTACGACGACTACCAGGACGGCCGCGACCCGGCGGGGATCACGACACAGGACCCGGAGTTGGCAGCGCGGCTCGACCCGGTGGAGGGCGGCAGGCGGGTCGCGAACTACCTGCGGGTGCTCACCATGGAGGCACAGACACTCGCCAGGGCCTGCGGCAAGTCACATCTGCTGCATCTGGAGCCGGAGGACCTCGTGGCGCTGACCGTCGAGGCCGCCGCGATGGCGCGGGTACCGCTCGCGGGCACGTCGTGGGTTCCCGGAGGTGAGTGGTGACCACCACCGCGACCGAGTCCGCCGACGTCGTGATCGTCGGCGGAGGCATCGAGGGCACGGCCGCGGCGTGGGCGCTGGCCCGGCACGGGATCACCGATGTGGTCGTGTGCGAGCGGAACACGGTGGGCTCCGGCGGTACCGGCAAGTCCAGCGGCATCGCCCGGTGCCACTACGGCGTGCCCTCGCTGGCGGCGATGGCCTGGAAGTCGCTGCCGGTGCTGGAGGAAGCCGAGGAGATACTCGGCGTCGACGTCGGCTTTCGGCGGACCGGATACGTCGTCGGCGTCGGGCAGCGCGATGTGGACTCCCTACGTGCCAATCTCGCGGCGCAGCGGAGGTTGGGCATCGACACCGAAAGCATCGACCGTGCCGAGGTGGCGAAGCTGTGGCCCTCCGCCGACCTTACCGACTTCGCGGCATTCGGCTGGGAGCCCCGCGGTGGGCACGGTGACGCCTACCGCACCGCGCAGGGCTTCTCCGCCGCCGCGCGCAGGTACGGGGTGCGTATCCGGCAGGGCAGCGCGGTGAGCGAGATCCTGACCTCCTCGGGCCGGGCGCGCGGTGTTCGGCTTGCGGGCGGCGAGACGATCGCGAGCGGCTCGGTCGTGGTCGCGGCAGGCCCGTGGTCGGTGTCGCTGCTGAGCCCGCTGGGCATCGAACTGCCGATCACCGTGCATCGCGAGCAACTCATACTGATCCGGCCCGGAGCCGGTGCCGACCTCGCAGGCGCGCCCGTGTTCTCGGATCTGGTCTCGCTGCAATACATCCGCCCGGAGCCGACGGGTGAACTGCTGGTGGGCAACAGCGATCTCGGCACACTCGAGCCCGCCGACCCCGACCGGTACTCCGATCGCGCCGATCCCGGCTTCCTGGAATCGGCCGTCGGCAAGGTTGCCCTGCGATTGCCAGGACTGCCCGATCCGGCGCTCGCGAGCAGCTACGCCGGGTGTTACGACGTGACGCCCGACTTCAACCCCGTCATCAGCCGTACCGAAGTGGACGGTCTGGTCGTCGCGGCCGGATTCAGCGGGCACGGCTTCAAGATTTCCCCCGCGGTGGGGGAGTTGGTCGCTGAGCTGGTTCACCGAGGCGACTCCACCGATCCCGCAGTACCGGCGGCGGATTTCCGGCTGGAGCGCTTCGGCGAGGGAGCGCCGTTGACGAGCCCGCACCCGTATGTCGGTGCTGGGCAACTGCGTTGACGCAAGTTTCCGGTTCTGGTTTAACGCAAGCTTTACGGCTGAAGGTTCCGTTCGAAATGCCCGCGAGGTCTCCTGATATGCGACAAAGATTACTGACAGTGGACGAGGAGCTGGCCCGTGGACAGTGAACTCACCGCCCTCACCACGATCTTCACCGAGTTCTACTACTGGCTGACGATCGTCTTCATGTTCCTGATTCACGTCGGGTTCACCCTGTACGAGGTGGGCACGGCCCGGCGCAAGAACCTCCAGCACACACTGATGAAGAACGTGATGCTGATCCCGGTGGTCACCGTGACGTTCTTCCTCTTCGGCTGGTGGTTGTACTACGCCGTCGGAAACGGTCCCGGTATCACCGGCGGGATCGGCGAGGCCGCGGCCGACGCCACCCCGTGGTCACCGCTGCTGGCGCCGAACCTCGACGACAACATCACCGGCGTCTTCTGGGCGGCGTTCCTGCTGTTCTCCTGGACAGCCGCCTCGATCGTCTCCGGTGCGATCATCGAGCGGGCACGCACCGGCGCGTTTCTCATCATGGCCGTCCTGGTCGGCTCCGTCACCTGGGTCATCGGCGGCGCGTGGGGCTGGAGCGCGACCGGCTGGCTGGTACAGACCATGGGCTACCACGACGCATACGGCTCCGGCGTGATCCACGCCGTCGCGGGTGGCGCCGCGCTCGGCATGCTCGTCGTACTCGGCCCGCGCATCGGCAAGTTCGGGCCGCGAGGTGAGGTCAGGGACATCAAGCCGCACAACGTGTGGCTGACCGGCGTGGGCCTGTTCATCATCCTCGTGGGTTTCTGGGGCTTCTACGCCGCGTGCAACATCCCCATCATCAACGTGGGCAGCGACTCCGACCCGCTGTTCGCGGCGACCACGATCTACGGCACCCCCACGACGCTGTCGGGCAACTCGTTCAACCTGCTGATGTCGCTGATCGGTGGCATGGCGGTCGGGTTCGTGCTGAGCAAGGGCAGTGTGTTGTGGACGTTCTCCGGCGCGCTCGGAGGCATCATCACCGCGTCCGCGGGCAACGACCTCTACCACCCGCTGCAGGCGATGCTGATCGGCGCGGTGGGCGTGTTCATCGCGTTCAAGCTGCACCACTGGGTCGAGCGCCGGTTCAAGATCGACGATGCGGTGGGTGCCGTCGCCGTACACGGTTACACCGGGTTCCTCGCGCTGGTGATAGCCGGTTTCGTGCTGTGGGGATATCCGGCCGCCGCGCCGGTCGAGGGAGTGAGTGCCTGGCTGGGCAGCAACGCGGACGGCTGGCCGGTGATCAACCCGCTCGGCCAGTTGATCGGAGCCCTGATCATGTTCTGGGTGCTCGGCTTCCTGCCCACGTTCGCCGTCGCGAAGCTGCTCGACAAGTTCGGCCTGCTGCGCGTGCCGAGGAAGGTCGAACTGGCCGGATTGGACACCCACGGATACGACGACGCCTACCCCGAGTTCTCAGCCCCGAACAACAGGCTCGACGACGTGGAGCTGGAAGCGCTCCTCGGCGCCACGGCACGTGAAGACAGGAGGTCCTGACCATGAGCACCGGCATCGAATCCTACGCCGAACTGGAGCCGATCAGCTCGCTGTTCCCCTTCCCCGGTTCGGAGATCGCACTGGTGGCCATCACCGTCCTCGCCTGGATCTGGTTCCACATCTGGCAGGTACGCAACGAGAACCGCGAGTACCGGCACGCGCTGGCGGCGCTTTCGGTGAGCGAGCAGGCCGAACCCGAAGCGCCTCGGCAGCAGGAGTCTCGGACGCTGGTGACGGCCGAACAACCGTGAGCCGAACGGCATGAGGAACCCATGACCACCGAAGGAGGACAGACATGGAAGCCGTACAAGGACCCATCCGCAAGGTGGAGGGCGGCGCGGTCAAGCTGCCGAGCATGAACATCGACGGGTGCGAAGCCTTCATCGGGGACGTCCACGAGAACCCAGGGGGCGCGCAGCTGTGTGCCGGCTTCTTCGAGTTGTTCGCGTCCCAGCCGCTGGTGTACGAGTACACCTACGACGAGATGAAGATCGTGCTGGAGGGCGAGTTCAAGCTCACCGACAAGGCCACCGGGCAGGTCGTGCACGCGAAACCGCGCGACGTACTGTTCTTTCCCAAGGGCGCCACCGTCGTGTTCGAGACACCGGAGCGGGCGCTTGGCTTCTACACCGGCCATCGCGACTTCGCCCCCTGAGCGCGTCATGGCGGAATCGCACACGAGCGTGCCGAAGTGGGACGCGACACCGCCCGCCGTCGACGACACCGGGACGTCCTACGCGGTGCTGGGGTTCGGTGAGGACGGTGGAGCCGTCGCGTCGGCCTGGGTCGCCGAACTCGGCGCAGGCAGGCCGGTCTGGGTCCGCTACGCGGACGGTGCCGACGACACGACGCTGTCGGCGCTGCGTGAACAACTGCGCGCGGCTCGGGTCGGCTGGCGACTGCTGCTGGCCGGCCCGGAGGCCGACGTACTCCTCGCTCGCTCGGTGGCACTGGGTCACGGCGCCGTGCCAGCCGAGATACGCGCGCACGCGACGAGCACCGCGCTCAAGCGCGTCCACTGTCCACATTGTAAGGAGACGACCTTAGCCGGGTGCGCGGTGGGAGAGACATTCGGGTGCCGGGGATGCGGGTGCACGCTCGTGATCCACCACCACGTTTCCCGGCGCGGGAGCGCGTACCTGGGATACATGGCTGACGCGGAGGCGGTGTGAACGAGCGTGACGGCAGGACTGACGAGGGCCTACTGCTGCGGGTAGCGGGTGCGGAACACGTAGCGGCGGACATTCGCATGCTGCGCCTGCGCAGGGCGGACGGTGGCGGGCTGCCGCCGTTCGTTCCCGGCAGTCACGTCGTGGTGGACTGCGGCGACCGGCGCAACGCCTACTCGCTGACCGGCGACGGTATCGAGCCCGAGGAGTACACGATCTCGGTACTGCGCTGCCCCGGCGGCGACGGCGGATCGGTCTTCCTGCACGGCATCGAGGTCGGCGACGTGCTGAGGGTGAGCGGGCCGCGCAGCGCGTTCCCCCCGGCGGCGAGCGCGCACCACCACCTGCTCGTCGCGGGTGGCATCGGCATCACGCCGATGCTGTCCCACGTGCGCGCCGCGCGGCAGTGGGGCCGGTCGTTCCGGCTCTACTACGCCCACCGGCCCGGAGCGGGTGCACACGTGGCCGAGTTGAGAAGGCTGTGTGGCGATCGGTTGCGCGAGTACACCGGGCGAGCCGATCTCACCCGTGCCGTGCGGGCCGAGTTGCGTGCGAGCCCACTCGGCACCCACCTGTACGCCTGCGGGCCCGGTGAAATGCTCGACGACGTGCGGGCAGGCGCCGCCGAAGCGGGCTGGCTTGCCGACCGGGTGCACGTTGAGCGGTTCTCCGCTGCGGAACTCGACCCGGGCGCGCCGTTCACCGTCACACTCGCCAGGTCCGGGACGCGGGTGAGCGTGCCCTCGGGCGTGAGCCTGCTCGAAGCACTTGAGAAGGCGGGCACCCCGGTACCCAACATGTGCAGGCAGGGCGTCTGCGGCGAATGCCGGGTGAGTGTGGTGCGGGGACGGCCGCTGCACCGGGATCTGTACCTGTCCGAAGCCGAACGAGCGGCCGCCGACACGGTTATGTGCTGCGTTTCGCGATGTCTGGACCAGGAGTTGGAGCTCGACCTATGACGGACACGATGCTTTCGTCGCACCTCGCGCGATTCCCGTTCCCGTTTCGGGAGGACACCTACCGCTACAGCACGAATGTCGAGCCCGCTCGCCAGTTCGTACCCACGGAGGCAGGCGGGTGGGGCGAGCACGTGCTCGACCTCGATGCCACCTACGAGGCGGAACTGACCGAACGGGAGCGGATCCTGCGGCGCGACCCCAGCCGGTGCACGGTGCTGCCGCACATGCGGGTCGCGACCTGGGACGCGCTGCTCACCGTGCTCGGCGAGTTGGCGGCGACCTACCCCGGGCAGATGAGCCTGCATCGAGACGGCACCACCTACCGGTGGCGCAACGACCTGCTCGGGGTGAAACAGGAGTTCGTGCTCGGCGAGGAGGACTCGCTGCCCTGCGACCCGCTGCTGTTCGCGGGCAGCCAGGCGCAGGAGGACATCGTGCTGCTGGACCAGCGTGAGGACGCGCTGTGGGCCGATGCCGGGCTGGTCACGTTCGCCGCCGACTGGTCACTGGGCTTCGACGTCGGGATGCGCTTCCTCGAGATACACGGCCCCGTTCCCCGAGTCCACGAGGAACGGGTGATCACCAGGGCCGAGCGGTTCCTGATGCGGCTCGAAGCCGGTCAGGAGTACCGGCGCACCAACTGGACGATGACGGTCGACCGGCGGCTGGACACCTCCACCGAGACCTACCCCGAGTGGGGGCGCGACCGCCGCCTCGTCGTCACCGATCCCGCCCTGCCCGACCGGCTGCACCTGCGCGTCGAGGTGCAGCATCTGCTGCGGCTGCCCCGCAGCGGGGCGATCCTGTTTCTCATCCGCACCTACCTGCTCTCGCTGACCGACCTCGCGCGGGTCCCGGCGTGGCGAAGCCGGTTCGCCTCGGTGCTGGCCGAACTACCTGACGACCTGACCGAGTACAAGGGGCTGAGCCACTACCGCGACGCCGCCGCACACTGGTTGGCCGGGGGCTGAAGGATGCGCTCGCAAGGGCAGCCGGCGGAGACCTTTCGGGTGCGGCCGGGCGCCGTCACGGCACTGCGGCTGCACGGTGGCGACCGGCTGGAGATCGTCGACCGGCACGGCAGGCAGCCGGCGGAACTGACCGTCCTCAGCGACGGTGCGGCGCTCGGGGTGCGGCCGGACGAGCCTGCCACGGTGCTGCGGGAGCTGGCACGGCGTGGTGAGAGCACGGTGCCCGCGCTGCTGGCCGAGCACGGCCTCGACCCGCTACGGGTCGCGGCCACGCGGTTGTTCGGCGCTTCCTCGCCCGCGGGTGCCAGGGAAGCGTTCGTGGCCGACCACCCGTGCGCGGTGGTGGTGGCCGCACCAGCCACCCCGATGCGGGTGGACGACCGGTTCGCGAACCCGCCCTCGGACCTGCTGCTGGAGGTGCACAGATCGACTCTCCGGGGCAAGCCCGAGCCCGTGCTTCCCGAGCCGCTGGCGGAGCCGCTGCTCGACCTGCGGGTGGACGCGGCCACGGCGCTGGACTACGAGGTCAGGGAAGGTCAGTACATCCAGGTGATCGACGTCGAGGGTGGACAGTGCTCCGACTTCCTCGCCTTTAGCGCCAGGCGGTTGCAGGACGGCGTGGAACAGGGCCTGGATGCCACGACGACCCGGTCCGTGACGGGTACGGCGTACCCGAGGCCGGGACAGGCGAGCGTGTTCTTCGACGCGCGGGCCCAGCCACTCGTGCGGGTGGTGCGCGACACGGTGGGGCGGCACGACGCGTTCGGCCTGGCCTGCACGGCGAAGTACTACGAGGACCTCGGCTACCCCGGGCACGTCAACTGCACGGACAACTTCAACGCTCGGCTGGCGAAGTACGGTATCGCCGCACGAGCGGGCTGGCCCGCACTGAACTTCTTCTACAACACCCGATTCGACGACGACAACCTGTTCGTGTTCGACGAGCCGTGGTCGCGCCCGGGCGACCACGTGTTGCTGCGCGCCATGACCGACCTGGTGTGTGCTTCCTCCGCCTGCCCGGACGACATCGATCCCGCCAATTCCTGGGTGCCCACCGACGTGCACATCCGGGTCTACGACGCGAGGAGGACCTTCTCCATGGCCATCGGACACCGCGTGACACCGGAGGAACCCGCCACCCTGACCAGGAGCACCGGCTTCGCGCCGAGAACGGAGAGACTGACGCGCCGGTTCACCGACTACCGCGGCTACTGGCTGCCCGAGAGCTTCGACAACCACGGGCCCAGAGCCGAGTACTGGGCGTGCCGCGAGCGCGCGACCGTGCAGGACCTCTCCGCACTGCGCAAGTTCGAGATCCTCGGTCCCGACGCGGAGGCGCTGCTGCAGGCCACCCTCACCCGAGATGTGCGCAGGCTCGCGCGAGGCCAGGTCGGCTATTCGGCACTGTGCCACGACACCGGTGGCATGATCGACGACTGTACGGTGTTCCGGCTGGGGGAGGACAACTTCCGCTTCGTCGGCGGCGACGCCTACGACGGCGATTGGCTGCGTGAACAGGCCACCCGGCTCGAGCTGGACCGGGTGTGGGTCAAGGACTCGACCGACCAACTGCACAACATCGCCGTGCAGGGACCGGCGAGCAGGGACCTGCTCGCCGAGGTCGTCTGGACCCCGCGACACGAGCCCGACCTCGCCGAGCTGGCCTGGTTCCGCTTCGCCATCGGCCGCGTCGGTGACCAGTTCGGCCCGCCCTTGCTGGTTTCGCGCACCGGCTACACCGGTGAACTCGGCTACGAGTTGTGGGTGCATCCCAGCGACGCGCCCGCGCTGTGGGACGCCGTGTGGGAGGCGGGCGCGGGACACGGCCTCGTACCGCTGGGGCTCACCGCCCTGGACACCCTGCGGATCGAGGCCGCACTGCCCTTCGCGGGGCACGAGTTCTGCGACCGGACCGACCCGTTCGAGGCAGGCATCGGCTTCACGGTGCCACTGCGGTCCAAGCCCGACGACTTCGTCGGCAGGCAGGCGTTGCTCGCCCGCGAGGCCAACCCGCAGCGGGTGCTCGTCGGCCTCGAACTGGAAGGCAACGAACCCGCGGCGCACGGTGACAGCGTGCGCGTGGGACGCCACAACGTTGGTGTCGTCACCAGCGCGGCACGCTCGCCCGTGCTGCGCGCCAACATCGCACTGTGCCGGATCGCCGTGGAGCATGCCGAGCCCGGCACGGCCGTGGCCGTCGGCAAGCTCGACGGCCTGCGCAAACGCATAGCGGCACAAGTCGTGCCGATCCCGTTCTACGACCCGGGCAAGACCCGCCCGCGATCCTGACCAGGAGGTCATCCATGTCCCGCGTCGCGATCATCGGCGCCGGGCCCAGCGGCCTGGCCCAGCTACACGCGTTCGAGCAAGCCCGGCTCGACGGCGCCGCCGTCGACGAGGTCGTCTGTTTCGAGAAGCAGAGCGACTGGGGAGGGCTGTGGAACTACACCTGGCGCACCGGGCTGGACGAGTACGGCGACCCGGTGCACGGCAGCATGTACCGGTACCTGTGGTCCAACGGCCCCAAAGAGTGTCTGGAGTTCGCCGACTACACCTTCGACGAACACTTCGGTGGGCCGATCCCGTCCTTCCCACCCCGCGAGGTCCTCTACGACTACATCACCGGCAGAGCGAAGAAGAGCAACATCCGCTCCCGGATCAGGTTCGACACGGCGGTTCGCTGGGTCGACTTCGACGAGGCCACCGAAACCTTCACCGTGACCTCGCAGACTCGTCCGGACGCGGTGACGCGGACGGAGACGTTCGACTGGGTCATCGTCGCCAGCGGGCACTTCTCCACACCGAACGTTCCCGAATACCCGGGCTTCTCGACGTTTCCCGGCCGGGTGCTGCACTCCCACGACTTCCGCGACGCGAGCGAGTTCGCGGGACGCGACCTGCTCGTTCTCGGCAGCAGCTACTCGGCCGAGGACATCGCCCTGCAGGCATTGAAGTACGGCGCTAGCTCGGTGACGATCTCCTACCGCACCCGACCGATGGGATTCGACTGGCCTGCCGGGATACGCGAGGTTCCCGCACTCGACCGCGTGCAGGACCGCACGGCACACTTCGTGGACGGCACGGCTTGCGCCGTGGACGCGATCATCATGTGCACCGGGTATCGGCACCACTTCCCGTTCCTGCGAGACGAACTCCGGCTGCGCACCCCCAACGTGCTGTACCCGGCGGGGCTGTACAAGGGTGTCGTGTCCACGGCCAACCCCAGGTTGCTGTACCTGGCGATGCAGGATCAGTACTACACCTTCACGATGTTCGACGCGCAGGCGTTCTTCGCCAGGGACGTGGTGCTCGGACGAATCGCCCTGCCACCCGCCGCCGAGATGGAGGCCGACATAGCGGGCTGGCTCGACCGCCAGAACACGCTCACGGGTCCGATGGACGACATCGCCTTTCAGACCGACTACGTCGCCGACCTGTGCGGGCGCACCGACTACCCCGCTTTCGATCTGGACCTGGTCCGTGAGCACTTCGTCGCCTGGGAGCACCACAAGGACGAGAGCATCACCGGCTACCGCGACCGCTCGTTCCGCTCGCCGTGCACCGGCACGGTGGCGCCGCTGCACCACACGCCGTGGTGGAACGAACTCGACGACTCGCAGGCACGTTTCCTCCGCCCGTGAATCCGCGGGCCTGCGGTTGGCCTCACCCGCGTCAGCTGACGACCGGTAGGTTCACCGCCACGTCCTTGAGCACCATTGCGCCGGGCGTGCGGCTGCCGTGTAGCGCGAACATGTCCGAGGTCGGGCTCACCGTGAGGAACAGTGACTCACCTTCCTTGACGGTGGCGGCGACCGAGGGCAGTTCGATCTGGCGCCTGGTACCGAGGTTCAGGCTCTCCTCGCGGTGCGGCAGCACGTTGTTCTGGATCACCCGCGCGTCCAGCGGTGAGGTGCCGGCGCTGAGCGCGAAGAACGCCCTGCTGTCCACACCCAGCGCGGTGACCAGCGCGTCGAGGCGCGAGGTGCCCGCGATGGTCAGCGGGCCGTCGGCGATCTTGATGGCCTGCGGCACGCCCGCCGCCGTCGTGGTGGTGATGTCGGGCAGCGAGTACCGCGCCGTCGGGGCGACCGAGTCCACGCTGAGGCAGTCACCGCGGGCGGTCATCAGGTGGTAGCGGCCGTGGCCGGTGAGCTCGCGCGGCGCGCCCAGCAGGTTCTCGGCGAAGAACCGCAGCTCCAGCTCGTCGTAACCGGCTCCGCTGAGCCGCGCCGAACACGCGTCGCCGGACACGGCGGTGCCGACGGGAAGGACGTTCGGCAGCGCGTGCCCGCCGTTGTAGCCGATGAGCAGGCTGTCGCGGCGGGCGCGGTCGGTCAGCGCCGTGTCGAAGTTCTTGATCGCCTGGTCCAGCGGGAAGAGGTTGTCACTGATGCCCTGCCGCAGCAGTACCGGAATGTCCAGCTTCCCGCCTTGCTCGACGTGGAAGGCGGGCCCGTTGTCGCCGAAGAACTCAGCCATGCTCGCGGGCCAGTCACCGGTGGCCATTCCCTCGGCGAATCCGGTGTGGACGGTAGAGGTGTGCGCGTCGAGGCCCGCGGTATAGAGCAGGCCCGTCCATGCGGTGCGCACCACATCGCTCGGCGCGAGGCTTTCGTTGAGTGAGTACCAGGTGATCTGCGGAGCGAGTGCGTCGAAGCGCGTGCGGCCGGTGAGCATGAGTTCGGTGAACGCGCCCACGAACTGGTAGCCGCCGCCGTAGGAGCCGCCGATCGCGCCGAGCACCGGGTCGTCGGGGCCGTCGCGCTTCACCCAGTCCAGACTCGCGACGTAGTCGACGACGGCGATGACGTCCGCGCCCTCGAAGGCGGGGTCCTCCACGTGTGCCTTGCCGCCGCTCTCGCCGAACCCACGCTGGTCGATGCTGACCACGCCGAAGCCCGCGTCGAGGTAACGCTGGAACGAGCCTGGCGCGGAGGTGCGGCTGCCGCCCCAGCCGTGGCTGTGCAGCAACACGGGGACCCGGTTGTCCCTCGACGCGTCCGCCGGCTTGAACACGCTGACGCAGATGTCCACCGGGCCGGGTTCGAGCACGTCGGTCTCCGGCACGCTGGGGATGCAGACGTTATCCGGCCCGGAAGGCTCGCCACCGGCCGAAACCGGTGCTGCCAGCACGATCCCGGCGGTCAGGGCGACCACCGCCGCCAGGCTGGTTGTGCGCATCCGCAGTCCTCCCGCTCGCACCGTCGCGTCGTGTGCTCATCAACGACGGCGGCGCGAAAGGGGTTCGGTCCGGCTCAGGGAAAGACCCGTGGTGCCCCGCCGCCGGGCGGGGCACCACGGGCCGGTTCTCACTGTGTGGGTCGCAGAACGACCTCGGCCTCACCGGACAGCGAAGGCACCCCATCGCCGCCCGGATCGGTGTAGGTCGCGTGGAACACGCCCGCCAGATCGTCGTGCGCGGGGTCGTGCCCCTCCGGAACCGTGGTCTCGATCGAGCCGGTGCAACCGGAGGCGGTGGTCTGCGGGTGCCCGTGCTCGTCGTGGCCGAGGATGTAGGTCACCTCGACGCGCGAGCAGTCCACCGGCTGATCGTCGGTCACCGACACCTCGAACTCGATCAGGTCACCCCAGGTGAAGGACTGCCCGTCGGTGGGGCTGACGAACTCCACCACCGGTGCCTCGTTGCCCACCACGATGTCGACCTCAGCCGACGCCGACCGGCCTCGATGCTTGCCGCCGACGTCGGTCACCTTCAGCGTCGCGGTGTAGACGCCGTTCTCCTGATAGGTGTGTGTCGGGTTGGCCTGCCAGGAGTCCACCCGGCCGTCGGAGTCGAAATCCCACTCGTAGCGGAGTCGGTCACCGTCGGGGTCCTGGGTTCCGTCACTGGAGAAGGAGACCGTCAGCGGGGTACGCCCGTTGTCGGTGTCGACCGCTACCTTCGGCACGGGCGTGTGGTTGCCACGCGGGCCGATGTAGTCGATGCGAGCCAACTGCGCCCCCGGGTTCTCCGCGAAGTAGCCCTTGCCGTACTCGAGCACGTACAGCGCCCCGTCAGGGCCGAACTCCATGTCGATCGGTCCGGACACCGGAATCGACGGAAGCACGTCCTCGATGGAGGCCACCTCGCCGTCCTCGCCGAGGCGGAACCCCTTGATGTAGTCGCGGGTCCATTCGTAGAACAACGGCATGCCGTCGTAGTACTTCGGCCAGGCCGCCGGGTTCTTGCCACGCCGGTCGACAGCGTCGTAGTCGTACGCGGGTCCCGCCATGGGTCCGATGCCCCCGGTACCGAGTTCGGGGAACCGTTCCGAGGCGCCGTAGCCGTACCACACATCGGATTGCTCCACCGGTGGCAGCTCGGTGAGGCCGGTGTTGTTCGGAGAGTCGTTGCGTGGCGCCGAGCAGTCGAACGCCTCGCCTGACTCCCGCGTGGCGAAGTCGTAGTCGATGTAGGGCATGTCCGGCGTGACGCAGTAGGGCCAGCCGTAGTTGCCGGACTCGCTTGCCACGAACCAGCGTCCCTGCCCGGCGGGACCGCGCTGCGGGTCGGCGGAGCCCGCGTCGGGGGAGTAGTCGGCGACGTAGAGGTCACCGTCGCTGTTCACCTCGATCCGGAACGGGTTGCGCAGCCCCATCAGGTAGATCTCCGGACGGGTCTTCGGTGTTCCTGGCTCGAACAGGTTGCCCTCGGGAATGGTGTAGGAGCCGTCCCGCTGCACCCGGATCCGCAACACCTTGCCGCGCAGATCGTTGGTGTTGGCGGAGCTGCGCTGGGCGTCGAACGCGGGGTTGCGGTCGGCTCGCTCGTCGATAGGAGCGTATCCGTCGGACTCGAACGGGTTGGTGTCGTCGCCGGTGGAAAGGTACAGGTTGCCCTGCCCGTCGAAGGTGATGTCACCGCCGACGTGGCAGCAGATGCCCCGGTCCTCCGCTACCTCGAGGATCTGCTGCTCGCTGGAGAGGTCGAGCTTGTTGCCAACCAACTGGAATCGCGACAGCCGCTGGACACCCTTGAACGGTTCGAAGTCGGCAGGGTTGCCGCTGGTCGGTGCGTCACCCTCGTTGACGTCCGGGGTCGAGGGGTCGTCGCGCGGGGTGTCCATCGGAGGCGCGTAGTACAGGTACACCCACCTGTTGGTCTTGCCGTCGAAACCGGGATCGACCGCGACGCTTTGCAGCCCTTCCTCGTCGTGGGTGTAGACGTTCAGTTCCGCCGCCAGCGTGTTCAGGCGGGTTCGCGGGTCGTGCAGCCACAACTGGCCGGCACGGGTGGTGTGCAGCACCCGGCCGTCGGGCACCACCGCGAGATCGATGGGTTCGCCGGGACTGTCGTTGAGCGTGACCTTCTGAAACTCCGTATCGGCCGGCGGTGCGGGTTGTGCCGCCGAGGTCGCCGGTGCGACGGCGAGTGCCGTGCCCACTGCGGCCACCAGTGCCACCATGCGCGGTAATCGCATGGTCACCTACCTCTCTGCAAGGGTTCGGTGGGGATGGGGATGTGGGTGGAAGCGATCACGTCGGTGCGCAGGTCCGACCGAGGGTCCGCCAGGTGAGGCCGCTGCCAAGCGCCCGGTAACCGTCGGGGCGACGCAGCGGACGAGGTCGACGGTGAAGCTTCGGTACTCCGCATCGAGTCCTTTTCACGCGGTGGCCCCCAGCCTGTTCCGATCGAGGAGCCGGCGGGATTGCCGCCCAACGCCTCGATGCACCGGTGTCTTCGCCGCATCGAACAGTAAGCTGACTTTTGATCGGAGTCAACGGACAATTGTTTATGATGTGCTGAAGGCGGGGTATGGCGGCCACATGGATGCATCTGGCGGAGTTGCTAGCGGCCATGACGGCATCGCTTCGCTACCGTCACGGGTCCTCGGATCCCGACCGCGCCGCCCGTTCCACTGACGGACCTTCGACGAGGCTGCTGGCCGGTGAGCCGAGAGTCAGCCAGGAACGCGTGAACGTGACCATGACCAATGTGGATGGACAGCGGCAGTGGACGACGTTGTGCCGTTCTGAATACCCGGCAGGGCCGTGGGATCGAACGGCGACCCGATTCACTCGCGCGGGATCGGTTCGCGGCCGGACACGCATGCCGACGCGGCCGAGTTCCTGCTCGGCCAGCGAGCCACGTTCATTACCGGCGCCGATCTGCTGGTGGACGGTGGGGTCGTCGCTTCGCTCCTACGTGGACATCACGGCTAGCGGTGCGCGGGCACGCTCACCGTCAGAACACTACGCCCGCGTCCTCGGCGATCAGTTCGTCGGTTGCCCGCTCGGCCACGGCGGCGATCGTCATCGACGGGTTGCATGCGGCGGCGTTGCCCGGCAGCAACGCGCCGTCGAGCACGTAGAGGCCGCGGTGTCCGAGCACCCGGCCCGCGAGGTCGCACACCGTGCCCATCGAGGCGCCGCCAAGCGGATGCCAGGTGGAGGGGTACACGGCGGTGGTGTCGAGCAGCGTGGACCCCGGGCCGACGATGTCCGAGGCCCGTTGCTGAATGCGCTGGTACAGCACACCGTCGCCGTCGAAGGGCCATCGCAGCACGGCGTCGTCACGTACCGAGTCGTACACGAAGTGGCCTCGGCCCTCGCTGACGCCGTAGCCGACCAGCATCGTGGAGCGGATATTGGGCAGCGGCGGGATCGAGGCCTGGATGATCGTGTTGGCCGTGCCGGGGTCGTCCCATTCCTTGCTGCAGTACACAACCGGCCCACCCTGGGGTGTTCCGAAGTCGTCGGCCAGATTCGTCCAGAAGTAGATGCGGTCGCCGTTGGAGCCCCAGTTGGTGCCAAGGCCGTCGGGTAGGTCGGGGATCGCACCCTTGGCTCCTGCCCGCATCAGCAGCTTGGTGGTGTTGGCGGCGCCCGCCGCCATCACCAGCGCCTTCGCCGTGATGATCTTCTTTTCGAGCACGGTCCCGTCGGTGCTGATGCGATCCACGAACACCTGCCAGCGACCGTCTCGCGCCATCGCGACATCGGTGACGTTGTGCAGTGTCGCGACCCGCGCGAGCCCGGTGGCCTCGGCAGCCGCCACGTAGGTGACGTCGACAGAGTGCTTTCCGCCGTTGTTGACCCCGAAAGCAGAGTCCCCGTTGGTGTAGGAGGGCTTCATGTCGCCCTCCAGTTCGCGCAGCGCGTAGGTCCAGTCGATCGGCATCGGGACCTTCTCCAGCGCATATCCTGCGCGCTCGACGTTGCGGGCGAAGATGCGCGAAGGCAGGTAGGTCTTGCTGTTGACCAACTCGTCGGGCGCGGTCTCCAACCGCAGCATGCGCGCGACTCTGGGGTAGTACACGCTGTCCATGCGTGAGTAGTCGAGCCGCTCGGGCAGGTTGGCGTTGAACACCTCCTGGCTGGGTTGCAGGGTCATGCCCTGGTACACCAGCGAGCCGCCGCCAACGCCAGCGGCGCACATGATGTCCATCCCGTGGCCGGGAACGCGTTCAAGCAACCCGGTGTAGCGCTCGAAGGGCGGCACGGA
This sequence comes from Saccharomonospora amisosensis, assembly GCF_011761185.1. Taxonomy (NCBI): domain Bacteria; kingdom Bacillati; phylum Actinomycetota; class Actinomycetes; order Pseudonocardiales; family Pseudonocardiaceae; genus Saccharomonospora; species Saccharomonospora amisosensis. The sequence goes on along the minus strand of NZ_JAAOYM010000001.1, from coordinate 3,346,075 downwards.
GATCCCGAACAGCGAAGGGCCCGACCCCAGCCAGAACATCCGCTTGTCCGCAGATGTGGTCACGCGCGGGAACGTCTCGGCGTTTGGTCCGGTCGGCCACCGGATTCCGCGTTCGAGGACCAGCGAAGGAACCCCTGCCTGCGCGAACCGCAGTGCCGTGACGCCGCCCCCGAATCCCGAGCCGACGATGACCACGCGGTGTTCCTCGCGGGTCACCGGAACCCGGGTGGAGGCCGAGGCCGAGATCGGCATCGCGGCCAGCCCGGCGGTGGCGGCGGCACCGGAGAGCAGGCGGCGACGGCTGAATGCGGACATCATGCTCCTACGTGATCTTGGTTCGGTGCCGAGCCAACATAGACAGTTGACCAGTCAGCCGTCAACAATCGGTGAGCTGTGCACTCCACCGATCCGCACGCTCAACGGCGGCCTCCGCCTGCAAGCTGCAACCCCATGGCCGCCAGTCCGGCGAGCATGCCGAGCAGTGCGGAACGCGCGATCTCGAACAGGGCCACCACGGCCGCCATGCCACCATCGACGGCGCCGGGAGGCGATCCGAGCGTCAACGACTGCGCGACGAGCACGACCCCGTGAACGGTGCCCGCCACAGCGAGTGTGAGCACCGGCCGGGGAGTCTGGCTGAACCCGACACACCCGAGGCGCGTCGGGATACCTGCTCAAGGACGTATCGCCGGATGAGCTCAGGAAGGCGGTTCGCGTGGTCGCCGGGGGCGGCTCGCTGCCGTCGCCGACCGTCACGCGGACGGTGCTGCGGTCACTGGCCGAAGCGCCACGGCCTTCGCTTTCCGCTGATCGGCTGCGTGAGCTGACCGAGCGGGAGAAGGAAGTCCTCAAGCAGGTCGCGAGCGGACTGTCCAACCAGGAGATCGCGAAGGCACTGTTCCTGTCGCCCGCGACCACTCGCACCTACGTTTCCCGGCGGCTTTCCAAGCTGAACGCGCGCGACCGGTCCCAGCTCGTCGTGATCGCCTACGAGAGCGGATTGGTGAGTCCCGGAGGAACCGGTTGGGCGACCGAACGACTCGCACGGCAACCGAGGGCGTTGGGATAGTCGTCGTGCGTCGATGGTCGGGGCACGGTTGGTTCGCCGGACTGCGACATCGGCGACGATTGCTGCGGGATGGCGGGCGAGGCGAGGCGGCATAGCGTTTCGGTCATGCGGAAACTCGTCACTGCGCTGCTGATCGGGCTCACCGTGGCCACGACGATCTCGTTCGGAGCCATCCTGGGTGAGACCTTCCTGCTCTACCCGAACATCTTCCACGACCCGCCGCGATCGCTGGTGCGGGCGCGGGAGTTCATGGTCGAGGGCAGTCCGTCGGACTTCTTTCCACCACTAGGGTTTCTCATCATCCTTACCGGAACGGTCACGGTGCTGTTGACCCGGCGAAGAAGGACCATCCGCTGGTACGTCATCGGTGCGGCGGTCGCCTACCTCTGCTTCGAGTTGCTGTTCTCCATGGTCTGGTTCTGGCCGCGCAACGAGATCATGTTCGTGGACCCAGCCGGTAAGCACTCGGCGGAGTTCCTGCGCGCCACCGCGCGTGAGTTCGTCGCAGGTCACTGGGCGCGGGTCGCGGGTGGCGCGCTCACCGCGGGACTGATGTTCACCGCGCTCATCCGGTGGCTGCGCTCGCCCGGCTCCGTGGGTGTGACAACCGTGGAACGCGATCGGACGACGGCGTCTCAGGAGCAGCCGCTTTAACGGCACGGCGTGCCGTTAAAGCGGGTCGCCTTGATCGCTTTGTTGGCGCAGCGAGGCATCGATCAGCCGCGCGACCTCGGCCGGAGGCGTCGAGGTGCGCAGGATGGCGACCACCGTGTCCTCGCCGTTCTCGGCTGCCCCGCCATCGGCGCGTGGGCAGGGGGAGTACGCGTCGATGACCATGGCGAACGCCTTGTCGGCGAGGGCGTGGGCGTCCACGGCGCCGTCGCCGCGCAGCCACTGCCGCAGCACGTGGTTGTGTGCCGCGGCCACGGCCGCGCCTGCGATCGGTGCCCGCATCTCCGCGAGCGGGTCGCCCGCCGCGTGGAAGCGGGCCCGCAGGTACCGGGTGAAGACCCGCTGGTAGCGGTCGACACTGGCGACCTCCTTGTCGCGCAACGACATCACCGTGCGGGTGAGCGCGTAGCGCTTCAGTGAGACCTCCGGGTCGTCCAGGTAGAAGTCGAGTACCAGCCGCACCGCCTCGCACACCGCGTGGAGCGGGTCACGCCGCTCGTCGGTGTCGGCGAGTTTGCGCTCGATGTCGATCAGGAGTTCGTCGTGGTTGGGGAAGATGGCGTCCTCCTTCGACCGGAAGTACCGGAAGAAGGTCCGCCGTCCCACGCCCGCCGCCGCCGCGATGTCGTCGACGGTCGTGGCGTCGTAGCCTCGCTCGAGGAACAGGTCGATCGCGGCCCTGGTCAGCGCCCGCCGCAGCCTGCGACGGCCCGCAACGGTGCGGCCCGCTCGCTGGCGCGGTGCTGTCGGTGTTTCGGCGCCCATATTCACAAACGTAGCAGGCGCACCATTGCTAATGGCACTCAGTGCCACTAGCATGCCATCGTTGTGGACGACGAGGTGCCGCAGGAGAGAGGAACGCCATGAGCCAGGAGGTGGGTACGGCCCCGCAGCAGCCTCGGGTGGACTACCGGGGCACGTTCGGCTGGCCGGTGCAGTGGGACCGTGGCGGGCTGCGGCTCGTGACCGGTTCGGGTGTGGGCGCCGTGGTGGTGCCGAGGCGGATCTCGGATGCCGTGCTGGCGAGCCTCGCCAGGCAGGGCTGCGACGGTCCGGCACTGACCCTGCCGACGCGGCGGGAGATGGTCACCGTGCTACTCGTCGAGACCGACGACTTCGCGGTGGCCGAAGCGCCACTTCCGGAGGGCGTACAGGTGCTTCCCGCCGGGTCCACGGTGCCGCTGCCCGACGAGCACAACCCCAACGCGCTCGCGCGCTGGCGGGTCCAGCCCGACCCGAGACAGCGCTGGCTGCCCAGCCTCGCGGCCGTGCTCGCCACCATCGCGGCGACCGGCAATCTGCGCCACGAGTTGCTCGTGTGGTGAACCGGTCGCGGCGTCGTCTGGCATGATTCGCACATGCCAGGTGACCCGGGGACGTTGCGGGAAGTAATGACCGGCCTGCCCATCCGCGCTCAGTTCGAGGCCTTCCTCGACGAGCATCGCGAGCTGCTCAACGGCTGCCTCGCAGGGCTGACGGAGGAACAGGCTCGCCGCTCGTTGGTGCCGTCACGGACAACACTGCTCGGGCTTGTCAAGCACGCGACCTTCGTGGAGAAGGTCTGGTTCGACGAGGCCATCACCTGCCGGTCGCGCGCCGAGATCGGAATTCCCGCGACACCGGACGAGTCGTTCGTCCTCGAAGAGCAGGACACCATCGCGGTCGTGCAGCGTGCGCATCTCCAGGCGTGTGAGGCCTCGCGGCGTGCGACGGCGGCGCTGGAGCTGGACGACCTGGTGCACGGTAACCGGCGCGGCCCGTTACCGCTTCGCTGGGTCTACCTGCACGTGCTTCGCGAACTCGCCCAGCACTGCGGGCACGCCGACATCCTGCGAGAGCAGATCCTCGCGCAGTAGTAGGCCCGCGGGTGGCGACCGAGCTGGGCGCGTCGATCGCCACCCACGAAGGGCACCGAAACCGTCAGGCCGTGGTGGTGCGCCAGCCCGGCCGGTAGCTTTCCCGTGCCATCACCGAGTACGGCGCGGGGCTGACGATGGCACGCACGGCGAGCTGCTCGTGCGGCTCCACTGTCGTCTTGCGGCTGCCGCCGTCGGGCTCGCCCCACGTCACCCGCACCTCTGCACCGAGCGGCACGTCCGGGTTCACCGTCGCCAGCGACAGCGCCGCGCGCTCGTTGGCGCTGTAGCCGGTGAACAGCGACAACCCGATCAGATTCCCGTCGGCGTCGAGCACGGAGTCGAAGTTGGACGAACCGTAGTTGGCGTTGGGCAGGTCGAAGAACTGGTAGCCGGGGCCATCCGGGTCAACCGGCGAGGAGAGCAGCTTGGCAACGTCTTCGGCGTTCCACGCCAACGTCACCTTGCGACGCTGCTTGTCCGGGTCGATGGCCCGCAGCGCATCTCGCCCGATGAAGTCGTGGTCGAACTTCACGAACGAGCCGTAGCCGAGTTCCCACGGATTGAGGTAGTAGTCCTCGATCTTTTCGGAGACGAAGCTGCCCGCCAGCGCGTTGTTCGCCTCGTAGCTTTCCGCGGCAAGCCACTCGCGGTACGGGCGCAGCTCCTCACTGGAGTAGATGGCCGGAAGCGGAGAGGGGATCCAGCCGGACTCAAGGGTGTTGCACGAATATGCCCTGGCACCGGCGGGCTCGATGCCAAACTCGCGGCCGGCCTCCAGGATCGCGTCGCGAACCTTGAAGTAGCTCTCGTAAGGACCCCAGATCTCCAGGCCGGGCGCACCCGCCATGCCGTGCCGCAGGGTGCGAACGCGCTCGCCCGCGATGTTCATGTATCCCATGCGGAAGAAGCGAACCTTCTCGACCGGGCCGCCGTTGACCTTCTCGATGACCTGCCACGCGTTGGGGCCCTGGATCTGGAACCGCCACACGTCGCGTGTCACCGGCTTGCCGTAGGGCCGCGAGGGAGAGCGCTCGTCGCGGCGGACATCGACGTTGTAACCACCCGTCTCGGCGCGGAAGGTCAGGTAGTTCGCCACTGGCGCGCGGCCGACGAAGACGAACTCCTCCTTCGCCAGCCGGAACAGGATTCCGTCTCCGATGACTCCACCCTCCGGCGAGACCGGGACGAACTGCTTCGCACTGTCCACTTCGAACTTCTCGACACTGTTGATTCCGGTGTCAGAGATGAGCCGCAGTGCGTCCGGTCCGGAGATGAACAGGTTCACCATGTGGTGCGTCTGGTCGAACAGCACCGCCGTCTTCGTCCAGGCCTTGACCTCGCGGCGCCAGTTCGTGAACTCCGAGGGGACCACGGGGTAGATGTAGGCACCGAGCTGCGAGTTGCGCAGCAGCTCCACGGTGTTGCCCGCCTGGTCCAGTACTTCCTGCAGATTCTTCGCTTTCATTTCATTCCTGTTCTCGATCGGCGCCGTCGCCGGGACAGCAGAGCAAGATGGTCGTGGGTAAGCAGGTGCGGTGTCGCCAGTTGGGTCAGCTCCCGTACTCCTCGGCGGTCATGTACTCGACACCGAGTTCGCTCAGCTTGGCGCGCAAGCCGTAGCGGTCCAGGCCGAGCTGTCCATCCCGGAACGCCTGCCGGGTGGCTTCTTCCTTGTCGATGCGTGCCTGCGCCGAGGTGAGCGCGCGGTCGACGTCCTGCCGGGGAACGACCATCGCGCCGTCGTCGTCGGCAAGAATCGCGTCGCCAGGGCGCACGAGCTGGCCGCCGACCGTTATGGGCACGTTGACCGAGCCCGCCGTGGCCTTCACAGTCCCTTGTGCACTGACTGCCCCAGACCACACCGGGAAGCCCATCGCGTGCAGCTCGGCGACATCGCGAACGCCGGCGGTGGTGACCAGTCCACGCACGCCGCGAAGTTGCAGCGCGGTGGCGAACAGCTCACCGAACATGCCGTCGCTGCACGGCGAGGTCGTGGTCACCACCAGCACATCGCCGGGGCCGCACTGTTCCACAGCCGCGTGGATCATCAGGTTGTCGCCCGGCCAGGAGAGCACGGTGACGGCGGTGCCGCCGATGCGGGAGCCGAGGTGGGTGGGGCGCAACCCGGTGCCGAGGAAACCGGTGCGTCCCAAACCCTCGTGCACCGTCGCCACGCCGTACTCGGCAAGTTTCGTGACCTTGTCCAGATCCGCCTTCGGCGGGTCGGTGACGACGACGTTTCTCATGCGAGCACCTCGGTCACCTGTGGATACAGCCGCATGTAGGCCTCGCCCATGGTGTTGTGCGGCAGCCCGAGGTTCGGGCCGGCGTTGCGCTTGAGTTGCACGCCGCGGCGCTTGGCGAGGTCGGTGTAGTAGTCCCACATGTGCTGCTGTGCGGGCAGGCATTCCATCGCCTTGCGCTTGGCGTCGAACACCGGCGTGATGTCCAGCAGCACATCCGGCTTGAAGTCGCACTGCTCGGGCTGGTGCGGCTCGAAGAAGAACACCGGCGGTGCCCCGAGCGGCTCGCCCGGCGCGTCGTAGCCGACGGCCTGCGCGAGCACCCGAGCCTGCAAAGCCATGCGCGCCGCCGCGGGATGGTCCTGGTTGTACGGATCGGCCAGTGGGTGTGTCAGCACCACCGACGGTTCGACCTCGCGGTACACCCGCACGATCCGGTCGATCAGCTCAGGCGTCTCCAGTAGCGGGTAGTCGCCCGCGTCGAGGAACTCGATCTCGGCGCCGAGCACCTCGGCGGCGTTGCTGGCCTCGGCACGGCGGAGCTGCTTGATCTCCTCCAGTTGCTTGCCTTCACGCCATGCCTTCGCCGATTCGCCACGCTCGCCGTAGGTAAGGCACAGCACCTTGGCACGGTCACCACGAGCCGTCGCCAGCGCGATAGCTCCTGCCGCCCGCCACACGAAGTCACCCGCGTGGGCGCTGACCACCAGCAATGAACTCATCCCCGGCATCTCCTCTGCAGTCCTCGGCCGTTACCGAGGACAGTAGGAGCGCGCGGCGGCGATCGTGACGTCCCGCTGCCCTGTCTGTGATACGTCGTTTGACGTAGCCGATCCGGCCGAGTGTCCATTCCACGGCGGTCATCAGGCCGTGCCGGGGCGAGCTGACAAGAACATAGCGTAGCCGCAGGGCGAAATCCCCACCTCTTTCCCGAACCGCCGGAGGGGCGATGACGGCCACGGAGACCACGCGGCGCGCAGCGCGTGCGCCCATCGCCGACCTCGACGACGTGGCCAGCTACCTGCTCACCGAGCTGCCTTCGTCGAGCGGCACGGTGATGACCGCGGGGGTGGGCCGCCGCAGGGCGACGATGCTGCTCAGCATGCTCGGCAGCCCGCAGGACTCGATGCGCACCGTGCACGTCGCCGGAACCGCGGGCAAGGGCTCGGTCTCGACGTTCATCACGGCGCTGCTGCGCGCGCACGGCCACCGGGTCGGCACCTACCTTTCCCCGCACGCGCACACGCTGCTGGAGCGGTTTCTGCTCGACGGTCGGCCCGCGCCGGCCCACGCCGTCGCGGCGGCGCTCGACGCCGTCCGCGAGCAGGAGCGCGTCGTCAGCCAGGGCCCGCTGGGCCAGGTCACGATGTTCGAGGCCGCGACCGTGGCGGCGTTTCGACTGTTCAGCGAGCGTGCCGTGGACTACGCGGTGATCGAGACCGGGCTCGGCGGGTCGCACGACGCGACGAACACGGTGACCCGGTCGGACAAGCTGGCCGTCATCACCGCCATCGGGCTCGATCACACGGCGGTGCTTGGCGACACGCTGCCCGAGATCGCCAGGCAGAAGGCGGGCATCCTGCCGCGTGCAGGCACGGCCTTCGCGTCGCGTGGCGCTCCCGAGGTGGCTGCCACCCTCGACACGCAGGCGGCGCTGCGCGACTGCCGACTGGAACAGCTCGCCTCAGCAGAACTGGCGGCGTGCCTGCCCGCCGGGCTCCAACTCGCGATGCCCGGTGAGCACCAGAGGACCAACGCCGGGCTCGCCGTGCGCGCGGTGCGCCACCTCGCCGCGAGGGACGGCTGGCGGCTGGAGCAGCGGCGAACCGAACAGGCGCTGCGCGAGGCCCGCCTGCCCGGCAGGTGGGAGCGCCGCCACTGGCACGGCCACCCGGTAATCCTCGACGGTGCGCACAACGCGATGAAGCTCGCCTCGCTGGCCGATACCGTCGAGCGGCGGTGGCCTGGTCGTGCCCCGGTGTGGGTGCTGGCCTGCAAGCAGGGCAAGGACCTGCTCGCGGGCGTCGCTGCGCTCGCCCGCAACGCGAGTGCCGTGGTGGCGGCCCAGTTCCGGACCGGGGGGCAGCACGCGGGGCCAACCGTGCCCGCACCCGCCGCCCAGGTTGCCGCGGCCGCCGTGCACGAGGGCGTGCGCGTGATCGTGGCGCCCTCGTTACCGGATGCGCTGCGCCGCGCGGTGGCGATATCGCAACCGGACCTGCCGGTGATCGTCACCGGCTCCTTCCACGCCGTCGCCGAAGCCGGGAGAGTCACGCGCTCCGTGGAGTCGCCATGACGATGCCCTGCTTCCCCGTCCGGCGAGGTTGCCGCTGCGTTATCGGTCATTTGTCGCGGTCAACTCAGCCCCGATGCCGCACGAAAAGCACCGTGCCCTTCGGGTCTACTGAAGACAGGGCGGTGCCCGCGGTGCCCGCCACGTGAAGCATCGAGGCCCGCGCGAACAGACGAGGAAACCATGACCACCCAGCAGGAGGTTGCCGGCCCGCGCGGCCGGCGTTCGCAGCTCGCCGAACTGGTGCGCAACATCAGCTACGAAGTGATGCCGTTCAAGAACACCGAGCAGGCCGTGCTCTCGCACGTGCCGACCGACGTTCCGCTGACCGTGACCGTCACCGAGGCAAAGGGAATCGACACGACGCTGCGACTCACCGAGAAGTTGCTGCGGCACGGCTACCAGGTGGCACCTCACCTGCCCGCGCGGCAGTTCACCGGCGAGAGCCACGTCGCGGAGGTGGTCGACCGGTTGCGTTCGGCGGGTACGCGGTCGGTGTTCGTGGTCGGTGGTGATGCGCCGGAACCGGCAGGGCCGTACCCGGACGCCCACTCGCTGCTACAGGCGATGGAGGCCGTGCGGCACCCGTTCGAACAGGTCGGTATCGGCGGCTACCCCGAAGGGCACTCGATCATCCCGGACGAGTCGATCGAGCTCGCGCTGAAGCAGAAGGCACCGATGGCGACCCGCATCCTGACCCAGATCTGTTTCGACGCCAACACAACCGCCTCCTGGGCGGGGCGCATCGCGGCTGCGGGCATCGACCTTCCCGTCCACGTAGGCATTCCCGGCCCGGTGAACCGGCAGAAGCTCGTCCGGATCTCCGCGGGGATCGGGCTGGGGCAGTCGGCGCGCTTCCTGCGCAAGCAGCAGAACCTGTTGTGGCGGTTCCTGCTGCCGGGCGGCTACAACCCCACCAGGCTCGCCAAGCGGCTCGCCGCGTCGGCGCCGAAGTCGGGTGGCAACATCCGCGGACTGCACATCTTCACGTTCAATGAACTGCGCGGGACCGAGCGGTGGCGGCAGCAGTTGTTGGCTTCGTTGTCCGGAAAGGAGGATCGTTCATGAAGCAGCGTGACGACGCCGACTACGGTCGGTTGATCGTGCAGGGTGCGGACCGGCCCGGGATCGTCGCCAGTGTTTCGGGAATCCTCACCGAGCACGGTGCGAACATCGTCTCGCTCGACCAGTCCTCGAGTGATCCTTCCGGTGGCAGGTTCTTCCAGCGGTCGGTTTTCCACCTGCCGGACCTTTCTGCGAAGCTGGAAAGCCTCAACGAGGCACTGGAGGCCAAGCTGGGTGAGGAACTGGGGCTGCAGTTCCGGCTGGTCGAGGCGAAACGCAGGAAACGGGTCGCGATCTTTGTGTCCAAAGCCGACCACTGCCTGCTCGACCTGTTGTGGCGGCAACGCGATGGGGAGCTCGGCATCGACATCCCGATGGTGGTGTCGAACCACTCCGACCTCAGCGACGACGTGCGCGGGTTCGGTATCCCGTTCTTCCACGTACCCGTGGAGAAGGGCAACAAGGCCGCCGCCGAGAAGGAACAGCTCAACCTGCTCAAGGGCAATGTGGACCTGGTCGTGCTCGCCCGCTACATGCAGATCCTCTCCGGCGACTTCCTGGAGGAGGTCGGCGTTCCCGTCATCAACATCCACCATTCGTTCCTGCCCGCGTTCATGGGCGCGAGTCCTTACCAGCGGGCCAAGGAGCGTGGCGTGAAGCTCGTCGGCGCGACAGCGCACTACGTGACCGAGGACCTCGACGAGGGACCGATCATCGAGCAGGACGTGATCCGTGTCTCGCACGACGAGTCGGTACGCGAACTGCAGCGCAAGGGCGCCGACGTCGAGCGACTCGTGCTCTCGCGCGCCGTGGCATGGCACTGCGAGGACCGGGTCATCCGTGACGGCAACACGACCGTGGTGTTCTAGGAGTCGGCAGTGAACGCACAAGTTCTCGACGGGCGAGCCGTGGCCGCCACCATCCTCGACCGGGTCCGCCGCGAGGTCACCGACTTCGTCGGGTCGTTCGACCGGGCGCCGATGCTGGCGACCGTGCTGGTGGGCGACGACCCGGCCTCTCACACCTACGTGCGGATGAAGGCGAACCGCTGCGCGAAGGTCGGTATGCGCTCGCGGCAGGTGCGGCTCGGCAGTGACATCACCACCGCCACACTGGTGGGTCACCTGCGGGAGCTGTCGACCGATCCCGAGGTGGACGGCATCCTGTTGCAGCACCCGGTACCAGGCCACCTCGACGAGCGCGCCGCCTTCGAGGCCATCGACCCGGCCAAGGATGTGGACGGCGTCACCCGCACCTCCTTCGCCACCATGTCGTTCGGCGAAGCAGGATTCAACTCGGCGACACCCGGCGGGATCATGGCGCTGCTGGATGCCTACGACATCCCGCTCGCGGGCAAGCACGCCGTGGTGGTTGGCCGCAGTGCCATCCTCGGCAGGCCCGTCGGCATGCTGCTGCTCGGTCGCGACGCGACCGTCACCTACTGCCACTCCCGCACGACCGAGCTCGCCGAGCACGTGGCGCGGGCCGACGTGCTGGTCGCCGCCGTCGGGCGGCCCGGACTCATCCGGGGGGACTGGATCAAGCAAGGCGCCGTCGTCGTGGACGCCGGATACGCCGACAACACAGGCGACGTGGAGTACGAGGCGGCAGCACGGCGCGCGTCCTACCTCACTCCCGTTCCAGGCGGGGTAGGGCCGATGACCATCGCCACCCTGCTCGACCAGACCATCCGCGCGGCGCGTGAGCACGAAGCCGCGCGCCGCGCGGACCCCGAACTGACCACGATCGGTTCCGGAAGGGAGTGAGCATGACCAAGGCCCGTGACAACTATGTGCTGGACCTGCGGGCCAGCAGGCGGGGATATGCGCTGAACCGGTTGTGCGGTTCGTTGAAGGACGAGGAGAACCGCAGGCGGTTCAGCGAGGACGAAGCCGCCTACTGCGACGCCTACGGGTTGACACCGGAGCAGAAGAAGGCCGTCCTCGAACGGGACTGGACCGCGATGCTCGAACTCGGCGGCTCGATCTTCTACACGTTCAAGCTCGCCATGTTGGACAACAAGTCGATGCAGTACCTCGGTGGGGTCTTCACCGGGATGTCGGCCGAGGAGTTCACCGCGGCCATGCGTTCGGGAGGGCGGAAATTTGGCTAGGGTCGTCTGGGGACTCGCCACCTCGCACGTGCCGTCGATCGGTGCGGCGATGGACAACCACAAGACCGAGGATCCCTACTGGAAGCCGCTGTTCGACGGGTACGAGCCCGCGCGGCGGTGGCTGGCGGAGCACAGGCCGGACGTGGCGGTGATCGTCTACAACGACCACGCCAACTCCATCGACCTCGACATGGTGCCGACGTTCGCGATCGGCACCGCCGAGTCCTACGCCGTCGCAGACGAGGGCTGGGGCCGCAGGCCGGTGCCGCCGGTGGCCGGTGCGCCCGAGCTGAGCGAGCACCTGGTGACCGAACTCGTCGACTCCTCGTTCGACATCACGACCATCCACCAGCTCGACGTCGACCACGGGCTGACGGTGCCGCTTTCGGTGGCCTACCCGGACCCGGGTGAGGCGTGGCCGTGCGCTGTGGTGCCGGTGCTGGTCAACGTCATCCAGTACCCGCAGCCCACCGCGGCGCGCTGCTACGCGCTCGGCAAGGCACTCGGTCGGGCCATCCGGTCGTTCCCTCAGGACCTCAAGGTCGCCGTCTTCGGTACCGGCGGCATGTCGCACCAGTTGGCGGGCGCGCGAGCCGGGTTGATCAACGAGCGCTTCGACCGGATGTTCCTGGAGACCGTGGAGGGTGACCCGGAGGCGCTCGCCGCGTTGACGCGCGAGGACTACGTCCGGGAGGCGGGCACCGAGGGCATCGAGCTGATCATGTGGCTGGTGATGCGCGGCGCGCTGAGCGACAAGATCCTGCGCGTGCACGACACCTACCATGTCCCCGCGTCGAACACCGCGGCCGCGCTGGCGCTGTTCGAGGACCTCGGCGACGGCGATGGAGCACCCGCATGAGCAGTTTCGTCCTGATTCACGGCGCCTGGCACGGCGGTTGGGTGTGGCAGCGCGTCGCGCCGACGCTGCGTGCGGCCGGGTACGAGGTCCACACACCGACACTCACCGGGGTGAGCGACCGTGCGCACCTGCTCAACCCCTCGGTCGGGTTGAGCACGCACATTCAGGACGTCGTGGCGTTGCTGGAGGCATACGACCTCACCGATGTCACGCTGGTCGGGCACAGCTACGCGGGGCAGGTCGTCACCGGTGTCGCCGACCGGGTTCCAACACGGCTGGCCAAGCGGGTGTATCTCGACGCGTTCGTAGGGGACGACGCGGACGCGGCGATCGACCTGCTGCCGGAGACCATCGCAGGGCACTACCGGGAATCGGTGGCCGGGCCGGGGTTCGGCTGGCTCATCCCGGTGCGCTCACTGAGCGTGCTCGGGGTCAGTGAGGAGGCGGACCTGGAATGGCTCACGCCGCGGCTGACGCCGCACCCGTGGCTGACCTACACCGAACCGCTGCGGCTGAGCGGAGCGGAGCGCGGCGTTCCCGCCGAGTTCATCGAGTGCGTCGACTGGATGCGGGCGTTCCAGCCGCACGCCGAGCGGGCCGCGTCGCGTGACTGGCCGGTGCACAACATCGGTACCGGCCACGAGGCGATGGTGACCGCACCGAAGGAGCTCGCCGACCTGTTGCTGTCGGTAGCGGGGTCGTAGCCAAGGCGCCGGGCCGGCGACACCGGCCCGGCCTCACCACTTGTAGTCGAGGAACTTCCCGTCGAAGGTGACGACCACCCGGTCGCCGTCGGGGTCAGGCCTGCGGGCGAGGTCGACCCGGAAATTGATCGCGCTCATTATGCCGTCGCCGAACTCCTCGTGGATCAGTTCCTTCAACGCGGGCCCGTAGACCGCCAGCGCCTCGACGAAGCGGTAGATCGTGGGGTCGGAAAGCACCTCCTTGCCGCCGCCACGGTAGGGCTGCGACCGCAGGCTTTCCTCGACCGGCTCGTCCAGGCCCAGCAACTGGCAGACCTGCCGCGCCTGCTCCTGGGTCATCGGGTGCTGACCGAGCAGTGCCGCGGTAGTCCACACCACCGGCGCGCCCAGCTTGTCCGCGATCTCCGACCAGGAGATGCCGCGCCGGGTTCGCGCGGCGACGATCAACTCGGCCGCGTCGGACTTGCTCATGATCGGGGTCATCGGCGTGCTCCTTTCGGGCGGGTGAGTGCCCCCAGACTCGCCGCCGACCCGGCGCGAAGCCATCCGCGCGCCGCCGCCGACACGAGAAGTTCACATCCGCACGGTGGGTTCTCGCGGCCGACGCCTGCCTGTCACAGCGCCGCAACACGAGCCGAGCAGCCCGCGGGCGCACTGTGAGGCCGATGTGACCCGATGCTCGCAGCCCCGTCACAGGCCGGAAACTTCGGCTACCGAGACTTTCGTTGCGTACCCGGTTGAGTCTCGGGCCTTCGAGGCCGACGTCCCCAGCCCCTGCTGCGAAAGAGCTACTTCATGTCATATCTGAATCCGTCTGAGTTCGCCACGAAGATGATCGACGCAGGCGAGTCGAAGGTCTTCATGTCCACCCGTGACACCGTCATCCGTGCGTACATGGCGGGTGCGATCCTGGCACTGGCGGCGGCGTTCGCGGTGACCATCACCGTGCAGACCGGACAGCCGCTCGTCGGCGCGCTGCTCTTCCCCGTAGGGTTCTGCATGCTCTACCTGCTGGGCTTCGACCTGCTCACCGGCGTGTTCACACTGGTGCCGCTCGCGCTGATCGACAAGCGGCCTGGCGTGCGGGTTCGTTCGGTACTGCGCAACTGGGGGCTGGTGTTCGTCGGCAACTTCGCCGGTGCGCTCACCGTGGCGCTGATGATGGCGGTCATCGTGACGTTCGGGTTCTCCATGGACCCCAACGAGGTCGGACAGAAGCTCGGCGAGATCGGTTCGTCGCGGACCGTGGGGTACGCCGAGCATGGCGGCGCCGGGATGCTGACCCTGTTCATCCGGGGTGTGCTGTGCAACTGGATGGTCTCCACCGGGGTGGTCGCCGCGATGATGTCGACCTCGGTGTCGGGCAAGGTGATCGCGATGTGGATGCCCATCCTGGTCTTCTTCTACATGGGCTTCGAGCACTCGGTGGTCAACATGTTCCTGTTCCCCTCCGGTCTCATGCTCGGTGGCGACTTCTCCATCGCCGACTACTTCGTGTGGAACGAGATCCCCACCGTGGTCGGCAACCTCGTCGGCGGCCTGACTTTCGTCGGACTCACGCTGTACGCCACTCACGCTCGCACCGGTGCGCCGCGCAGCCGCAAGGTGCCCTCCGAACCCGCGGCGGAACTGCCCGCCAAGGTGAACGCCTGACCAGCGGAAACGATCGGCCACGGCACTTCCCCGGCTTGCGGTGATGCGCGAGACTGGGGAGGTGACCGGTGGAAGGCACAGCGGTTTCCGCCCCGCGGTTCAGCTCACCGTCAAGGTCCCCGACGACCCGCTCGCGCTGGGCCGCACCGCTTATCTGCGCGGGGCATGGGGTGAGGCCCGCAGGCACCTGTCGGCGGCCAGAGATCGCAGGCCGCTGGCCGCTCATGACCTTGACCGGCTCGCTGTCGCCGCCTTCCTCACCGGCGAGGAGGCCACCGCCGCGGCAGCGTGGGAATCGGCGAGCCAGGCCTGGGCGGGACAAGGCGCGCCCGCCGGCGCCGCCCGGTCGGCGTTCTGGTTGGGGGTCACGCTCCTGCAGCGCGGCGAGCACGCCAGGGGCGGCGGCTGGCTGGCTCGGGCGCGGCGGCTCGCGGGCGAGGCGGGCGACTGCGTGGAGTGCGGCTACCTGGGCATCCCCGCCGGGCTGGAAGCGCTGGAGCGGGGCGACGAGGCCACGGCGGAGGCCGCGTTCGCCGAGGTGGTGCGAACGGCCGAGCGGTTCGGTGACCCCGACCTGCGTGCGCTGGGAAACCTCGGCAGGGGGCAGGCGCTCATCCTCGGCGGGCAACTCTCCACCGGTACCGGTCTGCTTGACGAGGCGATGGTCGCGGTCACCGCGGAAGAGGTGTCGGCGATTCCATCGGGAATCATCTACTGCGCGGTGATCCTCACCTACCGCAAGATCTTCGACCTGAGCCGGGCAAGGGAGTGGACGGCCGCGCTGAGCCGCTGGTGTGCTGAGCAGCCTGACCTAAAAGCCTACCGAGGGCAGTGTCTTGTGCACCGCTCGGAGATAATGCAGGCGCGCGGCGAGTGGTCGCAGGCCATGGCGGAGGTCCGGCGCGCCTGCGAGCGGCTGGCCGACCCGCCGGGCGACCCGGCACTCGGAATGGCCTACTACCAGCTGGGCGAGCTGCTGCGGCTACGCGGCGAGTTCGACGAGGCCGAGCGCAGCTACCGCAGGGCCAGCGCATCCGGCCACTCGGTGCAGCCGGGGTTGGCGCTGTTGCGGCTGGCGCAGGGCCGCACAAGCGACGCGCTCGCGGCGATCCGCACGGCGGTCGAGGAGGCACGCGGCACCGCGGAGCGCGCGAGGGTGCTGCTCGCCCACGTCGACATCATGCTCGCGGCTGGGGAGGTTTCCTCTGCCAGGTCCGCCGCGGCCGAGCTCGCCGACATTGCTGGGGCCTTCGACATGCCGTACCTGCGAGCCGTGGTGGGTTACGCGCGCGGCTCGGTGTCGCTTTGTGCGGGCGACCCGGCCGCGGCCTGCGCGGAACTTCGGCGAACCTGGCCCGCGTGGCAGCGGCTCGATCTGCCCTACGAGGCCGCCTGGGTTCGGTTGCGGATGGCGCAGGCGTACCGGCAACTGGCCGACCACGACAGCGCGGAGCTGGAGCTGGACGCGGCCCGCCGGGTATTCGAGCAAGTGGGTGCCGCACCCGCGCTGGCGCGGGTGCGCGAGCTCTCCAGGCGAGAGCGGGGCCCGCTGACCAGGCGTGAGCTGGAGGTGCTGCGGCTGGTCGCCACCGGCGCGACCAACGCCGAGATCGCGCGCTCGCTGGTGCTCAGCGAGAAGACCGTGGCCAGGCACCTGGCCAACATCTTCGGCAAGCTCGAGGTGTCCTCCCGCGCGGCGGCCACCGCCTACGCCTTCCGTCACGACCTCGCATAGGCCGCGCCTACACAGAATTGCCCATCCCGCTTCGGTGCGGATTTGGTTGGCGCGACCGATGTGGACCCCGCATCCGGCGAGCGACGATCGTGGAATCCGTACCGGAAGGAGAACGACAGATGACTACACGAACTACACCGCAGACGCGTACGACACAGCGGGACGCGTGGGACTGGATCGCGTCCGGCTACGATCGCTACGTCACCCCCGAGAACGCCCGCCACGGCGAGGACATCATCCGTACGCTCGGCGTCGGTCCGGGAACCCGGCTGCTGGACGTCGCCTCGGGCAGCGGTGCACTGAGCCTGCCCGCCGCCCGGCGCGGCGCGCGGGTGCTCGCCGTCGACATCTCCAAGGAGATGCTCGAAAGGCTCACCGCGCGTGCGCGAGCGGAGGGCGTCACGGGTATCGACACCGCCATCATGGATGGGCAGTCGCTCGATCTGCCCGACGACAGCTTCGACGTGGCCGTCTCGCAGCACGGGGTGTCGCTGTTCGATGATGTCGACGCCGGGCTCGCTGAGCTGGCGCGCGTGACGCGGCCGGGCGGCACGGTCTTGGTCTCCGCGTTCGGCGACCTGCGGGAGGCCGAGTTCCTCGGCTTCTTCGTCAGCGCGATCCGCGCGGTGGTGCCCGACTTCGCCGGTCTGCCGACGGACCCGCCACCACCGCCGTTCCAGCTGGCGCGACCCGGTGTGCTGCGTCGTCGGTTGGTCGCTGCCGGGCTGCGCGACGTTTCCGTGCGAACCATCACCTGGCGGCTGACGGTCGAGTCCGGCGCTCGGCTGTGGAACGTGGTGACCTCCAGCAATCCGATCGGCGCCCGGCTGGTCGCCGACCTGACCGAACAGCAACGTGCCGACGTGCTGCGGGTACTGGATGGCGTGCTTCGCGAACGCTCCGGTGGAGCGCCCGAGGCGGTGCTGCACACCAGAATCAACGTCGGTACCGGCACGAAGTGAAAGGGCAGTGACAAGGACAGTGACAAGGACAGTGACAAGGACAGTGACAAGGACAGTGAACCGACCCTGCGAGCCAACGCTGCCGGCCCCGCCTGGGTGACTCGATCGGCCTAGACCACCGTTCGGGTTACCGGGCAAGTCAGTCAAGATCGCTATTGACACCACTGGGTGACGACCGTCACTCTATCGGGGCGCTTGCGCTCCCGGCTCAAAGTGAATCTCGACGGCGAGATGAGGCAGCCGTATGGCGGAGAAGACTGGTCCCGGGCGAGACCAAACGACACTTCCGAGCAAGTACCTGCCAGCAGTGGAGTTCCGGGATCTTCCGGAACCCGTGCCATTGCGCAGGATCACCGGGGCGAGCGTCATCATCCTCGCGACCGCGATCGGTTCCGGCGAGGCGGTGCTGTGGCCCTACATCACGTCCCAGATCGGATTCGTCTTCATGTGGGCGGCCGTCGTGGGGTTCGGTATCCAGTTCTTCCTGAACATGGAGATCGAGCGCTACACGCTGGCCACAGGCGAATCGGCGATCACCGGCTTCGCCCGGCTGTGGAAGCCGTGGTGGTGGCTGTTCATCGTCTTCGCGCTGTTGCAGAACTTCTGGCCGGGGTGGGCCACGGGTGCGTCGACGACGGCGTCGTTCGCGCTCGGCCTGGGCGAGGATGCTCCGGTCGTCCCGATGACGATCGCCGCGCTGATCGCGATCGGTATCACGCTGACACTCTCGCCGGTGGTCTACCAGTGGGTCGAGAAGATCCAGGGTGTGCTGGTCGGGCTGATCATGCTGTTCGTGGTGGTCGCGATCCCGGTTGCCACGACCGGCGAGGCGTGGAGCGCCCTGGTCACCGAGGGCGTCGGGGACATGGGTTTCCCGCTCGGCCACGAAAGCCTGAGCATCGCGCTGCTGCTCGGCGCGCTGGCGTTCGCGGGTGCCGGTGGCGCGAACAACCTCGTGCAGAGCAACTACATCCGGGACAAGGGCATGGGAATGGGCCTGCGGATGCCCAGGATCGTCTCGCCCATCACCGGGCACGAGGAGGCGCGACCCTCGATCGGTTACATGTTCCCGACCGATGAGGAGAACATGCGCCGCTGGCGCGGCTGGTGGAAGGTCGCGAACATCGAGCAGTTCATCACCTTCTTCGTGATCGGTGTGCTTTCACTGGTGATCCTGTCGGTGCTGGCCTACTCGACGCTGCCGGTAGGCGAAGTGGGGGCCCAGGATCTGGACTTCCTGCGAGTTGAGGGCCAGGCACTGCAGGACAGCGTGGCACCGTGGTTCGGCACGGCGTTCTGGGCGGCCGCCACCGTGGCGCTGTTCTCGACCAACCTTGGCATCATCGACTACACCTGCAGGCTCGTGGCCGACCAGCTCAAGGTGAACGCGCTCAAGGACAGCCAGTTCTGGTCGGAGAGCAAGATCTACGCGGCGTTCGTGTGGTTGATGATCCTGGTCGGCTCGGTGATCCTGATGTCCGGTGTGGACCAGCCGTTCCTGCTCGTGGTGATCTCCTCGTCCATCGCGGGCGTGCAGATGTTCATCTACTCCGGACTGCTCATGTTGCTGAACCGGAAGGCGTTGCCGAAACCGTTGCGCATCAGCGGTGTGCGGCTTGCCGTGCTCGGGATCTCCTTCCTGTTCTTCGGCTTCCTCTCGGTGCTGCTCGTGCTCGACAACCTCGGAATGTGATCGGTGCTGAAACGGTTGTGGCTGCGCGTCCTGGTCGCGCTGGTGATCTGGATCGTGTTGATCATGCTTATGTGGGCGGTGGGGCTGCTCAACTGAGTTCGCGCGGAGGTGGCGGGGTCCGCGAGGCGGGATACGGCATAGTGGTACCGGCGTTGCCGTGGGAACGAGGTGGGTGAACGGTGCCGGATGTCGTGATCGTGGGTGCGGGCATCGCGGGGCTGACCGCGGCCCGCGAGTTGGTGGCGGCAGGCAAGGACGTCGTGGTCGCCGAAGCGCGTGACCGGGTCGGTGGCCGCGTGCTGAACGCGCGCCTGCCCGGCACCGAGCAGTTCGTCGAGGTCGGCGGCCAGTGGATCGGCCCTGGCCAGGACCGGCTACGGCGCCTGCTGGACGAGTTGGGGCTCGACACCTACCCGACCTACGACACCGGGCTGAAGGTGGCCGAGCTCGGTGGTCGCACGCTTCGGTACCGGGGCCGGGTACCGAGGCTGAACCCGCTGGTGCTCGCCGACATCGCGCAGGCGCAGGCGCGGCTCGACCGGGCGGCGCGCCGGGTGCCGCTGGAGTCACCCTGGCTGGCACAGGGCGCCGCGCGTACCGACGGGCAGACGCTGGCCACCTGGCTGCGCCGCAACGTGCGCACCGCCACCGGCAGGGCGTTCTTCCGGCTGGTCACCGAGGCGGTGTGGTGTGCCGACCCGGAGGAGATCTCGGCGCTGTGGGCACAGTTCTACCTGCACTCCGGCGGCGGAATCGATTCGCTCATCAACACCACAGGTGGTGCGCAGCAGGATCGGGTCACCGGTGGCATGCAGGGTGTCGCCACCGCGATGGCCGCCGAACTCGGTGAGCGCGTCGTGCTCTCGGCACCGGTGACCGAGATTCGCTGGACCGACGACGGGGCTCGGGTCCGTGCGGGCAGGCGGCAGTGGCGGGCCAAGCAGGTGGTGGTAGCGGTGCCGCCGCCGCTGGCCGCCCGGCTCCGGTTCGAGCCGGAACTGCCCGCCGAGCGTGCACAGTTGCTGCAGCGCATGCCGATGGGGTGGACCATCAAGGTCAACGCTGTCTACGACGAGCCGTTCTGGCGGCAGCGGGGCCTTTCCGGGCAGGCCAACAGCGACCGGCGCATGCTCGGCACCGTGTTCGACGGTGGCCGGCCCGACGGTGGCCCGGCCGTGCTGGTCGGCTTCCTTGAGGCACGCCATGCCCAGGTGGCTGCCCGTATGGACGCCGAGGCAAGGCGGGAGGCGGTGCTGGACGATCTGGCCGCCTACTTCGGGCCGGACGCCCTCCGGCCCGCGCATTACGTGGAGCGGGACTGGGCGGCGGAGGAGTACACGCGCGGCTGCTACGGCGCGTTCGCCACGCCGATGACGCTCACGCGGTTCGGCCAGTGGCTGCGGGGGCCCGTGGGCCCGCTGCACTGGGCCGGTACCGAGACGGCGACCAGGTGGGCAGGCTACGTGGACGGCGCCGTGGAGTCCGGCCGCAGGGCGGCCGCGGAGATCCTGGGTCAGGTCGAGAGCTAAGGGCGGGTAGGTTCACTCGCCCTCAGCTGCCGTGAGGCGGGCGGTCTGCTCCCGCAGGATGTCGGTCAGGCCCGTCAGGAACGTGGCGATGGCTTCCTGCTGCGGTGGTTCGTAGCCGTCGAGCAGTTCCTGGACGGCGGCCCGTATGCCGCCGGGACGCGCCCGCGAGCTGGGTGCCCAGCTCCTCGGCCGAGGGCACGATGAGGATGCGGCGACGGTCACCACTGTCCGGTTCCCTGCGTGCGAACCCGGTTTGGCCAGCCGGTCGACGAGTCCGGTGACCGCGCCAGGGGTCACGCGCAACTCGCCCGCGTCGGCGGCCGCACCCTGTCGGGATGCGAAGTCGAGTTCACTCACCGCGACTCCAACCTTGACTTGCCGGGCACATGTTGGAAACCTAGCACTTGCTTGGTTGTTGGAGCGGTACCGTTCGACCGCCCCGATCCGCAGGTGTCCGGCCGCACGAACCCGGCCGGCGTTGAGCGCAGGAGTACGCCATGGGAACCCCGGTCATTGTCGACGCCGCTCGCACGCCGTTCGGAAAGCGAGGGGGTTGGCTTTCCGGCCTGCATCCCGCCGAACTGCTCGGCATGGTGCAGCGCGGCCTGCTGCAGCGGCTGGATGTCGATCCCGGTGCCGTGGAACAGATCATCGGAGGCTGCGTCACGCAGGCGGGGGAGCAGGCGAGCAACGTCACACGTACCGCGTGGCTACACGCCGGACTCCCGGAGGAGACCGGCGCGGTCACCATCGATTCGCAGTGCGGCTCCGCCCAGCACGCCGTGCACTTGGTCGCCGGACTGATCGCCACCGACGCGATCGAGGTCGGCATGGCCTGTGGTGTGGAGATGATGTCCAGGGTGCCGCTCGGCGCCAACGTGGGCGGCGAGGCCGGCATGCCCAAGCCCGACTCCTGGGACATCGACATGCCCAACCAGTTCGGGGCCGCCGACCGGATCGCCGCGCGACGCGGATTCAGCCGCGAGGATCTGGACGCCTTCGGGGTGCGTTCACAGCGGCTGGCCAGGCAGGCCTGGGACGAAGGGCGGCTCGATCGGCAGATCATCCCGGTGACGGCTGCCCCACCCGACGGTGGTGATCCCGTCCGCGTCACGCGCGACCAGGGGTTGCGCGACACGAGCATGGACGCGCTTGCCGGGCTCAAGCCGGTACTGCCCGACGGCCTGCACACCGCCGGAACATCCTCGCAGGTCTCCGACGGAGCAAGCGTGGCGATGGTGGCCGACGCCGACCGGGCCAAGGAACTCGGTCTTCGCCCGCGGGGGCGCATCCTGGCGCAGTGCCTCGTCGGCGCGGAGCCGTACTACCACCTCGACGGGCCCGTCCGTGCCACGCAACGCGTGCTGGACCGCACGGGCATGAAGATCGGCGACATCGATCTGGTCGAGGTCAACGAGGCGTTCGCGTCGGTGCCGATGTCGATGCGCCAGGTGCACGACGTCGACCCGGACCTGCTCAACGTCAACGGCGGAGCGATCGCCGTCGGCCACCCCGTCGGTTCCACCGGTATCCGGTTGATCGCCACCGCTCTGGACGAACTGGAGCGGCGGGACAAGCAGACGGCTCTGATCGCCATCTGTGCGGGCGGTGCGCTGGCCACCGGCGCCATCATCGAGCGGATGTGAGCGAGCGCGTGCCGCTCCTCGATGCGGGAACTTATGAACGGCAACGCTGCTGACCCGGGGAAGGCTCGCGATGCCGCGGTGGCGTCGCTGACCGCACCGGGCGGTCGCTTCGAGGTCGTCGAGGAGGAGGTGCTCGGCAGGCGGATGCGGGTCTTTCGTAGTCGCCCGCGTTCGCTGCGTGAATTGCTGCTGACCGCCAGGCGGCACGGCGACACGGAATACCTGGTCTGTGAGGAAGGCCGGTGGACCTTCGACGAGCACCACGCGAGTGTGGCCTCGCTGGCACTGGCATTGCGCGCGCGGTATCACATCGGCAAGGGTGACCGGGTCGCCATCCTGTCCGCGAACAACGCGGAATGGATCACGACGTTCTGGGCGGCCACCACCCTCGGCGCGATCACCGTGGGCATGAACTCGTTGTGGTCGGCGCGCGAGATCGGATATGGGCTCGCCGACAGTACGCCATCGGTGATCGTCGCGGACGCCAGGCGGCGGGAACTGCTCGGCCAGACCGACGCGACCGTGCTCTCGGTGGAGACCGACATTCCTGCGCTGGCGTCACAAACCCCCGACGCGGAACTGCCCGACTGCGACATCGCGGAGGACGACCCCGCGGTGATCCTGTACACCTCGGGCACGACCGGCCGCCCGAAGGGCGCGGTTCACTCCCACCGCAATGTGCTGGCCGCCTGCGACTACCACCTGTTCAACGACGCGCTCGCCGAGGCGCTCGGCAGGCCACCGGCACGCCGTCGCTTCCTGCTCGTCACGCCGCTGTTCCACATCGCGGGGCTGCACAACCTGGCGGTGCCCCGGCTCGTGACGGGCGAAACCGCGGTGATCTACACCGGACGGTTCGAGGCAGAGCGGGTGCTGCGGCTGATAGAACGGGAGCGCGTCACCAACTGGGGTGCGGTGCCCACGATGGCGAACCGGCTGATCGAGCACGGCGACCTTTCCGGTTACGACCTGTCCAGCCTCACCGCGTTGTCACTGAACTCCGCGCCGTCCTCGCCCGCACTGATGGAAAGGGTGCGCGAGTTGTTGCCGCACGCCGCGCCGTCGCTGGGCACCACATACGGGCTCACCGAGACGTCCACGGCTGCGACGCTGGCCACCGCCGCCGACCTCGCACGGTATCCGGACTCGGTGGGTACGCCGGTGATCAATGTGGACGTCGAGATCCGCGACGCGAAGGGCAACCGTGTTCCCGACGGCGTGGAGGGCGAGATCTGCGTGCGGGGCGCGCAGGTGATGCTCGGTTACTGGAACAACCCGGAGGCCACCGCTGCCGCGATCGGGCCGGACGGCTGGCTGCGCACCGGCGATCTCGGCATGCTCGCCGACGGCCACCTCCGGATCAGCAGCAGGCGTGCGGACCTCATCCTGCGCGGCGGTGAGAACGTCTACCCGGTGGAGATCGAGAACGCGCTCGCCGAGCATCCCTGCGTCGCCGAGAGCGTGGTGCTCGGCCTGCCGCACGCCGACCTCGGGGAGGTAGTCGCGGCTGTGGTGGTACTAACCGAACCCGGCGCCGCGCGGCAGGCCGAGCTGTCGGCGTTCGTGGCGGAACGGCTGGCCCGCTACAAGGTACCGACGCGATGGCTGCTGACGACCCGGCCGCTGCCGCGCAACGCCACCGGCAAGGTGGAGCGCCACCGCGTGCGCGACAGCATGGAACACCAGGTGGTGGATGACGGGTAACCGCGAGGAGTGGGTGGAGTGGCTACGGCAGCCTCGTTCCGTCAAGTCCTGTCCGGAAGCAGGCGGTGAACCGCCTCGCGCAGGATGTCGGTCACCTCGTCGGCGTCACGGCCCGCGGCGACGCCGACGATCGCGCCGAGGAACATCGTGCTCAGCACCCGGGCTGCGGAGTCGATCTCGGCGTCGCCGTACCCACCGCTGCCGCCCGCCCGCAGTGCGGCCCCGATCCACGCGGCACGTTCGGGTCCGAAGCCGATCGAGTCGTCAGATCCCGCCACCGCGGGATAGCCGCCGACGTAGGCCCGGAAGAGAGCCTGGTACAGCAGCGGTTTCTGGGCCGCCTGCCGCATGATGCGTGCGAACACCTCCATCAACCGCCCCGCGGGATCGCTGCTGGAGGGCTGCCGGGCACGCACGTTCTCGGTGACGCGGTCACCGAGCGCGAGCAGCGCCTCGATCAGCAACTGGTCCTTGGAGCTGACGTGCTGGTAGGCGGTGGCGGGCGACACTCCGGCACGGGCCGCGACCTCCCGAACGCCCGCGCCCTCGTAACCGCTTTCGGTGGCGACCTCGATCGCCGCGTCGATGAGCTTGTCCCGGGTGGCCGCCTGGTTGCTGGAGAGCACCCTGCGTACCACCCGGGTACCGCCCGCGGAACTGTGCTTTGACATGGCCACACCCTATTCGACCACGAGCCTAGACAAGTGTCTATGCGAGTGACAGACTGCTGTCTGAACCTCGTTCACTCACCAACGGCGGAGAGCACATGCAACTGCGCGAGACACCGGCGCAACGTCGGCTACGCGCCGAACTCAGGTCCTACTTCGCGGGGCTGTTCCCCGAGGAAGTGCGGCGCCGCGCGGGCGAGGAAGGTGTCGGCGGTCAGTACTTCAGGGACGTGGTGGCCAGGCTGGGTGCCGACGGCTGGCTCGGCATCGGCTGGCCAGTCGAGTACGGCGGCCGGGGACGGTCGATGGAGGACCAGTTCATCTTCTTCGACGAGGTACAGCGCGCCGGGCTGCCGTTCCCGTTCGTCACCGTGAACACGGTCGGGCCCACGCTGATGGCGCAGGGCTCGCCTGAGCAGAAGCGGCGATTCCTGCCAGGAATCCTCGCGGGCGAGATCGTGTTCGCGATCGGATACACCGAACCGGCCGCGGGTACCGACCTGGCGTCACTGACCACCAGGGCGGTGCGTGACGGGGATGACTGGGTGGTGGACGGAAGCAAGATCTTCACAAGTGGTGCCAACACGGCCGACTACATCTGGCTGGCCTGTCGCACCGATCCGGAAGCGCCGAAGCACAAGGGCATCTCCATCCTCATTGTCGACACCGCGGACCCCGGCTTCTCCTGGAGTCCGATCCGGACTGTCGGTGGCATGACGGTCACCGCCACCTACTACAGCGGGGTTCGCGTTCCGCACAGCTATCTGGTCGGCGAGGTCAACCGTGGCTGGAAGCTGATGACTACGCAGCTCAACCACGAGCGGGTGGGACTTGCCGCGTTGGGTGGGCGGATGACCGCACTCTGGGAGCGGGTGCTCGCCTGGGCGAAGGACAACGGCGCGATCGACACCCCGTGGGTGCGGCAGGACCTGGCGAGGGCACACGCGCGGCTGGAGGCGATGCAGCTGATGAACTGGAAGATGGTCCGGTCGGCGGGCGATGGAACGCTCTCCGGCGCGGAGGCGGGCGGCACGAAGGTCTACGGAACCGAGACGCACATCGAGGTGCAGCGGCTGCTGCTCGGGGTGCTCGGCGCCGCAGGCCGGGTCCGGCCCGAATCCCCTGGTGCTGTGCTGTCCGGACAGGTCGAGCAGCTCTCCCGGCAGGGCATCGTGAACACCTTCGGCGGCGGGGTTAACGAGGTGCTCCGCGACATGGTGGCGGCACAGGGGCTCGGCCTGCCTCGGCTGGGGCGTGGCGCATGAGCGAGACGTTCGAGCAGCGGCTGCGGTCGTTCGTCGGCCGCGAGCTGCGTCCGGTGCAGCGCGCGCAGGACGAGGTCAACGTGCCCATGATCCGGCACTGGGTCGAGGCCATGGGCGACGCCAACCCGATCTACCTCGACGCCCACACCGCCCGCGCCACCGGCCGCCCGGACGTGGTCGCGCCCGCGGCGATGATGCAGGCCTGGACCATGCGCGGTTACGCGGCCACCCAGGCACCGAGCAGTGGAACGGATGCTCAGGCGGAGTTGTTCGCGTTGCTCGACGAGGCGGGCTTCACCTCGGTGGTGGCCACCGACTCGGAATTCGAGTTCTTCCGCGAGCTGATTCCCGGTGACCGGGTGAGCGTGTCTGAGACGCTGGAGTCGGTGTCGCCGCAGAAGCGGACGGCGTTGGGAACCGGCCACTTCCTCACCAGTCTGCGCACCTACACCGATGACGCAGGCGCGGTCGTGGCTACGCAACGGTGGCGGTTGTTGCGATTCCGTCCCGCGGACGAGCCCGAGCGCGACGAACCCTCGGTACCGCGGCCACGCCCCGCGCTCAACCAGGACAACGTGTTCTGGTTCGACGCCTGCCGCGAGCACCGGCTGCTGATCCAGCGTTGCACCTCCTGCGATTCGCTGCGCCACCCGCCAGGGCCGTGCTGCCCCGAGTGTGGTTCGTTCGACTGGGACACCGTGCGGGCGAGCGGACAGGCCACCGTCTACAGCTACGTGGTGGCACACCATCCCAAGCACCCCGCGTTCGAGTACCCGCTCATCGTCGCGGTCGTCGAACTCGTGGAAGGCACCCGGTTGATCACCAACCTGGTCGGCATCGCACCCGAGGAGGTCGAGATCGGCATGCCGGTGCGGCTCGAATGGCTCGACGCGGACGACGAACTGACGCTTCCGGTGTTCCGGCCCGTGGCGCCGGGCTCGGCGCACGTTGGCAAGGAGGGCTGATGGACTTCACCCTGGGCGAGGAACTCACGGCGGTGAGGGATCTCGCGTCGGAGATCTTCACCGACACCGCCACCACGGAACGGGTCCGTGCCGTCGAGAGCACCGGGATGGACGAGAAGCTGTGGCACTCACTCGCCGAAGCGGGTCTGCTCGGCATCGCACTGCCGGAGGTCCACGGCGGCGCGGGCCTGGGTATGGGCGGGCTTTGCGTCGTGCTTGAGGAGCAGGGAAAGCGGGTGGCCCCAGTTCCGCTGTGGCCCTCGGCCGTGGCCGCGCTGGTGCTCGCCGCGCACGGAAGCGAGCAGCAGCGCGAGTTGCTGTCCTCAGTGGCGGACGGTTCGGCGAGGCTCACGCTGGCGCTGGAGGAGTTCGGCGCCGCTGACCCGGCGAGCCCGGAGTGCGTCGCCGAGCGCGCAGGCAGCCGGTGGTCGCTGACGGGAAACAAGGCGTCGGTTCCCGTGCCGGAGGGGGCGCGGGCGATTCTCGTGTCAGCCACCGGTGACGAAGGCGCCAGGCTGTTCCTCGTCGACCCCGCCGCCCCCGGGCTGAGCTGGGAGGCGGCAGACACCACGAGCCACCAGCCGTGCGGACACCTACGGCTGGACGGTGCACCCGCGCATGCGGTCGGGGAACCCGCAGCCTTGCATGACGCGCTGCACCGCGCGTATGTGGCGCTCGCCGCAGTGCAACTCGGCGTCGCGGAAGGCGCACTGCGCCACGCGGCGAGCTACCTCAGCGAACGCAAGCAGTTCGGCAGGCCACTGGCGACCTTCCAGGCGGTGGCTCACCAACTCGCCGACTGCTACATCGACATCGAAGCCATGAGCGTCACCATGTGGAACGCGGCGACCCACCTCGATGCGGGCGAACCCGCCGAGCGCGTCGCCCTGGTCGCCAAGTGGTGGGCCACGGACGCGGGCCAGCAGGTGGTGCATCGGGTGCAGCACCTGCACGGTGGCATCGGCGTCGATATCGACTACCCGGTGCACCGCCACTATCTGTGGGGCAAGCAGATCGCCGGAACCCTCGGCGGCCCGAGCGCCGACCTCGCCCGGCTCGGCTCCGTGCTGGCCACCACGGAGGTGACCACCGCATGACGAGCTACTCCGACATGGCGGTGGGCGACTCCCTGCCCGCACTGGCGATCCCCCTTTCGCGCACCCTGATCGTGGCCACCGCCATCGCGAGCAGGGATTACCAGGACGTGCACCACGACCCCGAACTGGCGCGGGAGCGTGGGTCGAAGGACATCTTCATGAACATCCTCACCACCAACGGTTTGGTCAGCCGGTTCGTCACCGACTGGGCTGGCCCCGAAGCGACCGTACGTGCCATCAAGATTCGCCTCGGCGCGCCTAACTATCCCGGCGAAACCATGACGCTCACCGGCGAGGTGACCGGCAAGGACGCGGGCTCGGTGGAGATCTCGGTGCGTGGCGAGAACAGTCTCGGCACGCACGTGAAAGGCACCGTCTCGGTGTTCTTCGCCAAGGAGGTGACAGCGTGACCGGCATCTCCAACGCCGCCGCGATCGCGGGTATCGGAGCCACCGAGTTCTCGAAGAACTCCGGCCGTAGCGAGCTGCGGCTGGCATGTGAGGCAGTGCTGGCCGCCATCGCGGACGCGGGACTTGAACCATCCGATGTGGATGGTCTGGTCACGTTCACGGCCGACACCAACTCCGAGATCCACATTGCCCGTAACACCGGCATCGGGGAACTGAAGCACTTCTCTCGGGTCCACTACGGCGGCGGCGCCGCCTGCGGAACCATCGCCCAGGCCGCGATGGCGATCGCGACCGGCGTCGCCGAGGTCGTGGTGTGCTACCGAGCCTTCAACGAACGCTCGGGGGAACGCTACGGGCTCGGCCAGGCTGACCGTCCGCTGGGCAGCAGTGCCGACCGTGCGGCCTACTCGTGGATGACCCCGTTCGGACTTTCCACCCCGGCGCAGTGGGTGGCGATGTTCGCGCGGCGTTACATGCACGAGTACGGGGCCACCAGCGAGGACTTCGGGCGGGTCGCGGTCGCGATGCGCAAGCATGCGGCCAACAATCCCGCGGCGTGGTTCTACCAGCGCCCGATAACCCTCGCCGATCACCAGGCGTCCAGGTGGATCGCCGAGCCGCTGCACCTGCTGGACTGTTGCCAGGAAACCGACGGTGGGCAGGCGATCGTGGTGGTGTCCGCGGAGCGGGCCCGCGACCTGCCGCAGCCACCTGCCTACATCGCCGCGGCGGCCCAGGGTTCCGGCGTGGACCAACACATGATGACGAGCTACTACCGCCCGTCCATCTCCGGCATCCCCGAGATGGGACTCGTCGGCACCCAGCTCTACGAGCAGAGTGGGCTGAGCCCGAACAGCATCGACGCGGCCATCCTCTACGACCACTTCACACCGTTGCTGCTTCCGCAGTTGGAGGAGTTGGGATTCTGTGGGCGGGGCGAGGCCAAGGACTTCGTCGCCGACCGCAACCTGGAACTCGGCGGTAGGCTGCCGTGCAACACTCACGGCGGCCAGTTGGGCGAGGCGTACCTGCACGGGATGAACGGCATCGCCGAGGCGGTGCGGCTGCTCAGGGGCACCTCGGTGAACCAGCCGGACAAAGTGTCGAACGTTGTGGTCACGGCGGGCACCGGAGTGCCGACCAGCGGCCTCATCCTGAGTGCGGACGTGTGAGTGTGGGTTCATTGGAGCGCCACCTCTTTCTTGTCGTGAACGGGTTCGTGAATCCCTCCGTAGCAGGAAGCCTTGTCGTTGGGTGGCCGGAAAGGCAGCGGCCCAGCACCGGCGCGGACCGTGTGCAGTGTGTTGCGGCGAGGTAGGCGACCGGGATCGACGTAGGAGGGTGGTAGGTACCAAGGCCTCCCGTTGATCAGGGTGACCTCCCAGTCCGTGTGGTGCAGCACGCGATGGTGTGCCGAGCAGACGAGGACGAGGTTGTGCAGGGCCGTGGGGCCACCGTCCGCCCAGTGAACGATGTGATGCGCCTGGCACCATTTTGCTTTCCGGTCACATCCGGGGAAGGTGCAGCCGACGTCCCGATGAACAAGCGCGCGGCGGATTCGGCGAGGAACGGTGCGGCTCGCACGCCCGATGTCCAAAGTCTCTCCCCGACTGCCGAGCACAACCGGCAAGGCATTGCAGTCACAGGCCATACGCCGGAGCTGCGCCACGGGCAGGTTTGGGTGACCGTCCACCAGCCCCCGGCCGATCCCTTGCCGCAGCTCACTGAGGTGAGTGGTGACCGGTAGGGTCACCGGTTCTCCCGCTTCGCTTGGCGCCTCGGGACAGCGCGCGGCCAGATGCAGCACGTCCACCAGGGCGTCGCCGTAGCGCTCGTCACGGTCGCGTCGGTCCGGTCCCTGCTCGTCGACGCGAGGCGCGGTGTGGGG
The DNA here is from genome assembly GCF_011761185.1 of Saccharomonospora amisosensis. Classification (NCBI taxonomy): domain Bacteria; kingdom Bacillati; phylum Actinomycetota; class Actinomycetes; order Pseudonocardiales; family Pseudonocardiaceae; genus Saccharomonospora; species Saccharomonospora amisosensis. The sequence continues at coordinate 3,315,983 of NZ_JAAOYM010000001.1, read as the reverse complement.
TGACAGCAGCGCGGTCAGCAATGCGCCAGCCTCTGGATCAAGTCCGAACATGCCCGTGACGCCACCATCGGGACGCGGACGCAGTTCCAGCCAACGATCCGGTCTCGTCAGTTCCGTTTCGGCAGGCCGATCGCCGTCCGGGTCGAGTCTCGCGCGGATCTCACGCCCAAGCTTGGTGACGATCCGCGGCTCGCTGCTGGTCGCTGCCTCGCACAGAATGGATTCGGTGATCGCGCGGTCTGGTGTGGATACCGCGGACGGCAGTGCTTCCAGCGCCGCCCGGATCGCCTCGACGTGTTCGGCGCCAAGCTCGCCTTCCCCCAGCGCCGCCGCGACGTGCGGCAGTTTCGCCTCGATTCGTGTGCCTGATGGCGTGTGCAAGCGGTGGAGCGCACGGGTGTGCGCGAGGAGCCGTCGGACGTGGCCGGGGTTGTGGTTGCCGACATCGCGCAGCAGAGCGCCTGCTCCGGCGTAGCCCAGTGCCTGAGCCGTTCCCCGCGATTCGATCTCGGCGATCACCCGCAGCAAGGCGGCGTATACCCGCCGGCTCAACACCTCGAGCTCTCGCAGCGCTGTGAGGAGCTCGCCGTCGGCGAGTCCGGCAACGGCCTCGGGCGAGGCGGTCGCTTCAAAGGAATGCGTATCGGACACACAGCAAAGCTAGCACGGGGAGTCGAACATATGTTCGACACGATCGGGTGGCAACGGCTCTCGTCGCCCAACACGGCGGTTAGTGTGGACTCAATACCTGACTGGGAGGCCTGACATGACAAGCAAGTTCACCGAACTCGCGATCGATTGCGCCGATCCCCGCGGTCTGGCCCGGTTCTGGTGCTCGGTGCTCGACTACCAGATCCAGGCCGAAGAGGACGGAATCGTCACCATCGGCTCAGCCGCGGTACCCGAAGGCAGGAGCCGCCTTGGCCCGGTGCCACCGACGTTGACGTTCGCGTACGTGCCAGAGGGCAAGACCGTCAAGAACCGGCTCCACATTGACCTCAACCCGACCGACAGAGGCCAGGAGGAAGAAGTCGGCCGCCTGCTCGATCTGGGTGCTCGAACCGTCGACGTCGGACAGGGCGACGAAAGCTGGGTCGTGCTCGCCGACCCGGAGGGCAACGAGTTCTGTGTTCTCGCGGATCGCCAACCCTGATCGGTGCCCTACGATGAATCGTCCCGTTAGGACTTTTCGGTCGATCGTTGCGTCGGCTGCTTCCAGTGCGGGGGCATCTGGGCAAGCGCCTCGCGCGGCAGTGATGGCAAGGGCCATGCGGGCAGCATGGGCTCGGCCGAGCGCTGTGTCGCCACGGCGGCGACAACCCAGCGCGCTGACCTCAGGGACGGGCGGTGACCCTGGCAAGGTGCTCGTGCGGCCTGCCGAGCAGCTGCTCGCTGGAGTGCGCGCGCTTGAAGTAGCGATGTGCCGGGTGTTCCCAGGTGATCCCGATGCCGCCGTGTAGCTGGATCATCTCCGCCGCGACGGTCGACAGCGCCCGCGAGCAGTGCACCTTCGCCACGGCGGCGAGTCGCTCGCGGTCTTCGGCGAATGTCGCGGCGGCCAGCGCGGCGGAGCGGGCGGTTTCCACGAGCACGTACATGTCGGCCATGCGGTGCTTGAGCGCCTGGAAACCGCCGATGGGGCGGCCGAACTGCTCACGTTCCTTGGTGTAGGCCACCGTCATCTCCAAGGCTCGTTCGGCCGCTCCCGCCTGCTCCGCGGCCAGAATCGCGCAGGCGAGATCACGCACGCGGTGCAGCGCGGGTCGGAAGTCGCCGGTGCCAATTCGGCGCCCGACGGCCCTCGTCAGCGTCACCTCGGCGAGCCTGCGTGAGGCGTCCATGGTGGGCGTATGCCTGCGGCTCACCCCCTGCCCGGAGGGCTCCACCTCGAACAGCGCCAGCTCGTCGTCCACGCGGGCGACGACGAGCAGCACATCGGCGGTGTCGCCGTCGAGCACGAAGTGCACCGTCCCCTCCAGAACGGCGCCATCGGCGGTACACGTAGCCGTCCGAGGGTCCCAGCGTCCCTCGGCGCCCGTCCACGCGAGCGCGGCGACGCTCCTGCCCTCGGCCATCGGTGGCAGCAGCCGTTCACAGGCCGACTCGTCCGCTGACTCCAGCAGAGCCTGCGTGGCGAGCACGGTCGAACCGAGCAGGGGAGCGGGAGTGAGCTCCCTGCCCGTCTCCAGCGCCGCTACGGCCAACTCGGCAGGGCCCGCTCCCGCGCCGCCGTAGCTCTCCGGAACGGCCAACCCCGACACCCCGACCTGCTCACACAGCAGTGACCAGGCATCCTCAGGCTCGGTCTTGCGCAACAGCGTTCGAATCGTCTCGGCGAGGGCAACCTGCTCCTCGGTTGGTGTGAGGGACATCAGCCCACCCGCCCGTGCTCCGGCATGCCGCGCAACACCCTGGTGCGGTGCACGGCCTGGGTTCCCCACGCCGACACCAGGGCCCGCACCTTCGTCAGCCGCAACCCCAGGTCGTGCTCGGCCGTGTAGCCGATCGCCCCGTGCACCTGCAATCCGGTACGGGCGGCGAGGTGAGCCGCTCGCGCGCACGCGACCTTCGCGGCCGACACGTCCCTGGCCGCGGTGTCGCCGCCCAGGGCAATCGCCGCGGCGTGCACCAGCGGCCTTGCCAGCTCCAGCTCCGTGGCCACGTCGGCAAGCAGGTGCTTGATCGCCTGGTACTGGCCGATCTCGCGGCCGTACTGCTTGCGCTGCTTGGCATAGGTCACTGACGCGTCCAGCAGCCACTGGCCCGCGCCGAGCAACTGCGCCGCCGTCGCCAGCACGCCCATGTCGAAGGCGGCCTCCGTTTCAGCCGTGACTGTGCCGGCTCCGGTGTCGGCTCCGGTGTCGGCCTCGTTCTCGGCTCCGGGGACCGGCTCGAACAGCCGCCTCGAGCCGTCCATCGATGACAGCACCTGGCCAGGGGAGAACCGCCGCAGTGCCGCCCCGTCCAGCAGCAGCCGAGCCTGCGCGACGTCGGCGTCGAGTGCGTACGGCACGTGGGGTCGCAGCACGAGAGAGGCCAGCGTCTCGCCGGATGCCACACCAGGAAGGAACCGCTCTGCCAGCGGATGGTCCTCCGGCAGCAGCGCGGGCAGCGCCGCGACGGTGTCCACCCACGGACCCGGCACGGCGTGGTAGCCGAGCCGCTCGAAAGCCACGACCAGGTCCACCGGCGTCGCCTCGATCCCGCCCCACTGCTGCGGGACGATGAGCGCCTGCACACCCAGCTCAGCCAGCGCCTGCCAGATCCGCATCCCGGGCTCGTGTTGACCCTGTGCCCATGCCCGGTTGGCCTTGGCCGGGTCCGAAGCGGACAGCAACTGGTCGATGCTTTCCGCGAACTGGCGCTGCTCGTCCGATAGCGCGAATCTCACCGTTGTCCCCTCGGAAGTCCCAGCAGCCGCTCGGCCACCACGTTGCGCTGGATCTGGTCGGTGCCGCCGTAGATCGGGCCGGCCAGCGAGAACAGCCAGCCCTCCGGCCAGCCGGTCTTGCCGCTCAGTTCGGCGTCCGGGCCGAGCAGTTCCAGCGCCGTCTCGTGCAGACCCACGTCGAGGTGTGACCAGAACAGCTTGTTCACGCTCGACTCCGGCCCCAGCTCGCCGCCTTCGGCCAGCCGCGTCACGGTGCCGAAGGTGTAGAGCTGGTAGGCCCGCGCCTGAATCCATGCGTCGGCGACCCGAGCCGCGAGCGCGGTCTCGGTGTCACCATGGGTTTCCCGCCACAGCCGCACCAATCGGTCCGCGGCGGCGAGGAACCGGCCAGGGGAGCGCAGCGACAGCCCGCGCTCGTTGTTCGCGGTGGTCATCGCGACCCGCCAGCCCTCGCCCGGCTCGCCTATCACGTCGGCATCGGGCACGAACACCTCGTCCAGAAAGATCTCCGCGAACCCGGGCTCACCGTCCAGTTGCGGGATGGGGCGCACCCGCACCCCATCGGCCCGCAGGTCGAACATCACGTAGGTGAGCCCACGGTGGCGTTCGCTGTCCTGGTCGCTGCGGAACAGCCCGAACGCGCGGTCGGCATAGGTGGCGCGGGAACTCCACACCTTCTGCCCCGACAGCAGCCAGCCGCCGTCGGTACGGGTGGCGGTGCTGCGCAGGGCGGCGATGTCGCTACCTGCTTCCGGCTCCGACCACGCCTGCGCCCACACCTGCTCACCGCGAGCCATCGCGGGCAGGATGCGCTTCCGCTGCTCGGGGGTGCCGTGGGAGAACAAGGTCGGCGCGAGCATGAAGATGCCGTTCTGGCCAACCCTGCCCGGCGCGCCCGCCGCGTAGTACTCCTCCTCGAACAGCACCCATTCGAGCAGGCTCGCATCCCGGCCGCCGTACTCTCGCGGCCACGACACCACCGACAACCGTGCGTCGGCCAGCTTCGCTTCCCAGCGGCGGTGCTGCTCGAACCCCTCGGCGGTGTCGAAGGAGGCCAGCGGGCGTTTCGGAACGTTTTCCGCCAACCAGGCGCGTACCTCGTCCCGGAATGCCGTCGTCCGTTCGTCGAGATCCAGGTCCATGCTCAGCTCTTCTTGTTGGCGTCGCGCATCGAACGGGCGTCCTGGCCACCCAGGGAGTCGCCCCCGTAGACCTCGGCGTTGTGCGCGTGGGCGAAGTGGTGCAGCCCGAACACCGAGTCCATGCCGGCTCGCATGCCCATCAGATCCTCGGCCTGGTTGACGGCCTTCTTCGTCAGCGCGAGCCCGAACGACGGCATCCGCGCGATCTGCTCGGCCAGCGCGAGGGTCTGCTCGTGCAACTCGTCCCTTGGCACGACCCGGTTGAGCATGCCCCACTCCTTGGCCTGCTGCGCGCTGAAGCGCTCGCCGGTGAACAGCACCTCCTTGGCGGCGCGTGGACCGAGTACCCAGGGGTGGGCGAAGTACTCGACGCCGGGAATCCCCATGCGCACCACGGGGTCGGAGAAGAACGCGTCGTCGGAGGCGACGATCAGGTCGCACACCCAGGCCAGCATCAACGCGCCCGCGATACAGGCGCCCTGCACGCTGGCGACCATCGGCTTGGGAATCTCCCGCCAACGCCTGCACATCCCCAAGTACACTTCGGACTCGCGGGCGAAGCGCTGGTCGCCGCCCTGCTTGCCGACGTGGTCCCACCACAGCACGGCCTTGTTCTCGAAGTGCGCGTCCACGTCCCTGCCAGGGGTGCCGATGTCGTGCCCCGCCGAGAAGTGCTTGCCCTCACCCGCAAGCACGATCACCTTGACCTCGTCGTCCTCCACGGCGCGGGTGAACGCGGCGTCCAGCGCGTAGGTCATCGCGGAGTTCTGCGCGTTGCGGTACTGCGGCCGGTTCATCGTCACCACGGCCACCGCGCCGCGGCGCTCGTAACGCACGACCTCCGCTTCGGCTTCATCGGTTTGCGCGCTCATCGTTTTGCCTCCTCGTCCCGCAACGTGCGTTTGAGAACCTTGCCCGCAGGGTTGCGGGGCAACGCCGTGCGGAACTCCACCTGCCGGGGCACCTTGAAGTTGGCCAGCTCGCGTTTGCAGTGGTCGATGACGTCCTCCTCGGACATCGTCACCCCCGGTCTGCGCACCACGAAGGCCTTGCCGACCTCACCCAGCCGCGCGTCGGGCACGCCGACCACGGCGGAGTCGGCCACTCCGTCGAGCCTGGCCAGCACCTGCTCGACCTCGGCCGGGTAGACGTTGAAGCCGCCGCAGATGTACATGTCCTTGAGCCGGTCGGTGATGGTGAGGTAGCCGCGCTCGTCCAGCCGACCCACGTCACCGGTGTGCAGCCAGCCCTCGGCGTCGATGGCCTCCCGTGTCGCGACTGGGTCGTCGAGATAGCCGAGCATCATGTTCGGCCCGCGCAGCAGGATCTCGCCGTTGTCCGCGATGCGGATATCGAAGCCTGCCGTGGCCCTGCCGGAGGTGCGGGCGATGGTCTCGGCATCGTCTGTGGGCCTGCACATCGTGGCCACCACGGCCTCGGTGAGCCCGTATGCGGTGAGCACGATGTCGAAGCTCAACTCGGCACGCATGCGCTCCACCAGGGCGACCGGCACCGTGGCGGCGCCGGTGACCGCGACCCGCAGGCTGTCGAGGTCGTACCGAGACCGGCTGGGCGCGTCCAGCATGACCTGGTAGATCGTGGGCGCTCCCGGAAGGATCGTGACCCGCTCCCGCTCGACCAGCCGCATCGTGGCCTCGACGTCGAAGGTGAGCTGCGGCAGCATCGCGGCCCCACGCAGCAGAGCCGCCAGGATGCCCGCCTTGTAACCGAAGCTGTGGAAGAACGGATTGATGATCAGGTAGCGGTCCTGGTCGCAGAGGGTCGCGCATTCCGCCCAGGCCCGCGCGACGCCGATGGTGCGGCGGTGGCTGGTCATCGCGCCCTTGCTGCGCCCGGTGGTGCCCGAGGTGAACAGGATGTCGGCGACATCGTCGGGGGCAACGGCCTCCGCGCGGGCATCGATCTCGGCCAGTTCAGCGGCATCGGCGTCGGCTGTCAGCCGCGGCAGGTCGCGCCAGTCCACGACGCCGTCGGTCGGTTCCGGCTCGCCCTCCACCGGAACTCGCACGACGAGCGGCAGCTCACCCATCCCGGCCTTGCGTAGCTCTGCCAGCCGATCCATGCCGAGGAACGGACCCGCGACCACGAGCCCCCGCGCACCGCCGCGGGAGATGACGTCGGCCATCTCCGGGCCGGTGAAGCGGGTGTTGATGGGGACGACGGTCGCGCCCGCGTAGAGGATGCCCAGCGAGGCGACCACCCAGTGGTAGGTGTTGGGTGAGCAGATGGCCACCCGGTCGCCCGGCCGAATACCGCGGCGGGACAGCACGGTCGCGAATCGGCGGACCTGCTCGTACAGTTCGGCGTAACGCAGCCGCACCGAGTCGTTGACCACGGCCTCCCGGTCGCCGAACTCCCGCGCCGCCCGCTTTAGTGCCGCCGGAACCGTGGCTGGTGCCGTTTCCACGAGAACCTCCCTAGCAAGTGCTTGGTAGGGTAGCCTACGCACCAACGGCCGCGTTGAAAACATCCCGAGGAGGTCTTCGAGTGTCCGACACGGCGTCGGGCGGCGAGTTTCGCGACGAAGTGCGGACCTGGCTGGCCGAGAACCTCACGGGCGAGTTCGCCGCGCTGCGGGGGCTCGGCGGTCCCGGCCGGGAGCACGAGGCATTTGAGGAACGCCTTGCCTGGGAGCGGCACCTCGCGGCGGCGGGATGGACCTGCGTCGGGTGGCCGGTCGAGCACGGTGGCCGGGGGGCGACGCTGGAACAGCAGGTCATCTTCCACGAGGAGTACGCCAGAGCCAACGCACCCGCGAAGGTCAGCCACCTCGGCCAGGAACTACTCGGCCCTACGCTCATCGCCTTCGGCACCCCCGAGCAGCAGCGCCGGTTCCTGCCCAAGATCGTGTCGGTGGAGGAGCTGTGGTGCCAGGGCTACTCCGAGCCGGGTGCGGGCTCGGACCTGGCAGCCGTTTCCACCACCGCACGCCTGGACGGCGACGAGTGGGTACTGCGAGGGCAGAAGGTGTGGACTTCGCTGGCCCACGTCGCGGACTGGTGTTTCGTGCTCGCCCGCACCGAACCCGGCTCCACCAGGCACGGCGGCCTTTCCTACCTGCTGGTGCCGATGCGGCAGGACGGCATCGAGGTACGGCCCATCCAGCAGCTCACCGGCACCTCGGAGTTCAACGAGGTGTTCTTCGACGGCGCCCGCACTCCCGCCGACCTGGTGGTCGGCGAGCCCGGCGAGGGTTGGCGTGTCGCGATGGGCACCCTCGGCTTCGAGCGTGGCGTGGCCACGCTGGGCCAGCAGGTCGGCTTCCGGCGCGAGCTGGCGGCGCTGACCGACCTGGCCAGGCGAACCGGCGCCGCCGACGACCCGATCGTCGACCAGCGCCTCGCTCAGGCGTGGGCCGGGCTGGAGGTGATGCGGGCGCATGCGCTGCGCACACTCGGGGACCCCGCGCCCGGCGTGGCCGAGGTGTCCAAGCTCGTGTGGGCCAACTGGCATCGAGAGCTCGGCGAGCTGGCCATGTTGGTTCGCGGTGCGGCGGGGCTGGTGGCCGACCCCGAACTGGACGAGTGGCAGCGGCTGTTCCTGTTCACCAGAGCCGACACCATCTACGGCGGCTCCAACGAGATCCAGCGCAACATTATCGCCGAGCGGGTGCTCGGCCTGCCGAGGGAGAAGCGACAGTGATTCCGTTGCCGGACTACCCGCAGGGGCGCGAACTGCTGCGCGACAAGGTGGTCGTGGTGACCGCCGCCGCGGGCACGGGCATCGGCTCGGCCGTGGCCCGGCGCAGCCTCGAGGAGGGCGCCAGGGTGGTGATCAGTGACTGGCACGAGCGGCGGCTCGCGGAGAAGGCCGAGAGCCTCGCCGAGTACGGTGAGGTGCACGCCTTCCCTTGCGACGTCACCGACGAGGAGCAGGTGCGGGGACTGATCGCCGCCGCGGTGGAGCGGTTCGGCCGCATCGACGTGCTCATCAACAACGCCGGTCTCGGCGGCAGCACGTCGATCCTGGACATGACCGACGAACAGTGGTCTCGCGTGCTCGACGTCACGCTCAACGGCACGTTCCGGATGACGAGGGCGGCGCTGCGCCAGTTCGTCGAGCAGGGCGGTGGCGGAGCCGTGGTGAACAACGCCTCGGTGATCGGCTGGCGGGCGCAGGCGGATCAGTCGCACTACGCTGCCGCCAAGGCAGCTGTGATGGCGCTGACCCGGTGTGCCGCCGTGGACGTGGCCGAGCACGGAATCAGGGTCAACGCGGTGTCACCAAGCCTGGCGATGCACCCGTTCCTCGCCAAAGTGACCTCCGAGGAGCTGCTGGCGGACCTGACCGAGCGGGAAGTCTCCGGCAGGGCGGCACAACCGTGGGAGGTGGCGAATGTCATGGTGTTCCTCGCCAGCGACTACGCCTCGTACCTGACCGGCGAGGTGATCTCGGTGAGCAGTCAGCATGCATAGGGGACGGGTCGGATGAACACGAGAACCGTGAAGAAGCGACAGGCGGGCAACAACGGGTCCGGAAGGCGCGCCGAACTACTGGCACTGGCCGCGCGCCTGTTCGCCGACCGCGGCTACGTCTCCACGACGGTGCGCGACATCGCCGACGCCGCCGGAATCCTCTCGGGAAGCCTGTACCACCACTTCGACTCCAAGGAGTCGATGGCCGACGAGATTCTGCGCGGGTTCCTCGACGAGCTGTTCGACACCTACGCGCGGATCGTCGCCGCCGACCTCGGACCGCGAAACACGCTGGAAGCGGTGGTGGCCGCCTCGTTCCGGTCCATTCGCGACCATCCGGCCGAGGTGGCGATCTACCAGAACGAGGCCAAACACCTGGCTCATCTGGAGCGCTTCGCCTATATCGACGAGCGAAACGTGGAGTTCCGCAACCTCTGGCGCAAGATCCTCACCGACGGGGTGCGGCAGGGCGTGTTCCGCGAGGACATCGACGTGGAACTGGTCTACCGCTTCATCCGTGACACGGTCTGGGTGGCGGTGCGCTGGTACAACCCGGCGGGCACCCTCTCGGCCGACGACGTGGCGCAGCAATACCTCGGCATCCTGCTCGACGGGATCGCCACCCGCCGCAGGCGGACCAAGAAAACGGGAGAGACCCATGGCTGAGGCATACATTCTGGACGCGGTGCGCACGCCGGTCGGCAAGCGCGGCGGTGGCCTTTCCGCCGTGCACAGCGCCGACCTCGGCGCGCACGTCATCAACGCGATCCTCGATCGCACCGGGGTGGACCCCGAGCGGGTCGACGACGTGATTCTCGGCTGCACCGACACACTCGGCTCGCAGTCGGGCAACATCGCGCGCACCGCGTGGCTGGCAGCGGGCAGGCCCGACCACGTTCCCGGCGTGACGGTGGACCGGCAGTGCGGTTCCAGCCAGCAGGCCGTGCACTTCGCCGCGCAGGCCGTGCTGTCCGGCACGATGGATCTGGTGCTGGCAGGCGGCGTGCAGAACATGAGCCAGATCCCCATCAGCGCGGCGATGCTGGCCGGGCGGGAGTACGGCATCGACGACCCGTTCTCCGGCTCGAAGGGTTGGCAGCAGCGCTACGGCAGTGCCGAGATCTCCCAGTTCCAGAGCGCGCAGATGATCGCCGAACACTGGGACATCTCGAGGGAGGCGATGGAGGAGTTCGCCTACACCAGCCACCAGCGCGCCATCGCCGCCATCGACCAGGGCAGGTTCGACGCCGAAACCGTGCCCTTCGGTGATCTCAAGTACGACGAGGGTCCGCGCAGGGACACCAGCCTGGAGAAGATGGCGGGACTTTCGCCGCTGAGCCCGGGTTCGCGGATCACGGCGGCCGTGGCCAGCCAGATCTCCGACGGTGCCAGTGCCGCGCTGCTGGCTTCCGAGGCGTTCGTGAAGGAAACCGGGACCACGCCGAAGGCGCGGGTGCACCACCTGGCGGTGCGCGCGGCCGATCCGGTGTGGATGCTCACCGGCCCCATTCCCGCCACGAGGTTCGCGTTGCGCAAGGCAGGGCTCACCGTGGACGACATCGACCTGTTCGAGGTGAACGAGGCGTTCGCCAGCGTCGTGCTCGCGTGGCTGGACGAGATGGGCGCGGACCCGATGAGGGTCAACGTCAACGGCGGCGGAATCGCGCTGGGGCACCCCATCGGCGCCACAGGGACCAAGCTGTTCGCCACCCTGCTGCACGAACTGGAGCGCCGAGGCGGCCGCTACGGCCTGCAGACGATGTGTGAGGGCGGCGGCACGGCCAACGTGACCATCATCGAGCGGCTGTGATTAACCCGCCCGTGCCCGGCGAGGACCACTCGCGGGGCACGGGCGGTGCCTGCCGTCGTTACAGCTTGCCCAGTTCGGCGATGCGTGCTCGGGCGTCGGTGACCATCCCTTCGATCAACTCGGCCACGCTGGGCAGGTCGGTAAGCATCCCGACCACCTGGCCGGAGGCGAGTACGCCCGCGTCGGTGTCGCCCTTCACCAGCCCGGCCCGCAGCAGCATCGGCGTGTTGGCGGCCATGAGTACCTGCGCCCACGTCCGGTCTCCCGAGCGTTTCATCGCGAGTCCTTCGGTGACCATGGACCGCCAGGACACTCCGGTGAGCTTGCGGAATCTCGCGGCGTTGCGCACCGCCCTGAGCAGTCCGGTCACGTTGCCCGAGCGTTCGAGGGAGTCCACGAGGTCGGTGCGCAGCACGCGGTGCGGCATTCCGTCGACCTTGCGGGTCACCACGGTGTCGGCGAGACCCCGCTCCAGGTAGGCGCGCTTGACCGCGTCCGGCACCGTGCTCTCCTTGGTGAGCAGGAACCGGGTGCCCATGGCCACACCAGCCGCGCCGTAGGCCAGCGCGGCGGCGAGGCCGCGCCCGTCGAAGAAGCCGCCCGCCGCGACCACCGGAATGTCCACCGCGTCCAGCACCGAGGGCAGCAGCAGCGTGGTGGCCACGCCACCGGTGTGCCCACCGCCCTCGCCGCCCTGCACCACGACCGCGTCCGCGCCCCACGAGGCGACTTTCTCGGCGTGCCTTGCCGCGCCGACCGAGGGCACCACCACGATGCCCTCGTCCTTCAGCTTCGCGATCAGCTCCTTGCGCGGGGCGAGCGCGAACGAGGCGACCTTGACCCGCTCCCTGATCAGCAGCTCGACCCTGCGGTCCGCGTCCTCGGCGTCCGCCCGCAGGTTCACCCCGAACGGCTTGTCGGTGCGACCCTTGACCTCCTTGACCGCGGGCTCCAGCTCGTCGTAGGTCATCGTGGCCGAGGCCAGGATGCCGAGCCCTCCCGCCTCGGCGGTGGCCGACACCAGGCGTGGCCCCGCGACCCAGCCCATTCCGGTCTGCACCACCGGGTGCCGCACGCCGATCAGTTCGGTCAGCGGGGTCCGCAGCGTCGCTGCGGTGGTCACGACGGCACCTCACGATCCCGAGTGGACTTGGGGTCGATCACCTCACGCAGCAGCCGCAACTCCTCGTCGGTGGGCAGCCTGGTCTCTGCCACGTCGCCGGTGTGGAGTTCGAAGCCGGTGTTGGCGACCACCTCGTCCACGGAAACGCCGGGGTGGACCGACACCAGCCGCATCGCGTTGTCCGGCCCGCAGAAGTCGAGCACGGCCAGGTTGGTAACCACCCGGTAGACGTCGTGGTACTTGCGTGCGCTCGGCCCGGCAGCGCGTGCGCTGTCGTAGCCAACGCCGGAGATCACGTCGACCCGCTCGGTGAACACCCGTGTGCTGTGTCGGGGAACCCAGTAACTCGTGCGATTGTTGACAGTGTTTCCCGGCCCGCCACGCACGCCGAGCAACTGCTTCTTGGGCCGTGCGTGGTCCCCGATCGCGGAGATGTTCTGGTTGCCGTAGCGGTCGACCTGGTTGGCTCCCATCACCACGTGCCGCTTGCCGTGTGGCACCACGGTGTCGAGCACCTTGCGGAACGGCTGCCAGCCTTCAACGATCGGCTCACCGACACCTGGCGTGCTGGCCAGCAGGTAGGCCTCGCCGTCGCTGAGCAGGATGTCGGGCTCGAAGGTGAGCCTGGCAAGCCGCGCTCCAAGCGACGGCAGCAGGCCCATCGGACTCACCACGATCTCACCGTCGCCCCGGAACAGCTCCGCGCAGGCCACCGCGGCGACCTCGGCACGTGTCGCGTTCGTCATGCCGCCTCCCGGGTGAACTTGTCCACTTCGGATAGGTAGGTTCGTTCGTCTCCGGAGAGGAACCGGTCGACGAACCTGGGCCAGACCTCGAGGTCCTTCGCGGACTCGGCGTAGTGCCGCTGGAACTTCTCGTCGCGGCCGTAGTCGGGCGCGGCGCTGGTGAAGTGCGCCCCGCGTGGGGTTTCCACCACACCGTGCACGGCGGAGCGGTTCAGCAGCAGGCTCTGCACCGGCGCGGTAGCCGTGAGCTCGGCGGTGTCCACCACCTGCTCGGCGGAGACGAAGCAGCGGTCGGCCGCCAACGCGAACAGGTCGTCGAAGTAGGGGTCAGGGCCGAGGTACTGCGCGTTGCCACGGGCGTCGGCGCGGTTGAGGTGCACCAGCGCGGCGTCGAGCCGAAGCGGTGGCACGGCGAGCAGCTCCTCGCCGTCGGGGTAGGGGGAGCTGACGGTGCGCAGCTGCGGGTTGAGCCGCATGACGTCCGAACCCAGCCCGGCACGGGTGGGCAGGAACGGTAGTCGCTGCGCGGCGGCCGACAGCGCGGTGCCGAACACGCCCTCGTCGTACTCGGTTACCTCGATCTGCCCGCTCTCGCGCACGCGGCCGAACCACGGGTCGAACGGGATGGAGTCCAGCGTCACGAATCCGAACACCAGCTTGCGGATCCGACCCGCGGAAGCGAGCAGCCCGACGTCGGGCCCGCCGTAGGAGACGACGGTGAGGTCGGTCAGCGACGAGCGCAGGATGGCCCGCACCAGCGCCATCGGTTTGCGCCGCGAACCCCAACCGCCGATGCCGATGGTCATGCCGTCGGAAAGCTCGGCGACGACCTCGTCGGCGCTCATCCGTTTGTCCGCCATCACTCTCCCTTGCCGTTGTCGAGGAAGTCCTGGCGCGCGGCGTCGGAGACACCGGCCAGGTTCAACTCGAAGGTGAAGCCCTGTTCGTACCGGTAACTGCGGTGCACCGGCTGTGGGTCGATGCCGTTGAGGGCCTGCTTGGCGGCGCGGATCACCCTGGTGTCCTTGTCGGCGATCTGCCTTGCCACCGCAAGCGCGGCCTCGTCGAGTTCGGCGCGCGGCACCACCCGGTACACCGAGCCGTGGTGGTGCAACTGGTGGGCGTCCACCGTGCTCGCCGTGTAGTACAGCGTGCGCATCAGGTGCTGCGGCACGAGGCGGGCGAGGTGCGTCGCAGCGCCGAGCGCGCCACGGTCGACCTCCGGCAGCCCGAACGTCGCGTCGTCGGAGGCGACGACGACGTCGGCGTTGCCGACGAGCCCGATCCCGCCGCCGAGGCAGAACCCGTGCACCGCTGCGATCACCGGCACCGCACAGTCGTACACGGCGGCGAACGCGGCCGCGCAACCGTGGTTGGCGCCGATCAGCGCCCCGTACGCGGAATCCGCCTGGATCTCCTTGATGTCCACGCCCGCGTTGAAGCCACGTCCCTCGGCTCTCAGCACCACGACGTGGCACTCCGGGTCGCGGCCCTGCGCGGTGATCGCCTCGGCGAGGTCGAACCAGCCTTGCACGGTGAGGGCGTTCACCGGAGGGGAATTCACTGTCACCACTGCGATTCCCGGCTCCACGCGGTTCGTGGAGATGACGTCTGCCATACGCCTTCCTAACCTAGCACTTGCTTGGTAAGTTAGCAGTGTGCCTGGCGCGAGTACAGGCCGGAAGGAGGAATGGCGTGGCGCTCGACTTGCGCCTTGACGGCGCGGTGGCGCTCGTCACCGGAGGTGTCCGTGGCGTAGGGGCAGGCATTACCGGGGCTCTGCTCGATGCGGGCGCCACGGTCATCACCTGCGCGCGCCGGGATCCGGAGCGGCTCGATCGGGGCGTGGAGTTCCAGCGGTGCGACGTGCGAGAGCCCGCCGATGTCGAGCGGCTGGTCGAGCGGATCGCAGAGCAGCATGGGCGGCTCGACATCGTGGTGAACAACGCCGGTGGTGCGCCGTTCGCCGACGCCGCTACCGCCTCGGCCAACTTCCACGCCAAGGTCGTCGCCCTGAACCTGCTCGCCCCGCTGTCCGTCGCACGTTGCGCCAACGCGGTGATGCAGCGGCAGGAGTCCGGAGGCGCGATCGTCAACATCAGCAGCGTCAGCGGCGCGCGACCGTCCCCGGGCACCGCCTCGTACGGGGCCGCAAAGGCCGGACTGGACAACCTCACCGCGAGCCTGGCCGTGGAGTGGGCACCCAAGGTACGGGTGAACGCCCTGCGTGTCGGCATGGTGCGCACCGAACAGGCGGAACTGCACTACGGCGACAACGAGGGAGTCGAGGCCGTCGGCGCGACCGTCCCGCTCGGACGGTTGGCCGAGCCCGAGGAGATTGGTGCCTGCGTGGCGTTCCTGGCTTCCCCGCTGGCGTCCTACGTCAGCGGCGCGACGCTGGCGGTACACGGCGGGGGAGAGGTGCCCTCGTTCCTCGCCGCCGCCAACGCACGACATGACAAGGAGTGACGGTGACAGGAATCGTGGAAGGCCGGGTCGTGATCGTCACCGGCGCGGGCAGGGGCATCGGGCGCGAGCACGCGCTGGCGTTCGCCCGCGAAGGCGCCCGAGTGGTGGTCAACGACATCGGTGTCGGGCTGGACGGTAGCGGCAGCTCCGGCGGCCCGGCCGAGCAGGTTGTCGCCGAGATCGAGGCCGCGGGTGGCTCGGCCGTGGCCAACACCGACGACATCGCCGACTGGGCAGGTGCGCAGCGACTGGTGGACACGGCCGTCGAGAAGTTCGGCAGGCTGGACGTGCTGGTGAACAACGCGGGCTTCCTGCGCGACCGGATGCTGGTGAACATGGCGGAGCAGGAGTGGGACACGGTCATCCGGGTGCACCTGAAGGGGCACTTCGCGACCCTGCGGCACGCTGCCGCGTACTGGCGGGCCGAGGCCAAGGCGGGCCGTACCCCCAGCGCACGGGTGATCAACACCAGCTCCGGCGCCGGGCTGCTCGGCAGCGTGGGGCAGGGCAACTACTCGGCGGCGAAGGCGGGTATCGCGGGGTTGACCGTGGTGGCCGCCGCGGAACTGGCTCGCTACGGCGTCACGGTGAACGCCATCGCGCCCGCGGCGCGCACGCGCATGACCGAGCAGGCTTTCGCCGAGGACATGGCCGCACCTGAGGACGGGTTCGACGCGATGGCGCCGGAGAATGTGTCACCGCTGGTGGTGTGGTTGGGCAGCGAGGAGTCGGCGAAGGTGACCGGCAGGGTCTTCGAGGTCGAAGGCGGTCAGGTGTCGCTGGCCCAGTCGTGGCGGCACGGCCCCTCGGAGGACAAGGGAGCACGTTGGGAGCCCGCCGAGCTCGGCCCCGTCGTCGCCCGCCTGCTGGAGCGTGCCCCGGAGCCGGAACCGGTCTACGGCGCCTGACCCACCCACCCCGCGAGTCCTGCGTTCCTGCCCGCGAGTTCTGCGTTCCTGCCCGCGAGTTCTGCGTTCCTGCAACGCAGGTGGGCGGCCCAGCCAGGTGGGTTTCGCCGGGTTCGCCGTTGGCAATGCGGAACTCGCTGCCCGCACTGAGGGACTCGCGGGCGAGAGTGCAGAACTCGCGGTCCTGAGCGGGGGACTCGCGGGGTTGACGGTGGGGTCAGTCCCGCAGCTTGCGGTGTAGCGCTTCCAGTTCGTCGTCGGCGAAGCCGTGTTCGCCGAGCCAGTCCGGCACGCCCCCATAACGCTTGTCGATGTGGTCGAGGAACTCCGCCATGGTTTCCGCGCGCGGCACATGCTTGTCCAGCGGTACCCGGTCGATGTCCTTGGCATAGGTCACCGACCCGCGCAGCCGCTCCAGGATCGCGGCGATCCGTTCACCGGTGGCCGCGTAGTCGCGCACGATCTCGTCGCGCTGAGCTCCCGCCACCGACAACGCGAACGCGACCACCACCCCTGTGCGGTCCTTGCCCGCGGCGCAGTGCACCAGCGCCGCACCGTGCGACCGGGTGACCGCCCGTAGCGCGCCGACCACGCTGTCAGGGCGCTCCTCCAGGTAGCCGAGGTAGTGGGCACAGGCGGGGTCACCGCTGTAGCGCTCCACCTCCATGCGGCGACGCACCAGCAGCGCCTCGGCCGCGGCGTTCCAGGCGTGCTCGGGCAGCAGCGAGTGGTGCTCGTGCACCACCTGCTCCACCCTGGTCAGCGGGCCGGGTCCCTCCGCGTGCAGCTCGGCCTTGGTACGCAGATCCACCACCGTGCTCAGCCGAACGGTGCCAAGCAGGTAGGAAACGTCACCGGAGGAGAGGTCCTGCAAGTTGTCCGACCGTAACAACCGGCCGGGGGCGGTTGTCGCACCATCCTCGGTGGGGATGCCACCGAGGTCCCGCACATTCACCGCACCCTCAAGCTTCAGCCATCGCACAGGTCAAGTCTCCCAGCACGAGGTCACGCACGCCGAGCCCTTTTCGCCTATATCACAACCGCTGCGCAGGGGGTGAGCATCGCCGGCTGTTGGTGTGTCCGCTCACAGCGCAACCGCCCTGCACGCTCCGCCGTGGGCGAACGACGCCCACAACGGGCCCAGCTAAGGCTAGCGTCGCGGACATGAGCACTCTGCTGCGAACACCGTCACTGCGATCGGCGGGAACCTCCGAATCCCAGGAGCCCGTCTTCGAACGCCTGCTCACCGAGCGGATCGTGTTCCTCGGTTCCGAAGTGGACGACCAGGTCGCCAACCGCATCTGCGCCCAGTTGCTGCTGCTGGCCGCCGAGGACAGCGAGCGTGACATCAAGTTCTACATCAACTCGCCCGGCGGTTCGGTGACCGCGGGGATGGCCATCTACGACACCATGCGGCTCATCGAACCCGACGTGTCCACGTGGGCGCTGGGCTTCGCCGCCTCCATGGGACAGTTCCTGCTGTCCTCGGGAACGCCGGGAAAGCGGTTCGCGTTGCCCAACGCCCGGCTGGTGATGCACCAGCCTTCGGCGGGCATCAAGGGGACCGCCACCGACATTCGCATCCAGGCGGACGTGTTCGGCGCCATGAAGCGCCACATCGCCGAACTCACCGCGAGCCAGACCGGCCAGCCGTTGGAGCGCATCCTCGCCGACGCCGACAGGGACCGCTGGTTCACCGCCGATGAGGCACGCGACTACGGCTTCGTCGACCACGTGGTG
Source organism: Saccharomonospora amisosensis (assembly GCF_011761185.1). NCBI lineage: Bacteria > Bacillati > Actinomycetota > Actinomycetes > Pseudonocardiales > Pseudonocardiaceae > Saccharomonospora > Saccharomonospora amisosensis. The sequence continues at coordinate 3,298,218 of NZ_JAAOYM010000001.1, read as the reverse complement.
AGGTGATCAGCGGCCCGCGCGTAGTGCGGTGACCACCGCGTCGGCGACGGTGTCGGCCCCACCCCGGGCCGAGCCGTCCTGCTCGATACGAGCGGTGCCGTCGGCAAGCGCGGCGGACACCGCCGACCGGACGGCCACGGCGGCGGTGTGCTCCCCGAGGTGGTCGAGCATCATCGCGGCGGCAAGCAACTGCCCGACCGGGTTGGCCACGCCCCTGCCCGCCAGTGACGGCGCGCTGCCGTGGATCGGCTCGAAATAGGCCGCGCCTGCACCGACATTCCCTGAGGGGCACAGCGAGATGCCGCCGACCGTGGCTCCGCCGAGGTCGCTGAGCACGTCGCCGAGGAAGTTCTCCATCACGAGCACGTCGAAGTGTTCGGGTCGCAGCACGAGCGCCTGTGCCGCGGCGTCGGCGTAGAGGTACTCCACCTCGATGCCGGGCCAGTCCTCTGCGACCTCGGTGACGAGTCGGCGAAACAGCGCGTGGCTGCGCAACACGTTGCTCTTGTCCACGCACGTCACTCTTCGCACGCCATCCCCTGGCGCGCCGTCGCGGCCCGCGGCGATCTCGAAGGCTTTGCGCGCGACACGCAGTGTGCCTTCCCTCGTGGCCAGCAGGGTGTCGGCCACCGCCCACTCGTTACCGACGCCCTTGCCGCGCGAGGCGTAAAGGCCCTCGGTGTTCTCGCGCACGATGACATAGTCGATGTCGCCCGCCTTCCTACCCGAAAGGCAAGAGGTGACCCCCGGCAGCAGCAGGACGGGGCGGACGTTGGCGTAGGTGTCGAGTCCGGTGCGCAGGATGCCACCGAGCAACCCGGCCTCGGTGCCGTCGGGTAACCGCATGTCAGGCAGCCCGACCGGACCCTTCAACGTCGCGTCCACCTCGTGTCGCAGTCGCTCGACGTCCGCCGAGGAGCACCCGGCCCCCGTGCGCCGGTAGGTGTCGGCGCCCGCGTCGACCTCGACGTATTCCAGTTCGACGCCGCCGACCTCACTCGCCGCGTCGAGCACGCGCAGCGCGGCGTCCATCAGCTCCGGCCCGATGCCGTCGCCTCGAATGAGTGCGATCCGGTGACGTCCCATAGTCGGGCAATATATGAGGTTTAGTCGGTGAGGGCATGGGGCACTGACCGTAACGATGAACCAGTGGGAGACCGCCCCGGTACGTCCGGAGGACTGGCGGCACGACAGCGTCGTCGCGCCGGGTGGGCTGGCTGAGCGGCTCGCCGAGGCGGGCGGCAGAGCGGAGCGGGAACTGCGGGAGGGCAGGCCCGCTTCGGCCGTGGAGACCCTCGACGGGCTGCTGGCCGAGGTGGAATCGTGGCGGCGGATCGCGGCCGAGCAGGCCAACCTCGACGACGATGGGTGACCGCACGAGCGCGAAGGGTAGCCGCAGCTCCACTGTGGACGGCGTGCGGCGGGAAGCGATCGCGTTGCGCCGGGTCGACGACCTGGACCCGGTGGTGGAACGGATCGGCACGGCGCGCTACGTGCTCCTCGGAGAGGCCTCGCACGGCACGTCGGACTTCTACCGCTGGCGCGCGGAGCTGACGAAGCGGCTGATCACAGAGCTGGGATTCTCCTTCGTGGCCGTTGAGGGCGACTGGCCCGACTGCCACCGCCTGCACCGCAGCCTCGCCGGTACGCCCGGTGCACCTTCGGACCCGCAAGAGGTGTTGGCGACCTTCGAGCGGTGGCCGCGGTGGATGTGGGCCAACGAGGAGGTCTCCGACTTCGCGCTCTGGTTGCGGCTGCTCAACGCCAGTCGCTTCGCCGACCTTCCGGTTGGCTTTCACGGCCTCGACGTCTACAGCCTGTGGGACTCACTGCGGGCCGTGCTGGGCTACCTGTCGGAGCACGAACCCGATCAGGTCGAGGCGGCCCGCGCGGCGATGCGGTGTTTCGACGCCTACGGCGAGGACCCCGAGGACCCCGTCGCCCACGGACGTGGGATCGCCGTGGTGCCAGACGGGTGCGCCGACGAGGTGGTGCGGTTGCTCACCGAACTCAGGCGCGACAGCGACGAGGAACCACTGCCCGGTCTGGACGAGCGGTTCGTCGCCGAACAGAACGCCCGCATCGTGCAGGGCGCCGAACGCTACTACCGCGAGCTGCTTTCCGGCGGTCCGGCTTCGTGGAACGTGCGCGACCGCCACATGGTAGACACCCTGGAGCGCCTGATGCGGGTGTACGGTCCCGGTGCGAAGGCGGTCGTGTGGGCGCACAACAGTCACATCGGCGACGCCAGGGCCACCGACATGGAGCGGGCCGGCCTTGTCAACCTCGGCCAACTCGTGCGCGAGCGGCACCCCGCCAACGACGTGGTGGCCGTCGGGTTCTCCACCCACCACGGCAGCGTGGTCGCCGCGGACAGCTGGGGCTCCCCGCCACGACGGATGCGCGTGCCCGACGCCAGGCCGGGCAGCACGGAGGCACTCCTGCACGAGGCGGTGGGAGAGCGAGACTCACTGTTCGTCTTCGGCGCCGGCTCGCACGAGTGGTTGCGGCAGGTACGTGACCACAGGGCCATCGGTGTGGTGTACCGACCGCAGGCCGAGCGGGCGGGCAACTACGTGCCCACGGTGCTCGCCGAGCGCTACGACGCGCTGGTGCACTGCGACTCGACCTCCGCGCTCACACCGCTGCGGCCGCTGGAGCGCGAACCCGTTCCCGAGGCGGCACGGACCTACCCCAGCGGCAGGTGAACGGTTGAACGGTTTGGACACGCCGTGACGCGGTAAACCACCGGCCGAGTGAGGAATCGAGTTGTGGAGGTGAGTAGCCGTGCCGGGACGTCAGGAGCTGCCGAGCACGATCGAGCGCTCGCCGAAGAAGGCGCAGCGCACCTGGATCAAGGCACACGACTCGGCTGTCGAGACCTACGGCGAGGGCAGGCGGGCCCACCAGACCGCCTTCGCGGCACTGAAGCACTCGTTCGAGAAGGTCGGCGACCACTGGGAGCCCAAGGAACGCAAGGGACCGTCGGACGAGCAGGCCAAGCGTGGTGCGGGCCAGCGTCCTGCGAGGACCCAGGGCGGTGTCGACGCTGGCGCGAGCAAGCAGCACCTCTACGAAAGGGCAAGGGAGCTCGACATCTCGGGTCGCAGCTCGATGAACAAGCAGGAACTCGTCGACGCCCTGCGCAAGGCCAGCGGAAGGCGCACGGCCAAGGCCAGGAAGAAGTAGCGGGGCTTGCGGCTCACTCGCGTCGGGCTCTGCTGGGCGCGACCCTGGGTGGCTCGTTGGGCTGCTTGGGATACACCGGTGGCCATGGTGCGTCCATGAGCCCGCTGTCCATGTCCCGACGTGACAGCTCCAGCAACGGTTCCAGTGACTGCGGGCGCTCGTACATTTCCTGCCACGGATCGCCGTCGGCCTCCAGCCGCGCGGGTACCGACGCGATCGTCAGTCGTTCCGGATCGATGTCGGGTAGTTCGTCCCAGCGGATCGGGGCCGACACCTGCCCACCGACGCGCGGGCGCACACACCAGGCGCCGAACACCGTCTTGTGCGGCGCGTTCTGGTTGAAGTCGACGAACACCCGGCTGCCGCGCTCCTCTTTCCACCACTGCGCCGTTACCGACTCAGGGTGGCGGCGTTCCAGCTCGCGGGCGAGCGCGACGGCACCCGCGCGTACCTGGTAGCTGTCCCAGCGCGGCTCAAGTCGCACGTACAGGTGCAGTCCTCGGGAACCGGTGGTCTTGACGAAAGCCTCGATGCCGAGTTCCCGCAGCAGGCTCCGCGCCAACACGGCGGCGTGCCGCACATCGGCGAACGTGGTCCCGGGGGAGGGGTCCAGGTCGACCCGCAGCTCGTCGGTGATCTGTGGAGCGTCCGCGTGGTAGGGCCACACGTGAAAGCCAAGACAACCGAGGTTGACCGCCCACAGCACGTGCGCGAGGTCGGCGGCGACGAGCGCGTCGCTCGTGGTGCCGTTCGGCGTGGCGACCACGGTCGTTCTCAACCAGTCCGGCACGGAGGATGGTACGCGCTTCTGGAACCACGACTTGCCGCCCGCGCCGTTGGGGTGGCGCTCCATGAGCAGTGGCCTGCCTCCGAGCGTGGCGAGCAGTGGTGTGGCGACGGCCTGGTAGTAGCGCACCAGGTCGAGCTTCGTCTCGCCGTGCTGGGGGAAGAACACCTTGCCGGGACTTGAGATGTTGACCTGTGTGCCTGCGACGTCCACTACTACGCCGTCGTTCCCGCGCGCACCCCGGCGCCGCGGCCCGGTTGCCGCGCCGGATTCCGGTGAATCGTCGTCATCTGGCACAGCATTCAGCATATCGCTCGATCCCTGCGTCACCAGCCACGCAAGGCCGCAAGATGGAATTCTACAGCTGTATGGCTCGGATGGTATGGTCAGCCATATGAAGACGACGGTGAACCTTCCGGACGAGCTACTGCGGGAAGCGCAGAATCTCGCCCGCCGCGAAGGCACGACACTGCGAAACTTGATCGAGAGCGGCTTGCGTACCGTCGTCCAGCAACGCACCGGCGAATCGCGGTTCACGCTTGAGGACGCCAGCGTCGACGGCCGCGGTTTGCGGCCGGAGTTCCGTGGGGCGGGGTGGGAACACATCAGAGACGTCATCTACGGCCGGTCGGCATGATCGCGCTGGACACGAACATCCTCGTCTACGCACACCGGCGGGATGCCGAGTTCCACCCGCCCGCGGCCAAGTTGGTGAAGGAACTCGCGGAAGGGCGGTCGGCGTGGGCGATTCCCTGGGCGTGCTTGCACGAGTTCTACGCCATCAGCACGCACCCGAAGATCTACGACCCGCCGAGCACCCAAGAACAGGCGGTAGCGCAGGTCAACGCGTGGTTGGCTGCCCCGACCCTGACCGTGTTGCGCGAACCGGTGGGCTACTGGGACCAGCTCGCGCCGCTGTTGCTCAGCGGACGAGTGGCCGGACCCATGGTCCACGACGCACGAATCGCCGCGCTTTGTGTGGCGCACGGCGTACGTGAACTGTGGTCGGCCGACCGGGACTTCAGCCGATTCACCAGTGCCGTCAAGGTGCGAAACCCCCTGCTGGACTGAGTCCGCTCGACTGAGTGCCGCGGGGTCCGCTGCCGCGTGCCGCGTTCACCCGGCGCGCACCTCGTCGAAGAACGCCTCCAACTCGGCGGGCGGGACCTCTTCCAGTTGGGCGTAGGTGCACGACTCGGGCCTGCGGTCCGGCCGGAACCGGACCAACCTGCCGCCGTGCCGAAGCCTGCCCGCCTGCACGTGTTCGTATCGCACCTCGGCGACCAGTTCGATCCGCAACGGCTCCCAGGACAGGTCCTTGCCCGCGCTCCACCGGCTCAGCCCGCCAGGCATCCGGCCGCCTTCCTCGCCTGCCGCCTGCGCCCAGTCACGCCACGGGTGCTCCCGCAGTGCCCCCTCCCGCAGCGGAGCCAGCTCCTCGACCAGTTCCTTGCGCCGCTTTGCGGCGAAGCTGCTCGCCACACCGACGTGGTGCAGCGTGCCCTCGTCGTCGTACAGCCCGAGCAGCAGCGAGCCGATTCCCTGACCGTCCTTGTGCCAACGAAAGCCCGCCACCACACAGTCGGCGGTGCGCTCGTGCTTGACCTTCCACATCGAGCGGCGATCCTGCTCGTATGGCTTCGGGCCCGCCTTGGCCATGACCCCGTCGAACCCGGCGCCCTCGAACCGGTTGAACCAGTCGAGTGCGACATCGGGGTCGCTGGTGATGGGTGTCAGGTGCACGCGGGCGGGCGCGGTGTCCAGGATCTGCTCGAGCAGGCGCCGCCGTTCGTCGAACGGCGCGGCGGTGAGGTCGCGGTCGTCGAGCGCGAGCAGGTCGAACGCGACGAAGCTGGCCGGGGTTTCCTCGGCCAGCTTGCGCACCCGGGACGCCGCGGGGTGCAGGCGGTTTTGCAGCGCGTCGAAATCCAGCCCCGCGTCGGTCACCAGCACGATCTCACCGTCCACGACACAACGCTTCGGCAGCGCGTCGGCGAGTAACCCCACCAGTTCCGGGAAGTACCTGGTCAGCGGCCGGTCGTTTCGGGAGCCGAGCTCGATCTCGGTGCCATCGCGGAACACGACGCAGCGGAACCCGTCCCACTTGGGCTCGTACCGTAGTTCCGGCGCCCTCGGCAGTTCACGTACCAGTGCGGCCAGCATCGGCCGCACCGGCGGCGTTACGGGGAGGTCCACGCAAGCGATCCTATGACCTGGGACAACGCTTGGCACCCCACTGTGCTGTTCGGCTGGGCGCGTCAGCTCGCCCAGTCGAACAGCGCGGCGCGCCGACGGGGTTCGCGCAGCAGCTCCAGTGCCTTGCGCTCCAGCGTGCGCACCCGCTTGCGCGTGATGCCGAGGCGCTCGGCGATCTCCGCGACGGTGTGCTGGTGCCCGTCCCGCAACCCGTACCGCAGCGACACGACCGTGGCCTCACCCGGGGGCAGGCTGTCCAACGCCGTGTGTACCTCGTTGAGCAGTGCTTGCCGCTCCACACCCTCGCCAACGGCGGACACCGTGGTGTCCGCGACGAGGTCGCCCAGCTTCAGGTCACCGTTCTCGTCCAGCGGCGTGTCGAGGCTGACCGTGGACTTGCCCGCCTGGCGCAGTGCCACCACCTTGTCCACGGGCATCTCGGCGGCGGCGGCGATCTCCTCCACCGTCGGTTCGTGGTCGCCGCTGGCCTGCAGGGTGCGTTCCAGCCGGTCGAGCTTGGCGACCTGCTCGCCGACGTGCATGGGCAACCGGATGGTGTTGCTCTGGAACGCGTTGCCGCGCTGCACGGCCTGCCTGATCCACCACATGGCGTAGGTGGAGAACTTGTAGCCCTTGCGGTAGTCGAACTTCTCGACCGCGCGGATCAGCCCCAGATTGCCCTCCTGGATCGCGTCGAGCAGCGGCAGCGAGGTGTTGCGGCTCTTGCGTGCCGCCGTGACCACCAGCCGAAGGTTGGCGCGCACCATGTGATCCTTGGCACGGACACCGTCGCGGGCGATGACCTCGAGGTCACGCCTGTGGCGGGCCGTCAGGTCAAGCTCGCCGTCCTCGGCCTGCCGCAGCAGCTCGGCAGCGTACAGACCGGCCTCGATCCGCTTGGCGAGATCGACTTCTTCGGTCGCGGTGAGCAGCGGGGTCGCTCCCACCTCGTCGAGGTAGTAGCGGACAAGGTCAGGCTCTTCGGTGGCACCTCGGGAACGGGGACGGGTCGCGGTCGTCGAGGCGTTAGCCAATTCGTCACCCTCTTTCTGGTGAAGCAACGCGTCCGAGGGCGGGCACGTTCCGTGAGAAGGCTTGCGAGCTCACCACCGTCATGGGGGCAGTCGCTGGATGGAGAGTCCACCTATCTGATTAACGCCGTGTAGTCGTGGCTTGTTCCGCCACGCGCACTCCTCGGAACGTGCCCCGGTACACACTCGGGGAAACGCCGAGCACCGCGTTCAGGTGTTGCCGCAGCGAGGCGGCGGTGCCGAAGCCGGTCTGTGCCGCGATCCGGTCGATCGGCAGGTCGGTGCGTTCCAGCAACTGCCGTGCCCGCTCCACGCGTTGCTGCGTCACCCACCGCAACGGCGACATGCCGACCTCCTGCCGGAACCGGCGGGTGAAGGTTCTGGTGCTCATCGACTCGATAGAGGCGAGGTCGGGCAGCGACAGCGACTGGTCGAGGTTCGCCAGCGCCCACGCCCGTGCCCGCCCTGTCGACGACTCGCGGGGCGAGGCCACTGGCCGCTGGACGTACTGTGCCTGCCCGCCTTCCCGGTGCGGGGGCACGACGGTGCGCCTCGCGACCTCGTTGGCGATGGCCGCCCCGTGATCGCGCCGGATCAGGTGCAGGCACAGGTCGATCCCTGCCGCCTCGCCCGCGGAGGTGAGCACGTCACCGGAGTCGGTGTAGAGCACGTCCGGATCGAGTTCCACCGACGGGAACAGCCGCCGGAACGACTCGGCGGAAAGCCAGTGAGTGGTGGCGCGACGACCGTCGAGCAAGCCCGCCGCGGCCAGCACGAACGCGCCCGTGCAGATGGACGCCATCCGGGTGCCCGGCCGGACGAGCGCCAGCGCCGCCGCCAGCGCGGGGCCGAGTCTGCCGTGAAGCTCGGTCTCGTCCGGCTCGTGGGTGGCCGGGATGACCACGGTGTCGGCGAGCGCGAGCGCCTGCGGACCCTGCGTCACCGTGACGGTGAAGTCCGCGTCGGTGCGCACCTCACCGGGGGTGAGCGCGCAGGTCACCACCTCGTACAGCGGCTCGCCGTCCGGTGAGCGGGCGGCGCCGAACAGTTGGTGCACCAGACCCAGTTCCAGCGGCATGACGCCGTGGCGGGCCAGTACGGCGACACGGTGCGACCGGCTCATGGCCCGATTCTTGCATAGGTTGGCTTTCGGGCCACTCGATCGCGAGGCAGCCGGAGCACATGATCGAGGCATGAACGTGTTGTGGCTCTTCGCTCACCCGGAACGGCGCTCGCTCAATGCGGCGCTGAAGAACGACGGTGTGCGAACGTTGACCGAGTTGGGACACCAGGTCCGTGTGCACGATCTGTACGCGATGAAGTGGGACCCGGTGGTGCAGCCGTGCGACTACGGCCACGACCCCGACGAACGCCTGCTCGTCAGCAAGGTGTCCAGGCAAGCGCACGCCGCCAACCGGCTCAGCCCCGACATTCGTGCCGAGCAGCAGGCCGTGCGGTGGGCCGACACCCTCATCGTGCAGTTTCCGATGTGGTGGTTCGGGATGCCCGCGATACTCAAGGGCTGGTTCGACCGGATCTTCGTGAACGGGTTCGCCTTCGGTGTCGCCGACCCCGTCACCGGCCGCACCATGCGCTACGGTGACGGCGGGCTGGCGGGCAAGCGGGCGATGGTGCTCACCACGATCGGCGCGCGCGAGTCGTCATTCGGGCCACGAGGCATCCACGGTGAACTGTGCGAGGTGCTCTTCGGCGTGCACCACGGCATCTTCTTCTACTCCGGTATCGAGGCACTGCCACCGCTGGCGGTCTACGGAGCTGACCGGGCGGACGAGGCGGACTTCGCGGCCGCCGCGGAGCGGCTGCGGCAACGGCTGGCGGAACTGGAGGAGCTGCCCGGTCTGCCGTTTCGGCACGAGAACGGTGGCGACTACGACGCAGACCTGGTGTTGCGTCCGCACCTGGCTCCCGGCGAGACCGGCGTGTCCATCCACTCCCGTCACCAGGGCTGAAGCCGCGTGGCAGGCCTGCCGCTCAACTCGGCGGTGTAGTGCTCGACGCGCTCGGCGTGGGCGGCTCCCACCTGCCACAGCACCAGCAGACCCGCGACGACGTCCCGCGCCAGCCGCGGTTCCACGTCCGGTGCGGGGCCGGGCAACCACACGGCCCTGCCGATCCCGGCGAGCATGGCGGCGACGACGAGGATGAACGACGCGGTGAGCATGAGAGATACCTCTTCTATGGGCAGTCCACTTCGCGATTGGATCGATGCCTCTTAGACTCCTGCGGAGATTGGACTCCGAGGAAGGGCCAATGCGCGGGGAAGTGGATCGATTTCAGCGGGGCGCCGCGTTGGCGGCGTTGCTCGGCGAGTGGAGTACCGGGCCCGGCCCGCTGTACCGCAAGCTCGCCGACGCGCTCGCTCGCGCCGCCGAGGAAGGCGCCCTGGAAGTGGGGGAGCGGCTTCCTTCGGAGCGAGAGCTGGCGAGGTCGCTCGCGGTCAGCAGGTCGACGGTCGTGGCCGCCTACGACGAGTTGCGCGCCCGTGACGTACTCGACCGCAGGCGCGGCAGCGGCACACGGGTCAACGGGCGGAACAGGGGCCCGCGCGGTGACGGGAGGGTAAGGGGCGGCCAGGGCACGGCCATCTTCCAGCGGTTGATCGACGGCCCCGGTCCGACGATCTCACTGGCGTGCGCCGCGGACGAGGCTGCCGCAGAGGTCGGGCAGGCCATGCGGGAGGTGGTCGCCGAAGACCTGGACGAGTTGCTGTCCGAGCCCGGGTATCACCCTCACGGGTTGCCCGCCCTGCGCCAGGCGGTCGCCGAGCGCTACACCCACTTCGGGCTGCCGACCACCGCGGACGAGGTACTGGTGACCACTGGCGCGCACCAGGCGCTCGTGCTGCTGTCCCAGGTCTACCTGCGGCCAGGAGCCACCGTGGTGACGGAGTCGCCGAGCTGGTCGCCGTGCCTGGACATCTTCCGTGAGGCAGGCGTGAACCTGGTGGCGGTCCCGCTGGACGAGGAGGGGATCGACCCCAACGGGTTGGCTGCCGCGCTGGCCGAACACGAGCCGGCGCTGCTTTATGTGATGCCGACGTTCCACAACCCGGCAGGCGTGCTGATGTCGTCCGCGCGCAGGCGTACGGTCGCCGAACTCGCCTCCCGGCACGGCGTCGCCGTGGTGGAGGACAATGCCTACGCCGGACAGAACCTGTCGCGAACCGCGCCACTGCCCGCGCCGCTTGGCGCATACGCCGGCGGCGGGTCGGAGATGCTGACGGTGGAGTCGTTCAAGGGAATCTGGGGCGGTTTGCGCATCGGCTGGATTCGTGGTCCGGTCGGGATCATCGAGCGTTGCGCTCGCCGAAAGGCGCTGGCCGATCTCGGCAGTCCGGTATTCGAGCAGGCGGTGGCCGCCCGGCTGGTGCCGCGCATGGAGGAGATCGGTGAGCGGCAGGCGGTGCTGCGGCGGCAGCGGTGCGCGCTGCTGGAACGGCTGCTGGCCGACCGGCTGGCAGGGTGGACCTGGCGCCACCCCGACGGCGGTTCGTCGTTGTGGGTGCGGCTTCCCGGCGGCAGCAGCGCCGACGTGTTCGCGCAGTTGGCGCTACGGCACGGCGTCGAGGTGATCCCGGGCTCGACGATGGACCCCAGCGGCGCGCACGACGATCACCTGCGGATTCCGTTCCCACGCCCGCAGCGGGAACTGGAGGAGTTGGTGGACAGGCTGGCGCTGGCGTGGACCGAACTGCGCAGGCACGGGCCGCGCGAGGAGACCCCGCTTTGCCCCATTGTCTGAGGCGAGCGGGTGGCAGGCGGCGCGGTCAGGAGGCCAACCGCAGCAACAACCGCTCCAGCGTCCTGCGCTCGTCGTCGCTGAGGGCGGAGAGCAGGTCGTCGTCGACACCTCTGGCCAGTTCGCGGGTGGTGTCAAGGGTGGACATGCCTGCCTCGGTCACGACGACGACACGGGTGCGCCGATCGTCCGGGTGCGCGTCGCGACGCACCAGGCCGGCACGTTCCAGATCGTCGACGAGCGCGACCACCGCACTCGGGTCCACCCCGAGCACCTCACCGAGCTCACGTTGTGAGAGCCCGCCCTGCTCCGCCGAGGCCGACAACACCGTGTAGTGCCTGCTGCGCAGGCCGAACGGCTCCAGCGCGCGGTTGAGATTACGGATGGCGCGACCGCCCGCGCGGGCAAGCAGAAACCCGACTCTGCCGGACGGGACGGCTTCGGGCATCGACTCCGCGGTGGCGATGGCTCCTCCTCGTCCAGATGGTGTCACCACATTCTGCCAGCAAACCACATGACGGAAACAATGGTTGACAACCATAACGATTGATGAGTACACCTTTATATCAGGAAACCTGATGGAAGGGATGTCTCCGATGGACCTCACCGGGAAGGTCGCGATCGTCACCGGCAGCGGTCGTGGGCTCGGGCTGGCCTATGCCAAGGAACTCGCGGCCTCGGGTGCGAAGGTCGTCGTCAACGACGTCGACGAGGCCACCGCCGACTCCGCCGTCAAGGAGATCACCGCCGCGGGCGGCATCGCCGTCGCCGAGGTCGGGGCCGTGGGCGGCACCGAGGTCGCCGAGGCACTCGTCGCCCGCGCCGTTTCCGAGTTCGGCCGCCTCGACGTGCTCGTCACCAACGCCGGTGTGCTGCGGGACAAGGTGTTGTGGAAGATGTCGGACGACGACTTCGACACCGTCGTCGACGTCCACCTGAGGGGCACCTTCACCTGCGCCCGCGCGGCAGCACGGCAGATGAGGGAGCAGGGAGACGGCGGCAGGCTCGTGCTCGTCGGTTCCCCCGCGGGCCAGCGAGGCAACTTCGGTCAGACCAACTACTCCGCCGCCAAGGCAGGCATCGCCGCCTTCGCCCGCACCTGGTCGATGGAACTGGCTCGTGCGGGCATCACCGTCAACGCGATCATCCCGGTGGCGGCTACGGCGATGACCGAGACAATCCCGGCGCTCAAGGGCTACGTCGAGGCGATGCGGGCAGGGGAGCCGATGCCGACCTTCGCCCGCAGGGCACTGGCGTTCGGCAGCCCGGAGGACGCCGCCGGGTTGGTGGCCTTCCTCGCTTCCGACGCCGCCGTCGATGTTACCGGCCAGTGCATCGGCATCGGCGGCGACCGGCTCTCGCTGTGGTCGCACCCGCAGCAGGTCGCGGCCGCATACGCCGACGGTGGCTGGAGCGCCGACGCGATCGCGCAGGCGTGGTCCACCACGGTGGGGGCCGAGCCGCAGAGCGTCGGGGAGAAGCTGCCCGAACCTCCCGCGAACTGAGCCCGTACATACCGGCCCCGCCGAGGAAACTGGAGAGCATGGACCACACGCAGCTCGACGCCATCGATGTCCACGTGCACGTCGAGACCGACGGCAGCGGGCACATGTCGCTACCGGAGGAGTTCCTCGAGGCCTCGGCCAAGTACTTCGGTGCCGACCATCGCGCGCCGACGCTTCCCGAGATCGCCGACTACTACCGGCAGCGACGGATCGGCGCGGTGGTGTTCACCGTCGACATCGAGGGCGCCACCGGCCATCCCGCGCTGTCCAACGAGTACGTCGCGCAGGTCGCGGCCGAGCACTCCGACGTGTTGCTGCCGTTCGCCAGCATCGACCCGGCCAAGGGTAAGGCGGGTGCGGCCAGGCTACGAAGGCTGGTCACCGAACACGGAGTCCGCGGGATCAAGTTCCACCCCAGCATCCAGGACTTCGCGCCCAACGACGGCACCGCGTATCCGCTGCTGGAGGTAGCGCAGGAGTTGGGTGTCCCCGCGCTGTTCCACACCGGACAGACCGGTATCGGCGCGGGTATGCCGGGCGGCGGCGGGATCAAGCTCGGGCTGTCCAACCCCATGCTGCTCGACGAGGTGGCGGTGACGTTCCCGGAACTGACGATCATCCTGGCGCATCCCTCGTTCCCGTGGCAGGACGAGGCGCTCGCCGTGGCTACTCACAAGCCGAACGTCTACATCGACCTGTCCGGCTGGTCGCCGAAGTACTTCCCGCCGCAGCTGGTGCGCTATGCCAACAGCCTGCTGCAGGACAAGGTGCTCTTCGGTTCCGACTACCCCCTCATCACCCCGGACCGGTGGCGCAGCGACTTCGACAAGCTCGAGATGAAGCCGGCGGTGCGGCAGAAGATCCTGAAGGACAACGCCGTTCGCGTGCTGCGGCTGGAGGGGGAGAACCGAAGGTGACGGCAGCGACGACCAGGGTGGCCTTCGACGAGGTCAACACACTGGTGGGCAAGGACCTCGGACACAGCGACTGGATCGAGGTGACCCAGGAGCGGATCAACACCTTCGCCGATGCCACCGGTGACCACCAGTGGATCCACGTCGACGAGGAGAAGGCCAAGGAAGGGCCGTTCGGCGGCACGATCTCCCACGGCTACCTCACCCTCTCCCTGCTCATTCCGTTGTGGACGGACCTGCTCGACGTCGGCGACGTGTCCACCAAGGTGAACTACGGGCTGAACAAGGTCCGCTTCCCCTCGCCGGTTCGTGCGGGCTCGCGGGTGCGGCTGACCGGCAGGTTGGCGCGGGTCGAGGAGGTGGGCGGTGGCGGTCTGCAGTTGACCGCCGACCTCGTCGTGGAGATCGAGGGGCAGGACAAGCCCGCCTGCGTGGCGCAGCCCGTCTTCCGGTTCTACGCCTGAAGCGACCGGTCCAGGCTCAGCGAGGAGCAGCATGATCTACCGCAGTCCGCTGCCGGACATCGAGATTCCCGAGGTCACGCTCACCGAGTACGTCCTCGGCGCGGCGGCCGGGTTCGGTGACAAGGTGGCATTGCTCGACGGTGTCACCGGCGAGCGCATCACCTACGCTGAACTGGCCACTGGTGTTTCGGCCTGCGCGGGTGCGCTGGCCGCGCTCGGGGTGCGGCCGGGCGACGTCGTGGCGTTGCTGAGCCACAACCAGCCGCGCTACGCCCTCGCGCTGCACGGCGCGATCGCCGCGGGTGCCGCTGTCACGCCGATCAACCCGGTGTTCACCCCCGCCGAGATCGCCAAGCAGGTGACCGCGTCGAGGGCCAAGGTAATCATCACCTCCGAGCAGGTCGCAGAGAAGGCGGCAGAGGTGGCGCGGCAGACCGGTATCGCGCACGTCTTCGTGCTCGGGGAACCAGCCGCGGGCTCCGGCCTTCGCGGCTTCGACGAGTTGCGCAACAGCGGCGAGCCCAGGCCGTGGCTGGATATCGATCCGGCCACGACCGTGGCCGCGCTGCCGTTCTCCAGCGGCACCACAGGAACCGCGAAGGGGGTGCGGCTGTCGCACCGCAACCTCGTGGCCAACCTGGCGCAGACCCGGGTCGGCTGGCGCATCACCAGCGACGACGTGCAGGCAGCCGTGCTGCCGTTCTTTCACATCTACGGCTTCACGATCATCCTGAACTCCGGCCTGCTCGGCGGGGCGACTGTGGTGACGCTGCCGCGCTTCGAGTTGGACGGCTACCTGGCGGCGCTGGCCGAGCAGAGGGTGACCCGCGCCTACTTCGCCCCGCCGATGGTGCTGGCGCTGGCCGACGCACCCGGCGTGGAGAACTACGACCTCTCGCCGTTGCGGTACGCGCTGTGCGGCGCCGCACCGCTAGACGTGGCGGTCACCGAGCGCGCCGAGGAGCGGCTCGGCTGCCTGATCCGCCAGGGCTACGGCATGACAGAGGCCAGCCCCGGCACCCATCAGGTGTTCGACAGCGACTTTCCCACCACCCCGCCGGGCAGCGTGGGCAGGCTGTCGCCAAACACCGAGGCGCGGCTGGTACGGCCCGGCACCAATATCGACGTCGAACCGGGCGAGACCGGCGAGTTGCTGGTGCGCGGCCCGCAGGTGATGCTCGGCTACCTCGACAATCCGGAGGCCACCGAGGAGACGATCACCGACGGCTGGCTGCACACGGGTGACCTGGTGCGCGTCGATGACGACGGCGTGTTCTGGATCGTCGACCGGCTCAAGGAACTGATCAAGTACAAGGGTTACCAGGTGGCGCCCGCGGAGCTGGAGTCGGTGTTGCTGAGCCATCCCGCCGTCGCCGACGCGGCGGTGATCGGCGTGCCGCACGCCGAGGGCGGTGAGGCGCCGAAGGCGTTCGTGGTGCCCAAGGCGGCCGCCACCGTCGAGGCCGAGGAGTTGCTCACCTGGGTGGCGCAACGGGTCGCCCCATACAAGAAGGTCAGGCAACTGGAGTTCGTCGACGCGATCCCGAAATCACCGACGGGCAAGATCCTGCGCAGGGTGCTCAAGCAGCAGCAGGCCTGAGGCCCGCGAGTCCCCCGTTCCTGCCCGCGAGTTCTGCGTTCGGGACCGCTAGTTCCAGCGCACGTGCAGCAGCCTCGGCCAGGCCTCGACCACGGTGGCATCACCGGCGACGTGCAGCGGCCTCAGCGGCGCGCGGTTCCACAGCGCGAGGTACAGCTCCTGCGCGGTACCCCGCAGCGTGGTGTCCGCGGTGCCGTCCGGCATGCCTCGGCGAACGACCGGCCGCTCGTCGCTGATCAACACCGTCCAGTCGGAGCCGGTGTCGGCGGCGGACACGTGCAACGTGTGCGGTGCTTCCAGCCGCATCCGCCGCGAGCGTACGGCGAAGCAGCCGAGCAGCTCGTCGATGCCGTCGGTGGCTAGTGCGGGCTCGACAGGGCCGACCTTGTCGCCCGCGGACTCGGCGTCGACCCGGTGCACAGTGGTCTCGTGTGCCTGCCTGCGGGCCCAGTGAGCCAGTGGCGAGGTGGCGCGCAGGAATGTCCAGCACCGCAGATCGTGCGGAGCCGATCGCACTGAGGCGACCAGAGTGGCGCAGCCGACCCGGAACCACTCGGGTAGTTCGGAATCGGTGGGTACGTCGTCGGCGATGTCGTGGGCCTCGGCGAGTTCGAGCGGCACCGTCCTGCCCCGAACGAACTCGGTCGCCCACCGATGCACTCCGCCGGTGTGCAGCAACAGCTCACGCACCCGCCAGCCCGGACACGTCGGTACCTCGGCCAGCGGACCGGCCGTCTGGGCCGCCTCGGCGAGCCGGTTCCCGGCCTCTTCGATCGCATTCGCCCATGCGGTGATGTCCACCCGGTGAGTATGGCAGCGCGCCAATGCTCGACACCGCCAATACCCGCGGATTCAGCCGCTCGCCTCGCGGTACTGCCGTGGGCTCATGCCACGCACCCGCTTGAACGCCGCGCTGAGCGCGAACGGGCTGCCGTAGCCCACCTTCCTCGCCACCGACTCGACCGTGGATTCCGGCTCGCGAAGCAGGTCGGCGGCCAGAGCCAGGCGCCACTCGGTCAGGTAGGCCATCGGTGACTCGCCAACGAGTTCGCTGAACCGCCTGGCGAGAGCGGCGCGGGACACCCCGGTCCTCGATGCCAACTCCTTCACCGTCCACGGGTACGCGGGATCGTCGTGCAACAGTCTGAGCGCCTCACCCACCACGGGATCGGTGTGCGCGCGGTACCAGGAACCCACGGCCGCCGAGTGCGCCGACCACGCGCGCACGGTCGTCACCAGCAGCAGGTCGAGCAGCCGGTCCAGCACGACTTCCTGGCCGGGCTGCTCCCTGTCGATCTCGGCGTCCAGCAACTCGACCAGCGGCGATTCCAGCTCGGCTCGACCGACGACGGCGACCTCGGGCAGCGCCGACAGCAGCCGTGAGCTGATCTCGCCGCCTACCGGGTACGCGCCGACGAGCATGGTGGTGCTCGCCGCCACTGCGGTGCCCCACGTCCTCGGCCCCAGCGAGAACTCCTGGCACACCGGCTCGCCTTGCGGTGTCGTGCCGCGCTGACCGTGCTCGATGACCGCGGTCGGTGCCGTGGCCGGATCGTCGGCGACGGTGTAGGGGTTGTCGCCACGCACGAGCGCGACGTCGCCGGTGCACAACCGCACGGCGTCGGCACCGTCGGGCACGAGCCAGGCGCTGCCCCGCGCCAGCGCGATGAGCGTCAACGGTGAGCGGTCGCGCACCAGAAGTGACCACGGCCGGTCGAGCACGACCCGCAGCAGGAATGCGCCCCTGGCTCGCGGCCCGTCGAGCAGGCTGCTCAGCGCGTCCATGGCGAGGAGATTAGCCGCCCACGACCGGATAACGCGTGGAACACCATGACCGCAATGCACGTTTCCCTGCTCGAGCGCGGGGTAGATCGATCGAGGAGGAGGAGGGAGCGGACATGGCGAGGTTGCTGGGCACGTTGACGGCGGGAATGGGCGCGGTGACGGCGGCCGGTGTCGCGGCGGCGGCATCGGGCGTGCGCGCGGCGATCGGCGGAACACCCGATCAAGCCGCGCTGCTGGGTTCGCCGCAGTTTCGTGACGGCGCCTTCCGCAACCTGGTTCAGCCGCAGTGGCTGCCGGACGGCAGTGGTCGCGAAGTCGTTCGTGAGTTGCTGTCCGGGCGAGGGTCGCGCCGCCCGACGGGAAGTGTGCCGCTCGTGGAGCCGGACGCGTACGCACCCACCGACGGCCTCCACCTGACGTGGTACGGGCACGCGTCCTCACTGGTCGAGTTGGACGGGGCGCGAGTGCTGCTCGATCCCGTCTGGGGCGAGCGCGCGTCGCCGTCCCGGCTGGTCGGGCCGAAACGGCTGCATCCGGTGCCGCACCGGCTTGCGGACCTGCCCGCGCTCGACGCGGTCGTGGTGTCCCACGATCACTACGACCACCTAGACATGTCCACGGTGCGCACACTCGCGCGCACACAGCGGGCACCGTTCGTCGTCCCGCTCGGCGTGGGTGCGCACCTGCGGGCGTGGGGCGTGCCGGACTCCCGCATCATCGAACTCGACTGGGGTGACGAAACCACGATCGACGACCTTCGCATCGTCGCCACCCCGGCGCAGCACTTCTCCGGAAGGGCGTTCTCCCGTAACAACACGCTGTGGGCGTCGTGGGTGATCGCCACCCCGGCACACCGGGTGTTCTACAGCGGCGACACGGGATACTGCGAGGCTTTCAACGACATCGGCGAGCGGCACGGACCGTTCGATGTGACCCTCGTACAGGTGGGTGCCTACGCCAGCAGTTGGCCCGACATCCACATGACGCCAGAGGAAGGCGTGGCCACCCATCTCGACGTGCGTGGCCAGCTCCTCGTTCCGGTCCACTGGGCCACGTTCAACCTCGCACCCCACTCGTGGACCGATCCGGTGGACCGCGTGTGGAAGGAAGCGAAGGCGCTCGACGTCTCGCTCGCCGTGCCGAAGCCGGGGCAACGCATCGCGGTCGCGGCGCCCCCACCTGTCGATGGTTGGTGGCAGACCCTTACCTGAGAGGGTGGTTTGGATCACTGCGGGTGACAAGGCAGGATAGCGCCACCCACCCGAAAGGCTGATCCATGAATCGTCGTGCCGTGGCGGCGGTGCTCAGTGCCACACTCCTGGCCGGCGCGTGCGGTACCGCGCCCGCCGAACAACCGGTACTGCCGCAGGGCCCGGCGAGCTCGGGTGTATCCGCGACTGCCACCCCCGTCGATACCCTCACCGTCGTGGCCACGGGGGATGTGCTGATCCACCCCGCGCTCACCGAGCAGGCCGCGCGCGAAGCGGGCGAGAACGCGGGCCCCGACGACTTCGACTACGGCCCGCTGCTTGAGGGGGTGCGGCCGCTGGTGTCCAAGGCCGACCTCGCGCTGTGCCACCTGGAGGTCCCACTCGCGCGGGAGGGCGGACCCTACAGTGGCTACCCGCAATTCAGCGCGCCGCCCGAACTGGCCGACGCGCTGGCAAGGGTCGGCTACGACGGCTGTTCCACCGCCTCCAACCACGTGCTCGACCAGGGCGAGGAAGGCGTGGTCAGCACACTCGACGCACTCGACGGGGCGGGCCTGGAACACACCGGCTCCGCGCGCACCGAGCAGGAGTCGGTGACGCCGCTGGTGGTGGACGTCGGCGGGGTGCGGTTGGGACACGTTTCCTACACCTTCGGCTTCAACGGCATTGCAACACCGCCGGACAAGCCGTGGCTGTCGAACGAGCTGGACGCCGACGCGATCGTCGCCGAGGCTCGGGCCGCCCGCGAGGCGGGGGCCGAGGTGGTGATCGTCAGCGTGCACTGGGGGCAGGAGTACGTGCACGAGCCGACCGAGGAACAGCGCGCGCTCGCGCGACGGCTGCTCGACGAGGAAGCCATCGACGTGCTCGTTGGTCACCACGCCCACGTGGTCCAGCCCATCGAACGCATCGGCGACAAGTGGGTCGCGTACGGCCTCGGCAACTCGGTGGCGCGACACGCGGAGCCCCGCGGGGTCTCCGAGGAGGGAATCGCGGTGCGGTTGCGCTTCACCCGGGTGCACGGCGACTGGGTGGTCGACGGCATCGAGTACATACCGACGCTGGTGGAGCTCGGCCCCCCGATCCGGCTGATCGACCTTACGACTGCGGAGCCGACGCCGCGCCGCACCGAGGCGCTGCGACGCACCGACCAGATCGTGCTCAGCCGTGGTGGCGCCGAGCACGGACTGAGCCGCCCCGGCCGCTGACACGCCTGCCGAACCCGTTCGGTGGTAGCGCCTGCCCGAACCCGGTTCGGCCGGGAAAATCACGTGGCCGCGCGGTAGTGGAAGGAGCAGGCTGGCGGTATGGGCAATCGAGAAGTACGCACACCCTCGGCCGAAGACGTGGAACATGCCTGGTCGGTACTGCGGGGAGCGCTGGCACCCACCCCGGTCGTGGGTGAGGGGCCGCTGCTGAAGCTGGAGTCGCTGCAACCGACCGGGTCGTTCAAGGTACGTGGCGCCCTCAACGCGCTCGCGGCGATCGGGCAGGGCGAGCGCGTGGTCACGGCCTCGGCGG
Organism: Saccharomonospora amisosensis; assembly: GCF_011761185.1. Taxonomy (NCBI): domain Bacteria; kingdom Bacillati; phylum Actinomycetota; class Actinomycetes; order Pseudonocardiales; family Pseudonocardiaceae; genus Saccharomonospora; species Saccharomonospora amisosensis. Next base: position 3,278,256 of record NZ_JAAOYM010000001.1, on the reverse strand, counting down.
GCAACCACGGGCTCGGAGTCGCCTTCGCCGCGACCAGGCTGGGCCGCCCTGCCACCGTCGTCGTTCCGGAGAACGCCTCGTCCGCCAAGGTCGCCGCGCTGGGTCGGTTCGACATCGAGCTCGTTCGCGAGGGGCGCTCCTACGCCGAGGCGGAGGCACACGCGCTGCGGCTGGCGCAGCGCGGGGCGTACTTCCTTTCCCCCTACAACGACCCGCACGTCATCGCGGGGCAGGGCACCATCGGCCACGAGCTCGCCGGGCAACTCACTGGGCGACGGCTCACCGTGGTGTGCGCTGTCGGCGGCGGTGGGCTGGCCTCCGGGCTCGGGTTGTGGGCTTCGACCCAACCGGACGTGCGCATCGTCGGGGTGGAGGTGGACGCCGCACCCTCCGTGGCCGAGGCGGTGAAGGCAGGCCACCAGGTCCCCATCGAGGTGCGCCCCACGCTCGCCGACGGTATCGCGGCGAACCTGGAACCGGGTTCGGTGACGATCGACCTGGTCGCCAAGCACGTCGACCGAATCGTTTCCGTCACCGAAGCCGAACTGCGGACCGCGGTGCGGCACCTGGCGGCCACGCATGGTGTGGTCACCGAAGGCGCGGGAGCCGCGGCGGTGGCGGCCCTCTTGGCGGGCAAGGTCGAGCCGGGGGGCGAGGCGGACCACACGGTGGCCGTCGTTTCCGGCCGCAACATCGCCCTCGGCGTACTGGCCGAGGTGTTGGCCTCCAGCCAGCCGTAGGGTCGGGGAGGGAGTCGCAGATGGGGGATACCGCCTCCCTGCGGCTGCGTCCGCCGAGAAACCAGGTCGACCGCAGGGCGCTGCGCTGGTGGCGGACCAACCTGCTGTTGTGGGTGGGCATCCCGGTCGTGGCGCTGGTGTCGCTCGCCGCCGTCATCTCCACGGCAGCGGCCTGGCTGCTCGTGGCCGCGGGCGCCGTCGCCGTGGTGGGGCTGCCGGTGGCGGTCCTGCTTCCACTGTGGTGGTACCGGGTGCATCGCTGGGAGATCACCGACGACGCGGTGTACACCCGCACCGGCTTCTTCTGGCAGGAATGGCGAGTCGCGCCGATGTCGCGCATCCAGACCGTGGACACCCAGCGCGGGCCGCTGGAACAACTGTTCGGACTTGCGACCGTCACGGTCACCACCGCGTCGGCCAAGGGGGCCGTGACGATCCCCGGCCTGGACCACCGGCTCGCAGCACAGGTCGCAGAGCAGCTAACCAGCACCACCCAGGCAACTCCGGGGGACGCCACGTGACCACCTCGCGTCAGTCGCCCGGGGTGGAGGAGGCTGGGCCTGCCGTGTGGCGCAAACTGGACAGACGCACGGTAGCGGTCACGGTCCTGCGCGCGGCCGGAGTGGCCGTTGCCGCCGGATTCCCCACCGGGGCGGCGATCGCGGGCAGCGCCTCACCGCTGGTCGCCACGGCTGTCGTCGTGCCGGTGGCGGTGGTGCTGATCGCCGCGGCCGGGCTCTTCGACGACGTGCGATGGCGTAGGACCAGCTACCGCGTCCTGCCGGATCGCGTCGAACTGCGCAAGGGGATCGTCGTGCGCAGCAGGCGCACGCTCAGCAGGCATCGCATCAGGGCCGTCGACATCACCGCGCCACCGTTGCTGCGTGCCTTCGGCCTGGTGAACGTCAAGCTCGGCACCGGGGAACAGACCTCGGCGGGGGAGAGCTCGCTGGTACTGCACCCGGTGACCAGGACCGAGGCCGACGACCTGCGCACGGTCTTGCTGCACCGGGACACGCGCGCCGCCAGTACCCCCGCGCCCACCGACGGTCGGCTCGCCACCTTCCAACCCTCCTGGGTGCGGTTCGCGCCGATGTCGTTTCTGACGCCGACGCTCGGACTGGCCTTCTTCGGGGTGATCCTGCAGGTGGCCGAGTGGTTCGGGCTCCGGTCCGGTGTGGTCTCCTGGGCACTGGACCTGCTGCGCGACCTTTCACTACCGCTCGCCGTACTCGCCCTGCTGCTCACCGGCCTCGCCGTGGGCTCGATGGCATTGTTCCTGGAGATGTGGGGGCGGTTCCGGCTCGAACGTGAGCCCAACGGCACGTTGCGGGTGCGGCGCGGGCTGCTCACCAGGCGGTCCATCTCACTGGAGGAGCGGCGACTCCGTGGTGTCGAACTCGTCGAACCGCTGGGCAACCGGCTGGTCGGGGCGGCGAGGGTGGACGCGGTGGCCACCGGACTCGTGCGGCAGAACTCCAAGGAGCGCACCGACCACAAGACGCTGCTGCCACCCGCACCGCGCAGGGAGGCCGACCGGGTGGCTGCCGTCGTGCTCCGCGAGTCCGCCTCGCCGACCGAGTCCGTACGGCTGCTGGCTCACCCCATCGCGGCAAGGGGACGCCGGGTGCGGTGGGCACTGCTCGCGGTCGCCGCCGTGGTGGTGCCGCTGCTGGTGGTTGGTCTCACCGCGGTGCCCGTGCTGGTGCCGCTGGCGGGAATCTGCGCGGCCGTGCTGGTGCCCGTCGCGCTGGCCGTCGCTTTCGACGCCTACCGCAACCTCGGTCACGGACTCGCAGGCGACTACCTGGTCACCCGAAGCGGCGCCCTACGGCGCAGCACGGTCGCGCTGCGACGGCGCGGCATCATCGGGTGGACCGCGACGCAGTCGATCTTCCAGCGGCGCAAGGGGTTGCTCACACTCACCGCGACAACGGCGGCGGGCGCGGGGGCCTACTCGATCTACGACATCGGGCAGGCAGAAGGTTTGGAGTTCGCCGAGGCCGCCGTCGGCGAACTGTTCGGCCCTTTCCTCGAACGCGTGTGATCCAACCCCGGGCGCGCGGCAGGTAATGCGGCGACCTGCGCCGCGACCCGCCGTAGGCTGGGGCCGTGCGAAACGCGTTCGGCGCCGAGTTCGACGGCTGCGACGGTTACCTGAACACCCCCAGCATCGGTGTGCCACCGGTACCTGTGGCCGATGCCGTCGAGCACGAACTGTGGCGATGGCGCACCGCGGCGGCGGCTCCGCCGGACTACGACGCCGCCGTACATGTGACCCGAGCGGCGTTCGGCGCGCTGGTGGGCGTGCCGGGGGAGTGGGTCGCCGTCGGCGCGAGCGTGTCGCAGGTGATCTCCATGGTCGCGGCAGGGCTACCGGACGGCGCCACGGTGCTGACGGCCGAAGGCGAGTTCACCAGCGTCACCTTTCCCTTCGCCGCGCAGCAACGACGTGGCGTTCGGGTGAGCGAGGTGCCGCTTGCCGACCTGCCCGCACACGTCGAGGGGCATGATCTCGTGGCGGTGAGCGTGGCGCAGTCGGCCGACGGCGCGCTGGTCGATCTGGCCGCGCTGCGCGCCGCCTGCGAGGCTGCGGCCGTGCCGGTACTGCTCGACGCCACGCAAGCCGCGGGCTGGCTGCCGCTTGAGCTGGAATGGGCCGACTGGGTCGCGGGCGCGTCGTACAAGTGGCTGCTCGCCCCGCGTGGTGCCGCCTGGCTCGCCGTGCACCCGAAGGCGGCCGAGCGCACCGTGCCCGTCGCGGCGAACTGGTACGCGGGCGAGGACCCGTGGCAGACCGTTTACGGGCTGCCGCTTCGACTCGCGGGCGGCGCGCGGAGGTTCGATCTCTCGCCCGCCTGGCTACCGTTCGCGGGCGCCGCGGTGGCACTGCCCTACCTTGTCTCGCTTGACCGGAAGGCGGTTTACCGGCACTGCACGGGCCTGGCCGATCTGCTGCTGTCCCGGCTGGGCCTGCCCCCGCGTGGTACGGCCATCGTGGCACTGGACACCGAGGGCGCGGCGCCGCGACTGGCCGCCGCGGGCGTTCGGGCCAGCGTGCGGGCGGGCAGGGCGAGGGTGGGCTTTCACATTTACAACACGGAGGCCGACGTGGAGCGGGTCGTGGAGGCGCTTGGTTGAGCCGCGTACTACCGTCACCGCCTGTGGCCGGACAGCAGTACAACCACCGAGTGAGTGACACCTCGCCGATGCCCGTGATCACCGGGTCCCCGCCAGCCGCCCCACCACAGCGGGGGCCCCGGCTCGTGCTCTACGCCGTTGGCCTCGTCGCCGTGGCGGTGGTGTCAGGCCTGGTGTGGTGGCTCATCCGCTCCGGCGGCGGGGTATCGGGGCAGGTTGCCGCGCCAACCGAGGAGAACCCGTTGACCAGTGGAGAGTTCAGCTACACCGTGGTCGCGGGCCCGCAGACGTCGACCGACTGCGCGGGCAACGCCTACGGTGACGTCGCGAGCTGGTTCACCCAGCACCCCTGCGAGCGGGTGGTGCGGGCGCTCTACACGACTCGCTCCGGCGAGGCCAGAGCCCTCGTGTCGGTGGTGGTCGTGACGATGCCGACCGCGACGGAGGCCCAGCAGCTCAAGCTCATCACCGACACCGACGGCACGGGTAACGTCAACGACCTCGTCCGGGACGGCACGGCTTCGTTACCGGGAGCACCTTCGGTGGCCGGAGGTGAGTACCACTCCAAGTCCGAGGGCAAGGAAGTGACGATCGTGGAGTCGGAGTTCTACGGCGAGCACACCGACGACGCGTTGCTGCCCCGGATCGGCTCCGACGCGTTGCGACTGTCGGCGGCGTTGCGGGGCTGAGCCTGCTACGGCCGTTGCTCGCCTCGGCCGGGCAGCGCGACCGCGGCGGGACTTACCCCCGCTTCCATTCGCCAACTCGTGCACCTGGTGGCCGAGCCGACCAGTGCCTGTGTGGCCAGCACCCGCAGGCGCGCGTCGTCGCTGTGCTCCAGCACGCCGTGCCAGGCTCTGGCCGCGTCCGTCTCCGCTGTGATCACCACGGCCTGCGCGGATTCGGTTCCGGTGACCGGTTGCGGGGGCAGGTAGGCAGGCTCGGCGGGGCGGGGCGTCGCGCCCGCCGCGGTAAGCACCCGTTCGCAGGCATCTCTGCGGTCCCGGTGCGCGTCGGCGCCAGCTTCGATGCCCTTACCGAAATCGTCAGGCAGGAAAGCACTCACCAGGCCGTACACCCACACCGCGGCGTGTTCGGCGGCGAGTGCCTCCTGTAACGCGGCCACAGATTCCTGGGCGAGCCCACCCGTGACCACGTGGCTCACCTCGCCGGGCTGCTCCGCACCGAGAGCGGGCGCGAGCTGCTGCAACCCGGCACACCCGGCTGCGACCGAACCGACCAGCCCCGCCCGGTAGCGCGGCAGTTTCGGGACCAGTTCGGCCGCCTGCCGCCGCGCGTCGGCGAGCCGACGGCCGAGCGCTTCGATGCTGTCCACCGTGCGTGGCGGCGCGGACGGCGCTGACTCCGGAACCGGCCGGTTCAGCCGGTCGACCTCGGCGCGCAATGCCCGCGCCTGTGCCGAGCGCGCCTGTGCCACCTGGTTGGCGAGGTCGGCCTGTTCTGGCGCCGCCAGCGCGCCCGCCGCCTCGGCGTCGGACGTGGCGCGCAGCAGCAGTGGCAGCAGCGGGTCGGGGCTGTCGTCGTAGCCGCCGGAACACGCCGCGGCAACCGGGGCGGTGAGCGCGGCGAGCGCGGTCGCGCGAAGGAGGTCACGACGCGTCAGCGGACCAGGGGATCTCACAGGACGCCATCCTGCCAGCGGGGTGCGACGGACGGCGCGAGGCGGTCCCGGCAAGATAAGCTGGACCACTACTTGACAAGGACAACAGGGAGCATCACGGTGCCCAACGAACTCGCCAGTCGGCTGGAGCCACTCGTGGCCGACGCCGTCACGGCCGCGGGTTTCGATCTCGACGCGCTGGACGTGCAACAGGCCGGACGGCGCAAGCTGGTCAAGGTCGTCGTCGACGGAGAGGAAGGCGTCGAACTGGACCAGGTGGCCGAGATCAGCAGGGCGGTGTCCGCGGTGCTCGACGATCACGAACACCTGATCGCGGGGGCATACACGCTCGAGGTGACCTCACCGGGGGTCGACCGGCCACTGACCAAGCCACGACACTGGCGCCGGGCCAAGTACCGGCTCGTTCGGGTGACACCACGGGAAGGTGCCGAGTTCGTCGGCCGTGTCGGGAACGCGGGGGACAACAGCGTGCGGATGCTCGTGGACGGCAACCTGCGCGAGCTGGCCTACGCCGACGTGGCGAAGGCAGTGATCGAGATCGAGTTCAAGCAGCCGCCGACAGGTGAGCTCAAGCTGCTGGACAACGACGCCTACGGCAAGATCGGGGAAGGCGCCGGACCGAAGGAGGAGTCGAGGTGAACGTCGATATCGCGGCGTTGCGCGCGATCGAACGGGACAAGGACATCCCCTTCGAGACGGTGCTGGAGGCAATCGAGAGTGCTCTGCTGACCGCGTACAAGCACACCGAAGGCCATCAGCCACACGCCAAAATCGACATCGATCGCAAGACGGGCTACGTGCGGGTACTGGCACACACCCTCGACGAGAACGGCGAGATCGCGCAGGAGTGGGACGACACCCCCGAGGGGTTCGGCCGAATCGCCGCCGCAACCGCCCGCCAGGTGATCCTGCAGCGGCTGCGCGACGCCGAGCACGAGAAGACCTTCGGCGAGTTCTCCGCGAAGGAAGGCGAGATCGTCGCGGGTGTGATCCAGCGCGACGCGCGGGCCAACGCCAGGGGCATGGTGATCGTGCAGGTCGGCGAGACCGAGGGGGTGCTTCCCGCCGCCGAGCAGGTGCCGGGGGAGACCTACGAGCACGGCGCCAGGATCAAGGCCTACGTCGTGGTCGTGGCCCGCTCCGGCAGAGGACCGCAGATCACGCTGTCGCGTACCCACCCGAACCTGGTGCGCAGGCTGTTCGCGCTGGAGGTGCCAGAGATCGCCGACGGCACGGTGGAGATCGCCGCCGTGGCCCGCGAGGCGGGGCACCGTTCGAAGATCGCGGTGCGGTCGACCGTTCCGGGCGTCAACGCCAAGGGTGCCTGCATCGGCCCTGTCGGTGCGCGCGTGCGCAACGTCATGAGTGAACTCGGCGGTGAGAAGATCGACATCATCGACTACTCGGAGGACCCCGCCAGGTTCGTCGGGAATGCGCTCTCGCCCGCGAAGGTTGTATCTGTAAAGGTCGTGGACGAGCGGGCCAAGACGGCGCGGGTCGTCGTCCCCGACTTCCAGCTTTCACTCGCCATCGGCAAGGAAGGGCAGAACGCTCGCCTCGCCGCCAGGTTGACCGGTTGGCGCATCGACATCCGCAGCGATGCCGCGCCGGAGTCGGGGCAGCGGCAGGTCGATCCGGACGAGTCACCGCACGCCGCGGCGACCGGTTCGGCTGAGTGATTGACCAAGGGCTAAACTGGGTAACGGTGCGACGCCCGCAGTCGGAATCGACACACCGTGAACACGGGGGGTACGGAGTTACACCCATTCGTACCTGTGTCGGGTGCCGGCGGCGGGCGTCGGTCGGAGAGTTGCTGCGCATCGTCGCGGAGGACGGGCGGCTTGTCGTCGACACTCGACGGCGGCTTCCGGGTCGAGGTGCCTGGTTGCACCCAGACCTGGAGTGCCTGTCCAAAGCCGAGCGGCGGCGAGCGTTTCCCCGGGCATTACGGGTCCTGGGGGCACTCGACGCCAGCGGCATGCGGCATGATGTGAAGCGGCTCGCCGAGAGCTGTACGGATTCGGGGAGTTCCCGGGTCCAGTCGGAAACAAGGAAGCAGGTCGACCCGTCATGAGTCAGCCGTGAAGCTGAAGCCATGAACGCGCGACGATAGGACGAGGTCTGCGGGTCCAGCCGCCGACCTCATCAGTTGAGGAGAGCAGTGGCAGGCAAGGCCCGCGTACATGAGCTCGCAAAAGAGCTCGGTGTAACGAGCAAGGAAGTACTCGCCAAGCTGAAGGAGCAGGGCGAGTTCGTGAAATCCGCGTCGTCGACCGTGGAGGCGCCAGTCGCCCGACGGTTGCGAGACGCGTTCTCGAGCAAGGACTCCAAGCAGTCCGAGCGCAAATCCGGCGGTAGGCAGGCCGCGAAGCCGGCCGCACCGTCAGGTGGCAATGGCTCCGCCCCTTCGGCCAAGCAGGCGAGCACGCCCGCGCAGCCGCAGCAGGAGGCGAAGCCCGCGCAGCCGCAGGCGAAGGCCCCCAAGCCCGGTCCGAGGCCGGGGCCGAGGCCCGGCCCCGCACCCAAGCCTGCCGAGCAGGCGCCCGCGGCGAAGGCCGAACCGCAGCAGCCGAAGCAGGAGCAGAAGCAGGAGCCCGGTGGCTCGGTAGTTCCGCCGAAGCCGCAGGGCCCCAAGCCCGGGCCGAAGCCCGGCCCCAGGCCGCCGCGGGTCGGCAACAACCCCTTCGGCGTCGGTGCGGGCTCGCCCCCACCGCGCCCGGCACCGCCGCGTCCAGGCGGCGGCCAGCAGCAGGGTGACCGCGGCACCCGCCCCGGTGGCGACCGTCCCTCGGGCGGCCCGCGCGGTGGCGCGCCCGGCGGCAACAGGCCGAGCCCCGGCAGCATGCCACCACGCCCCAACCCGGGCATGATGCCCACCCGGCCCGCGCGTCCCGCGGGCGGTCCCGGCGGTGGCCGTGGCGGTCCCGGTGGCGGCCGAGGTGGTGCGGGCACCGGTGCGGGTCGAGGCGGCGGCGGTCCCCGCGGTGGGGGCGGCGGCTTCCGTGGCGGCCCCGGCGGTCCCGGTGGCGGCGGCGGGGGCGGCGGCTTCCGCGGTGGACCGGGCGGCGGTGCTCCTGCCGGTGGCGGTGGCGGTGGCGGCTTCCGAGGTGGCGGTGGCCGTGGCGGTCCTGGCGGCCGCGGCGGTGCCGCCGGTGCCTTCGGTCGCCCTGGCGGTCCCTCCCGGAAGGGCCGCAAGTCGAAGCGGCAGAAGCGCCAGGAGTACATGGAGAACATGCAGGCGCCTTCGGTCGGTGGCGTTCGCCTGCCCAAGGGCAGCGGCGAGACGATCCGGCTGCCGCGTGGTGCTTCGCTGACCGATTTCGCGGAGAAGATCGACGCCAACCCGGCCTCGCTGGTACAGGTGTTGTTCCATCTCGGCGAGATGGTCACCGCGACACAGTCCGTCTCCGAGGACGTGCTGGAACTGCTCGGCACGGAGATGAACTACAACGTGCAGGTGGTCAGCCCCGAGGAGGAGGACCGCGAACTGCTGGAGGCCTTCGACATCACCTACGGCGAGGACGCCGGTGACGAGGAGGACTTGCAGGTGCGGCCGCCGGTGGTGACCGTGATGGGTCACGTCGACCACGGTAAGACCCGCTTGCTGGACACTATCCGTAAGACGAAGGTGCACGAGGGTGAGGCCGGTGGCATCACCCAGCACATCGGTGCCTACCAGATCGAGACCGAGCTGGAGGGCCAGGAGCGGCTCATCACCTTCATCGACACCCCTGGCCACGAGGCGTTCACCGCCATGCGTGCCCGTGGTGCGCAGGCCACCGACATCGCGGTGATCGTGGTGGCCGCCGACGACGGTGTGATGCCGCAGACGGTGGAGGCCATCAACCACGCTCAGGCCGCCAAGGCACCGATCGTGGTCGCGGTCAACAAGATCGACAAGGAAGGCGCGAATCCGCAGAAGATCCGCCAGCAGCTCACCGAGTACGGCCTCGTGGCGGAGGAGTACGGCGGCGACACGATGTTCGTCGACATCTCCGCGCGCGAGAACATCAACATCGACGGGCTGCTCGAGGCGATCCTGCTGACCGCGGACGCGGCGCTGGACCTGCGGGCCAACCCGGACATGGAAGCGCAGGGTGTCGCTATCGAGGCGCACCTCGACCGCGGTCGCGGTCCGGTGGCGACGGTGCTGGTGCAGCGCGGAACGTTGCGCATCGGCGACTCGGTCGTCGCGGGCGATGCGTACGGCCGCGTGCGCCGGATGGTCGACGAGTACAACCACGACGTCACACAGGCGTTGCCGTCGCGGCCGGTGCAGGTTATCGGGTTCACCTCGGTGCCGAGGGCGGGCGACACGTTCCTCGTCGTGGAGGAGGACCGGGTTGCCCGGCAGATCGCCGAGCGCAGGCAGGCCCGAATCCGCAACGCCGAGAACGCGGCGAGGCGCAAGCGGGTCAGCCTTGAGGACCTGGACTCCGCGCTGAAGGAGACCAACACCCTCAACCTGATCGTCAAGGGCGACAACTCGGGTACCGTCGAGGCGCTTGAGGCGTCGCTGATGCAGATCGACGTGGGCGACGAGGTGGAACTCAACATCGTCCACCGCGGAGTCGGTGGCGTGACGGAGAGCGACATCGACCTGGCCACGGCGTCTGACGCCATCGTGCTCGGGTTCAACGTGCGGGCGCAGGGCAAGGCGACCGAGCGGGCGACCCGCGAGGGCGTCGACGTCCGGTACTACACGGTGATCTACCAGGCGATCGAGGAGATCGAGCAGGCCCTCAAGGGCATGCTGAAGCCGGAGTACGAAGAGGTTGAGCTCGGTAAGGCCGAGGTCCGCGAGGTGTTCAAGTCCTCCAAGTTCGGCACGATCGCGGGTTGCCTGGTCACCGCGGGCGAGATCCGGCGCAACGCGAAGGCGAGGCTGCTGCGTGACAACGTGGTGGTCGCGCAGAACCTGCCGGTCAGCTCGTTGCGGCGGTTCAAGGACGATGTCGTCGAGGTGCGCGAGGGCTTCGAGTGCGGTCTCACCCTCGGCAAGTACAGCGACATCAAGATCGGCGATGTGATCGAGACCTACGAGCAGCGCGAGAAGCCGCGCGCGTAGTTGTCGTCTCGGCGGCTGGGCGGGTTGACTTCCGCCCAGCCGCCTACGAGCGCAGGGGAATGCCATGTTCGTGGGTGCCCTGGAACTCGAGCTGCTGCTGGGTGACGTGCGGTCGCTGAAGCAGAAGCGTTCGGCGGTCCGGCCGGTGATCGCGGAGTTGCGCAAGCGGTTCGAGGTCGCGGTGGCCGAGGCCGGCCATCTGGACCTGTACCGCCGTTCGCTGATCGGTGTGGCGGCGGTGGCGGCGGACGGCAAGCAGGTGAGGGATGTGCTCGATGCCTGCGAGCGGTTCGTGGCGGCACGTCCGGACCTCGAGTTGTTGTCGGCGCGTCGGCGGCTTGTTGGTCCGGACGACGAGTAGTTGGCTGGTTGATACGGGATAAGGGGGTGCGTCGTGGCTGATCAGGCTCGCGCACGGAGGCTGGCCAAGCGGATCGCCCAGATCGTGGCGTCCGCCTTGGAGCACGAGGTGAAGGACCCTCGGCTGGGTAACGTCACGATCACCGACGCGAAGATCACCGGCGACCTGCGGGACGCGACCGTGTACTACACGGTGCTGGGCCAGACACTGGACGCCGCGCCGGACTTCGCGGGTGCCGCGGCGGCGCTGGAGTCGGCTCGCGGCGTGCTGCGCACAAAGGTCGGTCAGGGCACGGGGGTGCGCTACACACCGACGCTGACGTTCGTCGCGGACAACGTTCCCAGCGACGCCAGGCATATCGACGAACTGCTCGCGAAGGCACGTGAGGCCGACGCGGAGATCGCTCGACAGGCCACCGGTGCCAAACCCGCTGGCGAGGCCGACCCCTACCGGCCGCCTAGGGAAGAGGATCCCGAAAGCTAGCGAGCCCGGGTCGCCCGACCGAGCCGTCGACCGGCTACCCGTGCTCGGTGTGGAGCGCGGCTCGCCTAGGCAATGGCTAGCCGACACGCACCGTCACTTGGTCGCGACCAGCACGTCACGGACGATGGCCTGATCCACCCGATGCGCGAGTTCGGTGTACGGCCCCTCCTCGCGCGGCGTCAGGCCCGCACCGGTGAGGATCTCGGCCAGTTCGGCCCGCTTGACGACGTAGGTGTTCCACGAGACGGCCAGCGCCCCACCCTTGCGCAGCACCCTGGCCCACGTGGGCACCGCGGCCGCCAGCAGGTCACGGGGACTGCGGGACAGTGCCGAATCCTGCGTGCGGCTGCCGTGCTGCACGCCGTAGGGCGCGTCGGTGACGATCACGTCCACCGAGCCCTTCTTGACCAGCTCGTCGGTGTGCAGCGTGTCGCAGTTGAAGTAGCTGACCGTGCGTGTGTCGCCCGCCTTGTAGCGCTCCTTGCTGGCTCCGTACTCGATGTCGAGCCGCTGCCCCAACCGGACCCGGTTGCGGCGCAACAGCCCTGCCTGCGCGGAGTGCTTGATTCGCTTGGTGCGCAACCAGGTCTTGATGAAGTGTTGGTAGGCGTCGAAGTCCTTGCCGTCCAGCTCCAGCCCGGTGGCGTCGAAGCCGTACATCATCGCCTGGTTGAGCGTGGTGCCCCTGCCGCACAACGGGTCGAGCACGTGCAACCCGCGCCCCAGCAACGCGGCGGGCCGGTCGGTGGCCAGCACGGCGAGGTTGACCACGAGCTTGGTGAACAGCTCGTTGGTCTTGCCGGGGTACTTCTGGATGGTGAGCAGATCGGAGTCGAACTCCGCCACCGGCGTCATGGTCAGCGGTCGCAACAGCTCCCCGCTGACCTCGAACAGTGCGTAGGCGGAGGAGAGATTCGACAGGTACGCCACGTCGTTGTCGGTCAATGGGGCGGCGGTGCCGAAGGTGACGTAGTCGACCCCACCGATGGTCGTGGTCGCCGACTCACCGACCTTCGTGGAAAGCACGGTGTCGCCGAACACGGCCAGTTCGGCACGCAGCAGGCGACGTGAGGTGTCGGTGTAGACACGGTTGGCCGACGGCAGGATGAGGATGGCGTACTCGGGCATCGAAGCCGAGCGTAGCCGAGTCGTCGGACGCCCCGGCTACGCTCGGCGCGTGAGCGACACGGTTGAGCACGAGCGGGTTCCCGCCCGCCGGGTGCTGCGGCTGGCGATACCCGCGCTCGGTGTGCTGGCGGCCGAGCCGCTGTACGTGCTCGTCGACACGGCCGTCGTCGGTCACCTCGGCGCGTTGCCACTGGCGGGGCTCGCACTCGGCGGCACGCTGCTGTCGCTGGTTTCCACCCAGTTGACGTTCCTGTCCTACGGAACCACCGCGCGAACGGCACGGTTGCACGGCGCTGGCAGGCGCGCCGACGCGATCGGCGAGGGAGTGCAGGCCACCTGGCTGGCCTTCGCGGTCGGACTCATCGTGCTCGTCGCGGGACAGTTGCTCGCAGAACCGGTGGCGCGCGCCATGTCCGGCGACGCCGCGATCACCGAGCAGGCGGTGTCGTGGCTGCGAATCGCCCTGTTCGGCGCGCCGCTCATTCTCGTCACGATGGCGGGCAACGGCTGGATGCGTGGCGTGCAGGACGCCGTGCGGCCGTTGCGGTACGTGCTCGCGGGAAACGCTTTGTCGGCGGTGCTCAGCCCGGTGCTGGTCTATCCGGCGGGGCTGGGCCTCGAGGGCTCCGCGGTCGCCAACGTGGCGGCGCAGGCGGTGGCGGGCGGACTGTTCCTGCGGGCGCTGGCCAAGCAGCGGGCGGGCCTTGCGCCCCGGCCTCGCGTCATGTGGGCCCAGCTTCGCCTCGGCCGGGATCTGGTGCTGCGAAGTCTGGCATTTCAGGCGTGCTTCGTCTCGGCGGCAGCCGTGGCCGCCCGCACCTCCACCGAGGCGGTGGCCGCACACCAGGTGGTGCTGCAGTTGTGGACGTTCCTTTCGCTTGTGCTGGACTCGGTGGCGATCGCCGCGCAGTCGCTGGTCGGGGCGGCGCTCGGCGCCGGTTCGCGCAGGCAGGCGCGCGGGATCGCTTCCCAGATCACCCGGTACGGGCTGGCACTGGGAATCGCGCTTGCCGTGGTGTTCGCCGCGCTTTCGCAGACGTTGCCGCACGCCTTCACCTCCGACGCGGGCGTGCTCGCCGAAATCCCGAACGCCTGGTGGTTCTTCGTTGGCTTGCAGCCGGTCGCCGGGGTGGTGTTCGCGCTCGACGGCGTGCTGCTCGGAGCCGCGGACGCGAGCTTCCTGCGCAACGCGACGGTGGGCAGCGCCGTGCTCGGGTTCCTGCCGCTGGTCTGGGCGTCGCTGGTCTTCGGCTGGGGGCTCGCGGGCATCTGGACCGGGTTGGCGCTGTTCATGGTGCTGCGTCTGGCGTTCGTCGTTGCGCGGTGGCGCTCCGGCCACTGGGCCGTCGTCGGCGCCGTCCGTGCGTGACAAGCACGAAGGCGTTGCGGATGTGGGCAATGACACGGCGCCGTTCGGTATGGCCGTGAGGCGCTCTGTCGATACATCCATTGGGGGTCGGCAGCGCGGGCGTCCCCCGCAGTATGCCGTCCACATCCGTCAGTGAAGGGAGACCCTTGCCGACCCGGCCCTCGCAAGCCGCGCGAGCCAGTGCGCGGTCGTGGCTGATCTGGTTGACCGCCGCCTTCGTCTACGTTCTCGCTGTCTTTCACCGCACCTCGCTCGGCGTGGCGGGCCTCGACGCCGCCGAGCGCTTCGGTGTCGGCGCCGCCGCACTGAGCATGTTCACCGTGCTGCAGGTCGGCGTGTACGCCGCCATGCAGATCCCCACCGGGGTGCTCGTCGACCGGTTCGGGCCCCGCAACGTGCTCACGGCCGCGTTGCTGTTCCTCGGGCTTGGGCAACTCCTGCTCGCCGTCGCGCACACCTACTCGCTGGGGCTGGTCGCCCGCGGGGTGCTGGGACTGGGCGACGCGCTGACCTTCGTCTCCGTGCTGCGACTGGCGGCCAATCACTTTCCCGGCAGGCAGTACATGCTGGTGACCGCCCTGACCGGGGCGCTCGGATTCGCGGGCAATCTCGCCGCGACGCTGCCGTTGACACTGCTGCTGGCCGGACCTGGTTGGCTCCCGACGTTCCTGGGGGCGGGGCTGGTGACAGTCCTGTTCGCGAGCGTGGTCCGCTGGCGGGTGAGCGACACGCCGTCGGCGAGGACGGTGGAGTCGCGGGCCGCCTCGCTGCGAGAGGTGGGTAGGCAGGTGCGCGCGGCGATGCGGGTGCCCGGCACCAGGCTCGCGTTCTGGACGCACTTCTCGGCGCCGTTCAGCCAGAACGTGATGGTGTTGCTGTGGGGAGTGCCGTTCCTGGTCGAGGGCCAGGGGTACGCCCCGACCACCGCCAGCTCGCTGCTCATGGTCTTCGTGGTCGGCGCCATGGTGGGTGCTCCGTTGATCGGCGGCTTTGTCGGGCGAAGGCCAGAGGCGCGGATGCCGCTGGCGGTCAGCTACCTGGCCGCGACCGCGGCCACCTGGGCGGTGGTGCTGAGCTGGCCGGGCCAGGTGCCGGTGGCCGTGCTGGTCGCCGCGTTCGCCGTGCTGTCACTGGGTGGCCCGGTCTCCACGATCGGGTTCGCACTGGCCAGGGACTACAACCCGCTGCGGCGGGTCGGCACCGCGACCGGTGTTGTCAACGTCGGTGGCTTCGTCGCCACCACCGTGGTCGCGCTGCTCATCGGGGTGCTGCTGCAACTGTCCGGCGGCGACTTCCGGGTCGCGCTGCTGTCCGTGGTCGTCGTGCTGGTGTTCGGTTCCTGGCGGATGGCGGTGTGGTGGCTGCGGGCCAGGGCCGAGGTGTTCGCGGCCGCCGCACGCGGCGAATCGGTGCCGGTGCGGCTGCGCAGGCACAGCTGGGACCGCCGCCATGAGGAGCGCGAGCGGGTGCCCGCCGTGGCGTGATCGCGCACCGCTACGCTGCGGCCGTGCCACGCCCCACCCCTTCCCACCGACGAGCCTCGCGGCCCGCGCCGCCGCCCGGCCTCCTCATCGTCGACAAACCGAGCGGTATGACGTCGCACGACGTGGTGGCCAGGGCCAGGCGTGCGATGGGTACCCGCAAGGTCGGTCATGCCGGAACACTGGACCCGATGGCCACCGGGGTGCTCGTGCTGGGCATCGAGCGGGCAACCAAACTGCTCGGGCACCTTGCGCTGGATCGCAAGACCTACCTGGCGACGATCCGGCTCGGTGCGTCGACAACCACCGACGACGCCGAGGGTGAGGTGGTCGCGCGCGCCGACCCATCGGCGGTGGCCGATGCGGACATCGAGGCCGGCATCGCCGCGCTGACCGGTGACATCCAGCAGGTTCCCAGCGCGGTCAGCGCCGTGAAGGTGGAGGGCAGGCGGGCCTACGCCCGCGTGCGGGCGGGCGAGGAGGTGGAACTGCCGCCCCGCCCGGTGACCGTGTACCGGTTCGACCTGCTGGCCACCCGCAGGCAGCAGGACGCGGTCGACCTCGATGTGGTGATCGACTGTTCGTCCGGAACCTATGTCAGGGCGCTGGCCAGGGACCTGGGCGGCGCGCTCGGAGTGGGGGGTCATCTCGTCGCGCTGCGCCGCACCACGGTGGGGCCGTTCACACTCGCCGCGGCACGCACCCTCGACGACGTCGAACGGGAGCCTGCGTTGTCGCTGAGCCTCGACGAGGCGGTCGCGGCCGCCTTCCCGCGCCGCGACGTGGACGCGGGCGAGGCCGTGGCGGTGCGACACGGCAGGTGGCTTCCCACCGCCGGGATACCGGGAACCTATGGGGTGTTCGACCCGGAGGGCCATGCGCTTGCTCTCGCCGCCGACACGCGCGAGGGGGCCCGCCCGGTGGTTGTGCTCACACCTGCCTGAGGTGACCCTGTCGTCCTGACACCGCGCGGTCTGCGGCTAGGCTCCAGGTGTGCAGCGTTGGCGTGGTTTGGCGGATCTGCCGGGCGGCTGGGGCCGGTGCGTCGTCACGATCGGTATCTTCGACGGGGTGCATCGCGGGCACCAGGCTCTGATCAACGAAACGGTGGAGACCGCCCGCGATCGCGGGTTGCCCAGCGTTGTGCTGACTTTCGATCCGCATCCCTCCGAGGTACTGCGACCAGGCACCCACCCCGCCCAACTGACCACGCTGCGGCGCAAGGCTGAGCTGATCGAGCAGTTGGGCGTGGACGTGTTCGCCGTGCTGCCGTTCACGCCGGAGTTGTCCCGGCTGACGCCGGACGAGTTCGTGCACCAGATCCTCGTCGACCGGCTGCACGCCGCCACCGTGATCGTGGGGGAGAACTTCACCTTCGGCCACAAGGCCGAGGGCAACGTGGAGACGCTGCGTGCGCTCGGCAGGCGCTTCGGGTTCACCGCACACGCCTCGAAACTGCAAGGCCGCACCCTGCCCGGTGAGAAGGACAACGGTGAGATCACCTTCTCCTCCACCTACGTACGCTCCTGTATCGACGCGGGCGATGTCTCAGCCGCCGCGGAGGCACTCGGCCGCCCGCACCGGCTGGAGGGCATCGTTGTCCGCGGCGACGGACGCGGGCACGACCTGGGCTATCCCACGGCGAATCTGTCCACGCCCCGATTCGCCGCAGTGCCCGCGGACGGGATCTACAGCTGCTGGTTCTTGCGCGACGGCAGCAGACTCCCCGCCGCCGTCTCGGTCGGCACCAACCCCACGTTCTCCGGCAAGGAGCGCACGGTCGAGGCCTTCGTTCTCGACGTGGCCGAGGACTTCTACGGCCAGCAGGTCGCGCTCGACTTCGTCGCACGGTTGCGTGGGCAGGTCCGCTTCGACACCCCTGACGCATTGGTGGAGCAGATCGCCGAAGACGTGACGCGGACCAGGCAGGCGCTCGGCCTCGGCTGAGCGGTACGGGTGCGATTGCGAACGCCTGGGTAGTTTCGGCCCGCGCGTCGACTTCGGGCTGGCAAGATGCAGACACCGGGCCGGTGCCCAGCGCGCCGCCGTCGCCACCGAGGGGAACAGGGCTCTGCCGTGGAGGACCACAAGATCGTTCAGCGGAACATAGCGCTACAACGGGAGTGGTACGGGGAACCACTCGGCGACCGGGTGCGGCGCCTGGTGGTGGCCTTCGACGTGTCGCAGGCATACCTTGCAGAGGTGCTGGGTATCAGCGCACCGATGTTGAGTCAGGTGATGAGCGGGCGGCGAGCCAAGATCGGAAACCCGGTGGTGCTGGCGCGGCTCATCATGCTCGAACGCAAGGTGCTCACTCCGGAGGTCGCCGCGGGCAGCAAGCAGGCGATCCGCGCCGCGCTGGAGGACGTCAGGACGGCGCGGCCGACCGTGAGCAGCGACAACATTCCCGTCGGTACCGCCGACGACCACACCGTGCTCGCGGCGCTGCGCGAGATCGCGGAGGAGGAAAACCTGGTGCAGGCCGCCGAACGGCTCGACGCGGAGTTCCCCGCGATCGCCGACCTGCTGCGCAGGGCGGGCAAGGGCGCCTGAGGTCGTGCCCGAGGTGACCGCGCGGCTGTTCAGCGCGTTGCTGCTGCCCGACGAGGTGGTCACGTCGCTGCGGCGGGAGTTGGACAACCGCGGCGGTCCGCGCGCCGAGCAGGGTCTGCGCTGGATGCCGGTGGAGGAATGGCACATCACGCTGGGCTTCTACGGCCTCGACGACCCGAGGGCGCGGGCGGAATGGCTGCGGCACAGGCTGGCGGGCAGCCCGCCGCCGACCCTTCGCATCGACGGTAGTGGCACCTTCCGTGGGGTATTCTGGACCCGGGTACACGGCATCGGTCTCGCCGAACTGGCCACGGCGGTCAAACCGGAAGAAGATGATCGGGAGTTCCGGGCACACCTGACGCTCGCGAGGGGCCAACGACAGCCTGCGCTGGAGCGGTGGCGAAGGTGGTTCGCCGGCTACCGGAGCCCGGAGTGGACCGCGACCGAAGTCGTACTGATGCGCAGTGACCTCAATGAGCGAGGGTTGGGCTACTCGGTGGTGGAGCGGTTCCCGCTGGGTTCACGCGGCTGAGTCCGAAGGCCTGCTGATACCCTCGGATGTCAGAGTCCGGCTGCGGTCCGTGGCGGCCGAGACCATATGTCACAACACGGCACACAACACAAGGAGAAGAGCGAGTGGCGCTGTCCACCGAGGAGAAGAAGTCGATCCTGTCCGAGTACGGACTCCACGACTCCGACACCGGGTCGCCCGAGGCTCAGGTGGCTCTGCTGACCAAGCGGATCATCGGCCTCACCGAGCACCTCAAGGTGCACAAGCATGACCACCACTCCCGTCGCGGTCTGTTGCTGCTGGTCGGCCGACGTCGCCGACTGCTCAACTACGTGATGCAGGTGGACGTCGAGCGGTACCGTTCGCTGATTCAGCGACTCGGCCTCCGCCGATGACAGGCTCCGAGGGGGAGTGACCCGCACGGGTCACTCCCCCTCGGCACAAGAAAGCACACACAGGGCCGGCGCAACCAGCGCGCGAGGACGCCCAAGCCGGTCCTCGGTAGTGGCTCCCGGGATGGTGCCCGAGAGCTTCGATCGATGACCGGCCTCGTACCTCGAGCGTGCCCCCGAGGGCGGGGGATGCGCGGCCCGAGAAGTACGAGGAGAAACTGTTCTATGACTGACTCAAGCGGCAACACCGTGCACGAATCGGAAGCCGTGCTCGACAACGGCAGGTTCGGAAAGCGCACGGTCCGCTTCGAGACGGGCAGGCTGGCGAAGCAGGCGGCGGGTGCCGTCGTGGCCTACCTGGACGACGAAACCATGCTGCTGTCCGCGACCACCGCCTCGAAGCAGCCCAAGGAGCACTTCGACTTCTTCCCGCTGACGGTGGACGTCGAGGAACGCATGTACGCCGCGGGCCGCATCCCCGGTGCGTTCTTCCGCAGGGAGGGCAGGCCCTCCACCGACGCGATCCTCACGTGCAGGCTGATCGACCGGCCACTGCGGCCCTCGTTCGCCGACGGGCTGCGCAACGAGATCCAGATCGTCATCACGGTGCAGAGCCTGCACCCGGAGGACCCCTACGACGTGCTGGCGATCAACGCCGCGTCGGCTTCCACCCAGATCGGCGGACTGCCGTTCTCCGGCCCGATCGGCGGCGTCAGGATGGCGCTCATCGAGGACACCTGGGTGGCGTTCCCGACCTGGTCGCAGCTGGAGCGGGCCACCTTCGACATGGTGGTGGCGGGCCGCATCGTCGGTGACAAGCCGGAGGACGTCGCGATCATGATGGTCGAGGCCGAGGGCACCGAGAACACCCTCGACCTCATCGCGGGCGGTGCCACCGCCCCCACCGAGAAGACCGTCGCGGAGGGACTGGACGCGGCCAAGCCGTTCATCCGCCTGCTGTGTGAGGCACAGCAGCGGCTGGCCAGCGCCGCGGCCAAGCCGGTGGGCGACTTCCCGGTGTTCCCGGCGTACGAGGACGACGCCTACGACGCCGTCGCGAAGATCGCCACGGACGATCTGGCCGCCGCGCTGGCGATCGCGGGCAAGCAGGAGCGCGAGAACGCCACCGACGAGGTCAAGGCCACCGTGCTGGAGCGCGTCGGCCTCGGCGACGGTGAGGCGTTCGAAGGCAGGGACAAGGAGGTCGGCGCCGCGTTCCGGGCACTGACGAAGAAGCTCATCCGGCAGCGCATTCTCAAGGAGAAGGTGCGTATCGACGGTAGGGGTCTCACCGACATCCGGCAGTTGGCCGCCGAGGTCGCGGTGGTGCCGAGGGCACACGGCTCGGCCCTGTTCGAGCGCGGGGAGACCCAGATCCTGGGCGTGACCACACTGAACATGCTGCGCATGGAGCAGCAGTTGGACACGCTGTCGCCGGAGACGACGAAGCGCTACCTGCACCACTACAACTTCCCGCCGTTCTCCACGGGTGAGACCGGCCGGGTCGGCACGCCGAAGCGGCGCGAGATCGGCCACGGGATGCTAGCGGAGCGGGCGCTGGTGCCGGTGCTGCCCAAGCGCGACGAGTTCCCCTACGCCATCCGGCAGGTCTCCGAGGCGCTCGGCTCCAACGGTTCCACGTCGATGGGCTCGGTGTGTGCCTCCACGATGAGCCTGTTCAACGCAGGGGTGCCACTGAAGGCGCCGGTGGCGGGCATCGCGATGGGCCTGGTGTCCGACGTGATCGACACGGCGGAGGGGCGCAAGAACGAGTACGTGGCGCTGACCGACATCCTCGGCGCGGAGGACGCCTTCGGTGACATGGACTTCAAGGTCGCGGGCACCAAGGACTTCATCACCGCGCTGCAACTGGACACCAAGCTCGACGGTATCCCGTCGGACGTGTTGGCCGGTGCGCTGAACCAGGCGCGGGACGCCAGGCTGACGATCCTGGACGTGATGGCGGAGGCCATCGCCGGGCCGGACGAGATGAGCCCGTACGCTCCGCGCGTCACCAGCGTGAAGATCCCGGTCGACAAGATCGGCGAGGTCATCGGCCCGAAGGGCAAGATGATCAACGCGATCACCGAGGAGACCGGCGCCGACATCTCCATCGAGGACGACGGCACGATCTACGTGGGGGCCGCGGACGGCCCTTCCGCGGAAGCCGCCATCGACAAGATCAACGCGATCGCGAACCCGCAGTTGCCCAAGGTCGGCGAGCGCTTCCTCGGCACGGTCGTCAAGACCGCTGCCTTCGGTGCGTTCGTCTCGCTGCTGCCGGGCAAGGACGGCCTGGTGCACATTTCCAAGCTGGGCAACGGCAAGCGGATCGGCAAGGTCGAGGACGTGGTGAACGTCGGCGACAAGCTGCGGGTGGAGATTGCCGACATCGACAGCCGCGGCAAGATCAGCCTGATCGTCGTCAAGGACGAGGACGAGACCGCCGGGCAGCAGGACCAGGCAGAGGCCTCCGAGCAGAGCGCCGACGCCGAGTAACGCGAACCCACCATTCGCGGCAGCGGTCCATCGGGCCGCTGCCGCGCTCGCAATCGGTCAAGGAGTCATGGCGCGAAAGCTTTCCGGGCACGAGCAGCCCGTCGGCAGCACCCGCACGCTCGATTCCGGCTCGGACGGTTCGATCGTGAAGCGAACCGTGCTGCCGGGGGGACTGCGGGTGGTGACCGAGCAGGTCCCTGGCGTGCGTTCGGCCACTGTGGGCCTGTGGGTCGGCATCGGGTCGCGCGACGAACAGCCCAACGTGGTAGGCGCCGCGCACTACCTGGAACACCTGTTGTTCAAGGGCACATCCGGTCGCGACGCCACCCAGATCGCCGAAGAAATCGACGCGGTGGGCGGTGAACTTAACGCCTTCACGGCGAAGGAACACACCTGCTACTACGCGCAAGTGCTCGACGAGGACCTGCGGCTGGCCATGGATCTCGTCACCGATGTCGTGTTCAGGGCCCGCTGCGCGGACTCCGACGTGGACACCGAACGCAGTGTGGTGCTCGAGGAAATCGCGATGCGCGACGACGACCCCGAGGACCTGTTGCACGACACGTTCGTTGAGACGATCCTCGCCCGGCACCCGTTGGGCCGCTCGGTCCTGGGGACGGAGTCGTCCGTCACCGGGATGTCACCGGTCGCGCTGCGCGGCTTCTACAAGCGGCGATACCAGTTGCCCAGGATGGTGCTGGCCGTCGCGGGCAACGTCGAGCACGGGGCGGTGCTTCGGCTGGCCCGCAGGGCACTGCGCGACCGGTTGGCCGGTTCGGACGCGCCACGCCCGCCGCGTTCGGGCAGGGCCCGGCTGCCGCGCGCCCGTGGACTCGCGCTGCGCACCGACGACACCGAGCAGGCACACCTCATGCTGGGAGTGCGCACACCCGGCAGACACGACCAACGCCGATTCGCGCTGACCGTGCTCAACGCCGCGCTTGGCGGTGGCATGAGCTCACGGCTGTTCCAGGAGATCAGGGAACGCAGGGGGCTTGCCTACCAGGTCTACTCGTCGGTCTCCAGCTACGCCGACGCAGGTCACCTCGCCGTCTACGCGGGCTGCCAGCCGGACCGGCTCGGCGAGGTGACCTCGGTGGTGCGCGAGGTGCTCGGCGCGGTCGCTCGTGACGGCCTCACCGACGCCGAGGTGGCGCGGGCGAAAGGACAACTGCGCGGCGGGTTGGTGCTCGGGCTGGAGGACACCGCGTCGCGGATGTCGCGCCTTGGTAAGAACGAGCTGAACTACGGCGAGTACCTCAGCGTGGGCGAGACCGTCGCCCGCATCGACGCGGTGACTCCCGGAGAAGTCGCCACGCTCGCGGGCAACCTGCTGCGGGGCGGTGGCCCCACCGCCGCCGCGGTGGTCGGACCGTACGCTCACGCTGACGACCTACCCGAGGATCTGCACGAGGTGATCGCATGACCGAGAAGTCCCGCCGCGGCGAGCACGACCCGATCCGCGTCGGTGTGTTCGGTGCCCGCGGCCGGGTCGGTACGCAGGTCGTGGCCGGTGTCGAGGCGGCGCCGGACATGAAGCTCGTGGCGACCGTGGACGTGGGTGACAGCGCGTCCGACCTCACCGAGGCGGGCGCGGAGGTCGTCGTCGACTTCACCCATCCGGACGCGGTGCTGGACAACCTTCGTTTCGCCATCGACAACGGTATCCACGCGGTCGTGGGCACCACCGGGTTCACGCAGCAGCGGCTGGACACCGTCGCGGGTTGGCTGGGGGACAAGCCGGGGCTGGGTGTGTTGATCGCCCCGAACTTCGCGCTCGGCGCCGTGCTCGCGATGCGCTTCGCGCGGCAGGCCGCGCGCTTCTACGACTCGGCCGAGGTCGTGGAACTCCACCACAACCGCAAGGCCGACGCACCGTCCGGCACGGCGGCACACACGGCGCGGGTGATCGCACAGGCCCGCGCGGAAGCGGGGTTGGCACCCGGTTCGGACGCCACCACCTCGGAGCTGGACGGGGCGCGCGGCGCCGACGTCGAGGGAGTCCGGGTTCACTCCGTGCGGCTACCCGGCCTCGTCGCGCACGAGGAGATCCTGTTCGGTGGCCAGGGAGAACTGCTCACGATCCGGCACGACTCGCTCGACCGTGCCTCGTTCGTGCCCGGTGTGCTGCTCGGCGTGCGCGCGATGCTGAACCGGCCCGGCCTCACCGTGGGGCTGGAACACGTGCTGGACCTGTGACCGGGGTGAGGGCGCGCAATCTGGCCGTGGTGCTCACCGTCGCGGTGGCGGTGTACCTGGTGCTGCTCGCCGGCCGCGGCGTGGAACTCATCCGCGCGGGTGGCCTCGTTCCCACACTGCTCGGTGTCGGGGTGCTGTTGCTGCCGTTGCTCGGGGTGTGGCTGCTGGTGAGCACCTGGCGCTCCGGCGCGAGAATCCAGCGGCTGTCGCGCAAGCTGGAGGCCGAGGGGGGTTTGCCGGACGTCTCCGACCTGCCGCGCAGACCGTCCGGGCGCGTGGACACCTCCGCCGCGGACGAGTGGTTCGAGCAGCGAAGGGCCGAGTTGGAGGCCGAACCCGCCAACTGGCGGCACTGGTACCGGCTGGCCTACGCCTACGACATCGCGGGCGACCGGCGTCGTGCGCGCGCGACCATGCGCAAGGCTGTCGAACTGGAGGCCGCCGAGCGCTGAAGCGACTCACAGCCGCAGCATGCCCGCGAACACAGCGGGTGCCGCGGCGAGCACGCTGAACCGCACGAAGCGGCCAACCAGCCCGGCCGCGACGAACATCGACATCCGCATGCGCACAAGACCCGCGAGAACGGTGGTTGCCATGAACGGTGGCAGCCCCAGCACCGAGCTGACTCCGTAGGTGCAGGCCATCCAGTGCGGGTGGCGGTGGCAGCGCTCTCGCAGCGCCTCCAGCCATACCCGCACGCGCTTGGTGCGCCGCCTCCACCGCTCCCGCCGCTGTGAGGCCGCGCGGGGCCGGTGCAGCCGGTCGTGCAGCACGGACGGCAGCCGGATGGAGCCGCGGGCCGCGAGGTAGTACAGCAGTTTGCCCGCGACCTGCCCCACGGCGACGACCGCGCCGATGACCAGCCACGGGATCCGCTCCTCGCTGGTGGCGAGGCCGATGACGAAGACCTCGATGCTGAGTACGGGAACGATCGCCGAGCCGAACGCGACACCGAGCGTGACGCACAGCCATGCGAGCACCGAAGCCTCCGAGTCATGCCAGACCACTGCCACCGTAACGCGGATCGCCGGTGTGGCGGCGAGGAATTCGCTTCCCGGCGAAGGTTCTCGCGCCACCGCCGCCCGCTTCGGCAGGCCCGCAACCTAGCGCAACATGCCCGCTTGGTTCGGGCCGCCCCCCGCTCGTACGGGGCGGCTCAGCACAGTCGCAGGTCCAACGGGCCGGTCAGGCGCAACTCCCGCACGGTGCGTTCGCCGGTGTCGAGGGTGCGCACGGTGCCGTCGGGGTTCCAGCCCGCACCACGGAAGAAGCTCAGCGACGCCGAGTCCGACTGGGCCACCCAGGTGATGCCGCGTTCGGCGCCGTGCTCGCGCAGCGCGGAGGCCGCCGTGGCGAGCAGCCTGCCGCCGTGCCCCCGCCTGCCCCAGCGTGGCTCCACAAGCAGGGTGGCGATGAAACCGGTGCGGTCGGCGTCCGGCGGCACAGTTCCGTCGGCTGAGGTGATCTCCTCCTCGGGGGCGGGCCCCGCGACGCAGAAGCCGACCGTAAAGGAGCCCTCGGAGGCGATGTAGACGTTGGTGTTGGGGTGTTCCACCGCGCCGGACCAGCGCTTCGCGAGATCGCCCGCGTCGAGCCCGTCGACCACCTGTTGCCCCAGTATCTCGGCGTAGGCCACGCGCCAGATCTGTAGCTGGATTCTGGCGATCTCGGTGACGTCTGCTGGGCCTGCCGTGCGAACGTCGGCGGTGCTCATGCG
Source organism: Saccharomonospora amisosensis (assembly GCF_011761185.1). Lineage (NCBI taxonomy): Bacteria > Bacillati > Actinomycetota > Actinomycetes > Pseudonocardiales > Pseudonocardiaceae > Saccharomonospora > Saccharomonospora amisosensis. The sequence goes on along the minus strand of NZ_JAAOYM010000001.1, from coordinate 3,252,972 downwards.
ACCAGCCTAGTCCGGTGCCAATTCGTCGGTGGGCGCTGGCAGCATGGTGCGGGTGAGAACCGTGAGCTTGGCGGCAGCACGCCGGACGGCGCTGGCAGCGCAGGGATTCGCAGACCCGCGACCGCGCGGCGAGCCAACAAGGCAGCATCTGCGGCGAGTGTTGTCCCGGATCAGGTTGATCCAGCTCGACTCGGTGAACGTCGCCGTGCGCGCCCACTACGCACCGCTGTTCGCGCGGCTCGGTGCCTACGACCCCGCGTTGCTCGACGACGCCGCGTGGTCGCACAGTTCCCGCAAGCCACGACTGCTGGTGGAGCAATGGGCGCACGAGGCGAGCCTGGTGCCGGTGTCGGACTGGCCGTTGTTGCGTTCCGATGCCAAGCGGCCCGGCTGGTGGCGGTCGTACGGCAGGTTGGTGGAGAGCTCCCCGACGCTGGTCGAAGACGTGCTCGCCGTGGTGAAGGAACTGGGGCCGGTTGGCGCGGGCACCATCGAGAGGGAGGTGGTGGGCGAGTCGAAACGCGCGCCCGGCTCCTGGTGGAACCGCTCGGAGGTGAAGAAGATCTGCGAGTGGCTGTTCGGCACCGGCGAACTCACCACGGGGGCGCGGCGGGGTTTCGAGCGGCTCTACGACCTCACCGAGCGAGTCCTGCCGCCGGAGGTGCTGAGCCGTACGGTCGATGAGCGTGAGGGCGCGCGGGAGCTGATCGAGCGAGCTGCGGGCGCACTGGGTGTGGCCACCGAACCGGACCTGCGCGACTACTACCGGCTGCGGCCGAGCTCAAGCAGGCAGGCCGTCGCCGAGTTGGTCGAGGCGGGCAGGCTGGAGCCGGTCATGGTGGACGGTTGGCACCAGCAGGCGTACCGGCACGTGGAGGCGCGCACGCCGAGAGCGGTCACCGGGCGCGCGCTGCTGTGCCCGTTCGACCCGCTGATCTGGGAGCGCGCCCGCACCGAGCGGCTGTTCGGCTTTCACTACCGCATCGAGATCTACGTGCCGCAGCCGCAGCGCAAATACGGCTACTACGTCTTCCCGTTCCTGCTCGACGGTGAGCTGGTGGGGCGCGTGGACCTGAAGGCCGACCGGGCCTCGAGCGTGCTACGGGTTCGCGGTGCTTTCGCCGAGCCCTGCGCCGACCGTGCTCGCGTGGCGGTGGAGCTGATGGCGGAGCTGGCACACATGGCGGACTGGCTTGGGCTCGACGGCGTGGAGGTGGAGCAACGCGGAGACCTCGCCGGGGAGTTGCGCCGCGCCGGCGCGGGCTGAGTTCACCGCTTGCGCGCGACGGCGAACACCGACTGGCCGAACGGCACGGTCACCTTCGACTCGATCCAGCGCTGCGCGGGCACGTACAGCCGGTCGTAGGCCGTCAGCAGTGGCCCCTGTTTCGGTCGGCCCCGCAGCAGCCTGCACGTGACGTACCAGGCGAGCAGCCCGGGGCCGTTGATGTAGTGGCAGCGTTCGACCTTCAGACCCGCTCGCCGTAACACCGAGGCCAGCCCCGCGGTGCGGTATCGGCGTTGGTGACCGATGGCCCGGTCGAACTCGCTCATGGCGAACTGGAACGCGGGCACGATGAGCACGACGGCACCACCGGGACGAAGCAGACCCGCGAACGACCGCAGCGCGCCGACATGGTCGGGTATGTGCTCCAAGACGTTGTAGGCCACCACGGTGGAGTAGTCGCCGGTCTCGGCGATCGGCACGCTCAGTTCGCGAACCCCAACCCGGTGATCGTCGGCGAAGCGCTCGCGCAGCGCCGCGAGCCGAGTGGGATCGGCCTCGCTGGCGGTGATGTTGACGCCCATGTCGGCCCAGTCCGCGGCGTAGTGGCCGAGGCCGGAACCGATCTCCAGCACGTCATCACCGAAGTACGGCAGGCCCAGTGAGCACAGCCAGTCGCGGTAGTTGCGCGCCGATTCCAGGTCCTCCAGCGCGTCCGACATCAGTGCGCTGTCACCGGCGATGTCTGTCATCTGTCGCTTCCTCCGGTCATCGGTGTAGGGCTATCCGTGCCAGGTCACGTACTCGTACTTGGCGGCACTGCTGGCGAGCGCGATCAGGACAAGAATCACGATGGCGGCCTTCGAACCCTGCACGTGGCGCGGGCTCGCCAGGCGAAGCCTCAGCGGCACCAGTTGCAGCGCCACGGCCGCACCCAGGATCACCAGCGGGATGAAGTAGCGTCCCTGCACCCCTTCGATCAGGTGGAATCCCACGGGTGTGAACTGCAGGTAAAGCAGCGCGAAGACGGCCGCTACGTTGAGTGCGGCGATAACCGCCGTGGCCGTCAGTTGGACGCGCGAGGCGTACATCCAGCCCGCGATGCCGAACGCGAGCACCGCGGCCAGGATCCAGCTGAGCTGGGCCAGTGCGGGGGCGGGTACCCAGGTATGTCCGAAGACGCCGAAGAACTGGCCGAAGTAGATGTTCTCCTGGTACACGAATGTCCTGATGAGAACGCGTCCCAGTTCAAGCGGGTGGCTCAGCGCGTAGTCGAGTTGGCTGCCCGCGTCGACCACGTCGCCGGGGCGCAGTTGTACGGCCTGCCCAGGCCCGACCTTCGCGGTGAGCGCGGTCCACGCGCCGAACATGCCCATCCCGACGAGGGTGGCGACGTACTTCGTCCCCCGCCACAGTGCCAGCCTGGCACCCGGGACGAGCAGCAACAGCAATGACAGCAGCACGTAGCTTGGCTTGGTGACGGGAAGTAGCACGGCGGAGCCGACCAGCAGGGCCGACTCCCAACCGGGCAGTGGCTGCCGGAGGAAGGTGGCCTTCACGAACAGAGCGCCGAACAGGATCGCCGTCGCGTTGGTCACCGCGTCCGCGGTGATCGTCGCAGCTTCGTAGACCGCCATCGGCAGCAGCGCCACCACGAAAACCAGCCACTTGAGCCGGTGACCCCGCAGCGCGTACATGCCCAGCCAGACAAGTCCGGTGTAGGCCACCACGTCGGCGAGCCGCATCAGGGTGATCGCCGTTCCCACCGAGGCATCGCTCAGTTCCGCGATTCGCAGCCCGAGCAGGCTCGGCCCGTAGGCGACGGGCGAGTAGGCCGAGGTGTTGGCCACCAGCGCGGTTCGCAACGGTGTTTCAAGCGGTCGCTGCTCCAGCCGGTGGAAGGCATCCCGGTCGGTGACCGAGGGATCGGGAGCCTCGCCGGGGTTGATGAAGTTGTGCACCGCGAGCTCGCGCAGGTCGTATGCCGAGGAAGGGACGCCTCCGACTCCGTAGATGTCACGGACGGGGTCGTGCTGGGGCAGGATCTGACCGTGGTCGATGGCATATGCCCGGCCGAAGTGCTCGAACTCGTCGAACCCCCAAAACGACGGCGTGATCGCGGCGAAGAACCCGCCGAACGTCAGGCTCAACAGCACGAAGAGCAGTCCGCAGTGGTCGATCCCGCGAAGCCGGGAACGCGGTTGTTCCTCTTTCGCCGCCTCGTGGTCGCGGCCGGTCTCGTGGGTGATGTCGGCGTTCACGGGTTGTTCCCGGCTGCCGAACGCCAGGTGGGCGAATGAGCATGGCAGGGCAGCGCGAGATACGAAAGGCGGGTGGATTCCCGCCTGGTACGGCGTAGCCCGTCGAGAATGAAGCCGGTCGTCAGCAGCAGCAACGCGAGGATCATCAGCGAGGAGGCCAGGATCGCCGTCGGCAGCCTGGGAACGGTGCCGGTCGCGGCGAACTCGGCCACCACAGGCAGGCCCAGAGCCAAGCTGGCGGCCACCAGGGCGAACGCGATCAGACCGTGGTACAGCAACGGGCGTTCGTGGCGAGTGAGCCCCAGGATGAGCCACAGGATGCGCCAGCCGTCGTGGTAGGTGCGCAGCTTGCTCTGGCTTCCGTCGGCGCGGTCGGTGAACCCGACATCGGCCTCCGCCTGCGGCACCCGGAGGTTCAGCGCGTGCACGGTCAGTTCGGTTTCGATCTCGAAGCCGCGCGACAGCGCGGGGAACGACTTCACGAAGCGCCGGGAGAACACCCGGTAGCCGCTGAGCATGTCGCTCACCCGGGTCCGGAAGATCATTCCGACGAGCGCGTTGAAGACTCGATTCCCGATCGTGTGTCCCGGCCGGTACGCCGTCTCGCTCAACTGCCTGCGCACGCCGGTGACGTGGTCGTAGGGTCCTTGCCTGAGCAGGTCGATCAACTCGCCCGCGCGGCCCGCGTCGTAGGTGTCGTCACCGTCGATGAGTACGTAGATGTCGGCTTCGATATCGGCGAAGGCGCGGCGCACCACGTTGCCCTTGCCCCGTGCTCGTTCGGTGCGCACGATCGCGCCCGCCTGCTTGGCGACCTCGGCGGTGTCGTCGGTGCTGTTGTTGTCGTAGACGTACACCGTGATGCCGGGTACCGCGTCCTGTAGTCCCCGCACCACAGCCGAGACCGACATGGCCTCGTTGTGGCAGGGAACGATCGCGGCCACCTGCGTGCCCACGCGTCCTCGCGTCACTTCCTCGGCCGGACCGTCCCCATCGGATCGCGCGGATAGCACTCTTCCCGCCCTTGCCCTGCTGACATTTCGCAAACCGAGAAGCAGGCTAGGTCAGGGTTGGTGATGCGCCCCGCCGAAACGGGGGGCTCGGTCCAACCCCACCGTTTCGGGCGACACTCGTTCCGGTATTCGGCGGGTGCGGTGCCACGATGGCCCTCGGCGGCGGCAACTCCGTCGACCGAGCGGGGCGAGGGACATCGGCATGGGAGTCCGTTACGTGGGTGGGCAACGGTGAGTCCGGGCAGTCGGACGCTGCTGCGCAGGCTGGCTCGCTACGGGATGGTGGGCGCCGTCAACACCGCCGTGTACTACGGGCTCTACCAGGTTCTTCGGCCGGGCATGCCCTATCTGCTCGCGCACGTACTGGCCATCGCGGTGACGATCGTCGTGTCCTACTTCCTGAACTGCCGGTTCACCTTCCGGACCCGGCCGAGCCTGAGGACGTTCCTGCTGTTCCCGCTGTCGCAGCTGACCAACTTCGCGGTGAGCACCGTGGTGCTGTACCTGTTCGTCGACTGGTTCCAGGTCACCCACCGCATCGCCCCCCTCGTCGCCTCGCTTTCGGCGGTGCCTGCGAGTTTCGCCGTCGCCCAACTGGTCCTGGCGGGCAGGCGTGTGCCCGCCCACTCGGCCACGGTGCCCGTGGGCCGCACCACGGCACGCGGCACCGGCCACCGCGGCTGAGCAGCCCAAACCGCCGCGGCCGGAGGTCAGCCCGCCCTGGTGAGCGAGGCGTCGCCGGAGCCGCTCCTCGCGCGCACTCGCAGCGCCGCCTGCTTGCCCGGCTCGGTGTCGGCGACGTCCAGTTCACTTGAGACGTACCCGCCGCCGGAGGACAGCTCCACCTCGGCAACCACCTCGGAACGGATGCCGACCCTGATGTCGCCGGAACCGGTGATGACCTCCACCGAGCCCGATCCGGCGTCGGTGACGGTCAGGTCCCCGCTGCTGGTTCGGACCATCACCGCGCCGTCGGCCTGGCCGATCCACACATCACCGGTTCCGGTGGCCAGCGTGGCCGAGGCCCGCAACGCTTCCACGTTGACCTCACCACTGCCGGTGCGCACGCTGGTCGCGCCCTCGGCGCGTTGCAGTGACACGTCCCCGGTTGCGGTGCTGACGTCGACCCGCCCCGCCGTGCCGGTCACCGTCACCGGCGCCAGCCTGGTGCGCACGTCGAGTTGCGAGCCGGTGGGCGCGTGTACCTTCACCGCGACGGCCGTGGCCTTCGGCACCGGCACCTTCGGTGCACGCACGAGCAGCCGGTTGCCCAGCTTCTCTATGCGGGTCTGCTCCGCGGCGCTGCCCGAGTCCGCCGTGTTTCCCGCGAACTGGGCGCCGAACTGGCCGCCGAGGAACTCGCCGACCCACCCGATGAGGTTCGCCGCGCCTTCGGCCCACGGCGGCTGTGCCGCCGGGTCGTCGCGGACCTCGACCACCGTGTCGCCGTCTCCGAAGTGGACCTGCACCCGGCCCACCGTGACATCGATGTCGACCTCGATCGGCCCCTCGGCATCGAAGGTACGCGTGCGCACCACATCGCCCCTCGGTTGCTCCGCTGCCGTGTCGTCCATGCTCATCCCTCCACCCAGCCGCGTAGTTGACCGCCCCGACCGGGCTGGGACCGGGGCCGGTCCGACCCGCCGTGGTCGTGACGGTGTTGCGTCCCGCGCAGCGCCGCATGCACCGCCTGGGACACGAAGGTGTTCAGTGAGACGCCCTGCGCCGCGGCCGCCTGCTCCGCCTGCGACTTGAGCTGCTCGAACAGCCGAAGCGTCATGCGGCTGATGTCCCCGGAGTCGGCCGATGGCGGCGGGGGCGGAGTAGGTGGTGGTGGCGAGGGCGGTTCGTCCGGCCGCTGCCGGCCGGTCCCCGTGACGACCACGCGCACGTCCCTGCCGTCGAGCCGTACCTCGACGACGTGCTCGGGCAACTGGGCGGTGACCTCGGCTGCGAGATCGGACAGCGCGTTCAGCAGCATCAGCCGTGCCGAAGGCTCCAGCGCCGCCGAAAGCACAGCGGCCGCGCGCCGCAGTTGCTCGTCGCCAGCGGATGCCGTGGTGCTCAGGTCCTCCCGCAGAGCCGAGAGGTACGGAGTCAGGTCCATGCCACCAATGTGACATCAAGTGTGACATCACGCAAGGCGACTGTGGTGTCTGGGTGATGTCGCCCGGGGCTGTCGGAGTCGGGAGATACGCTGCCGGTGTCAGCAAGGCGGAGGGAGTCGAACGTGGCCGAGACGGTGTCGCCCAAGGTGCGGTTGATCGCGAAGACGGAGTTCTTCCCGCCGGAGGACGTGCCGTGGTCCACCGACGCCGACGGTGGCCAGGCGCTCGCCGAGTTCGCGGGCAGGGCCTGCTACCAGTCGTGGAAGAAGCCCAACCCCAAGACAGCGACCAACGCGGGCTACCTCGACCACATCATCGAGGTCGGTCACCTTTCGGTGCTGGAGCACGGTTCGGCGACCTTCTACATCACCGGCATCTCCCGCTCGCTCACCCACGAGCTGATCCGGCACCGGCACTTCTCCTACTCGCAGTTGTCGCAGCGGTACGTGCCCGAACGCGACGCCGCCTTCGTGGAGCCCGAGGTGATCGCCAACGATCCCGAGTTGCACGAGAAGTTCCTCGCCGCCGCACAGGCCAGCGTCGATGCCTACACGGAACTGCTCGCCGGGTTGGAGCAGAAGTTCGCCGACGCGCCGAGCGCCACCCTGCGCCGCAAGCAGGCCCGGCAGGCTGCCCGCTCGGTGCTGCCCAACGCCACCGAGACCCGCATCGTGGTCACCGGGAACTACCGGGCCTGGCGGCACTTCATCGCGATGCGCGCCACCGAACACGCCGACGTGGAGATCCGCGGCCTTGCCGTGGAATGCCTGCGGCAACTGCAGAAGGTCGCGGAGAACGTGTTCGCCGACTTCACGATCTCCACACTGCCCGACGGCACCGAGGTGGCCTCCAGTCCCAGGGTCATCGAGGGCTGACGGACAACAGGCCGCGACGAAAGCGAAGGGGAACGATGCGGCGACTCGCCATCGACGTCCGCCCGGAGGAGTACGCGGTCGCCCGCCTCGACGCGAGCGCGGTCGTGCCCGAGCCGTTGCTGGAGCCCGCCGATGGCGCGCTGGTGTCGGTCACTCGGACAGACGCCGAGTTGTCCGTTGTCTGCCCGGCGGCACTCGTGCCCGCCAAGGCCCGCTCGGAACGGGGCTGGCGGGCGCTGACCGTGCGCGGCCCACTGGCCTTCACCCTCACCGGGATCATCGCGGCACTGTCCAGCGAGCTGGCCGCGGCCGGCGTCGCGCTGTTCAGCCTCTCCACGTTCGACACCGATCATGTCCTGGTCAAGCACACCGATCTGGACCGTGCGGTTACCGCGTTGCGGCTGGCAGGCCACGAAGTCCACGGGGTTTGATCCCACTCGCCGTGTCGTCGCTAACATCTGGGCGCACACGAGGAGGGGACCTGCCAACGTGACCGACGAGCAGACCCGGCCACCCCACGTCAACCAGGGGTCGCCCGGCCATCGCACGATCGCGAACCGCTACACACTGCTGGGTGAGCTCGGCCGAGGTGGCATGGGGGTGGTGTGGCGTGCTCAGGACATCGTCATCGGACGGCAGGTGGCGATCAAGGAGCTGACACTGCCGGAGGGCGCCGAGGACGCGGGTGTCTTCCAGGAACGTGTGCTTCGCGAGGTGCGCAGCGGTGGCCGCCTCAACGACCCGGCCGTGGTCACGGTGTTCGACGTGATCGCCGAGGGCGACACCACGTTCATCGTGATGGAACTCTTGGAGGCACCGACCCTGTCGGAGGTGGTGCGGCGCAGCGGACCACTGCAGCCGCACCACGTCGCCTCGATCGGCGAGCAGGTGCTTTCGGCGTTGCGCGCCGCTCACGAAGCAGGCATCGTGCACCGCGACGTCAAGCCGGGCAACATCATGGTCGGCCCGAACGGGCGCGTGAAGCTCACCGATTTCGGGATCGCACAAGCCATCGACGACCCTCGGCTGACGACCAGCGGCATGCTCGTCGGCTCACCCGCGTTCATGGCGCCGGAACGGGTCGCGGGCAGGGAGACCTTGCCCGCCTCGGACCTGTGGTCGCTGGGAGCGACGCTGTTCTTCGCCGTGGAGGGCATCGTGCCCTTCGAACGATCGACCACAGCCGCGACGCTGCACGCGATCATGAACGAGGTTCCCTACCTCACCCACGCACAGGGGCCACTCGCCTCGGCCATCATGGGTCTCCTGATCGCCAACCCCGAGGCCAGGATCAATGCCGAGCAGGCGCGTGGGCTGCTCAGTATGGCGGTCACGCAGCAGCCGTTGCCGTCAACCCCGCCTGGCGGTCAGCCCACCTTGCCGCACCAGGCAGGCCAGCCACCCACGATGCTCGCGGGTCACACCGCGTTCGGTGCGGGCGGGCCTGCCCCACGCGGCAACCGGAAGGCGCTCGTCATCGGCGGCGCGGTCGCCGCGGTGGCGATGCTGGTGGCCGGTTTCTTCCTCGGCAAGCCGGTGTGGTCGCCCTCTGTCGACGACGCGCTGCAGTCGACGTTGACCTACGGCGAGGGCGGGGACATCGCCGACCCCTACATCGACGGCCAGAGCTACCACTGCGTGAACACCCCCATCGTCAAGGGCAGGTCGATCTCGCAGAACAACTGGGTGGACTGTGAAGAGGCACACGATGCCGAGCTGTACGACTACCACTGGAGCCTCGGCGGCTCGGACGAGGAGGACAGCAGGCAGGCGAGCTACCCCGGGGTGGAGCCGCTTGCCGAGTTCGGGGAGCGTGCCTGCGGCCTGAGCTTCCACTCCAACCGGATCAGCGACGAGTTTCGGCCCCGGCTGCGCTATCAGGTGCTGGTGCCCAGCCAGCGGGAGTGGGAGCAGCGGCCCGAGAGCGGCACCGATGACGCTGCCCGCACCGTCTACTGCTTCGCCGTCGACGCGGCTGGCGGCCAACTCACCGGCGAGGCCACGCGGGAAATCGAGTAGCCGCAAACGTTTCGGTCCACCCCCCGCCAGGCAGGGATTTCTCCCGGTTCGGCGCGCGAAGAGAACCGATCACCTCGTTCGGCTCGGCCGACGCGGTAACCCGGCGGTGAACGCGGTACCGTCAGCAGCATGTCGATCGCACCGTCCACCCCGCCCACCGCAGCGCCGGGCAGACCCTTCGGCCGGGTGCTCACCGCCATGATCACGCCCTTCGACGCCGAAGGAGCGGTTGACCTCAAGCGGGCTCAGGAGCTCGCCGTGCACCTGCTGGAACTGGGCAACGACGGGCTCGTCATCAACGGCACGACGGGGGAGAGCCCCACCACCAGCGACGAAGAGAAGGCCGCGCTCGTCAGTGCCGTCGTCGAGGCCGTAGGGGACAGGGCCACCGTCGTCGCGGGCGCGGGTACCTACGACACCGCGCACAGCGTGGAACTCGTGCGCCAGGCGGAGAAGGCCGGTGCTCACGGCGTGCTGCTGGTGACCCCGTACTACTCGAGGCCGACACAGGCCGGCCTGTACGCGCACTTCACCACCGTCGCCGACGCCACGGAACTGCCCGTGATGCTGTACGACATCCCGCCACGCTCGATCGTGCCCATCGAGGTGGACACGCTGCGCAGGCTCGCGGAGCACCCGCGCATCGTGGCCGTCAAGGACGCCAAGGGTGACCTGCTCGCGGGCAGCGAGGTCATCGCCAACACCCACCTGGCCTACTACTCCGGCGACGACGCGCTGAACCTGCCGTGGTTGTCCGTGGGCGCGGCAGGCGTGGTGAGCGTCATCGGGCACGTCGTGGCGGGCCGGATCCGCGCGATGATCGAGGCCTACGAGGACGGTGACACCTCGACCGCGCGCACCAACCACCGAGGAATGCTGCCGGTCTATCGTGCCTTCTCCCGTGTCGGCGGCGTGGTGTTCGCCAAGACGGCGCTGCGGCTTCGCGGCTACGACGTCGGCGAGCCCCGGCTGCCTATCGTGCCCGCCGCGCAGGAACAGATCGAGGCCATCGCGGCGGATCTGACGCAGGCCGGGGTGCCGCTGGAGGAGTCGCCTACCAGTGACTGGGCGGGCTCCCGCGTCGCGCAGGCCGACTCCGCTGCGGCATACGTGGCACCCACCACACACACGAGTGTTGGGACCATTCATAGGTGACCGAACTACCGACCGGACCAGGACCTACCCAAGCTCCACCCCCACTGCCCGAAGGCGGGCTGCGCGTCGTCGCACTCGGCGGTATCGGCGAGGTCGGCCGCAACATGACCGTCTTCGAGTACGCGGGCCGGCTGCTCGTCGTGGACTGCGGGGTGCTGTTCCCCGAGGACTCCCAGCCCGGCGTCGACCTGATCCTGCCGGACTTCCGCGCGATCGAGGACCGGCTCGACGACATCGAGGCCATCGTGCTGACCCATGGGCACGAGGACCACATCGGAGCCGTGCCGTTCCTGCTGCGGATGCGGCCCGACCTGCCGGTGTACGGTTCGCGGTTCACGCTCGCGTTGCTGGCCGCCAAGTGCAAGGAGCACAGGCAGCGGCCGACCCTGTTCGAGGTGGCCGAACGCGAGCGCCGCACCGTCGGTGAATTCGACCTGGAGTTCTTCGCCGTCAACCACTCCATTCCCGACGCGCTGGCGGTGGCCATCCGTACGCCCGCGGGGCTGGTGCTGCACACCGGCGACATCAAGCTGGACCAGTTGCCGCTGGACAACCGGCTCACCGACCTCGCGGGCTTCTCCCGGCTCGGCGACGAGGGTGTGGACCTGCTGTGCATCGACTCGACCAACGCCGAGGTGCCGGGCTTCGTCACACCTGAGCGCGACATCGGTCCCGTGCTCGACGAGGTGATCGCCGCCGTGCGTCAGCGCGTGATCGTGGCCTGCTTCGCCAGCCACGTGCACCGCGTGCAGCAGGTGCTCGACGCCGCGGAGCGGCACGGTCGGCGGGTTGCGTTCGTCGGCAGGTCGATGGTGCGCAACATGACGATCGCCGCCGAGTTGGGCCTGCTGAACATCCCGCAGGGGCTGCTCGTCGATCTGGACGAGGCGGTGAACCTGCCGGAAAGCAAGGTGCTGTTCGTCTCCACCGGCTCGCAGGGCGAGCCGCTGTCGGCTCTGTCCCGGATGGCCAGAGGGGAACACCGCCAGATCTCGATCAGGGCAGGCGACACCGTGGTGCTGGCGAGCTCGCTCATCCCCGGCAACGAGACCGCGGTGTTCGGCGTCATCAACGGGCTGATGCGGCTCGGTGCGAATGTGGTGCACCAGGGCAACGCCAAGGTGCACGTGTCCGGCCACGCCTCCGCGGGGGAGTTGCTCTTCCTGTACAACGCCGTCCGGCCGAGCAACGTGATGCCCGTGCACGGCGAATGGCGGCACCTGCGGGCCAACGGTGAACTCGCCGTGCGCACCGGTGTTGCCGCGGACCGGGTGGTGCTCGCCGAGGACGGCGTCGTGGTGGACCTGGTCGACGGGAGGGCATCGACCACGGGGCGCGTCGAGGTCGGCATGGTCTACGTCGACGGGCTTTCGGTCGGCGACGTCGGGGACTCGACGCTTTCCGACCGGCTTGTCCTCGGAGAGGGCGGGTTCATCGCGATCACCGTCGCGGTGGACTCGACCAGCGGCCGTGCGGTCAGCCCCCCCACGGTGTCCGGGCGCGGATTCTCCGACGACCCCAAGGCGCTGGACGAGGCGGTGTCGCTCGTGGAGATGGAGCTGTCGCGTACCGAGGCGGAGGGCATCACCGACACCCACCGCATCGCGCAGTCGGTCCGCCGGGTGGTGGGCCGCTGGGTGGCCGAGACCTACCGGCGGCGGCCGATGATCGTGCCCACGGTCATCCCCGTGTAGCCGCGGCCACGAGCAGGGCCAGCAACGCCACCGCCGCCTGCGTGAGCAGTGCGCGGCGGGCCTTGCGCTGTTCCTGCGGGCTCGGTCGACTCATGTTCAATACCCCTGGTTCGCTCGCTGGTGCCTGCCTGTGGTGTCCCTTTGGAAGTCTGAGGCGGCCGTCGGGTTCCGTCCTCCCGCCCGAGCCTGATTCCAGCTACCCCTCGCGGGGGAGTGGCTCGCCCGCGAGCTCCGGACCGGTCCGCTTACCCGGCGCCCACAGTTGGACGACGAGCGCCCCGCAGAGCAACACCACCGCACCGACCAGCTGCGGCCAGGCCAGCTCCTCGCCGAGCAGCAGCCACGCTGCCGTGGTGGCGACCAGCGGCTCCAGCAGCGCCAGCACGCTCGCCGTGGAGACGGGCAGGTGGCGCAGTGCCGTGATCCCGGCGAGGTATGCCAGCACGGTCGAGACCAGCGCCACCGCGGCGAGCAGCAGCCACACCGGCGGCTGCCAGGGACCGAAGTCGGCGGTGCGAAGCAGCACCGACACCGGCAGGTCCCACGGCGGCGCCACGACGGACACGGCGACGGCGCCGACGACCATGCCCCAGGTCACCATGCTCAACGGGTGCTGGCTGGAGACGCCGTGTTCGCCGAGCAGGAAGTAGGCCGCCGAGCACAACGCCGCGCCAAGACCCGCGAGCAGGCCCACCGCGTCGATGCGCAGCCCCTCGTGTACCCGGGCCACCAGCGCGAGGCCGAGCAGGGCCAACGCGATCCCCGCCCACAGCTGCCACGGCAGGCGCACCTTTCGCACGATCCGCACCCACAGCGCGACCAGCACCGGCGAGGTGAATTCCAGCAGGATCGCGATGCCGACGGGGATGCGCGTGGCGGCGAGGAAGTAGAACAACTGCACGCCCGCGACCGCGAGCAGGCCATACCCCACCAGCAGCCGCCACTGCTCGCGCCGCACCTTCAGCAGCGCGGGCCGCACCAGCGCGACGCCGACCAGGAGCACAACCGCGGAAAGCCCGATCCGCACCGAGGCGACCTGCTGCGGCGAGAGCCCCGCGAGCATCGCGGGCTTGCCGAGCGGGCCGGAACTGCCGAAGGACAGCGAGGCGAGCAGGATCAGCGCCAACCCACGGCCGCGGCTGACGGGCGCGGGCTTAGCGGTGGGAGACGTACTGACGACCACACCGCGACCCTATTGCGACCCTGTGACAGTCCGCCGCCGATTTTGGGCCGTCAGGGCCGCCATGGGCTGGTGCTGTCCGTGGGCCGCGTCGGATCGTGGAACCTCGGTCGGTCGGGTTCCTCGGTCCGCAACGGAACAAGCCCCCGAGTGATCGCCCGCATGATTTCCGCGTGTGCCCTCACCGCGTCGCCTGCCCGGTCGGGCTGGTACGCCGACAGGTCCACCGGTTCGCCGAAGTGCACCCGAAACGTCGGCCTGCGCAACGGAGAAGTGAGGCCCGACCGCGCGAGCGGCACGATGTCGGCGAGTCCTTCGACGCGCTCGGTGCCCCAGTACACCGCCTCGTGGGCGCCCCACTGACTGATCGGCACCACGGGCACCCCGGTGGCGAGTGCGAGGCGCGCGGCCCCGGTCTTGCCGCGTTCCGGCCACAGCCCGGGGTCGTGGCTGATTCGGCCTTCCGGATAGACGATGATCGGCGCGCGCGTGTCGCTCAACGCCTGGACCGCCGTGGCGAACTGCTCGACGGCGGAGGTCGAGCCCCGGTCGACACGCAGGTGGCCGCTCGCCCGCAGCGCCGTGCCAAGCACCGGCGCGTCCAGCAGCCCGCCCGCGAGCATGAACCGCGGCGCCAGACCGATCCGCCTGCACGCCGCCATCAGCACGAACGCGTCGAACACGCCGATGTGGTTCGCCGCCATGAGCAGTGGCCTGCCCCGCAACTCACGCCGGACGCCGCCGGTCACCCGCAGCCTGCCCGCGAGGTGTACCAGCCCCTCGTCGACCGCGAGCATCGTGCGCCAGATCAGCGGAGTGCTGTCCTCGCGGCGTGTCGGCACGTCTTCCTCCGGATACAGCGCGACCATGGCGCGAAGCATGTCATGTGGGGGCGAGCGCTGTTCACAGGGTGTGTGACCCGAGTGGCACGTGTGACTGAAGTGCCGAAACGACTACCGTGGAAGGCATGGCGAGCGGTTCGGTGACCAAGGGCGGAAGCGCGGCGCGTGGCGGTAGAGGCAAGAGCCCGACAAAGAGCGCCACGAGGAGCCCCACCAGGAACTCGGCCCGCTCCCGACCTACCTCGCGGCCCGCTGCCAGGCGGCCGGCTGCGCGCCGCCCCGGCCGTTCCTCCCCTGGGACGTTCGCCAAGGCCGTGCGAGGCGGCTGGACACTGCTCGCGAAGGGCGTCGGCGGGCTGGCCCGCACGGTCGGCCGCACGCGGGACCTGGAACCGGAACACCGCAGGGACGGCGTCGCGCTCGGGCTGATCGCGCTGGGCCTGGTCACCGCCGTGGGGGTGATGTGGGAGGCGGCCGGACCGGTCGGCCGGTGGGTCGCGATCGGAACTCGCAGCGTGTTCGGCGCCGCGGCCGCCGCGCTACCGCTCGCACTGGTGGTCGCCGCCGTCGCGTTGATGCGGTCGGAACCGCGACCGCAGACCCGGCCCCGCAGGGTGATCGGCACCTCGCTGGTCACGCTGTCGATACTCGGCTTGCTGCACGTGTTCAACGGAAGGCCGCAGCGACACGACGATCAGATGTTCGCGGGCGGTTGGCTGGGTTGGCTGTCCGGCGACCTGCTGTCCAGGGGAGTCACCGTCTGGATCGCGGTGCCACTGCTGGTCCTGCTGCTTGGCTACGGGCTACTGGTCTTCACCGGAACCCCGGTGCGTCAGGTGCCGCAACGGCTGCGGGAATGGGGAGCCGAACCCGGCGAGCAGGAGCACGACGAGCCCGCGCCGGGTGAGAACGTCACCGCCACCGACCCCTCGGCGGTGCGGCTTCGCAAACCCGCGAGGCGCAGGCAGGCCAGCGCCGCCGCGGTGGGCGCGGAAGGCGAAACGGAAAGCGCGGCGGAGCCCGCAGTGCCCGCGACCCAGCCGGAGCTGCCGCTGCCCGCACCGACCGGTCCGGCGACCACCGCGCGTTCTGCCGCGCGCAAGCAGCGCAAGACCGAGCCCGCGTTGGCGGTCACTCGAACCGTCGAGGGCGACTACCAACTGCCGTCGGCGGACCTGCTGGCGCTCGGCGACGCGCCGAAGGCTCGCAGCAAGGCGAACGACGCCATGATCGAGGCGATCACCGGGGTTCTCGAACAGTTCAATGTGGACGCACAGGTGACTGGCTTCACGCGTGGCCCGACGGTGACGCGCTACGAGGTGGAACTCGGGCCGGGAGTGAAGGTCGAGAAGATCACCGCGCTCACCAAGAACATCGCCTACGCCGTGGCCACCGACAATGTGCGGCTGCTCGCACCGATCCCCGGCAAATCCGCGGTCGGTATCGAGGTACCCAACACCGACCGGGAGATGGTGCGCCTGGGCGACGTGCTGCGCTCGCCCAAGGCGGCGGAGGACGACCACCCGATGGTCATCGGGCTTGGCAAGGACATCGAGGGCCATTTCGTCACCGCGAACCTGACCAAGATGCCGCACCTGCTGGTCGCGGGCTCCACCGGCTCCGGTAAGTCCAGCTTCGTCAACTCCATGCTGGTGTCGCTGCTGGCACGGGCGACGCCAGCGGAGTGCAGGATGATCCTGATCGACCCGAAGATGGTGGAGCTCACCCCCTACGAGGGCATCCCGCACCTGATCACGCCGATCATCACGCAGCCGAAGAAGGCCGCGGCCGCGCTGGCGTGGCTGGTGGAGGAGATGGAGCAGCGCTACCAGGACATGCAGGCCAACCGGGTGCGTCACATCGACGACTTCAACAAGAAGGTGAGATCCGGTGACATCCAGGCGCCGCCCGGCAGCGAGCGGGAGTACCGGCCCTACCCCTACATCATGGCGATCGTCGACGAGCTCGCCGATCTCATGATGACCGCGCCGCGCGACGTGGAGGACGCGATCGTGCGGATCACGCAGAAGGCCCGTGCCGCGGGTATCCACCTCGTGCTGGCCACCCAGCGGCCGTCCGTGGACGTCGTCACCGGGCTGATCAAGACGAACGTACCGTCCCGGCTGGCCTTCGCCACGTCATCACTCACCGACTCGCGGGTGATCCTCGACCAGCCGGGCGCCGAGAAGCTGATCGGCATGGGCGACGGGCTCTACCTGCCGATGGGAGCAAGCAAGCCCGCACGCATCCAGGGTGCCTTCGTCAGCGATGAGGAGATCACCGCGGTGGTCAACGCCACCAAGGAGCAGGCAGAGCCCGACTACACCGACGGTGTCACCGCCGCGAAGGCGGGCGAGCACAAGGAGATCGACCCCGACATCGGCGACGACCTCGACGTGCTGCTCCAGGCGGCGGAACTGGTGGTCAGTTCCCAGTTCGGGTCCACGTCGATGTTGCAGCGCAAGCTACGGGTCGGCTTCGCCAAGGCGGGCAGGCTGATGGATCTACTGGAAACCCGGGGCGTGGTGGGCCCCTCCGAGGGTTCGAAGGCTCGCGACGTGCTCGTCAAGCCGGAGGACCTGCCGGGGGTGCTCGCGCTGATCCGGGGCGGCGACCCGGAGCCGGATACCGAAGCCGGCGACGGTGGCGACGGCGGCGACCTGGCCTAGCTGGGGAACCCGGTCACAGCTCGGTCGGCAACCGCAGCAGCATGCGGGTGTTGCCGAGCGTGTTCGGCTTGACGAAGGGGAGATCGAGGAACTCGGCCACGCCGGGGTCGGCGGAGCGGCGCATCTCCTCGTACACCTCGCTCGGCACCGGCGTGCCTTCGATCTCCACGAAACCGTGCTTGGAGAAGAACTCGGTCTCGAACGTCAGCACGAAGATCCGTGCCACCCCCAGCTCGCCCGCCAGCCGAAGCAGCCGCCGTACCAGCGCGTGCCCGATGCCGCGCCCCCGCATCGAGCGCTCGACCGCGACCGTCCTGATCTCAGCCAGGTCCTCCCACAGCACGTGCAGCGCGCCGCAGCCCACCAGCTCGCCTGCCAGCTCGGCCACCCAGAACTCCTGCACGTCTTCGTAGAGGGTCACCAGCTCCTTCTCGAGCAGCACCTTGCCCGCGTCGGAGTCGACGAGTGCCTTGATCTTGCGGACGTCGGTGACACGGGCACGACGGATGAGCGGGGACTCCACGGTGAAGACGCTAGCGGGCGGCGCGCGGGGCGTGCTCGCGGGCACCGTGCCTGCCGTTACTCTGGTCAGGTGTCCGCCGCCGAATCCTCGCAGCAGAACCGCCGCCGGGTCTCGTTGCTGACCCTGGGCTGCGCCCGCAACGAGGTCGACTCCGAGGAACTCGCGGGCCGCCTCGCCGACGGCGGCTGGGAGATCACCGACGACCCGGAGGACAGCGCGGTCGTGGTGGTCAACACGTGCGGTTTCGTGGAATCGGCGAAGAAGGACTCGGTCGACACGCTGCTCGCCGCGGCCGACACCGGCGCCAAGGTGGTCGCGGTGGGGTGCATGGCGGAGCGCTACGGCCGTGAGCTGGCCGAGAACCTGCCTGAGGCGGACGCGGTACTCGGGTTCGACCACTACCCGTCGCTGGCGCAGCGGCTCGACGACGTCGCGGCGGGGCGGCCGGTGGCGTCCCACACCCCGACCGACCGGCGCACGCTGCTGCCGATCAGCCCGGTCGAGCGGCAGGCGGCGGCCAGTGACGTCGCCGTGCCCGGCCATTCCGGGTGGGGGCCGCGCGTGCTGCGCACCCGGCTGGACGAGTCACCGGTGGCCGCACTGAAGATCGCCTCCGGGTGCGACCGGCGTTGTTCGTTCTGCGCGATTCCCGCCTTCCGCGGGTCGTTCGTGTCACGCCACCCTGACGAGATCGTGGCCGAGGCGCGATGGTTGGCTGGCCAGGGCGTGCGGGAGCTGTTCCTCGTCAGCGAGAACTCCACTTCCTACGGCAAGGACCTCGGCCGCGAGCTCGGTGGCACTCGCGCGCTTGAGCGGTTGCTGCCGAGGCTGGCCGCCGTGGAGGGGATCGACCGGGTTCGCGTTTCCTACCTGCAGCCCGCCGAGACCCGCCCGGATCTGGTGCGGGTGATCGCGACCACGCCGGGGGTCGCCGGCTACTTCGACCTGTCCTTCCAACACGCCAGCGAGCCGGTGCTGCGCAGGATGCGCCGCTTCGGTTCCACCGAGTCGTTCCTCGCCCTGCTCGAACAGATCCGGGAGTACGCGCCTCAGGCGGGTGTGCGCACCAACGTGATCGTCGGGTTCCCTGGCGAGACCGAGGGCGACGTGGCCGAGCTGGAGCGGTTCCTCACCGCCGCGAGGCTGGACGCGGTAGGCGTGTTCGGCTACTCCGACGAGGACGGTACCGAGGCGGAGAGCTTCGACGGCAAGTTCGATGCGGGCACCGTCGCCGAGCGCGTCGGGCGGGTGTCGGCGCTGGTTGAGCAACTCACCGCACAGCGGGCCGAGGAGCGGGTCGGCACCGTGGTCGAGGTGCTGGTGGAAAGCGCCGACCCCGACTCGGGCGAGGTCACGGGCAGGGCGGGCCATCAGGGCCCGGAGGTGGATGGCGAGTGCGTGGTGCTGGAAGCCGGTAGCTGCAAGGTGGGCGAGCTGGTGCGCTGCGAGGTCGTCGACAGTGAGGGTGTGGACCTCATCGTGCGCGCCGTCGAACCCGGCGGGGAAGTCGGCACGTGAACGCGGAGGCGCACGGCACGGAGTCGGGCGGCACATCGGCCGTGCGGGCCGTACCGACGCTGAACGCCGCGAACCTGCTGACCATCTCCCGGCTGGTGCTGGTGCCGCTGTTCGTGTTCGCCCTGTTCTTCGAGGGCGGCACCGATTCGGCGTGGCGCTACGCGGCCACGGCGGTGTTCGCGGTGGCGGCGCTGACCGACCGGGTGGACGGCTGGGTTGCCCGCCGGTACAGCCTGATCACCGACTTCGGCAAGATCGCCGACCCCATCGCCGACAAGGCGTTGATCGGAGCGGCGCTGGTGGGGCTCAGCCTGCTCGGCGAGTTGCCGTGGTGGGTGACGATCGTGATCGCGGTTCGTGAGCTCGGTGTGACGCTGTTGCGGTTCTGGGTGATCCGGCACGGCGTCATCCCAGCGAGCCGGGGCGGGAAGGCGAAGACACTGGCCCAGGTGTTGGCGATCGGTGTCTACCTGCTGCCGTTGCCCGCCGAGGTCGCCCCCGTCCGCTGGGCACTGATGGGCTTCGCGCTCGTGCTGACGGTGGTCACCGGACTTGACTACCTGGTAAGGGCGATACGGCTGCGCGCGGCCGGACGGGACACCGCGAAGCCATGACGACGGTGCGGGTTTCCCCGGCCGTCTCGGAGCTGGTGGCCGAGCTGATCCGGCTGAGGCGGACGGTGGCCACGGCGGAGTCGCTGACGGCGGGACTGGTGTGCGCGACGCTGACCGAGGTACCCGGTGCGAGCGCCGCCGTGCGCGGTGGGCTGATCGTGTACGCCACCGAACTCAAACACACCCTCGCCGGGGTGGACGCGGATTTGCTCGCCGAGCACGGTGCGGTGCACCCGGAGGTCGCGGCGCAACTCGCCGAGGGTGCCAGGCTCCGTTGCGGCGCCGATTGGGGACTCGGGCTCACCGGCGTCGCGGGGCCCGACCCGCAGGACGGCGTCGAGCCGGGGACCGTACACCTCGCCGTGGCGGGGGAAGTGGAGGGGGAAACCGTGCGCACCGGGCGTACGCTGCGGGTATCGGGTGCTCGTGAGGCCGTGCGGGCGGCCGCCGTCGCAGGGGCGGTCGACCTGCTC
This sequence comes from Saccharomonospora amisosensis, assembly GCF_011761185.1. Taxonomy (NCBI): domain Bacteria; kingdom Bacillati; phylum Actinomycetota; class Actinomycetes; order Pseudonocardiales; family Pseudonocardiaceae; genus Saccharomonospora; species Saccharomonospora amisosensis. The sequence goes on along the minus strand of NZ_JAAOYM010000001.1, from coordinate 3,232,803 downwards.
CGGGAACAACTGACGGCGTCGTGACGTTCGCCCTGGGCGGACGCACGGGGTAACACCTGCGCTCTGTCGCCCGCTGTCGGTAACGTGGGCAGTAGCTGAAGGGAGGCGCGTGATGACCGTGCTGTTGCGAGAGGCGATCGGTGATCGGCTCCGTCATGCCCGCACCACCAAGCGCCGGACGCTGCGCGACATCTCGCGCGCCGCCAAGGTCAGCCTCGGGTACCTCTCCGAGGTTGAGCGGGGTCAGAAGGAGGCGTCCAGCGAGCTGCTCGCCTCGATCTGTGAGGCGCTCGACCTGCCCCTCGGCGAACTGCTGCACAACGTCGCCGCCGACGTCTCCGCGCTCGACAAGGTCGACACCGCCGCGGTGGAGGTGGACGGTTCCGCCGACCAGCGTGCGGCCGAGCGCGGTGAGGGCCGCGCGACCGACCAGTCCGCGGGTACCTTCGAGGGCGGCCGGATCGTCGCCGGCACCACCGGCAACGACCTCGCCGACCTGCGGCTGTCCCCGAGTTTGCGCACCACCATCAAGGCACCCAAGCCGAAGGCGGTGCTCGCGGCCTGACACCCACCCGAAGGATCGGGCCCAGGTCAGGGCCATCCCTGAATTCCCTCGGGGTCGCCTGGTACGGCGCGCATCTACCTGACACGATGGAACCCACACACGGGGGTCACGCGTTGCCAGGACAGCGGGAGGCCGTGATCACCCGGTCAAGGACCCGTGGGACGTGAGAAGGCAGGCGGAGGAGATGGCCAACCCTTTCGTGAAGTTCTGGAAGTACCTCATGGCGGCGTTCTCGTCGAAGGTCGATGAGTATGCCGACCCGAAGGTGCAGATCCAGCAGGCCATCGAGGAGGCGCAGCGCAACCACCAGGCGCTGTCGCAGCAGGCGGCGTCGGTGATCGGTAACCAGCGCCAGCTGGAGATGAAGCTGAACCGCCAGCTCGGCGAGGTGGAGAAGCTACAGTCGTCCACCCGGCAGGCGCTGGTGCTGGCGGACGAGGCCCGCCAGAAGGGCGACGAGCAGAAGGCGCAGGAGTACGAGACCGCGGCGGAGGGTTTCGCCGCCCAGCTCGTCACGGCGGAGCAGAGCATCGAGGACCTCAAGACCCTGCACGACCAGGCTCTGCAGGCCGCGGCGCAGGCCAAGCAGGCCGTCGAGCGCAACGCGAGCATGCTGCAGCAGAAGCTGGCCGAGCGCACCAAGCTGCTTTCGCAGCTGGAGCAGGCGAAGATGCAGGAGCAGGTGTCGGCGTCGCTTACACAGATGACCGAACTCGCGGCCCCCGGCAACACCCCCTCGTTGGACGAGATCCGTGACAAGATCGAGAAGCGCTACACCACCGCGCTCGGTTCCGCCGAACTCGCCCAGAACTCCGTGCAGGGCAGGATGCTGGAGGTGCAGCACTCCACCACGCAGTTGGCTGGACACAACCGGCTGGAGCAGATCAGGGCCTCGATGAAGGGCGAGCCGGTGGCGCAGGTCACCGACGGTGCCGAGGCCAAGGCCGCCTCGGATGCGGGAGCGGCCTCGTCCGGCTCGGACGTGCAGCGGGAGATCCAGGCAAGGGTTGAGGCGGAGCGGCAGAAGAACGAGGCATGAGACGACTGGCGGACTGAGTCGGGTGGGCAACCATGGCGTCGAACAAGCGTGACTTCAGCGAGTTGAACGCGAAGCTCGAACGGCAACTACGGCGCCTGCCCGACCCGGTCCGGCAGCGAGCACAGGACAAACTGCAGAAGTACGTCCCACCAGCCTGGCAAGGGCAGCAGGGTGAACAGGCGAGCAGGCCCGGCGGCCAGCCCCCCTTTTCCTCCGAACTGGCGGTGGTCTCGGAGATCCGAGACAAGTGGACCCGCTGGAACGAGCCCGCGGCAAGGCTGCAGCGCCGCAAGCGGCGCACCTCGCGCGCGCTGACCCTGTGGGTCGTGCTCGTGCTGCTGAGCGTGCTCTACGCGGCCGGTGGCTACGCCGGAATCGTGGGTGGCCAGACCGGCCTGGAAGGTGCCTTCGGCGGCATCATAGCCATGGTGTTGTTCGGAGCCCTCGCCGTCCGCTCGGGCACCCGGCTGGTGCGGCTCAACCGCACGGAGTTGCCGCAGAGCCCGCAGCCACAGAAACTGCCCCCGCTCGGTTCCGCCGCACGGGAGCCGATGGAGCGGCTCGCCGAGAGCGAGGCCTCGCTCGCAGAACTGCTCAAGCAGCTCACAACGCCGCCGCACGGCGTGGCCGCGGCCGTACCGGAGCTGTCGGTGCAGGACGCCCGCGCCACGGCCGACGAAGCCGCCAAGGCGCTACGTGCGTTGGCCGCGCGGGTGCAGTCCATCGAACGTGCCCGAGAATCCGCGCCCGCCGCCGAGCGGGCCGAACTCGACTCGGCCGTGAGCACGCTACGTGCACAACTCGACGACGGCCTTGACGGCTACGGCACACTCGTGGCCGCGGCAGGCAGGGCGGTCGCGGCGAGCAGTGGCGGCGTGTCGCAGGCCAAGGAGGGTCTCACCGACGCCACCGACCGCCTGGCCGGTCTGGCACTGGCGCTGCGCGATCTGTCCTCCTGAGCCTCCCGCTGCACTGAGTCGTGGTGCTGTAACAGTGCGAGACTCGTAAGTAACCTCACGGATACCGTTTCGGGTACACGCGGTTTCTAGCCTTGAATCGAGGTACACGGGTTATCCCGGTTGGTTGAACCGGGTCGAGGGGTACCCCGACGAGCACTGTCACAGGCGGAAAGGACAGGCGCGTGAATCCGTTTCCCATCGACGAAGACACCGTCCCGATCCCGCCGGTCAGTTCGTACCAGCGCGTCGTCGCGGCCTACGACGGCCTCGCTCGCGCGGGCAGGCCGGAACCGTGGCTAACGGTCCGTTCCCGGGAAGACACCCTGATCGAGGCCAAGGCGGTCGACGAGCGAGTGCGTACCGGCGAGGAGCCGCCACTGGCGGGCGTGGCCGTTGCCGCGCCCGACATCCCGCTGTTCTGTCAACGTTTGGTGCGGGCGGGTGCCGTGGTGCTCGGTACCACCGCTAACGAGCCGCCCGGCCGGGTGCCGACGCTGGAAACCGTCGACGCCGTGGTCGCCGGGGCGCTGCCCCGGTACTGTGGAGATCTCGTGGCGTTCATGCCGACGCGCGGGCTGGTGCCGTTGATGTCGGCGATGACGGTGCTCGCCAGGGACATCGACGTCGCCCAGCGCGTGGCCGCCGCCCTCACCGGGCCTGATGCCTCCGACCCCGAAGGCAGGGATTGGCCCGCGTCGGTGCGGCTGGCGGCGGGGGAGCACCCTTCGGTGGCCGTGCCTGGCGAGCCGGACCTGGCCAAGCTGACAGCCGAGTCGCGAGCCAGCCTGGCCGCCACCGTGGACACGCTGCGAGCCACCGGCGCGGTCGTCAACCCGGTGCGGCTGCGGGACATGCTCGACGTCCGTGCCGGGTACGCCGCGACGCTGCTGGGAAACGACGCGCTGCTGTTGCCGGGTGCGGGCACGAGACCCGCCCTTGCGGAGTTCGCGGCACGGCTGGACGCGGCCGTCGTGGTGCTGCCGGGCGGTCCTTCCGGCCTGGGCGTGCTGGCCAAGGCCTTCGACGACCAGGTAGCCATCGACATCGCCGCGCTGCTCACCAGTGCCAACGCCGCCACGCCCTATCCCGCCGTCGGGGTGGAGCTGATCGCGTTCGGCGCCTACCTGCGCGGCCAACCGGACAACGGTGAGCTGGCCCGGTTCGGTGCGCGCTTCGCGGGACTCGTCGAAACCGCCCAGCGCTACCGCATGATCGCCTTGCCGGGCGGCTCTCCGAAGGCGGGTGTGTTCGCCGCCGAGGACGGCGCCCGGTTGCTCGGCGAGCGCTGGCTGATCTCGCCCGCCGCTCTTAGCGGCTTCGCCACCCGGCTACCGGCTCCGCTCACGCTCGGCGGGGTCGAGCTTGCCGACGGCAGGACGGTCACGGGCATCCTGTGCGAACCGGCAGCCGCCGAGGGCACCGACGTGACCTCGTTCGGCTGCTGGCGCGCCTACCTGCGACATCTCAGCACGCAACGCCATGTCGAGCCGCCAACGCCCGATTGACCCGCAGTACGAGGCCGGGACCGTGCAGCGCGAATCCGGTGTAGAGCTGCACGAGGCCGGCTCCCGCGTCGATCATCCGCTCGGCATCGTCAGGGCTGACGATGCCGCCGACACCGATCACCGGAAGCCGATCGCCCGCCTCGGTATGTACGAAGCGCACCACTGCCCTTGCGCGTTCGGTCAGCGGCCGCCCCGAAAGGCCTCCTCGCTGCTCCGCGACGTGCTTCTCCTCCGCCACGATGCCGCTCCTGCCCAGCGTGGTGTTGGTGGCGACGATCCCGGCCACGTGGTGCTCGAGGCAGACTTCCAGTAGTTCGGCGAGCGCGTTGTCGGTCAGGTCGGGGGAGACCTTGACAAGCAGTGGTGTCGGTGCGCGACCGGCAGCGCCTGCCAGACCCACCGTCGTGTCGTGCAACCGCTCGAGCAGTTCGGTAAGGGCGGTCCGGTCCTGCAGCGAGCGAAGCCCAGGTGTGTTGGGCGAGCTGACGTTGACGGCGAAGTAGTCGGCGTAGGGGTACAGCGTCGTCAGCGAGGAGCAGTAGTCGGCGACCGCGTCCTGCAGTGGTGTCACCTTCGATTTGCCGATGCTGACGCCCAGCGGCACAGCGGGTTTGCCGTGGGCCGCGAGCTGCCGTGCCAGCGCCTCGGCGCCCGCGTTGTTGAAGCCCATCCGGTTGATGACGGCCTCGCTGCGCGGCAGCGTGAACAGCCGGGGTCGCGGGTTGCCCGGTTGCGCCAGCTTGGTGACAGTGCCGACCTCGACGAAGCCGAAGCCGAGTGCGGGCCACGCCGCGAGCGCGCGACCGTCCTTGTCCATTCCGGCGGCGAGGCCGACCCGGTTGGGGAAGCGCAGCCCGAACATGCTCACTGGCGCGTCGACGCCGTAGCGACGGTGCAGCGCCGTGAGCACCGGCGGCAGGGCCGCGGCCCGCGCCAGCACACGCACGGTGCGATCGTGAACCGTCTCGGCGTCACCGCCACCGAGCCGGTACAGCGCGGGGCGGAGGATCCTGTCGAACAACACGAGCTAATGCTGCCGTACCCGGCAGCGGAAATGAGAAGACCCCCGACGCGACTCCGTGACCGTCGTCAGCCGTTCACGGCCCGAGTCGGACCGGCTCTCGGGAGCGTCAGGGGGCCGGTGACTGCCTGGTATTCACCGACAGACACACGCCACTGGAGTGGTCCATGTGCTGACTGTCAGCGGACAGCCACCTCACGAGTCCTGTAGCTATTCAACTTAGGACCACCTCCTTTCTCGTGTACCGCAACGCTATGCCAACGGCGAGGTGGGCGGCAACGTCATTTTCCGGCGTCGGATGGCTGACCGGGGAAAGGACCCGGCTGACACCGGGGACAGAACCACGTCGGTCGCGCGAACACACCCGCTCCCTGCGAGGCGACGCGTACCGGGCCGCCGCAGCGAAGGCAGCCCTGACGGGTCCGTTCGTACACCCAGGTCCGCCGGCCCACCGCCATTTCGCCAGTGGTGCTGCGCTGTGGCCGCGACGCATTGGCGGACAGCAACCTCCTGGCCAGCGCCACGGCCCGGGCCGGGTCGACCTCGGCCACCGGCGTCCACGGCGAAACCCCGAGCAGGAAGCAGATCTCGGTCTTGTAGACGTTGCCGATGCCAGCCATCACCCGCTGGTCCAGCAAGGCGGTCCCGATCTGCTCGCGGGGCTGCCGCGCCAGTGCCCGTTCGGCGGCTTCGGCCTGCTCGGCTGACCAGTGCGGGTCTAGCAGATCAGGACCGAGGTGGCCGACAAGCCGTGACTCCTCACCGGTCGCGAGCAGTTCGAGGTCGTGCAATCGAAAGCCGACGACCTCGGCCTGCGGGTGTTGAAGAACCACCCGCGCCTGGTGCGCGGGCATGGTCCAGCGCTGTGCTGGGCGAAACACCCGCCACGAGCCGTCCATACGCAGGTGGCTGTGCAGGCTCAACTCGCAGGAGAACCGGACGAACAGGTGCTTGCCCACCGTGCGAACGGCGCTGACCTCCGTGCCCGCGAGGTCGACCGTGGCCAGTGCGGGGTGCCTGAAGTCGGTGCGCGTGAGCCGCCTTCCCACCAGCGCGCGTCGCAGGATCGCCCCGGTGAGGAAGACGGTGTCACCCTCGGGCACGGCTCAGCCGGTCTCGTGCTCGGCGAACGCGCGGATGGCGGGGAACTCGGAGGTGGTCTCGTTGTCGGAGGGCACATCGGGCTCGTCGCTGCTGAGCCGGTGCCTGCCAGCCCGGTTCGAGCGCAGGATCTTGGCGAGCACCATGTTGAAGGTGAGGGCGATCTCCTGCGCGCCCGGTGAGTTCCACTCGTGGATCGGGGTGCACGCGCCCTGTGCCTGCTGCACGGCCAGCCGGTCCGGGATCGCGGTGGGCATGACGAGCCTGCCGAACGACTCGCGCAGCTCCTCGACGCGGTACTGGTGCTCGTAGGAACGCACGCGCAGCCGGTTCACCAGCACCCCCGCGGGCCGCAGCCGGGGATTGTGCTCGGCGCGCACCGCCTCGATCGCCTCGAGCGCGCGCTGCGCGCCCGCCACCGCGTACATCGTGGGTTCGGTCACCAGCAGTGCGGCGTCCGCCGCGATCAGTGCCGAACGTGTCAGCCTGCCCAACGACGGTGGGCAATCCAGAATCGCGAGCTCGTAGGGCTCGCCGCGCGGGGCGGCGCGCAGCTCGTCCAGTGCCCTGGCGAGGTTCTCCATCCTGCGGCTGTCCGGGCCCGGCTCGTTCAGCAGCTCGAGTTCCTCCGCTCCGACGAGCACGTCCAGCCGGTCGCTCCAGCTGCTCGCCGCGATGGCCCGGTTGATAACGGCCAGCCGGGGCGTTTCCAGCACGTCGGCCAGTGTCGCGTCGGTCAACGGCGGGTCGAGCGTGGCAGTCGCGTTGCCCTGTGGGTCGAGGTCGCCCACCAATGTCCGGGTTCCCCTGCGCAGGGCGGCGGAGGCGATCCCCAAAGCGACCGTCGTTTTGCCGACGCCTCCCTTGAGGCTCAGTACGGCGACCGTGTGCACGCCTGCGAGCGTAGCCGTGTGCGGTCACCGTGAGAACGTGTGACCACCCCAACTAGGCTTGCCGTCCATGCGAACGGAGAGTTCGGCCGGGCACACCTCGGCGGCGGTGCGGACAGTGCTGGAAGCTGAGCTGCGTGCCGCCCGCGATCGCGGGGCGGAACAACCGAGAGTGGTCGACGTCGGTGGTGGCAGCGGGTCGTGGGCGGTGCCGTTGGCCTCGCAGGGTTGCCTGGTGACCGTGGTCGAGCCCAACCTCGACGCGCTTGCCACGCTCGAGCGCAGGGCAGCGGAGGTCGGCGTCGTGGACCGGATCACGGTGGTGGCCGACGACTGCGACGCCCTCGGTGAGCACGTACGACCTGCCTCGGCCGATCTGGTGCTCGCCCACGGCCTGCTCGAGGTGGTCGACGACCCAGCCGCCGTCGCGGCGGCACTGGCTCAGGTGACGGCACCTGGCGGAGCCGTCTCGGTGCTTGTGGCCAACCGGCACGGCGCTGTGCTGCACCGGGCCCTCACCGGCAGGCTCGACGAGGCCCGCAGGCTGCTTGCCGAACCGGACGGTGTGCTCACCCACGACTCCGAGACGCTGCTGCGGCGAATGGACACCGACGGCCTGCGCGGACTGCTCGCGGGCGCGGGCCTGGAGGTCGTGCTCATCCAGGGCGACGGGGTGGTCTCCGACATCGTGCCGGTGGGAACCGCCGCCGAAACCTCTACGCAGCTGGGATCGGTGGAGCACGAACTGGCCGAGTTCGAGGCCGAGGCGGCGGCTGTCCCTCCGCTGCGCGACATCGCCGGCCGACTGCACGCACTGGCCCGCCGCCCCGCGTGAACCCCCATATCGTCGGTGGCGGCACGTAGGCTCACCAGCGATGGGAAGGAACGCGGCGCTGCCGGACGGTTTCCAGCGGTTCCGGGTCGAAGGGCGAAACGTGCCCGACGACACCGGGTGCGGGATGCTGCACGTCGACATGGACGCCTTCTTCGCGGCCGTCGAGCTCAGGACGCGGCCGGAGTTGGCCGACCGTCCGGTGATCGTGGCAGGCACAGGGCCGAGGTCGGTCGTGCTGTCGGCCAACTACCCTGCCCGGCGCTACGGCGTGCGCTCGGCGATGCCGGTCGGTGCGGCACGCAGGCTGTGCCCGCAGGCCGTGCACCTGCCGCCCACAAGGGGTGCCTACGCCGAGGTCTCCCGAGGTGTGCTGGCGATCTTTCGCGAACTCACGCCGCTGGTGGAGCCACTCAGCCTGGACGAGGCCTTCCTCGAAGTCAGCGGTGCACTGCGGCGGCTGCGCACGACGCCCGCGGCCCTCGGCGCGCACATCCGTGAGCGGGTGGCCGCCGAGCACGGCATCACCTGCTCGGTCGGGGTGGCGGGGGTGAAGTTCGTCGCCAAGCTGGCGTCCGGCATGGCCAAGCCTGATGGCATGGTGGTGGTCCCCGTGGCACGGACGCTGGAGTTTCTTCACCCGCTTCCGGTGTCCGCGCTGTGGGGTGTCGGCGCCAAGACCGAGCAGAACCTGCGGCGGCACGGCCTGGACACCATCGCAGACATCGCTGCGACACCGCTGGAGCGGCTGCGCCGGATGCTGGGTGTCGCGACCGGTGAACACCTGCACGCGCTGGCGCATGGGCGCGACCAGCGGCCCGTGGTCGCGCAGGCGGAGGAGAAGTCGATCGGCGCCGAGCACACCTTCGCCGCCGACCAGCACGACCGCGCCGTGCTGGTCAGGCGGTTACTGCTGCTGTCGGAGCGGGTGGCGAGCACCCTGCGGGTCAAGGGCCTGCGGGGACGGACCGTGTCGATCAAGGTTCGCTTCGGCGACTTCCGCACCATCACCAGGGCACGCACGCTCCCCGGCGCGACGGACGTCGCCAGGGAGATCCACGCCGTCGCCGTTTCGCTGCTCGAGGAGGCGGCACCCCAGGATGGTGCGCAGCCGGTACGGCTGATCGGCGTGCGCCTGGACGGGCTCACCGACGGCGCGGCTGGCGAGCAGCTCGCCTTCGATGCTCCCGAGCCGAGATGGCGGGACGCGGAGGTCGCCGCCGACGTCGCGCGCTCGAGGTTCGGCGCGGCCGCGGTGCGGCCTGCCTCGCTGCTGTCACCCGATGAGGGGTGATCTTCGTCGCGAAAGTCCTGCTCGCTGTCGCGGCAGGGGTCGTTCTCCACAAATCTCTTCGTGCTGGAACCGAGATCGGGTAGTCGTCGGCGCGCGCGCCTCGTATCCTGGGTGGGGACACCCCGATCGGGGGGTCGTTGGGTCCACGACGATGCGCGGTCCGGCGCCCACCAAGGGGTCGGAGATTACGCTGTGCCGGAGGAGGAAAGATGCCACTCTCCGAGCATGAGCAGCGGCTGCTCGAACAGATCGAGCGCGAGCTCTATGCCGAGGACCCCAAGTTCGCGTCCACCGTACGCGGCGCCAGGATGCACCGCCCGACACGCCGTCGGCGGCTGCAGGGTATCGCCCTGTTCGTAGTCGGCATCGCTTTGCTGGTGCTGGGCGTCGTCGTGCCCTTCCGGGTCGCAGAGATCCCGTTGGTGAGCGTGCTCGGGTTCGTGGTGATGTTCTTCGGAGTGCTGCTCGCCGTCACTGCCATGCGAACCCAGGGTGAGCCGGTGGCCAAGGACGGTAAAGGCGCCGGTGGCGCCGCTCGCAAGCAGACGCGGCGCAGCTCGTTCACGCAGCGCATGGAGGATCGCTTCCGCCAGCGGTTCGACGATCGTTAGCCGCCTCGGCCGATCAGCCAGCTTCGCGGGCAGGGTGTCGTTCAAGGACACCCTGCCTTTGCCGTCACGGTGCCTCCCGCTCCTGGCTCACCGGGTGACCTTGTCGAGTCGGCCGGTACGCGTCAGGGTGCCGGCCGCGTCAACTCCCGCGAGGACGGCGGCGGCGCAGCAGCGAACGCGGTAGCAGCCTGGCGCGCAGCGAGATCGGCGCTGTGCGCGCCAGGCTGTCCCGCAGTCCCTGGAACGCGCGGGCGAGCTCCGGGTCGGCTTCACTTTCCCGCGCACCCTGGCCGTACCAGGAGCGTTCCACGGTGCTGACCACCGTGCGCAGGTCGTTCTTGCCCTGGTCGTCCAGGCGGTGCCGCTGTGCCACCTTCTGGGCGGCGTTCCTGACCGTGTCCGTGCGGGGAATCTCGACCCCCCGGTCGGTGCACTCGTCGAGCAGCTCGTCCCACGCTGCATCGGCCGCCGACGGGAGCCGCTGCTCGATCTGGCGCAACCGGTGTCGCCGCTGTATCTGCCTGATCGCGGCCGGGCCCGCCACCACGGTCGCCACCGCCAGCAGCGCCACGGCGATGCTCCAGTGCCACCACACGGCGAGCAGTGCGAGCGACAACAGCCACAGACCCGTGGCCACCGGTGTCATCCAGGCAGGGATGCCCTGTCCCGGTTGGCGATGCCGCGCCGCCGGGCCCACGCGGCGTGCGAACGTCAGCGCAGCCGCCGTCACCGCCCCGGCGGCGAGCGCGGCCAGCAACGCACCCCAGCCGGACCACGGCGGTGCGCCGTCACTCTCGGTGTCAGCGGCCGCGGTGTCCTGTGCCGTGTCCTGCTGCGCCTGTTCCTGCGGTACCTCGGTCTGGGCGGAGATCGAGGGCACGTCCTGCCCTTGCTGTTCGGCCGGGTCACCGGCCGTGTCGTCGGGTCGCAGGTAGGGCGGTACGAAGCCTCGCCCGTCCGACAGGGGTGTCGGGTCGAAACTGACCCAGCCGTGCCCACCGAAGTACACCTCGACCCACGCGTGCGCGTCCTGCGAGGTGATGGAGCGGTATTTGCCGTTGTCGTAGCCGGTGGTGAAGCCGACCGCGACGCGCGACGGGATGCCGACCGCCCGCAACATCACCGCCATGGAGGAGGCGTACTGCTCGCAGAACCCGCGTTTGCCGTTGAGCAGGAAATCGGCGAGCGCGTTGCTGTCGGACACCGGGGCTGTCGCCGTGTCGTACACGAAGCCGTTCTCCACGCTGAAGTAGCGCCAGATCGCCTCGGCCTTGTCGAAGTTGTTGGTCCGGCCGCTGGTCAGCCGCCGCGCGAGCGCCGTTACCCGAGGGTCGAGGCGTCCAGGGTCGGTGTAGGTGGACGGTACCTGGCGAGCGCCGTGCGGAGCCTGCCGTAGCGCTGCCTTGGTGGGCTCCCGCAACGAAGCCACCTCGACGTAGGCACCGGGACGTTGCCTGCGTTCTCGGAACACCGCGCCGCTGGTCCGGTCGTAGTACCAGCCCTCGGAGACGTCGCGCAGCCCGCGCGGCGAGCCGTACACCGGAAGCCACAGGTCGTACCAGTTCACGGGTTCGATCTGGATTTCCCTGCTCTCGCCGGTGCCGTCGTCGCCGGGAGCCGCGGGCAGCGGGCCGTTCGCGGGCACCCCGGCGGGCATCGGGCCGTCGGGAAGGCCCCAACCCTCGTTGGGGCGGTAGGTGTCGAGCGTGAAGGCCCGCAGCAGCTTGCGCTCGCCGTCGCGCAGCCCACGCACCCGGAACAACTCCACGGTCTCGCCCTGGTCCAGCATGCCGCGCAGCGACGTGAACGGATTGACGCCGAGCCCGCCCGGCACGTTCTGCGCACCGGAGCCGCTGCCAGGCAGGCTGCCCTCGGTGCCGATCGCCGTCACGGTGGAACCGGCGACGAGGCCCACGACGAGCGAGGCGGCCACGACGGCCGCAGGCGCGGACGTGGTGCCCGGCGACGCCGAGGTACCGGGTGCCGTGCGGTTGCGCCAGCTCCGGTGCCGGTGGCTGCCGTCCGCGGCCAGCAGTGCCGCGAACGACGCCGCGCCGAACACGAACGTCCACCAGGGCAGCAGCTCACCAGCCAGCGCGGAGGGGACGGCGTAGACGCACAGCAGCACGAGCCCCGTAGCGGCGGGAGCCGCCGCGGCGACCGCGAGGGTGTCGACCAGGATCGCGACCAGCCCGATCGCGATGGTCACGAGGCACAGGATCGGCGCACTGGCCTCCACCGGGGGAAGACCGGTTTTGATCTGCTCGAACGCCTGGCTCAGCACGTCGTCGAGCTCGCCAAGCGCGGCGGGTCCTGGGATGATCGCGAGGATTCCGCTACCCGTGAAGGCGCCGGTTACCAGGAACAGCAGTACGAGCAGTTGCGCGCCCCCGACCGCGGGGGAGGGCAGTCGAAGTGCCCGTAGCGCCAACCCGGTGCAGCCCACCAGCACGGTGACGACGATGACGTAGCCGAACCACGCCGCGCCCTGGACGACGCCGGTCAGCGAGGTCGCAGCGCCGACGGTGGCGAGTCCGGCCATCGCCGGGGTCAGCACGCCGTTGCCGATGGGGCCCGCGCCCTGCCCTCGGGGTGGCGCCTGCGAGTCGGTGGCCGGTCGGGAGGTCCCGACGCTCATGACGCCCCGCCGATCAGTGAGGCGCCGGGCGCGGCCTCACGGCACAACTGCGCCCATACCTGCGACATCGGTGTGCCGGGGTGAGCGACGACGACCCCCCACCCGGCGGCGCGAAGCAGCGTCGCGGACTCGTCACTGGCCGCGCTCCGATGTTCGGGAGCGCTGATCGCGCCCGACCATGCGGGAGTGTCGAGCAACACCGCGAGGCTGCGGGCACCTCGCGGGCGGCACTTGGTCAGCTCGTGCACCGAGTCGCTGCTGATCGTGCCGAGCACCGCGATGAGTTCCTGGCCGTGTCCTGGATCGAAACCGGTGGTGATGTCGCGCTCGTGGGCGGGCTGTAGTGCGGCGAGCGCGTCCAGCACGGGGCTGTCCCTGGTGGGTCCCCCCTGAGCCTCGGCAAGCAGCCTGCCGTGCTCGCTGACCAGCCGTACATGGTGGCCGGAGTTGGACAGATGCAGGCACACGCTCGCGGCGAACTCGACCGCCCATTCCAGGCTCGCCGTGGCTCCGGTGCCGTGGTGCGCGGCGGCGCGGTGGTCCAGCAACACGGTGGTGCCGCCCCGCCACGGGCGCTCCTCGACCCGCACCATCATCTCGTCCCGCCGGGCTGTGGAACGCCAGTGCACCTTGCGCAGGTCGTCACCTTGCCGGTACTGCCGGACGACGACATCGATCTCGCCCTGACCCGCGTGCAGCCGGATGTTGCCGTCGTCGTCGGTGCCGATACCGGCGCCGGCAGGTTGGCCCCAGAGTGTGGCGACACGTGGTACGACGACGAGCCTGGAGTGCGAGATCAGCTCACGCTCGAACTCGCACAGCCCGAACGGGTCGGTGATGGTCGCGCGAAGTGGCCCGACCCGGTGGATGCCGCGCAGGGTCGGCTGCACCGGGTAACGCAGTGGCACCGAACGGTGCTGCGGCAGGCGCTCGACAACGAACCGAGGGCGGGAGCCGAGGGCATACGGGATGCCGTCCTCGAGCAGGATCTCGCCCGCGGGAAGCCTGCCGGTGCGCCACAGGTCGAGCTGGATCTCGCCGTGGCCACCGACGGGTACCCGCTCGGGCAGCATTGTCCGGGTGGCCCCTATCCGCACCTTCGACGCCGACGCGAGCAACGCGACGAACAGCGGTAACGCGATGACGAACACGGCGACCCTCAGCAGGTCGCGTTCGTTGAGCACGGCGGCGCACACCGCCGCCGCGACTCCTGCGGCGAGTAGGCAGCGGCCGCGAGTGGTGAGGCCAGACAGCGACCGGAACATCGCCGCGCTACCGGTGCTGCCCGTTGCCACCGTGTGGCACGGGCACGCGTTGCAGTACCGCGCGAACCACATCGGTGGCCGAGCGGCGTGCCGCATGGGCTTCGGTGGTGAGCACCAGTCGGTGCGCGAGCACCGGCACGGCCACGGCGTGCAGGTCGTCGGGCACCACGAACTGCCTGCCGGACAGCGCTGCCTGTGCCTTCGCCGCGCGCACCAGATGCAGTGTCGCCCTTGGCGAAGCGCCCAGCCGGACCTCGGGAACCTGCCGGGTCGCCGAGACCAGTTCCACGGCGTACTGGCGGACCTCGGCAGCCAGGTGCATCCCGCGGACGGCCTCGACGAGTCGCTGCACCGTGTGGCCGTCGGAAACCGGCCGCAGCTCGTCGAGCGGCCTGCTGCCCGCGTGCTCGTCGACCATCGCCAGTTCGGCCTGCGGGTCGGGGTAGCCGATGGACACGCGGGCGGTGAACCTGTCGCGTTGTGCCTCCGGCAGCGCGTAGGTGCCCTCCATCTCGATCGGGTTCTGCGTCGCGATGACCATGAAGGGCCTGCCGAGGTGATACGTCGTGGTGTCGACGGTGACCTGGTGTTCCTCCATGCACTCCAGCAGCGCGGACTGGGTCTTGGGGGAGGCCCGGTTGATCTCGTCGCCCACGACGATGTTCGCGAACACCGGGCCGGGGCGGAACTCGAACTCCGAACTCTGCCGGTTGAAGATCGACACTCCGGTGACGTCGCTTGGCAGCAGGTCGGGGGTGAACTGCACCCGGCTGACCGTGCAGTCGATGGAGCGAGCCAGTGCCTTGGCCAAAGAGGTCTTTCCGACGCCCGGCACGTCTTCGACCAGCAGGTGTCCCTCCGCGAGCAGCGTCACCAGCGCCAGCCGGACGACGTCGGGCTTACCGACGAGAACGCGCTCGACATTCGCCGCGATGCGGCGCACGGTGTCGTGCAGTTCGTCGAGTGCCGCGGTGCGGTCGTGGCCGTTACCCCCGCTGTCCGGGTAGAGCCCGGCAGCCGGGTAGTGCACCTGCGTGGTTCGTTGCTGGTCGTCACGCTCGGCGGTAGCAGCGGACTGTGGTCTCGACGTCACACGACCTCCCGGTGCCGAAGCCCTCGCACACGTAACGAACGGTCGTTCGTTCGTGGGTCGGGCTGGTGTCGCCTTCCGCCCAGCCTGCCATCCAGTGTGTCAAACGCGGGCGAACTCGCTGGGGACAACCCCTTGATCACTCAATGTCACCGGCAGCATCTCACAGATTTCGCTAGCCCGTTCAGGTGAGCTGGCTGAGACGGTGCCGTCACCGCCGCCCGCTGTCCTATGCTGCGCAGCGGAATCAGTCGATTACCGCAGAGAGAGGCACGGGATGACCGATCTCGACACGGCCACCCGCGTCCTTCCCGCCGACGCGTTCGCGGTCTCGCCCGAGCTCGCGGCTGACGCGTTCCAGCGACTCAGCCAGTTGCAGGACGTCGTCGGGCAGGTGATCAGGCAGGCCAAGGTGCTCGGTCGCTCGGTACCACTCGGTGACGGATACGCGGGGCAGGTCGGCGAGTTCATGGCTCGCTACGGCCTCGGCGACGCCGGGTCGCCGGATTCCGTCGTGCGGGCACTGACCAGGTTCGGTCGCGAGTTGGAGGACCTCAAGCTGGGAATCAGCGAGGCCATGCGGCGCTACGAGGAGCAGGACGACGCCGCGGCCGACGGGGTGGACTGCCGGGGTGGCGGCTGAAGGATGCGGCGATGGCCAACCGTGTGGATCGCGCTTGGGCTGGCTGCGTTGCCGCTACTGACCTCGGCGTGCGGGCTACAACGAAGCGGTGCCGGGCCCTCGGTGCCCTCCGTGCCCTCCGTGGACGCCGCTGCGGACGCCGAAGGCCGACGGCACGCCACGGAAGCGACGGCCTCGGCCGCCGGTCGCACCGCGTCGGCCGACCCGTGCGCGCTGCTGTCACCTTCGGCGCGGTCGAGCGCAGGACTCACGAAGGTAGGGACGCCGACTACCGTCGGTGACGCGAGGGCATGCGACTACACCGAACCCGGCGGTTACGGCGTCACCATCACCATCGACGAGCGAGCAGGGCTGGCGGACCTGCGAGTGGCGCCGCGGCGGGTGCGCGACCTGCGGATCGGGCAGCGCGAGGCGCTGCTGGTCGCCGACGAACGCGCCGACGACGGCACCTGTGCCGTGCTGCTCGCCATGGGGGAGTCCGGCAGCGTGCATGTCGACGTCAGCAGCGCCGACTTCCGCGACACCGCGCGGGCCTGCGCACGCGCGACCACAGTGGCCGAACTCATCGAACCGGAGCTGAAATGACCGAGAAGCCGCACCCTGCGAGCCGTTACGAGTCCTACAGCCACGAGGCCATGCGAGCGGAGGTCGAGACCGGCAGCGATCCCGCGGCCGCTGGCGAGCTCGGTCGGGAATGGACAGACCTGGCCGCAAGGCTGCGTGACGCGGGCGATGTATTGGAGCAGACCTCGGCGGCGAGTGAGGAGGCGTGGCGGGGACCGGCGGGCGAGGCCCTGCGTGGCGTACTCGGCCGGGCTGCTCGGTGGTCGGCCGAAGTGGCGGCGGCCGCGACCACCGTCGGCGAGGCGGTCGGTAGGCAGGCGGAAGTGGCCGCGAAAGCCAGGGCGGAGATGCCCGAGCCGGTCGGCTACGACCCGGCGGGCATGATCCGGGCCGCGGCCAACAGCGGACAGGTATGGCGGCTCGTCGGGTTGTCCGACGCGATGGCCGCACAGCGAGAGCGGGCCGAGGCCGCCAGGCAACAGGCCGTCGACGTGATGTACGCAAGGGACAGCGCGCTCGCCGACGAGTTGCCCGCGGTTTCGTTCGATGATCCGCCGCCACTGACGGCGCTTTCGCCCCTCGGCGCGGAAGGCTCGGGTCCGATGTGATCAGGGTGTCCGCATCGGCGTTCGACATCCTGTACAGCGATCTCGGGTACCGGGATCCGCCCGCGCCGTTGCGGGTGCGCAGCGTCGGCGCTACGGAAGCGGATCGGCGAGACATCCGAGCCGCGGTCTACGAGAACCTCGCCGAGCGCGGACTGTTCCACGCCGGTGAACTCGATGCCGCGTTGCGGGAGCGGCTGCGGGTGCTCGCTCGTTCTTCGGTGTATGTCGAATGTGAGGCGTTGCTCGATCTGGAGCAGGAGGAGCCGCTGCGGGCCGTCGCCGCCACCACCGGTCGTCGTGGAGTGCTGGCGGTGCAACCGAACCGCACCATCGCACTGGCGGAGATCGGCGGCGGCAGCGAGGTGTTCGCCGCCGCCGTGGGGGTGCTGCCGCCGCTGTCGCCGGGCCCCGGCCTTGGCGTGAGCCTGCCCGCCTCGGTGTTCGGTGTGGACGGTGAGGTCGACGATCCGGTGTACGGGGACGCGGAGTCCGGCCGCTCGGCCGCGCAGCAGCGGCAACTTCGAGAAGTCCTCGCCATCCAGGCGAGGCCGGTACTGGGGGCGGGGCAATTCAGCGTGCGTGTTCGCGAGGAGGCCGGTTCGCGCAGGCTCGGCGGGGTGAGTTGGTTCAGCACGGACATCGGTGCGTACCTGGGCACGACGACCGAGGGCCGCGCGGGCAGGCAGTGGGTCAACGTGGCGCCGGCCGATCGCGAGCGAATCGCCGCTCGGTTGGCCGAGTTGCCGTAGCGATCTCACCGCGGTTCCCCACCGGGCCCCACCGGCGGTGCCCGGTACCTTCACGGCTGCCCCGGTTGGGCCTGTCGGCGCGCCCGGATGCGCCGCCTGAGCGATCGGGGCCGCCTCTTTCGTGGCCATCGGTGTCACCCGCGCTGGCGATGTCCGTGTGGCGCCCCACTCCAGCCCCACCCTTGTGACCAGCAAAAACGCCGCGACTTTCGCTCGTATGGGGCCGTTTTGCCGTTGACTGTGGTGGAAAGTGGGGTACGGTGGTGGCCAGTGGGGCGGAAGGGAGCCTCGTGCCGATCTCGGTGGATTCCACGGCCGGCTCGTGGGTTCAGGCGCTGGTCGGTAGGGGAGGTGGTGGCCGGTGTTCCTCGGCACCCACACCCCGAAGCTGGACGACAAGGGGCGGCTCACGCTGCCTGCGAAGTTCCGGGACGCGCTGGCAGGTGGGCTGATGATCACCAAGGGACAGGATCATTGCCTCTATGTCTTTCCGCGCGCGGAGTTCGAGCAGTTGGCCCGCAAGGTCGCGGAAGCCCCGTTCACCAACGAATCGGTGAGGGCCTACCAGCGATACCTGTTCGCGGGAACCGACGAGCAACGGCCGGACGGCCAGGGGCGTATCGCCATCGCGCCCGAGCTTCGGCGCTACGCCGGGCTCAACAAGGAGTGCGTGGTGATCGGCGCGATCACCAGGTTGGAGATCTGGGACGCCCAGGCTTGGGAGGGCTACCTGGAAGAACACGAGGACAGCTACGCGAAGGCCCAGGAAGAGATCCTGCCAGGCGTGTTCTAGCGCCCGAGGCGGCACCCGCGCTGTCGGGGGCGCGGGTTCCACACCCCGGATGCCGTGAGGCTGCGGCCCTGATGCACCTTCCCCGGTATCAGGTCCGCAACCTGACGGCATCCGCCTCCCGGCAACCGGGCCCGCGCCTGGAGTCGAGGGGGATGTCGCGCGGACGGCGCAGGAGACAGGCGAGGCGTTGAGCACGCTACGGACATCCGGGCTTGGAGGCACGTCGGGTGCCGGGCGCAGCGCCTCAGCGGGAATGGAGAACCGTGAGCAAGGCAAGCCCCGGCCACGTTCGGCACGTGAGCACCGGCCGGGTGTGACCGTGACCGGGAACGACGAACACGTCCCCGTGCTGCTCGACCGCGTGCTGGAGTTGCTGGAGCCCGCGCTCACCGGCCGCGAACCGGTACTCGTCGACGCGACCGTCGGTCTCGGCGGACACGCTGACGCGTTGCTCACCGCCTACCCTTCGCTTCGCCTCGTCGGGCTCGACCGTGACCGCGAGGCGTTGCGCGGCTCTGGCGAGCGACTCGCCCGCCACGGTGACCGGGTACGACTGGTGCACGCGGTGTACGACCGGATGCCCGACGTACTCGCCGAACTCGGACTGTCCCATGTGGATGCCGTGCTGATGGATCTGGGGGTTTCGTCGATGCAACTGGACAGGCAGGAGCGGGGCTTCGCCTACGCGAGGGACGCACCGCTGGACATGCGCATGGACCCAGCGGCGGGGCTCACCGCGGCGGATGTGCTCAACACCTACTCGGTGGCGGACCTGACACGGGTGCTGCGCGAGTACGGCGAGGAGCGGTTCGCGAACCGGATCGCTAAGGCGGTGGTCGCCGAACGCGAGCGTGAGCCGTTCGACCGCAGCGAACGGCTAGTGCGATTGCTGTACGACACCGTGCCCGCGCCGAGCAGGCGAACCGGAGGGCATCCGGCGAAACGCACGTTCCAGGCACTGCGAATCGAGGTCAACGCGGAGCTGGACACGTTGCGTGCCGCGCTGCCCGCCGCGATCGATCTGCTCACCGATGGTGGCCGCATCCTTGTGGAGTCCTACCACTCGCTGGAGGACCGCATCGTCAAGCGGGAGTTCGCCAGGCGTGCGGCGTCACGGACCCCGCAGGGGCTGCCGGTGGAGTTGCCGGGGCACGGCCCCGAGTTGCGGTTGTTGACTCGCGGCGCCGAGAAGGCGAGCGAGGAGGAGATCGAGCGCAACCCGCGCGCGGCCTCGGTACGGCTGCGCGCGGCCGAGAAGATTGGAGCGGCTGCCTGATGACCGCACCTGCTCGCACCCGTAACCAGCCCGCCCCGCGCACCCGTCAGCGGCCCAATGCCACGGCCGGCACCAAGGCGCCTGACACGCCGGGCTCCGGGACGGCGAAACGGCGCACGTCGGCCGCCGAGCGCGCCTACGCACGCAAGGCTCAGCGCACCAAGGTCACGCGGCCGGAGGGCGAGGCCGAGGCGAGCCCCCAGCGCAGCCGCATCCCGCTGCTGCGCTGGCCGCGTTCCCGCACCTCCTTCGTGCTGCTGCTCATGGCGATGATGGTGACGGGCGTGGCCGCGACGCTGTGGCTGTCCACCCAGGCCATCACCGACTCCTACCGGCTGGAGCAGCTTCGCCAGGAGAACGCGGGTCTGGCAGAGCGTTCCGAACAGCTACAGCGTGAGGTCAGCCACCTGGAGTCGCCGTCGTCGCTGGCCGAGCGTGCCCGGCAACTCGGGATGGTGCCGGGCGGAAACCCCGCGAGGCTGGTGGTACGCCAGGACGGCTCCGTCGTCGTGGTCGGTGAGCCGTCCTCGGCCTCGGCCCCGCCACCTTCGCGGCCCGCCCAGCAGCCAACGCAGCAGGGAGTGCAGCAACAGCAGGCCGATGACCAGGCCCAGGCGGCGGGGGAGCCGCACGCCTCGGCCGGGTAGAGACAGGGGATGACCGGAGGGGACTGATGCCAGGCAAGGCAGGCGCGAGCGGCCGCTCCCGAGCGGGCAGCGGCACGCGGCGCACCTACCCGGTGGGCGCGCGCAGAGGGGGCGCGGCGCGTAACCGCGACTATCGCGGTCGCTTCGTCGCAGGGCGGATCGCCCTCGCGGTGCTGCTCGTGGCCGCTGGCGTGAAGCTCGTTCACGTGCAGGGTTTCGAGGCGGAGGCGTTGTCAGCGCGTGCTGAGCGGCAGCGCACGACTTCGATCGACATCCCGGCAGAGCGCGGGTCCATCAAGGACCGTAACGGTGCGGACCTGGCATTCAGCATCGAGACTCGGATGCTGTGGGCGAACCTGCGGTTGATGCGCAAGACCTGGAGCGAGTTCGCGCGCGAGCATCCAGGCTCGGGACAGGACTACGACTCGCGCGTCGCCGAGATCGCGAGGTTCATCGCGGGCAAGGTGCCGGAGTTGACAACCGAGAGCGAGTTGCTGCGAGCCTTCCACAAGGACGCGAGCTTCACCTATCTCGTCGACGACGTCGAACCGTCGGTCGCCGAGCTGATCAAGCAGACCTATCCCGAGATCGGATACGAGAAGCGGGCCAAGCGGGTTTACCCTGGCGGTCAACTCGCCTCCAACATCGTCGGCTACGCGAACTGGCGCCAGGAGAGCCCCGACGTTTCCAAGCACAACCTGCACGGACTGTCCGGCTTGGAAAGCATGCGAGACAACGACCTGGCGGGCACACCGGGCAGGCAGATCGTGGACACCGCGCAGGGTGCCGATGTCGTCATACCCGGTACCGAACGCGATCTGCAACCGGCCGTACCCGGCTCCGACCTGGAGTTGACCATCGACTCCGACGTGCAGTACGAGGTACAGAGCCGCCTCGCAGACTACGCCGGTCGCGTGGGGGCGCGCGGCGCGAGCGCTGTCGTGCTGGACGCCAGGACCGGTGAGGTGTACGCGCTGGCCACCGACCAGACCTTTGACCCGACCGATCAGTCCACGCTGCAGCCGAAACTGATGAACAACGCGGCCGTGACGACGCCGTTCGAACCCGGCTCGGTGAACAAGGTCATCACGGCCGCGGCGGCGATCGAGGCAGGCATCGCGGGTCCGGAGTCGGTGCGGCAGGTGCCGGGCAGCATCGAGATCTCCGACCACACGGTGCACGACGCCTGGTCGCACGGCACGCAGCCGTTCACCACCACCGGCATCTTCGCCAAGTCGTCCAATGTGGGCACCCTGATGCTCGCTCAGGAGTTGGGCCCCGACCGCTACCTGGAGATGCTGCGGCGGTTCGGGCTCGGCAAGCGAACGGGGATCGGGCTGCCGGGGGAAAGCCCCGGTTACGTGCCGCCGCGTGCGCAATGGTCCGGCACGACGTTCGGCAACCTGCCGATCGGCCAGGGGCTTTCCATGACCGTGGTGCAGCTGGCCAGCATGTACCAAGCCATCGCCAACGACGGCAAGCGCGTGGAGCCGAGGATCGTGCGTGCCAAGGTGACGCCGGACGGCAGGCGCATCCCGGAGCCCGCTCCGGCGACGACGCAGGTGGTCAGCCCGAAAACCGCCGACACCGTCAAGGACATCCTGCGCGCGGTCACGCAGGACGGTGACTACGACTATCGGGGCACCGCGCCGGAGGCGGCGCTGGAGGGCTACCAGATCGCGGGTAAGACCGGCACCGGGCAGCAGGTGGACCCGAACACAGGGGCCTACAGCAACCGGCTGTACAACATCACCTTCGCGGGGATGCTGCCCGCCGATGACCCTCGATTCGTTGTCGGCATCCGGCTGGACGCGCCCGACGCGACCCTGCCCGAGGGCAGCACCGCGGCGCCGCTGTTCCACGACATCGCCTCGTACCTGGCGCAACGCTTCCAGATACCGCTGTCGGACAGTCCGGCGCCGCGGGTGCGTCTGGTCCAGTAAGCCGTCACAGGCCCGCGGTGCGGAACCGGCGAATCGACAGCGGGACGAAGATCGCCAGCAGCACCACCGACCAGCCAAGGGTCGCCAGCACCGGGTGAGCGAGCGGCCAGGCCAGGTCCCCATGTGGCAGGCCCGGATTGCCGAACAGTTGGCGGCAGGCCACGGTGGCGGCGCTGACCGGGTTCCAGTCGGCGATGGTTCGCAGTACTGCGGGCATGCCCTCGGTGGGAACGAAGATGTTGGAGATCATCGTGATGGGCATGACCAGCGGACCGATCCGCGCGGCGGTCTCCTCGTTCTTAGCCAGCGAGCCGAGGAACACGCCCACCCAGGACACGGCGTAGTACAGCAGTAGCAGCAGCCCGAATCCGGCGAGTGTCGCGGCGACGCCGTTGTGCGCGCGCCAGCCGAACAGCAGCCCGCAGCCCGCCATGACCAGCAGGCTGCCGGTGTGCACGGTGAGGTCGGAGGCAGTCTGTCCGAACGGGACCGCGGAGCGTGCCATGGGCATCGACCGGTAGCGGTCCATGACGCCGAGCCCGTTGTCCTTGGCGATGACGGTGAGCGAGCCCATCACGCCGAACACGGTGCCCATGACGAACAGGCCGGGCATCAGGTACTCGCGGTAGTTGCCGCCGCCCGGGATCGGGATGGCGCTGCCGAAGACGTAGCCGAACAGGATCACCGAGATGAGCGGGAAGGCGAACGTCGCGGCGATCTGGCCCGGCTGGTGCTTGAGCTTGAGCAGGTTGCGGCTCATGATCGTGAGCCCGTCGGAGAGTACGCCCCCGAGCGGGGAGGTTGGCGCGGGTGCGGTCATCGGATGGTCTCCTCGTCGCGGTTCGCGGACGCCGGCTCGGCGTCGGTGGTGGGCTTGCCGGTCAGGGTCAGGAACACCTCATCGAGCGTGGGGCGGCGGATTCCGACGTCGACGGCCTTGATGCCCGCCTGGTCGAGTTGGCGCACGATGTCGGGCAGCGCGAGCGAGTCGGTGCCGACGGGCAGGCTGACGAGTTTGCGGTCAGCGTCGATGTCGGGCCGTGCCCCGGTGTCGGCGAGCACCGCGAGCGCCCGCGCCACCTCGGTGAGGTCCGTGGTGTCGGCGACAACGACGTCGATGCGCCCGCCGATCCTGGCCTTCAGTTCGGTGGGCGTGCCCGAGGCGATGACCTTGCCGGTGTCGATCACCGCGATGTGTTGTGCGAGTTGGTCGGCCTCGTCCAGGTACTGCGTGGTCAGCAGCACGGTGGTACCCCCGGCCACCAGTTCCCGCACGGTGTCCCAGATCTCGTTGCGGCTGCGCGGGTCGAGTCCCGTGGTCGGCTCGTCGAGGAACAGCACGGTCGGCGAGACGATGAGGCTGGAGATGAGGTCCAGCCTGCGACGCATACCTCCGGAGTAGGTCTTGACGAGCCGGTCGGCGGCGTGGGCGAGGTCGAACCGTTCCAGCAACTCGTCGGCTCGGCTGCGGGCGCGGGCGGCGCCGAGCCGGAACAGCCTGCCAAAGATGCGCAGGTTCTCCCTGCCCGTGAGCTGTTCGTCCAGCGCAGCGTGCTGACCTGCGAGTCCGATCTTGCGGCGCACCGAGGCGGACTCGCGCACCACGTCGTGTCCGGCGACCGTGACCTTGCCTTCGTCCGGCCTGGTCAGTGTGGCGAAGACCCGGACCGCCGTGCTCTTGCCCGCGCCGTTGGGGCCCAGCAGGCCGTAGACGGCTCCGGCGGGCACCGTAAGGTCGAGGCCCGCGAGTGCATGGGTCTGTCCGAATCTTTTGTGCACGTTCTCGGCGACCACCACGGCGTCCGCGGTGTCACTCTCCTGTGTCCCCATGGATTCCCCTAGACTGAGTACGATGTACGCGGTAAACGGTACTCAACCGAGTACGATGTACGCAACGAGTTTTCGCTCGAGGTGAACGTGTCATCGAACGGCGATTCGCCACTGCTGTCCCGGGTCCGCGTGTGGTTGCCTGCTCGGCGGTCACGCGGACCGGCACCGGCTTACGACCGGGACCAGATCGCCGACGCCGCGATCGAGATCGCCGACGCCGACGGGCTCGACGCGGTGACCATGCGTGCTGTCGCGGCGCGGCTGGGCACCGGGGCGATGAGCCTGTACCGCTATGTCGAGAACAAGGACGCGCTGTTCGAGTTGATGAGCGACCGGATGCTCGGCAGGCAGGACTGGCCGCCGCTGACCGGTGACTGGCGGCAGGACCTTCGCGACGTGGCACGCGGGCAGCGAAGGGCGCTGCTGGAGCACCCTTGGCTGCTGCGGGTGTGGTCGGGTGGGCCGACGCTGGGTCCCAACATGCTCGCAGGCTTCGAGCGAGCGATGTCCATCGTGGACGGCCTCGGGCTCGACATCGACGAGATGCTCGAGACCGTCACGCTGGTGCACACGTGGGTCAACGGGCACGTGCGCACCGAGCTGGACGCGCGCGCCTACTTCGGGGGCGCCACGCAGGAGGAGGTGCAGCGCGCCATGGGGCCATACGTGGAGTCGATCGTCGAGAGCGGCCGCTACCCCTACCTCTCCCGCATGATCGCCGAGGCGGGTTCCCTACACCTCGACGAGGAGGAACGCTTCGAACGAGCGCTGGAGCGTTTCCTCGCGGGTATCGAGGCGACGCTACCCAAGGGCAAGGAGCCTGGCGGCCGGGATTCCGAATGACTCCGGCCGCGCCGAGCGGTGAGTCGGCGCGGCCGGGTTCGGCTGGGGGAACTACCGGGTGTAGAGCGAGTCGATCGCGTTCGCGTGGTTCTTGCTGACCACGTTGCGCTTCAGCTTCAGGCTCGGCGTGATCTCCCCGCCCGCCTCGGTGAAGTCGCGAGGGAGGATGGTGAACTTCCTGATCGACTCCGCCTGCGAGACCTGCTTGTTCGCCTCGTCCACCGCGGCCTGCATGTCCGCGAGCAGGTCCGGGTCGTCGGCGAGTTCGGAAACGGTCGCGCTTTCCGGCTTGCCCCGCTGCGACTTCCAGGTGGGGAAGAACTCCTCGTCGACGGTCAGCAGTGCGGCGATGAACGGCCGCTGGTCACCGACCACCATCGCCTGGCTGATCAGCGGGTTCGCCTTGAGGGTGTCCTCCAGGACCGAGGGCGCCACGTTCTTGCCACCGGCGGTGACGATGATTTCCTTCTTCCGCCCGGTGATCTTCAGGAAGCCCTCGTCGTCGAGTTCGCCGAGGTCACCGGTGCGGAACCAGCCGTCCTCAATCGCCTCGGCCGTGGCCTGCTCGTTGTTCCAGTAACCGGAGAACACCACGTCGCCGGACAGCAGCACCTCGCCGTCGTCGGCGATCCGCACCGAGGTGCCCGCCACCGGCCTGCCGACCGTGCCGACCTTGAACGCGCCCTCGGTGTTGACGTTGGCCGCGGCGGAGGTCTCGGTCAGCCCGTAGCCCTCGAAAACCGGCACGCCGATACCGCGGAAGAAGTGCGCGAGCCTGGCACCCAGTGGCGCTCCACCGGACACGGCCGCGATGCACCGACCGCCGAGTGCCGCCCTCAGTTTGGTGTAGACGAGCTTGTCGAACACCGCGTGCTTGAGGCGAAGTCCCAGCCCGGGACCGCCGCTGTCGTTCGCCTGGCTGTAGGCGACGGCGGTGGCCTCGGCCGCGTCGAAGATCTTGCCCTTGCCCTCGGAATGGGCCTTGAGCTTGGCGCCGTTGTAGACCTTCTCGAACACGCGTGGCACCGCCACCACGAACGTCGGGCGGAAGGTGCCCAGGTCGGCGACAAGGTCCTTGATGTCGGGGGTGTGCCCCAGCGTCGCCCTCGACGTGAACGCCGTCAGCGCGATCGCCCTTGCGAGGATGTGGGCCAGCGGCAGGAACAGCAGCAGCGAGTTACCCGCGCCCATGAGCTGTGGGAACGCGTTGATGTCGGCGCGCACCTCGGCCAGCAGGTTGTGGTGGGTGAGCATGACGCCCTTGGGCCTGCCGGTGGTGCCCGAGGTGTAGACGATGGTGGCCAGGTCGGCGGCACGCACGCTGCGCCTGCGCTCGTGTACCTGGTCGTCGGCCAGGTCCGCCCCCAGCGAGGACAGCGCGCTCACGGCGGGCTTGTCGCCCTCGATCTGCCAGGCGTTGTCCAGCTCCGGCAGCCTGCCACGCACCTCCTCCAGCGTCGCCGCGTGCTCGGCGGTCTCGACGAGCACGGCCTTGGCGCCGGAGTCGGACAGGATCCAGTGCAACTGCTCGGCGGAGGAGGTCTCGTAGATCGGCACGCTGACCGCGCCCGCCGCCCAGATCGCGAAGTCCAGCAGCGTCCACTCGTAGCGGGTCTTCGACATCAGCCCGACCCGGTCGCCCTTGCCGATGCCCGAGGTCATCAGGCCCTTGGCGACGGCGAGCACTTCGGCGGCGAACTCCCTCGCGGTCACGTCGTACCAGGAGCCGTCCCGGTGCCGACGGAAACTCACGGTGTCGCCGAACCGCTCGGCGTTGACCCACACGACGTCCGCCATGTTCTCGTCCTCGGCGACCGCCTGCACCGAAGGGGCGGTGTACTCGCGCACGTGAACCTCCGTGTTCGACCGGTGTTACTCGCCGGTCAACTTAGCCGTTGGCCGACCGGTTGACCATGCCAGGGGCGTAACCAATCGACGAGCATGCCATTCTGCGTTGCGTGTCAGGTTCTGAGAACGCACCGGCGCTCGAGCCGGCGCTTGACATAGTCGACGAGACGTTCCTCGCCGTGCCACCGAGCACCGTGGCGGCGGTGTTCGCCGACCCCCGCTCGTGGGCTCTGTACTGGCCGGACCTTGTGCTGGAAGTTTACACCGACCGGGGCGAGGAGGGCCTGCGCTGGACCGTGCGCGGTGCCCTCGTCGGCACCATGGAGGTGTGGCTGGAGCCGGTGCTCGACGGCACGCTGCTGCACTACTTCCTGCGGGCCACACCTACCGCGCCGGACCGCAGGCGGCCACGGCTGCTGCGCGGGGAGGCCGATCGCAGGGCGAGGGCGGCCAAGGCCATCGCACTGGAGCTCAAGACCGTACTCGAGGACGGCAGGGAACCGGGGGTGGCACCCGAAACGGTGGAGTCACGGTAAAATCGGAAACCGTGCGCGTACACGTGGTCTCCGACGTGCATGGCAACGCCGAGGCCCTCGCCCGCGCCGGTGACGGCGCCGACGCGCTGATCGTGCTCGGTGACCTCATCGATTTCGTCGACTACCACGACCACGGCGGCGGCATCCTGGGCCGGTTGTTCGGCGCGGAGAACGTCGGCACCTTCGCCAAACTGCGCAGGCAGGGTTCGCGCGAGGAAACCATGGCGTTCGCCAGGTCGCTGTGGGCAGGCCTCGACGATCCGAGCGGGGCCGTCGACGAGGCCCTGCGCGAACAGTACGCGGAGTTGTTCGCCGCGATGACCGCGCCGACCTACGCCATACCCGGCAATGTCGATGCCCCCGCGTTGTGGCCGGAGTTCAGCGGGCCGGACGTCAGACTCGTCGACGGTGAAGTGGTGGACATCGGCGGGCTGCGGTTCGGGTTCGTGGGAGGCGCGCTGTTACCCGACGGGGTCACGCCGAAACGCAACGCGGTCTGGCGCCCGTATCTGCGCACGCGGGAGGACTTCGACCGGGCAGTGGCCGGCATTTCCGGGATCGACGTGTTGTGCAGTCATATCCCGCCCGCCATACCTGATCTCACCTACGACGTGGTGGCGCGCCGACCCGAAATCGGCTCCCGCGCCCTGCTCGACGTGATCGCGGCCGAGCAGCCGAGGTGGGCGCTGTTCGGGCACGTGCACCAGCCGCTGGCGGCACGTTCGAGGGCAGGGCGCACGGAGTGCCGCAACGTGGGGCACTTCAAGCACACCACGCGACCCTACGTGCTGCGCTGGTGAGCGGCCGGACCGCTACGCTCTAGGCCCATGGCCGAGCAGTCCACGCAGTCCATCGAGGTCAACGCCCCACCGGCGGAGATCATGGCCGTCATAGCCGACCTGCCCGCCTATCCGGAATGGGCCAAAGCGGTCCGGGAGACCGAGATCCTCGAAACCGACGAGGCCGGCCGAGCCGAGCAGGTGCGGTTCACACTGGACTCCGGACCCGTCAAGGATGTCTACGTCCTCGCCTACGACTGGGCCGACGACGGACTGTCGGTGAGCTGGCGGCTGGTGAAGGGGCAGATGCAGAAGTCGCAGCACGGTCGCTATGTGCTCGAGCCGCTCGGCGCCGACCGCACCAAGGTCACCTACACCCTCTCCGTGGAGCTGATGCTGCCGATGATCGGGCTGCTGCGCCGCAAGGCGGAGAAAATGATCATGGATACGGCGCTGAAGGAGCTCAAGCGCCGCGTCGAGGGTACGGCGTAGCGTGCGCGTCCTGCTGTTTACCGGCAAGGGCGGCGTCGGCAAGACGACGCTCGCCGCGGCGACCGCCGCCCGCCTCGCGAAGCGGGGACGCAAGACGCTCGTGGTGTCCACCGATCCCGCGCACTCGCTCTCGGACGCGTTCGGCCTGCCGCTCGCCTGCGAGCCCGCCGAAGTGGAAAGCAGCCTGCACGCCGCGCAGGTGGACGCCAGGGGGCTGGTGGACAGCGCGTGGACCACACTGCGGGAGCAGTTGCGCGCAGCGCTCACCGGGGCGGGGCTTGACGCGCTCGAGGCAGCCGAACTCACCGTGTTGCCCGGGGTCGACGAGTTGCTGGCGTTGACCGAGGTGCGCAGGCTGATCGAGACGGGGCCGTGGGACAGCGTCGTGGTCGACTGTGGCCCGACCGCGGAGACACTGCGGCTGCTCGCGCTGCCTGAGGCGGTCAGTGGCTACCTCGATCGGGCATACGGGTGGAGGACCAGGTTCGGCCTCTCCCGGTCGGTGCAACGGCTGGCAACTCATCTGGAATCGCTGCGGGAACTGCTCACCGACCGCGAGACCACCACCGTCCGGCTCGTGCTGACACCGGAACGCATGGTGGTCGCCGAGACCCGCCGCACGTTGACCTCGCTGGCGCTGCGAGGCATCCGGGTCGACGGTCTGGTAGCCAACCGGCTGGTGCCCGCGCCGGGACGGTGGCGCGGCTCCGCCGCGGCCTGGCTGTGCACCCGCAGGGCGGAGCAGGAGCGGGTGCTCGAGGAGTTGCGCGCCGGCGGGCTCGCCGAGCCGCTGCTGCGCTCGGTGGAACACCGGGCCGAGGAACCGGTTGGGCTCGCCGCACTGCTGGAGATCGCGAACGAGCTGTACGGGGAGGCGAGTCCGCTCACCGGTGAGAATGACAGCGCGCCGCTGCTGCGGGTGTCCGAGGTGGACAACGGATACGAGTTGCGGATCGCGCTGCCGCTTTCGAGGGATTCGGTGGTCGATCTCGCCAGAGTGGACGACGATCTCGCTGTCACAATCGACGGCTTTCGCAGGCTGCTGGCACTGCCCGAGCCGCTGCGGCACTGCCGGGTGGTCGGCGCCGAGTCGGACGCGCGGGGCCTGCTCGTGCGGCTGGAGAAGAGCTCATGACGGAAGCGGAATACGGTGCCCGGCTCGCCGAGGAGATCCGGTTGCTCGTCGAGTTGGTCGTCGAGCGGGCAGCGCCGTGGCTGGACGGCGTCGTGCGGGCCGGACACGGGCCGCGGGCCGAGCACGGCGATTTCAGTTGCGGGTGGTGCCCGTTGTGTGCGGTGGTGGCCGTGGTGCGGGGGGAGCGGCCCGAGTTCGCGGCACGCCTGCTCGAACAGGCAGCCCAACTGGTGGCGTTGCTGCGTGCCGTGCTTGCCGACCGGTGGCAGCCGCACGAGGGGGTGCACATGCCGGGCTTCACCCCGGGCCCGAGGCCGGAGCCGGCGGCGCGCGAGCAGCGGGCCGCCCGCGTGCAGCACATCCCCGTTCGCCCGGCGGCGGGGTGGGACCGCTAGATGCTGGCTATCGGCGTCGATGTGGGCGGTACCAGCGTGCGGGCCGGTGTCGTCGACGAGCAGGGCGCCCTGCTGGACACCGCGAGGGTGGGCACGCCGAGTGACGAGTCCGCTCTCGAGGACGCCGTCGCGGGCGTGATCGACGAGTTGCGCAACCGGCACGAGGTAGGCGCCGTTGGGCTGGCGGTGGCGGCGTTCGTGCGCTCCGACCGGCGTTCGGTCATGTTCGCACCGCACCTGCCCTGGCGCGGGGCGCCCGTCGCCGACCGCATTTCCAAACGGGTGGGGCTGCCGGTCACCCTGGAGCACGACGCCAACGCGGCCGCGGTCGCCGAGCACCGGTTCGGTGCCGCGCGAGGCTCACGTGTGGCGACGCTGGTGGCGATCGGCACCGGCATCGGTGCCGGGCTGCTGCTGGACGGTCGGATTTTTCGCGGCGCGCACGGGGTGGCTCCGGAACTGGGTCACCTGTGCGTGGTGCCGGGAGGGCGGACCTGCCCGTGCGGTAAGCACGGCTGCTGGGAGCGCTACTGCAGCGGCACCGCGCTCGCCGCGACCGCCGTGGAGCTGCTGGCTCGCAACCCGGGGCGCTCGACGGTGCTGGCATGGGAGACAGCGGGCGATCCCGGCTCGATCACGGGCAGGAGGGTGGCGGGCGCCGCCAGGGACGGCGATCCGATCGCGCAACGAGCGATGGCGGAGTTGGCCAGATGGCTCGGCGAGGGTCTCGCACTGGTGGCCGACGTGTACGACCCCGAGGTGGTGGTGATCGCGGGAGGCGTGTCGGAGTCGGCGCCGCTGTTTCTCGACGAAGCCCGTGAGCACTACGCGCACGCCGTCACCGGTGCGGGGCACCGCCCGCTCGCACGCATCCGCACGGCGCAGCTGGGCGACGAGACAGCGCTGGTCGGAGCAGCGGCGCTCGCGCGCGAGCAGACCTTGGCCATGTGTTGACTAGGCTGGTCCGATGCTGCTCGGTGACGGGGACGGTTTCGTCAGCTGCGCCTGTGGACATCGCCATTGGGGACTGCACGGTGCGGCGGGTCTGCTGCTGACCGACCCCACACGCGGAGTGCTGCTGCAACACAGAGCAGGCTGGACACATCACGGCCAGACCTGGGCGCTGCCGGGCGGAGCCGTACGCACAGGTGAGTCGCCCGCGCGGGCCGCGATGAGGGAGACCGAGGAGGAGACCGCCGTACCCGCCGACGCCGTTCGGGCACTGGCGGCGCGCACCGAGGACCATGGCACCTGGAGCTACACCACGGTGCTGGCCACCACTCAGCAGCCCGTACGCGCTCGGGTGGCCAACGAGGAGAGCACGGAACTGCGCTGGGTGCCCCCCGAGGAGGTGGAAAGCTACCCGCTGCACCGGGACTTCGCCGCCGCGTGGCCGACGCTGCGCCCGCAGCTCGACAGGGAGCTGGTATTGCTGGTCGATGCCGCCAACGTGGTGGGCTCGCGGCCCGACGGCTGGTGGCGCGATCGTGCGGCCGCGGCACGCAGGCTGCGTGATCGGCTCGCCGTTCTCACCCACACCGGTGTCCGTGCGGCCGAACTCGGTCTGCGGCCCGGCGGCGGTTGGCTGTGGTGGCCGCGTGTCGTTCTCGTCGTGGAGGGGCAGGCCAGGAACACGGCAGGTATCCCGGCGGTTGAGGTGGTCGCGGCGGCCACGGACGGGGACAGCGAGATCGTGCGCGCCACCCGGGAGTGCCGGCGCCTCCGGCCGAGAGACCACGTGGTCGTGGTGACCGCCGACCGTGTCTTGCGGGAGCGGGTGCGCGCCGACGGCTGCGACATCGCGGGTCCCTCCGCGTTGCTGAGCCTGCTCGACGAGCTGGAGTGCCCGCAGTGAGGCCGGTGCGGTGAAGCCGGTTCGAGGAGCCCGCGCCGTTGTGCGCCGTTGTCAGACCTGGGCGCCGTTGGTGGGGTCAGCGCCGTCAGGGGGCCCCTGCCTGACGCGCAGCAACCCGAGCGCTATGCCGATGGCGAGCGCCAGCATCCCGAGCGGAGTGCCGATCGTGCTGTTCAGCCCGATGACACCGGGTGAGATCAACAGCAGCAGGCCGACGACGAAAAACAGCAACACGATGAAGGCGCCCTTGCGTGGCCTCGGCAGCGGAGGCGGCTCCGGGGGCACGTAGTGCTCGTCGTTACCGGGGTCGGGACCGAACATGGTCTCGTCCCAGCCGGTCTCGCTCTCGCGCCAGCCACCGCTCGCCCGCGTCGCCTCCGGCTCGCCGAGTTCGCGCGTCCTCGGTTCCGACTCACGCGGGGACCTGGTGTCGGCCGTGCCGGTGGAGTCGGTGCGGTCGGTGCGGTCCTCGGTGTCGGCACCACCGGAGAAATCGTCGAGATCGTCCGGTTCGTCGCCGTGCGCTCCGACGCCCTGCGCCCGCAGGTCGGCCACGATTCGCTCGAACGTCGCGTCGACGTCCTCGGGGCCGTCCGCGCCTGACAGTCTGCTCATCGGGCACCAACACCTCTGACGGCTCGCACGAACGCCACACTACGTTCGAACAGCAGTGGCGCGTCGTTGTCCAGCGTCGCCACGTGGTAGCTGTCGCGCAGCGGCAGGTCGGTCAGCTCGCGGCTGCGCACGCTCTCCGCGACGACGCGGGAGTTCACCGGCTCCACGACGTGGTCAACGATCGAATGTGCCAGCAGCAGCGGCTGGTTGACCTTGTGCAGGTCCTGCCTGACGACCTTCCACAACCGGCTCAGGCTGGCGGCCGCCCGCACGGGGGTGCGGTCGTAGGCCAGCTCGGTAACCCCCGGCTTGGCGATGTCACCGGCCACACCCTTCACCGAAGCCAGGAACGGGGCCAGCACCGCGAGCAGCTTGGCGTCCCTGCGCAGGGTGAGTACCGAGGGGTTCACCAGCACCAGCCCCGCCACGGCAGGGCCCAGCTCCTCGGCCAGACGCAACGCCAGCGTGCCACCCATGGACAGGCCGAACACGAACACCGAGTCGCAACGGCGCGCCAGTGAGTCGAACTCCGAACGCACGCGGTCGTACCAGTCGGGCCAGCGTGTGCGGTTGCACTCCTGCCACGTCGTACCGTGTCCTGGCAACCTGGGACAGCTCAGCGTGAAACCCTCGGTGGCGAGGTGCTCACCCCACGGACGCATGCTCGCCGGTGTCCCGGTGAAGCCGTGACACAGCAGTACCCCGACCTCGGTCGAGCCGGTGTGCGAGAACGGCTCCGCACCAGCGAGCACAGGCATGCCCGATCTGCCCTTCCCCGTGAAGCTTGGTCCGCAAGCTTGGTCCCACCATGTTCGCATGGGTGTGGGGGTGGGGCCGATGCCCGGTCGGCCCACAGGGCCACCTGTGAGATCTGTCGCGACGGCCTGGTTACCGGGTGCCCGATGTTGTGCGGCCTGCGCGAAGGTTCGTAGGCTGGAATGCTGGAGGCTCGCCAGGTCTGGCGCCGGAGGAGGGCAACCGTAGTGCTGTATCGCCTCATGAAGTACGTCCTGCTGGGGCCCCTGCTTCGGCTGCTGTGGCCGACCAAGGTCACCGGGCTGGAGCACATCCCGCGCATGGGCGGCGCGATCCTGGCGAGCAACCACCTCGCGGTCGCCGACTCCTTCTTCATGCCGCTATACGTCAAGCGCAGGGTCACCTTTCCCGCGAAGCAGGAGTACTTCACCGAGAAGGGCCTCAAAGGCAGGCTCAAGAAGTGGTTCTTCACGGGCGTTGGGCAGTTCCCCATCGACCGCTCCGGCGGCTCGGCCGCGCAGGCAGCCATCGACACAGCCATCCGGCTGCTGCGGGAAGGGCGGTTGCTCGGGATCTACCCGGAGGGCACGCGCTCGCCCGACGGAAGGCTCTACAAGGGCAAGACCGGCGTCGCCCGCATCGCGCTCGAGGCGCGGGTGCCGGTGGTCCCGGTCGTGATGATCGGCACCGAGCGCGTCAACCCGATCGGCTCGAAGCTGTGGCGGCCACGCAAGCTGGAGATCAGGTTCGGCGAGCCGCTGGACTTCTCGCGTTACGACGGCCTTTCCGGTGACCGGTTCGTGGAGCGCTCGATCACCGACGAGATCATGTACGCGTTGATGGAGCTGTCCGGTCAGGAGTACGTCGACGTGTACGCGGCCAAGGCGAAGGAGTTGCTCGCCGCGGAGGAGGCCGGGGTGCGGCCTGCCGTACCGGCCCAACCGGGAGCGCTGGACCGCGCCCGGCTGCCGGAGACGAAGGCGGGCTGAGCCGCCCGCGCACGCCGAGCGCCGTTTAGTACCGTCCCTTCGGTGCGGTTCTTCTACGACACCGAGTTCATCGAGGACGGCGTGACCATCGATCTGGTGTCGATCGGTGTCGTGGACGAGCGGGGACGAGAGTTCTACGCGGTGTCCACCGAGTTCGACCCGGGCAAGGCCGGTCCCTGGGTTCGCGAGCACGTGCTGACGAAGCTGCCCTCACCGGGCGACCCGGTCTGGCGCAGCCGCGACCGCATTCGTGCCGACCTGCTGGAGTACTTCGGCAACCCGGCAGGCGGCATCGAGTTGTGGGCGTGGTTCGCCGCGTACGACCACGTGGCGCTCGCCCAGTTGTGGGGACCGATGCCCGCGCTGCCAAGGCAGCTGCCCCGGTTCACCCGCGACCTGCGGCAGCGGTGGGAGGACCTCGGCAAACCCAAACTGCCGACCGCGCCGGACGACGCGCACGACGCGCTCGCCGACGCCAGGCACAACCTGGCGCGCTGGCGCGCCATGGAGCAGGCACGCCAGCGCGAGGAGTCGTCGAAACGCTGACCGGGCGGCAGGGCGGGGGCTCAGCGCCCCCGCACCGCCGAGGCCAGTTCGTCCAGCAGCGCCGCCGTTGTGGGCCAATCCATGCAGGCGTCGGTGATGCTGCGCCCGTAGATCAGTTCGGCCGCCCTGCCCAGGGTCAGGTCCTGCCGCCCTGCTCGCAGGAAGCTCTCCAGCAGCACGCCGGCGACGCCGCGTTCTCCCGCGCCGATACGGCCCGCGAGTTCGGCGACCACCTCGGCCTGCCGGTGGTGGTCCTTGCCGCTGTTGCCGTGGCTGGCG
Organism: Saccharomonospora amisosensis; assembly: GCF_011761185.1. NCBI lineage: Bacteria > Bacillati > Actinomycetota > Actinomycetes > Pseudonocardiales > Pseudonocardiaceae > Saccharomonospora > Saccharomonospora amisosensis. The sequence continues at coordinate 3,197,872 of NZ_JAAOYM010000001.1, read as the reverse complement.
TCGATCATCACTCGTCGCGGCAACCCGGCCTGGCGCAGCCGGTCGAGGGTGTCGCGCACGGTACCCGCGTCGTGGTTCGGTCCGGCCGAGCCGCCACGCAGGATGACGTGGCAGTCTGGGTTTCCCGAGGTGGTGAACAGCGCGGCGAGGCCGTCGGCGTTGATGCCCGCGAACACGTGGCTTGCCGCCGCCGCCTTGGTGGCGTCCACCGCCACCTGCACGTCGCCCTCCGTGGAGTTCTTGATGCCCACCGGCATCGACAGTGCGCTGCACAACTGGCGGTGCACCTGGCTGGCCGCGGTGCGCGCCCCGATGGAACCCCACGACACAGTGTCGGCGATGAACTGCGGGGTGATCGGGTCGAGGAACTCGCAACCGACCGGCAGCCCGAGCGCGGAGATGTCGAGCAACAACCGCCGTGCCGTCCGAAGCCCCTTGTTGACATCGAAGCTGCCGTCCAACTCCGGGTCGTTGATCAGGCCCTTCCAGCCCAGCGTGGTGCGCGGCTTCTCGAAGTAGACCCGCATCACGATGTGCAACGCGTCGCGAAGTCGCTGTGCCTGCTCGGCGAGCAGACCGGCGTATTCCATGGCGGCCGCGGGATCGTGCACCGAACACGGCCCGACGACCACGAGCAACCGATCGTCTCGGCCGTCGAGAATGTCCACGGCCTCGGCACGGCCCTGCGCGACGGTCTTGGCGACCGCCGGGCTGACGGGGTGCTCCTCACGCAACAGCGCGGGTGAGATCAGCGGACGGACCGAGGTGGTGCGGAGATTGTCCAGCTGCCGCAGTGAATCAGCCGAATCCGCGGGACCGGCGACTGGTGACATGGGGGCTTCCTTTCCGCAAGCCGCCCCGTCGAGTACCGCGAGCCGGCTTGGCGTCCGGCTCGAGGTGGCAGTGGTCAGCGCGCGGCGTCGCCGACCGGCCCACCTCGGGCCGGTCCGCTAAACCAGAAATAACGCCGCACGCCCGCGACTCTAACAGAGCCGCTCTGCTGCAACGATCAAGAGCCGTCCCCGCTAGGCTTGCAGGCGCACGGCCGAGTACGAGGCGTGACCGGAGAACAAGCGGCGGAGGACTGAATCTGATGCGAGTCGGTGTGCTGACCGGTGGCGGCGACTGCCCTGGGCTCAACGCGGTGATCCGTGCGGTGACCCGCAAGGGCATCGAGATGCACGGCTGGGACATCTTCGGCTTCCGCGACGGTTGGCGAGGCCCGCTCACCGGGGCGGGAAAGCCGCTGGAGCGCGACGACGTCGAAGGCATCCTCACGCGCGGTGGCACGATACTCGGCTCCTCACGCACCAACCCGTACAAGGAGGAGGGCGGCCCCGACAAGATCAAGGCCGTGCTGGCCGACAAGGGGGTCGACGCGCTGATCGCGATCGGTGGTGAGGACACCCTCGGCGTCGCCAACCGGCTCACCGAGGAGGGGATCAACGTGGTCGGCGTGCCGAAGACCATCGACAACGATCTTGGCGCCACCGACTACACCTTCGGATTCGACACGGCCGTGCACATCGCCACCGAGGCGATCGACCGGTTGCACACCACGGCCGAGTCGCATCATCGCGCCCTCGTTGTCGAGGTCATGGGCAGGCACGCGGGCTGGATCGCCCTGCATTCGGGCCTGGCAGGCGGGGCGAGCGGCATCCTCGTTCCTGAGCGGCCGTTCTCGGTGGACAAGGTCGTGGAGTGGGTGTCACGCCGGTTCGAGCGTGAGTACGCACCGATCATCGTCGTGGCCGAGGGCGCGTTGCCGGAGGGCGGCGCCGAAGTGTTGCAGAGCGGGGAGAAGGACGCCTTCGGGCATGTCCGGCTTGGTGGTGTCGGTACCTGGCTGGCCGAGGAGATCGCCTCGCGCACCGGCAAGGAGTCGCGTGCGGTGGTGCTCGGGCACACCCAGCGAGGTGGCACCCCCACCGCGTACGACCGGGTGCTGGCCACCCGGTTCGGCCTGCATGCCGTCGACGCCGTTGCCGACGGTGACTTCGGCGTGATGGTCGCTCTTCGCGGCACCGACATCGTGCGGGCGAAGCTCGCCGAGGCCACGGCCGAACTCAAGACCGTGCCACCCGCACGGTATGCCGAGGCGGAGGTCTTCTTCGGCTGATCGGCCGCGTGCTCCCCACGGCACGGTCCGGCTGACGGCAATCTCCCACCAATCGCGCAATGGTGTGAACAATGTCCGCCCGAGGCGGTACATTCCCGGCACCCCAGCGTTGGAGGTGAGTGATGTCTCAGTCCGTTGCCGGCGAATCGACGACCGAGACACAGGGCAGGGCGCGGCGGCAGTGGATCGGGCTCACGCTCGGCCCGATTCTTGCCGTCGTCGCCTTCCTGTTACTGCCGGGCGACCTGCCGACCCCGGCCAGGATCACCGGAGCGGTCGCCGTGTTGATGGCGGTGTGGTGGGTCAGCGAGGCGTTGCCGCTGGCCGCGACCGCGTTGCTGCCGCTGGTGTTGTTCCCGTTCCTCGGGGTCAGCGAGATCGAGGATGCGGCCGCGCCCTACGCCGACGACGTGATCTTCCTGTTCATGGGTGGGTTCATGATCGCGCTGGCGATGCAGCGGTGGAACCTGCACAAGCGCATCGCGCTGCGCACCGTGCTCTCGGTCGGTACCCGCCCCGTCATGCTGATCGCGGGATTCATGATCGCCACCGCGTTCCTCAGCATGTGGGTCAGCAACACCGCCACCGCGGTGATGATGGTGCCGATCGGGGTTTCCGTGCTCGGCCTGGTGAGCCAGCTCGGCGCGGCGGAGGGAGGCAGCGGTGGCGACCGCAACTTCTCGACCGCGTTGCTGCTCGGCATCGCCTATGCGGCTTCCATCGGCTCGTTGAGCACGATCATCGGTACACCGCCCAACACGTTGCTGGTTGGCTACCTCGAGGACAACTTCGACATCAGCATTTCCTTCGGCGAGTGGATGCTGTTCGGGCTGCCGATCTCGGTGGTGTTCCTTTTCCTTGCGTGGTTGCTGCTGACCAGGGTCGTGTTCCCGCCGAAGCTGAAGTCGTTGCCGGGTGGGCAGGAACTCATCCGGGAGCAGCTGGCCGAACTCGGGCCGATGAGCAGGGGTGAGCGCAACGCGCTCGCGGTGTTCGTGCTCGCGGCGGTGTCCTGGATCGTCATTCCGGCGCTCGCCGACGTGGACGCGATCGCCGGTGCGCTGCCGTGGCTGGACAACATCTCCGACGCGGGTATCGCCATGGCGGCCGCCGTGGTGCTGTTCGCCCTTCCCGTCGAGGGCAGGCGCGGTGTGCGGACGCTGGACTGGGACCACGCCAAGCAGCTGCCGTGGGGAATCCTGCTGCTGTTCGGCGGCGGGTTGAGCCTGTCGAGCCACTTCACCGACACCGGGCTCAGCAAGTGGATCGGCCAGCAGGTGGGCGGACTGGCAGGCCTGCCCGTCATCTTGGTGGCGGCGGTGGTGGTGCTGCTGGTGCTGCTGCTGACGGAGCTGACGAGCAACACCGCGACCACCGCCGCGTTCCTGCCGATTCTCGGCGGCGTCGCGGTGGGTCTGGGACACGGGCCGATGGTGTTGGTTGTGCCCGCCGCGTTGGCCGCGACCTGCGCGTTCATGCTGCCGGTCGCGACGCCGCCCAACGCCATCGCGTTCGGGTCCGGCCACGTCACCATCGGACAGATGGTCCGAGGCGGGGTGTGGCTCAACGTGGTCGGGCTCGTGCTGGTCACGCTTGCCGCCTACACGCTAGGCGGCTGGGTGCTCGGCCTGAACTACTGAGGCCCTGAACTGCTGAGGCCCTGAACTGCTGAGGCCCTGAACTGCCGAGGCCCCGAGTTGGGCCGATGGCGATCCCGGCGTTCGGGCTCGTGGCGAGTGATCGACGCTCGTCACGAGCCCGCGTCGGCGAGCCGAGGTCAGCGATGGCCGATATGTCAGTCGATGCTGTACTATTTTGCGCATGCTGACGTATGAGACGCGGGTCGAGGCGCTGGCCCGGCTCGGCCGTGCGCTGGCGGATCCGACGCGGTGCCGGATCCTGGTGGCTCTGCTCGAAGGTGTGAACTACCCGGGGCTGCTGGCCCAGCGGCTGGGGCTGAGCCGTTCCAATGTGTCGAACCACCTCGCCTGCCTGCGCGGTTGTGGTCTCGTGGTCGCGACTTACGAGGGGCGCCAGGTGCGTTACGCGCTGGCCGACAGCCACCTGGCCAAGGCGCTCGAGGAGCTGGTGAAGGTGGTCCTCGCCGTCGACGACGCTCAACCGTGCCTCGATGATGAGCCCACCTCGACAGGGCAGCGGGAGGTGCGCGCGTGACCGGGCACGCGGGCGATGCGGGCGGGCGGGCGTCGGACGCCCTCAGCGGCGACCGCGAAGCGGTGTTGTCGCGACGCGTGCGGCTGCTCGTCAGCGCCACGATCACCTACAACGTGGTCGAGGCCGTCATCGCCATCTCCGCGGGCGCGGTGGCCAATTCCATGGCGTTGATCGGCTTCGGGCTCGACTCGGTGATCGAGGTTTCCTCGGCCGCCGCGGTGGCATGGCAGTTCTCCGGGCCGGACCCGCGTGCGCGAGAGCGGATCGCGCTGCGGGTTGTCGCAGTGTCGTTCTTCGCGCTGGCCGCCTACGTCACCGTCGAATCGGTGCGGTCGCTGCTCGGCGCGGAGCAGGCGGACCCTTCGACCGTCGGGATCGTGCTGGCGGCGGTGTCGCTGCTGGTCATGCCGTTGCTGTCGTACGCGCAGCGGCGCGCGGGCCGCGAGCTTGCCTCGGCGAGCGCGGTCGCGGATTGCAGGCAGACGCTGCTGTGTGCCTACCTTTCCGGGGTGCTGCTCGTCGGACTGGTGCTCAACGCGACGCTCGGCTGGGCATGGGCCGACCCCGCGGTCGCACTGTTGATCGCCGCGATGGCGGTGCGGGAAGGGCGCGAGGCATGGCGCGGCGAGCACTGCTGCTGACCCGCCCGCCAGGGCGTCGGTGACCGGCGCAGTAGCGTGGCAGCCATGGGCAGCCGTCCCTTCGCCGGATTCGGTGAGTACGCCGTCGACTTCTTCGCAGGGCTCGCCGCCGACAACTCCCGGACCTACTGGCAGGACAACCTCGCCGTCTACCGGCGGGACGTGCGCGAGCCGATGGAGGCGTTGCTCGCTGAGCTGGCAGGCGAGTTCCTCGACGAACTCGGTGCGGGAGCCGACGCCAAGGTGTTCCGTCCGTTCCGCGACGTGCGCTTCGCCAGGGACAAGAGTCCTTACAAGACGCACTGCGGTGCCGTGATCGAACGCGGCAGGGGTGGTGGCGCCTACTACGTCGAGGTGGGACCGGACGGGCTGCGCGTCGGGGGTGGCTGCTTCCATCTCGCCGCCGACCAGCTCGCGCGGTTCCGGCGTGCGGTGGACGCCGAGCCGCACGGCGAGCGGTTGCGCGAGGTCGTGGACCAACTGCGGCGCGACGGTTGGCAGGTCGGCGGCGAGTTGCTCAAGACGAGGCCGAGGGGTGTTCCCGCTGATCATCCGAGGTTGGAGCTGTTACGGCACCGCTCGCTGTACGCGTTGCGCGGCTGGGAGCCTGACGACACGCTGCACAACCGGGAGTGCCTTGGTCTGGTGCGTTCGGGCTGGCGGGAGCTGCGTGCGCTCAACGCGTGGGCCGACACCCACGTCGGTCCCAGCCAACAACGTTGAGGTCGAACGAGGTCGAATTCCACATGAACGGCCAGGGAAGGCCTTAACGATCTCGGGATCGGTACAGACGGGAGGGCGAGAAGCGGCTAGGCTTTGCGAGTGTGAGCCGACGAGCAAAGATCGTGTGCACTCTCGGTCCTGCGACGGCGACAGCGGACAAGGTCCGCTCGCTGGTCGACGCGGGCATGGACGTCGCCAGGATGAACTTCAGCCACGGCAGCCACGGTGACCACAAGCAGGTCTACGACCTGATCAGGTCGGCATCGGCGGAGAGCGGCCGTGCCGTCGGTATCCTCGCCGACCTGCAGGGTCCGAAGATCAGACTCGGCACGTTCGCGGGCGGACCTGTGGAGTGGCGTACCGGCGACCGCGTCCGGATCACGGTCGAGGATATCGCGGGCACACACGATCGGGTTGCCACGACGTACAAGGGACTCGCCAAGGACGCCAAGCCCGGTGACCGTCTCCTCGTCGACGACGGCAAGGTGGGCCTTGTCGTGGAGCGCGTCGAGGGTCCGGACGTGATCTGCGAGGTCACCGAGGGCGGTCAGGTCAGCAACAACAAGGGCGTCTCGCTGCCGGGCATGGACGTGTCCGTGCCCGCGCTGTCGGAGAAAGACCTGGAGGACCTGCGGTTCGCGCTGGAACTCGGTGTCGACTTCGTCGCACTGTCGTTCGTGCGCTCGCCCGCCGACATCGACCTCGTGCATCAGGTGATGGACCGCGTTGGAACGGGTCGTGTTCCGGTCATAGCCAAGCTGGAGAAACCTGAGGCGGTCTACAACCTGGAGGCGATCGTGCTCGCCTTCGACGGCCTCATGGTCGCCAGGGGAGACCTCGGCGTCGAGTTGCCGCTGGAGCAGGTGCCTCTGGTGCAGAAGCGCGCCATCCAGATCGCGAGGGAGAACGCCAAACCCGTGATCGTGGCGACGCAGATGCTCGACTCAATGATCAACAATTCGAGGCCAACCAGGGCGGAGGCCTCCGACGTCGCCAACGCCGTCCTTGACGGCGCCGACGCGGTCATGCTCTCCGGCGAGACCAGCGTGGGCCGGTATCCGATCGAGACGGTCGAGACGATGAGCAGGATCGTGGAGGCGGTTGAGGCGGACATGCCGTCCGTTCCGCCGCTGAGCCACGTTCCCAGAACCAAACGCGGTGTGATCTCCTACGCCGCCCGCGACATCGGTGAGCGGCTCAATGCCAAGGCGCTCGTCGCGTTCACTCAATCCGGCGACACCGTTCGAAGGCTCGCGCGCCTGCACACCAGGCTGCCGCTGCTGGCGTTCACTCCACTGGAGAGCGTGCGTTGCCAGCTGTCGATGACCTGGGGCACCACGGCCAGGATCGTGTCCCAGGTCGATTCCACGGACCGGATGATCCAGCAGGTCGACCACGCGATGCTGGAGACGGGCCGCTACCAGCCCGGCGACCTGGTCGTGATCGTCGCGGGCTCGCCTCCAGGCACCGTCGGGTCCACCAACCTCATCCGGGTTCACCGGCTCGGTGAGGAAGACCACGCGTGACGAGGCGTGCGGGCACCGACCGTGTTGAATTACCCGCATGACTGAGCTGGCAAGGCAGGCGGCTTCCGGGCTGGACACCGATGGCGGTCTCGGCGGGCAGCCGGTGCTCGACCGGCTTGTCGCGCTGCTCGACCTGGAACGGATCGAGGAGAACATCTACCGTGGCGTGAGCCCGCCGCACTCGCCGACCCGGGTGTTCGGCGGGCAGGTGGCAGGACAGTCTCTCGTGGCGGCAGGCCGCACAGTGCCGCCGGAACGCGGAGTGCACTCCCTGCACGCGTACTTCATCCGGCCGGGTGACCCGAAGGTACCGATCGTCTACGAGGTTGACCGCATCCGCGACGGCAGGTCGTTCACCACCCGCAGGGTGGTCGCAGTCCAGCACGGCAAGGCCATCTTCTCGCTGTCGGCGTCGTTCCAGCTGGCAGAGGAGGGCGTGGAGCACGCGGAGCAGATGCCGGACGTGCCCGCGCCGGAGTCGCTGCCGACACTGAGCGAGCGCACCGCAGAGTACGCCGACCGGCTCGGATTGCGGTCGCAGCCCAGACCGATCGACATCCGCTACGTCACCGAACCGCCGTGGGTGACGCGGGGCAATCCGAAGCGCCCTTCGCGCAACCAGGTCTGGATGCGTGCGGACGGCACGCTTCCGGACGACCGGCTGCTGCACGTCTGCGTGCTGACCTACGCCTCCGACATGACGTTGCTGGACTCGGTACTGGCAAGCCACGGGGTGTACTGGGATCTCGACAGAGTGATCGGCGCCAGTCTGGACCACGCGCTGTGGTTCCACCGGCCGTTCCGCGCCGACGAGTGGCTGCTCTACGACAGCGCTTCACCGACGGCTTCCGGTGGTCGAGGGTTGGCGACAGGGCGCTTCTTCTCCCGTTCTGGTCAGCACATCGCCACCGTCGTCCAAGAGGGCCTCATTCGGTTGCCCGATCACCCCGCGTAGTGCAGCGAGGGCTTGCGGCGGCGGTGGTGGCCGTTCGAATCCGCTGACAGTTCCTCAGCCGTGTCGTCTCCGGTACCCAGGCTGATCTGCGCCGCGAGGTAGGCGCGGCACGGCAGCCGGGAGCGTCTGCGGGAGAACGGTCTGCGGCGGCCGTGGCAGAACGCGCAGTGGCCGCTGGGGTCGAGTCTGTGGTCGGCCAGCACGCTGCGGAGGGCGCCCGCCAGCAGCGCCGTGCTGGCGGCGCCCGGCTCTGGCCGCATCTCGGATGAGGCGTCGTTGCCCTCGAGAGCGAGTTCGTCGAGTTTGCGGTGGACGCTCGCCTGGAGGGGGGTGACGATGGGATCGCGCCCGGCCACGTGTCCTCCCGATGTTCGCCGGTCCTGGCGCCGGTCGTTGTCGTTCGGCGCACGATGCAGGATACAAGCCGGAACTGCAATTTGCAGTCCATCGATCGGGCAATCCCGGCACCGCCCGGCCCAAGGGGTCAGTTGCCGCGTTGAGCGGCTGGTTAGATGTTGCGGGGCGGATGAACCGGAGGTGAGGCCATGACACGAGGGCAGGGGCCGACCGTTCGACGGCGCAGGCTGGCCAGCGAACTGCGGCGGCTCCGGGAACGGGCTGAGCTGACGATCGATGAGGTCGGCGAGAAACTCGAGTGTTCGGCATCGAAGATCAGCCGGATCGAAACCGGGCACGTGGGGGTCACCCCGCGAGACGCGCGGGACATGCTCGAGCTGTACGGGGTACGGGGAGACGAGCAGGAGGCGTTGGTCCAGCTGGCGAGAGAGGCCCGCAAGCGCGGCTGGTGGCACGCCTATAACGAGGTGTTCACCGGTGCCTTCGTGGGGCTGGAGGCGGATGCCAGCTCGTTACGTGCGTTCCAGGCATTGCTGGTGCCCGGCCTGTTGCAGACCGAGCGCTACGCCAGGGCGGTGATCCACGCGATGCGGCCCGATGCGGCCGATGCCGAGATCGAGCGCAGAGTCGCCGCGCGGATGACCCGGCAGCGGCTGCTCAGCGATCCGAGTCCACCCGAGTACTGGGCCGTTGTGGACGAGGCGGTGCTGCGAAGGGTCGTCGGCGGAGCTGAGGTGATGGCCGAGCAACTGGGCAGGTTGGCCGACGTCGCTCAGTTGCCGCACGTGACCATCCAGGTGGTGCCGTTCGGCGCGGGGGCGCATCCGGGAATGGAGGGCCCCTTTCTCATCCTCGGCTTTCCCGAGCAAGCCGACCCCGACGTCGTATACGTGGACAGCACGAGCAGCGGCGTGTATCTGGAACTGGAGCCCGATGTGCGGCGCTATGCCCTCATGTTCGATCATTTGCGGGCCGCCGCGCTCGGGCCGGACGACTCGGTCAACGTGATCGCCGACGCGGCACGGCGGTTCGAACAACGAAGCGAGTGAACGGAGTAGGGATCATGAGCGACATGGAGCTATCCGGCCTGAAGTGGCGAAAGAGCAGCTACAGTGGCGGCGGCAACGACTGTGTCGAGGTCGCCTTCACCGGTGACGGGGCCGCGTTGCGCGACTCGAAGAACCCCGCCGCGGGTGCGTTGGCGGTCCCGGCAGCCGAATGGGACGCCCTGCTCGAGGCCGCGCGGTCGGGTGTGTTGAACCCGCACTGACCCGCCTCTCGATCGTCGCGGACCCCTTACCCGTGGTCTTCCCTGCTCGGCCACGGGTAAGGGGTCGATCCGTCTCAGGCCTGCGTGATCGCCCGATGCCGCGAGGCACCCCTGCGCACCAGTCTGGAACTCACCACGAACAAGGGTGAGGAGTGACAGGCGATGAGGATGCCAGGGGACCGGGCTTCGGACGCGACGTTGGCCGAGGTCGAGTACCGCACGGAGGAACTGCGCAAGGCAGGTGGCAGGTGGCGGGCGCGCCGCACGGAACTGCCTCGACAGCGTGCCGAATCGCGGGAAAACGCTCGCAGAGGGCGCGGCCGTTAGCCGTGGGCAAAACCGCTACGGAACTGTCGCAGGTATAGGCAAGAATGCGAGTTGTGCCCCGTCTTGGTTCCGGTATCCCTATCATCGGTCGCGCCGACGAGTTGTCCCGGTTGCGAGCCGCGTTCGCCCGCGCGCGGCAGGCGAGGGCCGCGGGTGTGTTGCTGGCGGGCGACGCGGGGGTCGGCAAGACCAGGGTGCTCACCGAACTGGCCGAGCACGCCGCCACCAACGGGGCGCTGGTACTGACCGGCCGCTGCATCGACATCAAGGAGGGCGGACTGCCCTACCTGCCCTTCGCCGAGGCACTCGCCACACTCACCGCGATCGACGACGAGGCGGTGGCGGGCGCGGTTCGGGCTCGCCCCGCACTCGCCAGGCTGTTGCCCACTCAGCAGGGGGAGGCGAGCGCCGGACCTGGGCCCGGGCATTCCTCGACGGCGGATCACGAGGGCAGGCGGGTGCACGCCGAGCAGGACCTCGGGCAGCTGCAGCTGTTCGACGCCGTGCTGGGGACGCTGGCGGAGCTGTCCGTTCACCGGCCCGTGCTGCTTGTGCTGGAAGACCTGCACTGGGCCGACCGGTCCACCCGCAACCTGTTCTCGTTTCTGCTGTCAAGGCTGGCGGATCACCGGCTGCTCGTGGTCGGCAGCTACCGGGAGGAGGACGTGCACCGGCGGCACCCGCTGCGGGGACTGCTTGCCGAGTTGGTGCGGCTGCCCGCGGTCGAGCGGGTGGAACTGTCGGCGTTCACGCCGCACGACGCGCGGGCGTTCGTGGCGGCGCTGGCCGATGAGCCGTTGCCGGAGCACGTCGTAGACAGTGTGGTGTCCCGGTCGCAGGGCAACCCGTTCTTCGTCGAGGAACTGCTGGCGTCGGGAACCGACTGCGAGGGAACCGACCTGCCCTCCGGGTTGGCCGAGGTGCTGCTGGCGCGGTTGGAGCGGCTGACACCGGACACCCGCAGTATGTTGCGTGCGGTGGCGGTCGCCAGCGAGGCGGTGAGCCATGCCGCGCTCGCGGAGGTGAGCGGTATGGCCGAGCCGGAACTGGAGGAGGCACTGCGCGAGGCGGTGCAGCACCATGTGCTGGTTGTCGAACGTGGCTGCTACCTGTTCCGGCACGCGTTGCAGCGTGAAGCCGTCTACGGTGACCTGCTGCCGGGGGAGCGGGTCCGTATGCACGCGGCCTACGCGAGCAGGCTGCGTTCGGTACCGCAGGACCGCGGCGCGGAGGCCAAGCTTGCCTACCACAGCCTGGAGAGCAAGGACTTCGCCACGGCGCTGGCCGCCTCGCTGCGGGCTGCCGACGAGGCGGACCGGATCGGCGCCCCCGGTGCCGCGCTGCGGCACGTTGAACAGGCACTCGAGATCTGGGATGCCGTGTCGCCGCGGGAAAGACCCGGCGATCACGACGAACTGGGCCTGCTGCTGCAGGCCTCCTATTTCGCCGGGACGTCAGGGGAACCGGAGCGGGCGATCGCGTTCGCGCGTTCGGCGGTGGACACGCTGGGACCCGAGATCGCGCCCCAGCGCGCCGCACTGGTCTGGCGCAGGCTCGCCGAAGCCCTGATGGTGCTCGACAGCACCTTCATAGAGGCGGAGGAAGCGATTGACCGGGCGTGGGAACTCGTCACCGATGCCGAGCCGAGCGCGGATCGCGCCTGGGTTTTCGCCACCAGGGCGCAGATTCTTCGCGGCATGGAGCGCTTCGACGAGGCCGCGGACAGCGCTCGCACCGCGGTCGCGGACGGCAGGACAAGCGGCGCCGCCGCACCGGAGGCTTCGGCGCTGGCCACACTCGGCACGCTCGCCGATGCCGACGGCGATGCCGAGCAGGCGCGCCGGCTGCTGGCGGAGGCCGCCCGCAAGGCGCAGACGGCGGGCGCGGTCGGCACCGAACTGAGGGCGAGGTATTTCTACGCGCTCAGCCACGACGATCACGCCGACCTGGTGCCCGCGATGGAGCTGTATCGCCGGGTGGTGGAGCGTGCGGAGGAGTCGGGGCTGCTGTGGAGCACCTTCGGTGTCGCGGCCCGCTCACGGCTGGTGTCGTTGCGCTATCTGAGCGGCGACTGGCCGGGTGAGTCCGAACAGGACCGACCGGGCTCGGTGGAGTCCGGTGCGGTGGCCGCGATGCTCAGCTGCCCGTGGAGTCACCTCGCGGTCGCCAGGGGCCGCTTCGCCGAAGCGGAGCGGCTGATCGCCGAACTGCGCGGGCAGTGGCGCCACGACATCTTGGTAGCGCTCGAGGCGAGCACGGCAGGCGCCGAATTGGCCTTCTGGCGGGGCGAGTACCGGCAGGCCGCGCTCAGCGCGCAGGAGGGTATCGGCTGGCTGGAGCGGTTGTACGCGTTAGGGCTGGGAGGTGTGCGGGTGGCCACGCTCGGCGCGGAGGCGTGCGTGGCGTGGCTGGCCGATGCCCGGTCACGCGGCGACAGCGCCGCCGAGGCCGAAGCGGCGGGAATGGGGGCGAAGCTGGTGGAACTCGCCAGGCTGTGCGCGACGAAGGGTCGCCCGCGTTCCGGCACACTCGGCCCGGAGGGGCAGGCGTGGCTGGCAAGGCTAGAAGCCGTTGCCGGTGAGCTGCTGGGCGGCCCGGCCGACCCGGCACTGTGGGCGAAGGCCGCCGAGGCCTTCGGCTACGGCGCGGTCTACGACCAGGCGGTGTGCGAATGGCAGCACGCGCGGAGCTTGCTTACCGAGGGCGAACCCGCGGCGGCGGCGAAATCACTGCGCCGGGCCCACGAGGTGGCGGGCAAGCTCGGCGCGGAACCGCTACGCCATGCGGTGGAGGCGCTGGCCCGCCGCGCCAGGATCAGCCTGGCGGACGAGCCGGTGCGGCGTGACCAGGGCAGAGGACCGCTCACCGAGAGGGAGCACGCGGTGCTGGAGCGCGTCGCGCTCGGCCGCACCAACCGGCAGGTGGGCGAGGACCTCTACATCAGCGAGAAGACGGTGAGCGTGCACCTGTCGCGGGCGATGGCCAAGCTCGGCGCCAGCAGGAGGGCCGAGGCCGTGGCCATCGCCTACGACCGGGGGCTGCTCACCCGGCGGTGAGCCACCAGTGCTCAGCGGCGAGGTAGTCGGGCGAGCAGGCGCATGCCCAGTGTCATCAACGTGGTCCAGATCCGCGGTGGCATGCCGGGGAAGGGGCGCAGCCGCATTCCACGCTGTACGGCGATCGACTGCGACTCGGTGTACTTCAGCAGCCCCTCCGCGCCGTTGCGGCGGCCGACGCCGGACTCCTTCATACCGCCCATCGGGAGTCCCACCGTACCGAACGTGGCGGCGTAGCCCTCGTTCACGTTCACCGTGCCCGCCCTCAGCCTGGCGGCGATCTCCCAGCCCCGCTTGCCGTCGCGTGACCACACACTCGCGTTGAGCCCGAACTCGGTGTCGTTGGCACGCTCGACGGCATCGTCGACGTTTGAGTAGCGGTACACCGACACCACGGGCCCGAAGGTTTCCTCGGCGAACACCCTGGCCGTCTCCGGCACCCCGGTGAGGATCGTGGGCTCGTAGAACAGCGGGCCGATGTCGGGCCGTGCCTTGCCGCCGGTCACCACCGTGGCGCCCTGCGCGCGGGCATCGTCGACGTGCGCCGACACCGCCCGTAGCTGCCCGGTGGAGGTGAGCGAGCCCATGTCCGTGCCGTAGTCGAGGGTTCCTCCCAGCCGCAGCGCTTCGGTACGCCGCGCGAAGGCGGCGATGAACTCCTCGGCGATGCTGTCGTGCACGTAGATGCGCTCCACGGAAACGCACAACTGCCCCGCGGAGGAGAAGCAAGCCGCGACCGCGCCCGCGGCGGCCTTGGAGACATCCGCGTCCGGCAGCACGAGCATCGGGTTCTTGCCGCCGAGTTCCAGCGAGTAGCCGGTGAGCCGCTGCGCGATCCGGCCCGCCAGCCGCTTGCCTGTCGGGGTCGAACCGGTGAAGCAGACGTAGTCGGGCTCTTCTACCAGCGCGTCGCCGATCTGTGAGCCCCTGCCGAGCACGATCTGCCACGCCTGCGGCGGCAAGCCCGCGGCGCAGGCCAGTTCGTGCAGCCACAGCGCCGAAAGGGCCGTCTGGTTGTCCGGCTTCTGCACAACGGTGTTGCCCGCGAGCAGTGCGGGCAACACGTCCATCGCGGTGAGCGCCAGCGGGTAGTTCCACGGTGAGATCACTCCCACCACGCCCTTGGGATGGTGCAGTTGCCCTGCCTTGGTCAGCAGCGGGAGTACACCGGCCACCCTGCGCGGAGCGAGAATGCCCGGCCCGTGCTTGCCGTAGTAGGCGGCGACGAGCGCGGTCGCGCTGATCTCGTCGAAGGCGTCGAGCCTGGACTTGCCCGCTTCGATCTGGATGAGATCGAGCGCTTCTGCCTGCTTGTCGAGTACGAGGTCGTGCAGGTGACGCAGCACTCGTGCCCGCTCCCGGACCGGGCGGCGTGCCCAGGCCCGCTGTGCCTCGCGGGCGCGTTCGAACGCGGCCCGCACCTCATGCTCGGTGGCCTGCGGCAGGGTCGCGGTGGTCAGCCCGGTGAAAGGGGCCTTCAGCTCGATGGGCGCGTTGTGCAGGCCGCCCACGGCGCGGTCGGCCAACTCGGCCGCTCTGCTCGTGCGCGGAGCGCCTGGCACCCCGCCGATCGTGGCCGGTCGGGACGGATTCACCGGCGTCGTGCTCGTCATGACACCTCCGAGAGCCCGGTTGTTACTGACGAGTAGTAGAACATACCGTCAGTACGGCGGGTGGCCCGGCCGGCTCAGCGGGCGTACAGCGTCGTCGCGATCCGCTTCCACTCCTCCAGCAGTTGCGCCCTGCGCTGCGGGTCACCCCCCAGTTCGGCGTCCAGCGCCAGCCCTCGGGTGAGGTTCACGGTGAGCCAGTACAGCGTCTCCAGGTTCTGCCTCGGCAGGTCGCCGGACAGCGTGGCGAGATCTTCCAGCGTCGAGCGGCCGAGTGCGCGATCGACGGGGCGCATCGCCGCCCGGAGTTCGGGATCGGTGCGTGCGGCCACCCACAGTTCCATCGCGGCGCTGGCGAGGGTGCCCGAGTACGCGCGCCACAGCAGGTCGATCGCCGCGGCCACGCGTGCGGGCCCGTCCGGCAGGCTCTCGGCGTCCGGTGTGCGCTGTTGCTTCAGTTTGGTCGCAAGGTGCTCGACCGCCGCGGCCATCAGTTGTGCCTTGCCCGCGAAGTGGTGCTGCGCGGCACCCTTGGACACTCCCGCCCGCGAGCAGATCTCCTGCATCGACGAGCGCGCGTAACCGAGTTCGACAAGGCAGTCGATCGTCGCGTCGAGCAGCGCCGCCCGGGTCTCGGCACGGCGCTGCGCCTGCGTGCGGTGTCCGCGTTCTCGCGTCGTCACAGCGATTCCCTTTACCCGTCGACGGGACCGATGTACATTCCGGGTATAACTTACCTTCCAACCGTAATGTTTTCCAGTCCCAGGAGGCACCGTGGCGCTCACCATCCAGAGAAGCTCGTGGATGAACGAGGAACTCGACGACTTCCGCGACCTGGCGAGGAGTTTCTGCGTCAAGGAACTCGCTGGGAATCAGGAGCGGTGGATGGCCCAGAAGCAGATCGACCGCGAGGTATGGACCAAGGCGGGGGAGGTCGGCCTGCTCGCACTGTCCATTCCGGAGGAATACGGTGGCGGTGGCGGCACCTTCGCGCACGAGGCCGTTCTCTACGAGGAGCAGGCCCGCTGCGGTGACGGCGCGTGGGGCGTGTCCGTCCACAACGGAATCGTCGCGCACTACCTGCTCGCCTACGCGAGCGAGGAGCGCAAGCGGGAGTGGCTGCCCAAGCTCGCCAGCGGTGAGTACGTCGGGGCCATCGCGATGACCGAGCCCGGTACCGGTTCCGACCTACAGGGCATCAAGACCCGCGCGGTGCGCGACGGCGACCACTACGTCATCAACGGTTCCAAGACCTTCATCACCAACGGCGCCCACGCCGACCTCGTCGTCGTCGCGGTGAAGACCGACCCGGAGGCGGGCGCCAAGGGCGTCTCGCTGATCGCGGTCGAGACCTCCACGCCGGGCTTTCGGCGGGGCCGCGTGCTGGACAAGGTAGGCCTGCGCGGCCAGGACACGGCCGAACTGTTCTTCGACGACGTCCGCGTGCCCGCGCAGAACCTGCTCGGTGAGGAGGAAGGCCGTGGCTTCATCCAGTTGATGGAGCAGCTTCCGCAGGAGCGGCTCATCATCGCCGTCACCGCGGTCGCGGGCATGGAGGGCGCGGTGGACAAGACCATCGAGTACACCAAGGAACGCACCGCGTTCGGCAGGCCGATCTTCGGCTTCCAGAACACCAAGTTCAAGCTCGCCGAGGCCGCCACCGAAGCCGCGGTGTCGCGGGCCTTCCTCGACCAGTGCATCGAGCGGCACCTGCGGGGAGAACTGGACGTGCAGGGCGCCGCGATGGCGAAGCTGTGGACCACCGAGCGGGTCAACAAGGTGATCGACGAGTGCGTCCAGCTGTTCGGCGGCTACGGCTACATGACCGAGTATCCGATCGCGAGGGCGTGGGCCGACGTGCGGATCTCGCGGATCTTCGGCGGGACCAGCGAGATCATGAAGGACATCATCTCCCGCACGCTGTGAGGGCGAGGCGGAACCAGGAAGGGATTCAATCGATGAACGCTGGTCCGCTGAGCGGGCTCAAGGTGATCGAACTCGCCGGCCTCGCGCCAGCTCCGTTCGCCTGCACGATCCTCGCCGACCTCGGCGCGGACGTGATCAGGGTGGACAGGGCGACCCCCGGCGAGGACGTGCTGGGAATGCCCTACGACCCGCTGCTGCGCAGCCGCAGGACCATCGGCGTGAACACCAAGACCGCCGAGGGCGTGGAGTTGGTGCTGAAGCTCGCCGAGCGAGCCGACGTGCTCGTCGAGGGTTTCCGGCCCGGTGTCGCGGAGCGGATGGGACTTGGCCCGCAACAGGTGCACGCCCGCAACCCGCGGCTGGTTTACGGCCGGATCACCGGCTGGGGCCAGGACGGTCCGCTTGCGCCAAGGGCGGGGCACGACATCAACTATCTCGGCCTGTCGGGGGCGCTGCACGCCATCGGCAGGGCGGGACAGCGGCCGCTGCCGCCGGTGAACTTCCTCGCCGATTTCGGTGGCGGCGGGCTGTTCCTCGCGATGGGCGTGCTCGCCGCGCTGTACGAGCGGACTTCCTCTGGTCAGGGGCAGGTGGTGGACGCCTCGATGGTCGACGGCGCAGCACTGCTCACCGCCCAGCTGCACGGGTTGCGGGCGAGCGGGCTGTGGGACGGCCAGCGTGGCGAGAACATGCTCGACACCGGCGCGCCCTTCTACGACACCTACGAGACCGCTGACGGCAAGTACGTCGCCGTCGGCGCACTCGAGATGCGGTTCTGGGCGGCGTTGGTGCGGGTGCTCGGGCTTGAGGGTGAGGAACTGCCCAACCACCTCGACAAGCGGGAATGGCCCCGGCTGCGGGAGAAACTCACCGAGACCATAGGCAAATACACCAGGGACGAGCTGGTCGCCATGGCAGAGGGCACCGACGCGTGTCTGACCCCGGTGTTGTCCCCGTGGGAGGCGGCGTCGCACCCGCACAACGAGGCGCGGGGCACGTTCGTGGAGGTCGATGGCGTCGTGCAACCCGCACCGGGACCGAAGTTCGACCGCACCCCTGCGGCCGCGCCGGGGGCACCTCACCAGAAGGGCGCCGACACTGCGGCCGTGCTGTCGGAGGAACTCGGACTCGCCGACGGCGAGATCGAGCGGTTGCGTGACGCGGGCGCGGTGAACTGAGGGCGGCGTGTCGTGACGGCTCACGGCGGCAGGGGGACCTAGAGTCCTGAGGGCCACGCGGACACGGGCGGTTACCGGCTCCGGCCGGGGATGCCTCTTCGCGTGACTACCCGCCGGAATCAGGTCCTGTTACGGCAAGATGGGGTGTCGGCGGGTGGTGCAAAGCCGCCATACGCCGCCCAACATCGGATGGGATGGAGCCATGTCGCCGGGTCTGAAGAAGGTACTGATCTTCGGTCTCGTCGCGCTCGTCTTGTTCTTCCTGATTACCCGCCCGACCGAGTCGGCGGATGCCGTCCGGGCCGCGCTCGGCTGGTTGCAGGACGGGGCCGAGGCCATCGTGACGTTCGTGCAGAGCTTGTTCGCCTGAGTAACCCATCACGACGACCGGCACCGCACCGCGGTGCCGGTCGTCGTGCTGTCGAAAAACGGTACAGCTACTCACGGTCATGGACTGTGGTCAACTCGTCGCCAGGCTGGGCCAACCGGGTGGATTACCGGGGTGAACGCGCTGGTCATCGAATTCCTCGCTCGAAGGGTCTGGCGAAGCTTGGGCCCGCTCTCCTACGGTGCTCACATTGCGTGATCGAGCAGGTACCTGACCGGTCACGTTCCTACATCTCGAACAACGTTGCTCGACAGTCTTTGCACCAACCACAGCAGTGCGTTGTAGAGGAGGCAGGGATGCGAGATCCCGGAGTTGACGCGGTGATCCGGCAGTGGGCGGCCGAGCGCGAGCAGAACGCGGAGGACCGGGAGGTTCACCGCATCGCCTCCACCTGGCTGGCCGAGGCTCCGCGGTCCGCGCCGGGTATCCCGGGGCAGCGGCGCGAGAGCGGCCCGCAGCGCTGGGCGCCGGTGGACGTCGCGGACCCGGGATATCTCGAAGCGATGCGGCAGCGCCTTCCCGAAGCGCCGCTCGAACTGTTGACGGCCGCCGCGGGATGGTGGCAGATGATCGGTGACGTCGAAGAGGCCAAGGCGTGGTGGGATGCCGGCATCAGCCCGCTCGACCAGCGTGCGCTCGACTACCGGGCCGCAGGGCTGACACCCTCCGACCTCGGCAGGCGGCTCGGCCCGCTGACGGTGCTCGAGCACCTGCGCCGTGGCAGCGCTCCCGCTTGGTGTGTCGCGCGCCTCGCGCGGCAGCAGCAGCGCCGCGACGCGAGCTGACCTGATCGACGACGGTGCCGCGAGCAGCGCGACGGCCACGCCGTAACGTATGCCCGCGGCACGTCGTTGTCGAAAGGTCAGTAATCGGGTCGGGTGGAGGGCCAGGCGGTGCACGAACCGCGGACACGCACGGCGAGTCGAAGCGGGCGGGCGGCTCTGGCCCGCCTGGTGATCGTGGTGGCGGTACTCGGCGTCGCGGCGGGCGGAGTGTGGCTCGTCGCCCGCGCCGCCAGCCCACAGGCAGGCCCGACCACCACCGACATCCCGGCGCTGGACGTGCGACCGGCCGACGTCGAGCCGGGTTCGGCCGCACCCGCCACCGACCACATAACCGACCGCGGGACCAGTGGCAGGGCTGGTGGCGGTCGGGTCACCGCCCCCGGCGCCAACCCGCTGCTGGATTGGGCCCGCACGACCTCGGCCGCCACCGCGGTTCCGGAACGGGCGCTGCTGGCATACGGCAACGCTGAACTGGTGATGCGGGAGCACCAGCCCAGCTGCAGGCTGTCGTGGGCGACGCTGGCTGGCATAGGACGGGTCGAGTCCAACCATGGCCGCTACGGCGGCGCGATACTCGGCGAGGACGGCAGGCCGTCGAAACCGATCATCGGTGTCCCGCTCGACGGTTCCGAGGGAGTCAAGGCGATCCTGGACACCGACGGCGGCAGGCTCGACGGTGACGTCGAACACGATCGGGCCGTCGGCCCCATGCAGTTCATCCCGAGCACCTGGCTGCGGCACGGGACCGACGCCTCCGGAGACGGCATGGCCGACCCGCAACAGATCGACGACGCGGCGCTGTCGGCCGCGCGCTACCTGTGCGCGAGTGGAAGGGACATGTCGACCGCCGAGGGTTGGTGGTCGGGGGTGCTGTCCTACAACAACTCCACCGAGTACGGGCGCAAGGTTTTCGGCCTCGCCGAGGACTACGCGGCCGCGGTAAGGCAAGCCCGGTAGCGCGCGCCGCCCGCCCTGGGCGGGGGTGCCCGCGACGAGTGCTAGCGTCGAAGGCGTGTCCAAGAGCTCGACCGTATCCCGTGGGCTGGCGATCGCCGCCGTCTGCGTGCTGGGCCTCGTGGTCGGCCTCGGGCTGGCGTGGTGGCAGTGGGAGCGCTACTCCTCGGCGGGCGGTACCTTCCAGAACCTCGGTTACGTGTTGCAGTGGCCACTGTTCGGGCTTTTCCCGTTGTTCATGGTGCGGCGGATGCGCAGGCTGCGGCGGCAGGCAGCTGAGCAGCGAACCGAGACCGAGCCCACAGGCGGCACAGCCGTGCCGCTGAAGCAGCGGCGGACCGATGCGCCGACCACAGCATCGGCGCGGTCGGTCGCACGCGCCGGGCCCGCTGATGACGAACTTGCCGCCTACAACAGATACCTGGCGGAGTTGAACGCTCGAGATCGCGAGGGGAACTGACATGGTGACGACCGACCGTGACGAGGTGGCGGCGACCACGAACCTGCGCGGACCGTTGCTGCGCTTTCGGGTCGCCGCCTTCGTCACCGGCATCGGACTGCTCGGGCTGGTGGCCGTGATGGTGTTGCGCTACGGCTTCGACAACCCCGACCCTTCCGCCGTGTACTCGCCCATCCACGGCGTGATCTACATGGTCTATCTCGTACTGGCTGTCGACCTGGCACTGAAGGCGCGGTGGTCGGTGAAGGGCACCATCGGGGTGTTGCTCGCGGGCTGTGTGCCCCTGCTGTCCTTCGTCGCCGAGCGGGCTGTCACGCGCCGGGTGCTGGCGGGCCGGAAGCTGTAGCCCGCACCGAGTACGGCGGCACGGTCGCGCCGCGCAGCGTTTCGGCGTCTATCGAGTGGGGCCGGTAGCTCGAGCGTGACAACCGTTCGATCATGCCGTCCACGGGTGCGTCGACGCGGTCCGGCCTGCCTGACAGGAACGCCCACTCGTGCTCGTCGGAACCGAAGTAGACGACCGTGCCGAAGATCTCGCCGAACCGCTTCCACGCCGCCAGCAACGTGTCGTTGCGCCACAGCGTCGGGCACCCCGCCTGACACACGACGACTCCGCCGGGGCTGAGCAAGTCGCTGCATCGGCTCAGGAAGTCTTCGCCGTAGAGCCGATTGTGCTGTGCGGCGGGATCGGTGTTCTCGTCGGGGAGGTCGATGACCACCACGTCGTAGCGCTGCCGCGCGGTATCGAGGAACTCCCACCCGTCGCGGTAGTGCATCCTGACCTTGCCTTCGCCGCGCTCCGCCCGCGCCAACTCGGCGTCGGAGTAGCCGTAGGGCAGATGTCGCGCACAGGCGCGCACCGTCTCGCGGTCGATGTCGACATGGTCGACCAACTCCGCTCCGAACGCGACCGCGAGCTGGCTGGCGACGCCCTCGCTCGAGCCGATGACGAGCACCCGGTCGACGTTGTCGGCGAGCAACATCCCGGGCACCATCAGCGCCTCGTGGTAGACGAGCTGGCTCGTCTCGGTGCTCTGTCGCTCGTCGTCACAGAACAGCGTCACGCCCTGTGCCGTCTTGGCGATGACGACGTGCTGGTAGTCGGTGTGTGTGTCGAGAATGGTGCCGGACAGTTCCCATACCCGGGAAAGGCCGGCGCCGAGGGGTTCGACGATCTGCTCTGACATTCACTTCCCCGCGTTCACGGGCAGCCGCCCGCGCTGGAGTGTCGACATGTTCATCGATCGCGTGCCGAGTGCGTCGGCAAGCAGCCGTACCGCCTCCTGCGGGTCGGCCCGATCGCCGCACGTGAAGACGTCGACGAACATCGCGCCGATCTCCGGGTAGGTGTGCACCGAAGCATGGGACTCGGAAAGCATCGCCAGAACGGTCACCCCCTGCGGTTCGAACCGGTGCGCGATCACGTCGCACACCGTCGCGCCCGCCTCGGTCAGCGTGCTCGCCAAGGTGCTCCGTAGGAATTGCTCGTCGTCAAGCAGATGTGGATCGATGCCGTCCAACTCTGCGAGGACGTGCTTGCCGGAAAACACGCCGACCGGTACGAACTCACTCGGCACTGATCAGCCTCCCTTCAGATACACAGTACGTACGCAATGGCTCAATCCCGTTGAACGCGATCGACGAGTAACTCGCCGTGTACGCGCCCGTCGCGAGGATGTCGATTTGATCGCCCGGCCGCAAGGACAGCGGCAGCCGGTACGGGGTTCGCTGGTAGAGCACGTCGTCACCATCGCACGTCGGCCCCGCGATGATCACAGGCCCGTCCGGTTCGGGGTGATCTTCGACAACTTCGAGCTGGTAGGCGATCGCCTCGTTCTCCGTCTCGGCCAGCCCGTTGTACCTGCCGATGTCGAGGTACACCCATCTGCGTTCGGCTTCCCCCCGCCGGTTCGCCACCAGCACCACCTCGCCGCGGATCAGGCCAGCCGCGCCGACGATCGCCCGCCCCGGTTCGAGGACGAGTTCGGGCGGGCACTCGAAGTGCGACCGCAGCGCGGGCAACACCGAGGCGGCGTACTCGTGCGGGGAGGGCGCGGCGGCACGGTAGTCCACGCCGAATCCACCGCCGATGTTGAGGCTGCGTAGCGCTGTGCCTCCCGCCGAGCTGGCTTCGAACACCTTCGCCGCCGCGCCGATGGCCAGTTCCCAGGCGCCGGGGTCGAGTTGCTGCGAGCCGACGTGGAAGCTGAGGCCCGTTGGGCGCAGACCGAGGTGGCCGGCACGCGAAAGCAACTCGGCCGCCTCCTCGGCGTCGCAGCCGAACTTGTGCCCGAACGGGGTGGCCGATTCGGGGCCGTCCACGGCAAGCCGCGCCAGCACCCGCGCTCCCGGAGCGTGCTCGGCGATGTTCTCCAGATCTGCGAGCGAGTCGAAGCAGAACTCGTCGACCCCGGCCGAGTGAGCGAACGCGATGTCGGCCGGCTTCTTGATGGGGTTGCCGTAGGAAACCGACTGTGGTCGGGCTCCGGCCGCGAGGCAGCGCCTGATCTCGGCCGGGCTGGCGACGTCGAAGGCGGCCCCCTCCCCGACAAGGGCCCTGAGCACCGCCCCAGCGGGGTTGGCCTTCACCGCGTACTGGATGCGGGCGCCGGGGAATGCCTCGGCGAGCGAGCGGTAGTTGTCCAGTACCGTGTCGATGTCGATCACCAGACACGGCGTCGGCGGGTCGTGGTCGGCGAGGAAGGCGCGGATTCTGTCCACCGCAGGGCTCACCGGGTTCACCGTGTTCACCCTGCGAGGGTCCCAGGCCGGGAGTTCGAGGCCGCGACCACCTCGCCCGCGGCTGTCCGTGAATCGATATTCGGTGCCTCGCCGTGCGCGTCCCATCGCGAATCCAGCCACATTTCGTGCGTGCTTTGTTTCGATTCCTGGTCGCGAATGCGTCCGCGATTCCGCCACGGGTAGCACGGCTTGACGCGCCGGGGGCCGACCACCGCCTGTGTTCGGTGGTTCGGTCCGTTCGTCGTGCGGACGGCGGCCGATCGTCGGCCACGGCCTGCCGTCGACCGGGTGCGACGGCGTGGTGTCGGTGAGTGACCCGCTGTGGGCCTTGCCACGCTGTCGTTCTACGCTGAGTAACACCTGGCCGGGGGTGTGACCTACCGCCGCCGGGCTTGCCCCTCCCTCACCCGGACGCGACGTCCTTGTGAAGACCCCCTGCTCAAGGCGGAGATCTGGTGAGGAAGCACCTGGGTTGATCGAGGTTGTGGTGCCACATGATCGTGCGCATTTTGCAGTTCGCACTCCACCCTGACGTCACCTGCCATGCCGCTGGTGGGTGACAGTGCCGCGGAGGCTTGCGCTTTGTGGGTGATGCTTGATGGGTGTTGCCGGATGAATGCGGTAACCGAATTGCGGCCCGGCGTCGTGGCCGCGGCTAATCGAGGTGCTCGCGGCCCTGTTGAAGTGCCATTTTGGCTGGTCAGCGGCGGCGTCTCGAGAAGATTTGGCAAGTACCCGATTGGTGTACGCTTTCTTCACCCCGACCGACGTCAGAGACGTCAATTGGGTGCGGCAACGCCGTGGTCGTGGAGCCATCGCCGACCGGTGAGCTCCGACGGTCGGCTGCCGTGCGGCGACCGTCCACCAGCGTTGACGATCGCCGCGCGCCTACCGCAGGGGCGGGCGGTGACAGCGCCGACAGCTCCGACAACGGTGACAACGCCGACAACGGTGACAAACGGTGAAAGGCCGAGAGATTCGGCGAAGGCGACAAGGGTGGGTGTGCGCGCGGTGCGTGACTGGTCGCGAAGCAGAGCGCGGCCCGGGCCGTCCGGGTGGGGCGTCTCGGGGCTGCGCCGTGGAACAGCGAGCGATCCGGAAGAGGAGTCACCTTCGTGACCGTTGCAGGAGAAGGCCAGGTGCCTGTCGGACAGCTCCTCGGCGAGGAGCGGCCCAAGCGGTCCAGGCTGCGGGCCTTGCTCCGCTGGCGTGACTGGGGCCTTCCGGCCAAGCTGGGCGCCGTCACCCTGATCCCCATCATGATCGCGCTGGTTCTGGGTGGCATCACCGTCGCGAGCCAGTTCGAGCGCTCCGACCGCTACGAGCGAATCGACGGTATGGCACGGCTCGCAGCCGCCACCAGAACGCTACTGGACGGGCTGCAGCGGGAACGCACGCTCACCGCGGAACTGCTCACCGAAGGGCGTGGCTCCGGCTCACCGCAACTGCAGGGCATTCGGGCCGAGGTCGACATGGCCGTCTCCCCGGTCACCACCGCCGCGGCCGAGATCGAACAGGCAGGCGGAGCGGTCGCTGGCCCGCGCAAGGCCGTTGACGAACAGTTGGGGCGGCTCGCGAACCTGCGCGAGCGTGTCGGTGCCGGTCAGGTGGGGCCGATCGAGGCGGTGACCGAGTACTCCGGCATCACCACCGCGCTGCTCGGACTCGATTCGGCGCTCGTGGCTGGAATCGGTGACGACGGCACCGGCGCGACCAGCAACGCGCTGCACGACCTGCTGGTGGCACGCGAGGAGGTGTCGGTCCAGCAGGCGCTGGTCAGCTACGGCATCGGCCGCAGCGGCCTGGCGCCCAGCGAGGTCAACCAGCTTCGCACCTCTGACGTGCGCCTCGGTGACCGCATCGATGACTTCCGCGTCGCCGCCACGGACGCCCACCGGCAGGACTTCGACAACACCGTGCGTGGCGAGGCCTTCGACCAGTTCGGCCGGGTGGTGGCCGGTGTGCTCGCCCAGCAGGACGCGGGCGGCGACCCCTTCGAATCCGTCTCGCCACAGCAGTGGTCCGCCGACGCCTCCGCGGTGTTCGCCGCCATGGGACGGGTCGCGGACCGGATGGGTACGGAGGTCACCGGCGCGACGGGTGAGCTGGCAGACGACGCGGCGACCGGCGTCACGGTCCTGCTCGTCCTGCTGATCCTTGCCCTCGTGCTGGCGGCGTTCGTGGTATTCGTGATCACTCGACAGTTGCTGCGTTCACTGAAGGTGTTGCGCAACAGCGCTCTCGCGGTCGCCGAGCACGAGCTTCCCGAGGCGGTGCGCTCCATCCAGGAGGGTGGCTCCCGCGAGACCGAGATCAGGCCGGTACCCGTCACCACCCAGGACGAGATCGGCGAGGTCGCCAGGGCCTTCGACGCGGTTCACAGCGAGGCGTTGCATCTGGCCGCGGAGCAGGCCGGTATGCGTGCCGGTTACGCGAGCGTGTTCGTCAACCTTTCCCGGCGTAGCCAGAGCCTGGTGCAGCGCCAGTTGGCGCTCATCGAGCGGCTGGAGAGCGACGAGGAGGACCCCGACCAACTCGCAACGCTGTTCCAGCTCGACCATCTCGCCACGCGGATGCGGCGCAACAACGAGAACCTCATGGTGCTGTCCGGGGCGGAACCGGGCCGTCGTTCCGGCCAACCGGTCAGTGGCACGGACGTGCTGCGGGCCGCGGTGTCGGAGATCGAGCAGTACAAGCGTGTCGTCGTGGGAACCCCACCGCCGGTGCTCGTTGTCGGCCACGCGGCGGGCGACCTCATCCGGCTCGTCGCCGAGTTGCTGGACAACGCCACGGCGTTCTCCGCGCCGGAGACCCAGGTGACAGTAGCTACCAGGGCCATGGACGACGGCACCCTGTCGATCGACATCATGGACCGCGGTATCGGCATGAACGAGGCCGAGGTCGCCGAGGCGAACGCCCGCCTTTCGGAGTCGGGTTCGCTGGACCTGACCACCTCGCGCAGGATGGGCCTGTTCGTCGTGGGCAGGCTCGCCGGGAGGCACGGCTTCGACGTCATGCTGCACGGCGGCAAGGACATCGTCGGCGTCCGGGCCACGGTAACCGTGCCCGCAGACCTCGTGCTGGACGGTGAGGGCCACACTCAGGAGCCGCAGCCGGCCGAGTCGCAGTACGCCGAGCCACAGTACGCCGAGCCGGAGCACGTGCCGCAGCAGGCGCAGGTCGACGGAGGGCCGTTGCCACGCAGAACCCGCAACGGCGTCGCCCAGCCGGGCATGGCGCAGGAAGCGGCGGGTGTGGGCGGATCGCGGCGGTCGCCGGGTGAGCCAGGGCACGTGCCCGCACCCACCGACAACGAGGTTTCCGGCACCGCGTTGTTCACACCGGTCGAACGTGACGACTCCGGGCACGGACATCAGGCACCGTCGCCCGCAGCGGCGCGGGCATCCCAACAGGCACAACAAGCACAACAGGCACAGCCGGAGTGGCCGGTCGCCGCTGACACCGACCCGCACGAACTCGACGACGGCGCACCGCGGATCAACGGCACACGGCCAGGTCGACGCAGGGCCGTGCCCGCTTCCGGCGAGCGGGAACTCAGCGGCAGGCGGCTGTTCGAGTCCCACAGCCGGGCGGTGAGCGAGTGGTGGAACGCCGCCGCCACGGCGAGTGCGGAGAGCCCGGCCGAGCCCGAGGGCGCCAAGCACGCGGGGTCGGCACCGGGTGCGCAGGGTTCGCTGAGCGAGGCTCAGCGACGGGCACGCAAGGCCGCGGTCGACAACGCGGAGACCACACCGATCTTCGACGAGATGCTTTCGGCGTGGTTTCGCAAGGTCACAGATGCCGACGCCGAGGCGGAGGCGGAGCGGCCGGCGCGCAAGAGCTGGGAGTTCGCCGCCGACGAGAGCTGGCGGGCTGTGCAGGAGGTCTCACAGCGTTCCTCGGCCGCAGATTACACGCAGGCGGGTCTGCCGCGAAGGCGGCGAGGTGAGCACTTGCTGCCCGGCAGTGCGGCACCTCGACCGGCTGCCGCACCTCCTGCCGCGGCGGCTCCCGCACCGCAGGCGCCCGTGCGCGACCCGCAGGACGTGCGGGGCAGGCTGAGCAGTTTCCAGCAGGGCGTCAGCAGAGGGCGAAGGCACAGGGCGGAGCCGGACGCCGCTGCCGAGCCCGAGGACGCCTCGGCGCAGCAGCGGCCATCGTGGTCCGCGCAGGGTATCGGACAAACCGCTTCCGGGCTGCCACAACGGCGGCCGAAGCGGTCCGCGCGGCCCAGCGAGGCAGCGGAGGTGGGCGAGTCCCCCGCGGAGCTGGAATCCGGCAGCGTGACGACCTCGGCGTCCCCTGCGTGGGCGTCGTCGGGAGGTTGGGGTCCGGCCGCCGATGAACGGTGGCAGACCGTGCGCGCGGTGGCGGAGTCGACACCGTCGAGCTACACGGCCGCGGGGCTGCCGAGGCGGCGCCGCGGCGAGCAATTGCTTCCGGGGAGCGTGGCCCCGGAGGGCGAGCCCGTCGACCGGCCGCGTGTGGAGCGTGATCCCGCCGACGTGCGGGGCAGGCTCAGCAGTTTCCAGCAGGGCGTTCGCCGAGGCAGGCACCGGACGGCCCAGGTGAGCGAAAGCGATCACGAAACAGTGGAGGGTGAATGACCGCGCCGGATGGAACCCAGCCGCAGCAGAAGTTCGGATGGCTGGTCAACGACTTCGCCGAGCGGGTACCGGGTGTCGCGCATGCGGTCGTCGTATCGGCGGACGGCTTGTTGCTCACCGCGTCGAAACGGTTGCCGCTGGACCGGGCCGACCAGCTCGCGGCGGTGGCGTCAGGTCTGGTCAGCCTGACCCAGGGTGCCGCGCGCTGCTTCGAGGCAGGCGCGGTCAACGAGACCGTCGTGGAGATGGAACTCGGCGTCATGGTGCTGATGTCGATCAGCGACGGTTCGTGCCTCGCGGTGCTCGCCGCACCCAACTGCGATATCGGCCAGGTGGCCTACGAGATGACTTTGCTCGTCGACCGCGTGGGACAGCTCCTCACGCCGGAGTTGCGCGCGCAGTTGCAGGGTGAGGACGGCTCGAAGGTCGGCGCACCGGTTGGATGATCGGCGCGATGGGCGAGGGTTCGCGGCTTCCCGGCGAGGAGCACCTGAGCGAGCTCGGCGAGCTGCTCGGTGGCTTCGGGCCGGGCGCGGGCCGCGACGTTAGTGGACGAGCAGGTGGCAGGCAACACCCTGGCGCGCGCCGCGCCGCGGCATCCCGTGACCCCCGCCATGGGGTCGAAACCAAGGTAGAGGAGCAGCTTGTGTCGGCCGAAGCCATTCCGTTGCACGCAGCCGAACAGACCGGGTTCGTCCGCCCGTATGCCATCACCGGTGGTAGGACAAAGTCGAATCACGATCTCGAACTCGAGACACTCGTTTCCACCCGGCAGGCGGCGCTGCTGGCGGTGCCCGACCAGATCGAGCATCAGCTGATCATGGAAGAATGTCGCACCCCACATTCGGTCGCCGAGATCGCCGCTATGCTCCGGGTTCCCTTCGGGGTGGCCAGGGTGCTCGTCAGCGACGCGGCGGACGCGGGGTTGGTCAACGTGCACAGGACCATCTCCGGGGACGAAGGCGCCGAGGCGCATTTGCTGTTGATGGAAAGGGTGTTGAGTGGACTCCGTCGGCTATAAAGCACCGCGCGAGACCGCATCGAAAACGATGACGTCGGCCAAGATCGTCGTGGCCGGTGGCTTCGGCGCGGGCAAGACGACGTTCGTCGGCTCGGTGTCGGAGATCGTGCCGTTGAGAACCGAGGCGATGATGACGGACGCGAGTGCCGGCATCGACGACCTCGAAGCGACACCGAACAAGGTCTCCACGACCGTGGCAATGGACTTCGGCAGGGTGTCGCTGGACGAGGACCTGATCCTGTACCTGTTCGGCACACCGGGCCAGCAGCGGTTCTGGTTCATGTGGGACGACCTGGTCCGCGGCGCCATCGGTGCGGTGGTACTCGCCGACACCAGGCGGCTCGCCGACTCCTTCGCGCCGGTCGACTTCTTCGAGGACAGGGGGTTGCCCTACATCGTGGGTGTGAACACCTTCGACGGCATGCTCCACCACGACCTCGCCGACGTCCGCGAGGCGTTGTCGATCGACCAGAGCATCCCGATCGTCCGGTGCGACGCACGAGACCGCGAATCCACCAAGCAGACGCTCATCACGTTGGTGGAGTACGCGATGCGGCAGTGGATCGCGCAGCGTTCGGCGACCACATCCTCCTGAGCGGCCGCGATCACCAACCGGTTCTGTCGGACCCTGCGGCTAGCTTTTCCGGCATCAGATGCATCCCGTGCCGTCGGTGTCGGTCAGGGGTGCGAGGCGAAGCTGGAGGATCGCAGTGACCGTTGCGTCGAACATGGTGACCTGGTTTCAACTGCCCGCGGACGACACACGCCGCGCTTGGGGGTTCTATGAGGAGGTCTTCGGCTGGAGCCCGGAGAGTTCGAACACGGCAGAACCGCGGTTGGGCGCCATCCATGGCGAGATCGCGGAACGCAGCGACGAGTTGCGACAGCCTCGACCTGTGATTCGGGTCGACGACCTCGAGTCGAGTCTGCGAAGGGTTACCGAAGCCGGCGGGAAGTTGCTGGTCGACCGCACCGAGATCCCCTCCATCGGGATGGTCTACGCGACGTTCGTCGACACCGAAGGCAACCGGGTGAACATCGTCTCCGATCTATGAGTCGACACCGCCAACTCGGCACGACTGAATCGATACGGTTGATGAGAGGCCCATCACGGGTGAGCTTGGTTTTAAAACAGTAGGAAGTCAAAGTATTTTGGGGGTATGACCTCCGATCTGTACCGGCCCGCGCATCCAGTCCGGTTCGTGACCGCCGCGAGTCTTTTCGACGGTCACGACGCCTCGATCAACATCATGCGCCGCATCCTGCAGTCGCAGGGTGCCGAGGTGATTCACCTCGGGCACAACCGCTCGGTCGACGAAGTGGTCACGGCGGCGGTGTCGGAGGACGTGCAGGGTGTGGCGATCAGCGCCTACCAGGGCGGGCACGTCGAGTACTTCAGCTATCTCGTGGAGTCACTGCGGGAGCGCGGCGCCGGACACGTGCGGGTCTTCGGCGGTGGTGGCGGCGTCATCGTGCGCGAGGAGATCGAACTGCTGCACTCGCGCGGTGTCGCGCGGATCTTCTCTCCCGACGACGGTCTGGAGATGGGCCTGCCCGGAATGATCAACTCGATGATCCGGGCCTGCGACATCGACCTCACCACCACGGAGACCGGCTCCATCGACACGCTGTTGTCCGGTGAGGTGCCGACGCTCGCGCGGGTGATCACTCGGCTGCAGCAGGGGGCACTGCCCGCCGAGTGGCAGCGGGCCATCGCCGACGCCGCGGCGAGGCGGACCGCTCCCGTGCTCGGCATCACCGGCACCGGTGGTTCCGGCAAGTCCTCGCTCTCCGATGAGTTGATCCGCCGGTTCCGCCTCGACCAGGACGACAAGCTCCGCATAGCCGTGCTGGCCATCGACCCGACCCGGCGCAAGGGCGGCGGCGCGCTGCTGGGCGACCGGATCCGGATGAACAGCCTCGCCGGGCTGGGCGGACTCGACGCCGGACACGTGTTCTTCCGCTCGCTGGCCACTCGCAAGGCGGGGGCGGAGATCCCGGAGGGGCTGGACGATGCCATCCTGGCGTGCAAGGCGGCGGGCTATGACCTGGTGATCGTCGAGACCCCCGGCATCGGGCAGGGCGACGCGGGGATCGTCGACCACGTCGATCACTCGCTGTATGTGATGACGCCGGAATTCGGTGCGGCCTCGCAGCTTGAGAAGATCGACATGCTCGACTTCGCCGATGCTGTGGCGATCAACAAGTTCGAGCGCAGGGGCGCGGAGGACGCGCGAAGGGACGTGGCACGCCAGCTGGTGCGAAACCGCGAGGCGTTCAACAGTTCACCGGATGACATGCCCGTCTTCGGCACGTGCGCGGCCAAGTTCAACGACGACGGCGTGACCGCGCTCTACCAGCACCTGCGTGACCTGCTTGCCGGTGAGGGGCTGTCGGTGTCGGCCGGGGTGCTGGCGACGGTGGAGGGCAAGGTGTCCAGCGACACCAGCATGGTGATTCCCGCACACCGCACCCGCTATCTCGCCGACATCGCCGACACGGTGCGTCGCTACCACGAACGCACCCGCGCGCAGGTCGCCGCCGTCCGCAGGCGCGAGCACCTCGCAGCGGCACGGGACGAACTCGCGGCCGAGGGTGCCGACACCGCCGCTGTGGAGCGACTGCTCGCCCGCGCGGAGTCCGAGGTGGACGAGGACACGGCGGCGCTGCTGCGGCACTGGGCCGAGCTGGCGAAGTCCTATCTGGGCGAGGAGCTGAGCTTCACCGTGCGCGATCGCGAGGTCCGCACCTCCCTGTGGCGCGAGACGCTTTCGGGTAATCGGGTGCCGAGGGTCGCGCTGCCGCGTTACGGCGACCCCGCTGAGTTGGTTTCGTTCCTGCGCCGCGAGCACCTGCCAGGCTACTTCCCCTACACGGCGGGGGTGTTCCCCTTCAAGCGGGACGGCGAGGACCCGGCGCGGATGTTCGCGGGCGAGGGCGATGCCTTCCGCACCAACCGGCGGTTCAAGTACCTTTCCGCCGAGTCAGAGGCCAAGCGGTTGTCCACCGCGTTCGACTCGGTGACGCTTTACGGCTTCGATCCCGACACCCGCCCGGACATCTACGGCAAGGTCGGCACCTCCGGCGTGTCCATCGCCACGCTGGACGACATGAAGGCGCTCTACGACGGCTTCGACCTCACAGCGCCCACCACGTCGGTGTCGATGACGATCAACGGGCCCGCGCCCGCGATACTGGCCTTCTTCCTCAACACCGCCATCGACCAACGGCTCGATGCCTTCCGGGCCGAACAGGGTCGCGAACCGACGCCGCAGGAACAGGCCGAGATCCGGGCATGGACGTTGCGCCAGGTGCGGGGCACGGTGCAGGCCGACATCCTCAAGGAGGACCAGGGGCAGAACACCTGCATCTTCTCCACCGAGTTCTCGCTGCGGATGATGTCCGACATCCAGGAGTGGTTCATCGCCAACGGCGTGCGCAACTTCTACTCGGTGTCGATCTCCGGCTACCACATCGCCGAGGCGGGAGCCAACCCGATCTCGCAGTTGGCGTTCACGCTGGCCAACGGGTTCACCTACGTCGAGTCGTACCTGGCGCGGGGGATGGACGTGGACGACTTCGCGCCCAACCTTTCGTTCTTCTTCTCCAACGGTATGGACGCCGAGTACTCGGTGCTGGGCAGGGTCGCTCGTCGCATCTGGGCCATCGCGATGCGCGAGCGCTACGGTGCGGGGGAGCGCTCGCAGAAGCTCAAATACCACATCCAGACCTCGGGTCGTTCGCTGCACGCGCAGGAGATGAGCTTCAACGACATCCGCACCACGCTGCAGGCGCTGTGCGCGTTGTACGACAACGCCAACTCGCTGCACACCAACGCATACGACGAGGCCATCACCACGCCGAGCGAGGCTTCGGTGCGAAGGGCACTGGCCATCCAGATGATCATTAACCAGGAGTGGGGGCTTTCGAAGAACGAGAACCCGCTGCAGGGGTCGTTCATCATCGACGAGCTCACCGATCTGGTGGAGGAGGCGGTGCTGGCCGAGTTCGACCGGATCTCCGAGCGGGGCGGGGTGCTCGGTGCGATGGAGACCGGCTATCAGCGTGGCAAGATCCAGGACGAGTCGATGCGGTACGAGCGGCTCAAGCACGACGGCTCGCTTCCGATCGTCGGGGTGAACACCTTCCGCAACCCGCACCCGGAGGAGGACGAGGTGCGGGTGGAGTTGGCCAGGGCGACCGAGGAGCAGAAGCGCTCGCAACTGGACCGGCTGGCCGACTTCCAACGCGGGCACGCTGCCGAGGCGCAGCAGGCGCTGAAGCGGTTGCGGGAGGCCGCCACGCGGGGCGAGAACGTGTTCGAGGTGCTGATGGACGCGGCGCGGGTGTGCTCGCTCGGCCAGATCACCGAGGCGTTCTTCGAGGTAGGCGGCCAGTACCGGCGTAACGTGTAGCGAAGTCGCCACCGGATGCCGCCCGCCGGGAACAGACCGGCGGGCACCGGTGGTTGATCAGCACATGAAGTTCGGTATCGCCACGTTCGTGACCGACGAGGGAATCCGTCCGGATGCCCTTGGGGAGGCCGTCGAGGAACGCGGCTTCGACTCGCTTTTCCTCGCCGAGCACTCCCACATTCCGACCAGCAGGCAGACTCCCTACCCGGGTGGCGGTGAGCTGCCCAGAAGCTACTACCGCACCTTCGACCCGTTCGTGGCGCTGACCGCGGCGGCCGTCGCGACCAGCAGGCTGCTGCTGGCCACGGGGGTGGCGCTGCTGCCGCAGCGGGATCTCTTCCACACCGCCAAGGAAGTGGCCAGCCTGGACCTGCTGTCCGGCGGTCGCTTCCTGTTCGGCGTCGGTGTCGGCTGGAACCGCGAGGAGATGCGCAACCACGGTACCGACCCAGCCTCGCGCGGTGCCCTGCTGAACGAACAACTGTCGGCGCTGAAGGAGATCTGGACACGCGAGGAGGCGCGGTTCCACGGCCAGCACATCGACTTCGACCCCATCTACCAGTGGCCCAAACCGGCCCGCAAGCCTCACCCACCGATCTACGTCGGGGGCGAAAGCCCCGCGGCCCTCGCCAGGCTCGCCCGCCACGGGGACGGCTGGCTGCCGCGGGCGCAGACCGCGCCGGAAGAGATCCGTTCGGCGTTGCGCCTGCTCGCAGAACAGGGCAGGCCGGACATCTCCGTGACGATCTTCGCGGCGGGTGGCGGCAGCGGTCTCATCGAGGGTTGGGCCGAGGCCGGAGTGGAGCGGGTGACGTTCTTCCTGCCGACCAGGCCGAGGGAGGAGACCCTGCGCCTGCTCGACGAACGCGCCGTGCTGGCGCAGCGGTACCAAGGGTAGGTTTGGCCGGTGGTCCGTACGGCACCACTCGCGTCGACATGGGTTGGAGTTGTCTGTGAGTGAGGTTCAGATCGGCATCGCGGCGGCGTTGGAGCAGTTCTCGCCTAGAGAGTCCATCGAGTTGGCGGCCCTGGCCGAGCAGCACGGGTTCTCCGGGCAGATGGCGGCCGATCATTTCCAGCCGTGGGTGCCCGCGCAGGGCCAGGCGTCGTTCGTCTGGAGCGTGCTGGCCTCACTCGCCGAGAACACCACAGGGGACCTCGGCCCTGGTGTGACGTGCCCGTCGTTTCGCCAGCATCCGGCCATGGTGGCGCAGGCCGCGGCGACGCTGGAGGCCACCTATCCTGGCAGGACGTGGCTGGGAATCGGTTCCGGCGAGGCGCTGAACGAGCACGTCATCGGTGGTTACTGGCCGGAGGCCCCGGAGCGGGTGCGGCGGATGTTCGAGGCGCTCGAAATCATCAACAAGTTGTTCACCGGTAAGGACGTCAAGCACAGCGGTGAGTTCTTCAAGCTGCACACCACCCGGCTGTGGACGATGCCGGAGGCGCCGCCGCCGATCTACATCGCCTCGGCGGGTCCATACACCTCGCGCAAGACCGGCGAACTCGCAGACGGCCTGATCACCCCAGGTGCCTCGGTGGAGAAGCTGGCCGGCATCCTCGATAACTTCGGCAAGGGCGCACGCAAGGCAGGCAAGGACCCCGACAGCATGCCGAAGCTGTTGCAGGTGCACCTTTCCTGGGCCGACACCGACGAGGAGGCCTGGGACAACGCGATGCGGCAGTGGCCCAACGGTGGCATGAAGTTCCCCAAGGCCGACGTGCGTTCACCCTTCGACTTCGAGCAGATGGCCAAGCTGGTGCGCAGGGAGGACTTCGAGGGCCGCATGGTGATCTCGGCCGACCCGGACGTGCACCGAGCCGCGCTCCAGCGCTTCGTCGATGCCGGGTTCAACCGGATCTACCTGCACAACGTGGGACGCAACCAACAGCGGTGGTTGGAGGTGTTCGGCAAGGAGGTGCTGCCGAAGCTCACCGCCTGACACCGCGGGCGTTGGCCGTGAGTCTCGCGGCCTGCGCCCAGTGGCTCGAGAAGATGACCGGTTACGGACCGCTGTGAGGGGCGATGGCTGTCACCTACCTGCTGCTCGCGCGGCTGCCGGAAGGGGGCTTGGCTGCCTTCGACGCATATGAACGTGCCGTCCTGCCGCTGCTCGCCGAGTACGGAGGGCGCCTTGAGCGCAGGCTGCGCACTCTGGACGATCGGGTGGAGGCCCACCTCATAACCTTCCCCGACAGCGAGGACCTTGCTGCCTACCGAGCTGATCCCCGTCGGCTCGAAGCCGCGCCGTTGCTGGAATCGTCCGGGGCTGCGGTCGAACTGCTGGCGGTACGCGAGGTATAGCGATCGTGCGGGCGTTGACGGGTGTCGCCGCTCGCGGGGCGAGCCCTCGCAAACGAGGGCCGGCCTCCACGAGCGTCGGCTCAACAGCCACAGCGTGGGTTCAGCGCCGCGGCGCGATCTCCTTGTCCAGCAACAGATGCACCGACAGTTCCAAGCGGTTGGCAACGTCGGCGGCCGAGGCACGCCTGGTCACCCATGCGACCAGATTGGCCATCCATACGTCGGCGATCACGTGGAAGACGTCGCGGTCGTGCTCGGTCGGCGACTCGATACCCATCGCCTTGGCGAACATGTTCTCCAGCCGCCTGCCGACCAGTTCGACCTCGGCCGCGGCGGTGGTGTCGGCGAACATGAAGGCCCGCACCATCGCCTCGGTGAGGTGCGGGTCGCGCTGCATCAGGCGGGTGTTCCTGCCGAGCACGTAGAGCACCCGTTCGGTCGGTGTGTCGCCGGGAATGGTGCCCCGGTCCAGCTTCTCCTGTGCCCGTTCGAACTCGCGGGCGAGGCCGGAAACCAGCAGGTGGATCTTGGAGGGGAAGTACCGGTACAGGGTGCCGAGGGCGACGTCAGCACGCTCGGCGACCGCGCGCATCTGCACGGCGTCGTAGCCGCCCTTGGATGCGAGGGCCAGCGTCGCGTCGAGGATGCGTTTGCGCCGGTCGCGCTGCGCGGCCGAGCCCAGTTCCTCACCGCCGAGCGGGCTCAGGGCGCCGCGGCCCTTGGGTTGGGTCGGCGCCTTGGGCTTGCTTGCCATCGGCATTCTCCTGATCGAAGCTTGATCGAAGCCTGTCGCAGAACCTGTTTCACTTTCCGTGTTCAGCCTACCTAACGATAGGTCACCCCCGGCTCTCGGGCGAGCCAGCCAAATATTGAAACATGTTCTATAATTGCGTCGTGTCGATCGCGCTTACCGAGGAGCAACGGGCACTGGCCGACTCCATAACGGACCTGTCAGCCCGCGGCGGGGCGAGCACCGAACTCGCCTCGATCGGATTGTTCGCCATCGCGGTGCGGGAGGAGCTCGGCGGCGCGGGCGCCGAGGTGGCCGATCTCGCCGTCGGGCTGGAGCATGCCGCTGCCGCGCTGCTGCCTGGACCGGTGTTCGGCAGCGCACTGGCAGGCCTCGTGCTGGCAAGGCACGCCTGCGCGGAGCTGGCCAAAGAGGTGGTGCCCGCGCTGGCCGACGGCAGCGCCCGTGCCGCCGTCGCACTGCGTAGCGGTGGCTTGGCCGCACGGCGCACACCCGACGGTGGGCTCGTGGTGCGTGGCACGACCGGACCGGTGCTGGACGCCGACGAGCACGCCCACCTGCTGCTGGCCGCGAGCGTCGAGGGCGAGCCCGTCTGGTTCCTGCTCGCCCCGGGGCAGGGCAAGGTCAACCGCGTCGAGCAATTCGACGCCACCCGTCCGCTCGCCTCGGTGGAGCTGCCCGAGACCGAGGTCGCACCCTCGGCCGTGCTCGGCAGCGCACCCGTTACCGACCTCGCCGTAACGCTGGCCGCCGCCGAGGCCGCTGGTGTCGCAGGCTGGTGCGTGCGCACCGCGGCCGACTACGCCAAGGTGCGCGAACAGTTCGGTAGGCCCATCGGCTCCTTCCAGGCGGTCAAGCACCTGTGCGCGGGGTTGCTGTGCCGTGCGGAGCTGGCGGTCGCGCTCGCATGGGACGCCGCTCGCGCTGCCGACACCGACCCGGAGCAGCACGCGCTCGCCGCCGCGGTGGCAGGCGCGGGGGCACTCGACGCGGCCGTCGAGAACGCCAAGGACTGCATCCAGGTGCTGGGCGGCATCGGATTCACCTGGGAACACGAAGCGCATCGCTACCTGCGCCGAGCCGTGGCGATGCGGCAACTGCTCGGCGGCACGGCGCGCTGGCGACGCCGGGCAGGGGAACTGGTGCTAGCCGGCGCCCGGCGCAGTCTCGACGTGGACCTGTCGGCCTACGGCGAGGAGGAGTTCGCTCGCCAGGCACGCCGCACCGCCGAGGAGATCGCGCGGCTGGCTCCCGGTGACCAGCGGGCCAGGCTGGTCGAGACCGGCTATCTCGTGCCGCACTGGCCCAAGCCGTACGGCCTTTCGGCCACCCCGGCACAGCAGTTGACTATCGACGCGGAACTGGACCGCGCGGGTGTCGTCAGGCCGGACCTGGTCATCGGGGCATGGGCGGTGCCGACGATCCTGCGCCACGGCAGCGACCAGCAGCGCGAACGGTTCGTCGGACCCACACTTCGCGGTGAGCTGACCTGGTGCCAGCTGTTCAGCGAGCCGGGGGCGGGTTCCGACCTGGCTTCGCTGCGCACCAAGGCGACCCGTGTCGAGGGTGGCTGGCGGCTTTCCGGCCAAAAGGTGTGGACCTCGCTGGCACACGAGGCCGATTGGGGGATCTGCCTCGCACGCACCGACCCGGAGGCACCCAAGCACAAGGGCATCACGTACTTCCTTGTGGACATGCGCTCCACGGGCATCGAAGTGCGGCCGCTGCGGGAGATCACCGGGGAGGCACGGTTCAACGAGGTCTTCCTCGACGAGGTGTTCGTGCCGGACGACCTCGTCGTGGGTGAGGTGAACGGTGGCTGGCGGCTGGCGCGAACCACGCTGGCCAACGAGCGGGTAGCCATCGGTGGCGGCTCGTCGGTGGGGGAAGCCGTCGAACAGTTGCTCGCCCAGCACCCGGCGCTGGACCCGGAGCGTCTCGGCACCCTAGTGGTGGACGGGTCGGCGGTGTCGGTGCTGGACCTGCGCGACACGTTGCGCAGGCTCGACGGCGGCCAGCCGGGGGCGGAGTCCAGCGTGCGCAAGCTCATCGGGGTGCGGCACAGGCAGGAGGCCGCGGAAGCGGCGCTGGATGCCCACGCCGAGGCCGCTGTCGCCGTGGACGAGGGCACCTCGTCGGCGCAGCACGAGTTCCTGCTCACCCGCTGCCTGAGCATCGCGGGCGGTACGACGCAGGTGTTGCTCAACGTGGTGGCCGAGCGGCTGCTCGGCCTGCCGCGTGACCAATGACGACGGATCGGCCCGCGAAGGCCAAGACTCGGCAACGACCTGGGCGTTTGCGCCACTCGCTCAATTCGGCTTCTGCCGCCGTAGCGCCGTCGAGCGCTACCGCAGCCAAGACCGATCGCTGAAGTCCTCGTCGTCATCGTCGTCCGGACGGGGGCGGCGTGAGGCGGACTGTTGCTCATCGTTGCGGCGCAGCTCCTCGAACTGCTCCTCACCCGTCCTGGCAAGTTCCGCGTGCTCTTCCTCGGACAGGTTCCGGTAGCGCTCGGCCGCCTGGGCCACAAGTGGGTCAAGGGCTCGCGAGAACGCCGGGGAGTTGAAGGTGTCCCGCAGACTTCTTCGTCCCGAGGTGATGTCATCGACCAGGCTTCTGAACTCCGTGTCTTCGACCTTGCTTCGCAGTAGGTTCAGTGAGTTCTTGAGGTGTTTCGACAGCGCCACGTCCCCGCGCGCGATGTCGAGTGTCGGTTCTGGTTCGGGCTGGCTCATCTCACACCCCCGGGTGGTCGTAGTTGCCTTCTGGTAGGGCGTGCTTCTGCATGTCACCCAACGTGCTCAGGTAACCGGCCGTCAGCCCGACAAGGCCCTGTGCCACGTTCCAGGCGGCGGTGTGGTACTTCAGGACGTCATCCCAGACTCCCCGCGCCTTGCCGATCGTCGCTGCCGCGGCGGCTGCCAGTTCGAGGCCGATCGCGATCAGTAGGTCCATCAGAGTTTCCAGGGCACCTTTGATGGCGTTGGCCGTCTCGTACATACCGATGGCGGCCGATTTGAACTCGCCACCCATCGAGGTCAGGGTGCTCTGCTGAGCTGCGATCGTGTTCGCGAGGCCACTGAAGTAATTGTTCGCACTGTCGGCGGCATTACCCTGCCAATCGCTCGATACGGTCTTCAGTTCGCCAGTGATGACACCGGAATAGGCCGTGCTGAACTCACCCAGCTTCTCCATGGCGATACCGGCCTGCTGCACCTTTTCCCAATCGCCGGCGAACTGCTGGGCGACCCATTCGAACGGGTTCACGTCGAAAATGAGATCTATGGCCTCGCCGACCCAGTACGAGACGCTGATATATGGCTGATCCCAATGACATTCTCGAGTAGGTTGGGAACCGGGTCGGACGCCTTTGGGTCCGTGAGTTTGGCTGCGGGGGATTCTGTCACGGCTATTTACCCGCCGGGTAGGTGCTGTCCATTTGTTCTGCCTTCGCCTTGTCGGTTTCGCGATACATCGTCGCGGCCGTGTCCAGTTCCACCGCCGCGGTTTGCTGGATTGTGGCGAGGCGCCCTTAGTTCTCGGCCAGCGCCGCCTTTGCATCTCCCGCCGCAGCGGTAATCGTGGCGAAGATTCGTGCGTCACCACCGTCGATACTGAGATGATCCTCGGCGTAGGTCTTTGCCGAGTTCGCGTCGACAACCAGTTCATCCATACGCTCCCCGAACTTCTGGATGCTCTCGGGTTTTGCTTTGAATCCCAAATTTGCCTCCGGATCTTTGTCACCGTGATGATCAACCCCAGTCGTGGGCCGACCATATCAAGTACACTTCCGTCTCGGACGACTTTCACGTAGATCAGCGGAACGGGAGTCCGAGTGGAGGGACAGTCGAAAATCGTCAGGCTGCCTGCTGAACTGGTGGGCCAACCGGACACCCTCCCCTCTCACTGTGCGCGTCACGGCCGCCCTGCGGTACGGCGAGCTGATTTCGCGCTGCAGTCGAAGGTGCGAATCGAAGGAAGCCGGGTGCGTCAGGTGGGTTTGCGCGGCATGCTTGGCATGGCCGAACGCCTCGGAGAGCATGCCGGGAAGGTGCGCGTTACCCGGGTGAGTGGTTGGCCGCTATGTGACGTGTGCGCTCGCACCAGGGCGGCATGGCTCACTGTCTCATGTGCCATGTTTTTGGCAGGACTGCTGGCGTTCGCCGGTTCCCTCGTCGCCGGGATTCTTGCCGAGCGGGGCACCGTCCCCGCCCTCGCTGGGGTGGCGATGGCCGGCTTGGTGGTGCTGATCCTGTCGGCCTTCCCGTTCGCGCGGGGCGGCATGGCCCGGATCATCGGTGCGCGCACTGCGCCGGAGGGCGGGTCGGTCCTGGTCGTGAACCCGAGTGCCGAGTTCCGGGCCGGATTGCCGCGCGAAGCCGGGCAGGGCTGATCGATCCCGTTGGACGGAGGGTCCGACGTGCCGCTACCGGAGCCCGTGGAGCAATTCCCTGGCAAGGGCTTGGCTCCACCAGCGCTTGACCCATCGGGCGACCAGGCACGCTCGGTGGTGAGGGGTGCAGACGTCGATGTTGCACAGAGCGGCGTAGCTGTCGACGGCGGTCGTCACGTCCAAACCTGGGGCGCAGGGTGTCACCGGGCCAGGAGAAGAACACCTGAAGGCGGGTCTGGTCGGCTTGTTGCCGGGTTTGGTGATAGAAGCCGGCGAGTTCGGGTTCGGTGCGGCCCACCTCACGCACCAGTCTGATGAGGTCGCCCGCACGTTCGTACAGCCGCCGGTCGAAGGCGGCCATCGCCGCGAGTTGTCGCTCGGGCTTCGATGACTCGGCTGAATCAGCTGGATCGTGGCCTACAGCATGACCCTGCTGTGGCTGTGAACCACGCCACCGACGCCACCCGACGGCCCGGAGCCGATCACCGTTGCCGGTACAGGTAGGTCCACTCCAGGAACCGCTCGATCCCGCGCACCACGTGCGCGCTGCGGATGGAGGGGAAGATGTCGAACGCGTGTTGGGCGCCGGGGATCTCGGCGAAGCCGACAGGGTTGTGCGACACCTGCCGCAGCCGCCGCACGAACTCACGCGCTTCGGCCACGGGGATCAGCGTGTCGTGCTCTCCGTGGATGACGAAGAACGGTGGTGCCTTGTCGGTGATGCGGTCCAGCGGTGAGGCCGCGACGTAGTCGTCGTGGTGCTCGCGGGGGTCCTTGCCCACCACGTAGCGCGCGAGGATCGAGTGCATCCTCGCCGTCGCGGTCGGGGCACCGCTTGTGGCGGCGAAGTCGTAGACGCCGTAGGCGGGCACGCACGCCTGCACGCTGGTGTCGGCATCCTCGAACCCCGGCTGCAACGCGGCGTCCCCCGGGGTCAGCGCCAACAGCGCGGCGAGATGCCCACCCGCCGAGCCGCCGGTGGCCACCACATACGACGGGTCGCCACCGTAGTCGGCGATGTGTCGGCGTATCCACACCAGCGCCCGCTTTGCCGCGACGATGTGTTCGGGCCAACGCGCCGATGGTGACAGCGGGTAGTTGATCGCCACACAGACCCATCCACGCTGCGCCATGTGCAGCATCAGCGGTACACCCTGCTGCTCCTTGTTACCGACCATCCAGGCTCCACCATGAACCTGAAGCAGCACCGGCCGCCCGGACACCGGTTTCAGAGGCCGGTACACGTCGAGCAGGAACCGCCTGCCACCCGGCGCGTAGGCGATGTCACGGTCGCAGTGCACCTCGGGGTTGCGCATCCGAAACGGCAGCACGAGCTGCCCCCACGGCGTCGCGAGATCCCTTGGGCTCGGCGGTCGTGGCAGTTCCTGCTGGTAGCCAGGTCCCAGCGCCTGGACGAGCGCCTGCTCCACCGCGCCGCGGGCTCGCTGCGCCGAGACTATCAGCCCCGCCAGCCCCGCGGCCGACAGCCCACCGAGCACAAGGCCCACCCGGTCGGCTCCGCGAAGTCCCCGCCTCGCCACATGTGCGGCCGTGTCGGTTGCCGTCAGCGCGAGCAGGTGCGGCGCGAGTTCCGAGGTCAGCCAGCCCGCGAAGAACGAAGGGATGCCCGCGCGCATGCCGCGCAGGGGCCGGACAGCGTTCGCGGTGAGCGCCAACCCGAGTGCTCTGCGGGTCCTGAACGAGGGATGCATGCGGAGAGGTTAACGGTGTTGCTCCGATCGCATGCCTACCCTGGAGCGTGTGCAGCGACTGAGTGGCCTCGACGCGAGCTTTCTCTACCTGGAGACACCCGCGCAGTTGCTGCACATCTGTGGTCTGCTAACGCTCGACCCTTCGACCGTTCCCGGCGGCTACGACTTCGACCGGCTCGTCGCCGAGTTGCGCGAGCGCGTGGAGCTGGCCGCGGTGTTTCGTCGCAAGCTGTTCGACTCGCCGCTGAACCTCAACCACCCCATGTGGGTCGAGGACACCGAGTTCGACCTCGAACACCACGTGCACCGCATCGCCGTGCCCTCGCCCGGCGGGCGGGAGGATCTGGCCGAGCTGTGCGCCCACTTCGCGGGCCAGCCCCTCGACAGGTCCCGGCCGCTGTGGGAGATGTATGTCATCGAGGGGTTGGCGGACGGCGGTGTCGCGGTACTGCTGAAGATGCACCACGCCAGCGTCGACGGGGTCAGCGGCGCCAACCTGCTGACCTACCTGGCGGGGGTGGAGCCGGATTCCCCACGGCCTCGTCCCGGCAAGGGCGGGCGAACCAACCAGCAGCCGCCGTCGACCCTCGCGCTGGTGTTGGACAGCGCGGCAGCCGCCGCCCACCGGCCAGTGCAACTGGTCAAACTGCTGCCCGGTCTGCTGGGCCTCGTGCCTCGCTGGATCGGCCGCTCGCTGCAGGGCAAGGGCATGGCCACGCCGTTCACGGCACCCCGTACGCCGTTCAACGGCACGATCACCGGGCATCGGGCCGTGGCCTACACCCAGGTGGACCTCGCCGAGGTGAAAGCGGTCAAGAACGCTTTCGGCGTCACCGTCAACGACGTGGTGCTGGCGATGGTCGCGGGCGCGCTGCGGCGGTTCCTCGCCGAGCGCGGGCAGTTGCCCGACGACCCGTTGCTTGCCACCGTGCCGGTGTCGGTGCACGAGCGCAGCGCACGCGAGCGGGGTAGCAACAAGGTGTCCGCGCTGTTCGCCTCACTGCCCACCCACCTCGCGGAGCCCGCCGCGCGAGTGTTCGCCATCGCCGAGAGCAACCGCCGCTCCAAGGAACACCACCGCACGATCGACGCGGACATGCTGCAGGACTGGGCCCAGTTCGCCGCGCCGACCACACTGGGCCTGGCGGTGCGTGCCTACTCGGCACTGCGGCTCGCCGAGAAGCACCCGGTGGTCCACAACCTCGTGGTGTCGAACGTGCCCGGGCCGCCCATGCCGCTCTACCTGCTGGGTGCCCGCGTCACGGGGCTGTACCCGCTCGGCCCGGTGTTCCACGGGGCTGGGCTGAACATCACCGTGCTGTCCAACGCGGGCCGGGTACACGTCGGTCTGCTCGGCGCGCGGGAACTCGTGGGCGACCTGTGGCCGCTGGCCGACGGGATTCCGGAGGCGTTGCGGGAACTGCGCGACCTGCCACACGGGTCATCACCTGCTTGACCGCTGGTGCCGTGGTGCGGGGTTTGTCACCGTATTGGGTGAAGGAGCGCGCACCCGAGCGGAGGCGTCCGTGAACATTCCTCTGGTTCTGGCATGGTTGCTCACCGCGGCCTTCCTGCTGCTGACGTTCCCGGCTGTTTCGCGGCTGACGCGGCTGGACTACGTGCGGCTGGGCTCCGGCGTGCGGCAGCAGGACGTCGCCGGCCTGCTGATGGCAGTCGCGATGCTGGCGATGGTGTCGCCGGTCGGCGCGCCGATACCCGTGGCGGGTTGGGAGGCGCTGTTCGTGTTGACCGCGGGCTGGTTCGTCGCGGCCGCGGTCCGGGACCGTTCGGCGCAAGGGGTGTGCCGACGCTGCGACCTGCACTACGGGATCGCCGCCGTGGCGATGTTCTACATGCTCCTCGCGATGCCGCACGGCGACGGCGGGCACACCGTGTGGCCGAACATGGTCTCCGGCGCCTCGTCCGGTGGCATGGCGTGGCCGGTGCTGGCCGCGCTGGGCGCGGCCTACTTCACCTATGACGGTGTGCAGGCGGGCATGCGCGGCCTGCGCCTGGCGAGCAGGACCGGGGACACCGCGCGGGAAACACTGCCGCCCGGCTTCGTTTCCCGCACGGTGTGCCGCGCCGGGATGGGCCTGGGTATGGCGATCATGTTCGTCGCGGGCCTGTGAGGCCGGGCGGTAACGGCAGCGGGCCACCGTTGCCGCCCGTACTCAGCCCGGTGTCATGACGCGTCGGTCGTGTGCAGCACCGCGTCGGACAGCGCCGGTGCCTCGTCGCGGTCGAGCACCGTGGCGGTGACGAGGAACCGCTCACCGTCTCGCCAGATCCGCGTGCGCAGC
Source organism: Saccharomonospora amisosensis (assembly GCF_011761185.1). Classification (NCBI taxonomy): domain Bacteria; kingdom Bacillati; phylum Actinomycetota; class Actinomycetes; order Pseudonocardiales; family Pseudonocardiaceae; genus Saccharomonospora; species Saccharomonospora amisosensis. Next base: position 3,153,173 of record NZ_JAAOYM010000001.1, on the reverse strand, counting down.
GTCTCGCCCGGCAGCACGATGCCCGCGAACTTCGCCGCCCACGAGCGGACCCGCGTGACGTCGGCGTCGAGCATGGTGTCAGTCACGGCCTTGGCGACGATGCCGTAGGTGCACAGCCCGTGCAGGATCGGCACGTCGAATCCGGCCGCCTTGGCGAACGCGGGGTCGGCGTGTAGCGGGTTGCGGTCACCACACAGCCGGTACAGCAGCGCCTGCTGCGGCAGTGTCGGGGTGTCCACCACAGCGTCCGGCTCGCGGTCGGGAAGCTCGATCCGCTCCGAGGCACCACGCTTGCCCCCGAAACCACCTTCGCCCCTGGCGAAGATGCTCGACCGCGCCGTCCACAGTGGCTCGCCCGACTCGTCGTCGACCCGCGTCTCCTGCACGATGACCGCGGCCTTGCCCTTGTCGAGAACGTCGGCGATGCGTGAGCGCGCCACCGCCTTTCCGTCGGTGGGGATGGGACGGTGCAGCGCCACCTCCTGCGTGCCGTGCACCACCTTGGCCAGGTCGATGTCGATGCCTGGGAAGGACACCGCGGGCGGCTCGAAGGTGCGGAAGTTGGCCGCCACGGTAGCGAACGTCGGCAGTACCCGCAGGTCGGCCTCGTAGGCGTAGCGCAGTTCCCGAGGGTCGGTCGGCCTGGCACCCGCCCCCAACGCGAGGTGGTAGAGCAGCACCTCCGAGGACGACCAGGAGAACGTGGTCTCGCCGAGATCCGCTCCGATCGCGGCATCGGGATCGATGGGCATGGTGGTTCCCTTACTCGTAGCTGATGGACACCTCGTCGGTGATCGGCAGCGACTGGCATGCCAGCACGATCCCGTCGGCGATGTCTTCTGAGTCAAGCACCTCGTTGTTGAGCATCTTGACCTCACCGGAGGTGATCCGGCACGCGCACGCGCTGCACTGGCCCTCCCTGCAGGAGTAGGGGGCGTCCATGCCCTCGTCGAGCAGGTGATCCAGCAGCTTGCGGTCGCGCGGCCAGGTGAGGGTGCGCTGAGTGCCGTCCAGCGAAACCGTCAAGGTGGTCGGCGACTGCGCTGTCTGCGCTGCCTGCGTCGATTTGCTCCGTCGCTGCTCACGCTCGGCGATCTCGAACGGGTTGCCACCCAGCGAGACGAACTTCTCGGTGTGGATGCGCGAGCGTGGCAGGCCAAGCGACTTCAGCGCAGACGTCGCCGCCGACATGAACGGGCGCGGCCCGCACACGAACGCTTCCCGCTGCGCGAACGGCGTGGCGAGGGCGCGCAGTTGCTCGGTGGTGGGCAAGCCCTGCACCGACTCCAGCCAGTGCATCACGGTGAGCCGGTCCGGGTGCCGCGCCGCGAGATCGCGCAGCGCGCCCGCGAAGATCACCGAGTTCTCGTCGCGATTGGCGTAGACGAGGGTGAGGTGTCCTTCGCCGTCGCCGAGTACCGACCGCACGATCGACATGACCGGCGTGATGCCGCTGCCCGCGGCGAACAGCAACAGGTCCTCGTCGAGCGAACGGGGCGTGAACACCCCGCTGGGAGGCAGGATCTCGAGCTCACTGCCGGGCCGGACGTTGTCGCACAACCAGTTCGAGGCGTAGCCGTCCCGCTTCACCGTGACCCTGGGCTGCTCCCCGGAGTAAGGCGAGCTGGACAGCGAGTAGCAGCGCGCCACGGAGCCGCACTCGTCGCTGGGGATCCGCACCGTGAGGAACTGGCCCGGCTTGTAGTCCAGCTCCTCTGTGTCGAACACGATGGAGTGCGCCTGCGCGGTCTCCGCCACGACGTCGGCCACGCGCAGCACACGCGAGCTCTCAGCCATAGGTGAAGATTCCTTCCCGTGCTGCCTCGGCGATGCTGTCGTGCAGTCGCTCGCACGTGTCGAGCAGGGCCGGGTGGACACCGCCCGCCACCCGCTCGGCGAACACCGGGCAGCTGGTGGCCGCGTCGGTGGTCCACTGGATGCTGGTGTGCTGCGGACTGTTCTTCTTCACCAGCACCTTTGTGGCACACGAGCGGCACGTCAGCGGCATCATCCCGCCGGTGAGGAACTCGTCGCGCTCGGCCGTCACTTAGGAGACCCCGGCTTCCTGGCCTGCCTCCTGCCGCTGCCGCTCGAGGTTCTCGGCCACCTCCTTCTCCCACGCCTCGTTGGCCTTCGTGGTGTCGACCTCGAACTCGAACCGCCTCGTCATGTCGTCGGTCACGTCGGCGGCGTCCACATAGAACTGTTCGTACCAGCGGCGAAGCTGGTAGACCGGACCGTCCTCCTCGCACAGCAGCGGGTTGTCGATGCGGGTCTTGTTCTTCCAGATCTCCACGTCCTGCAGGAATCCGACGCCGATGCTCTTGGCGAACTTCTCCGCGATCTTGTCCGCGTGCTCGTCGCTGACGCCGGGCAGCTTCTTCACGATCACGCCCCACTGCAACACGAACGAGGTGGGGGAGACCGGGTAGTGGCAGTTGATGAGGACGTTCTCGATCTCGACGCCCTGGTAGTTGTTCAGCAGGTAGTTGATCATGTAGGAGGGCCCGTAGTAGGAGGCCTCGGACCGCAGCGTGTTCTCCTCGCCGCCGTAGTTGGAGGCCATTCCCACGTCGGGGCGGCCCTTGGTGTTGAGGTACTGCGTGGCGATATGGCCTTCGAAGATGTTCTTGAAGTAGGTCGGGAACGCGTAGTGGATGTAGAAGAAGTGGGCCATGTCCACGACGTTGTCCACGATCTCGCGGCAGTTGGCGCCCTCGATGAGCACCGAGTCCCACGTCCAGTTACTCCACTCGTCGCTGTAGGCGCCCTCGATACGCGGGATCACGACGTCGTCCGGAGGCGGGTTGCCCTCCGGGTCGTTCCACACGAACAGTTGCTTGTTCTGCTCCAGCGTCAGCCAGGAGCGGGTGCGTGCCCGCAGCGGAACCCGCTTGGCGTAGGGGATTGAAACGCACTTGCCGTTGCCTGCCCAGCGCCAGTCGTGGAACGGGCAGGCGACCTCGTTGCCCTTCACCGTTCCCTGGGTGAGGTCACCGCCCATGTGCCTGCAGTACCCGTCGAGCACGTTGAGCTTGCCGTCCTCGCCCGCGAACACCACGAGTTTGGTGCCGAACGCGTTGACCGCGTGTGGTTTGCCGTCACGGAAGGAGTCGGCGAGCCCGAGGCAGTGCCAGCCACGGGCGAAGCGGGTTGGTGGCTGTCCCGCGTCGATCGAGCGAACGGCTTGGCCCTGCGTCATTGCGTACCTCCAGCGGGTCGTGCCTCGTGCTGAGAGCGATTCTTGGTGGCGATGTGGCGGGCGGCAAGGTAGCCGAACACCATCGCCGGGCCGATGGTGGCGCCGGGACCGGCGTAGGTGCGGCCCATCACGGCCGCACTGACGTTGCCCGCGGCGTAGAGTCCGTCGATGGGCGAGCCGTCCTCCCGCAGCACCCTGGCGTGCACGTCGGTGAGCAGCCCGCCCTTGGTGCCCAGGTCACCCGGCACGATCTTGACGGCGTAGAACGGCGCCATGTCCAGCGGACCCAGGCTCGGGTTGGGTTTGTTCCTCGGGTCGCCGTAGTAGTGGTCGTAGGCGCTGGCGCCGCGGTGGAAGTCCTCGTCGCTGCCGGTGCGCGCGAACGTGTTGAACCGTTCCACCGTGTCGCGCAGCGCCTGCGCGGGCACGTCGATGCGCTCGGCCAGCGCCTCCAGCGTGCCAGCCTTGGCGGCGATGCCCGCCTTGTACCAGCGGCCGGGCAGCGGCTGGCGCGGGCCGAGGCCGGTGAACATGTAACGGTTGAGATAGCGCTGGTCGAACACCAGCCAGGTCGGGATGTTTCGGGCAGGGCCGTCGCCTGGCCCGTACATCGCGTGCACGGCCTCCACGTAGGGCGCGGATTCGTTGACGAACCGCTCGCCTCGGGCGTTGACCAGGATGCAGCCCGGGCGGGAGCGCTCAGCGAGCGCGAACCACGGCCCTCCGGTGAGCGGCATCGACGGCCCCCACCAGGCGTCGTCCATCAGGTCGACCGCGGCGCCGAGCGCGAGGCCCGCCGTGATCCCGTCCCCGGTGTTGGCCTTGGCCCCGACGGTCCATTCGGTGCCGATCGGCGGGCGCTGGTATTTCTGCCGCAGCTGCTCGTTGTGCTCGAATCCGCCGCTGCCGAGCACGACCCCGCGCCTGGCACGGATCAGGATCTCCTCGCCGTCGCGCTCGGCGAGTACACCGCTGACCCGGCCGTGCTCGGTGTGAAGGCCGGTCATCGGGGTGGAAAGCCACACCGGGACCCGCTTGTCCAGCAGTCCCGCGCGAAGCCCCGCCGCCAACGCCTGGCCCATCGCCAGCGGGCGCTTGCCCGTCATGCGTGCGGCCAGCCAGCGCATTCCCAGCTGGAACACCCGCAGTATCCCGCGCGGGTGCCTGGCGATGAGGCTCAGCCAGCGGAAGTCGGCCTGCATCAGCGGTACTCCGAGCGGCGGGGCGCTGTAGGGCGGTTCCAGGTTCGCCAGCTCGGGGCCGAGGAGATTGCCGTCCAGCGGCCTGGGCTCCACAGAGCGCCCGCCCGCGCGGCCACCGGGGGCTTCCGGGTGGTAGTCGGAGTAGCCGGGCACCCACGTCAGCCGCAGCGGGGTGTGCTCATGCAGGAAGGAAACCACATCGGGGCCGTGATCGAGGTAGGTGTTGCGTCGTTGCGCGGGCACCACCTCACCGACGATCGCCTCGAGGTAGCGTTTGGCGTCCTCGGGGGTGTCCTCGACGCCCGCGGCGCGTAGCGCCTCGTTGTTGGGGATCCAGACACCGCCGCCGGAGCGCGCGGTGGAGCCACCGAAGTGGGTTGCCTTCTCGATGACGAGGACGGCCATGCCCTCGTGGGCGGCCGCGAGCGCCGCTGTCATGCCTGCCGCGCCGCTGCCGACCACGACGACGTCGTACTCGGGTGCGTCCCCGGTCATGCAACCTCCTGGAACACGTTATAGGACCACGCATCGCTGTTCCGCGCCGTTGCTGCCACCATAGACGAGAACGTGTTTCAGTTCTAGGGTAGTCCCGGTGACTGCGACGCAGGTAGTGGATGTGATCGACGGCGCTCGCGCTACCCGCGGCCGGTGGCGGCGCGAATGCGAGGATAAGAATCTGTTCCAGGTCGGGTCTGGCGGGTATCCGGAGCTGATTCCAGGTCGATTTTCGGTGTGGTGGTGGCAGGTATTGGCGTCAAGTGTCGAGTCCGCGTGACAAGAACGAGAACATGTTCTAGTCTTGGTTCTGTCGTACCAGGTAACAAGTAGGAACGAGGCACAGATGAGTGAGCGGGGCACCCACGAGGTGATCGCCGGGATACAGGAGCTGCTGCCCGTCCTGCGCGAGCGGGCGCAGGAGACGGAGGACGCGCGAAAGATCCCGGATGAGTCGATCAAGGCCCTGCGGGAGACCGGGTTCTTCAAACTGCTGCAACCAAAGACCTTCGGCGGATACGAGGCCGACCCCGTCACCTTCTACACGGCGGTCAAACTCCTCGCCAGCGCCTGCGGCTCCACCGGATGGGTGGGGTCCATTCTCGGTGTGCACCCATGGCACCTGGCGCTGTTCGACGCGCAGGCGCAGCAGGACGTGTGGGGAGACGACATCGACGTGCGGATCTCCTCCTCGTACGCGCCGATGGGCAAGGCCCAGGTCGTCGACGGTGGCTACCGGCTCTCCGGCAAGTGGAGCTTCTCCTCCGGCTGCGATCACGCGACCTGGGTGCTGCTCGGCGCACCCGCGTTCGACGCCGAAGGCAAGCCGGTTGACTTCTGCACCTACCTGCTGCCCATCTCCGATTACACGATCGAGGACGTGTGGGACACCGTGGGTTTGCGCGGCACCGGAAGCAACGACATCGTCGTCGACGACGTCTTCGTGCCCGCGCACCGGGCGCTGAGCTTCATGGCCACCTCCAAGTGCAAAACGCCCGGCCAGGAACTCAACCCAGGACCGCTTTACCGGCTGCCCTACGGCTCGGTGCACCCCAGCACGATCACCGCGCCGATCATCGGCATGGCGCAGGGTGCCTACGACGCCCACGTGGAGTACCAGCGCAGCCGGGTGCGCGCCGCCTACCTCGGCGAGCAGGCCAAGGAGGACCCGTTCGCCAAGGTGCGCATCGCCGAGGCAGGCAGCGAGATCGACGCGGCCTGGCTGCAACTGACGCACAACATCGATGAGCTGTACCAGCTGGCGTGCAAGGGCGAGAAACTGCCGTTCGCCACCCGGCTGCGGGTGCGGCGCGACCAGGTGCGCGGCACCGAACGGGCCATCGCCGCCATCGACCGGCTCTTCGAGAACTCCGGCGGCCGCGCATTGCGTACCGGCACGCCGATCCAGCGATTCTGGCGTGACGCGCACGCGGGCAGGGTGCACGCCGCCAACGATGCCGAGCGCGCCTACACGATGTTCGGTACCGGCGCCTTCGGGCTTCCCGTCGAGAACGCGATGGTGTGAGGTGAACTCGCAGATGGAGGGCAAGTACGCGCAGGTACGCGACGACCTTCGGCTGCACTACCACGAGGCGGGCACCGAACACACCGAGACGGTCATCATGCTGCACGGCGGCGGTCCCGGCGCGTCGGCATGGAGCAACTTCGGCCGCAACCTCGAAGTGTTCGGCAAGTCGTTTCGCACTATCGCGGTGGATCAGCCTGGCTTCGGTCGTTCGGACAAGCCCACCGACCACCCGCAGTACTTCACACACAGCGCGAGTGCCGTGGTGGGCCTGATGGACACGCTCGGCATCGAGAAGGCTCACCTGGTGGGCAACTCGCTCGGCGGGGGAGCGGCCGTGCGGCTGGCCCTGGACTACCCCGACCGGGCGGGCAGGCTGGTGCTGATGGGGCCGGGTGGGCTGAGCCTCAACGTGTTCGCGCCAGACCCCACCGAGGGTGTCAAGAATCTGGCCAGGTTCGCGGCACCACCCGGCCCGACCAAGGAGAAGCTGGAGGCGTTCCTGCGGGTGATGGTGTACGACCAGTCACTCATCACCGAGGAACTGCTCCAGGAGCGATTCGACGCGGCGAGCACGCCGGAGTCGCTCGCGGCGATGGCCGCAATGGGCGCGTCGTTCAGCAGGCCGGACAGCTACGAGCAGGGCATGCTGTGGCGCGAGGCGCACCGGCTGCGGCAACGGGTGTTGCTGATCTGGGGCCGTGAGGACCGGGTGAACCCGCTGGACGGCGCGCTGCTGGCGCTGAAGACCATTCCGAGGGCGCAGCTTCACGTATTCGGCCGGTGCGGGCACTGGGCACAGTTGGAGAAATTCGACGAGTTCAACCGGCTCGCGATCGACTTTCTGAAGGACTGATGAGCATGGGCATTCGTTCGCTGGGCTACCTGCGTATCGAGGCCACCGACATGGCGGCATGGCGTGAGTACGGGCTCAAGGTGCTCGGCATGGTCGAAGGCAAGGGGGCCGATCCCGACGCCCTGTACCTGCGGATGGACGACTTTCCCGCCCGGCTGGTGATCGTGCCGGGCGAGACCGACCGGCTCGCGCAGGCGGGCTGGGAGGTGGCGAACGCCGCCGAACTGGACGAGGTGCGGGCGAGCCTGCAGCGGCATGGCGTGGCGTTCAAGGAGGGCAGTGACGAGCAGCGCGCCGAGCGCCGGGTCGACGAGCTGATCACCTTCGAGGACCCCTCCGGAAACACGCTGGAGGTGTTCCACGGCATCGCGCTGGAGCACCGCAGGGTGGTGAGCCCCTACGGGCACACCTTCGTCACGGGCGAGCAGGGGCTCGGGCACGTCGTACTGTCCACCCACGACGACGAGGCCTCGCTGCGCTTCTACTCCGACGTGCTCGGGTTCCGGCTGCGCGACTCGATGAAGCTGCCGCCGCAGGCGGTTGGCAGGCCCGCGGACGGCAAACCGGCGTGGCTGCGCTTCCTCGGCTGCAACCCGCGCCACCACAGCCTCGCGTTCCTGCCGATGCCGACCCCTAGCGGGATCGTGCACCTGATGGTCGAGGTCGCGAGCACCGACGACGTGGGGCTGTGCCTCGACCGTGCGCTGCGGCGCAAGGTACCGATGTCGGCGACGCTGGGCAGGCACGTCAACGACCTGATGTTGTCGTTCTACATGAAGACGCCGGGCGGGTTCGACGTCGAGTTCGGCTGTGAGGGCAGGCAGGTCGACGACGGCACCTGGATCGCGAGGGAAAGCACGGCGGTCAGCCTGTGGGGGCACGACTTCTCCGTCGGGGCACAGCAGCGATGACCGCGGCTTCGGTGGTCGACGCGACCCGGTTCCGTTCGGTGCTCGGCCACTTCTGCACCGGCGTGGCGGTGGTGACGGCGTGCGACGGCGACGAGCCGGTCGGCTTCGCCTGCCAGTCGTTCGCCGCACTGTCGCTGGAGCCGCCACTGGTGTTGTTCTGCCCCGCGAAGAGTTCGCGTACGTGGCCGGTGATCGAGCGTGTCGGCAGGTTCGCTGTCAACGTGCTCGCGGGGGATCAGCGCGACGTCAGCGCCACGTTCGGGGCCAGGGGTGTCGACAAGTTCGCCTCGGTGGAGTGGACCAGGGCCCCGTCCGGCTCCCCGCTGCTGACGGGCTCGCTGACGTGGATCGACTGCGTGCTCGACGCCGTACACGAGGCGGGCGACCACTATGTCGCCATCGGCAGGGTCACCGAACTCGGCGAGGTCAGCGATGAGCGCCCGCTGCTGTTCTACCGCGGCCGCTACACCGTCACCGAGGCCGAACCGAACGGCGAGGCCGGGCACGCGATGTTCACCTGGCCACGCCCCGACGACTGGTTCTGACCCGCGAGTCCCCCGCTCCTGCCCGCGAGTCCTGCGCTCCTGCCCGCGAGTCCTGCGCTCCTGCCCGCGAGTCCTGCGTTGGTGCACCGGGACGGTTGGGGCCGACACCGAAACGCGGCATCGTGGACCGCGGCAGGCATGTCGGGTATTAGTGCCGTATGGCAACTGAGCGGGTCGCCGTGGTCACGGGGGCGGGTACCGGCATCGGCAAGAGCGTGGCACGGGCGCTGCTCCGGGAGGGGTACGGTGTCGCGTTCGCGGGCAGACGCGAGGAGCCACTGCGGGAGGCGGCCGGGGACCGTCCTGGCGCGCTGGTCGTGCCGACCGACGTCACCGACGAGGCCGCTGTCGCCTCGCTGTTCGAGCGTGTGGTCGACCGGTGGGGTCGGGTGGACCTGCTGTTCAACAACGCGGGCACGTTCGGTCCGCCCGGCTCGGTGGACACCGTGGACGCCGCCGATTGGCTCCGAACGGTCGAGGTCAACCTCACCGGCATGTTCCTGTGCGCCCAGCATGCCGTGCGGTCGATGAAGACGCAGCAGCCCAGGGGTGGCCGGATCATCAACAACGGCTCCATCTCGGCGCACGCGCCCAGACCGCGCAGCGTTGCCTATACGGCCACCAAACACGCGGTGACCGGGTTGACCAAGTCGATCTCGCTGGACGGCAGGGAGTTCGACATCGCGTGCGGGCAACTCGACATCGGCAACGCGGCCACGGAGATGACAGCGGGCATCGCACGGGGAGCGCGGCAGGCTGACGGCTCCGTTCGCCCCGAGCCCACCTTCGACGCCGACCACGTCGCGGACGCGGTGCTGTACATGGCCGGACTTCCGCTGAGCGCGAACGTGCAGTTCCTGACGATCACAGCCACCGCGATGCCGTTCATCGGCAGAGGGTAGCGACATCGAACGGGCTGCGTTGCCCGGTCGAGTGAAGCAGTGGCGTGCACAGCCCCTGCCGGGCTTACGTTGAGGTCATGGCCGCTCGACGCCTGCTCAGCGCCGTCGCGGCGCTGCTGCTGCTCACCGGCTGCACCGAGAAGGTGATCGCGCCCTCGTCGCCGGTGAGCGAGTTGGGGGTACGACAGCTGGCCGCGGGCAGGTCGCCCTCCGCTGTCACCGAGGCCGGTGCATTTCAGCGTCGCTGAGGGCGTGTCGTCCACACCCGCCGCCCGCGTGACGGTAACACCACGTGGAGTAAGCCAACGGTGGGAGGGAACCGCATGTCCACAACGGCCGGCAGGCTGCTCGCCGTGGCCATGCTGAGCATGGCGCTATCGCTGGGTCCTGCTTCGGCGGCAGGTGTGCAATCCCAGGCCGCTGCAGCCGTGGCAGGCGAGCCGCGGCACACCCAGGCTCAGGGCGGCAGCAGTGCTTGGGGCCTGTTCGGGTTGCTCGGGCTGCTCGGGTTGCTGGGTCTCGCGCGTAAGCCGCCCCGGCGCGTGGTGAGCGATCCGCTGGCGCGCTATCCCTCCGCGAAGCAGCCGATCATGCCGCATCCCGACCTCGACGACGGCTCGGGCCGCCGGGTCGGGGCAGCCGGTGGCCCTGGGGCCGTGAGCATCGGCGGGGTGGGTGGGCTGCAGCTTCCCGCCGCTCCGCTACCTCCGGGGGAGGAGTACGGCAGCGTGGACCCGGATTGCCCGCGCTGGCCCCGACACCACTACCGCTGACGGGCTGCACCCGGCTTCGGTGGTTGCACGGTCCGCGGGCCGGAGTGTGGAACTCGTGGGCGAGAGTGCAGAACTCGCGGTCCGGAGCGGGGGACTCGCGGGCGAGAGCGGGGGACTCGCGGGCGGTGTCCGGAATCGATTCAGTTAACATCGTTCACCAAACTCCTTCCGATAGTTAACGCTGTATGCTTCAATCGACGAACTAGAACGTGTTCCACGACGCTGCTGTCGGAGGTACGGCGTATGAGTTCGTCGTTACTACCCACCGGATTCGACTTCACCGATCCTGACCTTTACGCGACCCGGCTCCCGCTGGAGGAGTTCGCACTGCTCCGGCGTACCGCGCCGGTGTGGTGGAACGCTCAGCCCTACAACAAGGCCGGGTTCCGCGACGAGGGATACTGGGTCGTCACCCGGATGGAAGACATCAAGACCATCTCGAAGGACAGTGAGCTGTTCTCCTCGCAGGAGAAGACGGCGATCATCCGGTTCGACGAGACCATGGACGAGGAGGGGATGCAGGCCAACCGGCTTGTCCTGCTCAACATGGATGCCCCGCAGCACACGAAGCTGCGGCGGATCGTCTCCAAGGGCTTCACTCCGAGGGCCATCGGCAAGCTGGAGGACGCGCTGCGCGAGCGCGCGGCCAGGATCGTGCACGAGGCCAAGAAGAAGGGCTCAGGGGACTTCGTCTCCGACGTGGCCTGCGAACTCCCGCTGCAGGCGATCGCCGAGCTGATCGGGATTCCGCAGGAGGACCGGCTCAAGATATTCGACTGGTCCAACCAGATGATCGGCTACGACGATCCCGAGTACGACGTCGAGCCGATCGCGGCGTCGGCTGAGCTGGTCGGGTACGCGTGGAACATGGCTGAGCAGCGGCGCCAGTGCCCGATGGACGACATCGTCACCAAGCTCATTCATGCCGATGTGGACGGTGAGTCACTGACCTCCGACGAGTTCGGCTTCTTCGTCATCCTGCTGTCGGTCGCGGGCAACGAGACGACCCGTAACGCCATAACGCACGGGATGAAGGCCTTCCTGGACCACCCCGACCAGTGGGAGCTGTACAAGCAGCAGCGGCCCAAGACCGCCGCCGACGAGATCGTGCGGTGGGCGACACCGGTGGTGGCCTTCCAGCGCACCGCGACGGCCGACACCGAGCTGGGTGGCCAACACATCCGCAAGGGCGACCGGGTCGGCATGTTCTACAGTTCGGCGAACTTCGACCCCGAGGTGTTCGACCACGCCGAGCAGTTCGACGTGCTGCGTGACCCCAACCCGCATGTCGGCTTCGGTGGTACCGGTGCGCACTACTGCATCGGCGCCAACCTGGCCCGGCTGGAGATCGACCTGATGTTCAACGCGATCGCCGACGAGATGCCGAACATCCGGCAGGTCAGCGAGCCCGCGCGGTTGCGTTCCGGCTGGCTCAACGGCATCAAGCACTACCAGGTCGCCTACGAATAGGCGGCAGTCCCGCTCGGCGTGAAAAAACCGCCCGGCCCACCGTCGAAGGGGGCCGGGCGGTTTCTTGTCCTCAGGGCTTGTCGGCTCCAACGACCCACATGGAGAAGTACTGCGACCCGCCGCCGTAGGCGTGGCCGAGCGCGATCCTGGCACCGTCCACCTGGTAGTCGCCCGCACGGCCCATCACCTGCTTGGCGGCCTCGGAGAATCGCAGCATCCCGGAGGCGCCGATCGGGTTGGACGACAACACGCCGCCCGAGGGGTTGATCGGTAGCCGCCCGCCGAGTGCGGTCTCACCGGACTCGGTGAGCTTCCAACCCTCGCCTTCCGGCATGAAGCCGAGATTCTCCAGCCACATCGGCTCGAACCAGGAGAACGGCACGTAGATCTCGGCCGTGTCTACTTGCGACAACGGGTCGGTGATCCCCGCCTCCTTCCACAGCGCCGCGGCCGCGTCCCTGCCCGCCTGTGGGTTCACCTGGTCGCGCCCCGCGAAGGTGGTCGGTTCGGTGCGCATCGCCGTCGCGTGGAGCCACGCCGCGCCACCCTCCACAGCGTCGCCCGCGGCCTCGTCGCCGAGCACCATCGCGCAGGCGCCGTCGGAGGAGGGGCAGGTCTCGTCGTAGCGGATCGGGTCCCACAGCATCTGCGAGGCCCGCACCGACTCGACGGTGATGTCGGCCTGCCGCAGATGCGCGTGCGGGTTCAGCGCCCCGTTGCGCCGGTCCTTGGCCGCCACTATCGCGCCGACGTGCTCGGGTGCTCCCGATCGGCGGATGTAGGACCGCACGTGGGGTGCGAAGTAGCCCCCCGCGCCCGCGCCGACCGGCATATGGAACGGCGGCGCGATCGAAAGCGCCCACATGGCGTTGGATTCGGACTGCTTCTCGAACGCGACGGTGAGCACCCTGCGGTGCACGCCCGACTGGATCAGGCTCGCCGCCACCAGCGCGGTGGAGCCGCCGACCGAGCCCGCGGTGTGCACCCGCAGCAGCGGTTTGCCGTTGGCGCCGAGAGCGTCGGCGAGGAACAACTCGGGCATCATCACGCCCTCGAACAGGTCGGGCGCCTTGCCCACGACCACGGCGTCGATCTCGGACCAGTCCACCCGCGCGTCGGCCATCGCACGGTCGACGGCCTCCCGCAGCAGCCCCGGCATCGACACGTCGGTGCGCTTGGCGCGGTGGTGCGTCTGCCCGGTGCCGAGGACGGCGGTGCGTTGCTTGCCCACGGATCAGCCCCTCTCCAGTACGGCCACAAGGTTCTGCTGTAAGGCGGGACCACTCGTGGCGTGGCCCAATGTGCGACTCGCGTTGCCCGCCAGGATCTGTCTCGCGGCCTCACCGATGCGGGTCAGGCCGGCCGAGAACATCGGGTTCCCGGTGAGCGCTCCGCCGGAGGGGTTGATCCGGACGTCGTCGCCGAAACCGAGTGCGTCGCGCAGGATGAGTTCCTGGTGGGTGAAGGGCGCATGCAGTTCGGCGATCTCCACGTCCCGCGCGCCGACGGCGAGTCCGGCTCGCTCTGTCGACGGCGAGCGGGTCAGATCCCTGGCGCCGAGCACGGGGGAGTCGATGCGGTGCTCGATACCGGTGATCACGGCGGGCCGTTCGACGATGTCGCGTGCCCGCTCCACGGAGGCGAGCACGATCACGGCGGCGCCGTCGGTCACCGGTGCGATGTCGTGTGCCCGCAGCGGGTCGGCCACGAGCGGCTCCTCAAGCAACCGTGCCGCCTCGACATCCCCGCTCAGCTGTGCGAACGGGTTGCTCGTCGCGTCGCGTCTGCTGCGGGCCGCCACCTCGGCGAGGTCCTTCTCGCTCCACAATCCGGCGTCCATGCCCAGCCGGGCCTGTAGCCCCGCGATGCCGATGGAGTCCGGCCACAGCGGCGCCATCACGTACGGGTCGAGCTGCAGCGACAGCACCCTGCGCAGCTCGCCTGCCGAGGCCTTGCCGAAGCCGTAGACCAACGCGGTGTCCACCTCGCCCATGCGGATCTTCAGCCACGCCTCGTACAGCGCCCATGCCGCGTCCATCTCCACGTGCGACTCGTGGATCGGCGGGAACGCGCCGATCGCGTCGACCGCGGCGATGAAGGAGAAGGCCCTGCCCGCGAGGTAGTCCGAGGAGCCGGAGCACCAGAAGCCGATGTCGGCCTTGGTCAACCCGGTTTGCTCGAAGACCTCGGCGAAGATCGGAACCAGCATCTCAACGCCGTTGGTAGTGCCGTGGGTGCGCCGCACGCAGGGCGCCTGCGCGAACCCGACCACCGCCACATCGTTCATCGTGTTCCCCTCACAGGTGGTGGGCGTAGGACTCGTACGGTGCGTCCGGTTCGCCGGTCGGCTCGAAGTGGGCGATGTTCTCCAGCGTCGTGGACCACTCCTGCCGCGGCTTCCAGGCCGCCCGCACCCGCATTCCCATCCGGACCTCGGAGGCCTCGCAGCCGAGCACGAGGTGCAGGAACGGGATGTCGGCGCCGTCGAGCAGGATGTAGGCCGCCACGTAGGGCGGCTTGATGCGCTGCCCGAGGAAGGGCACGTTGACGATGCAGAACGTGGTGACGATGCCGGTGTCGGGCAGCTCCACTTCTTCCACGGTCGGCACGCCGTCGGTGGGGCACGCGCCGCGCGGTGGGATGTAGACCTTGCCGCAGGCCGGGCAGCGTTGGGCGATGAGCCTGCCCTCGGCGAGTCCACGCAGGTAGCGGCTCTCCTCGGGAGACACCGAGTGCTCGAAGCTGAGGTGGACGGGTGTCACCACCGTGGTGACCGGGCTGCCCTCCTCGCGCTCCACCACCGGCGGCGGTGGCGGTGTGGGGGCCGGGTCGTCGGGTGGAGCGTCGACGGGCAGGAAGTAGGCGATGTCACGGATGTGCCCCACCGGCTCGTCGGCCCAGCGGACCCGCACCCGCATTCCGGTGCGCATCTTGGCGGCCGAGCCCGCGTCCACCGCGTGCAGCAGTGCGGTGTCGGCACCGTCGAGCCGGATGAGTGCCCAGGCGAACGGGCGCTGGATCGGTTGACCCTCGAGTGGTTCGGGCGCCCACGACCACGACACCACGGTGCCCTCGTCGGCGACGTCGGCGAACTCGGTCAGCGCCTCGGCGGTGTGCGGGTCGTACTCGACCGGCGGCACGTGCACCCGGCCGTCGCTGCCCCGGATGCCGACTATGCGTCGCTGCCGAAGTGCGTTGACGAAGTGCCCGAGAACGGGGCCGACCGAGCGGGTGTAGTCGAAGCCCACGTTCAGCGGAGCTGACAGTGGGGTCTGCTCTGTCTCGGTTGCGGCTGAAGTCACGACCGAAGTGAAACACGTTCTCGATTTATCGGCAAGCATCGGCGCGGCCTGTCAACTGGGTTTCCGCCGCAATATCTGCAACAGGTTCTCGTAGAGAGATGTGTGGAGTGGCCGCCCGAGGTACTGCGGTGGCCCGTCGCGCCTGCCCTGGGTCGGCGACGGGCCACCGTCCGCGTCAGCGGCCCTGGAACCGGGGCTTGCGCTTCTCGGCGAAGGCGCGCGGGCCTTCCTTGGCGTCGTCGCTGGCGAACACGCCGACTCCGTACTGTGCCTCCAGCTTGAAGGCCTCCTCCTCGTGCATGCCCTCGGTGTCGCGGATCGTGCGCAGGATGGCCTGCACGGCCAGCGGCCCGTTCTCGGCGATCCGGTCGGCGATCTCCAGCGCGCGGTCCAGCGCCGTGCCGTCGGGCACCACGTGCCCGATCAGCCCGATGTCCTTCGCCTCCGCCGCGGTGATGTGCTTGCCGGTCAGCAGGATCTCGGCGGCCACGGTGTACGGGATCTGCCTCGGCAGTCGAACGGCCGACCCGCCGAGCGGGAACAGCCCCCAGCGCGCTTCCGAGACCCCGAACTTCGCGCTCTCGCCCGCGACGCGGATGTCGGTTCCTTGCAGGATCTCCGTGCCGCCTGCGATGGCGGGTCCCTCCACCGCCGCGATCAACGGCTTGCTGAGCCTTCGCCCCTTGAGCAGCCCGTCCATGCGACTGGGGTCGAACGAGCCCTTGTCGAACGCGTTGGAGGGGCTGTTGCGGCTCATCGACTTCAGGTCGGCGCCCGCGCAGAACGCGCCCCCCGCGCCGGTCAGCACGCAACTGCGGATCTCGGGATCGGCGTCGACGCGGTCCCATGCCTGCGTCATGATCGCCAGCATCTCCCCGCTGAGCGCGTTGCGTGCGTGCGGCCGGTTCATCGTCACCACGAGCGTGTGCCCGCGTTGTTCCACCAGCGCGTGCGGTTGCTCTTCCATCCGCGACTCCATCCGCGATCCTTCAATCCGTTGACCCATTGCCTGAAACGATAACATGTTCTAGTTTATCTGCGTGGCTTTCAACATCGCGGACCTCCTCGAGCACGCCGTGGACGCCGTGCCGGACCGCACCGCGGTTATCTGCGGGGACCGGCGGCTGACCTATGCCCAGCTGGACGAGCGTGCCAACCGGCTGGCCCACCACCTCGCGAGTAACGGGGTGGGCAAGGGCGATCACATCGGCGTGTACTCGCGGAACTCCATTGAGATGATCGAAACGATGTTCGCGGCGTACAAGCTCCGCGCCATCGCGATCAACATCAACTACCGGTACGTGCACGGTGAGCTGAGGTACCTGTTCACCAACGCCGACCTGGTCGCTCTCGTACACGAGCGGCAGTACTCCGAGCGGGTAGCCGGAGTGCTTCCCGAGGCGCCCGATCTGAAACACGTTGTAGTCGTGGAGGACGGCAGCGACGGGAACTTCTCGACCTACGGCGGGGTGGAGTACGAGGCCGCGATGGCGCAGAGCTCGCCGGAACGCGACTTCGACGAGCGCAGCTCCGACGACCTCTACATCCTCTACACCGGCGGTACCACGGGCTATCCCAAGGGCGTGATGTGGCGCCACGAGGACGTCTGGCGTGCGCTCGGCGGCGGCATCGACTTCGTCACCGGCGAGTACGTGCCCGACGAGTGGACGCTCGCCGAGCAGGGCAAGCAGGGCGCGCTGGTCCGGCTACCCGCCGCTCCGCTCATCCACGGCGCCGCGCAGTGGGCCGCCTTCGGTGCGCTGTTCGCCGGCGGAACCGTGGTGTTCGTGCCGCAGTTCGACCCGCACGAGATCTGGCGAGCGGTACAGGAGCACAAGGTCAACGTGCTCACCGTCGTCGGTGACGCGATGGCGAGGCCACTGCTGGACGCCTACCGCCGCGGCGGCTACGACGCCTCCTCGCTGGTGGCCTTCTCCAGCCACGCCGCGCTGTTCTCGCACTCGGTGAAGCAGGAGTACCTGGAGACGTTCCCCAACATCGTGCTCACCGACGCCATCGGTTCGTCCGAGAGCGGCTTCACCGGCATCGGGATGGCCTCCCGTGACGCGGACCACTCCGCCGGGCCACGGGTGAACTTCGGCAAGGACGCGATCCTCGTCGACGACGACGGCGGGCTCGTCGAGCCGACGCCCGGCGCCGTGGGCAGGATCGCCAGGCGCGGTCACGTGCCGCTGGGCTACTACAAGGACCCGGCGAAGACCGAGACGATCTTCGTGGAGATCGACGGCACCCGCTACGTGGTGCCCGGCGACTTCGCCCGCTACGAGGAGGACGGCACGGTGACCCTGCTGGGACGCGGGTCGCAGTGCGTCAACACCGGTGGCGAGAAGGTGTTCCCCGAGGAGGTCGAGGGCGCGCTCAAGTCGCACCCGCAGGTGTTCGACGCGCTGGTCATCGGTGTGCCGGACGAGCGACTCGGGCAGCGGGTGGGCGCGATCATCGAGCCGCGCGAGGGTGTCGAACCCGACCTCGCGGACATCGAGGCGCATGTCAGGAACGAGATCGCAGGCTACAAAGTGCCCCGCAGCATGTGGGTCGTCGACCAGATCGGACGGCTGCCTAGCGGCAAGCCCGACTATCCGTGGGCACAACGCCACGCGGCCGAGCACGAGCCGGCCGCCAAGCTCAACGCGTAGGAGGACGTCGAAGAATGCGCACCGCGTTGTGCGACACGCTCGGGATCGATCTGCCGATCGTCGGGTTCACACCGTCGCAGCACGTCGCAGCCGCCATCAGCAAGGCAGGAGGGCTCGGTGTCCTCGGCTGCGTTCGGTTTAACGATGCCGACGAGCTCGACAAGGTGCTCGGCTGGATGGACGAGAACACCGACGGCAAGCCCTATGGTGTGGACATCGTGATGCCGTCGAAGGTGCCCACCGAGGGCAGCTCGATGGATCTGAGCAAGCTGATTCCCGACGAGCACAAGGCGTTCGTGGAGCGCACGCTCGCCCAGCTCGGTGTTCCGGAGCTGCCGGAAGACACCGAGGAGCGCGCGGGCGTGCTCGGCTGGCTGCACTCGGTGGCGCGCTCACATGTCGAGGTCTCGCTCAAGCACCCGATCAAGCTGATCGCCAACGCGCTCGGCTCACCGCCGGTCGACGTCATCGAGCAGGCACACGAGCACGGTGTGCCGGTCGCGGCGCTGGCGGGCAAGGCGGAGCACGCTCGGCGGCACGTCGACAACGGGGTGGACATCGTCGTGGCCCAGGGCTACGAAGCTGGTGGCCACACCGGCGAGATCGCTTCGATGGTGCTGCTTCCCGAGATCGCCGACGCGGTGGGGCGCGAGGTGCCCGTTCTCGCGGCAGGCGGCATCGGTTCCGGCAGGCAGGCCGCGGCCGCGCTCGCGCTCGGCGCCGCGGGCGTGTGGACCGGGTCGATCTGGCTGACCACCCGCGAGTACCTGGAGACGATGCCGGAGTCGCAGGCCGTGCAGCAGGCGCTGGTGCAGGCTACTTCGTCGGACACCGTTCGCACCCGGATCTACACCGGCAAGCCCGCCCGGTTGCTCAAGACCCGCTGGACCGAGGCGTGGTCGGCGCCGGACGCACCGGAACCGCTCCCGATGCCGCTGCAGAACCTGCTCGTCTCGCCCGCGCACAACCGCATCCACGCCGCTGCCGACCCGTCCGTGGTCTCCATGCCCGTCGGGCAGATCGTCGGCAGGATGAACGACGTCCGCCCGGTCGCCGACGTGCTCTCGGAGATGGTCGCCGAGTTCGACGAGGCGGTGACCAGGATGGTCAGCGTGAAGCAGAGCTGACACGCACGGCGTAGGCCGCCGCACCCACCGCCAGTACCGCCGCGCCCGCGAGCACCGATGGCCACGGCAGGCTGAACGCCAGCAGCAGGCAGCCGAGCAGGCCGACGGCCGGAACCAGCCTGCCTGCACGCAGCGTCCACGCACTGGCGTTGGCGATCGCGTAGTAGACCAGCACCGCGAAGGAGGAGAACCCGATCGCGCCGCGCAGGTCGGCGAACGAGGCCAGCAGCGCCACGACAGCACCGACGGCCAGCTCCGCGCGGTGCGGCACCCGGAACCGGGGATGGATCGCGGCCAGCGCACGCGGCAGGTTGCCGTCGCGCGCCATCGCCAGCACGGTCCTCGACACCCCCAACACCAGGGCGAGCAGCGCGCCGAGCGCCGCCACCGCGGCACCGGCTCTGACCACCGGCGCGAGAGCTGACCAGGCCGTACCCGACACCGCCTCAGCGAGCGGGTCGTCGCTCGCCGCGAGGGCGGCTGGTCCGAGCTGTAGCAGCGTCGCCACGGCCACCGCCGCGTACACGGCGAGCACGATCCCGAGCGCGATCGGGATGGCCCTCGGGATCGTGTGCTGTGGCCTGCTGACCTCTTCACCGAGCGTGGCGATGCGGGCGTAACCGGCGAAGGCGAAGAACAGCAGGCCTGCCGACTCCAGCACCCCTGGCGCGTCGGTGCCGGGAAACGGCGTCAGCCGGGAAGCCCTCGGGTCGCCCGCGACCACGATCGTCACCACGGCGGCCGCCAGCACCAGCAGACTCAGCGAAACCAGCACCCTCGTCGCCGCCGCGGAGCGCTGGATGCCGCGGTAGTTCAGTGCCGTCAGCGCGGTCACGACGGCGACCGCGAGCAGGCCCCGCCACGGTTGACCCAGCCCCGGCGCGGTGTAGGTGACGACCGTCAGCGCCATCGCCGCACAGCTGGCGACCTTTCCGGTCACGAACCCCCAGCCAGCCAGGTAACCCCAGAACGGCCCGAGCCGTTGCCTGCCGTACACGTAGGTGCCGCCCGATGCGGGGTAGCGCGAGGCCAGCCTCGCCGACGAGGTCGCGTTGCAGTAGGCGACCACGGCGGCCACGGCGAGCCCGAGCAACAGGCCGGACCCGGCGGCGCTCGCCGCGGGCGCGAACGCCACGTACACCCCGGCACCCAACATCGCGCCGAGGCCAACCACGACCGCGTCCGACGTGCCGAGCCTGCGTGCGAGTGATTCCCCGGCCATGCGCTGCAACCTACCGGTGTGCTGGTTACGTCCTTTCCAACATGAGGTGGAAACAGGCGATCATCGGTGTGAGTGTCGTGGTACTCGGCGCCGTCGGGGCCGGGTGCGCCCAGCAGGGCGATGTCCAACCAGGCTCGGGCGGTGCCGGTAACAACGATGCTGGCCGCGCTCCCGTTGAGCTGCCGAGGGAGTCTGGGCAAGGCGCGGGCCGAAAGCCCGTGCAGCCGCCCGCTGCGGACGAGGGCACACCCGTGCCGCCGGAGCGGGTGGACGCCTCGGCGCTGCCGCGCGGCTATCCCGTGGAGGTCTCGGTGACCGGCGACGGACGCACGCTGCGGATCGTGGGCCAGGAAGGTGGGTGCAGCAAGGCCAGCGCCGAACTGGGGGAGCAGCGGGGCGATCGGGTCGCCGTCACCATGGTCGAGACCAAGCCGACCAGCAAGGACATCGCGTGCACGATGGACATGCGCTACCCGCCGCTCACGATCACGCTCGACGAACCACTGGGGGAGCGGATGGTGGTGCTGACCTACGAGGCACGCGAGACGTGACGCCGGAGACGACGGTACGGCAGGACCCCCGCGCCGGGCTCGGACAGCAGGACAGGGCCTGCGCACCCTCGACCGGCTGACCGGGTCGGGTTCGGCCGCTTCGCTCGTGCCGCACCGGGCACACTCGCGGCATGACCTTCCGACCGACCTCGCAGTTGTTGCGCCACGCGGACGACCGGATCGCGTGGCTGACCACGGTGACTCCCACGGGCAGGCCCGCGCCGCGCCCGGTCTGGTTCGTCTTCGACGGCGAGCACTTCCACGTGTTCAGCCAACCCGGTACGAGAAAGCTCGAACACATCAGGCGCAACCCGGCCGTGACGCTGCACTTCAACAGCGACGCCGAAGGCGGCGACGTGCTGGTGATCAGCGGTACCGCGCGGCTCGACGACGAGGGGCGCAAACCCTCGCAGACACCGGGTTACCTCGCCAAGTACGAGCAGGCCTACCCGGCGATCGGGCACGACACCGACAGCTTCGACGCCTCCTACTCCGTCCCTGTCCGGATCACCCCCAACCGAAGCTGGGGTTTCTGACAGGGCTGGGCTGTCAGACTGTCAGCTTCGGAAGGAAATCTGCAGCACGGGCTCTGAGGTCTCGGCGAAGAAGTCGTTGCCCTTGTCGTCGATGACGATGAAGGCGGGGAAGTCCTCCACCTCGATCTTCCAGACCGCCTCCATACCCAGCTCCGGATACTCGAGGACTTCCACCTGCTTGATGCAGTCCTGAGCCAGCCGCGCGGCAGGGCCACCGATCGAGCCGAGGTAGAACCCGCCGTGAGCACGGCAGGACTCGGTGACTTTCCTGGAGCGGTTGCCTTTCGCGAGCATCACCAGTGATCCACCGGCGGCCTGGAACTGTTCCACGTAGGAGTCCATCCGGCCCGCGGTCGTCGGGCCGAACGAGCCCGAGGCGTAGCCGTCCGGTGTCTTCGCCGGCCCCGCGTAGTAGACGGGATGGTCGCGCAGGTACCGCGGCATCGGCTCGCCCGCCTCCAACCGGTCGGCGATCTTGGCGTGCGCGATGTCCCTCGCGACCACCAGCGGTCCGGTGAGGCTCAGCCGCGTCTTCACCGGCAGTCGCGACAGTTGTTCGCGAATGGCGTCCATCGGCCGGTTCAGGTCCACCGCCACGACCTCTTCGGACAACTCGTCGTCGGTGACCTCGGGCAGGAACCGGGCCGGGTCGCGCTCCAGTTGCTCGATGAACACACCCTCAGCGGTGATTTTCGCCTTGGCCTGGCGGTCGGCCGAACACGACACCGCGATCCCCACCGGACAGGAAGCGCCGTGGCGGGGCAGCCGGATCACCCGGACGTCGTGGCAGAAGTACTTGCCGCCGAACTGGGCACCGATGCCGAACTGCCTGGTCATCTCCAGCACCTGCTGCTCGAGCTCCATGTCGCGGAAGCCGTGCCCCAGCGCCGAACCCTCCCTCGGCAGCTCGTCGAGGTAGCGTGCCGATGCCAGTTTGGCGACCTTGAGGTTGTACTCGGCCGACATGCCACCGACGACGATCGCGAGGTGGTACGGCGGGCAGGCCGCCGTACCCAGGCTGCGCAGCTTCTCGTCGAGAAACCTGGCAAGGCGCTTGGGGTTCAGCACGGCCTTTGTCTCCTGGTAGAGAAAGGACTTGTTGGCGCTGCCGCCGCCCTTGGCCATGAACAGGAACTCGTAGGCGGGGTCGGCACCGGAGCCGTCGTGGTGGTACAGCTCGATCTGCGCGGGCAGGTTCGTGCCGGTGTTGCGTTCCTCCCAGAAGTTCAGCGGTGCCATTTGCGAGTACCGCAGGTTCAGCTCCTGGTAGGCCTCGAAGATCCCGCGGGACAGCGCCGCCTCGTCGCCGCCACCGGTGAGCACTCCCTCGCCGCGTTTGCCGATCACGATGGCGGTGCCGGTGTCCTGGCACATCGGCAAGACACCTCCCGCCGAGATGGCCGCGTTGCGCAGCAGGTCCATCGCGACGAATCGGTCGTTGCCGCTGGCCTCGGGATCATCCACGATCGCACGCAACTGTGCGAGGTGTGACGACCGCAGCAGGTGCTGGATGTCGCTGATGGCGACACGCGCCAGCGTCGTCAGCGCGGCTGGGTCCACCTCGAGGAAGCGGCGGCCCGCGGCTTCGACGACCCGCACGCCCTCTGTGGTGACGAGGCGGTACTCGGTGGTGGTGTCCTTGCCGAGCGGCAGGACTTCGGTGTGCTGGAACGAAGAGGCAGTCACAGCTCGGCTCCGTCGCGCGTGGTCAGGGGGGCCTAGACCGTACCGCGCCGCGGTGACCGTGGTGGAGCAAGCCCGCACCGTGCGCGACACAGATCACGCCGCGCGGGCGGCAGGACGGTAGCAGCACGGCCGGGGAGTTACCGCGAACGGCTCGTCCCCGACCGGCTCGAGACCCGCACCCGCAGGCGGTGCGGCCCTGTCTGCTGGGTCGCACCGCCTGTGTCCGGTGTGGTGGCGTCAGCTGGCGTAGGCGCGCAGCCGGTCGGCGCGCTCTCCCTGGCGCAGCTTGGACATCACTTCACGCTCGATCTGCCGCACGCGCTCCCTTGACAGCCCGAAGTGCTTGCCGATCTGGTCGAGCGTGCGGGGCTGACCGTCGTCGAGTCCGTAGCGCAGCCTGATGACGTGCTGCTCCCGGTCGTCCAGGGTGGCGAGCACGCGCCGCAGGTCATCCTGCAACAGTCCGGAGATGACCGCGCTCTCGGCGTCGGTGGCCTCGGCGTCCTCGATGAAGTCGCCCAGCGGGGCGTCCTCCTCGGAGCCGACCGGCATGTCGAGGCTCACCGGGTCCCGCGCGTGGTCCAGCAGGCTCGCCACCTTCTCCTCCGCGATGCCCGCCTCGGCCGCCAGTTCCCCGTGTGTGGCCTCGCGGCCGAGTTGCTGGTGCAGGTCCCGCTTGATCCGGGCCAGCTTGTTGACCTGCTCCACCAGGTGCACCGGCAGTCGGATCGTGCGGCCCTGGTCGGCCATGCCACGGGTGATGGCCTGGCGGATCCACCAGGTGGCGTAGGTGGAGAACTTGAAACCCTTGGAGTAGTCGAACTTCTCGACGGCACGGATCAGCCCCAGGTTGCCCTCCTGGATCAGGTCGAGCAGCGGCATGCCGCGGCCAGTGTAGCGCTTGGCCAGCGAAACCACCAGTCGAAGGTTGGCCTGTAGCAGGTGGTTCTTGGCGCGCTGGCCGTCGCGCACCAGCGCGGTCAGCTCGACCCTGCGCTGCCTGGGCAGCTCCTCGGAGGTGTCGAGAACGTGCTGCGCGAAGACCCCGGCCTCGATCCGCTTGGCGAGATCGACCTCTTCCTCGGCGGTCAGCAGGGCTGTCTTGCCGATCCCGTTGAGGTACACCCGGACCAGGTCGGCGGCAGGGCCCTGCGCGTCCAGATCCGGCTCTTCCTGTGCCGTGGCACCTAAGGGTGCCGTGTCGTACTCGACGGTGGGCACAGGGATCTCTCGCTCACGGATCCCACGGGCCTCACGTTCGAGAGTCTGGACGGACATCTTGCCTCCCCGGTCAACGGGCTGACGTGTGCTACCTCTCACGCCTGCGTTGCGCGTCGTGCGCCGGGCCTGTGGAACCCCACGCACGAGCCCAGCAACTTGGCTGGACACCCGGATCAACGTCACCGGGTTCGAAATCGTTCCCGCGAACGTGTACCCGGGCCCTTGGGCTCCCAACGAGCACAACTCCGCGGCCGTGTCGATGCCCAGCCCGGTGCGGCCCGACGGAACCACTGGAAAGGGAGTGCACGCGCCGAAGCGGGCCTAAACCTCGATCAACACCGTGAAGGGACCGTCGTTGACGCTGTGTACCGACATCATCGCGCCGAACCGGCCGGTCTCCACGCGGGCGCCCCGCGCGCGCAGCTCGGCCACCACAGCCGAGACCAGCTCCTGCGCCCGCTCCGGCCGAGCCGCCGCCGTCCACGATGGACGGCGGCCCTTGCGGGTGTCGCCGTAGAGCGTGAACTGGCTGACAACCAGCAGCGGGGCCCCGGCCGTGGCACACGACTGCTCGTCGCGCAGGATGCGCAGTTCGTACAGTTTGCGCGCCATCTTCTCCGCCTGCGCAGGCGTGTCCTCGACGTGCACGCCGAGCAGCACGAGCAGGCCGGGTTCGCCGATCGCGCCGACGACCTCGCCGTCCACCGTGACGGTTGCCTCGGTGACACGCGCGGCGACAGCCCTCACCGGACGACCTCCAACATCCCGTGCCGCACCAGTTGGGTCACGGCGGGCAGCGCGTCAGCCGCGAGCGTGTCCGCGTCGGCCCCGTGCGCGGCCGCGAGTAGCTGGAGCAGGTCGCGCAACGGCAGCGCACCCCGGCACCCGGCGAGCAGGGCGGCCGACAGCTCGTCGAGCTCGTGCTGCCAGCCGGGACCGTCGGTGCGGTGCAGCCGCAGCACGTCGGTGGTCCAGCCGTCCTCGCCCGGTGACGCTATGCGTTCAAGCACCACCGTGTCAGGCACTCGGAACGTGGTGTCCAGCAGCCGCGTGCCGGTTTCCCGCAACCACTGGACGCGGTCGAGCCAGTGGGCGGCCTCCGCACCGAGCGGGTCGTCGTAGGCCTGGCGCAGGTCCTCGCACACCACGGTTGGCTCTCCGCTCTCGACGCGGCGCAGGGTGACGAACCCGAAGCCGACACCTTCCACCTGCCGCTGCCGGAACCAGTCCAGCCACTCGCCCGCCTTCGCCCTGCCCTCGGCGGAACGGGGCTCGATACCGGCGTCGCGCAGCCAGGTCCCGACATAGAGTTCGGGATCGGCCACGTCCCGCTGCACGAACCACGCGTCGGTCTCCGGGGGTAGCCAGGCGCTCACCCTGTCGGCCCAGTCCTCACCCGCCACGTGCAACCACGAGGCGAGCACATGGCCCACCCCGCCCTCGGTCAGGAAACCGGGCAACTGCCGGACCACGAGCGCGCTGGCGTCGTCACCGGCGAGACCGGAGTCGCGGTACACGTAGTCCACCCGTGGGGGACCGACCACGAACGGCGGGTTGCACACGATCTCGTCGAATCGCCGCCTCGCCACCGGGGCGAACCACTCCCCGCTGCGCAGCTCGACGTCCAACTCGTTGAGCAGGAACGTCGCCCTCGCCAGCGCCAGGGCGCGAGCGGAGACGTCGGTGGCGGTGATGTGCCGGGCGTGCCTGCTGCCGTGCAACGCCTGCACCCCGTTGCCGGTGCCCACGTCGAGCAGCGAGTTCACGGGGCGGCGGCTGGTGGCCCTGACCAGGCTCAGCGAGGCATGCCCCACGCCGAGCACATGGTCGGCGGGCACCGGATGCCCGAGCGCATCCGAGTCGAGGTCGGAGACCACCCACCAGGAGCCCTGCTCGTCGCCGTGCGGCCGGACGTCGAGACCCGCGCGCAGCAGGTCGCCGTCGGCGCGCAGCAGGCCCTGGCCCACCGCGTCCGCCACGGGCAACGGGCGCAACGCGGCGCGCACCTCGGCCTCCGGCTCGGCGGTGCCGAGCAGGAACAGCCGGATGAGTGTGCCTAGCGCCCCGGCGTCCCTGCTGGCGCGCTCGGCGGGCACCGGCTCACCCCGGCCGAGCGCGGCGTGCGCGCGCGTACCGAGCGCCTCCACCACGCCGTCGGCGTCGTAGCGCTCCCTGGTCAGCGCTTCGCGCAGCCGGGCGCAGAACTCCGGGGAGAACTCGGGAAGGTCACCGTTCACGAGAGGTCATCGTCGCACGCCGAGGGCAGGGCTACTCCTCGGGATACAGCGCGACCTGCACCAGTTGCCCGCCGGATCTGCGGTCGACCAGGATGCCCCTGCCCGGCGGCTGCGAGGTCGGCCGGACCCCGCCAAGCAGCGCCCCTTCTTCGCGGGAGCCGTTCATCACGATGCCGGGTGTGGCGAGTTCCTTCAGCTTGCCGATGATCGGGTCCATGCCGGTGCGGGCGGCGCCTCCGGTGCGGCGGGCAACCACCACGTGCAGGCCGACATCCTTGGCCTGGGCCAGGTACTCCGACAGCGGGCGCAGCGGGTTGCTGGTGGAGGTGGCCACCAGGTCGTAGTCGTCGACCACGACGAACAGCTCCGGCCCGGTCCACCAGGACCGTTCCTTCAACTGCTGCGGGGTGACGTCGGGGCCGGGCAGCCGCTTGGCCATCGACTGCGCGACCTCCTTGATCATGCCTTCCAGCTGGTTGGCCGACACCGCGTATCCCAGCAACTGATCACCCTCGACGAAGCCGAGCATGGTGCGCCGGTAGTCGACGAGGATCAGCACCGCTTCCTTCTTGGAGTAGCGCTCGGTGATGCCGCGCACGATCTGCCGCAACAGGTTGGTCTTGCCCGACTCGCCGTCGGCGTAGGCCAAGAAGTGCGGCTCGGCATCGAAGTCCAGATACACCGGCGCCAACTCGTCCTCGTTGACCCCGATCGGCACCAGCCTGCCGTCCGGGTACCGGTCGAGCGCCAGCAGCTCCTGCCGTGGCAGTTGCCGTGGTAGCAGGCGCACTTTCGGTGCCGCACTGCCGTCCCAGTGTGATGCCGCCTCGGTCACCGCCTCCGCGAGCCCGGCACCGACGGTGGCAGGCTCGGCGGAGCCGTCGATACGTGGCAGCGCCACGAGGAAGTGCAGCTTGTCAGCGGTCAGTCCGCGACCGGGGCGACCGTGCGGCACCCCCGCGGCCGCGCGCCGGTCGATCTCGGACTCGATCGGGTCACCCAATCGCAGCTCGAACCGCGTGCCCAGCATGTCCTTGATGGCCGGCCGGAAGTCGGCCCAGCGGTTGGACGCGATGATCACGTGCACGCCGTAGGCCAGTCCCCGCACCGCCAGGCTGGTGATCTGCGCTTCCAGGTCCTCGAAGTCGTCACGCAGCGCCCGCCAGCCGTCGACCACGAGAAACGCGTCGCCGAACGGGTCCTGCTCGGCGGTGATCTCACCCCGGCGCTTGCGGTTGCGGAAGTCGTTCATCGAGTCCACGCCCAGCGCACCGAAGCGGGCCTCCCGCTCGTTCACCAGCGTGACAAGCTCCGCCACCGTGCGGCGCACCTTCTCCTGCTCGCGGCGAGTGGCCACCATGCCGACGTGGGGCAGCCCGTTCAGTCCCGCCAGCGTGCCACCACCGAGATCGATGCAGTAAAACTGCGCCTCCTGCGGCGTGTGGGTCAACGCCATCGACATCACCAGCGTCCGCAACATCGTCGACTTGCCCGACTGCGGACCACCGATCACCACCCCATGCCCGGCACCACCCGAGAAATCCGCCCACAACGGGTCACGCCGCTGCTCGTAGGGCCGGTCCACGATCCCCAACGGCACCTGCAACCGCCCGTTACCGAAAAACCCCACCGGCGAAAGGCCCCTGTCCTCCGTAGGATTCAGGTTCGGCAACAAGCCGTCGAGCGTCGGCGACTCCGACAGCGGGGGCAACCACACCCGATGCGCAGGCGTGCCCTGGCCGGCCAACCGGTCAACGATCACGTCGAGCTCACTGCGTCGCGGGTCGGTGGGGTGCGGGTTCGACACGCAGGCGGACCTGAACCGCACCATCGTGCCCGAGTCAAAACGCAGGTAGCCGAAACCGGGCTCTCTCGGCAGCTCGTAGGCCTCGGCGGTGCCGAGGACTGCCCGCGACTCCGCTGCGGAGAAGGTCCGCAGCCCGATCCGGTAGGACAGATGTGAATCCAGACCCCGCAGCTTGCCTTCCTCAAGCCGCTGCGAGGCCAGCAGCAGGTGCATCCGCAGCGATCGGCCGAGCCTGCCGACGGCCACGAACGCGTCGACAAGCTCCGGCTTGGCCGTGAGCAACTCGGAGAACTCGTCCACCACGATGAACAGCGCGGGAAGCGGATCGATCCGCGCGCCGGACTCGCGGGCCTGCTCGTACTCCCACACGCCAGCGAACCCGCCCGCGTCGCGCAGCAGCTCCTGCCGCCGGGTCAGCTCGCCGTTCAGCGCGTCCATCATGCGGTCGACGAGCGCGAGGTCGTCGGCGAGGTTGGTGATGACCGCCGAGGTGTGCGGGGCGCGCTCCAGGCCCGCGAACGTCGCACCGCCCTTGAAGTCCACCAGGACGAAGTTCAGTGCCGCGGAGGAGTTGGTGGCCATCAACCCCACCACGAGGGTGCGCAGCAGCTCCGACTTGCCGGAGCCGGTCGCCCCGATACACAGCCCGTGCGGCCCCATCCCACCCCGCGCGGCCTCCTTGATGTCGAGCTCAACCGGCTGACCCGAGTCGTCGACCCCGAACGGCACCCGGTACCGCTGCTCGACGGGTTTGCTCCGCCACGCGCGCTGCACGTCGAACGCGATGAGGTTGCGCGGTAGCCCCAGCAGTTCCAGCAGCGACGGGTTGTCCAACGCGGGGTGCTGCCGCACCAGCGTTTCGGTGCGCAGTTCCGGCAGCCAGCCGTCGTCGGCCTCGGCGTCGTCGTCGGACCCGACGGAGTCGATCACCGCGTCGAGATCGTTGCCCACGCCGTCCACGTCGGGCCTCGCCACGATGAACCGGCCACCTTCGTGCAACCCGTACCCGGAGTGCTTGGGCAGGGTCGCGGCGACTTCGGGGTCGATCCGCGACTCGGCGGGGTCACTGAGCCGCAGTTCCACCTTCCCCAGCAGCAGCCGTTCCAGGTCTTCGGGGATCTCGCGCCAGCTGCGGGCGGTGACCAGCACGTGCAGCCCGAAATGCAGCCCGTCGCTTGCGAGGTCGTGCACGGTGGAGACCAGCTCGGGCTCCCAGCGGGTGGCCTGTTCCCAGCCGTCCACGATCAGGAACACGTCGGCGTGCTCGCCGGGCGGCAGGGTGCTCTCGCCGCGCGCGGTGCGAAACGCATCGGCGGAGGACAACCGGTGTTGCCGGAACAGTCGCTTGCGCTGCGCCAGCACGGTGTTGAGCCGTTCGAGCATCGCGCGCAGCGGTGCGGACTCCGCGGGGTCGAGCACGGTGCGCACGTGCGGAAGCCCGGAAAGCCCGGTGAGCTGCCCGCCGGGGTCGACGCAGTAGAACTGCGCCTCCTGCGGGCTGTGGGTCAGTGAAAGCCCCACCACGAGGGTTTGCAGGAAGGTCGACTTGCCGGAGTGCAGCTGGCCGACCACCGCGATGTGCCCGCCCTGGCCGGTCAGGTCCAGTTGCACGATGCCGGCGTTACCGAGCGGTTCCGCCGTGCGGCCCACCGGCGTCGTCAACGGTGTCCGGCCCGACCGGGTCGGCTGCCCACCGGCTGGCGGCAGCACGTCGTCGAGCTTCACGGGGACCGGCTTGCCGCCGTGGTGCAACCCGACCGCCGCCAACCTGGTCTTGGCGATCGTGAAGTCGCCCCTGAGCTGGTTGTGCCTGGTCGGTGTCTGCTTGCCCTGGCCGCTGACGTCCTGGAAGACGAAGCGGTACAGCTCGTCACCAGTGATCACGCCGTCACGGTCGAGGTCGGCCAGCCCCGTCTCCAGTCCCTTGATCACCGAGGTGGTGAACACCGAACGGTGCACGGGCCGTTCGAAGTAGCGGTGCTCACCCTCGAAGGCGTACTCCAGCTCATCGGTGGCCGTGATGACGCAGGTGCCGCGCCCGGCGACCTGCTGTGCGAGCGGATCGCCGGTTCCGGCTGACTTCGGCACCATTCCCTGCGTGAACGCCCCGCTGTAGCAGCAGTCGAGCAGCACCAGCTTCGCACCCGCCTGGCATTCGTCCAGCAGCGACTGCACGAACGAACCGGCGATCGCGGTTGAGCGCGGCAGCGACAGCCGGGTGTTGCACGCGGCGAAGAACAGCTGCCCGTTGTCGTTGCGGATACCGTGGCCGGAGATGTAGAGCAGTACGAAATCGTCCGGCTTGCGTTCGGCGAACAGCAGTTCGATCTGTTCCTCGATCTCGCTCTTGGACCCGTCGATGATCTTGGTGGCCGTGTCGAAGTAGCCGATCGCCGGGTCGAGCAGCAGCTCTCGCAGGTGCCGGGCATCCTCGGCGGGCGCGCGCAGTTGGCGCAACCGGACGTCGAGGTACTGCGAGTTGGCGATGAGCAGCGCGTGCCGCTCGCCGGTGCGGGTGTCACTCTGCTCGCGTGTGCTGCTGGTCATCGTCGGCCTCGGCGAGAAGCGTGGTGAGCAGCTCCAACTGGTCGCGCTGGGACTGCCCGGTGAGGGTGATGTCGGTGTCGCCACGCCGTACTGTGACCGACCTGCCCGCGTGCCGCTTGAGGTACTCACCGATCAGGCGCGTTACGGCCGCGACCGTGCTCGCGGAGAGCACGCCGGTGAGAACGAGTTCGCCGACGCCGGCCGTACCGCCCGACTTCGCGCCCTCAGGGACGGCCGCACGCGGCCGCCGCACACTCAGCACGCCCGACACGGTCAGGTCGTGGCCGAGCCGCACGGTGTGCTGCTCGACGGTGGATGGCGACTCATCGGCAGAGGCCAGCCGCAACAGCAGATCCGGCACGACACCCCCAGTGCGACAACGCTCACGGATTGTCTTGCGACTGTATACCAGCGGCGACGGCGATTCGGGCGGTTGCGAGTGGGTGGTGGTCAGCTGGCGGGTGTGAGCCGCGACCGCGTCACCGGCGTCCTCTGCGGTCTGGAAAGGCTGCTGCCGGATCTGGAACAGCTCTGCGTGGACCCTGCACCGGCATTCGCGGTACCGGGGTGCTCGGCGTGCTGAGCAATGGCCCCGGCCCCGACGTGTTGCCGCGAGCCGACATCGACGCGCTACCGGTCGAGGAACGCACGGGGCTGGACTACGCCAGCACCGTTCGCGCGGTCGAAACGGACGGGCGGGAAGTGCCCGTGATGCACGCCTGCGGCCACGACATGCACGCGGCATGGCTGTTGGGCGCGGCGGCACTGCTCGCGGGCCGACCTCAGCTGTGGTCGGCAACGGTGCTGGTGGCGTTCCAGCCCGGTGAGGAGTCGGGAGGCGGAGCCCGCGGCATGATCGCGGACGGGCTCTTCGAACGGGCGGGGAAGCCGGACGTGGTGCTCGGTCAGCACGTGCCCCCGCACCGTCGGGCTGGGTGCTGACGCGACCGACCGAACGGGTGGAGACGGCTTTCCGCCCTCACTTCCCGCCGCGGCTGCCGGGCCAGGCGCCGCTGGTCCCCGGTAGCGAGGACTTCGGCGAGTTCGGCGCCGCCGCGGGCGTACCCTCGGTGTTCTGGTTGGTCGGCGGGTTGGCCGAGCGCATGGTGCTAGACGCGATGGCGGCGGGTCGGTTCGAGTCCGACGTACCCTCCAACCATTCCGCGGCGTTCGCGCCCGTGCCACGCCCGACATCGCGTACCGGTGTGGAAGCGCTCGTGGTGGCCGCCCTGGCCTGGTTGCCCGGTCCGGGTACCGCTTGAACGTCGATGGTGGCAGCATGGAGCCTTGGAGGTGGGCCGGTGAACGAGCACGACAAGCACACGGCTGCGGTGCTGATCACCGAGGCGGCGCCTTCCCACGACGACCAGCTCGCTGCCCGCAAGCGA
This sequence comes from Saccharomonospora amisosensis, assembly GCF_011761185.1. Lineage (NCBI taxonomy): Bacteria > Bacillati > Actinomycetota > Actinomycetes > Pseudonocardiales > Pseudonocardiaceae > Saccharomonospora > Saccharomonospora amisosensis. The sequence goes on along the minus strand of NZ_JAAOYM010000001.1, from coordinate 3,121,011 downwards.
AAGTACGCGCTGATGATGGGTATGCGGTTCCCCTTCCTCATCCTGGCGGGCGTCTTCTACCAGACCTGGTGGCTCGCGCTGGCGTTGATCGTGTTGTCCGTGCCGCTACCCTGGGTCGCGGTGCTGATCGCCAACGACCGTCCGCCGCGCCGTTCCGAGGACGTGAGCCGCTACCGGCGCCACGGAAAGGCGATCGAGGGCAAACCGCACCGCGTCATCGAGTCCGAGTAGCCACCGTTCCCGCTCACGGCAGGCGCACCGAGCCGGGTGGCCACCCCGCGGGTGTCAGCGCGCCAGTTCAACCGCCACCCGCGCGCCGAGTTCGGCGTTGGCGAGCACCAGCGCCTCATTGGCTGCCAGGCTCGCGCCGCCGCTGGCCGTGTGGAAGTGTTCCAGCATCGCGGGGGTGACGTCGCCTCCGCGTACCTCGCCACCGGCCAGCAGCCGCAACCCTTCGGTGAGCAGCCGGTCGTGCAGTTCCCGGTCAAGTTCGAACTCCGCTGGCACCGGGTTGGCCAGCAGCACACCGGAGTCGCTGAACCTGCCGTGCGCGGCCACCACCCGAGCGACCTGCGCGGGCTCGTCCACCCGGTGCGGCACCGGCAGGCCGGACGAGCGCAGGTAGAAGGCGGGGAAGTCGTCGGTCCGGTAGCCCAGCACCGGCACCGAATGGCTCTCCAGCACCTCAAGGGTCGCCGGGATGTCGAGGATCGACTTCATACCCGAGCACACCAGCAGCACCGGGGTGCGCGCGAGCACGCCGAGGTCGGCCGAGACGTCCCAACTGACCGGCGTGCCCGGCAGCGGATGGTGCACACCGCCGACGCCACCGGTGGCGAAAACGCCGATGCCCGCGGCATCGGCGAGCACCGCCGTGCTCGCCACGGTGGTGGCTCCGCAGCCGCGCAGGGCCAGCGCGGGCCCGAGGTCACGCAGCGAGAGTTTGGCAAGGTCCTCGGTACACACCCGTTCCAGCTGGGTCGCGGACAACCCCACCAGCGCCTGTCCGTCCAGCACAGCCACCGTGGCGGGAACGGCGCCCGCCGCGCGAACCGTGCTCTCGATGCGGGTGGCCACCCTGAGGTTGTGCTCCGGTGGCAGGCCGTGCGCCAGCAGGGTGCTCTCGAGTGCGACAACGGGGTGGCGGTCGGCGAGCGCGTCGGCGACCTCGGCCGACATCGCGAGGTCGGCCGCGGGAAGGCTGGTCACGACAGAATCTTCGCCTATGCGACGGCTCGCGGGCGATGGGGCATCATTGGGTACGTGAGTACGCAGACGTTGCCTGAAGTCGACACCCGTCCAGAGGGTACCGACACCACCGACGACGACGCGCCGCAGATGTTCCACTACGTGCGTAAGAACAAGATCGCCGAAAGCGCGGTCATGGGCACGCACGTGGTGGCGCTGTGTGGCGAGGTCTTCCCGGTGACCAAGTCCCCGAAGCCGGGCTCTCCGGTGTGCCCGGACTGCAAGCGGATCTACGAGAACCTGCCGCCCGGCGGCGAGTAGCCCGTCCGGTCCTGCCGTGCGGGCGGCCGTCGCTGCGGTGACGGCCGCCCGCCCGCTGAGCGGTCCGGTTCACCGGACCGCTCGCGTTGGCGGCCCTCGCCGTGGTTACCGTGGTCGGCCTGGTCACTGTGGTCGGCCTGGTCACTGTGGTCGGCCTGGTCACTGTGGTCGGCCTGGTCGGCTTGGTCACTGTCGCTGGTGGCCGCGGTGCCGGCTTCGGCCTGGCTGTCCTCGTCGGGCCTGCGTTGCCTACGTAGTGGCATCGTGGTGCGTTGCCACAGGCTTGCGCTGTCACCCTCGCCGGCGCGCAGCCGCTCGTTGGCCCTGACCATCTCCAGCCGCCGCCACTTGCGCCGCTGCCTGCGGGTCATCCGCGCTGGCCACAGTTCCTGGATGGCGCTGTTGAAGTACGCGCCCGCCACGATCGCCAGCCCGATGAAGAACGTGAACAGCAGGAACGCTATGGGGGTTGCCAGCGCGCCGTAGGTGTAGCCGGTCGTGGTGATCCAGCTGATGTAGAAGCGCAGGCCGACACTGGAAAGCAGGAAGATGACCATGGCGAGGCCCGCACCGGGCAGCCCCCGATGCCACGGCAGCTTGCGTGGCAACGCCACCTTGTACAGCGTCGCCAGCGCGAGCACCAGCAGCACTCCCACCGTCGGGTAGTACAGCGCACCCACCCACGAGGCGATCACGGGCTGCCAGTCGGAGGGGAAGAACTCCGGCAGCAGGTTGGGGCCGATCGCGATGATCGGCAGGCCGATCACCAACAGCACCAGACTCGCCAGGTAAAGCAGCAGCGCGAAGATCCGCTGCCAGACCTCGTTGCGCACGCCGTACTGGTCGTGGGCCACCGTGATCGCGTCGACGAACGACGACATCGCCGACGAGCCTGCCCACAGCGAGATCAGGAAGCCGACGGAGACGATCTCGCCCTTACCCGTGGTCAGTATGTCGTCCACGGTCGGCTCGATGATCTGGTTCACCACGCTGCCGCTGAAGACCGTCTCCGAGAAGCCGATGATCTGGTCGTGGACCTCGGTCACGACGGCCTCGCCGAACCAGTCGCCGAGGAAGCCGACACTGCCGAGCAGGCCGAGCAGCAGCGGTGGCAGCGAAAGCGTCTGCCAGAACGCGGCCTCGGCGGCCTCGGAGAAGATGTTGCCGCTCCATGCCTTGCTGAGCGTGCGGCGCACGAGGCGCAGGGGGACCTTGCGCCTGGCCTGCCGCGCGGATGCGCGGTCGTCCTCACCGTCCGTCATGCCGCCGCCTCGGGTGTCGATCTCGCCCTCAAGCATGGTGCATGGGCGGGTTCACGCCGCTGCTGACCCCTGGCGTGTCCAACGCCGCGCGCCGTCGGACCCAACGGGTACCCTTTCGGACGCGCCCTCACCGCGCACCCGGCATGGGCGCCGGGTCGCCGTCGTGGGGGCCTTCGTGTGTCCGTGTGGTTCGTGAGGAGTTGGAGCGTCGGTGTCGGATACGGCCCAGGCCCGGCACGGGTTCGCCGCACCCGAGCCGCAACACGACGCGACGTCCCGGCCGCTGCGAGCATGGCAGCGGCGGGCGCTCACCAAGTACCTGACGCGCAAGCCAAAGGACTTTCTCGCCGTCGCGACTCCCGGCGCGGGCAAGACCATGTTCGGCCTGCGGATTGCCGCGGAGCTGCTTTCCGATCGCACGGTCGAGGCGGTCACCATCGTCACCCCGACCGAGCACCTCAAGCACCAGTGGGCGAGCGCTGCCGCGGCGGCGGGAATCGCGATCGACTCGAACTTCCGCAACACCACGGGCGTCACCTCCTCCGACTACCAGGGTGTCGCGCTCACGTACGCGCAGGTGGCCGCTCACCCGACGATGCACAGGGTGCGCACGGAGAACCGCAAGACTCTGGTGATTCTCGACGAGATCCACCACGCAGGCGACGCCAAGTCGTGGGGAGACGCGGTGTTCGAGGCGTTCACCCCCGCTGTGCGAAGGCTCGCGCTCACCGGCACGCCGTTTCGCAGCGACGACTCGCCGATCCCGTTCGTGACCTACGAGCCCGATGCGGACGGCTCGCTGCGCAGCAAGGCCGATCACGCCTACAACTACGCCGACGCGCTCGCCGACGGCGTTGTGCGTCCCGTGGTGTTCCTGGCCTATTCGGGTGAGGCTTCGTGGCGTACCAGTGCGGGGGACGAGTTCACGGCACGGCTTGGCGAACCGCTGACCGCCGAGCAAACCGCGCGCGCGTGGCGCACCGCGCTCGACCCGGGCGGGGAGTGGATTCCGTCGGTGTTGCAGGCCGCGGACACGCGGTTGACCCAGTTGCGCGCCGGTGGCATTCCGGATGCCGGTGGCCTGGTGATCGCCACCGACCAGGATTCGGCACGCGCCTACGCCAAGCTCCTCGCCACGATCTCGGGTGAGCCGCCGGTGGTCGTGCTTTCCGACGATCCAAGAGCCACCAAGCGCATCGCCGAGTTCGCCGAATCAGTTGACCGCCGTTGGCTGGTCGCCGTGCGCATGGTCTCCGAGGGTGTGGACGTGCCAAGGCTGGCGGTGGGCGTCTACGCCACGAGCGCATCGACGCCGCTGTTCTTCGCGCAGGCCATCGGCCGCTTCGTCCGGTCCCGCATGACGGGGGAGACGGCGAGCGTGTTCCTGCCGAGTGTGCCCGTGCTGCTCGAACTCGCCAGCGAGCTGGAGGCCGAGCGCGATCACGTGCTGGGCAAGCCGCATCGAGAGAAGGACGGCTGGGACGACGAGTTGCTGGTCGCGGCCAACCGCACCGATGACGAGCGAGGGGAGGAGGAGAAGGCCTTCACCTCGTTGGGCGCGTCCGCCGAGCTGGATCAGGTGATCTACGACGGCAACTCCTTCGGCACCGCCGTGTTCGCGGGCAGCGAGGAGGAGCAGGAGTACCTCGGACTGCCGGGATTGCTGGAACCCGAGCAGGTGCGTGCGTTGTTGCGGAAACGGCAGGAGGAGCAGCTCGCCGACGCCAGGCGGCGCAAGCCCGCCGCAAAGGCTGGTGAGCAGGACCCAGCCGCCGCGCCAGCGCTCCGCCCGCGGTCGGTGAACGAGCGGATCAAGGCCCTGCGCAAGGAACTCAACACGCTCGTTGGCCTGTACCACCACCGCACGAGCAAGCCTCATGGCGCCATCCACAACGAGCTGCGCCGGGTGTGCGGTGGCCCGCCTACCGCGATGGCGACCGTGGAGCAGCTCGAGGAGCGCATAGCCACGCTCCGCTCCTGGTAACCGCGCGAGTCCCCCGCTCTCGTCCGCGAGTTCCCCGCTCTCGTCCGCGAGTTCCCCGCTCTCGTCCGCGAGTTCCCCGCTCTCGTCCGCGAGTTCCCCGCTCTCGTCCGCGAGTTCCCCGCTCTCGTCCGCGAGTTCCCCGCTCTCGTCCGCGAGTTCCCCGCTCTCGTCCGCGAGTTCCCCGCTCTCGTCCGCGAGTTCCCCGCTCTCGTCCGCGAGTTCTGCGTTCTCGCGCGCTCAACAGCTTTGGGCTGCTGCTCGGGGACAACCGGCGACGGCCTCCTCGACATCCCCGGGGAACTCGCGAGGCTTCGCCAGGCCACTGACGGGAACGGTGGCGGTCCTTCCCAGGCGGATCTTGCGGTTGCGAACGCAGAACTCGCGGTCCTGGACGCAGCTTTCGTGGTCCTGGGCGGGGGACTCGCAGGCGAGAGCGGGGGACTCGCGGGGGAGGCCAAAAGGGCCTGTATCGATTCAGGGGACTTCCGTTCTCGGTATTCGGCGCATATGTTGTCGCGCACAACATATGCGCGACGGTGCGCCGACCCATCCGGGTCGCGGCATCGTCGGCCGGACCCGGAAAGGTTCTACGGATGCGAACGAAGAGACTCCTCGCCTTCCTCGCGGCCGTCCTCGGCGTGACGCTGACCCTCGCCGCGTGCGGGGCCAACACCGGTGGCGGCGGCGACGGCGGCGACGCGGAGGCGGGTCAGGACGGCGGCGGCTCACTGGGCACTGTCGGCGTGATCCTGCCCGAGACGGCGTCCTCCTCCCGCTGGGAGGGATTCGACAAGCCGATGCTGGAGCAGGCACTGCGGGCCGAAGGCTTCGACCCCGACGTGCAGAACGCGCAGGGTGACGTGCAGAAGTTCACCACCCTGGCCGACGGGATGATCGCCCAAGGTGTCAAGGTCCTGGTCATCGCGTCGATCAACAGCGAAGTGGGCAGCGCGGTCGCGGCCAAGGCCAACAACGCGGGCATCCCCACCATCGACTACGACCGCCTCAACCTCGGCGGCGGCTCCGACTACTACGTCTCCTTCGACAACGTCAAGGTCGGCGAACTGCAGGGACAGGGGATCGCCGACGCGCTGAAGGGCAAGCGGGGCGCCCAGGTCGTCGAGATCGAAGGGGCACCCACCGACAACAACGCGACGCTGTTCCACGAGGGCCAGCGCAACGTACTGCAGCCGCTGTACGACTCCGGCCAGCTCAAACTGGTGCGCAGCCAGCCCATCGACGACTGGAACAACCAGGCGGGTGGCAGGGTCTTCGAGCAGATCCTCACGGGCAACGGCGGCAAGGTCGACGGCGTGGTCGCGGCCAACGACGGCCTCGCGGGTGCCGTCATCACGGTGCTGCGCAAGAACGGCATGAACGGCGAGGTGCCTGTCACCGGCCAGGACGCCACCCCGGACGGGCTGAAGGCGATCCTTCGCGGTGACCAGTACATGACCGTCTTCAAGCCGGTCATGGAGGAGGCCGAGGCCACGGCCAAGTTGGCGGCCGCGCTTGCCAAGGGCGACACGGCCGCCGCTGACGCCCTCGCCAAGGACGTCAGCGACGACCCCGAGGCCAACCGCGAGGTCAAGTCCGTGCTGCTGGAGCCGTACCTGATCACCAAGAACGAGGTGAAGCGGGTGGTCGACGAGGGCTACGTCAAGGCGAGCGAGATCTGCACGCCTGACCTGAAGTCGGTCTGCGCCGACCTGGGCATCTCCTGACCGGTACCCGATCCGCCCTGGTTGGCGCGTGCCCGGGCACGCGCCAACCAGGGCACTGACGAGGTGAGACAACCATGAGCGAGCCCATCCTCGAGCTGCGCGGCCTGAACAAGAGCTTCGGCCCCGTGCACGTGCTGCACGACGTGGACCTCTCGGTGCGAGCCGGGGAGGTCACCGCTCTCGTCGGCGACAACGGCGCTGGCAAGTCCACGCTGGTCAAGTGCATCGCGGGTATCCACGCGGCCGATAACGGAACCGTGCTGTTCCAGGGCAAGCAGGTGCACATCCGCGGTCCGAAGGACGCCGCCGAGCTGGGAATCGAGGTCGTCTACCAGGACCTGGCTCTTGCCGACAATCTCGACGTCGTGCAGAACATGTTCCTCGGTCGCGAACGGGGCAAGCCGTGGCTACTCGACGAGGCGAGCATGGAGCAGGCCGCGCGAAAGACGCTGGCCTCGCTCTCGGTGCGCACCGTGAAGTCGGTTCGCACGCCGGTCTCGGCGCTGTCAGGTGGCCAGCGGCAGACGGTGGCGATCGCCAAGTCGGTGCTGTGGGAGAGCAAGGTCGTGCTGCTGGACGAGCCGACCGCCGCCCTCGGCGTGGCGCAGACCCGGCAGGTGCTCGACCTGGTGCGAAGGCTCGCCGAGCAGGGCCTCGGTGTGGTTCTCATCAGCCACAACATGGCAGACGTGTTCGAGGTGTCCGATCGCATCGCGGTGCTGTACCTGGGCCGGTTGGCCGCGGAGGTGCACACCAAGGAGGTCACGCACGGACAGGTTGTCGAACTGATCACCGCGGGGCGCTCCGGTGAGCTAGGTCTCGCGCGTCCCGAGAACGCGGTCCTGTAGGTCCGGTAGCAGAGCAAGAGGAACAGCCATGACCCAGACACCCACCGCGTCCTCCGGCGCGGCGATCACCGACTTCGGCATCGACACCACCGCGATGTCGACCTCCGAGGCCGTACGCGACTACCTGGCCAGGCTGCGGGCAGGGCAGTTGGGATCGCTGCCCGCGCTGCTCGGCCTCGTTGCGCTGGTGGTGATGTTCTCCACCCTTTCCGACGTCTTCCTTTCGCTGAACAACATGGCCAACCTGCTCGCACAGGGCGCGGGGCAAACGATGATCGCGATGGGAATCGTGTTCGTGCTGCTCGTCGGCGAGATCGACCTCTCGGCCGGTACCGCGTCCGGCGTGGCCGGTGCGGTGCTGGCCATGCACTACGTCGAGAACGGCAACCTGCTCGGCGGCATGGGCTCCACGGTGTTCGTTCTCTTCAACGCGGGACTGGCGCTGGCGGCGTTGCTGGCGGCGCTGTTGCGGATCTGGCCGGGCGTGGCGATCTCGCTGCTCGGCATCGGGCTGACAGTGTCGGGAATCCCCGCCAACCCGTGGATCGAGATGCTGCTGGCGCTGTGTGTGGGCACGGCGATCGGTTGCATCACCGGCTTCCTCGTCGCGCGGGTCGGCATGCCCGCCTTCGTGGTGACGCTGGCGCTGTTCCTGACCTGGCAGGGTGTGATCCTGCAGTTCATCGGTGAGGGCGGGGTGCTGGGCATCAGTACCTCGCCGGTGCTCAACAAGGTCGCCAACGGAAACCTGTCCGTGCTGGGAAGCTGGCTGCTGTTCGCGGTGGCCGTGGGCGGTTTCGCGGCTGTGACGCTCGGTGGGCACTTCCTGCGGTTGCGGCGCGGGCTGGTGACGCAACCCACCACGATCGTGCTGTTCAAGGTCGTCGGGATCACGGCGCTGGGTCTGGCGGCCACCGCGCTGCTGACGGTGAACCGGTCCAACAACCCGAACGTGGAGATCCGTGGTGTGCCCTACGTGGTGCCGATCGTGCTGTTCCTGCTGGTTGTCGGTACGTACGTGCTGAACCGCACCAGCTACGGCAGGCACATCTACGCCGTGGGAGGAAATCGGGAGGCGGCTCGCCGGGCGGGCATCAACGTCACTCAGGTGAGGGCGAGCGTGTTCGTGGTGTGTTCCTCGGTGGCCGCGCTCGGTGCGATCGTGTACTCCTCGAAGGTCGGTTCGGTGGACCCGCAGGCGGGTGGGCTGAACACGCTGCTGTTCGCGGTGGGTGCGGCGGTGATCGGTGGGGCTTCGCTGTTCGGTGGCAGGGGCCGCGTGTCCGACGCTGTCATCGGTGGCACGGTGCTCGCCGTCGTGGCCAACGGGCTCGGCCTACTCAGGCAGCCCGCCGCCGTGGTGTCGATCGTGACCGGGCTGGTGCTGCTACTGGCAGCGACCGTCGACGCGCTGTCGCGTCGCCGCGCCGCCGCCGGGGCGCGCTGAGGCCTCGGCCCTCGGTGATGCGACGATTGAGCCCGTGACCAGCACACCCGTTGCCCGACCCGACGAGGTGCGCCGGTACAACCGTTCGAGCCTGTTGCGGTTGCTGCACGTGGCGGGCCCGTGCACACGAGCCGCGCTGGCCACCGAACTCGGGCTCAACCGCAGCACGATCAAGACGCTCGTGGACGGGCTCGCCGAGGCCGGGGTGGTGGAGGAGCGAGTGCCTCGGCCTGGCAGGAGTGCGGGCAGGCCCTCGCTGCTGGTGCTGCCACAGCCGCAGGCTGCGGTGGTCCTGGCTGTGGATGTGCAGGTGGAGCACGTCGCCATGGCACTGGTGGGGCTCGGCGGGGCGATCCTCGGCAGGAACAGCTGGAACCTGCACGGCAGGATGCGAGAACCCGGCGAGGTCATCACGCACGTGATCGAGTCGACCGAGCTGCTGGCCGCTGACCTGGGTGTGCGGCCCGTCGCCGGTGGGGTGTCGGTGCCGGGAGTCGTGCGGCGCTCCGACGGGCACGTGCACGAGGCGCCCAACCTGCGTTGGAGTGGCGTCGCGCTGGGGCAGCGGCTTGCGAAAGCACTGGCTGTGCCCGTGGTGGTCGGCAACGACGCTGAACTCGGCGCGCTGGCGGAGCACGTGCGTGGTGCTGCGCGAGAGTCCTCGGACGCGGTGTTCGTGTCGGCCGACATCGGCGTTGGTGGGGGAGTGATCGCGCAGGGGTCGCCGTTGCGTGGTGCCGCCGGCTACGTCGGTGAGATCGGGCACATGGTGGTCCGGCCGCACGGCAGGCCCTGCTACTGCGGCAACGAAGGCTGCTGGGAGACCGAGGTGGGCGAGGCCGCGCTGTGTAGGGCGCTCGATCTGCCCGAGGACAGTCCGCGCGGCACGATCGTCGTGGAGCTGCGGCGATTGGCGGGAGATTCCGACGCGGCGCTGCGGCAGCTGGCCGAGTTCTCGGAGTGGTTGACGCTCGGCCTTGTCAACGTCGTGAACCTGTTCGGGCCCGAACTCGTGGTGCTCGGTGACCTGTTCACCGTTTTGCCCGTGCCAGTGTTGGACGCGGTGGCCGAGGAGGTCCGCAGGCGCAGCATGGTCAGCAGGGCGATCGGCGGCGTACGGGTGGAACTGTCCTCGCTGGGCGCGGACGTGAAGCTGCTCGGTGCCGCCGAAGCGGCGTTCGAAGGCGTGCTCGACACCGTGTAGTTCGAGCGGAGCTCGAGCAGGCCGGGTGTCGTGGCTCACTCGACGACCAGGAACGCGGAAGGGCGGGGCCCGGGACGTTCCCGGAATCCCCGCCCTTCCGCGCGGCTGTGGTGACGGCTCAGCGCTGGATGTCGGCCTCCAGCTCCTTCAGCTTGGCTTCGTACTCGCGGCCGTGGTGCCCGCAGAACAGCAGCTCTCCGCCGTTACGGAGCACCGCGCGCAGCTGTGCGGCTGCCCCGCAACGGTCGCAACGGTCCGCAGCGGTCAGTTCGGGGCGGGTGAGCGTCGTGGATGTCATTGGAGTCTCCCTCCGTCCCGGCATCGGAGGCCGATGCCATCAATTCAGCCGCAAGCACCGTGCCGGTGAAGGAACCGATCGCGGTGCTCGCTGCCTCCACTCTTGCAGACGTCTGCGTGCCCGCAAGTGTTCCCGGCCCCCGTGGGAGCCGTGTCACGTCGAATTACCCCAGATGTCCTAGTGCCCATTCAACCGTGCCGATCGGGCGTGCCGGGAAGCCGTTTGCGGTGGTCAGGCACCATTGGTGCGTGGATGTTGCGGTGCCGAACCGGCGGGTCGACAGGATTCCCGCGCCACTGTTGTTCGTTCTCAGCGGAATTTCCATGTACGTCGGCGCGGCGATGGCGGTGTGGCTGTTCGGCACCGCATCGCCTTCCGGGGTCGCCTGGCTGCGCACGCTCGGCGCTGCTCTGATACTGCTCGCGTGGCGACGCCCGAAGGCAGCGGCGTGGCGCGGCAGGCCGCTTCTTCTCGCGGGCACGTTCGGGGTCGTCACCGCCGGGATGAACGTGTTGTTCTACGAGGCGATCGCCAGGCTGCCGCTGGGAACGGCGGTCGCGTTGGAGTTCGCCGGGCCGGTGACGGTGGCGGCGCTGGGCTCACGGGGCAGGCGCGACATAGCGGTGCTGCTGCTCGTCGCGGCCGGCGTGGTGGCGATCGCGGACGTGCGGTGGGAGGGCAGCCCCGCCGGGGTGGCGTTCGCACTGGGAGCCGCGGCGGCGTGGGCAGGCTACATCGTGCTCGGAAAGCGGGTGGCACACGCGGGCAACGGCATCGACGGCCTCGCGGTCGGGTTCGCCGTGGCCACGGTTGTGCTGTCGCCGCTGGCGTTGGGTACCGGCGCCGTGTGGGGCCGGGCAGACCTGCTCATCATGGGCGCGGGGGTAGGACTGCTGTCCACCGTCGTGCCCTACGTGCTCGACCAGGTGGTGCTGCGGAGGTTGGGTCGTGCCCGGTTCGCCGTGCTGCTCGCCCTGCTGCCCGTGACGGCGACGGTGACCGGGTTGGTGGTGCTCGGGCAGGTGCCCAGCGTGGTGGAGGCGGTGGGCATCCTCGCCGTGGTGGCGGGTGTCGCGTTGCGTTCCTCGAAGCAGTGACTGTGAGCCGAAGCACTGGCAGGATGGGCCGATGACCAAGGCGGCATCGGCGGCGGCCAAGGATCTCGCGGCCGCGGGTGTACTGGGGGTCCACCTGTCCTGGGCGGACAACAACGGCATTCCCAGGTCACGAATCGTGCCGATCAGTGGACTCGCCGGGGCGGCAGCATGCGGAGTCGGGGCGACCACGCTGTTCGCGGTGTTCGACAGTCACGACCGCATCACCTACAGCCACCCCGAGCTGGGCACGCCGTCGGGCGACATCCGGCTGGTGCCGGTGATCGAGCGGCTACGCAGGCTGGCAGGCCAACCTTCGCTGGCCTGGGCGCCCGCGAGGCAGGTCGCGGGCGACGGCTCGCCGTGGCCCTACTGCCAGCGCAGCGCACTGGAACGGCAGGCGGCTGAGGCCGAGCGTGAGGGCCTCGCGTTCAAGGTCGGCTTCGAGATCGAATTCGCCGTGTCACCAGCTGGCAGCTCCGACGTCGCTACCGCACCCGGGCATGCCGGTCCGGCATACAGCCCGCACGCGCTGGTACCACTCGACGACTTCGTCCGCGCTCTGCTGCACGATTTCGAGGCCAACGGGCTGCGCATCGGCCAACTACACGCCGAATACGGGCCTGCCCAGCTGGAGCTGAGTCTGCCAGCGGCCGATCCGGTGCGTGCGGCCGACGACCAGTTGCTGGCCAGACAGACCATTCACGCCGCGGCGCACGCGCACGGCCTGCGTGTCAGCTTCGCCCCGCTTGTCAGCCCGCAAGCACCGGGCAACGGCTGGCACCTGCACACCTCGGTCTGGCGAGACGGCCGTAACCTGCTCGCGGGCGAGGACGGGCCCACGGGCGAGGGCGCTGCCTACCTCGCGGGCCTGCTGCGCGATCTCGGGGCGTTGACCGCTGTGACCGCGCCCAGCGTGCCCTCGATCCACCGGCTGCGACCGGGCTACTTCGCCAGCGCCTACACCTTCTGGGGCGTGGAGAACCGGGAAGCGCCGCTGCGGTACGTGCCGGGTACCGCGATGGTCGGCGCCGACCACGCCAACGTCGAGCTCAAACCATGCGACGCCTCGGCGAACCCCTACCTGGCGTTGGCCGCGCTGCTCGCCGCCGGGCGCGGCGGGATCGCCGAGGGTTTGGAGCTTCCGCCCGCTGTCGATGCTGACCCGGATACCTGGCAGGAGAGTGAGCGGCAGGCCCTCGGCATCGTTCGGCTGCCGTCCTCTCCGTCGGAGCAGGCGCGGCTACTGGAGGGCTCACCACGGATCAGGGCGGCGCTGGGGGAGGCGTTGTTCGGTGCGTTCCGTGCGGTCCGTGCCTCCGACGCGGAATGGGCCGAGCACAAGCCGATCGAGCAGGTCGTGCTGGCACACCTGTGGCGGTACTGACGGGTGTCGCTGTCACGAGAGGTTCGGTGGCTGCCGGGTGGCGCCAGGATCGTCGCCGAGGCTCGTGCCGAGCTGCCGCAGAAGAACGAACTGTGTGCCGCGTTCACCGCGACGGTGTGCCTGCGGGCCCACGGCGTGCGCGTGATCGACCAGGACGAGGTGGCTTCCGCCGCGGGCAGCGTGCTGCTCGACGCCGGAGTCCCCACCTTCCCTCCTGGCGAGGCCGGTCGTGCGGACTACCGGATCACGTTGCCCCGTACCTCGGACCCGGCAGGGGCGGGGACCTCGGCGGCGGGAGTGGCACACGCCGTTGAGCGACTCTCAGGCGGCGCGCTCGCGGCCGTGCCAGCCTGCGGTGAGTGGACGGTTTCGGCGTTGGTCAGGCTGCTGGACGCGGCGCGGCAGCACAGCCGAGTCGCCGTGCTGGCGAACGTCGACACTGCCTGCTTCGCCGCGCACGACACCCCGCAACAGGCTCTGCGTGACTACCTCGCCACAGGATTTCCTCCATTGTGGACATCGCGCTGGCGGGTCGGTCACTTCGTGCTGCTCGTGGGTTGGCTTACCGGCCCCTGTGGCGCCATACTGTCTGTTGTGGACACTTATCCTTCGTTGGGGGGCAAAGGAGTTCACCTACAGCCGATCAGCAATGTCGTCGCGGCGTTGCGTCGCGAGGATGCGGTCGAGGAAGGTGGCGTGCTGCTCGTCGTTCCCGAGGCGGAGGCCGACCTCGCTCGCCGCGGTGTCGTCGCCTCGGGACTGCGGGTGCGGCTGTGGGACAACGGCAGCCCGGCACCCGAACACCCGCCTCGCACATGAGAAGGCCCCTCGTGGGTGGCGAACGGATTCGCCACCCACGAGGGGCCTCGAAACGAGGTTCGTCAGTCCAGGTAGTCGCGAAGCACCTGGGAGCGCGACGGGTGCCGCAGCTTGGACATCGTCTTGGACTCGATCTGCCTGATCCGCTCGCGAGTCACGCCGTAGACCTGGCCGATCTCGTCCAGGGTCCTCGGCTGGCCGTCGGTCAGGCCGAAGCGCAGCCGCACCACGCCCGCCTCACGCTCGGACAGTGTCTGCAGCACCGACTGCAACTGGTCCTGCAGCAGCGTGAAGGAGACCGCGTCGACGGCCACCACTGCCTCGCTGTCCTCGATGAAGTCGCCGAGCTGCGAGTCGCCCTCGTCGCCGATCGTCTGGTCGAGCGAGATCGGCTCCCGAGCGTACTGCTGAATCTCCAGGACCTTCTCCGGTGAGATGTCCATCTCCTTGGCGAGTTCCTCGGGGGTGGGCTCGCGTCCGAGGTCCTGCAACAGCTCGCGCTGAATCCGGCCCAGCTTGTTGATGACCTCGACCATGTGCACCGGGATGCGGATGGTGCGGGCCTGGTCCGCCATCGCGCGCGTGATGGCCTGCCGGATCCACCAGGTGGCGTAGGTGGAGAACTTGAAACCCTTGGTGTAGTCGAACTTCTCCACGGCGCGGATCAGGCCGAGGTTGCCCTCCTGGATGAGGTCCAGGAACGCCATCCCGCGACCGGTGTAGCGCTTGGCCAGCGAGACCACCAGCCGCAGGTTGGCCTCGAGCAGGTGACTCTTGGCTCGTTCCCCGTCGCGGACGATCCACTTCAGGTCGCGCCGCATCTGGGTAGTGAGCTTCTCGCCCTCTTCCTCGGCGACGCGGAGGCGCTCGGCGGCGTACAGACCCGCCTCGATCCGCTTGGCGAGCTCCACCTCTTCCTCGGCGTTGAGCAGGGCCACCTTGCCGATCTGCTTGAGATAGGCACGCACGGAGTCGGCTGAGGCGGTGAGCTCGGCGTCCTTGCGAGCCTGCCGCAGCGCCTCCGACTCCTCCTCGTCCCAGACGAAGTCGGGGTCGGTGCGCGATCTGCCGCCCGATTCCTCGTCGGCCTCCTCGGTGTCCTCGGTCACCGTGGCGTCGACGACGTCGACCTCCACGGCATCCACGTCAAGGTCGGACAGGTCGACGTCCTCGAGTTCGGCGGTGTCGATGTCTTCGCCGAGCCCCGAAGACTCCGAAGACCCCGGCGACTCTGCCTTGGTCTTCTCGGTCTTGGCGCCCTTGCGTGCCCGCGTGGACTTCGCGGGAGCCTTCTTCGCGGCCGGCTTCCGGCTCGACGACTTAGCGTCCGGCGTGGCCGTCCCGTTCGCGGCCGCCGTGCTCTCGTCGGCAGTCGGTTCCTCGGCGGCGCTCGTTGTCTTCGTCCCGCTTCGAGTTGCGGTCTTTGCGGCTGCCACGTACGCCCTTTCGCAGCGGTCGATCATGACGAACCGAGACGCTTCGCATCCCGGCTGCCTCAGATTCGGGGAACACGCCCCGGCCTGCGGTTTTTTCCCCGCAGCCGAGAGCCGTGTTCCATTGTAACGACGACCGGGGTGTGCGTCGCGAAGCGATCAACTTTCCGGCGCGCTGCCGCCGCCGTGCGGCTCAGTGCTCGATGCCCTCCGCCGCGGCGGCCGCGGCGCCCACGATCCCGGCGTTGTTCTGCAAAGACGCCACTTCGACGGGGGTGCGGACTCGCAGTAGCGGCACCCACTTCTCGGACTTCTTGCTGACCCCGCCCCCCACGATGAACAGGTCGGGCCAGATCAGGTTCTCCAGCACAGTCAGGTAACGATCCACTCGTTTGGCCCACTCCGGGTAAGAAAGTCCCTCGTTGTCCTTCACGGAGGCAGCCGCGCGCTTCTCCGCGTCGTACCCGTCGATCTCGAGGTGGCCGAACTCGGTGTTCGGAATGAGTTTCGCATCGTGGAACAGCGCGCTGCCGATGCCGGTGCCGAATGTCAGCAGCGCGACGACGCCCTGCCGTGCCCTCGGACTTCCGAACCGCGTCTCGGCCATGCCCGCGGCGTCGGCGTCGTTGAGCATCGCGACGTCGGCCACCGTGCGGCCGAGCCGCTCGGCGAACATGGCGTCGGCGTCCGTGCCGATCCACGCCGGATCGATGTTGGCCGCGGTCTGGGCGATGCCCTTCTTGATGACGGCGGGCAGGGTGATGCCGACCGGGCCGTCCCAACCGAAGTGGTCGACGATCTCGGTGACGACTTCCGCGATCGCGTCGGGCGTCGCCGGTTGCGGCGTGTCGATGCGCAACCGGTCGCCGATGAGGCGGCCCTCTTCCAGATCGACAAGGGCGCCCTTGATGCCGCTGCCGCCGATGTCGATGCCGAAGCCGCGGGTCGCCGTCATTGGCGTCGTCCCTTCCTGTTCGATTCAGAAGCCATTGGGCGAGACTTTAGCCGGATGTGGTCACATGGTGACGTGGGAGCTGACGAACTCGAACCGGCCGCACTGACCTCCACCGCCGAGTCGGTCGCCGCCGAGGCGGCCGAGATGGTGCGCCGAGCCCGTGAATCCATGCTCGCCGGGCGCTCCGTGGCCGTCGACACCAAGACCAGCGACACCGATGTCGTCACCGCCGTCGACACCGAGTCCGAGCGCCTGATCCGCGCCCGGCTGGCGCAGCTGCGGCCCGGCGAGCCGGTGCTGGGGGAGGAGGAAGGCGGCAAGAGCGGTGGCGGTGTCACGTGGGTCGTTGATCCCATCGACGGCACCGTGAACTTCCTTTACGGGTTCCCGTGGTTCGCCGTCTCCGTCGCGGCGCAGATCGACGGCGTTTCGGTGGCCGGAGCCGTCGTGGAGCCGGTCAGCGGCAGGCGCTGGACGGCCACCCGCGGCAAGGGGGCCTGGTGCGACGGCAGGCGGCTGGCGGTTTCCGAGCCCGCTCGGCTCGACGTCACGCTGCTGACCACCGGTTTCGCCTACAAGTCCGATCGGAGGCAGCGGCAGGCCGGGCTGGTCGCCGCACTGCTCGGGCACGTGCGTGACATCCGAAGGCCAGGCTCGGCGGCACTCGACCTGTGCGCGGTCGCGGCCGGCTGGACCGACGCCTACTTCGAGCACGGGTTGCAGCGCTGGGACTGGGCGGCTGGCGCGCTGGTCGCCTCGGAGGCGGGAGCGGTCGTCTCACTGCCGGGCGAGGATCGCGGACTCGGGGAGGATGCGACTCTCGCGGTGGCGCCGTCGGTGGCCGAGCCACTGCGTGCCGCGCTCGCCGAATGTGGCGCCTGCGACGTCTGAGAGACGCGCTGAGGTGTCGGAGGCCGTCTGAGGTGTCTGGCGGTGTCTGCGGTGTCTGGGGGGCTTGAGCCCTCGCTCGGCGCCGCTCAGGGTGTCAGCAGTGTTGCGGGCCCGCCTGCTCGAACAGGTCCTCGTCGATCACCGGCCCGCCCCCTGGAGCCGACTGCTCGTTGTTGCCGTTTCCCTGGTGCTGTACCGACCACGCGTTGAGCCGTTGGATGATCTCCAGACCCGAGGGCGAGGGGTGCACGTCGTTGAACGCGGTACCGACGGCAAGGTCGACGGTGGCGTCCTTGCGGTTGTCGCGGACCAGTTGCAGGCAGGGGTCGACGAGCGCCACCGTGCGCGCGGCACCCGCGCCGTTCTCGCCGAAGCGGACCTGACCGTGGCAGTCGGCCACCTTCTGAGGGTAGGCGTGGTCGTTCTCCGGCTCGGAGATCTGGGTGAAGCCGAGCCTGCGCATCGCCTCGGTGGTCATCGCGGCCTCACCCCTCGCCCCGCTGGCGTTGAGCACCCGCACAGCGATCCGGTCGGGCGGAATCGGAGGTGTGCCCGCGAGTCCGTCCGATGGCAACGGGGTGTAGGTCACCCCTGCCGGCGGCGTGGCGGCTGGCTCACAGCGAATCGCCGCCTCGAGGTCCTCGGTCGAGCTGATGGCGTTCACCCACACGAAGACGGCCGCGAGACCGAGCACGCCGAGTACGGCCAGCGCGGGCAGCGGTCGGTACCTGCGGTAGGCCCGCTTACGAGCTGATGGCGCCGTCCGGGGTGCACCACGCAAACCACCCTGCCGACCGTCTTGCCGACCACCTTGCCGACCACCTTGCCGACCACCGAAGCCCCCGGTCCCCGACGTCACACCTCGCCCCTTCCGAAGCCCCGTCCCCGCGCCTGCCTATACGACATCGTCGCTGTTGATCAGCCTAGGCGTTACACGATGTGCTGCTGAAACCGCCACCGGATGGCACCATGATCGCAGGTGCTCGGGCAAGACGACCCGGTGCTCTCCCAGCCTCCCGGTACCAATTCGCAACGCGAAGGACGTAACCGTCGCTCGTCCCGGAATTAGCTCTCTTGGGTGACGTATCCTTGAGCCTGGGTGAGCAGCTTCGAGCTGGGGTAAGTCGTGGGCTACCCTCTCCGGGCTCCGGGCGGGTGATCAGGAGTTCGGAAAGAGACCTCCCTCACGCCGCCTTCGGGCACAAACACGGGCGCTGGAACGTTGACCAGCGGCACGAGGACTCTTGGGCGCCGACTCGAGGGTTCGCGAATTGGTATCGAAGCTGATCGCAGGGGTGAAGGACAATGGCGACCGACTACGACGCTCCGCGCCGCAGCGAAGCCGACGAGCTGGCCGAGGACTCGTTGGAGGAACTGAAGGCGAGGCGCAACGAGACGCAGTCCGGCGTCGTGGACGTTGACGAGGACGCGACCGCCGAGAATTTCGAGCTTCCGGGGGCGGATCTTTCCGGACTGTCGGGCGAGGACCTGACGGTGAAGGTGGTGCCGAAGCAGGCCGACGAGTTCACCTGCTCGGTGTGCTTCCTGGTGCACCACCGCAGCAGGCTGGCCGAGGAGTCGGGCGGCAGGCTGATCTGTCGTGACTGCGCCTGAGCCAAGGCACGCGCGGGAGGGGTCCCTCACGCTGGGCGGGGCCTGGAGGGGTTCGAGTTCGCGAACGGGTGGTTGAGCGCAAGCTCGGCCACCTCGTTTCGTATCCGGCGTTTCGTATCCGGCATAGCTAGTGTTCGCCGCCGTGCTCGCGCAGCACGGCGGCGAGTCGCTCGGGATGCCGGGTGCTGACCACCCAGTAGGGCGTGGGGTCGTCAGGATCGGCGAGCCACACCCGCAGTAGCGTCGGCACCCAGCCTCGGTGCACGAGGAACGCCGCGGGGTCGAGTTCTGGACCCAGCGCCTTGCGCTTGTGCTGCTTACCGATGATCTCGACCCGGTCCACGTAGCGAACTGGCAGATGCGCGTCGCCTACCCAGAACTCGGGTTCGGCGCCGCCGGTGACGCTCACCCGGATGCGGCCCAATCCCACCAGAATGAGCGCGACGAGCGGCAGCAAGATCACGTACGGTAGCCACGCCCGTACACCCGGATACCCCATGTGGATCTCGGCGGCCAACAGTGCGGCGCCGATGAGCGGCAGCGGCCAACCCCACCACGGGATGTAGAGACGCTCGACGTACAGGGTGCTCGGCTGCTGTCGTGTGCGTGCGCGCGCGTTCACGAGGCCAGGGTAGTCTCGCGTGTCGTGTCCAGCGTGAAGGTCCTTGTTTCTCGCCTAGACCCCGACGTGGGGGTGCCCTGCTACGCGCACCGCGGCGACGCGGGCGCCGACTTGGTGACCACATCGGCAGTGGAGCTCAACCCGGGAGAGCGCGCGGTTGTCGGCACCGGAGTGGCGATCGCGTTGCCCGAGGGATACGCGGGCTTCGTGCATCCCAGGTCGGGTCTCGGTGCGCGACTGGGACTTTCGCTTGTGAACGCGCCCGGCACCATCGACTCCGGCTATCGAGGGGAGATCCGCGTGTGCCTGGTGAACCTCGATCCGAAGGAGCCGATCGTGATCGAGCGGGGGGACCGGATCGCCCAGTTGGTGGTGCAACGGGTGGAGCACGCCGAGTTCGTCGAGGTCGCTGAACTGGACGCCACCGAACGGGGCGCGGGTGGCTACGGTTCGACCGGTGGGCACTCCGCACTGGGAACGGAGAGCTAAGTGGGCATTTTCGGACGCAGGCGCAGAAACCGAGCCGAGGACGCCGACCCGGTCGACTACGCCGAGACCGAGTACGACGAGTACGAGGGCCAGAACTACGAGGACTTGGCGGGGGATTCGACGCCGGAGCAAGGGCCGTTCGACCTCGCCGACGCCCCGGACGACGGCGTCGCCCGGATGGACCTGGGCTCGGTGCGCGTTCCCGTGCCCGACGGCTCCCAGGTCCAGGTGGAAATGGACTCCGGCAGCGGGAACGTCCGCGCGGTGCACATCGTCACGCCCCAGGGGCAGGTCACCGTCACCGCCTACGCCGCACCGCGATCCGGTGGGTTGTGGCGGGAGGTCAGCAACGAACTGGCCGAGCAGTTGCGCTCCGACGGGGCCCAGGTAAGCGTGGGTCGCGGTGAGTGGGGCATGGAGCTGTCCGCGATCGTCGGGGAGGTGGCGCTGCGGTTCGTGGGCGTCGACGGCCCCAGGTGGATGCTGCGCGGCGTGATCGCGGGACCGCAGTCACAGGCGGCGCAGGCCCCCATGGTGCTTCGTGACATCGTGCGCGCGACCATCGTCGACCGCGGTGACGCGCCGATGCCCGTGCGCACACCACTGGCGATCACCCTGCCCGAGGCCGTCGCGGCTCACGTCGCCGAGCAGGCGCAGGCGCAGGGGCGAACCCAGGCGTAGCGCCTCCACTCGGCTCCACCACCCGCGTACAGGGTCCGTCAGGCCCGCCGCGCGCGCAGCCACGCCCGCACGGCGGCGCGCCCGAGTACCTGGCGGTCCGCGCCGACCGCCGCCAGCGTGGTCTCCCGCAACACCGCTTTCGGCAGTGCCTGCGCCCATGCGTGCGCGACGGCCACCGGGTGCACGGGGTCGTCGGTACACGCGGCGATCCCGACGGGAACCTTCAGTTCCGGCAGCCGCGCGAGTTCGGGAGCCCGGTGCACCGAGGCCGCGCGCAGGCTCGCCGCCAGTTCCTTGCCGTGCCGCCGCCATGCGCGAGTCAGCTCCGCCGCCAGCCACGGTGCTACGCCCGCCGTGGCAACCTCGAGTGCGGCGGCCACCCCCTCGCGGGCCACGAGGTCGGCCGAGACGCTCGCCGCCACGGCCGCGGGCGCGGCGTCGGCGGCACCGTTCCAGGCTGGTAGCGCCACCAACACCCCCGCGCAGCGATCCTGCCGCCGCAACGCCCATTCCGTGGCCAGGTGCGCACCGAGTGAGATGCCGCCGACCAGGAGGGGGCCTTCGACGGTGCCCGCGATCTCGTCGAGCAGCCGGCCCGAACCGGCGACCACGTCGGCGCCCCTCGGTGGTGGCGGCGCGATCAACTCGATGCCGAGCGCGGCGAGCGGGCGGGCGAAAACCGAGCGAACGAACACCTCGTCGGAGCCGGTTCCCGGCAGGACGACGGCTGCAAGTTGCGGCATAACGGACGTCACGTTGCGATCCTGACGCAACTCGGATTCGCTGTCCGGCGACAGAGCTACGCTTTGGATCGCACGGGCCATTAGTTGGGGGCCCCGGAGCACAGGAGCAGGCGCCTATGTCCGCCAAGGAAGGCGGCTATTTCAGCCGGTTGGTTCGCAAACTGACCAGTGACATCGCCGAACTCGACGCCGACGACCTGTCCCAGAAGTCGGAGGCAGGCGGAGCGCAGCGGGCGTGCGACTGCAGATCGGGTGAGGAAGTGACCGTGCTCGGCCGGCTGCGCAGCGTGGAGCTGTGCCCCGCCCGCGAGGCGGCCACGCTGGAAGCCGAACTGTTCGACGGTACGGACGAGGTCACGCTCGTGTGGTTGGGTCGGCGCCGCATCCCAGGGATCGAACCTGGCCGTACCATCAAGGTGAGGGGCCGGATGGCCGATCGCAATGGCCGGAAGGTGCTTTACAACCCCTACTACGAACTGTTGCAGCCGACCTGAGTGAGAGTTGTCCCGCGTGAGTGAACCCGATCGGACCGGCGAGAACACCGACGAAGCCCAGCCTCGACAGGACCAGCCGCGGGAACCGGACCAGGCCGGGCGCGAGCGGGACCAGACGTTACTCGAGCAGATGGGCGGCGTTTCGGGCCTGGTCTACTCGTCGCTGCCGGTGATCGTGTTCGTTCTGCTGAACGCTCTGATCGGGCTCCAGGCCGCGATCTGGGGCGCGCTTGGCAGTGCCGTGCTGATCACGGTGGTACGCGTGGTACGCAAGGAGCCGGTGCAGCCTGCCATCTCCGGGTTCTTCGGGGTCGCGATCGCTGCGTTCATCGCTTACCGCACCGGATCGGCCAAGGGGTTCTTCCTGTTCGGCATCTGGGCGAGCCTCGTCTACTGCGCGGCGTTGGTGGTGTCGGTGCTGGTGCGGTGGCCGCTGGCCGGCGTCGTGTGGAACTACCTCAACGGCACCGGCATGGCCTGGCGCAAGGACAAGCCGTCCCGGTTCGGCTACGACGTCGCCACCCTGGCGCTGGCCGCGGTGTTCGCCGCGCGGTTCGTGGTGCAACGGTGGCTGTACGACGAGGATTATACGGGTTGGCTGGCCTTCGCCAAGATCGCGATGGGCTACCCGCTGTACGGCCTCGCCTTGCTCGTGGTGGTGTGGGCCGTGCGCCGGTCGGACAAGCGGCTGAAGGAGCTGCTGGAGTCGCAGCCGAGGCAGGAGAGCGACGCCGAGATCGAGGCACGGCTGCGGATGAAGTACGGCGAGGCGCCACCGCAGGGCGCGTGAGGGCGACCGGCGGCTCGGCTACTCAGTAGCCGAGCGCCTTGCGAAGGTCGGGTTCGACGTCGGTAGGGGATACGAACAGCAGTTCGTCGCCCGGTTCCACCGGATCGTCCGGTTGCGGGACGATGACCCGGTCGCCGCGCAGGATCGTCACGAGCGCGGCGTTCTTCGGCAATGCCAGGTCGCGCACCGGCTTGCCAGCCAGCGGTGTCTCTGCGGGCAGGGTGAGCTCCACGAGGTTGGCCTGGCTCTGCCGGAAGGTCATCAGCCGCACCAGGTCGCCGACGCTCACCGCCTCCTCGACCATCGCGGCCAGCATCCTTGGCGTTGAGACCGACACGTCCACGCCCCAGCTTTCGTTGAACAGCCACTCGTTGGCCGGGTTGTTGACGCGGGCGACGACCCTTCGCACCGCGAACTCGGTCTTGGCCAGCAGCGACACGACCAGGTTCACCTTGTCGTCACCGGTGGCCGCGATCACCACGTCGCACAGCTGGATGCCCGACTCCTCCAGCGTGGACACCTCGCAGGCGTCACCGAGCACCCAGTCGGCCTGCTCCACCGTCTCCGGCACGAACTGGCGTGCCTGCCGCTCGATCAGCATCACCGTGTGCCCCGCTTCGATGAGTTCGGAGGCGATGGAGCGGCCCACCGCACCCGCGCCCGCGATCGCGACCCGCATCAGCTCTCCTCCTGGGGTGGCCGCGACGCGACGCTCGTCACGTCGCTGACGGTGCCGGAGCGGGCCGCGACGTAGACGACGTCGTCAGCCTGCAGCACGGTCTTGCTCTCGGGGAGCACACCGGTTCCGAAACGCATGATGAAGGCGACTCGCGCCCCGGTCGCACCCTGCAGGTCACGCACGCTGCGGCCGATCCAGTCCTCGTGCAGCGGCAACTGCAGCAGTGCCATGCTTCCTGAGGGTTCACGCCACGAAGTGGCCACCCCGTCGGGTAACAGCGTGCGCAGGAACCGGTCGGTCGTCCACGGCACGGTGGCGACGGTCGGGATGCCCAGCCGCTCGTACACGGCGGCGCGCTTGTGGTCGTAGATACGGGCGACGACGTGTTCGACCCCGAAGTTCTCCCTGGCCACCCGCGCGGAGATGATGTTGGAGTTGTCGCCGCTCGACACCGCGGCGAAAGCCCCGGCGCGCTCGATACCCGCCTCGATGAGCACCTGGCGGTCGAACCCCATGCCGACGACTTGCCTGCCGTGGAAGTCACTACCGAGTCTGCGGAAGGCGTCGCGGTCCCTGTCGATGACCGCCACCTCGTGGCCGAGCCGTTCGAGTGCCGCGGCAAGGGACGCGCCGACCCGGCCGCATCCCATGATCACCACGTACACGTTGCCTCCTGTGTCGGTACGGGCACCAGCATCCTGTCGGCTCGTGGCGACCGTGAGCGCCAGCGCAGAACCTACCCGCAGCACGCCCGCGGACACCCTTGCCCCTGCCGCCGTCGCCGTTGCCTCCCAGCCTAGTGAACCCCGCCGCGGCCTGGAGAAGTTCTGCCAGTTCTGCCGAGGAACGGGATGCGGCGCAGGCCGGTGAGGGTGCTGTGCGCGCCGCTGTTCGCCGAGATGCGTGGCTGCCACGCCCAACTGCCGCGATGCCTGCCTGAGTTGATCGACGGGTGGGAACGCGACCGGGGTGGTGTCTGTAGGCGGCATCGCGACGCCTGCCATTACGCTCCAGCGGTGTCCAAGTTCGCCACCGTGACCAAGCGGTTGTTGCTGGGTCGCCCGTTTCGTAGCGACAGGCTCCAGCACACCCTGTTGCCGAAGCGGATCGCGCTGCCGGTGTTCGCTTCCGACCCCATGTCGAGCGTGGCATACGCCCCCGAAGAGATCCTGCTCATGCTGTCGATCGCCGGGGCTTCGGCCTACGTCTACAGCCCGTGGATCGGTCTCGTGGTGGCGTTGGTCATGGCAGCGGTCGTGGCCTCCTACCGGCAGAACGTGCGCGCCTACACCTCGGGCGGCGGCGACTACGAGGTGGCCACCGTCAACCACGGTCCCCGATGGGGCCTGATCGTGGGTAGCGCGCTGCTGGTCGACTACATCCTGACGGTGGCGGTGTCGATCGCCTCGGCCGCGGCGAACATCGGCTCGGCGATTCCGTTCGTCGCCACCCACAAGGTGCAGTTCGCGGTGGTCGCGATCCTGTTGCTGACCGCGATGAACCTGCGTGGCGTGCGCGAGTCGGGCACGGCTTTCGCGATCCCGTCCTACGCGTTCGTGGTCGGCATCCTCGGCATGATCGTCTGGGGCCTTGTGCGCACGTTCGCGTTCGGTGACGAGCTGCGGGCCGAAAGCGCGGACCTGGAGCTCGTCGCGGAGGAGCAGCACCTGGCCGGGTTGGGGTTCGCGTTCCTGATACTGCGGGCGTTCTCCTCCGGAAGCGCGGCGCTAACCGGTGTGGAGGCGATCGCCAACGGGGTGCCCGCGTTCCGCAAACCCAGGGGGCGCAACGCGGCTGCCACGCTGCTGATGATGGGCGTGCTGGCGATCGCGATGTTCCTCGGCCTGCTCTTCCTCGCCAGACTTACCGGCGCGGTTATCGCGGAGAACCCGGCGGAGCAACTGGTCAATGCCCCTGCGGGTTACGAGCAGAAGACACTCGTCGCCCAGCTGGCGGGTGCGGTGTTCACGGATTTCCAGCCGGGAGTCTGGTACGTCATCTTCTTCACCGGGTTGGTCCTGGTCCTGGCCGCCAATACGGCGTTCAACGGCTTCCCGGTGCTTGGATCGATCCTCGCGCAGGACAGGTTCCTGCCCCGGCAGTTGCACACCAGGGGCGACCGGCTGGCGTTCAGCAACGGGATCCTGTTCCTCGCCGGGTTCGCCATCGTGCTGGTGATCGCTTTCAACGCGGAGGTCACCCAGCTCATCCAGCTCTACATCGTGGGTGTCTTCGTGTCCTTCGTGCTCAGCCAGAGCGGCATGATCCGGCACTGGAACCGGCTGCTGCGCGACGAGCGGGACCCGGCGGCACGGCGCGCGATGCGCAGGGCGCAGCTGACCAACGGCTTCGGTCTTGTGATGACCTCGGCTGTGCTCGTGGTGATCCTGGTGACCAAGTTCCTGGCGGGTGCGTGGATCTCGATCGTGGCCATGGCGGTCATCTACTTCGTGATGGGTGGCATCCGCAGGCACTACGACCGGGTCGCAGAGGAGCTAAAGGAGATTGAGGGCGAGCAGGTCACACTCCCCGCACGCAACCACGCGATCGTGCTGGTGTCTCAGCTGCACCGGCCCACGCTGCGGGCGCTGTCCTACGCCAAGGCGACCAGGCCCGACGTGCTGGAGGCGGTCACCGTCAACGTGGACGACGCCGAGACCAGAAAGCTCGTGCGTGCCTGGGACGAGCACGGCTTCTCGATCCCGCTGAAGGTCGTCGAGTCGCCCTACCGAGAGGTCACAAGGCCGGTGCTGGACTACGTCAAGCGGGTCAAGGGCGACCAGCCCCGTAACGTGGTCACCATCTTCATCCCGGAGTACGTGGTGGGCCGCTGGTGGGAGCAGTTGCTGCACAACCACAGCGCGCTGCGGCTGAAGAGCAGGCTGCTGTTCCAGTCACGGGTGATGGTGACGAGCGTGCCCTGGCAACTGGAGTCGTCCAAGCGTGCGTCACGGCGCGCCGACCGCAGCAGGCCGGTCGCCGGTGATGTCCGGCGCGGCTTGTTCGAGCGACGGGGCAACGGTGACCGGACCAGGGAGCCGAAGTCGTGAGCGAGAGCTGGCAGGGCCGTACCTTCGAGATCGAGGTCGGTCCCGTGGCACACGGTGGGCATTGCGTGTCCCGGGTGGACGGACGGGTGGTGTTCATGCGGCACGCGCTGCCGGGTGAGCGCGTGCTGGCCGAGGTCACCGAGGACGCGGGCAAGTCGTTCTGCCGTGCGGACGCCGTCAAGGTACTCAGTGCTTCGCCGCAGCGGGTCACCCCACCGTGTCCGGTCGCAGGGCCGGGACTGTGCGGCGGTTGTGACTGGCAGCATGCCGCGGCCGACGCGCAACTCGACCTCAAGGCCGCGGTGGTGTCCGAGCAGCTACGGCGGCTGGCCGGAATCGAGCGGCCCGTGCGGGTGGAGGCCTTGCCAGGTGGCCTGCTGCGCTGGCGCACCCGGGTGAGGTTCGTGGCCGCACAGGATGGCAGGGCGGGGCTGCGCGCCCATCGCAGCCACCGGATCGTCCCGCTGACCGACTGCCCCATCACCACCACGGCGGCGGTGCGGGCGGTGCTGCCGCGCAGGTGGGGTCCCGGGAACGAGATCGAGGTCACCTCCGACTCCGATGGCCAGGTGCACGTGCGCGAGGCGGGCGAACAGCGGGTGGGCGGTGTGGCGGTACAGCGTGCGGCAGGGCGGCGCTGGCGGCTGTCCGCGCACGGGTTCTGGCAGGTGCACCCGGAAGCGGCCGAGACGTTCGCGAGCGTGGTGGACCAGTGGGCCGAGGCGTCGCGAGACGGATTGGCATGGGATCTGTACGCGGGAGCCGGGCTGTTCGCCGGGGTGCTGGCGCAGCAGGTCGGGGTGGGCGGCCGGGTGCTGGCGGTGGAGGCGGATCGCCGCGCGGTCGCCGACGGCGAGGCGAACACCGCCGGGGCGCCACAGGTGCGCTGGCGCCGCGGCGCCGTGGAACGGGTGCTGCGCGAGTCGCGCGGCAGATCGAACCGCCGCCACGAAAGGCCCGAGGTCGTCGTGCTCGACCCACCGCGCAAAGGCGCGGGCAAGGCGGTGGTTGAAGCCGTGTCCGGTGCGCGACCAGAGCGTGTGGTGTACGTGGCGTGCGATCCCGCCGCGCTGGCCAGAGACCTCGCGACCTTCGCCGCCCGGGGCTACCGGTTGGACCGGCTGCGTGCCTTCGACGCGTTCCCGATGACCCACCACGTCGAGTGCATCGCGCTGTTGCGGCGCGGGTGAGTCGGTGGTGGTGGACGCCGGTGTCGTGGTCAGCTTCCCCAGTGATGTGCCTCAGTGATGTGTCTCGCCTGAGGCCGGGTAGTCGCGGGGCCGGAGCAGGGCCAGCGCCGCTTCGATGATCCGCTGTGGACTGTCACCGACATCGACGGTGACCCCGTCCTCGTCGGGTGCGAGAGGTTCGAGGTCGCCGAACTGCGACTCCAGCAGGGACGGCGGCATGAAGTGACCCGTGCGGGTGGCCAGCCTGCCCGCGATGACGTCACGGGAGCCTTCGAGGTGGACGAACCGAACGCGGGCACGGGCGGCTCGCAGCGAGTCTCGGTAGCGCCGCTTCAACGCCGAACACGTGACCACCGCGCCGGGCCCCGTTTCGGCCTGCGCGTTGATCCAGTCGCGGATGGCTGCCAGCCACGGCGCCCTGTCGGCATCGGTGAGTGGCACCCCCGAGGCCATCTTCGCGATGTTGGCGTCGGGATGGAAGTCGTCGGCCTCCGCCACCGGCCAGCACAGCCGTGCCGCCAGCGGCCGGGCGAGCGTGCTCTTGCCCGCGCCCGACACGCCCATCACCACCAGGCAGGTGGACATGATCACTCCCTCACCGAAAGCGACATCGTCGCACGAGGTGAGCGGTGAGAAACCCGGCGCGGCCCCGCACACCCTCGGTGCCGGACCTGTCGCGGACGTCGCCGACCGGGTGAGGCCCGGCAGCGACTGCACACGGTATTTTCACGCTGGAGGCGATCCACTCGGTTGAGGTCGAGTTCATCCGTCCGCGCTCTCCTAGACTGGGCGGGCGAGGCAGCGAAGGCGATTGCGACTGATGGCGACCGATGGCGAGCGAGGTGGAGCGTGACGTTGCTGGAGTCCGTGCACGGACCGGCCGACCTCAAGCGAATGGACCACGACGAGCTTGAGGTACTGGCTGGAGAGATCAGGGATTTCCTTGTCGACAAGGTGTGCAGGGCGGGCGGCCACCTCGGACCGAACCTCGGTGTCGTCGAACTGACGCTGGCGCTGCATCGGGTCTTCGACTCGCCGCGTGACGCGCTGTTGTTCGACGTCGGCCACCAGGCCTACGTCCACAAGATCGTCACCGGCCGCCACAGCGGCTTCGACAACCTGCGGCAACTCGGCGGCATCGCGGGCTACCCCTCCCGCGCGGAGAGCGAGCACGATCACATCGAGAACAGCCACGCCTCGACGGCGCTTTCCTACGCCGACGGGCTGGCGAAGGCCTTCCAACTCGAAGGAGGCGGACGGCACGCCGTCGCCGTGGTCGGAGACGGTGCCCTCACCGGCGGGATGTGCTGGGAGGCGCTGAACAACATCGCCGCCGACCCGCAACGGCCCGTGGTGATCGTGGTCAACGACAACGGCAGGTCCTACTCACCCACTATCGGAGGGCTGGCCGAACACCTTGCTTCGCTGCGGCTACGGCCGGGCTACGAGCGGCTCCTCGACGGCGGGCGGGAACTGCTGCAGCACACCCCGGTGGTGGGCAAGCCCATCTACACGGCCCTGCATGCGGCCAAGGCGGGAATCAAGGACGCGTTGAGCCCGCAGGTGATGTTCTCCGATCTCGGCCTCAAGTACTTCGGCCCGGTGGACGGGCATGACATCCCCGCGCTGGAGAAGGCGCTGGCCGGTGCCAAGGCGTTCGGTGGCCCTGTGATCGTGCACGCGGTCACCGAGAAGGGTCACGGTTACCCGCCCGCGGTGAACCACCAGGCCGACCAGATGCACCAGACCGACCCCATCGACCCTCGAACCGGGCTGCCGCCGGTGAAGGGGCCGAGCTGGACCTCGGTCTTCAGTGACGAACTGGCCGCCATCGGCGCCGAGCGCGAGGACGTGGTCGCGATCACGGCGGCGATGCTGCGTTCCACCGGGCTGCATACCTTCGCGGAGGAGTTCCCCGACAGGTGGTTCGACGTCGGCATCGCCGAGCAGCATGCGGTGACCTCGGCCGCCGGGCTGGCGATGGGTGGCAAGCACCCGGTGGTCGCGGTGTACTCCACGTTCCTCAACCGCGCGTTCGACCAGGTGCTGATGGACGTGGCGCTGCACCGGCTGCCCGTCACGCTGGTGCTCGACCGGGCCGGTATCACCGGGCCAGACGGCCCGAGCCATCACGGCATGTGGGACCTCTCCCTGCTGGGAATGGTCCCCGGGATGCGGGTGGCCGCGCCTCGCGACGCCGGCACGCTGCGTGAGGAGCTGCGTGAGGCGATCGCGGTTTCGGACGGCCCGACCGCCCTGCGGTTCTCCAAGGGTTCGGTCGTGGAATCGGTGCCCGCGGTTGAACGCCTCGGTACCGTCGACGTGCTGCGCAGGGGCGGGTCGGAGGACGTGCTGCTCGTCGCCGTGGGGGCGTTCGCCGGGCTCGGGCTTTCGGCG
This sequence comes from Saccharomonospora amisosensis, assembly GCF_011761185.1. Taxonomy (NCBI): domain Bacteria; kingdom Bacillati; phylum Actinomycetota; class Actinomycetes; order Pseudonocardiales; family Pseudonocardiaceae; genus Saccharomonospora; species Saccharomonospora amisosensis. Next base: position 3,091,407 of record NZ_JAAOYM010000001.1, on the reverse strand, counting down.
GCAGATCGGCTCGCCGATCAGGGGATAGGCGTGACCGTGGTGGACCCGCGCTGGGTGCTTCCGGTCGCGCCCGAGCTGGTGGAGCTGGCCGCTTCGCACCGGTTGGTGGTTACCGTGGAGGACTGCGGAAGGCACGGCGGCTTCGGTTCGGCGGTCGCCGCCGCACTGCGCGACGCCGACTGCGACGTCCCGTTGCGCGACCTCGGTGTGCCGCAGCGGTTCCTGCAACACGGCTCCCGCGAGCAGGTGCTGGCCGGTGTCGGGCTGACCGCGCAGGACGTGGCGCGCAAGGTCACCGAATGGGCAGCCAACCGGATCGGCGATGCGCAGGCGGCCGACGAGGCGGCGGTGGAGTCACCCCGCGACTGAGACTCGCCGGTGCCGCCGCCCGGCTTCGCGACAGCGAACCCGGCGTAAGGTTCTTCTCAGGAAGCTGTGGAACGGTGTTGACGTGCGGGTACTGGTAGTCGAGGACGAAGAGCCGCTTGCCGAGGCGATCGCGCGCGGGTTGCGCAGGGAGGGCATGGCGGTCGACGTAGCGCTCAACGGTGACGACGGCCACGAGAAGGTGTCGATCACACGCTACGACGTGGTGCTGCTCGACCGTGACCTGCCCGGCATGTCCGGCGACGAGCTGTGCAAGGAGATCGTTACCTCCGGCGAGCTGACCAGGGTGCTGATGCTCACCGCCAGCGGTGCGGTGTCCGACCGCGTCGAGGGGCTGTCTCTCGGCGCCGACGACTACCTCGCGAAGCCGTTCGCGTTTCCCGAGCTGGTGGCACGGGTCAGGGCACTGGGAAGGCGGGCGACACCGCCCGCCCCACCGGTGCTGACGGCCGACGACGTCGAACTCGACCCGGCGAGGCGGACGGTGCACCGGCGGGGTCAGCTGGTCGACCTCACCCGCAAGGAGTTCGGGGTGCTCGAGGTGCTGCTTTCGGCGGGAGGGGCCGTCGTCAGCAGCGAGGATCTGCTGGAGCGGGTGTGGGACGAAAACGCCGACCCGTTCACCACCACGGTCCGGGTCACCGTCATGACCCTGCGAAAGAAGCTCGGTGAGCCCGGCATCATCGAGACCGTGGTTGGTTCCGGTTACCGGGTCCCCGGTGCGGGTTCGAAGACGGGTTCTGGTTCCCTCGAGGGGTGATGCGCCTGCCCGGCCTGCCCGCACGCGGTCTGCGTGCTCGCATCACCGTGCTCGCGACCGTGCTGGTGGCGGTGGTGAGCGTGGTGTTGTTGTGGCTGGCCTGGCGCCTGGTCGGCGACTCGGTCGCCGCCGTTCCCGAGCTGCCACCCGGCACGACGGTGCGGGTGGACGGTGTCGAGGTGGAAGCGTCGGTGCTGGCCGAGTACCTGCGTGAGCACGCGAGGCAGCGGATGTTGCTGGCCGGTGCCGTCGCGTTCTTCTTCGTGGTGGTGGCGGCGGCGATCCTGGCGTGGACGTTCACCTCCCGGGTACTGCGCCCGCTTCGCGAGATCACCGATACCGCGCGCCGGTTGTCCGTGGAATCCATGGGCGAGCGCATCGGGACGCTGCGTACTCGCGACGAGCTGGCCGAACTGGCGCACACCTTCGACGCGATGCTCGACCGGTTGCAGGCGGCTTTCGACGCGCAGCGGCACTTCGTCGCCAACGCCAGCCACGAGCTGCGCACCCCGCTTTCGGTGATCCGCACCGAACTCGACGTCACGTTGTCCGACACCGCCGCCGACGAGGTGGAGCTGCGCAGGATGGCCGAGGTGGTCCGCGAAGCCACCGAGCGCGCCGAGCGGCTGGTCGGTTCGTTGCTGCTGCTGGCACGCACCGACGGCGCTGGTGTCGCCGTCATTGAGCGGGTGGACCTGGCCGCGGTGGTGGACACCGCGTGGCGCGCGGTGCGGTCCGAGGCCGACAAACGGGGGCTGCGCGTGGAGTTCAACACCGCGCCCGCTGCGACGACAGGCGATCTGGCGTTGCTCGAACGGGTCGCAGGCAACCTGCTGGAGAACGCGGTGCGGCACAACCTGGACGGGGGCTGGATCGAGGTCTGCACGCGTCCCGGCGACCGCTGGTCCACACTCACCGTGCGCTCGTCGGGACAGCTCATCGACCCGGTGACGGTTTCGGAGCTGTTCGAACCGTTTCGGCGGGCAGGCGTGGCCCGCACGGCGCGGTCCGGCGCCGGGCTGGGACTGTCGATCGTGCGGGCGGCGGTGCGGGCGCACGGCGGATCGGTGACGGCCGAACCGGTGGTAGGCGGCGGACTCTCGGTGACCGTGCAGCTGCCCTCGACTGCGTAGGCGGCTACGGTCGGGGCATGGTTCCCACGGTCGAGCTGAACAACGGTGTCCACATGCCCCAGGTGGGTTTCGGTGTCTACAAGATCCCCGACGACGAGGTGGTCGGTGCGCTGCGGACCGCGTTCGACGCGGGCTACCGCAGCGTGGACACCGCGACGTTGTACCGCAACGAGCGCGGAGTCGGTGTCGCGGTCGCGGAGTCGGGCCTGGCCCGCGAGGACGTGTTCGTCACCACCAAGCTGTGGAACACCGACCACGGCTACGACGAGGCCATGCGCGCCTTCGACACCAGCCTGAACCTGCTCGGGCTCGACTACGTCGACCTCTACCTCATCCACTGGCCGGTTGCCTCGGCGGACAGGTACGTGCCGACGTGGCAGGCGCTGCGCAAGCTCGCCGAAGAAGGTCGAGCCCGCGCGATCGGGGTGTCCAACTTCCAGGTCGAGCACCTGCGCAGGCTGCTGGATGAGACCGGCGTGGCACCGGCCGTCAACCAGATCGAGCTGCACCCGTGGCTACAGCAGTCGCAGCTGCGGGCGTTCCATTCCGCCCACGGCATCGTCACCGAGGCGTGGGCGCCGATCGCGCGTGGCGGGGCACGGCTGGGCGACGAGGTGCTGGACAGGCTCGCCCGCAAGCACGGCAAGACACCCGCGCAGGTGGTGCTGCGCTGGCATGTCGAATTGGGTCACGTGGTGATCCCGAAGTCGGTGACGCCGAAACGGATCGCCGAGAACATCGACATCTTCGATTTCGAACTAGACGAGCACGACATGTCGATGATGGCCACGCTGGACGACGGGTACCGTACCGGCCCACATCCCGACAGCATGGGCTGAGCCGTGCTCAGGCGTGGGTATGCAGCGCCTTGCTCAGTTCGTCGGCGGTGAGTTCGATCTGCCACGGCCGCGCACCCGCGGCGCGTAGTACCTCGGCTACCCCCTCGGGGGAAGCGTCCGGCGGCGGGCGCCAGCAGGTTCGCCGCAGCAGGTCGGGAAGCAGCAGGTTCTCCACCGGCAGCCGGTGATGCTCGGCCAGCTTGGTCAGTGCCGTGCGCGCGGCGGCCAGCCGCGCGGCCGCATCGGGGTCCTTGTCCGCCCACCGGTTGGGCGGCGGCGGGCCGTCATTGGGTGGCGAAGGGTTGGGCAGTTCCGACGCAGGCAGCGTTCGCGCCGCCTGTAGGTGACGCAGCCAGTTGCCGGTGTAGCGGCGCTGCACCCGGCCTCCGAACACCGGCAGGGCCTGCAGGTCGGCCGTGGTGCGGGGATCGGCGAGCACGGCGTTGATGATGGCGCTGTCGGGCAGAATGCGGCTCGGTGCGCGATCACGCTTGCGGGCGAGCTCGTCGCGCGCCTGCCACAGCGCACGGACGGCGGCGAGCCCGCGAGCGGTGCGGACCTTGTGAATGCCGGAGGTACGTCGCCACGGCTCCGAGCGCGGCGCGGGCTGGCTGCCTGAGGTCCGCACCCACTCGAACTCCTGCCGCGCCCATTCCAGCTTGCCCTGTGCTGAAAGCTCGGCTTCCAGCTTCTCCCGAAGCGGCACCAGCAACTCGACGTCGAGCGCGGCGTAGTTGAGCCAGTCGGTCGGCAGCGGCCGTTTCGACCAGTCGGCCGCGCTGTGGCCCTTCTCCAGCTTGTAGCCCAGTAGGTTCTCCACCAGCGTGCCCAGTGCCACCCGCTCGTAGCCCGCCAGCCTGCCCGCCAGCTCGGTGTCGAACAGTGACGGCGGCCGCAGTCCGAGATCGGCGAGGCACGGCAGATCCTGCGACGCGGCGTGCAGCACCCACTCGGTGTCGGCGAGCACGGCACCGAGTGGTTCGAGGTGATCGCGCAGCGGTATGGGGTCGATGAGCACAGTGCCGGAGCCCTCGCGCCGGACCTGTACGAGGTAGGCCCTTGGCCAGTACCGGTACCCGGAGGCGCGCTCGGTGTCGACCGCGATCGAGCCGCTGCCCGCCGCCAGCCGGTCGCACGCCCGGCGCAGTTGCTCGGGTTCGGAGGCGACCGGTGGGGTGCCGCCCGCCGGTTCCCTCAACGGTATGGACGGCGGCATGGGCGCAGACTCCAGCGGCACACCCGCGCCGTGATCTGCGTTGTCCACAAGAGTGAACCCTACGGGACGGGAAAGCCGCGCCTGGTTCGCCCGCCCCGTAGGGACCCTCGTAACTAGCGGATCACACCGGCCCGCATGGCCAACGCGACCATCTGTGCGCGGTCTCCGGTTCCGAGCTTGCGCCCGATCCGCGACAGGTGGGACTTCACCGTGAGCGCGGAGAGGCTCAGCTCCTCACCGATCTCCTTGTTCGACTGCCCGTCCGCGACGAGTTGCAGCACCTCGACCTCCCGAGCGGACAGCTCGCGCGGGGTGTTGTCGGTGCCCGGCACGCGGGTACCGGTGGCCAGCACGGGCGCCACGCTCGGGTCGGCGTACACGCCGCCTTCGAGCACCCTGCGCACGCCGTCGGTGACTACCACCGGCGACGCGGATTTCAGCAGGTAGGCCTGGGCGCCCGCCTGGAATGCCGAGCGGACGGCGTACGGATCGTCGGACGACGCCAGCACGACGACGCGGGGCCAACCGTTGGTTCGAAGCTCGGTGACGAGTTCGATTCCACTGCCATCAGGCAGGCCGAGGTCGAGGATCGCGAGGTCACACGGCCCGGTGGCCGTAGCCCTCGCCCGCGCCTCGGCTACGGTCGCGGCCTCGTGGACCGTGCCCGCGCCCATTTGCGCCAGTCGTGCGGCAATCGCCTCCCTCAACAGCGGGTGGTCGTCTACCACCAGCACCGAAAACAGTTCCTCCCGCGGGTGCGGGACCATGCTCGCCGGCAACGCGCCGGCTGGCGTGGATCGGACGGCCTGGGTAAAGCCGACGGCAGCCACGTCACTACCTCCCTGGAGTCGGTCGTGCCCCCCGACCGGCACCGGGACTTTCGGCCAATCAGCCGCGCCAGCTTTAGACCGAAAGTGGTGTCGTCGCATGCACTCTAGCCGCCCGAGTGGGTCAGTGGGGGGATCGAACACGTATCTATCCCAATCGGGTAGTTACTCGCGTCTCCCCCCATAGCACGATCGAGTTAATACACAGCGAGTGGTTAACACATAGCGAAGCGTCGGCGATATAACAGGAATCCGGATATTCAGGCGCGCGTGCAGATGCTCTGTGCAGGGCGAATGCGGGTGGTTTGCCCGAGGGCGGGGTGGGGGAGGGAGCGTCTCGCGAGAGGCTCCAGTATCACCCGCGCCGATCTCGGAAGGAAGGCGGGGGTGGCCCGGCCGGGCGGTGCCGTGAACGCAGCCGCGCCGCCCGTTCGTGGCGGCCTCAGGGGTCAGGACGGGTCAGACGACTGCCGCTGATCGAACATCGTGACACCCACTGGTGGTAGCCCCGCGTAGCTCGACAGGACCCGGCAGAACGCATCACAGTGGCATCGTAGATCGGCGCTGGCTGGGGTCCACGAGGCCCGCAACTCGATGTCGTCGGTGCGGCCCTGGGCGGCGATGTCGCCGAACCGCGCCGATGAGGTCTCGGTCACCGTGCCGCCCAGCGCCTTCCATGCCGCGCCGGAGGACTCCAGCGCCTCGGTGAGCCACGACCAGCCCACCGTCGGCAGGAAGGGGTCGGTGGCGAGTTCACGGTCGAGTTCGGCGCGTACGTAGAGCACGAGTCGGAACACGCCGTCCCAGCTTTCCTGGCCTTCGGGATCGTGGAGCAGGACTAGTCTGCCGGAAGCCAGCACGTCACCGGGTCCGCTGGTCTCACCGCTGAGCGCGTGCGCCCACGGCGCCAGCCGCTGCGGTGCCCGGATCTCCTCCAGGCGAACCTCCGGTCGCGGACGCACGGACTCCAGCGTGGCGACGGCGGCACGGAACTCCTCGGGCGCCTGGGTCATGGCGGTCACCGCCCGACTGTAAGCCGCGCCCGCCGCGAGTCGGGCGAGGACGCGCCGAGAGAACCCACTCCGACACCGCGTGGCACGATAGCGATGATGACAACATCTCAGGTCTCGGCCCGCCGCGAGCTCGCCGACGCGCCGCTGTTGGTCGCCGCGAGAGGCGGCAGGCCGTCGCGGGTCCCCGTGTGGTTCATGCGCCAGGCGGGTCGCTCGCTGCCCGAGTACCGGGAGGTTCGGGAAGGCGTGCCGATGCTCACGGCCTGTCTCGATCCCGAACTGCTGGCCGAGATCACCCTGCAACCGGTACGGCGGCACGGGGTGGACGCGGCGATCCTGTTCAGCGACATCGTCGTGCCGCTGTACGCGGCAGGCGTTGAGATCGACATCGTGCCTGGCACGGGCCCGGTGGTGGCTACACCCGTGCGCTCACGCGATGCCGTCAGGGAGCTGCCGAGGCTGGAACCCGACCGGCTGCGCGCGGTCGCCGACGGGGTCGAGCTGCTGTTGTCCCGGCTCGGCAACACGCCGCTCATCGGTTTCGCGGGAGCGCCGTTCACCCTCGCCTCCTACCTGATCGAGGGTGGGCCGAGCCGCAACCACGAGCACACCAAGGCCCTCATGCACAGCGATCCCCGGCTGTGGCACGAACTCGCCGACACGCTGGCCGAAGTGACCCTGACCTTCCTCCGAGTCCAGCTCGAGGCCGGCGTCGACGCCATCCAGCTGTTCGACTCCTGGGCCGGCGCCCTCTCCGAGCGCGACTACCGCGAGTTCGTGCTACCGCACTCGGCCAAGGTGCTGGCCGGTGCGGGCGGCTACGGGGTGCCGCGCATCCACTTCGGTGTCGGTACCGGCGAGCTGCTCACCGCCATGCGGGAAGCGGGCGCCGACGTGGTGGGGGTCGACTGGCGGGTGCCGCTCGACGAAGCCGTCCGAAGGCTCGCGCTGCCGGGTGGGCCCGCGCCCGTCGTGCAGGGCAACCTCGACCCGGCGTTGCTCATGGCGCCGTGGCCGGTGGTGGAAACCGAGGTGCGGCGCATCGTCGAGGAGGGCAGGACGGCGGCGGGCCACATCTTCAACCTGGGCCACGGCGTGCTGCCACAGACCGATCCCGGCGTGCTGAGCAGGGTCGTGGAGCTCGTTCACAGCTTGTGAGGTCAGCATGCGGGTAGCGGTAGTCGGCGGGGGCATCTCGGGGCTGGTGGCCGCGTACCGGTTGCGGACGGCGCTCGACGCCGCCGCCACCATCACCATCTGCGAGGCGACCGGCGAACTCGGTGGCAAGCTGCGCACCGGCAAGCTCGCGGGGCGTGCCTTCGACGTCGGGGCCGAGGCGTTCCTGGCGCGCAGGCCGGAGGCGGTCGAGCTGGCGCGGGAACTCGGGCTGCGGGCGGAGCTGACGCACCCCGCACCGGTGTCCGCGACGGTCCGCGCGGGTGGCCGGACGCTGCCGCTGCCGCGCCACACCGTCATGGGCGTGCCCGCCGCGCCGGACGCCGTGCGTGACGTGCTGTCGGCCGCCGGTGCCGCCGCCGTCGCGGCCGAGGCGAGCCTGCCAGGACTGTCGCTGCCTCGGGAGGCCGAGGGCGATGTGTCGCTGGGCGAGCTGCTGCGGCAGCGGTTCGGCGACGAACTCGTGGACCGCCTGGTCGACCCGCTGCTCGCGGGCGTGTACGCGGGTGGCTCCGATGGGCTGGGCATGCGTGCCACCATGCCCGCACTCGCGGCCGCGGTTGACGCGGGCGCACGATCGCTGACCGAGGCGGCCGCCAACCTGCTGCCGAGCGAGCCGGGTGGCTCGCCGGTGTTCGCGACCCTCACCGGTGGGCTCGGCACGCTGGTGAACAGGCTCGCCGCCGCGTCCCGTGCCGAGGTGCGCTTCGGCGCACCGGTGCGGGCACTGCACAGGCGCGGTGACGGCTGGCGGCTGGTGTTGGGTGCCGTCGCCGCGGCGCACGCCACCGCCGACGCGGAACTCGACGCGGACGCCGTGGTGCTGGCCGTGCCCGCGCCCGCAGCGAGCAGGTTGCTGGCCGAGGTCGCGCAGGAGGCCTCCGCCGCCTTCGCGGAGGTGGAGCTGGCCTCCATGGCGGTCGTCGGACTCGCGCTGCCGCCGCGAACCGAGCTGCCGCGGGCATCGGGAGTGCTGATAGGCGAAGGTGAGCTGCGCGCGGACGGCACACCGTTCACGGCAAAGGCGTTCACCTTCTCCGCACGCAAGTGGGGCCACCACGCCGGGCAGGGCGCTCCGGTGCTGATCCGCGGCTCGGTCGGTCGCTTCGGTGACACCGCGGCGCTGCGCGCTCGCGACGAGGAACTGGTGCGCCTGGTGCGCTCCGACCTCGCCGAACTCACCGGATGCACCGCCGAGCCGGTGGACACGCTGGTGCAGCGGTGGGGTGGGGGCCTGCCGCAGTACGGCGTCGGCCACCTGCGGCGGGTACGGCGTATCGAACGCGCCGTCGCCGAGATCGACGGGCTGGAGGTAGCCGGCGCGACACTGCACGGCGTCGGCATCCCTGCCTGTATCGCCACCGCGGACGCGGCCGTGGCCCGACTGGTGGGACGATAGGGGCATGGCGCGCCTGAACTACCAAGAACTCAACGACACCATCCGCTACACCGCCTGGTCGGTGTTTCGCGTCGAACCGGGGCGGCTGCCCGACGACAGGGGGCAGGCGGCCGCCGAGACCGTCGAGTACCTCGACGCGCTCGAAGGCAAGGGCGTTGTCGTCCGTGGCGTTTACGACGTCGCCGGGCTGCGGGCTGACGCCGACTACATGATCTGGTGGCACGCCGAGGAACCCGAGCAGGTCCAGGCTGCCTACACCGGGTTCCGGCGCACGCCGCTTGGCCGGGTGTCCACCCCGGTGTGGAGCCAGTTCGCGCTGCACCGTCCCGCCGAGTTCAACAAGAGCCACGTGCCCGCTTTCCTCGCGGGCGAGGAACCCCGCAAGTACGTGTGCGTGTACCCGTTCGTCCGGTCCTACGAGTGGTACCTGCTTCCGGACGACGAGCGGCGCCAGATGCTCGCCGACCACGGGATGCAGGCCCGCGACTACCCCGACGTGCGGGCGAACACGGTCGCCTCGTTCGCCCTCGGCGACTACGAGTGGATGCTCGCGTTCGAGGCCGACGAACTGCACCGGATCGTCGACCTGATGCGGCACCTGCGCGGCACCGAGGCCCGCAGGCATGTGCGGGAAGAAATCCCCTTCTACACCGGCACGCGCGTGCAGCCGGGGGAACTGGTGCTCAACCTGCCGTGAGCTCGCGCCGGGTCGGGGTGCCCGCCGTGCTCACGACCCGGCAGGCACCAGTCGCAGCGCGATCGAGTTGATGCAGTACCGCTGGTCGGTTGGGGTGGGGTAGCCCTCGCCTTCGAAGACGTGGCCAAGGTGGCTGTGGCAGGAGGCGCACAACACCTCGGTGCGGACCATTCCCAGCGAGCGGTCCTCTCGCAGCAGCACGGCGTCGGAATCGGCCGGATCGAAGAACGACGGCCAGCCGCAGTGGCTTTCGAACTTGGTGTCGCTGCGGAACAATTCGGCTCCGCATGCCCTGCACTCGTACACGCCGGTGGTGGAGGTGTCGGTGTACTCGCCGGTGAACGGCGGCTCGGTCGCGCCCTGCCGCAGCACGGCGTACTCCTCGGCAGTGAGTTCCTGACGCCATTCCTGCTCGGATTTCGCCACGCTGGGCTCGGCACCGGTGACAGGTTCCATGCGCCCCAGGCTACCTGGACAGCCAACTCAGCAGGTCGCCGAGCGTGTCCCAAGCGGTCACCACCACACCGGTCATGATCAGGAGCACCACCAGCGCGGCGATCCACCAGCGCAGCCCGCCCGCGCGGTTGCTACCGTCGGCGAACTCCGCAACGCCCTTGATCGACGCCTCGACGGTGAACGCGGGATCGCAGCGCTGCATCCGGTCCAGATGCTCGGCGAAGGCCCGCGCCTCCGGGTCGTCCGGGTCGAGCCCGACGAGGTCGTCGTCGAAGCGCGGGTGGCGTCCCGGTGTCTCGGTCATGAGTCAACGGTAAGCCAGGCCGCGGGCGCTGTGCATCAGCGTTGGACGTTGTGCTCAGGGCGCGGGTCACCGTCCAGCAGCAGTTTGCCACCGGAGTCGAGCACCGTGAGGTACATCGGCCGCAGCCCGCTGCCGAAGTCGACGTTGACACTGATGTCGACGGAGCCGTCGGGGTTGTTCGCGCGCTTGTACGCCACCGCGCTCTGCAGATTCCGGATCTCGTGGTCGTCCCAGTAGTCCTTGTACGCCTTCTTATCGCCGAACAGTGCCTGACTGGCAGGGGTCAGCATGTCCCAGTTCTTCTCCGGGTCGTCGTAGAAGTCGATGACGCGCTGCCCTGCTACACCCCAGTCGACAGCGGAATCGGAGTTCTGGACCTGGTTGCTTTCGCTGGTGGACGGGGGGCCGGAACTCGGTGGTGCGCTCGATGCGGTGCTGCCGCCCTGGTTCGCGGTGTTCGGATCGTCCGTGCCGCCCGTGTTCAGTGCGACGATGAGCACGGTGACGACCAGCGCCGCCGCGAGCCCGATCGCGCCGAAAACGAGCGGCTTGCGTCTGCCGTTACCGGCACCGGCGCCGTTGTTCGCGCCGTTTCGGGGAGGAACCGGCGGGTAGGTCGAGGTGGGGTTGTGCCTGGGAGCCTCCGCCGCGTTGCGTTGCCACGGCGGTGGCGGCGCCGGTGCCCGAGGCGGCTCGGCCGTGGCGGGTTTGGCGCCTGCCCCGGCGACCGGCAGCGGGGGAGACACCCGGGTGGCGGGGGAGGAGTTGCCGTTGGCCTCGCTGGTGGCCAGTGTCGCGAGGCGGTCCCTTGCCTCGTTCATGCTCGGGCGCTCTTGCGGCTCGGTGCGCAGCAGGCTCATCAGCAACGCGGTCGCCGCACCTGCCCGGGTGGGCGGGTTGACCTTGCCGTTGGCGGCCGCGTACAGCAGGGCGAGCTGGTTGGTGCTGTCACCGTAGGGCGGAAGCCCCTCGATGGCGTGGTAAAGCGTCGCGCCGAGGGCGAACACGTCGGAGCTCGGCGTGGGGTCGGCGCCTCTGGCCAGTTCCGGCGCGAGGTAGGCGGGCGTGCCGCCGATCAGGCCGGTCTGGGTCAGGGTGAGATCGCCGCTGGCCCTGGAGATGCCGAAGTCGGTGATCTTGCAGGTGCCGTTGTCGTCGATGAGGATGTTGCCCGGCTTGATGTCGCGGTGCACGATCCCGGCGCGGTGCGCGGCGACCAGTGCCGCGGCCACCTGCTCGCCGATGCGCGCGACCTCCGGCACCGGAAGGGTTCCCCGCTCGGCGAGGATCGCCGAAAGGCTGCGGGACGGCAGGTACTCCATCACCAGGCACGGTTCGCCCGCGTGCTCGGCGATGTCGAAGACCACGATCGCGTTGGGATGCTGGAACCGCGCCGCGTTGCGTGCCTCACGCATCGCGCGTTGCCGCATGGTCGCGCGCTCGTCATCGGAGAGCCCGGGCTGGGTCACGATCTGCTTCACGGCGACTGACCGTTCGAGGCGCTCATCGATCGCTCGCCAGACGATGCCCATGGCACCGCTGCCGACGTGCTCGACGAGGCGGTAGTGGCCTGCGATCAACTGACCGGTGTCGATGGCGCCTGCTCCTCGGCTGTGTTCCGCGATCGGGGAATGGACTTCGGGCACGAACCGTGCTGATCCGCGCCCGGTTGAGTGTAGCGCTCCGCATCCTGGGCTCCTCGTGAACCGCCGTGCGGCAAGGACCTACTCGCCCGCCCGCGCGGGCAGTGGAGCAGGGCGTTGCGCCGAAGAGAGCACACGCGAAAGACCCAGCGCGCCGAGTGCGGCGAAGGCGAGATAGCAGCCGACGAGTGCGGGTGGGGTCGTGCCGGTGAGCGCGTCACCGAGCACCACAACGGCCACCGTTCCCGGCAGGCTGCCGAGCACGGTCCCGGTCAGGTAGGGGCGAAGCCGCAGCGGCGAAAGCCCGCAGCAGTAGCTCAGTGGCGCGAACGGCAGCACCGGGATGAGCCGCAGCGAGGCGACCGCGAGCGCACCGCCGTCGGCGAGCCGCTCGGCCACGGCACGCAGCCGCCTCCCGCGAGAAAGGCGGGAAAGCAGGTCCCCGCCCGCCGCCCTGGCCAGCAGGAACGCCAGGCACCCCGAGATCGCCGTCGCCACAACCGCCACGGCGATACCGAGCGCCTCGCCGAGTAGCAGGCCCGCGGCGAGATTGAACACCGTCCGTGGAATCGGAGCCACCGTCAGCAGTGCGTAGGCCAGCAGTAACACCAGCGCCCCCGCCGCTCCCGCCCCGCTCGCCCACGCCCGCAGTTCGGCGGGGCCGGGGATCGGCAGCAACAGCGCCGCGGCGGTCAGTACACCGACGGCCGCGAGCCCGCCCAGCAATCTCCTCGCACCCGCCACGCGCTCAACGGTAGAGCACAAGCTGACCACGCCTCGCGCCGACACCTGTCCACAACGGACTCATGGTTGGGCTCAGTCGCGCGCGACCGCCGCGATCCGGCCTTCGTGCCGGAACTCACCGTTCCCGAGCAGCGCACCGCGGTCGCCCGTCGACAGCCAACCATCCTCGGTGACCCGCGCCGGGGCGGCAGGCTCGCCGAGGTAGTGGTCGACGAGGCAGTAGCCGCGAAACTGCAGCTCTCCCGTCTCACCGGGGGGCAGCGGCCTGCCGGAGTCCGGGTCGACGACGCGGACCTCGATGTCCTTCGACACCGGCAGCCCGCCCGCCGACCACCGCCGAGGCGCCGCCGAGTCCGGCGGCCACAACGCGGCCGGGCTCAGCACCTCCGCGGAGCCGTACAGCCCCGACACCGTGACGCCCAGTTCCTTCTCCGCCCGGTGAGCGAGCTCGGCCATGTCCCGCTCGGCTAGCGCGACGCCGAGCCAGCGCCACGAGTTCGGTACTTTCGGCCCCGCCGTGTCGTGCCACTGCCTCGCCAGCTTCGAGATCACCTCGCCTGCGGCGGCAAGGTGTGTGGCCGCGAAGCGGGACAGCGCGGCGAGCAGGTTCCCCGGCTTCAGCGTCGGTTCGAGCAGGCAGGTCGCCCCGCCCGCCACGGCGGCCAGCGCCGAGCCGAGGCCCAGTGGTGAACTCAGCGGTTCGGCGCACACCAGCACATCGTCGTGCCGCAATCCGATGGCCAGCGCGGTGTCGACGGCGAAGCGCACGAGCGAGGACTCCAGGTGAGCCGCGAGCGAGGGAGCGAAGGCCACGGCGAGTTCGTCGCCGCTGGTCACCGGCATCGGCATGCCCGCGGTCGTCGCACTGGGCAACCAGGCGCCGCCTCCGACGTCGTAGCCTGACGGGTCCACCGGCGGTTCGCCGTGCGGGCCCGCGACCACGGCCACAGCCGGCGGGGCGAGCTGGCCGCCCGCGGTGGCTTCGCGCAGCAGGTCCGGCAGCTGTGACCCGGGTAGCGCGTGCGGCAGCGCGACCACCCGGGGCCTGGCTCGCTGGAGCACCGGTGTCACCTCTTCTGCCCCGCAGTGTGGTCGCAGACCGACCACGTGCGCGCCCAGCGAGGCGGCCGCGACGTGCCAGTCGAGCCAGGTGGACCAGTTGGGCAGGCACACCGCAACGGCATCGCCACGCGCGACACCCGCCGTGGCCAGATCCGCCCGCAGCTGCAGCGTCCTGCGCCACAGCTCGGCACGGCTCACGTGTGCGGGTCGGTCGGGATCGACGTCGATCGCGATGATGGCGTGGGGGTCGCGCTTGGTCAGGTCCGAGAGCAACGACAGAAGATTCACCGGGGGCCAGCGAAGCACCTGGCCCACGCCGCCGTCAAGACCGGCTAGGTTGGGCGGCATGCGGTCGCTGAGGGTGTTCACCAGCGTGCTGACGGTATTGGCGTTCACGGTGCTAACGGCGCTCTCTGGAACAGCGGCACCCGGCGGCCCGCCGGACGTGCTGCGGGCGGTCAGCTTCAACATGCACGCCGGAATCGGTGCCGACGGCGAACTCGACCTCGAACGCGTCGCCGAGGTCATCCGGCACAGCCGAGCCGACGTGGTCGGCCTGCAGGAGGTGGACGTGCACTTCTCCGCCCGCAGCGACTACGTCGACCAGGCCACGCGACTGGCCGAGCTGACGGGGATGCGGGTGTTCTTCGCGCCGATCTACGACCTGGACCCCGAGCCGGGGCACTCGCAACGGCGCCGCTTCGGCGTCGCCATTCTCAGCCGCCATCCGATCGTCGCCACGACCAACCACGAGCTGACGCGGAAGTCGACGGTGGGCCCACCGCGTTCGCCCACACCGATGCCGGGGTTCGCCGAGGCGGTGGTGTCGGTGCGCGGCAGGCACGTGCATGTCTACAGCACGCACCTGGACTACCGCGCCGACCCGGCCGTGCGGCGCACCCAGGTGGCCGAGACGGTGCGCGTCCTCGACGGCGACCCGCCGCAGGCCCGTCAGGTGCTGCTCGGCGACCTCAACGCCGAACCGGCGGCACCGGAGCTGGGTCCACTGTTCCAGCGGGTACGCGACGCGTGGGGAACGAGGCGGGGCGGGCTCACCTACCCCGCGCCTCGGCCGGTGAAGCGCATCGACTACATCACCTTCGCCGGGCCGATGCGGGTAGAGGGAGCGCGGGTACCGCGGTCGTCGGCGTCCGACCACCTGCCGGTGCTGGCCCTGTTGCGACTCGACCTCGGTTGAGAGGCGGCTCAGGCCGGACACAACGTGCCGTCACGCGGCACGTCGCCGTCGACGAGGAAACCCCGCACCGCCCGCATGACGCACGCCGAGGTCAGCGCGCCGTGGCCGCTGCCCTGCCAGGCGATCCGCACGGCACTGGGCATCCGCTCCGCGGCGCGGATCGTGCCTCGCTCCGGAGTCACCGGGTCCACCGCGGTGCTCACCACCAGCATCGGAGGCGCCCCTTCGACGCCGATCTCGGGTGCGGGCTCGGCGCGGCTGGGCCACGGGCTGCACCAGGCCAGTTCCTGTGCCACCACCGAGCCGAATACCGCGTGCCTGTCACCGAGTTCGCGCGCCACCCGGCGAAGCCGGTCGGCGGGCAACCGGGTGACGGAGTCGTTGCACCGGGTCGCGAGGCTGCCGTCCAACCGCGCCGCGGAGTCCTGCGACTCCAGCAGCAGCGGCCTGACGAACTCCGCCAGCGGGCCGGCGTCACCTGACCGTGCCGCCGTGACCGCATCGGCGAGTTGCGGCCAGCGCTGCCGATCGGCGAGCCCCTGCAGCACAGCCCGCAGCGCCAGTGGCGCGCCCATGGTGATGCCGTCGGCGGTGCTCAGCGGGCGCGCGCGCAGTTGTTCGGCCAGTTCGGCGACCTTGGCGCGGGCGTCCCCGCCGAGCGCGCATTCCCGGCTCGCGCAGTCGGAGGAGAACGCGTCCAACGTGGCCTCGGCTCCCGCCGCGACACCGTCGAGCACGGTCACCATGTCGGTGGAAGGGTCGGGCACACCGTCGAGGACCGTCCGGCCGACCCTGCCGGGGTAGCGCGCGGCGTAGAGCGCGACCACCCTGGAGCCCTCACCGTGGCCGAGTGCGTTGAGGTGGCGCAGACCCAGCTGCTCACGCAACTCGTCCAGGTCGCCCGCGGTGCGCCAGCTGTCCAGCGCGGGCTGCTGGTCCTCAAGGTTGATCGCGCACTGCTGCCCGGCCACCCGGGCGGCGTCCAGCAGCGTGTCGAAGGAGCGCGTGGGATCGGTGTCCAGCAGCGTCGCTCGTACGTCGCCGGGAACGCACCGCACCGGGTCCGAGGTGCCCGTGCCCCTGCGGTCCACGCCGATCAGCGAGAACCGCCGAAGCAACTCGCTCGGCATCGACGCGGCGAGGCGCGCGGCGTATAGCGTTCCCGGCTCGCCGTCCACGTCGTTGACCACCACAAGCGGCACCGGCCCTTCGCCCGCCTTGAGCAACCCGATCCGCGTGATCCCCCTGCCGGGCAGGTCGGGCGCGTCCAAGGTGGACGTCATGCGAGCACACGAAACGCTTGGCGAGTCACCCGGGCGCTCACCGAGCCGGTCGAGAACCTCAGTGCCGCATCGCGACCAGTCGATCCGCGACTCACCCGGCTCCTCCAGTCCAGGCAACGGGACCTGCCGCGACGAGCTGGGTGGCTGCTGCGGCGTTGGTCCGTCGTTCTCCACCACCGGCGGGCGGGCCGACGGGCCCGCCGTGCACGCGGTGAGCAACACCGAAGCCAGCGCGGCGAGGGCGAGGTGCCTGCGGGCACGACCACGACGCGGCACTGATCGCATCCTCACTTCCCGTGCTCGTGGGTCCCTGCGCTTCCAGCCTGGCACGGCCGCGGTGAGGACGACGTGAGCGACGCATCCGCGCCCGACCTCGACGACCTCACTGGTCGCGGCGGTATCGCAGCATGGTGAAACCGTCCTCGTGCAACAGTGACGCCAGCCGCATGCGGCGCGGCACGGCGGCGGACCTGCCCGCGACGATCCGGTCGGCGCCCGCCCCGGCCAGCAGTGGTGCCAGCGTCAGGCAGAGCTGGTCCACCAGGTCGTCGGCGACCAGTGAGGCGAACAGGTGCGGTCCACCCTCGCAGTTGACCCGCAGCAGGCCGCGTCGCGCGAACACCGCGAGCATCGCAGGCAGCCCCACCGCGTGCTCACCCGCGACCACCACCTCGGCCCCTGCCTCGGCCAGCGCGTCCCTGCGCTGTCTCGGCGCACCCGCCGTGGTGACGATGATCGGCGGCACGATCGTGTCGGACACCACGGGATCGTCGGGCGCGACGGTGCAGCGACCGCTGACCACCGCGATCGGCGGCACGTCCGCGAGCCCGTGCCTGCGCCTGCGCTCCACCCGCACCTCGCCCGGCTTGGCCCCCCGATACCGTTCCGCCTTCACCGTCCCCGCACCGACCAGGATCACGTCCGCCAGGTCCCGGCCGAGCGCGAAGATCCGCTTGTCCGCCGGGTGCGAAAGCCCTTCCGAGCGTTCGCCGACGGCAACCGCGCCGTCGGCCGAGGAGACGAAGTTGGCCTGCACCCATGGCCTGCTCAGTTGAGCGGGATAGCCGTAGAGCTCTTCCAGGTCGGCGTCGGTGAGCGGAGCGGCCGACGCCGCGTCCGGTGGGATGGGCCACAGACGATGCACGGTGTCAATCCCAACACGTGCCGTGCGGACCGGCTGACCGGGGGCAGCACATACCCTGACCGCCATGCCCACCGAGCAGCTGACCGCCAGACGGCCGGAGATCGGCGCCGACGAACTCGTCTCCACACTGGTCCCGCCGCCGAGGTTCGACCGCGTCCGCTTCTCCACGTACGTGCCCAACCCGGCCGAGCCCAGCCAGAGCGAGGCGGTTCGGTCGTGCTCGGAGTTCGCGACGCGCCTCGCCGACTCGTCGGCGCGTGCCAAGGGTTGGCGGTCGTTGCTGCGCAGGCGCGACACCGGGCAGGGACGGCAGGGCCTCTACCTCGACGGCGGATTCGGGGTGGGCAAGACGCACCTGCTGGCCTCGATCTGGCACGAGGTGCCCGGCCCCAAGTCGTACGGCACGTTCGTCGAGCTCACGCACGTGGTCGGCGCGCTGGGGTTCGCCGAGGCGGTGCGCAGGCTGAGCGGACACCGCCTGCTGGCCATCGACGAGTTCGAGCTGGACGACCCCGGCGACACGATGCTGGTCAACCGGCTGCTGCGGGAACTGACCGACGCGGGGGTGTTCGTGGCGGCGACGTCCAACACGCTGCCGGACAAGCTCGGTGAGGGGCGCTTCGCGGCAGAGGACTTCCTGCGGGAGATCCAGTCGCTTTCCGCCAGATTCGACGTAGTGCGCGTGGACGGACCCGACTATCGGCACCGTGGGCTTCCCGAGCCGCCGGAGCCGGTCAGCGACGACGAACTCGCGGCGTCGGCACGGGCCCGGTCCGGTGCGACGCTGGACCACTTCGACGCGCTGTGCGACCACCTGGCACGGTTGCATCCATCGAGCTACGGGCGACTGGTGGACGGGGTCTCCGCCGTGCACCTGCGTGGCGTGCGACCGGCTGCCGACCAGGCGATCGCGCTTCGGCTGGTCGCCTTCGCCGACCGGCTCTACGACCGTGCCATACCCGTGCTGACCTCGGGTGCGCCGCTGGACACCCTGTTCACCGAGGAGATGCTGGCAGGCGGATACCGCAAGAAGTACCTACGGGCCCTCAGCAGGCTCACCGCGCTGGCCAGGGACGCGGTCGCCTCGCAGCCCGCCGGGTAACAGCCGTTCCACCAACACGGCGATTGCGGCGGTGACGGTCACCCCGAACCCGACCCCGCCCACGACATCGGTGGCGTAGTGGTAGCCCAACCCCACCATCGCTATGCCTGCCAGGGCCAGCAGCACCGCCCCCGCCGCCAGCACGAGGCCGCGCTGCCTTCCGGTGCGCGCGAGGATCACGAGCACCGTGAGTACCGACACGAACAGCACGGTGTGCCCGCTGGGGTAGACGAGGTTCTCGCCGTAGCGGCGGCCGAAAGCCGGCTTCAGCAGCCATGTGTTCAACGCCACAGCCGTGGCGGGTGCGGTGACCGCGAGCACGGCAGCCGCCGGGCGGTGCCGCCGCAGGCAGGTACCCGCGATGCCCGCGACGGCCAGCAGCACCAGCGGCAGTTCCATGGGCAGCAGGAGCAGGTGGAGCAGCAACTCGCGGCCACCGAGCCCAGCTTGCACGATCGTGGCGACGGCGCGGTCCACCCGGTTGGCGGTGCTGTCACCGGCCAGCGGTAGCCCGAACACGAGCGTGAAGGCACCGCCGGCGGCCGCGAGCCCGGCCAAGGCGCGAGTCTGCACAGACCCATGGTGCCGCAGCCGGGCTCGACCGAACGGGCCTCGCCGTGGCGACTACCGCGAAGTCACCACCGTCGCGATGGCGTCCAGGCCACGTTCAAGGTCCTGCTCGCTGATCATCAGGGGCGGGGCCAGCCGCAGGGTGTGTCCGTGGGTCTCCTTGCACAGCACGCCGTGGCGCAGCAGCTTCTCGGCCGCCTGCCTGCCGGTGAGGCCGTCGGGATCAATGTCGATCCCCGCCCACAGGCCACGCCCCCGTACCTCGGTCAGCCCGTCGCCGATGAGTTCGGACAACCGCGCGTGCAGGCGTGCCCCCAGCGCGGTGGCGCGTTGCTGGAACTCCCCGGTGGCGAGCAGCCGCACCACCGCCCTGCCCACCGCGCACGCCAGCGGGTTGCCACCGAAGGTGGAGCCGTGCTCGCCGGGCCGCAGCACCCCGAGCACGTCGGCGCGGCCCACCACTGCGGAAACCGGCACGATCCCGCCGCCGAGCGCCTTACCCAGCGTGTACAGGTCCGCCCGCACCCGCTCGTGATCCAGCGCAAGTACGGTGCCGGTCCTGGCGAGGCCGGACTGGATCTCGTCGGCGATGAGCAGCGCGCCCGCCTCGTCGCACAGCCCGCGGACTTCGGTGAGGTAGCCGTCCGGGGGGACGATGACGCCCGCCTCGCCCTGTACGGGCTCGATGAGAACGGCGGCGGTGCGGTCGGTGATCGCCGCGGCGAGCGCCTCGGTGTCGCCGTAGGGGACCACCACGAAACCTGGCGTGAAGGGCCCGTAGTCGGCTCTGGCGACCTCGTCGGTGGAGAAGGACACGATCGTGGTGGTGCGGCCGTGGAAGTTCCCCGCCGCGACCACGATCTGCGCCGTGCCGTCGGGGATGCCCTTCACCCGGTAGGCCCACTTGCGTGCCACCTTGATCGCCGACTCCACCGCTTCGGCACCGGAGTTCATCGGCAGCACCAGCTCGGTGCCGGTCAGTTCGGCGAGTTCGCGGCAGAACAGGCCGAGCTGGTCGTGGTGAAACGCCCGAGAGGTCAAGGTAACTCTGCCGAGTTGCTCGGTCGCGGCGGCGACGAGCGCGGGGTGCCGGTGCCCGAAGTTCAGTGCCGAGTAGCCGGCAAGGAAGTCCAGGTAGCGTTCGCCCTCCACATCGGTCACCCACGCGCCCTCCGCCTGCGCGATCACCACCGGAAGCGGGTGGTAGTTGTGCGTGCTCCAGCGCTCGTCGAGTGCGATCAGCGCTGAGGAGGTCAGGTCCGTGGTGTCGTCGGCGAAGGTCGTCATGCGTTCAGCGTAGGGCGAACTCGCTGAACTGTTCATCCGCTATACCTTGCTGCATATCGCTGTTCGTTGCGTATCTATGACGGTTCGGTGCGGAATTGTTGCGCACGGGGCGGGTGATGGCGCGGCCCCGGTGGCACGTGCGAGAGTGGGCTCTCGTGACGGACGATCTTTCCTTCCTGCGCAGGCAGGCCCGTACCCAACGATTCACCCTCGGCGCTCCCAAGGAGTTCCTGGTCTCACCCGACGGTTCCCGCGTGCTGTTCCTGCGTGCGGAGTCGGGCACCGACAGGCGCAACAGCCTGTGGTCGCTCGACGTCGCCTCCGGTGAGGAGTCGAAGGTGGTGGACGCGGTCGCGCTGCTGCCGGGTGAGGAGGAGCTGCCGCCGGAGGAGCGCGCGCGGCGGGAGCGGGCCAGGGAGACCTCCGGCGGGGTGGTCGGCTACGCCGTGGACAACGAGTTCACCGTCGCGACCTTCTCGCTTTCCGGCAAGCTCTACGCCGTCGAGTTGGCCACGGGGCAGGTCCGACTGCTTGTCGAGGGCGCCGTGGTGGACCCGAGGCCCGATCCCACCGGCAGCCACGTGGCCTACGTCAGCGAGCGCAGGCTGCGGGTTCTGGAGCTGGCCACCGGCTCCGACCGGACGCTGGTGGACGAGGAGGGCGACGACATCGCGTGGGGCCTCGCGGAGTTCATCGCCGCCGAGGAACTCGGCAGGGTGCGCGGCTACTGGTGGGCCCCGGACGGCAGGAGCGTGCTGGTGGAGCGCAGCGACCGCTCCGCCGTGCCCCGCTGGACCATCGCCGACCCCGTCAACCCGGACACGCAGGCCACGACCGTGGCCTATCCGGCCGCTGGAACGACCAACGTCGACGTTTCACTGTCCATTGTGGACCTAGAAGGCAACCGCGTCGACGTCGAGCCGGGAGGCTGGGAGTACCTCGCGGCCGTGCACTGGTCAGCAGGCGGGCCGCCGCTGATCGCCGTGCAACCGCGTGACCAGCGCCGGCTCGAGATCCACGCCGTCGACCCCTCCGACGGATCCACGCGGCTGCTGCACACCGACACCGATCCGGACTGGGTGGAGATCGTGCGCGGCGTTCCGGCGTGGACCAGCGACGGCAGGCTGGTGCACGTGAGCGTGGTTGGCGACAGCTACCGGCTGTTCGTCGACGGTACGCCGGTGACGCAACCCTCGTTGCAGGTACGCGCAGTGCTACACGTGGGCGACGAGGTGCTGTTCAGCGCCTCCGAAGGTGACCCGACACAGCTTCATGTCTACCGCACCAACGGTTCCGGCGTCGAACGGCTGTCCGAAAAGGAGGGTGTGCATGTCGGTTCGGGCACCGCGGCGGTCACCGTGCTGTCGTCGTGGAGTCTGAATCGCAGCGGCCCCGAAGTCAACGTGCTCGTCAACGGAAAGCCCGCGGCGAGGATCGATTCGTACACAGTGGACCCGGGAATCGCGCCGGACCCGATGCTGCTCACCGTGGGCGAGCGCGAGTTGCGGGCCGCGCTGGTGCTGCCCACCGGGCACCGGCCGGAGGACGGCCCGCTGCCGGTGCTGCTCGATCCCTACGGCGGACCACACGCCCAGCGGGTGCTGCGCAGCCGCAACGCCTTCCTCACTCCACAGTGGCTGGCCGACCAGGGCTTCGCGGTACTGGTGGCCGACGGAAGGGGCACGCCTGGCCGGGGCCCGGCGTGGGAGAAGGAGATCGCGGGCAGGCTGGCGGAGGTCACCCTCGCCGACCAGGTCGACGCGCTGCACGCGGTCGCGCTGGAACACCCGGGGCTGCTCGACCTCGGCCGGGTGAGCATCAGGGGCTGGTCCTACGGCGGCTACCTTTCCGCTCTCGCTGTGCTGCGCAGGCCGGACGTCTTCCATGCCGCCGTCGCGGGCGCACCGGTGACGGACTGGTCGTTGTACGACACGCACTACACCGAGCGCTACCTCGGCCACCCGGACCAGGACCCGGCCCGCTACGAGCGCAACTCGCTCATCGCCGACGCGGCGAACCTGCGGCGCGCGCTGCTGATCGTGCACGGACTGGCCGACGACAACGTGTTCGTCGCCCACTCGCTGCGGCTGTCGGCGGCGCTGCTGGCCGCGGGCAGGCAGCACACCTTCCTGCCGCTGGCGGGCGCCACACACATGTCGCCGCAGGCCGAGGAGGTCGCGGAGAACCTGATGCTCACCCAGGTCGCGTGGCTGAAGCGAGAACTCGCAGCCGTGTCGGAACACACCGGGGAGGACGCGAGGTGACCACCCGCTGGGGACTGACGGTGCCGCTCACCGGTGTGCCGCTGCCCGCGCACCGGGAGATCATCGAACGGCTGCCCGACCTCGGTTACACCGACGTGTGGTCGGCCGAAACGGCGGGCACCGACGCGTTCACCCCGCTGGTGCTGGCATCCCAGTGGGCGCCGACACTTCGCCTCGGCACCGCCGTCGTGCCGGTTTACACCCGCGGTCCTGGACTGCTCGCGATGAGCGCGGCGACCCTCGCCGAGTGCGCGCCTGGCAGGTTCGTGCTCGGCATCGACGCATCCTCCCCTGTGGTCGTGGGCAACTGGAACGCCGCGGAGTTCACCCAGCCCTACGCCCGCGTGCGCGACACGCTGCGGTTCCTGCGCTCCGCGCTGGCGGGGGAGAAGGTCAGCGCGGAGTATCCCACGTTCTCGGTGAGCAAGTTCCGCCTGGAGCGCCCACCGAACCCGCCGCCGCCGATCATGCTGGCCGCGTTGCGGCCCGGGATGCTGCGGCTGGCGGCCACAGAGGCCGACGGCGCGATCACGAACTGGCTGTCGCCGGAAGACGTGCGGACGGTGCGTGCCGAGGTGAGTGCCGGAACCGAACTCGCCGCGAGGATCTTCGTGTGTCCCACAGAGGACGCCGATGCGGCTCGCGGTCTAGGCCGGTTGCTCATCAGCAGCTACCTGACCGTGCCCGTGTACCGCGCGTTCCATGAGTGGCTGGGCAGGGGAGATGCGCTTGAGCCGATGCAGCGCGCCTGGGCGGCGGGGGACCGCAAGCAGGCCAACGCGGCGATCCCTGACGAGGTGGTCGACGAGTTGATCGCGCACGGCAGCCCGCAGGCCTGCCGCGAGCGGCTGCACTCCTACGTCGACAACGGCCTGACAACTCCGGTGATCGCGCTGCTGCCCACCGGGGGTGATCCGGTGGAGCAGGTGGAGGCACTGGCGCCGCGCTAGGGTGCTGCGGTGGAGACGCGGCTGCTGCTGGAAGCGGTGACGGCGGAGTTCGGCCGCACCGCGGCGACGACACCGGGGTGGCCAGATCCGCATCCCGATGGCGCCGAACCGGTGGAGGAGGAGTACTCCCGCTGCACCGAGCCGGGCAAGTACCGCATCCTGCACGCCCGCGCGCGGGCGTGGACACGCGCGCTGATTGATGCGGGCCTGGCGACCCTGGAGGAAGTCGCCGATCCCGGCGATGCCTGGCGGGAGGTCCCGAGCGTTACCCCCGAGACCGCGATCCGGGTGCGTCCGACCCGGGACGGCGCGCTTTGTCTGCTACTCGGATTCGCGAGCCTGAGCGGCGTGCCTGACGCCGTAGCGATCATCGGCGCCGCGGAACCCGCCGTCTACCTGGCGACCGTGCCCGACTGCGGCTGCGACGCCTGCGACAGCGGGTCGGACGACCTGCTGTCGCAGTTCGACGAACAGGTGCTCTCCGTGGTGGAAGGCGACTTCGTGCACGTCACCACCAAGCGCGGCAGGGTCATCGGGATGCGGTCGGGTTGGTCAGCCGAGCACCGGGGCGATGTCAGGCATGTCGAGACCATTCTCGCCGACGCGCGTCGTGGAAGATCCCGCTACCCCACAGTGCACGGGGCTGCCTGGTACTAGGAAGGCGTCAGGTGGAGGAAGTCGGTGACACCGACGAGCGCCAGCACCTGGCGTACCGGGAAGGGCATGGCAGAGCGGGTCTCGTCGTGCACGAGCCTGGGGTTGGTGAGCCGCACGTCTTCGCCTCGGGTGCGCAGTTCGCAGCCACCGGCCGCGAGCACGTTCCTCACCCAGTCGGCGTCGGGCCCGTACGTCAGTGCGATCACGTAGTCGCCGCCCGCGCGGAAGACGTTGAGCGGGATGCGGTATCGACGGCCCGACCTGCGGCCGGTATGGGTGAGCATCGCGAACCCCGGCAGTCGCGGCGCCACCAGCCGGGTGACGCGGTTGGTGGCGACCTTGTTGAACCGGGCCAGTCGCTTCGGAAGCACCACGGCACCCAGTGTGACACCTAGCGTGACCAGATGGCCATGGCGAGCACCAGGCCGGTTGCCGCCGCCCCGAACCCGGCGAGCACGGTGACCACGACGTTGGCGACGGCGTAGAGCCGGGCCCGTTCGGTGAGCAGGCGGATCGTCTCGTAGCCGAAGGTGGAGAACGTGGTCAGCGAGCCGCACAGTCCCACGCCGAGAAGTGCCCGCACACTGTCCGGTTCGCCGCCCAGCAGCGACCAGCCTGCCAGTACGCCCAGCAGTGCCGAGCCCGTCACGTTGGCCAGCAGGGTGCCCCACGGAAACGCCGAGGCGTGGGCGCGCTGCACCCGCCGGTCGACGAGGTAGCGCAGCACGGCACCGGCCGCCCCGCCGAGCAGCACCAGTGCCGCCGTCACGGTTCCCGCCGGTTCATGTACTGGATCATCTCGACCTCGTCGAGCGTCACCAGCCCTTCCCCGATCAGTTCGTCCAGTTCGGGCAGGAACGCGCGAACCCGCTCGGGCCTGTCCACGATGACCACCGCGACCGGTAGGTCCTCCGAGAGCGACAGCAGCCTGCTTGTGTGGATCAGCGAGTTGGCGCCGTAGCCCTCGATGCCTCGCAGCACGGACGCCCCTGCCAGCCCCGCTTCGCGGGCTCTGCGCACCACCTCGTGGTAGAGCGGCTGGTGGTGCCAGACGTCGTCCTCACCGACATAGATCGTCAGGCGCAGTCCACGGCCGGACTCTCGCATCACGCACCTCCCGCTTGCCTGGCTCGCCGGATGACGGCTCTGGTCACCAGCATCCCAGCGGCTACCGCGACCAGCGAAGCGAGCACCGAGCCCACGGCATAGCCGATGGCCAGCCCCGGGCGGCCCTCGAGTACCGACCGCATCGCGTCAACGACATAGGTGGAGAACGTGGTGAACCCGCCGAGCAGGCCGATGCCGAGGAACGGTCGCAGCAGCCGGTGCGGCTGCGCCAACTGCGAGATCACGACCATCAACACGCCGATGAGCAGGCAGCCGAGGACGTTCGCCAGCAGGGTGGATAGCGCCAGCCCGCCGCGAGGATGGGGCAACGCCACGGTGAGCCCGTACCTGGCGAGGCTGCCCAGCGCGCCGCCCGCCGCGATCACGAGCAGCACGTCCCACTGACCCGCTCGCCGCATGCCCCAATGATTGCCTACGCCGCCCGCTCGGGTCGCCCGGGCCCACCGGTGCGCCACGCTGCGTGACCACGTACTGAGGAGGGGTCGGCCTAGCACCGCGAGCTTCACCGCCTGACCAGCCACGAAGCGTGACGGGGAACCTGCGTGTGAAGCCGCTACGACGACAAGGTAGGCTTTGGCCGTCATCTTGAAGCGAGGTGGCGGCCGGGCTGTGGCGCAGTTTGGTAGCGCACTTGACTGGGGGTCAAGGGGTCGCAGGTTCAAATCCTGTCAGCCCGACGGTCTGGATGAGCCCGCTGGCTCTGGGTGGAAGCCCAGGTCAGCGGGCTTTTTCGGGTTTTGTTCACGTTTGTTGCGTGCCGTGTTTTCAAGGTCGACAGCGGTGTGCAGGAGCGTTTCTGGAGTGGATCATGTGTGTGGCGGCAAGTGGGGTCGCGTTATGACCCCCGCCCGCTTGGGTTGGGCGTACTCGCCGGGGCGGCGACCATCGTCGGCGCCGTGATCGACAACGCCGAGCTGTCAGCGTTCCTGCTCGGCATCGGAGTTGGCGCCATCGTGCAGGTCGTCGTCCAGATCGCTCCAGCACTACGCGACCATGCGAGGCGCTACCTGGACCACGCCACGATCAGGGGAGTACCGGCCCGCTCGTCACTGTCTGACGTGCCATTTTGAACTGCAGCGCCTGCACCGCTACTATTCATGCAGACATGGCAATATGACAATGCTTGTTTAGGAGTGATCATGTCCGAGGCGATGGCCTGGGTGGCGGTCGGTCTGTACGCGTTGTTCCTGGGTGTGGCGTTCGGGTTTCGATCGTTCTTGCTGTGGCGGCGGACCGGATCGATGGGCTTTCACGGGGTGGGCGGCCGGGTCGGCTCCGCCGAATGGATGGCCGGTGTACTTTTCGTCCTCGCGATTCTGGTGGGACTGCTGGCTCCGGTGCTGCAGGTCAGCGGCGTGCTGGAACCGGTCGGCGGGCTGGCGCACGGTGTCGGCTACGCGGCTGGGGGACTGCTCGCCGCCGCAGGGTTCGCCGTCACCGTGGTCGCCCAGCAAGCAATGGGGAGCTCGTGGCGGGTGGGGGTGGACCCGGAGGAGGCAACGGAGTTGGTCACGGGCGGGATCTTCGCGTTGGCTCGTAATCCGATCTTCACGGGAATGATCACTGCGGCAGTGGGGCTGGCGTTGCTGGCGCCGAACGTGCTGGCGCTGGGAGGGGTCGTCGCGCTGATCGTCGGCGTGCAGTTGCAGGTGCGCGTGGTTGAGGAGCCCTACCTTCGCCGCGTCCACGGCCACGCCTTCGCCGGCTACGCCGGTCGCGTCGGCCGGTTCGTGCCGGGCGTCGGAAGGCTGACGCCCGGCACGCGAACAGGTGCACGGGTGTGAGGGTGTGGCTATCGGGCGCTTGTGGACAACGGATTCTCGTTGTTTTCCACCGATTTTTCGGTGGGTCTTGACCTGTCCTCGTCGGGCGGTTGAACGGCAGCCACCCGTGGCGTGGCGAGGAGATTGATCCAGCAGCCCCGCTCGACCTTGCTCGTCGACATCCGACAGCTCCTCCATGGACGATCGAGAATGACCGTTGTCACCGATGTCTTCCGATTGATTTGCTGAAGGTACTATCACCCGGCGATGGCGATGACAGACGAGTTGCCTGCGGCGATCCACCGGGACGACTTGGCGCCGACCGTGTCGCTGTTCCACGCCGCTTGCCGGGCGTGCGGGCTTCGCCCTGGTGCTCTCCGGCGTGCTCGGCAACCTCATCGATCGCGGCGGTGACGGCTACGTCACCGACTACTGCACGCCGGCCGGTTTCCCACCTTCAACGCCGCCGACACTCTCATCACTGTTGGCGTGGTCCTTCTCGTGCTTGCCAGTCTCTTGCAGCCAAGCGACCGTCGGGAACGGACTTGACTCGGCGAGCGGAATGTCCCCGTGACCGCGGCAGTGCGGACTGACGCCAGCCAGCTCTGCGTTCGGCAAACTCTCCGCAGCGTACGAGCGAGGCTGGTAGCAGGTCGGCGGAATACGGTGGCGCGGGCAGGACCTCGCGAGCGTATATCCAGGGTAGTGATAACGCTCGCGCAACGAAGCAGGCCCGCCAAGCACACCCGACCCGGAGAGGCAACGCGTGCCCGGATACCGCATGCCCAGGCTGATTGGCCCTGGGCACAGCTCCATCCCCGTCCCCCAAGCAGCCGCGCCGCGTCGACGCGCCGCGGGCCCAGCCCGAATCTGCGCGCGGTCGCCGTCATCGTCGGCGTCGCCGCAGGGGCCGGAAGCGCAGCGCTCCAGTTCCTGGCAAAGACACCTCCCACGCCGCGCGAACCTCGTTCGATCTCGTTGCCGCCAACCTCAACGGTCGTGGAAGCAGCACCGGTACAGGCGGGCCGTGATCGCTCCTGGACTCCTGCTGCAGACGCAGCCCACTCACAGTCCGGTCATGGCGCCACCCTTTTCGCACGCACCGCGGCGGCATCCACCCCGGCCCGGGAACAGTCGATCAACCCCCGACTACCCGGCTCGTCGAGAACCGCGCGGTGAACCCGTGCCCAGAGGCCGTCCTCGGTCCACCGCAGAACCACCGGTGACGTGGTGGGAGTTTGGCCGTCCACCTCGGACAACCCAGCCGGTCCCAACGCCGGACGAGGTTCCGGCGCTAGTCCCCACTGGACATGGCGAACCCCAGCAGCAGAACGATGGACCCCAGTAGAAAGTGGGACAGCAGCGTCGCGTAAGAGGGAATGTCCGCGGGAGTGGCCTGGTAGGCGAGGCGTGCCTGCGAACGGCCGAAGGTCGCGAACGAGACCGCCTCGGCGGGAGTGCCCGGAGGACGTGACCTCACATGGCGCGGAAGGTAGATCACCGGCAGTTCCCTTCCCCTCGGCGGAAGACGTTCGCCTCCGTGCGCGGGGGACAGGAACGTGCGGGTGTGACCATCTTGATCGACGTACCAGATCAACGCGCACCTGCGCGGAGTCTGCCGGTCTCTGTCGTAGCGGTGCCAGATCACTGTGGCCTCAGCCCGAACACCGTGCTTGCGCAACCGCCATCGCCGGAGGGCTTCCCCTTTGAAGAGATACAACATGATGAGAAACCCGGCCCTTGGGAACGAGGTCGCCGTCATTCCCAGCAGCTTGCCCGTCACGTCGGCGGGCCGGGCGTGCTGTGGCTTTCCGGGGAGGTACAGGATGTCGAAGGTCTCACGGACCGCTATCACGCCACGGCCGGTGTCCACCGGCGCGAGCATGACCTTCTGCGGTCGGCCGCGCTGGTCCACGAAGTCCACGCGCATGCGCGAAACCTGGTCCGGTTCGATGACGCGCTTCAACACCGTGCCGGTGGTACGCACACCGTGCCGCCGCAGACGCCACACCCGGTACGGCGCGCCCATCAGCAATCCCAGGACGATGATCCCGCATACGACCATGATTCGACCGATGCTTGCCGGTCCCACGAGTTCCCCTGTTCCGCCAGCGTCCGTCAGGAGCCGACAATCCCGGCTACCGGCATCAGAAACACCAGACCCACCAGGGTCTGGACCACTACCGCTCTGGCGAACGTCGCCGCTGTGACATGCAGCCGGGCGTTGTCGGGCTTGTCCGGTAGGTAGTCGACCTCCAGTTGCTCGCCGACCGGGGTGAGCCGCTTGCACGGTTCGGCGATGCGCATGAGGCGTCCCGGGCCGTACTCGAACTCGGCAACGATGTACCAGTGCTTGTCCTTGACAGGTTGAGACTCCACTGTGGCGCCGACCCGGCGCGTTTCCGTAACGACGTGGTCGATCACCGTTGCGGTCGTGCGGACACCCCGCAGCCTGAGCCGCCGTCGGTGCACGGCTTTGCCCGCGACGTCTACCAGTGTGGCTAACCCGATGCAGCCGGAGACGGCCATCAGCGCATCAACGGGTGTCACGAGGAGAGAATATCGAGCCGCCACCTTCAGCGGCGTGCTTCGACGAAATTCACCTCAACGCCACGACCGGCCGACGCCGGTGCACACCCAGGACGGCATCCCGATGCCTGCCATGAGGTGAGGACACGCAGCGGCGGTACCGGCCATCGGCGCAAGCCGGATTCGGTGCTGGTGCTGTTTCAAGATCGGTTTGCGCCGTGAGGCGCTGCGATTCGAGTGGAGATGGGAGACCTTCGCCGCTGTCCTGTCGTAGCGGGATGGTGTAGCTGAGGGCAGCGTGATCCGGCTGGCGCGTGGCGGAAAGGAGTACGTGAGTGCGGCGCGTCCCGCTGCGTACCGTTGTGGCGGGAACTCCAGGGTGGATACGAGAGCCGGTCTGAGTCGTACGGGGAGCCGGGCGGTCATTTCGTCCGCGGCCATCTGCCGCAGGCTGCATCGACGGCATCGCGGGCTGCACTGCGCGCGGCCTGAGAGTTCCACAGCGGCACTACTTGTGAGTAGGTACGGGCGTGTCGGGGTGTTAGCATCCCGACACGCCCGCACTGTCGCCGCGCATCCCGCCCGGATCTCGCAAGGACATCGGGGTGGTCAACATGGCCGTGGAAGGTCGAGCGGCCCCTGGCCTGGATCACTCGCCAGCGGCGCAGCGTGTGGCGACCCCGTGGCAGCCAACAATGACCGGTAAAGGCCAGCCTCTCAGCCCAGTACCGGGCGGCCCAGGGGCAGTGGCCTGCCGCCTGTCGCGGTGGAAAGTGCGCCGGCGAACAGGTACACCCCTACCGCGGTGAAGGCGAACACGACGTACCCGCCCGCGGTGGTAGCGCCGGGGGAGTCGCTCACCGTTCCGTACAGCACGAGCGCGAGCGCGAGGTCGATCAGCGTGAACAGCACTGTGAACGCGGCGGGCAGCCGCAGGGTGGTCAGCGTCAGCAGGACGATCATGACCAGCCAGGCGATCAGGAACAGGCCCTGCGTGGCGACAGCCGCGTCGCCGGAGACGCCGAACCAGCCATGGATAAGGCCGAGCACCAGTGCCGCGTAGCTGAGCCAGAACCCGGTGAACACCCCGAACACGGCGGCGACCGCGCTCTGGCCCAGCGCCGCGGCCCACACCGCGGCGACAAGCTGGCCCAGGCCGGTTGCAGGCAGGATGATCGCGATCGACGCGCCGACAGCGCCGCTCGGGACGTACCCGGTCAGCACCAGGCCGAGCGCGGTCGCGCCGACGATGAAGGTGGGTACGCCGATCAGGGCGGGGTCACCTTCGGGCACGGAGCGGGGTGGGGCCTCGGTGGCAGCGGCAGTGGTCATCGTTTACTCCTCGTTGAGTTGCGAATGATCCTCGGATGCGGTCAGCTGGGTGGCGGCCGGCGGTTGGCCGGCCGCGGTGGAAGCCGGAGACGCGGCGGCATTACCCGCTTTCGGTGCCGCGCTCGGTCAGTGGCGACAGGCCGCAGCCGGCGTCGAGCACGGCCTCCCACCGCGACTTGACGACCAGTTGCGATCGAGTGGGTCGCGTTGGGGCAGGTATGCACGGCGCTCGATCGCTTGCGCTGTGAGACCTCCGCTGCTCATTCAGTCCTTGGCCATATTCGTGACAGCTCAGGGTGATCGTCGTCGATCAGTCGATGCGCCAGGGCGATCGCCTCGTTCGGATCGATCTGGTCAAAGGCGGGATACCCCTTGGCGACGCCCTCCAGAATCTCTGCCAGTTCCTTCGCCGCTGCCGGGGACAGACTGGTATCGCGGCGGGATTGCACGTAGCGCAACCGCAGCACGCCCGCGGCCTGCAACAGCAGGGAGCAGTAAGTATCGTGAGTGGCTGTTGCCCTTTCAGGCCGCTCACCCGACTCTTGGCCTTCCACGCCGGCTCCCTTCTCTCTTTTCGAACTGTCGCTGCGGACCGCTGGTAGGGCCGCTCCTGCTCGATTGCCAGCCAGGCGGTGCTCGCCATTGGACTGTCCATTCGCGGCGGTGTGGTAGCCAGCCCGTCTTGCACAGTGAAGCCCCGGGGCGTCAGGGTTTGCCGCCTTCGCTGTGCGCCAAGCTTCTGCTTGGCACACAACGAAGCCGGGTGTGGATTCCTCAGGTGGCGCGTTGTTTGAGTTGTTTGGCGGCGGTGGTGGGGTCGGTGGCGTTGTAGATGGCTCCGCCCGCGACGGCGACGGTGGCGCCCGCGTCGCGGACCGCGGCGATGGTGTCGATCTTGATGCCGCCCGCGATGGAGAACGGCACCCCGGCGTGGCGCCCGTCCTCCAGCAGGGTGTCGATGGTGTAGCCAGGGCGGGCCTGCTCGTCCAGGCCCGCGTGGATCTCCACGAACGACACCCCCAGCTTAGCGACCTCCCGGATCCGCGACACCCGCCCGTCGACCACGGTGATCATGTCCGCGACCACCTCCTTGCCGTACCTGCGGCCCGCCGCGACCGCGCCACGCACGGTGTCGTCGTCGGCCGCGCCCATCACCGTGACCAGATCCGCCCCGGCCTCGAACGCCAACGCGGCCTCCAACTCACCGGCATCAGCGGTCTTGAGATCGGCGAACACCAGCTTGTCCGGATGCGCCGCCTTGATCGCGCTCACCGCGCCGATCCCCACCGACTTCACCAACGGTGTGCCCAACTCCAGAATGTCCACGTGCTCGGCCACCTGATTCGCCAACGTCAACGCCGACGGCAGATCCACCACATCCAACGCAACCTGCAACTTCACAGCAATCCTCCTCTAGACACTGCACGACGGAAGCCGTCCGCACCCGCCACCGACACCAGCCAATAACCCCCACGACACTTCCCCACCCACCCAAAACCCAGCAACACCCCACCACATGCGAAAACACAATCCCCCAATCCACACAACAAATAACCACCCACCAAACCCCACCCCCATACACTCGGTATTGAGTTATGGGTCGAGCTGG
Organism: Saccharomonospora amisosensis; assembly: GCF_011761185.1. Lineage (NCBI taxonomy): Bacteria > Bacillati > Actinomycetota > Actinomycetes > Pseudonocardiales > Pseudonocardiaceae > Saccharomonospora > Saccharomonospora amisosensis. The sequence goes on along the minus strand of NZ_JAAOYM010000001.1, from coordinate 3,058,935 downwards.
AGGGGCTTGGCTGCGATGCCGCCGGATTCGCGGCGGTTCGCGGTGTCTCGCGGAACAGGTGTCTCCCGCGTAGTGCGGGCCGCATCGCCGGTCACGGAAGGGCGCGGCCTGCGGAAGTCGACGGCGACAAGCGTCGGCTGTATAACTGCTGGCCAGGAGCTCGTCGAGCGAAAGCGTTCCCCGGATTCCGGCAGTCAGCGCGGCCGTTGCGGCCACACCAGTCCGCTCGTGGCAGCGTGGCTGCCGTTCGTCCGTGATTTGGCCCCGGTCGTTCGTGATCAGTTGCCACGCGTGGCGACAACGAACAAGCTGTGCGAAATGCAAGCCGAGTTCGGGGCGAAGCAGACCGACAATCACCCTGAACCAACCCTCGGCGGGCAACGGAGCCTGTTGTCGCACGGCCATCGCGAGTGGTCGAACATGAGGGAGGACGCCATGAGGCGGGAAACACCCGACCTGCCTGCAGCGCACGCGCTCGTCGCAGCCGGCCGTTACTGCCGCCGCCGCTAGTCGATTGCTCTCGCGCTGTGTCTATTCATTTCCCGGAAGCGGCGGCAGGCGGAGGTAATCCGCGGTGGAACTGTGCTCGCGCCGAGCGTTCCGGATCCGGGACCTGGCTGCGGGCAGGGATCAGCCGCCAACTGACGACGGACGTCCGGAACCGTGTTCAACAGCAGCCATTGCTCACCGTCGGGCGGAAACGGCGATCCCCGCGTGTGTCATCGCGGCTTCACGCGTGGCGGGGGCCCCTTGGCAGCTCTGCTCGCGTTCCGGCCGCACCACTGGCGAAGCGGAAGACCTACACGCACATCAACAATGCGAACCCGATATTCGGCGAAGTGTCCAAAGCACGGCGTTGGGTGACGGACTTGGACATCGAAATCGGTCGAGCCGGCTTGGAGGTGGAAACATGAACGCTTGGTCTGCCTCGGAGTTCGAGGCGCGCCTGCGGTCTATCGGAGAAGAGCGGTACCACCATCTGCATCCGTTCAACGAGCGGATGCATACGGGCCTGCTGTCCGAGGAGGAGTTCCGAGGCTGGGTGCGCAATCGCTTCTATTACCAGATGAATCTGCCAAAGAAGGACGCGTTCATCCTCACCAAGCTCCCCGGCAGGGAAGACCGGCGCCGGTGGATTCAGCGCATCATCGATCACGACGGCCGGACGGGTGACGAGGGTGGTATCGAGAAGTGGGTTCGTCTCGGTGAAGCTGTCGGCTTGACCCGCGAAGAGCTGTTCGACGTCGACACGGTGCTGCCCGGGGTGCGGTTCGCCGTGGACGCCTATGTGGACTTCTGCCGGCAGAAGCCATGGCTGGAGGCCGTGGCCTCGGCACTGACCGAACTGTTCGCGCCGGACCTGCTCAGCCGCCGGATCACCGACGTCCAGCACCACTACCCGTGGATAGCCTCGGAAGGGCTGGAGTACTTCCGAGCGCGGCTCACCCAGCAGCCCAAGGACATCGCTCATCTGCTCGAACTGGTGCTCGACAACGCGAAGTCCAGGGAACAGCAGGACGCGTGCGTACGGGCGCTGGAGTTCAAGTGTGATGTCCTCTGGAGTCTGCTGGATGCCGTGGAACTGGCGTACAGCAAGAGTTCGTGATGGACGAATCCGACTTGACAGCCGTCCCGAAGCTGGCAACGAAGGCGATGCTCAGGCACGACGGTGTCCGGGATGTGGAGCTGCTCCTGCTCCCTGAGAGGGTGGTGCTCTTGAACAAGTCCGGGGCAGCGATCTTGCGACTGTGCGACGGCAGCCGGACCGTGCGGGAGCTGGTCGCCCAGCTTGAGCACGATTTCGAGGCTACCGATCTGGCGAACGACGTGGTGACGTTCCTCAAGGACGCGCGCGGACGGGGCTGGGTGGTGGTCACATGAACGGCATCCCGCAGCCGTTCGGCCTGCTGGCCGAAGTGACACACCAATGCCCGTTGCACTGCGTCTATTGCTCGAACCCGTTGACACTGCTCGATCGGCGTGACGAGTTGGGCACCGACGATTGGTTACGGGTGATCGGCGAGGCTGCCGCGCTCGGTGTCGTACAGGTCCATTTCTCAGGTGGTGAACCCCTTGTTCGCGGCGATCTTGAGACGCTGATCGCCGAGTGCCATCACCTCGGCCTTTACACCAACCTCATCACCAGCGGCCTCGGACTCACGGAGAGTCGTGCGACGTCGCTGGTTTCGGCGGGGCTCAACAGCGCGCAGCTGAGCATTCAGGGCGACACCGCCGAGTCGACGAACTTGGTCGCGGCAAGCAAGCGATTCGACAAGAAGGAGGAAGCCGCGCGCATCATCCGCGAAGCCGGACTGCCGCTGAACATGAACGTGGTCCTACACCGGTTGAACCTGTCTCGACTGGACGAGATCATAGACGTCTGCGTGGCGTGGGGGGCCGAACGCCTGGAACTCGCGAACACCCAGTACTACGGCTGGGCGCTTCGCAACCGAGAGCTACTGATGCCAAGCAGAGCCCAGCTGGACGAAGCGGTCGGCGTATACGAACGCCGCAAGGCTGAGCTGGGGGAGCACATGGAACTCCTGTGGATACTGCCGGACTACTACGAGCCGTATCCGAAGCCGTGCATGGGTGGCTGGGCGCAGACCGCGCTGACCGTCGCCCCGGACGGAGCGGTCTACCCGTGTCCGGTGGCCGCCGAAATCACGACGATGAAGTTCCCCTCGGTTCGCGACCGCGATCTCGAGTGGATCTGGTTCAAGTCCGAAGCGTTCGAGGCATTCCGGGGAACCGGGTGGATGTCCGACCCGTGCCGCAGCTGCCCGCGCAAGGAGACGGACTTCGGCGGATGTCGTTGCCAGGCCTTCGTGCTGACCGGTGATCCGGCACGTACCGATCCCGTTTGCGTGCATTCGCCCGACCATCACCTGGTGCAGGACGCTGTTGTTCGTGCCAACCAGCAGGACGTCACAGAAGGCGGCGAAGCGAGCCACGAGAAGCTTGTCTACCGCCGCCCGCCAACGTCGGCACGGAGGTGAACGATGCCGCTCGAAAGCCGCGCTGCCGTCAGGAGCAACCTCACGCAGGATGAGGCGGCAGCGCGTTCGGCCGAGGTTACCGATGTTCACTACGCGGTGGAGCTCGATCTGACCGCAGGCGAGCGGACGTTCGCGACGAGCACGGTCGTCCGCTTCCGGGCGCGGGCCGGTGATGCGCGCGTATTCCTCGACTTCGTGGGGGAGGTCGAGTCGGTCGAGTGCAACGGCCGTGAGCTGGGGCCGCAAGCGCACGACGGGACGCGCATCCGGCTGGACGTGCGACCTGGCGCGAACACGGTTCGGGTGGCCGGTACCGCGTCGTACTCGCGAACGGGCGAGGGACTACATCGTTTCCACGACCCGCTCGACGGGCAGGTGTACGTGCACACCAAGTTCGAGCCGTTCGCGGCGCACACGGTGTTCGCCTGCTTCGACCAGCCTGACCTGAAGGCCAGGTTCGACCTGACCGTCGCCGCCGACGATCACTGGGCGGTGGTCGCCAACACCGACCCAATCGAGCGGCTCGCGCTCGCCGGCGGCGGGCGTTCGACATGGCGCTTCGGACGCACGCCACCACTGCCGCCGTATTTGGTGGCCTTGGCCGCCGGTCCGTTTCGCAGGATGCGGTCGAGACACGGCGGGGTGCCGTTGGCGCTGTACGCACGGGAGTCTCTACTCGACGAGCTCACCGGCCAAGCGCCCGAGCTGTTCGAGGTGATCAGCCGTGGCCTCGATTTCTACAGTGAGTTGTTCGACCTGCCGTACCCGTTCGCCAAGTACGATCACGTGTTCGCGCCCGAGTACACATTCGGAGGGATGGAACACCCTGGCTGCGTGACGCTCAACGAGCGATTCCTGTTCCGGCACCGGGTCACTGGGGACAAGAGGCGGCGACGAGCCGAGCTCTTGATGCACGAGATGGCCCACATGTGGTTCGGCGACTACGTCACGATGCGCTGGTGGGACGATCTCTGGCTTAACGAGGCCTTCGCGACGATGATGTCGGTCGTCGCGCAGCCCGAAGCGACCCGGTACGGCGAAGGCTGGACCGGCTTCGCGCACCACGCGCTGCCGGTAGCTCGACATGGCGACCGGCTTCCTACCAGTCACGCGATCCGGGTCGAAACCGCCGACACAGATGCTGCGCGGTCGAACTTCGGCCCGATCGTGTACAGAAAGGGCGCAGCGGTGCTCCGCGCCCTCGCTGCCGGCTTGGGCTGGGAGTCCTTCGTCGCGGGTGTACGGACATATCTGCGGACACACGCGTGGGGAAACGCCGGCCTTGACGACTTCGTTGCCGCGCTGCGGCGGGTATCGACCGAAGATGTGGACAGCTGGGTGGACGAATGGCTGCTGCGTCGTGGCGTCAACACCGTCGAGGTGTCTCGACTCGCGGCCTGCGCCAGGGCCGTGCAGCTTCCCGATCCGGCCGTTCCGCCGCGGCATCTGAATCTGAGGGTCGCCGCGTTCGACGACTGCGAGGGCACGCTGGTGCTGCGGCAACGCGCGCAGGTGACACTCAGTCCTGATGAGTGCGAACGTGACCTCACGGTGTTCGGCGGGCGGAGTCCGGACCTGCTGCTGCCCAACGACGATGCGGTGAGCCCCGTCAAGGTGAGGCTCGATCCACGATCGCGACTGACGGCGTTGCGAGGTCTGTCCACACTGGATGATCCGCGAGCGCGAGCAGTCGTCTGGGGAGCGTTGTGGGACGACGTGCTCGACGCGCGACTGCCGGCACGGAGCTACGCATCGGCCGTTCTCACGCATGGAGTGAAGGAGAGCGATGTCGGGGTAATGGAGGTGCTCCTGGAGCGCGCTGTGGCAGCGGTGCGGGTCTATGGTGACCCATCCAGCAGCTGCCGAGCGCTCGCAGGCGTTGCACGTCAAGTCCGCGACCAGTTGGCCGGTGCCGCCGCGGGCAGCGATCGCCAGCTGGTACTTGCCCGTACCCTGGTGGATCTCGTCCAGGCCGACGGTCACGATCTGCTGAGCGAGATGGTGTGCGGGCGGTCCCCATGGCCGGGACTGGAAGTAGATCGCGATCTGCGATGGCGAGCGTTGCTCCGGCTCGCGTCGACCGGTTGCGACCTCGAAGGACTTCTGGACATCGCGATGGAAGCCGATCCGGGAGACAGCGGACTCCGGAACGCTTTGACGGCACAAGCAGCACGTCCGGTCCCCGCCGCCAAGGAAGAAGCGTGGACGCGGTTGTTCAGTGGCAGCTTCTCGCTCGCGGAACGCAAAGCCATCATGGCGGGGCTGCGCCAACCCGGCCAGGAGGCGCTGCTCACCCCGTACGCGGACCGCTACTTGCGAGCGTTGGAGAGCTCGGCGCAAGCCGCCGAGCCCGAGTTCTGGTCGGCGTTCGCCGGCGCGCTCTATCCCCGTTTCACCACCGCTGAGCAAAGCGTGCTTGCGGCTACTGATGCCCTGCTCGAGAACAAGCTGCTCCCCGAGAACGTGCACAAGGTGGTCAGCGAGGAACGAACCGAGCTCGTCATCATGCGGGCCGCACGAGCGTGCGACAAGGCGGGCAGGACACGCTGACCGGGAGTTCGGTGGCCGGCGCGAGGCTGCGGTGCACACGGCTGCCGAAGCCGCCCGCCAGCAGGACTCCCGTTACGGGTACCGGTCAACTCCCGCGCCCAGGGAAATGGAACGCAACGGTGTTCCGGTCGTTGCCGCCAGCTCGACTGGAAATAGCCGTACCGCTGAGATCACAATTGCTTCGCTCAACTTTGGCCGAGGTATCCGGATTTCGGCAACCTGGGTCGAACGAGTGGCGGTGAATCGATGACAAGCGGTGCCGATGTCGCCACGAACAGAGGACGGATCCGTTGACCGGGTGCCGTTCTTTCGTTGGGATCGCGGGCGGGTGCGGGTCAATGTGCGTGCGTTTGAGGCGGCGACCGGCGGTTTCGCCGCCGTTTGATTCCCGTAAGGCCCGCACGTAGCGCGGTGCGCACCGTTCATACCCGGACAGCGCGCGTTTGTGTCCAACAGATTGACCCTGCGTGCCGGGCCCGGGCAAGCTCATCGCACACCGCGAGTCGACGGTGTAGCCGGCCACTGCCTCCCGGCATCCTTCGCGGGCCGAGCATCCCGACCACAGGCAACCGTACGACGAAGTCTGGAGTGAGAGGTGAATCGTGGTTCTACCGTCAAAGATGCCTCAGCTCGCTGACCTCGATCTGCTGCTTTCCGTGGAGAGGTACGGCAGCGTAGGAAAGGCCGCCCAGGCGCACAGCCTTTCACAGCCGGCAGCCAGTATCCGAATCAGCGCGATGGAACGTCGCCTGGGCCTGAGGCTGCTGGAGCGCTCTCCTACCGGTTCGAAGCTCACCGAGGAAGGAGAAATGCTGGCGAAGTACGCCCGTAACGTGATGCAGGCAGCACGAGAGTTGCTTGAGTTCGGATCGGCGTCCCAGTCCTCGGAAGCGAAACGGCTGCGGATCGCGTGCAGCCCGGCTATCTCCGAGCACTTGATCCCGGAATGGCTGAACCGGTCCGGGTTCTCGTTCGGCGAGGCCCGTGTCGAGGTGCAGGCAGGCAGCATCGACGAGCTCCGCAGGCTGATCCGGTCGCGCCATGTCGATCTCGCCTTCATTGACGGCTGGTGCCAGCCTGGGAGCCAGGTGCAGCAGCGATTTGGCGACGACATGGCTACCCGCTACATCTGCGACGACAGGCTGGCCGTGGTCGTCGGCTCGAAGCATCCATGGGCCAGGAGGCAGAGTCTCGTGACAGTGGAGGAGCTGGCCTCCGCCGCACTCGTGCTACGCGAGCGCGGCTCAGGACTTCGGGAGTTCACGGATGAACTGCTGAGGACAGCGCGCGCCTCCGGAAGCTACGTCGAGCTACCCTCCAGTGCCGCGATCAAACAAGCGGTCGCGACAAGCCAGCGGGTCACGGTGCTGAACATCTCCACCGTGCGGTCCGAACTCGTCGAAGGCAGGCTGAAACTGGTGGCTGCCGACCAGGAATTGCCGGCGAAGCCCATCTACGCGGCTTGGAGCGAGGGCCGCGGGCTTGCGGAGTACGCGCGGGAACTGGTGGAGATCGCCGCGTCGAAGGGCAGCCCGATGCCGGTTCTACTGCCTGACCAGAGAATGAAGATCAGCCTTCTCGCGGAGGCAAAACCCGCCGCGAGAGCCTAGTAAAACGGTCTGCGTCCAGTGAGTCGATGACCTTATTCGGGAACCATTCGCGAACGTGCCACACCGTTGCGGTGTTGAACGCAGGAGGACTAACGATGTCAGCTCTGAACAAGATCGCGCGTACCCTTGTCTCCAACAGGCGCGGAATCCTCGCTGCTGATGAGAGCATCGGGACGATGTCGTCCCGGCTTGAGAAGGTGGGGGTCGAGCCGACCGAGGAAAGCCGCCGAGCCTACCGTGAGTTGATTGTCACCACCCCTCGGCTGGAGGAGTCGATCAGTGGCGTCATTCTCGCGGACGAGACGTTCCATCAGAAGCTGACCAACGGTCGCACGTTTCCACGGTTTCTCGAAGATCTGGGAATCCTTCCCGGAATCAAGGTCGACACCGGTGCGAAGTCGCTGGCGGGAGCACCGGGCGAGAAGATCACCGAGGGTCTCGACGGGCTGCGCGAACGAGTAGCGGGTTACGTGAAGGGCGGAGCGACGTTCGCCAAATGGCGCGCGGTAATCACGATTGGTGACGATCTCCCGTCCGCTCGTGCGGTACGCGCGAACGTGCACGCGCTGGCGCGGTATGCGGGCCTTTGCCAGGAAGGCGGCTTGGTGCCCATCGTGGAACCCGAGGTGCTGATGGACGGTGACCACTCGCTGGCGCAGTGCCAACAGGTGACGACCTCGGTGCTGGAGTCGTTGTTCGAGGAACTCGACCTGATGCGGGTGCAGCTCGACGGCATCGTCCTCAAGCCCAACATGGTGGTTGCCGGGACCGACAGTTCGGAGCGACCCACGGTGGAGGACGTCGCGAAAGCCACGGTGGACACGCTGCGCGCTACTGTGCCGTCGTCGGTACCGGGTATCGCCTTCCTGTCTGGTGGGCAGAGCCCGGAACTGGCGACGCAGCACCTCGGGGCCATGCAGCAACTCGATCCGCTCCCCTGGGAGCTCACGTACTCCTTCGGCAGGGCACTTGTCGGACCGGCCTTGGAGGCGTGGCAGGGCGACGAGGGCAAGTGGGCCGCTGCCCAGGAGGCGCTTTCCGAACGAGCTGTCGCGAACGCGGCCGCCCGCTGAGTGCTCGAGCGGCGGCGGGCCGCGGTCAGGTCGTCCTCGGCTCGGCGTTCGCGCCCGCTGCCTCCCGGCCTTCCGCCCGGTTTCCTGCCATTGCTAGTTCAACTGGACTGAGGTTGATGAGGACCAAGAATTGGCGCACCCCTAGGGTTTCCGCAGGTGCACACTTGGAGGAACGCAACGCTGGCTCGCCCGCCGGTATCGACGGACCCGATCACACTCTTGCCCTTGGACTCGTGCCGGTCACCGAGGCCGCCGCGCTGGCGGCCGGCAGGTGGGTCGGACGCGGCGACGAGAACAGCGGCAAGGTCGCCGCCGTCGATGCGATGCATCAGCTGATCACGTCGGTTTCGATGCGCGGCGTCGTGGTGATCGGTGAGGACGGCAAGCGACTGTCCGGCGGAGAGGAGGTCGGCGACGGGGACGGCCCGGCCTGCGACGTCGGGATCAGCGCGGGTGACGGCGCACTTTCCGCGGCCAGGGACGTGCCGAACGCGCTCGTGGCGATCGCGGTGGCCGAGCGCGGCGCGCTGTACGATCCGTCGCCGGTTCGCTCCATGGAGAAGCTGGCCGCCGGACCCGACTGCGCCCACGTCGTTGACATCAACCGCCCTGTGGCGAAGAACCTGCGAGCTGTTGCCGCGGCCAAGGGCGTCCGAGTGGCGGATGTCGTTGTCGCGGTTCTCAACCGGCCCTGGCATAGGGAGCTCGTTCACCAGATCCGCGAGGCCGGTGCGCGAGTCCATTTGATCGAGGGCGGTGATATAGCGGCGGCGATCGCCGCCGCGCGTCCGGAGAGCCCGGTGGACCTGCTGATGGGCATCGGGGGAGCAGCCGAGGGAGTCGTCGCCGCTGCTGCCCTGTCGTGCCTGGGTGGGACGTTGCAGGCGCGACCGCGGCCGGAGGACTCCGGGCCTGGCGGGGCGGCTCAGGAAGTCCTCCACACGGAGGACCTGGTCGGCGGCGAGCGGATTCTGTTCTGCGCCACCGGGGTGACCGGCAGCGAGGTGCTGAGTGGTGTGCAGCAACACTCCGGTCGTATCACGACACAGTCCATTGTGCTCTGTCGCTCGCCAAGAACGGTGCGGGTAGTCAAATCCCAACACCGGCGCGAGGAGAGTCGATTGGCATGACGGGCGAGATCACCACGATATCCGTCCGCGCGGAGCCGCTCATCACGGGATACCGCGGCCTGATCTGTGACCTCGACGGCGTGGTCTACCGCGGCGCGAACGCCGTACCCCATGCGGTGGAGACGTTGAACCGGGTGACGGCGGACGGTATCTCGGTCGTGTTCGCGACCAACAACGCATCCCGCCCTCCCGAGGACGTGGAAAGCCACCTCCGCACGCTGGGTGTCGCACCGCATGGTTGGTCGGTTGTCAACAGTTCGCAGGCGGCAGCGGCATACCTGGCGAAACGGCTGGGTCGACGCGCACGCGTGTGCGCGGTCGGCGGGCCGGGTGTCGCGCAGGCGCTCACCGAAGCCGGGTTGACGCCGATCCGTGTCGCGGATCTCGATGACACACCGGTCGAGGCGGTCGTTCAGGGACTGGGCATCGATGTCACCTGGAGTGAGCTCGCAGCGGTTGGCTACCTCGTAGGAGCTGGAGTCAGCTGGGTGGCCACGAACGTCGACCTCACGCTACCCACGCAGTACGGAGAAGCGCCCGGCAACGGTGCGTTGGTCGCCTTGGTACAGACGGCGGTCAACGCGGCACCGCATGTCGTGGGCAAACCACAGCCCGCCTTGTTCGACCTGTCCCGCTTCCGGCTCGGAACCGATCAGCCGGACACCCTGGTGTGCGGGGATCGGCTGGAGACCGACATCGAGGGTGCCAACTCGGCCGGCCTCGACTCGCTTCTCGTACTGAGCGGTGCTTGCCGGCTGCGGGACTTGGCGTTCGCAGAGAGGGCCTCGCGTCCGACGTATGTCGCCACCGACCTGAGCGGGTTGCTCGCGCCCGGACTGCCGGTGCCCACTTCCTCGCGTGAGCTACTCGTCGAACTCACCGACGCCGTGCCCCGCGTCCCGCATCGCGGCGACAACGGGAAGTTGCTGCAGGCCGTCGTCACCGCGGCCTGGGCCGCTCGCGACGACGGCCGTGCGGTCTCCGACGATGTCGGCATCTGGGAGAAGATCGAGCGCCGGCTCGGGCTGGTCCAGCTGGATCAAGCCAGGTAGCAGGGCTGCCTGGAGATCGCACGTGAGCGGCTACGCGGGTCTGCGTCGGCGTGGCCCCTCACGTCATTCTGCTGGCAGAGCCGGCGGTTCACCGGTGCGCTCGTAGCCGGCCAGCAGGTCGATCCGGCGCTGGTGGCGGCCGCCGTCGAACTCGGTGGTCAGGAACGCGTCCACAATGCGCTCGGCCTCCTCGACGGTATGCATCCGAGCGCCGATGCCGGCCAGCTGTGCGTTGTTGTGCTGGCGGGCAAGCCTCGCCGTGGCCACGTTCCAGGTCAGCGCGGCGCGGGCCCCGGGTACCTTGTTCGCGGCGATCTGTTCGCCGTTCCCGGAACCGCCGATGACAAGACCGAGACTGCCGTCGTCGGCGACAACGCGCCGCGCTGCCTCGACGCAGAACGGTGGATAGTCGTCGTTCGCGTCGTAAGCGGCGGGGCCGACGTCGATCACATCGTGGCCGAGGTCGGTGAGCCTCTTGACAAAATGGTTCTTGAGTTCGAGTCCGGCGTGGTCGCAACCAAGGTAGATTCGCACTGAAGCAGTGTAATCCGCGATTGCTGGATTGATGCCTCCGCATTCAGCTGGTGGACATTTAGATGTTTTATAGCGCTTCGACAAATCGAAGGCCTGATCCTGGTTGTTGCGGGCGTGGTCCCCCGGGTTCCGGAGAGGCCGGGAAGCGGGTGCCGCACCGACGGTCCGGATCTGCTGGCCGAGCTGCCCGACGATGCGATCGGCCGCTCCTGCGGCTGGTGGGGTGCCGAGCAGCAACTCGACGGCCACGGCGCCCAACGGGGAACCCGCGGAGCCGCAAGATCACGTGATGCCTACGAGCGCGGCGACCAGCAAAACCGCTGGTAGCAGCCGGATGAACCGGCCTCGCCATTGACGTCGTCACCCGCGCGCTCGTACTCTGCGGTACGAGAATGCCCGGGAACGGACCTCAACACCGCAGCGTCCGCCGCCGACGCGTTCGGTGGGAGTGAAGCGATCTTCGCGGTTGGGTGGCGCGGCTGCCCTTAGCTCGTCGTCGAACCTCTCGGATCTACGTTTCCGCAGGTCGCCGGTAGTGTTGGGGCGGGGGCCGGGTGCTTGTGCTCGTGCCGTCGGTGAGCGCGCCTCCACCACTCGTAGGCTCCAGGATGCCGTTCGGCACCGGTTCCCGACCACTGGTTCAAGCTCAGTTGCAACGACTCCGTTAAATCTAAGATGCTCTTGCGTGACCGCGGAATTTCGGGGTGCAGTCCGTGAAATTGCGCGGATCACGAAAGTCCGGTTTTCGCCCAGTCGCCGGGCGCAGCCGAACAGCTGAGGAGGAAAATATGAAGTGGGAAACTCCGGAGTACACGGTCGTCGAGGTGTGCGCTGAGGCCACTGGCTACTTCTACCGGGGCTGACAGCCGGGCTCCACGGCCTGTGGCTCGATTTCTCGTAGTCGCGGCAGATGGCTGAAAGCCGCAACAAGACTGCGGCTGCGTTGGCGCAAGGCCCCGGATCAATCAATCGATCGCACAGCGGGGCCTTGCGCACACGCCGAAAACGGGTTCCGATGAGCCACGTCAAGCGGTACCTCACGCATGGGATCGCGGTACCGAGCCGGTACCCGCGATCACCGCCTGCGAAAGCGCAGGACTCAAACAAGCGGTGTGCCCGGCGGCGAGTTTTCTGGCTGCGGAACGCGAATGCGCACGAGCAGTGAGCCCTGACCGCCGAGAATCGACCCATTCTCAGTCCCCTCCCCACGCGATATGTTGAGGTGGTTCAGGTGTCTCTTGAATTCATTCCGCTGATAGCGCTCGCTTTCGGGCTCAGTCTTGACAACTTCCGCTCCTCGATCGCTATCGGAACCATTCCCTTTGGTTGGCGTCGTGCCGTGCAGGTCGCTGTCGTCTTCGGAGTATGGGATGCACTGAGTCCGCTGTTGGGCGGGTTGATCGGTCACTTCCTGGGAGACGTTCTCGGGGACTGGGCGGAATACATCGGGGCAGTCGCGCTGGGACTGTACGGTGTTTACTTCATAGTCGGAGCCATCCGGAACCCGAAACCGGAAGAGGAAGACCTGGATCACCCGTGGGTGACACTCTTCGGCATGCCACTCTCGCTGAGCATCGACAACTTCGTTGCGGGCGCGGGGCTGGGAATCGCCGGATTTTCTATCATCATCCCGATGCTGGCTTTCGGCATCATGACGATGGTCATGTCGTTTGTCGGACTCTTCGTCGGGCAGATGGCGGCCAAGGTCATCCGAATCCGCGCCGACTTGCTCTGCGGTGTCTCGCTCTTCGGTGCGGCAATCCTGCTACCACTGGTTTTCGAGTGATCGGCGGGCGCAGTTGTATGCTTGACCTGAGCCGGATCCGTGAGGTCGAGCTCCCGCGACAAGGGCGAATCGTACGGGTCACGGGCGACCGGAAAGACGTGCTGGTGCCGGTCTCCCGGCGCAATGCGCCCAGGTGCTCGATATCTCAGGCTCGGCAACACCTGGGAGGACACCAATGCCCGAGAATCCCGATACCCACGTCTACCGCACCTACGACAAGGTCCTGGGTGAGACGGGGCCTGCGCGGCGGCGGAATCATCCGGTAGCGAGCGGTGATCCCAACGATTGGTGGCCGCACCGGGTCGACTTGAAGGCATTGCGTCGGCACCTTGGCGTAGCCGCCCCGCTGGACGCGGACTTCGACTACGCCGAGCAATTCAAGACTCTGGATCTCGACGAGCTGGCGCGGGATGTCGACGAGGTGCTGACGACCTCGCAGGACTGGTGGCCCGCCGACTTCGGTCACTACGGTCCGCTGGTGCTGCGCATGGCCTGGCATGCCGCGGGTACCTACCGTGTCGGCGACGGCAGAGGTGGCGCTGCTGCCGGGATGCAACGCTTCGCGCCGGTGAACAGCTGGCCGGACAACCGCAACCTGGACAAGGCGCGCCGGCTGCTATGGCCGGTGAAGAAGAAGTACGGGCGCAGGATTTCCTGGGCGGACCTGATGGTCTTCGCGGGCAACCGGGCGCTGGAGTCGATGGGCTTCAAGACCATAGGGTTCGGCGGCGGTCGTGCCGAGGTGTGGGAGCCCGACGAGACGTACTGGGGTCCGGAACGCAAGTGGTTGGCCGAAGAACGATACAGCGGTCTGCGCGAGCTGGACGAACCGCTGGCGGCCACCGAGATGGGGCTGATCTACGTCGATCCGCAGGGCCCGGCCACCAATCCCGATCCGGTCCTCGCGGCCCGCGACATCCGCCAGACGTTCCGGCGGATGGGCATGAGCGACGAGGAGACGGTCGCGTTGATCGGCGGCGGCCACACGTTCGGGAAGACCCACGGGCTGCTGGACCCGGCCTTCAACCTTGGGCCTGAACCCGAGGCCGCGCCGCTCACCGCGCAAGGCCTTGGCTGGGCGAACGCGCACGGTACCGGCAAGGGCGCGGACACCACGACCAGCGGGCTGGAAGGGATGTGGACGCGCACACCCGTCACGTGGGATCACACGTTCTTCGAGACCCTGTTCGAGTACAAGTGGGACGTCGAGCTCAGCCCGGCCGGCCTGTGGCAGTGGATTCCGAGCGACGGCCAGGGCGAGGGCACCGTGCCGGACCCCTTCGACCCGGACAAGAAGCACCACCCGGTCATGCTTACCACGGACCTTTCGTTGCAGCAGGACCCGGTCTACGAGTCGATCTCGCGGCGATTCCTGGAGCACCCGGACGAGTTCGAGCACGCGTTCGCGCGGGCCTGGTTCAAGCTGACGCACCTCGATATGGGCCCGATCCAGCGTTATCTGGGGCCGCTCGTCCCGGCCGAACGCTTCATCTGGCAGGACCCGGTGCCGGAGGTGGACCACGAACTGGTGGGCGCCGACGACATCGCCGCCCTCAAACGCGAGATCCTCGGATCGGGCCTGACGGTCGCGCAGCTCGTCTCGACGGCGTGGGCGTCGGCTTCCACCTACCGCGACAGCGACAAGCGTGGCGGAGCGAACGGAGCGCGGATCAGGCTGGAACCGCAGCGCAGTTGGCCGGTCAACGAGCCCGAGCAGTTGGGTGTCGTCCTGCCGAAGCTGGAAGCGATCCAGCAGCAGTTCAACGCCTCCCAACAGGGGGCCAAGCGCGTCTCGATGGCCGACCTGATCGTGCTCGGCGGGTGTGCTGCGGTGGAACAGGCGGCCGCGGCCGGTGGCCATCCGATCGACGTTGCGTTCCGCCCCGGGCGCACGGACGCGACCCAGGAATGGACCGACGTCGAGTGGATCGACGCGTTGCAGCCCACGGCGGACGGCTTCCGCAACTATCTCGGCAACGGTTTCCGGATGCCGCCGGAGCATCTGCTTGTCGATCGGGCGAACCTGCTGACCTTGAGCGCGCCTGAGATGACCGTGCTGATCGGCGGACTGCGGGTGCTCGGCGCCAATCACAGACGTTCCACCATGGGTGTGTTCACCTCGGCACCTGGATCATTGACGAACGACTTCTTCGTGAACCTGCTGGACATGGGGACAGAGTGGGTGCCGAGGCGGGATGGGGACGCCTGGACGGCGATCTACGAAGGCCGCGACCGGGACACCGGAGAGGTGAAGTGGACCGCGAGCCGGGTCGACCTCATCTTGGGTTCGCACTCCGAACTGAGGGCGCTCGCTGAGGTCTACGCGAGCGAGGACGCGCGCGCCAAGTTCGTCCGGGATTTCGTCGCCGCGTGGGTGAAGGTCATGGAACTCGACCGCTTCGATCCGCGCTGATACGCCGGCTGGTGCGTACAGAGAGCAGGACGTGATCGTCCGGCGGTTTTGACCGTGTCGTGCAAGCCGCCTCGAAGACCGGGCTCGTGCTGGTCTTCGAGGCCAGGCAAAGCGTCGACGACAGGGGGAACCGTTCGGGTGCTGCCGTCCCCGAATCACCTGGGGCGCAAGGGTTATGCCTCACTGGAGGCGGCCGACACCTTCGCTCGGCTCGCACCGCACCTGCCAGGACCGACCGGCACGACCTGCGCCTGCGCCGAAGAATCTCGCAAACCCCGGTCGGCGGCGCGATGGCCCAGAAACCAGAAAACCCTGACCACACCGCGGGTTTCAGCCAGCACCTCGCCGCGGCAACGGCATCACCCAGCCTCCACCACCGCGTGCGGAAGGTGGGGTGAGCCTCGCTGACGTGCGGCCGTCTCGGCATCGCGTCCTCCGCAGGATCGCACGAACGGTAGCTCTTGCCGGGGGAACGGTGGAGTCGGGCCGGTCGGTGGCGACCGATATCGGAATGGCTTGCCCCGGTGTAGGGTAAGAACTCGTTACAGGATCAGCAGTGAAAATCTGAGACTGATTGGCACCTGTAATTGGTGCGCTACGGAAAAGTTCGGTTGTGCGTAGCGTTTTGGAGGGTATCCGATTTCGTTGTCGTTACGACGACGATTTCGTTTTGGGTGATGTGTTCCGCGAAATCTTTCAGAATGTTCAGCTATTGCTGACGAGGAGGTGAAGTCCGATGACGGCTGCCCAGGAACGAGAGGAGCTCCTGGCCGAGCTCGCCGGACAGAACAGGGCAACCATCGGTGCCGTGCTCGGTACCGGCTCAATCGGCAAGGCAACCGAGCGGGCTGACGGGACGATGGAAGCGACCATCCGCATCCCGGAGGACGCGATGGCGTGGGACCCGGCGATCCTGATCCTGCCACACGGCGGGAAGGTCGAGCTGACGATCATCAATGACGACAAGAACACCCACGCCTGCCTGCTGCCCAGTAACGGTGAAAGGCAGTTCATCGGTCTGTTGAACCACTCGAAGGGCCGCGCGACTCTCGAGCTGGACGGTCCCGGCTGCTACTGGTACGGGTCGCCGGCAGGCAACGACGAGGGCAGGGGACTTACCGGTGCCATCGTCGTGGGTGGCGAAGTGCCGCCGGAGGCCAAACTCGACCGACCCGCGCAGCCGCGGCCGTAGAAAGGGGAAACCCACCATGACCGTCGAATACGTCGACGCCGGCGAGGCGTTCAACCACAGCAAGCTTTCCAACCTGCCGCACCGTGCTCCGGACGTGACGCGCGGTATCAACTACGAGCGCATCCTCCAGGCACGAAGCGAATCGCACAACTGGATCACGTACTACGGCGACTACGACGGCAAGCGGCACAGCTTGCTCGACCAGGTCAACGTCGACAACGTCAAGAACCTGAAGGTCGCCTGGATTCACCAGGCGAGCGCCACCGGTATGATCGCCTCCACCTCGACCTACGCGTTCGAGGCCTGCCCACTGGTCGTCGACGGCGTCATGTTCGTCACCGGCTGGGACGGCTGGCTCTGGGCGCTCGATGCGAAGACCGGCGAGCAGCTGTGGCGGTACAAGCACGCGATCCCGTTCGACGTGACGCTGTGTTGCGCCAACGTCAACCGCGGCTGTGCGGTGGCCAACGGCAAGGTCTACATGGTGACCCAGAACGCCCAGCTGGTGGCGCTCGATGCCACCAACGGCGAGAAGGTCTGGCAGAAGACCATCGGTGACGTGCGGGCGGGCGAGAGCGCTTCGCTCGCTCCGCTGGTCATCAAGGACACCATCATCACAGGTTCCGCCGGTGGAGAGTACGGCGTCCGCGGTCACATCGACTGCTGGGATCTGGAGACCGGCGAGCAGCGATGGCGCACCTACACCGTGCCGAAGCCAGGTGAGCCCGGCTCGGAGACCTGGCCCGCCGATGGTGAGGCCTGGCAGCGCGGTGGCGCGAACCACTGGGTCACCGGAACCTACGACCCGGAGTTGAACCTTTACTACGCCGGCACCGGGAACCCGGCTCCCGACTTCGACGGCGAGGTCCGTGAGGGGGACAACCTCTACACCGACAGCGTGGTCGCGCTGGACGTCGACACCGGCGAGATCAAGTGGCACTACCAGTTCACCCCCCACGATCTGTGGGACTACGACTCCACCATGGAGATGACCCTGTTCGAGCGGGACGGCAAGAAGCTGCTGGCCCACTTCGACAAGAACGGGTACATGTTCGTGCTTGACCGCACCAACGGCGAGCTGCAGCACGTCACGCCGTTCGTCGACCGGATCGACTGGGGCGTCATCACCCGCGACGGCAAGGTGACCCCGCGGAAGTACCCGGACAAGGAAGGCGAGCCCTGCCACTTCTTCCCCGGCCCCGCCGGTGCGAAGGAGTGGACGCACGCGTCGTACAACCCGGAACACGATCTGTTCTACGTTCCGGTGGCCGATGTGGGTGCCACTGCCACCCGGCGTCGCCGCGAGTTCAAGGAAGGCATGCCCTACTGGGGTGCCGCGGTCGAGGTCGACATCGACAACATGGCCGGGTCGGTGAGTGCGTTCGACTCCCATGGCGAGGAGAAGTGGCGGCACCGGCTCAACAACATGCCGATGGCCGCGTCGACTCTCAGCACCGCGGGGAACCTGGTGTTCGCGGGCACGCCCGCGGGTGAGTTCATGGCGCTGCACGCCGAGACCGGAGAGAAGCTCTGGAGTTTCCAGTGCGGCAGCGGTCACCACAGCAGCCCCAGTACCTACAGCATCGATGGCAAGCAGTACATCTCGGTGCCGGTCGGCTGGGGCGGCTGGCTCGAAGGTATTGTCCCCGGCCTGTCAGGTCAGGGTCACGGTGCCTCGCTGATCACGTTCTCCCTGTGAGCGGGAAGTACCACTGACATGGCACTGACGTGGTACTGACGCGAGACCCGAGGTAACTTCCTGGCGGTTTCCTTTTCACGGGACTGGTGGTCGAGGTGTCTTGCCGACGCCTCGACCACCGGTCCGGTGCCAGTCCACGGCGGAATCCCCGTACTCCGGCCAGTGGCGGGAGTCGCAGCCCCACCCTGGAACCACAGAAGGTGATGTGATGAACCAGTCGTCGGTGCCCAAGCAGGACAACGGACTTGAGCGTCTGTCTTGCCTGTACTGCGGGGAGGACTACGAGCCTGCCGATGTCGCGCGTCACACCGAACCGGTGCACTGTGGGCCATGTATCACGTGCGTCGACAAGCCCGCATGCTTCAGCTGCCGTCTCATGTACTGCGTCTGCGACGTACACCGGTATCGGGGCTGAAACCCTACCAACCGCGGCTACCCGGCCGCGGGCAGTAAGCGGAATGAGCCTCGGCCGTGGTGGGTTGTCGAGGTCAGATCTCCAGTGCTCGGCGCACGGCCGCGGCGTTTCGCCGGGAAACCGGCACCATCGTCTTTGCCTGGTCATCCATCACCAGGAACAACTCGCCCTTGAACCGACGCTCGACCTCCTGGATACGGCTGAGGTTTACCACGTACTGGCGGTGCACCCGCAGGAAGCCGGAATCGCTCAGCTCGGCTTCGAGCCTGTCGAGGCCTGGCGATGCGGATCGTAGCCGTCCCTGGTCGGTGGACAGCCACACGTCGTTGCCGTCCGACTGAGCGAAGGAGACCTCAGGCAGCCGTAGCAGCACCATGCGATTCTCACGCGTGGCGACCATACGACGCGGCTGCATGCGAAGTGGACCGTCCCCGCTCGGCCGAGGCAACGGGTCCCCTTCGGACACGCCGAAGGAGACGACGTTGCCAACCAGGTGCCCGGACAGGAACACCGGCTTGAAGCTGATCGACGTCGGTTCGTTGGCGAGCCGGGTGAAGATCTGCGTCGAGCCCACCCAATCCGGATTGCGCGCCGCTTGCTTGGCGGCATATTGGGAGGCCCGGATGAACTCCGGCAGTTCCGGTTTCCACCGCACCGCGGGATCGGGCGCCGGTGTGGAGCCCGGGATGCCGAGCAGCACGCCCGCCGTGTCGTCGGCGAGCACCACCCGGCCAGCGGGATCCACGGCCGCGAGTGCCGCGCTCGAGCGCGACCTGGCGTGGTTGAAGGCGGCCATCAGTTCGGCGCCGTCGTCCTTGGCGCGCAGTCGCAGGGTCCGCTGTGTCATCTTGGCGGCGTTGCCGAGCCAAGCACCCACGGCGGCGGGAAGCTCGCCTCGCCAGCACGAGATGTTGAGCACCGCGACCGGTTCCCTGGTCACCACGTCCCGTACTGCCACCCCGGCGCAGGTCCAGTCGTGGAAGGCCTGGCACCAGTGCTCGGTACGGCGGATCAACACGGGGGTGTAGGACATCAGCGCTGTACCCATGCCGTTCGTCCCGGTGGCGCCCTCGGCCCAGCAGAACCACGGTGCCAGGTTGGCTTTGGCGGCGACGGCGCGCGTGGCCTGATCCCCCCATTGCGCCAAGATGCGTCCGGAGGCGTCGGTGATGGTTAAGATGCCGCCCAGATTGCTGACTTCGTGCTCCAGCGAGGCGGCGCGGAATCCGAGTTCGGCGATCACGACGTCGTGCTCCAGTGCGTGGTCGACTTTCGCCACGGCGACCGGGGCTTCGATGAGATTGGGGTCGACCCGGTACTGGTCCCGGCACCGCTGCCAGGAAATCGCTATCTCGGGTCGCACACCACGGAGGTCGTCCTCGCCCCGCACGAACCGCTCCCATGCCCCGTACACCGTTGCCTCGCCATCGCTGCGAGAGGTTGCGTCGAGCCGGCGTACCTGTGCCATGTAAGACCGCCTTTGGTCTATTGCCAACCCGGCCGGTACGCGAGTGCCGTTGGCCGCTCGCGTGCCGTTTGACGTGTCGGGCCGCGTTGTGTGGCTGCCGACGCAGGCTAAGCTCCCCCTTGTTTTGAGGGCAAGCAGCGTGGGATGACCGAGGGCGAACGACGTACGAACGGACGTGAACCCGTGATGAGCGGTGGCCAACCGCTCATGGGCGGTCGTTGTCGACCTGCGGCCAACCTGGCTCGGCGGGCCGGCGTTGTCTGTCTACAAGCGTGTGGTCGACCGACGCGGACATGTCTTGAAATGTCGTGTCATATCAAGTAATTTTCTGTAGTTCTGTCACGGTCCGGGTTCCAGGAAACCCCGGCGCGTCAGGCCGTAAGGAGGTTGCGATGACCGGGAGAGTACCACCGCTGGCGATCGCACCGAGTAGGCCCAGCGGACGCGACCACGTGGCGAGCGGCTCGCTGATGACGACGTCATCGGCGAGAGAGGTGGCCAGGGCCTGGGAAAGCTTCGCCGCGGGCGAAGACGTGGAAACGGGCGTGCGGCCTGAGATCCTGGCTTCGTGGTACCGGTGTCGTGATCGGTACGAAGTGGACCGATCGCTGGACGCCGCACCGGGAGCGGGCGGCGATGTCCAGCGAATCGACAACGACGTGATCTTCACCGCGCTTGGCAGTCTCGGTGCGTTGGCCGGTCAGGAAGTGGAACGGGACGGCGCCGTTGTCACCGTTACGGACGGGGGCGGGCGGGTCCTCGGGGTCTGGGGCGATCCCTCCGCGCAGCGACGGGCGGAGCTGCACAACCTCGCCCCGTGGTCGTCGTGGTCGGAGGAGTGCACCGGCACGAACGGGATGGGAACCTCGTTGGAGGTGTCCGGAGCGGTGACCGTGACGGGCCCGGAGCACTGGTGCGAAGCCTTCCACAAGTGGGCCTGTGCGGGCATTTCCATCCGCGACGTGGTGACCGGCGCACCGGTCGCGTCGATCAACATCTCGCGATGGAACGCGCCGCTGTCCGAGCTGGTGCCGTTGTGGCTGACGAAAGCCGTCGTGTGCGTCGAACAGGAGATCTACCGACGCGCGGTCTACGAGGCGGACAAGGTAATCGCTGAGTTCAACAAGAATTCCGGCCAGGTCAGCCGACCGTTTATGGCGATGGACCGCGGCGGAAACGTGATAGCCGCGAACGAAGCGGCTGTCGCGCTGCTCGGGTTGACCGGCGAAACGCCCCTCGCGGCGGGCGCGATCGAACCGGCGCAACGCTGGACCCCGGACATTTCAGGGCTTGCTGACGTGGTGCGGTGGGCCAAGGAGCGGGCGCGGGGAACCGCACAGTGGAGCGGCTACGCGACCGTGACCGTGAACCGGGGGGAGTCAGCCACTCCGCTGACCATGCGACCCGTCGTCGACTCGAGCCATGTGGTGGGCATGCTGTGTGTCTTCGGGGTGCAAGAGGGCGAGTCGTACGAGAGCGCCTCGGAAGCGGTGGTCAATCCGTTGCCCCGGCGCGTGATCGGAATGCGCAACGACCGGCTGGTTCTGCTCGCTCCGTCGGAGATCCGCTACGCCGAGGCCGACCGTAACGTCGTGTGGCTGATGACCGAACGCGGCAAGATCCAAGCCGCCACCCGCGGCCTGGAGAATGTCGAGCGGTCACTGACGCCCTACGGGTTCCGCCGGGTGCACCGACGGTTCCTGGTCAACCTTCGCCGGGTCGCGGAACTGGAACGGGGCATCAAGGGTGAGCTCTTCCTGATCATGGACTCTCGTTCCCATGAGTTCGTTCCGGTTTCGCGGCGCCACGCTCCGGAGCTCCGGCGAATGCTTGGTGTGTAAGCGCTTCGGTCCGACCCGATGCTGCCGAATGATGAGTTTGGGCAGGATCGAACTTGACCTAAAAGGTCGGCCGCATCGGCGAGAGATCAAGGAACGCGAATCAGCACCGGCCGCGCGAGGGAAGCGCCTCCACCTGGCCGCGCAACCCCTCCACGGCCTTCGCCGGATCGTCAGCCGCGTAGACGGCTGAGCCGGCCACGAAGCAGTCGACTCCGGCCTCGGCTGCCTGTTCGATCGTGTCGGTGTTGATACCGCCGTCGATCTCCACGATCAGGTTCAGGTGCCCGCTGTCGACCATCCTTCGCGCCTGGCGCACCTTGTCGAGGACCGCGGCGATGAACTTCTGGCCGCCGAAACCGGGCTCCACGGACATCACCAGCAGGGTGTCGTAGTGCTTGAGCACGTCGACGTAGGGTTGCAGCGGGGTGTTCGGCTTGATCGCAAGCCCCGCCTTCGCGCCCGCTGCCCGCAAATCCTTCGCGAGCATGACCGGATCGTTGGCGGCCTCGACGTGCACCGTGACGTTGTGCGAACCCGCTTCCGCGTAGCCGATCGCCCAGCGATCCGGGTTCTCGATCATCAGGTGACAATCCAGCGGCAGGCCGGTTGTCGCCAGCAGCGACCGCACGACCGGCAGCCCGAGGGTCAGGTTCGGCACGAAGTGCGCGTCCATGACATCTACATGCAGCCAATCCGCTCCACGGCCTGGTTCTCCCGTCACGGCGGCCACTTCGTCGGCGAGCCGGGCGAAGTCGGCAGAAAGGATGGACGGCGCGATCATTGGCTGATTAGACACGAAACCGAGTGTATGGGGGTGGGGTTTGGTGGGTGGTTATTTGTTGTGTGGATTGGGGGATTGTGTTTTCGCATGTGGTGGGGTGTTGCTGGGTTTTGGGTGGGTGGGGAAGTGTCGTGGGGGTTATTGGCTGGTGTCGGTGGCGGGTGCGGACGGCTTCCGTCGTGCAGTGTCTAGAGGAGGATTGCTGTGAAGTTGCAGGTTGCGTTGGATGTGGTGGATCTGCCGTCGGCGTTGACGTTGGCGAATCAGGTGGCCGAGCACGTGGACATTCTGGAGTTGGGCACACCGTTGGTGAAGTCGGTGGGGATCGGCGCGGTGAGCGCGATCAAGGCGGCGCATCCGGACAAGCTGGTGTTCGCCGATCTCAAGACCGCTGATGCCGGTGAGTTGGAGGCCGCGTTGGCGTTCGAGGCCGGGGCGGATCTGGTCACGGTGATGGGCGCGGCCGACGACGACACCGTGCGTGGCGCGGTCGCGGCGGGCCGCAGGTACGGCAAGGAGGTGGTCGCGGACATGATCACCGTGGTCGACGGGCGGGTGTCGCGGATCCGGGAGGTCGCTAAGCTGGGGGTGTCGTTCGTGGAGATCCACGCGGGCCTGGACGAGCAGGCCCGCCCTGGCTACACCATCGACACCCTGCTGGAGGACGGGCGCCACGCCGGGGTGCCGTTCTCCATCGCGGGCGGCATCAAGATCGACACCATCGCCGCGGTCCGCGACGCGGGCGCCACCGTCGCCGTCGCGGGCGGAGCCATCTACAACGCCACCGACCCCACCACCGCCGCCAAACAACTCAAACAACGCGCCACCTGAGGAATCCACACCCGGCGAAACTCGCGAAAAAGGAAACCATCAGGAGTGCGCGCCCATGGCAGCAAAAGAATCAACTGACGAGGTGGTTCGCTTGACCACCAAGCGAGTCCCCGAAGACTGGACCGAGCTGGACCAGCGCGCGGTGGACACTGCCCGCGTGCTGGCCGCGGACGCGGTCGAGCACTGCGGGAGCGGACACCCCGGCACGGCCATGAGCCTCGCGCCTGCCGCCTACGCGCTGTTCCAGCGCGTCATGCGGCACGACCCCGGCGATGCGGAGTGGATCGGCCGGGACCGGTTCGTGCTCTCCGCCGGGCATTCCAGCCTCACCCTGTACATCCAGCTGTTCCTGTCCGGCTACGGCCTGGAACTCGACGACCTTAAGGCGCTGCGCAAGTGGGGTTCGCTGACCCCTGGTCACCCGGAGTACGGGCACACCAAGGGCGTGGAGACCACCACCGGCCCGCTGGGCCAGGGCCTGGCCAACGCGGTTGGCATGGCCATGGCGGCCCGGCGCGAGCGTGGCCTGCTCGACCCGGACGCCGAGCCGGGCAGGAGCGTGTTCGACCACCAGATCTACGTGATCGCCTCGGACGGAGACATCGAGGAAGGAGTCACGTCCGAGGCTTCGTCGCTGGCAGGAACCCAGCAGCTCGGCAACCTCACGGTGATCTATGACAGCAACGAGATCTCCATCGAGGACGACACGCGGATCGCGCTGTCCGAGGACACCGCCAAGCGCTACGAGTCGTATGGCTGGCATGTCGTCACGGTCCACGGTGGTGAGGACGTGGCCGGCTTCCTTGACGCGATCGAGCAGGCCAAGGCCGAGACCGCCCACCCGAGCCTGATCGTGCTGCGCACCGTGATCGGCTATCCGGCGCCGACGAAGATGAACACCGGCAAGGTGCACGGGGCCGCGCTGGGCACCGACGAACTCGAGGCGGTCAAGCGCGCCGTGGGCTTGGACCCGGAGCAGAGTTTCCAGGTCGACGACGAGGTCCTGCGCCATGCTCGCGAGGTGGCCGAACGCGGGAGGGCCGACCGCGAGAAGTGGCAACTCGAGTTCGACGCCTGGGCGAGGAGCAACCCGGAGCGCAAGGCGCTGCTGGACCGGATCAGCACGCGCGCGCTGCCGGCAGGCTGGGTCGGCGACCTGCCCGCCTGGGAGCCCGATGTCAAGGGAGTCGCCACCCGCAAGGCGTCGGCCGCGGTGCTGGCCAAGCTCGGCGAGGTGCTGCCCGAGCTGTGGGGCGGGTCCGCGGACCTGGCCGAAAGTAACAACACCACCATCAAGGGTGCGGACTCCTTCGGCCCGGCCGAGATCTCCACCAACGCCTGGCGGGCCAATCCTTACGGGCGCACGCTGCACTTCGGCATCCGCGAGCACGCGATGGGTTCGATCCTCAACGGCATCGCACTGCACGGCGGAACCCGCCCGTACGGTGGCACCTTCCTCGTCTTCAGCGACTACATGCGCCCGGCGGTACGCCTGGCCGCGCTGATGCGGTTGCCGGTCATCTACGTGTGGACACATGACTCGATCGGCCTCGGCGAGGACGGCCCGACCCACCAGCCCGTCGAACACCTGGCCTCGCTGCGCGCCATTCCAGGAATGTCAGTGGTACGCCCGGCCGACGCGAACGAGACCGCGCACGCTTGGAAAGCTGTACTGGAGGACACCGGCGGGCCCGCAGGGCTTGCGCTTACCCGGCAGGACGTGCCGATCCTGGAGGGCACCTCGGCGGACGGGGTGGCTCGCGGCGGCTACGTACTCGCCGAGGCGTCCTCGGGCAGCCCCGAGGTGATACTGGTCGGGACCGGTTCCGAGGTCCAGCTTGCGGTGGAGGCCAGGAAGGTCCTCGAGTCCGAAGGCGTTGCCACTCGGGTCGTGTCGATGCCGTGCGTGGAGTGGTTCGACCGCCAGGACCAGTCCTACCGGGAACGGGTAATTCCCCCTTCGGTGCGGGCCCGGGTGATAGTCGAGGCGGGTACGGCGCAGCCGTGGCACCGGTTCGCCGGCGACGGCGGCGAGATCGTTTCGTTGGAGCATTTCGGCGCCTCGGCGGACTTCAGGACCTTGTTCAGCCAATTCGGCATCACCACCGAGGCCGTGGTCGAAGCGGCACGAAGGAGCGTGCACTCCGTACGGCCGAGTTGATGCCCGCCTCGCAGGCGGCAGGAGGTGTATCCGACCAGCCCCAACATCGACACCGAGGGCTGGCGGATATGTGAATCGAGCGCCTGCACGAAGCGGCCCCGGCGACATGCCGGGGCCGCTTCCTTCTTTCCGGCTGGTGAGCTCAAGCTCCAATTCCTCGGTCAATATTCGCCATCCCAATTACGGGATAGCGTTTGGCAATGTCGTAAGCCTTGCTGGCCACCACGCTGGCGGACGATCATTTGGAACAAGTAGCCGTCCGCGCTCCTGGTCTATGGGGACACCTGCTGATGCAGGCGCTCTGTCAACGGGCACGATGCACGGAGCGGGCTACGAAGATCCACGCGGATGGCTTTCCTGGCCACATCGGACAACGAATGCCATCCGCTCGCGAATGGAGGAAGATCTCGTTGACTCAGTCGATTTCGAAGAAGCTTGATGTCAGTTATTTCTCCGACGCGACGCGCGCCGTTGTCGGAGAGGTGGACAGGGTGAGTGCGGGGGTGCACTCTCCAGCCTGGATTCGTGCTGGCGAGCTGTTGCTCAAGGCACAGGCAGTGTTCACCATCGGCACCGGGCGCAGCGGGCTTGCGCTGCAGATGGCCGCGATGCGGTTCATGCACCTTGGACTCCCCACTCACGTCGTCGGCGAGACGACAGCTCCGGCCATCGGACCGCGCGACGTCCTGGTGGCGGCTTCGGGTTCGGGGTCGACGACCCGGGTGGTGCGGGCGGCGCAGACCGCACGTGACCAGGGCGCCGATGTGGTCGCGCTGACCACCGCGGCGGACTCGGCGCTGGCCAAAGCCGCGACCGAGGTACTCATCATCCCGGCCGCGGACAAGCAGGACTTCGACGGGAACACCTCCGTGCAGTATGCCGGCAGCCTGTTCGAGCAGTCCGTCCTCGTGACGACCGACGCGCTGTTCCACACGCTGTGGAAGACAAGCGGGACCCAGGCCCGCGAGCTGTGGCGCCTTCACGCGAACCTCGAGTAGCCACTGTGAATTCTCCGCGGCGGCAACGATCGTGCAGGTGTCGTTAGTTCTGTCCTGATGCGACGGACACGAAGAGGAGCCCGAGATGCAGTTTCACAGTGAGGTCGCACCGCGGACTTGCGTCGATATCCACACCTTGGAGGCAGTTGCGCTGGCCGCTACCCGCAGCGCCGCGGTGGCCAGCTATGCCTGGGTGGGGCGATACGATCAAGAAGCCGCCGACGCGGCGGCCACCAAGGCGATGCGCGAGGCATTGGCCGAGGCGCCCGGTCGAGGAACAGTCGTCATCGGGGAGGGGGAAAAGGATGACGCCCCGATGCTGTTCAACGGTGAAATCGTGGGCAACGGGAACGGGCCGGACTTCGACATAGCCGTCGACCCCCTCGAGGGGACCTCGTTCTGCGCGAAGGATCTGCCCGGTGCCCTGGCCACGATCGCCTTCGGCGAGCCAGGAACCTTGTGGTCGCCTGGGCCCGGGTTCTACATGGACAAGATAGTGGTACCTCCGCAAGCCAGGGACGTCATCGACCTCGACGACCCTCCTGAGCGCACCTTGGTCAACGTCGCCAAGGCTCTCGGTAAGAAGGTCAGCGAGCTCCGCGTCGTCATCATGGACAAGCCGCGGCACAAGGAGCTGATCACACGCGTGCTGCAGGCTGGTGCGGCCGTGCAAACTCCGGCCGGAGGCGATGTCGGGGGGAGTCTCGCGGTGCTACTGCCGACACTCGACGTCGACCTGCTCCTCGGAGTCGGTGGCACGCCCGAAGGCGTGATGACCGCCGCGGCGGTCGGTGCGTTGGGCGGCGGCATGCTTGGGCGGCTGGCCCCGCAACGTGCCGCGGAGGCGGACGCCATCCGCGCGGCGGGCATGTCCCTCGGCCGCGTCTACAACTGTGCCGAGCTCGTCTCCGGCGATGCCTTCTTCGTTGCCACCGGCATCAGCGGCGGATCCCTTCTCGGACGTCCACGCGAGTGCGCAGGCATGACAACTGCCGAATCGCTGCTGATCTCCAGGGGCGAGATTCGGTACATAACACACACAACCTTCGGATAGCTTCCCGGACTTCGTTCTTCCGTGCGAGGACCGGTTCTCCACGGGACCCATCCCCGAGGGACATCAGCACTGATCACGATCAAGGAGATTCGGTGACGCTGTACCTGGACGACCTCCGCGTTCGCCGCCTCGGTGAGTGCCGTTACGATTCGCCGTTCTCCGAGATGCTCTCCACCAAGCAGACCTCCCCCCATTACGTTTCGGAAGGCGACCGTGTCCTGCTCGAGGACACCGTTTCCATGCTTGCCGAGCACGACCTTCCGCCCGGTCGGGTGCCGAGCTTCGAAGCCGCAGGGCCCCGCAGGAAGATCTATTTCGACCCCGATCGCGTCACCGCCGGCATCGTCACCTGCGGGGGGTTGTGCCCTGGCCTCAATAACGTCATTCGCGGTCTCGTCCAAGAACTCACCGTGCATTACCGGGTGAAGCGGATTCTGGGGTTCCGGAATGGTCTCAAGGGACTGACCGCCGAACACCGTAATGACACCGTCGAACTGACGTTTGATCGTGTTCGCGATATCCACAACGTCGGCGGCACCATCTTGGGCAGCTCGCGCGGCGGCCAGGACGCCGACGAAATGGTCGACAGCCTCGTTATGCGCGGTGTCGACATCATGTTCGTCATCGGTGGCGACGGGGGAATGCGCGCCGCTACCTTCCTCAGCGACGCTATCAAGGCGCGCGGGCTCGACATCGCGGTCGTCGGGGTGCCGAAGACGATCGACAACGACCTGCCGTTCACCGATCAGTCGTTCGGGTTTCAAAGCGCGTTCGCGCGGGCCACCGATTTCATCTCCTCGGTTTCCGTTGAGGCCGCGGCCAGCCCGAACGGCGTCGGGATCGTGAAGTTGATGGGTCGGCACTCCGGGTTCATAGCCAGCTATGCCGCGTTGGCGGCCAATGGCGCCGACATCGTGCTGGTCCCGGAGATTCCGTTCGCCCTGGGGGGACCGGACGGCCTGCTTGCGCACGTCGAGAAGCACGTGCGGGCCAAGGGCTTCGTGGTCATCGTCGTCGCAGAGGGCGCCGGTCAAGACCTCATCGAGAAGCACGGCCTGCCTCAACACAACGGTCGCGGTACCGACGCCTCGGGCAACGTCAAGCTCGGCAATATCGGGGAGTTTCTCAAGGAGGCCATCAACGCCCACCTGACCGCGGTCGGCCTTGCACCCACGATGCGCTACCTCGACCCGAGCTACGCGATCCGGAGCATCGCCGCCAACGCCTACGATGCCGTGTACTGCCTACGGCTAGCCCATGCCGCGGTGCACGCCGCCATGGCGGGTCGCACCGAAGTCGCCGTCGCACGCTGGCGGCGACGTTTCGTGCACGTCCCGTTGTCACTGATGACCAGCCGTCGCAACCAGGTTGACCCGGACGGCGACCTGTGGATGTCCGTACTCGAAACCACCTGCCAGCCGGCCCAGTTCGGTACCGCAGCGGGCCGTGAAGCTGTCCGGCCCGCTGCGTTCTCGGCCTGATTCGCCTGCCGAGACCAGGTTGCGCTTCGGGGTATCGGCCACGGCAGGTCAGTTGTCGAGGCAACGACCGGTGCTGCCGACTCGCCACGGGTGGTGACTCCGGCCGGCTCAACGCGGACGCGGGCGGCTCGTCGGATACCATCTGGTCGGCCTGCCGCGCCGCCGAACGACCGAGCTCCCTACCGCTGCTGGCGGGACCGAAGCCCCGTTTGATCGACGCGTCGACACCGGCCGGCGGCAGGCCCGCTACCACCTTCGACCGGGCCGGCCGGTGACGCGCATCTCTTCCGCGGCGTGCCGGTCGCTGGCACGGTGGTACCCGCGAGTAGCCATTCGCCGAGGAAGGACACCCGATGCCCCAGCCGACCGCGCAAAGTTCCGTGGAGATCGCCGCGCCACCTGAGCTGGTTTACCGCCTGGTGTCCGATGTGCCTGGCCAGGGCCGCTGGGCCGCCGAGATCGACCGCTGTCGTTGGCTCGGCGGGGCCCCCGGACCGGCCGTGGGCGCGAAGTTCCGCGGCGTCAACCAGCACCGTTCGCGGCGCTGGGCCACCACCTGCGTCGTGACGGAGGCCGAGCCCGGCAGGCGATTCGCCTTCCGCGTTCAGATCATGGGCATGCCATCGGCACTGTGGCGATACGAGATCGAGCCGACCGGCTCCGGCTGCCGTGTCACAGAGAGTACCCGGAGGCTGACACCGCGGATCCTCGTGCTCGCGGTCAACAGCCTCCTGCTCGGCATCCGCGACCGCGACGCGCACAACCAGCGCAACATCGAGGCCACGCTCGCCGCGCTCAAGGAGTACGCCGAGCAGGAGGCGCGGGACACCACGGCGCGCTGACGCTCGACAGCGCCAGAGCGCGGAGTCGGAGGCGGTCGACCACGACGCGCGTGCACAGCCGAGAACCGGGAGAGGGGATTTCCGGACCGAGGCCGTTCGCGTTCCCGACGATTCGGCCGACCGGGCCGGCAACTCCTGCGTGGAGCGACACCGCATGACACGACGGTTACTCACCGTGTGCACGACCTCAAACGGATCAGCTTTGTGGAGTCAGGCCGCTCGGCCACCGGGGTGAATCGCCCACCGGTTATGCCGTGAGCCGGGAAAGGGCTTTCGGTACGGCGACCTCCTCCTTAGACTCCCCGCGACCGCGGAACCCAGCCGTTCGGAGGTCGCCATGCCCGCAGGTCAGCAGCCTTCGCCACCGTCGCGACCACTTCGCGAGCCGATCAGAAAGCCGTGGATATGGGCCGGGCTGATCGTGATTTTGCTGCTGGGCATCCCTTGGTATCTGCCTGCGGGCGTGATCGAGCCCGTGGTGCTCGGGCTGCCGCTGTGGACGATCGTCGCGATCGGCTCGTCGATACTGCTGTGCGGCTACCTGACCTGGGTGATCTCCGCCCACTGGAACATGGTCGAGGACGAGGAGGAGGCGGCGGCCGCCGACACGGGTCCGGTCGACGAGGAACGGGGGCACTGAGCCGTGGACGGACTGGCCTTCGGCGGCGCGGCGGGCATCACCGTGCTGCTCGGTTACGCCGTGATCATGCTGGGCATCGGGTTCGTTGTGGGCCGCAAGCGGCCCGGCACCCAGGAGAGCATGAAGAGCTATTACCTCGCCGGGGGCAACCTCGGCATGCTGGTGCTGTTCTTCACCCTGTATGCCACGCAGTACAGCGGCAACACGGTGGTCGGCTACGCGCCGCAGGCCTACCGCGAGGGCTTCGTGTGGTGGCAGTCGGTCACGTTCTTCACGGCCATCATCGCCGGGTACATGCTCTTCGCGCCCCGGCTGTACGTGCTGGCGAAGAAGCACTCCTTCATCACGCCGACCGACTGGGTCCGGTTCCGCTTCCGGTCGACACCGGTCACGTTGATGGCCACGTTTCTCATGCTGTGGGCGTTGGCGAACTACGTGCTGGAACAGCTCATCGCCATGGGCCACGCGATCGCGGGACTGACCGGCGACACGGTGCCGTACCAGCTCGGCGTGGCGGTGTTCGTCGTCGTCATGCTCGCCTACTCCTGGCTGGGCGGCATGCGCGCGGTGGCGCTGACCGACGTGATGCAGGGCATCGCACTGCTGATCGGCATCCTTGTGCTGCTCGTGGGCGCGCTCTACCTCGCTGGCGGCTCGGTGGGCGACCTGACCCGGTACCTCGCGGAGAACGAGCCCGACGCCATCGCCGTTCCACCGCTGGAAACGTCGGTGAACTGGTTCTCGATGATCCTGCTCGTTGGCATCGGCATCGCCCTGTACCCGCACGCCATCCAGCGGATCTACTCGGCGCGCAGCGAACGCACGCTCAAACGCTCGCTCAAGCGAATGGTGTGGATGCCGTTCATCACCGCCGGTGTCGTGTTCTGCATCGGCATGCTGGGCATCCGGCTCTTCCCGAATCTGTCCGAAGCGGACTCCGAGCGGCTCGTCGGCATGATCGCCAACGAGGTCGGCTCGCTGAACATCGTGTTCTACGTGGCCATGATCCTGCTTTTCGGCGGGGTCGTCGCCGCGATCGTGTCCACGGCGGACTCCGCGTTGCTCAGCTTTTCCTCGATCATCTCGCGCGATCTCTACGGCCGGTACCTGCGGCCGAGGGCGAGCGAACAGCGCCAGGTCGCCGTCGGCAAGGTCGCTGGCGTGGTCGCGGTTGCCGGCCTGCTGCTGCTGGCGTGGAACCCGCCCGCCACGCTGGTGGAGGTGTTCGTGCTGAAGATGGAACTGCTCATCCAGCTGGCACCTGTCTTCGTGCTCGGCATGTACTGGCGGCGCATGGCGGCCGGGCCCGCCTTCTGGGGCATGCTGGCGGGCGCCGCACTGGCGGGCGGCATGACGGTACTCGGCGAGGAGTCGGTGTTCGGCGTGCACGGCGGCATCGTCGGGCTCGTACTGAACCTCGCGATCTGCGTCGTCGGCTCGCTGCTCGTGCCGCCACGGCCGGAGCGCTCCGGCGAGGAGCCCTCCGAGACCACGACGGCAACGACGCGGCCTCCGCTCGACGCGGCCGGAGCGGACTAGGACCGGGCCCTGATCGACATCGATCCAGTGCCGAGACACCAGGCGGTTGCGGCTGTTGCTGGGCGGAATCGGTGGAGTCAGCGCCCGGTCGCGCCGTCGATGAGCTCGCGCAGGATGTCGGCGTGTCCCGCGTGCCTGCCGGTCTCCTCGATCATGTGGGTGAGTGCCCAGCGGACGCTCGGAGCGCGACGCGGTGGCCGAGTGACCGGTGCGGCGAGGTCGGTGCGGCCGTCGAGTACCTCGTTGGCGCGCTGGACGGCCTCCCGGTAGCGAGAGAGGACGTCGGCGACGCTGTCCGTTGGTGCGACATGGAAGGTCGCCTGCCAGTCGATGACGTCCTCGCCGAGGAAGATCGAGCGCTCGACGAAGGTCAGATGGTTGAGCAGGCCGAGTAGGTTCGTGCCGGACGGCACCGCGGCCGTGCGGACCCGCGGTTCGGGTGCGCCGTGGACCTTCGCGGCGATCGAGGCCCGAAGGTAGTCCAGGAATCCGCGTAGGACCTCGGTTTCGCTGCTGCGGGTGCTGGGCGGTGGGGTGTCACGGCGGCGATCGCGGTGTGTTGTGGTGGGCACGGTGGCTCCTTCCTACGGCTGTGGCGGGCATGCCCGCTGGTTCAGGCGGTGCGGCGGATGAGCAGGACGTGGTCGGTGACCTCGGCGGTTCGCCCGCCTGGTCCGGTCGCGATCCTGCGGGGCGTGTCGGCCCGCTCGATCTCCCATGCCGCCGCGTCCAGGCCGATGTCCTCGGCGACTTCCCTCGGGCTCGGGTACCGGACAGCTGGGTCCTGGTTCCACGACCACGGCGCTGTCGAGCCGTGGTCGACGACCAGCAGCCGCCCGCCCGGGCGCAACGCGTGCGCGGCCGAGCGCAGCACGGCCGCCCGGTTCAGGTCGAAGGGGGTGTGCAGGTAGTGGGCGCAGATCAGGTCGAACCCGCCGCGCGGCAAGGCATCGGTCAGATCGTGCCGCACGGCGGCGATCCGGTCGGCGAACCCGTGTGTGTCCGCGAGGCCGGCGAGCCGCTCGACCGCCACGGCCGAGATGTCGATTGCGGTGACGTGCCACCCCTGGTGGGCTAGCCACAGGGCGTCGCCGCCGTCGCCGCAGCCGAGGTCCAAGGCGTCGCCAGGCGACATCCCGGTGACGATCTCGGTGAGTCGGACGTTCGGCCGAGGACCGGTGGTCGCTGGTCGGGACGCGTAAACGCCGTCCCAGAACATGACCGCGTCGGAGGAGTTCGGTTGTGCTCTCATGGGATCAGCTTCTCCGGCGCACACCAATCTGGCACGCAATCTTGCGGTTCTGGCAAGGTGTCTGCATGGACCGCGACACGGACGAGGTGCTCGACGGAGTGGGGCCGCGACTGCGCGCGCTTCGTCGTCACCGCGGTATCACCCTCGCCGACCTCGCGACGAGAACCGGCGTGTCGGAAAGCACCCTGTCCCGGCTGGAGAGCGGGCAGCGCCGCGCGACCCTGGAACTTCTGCTGCCGCTGGCTCGCACCTACGACGTTCCACTGGACGACCTCGTGGGTGCCCCGCGCACCGGCGACCCCCGTATCCACCTCACACCGATCCGCAGGTTCGGGATGACGTTCGTGCCGCTGTCCCGGCGGCCCGGCGGGGTGCAGGCGTTCAAAATGATCATTCCCGCTCGAACCGGACCGCTCGAACCGACCCGGCAGACCCACGACGGCTTCGAATGGCTGTACGTGCTCAACGGAAACCTGCGGCTGGTCCTCGGCGAGCGCGACCTGATATTGCCACCGGGTGAGGCGGCCGAATTCGACACGTCCTCCCCGCACTGGTTGGGCAGCGCGGACGGTGGCGTGGTCGAGCTACTCATCCTGTTCGACCCGCAGGGAGTCCGCACACACATCCACGCCGACCGGCGGTGAGCTCGGCGGGCGTGCGTCGCGACCAGCGGTGAGCGCTTCACCGGACCGCTGCCGGAGCAGCTTGACCGAGTGCTCGCGGACTTCCAGAAGCTCCTGCCCACCATCCGGCCCGAGGGGGCGCCTGATGAGGGAGTGAGCGGCACAGTCGTTGCGCCGTATCGAGGTCATCGACAACGCGGCGGCGGAAAATCGCAGCCAGGCAGAGGTCTACCAGCGGCTGTTCGGGGACCAGTCACCCGCCGACGCTCCGGCGGCGGTGCCCGTGACAGGCAGCCGCCGCGCTGCGGAGCAGGACGAGTCCTTCGAGGACATCGACTTCCTTCGGGGCAGCGGCCGCTCGTGATCATCGCGCAGGATGAGTGCTCCAGTCCGGAGTTCGTGATCGGGGTGCTCGTGCGCCACTGACAAGGTCAAGCCCATCAAGGACGACGGTGTCTGGCCGGACCTGCGCGAGATCACATTGTGGTAACGGAGCGCCCGCCGTTCCCGCAGCCGCGACAAAGCTGCTTGACCACGAGATGAGAGCTGGGTAACACTCAGCGTCCACTGGCTGAGCCACTATGCCACTCACGGGACGGGGAGCCGGTCCGTCTCGGCAAAGGAGATGAAGCATGAAGAAGCTGCGAAGCCGCCCCGCCGGTGTCGTCGCCATGGCACTCGTGCCTGTCCTGGTGCTCGCTGGCTGCGGCGGCGGAGACGGCGGTGGTGACGCCGCCGCCTCCGGCGACTGCGAAAGCACCACGCTTCGCCTGTCACACCAGTGGCCCGCCGCGACCGGCGAGGAAGGCAGTGACTTCCGTGCCGAGCTCGCTCAGCGGTTCGCCGACAAGGTGGCCGAGCAGACCGACGACCAGGTCGAAGTCAAGATCTTCCCCAACAGCTCCCTGGTGAAGTCGACCGAGCAGTACGACGCCATGCAGCAGGGTTCCGTCGACCTGTCGGTGTTTCCGTTGGACTACGCCTCGGGTCGCCACCCCGACTTCAGCATCACGCTCATGCCGGCGATGGTCCGTAACCACGAAGAGGCACAGGCCTGGCAGGACGCCGAGATCGGCAAGCGTCTCGAGAAGGTGATGGAGGAGAACGGCTCGAAGGTGCTCACCTGGGTGTGGAACGCGGGGGCGGTCGGTACCAAGGGGCAACCTGTCGTCTCGCCGGGCGACGTCAAGCCAGGCATGACCATGCGTGCCGCGGGCAGCTACGTGGAACGGATGCTCGAGGACGCGGGTGCGGGCATCTCGAGCCTTCCGTCGAACGAGATCTACACCGCGATGCAGACGGGGGTGCTGGACGCCGCGGTCACCTCGACCGGCTCATTCGCCTCCTACAACCTGCAGGAGCAGGTCAAGTCGTTCACCTCGCCGACGGAGAACACCTTCTGGTTCATGTTCGAGCCGCTCATCATCAGCACCGAGGCTTTCGACGGGCTGTGCAAGCAGCAGCAGGACACGCTGACATCGGTCGGCCAGGAGTTGCAGGACTTCGCCTACTCCGCATCGGAGGAAGATGACCAACGGGTCGCGAAGGTGTTCTCCGATGCCGGCGTCGAGGTCGTGACCATGGATGACGCCGCGTTCGACGAGTGGCGCCAGCTGGCGCGCAAGCAGTGGAACGCCTTCGCGAGTTCCGCGCCGAACGGTAAGGAACTCCTGGATCTCGCGAAGCAGGCATCCGGGAAGTGATTTCCCCGGTGGGCCCTCCCCGCGCGGGAGGGCCCACCGTGCTGTCGCGGTAACGACATCGAATTCGGAGAGCGTCATGCGCCTGCTCAAATATCTGCTGAGCTTCCGGTGGGCCAACGCGTTGTCGGAGGTCGCGGGCTACCTGAGCGGCCTGGCACTGGTCATGGCGACGGTCGCCATGGTGCACGGAGTGCTGTCGCGCTACCTGTTCGGGCAGCCGACGGTGTGGCAGACCGAAGTCAGCATCTACCTGCTCATCTTCGTGACTTTCGTCGGCGCGGCGTACGGACTCAAGCACCACGCTCACGTGGGAGTGGACCTGCTCGTCGGGCGACTGCGGGTCCGTAACCGGCTCGTCGTGCGCATCGTGACGTCGCTGCTCGTGCTCCTGGTCGTCGTGGCGGTGATCTGGACTTCGTTCGACACGTGGTGGGAGGCGGTGGAGGGCGACTACCGGTCACCGACGGCCCTGCGCGCTCCGCTCTCGGTTGTCTATGCGATCTTGCCGCTCGGCATGCTGCTTGTCGCCTTCCAGCTCATGGCGTTCATCGTCGACGGACTGCGAACCCTGCTCTCCAGCCGGTCCGAAACCGAACACGCCGCCCTCCTCGGACAGGGAAACGCCGAACTGGCATCGGCGATCGAGGTCGCATCCTCCGATATGGACACTGCTGTGGACGCGGCAGGAACCGCCGCCACCCCACCTGCCGAACCACTTCCCGCGGACGAAAGGCACGGCCGCTCGTGAACTCATTGACGACCGGTGCGATCATCGGCGCGATCGGTCTCGTTCTCTTCCTGACGGGTATGCCGATCGCCTTCGCCCTTGGGCTTACGGCCATCATCTCCATCCTGCTCTTCCTGGACCCGGACGAGTTCGAGTTGTTCGGGAAGCTGCTCTTCGATTCCACGAACGACTTCGGGCTGCTGGCGATCCCGCTCTTCGTGCTCATGGGCAACCTCTTCGGCGGGTCGGCGGCCAGTAGGCAACTGTTCGCGGCGGGGGAGGCGTGGCTGAACCGGATCAGGGGGGGCCTCGGCATGAGCAGCGTGCTGGCTTGCGCCGTGTTCGCCGCGCTCACCGGGTCGAGCCCCGCGACGGCGGCGGCGATCGGCCGCGTCGCGGTTCCGGAGATGCAGGCTCGCGGATACTCGGCACGGGTGGCGGCGGGCGCCATCGCGGCCGGAGGAACCCTCGGGATTCTGATCCCCCCGAGCGTGACGCTGATCCTCTACGGCATCGCGGCCGAGGTCTCCATCGGCCAGTTGTTCGCGGCCGGGATCGTCCCCGGCATTCTGGTGACGATCCTCTTCGTCGTCTGGATCTTCATCGCGGTCAGTGCCGAGGCGCGTTCCTCGCAGCGGGAAGCGAGAGCACCGGTCGCGGCAGGGCAGGCGTCGGCCGGTCCCTCGGACACCGGCGTCCAGGGCGGTTACGTGACGCCCGAGTACACCTGGGGTGAGCGGTTCCGCGCGTTGCTGCGCACCTTCCCGTTCCTCGCGCTCATCGTCGCGATCCTCGGCGTGCTGTACGCGGGAATCGCGACGCCGAGCGAGGCAGCGGCGGTAGGCGTCGTCCTCGTCTTCGTCCTCATCGCGTTGGTGTACCGGCAACTGAAAGGTCGGCAGTTCCTGCGGGTGCTGCTCGAGACGACCAATCAGAGCACGATGATCCTGCTCATCACGGCCTTCTCCGCGGTGATCGCCACCGTCCTGAGCTTCCTGAGTGTGCCTCAGGAGCTGGCGATGCTGGTCACCGAGCTGGAGGTCAATCGGTGGTTGGTCATGCTGGTGATCAACATCCTGCTCCTGGTCATGGGCCTGTTCCTGCCACCGGTGTCGATCATCGTGATGGTGACGCCAGTGCTGTTGCCGCTGATCGTCGGTCTCGGGTTCGACCCGATCTGGTTCGGCATCATCATGACGCTGAACATGGAGATGGGTCTCATCACGCCTCCGGTGGGGTTGAACCTCTATGTCTTGAAGGGGATCGCTCCCGATGTGCCGATCAAGGAGATCCTGGTCGGCGCCCTGCCCTACGTCGTGGTGCTCGCGGTGGGCATCGTGTTGCTTTCGGTCTTCCCGAGCCTCGTGACGTGGCTACCGGGACTGCTGTTCTGATTCGCCGCGACCAAAGGATGCGGGTGCAGGGCCAACTGCCGGTCGTGACCTTCGACCTGTTCAGTGCGCTGATCGACGCCAGGTCAGGGGGAGCCACGGCGCTCGGCGGCATCGGTGCGGCCCGCGGCTGGCCGAGAACCGGGCATGAGGTGTACGACGAGTGGGACCGGCGCAACAAGGCCGCACAGCGGGCCTGCACCCGGTGGGTCCCCTACGCCACCCTTGCCAGGGAGGCGCTCGCCCGCACCTACGCGGCGCTGGGGCTGGAGGGTGATGCCCGCGATGACCTGGAGCGGGTGCTCACCTCACTACCCGAGTGGCCGCTGTGGGAGGACGTGGCCGAGACGATGCCGGTGCTGGGTGAGCGGCACCGAATCGGTCTGCTGTCCAACGTAGACGACCACCTGTTCCGCCGAACCGTGGCAGCCCGGTACATCGAGCCAGGCCTGGTGCTGACCTCGGAGAGACTCCGTGCCTACAAACCCGATCCGCGGATCTACCTGCGAGCACGAGCTGCCCTTGGGCCGATGGTCCACGTGGCGACCTCGGCACGAGACGTCCGCGGCGCTCTCGAAGCGGGAGTCCCGGTGGTGCGGCTGCGCCGACCGGGCCATCACCTGGATCCCGGGGGACCGACGCCCCGCCTTGTGGCGGACGGGCTGGCGGATGTCCCCGCGCTCGTCGAGCGTTCGCGGTGCGGTGGGTGAGCCGGGCAGAGGTGCCGTGGGTCGCGGCCCGGTTGCCTGGCGATGTCCTTCACCGACCGAGCCCGCGGTAGCGCAGCAGCCTGCTACGCAGCCGCGAGGCGGGGTCCTCGTGCGCGAGTGCGCCGAGTTCTTCGCGGAGTACGCGGCCAACCCGCAGGCAGAACTCC
Organism: Saccharomonospora amisosensis; assembly: GCF_011761185.1. Classification (NCBI taxonomy): domain Bacteria; kingdom Bacillati; phylum Actinomycetota; class Actinomycetes; order Pseudonocardiales; family Pseudonocardiaceae; genus Saccharomonospora; species Saccharomonospora amisosensis. Next base: position 3,020,273 of record NZ_JAAOYM010000001.1, on the reverse strand, counting down.
TCGGGCTCGTCGGCCGCGTCGGGATATTCGGGTACGACACGGTCCACGATCCCGGCCGCGAGCAGGTCCACCGATCGCACGCCCTGCGCCCGCGCCAGCTGTGGCGCGTGATCGGTGTCGCGGTGAACGATCGCGCTGGCACCTTCCGGTGGCAGTGGTGCCAACCAGCTGTGCTGTGCCGCGATCACGCGGTCGCCGGGTAGTAGCGCGAGGGCCCCGCCTCCGGTGCCCTGGCCGAGTAGGAGAGTCACCGTCGGCGCTTCGAGCATCGTCAGGTCAGCGAGTGAACGAGCTATCTCCCCTGCGATACCGCCCTGCTCGGCGTCGACGGATAGCGCGGCACCCGCTGTGTCGATGACCGTGACCAGAGGCAGGTCGAGTTCGGCGGCCAGCCGCATCCCGCGCCGCGCTTCGCGGAGGGCACCGGGGCCCAGGGGTGTGTCCTCGGTCTGGCCGCGCCGGTCCTGTCCAAGGAAGACGCAGCGAGCCTCGCCGAATCGCGCGAACGCCAGCAACAGCCCAGGATCGCGCTCACCCTCACCTGTCCCGTTGAGCGGCAAGACGTCGTCCGCCGCGTAGTGCAGGAGGCGCCGCACGCCAGGGCGGTCCGGCCGCCGCGACCGCGTGATGGACTCCCAGGCGTCCACATCCGGCAGCGGCAGCCGCTCTGGCGCGGCGGGCTCTGCCTCGAAGCGACGATCCGCGCACAGCACGTCGAGGGCTCGTCCCAGCAGCTCGGCGATCCGTTCCGGCTCGACGATCCCGTCCACGAGGCCGTGCGCGTAGAGGTTCTCCGCGGTCTGCACGCCCTCGGGGAACTCCCGGCCGTAGAGGCTCTCGTACACCCGCGGTCCGAGGAAACCCACGAGCGCGCCCGGCTGCGCGACGGTGACGTGACCGAGCGACCCCCAGGACGCGAAGACGCCACCCGTCGTAGGGTGCCGCAGGTACACGAGGTAAGGATGACCTGCCGCCTTGTGGGCGGCGACCGCGGCCGTGATCCGCGCCATCTGCACGAAGGCGGCCGTTCCCTCCTGCATCCGTGTCCCGCCGGACACCGGGGCGGCCAACAGGGGCAGACCCTCCGCTGTCGCGCGTTCGGTGGCTCGAACCAGCCGGTCAGCGGCCGCTACGCCGATGGAACCGGCCAGAAAGGAGAACTCACTCACCATCACCGCCACGCGACGTCCGCCGATCTCGCCCTCGCCGGTAAGCACCGCCTCGTCGAGGCCTGTCCGATGCCGGGCCGCCGCGAGTTCCTCCGCATAGGAGGCCGCCATGGGCGGGTCCACCGGCGGCTCGTCCCAGGAGAAGAAGGTTCCCGCGTCGAGCACGAGATCGAGCAACTCCCGCGCGCCTGGCCCCCTACTCACGATCGCTCCCCGGCTTCGAGTTCGTCCAGCCACTGCCTGACGCTGCGGTCATGCTCGCCGAGCAGCGGTGGCGGCAGGTGTTTCTCGCGGTCACCGGCATGCGTGTTGTCGTCGAAGCGCAACGGCGGGCCGGGAAGCCGGATCGGCCCCGCGGTGGGGTGTTCCACGTCGATCAGCAGTCCTTGGGAGAGGGTCTGTTCCCAGCTGAACACTTCGTCGAGCGTGCGGACCTTGCCGGCGGGAACCCCAGCTTCGGCGAGCCGGGCTAGCCAGAACTCGGCACCGTGCGCGGCGAAGACGCGTTCGATCTCGACGGTCAACTCGGCCCGGTTGGCCACTCGCTGCTCGTTGGCCGCGAACCGCTCGTCGTCGACGTCCAGGCCCACCAGCGGTGCGAAGGCGTGCCACAACGCCTCGCTGCCCACCGCCACCTGCACCGGGGCGTCGGCGGTGCGGAACAGGCCGTAGGGCGCGATCGAGGTGTGGTGGTTGCCCATACCTCGAGCAACCTCACCAGCCACCGTGTAGCGGGTTCCCTGGAACGCGTGCACGCCCACGAGGGCGGCGAGCAGGCTGGTGCGGACGACCCGCCCTCGGCCGGTTCGACGACGTTCGTGCAACGCCGCGAGAACGCCGAACGCGCCGTACATCCCCGCCAGCACGTCACCGATGGGAGCGCCGACCTTGGTCGGCACCGACGGGTCCGGTCCCGTCATACTCATCAGCCCGGCCTCGCCCTGGGCGATCTGGTCGTACCCCGCCCGGCCTCCTTCGGGTCCGTCATGGCCGAAACCGGTGATCGACATGATGACGAGACCGGGATTGAGCTCATGCAGCTTCTCGACCGGGAAGCCAAGCCGGTCGAGGACCCCCGGACGGAAGTTCTCCATCAGGACGTCGGAGCGGGCCACGAGACGTCGCAAGAAGTCCTTGCCTTCCTTGCTCTTGAGCTCGGCGGTCACCGACTCTTTGTTCCGGTTGCAGGACAGGAAGTACGTCGATTCGCGCCTCGATCCCTCGCCGACGAACGGCGGCCCCCACCACCTCGTGTCGTCCCCGGTCACCGGCGTCTCCACCTTGATTACCCGTGCACCGAGGTCTCCGAACATCATCGCGGCATGGGGGCCCGCGAGGGCGCGGGTGAGGTCGAGAACGGTGACATCCGACAGCATCATGATGCCCGCCTTTGGTCTAGTGGCTTAGCCACTTGCACAATGAGCCTCCTATAGGATGGCTGTCAAGAACGTGGTGAGCGCCCTCTCGCGGGCCGCCTGTCCGAAGGGAGCCCGGTGGTAAAGGAGGACAGGGACGAAGCAGCGCCGGAGCCGAGAGCGCGAGCACTGCGTCCCGTGCAGCGGTCCCGGTTGTACGAGCAGCTCGTGGAGCGCCTGCTCGCGCTCGTGGACGAGCTCGACCTTCAGCCAGGACAGCGGCTGCCGCCGGAGCGGGAACTCGCCTCCAGCCTCGGCGTCAGCCGAGCGTCGGTTCGGCAGGCGCTGGTCGTGCTCGAGGTACAGGGCCTGGTCGAGGTTCGGCAGGGCGAGGGTGCCGTGCTGCTGGAGAACCGTTCCACCTCGACGGTGCTGTCCGCGGCCAAGGCCCACACCCGTCGCCTGCAAGAGGTGATCGAGGCTCGCGAGGCGCTCGAGGTCAAACTGGCCGCGCTGGCCGCGCAGCGTCGCACCGAGGACGATCTGGTCGCCATCGACAAAGCCCTGGAGCGGATGGAGGCCGATGTGGAGCGCGGGGACCGTGGCTTGGAGGGTGACGAGCGGTTCCACAGGGCGGTGACAGCGGCGGCCAGGTCGGCTCTGCTGGCCGACCTGATGACGGAGATCTCTTCGGCCATCAAGGAGAGCCGGATCGAGTCGTTGTCGCAGCCGGACCGGCCGCGGCAGTCGCTGGCCAGCCACCGCAGGATCGCCGAGGCGATCCGTGCCGGCGACGCCGCCGGTGCCGCCGAGGCGATGGGTGAGCACATCCGCCTGGTAAGCGACGTCGCGATCCTGCGAGACGGGGACTGATCGACCCTGCCGGTTGGTGCGGGATCCGCAGGCAGCATGCCCTTTCCCGCGATCACGGGCGGCCGTCCACTGTGTGAGTGGCGCGATTCGATCGGCCTTCTTGACCGCCATTCGCGGTGGTCACCGGACTGATATGGGGCGTCGTCGATTCCCAACCGGGTGCGCCCGAAACCAGGCAGCACCGTAAGGAATCGCGCGCTCGGGCGGGGGCGAAGCGGGAGACTCGCCCCCGCCCGAGGACCGGTCACTACGGTAGGAGGCCCGTCATCTCGCGGATCTCCGCCTCCTGAGCGTCGACGATGCGCCGGGCGAGCGCCTTGGCCTCGGCGTCACTGCCCTCGCGCAGCTCCGTCTTGGCCATCTCGACCGCGCCCTGGTGATGCCGAATCATCATCCGCGTCCACATGACGTCGAACTCGGAGCCGCTGGCCTGCTCCAGCTGCTCCATTTCCTGGTCGGACATCGTCCCGGGCTCGGACATCGAGCCGTGGTCCATCCCCGGCATGTCGGACTCCCCTGGAGCGCCCCACTTCCGCAGCATGCCCGCCAGCTGTTGAATCTCGGGATCCTGGGCGCCCTTGATCCGCTTGGCGAGGTCCTTCACCACCGGGTCGGTGGCGTGGCGAAGGGCCAGTTCGGCCATGTCCACCGCTTGCTCGTGGTGCGGGATCATCTGCTGGGCGAACATGATGTCGCTGTCGTTGTGACTACTTTGCTCGGTTGCGGCGGACGTGGTGGCCGGGTTCGTGTCGGCGGAGGGCGTGTCACCGTTGCCGCCGCAGGCTGTGGTGAGGGCGAGAACGGCAGCCGTGCCCGCCCCGATGAGGATCTTCTTCATCGGTGTGTGTCTTTCTGCTCTGCGTCTGACGAATGAATCTGGGGAACTCTTCGTAGCCGAAGCAATGCGAAGAGTGATCGTCTAGATGCGCAGAATGCAGACGGCCGCGAGCAGTCCTCGCCCGGCGGGTCCGGGGAAACGGCTTCGAACGTCGAGCGCGTCGCGAGCGCGTGAGACTACGTCCGAGCCACCCCAGGCGCCGAGCCTGCCGCCGAGCAACCGGGCCAGTACGAAGACCGCACCGGCGGCGAGTACGGCAAGGCAGAGGTTAAGCAGGGCGTGACTGTCCTGCTCTGGTAGCGGATCAGAAAGGGGCTCCATGACACTCGCCGGAGCTGCGCCTTCCATCCCCGCGCTCACGTGGGTCTGGCTGGTCGCGGTTTCGTGAGAGTTCGACATGACGCTGTGCATGCCGAGCACCGCGAGAATGAGCACGCACAGCAGCAGCCACTGTGGCACTTCGCTGCGCGTGGTCATCACGTCGATCAGGATAGCGAGATGCCGGGACCGTACCGCTGGTGCCTCAACCGCCTGCTGTGAGGCAACAACTCTGGGGATCCGCGCCTACGCGACGGCGGGCTCGGCGGCCAGCCTGTGGCTACGGTGCAGCAGGTGCAGCAGGTGCAGCAGGTGCAGCAGGTGCAGCGCGAGCACGCAGCCCGCTCCGATGAGGGTCAACCCGGCCCACAGGAGCTGCGGCAGACCGGCCTGACGTGCGAGGTCGAACAGGGTGCCGGTGAAGAGGTCGCCCAACATGATGCCGATGCCGACCACGGTGTTGTAGAAGCCGTAGTGCGTAGCGACAAGGTGGTTGTCAGCCAGCCGCACGACGGTGTCCATCTCGAACGGGGCACGGCGACCGTGCCGAGCGCGAGCACGGCGGCAGACAGCAGAACTGCCGCGCCCGCCGCCACCCAGCCGAACGGGGTCTCGTCCGGTACCAGCAGCAGCGGCACGAACCCTACGGACAGCAGCGTCATCCCGACGACGATGCTGCGCCCGGTGCCCCAGCGCTTGCTGAGCCACGCGGTCACCCTGAGCTGGCCTGCGATCGCGACCGCACCGGACACGACGAACAGCGACGTGACCAGCGCGGTGCTACCCGAATCGGAGCCCATGATCGCTCGTGCCTGTAGCGGCAGCGCCAGGTAGATCTGGAACGACAGCACATACGACCCGATCATCGCCAGTGCGAAGAGCAGGAACCGCCGGCTGCCGGCGACGATCGTGGTCAGCCGACGATGCGTCGGGCGCCGCTCAGGTGCCCGTCACCCTCCATCGACCGCACATCGACGAGTTGCCCCTCCGTCGGCGCGTCGACCATCTTGCCTTCACCGACATACATCCCGACGTGGTGGATGGCGCTGGGGTCGCCAGTCCCGTCGTCGTAGAACAGCAGGTCGCCGGGCAGCAGCGCGTCGAGCGAAACAGGTTTGCCCGCACCCCACTGTTGTCGGCTGGTGCGGGGGATCGTGATGCCCGCCTGCGCGTAGGACCACGAGGTGAGCCCTGAGCAGTCGAACTCGTTCGGTCCGGTGGCGCCCCACTCGTACTCGGAACCACGGCGGGACAGCGCGGCCTGTAGTGCGTCGTTGGCCGCGCCGGGAGGGCCGAGGTAACTGCCGGTGTCCTGGACCGTCCCCAGCGTGGCCCGTTCGGTGGAGCTGAGGTCGTCCAGCGCCGACCGAACCTGCTCGATCTGCGCGTCCAACTTGGCCTTACGTTCCTCGATGGCACGCACAGCACGTTCGGCCTCGGCTGTGGCCGCTCGGGCTCGTTGCCTTGCTTGCGCCGCTTCGGCTCGGGCGGCATCGGCCCGATCCCTGATGCCGCTGAGCCGGCTGAGGGTCTCGGCGTTGTTGTTGGCGAGTACGCCCAGCGCTGACATCTTGTCCAGGAACTCCTGGCTGGACTCGTTGGTCAGTATCGCCGACCACCGCGCGATGCGGCCGTTGCGAAGGCTGGCGGCGGCGAGGTTGTCGGCTTCGTCCCGAAACGCCGCCTCCGCGTCCTGCGCCTGCCGCAGTGCCCGATTTGCCTTGGCCAGCGCGGCATTGGCCTCGTCCAGTGCCTGCTGCCGGCGTGCCAGCCCATCCTCGGCTTCGGACAGGTCTTCCTCGGCATCGGCTGCCTGCGCCCCGAGTTCCTGGTAGCGCTCCATGGCATCCGACGTGCCGTCCTGTGGTTGAGCACTGGCTTGAAACGGGGCCAGGGCGATCGTCAGCGCCATCGCGGTTACAGCGGTCCTGGTGGCGGCGCTGCGGCGTGGGTACGCAGTCACGAGTGCTGAATCTCCTTGTGGTGTCGGCGTCTCTCGCAGGACCGCCCCGCCGGTCCGCGGTCACGGTAGAGTAACGTCGCCGATCTTGTCCACTATGAAACCTAGTACTAATCTAGATCGGAGAAACGTGATGAACTGAATCGCCAAGGACGCGACCGGGACGCCTTGGCCGCCGCTGAGCTACCTCGCTGGTCCGGTCGGTACCCGAGCCGCTCGACGGTCCTGTCCGAACGGGATCCGTGGCGGCACGTTCTTCGGCTGTGAAATGCTTCGGAGGCGGTGTTCTTGCGTCGGCTAATCGCGGTGTCCTCTCCATGGTCGTGATGTCGGCGGGGTGCGTTTCGGTGAGCGCGAGTGTGGCCTCGGTCGTTGGCTGGTGGCTGCGCTTCGTCGCGGGCGATCGCGGCGACCGTGCCGGGCATGCGGTCCGGCACATCAGGACACCCCTGCCCCGGTGAGTTCCCACGCGAACCGGTCCGGGTCGGTGAACGGCTCGGTGGCCACTCCGATGGTGATGCGGTGCGAATCCGGTGCCCTCGGTGGGCATCGCGGCGTCCCTGGCCAGGGCACGGCGTCGGTACAGGGCGAGCTTGACGGAGCTGGAACCGGTGGCGAACTCGGCGTACACGCGGCCGAAGCTCTTCGCCGCGGTGAGCCCCCTTTCGACGTAGAACTGCTTGCTCGCCGCCACTCCCAGCAGCAGCACGATGCTGTCGAACCGCCTGGTTGCCGCTGCCCTTCGACGACGCCGCCGCTGAGCACTACGCCGAGATCGTGCTGCGTCGGCAGCGAGAGGGCCGGCCCATGAGCACGGCTGACGCGCAGCTCGCCGCGATCTGCCGCCGCCACGCCACGGCACCGGCCACGCGTAACGTGGAGGACTTCACGGGCACCGAGTGCGATTGATCAATCCGTGGCAGCCCGGCACCGTACCGCCGAGAATTCTTGACATTTGACCTGCCCGATCGGGTAGGTGGCCGCCGCCGGGCCGAACGGTGTCCGACCGGGCAGGGGAGAGGTACCTTGGAGCGCGCCGACGCGAGGAAGCGGGGTGGGCCACCTGTGGTACGACTGACCGACCTTCCACGGTCACCGGGAGCCGCGACCGGATTAGCGCTCGCCGCGAGACCGGCGCCTGCCCGAACGCAGGGGCCGAGGCGGGAACTGGTCGCACCCGACGACGAACTGCTCGGGCCGCAGGAGCCGACCCCCACCAGCGGAGCACGGGCCTGCGACCTCGCCAAGTTCCACATCCCCGAGGTGGTGTTCGGCGCGGGCGCGCTGGCCGAACTCGGGCACGCGGCGCGGCGGGTCGGTGCGCGACGGCCGTTCCTGGTCACCGACCCCGGCATCATCGAGGCAGGCTGGGTGGCGGAGGCACAGGGCCACCTGCGCCTGGCCGGGCTGGCACCGGTGACCTGGCACGGCGTCACCCCCAACCCCAAGGACCACGAGGTCACCGACGCCTACCAGCACTACATCGACAGCGGCGCGGACGTGATCGTCGCGGTCGGTGGAGGGTCGTGCATCGACGCCGCGAAGGGGGTGGCCATCCTGGCGGGCAACGGCGGCACGATCCTCGGCTACGCGGGCGTCGACAGGGTCGTGCAGCCGATCCCTCCGCTGGTCATGGCGCCGTCGACATCGGGAACGGGCGCGGACGTGTCGCAGTTCGCCGTGATCACCGATACCACCGAACACACCAAGATCACGATCATCAGCAGGGCGCTGGTGCCCGACATCTCGATCATCGACCCGCGACTGCTGATCACGATGCCGGACGAGCTGAACGCCGCGACCGGGCTGGACGCGCTGACCCACGCGATCGAGTCCTTCACCTCGCGGGCACACAACCCGCTGACCGACCAGCACGCGCTGCACTCGGCCCGCCTCATCACGGGACACCTGCTGGAGACCATGCTACGGCCGAGAGCGGCCGCGCCACGCACGGCGATGGCGCAGGCGGCGCTGCAGGCCGGGATGGCCTTCACCAACGCGATCCTCGGCATCACCCACCCCGCCATGAGCCACCAGGTCGGCGGGCTGCTCGACATCCCGCACGGCGTACTCAACGGGGTCCTGTTGCCGCACGCCATCCGGTTCAACGCGGCGGTGGAGCCGCAGCGGTACGTGCCACTCGCCGCGGCGATCGGGATCGACACCGCCAACGGCAGGCCCGGCGCCGAGGTCGCCGACGAGTTGGCCGCTCACGTCCGGCAACTCGCCGACACCGTCGGGGTACCGCGTGGGCTGTCGAAGCTCGGCGTGAGCGAGACCGACATTCCAACACTGGCGCGTAACACGCTCAAGGACGCGTGTCTGGCGACCAACCCGCGGGAGGCCGACGTCGTCGAGATCGAGGCGTTGTTGCGGCGGGCGATGTAGGGGCTGGTGTCGTGACATCGGCGCAGAGCGCGGGAAACGGGCGAGGTGCGGCATACATCGGCGCTTTGACCGGGGTGCGCTCCGGCAAGCGGTCGTTCTACCCCGAGTACGTCCGTTCCTCGCAACGGTTGGAACGCGCCATCGGCGCGCTCGACCGGATATCCCGCGCGCTCGTTCGCACCGCCGAGGGGCCGAGCGCGCTCGTCGAGGCGGTGGTGCGGGCGGCCGCGGACCACCTGCACGCAGACTGGCTGCTGTTCGCCATCGCCGACGGCGTGCTGCCCGCCGCAAGACCGAGGTTCCTGCTGCTGGCCCGAGGACGGTTACTCGACAACGAGGATGCCATCCCGGCGCACGCTCGTGCCGCGCTGGAGGTGCTGCGGTCCCGGCCGTGGGAGGCCGAGCGTCCCGTGGCCGACGAGGTGCGGGTGGCGATGACCCTGGACGGGGAGCCCGTCGGTGGGATCGCCGGCCGTCCGGGGCCCGACATCGAGCCTGCCGAGACCGACCTGGCCGTGCTTCGGGTACTCGCAAACCAGGCCGCCGTCGCGCTGCACAACTCGTTCCTGCTGCACGCGACCATGCGGCTGCGTGGCCGCACCGAGCGGCTTTCCGAGGAAGCCGCGCAACAGGCACGGGACCTCGCCGCGCGCAGCGCGGAGTTGCAGAGCACGCAGCAACGGCTGATCGGTGCGATGCAGCGGCAGGCACTTGACGACGAGCGGCACCGGATCGCGCGGGAACTGCACGACAGCGTCACCCAGGAGGTGCTGTCGGCGGGGATGACGATCGAGATCTGCCGCGCTGAGCTGGCCGAAGCGGGCCCCGCGTTCGCCGGGATCGCCGGGCGGCTCTGCGATGCCAAGGACCTCACCCGGCATGCCGTGGAGCGGCTCCGCGCCGCGATCTACGCGCTGCACAACACCGCTGAGGAATCCCCGGGTTCGCTGCCCACGCTGCTGAAGCGGCTGTCCACTGTCCACCTTCCGACGGACCTGACCGTGACCGTGCGCGTTTCCGGGGATCCCGTGCCGCTACCGGGTGAGGCCGAGCATGCGGTCATCCGGATCACCGGCGAGGCCCTGTTCAACACGGCGATGCACACCAACGCGAGCAGGGCGCTCGTCCGGTTGCGCTACCGCGGCGACCGGCTCGTTCTGTCCGTTTCGGACGACGGCGACGGCGATCCGGCCCAGCTTCGCCGTAGCCTGCGGCTGACTTCGGCCACCGACCTCGCGGGCTGCCACCGCGGCCTCGCGAACATGCGCGCACGCGCGGAGCAACTCGGTGGCAGCCTTGCCATCCGCAAGTCCCGGATCGGCGGGATCATGCTAGTGGTGGAGATGCCGCTTCCCGTGGCGGCAGAGGGAGAGAGTGGTCGATGAAGGGTGCGACGGATGCCGCGGTGCAGCCGCAGCAGCGAGGAGAACTGAGGATCGTTCTGGTGGACGACCACCCCGTGGTCCGGCAGGGTCTGCGGTTCATCCTGGATCGAGAGCACGACATGAGTGTGGTCGGGGAGGCCAGCAGTGCGGCCGAGGCGCGCGCGGTGGTGGAGCGCAGTCGTCCCGACATCGTGCTGCTGGACCTGAAACTGTCCACCGGCTCGGAGACCGAGGGACTCGACGTGTGTACCGAGCTGACAACCCGGTTTCCGGAACTGGGCGTGCTGGTGCTGACGACGTTCCTCGACGACGCCCTTGTCGTCGAAGCCATCCACCGCGGTGCTCGCGGCTACGTCATCAAGGATGTGGACACCAGCGGGCTGCTTTCCTCGATCCGTGCCGTGGCACGCGACGAGAGCGCCTTCGATTCCCGCTCGGCCTCGGCCATGGTGCGCTCGATCAGGACGGTTCCGGCCGACCCACCACTCACCGAACGGGAACGCGGCGTGCTGGAGCTGCTCGCGCACGGGCTGTCCAACAAGGACATCGGGGGCAGGTTGTTCATCTCCGAGACGACGGCGAAGTTCCACGTCCGCAACATCATGCGCAAGCTGGATGCGTCCAGCCGGACGGAGGCCGTCTTCGAAGCGAGCAAGCTGGGACTGATCTGAGTACGGGCCGGCCCGCCAGCGCCGCCGCTCGCCTCATCGCCGCACGGCCTGGGCGCCCGTTTCGTCAGCCATCCTCGACAGGCCGGACAGGTCCCGAACCACCCGGATCCGGTCACAGTGCTCGGCATACAGTGGCAGGTCACACCGGCCGAGCTGCCACGAGTAGCGCGGCTCCGGCGTCAGCCAGACCGTTTCCCTCGCCCGCCTGGTGAGCTCGGCGAACCCGGACAGGTTGGGGTCGTTGCCGTTGCCCCTGCCGTCGCCGAGTACCAGTATCGTGGTGCGGCGGGTGACCGCGGAGGCGTGCTCGGCCAGAAACTCGCCGATGACGGCGCCGTAGTCGGAGTTGGCGTCGACGTCGAGCAACGAGCCCGCGAGGATCGTCCGCAGGGCTTGCTCGGGAGGGGCCTCGGCGAACAGCTCAGTCACCTCGGCAACCTGCGCGACGAAGGCGAACGAACGCACCTGAGCGAACAGGTTCTGCAGACCGTGCACGACATGCAGCGTGAACCACGCCGTGGCTCGCACCGACAGGCTCACGTCGGCCAGCACGACCAGTCGTGGCCGGTCCTCGATCCGACGCATCGTGACCGGGCGGAACGGCACGGCGTCGTAGCCCATGTTCGTGCGCATGGTGCGGCCGGCGTCGATCCGGCCTCGCGCACCCGCCTTTCGCCTCGGGTTGAGCGCGCCGCGGAACGTGCGGGCCAGCCGCCGCAACGATTCCTCGAGCTCGGCACGATCCCGCTCGGCCGAGCCGTCGATGTCGGACTGCTCGCGCTCGCGCTGTTCCACCAGTGTGGTCTCCAGCTCCAGCAGCTTCTCGACGTGCCGCTTGAGTGCCGCAGGCAGGTTCTCCAGCACCCCCGCCAGCCGCCCGCGCAACCCGGCGGCATCGTCTTCGTCACCGAATCCGTCCTCCGCTGCCGAGGAGTCGAGCCAGCGCAACAGCCTGTCCTGTTCAGCGAGAGTCAGCTCGGCGTCGATGTGGGTCTGGCTGCTTCCGGCCAGCCGCCCCGGCGCGCCCGCACCGTGCAGGCGGGAGGTCTCCAGCCGCACCCGGTAGTCGGCGTCAGCGGCGCCCGCCTCCTCCTGGGAAAAGACGATCTCCTCGGTCAACGCGGACATGTCGATCTTGTTGGCCTCCTGGTGCAGGTTGTACCGCTGCGCCAGGTCGTCGGAGTCGAAGTAGTCGCGGATATCCGACGGCTTGCCGTGTTCGTGACCCTGTTCGGGGGTGCGGCCGGGCTCCTCGGACAGCGTGAACCGCTCCAGCTCCCCGGTATCGGCGAGGTCGTCATGCCCATGACCGTGGCCGTGCCCGTGCCGTTCAGTCCCGACGCGTACCAGGCCGAAGAACGCGTCGAAGACCTCGTCGAAGGCGGGCTCGTCGCGGTGGTCCTTCACCAGCGCCACCCGCAGCGCCGCCCGCAGCAGTTCCCGTTCGGCCAACACCCCCGGCTGCGCCGCGGCGTGGATGGCGTCCAGGATCTCCGGAACCGAGATTCGAATCCCCCGCAGCCGCAGCAGGCGGGTGAACCGGTGGATGGACGAGTCCATCTGCGACCTACCTAGAACGCTCGTCGCCGGGCGAAGGACCGGCTGCCCTGGTCTGAGCCGACCGGCTTCGGCGTGAACCCGCCGCTCCTGCCCGCGCTCGGGCTGCCGTAGTAGCCGTCGTCGAACCGGCCGGGTTCATCCTTGGCGGCACGTACCTCGTGACCCTCGAGTTCATGGCCGTGCCCGTGGCCGTGCCCGTGGCCGTTGGAGAGCGAATCCGGAATCTCGGCGTTGGGATCGACCAGCCGGGGCAGCGCGTCCAGCGCCTTGGCCAAGTCCTTCTCGTACTTGACGACCACCGATACCGTGTCGGCCAGCACCGGAGCGGACAGCTCAGCCACGCCGAGGACGGCGAGCGTGCGGGCCCAGTCGATGGTCTCGGAGATGCTCGGCGCCTTGCGTAGATCGAGGTGACGCAGACCGCGAACCACCTCGACGAGCTGCCGGGCCGCCGCCTCGGCCAGTCCGGTTTCCTTGCTACGCACGATCTCCAGTTCCCGGTCGGCCAGCGGATAGTCCAGGAACAGATGTAGACAGCGGCGTTTGAGCGCGGCAGCGAGGTCACGGGTGTTGTTCGACGTCAGCACCACGTACGGTCGCCGCGCCGAACTGAACGTGCCGATCTCGGGAATCGACACCTGATACTCGCCGAGCATCTCCAGCAGCACGGCTTCCAGCGCCTCGTCGGCTCTGTCGATCTCGTCCACGAGCAGTACCACCGGCTCCGGCGAGCACACCGCTTCCAGCAGCGGTCTGCGAGCCAGAAAGCGCTCGGAGAAGAACGCGCTCTCCTGCGCCGCGATCCGGTCGACGGCTTCGGACAGATCGGCCGTGTCCTCGACGATCTGGCCGATCTTGTCACGCAACAGCTGGGTGTAGAGCAACTGCTTGCCGTAGTCCCACTCGTACAACGCCTTGGTCTCGTCCTGCCCCTCGTAGCACTGCAACCGCAGCAACCTGCGCCCCGTCGCGGCGGCGAGCACCTTCGCCAGCTCGGTCTTTCCGACACCGGCGGGACCCTCCAACAGCAGTGGTTTCTCCAGCCTGGTCAGCAGAAAGACGGTGGTCGCCAACCGGGTGTCGGTGAGATAGCCCTGCTCGGCCAGCGCGGTCACCACCTGATCCACCGAGTCGAACGGGGGAGTACCGGCGGACATCGTGCTCCTTTCCTACCGCGGTGCGGGGTGGCGGCGCGGCCCCCTGGACGGCGCCGCCACCCTGCGGGGAGTGGTGGTGCGTCGGCTAGCTGAGCAGGTCGTCCAGGTCGCCGGTGAGGCAGTGCTCCACCACCGGGCGGACGGTCTCGAACGTGCACTCCTTCGCGTTGCCCGGCGTGCAGGCGTCACCGAGCACGTGCCTGGTGATCCGGTCGGTGTCCTCGGCGCCGCCCTTGATCTCCTTGGTCTTCTCGTAGAACTTGGTCGGGCCGGTGCCGAGCCGGTTCTTGGAGTAGGTGTCCTGCCTGACGTCGACGAACCGCTCGGGAATGCCGACATCACGCAGCAGCCGGATCGCCGCGGCCAGCGCCGCGTCGGCGGCTCGCACATCGGTCATGCCGTGGGTGTCCACACCCATCGCCCGCGCGATCTCCGCGAACCGCCGGTACGCGACGGGCATGTTGAAGGCCCACACCCTCGGCAGCGCGATCGCGTTGTTCAGCCCGTGGTGGGTGTCGTAGAAGGCACTCACGGCGTGAGAGATCGAGTGGATGATTCCCAGCCCGCCGGAGTTGAACGCCTGCGCGGCGATGTACTGCGCGTACATCATGCCCTCCCTGCCGGACAGGTCGAGCGGGTTCCACGTCGCCTGACGCAGGTGTTCGGCGGTGAGCTTGATGGCGTGCAGCGCGTTGCCCAGCGACGGCTCGAAGTTCAGCCGGGACACGTAGGGTTCGGAGGCGTGCGCGAGCACGTCGAAGCCGCACTGCGCGGTGTAGTCGATCGGGCAGTCGTAGTACAGCACGGGATCGTCGACGGCCAGCGTCGTGACCGAGGTGTCGTCGAAGGCCACGTACTTGTGCGGGTTGTCCGGATCGGTGGTGGTGTCGGTGATGACATAGGCCCACGAGGTCTCCGAGCCGGTACCGGCCGTTGTGGACACCGCGATGTGCGGCGGGTTCTTGGGATTCTCCGACTTGTTGAAGCCCTCGAACTCGTTGACGTTCCTGCCGTCGTGCGCCACGGAGATCCGCGCGCCCTTGCACGCGTCGTGCGAGGAGCCGCCGCCGATGGAGACGAAGCTGTCGCACTTGTTCTCCTGGTACAGCGCCACCGCGTCCATGACGTTGTAGTCCTTGGGGTTGGACTCCACCTTGTCGTAGAGCACCACCTCGAGCCCGTGGTACTTCATCGACTCGGTGATCTTGTGCACGATGTCCGACCCGCGCAGCCCGCTTGTCATCACCAGCGTCCGCTTGAACCCGAGCTTGAGTGCCTCCGGCCCGATCAGCTCGTGCGCGCCGGGGCCGAGCAGGGCGCGGGGGAACGGGTGGAACTCCTTGATCGGAAACGGTTTGAGTAGCTCGTCGACCTGCATGGCAGTGTGATCCTCTCTCCGCGCTGAGCTGGTTGCCGCGACGCTAACGGGGTGAAACCACGGCCCGGAACGCCTTCGCCCGCATTCCGTCCGACCGGGACACCAGGTCCGCACGGCAGGTCAGCCCGTCACCTGTCCGAACGGAGGGCTGCCGTCGTGGACACAAAAAAGGCGGGGCCGGACACCTGGTCCGGCCCCGCCACGGGCGGGCGCGTTGTCGATCATCCACCTGGGTCGCAGCCCCTGGTCGGTGGGGCTTGCGACAGCACGGCCATCTCCTCGCCGGTGAGCAACCGTGAGCGGATCAGGAAGCGCACGCCCTCTGGGGCCTCCAGTGAGAACCCACTTCCCCTTCCCGTGACGACGTCCACGGTCAGGTGCGTGTGTTTCCAGTACTCGTACTGGTCGAGGCTCATCCAGAACGGCGTGTCGCCGCCGACGTGGCCGAGCAGCACATCGGCGGCACCCACCTTGAAGTCGCCGCGCGGGTAGCACATGGGAGCACTGCCGTCGCAGCACCCGCCGGACTGGTGGAACAGCACCGGGCCGTGCGCCTCGACCAACCGCCGGAGCACGGCAAGTGCCGCGCCGGTCATGGCGACTCTCCCGATCGGTTCCGGGCCTGCCATGTCAGAAGAACCCCAGCTTGCTCGGCGAGTAGCTGACCAGCAGGTTCTTCGTCTGCTGGTAGTGCTCCAGCATCATCTTGTGGTTCTCGCGCCCGATGCCGGACTTCTTGTAGCCACCGAAAGCCGCATGAGCGGGGTAGGCGTGGTAACAGTTCGTCCATACCCGACCGGCCTGGATACCCCTGCCGAGCCGGTAGGCGGTGTTCATGTCCCGGGTCCACACACCGGCGCCCAGGCCGTACAGCGTGTCATTGGCGATCTTGAGAGCCTCGTCGACCGAGTCGAAGCTGGTGACCGACACCACCGGCCCGAAGATCTCCTCCTGGAAGACCCGCATGTCGTTGCTGCCTTCGAAGATGGTCGGCTCGATGTAGTAGCCACCGGGCAGGCCGTCGACCTTCCGAGGCCCGCCACCGGTGAGCACCCCTGCGCCCTCCCGCTTGCCGATGTCGATGTAGGACAGGATCTTCTCGTACTGGTCGTTGCTGGCCTGCGCGCCGAGCATGGTGGCGTCGTCCAGCGGGTTCCCGCCCCGGATGGCCTCCGTCCGCTCGACACAGCGTGCCAGGAAGTCGTCGTAGATCGAGGAGTGGATCAGCGCACGCGAAGGGCAGGTGCACACCTCGCCCTGGTTCAGTGCGAACATCACGAAACCCTCGACGGCCTTGTCAAGGAACTCGTCGTCGGCGGCGAGCACGTCGGGCAGGAAGATGTTGGGGCTCTTGCCACCCAGCTCCAGCGTGACCGGGATGATGTTCTCGCTGGCGTACTGCATGATGAGGCGTCCGGTAGTGGTCTCACCGGTGAACGCCACCTTCGCCACCCTCGGACTGGACGCGAGCGGCTTGCCCGCCTCGACGCCGAACCCGTTGACAACGTTGAGAACCCCGGGTGGCAACAGGTCGGCGATGAGTTCGACGACCTTCAGGATCGACACCGGGGTCTGCTCGGCGGGTTTGAGCACCACAGCGTTGCCCGCCGCGAGTGCGGGCGCGAGCTTCCACGCCGCCATCAGGATGGGGAAGTTCCAGGGGATGATCTGCCCGACGACGCCGAGCGGCTCGTGGAAGTGGTAGGCGACCGTGTCGGCGTCGATCTCGGCGATGCCGCCTTCCTGCGCCCGCACGGCGCCCGCGAAGTAGCGGAAGTGGTCCATGGCCAGCGGGAGGTCGGCGGCGAGTGTCTCGCGGACGGGTTTGCCGTTCTCCCAGGTTTCGGCGACGGCGAGCGATTCGAGGTTGTCCTCGATGCGGTCGGCGATCTTGCCGAGGATGTTCGCGCGCTCCGCCACGGAGGTGGCGGCCCACTTTCCCGCCGCGCGGTGCGCCGCGTCGAGAGCGAGATCGATGTCCGCGGCGGAGGAACGTGCCACCTGGGTGAAGACCTGGCCGTCCACGGGGGAGGGGTTGTCGAAGTAGCGCTGTTGCACAGGCGCCACCCAGTCGCCCGCGATGAAGTTGTCGTAGCGGTCGGCGAAGCTCACGGAGCTACCGGGGGTGCCTGGTTTCGCGTAGATCATGCGTCGCTCCTCGTCGAGTCGTGAGTGCGTGCGGCCGCCTCGCGGCCGTGGCGGTGCTCACGGTGGCGCAGCGAGGTTGGCGAAAGGTTGGCTCGGCGAGCTCAGTCGAGCAGCGCGGTGTGCAGGCGGGCGGCCGCGACGGCTCGGCGGGGGTCGTCGGGTTGCAGCAGCGCGAGGGCGTGCTCGTGAACCTCCACGTCGTACGGCGCGACCTCGCCGTAGCGCAGCGCGTGCTCGGCACACCGGTCGGCGAGCACCGCGGTACGCGTACTCACCTCCAGGTACTCCCGCCACCGCACGATGCCGGGAGCCTCCGACTCGGGCAGCAGCGGACCCCGGTACAAGCCGACGGCCTTGGCCGTGTCACCCGCTCGCAGTGCTTCGAGCAGCTCGACGGCGTCGCAGGAAAGCGGCACGGTGAGCGCGTAACGCCTACTGGCGATCTCGCCGCCGACGGCCCGGCGCAGGTGGGAAACCTCGGCCTTCAGCGTGGTGGCCCCGAGGCAGCGGTCGCCGTACAGCACCTCGCGCAGCCGCTGCGGCGTGAAGCCGTCGGGCTCGAGCGCGAGCAGTGTGAGGATCTCCAGTTGCCTCGGCCGCAGCCTCGCCGGGACACCCGCCCGCGACAGCTCCCCGCCGCCGAGGCAGGTCAGCCGCACGCCCGCGGTGCCCGCCGAGGTGAGTGTGCCACGCAGCCGGGTCTCGATCGTCGTCACGAGCGTGCGCACCGTCGACAACGCCAGCGGGTGTGCCCGGTCCCACGTCGTGGACAGGTCGAGCACGCCCAGCCTCCTGCCCTGGGGGTCGCGGATCGGCGCGCAGTAGCACACCCAACCGTGCAACGCCGCGACGAGGTGTTCGGCGGAGAACACCGTGCTCGGGCGTCCGGTACGCAGCGCGAGTGACAGCGCGTTGGTACCCATGTTCGGTTCGTCCCAGCGCCCACCGGGGGCGAAGTTGACCCGCTCCGCGCGCCGCCGCATCACCCGCCCGCCGTAGGACCACAGGATGGTGCCGTCGGTGTCGGTGACCGCGGCGACGAAGCCCGCGTCGTCGGCGATGGACCGAAGCTCGTCGGCCAGGTCCGTGACGGGCGCGCGCAGCGGCGAGTCCGCCCAGCGCGGACCGACGTCCCCGCTGTCCGTGGTAGGTGCGCTCTCGCGACCGGGGTCCACGGTCACCAGCGATCGACGCCACGACTGGAGCACCTCGTCGCGGAGCGCGGGCGCGGTGCCCGCGATCTCCTCGCGGGTCGAACCGCGTGGTACCCACCGTGTCCATTCGCGTTCCAGTGCTGTCCTGGTGCCGCGGAGGGTGCCGTGCGCGGCGACGTGACGCCCTGCCATCGAGCGAACCTCGCTGTTCTGGGGTGTTCTCGGGTCCGTGGTCAGCCGACGATGATGACCCACGATCGCGTATCGGTGCCACTGCCTGGTTGGACAGTCTTCGCGGCCGCGGCGCGCCGATCGGGTGTTCTCACAGCGTCGCCCGCTTGGATGTGAGGGTTTCTTCACCATCCGGCAACGTGATCTCACCGGCCGGTTACCTGAGGTCATAGCGCGGAAACAGGGCCTCCGTAGGTTGCCCGCTATCGAATACGACGGCGGATACCGAGCTGTATACGCGGTTCTCGTTCGTGCGCTGTCCGGCATCCGCGCCCGCCTGTCGGTGCGCCGACCCAGCATGAAAGGCCTGCCCATGAAGTTGTCCTCAGCAGTACGAACGGCCGCGGCGGCGATAGCGCTCAGCCTCGTCCTCGCATCGTGCGGTAGCCGCGCGGGCGATCCGTCGGCGGCGGGTGCCACCAGTTGCGTGGACACTTCGGGCGACGAGATCAAGGTCGGCTCGCTGAACTCGCTCTCCGGCACGATGGCGATCAGCGAGGTGACCGTCCGGGACTCGATCAAACTAGCGGTCAAGGAGATCAACGCCGACGGCGGTGTGCTCGGCATGCGGCTCAGGATCGTCGCGGAGGACGGGGCCTCCGAGCCGACCGTGTTCGCGGAGAAGGCCGGGAAGCTGATCCGCGACGACTGCGTCGCGGCCGTCTTCGGCGGCTGGACCTCGGCCAGCAGGAAGGCGATGCTTCCGGTGTTCGAGGACAACAACGCGCTGCTGTACTACCCCGTGCAGTACGAAGGGCTCGAGTCGTCGGAGAACATCTTCTACTCCGGCGCCACCACCAACCAGCAGATCGTTCCCGCGCTCGACTACCTGCGAGAGCGGGGCGTCAAGTCGTTGTTCCTCCTCGGCAGCGACTACGTGTTCCCGCGCACCGCGAACGAGGTCATCAAGGCCTACGCGAAGGCGAACGGTATCGAGATCAAGGGCGAGGAGTACACCCCGCTGGGCTCCACCGACTTCTCGACGATCGGCAACAAGATCCGCAAGGCCGACGCGGACGCGGTGTTCAACACCCTCAACGGCGACTCCAATGTGGCGTTCTTCCGCGAGTACAGCAACGTCGGCCTGTCCGCGAAGGACATGCCGGTGATGTCGGTGTCCATCGCAGAGGAGGAGATCGGCGGCATCGGCGTCAAGAACATCGAGGGCCAGCTGGTGTCGTGGAACTACTACCAGACACTCGATTCCGCCGACAACTCGGCATTCGTGGCGGCGTTCAAGGAGGAGTACGGCGCCAAGCGAGTCACCTCCGACGCCATGGAGGCCGCCTACACCTCCGTGTACCTGTGGAAGGCCAGTGCGGAGAAGGCGAAGTCATTCGATGTGGACGATGTCAGGAAGGCGGCGGCGGGCGTGAGCTTCGACGCGCCCGAGGGAACCGTGACGATCGACGGCGAGAACAACCACATCAGCAAGACGGCACGGATCGGTGAGATCCGCTCCGACGGCCTCATCTACACGGTGTGGGAGTCCGACGGCCCCATCAAGCCCGACCCGTACCTGAAGTCCTACGACTGGGCCGAGGGCTTGGCCCGGTAGTCGATGGGGAGTTCGCCGGAACCGGAACAGAGGGAGAGCCTCTCATGGACGTCGTCATCGGACAGTTGCTCACCGGTATGAGCACCGGCTCGATCCTGCTGCTCGCCGCGCTGGGACTGTCGCTGGTGTTCGGCCAGATGGGCGTGATCAACATGGCTCACGGCGAGTTCATCATGGCGGGCTCCTACACGGCGTTCGTCACGCAGCAGGTGCTGGGCACCGCGGGCGTGTCACTCCCGGTCGCGCTCGTGACCGGATTCGCCGTCGGCGGCCTGCTGGGGGTGGCTCTGGAGGCCACCCTCATCAGGCGGCTTTACCACCGGCCGCTGGACACCCTGCTGGTGACCTTCGGTGTCGGAATGGTGCTGCAGCAACTCGCCCGTGACGTCTTCGGTGCGCCCGCGGTGAACGTGACGGCACCACAGTGGCTCGTCGGTGGCGTCGAGCTGTTCGGGACCGTGGTGCCGAAGACCAGGGTGTTCATCCTGGTGCTCGCCACGTTGTGCGTGCTGGCCCTCACCGCCGTGCTGCGCTACACAGCCATGGGGCGACGGATCCGCGCCGTCGTGGGCAACCGCGACCTGGCCGAGACCGCGGGCATCTCGAGCAGGCGCACCGACCTCACCACGTTCTTCATCGGCTCCGGGCTGGCGGGGGTGGCCGGTGTCGCGCTGACTCTCATCGGCTCCACCAGCCCGACCACCGGCCAAAGCTACGTGATCGATGCGTTCCTCGTGGTGGTCGCGGGCGGGCTCGGACAGCTAAAGGGCGCCGTTATCGCGGCGTTCGCGCTCGGCAGCCTGCAGTCCTTCTTCGAGTACTCGACAACGGCGAGCCTGGCCAAGGTCGGTGTGTTCCTGGTGATCGTCATCTTCCTACAGCTTCGACCGCAAGGACTGTTCAGCCTCAAGACAAGGAGCCTTGCGTGACCACCTTCCGCTCGGCGGTCACCACCGCCCACGCTTGGGGTAGCCCGTCGCGATGGCGTGCACTGGCGGGATTCGCGCTGGCCGCCGCGATGCTGTTCGGGCTGGCACCCGCGGTGCTCAGCGAGTTTCGGTTGAACCTGCTCGCCAAGTTCCTCTGCTACGCCATCGTGGCGGTCGGCATCGGGCTGGCCTGGGGTCGCGGCGGGATGCTGACCCTGGGCCAGGGCGTCTTCTTCGGACTCGGCGCCTACCTGATGGCGATGCACCTGAAGCTCGCCGATGCCGAACTGCGCGACGGGCCCGGCAGCGTTCCGGTGTTCCTACAGATCGCCGGGTTCACTGAGGTTCCCGGTTGGTGGGCGCCGCTGGCGTCACCCGTGGTGACACTGCTCGCCATCCTGGTGTTGCCCGCGTTGGTCGCGGTGTTGCTCGGGCTCGTCATCTTCAAGCGTCGCGTCAAGGGAGCGTACTTCGCGATCCTGAGCCAGGCGCTCGCCGCCGCGTTCGCGATCCTGCTCGTCGGGCAGCAGAGCGTCGGCGGCAGCAACGGCCTGAGCAGCTTCCATTCCTTCTTCGGGTTCGCGCTCAACGACCCGGTCAACATGCGGATGTTGTTCTTCATCGCCGCAGGCACGCTGCTGGCCGTGGTGCTCTTCGCGTGGCAGTTGACGCGAAGCCGTTACGGGGAACTGCTTGTGGCGGTGCGCGACCAGGAGGAGCGTGTGCGGTTCCTCGGCTACGACCCGGCCAACATCAAGGTGGCCGCCTACGCGGTCGCCGCCGCGTTCGCGGGGATCGCGGGTGCGCTGTTCGTGCCCGTCGTCGGGATCGTCTCACCCGCCGACGTCGGCGTCCTTCCCTCCATCGCGTTCCTGATCGGCGTCGCGATCGGCGGCAGGGAGACGTTGCTGGGACCGGTGATCGGTGCGATCGCGGTGGCGTGGGCACAGACGACCCTTTCCGAGCAGTTCCCTTCGATGTGGACCTACGCCCAGGGCCTGCTGTTCATCGCGGTTGTCGGGTTCCTTCCCGGCGGGCTGGCTTCGATCGTCGCCGTGCTGAAGCGACGAAGCGGGACGGTGACGAAACCGGGGGTGCGGCATGCGACGGCACCGGAGGAGGCAACGGCATGACAACCACTGACGGTCACGAACCACCGGTGGCGGGAAGTGCCCGCAGGACAGACCAACCCGTTTTCGGCGGCAACCGGGGAATGGGCACCGAATACCTCGAAATCACCGACCTGACGGTGACCTTCGACGGGTTCACCGCCGTCGACAGGGTCAACCTGACCCTGCTACAGGGTGATCTGCGATTCCTGATCGGACCCAACGGCGCCGGGAAAACCACTCTTGTCGACGCGGTGACCGGGCTGGTACCAGCCACCGGCTCGGTGCGGAAGTCCGGTACCGAACTGATCGGCAAGAAGGCGCAGCAGATCGCCAGGCTCGGCGTCGGCCGCACCTTCCAGACGGCGACGGTGTTCGAACGGCTCAGTGTGCTGCAGAACCTTGACATCGCCGCGGGCGCCCACCGGTCACCGCTGAAGCTGCTGCGGCGCCGCCGCACGGTGGAACCGCCAGTGGCGCAGGCACTGGAGACCGTCGGGCTCGCCGAACTGGCCCACCGGCAGGCGGGGACTCTGGCGCACGGCCAGAAGCAGTGGCTGGAGATCGGCATGCTGCTGGTGCAAAACGCCGACGTGCTGCTGCTTGACGAACCGGTCGCGGGCATGAGCCACGACGAACGCGCTACCACGGGCGAGCTGTTGCGGCGGATCGGTGCCGATCGCACCGTGGTCGTTGTCGAGCACGACATGGACTTCATGCGCGACTTCGCCACGTCGGTGACCGTGCTGCACGGGGGCAAGGTGCTGGCCGAGGGCACCGTCGCGCAGGTGCAGGCCGACCCCCGCGTGCAGGAGGTCTACCTCGGTACCCCCGGAATGGCAGGAGCGGCCGATGCTTGAACTGATCAACGTCCACACCGGATACGGGCGCACCGAAGTGGTTCGTGACGTCAGCATCGCGGTCCCCGCCGATGCAGTGGTCGCAGTGATGGGCCACAACGGGGCTGGCAAGACCACGCTGCTGCGCGCGGCGGTCGGTCTGCTGAACGTCACAAGGGGCCGGGTGGTGTTCGACGGCGAGGATCTCACCCGGATGCGCCCGGCCGCCCGGGTAGCGCGGGGACTGGGCTACGTGCCGCAGGGCCAGCAGTGTTTCGGCCAGCTCACCACCATGGAGAACCTGCGTGTCGTCGCGGACGGGCGCCGCCGCGGCAGGGAGCTGATCGCGGAGTCACTCGACCTGTTTCCAGCGCTGACCGGGCTGCTCGACCGCAGGGCAGGTCTGCTTTCGGGCGGGCAGCGGCAGCAGCTGGCGATCGCTCGCGCGCTGCTGACCGAGCCCAGGATGCTGATCCTGGACGAGCCCACCGAAGGCATCCAGCCAACGGTGGTGTCCGAGATCGAGCAGACCGTCACCGATCTCACCCGGCGAGGCGGCCTTGGCGTGCTCATGGTCGAGCAGCACATCGGGTTCGCGCTACGCGCCGCCTCCCGCTACTACGTGCTCGAGTCCGGCCGGATCGCGGATACCGGAGAAGGCGGCCTCGGTGCGGAACGCGCGGCGCGCGAGGCGATGGCGATCTGAGGAAGTATGGCAGTGAAGCAACCGCACCCCGACCGCGCGCGGCCGGTGGGTGAGCGCGTTTACCGAGCCCTGCGAGCCGACCTGATGAGCGGTGCGTTCCCGCCGTCGGATCGGCTCGGCGAGGGCAAGCTCGCGGCCCGCTACGAGGCGTCTCGCACCCCGATCCGTGAGGCGCTCGCCCGGCTGGTCGCCGACGGCTTGGTGGAGCGCGGCGAGAGCGGGCTCTACCCGTACCGGCCGAAGTTCAGTGACCTCAACGACCTGTACGAACTCAGGTTCACCCTCGAACTACGCGGCTTCGAACGGTTGGCCCCGGCGCAGGCACGCCACGACCCGGACCTGCTCGGACCCGAACTCGACCACTGGCACGCACTACAGCGGAACCCGCCGCTACCGGACGCCGGATTCGTCGACAGGGACGAGCAGTTCCACGTCACCCTGCTGGCGGCGTCCGGCAACATGGCCTTCGTCGAGGCGCTGCACGCGGTGAACGCGCGCATCCGGCCGGTTCGCATGTACGACTACCTCACGCCGGACCGCATGGCCGCCACCATCACCGAACACATCACCATCCTCGAACTCGCGCTCGACCGGCGGCTCGAGGAGGCGCAGGCCGCGCTGCGCGGCCATATCGACGCATCGCGCGCCGTCGTCGTCGCCAGAGCCGAGCAGGCGATCTCCATGGCACGCATGGCGTCGGCTCTTCAGCCGTGACGAACCGCGAACCAGAGGAGGGGCAGATGTTCGATCGAATCCTTGTCGCCAACCGGGGCGAGATCGCCTGCCGGGTCATCGCCACCGCCAGGCGGATGGGCATCGAGACCGTGGCGGTGTACTCCACGGCGGATCGCACGTCGGCGCACGTCAGGATGGCCGACGACGCCGTGCTGATCGGAGAGGCCGAAGTGGCGCGAAGCTACCTCGACTCCGATGCCGTGTTGCGGGCGGCCGTTTCGAGTGGTGCGCAGGCGATCCATCCTGGTTACGGCTTTCTCTCCGAGGATTCCGCCTTCGCGCGAGCCACCGCCGATGCGGGTCTGACGTTCATCGGGCCTACACCGCGTCAGCTGGAGACCTTCGGCGACAAGGCGAAGGCCAGGGAGGCCGCCGCGCGTGCGGGTGTGCCCATGTTGCCGGGATCAGGGTTACTGTCTGATGTGGACCACGCACTGGCCGAGGCGGAGCGGATCGGCTTCCCCGTGATCATGAAGGCCTCCGGTGGCGGCGGCGGGATCGGCATGCGGGTCGTTCGCGGTCCCGTCGAGTTGCGTGCGGCGTTCGACTCCGTGCGGCGACTGGCAGCTGAGCACTTCGGCAACCCGGCCGTGTTCTGCGAACGCTACGTAGATCAGGCCCGCCACATCGAGGTGCAGGTGGTTGGCGACGGCGAGGGCCGCGTCGTCAGCCTCGGTGACCGCGACTGCTCGCTGCAACGGCGCAACCAGAAAGTCGTGGAGGAGGCACCCGCCCCCGCACTCCCGGCCACGGTCCGCGATCGGTTGCATCGCAGCGCGCGGGCGCTGGCCGAGTCCATGAACTACGCCTCGGTGGGGACCGTCGAGTTCGTCTACGACGCGCGCCGGGAGCGGGCCTCGTTCCTGGAGATGAACACCCGGTTGCAGGTGGAGCACGGCGTCACCGAACTCGTCACAGACGTGGACCTCGTCGAGTGGATGATCCGTATCGCGGCGGGTGACACCGCGGTGCTGGACGGCGTGCCACCCGAGGGACCCGCCTTAACCGGTCATGCCATCCAGGCACGGGTATACGCCGAGGACCCGGTGCGCGACCACCTACCCAGCGCGGGCACGCTCAGCCATGTTCGGCTGCCCGACGTTCCCGGTGTGCGGGTCGACACCTGGATCGCCGAGGGGCAGGACGTCCCCCCGCACTACGATCCGTTGCTGGCCAAGGTGATGGCGCACGGTGCCGACCGCGAGGAGGCGATCAGCCGCCTGGCAGGCGCGCTCGCCCGAACCCGCATCACCGGCGTACACACCAACCTCGGACAGTTGCTGGCGGCATGTGACGACCCGGCGTTGCGGTCGGCCACCCACACCACGGCGACCCTGCCAGGGGTCGCGGATACTTCCCCGCGCATCGACGTGATCGAGCCCGGAACGCTGACCACGGTGCAGGACTGGCCGGGTCGGCTCGGGTTCTGGGAGGTTGGCGTGCCGCCGTCCGGCCCGATGGACGACCTGTCGTTTCGGCTGGGCAACCTGGCGCTCGGCAACCCGGAGGGCGCCCCCGGGTTGGAGTGCACCCTGACCGGCCCGACGCTGCGGTTCGCCGGGGCGACAACCGTGTGCGTGACGGGTGCCGAAGCACCGGTCACCGTGGACGGCAAGCAGGTGGCGCAGTGGGAGCCGGTCGAGGTTCCCGCAGGTGGCCTGCTCACGGTGGGCACGGTGACCGGGGCCGGGGTGCGCGCCTACGTGCTGTTCCGTGGTGGACTGGACGTACCCCGGTACCTCGGCAGCGCGGCCACCTTCCCGCAGGGCGGCATCGGCGGCTACACCGGCCGCGAACTACGCGCCGGCGACACGATACTGCCGGGTGTGGTGCGCGACGACGCAGCGGACCCGAGGCCGGTGCCGGCGCGGGACCGGCCCCGGCTGACGCACGACTGGACGCTGGCGGTGCTGCCGGGGCCACAACCCGCGCCGGACTACTTCACTGTCGACGACATGGCTGCGATCTACGCGGCCACCTGGACGGTGCAGGTGCACGCGGGTCGTCCAGGTGTGCGGCTGTCCGGGCCGCGCCCGAGGTGGGCACGCGACAACGGCGGTGAGGCGGGGCTGCACCCCTCGAACCTGCACGACAATGCCTACTCGGTCGGCACGGTGAACTTCACCGGCGACACCCCGGCGCTGCTGGGGCCGGACGGTCCCAGCCTCGGCGGCTTCGCCTGCCCGATGACCGTGGTGAGCGGAGACAGGTGGAAGCTCGGTCAGCTGCGTCCTGACGATCGGCTGCGATTCCACCCCGTGACGGAGGAAGCCGCCGATGCCGTACGCGTCCCGCGCGCGGTGAACCTCCCTGCCGCGCGCACCGACGCGGCCGCCGACACCGGGGTAGTGCTGAGCATCGACCAGGACGACGGCAGGCCCGCGGTGGTTTACCGGCGGGCGGGCGACGACGCGGTGCTCGTCGAGTACGGCCCGATGACGCTCGACCTCGGCCTGCGGATGCGTATCCACGCGCTCGCGACCGCGCTGCACGCCCGCGACGAGCGGGGAATCATCGACGTCACACCAGGCGTGCGTTCGCTGCACATCCACACCGACCCGGACGTGCTGGGCGTGCGAGCGCTCACGGGACTGCTCGCCGAGATCGAGGGCACCCTGCCCTCGGTGGACGACATGGTCGTGCCCAGTCGCGAACTGCGCCTGCCGCTTTCCTGGGACGACCCGTCGGTGGCGGAGGCGATCGAGCGCTACACGACGAACGTGCGCGACGACGCGCTCTACAACCCGTCCAACATCGAGTTCATCCGGCGAATCAACGGGCTTGCCACGATCGAGGACGTGCGCCGGGTCGTCTTCGAGGCCTCCTACCTTGTACTCGGGCTCGGCGACGTTTACCTGGGTGCGCCCGCCGCGGTGCCGATCGACCCCAGGCACCGGCTGGTCACCACCAAGTACAACCCGGCGCGGACCTGGACCGCGGAGGGCACCGTCGGCATCGGTGGTTCGTACCTGTGCGTCTACGGGATGGAAAGCCCCGGCGGCTACCAGCTCATCGGCCGCACCGTGCCGATCTGGTCGGGCGTGCGGCAGTACGGCTCGTTCCAGGAAGGAGTGCCGTGGCTGCTCCGGTTCTTCGATCGCATCGTCTGGGAGCCGGTCAGTCCGGAAGAACTGGCCGATATCCGTGCCGACCTGCGCACCGGCCGCACCACCCTGGACATCAGGGAGGGCACCTTCGACTACGCGGAATACCGCAAGTTGCTGGTCGGCAACGCCGAATCGATCGCCGTGTTCACCCGCGAACAGGCCGAGGCATTCGAGGCCGAACGAAGGAGGTGGGCGGCGGCAGGTGAGTTCGATCGGGCGGGCGAGACCGTCGGTTTCGACGCGCCCGGCGGCCTCGACATCGCCGACGGCGAGGTCGTCGTGACGGCGCCGATGGCGGCGAGCGTGTGGCGGACGGACGTCGTGGCCGGAAGCCGGGTCACCTCCGGGGAACCGCTGGTAACTCTTGAGGCAATGAAACTGGAGATGCCGGTGACGGCTCCGGTGAGCGGCACCGTTCGCCAGGTACTGGTTGCTCCGGGAGACCAGGTCGCGGGTGGTGCGCCGCTGCTGGTGGTAGCGGAGGCTGACGAGGAACGGGTGGCGTGACAGTGGTGAACACCGAGATGTCCGGCGGGCCGCGGGAGCGGGTCAGGCGCGCGTACGCCCGGATCGAGGAGGTGGACCGTCCTGAGGCGTGGATCCTGCTGCGGCCACTCGACGACGCGCTCGCCGACGCCGCGAAGGTCGAGGCGCGGCTCGAGGCGGGGGAGACGCTGCCGCTCGCGGGAACCGTGTTCGCGATCAAGGACAATATCGACGTCGCCGGTATGCCGACCACGGCGGCCTGTCCCGCCTACGGTTACCGCGCCGAGCGCACCGCGACGGCCGTGCGGCGGCTGCTGGACGCCGGTGCCGTGCTGCTCGGCAAGACCAACCTCGACCAGTTCGCCACCGGGTTGGTCGGCACTCGTAGCCCCCACGGTGCGGTGCGCAACGCGTGGCACGAGGAACTGATCTCCGGCGGGTCGAGTTCCGGGTCGGCGGTCGTGGTGGCGCTGGACATCGCCGACTTCGCACTCGGCACCGACACCGCGGGGTCAGGGCGGGTGCCCGCCGCGTTGAACGGCATCGTCGGTGTCAAGGCGACGCTGGGTGTGGTCCCGGTCGACGGGGTGGTTCCCGCGTGCCCCTCGTACGACTGTGTCACCGCCTTCGCCCCGACGATCGCGGCAGCGGCGACGGTGGTCCGGACCATGGCAGGCGTTTCGGCGGCGGACCCGGCGTCGCGGGCATGGCCGAGCACGGTGCGGCTTTCCGCGCCCCCGGTGTCCCGCATCGCCGTCCCGCGGGAAGCGGAACTCGCGCCGCTGTCCGAACAGGCGAGAGCCCGCTTCCTCGCCACGGTGGCGCGGTTGCGTGAGCGTGGCGCCGAAATCGCGGAGCTGGATGTCCGGCCGTTGCTGGATGTGGCGAAGCTGCTCTACGACGGTGCGCTCGTCGCCGAGCGGTACGCCGCGTTCGGCGAGTTCGTCGAGCAGCACCCCACGGCCGTCGATCCGTCCGTAGCCACGATCGCCCTCGGCGCGAAGGGCGTCGACGGCGCCGCGCTGGTGCACGACCAGCAGCGGCTGCGGCGGGTCCGGGGCCAGACCAGGACGACGCTCACCGACTTCGACGCGTTGCTGCTCCCGACCGCGCCAACCCACCCGAGCATCGACGCGGTGCGAGCCGATCCGCTCGGGCTGAACTCGTTCCTGGGTACCTACACCAACTTCGTGAACCTGCTCGACATGGCGGCGGTTGCGGTGCCCGCCGGATCGGCAGACGGTGGGCTGTTCGGAGTCAGCGTGATCGTGCGAGACTTCGACGACCAGGTGGCGCTCGACATCGCGTCGCGACTGGTCGAACCGGAGCTCGTGGGCGACGTTCCCGTACTGCCCACGCCGGGTGTCGAGCTGGCGGTGTTCGGCGCGCACATGTCCGGCGAGCCGTTGAACCCGCAGCTCGTCGGCCTCGGCGCCCGATACGTCGGGCCGTGTGCGACGGCGCCGCGCTACCGCATGTACGCGCTGCCGACGTCGCCACCCAAACCCGGCGTGGTACGGGTCGGTGAGGGCGAAGGTGTCGCGCTCACCGGCGAGTTGTGGCTGCTGCCGCCCGCTGGGCTGGGGACCTTCCTCGCCGAGCTGCCCGCACCGATGACGCTGGGAAAGGTGCAACTGGGCGACGGTAGCTGGGTGGTCGGCTTCGGCTGCGCGGACATCGCAGGCGAGGACATCTCCCACCACGGCGGGTGGCGTTCCTACCTTGCTCATGGACGTGGCTGAGTTCGGTAATCGCGGGCCGGGCGTGACGACCGTTCCACGTGACTGGCACATCGGCTGTGCGCAGCGACGTCAGGCGGCGTCTGACCCGGGGGCACGATTGTCCGATTGGTCACGGGAGATCCAGCCTTTGCCTTCCGCCGCGATGCCTTCCAGGATGTGCAGTGTGTGATCGAATCCTGCGGCGTCGAGGTTGATCG
Source organism: Saccharomonospora amisosensis (assembly GCF_011761185.1). NCBI lineage: Bacteria > Bacillati > Actinomycetota > Actinomycetes > Pseudonocardiales > Pseudonocardiaceae > Saccharomonospora > Saccharomonospora amisosensis. Next base: position 2,990,280 of record NZ_JAAOYM010000001.1, on the reverse strand, counting down.
CGGCGAACATATGAGGGTCTGCTTCGGACTCGGCATATGGTACGTCCAGGCCGGTGACCTCGATCTCGTGGCTTGGCCCATTCATCAAGGTAAGTCTCAGTTCGTAGCTGTAATCGTCGGTCTTCGCCACGTAGACCGACGAGACAGCGTCGAAACGATAGTTATTTCGAGCCTGAATTTCGAATTCGGCTCTGCTGAAATCTAGTTTGGCAATGAGCTCCCGAACTCCTTCCTGGGTGATCAGGAACAGTCGGACGTCATACTTGGTGTATCGCCAGAGCCCATGCGTGGCACGTGCCCTCTGGCAACCCCGCGATGGGGTGAGTAGAACGGCATGGGCGAGAACATCGCGCCATGCCAGGCGGTAGTGTTCCAAAGCTTGGTTGAGCAACAATGTCACGTCGCAGCTCAACCAGGTTTCCATTTTGTACTCCGACGGGCGGGTGGAACGCAGCTTCTCCCTCCACCGTTCGAAGGCCAACCTCCGTTCATGCCGCTCTTGCTCGTATTCCTGCTCTTCTTCGCGCAGGCGTCGTCGTTCACCGACGATGTCAAGCCAGCGTGTTGCGGACTTGACGGCGGCAAAGCCGAAGATCACCGTGGCGAAGGCCGACGGTAGTGGCGCGGTTCGCACCGCCGTGGCGATTACGAGAAGAGTCGAAGCGGCGAAGATCGCACCCGATGCTGAGCACCAAAGCTTTGTGGTCCCTGCGATTCGATGATCCTCGCGATACTGCCACAGTACGCCGTTCTCCCAGCGTTTTCTGACTTTGCCGACGAGGTGCCGGATCAACCAGTTCACCCGACCCACGGCTATCCGCTGCTCACGGTACAATTCCGCGATCTCGTCACGGAGATTCCGTCTGATCCCGACCGTCTGTTGGAGCCAATCCTCACGGGATGTACCGTGGGGAACATATTTGCTGAAGTAGTAATCAAAACTCCTGTCGACCCCGTTCGCGAACCCGCCTTCGGGGGCCTGATTTGTGCCGTACCGCCCGAGGTACTGCTGGTCTTTGGTCCGCAGCCGCTGGCTGTGGTAATACCATTCGAGTCCGGTTATGGCCGCTGCGCATCCGGCCGCCAGTGCGAGCGGAACAGCAAACCCGAGCAGCAGCGTGGCGGGGGATAATGCGATCCAGTCGAGGTACCCGATGCTGACCGTCGCGAGCAGGGCGTATCCGGTGGCCAAGGCCCTGTCGCGGAACGTGGTGCGGTCCGCAGCGGGTTCGCGTGCGCGCGGGGGGATCGGTTTCGGCTCGAAGTAGGCCCAGACACTGCCAAGTCGATCATTGCTTTCCCTGTCTTCTTCAGCAGCCTGTCGAGTTTCTTCCCACAAGTTGTCCTTCGCGCTGCCGGTGAGGACGTGTTCGAGATGGCGAATGATCCGCTGGCGTTGGGTGTCCCCCAGCATTCGCAACCGTCGGAGCGCGGACTTGGGGTTGCGTGATCGCTCACGTTGACAGGCCAGCAGCTCGTAGACCACGTCTAACGATCGCTTCCACTCGTCGTTGTCCAGCGTATCCAGGATTTCCTCGGTGCGTGCGAGCTGTTGACGGTCGGTGGGGGAGAGGTCTCGGTACGCACGTTTACTCAGCAAGGCCAGTACCAGGTGAAAGCGTACGTCACCGCCGTCATGTCCGTCGGTGATCGCATCGGTGATGAGTTCGCGGGCCTGAGCGGGGATTCCGTCCTCCAGGTGCTGGACCGCGACCTCGTATCGCTTCCGTGGTGAGTCGCCTTCCTGTACGATGTAGACAGTCGAATCGTATACGTCTCCGTTGGCCTGAATGCCGGTGATGCCGTCGGCGACATTGATCCTGTTGCTGGACTCCTCGTTCATTGCAGTCCCTTAACCGCGGCTAGTATCGTCGCGATTTTCGTTGTCAGTTCGGCTGCATCTGCGAGCAGTCCGCGCAGGCGCTTGAGTGCCAGGACAAACGTGCTCTTGTTGTCCGGCGTTTCCGCGGCAATCGCCTCACGCGCGGTGTCGAGCTCTGTTCGTGCGGCCGCGTAGGTGTCCTCGTCCAGCTTGCCGGTCGACCGTTCGAGATCCAACCGGTCGCGCAGCGCCGCCAAATCGGCAACCAGGTCGATGGACGGTGAGTCGTGCTGGTGGCCAGTGATCCAGACATTGCTGCCACTGACGTTCCCACCGGCCTGAATGCCCACCGTACCCGCTGCGGATACTCTGACGCCGTAATCAGATTCGTCGGACTGCTTCATGTTGGCCTTCCCCTGGTCGTTGAGTAGTTCGGTGACGAGGCCAATCGCGAACGCGGCGGCGTTGTCCGCTGCTCGTGGCTGCCAGTTCCGGTCGTCATCGGTGTTCTTGGTGCCGTCGGCACGATCACTGATCCCTCGCACAATGGCGACGGCTGATCCGCTAAGATGTCCTGCCTGTGCGACGCCCGCACCTTCCATCTCGATCGCCAGCGCGTCGTTGTAGTGATTGCGAATCCACACGGCCTCGCGTGACACCCGTGAGTTCTGAACGATCTCCCCAGCGGCGATTGAGCCGAAATGGACCTTCGCTGAAGTGCGTTGCCGTGGTTTGTGGTCGGACCATTCACTCTTGCGGGCAAGATGGGCGGCGAGTTGGATGAGGCCGTGATCCGTCTCCCACACTCGCGGACGTGCCTTCAGCCCGTCGTTTTCGCTGGTGCCGCCGTGGTAGGCGTAGACGTGTGTGGCCATCACGACGTCACCAAGCGGTGGTGTGTCCCACAGCGCGCCTGCTACGCCGACGAAGAGTAGGGCCGCCGGTGAGAACTCCTGTACCGCCCGCTCCGCGAGGACACCGGCTGCTGGATTGCCCTTGCCGGTAAGGGCGAGCGCCAGGCGGCCCGCCACACCAGGTAGCTCGCCGATCTCGTAGCGCGTGCCGTGTCTGTGCCGGTAGACATTCGGATTGTGTAGCCGCCGCCTGACGGCGTCGTACTCCAGGTTGAGTGCGGTTAGTATGACGACGAGGTCGCGTGCCATCTTTCCCCCTCACTTTCCCGTCCAGGCCTAATGATTGGTGGATGCAGCACGGTTCGTGGCCCGGAGCGGAACAGCCGGGCAGGTCGACCTTTCGTGGTTCTGCGGAAGGAATCGGCGGGCTCGATGAACCCGGGAACGCTTCGGACCTTCCGATAGAAGTTCCGAGGATCGAGCTGCACATCCCACACGGCCTCGTATACCCGCTGTAGCTCTGAAATTGTGAAGGTTTCGGCGCAGAACGCGGTCGCGAGTGCCGAGTTCTCCAATTTCGTCCTTGCGCGTTCGACGCCGTCCAAAACGATCTGACAGTGATCAAATGCGAGTGCTGGGCGGCTGGAGAGTGCGTCGTGTACGGGCATCCACTCGGCGGCCGCCGCGTCAGTGCCCGCCACCGGCTCGGGCAGCCGGGGAGCGATGGCGAGGTAGGCGACCGAGATTATTCGTCCGCGGGGATCGCGGCCGGGTTGTCCGTAGGCGCCGAGCTGCTCCAGGTGCAGTCGGGTGCCGTCGAGATTCGCTTCTTCCCGGAGTTCACGGTGGGCCGCGCCGAGAAGGTCCTCCTCTGGATTGTTGAGGAATCCGCCAGGCAGAGCCCACATTCCCCGGTACGGCTCAATGCCCCGCTCGACGAGCAAAACCTGCAGTTTCGTCTGCCGAAGCGTCAGGATCACGAGGTCGACCGCGACTAAGACGGCTGGCGGTGACCACGACTCTCCAGGCATGGCCTCAACCCTATCTTCTTGTCACCATGACAAAAATAGGCTTTCCGAGTGGTTCGTTCGCCCGTGTTGTCACGTCCTCACTCGGTGCTGAGAGTTGTGCATGATGCACAACTGGTCGCGGCAAGTTCGTCGCGCCGGGACGTAGGAAGGTCCTCGGCGGGCTGCGTAATGTCTGGTGCCACGTTGTTTGTGATGCAGAACACAGGCAGCGTGGCGCTGGAGGTGGCAATGGAGCTGCGATACCTGCCGTGGAACCCAACGAGCCCGGTGCGTCAGCGCTGGACGAACGTGGGCCTTCGCGACGACAGGGTGGAACTGACCTACCGGCAGTTCGATGCCTGGGTGGAGGCGTTCGCCGAACAGCTCGCGGAGAACGGCTTCGGCCGTGGGCAGGTGCTGGCGATCGTGTTGCCCAACCGGGTCGAATTGCTGGTCGCGATGTTCGCCGCCTGGCGGCTGGGCGGGGCGGTGACGCCGGTCAATCCCGCGTTCACCGAGACCGAGGCGAACTACCAGATCGCCGATTCCGGAGCCTCACTCGTCGTCACGCTCGGGCCGGGCGTCTCCGTCGCGGGCAGGCCGGCCATCCACGTCGACGACATGCGAACCAACCGCCTACGAGAAGCGCAGCCGCCCGCGGCGGTCTCCGGTGACGACCTCGCCCTGCTGATCTACACCAGCGGTTCCACCGGCAAGCCGAAGGGGGTGCTGCTCGACCACCGGCACGCCGAGGTCATGTCCGCGACGATGGCGCGGCACCTGCGGCTGACCGAGAATGACCACTGCCTGCTGATCCTGCCGCTGTTCCACGTCAACGCGATCATGGTGAGTGTGCTGGCTCCACTGCGTTGTGGTGGCGAGGTCAGCATCGTCGGGCAGTTCTCCGCGGGCAAGTTCTTCGATCAGGTGGAGCGGTTGCGCCCGACGTACTTCTCCGCGGTGCCAACCATCTACGCCGTGCTCGCCGCCCTTCCCGAGAGCGTGCGGCCCGACGTGTCCTCACTGCGGTTCGTCATCTGCGGGGCCGCGCCGGTCTCGCGTGAGTTGCTCGTCCGGCTGCGGGAGCGGTACGGCTTCGAGGTCGTCGAGGGCTACGGACTGACCGAGGGCACCTGTGCCTCGGCGTGCAACCCGGTCGACGGCGTTCGCAAGATCGGCACTGTCGGTCCGGCGTTACCGGGCCAGGAGATTCGCATCATGGGTCCCGACGGCTCGTTCCTGCCCCCCGGCGAGGACGGCGAGGTTGTCATAGCCGGACCCACCGTGATGCGCGGCTACCTGAACCGGCCCGAAGCCACCGCCGAGACCATTGTGGACGGCTGGTTGCACACGGGCGACATCGGCAGGCTCGACGACGACGGCTACCTGACCATCGTCGACCGGCTGAAGGACATGATCATTCGGGGTGGCGAGAACATCTACCCCAAGGAGATCGAGGCCGTTCTCGCGACCGTGGAGGACGTGCTCGAGTCAGCGGTCGTCGGACGCCCCGACGACATCTACGGCGAGATCCCGGTCGCCTACGTCAGCGTGTACCCCGGTTCGACGATCACCGAGGACCAGCTTCTTGACCACTGTCGACGGCACCTGACCAGGGCCAAGCTGCCCGAGCGCGTCTACATCGTCGACGCCCTGCCGAAGAACCCGGTCGGCAAGATCGACAAGCCCGCCCTCCGCCGAAACCTCAGTACCCAGGCGGCCTGAACCGCTGAATCCCTCACGTCCTGCGCGAGCTCTCTCGCGCAGCAGTACCCCCTGCCCGCGAACGAAGGAGAGCACCGTGGGATTCAAGACCCCAGATATGCCGCCGGTGGACCCGGCGAAGTTCGAATCCATGCCGGTCATGGAGCGGATGCGGATGCTTGCCGTGCACTGGACGGAGTACGGTTTCGGCGGTCCGAAGCAGATGCACATGCTCTACCTCATCAAGACCGTCCTTTTCGTCGTCGGCGGTTGGCTCGTCGTCGGCCTGACCACACCCGGACTCAGCCTCACCGATCTCGGTGCGTGGTGGGGCGAGCTGATCGTCTACCAGAAGCTCATGGTGTGGACGGTGCTGTGGGAAATCACCGGGCATGCCGCGTCCTGGGGGCCGCTGGCCTTCAAGTTCGGCCCGATGATCGGTGGCTGGCGCTACTGGGCCAGGCCAGGCACGCTGCGGTTACCTCCGTACCCTGGCAAGGTCCCCGGCACGGCAGGTGACCGGCGCAGCGCGTTCGACGTCGGGCTGTACCTGCTGATCGTGGCCAACCTGCTGTTCCTGCTGCTGTCTCCTGGCGTGCGGAACGCGGCGGCCTACACCGACATCGGCCTGCTGCCGGGCTGGGCACTGGTGAGCTACGTAGCGCTCCTACTGGTCATGGGGCTGCGCGACAGGGTGGTGTTCTTGGCCTCACGTCCGGAACAGTACGCCGTGTGTCTGCTCGCCTTCGGCGTGCTGGCCAGCCACGTCGACATGGTGCTCGTCGCCAAGATCGCCATGGTCGTCATCTGGCTCGGCGCGGGCGTGTCCAAGTTCGGGCATCACTTCAGCCTGGTGGTGCAGGCGATGATGAGCAACACGCCATGGCTGCGGTCGAAGCGGTTCAAGCGTGCGCTCTACCGGGATGTGCCGACCGATCTGCGTCCCTCGAAGATGGCGCTGGGCTGGGCACATCTGGGGGGCACCGTGGTGGAGTTGTGCCTGCCGCTGGTGCTGCTGTTCTCGACGAACGCGACCGTCACCTGGCTGGCTATCGCGGGCATGGTGCTGTTCCACCTCTTCATCTACTCGACCTTCCCGCTCGCGGTACCGCTGGAATGGAACATCCTCTTCATCTTCGTGGTGCCGTTCCTGTTCGGCGGGTTCTTCGCGGGCAACGGGTACAGCGTCGCCGACTTCAGCAGTGCCTGGATTCTCGCGGCTGCGCTGGTGCTCTGCCTGACCGGCCCGATCCTGGGCAACCTCATGCCGGAGTGGGTGTCGTTCTTGATCTCCATGCGGCAGTACGCGGGCAACTGGGCATCGGGGACGATGGCGTTTCGGATGAACGACGCCGAGGACAAGCTCGACACCGGGCTGGTCAAGTCGATGAAAACCCAGCGGCAGCAGTTGCTCAGCCTCTACGGCTCCGACGTGGCGGAGATCTTCCTGCAGAAGTGTGTGGCCTTCCGCAGCATGCACAGCCACGGCCGGATGCACCTGTCACTGTTGCAGCGACACCTCGACAAACTCGAGAACTACCGGCTGCGGGAGGGCGAGGTCGTCTGCACCGTGCTCGTCGGCTGGCAGTTCGGCGACGGGCACCTCTTCGACGAGCGCACGATCGCGTCGGTGCAGCAGCGGTGTGGCTTCGAGCCCGGCGAGTTCGTGATGGCATGGACCGAATCGCAGCCGATCCACAAGAAGACCGTGCGCTACCTGGTCGTCGATGCCGCACTCGGTGTCGTCGAGCGGGGCTACTACGACGTGCGCGACGCGGTGGCCGAGCAGCCGTGGATTCCCAATGGTCCGGTTCCGCATCAGGTGACGTGGCGCCTTCCCGGTTACGAACCCGCTGGTGATTTCGTCCACCCCGCGCCGCGACCCGCCGATTCCGCGCGGCACCGCGACCCGGCGAGTGGAACAGTCGGTTCATGACCAAAGCTGTGGTGGTCGGCAGCGGGCCCAACGGGCTCGCTGCCGCCCTCACCCTGGCGGCGGAGGGTGTGGAGGTCGAGGTTCTGGAGGCCGCACCCACCATCGGGGGAGGCACCCGCACCAGCGAACTCACCCTGCCAGGTTTGCTGCACGACGAATGCTCCGGTTTTCACCCGCTCGCCGTCGACACGCCGTTCGCCCGACGATTCGACCTGTCACGGCACGGGTTGCGCTGGCGGTGGCCCGAGGTGCAGTACAGCCACCCGCTCGACGGTGGCGGTGGCGCGGCGGCGTGGCGGTCGGCGGATGCCACCGCGGCGGCTCTTGGTGCGGACGGGCGCGCATGGCGGCAGGTGTTCGGCTGGTTGACCAGCCGGTTCGACGATATCGCCGAGGACTTCCTTCGACCGATGCTGCACGTACCGGCCCATCCGGTGAAGCTGGCTCGGTTCGGCGCGCTGGCCACGCTGCCCGCCGCTGCGCTGGCCAGGAGGTGGTCGACTCCGCAGGGCCGGGCGCTGTTCGCGGGCGTGGCCGCTCACGCGCTGCGCCCGTTCGCCTCACCGATGTCGTCGGCGATCGGCGTCGCGCTAGGGACAGCGGCTCACCGCTACGGCTGGCCCGTGGCCGAGGGCGGGTCGGCCGCGATCGCGCGGGCGCTGGCGGGGCTGCTCGCCGAACACGGCGGCAAGGTGCGGACCGGAATCACCGTGACATCGCTGGACGAGCTCAGCTCCGCGGACGTGGTCATGCTGGACGTGGCCCCTTCCTCGGCCGCGCGCATCGTCGGCGACCGGATGCCGTCGCGCGTTCGCCGTGCCCTCACCCGGTACCGCCACGGACCAGGGGTGTGCAAGGTCGAGTTCGCGGTGCGGGAAGGCGTGCCCTGGCAGCACGAGGAGTCCCGCCGTGCGGGCACGGTGCACGTGGGCGGGTCGCTCGCCGAGATCGCGGCGGCCGAGCGCGAGGTGCACCGTGGCCGGATGCCGCCGAGGCCGTTCGTTCTTGTCGGCCAGCAGTACCTCGCCGACCCGTCGCGGGCAGCGGGAGGCGTGGCGCCGGTGTATGCCTACGCCCACGTGCCCCAGGGCTGGACAGGGGATGCCACCGCGGCGATCGAGCGGCAGATCGAGCGGTTCGCCCCAGGGTTTCGGGACCGCGTTCTCGCCCGCCACGTCCGGTCGGCGCGGCAACTGGAGGAGTACAACCCGAACTATCTCGGTGGCGACGTGGTCACCGGCGCCAACGACGCCCTCCAGCTGGTGTTTCGACCGAGGGTGGCGCTCGACCCCTACCGCCTTGGCGTGCCCGGCGTCTATCTTTGTTCGGCGGCCACCCCACCCGGTGCGGGAGCGCACGGCATGTGTGGCTACAACGCGGCGCGGTCGGCGCTGCGGGAGCTTCGTGGGAAGGGTGCGGGGTGCTCGTGACCGAACCCTTGAAACGACGCCTGGTTTCCGACGACGCTCCGGAGGCCGGGCAGATCCGCGCTCTCGTGGTGTGTGTCGCCGAGCGCCTGCAGGCGCGCCACACCGAGCTCAGCGACAGCGTGAACTCCGCGATCGAGCACGCCGTCGCGGATCTGGACACCCCGGAACTGGCCGAGATGCTGCATGCCAGCGTCGAGGGCAACGTCACCACGATCCTGCACATGTTGCGCAACGACATCCCGATCGAGCATGTGCAGCCCGCCACCGCCGCGACCGAGTACGCCGTCCGGCTGGCTCGGGCGAGCGTACCCGCTGGACCGCTGCGCCGCGCGTACCACATCGGCTCCGATGATCTGCTGGCCGAGGTGTTCCACGAAATCGAACTCCTGGACTGCTCTTCGGAACTGAAGTTGCGGCTGCTGCACCACCTTGCCGGTTGGTTGCACCGCTACATCGACTGGATCACCAGGGTCGTGCTGGACGCGCACGAGGCGGAGCGGTTGGCGCTGCTGGAACAGAACGCCACCGACGTGTCGCGGCTGGTGCATCGGCTGCTCGACGGAGAGCCGGTCGAGCCCGACCAGTTCGCGACCACGACCGGCTACCGCCTCGAACGGCCGCACGTCGCCACCGTGCTCTGGGACGAGGGAGCGCGACAGGCCGCCGACCAGATCGAGACCCTGCGGTCGCTGGCGAAGCGACTCGCCTGCGCACTGGGCAGCAAGGAGGAGCCGCTGTTCATGCCCATCGACCGCAGCACGGCCTGGGTGTGGTGCCATCCACCGAACGCGGCCTCACCGGTGGGCGCTGCGCGCGTGCACGACGTGCTCTCCGTGGCGCCGTCCGTGCGGGCCGCGATCGGCACCCCGGTCGCCGGTGTGGAAGGCTTCCGCCGGACCCTTGAACAGGCCAACGCCGTGCGTCTCGTCGCCAACGCCAGCAGTGCACCGCACACCCGGGTGGTCTGCTATGGCGACGACGGCATGGCGGTTGTGGCCATGCTGGCCCGAGATCTCGCGGCCACCCGCAGATGGGTCGTCGACACTCTGGGGCTGCTGTCGCTCGATACCGAACCTGCCGACCGGCTGCGGGAGACGTTGCGGACCTTCCTGCGTACCGGCAGTTATGTCGAGACGTCCAAGACGCTGATGTTGCACCGCAACACGGTGAAGTACCGGCTGTCCAAGGCCGAACAGGAGCGGGGTCGCCCGCTGGCCGAGGGGCAACTGGACCTCGAACTCGCGTTGCACGTGTGTCATGTGCTCGGACAGGCGGTGCTGCAGTCGCGCAATCCAGTAGAGAACGGCTTCGCGGGCTGAGCGGCCGAACCGCGCACGACCGGCGAACCCGACGGTCATCCGGTGAGGTGACGGTCAAGCCTTGACCAACGACATGAGCAGCAGCCATGCCACGACCAACGCGGAAAGGACGGCGAACCGCCAGTACCGCGGCAGGGTGGTGGTCGTGACGAACGCGGCCGTGGCATACCCGATCCCGGCACAGCCCGCGAGCGCCACCGGCGGCTCACCGCCCGCGATGCTGGTGAGGCGGTCAGCCATCGACCCGATCGCCCATGCCAGCACCGGTCCGAGCAGCGCCGTCGGGTAGGCAGGCCGGACGCGAAGCAGCCACAGCAGGCCCCAGCCGATCGGCAGGCTCAGGCCCAGCACCAAAGCGGTAGTGAGCAGGAAACTGATCAACGCCCCGCCGACAGCGCTCGCGGCCTCGCACAGCACCCGTGCCGCCTCGCAGTCGCTTCCCACTTGCCTGGGGCTCACCAGGGAGAACGGCAGGTCGGGAAAGCCGAGGAAGAAGCCCCACCAGCCCAGCACGAGACCGGTGCCGGACGCCGCCGCCGCCAGCAGGCGTGACACCAGGCGGGCGAGCGCCACACCACGGGCGGATTCGGCGGAGCTGGCGGCCGGCTTGTCGTCCACTGCGTTCCGGTTCTGACGGTGGGGAAATCGGAACGCGACCCTATCGCGGAAGGCGGCAACGGCGTGAGAGATCGCGAGCCGTTGCCGAACCGGCAGTCCTCGCGGCGCGGCCCCCATGGCCCGCGCTCCTTGACTTCTACTTCGCTTGAGATCTTAGCGTGGTCGGTGTCAGTGCAGTTTGGAGGATGATCGCCATGCGGCGAATTCAGTCTGATCTTTGGGAAACCGGGGCGGAATACCCCGCCCCTGGACTTAGCACCCACGCCTATCTTTGGGCCGCGCCCAGTGGCAACGTGCTGTTCTACAACACGACGCTGGAGCACGAGATCGACGGTATGGCCGAACTGGGCGGTGTCACCCGCCAGTACCTGAGCCATCAGGACGAGATCGCACCATCGCTTCGTGTCATCAGGCAGCGGTACGGCTCTACCCTGCACTGCGGCGCCGCCGAGGCTGATCTGGTGGCGAAGACCTGTCCCGTCGACGGTGCCTTCGACGAGCGTCGCGTGGAGTTGGATGGGTTGGAGGTGCTCCCGACGCCGGGCCACACGCCGGGTAGTACCTGCTTTCTGGCCTCTTCGCGTGACGGCCTGACCTACCTGTTCACCGGAGACACCATCCTGCGCGATGCCGAGGGCAAGTGGTTCGCGGGCTACATTCCCGGCTACAGCGACCGCGACGCGCTTGCGACCAGCCTGTCCGAGCTGGCGAGACTAGCGCCGGACATCGTGATCTCAAGCGGGTTCGTCGGCGATTCGGGCGTGACCGAACTCGGTGAGCGAGCCTGGGCCGACTGTGTGGATGAGGCGCTGCGTTCGTTGCCAGGAGGTCAGGCAAACGCGGGGTGAGGTGCGAACGGTCGGCACAAAGTCGCTGAGCCCCTTACGCGTAAGGGTCGAACGGGATACCCGCAGGCTTGGCTTTGGCCAGGTTGCCCGCGAAGGCGCTGTCGGTGATGGCGAAGCTCGCGGCGCCGAAGTCCGCGCCCATGAGGCGATCGCGGATGCCCGCGGGATAGTTGTCCCAGCTCACCAGGTCCGGGTACTGCCAGGTGCCGTAGTGGTTCTCCGGCACCTCGTCGCCACCGGCGATGCGGAAGCAGTGGGTTCCAGCCCCGTCCTTGTGGTACACGACCTTCGGGTGGCTGCCCTCCCATGCCACGTCGGAGCGCGGGTGGACAACGAAGTCGCCGTGCCGCGACACGGAGACGTACTCGGCGCTGTCGCCGTGCACCCATACCACGACGTGCTCGATGTCGTGCCGGTGACCGCAGCAGTCGATGCCGGGAACGGCCTGATCCTTTTCGAAGTACAGGTCGTAAACGTAGGCACACCAGCCATTGTCGCACTTGGAGCGAGAGTAGGAATTGGTGTTGTCCAAGTCGGACTGATCGCGGCAGTCCCCGTTGAGTGCTCCGGAGTTCTTCAGGCCGCCGTTGAGCGTTCCGTCGGGCCCGATGGCAGGTGTGGGATAGCAGCCGTCACCGTCGTAGTCGAACGCGGGTTGCCACCTGCCGTCGGCGGCGGCGTAGCTCGCGGGCAGCGCGAGCGGTGGTTGCGCCCACGCGGTGGCGGGGAGAACAACGGCGAGCAGGGTCGCGGTGACAACGACAGCCACGGCTCTTCCCACGCGCATCGCTCGGCCTTCCCTCACTTCGGGCGACAACGTGTGGGAAAGTATCGAAAACCGGTCTCCTCCGGTTGCAGACCGATGATCGTAACGGTAAAGAATTGATCACGCGGCCGGCCCGGGTCGGGATCTCGAGGGTGCGAAACGGTGTGGCCGGATCGAGGATGACCAACGTTGCCCGGGGTCCTGCCTGAGGTTCTCCGTCTTCTGCCGTGGCGTCAGGAGCTTCCCACCGCTGTGGTGGGAAGTTGAGCGGCCCCGCTGATACGTGTTCCATCGCTACAGGGTGTGCTTCTCGCTCGGTTTCGGTCCTGACCGTTGCGCTCTAATGATAACGTGTTCTAGTTTTGCGTCGGGGCCTGCCGCGGCGGGTTGGACAGCGAGGTCGACAGCGAGGAGCACGCATGCGGGTGTACAAGGAGCTCTACATCGGTGGCCGGTGGACCACCCCTGCCACGGACAGCGCCATCGAAGTCGTATCGCCTCACTCCGAGCAGGTCGTGGGCCGCACGCCGGAAGGCACCACCGAAGACCTCGACGCCGCGGTCGCCGCGGCTCGCGAGGCCTTCGACAAGGGGCCGTGGCCGCGGCTGAGCCCGCAGGACCGGATCGCCGCCGTGCAGCGCTTCGCCGACGCCTACCGTGCCCGGCAGGACGAACTCGCCGAGCTGATCAGCACCGAGATGGGCGCACCGATCTGGTTCTCCCAGGTCGGCCAGGTCGGCGCCACCATGATGGCACTCGACTCCTACCTCGCCGCCGCGTGCGACACCAAGTGGGAAGAGCGCCGCACCGGCGCGTTCGGCGGGGAGGTCGTCGTCCGCCGCGAACCCGCGGGCGTCGCCGGGATCATCACACCGTGGAACGTCCCGCACTTCGTCACGATGGCCAAGCTGGCGCCCGCGCTGCTGGCAGGGTGCACCGTCGTGCTCAAGCCGCCGCCGGAGTCGCCGCTGTCCGGCCTGGCGCTCGCCGAGATCCTCGACGAGGCAGGCCTGCCGGAAGGGGTCGTCAGCGTGCTCCCCGCGGGCCGCGAGGTAGGTGAACGCCTCGTCAGCCACGGCGGAGTCGACAAGATCTCCTTCACCGGCTCCACGGCGGCGGGCAGGCGCATCGCCTCGCTGTGCGGTCAGGACCTACGCCGCGTCACGCTGGAGTTGGGCGGTAAGTCCGCGGCGATCATTCTCGACGACGCCGACCTCGCCCAGACCGTTGAACGCCTCCAGCTTGCCTCCCTGATGAACAGCGGGCAGGCCTGCATAGCGCAGACCCGCATCCTCGCCTCACGAAAGCGACACGACGAGGTGGTGGACGCGCTGGCGGAGATGGTCGGCGGGCTGACCATCGGTGACCCACTCGACCACGGCAACTACATCGGCCCGCTGGTCGCGCGCCGCCAGCAGGAGCGGGTCGAGAACTACATCCGCATCGGCACGGAGGAGGGTGCGAAGGTCGCGGTCGGCGGGCCGGGAAGGCCCGAAGGGCTGGACACCGGCTGGTACGTCAGGCCGACCGTGTTCGCGGGCGTCGACAACTCCGCGCGCATCGCCCAGGAGGAGATCTTCGGGCCGGTGCTGGCTGTGATTCCGTACGAGGACACCGAGGACGCCATCCGTATCGCCAACGACTCCGAGTACGGCCTCGCCGGATCGGTGTGGACCTCGGACGTGGAACACGGCCTCGACGTGGCAAGGCGCATCCGTACCGGGACCCTCGGCATCAACCAGTACCTGCTGGAGTTCAACGCCCCGTTCGGCGGCTTCAAGGCGAGCGGTATCGGGCGCGAGTTCGGTCCCGAGGGCATCGACGGTTACGTCGAGCTCAAATCCGTCGCCCTGCCGATCGGATGAGCACCCCCGCGTCCGGTGGCCACGACAGCCTCTGCGCGCCGTACAAGCTGGAGTTCCCCTTCGAGCGGACCGTGGGTCCCAAGATCGGCACGTTCTTCGCGGGTCTGAAGGAGAAGCGGTTGTTCGGCGTCCGGGCCCGGCGCGGCGTCCTGTGCCCGCCGCTGGAGTTCGACCCGGACTCCGGCGCCGAGACCGGCGAGCTGGTGGAGCTGCCGACAACCGGCACGGTGACTACCTGGACCTGGGTCCGGTCGCGGCCGGATGACCCGGTGTCGCACGACTTCGCCTGGGCGCTCGTCGAGATCGACGGCACCGCTGGTTCGCTGTTCCACGCGGTCGACGTCGGCGGTGACCCCACCCGCATGACGAGGGGGATGCGGGTGCGGGTGCGCTGGCGCGACGAACGTGTCGGCGACCTGCGAGACATCGAATGTTTCGAGGTGGAACGGTGAGTGAACCGTCGGCGCAGGCCCTCCCCGAACCGCTGACCACCATGGCGAGCCCGTTTCGCATGGACTACACCTACGTCGCTGGCACCGGCCGGTCGGTGTTCCTGCGCGGGCTCGCCCAAGGCCGGATGCTCGCGCGACGCTGCCCCACCTGCGCGCAGGTCTACCTGCCACCGCCGGAGTTCTGCTCTCGCTGCCTGAGCCCGCTGGGGGAGCCGTTCGAACTCGACGGCCGTGGCCTGATCTCCACCTTCTGCGTGGTGAGCTTCCCGTTCCCCGGGCAGGTTCACCAGCCGCCGTACGTGGTCGCGCACATCCAGGTGCACGGCACCGGGACGCGGCTGATGCACCTGGTTCGCGAGATCGAGCCCTCGGACGTGCGGATCGGCATGGAGGTGGAGCCGGTATGGGTCGGCGAAGGCGAACGGGAGAACTCGTTGACCAGCATCCGCCACTACCGTCCCGCCGGAGGCGCCCATGCGTGACGTAGCCGTGGTGTCGTTCGCCCAGTCGCCGTGCGAGGTGGCCAACCGGCGCGACGACATGGCCGACATCCTGCTTCCCGTGATCCGGCAGGCGCTGGGTGCGGTGGGACTCGACCGCGACGACATCGACTTCTTCGTCTCGGGAAGCCACGACTTCTTCGAGGGCCGCACCTTCTCCTACATCGAGTCGTTGGACGCGGTGGGCGCATGGCCGCCGATCTCGGAGTCACACGTCGAGATGGACGCCGCGTGGGCGTTCGCCGAGGCGTGGTCCTGGCTCCAGCTCGGCGAGGGCGACATCGCACTGGTGTACGGCATCGGCCGGGGCTCGCTCGCCACCGACCTGGACCAGGTGCTGCCCACACAGCTGGACCCGTACCTGCTCGCGCCGCTGCGTCCGCACCGCGACGCGCTGGCCGGCCTGCAGGCGGCCGCGCTGGTCGATGCGGGGCTCACCAGCGAACGCCACCTCGCCGAGATCGTGGTGCGCAGCCTGGCCGCCGCGGTGGACAACCCGTACGCCCAGAAATCGGGGCAGCTCCGTGTCGAAGATGTGCTCCGCGCGCCGTACGTCAGCGCACCGTTGCGCGAGCACGACGTCGCCCCCGTCGGCGACGCGGCCGCGGTGGTGGTGCTCGCGGCGGGCGACGCCGCGCGCGGGCTCAGCGACCAGCCCGCGTGGGTGCGTGGTCTCGATCACCGGATGGACACGCACTACCCGGGAGTGCGGGACCTGACCCGCTCGGAGTCGGCCCGTGTGGCCGCCGAGCGGGCTGCCGAACAAGCCGGGTTCGGGGTATCCGAAGTGGACATCGCCGAACTGCACACGGAGTACAGCTACGCGGAGCCGCTGCTGGTTTCGGCCCTCGGCCTAAAACGAAGTACGGTCAACCCCTCCGGCGGCCCGCTCGCCGGACGCCCCGTCACCGCCACCGGACTGGTGCGCATCGGTGAAGCGGCGCGACACATCATCGGGGGTACGGCGGAGCGGGCGCTGGCCCACGCCACCAACGGGCAGGCGTTGCAACACAACCTCGTCTGCCTGCTTTCGGGGGAGGCAAGGTCATGACCAAGGCACTCGCGGTGGTCGGAGTCGGCCAGAGCAAGCAGGCCAAGCGCCGAGAGGTAACCATCGGCGCGATGGTGCGAGAGGCGGTGCGAGGCGCGCTGGAGGACGCCGAACTCACTTTCACCGACATCGACGCCGTCGTGCTCAGCAAGACTCCAGACCTCTTCGACGGCGTGATGAACCCGGAGCTGTACCTGGCCGACGCGATGGGCGCGGTCGGGCTGCCTGTGACGCGAGTGTTCACCGGCGGCAGCGTCGGCGGCCATGCCGCCATCTACGGTGCCCACCTGGTCGCGGCCGGGCTGGCGCGCCGGGTACTCGTGGTCGCGTACTCCAAGGAATCCGAGGGGGACTTCACCTGGGCGCTGTCGCGCCCGTTGCCGTTCAGCGCACAGTTGGGCGCGGGCGCGGGTGGCCATTTCGCCCCGGTGGTCCGCGAGTACATCCGGCGGTCGAAGGCGCCCGAGCACATCGGCTGGAAGGTCGCGGTCAACCACCGGCTCAACGCGACTCGCAATCCCTACGCGCACGTCCAGCGCCCCGACATCACGATCGAGCAGGTGCGGGACTCACCGATGCTGTGGGATCCGATCCGCTTCCTCGAATCCTGCCCCTCCTCCGACGGGTCCTGTGCCGTGGTCATCACGGGCGAGGACGACGTGCCGGGCACCGGCCGCCGACCCGCGTGGATACACGGCATGTCCTGGCGCACCGAAACCGGCCACTTCGCCGGGCGCGACGAGGTCAATCCCCGGGCCGGGCAGGACTGCGCCCGCGACGCCTACCGGCAGGCGGGCATCACGAACCCGGCAGCCGAAGTCGACGTCGCCGAGCTGTACATCCCCTACAGCTGGTACGAACCGATGTGGCTGGAAAACCTCGGTCTCGCCGAGGAACACCGGGGCTGGCGGCTCGTAGACGACGACCGCACCGCCTTCGACGGCGACCTGCCCGTCAACCCCTCCGGCGGTGTCCTCTCCGGCAACCCCACCGGCGCCACGGGGCTGCTCCGGTTCGCCGAGGCCGCTCTGCAGATGCGCGGCATGGCGGGACAGCACCAGGTCGACGGCGCCCGCCGCGCGGTGGGCCACGCCATGGGCGGTGCCTCGCAGTTCCACGCGTTGTGGGTGGTCGGCAGCCAGCGGCCGCAGGCATGCCAGGAAGGCAGAGCTGCATGAGGGCGTTCGTTGCCGGGGTCGGCATGACCCCGTTCACCAAGATCGGCTCCGAGGTCACCTATCCGGACCTCGTCGGTGACGCGGTGCGCGCAGCTCTCGCCGACGCGGGCGTCGAGTACCCGGCGGTTCAGCGCGCGGCGGTCGGCTACGTGTTCCAGCCGTCCGCGGCCGGTCAACGGGCGCTCTACGACGTCGGGCTCACCGGCATCCCGATCGTGAACGTGAACAACAACTGCGCCACCGGGTCGACGGCTCTCGTGCTCGCCCGCGAATGGGTACAGAGTGGACTTTGCGATGTCGCGCTTGCTGTCGGTTTCGAACAGATGACCAAGGAAGCGATGTCCGGCGGCTCGGCGAAGGTCACCACGGTGGACGCGCATCTCGGCGTGATGGTGTCCGCCCACGGCTTGGCGCAGGACGCCCCGATGACGGCCCAGTTCTTCGGCAACGCCGCTCGCGAGCACATGGATCGCTACGGCACCACGGTGCGGGACCTGGCGAGTGTGGCCGTGAAGAACCACGAGCACTCCACGCGTAACCGGCTGGCGCAGTTCCAACGGCCCTACACCGTCGACGAGGTGCTCGCCGACAAACCCGTGCACGGGCCGCTGACGCGTTCGCAGTGCTCCCCGATGTCCGACGGAGCCGCCGCCGCGGTGGTGGTCAGCGAGCGGTTCGTCGAAGAGCACGGCCTCGCGGACCGGGCGGTGGAGATCGTCGCGCAGAGCCTCGTCACCGACACCGAGCAGTCGCTGCGTTCCGGCTCGATGATCGACGTGGTCGGCGCGCCGATGACCCGGCGAGCCACCCGAGACGTCCTCGACGCCGCCGAGGTGGCGATCGAGGACGTGACCGTGCTCGAGGTGCACGACTGCTTCTCCATCAACGAGATCGTGACCTACGAGGCGATGGGCATGTGCGCGCAGGGCGAGGGCGGCTCCCTCGTCCGCAGCGGTGCCACGACCTACGGAGGCCGCTGGGTGGTCAACCCGTCGGGCGGCCTGATCTCCAAGGGACACCCGCTCGGCGCCACCGGCCTCGCCCAGTGCGCCGAACTCACCTGGCAACTGCGTGGCACCGCGGGCGAGCGTCAGGTGGCCGGGGCCCGGCTCGGACTCGCGCACAACCTGGGGCTGGGCGGCGCCTGTGTCGTCACGCTGTACCACGCCCCGCAGGACGGGAGGGAACTCGCATGACCATGGACATGAGGCAGCCGAACCACCTTGGCCACCTGATCATCTCGGCCCTGCACCGCCATCGGGACAAGCCCGTGCTGGTTCTGGGGGAGACCACTTTGACCGGTCAGCAGACCGCGCAGCGGGTCAGCCAGTACGCGCAGGCGTTCGAGGCACTCGGCGCGGGCACCGGTGCCTCGTCGGCCCTGTTGTCCACGAACCGTCCGGAGGTGTTGCTCATCATCGGCGCGGGCCAGGTGCTCGGTTCACGGCGCACCGCGTTGCATCCGCTCGGGTCACTTGACGACCACGCCTACGTGCTCGACGATGCGGGCATCTCCACACTCATCATCGACCCGGTGCCGTCGTTCGTCGAACGCGCGCGGGGATTGCTGGAGAAGGTGCCCGGACTGCGGCAGGTGCTCACCATCGGGCCGGTGCCCGAGTCGCTGGCCGATACCGGTGCGCGGGACCTGGCCGAGGTGGCGCGGACCTTCGAGCCACAGCCGTTGAAGGCGGCTGACCTCCCGCCCGACCACATCGTCTCCATCACCTACACCGGCGGCACGACCGGCAAGCCCAAGGGCGTCATCGGCACCGCGCAGGCCATGACCACGATGACGCAGATCCAGCTCGCCGAATGGGAATGGCCGAGGGCGCCGAAGTTCCTGGTATGCACGCCGCTGTCGCACGCGGGTGCGGCGTTCTTCGCGCCGACGCTGATCAAGGGCGGCTCGCTGGTGGTGCTGCCCCGGTTCGACCCCGCCGAGGTGCTGCGCACGATCGAGGAGGAACGCATCACGGCGACCATGCTGGTGCCCACGATGCTGTACGCGCTGCTGGACCACCCCGACTCGCGAACCAGGGACCTGTCGTCGCTGGAAACCGTGTACTACGGCGCGGCCGCCATCAACCCTGTCCGGCTGCGGGAGGCGATCGAGCGTTTCGGGCCGATCTTCGCGCAGTACTACGGGCAGTCGGAGGCGCCGATGGCGATCAGCTACCTCGGCAAGGACGAGCACGACGAAGCGCGGCTGTCCTCGTGCGGGCGCCCTTCGGCGTTCGTGCGAACCGCGCTGCTCGACGAGAACGGCAACGACGTGCCGCCGGGCGAGCCCGGCGAGATCTGCGTGGCCGGGCCGCTGCTGGCGGGCGGCTACTGGAACAAGCCGGAGGCCACGGCGGAGGCCTTCCGGGACGGGTGGCTGCACACCGGTGACGTCGCCAGGCAGGACGAGGACGGCTTCCTGTTCATCGTCGACCGCGTCAAGGACATGATCGTCACCGGCGGGTTCAACGTCTTCCCCCGTGAGGTCGAGGACGTCGTCGCCGCTCA
Organism: Saccharomonospora amisosensis; assembly: GCF_011761185.1. Lineage (NCBI taxonomy): Bacteria > Bacillati > Actinomycetota > Actinomycetes > Pseudonocardiales > Pseudonocardiaceae > Saccharomonospora > Saccharomonospora amisosensis. The sequence continues at coordinate 2,970,416 of NZ_JAAOYM010000001.1, read as the reverse complement.
CCCCGCCGTAGCGCAGGTCGGCGTGATCGGCACCCCCGACGAGAAGTGGGGTGAGGCCGTCACCGCGGTGATCGTGCTTCGTGAGGGTCACCCGGCCGACGAGGAGTCGATCGCGAAACTCACCGAGGAGATCGTCGCGTCCGTCAAGGAGCGAAAGGGCTCCGTCCAAGCTCCCAAGCATGTGATCGTCGCGGACTCGCTGCCGCTGACAGCTCTGGGCAAACCGGACAAGAAGGCGCTCAGGGAAACCGTGAAGATCCGGTAGGCGTCCGCCGCGACCGGGTGCGCGAAACGGGCAGGTAAGATCACGTCGAGTTTCACTTCGTAGCACCGCGGCCCGGCTGGAGTTGCCTCTTGACAGACGAAAGTCAGTTGGTCGGGGGCCGCTACCGGTTGCGGGAGTGGCTCGGCACCGGCGCGATGGGCGTTGTGTGGAAGGGCGACGACGAACGCCTGCACCGCACGGTGGCACTCAAGCGACTGCACCTGCAACCGCAGCCGGGGTCGCCGACCGCGGACGTGCGGGCCCGCGCGATGCGGGAGGGACGCATCGCCGCGCGCCTGCTTCATCCCAACGCCATCGCCGTCTTCGACGTGATCGAGGATGCGGGCGATCCGTGGCTGGTGATGGAGTACCTGCCCTCCACCAGCCTGGCACAGGTCATCGCCGAGCGAGGCAGGCTCGAACCTGCCGAGGTCGCCGCCATCGGCAGGCAGGTCGCGGCGGCACTCGCGGCCGCGCACCGGTCGGGGATCGTGCACCGAGACGTCAAGCCCGCCAACGTGCTGCTCGCCGAGGACGGCACCGCCAAGATCTCTGACTTCGGCATCTCCCGCGCGGCTGGTGATGTCACGCTGACCGCGAGTGGATTCGTCGCCGGGACACCGGCTTACTTCGCGCCGGAGGTAGCCAGGGGCAACGACGCCGACTTCCGCTCCGACGTCTTCTCGCTGGGCTCGACCTTGTACCACGCCGTCGAGGGTGCGCCGCCGTTCGGGGCGCACGACAATGCGATAGCGCTGCTGCACAAGGTTTCCCAGGGTGACATCGAGCCACCCAGCCACGCGGGCCCACTGCGCCCGGTGCTGCTGAAGTTGCTCGATCCCGATCCGGATGCCCGGCCCGACATGGCGGAGGCGGCGGCCGAACTCGCCAGGTTGTCCGCACCGCCCACGCCGCGGGCGGAGGTCAGTACGCCGTCGGCCGAACCAGGCAAGAATGCCGCCGCCGCGCGGAAGCGATCCACCCTGGTGGCGGCGCTGGCACTGGTCATCGTGCTGGCGGCGGGTGCGGCGGGCTGGTGGCTGCTCAGCCGAGAGGAACAGTCCCACACCGGGGCGTCCGGCACCGCCGCGTCGCGGGAAGCGGACGAGGCCTCGCCCAGTTCCAGCGCGGCGAGCGCGACCGGGCCTTCTTCCCCGGTGTCCCCCACCGGGGAAGCCACCTCGGGACCGCCGAGCTCCTCCGAGTCCGACAAGCCCGCCATGGACCCGGCACGCAGGCTCGAGGTGGCGCTTCGCGACTACTACGCGCTGATACCCGGTGATCTGCGTGCGGGCTACGCCAGACTCACCGACCGCTTCAAGCGCACCCGCACCCCGAGTTTCGCCGACTACGAGGCATTCTGGAGCCGGATGAGGTCGGTCCGGGTGAGCGACGTGAAGGCCAGCGGCCGTAACGCGGTGACCGCGACGATCACCTACTTCTTCGTGGGCGGCGGTTCGACGACGGAACGGCACGTCTACACCCTCGTGGAGCGAGGCGGCACGCTGGCGATCGACTCGCAGGCATACGCGTAGCCAGCGACCCGTAACCAGTGATCCGGTTCGCGCTAGAGTGCCCCGCGTGATCAATATCTTGGCCGGTCTCATGGGCGCGATGCTGGGCTTCTCCGGCGCACTGCTCGGGGCGTGGATCAAGAGCAGCGGTGAGCACCGGCGGTGGCTACGCGATCAGAAGCTGGCCGGCGCGGCGGAGATGGTCGGCGCGGGCACCAACATCTACGAGTACCGCAGCGGTGGCGAGTACTGGCTGGAATCGTTCGAACCAAGCGAACTGCGCGAGTGGCAGTCGCGATTGCAGCAGGGTCGCTCGGTGATCCACCTGTTGTGCTCGCGGGAAACCCGCGAGCACGCGGACTCCTTCGCGAGGGCGTGCTGGCGTGCCAAGGGTGGCGACGGCGAGCACGAAGACGTGACTGTCGCGGCACTGCGCGCCTTCAATGCCGCGCTGCGCAAGGAGATCGGCAGCGAGTAGTTCGCGAAACCGGCGACAGTGATCACGATCGCCGTTTCAGTGCCTCCCTGCTCTCCGCCATCGCGATGGAGTAGGAAGGTCTGGGCACCGCCGTCGGCGTTGGCCGGACGATCCTGGTCCGGAGTAGTGGCGCAGCTGCGGCAGGGTCGGCTGGCGGATGTCCACGCACCGGAGTTCCGGTTTCGGGAAGATCGCTACATTCGGTACCGTTGCCCACGACCGGTGCCGTGGGATCACCGAATGATCCGGTCAGGTATGTCCACACCAGACCGCCGCCGAACTGGCGACCGAACTCCGTTTCGAACCGCCACGACGTTCGGCAGCCGACAGGCAGCGCGAACACTTTCACCACATCGGGTTCGAACGAGTGTTCGATAACTGCGCTAGTGTGGAGACAAGCCCAGGTGTTCTTCGGTACTGGAGGAAAGTCGATGTTCACGTCGTTGCTGTCCGATGCGGACCTTCGGGCCACGTCGAGCGATCGGGGGGTGAGGCACCGAAGGCCGAGCTCGACGCCGATGGAGGCACGGGTTCCACTCCGAGACGGTACCGGCCTTCGCCGTGGCGCGTGTCCGACCGTGCGATCAGGGGCGCGGGACGCGGTGCTCACCCGGCACGGGTGCGCACCGCGTCCCGCGCTCTGGCTGCCCGTGCGAGTGCCAGTTCTCCACGCTGTTCTAGCAGGACACGCAACAGTTCCTGGGGCAACCTGCCCCGCTGTAGGACGTCGTCGGTTCGGGCGAGCACCTCCTGCTCGACATCGGTGACCCGCGGGTAGAGGCCGCGCGCCACGCTGCGAGCGCACTCGGGTCCCTCCACCTGCCACACGGACTCGAGAACGGTGAAGTAGCGCTCCGCGTAGGGCGTCAGGACGTCTTCCTGGCCAGGCTGGCGAAACCCCGCCATGATCGCCTGCCGCTCGGCCAACGAGTGAGCACCACTGAAAACACGGTGCCACGACTGCTCCTTCGCCGCGGCCCGCGGCCGTGCGGCCTCGACCAACAGCGCGCGCCTTCGACCGTCCGAATCCGGTTCGGCGGCCAACTCGGCGGCGACGAGATCCTCCACCGGGCGGCCGTGAGCGGCCAGCCGCAGCAGCGCTCGCCAGCGAAGGTTCCTGTCCGTCGCCAGTTCATGCCACGGCGGGCGGCGCAGAGCCACGTCGTACAGCAGACTGTCGTGCTCGGCTACCGCGGAGCGGAGCAGCGCACTGGCCAGGGCGAGCTGCCGGTCGAATCCCAGTGCCAGGTCCAACTCGCCGCGCAGGTGGGTGTGCATCGCGTGCAGCAGCGGTGCGGTGTTGGAGCGTTCGCCGTAGTCACGTGCCGCGACCACCGCGCGGCCACAGAGCAGCCGCAGTGACTCGGTGTCCTTCTCGAGCGGTGCGTGCCTCAGCACCGTCGCCACGAACACGCGCGCGGCCAGCCGCGCGTCCAGCACGTCGTCCCACAGCGCACCCCACGCGACGGCACGCGCGGTCGGATCGGCGAGTGTGGCTATCGCGTTCAGCAGCGTGCGTCGGGAAGCCGGGTCGAGCCGCACCTTGATGTGGGTGCGCCCGTCGTCGTTGGGCAGCACCACAGCAGCCGTCCGACACGGCGCTCGCACGGAGCCGCGCGGGTCGAGGTGCAGCACGGTGTTGTGCCGCAGTCGCAGCCCGGGGCCGTCACTGGTGTAGCAGCCGATCCGTGGTCGCAGCCGCCTTGGATGCGGCGGCGGGTCACTCAATTGCACGGCGGTCGCGCCGGAACCCGGCCTGAACACCTCGACGACATCCACCCCGGATTGCGTCAACCACTCCTCGGCCCACTCGGTGAGGTCGGTGGTTGCGGCTGACCGCAGCGACGCGAGCAGATCGCCGGGGTCTGCCGTGCTCCACGCGTGGTGGTCGACGAAGCGGCGCAGGCCGCCGACGAAGTCCTCCCAGCCGACATGGTCGGCGAGCTGAAGCAGCACCGAGGCACCCTTGTCGCGTGCGATCGCGTCGAAGCTCGCCCTTGCCGTGCCGGTATCGGGAACGGCCTCGGCGACCGGCCGGCTGGTGGGCAGCCGGTCCGCGTGTCGCGCCCGCGCACGGACGCGCTGTTCGAAGTGCGGCCAGCCCGTACCGAACGGGGTCACCGGGTATTGCGCCTGCGCAGCCAGCATCGTCGCCATGCCCTCCCGCAGCCACAGGCCGTTCCACCAGCGAATACCGACGAGACCTCCGAACCACATGTTCGCCATGGCCCGCAGCAGCACCTCGGCTCGCCGTCGCCGCCTGGTGGTGGTGGCGGTGGAAAAGAGCAGGTTCTCGTCGACTGTGACACACCCCGGGTGTTCGGCCGCGGTAACGGCGCACTCGGGGACGAAGACGTGGTCGTATCTCGCGAACGGGTAGGGCCGTTTCAGCAGCCGTTCGTAGTGGTCCAGGCCGTGGCCGATCAACTCGAACAGTTCCTCGGCGGCCGACTCCAACTCGTCGGACAATCCCGGCCGGGCCCACAGCATGAGCGGAAGATCACCGTGGCTGCCGCTGACCCGGTGAAACGGCCCTGCCACCAGTGCGGTGAGGTATGGAGGCAGCGGCGGCGTGGGAGCGAAGGCCCACAGCGCACGGCCGCCGGGCAGCGGTTCGGGTTCACCGACCGGTTCGGTGTTCGCCAACACCCGCCACCGCTCGTCCACGGTGATCGCCGGTTCCAGCGTCGCCCGCAGATCCGGCTGGTCGAAGCAGGGGTACACGCGGTGGGTTTCGAACGGTCGGAACCTCGTGTGCAGGTATGACTGCCCGTCCTCGGGGTCGCGATAGCGGTGCAGACCCACGCCCGACCGCCCGTACCCAGCGGTGCCAACCACCCGCACAACGTTCTCGCCCGCCACGGTCGGCAGGTAGATGCGTTCGGCGTGGTATGCCCCCGTGTCAAGGGGTGTTCCGTTGCACTCGAGAAGCCGGGGGTTGCCCGCGTAGTCGAGGAAGGTCAGCGTGTTCCCACTGTGCGCGCGGAATCGGATCGTGGCGTCGCAACGGAACTGGTCGTCCGCGGCGGTCAGGTCAAGAGCCACCCGGTAGCGCACGTGCGACACCAACTCGGCTCGGGCGGCCGCTTCGCGCCTTGTCAGATTGCCCTTGTCGACGAGGCTCGGAAAACTGTCCCCCGAACCGGTCGGCTGCGTCATCGTGTGGCCACCGCCGGTGCGGTCCTTTTGGCCCTCACCCGCCCGCTCACGAGTTCACAGCTCCACCTCGAGGCCCGCCCTGCCGACCTCCACGCCCATTTTCGTGAGCAGTTGGTGTTCGGCGGAGTCCGGGTCGAGGATCGGGTTCGTGTTGTTGACGTGGGTGTACACCTTCCGTTGCGCGGGCAGCCGGGCGAGCATGCGAAGCGAACCGTCCGCGCCGCCGATGGCCAGGTGCCCCATGTCGCGGCCGCGGCGGGTTCCGGTGTTGCCGCGCGTCATCTCGTCGTCGGTGAAGAAGGTACCGTCGATCATCACACAGTCCACGCCGTCGAGTCGCGCCGCGAAGTCGGCGTCCCAGCGCGGCACCGTCGGGGCGTACACGGCGGTGCCGCCCGTGACGGTGTCCCGCAGGTGAAAGCCGACCTCCCAGTCGGCGAACGGCTTGGGGTGGCGGACGTAGCGTGGTGGTTTGCTGCCTGTGGTGAGCGCGGTGACCTGTAGCCGCTCGTCGAGTTCCACGCTGTCGCCGGTGCGGAGCTCGCGCCACGACAGCTGAGCGTAGTCGGCGAGAAGTTCGCGGACCGGAAAGTCGTTGCCGAGTGCGTCCAGCACCGGTGCTGTCGCGTACACCGACAGCGGCGATCCTTCCCGCAGCACGAGCAGGCCGATGGTGTGGTCGAACTCGGCGTCACTGAGCAGCACGCCCGCCACCGGGGTGTCGCGCACTCCCGGCCCCGGGTGCAGGCATGGGGTGGCCGCGATCTGGTGGTGCACGTCAGGGGTGGCGTTGAGCAGGAACCAGCGCTGCCCCGTGCCGGATACGGCGAGGCCCGCGTGAAACGATCCGGCGCCGGGCTGCTCCCGCGCCTTGCGGCAGCCGGTGCACGCGCAGTTCCACTGGGGATAGCCGCCACCGGCAGCGACGCCCAGGAAACGAAGCAACATGGCACCCTCCTCGTGACCGCTGAAACCATGGCTGGTCGGCACGCCCTCGGGCAACTGATCAACGACTAGTGGGCCGCTTTTCGTCACGAACGGAAGGCCGACGCGAACGAAAGGCGCTCTCAGACGCCGAGTATGCGCCGGATTTCCTGGGTGTGCCTTCGCGATACCGGGATGAACTCCGGTGCGCGCGGGTCGGTGATAAGCAGCAGTTCGCCCTTGATCCCGCGTTCGAGTTCGGTCACGCGGCGAAGGTTCACCAGGAAACGCCGATGCACCCGATGGAAGCCGAACGGGGTCAGCTCCCGTTCGATGTTGTCGAGTCCCCGCGTGGCGGCCTGAACCTTGCCGCGGTCGGTGCTCAGCCAGACCGTGTTGCGATCGGCTTCGGCGTATCTGATCTCCGAAGGGGCGAGTACGATGATTCGCTCGTTCCGGACACCGACGACACGTTGGGGTGTAGGGGCGGCGCGGGCGGTGGGTGGTTGCTCGTCGTACTCGTCGCCGTCCTGCGAACCGAACTCGCAGAGAAGGCCCACGAGACGGTTCCCGGCGCAGACCGGCTTGAAGCTCACCGGCACCACCGCGTCGGCTGCGTTCTCCACCAGCCGAGCACACCCCGTCCACTGCGGAGCGGCCGCTGACCGCTTCGCGGCCCAGCGAACCACCTCGGGCAGGTCAGGAATGTCCGGTGTCCATCGAGTCATGACATCGACCATGGGCGCACCGTGTGGTACGCCGAGGATCGCCTGCGCGGTGTCGTCGGCCACGACGACGCGGCCACCGAGGTCCAGAGCCGCGAACACCCCGCTTCTACGGGAGCTGATCTCGGTGAATTCGCGGAGAATGACCTCGCCTTCCCACAGCGCCCGCCGCTCGATTTCCGATTCCACACCCGCGGCCGTGTCCTTCAGCCAGTTGATGAGCTGTCCGGGGATCTCGGCGGACCAGCGCGACACGTTCAGCATCGCGACCGGCAGGCCGGTGACCAGGTCGCGGATGGCGATGCCCGCGCATGCCCACTGGTGGAAACCCTCGCACCAGTGCTCCGGACCGGTGACCGTGACCGGGCCAGTGACCTCAAGCGCCGTGCCCATCCCGTTGGTGCCCGTGGTTCGCTCGTCCCACACCGACCACGGGGCCAGGTTGCTCTCCTCGGCGTGGCCGCGCACTGCCTGGTCGCCCCAGGAGGCGAGCACGCGCCCCGCGCCGTCGGTCACGGCTATCAGACCCTGCTCGCGGTCCAACCGCTCGCCCGCCACTGCGGCGATGCCGCCGAGTTTGGTGAGTAACACGTCGTGATCAAGCCGGTGGTCGGTGTGGTCGGCAGCCGCCGGAGCCGATCGCAGGCCGGGATCGACGTCGTAGGTGTCGCGGCACCGGTGCCACGAGGCCAGGATCTCCGGCCGGACGTCGGCAACCGTGGTCTCGCCCGAGGCGAACCGTTCCCACGCACGCGCGACGGCGCGGTGGTTACCGTCGAGCGTGCCGGTCGCTCTGCGGGTGCGGCGACTCGGAGCTTTGCCAGTAGCCACGGGAGAGTCCGTCATCCGACCTCCTTGTCGTGGGACGCCGTCGACCGCGCCAAAATCCCGCCCGGCGACCGCGGTGACACGTTAACCCTGACAAGGGTTCTACTCAATCGGCCGAAACGGGAAACCTAGACCTACTGGCGGGTAATGTCGAATATCCAAAATGGATTGATAGGGAAATTGGTTTGCCACCGATGTCAGGCTTGGGTGGTGAGCTGGAATGATGCGTTCGCGGAGCACTACCCGGAGTGGTCCGTGCACATGACGGCCGACGTGGCGTAATATGTCGACCTCGCGCTGGCCGTCGACGGACTGCTGGTCGAGCGGTAGGCAGTGGGCGCGTAGCGATACCGCTCGCCCGCGCCACCGGCAGGGCCGTGATCGGGATCGACTCGTCCCCGGCGATGTTGCGACGAGCCCGCGTCGCAGCGGCGAAAGTCGGCGTGCGGCTGGAACTTCGATCGAGCGATATGCGTGACTTGCGACTGGAGCGGCCCGCGGCGTTGCTCTGCTGCCCCTACCGGGCGTTGCAGCATCTGCCGACCTGGCGCGACCGGCGCCGTACGTTCGAGCGTGTCGCCGTCTGCCTCGCACCGAATGGCCGATTTGCCTGGAATGCCTTCGTGTTCGATCACCACTTCGCCGCCCGAGCCGACGGCGAGCGGCGCGACGAGCCGGTGCCGCACACCTTGCGCTGTTCGAAGGCGGACAACCGGGTGGACATCGCTCGCGACGACGGGGCGGTCAGTCTCTGTGGTGGGCGACCCGTAACGAGTGGGTCGGACTCCTCGACACCGCGGGCCTGGAACTGGAGGCGCTGTACGGCGGGTTCGAGCCCGAACCGTTCACCGCCGACAGGTGAGTACGTGTTCGTCGCGCGACGCCCGAACTGAGGTATGCGCGCGAACTGAACGGGAAGGGGGGACTCGCGGACGGGAAGGGGGAACTCGCGGGCGGGAAGGGGGGACTCGCGGGCGGGAATGGGGGACTCGCGGCGTAGGCTCGGCGAGTCATTTGTCGCGAATTCCCCGGAATTCCTTCGCTGTCTCAGAAATGAGACGAGAGTGGTGCGGCCGCGGTCGTAGCGTGCGTTGAAAGGCACGCACGAGGAAAGGCGACGCAGCCGGCGATGACCGCGACGCAGCAAGCACCGCCCGCGCGAATGCTGGAGCGGGTCGAAACTCCCATGGGAGACGGCGTCAAGCTGGACGGGACGCTGTACCGCTCGAGCGGTGAGCCGCGCCCCGTGCTGTTGGTGCGAACACCCTACAGCGAGCCGATGTCGCGGTCGCTGCCGGTCCTACCCGCGCTCGACTCCGGTTTCGCCGTGCTGGTGCAAAGCTGCCGAGGTACCGGCCGGTCCGGAGGAGAGCCGCGCACGTTCGAGCACGAGGAAACCGACGGGCTGGACACCGTCGAATGGCTGGCGCGCCAGCCATGGTGTGACGGCAGAATCGCCATGTTCGGAATGTCCTATCTCGGCATGACACAGCTCGCGATCGCGGGGCATCGACCTGATGGCCTGGTCGCCATCGCGCCCGCGGTCACACCCGACGACTACCGCGACGGCCTCGTGTACCGGCAGGGCGCCTTCCAACTCGGGCAGGCCCTTGGCTGGCACTTGCTGAAGGCGGCACAGTCGCTGGGTGACGCGGCGGCTCGCGGTGAGGACGTGCGTGCGGGACTGGCACGGCTTGGCGAGCTGGCGGCCGACACCGAGGCCGCCTACCGGCGCCTTCCGCTGTCCGACCGGCCAGCCATCGCCAATGTCCTGCCGAGTTGGCGGACCTGGCTGGAACGGGAGAACGACTCGCGATACTGGCACGACCTCAGCTACGCCCACCGCCGCACGGCAGTCAACGTTGCCGGCCTGCACGTCGGCGGCTGGTTCGATCTCTTCCTGCGGGGAACGCTGGACAACTACACGACACTGGCCGCCTCGGGCACCGCGAACCAGCATCTGGTCGTGGGTCCGTGGTCGCACGCCGACCAGTCGGGCATCGCTGGTGAGGTGTACTACCACGGTGGTGGTGCACAGGCTGCGGGCCTGGAGGAACAGCAGCTGCGGTTCCTGCGTGAAAGCGCGGCCGGCTCTGCCACCTCGCTGCCGCCGGTGCGGATCTACGTCATGGGTGCCGACCGGTGGCGCACGGAGCACGAGTGGCCGCTGGCCAGAACCGACTGGCAGACCTGGTATCTGGCGGCCAACGGCTCGTTGAGTCGCGAACTGCCCACGGCTGGGGTGGCGCGGTACCGGCACGACCCGCACGACCCGGTTCCCACCGTCGGTGGCGCCATCCTCATGGCAGGCAGCCCGGACGGCGGGCTCGGCTACCAGCCGGGCTCCCGCGACCAGCGCGGACTCGACGGCCGGGCCGACATCCTGCGGTTCAGCAGTGCAGTGCTCGCCGAAGACTTGGAGGTCACCGGACCACTGCGGGTACGGCTGTTCGCCGCCACCTCCGCGAACGACACCGACTTCACCGCCAAGCTCGTCGATGTCCACCCCGACGGCCGTGCCATGGGTATCGCCGACGGCATCGTGCGCGCTCGCTACCGCGCCGGGATGGACTCGCCGCTGCCGGTTGTGCCTGGCGAGATCAACGAGTACACCATCGATCTCGCTGCCACCAGCCAGCTGTTCAAAGCCGGGCACCGCATCCGCGTCGATATCGCCAGCTCGAACTTTCCGTGTTTCGACCGCAACTGCGGCACCGGGAAGCCGGCCGGGCAGGTCACCGAGGCCGACTTCGTGACGGCACGGCAGCGGATCTGCTTCGGTCCCGAACATCCCAGCGCCATCCAGCTTCCGGTCATCCCCACCGACCACTGACGAAAGGCCGACCAGTGCTGCACATCGGTATCAACCTCGGCTTCGCCGCTCACCCCGAACTCACCGACGAGGACATGTACCACAGCGAACTCGATCTGGCGGTGCACGCCGAGACGCTCGGCTACGACAGTGTCTGGCTGGTTGAGCACCATTTCACCGACTACTCGCTGTGCCCGGACAACCTGTTGCTGCTGGCGCACCTGGCGGGCCGTACCTCCCGCATCAAGCTGGGCACGGCCGCGGTCATCCTGCCGTGGAACAACCCGCTGCGCGTGGCCGAAAAGGCACTGATGGTGGACACGGTCTCCAGGGGGAGGCTGCTGCTCGGCATCGGTCGCGGCCTGTCGCGCAAGGAGTACGAACCCTTCCGCATCCCGCTGGAGCAGACCCGGGACCGGTTCGACGAGGCCGCACCGATGATCTTCGAAGCCTTGGAGAGCGGCATCATCGAAGGCGCGGGACCGTTCTACCCGCAGCCGGGTGCGCAGCTGCGGCCGCGGCCACGCGGCAGCTTCCACGGGCGGCGCTACTGCGTGGCCGGTTCGCCGGACTCGGTGGTGATGGCGGCCAAGCTGCGCGCCAAGATGATGTCGTTCATCGTCAAGCCGGTGCCGGACCTCATGCCGACGTTCAACCACTACCGCGAGCTTTACGAGACCGAGCATGGCGAACTCGCCCCGCCCATCGCCCTCAACGTCAACATGTACTGCCACTCCGACGACGAGCTGGCCCGGGAGCGGCACTTCGAGCACGTGAACCGATTCTTCATGTCCAACGTCGAGCACTACGAGATGGCGGGCGAGCACTTCGCGAGGATCAAGGGCCACGAGCGCTACGCCGCGAACGCTGCCTACTTCCGTGAGATCGGCCTGGAGAAGGCCGCCAACAACTACGCCGCCACCGCGCTGTGGGGAAACCCGGAGCGCATCCTCGGCCAGATCGAGGCAATTCGGGACGTGCTGGGGGATTTCGAGCTCACCCTGGCTCCCTCGTTCGGCGGGATGCCGTACGACCAGGCCAGAGCCAGCCTCGAGCTGTTCGCCCGCGAGGTACTGCCCAAGGCGCGGGGCCTGCGGGGCAAACCTGTGAGTGTCGCGGTCTGAGTGCCGACCTCGACGGAAGGTGAACGATGACAGCGCACCCGCCGCCGCGCACCACGGCGGAGTGGGACCGGGTGCGTGAGGCGAAGCGGCGCGTGCTGACGAGTGACCCGTTCTCCGTGGACCCGGCCGACCATCCCGACGTCCGCCCGCAGATCGTGGCCTCGTGGCGGCGCTCGATGCTCGCCGGGGTGGACCCCGAGGCCAGGCACTACGAGATCGACGAGAGCTTCCAACCCGGCACCCGGCTCGGCGCGGTCGCACAACCGATCATGAACCGGCTCCAGGGCGAGATCTCCGACCTCAGCTGCTGGGGGTTCCTTGCCGATCGGGCCTGCAGGCTGCTCACCGTCGTGGTCGGCGACTTCCCGCAGGCCGCGCGGGTGCACCGGCAGAACCTGCGGCCAGGCATGTGCTTCGCCGAGGAGGTGATGGGCACCAACGGGATGGGCTGCGCACACGAGACGCAGCGGGCATTCCTCATCTCAGGAGCCGAGCACTTCCGAAGCGACGCCGAGATCCTCACCACCACCGGCGTGATCATCAGAGACCCGCTGACCAAGCGGTACGTCGGCACGCTGGGCGCGCACTGTCTTCGCGAGTACGGCACCACCGCGTTGCTGCCGCTCGTGGTGGAGATCGGCCGTTCGATCGAGGCGCAACTGCTGGAAAGCCGTTCCGACGGTGAGCGGGAGTTCTTCGACGCGTTCACTGCCGCGCGGCGGCGCAACCGGGCGCCGGTGGTCGGGGTGAGCAGGCAACTGTGTGTGGTGAGTACCAGGGCGCGTGCGCTGGTACACGAGGCCGACGAGGAGATGCTGCGCCTGCTGGCGAAGGAAGCGGGCTCACGGAGCGGCACCGTGCGCAGGAATCTCAGTTCAGGGGTGACGGTGACGATCCGGGTGCACCCGGTGCCGCAGCCCAACGGGGAGTTCGCCGCGATCCTGGTGTTGCAGCCGGTGGGGGAGCGCACCGGAGGGCGCCGTGGCGGCAGCCGCGCCAGCGAGGAGCCACTCGCCGACTTCCGTGCCGCGATGCGCCGTGCCATAGGACAGCGACGTCCCACGTTGCTGACCGGGGAGCGTGGATGCGGCAAGCGGCACGAGGCGCAAGCCCTGCTACGGGCGACCGCGCATCCAGGCGCGCATCCCGACGACGTCGTGGAACTCGACGGTGCCCACGCGCGGCTTGACCCGAACGGATGGCTGCGCCGACTCACCGCCGCAATGCGAGCTGGCGATGCTTCCGTGCTGCTGGCTCACGTCACGGACCTGCCGACCGAACTCGCGAGTCCGGTGGTCTCGCTGGTGCGTGACAGCCGGGTTCCGCTGATCGCGACGGCTGACGACGACGAAGCGCAGGACCGGGCCGCGCTGTTGGTGCGGGAGAGCTTCCCGGTGTTGCTGACCGTGCCGCCGCTGCGGGACCGGCGCGAGGAGTTCGCCACGCTGTGCGCGAGCCTGCTGGCGCAGGTCAGCGAGCCGGGGGAGGAACCGCCGACGCTCACCCGGCGCGCCCTGGCGGCGCTGCTGGCGAGCGACTGGCCGGGAAACCTTCGCCAACTGTCGCAGGTGCTCAGCAGCGCGCGTGTCAGGGTCGCCGGCCCGGTGATCGATCTGGCCGACCTTCCCTCGCACTATCACCGCCACCAGCAGGCACACCCGCTGGACGAGGTGCGAAACGCCGAGCGACGCGTGCTGCTCGCCGCACTCAGGGAGGCAGGGGGAGACCGTGCCGCCGCTGCCCGCAAACTGGGCATCTCGCGTGCCACCGTCTACCGCAAGCTCAAGCGATACGAGTCGCACTGACGGCCCCGGCCACTCGTGACGAAAATCCCGGTGCCGCTACCACGGCAGCTGGCTGCTGTGTTCGGGCCCGCCTGCGGCGAAGCTGTCGCGTTGATCACTCGTATTGGAAGCTTCATCAGGAACCGGGTGAGCCAGGCCCGCGTTTGTCATTGGTGTGGACAACGGTCCCCGGCAGCGGCCGGGTGGGCTCCATCCCCGCTGAACCACCCGGCACCGCGGCAGACAGGGATCGTGAGAGAACAACGGAAGGGCAAGAACCAGGCATGGTCTTCAAGAAGCTGCTCACAGCGCTGGGAATCGGCGGCCCGTCGGTCGACACCGTGCTCCAGCACCCGCACGTGCGTCCGGGCGGGAACCTCGCCGGTGAGGTCCACATCACCGGTGGTTCGCAGGAAGTGCTCATCGAGCACGTCACGATCGGGCTGGTGACCCGTATCGAGACCGAGCACGGCGACCACGAAGGCCATGCCGAGGTGGAGTTCCACCGCGTCGTGGTCGGCGGCCGGTTCCAACTCGGCGAGGGCGAGCACAAGACGATCCCGTTCGAACTGCCGGTGCCGTGGCAGACACCGATCACCAGCGTCCACGGCGAGCACCTGCACGGCATGGCGCTGGGGGTGCGCACCGAGCTTGCGGTGGCCAAGGTCGCGGACAAGGGGGACCTGGACCCGGTTTCGGTGGAGCCGCTACCCGGCCAGCAGCGGGTGTTGGAAGCATTCTCCCAGCTCGGTTTCCAGTTCAAGGGTGCCGATCTGGAGCACGGCCGGCTGCACGGTGTCCACCAGGAGTTGCCGTTCTTCCAGGAGATCGAGTTCTTCCCGCCCGCACAGTTCGCCGGTCGGATCAACGAGGTCGAGCTGACCTTCGTCGCCGGCCAGGACGGCATGGACGTGGTGCTGGAAGCCGACAACCGCAGCGGGTTTCTCACGCCCAGCCAGGACACCTTCGGCCGGTTCCATGTCACCCATGAGGAAGCGCTGGACACCGACTGGGCCGGGCACGTGCACGGCTGGCTGGAGCAGGTCGTCGAGCAGCGCGGCACGATGGGCGACCACGGCTACGGGCAGCCGTACGGCCACCATTACGACCATCATTACGACCGCTACGAGCGGGAACACCACGGCCGTGGCCCCGGAATGGGCGGCATGGTCGCCGGCGCCGCGCTTGGAGTCGGTGCCGGAATCCTTGGCGGCATGGTGGCGGCCGAGGTGATCGACGAAGTAGGCGACTTCTTCGAAGGCGAAGAGGAAGGCTGACCGCGTCCGCGCGAATCAGCGGTGGATGTCGGCAGGCAAGCCGCCGGCATCCACCCAGACCCGTTCTCGGGTACCGGTACCCTCGGCCGAGTCGAAACGGGGCCGTCACACGACACTGGGGGACGCATGCGGTTGGGGTTGCGAAGTCTCGTCAACACGGAGCTCGAGGCACACGTCGAAGAGCTCCGAGCGGCCAATGCCGTTTCGGCGACCGTAAAGGGTCCGAGCAGCCTGGACGAGCTGCGGCAGGCACGAGCCAACCGGCAGGCGATCCCGTCGGATGCCGACTCGTCGGCTGTTGAGCAGGTAGTCGAAGCGGCTGGTCGGCGAGTGCCGGTGAGAATTCTGGCGCCCGGTGGCGCCGCGCCGCGCGGTGTCTACCTGGATATCCATGGTGGTGGCTTCTACCTGGGGTCGGCGGCGCGGGGCGACGCGCGCAACCAGCAGCTCGCGGACGCTCTCGGAATCGCCGTCGTGAGCGTGGATTACCGACTCGCTCCCGAGTATCCCTGGCCGGCCGCGCCCGACGACTGCGAGACCGTCGCACTCTGGCTCATCGAGCACGCCGCGGCTCGCTTCGGCACGACCCGGCTGGCGATAGGCGGTTTCTCGGCCGGAGCCACGCTCGTCGTGACGACACTGCTGCGGCTGCGCGATCGCGGTGCCGCCGGTTCGTTCGCCGGTGCCGCACTGCAGTTCGGCACCTACGACCTGAGCGGGCTGACACCCGCGGGCAGGCTGATCGCCGACGAGTACTTCATTCAGGCCTACGTCGGCCATGCGACCGACCGCACCGACCCGGACATCTCCCCGGTCTACGGTGACCTGCGTGGTCTACCCCCGGTGCTGCTGGTCGTCGGCAGCGCGGACATCCTGCTGGAGGACAACATGGCGATGGCGGCCCGAGTCTCAGCAGCAGGCGGCGAGGTCGATCTTCGGATCTACCCGGAAGCGCCACACGGCTTCACCTCCCGCTCGACGGGCATGGCCAGAGCCGCGCTGCACGATATCGAGTGTTGGCTTTCGAGCCGGCTCTTTGACCAGCGGGTAGACCATCCAGTCCGCTGACCGTGCTGCCGGGCGCGGCCCTTTTCGCCGCGCCGCTGGGGTAGCCTGGCACCGGTCCCGCAAGACGAGCCGAGCGACGGGAAGGCAACCATGCTGTGGACGATCATCGGCTGGGTGGTTTTCGGATTGATCGCCGGGTACATCGCCCGCGCGCTGGTGCCTGGTAAGGACGACATCGGCTTGCTGATGACGATCGTCATCGGCGTCGCAGGCTCTGTCGTCGGCGGTTTCCTCTTCGGACTGCTCACCGTCGGCCTGCGCGGCTTCCAGCCTGCCGGATGGATCGGCTCGATCATAGGTGCCGTCATCGTCCTGGTGATCTACAACAAGGTCACCGGCCGCAAACGCGTCCGCCGCTGAACCCGCCGCGGCGGCGAAAACCACTACCGGTGGGCTTCGCTGATCCGGGATGATCGCGTCATGCGGCCCCCGACCTACCCGGCGCCCCAACTGCGTCCGCAGCGATCGCTGCCGACCCTGCGGACCGAACGGCTGACCCTGCGGCCGATCAGCGCCATGGACCTCGACCCCGTGCACGCCTACCTCTCGCGCGAGGACGTCTGCCGCTACCTGCTGCACGAGCCGCTGTCCCTGGAAGAGGTAGCGGCCAAACTCGCCGCCGCCGAGCAGCGGTCGGCGATGGCCGGCAACGGTGACTTCGCCCGCCTGGCCGCGGTTCGCGACGAGGACGGCGTCGTGGTGGGCGACGTCATCCTGAACATCGTGTCGGTCGAGGCGGCAACCGTCGAGCTCGGCTGGGTCTTCTCCCCGGATGTCGCGGGCAGAGGCTATGCCACCGAGTCCGCGCGGGCGCTGCTCGACTACGCGTTCGAAACCCTCGGCGCCCATCGGGCCATCGCACAGCTACATCCCGACAACACGGCTTCGGCTCGGCTGTGCGACCGGTTGGGCATGCGGCACGAGGCACTTCACCACGCCAACCTGTGGATCAAGAACGGTTGGGAGGACACCAGCGGTTACGCGATCCTGCGCGACGAGTGGGACAACCTCGCGGGCGGTCCCAGCCGGTGACCGCTGCCTTCACGTGCTCGGCCGCGCCTGCAGGGTCCACCGGAGGCGCGGCGTGGCGGCCGGTCAACGATGCAGGCGTGGGTCGAGGAAGTCGCGAAGCGCATCGCCCAGCAAGTTGAACGCGAACACCGCCAGCGACAGCACGATTCCGGGCGCGATCACCATCCACGGCGCCATCTCCACGTACCGCACGCCCTCCGACAGCATGAGCCCCCAGGAAGGGGTCGGGGGAGGTGTGCCGATTCCGAGGAAGCTCAGCGCCGACTCCGCGATGATCACACCCGCGAACAGCAGCGACGACATCGTCAGCAGCGCGGCAACCATGTTGGGCAGCACATGGCGCCCCATGATCCGCAGTGCCCCTGCCCCGGTGGCCCTGGCCGCTTCGATGTAGGGCTCCTCCCTGATCCGCAGTGTCTCCGCCCTCGCAACGCGGTTGAACGACGGCGTGATGACGATGACCAGCGCGATGATGGTTCCCTGAATGGACGGGGTGAGCACGACCGCCATGAACAGCAGCAGCACCAGCGGTGGCACCGACTGGATGGAATCCATGACGCGCTGAATCACCAGATCCTTCCTCTTGCCGAGGAAACCCGACACCACCCCGAAGATGGTGCCGAGGATCAGGCTGACCCCCGTCGTCACCACCCCGATGATCATCGACGACCGTGCACCGTAGATCAGCCTGCTGAGCACGTCCCGGCCCAGGTCGTCGGTACCGAGCCAGAAGTCCGAAGACGGACCCTCGGTGATTCTCGTGCGGTTCTGCAGCAGCGGGTCGTGCGGGGCCACCAGCGGCGCCAGCACAGCCACCAGCACGATCAGTGTGATCAGCACGAGGCTCACCGCGCCGAGCGGCTCGGTTCGCAGGAACCGTTTGAAACCGGCCCACGTGTCAGCGAGGTTGCGCCGCCGTGGCGGGGGAGGTGCAGCACGGCCGACATCGAACTGCCCGGAGCCTGAGTCCGGGGAGGTGTTCGTGTTGAGGTCGCTACTCATTGACCGCTCTCCCTTGCGGCTCGGATCCGAGGATCGATGAGGGCGTACAGCAGGTCGATGATGATCATGGTGAACACGAAAAGCCCCGCGTAGAAGATCGTGCACGCGATCACCACGGGGTAGTCGCGGTCGAGCACGGACTCGTAAATCAGCTGACCGGTCCCCGGCAGCGAGAACATCTGCTCCAGGATCACGGTTCCGCCCAGGATCGTGCCCAGGTTCACGCCCAGCAGCGTGAGCACGGCGATCACCGAGTTACGCAGCGCGTGCTTGAACAGCACCAGCCGCTCCGACGCCCCCTTCGCCCGCACGGTGCGGATGAACTGCGAACCGAGGTTCTCCAGCAGCGAAGACCGCGCCATCCGGGTCGTCCCCGCCACGGCCGAGGTGCCCAGTGCGATGGCGGGCAACGCCATCTGCTGTAGCCACGACGCGAAGTCCTCGGTAGGGCCGGCGTAGACGAACGGCGGCGACCACGCGAACCACACCCCCAGCGCGCTCAGCAACAGCAGGCCCACCACGTAGTTCGGCACCGACAGCCCGGCCACCGCGATACCGCGGATGGCGTTGTCGGTCTTCGTGCCACGCCGCGTGGCGGCGAGGATGCCCAGCCCGACGCCGATGATCGTGCCGATCGCCAGTGCCAGACCACCGAGTTGTAGCGTCACCGGTATCCGGGCGAGGAAGAGATCCATCACCGGCTCATCGGTGTAGAACGAGCGGCCGAAGTCACCCTGCAACACGCCGCCGAAGAACCCGGCCAACTGTTCGTGCACCGGTTGGTCCAGCCCGAGTTCGGCACGCATCCGGTCGGCCTGCTCCTGCGTGGCGCCCGTGTCGGCCAGCATCAGGTCGACCGCGTCGCTGGGGATGAACGTCATGGCGACGAACACGAACACGGTGACCAGGACCAGCACGACCAGCCCGTAACCGAGCCTGCGGAAGAAGTACCGGATCACCGCGTGCCCTCCTCGCCGTCGGCGTCGAGCAGGTGACAGGCCGCGGCCCGTTCGCCGCCAGGTTCCGAACGCAACACCGGCGCCTGCGTGCGGCAGCGGTCGAACGCGAACGGGCAGCGGGTGTGGAACCGGCAACCGCTGGGCGGATCGCTCGGGCTGGGAACCTCGCCGCGGGCGACCGCGCGCTCCTTGCCACGCGCCGTTGCGGGGTCGTGTCCCGGAATCGCCGCCAGCAGCAGCTGGGTGTACGGATGCTTGGGCTCGGCGAAGACGGCGTCGCTGTCGCCTCGCTCCACGATCTCGCCCATGTACATCACGCACAGCTCGTCGGCCATGTACCGCACGACGTTCAGGTCGTGCGCGATGAACAGGTAGGAAAGCCCGAGCTCACCCTGTAGTCGCTTGAGCAGGTTCAGGATCTGCGCCTGCACGGACACGTCCAGTGCGGACACCGACTCGTCACAGAAGATGACGTCGGGGTTGGTGGCCAGCGCCCTCGCGATGCCGATGCGCTGAGCCTGGCCGCCGGAGAACTGGTGCGGGAACCGGTACAGGTCCCTGCCGGAGAGCCCGACCGTCTCCAGCAGCTCGATCACCCTGGCAACCCGCGACCTGCCCTTGGCGACGCCGTGCACCTCCAGCGGCTCACCGACGATGTCGAGCACTGTCATCCTGGGATTCAGCGAACCGTAGGGGTCCTGAAAGATCATCTGCATCCGCGCGCGCAGCGCCTTCAACTGCCTGCCCCGCTTCGCGAGCAGGTCCTCGCCGTCGAAGAGCACCTGCCCCGACGTCGGCTCGACGAGGCGGTTGGCCAACCGCGCCGTGGTCGACTTCCCCGATCCCGACTCGCCGACCAGCCCCACCGTGTGGCCGCGAGGGATGTGGAAGGAGACCCCGTCGACCGCACGCACGACACCGCCGCGCCCGAGCGGGCCGCTGCGAATCGGGTAGTGTTTGACCAGGTCGCGAACATCGAGGATGGGCGGCGGCCCGGCAGCTTCGGACCGGCCGGCCGTAGTTGCTTCAGCTGACACCTGTGGCTCCTGACTCGATCGAGTTCACGCCGCCCGCGGTGCTCTCCGTCCGGCTCTGCGCTCCAAGCAGCCCGCTTTCGGGTCGCTCGTGCAGCCAGCACCGGCTCTCCCGCCGCCTCGGCAGACCCAACAACGGCGGCTCGTGCACCGAGCAGCGCTCGAACGCCCGCGGGCAGCGTGGGTGGAAGCGGCACCCCGACGGCATCTCCAGCAGGCTCGGCACCGACCCCTTGATGGCGGGCATGAGAGTGTCGCGACTGATGGTGGGGCTCGGGATCGACCGCAGCAGCGCGAGCGTGTACGGGTTCTGCGGATCGTTCAGCACCTGCTCGACGGTTCCCTGCTCCACCACCTTGCCCGCGTACATCACCACCACCCGGTCAGCCATCTCGGCGACGACCCCCATGTCGTGGGTGATGAACAGCAGTGCCGTGCCGTGGTCGCGCTGCAACTCACGCATCAGTCGCAGAATCTGCGCCTCCACCGTCACATCCAGCGCGGTCGTCGGCTCGTCGGCGATCAGCAGCGATGGGCTGCACGACAACGCGATCGCGATCATCACCCGCTGTTGCTGCCCACCGGACAACTCGTGCGGGTAGGACCGCGCCCTGCGCTCGGGGTCGGGTAGGCCGACCTCCCTGAGCAGCTCGACGGCGCGTGCCTTGGCCTCGGCGGGCCTGATGTCGCGGTGGATGCGGATCGCCTCGGCCACCTGGTTGCCCACCGTGTAGAGCGGGTCCAGCGCGGCCATCGGGTTCTGGAAGACCATCGCGACCTGCTCGCCGCGAAGCTGGCGCATCCGCGACGGGGAGGCTCGCGTGATCTTCTCGCCCTGGAACCGGATCGAGCCGCCCTCGATCCTGCCAGCGTCGAGCAGTCCCATCACTGACAGCGCCGTGACGCTCTTGCCCGATCCTGACTCGCCGACGATCGCCACCGTTTCGCCCTCGGCGACGGTGAACGACATGTCGCTGACGGCCTCGACCTCCCCGTGCCGCGTCGGGAACCGCACGCGCAGGTTGCTGACCTCCAGCAAGGGATCGCCTACCATCGTGGCACTCCTTCCCCGTGGCTGTCCCGATCGATCCCGACCGCGCGGGGCGCGGTGCCCGGGCGGACCGTCCCGGACACCGCGCTTGCTCCGCCGCGTCCGGTGGCCGCCACGGACGCCTCACCCGCGAGATCAGTCACCGGTTACCCACATGTCCGCGTAGCGGCGACCGTGGTAGATGGGTGCCTGGTAGTAGTCCCGCACCCGCGAGTTGACCGCCCAGTACTGGTAGTACTGGATGGGCAGGACGGACGCGGCGATCTCGGTCTCCATGCGCTGCTGGAAGTCGCGGTAGATCTGGTTGCGCTCGCTCTCATCCAGTGTCTTGCGCGACTCCTCGATCATCTTGTCGAGCTGAGGATCGGAGATCGACGCGTAGTTCTCCGGCGCGCCGGTGCGGAAGTCCTGCACCGTCTGGTCGGGGAAGATCACGGCACGGGCGGCCTTGCTGAGGTCGTATTGCTGATCGCGCCGCCGCCCGATGGCGGTACCAGGGTCAAGAATCTGGATCTCGGCGTCGATTCCCACCTTCTTGAGGTCGGCGACGATCCACTCACCCTCACGAACATCGGAGTCGCTGAGCTTCTGCACCATGATCGTGGTCTTGAAACCGTTCGGATAGCCGGCCTCGGCCAGCAACTGGCGGGCGCGCTCGGGGTCGTAGGGCCGAAGCTCGCGCACCTCGTCGCCGGTGAGTGCGGCGCCGGTGATCTCGGGCCGGAACAGCGAGGTGTAGTTCAGCTTCCCACGGGTGTTCTTACCCATGTTCTCCCAGTCGATGGCCAGCATGATGGCCCTGCGTACCCGGAAATCGTCGAACGGCTTCTTCGTGGTGTTGATGTCGAAGCTCACGAAGTTCGACGGCACCTCGACGACGGAGAAGTCGTCGTTGCCTGCGAAGGTGTTCTCGATGACGTCGTACGGTTGTGTTCCGACGTCGAGCCTTCCGCTGCGCAGCGCGGCCGTCACCGCGGAGGTGTCACTGATGATCGGAAGGCGAATCTCGTCGAGGTATGGCTTTCCCTCCTCGAAGTAGTCGGGGTTGCGCTTGAGCACCCATTCGACGTCGGGCTTGTGACTGTCCACAATAAACGGTCCGGTGCCGATCGCCTTCTGGCTCATGTCGAACTTTCCCTCGACACCTTCGCGAGGAAGGATCACGTTGAAGTGGTGCGCCATGTACTCAAGGAACGGGGCGTAGGCGTGCTTGAGTTTGAAGACGACGCGATAGTCGCCTTCGGCGGTGATGCTTTGGATCGGCTCGGCCATCCACTTGTGCGTCGACTCGCTCTGCTTGAGTCCCTCGAAGGTGGCCACCACGTCGTCGGCCGTGAACGGCCTGCCGTTGACCGGCTCGATGTTCTGCCACTTGACGTCGTCGCGCAGGTTGAACGTGTACGTCAGGCCGTCTTCGGACGCTTCCCAGTCAGTAGCAAGGTCGGGAACTATCTCCAAACGGTCTACACCTTCGCCGACCTTGACCTCAACCAACTTGCTGTAGACCGTGCCGGAAAGCAGCTGCATCAGCGACGGGTCGTCACTGACGAGGAAGTTCAGCCCGTTGGAAGGCTCGAACGGCTGCTGTACCGTGATGCTTCCGCCGCGCTGCGGCTGGCCGGGATCAGCGTTACGCGAATCGCTGCCACCGCTTCCGCAGCTCGCGAGCAGCGCGGCGGCGCACAACAGCGCCGTAGCACGTCGCACACTCCATTGTGGCATGGAAAGGTCACACTCCTGTCGATGTGAGGAATGGTGAGGGGTGCTATTGGTGCGAGGCTCTCGTAGGCAGTTGGACGTTTGTTGTGGTTGTTAGGTGTTGTGGTCGTGTTGGTAGATGGATTCGTGCCAGGGGATGGTGAGGCGTTTGAGGGTGTTGATGAGGAGGTAGAGGGTGAGGCCGAGGGTGGAGAGGAGGGTGATGACGGCGAAGAGGGCGGGGGCGTTGAGTTCGTTGAGGGTGCGGACGATGAGGTAGCCGAGTCCTTCGTTGCCGCCGAGGTATTCGCCGACGATGGTGCCGATGATGGCGAAGACGATGCCGACTTCCATGCCGGTGAAGATGTGGGGGAGGGTGCTTTTGAGTTCGAGGTGGGTGAAGGTTTGCCAGCGGGTGGCGTTGAGGGTTTTCATGACGTCGTGTTGGCCGGGTTGGACGGAGCGGACGCCGAGTTGGACGTTGAGCATGATGGGGAAGAAGGCGAGCATGGCGGCCATGATGATTTTGGAGGTCATGCCGAAGCCGAACCAGATGACGAAGAGGGGGATGAGGGCGATTTTGGGGATGACTTGGGAGGCGATGATGATGGGGCGGAGGCTGCGTTCGATCCAGGGGATTTTGCCGAGGATGGTGCCGGTGGTGATGCCGGTGGCGAGGGCGATGGTGAAGCCGGTGAGGGTTTCGGTGGTGGTGATGTGGGCGTGGTACCAGGTTTGGGGGTCGGTGGCGAGGTTGGTGAGGGTGGCTAGGACGGTGAGGGGTCGGGGGAGGACGAGTTCGGAGAGGTTGTTGATGCGGGCGAAGAGGTCCCAGGTGGTGAGGAAGGTCAGGAGGATGAGGGGGGTGGTGATCCAGGGGAGGAGTTTGGTGAGGCGTGGGTTGGTCATGGTTGGTCCTGGCCGTCGAGGGCGTGGCGGAGGTGGCGGGCGATGGTGCCGAAGTGGGGTTCGGTTTGGAGGTCGATGTGGCGGGGTCGGGGGAAGGGGATGGGTTGGGTGTCGGCGATGCGGCCGGGTCGGGGGGTGAGTTGGATGACGCGGTCGCCGAGGAAGACGGCTTCGGTGATGTCGTGGGTGATGAACACGACGGTGGCGCCGGTGGTGTGGGTGATGTGTTGGAGTTCGAGGTTCATGCGTTCGCGGGTGAGGGCGTCTAGGGCGCCGAAGGGTTCGTCCATGAGGAGCAGGGTGGGGTGGGTGGACAGGGCGCGGGCGATGGCGACGCGTTGGCGCATGCCGCCGGAGAGTTCGCGGGGGTAGGCTTTTTCGTATCCGGTCAGGCCGACCAGGTCGGCGAGTTCGTGGGCGCGGTCGCGGCGGGTGGTCTTTGAGTCGCCGCGGAGTTTCAACGGCAGGGCGATGTTGTCGGCCACGCTGTACCAGGGGAAGAGGTTGGCGTCCTGGAACACCACGCCCAGTTGGGACACCACGGAGGTGTCCACGCGGGTGCCGTTCCACAGGGAGCGGCCCTCTACCAGGATCTGCCCGGTGGTCGGGGCCAGCAACCCGGCCAGCATCCGCAGCAGCGTGGTCTTACCACACCCCGACCGGCCGATCACCGACACGAACTCCCCGTCCGAGATCGTCAGATTGATATCCGCCAACGCATGCGTGAACGCACGCCGACTCCGAAACTCCTTATCAACACCCACCAACTCCAACTTCGGCACGGCTTTCGGTGCCGAGTCAGTCGGGTCGCAGGCGGCGGGCACGATATCCATGTCCTGAGCGGACATACGACTCCCTATTCTCAGGCCTTGGCTTCGGGCAACAGGCTGTTGTCGAACCACGACGACGCGTCGCCGCCGGGCTTTGCCACTCCGGCATCGACCAGTTCCCGATAGCCGGCAAGCCAGGCGTCCTCGTGTGTGACCAACAACGGTTGGTTCGGGTCACCACCGGTCCACAGTTCGCGACTGATACCCAGGCTCTTCCTGGCGATCACGTCGTCGTCGAGGGTGGCGAACGAGTACTGTTCCCGCATCTTGGCGATCGTCTTGTCGAAGTTCTTGTCGGCGACGAATGCCGTGAGCGTGTCGTGGATGCCCGCCAGGAACGCCTTCAGCATGTCCGGGTTCTGCTGCATGACGTCCCTGGTCGTGAGATAAACCTGTGAGTCGGACTTCACCACGGTTCCAGGGTCGAACACGCCCGCGTCCTCGTGCTGCGACAGCACGATGTTCGCCGTGTCGATGCTCGTGACATAACCGCCGATCCGGCCCTGCTGCACCAGGTTGAACGTTCCCGGCGTCAGACCGGTGACCTGGCGTGGGGTCCGCGCAGGGTCGAAACCGCCGGCGGCCAGTACCAGGGAGACCACTTTGGAACTCGTGCCGCCCTCCGAAGGAACACCGATGGTCTTGCCGACGAAGTCCTCCGGCTTGGTCAACGGATCACTCTTGCTGTAGAGGATGCGCAGGCCCGAGCCGCGATACAGTGTGCCGATGGCCACCAACGGTCGGTTCTCCTCCGACATGGTCGTCATCAGATCGATCTGCCCCGCCCGGCAGACCGGGCCGATACCAGAGATCAGCGTCTGGATGCCCTGCGCGGTTCCCTTCACCGGCTGCAACTCCACATCCAGCCCGTGCTTGGCGAAGTAACCGCCCGCCACACCGAGCAACTCGGGCGCCATCGCGAGGGTCTCCAGCGGCAGGATGCTGAGGTAGGTCATCGCTTCGGCGCCCTCACCACTTCCCTCCTGCGAGCTCGAACCACATGCGGCGAGCAGACTTCCCGTGGCTGCGGCCCCGCCTGCCAATGCGGATCTCCTCAGAAAGGCCCTTCTGGACAGTGCTCGTGGGGGCAGCGAATGGGTAGGCACGGTCGCCTCCAGTTTCCCTTCGGTCGGCCACCACCCTGTGGCCGGCTCCGGAGGAGGTTGGCTCTATCGGCCACCTCACGTCAAGGCTCGGCTGTCGGCCACCTGGCCCGGCGCGACATACGTCGGAGCACGACCGGCCCACCGCGGAAGACCCGTGGATGGTGGCGCGCGGGCGGCCACACCGGCCGCGAGAAGCCCGCGTGAGTGGCGTCGATCGCATCGCCCACACCAGCCGCTTTTCGGTGGCTGACTAGGGAATTTCAATCCCGATCGAGGTCCAAGGACCCTTGCGACCTCGGCCGCAACGGCTCCCGGTAGCGGCTTCGTTCCCGACCGTCCGCGGTGGCCGGATCGGCCAGCACGCCGGTGGAGGACTATCGACGACGTCTATGGCCACCATCGAAACTTTCACTTTCCGGACCGATGTGCCGCATCTCTACTGTCGTCTGTCATGAGGATCGTGGTTTGCCGGCTCGAAGACTTCCCACCGGGTGAGCGCCGGATCGTGCAGGCGGGCAGGCGCTCGATCGGTGTCTTCCGGGTTGGCGACAAGTTCTACGCGCTGAACAACTACTGCCCGCACCAGGGAGGCCCGCTGTGCCTCGGCGCGACGCAGTCGTGGATTCGGTCCAGCACCCCCGGAGAGTACGAGCTGGAGGACGGCGAGGCACTGCTCGCCTGCCCGTGGCACGGCTGGGAGTACGACCTCGCGACCGGGCAGTCGTTCCTCGGTCCGGAAGAGACGCCCGCGCGTACCTACGACGTCTCCGTCGAGGTCCTGCCGGAAGGCGAGCGCAAACCAGCTGGTGTGAAACCGAAAGGCGGCCGCATCCCGGGGCCGTATGTCGCGGAGACCTTTCCGGTGCATGTAGAAGGTCCCTACGTCGTGGTCGAGACAACCAGCGGCGCGAAGCGCCGCGCGAACCAGGGAGGTGGGGAATGAGCATCACCGCGGTAGCCGATGCGCCCGGCAGGGCTCAGGATCGGACAAGCTACACCATTGTGGACGCTGACATCCATCCGTCCGCGCCGGCAGCAGAAATCCGAGCTCGGCTTTCGGCCCAGCATCGCGACCGGTGGGACATGTTCGGCAGCCGGGTGCCTGGCCCGCCCGAGATGTACCCGAGGGTCCGCAACTCCGGGTTCCGGCTCGACTCGTGGCCGGAGAACGGGATGCCCGGCAGTGACCTCGGCCTGATCCGGCAGCAGTTGCTCGACGAGTTCGACATCGACCACGGCATCCTGATTCCGCTGCAATCCCACAGCTGGGGTGTCGAGGAACCGGAGTACGCGGCCGCGCTGTGCCGCGCGCTGAACGACTGGCAGCAGGAGAACCTGCTCGACGCCGAGCCGAGGTTGCGCGGTTCCATCGCCATCCCGATCGAGTCTCCTGACCTGGCGGCTGAGGAGATCCGGCGCCGCGCCGACGATCCACGGTTCGTGCAGGTACTGCTGTCCACCGGCGGCGAACTCGGGTTCGGCCGCAGGCGGTACTGGCCGATCTACGCCGCGGCCGCCGAGGCGGGACTGCCGATCGCCGCTCACACCGGAGGACTGGAGCAGCATCGCGGCGCCGGGTGGCCGTCGTTCTACCTCGAAGAGCACGTGTGGAACGGCAACATGATGGCCTCGCTCGTGCTGAGCATGGTCTGCGAGGGCGTGTTCGACCGCTACCCGGACCTGCGGGTGGTGTGTGTGGAGGGAGGGATCGCCTGGTCCGCTCCGCTGATGTGGGCCCTGGACGACGCGTGGGAGCAACTGCGCACCGATGTGCCACACCTGCGCAAGCCGCCTTCCGCCTACATCCGCGAGAACTTCTGGTTCACGACACAACCCATCGAGGAACCGGACAACCCCGCTGACCTCGGTACCACGCTGCGGCACGTCGGCATGGACGAGCGCATCATGTTCGCCTCGGACTACCCGCACTGGGATTTCGACTCGCCACGGCACGCGCCCAAACAGTTTCCCGAGCCGCTGCGGCAGGGCATCATGGGCTCCAACGCGTGCAAGCTCTACCGCCTTCCGGAAAGGCCGAGGGAGGAAACGCGTTGACATCCGCCGCCGTGACGACCGCCGCGGTGGACACCGAAGTCCACTGTGCACCAGACAGCTTCACCGATCTGGAACCGTACCTCGATTCCTACTGGCGCAACTATGTGGTGGAAAGCGGGCTTTCGCTCTCCCCGACACAGGGCGGGGCGTACCCTCCGCAGGCGCCCACGAGCGCGACCGCGTCGGCGCGGGCGGCGGGGGTGTTCCCGCCGAGGAACGTCGAGCGGCTGCGTGCCGAGGTGCTCGACGCGCGGGGTCTGCGGGCAGCAGTGCTCACCTGCACTTCGACTTTCCCGTGCAACCGCAACCCCTACTACGAGACCGCGCTGACCCGTGCGGTGAACGACTGGCTGGCAACGGAGTGGCTTGCGAGCGACGACCGGCTCCGAGCGAGCATGGTGGTGCCGACCCTGGACACCGATGCCGCGGTCGCCGAGATCGAGCGGATCGGTGACCACCCCGGCATCGTGCAGGTGTTGCTGCCGGTGCGTACCGACGCGCCATGGGGCAACCGGCGACACCGGCCGCTGCTGCGCGCTGCGGCCGAACGTGGTCTCGTCGTGGGCCTGCACGCGTGGGGCCGGATCGCCAACGCGGCGTCTTCAACGGGGCTCACCCACACCTACCTCGAGGACTATCTGGGCAACTCGCAGGTCGTCGCGCAGGCGCAGGTGACGAGCCTGGTGGCCGAAGGCGTCTTCACCGAGTTGCCGAACCTGCGGGTGAGCCTGCTGGAATGCGGCTTCTCCTGGCTACCCGCACTGCTGTGGCGCTTCGACAAGGACTGGAAGGGGGTCTGGCGCGAGGTGCCGTGGGTCAGGGCCAAGCCGTCGGAGATCGTGCGCGAGCACCTGCGGCTGACCACCTCACCCTCACACCTGCCCAGAGACCCGGCACAGGCACGGGAGGTACTCGACCTGGTCGACGCCAAGTCCATGCTGCTGTACGCCAGCGACTACCCACACGATCACGGCGGCGGACATGATCGACTGCTTGCCGCACTGACCCCGGAAGAGACCGAGGCCATCTGCGGCGGCAACCCCGCCGGCTGGTACGGAATCGACTGACGTGGTTGCCGTGCCGCCGCCCCAGGTCCTGCTTCCCGGTTTCACCGAACGGGACGTGTCGACACCGTCCGGTGCGCGCATCCGGACCTGGGTCGGTGGCAGCGGCCCCGCGGTGTTGCTCCTGCACGGCTACCCGCAGACGTCGGCGATGTGGCACCTGGTGGCGCCGGAACTGGCCACCGAGCACACGGTGGTGCTGGCCGACCTGCGTGGGTACGGGGCCAGCCTGCCACCGCCGGGTACGGAACAGGACCCGGCCACGTTCAGCAAACGCAACATGGCCATGGACCAGGTGGCGGTGATGGCCGCGCTCGGCTTCGAACGATTCGCTGTGGTGGGGCACGACCGGGGCGCGCGCTGCGCGTACCGGCTCGCGCTCGACCACCCGGATTCGGTGACGGCGTTGGCGGTGCTGGACATCCTGCCCACCGCCGACGTCCTCGCCCGCGTCGACGCCTCGTTCGCACTGTCGGCCTGGCACTGGTTCTTCCTCGCCCAGCCCGGCGACCTGCCGGCACGGCTCATTTCGGCCGATCCCGACGCGTTCTTCCTCCGCGGCGGTGGGGAGTTGTTCGCACCGGAGGCGCTGGCCGCCTACCGCGGGGCCTTCCATCGGCCTTCGGTCATCCACGCCATGTGCCAGGACTACCGCGCGGGCGCCACCGTGGACCGCGCCGATGACGAGGCCGATCGCGGCCGCCGAGTGATCCAGTGCCCGACCCTGGTGTTGTGGGGCGAGCGTGGACCGCTCGCGACCGTGCCCGACGTGCTTCGGATCTGGGGCCGGTGGTCGGTGACGGTCACCGGGCGCGGCCTCGACTGCGGGCACTACCTGGCGGAGGAACGCCCGGTTGAGACCGCCCGTGAGCTGCGCAAGTTCGTTTCCGTGACATGAACTGGTTTCTTGACACCGGGCTAGAGGCGACGCCTAATAAGGAGATGACTTCCCGGGGCACCGCGGCTCGCCGTCCTGCCTCGCTGGCGAGCCTGGACCTGAACCTGCTGGTGTTCCTGCGCGAACTGCTGCGGGAACGCAATGTCACTCGCGCCGCGCAGCGGGTGGGAGTCAGCCAACCCACGGCCAGCGCGGCGCTGTCGCGGCTGCGCAGGCACTTCAACGACCAACTGCTGATCCGCTCCCGTGGAGCGTTCACATTGTCACCGTTGGCCGTGCAACTGGCCATGCAGGTGGAGCCGGTGTGCGCAGGCCTGGAGCGGCTGTTCTCCACGAGTTCCGAGTTCGATCCCCTCGAATCGGAGCGCGAGTTCAAGTTGCTGACGGTCGACTACGTGCTCGCGGCGTTCGGCGAGCAACTCTCCCGTGAGATGTACCAGGCGGGGCCCAAAATCAGGCTGTACGTCCAGGTTGTGAAGCAGCACCTGCCCAGTGACCCGCTGGAGACGCTCCGCGTCATCGACGGGATGATCTCGGCACCCAAGGCCGAGTTCCGCGTGCCCGGCATCCGCTCGCTGGAGCTGTTCCGCGACCGGTGGGTGTGCCTGGTCGACAGGAACAACCCGGTCAGCGACCACCTCCGGCTTTCCGACCTCGAACGGCTGCCGTGGGTGGTGCCACACCACCCCGACGGTGGCTACCCGCCGAGTTCGCCACTGGGGCCGCTGATGGCCCGCCTCGGCACCCGTCCCAAGGTCGCCGTCCGGGTCGACAGCTATCAGGCCACCCCGTACTTCGTCGCAGGCACCGACCGCATCGCGATCATGCAGCGCAGGCTCGCCCGGCTGTTCGCCAACCGCGCCGACCTCCGCGTGCTCGAATGTCCCGGCGACCCTCCACCGATCGTGGAAACGCTGTGGTGGCACGAGCAGAAGGAACATGACGAGGGCCACAAGTGGTGGCGCGAAGCCGTGGAGCGAGCGGCGCGCCGCTGCGAAGTAGCCGATGGCGTGGGACGGTCTCGCCACGCAATCCGGGCGGCCAACTGACCAGCGGGCCCGCCACTGCCCGGCGGCCTCTCAACCGAGCCAGGCGTCACGTCGCTCGGGCCGTCCAGCCGCGCGATAGCGAAGAGTGAGTTCTGCCCTGCCGGTCTCCCGGAGGTGCTCCAGGTAGCGGCGGGCGCTGACCCTTGAGACGCCCGCCCGCTCTGCACACACCGCAGCGAAATGCGTGCCCTCGGCAGTGCGCAACACGCCTCGCTGTCTCGACACTGAGCCCTTTGGGCAGCACAGCGGTGCTGGTGCGCGCCGTCGCCCTGGCGAGTATGTGGTCCGCATCGGCTTGACTATCGCGGTGCAGCTGGCCGGCCTGCTCGGAGTCCGTGTCGTACGTGGTCTATGCCGTGATCGCTGTGGTCGTGTTGTGGCCGCTGCTCGCCGGCTACCTGCGCAGGCGCTCACGAACCGCCGAACCGGCCGCCGATGTGTAGAAGATGCTCTCAACGTGGCGGCGGAATCGGCTCGTGGAAGTAGTCGGGTGGGCTGGTGTGGACGTACCCGGATGGCGTCGTGATGGTGAGCTCGTGTGTGTACTTGTCGAACTGGTACTTCCACCCGGGCACGTTCTTCAGCCGATGATGTCGTCGGCAAAGGCCTACGAGGTTCGCCTGGTGTGTCTGCCCGTTGTCGTTCCAGGCGGTCACGTGGTCGAGGTCACCGCGTTGGCTCGGCCGGTGGCAACCGGGAAATCGGCATTCACGGTCCCGCACTCGCACGTAGTCGTCGGTGACCGCGGGCGGTCGGTACCGCCGTCGGCCGGCGTCGACGGGTTTGCCGGTGAGTGGGTCGGTGACGATTCGGCGCCAGACCGAGGTGGGGTCCATGGCGATCTGTCTGGCGATGTGCGCCGGGATCGGACCATGCCCGGCAAGCTCGGCGGGGTCGTTGTTGAGTTGCATGAGCGTACGCAGGTCAACGTAGACGAACACTTCCGCTTTCGAGGCCGTGGTGCCGGCACCGGAACCGAGCAGCAGGTCGGCGAGCACGTCAGTGCGGAGTTGGTCGGTTGTTCGCGTCTCGTCGGCGGCGCGTAGCGCGCGGGCGTGGCGGTCGATTCGGGCGTAGGCGGCACCGGCCACTTCCGCGGGCAGGTGCGCCAGCAGCGCGGCCATCCCGTCGTCGCCGGGTAACAGCTCTACTCGTCGGTGGAGCCTGCGGCGTTGCGCACGCTCGGCCGCGCCGTCAGGGTCCACTCGATGCACTGCGGTGGTGGCCATTCTGCGTATCGAAGCCGGATCACGCCCTGCGATTCGGTCGGCGAGGAGCGCGTCGACATCGCGGGCTTTCTCGTCGGTCAGGCAGGCGGTGGGCTCGGCGATCTTCGATGCTTTGTGGGAATCGATGATCCCGTTCTCCATCGCTGCCAAGGTGTTGGGCAGCCTGGCGACCAATGCGCATGCGAGATCGAGCTGGCGCCGTGCGGCTAGCTCGCCGATCGCGAGCGCCAACGCGACTTCGGAAACCACATCGCCGGAGCCACCGCGGTCGCGGTGATATGCGGCGATCTCACGTAGTTGCCGCGCTTGGAGCCGACAGATTTCCTGCTGCAGCGACCGGACTCGGTCCATGGCAGCTTCATGAGAATTGTTTCCACTTTCCCCCATGCCCTCGACCGTACCCCATTCCCTTCCCCTTCGTCTTTACCGGAAATGGTGAACTGCTTTACGAATGTCCCATTCGTGCCACCATTTTTCCGACAATGCCCGATCATGCGACGTCGATGCTGTGACCCGTCGAGGTCGAAGGGCCGTGGGACCGTCGTCGAGAGGCTGGGCCGCCAACCCGGCGCTCCCGCCTGCCCGGCCGGCAGTCGCCGCCCTGCCGTCTGCGTTGGCCTCGAAGTTCGCCCTGGAAACTGGCTCTCGACACCGGAGCCCGACCTGGTCGCTCGATTCAGGCCGTCGACGACGGTCAAACGGCCGGTCGGCGCGAGGAGGAGAACCGAATCGTCCGGCAGGCTGTGCGTTCAGCGTTGGTCGAGGGCAGCCGACACGATGGCGGTGACGACGTCGAGTACGCTGTCGACCAGTTCGTCACGGTTCACCCGCAGGCCACCGCTGCCCCATTCGAGGAACAGGTTGACGATGGCGCCGGACGTCGCTGTCACGGTGGTCGCGAGCTTGTTCTCGGGCAGGGAATCGAGTGCCCCGCTGTCTACCGACCGGATCGCCGTCTCCAGGACGAGTTCCGGTAGTTTGCGGCGCGCGTGTAGTCGAAGGCGGGCGTCCGAAATGGTCTCCAGCAGCATGGCTCTCGTGCGAAGTGGGTCCTGCTCCAGCCATGCCGCCGCGGCGTCGAGCGCGGCACGCATCCGGCCGAGGAAGTCCTGCGGCGCGTCGGCGATGGCCGCTTCCACGCGGCTGCTCACGGCGGCGTACTGGTCGTCCCACACGGCGAGCAACAGGGCCTCGCGGTCGGGGAAGCTCTCGTAGAAATAGCGCGGGCTGAGCCCGGAGTGTCTCGCGACGGCCCGCACGGTCACCGCGGCCGCTCCCTGTGTGCCGAGCAGGTGGAAACCGGCATCGAGGAGCTGGCGCCTACGGCGGGCGCAGCGCTCGCCGGCGGTGCTGCCGTGCCAGCGTGGTCTCTCGTCGACTTCGCTGCCTGCGCTTGACATGTCCCCAACCGTAACGCAACGATTCACAGGAAACGCCTGTTTCCTATGGAGGACCGACGGCATGGGGTATGCGCAGAAGGCACGGTCACACGACAGCGTCGGGCGGCAGCGCTACGACGCCGAGGCTCACGCCATCCGTGCGCGTGACATGGACTTCACCTGGGACGACGTGCCGATGCACTACATCCCCGGCCAGGTCGTGGCCACGCACGTCTACAACTGCATGCACCTGCTGCTCCCCGAGGGGGAGAAGGTGATGTCGCGGGCGCTGGCGCAGGCACTGCCCTACATCGACGACCCAAGGCTGCACGAGGAGGTGATCGGCTTCATCGGGCAGGAGGCCACCCACGCGGACAACCATCGGGGCGTGCTGGACCGGTTGGTCGAGCTGGGGCTGGACCCGTCACCGGTGCTCACAAGGCTGGGCAAGATCCTGGACGTGATCACGACCGACTTCGGCAACGAGCGCGCGCGGCACCAGTTGCTGTGTGAGCGGCTCGCGCTGTTCTCGGCGCTTGAGCACTACACCGCCGTGTGGGGCAAGTTCTTCCTGGAGTCGGAGGGGCTGGCCAACTCGGGCATCCACCCGATGCTGCTCGACCTGCTGCGTTGGCACGGTGCGGAGGAGGTCGAGCACCGCAGCGTGGTCTTCGACGCGTACCTGCACCTCGACGGTGGCTACGCGCGCCGAGCCCGGATGGCGGTCTTCGGCAGCGTCGCGCTGTTCGCCACCGGCATGCTCACGCTGGCGTGGCTGGTCGTGAACGATCCGGAGCTGCGCAAGGCCCGCAACCCGATCCGGCGCTACCTGGCACCGGTCCTCAGCGGGATCGCCGCCACTCGGCGCCGGATCATCCCGAACGTCACCAGCTTCCTCACCGAGCTTCCCACCTACCTCAAACCCGGCTTCCACCCGTCCCACTCGGCGGCACGGAGCTGGCCGTGCGCTACCTGGCTACCGCCCCCATCAAGGCGACGGCACGGTGAAGGCCGTCGTCGATCCCGGCGTCGACGCCGTCGTGGCCGCATACCGGGGCTACCTGAGGCTCTTCGCGGCCAGCCGGGCCGCACCGGTGCTGTCCAGGCCGAAACCGGTACGCCGGACCGGTTTCGAGCTCGCGCTCGCGGTCGCCGAGCGCACCATGGTGGCCGAGGACGTCGTCGCGCTCACCCTCGCCGACCCCGGCGGTGCGAGTCTGCCCGCCTGGACGCCTGGTGCACACCTCGATGTCCGGCTTCCGTCCGGAGCGCTTCGGCAGTACTCGCTGTGTGGCGACGCGGCCGACCGGGCGCGCTACCGCATCGCGGTCCGCCTGATCCGGGACGGCGGAGGAGGCTCGCGAGAGATCCACGAGCGGGTGCGTGAGGGCGACGTGCTGACGGTGCGCGGCCCCCGCAACGCGTTCCCCCTGGTTCGCGAGCCGTCCTATCTCTTCGTCGCGGGCGGCATCGGGATCACGGCACTGCTGCCGATGGTTCAGCAGGCTACCCGGTGGGGTGCCCGCTGGCGGCTCAACTACCTCGGACGTTCCCGTGACAGCCTGCCGTTCCTCGACGAGCTGTGCCGCTACGGCGGCAACGTGTCGGTCCGCACCGACGACGTCCATGGGCCGGTCGACCCGGTCGAGATCGTCACGCAGGCAGGGCAGGGGACAGCCGTGTACTTCTGCGGACCACCTCCGCTGCTCGAGCCGACCAGGCGGGCCCTGCGCGAACACAGCCCGACCGCCCGGCTGTACAGCGAACGGTTCTCCGCCCCGCCCGTGCGAAACGGCAAGCCGTTCACCATCCGCCTCGCCAGATCGAAGCGGGCGGTTCAGGTCGCGGCCGACGAATCGGCACTCGCCGCGTTGCGGCGTGAGCTGCCCGGTATCGCGTACTCGTGCCAGCAAGGTTTCTGCGGTACCTGCCGGGTGACCGTGCTCTCAGGCGAGGTCGAGCACCGTGACAACATCCTGCGACCGTCGCAACGGCAGCACACGATGCTGCCCTGCCTGTCGCGCGGCCACACGACACTGGAACTCGACCTGTGAAGGACACCGCGATGACCCATCACGGCGTGGTGATCGTCGGCGCCGGATTCGGCGGCCTGGGACTCGCCATCCGGCTGCGACAGGCCGGAATCGACGACTACGTGATCCTCGAACGGACGAACAACCTCGGTGGCACCTGGAGCCGCAACACCTACCCCGGCGCAGCCTGCGACGTGCCGTCGAGTTTGTACTCCTACTCGTTCGCACCCAACCCCGGGTGGCGGCGCAAGTACGGCAGGCAGCAGGAGATCCTGGACTACCTGCGAAGGACAGCCGAATCCCACGGGGTCGTGGAACACCTGCGGCTGCGAACCGAGGTACTCGACGCGGTGTTCGACGAGGACAGCCGACGCTGGCGCATCACCACCAACAACGGCGAACTGAGCGCCGACATCCTGGTCAGCGCCGTCGGCGCGTTCGCGGAGGCGGCCATACCCGACATCGCCGGCCTCTCGACGTTTCGGGGAACGCGGTTCCACACCCTGCACTGGGACCACGACCACGACCTCTCCGGCGAACGGGTGGCCGTGATCGGAACCGGGGCCACCGCCGTGCAGGTGGTGCCCGAGGTCCGCAAGGTGGCACGCGAACTGCTGGTGTTCCAGCGAACGTCACCCTGGATCGTGCCTCGGCTGGACCGGACCATCAGCGGTGTCGAGCGGATGACCTACCGTGCCCTGCCGCCGCTGCAACGCCTGGCCAGGGGTGGCTGGTACGCCGCGATCGAGTCATTCGGCCTGCCCGGGTTCGTCAGTACCAGGTTCCGCCATCCGTTCGAGCTGCTCGGCAGGCTGCAACTGCTGCGGCAGGTGCGGGACCCCGAGCTTCGTGCGCGGCTGACCCCCGACTACCTGATCGGTTGCAAGCGCGCGATCTTCTCCGACGACTACTACCCGGCGTTGTGCCAGGACAACGTCACGCTGGTCACCGAACGCATCACCGAGG
Organism: Saccharomonospora amisosensis; assembly: GCF_011761185.1. Classification (NCBI taxonomy): domain Bacteria; kingdom Bacillati; phylum Actinomycetota; class Actinomycetes; order Pseudonocardiales; family Pseudonocardiaceae; genus Saccharomonospora; species Saccharomonospora amisosensis. The sequence continues at coordinate 2,934,164 of NZ_JAAOYM010000001.1, read as the reverse complement.
TAGGCCCGCACGCCGTCGTGACCGGCGACGGTGCCGAACATCGCGTGGACACGATCATCCTCGCCACTGGTTTCACCGCCACCCCCGGATTGCTCGACCGCGTCAAGGGCGTCGATGGCCGCACCATCGGCGACGTGTATCGCGAGCGGCCGCAGAGTTACCTCGGTACCGCCTACTCCGGCTTCCCGAACCTGTTCACGGTGCTGGGTCCGTTCGGTGCCGCGGGCAACCAGTCGGCGATCTTCATGATCGAGAGCCAGCTGACCTACATCGTGGACGCCGTGCGCCGGATGCGGGAATCCGGTTTCCGGCGCGTCGAGGTGCGCCCTGAGGCACAGCAGGCCTTCGTGGAGGAGGTTCACGAACGCAGCGCGGGTGGCACCTGGCTGGGCGGTGGCTGCACCAGTTACTACACCAACGGCGCGGGCCTGAACGCCGGACTCTATCCTAATTGGTCGTTCGAGTACCGGCGTCGTACCCGCCGGTTCGACGTCGAGAACTACGAGGTGTCGCGATGAACCCGCTGAAGTTCTTTCCGCCCGGCTCGAGGCGGCTGGAACTCGACGAGAAGGTGGCTCTGGTCACCGGTGGCGGCAACGGAATCGGGCGGGAGACGGCGCACTCGCTGGCTGCCCGCGGCTGTTTCGTCGCAGTCCTCGACGCCGACGAGGCCGCGGCGAAGCAGGTCGCCACCGAGGTCGGGGAACACCGCGCGGTCGGTGTGGCCGCTGATGTCCGCGACCGCGATGCCGTGGCTGAGGCCGTGCGGATGGTGCTGCGACGCTGGGGCAGGCTCGACGTAGTGGTGGCCAACGCGGGCGTCACCCCCGAACCCGCTACCGTGCGGGTCGGCGATCCCACCGACTTCGAGCGGGTCGTTTCGGTGAACCTGTTCGGTGTGCTCAACACGGCGAAGGCGACGGTGGAGCCGCTGCTGCACAGTCGAGGGCACATCGCGGTGGTGGCCTCGGCCGCCGCGTTCTGCCCACCGGTCGGTGGCTCGTCCTACATGGTCAGCAAGGCGGCCGTCGAGCAGTTGGGACGGGCGTTGCGGCTCGAACTCGCACCGCACGGTGTCACCGCGACCGTGTGCTACTTCGGGGTGGTGGACACGCGGCTGGCTCATGCCACCCTCGATCGCGACCCGCTCGGCGAGGCACTGAACGCCATGCTTCCTTCACCGCTGCGCGGGCGTATCACCGCGCACGAGGCGGCCCAGGCCGTCGTGACCGCTGTGGAGCGACGCCGAGCACGGACGACGGCGCCGGCGGCCTGGGAGCCGGTGTCCTTGCTGCGTGGGCTGCTCAACCCGGCGCTGGACCGGCTGCTCGTCCGTGACACCCGGCTGCACACGCTGATCAGGGAACTCGAGGACCGGGTACTGCGTTCCCGCTGTTCCCGCTGACCCCACTGACCGGCGCTGACCGGCGCCGAGCGAAGGCGCCCACCGCCCGAGTCGGGCGATGGGCGCCTTCGCTCGGCGCGTGGCGTCAGTCCTCGTGCAGGATCACGCCGCGCACGTTGCTGCCGGCGTGCATGTCGGCGTAGGCCTGGTTGATCTCGTCCAGCCGGTACGTCTTGGTGACCAGCTCGTCCAATTTGAGCCGTCCGGCCTTGTACATCGTCGCGAGCCGCTGGATCTCGTAGGTCGGGGAGCCCATACCGAAGATGACTCCCTGGATGCGCTTCTGCATCATCGACAGCATCCACAGGTTGATCGGCAGGCCCTCGGCCTGGATGTCGCCGATGCCGGTGACCACGACGGTGCCGAACTTGCCGATGGCGTTCACCGCCTGCGCCACGTGTTCGCCGGTGGTGACACCGACGGTGACGATCGCCGAGTGCGCGCCCTGCCCTCCCGTGACCGACCGGGCGAAATCTGCGGCCTCGTCGATGTCGGCGAAGGTGTGGGTGGCGCCGAACCTGGCAGCGGACTCACGCTTGAACGGTGCAGGGTCCACCGCGATGACGTGTGCGGCTCCCCGTGCGGCGGCCGCCTGCACCGCGTTCATGCCCACGCCGCCGACGCCCATCACGATCACCGTCTGCCCGGCCTCCACCTCGGCGGCGTACTCGGCCGAGCCCCAGCCGGTCGGCACCCCGCAGGACAGCAGCGGGGCGACGTGGAAGGGGATGTCGTCGTCGATCTTGGTGACGGAGAACTCCGACACCACGGCGTGCCTGGCGAACGTGCCGACCATGGTCATCTGCCCGACGTCCGCCCCGTCGAGGTGAGCCCGGTAGGTGCCGTCGGCCATCGATCCGGCCAGTGCGTACATGCCCAGATCGCACAGGTTGCCGCGTCCTGAGGAGCACGCCACGCAGCGCCCGCAGGACGGCACGAACTGCGCGACCACGTGGTCGCCGACCGCCAGTGAGCTGACCCCTGGCCCCACGGCCTCGACCACGCCCGCGCCTTCGTGCCCTCCGATCAGCGGCAGCTTGCCCACTGGCATGTCCCCGGTGGCGGCATGATCGTCGGAATGGCACAGCCCCGCGGCCTCGAACCGCACAAGGACCTCGTTGAACGAGGGCTCGTCCAGATCCACGTCGACGATCTGCCACTTGCCGGGCTGCTCAAGCAGCGCGGCGGCACGGGTTCGCATCGTTGTCCACCTCCATGCTGACCGGACGCCTTCCGGCCGTCGGCAACTCAGCGCTTAGAGTAGAACACGTTCTAATGGGGCGCCAGACCCCCACGGCCGGTCAGCGACCCGGTCGAACGACCGGACGGCCCGAACCTGGCGAACAGGTCACAGCCGGGTGCGCGGGATCGTACGCTCACCTGGTCCGCGAAGCGGATCGAACCCGTTCACGCGAGCCGGAAGGGAAGGCCGTCAGTGGCATCGTGGGAAGACCTCGTCGCCTACATCCACCACGAGTACGACGTGGTACGTGAGGAACCGGACGAGATCCGGATCAAGATCGGCTACGGGGAGGACGAGTACTCGCCCAGACGAGCCCAGACCGTGATCGTGGCCAGGGAGATTATGGACAGGAAGGAGGAATGGGTCCAGATCGCGACTCCGTTCGCGCGCCTCGGCCAGGTCGATCTGCCTGCCGTGCTGAGCGAGATAGGCAACACCACCGTGGTGGGCGGTGCCGTTCTCATGGGCGAATACCTGGTGCTGCGGCACTCGCTGCCACTGGTCAACCTCGACATCAACGAGTTCGTCGATCCACTGGAACTGGTCACCGGCTCGGCGGAACTGCTGGAAGAACAGTTCACCGGGCGCGACGACTACTGACGCGACCACTGACGCGACCACTGACTCGACCACTGGCCGGGCTGCGGACTGCCCCCGCGTGGCACTCAGTCCGCGAGCAACGCATGCCGCATCATTTCGGCGAGCCAGTCCCGGAACCCGTCGGTGGACCAACCGCGATCGTTCACCAACGTCGCGTAGAGGCCAGGGTCGTTGAACACCCACAGGATGTCGACGGCCCGTTCCTCACCAAGACCAGGGGCGAGGTCGCCGACGGCCGTGATCGCCGTGATCACCATGGCGGCGCCGGTCCTGCGGTTGGCTCGCAGCGTCGCCCACAGCTCGGCCACCTCGGGCGAGTCGTCGGCGGCCCTGCGAACCGTTTCGAACAGCGCCGCGGCGCGTCCGCCGATAACCAGGCACACGTCGGCGTAGGCCCGGAGTACGTCCGCGGGTGTCGTAGCCTCCCACACCGGTCGAAACCACGGCCGGTCGGCGACGGCGACCGGGGCGTCGTCGCCTGCGAGAGCCTGATCGAGCACGTGCTTGAGCAGGTTGGACTTGGAGCCGAAGGCGGCGAAGACCGTGGGCCTGGCGACCCCCGCGGCGCGAGCGACCTCGGTGAGGGACGTTCCCGCGTAGCCGCGCTCGACGAACAGTTCCGTCGCCGCCTTCGCTATCGCCAGGCGGGTGCGCCGTGCTCCCTCTTCCCGGACCTGGGACCGGTACTGCCGGCGTGGCCGACCTTCCTTGACATCGCTCACCGTCGAGTCATACTAACAGAATATTGACCAGACTTAGAGTCTGTTGAAATGAGGCGACGATGACACGGACAGGCTCCAGCAAGCCCTTCGTCCGGCGTGATGGTGAGGGCGAAGCGATCTGGTTTCTTGGCAGCCTCGTCACCACGAAGGCTGTCGGCGCGCAAACCCGTGACAGGGTCACGGTGGTGGAGTTCCTCAACCCGCCCGGGTTCGCGCCGCCACTCCACCGGCATCTCGACGAGGACGAACTGTTCTACGTGCTCTCCGGGCGCGCGGAGTTTCGCTGCGACGGCTCCTCGCTTCCGGCGGGACCAGGTGACCTGGTGCTGTTACCCGCCGGGCTGCCACACACATTCCTGGTGGCCTCCGACGAACCACAGCGGACGCTGCAGATCACCACACCCTCAGGGCTCGAGGACTTTGCCGCAGAGGTCGGCGAGCCGGCTTCGGTCAGGGAACTCCCCGCCGCCGCCCGACTGGACCCGACCGTCCTCGGCCACGCCGCCGCCCGGCACGGAATCGAGTTGCTCGGGCCGCCACCACCGCGATGATCGCCATCCGCCTGCGACCCCGCTCGCCGGAGTGGGCCGCGGCCGCACACAGTGGACGCTTCCCTGCCTGCGGGCGCGGCCTTGCCTTGCCGGCATCGGGGCCTGCATCGGGATCAGCATCGGGATGAGCATCGGATCGCCCACGACCACAACAGCGTCCACAGGTGTCCCTCCACAGCTTGGCCCGCGTCGTTGAGGTGGGCTTGTCGCTGTTGCACAGGCCGGCCGAGTCGGTGTATGGGTCGTCGATGTACTGCCGCATGTCCACAAGGCCGGTACCCAATTCGACGGCGACGCTGTGGTTGATGGCGGTGTTGTCGGACCACGGCCTGCCCGAGGTAGGCCACTTGATGTCGGGGTAGGTGACGATCAGGATGCCGACACCGGGCCGCGCCTCTCGCAGACCCGTGACGAGCCTGCGCAGGTCCGCCTCGGCGGTGGCGGGATCGACGTTGTTCACGTACTCGTTGACCAGCGCTCCACCGATGATGACCAGGTCAGGCTGGGTGGCGGCGACGCTGTCGATCGCCTCCGCGATGATCGCCCAACGACCCCGGGGAAGTGCTTGATCATTGCCCCGTTCTTGGCGTAGACGTCGGTGACGGTCCCCCACTCGGCCTTGGCGTTTCGGGCCAGCCGCGCCACCCATCCGTAGCGGGTGGGCCAGTAGCTGTTGTCGGGCGAGTCGTACCCGGTGCTGGCGACATCCTGCGCGCTCGCGGAGGGAAGGTTCACGATCGTCACGGCGACGGCAGGGATGCCTGCGCTCGCGAGCAGGTTCGTCTATCTGGACACCGGAATGACACTCCTCATCGGACGGTCGGGAGCTGGCGCGAGAGGAGTGTGGTGGGAAAGTCGCGAACCATCAGCGCGGTGAAGCCAATCATCGCCGGTTCGCCCTTTCGTAGCGCCGCTGCCGCGCGATGTGATCATGCCGTGTTTGCCGGGTTTCGCAATGGTGCGGATGGCACCAATCCGGTGGGCCGGATGGCGGGCGGAGCGGCGGTGCGCGAGCACGCTTACCGCGATCGTTACCGTGCCGCCGCCGCGACGCGATCCGCCGCGAGATGTCCGTTGTGGACAGCGGTCCTCGCTACCCGGAACGCCTCTACCGGAGCCGATTTCCAGTTGCCAGGCCGTACCGGGTCGGCCCGCGTCGATACCAGGTGACATCGCGATGTGAGAGGCCACGGCAAGACCATGAGCAGGCTCGAACCGAGGTTTCCGCAAGACCCCGACGGCAGTCGGCGTCGAGGTCCAGGACGCGATCACGAACGGGCCGCGTGCGGCCGGGTGCCACATCCCACTGACCGGATAGCACGGCGAGCCGCACGGACCTTCAACGCGTTCCTGCTCTCGCCCGAGCTCGGCGCCGCAGTGCAGGAACTCTGGGCGGCTGCTCGGTGCCGCTCAACGCTCACCCGGCGAGCCCGGGAGCTCGCGATCCTGCTCGTCGCGGCGCGCTGGGACTGCGCCTACGGGCGCTTCGCGCACGAGCGTGTGGGGCGCCCCGCCCGCCTCACCGATGGGGAGCTGGCCGGACCGCGGGCCGCGGGGCGATTCCCCCACTCGACGACGCCTACCAACGGGCGTGCGGACACCTCGTGTGCGCCATGACACGCGGCGATGTCGATGAGGGGGAGTGGGACACCTGGGTGTATCGGTATGGCCCCGCACACCGCGGGATGGCGGCAGGCACGGAAACCGCCCGCCGACCGGCTCGCCACCGTCCCGAAGTCAGCGGCCCGAAGTCAGCGGCCCGAGGAGGTCATGGAGCTGGGGTAACGTTGAAGGCAGGTCCGGAAGGTGCCGGTGGTGGCCGAATTCCGGCGACATTCGGGCGACGTTCGGGCGGCATTCGGGCAATGCGGAGAGTGCCTCGAGGAAGGGTGTGCCGGTGACAGCGGAGTCGAAGCCGGGTGGCGTCGGCGAGGCGACCGGGGTGGCTGCCCGACTGCTGCTGGTGGAAGACGACGAAACCATCGCCGAACCGTTGATCGAGGGGCTGGAGTACGCCGGTTTCGAGGTGCGCGGTGTACGCACCGGACGGGAAGCGCTGGCCGATCCCTCGGCCGATCTCGTCCTGCTCGACCTCGGGCTGCCCGATCTGGACGGCGGCGAGGTGTGCCGGCAGCTGCGGTCGCGAACGTCCGCACCGATCATCGTCGTCACCGCCCGAGGTGACGAGTTGGACCGGGTTCTGCTGCTCGAGCTCGGGGCCGACGACTACGTGGTCAAGCCGTTCGGTTTCCGGGAACTGGTCGCCAGGGTCCGTGCGGTACTGCGCAGGGCGGGCGGTGAGGGTGTGAGCCACCGGTCGCGGTCCACCGAGTCCGTCGGCACACTCAGGATCGACCGCGCATCCAGGCGGGTACATCTGTCGGACCGGGAACTGGAGCTGACCGGCAGGGAGTTCGACCTACTGGCCTACCTCGCAGAGGAGCCGGGCACGGTGCGTCGCCGTGAGGACATCATCGCCGCCGTGTGGGACGAGAACTGGTGGGGACCCACCAAGACGCTGGACGTGCACATCGCGTCGCTGCGCAAGAAGCTGGGCGACCCCCGCTGGATAAGCACGCTGCGCGGGGTCGGTTACCGGTTGAACGAACCGGCATGACTCGACGTCTGCTCGTCTCCTACCTCAGCATCACGTTCCTGGTGCTCGCCATGCTGGTGCTTCCGCTCGGGTTCACTTTCGCCAGTCACGAGACCGATGTGCTGCTCGCGGGCATCGAACGGGACGCGCACTCGGTGTCGTCACTCGTGGAGGACGACCTGGAAGCCGGGATCCGGCCCAGCGTCGACGGCGTGCTGGCGGATTACGCGTCGGGTGGCGGGCGGATCGTCGTGGCCGACAACCGGGGGCTGAGCGTGGCAGACTCGGAGCGCATCGGTGGCGCTCCCCGGGACTTCTCCACCCGGCCGGAGATACGGGACGCCCTCGCGGGCAGCAGAGCGGAGGGTGTGCGCTGGTCGGACACCCTCGGACACAATCTGATGTATGTGGCGATACCGGTCACCTCCGGCGGTGTCGTGCATGGTGCTGTCCGGATCAGCTACCCGATGACCGAGTTGGACAGCCGGGTGCGGCAGTACTGGTTGCGGCTGGGCCTGCTTTCCGCCGGAACGCTCGTCATGGTCGCGGCGGTCGGTTTCCTCCTCGCCCGAGGTGTGACCCGGCCGGTGCGCGATCTGCGGCGAGTCACGGAGAGGCTCAGCACCGGCCAGCTGGACGCACGAGCGTCGACCCGTTCGGGCGCGCCCGAACTTCGTTCGCTCGGGGAAACCGTCAACCTGATGGCCGATCGACTCCAGCGCCTGGTGGACTCGCAACGCGTGTTCGTCGCGGACGCCGCTCACCAGCTGCGCACCCCGCTCACCGCGTTACGGCTGCGGCTGGAGATGCTGGATCGTGGCCTGCCCGCACCCCAGCGCGATCGGCTCGACGCGGCACTGGCCGAGGCGAGCCGGCTCGGCAGGTTGGTGGACTCGCTACTGGTGCTGGCCCGTGCCGACGCCGCCGAACCACAGCTGGCCGCGGTCGACCTGTCCGAGGTGGTCACCGAGCGCGTCGATGCGTGGACGCCGGTCGCCCTGGAACGCGATGTACACCTCGAAGTGCGGGTGCAACCCTGCCCGCCCGCGTGGGCGGTCACCGGGTCGGTGGAGCAGATGCTGGACAATCTGCTGTCCAACGCGATCACCGCTTCCCCCGAGGGCGGCACCGTGACCGTTTCGGTCGCACCCGAAACCTCCGGCACGGCGGCGGGCACAGCGGAGGGCACGGCGGCGGGCACAGCGACCGGTGAGGTCGTGCTGCGGGTCGTAGACCAGGGGCCGGGCCTGACCGAGGAGGAGCGAGCGCGGGCGTTCGAGCGGTTCTGGCGTGCCAAGGACGCGCGTTCCGGCGGTGGTTTCGGGCTGGGACTGGCGATCACTCGCCGCCTCGCGGAGCTCGCCGGAGGTTCGGTGACGCTGGTTCCAGCGCCGCACGGTTCGGGATTGCAGGCGATAGTGCGACTACGCACGCGCGGCGGCGAACGTTAACCCCGGGCTTACCTTGGCTAACCTCCGGCGCACCGGCCGCTGTGCCACCTGCTCCTAACGTCGTTGGTAGGTCCAGGCCGTGGTTGCCGATGGTCGCCCGGCCACCAACCACCAAGGAGGTTCTCATGCGACGCCGTGCAGGAATCGTTCTCGCCGCGGGGGTGAGCGTCGCCCTCGTGGGCGGCAGCACGGCACTCGCCGCCGCTTCCGGTCTGTTCGACGGGACGGGCGGGAACAGCGTCGAGCAGACCGAGCAGGTCGCTCCCGCCACCGCGACGGAATCCCGCCCTGGGCCGGTAACCGGCTCCTACGGCGACTCGCCGTCGAGCGACGACTCTTCCCGGGATCGCGACGGCTCCTACGACGAACACGGGGGCGACGACGAATACGGGGACGACGAACACGGGGACCACGACGAGGACGAGGGTGAGCACGCCTACGCCACCGATCACGACGAGTGATCCGGCTGGTGCGCACCGCGGGCGAGCCTGCCCTGGCTTTTGAATCCATGGAGGTGTGATGCGACGCCATACCGCGCTCGTGGTGGCCGTGATGGTCGGCCTGGCACTTGCCGGGGGCAGTACAGCGCTCGTCGCGGCGTCCGGCCTGTTCGGCAGCGGATTCGAGGTAGGTGCGGGCAGGCTCTCCCCGGTGCTCACCTCCCCGGCCGGTGCCGACGACAGGGGCCCGCTTTCGCGGGACATCCGGCGATCCGGCGAGGAACCCGGCGAAGACCACGAACGAGAGGAAGCCGAAACAGCTCACGCCCCTGGAGGCGACGATGACGATTGACGCCGCCCGCGTGGTGGCGCTGGGTGTGAGCGTGAGTACCGCGATATGCCTGATGGCGTTGATGGCCGCGAACCAGCCTGATCAGCCGCCGACGTCGGCGACCGGTACGGCCGTTCAATCCGAGCGACCCTTCCCGCCTCCAACCGGCGTCGGCGCTCCCGGTGAAGCGGTGCCTCCCGCACCGACGACCGCGCCACCGGTCAGCACCAGCCATGCGAGCTGAGGCGAGCTTCCCCGTCATGGGAAGCGATGCGCACGTGATCGTCGTGGCGCGGAACGCCCCAGACCTACTGCAGACCGCCCGGCGCAGGCTCGACGAGCTGGAGCGCCACTGGAGCAGGTTCCGCGCCGACAGCGAGATCAACAAGTTGAACGCTGCCGCGGGGCGGCCCAGCGCGGTCTCGCCGGACACTCTCGTGCTCGTCGTCAGGGCGGTGCGGGGCTGGCGGGCGAGTGGGGGGTTGTTCGACCCGACGGTGCATGCCGCGATGCTCGCGCATGGCTACGACCGCGATCTCGCTCTGGTCCGCTCGTCCACCCAGGGGCAAGTGTCGGCCCGGCGGCCGAGCCGGGCGCCGGGATGCGGCGGCGTCGAGATCGACCTCGCGGCCTCGACCGTGTGCCTTCCCACCGGCGTCGGCCTCGACCCGGGAGGGCTCGGCAAGGGGCTCGCCGCCGATCTCGTATCCGGGGAACTGCGGCAGGCGGGTGCGAGGGGAGTCCTGCTCAACGTGGGCGGCGACATTCGAGTGCGAGGTGTGGCGCCGGATCCTGAGGGCTGGCCGATCACGGTGGAGCACCCGTGGCGGGTGGGTGCGGAGCTCTTCCGGGCCGCCGTCAGGGTCGGTGCCGTGGTGACCAGCAGCACCTTGCGAAGGCGGTGGATGTCTGCCGAGGGGGAGGTGCATCACGTGCTGGACCCGCGAACCGGCTTGCCGACCCGAGGCAGGATCGTGGCGGCGACAGTGTTCGCAGCCTCTGCCTGGCGGGCCGAGGTACTGGCCAAGACTGTGCTCGTCGCCGACGACATCGCGGCGGCGCACACGTCGGATGCCGAGGTGTGCGCCGTCACGGCCGACGGGCAGCGACTGGCCAGCCCGGGCCTGAGGGGATGGGCGGGGTCATGAGCCCGCAGCTGTGGTGGTATCTCGCTCGCGCGGGCGGTCTGGTGGCATGGGCGCTCCTCACACTGACCGTCACCTGGGGGTTGTTGCTGCGAACCCGGCTGGTGCCCGCGGTCCATCCCCGGGCGCTGCTGGAGTGGCACCGCTTCATCGCTGGTCTGGCCGTGGCTTTCACCGCCGCACACCTGACAGGAATCCTGGCCGACAGCTACATCACGTTCGGCCCCTCCGACGTGCTCGTGCCGTTCGCTTCGCAGTGGCGGCCGCTTCCGGTCGCGCTTGGCGTTCTCGGGTTGTACCTGTCGTTGGCCGTGGTAGGGACGTCCGCGCTGATGCGGCTACTGCCGCGCGGGCTGTGGTGGCTCATCCACTCGAGCAGCTACGTGCTGTTCGCCGTCGCGACCGCGCACGCGGTCACCGCGGGCACCGACGCCGCGAACCTGGCCATGGTGGCTGCCGTCGCTGTCTCGGTGGCGTCCGTGCTGTTCCTGACACTGTTGCGGATCCTTTCCCCTGACCCGCAACCACGCGCCGCGTTGGCGCGGTTTCACCCGCTCGAGGTTGCTGACGTGCGGAGGGAGACGCACTCGGCGGTCTCGGTCGCGTTCCGGCTTCCGCGCGAGTTGGCCGGCGCCTACCGGTTCAGGCCAGGCCAGCATGTCACGCTGCGCGCCCGCATCGGCGGCACCGAGGTCCGTCGCCCTTACTCGATCTGCAGCGGTGTCGCCGACGGCGAGCTGCGGGTGGCTGTGAAGCACATCAGCGGCGGCCTGATGTCCACCTGGGTCAATTCGGACCTGCGGGTGGGCGATGTGGTCGAAGTCATGACGCCGACGGGTACGTTCGGCGCCAGTATCGCGCCGCGTGCGAATCGGCACCTGCTCGGTGTGGCGGCGGGCAGTGGGATCACGCCCGTACTTTCGATCGTCTCTAGCGTGCTGGCCCTCGAACCGCGTAGCCACTGCACCCTGCTCTACGGCAACCGGACGGTGGCCGACATCATGTTCGGCAGGCAACTGGCGCGGCTGGAGCGACAGTACTGGCCCCGACTGCGGGTCGTGCATCTGCTCAGTCGGCAACCGGTGAAGCCGCCCGCGATTCCAGGCCGCCTCACCGCCGGTGTGCTCGCTGAACTGGCGGACCGGATCGGCCTCCGTACGGTCGACGAGGCATACCTCTGCGGTCCCGCCTCGATGACCGCCGAACTTCGGGACGCGTTGTCGGCCATGGGGACTCCCACCGAAGGAATCCACATCGAACACTTCGTGCCGCCGCCGGTCCCCGTCGTCGAGGAGGGTGGGCAGCTCAACAGGAGCATGACGATCGTGCACGCCGGTTCGGCCACGCGGGTGCGAGTAAGCGCTGGCGAGACCATTCTCGATTCGGGTTTGCGCGCGGGGCTCGACCTGCCGTACTCGTGTCGCTCCGGAGTCTGTGGCACTTGCAGGGCCGTCGCCTGCGAGGGCGAGGTGAGCGACGGTGCGGGCAGCGGTGGGCGAGCGAATGACAGGGTCTTGCTCGCGTGCCGCAGCAGGCCAGACTCCGACGATGTGGTGGTCAGCTTCGACGCGCTCGGCAGCTAGCGCCTGCTAAGCCGTGCCGGTGCGGTCACTCAGCGGCAGGGTATGGGTGGTCGCGGACGCGGCCGCCGCGTAGTCGGCCAGTCGTGGCGGTGGAGGGCGACGAGCAGCGAGCAGCGCCAGCACAACGCCGACCGCTGAGAACGCCGCCATCGCGATCGATGCCCCGGAGAATGCCGTGGCCAGCGCCTCTGCCGCCGTCTCACCACCGCCCTCGCGCCGCTCGGTGACTCTCGTGTAGATGCCCGCGACCACGGCCGTCATGACCGCCCCGCCGACATAGCGGGCCATGTTGGATATCCCGGAGGCCGCCCCTACCTGCTCGGGCGACACGGCCGCGGTGGCGATCGAGGAGGCGGGCGAGTTGGACAACGCCAGTCCGATGGCCACCCCCAGTAGCGGAACGACGAACATGCCGTAGTCCCAGGACGGGCGCACCATCGCGAGCGCGGCGAACGAGGCGGTCAGCAGCGCGAACCCGGTGCCGATGACCGTTCGGGAGCCGAAGTGGTGGGCCAGCGGCGCGACCAGCGGCGCGATGAGCACCACCGCCGCGGCGAGGGGCAGCGTCGCGAGGCCCGCCTGCAGGCTTGTCATGCCGAGTGCTTGTGGCTGCTGGAAGTAGAGGCTCACCACGAAGCTCAGCGCGGCGATCGCTCCTGCGCCGATGAGGATCGCGCCGGTGGCGCCGACGAGCGCGGTGTTGCGCAGCAGACGCAGGTCGAGCAGCGGTGCGGCGACGCGGCGTTCGACCAGCACGAAGCCGAGCACCGACAGCACGGACGCGACCAAGCAGGCCAGCGTGGGCAACGAGAGCCAGCCCCAGGAAGCACCCTCGGTCATCGCGAGGACGAACGGCACGAGCACGGCGGCGATCAGCACGGTCCCGGCCACGTCGATCTTGCGAGGCCTGCTCGGATCACGCGACTCCGGCACCAGGCGCACGACCAGCGGAATGCACGCCACCGCGATCGCGGCGTCGACCCAGAACAGCCCCTGCCACCCGGTCAACTCGTTGAGCACGCCGCCAACCACCGGACCCGCCGCGGCACCCGCGGCGGCCGCGGCCCCCCAGAGCGAGACCGCTTTCAGTTGCGCGTCACCGGAGGCGTTCACCGAGAGCAGGCTCAGCCCGCTGGCCAGCAGGGTCGCGCCGGCCGCCCCCTGGATGAGCCTGCCGAACACGACCATCAGCCCGCTCCCGGCCAGCGCGATGATCAGACAGGAAACGACGAACAACCCGAAGCCGAGCAGGAACAGCTTGCGCCTGCCGAACACGTCGCCGAGCGCCCCCGCCGTGACGATCACGGCGGCCCCCACCAGGAGGTAACCGGTCACCGCCCACTGCAGCAGCCCGACCGGCGCATCGAGGTCGGCGCTGATCGGCGGGATCAGGATGCTGACAGCGGAGCTGTTGGCGTTGACAACGAACGTGGAAAGGCATGCCGCGAGCATCACACCCCAACCCGGGCGCATGCCCTGCTCCGTGCCGTCGCGTGGCTGGGCTCCTCGCATGCCCTGAACCGTTTGCCGTGGTACCAGCTGTGAACAAGGGCCGAAAGACCTTCCGCCACCTCCGTTCCCTCCGCGTGAGGTACGGCACAACTGACAAACGACTTCGCCACGCCTAAACTTTGTCTTCGCAGGAACGAACGCGGTTGGTCGAGAGGCGGGCGGGATGGCTTCGGGCACATCGGTACGACCGAGAATCGCCCGCGCCAGGTCGGGCCTGCTGCTGCTCGGGCCCGCGTTCGTGGCCGCCATCGCCTACGTGGACCCTGGCAACGTCGCGTCCAACGTCAGCGCGGGCGCCCAGTTCGGGTACCTGCTGGTGTGGGTCATCGTCGCCGCCAACCTGATGGCGGGCGTCGTGCAGTACCTGTCGGCCAAACTCGGTCTCGTGACCGGCCTTTCCCTGCCGGAGGCACTACGCGACCGGCTGGGAAGGCCGAGCAGGCTGGCGTACTGGGCGCAGGCGGAACTGGTGGCCATCGCCACCGACCTGGCCGAGGTGGTCGGCGGCGCGATCGCGCTGTACCTGCTGTTCGGACTTCCGCTGCTGCTCGGCGGTTTCATCACAGGTGCCATCTCGATGCTGCTGCTCGCGGTGTACGACAGGGGAGGCCCGCGCCGGTTCGAGCGGGTGATCATCGGGTTCCTTTCGGTGATCGCCGTGGGTTTCCTCGTCGGGTTGTTCGTCGAGCCGCCGTCGGCCTCGGCTACCGCCGAAGGCCTGATCCCGCGATTCAGCGGAACCGAGAGCATCCTGCTGGCGGCGGCCATGCTCGGTGCCACTGTCATGCCGCACGCGATCTACCTGCACTCCGGGCTCTCCCGGGACCGGCACGGCCATGCCGACGGTGGCCGGCTGCGCAGCCTGTTGAAAGCGACCCGATTCGACGTCGCCCTCGCGATGCTGGTGGCGGGCGCGGTCAACCTCGGCATGCTGCTGCTCGCGGCGACGAACCTGCAGGGACTCACCGGCGTCGACTCGATCGAGGGAGCGCACGGCGCGGTGCAGAACGCGCTCGGGCCGGTGATCGCCCTGCTGTTCGCGCTCGGTCTGCTGGCCTCCGGGCTGGCGTCCACCTCGGTCGGTGCCTACGCGGGCGCGATGATCATGCAGGGTTTGCTTCGTAAGCGCATCCCGCTGTTGCTGCGCAGGCTGATCACCCTGACACCCGCACTGGTCGTGCTGGCGGCCGGAGTGGACCCCAGCAGGGCACTCGTGTTGTCACAGGTGGTGTTGTCGTTCGGCATCCCGTTCGCGCTGGCGCCACTGGTCCGGCTCACCAGCGACCGCACGCTGATGGGCGCCGACACCAACCATCGGTTCACCACCATGCTCGCCTGGGTGGTCGCCGGTGTGATCAGCGCGCTCAACGTGGTGCTGCTGTACCTGACGCTGAGCTGAGCGCCGGTACGGGCAACCGGTGCGGTGGCGGGTGGCGGATCAGCCGCCGCCGCGAATGTCGTCGGCGGTTCGCACCCGCGAGCGCGGTGAACGTGTAACCGATGAACCGGCGCGGTACCTGCCGTCCCGCGCGCCGTCACGTCGGATGGGAGCGGACGAAGTCGAACTCGCGACGAGACGTGTTGTAGACGATCGAGCCGAAGTGGTTGGTGGGCCCGCTGGGCCGGGCCCGGCACCGTCACAGGCGCCGCGACAGTGTGAACGTGCCGCCGTCGTCGGCGGAGTGGTAGATGCCGTCCTCGGCTGCCACGTACACCTCGGACTCGCCGTGTGTGGTGATCGCCTGCGGTCGGCTCGGCACCCGCCCGCGTGGCTGCCAGGTGCGGCCACCGTCGGCGCTGTGGTGAACGGTGCCGTCGGTGCCGACGCCGACCAGCCGGTCGGCGCTCGGCCAGTCGAGGAACGCCAGCACGGGCCCGCCCGACGTGGGTGCGAAACCGCGGCCGCCGTCCGTGCTGTGGGCTGGGCCGTCCTCGGTGGTGACCACGACGTGTTCGGCATCCTCCGGTGATACCGCCAGGTCGGCGATGCCCACCCGCGCGCGCCGATCCCACGTCTTGCCGTCTCCGCTGACCATGAGCGTTCCGGACACGCTGTCGTAGCCGTACACCCGGTCGTGTTCGACCTCCAGCGCGTGGAAATCGACCTCACCTGCCAGCGACAGCGAGTGCCAGGTCTGTCCAGCGTCGGTGCTCTCGATCAACCCGAGGTGGGAGGGCTGGTCGGTGTCGTGCGGCCCAGGGTGGCCGCTGCCGAGGAAACGGTCGGGGCCCGCGATCGCGAAGCCCATGAAATCCTGGGTCAGGCCCGCCACCTGCTCGGTCCCGGTCTCGCCGGTGACGCGGAAGAGGCCGTCGTGGCTGGCCACGTACAACGTGTCATCGGCCGGGTTGATCGCCAACGCGTGCACGTGCGCCGGGGAGGTGGCCGCCTCGCCGTGGTCGTCCTCGTGCGATTCCCGCGCGCACGAGGCCACCAGCGACAGCGTGGCCGTGCAGGCCACGAGCAGCGCAGCGCGGCGTGACCACCAGCGACCCCCCGCGAGCGAAGCCACCATGCCACGCTCCCTTCCTCCAGGTCCGTCCGCGGCGACGATACTCCAGTGGCCACCTCACGCGCCGTGAGGGACCGTATGGCCACAATGGACAGATATCGAGCTGTCTCCTCGTGGCCACGGGTGATTGGGTAGCATGCGCGCCGACATGGCAAGGGCGGCGGACTCGGTGGGTTCGATGGCACGAGTGGTGACGCGCGCAGGGCGCGTGCCCGGGTGGCGCGCGCTGCTCGCGCTCGGTGCCGCGCTCATGTTGGTAGGGCACCTGCTCGGGCCACACTCGGGAGGCCACGCGATCGCCTCCGAGGCCACCGCCGGCCGGGCGCCCGCGTGGCTGTGGCACGGCGCCGACGAGTCGGTAGAGCATCCCGAGCGGTCTGAACACCATGATCCCGCGAGCGACCCGCCCTGCGGTTACCTGTGCCTTCGTGGCGACGACCACGGCACGGCGGGGGCACTGACGGGGTGGTGCGACGAGGCCGTCCCGCTGCCCGCACCACCGGCCCCAGCCGCTCCGCGGCGCCGTCACGCCTGCCGCGCACCGCCCGATCCGGTGCGCGAACTCCAGGTCATGCGGGTCTAGTCCGTGCCGTTGCGGTTCATCGGCAGCGACCACGGCAGCAGACAGGGAGTTCATGAACATGCGAAGCAGAACCGACATCCGGCTGGCCACGGCGGTGGCCGCCCTGGCCTCGGCCGGCGCGGCGCTGATCCATCTCGCGGTGATACCCGGCCACTGGCGGGAATGGGCGCTTTCCGGGTTGTTCTTCGGCGGCCTTGCCGTGTTCCAGCTCGGCTGGGCAGCGGCGGTACTCAGACGTCCCAGCCGCGCCGTCGTCGCGGTGGGCGTGGCGGCCAACCTCGGTGCCATCGGGCTGTGGGTCCTCACCCGCGCCGTCGGCCTGCCGTTCGGACCCCACGCGGGCGAAGCAGAGGCGGCGGGAACCGCCGACATCCTGGCGACCCTGCTGGAGTGCGTCGTGCTGGTCACGGGCGCATGGCGGCTGTTGTCGGGCGAGCACGGCTCCCGCTTCTCGCCCCTGCCCTACCGGCTGGTCATCGGTGGCGCGGCCGTGCTGGTCGCCGTGACCGCGGCACCGGGCATGCTCGCCGGACTCAGCCACTCCCACGAAGGCGGGGGCGGCAGCCACGACGAGGGCGGCGAACATCCCGAGACGGGCGCGGAGCACGACCACCCCTCCACTCCGCCGGAGCAGCCGGAGCAGCCGGACGGATCCGGTCCACAGCGAACCGATCCGCCCTCCGGGGAGCCCGCGCCGGACAGGCACTCCGAGGGTGAGCCGCACGGGCACTAGACGCAAGGCCGGGTAGTTGAGGTGTGAGGCGGTGTGCCAACCCTCTGGAATGAGAGACGGGGTTCCCGTGACAGTTCCTGTGACGACGGTGTCGACCAGATTCACAGGCAAGCAAGACTCCGTTGGATATCCAGCCCGGCATGACCCGCACGATCACCGCGGCAGGGGGAGGGCGAGGCGGTGTCCACGTCCCCCCACAACAGGTGCGGGGTTCCCACCGGGAACGCCGGTGCGGCTTCGATATTCCTCGCCACTCGGGGCCGGGCACCCATCACGACGATCCACAATTCGCGTGTGCGCGCTTCAGCACACCGGATCCGCTGAGTGCCTGGCGGGGAAAGCGTGGTGTGGCCAGGTGGGTTTCGTGCAGCCACCCGTGTCGCCCGACAGCGATTCGGCCACAGTGGACCGGAAGTTTCCGAAAGCTCGCTCGCACCCGTAGGTAAGGTGCGGGCCACCGTGACCCGGCGGTTGTCTCCGGCGACCGGGAACCCCCTCGTACGACCGCTCGACGAGGTTGGCACTCGCGGCCGCCGAACCTCGGTGCCCGACCACCGTGGCGATCGCGGCGATTCGGGGCGGTGCGCTGGTCGACCTCGTGGGTCTGATCGCCTGTGCGGGCCGCCTCGCTCCACGAGCTCGGCGGCATCCGCGCTCGCCACGACGGGGCCATGTTTCACCAGATGCCTGTCGGTCGTCATGATGGTGACTAACCTGGTGAGGTTGGCCGGTCGCCTGCGGTCGCCTGCGGTCGCATTCGGTGGCTGGCCTGCCGGATCACCGTGAGCCGAGCCGACGAGGAGAGTCCATGCCGACCGAAACACCGGCCACCGAGGGCGCCGAGGAGGTGGGCAGCCAGGAGTCGTCACCACGAATCCGGCCACAGACCTACATCCTGCTCTTCTGCGCGGAGTACGTCGGCGATCCGTGCATGGCGGTCTTCTCGGGAAGCTACATCACCACGCTGGGCAAGGTCGGTGTCGGGGAGTATGCGGCCAGATCCACGATCAGCCGGATGTTGCGCAGGGGAACGCTGGAGAAGGTGCGCCGAGGCAAGCGGATCTACCTGCGCCCCTCCAAGCACACCCGCGACACGCTGGAAGAGGGTGGCCACCGGGCGTGGCGCTCGGCCGTGAACCGGGATTGGGACGGTCGCTGGACACTGCTGGGGTTCTCCTTTCCCGAGCAACGCCGAGCCGACCGCCACCTGTTGCGGTCACGGCTGGTCTGGGCGGGTTTCGGCATGCTCCAGAACGGCCTGTGGATCGCGCCTCGCGTCGTCGACGTCCGCGAGGTGCTCGACGGCGTGCCCGGCAACGACGGCCTCAAGGTGTTCCACGCCACGGTCGCCGACCCCACGGAGGTGTCCACCCTGGTGAGGGATGCTTGGGACCTCACCGCGCTGCGGGGCGCCTACGAGGGCTTCCTGGCGCGGTGGGACGTGGCCGACCCATTGCCGCAGGCGGAGGACGACCTGGCTCGGCAGCTGGCGCTGCTGGCCGAATGGCTCATGTTGGTACGCCACGACCCGGGGCTTCCCGTGCAACTCCTGCCGGGGGACTGGCCGGCGGTCCGGGCCGAGCACGTCGCACTCCGCCTGCGCGAGTCCCTGGCTCGTGGCGCACGTCGCGCCGCCGAGTCGGTGATCGAGAGCATCCAGGTGCCTCCCCGCGAGACGTGATGCCGGTGCGGTGGCCTTCCGTTACGGAGTAGCTGCGCAGTAATGCGGAGTAATGCGGAGTGCTCCTGAGGCACCTTGTTGACGTCCGACACAAGTTGGAATAACGTGCCCGCCATCTCAGTCACGCGCCGTCTTCCGGCGGCGCGGCCCGACAAAGGAGTGGGTGCGCGTGGACCTCAGCGGCAAGGTGGCCGTCGTGACCGGAGCAGGTCGCGGACTCGGCCGGGCGTATGCCGCCGCGCTCGCCGCGGCAGGCGCGAGTGTCGTCGTCAACGACCTCGACGGCAGCGCCGCTGACGATGCCGTCAAGCTCATCCAGCAGGCGGGGGGCACCGCGGTGGCGGAGCACTCCGCCGTCGGCACGGCGGAGTCCGCCGACGCCCTCGTGCAGGCGGCGGTCGCCGCGTTCGGTCGTCTCGATGTCGTAGTCACCAACGCCGGAGTTCTACGCGACCGGACCTTGCCGAAGACCACGGACGACGACTTCGACTCCGTCGTCCACACTCACCTACGCGGGACGTTCACGTGCGGTCGCGCGGCGGTGCGCCACTTCCGCGAGCAGGGGACCGGCGGGCGGCTCATCCTCGTCGGCTCCCCGGCGGGGCAGCGCGCCAGCTTCGGTCAGACGGCGTACTCAGCGTCCAAGGCGGCCATTATCGGACTGGTACGCACCTGGGCCATGGAGTGCGAACGTCACGACGTGATGGTGAACGGAATCGTGCCGGTGGCGCTGACGCGCATGGTCGCCACCATTCCCGGCCTGGGCGAGCTGGTGGAACGCGCGGATGCCGGGGAGCCCATCCCGAGGGAAATCCGTCGCGGAGGGCTCGGAACACCAGCGGATGTCGCGCCGCTGGTGGTATTCCTCGCCTCTGACGCCGCCGCGGGAGTGACGGGCCAGGTTCTCGGAGCCGGTGGAGACCGGATCTCACTATGGTCCCACCCCACGGAGGTCGCGGTCGCCTACCAGGACGGAGGCTGGGACGCCGATGCCATCGCGGCGATGTTCCCCAGCACCTTCGGCAGCCAGCCGCAGGACTTCCGTCCCACTCCACCACCCAGCCCCCAGGAGTAACCGGTGCCTGTCAATCCCGCCGCTCCGACCGCCATCGACGTGATGCTCAACGACGGTTCCGCCAATCCGTTCGGTCCCGACAAGCAGTCCCTACCGGACGCTACCGGCGAGGGGTCGCAGGCGTGAAGGAAAGTTTCGCGACCGTACTGGAGACCGTGGCCCGCGCACGGCCGGGCGCCATCGCGATCTCCCACGCCGGGCGTGATGTGAGCTGGCGCGAGCTGGAGAATCAGGCCGCCCGGCTGGCACACCACCTCAAGGACGCGGGCATCGGCCACGGCAGCCGCGTGGCCGTGGCTCAGTACAACGGGCCCGAATACCTCGCGACCCTGTGGGCCGTTCTCAAAGTGCGCGCCGTGCCGGTCAACGTCAATTTTCGCTACAAGGCCGAGGAAATCACCGCCCTGTTCGACGACGCGCACGTCGAGGCCGCCGTGTACGACGCGGCCTTGGCGGGCACCGTCGAGCCCGCGGCAGCGGTCGCGACGACGCCGCTACGCACCGCGGTCGTACTGCACACCGAGACCCCCGGCCACGGGCGGATCGGCTACGACGAGGTGCAGCGGACCTGTTCGCCGCTTGCCGCGAGCCAGCGGGGCGACGACGACTGGCTCATGTACACGGGCGGAACCACCGGGCGACCGCGCGGCGTCCTCGTCCGCCATTCCTGGCTCTACGACGTCATCTGCGCCAACAGCTTCCTGCTCATGGGGCTGCGGGCGCCCGCGACCCTTGCCGAGCTGGAGGAGTACCTCGCCTCGGTCGCGAGCGACACCTACCCGATCGTGACCATTCCGGCTCCGCCGCTCATGCACGCGACCGGGAGCTACACCAGCCTCGGCGCGCTGGTAGCGGGCGGCCGGGTCGCCTACCTGGCCGGCCGCTCCTACGACGCCGACGAACTGCTGCGGCTGATCGAGCGGCAACGCGCCGACACCGTCTCGATCGTGGGTGACGTTTTCGCCCGGCCGCTTGCCGACGCTCTGGACAGGGCTCGCCAGGCCGGCAGGCCGTACGACCTGTCCAGCCTGCGGCGTGTGCTCTCCGTTGGCGTGACGTGGAGCGCCGAGTGCAAGCAGCGGCTGCTCGAGCACGGCGATTTCCTCTGCCGCGACATCGTCGCCGCATCGGAAGGCGGGCCGTTCGCGGTGTCGCAGACCCGGCGCGGCGATCACGTCACCACCTCCCGTTTCTCGCTCGTTCCCGGAGCCCGGATCGTCGACGAGACCGGTCGCGATGTTGTCCCCGGCTCGGGCCAGGTTGGCATGCTCGCCGCACCCACCGACGAGTACATCCACTACCAGGGCGACGAGGAGAAGACAGCCCAGACCTTCCGGGTGTTCGACGGCCGCCGCTGGGCCGTCCCCGGTGACCTCGCCTCGATCGACGAGGACGGCACGGTGACCTTCCACGGCCGGGGAAGCCAGGTCATCAACACCGGCGGTGAGAAGGTCTTCGCCGAGGAGGTCGAGAACGTCGTCGTGCGTCACCCAGCCGTTCGCGACGCCATGGTCGTCGGGGTGCCCGATGCGCGATGGGGACATCGCGTCGCCGCCGTCGTCTCCCTTCGCGAGGGCGAGTCTCTGACCCTTGAGCAGCTCAAGGAGCACGTGGGAAGGGAACTGGCGAACTACAAGCGTCCGACCGTGCTGGTCGTCACCGACGAGGTCAAACGCAGCCCGTCCGGCAAAGCCGACGCCCGGTGGGCCCGCGCGATCGCCACCGAGAACTTTCCCGAGAAATCCCCCGAGAAATCCCCCGAGAAATCGCAGCACCAGCCCACCCCATGATGAGGAGCCGAGCATGACCGAGCCCGCCGTTGCCGTCGGAGTCGAGGGGGTCAAGGCCCTGGTCGGCCAACCCCTGGGCTACTCGGCGTGGCACGAGGTGACCCAGGAACAGGTGAACCACTTCGCCGACGCGACCGGGGACCACCAGTGGATCCACGTCGATCCAGCGCGTGCCAAGGACGGTCCTTTCGGGACGACGATCGCCCACGGGTTCTTGACCCTGTCGTTGATCCCGACGGTGCTGCCGCAGATTCTGCGCTTCGAGGGCTTCTCCATGGGCGTCAACTACGGGCTCGACAAGGCACGGTTTCCTGCCCCCGTCCCGGTCGGGAGCAAGGTGCGTGCCACCGCCGTGGTGGACGAGGCGATGGAGATCGACGGCGGGGTGCAGACCAAGCTCACGGTGACCTTCGAGATCGAGGGAGGCGGAAAGCCCGTATGCGTCGCACAGAGTCTGGTCCGCCAGTATGTCTGACCAGGGCAGCGGCTCGCCGGTGACGACCGCGCTCAGCCCCGGATTCCCGATGCGCGGCACATCGGCAAGCCGCACGGCGGCCGGCCAATGACGACCGGCGCAAGACCGGAGCGGCCACGGCCTACGTCAAATGTCGTAGGAGCCTTACGACCGCTGACCGTGCCCGCGTCGGCGGGGCCGTGCTTGGCTGAGCACGCGACGCCGACCGTGACGAGGAACCTCGGTGGCCGGGCGGTCGCGACCATGCCGACGGTGCGCGAACCGTCCGGTACGCCCACGGCACCCGGTGGTCATCCGTTCCTCGGGCCGAGCGACCCGAACACGTTCTCGCGTCCATCCCTTCTACGACGACGTGAAGGAGAGCCGGTGGAACACCCGCCAGCCGACACCTCACAATGCCTTTCGGTCCGAGGACTGGCAGTGCGTTACGGAAAGAACGTGCAGGCCCTGCACGACGTGAGTCTCTCGGTCTCGCCCGGCACGGTGGTCGCCCTCATGGGCGTCAACGGTGCCGGTAAGACCACGCTCGCACGCAGTGTGACGGGGATGCTCTCGTTCCACGGTGGAGTAGTCAGCGCGGGCGAGATCCTCTGGGAGGGACGATCCATCGCCGGGCGCGGTCCTCGCGACATCGTGCGCGGCGGGATCAGCCAGACCCTTGAGGGGCGTCGCGTCTTCGCAGAGCTGACCGTTGCCGAGAACCTCATCGTGGGCGGCATCACGCAGCGCAACGACGCCGAGCTGCGGCGGCGGACCGAGGAGATCCTGGAGATGTTTCCCGTGCTGGCGGAGCGCAGCGACCAGCACGCGGGGTACCTGTCCGGGGGTGAGCAGCAGATGCTCGCCATCGGACGTGCCCTCATGCAATCGCCGAGACTCATCGTGCTGGACGAGCCGTCGCTCGGTCTGGCGCCCAAGGTGGTTTCCCAAGTTCGAGACACCATCGCCACGATCAGGGAGGCTGGCACGAGCGTGCTGCTCATTGAGCAGAACGCGACGATGGCGCTTGGCGTCTCCGACTACGGCTACGTGCTGTCGCACGGCCGGGTCACCAAGTCGGGTCCCAGTCAGGAACTGCTCGAGGATCCGGAGATTCAGGCGTTCTACCTCGGACTCGACGAGGACTCGCAGGACTTGGCGCCGAGCGGAGGCCAGGCATGACCCAACAACCGCCGTTGCTTGAGGTGCGCGACGTCGGGCTCTCCTTCGGTGGAGTCCACGCCATTCGCGACGTGAGCTTCGAGGTTCGCCATGGGGAGTTCTTCGCGATCATCGGACCCAACGGCGCGGGTAAGACGTCGATGCTCAACGTGCTGAACGGGGTCTACCAACCCAACCACGGCGAGGTCTTGTTCGCAGGGAGCTCGCTGATCGGGCGCAGGCCGCCGACGATCGCGTCGCTTGGCATCGCGCGCACCTTCCAGAACCTCGCCCTCTTCGACGAGATGACCGTCCTGGACAACGTCGTCCTCGGACGGCACCACACGATGCGCGCGGGCATCCTCAGTGGTGGGTTGTGGTTCGGTCGGGCCAGGCGCGAGGAGCGCGAGGCGAGGGTCGCCTGTGAACCACTCCTGGAGATCATGGGCTTGGGCGAGTTGCGCGACCACGAGGTCCGCGATCTGCCTTACGGCGTCAAGAAGCGGATCGAACTGGCGCGGGCCCTCGCCATGGAGCCCCGGCTGCTCCTGCTCGACGAACCGGTGGCGGGACTCAACGCCGGCGAGAGCCGCGAACTCGCCGATTGGGTACTGCAGGCAAAGGAGCGGCTTGACCTCACCGTCGTGATGATCGAGCACGACATGGCCCTCGTCCGGCGCTATGCCGACCGGGTGCTGGTGCTCGATTTCGGGGAGGTCATCTGCTGCGAGCCACCCGAGGTGGCCATCTCCGACCCCAGGGTGATCCGCGCCTACCTGGGCGGCAGCGACGAGGACGTCGTGCGCAAGGCCGTGAGCAGTGGGGCCGTTGCCGCTTCGCAACAGGGAAAGGAGGCACGGCGGTGACCGAGCAACTTCAGGTCCTCGTCGGAGGGATCACGCTGGGCTGCCTCTACGGGCTTCTCGCGCTCGGCTTCGTCGTCGTCGCCCGATCGACCGGGGTGCTCAACCTGACACAGGGTGCCTTCGTCGTGATGGGTGCCTACTTCACGTATGCCGCCAGCCGTACGTTGAATTTGCCGTTCCCGATCGCGGTGTTGCTCGCCGTGCTCGCCACGGCGGGTATCGCGGTGCTGCTCGAGGCGTTGATCGTCCACCGGATCGCGAACTCGAACCTGTTCACGCCGATCCTGGTGACGTTCGGGCTGTTGATCCTCATCCCGCCCATCTTCTACGGCATCTGGGGCACGAAACCCTTGGCTATCGCCGATCCGTGGGGCCTGGCTCATTTCCAGTTGGGACCGGTCTCGGTGAATCATCGCGACATCGCGGTGGTGGTGGTGACGGCCGTGCTGCTGGTGGCGCTCGCGCTGTTCCTGCGTCGCACCCGCCTGGGTCTGGCCATGCAGGCGACGGCCGTTGATGCGGAGGCGGCGCTGGCCCAGGGCATCAGCGACCGGCTCGTGCACCGGTTGTCGTGGGCGCTCGCGGGTTCGTTCGGCGCCGTAGCAGGCATGTTCCTCGCCACCGCGGCAGGCGGTGGCGCACGGCCGGGCCTGGAGTTGTATGCCCTCCTCGCGCTTCCCGTGATCATCCTGGGTGGCATCGAGTCCCCGCTGGGGGCTGTCATTGGCGGTCTCGTCATGGGCATCGTCCAGCAGTTCGCCGTTGCCACGGTCCCCGAGAGCTTCGGCAAGGGCTTCTCCGAGGTGGTGCCCTACATCGTCATGATCACCATTCTGCTGGTTCGCCCCGAGGGGCTTTTCGGGACACGGAAGGTGAGGAGAGCGTGATGACCTCACAGCAGGCAGTATCCGTCGACCCTGTCGAGGCGCCCGGAAAGGCTCGTGAGGCGGCCAACCCGCGCTTGGTCGGTTCCCGCTCGGCCCGGTGGGGTCTCGTGGCGCTCCTGGTGCTCATCGTCGCGTTCCCGATGAACTTCGGTGACACGTACTGGCTGGGCGTGCTGAACGCGACCGGTACCGCCGCTATCGCCGCGGTGGGTCTCAATGTGCTGACCGGCTACGCCGGGCAGATCTCCCTCGGCCACGCGTTCTTCGTCAGCGTCGGGGCGTTCACCACCCAGTACGTGGGGGGAACCATGGGACTTCCCATGGTGGTCTGGCTCCCGGCGGCCGCGCTCGCGGGTGGGATCTGCGGTGCGCTCGTGGCGCCGTTCGCGTTGCGGCTCAAGGGCCCCTACCTTGCGATCGTGTCGCTGGGACTGGTGTTCTTGGGGGTTTTCCTCGGCCGCAACCTGCCGTCGGTCACGGGCGGGAACGAGGGGACCGTCGTCTCGGCACGCGCGACCCTCGGCCCGATCGACTTCGAGCAGCTGCAGCTCGGCTCGATCTACTTCCTGCGCGAGCAGAGCCTTTTCATCCTCATCTGGGGCTGCCTGGCGCTGGTGCTGCTGTTCACCGCCAACGTGATGCGCACGCGAGGGGGGCGCGCGATGCAGGCGGTGCGTGACCACGACATCGCGGCGGAGGTGCTGGGCGTGAGGATGATGCGCACCCAGGCGAACGCCTTCATCCTCTCGACCGCCATCGCCGGGCTGGCCGGTGGCCTGCTCGCCGTCAACCTGCAGTACATCCGCCCGGACAACTTCGATGTCAACCTGTCCGTTCAGTACCTGGCGATCATCGTGATCGGCGGCCTTGGCTCGACCTTCGGTCCCGTGCTGGGCGCGATCTTCGTCAGTATGGTCCCGGTTCTGGTCGACAACTTCTCCGACAAGCTGCCGTTCATGGGGACGCCGGGCAGCGATGGACTGTCCACCACGGATCTCAACCTGATCCTGTACGGCAGCCTCATCGTCGCGTTCCTGCTGCTGGAGTCCAAAGGCCTGGTGGCGCTCCTCGGCCGTGCGCGCCGAGCCCTCCAGGCTCGCCGATCCGCCGCAAACCCAGCGTAACAGCGCTGTTACCATCCGAAAGGGACACACTATGAAGCGACGTCTTCTCACCAGCGGTGCCGCGGCCTTAGCGTTTGCCGTGGCGCTCACCGGCTGCGCCGCGCAGAGTACCGACAGCTCCTCGGAGGGCGGAGCCGATGGGTTGGCCGCCGTGCCCGGGTTCGACCCCGACCAGGGCACCATCAAGGTCGGCAACATCCTGGCCCTGAGTGGGCCCATCGCCGCGGGCGCCAAGGAGCAACTGGTCGGGCAGAACGCGTGGTTCGACAAGGTGAACTCGCAAGGCGGTGTCGCGGGCAAGTACAAGATCGAACTCGTCACCGCCGACAACCAGTACAACGCTCAGCTGGCGGTGCAGGCGTACGAGAAGATCCGGGGCGACGTCGTCATGTTGTCCGGCATCCTCGGCACCCCGTCGGTGAAGGCACTCGTGCCGCTGATGATGCGCAACGACGGTAACGCCGTGCCGAGCAACCAGGACGCGAACATCAAGGACGAGCCGAGCCTCGTGCCGATCTTCGGCTCGTACCAGACCAACGTCGTCAACGCCGTCTCCTACCTCAACAGCTCCGGCCGCGCGAAGGCCGACTCCGCGAAGTACTGCGCCCTGGTCATGGAGAACGACTGGGGTGACGCCGTCGTCGAGGGCATGGAGTACATCACCGACAAGCTCGGTAGCAAGGTGACCGAGGTGCAGCGGTTCAACCCGACCGACACCCAGTTCACCGCCCAGATGCAAGCCCTGAAGAGCGCCCAGTGCTCGGTCGTGGCCTTCGGTGGCGCGGAGGGCAACACGCCCTCGATGGTGGCGGCGGCCAGCCAGCTCAACTTCAACCCCACCTGGGTGTCGGAGTTCATCGCCCACAACATCGGTTTCGCCGACATGCCGGAGGTGGCCAAGTACCTGCAGTCGAACTTCGTGTTCACCGGCCCCGGCAACGACCTGGAAGACACCTCGGTGGAGGGCATCAAGAACCTGAAGGACTCCATCGGGGACAAGCCGGTCACCCTGCAGTACGTCTACGGCTACATGCAGGCGGTCACCACGACGACGATCCTGGAGAAGGCCATCGAGATGGGTGACCTGAGCGGTAAGGGCATCCGTGAGGCGATCGCCAGCACCGACACGCTGACCTTCCAGGGGCTCAACGGTGAGGTCAAGCTCGGCGCCGATAACCGGATCCTGCCCCGCACCACCACCCTGTACCAGTTCAAGCCCAGCGCCGAGAACAAGTACGGGTTGAAGGCGGCGGAGGTGCAGTACAACGCGCCGGAGGGCTTGCCCGACAAGTTCTGAGTGCTCGCTCGCTCGTCGGCCGCCGGGTTCACCCGGCGGCCGGCGGGCTCTGATGTCCTGATTGGACTTCGAAAGCGGAACCGGAGTCAACGCCACAACACGTCAAGCGTCGCGGCTGTCGAATGACGAGTCGGCCACAGGAGGGCGTCTTACTATGGGAGCGCAAAGTCTCGAGACCGCGATCCAGCGTGCGGGATCCCCGGTGGAGCTACTGCGTCACTCGACCGTTCGCCCGCACACGTTCCCGGTCAAGCCGGAGTTCACGAACTGGCGCTCGGAGCAGCGGGCGTGGCGCACCTCGTGCGCGCTGCTGGACCAGTCGCACCACATGACCGATCTCTACCTCAGCGGTCCGGACGCCCCGCGGCTGCTGTCCGACTTCGGGGTCAACACGTTCGCGAACTTCACCCCCGGCAAGGCCAAGCAGTACGTCGCCGTCAACGCCGACGGCCACATCATCGGCGACGCCATCCTTTTCCACCTCGAGGACGGGCTGTTCGACCTCGTCGGTCACCCGACCGTGCCGAACTGGCTGCAGTACAACGCCGAGGCCGGGGGCTACGACGTCACTATCGAGCGGGACGAGAACTCCGCCGACCGGCCGTCCGGGCCTCCTACGGTCTACCGCTACGAACTGCAGGGGCCGACGGCGAAACCCCTCGTCGAGAGGCTGACCGGCCGCCCGCTGCCCGCCGTGAAGTTCTTCCACATGACCGAATTCACCATCGCGGGCCATCGGGTGCGGGCGCTGCGGCACGGCATGGCGGGCAGGCCCGGCTTCGAACTGTTCGGGCCGTGGCATGAGGGTGACGACGTACTCGCCGCGATCCTGGAGGCAGGTGAGGAATTCGGTCTCGTGCGGGCTGGAGCCAAGGCCTATTCGACGGCCAACCTGGAATCGGGCTGGGTCCCGACGGCGGTGCCGGCCATCTTCGGTCCCGAGCTGACCGCGTACCGCCAGTGGCTGGGCGCCGATGCGCTCGGATCACTGGGCGGCAGCATGAACTCGCCGGAGATCAGTGACTACTACGTCACGCCGTACGACCTCGGCTACGGGCACACGGTCAAGTTCGATCACGACTTCCTGGGCCGGGAGGCGCTGGAACGGATGGCTGCCGGTTCCCGCCGCGCCAAGGTGACGTTGGTGTGGAACCCCGACGACGTCGCCGCTGTGTTCCGGTCTCTGGCCGAACCGGGTGTCCCGGCGAAGTACATCGAGCTGCCGAAGTCCCGTTACGCGTTCTTCCACGTGGACACGGTGCTGCGAGGTGGGGCAGCGGTGGGCCTGTCGCTTGACGTGGGTTACATCGCCAACGAGCAGGCTTTCGTGTCGCTGGCCACGGTCGATGCCGCGGTCGCCGAGCCGGGCACGGACGTCACGGTGCTGTGGGGCGAGGAGCCCAACTCCACCAAACCCGGTGTCGAACGGCACCGGCAGGTTGAGATCAGGGCTACGGTGGCTCCCGCGCCGTATGTCCAGGAGGTCCGCCAGTCCTACCGCACGTCCTGACAGCTCGTGGTTCGAGGTGCACATGCTGCCGCAGCAGGTGCACCTCGAACCAGTGTCGTGGGGCGGCGCGCAGGGTGCGACGGCCGGGCCGACCGGTCCGTGCCCGGGGTTCAGCTCCCGGCCGTGGCTGCGACGGGATTCGCCCCCACCGGTTCGCCTGCCTGCTGCCTGGCCGATCTGAAAGCGGCCGCGGCCGCCGCGGTAGCGACAAGCGTGGTCAGTCCTGCCACCAGCAGCGCCTGTGGCGGTCCGAACCGCTCCGCCAACCAGCCGAGCAGCGGCGCGCCAACGGCTCCGGCGGCCGCGGCGACGGTGCCCTGGACGGCGAGTACCCGGCCGCGCATCCCCTCGTCGGAATCCAGTTGCAGGCGAGTGCTCTTCGCGGTGTCGATGAGCACGGCACCCGCGGCGATCGGCAGGATCATCGCCGCGAAGCCGACCAGGTTGGGCAGGAAGCCACTGATCGCCTGCAGCACGCTGGTGAAGGCGGCGGCACCGAGCAGCAGCGGGATCGTCAGCTCCCGGAAACGGGCGGTCACCACACCGCCGACCACTGTGCCGACGGCGAACACCGACGACAGCACACCGTAGCCAGCCGCACCGGCTCCCAGCGGTCCTTCCGCCATGGCGGCCATCGTGACCTGGTAGTTGCGGCCGAGGCTTGACAGCACGAACCCCAGCGCGAACAGCAGCAACAGCGCCCGCTGTCCGCGCACGTAGGTCAGTCCTGCCCTGACACCCGCGAGCTCGGGGTCGCTCACCGCGATCGGGTAGAACTCACCGGGCCGCATCACGAGGACGGTCGCTATGACGGCGACGAAGGTCGCCGCGTTGACAAGGAACAGCAGCGGTTCGCTGCCGACCGCGACGAGCACCCCGGCCAGGCTCATGCCGAGCACCCTGCCGATCGAGTTGACGATCGAGTTCCACGCCAGCGCGTTGCCGAGATCGTTCCTGGGAACCACCTGGCTGGCGAAGCGACCCAGCGCCGGCCCGCCGAAGGTGCCGACCAGCCCGGACAGTGCCGTGAGGGCGTAGATGGCGCCGACCGGCAGTCCAGTCCACACCACCAGCGCCAGCAGCAGCGCCAGCACCAGGTGCGTGCTCTCCGCGATCAGCACGATCCGCCGGGGCGGGAACCGGTCGGCCAGGGCACCGGCCCACGGCCCGAACAGCAGTGCGGGCAGGGTGCTGAGCAGCACCGAGACGCCCAGCGAGGTGGCGGAGCCCGTCATGGCCAGCACAACCCAGTTCAGCCCGAGCACCTGCATCCAGGTACCGGTGACAGAGACCAGGTCAGCGCCCGCCCACAGTCTGTAGTTGTGGTTGCCTAGTGCGCGGAACACGGGCGGCAGTTCTCGCCGCAAAGCTGCTTCCTCCAGCCGGGGCAGGGCACACCGACGCGGCGGTGACCCGGAAGAACAGACATCAGCACCGGTCGTCGGTGGCCGGGCGTCAACACGCTAACCGGTGCCCGACCGCCGTTCCGCAGTTCCAAACCTGTGGCGATGCCAACATCGCCGCGCGGTAACGCGCGGGAATACCGCACCAGCGCCCAGCAGGAGCGAGAGTCATGCTGGTCGAGAAAGTGCTGCGAACACACGGTAGTTGACTGGCACACGACTGGCACAGCCGCCGCAGCGAGTTGTGCCTACGGTGAGGCGAAAATCTCAAGCTGCCCTGCCCAGGGCCCACCCGGCGCTGCGCTCGGCCGCCGGTCACTGCTCGCGGGCTGCCCTACCCGCCGCTTCGCCGCCGCTGCGGACGCCGGACAGCGCCTGCTCCGGCACCGGGGGAGCTGCCCGACGAATCCGGTCGGCACCGCGCAGGCGGCAAGCGCGGCCACGACCCGAAAGCGCCAGCCCGGTGAACACCGCCGCAAGCCAGGACGGCAGCACCCCGCTCAACGCGAGGCCGATTCCGGCGACGAACGCGGCCCCCGCGTAAAGGGCGAGCACGCAGGCGAACACGATGAGCGCTCCGCCGATCCCCGCCTGCCCGGCCTTGGCGCGCGGTTCCCGCAACGCGTCCCGCGGCTCGTCGCGCGCGAGCGCGCCGACCTGCTCAGAAAAAACCTCACTCACCCGGTCGCCTGGCTGCCTGTCCGGCATGGGGATCTCCTCGTGGCTTCACGCGAGCTGCGTTCCGGCATCGACACCCGCGCACCCGCGCCCGCAACGGCCGGTGCGGCACGCGCTCCACCCAGCACGAGGGAGTTCGTTCAGCCGAACAGCTGCTCGCCCCAGTAGCCGCCGTGGCTCACACCGGGCGGGCAGGCGAAGATCGCCGACCCGGTGTGCTCGAGGTACTCCATCATCGGGTCCCCGGTGGCCAGCGCACGTTGCATCGGCACGAACTGCTCGCGGCTGTCCCGGTTGAAGCAGATGAAGAACAAACCCGCGTCGAGATGGCCGAGGCCGTCGGAGCCGTCGGTGAAGTTGTAGCCGCGGCGCAGGATGCGCACGCCGCCGAGCGAGTCGGGTGAGGCCAACCGGATGTGTGCGTTGTGCGGGATCATCGGTTCGCCGTCCGTGCCCTTGACGTGGAGGTCGACCTGGTCGAACTCGGCGGCCTGGCCGAGCGGGGCGCCGCTGCCCTTCGCGCGGCCGATGAGTTGTTCCTGCTCGCCCAGCGACGTGCGGTCCCAGGTCTCGATGTGCATCCGGATGCGCCGGGCGACGAGGTAGGTTCCGCCCACCAGCCAGTCGGGGCCGTCGCCGGGGCGCACCCAGACGTGCTCGTCGAGGGCCTGGGTGTCCTCGGCCTTGAGGTTGTTGGTGCCGTCCTTGAAGCCGAACAGGTTGCGCGGTGTCTGCTGGGCGCGGCTGGTGGACGAGGTGCGCCCGAACCCCAGCTGCGACCAGCGCACCGCCACCTTGCCGAAGCCGATCCGTGCCAGGTTGCGCACCGCGTGCACCGCCACCTGCGGGTCGTTGGCGCAGGCCTGCACGCACAGATCGCCACCGCAGCGCGCAGGGTCCAGGTCATCACGCGGGAACGGCGGCAGGTCGGCCAACGCGGCGGGTTTGCGCTCGCGCAGGCCGAACCGCTCGTCGAACAGCGAGGGGCCGAAGCCGATGGTGAGGGTCAGCGCGGACGCGGGAAGGCCGAGAGCCTCGCCGGTGTCGGCGGGCGGTGCGTACGGCGAGCCGCCCACCGCGCCGCCGCCCTCCGTTTCCAGTCCGCGGGTCATTCGGCGTGCCGCACGAGTCCACTCCCGCAGCAGCTCCACGAGGTCGCCGCGGTCGGAGGTGGTGACATCGAAGGCGACGAAGTGCAGGTGATCCTGCGCCGGGGTGACGATGCCCGCTTGATGGGCACCTTCGAACGGCACGGTGGTGGTGAGCTCCTGCGGTTGATCGCCCGGCTCGGTGAGCAGCCAGCGCTTCGCCGCCAACCCGCCCGCCGCCCCGGTTCCGGCGAGCGCGGCGCCTGCCCCGGTGAGTCCGAGCAGGCGCCGCCGCGACAGGCCCGCCATCAGCTCGCCACCACCTCGGCCACCTTGCTCACCGGCTCGCCCAGCGCGTCCACCGCCGAGGCCAGCTCACGCACCTCCTGCCGCGACAGGTCGGTGTAGCGGCGGAAGCCGTCGCCGTCACGATGCTTGTCGAGCAGCCGGTTCAGCTCGGCGAACCTGGTGTCCAGCGTGGCCGGCAGTCGCGCGTCGCGTTGCAGGATCGCGGGGCGCAGCGCGTCGATCGCTGCCTTCGAACCATCCACATTGGCCTGGAAGTCCCACAGATCGGTGTGGGAGTACCTGTCCTCCTCGCCGGTGATCTTGCCGGTGGCGACCTCGTCGAGGAGTTCCTTGGCACCGTTGGCTAGCGCCACCGGCGTCAACTCGATGCCGCGCGTCCTGCTCGCCAGTTCCTCGACGTCGGCGACCAACTGCTCGGCGATGCGCGCGGAGTCGGGTCGCGGCCCGCTCACCCACAGATCCTTCTCCAGCCGGTGGAAGCCGGTGAAGGCCATGCCCTCTCCCAGCACGTCCTCGCGACCGTCGATCTTGGGGTCGAGGTCGGCGAAGCTCTCCGCGACCGGCTCGATGCGCTCCCAGTGGGTGCGAGCCACCGGGAAGAGACTCTTGGCTCGCTCGACGTCGCCCGCCTTGACGGCCTCGGCGAACTCCTTGGTTCTCGGCACCAGCTTCTCGACCTCCGCGTCGACGTAGGCCTTGTAGCTGCGCGTCGCGGCGGCCAGGTGCCCGCCGCGGTCCTGCTGTGCGCCCGCCTGGCCGGTGACCTCGAAGTCGCCTCGGATTCCCTCGCCGCGCATGCCCGGCTTGCAGGCCGTCTGGTAAGTGCCCGCTCGGCGTACGTCGACGATGAGCCTGCGGGTCAGCCCGGGGGAGATGTTCTCGACCTCTCCCATGATCCGGTCACCCTCGCCGTAGAGGTAGAACTCGGTGACCTTGCTTCCCTCGTTGGTGACCTCGAAGGTGAGCTTGCCGGCCTTCGCTGTCGTGGTGGCCACTTCGCAGCTCGAGTCACCTGCCTTGACCGCGATGGCGTCGGACGCGTCGGCATCGGCGGCACCCTCCTGCTCGCCGCATGCGGCGAGCAGGAGCAGCAGGGCCGCCGCCGTGGCCGCGGCGATGGACTTGTGTGACACGTTCACTCCTTGACTGTGCTGGCCGAACCTGTGGCCGGGGCGGTGGGCGCGGTGTCGCGCCGCGTTTCGCGGTCCGGCCGCAGGAAAAGCGTCAGCACGATGGCGACATAGCCGATCCAGGCGAGCGCCTGTACCACCGTGGTCTGTTGCGAGTAGTTGAAGACGCCCTTCAGCAGGGCGCCGTACCAGCTGTCCTCCGGCAGCACGCCGGAGGCGTCGAACGCCAGCACGTCAAGGCCCGGCAGGAATCGGGCCTCCTGCAGGTCGTGCAGGCCGTAGCCGAGCACCCCGGCGGCGACGAAGACCAGCAGCACGCCGGTGACGGTGAAGAACCGGCCGAGATCGAACCGCACGGCGCCCCGGTACAACAGGTAGGCCAGGGCGACGGCCACCGCGATGCCGATCGCGAAGCCGAGCAGCGGTTGGCTGGTCCCGCCCTGGGCGGTCTGCACGGCCGCGTAGAAGAAGACGGCCGTTTCCAGCCCTTCCCGACCCACGGCGAGGAAGGACAGCACCAGCACGGCGGCTGGGCCGATCTTGAGCGCGTCGTCGAGTTTGCCCCGCAGTTCGGCGGCGATGCTCTTCGATGCCCTGCGCATCCAGAAGATCATTCCGGTCACGAAGGCGACGGCCACGATGGACAGTGCTCCGCCGAGCAGTTCCTGTTGCTCGAAGGAGAGTTGGGCGGTGGTGTAGGTGAGCACCGCTCCCACCGCGATCGAGAGCACGACCGCGATCGACACGCCGAGCCACACCCACCGCAGCGCGCCTCGGCGGTCGGTTCGCACCAGGAACGCCACGAGGATGCTCACCACGAGCGCTGCTTCGAGCCCTTCGCGAAGCCCGATCAAGGTGCTCGAGAACAGCATGAAGCCTCCCTGCCGAGTCATTGATCCTGGAGGAGTTTTAGGTAAGGCTCACCTGAATGTCCAGTGCCCGTGGGTGATCGACCCGGACGGGGCCCGGACCAACCGGACAAAGCCGGTGGTTAGGTGAGCCTTACCGCAGGTCAGGGCTGGATGTAACGATGTGGTAACTGACCGCCCGATTCGGTGGCGCGGGTCACGGTTCCTTCAGTCCGGTGAGCCTGCACAGCGTGGAGAACCCGGCCGCGGTGCCCGGCCAGTGCCGCGCAAGCGCCGGTGAGCCCGCCCTTCGCGCGGTGGAACGCAGCACCACGGTGACAACGATCGCGTCGTCGGCGTGGCCGAGCACCGGGATGAAATCGGGCACCAGGTCGATCGGCAGCGCGAGGTAGGCCAGCAGCAGCCACAGTCGCAACCGCACTCCCAGCGGCAACTCGCGGTCTGTCGCGAGCCTGCGCACCAGCCGCAGCAGGTCGGGCAGCAGCCGCATGGCCTCGCTCAGCGACCGCCCGCGCGGGTTCGCGACCACCAGCGCCACCACCAGCGCCAGCCACACCACCACGAGGGCCGCCGCCGAGACGACCAGCGGTCCCCACCAAAAGTCCGTCATCGCCACCACCGGAAGCGGACCACGGGGGACGACGGGCTGCGCGAACCGACGCCGGGCACGTTCGCAGCATAGCCGCGCCCATCGGCGACACCGCGGTGCGCCAACTCGGCCACGGCGGGCGGGAAGTGGTGCGTGCGGCGGCACACCACCGCGTCACGGTTGCGTCACGCGCGGCGAGACCCGGCGCGGCCGCGGGTAGGGTTTCGCCGCACCGAGTGAAACGACAAGGGGAACACCAGCCATGAACGACGGCCCGACGAGTGGTCAGGTGCTGGGTGCCAGGGACGCGGAGTCGTTGGTGGCCGACGCGCGCCGCGCGCTGTGGGTCATGGTCTCCTTCGTCGCGGTGCTGTGGATCGTGCAGGTTGTCAACTGGGCCAACGATTACCGGCTCAGCCTCGAGTACGGCATCCTCGCGCGGGACGTCGACTCGCTACCCACCGTTCTCAGCTCACCGTTCCTGCACTTCAGCTGGGGACATATCGAGAGCAACTCGGGTCCGCTGTTCGTGTTCGGTTTTCTCGCCGCGCTGCGGGGTGTGCGCAAGTTCCTCGGCGTGACCGCGCTGATCGTCCTCGTCAGCGGCCTCGGTGCCTGGCTGACCCATCCGCCCGGCACCGTGGGGGCCGGCGCGAGCGGTGTCGTGCTCGGCTACTTCGGCTATATCCTCGTGCGCGGCCTGTTCGACAGGCGTGGCGTGGACATCGTCGTCGGGCTGGTGATGGCGCTGTGTTTCGCCTACCAGTTCTCTGTCCTTGTGCCCGGCGAGGCAGGCATCAGCTGGCAGGCGCACCTGTTCGGCTTCCTCGGCGGGGTACTCGGCGGCTGGGTTTTCCGTGACCGTCGTGCCAAGACCGCACCCACCGAGGTGGCCGCGGCCCCACCCGCCGCGCGCGCCGAAACCGAACCGGCACCACCTCAGCAACCGACCGTCCACAAAGCTGACGACGCGGTCGGTCGGCCGGACGCGTAGCTGCCGCGAGGGCAGGTCACGCGCGCGGGAACCACCTGGCAGCGGCGTCGGCACGCGACCGGTGCTGGGCGAACCTGGTACGCACCAGCTCGATGGCGGCTCCGATCGGGAACAACTCGGTGGTGACGAGTTGGTCGTCGTGGTCGGCGCCCACCGGATGCCAGTACACCCCTTCGGCGGTGACGGTCACCTCGGGAATCAGCGACTCCATCGTCAACTCGACGCCGCTGTCGGCAACCCCGCGCCGCGCGAGTGGCCGGATCACCTGGTCGTGCCTTGGAATCCCGAGGTCGTCGAGAAACGCGTGCAGCGGCTGTTGGAAACGCAGCCGCTGCGGCGGCAGCGTCGCCGCGACGCGAACCCGAAACCCCTCGGCGAGCGCGAGCCGGATTCCGGCAACGGCTCGCTGCCAGGAACCGCGACCACGATGGTGGTCGTGCGGCTCTGGTTCAGCCGAGTCGAGGCTGACCTGCAGCGTCAACCGGCCGCGCGTCATCCGCCGCAGCGCGGCGAGCCTGCTGCCTCGCCACAGCATCCCGTTGGTGAGCAACGTCGTCGGCAGCACCGCCGTGCAGTGCGCCACCAGCTCGTCGATATCGGGCAGCAGGAACGGCTCACCTCCGGTGAGCAGCAGTTCGCTCACGCCCGCGTTCGCCGCCTCACTCGCCAGCCTGCGCACCCGGTCGGCTCCCAGTTCCCGCCTCGGAGCTCGCGGCGAGGACCGGACGCAGCAGTAGTCGCAGGACAGGTTGCAGTCGAAGTTGGTGTAGAGCCACAACCGCACCCCTGGCCGTCGCTGCGGAGCCAGCTCGGCGATGGGGTCCGGCGCCCGGCCGCGGCGCACGGTGGCGACGCCACCGCTGATGCCGAGCAACTCGTTGCCCGTGTGCGCGCACCACGCCGCGACGGTGCCGGCCTGCGCCGGGTCGAGTGGCACCGTGACGGTGTCGCCTTCGGCCACCGCGCCGATGCGCTGCACCAGGTCAAGGATCACCACCACTGTGGCACTCCCTGCGCGCGCACGGCCGCGAACAGCGACTCGTAACCCTCCAACCGAGGCGGTATCCACCGGCGCAGCCCTTCCAGCTCCAGGATCGGCCGGTGATCCGGGTTGTCCCAGTCCATCGCGAACAACCACTCCACCCACGGTCGGGTGCGCTCCTCACCGACGTGGGGCAGTGCCGTGAAGTTGCAGTGCGAGTAGGTGGGAGATTCCCAGAACACCTCGAACGCGCCGGGCATCAGTCGCTCGCGCCCGATCGCCTCCCAGGTGTTGCCGCCGACCACCGCGGCGTCGGCACGGTCGTCGAGCACGGCGCGCAACGCGTCCAGCTCGCTGCGGCCGGTGTCGCCGTGTTTGCCCACGTCACTGTCGTTGCGCAGCAGTTCGACGTCCCGCACGTCGAGACCGGCCTCGGACAGGTAGTGCACCGGCAGGATCGCAGCCTGGGCCGAGTCGCGAGAACCGAGCGCCAGCCGCCTGCCGTTGAGGTCGGCCAACCCGGCGAGCCCGCTGCCCGGTCTGGCGACGAACAGACTCTGGAACACCGCGTCGGTGTCGCGCATCGCCAGCGCCCTGCACGCGCCCTCGGTGCGGCCGACCGTGCGCACCCAGGCCAGATTGGTGTTCCAGGCGACGTCGATCGTGCCGTCCAGCAACGCCCGTACCTGGCTCGCGTAGTTGGAGAACAGCACGAAATCCATGGGGGCGGGGCTCGCCGCGAAGTAGTCGCGCAACCCCTCCCAGATCGTGACGACGTTCGATGTGTAGGCGACAGCGCCGACGACAAGCGGCTCGTTCACGGTGTCGATCCCCTTTCCCGGGTCAGAAGAGTGGCTGGCCGGTCACGGCCTTGCCGTAGAAGTCGTAGAGCGCGTCGGCCGTGGGAGCCATCACGTGTCCAGCCCTGGCGTCGCGGAAGTAGCGGTCGATGCCGAGGTGCTGGGAGAAGGCGGCGCCGCCGCACACCCGCATCGCCGCGTCGGTCACCCGCAGCGCGGCGTCGTTGGCGGCGGCTTTGCTGCCGAGTACGTGCAGCATCGTGTCCTCGCCTTGCCGTGCCAGCGCATCAGCGGTCTGCCGCAGCATCGCTCGCATGCCGGTGACCTCGATCGACATCCGCGCCAGCTGGGCACGGATGGTCGGCAGTGCGGAAAGGCTTTGCTCGAGGTGCTCGAAGGTCGCCGCGGTGGCGTGCGTTATCGCGGCGTCGGTGGCCGCACGTGCCAGTCCTGTCGACACGGCCGCGTTGCCGAGGTTGAACCACGGCAGCACGGTTTCCATCAGCAGCTCGAACCCGCCACCCGCCCCGCCGAGGCGTGCGGTACTGGGCAGTTCCACGTCCAGCGTGACGGGCGCCGACGCGTTGCCGCGCAGGCCGAGCCCATGCCAATCACCCGACACGGTGACGCCAGGAGTCGTCGCCGGGATCGTCACCAGGTCGACGGTGTCGGCACCCTCGGTCAGTGTGGAGGCCACGTAGATGTCGGCGTGCCCGGCAGAGGTCACCCAGCTCTTCTCGGCGCGCACCCGTAACATGCCACCCTTGGCCACCGCACGAGAAACCGGTGCCCAGAAGTGTGACCGCGAACCACGCTCCGACAGGGCGAGCGAGGCCAGCACCTTGCCGGTGGCCACATCGGACAGCAGTCCGGGCATGGCGGCAGGCGCGGCCCGCGCCAGCGGCATGGTGGCGCTGACGTGCATCAGGTAGATCATCGCGGTGGAGCCGCACTCGGCCGCAAGCGCGCTGACCACCTCGGCGAACTCGAGTGGCCCGCAGCCGAGCCCGCCGGACTCGGCCGGCACGGTGAGCCCCAGCAGCCCCGATTCCCGCAGTGCCAGCACCGACTCGGTGGGGAAACGCGCCTCGCCGTCGACCTCGGAGGCATGCCTGCGTGCCAGTGCCAGCACCGGTTCCAGCAGCGGGAAAAGCTTCTCGGTCGCGGCGTTCACAGCGCTCCTCGTGTGTGTTGCTTCGGATCGTCGTTCAGCGGGATTCGTCGGGCGCGCGGCTGGGAACCAGGCCGACCACCAACAACCCGGCGCCCAGTCCCAGCAGCAGGGAGCAGGTGGAACCGTTGCCTTCGAGCCAGTTCGTGTTACCGCCCAGTTGCACCAGTTGTGCGATCGCCGCGGCGAGGAACGCCGCGCCCGCCGCCACCACCACGGCGCGGATGGCGAGCAGTCCGCCCGCCACCGCCACCGCGCCGGCCACGACGAGCAGCACCAGTGCCCGACCACGTACCTGTACGAAGTCGTAGGGCAGGTGTGAGCCGGGGGACAGCGCGAACAACGCGCTCAGCAGCGCCGCGACTCCCAGCGTCGCAGCCGCCTTCTCCGCTGGGCGCAGCGTCATGTCAGCCTCCTCAGCATTCGCGCCGCGCTGCTTTCGCCGAGCGCGGGGCGCAACACGGCGTCCACCCCGAAGCAGCGGCCAGCGGCGGTGGCGAACAGCGCGAGGTGGGCCAGGATCATCAGGTAGTAGGACCAGTGCCACTCGTGCGGTGCGTTGAGCACGGACAGCGTGATCACAACGGACTGACCGACCCCGATCGCCGCCCACAGCCGGGTCGCGAGGCCCACCAGGAGGAACGCCCCCAGCCCCGCCTCCACGACAAGGGTCACCCAACCGAACAAGGCGAAGTTGGGCAGCACGACGTGTTCGGCGAACCAGGCGTAGGGTCCCCATACCGGTCGATCGACGGCGAACCGGGTGAAGTGGTAGAGCCCGCCGTTGCTGTCCTCACCGAAGTCCGGTGGCACCTTCCACGCCGCGTTCTGCACCCACAGCAGCGCCACACCCACCCGCACCACGGCAGTGAGCACTCGTGACGGCAGCCCCGTGCCGACCGGTTGTCCGACCCGGACACTCATCGCACACCTTCCGTTGGCTCGGTTGTGTCACCAGCCAAGCCAACCCCCGTCCGGGTCACAAGAGGGTGGCTGCTTACGGAACTCTGACAAGCGACGAGCAGCACCCGGCGCCGCTCGTTTGGGGCGTGTCCGACAGGGAATCCGAACAGTTACCGAAGAAGGGAGCGATCCATGAAGGACACACGCAACGAGGAGACGGCACCGTACGGCATTCCGGTGCCGGACATCTTCGATGACGCGCCGAGCGCCGAGGAGCGAACCACCGACCGAGCCGACTCCGCGACCCGGTTCACCGGGTCGTCACGGCCACCAACCTCCGACGACGAGGGGCCGCGGCACTGAAAGCAGGCACTGAAGCCGGCACTGAAAGCAGGCACTGAAAGCAGGCACTGAAGCCGGCACTGAAGCCGGCACTGAAGCCGGCACTGAAGCCGGCACTGAAGCCGGCACTGAAAGCCGCATCGCCCGCCGACGCCGGACGGGCACGCGAGGTACGACGGGTGATACCCGTGACCGATGAGCGGCGGGACCGTAAGGTCGCTCCGCCCGCCGCACCGCGCAGCTGCACCACCCGCCTCCGCCCACCACGCAACGGTGAGACCCAGGCCACATACCTAGCGCTCGATAAATAGCTAGTCTCGGGCTGGCCGTTGCGAGAGGAAGGTGCCCGAGGCGTATGGTGCGCACCAGGTTCTGTGAGGTCTTCGGGGTCGATTACCCGATCGTCCAAGGCGGGATGCAGTGGGTTGGCAGGGCCGAGTTGGTGGCCGCTGTCGCCAACGCGGGTGGCCTCGGCTTCATCACCGCGCTCACCCAGCCTTCGCCCGAGGACCTGGTCGCGGAGATCGCCCGATGCAGGGACATGACCGACAAGCCGTTCGGCGTGAACCTGACGATCCTGCCCTCCATCAACCCGCCGCCGTACGCCGAGTACCGCGACGCGATCATCGAGTCGGGCGTGCCGGTGGTGGAGACCGCCGGCTTCAACCCCGCCGAGCACCTGCCCGCCTTCGCCGAGGGCGGGGTCAAGGTGCTGCACAAGTGCACCAGCGTCCGGCACGCCGTGAAGGCGCAGGAACTGGGCGTGGACGGCATCTCCATCGACGGGTTCGAGTGCGCGGGTCACCCCGGCGAGGACGACGTTCCCGGCCTCGTGCTCGTCCCCGCCGCGGCCGAACGGATCAACATCCCGTTGATCGCCTCCGGGGGCTTCGGTGACGCACGCGGACTGGTGGCGGCCCTGGCTCTGGGGGCGGACGGGATCAACATGGGAACCCGGTTCGTCGCGACCGTGGAAGCTCCCGTACACGACAACGTCAAGCGCAGGCTCGTCGAAGCCACCGAGCGCGACACCGAACTGATCTTTCGGCAGCTGCGCAACACCGCACGCGTCGCGCGCAACACGGTCAGCACCAAAGTGGTGTCCCGGTTGGCCGCGGGCGGCACGTTCGAGGATGTGCGCGATCTCGTCGCGGGCACCCGCGGGCGCAAGGTGCTCGAAGTGGGCGACCTCGAACTCGGGATCTGGACCGCGGGTCAGGTGCAGGGAATCATTCACGACATCCCGACCGTCGCGGAGTTGATCGACCGAATCGTCACCGGCGCACGCGAGCTGATCAACGACCGGCTCGCGGCAGCGGTGCGCTGAGCCAGGAAGGAACGAGCGGGATGGACATCAGCAACGGGGTCGCCCTGGTCACCGGTGGCGCGTCGGGTCTCGGCCTCGCGACCGTGCGGGAACTGCACGGCAAAGGCGCGAAGATCGTCGTGGTCGACCTGCCGTCGTCGCAGGGCGCGACCATCGCCGACGAACTCGGAGACGGTGTCGTGTTCGCACCTGCCGACGTCACCGACGAGGCACAGGTGGCGGCGGCGCTGGACGCCGCGGAGCGGCTCGGCACGCTGCGCGCGGTGGTGAACTGCGCGGGCATCGGCAACGCCTTCAAGACCGTCGGCAAGTCGGGTGCCTTCCCGCTGGCCGACTTCACCAAGGTCGTGCACGTC
Organism: Saccharomonospora amisosensis; assembly: GCF_011761185.1. Lineage (NCBI taxonomy): Bacteria > Bacillati > Actinomycetota > Actinomycetes > Pseudonocardiales > Pseudonocardiaceae > Saccharomonospora > Saccharomonospora amisosensis. The sequence continues at coordinate 2,891,970 of NZ_JAAOYM010000001.1, read as the reverse complement.
AACCTGATCGGCACCTTCAACGTCATCCGGCTGGCCGCCGAGCGCATGGCCAGGGCCGAGCCGGAGGGGGAGGAACGCGGTGTCGTCGTCAACACCGCTTCGGTCGCCGCGTTCGACGGGCAGATCGGGCAGGCCGCCTACTCCGCATCCAAGGGCGGCATCGTCGGCATGACGTTGCCGATCGCCCGTGACCTGGCCACACTGCGGATCAGGGTGGTCACGATCGCACCGGGACTGTTCCACACCCCGTTGTTCGCCACCCTGCCGGACGAGGCGATCGCCTCCCTCGGCGCGCAGGTGCCCCACCCGTCCCGGCTCGGTGACCCCGCGGAGTTCGCCGCGCTCGCCCTGCACATCGTCGAGAACCCCATGCTCAACGGCGAGACGATCCGGTTGGACGGAGCCATCCGGATGGCGCCGCGCTGATCGGGTGCGACGGCTCGGCCGGCGGGCGCGATGACTTGGTGGTCGCGCCCGCCGGGTATGGTCGTGGTCGCCCGGCAGTACGTTCGGTAGGTGCGAGATGGCGCGAGGCGACGACACGGTGAGTGAGGTCGACTGGCGGCACTACGAGCCGCTGGACCTCACCCCCATCCTGGCGGGTGCGCTGGACGCGTTCTACGAGCACGGCTTCCACGGCACGACGGTGCGCGACATCGCCCGCAGGGTCGGGCTGACCGTGCCCGCGCTGTACTACCACCACGAGAACAAGGAGGGCGTGTTCACCGCCCTGCTCGAACTCGGCACCGGCGACGTGGCCTGGCGGGTGCGGGCGGCGGCCGCCGCGGGCGGCGAACGGCCCCAGGAGCAGTTCGTCAACGTGGTCGAGGCGATCGTTCTGCACACCACGCAGCGCCCGCAACTGTCAACGCTCGACCTGGAGTTGAGGCACCTCTCCACGCGCAACCGCAGGCGGTACGCGGCCCGGCGCAAGGAAATCGAGGACCTGCTGCTCGGGATCGTGCAGGCGGGTGTGCGACACGGCGTGTTCACCGCCACCGTCCCCGAGGAGACCGCGCGGGCCGTGCTCGGGATGTGTCAGTCGATCGCCAGGTGGTACCGCCCCGACGGGCCGCTCTCGCCAGCCGACGTGGCCCACAGGTACATCGACATCGCACTGCTGACGGTAGGCGCACGGCCGGGGCCCGACGGTCGGGGAGCCTCCACCGCCGCTCAACCGCCCGCACGCTGACCCACCGCGAGCCGCACGTGCCGTTATCCGCGGCTGTGCCAGGACGGGTCGCGGCCGGTCAGCGCGATGAGGCGCGCGAGTGTCGGCGCGTTGTCCGGTACCGCAGCGGGTGGCCCGAACAGCCCGGGACTGCCGTCGGGGTGTTCGGCCACACTCGAGCGTACGAACTCAAGCGCCACCGCGAGCAGGGCCGGTTCGCAGTGGAAGTCCTGCCCGGTGGCGACCGCGAGATCCCAGCCGTGCACGATCACCTCGTCCAGCGCTACCACACCGGCGACCTCGCCGGGCATCGTGACACCGCCCGCCTCGGTCTCGCCCGACCACGCCGATTCCTCGCGCCATGCCGATGCGAGGTCACGCAACCGTTGCGCAACGCGGGTGCGCCAGTCCTCGCCGAGCCCCGCAGACGGCGGCCGCGGCGGCTGTGGTAGGTCGTCGACGTGGCCTGGTTTCTCGCGTGCCGCCCCGGTGAACGCGAGAGCCAGACCGTCGATATGGCCGAGCAGGTCGCCCACGTTCATGTGCTCGCACGGGGTGGGCCCGCCGAGCTGGTCGTCGCGCACACCCCGCACCAGCCGGGCCAACTCCTCGGTCGCCGGTGCCAGATCGTAACCGCCAGCCATTTGCCTACCGCCTTCCTGCCGTGCCGTCGCCTCGGATCGGATGCTGCCAGTTCGGACCGACAATTCCGCGCGACGATGAGTTCTCCCCCCTTGCGGGGTCTACCCGAAATAGGCGCGAACCTTGGCGGGAGGTAGGTGTCATGGCGAAGGTGCTGTATTCGTGCACGATGTCGTTGGACGGCTTCATCGCGGGCCCCGGCGGCGACATGTCCTGGCTCAGCGAGCATCTCGGCCCCAACCCGACGGTGGAAGGGTTCATGGCCAGGATCGGGTCGCTGCTCGTGGGCCATCGCAGCTTCCGAGGCGACGACCCGCACCGGGGGACCCCGAAGGAGGGCAAGCCGTTCGGAGGGGGCTGGAGCGGCCAGCAGTTCGTGCTGACCCACAACCCACCTGGCAACCCCGTGCCAGGCACCACGTTCGTCGGTGACCTGAACACTGGCCTCGCCAAGGCGAAGGCCGCGGCGGGGGAAGGCTACGTCAACGTCATCGGAGCCGGTGTCGCCGCACAGTGCCTCGCGGCCGACGAACTCGACGAGTTGCTGGTACTCGTCGCGCCGGTGCTGCTCGGCGACGGCGTGCGGCTGTTCGACCATCCAGGAGGCACCAGGGTGCGGCTGGAACGGCTGAGCCTCACGCACACCCCGCACTCGACGGATCTGTGGCTGCGCGTCGTGCGCTAGCCCCACGCCGCCGTGCGGGCAGGCACAGGGCGACCTCAGGGAGAGGTTGAGCCATTCCACCATGACCCACGCCGGGAACCGGGCGCCGAACTCCTGCGCCACGTCGCCTTCCCGGCGCCGCGGCATCGGCTCCAGTTCCCGCCGGGCGTGCTCGGCCAGCGGCGCTTCCATCGCGGCGATCCGCCGCCGCAACGTGCGGTCCAGCGCCCCGCGGTACGGGGTGTGCCGCGGGGCGCTCCGCCCAGTTCGACATCAACGATCGGCCGGAAACCGCGAAATCGCTGGTGCTGGCGAGCGCAGCGTCCGGGCAGCTGCGCACGCCCGCTCCGAAGGCGATGTGCTCGCCGGGATCGGGGCGGCGGTCGAAACACGAGGCCCTCCCCGTCGCGGAGGCCCCGCTCGTCCCTGCTGGCGCCAGGTGTGGATCGGTCTGGCATCGGGCTGGAGCGCATCGGCGACGAAAACGGCGCCAATCCAGGGCCTCGTGTCACGCATCCGGCGCATGGCTCGTGCCGCCGCGGTATTCCACACCCGCTCGTGGCCCTTGCCACGGTGTGAGCAGGGCACCCGACCATGGCCGCGACGCATACTGGATTGCGATGGCTGGAGTGAAGTCGGTACTGGCGCACCTGACCGGTAAACACGCGCATGTCCGCCCCGTGCCCCGCAAGGTCGCCCTGCTCGGAACGGCCGTGGTGATAGCCGCGCTCGTGGTGCTCAACCTGGCCAAGAACCTGCTGCCCTGGGCAGGGGTCTCGGTGAGCGTCGTCGCGGCGGCAGGGCTGCTGCTCTTCGCCCGAAGGCACGGGCTCAGCTGGACGCAGCTCGGGCTCGGCAGGGACCGGTTGCGCTCGGGTGCGCTGTGGGGACTGTCCGCCATCGCCATCGTGGTCGGCATCTACGTCGTCGGCGTGTCGCTGCCGATGACCCGGTCGCTGTTCCTCGACGCCAGGTACCACTCCGGTGTGTCGCAGGCATTGCTGACGGCGTTCGTGCTGATCCCGCTCGGCACGATCCTGCTGGAGGAAGTGGCCTTCCGTTCGGTGCTGTGGGGCATGCTTTCCCGGCACATGACCGCGTGGCGGGTGCTGCTGACCTCCTCCGCGCTGTTCGGGCTTTGGCACGTGCTGCCGTCGCTGCAGGTCACGGGCGCAAACCAGGGGCTGAGCGACGTCGTGTCCAGCCAGAGCCCGTGGACCACCGTGCTGGTGGTGGCGGGGACGGTGGCCTTCACCGCCGCAGGCGGCATCGTGGCCGGCGAACTGCGCAGACGTAGTGGCAGTGTGCTCGCCAGCGCCGGAATGCACTGGGCCACCAACTCGCTCGGTGTGCTGTTCGGTCTCGTGGCCTGGCAACTGGCTGCCTGAGCGCCCCACCCGATCAGGAGAGGCGACGCGCGTCGCGCTCAGCACCCCGTACTGCCCATGAGCTGCCATGATGGCGGCGTGGTGGGGTCGGTAACCGTCCGGCGGCAGGCGAAGCGGCCGGTTTGGAAACGCCTGGGTTCGCGCGCGGCCCGGCGGCTGCGGGCGCTGTGGCCGCCCCGCTACAGCCTTGCCGGACTCATCGCAACCGTCGCGTTCGCGAGCGTCTCGTTCACACCCTCACTGCTGCCACGAGGCTGGGCGCCGCAGGGTGCGTTCACCGGGATCACGGCGGCCGTGGGCTACGGGGTCGGCGTGTCGCTGGCCTGGCTCGTGCGGACGCTGGCAGGCACGTCCCCCTCTGCGAAGGCCCGTCGCGTCTGGTGGATACTGCTGGCCGTACTGGGCATCCCGGTGCTGGCCTCGACACTGTGGCTGGGGCAGGACTGGCAGCGCAGGCTCCACCTGCTGATGGGCATGCCGCCACCCGACCCCTACGCGTGGCTGCCGATGCTCGCGGTGGCCACCGCCGTACTGCTGGTGATCATCACGGCGTTTCGGCTGCTGCGCTGGCTGGTACGCGCGCTTACCGCCAGACTCACCCCCCGGATGCGGCCGCGCGTCGCCAGGACGTTGGCCGTCGCCGTCGTGTTCGTGCTGGTGGCCGCTCTCGCCAACGGCCTGCTGTGGCGAGCGTTGGTGAACGCGTCGAGCGACGCGTTCGGCGCACCTGACCGCCCCGTAAGCGAGGCGGCCGTCTCCCGGCCATTGGCACAGCAACGTTCCGGCAGCCCGGCCTCACTGATCTCGTGGGACTCGCTGGGCCGTCACGGCAAGAGCTTCGTCGCCAGCGCACCGAGCATCGCGCGGCTGTCGGCGTTCTCCGGGGCAGCAGCCCAGCGGCCGGTGCGGGTCTACGCCGGGCTCAACTCGGCCCCTAACACCGCGGCCCGTGCCGCACTGGCGGTGCGCGACCTACGCAGGGCCGGCGGCTTCGACCGGAAGGTGCTCGTCGTGGCGCAGGCCAGCGGCAGCGGCACCGTGGACCCCGCGGCGGTGCAGGCGCTCGAGTACATGTACAACGGCGACACCGCCGTGGTCAGCATGCAGTACTCGTTCCTGCCGAGCTGGTTCTCCTTCGTCACCGACCGGGAGCGGGCGCAGCAGACCGGTAGGGAGCTGTTCGACCAGGTCCACCGGGCATGGGCGGCGCTGCCCGAGGACCAGCGGCCCAAGCTGCTTGTGACCGGGACGAGCCTGGGCGCGTTCGGCATCGAGGCCGCCTTCGACAACCTCGCCGACGTCCGTAGCCGCACCGACGGTGTTGTACTGGCAGGGCCGCCGTCGGCCAGCCCGCTGCATCAATTCCTGGTGCGACACCGCGACCCCGGAACCCCGCAGTGGCTGCCGGTGTACGACTCCGGCCGCACAGTGCGTTTCGCGTCCACCGCACGGGACCTGTGGTCGCCCGACGCGAGGTGGCAGTGGCCCCGGATGGTGTACCTGCAGCACGGCTCGGACCCGGTGGTGTTCTGGGACCCCGAGATCGCCGTTAACCGGCCGGACTGGCTGGTCGAGCCGAGGGCGCCGGACGTTTCACCAGACCTGAGCTGGTTGCCGTTGTTCACTTTCTGGCAGATCACCGCGGACATGCCGTACGCGCAGGACGTCGCGCAAGGCCACGGGCACAACTACCGGACGCTCTTCGCCGACGCCTGGGCCGCCGTGGCCGCGCCACCGGGCTGGACCGCCGCCGACACCCCGCGACTGCGTGCCGTGCTGGAAACCATCCAGCGCTGACCTCCCGCATCACCATGGCAAGTGCTGAGTGAGCACCGGCCCGCGTGTTGAGTGGGTGTTGGCGCGCGCGTAGCCGCTGCGGCTACAGTCCCGATGCGATCACGTCCATGCCCGCGACCGCGGGCCGCCGACGCGGGCGCGCGGCCCGCTGCAGAGGAGGTAACGCCGGATGCGGGCAGTGCAGATCGTCACCCTCGACGGGCCGTCGGCGGTACGGGTCACCGACATCGCGGAGCCCGGCGGTGACGGCGCCGTCGTCATCGACGTGCACGCCGCCGGAGTGACCTTCCCCGACTTGCTGCAGACCCGAGGGCTTTACCAGCTCAAACCGGACCCGCCGTTCGTGCCCGGCACCGAGGTGGCGGGAGTGGTCCGCTCGGCGCCGGAGGGCGCCGGGGTGCGCGCGGGCGATCGGGTCGCGGCCTTCCCCGGGCTCGGCGGGTTCGCCGAGGTCGTCGCTGCCGACCCGAAAGCGGTGTTCGGCATCCCGGACAACCTCTCGTTCCGTGCCGCCGCCGCGCTTCCGATGAACTACCTCACCGTCCACTTCGCACTGTGTCGGCGTGCCGCGCTGCGCGAGGGTGAGCGAGTACTGGTGCACGGTGCCGCGGGCGGGGTCGGCACGGCGGCGATCCAACTCGCCGCCGCGCTCGGTGCGCGCGTGATCGCGGTGACCTCCACGCCGAGGAAGGCCGAGATCGCGCGGGCGGCAGGCGCCCACGACGTGGTCTCCTCGGACGGTTTCCTCGAACAGGTGCGCGAGCTCACCGGCGGGGAAGGGGTGGATCTGGTGGTCGACCCGGTCGGCGGCGACCGGTTCACGGACTCGCTGCGCGCACTGGCACCCGAGGGACGACTGCTGGTCATCGGCTTCACCGCGGGTGAGATCCCCACCGTGAAGGTGAATCGGTTGCTGCTGAACAATATCGCGGTGGTGGGCGTCGGGTGGGGTGCCTTCTGGCAGCGGCGGCCGGAATACCTGCGCCAGCAGTGGAACGAACTGCTGCCGCTGCTGGAACAGGGCAGGCTGGACCCACCCATCGGCAGCGTGTACCCGCTGGAGGAAGCGGCGGCCGCGCTGACCGAACTGGACGAACGCAGGGCCACGGGCAAGGTCGTGCTGTTGCCGAGGTGAACCGAACGCATCCGGTGTGTACGAATCGAGCTACTGGAGGTCAGGTGCGGCCACTACGCATCGGCATTCTCGGCGCCGCGCGGATCGCGGGCACGGCGATCGCCGACCCGGCCGCCGAAACCGGGCATCGACTGGTGGCCATCGCCGCCCGCGACCGGGCGCGGGCGCGGGACTTCGCCGAGCGGCACGGTGTGGAACGCGTGCTCGACGGCTACGCCGAAGTGGTCACCGACCCCGACGTCGAGGTGGTCTACAACCCGCTGCCCAACGCTTTGCACGGCCCGTGGAACATCGCCGCACTACGCGCGGGGAAGCCGGTGCTCACGGAGAAGCCGTTCGCTGGCAACGCCGAGGAAGCCGCCGAGGTTCGTGCGGCGGCCGCCGAAGCGAGACTGCCGATAATGGAGGGCTTCCACTACGTGCATCACCCGGTCACCAGGCGGCTGCACGAACTACTGGCCTCAGGAGAACTCGGCGAGCTCAGAGCCGTCGAGGTGGACATGATGATGCCCGCACCGGCCGACGACGATCCGCGCTGGTCACACCGGCTCGCGGGAGGCGCGCTGATGGACCTGGGGTGCTACAGCCTGCACGCGCACAGAATGCTCGCACCGTGGGCGGGCGGAGCGCCGCGCCTGGTCGCGGCCAGCGGCGGGAAACGCCAGGGCAAGCCAGGCGTCGACGAATGGCTGTACGCGGATTTGGAGTTCCCGGCAGGGGCCACGGGCAGGGCCCGCTGCCACATGGCGGCTACCGAGCGACGCTTCACCTGCCGGGTGATCGGCAGCAAGGCGGAAGCGATCGCGGCCGACTTCGTACGACCCGACATCGACGACCGCGTCACCGTCAGCGGCCGCAACGGCAACCGCGTCGAGGAACTGGGCAGGCGAGCGTCGTACACCTACCAACTCGAGGCGTTCACCGCCCACCTGCGCGATGGCGCGCCGTTGCTCAACGACGCCGACGACGCGGTGGAGACGATGAAACTCATCGACGCCTGCTACCGCGCCGCGGGGTTCGAACCCCGCCCCCGAGGCGAGCCGGTCGACGCGAGCGGCTGAGGCGGCCCTCGGCGACCGGACCGGCCACTTTCGTCAGCGGGGTGGCCGTCAGTGGCTCGCCAGGTCGGCGTGCGACCGCTCGCGGCTCTGCCGCCACACCCTCCAGGCCAGCACGCACAGCAGCACCCCGAACAGCGTGGCGAACCAGCCGATCGCCCAGGTGATCGCGAGCACGCCCGCGCCGGGCGCGGCGAACAGCACCACGGCGAGCGCGATGGACAGCACGCCGGTGAGCGCGAGCACCCAGTCGTGCTCGATCTCCTTGCGCAACCGCACCGCGGTGGCGAGCTGCGAGATCCCGATGATCAGGGCCCAGGCCGCGATGATGAACAGCAGCGCCAGTGCGGTGATACCCGGCCACACCAGGGCGATGACGCCCGCCGCTATCCCGGCTATCCCGGCGAGCGCCCACCAGCCGCGGTTGCGCTCGACCCGGTCGGTGATGGCGGCCACCAGCCCGAACGCGCCGTCCACCAGCATGAACGCACCCCACAACAGGATCAGCACCCACAGCGTCACGCCTGGCCACACCAGCGTGGCGATCCCGAACAGGATGGCCAGCACACCGCGAACGGCCAACCAGCGCCATCCCCCGACGAACAGCCAGAGCATGTCCTACCTCCCTCGGTCCTCGGCCGCGCGAGGCGCGGGGTCCACAGCACTCACTGAACTCACCGCTGAGCCAACGCTGCCGTGACCAGGGCAGACAGGGCCGAAGGTCCCGTGGGTGCGCGGATTTCGCGCGGCACTCGGCCGGGCAGGAGGAAGCGGGCCAGGTCCGCTGTCAGGCCGCGTCGCGGTGCAGGTTCTTGGCCGTGGGGGAGGTGGCCACGTCCCCGGGATCGGGGCAGGTACGCAGCAGCCGGTCGGCGGTGCCCGCGGTCGTCACCGTGAACCAGTAGTGCTCGTTCTTGTAGTGGTGCAGGCGGTGGTTTCGCCAGACGGCCTTGTACATCCGGGAACGCGGCCGGTAGTCGCTGTGGATCAGGTAGTGGGTCCACTCGTAGCCGAAGCCGATCGCGCTCACCGCCATCAGAAACGTCAACCCGAGACCGGTGCGGGGGAAGGCCAGCCAGGCGACGAGCGTGAGCGCCGGTAACAGCCACAGCAGTACCTGCCACGGGATGAACACCAGCGGAACATCCCTCGGGTCGGCGTGGTGCTCCCGGTGCTTTCTGGCGACCAGCGGGTCGATCCGCAAACCCGCGACCCGACGCGGCCGCCAGTGCAGCACGCAGACGTGGATGATCCATTCCACGAACGGGAAGGACGCCACCATGGCGGCAGGCACGATCGCGTCGCCCAGCCGCCAGTCACCGACGGCCAGCCGGGCGGTGACGCTCGCCGCGAACACCGCGCTGATGAGCCACGGCGACGGGTGCCGCCAGAACTCCCGCCACGCCTGCGCCAGCGGCACCAGCGGCTTGCCCCTCGCGGAAAGGCGCGCTTCGTCGGCGCGAACCCGTGCCCGCGCGGAAGCGTCCACAGTGGTGTTCTCGGTCTGCTCGGAGCGCGTCACGATGCCTCCGTTTCGTTGCGGGACAGGGTTTGAGGGTTATGGCTCACGTCGCCTCCTGTGTTGTGCGGGGCACCCTCCCTGCTGTGGCCGAAGGCCATGCCACAGCAGGGGCCCACCCCGGTCGGCTCCTGTGAGCCGGGTGGTGCGATGGTGGCTCACGTCGCCTCCTGCTCGAGGTCGCGGATCATCGACAGCAGCTTCTCCGTGGCAGGTGCCAGCAGGTCCTCGGCGGCCGAGGTGGCACCGTCGGCGTCGCCTCCTGTGATCGCGTCGGCGAGCTGACGATAGGCCTCGATCCGATCCACTTCGGACGACATCGCGCCCGCGAGAGCCTCCTGCGCGGGCTCGTATGCCGCGCGCAGACTGTTGAACATCAGCCGAAACGCGATCGAGTCGGCACCGGCGACGATGTGGTCCCAAAACCTCAGCGCGTGCACCTGCCGGGAAACCGGGTCGGAGTCGGACTCCATCGACGCGATGGCCTCCGCCAGTGGCGCGCGCAGCCCCTCGCCCGCGCGCCGAGCCGCCAGCGCGGCCACCTTCGGGCCGACGGCCAGCCTCGCCTCCAGGACACTGCGCACCACCCGCAGGTCCAGGTTTCCCGCCCGCAGCAGCAGCCTGGGCAGCAGATCCAAACCGGCGTGCCTGTGGAAGTCCCTGATGCTCGTGCTGCCACCCTGCCGCACCTCGACCAGTCCAGCCTGCGCCATCCGCTGTAGCGCCTCCCGGACAGCCGGGCGGGATACGCCCAACACCTCGGCGAGCCTGCGCTCACTGGGCAGCGTGTCCCCCGGAGAGAAGTCGCCACCGACCACGCCGTCGAGGATCTGCTGGAACACCTCGTCGGGCACCGAGCGACGAGAAACGGGCCGCAATGTCATGAGCGGACCCTAGACCGGCCACTGGCCAGAGGTCAACTGGTCAGACCACCAGACGAGACCTGGTGTCCGGCGAGTCCCGCGCCGGACCGGGATGCTCAGCGGGCGCGCCGGCCGGGCAGGAGCGTGTCGAGGACGGAAAGGATCGCGTCGGCCACCGTGCCGGGGTGGGTCAGCGGTGCGAGGTGATGCAGATCGAGCCGCCGTACGGACCACCGGAGTTCCTCCGCGTGTGAGGCGTCCGCGCGGTAGGTGTGGCTGAGCAGCAGGTAACCCACGGGGACCGAGCAAGACCACGTGGATTGCCCAGGGAACGGCTCGTCGAAGAACGACAGCGGCAGGCGCGGGAGCTGCTTCACGAACCGCTCTCGGATGTCGCTCGCGGGCAGCAGCGAGGGCAGCGTCTCGGGCGGGAACCAGCGATGCCACGGGGGAAGCCACCCCTGCTCGGCGAGGTCTCGTAGCTGGGCTTCCAGTCCGGCGGGGGCCGTTCGCAGCCACGTCGACCCCGGTCGCGGTATCGCCGAGTCGACCAGTAGTGCGGCGGCGGGGCGGCGTGTGGTTTGGACGATCCCGGGTAACAGCATCCCTGCCATGCTGTGGCCGACCAGAACCACCGGCCCGCAGGCCGTGCCGGACTCGATCGCGGCGGCGGCCGTCTCTGCGACGCGGGACGGTGTAGCTTCCGGGTGTACGGGCGGGCGCAGGTCGGGAACGACGGTGTGGGCACCCTCGGTGTGGAGTCGAGCCCGTACTCCGTGCCAGGTGCACGGGCCGACCAGGGGGCTGTGCAGCAGGACGATCGATGGTCGGTGTGTCATCAGCCTCCTTCCGGCTTCGCCGACCGCCGCGACGAAGCCGTCGCACCATAGGTCGTGGATCGAGCCGCTCGGCGTCGCCTGGTTGCAGTTGTTTCTACCTGGCGATCGATCGGCTTGCGCCAGGGACGGTGGCGGCGGTCGAGTTCGCCGGTCCCGTCCTGCTGGCCGCGATCGGCATCCGCGGTCTTCGAAATCTCGCAGGGCTTGCGTTTGCCGCCGCAGGCGTCGCCGCGCTTGCCGACGTCAGCATCAGCGGCTCGCCCGCGGGTTTCGCCTTCGCGGTCGCCAACATGGTCCTATTCACCGGCTACATCGTGATCGCGCACCGGGTGTCTCGGCATCACGAACTCGCAGGTATCGACGGCCTCGCGATGGCGATGCTGATCGCGGTCGCGATCGGGGCAGCGCTGGGGTCGGTGCGGCGTCGTCCCTCATTCCCTACGTGTTGGATCAGCTGGCCATGTGACGGCCGGCGCGGGCGACCTACACCGTCATGGTCGCGCTGCTACCGGCCACTGCCGCCGTCATCGGGATCGGGTTGCTGCGGCAGCGGCCCACGCCGGCGGCAGCGCTCGGCGTCGCGCTGGTCGTCGCTGGTGTCGCACCCCATCGGGGCGAGGCTGACGTCGAATCGGTCCACCTCGTCAGTGAGCGGCGGCATCCGACCTGGCCCGCCCGAAGTCAGCGGGCGGCCCCACCCGTCTCGCCGGGCGGCGTGTCGTACCGACGCGAAACGGTGACCCGGTTCAGCCCCGGGGAACGAACCGCACGAACGGCAGGTGCCTGCCCGCCTCGCGGAAGTCCGACTCGCTGCCGTTGATCTCCAGCCCCATCAGCCTCGGAAACAGGTACCTGGCCAGTCTCGGGTGCGCGCTGCCGTAGCGCACCATGATCTGCGCTGCCTCTTCCTTGGGGACAGGTCGGGCGGTCGCCGCAACGGTGCGGCCACCGACCTGGACGGTGACGTCGGGATTCGCGAGAACGTTGCGGTACCAGTCCGCCTTCGGCCCGAACCCCGACACCACAACGTAGCTGCCGTCGCCGCCGTGCTCGACGACTTCGAGCACGATCCGGCGCGGTTTGCCCGAGACGCGGCCGATGTGGTGCAACAACAGCAGCCTCCCGCCGAGCAGCCTGCCGAGGCGAAGGCGGTACAGCTGAATCGGGAACCGAAAAGCCCATCGCAACAGGCCTCGCGGGGGCTGGGCGGCTTTGACGACCTTCATGGGCGCACTTCCTTTCCGGGCAGGGGGCGCCGCCCGCTGACCATCGGCGCCTCCGGCACGAGGAAGCACACGAGCAGTTTGAGATAGAACAGAAAGCCGAACCATGCCAGCGACTCAGGCAGCGGCAGCCACGTCAGGTTGACCAGCACCGCCACCAGGTACAGGCCGACCGCGCTCACCCTCTTCAACTCCACGGGCAGTGCCTCGATGAGCACGGCCGCACTCAGCAGCAGCGCGGCGTTCACCGCGAACCACGTCCACCCGCCCGCGTGCAACACCAGCGGGATCGCCACCAGGTACAGCAGATGCGAGGCCACGAACAGCAGCCGCCGCCCGCTGCCGTGCCCGGGGCGGTGATACCAGCGCTTGGCGGGATTGGTCGCGTTGGTGAGTACGCCGCCGACGAGGTCGAACACCATGACGGCGAGCACGGCCAGTTGCAGCGGGGACCGCTCGCTCCAGCCGCCCGTGGTCGCCAGGTAGGCCGACAGCAACGACATTCCAACCAGTTGCCCAGCCACCTCGGCGACGTTCTCGCTTCGGGTACGGCCCGGGCCCAGGAAGCGCCGCAAGGCCCCGCTGACGCCACGCGGTGTCGCCGGGATGCGCCAATCCAGCACAACGTCGGGCGCGGTGTTGGTCTTCACTCGCCCTCCTCGGGTTCCTGCAGCGGTGCGAGCAGCCGCCGTAGCGTGCCGAACTGTGCGAGCATCAGCCGCTCGCTCTCGGCGCTGTCAAGATCGGCCAGGTGCCGAAGCGTCCACTCGTCGAACGCCCGAAGCACCGCGAACGCCAAGTGGCGTTGCAGGTCCAGCGGCAGGTCGTCGCGAACCGCGCCGTTGCCGCGCCCGGCTTCCAAGGCCCGGTCGAGCCAACGCTCGGCGGCGGCCACGGCGCCGTCCACGGCGGTGCCCTTACCGGTCGGCGCTTTGGGCAGGTAGAACATCCTGCCGACGTCGGTGAACAGCGGTTCGCGCTCGGCGATGTCGGCCAGCCGGGTGAGCAGTCGCCGGGCATTGCGCCAGAAGTCGTCGGCGAATTCTTGTGGGTCAGGCACACCGAGCTGTCGTAGGAGCGAGTCGCTCAATTCCTCGACAACCAGCTCGAAAAGCTGCTGTTTGGAATCGAGGTAGTGGTAGAAGGAACTCTTGCTCATTCCGCACGCGCGGATGATCCGGTTGAGGGAGGCCCGTTCGTAGCCGACCGATGCGAACTCTCTCGCCGCCGTTCGAAGCAGCCTGTCGCGCTTCTGGTGAGGCAACGAGGCGGCGCGTGAAGTGCTCACAGCGCCATGTTAGCGGTTGTGGACCAGTTGGTCCACACTTGGTGAAAATGAGTGAGGACTGGCCGGTCCACACAGTGTCACGCGAAACAGTGCCACGCTTACGAGTTGGACTACGAGTCGCAGTTGTCGAGCAGGTGGTCGGCGTTATGGGCGCGACACGTCTGCGCGCCGGGATCGCCTGCCGGGTTCACGGCAGGACGACGAACCGCCCGCCGTCGACGGGACGTAGCACATCGAAGTGGCGACGGTCGAGCGTCACGATCGTCTTCATGCGGTAACGGTCGGCCAGCACCGCGTTCGAGGCATCCGCTACACCGATGCGTTGGTCGCGGTACCTCTCGATGAAGGAGAGTGTCTGCTCCAGTTCGGGAGCGCCGAAAGCGGGCAGCTCCCACGCGCCCCCCGAGAGCTCACGCAAGACCGCCAGTTCCGCCTCAACACCGACCCGGGTGGCGACGAGGTAGTCGAGTTCCGCGACGACATACGGCGAAATGACAAGTAGTTCGTCGGCTTCGTCGACAACGCCGGCGACCGCCGCGTGGTCCGGTTCGTTCGCGTCGAAATAGGCCAGCAACGCGCTGGTGTCGACGATCACCGCTCACCGAAGCCGGCGAGCAGGTCGTCAGCGTGGCGAGCGATGGGCTCCGCGCCCGCGTACAGCCCACCCCTCGGCCGTGGCCGGGTTCCCCCTACCGTCGACCGGATGGACTCCCGAATGACCTCCGCCTCGGACATCCCCCGCTGTTGAGCGGCACGTTTGACAGCGACCTTCAGGTCGTCCGGCAGGTAGATCGTCGTCTTCTCCACAAGGGTATGGTACCACCGCTGGTGCCACCTCCGGCTGTCCCGGCACCGTCGCGGACTCGCTGAATAGTCGCGAAGCGGTCGTCACGGCACTACGCCAACTCGCACGACGACTCGCACGACAACTCAGCCGAGCAGCGCCCGAACGATCTCCCCAGGCTCGGTACCCGCTTCGGCGACGACCTCGCCTGCCGGGGTTCGGATGCTGGACCCGCCCGCCGTGTGTTCGAAGCCCCCGCCCGTCGGTCCGGCGAAGCTGGCCACCGCCACCCACACACCGTGTTCGATCGCCACCCGGTCGGCTCGGTGGGATTGCAACGCCGCCTCGTGCGCCGCCTTCACCGTGCCCGCGACGTAGGCGTCGATACCGAGCGCCACGGTGCCAGCCGCATGCTCGGCGACGCCGGTGTCCTTGCAGATCGCCAGTCCGAGCCGCCAGCCGTCGACCTCGAGCAACCCTGGTTCTTCGCCGGGGCTGAACCGAGCGCACTCCGCTGAGCCGAGCCACATCTTGCGATACACGACCCGGGTTCGGATACCGTCCACCGCGAGCATCGCGATATGCGAGCGCCCGCGCTCACCCGCCACCGGCGCGCCCGCGAGCGCGACCGATCCGCTCTCGGCGCAGGCCGCCTCCAGCGGGGCCAGCCGGGGATCGCCGGTGCCGACGGCGGGCGCGCGCAGCTCGTACCCGGTGAGCGACAGTTCCGGGAACACCACGACGCGAGCACGCGCGGCGCGCACGGCCCGCGCGTGCGCCCGCGCGTTGGCCGCGACATCGAGCCCGACACACCACGGCTGGGCCGCGGCCAGGGGGAGGGGTTGGCGCATCGGCCCAATCTAGCGTCGGCCCGCGGTCGACCCGCCACGGAATCGACAGGGCGGTCTGTCAAGATATGGGTATGTCCTCGCCGATCCGCCCCTACCGTGGCGTCAGCGCCGAGAACCGCAAGGCGCAGCGCAGGGCGAGGCTGTTGGAGGCAGGTCTGGACCTGCTCGGCACCGTGGGCTACGAGCAGACCACCATGACCGCCGTTTGCGCGCGGGCGAAGCTCACCGAGCGCTACTTCTACGAGAGCTTCCGCGGTAGGGAGGAGCTGCTGCTCGCGGTCGTGGATCAGGTGGCGGAACAGATCCGCGACACCGCGCTGCGGGTGCTACGCGAACACCCCGGCGATCCCGGCGCTAAGGCGAGGGCAGCGCTGACCTCGTTCGTCGACCTGCTCACCGAGGACCCGCGCAAGGGGAGGGCGGCGCTCGTCGAGTCCCTGGCGTCGCGGGCGCTGCGCAAGCGCCGCCACGAACTGCTGCAGACGTTCGCGGGGCTCGTGGCCACCCAGGCCAGGGCCCTGTTCGGGCCCGCCGCGCTGCCGCCGCCGCGTGACGAGGTGAACGCGCTGCTGTTCGTGGGAGGGCTCGCGGAGCTGCTGGTGGCCTGGCTCAGCGGTGAGATCGAGGCGGGGCCCGCCGACATCGTGGACGCCGCTGCCCACCAGTTCGTCACCGGCCTGCACACCGGGCTGGAGTAGACCAGCCGCAGGGTCCCGTTAGGCAGTTCGCACAGTTCGGTTGCGCCAGAAGTAGGCACGCGGCTCATGACTCGAACGGGTGTTCCGTGTCACACTTCGGCGCACCAATAGCACCTGACGGGCAGCTCAGGTCCGTTCGAGAGGACAGTTCATGGCAGGTGAACACCCCACACCGGACGCTTCGCCGCAGGGTATGCGGCGACGCCGCTTCCTCGGCTACCTGCTGGCGGCGCCCACGCTGGCCGTGGCCGCGCAGGTCGGCGCGGGAGCGGCCAATCCGGGCACCGCGAGCGCGGTGGTCCCGTCATTGCCCGGCCCCGCGGACATCCTCGACCTCGGTGACGCGCTCACCCTCGCCGCCGCACCCACCGCGAACCTGATCACGATCACCATCGAACGTGACGGCACGGCGACGTTCGCGGTGCCGCGTGCCGAGGTCGGGCAGGGCATCACGACGACGGTGGCGATGCTCATCGCCGAGGAGCTGGACCTTCCGCTCGACAAGGTCAACGTCCCGCTGGCCGACGCGCGGCCGGAGTTGGTGTTCAACCAGCTCACCGGCGGCTCGAACTCGGTGCGCTCGCTGTACGACCCGGTGCGCACCGCGGCCGCGATCGCCCGCGCGCGGCTGCTGGCCACCGCGGCCGCGCGGTGGAACGTCGATGTGGGCGCGTTGTCGGTTCGCGCTGGCGTGGTGATCGGACCGAACGGGCAACAAGCCGACTACGGCTCACTCACCGAGGCGGCGGCCAGTACCAGCACCGAGCAGGTCAGTGCCGAACCCAAACCGCCTGGCCAGTTCACGCTCGTCGGAACCCCGCAGTCGCGCATCGACGCGTTGGAGGCGGTGACCGGCAAGAAGCAGTTCACCATGGACCTGCGGGTACCCGGTGCCAAGCCCACCATGGTGTGCCGCCCGCCCACGATCAACGGGACGGTCCGGGCCGTTCACAACGCGGCCGAGGTCGAGGCGATGCCCGGCATCACCGACGTCACGGTGATCTCAACCGGCGTCGCGGTGCGGGGCGAGACCTTCGGCCAGTGCATCGACGCCGTGCGAGCACTGCGCGTGGACTGGGGCCCTGGCACGGTGGACGGCGAGTCCGACGAGACCGTGCTCTCGAAGCTGAAGGCCGCCACGCTGCCCGCGGCGGTCCCACCGCTGCTGACGAAGAGCCTGGACGCCGAGTTCGTCTTCGACTTCTCCAGCAACAGCGCGCTGGAGACCAACTGCGCCATCGCCGACGTGCGCGCTGACCGCGCCGAGATCTGGTCCGGGCTGAAGTCGCCGATCGTGGCGCAGGAACAGATAGCGGCGAGGCTCGGGCTGCCCGTCAGCGCGGTCAAGGTGCACGTCGTCACCGGTGGCGGCTCGTTCGGTCGCAAGCTGTTCAGTGACGCCGCGCTGGAGGCCGCCGAGATTTCCAGGAAGATCGGCAAGCCCGTGAAGCTGATGTGGCACAGGGCCGACGACTCCCGGCACGGCCGCGCGCACCCGATGTCGGTTTCGCGGATCAGGGCGAACTACTCGGCCGGCAACGTGGTGAGCTTCGAGCACCGGCACACCAGCGTCGAGACCGACTTCGGGCACGGCCTAGGTGAGATCCTGACGTCGGTGGCCGCACGACTGCCCGTCGGTGACGTCAGCTTCTCGCAGACGGTCTTCCTGCTGTCCCAGTCGAACCCCTACCACCTAGGGGCCACGACGCAGACGCTGAACGAGGTGCCGCTGAAGTTCCACACCGGCAGCATGCGCAACGTCTACTCGCCCAACGTGGTGTGCGCCCGCGAACTGGTTATCGACGCCCTCGCCGAGAAACTCGGCAAGGACCCCGTGGCGTTTCGCCGGGAACTGCTCAAGGAGGACCGCTTCCGCGCTGTGCTCGACAAACTCGTCGAGGTCGGCGAGTGGGGCAGGCCGATGCCGGAGGGCACGGCGCAGGGCGTCGGTTTCCACCTGGAGTACAAGAGCGTCAGCGCCGTGCTTGTGGAGATCGACTGCAGGCCGGAGACGGTCAACCGCGAGATCCGCGACGCGGTCACCGGGCCACGGGTCACCAAGGCCGTCGGAGTGGTCGACGCGGGACTGCCGATCAACCCGCGCGGCCTGGAGGCGCAGATGATCGGCTGCATCAACGACGGCATCGCGCTCGCGCTGACCTCCAGCCTGCACGTGGAGGACGGGCTGCCGCTGGAGGCCAGCTGGGACAACTACTTCTACACCCGCCAGTGGAACACTCCACCCGAGATGCGGGTGGTGGTCATGCCGCCGACCACCGGGGTGCCGGGTGGCGCGGGAGAGCTGGGCGTTGCCAGTTCGCTCGCGGCGGTGGCGAGCGCATACGGAAGGGCAACCGCAACCATGCCTACCCGGTTCCCGATCAACCACGCCACTTTGAGCTTCGAGCCGAAGCCGAAGGTCCCACCGGTGCCTGCCTCTCCGGTGGACGGCCTGAAGTACGCCCAGTGACAAGGAGTTAGTCAGTGCCTCAACACACCTTCACCGTCAACGGCGAGCAGGTGACGGTCGACGCCGAGGACAACGTGCGCCTGCTGTGGGTGTTGCGCGACCTGCTCGGCATCACCGGGCCGAAGTACGGCTGTGGCATCAACGTCTGCAAGGCGTGCACCAGCCACATCAACGGCAAGGCGTTCAATCCGTGCGCCGTGCCGGTCTCGAAGATCAAACCCAGCGACGAGATCACCACCATCGAGGGAGTCGCCGACCCCGACACCGGTGAGTTGCACCCGATGCAGCAGGCGTGGCTGGAGCGCGACGTCTCCCAGTGCGGCTACTGCCAGCCGGGCCAGATCATGGCGGCCATCGCCAAGGTGCGAAAGGTCAAGGCTGAGGGCCGCGAGATCAGCGACGCCGATCTGGACGAGATCCGCAACATCTGCCGCTGCGGCACCTACTCCCGCATCCGGGAGGCGATCAAGAGCGCGGCCGAGAAGATGTAGCCGTCGCCCGGGGTCGGGAGTGTCACCACGGGTACCCGCCGTGCCCACGCTCACGACCCCGGCCATCGCGCTATACGGTGGTTCGCTGACCTCTTCGGAGCAACGAGTACGTGCTCGGTTTGCCGTTGCCGTCGGTTTCGCTGTCCGAGTAGGACCGAAGACAGTGAGGGGCCGAGCATGCGAAAGGGACACGCACTCGGTGCGGCGGCGGCCTGCGCCGCGCTGACCGTGGCCGCGACGGGAACCGCGATCGCGGCCGATACGACCGTGACGTTCGTCGTCTCCGGTGCCGACCTGATCATCACCGCTCCGCTGAACGCGTCGCTCGGGTCGGCCGCGATTGGCGGCACGGTCAGCGGCTCGATCGGAGTCGTGACGGTCTCCGATCAGCGCGGCATCTCCCCGGCCCCGTGGACCGCCGACGTGGCCGCCACCAACTTCACCACCGGCACCGGCGGGCTCGGCGAGGTCATCCCCAACGGCAACGTGCGCTACTGGTCCGGACCCGCCACGGCGACCTCGGGCACTGGCACGTTCACCCCGGGACAGCCGACCGCGGCGCAGCAAGTTCCGCTCAACGTGGTGCAGACCGCGTTCAGCCATGACGACGGCGCGGGCGCGAACTCCGCGAGTTGGGACCCGACACTCGTGGTGTCGATCCCGGGCGACGTCGTGGCCGGTGCCTACTCCGGCGTCCTGACCCACTCGGTGTTCTGACCCGGATGCCGCGTCGCGCCATCGGCCTGTGCCTGGCACTGCTGTGCTCACCGGCCGTCGTTCTCGCTGTCCCCGCTGTTTCCGCCGGCCCTACCGCCGCAGGCTCTGTCGCCCCAGCCGCCCCAGCCGCCCCAGCCGCCCCAGCCGCCGCCGACGTTGTCGACGGTGGTGACGGTGGTGACGGTGGTGAGCGGCCACCGCCGGCTCAGCAGGCTCCCGGGCCGCCCAACAAGATCGGCATCAAACTGCTCGACGTGCCGGTCGGCCGCGCCGACGACCCGCGTGCCAGGCGCTACATCGTCGACCACGTGGCGCCGGGGGAGACCATCGAGCGGCGGGTCGAGATCGCCAACCACGGGGGAAGGCAACGCCGCGTCGAGGTTTACGCCGCCGCCGCGGCCGTCGAGAACAACCGATTCACCGTCGGTACCGATCGTGCCCGCAACGAACTGTCCGACTGGGTGCAGGTGGACAAGCCGATCCTGGACCTGGAACCGGAGGAGTCCGAGCGAGTCTGGGTCACCATCGAGGTGCCGAGCGACGCGCCGGAGGGCGAGCAGTACGGGGTGGTCTGGGCCCACATCAACGCCGAACCCGCACCGGGCAGCAACGTGGCGCTGGCCAGCCGAGTCGGCGTGCGCCTCTACGTGAATGTCGGGCCCGGCGGGGAACCACGTTCCGACTTCGAGATCGGCGAACTCGTTCCGAGCAGGACACCGCAGGGCAGGCCGATCGTGCACGCACGGGTACGTAACACCGGTGGACGCGCCCTGGACCTCAGCGGCTCGCTTTCGCTGCGCGACGGCCCCGGCGGGCTCAACGCGGGACCCTTCCCGGTGAAGCTGGGCACGACGATCGCGCCGGGCAAGCGGGGGCGGGCGAGGATCGAACTCGACCAGCGGTTGCCGGACGGCCCGTGGACCGTGGAACTGACCATCCGCAGCGGGCGGGTCGAGCGGACGGTCGAGGTGAGACTCACCTTCCCGCCCGCTGGCACGGTCGGCGCGGCCGCCGAGCCGATGTGGGACAGTTGGCCGCTGCGGATCGGGATCGGCACCGTCGCGCTGGCCGCGCTCGGCGTCATCGGCTATGTGGTCCGCACCCGGCGGCGTGCGTGAGCGCTTCGAGTTGCGCCACGCGCCGCGGGAATGTAGGTGTTTCCGCGATGCTCGCCCTCGTAACCGTCCTGTTGACAGCGACCGTTGTGGTCGCCCCGCCCGCAGCCGCGGCACCGGACATCCGGCCGAGGCAGGCGTTCACGCTCACGATCACCGCGCCCACCGATGCCTTCCTCGGCTCCACCGTGGTCGGCGGCACGCTTTCGGGGCAGCTGGGCACGGTGACGGTCACCGCGACGGGCGGGCCGGGGTGGACGGCGACCGTGTCCGCCACCGACTTCACCACGGGCGGCGCCACTGCGCCGGAGACGATTCCGAACAACGTGGTGCGGTACTGGTCCGGCAGGGCGACGGCCACGACCGGGCCCGGGGCATTCCTGCCTGGCCAGCCCACCGCGAACCAGGCCGTCACACTCGATGCCCCCAGGACGGCGTTTCGCCGCACCGGCAGCAACGCGGCCAGTAGCGCGAGCTGGAACCCCACCCTGGTGGTCACCGTGCCCGGCGACGCCGTCGCCGGGCTCTACTCCGGGGTCGTCACACACTCCATAGCCTGAACCAGCCTGAACCAGCCTGAACCAGCCTGAACCAGCCTGAACCAGCCTGAACCAGCCTGAACCAGCCTGAGCCGCCTGCCAGGCAGCCGGACGACCGGGCTCAGCCGTCCTCCTCGTCGTGGGCGGCCACGTAGTGGGTGTCGGACCAGGCGGCACGGGCTCCTGAGTCGCCGATCCGCACGACCTGTACCGCGGAGACGGCGGCGAAGGCGATCGTGACCACCGCGAGCAGGGTCGCGACCGGGCGGACCCAGCGTGCCGAGGTCACCGGGTCGGTGCGGGTGCCAGTTTCGGTGTTGGCGCGCCGCCGCCCCCGGAAGTGCGCCATCGCCACCACGGCCGTCACGGCGGCCACCATCGGCACGAAGACGGCCAGTAGCTGGTCGCCGAGTTCGGCGTGTTCGGCGATCAGCGGGCTTCCCGCGAGCCTGCTGCGCAGGCCCTCACCGCTGCTGGTCGCGATCGGGATGGACACCGCGGCCAGCGCGGCGAGGCCGACTACTGCCCAACCGTAGCGGCGGCGCGCGGCCGGCCACACCGCGACGGTGACGGCCGCGAGCAGAGCGAGCGGGACGAGCACGACGACGGCGTGCACGACGAGCACGTGCAGGGGCAGCCCTGCGACGAACGTGGGCATTTGCGGATGCCTTTCGGTGAGCCGATCGGTTGCCCGGCACCACGGTGAGGGCCGGGCCTACCCCCGCGATGATGGCGGCTGCTCCTTGGAGAATTCTTGGGACGCCGCGCGTGGCAGGGTCAGCCGCAGCCGCGCCCCGCCGCCGGGCTGGTTGCTCGCGCTGACAGTGCCGCCGTGGCGGGCGGCGATCTCGCTGACGAGCGCGAGCCCGATGCCGTAGCCACGCGGCTGCTGCCTGCCGCGCGCCGTCGCGAACCGTTCGAACACACCGGGAAGCAGCTCTGCATCGATCCCGGGACCGTCGTCGGTGACCTCGAGGGCGGCGTGGCGCGCCGCCGAGCTGACGCTGATGGTGACGCCGGTGCGGGCATGCGAAGAGGCGTTGTCCAGCAACGCGGTCACCGCGCGGCGC
The DNA here is from genome assembly GCF_011761185.1 of Saccharomonospora amisosensis. Lineage (NCBI taxonomy): Bacteria > Bacillati > Actinomycetota > Actinomycetes > Pseudonocardiales > Pseudonocardiaceae > Saccharomonospora > Saccharomonospora amisosensis. The sequence continues at coordinate 2,869,648 of NZ_JAAOYM010000001.1, read as the reverse complement.
AACGCCACCGCGGACCCCCGAACCGGCACCGGCGCGCCGGGTCGACGGACCTCGACGGGGATCGCGTCGTTCGCAGAGGCGGCTGCCGCCCGCTCGGCCAGCTCCGCCAGGTCCACAGTGGAACTCGGAAGTGGTGAGCCGGGTTCGGCCGCCAGCAACAGATCGTCGAGGATGGCCGCCAGGTGGCGCGCGTCGCCCGCCACGCCGGCCGCCTCGTCGCGGAGTTCGGCGTGCGCGGTGCCCCGGCGCAGGTGGCGGTCAAGCAGCTGCACCCGGGTGGAAAGCAGGGTGAGCGGGGTACGCAGCTCGTGGCCCGCGTCGGCGACGAACCGCCGCTGCAACGCCAGTGCCTGCGCCATCGGCCGCACCGCACGGCGGCCGAGCCAGGCACCTGCCGCGGCGGCCAGTACCAGCCCGAGCCCGCCGCTGAGCAGCAGTGCCGAGGCGAGCCGGACTCGCTCGGCGTGGGCGGGGGACAGGTCGAGCGCGGCCTGTATCGTCTGCTGTCCCCGCCGCACCGTGTGTACCCGGTACTCGACGCCACCAGCGCGGTAGTCGGCGGTGTTGTCCTGCCCGGTGGCTGCCGTGTTCGCGAATGCGGCCTCGTCCGGCAACCCCGGTGGCAGTCCCGGTGTGGCGGCCCGCCCTTGGGGCGTCCGCGCCACCAGCCAGACCCCGGCAGGGGGGTCGGTGACGTCATCGGCCCTTGCCACCGCCTGTGCCAGCAGCGAGGCGGCGCCGCGATGCTGGCCCTGCACGACGACGAGGACCGCCAGCGCCGACAGCACCGCCACGATCAGTGCGACGATCACCCCGGCCTGCAACCCGAGCCGCCAGGACGCCCGGCGCAACAGCCTGCCGTCGGGATCGGCGGGTGCGGACACTTCCAGGGGCCGGGTGATCAAGCGCGGCTCCTGCCCAGTTGGTAACCGCGGCCGTGCACGGTCGTGATCACCTCGCGGCCGAGCTTGCGACGCAGGTAGTGCACGTAGGTGTCGACGACCACCTCGCTGCGCGCGTCGGGGAAGGCCAGCGACAGCAGGTCACGGCGGGAGAACACGCGGCCCGGGTGGCTCGCGAGCACGGCGAGCAGGTCACATTCGCGTTCGGACAGTCGGACCACCGCAACCGTCCCGTCCTCACCGGGCGCGGGCACGACCTGCCGGGTGCGCAACTCCAGTCGCCCCGCGCCCACAGGCAGGACCTCGGCGGTGTCCAGGTGGCGCCTGCGCAGTGCCCGCAACCGAGCCAGCAGTTCGTCGATGTCGAACGGCTTGCCGAGATAGTCCTCGGCGCCCGCGTCCAGGCCGCGGACCCGGTCGGCCGGGTTGGCCAGCGCCGACAGCACCAGCACCGGCGTGGTCACCGCACTCGCGCGAAGTCTGCCGAGCAGGTCGAGACCCTCGATGGCGGGGAGCCGACGGTCGAGCACGGCGACGTCGTAGGCGCTGGTCAAGGCGAGGTGAAGGGCCCGCTGCCCGTCGCGAGCGACATCCACCGCGTAGCCTTCCTCGGTCAGCACCTCGCACAGCATCGCGACGAGTTCGGGATCGTCCTCCGCCAGCAGCAGCCGCGCCGGGCGAAGGGCAGGTACGTGCATTCACCCATCATGCCCACACCCGCGCGGATGACTCGCGTCCGGATCGCGGGCCGTTCGGCTCTAGGTCCGCACCGCCGCGTCACCCATGATCGTGACCATGATGGAGCCGCCGGTCAGCACGCGAGGGCTGAGCAAGACATTCGGTGACACGGTCGCGCTGAGCGAGCTGGATCTCGACGTGCGAAGCGGCGAGATCTTCGGTTACCTGGGCCCCAACGGCGCGGGCAAGACCACCACCCTGCGGCTGCTGCTGGGGATGTTGAAGCCCTTGGCGGGCAAGGCGCGCATCCTCGGCCACGACTGCTGGCGCGAGCAGGTCGCCGTGCACCGGCTGGTCGGCTACCTGCCGGGAGATCCCGCTCTCTACGGTCACCTGACAGGGGCCCAACACGTCGAGTACTTCGGCGCGCTTCGCGGCGGCGAGCGGCACGGGCACGCTGCTGAGCTGGCGCAGCGCCTCGGTCTGGACCTGCGGCGAGCGGCACGCACCTTGTCCAGAGGTAACCGGCAGAAGCTGGGCATCGTGCTGGCGCTGATGTCGCGCCCCGAACTCCTCGTCCTGGACGAACCCTCCAGCGGGCTGGACCCGATCATGCAGCGGGAACTGCACGGCCTGCTGCGCGAGCACACCGCACGCGGTGGTGCCGTGCTGCTGTCCTCACACGTTCTCGCGGAGGTGCAGCGGGTCGCCGACCGGATCGGGATTCTGCGAGCGGGCAGGTTGATCGCGGTGGAGCGTATCGACGAGCTGCGGTCCAAGTCACTGCATCGCGTGTCGGCGTGGTTCTCCGACGAGGTGGCGGCGGCCGAGTTCGCCGGCATACCGGGTGTGCGGCAACTCGAGGTAGGCGACCGGTGGCTGACCTGCGGTGTGCCGCGCAGCGCGCTGGACGACCTGTTGAAGCGAATCAGCAGGCACCCGGTGATGGACCTGGAGTGTGTCGAGGCAGGGCTGGAGGAGACCTTCCTCGCCTACTACGCGGAGCCGTCCGGAGCGCAGCAGGTGCGAACCGATGCTACGTAGCGTGCTACTCAAGACACTGCACGACCAGCGGCGGGCGCTGCCAGCGTGGGTGGTGAGCCTGGCGTTGCTCGTCGGGATCTACGTCGCGCTGTGGCCGAGTATCCGCGACCAGCCCTCGATGGGTGATTTCCTCCAGTCCATGCCGCCCGCGCTGCGCGCACTGTTCGCCACCTCCGGGGCCGACCTTTCGACGCCCACCGGATACATCCAGGTGGAGCTGCTGTCGTTCATGGGACCGCTGCTGCTGATCATCTATGCCGTGACAAGCGGGGCCGCAGCCGTCGCGGTGGAGGAGGAGCGGCGCACGCTCGACCTGCTGCTGTCCAACCCGGTCAGCCGGGGCAGGCTGGTGCTGGAGAAGGCGGCGGCCATGGTGTTCGGCACGCTGGCGCTGGCCGCTGTCACGGGGTTCGCGCTTGTGCTAGAGGGCAGCCTCGCGGACATGGCGCTGCCCGCCGACCGGGTGGCCGCGACGATGCTGCACATGGGACTGCTCGCGGTGGTGTTCGGCGCGGTTGCCCTGCTGATCGGTGCGGGGACCGGTTCGGCGACGGCAAGCAGGGCGGTCCCGGCCGTACTGGCGGTAGTGATGTATGTCGGCAACGGGCTCGCGCCGCTGGTGTCGTGGTTGGAGCCGGTGCGGCCGATCTCGCCCTTCTACCAGTTCTCCGCGCACGACCCGCTGCGCACCGGTCTGTCCGTGACATCCGCTGTGGTGGCGACGCTGACGGTGGTGGGGTTCGTGGCGCTCGCCGCCGCCGCGTTCCGCCGCAGGGATGTGGCGGGCTGAGTCAGCGCAGGATCTCCACCAGCAGTACCCAGGCATTGAGCAGGGCGCCGACGAAGGCGACGACGACACCGGCCACAAGCCAGTACAGGCCCGACAGTGACGTGGTGAGCAGCCCCGCGCCCGCGACGATCGTGGTGCCGGACAGCGCGACGGCGGGCAGAGCTTCCGCGATCAACCACCAGATCAGCGGCTGCTGCGAGGCGCGCCGCCCCGGGTGGTTCAACGCCGCCAGCAGCAGACCCGTCGCGGCCCCGACCGTCACCAGTTCGACACCCAACGCCCGCCCGGACTGCCCAGGCACGAGCAGCACCAGCGCCACCACCAGCGGGGCGGCCAGCAGCACCAGCGTGTGCGCCGCGCGGGCAGGCAGTCTGCTCCCGCTCAGGATGCGCTCCAGGTTGATCGACAGTGCCACGAACAGCAGTCCGGCCAGTGCCGCGCCCGCCCCGGCGACCGCGACGGCGAAGTCCGCCCAACCCTCGGCCCGGTATGCGTCCATCAGCCGATGCTGCCAACCCCACGCCCACCCCGCGAGTCCCCCGCTCCTGCCCGCGAGTCCCCCGCTCCTGCCCGCGAGTCCCCCGCTCCTGCCCGCGAGTCCCCCGCTCCTGCCCGCGAGTCCCCCGCTCCTGCCCGCGAGTCCCCCGCTCCTGCCCGCGAGTTATGCGTTCCCGCCGTCGAAAGGCCTCGAAACGCCCGCCATGCAGCGGGGCGAGCGAGGTGTGCAAGCCGGCACGGCTGGTGGTGTGCACCGGCGAACTCGTACGGTACGAGAGCACGATGAGAGGGGCCGGGATGAGCACGCGGCAGTGGATGGACCGTGGTACCGAACTGTTGTTGTCGGCGGTGAAGGAGCTGTCCGACACCGATTTCGCCGCACCGAGCGCGCTCCCCGGCTGGAGCCGGGCGCACGTGGTGGCGCATGTGCACTTCAACGCCGAGGCGCTGCGACGACTCGTGGGGTGGGCGCGGACCGGCGTGCCAGCACAGATGTACCCCAGCAGGCAACACCGGGACGAGGAGATCGAATCGGGCGCCCGGCTGCCGGCCGCGCGGCTGCGTGAGCTGGTCGGGGAGTCGGCCGCCGCGCTGGCCCGCGAGTACGACGAGCTAACGGCTGAGGGTCTTGAGCGGCAGGTTCGGACCGCACAGGGAAACCTGGTGCCCGCTTCCGCGTTGCCGTGGATGCGCACCCGAGAGGTGGTTGTGCACGCGGTCGACCTCGACACCGGCGCCGATTTCTCCGGCCTTCCCGACGACCTCGTGCGCGCGTTGCTCGTCGATGTGCTGGACCGGCGAATCGCCGCGGGGGAGGGGCCTGCGCTGGCGAGGTGGCTCACCGGCAGGGCTGACACGGCGCCGGAACTGGGTCCGTGGCTGTGACCTGAGGGTACGGGCACCGTGTTCCCGCGACCGGCCGGAGTGCAGAACTCGCGGGCGGGAGTGCAGAACTCGCGGGCAGGAGCGGGGGACTCGCGGGCAGGAGCGGGGGACTCGCGGGCGGAAGCGGGGGACTCGCGCCGAGTGGCAGGAACGCTGGTCGGCTCCGATACTCCGGCCATGGGTGACCGAGTGCACGGCTGGCGCAAGCTCGCGGGAGTCACCTGGGGCAGCCCCAAGGACCCGCAGTTCTACGGTGAGCTGGACGTCGACGCCACCGAACTGCTCGCCCACGTCGACCGGCTGCGCGCGCGGTCGGACACCCGCGTCACGATCACGCACCTGATCGGGAAGGCCGTCGCCCACGGGCTGCGCGAGGTTCCCCAGTTCGCGGTGCGACTCACCGGGGGCCACGCCCGGCCGAGAACGAGCCTCGACATCTTCTTCATCATCGCCGCCGGAGCGCAGGCGGAGCTGAACGGGGTGAAGGTCGAGCACGTCGACCGCAAGTCGACGGTCGACGTCGCGAGGGAGGTGGCACGGCGGGCCGAGGGAATCGAACGCGGCGCCGACACCGCGTTCGACCGAGGCAAGACCCTGCTGGCCAAGCTGCCCCGGCCGGTGCTGCGCACGGCGTTGCGAGGGGCCGCCTGGCTCACCTCGGATCTCAACCTGGACCTTTCCCGGTTCGGCATGCCGCGCCAGGCTTTCGGTTCGGCCATGGTGACGTCGGTGGGCATGTGGGGAGTGGCGCGTGGCTTCTCGCCGCTTGCGTCCTACTACCGCGTGCCGCTGCTGGTGCTGGTCGGCGCTGTCACCGACCGGCCCGTCGTCCGCGACGGCGCGGTGACGGTGCGGCCCGTGCTGACCCTCACCGCTACCGTCGACCACCGGTACGCCGACGGCAGCCATGCCGCCCGGCTGGCCGATGCGGTGCGCCGCTACTGCGCCGACCCCGCGGCGTTCGAACCGCTGGAAAACGTCACCGGGTAGGCAGAAGTCGTCGATCAGCACCAGGTCGAAATCGTGCGGCCACGCAAAGGTGCTAACACTTCCGTGCGCGGCCATCTAGGCTGTGACCATGGGGAACACCGCTGACGGGCAGGCAGCCGGGCTCGACCCCGCGCTGCGGGCGGAGCTGCACGAGCTCACCGCCATCCTGTGCAAGGCGCTCAACGACCCCAAGCGGCTGATGTTGCTGTACGCGCTGGCCGGTGGCCCGCGTTCGGTCGGTGAGCTGTGCGAACTGCTGGACACCACGCAGCCCAACGTCTCCCAGCACCTGGCGATGCTGCGCGAGCGTGGCATCGTCGGCACCCGGCGAAGCGGCAACAGCATCTTCTACTCGCTGCGCTACCCCCAGTTGTTGCACGCCATCGACCTGCTGCGCGACATCATGGCCGCAGAGGCCGGGCGGCGCCGGGACCTGGCCGGTCGCGCCTAGCGCCTGCACCAGCACCCGTGGCCGCGACGACGTCACGCAGTACCGGCGGGAGCTGCTCCCCGGAGCGAAGCACCAACCGCAGCACTCGCCGCAGATCGAGGCCCTGTGTCGGCACCACGACCAGCTTGCCCTGAGCCACGTCCTCGGCGAGCGCCAGCGAACTCAGTACGGCAGGGCCGATCCCGGCCTCGACGGCGGCCTTGATGGCCGTGGTGGAGGACAGCTCCATGATCGGGGCCGGGCGCGAGTGGTAACCGAGCCTTTCGAGTTCGTGGTCCAGCACATAGCGGGTGCCGGAACCGGGCTCCCGGCTGATCAACGGCGTCGCGGCGAGTTCGGCCGCGTTCACCGGCTCGGCGCGGCGGGCCCACGCGTGGTCGTGTGGCACCACGAGCAGCAACTGGTCGCGCGCCACCGGGTAGGCGTCCAATCCCTCGGGTGGTCGCGCGCCCTCCACGAACCCCAGATCGACCTTGCCGGAGAGCACCAGCTCGGCCACCTCGGCGGAGTTGACCACCTGCAGGCCGATCGTCGCGCCGGGCAGCCGCCTGCGCAGCTCGGCCAGCCAGCCGGGCAGCAGGTACTCGGCGATGGTCATGCTGCACGCGAGCTGGATGCGGCTGGCCTGTTGGTTACGCAGCGCCGATATACCCGCGTCCAGTTCGGCCGCCGCGTCCACCACACGGCCCGCCCAGTCGGCGATCACCGACCCCTCGTCCGTGAGCTGGGAGCCCGTTGCGGATCGCACGATCAGGGGTACCCCGATCAGGCGTTCCATGTTACGCACGCGGGACGCGGCGGCAGGCTGTGAGATGCCGTGCTCGCGCGCAGCCTTACCCAGACTGCCCAGCTTGGCGACGCTGAGCAGCAGATCGAGGGCGCCGAGTTCCGGCACCCGTGGCGGCAGTGGCACGCGTTCACGTTACTCCAAAGTCTGACTTGGGTGTACCCAGGATCGAGGTTGGTACCGGGGGTGTTGCCACGGAACTAACGTCACCGTGGGTCACAGTACGGAGGTTCCATTGCGGTACGGCTTCGCGATCGATCAGCGCACGTGCATCGGCTGTCACGCCTGCACGGTCGCCTGCAAGACCGAACACGAGGTCCCGGTCGGACAGTTCCGCACCTGGGTGAAGTACGTGGAGTCGGGAGATTTCCCCGCCACCACCCGGGATTTCGGCGTCATGCGGTGCAACCACTGCACCGACGCGCCCTGCGTGAAGATCTGTCCCACCCAGGCCTTGTTCAAGCGGGACGACGGCATCGTCGACTTCGACAACGAGCGTTGCATCGGGTGTAAGGCCTGCATGCAGGGCTGCCCCTACGACGCTATATATATCGACGAGGACACCCATACGGCTGCGAAGTGCAACTTCTGCGCCCACCGGGTGGACGAGGGCTTGGAGCCCGCCTGCGTGGTGGTGTGCCCGACGCACTCCATCTGGGTGGGCGACCTCGACGACCCCACCAGCGGGATCGCCAAGCTCGTGAACGAGAACCCAGTGCAGGTCAGGGCTCCGGAGCAGAACACCGGACCGAACGTGTTCTACCTCGGGGCGGACCGCGCCGTCCTGGACCCGCAGGCCGCACCCACCGGCGAGTCCTACCTGTGGGCGCGCCCGGACGAGCACCGCAAGTCGGCCTCGAAGGACCTGCCGGTCGACCCGGTGAGTAAGGCCCGTACCACGCTGAACACCGCGCACCCGAGGCCGTGGGGCTGGCGGGTCACGACCTACCTGTGGACCAAGGCCGTCGGCGCGGGCGCCATGCTGCTCGCCGCGCTGGCGCACATGCTCGGTGTGGACCTCGGCGCGGTCGGTGACATCGTGGCCCCCGCCATCGGTGTGGCAGGTATCGCGATCACCGGTGTGCTGCTCGTGTGGGACCTCAAGCGCCCCGAGCGCTTCCTGTACATCCTGCTAAAACCCAACCCGACCTCGTGGATGTTCTGGGGTGCGGTGGTGCTCGGAGCGGGAGCGGGACTGTTCGTGGCGTGGCTCGCGATGGGTGTGCTCGGCGCCGCCGGAATCATCGCCGCCTCCACCGTGGACACGGTGTTCACGTGGCTGGCCGTTCCCGCCCTGCTCGCCGCCGCGATGACCGCCGGATACACCGGGTTCCTGTTCGGCCAGGCCGAAGGACGGGACCTGTGGCAGTCGCCGCTGCTGTTCTGGCACCTCGTCGTGCAGGCCTTCATGGTCGGTGCCGGCGCGCTCGTCGTCGCCGCACTGGTCGAGGACACCGACGACGCGGGCCGCACCTTCCTGCTGTCCGCGCTGACCGTCACGGCACTGCTGCACGTGTTCATGCTGCTCTTCGAATACCTGGGCAGGCACGCCACCAGGCACGCCGCCGCGGCCGCGCACATGGTCGTCTCCGGCCGCTACGCCCGGATGTTCTGGGCGGGAGGCATCGGACTCGCCCTGCTCGGAACGGCGCTCGCGGGCGCGGGCTGGGCCGCGGGATCACTCGCACTCGGGCTCTTGGCAGGGCTCGTGGTGCAGGGCGCGCTGCTGGCCTACGAGAGCGTCTTCGTCCGGGCCGGGCAAGACGTCCCGCTGTCATGAACCCATGCCATCACGAAAGGAGCCTCCCACTATGACCGGGACCGAACCGGTGCTGCCGGGAGCGCGAACCCACGAGCACCTGCGCAACTTCCCTCCGGTGTCCAGCTGGGACAACCACATCGAGTACGACGCGAAGGCGCATCCGCGCAAGGTCCCGCACTCCTACATGTTGATCCCCACCACGTGCTTCAACTGTGAGAGTGCGTGCGGCCTGCTGGCCTACGTGGACAAGGACGACCTGTCGGTCAAGAAGCTGGAGGGCAACCCCGCCCACCCCGGTTCGCGTGGTCGCAACTGCGCCAAGGGCCCGGCGACGGTCAACCAGCTCGACGACCCCGAGCGCATCCTGCACCCGATGCGGCGCAAGGGTGAGCGTGGTGGCGGCGAGTGGGAGCGCGTGAGCTGGGACGACGCGCTCGACGACATCGCGGGTCGGATCCGCAAGGCGATCAGCGAGGACCGGCACAACGAGATCATGTACCACGTCGGCAGGCCAGGTGAGGACGGCTTCGCCGAACGGTTCCTCACGGCGTGGGGCGTGGACGGGCACAACTCGCACACCAACATCTGCTCGGCGGGAGCCCGCCTCGGCATGTCGCTGTGGACCGGTTTCGACCGGCCCTCCGCCGACCACGCCAACGCCAAGGTCATCCTGCTGCTGTCCAGCCACCTGGAGACCGGCCACTACTTCAACCCGCACGCGCAGCGGATCATGGAGGGCAAGCAGTCCGGGGCCAAGCTGGTCGTGGTCGATCCGCGGATGTCCAACACCGCCTCCCACGCCGACGTGTGGCTGGCGCCGTGGCCGGGTAGCGAGGCCGCGATCCTGCTGGCCATCGCGTCCTACCTGCTGCGTACCCGGCGGATCGACAAGGAGTTCGTGCGGCGCTGGTTCAACTGGCGCACCTACCTGGAGGAACTGCACCCCGACGTCGAGCAGGACTTCGAGGTGTTCCTCGACCGGATCACCGCCGACTACGACGAGTACACCTTCGAGTTCGCGGCCGAGGAGGCGCAGGTCCCGGCCGAGCGCATCGCCGAGATCGCCGAGCTGGTCGCGGACTGCGACGGCAGGCTCGCCGCGCACGTCTGGCGTGCGGCGACCGCGGGCAACCTCGGCGGCTGGCAGGTCGCGCGCACGCTGTGGTTCGTGCTCGCGCTCACCGGCAGCATCGGCAAGCGCGGTGGCACCAGCCCCAACGGCTGGCACAAGTTCATCCCGCACGGCCCCAACAAGCCGGAGCCCCACGAGCGGTGGAACGAACTGACCTGGCCGCGCGAGTACCCGCTGGCGACCAACGAGATGTCGATCCTGCTGCCGCACTTCCTCGCCGAGGGCCGCGGCAAGCTGGAGCTGTACTTCTCCCGCGTCTACAACCCGATCTGGACCAACCCGGACGGGTTCACCTGGATGGAGGCGCTGACCGACCCGGACAAGGTCGGCCTGCACGTGGCGCTGACCCCGACGTGGTCGGAGACGGCGGAGTTCGCCGACTACGTGCTGCCGATGGGGCACTCCAGCGAGCGGCACGACACGCAGTCCTACGAGACCCACGCCGGGCGCTGGCTGGGTTTCCGGCAGCCGGTGCGCAGGGTCGCCATGGACCGGCTCGGCAAGGACTACACCGACACCCGCGACGCCAACCCAGGCGAGGTGTGGGAAGAGAACGAGTTCTGGTTCGAGCTGTCCTGGCGCATCGATCCCGACGGCAGCCTGGGCATCAGGCGGTACTTCGAGTCGCCGTACCGGCCCGGTGAGAAGATCACGGTGGACGAGTACTACCGCTGGATATTCGAGAACGAGGTGCCCGGCCTGCCGAAGAAGGCAGCCGACCAGGGCATGGAACCGCTGGAGTACATGCGCCGCTACGGTGTCGTCGAGGTCGACACCGACGTGTACCGGGTGGACGAGCGACCGGTGGTCGAAAACCAGCTCGCCGAGGCCACCGCCGACGAGAACGGCGTGCTTCGCACCCCGGTGACCCCGGACTCGGTGGCGCCGGTGATCGGAGAGGCGGGTGCCGTCGGCCTCAAGCACGAGGACGGCACCGCCACGTTCGGCTGGCCGACGCCATCTCGCAGGCTGGAGGTCTACTCCACCTCGATGCGGGACTGGGGCTGGCCGGAGCACACCACGCCCGGCTACATCCGCTCGCACGTCGCCAGGAGCGAGATCGACCTGGAGGCCGGGGAGTTGGTGCTCGTGCCGACGTTCCGGCTGCCCACGCTGATCCACACCCGGTCGGGCAACGCGAAGTACCTCAACGAGATCTCCAACACCCACCCGCTGTGGCTGAACTCGGTCGACGCCGCGCGGCACGGAGTCGCCACCGACGACCTGGTGCGTATCAACACCGAGATCGGCTACTTCGTCGCACGAGTGTGGGTGACCGAGGGCATCCGTCCCGGCGTGTGCGCGCTGTCGCACCACATGGGCCGGTGGCGGCTGCACCCCGGCGAGGGCAGTCGCTGGGTCAGCGGCATGGTCGAGCTGTCCCACCCCGACGGCGAGCACACCTGGTTGCTGCGGCACAAGGGCGGCGTCGAGCCGTTCAAGTCCTCCGACCCCGACTCGAGCCGGATCGACTGGACCGACCCCGGCGTGCACCAGAACCTGGCGTTCCCCGTGCACCCCGACCCGCACTCCGGCATGCACGCGTGGCTGCAGAAGATCCATATGGAGCACGCGAGGCCACAGGACCGCTACGGCGACGTCTACGTGGACACCCGGCGTTCGGCCGAGGTCTACCGGGAATGGCTTGGCAAGACCCGCGCCACGCTCGGCCCCGAGGGCAGGCGTCGGCCGGAGTTCATGATGCGCCCGCTGGCGCCCAAGCTCCGCGGCTACCGGGTGGATGGGTGAGGTCATGCTGACCCGCAACAGGAGCAGAGTAGCGGTCGACGAGGCGGCGGTGCGTGCGGCGGTGGCCGCCGTACCGGACCCGGAGATCCATCGCGGCATCGGTGAACTGGAGATGCTGCGTTCGGTCACCGTCGGCCGGGGCGGCACCGTCCACGTCGAGATCGCGCTCACCACGCCCGCCTGCCCGCTTCGGGACCGGCTGACCGCCGACGTCACCTCGGCCGCCACCGGGGTGTCCGGCGTCAACAGCGTGGAGGTCAGCTTCACCAGCATGACCGAGCGCGAACGCATGGAGCTGGCCGGGCGGCTGCGTGGCAACACCGAAGGCGGCGGTCCCACCGACGCCTTGGGCTCGCAGACGGCGGTGTACGCGGTGGCCAGCGGCAAGGGCGGCGTCGGCAAGTCGTCCGTGGCGGCGAACCTCGCGGTGGCGCTGGCCGCTTCGGGCAAGCGGGTCGGGCTGATCGACGCCGACGTGTGGGGCTACTCGGTCCCGCAGCTGTTCGGCGTGCGGCGCAACCCGGTCGCCCTGAAGGGACTCATGCTGCCCGTGGAGGAGCACGGAGTGCGGCTGATGTCGGTCGGCTTCTTCGTCTCCGAGGAGGAGCCGGTGGTCTGGCGCGGCCCGATGCTGCACAAGGCGCTAGAACAGTTCCTGTCCGATGTGCACTGGGGTGAGCTGGACGTGCTGCTGCTCGACCTGCCACCCGGCACAGGGGACATCACGCTGTCGCTGCTCGAGCTGGTGCCGCAGGCCGCGCTGCTGGCGGTCACCACGCCACAGCCGGCCGCGCGCAACGTCGCCTCCAGGGTCGGCCGCATGGCCAAGGACATGCGGATGCCGGTGGCAGGCGTCGTGGAGAACATGAGCACTCTTCACTGCTCCAGCTGTGGCGAGCAAACCGCGATGTTCGGGTCAGGCGGCGGGCAGCAGCTGGCCGACGAACTCGGCACCGACCTGCTCGCGCAGATTCCGCTCGACGTGGCGCTGCGCGAGGCGGGCGACATCGGGGTGCCCGTGGTGACGGGATCACCGGATGCTCAGTCCGCCGTCGCGTTCACCGAGTTGGCCCAGCGGCTTCCTGTCGTGCGGCGCAGCATCGCCGGGCTGGCGCTTCCGTTGTCGGTCGTGAACTGAGCCGTGGCCACAACCGTGCGCGTGAGGCAACAACACGGTGGCGCGAGCGGCGGGACCCGCAGGCGGTGGATGTACGACGCCATCGCCGGTGTCAGCGTGGCGATGGTCGGCATCCCGCAGTCGCTGGCCTACGCCGAACTGGCCGGGCTGCCGCCGATCGCGGGGCTGTACGCGGGGGCGCTGCCGCCGCTGCTCGCCGCGATCTTCGCGTCCTCGCCCTACCTGCAGACCGGGCCGGTGGCCATCACCGCGCTGCTTACCTACAGCGCGTTGAGCACGATCGCCATGCCGGGCAGTCCTGAGTACGTCGGGCTTGGCCTGGCGCTGGCGCTGGTGGTCGGCGTGGTGCGGGTGGGGCTGGGGCTGCTGCGGGCAGGCTGGCTGGCATACCTGATGTCACAGCCGATGCTGCTCGGATTCGTACCCGCGGCCGCGGTGCTCATCGCCAGTTCGCAGCTGCCCAAGGTGCTGGGTGTCTCACCACCTGGGTACGGCAACGAGATCGTCGAGGCGGGGTGGGGAGTGGCGCACCCGGCACAGTGGAGTCTCGCTGCGCTGGCGATGGGCGCGATGACGGTCGTGGTGGTGCTGGGTGCCCGGCGGCTGCATCCGCTGGTGCCCGGAGTGCTGCTGGCCGCGATCATCGGTATCGCGGTCTCGGCGCTCGGCTTCTATTCCGCACCCGTGGTCGACGACATCCCTTCGGGTTTCCTGCCGTTCACCCTCGACGAGATCCCGTGGGACAGGCTGCCGGAGCTGCTGCTGCCAGGCGCGATCATCGCGTTGATCGGGTTCACCGAGGCGGCCTCGATCTCGCGCCGGTTCGCCTCCGAGGAGCGGACGCGATGGAACGCCAACCGGGAGTTCATCAGCCAGGGTGTGGCCAACGTGGCGGCCTCCGCGGTCGGTGGCATGCCGTGCGGGGGTTCGTTCTCCCGCAGCTCGGTGAACCGGATGTCCGGCGCGAGAACGCGGTGGTCCGGCGCGGTCACCGGGTTGACGGTGCTGGCGTTCCTGCCGTTCGCCACCGTGTTGCGGCCGCTGCCGCTTTCGGTGCTCGGCGCCATCGTGATCGTCGCCGTGGTCGGGTTGATGCGGTTTCGCCCGCTGCTGCGGCTGTGGCGGCTGTCCACCCCGCAGGCGGTCATCGCGTGGAGCACCTTCCTGGCGACCATGTTGCTGGCTCCGCGCCTTGACATCGCCGTGCTGATCGGCATCGGGCTTTCCATCGCGGTGTTCCTGTGGCGGTCGCTGCAGCTGGAGATCGACGTGGAGACCGAGGGCACCACACTGCGGTTCGTCCCGCGTGGTGTGCTGTGGTTCGGCACCGCGCAACGACTCGACACCGTGCTGCTCGACGCTCTGGCCGAGCATCCGGACGCCGACGCGCTGGTGATCGACCTCAGCAGGCTCGGCCGGATCGACACGACCGGCGCGTTGATGCTGCGTTCGGTGCTCGACCAGGCGCGCGGTGCCGGGCTGCTGGCCGATGTCACCGGCATCCCACCGCAGTCGCGCAAGCTGACCGAGCGTGTACTCGGGCCGGAGATCGGACCGCTCGATTGATCGCCCGGCACGGCGCGTCCGGCGCACCGGGACGCACGGCTACGATCGGGACATGACCGAGGAAAGTTCAGTGAGGAATCCGGCAGCCGGACGACGCGCACCCGCTCGAACGCGCTGATGGAGCCGGTTCGGCGCATCGTGGGCGGCCGCAGGGCGGATACCGTCGCCCGGCTGCTGGACGCCGCGGTCGAGGAACTGCGCGTGGTGGAGTACCAGGACCTCTCCGTACGCTCGGTCGCCAAACGCGCGGGTGTCTCGCCCGCGACGGCCTACACGTATTTCTCCTCCAAGGACCACCTCGTCAGCTCGATCGTGTGGCGCAAGGTTCAGGAGCTTTCCGACCAGGACGGCGCAGCCACTCCCACCGAAGGAGGGCACGACGAGCTGCACCACGTGGTGCGCAGCATCACGAGGGTGTTCTCGGAGGAACCCGAACTGAGCAAGGCCTACACCTCGGCGTTGCTTGCCGACGACCCGGAGGTGCGGCGGCTGCGGGAGCAGATCGGGGCCGAACTGGCAAGGCAGTTGTCCGGCACCCTGGAACCCGCGCGCGGCGAGGTCAGCGGTGCGGTCACCATGGCCTTCGTCGGCGGCATGCTGCTCGCCGGTATGGGCTACCTCTCCTTCGACGACATCGCCGACCGCCTCGAGGCGATGGCACGCCTCATGCAAGCCTGAACCCCCGCGAGTCCCCCGCTCCTGCCCGCGAGTCCCCCGCTCCTGCCCGCGAGTTCTGCACAGCGGCGGCGCCCGCTTCAGCGTTCCGGCAGCACGATGCCGTACTCGTGGATCTTGCGGTAGATCGTCGCTCGTGACATGCCGAGCAACTGCGCCGCCTTGCTCTTGTTGCCACCAGCGTCCTCGATGCTCTGCACGATCGCGTCCCGCTCGATGGACTCCAGCCGGTTCAGCGAGCGTCGGGCGGCGGTGCGGTACCTAGCGGGCAGGTCGGCGGGCCGGATGGTGCCCGCCCTGCGGTGACGCACGATCTGCTTGAGCAGGTTGAACAGCTGCGTGACGTTGCCGGGCCAGCTCGCCCGCATCAGCAGATGCATGGTGGTCGGCGAGCAGGTCAGCCGGTCGGCGTGGCCGAGCTTGCTGAGCAGGAACGGCACCAGCTCGCGCAGGTCGTCGAGGTGATGGCGCAGCGGCGGCACCTCGACTGTGCGGGGGAACAGCGCAAGCAGCGGAGCGAGGGCGGCGCCCGCGTCGGCGTCGGCGCTCAGTGTCACCACCACCCACGGCACCGCAGAATCCGAACCAGAACCCGAACTCGACACCGACTCGCGCAACTCGCCGAGTACCGCGGCCAGCGAGTGCGCCGTCGTCTCCGACAACCGGTCCACGTAGCGGATCAGTACAGCGCGCGGGGTGTCCTGGCGCAGCTCGTCGGCCAGCGCGTCCACCCAGCCCGTGCCGCTGGACCTGGTGGCGCTCACCGTGAGCAGCCTGCCCGCCGGGTCGCGCCGCTGGTGCACCGCGCGGGCGACGGCGCTCTTGCCCGCGCCCTGCTCGCCCGCCAGCGCCAACCACTCGCCCGCGCGGTATCCCGCGTCCACCTCGTGGCAGCAACGCAGCCACGCCGGCGCCGAGCCCACGATGCCGGGAAGGAACAGCGGAACCGACGCGTCCGGGGCGGGGCGCGATTCCTCCTGCTCGACCAGCTGCACGGTCAGCACGCCGCCGACGATGTCGCTGTCGCAGGAACCCAACACCCTGCGGCAGCGCAACCGCACCCTGCTGCCGGTGGGCAGCGCGAGCACCGCCGTGTCCCTCGGCCGCTCCGCCAGCGCCTGCCGGGCGTGCCCGAGCAGCACCGACTGGTCGCAGGGGTCCAGCAACTGCCGAGCGCTGTCGTTGAGCATCACGATGTCGTCGTTGAAGGCGATGACCACGCCGGTGGTGTGCTGGCAGGCCTGCAGGTATGCCTGGAACAGCGACAGCTCCCGCAGGCTGGTGTTGGTCATCAGCGACTGCCGGATCTGCTCGGCGGTGGTTCTGGCCAGCGCGATCAGCAGCCTGCCGGCGTCCTTGCGCCAGCAGGTCAGGTCCACGGCGCCGACCACCTTGCCCGACACCGGATGGTGAATCGGCACTCCGGCACAGGCCAGCGTCTCCAGGTGCTCTGCGTAGTGCTCGTGGCCGAACACGTGGGTCGGGCGGCCGTCCTCCAGCGCGGTGCCGATGCCGTTGGTACCCACGAACCGCTCGCCGTAGCTGAAACCGGGCACGAGCGCGACCCGGTCCAGGTGCCGTTGCAGGTCCCGGTCACCGGTGTGCTGGGTGAGCACCACACCGTTGGGATCGGTCAGGATGAGACTGATCGGCTGCCCTTCGAGCTGCTCACCCAGCTTGCGCAGTACGGGGTCGGCGCTGTTGATGAGCGGGGTGTCCAGGTTGCGGTCCTCGAAGTAGGGCAGGTCGATGTGATCGGGTGGCACCCGCGCCTGCTGCGAACGCCACCACGAGGTGAGGATCGCGTCGCGCACCGCGTTGGGCTCCATGACCTCCGAGGTCAGGAAGCGCACCCGACTGCGCGCCACCCGCTCGTCGTCGACGCCCGTCCTACGGGACACGGGCGTCACCCGCCGTGCCGCACTTCTGGGGTCCACCTCGACCTCCTTCCCCGCTGTGACGGCAGGGCCGGTACCGGCACCTCGCTGTGGGCCGAGTCACAGAGTACGGGGGCCGGGGTGCTCGCGGGTGTCTCAATTTGAGACGGCCACCGTGGGCCCTCGGCGGTGTCATGGGTGCTCAAAGGCGACATTCACGCCAGGGAGGCACCAGATGGAACCGGAGCAGACCTACAACCCGTGGACCGTCGTGAACCTGGTCTTCGCCCACCTCGTCGAGCAGGGGCTACGCCCGACCCTCGGCGAGGCGGGCCCACCGGGTGAGCCAGCGGCCGCACTGCTGCGCGCACTGGGGGTCCGGCCGACCCCGGAAGGCGATGCCCGCGTGAGCGAGGACGCCAGGCAACACCTGGCCACGTTGCGTGCCGAGCTGCTCGACGAACCCTGAACCCACGGGCTGTCTCATATTGAGACCGATATCACGCCCACGCCGGGTTGTACTTCTCGTGTCCGACGCGCGGCCGATCGCATCGACGCGCCACCGGCGACGGCCGCCGCCGGCCGCCGGCGACGGGTAAGGAGACAAGATGAGCCGCCAGAGCGTGGCGAAAGCCCACCAGAAGATCCAGGAACTGTCCTGGGAACCCGAGTACCACACGCCGGTGTCCCACTACGGAACCGACTACACCTTCCGCAAGGCGAAGAAGAAGGACCCGCTCAAGCAGGTACTGCGCTCCTACTTCCCGATGCAGGAGGAGAAGGACCACCGCGTCTACGGCGCTGAGGACGGCGCCATCCGCGGCAACATGTTCCGTCAGGTCCAGCAGCGCTGGCTTGAGTGGCAGAAGCTGTTCCTTTCCATCATCCCGCTGCCGGAGATCTCGGCCGCCCGTGCGATGCCACTGCTGTTTCGCACGGTGCCGAACCCCGAACTGCACAACGGGCAGGCCATCCAGATGATCGACGAGGTCAGGCACTCGACGATCCAGCAGAACCTCAAGCGCCTGTACATGAACAACTACATCGACCCTGCCGGCTTCAACACGAGCCTGCGCGGATTCCACAACGACTACTGCGGCACCATCGGCAGGCAGTTCGCCGAGGGCTTCATCACCGGCGACGCCATCACCGCCGCCAGTGTCTACCTCACCATCGTGGCCGAGACGGCGTTCACCAACACGTTGTTCGTCGCCATGCCCGCCGAGGCTGCCGCCAACGGCGACTACCTGTTGCCGACGGTGTTCCACTCGGTGCAGTCGGACGAGTCGAGGCACATCAGCAACGGCTACGCCACGCTGCTGATGGCGCTGTCGGACGAGAGCAACCACGAACTGCTCGAGCGCGACCTGCGCTACGCGTGGTGGAACAACCACTGTGTCGTGGACGCCGCGATCGGCACCTTCATCGAATACGGCACCAAGGACCGCCGCAAGGACCGCGAGAGCTACGCGGAGATGTGGCGCCGCTGGATCTACGACGACTACTACCGCAGCTACCTTGTGCCGCTGGAGAAGTACGGTCTCACGATCCCGCACGACCTCGTCGAGGAATCCTGGAACCGTATCTGGAACAAGGGCTACGTGCACGAGGTCGCGCAGTTCTTCGCCACGGGGTGGCTGGCCAACTACTGGCGCATCGATCCCATGACGGACGAGGACTTCGAGTGGTTCGAGCACAAGTACCCCGGCTGGTACGACAAGTACGGCAAGTGGTGGGAGAACTACAACCGGCTTGCCGTTCCCAACGGTCACAACCCCATCGCGTTCGAGGACGTCGACTACGTCTACCCGCACCGGTGCTGGACCTGCATGGTGCCGTGCCTCATCCGTGAGGACATGGTGATGGACGAAGTGGACGGTCAGTGGCGCACCTACTGCTCGCAAGGCTGCCACTGGACCGACAAGATCGCGTTCCGGCCGACCTACCAGGGCCGCGAGACACCCAACATGGGCAAGCTGGTCGGCTCGCGGGAGTGGGAGACGCTGTACCACGGCTGGAACTTCGCCGACATCGTCAAGGACATGGGTTTCGTTCGCGACGACGGCAAGACGCTCGTGGCGCAGCCGCACCTCGACCTCGACCCCAAGAAGATGTGGACGCTGGACCACCTGCGCCGCTGCCCACCCTTCGCCAGCCCCAACGTGACGCTGAACGAGATGACTCCGCGGCAGCGGGAGGAGTTCTACGCCGACTACGTCCGGCAGGGGCCAGCGGGCAGGCCCGCCCCGGCGCAGGACTGACAGCCACCCACCGGACGAGCGCGGGGCCGGGCACCGCCCGCCCCGCGCCTCGTCCCACGACCGACGAGGACGGGCGAACCCCATGGCAGAAAGGCATCTGGTGCGCTTCGAGCCGGTCGGCATCGAGATCGAGGTCGACGAGGAGCAGACCATCCTTCGGGGTGCGGCGGAGCAGGGTGTGCTGCTCATGCACGGCTGCAAGGAAGGCCAGTGCGGCTCCTGCAAGTCCTTCATCCTCGAAGGGGAGGACGTCGAACACGACCGGTACTCCACCTTCGCGTTGCCCGAGTTCGAGAAGGAGGAGGGCTTCACCCTGCTGTGCAGGGCACACGCGTACGAGGACCTGACCATCGAGTTGCTCAACTACGACGAGGAGATGATCCACTCCGGACTGCCGATCGAGGAAGCGGTCGTGGAGGTGGTTTCCAGCGAGCACGTCACCCACGACATGCGCCATCTCGTGGTCCGGCTCGTCGAACCGGAGTCGTTGCGCTTCTTCCCCGGCCAGTACCTGGATTTCGAGATACCGGACACCGAGCAGACGCGGTCGTTCTCGATGGCGAACACCTCCAGCATGGAATCAGGGTTGCTCGAGTTCGTCATCAAGATCTACCCGGACGGGCTGTTCTCCGACTTCCTCGACACCAAGGTGTCGGTCGGTGACCGGCTGCGGGTGACCGGGCCGTTCGGGGCGTTCACCCTGCGCGACGCTCCGGGAAAGGACCTGGTCTTCGTCGGGGGTGGCGCCGGCATGGCGCCGATCCTGTCGCTGCTTCGTTCCATGGCAGAGCGGGGTAGCGACAGGACGGCGACCTTCTACTACGGAGCACGCAGGCGCAGGGACTTGTGTTTCACCGACGAACTGCGCGAGCTCGAACGTACGCTCCCCGGATTCCGTTACATCCCAGCACTGTCCGAACCGGACGACTCCGACGAGTGGGACGGTGAGGTGGGGCTGATCACGGACGTGGTAGCGCGCAACGAGACCGACCTCGCTGGCGCCGACGCCTACGTCTGCGGTCCGCCGCCGATGGTGGAGGCCGCCGTCGAACTGCTGCCCTCGCTTGGTGTGGCGGCCGACCGCGTGTTCTACGACAAGTTCACCACCACCGGGGAATCCGACGGGTCCGATCCACTCCGACAGTAAGGATCAACCATGACAACCACGCAGGAACCCGCGCAACAAGAACGCAGCGTACCCAGGCCGGTCTTCACCGACGCCGAGGCGGGAGCGAGGCAGTTCCCCGACT
The DNA here is from genome assembly GCF_011761185.1 of Saccharomonospora amisosensis. Classification (NCBI taxonomy): domain Bacteria; kingdom Bacillati; phylum Actinomycetota; class Actinomycetes; order Pseudonocardiales; family Pseudonocardiaceae; genus Saccharomonospora; species Saccharomonospora amisosensis. The sequence continues at coordinate 2,849,213 of NZ_JAAOYM010000001.1, read as the reverse complement.
CCGAGTCGCGCCGCTTCAACTACTTCTCCCCGAAGAAGCGCAAGCAGAGCCACTACGAGGACGTCACCGTCGAGGTGCAGCCCGACCCGAGGCACTACCTCAGTCAGGGCTGGCTCTACGCCTTCTCCGACGGCAAGGGCGGCTACCCACTGGAGTGGACGGTGCTCAAGGCATGGGGCAGTGACCGCCCAGAGCCTCGCCGCTACCCCGGTTCGGGCGGGAAGGGTTACGACTGGCCGGCACACGGCTGGCACGAGTTCCGCGATCCGAACGAGGAGTGGGAACAGACCATCTACCGCAACAACTCCAACGTGGTCCGCCAGCTGAACCAGAACGTCGAGGCCGCCCGCGAGGCCGACGCGTTCAGCCAGTGGAACCCGAACTGGGTGCAGTTCGTGGCCCAGCACGTCGGAGCGTGGATGCATGTCGACCACGGGTTGGGTCTCTACCTGTTCGCCAACGCCAACCGCAGGGCGCCGACCAACATGCACAACACCGCGATCTCGGTGAACAGCATGCACCTCATCAGGTCGGCACAGGACCTGGCGCTGTACAACCTGACACTGAGCGAGGAGATCGGCGACTTCGACGGCACCGCGCACCTGTCGACGTGGAACTCCGACCGGGCCTGGCAAGGGGTGCGGCAGACGACCGAGCAGCTCACGGGGGTGTGGGACTGGGCCGAGGCGGTGTTCGCCGCCAACATCGTGTTCCAGCCACTTGTAGGGGAGTTGTTCCGGAGCAACCTGGTGCAGCAGGCCGCGCCCGGCAACGGCGACTTCGTCACGCCGACACTCATCGGCGCGGAGGAGTACGAGTACGCGCAGCGCGACCTGCGTTACACCCGCGCCATGTTCGAACTGCTCACCACCGACAAGGAGTTCGCCAACCACAACACCGAGACGATGCGGTCCTGGCTGAGCACGTGGGTGCCGCGTTGCCTTGAGGCGGCCCGCACCCTGCAGCCGCTGTGGTCGCAACCGGATGCGAAACCGCCGCGCTTCGAGGACGGACTGGACCGTGCGAAGAGCAGGTTCGCCGGGATCGTGTCCGACCTGGGCCTGAACGTACCGAAGGAGCTGAACCAGTGACCACGTTCAAGAACCCGGAGAGCCCGTTCAAGCCGGACAGCACCGCGTCGAACATGTGCGGGTTCACGTTGATGAACAACCAGGTCGGCGCCATCGTCGCCGAGGTGATGAAGGGCAAGGACAACGTCACCGTCACCCACCTGCCCTCGATGATCCGGGTGGACGCCAAGGGCCGGATGGACGTCGTCTACTCCGAGATCGACGAGGCCGCGGGCGAGGAGGAGGGCTGGTTCGACCAGGCCGAGTTCGAGGAGAGCATGTCCACCCACTACGGCCGGATGGTGCACCTGGACGACCGCACCATCATGTTCGCCAACCCCGAGGACGCCGCCGAGTATCTCGACTTCGACCTCAAGCCGATTCGCTAGATCCAAGGGGTCGTGGGTGGACCGCGGCTTGCACCGTCGTCCACCCACGACCCCCTTCCCCCAACCGCGACACACAGAGAGGCGTCAGGCGATGTACACCAAGGACGGCGAGAACTACTTCATCGTCGACAGTCACGTGCACTTCTGGGACGGCAGCCCAGCCAACCAGGCCAACCGGTACGGCAAAGGCTTCATCGAGTGCTTCTACGACTACTCACGAAACCTCAGCCCGCAGGAGTGGGTCTGGCCGCTGGAGAAGTTCGAGAAGTACACCGAGGCCGACCTCATGCACGACCTGTTCGAGATCGGCTACGTCGACAAGGCGATCTTCCAGCCGACCTACCTGACCGACTTCTTCGTGAACGGCTTCAACACCACCGAGCAGGACGGTGTGGTCGCGCAGCGGCACCCGGACAAGTTCATCGTGAACGGCTCGTGGGACCCGCGCGACGGGGAGGCCGGACTCGACCGGCTCGAACAGCTCGCACAGCGGTGGGGGTTGCGGGGAGTGAAGCTGTACACCGCGGAATGGAAGGGGCAGTCAAAGGGCTGGAAGCTCACCGACGACTGGTCGTACCGGTACCTGGAGAAGTGCCGGCAACTGGGCATCCGCAACATCCACATCCACAAGGGCCCGACGATCTATCCGCTCAACCGCGACGCCTTCGACGTAGCAGACGTCGACGACGTCGCCACGGCGTTTCCCGATCTGAACTTCATCATCGAGCATGTCGGGCTGCCCAGGTTGGAGGACTTCTGCTGGATCGCGACACAGGAACCCAACGTCTACGGTGGACTCGCCGTTGTGATGCCGTTCATCCACACCCGGCCACGCTACTTCGCGCGGGTGCTGGGCGAACTGCTGTACTGGCTGGACGAGAACCGGCTCACCTTCGCCAGCGACTACGCCATCTGGTCACCGACCTGGCTGGTGGAGAAGTTCGTTGACTTCCAGATACCGCAGGACATGCAGGACGAGTACGGGCAGCTCACCACCGACATCAAGAAGAAGATCCTCGGGCTGAACGCGGCCGCGTTGTACGACATTCCAGTCCCGGAGGAGGCCAGGGTGAGTCCCGAACCGGCGGACAGCGGTGAGGCGGTCGGCTCGGCGCCGGCGGTGCCGGCATGAGTTCGCGCGCGGCCTCGACACGCTCGGCGTCGGGCCTTTCGTCGAGGGTGTGGGAAGCGCTCGGCACGGTCCGCGACCCGGAGCTGGACCAGCCGATCACCGAACTCGGGTTCGTGCGGGAAGCCGGTGTCGGCGACGGCGGGCAGGTTCGGGTGCGGCTTCGGCTGCCGACCTACTTCTGCGCGCCGAACTTCGCCTACCTCATGGTCGCCGACGCACACGACGCGATCGCCGGTGTGGCAGGAGTGACCGAGGTGGACGTGCGGCTGGAGGACCACTTCGCCGCCGAGGAGATCAACGCCGGGGTGGCGCGGGCCGAGGGCTTCTCCGGGGCCTTCCCCGAGCAGGCAGCCGGTGAGCTGGACGAGCTGCGCCGCACCTTCCAGCGAAAGGCACACGCGGCGTGTCTGGAACGAGCCTGTGCCCGGCTGCTGGCGCAGGGTTGGCAGATCGACGCGCTGGCCGGGCTGCGGCTCGCGGATGTGCCGTCCTCAGCGGAGCGTGACAGCTTGCTGCGCCGCCGCGGAGCGCTAGGCCTGCCGGTCGGGCCGGAGTCGCCGCTGCTGCTCGACGACGACGGCGCGCCGATATCGGCGGCCGACGCGCCCGCCCGGCTCAGGTTCGCCAGAACGGTGCGGGTGAGCATCGACGGCAATGCCGCGTTCTGCCGCGGCCTGCTGCACACCAGGTACCCGGAATCGGAGGCAAGCAGATGAAGGCGGTACGACTGCACAGCTACCACAGCAGCCCGGTGGTGGAGGACGTCCCCGAGCCAAGGGCCAAGCAGCCGTTCGACGTGGTGGTCAGGATCGGCGGCGCGGGCGTGTGCCGTACCGACCTGCACATCATCGAGCAGCAGTGGGAGGACAAGTCCGGCGTCACCCTGCCGTACACGCTGGGCCACGAGAACGCCGGGTGGGTGCACGAGATCGGCTCCGCGGTGACCAACGTCGCCGTCGGCGACCCGGTGATCCTGCACCCGACGCCCACCTGCGGGCTGTGCCGAGCCTGCCGCGCCGGCGACGACATGCACTGCTCGGCGAACTCGTTCCCCGGCATCGACAGCGACGGCGGCATGGCGGAGTTCCTGCTCACCTCCGCCCGGGCCTGCGTGAAGCTGGAAAGCGGCACCCGCCCGGAGGACGTGGCCGCGCTCGCCGACGCGGGTATCACCGCCTACCACGCGGTGCGCAAGGCCGTACCGTCGCTGTACCCGGGCACCACCTGCGTGGTCAACGGCGCGGGCGGGCTCGGCCACATCGGCATCCAGTCGCTGGCCGCGCTGACGGCCACCAGGATCGTCGTGGTCGACCGCAATGCCGAAGCGCTCGCGCTGGCAGCCGAACTCGGGGCGCACCAAACCGTGCTCGCCGACGGCAAGCACGTGGACGCGGTACTGGAGTTGACCGACGGCAACGGTGCGGAGGTGGTGCTCGACTTCGTCGCCGAGCAGGGCGCACAGCAGGACGCCTTCGCCATGACCAGGCGCGGTGGCTCGCACTTCGTCATCGGGTACGGCGGCAACATCGACATCCCCACGATCGACATCATCTCCACAGAGCGCAACGTGGTCGGCAACCTCGTGGGGACCTACAACGACCTCGCTGAGCTGATGGTGCTGGCACAACAGGGCAAGGTGCGGCTGCACACGCAGAAGTACCCGCTGGACGCCGCGATCGACGCACTGTCCGATCTGGACGCTGGTCGGGTACGTGGCCGCGCCATCCTCGTGCCGGACACGGCACACTGATCGGCTTTCGTTCGCACAGAAGGGCAGTGACGTAAATGGCGAAGGAACTGCGGTTCGGCCCCACGGCGCGCGACCTGCTGCTGTCGGGTGTCGACAAGCTGGCCGAGTCGGTCAAGTCGACCCTGGGGCCCAAGGGACGCAACGTCATCCTCGAGCAGATCACCGGCTCGCCCGTCGTCACCAACGACGGCGTGACGATCGCACGGGAGATCCACCTCAAGGACCAGTTCGAGAACATGGGTGCCCAGCTGGTCAAGGAAGCCGCGATCAAGACCAATGACGTCGTCGGCGACGGCACCACCACCGCGACCGTGCTCGCGCACGGGATCATCAGGGAGGGCATGGCCGCCATCGCGAAGGGCGGCAACCCCGTTCTGATCCGGCGCGGCATCGATCTCGCCGTGAACCGGCTCGTGGAGCACCTGCGGTCGGTCGCGCACCCGGTGCAGACCGAGCAGGACTTCGCCCGGGTGGCGGCGATCTCGGCCAACGACGACGACGCCGTGGGTTCCGTCATCGCCAAGGCACTGCACACCGTCGGCGATTCCGGCGTGGTCACGGTGGACGAGTCCCCGGAGCCGGGGATGAGCGTGCAGTTCGTGGAGGGTTTCGAGATCGACAACGGCTACCTCTCGCCCTACATGGTCACCGATCCAGGCAGCCTTGAGGCCGTCCTCGACGACCCCTACATACTGCTGTGCAGCGAGAAGATCACGAAGGTCCAGCAGTTGATGCCACTGCTCGACAAGATCATGAAGGCACCCCGGCCGCTGCTGATCATCGCGGAGAACCTCGAGGGCACCGCGCTGAGCATGCTGGTGCACAACCACGTGAACGGGGTGTTCCAGTGCGTCGCCGTGCGTGCGCCCGGGTTCGGTGATCGAAGGCTGCACAAGCTGGAGGACATCGCCGCGCTCACCGGTGGCTCCGTCTACAGCAGGCACTCGGGGCTGACACTGGAGACGATGGGGACCGAGCACCTCGGCCGCGCAAGGCAGGTGCGGGTCACCGCCGAGCGCACCAACATCATCGGGGGTGCCACCGCCGACCAGGTGGACTTCCGGCTGGCCCAGCTGCGGGCTGAGCTGGAACGCGCGACGTTCGGCGCCGACGAGGACGTGCTCACCGAGCGGATCGGCGCGCTGTCAGGCAGGGTCGCGTTGATCAGGGTGGGGGCGCACACCCCCTCGGAGCTGAAGGAGCTGCAACACCGGGTCGAGGACGCGCTGTCGGCCACCAGGGCGGCAATGGCCGAAGGAATCGTCGCGGGCGGTGGCGCGGCGTTGCTGCACGCCGCCCCCGCACTGGACGACCTCGACGTCGACGACGACTACGCCACCGGCGTGGACATCGTCCGGCGCACCCTCAGCGACCCGGTGTATCTCATCGCCGCCAACGCGGGCTACGACGCCGACGAGGTGACCGCGCACGTGGCACGGCAGGGCGCCGACGACGGGTTCGACGCGTTGCGGGGCCGCTACGGCGACATGGTGGCGCTTGGCATCATCGACCCGCTGCGGGTGGTGCGGTCGGCGTTGCAGAACGGTGCCTCGGTGGCCGGGTTGCTGCTGACAACCAACACCCTCGTGGCCGAGGAACAGACACCGTGGGGCGGCAGCCCGGCGCTGATGACGGAATTCGGCCCGCTCGACGAAGGGCTGCGACAGCCGTCCCCGGACGCGAGCACCCCGCAGTCGCTGGGGCTCGGGCCGTCCGTCGGCTGAACCGGCGCCAACCGTGAGCTGGTCGTGGTCCGGGTACGTCGCGGGTCCCGGACCACGACCTACCAGTGACCCACCACCGCAACGTCAGACCCTGGCCCTGGGAGGCAGGCGTGATCTTCATCGTCGTCAAGTTCACCGTCCGAGGCGAGTACGCCGACAGTTTCCTGGACCGGATCGAGGAGTTCACCCTGGCCACGCGCGCGGAGCCGGGCAACCTGTTCTTCGAGTGGTCGCGTGCTGTGGCCGACCCCAACGAGTTCGTGCTGCTCGAGGCGTTCGCCTCGGCCGATGCGGGCAAGGAACACGTCGAGTCCGCCCATTTCAAGGCCGCGATGGCATGGCTGCCGAACGTGGTCGCGCGGACCCCTCGGATCGTGAACGTCGAGGTACCCGGTGACGGATGGGCTCGGATGGCTGAGGTGACCCCGGCCTGAACGGGGTTACGCCGTAAGCGGATTCGCGCCACCGGCCTGTCTCGGCCGCCTACGCTGCGACCATGGAGATCATCGAGGTCGCGGCTCGGCTGTACCTGCTGCGGTTCGACATCGGCCAGGCGTACCTGTGGCGCGACGACGACGGCCTGACACTGATCGATGCCGGTCCGCCTGGTCACGGCTCGCCGATTCGGCGGGCCGTGACCGAACTGGCGCCACGCGGTGCGACCGTTGACCGGATCGTGCTCACGCACTTCCACGGCGACCACGCCGGTTCGCTCGCCGAGATCCGGCAGTGGTGCGCCGCGCCGGTCCTCGCGCACCGGCTGGACGCACCCTACGTGCGCGGGGAGCGCCCCGCGCCTGCCCCGGTGCTGCAGGACTGGGAACGGCCGCTGTTCGAGCGGGTCGGTGGCCACCTCACCGGCCCGCCCGCCGAAGTGGATCGCGAACTGCGGGGTGGTGAGGTCCTCGACTTCGGTGGCGGCGCGCGGGTGCTGTCGGTTCCCGGCCACACCGAGGGAAGCATCGCGCTGCACCTGCCTTCGCACGGGACGCTCTTCACCGGCGACACGATCGCCGAGCACGGGGGAGAGGTCATGCTGGGAGTGTTCAACCTCAATCGGGAGCACACCGTCGAATCGATGCGCAAGCTCGCGCGGCTCGATTCGACCGTCGCCTGCTTCGGACACGGCGAGCCGGTCACCGCCGCCGCGTCCTCGGTACTGCGTGCGGCGTCGGCGAAGCTTGGCTGAGCGTTGCACGCGGCTCCGGCGTGGCCCGGCACGGCGACCGAGGCCGATGCCGGAGCCGGTGAGGACGGAACCGACGGCAACCCCGGCGGGTGATGCGCCACCGTACCCACGGCGGAGAAACTGGGCCCAATGAGCACACCGCCTCCGAAGGTCACCGGTGTCGAGCTCACCGGGGAGGGGAGTACCGAATAGTGCCCGGCCGATCCACCGGCTCGTTCACCACCAGCCACCTGTTCGGGCTGGGCAAGGTACGCGGCAGCTTCCGCATCGAGGACGGCCTGATTCGCGTCACGGACCCGGTGGGTGGTTCGTCGGCTCGCGCGACGATCGCCGCGGCGAGTGTGGACACGGGCAACTCGGCACGGGACTCGATGCTGCGCTCGCCGACCTACCTGGACACGGCGGCACACCCACACATCACCTTCGCCTCGACCCGGGTGGAGGAGATCGAAGGGACGTGGCTGTTGCACGGGAGGCTGACCGTGCGAGCCCGAAGCGGTTCCGTCGAGTTGTGGGGTGGACCGGGCCGAGACGGACGAGACCTCGGTCCGGTTGACCGCGAGCTGCCGGATCGACCGGTACGCGTTCGGGTTTACCGCGATGAAGGCAATGACGGGCAGGTGGCGGACCATGCTGCTGGACCTCGCCGCGGAACGTGATTATTGAGCGACCGGCCGCCACGATGGGGTTTCGCGCGTGGCCGCGCACCCGGGCATTTCGGCGCGGCCGGACCGGCGCGACCGAAAGTGAATTGCCGTCACGGCATGCGACAAGTACGGCTGCCGCGAATCGGTGCTATTCCACCGAGGCGACGTCCACGACCCGGTCGTGGCGAACCCATGTCGGCTCGGTGTCCTCTGCGGATTCGTCCGGCTGGGTGGGAATCCAGACGACGGCGGTATAGGGATCGGAGATCGGATTGGCCACGACCGTGCCGTGCCTGCACAGCCCACGCCAGGTGGCGGGCGTGCTCGCCAGGTAGGTGATCCGGTCACCGACATGGACATCGTGGGCACGATTGGTCACGACGGCTCCCTCCGTGTCCGTGTTTCGATCCTTGCACATCTCGACAGCGTCGCCGGATCGACAGGGCTGTTCGCACTGTGCTGACGGCAAAACCCTACACCAAAACCGCCGCACGAGAAGGTCGGTCACAGGGAAGGGTGACGCTCGAAGTGCCGGGTTCGATAATGCGAAAGGAATTCAACGAAGGGCTGCCGAGAAATTCGTGATCGATTATTGTCGGCGAATTGCGCGGGCCGGCACCAGGCAATCTTCCCGGCCCACCACGACCGCGATCAGAACCGGGTCGGCCGCAGCAGCGCGTCGACCCCGCCGTCGATCACCAGTTGCGAACCGTGGACGAACCCGGCCTTCGGGCTCAGCAGGTAGCTGATCAGGGTGGCCACCTCCTCGGGCTTGGCGTGCCTGGGAATGGGCGCGACGAATTCCCGGATGGCCTGGCCGTAGCGAGCGTCGGCCATGCCCTGCGACAGCAGCGGGGTCTCCACCGACCCGGGGGCGACAGTGTTGAGTCGCACGCCCGCCGCGCCCCACTCGGCGACGCGCCTGCGCACCGCGACGGTGAGCGCGTTCTTCGACCCGGCGTAGGCGAACTGGCCCTTGTACTCCCCGCCGACCTCGAGAGCGGGTCCGACACCCGCCTCGTCGCCGGACTCGATGACCGAGGCCAGCGGGTTGTCGTCCCAGGTGATGTGCGTGGAGGAGACCGACGACACCACCACGGCGGCGGCGTCATCACCCTTGCGCAGCGCGGGGAACAGCCCGTCCAGCATGGCGATGGTGCCGAAGTAGTTGACGGCCACGATACGTTCGGCGTCATCCACGTGCGGCCCGAGTCCCGCGCACAGCACGAGGCCGTCGAGCGTGCCCCCGCACCGCTGCAGTACGGCGTCGACCGCGCCGCGCCTGCCCTCCCGCGTGCTCAGGTCCGCCGTGATGTCGGCGTCGCGCAGATCGACACCGACGACCTCCTTGCCTTCCTCCAGCAATGCCGCACGCGTGGCCGCTCCGATACCCGAGGCCGAACCGGTGACGACGGTCAGGGACACGATGTTGTTCCTCCTCAGCGTGGCACCAGTACGCAGCGGGTGCCGTCGTAAATAGTGGGCATGCATTTGTTGCAGTGAATGCACGCCGATTTCGTACGAGAATCGGCCTCTATCAGCCGGGGCAGGTTCGGTTCCCGCAGCAGCGCGCGAGCCATCGCGACGAACGAGAAGCCCTCCGCCATCGCGGTGTCCATCGTGGACTTTTCTGTGATACCGCCGAGCAGGATCAGCGGCATCCGCAGGTTCCTGCGGAACTGCCGCGCCCTGTCGAGCAGATATGCCTCCCGATAAGGGTATTGCCGTAGGAACGCCCTGCCCGCCAGCCGGATACCCAACCGCTGCGGCGTGGGGAACTGCGCGGCGAAGTCGCGCAGCGGCACCTCGCCCGTGAACAGGTACATCGGGTTGAGCAGCGAGCTTCCCGCCGTTAGCACGAGCGCGTCCAGGCTGCCGTCGCCTTCCAGCCACCGCGCGACCTCGATGCTCTCGTCCAGCCAGAACCCACCCGGCACGCCGTCGTCCATGTTGAGCTTGGCGGTGACGGCGATCCGGTCGCCCACCGCGGCTCGTACCGCGCGCGCGACCTCGAGAGCGGGCCGTGCCCTGTTACGCAGCGCGCCCCCGAACTCGTCGTCGCGCCGGTTCAGTTTCGGGCTGAGGAACGAGCTGATGAGGTAGTTGTGTCCGAAGTGGAGTTCCACGGCGTCGAATCCGGCCTCGGCGGCCCGCACGGCGGCTTCGGCGTGGGCTCGCACGATCCGTTCTATGTCGGTCTTGCTCGCGGTTCTGGTGAGCCGCAGGCTCAGCGGGCTCAGCCTTCGCCACGGGGCGAGCGCGGGCAGCCGGTTGGACACCGCGTTGGCCACCGGGCCGGCGTGGCCGAGCTGGGCGCTGATCGCCGCGCCGGTGGCGTGAACGGCATCGGTGAGCCCGCGCAGGCTCGGGACGGCGTCGGCGGTCATGAGGATCTGGTGGCGGTCGGTGCGGCCCTCGGGCGCGACGGCGCAGTAGGCGACCGTCGTCATGCCGACCCCGCCCTCGGCGTGGCGGACGTGGAAGTCGACCAGTTCGTCGGTGACCACACCGCGTGGAGTGGCACCTTCGAACGTGGCGGACTTGATGATGCGGTTGCGCAGCCGCACCGGGCCGAGCTGTCCGGGCGAGAAAACGTCGGGGGCGGTCACGGTGCGTCCAATCCGGCGGTGACGAAGGCACGCACCGTGCGCACGTGGGCGGTACCCGAGGTCCCCGCGGTGGTCAGCGGAGCTCCGAAGGACTGCAGGATCAGGTCGAACGCCAGAATCCAGCGGCGCGCGGCTTCCTTGCCGGACAGGTCGGGCCTCGCGGCGCGAAGCAGCGCCACCCACGGCTGCAGGCTGAACCAGCGCGAGGTCCATTCCATCTCGCTGCGGCCAAGCACGAACCGCGCGAGCAACTGTACGTGCAGCCTGCCGATCGGGTCGGAGGTCAGGTCGGCGAGCGGGGTGAGCACGACGTCTACCAACTCGCCGACCGCCGGTGTCCAGCCCTGGTTGCGGCGGTCGAGCAGGTCACTGAGCCGGTCCTGCCACACCGGCGCCATCCGGCTCTCCAGCAGCGCCGCGACCAGCGCGTCCTTGGAGCCGAAGTGGTAGTGGACGGCGGCCGGGTTCATCCCGGCCGCCGTGTTGATGGCCCGCACGGACACCTTGTCGTACCCGGACTCAAGGAACAGCCGCTCTGCCACGGTCAGCAGGCGATCGCGCGCCGACTGCCCCGTTGAGGTGTTCAGCATGGCAAGCAGTACACCTCACCGGCGCACCCGAGTCAATCACTGATTGATTTCCGCGAGTCCCCCGCTCCTGCCCGCGAGTTCCCCGCTACGGCACGCGCTCCCACCCCCGCCGGGGAGTGCGGGTGCCCAGCCGCGACTCTCGGCTGCGGTAGACGATGTAGGGCCGGGTCAGGTAGCCCAGCGGCATCGAGAACACGTGCACCAGCCTGCTGAACGGCCAGAACGCGAACAGCGCCCACGCGGCCAGCGCGTGCAGCTGGAATCCGAGCGTGGCTTGCAGCATCAGTTCCGGCTGTGGCTGGAAGTAGAAGATGGACCGGAACCACGGCGAGACAGTCTCGCGGTAGTCATGCGGGTCCGCGGTGAGGTTGCCGAGAACGGTGGTGCCGAGCCCCAGCACGATCGTACCCACCAGCAGCACGTACATGATCTTGTCGTTGCGGGTGGTCGCGGAGAACACCGGCCCGACGGTGCGGCGACGGTAGACCAGGATCGCGGCCCCGGTGAGCGTGCAGAACCCGGCGACCACCCCGAGCGCGACCGCGAGGAAGTGGTAGGCGGACTCGCTGATGCCCACGGCGTGTGTCCACGACTTGGGGATCAGCAGACCCGCCACGTGTCCCACCGCGACGATGAGGATGCCGAAGTGGAACAGCGGACTGCCCAGTCGCAGCAACCGGTTCTCGTACAGCTGCGACGACCGCGTCGTCCAGCCGAACTTGTCGTAGCGGTAGCGCCAGATGTGGCCGACCACGAACACCGCGATGGCCACATAGGGCACAACCGCCCACAGCAGGATGTCGAGCCCGGATAGATTCACTGGTCCACTCCCTGATCGGTAGCCGTCGCGTAGGGTTCGAGGCCGACTTCCTCCTCCGGCGGTCCCTGCGCGACGAGCCTGGCCACCGCCTCGTGCTCGCGCCTGCCCAGCGGTGGCAGCGTCGCGCGAACGGAGTCCAGCACGCCCGCCCACGGCGAGCCTGCCTCGTGCAGTCCGCGACGGATCAGCTCCACCCCGGCACGGTGCTCGGTGAGCAGCCGTTGCCCGGTACGGGCGTCGACGGTCGCGGCGAACTCCAGCACCACGGCGAGGTGGTCGGGTAGTTCGCCGTCGTCGAGCCGCTGTCCCGCGGCACGGTATGCGTGCGTGAATCGCAACAGCGCCATGCCCCGCTTGCGGGTGTCGCCGTAGGCGAAGTAGGTGAGGTAGGGGCTGAACCGCTTCCTGTGGTCGAAGGTGGCCACGTAGTCGGCGGCCAACTCGGTGAGCGGCGTGGTGTCGACATGGTCGAGGAAGCCGGCCAGCGGCCCGCCGAGCGCGTCGGGCAGCGCCGTTGCCGCCGCGCGCAGCAGCCCGCGATGCTCCAGCAGTCGCTCGTCGGGGTAGTTCAGCAGCAGCGACTGCGCCTGCCACGCCGCCGCCCGCTCGCGATCGGTGATGCGCGGTGCTTCGCCCTGGCGCGTGTCCTGGCGTCGACCGATTCTCATGGCTTGGGCTCCGTCTCGCCTGCCGGGTCGCCGCCGCCTGGCCGTTCTCGTTCCTGCGGCGGGAACAGCCCCTCCGGGCGCCCCTTCCCGTCCCAGTTGAGCAGGTTGACCCTGCTGCCCTTGTCGACAGGCGTCGCCGGGGTGTCGACGGTCTGCCGGTCGCGCAGCATCCGGAAGTTCTCCACCGCGATCGGGGACGGCCCGCCGGAGGACTCCCCGAACGGCCCGGAGCCACCCATACCGGGACCACCTTCGTAGTCGAGGCTGCACTCGGTGGCCAGCTCCTCGAGGCCGTGCGCCTGCTCCGCGTGCGCGGGCGGGATGACGTAGCGCTCGTCGTACTTCGCCAGTGCGAGCAGCCGGTACATGTCGTAGACCTGCTCGCCCGTCATCCCGACGGCCGAGGCGATTTCCTCCCTGGGTTCGCGGCCGAGGTTGATGTCGCGCATGTAGGAACGCATGGCCGCGAGGCGACGCAGCACCGCGTTGACCGGCTCGACGTCTCCCGCGGTGAACAGCTGCGCCAGGTACTCCACGGGAATGCGCAGCGCCTCGATCGCCGCGAACAGGTTGTCGGGGTCCTCGGCGTCGTGTCCGGTGTCGCGCACGACATCCACGACGGGCGAAAGCGGCGGGATGTACCAGACCATCGGCATGGTGCGGTACTCCGGATGCAGCGGCAGCGCCACCTCGTAGGTGTTGATGAGGCTGTAGACGGGGGAGCGCTGCGCGGCCTCCACCCAGTCGAAGGGGATGCCGTCACGCTCGGCCTGCGCGATCACCGCCGGATCGTTCGGGTCGAGCAGGATGTCGCGCTGCGCCTGGTAAAGCCGCTGCTCGTCGGGTGTGGCCGCGGCCTCGGTGACGCGGTCGGCGTCGTAGAGCACAAGACCGATGTAGCGCAGCCGCCCCACACACGTCTCCGCGCACACCGTCGGCAGCCCCACCTCGATCCTGGGAAAGCAGAACGTGCACTTCTCGGCCTTGCCGGTGCGGTGGTTGAAGTACACCTTCTTGTAGGGGCAGCCCGTCACGCACATCCGCCAGCCCCGGCAGCGGTCCTGGTCCACCAGCACGATGCCGTCCTCGGTGCGCTTGTAGATCGCCCCGGAAGGGCACGACGCCGCGCACGAGGGATTGAGGCAGTGCTCGCAGATCCGTGGCAGGTAGAACATGAAGGTCTGCTCGAACTCGAAGCGGACCTTGTCGGCGATGTCCTTGCGCAACGGGTCCTGGTGACCGATGTCGGGCGCGCCACCCAGGTTGTCGTCCCAGTTGGCCGACCAGGTGATGGTGGTCTCCTCACCGGTGATGAGCGACCTCGGCTTGGCCACGGGGGTGTGTTCCTGCAGCGGCGCGCTGGTGAGGTTGTCGTAGTCGTAGGTCCAGGGCTCGTAGTAGTCGTCGATGCTGGGCAGTTTCGGGTTGCTGAAGATGGTGAGTAGCTTGCGCAGCCGCCCGCCCGCCTTCAGCGCCAGCCTGCCCCTGCGGTTGAGCTTCCACCCGCCGAGCCAGCGTTGCTGGTTCTCGTAGGTGCGTGGGTAGCCTTGCCCCGGCCGGGTCTCCACGTTGTTGAACCAGACGTACTCCACACCGGAGCGGTTGGTCCACGCCTGCTTGCACGTCACCGAGCAGGTGTGGCAGCCGATGCACTTGTCGAGGTTCATCACCATCGCCATCTGTGCCATCACGCGCATCAGAACCGCACCTCCTGGCTACGGCGGCGGATCACGGTCACTTCGTCGCGCTGGTTCCCGGTGGGGCCGAGGTAGTTGAACGCGAACGAAAGCTGCGCGTACCCGCCGATCAGGTGGCTCGGCTTGATGAGCAGCCGGGTGAGCGAGTTGTGGATTCCACCTCGCTTGCCGGAGGTCTCCGCGCGTGGCACGTCGATCAGCCGCTCCTGCGCGTGGTGCATGTAGACGGTGCCCTCCGGCATCCGGTGCGACACGACCGCCCTGGCGACCACGACACCGTTACGGTTCACCGCCTCGATCCAGTCGTTGTCGGAAACGTCGATCTTCACGGCGTCCTCTTTGGACATCCAGATGGTGGGTCCGCCTCGGGAGAGGCTCAGCATGAAAAGGTTGTCCTGGTACTCGGAGTGGATGGACCACTTGCTGTGCGGGGTGAGGTAGCGAACGGCGAGGCCGAGCTCGCCGGTCTCGCCGACGGCGGGTTCGGCGAACAGCGCGGTCATGTCCAGCGGCGGCCGGAACACCGGAAGGCACTCGCCGAGTTCGGCCATCCAGTCGTGGTCGAGGAAGAAGTGCTGCCTGCCGGTGAGTGTGTGCCATGGCTTGAGCCGCTCCACGTTGATGGTGAACGGGGAGTAGCGCCTGCCACCGGACTCCGAGCCCGACCATTCCGGCGAGGTGATCACCGGCACCGGCGCCGACTGCGTGTCGGCGAAGGTGATGCGCTTGCCCTCGTGCTCGGCGGCGAGGTCGGCCAGCCGGGTGCCGGTACGCGCTTCGAGGGTGGTGAACCCCTGCGTGGCGAGATGGCCGTTCGTGGTGCCCGAAAGCGCCAGGATCGCTTCGCACGCGTGCACGTCACGCGCGATCGACGGCCTGCCGTCGGCCGGGCCGCCGCGCACCGTGCCGCAGGCGTGCCTGAGGTAGTCCACCTCCTGCTGGAGGCCGTAGGTGATGCCCTTGGTGGTGGCGCCGAGCGAATCGAGTAGCGGCCCGAGCGCCTTCATCTTGGCGCCGACCGCCGTGTAGTCGCGTTCCACCACGGTGATCCTCGGCATGGTGCGCCCAGGAACCGGCTCGCACTCGCCCGCCTTCCAGTCGCGCACCGACCCGTGCGGGGTGGCCAGCTCGTCGGGTGTGTCGTGCAGCAGCGGCGTGGCCACGACGTCCTCGCGGGTGCCGAGGTGGTCGGCGGCGAGCTTGCTGAACGTGGTCGCGATGGTCTGGAACGCCGCCCAGTCGGTGCGGGTCTGCCATGGCGGCGCGATCGCCGGGTTGAACGAGTGCACGAACGGATGCATGTCGGTGGTGTTCAGGTCGTGCTTCTCGTACCAGGTCGCCGAGGGGAGCACGACGTCGGAGAACACCGTGGTGCTCGTCATCCGGAAGTCCAGCGTCAGCAGCAGGTCCAGCTTGCCCTCGGGTGCTTCGTCATGCCACACCACGTCCTTCGGTCTAGCGCCGGCCGGGGTCTGCTCGGCGCGCAGCGATGAGTCGGCCCCGAGCAGGTGCTTGAGGAAGTACTCGTTGCCCTTGCCCGAGGAGCCGAGCAGATTGGCGCGCCACACGCTGAGCACCCTGGGGAAGTTGCGCGGCGAGTCCGGGTCCTCGCAGGCGAACCGCAGCCGCCCCGCGCGCAGTTCGGAAACCACGTGCTCGGCGGCGGGAACCCCGGCCTGCCTCGCCTCGTCGGCCAGCTCCAGCGGATTGCGGTCGAACGTCGGGTAGCTGGGCATCCAACCCATCCGCGCGGCCTTGGCGAGCACGTCCGCGGTGGTCCGCCCCGCCAGATCGCCCTCGCCCGCGCGCGCGGCGAAGGTGTCGGCGCCGAACTGGTCGTAGCGGAACTGGTCGGTGTGCAGGTACCAGTAGGCGGTCTGGATCATCTGGCGGGGCGGACGCGCCCAGTCGAGTCCGAACGCCAGCTGCGACCACCCGGTGAACGGGCGGCACTTCTCCTGCCCGACGTAGTGCGCCCAGCCGCCGCCGTTCACCCCCTGGCAGCCGGTGAGCGTGGTCAGCGCGAGGAACGCGCGGTAGATGGTGTCGGAGTGGAACCAGTGGTTGGTCCCCGCACCCATGATGATCATGGAACGGCCCCTGGACTCCTCGGCGTTGGTGGCGAACTCCCTGCCGATGCGCTCGGCGGCGCGCGCGGGCACCCCGGTGATCACTTCCTGCCACGCCGGTGTGCAGGGGCTGGCCGCGTCGTCGTATCCGGTGGGCCATTCGCCGGGAAGCTCCGGCCTCGCGACGCCGTACTGCGCCAGCAACAGGTCGAACACGGTGGTGACGAGGTGCCCGCCGACGCGGCGCGCGGGCACGCCCCGCACCAGCGTGCCGCCCGCGCCGTCGGCGCCGTCGAAGCGGGCCAGTTCCACCCGCACCGGCTCACCACCCTCCGCCGACAGCAGCGGATCCACCTCGCCGAGGTCCAGATTCCACCGGCCGGCACCCTGCTCGCCGAACCGGAAACCAAGCGACCCGTTGGGCACCACCGGCTCGCCGGTGCGGGCGTCCAGCAGCACGGTCTTGAACTCGGAGTGCTCGCTGTCGCGGCCGAGGTCGGCCTCGGTGAGGAACTTGCCTGGCACGTGGCGCTCGCCGTGCGGTTCCAGCCGGACCAGGAACGGCAGATCGGTGTAGCGCTTGACGTAGTCGGTGAAGTAGGGCACCTGCCTTTCCACGAAGAACTCGCGCAGCACCACGTGCCCCATGGCCATCGCCAGCGCTCCGTCGGTGCCGGGCCGAGGGGCCAGCCAGTCGTCGGCGAACTTGACGTTGTCGGCGTAGTCGGGGGAGACCGCGACCACCTTCTGCCCCCGATACCGCGCCTCGGCCATCCAGTGCGCGTCGGGGGTGCGAGTGACCGGGACGTTGGAGCCCCACATGATCAGGTAGGCGGCGTCCCACCAGTCGCCGGACTCCGGCACGTCGGTCTGGTCACCGAACACCTGCGGGGAGGCGACGGGAAGATCGGCGTACCAGTCGTAGAACGACAGCATCGATCCGCCGATCAGCGAGACGAACCGGGCGCCGGAGGCGTGCGAGACCATCGACATGGCCGGGATCGGGGAGAACCCCGCGACCCGGTCGGGCCCGTACCGCTTGATGGTGTGCACATGCGCGGCGGCAACCAGTTCGGCCGCCTCCTCCCAGCCGGCCCTGACCAGCCCGCCACGGCCCCTCGCCGACTTGTACCTGCGCGCGCGCTCGGGGTCCTCCACGATGCTTTCCCAGGCCAGCACGGGGTCACCGAGCTCGCGCTTGGCGTCGCGGTACATGTCGAGCAGCACGCCGCGCACGTACGGGTATCGCACGCGGGTCGGAGAGTAGGTGTACCAGGAGAACGCGGCACCGCGCGGGCAGCCGCGAGGCTCGTACTCCGGGCGGTCCGGCCCCACCGACGGGTAGTCGGTCTGCTGGGCCTCCCAGGTGATGATGCCGTCCTTGACGTAGACCTTCCAGGAGCACGAACCCGTGCAGTTGACGCCGTGCGTCGAACGCACGACCTTGTCGTGACTCCAGCGGTCGCGGTAGAACTCGTCGGCCTGCCTGCCCCCGATGTGGTGCAGCGTGCGTAGGTCGGCGGATACCTCACCTTTGGTGAAGAACCGGCGGGTGCGCACCAGCGCGTCGACAAGTTCGTTGTCGAGCCCTGCCCTGTCCGCGCCTCTGTTCGTTCCAGCGGTCACCGTGGTGACCCCCCTTCCGGCGAGTCGCCTCGCCTGCCGCTGCTCGTGTCCGGCCGGATTCGACCGTATCGGCGCGGACAACCTCGTGCAGGATGTGATCATTCGGCGGCCGGGTTCGGAAGTGTCGAAGGTCCCCAGGGCGAGCCGACCATCAGCCCTTCCGGCGACGCGAGCGCGGTTCCTAGGTTGCGACGGGTGAGGCGCATCCTGTCCCCGGAGTCCCTGTTACTCGCGGCGGTCGCGCTGCTGCTGGCCTGCGGTGGCGTCGGTTGGCTGCTCGACGCGGAAGTGGTCGCCGACGCGCTGTGGGCGGCCGGGACCGGTGTCGCGTTGCTGCCCGCGACCTGGTGGGTCGTCCAGGAGTTGCGTAACCGCCGCTACGGTGCGGATCTGCTGGCGGTGCTCGCGCTGGCCAGCACACTCGCGACGGGGGAGTACCTCGCGGGTGCCGTGGTGGCGCTGATGGTGGCCACCGGCAGGCTGCTCGAGGCCTCCGCGGGCCGCCGTGCGGGCAGGGACCTGTCGGCGTTGCTGGAACGGGCACCGCACGACGCGCACCTGCGCCGCGGCGGACAGGTCGAGACGGTGCCGGTGGAGCGGGTGCGGGCGGGTGACCGCGTCGTGGTGCTGCCCGGCGAGGTCGTGCCCGTCGACGGGACCGCGCTGACGGAAGGGGTGTTCGACGAGTCGGCGCTGACAGGGGAGTCCGCCCCGGTGGTTCGCCAGGCCGGTGACACCGTCCGCAGTGGCGTGGTGAACACCGGCGCCGCTGTGGACATCGAGGCGGTGGCCACCGCGGAGGCGAGCACCTACGCGGGCGTGGTGCGACTGGCCGAGCAGGCCGCCGCGGGCACGGCGCCCGTTGCGCGGCTCGCCGACCGCGTGGCCGTGTGGTTCCTTCCGCTGGCGTTGCTGATCGCCGGTGCCGCGTGGGCGGCCAGCGCGGACCCGGTGCGCGCGGTGGCCGTGCTGGTCACCGCCACACCGTGCCCGCTGCTGCTTGCCGTTCCCATCGCGGTGACCGGCGGGATGTCGCGCACTTCGCGGTCAGGTGTCGTGGTCAAGGGCGGGGCCGCGCTGGAGTTGCTCGGGCACGCCAAGTCGCTGGTGATGGACAAGACCGGCACCGTGACCGCGGGCAGGCCGGAGGTCACCGACATCATCTGCGGTCCTGGCTTCGGCACCGACGAGGTGCTGCGGTTGGCGGGCGCGGTCGAGCAGTACTCCCCGCACGTGCTCGCCGAGGCGGTGCTACGCGCGGTGCGGCGCGCGGGAGTCGAGCCCGCGTCGGCCGACGGCGTCAGCGAGGAACCCGGCAGGGGCGCGGTCGGCACGGTGGGCGGCAGGCAGGTGCGCCTCGGCAGGCTCGCCGCCGACCGGGCGCTTCCCGCATGGGCAAGGGCCGCCGCGCGAAGGGGCAGGCTCGATCTGGCCAGCGTGGTGTGGGTCGAGGTCGACGACGA
The DNA here is from genome assembly GCF_011761185.1 of Saccharomonospora amisosensis. Classification (NCBI taxonomy): domain Bacteria; kingdom Bacillati; phylum Actinomycetota; class Actinomycetes; order Pseudonocardiales; family Pseudonocardiaceae; genus Saccharomonospora; species Saccharomonospora amisosensis. Next base: position 2,829,770 of record NZ_JAAOYM010000001.1, on the reverse strand, counting down.
GCTGGCCTGCGCGCTGCTGGTGCGCGACCGGATCCGGTTCGACGCGGCGCGCACCATGCGCCGACTACGCGCGGTCGGGGTGGAGCATGTCCTGCTGCTCACCGGCGACCGGGTGGACAACGCGCGGGAGGTGGCCGGGATGCTCGGGCTGGACGAGGTGCAGGCTCAGGCCAGCCCCTCGGACAAGATCGAACGGGTGCGTGCGCAGCGCGAGCTCGGCACGACGATCATGGTTGGTGACGGCGTGAACGACGCCCCCGCGCTGGCCGCGGCCGACGTCGGGATCGCGCTGGGCTCGCGCGGCTCCACGGCGGCGGTGCAGGCGGCCGACGCCGTGATCGTGGACGACCGTATCGACCGGCTGGCTGACGCGGTGGAGATAGCGCGCCGCTCCCGAAGGCTCGCGGTGCAAAGCGCCGGTGCGGGCACCGTGCTGTCGCTGCTGGCGATGCTGGCCGCCGCGGGCGGCTGGCTGATCCCCGTGCTTGGCGCGGTCGTGCAGGAGGGCATCGACATCGCCGTGATCGCCAATGCGTTGCGTTCGCTGCGGATGCCCCAGCGTGGCGGGCGGCACGACGAGGCCGACGCGCTGCTGCGACGGTTCGCCGCCGAGCACGAGGAGTTGGAGCCCGCGAGGGCGGCGGTGCGTCAAGCAGCGGACGCCCTGTCGGACGGCGCGGGGCCGCGGGCCGACGTCGCCGTTCGCAGGGCTTACGAGGTGCTCACCGAGCGGCTGCTGCCGCATGAGGCGGCCGAGGAGACCGAGTTGTACCCGGCGCTGGCCGAGGTGCTCGGCACCGAGGAGGGAACGCTCACGATGAGCAGGGGCCACGCCGAGATCCAGCGGTTGGCCCGGCGGCTCGGTCGCCACCTGGCGGAGACGCCCGAAGGCATTCTGCCGGACCAGGTGGACGACCTGCGTGCCGTGCTCTACGGGCTCGACGCGGTACTCACCCTGCACTTCGCGCAGGAGGAGGAGGCGTACTTCACCTTGGCCGCCGAGCGGTCGTGAGGCCGGAGGGCGCGGTTACGACGACACGTCGACCCTGTCGATTTCGTCGGTCTTGCGCTGCTGCCCTCGGTGTCGCCGGTAGCCGACGAAGGCGAGTGCCGCCGCCGCGGCCACCGCCACCGGGATGATCCAGGCGATCGGGTGGTCGGCCAGTGCGCTCCACACCTGCGAGGGCAGTTGCTGGATGAGCAGGAAGCCACCCATGACGATGACGAACCAACCGAAGCCCTTGCGCAGCACACCCTCCGGGATGCGCCCCGCGAGCCGCCCGCCGATCACGCCGCCGACGACGGCGGCACCGGTGACGGCGAGTGCCAGTGGCCAGTTGATCTCGACACTGGCCAGGTAGCCCGCGAGACCGGCGAAGGACTTCATCGCGATCACCACGAGCGAGGTTCCGACAGCGACACCCATCGGCAACCCGCCGAGCAGTGCCAGCGCGGGAACCACGAGGAACCCGCCGCCCGCACCGACCAGTCCGGTCACCAGCCCTACAACGACGCCCTCGAAGATGACCTTGCCGATGGGCATTTCGCCGTGGACCTTGGGTGCCTCGGCGCCGTCACGGGCGCGCCTGCCCCTGATCATCGCCACCGCGGTGGCGATCATCATCAGGCCGAAGCCGACGAGCAGCCACACGCCGGGGATGAACTCCGCGAGCCGTCCACCGCCGTAGGCGCCCGCCATGCCCGCTGCGCCGAAGATCAGTCCGGTTCGCCAGCGAACCCGGCCTGCCCTCGCGTGCGAGATCGCGCCGAAGGCGCTGGTGACGCCGACGACGAACAGCGACATGGCGATCGCCTGCTTGGCGTCGACTCCAGCCAGGTAGACCAGGATCGGCACGGTGAGGATGGAGCCGCCGCCGCCGAGTACACCGAGCGCGAGCCCGATGAACACGGCGGCGGCGATGGTCAACACGAGCATCGGATCACGACCGCTCGACCCGTAGTGCGGCGAACACGTCCTCGACGGTGGTGCGTGGACCCCGGTTGTACGGCAGCTTGGCCAGCAGCATGCCCATCGCGCAGGTGTTCGTCACGGCCGCGAACGTCAGCCCCGCGCCGACGAAGGCGGCGACCCACTTCGCGGGTGGGAACACGATGCTGAGCAGGATCGAAAGCAGCACGAGGGAACCCGCTACGAGCCGCACCTGCCGTTCCAGTTCCCAGCGCTGGTCGCCGCGGTTCACCGGGCCGCCGTCGGCCATCCAGGCAGCGATCCCGCCGTCGAGGATGCGCAGGTTCGGCAGCCCGGTCTCGGCCAGCGCGCGCTCGGCCTGCGCCGCGCGCCCCCCCGCCTTGCAGATCAGCACGACCTGCTCGTCGAGGTGGTTGCGCAGTTCGGCGCGGTGCTCCCGCAGCAGGTCGAGCGGCACGTTGTACGAGCCGGGGATGTGCGCGCTGTTGAACTCGCCGGGGGTGCGCACATCGATCAGCCGGGGGGCCCTCCCGGTGTCCAGCAGCCGTCGCAGTCCTACGACGTCAAGTCTGACCGGGGAGTCGGCCGACGTGCTCATGCATTCTCCTTGGTGGTGACTGGGGCGTTGTCGAAGCTGTCGTCGATGCACACCACGGTCCTGCCCGCCCGAGCGAGCAGGCTCGCGGCCGCGGCGGCGCGGTAGCCGCCCTGGCAGTGCACCCACACCGTGCCCTCGGGGATCTTGTCGATGCTGGTCGGCAGTGCGGGCAGCGGGATGTGGACGGCACCCTCGATGTGGCTCGACTTCCATTCGTTGTCGAGCCTGACGTCGACCACGACGTCAGGTGAGGGGAATCCGTTGGGCGGGTTGCCCTGCTGCGCCGCTACCAGGTCCGCGAAGGTGGCCACGGGCAGTTCCTCGAGGCGCCGCTCGTCGTCCGCCCACTGGTCGGGAGTACCGGTGGCCTGGGCGGCGGGTCGGTCGATGCCGATCCTGACGAGTTCGCGCTGCGCCTCGGCGACCTGCTCCGGCGAGTCGCCGAGCAGCGTGATCGGCTCGCCCCAAGGCGCCAGCCAGCCCAGCCAGGTCGCCATCGGGCCGTCGATGCCGAAGCTCAGCGTGCCGCTGAGGTGCCGGTGGGCGAATGCCTTGCGGGAGCGCAGGTCCACGACCCACTCGCCCCCGTCGATGCGCTTGCGCAGTTCGGCGGGGTCGGCGATCTGCGCGGGGGTCAGGTCGGCCAGGTCGGCGCCGTTGGCGTTGGCGACGCCCATGTGCGCGTAGTACGCCGGGTAGGCGTCCAGGCCGGCGAGGGTCTGGTTGACGAAGTCGTCCGCTTCCAGGCGCAGTGCCGGGTTCTGCGTGCGCTCGCGTCCGATGGTGGAGGAGTTGCCGTCCGCCTGCGTCGCGGAGCAGAAGCTGCCGAACCCGTGGGTCGGCCAGACCAGGGCTCCGTCGGGGAGCAGGTCGGCGAGCCTTCGTGCTGAGGCGTGCTGGTGCTGGGCCAGGGTGTGCGCGTGCTCCTGGCCGAGCAGGTCGGTACGCCCCGTGGTTCCGAACAGCAGCGACCCACCCGTGAACACGCCGACCGGGCCTTCGGAGCCGTGCAGCACGTAGGACAGGTGGTTGAAGGTGTGGCCGGGGGTGGCCACCACGCCGATGCGCATCTGATCGGAGATGGTGAGCTCGTCGCCGTCGCGCACCGGGGTGCGGTCGAAGGCCACGTCGTCGTCGGCGGAGACGAGGTATTCAGCGCCGGTCGCCTTGGCCAGCGCCAGACCGCCCGAGACGTAGTCGTTGTGCATGTGTGTCTCGACGACGTGCGTGATCCGCACTCCCAACCTGCCCGCGGCGGTGAGGAAGCGATCGATGTCGCGTTGTGGGTCGACCACCACGGCCACCTGCCCGTCGTGGGCCAGGTAGCTGCGGTCGCCAAGGGAGGAGGTCTCCACGACCTCGACGTCAATCGGCATTGTGTGTTTGCCCTTCGCTCGTCGACGGTCTTGCATACCCCAAGGGGTATCTGACCCAACCACGATAACTTAGGTTCGCGCTTGGTTTCCACTACCCCGAGGGGTATAGATCAAAACCACTGGTCAGCGCAACCGCCTTCGGCGATGACCCGCGCGTCGGGGTAGTTCGACCCTGACCAGGGTGTCAGTGTGCCCGACAGCATGGCGAGGATGACGGCAACCTACCGGTAAACCATGACGAACGGTGGCGAATCGGATGTGTCACCGACGACGGCGAGCTGCCGGGCAATCCAATTGACAGGCTGGCAACAGGGTTAGGCTGACCACGAGGTCCAGCGCATCGGGCAAGTGGCCCCGGACCTCACCGGATGCCGCCCGGGCCGGCCGGCCAGCGTGCCCTGCCGCCGAACGCCGCCCGCCCGGCAGCAGGCGCGCGAACGAAAGGACGGCGAATCGTGAGCTCAACGGCAGCCGCGGTCACCAGCGCGGTCGTGTTCGGCTGGCTCGGCATGGTGGTGGCGATCTCGTTCATCGAGGCACCACTGAAGTTCCGGGCACCAGGCATCACCATCCCGCTCGGGCTCGGCATCGGGCGGCTGGTGTTTCGGGCGCTCAACGTCGCCGAAGCGGTGCTCGCCCTCACCGCGCTGCTCGCCGTGATCCTCGGCGGGGCGACGCCCGCGGTGCTCGGCCTCACCATCGCGGTGGCGGCGATCCTGCTGGTGCAGATCGCCGTCGTACGGCCACCGTTGTCCCGCCGCACCGACCGCGCGCTCGCGGGGGAGGAACTGCCCAGGTCAAAGGCCCACTTCGGTTACGTAGCGCTCGAGGTCGGCAAGGTGGTGTGTCTGCTGATCCTGGGTGTGCTGGTGGTGTCCCTGTGAGGCGCGCGGTTGCCGATCGGTGACGAAAGTCCCTTCGGTGCCCGGCGCTTCGCGGGTTTGGCTGGGGACGTCGAGAGGCGGTACCCGTAGTCAAGGAGGCCGACATGGGCCACGCGATCAAGTGGAAGATGGAGATCTTCATCGACGAACACGCCGACACCACCAGGGCCGAGGCCAGGCTGCACACCAGGGAGGGCACGCTGCGCACCGGTGTCGGGCTCGCCCGTCGAAACCCGAGCGACACCGACGTTCCCGAGATCGGTGACGAGCTCGCCGTCGCCCGGGCACTGGCGGACCTGTCCCACCAGCTCATCGAGGCGACCGCGGCCGACATCGAGGGGGTCACCCACCGGCCCGCGCACCTGACCAGCTAGCGGGGCCGGGCAGCGGTGACGCGCGGGACCAAGCTGTCGCTGGCCGCCGTCGCAGCGGTGCTGGTGATCGCCGCCGCGATCGTCGGCGTCCTGCTGCTCACCGGCGGCGACGATCCCGGTGATAGGCCAGTACTCGCCATCAAGATCGACAACGTGGCCGCCGCGCGCCCGCAGACCGGCCTCGGCTCGGCGGACGTGATCTACTGCGAACCGGCGGAAGGCGGGCTGACCCGGCTGGCCGCCGTCTACACCACCGAGGTTCCCGAGGTGGCCGGGCCGGTACGCAGCGCCCGCGAGACCGACCTGGAGCTGCTTTCGCAGTACGGCAGCCCGGCACTGGCGTTCTCCGGAGCGGCGCCCGAACTCGATCCGCTGTTACGGGACGCGCCGCTGCTGGACGTCTCGCCCGGGCCGGAGTCGGGTGCCTACTTCCGCGACGGGTCCCGCCGCGCACCACACAACCTCTACGTCCGGCCACGCGAGCTGCCCGAGGGCTCCGGCCGAGGAGCCGACCAGGTGCTGCGATTCGCACCCGCGCCCAGCGGCGGCACACCCGTTACCGAGCACACCGTGCGCTATCCGGCCGCGAGCCTGCGCTTCGAGTGGGACCGTCAGGCGGGCCGGTGGCTGGTGGAGCTGAACGGTACGCCGCTGGTGTCGACCGAGGCGGGACAGTTGCGGGCGGCGACCGTGGTGGTACAGCACGTGACCACCCGGCCAGGGGTGGCCGTTCGCGACGCGGCGGGCGCACCCTCACCGGTGCTTGACACCGTTGGAAACGGTGACGCCACGGTGTTGCGTGACGGCAGGTCGTTCGACGCCGAGTGGTCGCGCTCCGACCCCGACGACGGCACCAGCTTCACCACCGGATCCGGTCAGGCGCTTCCGCTCGCCGAGGGGCCCGTCTGGATTCTGCTGGTTCGCGACTGAAGCGCGCTCCCCGCGGCCGGGCGGGCGGCAAGGGCCGAAAGTCCCTCGGGGGATTAGGTGCCCGCTTGCCGGGTAGGTCTTGTAGCGGGAACGGTGTTGCTGATCCGCTCGCGACCCCGCCACGGGGTGAGGCCATGCGCGTGGTCCGGGTGAGTCGGCTTGGGGCATCGCCTCTCGGCGAAGGGAACCCGGTATGCGAACCAAGAACGGCTCCGGTGACTCGGCAGGAGAACAGCTCCGGCACCCGAAGGTGACCCAGGAACTGGCCGGGCTCAAACTCGACGAACTGCTCGGCGGTGTTCAGGACCGGCTAACGGAGATATCGCGGACAGGCGATCGACTGCAGGGCCTGCTGGACGCCGTGCTGGCGGTTGGTGGCGAGCTCGAGCTGGACGCCACACTGCAACGCATCGTCAGCGCGGCGGTGGAGCTCGTGGACGCCCGCTACGGCGCGCTCGGCGTGCTCGACGGCGCCGAGGGTGGCGGTCTCGCCGAGTTCGTCCACGAGGGCATCGACGAACGGACCAGGGCGAGGATGGGACACCTGCCGCAAGGCCACGGCGTGCTCGGCTTGTTGATCGACGACCCGAGGCCGATCCGGCTCGCCGACATCGCCGACCACCCGTCTTCGGTGGGTTTCCCGCCCAACCATCCGCCCATGCGAAGCTTCCTCGGTGTTCCGGTGCGGGTACGCGACGAGGTGTTCGGCAACCTGTACCTGGCCGAGAAACGCGGTGGTGGAGAGTTCACCGTCGACGACGAGATCGTGCTGCGCTCGCTGGCCGCGGCGGCGGGGGTCGCCGTGGAGAACGCGCGGCTGTTCGAGCAGTCCCGGATGCGGGAACGCTGGCTGGAGGCCGTGGCCACGATCAACGCCGAGATGCTCGCCGGTGCCTCACTGGACGACTCGCTTGGCAGGATCGCCTGGTTCGCCAGGGAACTCGCCGCCGCCACCGGTACCGCCATCCTGCTGGTCGACGGTGACGGCGACGGCGAGACGGCAGAGACGGCGACGGTGGGGGCGGTGTCCGGCCAACTCGGCGACAACATCGCCACCGGCGGGGTCTTCACGGTGGATTCCGTGCTAGCCGACGTGATGCGCACCCTGGAGCCGAAGGTGATCCCCGACCTCAACACGGCAACCTCGACCCTGCCAAGCCCGGTGAGCGAGCTGTGCGGGCCCGCGGTGGTCAGCCCGCTGCGCAGCACGGCGGGCGCGAGCGGGTTGCTGCTCGCGGTCAGGGAGAAGGGCGGTTCCCAGTTCCACAGCCACCAGGTGCAACTGCTGGCCTCCTTCTCCGCACAGGCCATGCTGGCACTGGAGTTCGCGAACAAGCAGGACAGTGAACGCCAGCTCGCGTTGCTCGCCGACCGCGACCGCATCGGCCAGGACCTGCATGATCACGTGATCCAGCGGCTGTTCTCAACCGGCATGGGACTGCAGGGCGTGCTGCGGCAGGTCAGTGACCCGCACGCGTACCGGCGCATCCAGGAAGCGGTGGAGCACCTCGACCAGACGGTCCGCGAGATCCGCACCTCGATCTTCGACCTGCACTCCATGGGCAGGGACCAGGGCGCGACCAGCCTGCGCAGAGCGCTGCTCGACATCGTCGCGGAGCTGACCGCCGACACCGGGATGTCGCCGTCGATCCGGATCTCGGGCGCGGTGGACACCCTCGTGCCGCAGCACATGGTGGAGCACGTTCAGGCCGTCGTGCGCGAGGGCATCAGCAACGCCGTACGCCACTCCAAGGGCAGCCAGGTGCTGCTGGAGGTGGACGTCGACGAGTCGGTGACGATCAGGGTCGCCGATGACGGCATCGGACCGCCACCTCGGGGGCAGGGACGCAGAAGCGGGCTGCGCAACCTGCACCGGCGCGCCGAGGCGTGCGAGGGCGAGGCGAGGATCGAGCCACGCGAGGGCGGCGGGACCGTGCTCTGCTGGACGGCCCCGCTGTCCGGTCCGGACTGAGCTTTCCTAGGCTTCTCCGCTTGCTTTCCCGTGGCCTTTCCGCACCGAGTCCGACGGAAGGCCAAACCGGGGACCTTATGCCCTTCATTTCCGGCTCCCCAGCGGGAAATCTGGTCGCAGCGGCTGGGAGGGGACCCCATGACGACGGCACACTTCGACGAACCGGCGCAGCGGGTGGCCGAACAGTTGGCCGCGGTGGTGATCGCGGCGCTACGGCCGGACACGGCGCCGCTGGAAACCGGCCCGGACCCGGATGTGATGGGCGCTGCGGTGCAGCGCATCGGCGGTGAGCTGCTGGCCCTGATGCGGCAGCTGGAACCCGACCCCGAACTCTCGGCGGACAGCTCGATAGCCAGGGCCGCGCACCTGGCGGCCCAGATAACGCTCTCCGGCAAGCCACATTTCGCCTGGCCCGACTGATGTGCGGCCAGCCGGCACTCAACTCCCGCACGCTGTTGGCCAGTGTGGACGGTCGTGGCCGCCGCGGTCGTGGCACCGCCGCCCTGCGCGAGAGCAGCGCGGCGGCGCTGGTGTCGAGGGCCGGACCTGGCCGGAGGACCGGTACCACGGCGCCAGCTGCTCGGGCCTGCGGCGGCTGCCCGCCGCCGACGGTCATCGGATCGCCCGAGCTCGCCAGCCAGACCGGCGCTCCTCGGCCCACCGTCGGGCAGGATTTCCACGCCGCTAGGGAACTAAGCCTCAAGTGCCAATGACCACCGCCGCCTGCCCGGCCGGCACGGAAGGCGGATGCTGGACCCGAGACCGGCAACCGGAGGACGAGGCATGACGGCACCCGAGTGGTCAACGGGTGAGACCGAGGTACTGGCCGAGGCGATCGGCCGGGCCCCTTCGATACTCAACATCCAGCCCTGGTCGCTGGAGCTGCGTCGCGACGAGGTGCTGCTGTACGAGCGAGCCGACATGGCGCTGCCCTACCACGACCCGCTCAGCCGGGATCGGGTCATCTCCTGCGGCGCGGCGGTGGCGAACATGGAGCTCGCGATCCGGGTGCTCGGCAGGCGGCCGACGGTCTCGTTGCTGCCCGACGAGGAGCGGCCCACGCTGATCGCCCGGCTCACGGTCACCGGGCCCGGTGAGCCAGGCGAGCGGGACCGGGAGCTGTTCCGTGCCATCCCTCGCAGAACCAGCCACCGCAGACCGTTCGCGCACCGGTCCGTGCCCGACGAGGTCGCCGACCGACTCACCGGGGAGTCCGCGTTCGCCGGGGTGCACGCTCGCCGACTGCGCGGCCGCGCCGCACTGGCCGCGCTCGCCGACGAACTGACGGACGCGGCGCGTATCCAGCAGGCCGACCGCGGCTATCAGCGGGAGCGTGCGCTGTGGACGATCCGCGACGAGGATTCGCACCGGCACGGTGCCGGTATCGCCCGCAGCGCGCTTCCGGAAACCGGGGGGCAGCTGCCGTGGGTCGGGCTGGTCCGGTCGCTGACCGACCTGCCCGACCGCGAGACCCTCATCGGCCTGCTGGAAAGCGAAACCGTGCTGTTGTTCACCTCCGACGGCGACGGCAAGCTCGACCACGTGCACACCGGGATCGCGATGCAGCGCACCTGGCTGGCCGCCGTGGACGCCGGACTCGCGGCGGCGGTGCAGACCCAGCCGCTGCACCTGCCACAGATCCGCGACGCCCTCACCGAGAAGCTGGACATCGACGGCTGCCCGCAGCTGCTGATGCGGGTGGGCTACCCGAGCGCCACCGTCGCACCCACTCCTCGCCGAAGCGCCACCGACCTGTTCGGCGACCCGGGTACCGACTGAGGGGACACGATGTCCACATCGACGACCGACCGAGCGGACCGGCTCGCCGGGCCCGGCGGCTACGAGGGCTGCGCGTTGTGCGCCGAGCCGACTCCCCGGGACCAGGAGTGGCTGCTGTCCTACCACGACGACGAGGCGCGGGGCGTGGCGTCGAGGGAGGCGTTGCTGACACTGGCTAACGGCTACCTGGGCGTGCGTGGCGCGGACCCGGAGGCGGTGGCGGACGGCGTGCACTACCCGGGCACATACGTCGCGGGTGTGTACAACCGGCTGTCGTCGGAACCCCATGGGCGCCCGCGTGAGGACGAGAGCGTGGTCAACCTGCCCAACTGGCTGCCGCTTACGTTTCGGCTGCCGGGCCAACCGTGGTTCGGCGCGGGCTACGGCACGCTCGCGCACCAGCATCTGGTGCTGGACCTTCGCCGCGGGGTGTTGCTGCGGGAGGCCGTGGTAACCGACGAGGACGGCAGACGCACCACGCTGCGACAGCAGCGGCTGGTGTCGATGGCCTCACCCCACCTGGCCGCGCTGCGCACCGAACTCGTGCCAAGGAACTGGTCCGGCCCGCTGGAGGTGCGCTCCACCATCGACGGCCGGGTCAGCAACGGCAACGTCGCCGCCTTCGCAGGCCTTTGCGGCCAGCACCTCGAGCAGGCCGAGAGCGGGGAACTCGACGCCGGTGAGGTGACCTGGCTGGTGGCACGGACCGTGCAGTCGAAGCTACGCGTCGCGCAGGCGGCACGGACCACGCTGCGAGCCGACTCCGGCACGCGGGTGTGGCCCAGAGCCGTCGCCGAGCCCGGCGTCATCGGGCGGGAGTTCCTCATCGAGGCCCGCCCCGATGTGCCGGTCGTCGTCGAGAAGGTGGTCGCGGTGCACACCTCCCGCGACCGGGCCATCTCCGAGCCGCTGCTGGCGGCCCGCGAAACGGTGCGCGACGCGGGCTCGTTCGACGACCTCCTCGAGGCGCACGCCGAGTCGTGGAAGTACCTGTGGCGCCGGTTCCGCATCGGAACGCGTGACGGGCCGGACGGGCAGTTACCGATCAACTTCCACATGTTCCACGTGCTGCAGACACTCACCGGCCACACCGCGGACCTCGACGTGGGCGTTCCCGCGCGCGGGCTGCACGGCGAGGGCTACCGGGGACACATCTTCTGGGACGAGCTGTTCGTCTTCCCGCTGCTGAGCTTCCGGGTGCCTCGGCTGACCAGGGCGCTGCTCGGTTACCGCCACCGCAGGCTCGACCAGGCCCGCAGGCTGGCCGAGGAGAACGGGCGGCGTGGCGCGATGTTTCCGTGGCAGAGCGGCAGCGACGGCAGGGAGGAGACCCCGGGGTGGTTCTTCAACCCCCGCTCCGGCCGGTGGATGGCCGACAACTCGCGAAGGCAGTACCACGTCAACCTCGCGATCGGCTACAACCTGTGGCACTACTGGCAGGTCACCGGCGACCTCGACTTCCTCGCCTCATACGGAGCGGAACTGCTGGTGGAGATCGCCCGCTTCTGGGCGGATCTGGTGGACTACGACCCGGCCGACGACCGCTACGACGTGCGCGGCGTGATGGGGCCGGACGAGTTCCACGACGGCTACCCGGACCGGCCGGGGCAGGGCATCGACAACAACTCCTACGTCAACGTCATGGTCGCGTGGCTGCTGGCGAGAGCGGTGGAGGCGCACGGGCTGCTCGGCACCGAGTACTGCGGTGAACTGTGGGACCGGCTAGACCTCTCCGAGGACGAACTGGCCGACTGGGAACGCATCAGCAGGCGGTTACGGGTGCGCTTCCTCGACAACGGGCTGCTGGCGCAGTTCGAGGGGTACGAGCGGCTCGCCGAGTTCGACTGGGAGCACTACCGCGCTCGCTACGGCGAGTTGGGCAGGCTGGACCTGATCCTGGAGGCGGAGAACGACAGCTGCAACCGCTACCAGGTGGCCAAGCAGGCCGACGTCCTCATGCTGTTCTACCTGTTCACCGCCGAGGAGCTGACCGGGCTGCTCGACCGCCTCGGGTACGCGTTCGACCCGGCGACCATCCCGCCGACGGTGGACTACTATCTCGCCCGCACCTCGCACGGGTCGACGCTGAGCAGGGTGGCGCACTCCTGGGTGCTGTCGCGCACCGACCGGCCAAGGTCCTGGCGGCTGCTTCGGGACGCGTTGGTGCACGACCTCAGCAACCGAGGTGACAGCACCGGAGAGGGCATCCATCTGGGCGCGATGGCCGCATCGGCGGACATCCTGCAGCGCTGCTACACCGGACTGGAGGTGCGGCAGGACGTGCTGTGGCTGAACCCGAGGCTGCCGACCGAGTTGCGAGCGCTCGATCTGGACCTGCACTACCGGGGGCAGTGGCTGTCGGTCCGCATCGACCACCAGGAGGCGGTGTTGCGCGCCGTTCCGTGCGCCGCGAGCCCGATCGACATCGGCTGGCTGGGCACGACAACCTACCGGCTGGCGGCGGGGGAGACGCTGCGGCTGCCTATCGGGCGGCAGCCGCAGCAGGGCGTGAACTCGCCGAACCCTTCGGTCAGTACCTGAACACCGCGGCGACGCCGGTGCCGTCGGGCACGCCCGCGTCGGCGGGTGCGTACACGGTGCCGCCGGTGCGCAGGGTCTGCACGGCGGTGGGCTGCAGCCGTTCGTCGGCGGTGGCCTCCTCGGACAGGAACAACACCGCTACCCGACCTGCCTCGGCCGCGCTCGCGACCTCCTCCGGATCGTTCGACGCCAGCCCGGTGCCCAGTGCGGCACGGTAGCCCGCTGCGGCCTCGTCCTGCTGCCGGGTCAGCACAGGGGAGACCGCGTCCCACGCGCGGGCGCGCAACTCGTCGTCGGGAACGCGGTCGGGGCTGCCCGCGACGCCGTCCCGCAGTAGTTCGGGGTAGTCGGCGACCTGCCGGTAGGCGGACCTGATGTAGTCGACCCCGGCCAGCACCAGTGGCTCGTGCCTGCCCCGAAGCACCGGGCGAACGGCGTCGTGGACGGCGCGAACGTAGCGCTCCAGCCGTTCCTTCTCCACCTCGGCCCCGATTCCCTGCCGGTGCATGATGGTCCGGACCTTGGCGCCGACCCTGCTGCCCAGGTGGTGGCCGCGCACCTGTTGCGGCTCGTCGTAGGGCAGGGCCTCGGCGACACCCTGCGGCAGGCCGGGCACCATCACCTCGGCGGTGCCGGTGCGGGTGCACGACAGCAGCCTGGCGTGCTTCTCGCTGAGCGCGAGCACGAAGAAGTGCCCCTGGCCGGTGAGCATCGGCAGCAGCGGTGTCACATGGAACCGGTCGGACACCACGACCCGCTCGTCGAACCTGATCGGCAGCCGGTACCTGGTCCACCAGCCGGGTCGCAGGTACAGCGCCAGCCCACTGTCCTGGTACAGCCAGAAGTCCTCGACTTCCACCAGCTCACGCCCCGGTCGCAGGATCTCTCTTGCCTGCGGGGCCCTCGTTCCGCCCTCCACCAGTTCCTGCTCGGCGCGGGCGAGCAGGTTCTTCAGCCGGATCGGGTCCTCCTGGTTGCGGGTCCGCACCGGGTGCGTGGGCAGGTAAAGCGACACGCACGGCGGATCCTCCTGCTGGGTGAGGAGGTCGAGATCGCTGCGGGAGAACGCGTCCACGGTTGTTCCTTCGCTCGATGGCCTTACCGCGGCTCGGTCCGCACCAGCCGGCAGGCAGTGTGACCGCCGCGATTCCTGCCACCACGCTCCCGCTCGGGCGGGCGAGGTGAGAAGGGGCGAAAGTCCCCACGGGGCGGGGCCACTTCGCGTCGTCGCGGCACGTGAACGCGGAACTCGCGGGCGGGAGCGCGGAACTCGCGGGCGGGAGCGGGGGACTCGCGGGCGGGAGCGGGGGACTCGCGGGTTTCAGAGGAGGTGGACGTACTCGCGGTCGCCGAGTAGTTCCAGCCTGCGCCGCAGCACCGGGTTGTCGTTCGACTGGCTGCGGTGGCAGCGGATGGCCTCCCACTGCCTGGTGCGATCGACGTGCAGTGGCGGACCCAGTTCGGTGGGATCGTGGCCGGTGAAGGCCGCGCCGAACTCGGCGTTGAGCGCGTGCGCCACGTCGGTGGGCAGTCCCCAGGCGAGCACGGGCAGCCCGGCCGCACGCGCGGCGTCGATGGCCGCCTCGGTGGCGCGCTGGTGATCGGGGTGACCCGTGACGCCACCGGTGTCGAGCACCAGCAGGTGGCTGGGCGAAACGGCGATAATGGCCGCGCGCACCCTGGCGCTCAGTTCGGCCAGCGGCACTGCCGCGAGCCCGCCGTCGGGGTAGTCGAGCAGTTCGACGTGGGAAACCCGCAGCACCTTCGCGGCGGCGGCGAGTTCCTCCGTGCGGATCTCGGCGAGTGAGCCCTCGCGCTCGTCGCGCAGCGTCGAGGCCTCACCCTTGGTGAAGCACAGCACAGCGGACTCCACCCCGTGCTGGGTGAGTACGTCGACGACGGCGCCGAGCCCGAATGACTCGTCGTCGGGATGGGCGACCACGGCGAGCGCGCGCCGAACACGCGTGATCGGGTGGGTGCTTTCGAGTGTGGTCATGGCCGGCCGCTTTCGGACTCGTGCTGCTCGGCCGTCGCGGCGGCGGGTTCAGCGACCGGGACGGCACAGGCGTCACCGGTTCGCAACCGTTGCGCGAGCCCGAACGCGAGCAGCAGTACAGCCAGCACGCTCGTGGGCAGGCTCGCCTGCGAGGCGAGCAAGATCGACATTGGGATGGTGAGAATCGCCACCCTGCCGCAGCTGGTGCAGCCGGTGGCGATACCTCCTGCCGGGTTGACGTAGGTCGCCGCGAGCCAGCCCGACAGCACACCCGCCGCCAACCAGGTCACGTACGCCCACCAGGGCAGGAGCGTCGTGGTCTGGGTGAACAGCCCGGTTGCCAGGCCGTGTCCGGCCAGGCCGACCAGTGCGCCAAGTGTCGCGGCCAGCCCGCGGCGACCTTTCGTCATCGTCTTCGCCCGCCTACTCAGCCGCGACGGCCGAACGGCCAGGGCTTGCGGGCCGGAGCCGCGGCCTGCTCGTTCTGCCCGCAGGAGCAGCGCTGGGCCACGGGCACGTCACCGAGCACCTGCTCGACGTGCTGTCCGCAACCCGCGAAGGTGGGCTTGCCGCACTTGGGGCACGTGACTCGTCGGCACATGCTGTCCTCGCTTTCGTTGTTTTCCCTCGACGGTGTCGTTTTCGGCGTCCGTCGCGTACCTGTGTTGGGAAAGGGGGGTCGCACTGGGGGCGGGCGCGACCCCCCTCGGCTCCGGCTCGGCGGGTGCCGCACCGGATGGTCGAGACCCCCCCACCGGGTCGGGGCTCCACACACTTCCAAATATACCTAGGGGGGTATCCACTGGTTGTCACGATAGGTCGCTCCGGCGACGTTCGCAACGTTGGCGAGCATACCCCATGGGGTATATGGTCGAGGCATGAGTCGAGAAGCATCCGTGGAGGAATTCGCGGCCGCGCAACGCGCGGGCGCGCTTGTCGTCGACGTTCGCGAGCCTGCCGAGTACCTGGGTGGCCACGTTCCCGGCGCCCGGCTGTATCCGCTGAGTTCCCTTGCGGCCAGGATGGCTGAACTGCCAAGGCGCGAGCGGATCTTCGTGATCTGTGCCAGCGGCAGCCGCAGTGCGATGGCTGCCTCGCTGCTGGAGCAGGCGGGCTTCGACGTTCGTTCGGTCGCGGGCGGGATGTCCGCCTGGACCGGCGACGGCCGCCCGGTGCTGCGCGGCCCGCGCGAGAACGCCGCCGCCTGATCACACCGAACCGTAACTCAAGTGGGAAGTGGGGCAGCCGACGGCTGCCCCACTTCCGGAGCACTCTGCGGTCGGCCCCGAGCGACCCGGCATAGTGCTCCCACGGGTCACCTCCCCCGGAAGTGACCCGCCCGCGGAAGCGCCCCCGAGCGCCCCGCGTGCACGTTCCAGAGTCCGCATCGGATGTGGCGTGCAATACGGTCGAAAGTCCCGGGGTACCGGGCCGAAAGGGCCGTCAGCGCCGCGAGGTGAGCAAGTCCACACAGGCGCGCACGGTAGTGAGCCGGTCGTAGTCGTACTCGTCGATGGGTTGCCCCGTGGATTCCGACAGCCTGCGGGCGAACGCGAGGAAGTCCATGGAGTCCAGCTCCAGCGTCTGCCGCAGCTCGTCGTCGGGTCCGAGCGAGGCCACGTCGGCGTCCGGCACGATCTCCAGCAGCGCCTCGTTGACGGCCTGCCTGGCGCGTCGCGGGTCCAGTGGTGTGGTGGTCATCGCAGTCCCTCCGGTCGTTGCAGCACGGTGTCGAGTGCGGCGAGGAAGCGGGAGCCGGTCGCACCGTCCGTCGCCCTGTGGTCGGCGGCCAGGCTGGCGGTTACCACAGGGCGAACCCCGAGCAACTCACCCACAGCCCATGGCCTGCGGACGATCGCGCCGAACCCGACGAGCGCCACCTGCGGTGGGTAGATCACGCCCTGCACCGACTCGGCACCCAGATCACCGAGGTTGGTGACCGTGATCGTCGCCGGCCGCAGCTCCGAGGAACGCAGCCGCCCCGACCGGGTCCGCGACACCATGTCGGTGAGCGTGCGCATCAGCTCGTCCAACGGCTGGCTGTCAGGTTCGTCCAGGGTGGGAACCAGCAGGCCGCCACCCCGCAGCGAGACGGCGACCCCCAGCCGCACGCGTTCGCCCGGCCGGAACTCACCGTCCAGCCAGTGCCCGTTGAGCTCGCCGACCCTGGCCGCCGCCAGCGCGGTCGCTTTGAGCAGCAACGCGTTCGGCAACACGCGATCGGCGATACCGCTGTCGCGGTTGTACTCCCGCAACCAGGTCAGCGCCGCCTCCAGGTCGATGGTGCTGGAAAGGTAGTAGTGCGGGATCTCCCGCTTGGAACGCTCCATCAGCGTCGCGATCGCCGCGCGCATGTCCTCGCCCCTGCGCCGGGGCTCGACGGCGGCGGCCTCGGCAGCGGTCTTGGTGGCGGTCTTGGTGGCGGGCTCGGCGGCTGGCCGGTTGCCTGCCGCTGCCACCCGCACGTCGCTGGCGTGCACTGTGCCCGGCAGCGTCGAAACGTCCACCCCGAGTTCGCGCGCCAACTTGCGGGCGTACGGCGAAATTCGCCCACGTCGGGGAGCCAGCAGCCGTTCGATGTCGGCGTGGGTGACGGTTCCCGCCGGGCCGGTGCCGCGCACGGTGGCGAGGTCGATCCCTGCCTGCCTGGCGAGCGCGCGGACCGGGGGAGTGGCCCTTGCCCGCTGCGGCGCTGCGGCGGCAGGCTCCGGCTCGGTCCTGTTGCGTTCGGGCTCGGTTTTGCGTTCGGGCTCGGCCACCGGCTCGGGCTCGGGGGCAGCCACCGGTTCGGGGGCGGTGGCCGGTGCCTGCGCGGTGGGCTCGGGCGGTCGCGCCTCACCGGCACCGATCACGGCCAGCGGTGTGCCGACCGGCACCTTCTCTCCCACGGGAACGAGGATCGACTCGACAACGCCGCTGTCGAAACACTCGACGTCCACCGCCGCCTTGGCGGTGTCCACGACCGCCACGATGTCACCCTTCTCAACCCGCTGCCCTGGCCGCACCAGCCATTCGAGCACGGTGCCCTCGTCCATGTCCGCGCCGAGCGACGGCATCCGGAACTGCGCCACGTCAGCCCACCGCCCTGCGTGCCGCGGCCACCACGTCGCCGGGCTGTGGCAGAGCGGCCTGCTCCAACTGTTTGGCGTAAGGGATGGGCACCTCCGCCGTGCACACCCGCTCGATCGGCGCGTCGAGGTCGTACAGCGCGGCCTCGGCGACCCGGGCCGCGATCTCGGCGGACAGGCTGCCGCTGCGCCAGCCCTCGTCCACCACGACGAGCCGGTGCGTGCGGCGAACCGAATCGAGCACTGTCGCGTCGTCCAGTGGCCGCAGCGTGCGCAGGTCTACCACCTCGGCCTCCACACCGAGGTCGGCGAGCTCGTCCGCGGCGCTGAGCGCCGTCCGCAGCGTACCGCCGTAGGCGACGACCGTGACATCCCCGCCCTCGCGCCGGATCGCCGCGTTGTCGATGTCCACGGCGCCCGCGTCGTCGGCGAGTTCTCCGGAAACGTTGTACAGCCCGCCGTGCTCGAACAGCAGCACCGGATCCGGGTCGGCCAGCGCCGTCGCCAGCATGCCCCTCGCGTCGGCCAGCGTGGCGGGTGCGACGCAACGAAGGCCAGGAATGTGAGCGAGCCAGCCCTCCAGGCTGTGCGAGTGCTGCGCGGCGAGTTGCCTGCCCGCACCGGTGGTCATCCTGATGACGATTGGCACGTTGAGCTGCCCGCCCGACATGTGCAGCAGGGTCGCGGCGTTGTTCATGATCTGGTCGAGCGCGAGCAGGCTGAAGTTGACCGTCATGATCTCCACGATGGGCCGCATGCCGCCGAGCGCGGCACCGATACCCGCGCCGACGAACGCCGACTCCGAAAGCGGTGTGTCCCTGACGCGCTCCGGCCCGAACTCCTCGAGCAGCCCCAGACTCACCCCGAAGCAGCCGCCGTAGGCACCGACATCCTCTCCCATCAGGAACACGCGCTCGTCGGATGCCAGCGCCTCGCGGATGGACTCTCGCAGCGCCTCCCGGTAGGTCGTCGCGGTCATGGCCGCCGCTCCGAGTACACGAACCTGGTCAGCTCCTCGGCAGGCTCGAGCGGCCCAGCCTCCGCCGCCGCCACCGCCGCCGTGATCTCGGAATCCACATCGGACTCCATCAGCTTGAGTTCCTCGTCGCCGAAACCGCCGCTTTCCTGCAGCAGCTCTGTCATCCTCGGCAGCGGGTCGAGTTCCTTCCAGTGCTCCACCTCCGAGCGGTCCCGATAACGCTCGGCGTCGTACATCGAGTGAGCCCGGAACCGGTAGGTGCGAAGCTCCAGAAAGCACGGCCCGGCGCCGCCCCGGATGGCCGCCACCGCCCGCCGCGCCGCCCGCGACACGGCCAGCACGTCCATGCCGTCCACCGGCCACGACGGCATGCCGTAGGAGGACGCGCGCAACGCCAGGTCGGTCTCCGCCTGTGCCCTTCCCAGCGCCGTCCCCATCGCGTACAGGTTGTTCTCGCAGCAGAACAGCACCGGCAGCTTCCACAACGCCGCGAGGTTGAGGCACTCGTGAAACTCCCCTTCGGCCACGGCGCCGTCGCCGAACAGGCACACCGTGACCGGTGAGCGGCCGCGCATCGCGTCGGCCAGCGCCAGCCCGACCGCCAGCGGCAGCCCGCCGCCCACGATGGCGTTGCCACCGTAGAAGCGGCGGTTCGCGTCGAACAGGTGCATCGAACCACCCCTGCCGTGGCTGCACCCGTTGGTGCGGCCGAACATCTCGGCGAGCACCGATTCCATGGAAAGCCCTCTCGCCAGCGCGTGGCCGTGCTCGCGGTAGGTGGACACCACCGCGTCCTCGTCGTCGAGCGCGTCCAACACGCCCACGGCCACGGCCTCCTCACCGATGTAGAGGTGCATGAAGCCGCGGATCGCGGTAGAGCTGTACAGCTCGACGCAGCGTTCCTCGAACCTGCGGATCCGCAACATCTGCCTGAGCAGCTCGGTGTTGTCCGTCTCGGTCATCGTGCCGCCTCCAGAGTGGACAGATCGCCCTCGGCGAGTCCCAGTTCGCGCGCCCGCAGCAACCTGCGCATGACCTTGCCGCTGCGGGTGTGCGGCAGGTGCTGGTCGAAGTCGATCTCGCGAGGGGCGACCGCGCCGAGGCGGCGCCTTCCGAACGCCAGCAGCTCGCGCCTGAGCGGTTCCGATGCCGCCACGCCGGGGCGTAGCGTCACGAACGCCTTGACCAACTCGCCCGCCACCTCGTCCGGTTTGCCGATCACTCCGGCCTCCGCCACCGAGGGGTGTTCCAGCAACGTGCTCTCCACCTCGAACGGCCCGACCAGATGCCCGGCCGACTTGATGACGTCGTCAGCGCGGCCGAGGAACCAGTAGTAGCCGTCGGCGTCTCGCCGTGCGATGTCACCGGTGAGGTACCAGCCGTCGGCGAACGACTCGGCGTAGCGCCGCCGCTCACCCCAGTAGGCCCGAAACATCGAGGGCCAGCCGGCGCGCAGCGCGAGTTCGCCCGGCGTGCCGGGGTCACTCACCTCCCGCACCCGACCGTCCACACGCAACACCTTGCCGTCCTGGCCGCGTTCCAGCACGCAGGCGTCGATGCCAGGCAGCGGCAACCCCATCGACCCCGGCCGGATCTCGACGGCCGCGAAGTTGCTGATCATGATGGCGCCGGTCTCGGTCTGCCACCAGTTGTCGTGCACCGGCAGCCCGAGCTGCTCCTGACCCCACACCACGACCTCCGGATTGAGCGGTTCCCCCACGCTGGCGACGAACCGCAGCGCCGACAGATCGAAGCTTTCGGCCAGCTCGGGCCCGTAACGCATCAGCATCCGCAGCGCGGTCGGCGCCGTGTACCACACGTTCACCCGCTGCTGTGCGAGCACGCGGTACCAGCGGCGCGCTTCGAACTCGCCCTCGTCGCTGACCAGTGTGGCGCCGTGGGTGAGCGGGGCGATGATGCCGTAGGACATGCCGGTGACCCAGCCCGGATCGGCCGTGCACCAGAACACGTCGTCGGCACGCAGGTCGAGCGCGTACCCGGCGGTGACGTGATGTGCGAGTACGGCGCCGTGCACGTGCAGCGCGCCCTTGGGTGTTCCGGTGGTGCCGCTGGTGAAGTGCAGCAGCGCAGGGTCGTCGGGTGAGGTGGCCGCCACCCCGGTGTCGTCACCGGCGGCGGCCAGTGCCGGTTCGAGCGCAAGCACGTCACCGGAGGACCCGGCATCGGCCCCGGTCACCAGCACGTGCCGAAGCGAGGGCACGTCGCCGCGGACACCGCTGACCTTGCCCCGGTACAGCGCCGGGGTGGTCACCAGCGCCGAGGCTTCGCCGAGGCGCAGTCGTTGCCGGATCGGCTCGGGGCCGAACGCGGAGAACAGCGGACAGACCACGCAACCGGCTTTCAGCGCCCCGAGCACTGCCACGTAGAGCTCGGGCACACGGCCGAGCAGCGTGAACACGCGGTCGCCCTTGCGAAGCCCGAGGTCGCGAAGCAGCGCGGCGAACCGGCCGGTCCGCAGCGCCAGCTCGGCGTAGCTGAGTTCGACGACCCGCTCGGAGTGGTCGACCCAGCGCAACGCGGTGCGGCCGGCGCGGGGACCGTCGGCGTGCCGGTCGACCGCCTCGTGGGCGATGTTCAGCCCGCCACCCGGCAACCCGGAGAGAGCGGCGGCGGCGCGGTCCCAGTCGAACTCACGGCGGGCCCGCTCGTAGTCGGTCAGGTTCGCGGACCGCCGGACCGGGGCCGGCTTACCAATGGGTGGCCACTGCATGCCGCCACGATCGAGGCAGCGGTCGAACCCGGACAGGGCACAAAGTCACCGTGGCCGAGCCCGTTGGCCCCTCCCGCCGCGCGCGGTCACACGGGAGGTTGGAGCCATGAAGAACGAGGTTGACTCTACCCGGCTGTGGGCGGGTGGAGCCGCGACGGCAGCGGTGGCCGCACTGGTGGCGGTCGTCGGCATTCTCACCGCGCGCGGCCTCGCCCACGTGGCCGTGCTGGCGCCACGAGGAGAAGGCGCCTGGGGCGGCGCGAACACCGTCACCTACGCGGTGAGCGCCGCCGTCGTGGCCGTCGCGGCCACCGGGCTGCTGCATGTACTGCTGCTGACCGCACCGCGCCCCCTGCTGTTCTTCGGCTGGATCATGGCGCTGCTGACGGCCATCGCGATCGTGCTGCCGCTGAGCCTCTACGTCGACTGGGGCAGCAAGGTGGCGACCGCGCTGATCAACCTGGCCATCGGTTTCGCGATCATCGTGACGTTGTTGAACGTCGGCAAGGCCGCCCAGCGCGAGACCGACCGCGACCACAGCGACGACTCCACCCAGCAGTTCTACCCGTGACGCGGCCGTCCCGGTGACCGGCCAGGCACCGGCCGGTCACCGCTCCCGCTCGCCCTCGTGCGGGCGCAGCGCCGCCAGCACGGCGGCACCGTCGACCGTCTCCTCCTCGCGAAGCCGCTCCGCGAGGCGGCGCAGCGCGGGCAGGTGCTCACGCAACAAGCCCAGCGCGCGCTCCTCCGCCTCGCGCAACAGCCTGGCGATCTCGGAGTCCACCAGCCGCTGCGTCTGCTCCGAATAGGGGCGGCTTTGCACGACCGGCGCGCCGGGCAGGTGGGCCGCCTCTCCCGACTCGTAGCCGACCGGGCCAAGAGCGGGCGACAGCCCGAACTCGGTGACCATCCGCGTCGCGAGCTGGGTGGCGACGGCGAGGTCGTTGGCCGCCCCGGTGAAGCCCTCACCGAAGACCAGGCACTCGGCGGCCCGCCCGCCGAGCCGGATCGTGAGCTGGTCGGTCAGGTAGCTCTCCGCGTACAGATGCCGTTCCGCCTCCGGAAGCTGCTCGGTGGCACCCAGCGCGAGTCCGGCGGGCAGGATCGTCACCTTCTCCACCGGGTCGGCGTGCTCGCACAACGCCGCCAGCAACGCGTGCCCCGACTCGTGAACCGCCACGGCGTGCCGCTCCTCGGGCAGCAGCGCGTTCGACGACTCCCTTCGGCCGAGCAGCACCCGGTCGCGCGCCGTGCTGAGGTCCGCGGCGGTGAGCACCGTCCGGTCGGCGCGCACCGCGTTGATCGCGGCCTCGTTGACCAGGTTGGCGAGGTCCGCGCCGGAGAACCCCGGTGTCGCCCTGGACAGCCGGTCCAGGTCCACGTCGGGAGCCAGTTGCTTGCCCCTTGCGTGCACGGCGAGGATCGCCCGCCGCTCGTCCTGGTTCGGCAGCGGGATCGTCACCTGGCGGTCGAACCTGCCGGGGCGCAGCAGCGCCGGGTCGAGCGACTCGGGCCGGTTGGTCGCCGCGAGCACGACGATGCCGCTGCTCTGGTCGAAGCCGTCCATCTCGGCGAGCAACTGGTTGAGGGTCTGCTCGCGTTCCTCGTGGCCTCCGCTGCCGCCAATGCCCCGCCTGCTGCCGACGGCGTCGATCTCGTCGATGAAGATGATCGCGGGTGCCCGCTCGCGGGCCTCGTCGAACAGGTCCCGTACCCGCGAGGCCCCGACACCGACGAACATCTCGACGAACGCCGAGCCGGTCACCGAAAGGAACGGCACGCTGGCCTCGCCGGCGACGGCTCGCGCGAGCAGGGTCTTACCGGTGCCCGGCGGGCCGACCATGATGACGCCCCTCGGCCCTTTCGCGCCCGCCGCGGCGTACTTGGCCGGATCGCGCAGGAACTCGATGATCTCGCTGACGTCCTGCTTGACACCCTGATACCCGGCGACATCGGCGAACCGGGTGCTCGGCCGCTGCGCCTCGATGATCTTGGCCTTGGAGCGGCCGAAACCCAGCGCGCCACCCGCGAGCGAATGCTGGGCCCGCCTGCCCGTCCACAGCAACAGGCCGATGATGAGCGCGAGCGGAAGCAGCCCGACCAGCAGGCCGGTCCAGTCGGCTCCGGAACTCGTCGCGCTGATACTCACCCCGCCGTCTCGCAGCCGGGACTCAAGGCCGGAGTTGTCCAGCGCCACGGGGATGTTCGTGCTGAACGAAGTCCCGTCCCGGTACTCGCCGGTGACCGCGCCGTTCTCGTCGATGGTGACCGACTCGACCCGCCTGGAATCCACCTGGGACAGGAACTGGGTGTAGGACAACGGCTCGTTCTTCTCGCCCTGCCACAACGTCGGCAGGAACAGCAGCAGCGCCGTGGCGAGCAGACCCAGCGGCAGCAGCCATCGCCGCCAACGCGGCGGAGGCGGGGGTGGCTGCTTGGGAACGGGGTCGGGCGGTGGTCCTGGTTTGGCCTTTCGCGACAACTCAGCGCCGCCTTCCGGCCGTCATCGCGGCCTTCCGGCGAGGAAAGTGCGCACGGCACGGGCGAGGGGTCGGCTTTGCGGTCCCACGTGCCCCTTCCCTCCACACAACGTCAACTCCGCGTTGGGCATCCGGGCGGCGGTGTGCTCGAACAACTCGGCACCGTAGCACGGGTCCAGCGCGCCGCCGACGACCAGCGTACTCGCCGTGATGCGGGGCAGCCGGTCCTCGATGTCGAAGGCCTCCTCGGCCTCGAGCGTCAGCAGCAGATCCCGGTCACCCGTGCCGAACACCACCGGCCCGAGCAGCCAGCCCGCGCCCTTCAGCAGCTTCCTGCTGAACCGCCGCGTGCCCAGCAGGGTGAACAGCGCGGCATTGGCGCGCCGAGGCCTTCCCGCCCGCAGCTGTGTGGCCGCCTCGCGCTGAACCGCGCGCCCTAGCGGGCCGAGGCGGTGCGCCGCCGACACCACGACGAGGCGGTCCACCACATCGGGGTGGTCCGCGGCCAGTTGCAGCGCGATGCTGCCGCCCGTCGAAACGCCGACCACGTCGACCGGGCCGCCGAACCGCTCGCGCAGCATGGCCGCGTAGTCACCGGCGAGGTCGGCAATGGTCGCACCCGGTGGCAACCCAGGTCGGCGGTTGATCCACCACACCTCGTGCCGGGACGACAGCGGCTTCAGCTGGGACAGCTGGAACAACCGCTGGGAGCCGCGTGGCTGCCGGTGATGCGGCGTCAGCCCGGGCAGGAACGCGAGCGGCTGGCCGGAACCCGCCCGGAAGTACGGCATACCGTCCCAACGCGGTTCCTGCCGCGCGGGGCGGGCCGTTGCCGATTCGCTTGCGTGTGGCATGGCCACCTCCTCCCTCGTGGGGCACGGGTCGGCCTCCACTGTGTTTCGCCAGCCGCGCCGGCGAGTAGGGCCCTAAGCCCCTGCTCAGCCGGGACGAGCGCCCACAGCCGCCTGGCCGGGCGATGCGCCAGTGTGGGGACACCGCCCGCGACCGGAGGATGCCGATGACACCGAGAACGCCGACGACCGTCGACCGCCCGGCCCGGGGCGAGGCGAGCGGTACCGAGACCGAGAGTGACCGTGGCGACGAGCTGGCGCGGGTGGACGCCTGGTGGCGCGCGGCCAACTACCTTTCGGTCGGCCAGGTGTTCCTGCTGGAGAACCCGCTGCTGGCCGAGCCGCTCAGTCACGAACACATCAAGCCGCGGCTGCTCGGTCACTGGGGCACCGTGCCCGGCCTCACGCTGACCTACGCCCACCTCAACCGTGTCATCGCGAGGGAGCGCCGCGAACTGCTGTTCGTCGCGGGACCAGGACACGGCGCCGCCGGGCTGAACGCGGCCGCGTGGCTGGAGGGAACGTACTCGGAGTACTACCCCGACGTCGGGCAGGACGTGGAGGGGATGCGACGGCTGTTTCGGCAGTTCTCCTTTCCCGGCGGGGTTCCCAGCCACGCCTCACCACACCTGCCCGGCTCCTTCCACGAGGGCGGCGAGCTGGGCTACTCACTCGCGCACGCCACCGGCGCGGCGTTCGACAACCCCGACCTGGTCGTCGCGTGCGTGATCGGCGACGGGGAGGCCGAGACCGGTCCGCTGGCGGCGAGCTGGCACGCGCCCGCGTTCCTGCACCCCGAACGCGACGGAACCGTGCTGCCGATCCTGCACCTCAACGGGTACAAGATCGCCAACCCAACACTGCTGGCGCGGCTGCCCGCGCCGCAGCTCGCCGAACTGCTTCGCGGCCACGGCTGGGAACCGGTCGAGGTGGCGGGAGACAGCGCCTACGCGGTGCACGAGGCCTACGCGGCGGCGCTGGACGAATGTTTCGCGCTCATCACCCAGCGCAGGCATCCGATGATCGTGCTGCGCACGCCGAAGGGCTGGACCGGACCGGACACATTGGATGGAAAACCCATCGAGGGCAACTGGCGCTCGCACCAGGTCCCGCTGCCCGCCGCGCGGCACGACCCACACCAGCTGGCACAGCTGGAGAGCTGGCTGCGTTCCTACCGCCCCGGCGAGCTGTTCGACAGCTCAGGCGCACCCGCGCGCGAGATCCGCGAAGCCAATCCGAGCGCGGAGCTGCGGATGAGTGCGCAACCGATGGCGCACGGCCAGGTCCAGCGCGCGCTGCGACTGCCCGAGATCGCCGAGCACGCGGTGGACGTTCCCGCACCCGGACGGCGCTACGCCGAATCCACCCGCGCGCTCGGCCGCTACCTGCGCGATGTGCTGGCGCTGAACGCCGACCAGCGCAACATGCTGCTGTTCGCACCCGACGAGCACGCCTCCAACCGGCTCGACGCGGTGTTCGACGTGACCGGACGGCGCTGGCTGCTTCCCACCCGGCAGGGCGACGACCACCTGGACGCTCGTGGCCGGGTCATCGAGGTGCTGTCCGAGCACCTGTGCCAGGGCTGGCTTGAGGGCTACCTGCTCACCGGAAGACACGGCATGTTCTCCAGCTACGAGGCCTTCACGCACATCGTGGACTCGATGGTCGCCCAGCACGCGAAGTGGATGCACATGGCGGCCGAGGTGCCGTGGCGCCGGCCGGTGCCGAGCCTGAACTACCTGCTCACCTCACACGTGTGGCGGCAGGACCACAACGGAGCGTCGCATCAGGACCCCGGCTTCATCGACCACATCCTCAGCAAGCGGCCGGAGGTCTCGCGGGTCTACCTGCCGCCGGATGCCAACTGCCTGCTGCACGTCACCGAGCACTGCCTGCGCACCAATGGCCTGGTGAACGTCATCGTGGCGGGCAAGCAGCCGGAGTTGCAGTACCTGGACCTGGACGCCGCCCGTGCGCACACCGAGCAGGGGCTGGGGATCTGGGAGTGGGCCAGCAGTGACACCGAATCCGGCACGGACGTGGTGATCGCCTGCGCAGGCGACGTGCCGACCCAGGAGGCACTCGCGGCCGTGCAGGTGCTGCGAGGACTGGTGCCGGATCTGCGGGTGCGGTTCGTCAACGTCGTGGACCTCACCAGGCTCGCCGCCCCGCAACGCCATCCGCACGGCATCAGCGACCGGGAATACTCCGCGATCTTCACCAGCGACGTCCCGGTGATCTTCGCCTTCCACGGCTACCCGTGGCTCATCCACGAGCTGACCTACAACCGGCCGGGACACGAGCACATGCATGTGCGCGGATTCGGCGACAAGGGCACCACCACCACGCCGTTCGACATGTGTGTGCTCAACGAGATCGACCGTTTCCACCTGGCGCTGGCGGCGCTCGAACGCATCCCGAGGATGGCGGGCAGGCTCGGGCATCTGCGCCAGCACCTGCTCGGCGAGCTCGCGCGCCACCACGACCACATCAGGCGCACCGGGGAGGACATGCTCGAAGTCCGCGCCTGGACCTGGGGCCCCTGATGCGGGTGCTGACCCTGAACCCCGGCTCCTCCAGTCTGAAACTGGCACTGGTGCGGGACGGGGCCGCGGAATCGGCGTCCACACTGCAGAAGTGGGACGGTTCGGCGCCACGCGGGCTTGCCGAGTTCGCCGACGCGGTCGACGCGGTGGCGGTTCGGATCGTGCACGGCGGCAACCGCGCCGAGCCGGTGCTCCTCACCGAGCGGGTACTCGGCGAGCTGGAGGAACTGGTCCCCTACGCCGCGCTGCACCAGCCTCGCTCGCTCGCCATCGCAAGGCACGCGATGGCGGCACTGCCTGACGTGCCCGTCGTCGGCTGCTTCGACACCGCGTTCCACGCCGATCTGCCCGCCCGCGCCAGCACCTACGCCGTGCCCGCCGCCTGGCGCCGAGAGCACGGCATCCGGCGCTACGGCTTCCACGGCTTGTCGGTCGCCTACGCCACCGCGTGGACCGCGCGATTGCTCGGCCGCCCGGTGGCACAGCTCGGCCTGGTGTGCTGCCACCTTGGTGCGGGCGTGTCGGTCACCGCCGTCGAGGGTGGCCGCAGCGTCGACACCTCGATGGGGCTCACCCCGCTGGACGGCGTGCCGATGGCAACCCGCTCGGGGGCGATCGACCCCGCCATCCCGCTGTACCTGGTGCGGCGCGCGGGCATGTCGCCCGCCGACGTTGAGCTGGCCCTGCAACAGGAGTCCGGACTGGCGGGACTGTCCGGAACCAGCGGTGACATCAGGGACGTGCTCGCCGCCCGCGCGCTCGGTGATCCGGACGCCCGGCTCGCGGTCGAGGTGTACCTGCACCGGCTGCGCCGGGAGATCGCGGCCGCCGTGGTTTCGCTGTCCCACGTCGATGCGGTGGTGCTCACCGGGGGAGTGGCCGAACACCAGCCCGACCTGATGGCCGAACTCGTCGCGGGCGCGGGACTCGGACTGTCACACGCGAGCGCGCGGCCGGCCGCGCCAGGCGACGGCGCCGAAGGGGTCATCAGCCCACAGGGCGCGCCGGTGCCCGTCGTTGTCGTCGTCTCCCGCGAGGACCTGGAGCTGGCGAGTCAGACCGAACGCCTGCTCGATCCGACGTCCAAAGCTGAGCGGGCCCGGCAGGTGACCAAGGGAAGGTGACCGAGCCGGAGTCGAGCGCGGCGGGCGGCGACCAGGAACGGTCGCCCGCACCCGCCGCGCCGCGACCCGGACTCAGTACCGACTCGGCTGCGAGCAGGCTGCGCACCGACGGGCCCAACGCACTGCCCGCACCGAGCAGGCCCAACCCGCTGCTGGTGCTCGGCGGCCAGCTCGTGCACTTCTTCGCCGTCATGCTGTGGGTGGCCGCGGGGCTGGCTTTGGTGGCGGGGCTGCCTGCGCTGTCGGTCGCCATCGTTGTGGTCATCCTGCTCAACGGAGCGTTCTCCTTCATCCAGGAGTACAGGGCCGACCGTGCCGCCGAGCGGCTGCGCGACCTGCTGCCGGTGCGGGCCACCGTCCGAAGGGACGGTCACGCGCGCGTGGTGCCTGCCGAGGAACTCGTCGTCGGCGACCTGTTGCTGCTGCAGGCCGGTGACCGCGTGTGCGCGGACGCGACGGTAGAGCCGGGAGGGCGGCTGTCGGTGGACGAGTCACTGCTCACCGGTGAGAGCACACCGGTGACCCCCCGTCCCGGCGGCTCGGTGTACGCCGGGACACATGTGGTCGAGGGTCATGGCGCCGCCGTCGTCACCGCGACAGGGACGAGTACGAGGCTCGCGGGTATCGCGGCGGTCACCGAGCGGGCAAGCAGGCCGCGCAGCCCGCTGGCCAGGCAACTGCATCGGGTCGTCAAGACCATCGCGGTGGCGGCGGTGGGTGTCGGGGCGACGTTCTTCCTGGTGTCGTTCGGACTGGGAACCCCTGGTGCCGAGAGCGTCCTGCTCGCCATCGGCGTCACCGTCGCGCTAGTACCCGAAGGGTTGCTACCCACGGTGACCCTTTCACTCGCGAGGGCCGCACAACGCATGGCGGGTCGCGACGCGCTGGTGCGCAGGCTCGAGTCTGTCGAGACGCTGGGCGCGACCACCTTCATCTGCACCGACAAGACCGGAACGCTCACCCGCAACGAGATGTCGGTAGTGGCGGTGTGGACACCAATGGGAAAGGTGACCGTGGCAGGCCAGGGATACGCACCCCACGGCAGGCTGGCTGGCGACCCCGCCGCGACCGCGGCCGCTGCCACACTCGCCGATCGTGCCGCCCGCTGCTCACCCGACGCCCGCGCGGCCGGCGGCAACGGGCGCTGGCACGCGATCGGTGACCCGATGGAGGTGGCGCTGCACGTGCTGGCCGCGAGGGCGGGCCGCGAACCGGCGCGGCCACCCCGGCTGCGCTTCCCGTTCGACCCCCGCCGCAGACGCTCCTCCGTGGTGGACTCGGAAGGGGTGCACGTCGTGGGCGCTCCCGACGCCGTACTGCCGCTCTGCCCCGAGGCGTCCCCAGGCGCGGCCAGCGCAGTGGCGGCGTTGACAGCGGAGGGGCTGCGGGTGCTCGCGGTCGCCGGTGGCAACGCCGACCGCGAAGTCGACAGCCCTGAAGCGGCCGAGCGAGACCTCGAACTACTCGGCATCGTTGGGCTGGAGGACCCGCCACGTCCCGACGTGGCCGAAGCGATCACGGCCTGTCGCGCGGCGGGTATCCGGCTGGCCATGGTCTCCGGCGACCATCCCGGCACCGCGGCCGCCATTGCCAGGGAGGTGGGTCTGCTCGGCGAGCACGGGCTCGTCGTCGAGGGCGAGAACCTGCCACGAGATGAGGCCGCTCTCGGTGAGCTGCTCGATGCCGACGGTGTGGTGATCGCCAGGGTCACCCCGGAGGACAAGCTGCGCATCGCACGGGCACTGCAGGCACGCGGGCATGTCGTGGCCATGACCGGCGACGGGGTCAACGACGGGCCCGCACTGCGTGCGGCCGACATCGGTGTCGCGATGGGAGCGTCCGGTACCGACGTCGCGCGCGAGGCCGCCGACCTGGTCTTACTGGACGACCATTTCGCCACGATCGTCTCGGCCGTCGAACTCGGCAGGGCGACCTTCGCCAATATCCGCCGGTTCCTCACCTACCACCTCACCGACAACGTCGCCGAACTCACCCCATTCCTGGTGTGGGCGTTGTCGGGCGAGTCGGTCCCGCTCGCCATCGGCGTGCTGCAGATTCTCGCCCTGGACATCGGCACGGACCTGCTCCCGGCGCTGGCACTCGGTGCGGAGCCTCCCAACCCCAGGACGATGCGCGGGCCGCTGCGCGCGGGCGGACTCATCGACCGCCGGGTGCTGGGCAGGGCCTTCGGCGTACTCGGCCCGGTCGAAGGTGCTACCGCGATGACGGCTTTCGTGCTCGTACTGTTCGCGGGTGGCTGGAGCTTCGGTACGGTGCCCGACTCGGAGCTGTTCGCCACCGCCTCGGGCACCGCGTTCACCGCGATCGTGCTCGGCCAACTCGCCAACGCGTTCGCCTGCCGCAGCGAGTCGCGCTGGGTGGGGAAGCTCGGGCTGACGGGCAACCCGCTGCTGCTTTACGCGGTGGGTTTCGAGATCGCCATGCTCTGGGTCTTCCTGCTCGTACCACCACTGCCACGACTGCTCGGTGGAACCCTGCCCGGCCCGCTGGGGTGGGCGCTGGCCGCCTTGGCCATCCCCGGGGTGTGGCTCGCGGATACAGTGCACAAGGCCTTGCGCCGCCGGTGAGACCGGCCGGCTCTCGCGGGACCTGGCCTACCCCGATCCGGGTAAGAAGCGCCAAACTGTGGTTCCTATGAGTCAACAACCGGCGACCTATCGTGCCGTCTTCGGCAGTCGCGAGTTCCGTCGGCTCTGGCTGGCGCACACGTTGTCCGTGGCGGGCGACCAGCTGGCGCGGGTGGCGCTGACGATCCTGGTCTACGACAGGACCGCGTCGGCGGGGTTGGCCGCGGTGACCTACGCGGTGAGCTACGTGCCGGACTTCCTCGGGGGCGCGCTGCTGGCGGGTATCGCCGATCGCTACCCGCGCCGGCGCGTCATGGTGGCGACGGATGTCGCCAGGGGTGTCGTGGTGGCGGTGATGGCGCTGCCCGGTGTTCCGCTCGCCGGGCAGGTCGGGCTGCTCGTCGTGGTGCAACTACTGGCGGCCCCGTTCTCCGCCGCCAGGCAGGCCGTGCTGCCCGACATTCTGCGAGGCGACAGCCTGGTTATCGGGATCGGGGTCATCTCGATGACATACCAGGCCGGGCTGGTCATCGGGTTCGGCGCGGGCGCGGTGGTCGTCGACGCGATCGGAGCTGCGGGCGCGTTGTGGGTCGACTCGGCCACGTTCGTGCTGTCGGCACTGGTGATCAGGTTCGGGGTGCGCGCGCACCCGCCCGTGCCCGGCGCCGCTCCCACCGTTGCGCGGCGCCGCTGGTCTGGCGTCACCAGGGGTTGGCGCGTGGTGGCGGGTAACCCCAGACTCCGCGCGCTGCTGGTGATCGCCTCTTGCTCCGGCTTCTACGTCGTGCCGGAGGGCCTCGCCGTACCCGTGGCGGACCAGATCGGCGCGGGTACGGCGGCGGTGGGCTGGCTGCTCGCGGCCAACCCGGTGGGCACGGTGCTGGGCATGCTCGTGCTCAAACGTATGTCGCCGGACCGGCGGCTACGGCTGCTCGGGCCGCTGACGGTGGCCAGCAGCCTCGTGCTGGTGCCGACCGGATGGCAGCCAGGGCTTGTGGTCCTTGTGCTGCTGTGGACGGCCAGTGGTGCGTTCTCCGCGCACGACATGGTGACCCAGGCGGCCTACGTGGCGGAGGTTCCGCCTGAGGAACGCGGGCACGCGGTCGGCGTCGCCATCGCGTCACTGCGCGCCGCGCAGGGCCTCGCCATCGTTGTTTCCGGGCTGGTGGCCCAGCTGCTATCGCCGATTGTCGTGATTACGGCCGCGGCGGTACTCGGCACC
Source organism: Saccharomonospora amisosensis (assembly GCF_011761185.1). Lineage (NCBI taxonomy): Bacteria > Bacillati > Actinomycetota > Actinomycetes > Pseudonocardiales > Pseudonocardiaceae > Saccharomonospora > Saccharomonospora amisosensis. Next base: position 2,797,801 of record NZ_JAAOYM010000001.1, on the reverse strand, counting down.
GTTGTCGGTGCGGGTGCGAGCCTGTCGTGGTCGCGTGCGTCGTCCGGGCAGGCACCGCCTCCCGCTGATCGAGGCAGCGTCGACCGGGGTGAAGCAGGAGACGAGGTCGCCGGTTAGCTCGGTGTCCGAATCCGCGTCTCGCGGACCCGGGCGAGGCGAGCCTTCAGGTCCAGTTGTTGTCGCGCATGGGGTGGTTCCTTTCTGTGTGGTGGGTGTGGGTGGTGGGTGTTCAGGTCCAGTTGTTGTCGCGCATGGGGTGGTTCCTTTCTGTGTGGTGGGTGTGGGTGGTGGGTGTTCAGGTCCAGTTGTTGTCGCGCATGGGGTGGTTCCTTTCTGTGTGGTGGGTGTGGGTGGTGGGTGTTCAGGTCCAGTTGTTGTCACGCATCGGGCTCTTGCCTCCTTTCGGGATGCGGGTCAGGGGCTCGCGGTTGCGTCCTTGCGCCGCATTCGGCGCTCAGGTCCAGTTGTTGTCACGCACGGGACTCACCTCATTCCGCTGTGTGGTTGGCTGCCCGGCATGGCGGGTTACCGGCTGCATCCGGTCGTCACGTCCAGTTGTTGTCTCGCATTCGTCTACACCTCCTTTCGGGTGGACGCTCGCTCGCAGTGATGACACGCTAGGTCGTTAGTCCAACCGGGTGTATTCGGCATGAACCTTCGGGGCGTCCCACGAAGGTGGGGACGCGGCGTGCACATTCGGATACTGTGAAGCGGCACGATTAATCATCCGTCTTGAAGCAGGTGGGAGCCAGTGGTGCTCGCTCGGCCACGGAACTGGGTCGCGGGATGGGGGCTGTGGAAGGCGCCCGCGGCGGTACGTCGCTACGTGCTGGCGGTCAGCGCGTTGGCGTTGGTCACCAGCGTCGCAACAGCGTTTCTGGTGCCGGTGTCGCAGCGTGACCTGCTGTGGTTCGGCGTGCTGGCGGCCTGCGCCGTCGTTTCGATCGAGATGACACGCCAGATCGAGCGCAGGCGCGAGTACCTCAAGCACGAGTCGATCGCCTACGTCGACACCAAGGGCCTGTGGTCGTTCGCCGCCGTGCTGATCCTGCCGCCGCTGCTCGCCACGGCGATGGTGGTGTTCACCTACCTGCTCGCCTGGTGGCGGGTGTGGCCGAGCCAGCGCCCCATCCGCGCGCACCGCTGGGTGTTCGCCTGCGCGACCGTACTGATCGGCACGCATGCCGCCGTCGCCGTGCTCGCGCTGGGCATGCAAACCTACCCGGGACTTCCCGAGCCGGCACTGCCCGCCGGGCTGCTGGAAATGGGGGTGGTGGTGCTCGCCGGAGCGCTGCGCTGGGCCCTCAACTGCGGTCTGGTCATGGTGGCCATCGCGCTGTCGGACCCGGCACGGCCGGTCCGCGATCTGTTCGCGAACTTCTCACAGCAGTGGCTGGAGGCCGGGGCCATGGCACTCGGCCTGACCGCCGCCACAGTCCTGCTCACCCAGCCGCTCGTACTGGCGGCCATCGTGCTCGCCCTGGTCGTCATGCACCGCGGAGTGCTGCTGCACCAGTACCAGCATGCCTCGCGAGTCGATGCCAAGACCGGTCTCACCACGGTGAAGTGGTGGCGAACGGTCGCGGAGCAGGCGCTGGACCGGGCACGCCGTACCGGCGACAACGTCGGCCTGCTCATCCTCGACATCGATCACTTCAAGGCGGTCAACGACACCTACGGTCATCTCGCGGGCGACAAGGTGCTCGAAGCCGTGGCCCGGGAGTTGGCGGGCGAGATCCGCTCCGACGACACCTGCTGCCGGTGGGGCGGTGAGGAACTGACCGTGGTGATCCCCGACGTCCGCGACGGCGGGAACCTGCTGGAGATCGCGGAGCGGGTCCGGCGCAGGATCAAGGACCTCGTCGTGGACATCGAACCGGGAGACACCGAGCACGGTGAGCGGGAGCGCATCCGCGTCACCGTCTCCATCGGCGGTGCGCTGTTCCCCGGCGACGGGATCGGCACGCTGGACGAGTTGATGATGGCGGCCGACACCGCCGTGTACGGCGCCAAGACCGGCGGACGCGACCAGTGCCGCATCGCCAACTACGAGGCCTCTACGGAGCAGCACCAGCTTTCCCCGCGGAGCAAAGCGGACTCCTGAAGCACCCTGTGACGCCAGCCGTGGAAGGCAAGGCGGCCGTGGAGCCCGTCTTGTCGACCACTTCGGCCCGCTGAGGCTGCAGGGTGCGCTCTCGACCTGCGAACGGCTCCACCGGCAGCGATGATGGCAGGGTGAGCACTCCGGCAGACGACGACTCGGGGAGCACCCGTCGCATCGATACCGACACCAAGGCCGTGGTAGGCAGAACCCGGATCAGCGGCATCTGGGTGAGCGCGATCATCGCGACCCTGCTACTGGTGCTGCTGCTGATCTTCATCGTGCAGAACATGGAATCGGTGACTGTCCGCTTCCTCGGCATGTCCTGGGGTGTGCCGCTGGGGGTAGCGATGCTGTTCTCGGCGCTCGCGGGAGCCCTGCTGGTGGCGTTGCCCGGCGGAGCTCGGGTGCTGCAGTTGCGCAGACGGATTCGCAGGGGCAGCGCCCGACACTGACGGCGGGAGGCGCCACGCGCCCCCGGTGAGATCGGACACGGGATCGGCGAGAGACGGCGTAGCACGCGCCCGGGTACTAACCTTGACCCAATGCGTCGTTCCGGTACGACCAGCGCACCTGTCGGCCTGCACAGGCACGACCACGTGTGCTGGATCCACCAGGGCGGGCGAAGCTGGACCGAACCCATGATCCGCTTCTTCCGCGAGGGCGCCGTGGCCGGTCAGCGGTTGCTCTACGTGGCGGACAAGGCCGAGACCGAACTCGCCGACGACCTGGCGCCGCTTTCGTCCCGCGACGCCATGCTGGGCAGTGGACAGCTCAAGTTGCTGCCGCTGGCCAAGTTGTACGGCTCGGTGGACGACTTCACCGCCGACGAGCAGATCGCCATGTTCAAGGAGCTGACAGCGACGGCGGTGCGTGCGGGGTTCGGGTGCCTGCGGGTGGCCGCTGAGGCGACCTCCCTGTTCGTGGGCGTCGACGCCGAGCACGCGGCGCGCAGGTTCGTCGGCTACGAGGTGGGCATCGACCGGGTGATGGCGACCGAGCCGATGCTGTCCATGTGCGGCTACGACCGGCGCCTCGTCAGCGCGGCAGCCGCATCGGCGTTGTGCCTCGTACACCCGCTTCGGCATGGCGCGCGAATCGGGTCGGCCTGCGGTGTGTTCGCCGAGGAGGACGGTAGCTGGTCGGTGACCGGCGAGATCGACCTCGTCTCACGGGACTCCTTCGAGACGGCGCTGTCGGTGCTGTCGGAGCTTCCCGGCGATCGCGACATCACGTTGCGGCTGGAGGGGCTGACGTTCATCGATGTCGCGGGGGTACGCGCGCTCGCGGAGCTTTCCGCGCGGCTGGCCCCTCGACGCCTTATTCTGCACGATCCACCTACGCCGTTGCGGCGGATTCTGCGGCTGTGGTGGCAAGACCTACCAGGGTTGGAAGTAGCCGACTGATGAGCACGGGGGCGCAAGCCAAGGGCGGCTTCACTCATGTGGCCGTTCTGTACGGTTCCGACGAGGAGTTCCTCGACGCTGTGGTGCCCTTCCTCGCCGAAGGGCTGGCCGAGGGGCAGCCGACACTGCTCGGCGTGGAGCCACGGCTGGAGGGGCTCGTGCGCGAGGCGCTGGGCGACGATGCCGACGAGGTCATGACGTTGCGTCGAGCGCAGCAGTACGAGCGACCGCTGGACGCGCTGCGACGCAACCGGGACCTGTTCGCCGCACACGCGGCCGCGGGCGCGCCAACGGTCCGGGTCGTCGGGGACGTGCCGCATCCCGGCGTCGGTGTGCCGTGGGACGGCTGGGTTCGTTACGAGGCCGCCATCAACCACTTCTGCGCCGAGCTACCGGTGATGGTGCTGTGCCCGTACGCCGAGAACGCTCCCGACAGCGTGCTGGCCGACGTGCAGAGCACTCACGGGTGGCTGGCGTTGCCCGGCCAGGAGTACCGGCCCAACCCGCACTACATCGAGCCTGCGACATTCCTGTCCGAACGTGCCGATTGCGAGGTGGCGCCGCTGGAGCGCAGGCGCCCCGACCTGTGGCTGGAGAACCCCGCTCTCGCGCACGCACGGCACGTGGTGGGTGTGCTTGCGGCCAACACAAGCCTCGACGAGCGATCGGTGAGCGACCTTGTCGTCGGCGTGAGCGAGGCGGTGACCAACGCCAAGGTGCACGGCAAGCCGCCAGTGCTGCTGCGAGCGTGGGTGGATCACAACCGCATGGCGGTCGCCGTCAGCGACTGCGGCAGCGGACCGAGGAACCCGTTCGCGGGTCTGCTGCCGGACGAAGGTAGTCGGTCCCAGGGTGGCCTCGGCCTGTGGCTGGCCAATCAGCTGTGCGATCGCGTCACGCTGGCTGTGACCGAGGAGGGCTTCACCGCCTACCTGGTCATCGGTGAGCCGCCCCCGGTGGAGGTGGGCGGCTCACCTGCGGGCAGCCGTTAGCGGCCGGTAGCGGCTCAGTGGACAGCGGGTTCACGACGGAAACGGGCGCGGCCCGGCAGCAGCCGGGCCGCGCCCGTTTCGGCGGTTGCGGCAGCTGGCTTTCATCGCTGGCGGCGCCTGCCGCCGCCGGTCATCCCGACGGCGAGTACGCCGACTCCGAGTAGCGTGACGACGCCACCGGTGATGACGTTGTTGATGATGGTCGGAGTCGTCGCCGCGCTGCCCAGCACCACCCACGGCGAGATGATCGTCCAGACACCGATGAGTGGTGCCACCCAGGCCAGGGTGTGCATCCTGCTGTACACGGCGGCGTAGCCGATGGCCAGGACGGCAAGGGCGAGGCCGGTGATGAGGTTGGTGACCGCGAGCGAGGGGAAGTTGGTGAATCCCACGACCCACGGCCCGATCGCGATGTAGAGCCCACCCAGGAAGGTGAGGCCGTCCACCAACTGGGCCTGCGGGGTCTTCGCGGCCCGCTCGTACCGTACCTGGAGGTTCACGAGATCAGGGTGCTGCTCGATCGAGCTGGTGGGCACCGTCATCATTTCCTCCTTCGTCACTCCTACGAAGTCACGCAGGGGTACCTATTGGTTGACTCTCGAAGGCAGGGACAAACGCGGTCGAGGGACAATGGGGTCGGCCTTCAACCCGGCTTGCGCGCGGCCAGCCGCGGCCCGCTCATGTGGCCTGAGTCACTCTCTATTGGTTCCCTGTCGATTCGTAACCGCGCCGTTCGTGTAGCCGGTGAGAGGAAGCCGAAACCGAACCGGAGAGGACGACAACATGAAGCAGTACCTGCTCAGCATCTACCAGCCCGACGGCCGTACCCCCGAACTCGAGGTGCTGGAGCCGATCATGCGCGACGTGGAGGCCTTCAACGCCGAGGTGCGGGCAGCAGGAGCGTGGGTGTTCTCCGGTGGGCTGCATTCACCGGACACCTCCACCGTCGTGCGCGCGAAGGACGACGAGGTGCTCACCACCGACGGCCCCTTCATCGAGGGCAAGGAGCACATCGGCGGTTTCACCGTCGTCAACGCGCCGGATCTGGACGCCGCGCTGGAGTGGGGCCGCCAGCTCGCCAAGGCGACCACCTTGCCGATCGAGGTCAGGCCCATGGAGTACGGCAGTTGCGGGTGAACCGGCGGTGAGTTCCAGCCACACCACGCCGACGGCCGGATCGGTCGAGCGCGTGTTTCGCGAGGAGTACGGCAGGGCGGTGGCGTCCCTGGTTCGCGCCCTCGGCGATATCGATCTCGCCGAGGAGGCCGTCCAGGACGCCTTCGCCGAGGCCGTGCGGCGCTGGCCCGGCGAGGGGATGCCACCAAGCCCGGCAGGCTGGATCATCACCACCGCCCGCAACCGCATGATCGACCGGCTCAGGCGGGAATCGAGCAGGCCGCACCGACACAGCCAGGCCGCGCTGCTGCACGCCGCGGCCGAGCCCGCCGAGGAGGGCCCCGTGCGTGACGACCGACTGCGGCTCATCTTCACCTGCTGTCACCCCGCGCTGGCTCCTCGCGCCAGGGTCGCGCTCACCCTGCGCCTGCTGGGTGGGCTCACCACGGCCGAGATCGCCAGGGCGTTCCTGGTGCCGGAGGCCACCATGGCGCAGCGGATCGTGCGGGCGAAAGGCAAGATCCGCGACGCCGGGATCGCGTACCGGGTTCCCGCCCAGGCGCACCTGCCTGCGCGGCTGTCGGCGGTACTGGCGGTGATCTACCTGGTGTACAACGAAGGACACACCGCCAGTTCCGGCTCCGCGCTGGTGCGGACCCGTCTGTGCGAGGAGGCCGTCCGGCTCGCTCGCATGCTCGCCGAACTGCTGCCGGACGAACCCGAAGTAATCGGCCTGCTCGGGTTGCTGCTCTTGCTGGAGTCACGCAGGCCGGCGCGCACAACCCGGGAAGGCGACCTGGTGCCGCTCGCCGAGCAGGATCGCGCGCTGTGGGACCGCGCGCTCGTCGCCGAGGGGCAGCGGCTGGTGCGCCGCTGCCTGCACTGGGGCAGGCCGGGGCCCTACCAGATACAGGCGGCGATCAATGCCGTGCACAGCGAAGCGGCGAGCGTGCGCGACACCGACTGGCGACAGATCGTGCTGCTGTACGACCAGCTCGCCGCCCAATCCCCGACACCGGTGGTCGCGCTGAACCGCGCCGTGGCCGTCGCCGAGGCGGTGGGCCCGCGGCAGGCGCTCGCTCTGGTGGACGGGCTCGAACTGGACGGCTACCACCTCTACCACGCCGTTCGCGCCGAGTTGCTCCGCCGCCTCAGCCGTACCGACGAGGCGGCGAGCGCGTACGCCGCCGCGATCGAACGCACCGGCAACCTGGCGGAGCAGGCATACTTGCGACGTCGGCGCGCCGAGCTCGCCGACATGCGGTGTGGCTGACCGCCCGCGCGAACCGGAGGGGCCTTGCGATGAGTGACGCCGATGCTGCCGTCGAGCGGGCCGGGGTACGGCTGACCAACCTGGACCAACCGCTGTTCGACGGCGCCGATGCGTCCAAACGCGACCTCGTCGACTACCTGGACGGTATGCGGGAGGTGCTGTTGCCCGTCCTGCGGGGCAGGCCACTGTCGGTGGTCAGAGCGCTGCGCGGGCAGCGACCGTTCATGCAGAAGAACCTTCCCAAGTACACCCCGGACTGGGTGCCACGCGTCTCGGTATGGGCGGAGTCGTCGCGGCGCGACGTGTCGTACCCGCTGTGCGACGACCGCGCAACCCTGCTGTGGCTGGCCAACCAACGGGCCGTGGAGTACCACCCCACGCTCGCGCTCGCCGACGATCTGGCCCGCCCCACCCATCTGGTGCTCGATATCGACCCGCCGGGGCAGGACTTCTCCGGCGCCGTCAGGGCGGCCGAACTGGTGCGCCAGGCGCTGGCCGACGCCGGGCTGAGCGGGGCGGTGAAGACGAGCGGGGCCGAGGGGTTGCACGTGTTCGTGCCCGTCGAGGGGGTTGCCGCCGACGACGCGGCCGCCGCCACCCGTGCCCTCGCCGCCCGCGCGGCCCGGCTGGAACCCCGAATCGCCACCACGGAGTTCATCCGTGAGGACCGAGGCGGCAGGGTCTTCCTCGACTCCACAAGGGCGGGCTCGGCGACGGTCGTGGCCGCCTACAGTCCGAGGTCGCGGCCGGGTGTACCCGTGTCGTTCCCGCTGGACTGGACCGACCTCGACCGGGTGCGGCCTGCCGACTTCACGCTGCGCACCGTGCCCTCGCTCGTCGAAGGCCGCGACCCGTGGGCGCGGGCGATGCCGCCGCGGCGGCGACTTCCCGACGACCTCGTCGCGGAAGGGCACACCATCCCCGTCGCTCGGGTGCGCGCCATGCACGAGGGCAAGCGGCGCGCCCGCGCGCGCCGCGGCTGATCCTCAGCGCCCGCGCCGCGCCGCCAGCAGCGCCAGCACCCCAAGGCCCTGGATCACCACCAGCACGGTAACCCCGGTTCGGAATCCGGTGAGCCCGCCACCGGCCACTGTCCAGCACAGCGCGGTGACCGCGGGCGCGACCGTCTGCGACACCATTCGCACCGTCGCGCTGACGCCGCCCGCCGTACCCGTCCCCTCAGCGGGTGCGCTCGCCAGGATCGCGGTGATTATCGGAGTGTTGAACAGGCCGAAGCCCGCTCCGATCAGCGCGAGCTGCCAGCCGAGAGTCGGTAGCCCGCTGCCGGGCCCGAGTGTGAGCAGCAGCAACGTCGCCGCCACGGTCGCGGCACCCCCCGAGGCGGCGACGGTGAGTGGGCCGGTGCGGTCGGCAAGCCATCCGCCCACGGGCGACATCGCCGATACCGCCGCGATGAACACCAGCATCAGCGTGCCGGTGGCCGTTGGCCCCTCATCCAGCACGTCGGAGAGGAAGTACGGCAGCAGGAAGGTCAGCACCCCCGCGTTGAAGCACACCAGGAACAGCCCTGCCATGGTGAAACCGAACGTGCGGGCCCGAAGCAGATCGACGACCTGGCGTGACTGCGGCAGCCGGGTCCACAGTGCGACCAGTGCGATCGCGGCGAGCCCGAAGCCTGCGGCGAGCGCCGGTTGTTTCGCCGGCAGGTCGATGGCGAGAAGCAGTGACGCGACGGCGCCGGACAGGACGGCGGCCTCGCGCAGCAGTGCGGCGTCGGGCCGGGGAAGTCCTCCTCGCCGCTTCCCGGTGACACGCAGTAACAGCCACACCGCCACCGCGACGAGTGGCAACTTCAGCAGGAACACCGAGCGCCAGCCGAATGCGCCGGCGAGCACCCCGCCCAGCGAGGCACCCGCCATACCACCGACCGTCATGATCGTCACGACGACGGACAGTGCCCGGCCTCGCTTGTCGGGGTCCACGTTGGCCGCGATCACCGGCAGGTAACCCGCCAAGGTCAGCCCTGCGGCGAGCCCCTGCAGCAGCCGGGCCGCGAGCAGCATCCACATGGCGGGTGCCAGTGCGGCGAGGACACTGCTCACCGCGACACCCACCATCGACGTCGCGATGACCAGCGCCGGGTCGGCGCGGTCCACCCAGCGGCCGGCGGGGATGGAGATCGCGGCCATCGGCAGTGCGTAGGCCAGCAGCACCCATGCGGCCACCGACGGAGCGGCGCCCAGCTCGGCACCGATGTCGGGAAGCGCCACCGCCGCGATGCTGAACTCTGAGGTGACGACGAGCATCGCGAAGGCGAGCGCCACCACCGGCGCCCAACTCGATCGGGTTCGAGGTCGTGGGGGACTGGCGTCGAGGTTGTTCGTAGGCATGGCCGCGACGCTACGAACCGGCCGGTGCGGGCGAATCTGTCGACCGACTGGGCTGCTACGGCAGCTGTGATCGTCCGGGATGGTCAGCGCATGGCGTGCGTGACCGCGACCGCTGCCGCGCGATCGGCGACCTGGAGCTTGCGGTAGATGTGCTCGAGGTGCTTTTCCACGGTGCGCGCGCTGACGGCGAGCGCGCGGGCGATCGCCGCGTTGGTCCTGCCAGCGGCGACCAGGTCCAGCACCTGGCGCTCGCGTGCGCTCAGGTCCGGCCCGGCGGCCGGGGACGCGGTGGCTTCCCTGCGTTCTCCGGCACGGTGCAGGGCCGAGGCCATGGGGGCGCGCAGCAACGCCAGCGCCGCACGTTCCGTGTCGGCGAAGGGCACCTCGACGCGGTTGAAGGCGATACCCACGACGAGCTTTCCGGAAGGACCGACCGTGCAGGCGAGTCTGTGCCCCATCAGAACGGTTCGCCAGATTCTTCTATGGACGTCGGGTTGATGGAATTCCGCGCGGCCGACGACATCGCGAATCCTTAGGGCCTCGGTGTCATCGGCTACCGCGAAACGGTCGAGCAGCGATTCTTCGTCGAACGTATCGAGCACGGCCGGATTCGCGGCCGCGCTCGCCGCGTGGAACAGATCCGCATAACTGACCATCATCGCCGAAAGGTCAATCTCGTTGTAGGTCAACACATCGCACGGGATCAGCCGGGCTAGCTCCGGCAGTGCGACCTGGGCGAACCGCGCGGGCTCGGTCAGGTCGGCCAGCGCGTCCACAACGGCTACGCAGCGCCGCACGGTGTTCAGCGGAATGTGCATGACGTGTTCTTCGTGCGATAGATGCGTGATCTACGTATCGACGCTCCTACTTCCCGGTGCTGAAGTCAAGGTTGACACCTTCGCAGAAAGGGAGGTCGAAATGACCAGAAAATATGTTGACTGTCGGGAGACGCCCAGTGTCGCGGGGTGCACGCTGGCGATGAGCGGGGAAGCGGACGAACTCATGCGAGCCGCCGTGCTGCACGCCGTGGATGTGCATGGACACACCGACGACGCGCAGTTGCGCGAGAGCCTGCGAGCCGGACTGCGGGACGAGCCGGTCGCGGACACCGAGCCCGGCGCGTTCATCCAGTTGATCGAGTTCAGCACCGAGCGAATCGACGAGGTGGAGACGCTGACCGCGGAGTGGGCCGAAGCCATCGGGGCGGACCGCACCGCCCGGTGGGCGCTGCTGGCGGCCGACCGCGACCGGCCGAACACCTACCTGGAGATCGTCGAGTTCCCGGGCTACGCCGAGGCGATGACGAACTCCGCTCACCCCGCGACGGCCCGGTTCGCCGAGCGGTTGGGCAAGCTCTGCGACGGTGAGGCACGGTTCGTCAACCTGGACGTCCGCGCGACGGCAAGGCTCTGAGCAGCGTCGGAGATCGTGGCCTGACTCGTGGTCTGACTCGTGGCCGTGGTGGCAGTCGCCGCCGCGGCCACAGCCTTGTCCGGGCTCGCCGGTAGGAGACAGAACAGCGGCGAGACTTACTCCGTTCGCCGGATCCACTTATGTCGAAAGTCATCATAAGTTAGACGATGACAATCTTAGATATAACCATGGACATCGGAAGTGGGTAGGCATCCCGGCGGAATCCTTCGGCGCGGAAGGCGGGTAGCGGTGAACCGGACCTCAGAGCGGGAGCGATACGCGGGGCCGCGCTCCCACGTGACGCCTCGGAGTCCGGCTCGGCGCGGCCTTCAGCGGCCGGGTTGCCGCACGCGGCGGCTTGAACCCTTGCCCGTCCAGCGAACGGAGAGCCATGAGGCAGCAGCACGCTCGCACGACATTGCTCGGACGGAAGGTCTCGCGGCGCTCGATGTTGGCGGGCGCGGCCGTTGGCGTCGCCACGCCGGTCGTGGTGACGGCAGCGGGCGGTATGCCCTTGGCTCTCGCCGCTGAGTCCGCGAACACCGTGGGCGGCCGGACGAGGCGCGTCACCATGTACGCCCAACCGCTGCCGGACGGCCTCATCGGCTACGGCCTCTCGCCGGACGAGGCGAGTGTGCCCGGTCCGGTGCTGGAGATCTGGGAGGGCGACACCCTCGAGATCGAGTTGGTGAACAACACGGACAGCCGGCTTTCGATCCATCCGCACGGTGTGGACTACAGCGTCGACTCCGACGGCAGCCCACTCAACGGTTCCTTCAACGAACCCGGCGAGACCCGCACCTACGTCTGGCGTACCCGCGCGCCCGCCAAGGGGCCGGGCAGCTTGTGGCTGCCCGGCAGCGCAGGCTACTGGCACTACCACGACCACGCCATGGGCGGCGACCACGGCACGGAGGGGCTGCGCAAGGGGCTGTACGGCGCACTCGTCGTCCGGCGCAAGGGCGACATCCTGCCCGACCGGCAGTACACCGTCGTGTTCAACGACATGACCATCAACAACCGGGTCGCGCCCGACGTGCCCGTGCTCGAGGCCAACCTCGGCGAGCGCGTTGAGTTCATCGCGATCGGGCACGGCAACAACTTCCACACCTTCCACCTGCACGCCCATCGCTGGGCGGACAACCGCACCGGTTACCTGGAGGGACCCAACGACCCGAGCCGGGTGATCGACAATCGCGACCTCAACCCCGGTGACTCCTTCGGTTTCCAGGTCATCGCGGGCGAGGGTGTCGGCCCCGGCGCCTGGATGTACCACTGCCACGTGCAGTTTCACTCCGACGGCGGGATGGCAGGTGTGTTCCTGGTCCGCAATGCCGACGGCAGCATGCCCGACGGCGCCCAGAAGGCGCTCGACCGCTACCACCGGCACGGCGATCAGTAGGCCCGGCACGCGAAAACCTCGATTAAGGAGTAGGGATGAGTCGAAGAGGATCATCAGCTCTACCCCGTGACGGGCGGGCGGGCCCGAAACCGTTACGGCACACCATTGCCATGCTGGCCACAACGGTGCTCACGCTCGGGCTGGCCACCATCCCCGCCACCGGCGTGTCGGCACAGCAGCCGGAGCCCTCGGCAGAGCAGGATGCCGGTGGCGGCGTGAACGTACTGCTGTTCCACGGACCTGCCGCCGAGCAGACCGACCCGGTCGGCAAGGCGGCCGACGCGATCGAACGCCTCGCGGGCAGTGCCGGGATCAACGTCGACGAGGCCGTCGACCCAGGCGTGTTCACCCCGGACAACCTGCGCCGTTACCGCGGTGTCGTGTTCCTCTCCTCGGAGGGGGCCGAGTTGAACGCGGCACAGGAAGCGGCGCTGCGAAGCCATGTGCAGGGCGGCGGCGGGTTCCTCGGCGTCCGGGAGGCCGCCAAGGCGCAGGCCCGCTCCGACTGGTTCACCGGACTCATCGGTGCTCGCCCCGCCGGTGCCCGCGCCCTCCCCGAGGAAGTCGTCGAGATCGACGCCAGCGGCGACAACCCGCCGAACGAGACCAAGGAAAAGCTCGTCGACGGTAAGGTCAACACCAAGTGGTTGACGTTCGAGCCGACCGGCTGGGTCACCATGAAGCTGGCGGAGCCCGCGGCGGTTTCCCGTTACGCGCTCACCTCGGCCAACGACTTCCCCGGCCGTGACCCGAAGGACTGGACGCTGAGTGCCTCCGCCGACGGGCAGAGCTGGACCGAGCTGGACAGCCGAACCGGGCAGAACTTCCCCGATCGGTTCCAGACCAGACAGTTCGACATCGACAACACCGAGGCCTACCAGTACTTCCGGTTCGAGGTGAAGGCGAACGGCGGAGAACCGTTGGTGCAGCTCGCCGAGCTCGAGCTGTTCACCCCGGACGCGGCACCACCGCCCCCGCCACGGCCGCAGGAAGCGGTCGTGAGCGTGACCGACCGGCAGCACCCCGCCAACGACGGGCTGCCACTCACCTGGACCCGCACCGACAAGTGGCTGAACTGGGACACCAATCCGATCGGCGAGGTGCACACCGTCGCGCAGGTGCAGGAGCACACCTACGACCCCGGCAACAACGGCAACGGGGCCTTCCACCCCGTCTCGTGGTGCCGCGACTTCGACGGCGGCCGTTCGTTCTACACCGGAATGGGCGGGACCGAGGCAGGCTACGGCGAGCAGAAGTTTCTCGATCACCTGCTCGGCGCTCTGAAGTGGACCACCGGACTGGTACGCGGCGACTGCCAGGCCACCATCGCCTCGAACTACAAGATCGAGCGGTTGACTGGCAAGAACCAGCCGGGTCAGCTCGACCAGATCGGCGAGCCGCACGGGCTGACCATCGCCGACGACGGGACGGTCTTCTACGTCGGCAAGGCCGCGTGCCCCAGTGGTCCGATCCCGAGCTGGGACAACCCCGACGTCGGCCTCGGCTGCGGCACCATTCACCAGTGGGACCCCAGGAGCAAGCAGGTCAAGCTGGTGACCACGCTGGAGGTGTTCGGCAACCGCGGCAGCGGTGACGAGCTGATCAAGAGCGAGGAAGGCCTGCTGGGCATCACGCTCGACCCCGACTTCGCGGACAACGGCTGGATGTACGTCTACTGGATGCCGCACGACTCCATCGACACCGACAACCGCATCGGCCAGCGAACGGTGTCGCGCTTCACCTACGACGCGCGCACCGGCACGCTCGACCTCGGCTCCCGCAAGGACCTGCTGCGGTGGGACACCCAGATCCACAGCTGCTGCCACGCGGGCGGCGGGATGGCATTCGACAACGAAGGAAACCTCTACATCGGAGTGGGTGACAGCAACTCCTCACAGGGGTCCAGCGGCTACTCCGGAAACAACTGGACCAAGGACTACAAGGGAGTGTCGTTCCAGGACGCGCGGCGCACGTCCGGAAACACCAACGACCTGAACGGAAAGATCCTGCGGATTCACCCGGAGGACGACGGGACCTACACCATCCCGGAAGGCAACCTGTTCCCGGAGGCGGAGGACCCCGGTGACAAGACCAGGCCGGAGATCTACGTCATGGGTGTACGCAACATCTCGCGGCTCGCCTACGACAAGGTCAACGACTGGCTGACAGCGGCATGGGTCGGTCCGGACGCGGGCGCGCCCAGCCCGGAGCTGGGCCCGGCGAAGTACGAGACGGCGACCATCATCACCTCGGCGGGCAACCAGGGCTGGCCGTACTGCATGGGCGACCGGCAACCCTACCGCGACCGCAGCAACACCGACGCCGAGATCCTGACCGGCTGGTACGACTGCGACAATCTGAAGAACAACTCGCCACGCAACACCGGGCTGGTCGACATCCCGCCCGCCCGCGACAACATGATCTGGTACTCGCCGCAGGGCGGCGGCCCGGTATTCCCCGAGCGCGCCGACGGCAGCGGAATCCCGACCTACAACGAGGAGGACGCGACCTACACCCAGCCGTACCTCACCGGTGGTTGCCAGGCCATCATGGACGGTCCGACCTACCACCGTTCGCAGGTAGCGGCCGAAAGCGCGGTCGCATGGCCCGCCTACTGGGACAACAAGTGGTTCATCGGTGACGAGTGCAACCCGAACAACCGGGTCGCGGTGACGGTGGACCCGCAACGGATCACCGAGCAGGCCCCGCCACTGTTCGCCGAGGACCTGCGCGAGATCATTCGCTCTGGCGGCGGCAACGAGCAGCTGCAGAGCTGGATGGACGCGAAGTTCGGCCCGGACGGTGCGCTGTACCTGCTGGACTACGCGGGCGGCTTCTTCAGCCTGCACGACAACCAGAAGCTGATCCGTATCACCTACAACGGCGGCGAGCCGACGCCGAAGCCCACCGCGTCGGTGACCGAGTTGCAGAACAAGCCGCTGACGATGGCCTTCACCGGAGAGCGGTCCGGCGGGGTTTCCTACCACTGGGACTTCGGCGACGGAACCACCTCCGACGAGGCCAACCCGGTGCACGCCTACGACTGGATCGGCACCTACACCGCGAAGCTCACCGTGACCTACGCCGACGGTGAGAAGGCCACGACGACCGTCAAGGTCGACGTGGGGTGCTCGGTTCCGGACGACCGGTCGACGGTGTGGCTGCGTGACACCGACACCGGCGTGACCAACCATGACGTCGCGGGCGGTTGCACGGTGAACGACCTCATCGACGACGAGAGCACCTGGCGCAACCACGGTGACTTCGTCAGCCACGTCAGTGAGGTCGTCGACAGGCTGAAGAAGGACGGTGTGCTTACCGGAAGGGAGTCCGCCGCCCTTACCGGTGCCGCGGCGAAGTCCGGCATCGGCAAGAAGTCGGACACCGGATACGAGCCGATCTTCAACGGTACGGCCGAGTCGTTGCAGAGCTGGCAGCAGGCTCCCAGCGGAAACTTCCGGCTGCAGCCGGACGGCTCCATCCGCAGCTCCGGAGGGCTCGGCATGTTGTGGTACGCGGCGAAGGAGTACGGCGACTTCTCGCTGAAGCTACGGTTCCGTGACGTGTCACCGCAGGACCACAGGGCCAACAGCGGCGTGTTCGTCCGGTTCCCGGACCCGAGGACTCCGCAGGAGCAGCGGCCCGAATGCGCGAACACGGGAGCGGCGAGGAACTCCCACGCCTGGGTCGCGATCTACTGTGGACAAGAGGTGCAGATATACGATGGTGCGCCGGGCGAACCGCAGAAGACCGGGTCGATCTACAACTTCGATCCGGTGGCTCTCGACCGGGCCGGGGTCACCCCGAAACAGGAGTGGAACGACTACGAGATCAGGGTTGTCGGGCAGCACTACACGATCATCCGCAACGGAGTGGTGATCAACGAGTTCGACAACACGCCGGGCAAGGAGTCCTCGCGGGCGGGTGACCCGCCGACGGACCTGCGCCAGTTCGGCAGTGGCTTCATCGGGTTGCAGAACCACGGCGACAGCGACCTGATCGAGTTCCGCAACATCCGGGTACGGCCGCTGTAACCGAGCAAGCCTGCCGGCGCGGGTGGTCGCCACCCGCGCCGGCAGGCTCCCCAACCCCACTACCCGGCGCGTGCGCCGGGAGCACGAGAGGTGCGGCACTTCGATGTATTCACGATTACCTTCCGCCACACCACGAAAACCCGGGCCGATCGCGCGCCTTCGCGCCGCGGCGGGCCGGTTCGCCGTGGCGATACTGGGACTACTGGTGGCGACGTTGTGGCTGGCGCCCGCGTCGGCGGCACAGCGGACGCCGGAGCCTGCGGCCGAGACCGCTCTGGCACAGGTACTGACCTGGACGGCCAACGACAGCATCACCTCCTACGCCTCCGCGCCGAGCACGGCGACGGCGGGGGCGGCGACAATCGTGTTCGAGAACAGCACGGCGACCGGGAACACCACCGGCCTGCCGCACACGCTGACATTCGACACCTCGACACCGGGCTACAACCACGACGTCGACGTCAACATCCTCGCCAGCCCCTTCGACGCCAACGAGGGCAGGTACGAGGTGAACGTCAACCTCTCACCAGGCGAATACCGCTACTACTGCGACATGCCGGGGCACGGTCAGATGACCGGTGTCCTCGTGGTCACCGGCGATGGCTCGGACACCACGGCTCCCGAGGTGTCGGCCGAGGTGACCGGCCAGACCGACGACCAGGGAAACTACCTCGGTTCGGCGACCGTGGCCGTGACCGCGACCGACGCCGGTTCCGGCGTGGCGTCGGTGGAGTACGAGATCGACGACACGGGATTTCAGCCCTACACCGGTCCGGTGACGGTGGACCGCGTCGGTGACCATTCCGTGCAGTACCGGGCCACGGACAACGCAGGCAACACATCGCCGACCGGGTCGGTGCAGTTCAGTGTTGTGGAGCCGGACCCGGGAGACACGACGCCGCCCGAGGTGTCGGCCGAGGTGGGCGGACAGACCGACGGGCAGGGCGGCTACGTGGGTTCGGCGACGGTGACGGTAGCGGCCAACGACACCGGTTCCGGCGTGGCATCGGTGGAGTACGAACTGGACGGTGGCGGCTTCCGGACCTACTCGGCTCCGGTGGTCGTGGACACTGTGGGTGAGCACATCGTGCGGTATCGGGCCACTGACAACGCGGGTAACGCCTCCCAGGCGGGTTCGGTGTCGTTCACCGTGGTACCGCCTGAGCCGGGCGACACCACACCGCCACGGGTGATCGCCGAGGTCGCGGGAGAGCAGGACGCGGGCGGCAACTATCTCGGTTCCGCGACGGTGACGCTTGCCGCGCAGGACGCTGAGTCCGAAGTAGATAGTGTCGAGTACGCGATCGGTGCGGGTGCGTTCCAGGCCTACACCACACCGGTCACCTTCGACCGGCCGGGGGAGTACACGGTGCGGTACCGGGCGACGGACACCGCGGGCAACACCTCGCAGCCCGGCTCGGTCTCGTTCGCCGTGGTGGAACCGCCGCCGGACGACACCACGGCGCCCGAGGTCTCGGCCGAGGTGAATGGCGAGACCGACGGGCAGGGTAACTACGTGGGTTCGGCGACGGTGACGATCTCGGCGACCGACGCCAGGTCGGGCATCGCCGCCGTCGAGTACGCCCTCGACGGCGAGGGTTTCACCGAGTACACCCAGCCGATCGTGGTGAACCAGGCAGGCGAGCACACGGTGCGCTACCGCGCCGGCGACAACGCGGGCAACACCTCCGAAGTTGGTTCGGTGGCGTTCACCGTGGTCGAAGCCGACCCGGGAGACACGACGCCGCCTGAGGTGTCGGCCGAGGTGAATGGCGAGACCGACGAGCGGGGCGACTACGTGGGTTCGGCGACGGTGACGATCTCGGCGACCGACGCCAGGTCGGGCATCGCCGCCGTCGAGTACGCCGTCGACGAAGGCGAGTTCCGGCTGTACGAGGGACCTGTGACGGTGGACCGGCCCGGGGAGCACACGGTCCGGTACCGGGCCACTGACAACGCGGAGAACACCGCGGAAGGAGCGGTGTCCTTCATCGTCGTCGTCGATCCCACGGATGCCTGCCCCGATTCCGACGAGCGGCCGACGGTGACGATCGGCGACTACGACACCGGCGTCGCCAACGTCGACACCGGCAACGGGTGCACCATCAACGATCTGATCGCCGAGGACGCCGAGTACGCCAACCACGGCGAGTTCGTCGATCACGTCCAGGCGTTGACCCGCGAGCTGGTGGCGGCGGGCATCATCACGGACGGCGATCGTGGCCGCATCGTGAGCGCGGCGGCACGATCCGACGTCGGCAAGTGAGGGCGGTGCCGACATCGGTGGGTGAGTGACGGCGCGGCCACAGTGTGGTGGGCGTTCGGCGGCGACACCGTCGAACGCCCACCACCAGCCGCGCCCCAACCCGCGAGTTCCCCGTTGCCGCCCGCGAGTCCCCCGTTGCCGCCCGCGAGTTCCCCGTTCCCGCCCGCGAGTTCTGCGCTCCGCCCCGCCCGCGAATCAGGGCGTGTCGGAGATCCGCACCATCGCTTCCTGACCGACCGTGGCCAGTAACTGGCCGGACCGGGTGAACAGCCTGCCCATCCCCAACGCGCGAGCGCTGCCGGCGGCAGGACTCACCGTGTCGTAGAGCAGCCAACCCTCGAGATTCGCCGGGCCGTGGAACCACATGGCGTGATCGAGACTGGCCGTCTTGACGTGCTGGGAGCTGTGCCGCAGCGAATGGGTCCGCAACGCGGCATGCATGATCGAATAGTCGGAGAGGTATGCCAGCAGCGCGGTGTGCAACAGCGGGTTCGGCGGTAGCGCCCCGGTGAGGCGGACCCACACCGCCGCACGGGCCCGCCCGTCAGACCTTCCCTCGGCGCCTTGCGGTACTCGGCGCGCCTCGATCGGCCCGTCGGGCGAACCGAACGGGAAGCGAGCGGGCAGCGAGTCGGGCCCCGGCACGGCAGGCAACGAGTCCTGGTGGCTGGGGCCGGAGGCCGGTTCCTGGAACGAGGCCAGCAGTTGGAAGATCGTCTTGCCGTACTGGACCGCCTCGACCCTGCGGGCGGCGAACGAGCGCCCGTCGCGGGTGCGGTCGACTGTGAACTCGATCGGTTCCGCCGGGTCGCCCGTGCGGACGAAGTAGGCGTGCAGTGAGTGGATGGTGGAGTTGTCCCGCACGGTGTGGCCTGCCGCGATCACCGACTGGGCGAGCAACTGGCCGCCGAACACCCGGTGCGGGGGCAGCGGCTGGCTGGGGGCGGAGAAGGTGTCGGGCGACATCCTTCGCAAGTCGAGGGCCGCGAGCACGTGGGCGAGGGACATCTCGGGCATCCGGGTTGCCTCTCGTCTCGAGGACAGTAGAACAGGATCTTAGATTCGAAGCCCGCGACGCAGAACTCGCGGGCGGGAACGCAGGACTCGCGGGCGGGAACGGGGGACTCGCGGACGGGAACGGGGGACTCGCGGCGGGGTGGGGCTCACGGCTTCCGGCGCTCGCGCCAGGCCTCGACAGCTTCCTCCACGTCGATCGGCCTCGCCCGCAGGGGCGGTCCTACCTGCGGGCCGCGATGAACCTGCCGGATGCGTTCGCCCAGGTCGGCGACGATGTCGCGCACCCTCGCTTCCGATCGCTCCCGCGACAGCCTTGCGGGCAACTCCTCGATCTCCTTTGCCACCGCCAGCGACGGCGGCAGCAGCGCGGAGCCGTCGACGTTCTCACGTTCGAGCTTGCGCGCGAACCAGTCGAGCCGGTCCTTCGGCCCCCGCGGCAGCGGTTTGCCCGCACCGGGCAGGTTGTCGAACTCGCCCCGCTGCTGGGCGAGCCGGATCTGGCGCTCGACCCAGCTCTCGAAAGACACGCCCGGCGGCTTGCGTTCGGTCATGTATCGACGGTACCGCCAACAGCGCTGACGGCAGCCCTGCGTGGTGCCGCGGGCTGGTGAGCCAATAGCCTGTCGGACCGGCCGAAACGAGTGTGAAGCGAGGATCGATGACGAAGGTGGCCCTGGACAACGACGGCGGCAGGTGGAAGCTGACGCTGACCGACCCGGACCGGCGCAACTGCCTCGACGAGCAGATGTGCGCGGAACTCGGCTCGGCGATCTCGACCGTGGCGTCCGACCAGGGGGCACGCACCCTCGTCGTCTCCGGGCAGGGAAAGGCGTTCTGCGCCGGTGCCGATCTGCCCGCGCTGTTCGGCCACGCCGGCAACGCGAAGGTCGGCGAGCTGCGCGAGCACCTTCACCAGGTGTACGACAGCTTCCTGCGACTGCGCGCGTTGCAGATCCCGACGATAGCCGCCGTGCAGGGGCCCGCAGTGGGCGCAGGGTTGAACCTCGCCATGGCCTGCGACGTGCGGATCGCGGGCCCCTCGGCTTCGTTCGCGGCGACGTTCTCCCGGATCGGCCTGCACCCGGGAGGCGGGTGCACGTGGTTCCTGGTCGACGCGCTCGGCGCGCAGCGGGCGCTCGCGATGCTGCTGGACGGCGGCGCGCTCGACGGCCCGGCCGCGGTGCGGGAGGGCCTGGCGCTTGAGCTCGCCGACGACCCCCTCGCCGCGGCCGAGGAGCGAGCCCTGCGGTGGGCGGAACTGGACCCCGCGCTGGCAAGGGACATCAAGTCCGCGGTGGGCGTGGCCAGGACAGGCGACTTCAGGGCGACGCTTGAGTTCGAGTCGTGGGCACAGGCGTCCTCGGCCACCGGACCCGCCATCCAGGAGACCGTCGCGCGGTTCCGCAAGTCCTGAACCGGCGCCTACGATAGTTCATGTGTTAACCAATTCCGCCGGCGGTGAGGGCGAGCCCGAGCTGGACTTCTGGTCCTTCGTCGCCCTCGCCAACCGCAGGCTGGCCACCGAGTACGGCTTCCGGCACCAATCGGCCACCGAGGTGCTGCTGACGCTGAACAGGGCCTCGAACATTGTCACCTACGACCTCGAGGCTTCGGTGCACCGGCCGAGGGGGCGGTCGTGGTCGGCGTTTCGCCTGCTGTTCGTCACCTGGCTCGCCGGGCCGCTCGAGGCCAGGAAGGCGGCCGAACTCACCGGCATGAGTCGCGCGGCCGTCTCCAACCTCGGCAAGGCCCTCGTCGCAGACGGCCTGCTGGAACGCACGCCGGGGACACACGACGGCAGGTCGGTGCTGCTGTCGTTGACCGAGGCGGGCCTGCGCGAGATGGTCGAGGTGTTCGGCGAGCACAACGAGCGCGAGCACGAATGGGCGAGCGTGCTCACCGAAACGGAGCAGCGGATCCTGGTGCTGCTGCTGAACAAGCTGATCACCAACCGCGACCAGTTCGACGTGCGTGGCCGCAACTGAGCACGGCTCTTGACTCAGGTAGTCAATACATTAACTATATGGAAAGGGTGCGCGGTCGCTCGCGCCCCGACCGACAGCAAGGAGGCCAGCCATGGCGTACTACCGGCAGGTCGGCGCCGTGCCCCCGAAGCGTCACACCCAGCACCGTGACAGCGAGGGACGGCTCTACTTCGAGGAACTGATGGGGGAGGAGGGCTTCTCCTCCGACTCCTCGCTGCTGTACCACCGCAACATTCCATCGGCGATCGTCGACTCGCAGCCGTGGGAGCTGCCCGACCAGACGACAACGCCCAATCACCCGCTGCGGCCGAGGCACCTGCGGCTGCACGAACTGTTCCCCAAGGAGACCTGGTCGCACACCGACGTCGTCACCGGCCGCAGGCTGATCCTCGGCAACGCCGACGTGCGGATCTCCTACGTGGTGTCCACTCAGGACTCACCGCTGTATCGCAACGCCACCGGTGACGAGATCGTCTATGTCGAGTCGGGCCAGGCGACGGTGGAGACGATGTTCGGCGCGGTCGAGGCGAGGGCGGGTGACTACGTCGTCATCCCGACCTCGACCACACACCGCTGGTTGCCGCACGGGGAAGGACCGTTGCGCGCCTACGCGATAGAGGCCAGCAGTCACGTCTCGCCACCGAAGCGCTACCTGTCACGCTTCGGTCAGCTGCTGGAGCACGCGCCCTACTGCGAGCGTGACCTGCACGGCCCGACACAGCCCATGGCGGGCGAGGGCACCGACGTCGAGGTCTACGTCAAGCACCGGGCGGGCGGCGCCCTGGTCGGCACGCGCATGGTCTACCCGCAGCACCCGTTCGACGTAGTTGGCTGGGACGGCTGTCTGTACCCGTTCACCTTCAGTGTCCACGACTTCGAGCCGATCATCGGACGAGTGCACCAGCCCCCGCCGGTGCATCAGGTGTTCGAGGGCAACAACTTCGTGGTGTGCAACTTCGTCCCGCGCAAGGTGGACTACCACCCGCTTTCCATCCCGGTACCGTACTATCACTCTAATGTGGACTCCGATGAGATCATGTTCTACTGCGGTGGCGACTACGAGGCCCGTAAGGGATCGGGAATCGGGCAGGGGTCGGTCTCGGTGCACCCCGGCGGTTACGCCCACGGCCCGCAGCCCGGAGCCTACGAGCGAAGCATCGGAGTGGACTTCTTCGACGAGCTGGCGGTGATGGTCGACACCTTCCGCCCACTCGAACTCGGCGAGGGCGGGCTGGCCTGCGAGGACCCCGGGTACGCCTGGACCTGGTCCGGCCGGGGGCCCGACAGGTGAGCGCGCTGCCCGCGTTCGCCGCGAGACTGTGTGACGACGCGGCGATGTTCCCTCCCGGCATGATGCCGCCGGCGGAGGCGGTGCCGGCTCACGCGGCACACCGGGCGGCACGCTACGGCGAGTTGGTCGGGCCGCTCGTGGTCGCGGCGCCCGCGCTGGCGGAGCTCGGTTCGTTGCTCGGGCGGGATCGACTCGAGCTGGCGGTCACCGCGCCCGCAGGGCCGGGACAGGTCGCGGCCGCCGTCACCGCCTCGGCGAAACTGCCGGTGCGGTTGCGTGCCATGGAGATCGTCATTCCCCCGGAGTTGGAACTCCAGCGGCTGCCTTCCGCGCTGCACGAGGCCCGGTTGGACACGGCCTGGTTGGACGACGTCGGCGCCGAGGTCTTCCTGGAGATCCCCCGCGACGGGCGGCGTGACGGCGTGCTCGCGGTGTGCGCGGAACGAGGGTGGAAGGCGAAGTTCCGCACCGGCGGGGTCCGCGCTGAACTGCACCCGGGCGAAGCCGAACTGGCTAGCGCGGTCGTCGCGGCGGTACGTGCGGGCGTGCCGTTCAAGGCCACGGCCGGGTTGCACCACGCCATCCGCAACACCGACCAGGAAACCGGCTTCGAACAACACGGTTTCCTGAACCTGCTGCTGGCGACCGACGCCGCGGCCCATGGCGCCGACGAACAGCGGGTGGCCGCCGTGCTCGCCGATCGCGACGCGGCTGCCGTGGCTGCCGGGGTGCGTGCGCTCGGCGAGGACCGTGGCGGCGCCGTGCGTGAGCTGTTCGTGTCGTTCGGAACCTGCAGTGTCACCGAACCGCTCGCGGAACTGGTGGAGCTCGGATTGCTCCCCGGCTCCATGCTCAGTGAAGGAGTCAGTGCGTGACGAGGATCGCCGTGCCGGAGGGCTCGCTGTTCGGGCTCACCAACCTGCCCTACTGTGTGTTCTCCCCACCGGGCGGCACTCCACGCGTCGGGGTGCGGGTGGCGGACTCGGTGGTGGACCTGGCGGTGACCCTGCGCGACGACGTGTTCGCCGAGCCGTCGCTGAACGCCTTCATGGCACAGGGCCGAGCACGCTGGAACGAGGTCCGGGAACGGATCACCGAGCTGGTTTCGGCCGAGCTTCCCGACACGGCCGTGCACCCGGTGGCGGAGGTGAGGCTGCGGCTGCCCTTCGAGGTCGCCGACTACGTGGATTTCTACGCCTCCGAACATCACGCATCCAACCTTGGCAGGTTGTTTCGTCCCGACGCCGAACCGCTGCTGCCCAACTGGAAGCACCTGCCGGTGGGTTATCACGGCCGCTCGGGCACGGTCGTGGTTTCCGGGACGGACATCGTGCGCCCGAGCGGCCAACGCAAGGCCCCCGATGAGGACACGCCCACCTTCGGTGAGTCGCGGCGGCTGGACATCGAGGCCGAGCTCGGGTTCGTCGTCGGTGTGGGTTCCGAACTCGGCAGCGCCGTGGCCTGCGGCGACTTCGCCGAGCACGTTTTCGGCGCGGTGCTGGTCAACGACTGGTCCGCACGCGACATCCAGGCATGGGAGTACGTGCCGCTCGGACCGTTCCTGGGCAAGAGCTTCGCGACCTCCATCTCGCCGTGGGTGGTGCCGATGGCGGCGCTGGAGGAGGCCAGGGTGGAGACGCCACCGCAGGACCCACCTCCGCTGCCGTACCTGCGGGGCGGTGAGTCGTGGGGGCTGGACATCGACCTGTCCGTGGTGTGGAACGGCGAGGAGGTCGCCCGGCCACCGTACCGCGAGATGTACTGGTCGCCGGCGCAGATGCTGGCCCACCTGACCTGTAACGGCGCGTCGTGCCGCACGGGCGACCTCTACGCGTCCGGCACCATCTCGGGCCCGCGGCGCCACGAACGGGGTGCGTTCATCGAGCTCACCTGGGGCGGTAAGGAGCCCATCGAGGTGGCAGGTCAGCGGCGCACGTTCCTGCTCGACGGCGACGAGGTAGCCATCTCGGCGACCGCTCCCGCGGTCGGTGGCGGGCGGATCGGGTTCGGCGAGGTGCGCGGCAGGATCCTGCCCGCCTGACCGTTCCCTCCCCGCGAGTCCCCCGTTCCTGCCCGCGAGTTCTGCGTTCGTGCCTGCGAGTTCTGCGTTCGGTGCGCCGTATACAGGCGCGCTGCCGCTGACATCCGGGCCGCCCAGCAGGAGGACTCTCGCGGTCAACGGCGGTCTCGGTCCACTTCGTCGTCGGTGTCCGGCTCGGCGGCCTGGTCTGGTTCCCCGTTGGTGGGTCCGAATCCGGGCGCCGGTCGCGGCGCGCCACGACCAGGGTCTGCCGCGGCGATCTCTTCCTCCGGTTGCGGGTCCGGCTCGAACGGTGCTGTCGTCATGTTCGCGGGCTACCCGGTTCGCGTCCCGGCATGCCCTCGAACGTCAACGCAGGACTCGCGGGCGAGAGCGGGGGACTCGCGGACGGGAGCGGGGGACTCGCGGACGGGAGTGCAGGACTCGCGGGCGGGAACGGGGGACTCGCGGTTGGGGTGGGGAGGTTGTCAGCTGTCGACGTTGTCGTGGAGGCGCTCGCGTAGCTGCGCGAGGTCGATCTCGCGCACGCTCGCGTCGCCCGCCAGGTCCAGTGCGTGCGCGGCACCGAAGCCCATCGCCGCGCACGGCCCCATCACCCGCACGCTGGATAGCGCGGCGGCGTCCCCGTCCACGCACCGGCCCGCCGCCACCAGGTTGCCCGCCCCGACAGGGATCAGGCTGCGCAGCGGAACGTAATGCACGTGATCGGGGTCGAAGGTTTCCCACACATACCCTTCGATCCGGTCGTGCAACTCGATGGGCCACGCGGTGCGCGCCACCGCGTCCTCGAAGCGCACCCCTGTGCGAACCTCGTCCACCGTGAGCTGGTGCTCCGAGGCGATCCACCTGGTCTGCCTGCGGCCGGGCAGGCCGTACAGCCGGACCTTCGCGTCGGCGAAGGCCTCGGGAAACTCCGCCCGCAGGAACCCCACCACCCGGTCGGCCTGTGCGCGCCCCTCCAACTGCGCCCGCGCTGCGGGCACCGCCCGTAGCGGCGCCTCGACGTGCGTCATGTTCATCACCGCCGTGCCGCGGCCGGGGAAGAAGAACGCCAGGCCGTCGCGGCGCACCAGGCCGTACTGCTCGGCCTTCTCCGCCACCCGCGCCGTGAGCTCGGCGTGGCTGGGCTTGTGCTCCTCCCGCAGGTTCTCCAGTCGGATCTGCTGTGAGCCCCAGATGGTGCGCTCCGGGACGCGGCACGGCAACCCAGCCTCCCACGTCAGCGCCGCGTCGCCGGTCGCGTCGACGAAACCGCTCGCCCGCACCCGCACAGTGCCGTGTCTGGTGGCGAACGTCGCCTCGGTGAGCCTCGCGCCGTCCATCCCGACGTCCAGCACCGAACCGCCGAGCACCACCTGGATGTCAAGTGACCGCACCAGATTCTCGATCCAGCGCCCCAGCACGACCTCGTCGTAGCTCACGGTCGTCGTGTGACCTCGGTTGAAGTGGATGTCGCCGGTACCGCCGAGGTCGGCGAACATCGGGTCGAAGATCCCGTGACTGAGCTGCCGGTACTCGGGTCCGTTGCCGTACACCCCACAGAACAGGCCGATGAGCGAGTTGACGCACTGCCCGCCGAGTACGGGCAGTGCGTCGACGAGGACGACGGAGCGGCCGAGGTTACGCGACTCCACGGCCGCGGACAGCCCCGCGATGCCGGCTCCGACGACGCAGACGTCAGCCGTGAGGTCCTCTGTGGACATGGTGCCTCGTTTGGTGACCGTGTTGACCCGCAGCTCGGTGAGCTCATGTGGCATGTTCGTGTCTCTCTTGGACGTTTGTTGTGGTTGTTAGGTGTTGTGGTCGTGTTGGTAGATGGATTCGTGCCAGGGGATGGTGAGGCGTTTGAGGGTGTTGATGAGGAGGTAGAGGGTGAGGCCGAGGGTGGAGAGGAGGGTGATGACGGCGAAGAGGGCGGGGGCGTTGAGTTCGTTGAGGGTGCGGACGATGAGGTAGCCGAGTCCTTCGTTGCCGCCGAGGTATTCGCCGACGATGGTGCCGATGATGGCGAAGACGATGCCGACTTCCATGCCGGTGAAGATGTGGGGGAGGGTGCTTTTGAGTTCGAGGTGGGTGAAGGTTTGCCAGCGGGTGGCGTTGAGGGTTTTCATGACGTCGTGTTGGCCGGGTTGGACGGAGCGGACGCCGAGTTGGACGTTGAGCATGATGGGGAAGAAGGCGAGCATGGCGGCCATGATGATTTTGGAGGTCATGCCGAAGCCGAACCAGATGACGAAGAGGGGGATGAGGGCGATTTTGGGGATGACTTGGGAGGCGATGATGATGGGGCGGAGGCTGCGTTCGATCCAGGGGATTTTGCCGAGGATGGTGCCGGTGGTGATGCCGGTGGCGAGGGCGATGGTGAAGCCGGTGAGGGTTTCGGTGGTGGTGATGTGGGCGTGGTACCAGGTTTGGGGGTCGGTGGCGAGGTTGGTGAGGGTGGCTAGGACGGTGAGGGGTCGGGGGAGGACGAGTTCGGAGAGGTTGTTGATGCGGGCGAAGAGGTCCCAGGTGGTGAGGAAGGTCAGGAGGATGAGGGGGGTGGTGATCCAGGGGAGGAGTTTGGTGAGGCGTGGGTTGGTCATGGTTGGTCCTGGCCGTCGAGGGCGTGGCGGAGGTGGCGGGCGATGGTGCCGAAGTGGGGTTCGGTTTGGAGGTCGATGTGGCGGGGTCGGGGGAAGGGGATGGGTTGGGTGTCGGCGATGCGGCCGGGTCGGGGGGTGAGTTGGATGACGCGGTCGCCGAGGAAGACGGCTTCGGTGATGTCGTGGGTGATGAACACGACGGTGGCGCCGGTGGTGTGGGTGATGTGTTGGAGTTCGAGGTTCATGCGTTCGCGGGTGAGGGCGTCTAGGGCGCCGAAGGGTTCGTCCATGAGGAGCAGGGTGGGGTGGGTGGACAGGGCGCGGGCGATGGCGACGCGTTGGCGCATGCCGCCGGAGAGTTCGCGGGGGTAGGCTTTTTCGTATCCGGTCAGGCCGACCAGGTCGGCGAGTTCGTGGGCGCGGTCGCGGCGGGTGGTCTTTGAGTCGCCGCGGAGTTTCAACGGCAGGGCGATGTTGTCGGCCACGCTGTACCAGGGGAAGAGGTTGGCGTCCTGGAACACCACGCCCAGTTGGGACACCACGGAGGTGTCCACGCGGGTGCCGTTCCACAGGGAGCGGCCCTCTACCAGGATCTGCCCGGTGGTCGGGGCCAGCAACCCGGCCAGCATCCGCAGCAGCGTGGTCTTACCACACCCCGACCGGCCGATCACCGACACGAACTCCCCGTCCGAGATCGTCAGATTGATATCCGCCAACGCATGCGTGAACGCACGCCGACTCCGAAACTCCTTATCAACACCCACCAACTCCAACTTCGGCACGGCTTTCGGTGCCGAGTCAGTCGGGTCGCAGGCGGCGGGCACGATATCCATGTCCTGAGCGGACATACGACTCCCTATTCTCAGGCCTTGGCTTCGGGCAACAGGCTGTTGTCGAACCACGACGACGCGTCGCCGCCGGGCTTTGCCACTCCGGCATCGACCAGTTCCCGATAGCCGGCAAGCCAGGCGTCCTCGTGTGTGACCAACAACGGTTGGTTCGGGTCACCACCGGTCCACAGTTCGCGACTGATACCCAGGCTCTTCCTGGCGATCACGTCGTCGTCGAGGGTGGCGAACGAGTACTGTTCCCGCATCTTGGCGATCGTCTTGTCGAAGTTCTTGTCGGCGACGAATGCCGTGAGCGTGTCGTGGATGCCCGCCAGGAACGCCTTCAGCATGTCCGGGTTCTGCTGCATGACGTCCCTGGTCGTGAGATAAACCTGTGAGTCGGACTTCACCACGGTTCCAGGGTCGAACACGCCCGCGTCCTCGTGCTGCGACAGCACGATGTTCGCCGTGTCGATGCTCGTGACATAACCGCCGATCCGGCCCTGCTGCACCAGGTTGAACGTTCCCGGCGTCAGACCGGTGACCTGGCGTGGGGTCCGCGCAGGGTCGAAACCGCCGGCGGCCAGTACCAGGGAGACCACTTTGGAACTCGTGCCGCCCTCCGAAGGAACACCGATGGTCTTGCCGACGAAGTCCTCCGGCTTGGTCAACGGATCACTCTTGCTGTAGAGGATGCGCAGGCCCGAGCCGCGATACAGTGTGCCGATGGCCACCAACGGTCGGTTCTCCTCCGACATGGTCGTCATCAGATCGATCTGCCCCGCCCGGCAGACCGGGCCGATACCAGAGATCAGCGTCTGGATGCCCTGCGCGGTTCCCTTCACCGGCTGCAACTCCACATCCAGCCCGTGCTTGGCGAAGTAACCGCCCGCCACACCGAGCAACTCGGGCGCCATCGACAGCGTCTCCAGCGGCAGGTAGCTGAGGAACGTGATCGCCTCGCGGTCACCGCCAGCGCCCGCCGGCTCCGAGCCGCACGCCGTGAGCAGCGTCGGACCAGCGGCCACGGCGGCCGTGGCGATCGCTGAGCGCTTGAGGAAGGACCTGCGGGACAGCGCGGGAAGGGACAGCGCCGAACGGGACAGTGGCGAACGGGACAGCGGGTGGGTGGGCACGATGTCGTCTCCTGTTCCTCCGTGCCGATCACCACTCTGTGACCGGCACGGCAGAGGTTCGCGCCCACGGGTTCGGTGCTGCTACCCACCTTTCCGAATACCGGAAGACGGGTGCGGCAGCGGTGGTCTCGTCGCACCGAGCGCCCGGGAAATGCCGCGCGCCGTGGCCTGCACCAGGTGTCCCAGGCCGGGCCCGTGCGACTCGGTGTGCGGCACGATCAGCGACAGTGCGGCGACCACCGTGTCGTCGCTGCCGTAGATCGGGGCGGCCACGGACACGTACTCCGGGTCGATCTGCCGGTCGCTGACCGCGTAGCCGCTGCGCCGCACGTCGGCGAGCACCTCACGAAGTTCCCGCTCACTGGAGTAGGTGTGTGGGGTGTAGGGCTCCAGCGGCCTGCTCAGCACCTCCTGCTGCACCTCGACGGGAGCGTGGGCAAGCAACACCAGGCCCACCGCGGTGGCGTGCAGCGCGTAGCGGCCGCCCACGCGAGGGCGCGCGCTCGCCCGCTCCGGGCTGACGAACCGCTCGACGAACACAACCTCGTCGTCAGTGCGCACCGCCAGATGCACGCCTCGGTGCGTGGTCTCGTAGAGGTCCTGCATGAACGGCAGCGCGATGCGCTGCAACCCCACCGAGCGCGGGGCCAGCGCGGCGATCTCCCACAGCCGCAGCCCGACGCGGTAGTTGCCCGCGTCGTCTCGCTCCAGCGCCCCCCACTCGTACAGTTCGCCCACGATGCGGTGGGTGGTCGTCAGCGGTACACCCGCGCGGCGGCTGAGCTCGGAGAGGCTCAGCCCGTCGGCGGCATCGGAGAAGGTGTCGAGGATGCGCAGGGCCCGCCGCAGCACGGAGCGGCGCTGGGTTGACATGCCGGTGAGTCTCGAGCAGGCCCCGAATCCGGCGCAACCGCCGATGACCTGTGGTTGCGACCGCGTTTGGTGACTTCCTACAAAGCTTGCTCCCGCGACGTGGTGAGTGGCGATCATTTCGGGACCGGCCGGTAACCGACACAGTGGGGTAGGTCGAGGCGGCGGCCTGCCCATGGCTGGGCCTCGCTTTCGCATGTCGCTTTTCGGATGTCGTCGTGGGAGCTGGTGAGGTCTTCGGTGTTCAGTCGTGTCGCCATCGTGAACCGGGGAGAGGCCGCGATGCGGCTGATCCATGCCGTGCGGGAGCTCGGCACCGAGGGCGGGGCGCGGCCGGAGACCGTCGCGCTCTACACCGAGGCCGACAGCTTCGCCACCTTCGTGCGGGAGGCCGACCACGCCTACTGCCTCGGCCCAGCCTCGGCCCGCCCGTACCTCGACCTGGCCGTGCTGGAGCGTGCGCTGCGTGAGACCGAGGCCGACGCGGCATGGGTCGGGTGGGGCTTCGTCGCCGAGGACCCCGCGTTCGCCGAGCTGTGCGAGCGGATCGGTGTGACGTTCGTCGGGCCGAGCCCCGAGGCGATGCGCAAGCTCGGTGACAAGATCGGGGCGAAGCTGCTGGCCGAGGAGGTCGGCGTGCCGGTGGCCCCGTGGAGCAGGGGCGCGGTGGCCGACCAGCAGGCCGCGCTTTCGGCGGCGCGGGAGATCGGCTACCCGCTCATGCTCAAGGCCACCGCAGGCGGTGGCGGTCGTGGCATCCGCGTGGTGACCGGCGAGGGCGAGCTGGTCGATGCCTTCGAACGCACCAGCCAGGAGGCGCAACGCGCCTTCGGCAGCGGTGTGGTGTTCCTCGAACGGCTGGTCACCGGCGCCCGGCATGTCGAGGTGCAGGTCATCGCGGACGGCCAGGGCACGGCATGGGCGCTGGGGGTGCGCGACTGCTCGGTGCAGCGCCGCAACCAGAAGATCATCGAGGAGTCCGCGTCGCCGCTGTTGAGTGCCGAGCAGACCAGGGAGCTGAAGGAATCCGCCGAGCGGCTCGCGCTGGCCGTCGGTTACCGGGGTGCCGCGACGGTGGAGTTCCTGTACCACCCCGGCGAGCGGTTGTTCGCGTTCCTGGAAGTCAACACCAGGCTTCAGGTCGAGCACCCGATCACCGAGGCCACCACCGGGATGGACCTGGTCAAGGCCCAGTTGCACGTCGCGGCGGGCGGCAAGCTGGAGGGCGAGCCGCCAGCGGAGACCGGCCACGCCGTGGAGGCGAGGCTCAACGCCGAGGACCCCGACCGCGACTTCGCTCCCGCGCCCGGTCGCATCACCTTGTTGAAGCTGCCCGCCGGTCCCGGCATCCGCGTCGACACCGGCGTCGGCGAGGGTGACACGATTCCCGCCGACTTCGACTCGATGATCGCCAAGATCATCGCCCACGGCCGCACCCGCGACGAGGCGCTCGCCAGGCTTCGACGCGCCGTGGCCGGGACCACTGTGCTCATCGAGGGCGGCGCGACGAACAAGAGCTTCCTGCTCGACCTGCTCAACGCCGACGAGGTGATCGAGGCGGGCGCGGACACCGGCTGGATCGACCGGGTACGCGGGCAGGGACGGCTGGCCTCGACCCGGCACTGCGGGGTGGCGCTCGCCGCGGCGGCGATCGAGGCCTACGAGGAGGGCGAGCTCGTCGAACGGCAGCACCTGCTGTCCACCGCTCACGGCGGCCGCCCGCAGGTGCGCCACTCCGGCAGCGCCGCCACCGACCTGAAGCTGCGTGGCGTCGCGTACCGCGTCACGGTGGCGCGCACCGGTCCTCGCCGGTTCCGCGTCGGAATCGTCGACGACGGTGAGGTCCGGCCCGTCGACGTCGAGCTGGAACGTTTCGACGAGCACCGCGCCCAGCTGTTCGTGCACGGCAGCCGGTTCAGCCTGGTTACCGGCACCCACGGGCCCAGTCACGTGGTCGAGGTGGACGGCGTCACTCACCGCGTCAGCCGCGACGAGGGCGGGGTGGTGCGCTCACCGGCACCCGCGCTCGTGGTGGCCACCCCGGTGGAGATCGGCACCGAGGTCGAGTCCGGCGCGCCGGTGCTGGTGCTGGAGAGCATGAAGATGGAGACGGTGCTGCGCGCGCCGTTCAGGGCGGTGCTGCGGGAGCGGCCGGTCTCCGTCGGCAGCCAGGTGGAGACCGGTGCGCCGCTGCTGCGGCTGGAACCGCTGGAAACGGATGGAGCCGAGCAGGCGACCGGAGCCGGGCAACGGATCGATCTGGAGCTGCCGCCCGAACCCGAAGCGGGTGTGCCGCACGAGCGCGCGCGTCAGGCGCTGACCGAGTTGCGCAGCCGACTGCTCGGGTTCGACGTCGACCCGCACGACGAGGGCAGGGCGCTGTCGGACTACCTCGCCGCGCGGGCGGAGCCGGGTGCCGACCGGGAACGGTTGATCGGCGACGAGGTCGCGCTGCTGCGCGTGTTCGCGGACCTGTCCGAACTCAGCCGCAACCGGCCCGCGGGGGAGGAGACCACGGCCGACACCCGTGTGCACAGCCCGCGCGAGTACTTCCACACCTACCTGCAAAGCCTCGACGTGGAGCGGGCCGGGCTGTCCGAGACCTTCCAGCAGCGGCTGGCCAGGGCGTTGGGCCACTACGGTGTCGAGGAGCTGGAACGTTGCGCGGAGTTGGAGGAAGCGGTGTTCCGCATCTTCCTCGCGCAGCAACGCGCGGCCTCCGACGTCGCGGTGATCACCGCCCTGCTGCGGCAGTGGCTCACCGAGCCACCACCGGGAAACGGCTGGCGAGAGACCGTCGGGCGCGCGCTGGAACACCTCATCACGGCCACCCAGCTGCGCTTCCCCTCGGTCGGCGACCTGGCCCGCAGCCTGGTGTTCCGCTGGTTCGCCCAGCCGATGCTTCGCCGCAACCGCGCGGAGATCTACGCACGGGTGCGCCAGCACCTGCGCTACCTGGACGAGCACCCCGGCGCCGCCGACCGCGACGAGCGGGTCGCGGAGATGGTCGCCAGCCCGGAACCGCTGGTAAGGGTGCTCGGGCAGCGCATCGGCAGGCCGGGAGCCGACCTCGGTCCGCTGCTTGAGGTGATGAGCAGGCGGTACTACCGCGAACGCACGCTGGAGGGCATGCGCACCGCCATCCACGACGGGTGCGCGTGCGTCACGGCGGAGTACGACCTCGACGGCAGCAGGCTGCGGCTTGTCGCGACCGCCGCGGACTTCTCCGGGCTGCCAGAGGCGTTGCGCGCCGTCGCGGGCGTGGCCGATGCCGAAGCGGACGGCGCCGCGCTCGTCGCCGACATCTACCTGACGTGGCCGCAGCAACCCGATGACGACGACACGATGTCGGACAAGCTGCTCGCGGTGCTGGAGCAGACACCGCTGCCCGGCCGGGTCCGGCGCATCACCACCACCGTCGCCGGTCGCAGCGGCGCGGCCATGCACCACCACTTCACCTTCCGACCCGGCGAGCGGGGACTCACCGAGGACCGGCTGATCCGTGGCCTGCACCCGCTTGTCGCGCAGCGGCTGCAACTGCGCAGGCTCAGCCAGTTCGACCTCACCCGGCTGCCGTCCGCCGACGAGGACGTCTACCTGTTCCGCTGTGTCGCCGCGAACAACCCCTCCGACGAGCGGCTCGTCGCGATGGGCCAGGTGCGTGACCTTACCCCGCTGCGCGACAGCGAGGGCAACGTTCTCGCGCTGCCCGCCGTTGAGGGAACCCTGGACGCCTGCCTCGACGCGATCCGCAAGGTGCAGGCGCGCAGGCCCGCCAAGAAACGGTTCGACACCAACCGCGTGTTCATCTACGTCTGGCCGCCCAGCGAACTCACCATGGAGGACCTGCGAGCCGTCGCCGGTCGCGTCGTGCCGAGCACCGCGGGCGCGGGACTGGAGGAGGTGCAGTTCCTCGGCCGGCAGCGCGACCACGTCAGCGGCGAGTTGAGAGACGTGGCGGTGCGCATTTCCTACCACGCGGGCTCCGGGGTGCGGGTACGCATGGGTGAGCCGTCGAGTGAGCCGATCGAACCGCTGGACGACTACGGGCAGAAGGTGCTCAGGGCGAGCCGTCGCGGCACCGTCTACCCCTACGAACTGTTCGACGCGCTCGCCGGTGTCGGTGGCACGTTCCAGGAGTACGACCTCGGCGATACCGGCGTGCTGGTGCCGGTCGACCGTCCGAAGGGGCTCAACAAGGCCGCCGTCGTGGCGGGCGTGGTGACCACACCGACGCCGAGGTATCCAGAAGGCGTCACCCGCGTGGCGCTGCTCGGTGACCCCACCAAGGCGCTCGGCGCGCTGTCGGAACCGGAGTGCCTGCGGGTGGTCGCGGCTTTGGACCTGGCGCAGCGGATGCGCGTTCCCGTCGAGTGGTTCGCGCTGTCGGCGGGGGCCAGGATCGCGATGGACTCCGGCACCGAGAACATGGACTGGATCGCGGCCGTACTGAAGCGCATCGTGGGATTCACCCAGGACGGCGGCGAGATCAACGTGGTGGTGGCCGGGATCAACGTCGGCGCGCAGCCGTACTGGAACGCCGAGGCCACGATGCTGATGCACACCAAGGGAATCCTGGTGATGACACCGGACTCGGCGATGGTGCTGACCGGAAAGCAGTCGCTGGACTTCTCCGGAGGGGTATCGGCGGAGGACAACTTCGGCATCGGCGGCTACGACCGGGTCATGGGTCCCAACGGGCAGGCCCAGTACTGGGCGCCCGACCTTGCCGGGGCGCGCGATGTGCTCATGGCGCACTACGACCACAGCTACGTGGTGCCCGGTGAGCCGGGGCCACGGCGAGCCGAGACCACCGACCCCACCGACCGCGACGTCCGCGACTACCCGCACAACGTGGTCGGCAGCGACTTCACCACGGTCGGCGAGATCTTCTCACCCGAGGCCAATCCCGACCGCAAGAAGGCGTTCGACATCCGCACCGTGATGCGCGCCGTCGCCGACGCCGACCACCCGGTGCTCGAGCGTTGGGCAGGCATGGCCGACGCCGAGACCGCCGTGGTGCAGGACGTGAAGCTCGGCGGCTGGCCGGTGTGTCTGGTCGGGATCGAGTCGCGGTCCGTGCCACGGCGCGGTTTCCCGCCCACCGACGGCCCGGACACCTACACGGCGGGCACGTTGTTCCCCCGGTCGTCCAAGAAGGTGGCGCGGGCCATCAACGCGGCCAGCGGTAACCGGCCGCTCGTGGTGCTCGCGAACCTGTCGGGCTTCGACGGCTCGCCGGAGTCGATGCGCAAGCTGCAACTCGAGTACGGCGCCGAGATCGGCAGGGCCGTCGTGAACTTCTCGGGCCCGATCGTGTTCTGCGTCATCTCCCGCTACCACGGGGGAGCGTTCGTGGTGTTCTCCAAGGCGCTCAACCCCAACATGACGGTGCTGGCGGTGGACGGCTCGTACGCGTCGGTGATCGGTGGAGCCCCCGCGGCGGCGGTGGTGTTCGCGGGCGACGTCGATACCCGCACGGCGAGCGATGAGCGGGTGCGCGGGCTGCAGGCCGAGCTGGCCGATGCGCAGGGTGCGCGGCGCGCTGAGCTGATCACCCGCCTCGCCGACGTCCGGGCGGCGGTGCGTGCCGAGAAGCTGGGAGAGGTGGCAGCCGAGTTCGACCGGGTGCACAGCATCCAGCGTGCCGTGCGGGTGGGGTCCGTCGACGCGGTGATCCCGCCGAGCGCGCTGCGCCCCGAGCTGATCGCCGCGGTGGAACGCGGGCTGGGAGTGTGACGCCGGTCAGGCCCGCGCGGACCGTGCGTCGCGCCTGCCCGGCGGGCCGGTCTCCCCTGCGAGGGCGTTGACATGGCGCTCCTGGCGCACCGAGCGGATCGCGGTGGTCACCCCCGCGACCCACAGCACTCCGATCGCGGCGACCGCGATCGTGGTGATGGTCGCGCCCGCACCGGTGGCGCTCAGCAGCGTGCGCGCGTTGGCGAGCACGATCATCCCGCCCGCGGCGGCACCCAGCACCCTGGGCGGGAGCCTGCGTACCAGCCAGGCGGCCAGCGGTGCGGCGACGACACCACCGATCATGAGGCCGGCTACCACCGTGTAGTTGAGCTGGTGTCGTGTGGACAGTGCGAAGAAGAACCCGGCGCTCGCGGCCAGCGCGACGATGAACTCACTGGTGTCGACGGAGCCGACCACCTTGCGTGGCTCCAGCCTGCCCGAGGAGAGCAGGGTGGTCGTGGCCACGGGCCCCCAACCGCCGCCCCCGCTGGCGTCGATGAACCCGGCCAGCAGGCCGAGCGGCCCGAGGAAGCGGGCGCCCGGCCGCTTGCTGGTGATCAACTTGCCGAGCCGCAGGAACGCGAAGCGGATCAGCACGTAGAGCCCGAGCAGCAGCAGGATGGTGGCGATCCACACCGACGCCGATTCGGTGGACAGCGCGGTGAGTACGTAGGCGCCGAGTACGGCACCCACCGCGCCGGGCAGGGCGAGGATGCCCACCGTGCGCCAGTCGATGTTGCGTAGCCGCCAGTGTGCCGCGCCCGAGGCCAGTGAGGTGCCGACCTCGGCGAGGTGGATGGCCGCCGACGCGACGGCGGGGGCGGTTCCGGTTGCGACGAGCGTGGTGGTGGCGGTGACCCCGAACGCCATGCCGAGCGAGCCGTCGACGAGCTGGGCGAGGAAACCGGCGAGGCCGAACAGCAGCAGGGTGAGCATGGGATACCTCGGCTTCGATGTACCGCGCCGCTGGCCGCGGCACGAGGGCGACGGAAAGTGGCGTCAGCCGAGGGGGCACAGTGCGGAGCTGACCCGGAGCAGGTCGATGTGGCGGCGCTGCACCAGCGCTGTCGTGGGACCGCTCATGATCGCCGATCCTCGCAGGACGGCGATCAGCGGTCCATCGCTCCCACATCGTGGGCCTTGACTTCCAAACCGACTTCCAAACCGACTTCCAGGCCGACTTCCGGGCCCACCCAAATGCCGGCTACGGCGCGCGATCGGTACGACCCTGGAAGGCGGTGGCCGCGACGTCGCGAAACGCCTCGGCCGGGCCCGCTCCAGCCACGAGATGGTCGATGTTGCCGCCGCGCCACAGTGTCGCGAAGCCGTGCGCGAGCGACCAGGCCGCGAGCACCGCGACGTCGGTGCCTGCACCCCTGCCGTCACCGCTGGCGTCGGCGGCGAGCGCGCCGACAGCCTGCCTGAGCAGATCCGCTGTGCGCCGTTTGGCGGCGACCAACTCGGCAGCGTCGCCGTGGTAGAGGTCAGGGCGGTACATCACCTCGAAATGAGCGGGATGATCGAGCGCGAACCGCACGTACCGGACACCGAGTTCCTTGAGTCCGGGCGCTTCGCCTGCGGGCGGCCCAGCCAGCGCCGCGGCGAGCAGTTCGTTGCCCTCCACCGCGATCGCGGTGAGCAGCCCGGCCTTGTCCTTGAAGTGGTGCGCTGGCGCCGCGTGGGATACCCCTGCCCGGCGTGCCAGGTCGCGCAGGCTCACCGCGCCGGGTCCTGCTGTGCTGATCACCTCGATCGCGGCGTCGAGTACGGCACGACGGAGGTCCCCGTGGTGGTAGCCGCGCTGTTGTGCCATACCCGGCATCCTACGGCGGATCTAGCCGTTGCCAAGTTCGCGGGTGCCCGCGTGCCGTTGGGTCCGCCTGCGCCGTCGGCGCGAGTGACGCGGCGACCTGGTTTCGCGGCGATCGGGTCGGGTAGGCGGTATACGGCCGGCGGGAGCGCCGCTGTCGCGAATGTCGCCACTGTCCAGAGAGGAACCCCGCACATGGAGGCCAACCTGCCGACGGTCGACAAGCAGGCCTATCTCGCCGTTCAGGCCCGCGAACTGCTCGGCGCCGCCCGCAGAAGGCAGTCGTGCCACGCGGTCCGGGTGGTCCGGCATGTCGTCGCCGAAGCCGGCTACGACGACGCGTTGCGGCTGGCGAACTGGTACCTGGGCATGGCAAGGAGGGAGACCAGCGATCCGGGGGTCCTCGCCATCGCCCGTGACTGCCTGCGCGAGGTGAAGGGCGCGGGCCCGATGCCGTGACCGCCGAGCCTGCCGTGTGGCCTCAGCGGGCGCGGCCGCCGACGTAGCTCTCGACACCGTCAAGGAAGCGCTTCAGCCCGAACTCCAGATCCAGCCCGATGCCGGAATCGGCGAGGCCGCTCGGCCGAAAGACCCGACCCTCGGTCAGCCTGGCCAGCGTGGGGAAGCGGTCCTCGGTGACGAACCGCCGTAGCGTGGCCTCGTACTCGGCCTCGGCCTCGGCGGTGCTGATGCCGAGCTGCTCGCGGTTGTCGGTCATGTCGGTGGCCAGGGCCGCGAACTGGCGCACCATACCCAGCAGCATCGTGGCCACCGGTACCAGTTCGGCGTCGGCCAGTCCTGAGCGGGCCAGCGGCGCGAGGACCGCCTCGAGCCATTGCAGCTGCCCTGGACCCATGGGCGGCGCGCTGATCCGCACCCGCAGCATCCACGGGTGCTCGGTGTACAGCTGCCACAACCCGTGAACCCAGGCCTCGACGTCGGCTCGCCAACAACCGCTGTCGGGGGCCGGTGGTGGCTCGCCTGCGCAGTGGTCGAGCATCACCTCGATGAGCTGGTCCTTGTCGGGAACGTAGCGGTAGAGCGACATCGTCGTGTAGCCGAGTTCCTTCGCTACCCGCTGCATGGAGACGGCATCGAGGCCGTCGGCGTCGGCGATCTCGATCGCGGTCGCCGCGATCCGCTCCAGGCTGAGCCTCGGTCGCGGTCCTCTGCTGCGGTCGCGCCCCTCGCCCCAGAGCAGTTCGACTCGGCTGCGCGCGTCCTTCGGGTTACCCGGCATCAACATCCCATCGCCTCGGTTGACGACCATCGTAAAACTGTGTATTACCTAATCATTAGTGTATGTGATACACAGTTTTGGAGGGGTGCGATGGAACGGACTCAGGCGATCGAGGTCACTGGGTTGCGAAAGCGATTCGGGGAGCTGGAAGTGCTCGACGGGGTGGATCTTCGAGTGCCGAGGGGTGCCGTGCTGGCATTGCTCGGACCCAACGGCGCGGGCAAGACGACAACGGTGCGCATTCTCAGCACGCTGCTGCGGCACGACGGCGGCACGGCGCTGGTCAACGGCTTCGACGTGGTCACGCAGGCCGACGCGGTGCGCGCGTCGATCGGGCTTGCCGGGCAGCAGACGGCGGTGGACCGGTACCTCACGGGCAGCGAGAACCTGGTGCTGATGGGCAGGCTGTTCCGACTCGGCGCTCGCGCGGCCCGGCGCAGGGCCACCGAGTTGCTGGAACTGTTCGACCTGGCAGGCGCGGCCGACCGGCAGGTGCGCACGTACTCGGGTGGAATGCGACGCAGGCTCGACCTCGCGGTCAGCCTGCTGGCCGCGCCGCCGGTGCTCTTCCTGGACGAACCGACGGCGGGGCTGGACCCACGCAGCCGCAACGCGGTATGGGACACCGCGCGGCGGCTGGTGGCCGAGGGCACCACCATCCTGCTCACCACCCAATACCTGGCGGAGGCCGACGAACTCGCCGACCGGGTCGCCGTCGTGGACGGCGGGCGCATCATCGCGAAGGGGACCCCCGCCGAGCTGAAACGACAGGTGGGGGCCGAGCGGCTGACGTTGACCATGACCGACGCGGTGGCGTTCGGCGTGGCACGTGAGGTGCTCGCAGCCGAGCGGCCCATGCTCGACGGGCGGGCGTTCACCCTGGACGTCGCCGTCGAATACGCCAAGGACGTAAGGCGTGTCCTCGACAAGGTCGCCGCGGCCGGTGTCGAGCCGAGCGAACTGACCCTGAAAAAGCCGACCCTCGACGACGTGTTCCTCACCCTGACGGGCCGCGAAGGGGGAGGCCAGTGATGTCGGTTCAGCAGCCGAGCGGGGCGCCGCGGCCGAGGTGGTCGTGGGCGTTGCGCGATGCGTGGGTGCTCTCAGGGCGCGGCCTCAGGCGGATCTCGCGCAGCCCCGAGGAACTGATGCTGATGCTGTTCCTGCCCACCACGTTGCTGCTCATGTTCCGCTACCTGTTCGGTGGCGCGATCGACACCGGCGACGTCACCTACGTCAACTACGTGGTGGCGGGCATCATCGTCGTGAGCATCGCGTTCAACGCGACAACGACCAGTGTCGCCGTGGCGAACGACATGCTGGAGGGCATCGTCGAGAGGTTCCGTTCGATGCCGATGGTCAGTGCGGTGGTGCTGGTCGGGCACGTGGCGGCTGCGATGCTGCGCAACCTGGTGTCGATCGTGGTGATGGTGGGCGTGGGACTGCTGGTGGGATTTCGTCCGGTCGCCGGTGCAGGGCAGTGGCTGATCGCGTTGGGCCTGCTGGCGTTGTTCGCACTGGCGGTCTCGTGGCTGGCCGTGGTGCTCGGTCTGCTGGCCAGGACGGTCGAGGGTGCCAGTGGCATGGCGATGCCGCTGGTGTTCGTTCCCTATGTCGGCAGCGCGTTCGTCCCGCCGAGCACGATGCCACCGGGGCTGCGGGCCTTCGCCGAAGACCAGCCCGTCAGCGTGGTCGTCGACGCCGTGCGAGCGCTGTTCATGGGAACGCCGCTGGGCAACACCGCGTGGCTGGCCGCGCTGTGGTGGGCCGGCATCCTGCTTGTCGTCGTCCCGCTGGCGGGCAGACTGTTTCGCCGCAGGTCGCTGCGAGGCTGACGAGCGGCGGCGGCAACGGCTGGTGCCCGTGCCGGTGTGGCGAGCCCGCGGCGGGGCGGGCGCATACTCCGGCCCGCATCGGGTACGCGTGGCCCATGGTGCGTGAGTTCGGCGAAGACGGCATCCGGGGGGCGGGGCCGCCGGTGGTCTGGCGTGGCCCCGAACGTGCCCCCGTGGTGCTGGTGCTCGACCCGGCAGGAGAGGCCAAACACAACGAACTCCCCGCGACCTGGCGGCCACTGGCGCAGCACCTGCGGGTCGGGTGGTGCCGACTTCCCGCCGAGGTCGGCGACGAGCCTTCGGTGGAGGAGATCCTCGGTGGCCTGTCCGGCCGGGTGCATCTGGTGGCATCGGGCACCGCCGCCGAACCCGCGCTGCGACTCGCGCTGAAGTTTCCCGTCGTGCGCACCGTGGTCGCGGTGGACCCGGCGCCCGCGGACCCCGGCACCGCACACGTCGACGACTACGGCACCACGGCCGACTGGTGGGACCGGGCCACCGAGGAGGCGCGCTCGGCGCTGCGTGCCCGTGACGTCCGGGTCGGTGCCTTCCTGAGCAGGGAGAGCGACCCCGCCGTGCGGGTCGAGCCACCGGTCCCGCTCGGACATCCCGACGTGGTGGGTCGCGTGGTGCAGACGCTGCTGTCCTTCCAGGGCGACCGTGCCCATCCCGACCCGGTCGAACCGGAGCGCGGCGAGGTGGTCGAGGCCTGGCACGCCGTGCAGCAGCGGTTCGGTCCCGCGCTGCAACGGGCCCGCGAATCAGGAGGAAGCGGCGCCTGATTCGCGACTTCGTGGCTCGCGCGATTGCGGACGAAAACCGTCCTGAATTCTCCATACGGTTGTGGTCAGGGCTCATCGAGGAATGGCCGATGCGACACGACGAGGGGAAAGATCATGACCGTTGCGATGACCGGCGAGCGAGCCGACCTGCTGGAGTCGTTGGCGACGCAGCACTACTTCCTGCGCCAGACGGTGCGCGGACTTACCGACGAGCAGGCCGAGTGCCGGACCACAGCCAGCGAGTTGTGTCTCGGTGGCCTCATCAAGCACGTGAGCACGGTGGAACGGCGGTGGATGAATTTCGTGCTCGGTGACCGGGACGCCGTGTCTGGCTCGTCGCAGGGTTGGCAGGAGCAGTTCCGGATGCTGCCGGGGGAGACCCTGCGGGGCCTGCTCGCCGAACTCGACGAGGCGCAGCGGCGCACCGCCGAGATCGTGACCGAACTGCCGGACCTGGATGTCGCGCGGCCGCTGCCCGAGGCGCCGTGGTTCGAGCCCGGTGCCCGTTGGTCGGCACGCCGGGTGCTGCTGCACCTCATCGGCGAGATCGCGCAGCACGCCGGGCACGCCGACATCCTGCGCGAGTCGCTGGACGGCGCCAAGACCATGGGTTGACGGCGGGTTGACGGCCCACTGTCTCGGTTCACTGAGGCCGGAAACACACCGGGAGCACAGCAATCAGGCTGGTGGGCGGGGGTGGCGATCGTGCGATTATGAACCGGTGCCCTCGCGCGGGCGAAGGTGCGCGCCCGGCGTTTTGGGAGTGTCGCCGCCAGGTGATGGGTCCTTGAGCTTCCGCCTCGGTGGCCGACGACCCACGGCCTGCCGCCGCGGGGCAGGCGGACGGTGGGCGATGGTCGGCGACGGTGGCGACGGTGGCGATGGTGGGCGATGGTGGGCACAGCCCGGAAAGGGGTCGACACGGTGAGCGAGGTCGGAACACGGCTGCCCACACCCGACAGCGAGGAGCCGGACCAGGAACCGGACACCGCCTCCGTTCAGCGACGGACCGTGGCGGTGTTGTCGGTGGCGCAGGTGCTCGGCGGGCTCGGGGTCGGTATCGGCGTGGCCGTCGGCGGCCTCATCGCGGCCGACGTCGCGGGCACGGAGGGCGTGGCGGGGCTGGCGCAGACCTTCGGTGTGCTGGGCGCGGCGGTCGCGGCGGTTCCGCTCGCCGCGCTCACCCGGTTGCGGGGCAGGCGCGCCGGGCTGGTCAGCGGCATGCTGCTGGGCGCGCTCGGCGCCGCGGTGGTGGTCGCGGCCTCCTCGATCGGTTCGCTGCCGCTGTTGCTCGGCGGTCTGCTGCTGTTCGGTTCGGCCACCGCGGCGGGGCTGCAGGCCCGATACGGCGCCACCGACCTGGCGCGGCCGGGGCACACGGCGCGTGCGCTGTCCATCGTGGTGTGGGCGACGACGGTCGGCTCGGTACTGGGACCCAACCTCGCCGACCCGGCGGGCAAGGTGGGTGCTTCGCTGGGGCTGCCGCCACTGACCGGCCCGTTCCTGGTGACCTTCGCGGCGTTCACCTGCTCCGCCGCTGTGTTGTTCCTGCTGTTGCGACCGGACCCGTTGCGGCTCGCGGGACTGCGACAGGTCGACACCGCAACCGGGACGCGGCAGGCGGGCGCGGGCTTCACGGCCTCGCTGCGCGCGATCGCCGGTAGGCCAAAGGCGCTGGTGGGGTTGCTGGCCATCGCCTCCTCCCACGCCGCGATGGTGTCGGTGATGGTGATGACCCCGGTACACATGCATCACGTCGATGTGTCGCTGAGCGTCATCGGCATGGTCATCAGCGTGCACATCCTCGGCATGTACGGCCTTTCGCCGCTCACCGGTTACCTGGCCGACCGGTTCGGCCGGGTGCCCGTGATCGTCGCGGGGGCCGTGGTGATGGCCACCGCCGCGATCGTGAGCGGCGCGGCACGGGCCGATGACGCCGTGCTGCTGGGCATCGGCCTGTTCCTGCTCGGCCTCGGCTGGTCGTTCGGGTTGGTCGCGGGGTCGGCGTTGCTCTCCGAGTCCGTGCCTGCCGAGACCAGGACCGGTGCTCAGGGCGCATCAGACCTGGTCATGAACGGCGCCGCCGCCGTGGGCGGGTCGCTGGCTGGCGTCGTGGTCGCCGTGGCCTCCTACGGCTGGCTGGCCGCGGCCGCCGCCGTACTGATGATCGTCATGGCGGTGTTGGCCCCGGTGCGCGCGGCTCGCAGCGGGCCAGGGGCCGACCTGAGCCGACCTGGCTGAACCTGTTCCTGCCTGTTTCTGGCCTGGGCGCGGTCACGCATCGCCCGCCTGTCTCGTCCCCGCTGTGACAGCACAGTCAGCGACGAGGAGAGGAAGAGCCATGATTCAGCGGGAAGCGGGGCCGGGACGGTTGGTGGTGGCGGTGACCACCGTGCTGGGAGTGGCGGTGATCATCGCGGGGCTGTGGGCGATGGTCGCGCCAAGCTCCTTCGCCGACCTGGCCGGTTTCGCAGGCCAGGGGCACTTCGTCGCCGACACCGGGGCGTTCCAGCTCGGGCTCGGCGTAGGGTTGCTGCTCGCGCCCGCCTGGGCGGACTCGCTGGCGACCGTACTGGCAGGTTTCCTTGTCGCCACCACCGCGCACGCCGTCAACCACATCGTCGACCTCGACGAGGGCGCAGCGGCATGGCAGGCGTGGCTGCTCGGCGGCACCTGCGTGGCCGTCGCGGCCGCGCTGTACCTGCGGCTGCGTGAGATCGGCTACGTGGTCGGCAGGGTGAGCACCGCCGCGACCGGTGAACTCGCCCGCCTCCTGCGGCAGAAGACCGTCGTGCTCACCACCTACCGCCGCGACGGGACGCCTGGCCGCACGCCGGTGAGTATCGCGGTGGAGGGCGAGCACGCCTACCTGCGCAGTTTCGAGAAGGCGCTCAAGACCAGACGGCTCGCGCGTGACCCGAAGGCCGAGGTAGCGCCCAGCGACGGGCTGGGCAGGACCATCGCGGGCCCAGCCGTGGCGGGCCGGGTGCGCAGGCTCGACGGTGCGCGGGCACGGCACGCCGCGAGTGTGCTTCGCCGCAAGTACCCGCTGCTGCACGGGTTGCTCGTGCCCGCGGC
Source organism: Saccharomonospora amisosensis (assembly GCF_011761185.1). Taxonomy (NCBI): domain Bacteria; kingdom Bacillati; phylum Actinomycetota; class Actinomycetes; order Pseudonocardiales; family Pseudonocardiaceae; genus Saccharomonospora; species Saccharomonospora amisosensis. The sequence goes on along the minus strand of NZ_JAAOYM010000001.1, from coordinate 2,753,208 downwards.
GCACCGGGTCCTTCGCGCGCGAACCGGTCGTACCGTCCACTTCGAATTCACCCCCCGCTGATCCGCGGACTCGCCCGGCGCGAGCAGGCGGGCCGGAGCGGCCCCACCGCACTACCGGGGACGCGAGGCCCGAAGTCCCGCGCCGGTGGGGACCAACGGCCGCATCGCGAAGGCGCGCGCACTCCTAGCGTGAAACCGGCGAAAAGCGAATCACTGGGAGATGACATGACTGTTGAAGGCTCCGCCACCGGCGCGGTGGTCGTCGGTGTGGACGGATCGGAATCGGCCACCTACGCCGTGCGGTGGGCCGCGGAACTCGCGGGGCAGCGGCGGTTGCCGCTGCGCATCACCTATGGCTACGGCCTCATCGGCCGCTACTACGGCGGTGATTTCACCATCCCCGCCAACATCCTGGAGTCGGTGGGTGACGACGCCAAGCGTGTCGTCGCCGAGGCCGCCGAACAGGCAAAGGCCGTGGCGCCCGGGGTGTCGGTAGACGTGCAGGTGATCGACGAGCCCCCGGTCCCGCTGCTGACCGAGCTGTCCAAGGACGCCGCGATGGTCGTGCTCGGCTCGTCGGGCCTCGGCGGCTTCACGGGCATGCTCGCGGGCTCCACCGCCGTCGGGGTCGCCATGCACGCGCGTTCGCCCGTCGTGGTGGTGCGCCCGCGCGACGGTGAGGTCGCACCACCCACCGAAGGACCCGTCGTGGTGGGTGTCGACGGCAGCCCGCTCAGCGAGCGGGCGATCGCCTACGCGTTCGAGGAAGCGGCGATGCGTGGCGCGCCGTTGGTGGCGGTGCACGCCTGGCTCGACGTCGAGTACGAGAGCGCGTTCAACAGGGCCCGCGTCTACTTCGAGGGCGGCCCCGCCGAGCAGGACGAGGAGCGGCTGCTCGCTGAGCGGCTTGCGGGCTGGCAGGAGAAGTATCCCGACGTGCCCGTCGAGCGGGTCGTCGCAAGGGACAAGCCGAGGCACCAGCTGCTGGACCGTTCGGCGACGGCGCGGCTCGTCGTGGTCGGCAGCAGGGGCCGCGGTGGCTTCGCCGGGCTGCTGCTCGGTTCGACCAGCCAGGCATTGGTACACCACGCACAATGCCCGGTGATGATCGTTCGACCCTCCGGCGAAGAGGGGTGACCCATGCGTGCGCTTCGGTTGCTGGAGTGGAAGTCCGATCCGGTGCTCACCGAGGTTCCGGAGCCGCACGCCGGCCGTGGTGAGGTGGTGGTCCGTGTCGGTGGTGCGGGGGTGTGTCACTCGGACCTCCACCTCGCTCACGATTTCGAGCCCGGTCAGTTGCCGTGGGGACCGCCGTTCACGCTCGGCCACGAGAACGCGGGTTGGGTGCACGAGGTGGGGGAGGGGGTTACCGGGCTGGCGGTGGGCCAACCGGTGGCCGTCTACGGCCCGTGGGGCTGCGGTGCCTGCCCGCGCTGCCTGGCAGGCATCGAAACCTACTGTGAGAATCCCGCCGCCGCGCCGGTTCCCGGGGGCGGCGGGGGGCTCGGGCTCGACGGCGGGATGGCGGAGCTGCTACTGGTACCCGCCGCCAGGCACGTGTTGCCGTTGCCGGAAGGGTTGGACCCGGTTACCGCGGCGCCGCTGACCGACGCCGGCCTTACGCCGTACCACGCGGTGCGTCGCTCGTGGCCCAGGCTCACGCCGGACGCGACCGCGATGGTGATCGGTATCGGCGGGTTGGGGCACATGGCGGTGCAGATCCTGCGCGCGACGACGGCGGCGCGGATCGTGGCCGTCGACATCCGCGCGGAGTCGCTGACCCTGGCAAGGCAACTCGGGGCGGACCTGGCACTGGCCCCCGATGAGGACGCGGCGTCGGCGGTCCGGGAGTTCACGAAGGGGCGAGGGGTCGACGTCGTCATCGACTGCGTCGGCAACGACTCCACGCTCGCGCTGGGTGCCGCGGTCGGCCGGTCGCTGGGCGACCTCACGATCGTGGGACTCGGTGGTGGCACCCTGCCGGTTTCGTTCTTCTCGCTGCCCTACGAGATGTCGGTGCAGTCGGTGTACTGGGGCAGCAGGCCGGAACTGATCGAGGTGCTCGAACTGGGCGCGAGGGGGCTGTTGCACACGCAGCTGACGCGGTTCTCGCTCGACGAGGCGCCGACGGCCTACCGGAAGCTGGCGCAGGGTGAGCTCGAGGGGCGCGCCGTGGTGACGCCTTCGCTCGGCTGAGAACCACAGTGGACTGACTACCTCGGCGCACATCGAAGGGAGGCAGACATGAAGCCGGATCCCGCGACGCCGCGGTCAGACACTTGGCTGCTGAGATTGTGGAGGCGGGTGCATCTTGGCAGCAACCCGCTTGCTCGCACGAGCGACCGGCTGGAGCGCCTCGTGCTCGTGATGGCGCTCGCGGTGCCGCTGCTGGCGACACCGTTCGTGGCAGCGCTGGGCTCGGAAACCTACACCCGCGAGGTGCGGGTGGCGCAGGAACAGCAGAGTTCACGCGAGCAGACCACCGCGGTGCTGCTCGCCGAGCCGCCGTCGGCGCGGGCGACCGCGCACCCGGCGAGTGCCCAGCAGCCCGTGCCGGTCAGGGCACGATGGTCGGTGCCGGACGGTGGCAGCAGGACGGGAACCGTCATGGCGGACCCGGCCAAGGAGAAGGGCAGCCAGGTTCACGTCTGGGTGGACGACTCGGGTGCCGTGGTGCCACCACCGACGACGACAACCGCCGCCGGCTGGAACGCCGCGGCGCTGGCGGCGACGGTATGGCTGCTGGTGGCGGTGGCGAGCGCGTTGTTCTTCCTGTCGGTGCGCAGGATTCTCGACCGCTCACGGTACCAGCGCTGGCAGCGCGAGTGGGAACAGTTGGAGCGCGAACGACACCAGTCGTGAGCGGTTTTCGGCGAAAGGAGGGGACATGGCTGTCGGTGAGTTGTTCACGGTGGTCAAGGACGCGGTCTCGGTGAAAAGGGTGTACTCCGAGCCGATCGAGCGTGACGGTGTCGTGGTGGTGACGGCCGCCAGCGTGGGAGGCGGAGGCGGAGCCGGTCACAGTGACGACCAGAAGGGCCAGCAGGGTGAGGGTGGCGGCTTCGGCCTCGGCGGCGCACCGACCGGGGCCTACGTACTCAAGGACGGCAACGTCCGTTGGGTGCCCGCCGTCGATGTCAACCGGATGCTGATGCTGGTGGCCGCCGTAGCCATGACGTTGTTGTTCACGCGGGCGCGCATCGCCAGAGCGCGGGCCAAGGCACACTCGGCGAGCTGACCTTCCGGCACCCCCAACAGTCGGCGGTCGATGTGGACACACACTGCCGAGTTCGGTGATAGGTCCATTGTGGATTGCCTGGGGTGTGGGCGTGAGAAGTCGCTGTTCGGGGGTCGGTGATTATACCCCGAAACCGGTTGATGGCGCAGCGTCAACAAGGTGCGGTGTCAACAACGGGAATATTCGGCCGGCGGCGCGACAAAACGGTGAACGGGATTAACGCTTTTGGCCGACGCCGAAAAGTGTTGCGCCAGGCCGCCGAGGAAATATGATCTCTCCTGGTGGACGCGGCAGGCAGAACCAGGGGCCCGGGGGGCGCGAAAGTCTCGGCTGTTTCGGTTGTGACAGCTGCCGGTGCGGTGGGCGGCCGAGGTCGGCGGTACAGCTGGCGGCAAGGCTGTCGGCAAGGCTGTCGGCACGGTTGGCACAGCCATGACATGTCCCGGCAGCGTGCGGGAAACGATTCCCCGGCGCTGCCGGGACATGCCTTTTCGGAGTTGCCCGGGGTCGTGGAACTGCACGACAATGAGGATTCCCAGATGCCGACGGTCGGTGCGCCGGCCGAACGGGACGAGGCGGATCGCATGTACACGTTCGGCAAGCAGCACCCGGCGAACGGCACTACGCTTCGGCGGGAAGCCTGGCTCGTGCGAGCGTGCCTAAGAGTCCGCCACCGACGACACCCGTCACACGAACGCCATGGCGCGATACGGCCGGCTGGCTCCGGGCGTTACGCAGGCGTTCCACAACCCGTGCCCGTTGCGTTGGAGGCGTGATTGACACCATCGGCAAAGCCGACGAGCGAGGGGCTGACCGCCCTCGCTGCTCAAGACACCCTGCCATCACTCGAACGGGTGTATGCGCAGGCGCGGCACGAGAATTTTCCAGTCGCCTCGCGGGTGTTGCCGTCCCGGCACAGGCGGCATCTGCTGGCACTGTACGCCTTCGCCCGGATGGTGGACGACATCGGTGACGACGGGCCGACCGGATCGGCTCCCGACTCGGAAACACCGCCGACACCGGCTTCGCAGCGGTTGCGGCGCCTCGACGAGGTCTCGCAGAACCTGGACGGGGTGTTCTCCTCGACCCCGCCCGCCGAGCCGGTCTACCGCGATCTCGCGATGACCGTGCGCGAGTGCGGACTCTCGCGTGAACCGTTCGAGCGGTTGGTCGAAGCCAATCGGCGGGATCAGGTGGTGCACCGCTGTCGAACCTTCGACGACCTGCTGCGGTACTGCACCCTGTCCGCGGAACCTGTCGGCAGGCTGGTGCTCGGGGTGTTCGGTGTCGACACGGCACACCGCCGCGTGCTCTCCGACCGGATCTGTTCGGCGTTGCAGGTGCTCGAACACTGTCAGGACGTGGCGGAGGACGCGCGTGCGGGCCGGATCTACCTCCCCACCGAGGACATGGAGCGTTTCGGCGTCACGGAGCACGACCTGCTGGCACGCCGGGCGGACACCCCCGTGCGAGCGCTCGTCGGTTTCCAGACCCAGCGTGCGGTGCGGTTGCTAGACGAGGGCGCGCCGCTGGTCGACTCGCTGTCCGGCAGCGCGCGGCTCGCGGTCGCTGGCTACGTCGCGGGCGGTCGCGCCACAGCGCACGCGCTCGCCTCCGCGGGCTTCGACGTGCTCACAGCCACTCCCCGCCCCACCCGCGCGCGAACTCTGCTCGAGTTCGGCCGCCTGCTGGCAGCCGGCGGTGCGCGGTGAGAGCGGAGCAGGCGTACGACGAATGCGAACGGATCACCAGGCAGCAGGCGCGCAACTTCTCCTACGGGATACGACTGCTTCCCGCGCCCAAGCGCAGGGCACTGAGCGCGGTGTACGCGTTCGCTCGGCGGATCGACGACATCGGCGACGGCGACCTCACCCGCGAGGTGAAGCTCGAGCGGCTGGAGAACGCTCGTAAGGAACTGCACGCGCTCGACCAGCACGGTGGCGACCCGGTACTGCTCGCGCTCGGCGACGCGGCGCAGCGGTTCGGGCTGCCGCTGGGCGCCTTCGACGAACTGATCGACGGCTGCAGGGCCGACGTACTCGGTGCCAGCTATGAGACCTTCGCCGACCTGCACCACTACTGCCGCTGCGTGGCCGGCTCGATCGGCAGGCTTTCACTCGCCGTGTTCGGAGCCGCCGACTGGACCCGCGACGAGCGTGTCGCCGATGACCTCGGGGTCGCGTTGCAGCTCACGAACATCCTGCGCGACGTACTCGAGGACACCATGTCCGGCCGCGTCTACCTGCCAGCAGAGGACCTGCGCCGGTTCGGCTGCACGTTGCGGCTGGACGGTTCCGGCCGGTTCCGCGACGGCGAGGACGAACTGGTGGCGCTGCTGCAGTTCCAGGCCGCACGCGCCGAGGTGTGGTACACGCGAGGGCTGCGGCTGCTGCCCTCGCTGGACCGCAGGAGCAGAGCGTGCTGCGCCGCGATGGCCGGTATCTACCACCGCCTGCTGCACCGGATGGCGCTGCGGCCCCGGCTCGTGCTGCGAGGCCGGACGTCGTTGCCCGACTGGGAGAAGGCGCTCGTCGCCGCCCGTGCGCTCGCCGGGGGCGTCCCGTGAGCCCGCACGTGGTGGTGGTGGGTGGCGGGCTGGCCGGGCTTACCGCCGCGTGCGACCTCGCCGACGCCGGGTTGCGTGTCACGCTGCTGGAGTCGAGGGCGCGGCTCGGCGGTGCCACGTTCTCGTTCCGGCGCGACGGCGTTGCCGTTGACAACGGCCAGCACGTGGTACTGCGCTGCTGCACCGAGTATCGGTCGCTGCTACGCAGGCTCGGCACCGCGGACGGGATCGCGATGCAGGACCGGTTCCGGATGCCGATCCTCACCCGTGACGGCGGTACCACCGAACTGGCTCGCACCGCCGCGCCCGCGCCGTTGCACCTGGCAACGGGAATCGCGCGCTATGCCGCGCTTTCGGTCGCCGACCGGTTTCGCGTGCTGCGTGCCGCGGTGGCGCTGCGTGGTCTCGACCCCACCGACCCGGCCCTGGACGAGCAGACCTTCGGCGACTGGCTGGCAAGGCACGGCCAGAACGACGCCACCCTCGGCGCACTGTGGAACCTCATCGCGGTGGCGGCACTCAACTGCGATGCCGCCGAGGCGTCGCTGGCGCTGGCGGCGATGGTGTTCCGTACCGCGTTGCTCGACCGCGCCGATGCCGCCGACATCGGCGTTCCCCGGCTGCCGTTGGAGGATCTGCACGTCCGCCCGGCCGAGAAGTACCTGCTCGACAGGGACGCGCAGGTGCGCACCCGAAGCGCGGTACGCGCCGTCGAGTGCGACCACGGCCGGTTCCGGCTGCGGCTGGACTCCGAGGAGCTGGCGGCCGACGCCGTCGTGGTGGCGGTGCCGCCGGACGCCGCCGCGAGGGTGTGCCCGCCCCGTGCGGGGCTGTCGGCGCGACAGGCCTCCGGGCTGGGAGCGGCACCCATCGTCAACGTGCACGTGGTCTACGAACGGCCCGTCACCGAGTTGCCGTTCGCCGCCACTGTCGCATCGCCCGTCCAGTGGATCTTCGACCGGACCGAGGTGGCGGGCGTCGCGTCCGGGCAGTACCTGACGATCTCGCTGTCGGCCGCGCACACCTGGCTGGACACACCGATGCCGAAGCTGCGGGAGGTGTTCCTTGCCGAACTCGCCCGGCTGCTGCCCGCCGCGGCGACGACGCCACACACGAAGTTCTTCGTCACCCGCGAGCGGCGGGCGACCTTCCGGCAGGGCCCCGGTTCCGGTCGCCTCAGGCCGCCGGCCGCGACCGGTATCCGCGGCCTGGCGCTCGCGGGCTCCTGGACCGCGACCGGATGGCCCGACACCATGGAGGGAGCCGTGCGAAGCGGACATCGCGCCGCCGACCTGGTCACCGCGCAACTGGCTGGGGGTGCGCAGTCATGACAGCTACCCTGCCCACGGAAGTCACAGCCACCCACGCGATCGTGCAACCGGCACTGCGCGACGCGGTGGCCGGTCTGGAACCGGCGATGCGCAAGGTCGTCAGCTACCACCTGGGCTGGACCGACGAGAACGGCGAGTCCGCCGACGGCGGCGGAGGCAAGGCGCTGCGGCCCGCGCTGGCGCTGCTGGCCGCACAGGCCGTGCGCTCCGCGCCGGAGGCCGCGCTACCGGGCGCGGTCGCGGTCGAACTGGTGCACAACTTCTCGCTGCTGCACGACGACGTGATGGACGGCGATCTCGAACGCAGGCACCGTCCCACCGTGTGGCGGTTGTTCGGCACCCCGGCCGCGATCCTGGCCGGGGACGCGCTGCTGACGCTCGCGGTCGACACGCTGGAACGGGCAGCCGACCCGGTTGCCACCCGCTGCCTCACCGCGGCGGTACAGCGGCTGATCAACGGCCAGAGCGCCGATGTGGGCTTCGAGCACCGCGTCGAGGTCGGCCTCGCCGAATGCCTCGAGATGGCCGACGGCAAGACCGCGTCACTGATGCGTTGTTCCGCCGAACTCGGTGCCCTGCTCGGTAAGGCGGACCCGGTGCAGACCGAGCTGCTCGCCGAGTTCGGCCGTTGCCTGGGGATGGCGTTCCAGCTCGTCGACGACCTGCTCGGAATCTGGGGAAGTCAGGAGATCACCGGCAAGCCGGTGCTGGCGGACCTGCGGGTGCGCAAGAAGTCCGTTCCCGTTGTCGCGGCGCTGACTTCGGGCACGGGCGAGGGCGATGCGCTGCGCGAGTTCTACCGGCAATCGCATCCACCGACAGAGGAGGAGCTTCGCACGATGGCTGATCTCATCGAGCGTTCCGGGGCGCTCGCCTGGACAAGGGAGCGGGCACAGGACTATGTCGTCGAGGCGCGATCCTGCCTCGACCGGATCGCCGCGCCGTCTCCGATCCACGCCGCCTTGAGCGATCTCACCCGGTTCATCGTGGAGCGTGACCGATGAGTGAGGTCCACACCGAAGCCGCGCTGGACGGCGGGGTGCTCGAGACGGTGGAACGGGCGAGGTCGTACCTCCTTTCGCTGCAGCACGAGGAGGGCTGGTGGAAAGGTGAGCTCGAGACGAACGTGACCATGGACGCCGAGGATCTGCTGCTGCGGCGATTCATCGGCGTCGATGACGAGCGGATTACCGCCGAGTCCGCGCGCTGGATCCGCTCCTGCCAGCGCGACGACGGAACCTGGGCCAACTTCTACGGCGGCCCCGCCGACCTGTCCACCACGGTGGAGGCGTACACGGCGCTGCGACTCGCGGGAGACCCGGCCGACGCGGCCCACCTGCGCAGCGCGCGGGAGTACATCCTGGACAGCGGAGGGCTGGAGGCCACGCGGGTGTTCACCAGGATCTGGCTCGCGCTGTTCGGCGAGTGGTCCTGGAACGACCTGCCGGTGCTGCCGCCGGAGCTGATGCTGCTGCCGGACTGGTTCCCGCTCAACATCTACGACTGGGCGTGCTGGGCGCGCCAGACGGTGGTGCCGCTGACGATTGTGGGTTCGGCCAGGCCGAGTCGCGAACTCGGGGTGAGCGTGAGTGAGCTGCGCACGGGCAGGCGAACCCGCCAGCCGGACTCGTGGCTGAGCTGGGCAGGTGCCTTCCACGGTCTCGACGCCGTGCTGCACCGGTTGGAGAAGTTCCCGGTGAAGCCGCTGCGCGGTATCGCGCTGGCCAGGGCCGAGCGGTGGATCCTCGACCGGCAGGAGGCCGACGGCGGCTGGGGAGGAATCCAGCCACCGTGGGTGTACTCGATCCTGGCCCTGCACCTGCGCGGGTACCCCGTGGAGCACCCGGCGATCCGCAAGGCGCTCGACGGCCTGGAGGGCTTCACGATCAGGGAACACACCGACGAAGGATGGGTGAGGCGGTTGGAGGCCTGCCAGTCGCCGGTGTGGGACACCGCGCTGGCCCTGACCGCACTGCTGGACTCCGGACTGCCCGCCGACGACCCTGCACTGTTGCGCGCCGCCGACTGGGTCATCCGGGAGGAGATCCGCACCGACGGCGACTGGCGGGTACGCAGGCCGCGACTGGAACCATCCGGCTGGGCGTTCGAGTTCGCCAACGACAACTATCCCGACACCGACGACACGGCCGAGGTCGTGCTCGCCATGAACAGGGTCGACCACCCCGAACCGCGACGGCTCGCGACCGTGCTCGAGCGCGCCACCGTGTGGGTGACCGGGATGCAGTCGGCGGACGGCGGCTGGGGCGCGTTCGACGCCGACAACACCCAGACGCTGTGCGAAAAGCTGCCGTTCTGCGATTTCGGCGCGGTGATCGACCCACCTTCGGCTGACGTCACCGCCCATGTCGTTGAGATGCTCGCGGCCAGGGGACTGGCCGACTCCGAGCAGGCCAGGCGCGGCGTGCGCTGGCTGCTGGACAACCAGGAAGCCGACGGGTCCTGGTTCGGCCGGTGGGGTGCCAACTACGTGTACGGCACCGGTGCGGTGGTACCCGCCTTAGTGGCGTGCGGTCTGCCCCCGACGCACAAGGCGGTCCGCGCCGCGATCGGCTGGCTCGTGGCGCACCAGAACGCCGACGGCGGCTGGGGCGAGGACCTGCGCTCCTACGTCGACAAGTCATGGATCGGGAAGGGAACGTCCACGGCGTCGCAGACGGCCTGGGCGCTGCTCGCCATGCTCGCCGCCGGGGAGCGCGGGCAGGCGGTGCGGCGTGGTGTCGACTGGCTGGCACGTACCCAGCGAGCCGACGGAGGTTGGGACGAACCGCAGTTCACCGGCGTCGGGTTCCCCGGCGACTTCTACATCAACTACCACCTGTACCGGCTCGTCTTCCCGCTGACCGCGCTCGGCCGATACGTGGAGGTGACCAGGCATGAGCACACCGGATGACGACATGGTGGTGGTGTCGCCGCTGATGCTCGAGGCCAGCAGCGTCCGGCGCGGCCTCGGCGGCGGCTGCGTGGTGCGGGCGGGGCCGCACGCCCGGCGGTCCGGCCGGGTCGAAGCCGCGCTGCGCGGACACCCGCAGGCTCCGGTGGCCGTCGCGGGTGTCGCCGGGGCACTGGTCAACGACCTACGACCGGGCGATGTCGTGGTGGCCGACGAGGTCAGGTCCGCCCAGGGAACCCACCACTGCCGCTCGGCGCCGCTGCTCGCCTCGGCACTGCGCAAGCAGGGGCTGCGGGTGCGAATCGGTCCGATCGTCGAGACCGACCACGTGGTGTGGCAGCCGGAAGGCGCCCGGCTCGCCGCTGACGGTGCGATAGCCGTGGACATGGAGTCCGCGCGGCTGCTGGACCTGATCGGCTCGCGACCCGCCGCGGTGGTTCGGTCGGTTGTGGACACGCCGAGTCGGTCGCTGCTGCACCCGGCCACGGTCCCCGGTGGGATCGCCGCACTGTCCTCGCTGCGCGCGATGGGCCCCGCGCTGCACAGGTGGGCGGCGGCCACCGGCGACCGCAAGGTGTTGTTGGCCGGTCCGCGCTCGTTCTGCGCCGGGGTGGAGCGCGCCGTGGAGATCGTCGAGCGGCTGCTGCGGCGGCACGAACCACCCATCTACGTCCGCAAGCAGATCGTGCACAACTCCCGTGTGGTCGGTGAGCTCGAGCAACGAGGTGCGGTGTTCGTCGACGAACTCGACGAGGTGCCGGAGAACGCGACGGTGGTGTTCTCCGCGCACGGCGTCTCACCTGCCGTGCGCGAGGCCGCCAAGCAGCGCAACCTGGAGGTCGTCGACGCCACCTGCCCGTTGGTGTCCAAGGTGCACGGTGAGGCCAGGCGGTTCGCCCGCGACGGCGACACCGTGTTCCTCATCGGCCACGCCGGGCACGAGGAGGTGGAGGGGACGCTCGGTGAGGCACCGGATCGAACCGTGCTCGTGCAAAGCGCGGACGAGGTCGCAGACCTCGAGGTGGAGGACCCGGAGCGGGTGTCCTACCTGATGCAGACCACCCTCGCGCTCGACGAGGCGGAGGGGGTCGCACAGGCGCTGCGGGAGCGGTTCCCCTCGCTGCGCGGTCCCGGCTCCGAAGACATCTGCTACGCCACCACGAACCGGCAGGACGCGGTACGCGTGGTGGCAAGGGAGTCCGATGTGGTGCTCGTTGCCGGCTCGGCAAACTCCTCGAACTCGCGGCGGCTGGTGGAGGTCGCGCAACGAGAAGGGGCCCAGGCGCACCTCGTCGACAACGTGCACGAGATCGACATCGACTGGCTGGCAGGCGCGAGAACGGTTGGGCTTTCCGCGGGCGCCTCCGCGCCGACGGTTCTCGTGGACGAGATCGTCGACGCGCTTTCCGGTCTCGGGGCCGTGGATGTCTCCGAGCGGACCACCGCCACCGAAACCGTGAACTTCAGCCTTCCCAAGGAGGTGCGGCACCGATGAACATGCCGTTGCACCAAAGTCTGCGTATCGCGCGCTACCTGTTGGTGCAGAAGCTGAAGAGACGTGAGAAGTTCCCGCTCATCGTGGAGTTGGAGCCGCTGTTCGCCTGCAACCTCAGCTGCCCTGGCTGCGGCAAGATCCAGCATCCCGCGAACGTACTCAAGCAGCGAATGCCCGTGGAACAGGCGGTCGGTGCGATCGAGGAGTGCGGCGCCCCGATGGTGTCGATCGCGGGCGGCGAGCCGCTGATGCATCCCGAGATCGACAAGATGGTCAACGAGTTGGTGAAGCGAAAGAAGTACGTCTTCCTGTGCACCAACGCCGCACTGCTGCGGCGCAAGATCGACAAGCTGGATCTGAAGCCCTCCAAGTACTTCGCGTTCGCCGTCCATGTGGACGGGCTGCGCGAGCGGCACGACGCCGCGGTGGACAAGGAAGGCGTTTTCGACGAGGTCGTGGCGGCCGTGCGGGAGTTGAAGCGGCGAGGTTTCCGGGTGACGACCAACACGACCGTGTTCAACACCGACACCCCGCAAACCGTCATCGAACTGCTCGACTACCTCAACGACGATCTCCGGGTCGACGAGATGATGATCTCGCCGGCCTACGCCTACGAGAAGGCGCCCGACCAGGAACACTTTCTCGGGGTGCAGGAGACCCGGGAACTGTTCCGCAAGTCGTTCGCCAACGGCAACCGCAAGCGCTGGCGGCTCAACCACTCGCCGCTGTTCCTGGACTTCCTCGAAGGCAAGGTGGACTTCGAGTGCACGGCGTGGGGCATCCCGTCGTACTCGCTGTTCGGATGGCAGAAGCCCTGCTACCTGATGAGCGACGGCTACACCAAGACCTACCGGGAGCTGGTCGAGACCACCGAATGGGAGAAGTACGGCCGAGGCCGTGACCCGCGCTGCGCCAACTGCATGGCGCACTGCGGGTACGAGCCGACGGCGGTGCTGGCGACCTTGGGCTCGCTGAAGGAGTCCGTGCGCGCCGCCCGCGGTCTCTGACGCGCACGGGCACCGGAACGCGGCTCAGCCGAACCGGCGCTGCATCGCGTCGGTGAGCGCGGGCGCGAGACCGCGTAGCCGGGCGGGCAGCCGCAGCCACCCCGGCACGAATACCTCCGCCCGGTCGCGTTCGACCGCCCGCACCAGCGCCCTGGCGACCGTGGCCGCGGGAACCGGGCGGGGTGAACGCCGTCGGTAGGGCACGCCCCTGCGGTCGAAGAACGACGTGTCCACCACCCCCGGCACCACGACCGTCACGCCAACACCACGCGCCGCGACCTCGTGGCGCACGCTGGCCGCGAGGATGTTCAGCCCCGCCTTGGTCGCCGAGTACACGGCCTCCTCGGCCACACCCATGCTGCCCGCGATCGACGACACCAGCACGATGTGCCCGCTGCCCCGGTGCAGCATCCCCGGCAACGCCGCCCGCACCAGCTGTGCGGGCGCGAGCAGGTTGACCCGCACCAGCCGGTCGATGTCGTCGGTCGGCATGTCCGCGAGCCCGCCCGCCCAGCCGACCCCCGCGTTACACACCAGCAGGTCCACCTCGCCCGCCTGTCGCAGCACCCTGTCGGCGGCACCGGCGTCGGCGAGATCGGCCACGCAGGCCCGGCCACCGGTGCGGTCGGCCACCTCGGCGAGTGCCGTGGCGTCCCTGCCGACCAGCACCAGCTCGCAGCCCTTGCCCGCGAGCAGTTCGGCGGCCGCCGCACCGATACCCGATGAGCCACCGGTGACCACCGCCGTCGTACCAGGTCCGATCACGCCGCCTCCCAACTCTGCGCCGCCTTCACCGTGAACGGTGCTCGCCTGCTCAGCACCGCGATGCCCGCGATGACGACAGCCAGGCCGACGACCTGGCCCGCCACCGCCAGCGGCTCACCGCGTAGCGTTTCACCCAGCCACAACGCCCCGACACCGATGCTCACCAGCGGATCGAGCGCGACGATCACCGCGAGTGCGGGCGAGAGCGCCACGCCGACACGGAAGGCGTTCTGGCTGAGCACGAACCCGGTCACGCCGCACACCACGACAGCGTAGAAGTGCCATCCAGCCAGCAGTGCCACCACGCCGTGGCGCAGGTCGGCCGCCGCGAGCTTGGCCAGCCCGGCGGTGACCCCGTACAGCACTCCCGTCGCGGTGGCCAGCGCGAGCACCTTCACCCGGCCCGGGTAGTGCACGGCGACGCCGAGGCTCGCGGCGATGATCGCGGCCAGCGCCGCGGCCAGCGGCAGCACCTCCGGCAGCGTCAGCGTGCCCGCCCCCGGCTGCGGCCGGGCGAGCAGGAAGAACGCCGCCAGACCGGCCACACACAACCCCGCGCCCAACAGCACGGTGCTGTCCGGCCGCTGCCTTCGCATGGCACTGCTGCACAACACCGCGAACACCAGCGACGTCACCAACAGCGGCTGCACCAGCACCAGCGGCGCGGTGCTCAGCGCCAGCCACTGCAGCACGATTCCCAGGCCGTTGGCGAGCAGCGAGGCAAGCCACAGCGGTTGCCGCAGCAGCGTGAACACCAGACCCCACTGCACGGTCGCCGCCCCCCGTACCCGGCGTGCCGCGCGGTGTTGTAGCGCGCTGGTCAGTCCGAACGCGGCGGCGGCGAGTACCGCGGCGGGCACGGCGACCCACAACAGCGTGCCGGAGTGGCTCATCGGGCCCCGAGATCACCGGCCAGGTCGCGCAGTGCCGCGTCCATGTGTTTGGCGATGCCTTCGACCAGCGGCGCGAGGGCAGGTGTCGTGGTGAAGGACAGCGTGATCCACCGACCCCAGGTCAGCGCACCCCACGCCAGGCCGGTTCCGGGCGCGAGCGCGAGCACCGGGTAGGCGGCCGACAACTCGGCCCCGTGCCAGTGCACCTGCCTGCGTGGTCCCGGCATCACCGTCGCGATCGCGTTGAACCACTCCCGCCGGTACACCCGCCGCGCAGCCACGGCGTGTAACCGAGGTGGCAGCGTGCCCAGCAGGCGCACGACCGTGTGCGCGGCCTCTGGCACGCCCGCTGCCGTGCGTTCCCGCAGTGCCCGTGCCAGCAGGTCCGCCCGCCCGGAAAGCGGCATCGCGCCGATCGGCAGGTCCACCGACACGGCCCCGGTGTGGTTGCCGGCCGCTCGCAGGTTCTCGGTGCCACGCAACGACCACGGCACCATCAGCCGGAACCGGCCGGACTGCCACGGTTGTGGGGTGTCGTGCAGTGCCTCGGCGAACAGTGCGAGCAGCAGTTCGGTCGGGTTCAGCCCGAGCGAGCGGGCGGCGGCACGGACCTGCTTGCCGGGCAGCCGCAACAGTTCGTGCCGCCGCCGGGGGGTGTGGAGCTGCCCGTCCAGCGGCGTCACCGGCGCACGGCCGGCGCGCGCCAGTCGCCACAGACCACGGGTCAGCAGCCTCGGGTCGGCGCGTATCCGGGTGTCGCGCAGCGGTGCCGCCGGCCTGCTCGCCCACGACAGCGTCGCGGCGTCGTCGGTTCGGGACAGCAGCGCCTGCAGCAGCGTGATGCCGTCGCCGAGTGCGTGGTGCACCTTCACCAGCACCGCCCTGCGCCCGCCGGGTAGCCCGCTGACGAGGCGCGCCGCGCCGACGGCGCGCCGATGATCCAGCGGATCGGAGAAGAACCGGTCCACCTCGGCGGCGAGGTCGTCGGCGGTCACCTCGTCGGCGAGTTCGCCAGGGTCCCGCATGCCGCCGACCCAGCGGGAGCCGCGCAGCCTGCCGGGCCGCCGAAGGACGCCGTCCACCCCGGGAACCCCGGCCAGCAGCGAGGCGACCTGCTCCCGTGTCAGTTCAGGCCCCGGCTCGAACACGAGCACCGTGCCGACGTGCTGCGGCACGGCGGGTGTGTCGACGTGCAGGAACAGCGCGTCCCCTGGCGGCAGCGGGCGCGAACCCGAAGTAGGCACGGCCGCGGCGAGCGAGCGCAGCGCGTCCTCGAGACGGTGGCCGGTGGCGTGCCGGTTGGCGGCGCGCTCCAGCGCGCGCAGCGCCTCGGGGTCGCGGCGGTACTCGCTCATCGCGCGGGCCAGCTCGCCGCTGCCAGCGCACACCCTTGCGAGTCCGGCTTCGGCCAGCAACGCCGCGTTGGCCTGCCCGTGACCGGCGATCGGGTTGTGCAGCAGCAGCGCCCGGCCGCAGGCGATCGCCTCCAGCGCGGTCGCGCCACCGGCGTTGCTGACCACCACGTCGGCGGCGCGCATCAGCTCGGCCATGTCCCGTACCCAGCCGCGCACGTCGACTCTCGGTTCGCCGCCGAACCGGTCGGTGAGTTCGTCGCGAAGCCGTCCGTTGCGCCCCGCCACGACGATCACGTACGCGCCGGCGTCCCCGGCCAGCAGCTCCCTGACGGTCTCATCCGTGCGGCCGAAGCCGAGCGACCCACACGAGACCAGCACGACCATGCCGTCGGCGGGCAGGCCGAGCGTGGTGCGGGCCAGCCCGCGGTCACCAGGTCGGAACGTGCTCGGCACCGGGGGAGCCGACACCTCGACGGGTGCGCCGGGAACTCCCCGTCGTGCCGGTGCCAGCGCGACCCGGTGCATCACCAGATTCACGTCGACGCCGGTGTGCACCCACGACGGGTGCGGCGCGAAGTCGGAGATCCAGGCGCCGGTCGGCACGGTGAGACCGCGATGCCGCCGCAGCCATTCCAGCCCCGTGCTGCCCATCGGGTAGGTGGAGATCACCAGATCAGGGCGCAGGCTGTCGAGCACGGGGGCGAGCTTGCGCCCGCTCCATGCGCCGATCACTCGCTTGGCGGCGCGCGCGAACCACCTGTAGTGCCACAGCGAGGCGTAGAAGAACTGGTACAGCTTCGGCACCCGCTCGACGCCGAGCGCGTAGACCTTGCGAAAGACCGGGCCGGTGCCGTGGCCCATGGCGTCGAGCACGTCCACCCAGTGCACCTCGACGCCCGGCCACAGTCGCTCGGCTACCTCGTGCAGGGCCCGGCCGGTGGCGTTGTGGCCCTCGCCCATGTTCGCCGACACGATCAGCAGGCGCCCTGGCCGCGTGCTGGCAGTCGTCACTGGAACAGCCTGCCACGTAAGGGCGCGTCGCGTGTCCCGTGACACGAGAGTGTTCGCCTGCCGGTCGCGTACCGAAAGCCGTTTCCAGTTGTTGGTGGGCCGCGAGCGAACCAGGCGGACGGCGGACGCACCGAGGTGACGGCTGGCGACGGGTCAGCGTGCGCGCAGGCACCGTTGGCCACGGTCGCGCGGGCCGCGGGTCGTCGCTGCGCGCGGTGTCGAACTGGCGACCAGCTCACGGTCTGCGCCCGCAGCACGTCGCTTTCGGACGCGGGCTGCTGAGCATCCCCTGCCCGCGCCGCCTTCATCGCCGGCTCAGGAGTCGAGCACCTCGGTGTTCTGGCAGGCCCTCAGCAGCCAGCGGCCGTCCTCGTTGGACATCACGTACAGCGGGCTGCCCTCCTTATCACCCTCGATCGGCTGCCCGTCATGGCTGAAGTACCGCTGGCGGACCTTCACCGCGGCGACGTCGGGACGGATGAACAGCACGTGCACCACCTCGTAGCTCGGCCTGCGGTCCTTCATGGCTCCCGGCAGGACCTTGCCGGTGAAGGCGGCGATCTCGTCCCGGCCGGTAAGGCGCCTGCCGTGGGCGGTGGTCCAGATGGCGTCTTCGGCGAACTGGGCAACGAACTCGTCGACTAGTTCACCCGCCTGTGCGTGTTCGATGGTGGCGACGACCTGCCTGATGGCTTCGCTGTCGGCATCGTGGTTCGCGTCCATGCCGATCACCCTAGAATCTCGAGTTAACACGAAGTCAACGGCGCGGTGCGGGTGGGTTGCGCCCCCGGGACCGGCGTCGCGGACCCGATCCCGGGCGTGCTCGCCACCAAGTGATTGGCCGACTAGCCGAGGACGACCACCGCGAACACGGCGGCCACGGCCAACCCGCAGATCACCGGCAGGAAACAGCGGCGGGCCAACTCCAGCACCGGCACCCGCGCGAACCCGGCGACGGCGATCAGCGAGGACCAGGCCACCAGCGTGCCACCCCCGGACCAGATGTTGCCCATCTGCCCCAGCGCGGCCAGTGTCTCGGCGTTCATGCCCGCACCGTCGCCGAGGCTTCCCGCGAGCGCGCCGGTGAGCGGCAACCCGGAGAACCCCGAACCGTCGAGGCCCGCGATCACCCCGACGACGAGGATGCCGAAGGCCGCAACGAACGGACTGTCCGGAATGTACTGCTGCGCCGCGGCGACCAGGTCGAACAGGATGCCCCGCGCCTGCTCGTCGGTGCCGAGGATCTGGCTGGCGAACTCGCCGTTGCCGATGAAGAAGAACCCGGCGATCGGCAACACGATGCCCATCGCCCTGAACGCGAAGACGAGCCCGTCGACAACGTGCGTGGCCGAAGACTCCAGGAAACCCTTGCCGTCGCCCACGAGCGAGGCCAGCAGCACGATCAGCGCGGCCACCCCGCCGACGAGCCCAGCCGCCTGCCCGGCCTCCAGATCCGGTACGGACTCCGACACCTTCGCCACCACCATGTAGACGATCAAGCCTAGGTAGGCCAGCGGAACGAACACGGCGAACAACGTCGCCGCCGCGGGGTGTTCGGCCGTGCCGCCGGGTGGGGTGCCGGGTGGGGTGCCGCCGCCACGGGTGGGGCCTGGTAGTGCCTGACCTGCCTCGCGCGCCTGGCCAGGTGCGGGCGTCGGTGGCAAGGCCGCCGTGGCGGTACCCGCAGTCGCTTCCACGAGTTCGCGCTCCTCGGCGTCCTCCTTCGGCGGCGCCGCCTCGCGAACGGTGCCGTCCTCGGCCGCGGCCTCCCACTCGGTGAGCAGTTGGGCCGACGGCGCGCGCATCTTGCGGAACTCCATCGCGTACCCGATGAGCAGCGCCACGCCGCCGACAACCAGTGAAAGCACCATCGCCTTGTCCGTCACCGCGCCCGCGTCCAGCCCACCCGCCTGAGCCGAAAGCCCGCCCGCGACCCTGATGACGTAGTCCGAGGACAGCGCCATGCCCTGGCCCGCGCAGGCGACCACCAGCCCGACCGCCATAGGCCGCAGCCCCGCCCTGATCGCCACCGGCACGAGCACGGCGCCGATGAGCGGCACCGCCGGTGTCGGCCAGAAGAACAACGACATGAAGTAGGTGATCACCACCAGGGCCCAGAAAGCCATGTGCCCGTTGCGCATCACCCGCCGAAACGGCGCGACCATCAACCGGTCGGCGCCGAGCACCTGCAGCGAGTGCAGCATCGCGGTCACCAGCGCGATAATCAGGAAGATATTGAACAGGTTCGTCGCGGCGACCAGACTCGCGTTGAACACGGCGGTGGTGCCGGTGATGACATTTCCGGAGTGGACGAGCGCCGTCAGGAACGTCGCCGCCACGGCGGGTACGACGATGTTCTTGCGCGCGATCATCGTTGCCAGGATGACGACGACACCTGCCAGGTAGACCCAGTGTGCTGCTGACAGTTGCATCTGTTTGCCCTTCGAGTGGGACGGCACAGCGTTAACGCAAGAGGTTCCGCGCAGCGACGGCGATTCGTCTATCAATCATGTGCACATCAGCCGCGCCGAAGTTTGTGCACGATGCCCTGGTAACACGTTCTTGACCGAGGCAGTCTCAAATGGAGCACAGCGCAACCGGCCCGTAACAGCGCCGCGACGGGTGGGCGCTCTTCGTGCGCGACACCGTGATTTCCGAAAGGTCTGCCGTTCGTGCTGTTCACTCTGCTGGCTGTGACACTGCTGGGCACGGTCGGCAACAACGTCGTGAATGTCCCACTGCGGGAGCTGTCGGCCGACCTCGGTGTGCCGCTGTCGTCGGGCGTGCTCGCCGTCAGTTCGTTCCCGCTCGTTCTCGCGGCGACAATGCCATTGCTGGGTTGGGTCGGTGACCGGTTCGGCCGCGGGCGCACGCTCGTGGCCGCCGAACTGCTGCTGGCCGGCGCGATGATCGGGGCCGCGCTCGCGCCCAACCTGCCCACGCTCGCCGCCTTCCGAGGGCTGCAGGGGTTGGCGTGTGCGGCGGCGCCGCCGTGCGTGATGGGAATGCTCGCCACCCACTACGGGCCGAACCGGCGTAACCGGATGATGGGCGCGTGGGCGGCCGCCAACGGGATCGGGCAGGCACTGGGCCCGCCGCTCGGTGGACTGGTGGCCGAGCCGTGGGGCTGGCGGGCCGTGTTCTGGCTGCTGGCACCGCTGGCGTTGTTGCTGGTGCTCGCGCTCGTCACGTTGGTGCCGGCCGAACAGGGGCGGCGGTCCGGGTTGCACCGGCCGGGTGCGGTTGCCTTCACCGCCGGAACCGCCACGTTGCTTGCGGCGGTCGTGCTGGCGCCGGGGGGTTCGCTGCCGCCAGCCGTGCTCGCCGTGCTCGCAGGCGCCGGTGCGCTGGCGCTCGCCGCGTTCGCGGCGATGTCGGCAACGGCGCGCGACCCGCTCGTGCCGGCGCGGCTGCTCACCGAGTCCCGCTTCCTGCGAAGCGCGGTCGCGGCCTGCGCGCAGATGTTCTGTCTCGGCGCGACCCTGGTGGCCATGCCGCTGTACCTGACGGGGAGGCATGCCATGCCCACGGCGTCGGCAGGGCTGGTGGTGTTCGCGTTGCCCGCGACGATGGCGTCGCTCGCCGCCGTGGTGGGCCTGCTGTGCGAGCGCACCCGGCCGCGGCGGGTGCTCAGGGCGGGCCTGCTCACGCTCGCCGCGGCACAGCTCGCCATGGGGCTGCACGCGACCGCGTGGGGCGGGCAGCTCGCCGTGCTGGTCGCGCTGCTGGTGGTGACCGGCTGCGGGGTGGCGCTGGTGCAGACTCCGGCGGCCGCGGGCGCCAGCAGGTCGGCGGCGGCCGGACCGGCGGCAGCGGGCGGTGCGGGCGCGACCCTCGGCCTGTTCAACACGCTTCGGTTCGGCGGCGCCGCACTGGGGGCCGCCTGGGTGGGCCTTGCCTACCCGTGGGGCGAGCCGCTGTTGCTGTTCGGTGGTTGTGCGGTGCTCGCGCTGATCGCGCTGGCGGTGAGCTTCGCGGGCAAGGCCCCCGCGGGCTGACCGGCAGCCCTCGCCAGCGCTCATGCTGGTCCCAGTTCCCGGTCCACCGCCGCCGTCGTCTCGGCCAGCAGGTCCAGTTTGTACGCCAGCCACAGCGCGAACTGGTGCTCGGCCTCCCGCAGGTCCAACCGCAACATCCGGGAGGCGCGGTCGAGTTTGTAGAGCATGGTGTTGCGGTGTACGTGCAGTCGCCGCGCGGCGGCGTTGACGTTGCCCCCGCACTCCACATACGCCAGTACCGCGCGTTCCAGTTCCGACCCCACCGCCGCGCCGGAGCGCAGCGGCGAGAGCAGGTCACGGGCGAAGGTCCTGCCGTGCTCGGTGCCCGCCAGTTCCACCAGCGCGGCGTACACCCGCAGGTGGTGGAACCCGCACACGTCGGGCAATCCCAGCCGCAGCCGAAGCCGAAGCGCGATCCGCGCTTCGCGGTAGCTTTCCGCGATCCGCACCGCGCCGGTGACGGGTCTGCCGTACGCGATGCGCACCGGCTTGCCGAGCCGCAGCCCGAGATCACGTTCAAGGGTGGCCGCGTAGGCGGCCACGGCGGTGTCGGCCGCGTCCGGCGTCGCGACGTGGCCGGGGTCGAACGGGTGGATGACGGCGAGCACGTCGCCAACGGCGGCGGCCAACGTCTGCCCCGCCCCCTGCGGTGCCAGCCTGGTGGCCTCCCTCGCCATGGCGGCCGTCACGCCCCCCTCCAGTGCGGCACCCACCAGCACCGCGTACTCGCAGTCGGTGGGAAACCGGTAGTGGGCCGCTCTGGCACGCAGGTCCGAGGCGTTTCCGAAACGGCCGTGCAGCAGCGCGTGCACGAAGTCGCCGCGCGCCCGCTCCTCGGCCTCGGAGATACTGCGCATTCGCAGCAGCTCCGTTCCCACGATCGTCACCGCCTGCTCAACGACGACCCGGTGCTGCGCCAGATCGTGTGGATGCGGCGGGCGGTTCGGCTCGATCAGGAGCACCCAACCGTCGTGCCGCCCGCCAAGCACGATCGGTCCCACCACGCACGTGTACGGCCTGCCGCCGAAGGTCGCGTCACCGACCACGGCGGGACCGTGCCCGCCGCGCAGTGACTCGGCGACCAGCCCGGGCGGCTCCTCCGCGAGTGCCCGCGCGACCTCCGCCGAGTCGAGGGTGGCCGGCGCGGACCGCGCGAACGCCAGCACCTGTCGATCGGCGTCAAGCACGGCCACGGCACAGCGCGACAGCCTGGCCAGTTGGTGACACAGCGCCGACACCCCGGCGCCCCGGTAGAGCAACTCGGCGAGCGAGCGATGCACGGTGACGCCGTAGCGCAGCACGTGTGCTTCGCGGGCCAGCGCGAGTTCGGCGACCAGTCTGCCGATCTCGCGGTAGTCGACATGCGCGCCCACCGACACCACGGGCAACCGCGCCCGTGTCGCGGGTGGGCCCGGTGCCGCGGCCGAGTTGCCCGACACCAGCAGCGCGGCCGCCTCCCGGTCACACAGCCGCCGCAGGTCGGCGTCCGCGAGCTGCTCGCCGCGAGCGAACACCAGCACACCCCGAAGCGACGCGGCGCCGCTGACAGCCTGCTCCCACGGCAGGCACCAGGTCACCACCACGTCGGTCGGCCCAGCCACGTCCGCTTCCCTGAACGGGCGCTCCTGCAGCAGCCTGGCCAGGGTCAGCTCACCAGGGTCCGTGCCGTCCCGCACGGAGTCCTCCACGGTGCTTCTCACGCTGGGTTCCACACTGCCCCCTCATGGACAGACTGCACAGCATTCCTCGACGGCGATACGGCAGCTTGACCATTGCCGCCCCCCGCGCGCAAGCGTCAGATTGGTGACGCCGAAAGCGACCGCGAGGAGGACGAACGTGCACACGGTCAACCGGATCACGCTGGACGACGCGCTGCCGATGCTGGCGGCGGCTCGCGCCAAGGCGGAGGAACTCGGGGTGCGGCAGACGATCTGCGTCTGCGACGACGGCGGGAACGTCGTCGCGCTGCACCGGCTGCCAGGAGCCCGGCTGACCGGCGTGGAGATCGCGATCGCGAAGGCGTTCACCGCGGCGGGGCACGAGCGGGCCACCCACAAGTTCAACGAACCGCCGGACGGACCCGCGCTTCCCGGTAACGAGGCGTTCGGGATCAGCCACATGCTGCCGGGCAAGTTCGCCATCTTCGTCGGCGGCTTCCCGATCGAGTACGAGGGGCAGATCGTCGGGGGAGTCGGCATCAGCGGCGGCAACGGCGAGCAGGACAAGGCCGTCGGTGCCGCGGCGCTGCGCGCCTTCGCCGAGCACACCGAGCACACCACCACGCTGCCCGTGGCATAGCGACACCGCGGGCGGTGCTGCCCTTCCCGGCCGCAAGCACCGCCCGCCACGAACACCTCCTCGGCTACCGCACGGCGACGGTGAGGTCCACCTCCACGGCCGCGCCCGACGGCAGGCAGCGGACCCCCACCGCGGTACGCGCGACGGCGCCGCGCTCGCCGAGCCAGCCACGCAGCGTCCGTGACGCGCCGTCGGCCACGGCCGAGTGCTCGGTGAAGTCCTCCGCGCACGCCACGTACACCGTCAACCGCAGGCACCGCTCGATGCGGTCCAACCCTCCCGCGGCCTCGGCAAGCGCCAGCAGCGCGTTGGCCGCCGACAGCGCCGCGGCCTGGCCTGCCTCGCGCGTGCCGACGTCCTCGCCGACCCGCCCCCTCACCCGCAGCCGCCCACCGCTCCTCGGCGTCATGCCCGCGCTGAACGCCAGCCCGCCGTACACCACGGCGGGCACGTAGTCACCCTGCGGCGGCGGTGCCGCCCGAGGCGGAACGTCGTGGGCACGGTCGGTCTCGCCGGTCACCGCCTACCTCCTCAACCGGCGGTTCCGCGACGCCGGGGACCCGCGAGCCTGCGGCCCTGCGCGATGTCGTGCTCGGTCAACCCGACGAAGATCTCGCCGTTCTCCTCCTTGACGGGGAACGTCTTGATCGGCTCCGTCGCGGGCGGGCAGACCGCCTCGCCGGTTCGCAGGTCGAACACACTGCCGTGGCAGGAGCAGCCGATGCCGTCGTCGACCAGTTTGCCCGACGACAGCAGGCAGTCCAGATGGGTGCAGTAGTTCGACGTCGCGTAGGCGGTGCCGCGTAATCTCGCGACGGCCAGCTCCAGCTCGCCCGCGAAGAACCGGCGGACATAGCCGTCGGGCACCTGGCCGGAACGGGCCACCCTGACGTACTCCATCGCGATATTCCTTCCTTGGCTGTGGTGGGGAAGCGGTGACCGCCGGGTCAGGTCAGGACGCCACGTACACCGTCTTCTCCACGGTGTAGAAGCGCGACATCGTCTCGCCCGCCTGCTCCTTGAACGTCTGCGTGCTCGATTCCTTCAGCCCACCGAACGGCGCGTTCATGGCCATTCCGGTGGTGGGTTGGTTGACCTTCACCAGACCGGCCCGCACCCGGTCGGCGAAGTCGAGCGCGGCACCGAGGTCGGGCGTCACCACCGCCGCCGACAGCCCGTAGTCGCTGTCGTTGGCCAGCCGCACGGCCTCGTCGAAGGAACCGGCGCGCAGGAACGCGAGCACCGGGCCGAAGATCTCCTCGCGGGCCAGCCGCGACCCAGCGGCGACCTCGCTGAACACCGTGGGCAGGAAGAAGTGGCCGTGTTCGTACCGCGCGCCGTCGGGCGCCTGCCCGCCGGTGCGCAGCACCGCGCCCTCGGCGAGCCCGATCCGCACGTACTCGGCGGTCTTGGCCAGCTGCTGCGCCGTGGCCAGCGGGCCCATCTCCACCCCGTCGGCGAGCCCTTCGCCGAGTCGCAGCGCCTCGGCCCGCCGCACCACGCGCGCGAGCAGTTCGTCGTGCACGGTGTCGGCGGCTATCACCCTGCTGGTTCCGGTGCAGGCCTGTCCGGAAAGGCCGAACGCGCCACGCACCACGATCGCCGCCGCCCGGTCCAGGTCCGCATCGGGAAGCACGACCACCGGGTTCTTGCCACCCATCTCCAGTTGGCAGCGCCTGCTGGCTCCCACGGCGCCATGGATGCTGTTGCCCGCGGCCGTGGAACCGGTGAAGGTGACGGCCGCGACCCGCCGGTCCCTCGCCAGTGCCGCGCCCACCTCCGCGCCACCGTGCACGAGTGCCAGCGCCCCAGCGGGAACCCCCGCCTCCAGCAACGCCTCCACCAGCCGCGTCGCCAGCAGCGGTGTGACCTCGCTCGGCTTGTAGACCACGCCGTTGCCGCACGCCAGCGCAGGACCCAGCTTGCGGGAGGGGATGTTGAGCGGGAAGTTCCACGGGGTGATGGCCGCCACGACACCCACGGCGGAACGTGCGGTGTAGACCAGTCCGGATTCCGAAGGGTAGGTGCTGCCCGTCGCGCGCAGCGCCTCGCCGGCGTAGAAGCGCAGGTTCGCCGGGGTGCGGCGGACCTCCATGGTGGCTTCGGCCAGCGTCTTGCCCTCCTCGGCCACCAGCTCGGCCGCCAGCTTCTCCTGGTCGCGTTCGAGCAGTGCCGCTGCGGTGTCCAGGACCTCGGCTCGCCGCTGCGGCGAGGTGCGGGACCATTCGACGTGGCCGTCGGCGACCGCGCTGACGGCGGCATCGACGTCGGCGGCCGTGGAGTCGGGCGCGGTGGCCACCAGTTGCCTGGTGTCGGCCGGGTTGTGGCGGTCTCGCACCCTGCCGCTCGCCGAGCCCCTCCACTCGCCACCGATCAAGTTCGCGCTCACCCGGCACCCTCCATCATCAGTTCGAACAGGTCGACGTCGTCGTCGCGCAGCACGTCCGGCTCCACCACGGCCTGCTGTGAAACCAACTCCCTCGCCGCCATCGCGTCCTCTCCCCGCTCGGCGGCGAACGCCGCCCGCACCACACCTTCCAGCAGGTAGAACGCGCAGAAGTCCAAATCGGACAGCGAACCCCTGACCACGATCTCGTCCCAGCGTGGCGCGTACCCGGTGTACTGCAGGTTCACCCCGTACTGGTCGGAGTAGAACCAGTGCGGCTCGGTGAACGGTGCGGCGTGGCCGAGCATCGCGTCGGCCGCGGTGGTTGCCAGCCTGCTGGCCGCTTCGACGTGTTCGGCGCGGATGTGCTCGCCGAACAGCGCGTGGTAATGGTTGGCCACGTCGCCTGCCGCGAACACCGACGGCGAGCTCGTCCGGCAGCAGCCGTCGACGACTATCCCGTTGTCCACCTTGATGCCCGCGTCCGCGACGACGTCCACATTGGGCTCGATTCCGATCCCGACCACCACGGCGTCGGCGTCGATTCGTGCTCCGGTTTCGGTCACCACGGTGACCCCGTCGCGGCCGTGCACCACGGAGGCAACCGCCTGCCGAGGTCGCACCTCGACCCCGTTGGAGCGGTGCAACTCGGCGCACACCGCGCCCAGTCGGGGGCCGAGCAGGTGGCGCATCGGCACGTCGAGGGCCTCCAGCAGCACCACATCCACCCCGAGCGCGCGTGCGGTGGCGGCCACCTCCGAGCCGATGAACCCCGCGCCGACCACGACGAGCCGTGCGCCCGGCGAAAGCCGCTCGCGCAGCCGATCGGCGTCGCGGCGCGTGCGTAGGGTGTGCACGCGTTCGCCTGCGACCCCGGGCAAGGCGCGCGGCCGCCCGCCGGTCGCCACCAGCACCCGGTCGGCCCTCACCGAGCCGCCCCCCTGCAGCAGCACGGCACCCTCGGCCGGGTCGATCCCCACCGCGGTACGGCCTAGCCGAAGCCGCACCGCGTTCTCGGTGCACCACCGCTGCGACAGCAGTCCCAACTCACCCGCGGTGGTCGGGTCCTCCAGATACTCCTTGGACAGCGGTGGCCGCTGGTACGGCGGCTCCGGCTCGGCGCCGATCAGTTCGATCCGCCCTTCGTAGCCGCGCCTGCGCAGCGTCCGCGTCGCCGCTGCCGCCGCCTGCCCCGCGCCGACGATCGCGATGGTGCCGATGCTTGCGGTGCCGTCGGTGCCGCTCACCCGGCTCACCCCGCCGCGCCGACGCGCCCGCGGCGGACCGGGTTGACATACACCCGGTCGCCGTCGACGCGTACGTCGTAGGTCGGCTGGCACAGCGGCTGGTCGTGGGCCTGCCCTGTCGCCGGGTCGAACCGCCACTGGTGGCCGAGGCACACCACCGCGCCGCCAAGCACGACGCCCTTGCTCAGTGACCGTTGCTTGTGCACGCAGACGTCGTGCAGCGCGTAGACCCGACCGTCCACCAAAAACAGTGCGATCTGCTCGCCCGCCACCACGACGCGCTTCTTCTTCCGCCTGACGAGCTCGCTGAGGTCGGCGAGGTGGAGCCACTCGGCCATGGCGGGCGCTCAGGCGGTGACGAGGTCGGGCGCGACGTAGGTGTCGTAGAGCGCCTTGGTGTAGGCGAACCGCATCTCCGCGCCCCAGCGCACGAAGTCGAGGCAGCGCTGCTGCAGTGCCGGGGTGTCGGCGTGGTCGAGCACGATCTGGAACCCACGCTCGCCGTGCACCTCGTCGGAGGTGATGTGCAGGTCGAAGAACTCGATCTCGTCCTCGGTGAAGCCGTACACCTCCCGCAACGGCACGATCTGCTTGCGGTAGATGCTCGGCACCTGCGACTCCAGCCCGACCACCAGCGCGGCGGTGGCCACCGCGAAGTGCTCACGCATCGCGGTGGCATAGCACCACGCCTGCAGGCCACGGGTGACCGCGTTCATGTTCATCGGGTCCTCCACCCGTTCTCGGGTGGTGCCGCACGCCTGCGCGAACCGGATGAGCAGGTCGGTGTGGCGGATGTCGGCGAGCTCCTCCTCGTACATGTTCTGCAGCAGGAAGTCCTTCGCCCCTGTGCAGGAATCGGGCGTGTTGCCGTAGATGTAGCCGAGGTAGTCGGCGAAGGGACCCACGTAGTGGTAATGGTTCTCCGCCCAGCGGGCGAAGTGGTGGCGCTTGAGTTCGCCGTCCGCCCATGCCCTGCTGAACGACGCGTTCTTCGCCTCTCGGCCCTTGATGGCGTCCTCCAGCGCGGCGCGGAACTCTGCGTGCGAGAGAAGCTCGGTCATGTGGACCACCCTCCGGGGAGTCGGTGCGGTTGCGCTCACCCGAAGCTACGGAGCGGACGCGCCGACCCTCCATGGACACAGTGCACGGGAGTCAGCCAGTCTTGCTGTGCACCCTGTGGCACGGCCACGGCGGAAACGTGCCGCTCAGCAGGCACTGCCGAGAAGTCACTGCCGAGAAGTCACTGCCGAGAAGGCAGCGGTGAGGAGTTCTTGCCCGCCACCTCACCGCCGCCGTCCGTGTCGACCTTCAGTGTCGAGGTTCAGTGTCGAGGTTCAGCTCAGCCCGAGCGCCGCGGTGAGCAGCCGCGCCGCGCCGCCGCCACGCTCGATGGCGAAGTCCAGCGCGGCAGGCACGTCCAGGTCAGCGCTCAGTAGCTGGCGCAGCCGTTCCACATCGTCCTCATCGGTCACGCCGACCCGGCTGCCCGCCGCCTGGTGCAGGTCCTCCAGCCGGGCCGCGGCGACGTCGAGCACGCCTGGCGAGTAGTCCCACGACTGCGCCCACGGCCGGTCGATGATCGCCAGCCGCACCACCGGCGCGGGGTGGGTTGCGAGCAGATCCTCGAGCAACACCAGATTGCCCGTTGACTTCGCCATCTTGGCCCCGTCGACGGTGACGGCGCCGACGTGCATCCAGGCCCGCGCGTACGGCGCGACGCCGGTCAGCGCTTCCGCCATCGCGGCGTGGTAGGCGTGGTGCGGGAACCGCAGGTCCGCACCACCCGCGTGGATGTCCACGCCGACGCCGAACGTGGAAGTGTACATCGCCACGCACTCGGCGTGCCAGCCCGGCCTGCCGGGACCCCACGGTGAGTCCCATGCCGGGTGACCGGGTTCGGCGGGCTGCCACACCGCGACGTCGAACGGGTCGTCCTTCGCCGGATCGTCCGGCCTGCCGCCGAACTCCCTCGCCAGTCGCAGCGCCTCCCGCTCTTCGAGCCCCCAACGCCGCACGACGTGGCTGCCTCGGAAGAAGACCCCGCCCTCACGCACGTACGCGGAGCCCCCCTCGGCCAGCGCGGCCGCCAGCCGGATCACCGCGTCCACGTAGCGATGTGCCCTTGGCTCGTAGTCGGGGGTGCGTACGTTCAGCGCGGTCATGTCGCCCTCGAAGCGGAACTGGCCGAACGCCGCGAAGTGGTCGTAGCGCACCCCGGCTTCCCGTGCCGCGTCGTCGAGCACGTCGTCGATGTCGGTGACGTTGCGGCACACGATCGGCTCGACGCCGAGCACCCGTAGCACCCGGCTGAGTGTGTCCACCCAGACGAACGTCGCGGCGTGACCGAGGTGGGTCACGTCGTAGGGGGTGATCCCGCAGTTGTAGATCCTGGCGCGGTCGAGCAGCCTGACCCGGCGGTCGCCGAGGGTGACGGCCGTCGCGCCCGCGATGGGTCGCCGTCTCGTCATCGATTCGAACGTCATGCGCCCATCGTGCCCTTGGCGCATCCCGGCCGCCCGCCCGGCGGGGTTCAGCGAGTGGCGACCACGTCGCGGGCGAGCCCGAGCAGCGAAGGCACGGCGGGATGAGGGCGGTCGCGCCGCCACGCGAGTACGACCCGAATGGGTGGGGCGTCGGTGACCGGCAGGAACGTGACACCCGGATAGGTGTGCACACTCGGTGTCGCCGATGTGGTGAGCCCGACCGCGCGGCCCGCGGCGATCGCGGCAAGCCAGTCGTCGGTGTTGGCCACCTCCAGCGTCCTGGTCGGGCGGGTCCGCACCGGCCACAGGTCGAGCGTGGTGACACCGGAGACGGGGTTGACGGCCACCGTCTCGCCGGTGAAGTCGGCCATGCTCAGCGTCCGGTGCCCCGCGAGGCGGCTCCCTGTCGGCACGGCCGCGACCCGCCGCTCGGTGAGCACCGGCTCGCACACCACGGCGCTCACCGACACCTTCGTCCGCAGCAGTGCGGCATCCACCTTGCCGTCGGTAAGCCCCGCGGTGCGCTCGTCGACGCGCAGCAGCTCCAGCGGTGACCCGGGATGCTCGCGCTCCCAGCGCCGGAGCAGGGTCGCGGTGTGCGGGCCCAGCGCGGCCCACGCGTGTCCCACTCGCAGTGGCGACGGCCCCACCCCTGCGGGGTCGAGCGCCTCCCGCACGGCGGCGAGCGCGGTGGCCGCCCGCTCGCGTAACCGCTCGCCCTGCGTCGTGAGCGCCAGCTTGTGGGTGGAGCGGTCGACCAGCCGAACCCCGAGATGCGCTTCGAGTTGGCGCAGTGTCCGCGACACGGCGGGCTGGGACAGGTGCAGCTTCTCGGCGGCGCGGGTGATGTTGCCCTGCTCGGCGATGGCGAGGAAGCAACGCAGGTGGCGCAGCTCGACGGTCATGCGCGGCAAGCATAATGCCACCTCGATCGGCATTTCACAGCCGACGGCCGCGCCCATAGCGTCCAGCTGGTGACTCGCGCCGATTCGCTACCCGATTCCCCGCCCCATCCACCCGGTTCCACCCGGCGGCTCGGCTCGGTGGGGCTGGTGCTGAGTGGGGCACTTTCGCTGCAGTTCGGTGCGGCCGTGGCCGCGCTGCTGTTCGCTCGCGCCGGATCGCTCGGGGTGGTGGCGCTGCGGCTGGTGTTCGCCGCCGCCGTGCTGCTGGTGGTGTGCAGGCCGGCCGTGCGCGGGTACCGGCAGCGGGACTGGCTGCACGTGGCGGCCTTCGGCGCAACGCTGGCTGGGATGAACACCCTGTTCTACCAGGCGATCGAACGCATCCCGCTGGGATCGGCCGTGACACTCGAGGTGCTGGGGCCGCTGGCACTGTCGGCGGCCACCTCACGCCGCCCGGCGAGCTGGGGGTGGGCGGCACTGGCGCTGGCCGGGGTGTTCCTACTCGGGCGGGGCGGGTTCACGCGGCTGGAACCAGCGGGCGTGGCCTTCGCGCTGGCGGCAGGCGTGTTGTGGGCCTGCTACATCGTGCTCAGCTCGCGGGTGGGCGCCCGCTTCCCCCGCGCGGACGGGCTGGCGCTCGCGCTGGTGTTCGGTGCCGTGCTGAGCCTGCCGGTCGGCGCGGCCGCCGCGGGTACGGCGCTGCTGGATCCGGTCACGCTGGCGCTGGGCCTCGCCGTGGCGGTGCTGTCGTCGATGCTGCCGTACACGCTGGAGCTGCTGGCGCTGCGCACGCTGCCCTCTGCGACGTTCGCCGTGCTGATGAGCCTGGAACCGGCCATCGCGGCGCTCGCCGGATTCGCCGTACTCGGCCAGCGGTTGGCCGCCGTCGAATGGGTGGGCATCGCGGCGGTCGTGCTCGCCAGCGCGGGCGCGGTACGCATGCGTACAGTCAGGCCTCGTGGACGAGCTGACGGAGTTGCTGACGCGGGCCGCGACCGCCGCGGCCGATTACCGGCGCGGCGCGCACCTTCGTGACGTCGGCGCCCGCATCGACGCCGACACGCTTCGCGAGCGGTTCGGCGGCGAACTGCCGCGTGAGCCGACCCCGCCCGGCGAGGTGCTGCGCCAGCTGCGCGCCGCCGCGCAGGACGGTCTCGTCGCCACCGTCGGCCCCCGGTTCTTCGGACTGGTCGTCGGAGGCTCGCTGCCTGCCGCTACCGCGGCCGACATGCTCGCCACCGGCTGGGACCAGTGCGCCTTCAACGCCGTCGTCGCGCCGGCCGCGGCCGCCGCCGAGCAGGTGGCGGGTGAATGGCTCGCGGACGTGCTCGGCCTGCCCGAAGGGGTCTCGGTCGGGTTCGTCACCGGCGGCCAGGCGGCCAACACCGTTGGCCTTGCCTGCGCGCGGCACCACCTGCTGGCGCGGGCGGGCTGGGACGTCGAACGCGACGGGCTCGCGGGTGCACCGAAGGTTCGCGTCGTGGCGAGCCGGGAACGGCACGCCACGATCGACGCGTCGTTGCGGCTGCTCGGTTTCGGAACCTCGGTGCTGGAACCGGTGGCCGCCGACAGCAACGGTGCGATCGACATCGCGGACCTGGAACGGGTGCTCGACAGCGGCCGCGGCCCCGTGCTGGTGTGCCTGCAGGCGGGCAACGTGAACACCGGCGCGTGCGACGACCTGCGCGCGGCCTGCGGGCTCGTGCGGCGGCACGGCGGTTGGTCGCATGTGGACGGCGCGTTCGGGCTGTGGGCGGCGGCGAGCCCGGCGACGGCGGCCCTCGTGGACGGCGTCGAACTCGCCGACTCGTGGGCCTGCGACGGGCACAAGTGGCTCAATGTGCCCTACGACAGCGGCTTCGCGTTCTGCTCGCGCCCCGACGTACACGCGGCGGCGATGTCCTACACCGCCGCCTATCTCGCCGGGTCCGGCACGGGCTCGCCCGCGCTGGGCGACCTCGTTCCCGAGTCGTCGCGGCGGGCCAGGGGTTTCGCGGTGTGGGCCGCGCTGCGCGAACTTGGCAGGGACGGCCTTGCCCGGCTGATACTGCGCTGCCACACGCTGGCTCGCCGGTTCGCCTCGGCACTGGCCGACGGCGGCGCGTGGGTCGCCAACGAGGTGGTGCTCAACGAGGTGCTCGTCCGGTTCGGCGACGACGAACAGACCGAGCGGGTGATCGAGGCCGTGCAGCGTGAGGGCACCTGCTGGCTGGGTGGCACCACCTGGCGGGGCAATCGCTACCTGCGGATAGCGGTGTCGAACCACTCCACCACCGAGGCCGACGTCGACCGCAGTGCGGCCGCCATCCTGCGCTGCGCGGCCGATGTCAGGAACGCAGCAGGGGACGTGCCGCCGGAGCACCCCTGAGCCGGGCGACCGTTTCGCGCAGGTACCGCACCTCGCGGGTCAGCTCCTCGATGCGCTGCCGGTCCTGCCTGGCCGAAGCCGCCTCCGCTCCTGCCCGGTCGCGGGCGATACCGCGCAGCTTCTCGACCTCGCGCGTCAGGGCTCGCACCGAATCCTGGTCCGTGCTCGCCAGTGGAAGCCCGCAGTGCGGGCAAGATTCCGTGCCGCTCGCGCCGCTCATATCGCACCCCGATCGCTTGCCGTAGAGCGCCGACGCTACGCGCGCCGTTCTCGCGGCGACAATGAGTGCGGGCACAAACCGTGCCGGGCGAATCTGTGATCCGGGCACAATACCGGGTGCGGTCCACTACGTCGGACGTTTCCTGCGCGGTTCCCTCGCCGATCGGCGCGGCTTCACCAGCAGGTGAGCGCCAATCGCGTGGGCCGCGAAACAACTCCTTCCCGGCCGCGCAACCGGGGTTTTCGGTCACCGAAAGGATTCTCGGCGGGTTCTTGTTGTGGTCGAGCACAACGACTCGACATCGGGTGCGGCGCCGCTTCTGCTAACCTCCCGGCATGGTGGCGCCGAGGCTGGCGGAAACCGACGACATCGGGCGCGAGAATGTCGCGCTGCGACGCCTTGTCGCCGTCTACCGTCACCTGTCCAGCCTGGCGGTGCAGGACGACGGCATCGAGGCGGTCACCGAACTGATCGCCGAGCGTGTCGACGCAACCGTGGCCGTCGTCGACGACAAGCTCACCGTGCTCGCGGCAGCGTCGCCCACGTCGAGCACCGACGAGGCGGCGCGGCTGGTGGGTGAGCGCATGGTGCACCCTCGGCTGGCGCAGGTGCTCGGCGTCGCGGGCAGGACCCGGCGTGCGCTGCGGCTTCCCGACGTTGAGGAGGCCGGGCCCGTCATCGTCGCTCCCATCCTCGTCGGCGACCAGGTCCCCGCCTACCTGATGACCCTGGACGATGCCGCCGAGCGCACCGGTGAGGACCTGCGGCTGCTGCTGACCGAACACGCGGCCACGATCTGCGGCGTGATACTCGGCCGCGAGCGCGTGGTGGCCGCCGCCGCGACACAGGTCCGTTACGACCTCGTCGAGGGCCTGCTGTCCGGAACCGGCGGCGACGCCGAGGAGGTGCTGCGGTGGGCACGCCACCTCGGTTACGACACCGAGCGCGACCACCGGGTGATCTGCCTGGTGTACGACAACGACGAGCCTGGCTCCGGTGGCGAGAGCGCGGAACTGGAAAGGCGCGTGGCCTCGGCCGTTGAACGCTTCTTCACCACGCACGCGCCGGAGGCGATCACGGCGGTGCGCGACGCCGAGGTGGTTGTGGTGCTCGGCGAACCCGACCCCGAGGCGCCGAGGGCCGAGCGGCTGGCGCGGGACTGCCTGCGCCGGATGCGGGAACTGTTCCGCACGGTCGCGGTCACCGCGGGGATCGGGGCGGTGTGCCGTCCGCCGACGGAGATCGCCCGCTCCTACGGCGAAGCGCGGCGCACGGTGGAGGTGACCAGGCGGATGGGCCGCACCGGGGTCGCCGTCGCCTTCGAGGACCTCGGAATCCACCGGCTGCTTCTGCAGGTGGCCGATCCCGAGCAGTTGCGGGAGTTCGCACGTGAGGTGTTCGGCGGGCTCACCGCGGGCGGGCGCGGCAACGCCGCCGACTACCTCACTACGCTCGGCTGCTACTTCAGGGCCAACAACAGCCCGCAGCGTGCCTCGCAGGTACTGCACGTGCACCCGAACACGGTGACCTACCGGGTACGCAGGGTGGAGGAGCTGACCTCACTGGACTTCGGCAGCTACCGCGACCGGTTGCTGGCGCAGGTCGCGCTGGAGATCCTGGACGCGGTCGGGGAGGGACGATGAGCGACTTCGCCGAAGCCGTACGCGAGCGGCTGCTGGTGTGCGACGGCGCGATGGGGACCATGCTGCACGCGGCGGGCAACTCACTCGACCGGTCGCTGCCGGAATTGAATCTGTCCAATCCCGACCTTGTCAGCACGGTCCACGAAAGCTATGTCGACGCAGGGGCGGACATCCTGCTGACCAACACGTTCGGCGCGAGCAGGCCGAGGCTGGCCGAACACGGCTTCTCCGGCGACATCGGCGAGATCAACCGCGCCGGGGTCCGGTTGGCGAGGCAGGCGGCAAGGCGGGCCGGGCGGCAGGTCTTCGTCGGTGGTTCGGTCGCGCCCGCGGTGAGCACGGGCAGGCGAAACCAGGTCGGTGCCGCCGACCGCGCTGCCGCCGTTCGCGAACAGGTGCTGGCGCTGGCGGACGCGGGCGTCGATCTGTTGGTGCTGGAGACGTTCGGCTACCTCGACGAACTCGCCGAGGCGGTGCTGACCGCGGCCACGGCGACCGGGTTGCCGATCCTGGCTCAGGCCACGTTCACCTCCGAGGGCCGTACCCCTGGAGGGCAGACCCCGCGCGAGGTGGCAACAGCACTCGCCGAACTCGACGTCACCGCGCTCGGAGTGAACTGCACCGTCGGGCCGCAACGCACGCTTGCGGTGGCGGAGCAGCTGCGCAGGCACACCACGCTGCCACTGAGCGCGCAGCCCAACGCCGGGTTGCCGCGCAGAGTGCGCGGGCGCCGGTTCGAGTACAGCCTCGATCACGACTACTTCGCCCGCTATGCCCGCCGCTGCGCCGAGCGAGGCGTCTCGATCGTCGGCGGTTGCTGCGGCACCACCCCGGGGCATATCAGGGCGGTCGCCGCCGCTGTGTCCGATTTGGACGTCAGGAGAACCTCGCGCGGGCGGGCGGCCAGGCCACCCGCCGCGGCGCCCGAGGAGCAGGGTGGGCTCGCGCAGCGCTTCGCAGAGGGCGGCTTCGTCGTCGCGGCCGAGATCGCGCCGCCGCGGGGCGGTGTCGCCGACGAGGCCGCTGAGCTGGCAACCGAGGTGCGGCAACGGGGGGCCGAGCTGATCCTCGTCTCCGCCGCGGGTGGCGCGGGAGCGCAGCTGAGCTCGACCAGCCTGGCGTTGCACCTGCAGTCCGAGGTGGGCATCGAGACGATCGCCACGGTCACCACCTGGGACAAGACGATCATGACCCTACAGGCCGACCTGCTCGGCGCACACGCCTTCGGTACCCGCACGGTGGTGTGCGAGACCGGCAACCCGCCGTTGCGTGGCGACTATCCCAACGCGGACGGCATCTGGGAGGTCGACTCGGTCGGCCTCGTCGAGTTGGTGGCAGGACTCAACGACGGCCGTGACTGCGACGGCCTTTCGCTGGCCACGAAGACGTCGTTCCACATCGGGGCCCGCTGCAACCCGGGTGCCGAGGACGTCGACGCGGAGATCGCGCGCACCCGCGCCAAGATCGCCGCGGGTGCCCAGTTCCTCATCACCAGACCGGTGTACGAGCTGACCACGTTGCGTTGGATGGTGGCGGAACTGTCCGACGAGGGCGTCCCGATACTCGTCGCCGTCTCGCCGCTGAGCGGGTTCGCAGAGGCGGAGTTCCTCGCCTACGAGGTACCCGACGTCACGGTTCCGCTTTCGACACTGTCGACGCTTGCGCAGCGGGAACGGGCGGGTGACGACGGCCGCGGCGTCGGTCTTCTGCTGGCGAGCGAACTGGTGGAGCAGGCCCGCTCGCTGGCCGACGGCGTGCTGGTGGTGGTGCGCGAACACGACGTGGACGCGGCGGCGCGGTTGCTGGCGGCGGCGACAACAGCGCCAGGCTGAATCCGAGCTCGCTGAGCGAGCAGCCGAGGTGGGGCCGATAGTGGAGCGATGAGTGCGAACCCGGCCGGCTCTGGGGTCGGCCCGGTCGGTGGCGTCGGGGCCCGGCCGGTGATCAGGTGAGCCTCGCCGAGGCCTTCGCGGCGGGGCGGTTCGCCGTCACCGCCGAACTCGGGCCGCCGAGGGGCGCCGACCCCGAGCAGGTCGAGGCCAGGGCGCGGCTGCTGCGCGGCCGGGTCGACGCGGTGAACGTGACCGACAATCCGGGTGCCACGGTGCGGATGTCGAGCCTGGCGGCGGCTGTGTTGGTGCTGCGCGCGGGCGTGGAGCCGGTGATGCAGCTGACCGGCAGGGACCGCAACCGCATGGCGGTACAGGCCGACCTGCTGGGTGCTGGGGCGCTCGGCATCCCGAACGTGCTGTTGCTGGCCGGCGACCCACCCGGCGCGCAGGCCGTGCCGGTGTTCGATCTCGACAGCGTGCAGCTGGTGTGGACGGCCAGCATGCTGCGCGACCGCGGCCGGCTGCTGTCGGGCAGCCGCGTGGATCCCCCGCCACATTGGCGGATCGGCTCGGTGGAGAACCCGTTCGTGCCGCCGGTGCGCGAGCGCGCGGCGCGCCTCGGAAAGAAGATCGCGGCGGGCGCGGAGTTCGTGCAGACGCAGTTCGTGTTCGACGTGGCCGGGTTCGCCCGCTGGATGGCGGCGGTGCGGGCGCTGGGCCTGCACGAGCGCTGCCGGATTCTCGCCGGGGTGGGCTACCCGCGGACTCCGGCGATGCTGCACCACCTGCGCACCGGGCTGCCCGGCGTGCGCGTCCCGGACGCGGTGGCCGACCGGTTGCTGGGGGTGGCGCCGCGCCGGTTCCGGCAGGAGGGGCTACGGCTGTGCACCGAGATCGTAGGCCGGGTACGCGAGATCGAGGGCGTCGCGGGTGTGCACGTGATGGCATTCGGCGACGAGGCGGCCGTGGTCGAGATCGTCGAGCATGCGGGCCTTGCTGGGTAAGGCCGAGCCGTCGTTGCCGTGCCGAACCGTTACACCGGGCGCCGCTACCGCGCCACGACGCTCCCGCAGCGGGGATCTCGCGGGCGGGAAGGCAGAACTCGCGGGCGGGAACGGGGAACTCGCGGGCGGGAACGGGGAACTCGCGGGCGGGAGCGGGGGACTCGCGGGCGAGGCGGGCGGCGTCACCACTCCCGGCGCTGCAGGCCCACCAGTACCCGGTCGACGAGCTCCGGGTCCGGCCCGGGTGCCTCCCCGTCGGGGTGCTCGGGAACCTGCGACCGTCGCTGGTCGCGGCGGGGCAGCCGGACCCGCTCGGCGGTCATTCCCGGCGGCAACGGGAGTTCACACCACACCAGCTTGCCCCTGCCCTCCAGCGGGACCGAGCCGGTCTGCCTGCCACGCACGACCGGTGCCTCGTCGTGGGCCCGCGCGACCTGGTCGTCCTCGACCTCCACGAGCAGGCAGTCGCCGGACAGTCGAAGCCGCACGGTGACGAAGCCGGGCGCGTCGGCGGCCGTCTTGTCCACCACCGCCTGCACCAGCTCCCTCGCGGCGGCGGCGACGTCGTCGAACATGTCCAGCAGCGACCATTCGGTGAGCTGGAAGCGGACGAACAGATCGGTGCAGTTGACGGCGCTTTGCAGCGCGACGAGCCGAAGATCGTCGACCTGCGCGGTCTGGGAGTTCACTGCGAATCCTTCCACGATCACGCCTCACCGAGCTTGTCGACGGCCAACCTTGCGCACCAGGGCTCGTATCTTGCCAAAGGCCACCGGCAGGCTGGCAACCCAGGGTGTGCGTCCTGCCCCGCGTTGTGCACCTCGAACGGGTGTCGACCGGTCCGACGTGGCGCGGAGGGGCTAATAGCACATCACCCGTAGCGACGACTCACGGACCGGTTGTGGACAAGATAACCCGTCCGTGCTTGCATAGCCTCCGTCGGTCAGCGGGGTGACCGAACTCCCTTGAGGGCCCGTACGCGACAAGAAGGTTGTGGACTGCCATGGCG
Source organism: Saccharomonospora amisosensis (assembly GCF_011761185.1). Lineage (NCBI taxonomy): Bacteria > Bacillati > Actinomycetota > Actinomycetes > Pseudonocardiales > Pseudonocardiaceae > Saccharomonospora > Saccharomonospora amisosensis. Next base: position 2,715,243 of record NZ_JAAOYM010000001.1, on the reverse strand, counting down.
AGGCGGGCAAGAGCACGCGACTTGCTGGATCGCTCACGTGTGTTGCTGGACCGTTCGCGAGTGGCGGCGGCCCAGTTTTTGGCCAATCCAAGGCCGGTAACGGCGCCTGTGCCGCTGCCGGCTTCGGAACGACCTGCTATCGAGGCGCCGCCGCCCGCGCCGGCGGGAGGCGACTCCGAGCAGGCGCTCATCGACATCTGCGCGAGCATCGCTCTGCGTGACCTGAACCTCGTCGACTCGCTGCTTTCCCAGCTCGAGGAGATGGAGAGCAAGGAGGAGGACGACCAGCGGCTCGCCCAGCTCTACCGGCTGGACCACCTGGCGACCAGGCTGCGCCGCAACGCCGAGAACCTGCGGGTGCTCGCGGGACGCGATGCCAGCGACATGACCTCCGACACGGCGTCGCTCGTGGACGCCGTACGCGCCGCCATGTCGTCCATCGACCAGTACTCCCGCATCACCATCGGCCGGGTGGTCTCGCTTGGCGTCGTCGGCTTCGCCGCGGAGGACCTCAGCAGGCTGCTCGCCGAGCTGCTCGACAACGCCGCGAACCAGTCCCCGCCGAACTCGCTGGTGCGGGTCAGCGCACACCTCACCGAGCAGGGCAGCGTGCTTGTCCGGATCGAGGACGAGGGCATCGGCCTGCCTCCTGAGCGGCTGCGCGAGCTCAACGAGCGGCTGTCCACCGCCCCGGTGCTCGACGACGACGCGGTGCGGCACATGGGGCTGGCGGTGGTGCGCAGGCTCGCGGCCAGGCACCAGATGCGGGTGTTCCTCGAGCGCAGGCTTCCCCACGGCACCACGGCGACCGTGCTGCTTCCCGGCTCGTTGGTGGCCGAGTTGCCGGAGGCGAGCTGGTCGGGCACACAGACCGTGGTCGTGTCGCAGCCGCCGCCCAACGGCAGCACACCGCGTCCGGCAGGCGCCTTCCAACCGGCGGCCGCACCCGGTTCGTCGGTGCTCACGGAGCCGCCCGCCACCACCGCGAGCGGGCTGCCGCAGCGCAACGCCATGTCGGCGCCGCCGCGCGAGCACGAACCCACCCGGCTACCCAAGCCGAGGCCGGTGCCGTCGGACGGAGGGACCACACCCAGCGGCCTGCCGCGCCGGGTGTCCCGGAGTCTGAAGAACCCCTCCGGTGAGCGTGGCGAGGCCCCCGCCCGCGTGGAGAAGGAACCGGACTGGCCGGACCCGGAGGGCCACGAAAAGTTGCTCGCCGACCTCGACGCCTTCTCCGACGGTGAGCAGACCGCACGCGCGCAGCGGCGCGACAGCGGTGAAGCGGACTCGAGTTCTGAGGAAGAGCAGTGACGGCCGACATCGAATCCCACAACCAGAACTTCTCGTGGCTGATCAACGACTTCGTCCGCAAGGTCCACGGCGTCACGCACGCGTTGATCATGTCGTCGGACGGGTTCCCGCTGACCTGCTCCGATCAGGTCAGCAGCGATGACGCCGAGCAACTCGCCGCCATCGCCAGCGGGTTGCTCAGTCTGGCCCGCAACAGCGCGACGTTGTTCGACAAGGGCACCTGCGAGCAGATCATCATCCGGCTGTCGCAGGGGTACTTCCTGTTCATGGGCATCGGGTCGGGAGCGGGGCTCGCGGTGCTGACCGGTCCGGACTGCGACATGAAGGTCGTCGCATACGAGATGACGCAGTTCGTCACCAACGCTGGTCATGCGCTGACCCCAGAAATACGTGCCGACCTGCGCCGCGTGCTGACAGCGCGCAGGACACAAGGCTGACAGCGGCGAGGATGTGAGAACGCATGTCCGATGAAAACGGTGCCGGTCAGCCGAAGAAGATGCGCAGCAAGCGCATCCGTCCCTACGCACTCACCGGAGGACGCACCAAACCGCGTTACGACCTGCTGGTGGAGACGCTGATCTCCGTGCCGCACTACGACCCCAGCCTGAGCGACTCGCTGATGCCAGAGTCGCGGAAGCTGTACGAGCGGGCCCGCACACGCGTGTCGATCGCCGAGCTGTCCGTCCTGCTCGGCATCCCGCTGGGGGTAGTCCGGGTTCTGGTGAGCGACCTGGCCGCACAGGGCGCGATCTACATACACCCGACGGCGCACGCCTACCAGCACGATCGCAACGTACTCGAGAGGATCCTCGATGGACTCAAGCGGCTACCGGCCTGAATCCGGGCTCGCAGCACCGGAGGGAGAGGACGACGCGGGCCTGCTCACGGTTTCCGCGAAGATCGTCATCGCGGGCGGTTTCGGTGTCGGCAAGACGACGTTCGTCGGATCGGTTTCCGAGGTGCCACCGCTCAACACCGAGGCGTGGATGACCGAGGCGGGCTCCGACATCGACGAGCTTCCGCCCAACGGGACGAAGTCGACCACCACGGTGGCCATGGATTTCGGACGTATCACCCTGCACTCGGACCTGCTGCTGTACCTGTTCGGCACGCCCGGCCAGGCCCGGTTCTGGTTTCTGTGGGACGACCTCTCGCGCGGGGCGCTCGGCGCGATCGTGCTCGTCGACACCAGGCGCATCGACCAGTCGTTCGCGGCCATCAACTACTTCGAGAACGACTCCGACCTGCCGTTCATCGTCGCCGTCAACAAGTTCGACGGCCAACTCGCGCACGACCTCGACGAGGTGCGCGACGCGCTGGCGCTCAACCCCAAGGTTCCGTTGATCACCTGCGACGCCCGCGACCCGGCTTCCACCGCGCAGGCGTTGCGGGAGCTCGTCTCCTACACCTTGTCGTTGGCGGAGCTGTCGGAGCCCGGGAGGGTCAGGGCGAATGCGTAGCGTCCTGATCGTCGGAGCGGGCCAGTCCGGTTTGCAGTTGGCCCTGACGTTGCGGGAGCACGACTACGACGTCACGGTGATGTCGGCACGTACGCCGGACGAGATTCGTGGTGGGCGAGTCATGTCCACGCAGTGCATGTTCCGCGACGCTCTGCAACACGAGCGCGACCACGGGCTGAACCTGTGGGAGTCGCAGACGGTCAAGGTGGAGGGACTGGGCCTGTCCATCGCGGGACCCGATTCGAGTAGGGCGCTGGACTGGTTCTGCAGGCTGGACGACTACGCGCAGTCGGTGGACCAGCGCGTGAAGATGGCGGGCTGGCTCGAGTTGTTCGAGCAGCGTGGCGGCAAGCTGATCATCCACGGGGTTACCACCGCCGATCTGGACTCGCTGTCGTCGATGTACGACCTGGTGGTGGTGGCGGCGGGCAAGGGCGAACTTGTCGGTCTGTTCGACCGCGACGACGCCCGCTCGCCCTACTCCACGCCGCAGCGGATCCTGTCCGTGGTGTACGCGCACGGGGTGGAGCGCAGGCCCGAACACCCGGAGTTCGCCGCGGTGCGTTTCAGCATCATCCCGGGTGTGGGCGAGCTGTTCATGATCCCGGCCTACACCCTCAGCGGCAACTGCGACATCCTGTTCTTCGAGGGCATCCCTGGTGGCCCGCTGGACTGCTGGGACGACCGGCCGGAACCGCAGGAGCACCTCAACCGGACCCTGGAGTTGATGCGGCGTTACCTGCCGTGGGAGTACGAGCGCAGCCGCAACGCCGAACTCACCGACTCCAAGGCCACACTCACCGGCTCCTACCCGCCGGTGGTGCGCAAGCCGGTTGGTGAGTTGCCCTCCGGCAACATCGTCCTCGGCATGGCCGACGTCGTGGTGGCCAACGACCCGATCACCGGGCAGGGTTCCAACAACGCCTCAAAGTGCGCCGCGGTGTATCTGGACCGCATCCTGCAACGTGGCAGCGAGCCCTTCGACAGGCAGTGGATGCACGGCACGTTCGAAACCTACTGGGACTACGCCCAGCACGTGACACAGTGGACGAACGCGATGCTGCAGCCACCGCCGCCCCACGTCATGGACATCCTCGGGGCGGCACAGCACAACGAGGCGGTGGCACGCCGGTTCGTCAACGGCTTCTGCGACCCCTCGGATTTCCAGCACTGGTTCATGGACCCGGAGAAGGCGGCAGCCTACCTCGCGTCCGTCGGCGCTGATCGGGCCAACAGCGGCTGACCGGTACCGGCACAAAAGGGGATAACAACGAAATACGGGAGGGCTCGCGCGGATGCGCAAGATCCTGATCGTCGGCGCAGGCCAGTCGGGCCTGCAGTTGGCGCTGACATTGCGGCAGCACGACTACGACGTCACCGTGATGTCGGCGCGGACACCGGACGAGATCCGGGCCGCGCGGGTGATGTCGACCCAATGCATGTTCGACGACGCGCTCACCATCGAACGCAAGCACCGGATCAACCTGTGGGACGACGTGGCGCCCGCCATCACCCACCAGGGGTTCTCGCTGGCCGGACCGGACGGTGATCGAGCGCTCAACTGGGCGGGGGAGTGGCCGGGTCCTGCGCAGTCGGTCGACCAGCGGGTCAAGATGGCGCGCTGGCTGGAGCTGTTCGAGGACTGGGGCGGCAAGGTCATCATCCACGGTGTCACCACGGCCGACCTCAACACGCTCGCCGGAATGTACGACCTGACGATCGTGGCGGCGGGCAAGGGAGAACTGGTCGAGCTGTTCGACCGTGACGACTCGCGGTCGGTGCACACGCGGCCACAGCGGGCGTTGTCGGTGGCCTACCTGCACGGCGTGGGGCCGCGCCCGGAACTGCCTGGCTCGGTCTACGTGTGGATGAACATCATTCCCGGGATCGGCGAGAACATCAACATCCCCGGCTACACGCTCAGCGGCGCCTGCGACATCCTCTACATGTCCGGAATTCCTGGAGGCCCCTTCGACGCCTTCTCCGACCGGCCAGACCCCTACGAGCAGGTACGCAGGCAGCTGGAACTCTTCAAACAGTACATCCCGTGGGAGTACGAGCGGTTCAAGGACGCCGAGCTGACCGACCCGAAGGGAACCTTGACGGGCGGCTACCCGCCGGTGGTGCGCAAGCCGGTCGGTGAGCTGCCTTCCGGCAACATCGTGCTCGGCATGGCCGACGTCGTGGTGGCCAACGACCCGGTGACCGGGCAGGGCTCCAACAATGCCGCGCGCTGCGCGGAGATCTATCTCGACGGCATCCTCAGCCGTGCCGACCAACCGTTCGACGCGGCGTGGATGCGGCAGACGTTCGAGCGTTACTGGGAGCACGCCCGTCACGTCACCCGGTTCACCAACATGATGCTGGAGCCGCCGCCTGAGCACGTCCAGATGATCCTGGGCGCGGCGCAGACCAACCAGGTGGTGGCCGACCGGTTCGCCAACGGCGTCAACAACCCTTCCGATCTCGCGGACTGGTACTTCGAACCCGAGGACGCGGCAGCTTACCTCCAGCGGGTCACGCCCAGCGGCTGAAACAGCACGCCCAGCGGCGAGCCCGGTGCAAGCCGCCCCCTTCGCGTACGAGCGTTTTCCAGGGGGGCGGCTTTCGCTTCTTTCGTGGTACGGAAACCAAACCGTGACCAGCAACCTGTCCGGATGGCAGGAACGAATGTTGACGTGCGTCACAAATGTGCGTCACGATGAGGCCGTCCCCAGGCAGCGGAGCACAGGAGGGCGCGGTGACGGTCGAGTCGATGCACGTGCGATCCAGGGCCGGTGACGAGGCCAAGGAACAGAAGCAGACCGCGTGCGCGCGGGTGCTCGCCGTGCTGTCGGCCTTCTCCTCCTCGGGAGGAGCGCCGTTGTCACTCACCGACATCAGCAGGCGAGCCGGGCTGACCCTGACGACCACCCACCGGTTGGTCGGCGAGTTGACCGAGTGGGGTGCGCTGGAGCGCGACGAGCGGCAGTACCGCATCGGCATCAAGGTTCTGGAACTCGCCGCGTCGTCGACCAGGGGACTGGAGCTGCGCGAGGTCGCGATGCCGTACCTGATGGATCTGCACGCGGCCACCAGGGAGAACGTGCACCTCGCCGTGCGCGCAGGGCTCGAAGTCGTCTATGTCGAGCGGCTGCACGCGCCGGGTGGCGTGGAGTTGCTGAGCAAGATCGGCGGTCGCTGGCCGCTGCACGCCACCGGCACCGGCCTGGTGCTGCTCGCCTTCGCCGACTACGACGTGCAGGAACAGGTACTCAGCGGACCGCTGCAGCGGTTCACCAGCAAGACGATCTGCGATTCGCCCACACTTCGGCGCGCGCTCGCCGAGGTCAAACGTACCCGGGTGGCGATAACGGAAGGCCAGATCACGCCGGGCGCGGTGGCCATCGCCAGCCCCATCCACGGCCCCGACGGTGACGTGGTCTCCGCGGTCGGCGTCGTGGTACCCACGACGGGTTTCGCACCGCGCGGCAACGAGAAACCGCCGCCGGGAGGCTGGAAGCAGCAGACGATCGTGCCCGCCGTGGTGACGACGGCGCGGCGGATCTCTCGCGCGCTCGCCGGGTAACTGTCCTGTTAGGACCATATGGGCCGCCTTTCCGCGAGGTGGAAGGCGTGTTGTTACCGGCTTTGCCCGCTTCGACCATTGTGCCTCGATACGTGTCGCCCACAGGGGGAGCCGGTAGATGAACATCGACGAGCTGCTGACCGACAACACGCACCTGATCGGCGGCGAGTGGGTTCCCGCACGCGGAGGCGACACGATCGAGGTGATCAACCCGGCGACCGGTGAGTCGCTGCTGACCGTGCCGCGCGGGCAGGCCACCGACGTGGCCGACGCCGTCGCCGCGGCCGCGCAGGCCCATCCGCGCTGGCGGGACACCAGCCCCGCCGTCCGTGCCGATCTGCTCTACCGCTGGGCGGAACTCGTCGGCGGCTACGAGCGGGAACTCGACCAGCTCGAGTCGATGGAGGTGGGGCGCCCGCACTGGGGGCCGTCACCGCTGCGGCGGATGCTGGTGTACATCGCGGGCCAGACCGACAAGGTGGTCGGCCGGTCGTTACCGACGCACAACGCCGACGACCTCGCGCTGACGCTGCGCGAACCGTACGGCGTGGTCGGCAGCATCATCCGGTGGGACGCGCCCGCGCCGATGTTCGTCAACGACGTGGCGCCCGCCATCGGTGCGGGCAACTGTGTGGTGGTCAAGCCCGCGGAGGACGCCCCGCTGGCAGCGCTGCTGCTCGCCAGGCTCGCGATGGAGGCGGGAATCCCGGCGGGCGTGGTGAACGTGGTGACCGGATACGGCAAGGAGGCGGGCGCGGCGCTGCCGGCGCATCCCGCCGTGCGCCGGATGAGCTTCACGGGGTCGCCGCGTGCGGGACGGTCGGTGGCGGCCGCCTGCGCGGAGAACCTCACGCCGTTACGCCTGGAACTGGGCGGCAAGTCGCCGCAGGTGGTGCTGCACGACGCCGACCTGAGCAGAGCCGTTCCGGCGATCATCCGCAGCATCACGCTGAACAGCGGGCAGGTCTGTGCGGCCGGGTCCAGGGTGGTCGTGCACCGCAGTCGTGAGGAGGAGGTGGTCAGGGCGCTCGCCGAGGGGTTCGGCAAGGTTCGCGTTGGCCGCTGGGACGAGAACGTGGACATGGGGCCGCTCATCAGCGCACGCCAGCAGGAGCGGGTGCTCGAGTACCTGGAGATCGGACAGAAGGAGGGCGCGACACTGGTCACCGGAGGGCACAAGATCTCCGGCGGCAAGTTCGAGCGGGGCTTCTTCGTCGAGCCCACCATCTTCGGCGACGTCGATCCGGGCATGCGCATCGCGCAGGAGGAGATCTTCGGCCCCGTGCTTTCGGTGATCGGAGTGGACGACGAGGCGCAGGCCCTCGAAGTGGCCAACGGGACGGTGTACGGACTCGCCGCGTCGGTATGGACCACCGACGTCGGAAGGGCCGCCCGGCTGGCCAAGGGGATCGAGGCCGGGCAGGTCGCGGTGAACACCTCCGGGGCCTTCGGCGTGATCGGCGCTCCCTTCGGTGGCTACAAGCACAGCGGGTACGGCCGCACCATGGGCCCCGAGGCCGTGTTGGAACACACCCAGGTGAAGACGGTGACCATCAGCGGGGCCGAACCCATGACGGCCTGAGCCCGCGAGTCCCACGTTCCTGCCCGCGAGTCCTGCGTTCCTGCCCGCGAGTTCCCGGTCTCCGGGACGGTGAGGCTGCCCTCATGGCGACGGATAGGTGCTGATGGTGATCAGGGTCCGCGAGTCCGTTCCAGGCGCGATCGTGATGGAGGCGCCCTGCCCGGATCGCTTCACCACGAAGCTGGCGAAGTTGGGGGTATCGGCCCGCGAGACGACCTGCCAGCCGCCGCTCGACACCGCGTCGGCGTAGAAGCGCTGCACCTGCTGCACCGAGTCGGCCGTCCGCAGCACCGTCGATCCCCCGGCCTGGCTGATCGTGGCGGACGGCTGGTAGCGGGGGAGCCCGGCGATGTCCTCGCCTGTCGTCGGCGACTCCGCGGTGGGCGACTCCGCGGTGGGCGACTCCGCGGTGGGCGACTCCGCTGTGGGGGTGGGCGTTGTCGTGGTCGGCGTCCCGTTGCAGGCGGCGACGCCGAGCGCACCGAACACGCAACCCAGCGTGGCCGCGACGGCGGGCAAAGTTGTCCCGAATCTGCTCATCTGCTGCCTCCCGGCGATGGGCATCACGCGGCTGTTTCGGCCTGCCTAGCGTGGCCGCGGCCCCGCGCGGACGCGGCTTTGGTCTCCTCGTCCCAGGGCCGAAAGGCCCGGCGGCGGTGGTGTGTCGTGTCGTGCGAGGCTGTCGCCGTGGAGATCTGGATCAACCCCGCCTGTTCCAAGTGCCGATCCGCGCTCACCGTGCTGGACGCCGAGGGAGCCGACTACACGGTGCGCCACTACCTCGAGCGGCCTCCGACCGCCCAGGAGATCCGCGACGTCCTCACCCGGCTTGGTCTGGAGCCCTGGGACATCACCCGCACCGGCGAACCGGTGGCCGCGCAGTTGGGGCTGGACGGCTGGCCTCGCGATGCGACTCAGCGTGACCGCTGGATCGACGCGCTGGCCACGCACCCGATCCTGATCCAGCGACCCATCATCACCGCGGACGACGGCAGCGCGGTCCTCGCCCGCTCACCGGAGTCGGTGCGGGCCGCGCTCGGCGACCCCGAAACCGGCACGGCCAGCACAGACACCGGCCGGACCAGGTGAACGCCGGGCTCGGCGTCGCGCGAGCCCAGCCGTCGACCTGTCGTCACCGCGTCTGTCCGCGGTCAGCCGACCGTAGGTGATCGGTAAGCCGGTGCCCGCATGCTCGGGCACCGGTACCGATACCAGGGAGGCAAAACCGTGAAAAGACGACACGTCCTTATCTCCGGCGCGGGCATAGCGGGCCCGGCCGCGGCGTTCTGGCTGGCGCGTAGCGGGTTCACCACCACGATCGTCGAGCGTTCACCTCGACTGCGCACCAGCGGGCACGCCGTCGACCTCCGTGGCGCGCAAGTCGAGGCGCTTCGCAGAATGGGCCTGCTGGAACGTGTTGTCGCGGCGGGTACCGGCAGGAGTGAGCTTCGGGTACTGAACTCGAAGGGCCGCCACGTGCTGAGCCTGCCGCCACAGTTCGCCGGCGGAGAGGTGGAGATCGCGAGGGGGGAGCTGAGCTCCATCCTGTACGAGGCCACCGCCGAGGACACCGAGTACATCTTCGGCGATTGGGTTACGGAACTGACCGAGACGGGGGAGGGGGTGGCGGTAACCTTCGCCGGCGGCGGCACGCGGCTGTTCGACCTTGTCGTGGGCGCCGACGGGCTGCACTCTGGCGTTCGGGCCCTCACCTTCGGCCCTGAGGGGCGGTTCCGCACCGACCTCGGCTACTACGTCGCCGGGTTCGGCGCACCGAACCACCTGGGTCTGGACCATGTCGGGCTGATGTACAACGTGCCGGGCAGGGGGATCACGGTCTCAGGCCTTCGTCCCGAGGCCTCGGTGCGGGTGACGCTGGTCTTCGCCTCCGAGCCGCTGGACTTCGACAGGCACGATGTCGCGCAGCAGCGCAAGCTGGTCGCGGACCGGTTCGCCGACGTGGGCTGGGAGGTGCCGCGCCTGCTGGATGCCTTGTGGGATGCCGACGACCTTTACTTCGACCCGCTGTGCCAGGTGCACCTGCCCGGGTACTCGCGGGGTCGGACGGTGCTGCTCGGCGATGCCGCGTGGGGTGCGGGGCCCGGCGGTGGCGGCACGGGTCTGGCGATGACAGCGGCCTACGTGTTGGCAGGCGAGCTGGCGCACGCGGATGCCGACCACGGTGCGGCCTTCCAGCGGTTCGAGCGCGCGGTTCGCCCCGCCGCTTCGGCCGGGCTCAAGCAGGCGAAAGGTGCGGGACCGTTTCTGGCCCCGGCGACGAGGACCGGGCTCTGGCTGCGCGACCGGGCCTACCGCGCGCTGACATCGCGGTTGCTGATCGGCTGGTTGGACAGCATGAGCACCAAGGCGGCCAACGTGCTCAAGCCTCGTGAATACCCGCTCTGAGCGCTGCCAGCGCTTCCTCGCGCGACAGTGCGGCACAACGGTTGAGGATCGCGCCGTACCCCGCGGACCCCAGCGCCCGGCGGCAGTCGCGCGCCACCCGCTGGGCGTGCGCGGACACCGCTGCCGCGCCCCGTACGGCCGCCGCGGCGCCGAGCAGCAGCGTTGCTCGTTCGGCTGCCCCGGCCACGATCGCGGCGCCCGCCAGCCCTTCGGCGGCCTCGGCGATGTCGGAGGGCGGCAGGTGCGCGAGGGCGAGCGCGAGCGCGTTGTGGTGGCTTTCGCGTGCGGCGGTCAGCTTGCCTTCGGACTCGGCGGCGCGGCCCAACGTGGTCAGCACCCGGCAGCGCGCGGCCGTGTCCTGCCAACCGGTGCCGCAAAGCCGCAGTGCCCGTTCGCACAGCCGACTCGCGTGCTCGGGTTCGCCGGCTGCCGTGGCCAACTCGGCGAGGCCGCGGTAGCCCAGTGCCAGGGTCGAACCGAGCCCGGTACGTTTCGCGCGTTCGACGGCGTGTTCGTAGCATCCGGCAGCTTCGGCGAGGTACCCGCCGCGCAGCAACCGGTCGGCCTTTCGACACCAGAGTTCGGCCAGTTCCTCGGCCGCGTCGAGTTCACCGACCAGTTCGATCGCCTCGTCGGTGAGCGCCAAGGCTGTGTCGTGGTCGCTGCGTAGTTCGGCGAGTGTGGCCATGCCGTCCAGCACCTGCGCGCTGCCCCAGCGGTCGCCGACGGAGCGGAACGCCTCGTCTGCCAGTGCGAACTGCGGGGCCGCGTCCGCGTGGTGACCCTGGAACAGCTTCACATAGCCCAGTGAGAAGTGTCGCAGCCCGCGGTGCCACGGGTCGCCGCTGCGTGCGAACCCCACGTGAATCGGCGACGCGGGGGTGTCCGGGGCTGGTGGCCCCGCATGGGTGGCCCACCCGATGAGCAGCTCGGGCCTGCGCACCGGCCACGGTGCCGTCAGCATGATTCGCTCTGCCCGTTGTACGTGCTCGCGCCAGCGTGGCGGCGCCGCGGGCTCGGCGGCGAGCACGCACAGTACGTACTCTTCCTCGGTTCCGGCCGGTGGGTCGAGGCCGATCCGGTCCAGCAGCCGCGCGGCCAACGGCGCCACCTCGCCGTGAGCGCCCCGCAGCCGCCAGTACGAACCGAGCGCGCCGACCAACCTCAGCGCGAGCCGGGCATCGGCATCGACGGCCCAGCGCAACGCCGCGTGGAAGTTGGCCTGCTCCGGCGCCAGCCTTTCCAGCACCCGCACTTGCTGTGCCGCGCGAAGTGCGGGCTCGGTCTCCTCGGCCAGCGCCAGGAAGAACTCGGCGTGGGCGCGGGCGAGTTGGTGGTGCTCCCCGGACCCGGTCAGCATCTCGGCCGCGTACGCGCGGATGGTCTCCAGCATCCGGTACCGACCATCGTGGAAGTCCAGCAAGGACTTGTCCACCAGCCCCGACAGCAGCTCCTCGGTGGCCCCGACATCCGGTTCGCCCTGCTGACCGCACACGGTGGCGGCGGCGGACGCGGTGGCGCCTGCGCGGAAAACCGCGAGCCTGCGCAGCAGTCGCCGCTCTCCGGTAGGCAGCAGGTCCCAGCTCCACCGCACGACCGCGCGCAACGTGCGGTGCCTGGCGTGCGGATTGCGCCCGCCCGTGGAGAGCAGGCGGAAGTGGTCACCGAGCCGGTCGTGTAGCTGTCGCGGGGTCAGCGAGCGCAGCCTGGCGGCAGCCAGTTCGATGGCCAGCGGTAGGCCGTCCAGCGCCACGCAAATTCCTGCGACGAGCTGGGTGGTGGCCGCGTCCCCCGCCATGCTGAAACCGGGGCGCACAGCGGCGGCCCGCTCGGCGAACAACCGTACGGCGGGGGAGTCGAGTTGCTCTGATTCGGCGTGCACGGGCAGCGGGAGCAGCACGAGGAGGTGCTCTCCGGTGACACCGAGTTGTTCCCTGCTGGTCGCGAGTATCCGCAGCCGAGGGCAGGCGGCGAGCAGCGTGTGCGCCAACCTGGCCACCGCGTCGAGAACATGTTCACAGTTGTCGAGCAGCAGGAGCAACTCCCGGTCGGCCAGCGCCGCGGCGAGCCGCTCGGCAGGATCGTCCGCCGCGCCGGGCTCGGCGAACAGCCGTGTCCGCCGCAGGCCGAGCGCGGCGAGCGTGGCGGTGAACACCTCGGCGTCGCCGCTGACGGCCGCCAGGTCCACGAAGCAGGTCCGCCCGCCGAAGCCGGCGGCGGATTCCACCGCCAGCCGGGTCTTCCCGCAGCCACCCGGCCCGGTCACGGTGACCAGCCGCGCCGCGGACAGCAGTTCGAGTATCCGTGCCAGCTCGGCCTGCCGACCGACGAAGCTGGTCAACTGCGCGGGGGCATTCGTGAGCCTGGCGGCGGGCTCGGCCCGCAGCACCTCCAGGTGGGTGGCGGCCAGCTCACCGGAAGGCTCGGTGCCCAACTCCTCGGCGAGCACCCTTCGCGCGTCGGCGAACACCGCCAGCGCCTCGGACCTGCGCCCGCAGGCGTGCAGCGCGCGCATGAGCAGCGCCCGTGGCCGCTCCCGCAACGGGTGCGTCGCGATCAGCTCGGACAGGTCGGCCAGCACGGCGTCGGATTCCCCGAGGGAAAGCCGCGCCCGCACGAGGTCCTCGACGGCCGTCGCGCGCGACTCCTCCAGCCTGGCCACCTGCGCTTCGGCGAACGGAGCGTCGCGCACATCGGCGAGCGCGGGCCCGCGCCACAGCGCCACCGCCTCGCCGAGCAGCGCCGAAGCGGTGCCAGGGTCACCCTCGGCCAGCGCCTGGCGACCGCGCCGCGTCAGCGCCTCGAAACGGTGGGCGTCGACGTCGGTTGGTTCGACGTCGAGCAGGTAGCCGCCCGCCCGCGCGACGATCAGCCTCGCCTCACCCAGCGCACGACGTAGCCGGGACAGCTGCGCCTGCAGGGCGTTGGTGGCGTCGCCGGGCGGCCGCTCGCCGTAGACGCCATCGATCAGTGTTTCAGTCGTGACTACCTTGCCGGGTGTCAGCAGCAGCAGCGCCAGCAGGGACCGGGCTCGCGGCCCGCCGATGTGTGGGCCCTGGTCGCTGTCCGCGAGCACCAGCAAGGGCCCGAGCACACCAAACTTCACCAGTTCATTATTCCGCGGCGCGTGCCCCACTCGTCACGGTCACGGTCACGGCGTCGGGCTGGGCTGCTGTGGCGGTGTGGTCGTGCCGGTGTCGGCGGGCCGCTGGGACAGCGCCTCCACGGCCTGCCGGCCGATGTGCCTGCCGAGTTCGGTATAGGCGCAGAACTGGCCGTGGTCGAACCACTGGTCGCCCGTGCTGTCGTGCGGGAACTCGGGATGCTGTGCCGCGTAGGACAGCAGCGGGTAGGGCAGCTCGGGCCACAGCACCGCCCTGGCCACCACCAGCCTGCCGGTGACCTTCTCGGCCAGCCCGCTCTCCGGCGGGTAGTGGATCGTGCCGGTGATCACGGGGTTCGCCGCCAGCCTCGCGGCCAGCGGGCCGCCTGCGGCGCTGCTCTCGCTACCCGCCGAGCCGGGCTCGGCCCGCCACGGCTCGTCGAGTTCAACCCGCACGCCGAGTTCCTGCGCAGCCAGCGTCAGCGCCTGCGCGAGCGTGGTCGCGGTCGGCGGGGTGTCGTTGCTGGCATCGACACAGAAGATGCGGGTGCACCTGCGTCGCAGCAACTCGACGAGGCCGAGGTTGTCGTAGTGCCCGCCGTCGGTGACGTGCAGCAGCCGATCCTGGTGGGAGTGCACGCCGAACACCTCCCGCAGCAGGTACGGCAGCCGCCTCGCCCTGGGAAGCCACGCGTGGGCCCAGTCGCCGCGTGCCGCGGCCTCCCGTGCGCGGCACACGAAACCGGGATTGGGCAGCCACGCGCCAAGCCTGGCGCCGGACACGGCGAGCAGCACCTGGAACCAGCGGCTCGACCTGCCCATCGCGGAGGCGAACGCGGCGCCACTGACCGCCACGGCACCCTGCACCGTCAGGTCACGCCGGAACCTGCTCGTCACGATGCGTTCCAGGTCGGGGGTGCGCACCCAGCCGACGTCCGGGCCGCCTGTCCACTCCGCACTCATCGTGTACGACACCGCACCCAGCCCCGGCGGCGTGCGTGACTCCCCCTTGAGGTTGGCCGAGGCGGCGAAGACGACCTCGGGAAACCGCAGCTTCGGCGCTACCTTCCCGTACGCCGACAGCTTGGTGCGCTCGGCCGGGTCGTAGGGCACGGCCACGACCTGGTCGTCGACGTGCCTGCGCACCGCCCGCACGGCGAAGGCGCGGGCGAGCCGCCTGCGGTAGAACGGGTGCAGGCTCAGCGACGTCACGTCGAACACGCCGCCGAGCACGAGCACGGCCACCGCGACGACGGCCGCCGACACCAGTGCCGGGGAATCGCCGGGGGCCAGCGAGGTCGTGGCCGCCCCGCCGAACAGCAGCAGCCACAGCACCGCCAGCAGCCCGGTGGTGATCATCACCAGCAGCCGCTGGGTCAGTCCCTTCGGCAGCGCCGCGGGCACCCCGCCTTTGCCGCGCCGCAACAGCCCGGAGACCTGCCTGCCGAGCACGGCCCGGTGTCGCCAGGACATGGCCGCCACGGTGGTCAGGTAGGTCAGCAGCACGGCGCCCACCGAACCGCCGACACCCATCGCGGTGTCGGTGTGGTCGAGCAGCCACGCGGAGCCCCACAGCAGCACCGGCACCACGAACACCAGCACGGACACCACGACGGCCAGCATGGTCAGCTCGGCCGCGTACCTCGCTGATCGGCCGCGCCTGGCTTCCTCGCCGTGCGAGAACAGCGCCAGCAGGAACGCGGCGGCCGCCAGCGCGGCGACGGCCGCCACGGCGCCCGCGCGTGGCAACGGTGGCGACACCGGGTCCAGCGGCATCGCGGTCACCGGCACCCTGGCGTACAGCCAGCCCGTGACCACGCCGAGCACCACAGCCGGCCCGAACAGGACGGTCAGCGACAGCAGCAGGCCCCTGCCGACCCTGCCGAGCGCGCCGAGCAGCTCGCCGGGGGTGTTGGCCAGGTAGCTGGAGTTGCGACGGATGTGGTGCAGTTCGGCGCTGCCCTCGGTGAAGGCCGACCCTGGTTCGCGCATTACCGTTCCCGCCACGGCGGGGTGCCCGGCGTCGGTCAGCGCCTGCTGCAGCGCTCCCGCGGTGTAGCCGCCACCGGATACCGACACCAGGTAGTGCGCGTCGAGTAGCTGTGCCCGCATCGACTGCAGTGCCCCGAGCGCGACACTGGCCGCGCGGATGCCACCGCCGGAAAGGCATACGCCGGTGGTGTCCTCGCCGCGTGCCCACCGGTCGCTGACGAGGTCCGGGCGCACGCCCGGCACCGTGTAGGCGTTGCGCCACCTGGTGGCCCCTGTGGTGGGGGAGTCGGTGGCGGCGGGCGGATCGGTTTCCTCCAGCGGGCTGGGCGGCACGGTCCGCAGTTCGTGGGAGGCTCGGCGCGCCAGCTCGGTGCCTGGGTGGGCGGCACAGCGCCACAGCAGTACGGCCGCCGCGGACATGGCGACCACGACGGCGGGAAGCAGCGCGCCGTACTTCAGCACGGCGGTGGCGGTGACGAGGTCGAACACCCACGGCGCCACCCGGTGCGGGCCGGCGGCGGCCAGCAACGTCAGGCTCTGCGCCACGTGCGCGGCGACGGCCACCACGGTGGCGGTTTGGGCAAGCCGCACCGCGCGCCGCGCCACCGGGGTGCGCCACACCCACCTGGCCGCCGTCGTGCCAAGCCACAACCCCGCGCCGTAGCAGGCGACCAGCGCGAAGCCCCAGGCCGCCGTCGTGGCCGTGCCCTCCGGCAACGGCCCGGTACGGCCCTCGGCGCCGAACTCGACGGTGACCAGCCTCGCGGTGCCCACCAGCCAGCAGCCGAGCCCCGTCAGTGTGATCGCGGTGAGCGCGAACGCCGCCGCCGCCCTTCGGGACGGCACATCCGCGCGTGCGGGACTGCGCACCGACACTTCCACCCCCAGCAGTCGTGGTCAGTCGTGGTGAGCCGCGGCCGGTCGTCACCGGCCGGGCGTGCCCGCCACGCTACCGCTCACCCCCGCTCGGCCGGGGTTGCCGTGGCCGGTTGCGCCGGCTCCTGCTTGCGTTTGATGGAACGGAAGATGTGCGCCCGCAGGTGCGCGAACTCCGGTAGTTCCTTGGTGGACACCTGGTCACGCGGCTGGGGCAGCCCGACGTCGAGCACCTCCTGCACCGTCGTGGGCGGCCTGGTCAGCACCACCACGCGGTCGCCGAGGTAGACCGCCTCGTCGATGTCGTGGGTCACGAACAGCACGGTCACGCCGTACTCCGCCCGCACCCGCAGCATCAGATCTTCCAGGTCAGCGCGGGTCTGTGCGTCCACCGACGCGAACGGTTCGTCCATCAGCAGCAGCTCCGGCTGGTAGGCCAGCGCCCGTGCGATGGCGACGCGCTGCTGCATACCTCCGGACAGCTCCCACGGGTAGTGCTCGATGAACCCGGTGAGGCCCACCGACTCAACGGCGTGCTCCACCAGCCCACGCCGCTCGGTCTTGCCGAGTGGCTTGTGCCGCAGCGGAAGCTCGATGTTGTCCCGCACCGACAGCCACGGCATCAGCGAGCGGCTGTACTCCTGGAACACGAACCCGATCTGTTCCGGCGGGCCGTCGACCGGCCTGCCGCGCAGCCGCACCTCGCCCGAGGTGGGCGGCAGCAGCCCGGCCATGCAGCGCAGCAGCGTGGTCTTGCCGCATCCGGACGGGCCGACGAGGCAGACGAACTCTCCCTCGTCGACGTTGAAGGTGAGGTCGGCGATGGCGCGGGTGGCGCGCTCGCCGTCACCGTAGGTCTTGGACAGACCGCTGACTTCCAGCACTGGCTACAACTCCTTACTGCAGTGCGCTGGCCTTGGCGCCGCGATGCCAGCTGAGCACGCGCCGCTCGACGACTGCCAGAGCCGCGTTGAGCAGGTATCCGAGCACGCCGAGCAGCACGATTCCCGACCACATCTCGGGTATCGCGAAGGACCGTTGGGATTCGAGCACGAAGTAGCCGATGCCCGCGGTGCTCGCCACCATCTCGCTGATCACCATGAGGATCAGCGCGAGCGAAAGGCTGGTCCGCATGCCCGCGAACACCTGGGGCAGCGCGGCGGGCAGCACGATGCTGCGTAGCCGCTCGCCGCCGCGGATTCCGTAGACCCTGGCGGTGTCGAGCATCGTCGGGTCGACACCGCGCACCCCGTCGATCGTGTTGAGCAGCACCGGCCACAGGCACACCACGGCGATGATGAAGATCTTCATCGTGTCGCCGACGCCGAGCACGAGCATGCCGAAGGGCAGCAGCGCGGGCGGCGGGACGGCACGGCCGAACTCCACGATCGGTCCGGCGACGCGGCGCGCGGTGGCCGAGAGGCCGAGCAGCGTGCCGACCGTGATCCCGATGACCACCGCGATGAGGAAGCCAGCGGCCAGCCGCCTGAGGCTGGGCAGCACATCGGTGGCGAACCGGTCGAACAGCCAGGTGTCGGCGAAGGTGGCCAGAATGTCGGCCAGCGGTGGGAAGTAGAAACTGCCCGCGCTCGCCGACCAGATCCACCAGCCTGCCAGCACGGCCAGCGGAACGCCGGCCTCCAGTGCGATCAGCGCCCAGCGGCGCCGGGAAGGACTCATCGCGCACCTCGCTGTGCCGGATGCCAGTGCAGGACGCGTCGTTCCGCCATCCCGAACAGGCTGTTGAGCCCCCAGCCGATCAGGCCGGTGACGATGATCAGGGCGTAGAGCAGGTCGGGAGCGGCGCCGACGCGGGCGGCGTTGATCTCACGCCCGAGTCCAGGCGATCCGATGACCAACTCGGCGGTGACGGCCAGGATCAGTGCGACCGACGAGGAGATGCGAAGTCCCGTGGCGACGTAGGGGACGGCACCGGGCAGCACCACGCGGGTGATCCGTTCGACGCGGCTGAGCCGGAACACGCGCGCGGTGTCCACCGCGACCGGGTCCACGTCCTGCATCCCGTACAGGGTCTGGATCAGCAGCGGCCAGAACGCGGCGAAGGCCGCGAGGAACACCTTGCTCTCCATGCCCACGCCGTAGACGAGGATGGCGAGCGGTACCAGCGCCACCGAAGGGATCGGGCGAAGGAACTCGATGATCGCGCGAAACGCTCGGTATCGGACGACGCTGGTGCCCAGGATCATGCCCAGCGGCACGGCGAACACCGCCGCGAAGGCCAGACCGAGCACCCAACCCTGCATGGTTTGGCCCAGCGCCGTCCAGAAGGACGCCTGGCCCAGTTGCGCGCCCAGTTCGGCGAGCATTTCCGAGACCGGGGGGAAGTGCCGCCGGGGCAGCAGCTCGGCTCGTGACGCCAGCTCGGCGAGCACGAGCACGGCTGCCACCCCGGACCAGGTCTGCGCCAGCAGGCGCAGCCGGTTGTCGGTACGGGTCATGGACTCAGACTCAGCTCCCGTTCGAGGTCCAGATCAGCTCGTCGAGGTTGGCCTCGCCTTCGAGCAACCCGTACTTCTTGCTCAGGTCGTGCATTCGCTGGATGGATTCCCGGTTGAGGTCGGTGCTCCACTGTCCCAGCCGCACCTCGCCGAGCAGGTTGTCCGGGATCTTGGTGTACTCGCCAAGGGTCTTGCGGACCGCTTCGGGGTTCTGCGCGGCGTACTCCAGCGACTTGTTCATCGCCCGTACGAACCGCTCGACCACCTCGGGGTTCTCCTCGATGTAGGCCTGTGTGGTGAAGTACGAGGCCACGGTCAGGCTCGGCTCCGTCTCGTACAGCGGAGCGACCAGCGGCCTGGCCCCGCTCTGCCTCGCGACGGTGTCGAACGGCTCGACGACGTAGATGGCGTCGACCTGGCCCTGCTCCAGCGCCGCGTTCGCCTCGGGGAACGGCACCTCGACGAACTGGATCTTCGAAAGGTCCACGCCGTGCTTCTCCAGCGACGCCCTCGCGGTCACCTCGGGCACGTTGCGCAGCGTGTTGACGCTGAGCCGCTTGCCCTCCAGGTCCTTCGGGGTCTTGATGCCGCTGTCGGCGCGCACCCAGATGTGCGACCAGGAGTTCTCCTCGTCGGCGGCTTCCTGCACGCCCTGCGCGACCATCCTGACCGGCAGGCCCTTGCTCGCACCGATGAGCAGCGACGCGGTGTTGGAGAACCCGAACTGCAGGTCGCCGCTTTGCACGGCGGGCAGGATCTCGGCGCCGCCTGCGAACTCCTGCGGCTCCACGGTGATGCCCTCTTCGGCGAAGAAGCCCTGCTCACGGCCGAGGTAGAGCGGGGCGACATCCATGATCGGGATTACCCCGACGCGGACGGTCACCGGGCCGGAGCCGTCACCGCTGGCGCCGTCGTCTCCGCCGCCACAGGCGGCCACGCCCAGTGCGAGTGTGAGTACGGCCGCCAGCGCCGACAGGCGCCGGCGGGGGCGAGGCCGGGGTCTTGCGAATCTCATGGGCACTCCCTTGTGCCTAAAACTTGGTTTACGTTGCGCGGACTCTAGAGCGATTCCAGTTCATCACCTACATGGGTGATAGATACATCACTTGACATCGCGATTCGATCCCTTCTGGCCCCGCCATCCACGGTGGGTCGGCGCAGCCGGGCGGCTGCCGCCTGCCATGGGACGCGTCGTTCCCGGGTCGAACCTTCGCAGGGGTCGACAAGATGGTCAACAATTTCGTTGTAAAAGCTGCGGGAGTGTTGTCCATGCCCGGCAAGGCCTGGCCGAGTTCTGTATAACGACCTATACGGCCCGGCTCTCGCGTCGCTAGGTAAGAGAGGCAGTTCGCCCCTACCGGCACCGTGGCGGCCTGAACGAGCGTGAGTGGGCGAACGCCTGAGGAGGCCCACGAATGCACGTACTGGTTACCGAAGCGAACTTCGGGGACTCCGCGCGGGTCCTGCCCCGGCTGCGCGACCTCGGCTGCCGGGTGAGCACCTGCCATACCGCCACCGGCCTGTGCAGGGCACTTGAACCAGGGTCGCGCTGCCCGCTCGACGAGCCCGGTGGCGTCGACCTGCTCGTGGACGTCCGTTCGGTCGGCGAGCAGCTGACGGCGCGCGAGTTCGGCGCCGTGTGCGCGCTGCGCGCCCGGGTACCCACCGCGGTGACCGATGCCGAAGCCGGGCGCATGCCAACGGTGCCGATCGGCCTGGAGAACCACGTCACCGCGGTCCTCGCCGACGGGCTGGCCGACGCCTGCCGGGGTTGGCTACGGGCACACGGCGACGACACCGAGTGGGTACAGGGGAGGACGGCATGACACGCGCCGCGAGCGGCGGACCGATCGTGGTCGGTGTGGACGGCTCCGACGCCTCCGTGCGGGCACTCGGCTGGGCCATCGAGGAGGCGCTCGCACGCGGAAGTGAGGTCCGCGCCATCGCCGTGTGGTCGGTCGACGTCACCCACGACTTCGCCTGGAAGCGCGTCGAGGACATCCGTGCCCGCTACGAGCGCCTGCTCGACGACGCCATCGCCGCAGCGGCTCGCGGCCGCGCCGAGCTGCCAACGATCGTGCCGGTGGTGCTGGAGGGACCGGCGAGCACGGTGCTCGTGGAAGCGGCACGTCGAGCGGCGTTGCTCGTCGTCGCCAGGCACCGTGACCAGAAGCTGCGCAAGACCATACTCGGCTCGGTCAGTGCCGCCTGCGCGAAGAACGCCAGCGTGCCCGTGGTCGTGGTACCGCCGAGGGCGCAGGACGAGCAGGGCGCCGATGCCTGGCGGCCCGCCGAACCGGCTTCGGTGGCGGGCGCGTCCACTGGGTCGGGCCGAAACCGCGAGCCCGGTGAGGAGTGAACCCGGTGACAACCACCGTCGAGCACCTCGGCCACCGAGGCCTGCTCGCTGACGGCCGCGTCGTACTGATCCGGCCGCTCGTACCGTCGGACGCACCCGAGGTGACGCGGCTGCACAGCGCGTTCGGTGAGCGCGACAGCTACCTGCGCTTCTTCGGCCCAGCGCCGGCCCACCTCGACAGGCTGGCCGAGGCCATCGCGGCCGAGACCGGCCCAAGGCATGCCGCCGCGGGCGCCTTCCTCGATGGCAGGCTCGTCGGGGTCGCCAACTACGAGACACTGGCCGACCCCGGGATCGCGGAGATCGCGCTTGCCGTCGACGCCACCGCCAGAGCCGAAGGCGTCGGCACACTGCTGCTTGAGCAACTGGTCTCCACCGCGAGGGCGCGCGGCATCAACCGGCTGCTCGCCGTGGTTTCGGCGGAGAACACTCGCATGCTGCGGCTGCTGCGAGACTTCGGGCTGCCGATGACGAGCACCGCACAGGGCCCCGAACGCGAGATCGTGCTGCAACTTGACGGTGGCGAGCGCTACCTGGAAACGGTGGCGACGCGTGAACGGGTCGCCGAGGTCGCCAGCCTGCGGCACGTGCTCGAACCCGCCTCCATCGCCGTCATCGGAGCGAGCAGGCGGGAGAGCTCGGTGGGGCACGCGGTGCTTGCCAACCTCATCGAAGCAGGCTTCACCGGCGCGCTGTTCGCGGTCAACCCGCACGCCGAGCGGATACTCGGCATCGAGTGCCGTCCCAGCGTGGCCGACCTGCCGCGAACACCCGAGCTGGCCGTCGTGGCGGTGCCCGCGCCCGCGGTCGCCGACGCGGTCGAGGACTGCGGGCGACGCGGTGTGCGCGCCGTCGTCATCATCACCGCGGGGCTTTCGCCCGACGACACCGACCGCGTGCTCACCGCCGTGCGCCGGTACGGGATCAGGGTTGTCGGGCCCAACTGCATCGGCGTGGTCAACACCGATCCGAACGTGCGGATGAACGCGACGTTCCTGCGCTCGGCCGTGGCGGGCGGCGACATCGGCGTGATGACGCAGTCCGGCGGGGTGGCGATCGCGCTCACCGAACTGCTCGCCGCCGCCGGCCTCGGGGTGTCCAATGTGGTCTCGGCCGGTGACAAGTACGACGTAAGCGGCAACGACCTGCTGCTGTGGTGGCAGCACGACGATCGCACCGCCGCGGCCGTGCTGTACCTGGAGTCCTTCGGCAACCCGCGCAAGTTCGGCCTGCTCGCCCGCTCACTGGCCCGCGAGAAGCCGGTGCTCGCCGTGCGTGGCGCCAACACCGCACTGGCACAGCGCGCCGCCGCCTCGCACACCGCCGCGGCGGCGACACCGGCCGTCAGCAGGGACGCGCTGTTCGAGCAGGCGGGGGTGCTCGCCGTCGACACCGTCACCGAGCTGCTGACCGTGCTCGCCGCGCTGCGTTGGCAGGGCTTGCCTTCGGGAAACCGTGTCGCCGTCGTGAGCAACGCGGGCGGCACCGGGGTGCTGGCCGT
Source organism: Saccharomonospora amisosensis (assembly GCF_011761185.1). Classification (NCBI taxonomy): domain Bacteria; kingdom Bacillati; phylum Actinomycetota; class Actinomycetes; order Pseudonocardiales; family Pseudonocardiaceae; genus Saccharomonospora; species Saccharomonospora amisosensis. The sequence continues at coordinate 2,692,626 of NZ_JAAOYM010000001.1, read as the reverse complement.
GGACGCCTGCGCCAGGCACGGCCTCGCACTGCCGGAGCTGACGGAGGAGACACTGGTGCGGCTGCGCGCGCTGCTGCCCGAGCAGGCCAGCCCGCGCAACCCGGTGGACACCACCGCCGCGGTGCATCCACTTGCGTTCGGCGCCTGTGTGGACGCTGTCGTGGAGGACCCGGGTGTCGACGCGGTGATCGTGGCCACGGCACCGACGGCCGTGGGAGACCCGGCGGACGCGCTGAGCCAGCGGGTGTCGCTGCGCGGCAAGCCGATCGTGGTCGTACGGCCAGGCCAGCTCGCGCCAGTGGTGCCGCTGACCGACGACCTGGTCGGCCCGGTCACGGCCAGCTACTCCGACCCCGAGCACGCCGCGCAGGCACTCGGCAGGCTGGCCGGCTACGCGCGCTGGCTGGCGCAGCCGTCCGGTGAGACGCCTCACCTGCCCGGCATCGACGTGGACGGTGCCCGCACCCTCGTGGCCGAGGCGCTGGCGCAGAACCACGGTGACGGCTGGCTGACTCCCGCCGAGGTGGGCGCGCTGCTGCGCTACTTCGCAATCCCCACCGTGCCGACCGCTGTCGCGGCCGACGAGGCGGAAGCGGTGGAGCTGTTCGAGAGCATGGGCGGGCGCCCCGTTGCGTTGAAGGCCAACGCGGAAGGCCTGCTGCACAAGAGCGCGGGCGGGGGAGTCGCGCTCGACGTGCGCGATGCCGAGGGAGTGCGCGAGGTCTTCGCCACGTTCCGGGAACGCTTCGGCGGCTCGCTGCACAGCGTGGTGGTGCAGCCGATGGTGCCCAAGGGCAGGGAACTGCTCGTCGGGATCAACGCCGACGAGGTGTTCGGCCCGTTGGTGGTGTTCGGGCTCGGTGGCGTGGACACCGACCTCATCGCCGACCGAAGCGCCCGGCTCGCTCCGCTGACCGAATCCGACGCCGACCGCCTCATCGCCGGCCTGCGCAGCTCACCCGAGCTGCTGCGGCAGCTGCCGGTGGCCGCCGTGCGTGACGTGCTGATGCGGGTGGGACTGCTGGCCGTGGCGCTGCCCGACGTCGCCGAACTCGACCTCAACCCGCTCGTGGCCACCGAGGACGGCTGCGTGGTGCTGGACAGCCGGGTACGCGTGCGCGGCCACCTGTCCGGCGACCCGTACCTGCGTTACCTGAAGCACTGAAGCACCCGAGAACACCGAAGCAACCGAGAACACCGAAGCACAAGGCACTGAGAGCACTGGCTTTCCCGCGAACACGCCCGAGGTGGAGGCAACGACATGACGAACGGCAACCGAGCTGACCGCCCCGTGGTGGCGGGAGTGGACGGGTCACCGTCGGCGATGGACGCGACCCGGTGGGCGGCGCGGCAGGCGGTCCGGTTGGGCGTGCCGTTGCGGCTGCTTTACGTCGCCGACCTGCCGCCGCTCAACCCGCATGTGACGGCACCGCCACCGAGCTACGCCAGCGCGTGGCTGGACTCCGGGCGTAAGTGGCTGTCCGAGGCCGAGGACATGGCCACCGACGAGGTCCCCGAGGCAAGGGTCGAGACCGACGTGCGACTGGGGCAAACCAGCGACACCCTGATCGAGGAGTCCCGAAGCGCGTCGCTGCTGGTGCTCGGCACCCGCGGCTACGGCGGGTTCCGCAGGCTGTTGGTGGGTTCGGTGGCCTCGACGGTCGCCGCGCACGCCGCCTGCCCTGTGGTGGTGCTGCCCGCGGGCACGGCGACGGTCGACACCGGCGACGTGGTGGTTGGCGCCGACGGGTCGGCGCTGGGCGTCGAGGCGCTGGGCCTCGGCTTCGACGTCGCCGCTGCCAGACGCGCCAGGCTGGTCGCCGTGCGCGTGTGGCACGAGTCGCTGGCCGACGCCGCCTGGTCGGGGCTGCCGGTCCGGGACGAACTCGACAAGGTCACCGAGCAGGAACTGCGCGCGTTGCGCACCGATCTGCTGCCGTGGCGGGAGAAGTACCCCGATGTCGAGGTCAGCGAGCACGTGGTGCGCGCGGGCAAACCCGCCGACGCCCTGCTCGACGCCGCGCGGCACGCACAGTTGATCGTGGTCGGCTCGCACGGACGGGGAGTGGTGTCGGGAACCCTGCTCGGCTCCACCAGCCAGGCGCTGCTGCACACCGTCACCACCTGCCCGGTGGCGATCGTCCGCCCGAGGGAGTGAGCCGAAGGCCGCGGTTCGGGGTAGCCGCCGATGCGGAGCCCCGAACCGCGTGCGGGCTCGCTACTCGCGCCTGGCGTCGGCCAGCAGCATCCGCCGCTCCGCCGACCCGATCGCGGCTCGCGCCGAGGTCACGCTGTCGGTGTTCACCGAGATGGACGTGATACCCAGCCGCACCAGGTGCTCGGCGAAGTCGGGGTTGGTCGAGGGTGCCTGCCCGCACAGCGACGAGGTGATGCCCGCGTCGTGACAGGCGTGCACGATCCGGGCGATCGCGTCGAGCACGGCGGGGTCGCTCTCGTCGAACAGCGGAGCGCACAGCCGGGAGTCCCGGTCCACGCCGAGCATGAGCTGGGTGAGGTCGTTGCTGCCGATCGAGACCCCGTCCACGCCCATGCGCGCGTACTCGCCGATCCAGTACGCCACCGACGGCACCTCGGCCATGATCCAGCGGTGCAGGCCGCGGTGCCGGCCGAGCGGGCTGGCGTCCACGAGTTCCAGGCAGGCCTCCAGTTCCCAGCGGGTGCGCACGAACGGCAACATCAGATGCAGGTTCGGCGTGCGTTCCCGCACCCTGGCCAACGCGGCCAGTTCCAGCCGGAACAGTTCGGGATCATCGACGTAGCGGTAGCAGCCGCGGTAGCCGATCATCGGGTTGCTCTCCACCGGTTCGAACCGCTCGCCGCCCTGCAGGCCGCGGAACTCGTTGGTGCGAAAGTCCGTCGTACGGTAGATCACCGGCCGGGGCGCGAACGCGGTGCTGATCTTCAGCAATGCCTGCGACATGGCCGCCACGAACGGCTCCGGTCCACGGTCGGCCAGGAACGCGCGGGGGTGCCTGCCCTGCAGCGCCTCGGTGAGCAGGAACTCCGCCCGAAGCAGGCCAACGCCGTCCACCGGCAGCGCCGCGGCCCGCTGCGCGGCATCCGGCATCGCGAGGTTGACGTACAGCCGGGTGCCGAGCGACTCGACGGCCGCCGCAGTGGGCGGTGGAGCCCACTCGGGCTGTGGCCGCGTCCGCGCCCGCTCGCCCGCGCTGACCGTGCCCGCCGAACCGTCCACCGTCACCAGTTGGCCGTCGGTGAGGTCGCGGGTGGCCGAATGGGTACCGACCACGCACGGGACGCCCAGCTCGCGGGCGACGATCGCCGCGTGGCAGGTCATCCCGCCCTGGTCGGTGACCAGCGCGCCGGCACGGCGAATGGTGGGCACCCAGTCGGGGTTGGTCATCTCCGCGACGAGGATCTCCCCGTCGCGCAGCTTCTTGCCTTCCGACGGGGCGGAGAGCACGCGCACCGCCCCGCCGCCGACGCCGGGGGCGGCCGCGAGGCCGGTCAGCAGCACGTCGCCGCCCTTGGCGCCGCCCGTGTCGCCGCCGGTGCGTCCCCGCGCTCGGGTGCGTTTCGGGCCCAGTGTCGTGATCGGTCTGGTCTGCACCAGCCAGATGTCGTCGCCGGATGCCGCCCACTCGATGTCCTGCGGGGTTGCGTAGTGCTCCTCCACCCGTATCCCGATCCGGGCCAGTTCCATCGCCTCCTCCGGCCGCAGCACGGCAGGCTGGTCCCCGTCGGGAAGCTCGACGCGCTTCTCGCCACCCGGAGTGCGAACGATCTCGTAGTTCTGGTGCCCCAGCCGGGTGCTGAGCAACTTGGCGTCCGGTTTGGACAGCAGGTAGGTGTCGGGTTCGACGGCTCCGCTGACCAGCACCTCGCCCTGGCCGAGCACGGCCTCCACCACCAGGGTGTCGCGATCGCGGGTCGAGGGATCGACGGTGAAGATCACGCCGGAGCGGTCGGTGGTGACCATTCGCTGGACCACCACGGCGATGATCGGCTCGTCGGTGATGCCCTGCTCCTGCCGGTAGGCCAGCGAGCGGGCACCGAACAGCGACTCCCAGCACGACAGCACCGCCGAAACGAGCGCGTCCGGCCCGGTCACGTTGGTGAAGGAACGGTTCATTCCCGCGAACGACGCTCCGGGGGAGTCCTCGGAGGTCGCCGAGGAGCGCACCGCGACGGTGACCCCACCGGCCTCACCGACCTCACCGGCAGCACCGGCTTCGACACTGCCTCCCAGTTCGTGGTAGGCCTGCCTGACCGCGGCTGCGACCTGTGGCGCCACCCCGGCCTTGCGCACCAGGGCCTGCAGCCGCTGCGAGGCGGCCTCCACGTCGTCGCCGATCTTGGCGACCAGTTCGCGCAGCTCGGCACGCACACCCCCGGCGTCCATCGAGTCACGGTAGGCCTGCGCGGTCACCACGAACCCTGGTGGCACGGGCATCGACGCGGAGGCGAGTTCGCCCAGGTTCGCGCCCTTGCCCCCGGCCAGCGTGGTGTCGCGCGCGGTCAGCTCGGTCAGCCAGGCGACGTGCCGTGCCATCGGTTTCTCCTGTGAAGCATGCGGGTGGCGGCCCGGATGCGGGCCGCCACCGAGTCGAGTGGGGTGGATATCGGGGTTGCTCAGTGCCGGACCGGGATCTGCTTGGCGCGCTCCTCGGTGCGGCCCAGCTCGACCGTCACCGTCAGGATGCCGTCGTCGTAGCTGGCCTCGATGGTGTCCTCCTTGGCGCCCTCGGGAAGCGCCACTGTGCGGCTGAACGAGCCGTACCGGAACTCCGAACGCCCCTTCTCCGCCTTCTCCTCCGAGCGGGTGGCCTCGATCGTCAGCAGGCCGTTCGACACCGTCAGGTTCAGGTCCTTGTCGACGTCGACGCCGGGCAGTTCGGCGCGCAGCAGGTAGCGGCCCTCCTCGACCTTGTCCTCCACCCGGATGGTGTGGAAGTCGAACGGGCGAAGCGCCCCGAAGGTCGGGAACATGTCCATCAGTTCTTGAAAGTCCGGCAGTAGCGAGTGGCTCTGGCGGCGTGCGGGCACAGTCATGTGGACCCCTTTCCTCCAACTGGTTCACGGTTCGGTTTGGTGCCTCCCATCGCACTCCGCGCCTGGTCGGGACGGGTAGGGCCGTCAGTAGGACCGGACCGGGACCAAAGACCCTCGCTACCGCGCCCGCGCGCGGGACAGGCTCGCGGGAAAGTCCGGTGCGGCGAGGAAGGGCGAGGAAGGCGGTGCCCGAACTGCTTGAGCTGAGCAGCCCGCAGGGCTCACAGCGCCCGCAGGGCCCGAAGCGGGGGCCGTGGCGGCACGTGCTGCCCGGCCCTGGACCGCTCGTGCGCCGTGTCGATCGGGTGGAGGGTGCGGCGTTCGCCGTCACGGTGCTGCTGGCGCTGCTGGCCGTGCCTGCGGCGGTGGCGGTGGGCGGTCGTGCCTACGCCCGCCAGGTCCGGCTCGCGCGGGAGCAGGCCGCTGATCGGCACCCGGTGACCGCCGTGGTGCTCGCCGACGCGACCCGCGCCCGCGTACCCGTCGTCGGCTCGCGCGTACGCGTGCCGGGCCGCTGGCGCACCCAGCAGGGGCAGCGGCGGCGCGGGCTCATCTCCGTCGCCGCGGGCACGAAGGCGGGCGCCGAGCGCGTCGTGTGGCTGGATCGTCGCGGCGAGATGGTGCCCTCGCCGGTGAGTACGCGGCGGGCAGGCGGGATCGCCGCGGCGGCGGGCATCGGTACCTGGTTGGCGGCGGCGGCCGGGCTCGCCGCCGGATACGGGTCGGTCAAGGCCGTGCTGGCGGGCTACCGGCTGCGCGCGTGGGGGCGCGCCTGGGAACGCGTCGCGGCCGAATGGGCTCGGCGGGAAGCCTCCGACGAGCCCCCGATGGAGGAGTGAGGAGCGATCGACATGCGCGTTTCCGAGATCATGAGCAGGCCCGTGGTGAACACCTCGCCGCAGGCGCTGCTCAAGGACGCTGTCGTGCTGCTGACCGAGGGCGGCTACGCCGGGCTGCCCGTGGTGGACGACGAGGAGCGGGTGGTCGGCATCGTCACCGAGGCGGACGCGCTGCGCGCCATGACGGGTGAGATCGGCACCGTGAAGGTCGCCGACGTGATGACCGCGCCGGTCGAGGTGGTCTCGCCCGTCAGTGACGTCACCGAGATCGCCCGCGTCATGCTGCGGGACGGGTTGCGCTCGGTGCCGGTGGTGGCGGAGGGAGTGCTGGTGGGGATCGTGAGCCGCAGGGACGTGCTGCGGCCGTTCGTGCGGCCTGACGACACCGTCGGCACCCACGTCCGCAAGGTGCTCACCGACTACGACGGCCACCGGGATCGCTGGCAGGTCGACGTCGAGGGTGGGGTGGTGACCGTAAGCGGCGACTTCAGCGATTCCGCGGAACGGCACGTGGTGAGCACACTCGTGCGTACGGTTCCCGGTGTGCTGAGCGTGGACCTGCGGACCCGGTGAGCCGGCGCTGAAACGGCGGTAAGGCACCGATGAGGCAGCGAGGCCCGCTCCCCACGACCTGGGTGAGGAACGGGCCCACGGGTGTCGCACGCCGGTCAGAGCAACCAGCGGTTGCGGTTGACCAGCGGCAGGTGCGCCCAGCGGCGGCCCAGCCCCCAGGTGTTACCCGCGTATACCGCGGCCAACACGATCAGCACCAGCGCGTAGACGATGTGGTAGTCCACAACGGGGTTGGTCGACATCGAAGGCTCACCGGAGGCGGTGACGCGGTCGAGCGGCCACTCCGCTGCCCACATCAGCAGCATCATCACCGTCCCGGCGAGCGCGGAAAGCCGCAGGCCGATGCCGAGCGTCACCACCACACCGATACCGGCAAGGCCCGCCATGAACAGCCAGTCCGCCCAGGCCGAACCGGCCCACGAGCGAAGCGTGGCGTCGAACGGGCCGACGTCGACGCCGCTGAGGAAGCCGCGGGTGGGCGAGCCACCGTTGATCCATGCCCGCTCCGCGCTCGTGGCGTAGCCGAAGCCGAAGATCTTGTCCAGAAACGCCCACAGGAACACGAAGCCGGTAGCGATGCGCAGGACCGCCGTGAGCTTGCCCGCGGTGGTCGTCATGACCGCCCCGTGCCGGGCCGCTGTCGCCGCGGCGTCGCGGCCGGGGATCCGCATCGACTCGATTCGCGGTTGGTCTTTCACGGACATGGTCCACTCCTGTTCGATTGTCTATTTTCGGGTTGCCTCGTCGAAAACGGCCGGATGGCCCAGCGAGGCTCCGGATCAGTGTCTCGACCCCCGCCCGTCCGGCGCCGGGGCCGAAAGGCCTCACCGGGCCGGGGCTATGGTCGCGGCGGTCGGTGTGTCCGAACCGGACACGGTTGGGGAGGAGCGAGCGGATGCGCGCATGGCGGGTGACGCGGCCGGGACCGATGCAGATCGGCCCGCACGGGCCGCTCATGTTCCACGAGGACGACCCGGTGCCGGAACCGAGCCGCGGTGAGTTGTTGCTGCGGGTGCTGGTATGCGGCGTGTGCCGTACCGACCTGCACGTGGCGGAGGGTGACCTGCCGGTGCACAAGCCGGACGTGGTGCCAGGTCACGAGGTCGTCGGCGAGGTGGTCGAGACCGGTGAGGGTATCGAGGGCGCGGGTGAGTCGTTCGCCGTCGGAGACCGGGTCGGCGTCGCGTGGCTACGCGGAACCTGCGGGCGGTGCCGCTTCTGCACCAGGGGTGGGGAGAACCTCTGCCCGTACTCCGCCTACACCGGATGGGACGCCGACGGCGGGTACGCCGAGTACACCACGGTGCCCGCCGACTACGCGCTGCCGCTGCCGCCTGGCTATTCCGACGCCGAGCTGGCCCCGCTGCTGTGCGCGGGCATCATCGGCTACCGGGCGCTGCGGCGCGCGCAGCTGCCACCCGGCGGCAGGCTTGGCATCTACGGCTTCGGGGCGAGCGCGCACCTGGCCGCGCAGGTCGCGCTGGCCGAGGGCGCGCGGTTGCACGTGCTGACCCGCAGCGCGAAGGCCAGGCAACTGGCCGCCGAACTCGGCGCGGCGACCACGCAGGGTGCGGCGGATCAGCCGCCGGAGCCGTTGGACTCGGCCATCCTGTTCGCGCCCGCGGGCGAGCTGGTGCCGCCCGCGCTGGCCGCGCTGGATCGGGGCGGCACCCTGTCGATCGCCGGGATTCACCTGTCGGACATCCCGCAGCTGAACTACCAGCGCCACCTGTTCCAGGAACGGCAGGTGCGTAGTGTCACCGCGAACACCCGCGCCGATGCGACCGAGTTCCTGCGGTTCGCGGGCAGCAACCGGCTGCGGGTCACCACCACCCCATACCCGCTGGGGCAGGCCGACCGCGCGCTCGTCGACCTGGCTGCCGACCGCGTGAACGGCGCCGCCGTACTCACGACGGGCACGGGCTAGGGGTCATTCGGACCTGCCGCCGAGGCCACGCCTCTGCTGTAGTGGTGCGGGCGAGGAGGTGGTTCGGGTGCGGGCGAAGGCCATCCGCAGGCTGCTGGCGGCCGTGGCGGTGTTCGTGGTGGTCGGTGCTGCCGTCGCGGCGCTGTTGCTGTTCGGCGGCGACGACGAGCGGCCTGCCGCGCCGCCACCCTCGCGGCCACCGTCGACGACGTCGGCGCCCAGCTCGACACCGCCGCCACGCGATCCGGTGCTGGTCGTCAAGATCGACAACGTGAGCGCCGCCCGCCCGCAGACCGGCCTGGCCGCGGCCGACGTCGTCTACGTTGAGCCGGTCGAGGGTGGACTCACCCGGCTCGCCGCGGTGTATTCCGGTCAGCTGCCTCCCGTGGCAGGCCCGGTGCGCAGCGCCCGCGAGACCGACGCGGAACTGCTCGCTCAGTACGGCCACCCGACGCTGGTCTTCTCAGGAGCGGCACCCGCGATCATGGACCTGTTGCGCGCGGCGCCGCTGACCGTCGTGACCGAGCTGTCACACCCAGGGGCGTACTACCGGGACCCGGGCAGGCCGCGCCCGCACAACCTCTACACCCGGCCCGCCGACCTCCCCGTGGGAACGGGAGCCGGCCCGAGCCGGGTGCTGCGGTTCGGGGTGGCCCCCGCGGGTGGCCGCGCGACGACCGAACACACGGTGTCCTACCGGGCGGCCTCCTACCACCTACGGTGGTCGGCCCAGCAGCGGAGGTGGCTGGTGTCGCTGGACGGTTCGTCGCTGATCTCCTCCGGCGCCGGGCAGGTCGGCGCGGCCACGGTCGTCATCCAGCAGGTGCGCGTCGAACCCGGTCGAGGAGTGCGCGACAGCACCGGATCGCTGTCTCCGTTCGCACGCACGGTCGGTACGGGCAAGGTGACCGTGCTGCGCGACGGCCTCGCCTTCGAGGGAACCTGGTCCAGGCCAACCGCGGCCGAGGGGACGCGGTTCACCACGAAGGACGGAGAGCCACTGCGGCTGGCGAAGGGACCGGTGTGGGTGCTGCTGGTCGGATCGTGACCCCCTACCCGTGGTCAAGGCGCGGCACCGGATGGTCGCGCCCCGCCGGGCTGCTGCACGAGCCGACGCTGCTCGTGCTCGACGAGTCCACCGTCGGGGTGGACCCGCAGAGCAGGCACGCGATCATGGACAGTGTCCGGGGCGTTCGGGGCCGCTGGCATGGCGGTCCGCTACACCACCCGTTACCTGGAGGAGGCCGAGCGGCTGCGCGACCGCGCCGGCATCATCGACCACGGCAGACTGATCGCCGAGGGCACCCGCAGTGAGCTGGTGTCGAAGCTGGGTGAGCGCGACCGGGTCGCGCTCACCGTGGACGGCGACGCCGCGGCGTTCGCCGCGAGTGCGGCCGGCTGCCGGGTGTGGAAGCAGTCGACACCACAGCCGACGCGGGGCGCGCGGCAGTGTCCCTTGTGGTGAGTCAGGGACGCTCGGCGCTGCCCGCGCTGCTGGAGGCGGCCGAACGCGGCGCGGTGACCGCGCGCTCGGTCGAGGTGATCGAGCCGGACCTCGAGGCCGTTTCCTGCACCTGACCGCAACGGCGCTCGCGAGTGAACCCGCCTGCACCACCGCTCATCGCGGGCAAGGACCTGCGCCAGCGGTTTCGGGACAGCCGCGCGGTGCGGCGGCCGAGGCCTCTGGTTCGATGTCGAGGACCTGGCAGGCGATCCACTCGCCGAGGTGGCCTGCGGTCATCGGCCGGTTGATCAGTGCCGCGAGCTCCGCGTCGATCGCGTGTTTCGTCGCCGCGGCAGCGCGAAGGACCCGCGCGAGCTGATCAGCCAGGTGGCGCCACGGCCCCGATTTCCCTTCCTTCGCCGGTGTGGCCGGGTTCTCATCGGCGCTCAGTCCACCAGCACCCGCAGCGCCTGCGCCAGCGACCGCGCAGGGGTGCCGGAGGTGTCGATGTCCGAGGCAGACGGCCACGAATCGACATCCCGCGACATCGCCGCCGCTATGCGCGGGTCGGCGTCGGAGACATCGCCGTGCCGCTCGCGCATCCGCTGGGCGGCCACCTCGGCGGGAGCCACGCAGCGAAGCGCCACCACCTCGCTGTGAGCCCGCGCGGCGGTACGCTCGGCCTCGGTGCGATCGTCGGCTCGTATCCACGACGCGTCCAGCACCACGGTTTCTCCCTCGGCCAGCAGTTCCGAGGCGCGGCGAAGCAACTCGCCGTAGGTGCGTTCGGTGTGCTCGGGCGCGTAGATACCGCGCTGGTACTCCGCGGCGGCGGATTCGCGCGGTGAGCGCCCGGCGAGTTCCTTGCGCAGCCGGTCGGTGGATAGCAGCACGGCGCCGAGCTCGTCGGCCACCAGCCCGGCCACGGTGGACTTGCCGGTGCCGGGAAGCCCACCGACCATGATCAGCCGGGGCCGCCCCGCCCGCAGGTGCCGCAGCGCGAGGTCGGCGTACTCACGCGCGGTGCGACGGGACGCGGCATCGCCCTGGGTGGCGCGCAGGCACGCCACCTTGGCTCGCACGAAGGCCCGGTAGGCGATGTAGTGGTGCCGCAGCGAGGCAGGCGCCGGGTCGGCGGCGAACTCGGCGTAGCGGTCGAGCAACCGCCGCGCGGACTCCGTGGCACCGAGCCGCTCCAGATCCATCGCCAGGAACGCGATGTCGTCGAGACCGTCCAGCCAGCGGAGCCGGTCGTCGAACTCAAGGCAGTCGAGCACCCTCGGGCCGTCGTCGAGACAGAACACGTCGTCGGTCAGCAGGTCCCCGTGGCCGTCGAGCACCCGCCCCGCCGCGATCCGTCGCCGGAACATGGGTTCGCGCCCGGCCAGGAAGTCCAGCGTGAGCCGCTCGATCTCCGCGGTAAGGTCGCCGTCGAGCACACCGACCTGGCGCACCTGGTCGAAACTGTCGCACCAGCGTTGCCTGATGGCGTCGCGGCCGCCCTCGGCGGAGATCTCCTCGCCGCGAGCCGCCGTGCTGTGGAAGGCGGCGATCATCCTCGCCAGCCGGTCGACCACCTCGGAGACGTCCTCGCCCTCCTTGACCAGTGTGGACAGTCGGCGGTCCTCAGGCATCCTGCGCATCACTACCAGGTAGTCCGCGGGACCGCCGTCGACATCGGACACCTCGGAAACACCGAGGTAGACGTCAGGGGAAAGCCTGCGGTTCAGCTCGACCTCCCTGCGGCACGCGGCGAGCCGCCGCTGCGGCGTGCTGAAGTCCACGAACTCCAGATTCACGGGCTTCTTCAGCTTGTACGCGCGCTCACCCACGAGGAACACCACACCGATGTGGGTCTCGTGCACAGCGGCGAACTCGTCGAACGCCGACATCACTTACCTTCACGCTCAGGGCGGGCGACCATGACAGGGCACTCGGCGTGGTGGATCAGCGCCTGGCTGGTGGAACCGAGCAGCATTCCGGTGAAACCACCGCGACCGCGGCTGCCCACGACAACGAGCTGGGCCCTGCGGCTCCACTCCAGCAGTTCGTGCCTCGGCTTGTCCTTCTCGATCACTCGCCGCACCGGCACGTCGGGGTACTTCTCCTGCCAGCCCGCGAGCCGCTCGGCGAGCCGCCGCTGTTCGACGTCCTTCATGGGCTCCCAGTCGAAGTACATGCGGGCCTCGCTGAAGACGTCGGTGTCGGTGTCGCTCCAGGTGTGCACGGCAACCAGCTCCACCCGGCGGAAACTCGCCTCGTCGAAGGCGTAGCCGATGGCGCGCTCGCTGAGCGGGCTTCCGTCGATCCCGACCACCACCGGCCGCCGGTCGTCGGCGGCCACCTCGGCGTAGTCACTGCGCACCGACACGACAGGGCAATCGCCGTGCGCGACCAGCGCGAGCGTGGTGGAGCCGACCAGCGTAGCGGTGAGCCCGGTCCGTCCCGAGGAACCGAGCACGATCATTGCCGCGTCGGACGAGGCACGCAGCAGGAACGGGATGGGGGGATCGGTCTCGAACCGCGGGTGGATGTCGATGTCACCGGCCTGCCTGGCGATGTCCCTCGCGGCGCGCAGCGTCTCCCAGCTCTGCCTGCGCAGCTCCTCCTTGAACGACTCCGGCGGCGGCACCGTGGAACCGACGTAGAGGTCGGGAAAGCCCGCCGCGTGCACCAACTGGAGCGGAACGTGGTGCTTGGCGGCGGTGTTCGCCGCCCAGCGCACCGCCCGCAGCGACGCCTCGGTGCTGTCGACACCGACCACGATCGCGCCCACGTCATGGTTGGGCGTGTTCATGCCGAACTCCCCTCAGTGTGTGTTGTTGTCGTGTGTGTTGTTGTCGAACCCGACGGTAGGCCCGGCGTCGCCGGTACGCAGCGGCCGGAAGTCCCCGGCTCGCCGGGACTTCCGCCGAAGTCGGGACTCGCGGCGGGCCGCCTGGCGAGCGGGCCGGTTGGCTGGTTGCCTTGCGGGCATGACCATCGTGATCGCCGGTGCCGGGTTGAGCGGGCTCACCCTGGCCGCGCATCTCACCCGGCGACCGCCGCGATGCGAGGTGCTGATCGTCGACGACGGCGGCAAGGACATCACCGCCGCCGGGTGGGGCTCGTGGTCCGACCGGCCCGGACTGCTCGACACCGCCGCGCGGCACCACTGGGACCGGGTCCACGTGCACGCCCTCGGCCGGTCGCGGCTGCTCGACCTGGGCGCCTACCGCTACCGCTACGTGCGCGGCGCGGACCTCGCGGCCACGGTGACACCGATGCTCGAATCCGCGCCGGGGTTTCGCCGGGTACGCGGCCACGTCGACGACATTGTCGAGGCAGGAGTCGAGGCAGGAGTCGGGACGGGCGGTGCCGCCCGCGTGGTCGTCGACGGTGAGCCGACCGAGGCGAGGTGGGTGTTCGACAGCGTGCTCGGCCCTTCCGACCCACCCCCTGCCGACGCCGTGCTGGTGTTTCGCGGCTGGCACCTGGAGACCGAGGCCGAGGTGTTCGACCCCCGCGTGCCGACGCTGTTCGATTTCCGCACACCGCGGTCGGTCGGGGCGAGCTTCGTGTACGTGTTGCCGTTCGGCGGCAGGCATGCCCTGGTGGAGCACACCACGTTCGCCGCGCCCGCGGTCGCCTGCGTGGCAGCCGACAGCGACACTCAGCGGGCGGCGCTGGCGGAGTACCTGGACACGGTGTTGCGGGTGGGGCGCTACCGCGTCGAGCGTGAGGAGGCCGCCGCGCTGCCGCTGTCGGCCCAGCCGGTGCGGCGCCGCCGAGGCCACGTGCTCGCCATCGGCACCGCGGCCGGGTTGCTCAAACCCAGCACCGGATACGCCTACGAGCGCATCCAACGCGACAGCGTCGCCATCGCGGACTCGCTCGCCGAGCACGGGCACCCGTTCGCGGTCGCCGAACCGAGCCGGCGGCACCGCCTGCTCGACGGCGCGCTGCTCGACGTGATCACCGCACGCCCCTCGGAGCTGGAACGTGCCTTCGCAAGGCTGTTCGACCGGTCCAGTGCCGAGCCGGTGCTGCGCTTCCTCGACGAACGCACCTCGGTGCGGGAGGAGGCGGCGTTGTTCACCGCGCTCCCTGCCGTCGAGTACGCGCGTGCCGCGGCTGGCCGTTGGCGGCGGAACCGGTAGCCGGGTCGCTCGCGCGGCCGGTGTCGCCGGACCGCGTGGCCGCGTCCTCACGCAACGCGGCCAGCTCGACGGTCCTGCCAAGGTCGTCGGCGCTCACCACCCCGGCCAGCCCCGTCTTCTCCGAGTTGTTGGCGTACTCGGTGACCAGCACCAGATCCCGGCCCGCGCGCAGTGGCGTGTTCGCCAGCACCTCCTCCACCGGTGTGTCGGCCGGCACGATCGGCACGGCAGGCGGGGTACGGCACACATCCGCCACGCGGCGTGTGATGCGCTCGTCGCCGGACAACCGCGCCAGCTCGGCAAGGCTCACCACGCCGAGCGGCACGCCTTCGAAGGAGACGACGGGGAAAACCCGGTGCCTGCTGCGGTCCGCGGTGCGCTCGAGGAACGACTCGACTGTCCACCAACCGGGAGCCACCTCTGGGTGGCGTGTCATCACCTCGCGTACCGGCATCCCACCGAGGCGCTGGTGCAGCTGCGAATGCCTGAGTTCCGCCGCCGCGGCACCGATGAGGAACCAGCCGATGAGTGCCAGCCACAGCCCGCTGAACTGACCGAAACCGAGAACCTCGACGAACCCGGCGACCAGCAGCAGGGCGCCGAGCACCTGGCCCGCCCTGGCGGCGGCCCTGGCGGCACGCTGCCGGTCACCGGTGCGCTTCCACACCGCCGACCGCACCAGCCTGCCGCCATCCAGCGGCGCGCCAGGCAGCAGGTTGAACACCGCGATCACCACGTTGGTCAGGCCCAGCCACAGCAGCGCGGCGAACGCCAGCGGCGGCACCAGGTCCTGGACCAGCGCGGCCAGTCCCCAGCACACGCCGCCGATCAGCAGGCTGGTGGCGGGACCGGCGAAGGCGATGAGGAAGTCCGCGCGCGGGTGCGGCGGCTCCTTCTCCAACTCGGCGGCGCCACCCAGCATCCACAAGGTGATGCGTTTGGTCGGCACCCCGTAGTGCCTCGCGGTGATCGCGTGCGACACCTCGTGTGCCAGCAGCGACGCCATGAACAGCACGGAGGTGGCGATCCCGGTGAACCAGTACCAGCCGCCCGCGCGCCCCGGCACGGCGGTGGGTAGCAGCGAGGTCGCCAGCAGGTAGGCGATGAGCCCGACGATGATGAGCACGGACCAGTGCGCGCCGATGCGCACACCACGGATACGGCCGAGCGGAACAGTCGCTGTGAACATGTCAGCCCACCGGGTCGATCAGGTCGGCGAGTTCAAGCATCCGGTTGGAGTAGCCCCATTCGTTGTCGTACCAGCCGAACACCTTCACCAGGTTGTCGTTGGTGGTGGTGAGGCTCGCGTCGAAAACGCACGAGGCCGACTCGCCAACGACGTCACGAGAGACGATCGGCGCTTCGGTGTAGCGCAGGATGCGGCGAAGGTGGCCGGATGCCGCGTCGGAGAACGCCCGGTTCACCTGGCCGACGGTCACCGGCGACTCGACCTCGACGGTCAGGTCGGCCAGCGAGCCCACCTCAACCGGCACCCGTACCGCCGCCGCGCCGAGCACGCCGTCCAACTGCGGCAGCACCTCACCGATCGACTTCGCGGCGCCCGTGGTGGTCGGCAGGATGTTCACCGCAGCCGACCTGGCACGGCGCAGGTCGGCGTGCGGCTGGTCGAGCAGTGACTGGTCGTTGGTGTAGCCGTGGATGGAGGTCAGCAGGCCGCGCCGGACGCCGAAAGCGCGGTGCAGCACCAGCAACATCGGCGCCACGCAGTTCGTGGTACCCGACGCGCCCGAGATGACGTCGTGCCTGGCCGGGTCGTAGCCGTCGTCGTTGACCCCCATCACGATGGTGGCGTCGACGTCGATACCGGGCGCGGACACGATCACCTTGCTGGCTCCGGCGTCCAGGTGTGCCGCCGCCTCCTTCCTGCCCCGGAACCGGCCGGTGGCCTCGATCACCACGTCGGCACCGAAGGGCCGCCAGTCGAGGTCGGCGGGATGCGGGATGCGGGACACGTGGATGCGGTGGTCACCGACGACGATCGACTGGCCACGCACCCGCACGGGTCGTCCCAGCCTGCCGTGTGTCGAGTCGTACTCGAGCAGGTAGGCGAGGGTGCGCGCGTCCGCGATGTCGTTCACCGCCACCACTTCGACGCTGTCGTCGGCCCGCGCGAGCGCGCAGCGCGCGATATCGCGGCCGATGCGGCCGAATCCGTTGATGCCGAGGAACACGGTCATGGGCGCCCTCCCGTCGGGTCAGTTTTGATGCTGCGTGCAACGCCGGGTGGCCCGACAGGGCCGAACGGCCCCCCACCGGGTGACGAACGGATGCTTTGCGGTGGCGCGGTTGTTCGGCTGAACTGAACGGGTGCCCACCACCGCGCGAGCCGAGCAGTCGAATTCGCACCACGACCTCCCGATTCACGAGTCGGTCCTGCTGCTGCAGACCGACCCCGAACGCGGGCTCGGCGAGCACGAGGCGCGCGAGCGAGAAACCACCTTCGGGCCCAACGCGTTGCCGCAGACCCGTCCGACGGGCCCGCTGCTGCGGTTGCTGCGCCAGCTTCACCACCCGCTGATCTACGTGCTACTGGTCGCGGGCGCGGTGACGCTGCTGCTCGGCGAGCACGTCGACTCTGCGGTGATCTTCGGCGTGGTGTTCGTGAACATGATCGTCGGCTTCGTCCAGGAGTCCAGGGCCGAGGCGGCGCTCGACGCGCTGCGGGCGATGGTGCGCACGGAGGCGAAGGTGGTGCGGGACGGCGTGAGCCGCACCGTGCCCTCCGAGCGACTGGTTCCCGGTGATCTCGTGCTCGTGGAGGCGGGCGACCGGGTGCCCGCCGACCTGCGGCTGGTGCGGCTTTCGGAGCTCGCCGCGGACGAGTCGGCGCTCACCGGCGAGTCCGAGCCGGTGGTCAAGGACGAGGTGGTGCTGCCGCCCGCCACCCCGGTCGCGGACCGGCGCAACATGCTGCACTCCGGCACGCTCGTGACCAGCGGCAGCGGGGCGGGCATAGCCGTGGCCACCGGCGCGGAGACCGAACTCGGGGAGATCCACCGGCTGGTCGGCACCGCCGAGGTGCTGCAGACACCGCTGACGCGCAAGCTCGCCTGGTTCAGCAAGGTGCTCACCGTCGTGATCCTGTTCCTCGCGGCCATCACCTTCGCCATCGGAGTGGTGCGCGGCGAGAGCGGCGTCGAGATGTTCACGGCCGCCGTCGCGCTCGCCGTCGGTGCGATCCCGGAGGGGCTGCCCGCCGCGGTGACCATCACCCTGGCGATCGGGGTGTCGCGGATGGCCAGGCGCAGGGTCGTGATCCGCAGGCTGCCCGCGGTGGAGACGCTCGGCAGCACCACGGTGATCTGTTCGGACAAGACCGGCACTCTCACCGAGAACCAGATGACGGTCTCTCGGGTGTGGACGCCGCAGGGCGGCTACGAGATCACCGGTGCGGGCTACTCGGCGCGCGGCGACATCGTCGACAGCGCGGGCGAGGTGCTGCGGCCCGACACCATGCCGTCGGCGCTGCGGTGGACGTTGCTGGCCGGAGCCAGCTGCAACGACGCCGCGCTCCACCACGACGCGGACACCACGACCGTTGTCGGCGACCCGACCGAGGCCGCGATGCTCGTCGCCGCCCGCAAGGCGGGCCTCGTCGACGTGCCACCGAGGACGGACACCATCCCGTTCAGCTCGCAACGGCAGTACATGGCCACGTTGCACACGCCAGAACCGACCCGGCCGAACCAGCACGGTCATGTCGTGTTCGTCAAGGGCGCGGTGGAGCGGGTGCTCGCGCTCTGCGGCGCCGAACTCGGCCCGACCGGCCCGCGGCCGCTGGAGCAGGCCGCCGCGCTACGAGCGGCGGAAAACCTTGCCTCGCAAGGGCTTCGGGTACTGGCGACCGCGGTGGCCGAGGACGTGCCTGCCGAGCGTTTCAGTGAGGAGGCGCTCGCGGGATCACTGGTGTTCACCGGGCTGCAAGCCATGTTCGACCCGCCGCGCCCCGCGGCGGCGTCCGCGGTCCGCTCGTGCCGCGAGGCGGGCATCGCCGTCAAGATGATCACCGGTGACCACGCGGCCACGGCCACCGCCATCGCCGGCCGCATCGACCTGCTCGACGGCTCCGCCGACGGCAAGGTGCTCACCGGCGCCGAGCTGGCCGAGATCAGCGAGGAGCGGCTGCCGGATGCGGTGCGCGAGGCGTCGGTGTTCGCTCGGGTGTCGCCGGAGCAGAAGCTGCGCCTGGTGGAGGCCATGCAGTCGCGCAGTGAGGTCGTCGCCATGACCGGCGACGGCGTCAACGACGCGCCCGCACTGCGCCAGGCCGACATCGGTGTCGCGATGGGCCGTGGCGGCACGGAGGTCGCCAAGGAAGCTGGCGACATGGTGCTGACCGACGACGACTTCGCCACCATCGAGGCCGCCGTCGAGGAGGGCCGCGGTGTCTTCGACAACCTCACCAAGTTCATCGTGTGGACGTTGCCGACGAATATGGCCGAAGGTCTGGTCATTCTCGTGGCGATCTTCGTGGGCACGGCGTTGCCGATCCTGCCGACCCAGATCCTGTGGATCAACATGACGACGGCGGTCGCGCTCGGCCTGATGCTGGCGTTCGAGCCGAAGGAACGTGGGATCATGCGGCGGCCGCCCCGCGACCCTCGTAGACCGCTGCTGACCGGCGGGCTGGTCGCGCGCGTCCTGCTCGTGTCCGCTCTGCTGGTCGGCGGGTCGTGGTGGATGTTCCAGTGGGAACTGGCCATCGGGGCAGGCCTGCCCGAGGCGCGCACCGTCGCGCTCAACCTGTTCGTGGCCGTGGAACTGTTCTACCTGTTCAGCTGCCGGTCGCTGACCCGCTCGGTGTGGCGGATCGGCTGGTTCAGCAACAAGTGGGTGCTCGGCGGGGTGACCTTCCAGATCATGGGGCAGGCAGCGCTCACCTACCTGCCGGTGATGCAGGGCCTCTTCGACACCGCCCCGATCGGGCTGGAAAGCTGGCTGCGCATCCTCGGGGTGGCCGCGCTGGCGTCTGTGGTGGTCGGCGTGCACAAGCGCCTGTTCCCCCAGGTGCTCTGAACCCCGCGAGTCCCCCGTTCCTGCCCGCGAGTCCCCCGTTCCTGCCTGCGAGTTCCGCGTTCTTGCCCGCGAGTCCTCCGTTTCCGCTTGGCAAGGCGCCCGGCCGGCCTGAACCCTTGGACGCAGAACTCGCCGTACGGAATGCAGAACTCGCGGGCGAGAGTGGGGGACTCGCGGGCGAGAGTGGGGGACTCGCGGAGGAAGGTTCAGTCGGCGAGGCCGTGGACCACTTCGGACAGTGGTCGGCGCGGGGTAGCGGCCAGCGGGTCGGCGTTCACCGCGGCCCAACCCACGCGCAGGATCAGCTGCGGATATGCGCCGTCTCCCAGCACTTCCGAGCGCACGGTGTCGCGCGTCGAGCCGATCTCCAGCGGCTCGGAGAGCGGGCAGTTCGCCAGCCCCGCGTGCGTGGCCGCGAGCAGTACCTCGCTCATCGCCTCGCCCGCCCGAAACTGTGACATGGCGTCGTCGGACGCGGTCGCCAACATCAGCAGCACCGAGGCGTCCGGTTCGGCGAACGAGCCTTCCGGTTGCGGCAACCGCGGATCGCGGAACCGGCGTGGGTCCGGCTCGCCGGGCACGTGCACCGGTGCCACGGTGCTGCGCGCGGGCACGCCCTGGGTGTCCTCGTCGCGGCCGGTCCACCGGGCCAGCTCGACCTGGTAGGCGGGATCGTTGTCATGCAACCGCGCGGCCTCGCCGATCGCCTCGATCAGCTGGTACCTGGCCACCGGGTCGGTCACGGCGATCAGCACGGCGCCCTCGGCGGCCGCGTGCTCGGCGAGCGTAGCGATCCGCGAAGGCGGAACCTCCCACGAACTGAACCGCCTGCGGTCGGTGCGCCTGCGCGGAATCGCCGAGGCCAGTGAGATCTCGTCGAACGTGGGTTCGTGCCTGGTCAGCTCCACGGCCGCCAGGCGCTCCGGCTCGGCCGGATTGGGCATCCGGTGCACGCGGCTGTGCCAGCCAAGCGCGGCGAAGCCGACCCGCAGGTGGTGCAGAGCGGCGCCACAGCTGAGCAGCAGATCCCTGCCCTCGGGGTCGATCGCGGGCAGTCGCAGCTCCCGATCGGCGTACAGGTGCACCGTCCGGTCGCCTACCTTCCACTGCCACGGCTGTGAGTTGTGCACCGACGGTGCCCTCGTGGCCAGCGCCAACGCGGCGCGCACGGTGTCGTCGTCAGGGAGTCCTTGCCTCATGACGGTTACGATCACGGGAGCTCGCGCGCACACGGAAGGGCTGGAATACCTGGCGACGAAGGGCTTTCGGCCCACGCGGTCGGCCCGCGCCGGACGCCACGATGAGGTGGCCGAACCGCCAGGAGGAGGAGACGATGACCCCCACCGGCAACGCCCCCATTCTGGCCGGAGTGGACGGTTCCGAATCGGCGCTGCGGGCCGTTGAGTGGGCCGCCAGGGCAGCCGCGACGCGGGGCTGCCCGCTTTCGTTGCTCGCGGCGATGCCCGTGCCCGCCGCATACGGGGCAGGCGTCGGCCTGCCGCAGTCCTACTTCGACGAGCTGGAGGCGGAGGGACACCGCAGGCTCGCCGAGGCCGAGGAGGCGGCCAAGCGGGCGGCGGGTGCCGAGCTGCCCGAGCTCGCCGTCGCCACCGAACTCCGCATGGGCAGCGCCGTACCGGCCCTGCTGGAGCGTGCCGGTTCGGTGCGGATGCTGGTGTTGGGCACGCGCGGGCTCGGTGAGCTGACCGGGACGTTCGTCGGCTCGGTGACGCTCGCGCTCGTGCCGCACGCGCCGTGCCCCGTGGCCGTGGTCCGTGGCAGGCTGCCCGGCGACCCGCCACCCACCGAAGGTGCGGTCGTCGTGGGCGTCGACGGCTCACCGGTCAGCGAACTGGCACTCGCGACCGCCTTCGAGGAGGCGGCGCTGCGCGAAACCGCGCTCGTCGCGGTCCATGTTTTCAGCGATGCGGCCCTGCCCGGCGCGTTCGGGCTGCCGTCGGCCGACCTGCCCTGGAACGACATCCAGACCTCGCAGCGGGCGGTGCTCGCCGAGCGGCTCGCAGGCTGGCAGGAGCGGTATCCGGAGGTGGAGGTCCACCGCGTTGTGGAGCGTGACCGCCCGGTGCGCAGCCTGCTGCGGCACGCCGACCAGGCCAGCTTGCTGGTCGTGGGCAGCAGGGGCAGGGGCGGCTTCAGCGGGATGCTGCTCGGCTCGACGAGCAACGCGCTCCTGCACACGGCACCCTGCCCGCTGCTGGTCGTGCGAGGCAGGCAGAACACCTGAGGCCACAGCCCGCGTTCGCCGAGCCCCGGCCGCGCGGGAAACACCAGTAACGAGAGGGAGACAAACCGATGACCAAGATCGTGGCGGCCGTGGACGGTTCCGCGTCAGCACTCAACGCGGCGGTGTGGGCTGCAGCGGAGGCCGAACACCGCGGGGACACGCTGCGGCTGGTCCACACCTACGCCGTCCCCGAGCGCGGCTACCCGGGATTCCTGGCGACCTTCCCCGAGATCCGCGAGGGCATGCGGCACCAGGGCGGGCAGTGGCTGCGGGAGGCCGAGTCGGCGGTACGCGAGGCAGCGCCGGGCGTGCGGGTGGAAACCGAGCTCGTCGAGGGCGAGACCGTGGGCGCGTTGCTCGCGGAGTCGCGGCAGGCACGCATGATGGTGCTCGGTTCCCGCGGCCTGGGTGGCTTCACCGGCATGCTCGTCGGCTCGGTGGCGGTCGCGCTGGCCACGCACGGGATCTCTCCCGTCGTGGTGGTCCGAGGCAAGCGACCGGAGGACCCGCCGCCCACCGAGGGGCCGGTGGTGGTCGGCCTCGACGGTTCCGCCGACAGCGATGCCGCGCTCACCTTCGCCTTCGAGGCCGCCTCGGCAAGGGGTGTGCCGCTGGTTGCCGTGCACACCTGGACTGACGTCACCTTCGACGGCGCCGTGCGCACGCTGTCCCTCTCGGCCGATCCGGCCGAGGTCGGCAAGGAGGAACAGGCGCTGCTGGAGCAGCAGCTGGGCCCGGTGCGGGAGAAGTTCCCCGACGTGGCGGTGGAGCCGGTCGTGGTCAGGGGCAGGCCGGTGCGCACCCTGCTCGAGCGGGGTGAGCAGGCCCAGTTGATCGTGGTCGGAAGCAGGGGCAGGGGCGGCTTCAAGGGCATGCTGCTCGGTTCGACGAGCCAGGCGCTGGTCATCCACGCGCCGTGCCCCGTCGCCGTGGTGCGGCCGACCGAGCCGGGGACCAGTTGATGCTGGCCAGGCAGATCATGAGCAGCCCGGTCGTCACCGTCACGCCGGAGACACCCGTGAAGCGGGCGGCCGGGCTGCTCACCGAGCACGGCTTCACGGCCCTGCCGGTGGTGGACACGCGGCAGCGGCTGGTCGGCATCGTCACCGAGGCCGACCTGGTGCGCGACCGGGTACCCGGCGACGCCCGGTCTCGCGGTGCCCCGGCACCGCAGCCCCCTTCGACCGTCGGTGCGGTCATGTCCACACCGGCGGTGTCCATGGACGGCCATGCCGACCTCTCGAAACTGGTGGCCGCGCTGCTGGACGAGGGGTTCAGGGCGATGCCCATCGTCGAGGGGAAGCGGCTGGTCGGCATCGTCACCCGCCGCGACGTGGTGCGGGCACTGTCGCGCGACGACACCGCGATCGCAAGGGACGTCCGGCGCAGGCTGATGATCTACGGTGGCCCGGACCGCTGGACCGTCGAGGTCGACGACGGTGTGGTGACCATCGTGGACGAGTACGACGACCCCACCGACCGGCATGTGGCGACACTCCTGGCGGAGTCGGTCCCCGGGGTTGTGCGTGCCGACACCCGCTACCGCGAGGGCGCCGAGTAGCCGGGCGGTAGGTGTAGTGGTGCCCGGCGGGCCAGCGCCCGCCGGGCACCCTCGTGTCGTTCGTCAGCGCGCCAGTCCGGCCGGGATCAGCACCACGGGGCACTGCGCGTGCCGCACGCACTCGGCGGCCACACTGCCGAGCAGCACCTCGGTGAACGCCCGCTGCCCGTGACTGCCGAGCACGAGCAGGTCCGCGCTCGCGGAGGCCTTGCTCAGCTCGGCGGCCGGATCCCCGGTGACGACGGACTCGGTGACGGCTGTGACGGCCGCCGCGGTGCCCGCGAGCGTCGCTACCTGGCTGCGCAGGCTGTCGCGAAGCGATTCCTCGGTCCTGGTCGGCCTGCGGCCGTAGGGCTGCAGGGCGAACGTCGTGCCTGGCAGCAGGTCGTCGCGCCTGCGCACGGTGATGGCGTGCACCTGGCCGCCGCAGCGTTGCGCCTCGGTGAGCGCCCACCGCAGCGCCTGCTCGGAGGCGGGGGAGCCGTCTACTCCGACGACGATCGTTCTGCTCGGCGGGCCCGTGGCATCGGACATGGCTGCTTCTCCTCGGTCGGGTTGTGCTGTCGATGCTGCGCCACCGGAGCGGTCGGCCCTAGAGCCGGAAGTCACGCGGCGCCGCGCCGTCTCGCGATCACCCGGGCGGTGCCGCAGCGGGGGACCAAAGACCCTGTCGCACCGGGACGACCGCCGCTGCCGGTGCGGTGAACGAATGCGGAGGATGAGTTCATGAGCAACACGACCGCCTCCGCCACCGACATCGTGGCGGCCGCGCTGCACGCGGGCATCCTCGCACCGTCGCCGCACAACACGCAGCCGTGGGAGTTTCGGGTACACGGCGAGACGATCGAGGTGCTGCTGGACGACACCCGGGTGCTGGGCTACTGCGACCCTGACGCGCGAGAGGCGACACTCGCCTGCGGCGCGGCCGTGCTCAACATGCGGATGACGATCGCCGAGCAGGGCAGGGAGTGCGTCGTTGAGCCGCTGCCCGATCGGGCGCGGCCGCTGCTGCTCGCGACCGTGGCCGTGGGGGGACAGCGGCACCCCACCCCGGAGGAACAGCGACTGGCCTCGGCCGTCGAACGCAGGCACACCAACCGCAGGCCGTATCTGGATCGGGAGATCCCGGTCGCGGTGCGGCACGCGCTCACCGAGGCCGCAGGCGCTGAGGGCGCCCGGCTGGTGCTGCTCGACCAGGCGCAGCGGTTCGACGAGTTCGTCGCGCTACTGCGACACGCCGACCACCTGCAGCAGCAGGACCCCCGCTTCCTGGCCGAGCTGCGGGAGTGGACCCACGATGGGGAACGTAGTGACGGGGTGCCGAAGGCGGCGGGAGGCCCCCGCGCGGTCGACGGCGGCCTGCTGGCGCTGCGTGACTTCGGTGGCGATGTCGCCACCGAGCGCGAGTTCGAACGCCGCCCGCTCGTCGCCGTGCTCACCACGCGGGGCGACACACGGCTGGACATGCTGCGCGCCGGGCAGGCGATGCAGCGGGTACTGCTCAGCGCCACCGCTGCCGGACTGAACGCGTCGTTTCTGTCCCAACCCATCGAGGTCGACTCGGTGCGGGGGCGGTTGCGTGAACTGCTGGGCGGGCACGAGCATCCGCAGACCGTGTTGCGGCTGGGCTACGGCTACCCCAGCGCGGCGACGCCTCGCCGCCCGGTCGAGGAGGTCACCAGGGAGGGGCCGCCGTGAGTACGGAGCCGCTGGCGCCTTCACCACCGAGGCACAGCTGGTCGGAGCAGGAGAAGGGCGTGCTGACCCGCACGGCACTGCACACCCAGGCGTGCGGGCAGGGCAGCCCGTGGACCCTGGAGATCCACGGCCCGCGTGCCGAGATCTTCGAACGGTTCCACAGCACACTGCTTCGCCACGACGCCACCGGCCGCGACCGTGTCATCTCCTGCGGGGCCGTGCTCGCGAACCTGCTCGTCGCCGTGCGGGTGCTGGGCTGGCTGCCCGAGGTGGCGCTGCTGGGTGATGCGGCGAGACCCGACCTGGTGGCCACGGTCACGGCACGCACCCGCAACCGCCCCTCCGCCGTGGACGTGCGGTACTTCCAGGCCGTGTTCGATCGGCGCAGGCATCGGGAGACGATCGACCCGACGGAGCTGCCCAGCGACGTGCTCGCCGAGATCGTCCAGGCGGGCGCCTCGACGGACGTGCAGCTGGTCCCGATCACCTCGTTCGTCCCAGCCCACCGCAAGCAGCCCCTCGAACCCGGCCTGCTCGTGGTGACGGTGACCGACGGCAGGCGCGACCAGGTTCTCGCCGGTGTCTCGATGCAGCACGCCTGGCTCGCGGCGCGCACGAGGGGGTTGACCGCGAGCCCTCGGGTGGAGCCTTTCCAGTCCAGAGAGTTCCGGCAGCGGATGCTGCGGCGGTGCGGGCTCGCGGGCAGTCCCCAGCTGCTGCTGCGGCTGGGAACGTGAGCCTACTGATTCAAAGCTTGAGCACAGCTTGAACTGGTAATACGGTCGGAAGGCAATGGACCTGATCGGAGTTGGATGCCAGTGGAGCTGAGGCCGGCAGGGGTGCCTGACGAGTCCCGACCCAGAGCTACCTCCCTCACCGGGTTGCGCCTTGACGAACTGTTGCACGAGGTGCAGGAGCGGCTCACCGAGATCGTCAAGACTCGTGACCGACTGCAGGGCCTGCTCGACGCCGTGCTCGCGGTGGCGACGGGGCTGGAGCTCGACTCGACGTTGCAGCGCATCGTGCAGGCGGCGACCGAACTCGTGGACGCGGAGTACGGCGCGCTCGGAGTGCTCTCCGACGACGGCAACGGGCTGTCGGAGTTCGTCTACGTCGGCATCGACGAGGAGACCAGGTCGAGGATGGGCCACCTGCCGGAGGGCAAGGGCCTGCTCGGGCTGCTCATCGACGACCCGCGCCCGGTCCGGGTCGCCGACCTGTCGCAACACCCGGCCTCGGTGGGCTTCCCGCGCAACCACCCGCCGATGCACAGCTTCCTCGGGGTGCCGGTGCGGGTGCGCGACAAGATCTTCGGCAACCTCTACATGACCGAGAAGCGCGGCGGTGCGGAGTTCACCGTCGACGACGAGGTGGTGCTGCAGGCACTGGCGGCGGCCGCGGGTGTCGCCGTGGACAACGCGAGGTTGTTCGAGAAGTCACGCATGCGGGAGCGTTGGCTCGGCACCGTCGCCGAGATCAACGGCGAACTGCTCGGCGGCGCCTCCATCGACACCACGCTGGAGCTGATCGTGCTACGCGTTCGGGAACTCGCGGGTGCGGAGGACGCCTTCATCCTGCTCGCCGGTGACGAGGCCACCGACGCGGTTTCGGTGAGCGTGACCTCGGGCGAGCGCAGCTCGGCGCTGGCGGGGCTGTCCGTGGACACCGCGGGGACGTCGCTGATCGCCGAGGTGATGCGGGAAGGCCAGCCGCGCGTCCTGCCTGATCTGACCTCGGCGCTGCCCGAGGGACCGAAGGTCTCCTCGGCGGGTTTCGGGCCCGCCGTGGCGGTCCCGCTTTCCAGCGCTTCCGGGGCGGGGGGCGTGCTGGTCACCGCGCGGTCGAAGGGGGCGCAGGCCTTCGCCGAGGACCAGCTGCCCATGCTGCTGTCGCTGGCCGACCAGGCGGCGGTCGCGCTCGAGTTCGCCGACAAGCAACGCAACCAGCGGCTGCTTGACCTGCTCGCCGATCGCGACCGCATCGCGCAGGACCTGCATGACCATGTGATCCAGCGGCTGTTCGCCACGGGCATGAGCCTGCAGGGCACGCTTCGGCGGATTCCCGATCAGCACGCCCGTGGCCGGGTGCAGCAGGCGGTGGAGCAACTGGACCGTACCGTGCGCGAGATCCGCACATCGATCTTCGACCTGCACACTACCGGTTCGGAGCGGCCCGCCAGCCTGCGGCGCCGACTGCTCGACGTGGTCGCGGACATCTCCGGCGACTCGGCCGTTTCGCCGTCGATGCGGATCTCGGGTGCGGTGGACACGTTCGTGCCACCGCAGATCGGTGAACACGCCGAGGCGGTGCTGCGGGAGGCGCTGAGCAACGCGCTTCGACACTCCGGTGCCGAGGAGATCTCGGTTTCGGTGGACGCCACCGCCGACGGGTTGTCGATCGAGGTCGCCGACGACGGTGTCGGCATCGGCGAGGACGTCAAACGCAGCGGTTTGGACAACATGGTGCGCCGAGCCAGGCAGTGCGGTGGCGACGCCGTCATCGACTCCGAGCCCGGCCGAGGAACCACGCTGTCCTGGCGCGTGCCGCTGCGCTGACGCCAGCTGGGCGCTCGCGGCACGCGGCACGCCTCACTCCTGCGGCGGCTTCCTACCCGATGACCTGCGTAACTCGGTGGCCAGCACGGCCGCCTGTGTCCTTCGCTGCATGCCCAGCTTGCCCAGCAGCCGCGACACGTAGTTCTTCACGGTCTTCTCCGCGAGGAACAACCGCTCGGCGATCTCGCGGTTGGTCAGGCCCTCGCCGATGAGGTCGAAGACCGCACGCTCCTGCTCGGACAGCCCCGCGACCGGGTCGGCCTCGTCGCGCTCGCGCCGGATCCGGTTCATCAGCGCGGCGGTGGTCCTGCTGTCCAGCAGCGAGCCACCGGAGCCCACCGTGCGCACCGCGGACACGAGGTCGGAACCGAGCACCTGCTTGAGCACGAAGCCGGACGCGCCCGCCATGATCGCGTTGAACAGCGCCTCGTCGTCGGCGTAGGAGGTAAGCATGAGGCAGCGCATCCCCGGCAGCCGTGACAGCAGTTCCCGGCACAGTTCCACACCGTTGCCATCGGGCAGGCGCACGTCGAGCACGGCGACGTCGGCGCCCGAACCGGGAACGCGGGTGAGTGCCTCGCTGACGGAGGCGGCCTCACCGACGATCTCCATATCGGCCTCGGCGTCGAGCAGGTCGGCCAGACCGCGGCGAACGATCTCGTGGTCGTCTACCAGGAACACACTGATGGTCACGGCGTACACCATAGTCCCGGGTAGCGGGCTGAGCACGTGACCACGTCGCTCGGCGGCGCGGTGAGCCAGGGACCTTGGGCCCTAGCGGGCACCGGTTGTGGCATGAATACCTGTGTGAGGGCCGGAAGGCCCTGACAGCTGGGACTTCCGAATCGCGAAATCCGGGGGGCAGGTCCGGGATCGTTGGAGATATGAGAATGAAGCACGAGTGGTCGGCGGGTGAGACAGATGTCCTGGCCAGGGCTGTGGTGCGGGCGCCGTCGGTGCACAACACCCAGCCGTGGTGGCTCGAGCTTCCCGACGGCGAGGCGCTGGTGTTCGAGCGCAAGGACCTCGAACTGCCCTTTCACGACGCACTTGGCAGGGACCGGGCCATCTCGTGTGGCGCGGCGATCGCGAACCTCGACCTGGGGATGCGGGTGCTGGCACAGCGCCCCGATGTCGCGCTGCTCCCCGATCCTGGGCGCCCGGAGCTGGTGGCCAGGCTCACCGTGACGCGGACGGTGCCTCCCACCGACACCGACCTGCACCGCTACTCCGCTATCGCACGCAGGCGCAGCTACCGGTACGCGTTCGGCGACACCGAGCTGTCCGACTACGACGTGAAGGACCTCATCGCCGCGTCGACCTCCGAGGGCGTGCAGGTGAAGGTGCTGCGGGGCGGCGAGGACCTGACCGCGCTCGCCGAGGTGCTGGAGTACGCGGCGCTCACCGTCGCGCGCGACAGCGGCTACCAACGCGAGTTGACGCTGTGGACCGTCCACGACGGTGTCGGCCCCGCGCGCTCGACGGGAATCGCCGACGGCACGCTGCCGAACTCGTCGCTGCCATGGGCCGGGCTGGTCCGGCCCAACACGGCGTTGCCGGATCGCGCCACCCTGGCACAGCGGTTGGAACGCGAGACGGTCCTGGTGTTCCTGACGCCGGGGGACACCCGGCTCGATCACCTGCGCACCGGGATCGGCATGCAACACACCTGGCTGGCGGCCGTCGATATGGGGCTCGCCGCCGCGGTGCAGACCCAGCCGCTGCACCTCAGCGAGGCACGGGCGAGCTTCATCGAGAAGCTCGGACTGGCGGGCTACCCGCAACTGCTCATGCGGGTCGGGCACCCGACGTTGTCGAGCCTGCCGCAGAGCCCGAGACAACGCGCGGCGAACCTGCTCAACCGGCTGGACAGCTGAGTGCGGCTCAGGGCCGTGAGATGGAACCGACCGCTGTGCCGGCCTGACCCGCGACACTAGAAGCGGCGCTTGGCCTCCGCCGCCGCGGAACCGGCCATCAGCTTCTCCAGCAATGCCACCAGCGTGTCGCGTTCGGCCGGGTTCAGCGCGGCCGCCCACGACCGCTCGCGTTCGTTGTGGGCCAGATAGTCGTTCTTGATCGTGTCCTCGCCCTGGGTGGTGAGCCGCAGCAGGACAACACGCCGGTCGTGTTCGGCCTGCTCGCGTTCGACGAGCCCACCCCGTTGCAGGGTGTTGACCAGCGCCGAC
The DNA here is from genome assembly GCF_011761185.1 of Saccharomonospora amisosensis. NCBI lineage: Bacteria > Bacillati > Actinomycetota > Actinomycetes > Pseudonocardiales > Pseudonocardiaceae > Saccharomonospora > Saccharomonospora amisosensis. Next base: position 2,663,388 of record NZ_JAAOYM010000001.1, on the reverse strand, counting down.
ACGGCAGCGCGGCTCATTCCGGACAGCTCGGCCACGCGCTTGGACTCCAGCGGACCCGCCAGCCACAGCACGAACAGCACCCGAAAGCCCGGCCAGCTCAGCCCCCGTGGCCGGTGCACGGCCGACTCGAGGTCGTAGACCAGCGCGCTGGTCAATCGGTGCAGGGTCAGCACGAGCCGCATCGCATCGGGGTCGACGGCGGGCAGCCGCTCGCGAGTGCGTTCCACCGCGAAGTCGACGAACGAGAGGTAGTCGAGTCGGTCGTGCCCGGTCGGCTCGGCGGTCATGGGGCTCAGGCTAGCCGCTTCCCTTTCGGCTTCAGCGGGGTTAACCTGCTCACACGATATGATCAAACCTTTAATCAAAGGGAGGTGCTCCCGTGTCCCGGAAGGCATTCGCCTCCTCGGCGGACCTCGCGGAGAAGGAACAGACACTGGAGGTGCTCGCCGACGGGGTGTACGCGCTCACGGCCGAGGGCGACCCCAACGTCGGCGCCGTCGAGGGTGAGGACTTCCTGGTGTGCTTCGAGGCGATGGCCACACCGGTCGCAGCCAGGGAATGGCTGGCGAAGCTTCGCGAACACACCGACAAGCCGGTGCGCTACCTGGTGCTCTCGCACTACCACGCGGTGCGGGTGCTGGGTGCGTCGGCGTTCGACGCGCAGGCGATCGTGGCGCACGAAAACACCCGCGCGCTGGTGGCCGAACGCGGCATGCAGGACTGGGAAAGCGAGTTCGCCCGCATGCCGAGGCTGGCCAAGCAGGCCGACTCCGTGCCGGGACTGACCTGGCCCACAGTCACCTTCTCCGAGCGGATGACCATCGACCTCGGCGGCGACCGGGGCGAGTTGCAGCTGCGGTACTGCGGTCGCGGCCACACCGAGGGCGACCTGGTCGGCTGGCTGCCCAAGCACCGCATCCTGTTCGCGGGCGACCTTGTGGAGGCGCAGGCGGCGCTCTACACCGGCGACGCCTTCCACCGCGATTGGGTGTCGGGCACGCTCGACCGGATCAAGGAACTGCGTGCCGAGGCCCTCGTCGGCGGGCGAGGCGCGGTCAGTCGAGGCAGGGACGCGGTCGACGCGGCGATCGAGCAGACCCGCCACTTCCTCCGGGTGCTGATCGACGAGGTGGGCGGGGTCCACCAGCGTGGAGGGACACTGAAGGAGGCCTTCCAACGCGCCCACGCGGCGCTGTACGACCGGTACGGCCACTGGCCGATCTTCGAGCACACGTTGCCGTTCGACGTGTCGAGGCTGTGGGACGAACTCGGCGGTGTCGAACGGCCGGTGATCTGGACGGCCGAACGCGACCGCGAGGTCTGGGACCAACTGCAGGACTGACGATGACCACGACCACCACCGGTCCCGTCGCCGTGATCGGAAACGGTCCCGTCGGCCAGACCACCGCACTGCTGCTGGCCCGCTGGGGCGTGCCCGTCGTGCTGCTCGATCGCCGGCCGGGCCGCGACGCGGTCGGGTCCAAGGCGATCTGCCAGCAGCGGGACGTGCTCGACATCTGGGAGACGGTCGGCGCGGGTCGCCGCGTGGCTCGGGAGGGCGTGACATGGACGACCGCGCGCACGTTCTACCGCGACGACGAACTGTTCGCCTACGACCTGCCCGACCACGGCCGGTCCTGCTTCCCCCCGTTCGTCAACATCTCGCAGGCCCGCACCGAGGAGATCCTCGACGAGCGCATCGCCGCCGAACCGCTCATCGACGTCAGATGGGACCACGACGTCACCGACATCAGCCAGGACGACAGTGGGGTCCGGTTGCGGTGCGGCGGGACGGGCGGGGACACGATCACCGCCTCCTACGCGGTGGCATGCGCGGGTGCGCGTGGCGACGACATCCGCCGACTGCTCGGCGTGTCCTTCGAGGGCCACTCCTTCGACGACAGGTTCCTCATCTGCGACATCCGCACCCGGCTGCCGGGCTGGAGCAGCGAGCGCCGGTTCTACTTCGACCCCTCCTGGAACCGTGGCAGGCAGGTGCTGATCCATCCCTGCCCGGACTCCACGTTCCGTATCGACTGGCAGGTGCCCGGCGACTACGACCTCGAGGCAGAGGAGGCCGACGGCAGGCTCGACCGGCGGATCAGGCAGATCATCGGCGAGGCGGAGTACGAGATCGTGTGGAAGTCGGTGTACCGGTTCCACGCGCGCGTGGCCGACCGGTTGCGGGTGGGCCGCGTGCTACTGGCCGGTGACTGCGCGCACCTCGTGGCGCCGTTCGGTGCGCGCGGGCTGAACTCCGGCGTGGCCGATGCGGAAAACGCCGCCTGGAAGCTCGCCTTCGTGTTGCGTGGCTGGGCCGGCGAGTCGCTGCTGGAGACATACCACGACGAGCGGCACGCTGCCGCACTGGAGAATCTCCAGGTCACCAGCGCCACGATGCGCTTTCTCGTTCCGAGGACCGAGGCCGACACCGCTCGCAGGGTGGATGTGCTGCGACGCGCCCGCACCGACGTCTCGGCACATGCCGAGGTGGACTCCGGCCGGCTCAGCGAACCGTTCTGGTACATCGACTCCCCGCTCACCACCGCCGACCCCACCCGGCCGTTCGCGGGAAGGCCGCCGCGCGGCAGGCTGCCCGCGGCCGGACCGGGCGTGCTCGTGCCCGACGGCCCGGTGCGGGTGAACGGGCGGCGCACCAGGCTCCGTGAGCTGGCCCGCGAGGGGTTCCTGCTGCTGCTGGCGCCCGAGGCCGACAGAGCGGCCGTCGCCTCGGCCGTGAGCGGGCTGCGCGTACCCGCGCGCGTGCACGCGCTGAGCGAACTCGACGACACCGGCGTACTCGCCGAGACGTTGGGCGCGAGGGCGGGGGAGGTGTGGCTGATCCGGCCGGACGCGCATGTCGCCGCCGTAATCAACACCCGCGGCACCCTCGATACCCCCGGCACCCCGGCCGTGGGCGAGGCGATCACGACCGCACTACGCACCGCGCTCAGCGAGGAAGGCGGCGCCAGATCGGGCGCGGCAGCGCGCGCATGAGCGCGAACACCGGACGCAGCAGCGCGGGCACCCACACCGTGTGCCTTCCCTTGCGCAGTGCCGCCACCGTGGCGTCGGCGACCTGGGCGGGGGTGGACGACAGCGGGGCGGGAGTCATGCCCTCGGTCATCCGCCCGATGACGAAGCCGGGCCGCACGAGCAGCAGCCGCACGCCGCTGCCGTGCAGCGCGTCCGCCAGCCCGCAGGCGAAGCCGTCCAGGCCAGCCTTCGCCGAGCCGTACACGTAGTTCGCCCTGCGCACGCGCACGCCCGCGACCGAGGAGAACACCACGACAGTGCCGTGGCCCTGTGCCCGCAGCAGGTTCGCCAGGTGGGTCAGCACGCTGACGTGCGCGGTGTAGTCGGTGTGCACGATCGCCACGGCATGTGCGGCGTCGGCCTCGGCGCGCCGCTGGTCTCCCAGCACACCGAACGCCGTGACCACGACGTCCACCGGGCCGTGCTCGGTCATGATCGCGGTGAGCACGCTTTCGTGCTGATCGAGGTCGTCGGCGTCGAACTCCACCCGGTCGACCGTGCTCGCACCCGCCTCGCGCAGCGCGGCCTCCTCGGCGTCGAGGTCAGCGCTGCGCCTTGCGGCCAGCACGAACCGCGAAGCCCCCTGCCTGGCCAGCCGGGTGGCGACGGCCGTGCCGATCTCGCTGCGGCCACCCAGGACGACAACCGTCTCGTTCACGGGCAGCAGTGTGCCGCATTCAGCGCGCTCACGCGGGTTCGGGGATCTCGCAGACCACGCTCGCCTTGCCTTCGCCGTCGGGCCGGTCGGTGGCGCGCTGCGCCACCACCTTGCCGTCCACCTCGATCGCACACCGCACCGCGCCCTGCTCGGGGTGCTCGGTGCCGGCCCACACCGAGATGTCGCGGTAGCCGCTGCCCTCGGACTCGGTGAAGGTGAAGTCGAACGGCTCACCTCGCAGATCCACCCGCGTGTAGTAGCCGCCGCGGGCCACCCGCATCACGGTGTCGTGCGGGCCGGACACCGTCACCCGAACCCGGTGCTGCTCGCCCTCGGCGGGAGGTGACGGAGCGGAAGTACCTGGTGCGGAAGCGCTCAGCGGTGGGGCCGGCGGCGCGGCCGGCGGCGGGTCGGTGCCGCACGCCTGGCCGGCGGCTGCCAGCGCGAGCGCTGCCAGTGTGGTGCCGACCACGGCGCGTCGCACGCGATTCGCCTCCCTGTCCTACCGTGGCGGGCCCGCTGCCCCGCTCCGCTCACCCGGCATACCCAGCGCGCTACGGTCTCCACACCAGTGTCACGATCTCGTCACCGGAAGAGCCCAGATCGCGCGTGCCGTCGGCACCGCCGTCGCGCAGCGCCTTCGCCACCTCGGGCGCCCTTTCGCGGGGCAGACACAGGCGGCGGCGGGTGACGTCGACGAGCGTGTCGAAGTCGGGATGCTCAGAAGCGGAGTGCTGCCGCCGCCAGGCCGCCACTTTCGGCTCGATACCGAGCTCGCGCAGTACGGCGACGGCGTCCTCGGCCGTCGGTCCCTGCGGCCGGACGATGCCGTGGAAGCGCAGCCACAGGTCGTTGAGGGAGGTCAGCGGGTGTCGCCGTGTCGTCTCCACCACAACGAGCCTGCGGGCGGACTCGGTCAGCGCGCGGAGGAAGGGCGCGATGTCGGCGGCGTTGTAGATCACGTGGTGGCACACCACCACGTCGGCGACGCCCGCCCGGTCCGCCACGTCCGGCCACCTGCCCTCGATCGCGCGGGCGGGCACGCCGAGTGCCGTCGCCCGCCGCTCGAACTCGCCGAGCAGCCCGGAGTCGGTGTCCACGGCCGTGATGGAGGTGCTGCGCGCGGCCAGCGGCAGACTGGCGGCGCCCGCCGCCGCGCCCACGTCCAGCACGGTGCCGGGCGGGTCGAGCGCCTCCCACGCCGCGGGAAAGGACGCGCCCTCCGGTTCGGCCGTGAGGACGTCCGCGCGGCGGGTGAACACGTGTCTTGGCAGCACCCACGGCGAGTCCTCGGCCGACGCCAGCACCTGCTCCGGGATGCGCCACGCCTCCAGATCTGCGCGCCAACGTTCGGTCGCGCTCATCGATTTCCTCCCGGTCGCGGGTCCTGCCGCACTCTGCCGCACTCCGCCGAACTCTACAGCCGGGCCTGTCCGGCACCGCGGTTACGATCGCCTCCATGTCCGATCGCCTGTACTTCCGGCAACTACTGTCCGGCCGTGACTTCGCCGTCGGCGACCCGGTGGCCACCCAGATGCGCAACTTCGCCTACCTGATCGGCGACCGGGAGACGCGGGAGGCGGTACTGGTCGACCCCGCCTACGCCGTGGACGACCTGCTCGGCGTGCTGGCGGCCGACGACATGCGGCTGGTGGGTGTGCTCGCCACCCACCACCACCCCGACCACGTCGGCGGCGAGATGATGGGTTTCTCGCTGCCCGGCCTCGCCGAACTGCTCTCGCGGGTCCAGGTGCCGGTGCACGTCAACCGCGAGGAAACGGAATGGGTGCGGCGCGTCACAGGTGTGTCCGGGACCGACCTGGTTGGCCACGACCACGACGACCTGCTCGAGGTGGGCGCCATCGGCATCCGGCTGCTGCACACCCCGGGTCACACACCGGGAAGCCAGTGCTTCCTGCTCGACGGCAGTCTTGTGGCGGGAGACACGCTGTTCCTGGACGGTTGCGGCCGCACCGACTTCCCCGGCGGCGATGCGGACGCGATGTACCGCAGCCTGCGCTGGCTTGCCGACCTCGACGGCGACCCGGTGGTGTATCCGGGACATATGTACTCGGCGCAGCCGTCGGCGGCGCTGTCGCGCGTGCGGCGTGACAACGTCGTGTTCCGGCCACGGTCGCTGGAGCAGTGGCGCGCCATGTTCGGCTGAGCGGCTCGGGTCCGGCCGCGCTCAGCGCATCCCGAGCAACCGGTCGATGGTGATCTCGAGGACGACCCGGTGCGGGTTGATCCGGGGAAGGCGGTAGCGCTCGGCGTAGCGGCGCTCGGCGTCGCGCACCGCGTCGGGGTCGTCGGTGACCACGGCGCGGCCCTCCAGCGTCGACCAGCGTCGCCGGTCCACCTGCGTGACGGCGACGCGCGCGCCCTTCGAACCCGCGGCGCGGACGTTGCGGGCCTTGACGCTTCCCGCCGAGCAGATGACTCTCGCGATCTGGAAGGCCTCGTCCACCGTGACGCCGACCGGCACCACGTGCGGGGAGCCGTCGGGCCGCAGGGTGGCCAGCGTGGCCAGGTGCCGCTCCCGCCAGAACGCGCGCAACTCCTCGCTCGGTGACATGGGCACACCCTAGGCAGCCGGGAGCCACCGCGAACCGGCCGGCCGCGCTTGGAAGTGCGGATCAGCCGGACATGAAGGCCTCCGGGTCGGCGACGATGGTGCGCACCACCGAGGCGGCCGCGCCGCGAACGGCGGCCTCGGTGCCCAGCGACGACGGCAGCACCTCGATTCGTGACCACGGTGCGCTCACCACGCGGGTCCGCAGTTCGGTGAGCAGTGGCTCGGCGAGCCAGGTATGCAGGCGGGCGTAGGTGCCGCCGAGCACGATGGCGGGAATGTCGAGCAGGTTGACCGCGGCCGACAACGCCGCGCCCAGTGCGGTCGCGGCCCGCTCGACCGCATCCTTGGCCGCCCGGTCGTCGTCCCGCAATCGCTGGATCAACTCCTCGAGGTCGGTTGCGTTCGCACTGCCGAGAATCGCTTCCTGACCCGCCAGCCGTTCCAGGCAGCCACGGGCGCCGCAGCGGCAGCGCGGACCCCGCGGGTCGACGGGGAAGTGCCCGAGTTCGCCGCCGAAGCCGCGGGAGCCCTCGTGGAGTTCGCCGTCGAGGACGATGCCCGCGCCGATGCCGATCTCGGCGGAGACGTGGACGAAATCGCGGGGACCGCCCTCGCCCATGGCCGACAGTTCGGCGAGCGCGGCGAGGTTGGCCTCGTTGCCGACGATCACGTCGCGGCCTGGCGGACCGGTGCGGCGGCGCAACCGCGCGGGCAGGTCGACCCCGTGCCAGTCCAGGTTCGGCGCCACCCGCAGCAGACCGGTGTCGGATTCGACGAGGCCGGGGACGGCCACGCCGATCCCGCCCACTGCTACGCCGCGCCGCGTGGCCCGCCGCCGCGCGGCGGCGATCGCTCGCGTCACCTTGTCCAGTACCAGGTCCACCGGTTGACCGCGGTTGTCGCCGTGCCTGATCCGCAGGTCGTGTACGGCGCCGGTGAGATCGACAAGGCAGGTGGCCACGTAGTCGACGGCGATCTCGACGCCGAGGCCGTGCGGGCCGTGCGGGGACAGCGACAGCGACGTCCCGCGCCGCCCTGGGCCCGCGCGTTGTTGCGGACCCTCGTCGTGCAGTAGCGCGGCCGCGAGCAGCCGGTCGACCAGGCTCGACACGGTGGCCTTCGTCAGCCCGGTACGCGCCGCGATCCCGGCGCGGGAGATCCCCGGCGACTGGGCGACTGCGTCGAGCACAAGTGCGCAGTTGTGCCTTCGCACCGTGTGTTGCCCCGCGGGCCCGGTCTCGGTCATCCGGCGATCGTAATAGTTCATCCAGTGAACGAATCCTTGACCCGGTTTCGCGTGTCCGGATAAGTTCAGTCGCCAAACTATTCGCCCACCCGTCGTGATCGTGGAGGACACCGTGGCCGTACAGCCGGTTGCCGGAGACAAGTTCAGCTTCGGCCTGTGGACGGTCGGCTGGCGCGCGATCGACCCGTTCGGCGAGGCCACGCGCCCACCGCTGGACGCGGTCGAAGCCGTGAACCGGTTCGCCGAACTGGGGGCGTGGGGCGTGACCTTCCACGACGACGACCTGATGCCGTTCGGCAGCGAGGATTCCGAGCGGCAGCGGCGCATCCAGCGGTTCCGTGCGGCGTTGGATGCCACCGGGCTCGTGGTGCCCATGGCTACCACGAACCTGTTCGCGCACCCGGTTTTCAAGGACGGGGCACTCACCAGCAACGACCGCGAGATCCGCAGGTTCGCGCTGCGCAAGGTGATGCGCAACATGGACCTCGCCGCCGAACTCGGCGCCACCACCTACGTGTTGTGGGGCGGGCGCGAGGGATCGGAGACCGACGCCGCCAAGGACGTGCGCGCAGCGCTGGACCGTTACCGCGAGGGTATCGACACCCTCGCGCGGTATGTGATCGAGCAGGGCTACCAGCTGCGGCTGGCGCTGGAACCGAAGCCGAACGAGCCGCGCGGTGACATCTTCCTGCCCACCGTCGGGCACGCGCTGGCGTTCATCTCCACGCTGGAGCACCACGAGCTGGTCGGTCTCAATCCCGAGGTCGGACACGAGCAGATGGCCGGGCTGAACTTCGTGCACGGCATCGGGCAGGCGCTGTGGCAGGGCAAGCTGTTCCACATCGACCTCAACGGTCAGCGCGGTCCCCGCTACGACCAGGACCTGATCTTCGGTCATGGCGACGTGCTCTCGGCGTTCTTCCTCGTCGATCTGCTCGAACACGGCGGGTACGAGGGTCCGAGACATTTCGACTTCAAGCCCCCCCGCACCGAGGACATCGACGGTGTGTGGGCGAGTGCCGCCGCCAACATGCGCTCCTACCTGTTGCTGCGGGAGCGGGCGAGGGCGTTTCGGGCCGACCCTAGGGTGCGGGAGGCGCTGGAGGCCTCGCGGGTGCCGCAGCTTTCGGTGCCCACGCTGGCCGAGGGGGAGACCGTCGCCGACCTGCGCGCCGACAGGGCGGCCTTCGAGGACTTCGATCCCGACGCCGCCGCCCGACGAGGCTACGGTTACGCGGCGCTGTCGCAGCTGGCCTTCGAACACCTCCTCGGCGAGGCCTGACCCGCGAGTCCCCCGCCCACGCCCGCGAGTTCTGCGTTCACGCCCGCGAGTTCTGCGGTCTCGCCCGAGAACGTGCCGGTCTGCCATCACGCCGTACGACCTGCCGGAGCGGGGAACTCGCGGTCCGGAGTGGGGGACTCGCGGTCCGGAGTGGGGGACTCGCGGTCAGTGGAGCGTGCGGGAGATGGTGAGGGCGGCGGTGCGCACGGCCGGAGCCACCCGGTCCAGCCGCATCCGGTTCGTCCAGCCCGAGATGGAGACCGCCGCCACCGCCGCCCCGCCTGGGGCGAGCAGCGGGCTCGCGACGCACACCACGCCGACGCCCGACTCCTCGCGGTCGTAGGCGAGGCAGTCCTCGCGAACGCTGGCCAGTTGGCGCCGAAGCAACCCCGGAGCAGCGATCGTGCGCCTGCTGACCCTTGCCAGCCCAGCCGCGATCACATTGTCCACAACGGACTCGGGGGAGTGGGCGAGGATCGCCTTGCCAACGGCCGTGGCGTGAGCCGGGAACCGGCCACCGACCCGCGAGGGCAGCGTCGGCGCGTCGGGCCCCCGCAGGATGTCGAGATAGACCACCTCGGTGCCCTCCAGTACGGCCAGGTGCACGGTGTTGCGCGTGGCCTCCCGCAGATCGGCCAGGTAGGGGCGGGCAGCGTCCACGAGGCCACGCTGCCGGGTCGCGAGCTGCCCGATCTCGAACAGCTTCAGCCCGAGCCGCACACCGCCGCCCTCGCGCTCGAGCAGCCCGCCCGCCAGCAGTTGCGTGGTGAGGCGGTGCACGCTGGATTTCGACACACCGGTCCTGCGGGACAACTCCGATACGCCGAGCGCCTCGTCACCGGGCCGGAACGCGGTGAGCAGTGCGGTCAGCCGGGCCGCCGTCGATGCGGCTTCGTTCCGGTCAGCGGGACACATACGTTGATAATGCCGTACCTCGGGGAGCAGCGTCTTGCACCATGAGCGAATCGGCAGCGGTGGCCGCCATCGTCGGCCCCGGCAACATCGGCACCGACCTGCTCGCCAAGCTGCGTCGCAGCGAGCGGATCGACGTGCGCTACATGGTCGGCATCGACCCCGACTCCGACGGGCTGCGCCGGGCCCGCGAGCTGGGTGTCGAGGCTTCGGCGGAGGGCGTCGACTGGCTGCTGTCCCAGCAGGTGCGACCGGACCTGGTGTTCGAGGCGACGTCGGCGAGAGCGCACCTGGCCAGCGCGCCGCGCTACGCCGAGGCGGGCATGCAGGCGATCGACCTCACGCCCGCGGCGGTGGGTCCGTTCACCTGCCCCGTGGTGAACCTGCCCGACCAGCTCGACGCGCCCAACCTCAACCTGATCACCTGCGGCGGCCAGGCCACCATCCCGATGGTGCACGCGGTCAGCAGGATCACCCCGGTGCCCTACGCCGAGATCGTCGCCTCGGTGTCCTCGCGTTCGGCTGGTCCCGGTACCCGTGCCAACATCGACGAGTTCACCCAGACCACCGCGCGTGGTCTGGAGATCGTCGGTGGCGCCGACAAGGGCAAGGCGATCATCATCATCAACCCGATGGAACCGCCGATGATCATGCGGGACACCGTGTTCTGCGCTATCGACCCCGACGCCGACCGTGACGCCGTCGCCGAATCGGTACACCGCATGGTCGCCGACGTGCAGACCTACGTGCCCGGCTACCGGCTCACCGCCGACCCGCAGTTCGACGACCCGAGGCCGGAGTGGAACGGAATGGCGAGGGTCGCGATGTTCCTCGAGGTCGAGGGCAACGGCGACTACCTACCGCCCTACGCGGGCAACCTGGACATCATCACCGCCGCGGCGGCCAAGGTCGGCGAGTTGCTCGCCGAGCGCATCGTGGACAGCAGGGGAGTGCGAGCATGAGCGAGCGGGTACGGCTGGTCGACACCACGCTGCGCGACGGCAGCCACGCGATGGCGCATCAGTTCACCGAGGCGAACGTGCGCGACACCGTGCGCGCGCTGGACACCGCGGGCGTCTCACTGATCGAGGTGACCCACGGCGACGGCCTCGGCGGGTCCACCTTCAACTACGGCTTCTCCAAAGTGGACGAGCGAGTGCTGATCGCCGCCGCCGTCGAGGAGGCCAGAAGCGCCACGATCGCGGTGCTGCTGCTGCCGGGGCTGGGCACCGTCACCGACATGAAGGCCGCCGCCGACCTCGGCGCGGGAGCCGTGCGCATCGCCACCCACTGCACCGAGGCGGACGTGTCCATCCAGCACTTCGGAGAGGCGCGCAAGCTCGGGCTTGAGACGGTGGGCTTTCTGATGCTGGCGCACATGTCCACCCCGGAGGAGCTGGCCAAGCAGGCCCGCATCATGGTGGACGCCGGCTGTGAGTGCGTGTACGTGGTGGACTCGGCGGGAGCGCTGATCCTGGAGGACGCCTCCGACCGGGTGGCCGCTCTGGTCGCGGAGGTGGGCGACAGCGCACAGGTCGGCTACCACGGGCACCAGAACCTCAGCTTCGGTGTCGCCAACTCCGTGCTGGCCTACCGCGCGGGAGCCAGGCAGATCGACGGCTCGCTGGCCGCGCTGGGCGCCGGGGCGGGCAACTCGCCCACCGAGGTGCTGGCCGCGACGTTCGAGCGGCTCGGCGTGCGGACCGGTGTGGACAAGGACGTGCTCATGGAGGCCGCCGAGAACGTCGTCAAGCCCTACATCACCCGGCTTCCCGTCATGGACCGCTCGTCGATCGTGCAGGGTTTCGCCGGGGTCTACTCCAGCTTCCTGCTGCACGCCGAACGCGCCGAGCAGCGCTACGGGGTGCCCGCGCACGAGATCCTGTACGAGGTGGGCAGGCGCCGCTACGTCGGCGGGCAGGAAGACATGATCATCGACATCGCGCTGCGGCTGGCAGAGCGCGGCGACGGGGCGGGTGAGTGATCAGGAGTGCAGCGCGTTGGCGCCCAGCACGAGGCGCACGCAATGGGCGATGAGGCGCTGCCTGCTGACGTCGAGCGTGCCCGCGAGGTAGCCGATGAACAGGTTGGCGAGCCCACCCACCAGTGCCGTCGCGGTCATGGCGCGGTCACGCTCGTCGACCCGGTCGGACAGTTGCTCGCGCACCAGTTCGGCGAACATCGGCAGCCGCTGGCTGCCGTATCGGCTCAGTGCCGGGTCGGCCAGTGGCGCGAGCAGCAGCACCCGGCCCTTGCGCGGGTCGTCCAGGATCAGCGTGACGAATGCCGTGACGGCCGCCTCGGCGCGCGTGGCCGGTGTCGGTTCCGCCGAGGTGACCGCCGCCACGAGCGCATGGTGGGCTTGCCCGACCACGTCGTCGTAGACGGCGAGGATGAACTCGTCGCGGTCGGCGAAATTCTCGTAGAAGTAGCGCTCGGTGAGTTTGGCCTGCCTGCACGCGGCCCGCACGCTCACCGCACCGCTGTCGCCCGTGCCGAGCAGCTGGACGCCGACGTCGAGGAACCGTCGCCGCCGCGCCGCCTTGCGATCCGCCAGCGTGGTGCCTGCCCAGGTTCTCTCGGTTCCCGACATGCGCCCACCCTAAGCGAGACAATTGACTACGGTCGTTGTCAATCATAGCCTGAGCTCATGACGACCGCCGAACCTCTCGGACCCGACTCGCTGACCTGGCGCATCTTCGGTGACTGGCGTGGCTTGCTTATCGCGCTGTGGGCGGGATCCATGCAGAACATGCACCCCGAACTCGGTGCGGGTGTGGAGCAGCACTCGAAGTTCTTCGACGAGCGCTGGCAGCGGTTGTACCGCTCGCTCTACCCGATCGGTGGCGTGATCTACGACGGGCCACGCGCGCAACGCACGGCCGTGCAGGTGCGCGGGTACCACGACACCATCAAGGGAGTGGACTCGCGTGGCCGTCGCTACCACGCGCTCAACCCGGGCACCTTCTACTGGGCACACGCCACCTTCTTCGTGAGCACACTGCTCATCGCGGAGCACTTCATGGGCGAGCTCACCGAAGCGCAGCGGCGCAAGCTGTTCGACGAACACGTCCAGTGGTACCGGTTGTACGGCATGAGCATGCGTCCGGTGCCGAAGACGTGGGAGGACTTCCAGCGGTACTGGCACCACATGTGCACCGAGGTGCTCGAGGACAACAAGGCCACCCGCGACGTGCTCGACATCTCCCGCATCGCCAAGCCACCAGCGCTGCGGCAGCTGCCCGAGGCGCTGTGGAAGCTGCTGCGCGTGCCGGTCGCGAAGGGGTTCGTGTGGCTGACCGTCGGCATGTACGACCAGCCGGTGCGCGACCTGCTCGGCTACCGCTGGTCGAGCCGCGATGCTCGGCTGCACCGGCTCGTCGGCCGCGCCATCAACGCCGCGTTCACCCTGGTGCCGTTCGAGCGGCGTTATCATCCCCGGGCCAGGGCGGGCTGGCGCCGCGCGTTCGGCAAGGACCCCGCAGACGCACCACTGGTCGAGACCCCGGCCAGGAACCTGCCTCCCGTGCCCGAACGGGACTGGCCGACGCATTACTCACCCGCCGTGTGAAGGGAAGGCAAGCGTGAAACTCGGCTACCACATCGGATACTGGTCCTCCGGCCCGCCGGAGGGTGCGGTCGAGGCCATCCGGACAGCGGAGGAGCTGGGCTTCGACTCGGTGTGGACTGCCGAGGGCTACGGCTCCGACGCGCTGACGCCGCTGGCCTGGTGGGGAGCGGCGACCTCGCGCATCAAGCTGGGCACCAACATCGTGCAGATGTCGGCACGCACCCCCACGGCCACCGCGATGGCGGCGATGACGCTGGACCACCTCAGTGGCGGCCGGTTCGTGCTCGGACTCGGCGCGTCGGGGCCGCAGGTGGTGGAGGGCTGGTACGGCCAGCCCTATCCCAAGCCGCTGGCGCGCACCCGCGAGTACGTCGAGATCGTGCGCAAGGTCGTGGCCAGGGAGCAACCCGTCACCCACGACGGCCGCTTCTACCAACTGCCGCTGCGGGACGGCACCGGGCTCGGCAAGCCGCTGAAGGCCACCGTGCACCCGCTGCGCGGGCACATCCCGATCTACCTCGCGGCGGAGGGGCCGAAGAACGTCGCGCTGTCGGCGGAGATCTGTGACGGCTGGCTGCCGCTGTTCTTCTCTCCCAAGAGCGACGACTTCTACCGCGGTGCGTTGCGGGAGGGGTTCGCCCGCCGCGGTGAGCAGCCCGCCGACTTCGAGGTCGCCGCCTCGGTGCCGGTGATCGTGCACGACGACGTCGAGCAGGCCGCCGACCTCATCCGCCCGGCACTGGCGCTCTACATCGGCGGCATGGGTGCGAAGACGATGAACTTCCACCACGACGTCTTCGCCAGGATGGGCTACGAGGACGTGGCGGACAAGGTCCAGGAGCTGTACCTGGGCGGCAACAAGGCCGAGGCCGCCGCCGCGATCCCCACCAGCCTGATCGAGGACACCTCGCTGATCGGTCCACCCGCCAAGATCCGCGAGGAGCTGGCGGCCTGGGAGGAGTCCGTGGTCACCACCCTGCTGCTGCGCGGGGACGCCGCCATGCTGCGCAAGGTCGCCGACGTCCTTTCCTGATCCGGTGAGGATGGCGGGGTGGCTACCGCCGTGGGGGACAATAGTGCCACTATTCCCCCAATCGAACGATCACTGGGGGAGGGCCATGTCCACGCCGTCCACGCTGGGCACACGAACGCGGCTTGGCTACTCGCTCGGATCGTTCGTCACCGGTGCCTTCGGCACCGTGCCTGGCCTGCTGCTGTTGCCGTACCTGACCGACACGATGGCGGTCCCCGCCGCGGCGGCGGGGGCGATCGTGCTGCTGCCCAAGGCATGGGACGTGTTGTTCAACCCGATCGCGGGCCGCATCTCCGACGCCGACCTACTACGCAAGGGAAGCAGGCGCCGTTCGGTACTCGCGGGCGGCCTCGCGCTGGCCGTGGCGTTCGCGGCACTGTTCGCCCATCCCGGCTTCGGCAGCGTGGCCGCGGACGCCGCCTATGTGGTGGTGGCGTTCTTCCTCTGCGCCACCGCGTTCGCGTTCTTCCAGGTGCCGTTCAACGCACTACCCGCCGAGTTGACCGAGGGCTATCACGAACGCACCCGGCTGACCACCTGGCGCATCGCCGTGCTCGCACTGGCGATCCTGGTGTCGGGCGCGGTCGCGCCCGCCATCGCCAGCGGCGTCGGTGGGGTCGGCGGCTACCGGGCGATGGGCGGGTTCGTCGCCGTGCTCATCGTCGCCGGAACCCTCAGTGTCTACTTCGGTATCCGGCGCGCCCCCGTCGGCAGGCTGCGTGCACCCACCCCCACCTGGCGGGCACTGCTCGCCACCATGCGGGCGTGGCGGTCGTTTCGCTGGCTGCTCGCCGTCTACTTCGTGCAGGCGCTCGGCGTGGCCACGCTGCTGGCCGGGGTGAGCTACCTGGCCCGCTTCGTGCTCGGTGACGCCGACCTGCAGTCGCTGCTGTTCGCCGGGTTCGTCGCGCCCGCGCTGCTGGTGATGCCGGTGTGGGACCGCATAGGCCGCTCCGGCGGCAAACTCGCCGGGTTCCGCGTGGCCTCGGCCCTGTTCGCGGCTGCGCTCGTCGGACTGGTGTTCGCCGGGACGCTGCCGCTGGCCGTGGTGTTCGGCTTCGTCGCGCTGGCGGGGGTCGGCTACGCGGGAATCCAGGTCTTCCCACTGGCCATCCTGCCCGACCTCATCACGGCCGAGGAGGAACGCACCGGTGCCACCAGGGCGGGCGTGACCGCCGGGGTATGGACGGCGGCCGAAACGCTCGGGCTGGCACTGGGCCCCGGCATGTTCGGCCTCGTGCTGGCCGCTGGGGGTTACGTATCGAGTTCGGAGGGCACGGTGACACAACCCGACAGCGCACTCACCGCGATCACGCTGGGGTTCTCGGCGTTGCCCGCGGTGCTGATCGCAGCGGGAATCCCGTTGTTGCGGCGCAGCGTGCTCGACGCCGGGCCGCGAAAGGCGGAGGCAACAGCGTGAGCGAGGGCATGAGCGAGGGCATGAGTGACGGCGTGAGCATCGACGACGTGCTGGCCGAGCTTCGGGCGCTGCGGGAAAGCGACCTGCCGACCCACGGTGGGCGCACGCTCGCCTACGTCTACGACAGCGGCCTCGCCGAGGTCGGCGAGCTCGGCCAGCGCGCGCACGCGCTGGCGTCCTCGGCCAACGGGCTCGATCCGACCGCGTTTCCCAGCCTGCTGCGGATGGAGAACGACCTCGTGGCCACGGCCGCGCGACTGCTGGGCGGAGACGAGCGCACGGTCGGCTCGGTCACCTCCGGCGGCACCGAGTCCTGCATGCTCGCGGTACTGGCCGCCCGCGAAGGCGCCAAGCAGCGCACGAGTACACCGAACATCGTGCTGCCCAGCACGGCGCACGCGGCGTTTCGCAAGGCCGCGCACCTGTTCGGGCTGCGCGCGGTGCACGTCGCGGTGGACGAGAAGACCTTCCGTGCCGACCCTGCGGCGATGGCCGCCGCCATCGACGACGACACGGTGCTCGTCGTGGCGAGCGCACCCTCCTACGCGCACGGCGTGGTGGACCCGATTCCGGAGATCGCCGCCGAAGCGGCCCGACGCGGCGTGCGTATGCACGTCGACGCGTGCATCGGCGGCTGGGTGCTGCCGTACCTGCGCCGCCTCGGCGACGAGGTGCCCCCGTTCGATCTCGCGGTGGAAGGGGTCACCAGCCTCTCGGTGGACCTGCACAAGTACGCCTACTGCCCCAAGGGCGCCTCGGTGCTGCTGCACGCCGACGCCCAACTGCGCGGCGGACACTACTTCGCCAGCGCCGACTGGCCCGGCTACACGATGCTCAACACCACGCTGCAATCCACCCGTTCCGGCGGACCGCTCGCTGCGGCATGGGCCGTGGTGCGCTACCTCGGCGACGACGGATACCTGCGGCTGGCACGCGACACCCGCGCCGCGATGGAGCGGATCAAAACCGGCATCGCCGACATCGAGGGCCTGCGCGTGCTGGGCTCGCCCAACGCCACCCTGCTGGCCGTGACCAGCGAGGACGGCGCCGACTTCGACCTGTTCACCGTCGCCGACAAGATGGCGCGACGCGGCTGGTACGTGCAGCCGCAGTTCGGTCACGGCTCCTCTCCGGTGAACCTGCACCTGACGATCACGGCCGCCAACCACGGCGACGAGGACGGCTTCCTCACCGACCTCGCCGACGCGGTGGCGGCGGCACGCGAGGCGGGTCCCGTGGTGGTGGCCGAGGAGATGCGGACCCTGATCGCCGCCCTCGACCCGGACACGCTGACCGCCGAGCAGTTCGAGGGGCTGCTGCGGGCCGCGGGGCTCGACGTCGCGGGCGGGCTTCCGGACCGCATGGCGCAGGTCAACGCCCTGCTGGAGGCCGCGCCTGCCCGGCTGCGGGAGCGGGTGTTGCTGGAGTTCCTCGGGCTGCTCTACCGCCCGCACCGCGGGTAACCACGCGGGCCGATCGCCGGGCCGCGCGCCCGTTGTGATGTTGGCGGCACATCGACCGGCCGGGCACGGGCGGGGCGGGTGCTGACGGCATGCTTGGCGCATGCCTCAGGAGCAGCACTACCTCGCCGGGCTGGACCTCGCTGGACGCAAGGTCGTCGTGGTCGGCGGCGGCAGCGTCGCGCAGCGCAGGCTGCCACGTCTGGTTCGCGCCGGTGCCGCTGTGGAGGTCGTCTCACCGCACACCACCGCGTCGGTGGGCGCCATGGCCGACGCGGGGGAGCTCACCTGGCACCGGCGCCGCTATGCCGAAGGCGACCTCGACGGTGCGTGGTATGCGATGGCCTGCACCGATGACGCCGCCGTGAACGCCGCCGTGTGCCAGGACGCGGAGCGGGCCAGGGTGTTCTGCGTGCGCGCTGACGCCGGTGTCGAAGGCAGCGCGGTCACCCCGGCGACGGGTGAGCACGACGGGCTGCTCCTCGGTGTCCTCTCCGGTGGTAACCCGCACCGCTCCTCGGCGGTGCGGGACGGCCTGCTCGACGCGCTGCGCGGCGGCACCGTCGCCGATCCCGGAGAGGACAGCCTGCCCGGGGACGGCCGTTCACGGCCGGGAGTGGCGCTGGTTGGCGGCGGGCCCGGTGACCCCGAACTGATCACCGTTCGCGGGCGCAGACTGCTGGCCAGGGCCGACGTCGTGGTCGTTGACCGGCTCGCACCGCGCGAACTGCTCGACGAGCTGCCACCGCACGCGGAGGTGGTGGACGCCGCGAAGATCCCCTACGGCCGCGCGGCCAGCCAGGACGTCATCAACCGCGTGCTGGTCGAACGCGCACTGGCGGGCAAGTTCGTCGTGCGGCTCAAGGGCGGCGACCCCTACGTGTTCGGCCGTGGCTTCGAGGAGGTGCTGGCATGCGCGGAGGTGGGCGTTCCTGTGACCGTCGTACCCGGCATCACCAGTGCGTTCGCCGTTCCCGCCGTGGCCGACGTGCCGGTGACCCATCGCGGCGTGGCGCACGAGGTTGTGGTGGTGTCCGGTCACGTCCCGCCAGGGCACGAGCAGAGCCTCGTGGACTGGGAAGCGCTTGGCCGCATGCGCGGCACCATCGTGCTGATGATGGGGGTGGAGCGCATCGAGTTGTTCGCCGAGGCGCTCGTGTCGGCGGGCAGGCCCGACAACACGCCGGTGGTCATGGTCGCCGACGGCACGCTGCGCACGCAGCAGGTGGTCCGTTCCACGCTGCGCGGTATCGCGGCCGACGCGGCCGACGCGGGCATCCGGCCACCCGCGGTCACCGTGATCGGGCCGGTCGCCGGCCTGCTGGGCGACGATGGCAGCGGCAGGCGAAATCCTTGATGGTGTCGGTCAGCCTCGTCGGTTGCAGGCGCAGTTCGACAGGGCTGCGCGCCTGGACGAACTCGGCGTCCGGCAGGTCGGCGGCGAGTGTGTCGGCGTCGCCGAACGGATGCACGGGATCACGCTGGTGACCGATCACCAGTGTCGGTGTCCGGATCCGCCCCCGGATCTCCTTGGGCGGTGCGATGCGGCCGAAGAACACCCCGTGCAGCAGCGCCGCCATCGCGGCGGGCCGCTGGTCGAGCGTGTCGGTGACGACATCGACCCACTGGTTACCGTGCGGCACCCGGCGCGCGGCAGCGCCGACGGCCCGCACGGTGAACGGCAGGAACCGGGCCGCGAACAGCAGCGGGCCGAACGTGAGCAGGCCCGCCACCAGCGCGTTGTCAAGCACTGGCATCTCGATCAGCAGGCCTAGTACCCGGTCGGGCGCCTCGATGGCCACCTCGAGCGCCACGTTGGCGCCCAGCGAGGTACCGCCGACCACCGCACGCTCCACCCCCAGGTGGTCCAGCAACGCCAGGGTCTGCCCTGCGAACGCGGGCATCGAGTACGACCACGACTCCTCAGGCCGGTCGGAGTCGCCGTGCCCGAGCAGGTCGAGCGTGACGACCCGGTAGCCGGCCGCCGCGAGTTCCCTGGCCAGCGGTGCGTGCATGCGGCGGGTGAACATGATCCCGTGCGTGAGCACTATCACCTCGTCGCCGTAGCCGTACTCGGTGTAGGCCAGCCGGTGGCCGAGGTGCTCGAACGACCCGGCCAGCTCCAACGGTGGCGTGTTGCCTCGCCGAGGTGGGGGCGCGAAATCGATGGCGGGGACGGTACTCATGTGGTCAGGCTAACGTGGCTGGCTGGCTGCCAACGCCGTACGCGAGGATGTGAACCATGACGGAAAGCCAGCCTGCGGGAGCGCAGAGCCCGCGATCAGTCGCCGACCTGCCCGCTCTCGTCTCGCTCGGCGTGGAGCGCAGCGGCCGTGTCGCGGAGGTAACGCTGCTCGGCCCCAACAAGGGAAACGCCATGGGGCCGGACTTCTGGCGCGAGCTGCCGCTGGTGTTCGGCGCGCTGGACGCCGACCCCGAGGTGCGGGCCATCGTGCTCACCGGCAGCGGGAAGCACTTCTCCTACGGACTCGACCTGCCCGCGATGATGCCGTCGTGGTCGGAGTACCTCTCCGGGGAGGCACTGGCGAGGGCGAGACTGGGGCTGCTCGACGAGATCCGCAGGCTGCAGGACTCGGTGACCTCGATCGCGGCCACCCGCAAGCCGGTGATCGCGGCGGTGTCCGGGTGGTGCGTTGGCGGCGGTGTCGATGTGATCAGCGCCGCGGACATCCGGCTCGCCAGCGCGGAGGCGAAGTTCAGCGTGCGCGAGGTCAAGGTCGCCATCGTCGCCGACGTCGGAAGCCTGCAGCGGCTCGCTTCCATCATCGGTGAGGGCCACCTGCGTGAGCTCGCGTTCACCGGCAAGGACATCGACGCCGCCCGCGCCGAGAAGATCGGGCTCGTCAACGACGTCTACCCCGACCCAGACACCGTACTGGCCGCGGCGCGGGAGCTGGCGGCCGAGATCGCCGCCAACCCGCCGCTGGTCGTGCAGGGTGTGAAGGAAGTCCTTTCGGTCAACACCGAGGAGCGGGTGCGTGCCGGGCTGCGCTACGTGTCGGCATGGAACGCGGCGTTCCTGCCGAGCAAGGACCTCGGCGAGGCGGTGCAGGCCTTCGTGCAGCGGCGCGAACCGGACTTCACCGGCGAGTGACCACCGGCGCCCGTGCGGGCGAGGTCTCCAGGCGGAGGTGACGCGCTCGGCACGTGGCGGCGACGATGGGCACACCGAAAAGGGGCACGCCGACAAGTGCATGCCGAGCAGGTAGCAGACGCAGGGAGAGCATCGTGGGCAACGACGCCGACGCGGCGGTTCACCGGCGGTTCCGGGAAGCAAGGGACTACCTCCTTCACAACCGTGAGGACTACGCCACCGCGTACGCGAACTTCGAATGGCCGAGGTTCACCGAGTTCAACTGGGCGCTGGACTGGTTCGACCAGATCGCTGCCGACCCGGCCAACGAAAGCCGCTACGCGTTGTGGATCGTCGAGGAGGACGGCTCGCAGGGCCGGTGGACCTTCCCCGAGCTGTCGCGAAGGTCGAGTCAGGTGGCGAACTGGCTGCGGCAGCGCGGGGTTCGGCGCGGCGACCGCCTCATCCTGATGCTTGGCAACCAGGTCGAGCTGTGGGAAACGATCCTGGCCGCGGCCAAGCTGGGTGCTGTCATCATCCCCGCATCGACGTTGCTCGGTCCGGCCGACCTGCGCGACCGGGTCGACCGCGGCGACGCGCGGCACGTCGTGATCCGCTCGGCGGACACCGAGAAGTTCGCCGAGGTGCCCGGTAACTACACGCGCACCGCCGTGGGCGAGCCGGTTTCCGGTTGGCATTCCTTCGCCGAGGCCTACTCCGCCGACGCCGCGTTCACCCCGGACGGGCCGACCGGCGCGGACGATCCGCTGCTGCTGTACTTCACCTCAGGCACCACCGCGAAGCCGAAGCTGGTGCAGCACACCCACGTGTCCTACCCCGTTGGACATCTGTCGACGATGTACTGGCTGGGACTGGAGCCCGGTGACGTACACCTGAACATCTCCTCGCCGGGCTGGGCCAAACACGCGTGGAGCAACGTGTTCGCGCCCTGGAACGCCGAGGCCACGGTGTTCCTCTACAACTACACCCGGTTCGACGCCGACGCGCTGATGGCGCAACTGGACCGATGTGGAGTCACCAGCTTCTGCGCGCCGCCGACCGTGTGGCGCATGCTCATCCAGGCCGACCTGTCGGCGTTGCGCAAGCCGCCGACGAAGGTCGTCGGGGCGGGGGAGCCGCTCAACCCCGAGGTGATCGAGCAGGTTCGCAAGTCCTGGGGGGTGACGATCCGGGACGGCTTCGGGCAGACCGAGACCAGCGTGCAGATCGCGAACACCCCGGGGCAGCCTGTGAAGCCGGGGTCGATGGGCCGCGCGGTACCGGGGTTTCGGGTGGTGCTGCTCGACCCGGTCAGCGGCGAACCCTCCTCGGAGGGCGAGATCTGTCTGGACCTCACGCACCGGCCGGTGGGGCTGATGGCAGGCTACGCCGACGACGACGAGCGCACCGCCACGGCGTTCGCGGGCGGGCACTACCACACCGGTGACGTCGGCTCGATCGATGAGAACGGCTACATCACCTACGTCGGCCGCACCGACGACGTGTTCAAGGCCTCCGACTACCGCATCTCGCCCTTCGAACTGGAGAGCGTGCTGCTGGAGCACCCCGCGGTGGCCGAGGCCGCCGTGGTGCCCTCGCCCGACCCGATCCGGCTGGCGGTCCCCAAGGCCTACGTCGTGCTCGCAGCCGGGCACGAGCCCAGTGCCGAGACCGCGGAGGCGGTTCTGCGGTTCTGCAGGGAGAACCTCGCCCCCTACAAGCGCATCCGCAGGCTGCAGTTCGCCGACCTGCCCAAGACGATCTCCGGCAAGATCCGCAGGGTGGAGCTTCGTGGCAGGGAGAACGAGGCAGCCGACGGCAGGCAGCAGGGGGAGTACCGCGAGGAGGACTTCCCCGGTCTGAAGTCCTGAGCCGCGCACCGATTCGAGTTACTCAGCGTAATGGCCGGCCCGGTCGGCGACCCTTCTACTGTGGACGGTCGACCCGGCAGGGTCCGGCGCGGACCGCGGCTGCGTGGTGGCAGAATCACCTTCGAGCTAACGGATCGCGCCCTGCGGCCGATAGCGTCGATGGGTGCGTGCACGAAATGTGTAGAGCCGCGCTCACGGGTTACCCCCACAGTGAACAATCCGGAACCGAGCACAGGCAGTGATGAGGACCGAACGAGACTACGAGAACGAGGCGCCGGAGCCGCCCACCACACCATGCACCGTGGTGTGGAGCCAAGGCAGGCCCTACGTGCTCGAGAGCGGCCCCGGGAGGCCGCGCTGGATGGGCACGGACAGCCACGGCAGGCCGCACGCGCTGACCGGGGAGGACCTGCGGCGGCGGGGCTGGAGTTACCGCCGCGCCAGGTGAACGACGGCGGGTTGGGTGCCGCTACCGTGAACAGGTGAGCGATGCCCAGCCTGCCGACTCGGCGGAGCCGGTCGGTATGACCGGTGATCGAGAACCCTCGCTCGTCGGCCAGTTGCTGACCGTACCCAACATCCTGTCTCTGCTGCGGCTGGCCGGGGTTCCGGTGTTCCTGTGGCTGTTGCTCGGCCCGAAGGAGGACGGGTGGGCGCTCGCGCTGCTGGTGGTCAGCGCGCTGACCGACTGGCTCGACGGCAAGCTGGCCCGCTGGCTCGACCAGACGAGCAGGCTCGGGCAGTTGCTCGATCCGGCCGCGGACCGGCTCTACATCATGGCGACGCTGGTGGCGTTCCTGCTTCGCG
This sequence comes from Saccharomonospora amisosensis, assembly GCF_011761185.1. NCBI lineage: Bacteria > Bacillati > Actinomycetota > Actinomycetes > Pseudonocardiales > Pseudonocardiaceae > Saccharomonospora > Saccharomonospora amisosensis. The sequence continues at coordinate 2,640,423 of NZ_JAAOYM010000001.1, read as the reverse complement.
AGATCGTTCCGTGGTGGCTCGTCGCCGCGCTGGTCGGCAGGGAGCTGGTGGTCGGCCTCGCTCTGCTTGTTCTCGGCAGGTACGGCTTCGCCCCGCCCGAGGTGACCTACGCGGGCAAGGCGGCGACGTTCGGGCTGATGTACGCGCTGCCGTTGCTGCTCGTCATCCAGGGGGAGTCGCAGGTGGCCGAGATCGCCCGCCCGTTCGCCTACGCGTTCACGGCGTGGGGTTGCGCGCTGTACCTGTGGTCGGGGGCGCTGTACGTGCTGCAGACCGGCAGAGCCGTTGCGAGCGCTCGATCCGGCGTGGCGTTGTGCGAGGATGCGGGCGGCGAGGACCGGTGACGAGCGGAAAGGGGAACGCCTGGTGTCCACTCCGGAAGAGCTGCGCTACACCGAGGAGCACGAGTGGGTCGCCGTGCTCGACGAGGAGAGGGTGCGGGTCGGGATCACCGAGTACGCCCAGGATCAGCTCGGTGACGTGGTGTTCGTCGACCTGCCGGAGATCGGCCGCCAGGTCGACGCGGGAGAGGTGTTCGGCGAGGTCGAGTCGACCAAGAGTGTTTCGGAGCTGTTCGCACCGCTGGACGGGGAGATCGTGGCCGTCAACGACGCCGTCGCGGAGACCCCCGAGCTGATCAATAGTGACCCCTACGGAGAGGGCTGGCTGATCGAGCTGAGGCTCAGCGACGCGGGCACGGTCGAGGGGCTGCTCGATGCCGAGGCCTACCAGCGCGTGACTCAAGGTTGATCAGGGAGCCCCGGCACTGCCCGGTGACCACGCACGGTACGTTGGCTACACCACGTTTTGCCCACAACACTTCAGTGCGTAAGGAGAGCTCAGGTGAGCACGAACGACGGGCCCGGCGTTCCCCCGGAGCAGTCTCCGGAGCGGACTTCCGTATTCCGGGCCGACTTCCTGTCGGAAGGGGAGGGCCAGGAGGCGCCTGCGGTGGAGCCGCAGGACGCCGGTGTCGACGCGCTGCCGGCGGGCTCCGCACTGCTGGTGGTCAAGCGCGGACCCAACGCGGGCTCCCGCTTCCTGCTCGACCGGGACACCACGAGCGCGGGCCGTCATCCCGACAGTGACATCTTCCTGGACGATGTCACCGTTTCTCGCCGCCACGCCGAGTTCCGTCGTGAGGGCGGTGAGTTCGTGGTGATCGACGTCGGCAGCCTCAACGGGACCTATGTCAACCGGGAACCGGTCGACCAGGCCGTGCTCGCTGGCGGCGACGAGGTCCAAATCGGCAAGTTCCGCCTCGTCTTCCTCACCGGCCCGGGACACGGGGGCCAGGGGGCACGGTGACGGCTGCCGGCCGGCCACAGCGCGATGGGTTGAGCATCGGGGCGGTCCTGGCGCAGTTACGCAAGGACTTTCCCGACGTCACCATCTCCAAGATCAGGTTCCTCGAGTCGGAGGGGCTGGTCAGGCCTGCCCGCACGCCGTCCGGTTACCGTCAGTTCGCCGCAGCCGACGTGGAGCGGCTGCGTTTCGTTCTTGCGGCACAACGCGATCACTACCTTCCGCTGAAGGTCATCAAAGAACAGTTGGACGCGGCCGACAGCGGGTCGCACCCCGCCGGCCCGGGGCCACGTCTGCCGCGCAGGCTGATATCGCTCGCCACGCCAGGCGACGGCGAGTTCCCCGGTATGCCGACGCCCGACGACTTCGTCGGCGACCACGAGACCAGGCTGACGCGGGAGGAACTGCTCGCGCAGGCGGGAATCGACGACGACCTGTTCGCCGAACTGCGGCAGTACGGGCTGTTGCGCCCGGTCGCAGCGCAGTTCTACGACTCCGACGCCGTCCGCGTTGCCAGGACCGCGAAGAAGCTGACGGAATTCGGCATCGAGCCGAGGCACCTGCGTGCCTTCCGCGCCTCCGCCGACCGGGAGGTCGGTCTCGTCGAGCAGATCGTCGCGCCGCTGTCCCGCCAGCGCGACGCGGAAGCCAAGGCACGGGCCGACGAGGTGGTACGCGAACTGGCCGCACTGTCGGTCACCCTGCACACCTTGCTGGTCAAGGCCGGTATTCGGACGGTGACCGGCGGGTAGACTCGGTCGGGTGCCCGGACCAGCGTTCTCGTGTCGAGTCTGTTACGCCACATCTCGATGGTGCATCGATGTCGGGACCGATGCCGTACGGTGGGTTCGAGGTTCGCGAAAGAGCCGACGGAACTAAATTCGTTGCGAGCACAGCGCCCGCTTGACGGGTAGCGTCGACGTTGTCGATGCGGGATCCTCGTCACAGCGCTGCTGCCCGCACGCAGGAGAGGGAGGCGAAGCCCGATGAGCGAGATGCGCGTCGTCGGCGTACGGGTCGAGCTGCCCGCGAACCAGCCGATCTTGTTGCTGCGGGAGACCGAGGGTGAGCGGTACCTGCCGATCTGGATCGGCTCGGTGGAAGCCACGGCCATCGCGCTGGAGCAGCAGGGTGTACGGCCGGCCCGGCCGCTGACACACGACCTGCTCAAGGAGGTCATCGGAGCCCTCGGCAGGGAGCTCCAGCAGGTCATCATCACCGATCTTCGGGAAGGCACCTTCTTCGCCGAGTTGGTGTTCGACGGTGACGTCCGGGTCTCCGCCAGGCCGAGCGACTCGGTGGCGCTGGCGCTGCGGGTCGGAGTGCCGATACACGCCGAGGAGTCCGTGCTCGAGGAGGCGGGCCTGATCATCCCCGACGAGCAGGAGGACGAGGTCGAGAAGTTCCGCGAGTTCCTCGACTCCGTCTCGCCCGAGGATTTCCGCGGCGCCGACACCTGAGCCCGGCACGCGCGCGGTGAACCCGCCGCCCGATGTCGGGCGAAGCCGTTGCCCGCGCCTCCGGTTGCCGCTTGCCCCAACCCCGCCCGATTCCCGCTGTTCGGTCCCCACCCGGATGAGTGATACGGGCTGAGTGATCGACACCAGCCGACCCCGGTCGCGACATGCGCCCAAGGGTGCCCGCGCGTCGCGTTGACCCCTTGCCCAGGCGGGCCTACCGTCGAAGCCAAGACGAATCGCGCCGGTGTGATTCCGCCTGCTGGGACCGGCGTGGTGGTTGGGCGCGGTTGTCGTACCGGTCGTTCCCATCCCGGGGGCGGGGGTCTTGTTTCGCCGGCCGTGCGCCGGGCGAGAGGAGGCGTGCGTGGTCGACGAGAGCCCGATCAGGGCCGCCGACGGCGAGCAGGGTGAACTCTTCCCCGACGCGTCGTTGCCGGACGAACTGGTTGGCTACCGCGGTACCGCTGCGTGCCAGATCGCGGGCATCACCTACCGGCAGCTCGACTACTGGGCCAGGACGAAGCTGGTGATGCCGAGTATCCGTACCGCACACGGCTCCGGCTCGCAGCGGTTGTACTCGTTCAAGGACATCCTTGTCCTCAAGATCGTGAAGCGGCTGCTGGACACCGGCGTCTCGTTGCAGAACATCCGGGTCGCTGTCGAGCATCTGCGGGCAAGGGGAGTGCGGGACCTGGCGAGGGTGACGCTGTTCTCCGATGGCACGACGGTGTACGAGTGCACGTCGCCGGAGGAGATCGTCGACTTGCTGCAGGGCGGTCAGGGCGTCTTCGGGATCGCGGTGAGCGGAGCCATGCAGGAGATCAGCGGCACCATCCACGAGTTCCCCGCCGAGCGGGCCGACGGCGGCGAGGTCGCTCCCGTGGTGCCCGACGAACTGACGCAGAAGCGCAACGCCCGTCGCACCGGCTGAATCGATCGGCGGGCCCCGGAGCCACGCACGGACCCCGGGGCGGCCGAGGCGTCAGGCGGGCACCTTGTCCAGGAAGCCGTAGACACCGCTGATGTGCTCACCCTCGGTGACGATCACATCGAAGCCGATCACGATCGGTTCGCTTGTGCCGCCCTGGCCCAGCCGCCACTGGAACCGGGCGATGTGGTGGTGGCCGTCCACCTGCTCGCCCAGTTCGAAGGACAGGCCTGCGAACTGGCGCTGGGCTCCCGCGACGAACGTGTCGATCCCGTCCCAACCCGTGACCGTGGCGAGCGGATCGGTGTAGGTAGCCCCCGAGGTGAACAACCGCTCGATGAGCGCCCGCCGTTGCGTGGGGTCGGTGGTGTTGAACACCTCCAGGTAGCGGTGCGCCAGCGTGCTGAACTGTGAGTCGGGTTGCGACATGGCCTTTCCTTTCGCCTACTGATCACGGACCGGCACTTGTGTATAACGACCTATACGGCGCGCTTCGAAGTGCCGAATCCATACGGTGTCGCCACCGTGGCGGCGTGTCGATTACCCGTGAGGTCATGGCATGGACGAAACGCAACGGCATAGCGTTGTGCGGCATGAGCACCATGACGGCGGCCAGGGCGCCTCGCGAACCCTTCGGTGAGCTGCTACGACAATGGCGCGGCCGACGTCGCGTCAGTCAGTTGGACCTCTCCGTCGCGGCGGGTGTGAGCACGCGGCACCTCAGCTTCGTCGAGACCGGTAGGGCCAAGCCCAGCAGGCAGCTGGTACTGCTGCTGAGCGAGCACCTTGACGTGCCGCTGCGGGAACGCAACAGGTTGCTGCTCGCTGCCGGTTACGCGCCGGTCTACACCGAGACGTCGCTGGAGGCTCCGGAACTGGCAGCGGCACGGGAGGCCGTGCGCCGGTTGCTCACCGCTCACCTGCCGTTTCCCGCCGTGGCCGTGGACCGCGGCTGGAACCTGGTGGACAGCAACGCGGGTGTGACGATGCTGCTGGCAGGGGTGGCGCCCGAGTTGTTGCGGCCGCCGATGAATGTCCTGCGGGTCACGCTGCACCCCGGCGGGATGGCGCCGATGATCGCGAATCTGGGGGAGTGGCGTGCGCACCTGCTGGGCAGGCTACGTCGCGAGGTCGCGGCGACCGGCGACGAAGGGCTGGCCGCGCTGCTGGCGGAGTTGCGCGGCTACCCATGTGAGCAGCGCGTACCCGAGGTGGAGTTGCCCGCGCCGGGGGACATCATGGTGCCGTTGCGGCTGCGTGGCGGTGACGGCGAGGAGCTGTCGTTCTTCAGCACCGTGGCGACGTTCGGCACCCCGCTCGACATCACGCTCGCCGAACTGTCGATCGAGGCGTTCTACCCCGCGGACGAGGCCACGGGCCGGGCCGTCACCGCGTGGCAGGGGTGAGGCCGACGTCGCTGAAGCCGGTTCGCTGCGCGGGCGCCACCAGGAAGGCCCGGAACGACTGAGCGGCCCGCTGCTGTACGTCGTCGACCTGCTCACCGGCCAGCGTCACGTACGGGTAGTCGCCGGCTGCGCCCGAGGCCACCGACCGCCCACTCGAGCCGAGCAGGCCGGGCCGCTGCTTGGACAGCTGGTCGATCGAGGAGGAGGACTCGGGAATCCACGCGGCGGGCATTCCAGCCGGGGAACCAGCGAGCAGCGAGTCGAGCACCTGCTGCGCGGCGACGGCCTTGACATCGACGTCGACGCAGTAGCCGTGCACCACGGTGCGGTTCTCGTTCCACGTCTGCGCGGCCCGTGTCACCGGTTGCTCGATCGACGGTGCGACAGCGACCTGGATGGAGGTTTCGCCCTCCTGGCAGTCGGCCGCCTGTGCCTGCGCCCTGTTCTGCACGACGCCGTCGGCCCAGTTCCAGCCGAACCAGCCCAGCACGAGCAGTACAACCAGGACGACGCTCGCGATCGGCCACGCGGCCACGCCGCGACGGGTAGCCTTGCCGATCGCCCTGTGGGTGCCGGTGGAGGTCAGCGCGTCGGACCGCTCGACGGCGGGGTGGTCGACGATGCTGTGTCGCCCCATCGGAGTCCTCTCCGTCCTCTCGATACCCGAGTGAATACGCTCGGTTAACGAAACCAAAACGTTATCACTCTATCAGCCCAGCAACGATTTCGGACTGTGACGAAAATCAGGTTCGGCTGTGTCGCTGGTCGAAGGCGGTGAGTAGCGTTCGGTAGCACTCGATCAGGCGAGCTCGTAGCGGGGCGGCTCTGCGCGCGAACGACTCCTGTGCTCGGGCGTACTCGGCGCGGCCCTCAGCCGTCTCGATCCGCACCGGCGAGTACCCCATGGCGGACAGGTCGTAGGGGCTGGCCCGCATGTCCAGCTCCCGGATGTCGGCCGCCAGTTCGAAGCAATCGCCGAGCAGTTCGGCAGGCACGAAGGCACCGAGCTGGTACGCCCACTTGTACAGGTCCATCCCGACATGAAGACAGCCGGGCTGGTCGAGCTCGGGTTGGGTCTGTCTGGTGGGCCGAAGCGCGTTGAGCGGGCGGGCCGCCTCGGTGAAGAACCGGAAGGCGTCGAAGTGCCCACAGCGCACGCCGAGTGACTCCAGCACCTCGTCGGTGCCCGCCGAGCCGAGCCGCAGCGGCAGTTGTGGGTGCCGAAGCCGCTCCGGAGACTCCCGGTAGACCATGGCCCACTCGTGCAGCCCGAAACAGCTCAGCCTCGGTGCTCGCCGCGCGGTCGCCTCCAGCAGGGCAAGCGTGCGCTCGGCGGCCCTGCCCCCGGCCGCGGTGGAGGTGGAGGTGGCGGTGGCTTCGTTCACCGCCACCCCGCCTGCCACCTCGTGATACCCGCCCCCGCGCAGGAAACGGGTGGCCGACTGACCTTCGAGAACCACGCCAGGGCCCGGTTGCCAGCGCTCCAGGTGCGCGGGCGGGTGCGAGTAGTAGGTGAACAGGAAGTCCAGAACCGGGTGCTTCTCCGCTCTCGACCTGCGGGCGCGATGCGGCACCGTCCAGCGACGCATCCGCTCGACGTGTGCCCGCTCGCGTTCGTGCCACTGCCGTTCGGTCAGCCGCATGGTCACCTCGTGACGTGGGTACCGTCACGAACGGTACCCACGTACTCCTCCAGGAGGTCCTCCAGCGCCACGATTCCGGTAACCGTGCCGTCGCCGTCCACCGCTACGGCAAGGTGGCTGCCCTCCCGCCGCATCGCCGACAGCGCCCTGTCCAGCTTGGCGTACAGCGGCAACTCGGTCAGCTTCCTCGTCTTGGCGGCGGGCACGGTGGTTGCTGGGTCGTCGGCCACCTGGTCCAGCACGTCCTTGACATGCAGATACCCGGAGAAACCGCCGCCGGGTGCGCGTACCGGGAACCGCGAGAATCCGGTGGACGACACGGCGCGTTCCACGTCGCCGACGGTGGGGCTGGGCGGCAGCGTCGTCAACTCCTGAAGCCCCACCTGCACGTCGGCCACGGTCTTGCCCACCGACGACAGCGTCTGGCTCAGCCTGCGGTGCTCGGAGTATTCCAGCAGGCCCTCCCGCCTCGACTCGCTAAGCAGGGCGGCGAGCTCGTCGGAGGTGTAGCCGGTTTCCACGGCGTCCCTCGGCTGCACCTTGAACAGCCGCAGCAGCGAGTTGGCGACGCCGTTGAGCACCCAGATGAACGGACTGACCACCCGCACCCACAACACGTGCGGCGGCACCAGCCACAGCGCGAGCCGTTCCGGCTCGGCGATGGCCAGGTTCTTGGGCACCATCTCGCCGACGAGGACGTGCAGCAGCGTGAGGCCGATCAGCGTGACGGCGAAGGCCACGGCGTGCACCAGGTATCCGGGCAGCGGCAGCCCCACCGCCGTCACCAGTGCCTCGAGCTGGTGCGCCACGGCGGGCTCACCGAACAGCAGCAACAACAGCGAGGAGATCGTGATGCCGAGTTGGGCGCCCGCCAGCATCGCCGACACGTTGCGGCCCGCCTTGAGTACGATCCTCGCCCGCGTCTTGCCCTGCTCCAGCAAGGCCTCGAGGCGGTCACGGCGTGAGGAGATCAGCGAGAACTCCGCGCCGACGAAGAAGGCGTTGGACAGCAGCAGAACGCCGATAAGGGCGATCGAGACCCAGTCGCTCAACCGGACCCCTCCCGTCGCTGCACGCACACCTCGGCCACGCGGTGCCTGTCCATGTCCGTCACGATCAACCGCCAGCCGTCGATGTCCACGCGGTCGCCGACATCGGGGATCTTGCCGAGCCGCTCCAGCAGCAGGCCCGCGACCGTCTCGTAGTCGCCTTCGGGCATCCGGAAGCCGGTGATGTCCAGCACCTCGTCGTCGCGCAGCTGACCTGAGACGACCCAGCTGTCGGCGGTGATCTGCTGGGAGGTCGGCTCCTCCCGCTCGTCATGCTCGTCGCGGACCTCCCCGACGATCTCCTCGACGACGTCCTCCAGCGTCACCAGGCCAGCCGTGCCGCCGTACTCGTCGACAACGAGTGCGAGCTGGAAGCGGGAGTCGCGGAGCCGATCCAGCAGCGCGTCACCGGGAAGCGACTCGGGCACCGTCGGCATCGGCCTCATCAGCGAGCCGATCGTGGTGCTCTCGCGCTCGCCGGAGGGCACGGTGAAGGCCTGTTTGACGTGGACGGCGCCCTGCACATCGTCCAGGTCCTCCCGGTAGACGGGGAAGCGGGAACGGCCGGTGGAGCGCGAAAGCGCCACCAGGTCGTTCACGTCCGCGTCGACGTGCAGCGCCTCAAGCCGCACCCTCGGCGTCATCAGCTCCGCCGCGGTGCGGTCGCCGAACCGCAGCGAGCGGTCGAGCAGCTCCGCCGTGGAGACGTCGAGGGTTCCCGACTCGGCACTGGAGCGAACGATGGAGCCCAGCTCCTGCGGCGAGCGCGCCGACCGCAGTTCCTCCTGCGGTTCCACCCCGAGTTTGCGAACCACCCAGTTCGCGCTGTTGTTCATCAGGGTGATCAGCCAGCGAAACAGCGCGGAGAACCGGGAGTGGTAGCCGGCGACGGCGCGGGCGGTCTGCAACGGGCGCGCCACGGCGAGATTCTTCGGCACCATCTCGCCGATCACCATCGACAGCGCCGTGGCCAGGAGCATGGCGACGACCAGCGAGGTGCCCGCCGCCGCGCCCTCCGGCATGCCCAACCCGGTCAGCGCGGGCCGCACGAAGCGGCCGAGCAGTGGCTCGGCGACGTAGCCGGTGACGAGCGTGGTGATCGTGATGGCCACCTGCGCGCCGGATAGCTGGAACGACAGCGTCCGGTGGGCCTTGAGCACGGTCTTGGACCGGCGGTCACCGACCTGCCGGACGTTGGCTTCGATCGTGCTGCGCTCGAGGGTGGTCAGCGAGAATTCGGCCGCGACGGCCAGGCCGGTGCCGACAGTGAGCAGGATGACGAACAGGGCGCCCAGCACGGTCAGCAGGATGTCCATCAGCCTGCACCACCGGCGTTCGCCGCGAGGGGGTCCGGTAAGCCGGGCTCATCGCCCGGCTCGCAACTGTCACCCGGTGACCGGGCGTCTTGCACGAGAGTGCTCACTCCTCAGTGAATACAAGCCAGCGCCTATTGTGGCGTCATCTTAACCACGTCAAACGCGGGGTGAGTTCCGCGTGTTCCCGTTCAGGTCCCGGCGCGCCCCCGATGCCTGCGCACGCATTCCTCCACGACGTCGAGTACCGGTTCGAGGTCGTCGGCGGGCAGCCCCATGGCCAGATGTGACACCAGGCCCTCCAGTACCAGCTCCAGGTAGGCGGTGAGGACGTCGATGCTGACGTCGTCGCGGAGGTTGCCCGCCTCCCGCTGCCAGATGAGGCGCTTGCGGGTGGCGGTGGTGAGCTGCTCCGATCGCTCCGCCCAGCGTGCCCTGAACTCCGGATCGGTGCGCAGCCTGCGCGAGACCTCCAGCCGGGTGCCGAGCCAGTCGGCCGGGTGCTCGCTGCCACCGGACAGCAGGTCGCGCATCACCTGCACGAGGCCCTGCCGCGCCACCACGTCGGCCATTCTGGCGGCGTCGTCCTCGGCGAGCGCCAGGAACAGCGATTCCTTGTCCCGGAAATGATGGAAGATCGCACCTCGGGACAACTGGGTGGCTTCCTCAAGGCGCCGAACCGTGGCACCCTCGTACCCGAAACGGGCGAAGCACACCCGCGCGCCGTCCAGGATCTGGCGGCGCCGGGCGTCGAGATGGTCCTGACTGACCCGTGGCATCCCACGATCTTGACACCGGGGCCCAATTGTCGCAATCCGTACGTACGTACTGTGACTGTGACACGCACTGCGACTGTGACTGCGTCGTGGACCGACTGCCCGCGCGGCCCGTGGAGTCGCGCGGGCAGCACGACCGTCAGGGAATGGTCAGCGTGGCCGGCTGGTCGAAGACCCGGCTCGACTTGCGGGCCGTGACGAACTCCCACGCGGTCTGCCTCGGTCGCACCTGTTCGGTGTTCCACGCGCCGAGCAGCAGCGCGACCTTGGCCTGCATCTCCGTGCGCAGCTTCAAAAACGACTCGGTCGGGTCCGCACCCACGTGGCCCAGCAGCAGCCACCACGCCCACGCGGCGGCGCCCGCGTTGGCGACGAAGTCCGGGATCACCGGGACACCCCGAGCCGCCAGCATCAACTCGGCCTCCGGAGTGGTGGCCGAATTGGCGGCCTCGACCACCACACGGGCGTCGACGTCGAAGGAGTTGTCCGGAGTCAGCGCGTACGAGATCGCCGCGGGCACGAGGATGTCCGCGCTCGTCGCGACCACAGCCTGCCTCGGCAACCGCTGCACCTCGGTGGGCACGACCGAGCGGTCGATCTCACCGAAGGAGTTCCTCGCCCGCAACAGCGCGGGGATGTCGAGGCCGTCCGGGTGGTACAGCGTGCCCTCGGCGTCTGCGACCGCGACCACTCGCATGCCCGCCTCGTGCAGGTACCACGCCGCGCCGCCGCCCATCGTGCCGATGCCCTGAACGGCCACGGTCGTCTCCCGCGCGGACCAGTCCCACGCCGCCGCGGCGCCGAGGCATGCCTGTGCCACTCCGTAGCCGCCGATGACGTCGCCGAGCAGCAGTCCGCCGGGAACGGGCGCGTTCAGTCCCGCCTGCACCCTGCGCAGCGTGCGCGCGGGATCGACGGAGCGGCGGATGGCCGCGTGATAAGACTGCTCCAGCCCGAGCTTGGCGAAGACGGCGTCGATGACGTGCTGCGGCACGCCGAGGTCCTCCGCCGTCACCCAGTGCGCGTCCAGCCACGGACGCATCGCCTCGCAGAAGCGTTCGAGCACGCCGTCGGCCCTCGGGTCCTTGGGATTGAAGTCGATACCGCCCTTGGCGCCGCCGACGGGCAGGTCGAACGTCGCGGTCTTGGCCGCCATCCCCCTGGCCAGGTCCTCCACCTCTGACAGCGTGCAACCCGCGCGCATCCGGGTGCCGCCGGTCGCCAGTCCGGAGACGAGCGAGTGCACGACGAGGTAGCCGTGCGCGCCCGTCACCGGGTCGGTCCAGGTCAACCTCAACAGCGGTTCGTCAGCTTGCTGGATACCCACTCGCCTCCTCCTTCTCGCCTGGGCAGTTCCCCTCTACTGCAAGGCTGGGGCCGGGGGCGGCGCGCGTCCAGTTAAGGATCATGCACGGTTGCGTTTAGGGTTGGTGCATGGACCTGTCGGTTCATCGCCTTCGCATGCTCAGGGAGCTGCACCGCCGGGGCACCGTCACGGCGGCCGCCGCCGCGTTGCACTACACCGCCTCCGCCGTCTCGCAACAACTCGCGCAGTTGGAGCGCGATGTCGGCGCGAAACTGTTCGAGCGGCTTGGCCGCCGGGTGCAGCTGACCGAACTGGGCCTGCTGCTCACCGCGCACGCCGAAGAGATCCTCGGTGCCGTCGAGCGGGCGACGCTGGCGCTGGAGGAGGCACAGGAGAGCGTGTCGGTTCGGTTGACGGCGGGGGTCTGGGCCTCCGTGGCATCAGGTCTGCTGCCCACCGCGCTCAACTCGCTGGCGGCCGAACACCCCGGCATCGAGGTGCGAACGAGGGAACTGGCTCCCGAGGAGACCGCCGACGCGGTGCGAGACGGCTCGCTGGACTTCTCGTTCGTGCTCGACTACACCGACGTTCCGACGCCGTGGGACAACGGGCTGGAGCGCGCGGCGGTGGCCGTGGAACGGCTCTACGCGGCCGTGCCGGCCGCGACGGTGCCGACCAGCGCGGTGACCCTGCTCGAACTGGCCGACCAGCCGTGGATTCTTGCCAGCCCCCGCAGCCACTTCGGAAGGGCCGTCCGGGTCGCCTGCCAGCGCAGCGGTTTCGAGCCCACCATCAACCACGAGGTCGAGGAGCAGTCCACGGCGATGGCGATGGTCAGCGCGGGACTGGGTATCACACTGGTGTCCGATCTGGGGCTGACACTGCGACCGCCGGGGGTGGACATCGTGACGTTGACGACCCCGGTGATGCGCACGGTCTCGGTGGCCTACCGCCGTACCGCCGCGCGCCGACCCGCGCTGCAACTGGTCATTCACGCGGTGCGCGCGGCCGCGGCCGAACTGGGGCTCGGCGCGTCGGAGACGGTTCCCGGCTGAGATCGCTCGATCGGTCGCGACTTGTCGTACCCCGCGTGTAGCGTCCGAAAATAAGGGAGCGGACTCCGTCGAACGCCCGGGGGTGGATGTGATGACAGCGGTTCGTGACAGGCTTTCCTACCCGGACGGAGCAGCCGTGGATCGTGCGGCCGTGACCGCGGAGGACATCGCCGCGCGGGTGGTGTCCAGCCGCGCGGAGGGCGAAGCGTACGTCGCTTCGGTGTGCTTCAAGCACGGCCCGCCCCGGTTACTCGGCGTCGAGATCGAGTACACCGTCCACGACGCCCACGACCCGGCTCAACCGCTGCGACCCGATCGTCTCGCCGACGCGCTCGGCCCCCACACTCCTCGGACACTGCGGCCCGGTAGCGAGGCAGCGCCCCTGCCGGGCGGGTCCACACTCACTCTCGAACCCGGTTGCCAGGTGGAGATCTCCACGGCGCCGCAGGAATCGCTTCGCGCGCTCGCGACCGTCGCCAGTACCGATCTGTGCTATGTCACCGACCTGCTCGCGCTGTCCGGGCTGCGGCTGGGAACGCAGGGCATCGATCCGGTGCGCGGTCCGCAGCGGCTGCTGCCCACCGAGCGGTACGCCGCGATGGAACGCCGGTTCGCCCCGATGGGACCGGGCGGCCTCACGATGATGTGCAGCACCGCCGCGTTGCAGGTGTGTGTCGACATCGGAGAACGGTCACAGGCGGCCGCGAGGTGGGCCGCCGCGCACGCGCTGGGGCCGGTGCTGCTGTCACTGTTCGCCAACTCGCGAAGACATGCCGGTCGCGACACCGGAATGGCTTCGGCGCGCTGGCAGGCCGTCATGGACACCGAGAACGCACGTACCTACGCGCAGGGGCCGGTGGACGATCCCGCGCAGGCGTGGGCGCGGCGGGTACTCGACACGCCGCTGATGGTTCTGCCCAGAAAGGACGGACCGTGGGACGCGCCCGCGGGCCTCACCTTCGCCGACTGGATCGAGGCGAGGGGACCCGCGGCCGTGCTCGCTCCGCCCACCTTCGCCGACCTCGACTACCACCTCACCACGCTGTTCACCCCGGTGCGCCCGCACGGATACCTCGAGATCCGCTACCTCGACGCGCAACCGCCCGGCACCTGGCTGCATCCGGTGGCGCTGCTTTCCGCGCTGCTGGAAAGCGATTCCACTGTGGACAAGGTGTTTGAGATCTGTGAACCGGTCGCGGACAAGTGGTCCGACGCCGCACGGCACGGGCTGGCCGACCGCGCCATCTCGACCGCCGCCTTCGCGGTGGCCGACGTCGGTTGTTCCGCGCTGTCCACAGCAGACCTTCCTGCCGACACCATCGCCGCCATCGCCAACGACGTCGCACGCCGACTACGGCGCCGAGGAGGGAACTGATCGACATGACCACGGCACACACCGAGTCGCCCAACCCGCTGCTGGAGCTGAGCCCGCGGGACCTGCGTTCGCACACCGCGAGGACCCTTGACAGCGCGCGCCGACGCAGCCGGGCGCTGACCGACGCCGTCGACGACGAGGACCTGGTGCGCCAGCACTCCAAACTGATGTCGCCCCTGGTGTGGGACCTGGCGCACATCGGAAGCCAGGAGGAGATCTGGCTCGTGCGTGACGTCGGCGGCCGCGAGCCGCTGCGGCCCGACATCGACGACCTCTACGACGCTTTCCAACATCCGAGGGCGCAGCGCCCGCAGTTGCCGCTGCTGGGGCCGGCACAGGCACGCGCCTACGTCACCGAGGTCCGGCAGAAGGCGTTCGACGTGCTGGAACAGGCTCCGCTCGAAGGCCGCAGGCTCACCGAGGCCGCCTTCGCGTTCGGGATGATCGTCCAGCACGAGCAGCAACACGACGAGACCATGCTCGCCACCCACCAGTTACGCGAAGGGGAACCGGTGCTGCACGCACCGCAGCCACCGCCACGCACGGTCGGTGACCTGCCGGGCGAGGTCGTCGTGCCCGCCGGGTCGTTCCTGATGGGAACGTCGCTGGAGCCGTGGGCACTGGACAACGAACGGCCCGCGCACGAGACGTGGGTCGACGCGTTCGCGATCGATACCTTTCCGGTCACCAACGGCCAGTTCGCCCGGTTCATCGAGGCGGGCGGTTACCAGGAGCCGCGGTGGTGGAGCGAGCAGGGGTGGGCCTACCGCCACGAGCACGGCATCACCGCCCCCAGGTTCTGGCGCGCGCAGCCCGACGGCTGGTGGCGCACCCGGTTCGGCGTGTACGAGCGCGTGCCCGCCGACGAACCGGTGGTGCATGTGTCCTTCCACGAGGCCCAGGCCTACGCGGCGTGGGCGGGCAAGCGGCTGCCGACCGAGGCGGAGTGGGAGAAGGCGGCCCGCTACGACCCGGCGACGTCGCGCTCGCTGCGTTACCCGTGGGGCGATGCCGAGCCGGACGCCGACCACGCCAACCTCGGCCAGCGGCACCTGCGCCCCGCCGTGGTGGGTGCCTATCCACGCGGGGCATCCCCGCTCGGCGTGCACCAACTCATCGGCGACGTCTGGGAGTGGACCAGCAGCGATTTCCTGCCCTACCCGGGTTTCGTGGCGTTCCCCTACCGCGAGTACTCCGAGGTGTTCTTCGGTCCGGACTACAAGGTGCTGCGTGGTGGATCGTTCGGCACCGACCCGGTCGCGATCAGGGGGACGTTTCGAAACTGGGACTTCCCCATCCGCAGGCAGATCTTCGCCGGGTTCCGCTGCGCGAGGGACCTGCGTTCCGACGAGAGGCCCTGACGTGTGCCGACACCTGGGCTACCTCGGTGTGCCGTCCTCGCCGGCGTGGCCGATGTTCGACGCGCCCCACTCGCTGCTGGTGCAGTCCTACGCTCCCAAGGACATGCGCGCGGGTGGCACCGTCAACGCCGACGGGTTCGGGCTCGGCTGGTTCGCCGACGACGGCGGCCCCACCCACTACCGAAGGCCGCTGCCGTTGTGGGCGGACGAGGCCCTTCCCAGGCTGGCGAGCACCGTGCGCTCGCCGTCGTTCCTCGCCGCCGCGCGCTCGTCGACCCCGGGAATGCCCGTCTGCGAGGGGGCGTGCGCGCCGTTCTCGGCCGAGGCAGGACTGTTCAGCCACAACGGAGTCGTGCGTGGCTGGCCGGAATCGGTCGCGGGGCTCGCGGAGAAACTGCCGGTCGCCGACCTGCTGCGGCTGCAGGCCCCTACCGACTCGGCACTGCTGTGGGCACTGCTGTGCGACCGGCTGCGTGGCGGTACCGACCCGGTTGCCGCGGTGACGGAACTCGTCCTCGAGGTGGAGCACGCCGCGCCGGGCTCGCGGCTCAACCTCCTGTTCACCGACGCGGACCTGCTCGTCGCCACCGCGTGGACACACGCGTTGTCGGTACGGACCTGGCCCGACAGTGTGCTGATCGCATCGGAACCGGTAGACGACGACCCCACGTGGCAGCCCGTGCCCGACCGGCACGTGGTTGTCGCACGGCGTGGCACACCCGGTGAGGTGGAGCTGCGTCCCATCGAGACAGAACGGAGACAGGCGTGAGCCAGCGGCAACTCGACGTGCGAGGCAGCACCGAGGACGTCACCGAAGCCCTGCGGGAGGACGTGCGGGAGGGGCTCTCGGCGAGGCAGAAATGGCTGCCCTCGAAATGGTTCTACGACGCCAGAGGCAGCGAGCTGTTCGAACGCATCACCGAGTTACCCGAGTACTACCCGACGCGGTCGGAGCGGGAGGTGCTCGCGCGCGAGGCGGCCGCCATCGCCTCCGCCACCTCGGCCCGAACGCTGGTGGAACTGGGATCGGGCTCCAGTGAGAAGACCAGGCTGCTGCTCGACGGGCTGCGCGAGCACGGCACCCTGAGCGAGTTCGTCCCACTGGACGTGTCGGCCTCGGCGCTGTCGGAGGCCGCCGACGCCATCGCAGGGGACTACGCCGGCCTCGTGGTGCACGGCGTCGTCGGCGACTTCACCGAGCACCTGGGACTGCTGCCGGGTGAGCAACCTCGGCTGGTCGCCTTCCTCGGCGGCACGATCGGCAACCTGGCCCCTGCCGACCGCGCGAAGTTCCTGCGCTCGGTGCGCGACGTACTGTCCGAAGGGGAGTGGCTGCTGCTGGGCACCGATCTGGTCAAGGACGCCGGCACGCTCGTGCGCGCCTACGACGACGCGGCAGGGGTGACCGCCGAGTTCAACCGCAACGTGTTGCGCGTGCTCAACACCAGACTCGGTGCCGACTTCGATCCGGCCGCGTTCGACCACGTCAGCTACTGGGACGAGGACAACGAGTGGATCGAGATGCGGCTGCGGGCGCGCGCCCGGACGCGGGTGCGGATTCCGGGGGCGAACCTGGAGGTCACCTTCGCCGAGGGTGAGCACGTGCGCACCGAGATCTCGGCGAAGTTCCGGCGGGAAGGCGTGCGTGCCGAGCTGGCGGAGGCCGGGTTCGAGCTGTCGCACTGGTGGACCGACCAACAAGGCCGGTTCGGTGTTTCGCTGGCTCGTGCGGGGGCCGACGACGGCTCGTGATCGAATAGCGGCATGCGCAACCCGTTGCCGATGCTTGCCCGCGCGCTGGGGACCCGACCGTGGCTGATGCGGCTCGCGGGCGGCATCGTGTGGGCTGACTCCCGGTTGCACCGGCTGTCGAAAGGCAGGGTCAGTCTGGTCGCGATCGCGGGCCTGCCGTCGCTGCGGCTGACCACCCTCGGCCGCAAAAGCGGGCTGCCACGCAGCAGGAATCTGCTTTACTACCCGCACGGTGACGAGTACGTGGTCACCGGCTCCAACTGGGGTCGCCGCCGGGCCCCGGACTGGGCGTTCAACCTGCGTGCTCATCCGGATGCGACCGTGTCGGTGCGTGGCGGGCAGACGCGGGTGTGGGCGCGCGAGCTGAAGGGCGAGGAGTACGAACAGATGTGGCGGCGGCTGGTGCGGTTCTGGCCGGGCTACGCCATGGAGGCTCGGGAAGCGGGCCGGGAACTGCCCGTGTTCGTGCTCGCCCCGCGCGAGCACTGAGGTCGCGGCCCGGGAGCTCCGCGTCAGCCCAGCAGGCTGCGCGCGATGAGGGTCGTGGCGCTTCCAGCGGCCACGACCAGCACGGCACCGCGAATCCGGCCGCCGTCGAGGATTCTGCGCGCGGGCCCGGACAGCAGGAATCCGCCGAGCAGGAACGGCAACAGCCACAGCACCATCCGCAACTGTTCCGGCCTGAGCTGTCCGCCGATGCCGAGCCCTGCGATGGAGATCGCCGAGCCGATCACGAAGCTGGCCGCCATCGTGGAGCGGATCCGCGGTCCGGGTTCGTGCTGGTACAGCAAGGCCAGCGGGGGACCGCCGATGGACGCGGCCGTGCCGAAGGTGCCGCTGGCGATACCCGCGACGAGCAGCGAGCCCGGCGTGGGGCGCGGCCGCCATGACAGGACGGAAAGCACCACGCACACCAGCACCGACACTCCCACGATCGCCGCGAAGGGACGTTGCGCGACGGTGGCCACGGCCACCACACCGAGCACGGTGCCTGGAACGCGGCCCAGCATCGCCCACCACACGCCACGCCAGTCGGTGTCGGTGTGTTCCCGCAGCACCGCGAGCACGGCGTGCGCGCTGGCGACCAGCAGCAGCGGCACCGGCACGAACGCCGGCTCCAGCAACGCCAGCAGCGGCGCCGCGATGAGGTTCATACCGAATCCCACCGCGCCCTGCACCAGCGCGCCGAGGAATACCACGACGCCCGCGAGCACCACCACCGACATGCGTTTCCCCGCTGATCGCACACGACCCCGGCACCGGGCCTCGGCGCCGGGGTCGCGAGTTGGACGTGTCAGGCCGTCATCTTGCGCAACACGTACTGCAGGATGCCACCGTTGCGGTAGTAGTCGGCCTCACCCGGGGTGTCGATGCGGACCACGGCGTCGAACTCCACCTTGGCGCCGTCGCTCTTGGTCGCGGTGACGTGCACGGTACGGGGTGCCTCGCCGGAGTTCAGCGCGGTGATGCCGGAGATGTCGAAGGTCTCGGTTCCGTCCAGACCGAGCGACTTGGCGGACTCACCGTCGGGGAACTGCAGCGGGATCACGCCCATGCCGATCAGATTCGACCGGTGGATGCGCTCGAACGACTCGGCGATCACGGCACGAACACCGAGCAGGCTGGTGCCCTTGGCCGCCCAGTCCCGCGAGGAGCCCGAGCCGTACTCCTTGCCGCCGAGCACTACCAGCGGGATGCCCGCGGCGGCGTAGTTCTGCGCGGCGTCGTAGATGAACGCCTGCGGTCCGCCCTCCTGCGTGAAGTCGCGGGTGTAGCCGCCCTGCACGTCGTCGAGCAACTGGTTGCGCAGCCGGATGTTGGCGAACGTGCCCCTGATCATCACCTCGTGGTTGCCTCGGCGGGAGCCGTAGGAGTTGAAGTCCTTGCGCTCGATGCCGTGCTCGGTGAGGTAGCGACCGGCGGGGGAGTCCTGCTTGATGGCGCCCGCGGGGGAGATGTGGTCGGTGGTAACCGAGTCACCCAGCTTGGCGAGTACCCGGGCGCCCTGGATGTCGGTCACCGGAGCCGGTTCCCGCGTCATGCCCTCGAAGTACGGCGGCTTGCGAACGTAGGTGGACTCGGGGTCCCAGGTGAACGTCTTGCCCTCCGGAGTGGGCAGTGACTTCCAGCGCTGCCCGCCCTCGAAGACGTTCGCGTAGTCCTTGCTGAACATCTCCTGGGTGATCGCCGAGTCGATCGTGGACTGGATTTCCTTGGGGGAAGGCCAGATGTCGCGCAGGTACACGTCATTGCCCTGCGGGTCCTGGCCGAGCGGCTGGGTCTCGAAGTCGAAGTCCATCGTGCCGGCCAGCGCGTAGGCGATCACCAGCGGCGGCGAGGCGAGGTAGTTCATCTTGACGTCGGGGTTGATCCGGCCCTCGAAGTTGCGGTTACCGGAAAGCACCGACACCACCGTCAGGTCGTGCTCGTTCACCACGGCGGAGATCTCCTCCGGCAGCGGCCCCGAGTTCCCGATGCAGGTGGTGCAGCCGTAACCGACCAGGTGGTAGCCCAGCTTCTCCAGGTAGGGCCACAGCCCGGCCTTCTCGTAGTAGTCGGTGACGACCTGCGAGCCCGGCGCCATCGACGTCTTCACCCACGGCTTGACCGTGAGGCCCCTCTCGACCGCGTTGCGGGCCAGCAGTGCTGCGCCCAGCATGACCGACGGGTTGGACGTGTTGGTGCAGGAGGTGATGGAGGCGATCACCACGGCACCGTGGTCGAGCACGAACTCTCCTCGGTCGGGCATGCTGACCTTCACCGGCTTGCTCGGCCTGCCAGAGGAGCCGTCCGCGGCGGAGTGCACGTCCACCGCTGTCTCGTCCGCGAACGACAGCGAAGGCGAGTCGCTGGCGGGGAAGGACTCCTCGGATGCCTCGTCGAGCTTGGTGTGCGGGACGGGGTAGTTCTCCTCGACGTAGTCGTGCAGCGACTTGCGGAACGAGGGCTTCGCGTCGGTGAGCTCGATGCGGTCCTGCGGGCGCTTTGGACCCGCGATCGACGGCACCACTGTTGAAAGGTCCAGTTCGAGGTACTCGGAGTACTCCGGCTCGCGCTCGGGGTCGTGCCACAGTCCCTGTTCCTTGGCATAGGCCTCCACCAGCGCCAACTGCTCGGGGGAGCGGCCGGTCAGCTTCAGGTAGCGCAACGTCTCGTCGTCGATGGGGAAGATCGCGGCGGTGGAGCCGAACTCGGGGCTCATGTTGCCGATGGTGGCGCGGTTGGCCAGCGGCACCGCGCCGACGCCGTCGCCGTAGAACTCGACGAACTTGCCGACGACCCCGTGCCTGCGCAGCATCTCGGTGATGGTGAGCACCACGTCGGTGGCGGTAGCACCGGAGGGGATCTCGCCGGTGAGCTTGAAACCAACCACCTTCGGGATCAGCATCGACACCGGCTGGCCGAGCATCGCGGCTTCGGCCTCGATGCCGCCGACGCCCCAGCCCAGCACGCCGAGCCCGTTGACCATGGTGGTGTGGGAGTCGGTGCCCACGCAGGTGTCCGGGTAGGCCTGCCCGTTGCGGGCCATCACGGTGCGCGCCAGGTACTCGATGTTGACCTGGTGCACGATGCCGGTACCCGGCGGAACGACCTTGAACTCCTCGAACGCGTTCTGGCCCCAGCGCAGGAACTGGTAGCGCTCGCGGTTGCGCTCGTACTCGATCTCGACGTTGCGCTCGAAGGCGTCCGGCCTGCCGAACACGTCGATGATCACCGAGTGGTCGATGACGAGTTCGGCAGGCGCCAGCGGGTTCACCTTGTTCGGGTCGCCGCCCAGCTCGCTCACCGCTTCCCGCATCGTGGCGAGGTCAACCACGCAGGGCACGCCGGTGAAGTCCTGCATCACCACGCGGGCCGGGGTGAACTGGATCTCGGTCGACGGTTCGGCACTGGGGTCCCAGTTGCCGAGTGCGCGGATGTGCTCTGCGGTGATGTTGGCGCCGTCCTCGGTGCGCAGCAGGTTCTCGAGCAGGATCTTCAGGCTGTAGGGCAGGCGTTGCGCGCCCTCGACCTTGTTCAGGCGGAACACCTCGTAGGAGGCGTCCCCGACCTTCAGCGTGTCCCGAGCTCCGAAGCTGTCCTTGCTGGCTGCAGTCACGTCTCACTCCATGGCGGCGGTTGTCCGGGTCAGCAGGTCGAGTCTCGCGCACCCCCATCGTGCCCGCAGGAGGTGGGCTCACCGGCGCCCTGCTACCTAAAACAGTACGCTTGTCCTTTTTTGGGTTCAAGTCGGGGTAGGCCAAGGGCCCGGCACCCCGCCGAGGCAGGCGGGAGACCGGGCCCTCACGACCACCGCGGAGCGGGCTAGTTACCGGCTTCGATCATCGCCTTGAGGTCCTGCGGCTGCATGCTGCGCAGGAACGACATGCCCAGCTCCTGGAACGTGCGCAACGGGCTGACGTAGTGCTTGCCGTCGACCTCGGTGGTCACCACGCCGAGACCCTGCTCGAACACGCCGCCCATGAGGTTGGTCAGCGCTTCCTGCAGCGCGGGTGGCATGGGCCCGTCGGCTTCGGCGGCGATCATCGCCCCGACCTGGTCCCCGCAGAGCTCCTCGCGGAATCCCGGGCTCTCCAGCTGGTAGCAACCGCCGTTCTTGGTGACCGAGGCCGTGCCCTCGCCCGGTGCCCGTAGTTCGACGGAGGTGATCGTGGTGCGGGTGCCACCGTCGACGTCACTGGTCTCGGTCCGCAGCTGGGTGACCTCGACGCCGGTGGGCTCCGCCTCGTCGGCCGCCGAGGAAACCAGCACCGGGCCCACGTCGTGCAGCACGGCCATCTCGTCGGGCGGCAGCAGTTCGATCATCCGGTTGAGGTCGGCGTCCAGCGCCGCCTGCACGAGTTGCTGGACCGCGGCGTTGGCGGAGTCGGCGCCGCGGTGCGGGATCGACTCCTGTGGCCACGACTCACCATTGGCGAGCAACCCCAGGTCCGCCACCGTGTACAGCAGGCTCGGGTACCAGCCGCCGTCGTCTTGCACCGTGGCGATCCGCAGTGGTTCGCCTGCCTCACGCACGAGTTGTGCGATGTCGAGCGTGTGATGCTCCGGCTCGCGCGACAGACCGGCGCCGGATTGGGCGGTCAGCGCGTCCAGGAACTCCTGGGCGATGGGCATCCGGCCGGGGTCGATATCGACGGTGATCTTGCCGCCGGTGAGCTTGGTGATGGCGAGGTGGTCGTTGATCCGCTCCGGCTCGGCGAACCGCAGGTTCTCGGTCTTGATCTCGATGCCCTGGAAGTTCTCCAGATCCAGATCCTGGGTCAGCACGCCGAGCCGCTGGTACTCCTCGGCGGACTGCCTTGTGGCGTCCACCAACAGCGAGGCCTCGGCCGGAGCCAGCGTGCTCAGCACCCCGACGAGGTCTCTACTGCCGAGCGCGTTCGCGAGGTTGGTCGCGGCCTCGTTCGGGCTCGTCGCACCGGCGGCCACCGACTCGCCCCTGCTGAGCGCGAACCACGTCGCGCCACCACCCACGGCGAGCACCAGCAGCACGACCAGCGTGATGACCAGGCCGCGCCTGCTCTTGCCCTGTCCCGGCGGCGCAGGGTAGCCGGCGGGCTGGGTGTACTGCGCGGTGTGGCCGTACTGCCCCTGGTAGGGCTGCTGCGGCGCGGTGGGAGGGTACTGCTGGTAACCGCCAGGCTGGTCCTGTTGCTGCGGCTGCGGGAACGGCTGCTGCGGATACTGCTGCGGGTTCTGCTGAGGCCACTGCTGCTGGTTCTGCTGCGGATATTGTTGCGGCCACTGATCCCCTTGGCCTGGACTGGTCACGCTCACACACCTGCTCTTCCGGTTTCCGCGCAGCGCCGGTCGCGTTTCCCCCAGTAGGAGACGAGCACCCCCACAGCGCTGAGCATCGCGGTCGTCATCCCTGTAGTGGTCGTGGCGGGGCCGGTCGCCGTTACCGAGACCGCTCCCGCCGAACCGGCAGCTTGGACGATCGCGACCACTGAAACGGTTCCCACGAGTGTGGCCAGCGGCAGCGTGGTGACCGCCGCCACGCGGAGGAGTCCCAGCGCGAACAGCGCCACGCACACCGCGGACAGCGACGGCACGCCGATCCAGGCACGTAGCAGCAGGCCCAGCAGTGGGTTGTCCACCAACGCAAGGGAGTCGGCGAAGGCCGCCGCCTGATAGCTGTCGCGTTCCACACCGCCGGAGGAGAACCACGGCAGGAACGTGCCGACGGAGGCGACGAGGAGTCCCACCACGCACGTGCCCGCGAAGACGCGGGTGGGCATCACGAACCGCCTCGCCATACCACGCCCCCTGCTCGCCATGCGCCAGCACGGATCATCCCGCACTAGGCGGATCGGGGGAGCTGTGGTCCCCCTTGTCAGCGAATTGTGGCGCAAGAGGCGGCCGTTCCTGCTGGTGTGATTGGTGCCGATGTGGTCCGAATGGCACAGTCAGTGCTGGTCCGAATGCAGGAGGTGGATGCTGTGCCGCACGGGTCGTACGAATCGCGCGGCAGCGGCGTGCGCCACAACGCGCCACCCCGGGCGGGTTCGGCCCCGACGTCACCCGCCGTGGTCCGTCGCGGCATGGTCACGGGCGCGCTGGCGGCGGCGGTCCTGCTCGGCGTGACCGGGACCGGGCTCGCGGTGCCACCGCCCCCTCCCAACCCCAGCGACTCCGAGCTGGAAGACAGCAGGCGTGTGGCCGACCAGCGCGCAGGGGAGGTCGGCAGGCTTTCCGGTGAGCTGGCGCGGGTGCAGGCGCGGCTGGCCCAGTTGCGCGACGAGGTCGCGCTGAAGCTGGAGGAGGCCAACAGGGCGCTGGTCGACCTGAGCCAGGCGCGCTCCGCCGCCGAATCAGCGGAGCGGGACGCCGCCGCCGCGAGAGCCGAGGCGGACGCGGCCGCGGCCGCCATCGAGCGGGCCAGGAAGGACTTCGACCGGTTCGTCGCGGGCAGCTACCAGCAGGGCAGCACCATCGGCTCCATCGGAGCCTATCTCGGCTCGGACACCCCGAAGGACCTGCTGGACAGGGCGCAACTGCTGGAAGCGGTCGGCGGCAGCCAACTCGACGCACTGCGGGGGCTTCGCAAGGCCCGCATAGAGAAGGCCAACAGCGACGCCGCCGCCCGCGCCGCGCTGCGGCTGGCGCGGCAGCGCAGAGCCGAGGCGGAACAGGCCAAGGTCGCCGCCGACGAGGCACGGGCCGCGGCCGTGGCGGCGCAGCGCGGCCAGGCCGCGCGCACCGCCGAGGTCGAGGCCGAGAAGCAGCAGGTGGAACAGCGGCTGTTCGCGGCGCAGCGCCGCGTGCACGGGCTGGAAGGCCAGCGTGAGCGCTACGAGGAGTGGCTCGCGCGCAAGCGCCGCGAAGAGGAGCAGCAGTTGGCGCAGGTGGCCGCAGGCGGGGTCGCGCCCGTGAGCCATGCGACCTCCTCGGCCACCGTCGAGGACGTCATCGCACGGGCCATGTCGCAACTGGGCGTCCCCTACGCCTGGGGTGGGGGCAACGCGTCGGGACCCACCTACGGCATCCGGGACGGCGGTGTCGCCGACAGCTACGGCGACTACAACAAGGTCGGTTTCGACTGCTCCGGCCTGATGATCTACGCCTTCGCCGATGTGGAGTCGCTCCCGCACTACAGCGGCTACCAGTACAACGCGGGACGCAGGGTGCCGCTGTCGCAGGCGAGAAGAGGCGACATGCTGTTCTGGGGCCCGAGCCGTATCCATCATGTCGCGCTGTACCTGGGTGACGGGCGGATGATCGAGGCTCCGTACTCCGGCTCGCACGTGCGCATCGCCCCGGTGCGCTACGGCGGCATCATGCCCTACGCCGTGCGCCTGGTCGACTGAGGGCCGGGTGCCGCGCGCGGGTGCCGTGCGCGTTCGGCGTGGCGTTGGACTAGGTTTTGAAGGCGTGTCCTTCGAGCCGACAGCGCGTACCGAGCCTCACGCACGGCCTCCCACGCTCGCCGGTGTGATCCTGGCGGGAGGCGCCGCTCGCAGGCTCGGCGGTGTCGACAAGCCCATGCTCGCCCCGCAAGGGCCGCCGTTGCTGTACCGGGCCGTGGCCGCGGTGGCCGGTGCCGATCCCGTCGTGGTCGTCGGCCCACGGCGGGAGGGTCTGCCCGGGGTGCGGTGGGTCAGGGAGGACCCTCCCGGCGGCGGTCCGGTGGCGGCGCTGGCCGCGGGCCTTGCGCTGGTGGACACCGAACTGGTCGCCGTGCTCGCCGCCGATCTGCCGGGCATCTCCACCGCCACGGTGGAACGCCTCGTCGCCGCGGTCGGCGGCACGGCAGGCACGTCGAGCACAGCGGGCACAGCGGGCGCAGCTGCCACCGACGGCGCCGACGGCGCCGTGCTGGTGGACGCCGACGGCCGCAGACAGTGGCTCATCGGGGTGTGGCGCGTGGCGCGGCTGCGCGCCGTGCTGCCCGCCGGGCCCGAGGGCGCGGCGCTGCGGTCCACGCTGGGGCGGTTGTCCATTGTGGAGGTCGTCGCCCGGCAGGGGGAAGCCGACGACGTGGACACACCCGCCGACCTGGAACGCAGGTAGAGCTTCACAGCCGTCACACCGCCGAACGGGTTTGCTGGGGGATACGGTCGCGATCAGCCGTGCCCGCGGGGGCGGGTACGGTCACGGGAGTAGCGCAGATTGGTCGCCAGCGAGGAGGTAGGTGTGACCGAGCCCGGCACCCCGGCGCGGGACGCCCAGTTGCTTGAACGCACCGTGTTCGAGGTCAAGCGCGTCATCGTCGGGCAGGACAGGCTCGTGGAGCGCATGCTGGTCGGCCTGCTGTCCAAGGGGCACCTGCTGCTGGAAGGTGTGCCCGGTGTCGCGAAGACACTGGCGGTGGAGACGTTCGCTCGCGTGGTGGGTGGCACGTTCTCCCGCGTGCAGTTCACCCCCGACCTCGTGCCGGCCGACATCGTGGGCACCCGGATCTACCGGCAGGCCAGCGAGAAGTTCGACGTGGAGCTGGGCCCGGTCGTGGCGAACTTCGTGCTGGCCGACGAGATCAACCGCGCGCCCGCGAAGGTGCAGTCGGCGATGCTGGAGATCATGGCCGAGCGGCACGTGTCCATCGGGGGTGAGACCTTCCCGATGCCCGACCCGTTCCTCGTGCTCGCCACCCAGAACCCGATCGAGAACGAGGGCGTGTACCCGTTGCCGGAGGCCCAGCGTGACAGGTTCCTCTTCAAGATCGTTGTGGAGTACCCGACGGCGGAGGAGGAGCGCGAGATCGTCTACCGGATGGGGGTGACCCCGCCGGAGCCCAACGAGGTGCTCAGCCCGGCCGAACTCGTGCGGCTGCAGCAGGTGGCCTCGCAGGTGTTCGTCCACCATGCGCTGGTGGACTACGTCGTGCGGCTGGTGCTGGCCACCCGAACCCCCGGCGAGCATGGGCTGACCGATGTGGCGGGCTGGGTGTCCTACGGCGCTTCGCCGCGTGCGAGCCTCGGCATCATCGCCGCCGCCCGCGCACTGGCGCTGGTGCGCGGCCGCGACTACGTGCTGCCGCAGGATGTGGTCGACGTGGTTCCCGACGTGTTGCGGCATCGGCTGGTGCTGTCCTACGACGCGCTGGCCGACGGAGTGCCGCTGGACCACATCATCAACCGCATCCTGCAGACGGTGCCGTTGCCGCAGGTCTCGGCTCGGCCGCAGGCACCGGGTCAGCCTGTCGCGGCAGGTGTGCCCGGCAGGTAGCGGGCGTCATGACTGAACCGAACGACATTCGCGGCGGCAGGCCCGCATGGGCCCCTCCTGTTCTGCGTGGTGAACGGTTGGAGGCCGGGCTGCGCACGCTGGAGTTGGACGTGCGGCGCAGGCTGGACGGCCTGTTGCAGGGCAACCACCTCGGCCTGGTGCAGGGTCCCGGCTCGGAGCCGGGTGAGGCGCGCCCCTACCAGCCGGGGGACGACGTGCGCAGGATGGACTGGGCGGTCACCGCACGCACCACCACACCGCACATCAGGGAGACCGTCGCGGACAGGGAACTGGAGACCTGGGTGGTCGCGGACCTTTCGCCGAGCCTGGACTTCGGTAGCGCCGTGTGCGAGAAGCGCGATCTGGTCGTGTGCGCCGTCGCCGCGGTCGCGCACCTGACCGGCGGCGGCGGGAACCGGATCGGGGCGCTCATCTCCAACGGCGACACCACGGTGCGTGTCCCGCCGAGGGGCGGGCTCGGCCACGCGCGCAACTTGGTGCGCAGGGTGGCTCAAACCCCACGCGCGGCGGAAGGCACCCGGGGTGACCTGGCGCGGCTGGTCGATCAGTTACGGCGCCCGCCTCGCAGGCGCGGACTGGTCGTGGTGGTGTCGGACTTCCTCGGGCCCACCACTTGGGAGCGGCCGCTGCGGGCACTGTCGGCGCGGCACGACCTGGTAGCCGTCGAGCTGCTCGACCCCCGTGACGTCGACCTGCCCGATGTCGGCACCATCGTGCTCGCCGACCCCGAGACCGGCAGGCAGCGGGAGGTCAACGCCTCCGCGTTGCTGCGCAAGGAGTTCGCCGCGGCGGCCCACACCCACCGCGACGAGGTGGCCAGGGCCGTGCGGCAGGCGGGGGCGGGCCACCTGGTGCTGCGCACGGACTCGGACTGGATCGCCGATCTGGTGCGATTCGCGGTGGCTCGCAAACGCGGTTGGTCGGGGGCCGCGTCGTGAGTATCACCGGATTCAACTCGCCGTGGTGGTTCCTGCTGCTGCTGGTGGTCGCCGCGGTGGTCGCGGGCTACGTGCTGGCCATGCGCGCCCGGCGCAGGCGGACCATGCGGTTCGCCAACCTCGAGTTGCTGGAGCGGGTGGCGCCACGCGGGCAGGGCTGGAGCAAGCACGTGCCCGCCGCGTTGCTGATCGTGTCGCTGCTCCTGCTCACCTTCGCCCTCGCGGGCCCCACGGCCGAGCAGAAGGTGCCGCGTAACCGTGCCACGGTGATGCTCGTGGTGGACGTGTCGCTGTCGATGGAGGCCACCGACGTCGAGCCGACCCGGCTGAAGGCCGCGCAGGAAGCGGCGCGGTCGTTCGCGCAGGGGCTCACGCCGGGGGTGAACCTCGGCCTCATCTCGTTCGCGGGCACGGCGACGGTGCTCGTCGCACCCACCACCGAGCGGCAGGGCGTGGTACGTGCCATCGACAACCTGAAACTCGCTCAGTCCACCGCCACCGGTGAGGGGATCTTCGCGGCGGTCCAATCCATCGACAGCTTCTCCGCGGTGGTGGGCGGCGCCGACGGCCCACCGCCCGCCAGGATCGTGCTGATGACCGACGGCAAGCAGACCGTGCCGCAGGACGAGTACGCGCCGAGGGGCGCGTTCACCGCGGCGGGAGTCGCCAAGCAGAAGCAGATCCCGGTCAGCACCATCTCGTTCGGAACATCGCACGGCACGGTGGAGATCGAGGGCAAGCAGGTACCCGTTGAGGTTGACGACGCCTCGATGCGCGAGATCGCCCGGCTTTCCGGCGGCGATTTCTACAAGGCCGCCTCCGCCGAGGAACTCAAGCGCGTGTACGAGAGCCTGGGCGAGCAGATCGGCTACGAGACCAAGGACGTCGACGCCAGCAAACCATGGGTGGTGCTGGGCACCATCGTGCTCATCGGCGCCGCGGGCAGTTCGCTTTTCCTCGGCCAGCGACTTCCCTGAGCTGCCGACCGCGCCTTGCTCAGCCGCAGGCACCTCGGAAGTCGTGCTGGCGCCACGCCTCGTACACCGCGATCGAGGCGGCGTTGGTGATGTTGAGCGACCGGGAGGACGGCAGCATCGGCACCCGCAGCAGCTCCGTCACGGCCGGGTCGTGCTGTACCTCCTCGGGCAGCCCGACCGATTCCGGACCGAACAGCAGCACGTCACCCTCGGCGTAGGCGACGTCGGTGTGCCTGTGGGTGGCCCTGGCGGTGAACGCGTACACCCGTGCGGGCGCGAGCAGCCGCAGCGCCGTCGCCAGGTCGCGGTGAACGCGGACGTGCGCGAGGTCGTGGTAGTCCAGACCCGCGCGCCGCAGGTACCTGTCCGCCATGGAGAAGCCAAGCGGCTCGATCAGGTGCAACTCACACCCGGTGTTGGCCGCCAACCGGATCGCGTTGCCGGTGTTGGGCGGGATCTCGGGCCGGTAGAACACGATGCGGAACACGGTACCGATCTTTCCCAAAGCGGGACCTGACGGCGCGGCGGGGTCGCGCCGTCAGCTGTCGCCCCGTGCCGACAGCAGCGCCGTGCGCACCCGCTCAGGCGGCACGGTCGGCCGATGATCGGCTGTGCCCACCCACACGTAGCGGTTGCTGCCCTCGACGACGAGTTCGTCGCCGCGCTCGATGCGGATGCCGAGCACCATCGAGGTGTTGCCGACGTGGTCGACGGTCAGTGCCACGGCCAGTTCGTCCTCGAAACGGCACGGCCTGAGGTAGCGCAGGTTCGACTCGGCGACGACCATGTCGATTCCCTGCTCGATCAGGTTGGTGTGGGAGCCGAACAGGACCTTGCAGAACTCGAAGGAGGCCATGTCGACGTAGGCGAGGTAGTGGGCGTTGAACACGATGCCCTGCTGGTCACACTCGTGGTAACGGACCCTGAGGGGCATGCGGACAACGGGCTGCCGCTGCTGTTTCGCCATGCGGCGCAGATTACGACAGCGCCGCGCGTCGCCCGGCGGCGAGACCGGCTGCGGTGCCGGGGGCTCAGGCAGGTGGAGCGGCCAACTCCCTGCCGGGCAGCCAGCCCTCGCCGATATCGGTCACCCGCCAGCGGGAAACGTTGAGGTCTACGGCCTCCACCGGCGCGGCTTCGATCAACGCCTTGATCTGCGGTTCCTTGCGCAGCAGCGCGGCGATGGTCTCCTCCTTGCCCTCGGCGTCGCGCACCTTTGCCGTGGCCCGGCCCTGCAGGAACGGCTGGAACGGGCCGGACGGCGCGATCACCACGGCCACCGACGGGTTGGCGTTGATGTTGCGCAGCGTGGTGCCGCCTGCCTCGAGCACCAGGGTCAGCGTGAACGGGTCGAGTTCGGCGTAGAAGGCACCGGCGTTCCAGACGTCGTCGGCCGAGGTGGCCAGGAACATCGAGCTGTTCTCGCCGAGCACGCGAACCAGCTTGTCACGCGTCTGCTCGTCGGCCTGGGTGAGCTGCATGAGATGTGTTCTCCGAATCGTGGGGCCGAGTGTGGGTAACGGTTACGGTTTGCGGCCGACGCCGCCGAGGATCAGGTGTTCCTCGGGCCACGGCTCGCGCAGCGCGGGGCCGGTCGGCCACCACCGGTCGAGCTCCACCAGGCCGGGCGGCAGCAGCTCCAGGTCGCCGAACAGTTCCGCGATGCGTTCGCGGCTGCGCCACCACCCCGAGCCCAGGCCCAGCTTGGTGAGCATGTGCTCCTGTTTGCGTGCCTGCTCGTGCAGCGCAGGGTCCTCGTCGCAGGGGTCCCAGAAATGTGTCAGCGCGACATGCGAGCCGGGCGCCAGCGCGTCGATGTAGGCACGCATGATGCCCGCCGGGTCGCCCTCGTCTGGCACGTGGTGCAGGGTGCCGCACTGCATGAGCACCACGGGACGGTCGAAGTCGAGGAAGCCGTTGATCCGGGGATCGGCAAGCAACTCGGCCGGCTTGGTGAGGTCACCCTCGACGAACCGCGTTTCCTCGTTCTCCTCCAGCAGTGCCCTCCCGTGGGCGCTGCAGACGGGGTCGATGTCGACATAGACGACGCGGGCCTCCGGGTTGCTGTGCTGGGCCACCTGGTGGGTGTTCTCCGCGGTGGGCAGCCCGCTGCCCAGATCAAGGAACTGATCGATGCCGATGTCCTTGGCGAGATACCGCACCACCCGCACCAGCCAGCGCCGGTTCATCTTGCTGACCTCGCTCTGGTGCGGGGCCACGTCCAGCAGTCTCTGGTAGGCCTGCCGGTCGACCTCGTAGTTGTCCTTGCCGCCAAGACTCGCGTCGTAGACGCGCGCGATGCTCGGCTTGCTCGTGTCGAGCCATGCCGACGGCGGATGTGTTTCGGACACCGGCGATCCTCCTCGTTACCTCTCGCGCCGGTTTGGGCGGCGAGGCCGATCACCGCCGTTTCGCCACCCGTCAAGGGTGGCCAAGATAGCGCATGCTGTCGTCAGTTGGTCACGAGGAGTGTAGTGATCCACATCGCGTTTTGGTACCACCTTTGGGGCTGCCGAGCGCGGTGAAGCCGTGTCGAGGACAACTGACAGTTACCGAGGGGTAGGTCGTGGCGCCCGCGACGTCGCGAAGGCCAACGGATAACCTCACCGCGTCAGCAACAGCAGCGGCGGCGCTAGGAGTGCTCACGTGGGACGGTCCGTTCTTGTCACCGGCGGCAATCGCGGCATCGGGTTGGCGATCGCGAGGGAACTCGCGGCCGCCGGGCACGCCGTCGCGGTGACCCACCGTGGCTCGGGCGCACCCGAGGGGCTGTTCGGTGTGCAGGCCGACGTGACCGACACCGAGCAGATCGACGCCGCGTTCAAGCAGGTCGAAGAACACCAGGGTCCGGTGGAGGTGCTGGTGTCCAACGCAGGGATCACCGATGACACGCTGCTGATGCGCATGAGTGAGGATCAGTTCACGCGGGTTGTCGACGCCAACCTCACCGGCGCCTACCGCGTGGCCAAGCGCGCCTCCCGCGGCATGCTGCGGGCCAAGTGGGGCCGGTTCGTATTCATCTCCTCCGTCATCGGCCTCAGTGGTGGCGCCGGGCAGGTCAACTACGCGGCCAGCAAGGCGGGACTGGTCGGGCTGGCCCGCTCGCTCACCCGCGAACTCGGCTCGCGGGGCATCACGGCGAACGTCGTGGCACCCGGGTTCATCGTCACCGACATGACGGGCAAACTCACCGAGCAGCAACGCGAGGCGGCGCTCGCGCAGATCCCCGCGGGCCGCTACGGCGAGGCCGCCGACGTCGCCCGCGCGGTGCGCTTCCTGGCCTCCGACGAGGCCGACTACATCAACGGCGCGGTGCTGCCCGTGGACGGTGGCCTCGGCATGGGCCACTGACGACGACACTGGCGGCAGTGACGGCAGTGACGGGCGCCGACCGACGCCGATCCACGCCGACCGACACCGGCGACACCGGCGACACCGCCGAGCGCGTTTTCCCGCACATATCGCACGTCACATCGAACTGGAGGACAGGGTGTCCGGACTGCTCGAAGGTAAGCGGCTACTGATCACCGGCGTGATCACCGACGCGTCGATCGCGTTCCACGCGGCCAGGGTCGCGCAGGAGCAGGGGGCGCAGGTGGTGCTTACCGGGTTCGGCAGGCTGTCCCTGGTGGAGCGGATCGCGAAGCGGCTGCCCGAACCCGCGCCCGTGCTGGAACTGGACGT
Organism: Saccharomonospora amisosensis; assembly: GCF_011761185.1. Lineage (NCBI taxonomy): Bacteria > Bacillati > Actinomycetota > Actinomycetes > Pseudonocardiales > Pseudonocardiaceae > Saccharomonospora > Saccharomonospora amisosensis. The sequence goes on along the minus strand of NZ_JAAOYM010000001.1, from coordinate 2,608,405 downwards.
GCAGAACCCCGAACACCTGGACACCCTCGCCGACCGCGTGCGCGAGCACGTGACCGGTCTCGACGGCGTGCTGCACTCGATCGCGTTCGCGCCGCCGAGCTGCCTCGGCTCACCGTTCCTCGACGCGCCGTCGGAGGACGTGGGCAAGGCCGTGGACATCTCCGCCTACTCCTACAAGTCGCTGGCGGTGGCCGTGCTGCCGCTGCTGGGCCGGGGCTCCTCGATCGTGGGTATGGACTTCGACGCGCGGGTCGCCTGGCCCGCCTACAACTGGATGGGCGTGGCCAAGGCGGCGCTGGAGTCGGTGAACCGCTACCTCGCACGCGACCTCGGCCCGCGCGGCATCCGCGTGAACCTGGTGACCGCGGGGCCCGTGAAGACGATGGCCGCGAAGTCGATCCCCGGCTTCGAGGAGCTGGAGAACGGCTGGGGCGACCGCGCGCCGCTGGGCTGGGACACCACCGACCCCACGCCGGTGGCCAAGAGCATCTGCGCGGTGCTTTCCGACTGGTTGCCCGCCACCACCGGCTCGATGATCTGGGTGGACGGAGGGGTGCACGCCACGGGTCAGTGACAGCCGCGACAGCCGCCGCACCCGGTATCGCGTGCACCGTGGCGCGGCGGGAGGATGGACAGCGTGACATACGACGCTGTGCTGTGGCTGTCCTTCGGGGGCCCCGAGGGGCCCGACGAGGTGATGCCGTTCCTGGAGAACGTGACCCGGGGTAGGGGGGTGCCCCCGGAGCGGCTGGCGGAGGTCGCCGAGCATTACCAGCACTTCGGCGGTGTGTCCCCGATCAACCGGCTCAACCGGGAGGCGATCGCCGCGGTCGAGAAGGAGCTGGCGGCGCGCGGCATGGACCTGCCGGTGTACTTCGGTAACCGCAACTGGCACCCCATGGTGGAGGACACCGTCGCGCGGATGGCCGCCGACGGGGCCAAGCGTGCGCTGGTGTTCCCCACCAGCGCCTACGGCGGCTACTCCGCGTGCAGGCAGTACGACGAGGACATCGCGCGCGCTCGCGCCTCGGTGGGGCGGGGCGCACCCGAACTGCGCAAGCTGCGCCAGTTCTTCGATCATCCGCTGTTCATCGGCGCCGTCGCCGACGCCGTACGCGTGGCGCACGCCGAACTGGGTGGCAGGGCGCGCACGGTGTTCACGGCGCACTCGGTGCCGCTGGCCGCCGACGCGGCGGCGGGCCCACCGGAGGAGGGCGGCCACCGCTACTCGCGCCAGGTCGCCGAGGCGGCCAGGCTGGTGGCAGCTGAACTGGGAATCGACAGCTACGACGTGGTGTGGCAGTCGCGCTCCGGCCCGCCGGAGGTGCCGTGGCTCGAGCCGGACGTCGTCGATCACATCGACGCGCTGCACGCCGACGGTGTGCCCGCCGTGGTGGTGTGCCCGGTGGGGTTCGTGGCCGACCACCTCGAGGTGATCTGGGACCTGGACAACGAGGCAGCCGACCGCGCCGCCGAGCTCGGCATGGGCTTTTCACGTTCAGCCACCCCCAACGCCGACCCCCGGTTCGCCGAGCTGGTGGTCGAGCTGGTCTCCGAACACACCGCGGACGTGCGGGCTCGCAAGCTGTCTCAGCTTCCCGCCGCCGGGTCGACCGTCAACGGCAGCCCGTGCGCGGTCCGCTGCTGCGAGCCGCTCAAGCGGCCCAAGGCAGGGAAAGGGGCTCACTAGCGGGCTCAAAGCGGGCTCAGCAGCGGCACAGCGGGCACGGGCGCTCAGCCCGCGGCACCCGCCAGTACCCGCACCGCCTCGTTGACGGCGGCACAACGCGCCATGCGCACGGCGTCGGTCAGCGGCCGCAACGCGTCGGCCCTGCGCGAGGCCGCCGAGGCCGACAGCGCCCCGCCGGGCTGGTCGGCGTGGGCGAGCGCGAGGATCGCGGCGACCTCCTCGGCACGTTGCAGCACCCGCAGCGCCCTGCCCGGCGTGCCGTCCGGCCACTGCGCCCTCGGCGTCGCCCGCAGTCGCGCCGACAACTCCTCGCGCACCCCTGGGCGCTCGCTGGCGACGTCCAGCGCCTGCAGCGCGCCCGCACTGTCGCGGATGGCGTCGGTGAGACCGTGCTCGGCCTCGGCGAGTGAGACGTATTCCGGCGTGGCGTCGGCCGAGGTGGCCAGCACCGTCCACCGCATCAGCCCCTCGGCGATCGCCTGCGGCACCACCCCGTAGCCGAGGCCGACGAAGACCACCGCCTCGCCCGCGCGTAGCGCGGCATCGGTGAACGCCCCGCCACCTCCGAGCCCACGAGGATCACCGGGTACCGGCAGCACGAGCCGCGCATCGGTGCCGCCGAGTCGCCGCAGCGCCGCGAGCAACCGGGCGGGGGTGGCGGGCACGGCACCGGTCACGGGAACGTCGAACGAGTCGGCGGTGGCGGTATCGGCCGCGACCACCTCGTGGGCCTCGCCCCAGGTCAGCAGGGCATCGAGCGCGTCGTCGGACGCGGCCGCACCATGCAGCCACGCCGAGGACCAGACGGCAAGGGTCGCGCTGGGACAACACACAGGAATCGAGCGTACCTGGAGCCGCTCCACGTCGACGCACGGCGAAACCGCAAGTAGCGTCATAGGAGTGACCGCCTCCTCACTCCCACCACCCGAAGCACTACCCCGCACCCTCGGCGAACTGCGCGCCGCCGGTTACGTCCCGCGCAGCGTCAAGACCGAGTTGCACGACAACCTGCTCGCCACATTGCGGGCGGGAGGCCAGCCGTGGCCGGGGATCGTCGGCTTCTCCCGCACAGTGCTGCCGCAGTTCGAAAGAGCGCTGCTCGCGGGCCACGACGTCGTGCTGCTCGGCGAGCGAGGCCAGGGCAAGACGCGGCTGCTGCGCACGCTGGTGGGGCTGCTGGACGAGTGGACACCCGTGCTGGAGGGTTCCGAGCTCGCCGAACACCCGCTCGACCCGATCACCCCCGCCTCCCGGCGCAGAGTCGCCGAGCTCGGTGACTCCGCGCCCGTGACGTGGCTGCACCGCAGCCAGCGCTACACCGAGAAGCTGGCCACACCTGACACCTCGGTGGGCGACCTGATCGGCGACGTAGACCCGGTGAAGGTGGCGGAAGGGCGCAGCCTCGGTGATCCCGAAACCATCCACTTCGGGATCGTGCCCAGGGCGCACCGTGGCATCGTGGCCGTCAACGAACTGCCCGACCTCGCCGAGCGCATCCAGGTCGCGTTGCTGAACGTGATGGAGGAGCGCGACATCCAGGTTCGCGGCTACACGCTGCGGCTGCCGCTGGACGTGCTGCTCGTCGCCACGGCCAACCCGGAGGACTACACCAACCGCGGCCGCATCATCACGCCGCTGAAGGACCGCTTCGGCGCCGAGATCCGCACCCACTACCCGCTGGACGTGGCGGCCGAGGTGGGCGTCGTTCGGCAGGAGGCCGACCTGGTCGCCGAGGTCGGCGAGCCGCTGCTGGAGGTGCTGGCCCGGTTCGTGCGCAACCTGCGGGAGTCCAACGTCGTCGACCAGCGTTCCGGTGTTTCGGCCAGGTTCGCCGTGGCCGCGGCCGAGACCGTGGCCGCGGCCGCGCTGCGCCGCTCCGCGCTGACCGGTGAGACTCCGGCCGTTGCGCGGCCTGTGGACCTGGACGCGGTTCCCGCCGTGTTGCGCGGCAAGGTGGAGTTCGAGCCCGGCGAGGAGGGCAGGGAGACCGAACACCTGGTGCATCTGCTGCGCCGTGCGATCGCGGAGACCGCGCGGGACCGTTTCGCCGGTCTCGACCTGCGCCCGCTTGCCGATGCCGTCGCAGACGGGCACCTGGTCGCGACGGGTGAGCGGGTACCGGGCAAGGACGTGCTCGCCGCGCTGCCGGAACTGCCGGTGCTGCACGAGGTGGCACAGCGCGCCGGGGTGTCGGCGGACGAACCGCCAGGGCGGATAGCCGCGGCGGTGGAGTTGGCCCTTGAATCGCTGTACCTGACACGCAAGCTGGCCAAGGACGCCGACGACACCACCACGGTGTACGGGCCATGACATTGCCGGAGGCGTACTCCTACGGCCCGTACCACGACGGTCCCGACCCGCTGGCGCCGCCGATCGATCTGCGCGAGGCCATGGACGCGATCGGCGAGGACGTGCTGGCGGGGTCCTCGCCCCGCTCCGCGCTGCAGGAGCTGCTGCGCAGGGGAACCCGCGACACCACGGGACTCGACGAGCTGACCCGCCGGGTGTGGCAGCGGCGCTCCGAGTTGCAGCGCAGGCACCGGCTCGACGGCACACTGGGCGAGGTCCAGCGGTTGCTCGACGACGCGCTGCGGGCCGAACGCAAGGCGTTGTTCCCCGATCCTGGCGACGACGCCCGCTTTCGCGAGGCGCGACTCGACGCCCTGCCACCGGGGACCGCGGCAGCGGTGCGCGAGCTAGCGGATTACGACTGGATGTCGCAGACCGGCAGGCAGAACTACGAGCGCATCCGCGAACTGCTGGGCCAACAACTGCTGGAGTCGCGCTTCGAAGGGATGAAGGAAGCGCTGCGTTCCACGACGCCGCAGGACGTCGAGCGGGTCAACCAGATGCTTGCCGACCTCAACGCGCTGCTCGCAGCGCACGCGCGCGGCTACGGCGACATCGACGAGCGGTTCGCCGAGTTCATGCGCAGGCACGGTGAGTTCTTCCCGGAGAATCCCCGCGACATCGACGAGTTGATCGACGCGCTGGCCGCCCGCTCCGCCGCGGCCGCCCGGATGCTGAACTCGATGACCCCTGAGCAGCGGCAGGAGCTGGCGCAGCTGTCGCAGCAGGCGTTCGGCGATCCCCGCATCGCCCAGCAGCTGTCCCAACTGGACTCCCAGTTGCGTGGCCTGCGCCCGGATCAGGACTGGACCTCGTCGGCGCGATTGCGAGGCGACGACCCGCTCGGACTCGCCGACGGTGTACGGGCGATGACCGAGCTTGCCGAACTGGACGCGCTCGCCGAGCAGCTTTCGCAGGGTTATCCGGGGGCGCGACTGGAGGACATCGACCTCGACGCCCTGGAGCGCCAGCTCGGTGAGGACGCGAGGGTCGACGCCGCACGACTGTCCGAACTCCAGCAGCAGCTTCGCGGCGAAGGGTTGTTGCAGCGGGCACCGGACGGTTCGCTGCGGTTGTCGCCGAAGGCGTTGCGGCGATTGGGGGAGACCGCGCTCGCCGACGTGGTGCGCTCACTGCGTGGGCGTACCGGGCAGCGCGACACCTCCTCGGCGGGTGCGGCAGGAGAACCCAGCGGTTCCACCAGGCAGTGGGAGTTCGGCGACACCGAGCCGTGGGCGGTTTCGCGCACGGTGCGCAACGCGGTGCTGCGGACGGCGGCGGGCGGTGGTGGCCGAGTCCGGCTCGACGTGTCGGATGTGGAGGTCGCCGAGACCGAACACCGCTCGCGGGCTGCCGTGGCGCTGTGCGTGGACACCTCGTGGTCGATGGTGGCCGAGGGCAGGTGGCTGCCGATGAAACGCACGGCACTGGCCCTGCACCAGCTGATCTCCACGAGGTTTCGCGACGACGCGCTGCGGCTCATCACCTTCGGCAGGTACGCGGCCGAGGTGGAACTACCCGACCTCGTGGGTATGGAGGGCACGTGGGAGCAGGGCACCAACGCGCATCACGCCCTGCTGCTCGCCGGACGTCACCTGCGCAGGCACCCGGACGCGCAGCCGGTGGTGTTGCTGGTCACCGACGGCGAACCCACGGCGCACCTCGAACCCGACGGCGAAGCCGAGTTCGACTACCCGCCGAGCCCACGCACACTGCGCAAGACCCTGTCCGAAGTGGATCGCCTCGCGAAGCTGGGTGTCGCGCTCACCGTGTTCCGGCTCGGTGACGATCCGCGGCTCGCCGCGTTCGTCGATCTGCTCGCCCGCCGAAGCGGCGGGCGCGTGCTCGCTCCGGACACCGAAGGGCTCGGCGCGGCGGTGGTGGGCGACTACCTGCGCCGCCGGACACGCTGACCGGCACCGACGCCGGCACCGCCGCAGCCCTGCCCGCCCCGGCCGAGCCGCGGCGGGCAGGGAGCGTGTCAGTCGGTCAGTTCGGCTCGCTGCGCCGCTCCGGCGGTAGCAGGCCGCGAGGAATCGGCCGTGTCGGTGTGGTCACCGGTGCGGATGCCGAGCACCGCAAGGAAGCTCAGCAGCGACATTCCCGCGACGTACAGTGCGATGGGCGTGGAGGAGTTGTAGGCGCCGTACAACGCCGTCGCCACGATCGGGGTCAGTGCGCCACCAAGCATGCCGCCCATCTGGTAGCCGATGGAGATGCCGCTGTAGCGCACCCGCACCGGGAAGATCTCGCTGAACAGCCCACCCTGGGCGCCAGCCATGATTCCCTGGACGATCGCGGCGACGACGAAGGCGAGCAGTGCCAGCATCGTCTCGCCCGTGTTGACCAGAGCGAACATCGGAAGCGGCCACAGCACGGCGGTCAGCGCACCCAGCGTGTAGACCCGCTTGGCGCCGAACCGGTCGGCCAGCAGCGCTGCGACCACGATCGTCGCGATCCACAGTGCCGTTGAGGTGAGGATCAAGGTGAGCAGGGTGGTGCGGTCGAAGCCGACAACGGTGGTGCCGTAGGTGAGCATGTAGACGATCACCGTGTAGCCGACGGCGGGCGGCGCGATGGAGGCGAGGCTCGCCAGCGCCAGGTTGCGTGGCTGCTGCCGGAACAGCTCCGCGATCGGCACCTTGGCCAGATCCTTCTGCTGCTTGGCCCTCTCGAACTCCGGCGCGTCGCGCAGCCTGCTTCGCACGAGGATGCCGACGACCACGAGCACGATGCTGAACAGGAACGGGATGCGCCAGCCGTAGTCGAGGAACGCCTCGTCGGACATGCCCGACACCGACAGGAACGCCAGGTTCGACGTCAACACCCCGACCGGAACGCCGAACTGCGCGAAGCTGCCGTAGACGGCGCGGCGGCGCGGGGAGGCGTGTTCGGTCGCGATGAGGACGGCGCCTCCCCACTCCCCGCCGACTCCGAATCCCTGCAACACGCGCAGCAGGGTCAGCAGTACGGGAGCTGCCAGCCCGATGGCCGCGTAGGTCGGCAGCACACCGATCAGGAACGTTGTTCCACCGGTGAGCAGCAGGGTGAGCACCAGCATCGACTTGCGTCCGATGCGGTCGCCGAAGTGTCCGATCACGGCCGCGCCGAGTGGCCGGGCGATGAACCCGACGGCGAAGGCGCTGAACGCGGCCAGCGTGCCCGCCGTGGCCGAGAACTCGGGGAAGAACAGGGAGCCGAACACCAGTGCCGCAGCGGTGCCGAAGATGTAGTAGTCGTACCACTCGATCGACGTGCCTATGAAGCTGGCGGCGAAAATTCCCCGTTTCGACGGGGAGGTGCCGGATTGTGAGGCTGCCATAGTGCCGCAGTCCTTTCGACGCCAGAGCGCGGGCAGCGCACCACACCAGGCCGATGCCCGCCTTCGATGCGATGCATACAAGCAGCCGAATCGGCCCGCTGACCATGCGCTCATGAGCCGATCCTCACTACGTCATCTGTCGTGTTTCGCGGCGCGCTCACCCGCCGCGACCTGCCAGGGGGCAGCAGGGTGGGTGGTCGGTGACATCGGCCACCCGCACACTCCCAACAGGCGGGAAGGTGCGGCCAGGTTCCCGGCAGGGCCACATAGGGTTGGGGCATGCAGACCTGGTCCTCCATCGCCGTGCCCCGTGTCCCCGGTACCCCGCGCCCGCTGCGGCTGTTCGACACGGCGACCGGCCAGCTCCGGCCGACCTCGCCCGGGCGGCTGGCGAAGATGTACGTCTGTGGCATCACTCCCTACGACGCCACGCACATGGGGCACGCGGCCACCTACCTGGCCTTCGACCTGATCCACCGGCAGTGGCTCGACGCCGGGCACGAGGTGCACTACGTACAGAACGTCACCGACATCGACGACCCGCTGCTGGAGCGCGCCGAACGGGACCACGACGACTGGGTGGTGCTCGGGATGCGGGAGACGGCGTTGTTCCGCGAGGACATGGAGGCGCTGCGGGTACTGCCGCCGCGTGACTTCATCGGAGCGGTGGAGAGCATCCCGGAGATCGTCGAGGCGATCGCCAAACTGCTGGCGTCGGGCGCGGCCTACCGCGTGGACGACCCACGGTACCCGGACGTGTACTTCGACCGCTCCTACACCGGCCGGTTCGGCTACCAGTCCAACTACGACGACGCCATGATGGCCGCGTTCTTCGGTGAGCGCGGCGGGGACCCCGACCGGCCAGGCAAGCGTGACCCGCTCGACGCGCTGCTGTGGCGCGCGGCGCGCCCGGGTGAGCCCTTCTGGGAATCCGAACTCGGCCCCGGCAGGCCCGGCTGGCATATCGAGTGCAGCGCGATCGCGCTGAACCGGCTCGGTTTCGGCTTCGACGTGCAGGGCGGTGGCTCGGACCTGGCTTTCCCGCACCACGAGTACAGTGCCGCGCACGCCGAGGCGCTGTCGAACGAGCACCCGTTCGCGCGACACTACGTGCACGCCGGGATGATCGCGTTGGACGGCGAGAAGATGTCGAAGTCCAAGGGCAACCTGGTGCTCGTGTCGCGGTTGCGCGCGGACGGGGTCGAGCCCTCGGCGATCCGGCTGGCGCTGTTCGACGGCCACTACCGCAGTGACAGGCAATGGACCGACGGCCTGCTTGAGCAGGCGCAGGCCCGGCTGCGGCGGTGGCGGGAAGCGGTGTCGCTGTCCAAGGGGCCCGACGCGGAGGCCACGGTGGCGCGGCTGCGCGCCCACCTCGCCGACGACCTGGACACGCCGAAGGCGCTGGCGGCCGTGGACGCGTGGGCACGGGAAGCGCTCGACCGCGCCGGCGGCGATCCGGGCGCGGGCTCACTGATCAGGAACGCCGTGGACTCGCTGCTCGGTGTGACGCTGTAGCTCGGCTGCGCCTCGCCCGAGCGAGCCCGCGCCGGGTGGCCATCGCTCCGCGACACCTCGTCCAGCACGTCGGGTGGCGTCACGCGGACCCTTCCACGGCAAGCTCTCGGTCCGACCAGCCACGGCGCAGCCAGCGGTCGTGGGAGGCCACCACGACCGCGCCGGGTGCGCCGCCCAGCGCCTCGGTCAGTTCCTCGGCAAGCGCCGGTGAGATGTGGTTGGTCGGCTCGTCGAGCAGCAGCAGCTGCGGCGGGTCGGCGAGCAACAGTGCCAGCGCCAGCCTGCGCCGCTGCCCGACGGACAGCCTGCCCAGCGGCTGGTCGACGTCTCGCGGCGACAGCAACCCCAGTTCCGGCAGCGCGGGCGCGTCCGGGCCCGCGCTGCGGGTGTAGAGCTCGCGCGGGGTGCGGGTGTGGTCGGCGAAGGTGACGTCCTGCTCCAGCAGGGCGGTGCGCAGGCCGTCGGTGCGCCAGAGGTCACCTCGCGCGGGCCGCAGCCTGCCAGCCAGCACCGCGAGCAGTGTCGATTTGCCCGTGCCGTTGCCGCCGGTGACGAGCAGCCGCGTTGTGCCGTCGATGATCAGTTCGTCCAGTCGCAGCCTGCCGGGCACTTCGAGGTCGCGTGCCGACAGCAGCAGTGGTGGCACGGACTCGGCGGTCAGCGCGCCCGCGAACCGCAGCGGCGGTGGCGGCTTGCTCACCTGGGTCTGTTCGAGTTCGGCGAGCCTGCGCCGCGCGTCGCGTACCCGGCGGGAGATCTGCCGCTGCACCCGTCCCGTCTTGTAGTCGTAGGCCAGCTTCGCGTTGTCGCGGGGCGGGCGGTCGTGGTTGATGTCGTGGGAGGTGACCGCCACCGTGTGCCGCAACCGCCGCAGCTCGCGCTGTTCCTCGGTGTGCCGCTGCTCCCAGCGGGCCCGCTCGGCTCGCTTGGCCAGCAGGTAGTCGCTGTAGCGGCCGCGATAGCGGGTGGGGCCGCCGAGGGCGGGGTCGAGGTCCACGATGTGGGTGCAGACCGCGTCGAGGAAGACCCGGTCGTGCGAGGAGAGCACCACGGCGCCCGTCAGTGCGGCCAGGTGGCTTTCGAGAAACTCCAGCGCCCCGTCGTCGAGGTGGTTGGTCGGCTCGTCAAGCAACAGCGTCCTCGGCCTGCGTACCAGCAGCGCCGCGAGCGCAAGGCGGGAGCGCTCACCACCGGACAGCGTGCCCAGCTTGCGGTCGCTGCCGAGGTGTCCGACGCCGAGGCCCGCGCACACCAGCGCGGCGCGGCGATCGGCGTCCCACAGTTCGTGGGCCTGCGCCCACTCCAGCACCCGCCCGTACTCGGAGAGCGCGTCCTGGTCGTCGGGGTGTTCGGCCAGCCGTTCGCCGAGGCAGTCCAGCCGCCGTGCGACCGTGCGGAAGTGTGCCAGCGCGTCGTCGATCACCTCGGCGATCGTCGCCCCCGGCGGCAGTGGCAGCTCCTGGTGGAGCAGCCCGATGTCGTCGCCGCCGTCGACCGTGCCGGACGTTGGTGTCAGCCGCCGGGCCAGCAGCCGCAGCAGCGTCGTCTTGCCCGCGCCGTTCTCGCCGACCAGGCCGACGCGCTGGCCCGCGCCAGCGGTGAAATCGACGCCGGTGAACACGATCCGGTCGCCGTAGCCGTAGCTGAGGTCGCGAGCGCGCAGCGAAACCGAGGGAGAGGACGGAAAGCAATGCGTGGACACGAGATGATCACCGGCCGCTTCGTGGACACGGAGCACCCGCCGGGCGCGATGCCTCGGACGCGGGTTCTGGCGCGGTGTCAGTTCTTCATGATTACCCGAGACTAACAGGCGGGCTGTGGGCCGCCCAACGCGTTTTCGGGCCGGTCGCCCGCGGCGGCGATACGGTGGGGCCGTGCCGCAGCTGTACGCCACCAGTGACCTGCATGTCACCCACCGAGGCAACTCCGACCACCTCGACGCGATCCGACCCACCACGGCGAGCGACTGGCTGATCGTGGCGGGCGATGTCGCCGAGCGGGTCGGCGTGGTCGTGGACACCCTCGCCACACTGCGGGAACGCTTCGCGAAGGTGGTGTGGGTTCCAGGCAACCACGAGTTGTGGACCACTCCCGCCGACCCGGTACGGGCGCGCGGCGAGGCCAGATACGACGAGCTGGTGCGCCGCTGCCGAGCCGTGGACGTGCTGACCCCGGAGGACGACTACCCGGTGTGGCGGTACGCGGAGCGGCCGCTGACGGTGGCGCCACTGTTCCTGCTCTACGACTACAGTTGGCGCACCCCTTGCGCTCACGGCAGGGCGGTCGAGGAGGCGCTGCGCCAGGCCCGCGAAGCGGGAGTTGTGTGCACCGACGAGTACTACCTGCACCCGCAGCCCTACCGCAGCAGGCAGGAGTGGTGTGCGCGCAGGTTGCGGCTCACCGAGAAGCGGCTGGCCGAGATCCCCGCCGACCACGGCACCGTCCTGGTCTCGCACTGGCCGCTGCACCGACACCCGACCGCACCGCTGCGTCACCCCGAGTTCGCCATGTGGTGCGGTACCGAGGAGACCGCCGACTGGCACGTGCGCTTCCGGGCCGAGCTGGCCGTCTACGGGCACCTGCACATCCCTCGCACCACCTACGCGGACGGGGTCCGGTTCGAGGAGGTGTCGCTCGGCTACCCACGCGAGTGGCGCAGGCGCGCGGGGGGAGCGGTGCCTTTGCGGCGGGTGCTGTGACCGGCACCGGTGTCACCTCGCCCGCCGTGCGGGCGGCCCAGTGCGAGGGCGGCGGGCGCCACGAGCGCCAGTAGCGCCGCGGGCACCACGAAGCCGAGCACGGGATCGAACCGGTAGGGGGCGGTGAACAGCGCGGGCGCGGCGGCCATGCCCAGGAACCGCAGCGCCTGTACCGCTGAGATCGCCCCACCCCGGCCGCGTGGCCGTCCCGACACCACCGACACGTTCACCGCGACGATGACGAGCTGCGCGGCGACCCCGGCCAGCGCCCAGCTCGCCGCGACAGCCGGCACCGTACCCACCAGCCCGGCCGCGCTCACCAGCGCCGCCCCCGCGACCAGGCCGGTGAACCCGGCGACCCGGACGCCGAACCGGTCGGCGGCGCTTCCCACCAGCCTCGCCGTGAGGAACCCGGCGACTCCGAACCCGGTGAGCACCAGCCCGCGCACCGCCGAGGTGAGCTCGAAGGTGTCCTCCAGCCGGAAGGCGACCAGGAACGAGATGCCGGAAAGGCACGCCCACCCGACCAGGGCCAGTAGCCCGGGCAGCACGATCGAGCGGGTCCAGGCGTCACGCAACCGAGGGGGACGGGAGCGGTCCAGCGGCGGATCGGGAGGCAGCGTCAGCGTCGCCAGTACCACCGCCGTGGCCGCGATCCCGGCGAAACCCCACCGCCAGGACACCTCGGCGGCGAGTCCACCCACAAGTGGCCCAGAGGTCTGCCCGAGTGCCTGCATCGAGCCGAACAGACCGAGTGCTTTCCCCAGCCGCTGCGGTTGCGTGCTCGCGGCCAGCTTGGCCATCAGCAACGGCAACGTGAACGCGTTCGCCGCTCCCTGAATCCCCCTGGTGAGCTGGAACAGCCAGAACCACGGCGCCACGGCGGCGGCAGCCGCGGCCAGCGCGTACACCACGTAAGCCAGCCGGATGGTGCGGCCTGGACCCCAGCGCTCCCCGAGCGTGCCGGAGACCAGCATCAGCCCGGCGAGCGGGACCAGGTAGGCGGTCAGCGAGGTCGCCGCCGCCGATGCCGACACCTGGAAGCTGGCGCCGAGCTCGGGCAGGATCGCGGTGACGATGCCACCGCCGAACGGGCCGAGCAGCGCACCGACGTACAGGGCACCCCGGGTGAGCCGGGAGGTGCCGGTGCCGCCGTTCAGCGGCCCGAGGAGCCGGGCCCGTCAGGGCGGTGGCGGCGCAGGTAGCGTTCGAACTCGGCGGCGATCTTGTCGCCGCTGGCCTCGTCGACCACGATCTCGGCGTCGCCGCGCTCCTCGAGCGTGCGCACGTACTCGCTGATCTCCTCGTCCTCGTTGGCCATCTCGGTGACGGTCTGCTGCCATTCCTGCGCCTGCTCGGGCAGCGCCCCCATCGGGATCTCGATCTCGAGCACGTCCTCGAGCTTCTGCAGCAGCGCCAGCGTGGCCTTCGGTGACGGCGGGTGGGACACGTAGTGCGGCACAGCAGCCCACACCGACACCGCGGGCACCCCTGCCTGCACGCAGGCGTCCTGCAGCACCCCGACGATGCCCGTCGGGCCCTGGTAGCGGCTGCGCTCCAGTCCGAACCTCGCCGCGGCCTCGGCGTCGTAGGCGGTGCCGGTTACCGGCACCGGCCGGGTGTGCGCCGTGTCGGCGAGCAGGGCACCCAGCGTCACCACGGTCGAGACCTCGAGTTGTTCCACGTGCTCGAGCAGTTCCGCGCAGAAGGCGCGCCAGCGCATGTTCGGCTCGGGTCCCTGCACCAGTACGAGATCTCGCCCCAGCCCCTCCGGCCTGCACACCGCGAGCCTCGTGGTCGGCCACTCCACTCTGCGGGTGACACCGTCGACCAGTTTCACCGTCGGCCTGCTGACCTGGAAGTCGTAGTAGTCGTCGGGGTCGAGTTCGGCGAGGGGTTTGGCGTCCCAGTTCAGCTGGAGATGCTCGATGGCGGTGCTCGCGGCGTCGCCTGCGTCGTTCCAACCCTCGAACGCCACGATCATCACCGGTTTGGGCTCCCGTGGTTCGGCAGCCGTCTCGTCGGTCTCGTCGAAGGGCGTGCTCACATGCCCAGCCTACGGCCCGGCGAGTACTTGCGGAGACCGCAGGCGGCACGCGGCCGCAGTCGCCGTATCGCGCTACTGTCTCGGCGTGCGCAGCGGGCCCGCCGACCCCGCCGCGCTGCGGCACGCTACGGCAACGGGGGCCTCATCGACGACCGGGAGACAACGTGGACCGACCGCCCGCCGCGGACGGCGGGAACAGGGTCGGTGACGCTGGGCCGCGAGCAGGCAGGCGAACTTGGTGGCGGCGCCACTGGTGATCCGCGTTCGACGAGGCCGGCCGCAAGCACGGGAACGCGGCCGCCGCCCACATCCGCGTCGCCGTGGCGGCGGGTGCCGCGCACCGTGGCTCTAGGGTGAGTTGTCGCACGGGTCGTCGCACGGTGAGCTTCGGAGGGCATCCTGAGTACCGCGTTCTCTGGTGAACCTGCAGGTCAGCACACAGCAGGGGAGGTGCGGCCGCCGGCGGCCGTGCTGTGGGACATGGACGGCACACTCGTCGACTCCGAGAAGCTGTGGGACGTCGCGCTCTACGAGGCGGCCGACTGGCTCGGCGGCAGCCTGTCGGCTAGCCAGCGGGCCACGCTGGTTGGGTCGAACCTGACCGCCACCTCGCGATACCTGCTCACACTGGCGAATCGCGAGCCGAGCCACGACGCCGTCACGGAAGTGAGCGAATGGATCCGGGGACGCACGACGAACCTGTTCGGCGACGAGCTGCCCTGGCGTCCCGGTGCACGCGAGGCGCTGGAATCGGTGAGCGAAGCCGGAATCCCGTGCGCCCTGGTGACCTCCACCGAGCGCTCGCTGACCGAACTGGCGCTGGACACCATTGGCAGGCACTTCTTCCACGCCACCGTGTGCGGCGACGAAGTGGACGGGTTGAACAAGCCGCACCCCGAGCCCTACCGCAGGGCAGCCCGCCTGCTGGGCGCCGACCCGGCCCGCTGCGTCGCCGTCGAGGACTCCCCGGTCGGCGCGGAATCGGCGGCCTCGGCAGGCTGCACCGTGCTCGTGGTGCCCTGCGATGTTGGGGTGGAACCGGGGCGGCGGCGCATCTTCCGAACCTCGCTGGTCGGAGTGGATGCCGCCACCATCAGCGGGCTGGCGCGCGACCGCTGAGGCTGCCTGGTCAGTACTGATCAGGGCAGCAGGTCGGCGGGGATGTCACCCTGCTTGGTGCCGACGAGCGCGAAGTAGTGCAGTGGGCGGCCGCTGATGTCCAGCCGGTGCCGGTAGCGCTCGCGGGCGCGCACGTTGAGCAGACCCGCCTGCCTGCATCGAGCGATGAGCGTGGCGAACCCCGAGGTGTCGGAGTCGGAGAGGAACCGGTCTTTGATGGTGAACGCCACCCAGCCGCCGTCGCTGACGAGGTTGTACGCGGCCCGGAACGCCGAGGGCGGGATGTCACCGTAGCCGAGTGCCGCCACGCAGGTCAGCGCGTTGAAACTGTGCCGCTCGAGCAGCAGGCTGTCCGTTTCGGACAGGTTCGTCATGTCGAGCACGTGGTAGGCGTCGTAGACCTCCGGCCGGTCGCGCAACGCGGCGGTCCGCGCCTGCGGCAGGATGTCGATGCCAGCCAGGTGACCGACACCCACCGTCCGCAACTGCTCGCCGACCAGCCCGTTGCCCGCGCCCAGATCGAGTACCCGAAGTGAGGCCGCGGTGACGTTGTCGCGCTGCAATTCCTCTTTGAGCAACTTCGCGACGACGTCGGGGGAACGGCAGTCGAGAATGTCGTGAAAGAGCTGTTCGTAGAGGCCGGGAATGGCGAAGATTCGGCCGTAATCGTGGAATCGGATGTCCTGCCACACACCGTCGAGCAGGACCGAGCAGTACTCGCTGTCCTGATCGACCTGCTCGGGATGCCGCGGGAGTTTGATGTCGTGCTGGGTCCGGTTCGCTTCCTTCGCCGCGCTTTCCGAGGAGGGCCTCGTGTCGCTCATATCACAACCTTTCCGTTCCGGAAGGGATCCTGCGCGAGTTTCAGCCAAGTGCATTCCCCGTGGCGCGTCAACACTGCCGGGCGACACCCCGCGCGGTCGCGGCGCCCGGTGGCCCGGCCGCCGAGCCGTGACCGATGGATGGAAGTATTTGGAGTCGTGAAGACCTTCGACGAGCTGTACGCCGAACTGGCCGAGCGCGCCCGCACCCGACCCGAAGACTCGGGGACGGTGGCCGCGCTGCGCGCCGGTGTACACGCACAGGGCAAGAAGGTGCTGGAAGAGGCGGGCGAGGTCTGGATCGCGGCCGAGCACGAGTCCGACGAGCGGCTGGCGGAGGAGATCTCCCAACTGCTGTACCGGGTTCAGGTGCTCATGTTGGGGCGAGGCGTTTCGCTCGAAGACGTCTACCGCTACCTGTGAACACGACTCACGCGGCGGTCGCCGAACCGAGAAGGAGAGAACGAGGAATGCTGCGCGTGGCGGTGCCGAACAAGGGCTCACTGGCGGGACAGGCATCGGAGATGCTGGCCGAGGCCGGATACCGCCAGCGGCACGAGCAGCGTGACCTCACCGTCCTCGACCCCGTGAACGAGGTGGAGTTCTTCTTCCTCCGCCCCAAGGACATCCCGATCTACGTGGGTTCGGGAGAACTCGACCTCGGTATCACCGGCCGCGACCTCGCGCTGGACTCGGGCGCGCCCGTGGAGGAGACACTGCAGTTGGGCTTCGGCGGCTCGACGTTTCGCTACGCCGCCCCGCAGGGTCGCGACTGGACGGTCACCGACCTGCACGGCAAGCGCCTCGCCACCTCCTATCCCCGGCTGGTGCGCGACGATCTGGCCCGCCAGGGTGTGGAGGCCGAGGTGATCCGGCTGGACGGAGCCGTCGAGATCTCGGTGCAGCTGGGCGTCGCCGACGCGATCGCCGACGTGGTCGGTTCCGGCAGGACGCTGCGCCAGCACAACCTGGTTGCCTTCGGCGACCCGATCTGTGTGTCCGAGGCGGTTCTCGTGCACAGGGCGGGCAACGGGGACTCCAAACCCATCGCCCAGCTCGCTGCCCGGCTGCGTGGCGTGGTGTTCGCGCAGCAGTACATGATGCTGGACTACGACTGCCCCCGATCGCTGCTGGAGCGGGCGATCGCGATCACACCGGGACTGGAGTCGCCCACGGTGGCACCGCTGGCGCACGCCGACTGGGTCGCGGTGCGCGCCATGGTGCCGCGCAAGCAGGTGAACTCGATCATGGACGAGCTTGCTGCCGCCGGTGCCCGCGCGATCCTGGCCTCCGACATCCGTTCCTGCAGGCTGTGACGCCGGCGAAGCGGACGATGCGGGGTCAGCGTGGGCGCGGCCGCTTGGGCATCAGGTCGTACAACCCACGACGCCCGCCGCTGTCGTTGGCGGCGCGGGTTTGCGCGAGGTCGGCGATGAAGTCCTCGAACAGGAACTCCTGGTCGGCGGTCGGCGCCATGGGCCGGTGCCGCACGGCGACCGCGTCCAGCACCTGTGCGATGTCGCGATAGGCCGCCGCCTGGATGGTCTCGGGTGCGAACGTCGTGACGGGCACTCCCTTGGCGGCCGCCTCGTTGACCACGACGCTGAGCGGCACGTGCGCCAACATCGGGATGCCGAAGGTCCGCAACTCCTCCAGCGCTGCCACCGCGTATGCCGAGATGGGTCGGCGGTACAGCCCTGGGACCAGGCCGTGGTAAACGATCGGCGGTCGCCGCGCGGCCGCCTCCAGGTAGCTGATCTGTTCCCGCATCAGCCGCAGTGCCCTGATGCTGGTCCGGTCGGGCTGCACGGGCACGAGGATGCCGTGCGTGGCCACCAGCGCGTTGTTGGTCAGTACGTCCAGTGCGGGCGGGCAGTCGATGATGACGTGGTCGTAGTTGGCGAACTGGATCACCCTCGCCAACTGCCAGCCGGGGACCCGGAACTGGTCAAGCCTGCGGATCAGGTCGAACATGCCCGGTGACGTCGGGATTACGTCGAAGGCGCCGCCCCTGCCGATGTTGCTGCGGGGGTGGGGTACCACAAGTTCCTCGATGGGGCCTCGCCACAGCTTCGTCAGCGCCTTGGCCAGGCTCGGCGCTTCCGGTGGCGGTTCGGGCAGGCCGAGCAGTTCGGTGGTCGCGTGCCCCTGCGGGTCCAGGTCGATGAGCAGCACCCTGCGACCTCGCTCGGCGAGGGCGGCGGCGGCACCAACGCTGAGCGCGGTCTTGCCGACTCCGCCTTTCTGGTTGACCACCGAGGTGATCTGCACTGTGCGCCAGCTCCCGGGTCTCGTGGTTTGCGAGCAGGGTAGTGGATCAGTCACCGGAACGGGTGGCGTGGACCCTGGAGTGTTCGGCGTCGGTTTCGCACCGATTCCCGGTCACGGCTGCTGAGCAGCGGATTCACGTCTGCGAACGAGCAATGCCTGTGATCCGGTCGCCACCTGCCCGCCCTCGTCGTGCAGCGTGCTCGTGGCCGTGCCCACCCCGGCGGGCCCGACCACGGTGGCAGCGTCCAGCCCGATCCACTCGCCGATGGGCTCGCGCAGGACATGCACGGTCAACTCCGGGTTGATGAACCACCACTGGTTCGGGTCGAGCCGGTTGGACACACCGTTGCCGGAATCGGCGACGGTGAACAGCCGCTGTAGCGCGCTGGGCTTCTCCCCGTCGACGAGTGGGAAGCGCTGCCGGGCCCAGACCGCAGCGGGACCGGGGTCGCACAGGTCACCCTTGGCCGTCCTCCATTCCATGGCGTGCAGGTAGCCACCCAGCCAGTCCGACGGCCACCGCGCCGGTCCGCAGTCCGCCACCGGCGGCAGCGGCGCCGAGGCACCCGCCGAGACGGCACCGGTGTCGTTACTGCTCAACCGCCAGGCCGAGGCGCGGGCAACGGTACGGGAACCCGCGGTCAGCTCCGCGCTGAGCAGCTCGACCGACCGGCCTGGGCGCTCCAGCCGGGCGGTGACGGTCAGCTCCCGCAGCGGCGCGGGCCCCAGAATCTCGATGGTGACCCTGCCCAGTTGCGTCTCCCGCTCGGCGGGAACCCCTTCCAGCGCGCGGACGAGCAGCGCCGAAGGCGGACCGAAATGCTGCGCCTGTGGCGTCCACGGCCCGGAGGTGTGCTCGGTGGGCTGGAACCGGCCCTGCCCCAGCGGCAGGTAGAACGCCTCGGCCACGATGGTCTCCTTCGCCCTGTGCCGGAACAGGTCAGTCGGCTCAGTCGGCCCGGTCGAGCACCGACTCCTCCCCGGGGTCGGGCTCGGGCCAACCCGGATATTCTGGCGGCGTCCCGCCGAAGGCGGGACACAGGGCCTGGTGAGAGCACCAGTCGCACAGCTTGCTCTTGCTCGGCCGGAAGTCACCTGTCCTGCCCGCCCGCAGGATCGCCTCCCAGATCGCCTCCAGTGTCCGTTCGAAACGCAGCAGCTCCGGCTCGTCGGGGGTGTAGGCCAGTGCCTGCCCGTCGGTGAGGTACATGAGCTTGAGCTGGCTGGGCACCACCGCGCGCAGCCGCCAGAGCACGACCGCGTAGAACTTCATCTGAAACATCGCCTTGGCCTCGCCAACCTGCCTCGGGGCGGCGCCGGTCTTGTAGTCCACCACCCGGATCTCGCCGGTGGGGGCGACGTCCAGCCGGTCGATGTAGCCGCGCAGCAGCACACCGGAACGCAACTCGGTTTCCACGTGCAGCTCGCAGGCCTCCGGATCCAGCCTGCGGGGGTCCTCCAGCTCGAAATAGGCGTCGACGAGCCGGCCTGCGGAGTCAAGCCAGTCTCGCATCTCCGCCGTGGAGTCCTGCGCGAACAGTTGCGTCCATTCCGGGCATTCAGCCGAGAGCTGCTCCCAGGTGGGCGCGAGCAATTCTCGTGCGCGTTCGGGGACCCGCTGCTGGCGGGGCAGCGCGAACAGCTGTTCCAGCACCGAATGCACCAGCGTTCCCCGCACCTGCGCCTTGGTCGGCACCTCCGGCAACCGGTCCACGGCACGGAAGCGGTACAGCAGCGGACACTGCTTGAAGTCGCTCGCTCTGGACGGCGAAAGGGCAGGCCGTCGCAGCCCGTCGCGCGGTGACACGGTGACGGTGCTCGTGGTGGTGGTGGTGGTGTCGATCGCGCCCTCTGCCATGCCTGGGAGCGTAATGGCACGGTACGACAACACGCCGTGACCCGGCGTGGACGTGATCGACCACGGGAGGTAACGAGCGCCCAACGCCGGACGTTCTACCCTCTCCTGGTGGACGCGAGGAGCGAGGTCGGCGGAGCCGGGCGGCGGCGCCCCGTCGCGGCGGAAGGTGGCCTGCTGCTCTTTCGTGTCGGTGGCGTCCCCGTGCTGCTGGCCCCTTCGTGGTGGATCGGTTCGCTGATCGTCGTCGTGCTGTACGCGCCGCTGGTGTCCCGGCTGCTGCCTGAGGCCGACGCGGCCACGTCGTGGACGCTGGCCGCCGCGTTCGCCCTGCTCCTCGGACTTTCGGTACTGGCTCACGAACTCGGTCACTGCCTGGTGGCGCTGCGGCTCGGCCTTCCGGTACGCAGGCTGCGGTTGTTCCTGCTGGGAGGACTGTCCGAGGTGGCGCGCTCACCGCGGCGGCCCGGCCAGGAAGGGCTCGTGGCCATAGCGGGTCCCGTGGTGTCGGTGCTGCTGGCGGTGTTCTGTGGCGCGCTGCTGCCTGCCTTGCCGCCGGACGGCTCCACCTGGCTGCTTGTGGCCCAGTGCGCAGTGGCCAACCTCGCGGTTGGGCTGTTCAACCTGCTGCCGGGGTTGCCGCTTGACGGCGGGAGGCTGCTGCGGGCGGGGGTCTGGGCGCTCAGCGGCACGAGGGCGACCGGAACCAGGGTCGCGGTGGCCGGTGGCGGCCTGGTGGCTGTGGCGCTGCTGGTGTGGGCCCTGTGGGGGCTGGCTGTCGGCAGCGAGGACAGGTGGCTGCGGCTCGGTGTCTGTGTGGTGACGGCGTGGTTCGTGGCCACCGGCGCCACCGGTGAGTTCGCGGCGGAGGACCGGCGCGAGTGGCCGGACGGGCTGCGACTGGCCGACCTGATGCGACCGGTGCTGCAACTCCCGGCGGAAAGCCCGGTCGCCGCGGCGCTGACCGCTTCGGCGGGCAGGGGAGTAGTGCTGGTGCGCGCCGACGGGGTGGCGGCCGGGTTGCTCGACGAGGCCGCTGCCGAGCGGTTGGCGGCGGACTCGCCGCAGTCTCCCGCCGAACAGGCGGCCGAGCCGATTCGGCCGGAGACGGTGTTGTTGCTTTCGGAGTCTGGGGCCGACATCGCCGAACACGTGCGTGAGGTGCCCACCTGGCAGTTCCTGGTGGTGGACACCGACGGCAAGCCCGCTGGGGTGCTGCACCGCGACGACCTGCGAGCGGCCCTGTCCGGTCGCGTCGGGTACACCGCCTGAGCCGGGTCGGGCGCGGTCTGCCACGATCGACCGTTGATTCGGGTCGCGAAGGTGGAGGTGCGGTGTCAGCAGGGCCGTTTCGTGAGGGTGATCGCGTGCAGTTGACCGATCCGAAGGGACGGCACTACACCATCGTGCTGGAGCCGGGAGCGCAGTACCACACGCACCGTGGTGTGCTGGCCCACGACGACCTGATCGGTCGGCCGGAAGGCTCGGTGGTCACATCCGGTGGCGGTACGAGCTACCTGGCGCTGCGGCCGCTGTTACCGGATTACGTGTTGTCGATGCCCCGTGGCGCGCAGGTCATCTACCCCAAGGACGCCGCGCAGATCGTGATGTGGGGTGACATCTTCCCCGGGGCCAGGGTGTTGGAGGCGGGGGCGGGCTCTGGCGCGCTGACCTGCTCGCTGCTGCGGGCCGTGGGAAGCGAGGGAACGGTCACTTCCTACGAGTTGCGTGCCGATCACGCCGAGCACGCCGAACGCAACGTCGAGCGGTTCTTCGGTGAGCGACCAGCGAACTGGACCTTCCACGTCGGCGACGTCGCCGCGCACGAGGGTGAGGTCGACCGGGTGGTGCTGGACATGCTGTCCCCGTGGGAGGTACTGCCGGGTGTCGCGGCCAGCCTGGTGCCGGGCGGGGTGCTGGTGGTCTACGTGGCGACGGTGACGCAGCTGTCGACGGTCACCGAGGCGCTGCGGGAGCAGCGCTGCTGGACCGAGCCGCAGTCGTGGGAGACGTTGATGCGGCCGTGGCACGTTGTCGGTCTCGCGGTGCGGCCGGACCATCGCATGGTGGCGCACACGGCGTTCCTGCTCACCACTCGCAGACTGGCCGAGGGCGTAGCCCCGCCTCGGAGGCAGCGCAGGCCGAGCAGGGGTTGAACGGTGGGCGGGCGGGCCGCGACGAGCGGCCCGCCCGGTTGTGCCGGGCTCCTGGCCGGACAGCTGTGTGTCGGACTGGTATCGGGCTGCTTGTATCGGGCTGCTTGTGTCGAGCTCAGCCCGGCCCCGCCAGGCACCACATGCCGCCCTCGGTCCTTGTCTTGAACGTGACGTCCTCGCTGCGGCCGCCTTCGGTGACCGTGAAGTCGATCGAGCCGTTCTCGCCGTCGTCGCGCGCATCGAGGAGTTCGGCGGAGGTGTCGTCGCGGAAATCGGGCTCGTCCACGCCGCTGATGGTGCGGCACACCATGTCGACCATCGAGGTGCCGTCGTGGTCGTTGATCGCGCTGATCAGCGACTCGGCGAGCAGTTGGTTGGATGGCTGCCCGCCGGGTGCGGGTTCCTTGCCGTCGTCGGTGGGTCCGGAGGTGTTCGGTGGCTCGGAGGTCGGCTCGGACGCCGACGTGTCCGGCTGCTCGGTGGGTGTGGCCGAGGCGGGGGAGCCCGTCGCCACCGGACCCGGTCCGTCTGTCCGCTGCTCGTCGTCGCCCAGCAGCAGCACGAGCGTGATGGCTCCGCCGACGAGGGCGATTCCGGCGATCACCAGACCGACGATGAGACCGGTGCGCTTCTTCGGAGGGGGCGGTTGGCCGGGTCCGGAAGGAAAACCGGGCGGCTGTGAAGCGCCGGGCGGGCCAGGTGGGCCAGGTGGGCCGAATTGGCCGAATTGTTGTGTGCCGCCAGGTCCACCTCCACCGGGTGGCGGGTGTCCACCTGGTTGTTGCCCCCATGCGTTGTGTGGTCGGTGTTGTGGCTGCCATCCCGGAGGTTGCGGCGGATACGTCACGGTTGCCCCCTAGTGCTGTCTCAACCTGCGGGTATCTCACAGCCCGCACCGATTCGGTGCGATCGTAGCGGCGGGGCGTTGGCCCGTTTCCCTTACCCTGCCTGATGACCGTTTTGTCCGCGGTGGCAAGGGGAAGACCGGCTGGAGAGTCGACTCATCCGGCACCGGGTACTCCGCGGCGACCGAGCGACGCGCCGATCCTGTAACGCGGATAGGGCTTTTCATGTCGGTGATCGCCGGTACCGTGGAAGCAAATGCATTCCGAGGAGGTGCCGAAATGCAACACGACCTTCCCGGAGGTCGGCACGACGAGGCCGACTCTTCAGAGACGAGCGGAGCTACAACCGCGGGAACGCAAGCGAGCGAGCAGGCACGGCAGATTCGCTTCCTCGAGGAAGAGGTCGCCCTCCTGCGCCGCAAGCTCACGGATTCGCCGCGGCAGAACCGGGTGCTCGAGCAGCGGCTCGCCGAGGCGACCGAACGGGTGAGCCAGCTGACCGAGCGCAACAACAAGCTGGTGGAGACGCTACGTGAGGCGCGCAGTCAGCTGATGGCTCTGCGGGAGGAGGTCGACCGGCTCGCGCAACCTCCGAGCGGCTACGGAGTGTTCGTGGCCGCGTACGAAGACGGCACGGTGGACGTCTTCACCGCGGGCAGGAAGATGCGGGTGTCGGTTTCGCCTGCGGTCGAGGTGGAGACGCTGCACAGGGGCCAGAGCGTCCGCCTCAACGAGGCCCTGACGGTGGTGGAGAGCGGCGGATTCGAAAGCACCGGGGAGGTCTGCGCGCTGCGTGAGGTGCTGTTGCCGGAGACCGAGGGCGGCAGCGCGCGGGCGCTCGTTGTGGGCCACGCCGACGAGGAGCGGGTGGTGTGGCTGTCGGACCCGTTGGCCGATCAGACGCTCAAGCCCGGTGACTCGTTGCTGGTGGACTCCAAGGCGGGCTACGCGTACGAGCGTGTGCCCAAGGCCGAGGTGGAGGACCTGGTCCTCGAGGAGGTTCCCGACGTCCGCTACGAGGACATCGGCGGGCTCTACCGGCAGATCGAGCAGATCCGCGACGCCGTGGAGTTGCCGTTCCTGCACTCGGATTTGTACCTGGAGTACCAGTTGCGGCCGCCGAAGGGCGTGCTGTTGTACGGGCCGCCCGGATGCGGAAAGACGCTCATCGCGAAGGCGGTGGCGAACTCGCTGGCCAAGCAGGTGGCGCAGGCACGTGGCGACGGGGCGGCGGCCGACGCCAAGTCGTACTTCCTCAACATCAAGGGTCCCGAGCTGCTGAACAAGTTCGTGGGGGAGACCGAGCGGCACATCCGCATGATCTTCCAGCGGGCGAGGGAGAAGGCGTCCGAGGGCACTCCGGTGATCGTGTTCTTCGACGAGATGGAGTCGATCTTCCGCACCCGTGGCAGCGGCGTTTCCTCCGACGTGGAGACCACGATCGTTCCGCAGCTGCTTTCGGAGATCGACGGTGTGGAGGGGCTGGAGAACGTCATCGTGATCGGCGCCTCCAACCGCGAGGACATGATCGACCCGGCCATCCTGCGACCGGGCAGGCTGGACGTGAAGATCAAGATCGAGCGGCCGGACGCCGAGGGCGCGAAGGACATCTTCTCGAAGTACCTCACCGCCGACCTGCCGATCCACTCCGACGACCTGCTGGAGTTCGGTGGCGATCGGCAGGCGACGATCGACGCGATGATCCAGCACACCGTGGAGCGGATGTACGAGGAGACCGACGAGAACCGCTTCCTGGAGGTCACCTACGCCAACGGGGACAAGGAAGTGCTCTACTTCCGCGACTTCAACTCCGGCGCGATGATCCAGAACATCGTGGACAGGGCGAAGAAGTCGGCCATCAAGTCGGTGCTGGAGACCCAGCAGCCGGGGTTGCGTGTGCAGCACCTGCTCGACGCGATCGTCGACGAGTTCGCGGAGAACGAGGACCTGCCCAACACCACGAACCCCGACGACTGGGCGCGTATCTCGGGCAAGAAGGGCGAGCGGATCGTCTACATCCGCACGCTGGTCACCGGCAAGAACCAAGAATCCGGCAGGGTCATCGACACGGCGACCAACACCGGCCAGTACCTGTGACACCGCGCTGAACCTCAGCACAGCAGTTCGCCCCGGCCGCGCTCGCGGCCGGGGCGAACTGCGTTCGAGCCGACTGGCCATTCTGTATAACGTCCTATACGGTTGGGCTTTGTGAGCGATTACGAAATCGACAACGACGCCACACCGTGTCCACCAACACCGCGCCCATCACTGCGCGCACCGGTCACCGACGCCGACGTCCTGGCGTGGCTGGAAGAGATCGCCGGCGCGGTGCGGGCGGGGGAGGTGGAGGCGGCGGAGCTGATCGGCGTGCTCGGTCAATTGCGGCAGGCGGCAACGGCGCTTGCCAATGCGTCGGACTGGGCGCTGCTCGCGGCAAGGGAGGCCGGTGCCAGCCTGCGCCAGATCGCACCGGTGTTCGGCAAGGGCTACGTGCGGGCGCCCGCGGCGCGGTTGGAGAAACTGCATCGGCAAGTGCTGTCCGCCGAGCAGTTCCTCGAGTTGTTGCGCCGCTCCGACAGCGGCGGTTCGGGCAGCGGCGGTTCGGGCAGCGGCGGTTAACCGGGCGCCGAGTCGGCGGTGACGGCCCCAGAAAAAGTCGTTTGGGCGACTAATGACTGTGCTACCGTTTGGGGCATAAACATTAGTCGCACTAACAGGTGTGGCTGAGCGAACCCATTCGGAGCTGAGACTTCATGATCGAACCGTTCCACATCGACGTGCCCCAGGCCGATCTCGACGACCTGGCCGACCGGCTCGTCCGCACCCGTTGGCCCAACGAGATCAGCGATGCCGGGTGGGACTACGGGTTCCCGCTGGGACGGCTTCAGGAACTCGCCGACTACTGGCGCACCGGCTACGACTGGCGCCACCAGGAGGCCAAGCTCAACAAGCTCGCGCACTTCACCACCCAGATCGACGGCCAGAACATCCACTTCGTCCACGTCCGGTCGCCGAAACCGAACGCGCTAGCGCTGATCCTCACTCACGGCTGGCCCGGTTCGTTCCTGGAGTTCCTCGACGTGATCGAGCCGCTGTCGCGCGACTTCCACCTGGTGATCCCGTCCATCCCCGGATACGGGTTCTCCGGGCCCACCCACGAGCGCGGCTGGGATGTCGCCCGGGTGGCACGGACCTGGGCCGAGCTGATGCGCCGCCTCGGATACGAGCGCTACGGCGCGCAGGGCGGCGACTTCGGCGCGGGCATCTCGCTGGCGCTCGGCGCGCTGGCCCCGGAGCGGGTCGTCGGGGTGCACGTCAACTACCTGCCGACCCGGCCTGCGCCGGACGCCGACATCGAGCTGTCGGCAACGGACGAGGCTCGGCTGGACAAGGTCAGGCGATTGCTGGCGAATCGCCCGCCGTACCAGGCCCTGCAGGCGCTCACCCCGCAGACCATCGGCTACGCCCTGACCGACTCACCGGTCGGGCAACTCGTCTGGATCGCCGAGCGCTTCGCACAGTGGACGGACCCGCGGTCGCGGATCAGTGACGACCGGCTGCTCACCAATGTCTCGCTGTACTGGCTGACCGCCACCGCGGCGTCCTCGGCGCGACTACACCACGAGGCGCCGAGGCGAAGCGAACCGTGCCAGGTGCCGGTTGGCGTGGCGGTGTTCGCGCACGACATCACGCAGTCGGTTCGACCACTGGCCGAGCGGCTGTACGACGTCAGGCACTGGTCGGAGTTCGAGCACGGCGGCCACTTCGCCGCGATGGAGGTGCCCGAACTGCTCGCCGAAGACGTTCGGGCCTTCTTCCTCGGCAACAGCGACCACCGGCAGCCGCCACCACCCGAAATCGATGTATAACGTCCTATACGACACCGCCGTGTGCGAACACACCTCACGACGACGTCCTCGGTACCGTCTCCCACATGACCAACACCGCAAGGATCGCGGTGGGGCTCGCCGCCCTCGGCAGGCCCGCCTACCTCAATCTCGGTCGAACGGCGGCCCTGCCCTCGCACCGGGACGTCGAGGCAATGCGGTCGGCGACCTACGCGGTGCTCGACCGTGCCTACGCCGCGGGTATCCGGCGGGTCGATGCCGCCCGCTCCTACGGCCGGGCCGAGGAGTTCCTCGCGGCCTGGCTCGCCGACCGCGGCCACACCGACGTCATCGTCTCGAGCAAGTGGGGATACCGCTACGTCGGGCAGTGGCGGCTGGATGCGCGGGTCCACGAGGTCAAGGAGCACTCGCTGGAGCGCTTCCGCGAGCAGTGGGCGGAGACGGCGGCGCTGCTGGGTGACGTCATCACGCTCTACCAGGTGCACTCACTGACCGCTGACAGCGGGCTGTTCACCGACGAACCACTGCTCGAGGCGCTGGCCGAGCTGGCCGATCGCGGCGTCGCCGTGGGATTCACTACCTCAGGGCCGGGGCAGGCGGAAACGATCCGGCGGGCGCTCGAACTACAGGTGGCGGGTGTCCGCCTGTTCAGTGCCGTGCAGTCGACCTGGAATCCGCTGGAAACCTCAGCAGGCCAGGCGCTCGCGGACGCGCATGCGGCCGGAGTGCTGGTGCAGGTCAAGGAAACACTGGCCAATGGCAGGCTCGCCGTCGAACCACCTCGCCGGTTGACTGAACTCGCCGAAGCCCACGAAGTGTCCACCGACGCGGTGGCGCTGGCCTTCGTGTTCGCGCAATCGTGGGCCGACGTTGTGCTGCTCGGCCCTGCGGGCCCCGAGCAGTTGGCCGCCAACCTCGTCGGCGCGCAGCTCGCGCTGGACAGCGAGGACCTGGCCGCACTGGCCGAACTGCGGGAGGAACCCGAACGCTACTGGTCCAGGCGATCGGGTATGCACTGGCAATGACTAGTGTCCGAGCCGTGCGTGCGGTACCGGTGTTGATCGCCGCGGTTACGCTGCTGGTGACGGGTGGGCTGGCCGGATGTAGCGAACGGCAGGTCGACTCGGACAGCGGCGCCGAGTCGACCTCGGCCGCCACGCGCCCGTCCACGACCGCGCCGCCGCAATCGCAGGCCACCACACCCGGCGCGGACCCGGCCGAGGTGGAGCAGGCCGTGGAACGGGCGGTACTCGGCGAGCAGGACCTCGCGGGCGAGGGAGTCCGGGCTGTCGACCCACCCAGCGTGGCGAGCGGATGCCTCGCCGCCGTACCGGTGGGCCTGATCGGTCGACAGCGCACGCTGCTGCGGTGGGAGTACCCCACAGGGTCCACGCTCGACCAGCTGGTCACGGGCTACGTCGATCGCCCCGCGGCCGACGTGCTCAACGGCAGGGTGCGCTGCCCCGGAGCGGAGTTGACCCTGCCGAGCAGGCCCGACGTCCAGGCGCATCGCGGCTGGTGCGTCGACAACACCTGCACGCTGCTGCTCGCCTCGGGCCAGGTGCTCTCCGGCATCCAGGTCAGTGCCGGTGAGCAGGTCAGGGCGAGGGAGGCCGTGCTGCGAATGGCCCCGATAGCCGCGGCCAAACTCCCGGCCAACGACTGACACCGGCAGCGTCGATCTCACGTCGATCTCACGTCGATCTCACTCCGCCGGAGCAGCACCGGCGTGCGGGCGGACGGGTACACCGGCGCGAAGACCCGTACGCTTGGTGCCATGCGGCGGATCATGGGAACCGAGGTGGAGTACGGGATCGCGGTGCCGGGCGATGCGACGGCGAACCCGGTGCTGACCTCCACCCAAGTTGTGCTGGCCTACGCGGCGGCCGCGGACATCCCGCGAGCACGCAGGGCCCGCTGGGACTACGAGGTGGAGTCGCCGCTGCGCGACGCACGCGGGTTCGATTTGACGGGACCGGGCCAGCAGGGCCCCGACCCCGATGTGGAGGACCTCGGTGCGGCCAACGTCATCCTGACCAACGGTGCGCGGTTGTACGTCGATCACGCCCACCCGGAGTACTCCGCGCCCGAGGTGACCAACGCGCGGGACGCGGTGATCTGGGACAAGGCCGGAGAGCGGGTCATGGAGGAGGCGGCGATCCGGGCCGCCACCGTACCCGGCCAGCCTCCGCTGCAGCTCTACAAGAACAACGTCGACGGTAAGGGCGCCAGCTACGGCACCCATGAGAACTACCTCATGGCGCGCTCCACGCCGTTCACCGCCGTCATCGCCGGGCTGACGCCGTTCTTCGTGTCCAGGCAGGTGATCACGGGCTCGGGCCGGGTGGGCATCGGCCAGCAAGGTGAGGAGGCGGGCTTCCAGCTTTCCCAGCGCGCCGACTACATCGAGGTCGAGGTGGGGCTGGAGACCACGCTGAAGCGCGGGATCATCAACACACGGGACGAACCGCACGCCGACGCCGACAAGTACCGCAGGCTGCACGTGATCGTCGGGGACGCCAACCTCGCCGAGTACGCGACGTTTCTGAAGCTGGGCACGACGGCGCTGGTCATCGACATGATCGAGCAGGGGGTGCGCTTCGACGACCTCAAGCTGGACGAGCCGGTGCGCGCCGTGCACGAGATCAGCCACGATCCGACGCTGAAGACCACGGTGGAGCTGGCCAACGGGCGCAAGTACAGCGGCCTGGACCTGCAGTACGCCTATCACGAGATGGCGGCGGAGCATCTGGAGCGAACCGGGGCCGACGAGCAGTCCAAGGAGGTGCTGCGGGTCTGGGGCGAGGTGCTGGACGCGCTGGCCCGCGACCCAGCCGAGTGCGCCGACCGGCTGGACTGGCCCGCGAAGTTGCGGCTGCTGGAGGCCTACCGGCAACGGGATCAGCTCGGCTGGGCGGCGCCTCGGCTGCATCTGGTCGATCTGCAGTACTCCGACGTGCGGCTGGACAAGGGCCTGTACAACCGGCTGGTCACGCGCGGTTCGATGAAGCGCCTGGTGAGCGAGGAGGAGGTGCAGGCGGCGATCACCAACCCGCCGTCGGACACCCGTGCCTACTTCAGGGGAAGGACGCTGGAGAAGTACGCCAACTCCATCGCCGCCGCGTCGTGGGACTCGGTGATCTTCGACGTGGGCAAGGAGTCGCTGGTGCGCATCCCCACGCTGGAGCCGCTGCGGGGTACGAAGGCGCACGTCGGCAAGCTGCTGGACGAGTCGGAGACGGCCGAGGAATTGGTGGAGGCCCTTACGACATCGGGGTGAGTGTGAAGATCACCGGAGGATCACCGAACCCCCGAATGCGGGTAGGTCTGGGTAGTCTAGAGGCCAACGGCCACACCGGGAGGCGAGCATGGCTCAGGAGAAGGTTGAAAAGCACGGTGGCGGCGACTCCGACGACGATGTCGAGGCTGGTGCGCCTGCCGGCCAGGAACGCCGCGAGAAGCTCGGCGAGGACGTGGACACGATCCTCGACGAGATCGACGACGTGCTGGAGGAGAACGCCGAGGACTTCGTGCGTGCCTACGTGCAAAAGGGCGGGCAGTAGGGTCGAAAGACGCCATCCCATAAGCTTTCTGACCGCACTGTCGTCCGCCTCGTCGATGGGAACTACGAGCACGCATGGAACACACTCCGCGCAACTCGGGCTTCGCGCTGCCCGCTGCCTACCTGTCGTCGACAACGTCGTCGTTCGCCGATTTTCTGAGGGCGCAGGCTCCTGAACTGCTGCCGAGCAAGAAGCCGGACGGTGTGCTGGCGCCGGGCAGCGCCATCGAGCCGCCGCACGGCACGACCATCGTCGCCGCTACGTTCAGCGGCGGCGTGCTGATCGCCGGTGACCGCAGGGCCACCACCGGCAACATGATCGCCACACGGGACCTGGAGAAGGTCTACGTCACCGACGCGT
The DNA here is from genome assembly GCF_011761185.1 of Saccharomonospora amisosensis. Taxonomy (NCBI): domain Bacteria; kingdom Bacillati; phylum Actinomycetota; class Actinomycetes; order Pseudonocardiales; family Pseudonocardiaceae; genus Saccharomonospora; species Saccharomonospora amisosensis. Next base: position 2,577,942 of record NZ_JAAOYM010000001.1, on the reverse strand, counting down.
ACTCCGCGGTCGGCATCGCGGGCACCGCCGGTATCGCGCTGGAACTCGTCCGGCTCTACACGGTGGAGCTGGCCCACTACGAGAAGATCGAAGGTGTTTCGCTTTCGCTGGACGGTAAGGCGAACAAGCTGGCGAACATGGTCAAGGGCAACCTCGACGTCGCGCTGGCCGGTCTGGCGGTGCTGCCGCTGTTCGTCGGCTACGACATCGATTCCGCCGACCCCAAGCGTGCGGGCAGGATCGTGTCGTTCGACGTGACCGGTGGCCGGTACGAGGAGACGGCCGGCTACCACGCCGTGGGGTCGGGGTCGGTACTGGCCAAGTCGTCGTTGAAGAAGCTCTACGATCCCGATGCCGACGCCGAGGCGGCCACCCGCGCGGCGGTGGAGGCGCTCTACGACGCGGCCGACGACGACACCGCCACGGGCGGGCCCGACCTGGTGCGCAACATCTACCCGACGGTGGTCACGATCACGGCCGAGCATGGCGCCGTGAAGACGCCGGATGAGGAGACCGCGACAATCGCGCGGGCCGTGGTGGAGAGCAGGTCCGAGCGGCCGGGGCGGCTCGGCTGACTTTCGGACCGTTGATGACAGCGTTGATGACGTTGATGACACTGACCAGACGAGCAGAGCGGAGCCAACTCCAGTGACGATGCCGCTGTACGCCTCACCCGAGCAGTTGATGCGTGAGCGTTCCGAGCTCGCCCGTAAGGGCATCGCCCGTGGACGAAGCGTCGTCGTGCTCAAGTACCGGGGCGGCGTGTTGTTCGTCGCGGAGAACCCGTCGCCGACGCTGCACAAGGTCTCGGAGATCTACGACCGGATCGGGTTCGCCGCGGTGGGCCGCTACAGCGAGTTCGAGAGCCTGCGCAGGGGCGGTATCCGGCACGTGGACCTGCAGGGTTACCAGTACGACCGGCGTGATGTGAACGCCAGGGCGCTGGCCAACGTGTACGCCCAGACGCTGAGCACGATCTTCACCGAGCAACTCAAGCCGTTCGAGGTGGAGATCTGTGTCGCGCAGGTGGGGGCGACCTCGGACGAGGACGAGCTGTACCGGCTGACCTACGACGGCTCGATCGTGATGGACGAGCCGAAGTTCGTGGTGATGGGCGGTCAGGCTGACACGATCAACTCCAGGCTGAAGGACGCGTTCTCCGACGGCATGGAACTGGCCGACGCGCTGCGGGTCGCGGTGGAAGCGTTGCGGGCCCCTGCCACGCCGGGTGCGACCGGTAACGGCGAGGGCGAGCCGGGCAAGCTCGAGGTCGCCGTGCTGGACAGGGAGCGGCCAGGCCGCAAGTTCCGGCGTATCACCGGCGCCGCGCTGGACGCGTTGATGCCGGGCCCGGCGGAGCCCGCCAAGGGCGAGGACGGTAACGGGCAGCGGCCCGCCGAGGACCAGGGCGGTAACGGCAACGGGCAGGCTTCCGGCGAGTCCGGCCCGTCGCAGGCCTGAGTCACCTGTCCGGCAGCCGGTAGATCGTCAACGCGCTCGGTCGGGAGTGGAACCGAAACCTGCGGCCCAGTGGTCCGACCTCGCCGTCGGTGGCGAGCCTGCGGTTTCCGTCGAGCAGTTCGACATCGAGCGAGGGCAGGTCGACCTGGCGGTAGACATGGCTGGTGGTGAGCGTGTTCGTCAACACGGCCAGCACGAACCGCGCCCGCGAGTACGGCAGGTCGGCGCGCAGGAACCGCACGTCGAGCAGGCCGGTGTCGAGCGCGGGCCTGCGTGAGGGACCGAAGCCCCTCGGCGCGTAGGTGCCGTTGCCGACGAAGATCATCCAGAGGGTCATGGGTTTGCCTTCGAGCTGAACCCGCAGCGGCCTGGCGCGGCGCAGGGTGCGGATCAGCGCGATGACGGCGGCGGGCCACTTGGGGTGGCGCTGCTGGATCTTCTCCCGCAGGCGCACCATTTCCGGGTAGCCGCCGAGGCTGGCGGTGTTGACGAACCAGCGGCGGCTGGTGGCGCCCGCGCCGGAGACCTCGACCTCGCCGAGGTCGATGCCCACGGCGGAGCCAGCTTCGGTCGCCGCGTCGGCGTCTCGCATGGCGCGTACGCCGACGTCGCGGGCGAAGTGGTTGAGGGTTCCCGCGGGAATCAGCGCGAGCGGTAGGTCGTAGTCGGCGGCGACCGAGGCGACGGCGGCGACGGTCCCGTCGCCGCCCGCGACTCCGAGCGCGCGCACCCGGCCGTCGGCGCGCCGGATCTCGGTTTCGAGCTGGGTGCGGATGTCGGAGCCGGGGTCGGGGTAGAGCAGGGTGGCCTTGGGCCAGGCGTAGCGGACCTGGTCGGTGGGGTCGTTGGCGGCGTCACCGGAACCGGGATTGACCACGGCGAGCATGTCCTCGCCGTCGCGCATCACGGGGGCGTGGGCCCGGTGTGCGGTGCGGGCGGGGGTGTCCGGGTGCAGCGGCCACCAGTGCCGGGTGGCGAGCGCGGCGGCGACGCCGATGAGCATTCCTGCCCCGATGTCGCTGGGCCAGTGCACGCCGGTGTGCATGCGGGAGTAGGACACCGCAGCGCCGGCGGGGGCCAGCGCGAGGCCCAGTGACGGTGCCTCCATGGCCACCGAGGTCACGAACGCGGCGGCCGAGGCGGCGTGCCCGGAGGGAAACGATGACGAGGTCGGTCGCTTGACCAGCCTGCGAGGTTCGGGGACCAGTTCGGCGGCCGGTCTGCGGCGGGGGAACAGTGGCTTTGCGATGAGGTTGGCGGCGACGCTGGCACCCGCCACGGCTGCGAGGCCGCGCAGGGCGCCGCGCCGTGGGGCGCCCTTGCGGGTGGCGAGCGCGGCGGCGACGGTCCACCACAGGCGTCCCTTGTTCGCGGAGCGGCTGAGGGTGCGCAGCAGCGCGTCGGCGGGGGATGCGGGCAGGGATGCGCTGCGCGCGACGAGGGCGCGGTCGCGCGCGCCTACCTGGCGTAAGGTTCTCGGCAGCGAGTTGGGCAGCGAGTTGGGCACTGGGTCCGGCACGGTGGTCCACGGTAGCCGTTGGGTACTGACACCGTTTCGACGCCGGATTCGTTGGTCGTGGTGGGCCGGTTAGCGCATACCCTTGAAGGATGCAGCGGCGGATCTTTGGGATCGAAACCGAGTTCGGGGTTACCTGCACCTTCCATGGGCAGCGCAGGTTGTCTCCCGACGAAGTGGCGCGCTACCTGTTTCGGCGAGTGGTGTCGTGGGGTCGGTCCTCGAACGTTTTTCTGTCCAACGGTTCCCGGCTCTACCTGGATGTCGGCTCGCACCCCGAGTACGCCACCGCCGAGTGTGACGACCTGACGCAGCTTGTCACGCACGACAAGGCAGGGGAGCGGATCCTGGAGGATCTGCTCGTCGATGCCGAGCGAAGGCTCGCCGACGAGGGCATCGGCGGCGACATCTTCCTGTTCAAGAACAACACCGACTCGGCAGGCAACTCCTACGGCTGCCACGAGAACTACCTGGTAACCCGTGCGGGTGAGTTTTCGCGGATCGCCGACGTGCTGTTGCCGTTCCTGGTCACGCGTCAGCTCATCTCCGGTGCGGGCAAGGTGCTGCAAACACCCCGTGGTGCGGTGTACTGCCTTTCGCAGCGCGCCGAGCACATCTGGGAAGGCGTGTCCAGTGCCACTACTCGGTCCCGGCCGATCATCAACACCCGCGACGAGCCGCATGCCGACGCTGAGCGTTATCGCAGGCTGCACGTCATCGTGGGCGACTCGAACATGGCGGAGCCGACAACGCTGCTGAAGGTCGGTTCGGCCAACCTGGTGCTGGAGATGATCGAGCAGGGGGTGCAGTTCCGCGACTTCACCCTCGACAACCCGATCCGCGCGATCCGCGAGATCAGCCATGACCTCACCGGAAGGCGCCAGGTGCGGCTGGCGGGTGGCAGGGAGGCCTCGGCGCTGGAGATCCAGCGCGAGTACCACGCCCGCGCGGTGCGGCATGTGGAGACCAACGGTTCGGGCCCGACCGCCGAGCGGGTGGTGGAGCTGTGGGGCCGCGCGCTGGACGCGGTTGAACAGCAGGACTTCTCCAAGATCGACACCGAGATCGACTGGGCGATCAAGCATCGTCTTGTCGAGCGCTACCGCAGCAAGAACAACCTCGACCTTTCCGACCCGAGGGTCGCGCAGCTGGACCTGGCCTACCACGACATTCGCAGGGGTAGGGGCGTGTTCGACCTGCTGCAGCGCAAGGGCATGGTCAAGCGGGTGACCGACGACGGTGAGATCGAGCTGGCCAAGGACACCCCGCCGCAGACCACACGCGCGAAGCTGCGGGGCGACTTCATCGCCGCCGCGCAGCAGGCCGGTCGCGACTTCACGGTGGACTGGGTGCATCTGAAGCTCAACGACCAGGCCCAGCGCACCGTGCTGTGCAAGGACCCGTTCCGGTCGGTCGACGAGCGTGTGGAGCGCCTGATCAACTCGCTGTGACAGGCACGGCGCGGGTGCCTGCGGCCCGGCGACCCGCGCCACGGTGGCCTACCTGCGAGGAAACGGCGCGGCCCGGGAGCTAAGGTTGGCAGGGTGTCCACCGCGCGTGCTGAGCGCCTGGTCAACCTGGTACTCGCTCTGTTGTCCACTCGGCAGTATCTGACCGCCGAGCGGATTCGCGGCATTGTGCCCGGGTACTCCGACGCCGCGACCGACGAGGCGTTCTCCCGGATGTTCGAGCGGGACAAGACCGAACTGCGTGAACTCGGTATCCCGCTGGAGACCGGGCGCAACTCCGCCTTCGACCCGGTGGAGGGCTACCGCATCGCTCGCCGCGACTACGAGCTCGGTGAGATCGAGCTGGCGCCGGACGAGGCCGCCGCCGTCGCGCTGGCGGTGCGGCTGTGGGATTCGCCCGAACTGACAGGGCAGGCGCAGGGTGCACTGGTCAAGCTGCGTGCCGCGGGTGTCGAGGTGGACGAGAACGCGCCGCCGATCGTCGAGCAGCGGGTGCACACCGAGCCCGCGTTCGCTCCGCTGCTCTCGGCGGTGCAGCAGGGACAGGTGGTGCGCTTCGACTACCGGCGGTCGGGATCACCGGAGCGCCGCCCACGCACGCTGGAACCGTGGGGTGTGGTGTCCTGGCGGGCGCGCTGGTACGTCGTGGGCTACGACCGCGACCGCGACGCTCCGCGCTGCTTCCGGCTGTCGCGGATCACCGGTCAGGTCCGCACGTTGGGGGCTCCTTCGACGGTGCGCAGGCCACCCGATGTGGATCTGCTGGAGTTCGTGGCGGGCTCGGGTGAGCGTGACCACGACCGTTCGCCGGTGGCCAAGGCGCGGCTGTGGCTGGCCGACGGGCGTGCGGCGGGTGTGCGCAGGCGCGCCACTGTGCTCGACCGGATGGCTGTGGACGACACCGACGGCGACATTGTCGAGATCGACCTGTACTACCCGGAAGGCGCGGCCGACTGGATCGCCGGATACGGGCCGGATGTGCTCGTGCTGGAACCGGACGTGCTGGCCAAGGCGGTCACCGACCGGTTGGAGCGGGTGGCGCAGGGGGTGTCGGCATGAGCGGTTCGGCCGAGCGGCTGCCGCGACTGCTGGCTCTGGTGCCCTACCTGCTGGCCAGGCCAGGTATCCGGATCGCGGAGGCCGCGCAGGACTTCGATGTCAGCGCCAAGCAGCTACGCAAGGATCTGGAGCTGCTGTGGATGTGTGGGTTGCCGGGCTACGGTCCCGGCGACCTCATCGACCTGTCCTTCGATGGCGATACCGTCTCGGTCACCTTCGACGCGGGCATGCGCAGGCCGCTGCGGCTGACCGGCGGCGAGGCCAGCGCGTTGGTGATCGCGCTGAAGGCGCTGGCCGAGACTCCTGGTGTGGTCGACACCGAGGCGGTGCACAGGGCGATCGCGAAGATCGAAGCGGCCGCCGGTGACGCGCAGCCGTCCGGCGTTGTGGTCGGCCACGGGGTCCGGGAAGCCCGGCACACCGCCCGCACCCGCGAGAAGATGCGCGAGGCGCTGCAGGCAGGCCGGGCGCTGCGGATGCGGTACTACACCGCATCCAAGGACGAGATCACCGAACGCACCGTGGACCCGATGCGACTGCTGATCGTGCAGGGGGTCGGCTACCTGGAGGCGTGGTGTCGCCGCGCGAACGCGGTACGGCTGTTCCGGCTCGACCGGGTCGACGAGTTGGTGGTCCTGCCCGAACCCGCCGCGCCGCCGCGCGGTGCCGAGCCGACCGACCTCACCAAGGGCGTGTTCTCGCCCCGACCGGACTATCCAGAAGCCGAGCTGGTGCTGGCACCGGACGCGCGGTGGGTCGCGGAGTACTACCCGTGCGAGGAACTGGCCGAGCTCGAGGGCGGGAGGCTGCGGGTGCGGATGCGCTACGGCGACGAGTCGTGGCTGGTGCGGCTGGTGTTGCGGCTCGGAGGGCAGCTGACGGTGGAGAAGCCGCCGACTCTGGCGCAAGCCGTACGCAAGCGAGCCGCCGACGCGCTGGCGCGAGCACGTCATCTTCCCGTCACTTTGAACCAGTAGGCTTCCTACCGTGTTCTACGAGCTGAGCATCGTGCTCGTCGTCATCGGGATCGCAGTACTCGGAATTCTGGGAACGCGTGTAGCCAGACTCTTGCGCGGGTATGGCGACACGGCCAGCATGGTGTCTACGAGTACGCGCGATCACCTCGGGCTGCTGCGCGCACGGTGGGCTGCACTCCGGGTCGCCGTGGGGGGTCGGCGCCGCCGAACGCATTGATCCGCGACCGCGAGTAAGTACGATCGACCCTGAACGAGTGAGGAGGCCACCGATGAATGCTTTGCAGCCGTGGCACTTGATCATCCTGGTCCTTGTTGTGGTGTTGCTGTTCGGTGCCAAGCGGCTGCCGGACGCCGCGCGGTCGATCGGCAAGTCGATGAAGATCTTCAAGGCCGAGACCAAGGACATGCGTGGCGAGTCCGGTGAGGCGGCCACGCAGACCAACCAGGCAACCGAGCCGGAGACCAGGCAGCTGCCCCAGTCCGCACAGGTGAACACCGACACCCAGGTGGAGCAGCTACAGCGGCAGTTGGACGAGCTCAAGAAGCAGCAGGCCACTTCCAGCTTCGACCAGACCCAGAAGTAGCGCCCGCCTGAGCCGACCCTTCGACCGCGAACAAGAAACGGAAGCTGCCCGTGGCGGATTCCCCCGACAAGCGCGAACGGCGCGGGAGCAAGCGGCGCGCGCGCAGCCGTCGGCACAACCCCGACGGCACCATGACGCTGATCGAGCACATCTACGAGTTCCGCCGCAGGCTGGGCTTCGCGTTGCTCGCGCTCGTGGCGGGTGGAATCGTCGGCTTCCTGTGGTTCAGCAACCGGGTCGGTCCCATCCCGTCGCTCGGTGACCTCGTCACCGGCCCGTACTGCGCTATCCCGCCCGAGCAGCGGTTCCCCAAGGAACCGCCGTGCAGGCTGCTGCAGACGGTGCCGTTCGAGGCGTTCATGATCCAGCTTAAGGTCGGCCTGACGGCGGGTGCCGTGCTATTCGCCCCGGCGTGGCTGTACCAGTTGTGGGCGTTCATCGCGCCGGGGCTGTACTCCAAGGAACGCAAGTACGCCCTCACCTTCGTCGGCTTCGCCAGCGTGCTGTTCGCCTTCGGTGTCGTGCTCGCCTACCTCATGGTCCCGCACGCGCTGGAGCTGCTGACCAACTTCGGTGGCGGTGCGTTCGACACCTGGTTCACCGGCGACAAGTACGTCTCGTTCGTGGTCTCGCTGCTGCTGATCTTCGGCGTGAGCTTCGAGTTGCCACTGCTGGTGGTGATGCTCAACCGGGTAGGCGTGGTGCGCTACGAGCAGCTCAAGAAGTGGCGTCGCGGGATCATCTTCATCCTGTTCGTCTTCGCGGCGTTCGTGACGCCAGCCGACCCGTTCTCCATGATCGCGCTCGCGGGTGCGCTGACACTGTTGTTCGAGTTCGCGCTGCAGCTCACCAGGCTGCACGACCGCAAGCGCGACCGGCACCGGGCCGAGGAGGGCTGGGATCAGCTCGCCGACGACGAGGCGGCGCCGTTCGACTACACCCCCACGTCCGTTGACGACGAGCCCCGCGCCAAGCAGTCCGGCAACGCCGGTACAGACGACGTGACGTAGCCGCCGATGGGACTTCGAGTGGCGCTGGCCGTGCATCCCGACTCAGGCAAGGGTGCGGCGGCAAGGGTGGCCGGAACCGTGGCGGCACGGCTGCGTGGCGCCACCGACCGGCTGGATCTGCTGGCGGCCAACACGGTGGAGGAGTCGCACGCCCTGATGCGTGAGGCACACGGCGCAGGGCTGGACGCGCTGGTGGTGCTCGGTGGGGACGGCGCGGCCCATCAGGCCGTGCAGTTCTGCGCTGGCACCGACATCGCGCTCGGCGTGATTCCCTCCGGCACCGGTAACGATCTGGCCCGAGCGCTGGGTATGCCGACCAATCCGCTCGCCGCTGTCGATGCCGTGGCGGCGGCGCTGCTGGCGGGCCGTACCCGCAAGATGGATCTCGGCAGGCTCGGCGACACCTGGTTCAGCACCGTGCTGTGCGCCGGGTTCGACGCGTCGGTCAACGCGCGCGCGAACCGGATGCGTTGGCCCAGCGGGCCGCGCCGCTACGACCTCGCCGTCGTCGCCGAACTGGCCTCGTTTCGGACGCGAAGGTTGACCGTCACCACCGACACCGACCGGCTCGACCTGGAGGCCACGCTCGTGGCGGTAGGCAACACCGGGTGGTACGGCGGCGGTATCCCGATCTGCCCCTCCGCACGAGCCGACGACGGACTGTTCGATCTGACCGTCGTGGGGCGGGCCAGCCGCGGCCAGCTCATCCGGATGCTGCCCACCCTGCGCACGGGCAAGCACCTGAACCACCCCGCCGTGCGCACCCTGCGCGCCAGGCAGGTCACGCTGTCGGGCAACGACTGGCCCGCCTACGCCGATGGCGAGCCGCTCGGCACACTGCCGGTAACCGTGACCTGCGTTCCCGAGGCGCTCACCGTCCTCGGCTGAGGTCATGACTCGGGGCGCCAGCCCAGTCGCTGCCGCGTCGCCTTGGGCAGCCGCGCCACCACGAGGTCGTAGGAGTCCTCGATCATGTCCAGCACCAGTTGGTGGGGCACCGAGCCGTCCAGCTCGACGGTGTTCCAGTGGCGTTTGTTCAGGTGGTAGCCGGCGGTGACGGCAGGGTAGGTCGCCCGCAGCCGCAGCGCCAGGTCCGGTTCGCATTTCAGGCTCACCCGCAGCGGCGCGGCGTCGAGTGCGCTGAGCGCGAACATCTTGCCCTCGACCTTGAACACGCTGGTGGCTTCGTTGAACGGGAACTCCTCCCGCACGCCGGTCAGGGCGAGGCAGGCTGCGCGCAGGTCCCGTGGAGTCATCCGGCCAGCCTAGTGCGCGGCACCGACACGTGGCGGCGCTCGCGCACCCGCCGCATGCACGGCCTGCCACGAGTATGGAACCCTGGCGCCGTGGGCTCATCCACTTCACAGACCCCCGCAGGCGCCTATGCGGCCGCGCGGCGGCGAGGCTCCTACCCCGAGCTGACCCGGTTCTCCGGCGAGTTGGCCTTCGAGTTCGACGACTTCCAGCTACGCGGCTGCGAGGCATTGGAGGACGGCCACGGGGTGCTGGTGTGCGCACCGACCGGTGCGGGCAAGACGGTCGTCGGCGAGTTCGCCGTCCACCTGGCGCTGGCCGAGGGTCGCAAGTGCTTCTACACCACGCCCATCAAGGCGCTGTCGAACCAGAAGTACACCGACCTCACCGCGCGGTACGGCCCGGAACTTGTCGGGCTGCTCACCGGCGACACGGCCATCAACGGCAACGCCCAGATCGTGGTGATGACCACCGAGGTCCTGCGCAACATGCTGTACGCGGGCTCGACGACGCTGCGCGATCTCGGCTACGTGGTGATGGACGAGATCCACTACCTGGCCGACCGCTTCCGCGGCGCGGTGTGGGAGGAGGTCATCCTGCACCTGCCCGAGTACGTCCGCCTCGTGGGCCTTTCGGCGACGGTGAGCAACGCCGAGGAGTTCGGTGAGTGGCTCATGGCGGTGCGCGGTGACACCACTGTGGTGGTCGACGAGCATCGGCCCGTGCCGCTGTGGCAGCACATGATGGTTGGAGGGCGGCTGCTCGACCTGTTCGCGGGTGAGCACAGGGACACCGGCGAACCCAAGATCAACCCCAACCTGCTGCGGAAGGTCGAGGACGCCGCGCGAATGCACGCCCCCGCCGCGCTGCGCGGACCTCGCGGCGCACGCAGGGGCCAGCCGCCACGACTGCCGCGCTACCGCCCGCCCTCACGCATCGAGGTTATCGACCGGCTCGACCGGGCCGGGCTACTGCCGGCGATCGTGTTCATCTTCTCCCGTGCCGGCTGTGACGCCGCCGTGGCGCAGTGCGTGCGTTCCGGGCTGCGGCTGAACACGCCCGAGGAGACCGAGCAGGTGCGTCGCATCGTCGCTGAGCGCACCCCCGACCTGCCTGAGACCGACCTGGCGGTGCTGGGCTACTGGGAATGGCGGGAAGGCCTGGAACAGGGCATCGCCGCCCACCACGCCGGCCTGCTTCCGGCGTTCAAGGAAACCGTCGAGGACCTGTTCGTGCAGGGCCTGGTGAAGGCCGTCTTCGCCACCGAGACGCTGGCACTGGGCATCAACATGCCCGCCCGCACCGTGGTGCTCGAACGGCTGGTGAAGTACAACGGCGAGGCCCACGTCGACCTGACCCCTGGCGAGTACACCCAGCTCACCGGCCGAGCCGGACGGCGAGGCATCGACGTCGAGGGCCACGCCGTCGTGCTGTGGCAGCCGGGAGTGGACCCCCGCCAGGTGGCGGGCCTGGCCTCCACCCGCACCTACCCGTTGCGCTCGTCGTTTCGGCCCGGCTACAACATGGCCATCAACCTGGTCGGCCAGTTCGGTGCCGCGCAGGCCAGGGAACTGCTCGAGCAGTCCTTCGCCCAGTTCCAGGCCGACCGGTCGGTGGTCGGCCTGTCCCGCCGCATCGAGCGCAACAAGGAGGCGCTCGCAGGCTACGCCGAGGCGGTCACCGGGGAGTTCGACGAGTTACTGTCCTACCTGGAACTGCGCAGGAAGATCTCCGAGCGGGAGAAGCTGCTGTCCAGGCAGAACTCGGCGACTCGGCGGGCGGAGACCGCGCAGTCGCTGGAGAAGCTGCGCAAGGGCGACGTGATCTCGGTTCCCGCTGGCCGCAGGGCCGGGCTGGCCGTGGTGGTCGACCCCGGTCTGGACCCCATCCGGGAGCCGAGGCCGGTCGTTGTCACCGAGGACCGCTGGTCGGGAGCGCTGTCGGTGACCGACTTCCCCGCACCCGTGGAACCGCTGGGGCGGCTACGCCTGCCCAAGTACGTGGAACTGCGATCGCCGAAGACGCGCCGCGACATCGCCTCCTCGCTGCGGGAGACCGGCATCAGCAGGCCGAAGCGACAGCGGCGGCACAGCGACGTCAACTCCGACGCCGAGTTGGTGTCGCTGCGCCGTGAGCTGCGCGCGCACCCCGCACACGGCCTTGCCGAGCGCGAAGCCAACCTGCGCTGGGTGGAGCGCTACCAGCGGCTGTCGGTGGAGAACACGCAACTGGAACGCAAGGTGGCGGCCACGACACACTCGCTGGCACGCGCGTTCGACCGGATCAGGTCGCTGCTGACCGAGCGCGGCTACCTGGGCGAAGGCGGAAACGAGGTCACCGAGCACGGGCGGCTGCTGTCCAGGCTGTACAGCGAGTCGGACCTGCTCGCGGCCGAGTGCATCCGGCACCGGGTGTGGAACGGGCTCACCCCGCCCGAACTCGCGGCCGTGGTGTCCGCGCTGGTGTACGAGGCGCGCAAGGACTCGGCGGCCGAACCGAAGCTGCCCTCCGGTGCGGTGCCGGGCGCGTGGCAGCAGACGGTGAAGCTGTGGGCCGATCTCGTGGAGGACGAACGCAGGCACCGGCTGGACCGCACCAGGGAGCCGGACGCGGGGTTCGCGTGGCCGGTGTATCGCTGGGCGCGGGGTGAGTCGCTTGAGCGCGTGCTGACCGCGGCGGACGCCAACGGTCAGGAGTTGTCCGCGGGCGACTTCGTCCGCTGGTCGAGGCAGGTGATCGACCTTCTCGACCAGATAAGGGACGTGCTCGGCAAGGAGCATCCGGTGGGAGGCACGGCCGCCAAGGCGGTGCGGTCGCTGCGCCGCGGTGTGGTGGCCGCGGGCGTGGTCTGACCCGGTCGGGCCGCCTCGTGCCCTTTGCGTGTGTTGCGCGTGCCGGTGTGGTTGGATCGCGCACGACACCGTTGCGGGCACAGTCGGCACAGTCGGCGCTGTCGGCACACGGGATGCGCGCAAACATGTCGGTGGAGTGGCGGAGGCACACGATGAGCACGCCGTACGGAGGCAACGACCCTCAACAGTGGGGCCAGCAACCGCCTTCGGGGTCCCCGTCGGGGGGCTTTCCCAACCAGGGTGGCTACGGCCAACCCGGCCAACCCGGCCAACCCGGCCAACCCGGCCAACCCGGCCAGCCGGGTCAGCTGGGAGACCCGGGTCAGCAGGCGCAGCAGCCTCCGTATGGTCAGCAACCGGGTTACGGGCAGCAGCCCCAGCCCGGCTATGGGCAGCAGCCCTACGGCCAGCCGGGGCAGTACGGCGTGCAGCCGCAGTTCGGGCAGCAGCCCCAGCCCGGCTATGGGCAGCAGCCCTACGGTCAACCGGGGTACGGCCAGCCGGGCCAGTTCGGGCAGTTCGGGCAGCAGCCCTATGGCCAGCCCGGCTACGGGGCACCACCGCCGGGGCAGGGGCAGTCCAAGGGCAAGGGGCTGTGGATCGGCATCGCCGCGCTGGGTGTCGTGGTCGCCGCGGCGGCGGTCGTGTTGTTCCTGTGGCCAGGCGTGCTCGTCACCAAGGTGTTCGACAACCAGCAGATGCAGCAGGACATCCAGCGGGTGCTCACCGAAAGCTACGCCGTCGAGGGAGTGCAGGGCGTGAGCTGCCCAGCTGACCAGGAGGTCAAGGCCGGCACGGAGTTCCAGTGCCAGGTGACGATCAACGGGCAGCAGCAGTCGGTGACGATCAAGGTCAAGAGCGACGACGGGCACTACGAGGTCGGCCAGATCCAGCAGAAGCAGTAAATCCGGTGGCGCGGCGCGGGCGAATGCGCACAGGATCGGCAGCATGACGGATCTTGTGACACGTGCGTTGCGGCCGCAGGAACTGCGCACGGCCAGCGGGCTGTTTCGGGCCGCGCTGCATGCCAAGCCGCTCTCCGACGAGGAATGGCCTGTTGCCGAGCAGGCGTACCAGCCAGGGCGCAACCTCGGTGTGTTCGACTCCGGCACCGGTGAGCTGCTGGGCACCGCCCGCAGTACCGACGCGGACCTGACCGTTCCCGGCGGCGCCACCGTGCCGCTCGCGGCGGTCACCGGTGTGGGTGTGCGTGCCGACCGCACCCGGCGTGGCGTGCTCACCGAGCTGATGCGCGCGCAGCTCGACGACTTCTCACGCAGGGCGGTGCCCGCGGCGAGCCTGTACGCAACGGAAGGTGTGATCTACGGCCGGTTCGGCTACGGCGTTGCCACCCTCAGCCGTTCGTTGACGGTGAACAGCAGGCTGGCCCGGCTGCGGCCCGAGGTGCCCGCTGGCGGTGAATGCGAACTGCTCGACCTCGACACCGCACCGGAACGACTGCCCGGGATCTACGCCGACATGGCCCGCCTGCCAGGCATGATGACGCGCAGCTCCTACTGGTGGCGGTCGATGTGGATCGCGCTGCGCAAGACCGACGAGCCCGTGGTCACGGTGCTCCATCACGGGCCGCACGGTGCCGACGGGTTCGCGCTGTACCGGGTGGTGGGCAAGCAGTCCGGGTTCGTGGGAACCATGCGGTTGTTGGATCTGCAGGCGGGCAGCGCGGAGGCTTTCGCCGGGCTGTGGCGGTTCCTGCTCGGAGTCGACCTCGTCGACGAGATCAGGGCCGACGGCAGGCCGCTGGGGGAACCGGTGGAGTTGCTGTTCACCGACCCCCGAGCCTGCGAGGTGACCGCCACGGCAGACGAGACGTGGTTGCGGCTGATCGACGTGCCCACCGCGCTGGCGGCACGCAGTTGGGAGGGGGAACCGCTGGTGGTGGAGGTGAACGATCCGATGCTGGCCAGCAACACCGGTAGCTTCCTGGTAGGTCCGGACGGGGTCGAGCGCACCGACTCGGCACCGCGGCTGCGGCTCGGCGTCGACGCGCTGGCGATGATCTACCTCGGAGGCTGGCGACCGTCGGCGTTGGCCCGGGTCGGGCGCGTGCGGCTGGCGGGGGAGGGTGTCGCCGAGCAGGCGGATCGGCTGTTCGGTACGCGCGCCACGCCGTGGTGCGGTACCTTCTTCTGACTCGAAGTCACGATCAACTTCTCGGGGTGTCCGGCGTTGCGGGTACGCACTGTGCTGTTGGCGATGTTGTCGGGTGGCTGCCTGCTGCTCGCCGCCTGCGACAGCGGCGGTGGCAAAGGTGCCACACCGTCGCTGACCCTGGCGGAGACCACAAGCAGCTCGACGGCGGCGATGGAGTCGATGGTGTCGCCACCGCCGGACGACACCAACGGCACCGCCTCGGCACCGCTGACCCCGCTTCCCAGGGTGTTCGACCCCGAAGTGATGCGGGATTCGGTGCTGCGCATCCTCACCGACAGCTACGGCATCGAAGGGGTGGAAAGCGTTACCTGCCCGCCCGAGCAGCCGGTGGAGGTCGGGTTGACGTTCGACTGCACCGCGGTCGTCGACGGCGACACCCAGCGGGTGCCCATCACCGTGAAGAACGAGGACGGCGAGTACGAGGTCGGCTACCCCGGTTGAGCCTGCTCACCCTGCCTGGTCGTCAGGGTGGCGGTGACACTGCTGACGGCGGTGAGCAGCCGTTCCGCCGAACCGCCGAGGTTCCAGCGCCGGGCCAGCTCGGCGACCCGGTCGGGATCGGCAGGAGAGTCCGGCACCCGGTCCTGCCGCGAGAACACCACGGGCGCGTCGCGGGCGACCCGGACCACCACCGGTGCCGCCGCCAGGTAGTCGGCCGCCGCCAGCAGCTTGGCCCTGGTCTTCGCGGGCAGGTCGGGACTTTCCGCCTCGGCCGCCGCCAGCAGCGCCTCCAGTGAGCCGAACCGGGTGATCAGTGTCGCCGCGGTCTTCTCACCGACGCCGGGCACGCCCGGTAGCCCGTCGGAAGGATCGCCCCGCAACATGGACATGTCGGCGTAGGCGGGCCCCGCGTTGTCCACCGGCACCCCGTAGCGCTCGGCGACCTCCGCCGGCCCCAGCACCTGCGCCTTGGCCCAGCCCCTGCCGACGTAGATCACCGACACCGGCACCGGTTCGGTGCGCACGAGCTGGAACAGATCACGGTCTCCGGTGATCACTTCAACCGGGTCCCTGTCCTCACGGGTGGCCAGCGTCCCGATCACGTCGTCGGCCTCGAACCCCTGGGCCTGCGCCGTGGCCAATCCCACCGCCTCCAGCAACTCCAGGATGATCGGTACCTGCGGGCCGAGGGTGTCCGGCGCCTCCTCGACATCCACCTGGCCGGCACCGCCCTGCTCGGCAACCCGGTGGGCCTTGTAGCTGGGCAACGCCTCGACCCGAAAATCCGGCCGCCAGTCGGCATCCAGACACGCCACCAGCCTGCCGGGCCGGCGATCGGTGAGGATTCGCGCGACCGTGTCCGCGAAGCCGCGCACGGCGTTGACCGGGGTGCCGTCCGGTGCCGTCAGCGACTCCGGCACCGCGAAGAACGCGCGGAAGTACAGGCTCGCGGCGTCGAGCAGGGCAAGCGGAGCTGTCACGCGCACAGCCTGCCACACGGTTTCCGGCCGCGCCGACGGGATGATCGCCGGCCCGCAGCCCCGTGGGAGACGCCGCGGTCAAGCGATACCTCCTGGGACGCTGTCAGGGGCAGACTGAGGCGATGAGGAGCGAACTGCCTGGCACCTCTTACCTGGCGCTTCCCCAAGAGGAAGGACCTTGTCCGGGGGTCGTGGTCATCCATGAGGCGGCTGGCCTCAACGACAACATCCGCGACATCTGCCGGCGTTTCGCCGCTGAGGGGTACGCCGCGCTCGGGGTCGACCTGTTCGGCAACCGCAACCGTGTCGTATGCATGGCCCGAATGTTCGTGGGAGCGATGGCCGGGAATCTCGAGCACTACGGTGTTCCGGCACTGAAGACCGCGCTCGGTCAGCTTGCCGACCATTCCGCGGTCGACGGTGACCGGATCGGCGCCATCGGATTCTGTCTGGGCGGCTCGATTGTCCTGACCTGGGGGTGCGCTGACGACCGGTTGAGCGCGGTCGCGCCGTTCTACGGTGCCGCGCCCAGGCCGCGTGAGGCAATCCGCCGGCTGTGCCCGGTCGTGGGCTCATGGGCGGAAAGGGACCTCACCACCAAAGCCGCACGGATCTTGGACACCGAACTGGCAGCGGTTGGCACCGCCCACGACCTGAAGGTCTATCCGGGCGCCAAGCATTCCTTCTTCAACGACCAATGGCGCAACTACCACCCCGCCGCGGCGGCCGACTCCTGGCAGCGAGTGCTGCGCTTCTTCGCCGAACACGTCAAGGGCGGCTCGCCGGAACCTGACTGAGCCAAGCGAGCCGAACCGCGGGTCCCGGCTGTTCCTGCGCGCCCCACACCCCTACTGCGCCTATGCTGGACAGCGTCGAGCAGGGGAGGCCAGCAGTGGGTACCGCAGCCATCGTGGGGCTCGTGGTGGCGGCCGTCGTGGTGTTGCTGCTCGTGATCTGGGCGATCTCGAGCTACAACGGCCTCGTCCGCCGCCGCAACGCCTACCAGAACGCGTTCGCGCAGATCGACGTGCAGCTCACCCGGCGGCACGACCTGATCCCGAATCTGGTCGAGACCGCGAAGGGCTACCTGCGGCACGAGCGGCAGACGCTGGAGTCGGTCGTCGCGGCCAGGGGCGGCGCGGTCGCCGCCCAGCAGGAAGCCAGGGGCAAGCCCGGTGATCCCGCCGCGATGCAGCAGTTGTCCGGCGCGGAGACGGCGTTGAGCCAGACACTGGGCAGGTTGTTCGCGCTGGCCGAGTCCTATCCCGACCTCAAGGCCAACCAGAACATGATGCAACTGTCGGAAGAGCTGACCTCCACGGAGAACCGGGTCGCTTTCGCCCGGCAGGCGTTCAACGACTCGGTGATGGCCTACAACAACAAGCGCGAGACGTTCCCGACGAACCTGCTCGCGGGCATGTTCGGGTTCGGTCCGGCCGCGCTGCTCGTCATCGACGAACCAGAGCAGCGCGAGGCGCCGCGCATCTCGTTCTGACGCCGCGGGTGGCCATGAACTTCTTCGAACGTCAGCAGTCGGTACGTAAGGTGTCGGTGCGGCTGGTGTGGCTCTTCACGCTGGCTGTGGTCGGCATTGTCGCCGTGGTCGACCTCGCGGCTTACCTGGCGTTCGGACTCGCCGAGGCGCCCACCGACACGGTCGTGACCACGCTGGCCGTGGTCAGCGGCGTGACCGCGGCGCTGATCGGGCTCACCTCGTGGATCAGGACGGTGATGCTGCGCCACGGCGGTGGCGCGCGGGTCGCCCGCAGCCTCGGCGGCGTGGCCGTGCCAGAGGACACCACTGACCCGAACCTGCGCAGGCTGCGCAACGTGGTGGAGGAGATCGCCATCGCCTCCGGCGCACCCGTTCCCGACCTGTACGTGTTGCCACACGAACCCGGCATCAACGCCTTCGCCGCGGGCTGGTCGCCCGCCAACGCCGCCGTCGCGGTGACCGGCGGCGCGCTGGAACGGCTCAACCGGGCCGAGCTGCAAGGGGTGATCGCCCACGAGTTCAGCCACGTCGTCAACGGTGACATGCGGCTCAACATCCGGTTGATGGGTGTGCTCGCCGGGATCGTGGGGCTGGCCGTGGTGGGCCGCATCCTGCTGGCAGGCGGACGCGGCGGCGGGCGCAGGGACAGCGGCGCGGGCGCGCTGGTGATCGTCGCGTTGGCGGCGCTGGCCGCGGGCTATATCGGGGTGGTCGCGGGCAGGCTCATCAAGGCGGCGGTGTCACGGCAGCGGGAGTACCTGGCGGACGCCTCCGCCGTGCAGTACACGCGGCAGACCGAGGGCCTCGCCGGCGCGTTGAAGAAGATCGGCGGGTTGCCCACCGGGTCGCAGCTACGCAGCGGCAAGACCGAGGACGTCAGCCACATGCTGTTCGGCGAGGGCCGCAAGTTCGTGTCGCTGTTCGCGACCCACCCGCCGCTGGTCGAGCGCATCCGGGTGCTCGACCCCACGTTCGACCCCGACGAGCTGCGGCGGCTGCGCGACCAGTGGTCGGCCCACCCGCCGTCGGGGCTGCGTGAGGACGCCGCGCTGGGGCTCACTCCCGCAGCGACACCACCGCCGCCACCGCCCAGGCAGGCGGCCACGTTCCCTGCCCACCCCGACCGGGTCGTCGCCAACGTCGGCAACCCCGCCGCCAGCTCCTACCCGCATGCGGGGGCATTGCTGGCGCGCATCCCCGAAGACCTGCTCGACCGGGCTCACCGCACCGATGCCGTGGTACCGCTGACCTACGGTCTGCTGTTGTCGGCCGATGAGCAGGTTCGGCACCGCCAGTACCAGACGCTGGCCGCGCGATTCGGGCAGCCGCTGGCCGACGCCGCCTGGCGCGAGGCCGGCTCGCTCGCGGGGCTCGATCCCGAGCTGCGGCTGCCGCTGACGGAGTTGGCGCTTCCCGCGCTGCGGCACCGCCCGGCGCAAGAGATCGAGACCGTGTTGCAGGGCATCACCGCGCTGGCGGCCGCCGATGGCAGGAGCAGCCTGTTCGAGTACTCGCTGTCGACGTTGCTGCACCGGGAGCTGTACGAGGCGGCGCATCGCACACCGCCGTGGGGTCGGCGACACACCTCACCGCGCCGCGCCCATGGTGCGATCGCCACCCTGCTGTCCGTCCTGGCCGACGTGGGCAACTCCGAACCGGACGCGGCCGAGGCCGCCTACCGCGCCGGGCTCACCCGGATGCTGCCCGCCGCCGACCTGCCGTACCGGCCGCCCACCGAGGGACACCTCGCGCTGGACGCGGCCTGGCCAACGCTGGACGGGTTGCCCGCACGCGCCAAGGAGCGGCTTGTCGAGGCGATCGTCGCCGTGATCGGCCACGACGGGACACTCACGATCGAGGAGTCGGAGTTGCTGCGCACCGTGTGCGCGATGCTGCACTGCCCGCTGCCGCCGCTGGCGGGTGCACGGCCTGCCGGGGCGGCCCCCGACGCGGCGCCGGACTAGGCTTTGCACCCATGTCGCGCCGATCGTTGCACACGCCAGCCCCTGATGCCGCCACCCTCCGCGCGCGGCTGGACCGCGCCCGCGGCGCGGCTGCCGACGCCAGGACCGACGCGCTGCTCGTCGCACCGGGATCGGATCTGCGCTATCTCATCGGACAGGCGGGCGGCTCGTTCGAGCGGTTGACCGCGCTGGTGGTTCCGTCAGCGGAGTCCGAATCCACAACCCCCGCGCTGGTGCTGCCGAAGCTGGAGGCACCCGGCTACGCCGACGTGCCCACCGACGACCTCGGCGTCGAACTGGTTACCTGGGTGGACGGCGAGGACCCCTACCGGATGGTGGCCGACCGGCTCGCGGGCTCGCGCAGGGTGGCGGTCAGCGACACCATGGTCGCGCTGCACGTGCTGGGCCTGCGCGACGCACTGGGTGCGGCCGAACAGGTACTGGCGGGCCCCGTGCTGCGCCAGCTGCGGATGCGCAAGGACGCGGCCGAGATCGCGGCACTGCGCACGGCCGCCGAAGCCATCGACCGCGTGCACGCCCGGATGGGCGAGTGGCTGCGACCGGGCCGCACCGAAGCCGAGGTCGGCGCCGACATCGCCGAGGCCATCGTGGCCGAGGGCCACGCCAGCGCCGAGTTCGTGATCGTCGGGTCCGGGCCCAACGGCGCCAGCCCGCACCACGACGTGTCCGATCGCGTGATACAGCGAGGCGACGTCGTCGTGGTGGACATCGGCGGCCCCATCCCCGAGGGCTACAACTCCGACTGCACCCGCACCTACGCGGTGGGCCAACCCAGCGAACCCGACGTGGCCGACAGCTACGCGGTGCTGCTGCGAGCGCAGCGGGAGGCCGTGGCGGCCGTGGCGCCCGGCGTGACGGCACAGGATGTCGACGCCACGGCGCGCGACATCATCGCCGGGGCGGGCCTGGGGGAGTACTTCATCCACCGCACCGGCCACGGGATCGGGCTGGACGTGCACGAGGAGCCCTACCTGGTGGGCGGCAACGACCTGCCGTTGGAACCGGGGATGGCGTTCAGCGTTGAGCCGGGCGTCTACCGGGCGGGCCGGTGGGGCGCGCGCATCGAGGACATCGTGGTGGTGACCTCCGACGGCGCCGAGCCGTTGAACAACCGGCCGCACGAACTCACCGTGCTGGATGCCTGACGGTGGGGGCACTGGAACCGCTGGACCAGGCGATCGTCAGGGAGCTGGCCGCCGACGGCCGGTGCAGCTTCACCGACCTGGCCGAGCGGGTAGGGCTGTCGGTGTCGGCGGTGCACCAGCGGGTGCGCAGGCTCGAGCAACGCGGGGTGATCAAGGGCTACACCGCCAAGCTCGATGGTGAGCAGATCGGGCTGCCGCTGACCGCGCTGATCTCGCTGACGCCCAATGACCCGGCCGCGCCCGACGACTACCCGCAGCGCCTGGAGCACATCAGCGAGATCGAGTCGTGCTATTCGGTGGCGGGCGACGAGTCCTACGTGCTGCTGGTGCGGGTTGCCTCACCACTGGCGCTGGAGGATCTGCTGCGGCGCATCCGGGAAGCGGCCAAGGTCTCGACCCGCACCACCGTGGTGCTGTCCACACCGTTCGAAGGCCGCTCACCGACACTGTGAGGACGGCACGGTGAGCGGTACGATGATTGGTATGGCAACACGCAAGGTGACCCTGTCGCTGGACGCGAGCGCGCTGGAGTTCGCCGAGCGGGCAGCCAAGGCCGACGGGGTGTCGGTCTCGTCGTGGCTGTCGAAGGCCGCGCGCCGGGAAGCGGTGCGCACCGGCTACCGGCCCACGACCGAGGACGCCCACGGCAAGGCGCACGGCGATGAGGTGGAGCTGGCCGCCGCGCTGGAGGAGCTGCGTGCGCAGGGGTGAGGTCTGGACCTACCACCCGCCAACACAACAGGCTCACGCCCGCCAGCTGCTGCTGCTGTCGTCGGACGGCATCAACGACTCGCAGCGGCCGTGGCTGCTGGGCACCGAGTTGCTCGACTACGACCCGCAGGACATCCTCGGCGTGGCCGTCGACGGCCGCTACTGGGTGTCCACGTTGAACCTCACCCGGGTCTATCGGCCATGGCTGGACCGGTGCGTCGCCGAGATCGGCGCCGACGTGCAGGAGCAGATCGACAGCGCGCTGCGCGCTGCGCTGGACCTGTGAGACCGCCGCGAGGCGGTCGTCGGTCAGCTGTTGCCCCGCGCGGCCGGTGACGGCGCGGCGTGCAGGTTGCCGTCCTGCCCCTCCAGGCAGGCGGCGGCGGGATCGTTGGTGGCCAGGAACTCGCTGACGCAGCGGGCGAACTGCTCATGGCCCTTGGCGTTGGGGTGGAACGACTCCTGCAGCGCGTGCGAGGCGCGCTCCACGACCTTGAGGTCGTCCCACTGCACCGTGAAGCGGGTGAACCACTCGTTGTCGGCACGGTCGCCGCCGCTGCACGCCTCATGTCCCTCCCCGGCGCGGGAAAGGTCGAGGAACCGGGCACCGGCCTGGCCTGCAGCCCGCCGCAGGCCCGCCGACAGCGACACCGCCCCGGTCTGCTCAACCCACTTCAGGTCGTCCACCCGGAACGGGCAGCCGTTGAGGTTACGCAGGGTTTCGGGGATGTCCGCGCCGATCGGCGAGGCGTAGGACTGCAACAGCAGTTCGTAGTCCTCGCGGTCGTAACCGGCCTGCCGCAGCACCGTCCGGATGTCGCGCAACGCGGCCGTCACCTTCGGCACCATCGCGTCGACGCGGGACTGCCAGTCCGCCTTGATGCGCTCACTGCACGGGGAACCGGTCTCCATGAACCACGCGGTGAAGCATTCCGAGATCAGCCGGGAGAAGTGCGGCTCGTCGTTGGCGCCGATGGCGACGACAACGGCCACCACACGGTGGGTCTTCACCAGTTCGCGAAGCTGGGCAGCCTGCGACGGCTCCGTGTACTGCTTGACGTCGCCGAGTGCGACGTGTCCTGACGGTGCGCCCGAGCACGCCAGGTTGACCGACTCGACGGCGCCGCCGTAGCGCACCTTGTGCACCAGCGCGTTAGTCGAGCGGTGGCACCAGTTGCCGCCTCGACCGCTGGTCCGCGGGGTGTAGTCGCCTGCGCCCTCGCCTGAGATCGTGCTGTCACCCATGGAAACCACGGTCAGCGGCCCGGTGCCCGGCGGGCCGGGCCGATCGGTGGGGCCCTGATCGCCGACATCGACAAGTACGAGGACCGCGACCAGCACGACGACACCGGCGAGCGCAAGGCCCGCCAGCCACCAGCGAGAGCGCGACATCGGGGACGAGTGTACGCAAAACCGGTGATCGCTTGGGCCGCCCCGCCGTGACCGGACCATCGTGGTCGGTGGAGGTGAAGGTGTCACCACCGAGTGCCGGTGGTGACACCTTCGGTGCGGTTCAGTCCGCGGCCCGCCACCAGGCCTTGCCCGCCTCGGGCAGGGTGGAGATCGGGTCGTAGTAGGGGTAGCGGCGGGCCAGCGCCTCCGGGTCGTCGTGTTCGATGCCGGTGCGGTAGTTCTTCGTCCAGTAGGAGATACCGCGTTCCCGGTCGTACTCGGCGACCTGGTGCACCCAGCGTTTGCCCACGTAGGGCACGTCGCACACGATGCGGGGGGTGGCGTAGCCGGGCAGGTAGCCCATGATGGCGTGTTGCAGTTCCTGCGCCTGCCACACGGCTAGCCGCCAGTGCTCCGCGCCCGGGATCATGTCGCACATGTAGAAGTAGTAGGGCGCGATGTTGGCCTCGTCCTGCAACGCGAAACACAGGTCCAGCAATTGAGCGGGCGTGTCGTTGACCCCGCGCATGAGCACACCCTGGTTGCGCACGTCGCGCACGCCCACATCCAGCGCTGTCCGCGCGGCCTCCGCCACCAGCGGAGTCACCGAGTTCGCGTGGTTGACGTGGGTGTGGATCGCGAGGTTGACCCCGCGACGGCGGGCGGTTCCCGCCACCCGCGCCAGCCCTTCCACGACCTTGGGTTGCAGCCAGTGCTGCGGCAGGCCGGCGAGGGCCTTGGTCGCGAGCCTGATGTCGCGCACGGTGTCGATGTCGAGCAACCGCATCAGGAACGCCTCGAGTTGGTGCCAGGGAACATTGGCCACATCGCCGCCGGAGACCACCACGTCACGCACCCCGGGGGTGCGCTTGAGGTAGTCGACGATGGCGTCCTGGCGATCCACCGGTTTGAGGCTGAGCTTGTGTTTGTCGACCTGCTCGGTGGAGTTGCCGACCAGGTCCATGCGGGTGCAGTGCCCGCAGTACTGCGGGCAGGTGGACAGCAGCTCGGCCAGCACCTTGGTGGGGTAGCGGTGGGTCAGTCCCTCCACGGCCCACATCTCGGCCTCGTGCAGCGAGTCGCGCTGCGAGTACGGGTGGCTCGGCCAGTCCGGGTCACGGTCGCTGAGCACGGGCAGCATGTAGCGGCGGACCGGGTCGGCGTAGAAGGCGTCGGTGACCTTGCCGGGGTCCGACCCGGCGTGCGCAGCCATGGTGTTGAGCAGTTGCGGCGGCAGCAACATCGACATCGTCGCCGCGTGCCGCTGGTCGTCGAGGAGATCGGCGTAGAAGCGCTCGTCGAGCAGGTCCCCGAGCACGGAGCGCAACTGCTTGACGTTTCGCACACAGTGCACCCGTTGCCACTGGGCATCGCGCCACTCGGCCTCGGTGACATCCCGCCAGCCGGGGAACCGGCGCCAGTCGGGTTCGACCAACTCGGCACGCCGGTAGGTGTAGGGCTGCTCGGGAAGCTCGGTAGCAGGTTCCTGGATCGCAGTCACATCTGCTCCTAATGTTGGTTATGTCGTGAAAATATCCTGCCATATCTATGAGTAGGCACAAATCTTCTCTCCCGGGTAGAGCTGGCAGACTCAACCCGTGAGCACAACCGACACCACCCTGCTCGTCGGGGGCCGCATCCACTCGCCGAGCACGCCCGATGCCACCGCCATGGCCGTCACCGGCGACACCGTGGTCTGGGTGGGGCAGGACGAACCAGGCAAGGCACTGCACCCCGACGCGGAGGTCGTGCGACTCGACGGCGCGCTGGTCACGCCCGCGTTCGTCGACGCCCACGTGCACGCCACCGCCACCGGGCTGCATCTCACCGGCCTCGACCTTTCCGGGGTCGGCGACTCCGGGGAACTGCTCGCCGCCGTCCGCGCGGCCGCCACTCCCGGCGAGGTGTTGCTCGCGCACGGCTGGGACGAGACCACCTGGAGCAGCCCGCGGCTACCCAGCCGCACCGAACTCGACGAGGCCGCGGGCGGCGTGCCGGTGTACCTCACCCGCGTCGACGCGCATTCCGCGCTGGTCTCCACCGCGCTGCTCGCGCTTGCCCCCGACGCCGAGCGTGCCGACGGCTGGTCACCGCAGGGCCCACTGACCCGTGCGGCCCACCACCGGGTTCGCCGCGCGGCGCGAGCCGCCATCACCGGGGAGCAGCGCCGCCGCGCCCAGCAGGCGTTCCTGAGCGCGGCGGCAGCGGCGGGCATCGCCAGCGTCCACGAATGCGCGGGCCCGGACATCTCCGGTGAGGACGACCTGCGTGCCCTGCTGGCACTGGCGCGACAGCCGGACGTGCCCGAGGTCATCGCCTACTGGGGCGAGTTGGGTGCCGCGGAGTTGGCCCACCGCCTCGGTGCGCGCGGCCTGGCAGGGGACCTGTTCGTCGACGGGGCGCTGGGCTCGGCCACCGCCGCGCTGCACCAGCCCTACGCCGACCGGCCACACACCACCGGCGCACGCTACCTCGACGCCGCCGCCATCGCCGATCACCTCGTTACCTGCACCGAGGCGGGAATCCAGGCCGGGTTCCACGTCATCGGTGACGCGGCCGTCACCGAGGTCGTCGCGGGCTTCGCCCTCGCGGAGAAGGCGCTCGGCGCGAACGGCGCCGGACGGGCACGGCTGGCCGCGCGCGGACACCGGCTGGAGCACGTGGAGATGATCGACCGCGAGCAGGCACGCCAACTGGCCGGCTGGGGTGTCACCGCGTCGGTGCAACCACTGTTCGACGCGGCCTGGGGCGGCCGCGACGGCATGTACGCCACCCGGCTCGGACCCGACCGCGCGACCACGCTGAACCCGTTCGCCACACTCGCCGCCGAGGGCTTGCTGCTGACGTTCGGCTCCGACGCGCCCGTCACCCTGCTCGACCCGTGGGCCACCGTGCGGGCCGCCGTGCACCACCGCACACCCGGCGCGGGCATATCGGCAAGGGCCGCGTTCAACGCCCACACCCGTGCCGGTCACCGCGCCGCCGGCAACCGCGACGGCAACACCGGCAGCCTGGTGCCCGGCGCCCCCGCCCACTACGCCATCTGGGACGCCACCGAACTGGTGGTGGCCACCCCCGACACCCGCGTGCAACGCTGGTCCACCGACCCCCGCGCCCGGGTGCCCGGACTGCCCCCACTGGACCCGGGCGAGAAGCTGCCGCGCTGCCTACGCACCGTGCTGGCGGGCCGGGTGATCTACGACGAGTTCACCTCCGGCGAATAGGCTGGACGAGTGACCGCCACGGCCGCGACCCCAGCGACCCCCGTGACCACCACGCAACAGCCACGCCGGGCTCGGCTGCGGCGACTCCTGCCCGTGCTCGGCCGCCTCGCCCTGGCCGCGGCATCGGGTCTGGTGTTCTTCGCCAGCTTCGAACCCCGCCCGCTGTGGTGGCTGGCCCCGCTGGCCTTCACCGGCCTCGGCCTGGTGCTGCACGGTCGCGGCCCGTGGGGCAGCGCGGGCTACGGCACCGTGTTCGGGCTGGCGTTCTACCTCGCCCACCTGATCTGGATCGAGAACTTCCTCGGCGACGAGTTCGGTTCCGCCCCCTGGCTCGGACTGTCGACCGTACTGGCGATCTACCTCGGCGCCGCCTGCTGGCTGATGCCGTTCGTGGCAAGGCTGCCCGGCGCGCCCGTGTGGCTGGCACTGGTGTTCCTGCTGCAGGAAGCCGCACGCTCGCGCTGGCCGACCAACGGCTTCCCCTGGGGCAGGGTCGGCTTCAGCCAGCCCGAAGGCGCGTTCCTTTCGCTGGCCTCGGTCGGCGGGGTCCCGCTGGTCGGCTTCGCCGTGCTGGTGACCGGCTTCGGCCTCGCGCAGTGGATCGTGCGCGCCCGCGAGCGAGACTGGCGACCCCACCGTGGCTGGATCGCGCCCGCGCTGGCCACCGTGCTCCCCGCCGTCGCGGGCCTGGCCGTGTGGCCAGCCGTCGGCACCGAGGCGCAAACCGGCACCCGCACCGTCGCCGTGGTGCAGGGCAACGCCCCCGACCTCGGGCTAGGCCTGCTCGGTGCACGCGACATCGTCCGCGCCAACCACCTCGCACAAACCGAGAAACTCGCCGCCGACATTCGGGACGGCACACTGCCCCGGCCTGACCTGGTGGTCTGGCCGGAGACCGCCACCGACGTCCTCGGCGACGACCCCACCATCGACGCCCTCGTCGACGAACTGGACACGCCCACCCTCATCGGTGCGCTCTACCAGCCGGGCGAGGGTGGGCAGACCGAGAACGCCGTCATCGCCTGGCAACCCGGCGTCGGGCCGACGCAGCGCTACGCCAAGCAGGAACTGGTGCCCTTCGCCGAGTACGTCCCGATGCGGTCGATCGCGAAGTGGTTCACCCCGTTCCTGGACAACACCCGCGACATGCGCTGGGGTACCGATGCGGGCGCCCTCGACGTCGCGGGAACCAGGGCCGGGCCGGTGATCTGCTACGAGGTCGCCTACGACTATCCCTCCCGCGACGCGGTCGACGCGGGCGCGCAACTGCTGGTCGTGCCAACCAACAACGCCTGGTACGGGCCGGGGGAGATGAGCCACCAGCAACTGGCCATGTCCCGGCTACGTGCCGTCGAACACGGCAGGGCCGCCGTCGTGGCGGCAACCAGCGGGATCAGCGCGATCGTGGCACCCGACGGCAGCGTTCAGCAGTCGACCAGCCTGTACACCGCGGCGACGCTGGTGGCCGACGTGCCACTGCGGCAGGAGACTACGCTGTCGGATCGACTCGGTGCGTGGACCGAGTACGTGCTCATCGGTGCCGCGCTCGCCGCCGTGGTCACCGGGTTCGTGCTCCGGCCGCGCACGCGGCGCACCGTAGCCGACGACACGTGACGAGAAGGGGGAGTCTATGGCGGAGGGGAAACCCCATACCGGCGCCATCGACCCGGTGCTGGTGATCATCCCGACCTACAACGAGCGGGAGAACCTCACGCCACTGCTGGAACGGCTACACGCCGCGCTCCCGCAGGTCCACGCACTGGTCGTCGACGACGGCAGCCCTGACGGCACCGGCGAGGTCGCCGACGAGCTGGCCGCTGCCGACAGCCGCGTCCACGTGCTGCACCGCACCCAGAAAGCCGGACTGGGCGCCGCCTACATCACCGGGTTCCGCTGGGGGATCGACCGCGGCTACGCCACGCTGGTGGAGATGGACGCCGACGGCTCGCACGCGCCGGAGGACCTGCCGAGGGTCCTGGCCGCCCTCGCCGACGCCGACCTGGTCATCGGGTCCCGCTACGTGCCCGGCGGCGCCGTCGTCAACTGGCCGAGGCACCGCCAGTTGCTCTCGCGGGTGGCCAACCTGTACTCCCAGTTGGCGCTGGGTGTGCGGGTCAACGACATCACCGCGGGGTTTCGCGCCTACCGGCGACCGGTGCTGGAGAAGCTGGCACTGGACGAGGTCACCTCGCAGGGCTACTGCTTCCAGATCGACCTCACCTGGCGCACCGTGCAGGCGGGCTTCGACGTGCTCGAAGTGCCGATCACCTTCACCGAGCGGGAATCCGGTGAGTCGAAGATGAGCGGCTCGATCGTGGGGGAGGCCGCGCTGAAGGTCGCGCAGTGGGGCCTGCGCCACCGGGCCGAGCAACTGCGGACGCTGCTGCGCGGGCTGCGCTCGTCGCGGTCACGCGTGCGGCGCTGACCTCATGACAGCGGCGGGCCCCCGCGACAGTCACTGTCGCGGGGGCCCGCCGCCTGCCAAGGGGGAGCGGTCGGCTCGCGGCCGCTACGCCGTGCGGCCTCGCCTGCCCTTCAACTCGGCGAGTCGCTCGTTGAGCAACTCCTCCAACTCCGGGATGGAACGTCGCTCGAGCAGCATGTCCCAGTGAGTCCTCGGGGGCTTGGCCTCCTTGGGCTCAGGCTGCCCGCCGTCCACGATCTCCGACTCACTGCCGTGCAACCGGCATTCCCACACCGACGGAATCTCGGCATCGTCCGAGAACGGCACCTCGAACTCGTGGCCCTTGGGACACGAGTAGCGAACGGTACGTCGAGGGGCGAGGTCGTGATTGCGGTCGGTCTCGTAGCTGACCGCTCCCAACCGGCTTCCACGAAGAACACGGTCGGCCATGATGGGGTCCTTTCAGTCGGCTCCCGTTCAGGAGCCAGGGCGATGCTCACCCTGTGCAACGACACGCTAGGCCGGTTGAATTCCCAACAGACCATGTCGTTACTCACGAGCGGGCAAGCCTCACCCCGCGCGGAACGGCTTTCTCAATCTAGGGAGACATGTGACGCGTTCGCGTGACGCGTCACGGCCCCCCTCCTGGGGATTTCCCCCTCCTGGGCTAGCGGTGCGGTCCAGGCCACATCAGCCGGAGCTGCCCCTGACCAGGGGCACCTGCTCCGCCTCTGCCGAGGCGGAGGTACCGTCGTCAAAGTACCCGGTAACTCACCGTAGCCGAACGCGTCGACGCGCGTGTCGGCATGGGTTTCACCTCACCGGCTGACGTGGTGAACCCCCGACCGGGGCGGCGGCTACAACACGGCGGGTTCGCGGTTACCCGCCGCCGCGATGGCCCTTCTCACCGGCACCAGCGCCACCAGCACGAAGCCCACCACGAAGAACACCAGCAACGCGATGATGGCGTACCTGAACGACCCCGTCGCCTGACCCACCGCGGCGAACAGCAGCGGACCCAGCCAGGACGTACCGCGCTCACCGATCTCGTACAGCGAGTAGTACTGCGCCTCCTTGCCGGCCGGGATCAGCTGGCTGTACAGCGAGCGCGACAGCGCGTTGGTGCCGCCCAGCACCAGCCCGATACCCGCGGCCACGGCATAGAACTGCAACTCCTGACCTGCCTGGATGAAGTAGGCCGATGCCACGACGACCATCCAGATCACCAGGCTGCCGAGGATGGTCTTCTTCGCGCCGATCCGCCTTGCGACCAGGCCGTGAGCCATTCCGCCGAGGTAGGCGACGAACTGGATGACCAGGATGGTGGCGATGAGCACCTCGTTGGAGAACCGCAGCTCCTCCTTGCCGTACTGCGCGGAGACGGCGACCACGGTGGAGATGCCGTCGGTGTAGACCAGGTAGGCGCCCAGGAACGCCAGCGTCAGCGGGAACGCCCGGGCGGCGCTGATCGTCTGGCGCAACTCGGTGAAACCCGCCCGCAGCACCGACGCTCCGTGCTCGCTGCCGTGCGGGCGCTGGTGTTCCCGCAACCTGCGAAGCGGAATGATCGTGAAGGCTGCCCACCACAGCCCCGAGGTGAGGAAGCAGATCCGCACGGCCGTGGACTCGCTGACCCCGAAGGCGTCCCGGTTGAGGTAGAACGCCAGCTGCAGCGCCAGCGCGATGCCGCCGCCGAGATAACCGAAAGCCCAGCCTCGCGCCGACACGACATCGCGTTCGTCGGGCGTGGCGATGTCGGGCAGGAAGGAGTAGTAGGTGACGATCGAGGCCCCGTAGCCGATGTTGCCCAGGATGTAGAGCACGACGCCGAGCTGCCACAAACCGTCGGTCATGAAGAACAGCAGCGCCGAGGCGGCGGCACCGAGGAAGGCGAAGAAACCGAGGATGCGCTTCTTGTACTGGCTGCGGTCGGCGATGGCGCCGGTGATCGGCAGCACCAGCACCTGGACCACGGTGGCCACGGCCAGCAGGTAGCCCCACAACGACCCAGCGGGGAACTCGAACCCCAGCAGGCTGATGTCGCAGTCGCGCAGGTAGTTGTCGGTGCCGTCGGGGTTCACGCACGGCGTGGGCCCGTTGCGGGCGAAGTCGTCCCTTGCGTCGGCCGCCGCCACCGAACTCATGTACAGCGCGCCGAACACGGTGATGACCGAGGTGAAGAACGTGGAGTTCGCCCAGTCGTAGAAGTACCAGCCACGCTGTTCGCGCTTGCGTTCCCGCGGGTCGGTGGCCGGAACGGGGCCATGGGGGAGCGTGCTCATGCCGGGCTCCTCGCACGGTTCTCAGGTTGGTGAGCGGAGAGTACTCGGCCGCGCTGTGCTGGCACTCAGCCGGCTGTCAACTGACCGCGTCGCCGTGCTGCCCGCCTGCGCCCGGCTGCCACGCGCCACGTTCGATCAGCAACTCGCGCAGCAGGTCCGGCCTGTCGGTCACGATGCCGTGCACGCCGAGGTCCAGCAACGCCCGCATCTGTTCCTTGTCGTCGATCGTCCAGGTGTGCACCTCGATGCCAGCCCTGGTGGCCGCGCGCAGGAACGCCCGGTCCACGATCGTCATGGGGCCCTGCCGCAGCGGGACCTGCGCCATGACGCCCCGGCTGAGGAAGCCCGGTCGCAGGAACGGCAGCCAGCCGTTGGCCCACAGCACGGCCGCTGAGCGCGGGCCGAGCGAGGTGATCAGCCGTGGGCCCGCCAGCTTGCGCAGACGCGCCAGTCGCGCGTCGGAGAACGACGCGGCGGCCACCCGGTCGAAGGCATTGGTACGCCGCAGCGCGCGCACGAACGGCTCCACCGCCGCGCCCGCCTTGACGTCGACGTTGAAGAACGCGCCCGGTAGCTCCTCCAGCACGTCCTCCAGCCGCGACACGCCTGCCTTGCCACCGACCTTCGCACGGCGAACGGTGTTCCACGACTGCCTGGCGATCGGCCCGGTGCCGTCGGTGGTGCGGTCCAGCGACGCGTCGTGGTGCACCACGACCACGCCGTCGGAGGTGGCGTGCACGTCGGTCTCGATGTAGCGGTAGCCCTCCGCGACGGCCTGCCGAAAGGCCGGCAGGGAGTTCTCCATGTTCGCCAGCTCGCCTACATGCCAACCCCGGTGCGCGAACGCTCGTGGCAGCGGCTCGGCGAGGTAGGGATGCGCCACGGTCATACGGTCAGTGTGCCTGCTCGGCGTGGCCGAGGCATGAGCGTGTGGTGACCGGTTAGGGTCGGCGAAGTGAGCGAACCGGCCGAGCACACCACCCCCGCAATTGCGTCACGTGACGAATTGGCTCGACTGCGCAAGCCGGTGCCGACCCATTGCGGTTGGTGTGGGCAGCGGTTGCGGCACGGTGGCACGGTCGGCCGCCGTCGCCGTTACTGCGGCCAGTCCT
Source organism: Saccharomonospora amisosensis (assembly GCF_011761185.1). Classification (NCBI taxonomy): domain Bacteria; kingdom Bacillati; phylum Actinomycetota; class Actinomycetes; order Pseudonocardiales; family Pseudonocardiaceae; genus Saccharomonospora; species Saccharomonospora amisosensis. The sequence goes on along the minus strand of NZ_JAAOYM010000001.1, from coordinate 2,546,414 downwards.
GCAGGCAGCGCGCCTACGAGCGCCGGCTCGCCGTGCAGCGCGGCGGGCTGCCGGAAGACGCCGTCGTACTGTCCGCCACGGAGCTAGCCATGTTGCAGGACCGGCTGTTCCAGTTGCGCTGCGCGGCCGAGGACGTGGTGACGGCCACCGAGGACACCGAGAACGCGCCGGTTCGGGCACGGACATCAACTGGCGGGAACGGGAGTTCACGAGCCGGGAGTAGGGCGGAGATTCACGGCGAGATCACCAGTGGAGTGCGGTCAAGCCCGTTCGAGTTTGCCGACCCGGATCACTCGGTTGATGACCACTTGAGCGATGCCGGTGGCTAGCATCACGGCGGAGCAGGCTAGCCAGAATGTTCCGAAGCCGTTGTCGAGCAACTGGCCCATGGCAGGTGGGCCCACCGTGAGGGCGACACCCCAGGTAATGCCGTAAATGGCGAAGTACGTGGCCTTGGAGCCTTCCGGCGCAATGGCGGCGACAAGCGTGTAGGAGTATCCAAGGAGTAGCACGTCCCCCAGGGCGATGATGATCGTCGCGGCGACATAACCAGCCATGGTCATGTGGAGTCCTGCGACTGCTAACCCCACGGCGAGGAGACCGTACCCGGCAACGATTCGACCGGTGATGTTCGCGCTGTGTCGCAGCAGCGGCTGCGCCGCGATAATGACCAATGCGGCCAGGGCTTGAAGTAGCCCCGCATCCGACGCGGGTCGATCCGCCGCCACAAGCGCGAGCGGCATGGCCATGGGGATGAGCATGTAGACGGCGGCGAACGTGGTGCCGGTGGTCATCAGCAACCACAACCCCGTGTCCCTCCACGGCGAGGACATTGGATTGGGTCCGTCACCTGCGCCGGATGGCGGGGTAGCGGGGAGCCATGCGGCGACCAGGACCAGACAAGCGACCGCGCTGATGGCGTCGGCGGCGAACAGCCAGGACAGACCGACACGCCCCACTGCGGCCGCAAGCAGGCCTGCGAGCAACCCCGCAGCCGCCAAGGTCGCCCCTAACAATCCGTAGGCGCGGGGCAGGGATTCTTCCGCGGTGACATCGGCGACGAGACCCTGGCTCGCCGGCTCGTAGATCTCGAAGCACAACCCGAGCAGGACCGCCCCGACGAGGGCGACCGCCAACCCTGGTGCGGCCGCGACCAGCAGTTGAGCAGCGGCGGTACCTGCGAGTCCGATCAGAACTGCGGGCTTGGTGCCCACGCGCGTAGCGAGCAGACCGCCGATCAGTCGCGACGGAATCGTCGCCAAGCCGAATGCACCGACCACAAGGCCCGCCACACGCGCGCTCGCTCCGTGGTCATGCACGAGCAGTGAGGCCAGAAAGGGCATCGAGAAAGCCCCCATCCGGTTGACGAAGCGCGCCACGAGCAGGACCTTCACGGCGCGCGGCAGTCTCGCCGACGAGCACACCCCAGTGGGACTGTCTAAAATGCGTTTGGCAGTCACGGACACCAACATAGAGCCCGCCATTAGACTGGTCAAATGCGTTTTGACAGTCACGTCATGGACCTGTTGCGCGTTGGAACCGACTTGGTGAATCTGTTGACCGGCACCGAGTCCGCCGGTCGTGACTGGCAGCCACCCACCGGCATGGAGCGGCGACAGGCATTGGGCGCGGCGCTAGTCCGGGACGGTCATGTCCCCGAGGTCACCGAAGAGGACGAGCGCTTGCTGACTCGCTTTGCCGTAGAAGCACGACATGTGTTCGAGGCCATCGAGGCCGACGACCTCGACGAGGCGGGGAGCAAGGTCAACGCGCTACTCGAATGGTGCCAACCGCAGCCTCGCCTGGACCGTTTCGGCCACGAGTGGCACATGCACTTTCACGGCCCGACGAGCGACCTAGGTGTCGGCTGGGCTGCCGGATGTGCTGCCGCCCTCACGATGGCCATCGGCAGCACCGGCGCTGGCCGCCTCGGCATCTGCGGCGCCCCGAGGTGTGACCGGGTCTATGTCGACCACTCCAAGAATGGCACTCGCCGGTTCTGCGGCACCCCCTGTCAGAACCGAGTGAAAAACGCCATCCACCGGCGAAGCCGGACAACCTCCAATGCTTGATCGCGCAGAGATCATCCCACTTCGCGCCTGGCCGCGCTGCACCGGGAGTGCACGCTCGCGAACCCGAGCGCGTCGGCGCTGATCGGCACCGGCCAGAGCTTGGTCAACTGCGGCCAATGTCGAGGGGGCGGGAGTAGTCGCATCTACTTCGACTCCCGTACCTTGCGCGCCGATAAGCTACATTATGTCAAGTAGCGTCCTCGGGCCGCTCGTCCGGTTCGTCAGCAGCGGCTCCAACTCGCCGTTGAGTCCACGCCAGTCGAGATATGGTTCACGCCACCGCGTCGCTGTCGCCGGCACGTGGTGGCACTTGCGCAACGAGGAGGCCGCTCGCGGTGAACTACGCCCGCTCGGCGTTCGTTGGCCCCTTCATGCGGCGTCTGACGATCGAACCAAGGGCACTGGTGGTCATCGCGGGGCTACCCGGATCCGGCAAGAGCACACTGCTGCGCTGCACCGAATCGGACACTCCGGTCACGGTGCTGGATTCGGACCAGCTGCGGGACCGACTCCGCGCTCTGCTGCCGAGGACGCCGTACTCGCGGTACCGACCACTGGTGCATGTCCTGCACCGGCTTCGCGTGACGTGGCACGTCCTGCGCGACGCCAGCCCGGTAGTGGTGCACGATCCCGCGACCGGCGCGGCGACCAGGGCATGGCTGCGACTGCTGGGGCAGCTCGCTGGGCGTGCCCGGCACTTCGTGTGGGTGGAGTGCCCGCCCGAGCAGGCCGCCGCCGGTCAACGCAGCCGAGGGCGGGTGCTGCGCCGGGGTTCGTTCCTCCGGCACGTCCGGCGGCTGCCCCGGGTGCGCGCGGCCCTGCACGCCGGGCTGCGCGGCTGGCACACGACCACGATCGTCGACCGCGTGGCCGTCGCGCACGGCCTGCGGCTGCGAGTCAGCCTGCCCGCTTGGTAGCCGACGCGGCGACAGCCACCGGACTGCCCGGCGTCGCGAGGCTCCGCGATCAGCCGTCCGTTGTGGATAGCCTGCCGGCGGTGCTCGACCGCGTCGCGGGGCGCTCCGATTCACGCCGGGTGAGCACCAAGGGGGCGTCGGCTGTGATGGCGATCGTGTGTTCGGAGTGGGCAGTGCGTGAGCCATCGGCCGACCGAATCGTCCAGCCGTCGGCGTCGTAGCGGATGCGGTCGGTCGTACGGGCGAACCAGGGTTCGAGCGCGAGGGTCAGGCCTGGGCGGAGGGTGAGGCCGCGTCCGGCCCTGCCCCGGTTGGACACGTGCGGCTCCTCGTGCATGGTGCGGCCCAGCCCGTGGCCACCGAACTCGGCGTTGACCGGATAGCCGTAGTCACGGGCCACCGCCCAGATCGCCGAGGAGATGTCCCCCAGCCGGTTTCCCGGGCGCGCCGCGTCGATCGCCGCCTCCAGCGCCTCCTCGGTCGCGCGAATGAGCCGCAGGTCCTGCTCGGCGGCGGTTCCGACGACGATCGTGCGCGCCGAGTCGGCCACCCAACCGTCGATACTGGCGGCGAGGTCCATGCTGAGCACGTCCCCGTCGCGAAGGGTGTAGTCGTGGGGCAAACCGTGCAGGACAGCGTCGTTGACCGACAGGCAGATGACGTTGCGAAACGGGCCCCTTCCGAAGGACGGCGCGTAGTCCCAGTAGCACGACTGCGCCCCGCGTCGTCCGAGCATGCCGCGCACGTGGTGCTCCAGGTCCAGGAGGTTCACGCCGACATCGGCAAGCCGGCCGACCTCGGAGAGCACCTCGGCGACGAACCGGCCTGCCAGGTGCATTCGTTGTATCTCCGCGGACGTCTTCAGTTCGATCACGAGTGCCTCGCACGTTCCGGAGTGTTGGTATTTCTATACCGGCACCCTAGCGTCTGTCGGTATAGAAATACCAGTCTTCGGCTCAGTCGGCGCACACCTGGTCCGGCTGGCTTCGGCTTCCCTGATCAAGGCAAGGGCCCGAGGCACTGGTGCGGTCCGGTAGGGTCGGTCCACGCAGCAACATCGGCCGAGGAGGTGAGACCCGTTTCCGCCAGTAACGTTCGGGTGCTCACCCCGGCGGTCCGCTGACCGCTCGACGAGCGTGAGCGCCCACGGCACTCGAAGGGCGCTTTCGATGTCACTCCCCCTTGATCAAGCCATGCTGGTCCGCACCCTCAGGGCGGCGGGCTGCGTGTTCGCGGAGGACGAGGCCCACCTCCTGAGCGCGGCCACCACGGACCCGGCCGAGCTTCGCCTGTTGCTCGACCGGCGGGTGTCGGGTGTTCCGCTGGAACACGTCCTCGGCTGGGCTGAGTTCTGCGGGCTGCGCGTCGCCGTGGACCCCGGCGTGTTCGTTCCTCGCCGCCGCACCGAGTTCCTCGCGCGACAGGCAGCGACGCTTGCCCGGCCCGGTGCCGTCGTGGTGGACCTGTGCTGCGGCTGCGGCGCCATCGGTGCCGCCATCCTCGCGGCTGTGCCGGGGATCCAACTGCACGCCGCCGATCTCGAGCCCGCCGCCGTTGGGTGCGCGCGCCGCAATCTGGCAGGCACCGATGCGGTCGTGTATGAGGGCGACCTCGACGAGCCACTTCCCGCCGGGCTGCGGGGCCGGGTCGATGTCTTGGTCGCCAACGTGCCGTACGTGCCGAGTGAGGCGGTGGCCACCATGCCCCCGGAGGCGCGCGATCACGAACCGCGCCGCGCGCTCGACGGCGGCGCCGACGGGTTGTCGATGGTCCGCAGACTCGCCGCCGCCGCGCTGCGCTGGCTCGGCCCGACCGGCCACGTGCTGTTCGAGGTGGCGCGATCCCAACTCCCCTCGGCGCGGACCCTCGTCGGCGAGGCCGGGTTGGTGCCTTCGGTGCGCGTGTGCGAGGAGGTGGGCGCGACGGTGCTGGTCGCAACCTTGCCCACCTCCACTCCTCCCGGCTGAGGCACACCTACCGGCTGGGCAGCATCTCCAGGTAGTGCGGGTTGAACATGATGCCGAGCAGGTTGCCGAACGGGTCGGTGACGGTCGCGGTGATGAAGCCCTCTCCCCGGTCCTGCGGTGCTTCGTGTGCCTTCGCCCCCATCGACAGCAGCCGTTCGTAGCTGCCGCCGACGTCGTCGACGTGCCAGTACACGACCGCACCAGCCGGATCCGGTCCGCTGCGGTGTGCGGCGTAGCGGCTGTCGATGATGCCCAGTTCGTGTTGCAGGTCGCCGAGTCGGAATTCCACGTAGGCGGGCGGCCCTTCGACAGGGCGCACGAAGTAGGGCTCGACGCCGAGCAGTTCGGTGTAGAAGCGGGCGGCCGCGGGCACGTCGTCGGCGAAGAAGCTGACGGTGCTGAGTCCTCGCAACATGTTGGGATTCCTTCCCGTTCGGTGATCCGGCACCCAGGATTGCCCGCGAAACCGCTCATCCTGTGAGCTGTTTTGCTGCGAGACTCGAAGGCGTGCGTGCCGATCGTCTCGTGGCTGTCCTGTTGCTGATGCAGGCCCGTGGCCGGGTCACCGCCCCGGAACTGGCCGGGGAACTGGAGGTGTCGGTGGCCACCGCCCGGCGTGACCTGGAGGCGCTGTCGGCGGCGGGTGTGCCGGTGTACTCGCAGCCGGGTCGGGGCGGCGGGTGGTCGCTGGTCGGTGGCGCGCGTACCGACCTGAGCGGGCTCACCGAGGGCGAGGCGCAGGAGTTGTTCCTGCTGGCGGGTCCGTTGGCCGGATCGTCACCGGGGGCGCGGTCGGCGCTGCGCAAGCTGGTGCGGGCGCTGCCGGACACCTTCCGCGCCGACGCGCAGGCCGCGGCGGACGCGGTGGTGGTGGATTCCACGGGGTGGGGTGAGCTCGGCCCTGCCCGACCGGAGGTGCTGGGCACGATCCAGTCGGCCGTGGTTCGGCGCCGCAAGCTGCGGCTGGGTTACGAGGGCAGGACGGGGCAGGCGACGCGGCGGATGGTGGACCCGTGGGGTCTGGTGAGCAAGGACGGCGTCTGGTATCTGCTGGCGGGCACCGAGCGAGGTCAGCGCACGTTCCGGCTTGACCGGGTACGCGACGTCGAGGTCAGCGACCTTGCGGGTGAGCGGCCCGCCGACTTCGAGCTCTCCCAGGCGTGGGAGCGGGTGGCGCGGGAGGTGGAGCGCAGGCGTGCCGGTGTTTCGGTCACCGTGCTGGTGCCGCCGTGGCTGGTTTCCGTGCTGCGCAACCAGTTCGGGCGGCACTGTCACGTCGAAGGCGGCGAAGGCGTCGGCGAGGTCGGCGAGGTCGGGGACGGCAGGGTGCGGGTCAGGCTGGCCGGTCACAGCGCACTGTCGCTTGCCGAGCACCTCGCGGGGTTCGGCGCGTCGGTGACGGTCGTCGAACCGGACGAGGTGCGGCGTGAGCTCGGCCGGATCGGTATGGAACTGGCGACGAAGTACGCGGGGCTTTCCTGACCGCCGTGACGCCCGCACTCGCCAGGCGTGGCGAGGGCGGGGTCGTGGTGGCCGCGGCGGGCGGGATGTCCGCATTGCCGCGGCCACCGCTGGTCACAGGTACGGCCGGGTGATCATTTCGATCCCGTGCCCCGCGGGATCGTAGAAGTAGACCCCTCGCCCATCGTGCCCAAAGTTGATCTCACCGGTGCGTTTGAAGAACGGGTCGGCCGCATGCTCGATCCCCCGCTCGACAAGCCGTGCGTACGCTCGGTCGAACAACTCGTCATCCACCAGGAACGCGTAGTGCTGCATCTGGATGGCCTCGACCGGCGGTTCCGCGAACTGCAACAGCACGCCGTCCTCACAGCTGAGGTTGCTGAACACGCCCCAGGACGGGGCCTGTGCCAGTTCGAGGATGTCGCGGAAGAAGGCCGCGGATTCGTCCTTGTTCTTCGCGGCGATGATGGTGTGGTTGAAACGCGCGCTCAAGATTCCTCCTGTTGTGATTGAGCTTTCGAACCTGTGGTCAATCACGACAGCGGCGGCGCCCGCGCGGCGCTCAGGTGACTACCGGGTCACCAATCTGTGTGTGGCATAACGCCATCCCGGTCATCATCGCCGGTGACTATAGCCGACCGTCCGTCACAGGTGCTGTCGGGGTGACCTGGGACACGCCCAGCGCTGCCGATCGGTTTGGCGTGGCGACAATGAGGCATGCAGCAACCACTGTTCAGCTCCGTCGACGAGGTCGTCGAACGGCTCGCCGGTGCCGGATATCTCGCCTCCAACGCGGTGGCCACGACGGTGTTCCTCGCCGACCGGCTGGGCAAGCCGCTGCTGGTCGAGGGCCCTGCGGGGGTTGGCAAGACCGAGTTGGCGCGCGCGCTGGCTCAGGCCACGAGCAGCGAGCTGGTGCGGCTGCAGTGCTACGAGGGCATCGACGAGGCCCGCGCGCTGTACGAGTGGAACCACGCCAAGCAGTTGCTGCGGATCACGGCCGCGCGGGACGAGCGGTGGGACACCACCCGCGAGGAGGTGTTCAGCGAGGAGTACCTGCTCCCCCGCCCGCTGTTGACGGCGATCCGCAACGCGGAGCCAACCGTGCTGCTCATCGACGAGACCGACAAGGCCGACGTCGAGATGGAGGGGCTGCTGCTGGAGGTACTCGGTGACTTCCAGGTGACCGTGCCCGAGTTGGGCACCATCACCGCGGCGCGCAGGCCGCTCGTGCTGCTGACCTCCAATGCCACCAGGGAACTGTCGGAGGCGCTGAAGCGGCGCTGCCTTTTCCTGCATCTGGACTTCCCCTCGCCGGAGCTGGAACGCGACATCGTGACGCTTCGGGTTCCCGAGCTTGATGTTCGACTCGCGGAGTCGCTGGTCAGGGTGGTCGGGGCGCTGCGAGGGATGGAGCTGCGCAAGGCTCCCTCGATCGCCGAGACCGTGGACTGGGCTCGCACGCTGCTGGCTCTGGGAGCTGACACCGTTGACGAGCAGGTGGTGCGGACCAGTCTGGGCGTACTGCTGAAGTACCAGGCCGACCACCGCAAGGCGATGACGGAACTGCGGTTGGACAGCCTGCTGGACCCGGCGTCGCCGTGACCGGCGAGGCGCTGCCAGCCCGGTTGGTGGAGTTCACCGGTGCGCTGCGGGAGCACGGTGTCGCTGTCGGTCCCGGCGAAACCGTCGACGCGGCGGCGGCGGTGGATGTGCTCGGGCTGGCCGACCGGGCCAGGCTGCGGGAGGCGCTGGCCGCGACACTGCTGCGCCGATCAGGCCAGCGTCAGGTGTTCGACGCCCTGTTCGACCTCTACTTCCCCGCCGCCGTGGGGAAGTCGGAGGCAATCGACGCCACGTCGGACACCGCGCCTGACACGGTCGCGCGGTTGCGGGACGAACTCGTGGCCGCACTCGCCGCCGGTGACGCGGAACGGCTGCGTGCGCTGGCGGCCGCCGGGGTGGACGCGTTCGGCCAGTTCGGCCCTGCGGGCGAGGGCGGCTCGGGTGGTGCGGCGGAATTGAGCGGTTGGTCGGCGCACCAGACGCTGGAGTTGGTTCGGCCGCAGGCCCTGTTGAGCCGGGTGCTGCAGGCCATGCGGTCGGGGGGCGCGTTCGAGCGCGCCCTCGCCGAGCAGCAGGCGAGGGCGGCCATCGCCGGGTTCGGTGAACAGGTTCGGGCCGAGGCCCGTCGCCGCACCGCCGAGGTCCGTGGCCGTGACCGCGTCGCCCGGCACGCCGTGCCCCCTCCTGCTGAGCTGGTGCCGTTCACCAGCGCGAGCCGCGAGCAGCTCGAGCAACTACGCAGGACCGTGCAGCCGTTGTCGCGCAAGCTGGCGACCCGGCTCGCAGCCCGCGCCCGGCGTGCCAGGCGTGGCAGTGTGGACCTGCGCCGGACCTTGCGAAGGTCGCTGGCCACCGGCGGCGTCGCGATGCGGCCCGCATGGCGACAGCGTCGCCCAGGCAGGCCGGAACTGGTGCTGCTGTGCGACATGTCCGGCTCGGTGGCCGGGTTCGCACAGTTCACGTTGCTGCTCATGCAGGCACTGGCCGACCAGTTCAGCAAGGTCCGCAGTTTCGCGTTCGTTGGCAGGACCGATGAGGTGACCGAACTGGTGCGCGAGGGCGCGCGAGAGCCGGAGAACCTCGCCGCGCGCATCATGTCGCAGGCGAGGCTGACGCGGTGGGGCACCAACAGCGACTACGGCGAGTCGCTCGACACGTTCGTGTCGGAGTGGCTGGACGCCGTGGGGCCGCGCACGAGTGTGCTGATCCTCGGCGATGGACGCACCAACGGCGGCGACCCGAACCTGCCCGCGTTGCGTCAGATCGCCGAGCGTGCCCGGCACGTGTACTGGCTCAATCCCCAACCGGAAGGTCTGTGGGGCACGGGTGATTCGGCGGCGCGGCGGTACGCGCGGGTGGTGCCGATGTACGAGTGCCGCGACGCCCGGCAACTCTCCCGGTTGGTCACCGAACTGCTACCCGGCTGATTCCGCTCACGGCCCGAACCGGATTGGGCAGAATGCGTTCGGCGTCCGCGCACGGCGGTGGTCGAACCACTCGGGTCGGCCGGGCGTCTCAGTACCGCGCGCACCATCGGGGCGCCGTGAGGCACGGAAGGCCGCAACCATGACACAACCGCCACAGTCGACACAGCCGCCGTATGGGCAGCCAGGACCGTGCCCGCAGGGTGGCCAGGCGCCGCCCGGTGGCTATCCACAGTCCTTCGCCCACTACCCGGCGGCGCCGCAAGCCCAGCACGAGCCGCCACCGCCGAAGAAGCGGACCGGACTGTGGCTGGGGTTGTCCGCGTGGGCAGTCTCCGTCGCGACTTTCCTCGTCACCGGGTTGCTGGCCCCGGGTTTCCTGCTCGATGACAACGGCAAGGTCGACGCGGGCGACGGCCCGGCGGCTGCGGTGACCGAACGGATCGCGCAGGGCTTCGCCGACAAGGATCCGGCCGCGCTCAACGAGTTGGTCTGCGCCGGTTCGGAACCGGAGGTGGGTGGTTTCACGCGCGAGGCGGTGTTCGTCGAGTCGTTCCAGCTGCGGGGTCCGGTGCGGGAATCGGGCGACACCGCTACCGCGACCGCTGATGTGGTGCTCGAGGCCGAAGGTCAGCAAACGAAGGGTGCGATGCGCATCGAACTGGCTAACGAGCCCGGGGGCTGGTGCTGGAAGCACGCCGAGGAGTTGTGAACGGTTGGTGGTCCCGCTCCGCTGCGGGCGGGACCACCAAACCGGTCCGGATCAACGTGCCGCGGCCCGGTCAACCGGCACTGATGGCGATGTTGCCATGCGCGGACCTGGCCACCATGATCGGCTGGTTCGCGGAGACATCGGTCATCGTGATCGGCATCTTCGGGGTCAGCGACTTGAGCGCCTGCATGAGCTGCGACTCGGCGTTTCCAGGGGTCAGTGTCACGGGAACGCCCATCAGCTTGCCGGAGAACTTCGTGGCGAAGAGGACGATGTCGCCGCTGAGGTTGAACGAGGGGCTTGTCATGACCGTGGTGCCGCCGTTCTGCGAAATGTCACCTCTCATCCCGTCGTAGGCCCTGAAGGTCGTCGCGGTGAACTTCATCATCCGCACCGAACCGCCACCGGCCAGCGGAACATCGGCCACGCCTTCGTAGGCGAAGCCCGTCACGTGGACGCTTCCCGACTTCAGGACGACCGGTGCGGTGTAGGCCTGGATACCGGCCGTTCCGGAAGCCCGCTTGTTGTCCTCCTGCTCCGTGTCCTTGTTCTTGTCATGCGGGACCTCTGGCAGGTCGTTCACTGGTGGGAGCGGCACGTCGACCGACGGCAGCCCAGGGACGGACGGGGTCGGCACGACGCCCGAGGAATCCGGGTCCTCCGGCGCGGGCGTGCTCGGCGAGCAGAAGACGATGAGCTCGCACTCGTCGGCGGAGCGTTGCTGTGTCGCTTGTGAGGCTTCAGCGGAGCCCGCCACCAGCAGCGGGCCGACGACGGTAGCCGCCATCCCCCATACCAGCAGCGCTCGGCCTTTTCCCAGCCGGACTCCACGGCGCCGCAGGAAGCCCAGCGCGTTGCCGGTGTTTTCCGCGGTGGTGTCGGAACCGGAGCCGCTGGCGCGGCCGGCTCCAGCCGCATCGTCAGCGGAGGTGTCCTCACCGGCCTTCGTTCCCCCGGCCGTGCGGTGCTCGCTGTCGCCCGACGGGGCCGACGACCGCTCCGTCCAGCCGAACGCCAGCGAGCCGCCGATGATCCCCAGCAGCATGCCCAGCATGAACCCGCCGAAGTTCGTCGCGGGGAACGACACGATGCCACCCAGTACCCCGATGACCGCGTAGAACGTCTTGTGTGCCGGGTCGAACCAGAGCAGCACGCCACAGGCGGTCAGCATGGCGCCGATGACGACGCCGGAGATGCCTCCGACGCCCATGTGCATGACCAGGCCTACCGCACCCTTCATGAACACGTCGAGCAGTGGCAGGCTCAGCAACTCGATACCCGCCACGACCAGCAGGAGTCCGCCCCAGAAGGGACGCGATCGCCGCCACCGGCGGAAGGTCTTTCTGCGCGATTTCCCGCCTGCGACGTCCGCGGCCTCCTCGGCTTCCCCGGAAGCCTCGCCGCGGGCGGGGTCCGCGTTGCCGGACGCCGCCACCACTAGCAGGCTCCGCCACGGGTGACGGACATGGTGAAGTCGGGCATGGCGATGGTGCCTGCCGCCATCTCCCTCGCCTGCATGGCAGGACCGTCCAGGGTGATAGAGGAGGCCTGCATGCCGAAGGCTCCCTCGGTGCCGGTGTAGCCGGGCACGGCGCTGAGCGAACTGGCGTCCTGACCCATGACGATGTCGTTCATGACGCCGTTGCCGCCGAAGTCCTTCACGATGAAGGCGACATTGGAACCCGAGACTGGTTTGTCGCCGCCGCCCGCCTTCAGCAGGGTCGTGATCGGGCCCGTCTTGATCTCCATGCAGAAGTCCTTGATGTCGGCCTGCCGCAGCGCGTTCGTGGCGACGTAGTGCTGCTTGCCGTCCTGGGTGGACAAGGTCTGGCCGTAGTGCACGTACCCCGTTCCCGACACGCTGCTGGCGGTGGCGCGGAATGGCTCACCGGACACGGAGAATGAAGTGGCGAGCGCTCCCTCGGCGGTGAGAACGACCAGGGTCCCGCTCACCGCGACAGCCGGTACCAGCGCCGCGGCGAACCGCTTCCAACTGACCCGCCCGGACACTTTCACAGACGACATGAATCTCCTTCTGACACGAGGGCAAACGAACCGGACTCGATCGGTGTGGTGCGACGCGGGGGTGCGCGTCGCACACGTGGATCGGACATCCGCGCTTTCGGCTGTGTTGAGCCCGGGCGCGTGTGGAGGCCTTCTTGGGGAACGCATGACCCCCGGACAGTTCGGGCGCCGGACCGGTACTGATCGACGGTGAGTTGTGCCGAACAGCCAGCGCGCATGGCCTGACGCCGTTGTGCCGTGTAACCTCCGAGCTTGTGGCGGCGATCACAGTATGAGGCAAGGTTGACAGGTGTCAAGCACACAGAGCAGACAGCTGTCCAATTCGTCGCCTTCGTCGCATGTGTGATCACGCCGTTTCAGTGATTTCCGCGCGCGAGCCTTGCGCGCCGGAAACCGACGGCTAGCCGCCTGACTACGTGGCGATGTGAACCCAGCCAACCGGCCGGGCGAGCAGACCATCGCGGCTTCGGCGACTCCCACTCGTGGGTGGGGCCGCCCTGCCCGGTCTCAGCTCAGCGCGCCGTGGTCTGCTCGTAGAGGTCTCGCAGCGCGCCCAACTCGTCGTCGGTGGGCACAACACCGAGGTCGTGCAGGGTTTGCTCCAGCCGCGCTGGTGGCACCGGGAAGCGTTCGTTGCGACCGTCGGCGTGGTCGATGTGCAGTTCCCTGCCGACGAGCTTGGTGGACAGGCCGTGGTCGAGCCGTTTGACGATCAGTTGGCCGGTGAACGGTGAGTCGGGGTGGGTGGCGACGTAGTGGTTGCCCAATTCGTAGTCGACCGGCCGTTGCGGTTCGTCCCCGATGGCCTGCACCGCGGTCCAGCCCTGCGCGGTCTCGGCCTCCAACCGCCACTCGCCGCCAACTCGCGTCAACCGGTGTTTCCAGCCCGCCTGGTCGACCACGGTCGCGTCCCGCAGCGGCATGGGGTGCATGATCGAGGCGCCGAAGCCGACGTCGGCGAGGAAGTCCGAGCCCTCGATTCGAACGACGACGTTCATGTGCGTGCGCGCGCCGGTGCTGTCGGGATAGACCCGGGCGGCGCGGCGGGAAACCCCGTAGCCCAGGGACTCCAGAGCCGCGGCGAACAGCAGACTGTGCTCGTAGCAGTAACCTCCCCGGCTGCGCCGTACCAGCTTGGCGGTGATGGACTCCAGGTCCAGCCGGGGGCTGCGGCCGATCGCCGGGTCGAGGTTCTCGAACGGGATGGTGCGCACATGCGCTTCGTGCAGTGCGTGCAGAGCCGTGATCGACGGCTCGGCACGGGTCTGCCCGATCCGGTCGAGGTAGGCGTCCAGGTCGAGGTCCGCACTACCCCACTCGTCGCCGGACCGGTCCGGCTGTGACTGTGTCATGGCGTCACACTCGCACCTGCAGTGCGGTGGAGGTCAAGCGACCGTGCCGCACGCGATAGCCGACCGCCCCCGCGCTCAATCGCGCAGCCGCGCGTTCAGGCGGGCGGCCTGCCGCGTGAGATGGTCACGCTCGGCGAGGTTGGGCGCCGACCTGGCGGCCTCGGCGTACAGCCGTGCCGAGGTGAGCAGGTCCCCGTCGCGCTCGTGCAGATACGCCGCGACGGCGGGGTAGCGCGGCAGCGCCGGGTCGAGTTCGGCCAGAGCTGCCAGACCGGCGCGCGGGCCGTCGGCCTCGCCGACGGCGACGGCCCGGTTCAGGCGTGCCACCGGGCTGCCGGTGAGGCGTAACAGCTCGTCGTACCACTCCACGATCTGCACCCAGTCGGTCTCCTCGGCCGTCCGGGCGTCGGCGTGCAGCGCGGCGACGGCGGCCTGGGCCTGGTACTCGCCGAGGCGGTCGCGGGCCAGCGCTGCCTGCAACACGTCGACACCCTCGGCGATCAACCGCGTGTCCCACCGGGTGCGGTCCTGCTCGGCCAGCGGAACGAGCCTGCCGTCGGGACCGGTCCGCGCCGCTCGCCGAGCGTGGTGCAGCAGCATGAGCGCGAGCAGGCCCGCGACCTCCTCGTGGTCGATCCTGGCCGCCAGCTGGCGGGTGAGCCGGATCGCCTCGGCAGCGAGGTCGACGTCGCCGGAGTAGCCCTCGTTGAAGACCAGGTAGAGCACGCGCAGCACCGTGGCGACGTCACCAGGCTGGTTGAACCGCACGCCGGAAACGGTTCGCTTGGCCCTGCTGATCCGCTGGGCCATGGTCCTCTCCGGCACCAGGTAGGCCTGCGCGATCTGACGGGTGGTGAGGCCGCCGACCGCGCGGAGCGTGAGCGCGACGGCCGATGCCGGTGTCAGGGACGGGTGCGCGCACAGGAAATAGAGCTGGAGAGTGTCGTCCACCGTCTCCCCCGGGCCGGGCACCGGTTCGAACTCGACGCGTACCTCGCGGTGCCGCCGGGAGGAATCGGCGCGGGCCGCGTCGAGGAACTTGCGCCAGGCCACCGTGACCAGCCAGCCCTTGGGGTCCCGCGGCGGCTGCTCCGGCCAGGTACGCACGGCCTCGACCAGGGCGTCCTGCACGGCGTCCTCGGCCGCCGCGAAGTCTGCTCCGCGGCGGACGAGCACTCCGATCACGGTGGGGGTGAGGGTCCGCAGCAGGGCCTCGTCCACCGCGTGTCACTCCGTGATGGTCGGCGGCTCGGTCAGGAACGGGCGCAGTTCGAGCCACTCGTGGATCGGCTTGCCGCCCGCGCCCGGAGCCGCGGACAGCTCGCCAGCCAGTTCGAGCGCCCGCTCGTAGCTGTCGACGTCGATCACCATCCAGCCCGCGATCAGATCCTTGGTCTCCGCGAACGGGCCGTCGGTGACCGGCGGCCGCCCCTCGCCGTCGTAGCGCACGAAGGTGCCCTCCGGTGACAGCGCCTGACCGTCGACGAACTCGCCGGTGGTCTCCAGCCGGGCGGCGAAATCCTGCATGTACTGGATGTGGGCGGAGACCTCTTCCGGTGTCCACCGGTCCATCGGCACGTCGTTGACCGCTGCGGGCGCGCCTCGGTAGTGCTTGAGCAACAGGTACTTGGCCATGATGTTCTCCTTGGTGCGATGCGGCCCGTTGTGGCCGCGTTCGCTCCGGGGACGCAGCCGCACGTGGGTTCTCGACATCCCGGCGCGACTTTTTTTCGGCGGCTCCAGGTTTCACACAGCCTTGCACAGATCTGGCGCGCTCAACCCGCGCACTTCGTCAACCTAGGTTGACACCAGGCTCAGGTCAACTTAGGTTGACCAGCATGGATGCTGCCGAACTTGCCGACCTTGTGGTGACCACGACGGACAGGAACCCGCTGGTGGGATTGGGCGCCGTGGCCAGGGTTCGCACGGAGATGGAGCGCGCCGAAGCGGCGCTGGTCCGCCGAGCACGCAACGCTGGTGCGACCTGGGAGGACATCGCCGCCGCGTTGGGAGTGTCCAAGCAAGCGGTGCACAAGAAGTACCGGGGGAACCGGCTGCTGGGTGGCCGGTCGTGACGGTGTGGCACGGGGATGGTCGGCTCGCCGCGAGAACTGCCGAACTGCTCGGGCCCCGGCACCCCGTGATGGCAGTCGCCCTGCTCGCCTCGGGGCAGGTGAGGGTGGCAAGCCGGGGTGCCGACCTGGACGCGGCTTTCGAGATCGGGTCGATCTCGAAAGCCGTCACCGGGCTGCTGTACGCCGACGCGCTCGAACGCGCGGAGATCCGGTCCGACTCGCCGCTCGGTGACCTGTTGCCGCTGGGAGATGCGCCCGCCGCGTCGGTAACGTTGGCCTCGCTCAGTACGCATCGCTCCGGGCTGCCCAGTTTGCCCAAAGCGGCGCACCCGGTGCGGCGCACGATCGCTCTGTGGCGGCACGGCACCAATCCCTACGGCGACGACCTGGGGCAACTCCTTGCCCAGGCGCGGAGCGTGAAGGTGGGCAGGCCGCGGCCACGCTATTCCAATCTCGGGTTCGAACTGCTCGGCCACGCCATCGCCAACCCGGCAGGGCTGCCCTACGCGGAGCTGGTTCACCAGCGCATCGCCCGCCCGTTGGGGCTCGACCAGTGTCACGTGCCCGCGACAGCGGAGCAGCTCGGTCCGAACGACCTCATCGGCAGGAGCCGGCGAGGCAAGGCGCGGCAACCGTGGACCGGCGAAGCACTGGGTCCCGCGGGTGGTATCCGCGCTTCGATCAGGGACATGGCCCGCCTCACAGCCGCCCTGCTCGACGGCTCGGCTCCCGGGATCGCAGCCCTGGAACCCCTCGCTCCGTTCGGCAGGGGTGCACGCATCGGCGCCGGCTGGATCACGGTGAGAACCGGGGGACGCCGGATCACCTGGCACAACGGCGGCACAGGTGGATTCCGCTCCTGGCTCGGACTCGACCGGGCTGCCGGAGCCGGTGCCGTCATCCTGTCCGCCACCTCAGCGCCGGTCGACCGGCACGGCTTCGTGTTGCTGCGCGAACCTGTGGCCAGGGCCTGACAGCGACGACCGGCTCCCGCGCTACGACGAACGCCACAAACAATGTAGTTGCAGCACGCAACTTAATTAGTTAGCTTTGACAAGCAACCGATTTGTGGAAGGAGTCCGTGACGACTGCCGCGCCCATCTCCCAGCCCGTGTCCGGCCAACCCGGCCGGTCGCTGCCACGCAAGCAGATCCTGAAGGCCTTCACCGGACTGTTGCTGGCACTGCTGGTGGGAATGCTGTCCTCCACGATCGTGTCCAACGCCCTGCCGAGAATCCTGGCCGACCTCGGCGGCACCCAGGACCAGTACGCGTGGGTGGTCACGGCCATGCTGCTGACCTCCACCGCCACCACCCCCGTCTGGGGCAAGCTCTCCGACCTGTTCAGCAAGAAGCTGCTGTACCAACTCGCCATCGTGATCTTCACGATCGGCTCCGTCCTCGCAGGCCTGTCGCAATCGATGCCGCAACTGGTCGCTTTCCGCGCCGTGCAGGGGATCAGCCTCGGCGGCATGCAGGCTCTCATCCAGGCCGTGCTGGCGGCCATGATCACTCCGAGGGAACGCGGCCGCTACGCGGGCTACATCGGCGCCACGTTCGCCGTGGCGACCGTGTCCGGACCGCTGCTCGGCGGCCTCATCGTGGACTCCCCGCTCGGCTGGCGATGGTGCTTCTGGGTCGTGGTGCCGATCGCGGCGTTGGCGTTCGTCGTGCTGGGCCGCACGCTGCGGCTGCCCGTGGTCACCCGGCAGGTCAGGATCGACTGGCTAGGCGCGACGCTGCTGGTGGGTGGGGTCACGCTACTGCTGGTGTGGTTCTCCATGGCGGGCAAGCAGTTCGCGTGGCTGTCGTGGACCACCACCGCCATGGTGGCGGGCGCGGTGGTGCTGCTGGTGGTGGCCGTGTTCGTCGAGACCAAGGTCAGTGAACCGGTGTTGCCGTTGCGGCTGTTCGGCAACCGCACCTTCAGCCTCGCTGTGCTCGGCTCGCTGGCCGTGGGCACCGCCATGTTCGGCGCGGCGGTGTTTCTCGCGCAGTACTACCAGATCTCGCGCGGCTACTCCCCCACCCACGCCGGGCTGATGACCCTGCCCATGGTGCTCAGTCTCTTCCTGTCCTCGACGATCACCGGGCGGATCGTGTCGCACACCGGCAGGACGAAACCGTTCCTCATCGCGGGCGCACTGGTGCTGTTGGCAGGCAGCGCGCTGCTCAGCAGCGTGGACCACACCACCAACCTCGGCTGGATGGGGGCGTTCCTGGCGCTGCTGGGCGCGGGCGTCGGCGCGCTGCTGCAGAACCTGGTACTGGTGGCGCAGAACACCGTCGGTATTCGCGACATCGGGGCCGCGACCGGCACGGTGACGTTCTTCCGCACACTCGGCGGCGCGGCCGGGGTGTCCGCGCTCGGTGCCGTGCTCGCGGGCCGCGTGGCCGCCGACATCAAATCCTCGCTGGCGGCGCGCGGTATCCCGGTCGGCGATGCGGTCGAAGGCGGCGGCAGCACCCTGGACGTGGCATCGCTTCCCGAGCCGGTGCGCGAGGTGGTGCGCGCGGCCTACGGAGACGCGACCGGCATCCTGTTCCTCGTCACCGCCGCGATCACCGTGGTGACGGTGGTCGCGGTGCTGCTGCTCAAGGAACGCCCGCTGCGCGACACCCTTGACATCGCCGCCGCGCCCGCTCGACCCGGCACGGAACTTTCGAAGCTGCCAGCACGTCGCTGACCTGCGCTGCACTCGGTCGTGTCGCCGTCGCCCCGGCCCTCCCGCAGCACCGGTTGGCACTACACACCCGGTGGGTAACCGGCCACGAACGAATGTGTCGCCGACCGAGGAGGTCCCGTGCCCGCTCGCCCGCACGCCGTCGCCTTCGATGTACTCGAAACCCTGCTGAACCTGGAGCCACTGCGCGCACGGCTGGAGACGATCGGCCAACCCGCGCAGCTGCTGCAGCCATGGTTCATGCGATTCCAGCGCGACTCCATGGCGCTGGCCCTCAGCGGGGATTTCCGGACGTTCGAGTCGGTGGCACGGCAGGCGTTGCGCACCGACACCAACCACACCGCCACCGAGGAGGACATCGACCACGTGCTGGCGGGGTTCGCCGAACTGCCCGCCTACCCCGATGCCGAACCCGCACTGCGCATGTTGTCCGAAGCCGGACTGCGGGTCGGCTGCTTGACCGTCGGCAGCGCGCAGAACACGGCACGGTTCCTGGAACAGGCGGGACTGGCGCGCCACGTGGACCACGTCGTCACCGCGGACCAGGCCGGCATCTGGAAGCCCGCCCCGTCCGTCTACCGCGTGACGGCCAGGGAACTCGGCACGTCGCCGCAGAACCTGGCGCTGGTCGCGGTGCACGCCTGGGACTGCCACGGAGCCAAACGCGCCGGCTGCCTCGCCGGCTGGTGTGACCGGCTGGAAGGCCGGTACGGCGACGTCTTCACCGCACCCGACGTCAGCGGCGCCGACCTCGTCCAGGTTGCCGAAGGCCTGCTGCGACTCAACCCCGTACCAAGGCCCGCCGCTGAGTGATGCGGA
Organism: Saccharomonospora amisosensis; assembly: GCF_011761185.1. Taxonomy (NCBI): domain Bacteria; kingdom Bacillati; phylum Actinomycetota; class Actinomycetes; order Pseudonocardiales; family Pseudonocardiaceae; genus Saccharomonospora; species Saccharomonospora amisosensis. The sequence continues at coordinate 2,527,341 of NZ_JAAOYM010000001.1, read as the reverse complement.
GGGGGCCGTACCACCTCCGCAACTACCGTCCGCATATGCTGTCCACCTGGCCGTATACGCCAGACTGGGGATGTTACAGCTGGGATGGTTCTGCCAGGGCGGGCACGCACACTCACGGTGATGACGCTGCCGCATGGCACCACCAGCACGGAATTGACGGATGTGAGGTCGTGAACGCATGAGTTCGGACGGGATCGCCAACCTCGACCCGCTCGCCACCGCTTTCGTCTTCGATGCGATCGACCTCGGGATGCAGTACGCCGAGCTGGAGGCGAACGGCTTCATTCCGTTCGCGACGATCCTGGGCAAAGACGGTTCGAAACAGGTCTGGAAACTCTTCGACAACAGCCGGGACGACTCGACGGTCGAAGGCGGGGTGGACCTCGGGCGGCAGCGACTCCGGGAGGTCGACGAGACGGTGCACTGCGTCACGCTGGTCTATGACGGCTACTTCACCGGCGACGGTGGGCGGACCGAAGCGGTGTTCGTCGAGGCTTACGAGCTGGGCAGGCAGGCAGGCGTGCACATGTGCCAGCGGTACGAACGGCACGATGGTGGTGTCAGCCTCATCGGGAACCCGCTGCTCTTCGACGACGAGACGCAGCCGCTGGTACCGGCGGATCGATCCGCGCCCGAGCTGCCCAACCTCGGCCCGCGAGCCAGGCAGTTCACGCTGGATGCCATCGAGCGCGGCATCGAACACGTGGAGGGCGGCGCACCCGGCTTCACCCCGTTCGCGGCGATCCTGGGCGACGACGGCTCGAGCGACGTGTGGCGGTTCGCCGACGACGACGACCCCAACTTCCAGGTGGGGGACGCGGTAGCGCTCGGCCGCGAACGGTTGTTGTCTGTGGACCGGACCTCTCACTGCGTCACGCTGGTGTGGGGCAGCGCCCTGCAGGACGAGGACAATGCCGGGGTGGTGTTCGCCGAGGGCTACGAGCTGGGCCGCCCAGCGGGCGTGCTGCTGGCCCAACAGTACGAATGGCTCGACCACGACCGCGTCGTGCGCATCGGTGACCCGGTGGTGTTGGAGGAGCCCGAGCCGCTGGTACCGGCTGACCGGCTCGGCGAATTCGACAACCTCGACGCACAGTCCGGTGACTTCGTCTTCGAAACGATCGACCTCGCTCTGGAACACGCGGCCGAGTCCGAGCACGGCTTCTTGCCGTTCGCGACCGTACTGGCCCGGGACGGCTCGAAGGAGCTGGCGCGCCTCGTCGACGACGAGGACAACCCGACGATCGAGGGCGGCGTGATGCTTGGGCGGCAGCGACTCCGGGAGGTCAACGGGTCGGCCCACTGCGTCACGCTGTGCTGGGACGGCTACCTCACGCTCGAGGGCAGGCGAACCGACGCGGTTTTCGTCGAGGGTTACGAACTGGGCCGCCCGGTAGGTGTGCTGCTCGCCCAACGATACGAACGCCACAGCGGTGGCCTGGACCGCATCGACGTCCCCGTCCTGTGCGAGGAACCGGAGCCGCTGGTGCCGCCGAAGGAGCCACGCTGAGTCGCGGCCCACGGCCTGAACAGGTCTGTGCCCTTGTCCGGCCGATGACTACGCTGAGGCGTCCGCATTTCGTTCCGAAGCGATGCCCGTACGGCGGTCAGCAGGAGACATCGTCATGAGCGTAGAACTCCCCGAAGTCGTCGACCTTCAGGACGTGGGCGGCTGGTCCGACGAGGTCGACGTGCTTGTCGTCGGCGCAGGCATGGCAGGCGTCAGCGCGGCCCTCGAGGCCAAAGCCACCGGGGCCAGCGTGCTCGTCCTCGACAGAGGAGGCCGGCTGACCTGCACGAGCGCGATGGCGGGTGGGCACTTCTACCTCGGCGGCGGCACCCCCGTCCAGGAGGCGACCGGGTGGCATGACACTCCCGAAGCGATGGGCGCCTACCTCCAAGCGATGTCACCAAGCTGCGACCCGGAGAAGATCCGGCTGTACGCGGAAGGCAGCGTGGAGCACTTCCACTGGCTGGAGTCGCTCGGCTTCTCCTTCGAGCGGTCGTTCTACCCGCACAAGGCTGTCGTGCAACCGGATACCCAGGGGTTGATGTTCACCGGAAACGAGAAGACCTGGCCCTACGACGTCGAACAGCAGCCGGCCCCGCGCGGTCACAAGCCACCGACCCCGGGCGATACCGGCGGTGCCGCGCTGGTGGTGGGGTTGGCCCTTGACAAGCTCGAGGCGTCGGGCGCGGAAGTCCGCTTCGAGACGGGTGTGACCGCGCTGGTCAGCGACGGGACGCGCGTTGTCGGCGCCGCCTGGAAGAAGTACGGCGACTCCGGTTACATCCGGGCGGGCTCGGTGATCATCGCGGCGGGGGGCTTCGTCATGAACGACGCGATGATCGAGAAGTACGCCCCCGCCCTCAAAGCGGTCCAGACCAACGGTATGGCGCTGGGCAACACCCACGACGACGGGCTGGGCATTCGCATGGGCCAGTCCGTCGGTGGCGTGGCCGACCACATGGACGGCGTCTTCATCACCGGACCGTTCTACCCGCCAGGGGACGCACTCAACGGCATCGTGGTCAACAAGCAGGGCAGGCGCATCGTGAACGAGGACGCCTACCATGCCCGCACCGCGGCCGCCGTTTTCGAGCAGCCCGATCGCGTCGCCTACCTGATCTTCGACTCGGCGACCATGGTCCGGCCGAGCTACGGCTTCCAGCCCCTGATCGACGGGTGGGAAACGATCGAGGAGATGGAGGACGCGCTGGGCATCCCTCGTGGGGCGTTGGCGCAGACGATGGCGGCCTACAACGAGCACGCCGCCCGGGGCGAGGACCCGACGTTCCACAAGGCACAGGAGTACCTGGTGCCGCTGGACAAGGGGCCGTGGGGAGCATACGACCTCACACCGGGCAAGTCCTTCTACTCCGGCTTCACCTGCGGCGGGCTACGCGTCACCTGCGACGGCGAGTTGCTCACCGAAGCAGCCACGGTCGTTCCCGGCGGGTACGCCGTGGGCGCGTGCGCGTCCAACATCGCCGTCGATGGGCACGGCTACTCCTCCGGCACCCAACTGGGTGAGGCGTCGTTCTTCGGCAGGCGCGCCGGCAGGCACGCCGCACGGTTCGCGGCCACCAGCGCGGGCTAGGGACGTGAGCAGATACGCGGAGGTCATCGTCCTCGCGCGCGATGCCGAGGAAGTGATGGAACCGCTGACCCGCCCGGTCCCCGAGCGCGAGTGGCAGCAGTGCTTCACCCGCGTCGACGATTCCGTCTTCGCGGGCACCGGCCCCGGTTCGCAGGAGTGCTACGCCTGGGTCGTGCAGTTCACCCGGCACAACTGGCAGGGACTGCTGGTTCACCTGGCGTCCCTGCCGTGGCCCGACCCGCACTCCGTCCAGGTTCTCGTCCGCGACGAGGAGGACGACTGCTTCGGTCTCTGGATGCTCTACGACGGCAAGCTCACCGAAGTCTCCCTGCCCCGCACCTCCCGCCGCATCGCCCCCGACATCAGCATCACCGGGACCCTGAGCCGAACCGACCGGGGTTGAGACTGACGTGGCCTGTCACGGTGTCTGCGGATGAGGCACCGGCCGCCCGCTGCGCAACGACCGCTCGACCTCCTCGTCGGTGGGTGGGCGCCGCGTGAACACGTCCTGCCCCACGACGGTGGCCTCCCACACTTGGTCCGGATCGGCGGATCGGGACAGTAGCCAGGTGGTGAGGATGCGCTCCGGGTCGGTGAGATACTGCCCGCTCCAGCAGGTCACCGAGTCCACCGAGCCGCGGTCGTTGTGCCAGGCGATCGTCCAGCCCAGCGCGAGTCCGTGTCCGGCTCCAGTCGGCCCTGCGGACCGCCCCACGAGCCGGTAGTCACCCGCGACATGGCCCACGGCCGAGACGTACTCGCCGCTGAGACCACCGTCGCCGACCGACTCCAGCCGCATGCGGGATCCGAACTCGTTGTACCAGTCGCCGTCGATCGCCATCGACCTCTCCCCTGCCTCGACGCACCGCCGCAACGAAGCTGTACCCGGAGTCGACCCTGCCTGAACTTGACCTTCACCCTGGGGCAGCACCCACCGTCGGTGTCGCCGGGCGCCCGCCCGGCCGAGGAGGAGATCAGATGGCCAGGCTGAGCATCGGCGAGTTCGCGCGGGCCTGCGGGCTGACGCCGAAGGCGCTGCGGCTCTACGACGAACTCGAGTTGCTGCCACCCGCGCACGTCGACCCGCGCTCCGGATACCGGTCCTACGAGCACCGGCAACTGGAACGCGCCCGGTTGGTGGCGTGGCTGCGCGGGCTGGGCATGCCCCTTGCGCGGATTCGAACGGTGTGCGACCTGCCCTCGGCCGCGGCGGCCTCCGAGGTCGCCTCCTACTGGCGGCAGGTGGAGGCCGACACGGCCGCCCGCAAGGAGCTGGCTGCTTTCCTGGTCGACCAACTGTCCCGAAAGGACACCGACATGACAGAGCGAACCCAGGACGTGCGGCTGCGGGCGGCGGCCCGGCTGGAGTGCGGACCGGTGCGACCGACGAACCAGGACGCGGTCTACGCGGGCACCGACCTGTTCGCTGTCGCCGATGGTTTCGGCGCAGGCAGCGGCGGCGGCTCGGCCGGGGCCGCGGTCATGCGCGCTGTGGAGCCGCTGGATGCGCCGGTACCCGCCGGTCGCCTACCGCAGGTGGTCGGCGCGGTCACCAGTACCGCACGCCGACACGGGCACCACGCTCACCGCCCTGCTGTGGTCCGGAGCGCAGGTGGCGATCGTGCACATCGGCGACTCGCGCGCCTATCTGCTGCGAGGCGGCGAGCTGACCCGCATCACCCACGACCACACCCTCGTGCAGTCCCTCGTCGACGAGGGCAGGCTCACGCCCGAGGAAGCCGCCACCCACCCGCGGCGGGCGACCCTGATCCGAGCTCTCCATCACGAGCACGCCGAACCCGACCTGCAGATCCGACAGGCCCAGGCCGGAGACCGGTACCTGCTGTGCTCGGACGGTGTCCATGCCGTGCTCCACGAGGCAACAATCACCGCGACGCTGGCCGAAGGCGGTTCCGCCGAGCAGGTTGCCGACTCCATCCTTACCCAGGTGGCCGACAACGGCGCCCCGGACAACGCGGCCTGTGTGGTGGTGGACGTGCTGCCCGCCTGAGGCGCTCCCGAATCGGTAGTTCGTCAGCATATGTTGAAATCCTCCAGGTCGAACCCGCACGGGAACTCGGCCGGTCCTGAGCGCTGATTCTGCCGGCGTTGGGGGCATCGGGACCGGCGTTGCGCGCCGCTATCCTCGATCGTTACCGACAAGCGAGTTGAGCCGGGTGAATGTCGCGCGGTCCGGTGCCCCGCCCCAGGTGATCCGCCCGGTTACGGTGTGCGGCTGCCGCGGTCTTTGCCGGTTCGCGGTTCAGCCCGGTACCGGCAACCAGCCACGGTGCAGCGCCGGGGACAGTTCGTGGGCCGCCGACGAGGCCAGCGTGGTGGCGTCGTGCAGGTAGCCCTCGGTGGTGGTCAGCGCGGCATGGCCGAGATCTTTCTGCACCTGGCGGGGTTCGGCGCCACGGGAGATGGCATGAGTGGCGTAGGAATGCCGAGCCGAGTGGGGGTGGATGGTGTCGCGCAGCGGCGCCAGGTGGGTGGCGATGAAGGCTGCCCGCTCCGTGCTCAGCAGCTCACGCAGCCAGCGAGCGCGGGGCGGCGCGTCCGGTGGCGGCGCGAACGTGGCACACAGCCGCCGCAACACGGCTCGGACGTGGGAAACGTGCACGCGGGCGCCGGTGCGGGTGACGAACAGCGGCTCGGGTGCCGGGCGGCCGATCGGGCCGGGGCGGGCGGGGACGGTGGCGGGTTTGCGCTCGGCGAGGTAGGCCTCGACCGCGTCGGCCACCGGTGGGGCCAACGCGACGAGGCGATCCTTGGCGCCCTTGCCGTGTACTCGCAGGGACGCGGGGCCACCGGGGGTGGGCCGGTGGTAGTCGTCGAGGTTGACGCTGACCAGCTCTTCGGCGCGCACTCCGGTGCCGAGCAGTACCTCGACCATCGCGCGGTCGCGGCGCCCGTGGTGGTGCCGGTCCGCCAGCAGGTGGGCGGCCATGAGTAGGGCGCGGCAGGCCTCGAACGACCACATCTTGGTGGTGGCTGGGGTGGTCTTGCTCCGGTTGAGGTGCTGGGTGGAGCGGTCGACCAGCGCGGCGGGATTGGTCTGGGCGAGTCCTTCGCGCAGCAGGTACTTGCGGTAGAAGGCGGACACGGCCGACAGCATCCTGGCGCGGGTGGCGTCGCTGTAGCCGGCTTCGGCGAGCTCGGCCAGCCAGCGTTCGACGTGCTCCACCCGGACTTCGGCGAAGGAGGCGAACCCGTTGCGCAGGCACCAGGGCAGCCACTCCAGCCCGGTGGGTTGGGCCTTGCGGGCGCGGCCGCGCCTGCGGGCCGGATCGGGCGCACGGTAGCCGGGCACCCAGTCCAGCGGAATGCCCAGGTCGGTGGCGTAGGCCAGCCGGGTGTTCAGCGACGCGTAGATGCGCAGGAACTCCGCGAACCGCTCCCGGGTGGTCTTGTCCGCCTGCCCCAGCGGGGCGAGGGCCTTGGTCATGCGTGCCCTTCCGTGGCTGATCAGCGGTCGGTGTCCATGATCGAACGCTACGGGAAGGCTCCGCGACGGTCAGCGTCGCGTGTGACGGCGGCGATATGCCGCGGAACGGGCTCGGTTGTTGCAGGTGGTGGAGCAGAAGCGGCGGCTGGCATTCTTCGACTCGTCAAGAAAGACCCGTTCGCATCCTGACCCCGCGCAGGTGCCGATGCGTGCCGACTCGCCTGCCCCGATCAAGCGAGCCAGGTTCTCCGAGCATATCGAGGTCCACATAGGCAGGACGGCGGCATCGGCGGGATGGTGATGCATTCGCCATTCGCCGTTCTCCTTGGCCAGGTGCGGATGGGCGGAGTGGCTAGCCAGGAGAGCGTTGAGCTCAGTGGCCGCGGCATCGAGATCGCCTCGACGGAGGCTGTCGAACACCGTGTCCAAGCGGTGTGCCAGTGCGACGAAGCCGGGTGCGTCGTCGACGTCCAACTTGGCGACAGAAGGTGGATCGATGGCCAAGATATCCGCCAGCACCGCCGCCGTTGGTGTACCGGACGGTTCCCGGATCAGGCGGTTGACCAGGTCTGCCGCCACGAAGGCACCCGCATCCACGTAACGGTCGAAATGCACTTGACCTGTCACATCACCACCCCTACTGTCGTCACAGTCAAACTAATGTACACCCGTTACGCAGGGGCCACGATGCCGACACGAGTTCCCGAACCTGTGCTACGCCCAGCCACCGCGAACGACTCGGATGCCCTTGCCGACATCTGGTATCACGGCTGGCGGGACGGCCACCTGGGGCATGTGCCAGCGACCCTCCTGGCTTATCGACGTCCCGCTGACTTTCGCAGCCGGATGCCCGGCCAGCTCGAGTGCACCACGGTGGCGACCATCGGTGAGCGGCTCGTCGGATTCGTGACCGTACGCGCCGATGAAGTCGAGCAACTCTACGTCGACGCGGCGGCCCGGGGTACCGGCACCGCGGCGAAGCTGCTGCGGTTCGGAGAGAGTGCGATCGCGGCCACATATCAGCGCGCTTGGCTTGCGGTCGTGGCAGGCAACGCCCGCGCACGCCGCTTCTACGAACGCCAGGGCTGGCAAGACCGCGGCGCCATGGATTACGCCGCAGCCACCGCTGACGGCGGCACGGTCGTGGTCCCATCCCGCTGCTACGAGAAAATAATCAGCCGGCCGAAGGCGAGTAGTTCATGATCAGCTGGTCCGAATTCGCCACCTGCGCACCGCGAATCGCCGCGACCTTCGCCCGCAGGCACGCGGCGAACGCGAACCTGTGCCTGCTGGCAACCCTGCGTTCCGACGGCTACCCGCGAATCAGTCCAATCGAACCGAGACTGTTCGAGGATCGACTCTGGATCGTCGGCATGCCTGCCACCACGAAATTCAACGACCTGGCCCGTGACCCGCGCTTCTGCCTGCACACCGCGACCACCGCCACGGTCCCGGTCGAGGGCGACGCCAAGTTGTGGGGCCGGGTGCGCGACGTACGAGACAGCGACCAGCAACAACGGTTCGCCGAGTATCTCTTCGCCGAGATCGGCTTGGACTTGCGCGGGCAGGCATTCGAACACTTCTACGCCGCCGACCTGACCGGCGCCTCCACGGTCGAGAGCGGCGACGGGCACCTGGACATCACGATATGGAAGCCGTCCGAACCCGAGCGCGTCGTCCGCAAACACTGAAAGCGCGGCCTGAAGTCGCGATCGGGTTGCCTACTCGGCCGAGTAGACCTGTAGCAGCCGGGGCGATGACGCGAAACCTCGCCGCTCGTAGGCCCGGATCGCTCGTGGGCTGGAATGTACGGTCACCCGCTCCAGCCGCAACTCCGCCGCCAGCCGCAACACCGAGTCGACGAGCCTGCCGCCAAGGCCCCCGTCACGCTCGTCCGGCACGACATACACGCACTGCACATCGCCACACAGCCGTCGAGACACGCTCGGGGTCGGCACGCGTGGCAGGACGGCCAACCACGCCATGCCCAAGACCGTCGTCTCACGCACGCCGACCACGCACCGGTGGGTGGTGCGGTTCTCGCGGGCCCAGGCCGCCAAGGATTGGGCGAACTCCTCCCGCGTGACGGCGGGGGTCTCACCGTTCTCACGCACCCACCGCCAGCGCAGGTCCGCGATCGCGGGTAGGTCATCGTCCTGCGCGGGGCGCACGATGATGTCGGCCATACTGCCAGTTTGACGTCACAGCAGCCGCGACCGCAGGAAGATTGTCCAACCGCGCGGCTGGCGGAACGCACCCGCCGCGAGGTCGCACAGGCTTGGCAGGGCGAGGAGGAGTCGGCGGTCGCCGAGTTGATCGACGGGCGCCGCGCCGAGGCGCAGCGGGAAGCCGCGGAGTAACCCGCGCCCGTGTCCTGCGGCTACACCGAGGTTGCCCGACCCGTTCAGTCGTCGGAACGCTCCTCGAGCGCTCCCGCCAGGACCGAAGCGATGCGGGCGACAGTCCGATCGTCGTCCTGTGCCAGTTCCCGCAGCGCGCTGCGTGCCCTGGCTCCCGGCAACTCGACGAGTGCCTGGGTCAGGCGGATCCGCACCGCGGAGTCGGCGTGCGCGGCGAGTTGGTCGACAAGTGCGCTCGTGATCCAGTCCGGGCATCCGGACTCCAGCGACAGTTTTCCCAGGACTTCGGCCGCCTCGACGTCGTTCGTGCCCGCAAGGACCAGGTCGACGAGTGTCGGCACGGCAGCGGTCTCGCCACGCCTGCCCAATGCCAGCGCGGCACGCGCACGCACTGTCGTGTCCGAGTCCCCGAGCGCGTCCGTGAGCACGGCGGTCGACTCGTCACCGGGCAACTCGGCGATGGCGAGAACCGCACGGCGGCGGATGTCGACGTTCTCCGAATACACCCCGGAGGCCACACTCGCCACACCGTCGCCGCCTGCTCGCGCGAGGGCCCACTGCAGAGCGCCTGCGACATTCGGATCGGATTCGCCGAGGACCGCTTTGGCCAGCAGTTCCGCCGGGACCGTCGGGTCCTCGGCCGGGGCCAGCACGGCCTGCTGCCGGTGTGCCGCGCTGGGCGAGTTGAGTCCGTGCAGGAGTTCGACGATGCGCAGGACGCCCTGCCAGCCGGCGGGCGCCGAGGTTTCGATGGCGCGAAGCCGTTCGAGCAGTTCCCGCTCCCGCTTCAACCGGTCCTCGGTCCGTCCGATGAGGTCGCTGATCAGTGCGGCTGGGGTGAAGGAGGGATCCTCCAGGGCACGGCCGATCTGTCGCAGCGACAACCCCAGTGACCGCAGACCTTCCACATGCAGGATCCGGCGAATGTCCGCCTCGGAGTACTCGCGGTACCCACCCACTGTGCGGCCCGTCGGCCGCACCAGCCCGAGCGAGTCGTAGTGCCTGAGCATCCGGGCACTCACCCCGCAGCAGCGTGCGACCTCACCGATCAGCACGTGCCTGCCTCGACCCGCCGCGAGCCGAGCGCCACGACCCGGTTCGCCTCGTCGACAGCCAGGTCGAACCCGGCATCCGGATCGTCCAGCAGCCGCTGCGTGGCACGGGCATGCGCTCGCACCGCCGGGTCGGCGCTGTCCAGTCCAGCCCGCAGGGCGGGCTCGATCACGTCTTCGAGTGCCACGAGGGCTCGGCTGAGACTCAGCCGCATCTCCCGGTCTCCGCGACCCAGTTGCGCGGCCAATTCCGTGGCCAGCCCCTCGCGTTTCGCCGCGGGCACGAGGACGACGGCAGCACGCCATGCGCTTCGCGCGACCTCGTCGTCGGAGTCGTGCAGCAACGACCGCGTGATCGCGGGCCACGCCTTGCTGTCCCCGATCTTGGACAGCGTGTGCAGCGCCTGACTTCGGGCCTGCGCACGCTCGGAACGCAACTCCGCGAGGAGTCTGGGCACCGTGTTCTCGGCAGGCAGGCGGGTCAGCGCCCAGGTGAGCATGTCGCGCACGAAGAAGTCCGGTTCGACCGCGCAGCGTGCCACGAGCGCGTCGGCGAAAGCGGGATCGGCCCGAGTGCCGACCGCCAGCGCCACCTCGAGCCGCGTCGAGGAGTCCGCGGCGCCCAGCGCGTCGCGCAGCCGCGTGTCCGGTGAGTTCCGGTGTGTCGCGTTGATGGAGACCACCTCCTGCACCCAGTCAAGACCTTGTCACAGTGTCAACGTCAAGGTTGGCGCGGGAGCTGATGGTCGCCGAGAAAGCAGAGAATTCGGGAAGCGGTGTCGGATCGGGGCGGTGGCGTTCGTAGCAGGGGTGAGGCCGCCCGCAAGGGGCGGCGCCAGGCTAAGGAACGGCGATCATGAAGCTGACGACCATGACCCAGATCACCATTGATGGAGTGATGCAGGGAAACGGCGCCGCGTCGGATGACCGCAGGAACGGGTTCGAGCGCGGCGGATGGGCCCGGGGCAAGGGCGACGACGAGACCAGGGCGTTCATCACGCGGACCTACCAGCGCGCGGAGGCGTTCCTGTTCGGGCGGCGGACCTACGAGTTGTTCGCCGGCTCCTGGGGAGCAATCGACCAGATGCGCGCACATCCCATCGGGGTGGCCTTGAACGAAGCCCCCAAGTACGTTGCCTCGACCACGCTCACCGCACCGCGTTGGCAGCACACGACCGTCCTCCGCCGTGACCTCGCGGCGGCCATCAGTGAACTGAAGGCCACACCCGGCGGTGAGTTGCAGGTGCACGGCAGCGGCAGCCTGACTCGGTGGCTGCTGGAGAACAATCTGGTCGACGAGCTGACGCTGATCGTGATCCCGGTGATCCTCGGCCAGGGCTCGAGATTGTTCCCGGAGACTGGTCCGGATCTTGCGCTCGACCTGGTCGAGTCGCGGGTCGACTCGAAGGGCGTGACGATCCAGGTCTACCGGCCTGCCGGGCGCCCGCAGTATGTAACGGCCTGAAGTCCCTGACCACTGAACCCACTGAACCATGCTGGCTTGACACCATAGGAAAGGGATCTCAAATGCGGTATCTGGTTTCCGTGATCGATGACAAGAGCAACCCCGGCAGCACGGACAGGCAGCTTGCCATCAGCGCGTTCAACGAACGGCTGATCGCCGAGGGCTACTGGGTTTTCGCGGGCGGTCTCGCGGACACCGACGCGGCTACGGTCGTCGACAACCGGGGCGAGCAGGCGGTGTTCAGCGACGGGCCGTTCGTGGAGTCGAAGGAGTACCTCGCAGGCGTCTGGGTGTGGGAGGCCCCCGATCTGGATGTAGCGCTCAGGCTCGCCACCGAGGCGTCGAAGGTCTGCGATCGCAAGATCGAGGTGCGGCCGTTCCTGTGAACGGCGTCGAGGAAGCGATCACCCGGGCCCACCACGAGGGATGGGCCCGGGTGGTGGCCACCCTGACCAGGCGTTTCGGTGATCTCGACATCGCCGAGGAGGCGGCGGCCGAGGCCTTCGCGATCGCCGTGGAGCGGTGGCGGGTCGACGGCGTACCGCCCAACCCCGGCGCTTGGCTGACCACCACCGCCAACCGCAAGGCCATCGACCGGATCCGACGCGAGAACAAGCGCGACGGCAAGCACAAGGAGGCTCGGCTGGTGTACGACGACTCGGTCGAACCTCCCGGTGCCATCGACGGTGCGATCGAGGACGACCGGCTCCGGCTGATCTTCACCTGCTGTCACCCTGCGCTGGCGATGCAGAGCCGCGTGGCGCTGACGCTGCGCATGGTCGGCGGTCTGACCGTGCCCGAGATCGCCCGCGCCTTCCTGGTGCAGGGACCCACCATGGAGCAGCGGATCACCCGCGCGAAGGCCAAGATCAAGGCGGCTCGCATCCCTTATCGGGTACCGACCGCCGACGATCTGCCTGCTCGGGTCTCCGGCGTACTCGCCGTCCTGTTCGTCGTCTTCAACGAGGGCTACCTGGCCAGCGGCCCCGACACCGACCCCGTACGGCACGACCTGACCGCCGAGGCCATCCGGCTTACCCGCCTGACCCGAGCCCTCATGCCGGACGACGGTGAGGTGACCGGGCTGCTGGCGCTGATGCTGCTCACCGAGGCCCGCCGCACCGCCCGGGTTTCAGCGAGCGGCGAACTGGTCGCCCTCGACGAGCAGGACCGAGGGGCCTGGGACGCGGCACTGATCGCCGAGGGTCACCAGCTGGTGCGCCAGCGCCTCGCCGCTGCCGCCGCCGGGGCGGCCCCAGGTCGCTACCAGATCCTCGCCGCGATCAACGCCGTACACACCTGCGCCCGCGACATCCGCGACACCGACTGGTCGCAGATCCTCGCCCTCTACGACCAGCTCGTCCAGCTCGACCCCTCCCCGATCATCGCCCTCAACCGGGCCATCGCCGTGGCCGAACTCGACGGCCCGGAGGTGGCGCTGGCGTCCGTCGACCGGCTTGAGCACAGGTTGGCCGGATATCACGCCTACCATGCGACCCGCGCCGACCTGCTACGCCGGCTGGGCCGCGGCCAAGAGTCACGCGCGGCCTACGACAGAGCCATCGACCTGGCGGGCAACACCGCCGAGACCGCCTACCTGACCCGCCGCCGCGACCAACTGCGGTAACCGATGCCGATCGAAACCCCAGGGGTAGCGGCAGTCGGCCCCAGGGCGCCTGGCCGATGCATTCCGTACTCCGGCGGTCGGCACCGCGCTGTCATCGGCACCACAGCCTCTGGCCTGCCGGACAGTGCAGGCCAGAGGTCCTGTGGATCACCTGGGGAACCGACACCGCCTGGTCAGATACCGCGAGCGCAGCACCTCCCGCACGATCGCCTCGACCTCGTCCGATCATCCCGCGGTGTCTTGCTGCCGTGTTCCGGTTGTACCCCACGTACCTTTACCTGTGGCCTGGGTGAACCGGAGGAGGTTTCCGGAGGGGTCGAGGAAGGCGCAGTCGCGGACTCCCGGACGGTCGATCGGTTCCTGCATCACCTCGGCGCCCGCGGCTTCCAAGCGTTCGAAGACGGCGTCGCAGTCGTTGGTCGCGAAGACGATGCGGCGTACGAGGTCATCCGCGGCTGTCCAACGCTCGGTCGACGGGTCCGTGGGGCGCGGTACGAGGAGGATCCGCATGTCCGGCTGCTGTGGTGGTGCGACGGCCCGGCACGGAGCCTCCCTGGAGGTGACGTCGCCGTTGACCTCGAAGCCGAGTGCATCCCGGTAGAAGGCGAGCGCCTGATCGAGATCGTCGACGGCCAGGGAGCAGGACGAGATCCGCAGGCTCATGGTCGCGGCGCGAATCGGTCGAACTTCATTGCTCATCACGGCTCTTTCTCGTGGAGGGCAGGAGGATGACGTCGAGGGTGTGGAGCCGGTCGGGGTCGGTGTCGACGGCGATGCGGGTGATCCGGCCGTCCTCGACGGTGAAGGCGATGACGGCTTTGGTCACGCCGTGGTGGGTCCAAACGGCAGCGGGCTCGCCTTCGACGAGGGCGAGGCGGGCGGCCTGGGCTCGGCCTGTGAAGAAGGACGCCACGGCTTCGGCACCGCGGAGCTCGCCGACGGCTACCGCGTTGGGATCGAGGAGGTCGAGCAGGGCGTGGAAATCACCGCCTCGCGCCGCCGCGAGGAACGCCGCGACGATCTCCCGTTTCGCTGAACGCGCGGCGTCGGACGCCTCGGCGGCGCCCTGCACACGGCGCCGCGCCCGGCTGGCGACGAGCCGCCGCCGGCGATCGGTCAATGATGCGGCCGATCTCCCCGAACGACACCGCGAAGATGTCGTGCAGGACGAACGCGAGCCGCTCGGCGGGCGTCAGCGTGTCCAGCACCACCATCAGCGCGACGCCCACCGAGTCGGCCAGCAGTGCCTCGTCCTCGGGACCGGTCTGGCCTCCCGGATGGACGCGCGATTGAGGCGGCTTCGGCTCGGGTGGCAGCACCCCGGTAGCTTCCTCGGGCCTGTTCCGGCGCGCCTCGATCATGTTCAGACACACCCGCGCGACGACGATTGTCAGCCACCCGCCGGGGTTTTCCACCTGGCTGGTGTCGGCGCGGCTGACCCGAGCCCACGCCTCCTGCACAGCGTCTTCGGCCTCGCTCCGCGAGCCCAGCATCCGGTACGCCACCGCCTGCAAGTGCTTTTGGTGCTCGGCGAACCGCGCGCTCAGCCAATCCTGCTCGGCCATCTGTCACACTCCCGCGAAAATTTCTGTCATATGAAGTGACCGGCGCGATCGCGTCGATGTGACATCCGGGCCCGGCTGTCCTCCCCGCCGCATCCGGCGGACCACTCACACACGAAGGAGACAAGCATGAAAGCTCACGTGAGCTCCATCCTGCTCGGTGTCAGGGACATGGACCGGGCCAAGCGGTTCTACACCGACGGACTGGGTTGGACGATCAAGAACGACTGGGGCATCTCGGTGTTCTTCGCCTCCGACGGCGCCTCGCCCGTCGGCTTCTACGGCCGCGAGGGCTTGGCCGACCAGGTCGGCACGAGCCCGGACGGCAGCGGCTTCAGCGGTCTGGTGCTCACCTACGTCGTCCGCAGCCAGGCACGGGTCGACGAGGTCATGGCGGAGGCCGAGAAGGCTGGTGCCACGGTCCTCAAGCCCGCCGGCCCGCTGCCCTGGGGAGGCTACGGCGGCACCTTCGCCGACCCCGAGGGCTACATCTGGAGCCTCGGCTACAGCGATCAGGGCGAGGACCAGCCCTACGCCGAGTAGCGCACGCGATCACACTCCAGATGCCGGGCACCGGCCCGGGCATCCCAGAACGCCGCTTCAGGCAGCTGATACTCGTGAGGAGCACACCGTGTCACCGCAGATGAGCGCCGTCATGCTCGGCGTCGACGACCTGGACCGAGCCAAGCGGTTCTACGCAGAAGGCCTGGGCTGCGAGATCGACAAGGACACCAGGCACTTCGTCTCGTTCCACCTGGGGGAGGGTTCCACGCAACTCGCCCTCTACGAGTGGGACGCCGCGGCCGAGGACGCGGGCGTCTCGCCCGAGGGATCCGGATTCCGTGGGGCCTCCTTCCACTTGAACCCCGACTCGCGGGACGCCGTGGACGAGGTGATGCGCAAGGCCGTCGCGGCAGGCGGCAGCGTGGTCAGGGAAGCGGCCCCCGCTCGGTGGGGCGGCTACTTCGGCTACTTCGCCGACCCCGACGGGTACCTGTGGAAGGTCACAACCTACGACTCGTGACCGCACGAGTGGCGCGCGGGCACCGGTCGGCACGGACGGTGCCCGCGCATCCGCGGCGGTCCGGCGCGGCAGAAAGGGCAGATCATGAAGTTCCACACCGTGGTCGAACCCCCGGAGCCCATGCGAGGCTTGGAGGTCCCCGCCGAAGTCGTCGAGGAGCTCGGCGGAGGCGCGCGACCGAGGGTGACGATCACCGTCAACGGACACTCCTGGCACAGCAGGGTCGCCATCATGCGCGGCCGCTACCTGCTCGGCCTCAGCAACGCGAACCGCCGGGCCGCCGGTGTCGCCGTCGGCGACGAGGTCGAGGTGGAGGTGGAGGTGGAACTTGACGCCGAGCCGCCCACCCTCGTCGAACCCGCGGATCTGGCTCGCGCCCTGGCCGCCGACCCGACGGCCCAAGCCGCCTACAACCGCCTGTCCTACACCCACCGCCGCCGGCACATCCTGGCCGTCGAAGGCGCCAAGAAGCCGCAGACACGCGCACGCCGCATCGACCAGGTCCTCTCTACACTGCGAACCGGGCACAGCGACGCAGACTGATGGGCCGGCTCCTGCCCTGCCGCCACCGGTCGTTCGGAGGCGTGGCTGCGAAGTTGTTCTGGCTCGTTGGTTCTGGCATTCACTGGGCTCCCCGACCTGCTGTGTGCCAGATTCAGTGAGCCGGTCTCCCTGGTCTTGGTTCACTGAATCTGGCATGTAGGGAGGTACCTCGGAAATTCTGGTGAGCTCACGGCGTCGCAGGGTTGCGGCTCATCGTGAGGCACAGCGTGGTTTCGCCTGACCCGAGGCTGGGCCTGCCGTGAAAGACCTGATCAGTGCGAGCACGCGCGGCCAGTTCCGGCAGCTGATGACCGACAGCAGGGTCGCTGCGATCGATGCGGCGTTCCAGGATGCGGGGTTCGCGCCGAACCCAGACTGCACCTACGACGACAGCAACGTGCGCCGCACGTACACGCCAGGAGTTCCTCGAATCGGTCGACTGGACTGATCCTGACCACGTCGACCGTGCGTGCCGGGCGATCGCGCTCGTTTCCCTCGGCGCAGGCCTGCGCAGCTCATCGGTCCGATGTTCGAGGACCGCACCCCGCTGCGCCTGGCCGAACTGCTCGAGCAGAAGACCCGCGGATTCCAGGTGCCGGAGCCGAACTAGGCCAAAGGAGTGCCTTCTTCGCCATTTCCTGCCATTCCGTCGATGGAGCGCGGGCGCCCGCCACTACAGTGCACAGGTTCAGCCGGGCAGATGTCCGTTTCGGCGGGTCTGTCATGACGGCGTTGTGGGGGATCAGGGGAGGCGGACAACGATGAGACGAGCTGTGGCCCGGCTGCTGGTCGCGTTCTGCGTGGCTGTGACCACGCTCGTGGTACCGGCAGGTCTGTCAGGCGTCGCCGACGCGGCGACCACCACAGACGTCGTCCTGGACGACAGCGGGAAATTCAAGGCAGCAGCGGAATTCAATTCGGGCCTGCACTACTGGCACCAGCACGGTCATGCCGGTCCCGGCGTGAACGCGTTCGTCGTGATCGATCGGTGCAACGACGAACTGCGCCCGGGAGTGACGTGGGCGGCGGGCGGCGCGATCCAGCGGAGGGTGCTCGACGACTGCACCGGGCCGATTCCGATGTCCGTCCGCAGTATCCCGACGAACTATCGAACCGAGCAGCTCGAGCCGATGACCTGGTACACCTACGTCGAGGACAGCGAGGGAAGCCAGAAGCACTTCGGCCAGGGTGGCTACCAGGACGACTGGATGGGCTCGTACTCCAACGACCCGGACTCCTCGTGGTTCTTCCATTCGAGCGTCTACAAAGAGGACTATGCCGAGGGCGGGAAGACGGTCACCGTCAGTGTGGTGCCGACCCGGAACGCGGTCGAATCGGCGCCGAACAAGACCAGCGAGGTGTGGGAGGAACTTCTTCGCCGCACACCGCTCCCGGACGACCTCACCACCGACCAGCGCCAATCGCTGTACAAGCAGCTGTACTGCCACATGGCGTGGGCGCTGCCCGGTGTGTCCGGCGGGCCGACCTGGGATCTGGAGGCCGAACGCCCGAACATCCCGTGGGACCAGGTCGCCGGCCCGTCGGACGTGGCGAAGCACGAGTGCAACTGGACCTCCACGGGGGACGGCGGCTGGGGAAGCGTTCCGCCGGTGAACGGTGAACCGGACGACCTCGCCCCGTACGTCGACGCCGGTCCCGACGTGTCGGGTGACGAAGGGGCCGAGCTCACTCTCACCGGCAGCGCCGCCGATGACGGGGGTATGCCGGCCGTCGAGTGGTCGTACAGGCCACTCGACGGTGTGGACGAGGGCGCCACGTGCGACTTCTCCGCAGCGACCGAACCGGAGACCGGGTTCCGCTGCACCGACGACGGCAGGTTCGAAGTGACGCTGACCGCCGACGACGGCGTCAACCATCCGGTCAGCGACAGCGCTGTCGTCACCGTGGCCAACGTCGCCCCCAGGCTGGACCTCGAAGGCCCGCAGGACTGGGACGTCTACCGAGTCGAGGACGAGGTGCACATCAGCGCACCGTTCACCGACCCCGGCGGCAACGACACGCACACGTGCACGGTCACCTGGGACGACGGGCAACAGTCGCACGTCGACGCCCGCGGCGACACCTGCGACGTCAGCCATGCCTTCACACACGCGGGAATGAACACGATCAACGTCCGGGTCACCGACGACGACGGTGGCACGGACGACGCGGAGACGATGATCGTCGTGTACGACCCCAGGGCTGGGCTCCTGGTCGGCGCCGGCAAGGTTCAGGACGCAAGCTTCGTCACGACCGCCAAGTATCCGTTCACCAACTCGACCACACCGCTGGGTGCAGTCGCCTTGACCGTGCCGACCGAGGACGGGCACCTGCATCTGGTGTCGACCGCGCTGGCCTGGCTGGTGATCACACCGGAGGCGAAGGCAGTGGTCAAGGGCCGCGCCCACGACTACGGTTTCCTCGGGTATCTCACAGCCGACGGTTTCCGTGGCGTCGTGTGGCCCCTGTCCCAAGGAACCAACCCGCCGGAAGACCCCTTGTACGACACGAGCGCGGGCGCGAGCTGGGACGTGGACGACACAGACCTCGAATCGATGACCGTCGGACTGACCGTCATCGACTCGAGCTGGTTCCCCGGACTCCCCCCGTTCCCGCCGCCCCTCGCGACGGAGTAGGGCGAACGAGACCTGTCCCGAGGCAAGCGGCACCGAGGCCGCGACACCGTCTCTCGCGTCGTCCCACCGATCGATGTCGGGACCAGATGACAGACCCTCGCCGCGCCCGGGAGGAGCTCGCTACGTCGACGGCCCGCCCGTGACACCGAGGGGTCGGAATACCGGCGCGAGCCCGGCACCCGGACGTCGCCGGAGCGCAGCGCATCCCGCAGCCCCAGCAGCGTGCACAGTTCCGAGTAGTGCCGGACCCAAGACGCATCACGGTAACGTCGCGGTGGACCCGGTTCAGGCGCGTGGTCGGTTGGGGTCGAGGTCGGTGACGCGTCCGTCGTTGTCCAGGGTGAACTGGACGCTGGCTCGCCATCGCGGCAGTTTGCGTTGCAGCCCCCGCAGCGTCTCGATCGTCTGGGTGTCACTGATGCCGGACGTGAACCGCCAGTCCAGCCCTGAACCAACGACATCGCTGACGAACACGATCTCGACAGCCAGCATCACTCGCCGCCAGTCCTGAGCTGTCAACGACCCGGTGCGCTCGATCTCCTGCCAGAGTGCCCGAGCCTCCTGTGACAACCGTGCCGCGTCTGAGAACCCCATGGCGACCGCGAGGGCGTCAGTCGGGCGCGCCGGTCCGCCCCAGTCGAGTAGCCCGGCGCGCAGGAGCGCCCTCTCACCCTCGTCAAGATCAACGGCAATCGGGCCACTCGCGGTCACGCGCACATGATCCCATGCCGCCTGCGAGCGCAGGCGGTGCCGACTTCAGCGAGACAGACGGCACGAGCCGGTCTGCGCGTCGGCGAGACCCTCGACTTGGATTCATATCCATAATTCCAGTTATCCATAGATCTTCAGCTGACGCTCGACTCCTCGTGAGGTATCAGTATTCAAACTCAAAGATCATGTTAGAGTTTCCTAATTCAAACCAAATGAGCGTCGAAGGTGCAGGTCAGCACGGGGAGGGGCTTGGAGCCGGTGACAGGTCAGCACGCGGACGATTCAGAGGTGACCACCGAACCGCCACGGCGAATCCCGCCGGTGCGTCGAGGCAGCCGGGACGAGCGACGGGATGCCACCGTGCGCGCCTTGGCGGCTGGAGATCAGGCGTACTGCGCCTACTGCGGCGCGCCACTACCCCCGCTGCCGCCGAAGGGCGGCAGACCCAGCGCCTACTGCCCCGCCGGCCCCGACCGCTACGGCAGCTGGGGCGCCAGGACCATCACCTGCGCGATGCTGGACGAGCATCGCGAGATCTGGATCACCGTCTACGGCGCCGACCAGCCCATGACCGAGCTCGACGTGCACACACTGGACGAACGCCTCACCGCCGCGCAGGCTGTGCTCGACCCGGTGCGCGCGGAGATCGCCGCCCTGCACAACCACGCGACCGGCGAGCTGGCTGCCGCGCTGGCCGCCCGCCAGGCCGCCGAGGAGCAACGCGACCACGCTGTCGCGAACGCCGAAGCCGCGCACACCGAGCGCGACCACGCCACCGCCGAAGCCGAGCAGGCCCGCGAGCAGGCCGCACACGCGCGGGAGCAGCAGTCCGCCGCCGAGAAGCAGGCGAGCGAGGCGCTGGCCGAGCGCGACCACGCGCTGGCAGCCCGCGACGCGGCCCACCGCGAGGCGGAGGTGGCCCGCGCCGACCGCCAGCGCGCGCTCGATCAGGCAGCCGCCGCGCAGCAGCGCATCGCCGAACTACAGGACAACCTGGCAGGCGAACGCGCCACCGCCCTGGAACGGCTGGACCAGCTCCGGCGCGAGGAGGAGCAGGCCAAGGCTGAGCTGCGCACCACCCTCACCGAGCAGTGGGAGCAACGCTTGGCGGCACAGGCCGAGCAGTTCACCCGCAGGCAACACGAGGTCCAGACCGTGGCCGACCAGCGCATCACCGACCTCACCGAACGACTCACCCGGTCCACCGAGCACTACGCGGCCAGCCTCGCCCCGCTGCACGACCAGCTGGCCGCGCTGCGCAGTGAGGTTGCCGAGCGATCCAGCGCGGCGGCCACCGCCGCTGACCAGCTCGCCGAACTCCGGCACCACCTGGGCCAACTCCTCGACACAACCATCGACCCTGCTACCGACCTGACTACCGACGAGGGCCCACTGCGACAGCGCCTGCGGACGCTGCTCGACACCAGCGCGGCGCCGAGCGGGACACACAAGCGGACACTGGAACAGGCGGCACA
This sequence comes from Saccharomonospora amisosensis, assembly GCF_011761185.1. Classification (NCBI taxonomy): domain Bacteria; kingdom Bacillati; phylum Actinomycetota; class Actinomycetes; order Pseudonocardiales; family Pseudonocardiaceae; genus Saccharomonospora; species Saccharomonospora amisosensis. Next base: position 2,506,337 of record NZ_JAAOYM010000001.1, on the reverse strand, counting down.
GGACCGATCGGTGGGTTGAGCCGGCCTGGGGTGGAATCCGCGTGCCGCCCGGCATCGTCGGTGCCAGGTCGTCAGTGGGTGAGCAGGCCTACCCCGGCGGGCGTGCCGTCACAGCTGCCGCACTCCCTCACCGATGAGCACCACGCCGAAAACCAGGAACAGCACCGACATCACGACGGAGTTGTGTTGCCGCAACCAGTTCTTCCAGGTGTCCAGCCTCGGCCGGGCACGCTCACCCATCGTCAGGACCATGGCGAGCGGTGTGGCCACACCCAGCACCGCGATCACCGTGAAGACGGCGACACCGGCCACGCTCTGGCCGACAGTCAGGCCCGCCCCGGCGACTGCCACGGCGGCGCTGAACGCCATCGCGAGGTTCTTCGGATTGGCCGCACCCAGCACCAGGCCCGTGACGAGGGACTTACCGGGGTGGAAGGACGTGATGCCGCCCATCCACGACGGCATGCGCGCTTCCTCCTGCGGGCCGGGCCTCGCCCGGAAACGCCGGAGCGACCCGCCCAGCAACAGCACACCGACGACGATCCGCAACCAAGCCGCGCCGACGGACGCCCCGGTGCCCGCCGACAGGTTCTGTGTGGCCGCGACCACGGTCAGCGCGGCGAGCACGCCGCCGATTCCCAGCACGGTTCCCAGCAGGTAGGCGGCGCCGTTGGACACCGGGCGCTCGGTGAACAGCAGCAGGATTCCGGCGATCACCAGCACCGGCGATATCGTCACGGCGACGGCGAGCGGCAGAATCTGGCCAATTGCCTCGTTCACACCCGCCGAGTCTAGGAACGTCGCACGGCCACCAACGCCCGACAGCGACGGTGCCACCCGTCCGTGCACTCCGGTCGGGCGCTGGGCCGACTGGCGCGCGCTACCTCGGCTGCGCGGGGGCTGGCAGGCTTCGCCCCGTGCTGAACGAGTTGGCGGCCCTGCCATGGTCCGGCCTGAGCAGATCGACGGCCATGGACAGCGTCGTGGTCTTGCCCGCCCCGTGCTGCCCGACCAGGCCGCAGGAGGAACGGGGCTGCACCGTCAACTCGACGTGGTCGGCCGCCTCGTGGTGGCTGACCACCTTGTGCGGACGCTCGAACCGGAGCGCCGGCACCTCGCTGCATCCCTGGTCTCCGCCGGTCGGCGACACGCTCAGGACCGCGGTGCGAGTGTGTGGGCTGTGACGGGTTGCCTGAGGATGGTCCGGAGTCGTTCGGGCGCGGTCTTGCGGAAGTCACTGAGGTAGATCTCGTGGTGCTTGCCGACCATGCGCAGCCCGTGTTCGGGAATGAAGTCGTGGTGCATCCGCGCCAGCACCTCGGCCTCGGAATCGAAGGAGCCGATGTGCAGCGTCTGCACGCAGGTCCCTTCTGACAGTGTCTCCAGGCGGACCTCATGCAGGCGCTGCGGGCACTTCTTGGCCGCGACCTGTTCGGTGGCCGCGGCGAACATCTCATGGTCGACCCAATCGGGCACCATGATCATGAGTGTCCAGTCCCACCTGGACTTGTCGCGGGAGGCCGTGAACGCGTCCATGTCCTCGGCCCACCACAGTCCTTCCAGCGGCATGACGACGTAGTCGCGCCCGAGTGCTTGTTTGCTGGCGAACTTGAGCTTGTAGGCCAGCGGGTAGAGCGCCTCGGTCGCCTTGCCGAAGGCCGAGGACGTGTTCGGGTCCCCGTGTCCGTCGATCATGAGGTAGCGCAGGTCGGGGACATCGACGATCTCGTACCTGCCCTTGCTGGCATGGTAGGCGTCGATCTCCTTCTTGAAGTCGGTCTTGTGCGTCATCACCTAACCTCGGCTCGCCGCGCGAGCCATTCCCTTTCCGCCTCCAGCAGGCTCAGTGAGTAGGAGAAGACCTCTCGCGCGGGCAACGGCAGCGGAGCCTGCGCCGCCTCGGTCTGCCTCACCGAGGCGATACGCTCCTCGATTTTCGCGAGCCGGTCGCGAAGCGCCCGCGTGTACTGCCGATCGGGCAACAGCGAGAGGTTCGATACGCCGACCAGCAGCGGGTGCGCGACGGGACGCAACTGTTGGAGGTAGGCGAGCGTGTTCTGCGTGGCCACTCCCCGCCCCAGTTCCGTGGCGTGGAAGACGTGCCTGGACTTCGGTGCGACCCCGGTGTCGGTGGTGTGGACCAGCCCGCGCTTGTCGAGCTTGGCGAGCAGGTAGTAGATGGACGAGAACCCGATCTCGGTCCACTGGCGTATTCCACGCCGCTCGATGACCTGCTCGATGTCGTAGCCGTGTCGGGGGCGTTCGATGATCAGCCCGAGAACGACCAGTTCGGAGGGCGTGAGCTCCACGGAGATATTCTAGCACTAGAATAAACGCCCGAGACAGCTTCTGCCGCCACCCGGTGCCCCTTGAGGCCAACCACACCCAGCTCGGCGACCCGATCAAGGGCGCGGCCCGCCCGCGAGTTCAGGGGTGAGGAAGGAGTAGCGGCCGAGCATGTTGATGTGGTGGCGCACGAACGGCGAGAGCCGGGCGGCGTCGTCGTCGCGGGCCTCGTAGCCACCGGCGCGGAGTTCGGTGATCGCGGCGACGAGGTAACGGATGTTGGACCTGGGGTGATCGGCGCCGGCTGAGACGTTTGGGCGGTATGCGGAATGTGGAAGTAGCACCATGCCGTCCCCGGACTGACTACTGTCGATCATCGTGACCGAACCACAGTTCCTACGCGACACGCGTGCCTCCTACGACACCATGGCCGAGGACTACGCCGAGTGGGCTCGCCCTGAACTGGCGGCCAGGCCGCTTGACCGTGCGATGCTCGGAGGTTTCGCCGAACTCGTACACGCCGCCGGTTCCGGGCCGGTCGCCGACATCGGTTGCGGGTCCGGCCGGATCACGGGGCACCTTGCCGAGCTCGGGTTGCCCGCGTTCGGGATCGACCTCTCGCCCGGGATGGTCGCGGTCGCCCGCAGAAGCTATCCCCGGCTGTGGTTCGGTGTGGGGTCGCTGACGGCTCTCGGATTGGCGGACGGGAAGCTCGGCGGGGTGGTCGCGTGGTATTCGATCATCCATGTTCCCAGGGAGCTGTTGCCGGACGTCATCGCCGACCTGCACCGGGTGTTGGCACCCGGCGGGTACCTGCAGTTGGCGTTCCAGGTCGGCGACGGGCTGCTGCACCTCGACAATGCGCTCCAGCACCGGATTTCGCTGGACTTCCACCGGCTGCGCATGGACGACGTGGTCGCGTTGCTGACACGGGCCGGGTTCGGCGTGCGCGCCACGATGCTGCGTGAGCCGGACGGCAACCCGACGTTTCCGGAGCGAACGCAGCAGGGTTTCCTGCTGGCACGCAAGCCAGGCACCCGCGGGTCCGCCGCTCCGGCCTGACTCGCTCGGTTCAAGCCCTGCGGATACGGACGCCGGGGCGCCAGCCCACTCGCGCGGGCAGCTTTTCACGCGCTGGCCGCCTGCTACCGCGGCCGACCATGAACGCCCGCGAAACCGGGCGTTACGCGATCACGGTCGGCGGCCGATGAATCCGAGCAGCTTCGTCTGGATATCGGCGTCCTCGGGCACCTCGACGCGCGGACCGTACTGCCCGCTGGCGCGCATCGCGGGCTCGTGCTCGCGCATACCCTCCAGCAACTTGGCGCACTTGGCCGGATCGAGCTTCTCGTCCTGCCCGGTCGCCCGTGCCAGATCCCACGTGTGCATGAAGACGTCAGCGGTGTAGAAGCGGTCGATCGCCTCATCCAGCGGCAACTCACCGATATGCGGATTGGACAGTGTCCTGCTCGATGTGGCCGGGTCGTCCAACAACGCCTGGACACCCTCGCTGTGAACGGTCCACGCGCGTACCGGGTCGTCGTCGACCGAAGGACCGGCAGGCAGTCGCACCCGGGACCCCGACTCCAGGAGGCCCGGAAACCACTCGAGGAGGTGCCGGACGACATCGCGCGCCTTCCAATCCCGCACCGGTGCCGGGTTGTCCCAGGCCGCAGGCGACGTGCCGCGCACCCGGTCGGTGAAGACCGCGGCGACCCACCGATGTTCCTCGGCGGGCGAACGTCGCGCCGTCACGCCGACCCGGCCACGAGTTCGTCGAGCTTCTCGAAGCCCTCCACCACACCGACCTCCATACCACTGGCGAGCAGGCCATCGCGGGCCTGCATCGAATCCAGAACGGACAGCATCGTGACGCGGGTACGGCCGCCGCCGAGGTCCTCCAGCGTCGCGGTCTCCAGCGACACGCCGTCGGGCATGTCCTCGTAGGTGAAGGTCTGGACAATCCGCTCCGGAGCCCTGACCTCGTGGAACGAGCCGTAGAAGCAGTACTCGCTGCCATCGAGGACCGTGGCGTAACGGTAGTTGCCACCGGTGCGGCAGTCCCACCGATCGATCCGGGTCGTGCCGGATCTTGGTCCCGTCCACTGTGCGACGAGATTGGACTCGGTGAACGCGCGGAACACCCGCTCGCGGGGCGCGTCGAACTCCCGGACGATGCGGATGGTCGGCAGGTCGGGATCGGCAAGGATCTGGGTCTGGTACTTACTCGCGGTCATGATGCTTTCCTCTCGCCTCCGTATTCAACCTATTGGTTAAGTAAGACCGTATGACATCCGGAACAAGTCGTCAACCAGTAAGTTGAATACAGGCGGCATCCGGGTCGGGGTTGAGGAACATCCGCGTCAGATCGTGCGCTAAGCCTTCAGCTCGGCACCGTGCGGCCATGTTTGCTCGCCCGCTCGCTCGCGGTTGCTGGTGGCATGAACGATCGAGTTCTTGTCGTCGCCCTCCACCTGGGAACATCTAGATAGTTAGATATATTGATATCGATATCGCCTGGGAGGTGGTGCAGAACATGACGACGGCGGCAATCACGACCGGCATTGGTGAGCCGATGCCGGTGGTGGAGGCACAGGTGCTTGCCTCGCTGCTGCAGACGCTGGGCGACCCGACGCGGCTGCGCATCCTGACCGCGTTGGAAGAGGCCTGCGTGCCGGTGAGCGCGATCGTCGAGGCGACCGGGGTGCGTCAGCCCACCGTCTCCCACCACCTGCGCATCCTGCGCGACCGTGGCCTGGTGCGGGGCGAGCGGCGCGGCGGCTATGTGTTCTACTGCCTGGCCACCGAGGGGCTGAGCGAGGCACTGGAGGCACTGCGCCCGCTGGCCCGGCCGGAGGAGGGCGCACGGTGACCGGCAGCGTGGTCGAGGTGTTCTGCCGGGCCGGCTGGCAGGGCGCGGTCTGCCGTTCGGCGTCCACGATGTGACCGTCGACCCGGTGGCAGTCCAGCGCGTCAGTGACCTGGGCTTGGTTCCTTTGCCGGTGCCGCCCCCGCTGCGGCCCTGTGACGGCGAACGCGTCCCCGACCCACTCCTCCATGCCAAAGATAACGATTCCACTCCCCGACCGGAGGCACCAATGACCAATGGACCTGAGGTACGCGACGCGCAGCGCGCGCACTGGCAGTCGACCTTCCAGACCAACCCCGAGATGTATGGCGCCGAGCCGAGCGAGCCAGGCGCCTACGCAGTGGACCTGTTTGCCCGCGCCCAAGCGCACCACATACTCGAACTCGGCGCCGGGCAGGGCCGCGACACCCGCGCCTTCTTGAACGCCGGCTTGACCGTCACCGCTTTGGACTACTCCCCCAACGCCCTCGCCGACTTGGAGAAGGCCGCCGATGCGGCCGGGACCACCTCGCGGCTGACCACTGTGGTTCACGACGTACGACAGCCGCTGCCCCTGCCCGACGCCAGCGTCGATGCCGTCTTTAGCCACATGCTGTTCAACATGGCGCTGGTCACCCCGGAACTCCACGCCCTGACCGCCGAGGTCCACCGCGTGCTGCGCCCCGCCGGGCTGCACGTCTACACCGTGCGCCACACCGGCGACGCCCACTACGGCGCCGGCATCAGCCACGGCGACGACATGTTCGAAAACGGCGGATTCCTCGTCCACTTCTTCGACCGGGCACTCGTGGACCGGCTAGCGACCGACTTCACCCTGGTCGACCTGACCGCATTCGAAGAAGGCGGTCTACCGCGGCGCCTGTGGCGCATCACACTGCGCCGCGACGAAGCGAAGTAAACCGCTGGGCACAGGCCCCAGCAGGGTGCTCCCGAACGCCCGTACCTGGTGGGCAGCTGACGTTCCGTCAGCCGCCCACCAGGGCTGACGTCGGCTCAGCGCACGATCTGACACGGATGTTCCTCAACCCCCGGGTCGCGTTCAGCAGGCAGCAGCCGTGAGAAGCACTCCTCGCGGCCAGCCGAACGAATACCCTGATCGAACACGAATCCCGCGACACCCCGGACCGGGAGGTCAACCGGACGATGCTCGACTCGTTGCTCGCCTTCGCCGGGTTGTGCGTGGTGCTGGCTGTCACGCCTGGCCCGGACAGCTTCATCGTGCTGCGCTTCGCGGTTCGATCCGGCGTGGCAGCGAGCCTGAGCGCGGCGGCGGGTGCCGCGATCGGATCGCTGTTCTGGGCAGGCGCGGCAGGGCTCGGCCTCGCGGCGCTACTGGCGAGCTGGAGCATCGGCTACACCCTCGTGCGGATACTCGGCGCGCTCTACCTGATCTACCTCGGTGTCCGGGCGTTGTGTGCCCGCCGCCCGGTGGAGGCCGGCACCACCGGCCCACCCGAGCACCTGTCATGGTGGCGAGCAGGCCGGACCGGCCTGCTGTCGGCGATGCTCAACCCCAAGATCGGGCTGTTCTTCCTGGCGGTGGCACCCCAGTTCGTGCAGGCGCAGGCGAGCGTCATCGGGACCACGCTGCTGCTGGGATGCATCGACGCGGCGGTAGCGTTCGGCTGGCTGGCATTGGTCTCGATCGGCGCGTCCAGGATGGTGCGCTGGCTGCGCCGCCCGAAGGTGGGCACGCACCTCGAACGCGCCAGCGGTGTCGCACTGACCGGCCTGGGTGTGGCCACGCTCGCCACCCACTGATCGTCGAGCGGCAGGGCAGCGACACCCGACCGTGGACCACGGTCAGGTCCTTGGGCCCTACCGGTGCCCGCCGCCGCCAGCCTCTACTCGCGCCATGAGCACCGATTTCGCCCCCGACGACCATGTGGTCTCCCGGCAGCGACGGACTCGGGAGGCGTTGCCGTTCAGCGACACCGACGACTTCGCCGCCGCCGACCGCGGGTTTCTCGGCAGGCTGGAGCCCAGCGAGGTTCGCGACGACGACGGCCGCGTGGTGTGGGACGGCGATGCCTATGCCTTCCTCGACGGTGAGGCGCCCGACACCGTCAACCCGAGTCTGTGGCGGCAGTCCGAACTTGTCGCCCGCCAGGGCCTCTACGAGGTGGCACCCGGGATCTACCAGGTGAGGGGACTTGACCTGTCCAATGTCACCTTTGTAGAGGGCTACCGGGGTGTGCTGGTGATCGACCCGCTGATCAGCGCCGAAACGGCGGCGGCGGCGCTGCGGCTCTACCGGCGGTATCGGGGGCCCCGCGACGTCACCGGCGTCGTCTACACCCACTCCCACGTCGATCACTTCGGCGGGGTCAAAGGTGTCACGACGCAGCAGCAGGTGGACGCGGGAGCCGTTCCCGTGCTGGCGCCCGAGGGCTTTCTCGAGGCAGCGGTGTCGGAGAACGTATACGTCGGCGGTGCGATGTCGCGCCGAAGCGCCTACATGATGGCGCCCTCGCTGCCCCGTGGCCCTCGTGGCCAGGTGGGCACGGGGCTGGGTCCGTCGAACTCGGTGGGTACCATCACACTGATCGCGCCCACCGTGGACATCCGCCACACCGGGCAGCAGGAAACCATCGACGGAATACGCATCGTGTTCCAGCTGGCGCCGGGAACCGAGGCACCCGCGGAGATGCACCTGCACTTCCCCGAGCTGAACGCGCTGTGCATAGCCGAGAACGCCACGCACACCCTGCACAACCTGTTGACCTTGCGCGGCGCTCAGGTACGAGACGCGCGCGCCTGGGCGCGGTACCTCACCGAGGCCATCGACCTGTTCGGCGAGCACACCGACGTGGTCTTCGCCTCGCATCACTGGCCGACGTGGGGCAGGGACAAGGTCGTGGAGTACCTGTCGCTGCAGCGCGACCTGTACGCGTACCTGCACGACCAGACACTTCGCCTCATCAACAGCGGCTACACGGGCAGCGAGATCGCCGAGTCGATCCAGCTGCCGCCCGCACTGGAACGGGCCTGGCACGCGCGCGGCTACTACGGCTCGGTGAGTCACAACGTCAAGGCGATCTACCAGCGTTACCTCGGTTGGTTCGACGGCAATCCGGCGCGGCTGTGGCAGCACCCGCCGGAGGCGGCCGCCCAGCGGTATGTGCGGTTCATGGGCGGCGCTGACGAGGTCGTGGCGAAAGCGAGATCGTCCTATCAGGACGGCGACTTCCGTTGGGTCGCCGAGGTACTCAACCATGTGGTGTTCGCCGAACCCGAACACGAAGCGGCGCGCACGCTGTTGGCCGAGACCTACGAGCAGCTCGGGTACGGCGCGGAAAACGGCACCTGGCGCAACTTCTACCTCACCGGTGCCCACGAGTTGCGGCACGGCTCGCTGGGAAGCGCCTCGGCACCGGCACCCGCGGATGTGTTCGCGCAGCTGAGCCCGACTCAGCTCTTCGACGCGCTGGCCGTGCGCGTCAACGGCCCGCGCAGCTGGGACGAACGGCTTACCGTGGACATCGACTTCACCGACCTCCACGAGCGGCACCGTCTCACCCTGCGCAACGGCGTGCTCAGCCATACCGCGGCAGCGAAACCGTCGCGGGCCGACGTGTTGCTGCGGCTGCCGCGATCGGCGCTGGCCGTGCTGGCGTCCGGCCACCCGGGCGCCGCCGAACTCGCCGACGCGGGCGTGCCGCTCGAGGGTGATCCGGATGTGCTGCGGCGGCTGATGTCGGTGCTGGACAAACCGGACCCCGACTTCGCGATCGTGACCCCTTGAGCCAGGCCGTCAGCCGTCCAGGGCCACGGCGATGTCGTCCAGCACCTCGCGCCAGTGGGCCCGTTGGCGTTCGCGTTCCCGCGCGTCGGCCATGCGCTCCTGGTGGAAGCGCAGCACGGTGCGCCCGCCCTCGGCCGGGGTGAGCGTGACCTGCACGGTGGTGCGGCCGTAGGTGAGCCGGATGCGTTCACCCGGACGGTAGCCGCGTACCTCCCCGACCACGCCGCTGTCCGTGCGGTAGGTGGTACCGCGCCTGGGTGAGCGCAGTTCGACGCCGGTGCCAAGCCACAGTGCCAGCCCCGGGGGTTCGCTGACGAACTCCCACACGGTCGTCGGTGGGTGGGGCAGGGTGTGGGACACGCCGATCTGCCAGCCCGCGTCCCTGGTGAGCCCGGTAGGCATACTGGATCATCCCTTCTCGCCACGACGCTCGCGTAGCGCGCGAACCTTGTGCTGGTTGCCGCAGTGCTCCATCGAGCACCAGCGACGGCTTCCTGGCCGTGAGGTGTCGACAAAGACCAGGTGACAGCGCTCGCCGGAGCACACCCGGATGCGGTGGGCGTACTCGCCGGTCAGCAGTTCCACCGCGTCCCTGGCGACGGTGGAGAGCAGTTGCGCGCCGGTGGCCGTCGCCGCCCAGCTTCGCTTCCCGTCAGGACCGACGGCCGGTGTCAGTGGCAAGTGCGCGGCGGTGCGGTTGATGACGTCCAGATCGTCCCGCACCGGTTCGACCCCGGTCGCGCGGGCGGTGGCCGCCCGAAACAGCGCGTCGCGGAAGGTGCGTGCGGTGTCGACCTCGGCCTGGGAGATGTCCAGGTCAGGGGTTGGGCTGAGCCGGGACCGGGCGGCCCACGCGGCGAGGTCGGCGGGTGTGTGCAGCACCTCGAATCGGCGAAACTCGCCCGGCCCCCCGGTGGTGGTCAACTCAAGGCACAACGCGCCGGGATCGAACCGGTACCTCGCACCGGTGTGGGAACGCAGGATCAAGCCGCTGCTTGCCAACCCAGCCATGTAACCACTATAACTAGTTACGTGGCCTTGCACTGGAAACTGGTCCTCGACAGCCGAAACGCCCCCGCGCTCGCGGATTTCTGGGCGGCGGCGCTGGGTTACGAGCTGGAGGACAACAGCGCGCTCATCGACCGCCTGCTCGCGGCAGGCATGGTGGAGCCGGGCCAGATCGGCGAACACCGAGGTCGCCGGATCTTTCGCGGCTTCGCCGCCATCCGCCACCCCGATGACCCCTTCGACGCCGACACCGGCGTCGGCAAGGGCAGGAGGCTGCTGTTCCAGGACGTACCGGAGGAAAAGACCGGCAAGAACCGGCTGCACATCGACGTGCACCACGCCGAAGCCGAGGCGCTGGGTGACCTGGTCGCCAGGCTGGAAAGCCTGGGCGCCACGCGGGTGCGTGAGGTCGATCAGGGCCCGGCAGGGCACTGGTGGGTCATGCACGACCCGGAAGGCAACGAGTTCTGCGCCGCATGAGGCGACCTCACGCTTCGCCGTGGCGCTGACGTAGCTCCCGCCGCAGCAGTTTCCCGGTCGCGGTCTTGGGAAGCTCGTCCAGGATCTCCACCTGGCGTGGGTACTTGTAGGCGGCCAGCCGCTCGCGGCAGAAGGCGATGAGTTCCGACGGCTCGGCATGGTGGCCCGGCCGCAGGCTGACGAACGCCTTCACCGTCTCGCCGCGGTAGGGGTCGGGCACGCCCACCACCGCGGCCTCACGGACGGCGCCGTGCTCGTACAGCACGTCCTCGACCTCGCGCGGCCACACCTTGTACCCGGCGGCGTTGATCTGATCCTTCTTGCGGTCGACGAGGTAGAACCAGCCCTGCGCGTCCATGTAGCCGACGTCGCCGGTGTGCAGCGCGCCGCCGGGTAGGGCCGCCTCGGTCTCCCGCGGCTTGTTCCAGTACCCGGGCACCACCTGCGGGCCGGTGGTGACGATCTCACCGATCTCACCGGGCGGCAGCTCACGGCCGCCGTCACCGACGACACGCGCCACGGTGTTGTAGATCGGCAGCCCGACCGAAAGGGCACCGGACACGGGATCGACCGGTGCCCGCACCCCGGGTGGCACGGCGTGCGAGGGCGAGGTGGTCTCGGTGAGGCCGTAGATGTTGTGGATGTACTGGCCGAAGTGGTCGCCGAACGCGGTGACCGTGCTCGGCGGAATCGGCGCACCGCCGGACCAGATCTTTCGCAGCGAGGCGAGCGCGGCAGGGTCCGCGTTCGGGGCGTTGAGCAGGGCGATGAAGACGGTGATGGAACCGACCGTGAACGTCGGGCGCTGCTCGCGGATGACGTCCAGCGCCAGCGATGGCTCGAAGCGGTGCAGCAGCACCAGCGGAGCACCCAACAACAGGGCCGTGGCGACGTGGCCGACCATTCCGGTGATGTGGAACAGCGGGGCCACCCCCAGCACCACGTCGCTGGTGTCGAGCCGGCACCACCGCCGGTAACTCTCGGCGTTGAACACGAGGTTGCGGTGGGTGTTCATCGCGCCCTTCGGCGGGCCGGTGGTGCCCGAGGTGTAGGTGAGCACGGCGACGTCGTCCGGCGACACCGACACCGAGGGCGGGCGAGTACCCCGGTACCGCTCGAGCAGTGCCGACAGATCGGTAGTGCCTTCCAGCTCTGCCTGCCCGGGCGGCTCACCTGCCCCGAACGCCCTGGGGTCGTCGCGCGACTGGTGTTCCCGCTCCGAGGTGGTCAGCACCACTCGCACCCGCGTGTCGGGTAGCACGGCCGCCGCCTCGGGGTAAAGGCCACGCAGGCACACCAGCGCCACGGCACCACTGTCGACCAGCAGTGGCCGCAGTTCCCGGCCCCGGCTCATCGGGTTCACCGGCACCGCGATCCCGCCCGCCTTCCACGTCCCCAGCAGCGCGATGACGAACTGCGGCACGTTCTGCAAGTACAGCGCGACGCGGTCACCACGACGAAGGCCGTTGTCGAGCAGGCCCACGGCGAAGGCGTCACTGAGTTCGTCGAGGCGGGCATAGCTGAGCCTGCCGTCGAAGTAGCGGATGGCGTCGCCGTCGGGTACGCGCCCGGCTGTGACGCGGAACATGGTGAGCGCATCAGCGTGCTCGGGCTCGATCCGCGCCGGGTTCCCGGTGTCGTAAAGTGCCAGCCACGGCTTGCCGTCGTACCAGGTCGGTGCCGTCATCGAGGCCCTCCTCATGGTCAGCGGCGAGACTACGTCGCTCGGGCGTGGCCGCCAACCAGTGAGCGGCGCCACTGAATACCGGCAGGGGTATCAGGTTTACGATGAGCGTCGTGCGTAGAAAATCTTCCGGCTGGCTGGCATCGCTGCTGGCGCTGGCCGTCGCGGGTGGTGTCGCCGCCTGCGGATCACAGTCACAAGCGGAATCCCCCGCCGAGGAAAGCGCCGTCGTCATCACCGACGCCTGGGTGAAAGCCACCGCAGACACCGGTCAGGGCGCGAACATGACCGGCGCTTTCATGCGGCTGCGCAACAACACCGACAGCGAGGTCACCCTGACCTCGGCTACCACGGACGTGGCGGGCATGGTGGAAATCCATGAGACCGTCCCCTCCGAGGGGAGCATGGTGATGCGCAAGAAGGAGGGCGGGTTGCCGGTGCCGCCGAACGGCACAGTGAACCTGAAGCCCGGTGGCGACCACATCATGCTCATGAAGCTGAAGCGGCAACTGGCGCCCGGCGACGAGGTGACACTCACACTCGAACTGTCCGGAGCCGAGCCGGTGACCGTCACCGCACCGGTCAAGGAGTTCACCGGGGCCGACGAGACCTATCACGAGCATGGCAAGTCCTCGGGAAACTGACGGCGAGCCCACCCGGCTGAGCAGGCGACGCCTGCTCGGTTACACCGCCGTGGGCGTCGGCGGCGCGGTCGCCGGGGCGGGTGCTGGGACGGGTACCACACTCGCCGCCACCCAGGAATCCGCACCGCCCGCCGACGCCGCGGGCAGCCGCACCATCCCCTTCCACGGCCCGCACCAGGCCGGAGTCACCACACCGGTACAGGCCCGCGCGGTGTTCGCCGGACTCGACCTGCGCGAGGGCGTCGGCGCCGAGGCCGTGGGCAGGTTGCTGCGACTGTGGACCCAGGACGCCGCCGCGTTGACCGCGGGCAGGCCCGCCACCGCCGATCCCGCGCCCGCGCTCGCGCGGCGGCCCGCCGGGCTCACCATCACGTTCGGATTCGGCCCCGGCCTGTTCGACGCGGTCGGCAAGCCCGAAGCCGTGCCCGCCGGGTTCGTGCCCGCGCCGTCATTTTCGATCGACCGCCTGCAGGACCGCTGGAGCGGTGGCGACCTGCTGGTGCAGGTGCGTGGCGACGACAGCATCACCGTGGCCCACGCGGTGCGGGTGATGCTGGTCGGGGCCAGGCCGTTCGCGACCGTGCGCTGGCAGCAAGCGGGGTTTCAGTACCACGCCGGTGTCGCTCCCGGATCCACTCCGCGCAACCTCATGGGACAGGTCGACGGCACCGTCAACCCCAAAACGGATGACGACTTCGACGAGGTGGTGTGGTCGGATCAGGGCTGGCTGGCGGGCGGCACCACCATGATCCTGCGCCGTATCCGGATGGACCTGGACGGATGGGACCGGGTGCCGCCACCGGAGCAGGAAAGGGCCATCGGCAGGCGGCTGTCGGACGGCGCCCCGCTCACCGGCGGCGGCGAGCACGACGCCGCCGACTTCACCCGGCGTGACCACCACGGCCTGGTGATCCCCGCCGACGCGCACATCCGCAGGGCGAGGCCAGGCCACGGCAGGCATCGGATCCTGCGCGGCGGCTACAACTACGACGACGGGGTGGACACCGACGGCAACCCCGACGTCGGTCTGCTGTTCGCGTCCTACCAGGCCAGTTTCGCCCGGCAGTTCGTGCCCATCCAGCGCAGGCTGGCCGCTCTGGACGCGCTCAACACCTGGACCACGCCGGTCGGCTCGGCGGTGTTCGCGATCCCACCCGGCTGTGAACCCGGCGGCTGGATCGGTCGGACCCTACTGGAGAGCTGACCGGGTTCGGCGAAGAACTCCCTGATGTCGGCGATCAGCGCGCCCGGCTGCTCCAGCGCGGCGAACTACGCGGGTGGACTGGATGTCGATGTAGCCGAACCCTTCGCGCAGGAACGCCTCGATGCGCGCGATGCGATCCCGCCGCGGCCTGGCCTCGCGGCTGGCCGAACCGGTAGCCGATCGGCCATGAGCACTGGGCGGTGACCACGCACCGCTCACGAGCCTCGCGCCTGCCGAGCCCTGTCCAGCAGTAGCGCGCGCTCACGCTCATTACCTGTCAACGCGGCCGCGTGGTCGAACTCCGCGCGGGCCTCACCATGCCTGCCGAGCTTGGCCAGCAGGTCACCCCGCACGCTGGGCAGCAGGTGGTAGTTGCGCAGCGCGGGCTCGTCGCGAAGCTCGTCGACCAGCTGCAGGCCCGCGGCGGGGCCGTCGGCCATCGAGACGGCCACCGCCCGGTTGAGCTCCACCACCGGCGACGGGTTCACCACCGCCAACTCCTCGTAGAGCGCGGCGATACGGTGCCAGTCGGTGTCCTCGGGTCTGCGGGCCCGCGCGTGGCACGCCGCGATGGCCGCCTGCAGTTGGTATGGACCGGGCTCGTCGGTCAGCGACTCGGCCCGATCCAGCGCGGCCAGCCCACGCCGGATCAGCAGTTGGTCCCAGCGCGCCCGGTTCTGGTCCAGCAACAGCACCGGTTCTCCGTCCGCGCCGACGCGCGCCCGCGAGCGGGAAGCCTGGATCTCCAGCAGCGCCACCAGGCCGTGCACCTCCGGCTCGGCATTCGCCAGCCCGGCGAGCACCCGCGCCAGGCGCAGCGCCTCCGCGCACAGCTCGGGACGCATCCAGTCGTCCCCCGCCGTCGCCGAGTAACCCTCGTTGAAGATCAGGTAGATCACTTCGAGCACCGAGGCGAGACGAGGCGCCAACTCCTCGCCCCGAGGTACCTCGAACGGAATCTGCTTCTTGGCCAGCGTCTTCTTGGCACGCACGATCCGTTGCGCGACCGTGGGCTCGGGTGCCAGGAACGCGCGCGCGATCTCGCCGGTGGAAAGCCCACCAAGCAGCCGTAACGTGAGCGCCACCCTCGCCTCGGTCGGCAGCACCGGATGACATGCGGTGAACACCAACCGCAGCAGGTCGTCCTCGATGCCGCCGTCGATGCGGTCGAGGTCGGGTTCGGGCTGCTGCCAGGCGTCGTGTTCCAGATCCCTGCCCAGCTCGGCCACCTTGCGCTCGAACCGCTGCTGCCTGCGGAACTCGTCGATCGCGCGGCGCTTGGCCACGGACATCAGCCAGGCGCCCGGGTTGTCCGGGACGCCTGACTGCGGCCACTGTTGCAGCGCGGCGACCAGTGCCTCCTGCGCCAACTCCTCCGCGGCGTCGATGTCGTGGGTCATCCGCGCCAGGCCCGCGACGAGCCTGGCCGACTCGATGCGCCACACCGCCTCGACGGTCCGCTGTGTTTCGATCGCGCTCACGGCCGCCATCAGAGCAGGTCAGCTCCGAGGCGGCAAGCGGATCGCTAGCCTTCGTGCTGCTTGGTGACCTGCTCGCGCAGCCGCTGCTCGGCCTCGCGAAGCTCCGGGGTGAAGTTCTCACCGAAGTCCTCCTCCTCGGCGACCTTACGAACCTCGATCTCGCCGCCGGGGCCGAACGGCACCCTGCGCGCCCACTCGATGGCCTCGTCCCTGGATTTCACGTCGAGGATCCAGTAGCCGGCGATCAGCTCCTTGGTCTCGGTGAACGGGCCGTCCACGACCGTGGTCTTGCCCTTGTCCGAGAACTTCACCCGCGCACCGACGGAGCTGGACAACAACCCGTTTCCGTCGAGCATGACACCCGCATTGACCAGCTCCTCGTTGAACTTGCCCATCTCGGCCAGCTCCTGCTCCGTGGGCATCGCACCCGCCTCTGAGTCCTCGTTGGCCTTGACGATCAGCATGTATCGCACGGTGGTCACTCCTTGCTCTCTGTCGTGGCGATCGCTTTCTTCGCCGCCCTCTCACCTACGCGTCGAACAAGCAGGCAGCGAATCGACAGCGAATCGACACAGTGGTCGGATTTTTTGGCGAGTTCGTCGACCGGCCACGTGTGCCCGAACACAGCACCCGCGTGGCTAGAGTGCGTCCATGATCCATCGGTTCGTCGCGCTGGGCGACTCGTTCACCGAAGGGGTCGGTGACAGCGACCCGACCGCACCCAACGGTGTACGCGGCTGGGCCGACCGGGCCGCCGAACAACTCGCCCGCCGCCAACCCGGCCTCGGCTACGCCAACCTCGCCATCCGCGGCAGGCTGTTGCGGCAGGTGCTGTCGGAGCAACTGACACCGGCACTGGCGATGCGACCCGACCTGGTGACCCTTTACGCGGGCGGTAACGATCTGCTGCGGCCGAGGATCGACATCGACGCGCTGGCCGACAGCTACGACGCCGCTGTGGCCGAACTGGCGGCCACCGGCGCGACCGTATTGCTGTTCACCGGTGTCGACGGCGTGAACGACCCGCTGTTTCGGCGGCTACGCGGCCGCACCGCCATCTACAACGAGCATGTCAGGCTGATCGCCGCGCGACACGGCGCGCTGCTGGTGGACATGTGGTCGATGCGCGCGCTGCGCGACAGGCGGCTGTGGTCACCCGACCGCATTCACCTCAACGCGCACGGACACACGCTGATCGCCGCCGCCGTTCTCGACACGCTCGGCGTGGAACACGACATCTCCCCTCGGCCACCGGCCCCGACAGAAACGCCGCCGCGACGTGGACAGGATCTGCGCTGGGCACGTGAGCACGCCGTGCCCTGGCTGGGCCGCCGCCTGCGTGGCCGCTCCTCCGGAGACGGCCTGACACCGAAACGACCGCGGCTCGAGCCACTCGCCGATGACGCCACCCTGTGAACCGCGGCGCCCAGCCGGAGCCGACCCGCTCCCACCATGGCCTCGCACAGCGCCGAGACACGGCCAGGTGGTGCTGCGACGATTCGAGCCCTCCGATGCCGCGCTGGCGCACGCGCTCGGGGCGGACCCCTACGTGCCGCTCATCGGCAGCCTGCCCGCGAGGCCCTCAACGCAGCAGGCTCGGCAATGGGTGCGGCGGCAACGGCAGAAGCACCCCGACGGCGACGGGTTCTCGTTCGCGATCGCCGACGCCGAAACCGACACGGCGATCGGCGCGATCGGGCTGTGGTTGCGTGACCTGCCGGAGGGCCGCGCCACGGCGGGCTACGCCGTGTCACCGGAGTATCGCGGCCGCGGTGCGGCTACCAGTGCGCTGGTGGCGCTGACCGCGTTCGCATGGACCATCCCGGCGCTGCACCGCGTCGAGTCGTACATCGAACCGTGGAACACCGCGTCGAGCAAGGTCGCCACCGCCGCCGGGTACCAGCGGGAGGGCCTGCTGCGCGGCCACCACTGGATCGGCGGCACCCGGCGCGACATGCTGATCTACGCCGCGATCCGGCCGTGAGACCAGCAGCGGGGACGCACCCCGACGGGTACGCCCCCGCGTCACGCGACCGCTGTTACCGCGGTGGTCCGGAGAACGGCGGACCCTGCGGCGGGTACTGCCCACCGCCGCCCTGCTGCCGTGGCGGGCGAGCCTGCCCGCCGCTGACGTGACCGCCCGGCGGCGGAGCCGGGTTGCCCGACGGTGGTGTCGGCGGTGTCGGTGGCTGCGGCGGCTCACTCGGCTCCTCGGGCTCGGACCTGCGCACCAGCCCGGACAGCGCCGACGGCGAGGGCACACCGGGAGTCTGGCCGGCCAGTGGACCGGGCACCTCCTGCCGCGCCACCGCCTCGGCCTCGCGCACCGCCTCGGCGACCTTGGGGTCGGTCGAGGTGTCGAACCAGCTCGACACCTCCTCGTCCTCCAGCGGAGGCATCTCCACCTGCTCCTCGCGCGGCTCGTAGCGGAACACGCCGTCCTCGCCGGGCGCGCCCAACGTCCGCGCGAACCCCTCCAGCGCCTTGCCGTAGTCGCTCGGCACCAGCCACACCTTGTTCGCATCGCCCTGCGCCATCTGCGGCAGCGTCTGCAGGTACTGGTAAGCCAGCACCTCCGGGGTCGGCTTGGAGGCCTTGATCGCCGCGAACACCTTCTCGATCGCCTTGGCCTGCCCCTGAGCCTGCAGGTAACGGGCCGCCCGCTCACCCTGCGCACGCAGAATCCGGGACTGCCGCTCCGCCTCGGCCGCCAGGATCGCCGCCTGCTTGGAGCCCTCCGCCGCGAGGATCTGGCTCTGCTTCTGCCCTTCCGCGGTCTTGATGGCCGACTCGCGCTGCCCCTCCGCGGTGAGGATCATGGCGCGCTTCTCCCGATCGGCGCGCATCTGCTTCTCCATCGAATCCTGAATGGACGGCGGAGGGTCGATGGCCTTCAACTCGACACGCGCCACCCGGATGCCCCAGCGGCCGGTCGCCTCGTCCAACACCCCGCGCAGTTGCTGGTTGATCTGGTCACGGGAGGTGAGAGTGTCCTCCAAAGACATGCCACCGACCAGGTTGCGCAGCGTCGTGGTGGTCAACTGCTCCACACCGACGATGTAGTTGGAGATCTCGTAAACGGCCGCGCGGGAGTCGGTGACCTGGAAGTACACCACCGTGTCGATCGAGACGGTCAGGTTGTCCTGGGTAATCACCGGCTGGGGCGGGAACGACACCACCTGCTCACGCAGGTCCACTCTGGCACGTACCTTGTCGAGGAACGGCACCAGGAAATTCAGGCCGGGCGAAGCGACCGTCTTGAACCGGCCGAGGCGCTCGACCACCGCCGACTGGGCCTGCGGCACCACCATCAGCGCCTTCGCGACCGTCACGATCACGAAGAGCGCCAGGATGGCGACAACAATCCACCCTGCTGTCGTCAAAACCTACTCCCCTCCATTGTTTCAGACCGGATGGCCACCGCGACCACTTTTGATCACGGCTCCGCCGACACGACAGCGGTCGCCCCGGAGATCTCCACGACGGTCACCTTCGTGCCAGGCTCGATCACCTGGCCCTCCGTGAGACTGCGGGCCGACCACACGTCCCCCGCGAGCTTCACCTGCCCACCATGTGAATCCACAGTAGACAACGTCACCGCGTGCGCGCCGACCAGCGCCTCGGTGTTGGTCTTCACACTGGGACCGGAGAGGAACCGGCGCTTGAGCGCGGGCCTGGCCAGCACGAGCAGGCCGATCGACGCCACTCCGAACACCGCGACGTCCACGATCGGGTTGCCGGTAATCGTGGCGGACGCGGCACCGGCCAGCGCGCCGAGACCGAGCATCAGCAGCACGAGGTCGCCCGACAGCACCTCGGCGACGATCAGGCCGACTCCGACGATGAGCCAGATGAGTGCCGGTGTCATGCGCACATGCTCCCAGAAAGTGACCGGTTACACCGAGAGGATCACATGAAGTGATCTACGCGTGACCTTGTTCCGCTGGTCCGTCGCCACCGGCCGTCACGAAATCGATCAGTCGTTCGACCGCGCCCACAACCGGGCTCTCCAGATCACGGAAGTCGCGCACCCCACCCAGCACGCGCTGCCAACCCTCGTAGGGCTCTCCCCAACCGAGCGCCGCGCAGACCCCCTCCTTCCACGGCACTCCCTTCGGCACCTCCGGCCAAGCCGCGATACCGACGGCGGCGGGCTTGACCGCCTGCCAGACATCGACATAGGGATGGCCGGTGATCAGCACATGGTCGTCGGTGACGGCATCGACGAGCCGGGACTCCTTGCTGCCGGGCACCAGATGGTCCACGAGCACGCCGAGCCTGCGCGCAGGGCCCGTTCCGAAGGACTCGATGCGCTCGGCCAGCACGTCGACGCCCTCGAGCGGCTCCACCACGACACCCTCTACCCGCAGGTCGTGACCCCAAACCAACTCCAGCAGTTCCGCGTCGTGCTTGCCCTCGACCCAGATCCGCGAGTCACGGGCCACCCGCGCCCTGAGCCTACTCACCGCGACCGAACCGGACGCCGAACGCGTCCGCCGCGGTGGACCCGCCCCGCGTGGTGCCACCAACGTGACCGGCTCACCCTCCAGCAGGAACGCGGCAGGCCCCAGTGGAAAAAGCCGGTGATTGCCGTAGCGGTCCTCCAGCACCGCCCCGCCATGCTCCAGCCTGATCAGCGCGCCACAGAAGCCGCTCGCCGCGTCCTCGACCACCAGTCCCGGCTCGGCGGGCACTTCCCGCACCTGCCTGCGCCTACGGTGGCCGGACAGCACATCGTCATAGGAGTGAGAGCGCACGGCCGCAGACGGTATCGACACTCGCGATGCCGCGCCGCCCGCCACGCCGTAACAGCGTGAGCCTTCCCCAGGCAGGCATCAGAACAATGGCCACGGGATGGCGCGCCACTGCTCCCCGGGAGCGGGAAACTCCCCCTCGGCGAGCAGGTTGTCGATACGCCCCGCCAGTGCGGCCACCTCGGCCCTGGTGAGGTGCGGCGCCAGTGCCTCGCCGAGGTCGTGGTCCACCGACCAGCGCAGCTTGCGCAGCTTGTCCACTGTCTCGCCAGGAAGCCGCTCACCGATCCAGCCCCACAACACCGTGCGCAACTTCGGGTCGGTGTGCAGGCAGACACCGTGGTCGACGCCGTAGACCCGGCCGTCGGCGCCGTTGAGCACATGCCCGCCCTTACGGTCGGTGTTGTTCACCACCACATCCAACGCAGCCAGTTCGCGCACCCCGTCCCGTGCCGAGTGCACCAGCACCGCGGGCTCCCCGAGCCGGTCGTGGGCGTGCAACACCACCCGCCAATCGGTGGGCGCTTCCTCCGGGGCGCACACGTCGACAAGATCCTCGTCGTCGGCGTCGACCCACAGCTGCACCATGCCCTCGCCGAACGGCCCTTCCCGCAGCACCGTCGGCGGTACGTGCGCCAACTCGGCCGCCTCCGCGACGAGGTAGGTCGCCACCTCCCTGCCCGCCAGCGTGCCATCGGGGAAGTCCCACAGCGGTCGTTCCCCGGAAACGGGCTTGTACACCGCCTTGGCGACAAGGCCGTCCAACTCCACCGAACACAGCAGGGTCACGTTCGACGCGTCGACCAGCCTGCCCTCCACCCGTATGTTGCCGTTCGCGATCAGCTCGCGCGCCCCGGGGTCTGTGGGGTCCAGGTTGTAGTCGGCCAACGCGGTCTCAACCCTCGCCGGTGAGGTCGGTGTTTCGGCGGTAGCCGTTCTGCCTTGGGCAGATGTGGCCTGCCGGGTCGAGCGGTTCGCCGCACAGTGGACAAGGCTTTCGGCCGGCGTTGACCACGCGGTCGGCCCTGGCGGCGAACGCGCGCGCCGCCGCGGGACTGAGGAACACCCGCACCGCGTCGGGCCCCTCCTCGGTGTCGTCGAGCACCACCGTCTCGTCGATCTCACCTTCGGTGATGGCCAGCAACTCGATCACGATGGCCTTGCTCTCGGCGTCCCAGCCCAACCCCATCGTGCCGACCCGGAACTCCTCCTCAACGGGTACGTCCAACGGTTCGGTGTCGACCAGCTCGTCGGGCACCTCCTCCGGCACGTCGGCACCGAACCGGCTGGCGACCTCCTCCAGTAACGAGTCCAGGCGCTCGGCGAGCACCGCGACCTGCTGCTTCTCGATGGTCACACTGATAGTGCGAGTGCTCTCCGACGCCTGCAGGTAGAACGTGCGGTCGCCGGGTTCCCCGACGGTTCCTGCGACGAAGCGGTCGGGTTGACGGAAGACGTGAATGACACGAGCCATGGCATATACGACCCTAGGCCAACTTCCAAGATCAGGCTCGTCCGGGGCAGGACTCCAGCGACCGATTCGCATGGATAGCGCAGAGCTACGAACCGCCCCGTACGGCACACACACCCCACCTGACCAGGTTAACCATTCGTCGCGACGTGGTCACCCGCGGAAAGCGCGACAGCCTCGCGGCCAACTGCGGTGATCTTCACACGACGCCGGCACGTCGGCCGATACGCCGCTGCCCGGACCACACCGCGCCGCTAGCCTCGGGGCCATGCGGCTGGAAACGGGGCAAGCTCGTCGGCGCTTCGCGGCACAGCCGGTGGCAAGGCTCGCCACCGCCGACGCTCGCGGTATGCCCCACCTGGTCCCGGTCACCTTCGCCGTCGCAGGCGACACGATCGTGTTCGCGGTGGACGCCAAACCAAAGGCCTCCGCTGACCTGCGGCGACTGCGCAACATAGCCGCCAACCCGAACGTTTCGTTCCTCGCCGACCACTACGACGACGACTGGTCTCGCCTGTGGTGGGTCCGCGCCGACGGCACGGCCACGATCCTGCGTGCGCGGGACGACCCGGCGGTCGAGACCGAGACCGACATCGCGCTATTGCAGCGCAAGTACCCGCACTACCAGCACAACCCGCCACACGGCCCGGTCGTGCGCACCACCGTCACGGCGTGGCGCGGGTGGGCGGCGTCGGCTGTTCCCGACTGACCTCGCCGCCAGGCTCCTGCCGCTCGACCGCCCCGCCGTTCGGCAGCCGCCGCCACGCGGCCAACAAACCCAACGGATCGGGCCGCAGCAACGACGCCGCGCCGTAAACGCTGGCGGCGAGCACCACCGCGATGAACCACCAGTCGTAGAGACTCTGCTCCCCCGTCGGGTAATACACCAGCACCAGCACCATCGACACCCCGACGACGACGGCCAAGTGCAGCCGCCGCCACGGGAACGCGGAGGCGATGACGAAACCCCACGTCAGGTACCACGGCAACGTCGGAGGAGCGAAAATCGCCACCGCCAGCAGTGTGATCGCCATCCGCAGGATGGCCTCGTTACCGCCGTGACGCGAAAGCCACCACTGCCTCACGATGATGGCGGCAAGCGCCACCCACGCCAGCAACCTGGCCACCGTCACGAACGGCGACGCCGGCACCTCGACAACCACGTTGACCAGCGTGTGGAAGATCTCCCCGATACCGGTGGGAAAGTTGAGCCAGTTGACGATGATCTGCGGCGCCTGCAACCCGCCGACCCAGCCGAGATTGAACGACCCAAGCGAAATCGACGTCCCCGCCACGAACACCACGCCGAAGATCCCGAGCGAGGGGGTCACGGCCTTCCCGAACCGGCGTGCCAGGCTCTGTTCCGCGGGCAGGTGGTTGGCCCATACCCACACCAGGAACGGCAACGCGATCGCGGCCGTCGGCTTGATGAGCATGCCCACCGTCACCAGCGCGATCGCGGCGGCATGCCGCCGCTCCAGCGCCGCGAGCACACCCGTGGCAAGGAAAGCCAACATCAGCAGGTCGTTGTGCGGACCACCCACGAGGTGGATCACCGTCATCGGGCTGGCGATCGCCAACCACATCGTCACCGGCAGCTTGCCACCGAGATGACGCACCAGCCGCGGCAACGCCCACAGCAGCCCGGCCAGCCCGGTCAGGATCACAAGCCTGGTCACGATCACGCCCGCGATGACGTCGTTGCCGGTCACCGACACGATGCCCTTGGCGATGAGCAGGAACAACGGCCCGTACGGAGCCGGCGTGGTCTGCCACAGCGGATGCACGTTCTGCACCACGTCGGGCAACACGTCCAACTCGGCCGGGCCGTAGGCGTAGGGGTCCAACCCGTACAGCAGTTGCGCGCCCTGGCCCAGATAGGAGAAGACGTCCCTGGTGAACAGCGGCGGCGCGATCAGCAGCGGCACCATCCACGTCAGCGCCGCGACCACGACCGGCCTGCTACCGATCCGGCCCGCGAGCACGTAACGGCCCAGCCGCACCCACGCCCACACCACCAGTCCGAACCCGACATACAGCAGCGCCGTCGCCAGCGCATGACCGTGGCCGTAACGGATCCACGACAGCGGTCCCGACCCCAGGATCGGGTCTCTGATCAGGATGCCGCCCGCGCCGAGCGAAGCCAGCATCAGCAGCGTGCTGCCGAACGCACCCATCGCGATGGTGCGCAACGGGAAGCGCGCCACGTCGCCGCCACGGGTGCTGCTCCGTGTCCGCGAAGCGTCGTCAGCCGATTCCGCGCTCTCAGCGCTCGGCACAGGGTCGGTCGTGGTCGCCATACTGACCTCTGAGGTTACACACCGCGACCGGACGCGGTCGCCTTAGGTGCGAGCTGTGTCGCGAGCAGCGATTTCGCCCGAGCAGCGCGCCCGCGACGCCCCCGCGGGCGCGGTCGCCGATCATCGAGCGACCGCCGCGACGCGCCACTACGGTAGGCGCGTGGCCAGCACGGAGTTCTTCACGTCGTTCGAGGACGACGAACCCCGCCCCACCGCCACAGGAGCGCGGCTGCGGCTTCGCGTCGGCTCCGGCCCGGCCTCGCCGCTGGCCGCGCCGCGAGGCACCGGATTCACCGGCTCCCACGCCCTGCACTACGCCACCACGACAACCGGACTCGCCCGTGCCGGCCTGTTCACCGTGGACCTGGCCATCGCCGAGCGCACCGAGCTGTCCTACGTCGTGCTGCCCGAGTCCGGGCGCGGCGCCGGTGTCCCCACCTACCGCAGCAGCTACGTGGCCGTCGACATCGAGTTCGACGACGGCAGCACGCTCAGCGAACTCACACCCGGCGCCGCCGCGGCGCAGCAGGGCCGGTCGAAGACGCTGTATGTCGATCAGTGGAACCTGGTACGACACCGGCTCGGCGCCGTCGCGGCAGGGCGCACCGCACGGGCGATCGTGCTCGTCACCGAACCGCCGCCCGGCGAGCAGGAGATCACCGGTTGGATCGACGACATCCGCGTCGGAGAGGTCGAACAGGCCCGCCGAGACCCGGTCGACTACGTCCACACCACCAGGGGTACCCACTCCGGCCGCCACTTCTCCCGTGGAAACTGCCTGCCCGCCACCGCGGTTCCCAACGGGTTCAACCTCTGGACTCCGGTCACCGACGCGGGCAGCCTGTCCTGGCCCTACCACTACCAGCATGGCTCACTACAGGCCTTCGCGCTCAGCCACCTGCCGAGCCCATGGATCGGCGACCGCAACACCTTCCATGTCATGCCGGGGACCGGGCCGCTGCGCACCCGCCGCCGGGACCGCGCGCTCGCCTTCTCCCATACCGAGGAGACCGACCGGCCACACCACTACGGCGTCCGGTTCCGCTGCGGTATCACCACCGACATCGCACCGACCGACCACGGTGCCATCATGCGGTTCACCTTCCCCGACAAGGAGGGGTGGCTGCTGTTCGACAACGTGCGCGACTTCGGCAAGGTGAACATCGACACCGCCCAGCGCACGGTGACCGGGCACACCTGGGTACGCAGCCGGTCGTCGGCAGGCACGCACAAGATGTACCTGCACGCCACCTTCGACCAGGCGCCGATCGCGGGACGGCGGTTGCGCCGACCACCGTGGCGAACCGTCACCGGGTACGTGCGGTTCGCCGAACGCGAGGTCACCATGCGCATCGCGACCTCGCTCATCAGCGCCCCGCAGGCCCGGCGCAACCTGGAGACCGAGCTGGCCCGGCCGTTGACGTTCGACGACGTCCGCGACCGCGCCCGAAGTCGCTGGCGGGACCTGCTGGGCAGGGTGGAGGTCGAAGGCGCGACCGACGACGAGCTGACCACCCTTTACTCGAACCTCTACCGGCTGTTCCTCTACCCCAACCGCGCCGAGGAGGACACCCCACAGGGCACCCGACACGCCAGCCCCGTGGCTCGTCGCAGGCTGCGGCAGGGCGCGCGGGTGTTCGAAGGACCGATGTCGGTCAACCACGGGTTCTGGGACACCTACCGCACCGCATGGCCGGCCTACGCACTGCTGGCGCCGACGCTGTGCGGCAGGCTGCTGGAGGGCTTCGTCAACCAGTACCGGGAGGGCGGCTGGATCTCGCGGTGGTCGTGCCCCGGTTACGGGCTCTCGATGGTCGGCACCGGTTCCGACGTCGCCTTCGCCGACGCCTACCTGAAGGGAGTGCGTGGTTTCGACGTGCGCGCCGCCTACGACGCCGCCGTCAAGAACGCGACCGTCACACCTTCGGGGTGGCGCGTGGGCAGGCGCGGGCTGTCGCAGTCGATCTTCCTCGGTTTCACCCCCACATCGGTGCGGGAAGGCCTTTCGTGGTCGCTGGAGGGATGCGTCAACGACTTCGGGCTCGCCAACTGGTCACTGGCGCTCGAAGAGGCCGACAACGCCGTCTACTTCGGCAGCCGCGCGCAAGGCTACGTCGAGCACTTCGACCACCGCATCGGCTTCTTCCAGGGCCGCACGCCTCGCGGCGAATGGAGGTGGAGTCCCGAGGAGTACGACCCCACCGTGTGGGGCTACGACTACACCGAGACCAACGGCTGGAACGCCGCGTTCGCCGTGCCGCACGACGGTGAAGGGCTGGCGGCGCTGCACGGCGGCCGCGCCGGGTTGAAGTCCGCCCTTGACACCTTCTTCGCCACACCGGAAACCGGCACCCGCACCGGTTCCTACCGGTTGGTCAAGCACGAGATGACCGAGGCGAGGGACGTGCGGCTCGGTCAGTACGCCCATTCCAACCAGCCCTCACACCACATTGCCTACCTGTACGCGCACGCGGGCGCACCCGCCGAAACCCAGCGGATCGTGCGAGAGGTGCTGCGCCGCTGCTACCTGGGCAGCGAGATCGGGCAGGGCTATCCCGGCGACGAGGACAACGGTGAGATGTCGGCCTGGTACCTGTTCAGCGCGCTCGGGTTCTACCCGCTCGCGGTAGGCAGCCCTCACTACGTCATCGGCTCACCGCTGTTCACCCGCGCGGTGGTGCACCTGGAGAACGGCAACGACATCGTGGTTAACGCGCCCGGCAACAGCGCAGAGAACGTGTACGTGCGGAGCCTGCGCGTCAACGGGCAGCCGCACGACTCGCCGTGGCTCGACCACGAGGTGCTCACCGCTGGCGCGGTACTGGACTTCGAACTCGGCCCCACCCCTTCGGCGTGGGGCGCTGTCAGCGGCCCCACCCACCGGCCTCGCCCACTCAAGGAAGTCGCTGGCACCGTGAGCTGCTGCGACGGTACGGACGTGACCGCGCTCACCGACGACACCACGTTCACCGAGGTGGCGTTCCGCACGGCCTACCCGGTGCTTCGGCACGAGGGCGAGGGGACAGTGAGGATGTACACGCTGACCTCCGGCAGCACCGAGGGCACCCCGAGCGGTTGGGTACTTGAGGGTTCCCCGGACGGTCTGGAGTGGACCGTGCTGGACGAGCGGCACGGCGAGGTGTTCCAGTGGCGCCGCCAGACAAGGGCGTTTCGGATCACAGAGCCGATGCGCTGCCGGCTGCACCGGCTGCGCATCACGGAGACGACATGGCCACGGCTGCGGTTGGCGCAGTGGGAGCTGCTGAGCTGAAACCTCAGCTGCAAGCCGTTGCGGAAACTGTCATCTTCCGTGCTGTTTTGGGAGGTACGGCTTGGCTGTTGCGGTGCCGAAGTGAGGTGTGTCTCTACAAGCCAAGCCGTATAGGACGTTATACAGTCTGGCTCGATCGGTTCAGGTGAGACGACGCACCCGACCGCTCCTCGTGACGGCGGATAGCATCCCGATACAGCACAAGCAACGAACCGCGAGCAGGAGAACGTCATGACCCAGGCCCCTGTCAACGTCACCGTCACCGGCGCTGCCGGCCAGATCGGGTACGCGCTGCTGTTCCGCATCGCGTCCGGTCAGCTGCTCGGGCAGGACACTCCGGTGCGGCTGCGCCTGCTGGAGATCCCGCAGGCGGTCAAGGCGGCAGAGGGCACGGCACTGGAGCTGGAGGACTGCGCGTTCCCGCTGCTGGCCGGAACCGACATCTTCGACGACGCCAAGCAGGCATTCGAGGGCACCAACATCGCACTGCTGGTCGGAGCGCGGCCCCGCACCAAGGGCATGGAGCGTAGCGACCTGCTCGAGGCCAACGGCGGCATCTTCAAGCCGCAGGGCGAGGCCATCAACGCGGGCGCCGCCGACGACGTCCGGGTCCTCGTGGTCGGCAACCCGGCCAACACCAACGCGCTGATCGCGCGCTCACACGCCCCCGACGTGCCCGCCGAGCGGTTCACCGCGATGACCCGCCTCGACCACAACCGCGCCGTCGCCCAGCTCGCCAAGAAGCTGGGGGTACCGGTCACCGACGTGAAGCGGATGACCATCTGGGGCAACCACTCCGCCACCCAGTATCCCGACGTGTTCAACGCCGAGGTCAAGGGCCGCGGCGCCGCCGAGGCCGTCAACGACGAGAAGTGGCTGGCCGAGGAGTTCATCCCGAGGGTAGCCAAGCGTGGCGCCGAGATCATCGAGGCGCGGGGCGCGTCGTCGGCCGCCTCGGCGGCCAACGCGGCCATCGACCACGTCTTCGACTGGGTCAACGGCACCCCGCAGGACGACTGGGTGTCGATGGGTGTGCCCTCCGACGGCTCCTACGGCGTCCCGGAAGGTCTCATCTCCTCCTTCCCCGTCACCTGCACCGGCGGGCGCTACGAGATCGTGCAGGGGCTGGAGATCAACGAGTTCTCCCGGCCGCGCATCGACGCCTCCGTGCAGGAACTGGCCGACGAGCGCGACGCCGTGCGCAAGCTCGGGCTCGTCTGACGACACCCCTCACGGTGGGGGCCGGGTACCAGCGCCCCGGCCCCCACCTCCGCCCTGCCACGCATCCACCTGACCGGGCACGGGTACTTCTGCCAGGGTGAGACCCATGGCAACGCAGGGCCAGTTCAACGCCTACGGGCCCTCGCACTGGATGGTCTTGCTGATCTTCGCGGCGGGGACGGCGGCGCTGGTCGGCTTCGGTCGCAAGTACCGCGAAACCGCGGCGGACCGCCACTTCAGCCGCGGTTTCGCCGTCGTGCTGCTGGCCGTCTACGTGACGATCCAGGCCTACACCATGTCGTCGGCGCGGTGGGACGTCGCCGACTCCGTGCCGCTGCACCTGTCGGACCTGGCAGGGCTCGTCGCCGCGTACGCGCTGTGGTCACATCGACACTGGGCTTTCGCGCTCACCTACTACTGGTGCCTCTCGCTGAGCACGCAGGCCCTTGTCTCCCCCGTGCTCGCCAGTCCCGACTTCCCTCACCACGAGTTCCTGGCGTTCTGGGGCATGCACCTGCTCGTCATCTGGGCGGCGATCTACCTCACCTGGGGGGCGGGGTTGCGACCGACGTGGCGCGGTTACCGCATCACCGTCGCCGTGACACTGGGCTGGGTCGCGGTCGCGATGACCTTCAACGCGGCCACCGGCACCAACTACGGCTACCTCAACCGCAAGCCGGACACCGGCTCGGTGCTCGACCTGCTCGGCCCGTGGCCGTGGTACCTACTCCCTGAGATCACGGTCATCGCCGCCGCATGGGCGCTGATGACGTGGCCATGGACCGTGCACCGGCACAGGGCGGCGAACAGCCGGCGCACCTGACCCCTCACGCCCCTGTCAGGCCACGGCGCCGCAGCAGCGGCTCGATCTCCGGATCACGCCCACGAAAGGCCCGAAACGCCTCCATCGGGTCCATGCTGCCGCCCCTGCTCAGCAACGCCCGCCGAAACACCTCGCCGTTAGCCCTGGTCAGCCCGCCGTTCTCGCGGAACCACTCGACGGAGTCGGCATCGAGCACCTCACTCCAGATGTAGGAGTAATACCCGGCGGCGTAGCCGGTGCTGAAGATGTGGGCGAAGTAGGTGCTGCGGTACCTCGGCGCGATGGTGGCCAGCGCGACGCCTGCCTTCTCCAGCGCTTGTTCCTCGAATGTGCCCACGTCGTCGATGTGGGTGTCCGCACCGATGGTGTGCCACCCCAGATCCAGCAGCGCGGCGGCCAGGTACTCGGTGGTGGCGAAACCCTCACCGTAGCGGCGGGCCTCCTCGAGCCGGTCAACCAGCCGCGGCGGCAACGGCTCCCCGGTGCGGTAGTGCCTCGCGTAGTTGTGCAACACCTCCGGCCACAGTGCCCACATCTCGTTGACCTGGGAGGGAAACTCCACGAAGTCGCGGGGAACGCTGGTGCCAGAGAACCGGGGATACTCCACATCGGAGAGCAACGCGTGCAGCGCGTGCCCGAACTCGTGGAACGCCGTGGTGACCTCGTCGTAGCTGAGCAGTGTCGGCTCACCCGCAGCGGGCTTGACCAGGTTCAGGTTGTTCACCACGATCGGCCGTTCGCCGAGCAGCCTGGACTGGTCGCGGAAGGTGTTCATCCACGCGCCACCCCGCTTGGAGTCTCGCGCGTAGTAGTCGCCCAGGAACAGGCCGAGCGGCCCACCGTCGGCGTCGAACACCTCGAACACCCGCACGTCCGCGTGGTAGGTCGGCAGATCGTGCCGTTCGGTGAAGGTCAACCCGTACAACTGGTTGGCCGCGTAGAACACGCCGTCACGCAGCACGCGTTCCAGTTCGAAGTACTCCCGAAGCTCCGCTTCGTCGATCTCGAAACGGCGGCTTCGCACCCGCTCGGCGTAGAACGCCCAGTCCCACGGCCGCAACTCGAAGTCGGCTCCCGACTCCTCGATCTGGCGGCTCAACTCGGCTGCCTCCGCCCTGGCGTTGGCGACGGCCACCGGCGCGAGCCGGTGCAGCAGCCCCATGACGGCCTCAACCGTGCGTGCCGTCTGATCCTCGATCACGTACGCCGCGTGGTGCGGGTGCCCCAGCAACGCGGCCCTGCGTGCCCGCGACATCGCGATACGCGCCAGCACCTCGGTGTTGTCGTGCTCGTTGCCGCGGTTTCCACGAGCCGTGGAGGCGCGGTACACCCGTTCCCGCAGCGCACGGTTCTCCAGCGAGGCCAGCGCGGGCTGGTTCGTCGGCAGCACGAGCCGCAGCAGGTACTTGCCGTCCTGCCCGCGTTCCCTGGCGGCCTGCGCCGCGGCGGCCACCGCGTCCTGCGACAGCCCCGCCAGCTCCGCCGGGTCGCTCACCAGCACGGCCAGCTCGCCGGTGTCGGAGAGCAGGTTGTCCTGAAAGCGCGTGGACAGCGAGGACAGCTCCTCGTTGAGCTCGCGCAGCTCCCGCTGTTCGCGCGCGGTCAGCGCCGCCCCCGCGCGCTGGAAGTCGAGGTAGTAGCGGCGCAGCAACCAGGCGGATTCCGCGTCGAGGCCGAGTTCGTCACGCCGGGTATAGAGGCTCTCGATACGGGCGAACAGTGCCGGATTCAGGTGGATGCCGTCGGCGTGCGATGCCAGCCGTGGCGCGATGTCGGCATGCACCCGCCGCAACGTGTCGTTGGAGTGGGAGGCGACGAGGTTGAAGAACACCGAGGACACCCGGTTCAACGATCTTCCGGAGCGTTCCAGCGCCACGATCGTGTTGTCGAACGTCGGCGGCTCCGCCTGGCCCGCGATTCGCTCCACCTCGGCGGCGTGCTCGGCCATTGCCGCCTCGAAGGCGGCCGCGAAGTGCTCGTCGGCCACGCGGTCGAACGGCGGCAGTTCGTAGGGCAGGTCACTGGGCTGCAGCAGCGGATTGTCGGTACCCGTCACGATCGGTCCTTCCTCGAGCCCGAGCCGGTCGAGCCTCCGACCACCGCGTCGGAGGACAGCTTGCGGCTCTTTCGCCGCTTCTTCGGTTGCGGGGGGACAACGCCGCCGAGGTCGCCGCCCGTGTCGTTGACCCTCAGCACGAACGGCCGGGTCTCGGTGTAGCGGACCACCGAAAGTGAGCCGGGGTCCACGACGATGCGCTGGAAACTGTCCAGGTGCTGCCCCAGCGCGTCGGCGAGAACGGACTTGATGACGTCGCCGTGACTGCACAGCAACCACACCGCGCCGTCGCCGTGCTCGGCGGTGATCCGCGCGTCGTGCTCGCGCACCGCCGCCACGGCCCTGGCCTGCACCTCGGCGAGCCCTTCTCCACCGGGGAACACCGCCGCGGAGGGGTGCGCCTGCACCACCCGCCACAGCGGTTCCTTGACCAGCGTCTTCAGTTCCCTGCCCGTCCACTCCCCGTAGTCCACTTCGGACAGGCGGGGTTCGGTGGTCCGGTCGAGTCCCCTGTCCTTCGCCAGAGGCGCCAGCGTCTGCCTGCAGCGCAGCAGCGGCGACACCACGAGCGCGGCCAGCGGCACCCCGGCGAGCCTGTCGATCAGGGCCTGCGCCTGAGCGCGCCCTTGGTCGTCCAGACCCACCTTCGGTGCCCTGCCCGCGAGCACACCGGAGCCGTTGGCACTGGAGCGGCCGTGGCGCAGCAGAATGACGGTTCCCACAGCCGCCACCCTACGGGCTCACTGCCCTCCGGCGGAGACAGCCGGGCCCGCGTGCGGGTCGAGCACCCCGGCGAACACCAGGATGAGCAGCAGCACACCCAGCACGAACCGGTAGATGACGAACGGCAGGAAGCTGTTCTTCTTGATGTAGGACATCAGCCACGCGATCACCGCGTAGCCGACACCGAACGCCACGACGGTCGCCAGGATCGTGGGCCCCCACGACGGCCCCTGGCCCTCACCGATGTCGAGCAGCTTGTAGAAGCCGGAACCGAGCACGGCGGGCACGGCCAGCAGGAACGAATACTCCGCCGCGTCCGCGCGCTTGTACCCCAGCAGCAGGCCACCTGTGATCGTGCCGCCCGACCGGGACACGCCCGGTATCAGGGCGAACGCCTGCGCGATACCGAACGCGAGGCCGTGCGGGACCGTCAGGTGGTCCAGGTCGCGTTCCTTGCGGCCGATGCGGTCGGCCACCAGCAGCAGCAGACCGAAGACGATCAGTGTGGTCGCGGTCAACCGCAGGTCGCGGAAGGTGTGCTCGATCTGGTCCTGGAACGCCAGCCCAAGCACCACGATCGGCAGCGATCCGACGATGATCAGCCAGCCCATCCTGGCGTCGGGATCGCCCCGGTACTCCCGCCTGTACAGCGAAAGGAACCAGTTGCGCAGCACCCGGCCGATCTTCTTGCTGAAGTACAGCAGCACGGCCGTTTCGGTGCCGATCTGGGTGACGGCCGTGAACGCGGCACCGGGATCGTCCCAGCCCGCGAACGCGGCGACGATACGCAGGTGCGCGCTTGACGAGATCGGCAGGAACTCGGTAAGCCCCTGGACCAGCCCGAGGACGAGCGCTTCGAACCACCCCATCACGCCACCCCCGACAGTTCAAGCGCGGCGACCGCGGTACGCAGCGCCTCGGTGGCGGCGTTGGTGTCGGCGTTGGTTGTGGCGAGGTAGGGCGCCACCGTGAGCGTGGTCACTCCGGCCTCGGCGAAAGCCGCCATCCGCTCCGCGATGCGCTCCTTGGGGCCGAGCAGGCTGGTGGCATCGATGAACTCCAGCGGAACTTCGGCCATGGCCGCCTCGTAGTCCTTGGCGAGGTAGTGCTGCTGTATCCGCGCCGCCTGCGCCTCGAAGCCCATCCGGCAGGCGAGTTCGTTGTAGAAGTTGCGCTCCCTGCTGCCCATGCCTCCGACGTACAGCGCGGCGTAGGGGCGAACGGCATCGGCGCAGGCCTTCCAGTCGGAGCCGGGAACCAGCGGGACGGTGGGCGCGATGTCGAAACCGTCGAGTGAGCGCCCCGCCCTTTCCGCGCCAGCCCGCAGGCGCTCGACCTGGCTGTGCGCGTGTTCCGGTGAGAAGAACACCGGCAGCCAGCCGTCGGCGATCTCCCCGGTGAGCTCCAGGTTGCGCGGTCCGATCGCGGCCAGGTAGATCGGCAACCGTTCGCGCACCGGGTGGATGGTCAGTGTCAGCGCCTTGCCCGGCCCGTCCGGCAGCGGAAGCTGGAAGTGCTTTCCGTTGTAGCGCAGCCGCTCGCGGCGCAAGGCGGCGCGAACGATATCGACGTACTCCCGGGTGCGGCCGAGCGGGGAGGCGAACCGCACCCCGTGCCAGCCTTCGGACACCTGCGGCCCCGACACCCCGAGACCGAGCCGGAAGCGCCCGCCGGAAAGGGAATCCAGCGTCGCGGCGGTCATCGCGGTAGCGGCGGGGGTGCGCGCCGGTATCTGCAGCACGGCGCTTCCGATGTCGACGGATGTGGTCTGCGCGGCGATCCACGCCAGCACCGTGGCGGCGTCCGAACCGTACGCCTCCGCCGCCCACACCACCGAGTAGCCGAGGGTGTCGGCCTGCTTCGCCAGCCCGACACCAGACGCACTGCCGGACGCACTGCCGGACGCGCCCCAGTATCCGAGATTCAATCCCAATCGCACGAGCGCCGACACTATCGGCGTGCCGGAGGAGGCCCACACCTGCCTTGGCGACGCGGCCGCCCACCGCACGGGTATCGTCCTCGCCCACGTGTCGTGGCGCTCGGTGACCGTCGCTAGGCTCGGGCGGCATGGAAAGCCGTCACCTCGGCGCCTCCGGCCTGAGAGTGTCCCGCATGGCACTGGGAACCATGTCCTGGGGCACCGTCACCGATGCCGAGGAAGCCGCCAACCAGCTCGCGTCGTTCGTCGACGCGGGCGGCACGCTGGTCGACACGGCCGACATCTACGCCGACGGCGAGGGCGAGCGCATCCTCGGCTCGCTGCTGGGTGAGCTGGTGCCGCGTGACGACATCGTGCTGGCGACGAAGGCGGTGGCCAGGCGGGGAGGCGGCCCGTTCGGCGGCGGCGCCTCGCGCGGGGCGCTGCTGTCCGCGCTGAACGGTTCGCTGCGAAGGCTGGGGGTCGAGCACATCGACCTGTGGCAGCTGCACGCCTGGGATTCGGCCGTGCCGATCGAGGAGACGCTGTCCGCGCTCGACCACGCCGTCAGCAGCGGCAAGGTCCGCTACGCGGGGGTGTGCAACTACGCGGGCTGGCAACTGGCCACGGCGGCTGCCGCCATGCGGGACAACCGGATCGTTTCCACGCAGGCCGAGTACTCGCTGCTGGAACGGGGCATCGAACGCGAGGTGGTTCCCGCCGCCGCCCATCACGGCATCGGGTTGCTGCCGTGGGCTCCGCTGGGCCGTGGCGTGCTCACCGGCAAGTACCGCACCGGCACTCCCGCCGACTCGCGCGGCGCCTCCACCACCTACGCGGGCTACGTCGAGCAGCATCGCACCGAGCGTGCGGGGCGCATCGTGGAGGCGGTCGTCACCGCCGCCGACGGGCTGGGCACCTCGCCGCTGGCCGTCGCGCTGGCGTGGGTCCGTGACCGGCCGGGCGTGGTGGCACCGGTGGTCGGTGCGCGTGACACCGCGCAGCTGTCCGGTTCCCTTGCCGCCGAGGGCCTCGTCCTGCCCAGCGCCATCAGGTCCGCTCTGGACGACGTGAGTTCCATCGAGTTCGGCTACCCCGAGCGGTGGCCGGCATGAGGGCGCGGGTCATCGCAGTGCTGCTGCTACTCCTGCCGCCGCTGGCGGCCTGCTCGGAGCAGGGCGGCGACGAGTTGCAGGTCGTGGAGAACCCAAGGGCCGCCGTCGCGCCCGCCTCGCCACCGGCGTCGGTGGAGCCCTCGGGCCGGGTACTGTCCGCGCCCGGTGCCGTCAACGCGCTGGCCACCGATGCCGCCAGCAGGACACTCGCGGTGTCGGTCACCGAGCCGGCCGCTGTGCTGCTGTACGACCTCGACCGGCTCGACGCGCGGGCGAGGTCGGTGTCGCTGCCCGCGCCGGCACAAGACCTGACCGTGTCGGGCGACAGCCTGCTGGCGGCGCTGCCGGACGCGGGCCAACTCGCCCGCATCCGGCTGCCCGATGGCGAGCTGACGACCGTACCGGTGGCCGGCGGGCCTGCCGGGGTGGCGGCCGACGGGGAGCGCACTCTGGTCGCGCTGCGGGAGCGCAAGGGCGTCGCGGTGCTCCGCGGTGACCGGGTCGGCGAAACCATCACCGACGGCCTCTACAGCGCGGACGACGTGCTGGTCGCCGACGGCGCGGCAGTCGTGCTCGATCGCAAGCGCACGGCCCTGTTCAGCATCGACGTCGCGGAGGGTCACATCGGCGAGGGGTTGCGGGCCGGGCAAGGAGCCACCAACGCGGTGGCGGACTCCTACGGCCGGGTGTTCGTGGTCGACACCCGGCGTGGCGCGTTGCTGGCTTTCTCCGCCGACCCGCTGCTGCTGCGGCAGCGCTACCCGGTGCCGGGCGGGGCCTACGGCATCGCCTACGACTCTCGGCGTGACCTGGTCTGGGTGACGTTGACCCGCCGTAACGAGGTCGTGGCCTTCGACGTGCGCGGCGGCGAGCCGCGAGAAAAGTACCGCTACCCCACCGTTAGGCAGCCGAATTCGGTTACGGTCGATGAACGAACCTCGCGGGTCGTCATCGGCTCGGCAGCCGGGGAAGGGATCCAGGTGATCGCTTTATGACGAATGCGGAAGTGGTGGTCGACGAGGATTGGGAGTACCGCAGGGTGCAGTTGCCACCCGGGATTTCCCGCGTTTCCGCCGCGGTGCAACTCTCCATCCAGGCGGAGTTCTCCGGATGGGAGCTGTCGAACGTGCGGCTGTACTCCGACGGTACGCGCCGGGTATGGCTGCGGCGACGGCGTTCGATGGCCGCGGCGGGACTGCCCGGCCTCATGACCTAGCCCGCTGGGCCGCTCGCAGGAATCGCTGTCCTGTCTCACGCAGGTAGTCGCCGAGTTCCGGCGGGCTGACCACCTCGAAGTCGGCTCCCACCGCCGCCAGCACGAGAGCCGGCCAGGCGAAGCTGTCGACATTCATCCGCAACCGGCAGCTCGCCGCGTCGCGTTCGGCCACCGTTCCCCAGCTCGCCACGACCGCGCGCACCCGTTCGGCAGGCGCCCGCACATCCAGCACGATCTCGTTTCGTGGGATCGACGACGCGATGCTTCGCCGCACGAACGCCGCCGCGTCGCCGCCGGGCAGTTCCCGTTGCCGGAACCTGGCGCCTGTCAGTTCGGGTACCGACAGACGGTCGACCCGGAAGGTGCGCCAGCCGTGCCGTTCGGCATCCCAGGCCACCAGGTACCAGCGGCGGTCGAGCGAAACCAGCCGGTGCGGCTCCACCAACCGTGTCGTGTGCTGCCCGTCCCGCGCGGTGTAGTGGAACCGCAGCCGCTCGTCGTCACGGCACGCCTGGGCGAGCACGGTCATCGCGACGGCGTCGACAACCGGGCCCTGCCACAGCGAGGCGGGCACGGTGTAGCCGCGCAGGGCCTCCATCCTGCGTCGCAGCCTGGGCGGCATCACCTGCATCACCTTGCCCAGCGCCCGGATCGACGGCTCCGCCACACCCCCTGCCACACCCCCTGCCGCCGTGCACAGCCCCACCGCGATCGCAACGGCCTCCTCGTCGTCAACCAACAGTGGTGGCATGGCCGCACCGGATCGCAACCGATACCCACCCGCGACGCCGCGGCTGGCGTCCACCGGGTAGCCGAGGTCACGCAGCCGTTCGATGTCGCGGCGCAACGTCCGCTCGCTCACCTCCATCCTGCGGGCCAGCTCACCGCCCGGCCAGAACCGATGGGTCTGCAGCAGCGACAGCAACCGCAGCATCCGGGCACTCGTGTTCGCCATGGGCCCAGGATCTCTCACCAAGCGGCCAGAAACTGACCGGATCCTCGCGCGACTCGTTCGCCACCGAGACGGTGTCGGTTCCGACACTCCCCTTGACATACGCGAGAGCATTCGAACTATTGTTCGAAACGGGAGACCGTCAGGGGAGCGCATTGTGGATCAACCAGCTCGAACGGCGTGCCGGTGGTGGCGCAGAGACGAAAGCTCGACACCCACCAGACCGGTATGGACGCCCACGGAACAGCCGCCGGAGTCGTTCACCCCGGTGGACCCACCACAGTGGGTGTGGGTCGACCTGCGCACCACATTGCGCCGTGACGCCTTCACCTTCACCGACGACACCGCCGACGGCCTGCAGTACCGCTACGAGGTCAAGGGGTTACTGCGCGGCTGGATGCCCGCGGTCGACGGCGCACCACTGGCGATGGTGACCTATCAACTACTCACGGCCGATCTCGAGTGGCGCACCGTCGTGACGGCGTTCGTTCCCAGACACCACATCAGGTTCCGGGCACGAACCGGCAGGGAGGTGAGTTAAGAGCCCGATTGTATAGGTCGTTATACAGCAGAGTCGTCGACCCGGGCGATCGCGCCGCTTTCCAGCGCCACCCACAGCGCGCCGTCCCGCCCCGCCGCGATGCCGTGCGGCTCGCTGAACCGGGCGGGCAGGGCGTATTCGGTGATGTGGCCGTCGGCTCCGACGCGGCCGACCCGGTTGGCGCCCCACTCGGTGAACCAGCAGCTGCCGTCCGCCGCCGAGGTAATCGCGTGCGGCCGGCCCTCACGATCGGGCAGCGGGAACTCCGTGATCGCGCCGTCGACGGTGATACGTCCCAGTTGACCCGCGACGATCTCCACGAACCACAGCGCGCCGTTGCCGCCGGTGGTGATGCCGACCGGGCCCGCGCCGGACGTTGGCAGCGGGTGGATGTCGACCTTTCCCTCGGTGGTGATGCGGCCGACCGCGTCCGCCTGGTTGAGCGTGAACCACAGCGCGCCGTCACAGCCAGCGGTGATCATGGCGGGGAAGGTGCCGGAACTCGGCAACGGGAACTCTGTGATCGCGCCGTCGGTGCTGATGCGGCCAATGCGGTCGGCGTGCGGCTCGGTGAACCACAGCGCGCCATCCGGACCCTGCGTGATGCCGAACGGGCCCGCGTCGGCCGTGGGCACGGCGAACCCCGTGATGGCGCCGTCGGTGCTGATGCGGCCAATGCGGTGGGCATGCGACTCGGTGAACCACAGCGCGCCGTCCGGCCCGGCCGTGATGATCGACGGCCGCCCCGACGGCGTTTCCAGCCGGTAGGAGGTGTGCTGACCGTTGCCTGCCAGCCTGCCGATCCGGCCGTCATGGACGTAGGTGAACCACACCGCGTCGTCACCGCCGACCGCGATCCCGTACGGCCCCGCGGCATCCACGGGAAACTCCACGATGGACACCGTGCTGAGGTCGGGCAAGGCCTGCTCCTCTCGCCTCCGGCGCCCTACCGTACCGCCGCGCGCCGGGCGGGCAACTCGACAGCCGATAACCCGACGGCCACGGCGGCGGGAGTTGACCGGATGTGCGGCGCGACCACGACCGCGGTGGCAGGATCGGGCCTATGACACAGGAAGCCGAGGAACAGCAGGAGTTCTCGCGGCGGCGGTTGTGGGCGATGGCCGTGCTCACCGTCCTCGGCCTGGGGATGTGGGTGGTGTCGGCGGTGACCATCGGGGTGCCGCCGCTGATGTGGTTCTTCGGCGGGCTGCTGCTACTCGGCGGCGGCGGCTACTGGTGGGCCTACGCCAGGTACCGCAGGCGCACCCGCTGACCACCCGCGAGTCCCCCGCTCTCGCCCGCGAGTCCTGCGCTCCCCACCGTCGTCAGGTGCTGCGCAGCCGAGCCTTGGCACGCCAGTAGAACCGCCGCGCCCGCATCGCCTGCGGGTGCTTCTCGGAGAGAACGCGCAGCCTGCCCTTGATTCGGTGGACGCCGCGCTGCCCGGCCCCCGGCGGGGGCGGAGACGGCACTCGATGGATGAGCCGCGCGATCGCCGCCACGGCGGTCTCCAGCAACACCGCGTCGTCGGGCATGTCGACCGCCGTGGCGGTGCCCTCGGCCCGCAGCGCGGGAACCAGGTCGTCGAGGTCGCCGACGATGTGGTAGCCGGCCTCGGCGACGGCGTCGACGAACCGGCGCACGGTGTCCGCCACCCACTCGTGATCACCGGGGGGCAACGCGATGCGGGTCGAACCGTCCAGCTCCGCCAGCACCCGAGCCGCGAAGGTGTCCTTCACCACTCCCGCGTACCGCGGCCACGGCATGTCCGGCCCCAGCGCCACGTTGACCCGCCGCAGCAGCTCCGTCTCCGCCAGCCCCAGCGAGAAGTTCTCCTGCGGCACATCGGTGGTGTACTTGCCGGCGTCCACCCCGAGAACGGCGGCGAACCGCCGCCACAGCAACTCCGACGGCGCGCCCTTCGGCGGCACCGTCACCACGTGCACCCGCTCCGGCGGCAGCGAGCCGCCCCACGTGCGCAACACCCTCGGCAGGTCCTGAAAGTCCCAGAACGGCCTGCTGATATCGGTCAGTTCCCCGCCGCGCAGGTGGGCGAGGAAATCCTCCAGCGTCGTGGCGTCCCTGGTCTTGATGTTTTCCTGCCACACCGAAGGAACCTGGCGCGCGAAGTCCCGAACGGTGCAAACCACGTGGATCTCGGCGAACGACAACGCCGACAGCACCCGCTGCGCCTCCTCGGGACTGGCCGGGGCCAGCAACTCCGACGAGATCAGCGACGTGCCCTGCCACGCGCGCACCTGCTCCACCAGCCAGTCCCAGGAGCCCTTCACACCTGGCTCGTTCCACTGCGGGAAACGTTGCGGGTGCACGTCTATCGCGGCCTTGTGCTGAGCCGTGTCATCGGCGCCTGGATAGAGCACGCCATCCGCGGCCAGCGCTTCACGGTGGTGCCACAGCAACGCCTGTAGGGAGGTGGTGCCCGTCTTCGGCAGCCCGATATGGACGTAGACACGTTGGGATCGGTGGGTCATGAGCCCGGGATCGTAGTAGGTGGCCTTGCCAAGGTGTCTATGCTGCCAGAAATTCACGGGCACCGGATCGAGAAGGAGCGTCGAATGCCACCACCCACCAGCCCGCGGCTGTCCCGCGGCGTGACCGTCTGGCTCACCGGCCTGCCAGGTGCGGGCAAGTCGACGGTCGCTCGCGCTGTCGCCTCGCTCGCGGGCGAGAACGTGGAGGTTGAGGTACTCGACGGCGACGAGCTGCGCAGAACGATCTCCAGCGACCTCGGCTTCTCCCGCCACGATCGCGACCAGCAGGGCCGCAGGGTCGGCTACATCGCAGAACTGCTGTCCAGGCACCGGGTGCTCACGCTGGTGCCGGTGATCGCACCCTACGCCGAGACCAGGACGGCCGTCCGCACTCACCACGAGCAGCGGGATACGTCCTTTTTGGAGATTCACGTCTCGACACCGGTGGAGGAATGCGCGCGGCGCGACCCCAAGGGCCTGTACGCGCGTGCCGCCGCGGGCGAGATCAAGGGAATGACCGGCGTCGACGATGTCTACGAGCAGCCACTCGACCCGGACCTGCGGATAGACACCAGTGATCTGACGATCGAGGAAGCGGCCACCGCGGTGCTGGACCTGCTGCGCACCCGGGACCTGCTCACCGTGGCGAGTGCCGAGGAAACCGGTGTTGTGGAGCGGACGGCGCTCAGCGGCTGAGCGCCGTCCGCTCCCAGGCTCAGCCCCTGGTCGCGGCCTGGACCAGCGCGCGCTCGGCGAGCACCTTCGCCAGATGCTGCCGGTAGCGCGAACTGGCGTGTGCCTCGTCCGGCGGGTTGGTGCCCTCCGCCGCCAGCCGTGCCGCCTCGGCATTGGAGGCGCCACCCGCCAGCGCTTCCTCGGTAGCCGTTGCCCTGATCGGCGTCCCCGCCATGTTGATCAGTGCCACCGAGCCACCCGCGACCGCGACACCCACGATCGCCCAGTCGATGGCGCGCCGGGTGAACTTCTCGAAGCCCCAGCCGGTCCCGTCCTGTTTGCGCACCCTGATCTCGGTGAGCAACTCGTCGGGCTCCAGTGAGGTCGTGAACGGGCCGACGAAGAACTCGGCCGCGGGAATCCGCCGCTCCCCCTTCGGGCCACGCGCCACCAGCACGCCGTCGCACGCCAGCACGGCGGCCGGCAGGTCCGCGGCCGCGTCGGCGTGTGCGATGGAACCGCCGATGGTGCCCCGGTGACGCACCTGCTGGTCACCGACCACACCGGACACGTGCGCCAGCAACGGCGCATGCTCGCGCAGCACCGAGTCACCCTGCAGGTCGTGGTAACGCGACATGGCGCCGATGACGACGTCGTCACCGTCGGTGCGGACGTAGCGCAACTCGTCGATGGGCGAGATGTCCACCAGCAGCTCGGGCGCTGCCAGCCGCAGCTTCATCAGCGGCAGCAGCGAATGCCCGCCCGCGAGGAGCTTGGCGTCGTCGCCGTGCTCGGTGAGCACCGCGAGTGCCTCGTCCACCGACGCC
Organism: Saccharomonospora amisosensis; assembly: GCF_011761185.1. Classification (NCBI taxonomy): domain Bacteria; kingdom Bacillati; phylum Actinomycetota; class Actinomycetes; order Pseudonocardiales; family Pseudonocardiaceae; genus Saccharomonospora; species Saccharomonospora amisosensis. The sequence continues at coordinate 2,464,581 of NZ_JAAOYM010000001.1, read as the reverse complement.
GCGCGCCGGTAGCTGAACGGAGCGGGAATCACCTGTCGACCTCCTGACCGGATGCCTCGATCACCGCGCTGACGATGTTGTGGTAACCCGTGCAGCGGCACAGGTTGCCCTCGAGGCCCTCACGTACTTCGTCGCGGGTGGGTTTCGGGTTGTGTGCCAGCAGCGACGCCGATGCCATGATCATTCCTGGCGTGCAGAACCCGCACTGCAGCCCGTGCTGCTCGCGGAAGGACCGCTGCAGCGGGTGCTGCTCGCCGTCCGGCCCCGACAGTCCCTCCAGTGTGGTGACCTTGTGGCCGTCGGCCTGCGCGGCCAGCACGGTGCACGACTTCACCGACTCGCCGTCGAGCAGCACGGTGCAGGCACCGCAGGAAGTGGTGTCGCAGCCGATGTTGGTGGCCGTGAGCCCGGCGTTCTCGCGCACGAAGTGCACGAGCAGCGTCCGGTCCTCCACCTCGTCGGTTACCGTTCGTCCGTTGATCTCGATCGTGACGCGCACGCTCAGTCCGCCTCCCGTACTCGCGCCAGTGCCTGCCAAACCCGCATCGGCGTAGTTGGCATGTCGATGTGTTTCACCCCTAGATGCGACAGCGCGTCCACCACCGCGTTGTGCACGGCCGGTGTGGAGCCGATGGTCGCGGCCTCGCCGATGCCCTTGACTCCGAGCAGGTTGCGGTCGGTGGGGGTGGCCATGTCCAGTAGCTCGAAGTCCGGCAACTCCGTCGCCGTGATGAACGAGTAGTCCGCCAACGTGGCCGTTGTGGGGTTGCCGTCGGCGTCGTAGTTCATCACCTCCAGCAGCGCCTGCGCCGCTCCCTGCCCGAGCCCGCCGTGCCGCTGACCTGTGAAGGTCACCGGATTGACGACCGGCCCCGCGTCGTCAAGGGCGACGAGCCTGCGCAGCACCACCTTGCCGGTGAGGGTGTCCACCTCCACCACTGCCAGGTGCGCCCCGAACGGGAAGGTCGGGGTGCCCTTGTCGAACCACACGTCCGCGGACAGCTGCCCCTCGCCTGCCTTCTCGGCGACCTGCGCCCACGTCACCGTCCTGCTCGACGGCGCGCCGCGCACCTGCCACATGCCAGCCTCGGCGTTGAGCTCCATGTCGTCGGTGGAGGCTTCCAGCAGCTCGGCCGCCACCTGCTTGGCGCGCTCGATCACCTCGTCGGCGGCCTGGCGTACGGCCGACCCGCCAAGTTGCAGCGACCGGGAGCCGAACGTGCCGACGCCCTTGGGCACCTCGTCGGTGTCGCCGTGCCTGACGGTGATCCTGTCCATCGGCACGCCGAGCTGGTCGGACAGCAGCATGGCCAGCGTGGTGTCCAGCCCCTGGCCGTGCGGGGAGGAACCGGTATATGCGGTCACGGAACCGTCGGCGTGGATGTCGACGCGGCCGCTCTCCCCTCCCCCGTCACCGCCGGTGATCTCCACGTACGTGGCGAGGCCGAGGCCGAGCGCGACCGGATCTCCGCTGTCGCGCCTGCGCGCCTGCTCCGCCCGCAGTTCGGTGTAGCCGGCGTTCTCGAGCACCTTGTCCAGTGCCTGCGCGTACTCGCCGGTGTCGTACACCGCGCCGGTCGGAGTCTGGTAGGGGAACTCGTCCGGCCGGATGAAGTTGACCTTGCGGACCTCCGCGGGGTCCATCCCGATCTCGGCGGCGAACAGGTCCATCGCGCGTTCGATCGCCGCGGTGGCCTCCGGCCGCCCGGCCCCCCGGTAGGCGGAGATCGGCGTGGTGTTGGTGACCACGCCACGGCTGCGGGCTTCCACCTTCGGGAAGTGGTACACACCCGAGGCCATCAGTTCGGTGAGTGTCGGCAGGAACAGCGTTCGCGGATAGGCGCCCGCGTCCTGGACGATGTCGAGCCGAAACGCCAGGATCGTGCCGTCGCGGCGTCCGCCGACGGTAACCGTGTTCTGCTGCGCACGGCCGTGCGTCATCGCGGTCATGTTCTCGCTGCGGGTCTCGCTCCACCGCACCGCCCTGCCCGCCTTGCGGGAGGCCCAGGCGATCACGACGGCGTCGGGGTCCGCCCCGATCTTGGCGCCGAACCCGCCACCGACGTCCGGCGTGATCACGTGAACGGATTCCTCACCGACGCCGAGGCCTGCCGCGATGATCGTGCGCGCCATCTGCGGGTTCTGGGTGGACGGCCAGAAGGTCAGCCTGCCGTCCTCTCCCCACACGCACGCCGCGCCCCGTACCTCCAGCGGCGCGGGCGCGACCCGCTGATTCACGATGGTCTCGGTGATCACCACTTCGCAGTCGGCGAACGCGTTGTCGTCGAACTCGTGCCCGTGCTCCTGCATGAGGTTGCTGCCGTGCTCGGGGAAGATCACGGTCTCGTCGCTCAGCGCCGCGTCGATGCTGGCGACCGCGTCGAGCGGTTCGTAATCCACATCCACCAACTCGGCGGCGTCGGCGAGTTGGTAACGCTCCTGCGTGAGCACGAGCGCGACGGGCTGCCCGACGTAGCGCACCACCCCGTCGGCCAGCCACGGCTCGGCCACGGGCCCCGCCGCACCCGGCGCGAGGTCGATGTCCTCGGCGGTGTAGACGGCGACCACTCCCGGTGCCGCCAGCGCCTCCGACGTGTCGATCGACGTGATACGGGCGTGCGCGATGGGGCTGCGCACGAACATCGCGTGGACGGCGCCGGTGAGCGCCTCCTCGCGCAGATCCTCGATGTAGGTACCGCCTGTCGTGATCAGCTTCTCGTCCTCGACGCGGACCACCCTGGTACCGACGATGCTCATCTGGCCTCCCACTACGGCTACACGAGGATCATGCCTCTTCCCGCCCGAGGGCGCTTCGGCGGGAGGGCAAGTTTCTGCCCGACGGAAGTGAGCTTTGCGTGCGCCCGCCGGGCAACCTACCCCAGCGTCTGCGACCACGCGTCCCGGCGCGTTGCCCGCACAGGTGACGGGTGGTCCGGCGAGATCAAGGCGAGATCAGGCGGCCGCGAACGCGTCGGCCGCGTAATGACCTTGCAGGTCGCGGACTCGATCGGCCTGGTCCTCGGCGCGGGCGAGCAGTTCGCGCAGCCGGTGCTCGCCGACCGCGCCGTCCCGATCGCTCACCGGCAGCAGCGCACGCCAGCCCGCCGCCTTGCCCGCGATCGCCATGGCAAGTGCGTCCAGTTCGATCACGGGGGTGGCCGGGGATCGGCGCAGCAGCCTGCCGTTGAGCTTCAACCTGCCGAGCTTCTCCGCGACCCAGGCCGCACCGGCCTTGTACCCCCGGACGGGTATGTCGAGTGCCGCCATGATCCCGCGCAACACGAGCAGGTCCTCCTCCAGGTCGAGAGCCAGTCGCCGCAGCGGCTCACTGCCGGGGCTGCCTCGCTGCTCGGCCGCCATGCGGCGAGCCAGTTCGGTGGCCGCGACAGCCGCGGCGTGGTGGTCGTTGAGGTAGGTCCCAAGCAAGAGGTCGCCTGACATGTTCGCGGACTACCCCTCCGCCGGTCACCTCAACCGGCGTGGACGGCCTCCTGCAGTGCGGCCACCACGCCGCGGTACAGCCGCCCGCCCAGTCCGGCCCTGACCAGCGCGGCCCTCGCGGCGTTGGCGCCGGGACCGCCGTGCACGGCGCCGCCGGGATGAGCCGAAGCGCTGGCCAGATACAGCCGGTCGATCGGGGTGTCGGCGCGGCCGAGGCCCGGCACGGGGCGGAAGAGCAACTGTTGATGGATGGCGGCGGTCCCGCCGTTGATCGCGCCACCGACCAGGTTCGGGTTCGCCCGCCGCAACTGCGCCGGGCCCGCGACGTGCCTGCCGAGGACGCGGCCGCTGAACCCCGGCGCGTGCCGTTCCACGATGCCCTGCACATGGTCGGCGAAGCGGCGCAGCCGGTCTCCGTCGAGCGCGGCGGCCCTCGGAACGCGGGTGTAGGCCCAGGCGACCTCGCCGCCGCGCGGCGCACGGGAGGGATCGGCCCGGCATGGCTGCCCGAGAATGAGCATCGGATGGTCCGGCACCGTGCCCGTGGCCAGGTCGGCGCTGTAGCGGGTGAGTCCGGCGAGGTCGTTGTCGAGATGCACCGTGCCCGCGGCCGCGGCCTCGGGGTTTCGCCATGGGATCGGGCCCGACAGCGCCCAGTCGATCTTCACGGTGGCGGCGTCCCAGTGGAATCGCTCCAGGTCGGCGAGCAGCCGTGCGGGTAGCCGGTCGGGGCCGACGAGCCGCCGGTACAGCACCGGTGCGGGCACGTCGGCCAGTACCGCCCGGCTGGCCCGCACCCGGGTACCCGAGACATCGATCACACCGACCGCGCGGCCGCGCGCGGTGAGCACTCCGGTGACCTCTCTTTCGCACTCCAGCCTGCCGCCGAGGGCGGTGAGCCGCCGCACCAGTGCGCGGGTGAGCATTCCCGCTCCGCCGTGCGGAACCGGGAACCCGACGTCTTGCCCGAGCATGCACAGCAACCAGCCGAACACCGCGCCGCCCGCCTGTTCGGGCCCGAGGTCGGCGTGCAGTGCGTTGCCCGCCAGCAACAGCCTGGCGCCGTCGCCGCCGTAGGTCTCCTCGGCGGCGGCGGCCGAGGGCATGGTGAGCATCCTGGCGAATCGCAGCCCTTGCGCCGCGCCAAGCGTGCGGGCCAGCCGCAGCCCGGAGCGCACCGGCGGGAACGGCGTGAACAGCGCGGAGAGCAACGGCTCCCGCATCCGCGACCAGGCGGCGAACTGGGCGTGCCAGGCCTCGCCGTCCCCGGCGTGGAATGCCGAGAGCGACGCCATCGTGTCCTCGACGCGACGGTGCAGGACGGCGCAGCGGTCGTCGGGCAGCACGTGGGCGAGCACCGCCGGGGCGTGGCGCCAGCGCAGGCCGTACGCGGTGAGCCCGAGCGCGGTCAGGATCGGTGAGGCGGCGGCGAGCGGGTAGAAGGCGCTGAACTCGTCGTGCGCGAAGCCCGGCTCGGTCAGTTCCGCGGTGCGAACCGCGCCGCCCGGCTGGTCGGTGGCCTCCAGCACGAGCACTTCCCAGCCCGCGTCCGCGAGCAGGTTCGCCGCCACCAGGCCGTTGGGCCCCGCGCCGATCACCACGGCGTCGACTGTGTCCACTGGCAGCCGACCATACCCGCCTGCCTCGCCGAGGGCGGCTCGCGCCAGCGCCGTGTGACGTGCTGGCGTGCACACAACCCTGGAACAGTCGGTGATCTCCGTTTAGAGTGCTCACCCGGTTGAGGCACAAGACGATCTCCGTGAGGTGAACATGGCCGCGCAGCGTGGCAGGCTTCGCAGGGTCGCCGATTTCGCCGGCCGCTGGTTCGCGGTGCTGGTGGTACTCGGCGGTGTCGCCGGACTGGTGATCCCCGAACAGGCCGCGGCGGCCGCGGACTACATCCCGCTGCTGCTCGGCGTGATCATGTTCGGGATGGGCCTCACCTTGCGGGTGGCTGACTTCGCTCTGGTGCTGCGTCGGCCCTGGACCGTGCTGCTCGGGCTGGCCGCCCAGTTCCTGATCATGCCGCTCGCCGCGTGGGCCATCAGTTGGGTGTTCGGGCTGTCCGGTCTGTTGCTGGTTGGCATGGTGCTGGTGGGCGCGGCACCCGGCGGCACGGCGAGCAACGTGATCGTGTATCTGGCCAAGGGCGACGTGGCGCTGTCGGTGACGATGACCTCGGTGGCCACGCTGCTGGCACCGCTGCTGACGCCACTGCTGGTGCTGTGGCTGGCGGGCTCCGACCTGCCGGTCGGATTCTGGGCGCTGTTCGAGTCCATCGTGCAGATCGTGCTGGTTCCGGTGGTCGCGGGGCTGGTCGTGCGCGCGCTGGCGGCGCGCTACGTGGAACGGGTGCTGCCCTACCTGCCGCTGGTATCGGTGACCGGCATCGTCGTGGTCGTCGCCGCGGTCGTGGGAGCCAACGCCGACGTGGTCACCGCGGGCAGCGCGCTGCTGGTAGCCGCGGTCGTGGCGCACAACGCCGTGGGGTTGGTACTCGGCTACCTCGCGGCCACATTGACCGGGCTGGACGAGTCCGCACGGCGAGCCGTCAGCATCGAGGTGGGCATGCAGAACTCCGGCCTTTCGGCCAGCCTCGCCACCACCCACTTCGCACCACTGGCGGCGTTGCCCGCCGCGCTGTTCTCGGTGTGGCACAACGTGTCCGGTTCGGCGCTGGCGACGTACTGGGCACGCAAGCCCGCTCGGCCGCGTCCGGGGGAACGCGCGACGACGGGCGGCTGAGGCCGGACCCGGCGGCGAGCCCGGCCGCGAAATCAGTCCCGGTCGCGCTCCTGCTCGAACGGAGTGAACTCCAGCCGCAGCGCCCCATCGCGCGCCACCACGCTGAGCACACCGCCCTCGTCCTCCTCCCCCAGCCGGTCCAGCGTCCGGGCCAGTTCCCCAGGGACGCCGCGGGGTTCGGTGTCGCTTTGCGCCAGCGTCCGGTGCAGTTCCGCAACGTCCCAGCCGTCGGTGTTCCCGCTGCCCGCGGGAACGGCAAGCGTGACATCGAGCAGCCACCTGGAGACCTTGCCGGTCAGTTCGGGCGTGCGGTGGCTTTCGATCCCGACGACCTGATCCGCCCTGATCAGCCCGTCGCTGAGCGTGCTGATCCAGACGTTCTTCAAACCCATGGGCTGACCCTTTCCGACGCGGTGTACGCGCCGTCGAGGCTGCCCGAAAGGCAGACACCCGCGACAGGGCCCAAGGTCACGAACCACCGAGCCGGTGGCCGGTGGCCGGTGGCTCAGGTCGGCGACCAGGTGTTCGGCAACACCTCCGGGGTCCTCGACGCCCGATGACCGCAGCGGGGGACTCGCGGGCAGGAGCGGGGGACTCGCGGGCAGGAGCGGGGGACTCGCGGGCAGGAGCGGGGGACTCGCGGGCAGGAGCGGGGGACTCGCGGGGCTGGGCGGCCGCTCACCGCACCGAGGGCAGCGCCTCCTGCGCCTTGGTTTTCGTTCCCTGCACCAGAATGTGCCAGGCATTGGGGTCGCCCTTGAGTAGCGCCTCGGTGGTGGACTTCACCTGCTCGAAGGTGGCATGCGGCGGGATGGGCGGCACCTCCGGATCGCAGCGAACATCGAGCACGGCGGGCCGGTCGGCGGCGAGCACCCGATCCCATGCCGCACCCAGGTCGGCGGGATCGGACACCGCGACCCCCTCCAAGCCGACCGCGCGAGCGAAGTCGGCGTAGGAGACCACCGGCAAACTCTGCGACTCCTCGAACTTCGGTGCCCCACCCAACGCGCGCAGCTCCCAGGTCACCTGGTTCAGGTCGCCGTTGCTGAACACGCACACCACCAGCCTGGGGTCCTGCCACAGCTCCCGGTACCTGGCGGCGGTGATGAGTTCGGCCATGCCGTTCATCTGCATGGCACCGTCACCGACCAGCGCGATCACTGGCCGCTGCGGGAAGGCGAACTTCGCGCCGATCGCGTACGGCACCCCAGCGCCCATCGTCGCGAGCGTGCCCGAGAGCGACCCACGCATCCGGCCCCGCATCCGCAGGTTACGGGCGTACCAGTTGGTCGAGGAACCCGAGTCCGCCGTGAACACCGCGTCATGGGGCGCACGCGCGGACAGTTCGTGCACCACCCGGATGGGGTTGACCGGTTCGGCGTCGAGCATCGCCTGCTGCTCCATGGTCCGCCACCAGGAGTCGACGTTGCCCTCGACGGTGGAACGCCACGCGGTATCCGACTTGCGTCGCAGCAGCGGCAGCAGCGAACGCAGCGTGCTCTTCGCCTCGCCCACGAGGTTCACCTCGGTCGGGTAGCGCATGCCGATCATGCTGCCGTCGATGTCGATCTGCACGGCACGCGCACTGCCGAAGTCGGGCAGGAACTGGCTGTACGGCAGGTTGGAGCCCACGATGAGCAGCGTGTCGCAGTCACGCATCAACTCGTAGCTCGGCCGGGTGCCGAGCAGGCCGATCGAACCGGTGACGTAGGGCAGGTCGTCGGGCAGCACGTCCTTGCCGAGCAGCGCCTTCGCCACCCCGGCCCCGGTCACCTCGGCCACCTGCCTCAGCTCCTCGGCGGCGTTGCGCGCGCCCTGGCCCGCCAGAATGGCCACCCTGCTGCCCTCGTTGAGCACATCGGCGGCTCGGGCCAGCTCGTCCTCCGCAGGGGTGACGATCGCGCGGGCGGAGCTGGGCTCGCTGGAAGGGACGTGCTTGAACTCGTGCCTCGGCGGCTGGTAGGGCTCCTCCTGCAGGTCCGCGGGAATGATCATCACGGTCGGGGCGCGCCGGGACTGGGCAGTGCGCACCGCCCTGTCAAGCGCGTTGGGCAACTGCTCGGCGACGTTGACCTCGACCAGGTACTCCGAGGCCACGTCCTTGAACAGCGCCTGCAGGTCCACCTCCTGCTGGTAGCTGCCGCCCATCGCGCTGCGTGCCGTCTGCCCGACGATGGCAACCACGGGTACGTGGTCCAGCTTGGCGTCGTACAGTCCGTTGAGCAGGTGGATCGCCCCGGGGCCGGAGGTCGCGAGGCAGACACCCACCTTGCCGCTGAACTTGGCGTAGCCGACGGCTTGCAGCGCCGACATCTCCTCGTGGCGGGACTGCACGAACCGTGGCTGGTTGTCCGCGGCTCCGAACGCGGCGACGATCCCGTTGATGCCGTCTCCGGGGTAGCTGAAGACCTGCTCGACGTCCCATTCCCGCAGGCGCCGGAGCACGTAGTCGGCGACCGTCTCGGCCATGCTGCCTCCATAACTGTCACGGAACTCGCACTGCGGCTACCCGGACCCGGCGAAGCCAACCCCTCATCGGTGACGGGATCGGCCGTGGCGGTTGAGGCCGCACCTCGCGGGTACCACACCCCGCGATGAACCTGAACCGGATGTTGCGCAAGGCCGAATCGGTCACCCTGTTCGACCGGTCGTCCACGAAACTCACGCGAGCCGTGCACAACGTGCTGGCGGGCACCCGAACCGACGCCGCGCTGCGCGGTTCCTGGCTCGGCCACCCGCTGCACCCGCTGGTGGTCACGGTGCCCATCGGTGCGTGGGTCTGCTCGGCCGCACTGGACCTCACCGGGCAACGGGACGCGGCGCGCGAACTCGTGGGCATCGGGCTGGCTCTCACGCCGCCCGCCGTGGCCGCCGGCGTCGCCGACCTTTCTCACATGTCGCTGACACAGCGGCGGGTCGGCGCGCTGCACGCCGCGGCCAACACGGTCGCGGCGGCCTGCTACCTGGTGTCGCACCGGCGCAGGGCGGCGGGCGCCCACACCGCCGGCATGGTGTGGGGAATGCTGGGCCTGCTCGCGGTCGGCGTGGGTGGTGCGCTCGGCGGTCATCTGACCTACGCGCTCGGCGCGGGCGTGCACCAATGGCAGGGCGGGCCAGGACCGGACCACTGAACAAACGACACCCGGGAAACGACACCGGGGGACGCCCACTGAGGGGACAATGAGTGGCCAGCCCCACGGTGGGACGTTCCCGCCGTGGCCGCAACCGAGCGCCGCAGGAGGTCCGGCATGGCGGTCACCCTTGTCCACGGCACATCGTTTTGCGTCTGTGGTGACGACGGTGAGCTGGACGGCTCCGTCGCACAGGGCGCCTTCTATCAGGACACCCGGATTCTGTCGGGTTGGAGCCTGCGGATCGACGGAAAACCGGTGCAGGGCCTCACCGTTGTGACCCCGGAACCGTTCCACGCCCGGTTCGTGGGCAGGGCGCACTCCAGGGAGGGCGTCGAAAGCAGCCTGCTGGTTCGCAGGGAACGCTATGTCGGCGGCGGCATGCGCGAGGACATCGTGTTACGCAATTACCGGCGCGGGCAAGTCAGTTGCACCGTGACGCTACAGGTGGCCGCCGATTTCGCGGACCTGTTCGAGGTCAAGGAGGACCGGGTCCGCGAAATCGGCCAGCACGCGGTGGAGGTGACCGGCAGCGAGCTGCGGCTGACCCGGTACGTGGCAGGCGGTAGCAGAGGTGTGCGCGTGACCGCCGAGGGGGCCGAGTACTCACGCGACCGGCTCACCTTCCGCGCCACGATCCCGGCCGACGGGCAGTGGTCGGTGTCGGTGACCGTTACTCCCGTCGTCAACGAAACCGCCGCGGCCACGCTGTTCCCTCCGGAACACCCGGTGGAGAACTCCGAACCCGCCGTACGGGCACGGCGGTGGCGAGAGCAGGGTCCGGTGCTGCGGCGGGCCGACAACCGGGCACTCGCCATGACATTACAGCGCAGCAGGGAGGATCTGGGCGCGCTGCGCATCTTCGACCCCGCCTACCCGCACGACGTGGCCATCGCGGCGGGTGCACCGTGGTTCATGGCCCTTTTCGGTCGCGACTCGATTCTGGCCTCGCTGATGTCCATCGCGATCGATCCGGCACTGGCGCTGGGCACCGTGCAGACCCTCGCACACCACCAGGGCAGCGAGGTCGATCCGGACAGCGAGGAGGAACCCGGCCGTATCCTGCACGAAGTCCGGTTCGGGGCGGACGCGTCGCTGGCGCTGGGCGGCAGCCACATCTACTACGGCACCGTCGACGCCACACCGCTGTTCGTGATGTTGCTCGGCGAACTGAGCCGGTGGGGCATCGGCAGGGAGCGGGTCGAAGCGCTCATCCCCAACGCCGACCGTGCTCTGGAGTGGATCGACAAGTACGGCGACCGCGACGGCGACGGGTTCGTGGAGTACGAGCGCGCCACCGAACGCGGCCTGGCCAACCAGGGCTGGAAGGACTCCTGGGACGGCGTCAACTTCGCCGACGGTGAGCTCGCGCGGGCCCCGATCGCGCTGTGCGAGGTGCAGGGCTACGCCTATGCGGCGTTCCTTTCCCGTGCCTGCCTCGCCGACGGCCTCGGTGACGGCGAGACCAGCCGCTACTGGCGGCACCGGGCCGCGCGGCTGAAGGAACGGTTCAACGAGCGGTTCTGGCTGCCGGAACTGGGGCGCTACGCGACGGGTTTGGACGGCGACAAGCGGCCTGTCGACTCGGTGACGTCGAACATCGGGCACTGCCTGTGGACGGGCATCCTCGCCGAGGACAGAGCCGCCTCGGTGGCGGACTCGCTGCTGGCGCCCAGCATGTTCAGCGGCTGGGGGGTGCGCACCCTCGCCTCGGACATGGGCGCGTACAACCCGATGAGCTACCACAACGGATCGGTGTGGCCGCACGACAACGCGCTGATCGCGGCGGGTCTGCTGCGTTACGGCTTCGTCCGGCACGCGCAGCGGGTGGCCACGGCCGTCTTCGACGCCGCCCGAGCGTTCGAAGGGCGACTTCCCGAACTGATGTGCGGGTTCGATCGCGAAGAATACGACCATCCGGTGCCGTACCCGACCTCGTGCTCGCCGCAGGCCTGGGCTTCCGCCGCGCCGGTGCACCTGCTGCGCACGCTGCTGCGCGTCGAGCCCGACCTGCCGCACGGCAGGCTACGGGTGGCTCCGGTGCTTCCGGAGTCGTTCGGCGCGCTGGTCATCGACGACGTGCCGCTGGCCGACGCGCGGATTTCCATCGAGGCGCGGGGCGAGACAGCGACCGTGCGCGGCGTTGGCGACGATGTCGAACTTGTCCGGTAGTGCGTACCTCGTCCGAAGGGCTGTTGTTTCACCCCATATTCAGTAGGGAATGGGGCGAACATGAGCCAACTCGAAATCGCCATGGTGGCGCCACCGTGGTTCGAGCTACCGCCGAAGGCCTACGGTGGAATCGAATCCATGTGCGCCGACCTGGTGGAGCAACTTACCTTTCGCGACCTTTCGGTCACTCTGGTCGGGGTGGGGCGCAACGGTACACCCGCGGATTTCATCCCGACGTGCGAACAGCCCAATGAGGATCGACTCGGACAGGCGATGCCCGAGATCATCCACGCCTCGCTGTTGCCGGAGATCGTGCAGAAGCTGGAGCCCGATCTCGTGCACGACCACAGCCTGGCAGGCCCGCTATTGGCCAGCGGCCGATCCTTGCCCACGGTGGTGACCGCGCACGGGCCGGTGACCGGTGAGATGGGGCAGTACTACCGCGGCCTCGGCGACAGCGTGCACCTGGTGGCCGTCTCCGACGCGCAACGCCGGATGGCGCCGAACCTGAACTGGGTGGGTACGGTGCACAACGCGGTGCGGGTGGAGCGGTTCCCGTTCCAGGAGAACAAGTCGGACTTCGCGCTCTTCCTCGGCAGGACCTGCCCGGAGAAGGGGATTCCGCACGCGATCGCGGCCGCGCGTGAGGCCGGGGTCAAGCTGGTGATCGCGGCCAAGTGCCGCGAACCGGACGAGCTGAAGTACTTCGAACGAGAGGTGAAGCCGCTGCTCGGCCCGGACGTCGAGTGGATCGGTGAGGTGGAGCGGGCACAAAAGGTGGAACTGCTCTCCGCCGCCCGCTGCCTGCTGTTCCCGGTGTGCTGGGAGGAACCGTTCGGCATCGTGATGGTCGAGGCGATGGCGTGCGGCACTCCCGTCATCGCGCTCGGCAGGGGCGCCATCCCGGAGGTCGTCACGCACGGCAAGACCGGATTCGTCTGTGACGAGCCGGGCGAGCTCGCCGACGCCATTCACAGGGCGAGCCGGCTGTCGGCTGAGGACTGTCGCGAGGAAGCGGAGGACCGCTTCGACGTGGAGACCATGGCCAAGCGCTACGAGCGCGTATACCGGGCCGTGGCCTGAGTCCGCGCCGACGTTCCTGGTGTCACCGCCGGAGCCGATACCGCCCATGCTCGCCACCCTCGGCGGGGTTCCCACCGGTGAACAATGGGCGTTCGAGTGGAAGTGGGACGGGGTTCGCGCCATCGTCGGGTCGGACGGCGAACGCGTGCGCGCCCACTCGCGAAACCTGCGCGACATCACGGCCACCTACCCGGAGCTGTCCCGACTGGCGGGTCCGATCGCCGGTACCGTGCTGCTCGACGGTGAGCTTGTCACGCTGGACGAGCGAGGCCGGCCGGATTTCGGCAGGCTGCAGTCCAGAATGCACGTTGCCTCCCCCACCGCCGCGCTACTGCGGGATTATCCGGTCTGCTATTACGTGTTCGATCTGTTGCGGCTGGACGGAGCCGACCTGCTCGGACTTCCGTATCAGCGGCGCAGGGAACGGCTCGCCCGGCTCGGCCTGAACCACCCACCGCTGCTGCGAACGCCCGACCACTACACGAACACCTCAGGCGCCGACCTGCTCGAGGTCGCCGCCGAGTACGGCCTTGAGGGCGTGGTCGCCAAGCGACTCGACTCCAGCTACCGCCCCGGCACGAGATCTCGGCACTGGATCAAGACCCCGCTGCGGCTGACCCAGGAGGTGGTGATCGGCGGCTGGACACCGGGCGAGGGCCGCAGGGCGGGCATGCTCGGTTCGCTGCTGCTGGGCGCACACGACGAGCGAGGAACGCTCGTCTACATCGGCCATGTGGGAACGGGTTTCAGCGACGCGGCATTGCTTGACATGGGGGAACGACTGCGACCGCTGCGGCGGGAATCGAGCCCGTTCGGCACCGGGGTACCTCGCGACCGCGCGCGCGAGGCCACCTGGGTGGAGCCGACGCTGGTCGGGGAAGTGGAACACCGGCAGTGGACCGGCGAGGGCAGGCTGCGCCACCCGTCCTGGCGCGGCCTGCGCACCGACAAGCGACCGCACGAGGTGCGACTGCCCCGGTAACCACGCACAGGGCCGGTGTCATCGGCGCCGCCGAGGGCGCTGCCCGAGGAAAGGGAGCTGCTGCCAGGTGGGCCCGTCCGGTCAGACCTTGCGGCCCACTCCCGCGAGACCGCGCGAGCGTCGTGGGTCCTTGCCGAAGGGATCCTGCCCGGCAGGACGCCACTCGGGCAGCCACACCAGTCCGGGGTCCACCAGCTCCAGCCCGTCGAAGAAGGCCGCGATGTCCTCCCGCGAACGCGGCATCGCCGGGTTGTTCGCCTTCGCTCGGTAGGACGCCGAGACCTTCTCCGACGCCGCCAGCGTCTCCGCGTCCTCGGGATCGACGTGGATGTGGGACAACGCCAGCAGGCTGCCCTTCGGCAACTTGCCGACGTAGAACGAAAGCATCTGCTGCGGCTGTGTCTGTGGTGGCATGAAGTGCAGCAACGCCACGGCGAGCAGGCAGACCGGCTCGCTGGTGTCGATCAGGCCGGTGTCCAGTACCCGCTGCCACAGCAGCGCACCGTCGAAGAAGTCCGCGTCCAGCGCGCGGTGCCGCTGCGGATCGGCGGTCTGTTCCAGCAGGATTTCGGCGTGCGCCTGCGCGATCGGCTCGTTGTCGATGTAGACCACCCGGCACTGGCCCGGGGCGACCTCATCGGCGACCTCGTGCACGTTGCCCTGTGTCGGTAGCCCGGAACCGATGTCGACGAACTGCCGGACGCCTTCGGACACCGCGAACCGCACGGCGCGCCCGAGAAAGGCCCGGTTCGACCGCGCGAAGTCCCTGATGTCGGGCAGTATCCGCAACTGCTCCTCGGCGAAAGCCTGGTCCACCGCGTAGTTGTGCACTCCGCCGAGCAGATAGTCGTACACCCTGCCGACCGACACCTTGTTCACCGAATCGGCGAGCCGATCGGTGTTGTCCGCCGCCATCGCGTCTGCTCCTTCCCCGGCTTTCGCCGACACCGCAAGTCTGCCGTGACGATCATCGGGTGTGAACACCGGCTCCCCCCTACGCTTGGGGCGGGTAGTGGAGGCACCGATGACGACGCGGCAGCAGCCGGCCGAGAACGCCGGTGGGCACGGCGCTCACCATGCGCACGACAAGCACGCGGGGCACACCACCGCGATGTTTCGGGACCGGTTCTGGCTCACCCTCGCGCTGACCGTGCCGGTGCTGCTGTACGCGCCGATGGTGCAGCACTGGCTCGGATACACCGCACCGGACTTCCCCGGCTCGGAACTGATCGCCCCAGTGCTGGGCACCGTGATCTTCGGCTACGGCGGCTGGCCGTTCCTCGTCGGAGCGGTACGCGAGATCCGGGATCGCCAGCCCGGCATGATGCTGCTGATCGGCATGGCGATCACGGTCGGCTACAGCGCCAGCATGGCCGCCAGCTTGGGCGCCTTCGCCGTGGACGTGTGGTGGGAACTGTCACTGCTCATCGTCGTCATGCTGCTCGGGCACTGGATGGAGATGCGCGCGATCGGCCAGGCACGCGGGGCGCTGGCCGCTCTGGCGGAGCTGCTGCCCGACGAGGCCGAACGCGTCGCCGACGACGGGTCGGTGCGGACCGTTCCCGCCACCGACCTCTCCGTCGGCGACCTGGTGCTGGTCAGGCCGGGCGGCCGGGTTCCCGCCGACGGCACCATCGTCTCCGGCACCGCCGACGTGGACGAGTCGATGATCACCGGAGAGTCCAACCCGGCACCACGATCCGAAGGCGACCGGGTGGTGGCCGCGACCGTGGCCACGGACAACTCGATCAGGGTGCGGGTGGACGCCGTCGGCGAGGACACCGCGCTGGCGGGTATCCAGCGAATGGTCAGCCAGGCGCAGCAGTCACGCTCGCGTGGTCAGGTGCTGGCCGACCGAGCGGCGGCGTTGCTGTTCTACGTGGCCGTCGCTGTCGCGGCGATCACCGTCACGGTGTGGGCGTTGCTCGGCGACCCCGACGCGGCCGTCGTGCGGTCGGTGACCGTGCTGGTCATCGCGTGCCCGCACGCGCTGGGCCTGGCGATTCCGCTGGTCACCTCCATCTCGACGGCCAAGTCGGCACGCAACGGGATTTTGGTGAAGGACCGGCTGGCGCTGGAGCGGATGCGGTCGGTGGACACGGTGTTGTTCGACAAGACCGGCACTCTGACCGAGGGGCAGCACGTGGTCACCGGGGTCGCGGCGGCCGATGGCGACGAGACCGAACTGTTGGCGCTCGCCGCGGCGGCCGAGTCGGACAGCGAGCACCCGCTCGCCCGCGCCGTCGTCGCGGCCGCGCGTGAGCGCGGTGCCGAGGTCCCGCCCGCCACCGGATTCCGCTCGATGGCGGGGCGCGGCATCACCGCGGAAGTGAACGGAGCCGACGTCACCGTCGGCGGACCCGCGCTGCTGCGGGAGCGGCAGGTGTCGGTGCCGGACACGCTGAGCGAACCGGTGCGGCACTGGCATGAAAGGGGCGCGGCGGTGCTGCACGTGCTGCGCGACGGCGAGGTCGTCGGTGCGCTGGCGCTGGAGGACCGCGTGCGGCCGGAGTCACGGCCCGCGATCGACACGCTGCACCGGCTCGGGGTGGCGGTGGCCATGATCACCGGCGACGCCAGGCAGGTGGCCGACGCGGTGGCGGCCGAGTTGGGCATCGACGAGGTGTTCGCCGAGGTGCTGCCGGAGAACAAGGACGCGACGGTTGCGCGATTGCAGCAGCAGGGCCGCACGGTGGCGATGGTCGGTGACGGCGTCAACGACGCGCCCGCACTGGCGCGCGCGGACGTGGGCATCGCGATCGGGGCTGGAACGGATGTGGCCATCGAGTCGGCGGGGATCGTGCTCGCCTCCGACGATCCGAGGGCCGTGGTGGCGGTCAGGAAGCTGTCGGCGTCCAGCTACCGCAAGATGCTGCAGAACCTGTGGTGGGCCGCCGGATACAACATCGTGGCGATCCCGCTGGCCGCCGGGGTGCTCGCGTGGGCCGGGGTCGTGCTGCCACTGGCGGTGGGCGCCGTGCTGATGAGCCTTTCCACGATCATCGTCGCGCTCAACGCCCAACTGCTGCGCCGGGTGGACCTGCGGCAGCCCAAGTTGCGGACGTGAACCGTCCCGGGGCGGTTCGCGCCCCGGGACGGGTCACTTCTGGGCGTCAGGCGGGGGTCAGTGCCCGCTCCCACGCGCCGTAGCCGCCGATGATGTCGGAGACATCCTCGTGGCCTGCCTTGCGCAGCACGCTGGCCGCTACCGAGGAGCGCAGGCCGCCCGCGCAGTAGACCACCAGCGGCGTGGCCACCGGCACCTCGTCCAGCCGCGACGGCAACTCGGCCAGCGGCAGGTGCATCGAACCCTCGATGAAGCCGCCTTCCCGCTCGGAGCTGTTGCGGACGTCGATCACCACGGGGGGTCGCTGCTCGTCGAGGCTCTCGCGGAGCTGGCTCACGGTGACCCTGCTCGCGGGCACGATCTCCTCCGGAACCTCGAGGAAGCCTGCTTCGGCGTCGGCGAGGTAGCCGGTGACGTTGTCGAACCCGATCCGGCCGAGCCTGGTGATCATCTCCTCCTCGCGGCCCTCCGGCGCGACGACGACGATCTCGGCGTCCGGCCGCACGACCATCCCGGACAGTTCGGCGAAGCGGCCGTCGGCGGGCACGTTCAGCGAGCCGCGCACGTGAGCGGTGGCGAACTCCTGCGGGTCGCGACCGTCGACGACGACTGCCCCGCCGTCCCTGCGTGCGATCAGTTCCGCCGCGGTGAGGGACCGCAGCCGGTCACTGAGGTCGAGCAGTCCGCGGTCCTTGCGGTTGAGCACCGCGTCGTAGCTGAAGTAGCCGGGCGTGGAGGGCTGTCCCTCGGTGACGATGGCTACGAACTCCTCCTCGGTCATCGGCGCGCACGCGTAGTTGGTCAGCCGCTGCATGCCGATCGTGGAGGACCGCTCGGTGGACAGGTTCTTGCCGCAGGCCGAACCGGCACCGTGCGCGGGGAAGACCCGCACGTCGTCGTGCAGCCCCATCAGCTTGTGCTGCACGCTGTCGTAGAGCATGCCCGCCAGTTCCGCGGAGGTGTAGCCCAGCGAGGCGAGCAGGTCGGGGCGGCCCACGTCACCGATGAACAGCGCGTCGCCGGTCAGCACCCCGTATGCGACGTCGTCGTCGGCGTGCTCGTAGACGAGGATGCTCACCGACTCCGGTGTGTGACCGGGCGTCTCGATGATCTCGAGGGTGACGTCGCCAAGGCTGATTCGCTCACCCTCGGTGAGCCTGCGAATCGGGTACTCCACTCCCTCGGCGCGCTGTCCGTAGCCGATCCACGATCCGGTTCGGGCAGCCAACTCGAGGTGCCCCGCGAGGAAGTCGGCGTGGAAGTGCGTGTTTATGACGCCCTCGATGGTCAGCCCGCGTTCGGCCGCGTCGTCGAGGTACTCGGTGACGTCCCGGCGCGGGTCCACCACGACGGCCTTGCCGCTGCGCTCGTCGCCGACGAGGTAGGAGGCGTGGGACAGGCAGTCGAGGTAGTACTGCGTAAAGATCATTTCTTGTTCCTTTCCCGAGGGTTGGACCCGTTCAGACCAGGCCCTTGAGCATTCCGTGCCAGTAGATGGCGGGTAGGCCGTAGCGCTTCAGCAGCCACATGTCCCGCCGCTGCTTGGTGGTGTCGATGAGTGGGATCGAGGGCGCGGGCTTGCTGTCGTAGTCGAACTCGGCGAGCAGCATCTTGTCGCGCGCGGTGACCAGCGGGCAGGAGGTGTAACCGTTGTAGCGATGCTGCGGCTGCTTGCCGTCGAGCACGGCGAGCAGGTTGTCCACCACGACGGGCGCCTGCTTGCGGATCGCCGCTCCTGTCTTGGAGGTCGGCACGTCTGCCACGTCCCCGACCGCGAACACGTTGTCGAATCGCTTGTGGCGCAACGTGTACTTGTCGACGTCGACGTAGCCGTGCGCGTTGTCGGGCCCGGCGAACGGGCTGTCCTTGACCACCGCGGGCGCGCTCTGCGGTGGCACCACGTGCAGCAGGTCGTAGGGCAGCGTCTCCCGCTCCCCGGTCGAGTTGTTCACGATCTCGGCGGTGCGAGCGCCCCCGTCAACCGACACCATCTCACTGGAAAGCCGGACCTCGATGCCGTAGTGCTCCACGACCCGCTCCAGCTCGCGCGACCACACCGGCACCTTGAACATCGCCGGGTCCGGCAGCACGAGCACAACGCGGATGTCGTCGAGGACGCCCTGCTTGCGCCAGTAGTCCGCGGCAAGGTAGGCGATCTTCTGCGGGGCGCCCCCGCACTTGATCGGGCCGGTGGGGTGGGTGAACACCGCGGTACCCGAACGCAGGTTGCGGATCAGTTCCCAGGTCTTCGGAGCCAGGTCGGCGCGATAGTTGGAGCTGACCGGCCCCGAGGCGAGCGCCTCGCTGAGGCCGGGTACGCGGTCGAAGTCCAGCTGCAGGCCTGGCGCGAGCACGAGCGCGTCGTAGCTGAGTACCCTGCCGCCTTCGGTGGTGACCGTGTTGGCCGACGGGTCGAACTTCGACGCCGCCTCGCGGACCCATTTCACGCCGCGAGGCACCACACTCGACTCCGGCCGGCCGGTGATGCGCACGTCGGCCTGGCCGCCGCCCACGAGTGTCCACAGTGGCTGGTAGTAGTGGGTGGTCGCCGGGTCGAGCACGGTGATGTTCTTCATCCCGGCACGTCGCAACCGGGCGGCCACGGTGATACCCGCCGTGCCACCTCCCACGATCACCACGTGCTTGTGAGACTTGTCGGCCATCGGTGGCCTCCTTCGGTTCTCCCGGATACTCAAATCATACCCCCGGGGGTATATATCGCAAGCGAGCTCATCGGCCTCCGACGTCCCCGGAGACCATCGACTCGAACCACTCCCGCGCGAAGAGACGCTTGGCGTGGCGGAAGTACGGCAGCCAGGGCATGAGCGTGCAGTCGGCGGGCCCCCTGCCCGACGCGGGCGCGGTGAAGTCGCAGTGCAGGAACGAGCCGGTGTCACCGGGGTCCACGAAGCAGATCGCCGACATCACCGGCTCCCCCGGCGGCGGGGAGGCGGGGTTGCCGGAGTCACCGGCGAGCAGTTCGGCCGCGATCCGGTCCGCCACGTGTGCGGCCTGAAACGCGGCGAGAGTTCCCGCCATGCCGACCTTCAGCGCGGGCGCCGCCAGGTCACCGATCACCGAGACGGCCGGGTAGCGGGGATGTCCGAACGTCGGGAAGGTGACCTCCGGCCAGCCGTTCTCCCCGGTCAGCGGCGACCGCGCGACCACGGAGGGTACCCGGTGCGGTGGCACCAGGATCGCGGCGTCGTAGGGCAGCTCGCGGCCGTCGGCGCTTCGCACCGTGCCGCCGTCGGCCTGCGCGAGGTGGAACTCGCCGTGGAAGCCAACGCCCGCGCTGTCGAGCATCGCGGCGAACGCCGCGGCCGGACCCTCGCCGAACGGCGCCAGCGGCCGGGGCCAGGGATGAACGATGTCGACGCGTGCTCGGGTCGCGGCCTTGATGCGCACGGCCAGGTCGAACACGGCGGGCGGGCACCGGTAGGACACCCCGCTCGGACCGACGACCACGCGGTCGCCCTCGCCGAGGCCGTGGAGCGCCTTCCTGCCGGCGAGCGCACCGTCGAGCGTCCACGGCGCCAGCTCACCTGCCGAGCCCGCGTCCCCAGGCCAACCGACGTCGACCCCGAGCGCCACCACGAGGTGGTCGTACTCCAGCGTGCCGAACGTGCCGTGCACCGAGGACGCGTCCGGGTCCAGGCCGGTGACCTCGCCGTTGACCTGCCGCACACCCGGCCGCAGCAGGTCCTGCAGCGGGCGACGGAACGACTCGGCGGGAGCACCGTCCAGCATCATCGGCACGTAGCCGGGAAGGAAGACGTGCTCCCGCGAGCGATCGACGAGAACGATGTCGAGATCCGGGCCGCCGCCTGCCCGCGCCGCCAACCGGTTGGCCGCCGACAGTCCGCCGGCACCCGCGCCGAGAACGACGACTCTGCTGGTCATGCACCCCTCCAGGGGGACGGGACTCACCTTTCCCGCCACTATACCCCTCGGGGTATCTACCAGCGATGCACCGCCGGTGACCGCTCGGGCACGGCATGCTCAGCCGTCACTGCGAGGCGACGCCGACGAAGACCTCCGTGCACTGCTCGACGATCTCCTCCTCGCTCAGCGACAGTGCGCCACCGAGCCAAGCGGTCAGCACCTGCGCCAGCCCGCCGACCAGGAGTTCGGACACCACGGCGAGGCGCGCGCTGTCGTCGATGCCGTAGAACTCCCGCGCCTGCAGACCAAGCAGCCGGACGAACAACCGGGCCGACTCGGCACGCCTGGCGGCCAGTACGCTGCCACCCAGCGCGGGCGAGAACAGCAGCCTGCCCCTGCGTGGGTCCTCGGCGACGTAGCGCACCAACCTACCCAGACCCGCGCGAACCTTCTGCCTGGCGTCGTGCGGGGCTGCCTCGACGGCCGCCAGAGTGGCGGCGGCGAGGCCCTGCACCACGTGGTCGTACACCGCGGCCACCAGCGCGTCGCGGTCGGCGAAACTCTCGTAGAAGTAGCGCGTGGCAAGACCCGACTGCCGACACACGCCACGCACGGACAGGTTCGGCTCCCCTTCGGCCGCCCCGAGCAGTTCCAGCCCCGCCTCGATCAACTGGGCGCGACGCTCGGCCGTGCGGTCGGCGCCTGCGACCCCACCGTAGATCCGCAGCGATGTCGATTCCATGACCCCATCTTGACATCTCCGGCGGCCACCCTGTTGCATATCTGACAACGGCCGTTCGCAGAATGAGCGCGGGCGGCCCCGAGGCGGGAGAAGGGAACGACCGTGAGTGCCACTCGAACGCGGGGCGACATCCGCGAGAAGACGATCGTCGGCGCGGGACTGCTAGCAGGCGGCGCCAACGTGATCATGCAGCTCGCCCACCCCGGTGTCGGTTACGGCGTGGTGGAGAGCCGGGTCGACGACGGCAACGTCTTCAAGCACCCGGCGCGGCGGACCCGCACCACACTGACCTACCTCGCCGTCGCGATGCTGGGGACCGACGAGGAGCGCAAGGCGTACCGGCGTGCCGTGAACCGGCAGCACAAGGAGGTCTACTCCACCGATTCCAGCCCGGTGTCCTACCGAGCGTTCGACCCCGAGCTGCAACTGTGGGTGGCGGCCTGCCTGTACCGAGGCATCGAGGACGTCTGCCGCAGCTTCATCGGCGAGCTGGACGACGAGACCGCCGACGAGATCTACGCCTCCTCCGAGGCGCTGGGCACCACTTTGCAGGTGCGCCCCGAAATGTGGCCCGCCGACCGGGCGGCGTTCGAACGGTACTGGGAACAGGCCCTTGAGAAGATCTCCATCGACGACACCGTGCGCGGTTACCTGTACGACCTGGCCACGGTGCGGTTCCTGCCCCGCCCGCTCAGCCTGTTGCTCGGCCCGTTCAACCGGTTCGTCACCACCGGGTTCCTGCCGCAGCGGTTCAGGCAGGAGATGCGGCTGGACTGGTCGCCACGGCACCAGCGCCGCTTCGACCGATTCATGAAGGTGCTCGCGGCCGTGGTCATGCGGCAGCCGAGGGTGCTGCGGGAGTTCCCCTACAACTTCTACCTCTGGGACATGCGTCGCAGGCTACGCAAGGGCAAGCCGCTCATCTGACGCGAACCCCGGTTAACCATGCCGGGAGGTCAGCTCGCCAACGCCGCGAACACCAGGTGCTTGATCTGGTCGGCGTCGGCGAGCCTGCGCCTGCCCATGGACAGATCGTGCACGATGTTCAGCGCGGCATGCACGGCAAGCCGCGCGTGGGTGGTGTTTCTGCCCTCGTGAACCGCCACCACCAGCCGCACCCACTGTTCCACGTGCTCGCGCTGCGCCTTGCGCAGCGCGTGCCGGTCGGCTTCCGGCAGGTTCTCCGACTCCGACAGGTACACCGCGGCCATGTCGCTGTGCTGGAAGGCGAAGCCGACATAGGAATCGACCAGCCTGCGCAACGCCTCTCCCGGGTCACTGGCGTCGTCCACCGCCGCGCTGGTCGCGGCAGCGAGCCGGTCGGCCGCCCGGTAGTAGACCGCGGCCAGCAGGTCGGCCTTGCTGGCGAAGTGCCGGTACACGCTGGAACCGCTGATCCCGGCCGCGGCGCCGAGATCCTCCATGGTTACCCCGTGAAAGCCCCGCTCGCGAAACGGCCGTGGCGCGGCCACCAGCAGCCGTTCCCTGCGGGAGACGAACTCCCCCGGCGCGGGCTCCGACCGGCTCGGCTGCCGCTCCAGCCGAGGTGGCAGGCCGGTAGCCAGTACCGCGGTGGCCACCGCGCGCAGTTCGGCTTCGGCCACCCGCGCCGACACCTGCGTGCGGTGGGTTCCGAAGCTGGCGATCGCGCTCAGCGCCGCCGAGGCCAGCGTCGTCCGGTCGGCGGCTGGCAGCCGGGGCCGGGCTCGCCCGCACGCGTCGGCGAGCACGTCGACCAGCGCGGCCAGCGCGCCGGTGAATCTCGCGTGCTCGGTGGGCTCGAGGTAGCGGCTCTCCCACTGGTACAGCGGGACGCTACGGCGGCGCTCGATCACGAGCCGGACGCACTCGCCCACCACGGCGTCGAGCCGCTGCGCCGCGGTGCCCGTCGACTCTCGGGCGGCTGCCACGATCCCCTCGATGGCTTCGCTGATCTCGCCCGCGGCGTAGGCGAGTATCGCTTGCTTGTTGCGGAAGTGCTTGTAGATCGCGGGACCGGTGATGCCCGCCTCCATCGCGATGTCGCCGAGCCCGACCGTGTAGTAGCCCCTCGCGCAGAACAGCTCCGCCGCGATCTTGGCCAACTGGGATTTGCGGTCAACTCGCCCAGCGGGCACCGCCGTCGATCCGCTCGCGGACCCCGCCATCTCTCACACCCTCCGCCGGACGAACCACTGCTATCAGCAGGTATCTGACTCTACCCCGCGCGCAAACACAACCTTGACAAGGACCGCCATCGACCGGCTAGGTTAATCGCCATTCGCAAACGATGCGGTTCCGCGGAGGCTGACATGGACCAAGAGGTCACCGGCGAAACCCAGCAGTTGCCCGGTCCCGAATCGGTCACCTGGCAGCACTTCGCCGCCACGCCCGGAATCTTTCTGGCCGGTACCGGACTGCTCCTCCAAGTCGCCCACCCGGTCGTCGGCGCGGGCGTGCTCGAACACTCCGACTTCCGCCACCACCCGTGGCGACGCGCGTGGAACACCCACATCTCGACACTGCGGTTCGTCCACGGCATGGGAAACGGCGCGCACGCCGAGGGACGCAGGTTGTTCGAACTGCACAAGCAGATCAAGGGCGTGGACCAGCGGGGGCGTCGCTACCACGCGCTGAACCCGCAGGCGTACGCCTGGGTTCACCTGACACTGGCGAAGTTCATGGTGGACACCGCGGCCACGTTCGGCACCCCGATGACGGAGTCCGAACTGGAGACGATGTGGACGGAGTTCCGGGCCATCGGCGCGGCGCTGGGGATCAAGGGCCATCACCTGCCCGCCACCTGGCGGCAGGCCGAGGAACTGTTCGCGGAAACCGTCCGCGACACCCTGGAGGCCAACCAGAGCACCACCGACGTGCTGGAGGCCCTCACCAGGCCCACCAAACCGTCCCGTTTCCTGCCGGACCCGCTGTGGTGGTTGGTGGCCACCCCCGCGGGAAGGCTGGTGCGGCTCACCACGGTGGGCACCCTGCCTCCGGTGCTGCGGCAGCGGATGAACCTGACCTGGACCGAGCGCGACCAGCGCAGGCTGGATCGGCTCGCCCGGCTTGTCGGTGGAGTGCACCGCAGGCTGCCGCAACCGCTGCGCTACGCGCCCATCGCCTACGTGATCATGCGCAGGGAACGCAAGCGGCGCCGCGGGCAGCGGCAAGGCGGGCACGCGAGTCCGCAGGCGGCGTGATGGCCTTGGAAACGCCATCCGCGCGCGGGCCGGTTACCGACGCGCTCAACCAGGCCGGGCTGCTGCTCGCCTTCTCGGTACGCGCGATGGCTGCGACCTTCCGGGTGCTGGCCAAGCGAAAGTTCTCCTGGCGGGAACTCCTCGAGCAGGCGTGGTTCCTCGCGTCGGTCACCACGATGCCCGCACTGCTGGTGACGATCCCGCTCGGCGTCGTGGTCGCCCTCAACGTCGGTTCGATGGCGGGCCAGCTCGGCGCCGAGGGCTACGGCGGTGCCGTCGTCGCTTTCGTCATCGTCGCGCAGGCCTCGCCGCTCATCTGCGCGCTGATGATCTCCGGTGTCGGCGGCTCGGCCATGTGCGCCGACCTCGGCGCGCGCACCATCCGCGAGGAGGTCGACGCGCTCGAGGTGATGGGCATCTCGGCGGTGGAACGGTTCGTGGTGCCCCGCCTTGTCGGCGCGGTGCTGGTGACGACAGCACTGGCGTGCCTGGTGATGGCCGTCGGCATCAGCGTCAGCTTCGCCTTCCAGGTCGTGGTGCTCGGTGACTCGCCGGGCAGCTTCCTCGGGATGCTGACGCAGTTCTCCCGCGTCACCGACTTCGCCGTCGCCGAGGTGAAGGCCGCGGCTTTCGCGGTGCTGGCGACCCTGGTGTCCTCCTTCAAGGGACTCACCGCGAAGGGTGGGCCGCGCGGCGTCGGCGACGCGGTCAACGAGGCCGTGGTGATGTCGTTCATCCTGGTGTTCGTCGCCAACACCGTGATCACGGAGCTGTACTCGGCGATCGTGCCCGCGCGGGGTGAGTACTGATGCCGGCCAGAACGCTCGCCGTGAACTCCGCGATGGCGGTGCGGCCCGCCATCGACAGTTTCGTCGGGCTCGGCAGGCACGCCACCTTCTACGGCAGCGCCGTGCTGTATCTGCCTGCGGCACTGGCCCGCTACTGGCGGCACGTGATCCGGCACATCAGCGAGATCAGCTTCGGCTCGGCGTCGTTGCTGGCGGGTGGCGGAACGATCGGCGTGGTGTTCGCCATGTCCGCCGTGGCCAGTACCCAGATCGGGTTGGAGGGCTATCGGGGGCTGGAGCTGATCGGCCTGTCCCCGATGACCGGGCTGATGTCGGCACTGATCAACACCCGCGAGATCGCTCCCGTCGTGGCGAGCGTGGCGCTCGCGGCGAAGGTCGGTACCAGCTTCACCGCACAGCTGGGTGCGATGCGAATCTCCGACGAGATCGACGCGCTGGAGGCCATGGCGGTGCCTTCACTGCCGTTCCTGGTGAGCACCCGGATGGCCGCGGCGTTCGTGTCGGTGATCCCGCTGTATCTGGTCGGACTGTTCGCCTCCTACGCGGCGACGAGCCTGGCCGTGGTGCAGTTCAAGGGACAGTCCAGCGGCACCTACGACTACTACTTCAACCTGCTGCTCACCCCTGGCGACGTGCTGTACTCCCTGCTGAAGGCAGTGCTGTTCGCCATGATGATCACGTTGGTGCACTGCGCTCACGGCTACTACGCCACCGGTGGGCCCGAAGGTGTCGGCAAGGCCGCGGGCAGGGCGCTGCGCACCAGCATCGTGTCGGTGGCCGTGCTGGACGTGTTGCTGTCCATCGCGTTCTGGGGCATCCGGCCCACGCTGCCGGGGATCGGATCGTAGCCATGGCGAAGCGGGTGCGTGCGGAACCGAACAGGGCCACGCTGGCCGTGCGCGGCATCGCCATGGCGGCACTGCTCGCCACCGGGGCCGTCGCCGCCGTGGTGGCGGGCGGCGACGTGGTCGATTCGCGGGCCGTCGTGAGCGCGACGCTGCCGTCGTCGGCGGGCACGATCCGCGACGACTCGCCGGTGCAGTACCGCGGCGTCGTCGTCGGCAGGCTGGCCGGCGTCGAGAGCGGCACCGACGGCGCCCGGTTGAAGCTGCGGATGGAACCCGACCTGCTGCGGCGGGTTCCGGCGAACGTGACGGTGCGGTTGCTGCCGCGCACGGTGTTCGGGGACCAGTATCTGGACCTCGCCGTGCCTGAGGGCGCGCGGCCCGAGGGCTCGCTGGCCGACGGCGCGCACCTGGCCCCTGACGAGTCCCGGCGCACCGTCGCGCTCTACGACGCCTACTCGCGGCTTTACGACCTGATCGACGACCTCAAGCCGGCGCAGTTGAAGGTCGCGCTCACCACCGTGGCCGACACCCTGCGCGGCAGGGGCGCCAGGATCGGCGAGCTGATCGACCAGGCCGCCGAAACGGCTCGCGACGCGTCACCACTCGTGGACGATCTCGGCGAGGACCTCACAACGGCCGCGGGCATCGCACGGGACCTGTCGGCGGCCTCGCCCGAACTGCTGCGTTCCCTCGACGACGCCGTCGCGCTGTCGCGCACCGTGGTGGCAGAACGGGAGTCGCTGTCGGCGGTACTCTCCGCCGGAATCGACCTGTCCAGCCGCTCGGAGCGGTTCCTGGCAGACAACGCAAGCCGGTTCATCCAGCTCACGCACGCCACCGGGCCGCTGTCGGAGGCACTTTCGCGGCACCCGGGTGCCCTTTCCGACACCATGGATGCCGCGAACCTCTTCCTCGACGGCGCCAACCGCACCTTCGCCACCGGCGTGTTCAACATCGAGGCGGGCCTCACTCTCGACCAGCCCTACCCCTACACCGCGGCCGACTGCCCTCGCTACCCCGGGATGGAGGGCCCCAACTGCGGTGCCGCCCGCAGGCCGCGGCCGCCGCTGCCGCTGCCCGGCGGCACGGCCGGACCGGTCGGCAGCGAGCTGGAACGGTCACAGCTTCGCGAACTGGCTCCGCTGTTGCCCGGCACCGGTCCACGGCAGTCCAGACAGGACGATTCAGGCGACCTCCTCTCGCTGCTGCTCGGCCCCATGGTGCGGGGAAACCGGGTGGTGGTCCG
The DNA here is from genome assembly GCF_011761185.1 of Saccharomonospora amisosensis. Classification (NCBI taxonomy): domain Bacteria; kingdom Bacillati; phylum Actinomycetota; class Actinomycetes; order Pseudonocardiales; family Pseudonocardiaceae; genus Saccharomonospora; species Saccharomonospora amisosensis. Next base: position 2,437,248 of record NZ_JAAOYM010000001.1, on the reverse strand, counting down.
GTGAGGAAGCTGACCCCCACACTGCTGAAGCTGGCCGCGTTCGGCGTGGTGTGCGCGCTGTCGGCGGTACTGGTGATCAACACGTTGACCGATCCGGTGCCCGGCCGCACCGCCACCTACCACGCGGTGTTCACCGACGCGCAGGGACTCGTTCCAGGAGCCAACGTGACCGTAGCGGGGGTCCGCGTCGGCAAGGTGACCGACCTGGAACTTCTGGACGGGCAGGCGCGGGTCACCTTCGAGATCTCCGCCGAGCAGCGCGTGCCCCTGGACGGCCTCGCGGTGATCCGCTACGCCGACCTGCTCGGTGCCCGCCACCTTTCGCTGACCGATGGCACGGGCCAGCTGCCCGAGGGATCGACGATCCCGGTGCAACGCACCAGGCCCGCGCTGGATCTGACCGCGCTGCTCGGCGGCTTCAAGCCGCTCTTCGACACCATCGACCCCAAGCAGGTCAACACCCTGGCCTCGGAGATCCTCGCCGTTTTCCAGGGTGAGACCACCTCGCTGGACAAGTTGCTCGCCACCGTCGTCTCGTTGACGGAGACGCTCGGCAGCCGAGATCAGGTGCTCGGCGAGGTGCTGACCAACCTCACCGGCGTGCTGGACACGATGACACAGCACAGGGACGACCTTCGCGCGCTGATCACCAGCCTCGCAGACCTGACATCGTTCGCGGCCGAGTCCCGGCAGCAGATCGCCTCCGCGCTGGACAGCGGAGCCGAGCTGGCCGACTCGCTGACCCGGTTGCTGGGTGACATCGAGCCGGGGCTGTCGCGGGACGTGCGCTCGCTGAAGTCGCTCACCAAGACCATGGTGGACAACGAGCGGGATTTCGAGGCGCTGGTACGCGACCTTCCCGAGTTCTCCACCACGCTCGGCCGCACCCTCGACTACGGCTCGTGGGTCAACATCTACGTGTGCAACCTCGGCCTCTACATCGGGGGCGAACCCTTCAAGCTCGACGCCGGCCCGCACTCGGAGGTCTGCCGATGAGTGTCCTTCGCCGCCTGCGCGCCAAGGGCCCCGCTTTCGACGGGGCGGTGGGGGCGATCGTGCTCCTGCTGCTGCTGGCCACCGCCGTCGCCGTGCCGAGGCTGGCGTTCCAGACCGCAACCCTCGGCTACGCCGCGGAGTTCGGCAACGCCGCGGGGTTGACCGAAGGCGACCAGGTGTACGTCGCGGGAGTCCCAGCGGGCCGGGTCACCGGCGTGCGGCTGGCAGGCGACCGGGTGCACGTGGAGTTCCGGCTCGACCGCGAGCAGCCGCTTGGCGAGACCACCAGTGCCGCGGTCAAGCTCGCCACCGTGCTCGGCACCCGCTACCTCAGCGTGTCGCCCGCCGGGCCTGGCGAGCTGCCCGAGGGCGGCACCATCCCGCTGGAGCGCACCCGGGTGCCGTACAGCCTCAACGACCTCGCCACCCAGGCCGTCGACACCACCGAGCAGCTCGACCTGGCCCAGCTTCGGAAACTCGCCACCGCCGTGCAACGGCAGTCGCCCGACGGCGAACTGCTCGGCCGCGCGCTCGACGGGATAAACCGCGCGACCGGGATCATCGCCGAGCGCGACGAGGAGTTCCAGCGGCTGCTGTCCGGGGTGCGGACCCTCACCGGTTCCCTGGTGGACCAGCGCGACACACTCACCGCGCTGCTCGGGGACGCCAGGCTGGTCGCGGAGGTGCTGAGCGAGCGAAGGGGCACGATCCGGGCGCTGATCCGAGACGTCAACGAACTCACCACGGCACTCGACGAACTGCTGCGGGACAACGAACCACTGCTCGACCCGCTGCTTTCGGACCTGCACTCCATCACGGCCACCCTCAGCCGCAACGAGCGCGACATTTCCGAGACGCTGCGGCTGCTCGGGCCGGGCAGCCGCTACCTCGCCAACGCGTCGGGCAACGGCCCGTGGGGTGATGTCGCTGGGCCCGCCGGTCCGCTGCCCGACAACCTGCTGTGCCTCGTCGCTCTGCTGGAGGGCTGCCGATGAACCGCAACGGCCCGATCCGGCGCATCACCCGGGGTGTCGCGATCGCCTGCGTGCTCGCGCTGGCGGCAGGCGTCGCCTGGCATGTCCTGCTGCGCCCGGAATCGGAGTCGCGCGTGTCCGCGGAGTTCCCCTCCGCCGACGGGATCTTCCCTGGCAGCAGAGTGGCGATCCTTGGCGTGCCACTGGGCACGGTGGAAAGTGTCGAGCCTCGCGGCAGCCGGGTGCGGGTCACCATGACACTGCCCGGCGACGTGGCCATACCCGAGGGCGTGCATGCCTACATCATGAGTCCGGCCGTGATCAGCGATCGGTTCGTCGAGCTGTCCCCCGCCTACACCGGGGGCCCAGAACTGCCCGACGGGGCCGGCATTCCCGTCGAGCGCGCCCACGCTCCGATCAAGTGGGACGAACTGGCCGCCTCGCTCGACCAACTGCTGGACGCGCTGGGCCCCGACAAGACCGGAGCGGGTGGCATCGGGGCGCTGGTCAGTGCCACCGCGGACACCGTCGGCGGAAACGGGCAGCGCTTCCGCGACGCGATCCACAACATCGCGCAGGCCAGTGACCTGGTGGCGGCGCAGACTCCCGACATCGGGGCCGTGCTCGATAACGTGGAGTCACTCAGCAGGCTACTCGTCGAGCATCGATCCACAGTAGACACGGTGACCGACACCGTCTCCGCGGCCGCGGCCGACTTCGCCGAGCAGCAGGACGCGGTGGCGGCCTCGGTGGAGCACATCTCCCGCGCGCTGGGCACGCTCGGCAGGCTGCTGCGCGAACACGGTGACCAACTGTCCGGTGACCTGTCCAAGCTCACCGACGTGAGCACCACGCTCGTGGCGCGGCAGCGGGAACTCGCCGAAACCCTGGACACCCTGCCGCTGGCACTGCAGAACTTCGGGCTCGCGGTCAAGGACAACCGGCTGCGCATCCGGCTGGACGTCTCGACGAACCTGAGCCAGTTCCCCACGACCGCGAAGCTGTGCAGGCAACTCCCGCTGCCGTTGTGCGAGGGCGCGGGCGTTGTCAACCCGATTCCGTTCCCGCCGAGGATTCCCGACGCGCTCGGCCTGGACGGCGCGATGAACGGGGGTGGCGGATGAGGCGGGCTACCCGCGCCGTCGTCGCACTGCTCGCGGCGGCCTCGACGACCTCCGGCTGCGCGTTCAGCCTGCAGAACGCGGCGAGCCTCGGCGGTGGTGGCGACGACACCTACCGGGTGACGGCGGTCTTCACCGACGCGCCGAGGCTGCCGCTGGGCGGCACCGTCCGCGTCGGGCAGGCCACGGTCGGCCGGGTCGCCGCCATCAGCACCGAGAATTTCCGCGCGCGGGTGGAGCTGGAACTGGATTCGCGGGTGCGGCTGCCCGCTGGAACCCGGGCCCGGCTGGAACTCACCTCCGCACTGGGCGAGGAGTTCGTGCTGTTGCGGCCGCCGCCGCGGCCGAACGGGCAGGCCACCCTAGAGCAGGAACCGGTCATCCCGCTCGCACGCACTTCGCGTGGCCCTGACGTGGAGAGCACCCTCGCCGCGGTGGGAACGCTGCTCAACGGCTCCGGCATCGACCAGGCTCGCACGATCGTCAACGAGGCCAACGCCATGCTCTCCGGTCGCGCCGACACGGTCAGCGAACTGCTGGCGCGGTTGGACCGCGTGCTGGCCACGCTTGACGACCACAGTGACCAGATCGTCGACGTGGTCGACTCGATGCACGCCGTGTCGGGTCAGCTCGCCCGGAGCACACCCACGCTGGAAGCCGCGCTGACCGAAATCCGGCCCGCCCTCGACACCCTGCTCGCCGAGCGCGAGCGGTTCTCCCGGTTGCTGCGCTCGGTTTCCTCGCTCGGTGAGAACGCCGCAGGGCTGATCGACGAGACCGGCACGGCGCTGACCGAGCAGCTGCACCAGCTACGGCCGTTGCTGAACGAACTCGGTGCGCTCGACGACGGGCTCGGCAAGACGCTCACCGACGCGCGGGAGTTCATCAGGCTGCTGCGGCAGGCGACCCCCGGCGACTACCTGATGCTGGACGGCACGATCAACGTGCCGCTCACCGTCGCCGAGATCCTCGACCCCGACCTGGGCGAGGTGCCCTCACCGACGGATGGTGAGCCGCCGCGGCAACCGCCGCGGGGAGACGCCGGACTGTTGCTGGAGGGCGGCACGCGATGAAGAACAGGCTGGCGCTGGCGCAACTCGCGCTGTTCCTCGTGATCGGTGTGGCATGCAGCTTCTACGTCCTTTCCAACGTGCTCGGGCCACGCGCGATCACGGGCGGGCTGACCGTCACCGTCCGGATGCCCGACACCGGAGGGCTCACCGCGCAGTCCCAGGTCACCTACCGCGGCGTCAGCGTTGGCGAGGTAGTGGACGTCCAACTCGACCCGGAGGCAGCCGGTGTGCGGGTGCGGCTGGAGCTCGACGCCGGCACCCGCATCCCGCGCGTCACCACCGCCGTGGTGACACAGGAGACACCGATGGCGATCGTTCGCCTCGATCTGCGTCCCAGCGACGAGGACCCGCCCTACCTTCGCGACGGCAGCGTCATTCCGGGACAGCACACCCGCAGGCCACTGCCGCTGGAGCGGCTGCTGGTGGACTTCATGGAGGTCGCCGACAGCCTGCCTGCCGAGGACGTCGCCGTGATCGGCGACGCGCTGGCTACCGGGCTCAACGGCGCGACCCCGGAGCTGATCCGCATCCTGGACAACACCGAGACGCTGCTGCGGTTCGCCGACGAGCGAACACCGCAACTGCGTCGGCTCGCCGACAACGGCAGGCAGCTGCTGGGCGACAGTGGCGACCGGCTGCGCAGGATGGCGACCGCGATGCGGCAGTTCACCGGCGCCGTGCGCGAGCAGGAGCCCGCGATCCGCAACCTGCTGCACGACGTTCCCGACCCGGCACGCCGGGTGGCGCGGATGATGACCGAGAACCAGCCCGCGCTCACCACCCTGCTCGGCAACCTGGTGACCACCGCTCAGCTGGTGAGTGTGCGCGCCCCCGCCGTGGAACAGACGTTGATCTCGCTGCCGGACACACTGACCAAGCTGGGCAGCATCGTCGAAGGTGACACGGCGAACTTCTACCTCATCGCCACGCAGGGTCCGGTCTGCTTCAACGAGACCCCAAGGCGCACCCCGACCGACACCGAGCCCCGTGAACCCGACCTGACGTGGCACTGCCCTCCTGGGCCGGACCTCGCGCAGCGTGGTGCCGCGAACGCGCCACGCCCCGACAGCTCACCTTCCGAGCAACCGCCCGCGCCCGAGAACCGGTCCTACGACCCGGGTTCGGGGCTGCCGTTGCCGTTCGACGTCGGCAGCAGTGGCGGGCAGCAGGGTGTGCTCGGCCCACGTTCCTGGTCCTCGATCCTGCTACAGGGAGTGCAATGATGAGTCGCGCCCGCCCAACCGACCAGCGCCCCTCGCCCTGGCCCCGTTCCGGGGGTGAGAACGAGAACGCCGAACAGTCCGAACGCGACACCGAGGCGGCCACGGACACCACCGAAACCACGGAGAGCGCGGACAACACGCAGAGCACGGAGAACACGGAGACCGGCAGCGCCGACTCCACCGACTCCACCGACTCCGCGGCAGAGGAGCCCGACCCGGTTTCGAGCGGGGCACGGCGGTCACGCCTGCGTCCCAGGGCGCTGCTGGCCGCACTGCTGGTCGCCGCGGTGCTCGGCGGCACGGGCTACCTGGCGTGGGAATACTTCTCGCTGCGCTCCCAGGAGGCCGCGCGCACGCAGGCCATGGACGCGGCGAGCAGGTTCGCCGCGAACCTGTCCTCCTACGATTTCAACAAGCTGCAAGAGAACTTCAGCGGGGTCACCGAGGACGCCACACTCCGATTCGCTCAGCAGTACGAGCAGGTGGGCAGCAAGCTCACCGAGCTGATCAAGAAGCACCAGGCGGTGTCCAAGGGTGAGGTGGTGGCCTCGGGGGTGCAGTCCTTCGAAGAGGACAGGGCCGTCGTGGTGCTCTTCGTGGACCAGACGATCACCAACACCAACAGCCCGCAACCACGGATCGACCGCAACCGGATGCGGATGACGTTGGTGCGGCAGGACGGCCGCTGGCTCGTCGACGACGTCGCGCTGCTTTGAGCAGCGAACCCGGCCAGGAAAGAAGGAGCGAACAATGGTCGATCAGGTCACGGCGTCCGATGTGTGGCGCGAGGTGAGTGAGTGGACGATTCCCACGCTGCTGCGCCGAAACGCCGAGGAGTACGGCGAGCTTCCCGCGCTGACGTCCGGTGTCGGCGAGGACGCGGAAACGCTGAGCTGGCGGGAGTTGCACGACCGGGTCGCCGCCGCGGCGCACGGGCTGTCCTCGGCAGGCCTGCATCGCGGCGACCGCATGTTGATCGACTGCTCCAGCAGGCCGCAACACTGGGTGGTCGATTTCGCCGCGGTGCACCTCGGCGCGATCCCGTGCACCACCTACGCCACGCTGAGCACCGAGCAGGTCCGGCACGCCGCCACGCACAGCGCCGCCACCGTGGTGGTGCTGGAGGGCGCCTCACAGCTGCGGCGCTGGCGGCCCGTACTGGACTCGCTTTCGGCGTTGCGTGCCGTGGTGATGCTCGACGACTCCGCCATTCCGGAAGGTGACGCGAGGTTCATCAGCTACGCCGACCTGCTCGCCGCGGGCGCGCAGCTGCACGGCCGGGACCCGGATGCGGTGCGGGACTGGGCGGAAACGGTCGACCAGGACGACCCGGTCGCCATGATCTACACCTCGGGCACCACCGGTGACCCCAAGGGTGTCGTGCTCAGCCACAACAACGTGCTGTACCAGTGTGCGGCACAGGAGCTGATCCAGCCCGCGCCCGCCAACCCCAGGCTGGTGGCGTATCTGCCGCTCGCCCACATCGCCGAACGGGTACTCGGCATGTACCTGCCCACGTTCAGCGCCGCGCATGTCACCGTGTGCCAGGACCCGGCCGCGCTGCCCGCGACGCTGCAGGCCGTGCGGCCACACGGGTTCTTCGGTGTTCCCCGGGTGTGGGAGAAACTCTCCGCCGGGGTGCAGGCAGTGCTGGCCGCGCTGGCCGAGGAGCAGCGGGCCGGCATCGACGCGGCGAGGCAGGCCGCGGCGAAGGCCTACGCGATCAGGGCGGACGGCGGCGAGCTGCCCGCCGAACTCGCCGACAAGCTGCGGCAGGCGGACCAGGCAGCGCTGCGACCGTTGCGGGAGAAGCTGGGGCTCGGCGAAGCCGTGCGGCTGGGCAGTGGCGCGGCACCCATTCCCGCCTCGGTGCTGGAGTTCTTCGGCAGCCTCGGGATGACGATCATGGAGGTGTGGGGCCTTTCGGAAACCACGGGCGCGGCAACCACGAACTTCCCCGACCGCTACCGCGCGGGCACGGTCGGCCTGCCCACCCCCGGCATGGCCGTGAAGCTGGCCGAGGACGGGGAGGTGCTGGTGAAGGGGCCACTGGTGTTCCTCGGCTACCTGCAGGCCGACGGCCGCGTCGAGCCCGACGTCGACTCCGGCGGCTGGCTGGCCACCGGCGACATCGGCACATTGGACGGGGACGGGTTCCTCACCATCACCGACCGCAAGAAGGAACTCATCATCACCTCCAGCGGTAAGAACATCGCGCCCAGCAAGGCGGAGGGACTGCTGCGCACCCACCCGCTGATCGGGTACGCCGCGGTGATCGGCGACAACCGGCCCTACCTCACGGCACTGCTGACTCTGGACGAAGAGGTGGCGCCCGCCTGGGCGAAGGCAGCGGGCATCGAGGCGACCGACGTGAGCGAACTGGCCAAGCACCCCCGGGTGCTCGCCGAGATCGAGACCGCCGTGCGTACCGCCAACGAGCAGCTGTCACGACCGGAGCAGGTCAAGAAGTTCCGCGTCCTGCAACGGCCGTGGACCCCCGAGTCCGGCGAACTGACCCCGACCATGAAGTTGAAGCGCAGGGTGATCGGGCAGGTCTACGCCGGCGAGATCAGCGAGTTGTACACCGAGGAGGCAGCGAAGTGAGTCGCGAACTGACCCAGGAACAGCAGGCTTTTGTCGAGGCGGTAGCCGACTTCTGCCGAAGGGAGGTGGGTAGCGCCACCGAGTTCCCGCACGACCCCGGCCTGTACGGCAAGATGGCGGAGCTGGGCTGGCTCGGCATCACGATGCCGGAACAGTACGGCGGCTCCGGGCAGGGCATGGCCGAGCTGGTGCTCTTCCTTGAGCAGACCGGCTACTGGCAGGCGCCCATCAGCGGCTTCGCCACCTCGGTCATCGCCGCTGCGGCGTACGAGAAGTTCGGCAGTGACGCCCAGAAGGAGCGGGTGCTCACCGACTTCGTCAACGGCAAGGTGCTGTCCATCTCCATGTCGGAGCCGGGCGCCGGTTCGGACGTGGGCGCGCTGACCTGCCGTGCCGAGAAGCGTGACGGCGGCTGGGTCGTCAACGGTCAGAAGACCTGGTGCTCCAACGCGCACATCGCCGAGCACATCCTGCTCGTGGCCCGTACCTCCACCGGGGGCGGCAAGCACGAGGGCCTGACCATGTTCAACGTGCCAGCGAAGACGGCGGGGCTGGAGATCAAGGGTATCGAGACCATGGGCGGCAAGGAGGTCAACGACCTCTACTTCACCGACTGCGGGCTCGGCGAGGACGCCGTGGTCGGCGTCGAAGGCCGCGCGTGGCCGCAGCTCATGGCAGGGCTGAACATCGAGCGGATGATCCTGGCTGGCAACATGCTCGGCGTCGGAAGGCGCGCCTTCGACAACACGCTGTCCTACGTCAAGCAGCGCGAGCAGTTCGGCCGCCCGATCGGCAAGTTCCAGGCCCTGCGGCACCGCATCGCCGACCACGCCACCGAACTGGAGTGCACCAACCTGCTCGTGCACGACGTCGCGCGCAGGATGGACGCCAACCCCGGCGAACTGTTCCCTCGCGAGGCCTCGATGGCCAAGCTCAAGGCCACCGAGTTCGCCAAGGCGATGGCGCTGGACGGCATGCAGATGCTGGGCGGCTACGGCTACGCCACCGAGTACGGCATGGAACGGCTGGTGCGCTCCACCGTGGTTTCCACCATCTACGGCGGGACGAGCGAGATCCAGCGCGACATCATCGGCAAGACGCTCGGCTTGTGAACCGGCGTCACCGTCCGCGCAGCAGGCCGTAGTCGCCGTCGTAGCGGCGGTACAGCACCGTGCCCCTGCCCGTTTCGGTGTCCTTGAAGAACCGGAACGGCAGGTCGGTGCAGGTCGAAAGCCACGTGGTAGCCGTGTCGGTGGTCTCGCTGGGCACCGGGTGCACGTTCACGGTCAGCGGGACATCCACCGGTGCCGTCGGCGGGGCGAGCGAGCGCAGCCTCGCCAGCCGGTAGCCGGTGGGCCCGATGCGGAACACGATGCTGTCCTCACCGGTCTCGTCGTCGACGAAGAGATGGAAGTCGTAGTCCATCACGTCCATGGTGCGCGCCGCCTCGCCGGGGTGGCACCGGGTGAGCTGGTAGCTCTTGTCTCGCACGATCCTCGGCGCGGCAGGCTGCTGCGACCACCACCGTGCCGCCGGTGTGCCCTGCCAGGGCCGGGCGTGGCCCGCACCGGCCAGCCGCGCCAGGTGTTCGCGCAACCGTTGCCGCGCCAGCTTGCCCGCTTCGGGGAGGAAGGCGGCGGCCACCTGTGCCCGCACCCCGATACCCCCCACGGTGAGGTTGGCCTGAACGAGTGCGGGCACCGGCGCACTGGGCCGGGTGAACGCGGTCAACTTCAATCTGGCCTGCGTGACGCTGTCCGGCAGCCGCCGCGCTAGCGCCGCGAGCTGGCCACGTACGTATTCGCGTGCGCTTTCGACGACCTCTCCCCTTGTCTCCACCACGATGTCCGCAGGCCCGCCTGCCCGGCCGATCCGCACCTGTTCGCCTCCTCACCTATGTCCCGCCAGGCGACAATCTGGCCGAAAGACCCGGCGTGAGGTAGGGGACAAAGTCCCGCGCGAAGCGGTCAGCGCGCGACGTGGGTCACACCGGACAGCCGCGCGAAGTGCCCGTCGCGCGCCACCAGATCCGGGTGACGACCCCGCTCGACCACCCGGCCGCGGTCGAGAACGACGATCTCGTCGACCTCGGCCAGCCCGCGCAGCGTATGGGTGATCAGCAGCACGCCGCGTTGCGTCGTGGCGTCGAGCATGTCTGCGATGAGTTCGTCCGCCGTGCCGGGGTCGAGGTGCGCGGCCGGCTCGTCCAGCACGAGGAACCGGGCGTTCGACAGCAACACGCGCGCCAGCGCGATGCGTTGCCGCTGCCCGCCGGATACAAGCGAACCGTGCTCACCGACGTCGGTCTCCAGGCCGTCCGGCAAGGACCGCACCCAGTCCAGTGCCCGTGCGCGACGCAGCGCGTCCTCGACCTCGGCCCGCCCGGCTTCGGGCCGCGCCAGCCGCACGTTCTCGCCGATCGTGGTGTGGAACAGGTGGGCCTGCTGGCCCGCGAGCGTGACCAGCCTGCGCACGTCGTCCTGCGCGTAGCGGGTGAGGTCGCGGCCGTCGAGGGTGACGGTTCCGGCGTCGGGGTCGCGAAACCGCACCAGCAACGCCGCCAGTGTCGACTTGCCCGCGCCGCTGGCACCGACGAGCGCCACCCGGCGGCCAGGTCGAAGCTCCAGATCGACGCCGTCGAGCACCCACGGCCCGTCCTGGGCGTAGCGCACGCGCACGTCCGTTACCCGAAGCAACTCACCGGCGGGCGGTGGCAGCGGCCGCGCGGGCTCACGCACGGGCGGCTCCCGGTCGGTGAGCTCCAGCAGCCGGCTGGCCGCGCCCGCCGAGCCCGCGAGGTGCCTTGCCGACTCCGGCAGCGGGCGGACGGCCTCGAACGCGGCGGTCGCCAGCAGCGCCACCGCCGCGAGCAGCACACCAGGCAACGTGCCCGCCTCGGTGGCGGCCACACCCGCCACGAGCACCGCGACTGTCGTCAGCCCGGTGAGCACGTCCACCGCACCCTCGGCGAGGCCGCCGCCGAGCGCGTCGACGCGCGTGATCCTGCCCAGTGCCGCGTCGGCCGCGCCGACCCGGCGTAGTTGCTCGCCTTCGCGCTCGTGGATGATCAACTCGGGGGCGGATTCCAGTAACTCGACCACCTCCGTGGACAGCCGCGCCCTCGCGGTGGACTGCCTGCGGGCGGCCACGCGCGCCAACGCCGCCGTGGCCAGTGGCAGCCCGAAAGCCGCCAGCAGGAGCCCCACCGCCAGCCACACCCCGGCCGCGGGCAGCAACAGCGCCGCCGCCGTGACCGCACCGGCAGCCACCACGAGTGCCACCAGCGGCGGGGCGAGACCACGAAGGTAAAGGTGCTGCACGGCGTCGACGTCGGCGACGAAGCCGCTGAGCAGGTCACCCGTCCTCGCGCCCGGAAGCCCGGAGGGAACCAGCGGCTCCAGCCGCCGGAAGAACCGTACCCGCAGCCTGCGCAGCAGCCGCAGGGCGGCGTCGTGGGAGACGAGCCGCTCGGCGTAGCGGAAAACGGCGCGCGCGAGGCCGAAGGCTCGTACGGCGGTGATGACCACCGCCAGCGAGAGGATGGGCGGTTGCAGCGCGGCCTGCGAGATGAGATAGCCGGAGGTCGCCAGCAGCGCGACCGCCGAGCCCACGGCCAGCGCACCGAGCAGTGCGGCGAGCCAGAACCGGCGCGCCAGTGGGCGGGCAAAGCCCAACATCCTCCACAGTGGATTGCTTCTCACGATGTCACCGCCCGCTGTGGCTGCCGTGCCCGGCCGTCTCTCAGTTCGACCACGCGGTCGGCCACGCCGAGCAGGTCGGCGTCATGGGTCGCGGCGAGGACGGTTCGGTGGGCGGGCAGCTCTCGCAGCGTCGCGGCCACCACGGCGGCCGAGGCCGGGTCGAGATGTGCGGTCGGCTCGTCCAGCAGGGTCAGCGAGACGTCTCGGCCGAGCGCGCGAGCCAGCGCCAGCCGCGACACCTCCCCCGACGACAGGCCCGCCCCGTCCTCGCCAACCGAGCGTTCCAGCAGATCGCCCACCCCGAGGCGCTCGGCGATCCGCGGTCCGCCGTCACACAGCACCGCGTCGCGCACCGCGCCGGGCCGCAGCCGGGGCCGCTGCGGCAGCCAGGTCAGCAGCCGCCGCCATTCGCGGGGATCGAACTCGCGCAGGTCCACCCCGTCCACCGTGATCCGGCCCGCCACCGGGTCGGCGAACCGCAGCAACAGCGCCAGCAGCGTCGTCTTGCCCGCTCCGCTCGCGCCAACCAGCGCGACCCGCTCCCCCGGCCGCAGCTCGAAGTTCACCCCGTCCAGCACCGTGCCCCTGCCGGGGTAGGCGGCGACCACGTCCTCGAACCGCACCACGCCGAAACGCGGCGGGCGGGCCGGCTCCGGCACGGCGACGGCGGGACGTCGCCGTAGCAGGTCGAGCAGGCGCGACGCGGCGGTCACCCCGTCGGCGCTGGCGTGGAAGTCGGACGCCACGGCGCGCAGCGGGCCGTACAGCTCCGGCGCCAGCAGCAACACCATCAGTGCGGGCTGCAGGGTCAGCCCGCCTGCCACCAGCCGGATACCGATCTCTGCGGCGATCAGCGCCGTCCCCACGGTGGCGGCCAGTTCCAGCACGAACGCCGACAGGAAGCCGACCCGCAGCACCCCCATCGTCTCGCGCCGGTAGGCCTGCGTTGTGTCGGCGATACCGCGTGCCTGCGCCACCCCGCGCCGGTGCACCCGAAGCGTGGTGAGCCCGGACACCACGTCGAGGAAGTGCGCGCTCATCCGCGCCAGCGCCTGCCAGCGTGCGCGGGTTCTGGCCTGTGTCAGTTTCCCGATGAGCACGCCGAAGACCGGGATCAGCGGCAGCGTCACCAGCATCACCAGTGCCGAAGGCAGGTCGTGGACGGCGACCCATACCAGGATCGCCGTCGGTGCGAGTACGGCCAGCCACAGCCTCGGCAGGAACCGCGCGAAGTACGGCTCGAGCGCGCTGGTGCCCTCGGTGGTGGCGGTCGCCACCTCCGCGGTCGGCACGTCTCCGGGCGTGGTCCGTACCACGTGCGCCAGTACCCGCGCACGAAGCTCCCGCGCGACGCGCTGCGCGGCCAGGTTGCCGCCGCTGTCCAGCGCCCACGTGAGCGCCCCGCGTACCAGCGCGAGACCACCGAAGGCGAGAAGCGCGGGCAGCAGTGTCGCCACGCCGCTGCCTTCGAGGAACGCCGCCACCACGATATGGGCGAACAGCACCGCCTGTGCGATCGTGACCGCCACCGACAACGCGGCGAGCAGCCCGGCCAACACCAGGAACCGCCGTGCGCTCGGCGCGTGCCGCAGCAGTCGCGGATCGACCACCCGCATCGGCGGCTACCGCCCGGTTCCCGGTTGCCCACCGGGTTCGCCGTCGGTGGTGTCGGTGGTGTCGGTGCTGTCGGTGCTGTCGGTGGCGCCGCGGTCACTCGCGCCGCCTCCGAGCGGGCCACGACGCAACAGGTCCGCCGCGCTGGGCGGGTCGGCGAAGTCGTCCCTGCTGAACCGGGCGCGGAACACTCGCAGCGCCCACGCCTGGTATGCCAGCACGATCGGCACGAAGATGATCGCCACGATCGTCATCGCGACGAGGGTGTACCTGCTGGAAGCGGTGGAGAAGACCGTGGGGCTCTGCACACCAGGGCTGGCGGAGACGAGCACCCTGGGGTACAGCCACACCAGCAGTGAGGCCACAAGCAGCAGGATGGCCGCCGAGGTCGCCGCGAACGCGCTGCCCGCGCGCCGCAGCCACACCAGCGGGCCCGCGGCGACACCGGCGAGAAAGGTGGCGCTGATCAGCGCCAGCACGAGGATGTTCTGCGGGTCGGGCGAGGCGGCCCGCACCCCCGTCCAGGCGAGGAAGCCGGTCAGCAAGGCGGCGGCGGCAGGCCAGCACAACAACGCCGCGCGACGTGACCGGACCTCGAGCTCGTCACGCGTGCGCAGGGTGAGGAACAGCGCGCCGTGCAGCAGGAACACCGCCACGAACGTCAGCCCGGCGAGCACGGCGTAGCCACTGAACAGCGCGGCCGGACCCACCGTGATGAGCCCGTCGGCGTCCATCTCAAGCCCGTTCAGCATCCCCGCGAACAACACACCGAAGAGGAAGGACGCCAGCAGGCACGAGATCGGCATCGCCACGTCCCAGGTGCGCCGCCAGCTACCGCCGGTGTGTTTGTTGCGGTACTCGATCGCCACACCCCGCACGATGAGCGCCACCAGGATGCCGAACAGCGGCAGGTAGAAGCCCGAGAACAGGCCCGCGTACCAGCCGGGGAACGCGGCGAACATCGCGCCGGCCGCCACGATGAGCCACACCTCGTAGCTGTCCCACACCGGCAGGATCGTGGCCAGCAACGCGTGCCGTTCGGGATCGTCCCTGCCCAGGAACGGGTACAGCATCCCGATACCGAAGTCGAAACCCTCCAGCACGAAGAAACCGATCCACAGCACGGCGATCAGCACGAACCACAGCGTTTCCAGGTTGAGCAGTCCAGGGTCTGCGACCATTCGCGGTAACTCTCTTCGTCAGTACAGCATCGGCGGCAGCGGCGCCTTCGTGGACGCGCCTTCGAACTTCTCCTCCGGACCCTTCTTCACCGCCCTGGTGATCAACCAGACCTCCACGGCACCGAGGATCGTGTAGGCGAGCGTGAACCCGACGAGGGTGAACACCACGGACGAGACGCCGACGTAGGGCGAGACCGCTTCCCTGGTGAACAGCAGGCCCTGCACGATCCACGGCTGGCGGCCCATCTCGGTGAACAGCCAGCCCGCCGTCGCGGCGATGAAGGGAGTGGCCAGGAACAGGTAGGCCCAGGTGTGGAACCGGCGCGCTCGCTCCAGTGGCCTGCCCTTCCGCGTCAGCCACAGCCCGACGGCGCTGAAGATCAGTACGGCGAACCCGATCGTGATCATGACTCGCCAGGTCCAGTAGATGGTGCCGATGATCGGTGTGTAGTCACCGGGGCCGTACTGCTGCCGGTACTCCTGCTGCACCTCGTTGATGCCCTTGATCCGCCCGTCGACACTGTTGGTGGACAGCACCGACAGCGCGTACGGCAGTTCGATGTTCACGTCGACGCGCTCGGGGCGCTTTTCCCACGGCCCCACCGCGAACAGCGACAGCGGGGCCGGTGAGGCGGATTCGTACAGCGCCTCGGCGGCGGCGATCTTCATCGGCTGCACGTCGGTGAGGATCTGCGCCTGGAAGTGGCCAGCGCCGATGGCGACCACGGACGACACGAACGTCACCAGCAGCGCGTTCCTGCCGACCGCCCGGAACAGCCGTACGTCCTTACCACGCCGCAGCCAGTAGACGGCGACGGCGAGCACCAGCAGCCCCGCCGTGATGAGCGCGATCGCGAGGGTGTGCACGAAATGCCACACCTGCAACGGCTGGAAGAACACTTGTGCCAGCGACACCATCTCGGCCCTGTCCTCGGTGACCCTGGTGCCGACCGGATTCTGCATCCACGAGTTGGCCGCGAGGATGAAGTAGGCCGACGCGGTGGTGCCGATCGCGACGAGCCAGATCGTGGCCAGGTGCAGTTTCGGCCTCAGCCGGTCCCACCCGAAGATCCACAACCCGATGAAGGTGGACTCGAGGAAGAAGGCCACCAACGCCTCGATGGCCAGCGGCGCGCCGAAGACGTCACCGACGTAGCGGGAGTACAGCGCCCAGTTCATCCCGAACTGGAACTCCTGCACGATGCCGGTGACGACCCCGAGCGCGAAGTTGATCAGAAAGAGCTTGCCGAAGAACCGGGTGGCGCGCAGGTAGCGCTCCTTGCCGGTGCGCTGCCACGCGGTCTGCATACCCGCGACGAACCAGGCCATCCCGATGGTCACGGGCACGAACAGGAAGTGGTAGACGATGGTGACCCCGAACTGCCAACGGGCGAGGTCGAGCGCATCCGAGGTCACAGCCGGGCACCCCCACACGGTCGACGAGGCTCGCGGGTCTGCAAGCAGGATCGGTCGCTTCGGCTCGCTCCGCAGCACGCCGCGCTGCGGCCACCGGGTTCTCCGGCGAATTACACCCGGCCGTGGGACAGCCGTTGGTCCGTCGCAGGTGTACCGCTCGAGGTGGAGCGGCCTGCCCCGCATGCGTCTACGGTGGACTCGTGGACTCCCGTTCGGACTTCTACGGCGTGCTGCGCGAGGTGATCGCGCAGGCGCATCTCGCGAGTGGAAGCGACCTGCCGTGGATACTCACCAACGCGGCGGCGAAGGTCGGTATGGAAGCCGAGCTCTACCTGGCTGATGTCCCGCAGCGCGACCTGCATCCGGTACGCGCCGACCTCGCCGAGTCGGTGTCGATCGAGAGCACGCTGGCGGGTAGGGCGTTCCAACTGGTGGAGTTGCTGGCCGCCACCGACGAACGCACCCGGCGGCCGATACTGTGGGTCCCGGTGCTGGATGGGGCGAGCAGGCTGGGGGTGTTGCAGCTCCTGCTGCCGGAGCGGACCGATCCCACGGACCGGCGGCTACGCGAACACTGTTGGGCGCTGGCCGGGCTGCTCGGCACGGTGTTGGTCACCAAGCTGCCTTTCAGCGACTACCTGCACCGCATTCGCAGGCCCAGGCCGTTGACGGTGTCGGCGGAGTTGCTGTGGCAACTGCTGCCCCCGCGCACGTTCGCGTGCAGGGACATGACCATCAGCGCCACCGTGGAGTACTACGACGAGGCAGGCGGCGACGGCTTCGACTACGCGGCCGACAACGAGGTGGGCGACGTGGCGGTGTTCGACGCCACCGGGCACGACCTGCTCGCCGGAACGGTGTGCTCGCTGGCGATGGCTGCGACCCGCAACGCGCGCAGGCGGGACGCGTCGCTGCCCGCAATCGCCGCCCGCGCCGACGAGGTGCTGCGCGGCAACGCGCCGGAACGCAGGTTCGCCACCGCGGTGCTGGCACGGCTGCGGCTGGACACCGGCGTGCTGTCCTACCTCAACGCGGGTCACCCACCGCCGGTGCTGCTGCGCGCGGGCAAGGCTCGCAAGACGCTGGACGGGGGCAGGCGGCTGCCGCTCGGCCTGCGGCACCTGGACGACACCGAGACCGAGCCCGCCACCGAGCGGCTGGAACCGGGCGACCGGGTGCTGCTCTACACCGACGGGGTGATCGAGGCTCGCGACGACGCGGGTGAGCAGTTCGGGCTCGACCGGCTGACCGACCTGGTGGAGCGGCACAGCGCCGCCGGGCTGCCCGCGCCCGAAACGCTGCGGCGGCTCAGCCACGCCGTGCTCGACCACCAGCAGGGGCAACTCCGCGACGACGCCACGCTGGTACTACTGGAGTGGCCGACCCCGGACACTCCCCCACTCCTGCCCGCACTCACCTGACCGCGCGAGTCCCCCGCTCCCGCCCGCGAGTCCCCCGCTCCCGCCCGCGAGTCCCCCGCTCCTGCCCGCGAGTTCTGCGTTCCCGCCCGCGAGTTCTGCGTTCCCGCCCGCGAGTTCACCGCTCGCACGGACTCAGAGGTCGTTGCCAGCGTAGGAGAGGTTGAAGCTCTTGTTGGCCAGCGGAAAGTCGGGCACGATCGTGTCCGCGAGGGCCACCGGGAGCGCGGGCCAGTTGAAGAAGCTCGGGTCGACGATCTTCACCCTGGCCAGCGTCGCGTCGTCGGCGAACTCGATCCGGTGCACGATCGTGCCTCGCCAGCCTTCGACGATGCCCACCCCTGACCCCGCGACGGCGGGTAGCGACCTCGCCGGGTCCGGTGGCGCGCCCCGGTAGCCTGCCACGTCGGCAAGCAGAGCCTGGATCAGCTCGACGGACGCCGCGGCCTCCTCCGCCCGCACCAGGAAGCGCGCCAGCACGTCACCGTCGGTCCGGCTGTGCACCGACCTCGGCAGCGGCGGTTGGAACTGCGGGTGGTCGTGCCGCGCGTCGAAACCCAACCCGCTTGCCCTGGCGACATATCCGAGCGTGCCAAGGTCCCACGCCTGTTGCCGGGTGAGAGTGGCGGTGCCGGTGAACCGGTCTCGCACGACACTGTGGCCGAGCGCCAGCTCGACCAGTTCGGCGATGTCCTCACCGACGGCCGCGAGCCGGGCCACGTCGGGCAACACAGCGACGCTGACACCACCGGGGTAGACAGCGCCGCGCAACAGCCGGTGCCCGGTCGCCAGGTCCCCCAGCCGCAGCAGCTCCTCCCGGATACGCAGCGCGTGGGTGTTGAGAATGCCGTGCCCGACGTCGTTGCACAGTGCTCCGAGGTCGGCGACGTGGTTGTACAGCCGCTCCAGTTCGAGCAGGATCGCCCGTACCCGAAGCGCCGCGGGGTCGACGTCGAGCCCGAGGGCGTCCTCGACGGCCTGGCAGTAGGCGAGCGTGTGCCCGACCGAGGTGTCCCCGCTCACCCGCTCGGCGAGTTCCACACCTTCGGGCGCACGGCGGCCCTCGAACAGCTTCTCCACACCGCGGTGGGTGAACCACAACCGCGCCTTGAGGTTCAGTATGGTCTCGCCCACCACGGAGAAGCGGAAGTGGCCTGGCCCGATCATGCCCGCGTGCACCGGCCCCACCGGGATCTCGTACACGCCCTGGCCCTCCACGGTGCGGAAGGGATAAGGCCCGTCGGCGGTACCGAACCGCGGTGCCTCGGCCGCGTCGGCCCGCATCGGGTACCAGCCCTTGGGCCAGTGGAAGTGCCGCACGAGTCTGCGCGGCAGCGGGTGATGTCTCGGCACGATGCCGTACAGGTCACGCATTTCCCGTTCGAACCGGCCTGCGGGAAACGACATCGCGGCGAGGCTGGGCACCACGGGATCGGCACGCCGCAGCGGCACGTGCAGTTCGACGCGCCGGTCCGGGCCTGTGGCGGTGAACAGGTACACCGCCCGCAACGAGTCCCCTTCGTCGTGTCCGGACACCAGCGCCACCCGGAAACCGCCACGCAGCAGCGCGTTCGCGGTGTCGGCGAGGTCGTCGGCGGCCACGGTCAGTGCGCTGCGCCGGTGCCCGGCTGCCTGCCCTGCGACGATCGGGTCCAATGTGGTCACGATGCCCCCACGAGGATGTCGGCGGCCGATTCCAGCAAAGTGTCCAGTGGACCCACCGTGACCCCGAGCGCCGCGCAGGCCAGCAGCCCAACGACCAGCACCACCACGGTGGTGTCGGTGCGCACGGGTGCGACGGCCGCGCCCGGCACGTCGGCGGGGGCACCCAGCAGCATGCGGCTGCTGTGCCACACCAGCGTGCCAGCTATTACCAGGACGAGCAGCAGCGCCGCGGTGGTGGCCCAGCCCATGCCCGGGGTCGCGAGCCCCGCGCGTGCGATGCCCAGTTCGCTGGCGAACAGGCTGAACGGCGGCAGTCCCGTCAACGCGAGCACGCCAAGACCCGCGCCCCCCGCCAGCACCGGCGCGCGGGCGGCCAGAGCACGGACGGAGGCGATCTTGCTGCTGCCGGTGAGTTGCAGCACCCGGCCAGCGCCTAGGAACAGCGCCGCCTTGGCCAGCCCGTGTCCGAGCACGTGCAACAGCGCGGCCGCCACGGCCAGCGGGGCACCGATCGCGGCGCCCAGCGCCACCAGCCCGAGGTGCTCGATGCTGGAGTAGGCCAGCATCCGCTTGTAGTCGCGCTGCGCGAGCAGCAGGGTCGCCGCTACGGCCAGCGAGGCGAGCGCCATCACCGTGAGCAGTGCCCTGGCGAAGCCCGCTCCCAGTGCCGCGTCGGCGACGACCTTCACCCGCAGCACGGCGTAGAACGCCACCGCGAGCAGCGCACCGGACATCAACGCCGACACCGGTGCGGGAGCCTGCGAGTGCGCGTCCGGCAGCCATGCGTGCAGTGGCGCCAACCCGGCCTTGGCGCCGAAGCCGAGGATCAACAGCACCACGGCGATGCGGGTGACGTCGGGATCGAGCAGGTGAGCGCTGTCGGCGAGCGCCACCAGGTTCAGCCCGGCGCCCCCGCCCCCGGTGCTGCTCGCGTAGTTGAGCAGCAGCGCGCCCAGCAGCGCCAGCGCGATGCCCGTCGAGCACAGCACCACGTACTTCCATGCCGCCTCCACGGCGGCCCTGCTGCGCCGCTGCCCGACGAGGAACGCCGTGATGATCGTGGTGGCCTCGATCGCGATCCACAGCATGCCGAGGTTGGCTGCGAGCACGGCCGCGTTCATCGCGGCGATGAACGCCTGTACGAGCGCGCCGTGCCTCGCGGCCGTGCGCGGGCCCGCCCTCCCCTCCGCGATCTCGGCTCGGAAGTGGCCGGGTGTCCCCGAGGTCGCCAGCACCGCGACCGCGGCGATGACCAGCAGCATGAACACCGAAACGGCGTCGAGCCACAGCAGCCCGCCGAGAGCGGCACCCGGCCCCGAGGTCACCACCGCGTAGGCCAGTGTCACGGCCACGGCAAGCAGAGCCACCGAGCTCGCGGCACCGATCCAGCGCGCGGCCGGTCGGCTGCCGAATACCGCGAAAGCGAGCGCGGCCACGGCTGGCACGGCCAGTGGCAACACGGAAAGCACAGGTGGCGTCATCAGTCCCGCAACTCTCTGAGCTCGTCGAGGTCGGTGTCGCCGAAGGTCTCCCGCATCCTGGTGGTGAGCACGCGCAGCACGAGCACCGCGAGCAGCACATCGAGCGAGACGCCCAGCTCCACCATGAGACCGACACTCTCGGTGGTGAGGAAACCCACGGCGGTGATGCCGTTGTCCAGCAGCAGGAAACCGACGAGCTGCGACAGTGCCCTGCGGCGGGTGACGAGTACGAAGAAGCCCAGCAGTACCACGGTGAGCCCGACGGGGATGGCACGGGTCGCCGCGGACGGTGCCAGCTCCACCAGCGGGCGCGACACCGCGTAGGCGAGCAGCGCCAGCGCCGCGGCGGCCAGCAGTGACGACGCCACGTCGACCAGCGGACGGGTCTCCCGCGCGGGCTGCCCGTCCGCCGACTCGGCGAGCGCCCGCCACAGTAGCCACGGCAGCAGCCCCGCCCGCAGCAGCGCCAGCCCGGCGGCGGCGATCCACAGCTCGAAGCCACCCTCCCGTGCGGCGAGCACGGCGACGAGCAGGGCGAGCGCCAGACCCTGCGCCGCCAGCACCCGGATGGTCATGGCGAGCTCGCGGCGCCACAGGATCAGCATGGCGGTCAGCAGCAGCGCCCCAGCGGCCAGGTTCAGTGCCTGCGCGTACAGCGTCTCGGTCATGTCCACTCCACTCAGCCCAGCAGGAACGACGCGCCGACGGCGAGCAGGGCGAACAGGAACGACCCGGCGAGCAGTTCCGGCACCCGGAACAGCCGAAGCTTCGCGAGGAACACCTCCGCGGCGGCCAGCAACGCGCCGAGCAACCCGACCTTGGCCGCCAATGCCGCTACGCCGACCAGCAACGCGAGCGGTGTGCCGTCGGTGGCCACACCCCACGGCAGGAACAGGTTGGCCAGCAGTGCCAGCAGCACAGTCAGCCGCATGGCGGAGGCGAGTTCCACCAGTGCGAGGTCAGGGCCGGTGTACTCCAGCACCATGGCCTCGTGCACCATCGTCAGCTCGAGGTGGGTGGAGGGGTTGTCCACGGGTAGCCTGCCCGCCTCTGCGACGACCACGATCGCGAGCGCGGCCGCGGCGAGCACGGTCACCGGGGAGAACACGCCGGCCGGATCGTCCACAGCGGACGACACGATGGTGCCGAGGTTGGTCGAGCCCGCCCGGACCGACAGCGCGAAGATCGCCACCAGTAGCGTGGGTTCGGCAAGGGCGAGGATCATGATCGCCCTGCTCGCGCCCATCCCGCCGAACGCGGTGCCGGTGTCGAGTCCGGCCAGTGCCAGCGCCACGGTGCCCAGCGCGAGCAAGGCCACCACGGCGAACAGGTCGGAAAGCGCGCCCGAGGCGGGTGTCGCGGTCACCAGCGGCGCCACCACGGCGACGACGAGCGTGGTCGCCACCAGCACGACCGGGGCGGACCGGAACAACTCGCTCGTGCCGCGTGGAGCGAGCCGCTCCTTGCGGGTCAGCTTGCGCAGATCACGCCAGGGTTGCAGCACACCCGCGCCCGCGCGGCCCTCGAGCCGCGCGCGGATCTGCCGCATCACGCCGACCAGCAGCGGCGACCCTGCCACCACGAGTACCGCCTGCGTCGCCGCGCCGAGGACGCCGAGCGCGCTCACCGGGTCACCGCCAGCAGGAGCAGCGCACCGCACAGCGTGTAGAACCCGTAACCGAGGTAGCGATGCACGCTACCGGTGGCCAGCCACCGTCCCGTCCTGCCCCACGCGGCGAGGAACGCGAGTACCGGCCGGTAGAGGTAGCGCTCGATGCGGTCGGGCAGCACTCTGCGGTAGCGCACGGCCCTCACCAGGTAGCGGTCCCGGTCGTGGTGGTGGGTGTCCACCTCGGTCTGCGGCCGGGCGATGCTGTCGAAGACTCGCTGCTCCGGCTCGGTGAACGAGGTCGCGGTGTACTCCATCCGCGCCGACAACGGGCCCGCCCCGCAGTCCCACAGCCTTGCGGCCCGCCTGCCAGGGCGCCCGGCGAACGTGCGCACCAGCAGGGTCACCGTCAAGGTCGCGGCCAGCAGCGCGGCCGCAAGCAGCAGCGGCGACAGCGAACCGGCGACACCGGAGAGCCGCAACGTCACCGCCCCCGACACCGGGTCCTGGCCGCCGACCAGGTCGGCGCTCACCGCGCCGAGTGCGGGCAACAGCACCGTGGGGGCCAGCGCGAGCGCCACGGTCGGCACCGCCGCGATAGCCGTCCCGACCAGCATGGTTACCGGGCTCTCGTGCGCGCGTTCGGCTCCCTCGCCTCGCGGTCTCGCCAGGAACCCGACCCCGAACGCCTTCACGAAGGTGACCACTGCCAGCCCAGCGGTCAGCGCGACGGCCGCCACCGCGACCGGCATCGCGACGGTGGTGACGGTTCCCGCGGCTGGCAGACCGTGCACAAGGGCTTGCAGCAGCAGCCACTCCGACACGAACGCCGTTCCCGGTGGCAACGCGGAGGCGGCCAACGCGCCAAGCCCGAACAACGCGGTGGTCACCGGCATCCGCCCGCGCAGGCCGCCGAGCGCGTCGAGATCGCGGGTTCCGGTGGCGTGCAGCACCGAGCCGGCGGAGAGGAACAGCACCGTCTTGAAGGCTGCGTGCCCCACCACGTGCAGTAGCGCGGCGGCCAGCGCCACCCCGGCGAGCGCCCGGTGGCCAGAGGAGTTGAACAGCCCCGCCGCGCCGATGCCGACCAGCACGAGGCCGAGGTTCTCGGTGGTGGAGTAGCCGAGCAGGCGCTTGAGGTCGTTACTCAGCGCGGCGTGCAGGATGCCGTACACCGCCGAGGCGGCCCCGATCCCGAGTACGACGAGCCACCACAGCGCCGGGCCACCGCTGAGCAGGTCGAAGCCGACCCGCACGATCCCGTACACGCCCAGGTTCACCATCGCGGCCGACATCAACGCCGAGACATGGCTCGGCGCCTCCGGGTGGGCCCTCGGCAGCCAAGCGTGCAGCGGCACGATCCCCGCCTTGGAGGCGAACCCCGCAAGGGTCAACGCGAACACCGCACCGGCCACTCCCGCGGGGAGCTCGGCCGCGGCGGCCCGCAGTCGCTGGAACGAGTCGTCGCCCGCGTGCGCGGTGAACAGCAACAGTCCGATAAGGATGGTCAGAAAACCCAGTTGCGTCATGCCCGCGTACCAGCGGCCCGCTGAGGCGACCTCCGGGCGGCTGGTGTGTTCGGCCACCACGAGCACGAGTGAGGCCAGCGCCATCAGTTCCCAGCACAGCAAGAAGGTGGCCACGCTGGCCGCGCTGGGCACCAGCAGTAACGACACCACGAACAGCGGCAACGCGACCTGAACGCCCCTGCGCCGCAAGCCGTGCCCGCCGTAGGAGATGCCGTACACCCCGGCCGCGACGGCGACGCCACCGGTCACCACCGTGAACAGGCCGCCGAGCGCGTCCAGGGTCAGCGACACCCCCGACAGCGGTAGCAGCATCGGAAGGTTCAGCGAGAACGACTGGCCTGCCAGCGCGGCAGCGCCCGCGAGCATCCCCGCCAGGCCGGTGAGCGCGGTACCCGTTCCACCCACGGCAGGGCGTGCGGTGCCGGGAACGAGCAGAGCGGCCAGCGCTGTCGCCGACCCCAGTGAGATGGCCGCACCGAGGCCCGTCGCCGCCAGGTTCATCGGCCGGTCAGCTTTCGCAGCCCCTCGACGATCGCCTCCGGTCTCGGTGGACAGCCAGGGATCTCCAGGTCGACCGGCACCACCCGCGACACCGGTCCCGCCACGCCGTAGGCACGGGCGAACACGCCGCAGTCGCGGGCACAGTCGCCGACGGCCACCACGGACTTCGGTTCCGGCACCGCCTCGTAGGTGCGGCGCAGCGGCTCCGCCATGTTGCGGGTCACCGGGCCGGTCACCAGCAGGGCGTCGGCGTGCCGTGGCGAGGCGACCAGGCGGGCGCCGTAGCGTTCCGCGTCGTGCACCGGGCCGAAGGCCGAAGAGATCTCGATCTCACAGCCGTTGCAGGAACCGGCGTCGACGTGCCGCAGTTGCACCGAGCCCGCCAGCTCGGCGGCCGGGGGCGCCGCCGTCGCCGGTGCTTCTGGTGCGGGCTCGGCGATGCGGCCGGCCCGCCGGATCGCGCGCCACAGCCGTAACACCTCAGCGCTCCCCTGGCACTGGGGTACGCAGGTCGTCGAGCAACTCGACCTGTTCCGACAGCACCCCGGTAAGGATCTTGCGCGCCACCGCGAGCAACTCGGCCACGTGAGTGCTGGTCAGCGAGTAGAACACGGTGGAACCTTCCTTACGAGTGGTCACCAGACCAGCGCGTCGCAGCACCGCCAACTGCTGGGACAGGTTCGCGGGCTCGACCCCGATCTCCGGCAGCAACTCCGCAACCGCGTGCTCGCGCTCGCTCAGCAACTCGAGCACCCGAATCCGTGCCGGGTGGCCCAGGGTTTTGAAGAACTCGGCCTTCAACTGGTAGAGGGGCCTGCTCAAGAGTCTCCTCTCGCGCCACCAGACCTGCGACGTTTGCTGGTTTATCAGTTGCAGACATTAGCAACTTGATGTGCCTGGTTTCGCGGCGGCCCCCCTCGCGGGCGGGAGCGGGGAACTCGCGGGCGGGAGCGGGGAACTCGCGGGCGGGAGCGGGGAACTCGCGGGCGGGAGCGGGGAACTCGCGGGCGGGAGCGGGGAACTCGCGGGTCAGGTGGGTAGCCGGGCCTCCCGCCGGGTCAGTTCGAACCTGGTGGGTCCGGTCACCTCGGTCACCTCACCACCGCGAAGCCGCACGGCGAGCGGACCGTCGGCGGTGACCTCGACGGTGTCGTGGCCGACCTCCAGCCGCACCTTGCGGCCGAGACAGCGAAACCGTAGTTGCAGGCACGGCCACTCGCTCGGCAGCACCGGGTCGAGGTCGAGCACCCCGTCGCGCACCCACGCGCCCGCGAACCCGAACAGGAACGCCTGCCACACGCTGCCCATCGTTGCCATGTGCAACCCGTTGGCCGTGGTGCCGGTGAGGTCGTCGAGGTCCATGCGCAGCGCGATCCGCAGCAGGTCCAGCGCCTCGTCGGGCCGCCCGTCACGGGCGAGCAGTCCGGCGCAGACCCCCGGCGACAAGGACGAGCCGTGTGAGGTACGCGGCAGGTAGAAGTCCAGGTTCGGCCGCAACGAACCCGGCACCGTCTCGTCGGGCAGCAGGTGATGCAGCATCAACACGTCGGGCTGCTTGATGACCTGCGAGCCGGCGACCCGCTCACCGCCGAGCACGGCGTCGGCGGCCAGCGGCGGCGGACCGACCCGCGAGACCACCAGTGGCTCGAGATCGAAGTAGCCCGCGAATTGTTCGTAGCGGCCGGTCTCGGACTCGTAACCGACCACGATCCGCTCGGCGAGGTCGAGGAACTCCCCGCGCTCGGGTTCGTCGACGAACTCCGCCGCGGCGCGCAGGTTCCAGCGAGCCATCGCGTTGGTGAAAGCGTTGTCCGACACCGGCTCGTGGTACTCGTCGGGACCCATCACCGCGTCGATGTGCGCCCTTCCCCCCGGGTCCACGCGCAGTCGAGACGCCCAGTACCTGGCCGTCTCCACCACCAGCGCGGCTCGCCCGCCCCGCCGGAACCGCTCCTCACCGGTCCAGCGCGCACAGTGCAGCACCGCCCACGCCACATCGGCCGTGATGTGCTCCTCCAGCTGACCCGTCCTGATCGGCACGTGGCTGCCGGCGAGGTCACCTGAGGTCGGGGTGACGTCGTCGCCTGCCACGGCCGATTCCCACGGGAACCGGGCCCCCGCTCTGCCGCAGGAACGGGCCGCCTCGCGGGCGGCCCGCAGCCGGTGCACCCTGTAGTCGACCATGTCGAGTGCCAGCTCCGTGTTCATGCTCGCGATCGCGGGAAGCACGAAGACGTCGGCGTCCCACAGCACGTGCCCTGCGTAGCCGTATCCGGACAGCCCGCGCGGGCCGACGGCCGCCTCACCCTGACCACCGACGTTGCACCACAACTGGAACAGCGCGAACCGCGCGGCCAGCGTCACGTCCGGATGACCGGGCACCCGCACGTCGACGGTTTCCCACCGGTCGGCCCAGATCTCGCGGTGTTCGGCGAGCAGCCGCTCGAAACCGATGGCACCGGCGACCTCAGCCGCCGCCCGGGTCTCCTCGACGCCGCCGGTGCCGTAGGCGGCCAGCCGCTCCACGGTGCGCGTGCCGCGCTCTAGCCAGCTGCGTTGCACGGCGGCGGCGCTGATCGACTGCTCGCCGCCCACGCGCACCCACGCCGAATCCCGGTCGTGCCCGAACCGCACCGGCTCGCCGTCCTGGGACGCCCGCAACGGCTCGCCGGGATGCAGCCTGCCCTCCTCGGCCTGCGCCCGCAGCGCCATCACGCCCGGCCTGCGTGCCGACACGAACCGCAACGTACGCAACGGTGAGGGCGTGCCCCGCTCCTGCCTCCACAGCATGCCCGCGCGCAGATCGAGAACCCGCTCGTCGGCGGCGGCAGCTGGGGTGACATCCAGCCTGGTGGAGTCCGGACCCGCCATAGGCCGCTGATCGGAGCCGGAACCGGTGTACACACCGGACACCAGCACCACCGGGTCATCGCCTGGCGGCTCGTCCTCGCTCGAGCCGCGCACGGCGTACCCACCCGCGCCGAGAGTGAAGAGCGTGTCGTCGACCCTGCGGCTTTCGGTGTCCTCGGTTGCGCGCCGGATCAGCCACTCGTCGCGGCCGTCGGAGCGGGTGTGGTCGTCACCGGATGCCATGTTCGGAGCGAAGGAGTCGGGTCCATCGGCCTGCGAGTTCGACCTGGCGGACGAACTCGTTGTGGGCGTGGTCGATGGCGCTTCTCGGGCTGTCCCCTGTGTGCACCGCGCGAACCTGCCTTCCGGCCAGCACAGCCGTCAGTTCTATTCGCATTCCACGCCCCTGCCTGGCGAGTTCCACCTGCACCGCGTCGACCGGGTAGTCGCTGCCGAGGCCGCGCAACCGGTCGAGGGTGTAGCCAACAACGGCTGGATCCACCCTGCCGTGGGTGCTCACGTGCACGGCCGGTTGTTCGTGCCGGCTGGTTGGCGTCATGGCACCCACTGTTCCCACCGCGCCACGGCCTACCTAGGGCACTTGGTCCCCGCCTGCGTGACCCATCCGGACCAGCGACGTTACGCCGGGCGCGGCTGCGCGCGTCGCCGTACGCGCACGGAGGTGACCGCCCTGCGCCGCACCGCCGCCACCTCGAACGACCAGCCGGACAGGCTAACGACATCGCCGGGTGTGGTGGGAATGCGCCCGAGCTCGGTCAGCACCAGGCCCGCCACGGTGACGTAGTCGCCGCGCGGGGCGTCGGTCAGCCTGACCCCTAGGTCGGCAAGATCATGCACGGGAAACGTGCCTGGCAGCGTCAACGCGCCGTCCTGCTCGACACGCACGGCGGCGAGGTCGCGGTCGGTCTCGTCGTAGATCTCGCCCACGATCTCCTCGAGCAGGTCCTCCACCGTGACGATGCCGGTCACCGAACCGTGCTCGTCGACGACAAGGGCGAACGGTTCGCGCTCGGCCTGCATTCGCAGCAGCGCGTCGCCCACCACCGCCACACCGGGCAGCACCTGGGCGGGCCGCGCCGCGCCCGCGACATCCTGGTCGTCCCTGCCGACCAGCTCGCGCAGGCTGACCACACCGACCACGTCATCGAGGTCGCGGCCACCGACCACGGGTGCACGGGAATGCCCCGAGGCCGCCAGTGCGGCCCGGGCCCGCGGCGCGGGCACGTCGGCGGTGAGGGTGAACACGCTGCCACGAGGCACCTGCACCTCACGCAACGTGCGCCGCCGCAAATCCAGCGCGCCGGTAACGATGGCACGCTGCTCGGGAGTCAGCGATTGGCTGCCCGCCACGGCGTGGCGCAGTTCGTCGAGGGTCAGCTCCTCCCTGCCTGCTGTCGGGTCGCCGCCGAACACCCGCACCACCAGGCTGGTCGCCTTGCCCAGCAGCCACACCACCGGGCGCGACACCACGGAAAGCCAGTGCAGTGGCTTGGCCGCCAGCAGTGACCACTGCTGGGCGTACTGCATCGCCAGCCGTTTCGGGGCGAGCTCGCCGAGCACGAGTGTGATGAACGTCAGCACCAGGGTGACCAACCCGACCGCCACCGGTTCCGCGGCCGCCCCGAGAAACCCCAAGGGACGGGCGAGCGGTTGGGCAAGCGACACCGCCGCCGTCGCCGAAGCGAGAAACCCCGCCAGTGTGATGCCGATCTGGATGGTGGCGAGAAAGCGGTTCGGATCGCGGGCGAGCCTGACCAGTAGCCGCTCGCGCCTGCCGCCACGCTGTTCCAGCAACCGCAGTTGCTCCTGCCGCAGCGACACCAGGGCTACCTCGCTGCCGGCGAGCAGAGCGTTGAGCACGACCAGCACGGCAACCAGCCCGAGCGTGTACCAGTAACCGGCCATACCGCGAAGCGTGCGGCCCACGACGACGGCACGGCAGGGCCGTTCGGCCTGTCCTCCCTCTGCCCGGTGACATCGGTACCGGCCTGGGACTTTCGGCCCTTCCCTGCTCTCGCGCGCACCGCGCACGGTGCAGCCATGACTGAAGCAAAAGACATCATGCACACCGGCGCCGAGTGCATCGGCGAACACCGGACCCTCGCCCACGCCGCTCAGCGGATGCGCGAACTCGACATAGGCGCCATGCCGATCTGTGGTGACGACGACCGGCTCCACGGCATCATCACCGACCGCGACATCGTCATCAAATGCGTCGCCCAGGGCGCCGACCCCAACACGATGACCGCGGGCGAACTGGCCCAGGGCACTCCCTACTACACCGACACCGACACCGACATCGATGACGTGCTCACCCTGATGGAAGAGCACCAGATCCGCCGGCTACCCGTCGTCGAGAGCGACAACCACCGGCTCGTCGGGATGATCAGCGAGGCCGACATCGCGAGGCACCTGCCCGAACACGCCATCGCCCGCTTCGTCGAAACCATCACCGCCCAGAGCTGACCACCATGGCCACCGCACAGGAGCGCGAAGCGGCCGACACCACGTGGCAGCAGGGACAAAGCGACCCGGTCGTACGGGCGGAGTACACCTCGCAACACTGGCTCGCCGTGGTGGGCGAGCGGCTGGGCGGAGCGGACCGGCACTACAGCTACCGGGTGCTGCGAGCCTGGTTGCACACGGTGCGGGAGTTGCTCGGGGTCGAGGACGCCGCCCACCTGGCGGGCCAGTTGCCGGAGCAGCTGCGCGGAACGTTCTTCGAAGGCTGGGACCCCGCCAGGGTCCCAGCCCACTTCGAGCCGGGCGAGTTCACCGAGCGCTTTGCCCGCGAGGCGGACGTCTCGGCCGATGAGGTGCCGACGCTGGCGGAGGCAACCACCGCCGCCGTGCGAGAGCTGTGCTCACCCGGCCACATCGACCGGCTGCTCGAACTGCTGCCACGCAGGTTGAGCGAGACGCTCTCCGGCGAGCGGGTCCGGGAACGCACCGCGCCACCACTGGAGTCAAGGCTGCGCGAACTCGAGGCATCGGTGGAGGCGTTGATCGGTGCCGTCAGCGCGCTGGCGAAGGGACTGGAACAGACACCGGTGGACGAGCCGATCGGCGACCGGGGAACACGGGCCGCCCGGGAGGCACACCAGATCCTGCTCGCGCGGGGCCGGTCCTGACGCCGCACAGCGCCCGCGGGCGGTGTCTCAACGCACCGAGCGCATTCCCGACAGTCGCGCGATCGTGTCCGCGAGCAGCGGCGCGAGCGAACACACCCGTACCGGGATGCCTTCCGGCGGGGTGACACTGTCGGTCACGAGTAGTCGCTTCACCGGCAACTCACCGAACACGGCGGGTGCGGAGCCGGAGAACAGCCCGTGGCTGGCGACCACCGTCAGCTCCCTGGTTGATCCCGCGTCGGCGCACAGCGCTGCCGCGGCCTCCACGGTGCCGCCCGTGCTGATCATGTCGTCGACGACGATCGGGTGCCTGCCCGAGACGTCACCGGCCAGCCGCTCCGCCCGCACCGCCGTGCCACTGAGCCGGGTCTTGCGCACCACGGCGACGGGCAGGTCGAGGTGGGCCGCGTAGCGCTCGGCCAGCTTGGCCGCACCGAGGTCCGGTGCGACCAGCACGGCGTCCGGCGGCACCGGTCGAAGTGCCGCCGCGAGGATGTCGACGGCGCTGACGGTTTCCACGACCAAGGGCACCATCGCCGCCAGCGCCTCGGTGTGCGGGTCGACGACGACAAGCCGCTGCGCACCTGCCCCGACCAACAGGTCCGCCACCACCTTGGCGCCGATTCCCTGCCCCGGGCCGGTGCGGCGGTCCTGCCTGGCGTAGGCGAAGTACGGCACGACCGCGGTCAGCCTCGCGGCGCCGCAACGGCGGCAGGCGTCCAGCAGCAACAGCAGTTCCATGAGCTGGTCGTGCACGTGCCCGCCGCCGGTGGTGCCGAGCACGTAGACGTCACGATCGCGAACGTCGCCGACGGCGGGGCGCAGCTCCCCGTCGGGGAAGCGCTCGAGCTCCGCCTCCACCTGCTCGACCCCGAGCAGCGCGCAGACCCCCGCGGCCAGTGCGGGATTCGCGCTGCCGGACACGATCCGTGGCGCTGGATTCTCGGTGCCCATGTTCTCGGTGCCCACGTTCCCGATACCCATCGAAGTCGGATAGCAGGGCACGACCCGGCGCAAACCCGCACCCACCCGATGGCGTGCGGTTCGTGGAAGCGTCCCAAAGGGACCTTCGGCCCCATGACAGGCCCTCGCAACCGGGGTCATGCTGCGAGTGCCGGGGAAACCCGGTGACCCGCCCGGTGGCGGGAAACCGCACCGGGCGGGCCTTTGCTCTCGCTCAAGCCGCGAGCACTGGAGCCGAACCGGCACCAGCAGGGAGGACACCATGCCCAACCATCAAGACCCGCTCGCCAGGGCCCAGAACAGCGCACACGAGTGGCTGGCGACGATCTCGGACGCGCTCGGCACGCAGGACCGCCGCTACACCTATCGCGCGCTACGCGCCTGGCTGCACGCGCTACGTGACCGGCTGACCGTGGAGGCCGCCGCCCACTTCGCCGCGCAGCTGCCGGAGTTACTGCGTGGCACCTACTACGACGGCTGGGTACCGAGCAGGGTCCCGGTGCGCTTCAGCACCGAGGAATGCATCGAGCGCTTCTCCACCCAGGCGACCGTTCGCCGCACCGATGTCCGCAACACCATCACCGGGGTCTCCACCGGCATGTCCGAGCTGCTCTCACCGGGGACCCTCGAGCACGCGTTGCAGCAGTTGCCACACGATCTGCGCGAGCTGTTCTCACCGCAGGTGACCGCGGCACGCGCCGGAGCTGCCGAACGCGCGGCGCAGGCGCATTACGACGAGCACGCCGAACACGCCGAGATGCAAGACCAGCTACGCGACCTGCGCCAGCAGATCGACAACCTCACCGATGTCGTCAGCTCGCTGAGCAGGCAGGCCTAGCGCGAACCTCGAATGGCTGCCTCGTCGACCAGGCGGCGGCCACCTGCTCGGGTGCGCCGTCGTGACGGCAGGCTGGTGGCGTTCGACGCGGCCCGGATCGAGGCCGCCGTGACAGGCGCGGCGAGGGAGGCGGGCTCCACCGACCCCGCCTTGCCCGAGCGGGTGGCCGAGGCCGTGGTGGACACGCTGTCGCGCCGGTACCGGCGCGAGCCCCCGACCGTCGAGCAGATCCAGGATGTCGTCGAGCGGGAGCTGATCGACGCCGGGCACGCCGAAACCGTCCGCGCCTATCTCGTCTACCGCAGGCACCGCGCCGAGTTGCGCGACGCCAAGGCCCTGCTGGAGGTCCGCGACGAGCTCAAGCTGAGCCTCGCCGCCGTGACCGTGCTGCGGGAGCGGTACCTGCTCACCGACGCGCGAGGCCGTCCGGTGGAATCCACCGGCGAGTTGCTGGACCGGTCCGCGACGTTCGTCGCGCAGGCGGAAGAGGACTACCGCGCGGGCTCGTCGCAGCGGTGGGCGTCGCGCTTCTCCGCCCTGCTGCGGGGGCTGGAGTTCCTGCCCAACTCGCCGACGCTGATGAACGCAGGCACCCCGATCGGGCTGCTTTCCGGTTGTGTCGTACTCCCCGTGGAGGACTCGCTACGGTCCATCTTCTCGTCGCTCGGGCACAGCGCGCTGATCCACCAGGCGGGCGGGGGCACCGGGTACGCGTTCTCGCACCTGCGGCCGCGAGGTGACCGCATCGTCAGCACCGGCGGCACCGCGAGCGGCCCGCTGTCGTTCCTTCGGCTGTACGACCACGCGTCCGAGGTGATCCAGCAGGGTGGTCGCAGGCGAGGCGCGGGCATGGCCGTGCTGGACGTGTCGCACCCCGACATCCGCGAGTTCCTCGCCGCCAAGGCGAACGCGCCCGGCGAGCTGTCGCACTTCAACCTCTCGGTCGGGGTCTCCGACGCCTTCCTGCGTGCCGCGGAGAGCGGAGGCACGCAGTGGCTGGTCAACCCCCGGAGCGGCCGCAAGGTGGCGCGCGTGCCCGCAGCCGAGTTGCTTGACGCCATGTGTGAGGCCGCGCATCGCAGCGGAGATCCAGGGCTGCTGTTCCTCGACACCATCAACAGGGCCAACCCGCTGCCGCGGCTGGGTCGCATCGAGGCGACCAACCCCTGTGGCGAGGTACCGCTACTGCCGTACGAGTCCTGCAACCTGGGTTCGCTCAACCTGGCCAGGTTCGCCACGGGCGGCCGGGTGGACTGGGACCGCCTCGGGGAAGCAGCCGAACTCTCGGTGCGGTTCCTGGACGACGTCATCGACGTCAGCCGCTACCCGTTCCCCGAACTCGAACAGGCCACCAAGGCAGGCCGCAAGATCGGCCTCGGCTTCATGGGCCTGGCCGAGTTGCTCGCCTCGCTGGGCATTCCCTACGACAGCGACGACGCGGTGCGCCTCGCCGGGCGGGTGGCTTCACACGTGCGGCGGCATGCCCACGCCGCGTCGGAGCGGCTGGCGCGGGAACGAGGCCCCTATCCCGCGTTCGAACGCGGCGCGCGGCCGCGCGAGACGGCACGGCGGCACGCCCAGGTGACCTCCGTGGCTCCGACGGGCACCATCTCGCTGATCGCGGGCACCACGTCGGGCATCGAACCGATGTTCGCGATCGCCTACGTGCGTACGGTGCTTGGCAGGCAGTTACTGGAAACCAACCCGCACTTCGAACGGCTGGCCAGGGATCGGGGTTTCTACACCGACGAACTGGCAGCGAACATCGCACGCACCGGCGGCGTGCGGGACAACCCGAACGTGCCCGCCGACGTGCGCGCCGCCTACCCCACCGCGCTGGAGATCGCGCCGTACTGGCACCTGCGGATGCAGGCCGCCGTGCAGCGGCACGTCGATGCGGCCGTGTCCAAGACGATCAATCTGCCCGCCGGCGCCACCGTCGGCGACGTACGCTCCACCTTCCTCGCCGCCTGGCGGGCAAAGGTCAAGGGCATCACGGTGTACCGCTACGGAAGCAAGGAGGACCAGGTGCTCACCCTGGCCGAGCCCGCCCCGACGGCGGACACCACGTTCACCGGCGGGTGCGCGGGGCGCAGCTGCGAGTTCTGACCCCTGCCCGCGAGTCCCCCGCTCCCGCCCGCGAGTCCCCCGCTCCCGCCCGCGAGTTCTGCACTCTCGCCCGCGAGTCCCGCGCCGGTCGGCAGGCAGATCGGCGCGGGCCGGATCGCCACAGGTACGCGATCGGGGCCGACCACGCGCCCACCAGCCGGGCTGGTACGCCAGCGGAGCTCTCGGCACAAGTGTTGGATCCGGCCGGCCAGCACGGCGGACCCTCCTTGCCCTTGATAGGGCGTACTGATCACCTCATCCGACCGGATGACGCTCGTGCCAGGGACCAAGGCCCCTGGTCGGTGCGGACGTTCGGGCTGCATTGCCCGGGCCCGCGATCCCTACTCGCACGGGCGGTGCGCCCGGATACTCGGTAGCTGCCCGAAGTTCTTCCCCGAGCACCGAACGGATGGCGTCGATGCCGAACTCAGCCTCGCCCGCACACAGCGGGGAACACGGTCGCACAGCGTGGTTCATGCTCGGAATGGCCACGCTGGGTTTCGCCCTCAACTTCTGGGCGTGGGCACTGCTGAGCCCGCTCGGGCCTCGGTTCGAGGAGGAACTGTCGCTCGGTGCGTTCGAGGTGGCGTTGATCGTGGCGGTGCCGGTGATCGTCGGCTCACTCGGGCGAATCCCCGTTGGTGCGCTCACAGACCGCTACGGTGGCAGGGTCATGTTCCCGCTGGTGTCCGTCGGCACGATCGTGCCGATACTCTTCCTCGGCCTTTTTGGACACAGCTCGTTGGCCGCCCTGCTGATCGGCGGCTTCTTCCTCGGTCTCGCGGGTACCGCGTTCGCCATCGGGGTGCCGTTCGTCAGCGCCTGGTTTCCCCCGCACCGCAGGGGACTGGCGATCGGCATCTTCGGCGCCGGTATGGGCGGTACGGCGATCAGCGCGGTTACCACAGTGGACCTCGCCAACGCCTTCGGGATCACCGCGCCGTTCGTGTTCACCGCGATCGCGCTCGCCGTGTACGCCGTCGTGGCGGCCGTGGTGATGCGGGACTCCCCCGCGCACACACCACCGCCGGAGTCGCTGGCCCACCGGCTCGCCGCCACGCTGCGGCTGCCCGCCACCTGGGAGGCCTCGGCGCTTTATGCCGTGGCCTTCGGCGGTTATGTCGCGTTCTCCGTCTACCTGCCCGCCTACCTGCGCACCGCGTACCAGCTCTCCCCCGTCGACGCGGCGAACCGCATGGCGGGCTTCGTGTTGCTGGCGGTCCTCATGCGACCGATCGGCGGCTGGCTTTCCGACCGGCTGGGCCCGATCCGCGTGCTCGCGGGCTCGATGGCCGTCGTCGCGCTCGGCGCGGTCACACAGAGCTTCACCCTCAGCCTCATGCCGGTGGCCACCATCGCGTTCCTCGCCATGGCCGCGGCACTCGGCGCCGCCAGTGGCGCGACGTTCGCACTGGTCGCGCTGCTGGCCCCGGCTGACAAGGTGGGCGCGGTCACCGGTGTGGTCGGCGCGGCGGGTGGTCTGGGAGGCTTCGTTCCCCCGCTGGTGATGGGTGCCGTCTACGGCAATTTCGGCAGCTACGCGCTCGGCCTTGGAGCGCTGGCGATTGTCGCCGCGGCGGCGGTGGTGTTCACGGCCACCACGGTGCGCAAGGCCGCCGAATCGCACCAGTCGGGCATGGCTGGCGTGTGAACGCGCCCGTGCTCGACACCGCTCGGGTTTCTCCGCCGATCAGCGGGCGCGGTGAGCGCGACAGACTGCTCCCGGGAGGGGTCTGCTCACCCAGCTCGCCCGGCACGCCAGAGTTTGACCAGGCGGCGCGCGGCCCGAGCAGCTCAGTGCGGCTGGTCCGGATAGCCGGGGTTGGCCACCGCCAGCCGGTCGGCGACGTCGGCCCGCACGGCGTCGAGCACTGCCGGTTCGAACGGATCGAGCCTGCCATCACGCAGCGCGGCAGCGAACTCCCGCCGGTCACGCATCCGCAGGCCCGCGAGGCGTCGCGTGTGGTCGGCCTCCTGCGCGGCGCCCACCGCGAGCTCCCTGCGCACGATGTCGAGCACGTTCGCGGCCACCCGCGCGTGGTAACGCAAAGCGGTGTCGGCCTGCGCGGCGACCTCGGTGCGCAGGAACTCCCCCACCGCCTCCACCAGGTCGGCCGCCGTTGGCCTTCCGTGCAGCGGCACCGGGTCGGCGGGTTCGCGATCGGCGGCGCGTGCCGCCCCGAACCCCAGCGCGAGCAGCAGGTCGTGTTCCTGCTCGCACACCCTGCGTCCCACGGCGGCAAGCTCGACCGAGCGGGTCTGCCCGCTGAGGTGGCGCTGCGCCTGATACCGGCAGTACACCGCCCACTTCGCCGTGCCGTAGACCTCCCACCAGTGCAGCCGAGCGGCATCGGGGCGGGTACCTGCCACCTCGGCGTACCCGGCCAGCAGCTGCTCCCTGGTGCCGAAACCGCCCGCCGGTAGTGCGGAGCCGAAGCGCCACGCCTTGACGCACAGCCACCCCAGGTCCTCGACGGGGTCGCCGCGATGTGCCAGTTCCCAGTCCAGCACCGCGCGCAGACCGTCGGTGTCGACGATGAGGTTGCCGTTGCGGAAGTCACCGTGCACCACGGTCTCCTCGGCAGCCGGTGGGCGATTGGCCCGTAGCCAGTGCAGTGCCACCTCCACCGTCGGCAGCGGTTCGGCGAGCTGGTCGTAGGTCCGCACGAGCGCCTCGAGTGGATCGGCGTCGGGCAGTCCGGGCACGGCGGAGACCGGGATTCGGTGCAGGCGTGCCAGCACGCGCCCCAGCTCGGCGGCCAGCGTGGCACGCACCCGCTCGAACCGGGGTTCGCGCAGCAGCTTCCTCGGAATGGTCTCGCCGTCGACGTGTTCGGTGAGCATGTATGGCGCGCCCAGTACGTCGTCGTCGCCGCAGTGGTCGACCAGCCGTGGCACCGGCACCCGCTGTTCGGCGGCCGAGGCCAGCAGCGCCGCCTCCATCGCCATCGTCCGCGCGTCGCCGTGCCCCGGCGGGTCCCGCCTCAGCACCAGCCGGACGGCCCGCCCCCGCGCGGGTACCGCCTCGAACGCCCACGTCTGCCTGCTGGCGCCGCCGGTGAGTCGACGCAGGCCACGGATATCGACGGCGGTTCCCCACAGCCGGCTCAGCCGCTGCCCGAGCAGGCCCGCGAGTTCGTCGCTCACGCCTTGGCCCGCCTCCCCGGCCCGGCGAACCCGAACAGGTAGCCCGCGACCTTGCGTAGCTGGATCTCCTCGGTGCCCTCGGTGATTCGGTAGCGGCGGTGGTGCCGGTAGATGTGCTCGAACGGCAGGTGCCGGGTGTAGCCCATGCCTCCGTGCACCTGCATCGCGCGATCGGCGGCCTCGCACACCAGGCGGTTGGCCCTGTAGTTGCACATCGACACCTTGTCGCTGATCAAAGCGTGGTCGGTGCGGTCGAGTTCCCATGCCGTCTTGCGCACGAGCGTGCGCACCAGTTCGGCGTCGGTCTGCAACTCCACCAGCGGCCACTGCACCGCCTGCCTCGCGGCGAGCGGCTGTCCGAACGCGACACGTTCCCTGGCGTAGGCCACGCTGCGGTCGATGCAGTACTGCGCGGCACCCACCCCGGAGGCCGCCTGCCGGATGCGGTTCTCGTGCACGAAGTGCTGTGCGAGCGCGAGTCCCTCGCCGACATCGCCGAACACCGCCGAGGACGGAACGCGCACGTCCGCGAGCGTCACCTCCGCGTGGTCGGTGGGCAGGTTGAACGTCCACCAGTGGAAGTCGACGGTGAAGCCAGGGGTGTCGGTGGGCACGATGAACGCGGTGATGCCGCGGGCCTGTCCCTGCTCGCCCGAGGTGCGCGCGAAGACGACATCGTGGGTGGCGGTGTGCATCCCGGAGTTGAACCGCTTGCGGCCGTTGATGATCCAGTCGTCGCCGTCGCGGCGCGCCGTGGTCTCCAGCCACGTCGCGTCGCTGCCGTGCTCGGGTTCGGTTAGCCCGAAGCCGACGCGCTTTCGCCTGGCCAACATGTCCTCGACGAACTCATCCCGCTGCCGCGGGGTGCCGAAGGCGAGGAACATGTGTACGAACGGGAAGTTGCCCACCACCGACGACTCGTTCTGCAGGTCGTTGTGCAGGCCGAGCCCCCTCGCGGCCAGGTGCTCGCGGATCACCGCCATGTCGAGGTTGGACCCACCGCTGCCGCCCACCTCTTCGGGCAGCCCGTAGCGTAGCCAGCCCGCTCGGTCGGCGCGGTCGAGCATCTCGCCGAGCAGCGCCTCCCATTGCGGTCGAGGAGTGCCGCCGTTGTCGAAGTCGGTACGGCTGAACTCGCGCCGATGGTCGAAGAAGCGCTCGTTGTCGTCCTGCTGTTGCAGCGGGACGATCTCGGTGTCGATGAAGTGGTCCAACTCCGCCAGGCGTGTGCGCAACTCGGCGGGCAACTCGAAATCCATCGCCGCTCCTTGTCTTCACTCGGCCGGCCGGCTCGGCCCGTGCCGACCAACGGACTCGAGCGGGACTCGCGAGTCCCGGACCAGCGGCCGGTACCGCTGGCAGCCTGTCAGGGTCGACCAAGATCAGTCAATGCCGACTGTTTCTGTCGCGTGGCGGAGGTGGCCAGTACGCTGTGCCGATGGCCCAACCGGCACAGCGAGCGCGAGCGACACCGCGTAGCCGCGAGGAACGCAGCGCGGACAGCCGCGCGCTGATTCTCGACGCCGCCGTGGAGTGTCTTGTCGAGCACGGCTACTCGGGTGCCTCCACGCTGGCGATCCAGGCCAAGGCCGGTGTGTCGCGGGGACGGCTGCTGCACCACTTCCCTTCCCGCGACGGCCTGCTCGTCGCCGCCGCGCAGCACCTGGCCACCGAGCGGTTGACCCGGACCCAGGAACGGGTCGCCGAGGCGCTGACCGGTGAGCCTGCCGGGCCGCGCCGCGTCGACCGCTGCGTGGAACTGCTGTGGCTGACCTTCCACGAGCCGCATTTCTGGGCGGCGATGGAACTGTGGACGGCCGCGCGCACCAACCCCGCGCTCGCCGCCGCGCTTCGCCCTGCCGAGCGCAGCCTGCGCAAGGCGATCCACGAAGTGGCCGACCGGATCTGGGGCCCCGCCGTGGTGGCTCACCCGCGCTACGACGAGCTGCGGGAACTGCTGTTCACCAGCATGCGGGGCGCCGCGCTGCCGTACGCGTTCGAGCAGCGGCCTCCCGGTTCGGACAGGCACGTGCGGCTGTGGAAGTCGATCGCGCGAACCCTGCTCTTCGGCGAGGACCCGGCGCGGCACCCGGCGGAGGAATAACAGTCAGCCTTGACCGCGACAGCGTCGGCAGGTGAGCATGAGGCAGGTCACACCCTCGAACCCGGTGAGGTCGCCGATGACACCCGAAATCCCCCGCCTGCTCGGTCGTGGCATGACGATGGGTGACCAGCTCGCCCGGCACGCTCGAACCATCGGCGAGCGCGTCGCGTTCCGCTTCGAGGACGAGACCCGCACGTACGCGCAGCTCGACGAGCGGGTCAGCAGGCTCGCCGGTGCGCTTCGCGAGCGGGGGGTTCGCAGCGGCGATCGCATCGCCGTGCTGGGATTGAACACCCTTGAGGTCATCGAGACGTTCTTCGCCAGTGCCCGGCTCGGCGCCATCTGCGTGCCGGTGAACTTCAGGCTGGTCGCCGACGAGATCGCCTACGTGCTCGCCGACAGCGGGAGCAAGGCGTGCGTCGTGCAGGCACAACTGGCCGAACAGCTGGCCAAGGCAAGGAACCAGCTCGACACCGAGACCGCGTGTCTGGTCTACGGCGGCGACTCGCAGGCGGTCGGGCTCGCCGGGCCTGGAGCCGGCGACTACGAGCGGGCGCTCGCCGACACTTCACCGCAGTTCGAGGAAGTGCCGGTGGACGAGCACGAACCGGCGTTCATCATGTACACCTCCGGCACCACGGGCCGCCCGAAAGGCGCCGTGCTGACCCACTTCAACCTGCTGTTGCACGCCTTCAGCAACATGGCCACTCTTGGCGTGACCAACGACGACCGGGTGTGGCTCGCCGCCGCGCCGCTGTTCCACATCGCGGGGCTCTCCGGAATGCTGCCCAACCTGCTGCTCGGCGGGCGGACGGTGCTGCTGCCCTCCGGGCAGTTCGACCCCGCGGCGACCCTCGATGTGATGGAACGCGAGCGGGTGTCGTCGTGCTTCCTCGTGCCCGCGCAGTGGCAGGCGATCTGCGCCGTGCCCGACATCGCCGAGCGGGACCTGTCGTCGCTGCGCAAGATCTCGTGGGGTGCCGCGCCCGCCTCGACGACCCTGCTGCGGACCATGATCGACACCTTCCCGCAGGCAGAGGTCACCACCGCCTTCGGGCAAACCGAATGCAGCCCGGTCACCACGGTGCTGCGCGGCGAGGACTCGATCCGCAAGATCGGCTCCGTCGGCACGCCCATGCTCAACGTCGAGGTGCGCCTCGTGGACGACGACATGAACGACGTGGCGCAGGGCGAGGTCGGCGAGATCGTCTACCGCGGCCCGATGGTGATGAAGGAGTACTGGAACAAGCCCCGGGAGACCGCAGAGGCATTCCGCGGCGGCTGGTTCCACTCCGGTGACCTGGTGCGCCAGGACGAGGACGGCTACTACTACGTGGTCGACCGCAAGAAGGACATGATCATCTCGGGTGGCGAGAACATCTACTGCGCCGAGGTGGAGAACGTACTCGCCGCCCACCCCAAGATCGGCGAGGTCGCGCTCATCGGCATGCCCGACGAGCGCTGGGGCGAGACCCCGCTCGCGGTGATCGCGCCACGGCACTCCGACGACCCCCCGACGCCGACCGACCTCGACGCCTGGTGCGCGGACAGGCTCGCCAGGTACAAGCGGCCGCGCCGGGTCGCGATCGTGCCCGCGTTGCCGCGCAACCCCAGCGGTAAGGTGCTCAAGACGCAACTGCGGGCCGATCGGGAGGCTGGCAAACTCGACGTGCGACCGACGTGAGACGGTTCGGGCCCCGCCGGGCGAATGAGTCCCACCTGAACCGGGTGACGATCTCGGAGGAATCGCTCCCCGCGCGGCCGCGCTACCACATGGCGCCGCTCGCGCTGGGTGGCCCACCGTGTTGTGCCCTCATCGAGCGCCCCGTATCCTCGGCGGCGCCCGCAGGGTTGTCGCGGGAATTCCGCCACCGGCCTCTTCGCCCGCGCGGCGGATCAGTCACCTTGGTTGGGAGTTCGTGGTGCCGATTACGGGTAAGGTTGTCCGGTTCGACGAGTTTCGGGGTTATGGTTTCGTCGCGCCGGACACCGGTGGTGAGGACGTGTTCATCCACGTCAACGACCTCGACTTCGACAAGAACCTGCTCGGCCCCGGTGCGCGGGTGGAGTTCGAGGTGGAGGACGGTGAGCGCGGGCTCAAGGCCTCCCATGTGCAGTTGCTCGAGCAGAGCTCCCGTGGCGTCACACCCGTGCTGGGTGCTGCCCGGCAGCGCGGCGAGGACGAGCCCTCCGACGCGCTCTCCGAGCGGGAGTACCTGGAAGAGGTCACTGAGATCCTGCTGCGGGCTGCGCCCGCCGCCACCGCGGAACAGATCCTGAACATTCGCCAGCACCTGGTCAGGTCGGCCCGCCACCACGGCTGGATCGTCGAGTAGGCAGCGCACACCACCTGGCCGGGTGATCGCCGAACTCGGTCGCTCAACCGGCTCCGGTCGCGGCAGGCTGCTAGTTTCGGGCTTTCCCGCAGTCACGCATCCTCGCGTCAGGAGTCTCGGCCGTGCGCAGACGAGCCGGCTTGGCGGCCATGCTGGTGGTCGCTCTGCTCGTAGCCGCCGCGGCGTGCACCGGATCCGGCCGGGAGACCGGCGGAACGGACTTCACCCCCGCACCGGCAGGGCCGTCCTGGGCTCCTCGGCCTCGGCAGGCCGGTGGGCTCAGCACGCTGGCCGAAACCCGCGGCGACCGCTACCTCCTGCACACCCGGCACGGTGACGTGGGCTTCCTGCCAGGAGTAAACCTCGGACCGACCACGCCGGGGCACCAGCCGGGCGAGCTGGCTGTCAGCGCGAGGGACGTGCGGCGCTGGCTGCCGCTCATGCGCGAGCTCGGGTTCCGCGTGGTGCGCGTTTACACGATCATGCCGCCCGACTTCTACACCGAGCTCGCCGACTACAACGCCGACCATCCGGACGCTCCGCTGTATCTGATGCAGGGCGTCTACCTCCCCGAAGAGTCCTATCTGGACAGCGGAGACCTCTACGAGCGCGGTATGACCACGTCGTTCACCAACGAGCTGCGTGACGCCTCCTCCGCCGTGCACGGGGAGCTGGAGCGCGCTCCGCGGCGGGGCAGGGCCGCGGGCACGTGGACGGCCGACGTGTCGCCGTGGCTGACCGGCTGGATCATCGGTGCCGAACTGGACCCCTACGCGTTGCGCTCCACCAACGAACGCAACGCCGGACTCGCCCCGTACCGGGGTCGCTACTTCCGCAGCACCGAAGCGGCCAACCCGAGCGAGCGATGGCTGGCGGCGCGGATGGACGAACTGGCCGAGGCGGAGGCCGAACGCGGAACGAGCGTGCCGATCGCGTTCGTCAACTGGCCGACGCTCGACCCGCTCACGCATCCGGAGGAGCCAAGAGAGGGCGAGGACCTCGTGGCGTTGGACGCCAACCGGATCGAGGCAACCGGCGCCTGGCCGGGTGGAACGTTCGCCAGCTACCACGCCTACCCTCACTACCCCGACTTCCAGCGCTACGAACCGGGCCTGCGGATGCGCAGGCGCGGGAAGATCGATCCGTACGCGGGTTATCTGGCCGCGCTGCGCCGCCACCACGCGGGCACACCGGTGTTGCTCTCGGAGTTCGGGACCCCGTCCTCGCTGGGCACGGCGCACTTCGCGCCGCTGGGCAGGGGCCAGGGCAACCACTCCGAGCAGGAAGCCATGGCCATCGACGCCGAACTGCTGCGGACGATCCGTGATCTCGGCATGGCGGGTGGGCTGCTGTTCTCCTGGACCGACGAGTGGTTCAAGCTCACCTGGAACACCCAACCACGACAACGTCCCGCCGACCGCCGCCAGTTGTGGCACGACCCGCTCACCAACGAGCAGTACTTCGGCGTCGTGGCCACCGACCCGGGCACGGAACCGGCCTCGGCGGACAGGGTGATCGCAGAGGACAGCGGCGGCACCGTCCGGGTCGGCACCGACGAGTCCTACGTGTACCTGGAGATCCAGGGCGCGAACCGGCTCGAAGGGCTCGTCACGTTCGGCTTCGACGTCGTCCGGGGCGGCACGCGGGTACTGCCCGGCACCGACATCGCGGCCGACGGTGCGGACTACGCCGTTGTCGTCGATATCAACGACGGCACGGCCGACACCGCGAAAGCCTGGGTACGCGAGCCGCAGGACCCGGTGCTGCTGGACAACCTCCGTGGCGCGCTGCCACGCCCGGAACCCGTCGACGGCTGGCGGCTGCAGCAGCTCACCGTCAACGGCCCGCGCACCATCCCCAGCACCGGCGAGGAGTTGCCCGCCGAGTTCTTCGACGTCGGTGATCTGCGCCGGGGCGAGATGCGGCCGGGTGAGCCCGGCTACGACAGCCGCGCGACGTGGCAGCTGGATCGCAACGTGCTCACGCTGCGGATGCCGTGGGGCTTGCTCGGGATGGCCGATCCCTCGTCGAAACGGGCGCTGGTGATTCGCCCGGACCGCACGGCCACGACCACACCCGTTGAGCGCATCGGACTCACCGTCCACCTCGGCGATCGGCGCATAGACACCGACGGCATCGGCTGGGAGCCGTGGAACTCGGTCGGGTACCGCGAGCGCGTCAAGGCCGGCGTGCAGCGGCTGGTCGACGCGCTCGCCGAGGTGACACCGAGGTGACGCCCGCCTCCGCGGGCGTCACCGGTCAGCCGCCAGCCGCACCGTCCTCGGCACCCTCCTGGTGGTAGCCGCGCTCCGGTGACATGCCGCCTCCCTGACCACCGAATCCCGGCGGTCCTCCTCGGCCGCCGTCGAAGCCGCGAGCGTGGCCGGGGAAATCACCCGCGCGTTCGCCGTCACCGTCGGTGGTGTTGCCGAGCGCGAACCCACCGAACCCGCCGACCAGCAGCAAACCGACCGCCGCGGCCGCTATCGCCACGCGCCCGCGTACCGAGCGCGACAGCCCGCCACCACGCGGCCGTGGTGTGGTGGTGCCGGCGGGCTCGGCGCTTTCCGGCCGAGGCCGGGGCCGCTCGGCGGATGCGGCGGGGTTTTCTGTGGGGGTTTCTGTGGGGGTTTCTGTGGAGGCTGCTGTCGGTGTGCCCGGTTGCGCTGGCCGGTCAGCCTCCGGCCGCTCGCCCTGCTGTGGGTATTGCTGCTGTGGGTATTGCTGCTGTGGGTATCGCTGCTGTGGGTTGGTTTCGTCGCTCATCAGTGCTACTCCTCCTGTCCTGAGCACCATCCTTCGTGGCGTGGCTGAGGAAGCGACAAGAATGGCCTGTGAGCGTGCTGTGAGTTCGCTCCCCACGACCGAGGGCGGGGGTTCAGTGGCCTCGGACGGGGTAGGTCGGCGAGAAGTGCACCGGAAGGCCGGTGAGGCCACGCAGCAGCACGGAGTCGCGC
The DNA here is from genome assembly GCF_011761185.1 of Saccharomonospora amisosensis. Classification (NCBI taxonomy): domain Bacteria; kingdom Bacillati; phylum Actinomycetota; class Actinomycetes; order Pseudonocardiales; family Pseudonocardiaceae; genus Saccharomonospora; species Saccharomonospora amisosensis. Next base: position 2,392,686 of record NZ_JAAOYM010000001.1, on the reverse strand, counting down.
CACCGCAGCGCATCCGGCGGCACCGCGAGGGCCAGATCCGGCAGGCGGTCGAGCAGCACCTCGACGCTGGTCCTGGCGATCACCTCGGCGAGTTCAGGAGCCGGGTAGGGACAGCCGTGTTCACCCTGGCCGAACGAAAGGTGAGCGCTGTTGCCCGCCGTGTCCCGCCCGGCCGTGCGCACGGCCGGGTCGGCGTTGGCCGCGGCCAGCCCCAGCACCACCAGGTCACCCGCACGCAATTGTCTGCCGCCGAGCATCGTGTCGCGGCTGGCGACTCTGCCGATGAAGTTCTGCATGGGAGTGTCGCGCCACAGCACCTCGTTCAGTGCCTGACCGACGCTCGCCCTTCCGCCTGCGAGGTCGGCCGCGAACCTGGCGTCGGTGAGCAACAACCGGATCGTGTTGCCGATCCAGTTCGCCGTTGGCTGGTGTGCGGTGGAAAGCAGCACGAGCAGGTCGAGCACGATCTCCTCGTCCTCCAGACCCGCCGGGTGCGCGATGAGCCTGGACGGCACGTCCGGCGCCGGGTGCTCGCGTTTGGTCTCGACCAGCAGGCGCATCCGCTCCCGCACCCGGTCGTAGGCCTCCATGGATTCCGGCCCGCCGGAGTCCATGGAGCTGGCGATGTCGCGGACGAGTCCTGGGGTTTCGGTCTCCGGCATGCCGTAGATCGCCGCGACGGCGCTCAACGGGATCAGCTCGGCGTACTGGCCGATCAGGTCGGCCTTGCCGCTGCCCGCGAACTCGTCGATCAGCCGGTCCGCGATGCGCTCGCACAGGGACACGAGTTCGAACTGGTCCACATCGGCCAGCGCGTCGCTGATGGCGGCCGAACGACGCTGGTGCAGCGGTCCTTCTGTGAACATCACCGACGTGTTGTAGAGCACGTAGGCCAGCAGCGACCAGTCGTCGGGAACCCGGTCCCACGCGTTCCAGCGCCGGGTGTCGCGGGCGAACAACCGCGAGTCGGCGGTCACCCGCTCCAGTTCGGCGTAGCCGCAGACGAACCACGCGGGAAGGTCTCCCTCCAGCAGCACCGGCGCCACCGGCCCGTATGTTCGCCGGATCCGTTCGTACAGCTCAGCCGGGTCCTCGTTCAACCACGGTCCGGACAGCCGGATCGGCTCGACTTCCTCGGCCGTCTCGGCCGTGTCACCGGCGTCGTACTGCCGCTCGGTCATGACGCTCTCCCCAGACTGATCAGCGACGGTGTGTTGCCGGGACGCTACCGCAGTCGGCGTCCTACCTCCCGAGGCAGTTTCCGCGAACCGGTTTCGCACCCGTTGAGCGCTACCCATGATCGACTCGCTCTGGCAGTATGCCGCGAGGCCGACGGTTCATCCGCGTCGTCGGCGGCCGATCCTGCCAGAAGGGAACAGGAACGCATGTCCGTGAAGGGGTCCACGGGTCCGGCGAAGTCCCGCTCCACCCCACCGGGACCGATCAGCATGCTCCGCAGCACCATCGCCTTCCAGCGGTCGCCGCTGGACTACATCGGTGGCCTCATCAAGACCTACGGCGACGTACTGACCTTCCGGCTGCCCACCTCGCGAATCGTGGTGCTGCGCCACCCGCACCACGTCAAGCACGTGCTGCAGCAGCGCGCGGGCAACTATCCTCGCGACACCGCCGCGCACAAGATGGCACGCAACATGTTCGGCAACGGGCTGGCCACGATCTCGGGCGGGCCGCAGTGGCGACGGCAACGCCGACTGGTGCAGCCCTCCTTCCACTACCAGCGGGTCGCGGCCATGAGCGAGCACATGCTCGCCGTCATCGGCGACACCCTGCAGCGCTGGCAGCGACTCGCCGCCGAAGGGGAGATCCTCGAAACCAACAAGGAGATGCGGCAGTTGACGCTGCGCGTCGTCGCCAAGGCGCTGTTCTCGCTGGACGAGGAGGAGCGTGTCGCGCGCTTCGCGCGGGCGGTCGATCGGATGGACCATGAACTGTCCGCCTACATGCGGTTTCCACTTGTCCCGCTTTCCGTACCCACCGCGAGCCACCGCAGGTTCTGGGCGAGCCTGCGCAAGGTCAGCGACGTCATCACCTACGTCATCGACCGGCAGCGCGCCGATCCGGTGGACCGAGGCGACCTGCTGTCGCTGCTGATGGAGACGCGGGACGACGAGACCGGCGAGCGGATGTCCGACGAGCAGTTGCGCGACGAGATCTTCGTGATGCTGTTCGCTGGACACGAGACCAGCGCCAATGTGCTCACCTGGGTGCTGTACCGGCTCGCCAGGCATGTCGACGTGCAAAAGCGCGTCCAGCAGGAACTCGCGCGGGAGTTGGAGGGTCGCGACCCGACTCTGGCCGACTGCACGAAGCTGGTGTTCACCCGTTGCGTGATCGACGAGACGATGCGCCTGTACCCGCAGCAGTGGCAGGGCTGGCGGTCCACGGCGGAGGACGACGAGATCGGTGGCTACCGCATCCCGGCGGGCACCGACATCTTCTTCAGCACCTACCACGTGCACCGACACCCGGAGTTCTGGGACGAGCCGGAGGCGTTCCGGCCAGAGCGGTTCCTTCCCGAGCAGGCGGCCAAGCGCGACCGCAGCGCCTACCTCCCGTTCGGTTCCGGACCGCATCTGTGCGTGGGCAACCAGTTCGCGCTGACCGAGATGCTGCTGCTGCTCGCGGGCCTGCTGCGGCGCTTCGACGTCACACTCGCCGAGGACGTCACGGTCGCGCCCAAGCCGCTGGTGACGCTCGGACCGGAGCGTGAGATCCCGATTCGGCTGCTGCCGAGGAGCTGAGTCGGCCCGCTCGGTCGCGGGTCACAGGCGCGGATCAGAAGAACCCCTCGTGCTCGCCGGTGACGGTGGAGCGCGCCTTGGTACCGCGCCGGTGCCCGTAGTCGGCGCTGATCGCCTCGGCGGTACTCACCAACAGCGGCACGACGTGCCTGCGCAGTTCGTCCACCGAGGAGCGGCCGATCGAGCTGGACGAAGCCAGTGCCGCCACCACGGCTCCGGAGCGGTCGCGCACCGGAGCCGATGCCGAGACCAGACCTTCCTCCAGCTCCTCCGACACGATCGCGTAGCCCTGTTCGCGCACCGTCCGCAGTGCGCTGCGCAACTCGACCGGGTCGGTGATGGTCAGGTCGGTCAGTCGGGGCAAGCCTGCCTCGATCACCTCGTCGACGCACGACCGTGGGGCCCACGCGAGCAGCACCCGACCCATCGAAGTGGCGTGCGCGGGCACCCGCGTACCGATCGACACGTTGATGCTCATGATCCGCCGGACCGGTACGCGGGCGATGTAGACGACCTCGGTGCCGTCGAGCGCGGCGAGTGACGCCGATTCACCGGTGTGCTCGGCGAGCCGGAGCAGGTGCGGTTGCGCGGTCTCGATCATCGCGTGGGATGCCGAGTAGTGCTGCCCGATGCTGAGCACGCGGGGAGTCAGCGACCACCGTCCGGATTCGCCGTGCACATACCCGAGGTGCTGCAGCGTGAGCAGGATGCGGCGGACCGCTGGGCGGGAAAGCCCGGTCGCGGCCGCCAGTTCGGCGAGCGTCGGGTTCGGCCGGTCGGCGTCGAAGGCGAGCAACACCGCGAACCCGCGCTCGATGCTCTGGATGAGATCGCGAGAGTTCTCTGCCGTGCTCATGGTCGACATCTTTCCTTATCCGAGGTCTTGACTCCGCCGCGCGCCGAGGGCACTCTCGACCTTGAACGCATTGCGGTCAGATAGTACGCACAGCGTACAGGAGGTGTCGATGCGGACACTGGACCAGCTCGACCTGCGAAAGACCTTCGGCCGCTTCGCGACCGGCGTCACGGTTGTCACCTGCGCCAACGACCGGGGCGAGCCACACGGCGCCACGGTGAACGCGTTCACGGCCGTCTCGCTCGAACCGGCGCTGTGTCAGGTGACGGTCACCCGCCGCTCCAGGATCTGCGGCTACCTGCACGGTGCGCCGTTCGCTGTCAACGTGCTGGCGGCGGACCAGCTGGACCTGGCATGGCATTTCGCGGGCAGGCCCAAGGACACCGTGCCCGAATGGACACAGGGCGCCACCGCGCCCGCGCTCGCCGGGAACGCGGCGACCATCTCCTGCGTTCCGTGGCGTACCTACGACGGCGGCGACCACCTCATCGTCCTCGGCGAGGTGGTGGAACTGGCCTCCACCGAGACCGAACCCCTGCTGTTCTACGCGGGGCAGTTCCACCAGCTCGGCGCTCGCCACAGCGGCTCGCACTGGGCCGCTTCGCTCGACTGCCCCGACCTCGGCTGGTTCCCGGCCGCGCCGGCGGCCTGACCGACCCACACCACCCGTCAACGACGACGAAGGGAACCCCTTGTGGTTATGCAGCAACAACCGGCGCCGGTGAGTTCCGGCTCGCGAACCACCCGGCCGATGACCGGCGAGGAGTACGTCGAAAGCCTCCGCGACGGTCGCGAGGTCTTCCTCTACGGCGACAAGGTGGACGACGTCACCACCCACCCGGCGTTTCGCAACTCGGTGCGGATGACCGCCCGCCTCTACGACTCGTTGCACGACCCCGAGCAGCAGCACGTGGTCACAGCACCGACCGACACCGGCAACAACAGCTACACGCACCCCTTCTTCCGAACCCCACGCAGCGGTGCCGACCTGCTGGCCGACCGCGACGCGATCGCGCACTGGGCCAGGATGACCTACGGCTGGATGGGCCGCAGTCCTGACTACAAGGCCGCGTTCCTCGGCACGCTGGGCGCCAACTCCGAGTTCTACGAACCCTTCGCCGACAACGCCCGCCGCTGGTACACCGAATCGCAGGAGAAGGTCCTTTACTGGAACCACGCGATCATCAACCCTCCTGTCGACCGCGATCGCGCGCCCGACGAGGTGAAGGACATCTTCATCCACGTCGAGGAGGAACGCGACGACGGCCTCATCGTCTCCGGAGCAAAGGTGGTGGCCACCGGCTCCGCGATCACCAACTACAACTTCATCGCCCACTACGGCCTTCCCATCAAGAAACGCGAGTTCGCGCTCGTGTGCACGGTGCCGATGGGAGCACCGGGGATGAAACTGATCTGCAGGCATTCCTACGCCCAGAGCGCGTCGACTCCGTTCGACTACCCGCTGTCGTCACGCTTCGACGAGAACGACACCATCTTCATCCTGGACCGGGTAAAGATCCCGTGGGAGAACGTCTTCATCTACGGCGACGCCGAGAAGGCGAGCACCTTCTTCCCCGGTTCCGGCTTCCTGCACCGGTTCACCTTCCACGGCGTGACCCGGCTTGCGGTGAAGCTGGACTTCATCGCGGGGCTGCTCATGAAGGGCGTGGAAGCCACCGGCACCAAGGACTTCCGGGGTATCCAGACGCGCGTCGGCGAGGTGATCGGTTGGCGCAACATGTTCTGGGCCATCTCCGACGCCATGGCGGCGAGCCCTGACGAGTGGATCGACGGCGCGGTGCTGCCGCACCTTGACTACGGGCTGGCCTACCGCTGGTTCATGACGGTCGGCTACCCGCGGGTGCGCGAGATCATCCTGCAGGATCTGGGTTCCGGCCTCATCTACCTGCCCTCGCACGCCGACGATTTCCGGTCCCCCGAGATCCGGCCGTACCTCGATCGCTACGTGCGCGGCTCCAACGGCATGGACGCGATCGAGCGGGTGAAGCTGATGAAGCTCATCTGGGACTCGGTCGGCAGCGAGTTCGGTGGCAGGCACGAACTCTACGAACGCAACTACTCGGGCAACCACGAGGGTGTGCGCGCGGAACTGCTGTTCGCGGCGCAGCAGTCCGGTGCCGCCGATGCCATGAAGGGCTTCGCCGAGCAGTGCATGTCCGAGTACGACCTGGACGGCTGGACCGTCCCCGACCTGATCAACCCCAACAGCAACGGGAGCAAGCGATGACGACCACACAACACTCCCCCACAGCCGCCGCTTCCGGAGCCTCGGCCACAGAGGCGTTCCGCACGGCCCGAGGTGACGGCGAAGGCCAGGTGACCAGCGAGCGGATCGCCGACGTGGTGCAGGCGGTACTCGCGGGCGTGCACGAAGCCATTCGCGCCAAGCAGGTCAGCTACGCCGAGTTCCAGGCCGCCAAGCAGTGGCTGATCGAGGTCGGCGAAGGCGGTGAGTGGCCACTGTTCCTCGACGTGTTCGTCGAGCACGTCGTCGAGGAGGTCACCGCGCAACGCCAGCACGGCACCAAGGGCAGCATCCTCGGCCCGTACTACCTGCCGGACCAGCGCAAGCTGCCATCGGTGGCGACACTGCCGATGCGGCCCGACGAGAAGGGCACCCCGCTGGCGCTGTCCGGGCAGGTTCGCGACCTGGAAGGCAACCCGATTCCAGGCGCCGAACTGGACATCTGGCACGCCGACGACGACGGCTACTACTCCGGATTCGCCCCGCACCTGCCGGAGGGCAACCTGCGCGGTGTCGTCGTGGCCGACGGCGACGGCCGGTTCGAGGTGACCACCGTCAAACCCGCGCCGTACCAGATCCCGACCGACGGCCCTACCGGAAAGCTCATCGAGGCGGCGGGCTGGCACCCGTGGCGCCCCGCCCACCTGCACCTGATCGTGCGGGCGAGCGGTCACCGCCAGATCACCACCCAGCTCTACTTCGAGGGCGGCGAGTGGCTGGAGGACGACGTCGCGCAGGCCACCAAGCCGGAACTGGTGCTGAACCCGCGTCCGGACGGTGAGGGCAAGCTGCGCGCCGAGTACGACTTCGTGCTCGAACCGCACGACTCGTGAGGCCAGGGGCAGCGGGGACGCCCGTCCCCGCTGCCCCGAGTCCTTCCCCGGCATTCCCCCTACCTGAAGAGGAACTCCGTTGCGCGACACCCAGATCGATCGCGTCGAAACCGTGCTGCTCGACATCCCGCTGCACCGCCCGCACCGGTTCGCCCGCACCGGCATGACCGCGCAGCCGATGCTGCTGGTTTTCGTCCGCACGGCGGGCGGAGTGACCGGTGTCGGTGAGGGCGTCGTGCCAGGGGGCCCGTGGTGGGGCGGCGAGTCGGTGGAGACCATGCGGCTGGTCGTCGAACGCTACCTGGCCCCGCTGCTGGTGGGCAGGCAGGTGTCCGACATCGCGACGATCCTGCGCGAGATCGACGACCTGGTGGCAGCCAACCTGTTCGCCAAGGCCGCCGTGGAGGTCGCGCTGCACGACGCGTGGGCGCGCTGCCTGGACACACCGCTGCACACCCTGCTCGGCGGCCCCGCCAGGCGCTCGATTCCTGTCACCTGGGCGCTTGGCACCGAGCCGGCGGCCGCCGTCGCGGAGGAGGCACTGTCCAGGCTGGAAGCGGGACTCAACCACAGCTTCAAGCTCAAGATGGGGGCTCAGGACCCGGCCGACGACGTCGCGCGGGTTCGTGCGGTCACGGAGAAACTCGCGGGCACCGTCGGTGTGCGGGTGGACCTCAACGCCCGCTGGGACCTGCTCACGTCACTGACCTACCTGCCCAGGTTGGCCGAGGCGGGGGTCGAACTCGTCGAGCAACCGGTTCCCGGTGGCGAGATCGAGGCCCTCGCCGAGATCAACCGCGCGCTGCCGATCCCGGTGATGGCGGACGAGAGCCTGCGCACGCCTCGAGACGCGCTGCGGCTTTCCCGGCTGCGCGCCGCCGACGTGTTCTCGTTGAAAACCACGAAGTCCGGCGGACTGCGGGCGACAAGGGCTATCGCCGAGATCGCCGCCGCGGCCGGAGTTCCCTGCCACGGCGGCACCTCGATCGAAGGCCCTGTCGGTACGGCCGCATCGCTGCACCTCGCGTGCGCGGCGCCCGCCGTGACGTGGGGCAGCGAGCTGTTCGGGCCGTTGCTGATGAACGCCGACCTGATCACCACGCCACTGCGGTACGAACGTGGCGAGCTGCACCTGCCGGATGGGCCCGGCCTGGGTGTGGAGCTGGACCCGGCCGCGGTCAAGGCCTTCACGAGGAGCTGAGCACCGTGCTGTTCCATGTCCGGATGGATGTCGCGATCCCCCACGACCTCGACCCGGGTCGGCGTGCGGAGCTGATCGCCACGGAGAAGGCCCGCGCGCTGGAGTTGCAGCGAGCGGGCAGTTGGGTGCACCTGTGGCGGGTGGTCGGGCAGTACAGCAACATCAGTGTGTTCGACGTGGACTCCGCCGACGAACTGCACCAGATACTGTGGAGCCTGCCGCTGTTTCCGTTCATGACCGTCACCGTGACAGCGCTGACCACACACCCCTCTTCGTTGTCCGAAGCGGACGGATAGTTCGCGGAATCAGCGTTCGGCTCCGGCCTCGAGGTAGCGTTTGAGGCCGCGCCACACCCTGCGCTCGGTGCGCAGCCCGGCGCAGGCGAGTACCGGACCGGCCATGGCGAGCAGGCCATGTGGTCGCATGTCCCATCGCCAGCGTGCCAGCGTGCCGCCGTGGGCCTGCCGCAGCGTCAGCTCTCCCTTGATGTCCATGCTCGCCGAGTGGATCGTCGAGGTCAGCAGCCGTGGCCGGTCGTAACCGGTGAGCCGCACGGTCATCGTGCCCTCGCGTCCCAGCGTTCTCGCGGTACTGGCGAACCGGCTGCCCACGCCCACCGGTCCCTCGGTGAGCTTGTCCACGCCGACGATCCGGGGGTTGTACCTTGGCTCGTTTCGAGGGTCGGCCAGCACGTCGAACACCTCGGCGGGTGGCCGGTCGATGAAGATCTCGCCCTGGATTGTCGCCATCGGCTGGTTCCCTTCGCGCGTCGGCCGGGTGACCTGCGGTGCCCGACGCTACGAGCCGGGACGGGGCGGGCACAGGGCCGTTGGGCCCGCCCTTTCCGGCCTCAGCCGAGCAGCGCCACCACCACGAACATCATGGGAAGGCTCAGCACGGTGGTGGCCAGCGCCGAGTCGCGGGCCAGGCTCACCCCCTGGTCGAAGCGCACCGCGTACCCGAAGACGTTCTGCGCCGTGGGCAGCGCCGCGCACACCACCACAGCGAGCAGGCGCTCACCCGCCATTCCCAGCCACAACCCGAGCAGCAGCGCGAGCAGCGGGTGTAGGAGGTTCTTGAGCAGCACCACGGCGGCCAGCGAAGGGCGCAGGTCACGCTGCCTGCCCGGCAGCGCGGCCGCGTGCAGTGAGATACCGAACGCCAGCAGCATCCCCGGCACCGCGAAATCGGCGAGCAGTTCCACCGGGGCGAGCACGGGCCCCGGCACCACGATCCCGGTCGCCGACACCACCAACCCGGCCGCCGTGGCCAGCGCGAGCGGGTTGCGGGCGGGTGCGGTGAGTGTGCGCAGCAGCGGCGGCCTGGCGCCGGTGGCGCGCTCGGACTGTACGTCGAGCACGGTGGTGAACACCGGGGTGAGCACGGCCAGCTGGAACAGCAGCACCGGCGCAACCACCGTGGCGTCGCCGAACACGTAGGTCACCACCGGCAGCCCGAGATTGCCCGCGTTGACGTAGCCGCTGGCCATCGCACCGATCGTCACCTCGCCGGGCGGGCGCCTGCGCAGCAGCCCGACGGGCACGTAGAGCAGGCACGCCAGTGAGCTGGTCACGGCGGTGACCACGAGGTCGCCCGACAGCACGGCAGCCACGTCCGCCCTGGACAGCGTCACGAACAGCAGCGCGGGGCTGGCCACGAAGAAGGCCGCCCTCGACAGCACCTGCGTGGCCGAAGGACCGAGTACTCCGAGCCTGCCGACGAGGTAGCCGACCGCGATCACAACCCCGATCGCGAGGAAACCCTCGACGACGCCGTTCACTTCACCGTCACCAGCGACACCGTAGAGCTGTGCCGTGCGACACATGCCTGCGGCCCGCTCCGGCTAACGAGACGCCACGAACACCAGTTCGCTTCCCGGCCGGTCCGGCGCGTCACGCACCTGCTCGACCCTGAAGCCCGCCGCCGCGAGGTCGGCCTCCACTTCGGTGCGGTCCCGGAACCGCAGGGTGGAGTCCGAGGTCAGCACCCGCGAACCGGGTTCGAACACGAACGTCCAGCGAAAGGACACCAGTGGCGGGCTCACATCGAGCAACTCCACCCAACTGTCCACCGTGCCCCCGCCCGGTAGCTCGGTGCTGCGTCGAGAAGCCGCCCGATTCCACTTCGACCACGCCCGAGCGGCCGGATCTCGTGTCTCGAACACCAGCCTGCCTCCTGGTCGCAGCGAACCATGGATCGCACGAAGCGTGGCCTGCCATGCGTTCGGCTCGACGATCGCCTGCGCGACGTTGGCCGTCATCGTCGCGAGGTCGAATCCCGGACCGCGAAGGGCTCCCAGCGCTGTCGCGTCACCGTGAATCCAACGCACCCTGTGGGCACCCAACTTGTCGCGCGCCACGTCGAGCGAAGCAGCCGCCGGGTCAAGTGCGGTCATCTCGAGCCCACGTTCGGCGAGCAGCAGGGCGAACGTCCCCGTCCCGCAACCGACGTCAACCACTCTGCCCGCGCCGAACTCCGCGGTCATCGCCGCGTACCAGTCCAGATCTTCCCGATTGGGGTCAAGCACGTCGTAGAGCGCGGCCAGTCTCGGGTCTTCGAAGAGCGGGTCGGGCACGCGGCAGTATAGGCATGCAGGCACGCTCAGGCGCGGCCACCCGCAGTGCGGAGGGGAACATTCCCGGCCCCCAGCATGTCGGCGAGCCTCTCGTCCTCGCCGAGTTCCGCGGCGGCACTCATGGGACGAGCACGCGGCGGCCGTGGCCGCTTCGGGGGGTGTCCATCGCCCTCCCGGGTAACCGCTGCGGCCGAAGCTACACCCGACGGACCGACCAACGGCTGCTCGCGTCGCGTGCTGCCCTATCTGGTCTCGAACGCCGACATCATCGCCATGTCCTCGTGTTCGAGGTTGTGGCAGTGCAGCAGGTAAGTCCCTCGGTAGCGCTCGAACCGCACCGCGACATCGACGTACTCGGCGGGCCGTAGGTCAACGGTGTCCTTCCAGCCTGTGTCGAAGGGCCCCGGCGGTCGGCCGTTGCGGCGCAGGACCTGGAACGGCGAAAGGTGGATGTGCACCGGGTGATGCAGGTCGGAGTACAGCCGCCAGACCTCGGCCCTTCCGAGTCGGGGCCTGGCATCCATCCGCTCGGGGTCGAACGGCCTGCCATTGATCGTCCAACCGCGACCGCCGCCGACGTCACCCCTGCTGAACACCCACTCCCGCCTCGGCGCCGCCGCACCTGGCCGCAGCGGCTCGATCTCGGTGAGCCTGCGCGGGAGCACACTGTCGTCGGCGGCTCTGCGGGAAACCACGAATCGCATGACTTCCGAGGTTGGCCCGGCTCCGAGTTCGTTGGTCAGCACCACCTCGGTGCCCACCGGGTAGCGGGCGAAGTCGACCACCACCTCGAACCGTTCCGCCGGTGCGATGTCGAGTCGGTCGTGCGGCAGCGGCGCCGGCAACAGTCCGGCGTCCGAGGCGATCTGCACGAACCCGCCGCCACCACGCGGGGCGGGACGCAGGGCCAGCCGGTACCGCCGCGCGTTGGAGGCGTTCAGCAGCCGCAGCCGGTACCGCGCGGCGTCCACCTCAAGCGTGGGCCATGGCGCACCGTTCACCAGCACGACGTCTCCGAGCACTCCCTCCATGTGGTCGTGGTGCACCCCTGGCGTGTCGCGCAGGTTCGGATCGATCGACGGGTACAGCAGTGAGCCGTCCTCGGCGAACGCCCGGTCGCAGATCAGCAGTGGAATGTCGCGTTCGGAGTGCGGCAGGTCGAGCCGGTCGCCGACGTCGTCGTGGACGAGATGGAACCCGGCGAGTCCGCGCCACACCTGCGGTGCGGTGAAGTCCATCCGATGGTCGTGGTACCACAGTGTCGCGGCAGGCTGATCGAGCGGGTACTCGTAGGTGCGGCTGCCCTGGCCGCTGTCCCCCGCCATGGCGCCGCCGTGCCGGACGCGCCGGGCGTGGTCGTCGACCGGGTATACGAGGTCCACCGGGTAGCCGTCGTGCTCGGCCGGGGTGTGCCCGCCGTGCAGGTGTACGACGGTGGGCACCGGCAGTTCGTTGCGGTGGGTCACGATCGTGGTGCGCCCGGACCGCGAGACGATGGTGGGGCCGGGGAAGCTGCCGTCGTAGCCGAAGATGGCTGTCCGGTAGCCGGGCACGATTTCCACCTCGCTCACCCGCTGCGTGATCTCGTAGTGGTCTTCCCCCGCCGTCGACCGCACCGGTCGCTTCACCGGCGGAACGGGCAGCGGGACCGCGAACTTCTCCGGCAGCGCGATCCTGCTGCGCAACAACTCCGCGGTCTGGCCTGCCGTCCCGGCGCAGCCCCCCACGCCTGCCGCCAGCGCACCGGCTCCACCGAGCAACCCCAGAAAACCCCGTCGTGACAGGCTCATCGCATGCTCCTGGAGGACCGTGGGTCACGCGCCGCCGGGCGGTACACCCATGCGCAGGCCAGCAACGAGATGATGACGACCAGCACACCGAGCGGGATGTGCACCGCCAGCGCCCTGCTGTAACCCATACCGATCTGTAGCCCCGTCACGATGAACTGCGCTGTGGTGAACAGCAACGGCAGCACGGAGCCGCTACCGGCGAGCCAGTACAGCAGTGCGGCGACTCCCTGCAGCAGCAACAGGGATTGCACGATCGTCGCGTTGGTGCCGTGGTAACCGAGGAAGTCGAACTCGCCGGTCAGGTACACGCCCGCGAGTACGGGTTGGGCCAGCACCGCCACGGCGCCGAGGGTGACCGTGCCCCTCAGCAACCACAGCGTCTGGCGTGGGCCGGTCCGCGCCGGCTCGCTGGTCGTTGTCACGCGGTCGAGGCTATGTGTAGGCACGCTACCTATGGCTCAGGGATCACCCTGAGATATCCCGGACTGTTCCCTGGGTTTCCCGTGCGGAAGGAAGTCGTTGGACGTAGCCTTTCTACCTGTGAATCCCGACGCCATCCGAGGGCACCTCGACGGCATGCTGCTGGCGGTACTCGAGGAGGGACCGCTGCACGGTTACGGAATCATCGAGGCCCTTTACCGGCGCAGCGGCGCGGCACTGGACCTGCCCACCGGCACTGTGTACCCCGCCCTGCGCAGGCTGGAGCGTGCCCGCTGGATCGACGGGTCATGGAGCACCGTCGGCGGGAGAAGGCGTAGGACGTACACGCTCAGTCGTGCGGGCAGGCGGGAACTCGCCCGGCGGCGGTCGGAGTGGATCAGGTTCAGTGGAGTCGTCGGCAGCGTGCTGGGAGGTGTGACGTGAACGGTTGCCCGGTCGGCGAGGCTGTCGAGACGCTGCGGGGATCGCTGCGGGGACCTGGGCGGGCCCGTGAGGACCTGGTTCGCGAGGTGGCCGACGGCCTGCACGATGCCGTAGACGCCTACCTCGACGCAGGGTTCGACGACAACGAGGCCCGCCGCAGGGCCCTCTCGGACTTCGGTGATCTCCGGCTGGTCGCGCGGCAGTTGCAGGTCGAGTTGACCGCCGGGTACGGGCGGCGCACGGCCGCGCGGATGGCACTGGCATTCCCGGGGTTGATGCTGCTGTGGGACGCGGTCTGGCTGGCTGACCCGGTGACCACGGCCCGGCAGGCACCACTGGTGTCCTGGCTGGCGACCCTGGTCGACGTGCTTTCCGTGGGTTCGGCGTTGGGTTGCGTCCTCGCCGCGATATGGCTCAGCCGGGACGCGCGTCGCGGCGTGCCCGTCGATCGCGTGACCAGAACCGTCGGGCTACTCGGGCTGTGCACCCTGGTCGGCACGGGCACCGGCAGCCTGCTGCTCAACCTGCTGGGCGACGCCACGGCGGGCCAGGCGTACGGCACTCCGCTCGCGTGGGCGGTGCTGGTCACCACCTGCTGCGTGGCGGGCTGGGTGGTGGTGAGCGTGCGCCGCTGCTTCGCACTCGGCCGCGTCAGCCACCGCCCGGCGCTTGGTTCGATCGCCTAGCACGAGCGGTCAACGCGGCGGAACGTAGCGCACGCGCTACGCGCCCGCCCGGTGACTGCGGGCCGACCCGCCTGCGCAACGTGGTGGGGAACAGCTCGAACAACAACGCCGTTCGCCCCGTGTCGGGGTCGGGCGCGAAGACCACCCTCGCGGTGCCGATGCCGTAGTTCTCCAGATCGATACGGAAGGCGTAGGGGTCGTTCTCGTCGTCGGGATGCAGCGTGAATCCCCGGTAGGCGGCAGGAACGGGGCTGAGCAGCCGCACAGTCAGCGCGCCGCGCCGGACGAACACCTCGGCCCCGGCACCGAACATGGATCGCGCCCGCAGGTCGGTGAGTGGTGCGGGGAAGGGATAGCGGCCACACAGCTCACCCCACAGATCCGGGCGCTGCGCGACGTCGGTGCGGACGCGTTCTTCGCGCGCACCGATCAGGTCGCCGAGCAGCCGTCCCACCTCGGCGGGTAGCCACAGCATCGCCTGCCGTGCCCCATTGGTGAACGCCAGCACGCCGACGCCGTCGTCCGGCGCGAGAAAGATGTCGGAATTGAAGCCGGGCAGGATGCCCTCGTGCTCCACAGCTACGTGGCCGCCGAGGTCGAAGCGGGAGAACGCCAGTCCCATGCCGGGAATCCGGGGGTCGGGCTGGTACTGCGGCTGGAACATCGTCGCAAGCGTGACTGGACTCAGCACCCGGCCGTGCTGGTTCGCGCCGCCGCCGAGCAGTGCGGCCAGATACCGGGCCATGTCCCTGGGGCTGGAGTAGATCGACGAGGCGGCGGCGGCGATCCACTGCCGGTCGGTGACGGGCTTCGGGCCGCGCCTGCCGATGGTGTACCCCGTCGCCAGGTGCGGTCGAATCCGGTCAGAGCGCAGCAGGTCGGTACTGGTCATGCCGAGCGGTTGGAACACGTGCTCGTGAAAGTAGCTGTCCAGCCGTTGCCCGCTGACGTCCTCGACGAGCTGGCCGAGCGTGGCGAAGTTGTGGTCGGTGTAGGTGAACCCGCTGCCCGGCCGCGCCACCAGCCGAAGCCCGCCCCGGTAGTAGTCGGCGAGCGTGGGAAGCGGCTGGGTGAGGGCGACGCTCTCACCGAAGACGTACTTCAGCGACCGCGAGGCGTGCACCGTCTCCGGGACGCCGGAGGTGTGGGTGAGCAGGTGCCGCACGGTGGCGGGTGGCCAATCGGACGAGGGCGACACCAGCCGGAATCCGCGCAGGTAGTCGTTGGCGGGCGTGTCGAGATCGACCAGCCCTCGCTCGGCCAACTGCAGCACCGCGACGGCGGTGAAGGTCTTGGTGATGGAGGCGACGCGAAAGACGGTGTCCTGGGTGATCGGCGCACCGGAGGCGATGTCCGCGGTCCCGTGTCCGTGGAAGAACTCGAGGTCGCCGTCGCGCACCACCCCCACGGCAAACCCCACGGTGGGCCTGCGGTTCAGCAGCTCACCGACCGCCATCGTCAGCTCCGTTTGGTTGGGCTGCGGCATAGGACTGAGCCTGCCCGGCCGCGAGCCAGCGGTGAGGAGGCGGGCGGCCCACCCCCGGTGGGTCGAACGTCCCGCCCCCGGCCGCGGGTGCCCATCGGTCCTCGCCGGATGCCGTGGCCCCACACGGCTCTGTGGCGGCGGGTCTCGCGCGGGTTGCCTCCGCACCAGGGCGCCACGAATTCGCTTGGCCACACCGTCGGTTCTCGTTTCGGGATCGAACGTTGGCGGGCGCGCGCCCGCCAACGGATGCCCGATGTGCGTGCAGTGCGTTGCGCCGAGGCGCCCTGCCGGGGTCGACGTGAGCCGGCGGGAAGTACCACGGTCGGCCGTTGATCATTCGTGCTTCCCAGTCGCTGTGGTGCAGCAGGCGATGATGCGGCCCGCAGAGCAGGGTCAGGTTGTCCAGCGAGGTCGGCCCGCCGTCGATCCAGTGCCTGACGTGGTGGGCCTGGCACCATTTGGCCTTGCGGTCACAGGTGGGGAAGGTGCAACCTGCGTCCCGGAGAACGAGCGCCCGGCGCACGGCCCGAGGCACGGTGCGGGTGGTGCGCCCGACATCGAGTGGTTCCCCCTTCGTGCCGAGCACCACGGGGGCGACGTTGCTGTCACATGCCATCCGGCGGAGCTGCGCCGAGGGCAGTTCCAGGTAGCCGTCCACCAAGCCACGCCCGGCACCCTGCTTCAGCTCGGCCAAGCCGACGGACACGAGCAGCGTCACCGGCTCACCGGCCTCGCCGGGAGCCTCAGGGGAGCGTGCCGCGAGCCGAACGACCTCGGCCAGCGCGTCGCCGTAACGCCGCGCACGGCCGCGAGTGTCCGGCCCGGCCTCGTCCGTGCGCGGCACGGCCAACGGGGACAGCAAGTTCGTCAACAACGCACCGCTTTCACTGTCCAGGTCGAACGAGCCACTCACCCCACCGTCAGGACGCTGCCGCACCTCCAGCCTGCGCATCGGCTTCTCCAGGAGGTCCTCGCGGGGGCGGTCGCCGTCCGGGTCGAGCCGCGCGCTGATCTCGCGCCCCAGCCGGGCCAGGAGGCCGGGCCGGGTTGTCGTGGCCGCCTCGCACAGGATGCGCTCCGCTTCCGCCCTTTCCTGCACTGTCGCCGAGGGCGGCAGCGCTTCCACCGCCCCCCGGATCGCCTCGACGTGTTCCGGACCGATCGCACCCGCCGCGAGTTCGTCGACCACCCTCGGCAGTGATGCGTCCACCGCCGCCCCGGACGGGGCGACACCGGAACTCAGTGCCCTGGCATGCGCCACCATCCGGCGCGCGTCGGCCGGGTTCAGCGCGAACATCTCGCGAACCAACCCACCGACACCCCGATGGCCGTGTTCACCGGCCAGGCCCCGGGCCTCGATCTCAGCGACCGCGCGCAACTGTTCGGCATAGGCGCGACGCCGAGTCGACTCGCGCTCCCGCAGAAACGCCAGCAACTCCGCGTCCGTCAGCCGGGTCAGGGCCTCACCATCCGTCACGACTCCATTATGGCACTTCATTCGAACATCAGTTCGAACCCGATCGCGTGAACTCGCGCTCCGGTTCGGGGGCACTGCCCCGCGTCCGCAGCCAGCTGGCCGTCACCGCCACCGCCAGAATCGCACCGACGACCGCAAGGGACAGCGTCGTCGGGATCTTGTAGACCTCCAGCAGCAACAGCTTCGCGCCGACCCAGACCAGCACAACGGCCAAGCCGAGCTTCAGGTACACGAAGCGGTACATCAGATCGGCGAGCAGGAAGTACAGCGCGCGTAATCCCAGCACCGCGAAGGCGTTGGACGAGAAGACAAGGAACGGTTCGCGGGTGACCGCGAAGATGGCCGGAATGGAGTCCACGGCGAACACGATGTCGGTGACCTCCACCAGCACCAGCACGGCGAGCAGCGGCGTTGCCGCCCACCGACCTGCGCGCCGCACCAGGAATCGCTGCCCCTCGTAGGTATCGGTGATCGGCACGAAGCGGCGAAACATCCGCAGCGCGACGCTACGCCGGGGGTCGATCGTCTCGTCCCGGTGACGGGCCATGCGCACACCGGTTATCACGAGGAACGCCCCGAAAACGTAAAGAATCCAGGCGAAGCTCGCGATCAGCACCGAACCGGCCGCGATGAACGCCCCGCGAAACACCAGTGCGCCGAGTACCCCGTAGAACAGCACCCGGTGCTGGTACTCACGTGGCACGGCGAAGTAGGAGAAGATGATCGCGAACACGAAAACGTTGTCCACGGCGAGCGACTTCTCGATCACGTATCCGGCGTAGTACTGCGCGCCGAACTCCGCACCCCAGACCTGCCACACGACCCCGCCGAACGCGACGCCGAGCGCGACCCACACCACCGACCACACCGCGGCCTCCCGCACGCCCACGACATGGGCCTTTCGGTGCGCGAAGAGGTCGACGGCCAGCATCAGCAACAGCACACCGATTACGGCGGCCCATGCCCACCAGGCGACAGCCATGACGGTCCCTCCGGTTGTCGAACCGGAGGTCTCCCCGCGCCGGTGTGGCGAGGCCATGCGCGACGCGGCCGAGCCCGGGCGCCGACGAGGCGGACCGTACTGACGGACCCGGCCGGGTGGGTACTCCCCTCCCCCACCAGAATGACGAATTCGAGTTCGCCTGTCAATCGGGTCGCTCGCGACCACGAAGACCGCCGTCGGCTATCGTCTGGCACATGGCGCGGACCCCGGCCTCGCCCCGGCGCGGCGGCTCCAACGGCACGTGGACGTTCCTCAGCAACCACGCACACGTGCTCATCTGCCTGTCGCGCGACCCGCACCAGACCATCCCCTCGATCGCCGAACAGGTCGGGATCACACCCAGGGCCGTACAACTGATCCTCGCCGACCTCATCGAGGGCGGCTACGTGGAACGCACCAGGGTCGGCCGCCGCAACCACTACCACGTCAACCCCGAAGGCCACCTGCGCCACCCGCTGGAGGCCGAGCACAGCGTCGGTGACCTGATCACCGCGCTCGGCCCCGGTAACACCGCGGCACCGGGCGGGTAGGGGCCCCTACTCGCCCGCCGCCTCCAGCAGGATGTCCACCGCCTCGTCGTTGCGCGCGGTCTCCTGCTCGATCCGCTCGTCGGGCGGGTAGAACCCGTCGAGCCCGCCACCACTTCGCGGATACATCTCGAAGGTGTAGCTCCAGATCTTGTGCTCCCCCCACATCCAGTCGTTCACCGAACCGTCGGTGATGTAAAGATCGCTGGACTGCTGCGGGCTGTACCCGTTGCTCGCCGCCATTCGCCTGCCGAGGTCGGCGAAGCGCCGCGCCTCCTGCTCGGTCATGCCCTCGGCGGTGTCGGCGTAGGTGTAGCCGTAGGGCCACAGCACCAGCTCGGAGTAACTGTGGAAATCGATGTGCGCCTTGAGCTGCTGGCTGCCGCCTACCACACGCGAGTTCACGAAGTCGGCGACGGCGGCGGTCTCCGGTGCGGAGAACGGCGAGGGCCCCCGGTAGGTGTCCGACCCCGGGTTACCACTGGAACCGCCACAGCAGCCCCACCGGTAGTCCCAGTTGCGGTTCAGATCCGTGCCCGAGCCCTGCCGGTTCTTACGCCAGCCGTGGTACTGACCTCCGGAGATGTCGTACTCGGCGCCATCAGGGTTGACGCTGGGGATCACGTAGATCTCCCGCGAGTCCACCAGGGCGGTGACGGTCTCGTCGGTGCCGTATCCGTTGGTGAAGCGCTGCACGATCCGCAGGCACATCTCCGTGGTCAGGTGCTCGCGGGCGTGCTGGTTGCAGGTGAACAGCACTTCGGGCTCGTCCTCGTCCTGTGCCACGTTGTCGCTGATCTTCAACAGGTGCAGCGCGCGGCCCTCGTAGGAGGTGCCGACGCCGGACAACCGCGCCACATCGGGGTGTTCGTTCCGCGTCGCCTCCAACTCCGCGGTCACCTCGGCGTAGGTGTGATAGCCCTCGTCGCCCGCGGGGAAGTCGGCCGCGGCACGCGGCGCGGGATTGCGCTCGGCCAGCGAGGCGTCGAGGTCCGCGGTGAGTCGTGGCTGGAATCCCAGCGTGCGCAGCGACTCGGCCTGCCCGGTGTCTGCGACGATCGTCACCGTGCCGTCGCGCACGCCGAGCACATCGACACCGGTGGCGGCGATCGCGGTGCGCTGTGTGGGTGTGGCCGCGCCGATCTCGTACACGGCACGGTCGTCCGACTGTGCTGCTGTAGCTGTCGTCTTCGGTGCGGCGCTGGTCGGTGCGGCGGCGGCCAGCAACAGCACAAGCCCTGAGGCCGCGACGAGTATCCGGCGTGTGATCCCCATGGTGACAGGCTGCGCAGGTGTGCGGCTGACAACAACCCGCCGAAAGTCGCGAAAAACCTCCCACCTGCCGGCGTCACTGGTATGGACCCCCACCCCATGGGCCCTTGTACCCCCGTGACGGGGACTTTGCGGCCCTTACCGGTGCGGCCGCATTGGCTCGATCATCTTCGACATGACGCGCACGATGATCACTGTGCTCTCGGTGCTTTCGGTGGCCTCACTGGCACTCGCCGGATGTGTCGGCCCTGAACAGGCCGCACCGCCTGCTCCCACCGCGACCACATCCGCCACGGTCCCCGCGACCACGACCACAACGCCCACAACGCCCACAACGTCGACATCGACGACCAGGCCACCGGCCCAGCCCCGGGTACCGACCCCTCCCGCACAGTGGTCCACCCGCGAGGTGTCCGCACCGTTCACAGGGAAGGTTCCGCCAACGCCGACGCTGGTGGGCATCCGCGTCGGCGCGCATCCGGCCAACGGCTTCGACCGGGTGGCGCTGGACTTTCGCGGAATGCCCGGCTACCGGGCGCGTTACGAGAACACTGTCACCCGCGACGGGTCCGGGCAGCGGGTACGCCTTCCCGGCAGCGCCTACCTGCAACTGGTGTTCAACCCGGCGCAGGCACACGACGAGCAGGGTGAGTCCACGCTGACCTCACCGCCGGTGAACCCGATGCGGGTCGGCTACGACGAACTCGTCTCCTACGTCCTCAACGGCGACTACGAGGGCTACGTCTCGCTCGCGCTGGGGCTGGCCGAGCGTAACGGGTTCGTCGTCCGGCACTTCCAGCGCGCCAACGGATTGCACACCGTCTACATCGACATCGCGCGCGGCTGAATCGCGCCTGCCCGGTGCCAGCGTCGCGCCGCCCGGGCAGCGGTCCGGGCGGCGCGACGGGTAACGCGGGCAGGTCCGGTTCAGTTCCGCAACTTGAGGATGAACAACCCGCGATCCATGCTGCTGACGCCGATCACGTCCCGCTTGAAGTACGGGAAGTTGCTCCACGTACCGCCCTCGAACGATGCGTTGTCGTTCTCGGGGTACAGGTCGAAGTAGCCGACCTCCTTCAGTTCACCCTGAGCCACCCTGCCGGTGTGGTAGACGCGAAGGCCCGAGGTGTAGTTGGACGCGTAGGCGAGACCGCGTTCGGTGTAGATGTTGTGGTCGATCGAGGTGGTTTCGTTGTCGAACGACCCGATGTGCCTCGGATTGTCCAGATCGGACATATCCCAGATCCGGGTCCTGGTGTTGTTGCCGTGGTCGAGCTCGTCGAGCTCGTCACCGTGCAAGAAGTACCGCTGGTCCGGGGTGAGCCAGCCCTGGTGGCTGTAACCGTTGTCGGCGTACGATACCCGCGCGATCGCGACCGGTGCAGCCTTGTCGGTCACGTCCACGATGGACACGAAGTTCCCGTCGGCCGCCGCGTTGGAGTTGAAGCAGATCTCACGCCCGGCGTAGTCCTCGTCCGGACCCGCGTAGGTCACGCACTGCGTGTCGTGGATGTAGCCGTGGTCGGAATAGCATCCAGCTGGTACCGGCGCGGTCGGCTGTGAGATGTTCACCATGTGCAACCCGCCCTCGCACGTGCTGGTGCCAACGGCGTAGGCGACACCGGCTTCGGTGTCGATGTTGATGTTGTGTGCGTTGCCGAATCCGGCGTAGTGCGCGTCTTCGGTGTAGGTACCCCGCTCGTGTCGCAGCCGGGTCAGGTCGAAGACCTGCATGCCGTGCGGTTTCTGTTCTGACACCACGAACGCGTGGTTGTCGTACACCTTGATGTCACGCCAGTAGGGACGGTCGGGATCGAGCACGTGAGCCGGCAGCGTTCCCACCACGCGAGCGTCGGTGGGCCTGCTGATGTCCACGAACACCGTTCCCTCGGTACCGCCGACGATGGCGTAGTCCTTGCCGGTCGACGGGTCGGTCCAGCCCCACATGTCGTTGGCGAAGCTGAGCCCGAGATCCTCGAGCCAGAGGTGGTCGAGCATGTCGATGTCGTCGCAGGCGTAGGTGTCGGCCGCCGTCCCGTTGACACACTTCGCCCGGCCTTGCGGGGCGGCGTCAAGTTCGGCTTGCCGTTCCGCCTGTGTGGGCGGTTCGACCTCGTCGAACGACTGCTCGTGCGCCCATGCGAATGGCGCCCCGAGGGCCGCCGCCGCCAGCAGCGCGATAGTCGCGGTAGCGATCTTCGCTCTCATGTCTCCTCCGGTTTCTCCGCGATTCGCGGGTTCCTCCCGAATTCGCGCGTCCCGATACCCAAACCCGTGACGAGCGTCACCACAATCGGCTATTCGGACGAACGTCGCCCCGGAGGAGTCGAGGTGGTGGACGAGGAGGAGACGGGAAGGGAGACGACGGAGCCGAGCACGAAGTCCACCAGCTCGCCCGCGTAGTCGGCCAGCCGCGCCCCGACCTCGTCGCGAAGGTGGTCGGGTGTGGCCAGCACGTGGTTGAGGCAGCCACCGCAGATCGCGTCCAGCAGCAGGGTCACGCTGGCGTCCTCACGCAACTCTGCCCTGGCGATGCCACGCCGCACGATCGCCCGCGCCGCGAGCACCTGCGACTCGCGCAGCCGCTCCAGCGTGTGCGAAACACCGGGAATGCGGCCCGCTTCCAGCATCAGTCGCACGGTGGCACGGCCGGAGATACCGAAGTAGGACTTCAGCATCTGCTCGGCGAGCCGCACGAGGTCGTGCCGCACCGAGCCGGTGTCGATGTCGGAGACCCGGCCGACCAGGGCCGCCAGCGCGCTGGAAAGCAGCGCCTCCTTGTTTGGCCAGCGCAGGTAGATCGATGCCTTGCCGACGCCCGCCCTGCGGGCCACCGCGTCGACGGTGAAGCTGCCCCAGCCGCTCTCGCCGAAGACCTCCGCCGCGGCACGGAGCACTCGCCGGTCCACCCCGGGATCACGTGGACGGCCGAGATTGGAGGTGTCCGCCGCCGTCACCCGAGGATTACTCGCCATACCCGCAGCTCGCCAAACCCGCCCGACACGTGATCAAGCGCTCGTTGAACGGTCGTCCACACGACGTTATCGTGTGGCCATTGTTTCAGACGAAATCCGTCTAGAAAAGTCGGTGAGCAATGGCGACTGATCCCTGCGCCAGGGACGTCTCGCGGATCACTGTGCTCGGCACGCTGCAGCGCGCGGCGTGGCAGCGCAAGACGCTGCCACCCGTCGAACGACTGCGTGGCGGCATCTGGTCCGTTCCCGTGCCGATCCCTGACAACCCGCTGCGCTACACGCTCAGCTACCTCGTCCCCAGTGCCGACGGCCTCGTCGTCGTCGACCCGGGCTGGGACGCCGAGGAAGGCTGGCAGACGCTGCTCACCGGACTCGAACACGCCGGCGCCTCGGTCACTGACATCACCGGCATCGTGGCCACCCACGTCCATCCGGACCACCACGGCCTTTCGACGAAGCTGCGCGAGCAGTCCGGTGCGTGGATCGCCATGCACCCGGCCGAGCGGGACACGCTTCCGCAGCGCCTGGCCGCATCCGAACGCGAACACCGCGACGGCACCGCCGACTGGTTGCGGGTGCTCGGCGCGGCCGAGACCGACATCGCGCAACTGCTGGGCACCCTCGGCTCCGAGTCCGACCCCAGAGGCAAGGCGATGGCCGAACCGGACGTGCTGCTCGAAGACGGCGAGCTGGCCCCCGTCAAGGGCCGCAGGCTGCGCGCCGTGTGGACGCCCGGCCACACCCCCGGACACCTGTGCCTACAGGAGCCGGACGCGCGGGTGCTGCTGACCGGCGACCACGTGCTGCCGCGCATCACACCGAACATCGGCATGCACCCCGCGTCCACCGACGCACCGCTTCGCCGCTTCCTGGAGTCGCTGGACCGCACGGCCGACTACGACGACCACGACGCGCTGCCCGCCCACGAGTACCGGTTCCGCGGCATAGCGGCGCGGGCGCGGCAACTACGCCTGCACCACGCGCAGCGCTGCGCCGAGATCCTGGAGGTCGTCGACGGCCTCGTCGAACCGACGCTGTGGCAGGTCGCCGAGCAGCTGACCTGGTCCCGCCCGTGGGCCGACATCGGGATGATGCGGTTCGGCGCGATCGCGGAGACCACCGCGCACCTGGACTACCTGGTCGGGCTCGGTGATATCGCCTGGCTGCCGCCCGACACCACGACGACCACCCTCCGCGTTCGGCGTACCCGCGCCGCCGACTCGACGCACAGGAGCACAGCATGACCGGCACCGAACTCGACCCGAGCACGCCCGTCGTTGTCGGCGCCGGCCAGTTCAGCGAGCGGATCGGCGAGCCGGGCTACAAGGGACTGTCCGCTGTGGACCTTGCCGCGCAGGCGGTGCGGGCGGCGCTGCGCGACGCCGGTGCGGACGAGGGTGCGCTCGCCGGTGCGGTCGACACCGTGGCGGGCATCCGGCAGTTCGAGAACTCCAGCCCGGTCGCGAGCGCACCGCTTGGCCGGTCGGACAACTACCCGCGCTCCGTCGCCAACCGAGTCGGCGCCTCCCCCGCGAGGGCCGTCCTCGAGGTGTCCGGCGGGCAGGGGCCGCAACACCTGATCACCGAACTGGCCGCCACCATCGCGGCGGGCGGCAGTGAGGTCGCGCTGGCGTTCGGGTCCGAGGCGATCTCCACCGTGCAGCACCTGGCAAGCGCCGACGACAAGCCCGACTTCACCGAGCACGTCGATGCAAGCCTGGAAGATCGCGGCTTCGGCCTGCAAGGCCTCATCACCCGCGAGCAACTGGACCACGGCCTGGCCGACGTGCCCGCGCAGTACGCGCTTTTCGAGAACGCCAGGCGGGCGCGGCTGAAGCTGTCGCGGGAGGACTACGCCATCGCGATGGGCGAGTTGTTCGCCCCGTTCACCAAGGTCGCCGCCACGAACCCGCACGCGGCGGCGCCCTTCGAGCACGACGCACGGGAACTGGCCACGCCGTCGGAGTCCAACCGGCCGATCGTGGACCCCTACCCGCGATACCTGGTGGCGCGGGAGAAGGTGAACCAGGCCGCGGCCGTGCTGGTGATGTCGGTGGGGGCCGCGGAGCGACTCGGCGTGCCTCGGGCGAACTGGGTGTTCCTGCATGGGCACGCCGACACGCGCGAGCGCCCGCTGTTCGAGCGAGAGGATCTCAGCAGGGCGCCCGCCGCCGTGCTGGCAGTGGAACACGCGCTGCGGACCGCGGGCATCACCGTCGCCGACCTGGACAGCATCGACCTGTACAGCTGCTTCCCGATCGCGGTGTTCGCCGTCTGCGACGGGCTGGGACTGGCCACCGACGACCCACGCGGCCTGACCGTCACGGGTGGCCTTCCGTTCTTCGGCGGTCCGGGCAACAACTACTCCATGCACGCCATCGCCGAGACCGTGTCGCGGCTGCGGCAGCGGCCGGGCGGCTACGGCCTCGTCGGGGCCAACGGCGGCATGCTCAGCAAGTACTCCGTCGGCGTGTACTCCACGACGCCGGTCAACTGGCGTGCGGACACCAGTGCCGAGATCCAGGCCGAGATCGACTCCTGGCCCGCTCCCGGCCACGCCCCGCAGGCCGACGGTTGGGCCACCATCGAGACCTACACCGTCAAGTACGGCCGTGACGGCAAGCGCACCGCGGTGGTGGTCGGCAGGCTTGAGGCCGACGGGCGTCGCTTCGTCGCCACCAATCACAGCGAGGACGAGGAGCTCCTCGACCGGCTGGTTACGGGCGAGCCGATCGGCACGCGGGTCTACGCGCGTTCCTTCGGGTTCGGCAACCGTGTCACCACCACGGCCGAGCGGATGGACGAGCTGTTCCCGCCGAGGCCCAAGGTACTGCGGGAGCGGTACGAGTTCGTCGAGGTCCGCAGGGACGGGCACGTACTGGAGATCACCATCAACCGGCCGGAGTCCCGCAACAGCCTGCACCCACCGGCCAATCAGGAACTGGACGAGATCTTCGACGCCTACTTCGCCGACGACGAGCTGTGGGTGGCGATCCTCACCGGTGCAGGGGACAAGGCGTTCAGCGCGGGCAACGACCTGATGTACTCCGCCTCCGGCAAGCAGTTGTGGGTG
This sequence comes from Saccharomonospora amisosensis, assembly GCF_011761185.1. NCBI lineage: Bacteria > Bacillati > Actinomycetota > Actinomycetes > Pseudonocardiales > Pseudonocardiaceae > Saccharomonospora > Saccharomonospora amisosensis. Next base: position 2,367,040 of record NZ_JAAOYM010000001.1, on the reverse strand, counting down.
CCCAAGAACGGCTTCGCGGGGCTGACCAGCAGGCGCCAGATGCACAAGCCGGTGATCGCCGCGGTGAACGGCTTCGCCATGGGAGGCGGCCTGGAGATCGCGCTGGCCTGCCATCTCGTCGTCGCCGACGAGACCGCGCAGTTAGCGCTCAGCGAGGTGCGTGTGGGCCTCATCGCGGGCGCCGGTGGTCTGATCAGGCTACCGAGGACCGTGCCGCCCAAGGTGGCGAGCGAGATGATCCTCACCGGCAAGCGGATCAGCGCGCAGCAGGCACAGCACTGGGGACTGGTCAACCGGGTCGTCGAGCAGGGCACCGCGCTGCGGGCGGCGAGAGAGCTCGCCGCGGAGATCCTGGAGGGCTCCCCCACCTCGGTGCGGGCTTCGCTGCAGGTCATGGAACAGACCCAGGGCATACCTGACGTCATCGACGCGGTCACCCACCCGACCAGCGCGATGGACGACCTGCTCGTCAGCGCGGACACCATCGAAGGCATCACCGCGTTCGCGCAGAAGCGACCTCCGGTGTGGCGCAACCGGTGACGGCTGCCGCGCCCCGACCCGCCTGGTAGGTTGCTCCCGCGCGTCCGGAATGTCCGGACCGCCGCTTCGGCAGACGAGAGGACCTGGCACACATGCGAAGAATCCCCGCTCGGCGTGCACTGTGGACCTCGGTGGGGCTGCTCGGCGCCGCCGTGCCCGCAACCGTGCTGACGGTCGCGCTGTGGCCCTCCCCCGAGTCACGTGAACCCGAAGCGGTTTCCGATCGGCCCGCGGCCACGCAGTCGGTACTCGACGAGATCCGTGACCTGCGGCTGCGCACCCTCACCCCGGCGAGCACGGCGGGCGGCACCACCGCGCCACCGGCCACGCGGCCGGGCGAGGATGTGACCGTGGTGGTGACCCAGCAGCCGGTGCGGCCTACCGCCGAGGTGGACGCGGTGGACTCCCGCGCCGAGATGGTGGAGCGCAGGGCCATGGAGTCGCACCCCCGGCCGCCGGAGTCGCCCGTCATCGCGCCGGGTATCCAGTCGTCGATCGACGCCTCGGACGAAGATCCGATCGACCTCGGCACGCTCGTCCCACCCGACGAGCCTGCGTACTCGCCGTCGCAGCAACGTCCCTGAAACGCGAAAACGGCCGCCCTCCCACGACGCGAGGTGGGAGGGCGGCCGTTTCGCCGGCTCGGTTAGAGCTTGCCCGCCTTCAGCGAGTCGATGAAGTCGGGGTTGTCCTTGAGCCACTGCTCGACCGACTCGGCGTTCTTCTCACCCTTGTTCTCGAAGAACATGATCTTCTCGAGTGAGCTGAGCTGCTCGTCGGTCATCTTGAAGTTGCCGATCCACTCGGCGGCCTGCGGCAGGTCCTCGGAGAACCCTGGACGCGCGAAGGAGTGAATCTCCTCGGGGTCGCCGAGCGCGTTCTTCGGGTCCTTCAGGTCGCGGATCGGGAACGCGTCGTAGGCCCAGTGCGGCCGCCACAGCGTGACCACCACGTTCTCGCCCCTGTCGATGGCGCCCTGCAGCTCGGCCAGCATGGCCGGAGTGGAGGACTCGACCAGTTTCATGTTCTCCAGGCCGTACTGCGGGATCACCTGCTCCTTGGTGATCTTCGTCAGCCCGGCGCCCGGCTCGATCCCGACGATCTTGCCGCCGAACTGGTCGGCCGCACCGGCCAGTTCGTCCAGCGACTGGATGGGCGCGTCCTCGTTCACCGCGATGGTCAGCGGCGCGTTGTCGTACCAGACCCCGAGGTCCTCCAGGTCCTCGCCGTGTTCCTTCCAGTAGTCCTCGTGGGTGGCGGGCAGCCACGCGTCGAACGACACGTCGAACTGGCCCTGCGCCACGCCCGCGTAGATGGGGCCGGGATCGGCGGTCTCGTAGCTGACGTTGGCCCCTTCCTGCTCCAGGATGTGGCCCCACAGGTAGGAAGCGGCGATGCCTTCCTCCCACCCGTTGAACACACCGATGGTGATGTCCTGGCCCTGCAGCGAACCTTCGCCGCCCTGGCCCGCCTGCTGGTCTCCGTCGCCGCCGTCACCGCCACCGCAGGCGGCCAGCAGCAGCGCACCGGCGGCGAGCCCGGCGATCAGTCGCGCGGACCTTCCGAACTTGCTCACTCGCATCTCAATCTCTCCTAGGGCATCCGAACTGGTTACCCGCGTTGTGACTGTTCGCTCGTGACGGCTCACGCGGTCTTCTGCAGACGCGCGACCGCCGACCGCGACCCGAGAGCCGCGGTCACCCTGTCCAGGTAGATCGCGAGGATCACCACGGACAGCCCGGCCTCGACACCGAGGCCGACGTCCAATTGGGAAATAGCGGAAAGCACCTGCTGGCCCAGCCCCGGTGCGCCGACGAACCCGGCAAGCACCACCATCGACAGCGACAGCATGATGACCTGGTTGATCCCTGCCATGATCGTCGGCATGGCCAGCGGAAGCTGGATGTTGCGCAGGATGGCACCCGGCGTGCTGCCGAAGGCATGCCCGGCCTCCACCACCTCGGAATCGACCTGCCGGATGCCCAACTCGGTGAGCCGGATACCCGGCGGCATCGCGAAGATCACGGTCGCCACCATGCCCGCCTGCGGCCCGACGCCGATCAGCACCACTCCGGGAATGAGGTACACCAGCGGCGGCATGGTCTGCATGAGGTCCAGCACCGGCCGCAAGACGTTGCTCACGACGCGATATCGAGCGGCGAGGATGCCGATCGGAACCGCCAGCACCGCCGCCACGACCACTGTGATGATCACCAGCGCCAGCGTCTGCATCGCGTTGTCCCACTGGTCGATCAGCATGATGAACAGCAGCGACAGCGCTCCGCCGATCCCCAGCTTCCAACCACGTGCCAGCCACGCGAGCGCACCGAGGATGAGGATCATCGCCCAGGCCGGCGGCAGCGTCAGCAGGCTGGACAACTCCTCGAACGACCACACCAGGAAATCGCGGATCCCGCTGAGCACGGGCCGGAAGTTGTCGAGCAGCCAGTCGACGAAGTCGTCCACCCACTCGCCGAGTGGGATGCGCCACTCATCCACGGCTGACCTCCCCGCGCTCGGCGTGGTTGGAGCCGTCCTCGCTCATCGCGGCGAGCAGTGCCTCGCGCCCGACGACCCCCACCACGCGCTGTGTCTCGTCCACCACGGCCACCGGCAGGGCGCTGCTCGCGGCCGCTCCGAACACCTCCACCAGCGGTGTGCCCGGCCCGACCGTTGGCTGGCCGGGGTCGGGCGTCCCACCGTCGGCGCGCTCCATGACAGCACCCGCCGTCAGCACCCGACTGCGGTCGACGTCCTGCACGAACTGGGCGACGTAGTCGTTGGCGGGCGAACGCAGAATGCCCTCGGCGGTGTCGATCTGCACGATCCTGCCTGCGCGCATCATGGCGATCCGGTCGCCCAGCCGCATGGCCTCGTTCAGGTCGTGGGTGATGAACACGATGGTCTTGCCGAGGCGATGCTGCAGTTCCAGCAACTGATCCTGCATCTCCCTGCGGATGAGCGGGTCCAGCGCGGAGAACGCCTCGTCCATGAGCATGATCTCGGTCTCGGCGGCGAGCGCGCGGGCAAGGCCGACCCGCTGCCGCATACCACCGGAGAGCTGGTGCGGGAGCCGGTCCTCCCAGCCCTTCAACCCGACCATCTCCAGCGCTTCCCTCGCCTTGTCAGCACGGTCGGGTTTGCTCACCCCGCGCACCTTCAGCGGGTACGCGGCGTTTTCCAGCACCGTCCGATGCGGAAGCAGCGCGAAGTGCTGAAACACCATGCTCATCCGGTCGCGGCGCAACTCTCGCAGTGCGGCGTCGTCGAGCGCGGCCACGTCGTCGTCACCGACGTAGACATGCCCCGCCGTGGCGGGTAGCAGTCCGTTCAGCATCCGGATCAACGTGGACTTGCCCGATCCCGACAGTCCCATCACCACGAAGATCTCGCCCGGTCGCACCTCGAACGTCACGTCGATGACGGCAGCGGTGACTCCGAGCGAGGTCACCTCCTCGCTCGTGGCCCCGTCCCGCAGCCGACGCAGCGCCTCGTCGGCGCGCCGACCGAAGATCTTGTAGAGGCCTTCCGTCCGTATCGCGGCCACAATCACCTTTCACTCGGGTGGGACGAGCGTGGCCCGGCGCGATCACCGCGCGTGCCCGTCGTGTCACGTTCAGCACGACGGCCAGGGCCATTCGGGACCCGTCCTCTCGTCGTTCCTAAGCAACCTACCTGTTTCGGAACGGGCGTTACGACAACGGGCGGACAACAACGACGAACCCACCGGCCAATCGAGACCTGGTCGTAACACTCCGCGCTTCATCTGAAGGAAAATAGTACTCCATCCGTACCAAATGGCCGTGCTACTTACGGGCGTATGGATTCGCTACGTCACATCGTCATCGCGGTCACACCAGGATCCATCCTTGCGAGCGAACCGGTTCGACATGCGAGCCCGCGTGGGATTCGCGGGGGTCGGGGCTCGCTGCCCTTTCGCCGCCTTGTCCACTGCGGACAGCAGATCGAAAGATCGAGTATCGACAGGGAAAAATGACTGCCAGATTCGCACGGGACACCATTTCGGAGGCGGAAACCACCGGCAGTCCGGAAGTCCACTGCGGACTTGCTTGCCACCGGGAGTGACAGCGGAGGGGCTCGGCCCGCCCCGCGCCGGCACCGCCCAGCCCTCGCACGGCAGGCCGAGCCGGACTAGCGACTTGACAGACGAACCAGACTTCGTCAATCTCGATGGGGAGGGGAGTACCTCCACCAGCGGCTTTCGTCGTCAGCACGATCCGGCCGATCCGGATCTGGCGCAGGCGGCCCGCGATGCCAACCTCGCGGGTCGAGGGAGACCTCAGCGCCTTCCTCGGCGCGGGCAACCATGAACGCGCCGACGATCACGAAGAGGACTCCCAACGTGCGAGCAACACCACACCAACCGACCGTGCCCGCATCCGCCCGGCCAGCCACCCCGGCGCGGGCCCTGCGAACCCTGCTCGAAGGCAACCGCCGGTTCGTCACCGGTCAGCCACGGCACCCCAACCAGGACGCTGCCAGGCGGCAGGGCGTGAACGCGCAGCGACCGTTCGCGGTGGTGCTCGGCTGCTCCGACTCCCGGCTGGCAGCGGAGATCATCTTCGACCGGGGGCTCGGTGACCTGTTCGTCGTGCGTACCGTCGGCCACCTGGTCGGCACCGACGTTCTCGCCAGCGTCGAGTTCGGTGTCACGGCGCTGCGCGCACCACTTGTCGTCGTTCTCGGCCACGACAACTGCGAAGCCATCGGTTCCGCGATCAGGGCCTACGACACCGGAGTCATGCCGCCGGGTTTTCTGCGGCACATCGTCGAGCGACTCAGCCCTGAGATCGTCACCGCGCACACGGCCGGCATCACCGAGAGTGACGCCATCGGCAGGCGCCACGTGCACAACACCACCGAACTGCTCCTGGACCGTTCGAGGCCGCTGGCCGACGCGGTCGCCGGGCACCGCAGCGCCGTGGTGGGCCTCACCTACCAACTCGACAACGGGCGTGTGCATGTCGTGGCGCGCCATGGTCTCGGCACGGTCCCGGGTCAGGAGCTGGGCACGGCGGTCACCACGATGTTGGCCCGGTAGTCGTGCGTCGATCGGTCGAGCGGGCCGCCACAGGTGATGAGCGTGAGTCGAGGGGCACCGTCGCGCTCGAACAGGCGCGGCATGTCAGCCTCGCCCTTGTCGATGAGCCTTCGGGCTGTCACTCGATAGCGCACGGCGCTGCCGTCCGCCATGGTGACGACCACCGGCTCGCCCTCGGTGACCTCGGTCAGCACCCCGAAGACACCGCGGCCCTGGTCCCGATCGTTGATGTGGCCGCTGATCACCGCCGAGCCCCGAGGATCACCCGGTTTCGGACCGAAGCGGTACCAACCGGCGACTCGCACATCCTCGGGCACTCGCATGGTGCCGTCAGCGGCCACGCCCACCGCGATCACCGGTATCCGCACGTCACGTTCAGGCAGCCGCACCTCCCGGACGGACTCCCGGGCCGGGTCGTGCTTGCCGGGCGAACCCTGCTCTGGGGGTGCGCCGGAGGCCCCGTGGGTCCACGGTGAACTCACCGCGGACCCACGGGCGGAGGGGTCTGCGAACCCCGCCGGTTCGGTCGGGCCGGACCCGGTGTTCAACCATCCGGTGCCCGCCGTGACGACCATGGCGAGGCCGAGCCACGTCGCCCCCGCGCGCGCGGTGAACCGTCTTGTCACCGCGGCGACCGGCGCAACCGCCCTGCCATGGCACCGCTCGCCAGCACGAGCAGCCCGACCGCCCCCAGCGCGGCCCACGGTGCACCCGAGGCTGGCGTGCCGGAGCCAGCCGGGACACCGGATGGCGCGCTGTGCAGCCCGCTGACGGTGAACGACACCAGCGAGAGGTTGCCCGCCGACGCCGATCCGATTGCGTGCACGAACGTGGCCGTGCCCTCGGACAGGTTCAGGTTCGCGGGGCCGAGTACCACCTGGTCGGTGCCCGCGAGAGTGACATCGGCCGACACGGTGCCCGATGGCACCTGCAGCGCGCGCTGGTTCGGGTTGGTCAGGCCGGTGATCACCGGTTGACCGCCCGCGCGCACGTCCACCGCGGGGGCGGCCGCGGTGTGTCGCACCACGAGCCGGGCTTCGCCTGCCGGGACCGGCGCGACGTCGTTGGCGAACGGTGTGATCGTCGGCTCCCCGTCGACGGTCAGGTGGGCGACGAGACTCAGGTTGGCACCCGCCTGCACGTTCGCCTCAGCCCGCACCAGTGGCGCACCCGAGTTGTCGGGCGTGTTCGCGGCATACAGCGTGACCTCGTGTGGCCCCGCGGGCAGTTGAACGGGCCCCTCGACGGTGCCCGGCTGGAAGTCGTCGATGGCGCGTTCACCGTCGACGTAGACGTCGACCGGGGTGTCCGGAATGCCGTGCACGACGTAAGCCGTGGCGGTCTGCTGAGCGGCCGCGGCAGGGGCCAACGCGAGCGCGCAACTCGCGCCGCACAACACGGCCGCTATGGTTTTCCACCTCATGGCCTAACTCCTCTCTCGGGATTCGACCGGGTCAGCGCCGCGCTGGTCCGCAATCGACGTCACCGACGTCGCCTGCGGTTCGGCGCCACAGCCCGTGATCGCGTTCGTGTGATCTCGTCGGAAGCGCTCTCGCTTCCGCTCTTCAGGGCTGTAGACCGTCCGGAGACGGCTACTGCACGAACCCGCCGACCGGACGACCCCCGGAAGGGGAACGCGGCGGCGGTGCTCATGCCGGTGGGGCCGTTGACATCCGGCGGCGGCGGGCAGTTCCAGCGCTCAGTGGCCGCCGAGACGCTCGGCCAGAGCGCGAAGCGCCTCCGCGGTGTCCGGTCCGGTCATCGGGGTGCCGTGCCCGCAGGCGAGCACGCTCGGCTCCAGGTCGGCGAGCCTGGCGACCGACTCGCGGGCGAGCCGACGGTCCCAGGTCGTGTACCACGGCGGCCCGGAGATCCCCTCCCTGCTCAGTAGCAGCCCGGCAGGCGAGTTGACCCGCAGGGTCACCACCGCGTCACCGGTGATGAGCACGCCGTCGGCAGGCCGGGAGTACGACACGTGGCCACGCGTGTGACCCGGCGTCGGCACGCATTCCCAGCCGGGCATGCCGGGCACGTCCGTGCCGGGCCGGAAAGCACGCAGGGAGCAGTCCAGCCTCGAGCGGGCGAGCACGGCCTCGCGCCGCCGCCTGCCGAGCGCACGCAGCATCGGCAACACCACCCAGCGGTCGAGTGGTCCCGCGTCGGCGACCATCGCGGCGAAGTCACCGATGGCGATCGGCACCTCCTCGGCAGGCAGGTGGACCGGGCAGTCCCAGTCGCGGGCCAGTCGCTCCGCCGCGCCCGAGTGGTCGGGGTGGCAGTGGGTGAGCAGGATCGCGTCCGGGCGGGTGTCCCCGCCGAGCAACGCGGCCGCGGCACGCTCGATCCGGTCGGCGTCGCTCGCCCAGCCCGTGTCGACGAGTGTCCAGGATGTAGCCGAGCGCACGAAGAAGACGTTGGTCCCAGCCCTGCCGGACGGACCGAGGCAGTAGACCCGCGGCGCGATCCGCCACGGAACCAGTGCCCGACCAGCGGCCGCCCCACCGCCGCCTGTGCGTCCCGCAAAGCCGCGTCCCACGTGCCCCACAGGCCAATGCAACACCCAAACTCCCGTGGCGGCAGCGCGACGCGACGCCCCTGCTGGTCTCAACCAAGCACTTGCTTCGTTAGCTGCCGAGCGGCACCATGATCGGGTGGCGTTGTGGCGAGCTGAACTGACACGACGGGAAGCGGGTGCGGGGAACCCACCCAGGGTCTGCATCATCGGCGCGGGAGTCTCCGGGTTCACCACCGCCAAGCGGCTGGCCGACCACGGGATCGACTACGACTGCTTCGAGATGTCCGACGACATCGGCGGCAACTGGTACTACCGCAACCCCAACGGGCGCTCCGCCTGCTACAGCAGCCTGCACATCGACACGTCGAAGTGGCGGATGGCGTTCGAGGACTTCGCGGTACCGGCCGACTGGCCCGACTTCCCGCACCACTCGCAGGTTCTGCGGTACTTCCACGACTACGTCGATCACTTCGGCCTGCGCGACAGCATCACCTTCAACACCGAGGTGAAGCACGCGCGCCGGACCGGGGACGGACGCTGGGCCGTGCGGCTCTCCGGCGGCGAGGAGCGCGGCTACGACGCGCTCGTGGTCGCCAACGGGCACCACTGGAAGCCGAGGCTGCCGCACTACCCGGGTACCTTCGACGGCGAACTCATCCACAGCCGCAGCTATCGCCATCCGGGTGAGCCGGTCGACATGCACGGCAAGCGGATCGTCGTGGTGGGGCTGGGCAACTCCGGGCTCGACATCGCCTCCGAGTTGTCCCAGCGGTTCATCGCACAACGGCTGTGGGTCTCGGCCAGGCGAGGGGTCTGGGTGCTGTCGAAGTACCGCAAGGGCGTACCCGCCGACAAGATGTCCAGGCCACCCTGGCTGCCGAGGAAGGTCGGCCTCGCGATGGCGCGGCGCATGATCAAGAAGACGCTGGGGCCGATGGAGAACTACGGCCTGCCCGCGCCCGACCACGAACCCCTTTCGGCGCACCCGTCGGTGAGCGGCGAGTTCCTCACGCGGGTCGGCTCCGGCGACATCGGTGTCAAACCCGCCATCTCGGCGCTGGAGGGCAGCCGGGTGCGGTTCGCCGACGGCAGTGTCGAGGACGTCGACGTGATCGTGTGCGCCACGGGGTACGAGATGAGCTTCCCGTTCTTCGACGACCCGGCGCTGCTGCCCGACGAACGGCACCGGCTGCGGCTGTTCAAGCGGATGATCAAACCAGGAATCCCGAACCTGTTCTACCTCGGCCTCGCACAGCCGAATCCGACCCTGGTCAACTTCGCCGAGCAGCAGAGCAAGCTCGTCGCGGCGCTGCTGAAGGGCTGGTACGTGCTGCCACCGGAGGAGGAGATGCTGGCCACCATCGAACGCGACGAACGCGACCATCTTGGACACTTCTACGACTCCCCCCGCCACACCATCCAGGTTGACTTCAACCGCTACGTCGCCGACCTGCGCAAGGAACTGCTGCGAGGGGCCAGGAGGGCGGCGGCATGACCGCTGTCGTGGCAGGGCACTGCCAGGACCGGTTCGCCTCGCTGCGGGCCTTGCTCGAGCGCTCCCTCGCCTCGGGCACCGACGTCGGCGCGTCGGTGTGCGTGTCGGTCGGCGGTGAGGTGGTGGTGGACCTGCACGGCGGGCGGATGGGCGAGCACGACCACCGGTCGTGGGCGGCCGAGACCATCGTCAACGTGTACTCGGTGACCAAGCCGATGACGGCACTGGCCGTGCTGTTGCTGGTGGACCGTGGCGAGCTGGAACTGGACGCACCGGTGTCGCGCTACTGGCCGGAGTTCGCCGCCGCCGGCAAGGACGGCGTCGAGGTGGGCCACCTGCTGTCCCACACCTCGGGCGTGTCCGGTTGGGCCGACCCGATCACCCTGAAAGAGCTGTACGACACCGAACCGGCGGCGGCACGGCTCGCCGAGCAGCCACCGTGGTGGCCCCCTGGCACGCGCTCGGGTTACCACGCGCTGAGCTACGGGCACCTGCTCGGGGAGCTGGTCCGGCGCGTGACGGGGACCTCGCTCGGCCGGTTCTTCGCCGCCGAGTTGGCGGCACCGCTGGCCGCCGACTTCCACATCGGGACCCCTCCCGAGTACGCCGACCGGATCGCGACACTGGTGCCACCCCCGGCGATGCCGTCCCGGGGCACGGCATGGGACCCCGACAGCATCGCCGCCAGGACACTGACCAACCCGGTGGTGCCCGTGTCGGTGACGAGCACGCCCGGCTGGCGGGGTGCGGAGATCGGCGCCGCGGGTGGCCACGGCAACGCACGCTCGGTCGCGCGGGTGCAGGCGCTGCTCTCCGGCCGTGGCGAGTCAGCGGGCGTGCGGCTGCTGTCCGAGCGGACGGTGCGGGCGGCGCTGCGACCGCGCGGCCAGGGAACCGACCTGGTACTGGGTACGTCCGTGCGGTTCGGTGCGGGCCTCGCGGTGGGCCCGGCGGCCGCGGTGCCCGCCGTACCCGGCGGCGACGTCTGCTGGTGGGCGGGTTTCGGCGGCTCGCTGGTGGTCAACGATCTCGACCGCGACCTGACACTGGCCTACGTTCCGAACGCGATGGAGCCGGGGCTGCTCAATCCCTCGCGCGGCAACGCTTTGCTGGCGGCCACCTACGCGGCGCTCGGTGAGGCGAGGGGTTCCGCAGCCACCTGAGGCGGTCGGCAGGACCGGCGCGGCGCGGCGCGCCCGTCGTCACCGGCCGATGGCCGCGCGCTCGCGGCGCGCGTTGACGTCGCGGCGGAGCTCGGCGGCGATGGCTCGAAGCGTATGCACGCGGCCCCGGGCTCGCCGCAGCGCGGCCGATGCGAGCCGCAGATTGCGGCGCAGTGTGAACACCTCGCCGGGGCGGCGGGTGCGGGCGAAGACGTCCAGGGCGTGCCGGGCGAAGTTCTCGTCGGCCGCGGCCGCGCGGTAGAACTCGACTTCCAGCGGTGACATCACCTCGGCGCGGGCAAGTCCGTTGGTCCACTGGTAGACCTCGAGGCATTCCCGCTCGCGCCGCCGTTCCCACCGCAGCAACGCCCGGTCCAGCGCTGCCGGATCGTGCAGCGAAGGTGCCGCGGCTTCGCCGAGCAGCCTGCCGTATCGCAGTGCGTCCCGGATTCCCTGTGCGGTCACGGGATCTTTGAAATGCCCGGAGTCACCGGGCAGCGCCCACCCGGGGCCGGTTGAGCGGCGGAAGTAGGACGTCGTGTCCCGTGTGGACCGCACCTTCGTGGCTTGCGCGCAGTCGCGCAGCCGATGCCGAAGGCCTGGCAACCTGTCGAGTGCGTCGGCGTAGGCAGCGGCGGGTGTGCTGTCGCGAAGCCGGTCGGCTGGCGGCATCACCAGCACCATTACCAGGCCGTCGTCGCAGGGGAAAGCCGTCCCCAGGTCGGAGCCTGCCCGCCATTGGGCCGCGACCGACCGCTGGGCGGAGTCCGGGTCGTGCCAGTATGCGAACAGGCACGCCCGCTGGTTCGGGTTGCTGCGGTAGGGCCGCTCGGCCCCGACCGCGCGGGCGACAGTGGAGCGCCGACCATCGGCGCCGATCACCAGTGGCGCGCGCAGTTCGCGCTCCCCGCCACCGCGGTCGCGGGTGCGCACCCCCACGACCCGGCCTCGGTCCCACAGCAGGCTGGTAACCTTCGTGGCCTCCCGCACCTGCGCACCGGCCTGCCGCGCGGTGTCGATCAAGGCGGCGTCGAGGCCGGTGCGGCGCACGCACAGCCCGTGGTCGATGCCGTCGACCGGTGTGTACCGTGCCCGCACGGTGATCCCCGCCCCTGTCATCTCGGCGACCGTCAGCCGGGGCGAGCCCAACGCGTGTACCCGCGGCAGCGCCCCGATCGCGGCGAGCTCAGCCACCCCGCCCGCGAACAGCAGATGCGTGGACAGTGTGTCCGAGGGGAAGGTGGCACTGTCCACGACGACCACCTGCCTGCCGGCACGGGCCAGCGCGACGGCGGCGGCGGAACCGGCGCACCGCGCGCCGACCACGATGGCGTCCACTGTGCCTTCTGCTGTCGCGTCGACGGGTTCGGTCACGGGCGATCGAAGGCGTTGGGAAGCCCGGCCGCGAACAGTTGAGCGTCGGCCTCCTTGAACGGTTCGAACTCCGGCGGCCGGTAGAGCTGGTACATCCGCGCCCGTTCCGCGTTGGAGTCGGCGGCGTCGAGCAGGCCGTTGACCGCGGCGCGGGCGGACTCGTTGGCGCTCTCCATCGTGGCCAGGTCGACGTTGGTCCGCACGTAGTCGCCGGCAAGGAACAGGTTCGGGATCGCGGTGACGGCGTTCGGCCGCCGACTCCACGAGTCGACCGTGTTGACCAGCAGCGGTGTGTCATTGGTGTTGCGACCGGCCTCGGGCCGCCAGACGATGCCCGGGTCCAGGAACCAGGAGTGCAGCAGCTCGTCGGCAAGCACCACCTCACCCTCGTCGTTCAGGTGTGCCTTCAGCTGCGCCCACACCTCACTGGCGATCTGGTCGGGAGTGCATTCCTTGGCGGGCTTGCCGAACAGGATGCCGGGCGTGTCCCAGTCCGAGACGTCCACCGACAGGCAGTCGGCGACGTTGCCGTCGCCGTAGTCGGCGCGGAAGTTCCTGCCTGCCCAGAACTGGCCCTGGGTCAGCGCGGTCAACGCCCACGGCGAATCCACGAAGGTGATGTGCCCGTGCGTGATCGACACGCTTTCGCGCAGGTAGTACTGAATCCCGGTCATCCAGTCGACGAACAGCCGCCGTAGCTCGGCCAGGCTCGGGTCCAGCGCCAGCAGCTCCGGCGTCAAGAGTTCGCTGACCCGCTCGACCGGCATTGCACACACGAACCAGTCCGCCCGCACCGTCGTGGTGCCCCCGGTCCGGTCACGTAGCCGGGCTGCGGTGATCCGGCCTCCCCCTGTCTGCAGTGCCTCCACCCGCTGTCCAAGGTGGAAGCCCACGCCGAGGCCACGCAGGTGGTGCACCCACGGATCGATCCAGGCCTCGTTGGTGGGGGCGTTCAGCACGCGGTCGAGAGCGCCGTCGTTGCCCCGGCCCATGATGTTCATCAGGAACGCCTCGGCCATGTTCCCGATGGTGCGGGTACTGGCGACCTCTTCCTTCGCCGCGACCAGCGACCGGGTCAACCCCCGCGCGACTACAGTTCGGTACTCCTGCGAGTACTGCTCCGCGCGCACGTAGTCCCACCAGGCCGTCCGCTCCCACTGCCCGAACCGGCGCTCGTCGCAGCTGGTCAGGAACACGATGAGACGGTTGACGAAGAACTCCGCCTCCCACGGTTTGACTCCCTGCTGCTTGAGGATCTCCTCGACGAGGATGCGCCGCAGACCGTCCGGGGTCAGCGCCTGCCTGGGATCGGGGAGCATGCCGAACAGCGTGGCGTCCGGCCTGCCACCGGTCCGCTCCGACTTGGAGTCGGTGGCATCGACAAGGTTGTCCCACACCCCGTTGGCGTTACCCGGTACCGGGATGCGGCGCATGCTGTCGGGCACGTGATGGTAGAAGCCGGGGAAGAAGCGGAACCCGTGCTCACCCGGCAGGTCCATCCTGCCGTCGTCGGCGGTGCCGGGCACGCCCATGCTGCGAGCCTTGCCGCCCAGCGCGGTGGGTTCGTAGACACTCACCGAGTAGCCGCGCTCGGCCAGCTCGTGCGCGGCGGCCAACCCGGCCATTCCGCCACCCAGCACCGCGACCCGCCTGCCCGGCGGCGATGTCAGCGCCCAGCCGGCAGGCGCGAAGATGCCGGTCGCCGCGGCGGCGAGGGTCGCGCCGTGCACGAAACGACGTCGAGAGATTCCGCTGCTGCTCATCGAGGCCGACTCCTTTGTCAACCGGACCAGACCAGTACCGATATATAGCTACCAACACATGTGTTGGTTAGTCAAGCAAAGACCACGCGACGAAAAGCCAGGAGGCACAACGAAGGACGCATTGCTAACCTCCAGGTATGTCGGTACAGCCTCGACTCAAGGCACCCGCGCGTCGAGCTAACATCGTCGCCGCCGCGCTGGACGCGTTCGCCTCGGGTGGGTACGGCGCCACCGGCATGGGCGATGTCGCCCGGCTGTCCGGAGTCACTCGCGCGGTGCTCTACGACCATTTCGCCTCGAAGAAGGCGCTCTTCCTCGCGGTGCTGGAGGAGCAGCGGGCCACGTTTCTCGGCTTCATCGCCGCGCGCATCACGGGTGAAGGCAGCAAGTCCGAACGCATGCTGGCAACGACCGAAGCGGTGTTCCACTTCGCTGAGCGCTATCCGAACGCCTGGCGCATGCTGTTCGTCAACGCCACGCACGGCGACCCGGACATCGACGCGGCGTGGAACGACGTCGCGGTGTCCCTCAACCATGCTGTCACCCGGCTACTGGCCGACGACCTGCGTACCGCCGACATCGATCCGGACGACCAGCGGGCGGCGCTGCTGGTCGAGATGTTGATCGGAGCCCTTACCAGGGCCGTCGAGTGGCGCCGAAAGCACGGCGGGCTGACCCGCGCCGAGGCTGTCGACACCGCGATGGACCTGTTGTGGAGCGGCCTTGCCGCGACGGCGTCGTACCAACCCGAGGCCGGGGCGCGATCAGACACGAAGCCGCCCCCTGCCGCCGGATCTCGGCGGTAGCTCGGGGCAGCCTTTCGGCAGGCCTTCGCGACGGCTCCGCCCGGCCCAACCGCGGGCGCTACCGGAACGGGTATTGCTCGACCAGCACGCCGGGAGCCGAGAGTCGCCAGGCCTCGTACACCAGCTCTGCCAACTCGTCGGACTCGATCTTGTCCAGATGCACCACGACCCAGCCGAACCCGCCTGCCGTGAACTGGGCCTCGAACACCTCCGGCCGCTCGGACACGAGCGCGACCTGCTCCGACAACGGCTGTTTCAGCCCCACCGTCTCGGTCCTCGGCCAGTGGTAGCCGAACCGTTTGCCGCGCACGTCGAACGCCGTGTAGTCGCGGGACTCGGCGCGTTCGACCTCCGCGAGTCCGGCCACGATCCGTAGCCACTCCGTGCTGGACACTCCCATGCCCGCCATTCTCCGGCAGCCACCGACATTCCGGCCGGGTCAGTCGAGTAGGCCCAGTTCCTCCCGCAACAGCGCCGCGGCACCAGCCAAGGCGCGCAGCTTGCCCTCCGCGGCGGACCGGGGCAGGTACTTCATCCCGCAGTCGGGGGCGAGAACGAGTTGCCGAGGCGGAAGCCGGTCGAACGCCCTGCGCACGCGACGTGCGACCACCTCGACAGTTTCCACCGCAGGGGTGGACAGGTCCAGCACCCCGAGGATGACCGTCTTGTCGGACAGGTCGGCGAGCACCCCGAGGTCGAGGTTGGACTGTGCGGTCTCGATGGAGATCTGATCCACCGGACAGCCCGCCAGCTCCGGCAGGAACGAGTAGCCCTCCGGCCGCTCGTGGATGATCGCCGCGTACCCGAAGCACAGGTGCACCGCGGTGGTGCCGGTGATTCCCTCCAGTGCGGCGTTGAGCGTGGCAAGGCCGTACTCGCGGGCGGCGGCGGGCCGCGCCTGCAGGTACGGCTCGTCGAGCTGCACCACGTCCGCTCCCGCCTCGAACAGGTCCGCCACCTCGGCGTTGACGGCCTGCGCGTAGGCCATCGCCGCCGAGGCGTCGTCGGGGTAGTAGTCGTTCTGCGCCTGCTGCGCCATCGTGAAGGGGCCGGGAACGGTCATCTTGATCACGCGGTCGGTGTGCGCTCTGAGGAAGCGCAGGTCGTCCACCTGTACCGGGTGCGTCCGGCGAATCGGCCCGACGATGCGCGGAACCGGGTTCGGGTGGCCGCTGCGGTCCAGCGCCGTCCCGGGATTGTCGACGTCGACGCCCTGCAACGCGGTGGCGAAGTGGTTGGAGTAGCTTTCCCTCCGGATCTCGCCGTCGGTGACGATGTCGAGTCCGGCCAGCTCCTGCGCCCGCACGGCCACCACCGTGGCGTCGTCCTGGGCCTCGGCAAGGAATTCCGGCGCGATTCGCCACAGCTCCTTCGCCCGCACTCTCGGCGGGAAGCGGTCCGCGAGCCGGGCCCTGTCGATCAGCCATTCCGGCTGCGCGTAGCTGCCCACCAGCGAGGTCGGCAGCGGTGGCAACGATGCCGGCACGGTCACTAGTGCACTCTCTTCCGTGCAGACGCCAGAACGGCGGATGTGGTAGGAACCAGGCGGAAGCCGGGGTGACGGCCTGGTTCGGTCGCCCCTCGTGGGCTTGCATGACACTGCCGTCCCCGGCTTCTCCGGAACCGCGAAGCGATGACAAAGGGACGCGCCGTAGAGCGCCGGTTAGTGACCACTCTGCTGTCGGTTCCCTCGCCTCCGCCTGGCCACTGCCCCGTGCGAGCAGGAAGGCGACACAGTTGCCGCAGCATGACGGGCCGTTGTTCTTTGTCGGGATCGACTGGGCAGCGGCCGAGCACGCCGTGTGCGTGCTGGACCGGGACGGCCGCAAGGTCGCCGCGTTCACCATCGACCACACCGCCGCCGGCTTCACCGGTCTGGCCGCCCGGCTGGACAAGCACGCCGAGCCGGAGGACATGCCGGTCGCGATCGAGCGTCCGGACGGCCGATTGGTCGACGCGCTGCTGGAGGCCGGGCACCCGGTGATGCCGGTCAAGCCCAACGCGATCAAGACCTGGCGCGAGTCCGAGGTCCTCTCCGGCGCCAAGTCCGATCCCGGCGACGCGCACGTGATCGCCGACTACCTGCGGGTGCGCATCCACCGGCTGCGCCCCGCCCCGCCGTTGTCCGGTCACACCAAGGCAGTGCGCACCGTGGTCCGCGCCCGGACTGAGCTGGTCGAGGCCCGGGTGGCCGCGGTCAACCAGCTCGCCGCGCTGCTGGATGCCCACTGGCCTGGCGCCAAGGCCGTATTCGCCAACATCGAGTCCGCGATCGCCCTGGCCTTCCTCACCAGGTACCCGACCGCCGCTTCGGCCGCCAGCCTCACCGAGAAGCGGCTGGCCGCCTTCTGCGCCAAACAGGGCTACTCGGGTAAGAAGCCCGCCGCGGTCCTGCTCGCTCGCTTGCGCTCGGCACCGGGCGGCACGACCGACCCCACCACCTGCGAGGGCATCCGTGACGCCGTGCTGGCCCAGGTCGGCGTACTCACCGCCCTCAACACGGCGATCAAAGCGCTGGACCGCTCGATCACCGAGCGGATGGATACCCATCCCGACGGCGAGGTGTTCCGGTCCTTCCCCCGCGCTGGCACCATCAACGCCGCCCAGATCCTGGCCGAATGGGGCGATGCCCGCGAGGTGTTCGACCATCCCGACGCCATCGCCGCACTGGCCGGAATCACCCCAGTCACCAAAGCCTCCGGCAAGCAACGCGGCGTGTCCTTCCGCTGGGCCTGCAACAAACGCCTGCGCGTGGCCATCACCACTTTCGCCGCCAACAGCCGCTTCTGCAGCCCGTGGGCCGCCGACATCTACGACCGTGCCCGCGCCAGCGGCAAGGACCACCCACACGCCACCCGCATCCTGGCTCGCGCTTGGGTCCGGGTCATGTGGCGCTGCTGGCAAAACCGCACGCCCTACGACCCGGCGCTGCACGGCGGCGCCCAACAACGCATCAAACAACCGCTCACGGCCTAACCTTGATCTCGAGGTTGACACAAGGGGTGTCATGAGCCCTCCTCGACGAGGTTTCCGCCAGACCGAGGTTTGAGCGGACACTTGTCCGCCATGCGGTCGCACTCAGTCTGGCCGGACCGTGGCGCACCGTCAAGCACGCGGGACCCGACCGGCGGGAACTCCGTCCACAACGGACTCGCAGCGAGCGGCGAGCGCGCGTACGCGGGCCCGCCCTAGTCGAGGCAGAACTCGTTGCCCTCGACGTCCTGCATCACCAGGCAGGACTCGTTCTCGCCGTCGGCGAGCAGCAGCCGCAGGCGTACCGCGCCGAGCGCGACCAGCCGGGAGCACTCGGCCTCGAGTGCGGCCACCCGCTCCTCGCCCACCAGCCCTGTGCCGACCCGCACGTCGAGATGCAGCCGGTTCTTGACGACCTTGCCTTCGGGAACGCGCTGGAAGTACAACCTCGGGCCGACACCGGAAGGATCGACGCAGGCGAACGCCGCACCCTGCTCCTCGGCAGGCAGCGAACGATCGAAGTCGCTCCAGGTGGCGAACCCCTCCGGCGGAGGCGGCACGACGTACCCCAACACCTCGCACCAGAACCGAGCGACACGCTCAGGTTCCGCGCAGTCGAAGGTGACCTGGAACTGCTTGACCGATGCCATCGGGCCACCTTAGCGGCGCGTGTCGTCCACCGATGCCCCGGCTGCCGAGCCCGGCTCGGGATGCGACGATCTCGATCGTGATCAGCGAAGAGGAGTACCTGTACTTCGCCGACCGTGCGCTTGACGGCATGGCGGACATCCTTGCCGCACTCGGCGACGATCGAGCGAACCGGGCACCGGACCTGCCGTCGGCCAACTCCGCCTACGCGATCGTCAACCACTGCCTGGGCGTACTGGAGTACTGGGCGGGCCATCTGGTGGCCGGTCGCACCGTGCACCGCGACCGCGAGGCGGAGTTCAGAGCCTCCGGCCCGGTCAACGGTCTGCTCGACCGGGTCGCGCGGGCCAAGCACCAACTACGCGCCGACGTCGCGGCCGCCGACCCAGCCGCGCCGCTGCGGCACGAACCACGGCCCGGCCACTACCTCGCCGGACAGGGCCTGACCCAGGGCGGCGCGCTGCTGCACGTCTACGAGGAACTCGCGCAGCACCACGGCCAACTGGAGATCACGCGCGACCTGGTGCGCTGAGCGCACGCCACGACCACCCGATGGGGTCACCGGCGGCGCCACACCCGGTGCACGGCCGGAGCGCCGCGCACAATCGGGATGTACAGCAGCGCGAATGGCAGGTGAGATGGGCTCCTCTCCGGAAGATCTCGTGACCGCCGCGCGCGAGAGCGGGGTCAGCGACGAGCGCGTGCTCGATGCCGTGCGTGCGACGCCGAGAGCGGCTTTCGTACCCCCCGACGCGGTCGACGACGCCTACGCCGACGTGCCCATCCCCATCGGGCACGACCAGGTCACCACGCAGCCGTCACTGTCGGCGCGGATGATCGAGGGACTGCGGCTCACCGGCGACGAGCACGTCCTCGAGGTCGGCACCGGGCTCGGCTTCCAGACGGCGCTGCTGGCCCGCCTCGCCGCGGACGTCGTCACCGTCGAATGGTGGCCGGACCTGGCCGAGCAGGCACGACGCAACCTGCGGGCGCAGGGCATCGAGCGGGTCACCCTGCTCACCGGGGACGGCAGTGGCGGAGTGCCAGCACACGCGCCCTACGACGCCATCCTCGTCTCCGCGGCGTACCCGGAGGTGCCGCCGCCACTGATCGAGCAACTACGAGTGGGGGGCGCAATCGTGCAGCCCATCGGACGTGGCGGCCAGGAGGACGTGGTCGCCTTCGAACGAGCCGAATCCGGGCTGGTTCGCGAACGGGTGCTGGTACCGGCTCGGTTCGTCCGGCTTCACGGCAGGTACGGCTTTCCCGGTCCACGGTGACTTTCGCCCCTGCCGGCGACCCACCGCCGCGCGCGACCGTGCGATACGGCCCCGACCACGACGCGGGAGGAGACGCACCATGACCCAGGAAGTGCACCACGGTCCGAGCACGCAGGAACTGCGCCAGCAGCGCGCCGAGAAACTGCACGACGCCGACGCCGTTTGCGCGGTCGCGGCGCGCACCGTCGCGGCGCTCGGCGACACGCTCGGCACCGAGTACCGCACTCGGGTACAGGCCGCCATGCGCGAGGTCCGCACAGCCGTGAAGTGCGAGGACGCCGAGCGGGCCCGCCAGCGCGCCGAGGTGCTGGTGACCGTGCTGCGGGAGGCAGGCCTTGGTCAGGTCCGGTAGCGCGCACGGCCGGTCGGGCGCCGGGCGACCCGGGGATCTCCTCCCCCTCCCCCGCAGGCCCCGGCCGCGTAACAAGGCGGGCAAGTCGTGACGGCCGGGTCCGGCGCGGGCCACCGGTCCGTGGCTCACACCGCCGACCTGCGCATCGAGGCGTGGGCACCGACCAGGGAACGCTGTATCGCCGAGGCCGTGCACGGCATGGTGGACAGCTTCGCCGAAGCGGAGCTGCCGCCACCGGACACCACCGTGGAGTGCGTGGTGGCCGGTGAACGGGACGAAGACCTGCTCGTCGGCGTGCTGGACGAGGTGATCTACCGCATGGAGACCCGGGGCGAACTGCCCGTCGCCACAGAGGTGTCGCCAACCGAGAAGGGGGTGCGGGTGCTGTTTCGCATGGTCGACTCCGCCGCCGTTGCCTCGACAGGCTCGGTGCCCAAGGCCGTGTCGCTGCACGAGCTTCGAATCGCACCGGACGCCGACGGTTGGTCGTGTTCGGTGACCATCGACGTGTGAGGCCACCGTGGAGATCATCGAGGAGAACCCCTACCGGTTCCGCATGCCCGCGCACGGGGCGATGCGGGTCCCCGGCATCGTGTTCGCGTCAAGGAAGCTGCTGCCGATGGCGCAGGAGGACCGGTCGCTCGAGCAGGTGGCCAACGTCGCGACGCTGCCGGGCATCGTGGTCGCCTCCTACGCGATGCCCGACGTGCACTGGGGATACGGCTTCCCGATCGGCGGCGTGGCCGCCACCGACATCGACGCAGGCGGCGTTGTCTCGCCCGGCGGGGTGGGCTTCGACATCTCCTGCGGGGTGCGGCTGCTGGCGGCGGGCGTAGGCCGCGCCGAGCTGGGTTCGCGGTTGGCCGGGCTGATGGACACGCTCGGCCACACGGTGCCACGTGGCATGCACCGGGGCAGCGTGTGGCAGCTGACCGGGCCGGGCCAGCTGGAGCGGGTGCTGACCGGTGGCGCCGGATACGCGGTGGAGTCCGGCCACGGCGTCGCGCGCGACCTGGACCGCTGCGAGGACGGCGGCCGCGTCGAGGGCGCCGACCCGTCGCTTGTCAGCAGGCGGGCCTTCGAGCGGGGCCTTGGTCAGGTGGGCAGTCTCGGCTCCGGCAACCACTTCCTCGAGGTCCAGGCAGTCGAGGAGGTCTACGACGACACCGCCGCGTCGGCCTTCGGGCTGCACCGCGACCAGGTGTGCGTCATGATCCATTGCGGTTCCCGCGGCCTCGGTCATCAGGTGTGCACCGACTACGTGCGGTCGATGGAACAGGTGATGTCGCGATACGACATCCAGGTGCCTGATCGGCAACTGGCGTGCGCACCCGTCGAGTCGCCCGAAGGCGGAGACTACCTGCGTGCGCTTGCCGCCGCCACGAACTACGCGAGGGCCAACCGGCAGCTGCTCACAGCGACCGCGCGCCGCGCGTTCGAGGCCCACCTGGGCAGCGGGCTGGACCTCGTCTACGACGTTTCCCACAACCTCGCCACCATCGAGACACATGAGGTTGACGGTCGGCCCCGGAGGTTGTGCGTGCACCGCAAGGGCGCCACCAGAGCGCTGCCACCGCACCACCCCGACCTTCCCGCCGACCTGGCAGGCACCGGTCAGCCGACCCTGATTCCCGGCACCATGGGCACCGCCTCCTACGTACTCGCCGGGGTGGCGGGCTCACCGGCGTTCCACTCGACGTGCCACGGCGCGGGCCGCACCCGCAGCAGGCACGCGGCGGCCAGGGGAGTCAGCGGGCGCGCGCTGCGCGAGGAGTTGGAGTCCCACGGCATCGCCGTGCGCGGGACGTCATGGAAGGGGCTGGCGGAAGAGGCGCCCAGCGCCTACAAGGACATCACGGCGGTCATCGAGGCCAGCGAGGGTGCCCGACTGTGCCGCAAGGTCGCCAGGCTGGTCCCGCTGGGCGTGGTGAAGGGTTAGCGTCCGGGTCGGGCAGTGGTGTGGTCGGCCGTCAGCCGATCGGTCAATTCCCGCAGCGCCGCCGACCGGGTGACGGGGACGGTTTCGGGGGCCCGCAGTCGTCGCGCCGCCTCCGGCAACCACGCCAACTCGCGGTCGAACCGCCGCCGCGCAGCGTCCAGCGAGTCCACACCGGGCCGCGGCATCCCGGCGCGCAGTACGGGCAGCAACAGCGGTTCGGTCCCGCCGGGCGGCTCCTCCTCGCGCAGCGCCAGCACGTCCTGCTCTCCTCGACCGCCCCGGAAGACCTGCTTGGCCCCGGGGTTGGTGGCCTTGCCTGGCGAGAGCTTGAGCACCGGCCGTCCCGCGTACTCCACCAGCTTGTAGGCGCTGTCCAGTGAAGGTGCGTCGGCCGACACCCCGATCTTCGTGCCGACCCCGTATGTGTCGATCGGGGCGCCTGCGGTGGTCAACTCCGCGAGCGCGTACTCGTCGAGGCCGCCGCTGCCGACGATGCGTGCCTTCGGCATCCCCGCCTCGTCCAGCAGCCGCCTCGCGAGCACGGCCAGCTCCGCCAGGTCCCCGGAGTCCAGCCGCACCCCAACCCGCTCCTGCGCCAGTCCGAGCTCAGCAGCGGCCTCGATCGCGGTTCGCACCCCCCGCTCCGTGTCATAGGTGTCCACAAGGAACACCGCCGCACCGGGGAAGTCGGTGCCGAACGCGAAGAAGGACTCGTACTCGGTGGCAAAGGCCTGCACGTAGGAATGGGCCATGGTGCCGAGCGCGGGGATGTCGAACTCCCTGGCGGCGGCCACGTTGCTGGTTCCCGCGAAGCCGACCATGGCCGACACCCTCGCCATCGCCCTCGCCGATTCAAGGCCGTGCGTGCGGCGGGCCGCGAAGTCGACCAGGTCGGCATCCGGCGCCGCGATCCGGCAGCGCGCGGCCTTGGTCGCCACCGCCGACTGGAAGGTGACGTAGTTCAGCAGCGCCGTCTCCACCAGTTGTGCCTGCGGCAGCGGGGCGGTCACCTCCAGCAGCGGCTCCCCTGCGAACACCACGCGCCCCTCCGGCACCGCCCACACGTCACCGTCGAACCGCAGTTCCGCCAGCGCGGCCAGGTCCGAGTCCGGCAATCCCACCGCTTGCCCGAGGTAGGCCAGCTCGGCGTCGCCGAACCGGAACCGCCGCAGGAAGTCGAGGCAGTCGGCGAGCCCGGCGGCGACGAGGAAGCCACGGTCCCGCGGGAGTTTGCGGGCGAACAGGCTGAACGTGGCGAGCTCGGTCATCCCGCGACGCAGGTAACTCGCCGCCATCCGGACCTCGTAGAGGTCGGTGTGCAGAGCCGTCATGCCCGAGACCGTAGGAACTCCGCAGGCGCCGCCGGTGGAGCTGACCGGACGGTCTCGCGAGGGTCTTTCGGCCCTGCCAGCCGTTCGGGATCAGCGGGAGCCGCTCCCGCGAGTTGCCCCAACACCAGGCGATGTCGGCGAGGTTCCCGTAGCGCGGGCCCGCCGTGCCCGCTCGGCAGGCGTGCTCCCACTCGGCCTCGGTCGGCAACCGGTACCCGTCGGCGCGAGGGTCCCACCCGATCTCGTCGGATTCGGCGGACAGCTGGCAACTGGGCGTAACCCGCGGGGACGTGGATCAGCTCCCCGCCCGCCACGACGCGACCCTACCCCCGCGCCCGACGGTTCAGCCCGCTTCGGTCGTTTCGACGACGACCTCGGAACGCAGCGTGCGGTGCACCGGGCACTTGTCGGCGATCTCCAGCAACCGTTGCCGCTGCGCGGCGTCCAGCTCACCCTCGATTCGGATCACCCGTTCGATGTGCTCGACCATTCCGGTGCGGGTCTCGCAGTGCACGCAGTCCTTGGCGTGGCTGCGCCAGTGCCGCAGCGACACGCTCACCCGTTGCAGCGGCCACCGCTTGCGGGTGGCATACATCCGCAGGGTCATCGACGTACACGAGCCCAGCGCGGCCAACAGCAGGTCGTAGGGCGACGGCCCGGTGTCGGCGCCGATCGGTCTCGGCTCGTCGGCGGCCAGCACGTGCCTGCCCGCCACTATCCGCTGGGCGAACGGGCCGTCACCGGTCTCGGCGACCGTCACCAGGCCCTCCTCGGGTGGTTGCCTGGTCGTGGTGCCCCGTTCGAACACGTAGCGGCTCGCCCATGCCGCCAGCAGCGAGGCGACGTAGTCGGCGTCGTCGGAGCGGGTGAGCAGGTGGTCGGCTCCGTCGACGGCGACGAACGACTTCGGGTGCCTCGCCGTCTCGAAGATGCGCCGTGCGTTGTCGACGCCCACGATGTCGTCGGCGGGCGAGTGCAGTACCAGCAGCGCCGCCCCGAGCCCGGCGATGCGCTCCGCCTGCGGCTGGGCGGCGATGTCGTCGAGGAAACCGCGCCGGATGCGAAACGACCGCCCTGCCAGCGACACCTCGGCCTCGCCGCGCCGCTGGATCTTCTCGCTGACCGGCCCCAGCAGTTTGAGGACGTGCGCAGGGTCGGCGGGGGCAGCGATGGTGGCGACCGCCTTCACCTCCGGCACGTGCCCGGCGGCTGCCAGCACGGCCGCGCCACCAAGCGAATGTCCGATCAGGAGAGTCGGTGCCGCGCGGTTGTCTCGCAGGTGGTCGGCCGCCCGCACGACGTCTTCGATGTTGGAGCTGAAATCGGTGTTGGCGAAGTCGCCACCGGACCCGCCGAGGCCGGTGAAGTCGAAACGCAGCACCGCGATCCCGAACTCGGTGAGCGCCCTGGAGATCCGGGTGGCGGCCAGCGCGTCCTTGCCACAGGTGAAGCAATGCGCGAACAGCGCGTAGGCCCTTGGCTGCGAACCGGGGAGTTCGAGCCGGGCCGCCAGCGGCGCACCCGTCGCACCGGTGAACTCGAGGCGTTCGCTGCCTGTCACGGTCGCGGCTCCCGGTCGAGTTCGGCGAGCCCGACGGCTTCCAGGTCGGCACGCCTGCCGGTGGCGACAAGCAGCCGCCGGGCTCGCAGCCGGATATCGGCAAGCCGGACGGTGAAGTCCGTGCCGTCGTGGCCGACTCGCTCCGCGGCGGCCGAGGTGTGCAGCGAAAGTCCCTCCGCGGTCAACACGTCGGCGAGCACGACAAGCGACTCCGGCACGGTGCCGGTGGTCACGGCGTCCCGGTTGGTCCAGTACGGAGTGTGGGCCAGGCCGGGCACCGGTCTGCTCGCGAGCGCCTCCCCGCCCGGCCCCATTCCGAGTACGACGACGTCGACATCCTCGGCCATGTCACCTCGCTCCTCGTGTCGCCACCCCCGACCCTACCGACGATCCCGTTGGCAGGCCGTGCGACTACGCGGGTTCGGCCCGCCGCGAGAACCTCAACTCGCCGTCGTCGACGCGGCCGTAACGCAGGTTCAGCAGATCGTGTACGTAGCTCATCCCGAGGCGCCAAGGCTCCCGCGAACCCGCACGCGGGAACTGGTCGACCGAGCGCCGCACGTAGCCCGCGTCGAAGTCGAGCAACGGCCGCTCGGTGACGTCCGGGTCGTCGTTGACCGGCACGCAGCTGTCGTAACCGTGCTTGTCCAGGTAGCGCAGCAGCCGCACGACGTACTCGCCGACGAGGTCGGCCTTCAGCGTCCAGGAGGCGTTGGTGTAGCCGATGGTGAATGCCAGGTTCGGTACGCCGGACAGCATCATTCCCTTGTAAGCCATGGTTTTCGGCAGTTCCACGTCCCGGCCGTCCACGGACAGTTCGATACCGCCGAGCGCCAGCAGCCGCAGCCCGGTGGCGGTGACGACGACGTCGGCCGGTAGTTCCTCGCCGGAGCGCAGCGCGAGCCCGGTCTCGGTGAACTCCTCGATCTCGTCGGTGACCACCGAGGCGCGGCCACGGCGGATCGCGGCGAACAGATCACCGTCGGCGGCAAGGCACAGCCGCTGGTCCCACGGCTGGTAACGCGGCCGGAAGTGGGTGTCGACGTCGTAGCCCGGTGGCAGCCTGCGCAGCACCATCCCGCGGATCGCGGCCCTCACCATGGCGGGCCTTCGCCTGCTGAGCTGGTAGATCAGCGTGCTCGCCACGATGTTCTTCCAGCGCACGACAGGGTACGCGAGTCTGTCCCCCAGCAGTCGCCGCAGCCCGGTCGCCAGCGCGTCCTCGGAAGGCATCGCGACGATGTAGGTCGGCGAACGCTGCAACATCGTGACGTGCGCGGCCCGGTCGGTCATGGCGGGTACCAGTGTCACGGCGGTAGCGCCGCTGCCGATGACGACGACTCGCTTGCCCGTGTAGTCGAACTCGGCGGGCCAGTGCTGCGGGTGCAGGATCTGACCGCGAAACCGTTCGGTACCCGCGAAACCAGGGTCGTAGCCCGCGTCGTAGTGGTAGTAACCGCCGCACAGATACAGAAAGGACGCGGTGAACCGCACCAGCTCGCCCTCGTGCTCGGCCTCCACCGTCCATCGAGCCGTCTCGCCGCACCACCGGGCACGCACCACCCGATGGCCGTACCTGATGTGCCGGTCGATCCCGGCCTCCGCCGCGGTTTCGCGGAGGTAGCTCAGGATGGCCGGCCCGTCCGCGATGGCCGTGGCCTGCCGCCACGGCCGGAACCGGTAGCCGAGGGTCTGCATGTCCGAATCGGACCGAACGCCGGGATACCGGAACAGGTCCCACGTCCCGCCCAGTGCCGTGCGCGCCTCGAGGATCGCGTAGTGACGGCCGGGAAAGGCGGCCTGGATGTGGTGTGCCGCGCCGATTCCGGAAAGCCCCGCACCCACGATGAGCACATCCACGTGCGCCGGCTCGGTCATGCCCGCGCACCCGGTGCCGTGGCGCGGTGGGGTGCGTCGGCGGGCGTCCTGCGGTGCACGATCACCCGCCCGCCGTTGCCGGGTGCGCCTGCGACACCGCGGGAGTGCCACCGTTCGCCCCGCTCGCCGGTGGGTGCGAGCGTGAAGTGCCACAGCATGGTGCGCAGCACCACGTGCATCTCCATGTTGGCGAAGGCGGCGCCGAGGCAGCGGCGGGTGCCGCCGCCGAAGGGAATCCACTGGTACAGATCCGGCTTGGTGTCCAGGAACCGGCTCGGGTCGAAGGCGGAGGCGTTGCTGAACAGCGACTCGTCCTCGTGGATGAGCGAGATGCTGACCAGCACCGAGTATCCCTTCGGCAGCCGCCACCGGCCGAGCTGGTAGCCGTCGGTCAGGATCTGCCTGCCAACGAGGTCGATCACCGGCCGGGTGCGCTGCACCTCGGTGATGGTCGCCTGCCTGAACTCGCTGCCGCCCGTGTCGACCTCCTCGATCAGCCGGTCGAGGACGGCCGGGTGACGGCGAAGCCGCTCGACGGCCCAGGCCAGCGTGGTCGCCGTGGTCTCATGTCCCGCGGTGAGCAGCGTCAGCAGGTGGTCGGCGATGTCGGCGCGGCTCAGCTGCGTGCCGTCGTCGTGGCGGGCCTGCAACAACAGCGCGAGGATGTCGTCTCGCGCGTCCAGGTCCTCGCGCTCCGCCTTGGCTATGAGCTGGTCGACGATCGTGTCGTAGTCGCGGCGCAGTTGTCGAAACCTCCCCCACGGCGTCCAGCGACCGCCGCCGAGGGCAGGTACCGGGGCCACGGCCAGCCAGGACCCGAGCCGCACGAACGGTGGCAGCAACGCGCGCAGCCGGTGCAGTTGGGCCCCCTCGGCGCCGAACACCGCGCGGAGGATGACGTTGAGCGTGATGCGCATCATCGACGGCAGCGTCGGGAACGCCCGGCCCCGCGGCCAGTCGGCCAGTTCCCGCACCGTCTCCTCCTCGACGATCCGCTCGTAGGCGGCCAACCTGCGGCCGTGGAACGGCGGCACCAGCAGCCTGCGTTGCTTGCGGTGCTCCTCGCCGGACAGCGCGAACAGCGAGCCAGGGCCGAGTACCCGCCCCAGGTTGCGTTCCAGGTTGCCCACGTCTTCCGCGCGGGCGGTGAACAGCTGCTTGATCTCGGCGGGACTACTGATGACGACGGCCCTGCCGAAGATCGGCACATTGACGGTGAAGGCGTCACCGTGGCGGTTTCGCAGGATGCGAACCCCGCGCAGCGGCGCGGCGACCGCGAAGGCCCCCTGCACGGCGCGAGGCAACGCGGGCCCCGGTGGCAGTCGCACGGTCGACATCGAGGTGACCCCCTTCTAGCCTGGTACGCGAACGTACCAGCCGTACGGTACGCCGATGTACCATGTGCGGCAAGGGTCTTCAGGCAACGAGGTGCGGAGATGACCACGGTGACGACCACGAGCACGGTGGCGGACGACGCGGGTAGCGGATTCCGCCGTCGCCTGCTCGACGCCCTCGCGACCTGCATCGCGCAGGACGGTTACCGAGCGACCACGGTCGCCGATATCGTCCGCGTCGCACGCACGTCGCGGCGGACCTTCTACGAGCACTTCTCCGGCAAAGAGGCCTGCTACGTCGCGCTGCTCAGCGATGCCAACGCCGAGATGATCCGGCGGATCTCCTCGGCGGTGAATCCGAAGGCGGACTGGGAGACCCAGATCAGGCAGGCTGTCGGCGCCTGGATCGCGGCGTCGGAGTCCGCCCCTGCGCTGACGGTGAGCTGGATCAGGGACCTGCCCTCACTCGGTTCAGCCGCCCGCGAGTTGCAGCGGGACATGACGGACGCGTTCGTGACCATGATCCAGCGGCTGTGCGACACCGAGGAACTGCGTGCGGCCGGTGTCGGGCCACTGCCCCGGCAGCTGGCGATCCTGTTGATCGGCGGGCTGCGCGAGTTGCTGGCGACCACCGTCGAGGACGGCGGCAACATCGGCGAGGTGAGCGAACTCGCCGTGCGCGCCTCCATCGCACTGCTGGGTCCCCGATCGGCAACGCCCTAGCAGTAGCTACCCACGGTCTCCCGGCCGGTCCGCCCCCGCGACACGGAACGCAGAATTCGCGGGCAGGAACGGGGGACTCGCGGGCAGGAACGGGGGACTCGCGGGCAAGAAACTTCAGCACTCAGCACAATTCAGCCAGCAACAATTTCGGCACACTCAGCGACAATTCTTCGAAAAAGATCTAGAGCCCTTTGTGACGGTGGTCATTGCACAAAGTCAGGCCAGTGACCAGGATATTCGACCATCCCCCTCAGTGCATGGCCCCGAAGGAGAAGTTGTCCGTGCTCGATCTCGTCGCACCAATCACAGGCGGTTGGCCGTGCCGCTGAACGAACAGGAACGGCATGTGCTGTTCGAACTCGAACGGAATCTGCGAACCGAAGACCCGCGACTGGCGCACGTACTCGCGAACGTCAGCCGCACCGAGCACACCACGTCGGTCTGGCTCACGCTGATGATTCTCGCCGCGGTCGGAGCCGGACTGGCACTGCTGGTGTTCGGCTGGGTGCTTCCTGGCCTGCTCGTCATCGGTGCGGGTACCGCTGGACCCGTCCTGTGGGCGTCCAGGCGCTACTACCACCCCGATTGCCACCACGTCGTGTCCTCGGCGCAGGACCACTGCCCGCGTTGCACGCCCTCGCCCGCCTGACTCGGCGAGTCCCCCGCTCTCGCCCGCGAGTCCCCCGCCCAGGACCGCGAGTTCTGCACTCCCGCCCGGGAAGGAGGGCCCGAGCGTGGATCGCGGCCCGACGTCACCACGCCCGCTGCGTTCCTGATGGCCTTGAGCACGGCGGCGCACCGGCGACGAGTTTGTCCCCCTTGGCCCGCGAGACACCGTTGCCGAACGAACGGTGTCCGTTGTAGCGGCGAGGAGCGCGGGAGATCTTGAACGCTTGTGCGGCGACCCTGATCGAATCGAGCAGCGAAGCCGCTACCGTCGGCTGCCCCATCGAGGTCGGTGCCGGCATGGCACCGACGGGGCTCGGCCGCGGGCACCGTGGTCGGCAGGCACGTCGATCCCGTGCCGCACGCTGGAGAACGCGTCGACGCCCCAGGCCATCCTGCGGGCGCCGCTCCACAGGGTGCGGAGCAGCTGCCGGACGCGCTGCTGGGCGCAGGCGCATCGCGAAGCCGAGTCGTCCGTCTTCAGGATCTGTTGTGCGATGAAGTCATCGAAGTGCATAGCTCAACAGTCGCAAGCTTCGCGCCCCAACGGGAGTGGCAGGATTGACGCAAACTGCTAGGATTTTGCCATTATGGTCGCGCGGCGTCCGACGATCACGATCCCGCTCATCGACGGCATGACCCTATTCGAGATCGGCATGCCGCTGGAAGCACTTGGCTATGTCTGGGAACCGGACCAGGACCCGCTGTACGACGTGACGTTGTGCGGCGACCTGCGCGGCGTTCGCACCCACACCGGCGCGCGGCTGGTACCGCAGCAGCCACTCAGCGCCGTGGCCGAGGGCGACACGGTGCTCGTGCCCGCGGTGCCACCGGGGCGGTCGGTCGGCTCCCGGCTGGTCCGCGAGCTACGGCGCGCTTCCGACCGGGGTGCCCGCATCGTAGCCCTGTGCACCGGCACTTTCGCACTCGCCGAGGCCGGCCTGCTCGACGGCCGTCGGGCCACCACCCACTGGCGGCACGCCGCGCTGCTGCGGCGGATGTACCCCGACGTCGAGGTCGACGCACGCGCCCTCTATGTGGAGGACAGCGGCATCTTCACCAGTGCGGGCTCGGCGGCGGGCCTCGACCTGTGCCTGCACCTGATCCGGCGCGACCACGGGGAGCGCGCCGCGAACAACACGGCCCGACATCTCGTGGTCGCCGCCCACCGTGACGGTGATCAGGCGCAGTACGTGCACGCGGAGCCGCTTGAGGATCGCGCCGCCTGGCTGGACAACCTCCGCGCCTGGCTGCGCGAGAACCTTCGCCGACCGTTGACGCTGACCGAACTGGGACGAGCGGCGAACCTCTCACCTCGCACCCTCGCCCGGCGGTTCGAGCAGGACGTCGGCACCACGCCAATGCGCTGGGTCGCCGCGGAGCGGATCGCGGCGGCCAAGGAACTCCTCGAGGCCACCGACCTGACGGTGGACCGGATCTCTTCCGACGTGGGCTTCGGGTCGCCGGTGACGTTTAGAACCGCCTTCACCCAGGAGGTCGGCATCTCACCGAAGCGCTACCGCTCACGGTTCGCGGCACGGCACGACACCGCCGCTCCGGCATAACCCGCGGGGCGACCATCCCACTGATTCGCGACGGCAGGGCTGCGACGAGGTAGCAGAAGCGTTTCCGTTCTCGGGTGAGAACCACAGCGGTTTCGGTCGGTGGTCAGGAATCGCGGCGGCGACCGCCAGATCGAATGGGGTTGCGCGGTCAGCGTCCAGGCGCCGAACGGTCAGGACGGCAGGCGACCACGCCCCGCAGCGGTGATCCCGCGACGAACCGCCCCGACGCTCGCGAACTCCCCGCCGTACCCGCAGCCACCGCGGATCACCACCGTGCCGCCCGCGACTCGCTGCCGCTCAGCGACTCGCTACCGGAAGCGGGTCGTTCTCCCAGCCGAGCGCGCCCACCATGCGCTCCTCCACCATCGGCGACATGGTCTCCAGGTATGCGGCGGTGACGTGGTTGTCGTCGAGATACACCAGCATGTTTCCGATCACCGGCGGACAGTGCCGATCGGTGCAGAAGTAGTCACTGAAGTCCAGGAACGACACGGTGGACGGGATTCCCGAGAGCCGCTCGTACGGTGGCTCGTCCGCCAGCATGTCCGCTCTCGGTTGGCGGCACTGCCACGCGTCGAGCCCGTGCTTTTGCACGCACTCCGAAGGTTCGTAGTCGAATCGCGGGTTGTCCCGGATGGCCACCACTGGGATGCCCGCCTCGGCGAGCACCCGCCACTGCGCGACGTAGCCCTCGGGGGTTCGCTCCCGCAGCCCCACCCGCACATCCCTGGTGCCCATCGTGATCACGGCCTCGGGCCGCCGCTGCAGAATTTCGGCCATCACGGCCTCGTTCCAGCTCGCGCACTCAGGCCACTTCGATCCCTCGGTCAGCGCGCACCCGCCCTTGAGCATCGTGGTGATCTGCCAGCCCCGGTGCCGCACGATCGGCCGCAACGCGGCGATGTATTGGTGGGCGTGCGAATCGCCGGTGAGCACCACATGCCGGGTCGGCGGTCCGTCGGGTTCGATGGTGCACACCCGCAGGTCCTCGTGCCGTGGCGAGTCGACGCATTCCTCGTCGGGAAGCGGTGCGTACTGGCGCGGCAGGGCCGCGAACGGTGGCACAACCGACGCCCGCAGGTCCAGGATCGGCCCGCCCGCCTCCATCGCCATCGCCCCGGGGTGGTTCGGGTCGTCCACGTCGAGTGCGAACGACGCCCGCTGCGTGCTCACCAGCTGCCACGCCCCCGCCGCGAGCAAGACGGGCACCAGCGCGGCCACGCCGAACCGGTACGCACCCCAGTTGGTGCTCACCCCGATTCGGGAGTCGCGCACCGGCTGCTCCACCAGGTGATACGTCAACGCGGCCAGCACCGTCGAGACAGCGATCACCACGGCGCCGCCGCGCCAGCCGACGGCGGGCTGGTCGCGCCAGATCAGGTAGAACAGCAACACCGGCCAGTGCCACAGGTACAGCGAGTAGCTGAGGTTGCCCAGGTAGATCAATGGACGCGACGACAGGATCCGGTCGGCACCCACCCGGTAGCCGGTGACGCCCGCCACCAGCACCAACGCGGCCGACACGGTCGGCCACAGCGCCGCGTAACCAGGAAACACGGTACCGACCTGCAACAGCATCCCGCACGACACGAGACCGAACACGCCCAGCCAGCCGAGCAGGACTCGCAGCATCCCCGGCACCCTGATCGCCTCGATCGCCAGCGCCAGCAACCCACCGAGCGCGAACTCCCAGATCCTCGTCAGTGACGTGAAGTACGCCAGCGGCTGGTCGACAGCGGTCAGCCACACCGAGTAGGCCAGCGATGCCGCGAGCAGGACGCCGACCACGGTGAACAGCGACCGCCGCAGGCTCCAACCCGCCCTGCGCGCGAAGAACGCGACTGCGGCGACCAGCAGCGGCCACACCAGGTAGAACTGCCCCTGGATCGACAACGACCAGAAGTGTTGCACCACACTGGCGGTGCTGTGCTGCGCGAAGTAGTTCACCGAGTCCGCCGCCAGCACCCAGTTCTCCGCGTACAGCGCCGAGGCGACCACTTCGCGGATGGTCTGCAACCAGCGGTGCTCCGGCAGCAACCACACCGACAGCGCGATGGTGGCCAGCAACACGGTCAGCGCCGCGGGGAACAGCCGCTTGATCATGCGGCCCCACATCGGCCGGAACTCGATGCGGCCGCGCAGCCCAGCGCGAAACAGCTGACCCGTGATCAGAAAGCCGGAGATGAGGAAGAACACGTCCACACCACCGGAAATGCGGCCCAGCCACACGTGGTAGACGACCACGAGCACGGCCGCGAGCGCGCGCAGGCCCTGCAACTCCGGCCGGAACCGCCGCTGCGGCCGCGTAGGACTGGCAAGCCCTTCGGGCACCGAGGCTCGAAGCACGGACATCCGGTGGTTTCC
This sequence comes from Saccharomonospora amisosensis, assembly GCF_011761185.1. NCBI lineage: Bacteria > Bacillati > Actinomycetota > Actinomycetes > Pseudonocardiales > Pseudonocardiaceae > Saccharomonospora > Saccharomonospora amisosensis. Next base: position 2,333,708 of record NZ_JAAOYM010000001.1, on the reverse strand, counting down.
TCCAGTGTTCGGACAACAACTCATCCCGGCGCCGATGAGGTATCGTCCAGCCCTCGCCGGCCGATGCCCTCGATGGCCGCGCGGGTGTCCGGAACCGACGTCGTAGCGGTCCGGGCAGCACGCACACCTGTGACAATGGCTCAGCCAGCGTCACGCGGCTGCTGAGGATAGCGTGGCGCTCCGCCCGGTTCGGCACCGCATGCCCGTTCGGGGACCGCGCTGGGCGGCCGCACCCGCCTCGGGTACCGGTCCCTATCATCTGGCCGGTGACGGCCCACGATGATCTCGCATACCTCGACACGTCGATCTTGCCGCCACGGCAGCGGCAGATCCTGGCGGTGATCCGGGACTGGGTGATCAGGCACGGCTACTCGCCGACAACGCGGCAACTCGCCGACGCCGTCGGGCTTCGGTCGACGTCCTCGGTGTCGAAGCACCTGGCGAGCCTGGAGGAGAACGGGTTCCTGCGGCGTGGTGGTGCGATGTCCAGACCGATCGACGTGCGGATGTTCCTGCCGCGGCAGGTCGCTGCCGAGTCCGCCGACGACTCGGTGACCGTTCCCGTGGTCGGCGAGATCGCCGCGGGCATCCCGATCGCCGCGGAACAGCACATCGACGACATGCTGCGGCTGCCGCGCGAACTGGCCGGCCGAGGCAACGTCTTCGGGTTGCGGGTGCGCGGTGACTCGATGGTCGATGCGGCGATCTGTGACGGCGATCTCGTGGTGGTGCGGCAACAGCCGGAGGCCTACTCCGGTCAGATCGTCGCCGCCATGATCGACGACGAGGCCACGGTGAAGGTGTATCGCCGCAGGGGCGGCCACGTGTATCTCGAGCCGCGCAACCCCGACTACGAGGTCATCGACGGCGACGACGCAGTCGTACTCGGCATCGTCGTCTCGGTGCTGCGCAGCCTCTGAGCGGGCTTCGCGGCGGGACGTCAGGACGTCGACCGGTGACCCAGCAGGCTCCGCAACCGCTCGAGCAGGTCGCTTCGAGACGTGCAGCCAAACCGCTGCCGCATTCTGGCCACGTGATATTCCACGGTCTTCGCCGAGATGAACAGCCGCTGCCCGATCTCCTTGTAGGTGAAGCCGTCCACCACCAGCTCGGCGACCTCACGCTCCCGCTCGCTGAGCGTGCCCGTTGCGCGGCGGCCCGGCTCGCCGGTCGCAGCCTGGCTGTCCCGCCGATCATTGCCCTGCCGCGACGTCGACGGCTGCAAGGCACGGGCGCACCCCAGCAGCCGCAGCATCGCCTTGCGGTCCGTGGTGCGGATCGCGGCCTGACCGGCGAGCCGGGCCCCGTCCCACCGCAGACCCGCGGCGTGCAGCCCTCGCGCTGCCGACTCCACCACTGTGGGGTCGATGTTCCCGGCGAGCACGTCCAGCCAGCCGTGCGCGGCCGTCGCCAGCGCCTTGAAGTACGGGTGGTCGTCAGCCATCGCGGCGAGCGCCCTGACGTGAGGCTCGGCTGCGTCCAGCCGTTCACTGACGATCGCGGCGTGCATCCGGTTCCAGCGCAGCGGGGCCTCCCACAGCGGCGGGTCACCAAGCTGGTCGAGCAGTGTCTGTGCCTCCGCCAGATGTGGGGCCAACCGGTCCTGCTCGCCGAGCCTCGCCGCCACCACCGCGAGCTCACCCAGCGGCAGCAGGCAGAACAGATCGGTGGGGTGCCGCACGGCGACTTCCTTGGCTTGCTCCCAGGCGTCGCGCAGCGCACCGAGGTCGCTTTCCCTTCGGGCGATCCCCGCCCGCAGCGCCGAAGCCACCAGCGCGTCGCGAGGCTCCAGCTTGTCCGGCGAACCGCCCGCCTCGGCCAGGAGCCGCCCGGCGATGTCGGTGTCGCCGCGCAGCATCACGCCCCACGCCCGCAACAGCCGGTGCCTGCGGGCGGCGAGCGCACCTCCCATCCCGGCTGCTTCCGCGCGCCGCAGCACCGAGTCCGCGGCCGTGAACTCGCCGCAGTGCAAGGCCACGAGCGCGGCGAGCGCGGCAGGTGTCTCGGGCAGCAGTTCAGCACGGCCAACCGGTTCCAGCATCGACGATGCTCGCGTGAGGGTGGCCAGCGCGGTGACGGCACCTTCGGTCACCGACTCATGGACGCCTTGCGCCAGCCGCGTGAGGACGCTGTTGACCAGCACCGGTGGACCGCCGCAGCCGCGCCCGGCCAACAGCTCCCGCGCCTGTGCCAGTTGCCCGGTGCCGATGAGTGCGAGCACGGCGAACGCCTTGCCGGAGGCCGAACCTGCCCACCGGTGCAGTTCGGCGCTGGAGCCGAGCAGACCACGATGTGCCAGCACCGTGCCCGCGACGTTGGCGGCTGTCGCCCTGTCGGCGTCCTGTGCGCCGGAGAGCACACCGTCGGCCAGCCGCATCGCGGTGTCGAGGTCACCGCACAGCGCGGCGGCGCGTGCCCGGCGACCCGCCAGCGCGGCGGCCGGTGATCCCGCCGCCGTGGCAGCGGCGTACAACTCGGCGGCCAGTTCCGGCGAGTCCGCGAAGGCCTCGTCGGCTGCCTCCTCGAACGCCGCCGCGATGGCACTGCCGCCCACGCCCGTGCCGAGTAGCGGGCGCACCAGCGCCAGCAACGGACCACCCCGCTCGCGCTGCGCCTCGATGAGTCCTCGGTGCACGGCCAGTCTGCGTTCGGCCGGGTTGAGCGCGGTGATCGCACGCCTGGCTATCGGCAGCAGCGCACCGCCGCGGTCGAGCAGCCCGGTGGCGCGGGCGGCGTCCAGCAGTTCCCACGCGTCGTCCGCGTCGAGTCCGAGCAGCGCGGTGAGCAGTTCGGCCTGCAACTCCGGAGCCACCGCCTTGGCGAGCAGCAGCCGGTGCAGCCGGGGGTCGAGGCGGTCGAGTTCGGACTGGAACCCGATGACCGCCGCGTGCGGCACGCGGAAGGGCACTGTCAGCGGCGCCTGCTCAGCCCCCGTGGGACGCAACGCGCGCAGGACCCGGTCGACATATCGCGGGACGCCACCGGTTTGCGCCTCGAGCGCCTCGACGAGTTCGGCAGGGACTTCGTCGTGGGCGAGCACATCACCGAGCAGCGCGCGGACTCGCTCGGCGATGGCCGCGCGATCCAGCGGTCGCAGCAGCACCGTCGGACGCGTGCGTTCCAGGACGCCGGTCAGTTCGGCCAGCGCGGACGAGTACGGCCACGGTCTGCGCGCGACGATCAGCCGGCTCCGCTGCTCGGCGGCCAGTTCGGTCAGCCGAGCTACGTGGTCGGTGGGCAGCCGGTGCGCGTCGTCCACCAGGATCGCGGCTCGCGCGCATCCCGCCGGGTCGGTCAGCGCGTCGTGGGCGTCGACCACGGGTACCTCGGCGCGCCGGTAGCCGCGACGCAACTCACCGAGCAGTGCGCTCTTCCCATACCCGCCAGGAGCGACGATCATGGCGCGTAACGGCGCGAGCGGGTCGTCGGCGACGGCGGTGAGCAGCTCACCCGCCTCGTCGCCGCTGAGCAGTTGACCCACTCGCTCGGACTCGTACCGCACGCTCGGCTCCACCCCCATCACCGGGCCGGCATCCCTAGTACCCCTAGCCGGGCGACGCCAGCATCCCTAGTGCGATCGCTCGGAGACTCGGAGTGATCTCCGATGCGGACGCAGACGCTACCGGCTTACCGTCGCTTGGAACCCAAAGGTTCTTGATCTTGTCCGATATGTCCGTTTTAAGTAGCAATTCGATGGAGATAACCAATATGGGTCCGGTGCAGACGCTGCACGAATTCGCAACGAACCTCCTGAGCGACCCACAGGCGCTGGCGGACTTCGACGCCGATCCGCAGGGGGTGTTGAATGCCGCCGGACTCGGAGACGTCACCGCAGCCGACGTGCGGGAGATCCTTCCGCTGGTCATGGACACCGCACCCGCTGCCGTTGCCGAGACGCTCGGCTCCCTCGCGGCCACCGCCGACGTCACAGGCACTCTCGACAACGCCGTCACCCACGTCAGCGAGGCGGGCTCAACGCTGATCGGTGGCGTGGCCGACGTCGCTTCCGGGCCGCTGGGCGCCCTGCCTGACCTGAGCGGTGTGTTCGGCGGCGTCAGTGACGTGGCAAGCGCGACGGGGCTGAACACCGTCACCGACGGCGTGCTCAACACCGTTTCCGACGTCGTCGACGGTGTGGCCGACACCGTCGACGAGGTGCCGGTGGCGGGCCCGCTGGTGGACGCCGCCGCCACCGACCTGCAGCACACCGTGGCCGGTGTCGGCGAGCACATCTACGACGGCAAGCTCGTCGGGGCGGTGGCGGACGGCGTCACCAACCACCTCGGCGATGCCGCACTGGCAGGCGCCCTGGTCGACACCGTCAGCGGGCTGCCCGCCGTCGGTGAGCCGCTCGGCGGGCTTGTGGAGACCGTGCGGTACGAGGGCGGCGCCATGCTCGGCACCGCCAACGGTGCGCTCGGCTCCACCCCGATCGGTGAGCCGAGCGGCCAGGCACTGGCCGCCGCGAACAACGACGGCGACTTCGACGCGACGGGCGACGTGGCCGACACGCTGGACCACGTCGCGGCCGCCGCTCCGGCGCTGCCCGCCACGCCGTCCGTCGAGGACGCTGTCGGCACGGTGGAGGGCACCGTCGGCACGGTGCAGCACACCGTCAGCGACGTCACCGAGGACGTGCCCGTCGCGGGCACCGTGGTCGACGACGTCAACGACACGGTCGGCGGCCTGGCAAGCTCCGACCTCGCCCAGGGTGTCGCCGTCATGGACCCGGTCGACACCGTGATGGACACTGTGGACAGTGTCCACGTCAGCGATGTCGGCAACCTCGCGGGTGGTCTCGACGTGCCCGGCACCGACAACCTGCCGAGCACTCCGGATCTGGACCTCGGCATGTGAGCCTGCTGAGCGCCTGAACCACGCACGGGGCCTGGGCCCGGTCCCTTCGGGGAGCGGGCCCAGGCCCCGTGTCCTTTTCCATGTGTCTCACCCAGTGTCTCACCCAAAACCGGCGGGCTGGTGCTGTGTGAGGACGGCGACGGCCGCGACTTCCCGCGTGCGGGTCACCGACCGGGGCCAGATCTTCGACCTCGCGGCGTTGAACAGTTCCAACACCAGCGAGTTCGCCGGTACGCCACGTTCAGCCCCGACGGTCGGATTCTGTTCTTCAACGTGCAAAGCCCCGGCATCACCTACGCGGTGACCGGGCCCTGGGAGATGGGGCGCGCTGTAGTGCCGCCGTGAGCGTCCAGGTCGGCGGGCGAGCCCGCCGACCTGGACGCCGGGTTCATCAGGAGGCGAGGTCGAACCGGTCCAGGTTCATGACCTTGTCCCACGCGGCCACGAAGTCGCGCACGAACTTCTCCCGCGCGTCGTCACACGCGTAGACCTCCGCGAGCGCGCGCAGTTCGGAGTTCGAGCCGAACACCAGGTCGACCCGGCTGCCGGTCCACTTGACCTCACCGGTGGCCTGGTCGCGGCCCTCGAAGATCTCAGCGTCCTCCGACGTCGGCTTCCACTCGATGCCCATGTCGAGCAGGTTCACGAAGAAGTCGTTGGTCAGCGACTCCGGTGCCGAGGTGAACACGCCCAGCGAAGACTGCTGGTAGTTGGCGCCCATGACGCGCATCCCACCCACGAGAACGGTCAGCTCAGGCGCGGTCAGCGTCAGCAGGTTCGCGCGGTCCAGCAACAGGTACTCCGACGGCAGCTGGTTGGCCTTACCCCGGTAGTTGCGGAACCCGTCGGCGGCGGGCTCCAGCGGGGCGAAGGACTCCGCGTCGGTCTGCTCCTGCGAGGCGTCCGTACGGCCAGGGGTGAACGGAACCTCGACGTCGAAACCCGCGTTCTTGGCGGCGCGCTCGACCGCGGCGCACCCGCCGAGCACGATGAGGTCGGCCAGCGAGACCTTCTTGCCGCCGGTCTGGGAACCGTTGAACGCGCTCTGGATTCCCTCCAGCGTGCTCAGCACGTTCACCAGCTTGTCGGGCTCGTTGACCTCCCACTCCCGCTGCGGCTCGAGCCGGATGCGCGCACCGTTGGCTCCGCCCCGCTTGTCACTGCCACGGAACGTCGAGGCCGACGCCCACGCGGTGGAGACGAGCTGGGAGATCGAAAGGCCCGAGTCGAGGATCTGGCTCTTCAGGGTCGCGATGTCCTGCGCGTCGATCAACTCGTGGTCCACGGCGGGAACCGGGTCCTGCCAGATCAGCGTCTCCTGCGGCACCAGCGGGCCGAGGTAGCGCTGGATCGGACCCATGTCGCGGTGGGTGAGCTTGAACCACGCCCTGGCGAACGCGTCCGCGAACTCGGCTGGGTTCTCGTAGAAGCGGCGCGAGATCGGCTCGTAGATCGGGTCCAACCGCAGCGCGAGGTCGGTCGTCAGCATCGTCGGCGGACGTGACAGCGAGCCGTCCTCCGGGTCCGGCACGGTGTTGGCGCCCGCGCCGTCCTTGGGCTGCCACTGGTAGGCCCCCGCTGGGCTCTTGGTCAGCTCCCACTCGTAGCCGAACAGCGTCTCGAAGAAGGTGTTGTCCCACTTCGTCGGGGTCGGCGTCCAGGTGACCTCCAGGCCGCTGGTGATCGCGTCCCTGCCCTTGCCGGTGCCGAAGCTGTTCTTCCAGCCGAGCCCCTGCTCTTCCAGCGGAGCACCCTCGGGCTCCGGCCCGACGTACTTGTCCGGGTCGGCCGCGCCGTGTGCCTTGCCGAACGTGTGCCCGCCCGCGATGAGCGCGACGGTCTCCTCGTCGTTCATCGCCATCCGGCGGAAGGTTTCGCGGATGTCCCTGGCGGCCGCGAGCGGGTCAGGGTTGCCGTTGGGGCCTTCCGGGTTGACGTAGATGAGGCCCATCTGGACGGCGGCCAGCGGGTTCTCCAGCTCCCGGTCACCGCTGTAGCGCTCGTCGCCGAGCCAGGTGGCCTCCGGGCCCCAGTACACGTCCTCGTCGGGCTCCCACACGTCTTCCCGACCGCCCGCGAAGCCGAAGGTCTTCAGGCCCATGGTCTCGAGGGCGCGGTTGCCCGTGAAGATCATCAGGTCGGCCCACGAGATCTTGCGGCCGTACTTCTGCTTCACCGACCAAAGCAGCCTGCGCGCCTTGTCGAGGTTGCCGTTGTCGGGCCAGCTGTTGATCGGGGCGAAGCGCTGCTGACCCGCGCCCGCGCCGCCGCGGCCGTCGTTGATGCGGTACGTCCCGGCGCTGTGCCACGCCATCCGGATCATGAAAGGCCCGTAGTGGCCGAAGTCCGCTGGCCACCAGTCCTTCGACGTGGTCAGCACCTCGTCGACGTCCCTTGCCAGGGCGTCGAGGTCCAGACTCTGGAACTCCGAGGCGTAGTCGAAGTCGGAGTCCATGGGGTTGGAGACGGCGGTGTGCTTGCGCAGGATCTTCAGGTTGAGCTGGTTCGGCCACCAGTCGCGGTTGCTGGCGCCCGCGGTCGGGTGCTTGGGGTGCGCGACAGGGCACCCACCGGCGCTCTCGTCGTTCATCTCGCCGACAACGGCGTCAGGACTGTCAGACACAGGGATCCTTCCAGGAGATCGGAACTTGTGCTCAGGAACTGGTTGCGGTGGAGCAACTGGGACACAGGCCCCAGTAGATGACCTCGGCCTCGTCGATGGCGAAGCCGTGGTCGTCGGACGCGGTCAAGCAGGGGGCGGCGCCGACAGCGCAGTCGACGTCGGCGATGGAGCCACACGACCGGCACACGACGTGGTGATGGTTGTCCCCGACGCGTGCCTCGTAGCGCGCCAGCGAGCCGGGTGGCTGGATGCGCCGCACCAGACCGACGTCGGTCAGCGCGCGCAGCACGTCGTAGACCGCCTGATGGGACACTGCACCGAGGTTCTCCCGCACGACACTGGTGATCGACTCCGTGTCGGCGTGGGGATGGTCGTGCACCGCGGACAGCACCGCTACCCGAGGGCGCGTCACCCGCAGCGCGACCCCGCGCAACATGCGCTCGAAGTCCGAAGTCGTTGGCACGCTCAGCAGTGTGCCCTAATTTCTGGAATCAATCAAGAACAGCCTGCGACTCTTCCGTCGACCGCGGTACGGCTGGGTCCGCGCACGACGGTCTGCTACCCTTCGACCCATGCGTGCGCCGATAACATCGTCACTGAACGTAGTAGTGAGGCGCGTCGGCTGAACCCAGGTCGCCGACGCGCAGTGCTGTCGACCTCGGTTGTCGAATCCATCTCGGGACCTGGCCCGGATCCGTTCGGTTCCTCGAGTTGGAGTTCCACCATGTCTCTCGATGTCGGTTCCACTTCGTACCGCATCCACTCCACCCGGCCGTCGTTCCCGGCACGCCGCCGGATCGCCACGTACTTCACCGGCGGCGTCGACGGCCTGCTGGCGCTCTCGTCAGCCCTGCGGCAGGGTGGTTACCGGGTGCACGACCTGTCCGTGGACGTCCGCGACGGCGTCACCGAAGGCAGCATGGTGTGCACCATCATGATCAGCGACGGCGGCGTGGAACCGCTGCTCGACCACCTCCGAGCGCTACCCCCGGTCGTCTCCTCCGAACTGCTGTGAAGGCGAGCGTCAGCTCAATCCAGAATGGACTGCCCCCGGCAGGCCGCTCACGTGGATCAGCCCGTGATGACGGCGCGATAGATCTCCTCGAACCGTGACAGCGTCCGTTCGTGGCCGTGCGACACCGCTACGGAGCGACTGACCGCGCCCATGTCGCGTCGCATCTCCTCATAGGACAGTATCCGGTCCAGTGCCGCGGCCAGCCCCGCGACATCGCCGGGTTCGACGAGGAAGCCGTTCTCTCCCGGCGAGACCAGGTGCGGCAGCGCCACCGCGTTCGCCGCGACGACCGGGAGGCCACAGGCGAGCGCCTCAAGAGTCGCGATGCTCTGCAGTTCGGCGATGCCCGGGATCGCGAAGACATCCGCGGCCTGGTACACCGACGGCAACTGCTCGTCGGGCACGAACCCGAGGAAGTGCACGTGAGGACCCGCCCCGACCTGCTCGGCGAGCCGCTCCAGCGCCGGGCGGCGGGTGCCCTCCCCCGCGAGCACCAGTTGGGCCTCCAAGTGCCGCAGCCGTGCGAAGGCGCGAATCAGTTCGTCGAGCCGCTTCTCGGCGTCGAGTCTGCCCACGAACGCGACCGTGGGCAGGTCGGGCAGTCCCAGTTCCTTGCGGATCGCGGTGGCGGAGCCCTCGGGCGGGTGGAACCGCACGGTGTCGACTCCGCAGGAGACTGGTTCGACGTGCCGGGCGAAGCCGTGCTCGGCCAGCAGCGCCGCGGCGGTGGGAGTGGGTGCGGTGACGTAGTCCGTATGGCGGTAGACGCGGCGGAAGTCGCGCCAGGCCAGGTCAGCGACGGGCGCGTGCAGCGACCGAGGCAGGTACGGAAGCAGGTTGTCCGGCATGAAATGGTTGGTCGCGACAACGGGAATGCCGTATCGCTGCGCGGCCTTGATGGCGGCGCGGCCGATGGTGAAGTGGTCCTGCGTGTGGACCACGTCCGGCCGCACCGAGGCGACAATACGCCTGACGACGAGGGGTACTCCGGGTGGTGGGACGAAGCGCACCCTGGGATGGATCAGCAGTGGCAGCGAGCGTAACCGGTGCAGCCGCACGCCACCGTCACGGACGTCCTGCCGTGGACCTGTCTCGGAGGCGCACACCACGTGCACGTCGTGATCGCGCTCGGCCAGGCCCTTCGAGAGCCGGTCGGCGAAGAACGAACTCCCGCTGAGATCCGGCGGATAGGTGTCGGTCGCAATCAGCACTCGCATGTTCAGCTCTTCTCGGCGACATTCACAGCGGCGTACGACCGGACGAGTACCACCACACCGACGACGATGACCGCGGCCGAAAGGCCCATCGACGCGGTCCTGAGGGCCGTCTCCGGCATGGGTTCGCCCAGAACCAGCACACCGACGGAGGATGCGGCGACAGGATCGCTGATCTCCAGCATGGCGAACGCCAGCGCGAACCGTCGCATTCTGTACGCGTGTTGCTGCGCTATTCCCCCGATGGAGAGGAGCACCACGATCGCCAGGGTCAGCCAGTCGAGCACCGCCGCCGGATCGGCCACTGCCCGGTGCCCGACGACTCCTACCAGCGCGGAGCCGACCCCGAAGGTCACTCCCGCGGCCAAGCCGAGTGCGATGGCCTTGGCGCTGCCGGAGACGACGAGCCACGACACGGCCATCGCCGCGGCGTTCAGGCCCAGGGTCACGACGGTGAGCAGCAGGGCCGGGGGCAAGCTGAGCACCGGATCTTTCGGGGTGTGCGGCAGAGCCAGCAGCAGCCCGCCCAGTCCGACCACGATGGCCATGGAGCCGGCGAGTTCGGGTAGCCGGATACGACGGCGGTCCAGTACCGCCTTGGTGATCACGGCGAACAGCAGGCCAGTCGTGCCGGAGGGTTGGATGATGCTGACCGGCCCGAAGCTGAGCGCCACGACATGCAGCGCCACTCCCGCGCCGGCGAAGGCGGCCCCAAGCAGCCATCGAGGCTGCTTGACCAGGCGCAGGAAGAACCGCAACTGCCCGCCGCCCAGCGTCCAGCTTCGCACCGCCACGCGCTCCTGCAACGCCGATCCCACGGCGATGAACATGGCCCCGGTGACCGCCATGGCGACGGCGAAGGCGAGCACGGTACTCAAGCCTTCGCGCCTCCTGTCGACGGAAAGATCACGATCCACCCCGCGCCCACCAGCGGTCGCGCCCGCGGGCGCTTCGGCGGCGACACGACGGCCATGGTGGGCGAGCCCTTCGATCGAAGGTAGACCGAGGCGGGTATGTCGGCGTGTGACCCACCCGGGCTGCCCACTCTTCCGGGTCCTCACTCAACGCCACCGGGTGATTCGATGCCGTGCGTTTCCGCCATGGAGCCCCGGATGGGGGATGGCGCCACGTGAGCACCTCGACCGTCGGCTACGACTCCGTCGTCCCGGTGCCGTCCCGGTGCCGTCCCGGCGACGTGCTGGGGATCGGCCACCTACCCCACGATGTCGAGGGACCGGTGTCGCCGTCGTCAGCCCTGCGGCAGGGTGGCTACCCGTTCGACCAGCTTCGGGCACTGTCCGCGACTTGTCCCCGGTCGCGGCCGCGAGTTGGGTGAGTGTCAAACCCGGCCATCAGTCGCTGGCGCGCACGGGCTCGGAGGAAATCCGCGTCATAGCCGCGCGGTCGACGACCTTGATCCGCTCCCGGCCCTGCGCCTTCCCGAGGTCGCGCTCGTGGGCGTCGAGCCGCTGCCAGCCCGCCCAGGTCGTGTAGTCCGCGCCCTTCGCCGCGAGCAACGCGAGAATCGCCTCCGGTTCCGCGGCGGCCGGGGTCGGCAGCCGACCGCTGGCATGGTCGTCGAGCAGGCAGGCGACGGTTTCGTTCGCATCGCCCTTGGTGTGCCCGATCAGCCCGACCGGGCCGCGCTTGACCCAGCCGGTGACGTAGGTGGCGGGCAGCGGCGCACCGTCCACGCCCAGCACCCGGCCCGCCTCATTGGGAACGGTTCCCGACTCGTCGTCGAAGGGCAGCTTCGCCACCGGCTCGCTGAGGTATCCCACGGCGCGGTACACCGCCTGCACGTCCCAGTCGCGGAATCGCCCGGTCCCACGAACCTTGCCATCGCCACAGAGTTCGGTGCGTTGCGTTCGCAGCCCCACCACGTGACCGTTCTCCCCGAGCAGCTCCGTGGGTTCCTCGAAGAAGTGCAGGTGAATGCGGTGGGGCCGGGAGCCGGTATCACGGATCGCCCAGTCCTCGAGCGTGGCGGCGACCAGGTCGACCTGCTTGCTTTGCCGACGTGCCCGCACCGAGGCGTCGTCGTACCGGATGCCCTCGGGATCGACGACTACCTCCACCGTCGGCGAGTGGTCGAGTTCGCGCAGCTCCAGCGGGGTGAACTTGGCCTGCGCCGGGCCGCGGCGGCCGAAGACGTGGATATCGGTCGCACGATTGGCACGCAGCCCGGAGTAGACGTTGGGCGGGATGTCGGTGGGCAGCAACTCGTCGGCTGTCTTCGCCAGTATTCGAGCCACATCCAGCGCCACGTTCCCGGCACCGACGACGGCCACCTGCTCGGCACGCAGCGGCCACGTGCGAGGCGCGTCGGGATGCCCGTCGTACCAGGCGACGAACTCCGCCGCCCCGTGGCTGCCCGCGAGATCGATGCCGGGTATCCGCAGCCGCCGGTCCTGGTTCGCGCCGGTCGCGAAGATCACCGCGTGGTACAGCCCGCGCAGGTCGTCCAGGTTCAGGTCCGTTCCGTAGGTGACGTTGCCGAACAGCCGCACCCTGGGCCGGGCGAGCACCCGGGCAAGGGCACTCACCGCGCCCTTGATCCGAGGATGGTCGGGCGCCACCCCGTACCGGATCAGGCCGTACGGTGCGGGCAACCGTTCGAACAGGTCGATGCTGAGGTCCGTCTCGACGGCGGCTGTCGACTTCAGCAGCGCGTCGGTCGCGTACACCCCCGCGGGACCGGAACCGACGACGGCGACGCGCAACCGATGTGAGGTCATTGTCATCTCCTGGGTCATCTCCTGGGCAGCTCGGGTGCGAGCGCGCCACACACGGCGGACTCGCTGCTGGTGAGGGCAGGACTGGAACGAAGGTCAGCCGATCCCTGGGTGGCAGTTGGGCGGCAGGCGATGCCGCGTTCGTGCCCCGAAAGACTCCTGGCCACGGCTGACGACAGTCACGGCGACACCAAAGTCCTATTCGGACAGTAGGTGCGGGAGTCCGCGGTCTCCGGCTTCCCCCACCGCCGATGGTTTCGCGCAGCGGGCACCCCGGCACAGTCAGGGTTATCCCGGCAGACTCCCGCGCTCGGTCCTGAGCGCACTCACCGGACCGGTCGTCCGGCGACGAACGGGGTGTCAACGGCGGGCATGATCGCCTCCACCGGGCAAACCGGCTCGCGGGCACCGCAGTCGATGCGCTCTTGCGGGTTGGCATAGCCGACATGGGCGCTGTGTGCGCCGATGTGAATGCGGTCCACCGGACATTCCTCGGTGGGAGGCGCGGCCGGTGACGTCCAGGCAGGCGGACCCGATCACGAATGTCATGGGGTGACTCCCTTCCGCTCGGCTAGCGGCACCGACTCGTCCTCCGAGACGTGACCGAGGCCGGCGAGGATCTCGTATCGGCGGCGGGCGAAGTCGGGTTGGAACTGCCAGCCGGGGCGGCGCGGTTCGGGGATCTCCACGATGCGGCTGACCCGCGCGGGGCGTGGGGTGAGCAGCACGATCCGATCAGCCAGCAACAGCGCCTCGTCGACGTCGTGCGTGACGAAAAGGATGGTCGCTCGGTGCCGTTCCCAGACCGAGACCAGCAGTCGCTGCATTTCGGCCCGGGTCTGCGCGTCCAGCGCGCCGAACGGCTCGTCCATCAGCAGCACGCGGGGTTCGGCCGCCAACGTGCGCGCGAGTTGCACCCGTTGCCGCATACCACCGGACAGCCGCAGCGGCAGGTGCCCGGAGAAGGCCTCCAGGCCCACCTGTTCCAGCAGATCGGCGGCCATCACGTGCCGCTGCGCGCGCCGGACACCACGCAGCGCCAGCGCGAATTCCACGTTGCGCCGCGCCGTGCGCCACGGCAGCAGGGCATCCTCCTGGAACACCATCGCGCAACGCGCGCCGGGACCGGCGAGGGGCTTGCCATCGACGGTGACTTCGCCTGCAGTGATCGGTAGCAGACCTGCCAGCGCCCGCAGGATCGTGGATTTGCCGCAGCCGGACGGCCCCAGCAGCATCACCACCTCCCCAGGCTCCACGTCGAGGTCGATTCGGGCGGCCGGGCCGTCGGAGTAGTCGATGTGCACATCACGCAACCGCACCGGCGCCCCGGTCAGCTGGGGCCGCACGCCCGGGGTCATGCCGTACCCTCCCCCGGTAGCCAGCGATTGACCTTCCTGCCGACTCGCTCGATGAGCCAGGAGGTGCCGAAACCCAGCGCTCCGATGGTGAGCATCCCGGTCATCACCCCGGCGTAGTCCAGCAGCGAGTACGACATCCAGGTCCAGTACCCGACACCGAACTGGCCGGAGATCATCTCCGCGCTGATCACGCAGATCCAGGCGACGCCCATGCTGACCGACAGTCCGGAGAAGATCGCGGGCATCGCCCCAGGCAGTACCACGTGTACGAGCACCTGCCTGCGCGAGGCTCCTAGGGTCCGCGCCGCATCCGTCCACACGCCAGGCAACGTCTTCATCGCGTGGATGGTGCCGACCGTGACTGGGAAGAAGGCGGCGAAGAAGGTGATGAACACGATGCCCTGCTCGCTGGTCGGGAAGAGCAGGATCGCGATCGGCACGAGTGCGATCGCGGGGATGGGCCGAGCCACCTCGACGAGGGGACGCAGCAATGCGGCCACCTTTCGCGAGCGGCCGACGGCGATGCCGATCAGCACTCCGCTCACCGCCGCCAGGGCGAATCCCGCCAGGATGCGCCGCAGGCTCGCCAGCACGTGGCCGTAGAACAGGCCGGACTCCAGTTGTGTGAGCAGGGACGTGGCCACCTGCGCCGGTGAGGGCAGCTTGTCGAACCGGACCCAAGCGACCACGTCGTGGCTGGTGAGCAGGTGCCAGACAAGTACGGCCACCACGATCGGGAGCAGCGGCAGAAACCGGTGCAGTGTCCTGATCAGCCGGAATATCGGCTGGATGCGGGGAACCGTTGTCACGTCGGAGGTCGGCAGCGGGGAAGCCGAAGGCAACGCTGGGGACTCGGTAGTCGTCATCGTCACTCCTTACCCAGGTCCCTGGCCGCGGCCAGCGCGGACGGATAGTCGAGCACGGTGGCACCGGACTTGCCCTCGGCGTATTCCTCCGCGTCGGCGACGGTGCCGAACGGCAGCAGTCGGGCGTTCTCGGCCGCATCGGGGTCGTTGACCCAGGTCGCGGCTTGCCCGAAGATGCGCGTACCGGAGGCGGTGTCGGGCACGTAGAGCGCCCGGTAGGTCCCGCCTCGTGCGACGAGCCGCAGCAGGCAGGTCGCGGTGGCCGCCACGGTGGTGGAGGAGGCCTCTCGCGGCCACGCCTCGGACGCGGTCTTCGGGTCGCCCACCTCGGTATCGCAGACCTCGTCGGTACCGGTGATCGTCGCGGGGTTGGCCAGTGACGCCGTCATCGCGTCGAACTCCTCGCCAAGCACATCGGCCAGCGGCTTGTCGTCCACGAACGCGTCGACGTCGAGTTCCTCCAGCGCCCCCAGTTCCTTCAAGAACGGCAGCCCGGTCCTCACCGCGTCGATCAGTTCCCGCTTTATGGTGGGATCGAAGGTGACCGCGCCGTTCGGACCGTTGTAGAGATAGACCACCTCCGGTGGCAGGCCGGTGGCCTCGGCGACCTTCAACGCAGCTTCCAGTGGGTTCTCGTGCAGGTACTCGGTGGCCTCCAGTTGCGCCCGCAGGAACGCCCGCAGTACCTCGGGATGCTCACCGGCGTAGCGCTCGTTCGCCACCACGCCGTGGAAGGTGGGTACCCCGGTGTTGCCGTCGTGCAGCAGCCTCCCCTCGCCGGAGAAGATCACACGTTGCGGGAACGGCACGAACTGAGCAAGCGCCGCCACCTGACCGGACTCCAGTGCCGTAACGCCGACCGGCGGGTCCTGTCCCAGCAGCTTGACGTCCTCCACGGCCATGCCCGCGCTGTCGAGCGCGCTCACCAGGTTGCCGTGCGCCGTGGAACCGAGACTGGTCGAGACCACCTTGCCACGAAGGTCGGCGATGGTCTTGGCGTTCGAGGAGCTCGGCACCACGACCTGGTTCAGCGAGCCTCGCAGGTTGTAGCCGGTGACGCTGACCCACCGGGTCTTGACGTCACCGAGATTCGCCGTCTTGGCGCCGTTGACCGACAGTGGATAGTCGCCCATCGAACCGATGTGGACCTTGCCCGCGATCATCTCGGCGGTCAACGGCGGGCCGGATGCGAAGTCGTGCCAGGTGACCTCGTACTTCTTGCCGCTGTCCGCGCCCGCTTCGGCTAGCTTTTCCTCCAGCAAACCGAGTTCACGCATGAGCGTGCCCGCCGTGACAGTGTTGATGGTCTTCGACTGGTAGCCGACGGCCACAACGACGGTGTCCGAGTCCGCCGCGCCCGTGGCACACGCCGTGGTGGTCAGCAGCACGGCCATGACGGTGGCGCCTGCTCGGGAGAGTCGCTTCATGGTCGCTCCATTCAGCGCAGCAGGTAGGGGATGTTGACGGTGACGGCGTCCACCGGGCAGCGCGCCGCGCAGGGCCCGCAGTACCAGCACTCGTCGACGTGCATGTAGGCCTTGCCGGTGTCGGGGTTGATGGCCAGCGAGTCGAGCGGGCACATGTCGACGCAGAGGGTGCAGCCGTCGATGCACTTGAGTTCGTCGACCGTCACCGGTACGTCGACACGGGTGTTCACTTGAGCCATTCCGGGTTCCTTTCCGTGACGCGGAGCGCCTTCTCGTGGGAGCGATCCGTCAGCGGTCGTGGTCGGTCGCGGTCAACCCCATGCGGGCGAACGCGCGAACATCGGCGTCCACGTCGGACCGCGCGTGTTCGAGTGCCGCGCGCACGGCCGGCCTGCCCGCGATCCGGGGCAGCAGTGCCCGTACCGCGGCCTTGCGTACGTCGAGGTTGCCGTCGGTGGCGGCGGTGATGAGGGGACCGACCGCGTCGGCAGGGTCGGCGGCGGACAGGGCGGCGGCGGCTCCCTGCCGAACCTGCCATGCCGGGTCGGTCAGTGCCGAGGCTGCGATGGCGACGGCGGCTTCGGTACAGCCGGTGGCGGCCATGCCGTTCAGAGCGGCTGCCCGGACCAGTGGGTCGCTGTCCCCGGACAGCGTGATGAGCGTGGTGACGCCACGGGGGTCCCCGACGGCCGCGACCGCGCGGGCGACCGCGAGCCTCACCGTCGCGCTCGGATCGGCGGCCGCCGCGTCGATGGCATCGAGCGCGTCCAGCGATACCAGCCCGAGAATCGCCTCGGCGCGTACGTACTCGACCGAGTCGTTCAGCAGACCGGTCAGCTCCGCCTCCGTGCTCAACCCGTGCCGCCACAGGGATCCGATCGCGGCAATCCGCACGGCGGGGTCGGGTTGGGTCGTGGCGGCACGCAGGGCGTCGGCGAACTCCGTCCCGGCGATCAGCACCTCGCGCAGTTCGGCGAGCAGGTCGATCGCGCGATCCCGGACTCCGGCGTCGGGGTCCGCCAGCGCCGCGGCGAACACCGGGGAGGCCTCGGCCCAGTCCTCGGCGGCCTCACTGAGCACGGACAACGCGGTGCGGCGAACTTCGGCATCGGGATCGGCGAGGTAGCCGGCCAGTTCTTCCACCGTGGGAGCTTCGTCCGCGAGTTCGAGCAGGGCGAGGATGCGTGCGGAGCTTCGGCCTGCCATGCCTCACCTCCATGCCGCGGCGAGTTCGTCGCCGACGGGCGTGGGGTCGTCGGGGACCCCGTCCGGCCTGGTGAACCCGGGGACCGGGACGATGTAGGGCTCGACAGGACGGCGGGTGAACGCCATTTCGCCGGTGCCGGCCTTGTGCAGGTTGAGGTGGCAGAACCAGGCCGCGTCGTCACGCTCAGGGTGGTCGTCGCGCTGGTGGTACAGGCCCCATCGGCTCTCGGTGCGCTCAAGCGAGGCGCGGGCGGCCATCTCGGCGCAGTCACGGATGAAGGTGACCTCCGCGCAGCGCATCAGTTCGTGCGGGGTGCGCGCACCCATCTCGGCGATGTCGGTGTGCATTCGCTCGAACGCCTCGATGCCGAGCCGGAGGTAGCGTTCGGTCTTGGGCGGCTGCAGGTAGTCGTTGACGAAGCGGCGCAGCTTGTACTCCACCTGCGGCTGTGGCGGGCCGTCGGGGTTGGCCAGCGGGCGGTAGATCAGTTCGTGCGCACTGAGGATCTGCTCCTCCGGAAGCGCGGGGCGCTCGGCCGTCGCGGCGTAGCGGCTGGCGTGCTCACCCGCGATGTCGCCGTAGACGAAAGCGCCGATCATGTAGTTGTGCGGCACGCAGGCCATGTCGCCCGCCGCGTACAGGCCGGGCACCGTCGTGGCGGCGTGCTCGTCCACCCAGACACCGGACGCGGAATGCCCGCTGCACAGCCCGATCTCGGAGATGTGCATCTCGATGTCGCGGTCGCGGTAGTCCGTGCCGCGATTGGCGTGGAAGGTGCCTCGGGTCGGTCGCTCGGTCGTGTGCAGGATGCCCTCGATCTCGCTGATCGTGGCGTCGGGAAGGTGCGAGAGCTTCAGGTAGATCGGCCCACGTGCGCTGTCCAGCTCGCGCTTGACCTCGGCCAGCATCTGCCCGGACCAGTAGTCGCAGTCGACGAACCGGTTACCCTCGGCATTGACCTGGTACCCGCCGAAGGGGTTGGCCACGTAGGCACACGCGGGACCGTTGTAGTCCTTGATCAGTGGGTTGATCTGGAAGCACTCGATCCCGGACAGCTCGGCGCCCGCGTGGTAGGCCATCGCGTACCCGTCACCGGCGTTGGTCGGGTTCTCGTAGGTGCCGTAGAGGTAGCCGCTGGCAGGCAAACCCAGCCTCCCGCACGCACCCGCGGACAGCACGACCGCGCCCGCCGAGATGGTGACGAACTCGCCGGAGCGCGTGTCGAACCCGGCGGCTCCGACGGCCCGACCGGCCACGGTCAGCACCCGCACCGGCATGACCCGGTTCAGCATGGTGACCTTCGAGCGCACCTCCCGCGCGCGTAGCTTGCGGTACAGCACCTTCTTCACGTCGCGGCCCTCTGGCATCGGCAGCACGTAGCTGCCCGAGCGATGGACCTTGCGCACGGCGTACTCGCCGTGCTCGTCCTTCTCGAACTTCACGCCGTAGCCCTCGAGCCTGCGCACCATGTCGAAGCCACGGGTGGCGGTCTGGTAGATCGTGCGCTGGTTGACGATGCCGTCGTTGGCCACGGTGATGTCGGCGACGTAATCCTGCGGCGTGGCCTTGCCCGGCACCACGGCGTTGTTCACCCCGTCCATGCCCATGGCCAGCGCACCGGAGTGGCGAACGTGGGCCTTGTCCAGCAGCAGTACGGTGGCGCCGTGCTGTGCGGCGGTCAGCGCGGCCATCGTGCCCGCGGTGCCACCGCCGACGACGAGGACGTCACAACTGAGCTCTTGGCGCTGCCGCGGCGGGGGAATGTGCACGGGTGATCTCCTTAACTGGTCGGTGCCGACTAGGGGTGGAGCGGACAGGGATGCGGGCTGCGAGCCAGCACGCCGGACAGTGAGAGCCGGTCGCCGCGGTAGCGCAGGAACTCCAGGTCGACGGGCCTGCCCGCGTGGGAGTGGGTGAGTCGTTCCACGAACAGCAACGGTGACCCGTCGGCGACGTCGAGCAGGTCGGCGACCACCACGTCGGCCGCGACCGCCTCGATCCGCACGCTGGCTGCTCCCAGCGGCAACCCGAGTTCGCGTTCGATCAGGCAGAAGACGTCGTTGCGGACCAGGTCGAGTTCCAGCAGCGGGCCGCCGATGTCGGCTGGTAGGTAGCTCGCGTCGAGTGAAAGCGGTTCGCCGTCGAGGGAACGGACCCGCTCCAACGCGACGACCTCTTCACCCGGTCGCAGCCCGAGCCGTTCCGCGACGATCGCCGTTGCGGGTACTCGCTCGGCCCACAGCACCCGGTTGACAAGGCGGTCGCCGCCGCTGTCGAAGCTCTCCGCTAGGCCCCGCAGCCGGTCGAGACCATGCACGACCTTCTCCGACACGACGAAGGTGCCCGAGCCGGGAATCCGGTCAACCAGTCCTTCACCACGCAGCAGCGTGAGGACCTCGCGCACGATGTTTCGGCTCGCGTTGAAGTCGGCGGCCAGCTGCGACTCCGACGGTAGCGGCTCGGCCCCGTAGACACCCGCGAGAATGCGGGCCCGCAACACATCTCGGATCCGACGCGCCGGCGCGCGGCGGCGGCCTGCGAGCGTCCGGGTGGCGCGGTGTTCGGTCATGCCGGAAAGGCTCGGCACGGTGTATTACGTGACCGAGTTGCGCCAATTACGCGGCGGTTACGCCACTCCCCCGGCCACTCAAAGCGCGCTGGCCAGCGAGAACAGTCCTAGATACGGCCAAGGCGCCACCCATTTCACCGTCCCCGCCAGCCGGCGCGACCGGCAGGGACCGTGATGTCGAAGCCGCGAACCGGGTTCGGCGAGCGCGCCTCACGCTTCCGCGCCATGCGCGACGGCGTGGCGGGTGTGGTGATGGTGGAGGGCCTGCTCGTCCTCGTGCCGCCGCGCGGGCTTGAGATCGAAAACCACCCGCTTCACGTTGCCCGTGAAGGGGTACGGTGCCTTGTCCTCGTAGTTCTCGTCCACGACAAGGCCGTTGTCGCGGCCGATGTCCAGCCCGGCGTAGGAGGAGAAGGTGATCGGCACGGTACGGGGCAGCCTGCCCTCGCCGATCTTACGGCCGGCTGCCCACAGGGTGACGGTGCCAGCCGTGCCGGGCTTGTTCTCGTCCGCCTCGAACAACAGCTTCACCGTCACCTCGCCGTTGGGAACGGGCTCGGTGGAAACCTGCCGGTAGGTCTCGATGCCGAGGAATGAGTAGGTATGCCGGAGCAGCCCGTCCTGGCCGACCCAGAGCGCGAACCCGCCGGTGAAGTCGGCGTTCGCGACGAGGACACCTTCGCCGCCGCCTTCGGGCACCTCCAGCTCGGCCTCGATCTCGTAGGACCTGCCCGTGATTCTCGGAATCATGCCTCGCTGCACGTTCTGCACATCGCCCGCGAACGTGTATCGGGTGACCGGCGGCAACGGCGGCAGGATCTCGAAGAAGACACACAATCCTCCGAGCAGGGGCAGCACCCGGTTGCGTTCGGCCTCGGACCACCACAGCTGTTTCAGTTCGTTGAGTTTGTCGGGATGTTCGCTGGCCAGGTCGTGTGCCTGGGAAAAGTCGTCCGGCAGGTAGTACAGCTCCCACGTCGCGTCCTGCTCCCATCCGCCGGGACCGAGACGCTGCAACGTCTCCGGGCTGAAGTCCCATGGGGCGCGGTCGAGCCTGCTGCACGCCCACCAGCCGTCCTTGTAGATCGACCTGCTGCCGAAAGCCTCCGAGTACTGCACCGTGTGCCGCTCCTTGGCATCGGCGTCGTCGAAGGTGTACAGGAAGCTGGTGCCGTCCATTGGTTCCTGGCCGATCCCGTCCACGGCCTTCGGCTCCGGGATCCCGGCGGCTTCGAGCACGGTCGGAGCGATGTCGATGCAGTGGGTGAACTGCGACCGGATTCCGGTGTTCCTGATGCGCCGCGGCCATGCCACCACCATCGGGTCGCGCGTGCCACCCAGGTGGCTGGCGGTCTGCTTCCCCCACTGGAACGGCGTGTTGTTCGCGTGCGCCCACGCCGCGGCGAAGTGCGGAGCGGTGTGGGCGCTGCCGAGTTCCTCGATCCCACCGTGCGCCTCGATCAGTTCCAGCTGCTGCTCGGGATCGAGCACCAGACCGTTGAGGAAGGTCATCTCGTTGAACAACCCGGTCGTCGTGCCCTCCATGCTGGCGCCGTTGTCGCCCCAGACGTAGAAGATGAGCGTGTTGTCCAGGTCGCCTGCTTCCTCGATGGCGTCAAGCAGGCGGCCGACGTTGTAGTCGGCGTTCTCCGAGTAGCCCGCGAAAACCTCCATCTGGCGGGCGTAGAGCTTGCGCTGTGCGGCGGTGAGCGAGTCCCAGGCGGGGAACAGGTCGGGCCGCTCGGTCAGTTCCGTGTTCTCAGGCACGATCCCCAACCGCTTCTGACGCTCGAGCGTCTCGCGGCGGTAGACGTCCCACCCCTGGTCGAACTTCCCCTTGTACCTGTCCGCCCATTCCTTGGCGACGTGGTGTGGTGCGTGGCTGCAGCCGGTCGCGTAGTACATGAGCCATGGCTTCGTGGCATCCTGTGCGCGCACCGCGTGCAGCCACTCGACGGCCTTGTCGGTGAGGTCGTCGGGGAAGTAGTACTGCTGGCCGTTCTTGCCTTCCGGCACCCCCAGCACGGAGTTGTCCTGGGTGATGATGGGGTCGTACTGTCCGGCCGCGCCGCTGAGAAAGCCCCAGAAGTGGTCGAAGCCCCAGGACAGCGGCCACCGGCTGAACGGACCGGCCGCGCCCTGCACGTCGTCCGGAGTGAGGTGCCATTTGCCGAAACCACCGGTGACGTAGCCGTTCTCCTGCAGGATGCGGGGCAACGCCGCGCAGCTTCGCGGTACCGATGCGCTGTAGCCGGGGAACGGACCGGCGAACTCGGCGACGGACCCGAAACCGACCCGGTGGTTGTTGCGGCCGGTGAGCGTCGCTGCGCGGGTCGGGGAGCAGACAGCCGCGAGATGGAACCGGTTGTAGGTCAGGCCCAGCTGCTGCACGCGCGACAGGTTGGGCGTCTCGATCGCACCTCCGAAGGTGCTCGGCCCACCGAAGCCCGCGTCGTCGATGAGCACGATCAGCACGTTGGGGGCCCCGGCCGGAGGTGTTGGGGTCGACACGATCGACCAGTCGGCCACCGAGGTGTCGAGGGTCGGTCCGGCCACCCCGCCGAAGCTCGGGTCTGGGATCGGCAGCACCGTCCGGTCGGGGCTGAGCTTACTCATCGCCTCGCTCAGCGAGTCGCGCAGCGCGCCGATGCCACCGTTCTCGCTCTGCACCAGGGACCGCGTTCGCGCGGCTTCGAGCGACTGTTCAACGGCGAGCAGGTGGGTGTCGTCGAAGACGACGACGATTCCCGCTGAGCCGGGCGGTATGGTCTCGCCGATGCTGTGCTGAACACGCTGCTGCAACCGGCTGGCGCTGAACTTGCCCGCAAGCCACCCGACGAGCGCACCGGTCGCCACCGTGGACGCGAGCAGGAACGGCGCGAACAGGCCCACAGCCAGGCCGACGCCGCCGCCCCATCGTGCGCCCGAACGGCCCAGGTGGTCACCGGTGAGTTCGACGGCGAACTTGCCAGGCTTCTTATGGGTGACGAGGAGGACCCCCTCTACCGCCACCTCCCGCCGTTTCACCCTGGTGACCAGCCGCTTGAAGTCGGTTCTGCCCGTCTCCACATCCGGGTAGCCCGCCAGGAGAACATCGGTTGGCGCCTGAGCCATCACACAGCTTCCTTTCGCTCCGGTTTGCCGCCGTGGCATCGCTGCCACGTGTTCGCGCTGCCGCAGGTGCACGGGTCGTTCCTGCGGCGACCGGCATCCGCCTCGGCGTACCATTCCCGCACACCGCCGGGTTCCTCGCCCCGTCGCAGCAGGTCCGCCATCACGCGCATCGGCTTGTCGATGTGTCGGAAGAACCGCCGGTAGCCCTCGCAGAGGTAGTGCAGGCCCGGCTCCCCGTCGGGCGTGGTGAGGAAACGGTCCTTGGGGCAGCCGCCGTTGCAGGCGAAGCGGACATCACACCGACGGCAGTAGTCGGGAAGCGAGTCCACTTTGGCCCGGCCGAAGGCCCGCTGCCGGGGTGAGTTGGCCAACTCCAGGAGCGTGCAGCCCTGCGCGATGTTGCCGAGCAAGTGTTCCTGCTCGACGTAGTGGTCGCAGGAGTAGACGTCGCCGTTGTGTTCCAGCGCCAGCGCGCTGCCGCAGGTGCGGGCGTGTACGCACATACCGACCTGGTCCATGCCCAGCCAGTGCGCCAGCGCGGTGTCGAAGACCTGGACGAACACCTTCCCGACGTCGTGGCGCACCCACTCCTCGAACGCCTCCACGAGGAACTGGCCGTACTGCCCCGCGCTCACGGAGCGGGGGCTGGCCACGTCGCGTGCGGACTCGCGTTCCACCACGGGAATGAACTGGACGAATCGCGCGCCGAGCTGGTCGCGCAGAAAGATGTAGACCTCCCGGCCATGGTCACCGTTGGCGGCGTTGACCGTGGTCAGTGCGTTCCAGTCGACGTGGTGCTCACGTAGTACGTCGAGCCCACGCATCACCCGGTCGAAGGTCGGTTTGCCGGCCTTGTCGACGCGGTAGAAGTCGTGCATCGGCCGGGGTCCGTCAACCGAAAGGCCGACGAGGAAGTCGTGCTCGCGAAGGAACTCACCCCACTCGTCGTCGAGCAGGGTGCCGTTCGTCTGTAGCGTGTTGAGCACCCGCTGGCCGGGACGGCGCAACTTCTCCTCGAGTTCCATCGTGCGCCGGAAGAACTCCAGACCCATCATGGTCGGCTCACCACCCTGGAAGGCGACCACGACTTCGTCGGCGCCGGCGTGGGCGGAGAGCAACTGGTCGAGATATGCCTCGTGCACGTGCGATTCCATCCGGAAGCCGCTGCCCGGGTAGAGCTGCTCCTTGGACAGGAAGAAGCAGTACTCGCAGTCCAGGTTGCAGATCGCCCCGGTGGGCTTCGCCATGACGTGGAACGCGGAGGGAGCCATAGACCCTCCATCGTTTCGCCGGCCGCGCGCTGTGCCTTCGCCCACCGAGGGCGAAGGCACAGCTGTCACCTGATCGAGGGTGGGCCGCGGTGCGGGAATCCGACAGGCACGTCGCGCGGCCACGGCGACCACTGACGAGGCCGGGACGCTAGCGCTGAGCCGCCGGGACCGATTCCTGATCAGGCCCGCTTGCGCAGCGTGAACCAGAACGTCGGGACGGGGTTGGTGCCGGGTACGGCGGCGGTGAGCTCCCACTCCGGGAAGCGGCTTCGCAGTTCGTCGGCGGTGACACCCGTTTCGTCGTCACCCTCGAATGCCCCTGGCCCGTAGCCGAACATCAGCAAGTGCGCGTTCGAGGCGGCCAGTCGGGTGACTCCCTCGGCGTAGGCGTCACGACGATGGAGCGGAATCCCGCAATAGCAGCTCAGATCGAAGAACAACGTAAACGGTCGCCTCACCGGTAGTTCATCCAGGCGCGTGACATCACCACGCAGCAACACCGGGTGCACATTCGCACTGCGCGCCTTCCGCCGTGCGCGGCGGACGGCGCGGCCGATCAGGTCGACGCCCGTCACGTCCCAACCGTGACGCGACAGATATACCGTGTTCGTACCGGTGCCGCAGCCGAGGTCGAGCGCCCGGCCAGCAGGCAGCGCGTGCGTGCCTTCCACGAGTTCGGCGAGTTCGGGTGCCGCTACACCGCTGTCCCACGGGGGCTTGCCCGAGAGGTAGAAGACCCGCAGCGCTTGCTTGAACATGATCTCCTTCGCGCGGTCGGACCGGCCACCCATCCTGCTCAGCCTGCCCGCAAGCCTTGTCAGGTTCATCGTGATCCCTTCCGATATTTTCTTATCACAACTCTAGATTTCTACTCCAGATATACTCGCGTCATGAGCGGTGTCAAGCAGCCGGACGGGCGGGCAGAGCGGTCCCGGCGAACGCGCGCCAAGATCATCGCGGCGGCGACCGAACTGTTCGTCGCGAAGGGCTACGGCGCGACCAGCCTGCGGGAAGTCGCGGACCTGGCCGGTGTCGCCGTTCAGACGATCTACTTCGTCTTCCACAACAAGCGCACGCTGTTCAAGGAGATGGTCGACGCGACGATCGCGGGCGATGACGAGCCGGTCGCGACGATGGACCGGCCCTGGTTCCGCGAGGCGTGTACCTCACCCACCGCGGCCGAACAGTTGCGCGCGCACGTCCACGGCACTGCCGCGATCCTCGAACGCGTCGCGCCGCTGACGAAGGCCATCGACACGGCGGGCGCCAGCGACCCTGAGATCGCCACGCTGTGGAACTATCAGGAGAACCCCCGGTATACCGTGCACGCGGCCGCGGCGCAGGTACTGGTCTCGAAGCCGGACGCGCGTCCAGGTGTATCCGCCGAGCACGCGGCCGACCTGCTGTACGGGTTGCTCAGCCCCGAGCTGTACCTGGTTTTCGTACGCGACCGCGGCTGGTCGTCGGCGCGGTGGGAAGACTGGGCGCGCGCGACCCTGCAGGCCCAACTGTGTGCCGACGGCGCTGGCCCGGCCGGCTAGCTCACCTCAGCGTCTGGTTGGTGGCAGTCGATCGATCGGTGGCTGTGCCCGCGAGACCGCCGCCGTGCCCGTAGGGAAGGGCAAGACCTGGTACCGTTCCCGGCTCGCTGGCCGGCCGCTACGCGCCCGCCTTCACCTTCAAGATCGCCACCGCGACCCTCCTTCCGCACCCACGAGCGAGGTGTTCGCCTCCCACTTCGGTGCACTCGCCAGGCGGGGCGGCCGCAAAGTGCGCAGAGACGTCCTGCGGATGCCTCCCGAACTCGGCTCGCCCGTGCGGGAGCTGGTGATCGGCGCGGCCCTGGCGTTCGACATCGTGCACAACAAAGGCACCACCAAGCCCTCCGGCTGGTCCTGGCACGCGGGCTGACGAGCTCCGCGGGCTCGACCTTGAAGCCCCAGGCCACGTGTCCACCTTTCCCTCCGTTCCGGAAGGGGTGGTGTGACGTTACCCGCGAGCAACGAATTCCAGGTGACTTCCCAACACCTGCGAGCCGCCGGGCGGTTCGCTCGGCGGGTAGCGAGCGCGGAGTCCGACGTTAGGGTCTTTGGTGTGGGACTGTTCGCAGCGCAGCGGGAGTTCAGCGCCTACGGCCCCTCACACTGGCTGGCACTGCTGGTGTTCGGCGTGGGAGCGGCACTGGTCGTCCGGGTCGGTCGTGGGCATCCCAACCAGGCGCGGGCGCTGCGCTTCAGTCGTGCGTTCGCGGTGACGATCCTCGCTCTCAGTCTCGCGAGACTGATCCACTCGCTGCTCCCGCCGACCGTCGAGGACTCCGTTCCGCTGCACATTTCCGACCTCGTGCCCCTGGTCACCGCCTACGCTCTGTTCTTCCGCAGCCGGTGGGCCTACGCGCTTACCTACTACTGGGGGCTCGTGCTCAGCACCCAGGCACTGGTCACACCGGCTTTGACCGGTCCGGACTTCCCCCACTTCAACTTCCTGTTCTTCTGGGGAAGTCACCTACTGGTCGTCTGGGCCGCCATCTACCTCACCTGGGGTCTCGGTATGCGCGTCGGGTGGCGTAGCTACCGCGTCACGATCGCGATCACGGCGGGCTGGGCGGCGGTGGCGATGAGCTTCAACGCCGTGGCGGGCACCAACTACGGCTTTCTCAATCGCAAACCCGAGACGGTCTCGGTGCTGGACCTGCTCGGCCCGTGGCCGTGGTACCTGCTGGCGCTCGCCGCCATGCTGCTGGCAGTGTGGGCGCTGCTTACCTGGCCCTGGGTGCGGCACCGCGACGGTGCCCGTGACTCACGACGCCGGATTCGCTGACCCCGGCCCCGGCCGACGGAATCGCCGAACCCGACAGAACCGGACGGTACTCACCGTCGCCGAAACCGAGACACTGTCCGGAGATTTCAGCGCGGACGATCTCGACACGGTGGCCGAGGTAGCCGCGCTGCTGCCACGCCCGTGAGCCGTGCGCCGCCGGTAGACCACGACGACCGTCGGCGGCGCCACCACTCCCCCATGCGCGAAATGTTTCCCCTCGCCGGCCACCAGTTGAGTTGCTCGAGGATTGTCAAACGCCGATGGCGGTGACCAGTTTCTCCAGCCCCGCGAAATCGGAGGGGTTACGGGTGACAAGAGGCCAGCCGTGAGCACCTGCGATCGCGGCGATTTGCAGGTCGGCGAGGCGACGGCGTGGTTGGCGGCCTGCAGCACGAATGCGTCCGTAAAGCTGCCCGTAGAACCGAGCGGCCTCGGCGTCGAATGGCAGCGGAACGAAGCTGCTTTCGACCCACTGCAGTCGACGCAGTCGGGCCCCCTGTTCGTCCGCGGTCTTGGCCGCGGACACCCCGGCAGAGAGTTCGGCCAGGGTGATCGCGCTCAGGTACAGGGCACCGCCCGGCAAAGAATTCGGATCGAGTCCGTCACCGAGGTCGATGACGACATTGGTGGCCAACAGGGCCGGCGAGAGCGGCTCATTCATCAAAGGTCACGTCGCTGTCGACCACGGCATCGATGTCAGCCCGCAGCCGTGCCGCATCCACCGCGGGCAGGTTGGCTACGGCTTCCGCGATCTCGGCTCGTGTCTGGTACTGGCGCCGCTGGACGGGGATCACCTCAGCGGTGGGTGTGTTGCCCCTGACGACCGTGAAGCGTTCTCCACGCTCCACCCGACTCAGGATCCGTGAGCTGTCGTTACGCAGCTCACTGGGAGTGATCTCAGGCATACCGCGACGGTAGCAATATTGCTTTAATTTGCTAAGCCCGACCGAGTCCGGCGCGCGGCCACTGGCGACGCCCGACGCTGACCCACGCGTCCGAGCCGGGCCGACCGACCACCGCGGTGCCGCCCCGTACCGGAAACGCGGCGCACTCGGTAGTCGGTCGGCGTCGCCCGGTGTCAGCTTTGCGGGTAGGCCGCCCAACGCAGGTAAGGCTTGACCTCCTCGACCTGCTCGAACCGCTGCTTGGCGTCGTCGGTCGCCATCGTGGGGGACACGATCACCCGGTTACCGGGCGTCCAGTCCGCCGGGGTGGCTACCGGGTGCGCGTCGGTGAGCTGCAACGCGTCGATGACCCGCAGGATCTCGTCGAAGTTGCGCCCGACGGACTTCGGGTAGGTCAGCGTCAGCCGCACCTTGTTCTGCGGGTCGATGATGAACACCGAGCGCACCGTCGAGGTGTCACCCTCGCCCGGGTGAATCATGTCGTACAGCTCGGAGACCTTACGGTCAGGGTCGGCGATGATCGGGAAGTTCAGGTCGGTGCCACCGACGTCCCGGATGTCCGGCGCCCAACCACGGTGGTCCTCCACCGGGTCCACCGACACCGCGATCGACTTGACGTTGCGCTTCTTGAACTCGTCGTTCAGCACGGCGGTGCGGCCCAGTTCGGTCGTGCACACCGGCGTGTAGTCCGCCGGGTGGCTGAACAGCACCGCCCACGCACCGGCTTTCCACTGGTGAAAGTCGATCTCGCCTTCGGTGGTCTCCGTTGTGAAGTTCGGCGCCTCGTCGCCCAGGTGCAAGCCCATGGGTGTTCTCCTCTCGATGTTCGGTACGGGGGTACCTGACCCAAAGTAGAGCAGACGCCCCGGTCAGGGCGCGGCAGCGGTCCGGTATGG
Organism: Saccharomonospora amisosensis; assembly: GCF_011761185.1. NCBI lineage: Bacteria > Bacillati > Actinomycetota > Actinomycetes > Pseudonocardiales > Pseudonocardiaceae > Saccharomonospora > Saccharomonospora amisosensis. The sequence goes on along the minus strand of NZ_JAAOYM010000001.1, from coordinate 2,304,831 downwards.
CCGCCCAACAGCAGCGGCACTGAACCCGCGACCTCCTCTCACCGGGATCAATCCGGCGGGGAGGTGATGCCGCGCACCATGGTGTCGATGGCCTGATACAGGGCGGCCCTGTCATTCTCGCCGAGATAGGGTCGAGCCAGCGCGTCGTAGAGCAACCCGTCCAGGTAGGCGATCAGCAGCCGGGCCGCCCGTTCGGGGTGATCGAGGCCCGCGGTTCGCATGCCGGCGGCGGTCCGGTCAATGAACCGGCGGTTGGCGGCTTCCAACTCGGGCAGCAGTTCCGCACGGCGGGTCGCGTCAAGGTATAGCTCCATGCGCGCGCGGGTACGCGACCGGGCCGGCCCCAACCAGTAGAGGAGCAGTTCCGTCAACATCGTGACGATCTCGCAGCGATGCTCGGGGGTGTCAATGCTCCAGTCGTTCTCCGGGATGCTCGCCAGCATGGCCTCGTCGAGTTCGACCAGCCGATCCAGGACGGCCGCGAGCAGGGCGACCCGGGTTCTGAAACAGCTGCTGGTGCTGCCCTGTGGTAGTCCGGCCCACGTGTCGACCGCCCGGTGAGTGAGGCCGCGCAGGCCCTCGGCGGCGATCACCTCGATGGCCGCGTCCGCGGCGCGTTGCTTGCGACTCGGTTCTGCACCGTCCTGCCCTCGCACCGGCACGAGCCTAGTCGGCGGTGCGATCCTCCACCTGGACCCACAGGCCGTTCCGTGGCCGCATGGAGATCATGCTGACCGGGCGAACACGCTGCCTCGGCAACCGCAGTGACGTTCTGGCCAGCAGCCGGGCGAGCATCACAGTGAGCTCGGTGGCGGCCATCGTCGAACCGACACAGCGGTGCGGCCCCGCCCCGAAGGGGAGGTATTCGTGTGGTGCGGGCTTGCGGTAGCCGGGGTCCCAACGTTCCGGACGGAACCGCAGCGGATCGTGCCACAACTCCGCAAGCCGGTGTGTCACGTATGGACTGATCGCGAGCATGCTGCCCGCACGAACTACCCGGCCGCCGAACTCGAAGTCCCGTGCCGCCTTACGGCCGACCACGACGACAGCGGGATACAGCCGTAGTGTTTCCCGCACGATGCCGTTGAGGTAGGTGAGGTCCTTCAGGTCCTCCGGTGCGGGTCGCCGACTCCCGAGTACCCGCCGCACCTCCTGCCGCGCCCTTTCCCGGACACCGGGCACGCTCAGCAGGGAGTAGATCGCCCAGGCCAGCGTGGCGCTGGTGGTTTCGTAGCCTGCGACGATCAGGGTGACGATCTGGTCCCGGATCTCAAGATCGCTGAGCGTGGCGCCGTCCTCGTCGCGGCTGTGAACCAGCGACGTCAGTACGTCGGAGTCGTCGCCGCCGACGTCTCGAATGTGCGCGATCTCGGTGTGGATCCGTTCGTCGATCCGCCCGCGCGCGACCATCGCCCGGCGCCATTGGGGTGTGGCGAGGCGCCGTTTCCAGGTGACGGTCTGCGGGAGCGCGTCGCACAGGTCGAGTAGTACCTGCAACTGGTCGCCGAAGAACCGTTCGTCACGTGCGAGCCGGGCACCGAACAACGTCCGCAGCGTCGTACGCCGGATAGCGGCGCGGAACCCCTGGTATACGTCCACCGTGTCACCCGGGCGCCAGGTGTCGATTACCTGGTCAGTGTTGTCCACCATCGTGTCGAGGTACCCGGCCACCCGGCGATGGTGCATCGTCGGCTGCACCAACCCGCGCCTGCGGCGATGCTCGTCGCCGTCGCTGAGCAGCATCGACGTCGGCCCGTCGACCGGCACCAGCCAGTCGAAGGCGTCCCGCCACCGGAAGAGGTCCGAGTTGGCGAAAACGAACCTGTTGGCTTCGGGCCCCAACAGGTAGGTGAAACCGCTCCGGCCGGCGCCCACCCTGACCACCGGGCCGCGTTTGCGGTGAAGCGACGCCAGTAGCTCGCCGGGCAAGTACCGAACGGCGCTTCCCCGAAGCACCGAAGCCGAGTGCGGTGGCCCAGCTGTGTCCTGTGCGAATGTCCCCATCACGCCACTTCCTTCGGTCGACCCACCCACAGTCCGCTACACCTGTAGCATTAACTGTGTAGCGTGATGCCGGCTCTCGGGTCAACTCCTCGACCCGTCATCCGTAAGGGAAGGACCGCGATGCACGAACTGGCCTTTGGCTTCTCCCTGCTACCGAGCCTGGATCTGGACGCACATGTCGAGCTGGTTACGGCAGCCGGAGCAGGCGGTCTGGACCTGGTGGGAATCCAGGACCATCCCTACGTACCGGGCTACCTGGACACCTTCGTGCTCGCCGGTGCTCTGCTCGCGCGCACCAACACAGTCACGGTGTTCCCTGACGTGGCCAACCTGCCGTTGCCCCAACCCGCGATGCTGGCGAAGACCTCGGCCGCGCTGGACCTGGTGTCCAAGGGCAGGTTCGAGCTCTCCCTCGGCGCGGGTTGAGCGACTCGGCCCCAGCACTGAACTCTGCGCCGCCTGATCCCCGCGAAGTCCAGCACCGTCGCACACTGCCGCAGCGCAAGACTCGACGTCGGTGCCGAGCCACCGGCGCCCTCCGGCCACAGGCCGGTGTTCTGCCTGGTCATCGCTACCGGCCACCGATGACCGCCGCTTTTACCTGTTGCCCGACCGCTCGAAGGTGAAGCGTGTTCGCCGGAAGAACACCACCGCACCGAGAAGAAGGGCACAGCCATGGCGCCACCTCCAGGACGCGCACCAATGACCGACCACCCCACCTGCGCGCAGCTCGAGAACGAGGGCGACAACGACGACCTCAAACACACCATGGCGGAGTACGCCGCATGGATCGACTACCTGATCCACTACGAAGGACACGACGGGCCCCGACGGATTCGCTTCATCAATGGCAACCGCATGGCGGACGGCAGAACCGAAGTCGATCTCAACAAGCCCGCCGACCAGCCCCTGATCAAGGAGGGTGAGCACTACGAGGTCATCGGTTCGGTCCTGGACGGCACCGACCCGTCGACCGTCCACGAGGCGGTCCTGGCCGTCGCCGGATGCAGCCCGAGTGTGCTCGGGGACGCGTACAACGGGGTCGCGACCGGCTACCTCTGCGTCGGTGGCGATGGAATGCCGGACGACCAGCAGGCGGACGAGTCGGCTGAATCCGAGTATCCGATGTTGCTTCCGTTGAGTTCCGACTTCGCGGAGATGCGCAAGGGCTGGATCGAGGACGGCAACGCAAAGGCCCACGACTGGGAGCAGCGGTGGATCAGGTTCGCGGTCGGCAACGAGAACGCCTTCCTCGCCATCGCCGAGGCGTTCGCGCTCTACGAAGCGGTGTACCTGGAAGCCCGACGTTCGCTGGACGAGGCGGTGAAGGCGCTGATCGAGCGTTTCGAAGCCAAGGTGGACACCTCGCCTGCCGAGGCACCTGCCGACGGTCCGAACTGGTTCGCCGCTCTGATCGCCGGTGCCGGTGTCGTCAGCGTGACGATCGTGACAGGCGGAGCGACTCTGCCGTGGTTGGTGGCCGCCGGTGCGATCGGGACGGCGACAGCTGCCCTGCAGGAACAGGCAGGGAAGTCACCGACGAGGTACGAGGCCGGCGATCCCGGTCGCTGGAGAGACCTCCTGCACGGCTTCTGCGAGGAGGTGACGCGGCAACTGGAGGAGGTCGCCGGGGAGATCGACAGCATCCGGCAGAACCTGGTCACCAGAATCGCCGCCATCCGGAATGGACACTCGCTGGCTCCGCCCGCGCCCGACGAATCAATCAAAGACATCCCGCCCAACGGCCGAAACATCGTCCCCGACCAGCTCAAGAACGGTGTAGGACGCTGGCTGGACCCGAAGGTCGATGCTCTCGCGGCGAACAGTCGTGAGTACCAGGCGGGCATCCACGCCATCGGCGGCGCGGACTGGGGGTCCTCATCGCGTTTCCCGGCCATTTCTCTCGCCGGCCGTAACTTCGGGGACAGGGTGGTCTCCCTCGGGCAGGAAGCTGTCGACAAGCACAACACGATGGTGGACTACCTCCGGCAGCACGGGGAAGCCCTTCGGTACGTCGCCGACACCGCTCAGGCGAGCGAAGACAACGCGGTCGGCGTCATCAACAATCTCCTCAAGTCCGTCGAATCCGTTCAGCCGATGTGAGGCCTGGTTCGTGACAGCGCGAGCAGCCGCGGCGGCGCGGCCCGCCTGGCATCGTCACCGAGAGCGTGGAGAAGTGCGGGTCGAGGTTGCCCGGGTCCGCACCGAGCACCATCGTGAAGGTCTCATCGTCCACGAAGTTCTGCCCGCCCCGCGCTCCCCCGGAGCCTCCGCACGCGGCGAGGATCACGGCGAGCGCACCGGCCGTGGCGATGGTCAGCACCGATTTCATGACGCCTCCAGCTCCAACGGGTTCTTGGAGCAGGAGCCTGCCGATGCGCGACGCCGTTGTCTTTGTCAAACTCGACCAGAAATCGGGGACCGGTTCGTCGGCTCGGCCGCACGCGGCGGCTCGGCCGCCGGGTAGCTACTCGATGACCGTGCGCACGGGCGTGCCGAGTTCGACGGTGCGGCTCACGGTGCAGAGCTTGTCGTGCGACAGCGCGACCGTGCGGGGCAGCATCGCGCGGGCCGCGTCACCCTGCTCGCCGTCGGGGAAGCGCACGGCGAAGGTCACGCTGAGGTTCTCCATCCGGTTTCCGGACTCCCTGTCCGACACCTTGTCCCCGCTGACCGTCACGGTGAACGAGGTCGGCTCGGTCCTTCTGCTGGTCGCGATGTCGGTGTCGATGGCCGTGCAGCCACCGATCGCGGCGAGCAGCAGCTCGACCGGGCTGAAGTCCTCACCTCCAAAGGCGATCGTGGCGCCGCGCTCGTTGTGCGCCACGTACCGTCCGGCGGCCACTCGCTCGATACGTACCGACCTGTGATCTGTCGTCATGCCTCGAACCTACCCGCGCCCGCGACGGCGGGTTCCACTCTGGCCAGCAGCTCGGCCGGCTCCAGCAGAGCCGCGTCCCTCAGCCGGGTTGACCGCGTCGCCGTGATTGAGGGGCTCGAGCGGTGGAGCCCTACAGCCAGCGTTCGACGAGGTGCCGGGGCGTCTCAGGGGCCACATACCAGCGCCTGGCCGTGGGATCCCAGCGGGCATTTGCGGTCTTCTTGGCCTCGTCCTTCTCCTCGTACGGCACGTTCAGGTACAGCCGGGCGGCATTTCTGCCTTCCTGCCCACGCTGGTGCTGGCCCCCGCGACGGGCGGACTGGCCGGGGCGAGTTGGCCGGTCAGGACGAGCGCGCTCGACGATGCGGCGCACCCGTGCGCAGGACCCGGGATCGGTGATGCGCATCATCAGGTCGGTGGGTCCGGTCGCAGCGAGCAGGTTGAGCGACCCGTGCCACAGCACCTCGCCATCGATGATCACGACCTTTTCGTGCATGCGTTCGCGCTGGACCACAGTGCAGCCTGCCCTCTCCAGCATCATCACCTGTTTCCCAGATCCGGATCGCTGAACCGGTCGTGTGTGGATGGTGACGCGCAGGCCGCAGTCGATGCGAGGTTTGAGCCGCGTGAGCCAGCGCTCGACCGGGCCAGAGTCGAGAAACGCGCAGTAGATATCGATGCTGCGCCGGGCGTGGTCGATGTCCCATTCTACGGCGCGCGGCACCTCGTCGGCGGGAAAGAACGCCGGCCGATCCAGTTCGTGACGGCCCAGGCCCGCGAGTTCGTCGGCCGCGCGGAACGGGACGAGATCGCCGACGTCGAGCCGGTGCGCATACCGCTGCAGGTACTCCATCATGCGGGCGGCTTCACCGTGAGGATGGAGGTTCCGGTTCAGGAAATCGAGGTCGGCGACCACCACGAGGTGGTCCTGTGCGCGGCTCACGGCCACGTTGAGCAGTCGGCAGGTCGCGGATGAAAGGCCTACTCCCTCGTAGAAGAAGCCGACCTTGTCCCCAGCACCGGCAACGGTGTCTATCAGGACCAGGGGCCGCTGGCTGCCCTGGAACCGGTGCACGGTATCGACGACCTCGTCGTAGGGCGCGCCGAACCGGTAGGCAAGACTACCCTGCAGCGCCTGAACCTGATCGCGGTATGGGGCTATAACCGCCATTCGAGCGGACGGCCGAGCATCGGACGGGCAGTCTTCCTGCTTGCGTGCCGGAAGCACGCCGTCGTACTGAAGCCCGCGGACAAGTTCGTGGATCACGGCTTCGTGCACCGGGTTGGACCTGTGACCATTCGAACCGCCTCGTGCAGCCGAGCGACGGGATGCGGTGTCGACCAGCACCAAGGGAGCTTCTAGTAACGGCGACGGGGGCAGCCGGCTGGTGTCCGGTCGTCCGGTGATCAACGGCGCGTCGGGGTAGGCGATTGTGTTCACGACCGCGCAGATCGCCGAACGCATTCGGTACTGAGTGGTCAGTGTGACCAGGTAGTCGCGAGGCCGTACACGCCCACGGCCGTCGACGAGACCTGCCGCGTAGAAGGCGTCTCGATCCATCCAATGCTCGGAGTGCAACCTCGTCTCCTGAGTGGCCTTGCGGTCGCTGGATGCACGAGTGACCGCAGGAAGTTGCCGGAAGTCGCCGGCCACGACTACGCGCTTGCCTGCCAGCGCCGCCGCGTACCACGCCGAGGGGAGGTTGACCATGCCCGCCTCGTCGATAACCACGGTGTCGAACTGGTTGGTCAGGAACCGGGACTGAATCGCTTTGGCCACTGTCGTCGCCATGACACGGCAGTTGGCACGTACCGTATTCGAGACAGCGCGAAGTTCCTCCTGCAGCGTTGCGAGACGTTCCCGGATCCCCGCCACCGTGGCCGCGAGCCGGTCAGCGGACTCGGTGCCGCTCAGCTTTGGCCGGAGCCCGCTCAACTTGCGTTCCAAAGCCTCCGCCTGCGCCGTAAGGCGTTGCTGTTCGGCAGTGGCGACCTGATGCTGTGCCTCCAAGTCGGCGGCATCCCGACCGACAGCCTGGACCTGACCCACGAGTTCGTCGCGCCGCCGCGCCTTCCGGCCGGCAAACAAACCGGAGGGCTCGCCGATTTCGGCCAACTCCTTGCGCAGCCGACCCACTTCCCGATCGGCAGTCTCAGCCCGGGCCGCAGCCGAGGCGGCGTCCCGAGCGCTCTGCTCGGCGTCGGCCCGCAACTGCGCCACCTTTCGCGTCAGCTCCTCATACTCGCGGCGCAGCGTCAGCTGCGTGTCAACGACGTCATGCTGATCCTGCAACGCACTGATCTTAGTGGTCAGGGCAGCACTCAAGCGTGCGACGATCTTGGTCGGATCGATCTGGTCGCCGTACTTCTCCTTGAGCGAGCTGATCGCGATCTCCCCGACCCGCTGCAAGAGCCCGTCGGCGAATCCGCTCTCGGCGCTCAACAGCTCGCACAGCCGTTCCACCGCCCGATCCACGGCTACCTTGGTCGGCGCGAGGAACAGCACCCGGCGGCCCTGGCGGTAGCTGCCCTCCCCCACATAGCCGAGGACCTCGGTCTTGCCGGTGCCGGGTGGGCCCCAAATGAAGACCAGGTCGCTGCCGAGGGCGCGGACGACGGCGGCGCGCTGACGATCGTTCAGCTTCAGATTCCGCCAATCGCGAACGTACCGCTGCGGCTCTGGACACTGTCCTGCGGCTGGGATGTCCCGACCAAGCAACCACCCAGCCGCAGTCAGGTTCAATTCACAGGAGTCGCCAGCCGCTTGCTCTAGCTGTTCCGCTAGCACGGCCAGTCCGACCGTCTCGTCCTCTCGGAGATCAGCCCGCGCCTTCAGCAAGGCGGACGTGCGCAGCAGAAGCCGACCACGGTCTGCAGTAACCAGTTCCGCCGACTCCCATTCGTTGCCTGGTCCGGCCCGTACCAGCAGCGGCTTGTCGGCGAACGTGTCCGTCCAGCCCCGCGCAGCGAACGAGTACTCGTACTGTTCGCCATCGCTTCTCACCACTCGGCCGTCGGTCAGAGTCACCTTGTGGAACCCTGTCTCCGCGGCGATCACCGCATCGATCTCCGCACGGACCGCGCGTAGCAGCTCACTGAGTTCCGGCCGGACTTCGTCCATCTCGACGGTCACCCCCTGGACCTCCCGGTTTTCCCACAATGAGTATGACTCAGTGACTCACCGTAGCGGGTATTTCCGTTCGGGCGGCACCGATCTGAGCAGGTGCGGCAGAGTCGTAGCGGCGAAGTCCGGGACAGCAAAGCGAACCGAATAGTCGGAGCATCATCGGCTCTTCGCTATGAACCCGCACGAACCTGGATGTTGTGAGGGGCCGGGCGACGCTCGCCGCAGGCGCGGATCCAGCCGCGTTCTTCGAGGCCATCAGCGAGGCACGAGCACAACGCAAAACCACCCGAGCCGAACCCGACGGCAGCCAACCTCCCTGGCGCTGGGCCGCATCAGGACCGGGGTTGCGCAACACCATCGAGACTGTCAGCGGCGTGACACGGACCGGCACGCGCGGACATCGGGTGACCCACCGGAGAGCGAGTCGTCATGCCTGTTCGGCACGGTGGATGGCCCAGGCGGCGTTGACGAGCCCGATGTGGCTGAAGGCTTGCGGATAGTTGCCGAGTTGCTCGCCGGTTGCCGGGTCGATCTCCTCGGCGAGCAGGCCCACGTCGTTGAGGTATTCGGCCGCTCGGCCGAACACCTCCCGCGCCCGTTCGACGCGTCCGGCAAGGGCGTAGGCGTGTGCCAGCCAGAACGTGCACAGCACGAAAGTGCCCTCGTCGCCGGCGATGCCGTCGACCCCGGAGGTGGTTTGATACCGGTAAACGAGTCCGCGCCGGTCGGTGAGCCGCTCGGCGATGAGTTCTGTTGTGGACAGTACGCGCGGGTCGGTGGCGGGCAGGAAGCCGACGATCGCAAGCACCAGCGCGGCGGCGTCGAGTCGTGATGAACCGAAGGACTGGGTGAAGGCTCCCACGTCCGGGTTGAAGCCGTGGGTGAGCACCGCGTCGCGGATCTCCTCGGCCGTGGCCCGCCACGCGGGTGCGCGGTCGGTGGCATGCAGCTGGTCGGCCATCGCGGCCGCGCGGTCGAGCGCCACCCAGCACATCAGCTTGGAGTAGAGGAAGTGCCGAGGTTCGCCCCGCACCTCCCAGATGCCGTTGTCCGGTTGCCGCCACTGGTTGGCGGCCGCATCGGCCAGGCCGGTGAGGAAGGTGCGCGTGGTCGGTGTGAGCTCGCCGAGTTGCTCACGCAGCCGGAAGGCCGCGTCGAGCAGTTCGCCGTAGACATCCAACTGCGGCTGGGTCCAGGCGCCGTTGCCGACGCGGACCGGGCGGCTGTCACGCCAGCCGGACAGGTGGGTCAGCACCCGCTCGGACAGGTCGTGCTCGCCGCCGATTCCGAACATGATCTGCAGCGGCCGCTCGGGGCGGTAACGTGCCGCGGCCGCGGTCATGAAGCCGAAGAACTCGTAGGCCTCGTCAGGGCAGGCGGCGACCCACAGTGCTTGCATGGTGAAGCTGGCGTCGCGAACCCAGGAGTAGCGGTAGTCCCAGTTGCGCTCGCCGCCGACCAGTTCGGGCAGGGATGTCGTGGGCGCGGCCACGATGGCACCGGTGGGCTGGTAGCTCAGTGCCTGCAACACCCGGCCCGAGTGGTGCACCAGCGACCGCCATGGGCCGTCGTACTTCTGGTGCAGCGCCGACCACGAGCGCCACGCGGCGACGGTCTCGTCCAGCGCCGCGGCGATCTCGGGCTGGGTCGCCATCGGAGGCGTCGGTTCGCCGAACGGGACCCGCCGCAACGCGAAGTACACCGACTGCCCGGCATCGAGGTCGAACCGGGCACGGGCGTCACCGTCATGCGGCGCGTGTCGGATCGGTGTGGCCAGCAGGAGTTGGTCCGGGCCACCCGTGGCGAGGATCCCGCCTTCGGTGGCGGTGAGCACGGGAACGATCAGCCCGTACTCGGGGCGCGGCCGAAACGACGCCTCCACGGTGACGCGACCGCTGGTGCAGCGCAGCCCGCGCAGCAGCTGATGCGGCGCGTACTCGCCGAGGCGGTGCGGGTCGGGCGAGTCTCCGAGCGCGAGCGCGTCGAGCAGTTCGAGGGTGCCCTCCGCGGTGTGGAACGTCGTGCGCAGCACCATGCTGCCCGTCACGTAGCTCCGCTCGGCTCTCGCGGGAACCGCGGGGTTGACGGACCAGTGTCCCGCGTCGTCGTCGAGCAGCGCGCCGAACACCGACGGGCTGTCGAAGCGGGGAAAGCAGAGCCAGTCGATCGACCCCTGCCGGGTCACCAGCGCCGCCGAGTGCCGGTCCGAGAGCAACGCGTGCTCGCCGATCGGGTGGCTACTCACCGGCTTCCTCCGGCTCGTACCACTGGCCACCGCCGAGCACGTCGACCGCCTGAGGCGGGCCCCAGCTACCGCGCGGGTAGCCGTACACCGGCCCACGACTGGGCAACGCGGGTTCGACGACCCGCCACGCCTGCTCCACCATGTCCTCACGGGCGAAGCGATGGGTGTCGCCGTCGAGCGCGTCGTCCAGCAATCGCTCATACGGCTGCTGTGTGCCGCCCAGCGCGGTCCTGAAGTCGACACGCAGATCCACGGACCGGGTGACGATCCGGGGGCCGGGCTGCTTGGCCTGCACGTTCATGGTTACGCCCGGATCGTGTCCCAGCCGCAGCCGCACCGTGTTGGGGCGTGGGTCGCAGTCGGCTCCCGCGAACAGCGGTTTCGGCGGGCAGTGCAGTTCCACGACCGCCTCCAGCGCTGTGGTGGCCAGGTGCTTTCCGGTACGCACGAAGAACGGGACCCCTGCCCAGCGCCACGAGTCGATGTCCAGCCGCAATGCCGCGTACGTCTCGCTCGCGGAGGTGGCGGCGACGCCCGGCTCGTCGCGGTAGCCGTCGAACTGGCCCCGCACCACCTGGTCGGGCTCGACCGGTCGCATCGCCCGCACGACCTTCACCTTCTCGTCGCGCAACGCCTCCGCCGTGGCGTCCACGGGCGGCTCCATGGCCAGCAGCGCCACGACCTGCAGCAGATGGTTCTGCACCACGTCCCGGATCGCACCGACACCGTCGTAGAAGGCACCGCGGCCCTTGATACCGAAGGACTCCGCCATCGTGACCTGCACGGCCGCCACATGGTGTCGGTTCCACACGGGCTCCAGCAGCGTGTTGGCGAACCGGAACGCGAGCAGGTTCTCCACCGATTCCTTGCCGAGGAAGTGGTCGGTCCGCAGGATCGCCGACTCGTCGAACACCTCGCGAAGCACCTGGTTGAGTTCCCGCGCCGATTCGAGATCGCGCCCGAAGGGTTTCTCCACCACTACCCTGGCCCCGCGATGCAGCCCGGTCTCGGCAAGGCGGTGCACCACCATGGAGAAAAGCGAAGGCGGGATCGCCAGGTAGTGCATGGGCCGTGCGGCTCCCGCCAGCCGGTCGGCAAGCTCCTCGAAGGTTGCCTGGTCGCCGTAGTCGCCGTTGACCAGGCTCAGCCGTCGCAGCAGCGCCGCGAGCAGTTCACGGTCGGGATCGCCTATCGCTGCCTCGACCGCCGCGCGCGCGTGCTCCCGAAAAGCCTCGTCACTGTCCAGTTCGGACAGGGCCACACCGACCACGGGCAGGTTCAGCCTGCCGGCCTGCGCCAGCCGGTAAAGCGCGGGGAGGATCTCCTTGCGGGCCAGGTCACCGGTGGCGCCGAAGAGCACCAGGGCATCCGCACGAGTCATGTCCTCAACTCTCCTCACGACGCCGGGCCGCCACAGTCCAGCGACACGATCGGGTGCTCTCCGAAGGGATTCCCGATCTCGATCCCCATCCGCTCGTACACCAGCGGGGGAACGGAGATATCGGCCAGATAGAGCCTGCCGACCTCGGGCGAGCCCAGCAGTCCGACCTTGGGCAGGGCCAGGGTCAGTGTGGCCGCCGCCCGAACACACGGATTCGCGGCGACACCCGTGGTCACGTCCAGCCCGCTCGGGGTGTCAAGGCTCAGCACCGGCGCCGCGTGGCCGTTTGCCCAGCGAACGAGCCCGGCGACGGGTTCGGCGGGCGATCCGACGAGGCTGTAGCCGATGAGCGTGTCCACGATCAGGTCACCTTCGCCGAGCCCCTCGCCACGCACCTCGGCGGCACGAAGCGGCGGGTCAGGTGCGGTGCCGATCGGCACGCCGATCCGGGCAAGGATGTCGAGTTGGTGGGCAGGCACCTCACCCAGGTGATCGGCCGGTTTCGCCAGGACGACGTGGACGTCGCGACCCCGGTTGGCCAGATGCCGGGCCGCGACCAGCCCGCCACCGCCGTTGCCGCCGGGACCCGCCAGCACCACCACCCGCACCGGGTCGAACGTGTTCACCGCCAACTCGGCCAGGCTGCGACCGGCGTTCTCCATCATCTGCCCGAGCTCGATATGGAAGTCCTCCACCATCGCCCGGTCGACCTCGCGCATCTGCTCCGCCGTTACCGCCGGGCACGCACTACCGCTCATGCTTTCGCCTTTCACCTCGACACCGTCGCCGGTGAGGCCGCCCGGGCACCGGCGCCGCCTCAGCGCAGCCTGCCGAGTGCGTCCTCGATCGCCCGGTGAAACGTTGGATAGGCGTAGATCAGCTGCCGGAGCCTGCCGGTCGGAACCTCGGCATGCACGGCCACGGCCAGACCCGCGAGCACCTCACCACCGGACGGTCCGACCGCCGTGGCGCCGACGAGCACCCCACGGTCGGCGTCCTCGACGAGCTTGATCAGACCTTCGTTCCCCGCCTTGTGGATCCAGCCTCGCGCCGAGTTCGGTAGTTCGGCCACGGCGGTGCGCACGTCGATGCCGCGCTCCCGTGCCTGGATCTCGGTCAACCCGACCGCGCCGACCTCCGGGTCGGTGAACGTCACCCTCGGCACCGCGTGATACTCCGCGGGTGGGCCGTCCTCGCCGAGAATGTCTCGGGCCGCGATGGCCGCCTGGTACATCGACACGTGTGTGAACGCGCCCTTGCCGGTGATGTCCCCGATCGCGTAGACCCCCACCTGCCGTCCACCCTCGCCGGAGGCGCCACGCGCGACATCTTCGACGGCGATGCGCATGCGGTCGTCGGGGTCGAGGAACTTGCGTTCGGTGTCCAGCCCGATCGCGGCGAGTCCCAGCCCGGCGAGATCGGTGCGCCTGCCCGTGGCGACCAGCAGCCGCTCCGCCCGCAGCTGAGTGTCCGCGAGGCTGACAGTGAAACCCGTGCCGTCGTGACTCACCCGCTCGGCCGGTGCACCGGTGTGCAGCTGCAGCCCTTCGGCGGTGAGCACTCCGGCCACCACGCCGCTGGCCTCGGGCTCCTCCAACGGCAGTATCCGGTCGGCGACCTCCACCACGCTCACCGCCGAACCGAACCGGGCGAAAGCCTGTGCCAGCTCCAGCCCGATCGCACCGGCCCCGAGCACGATCAGCGAGGACGGCACGGTCTCAGTGGCCACGGCCTCCCGGTTGGTCCAGTACGGAGTGCCAGCCAGGCCGGGAACGGGCGGGATCGCGGGCTCGGTTCCCGTATTGAGCACGATCGCCCGCGAGGCGGTGAACTCCTGCTCGCCCACCCGCACCGTGCGAGGGCCGGTCAACCGTCCGCTGCCGCGCACGAACCGGCCGCCCTTGCTGGTGAACCGGTCGACCGCCACCTTGTCGTCCCAGGTGTCCGTGGCTTCTTCCCGGATGCGCCGCGCCACCGGCGTGTAGTCCGGCATCACCTCGCTGCGCCCGGCCAGCGCGGGAACCCGCCGCGCCTCCGCCAGGCTGCCGGCCGCGCGGATCATCATCTTGCTCGGCACACACCCGTAGTACGGGCACTCGCCGCCTACCAGCCGCGCATCGATACCGACCACGGCCAGCCCGCTCTCGGCGAGTCGACCGGCCAGTTCCTCACCGCCCGGGCCCATTCCGACCACGACGACATCGACCGTCTCAGCCATGGCAACTCCATTTCCTCACGTGCTCGGTCAGTCGTGACCGTGGTCCGAAGAGGTGTGCCGAGCACACGTCGGCCTCACCTTGCGATGCCGAGCAGCCCCGACCGGTCGGTGATCCGGATCGCCGCATAGCCCACCGCGAGCAGCCCCTGCCGCTCGAAGTCCTTGAGGATCTTGTTCATTGAGGGCCGCTGCACCCCGAGCATCGCGGCGAGGGTTCGCTGGGGCAGCTGGACGTCTCCCTCGACGGACTCGTCCAGCAGCAGTCGCGCCACCTGCTGGGTAAGGGAGCGGCCCAGCAGCCCGATGATGCGGTTCTGGCTGACCGCGAGCCGCTGCGCGACGCTCGACAGCCATCGGCGCGCCAGTGGCAGGCTGTCGGCAAGCAAGCGCTCGAAGTCGTCCGCGCTCAGCGAAAGCACGGTGGCTTCCTCCAGTGCTCGCGCGGTGTAGGGCAGCGGCATGTCCAGCAGATGCTGGATGTCGCCGTCCACGTCGCCAGGTTGCAGCACGTGCACCACCGAACGGCGCCGCCCCGACCCGGCCGACAGCTCCACCCGGCCCCGCTGCACGATCCACACGCCCCGCGCGGTATCGCCGCCGTGGAACAGCACCTCGCCCCTTTCGTAGACCCGAGAGCGCAGGGTCGCGGCCAGCGCGCCCACATCGTCATGGGTCAACGGCGCTGCCTCCCCCCGGCCGACGCACCGTGCCACCCAGGCCGCCTGCCGGATCGCGTCCTCGGCCGGGTGGCCCGAGCCGAGCAGCCGCATCGTCTGCTCCATCGCCGCACCCGGCAGCTTCGACAACGCCATAACCCCATCCTGACAGCGCGAAAGCAGGCAGGCCCGCCCCGAAAGGGCGGAATGTCAGCGAGCTGACAAACATTTCCTGGTTGTCAGCGAGCTGACATTTCCCGTGCCCTTCCCGTCCGGCCGTGCTGGCATGGGCTCAGCGAAGAAGAAGGAGGCCACGATGTTGCGTGCGGTATGGAACGGAATCGTGCTGGCCGAAGCGCCACGCACGGTCCGCATCGAAGGCAACCACTACTTCCCGCCCGATTCGGTGAACGAGCAGTACCTCAGCAAGAGCCGGATGAAAACGGTCTGCCCGTGGAAAGGCATCGCCAGCTACTACCACCTGACCTCCGAGCGGGCGAACCTCCCGGACGGTGCGTGGTACTATGCCCACCCCAGCCCGCTCGCCCGGTCGATCAAGAACCACGTCGCCTTCGGCCCTGTCGTGACGGTAGAGGGAAGCCCCGAACCACGGTCGGAGGCTGAGCGAGGACGCTGGTGGCGCCGGTTCGGACGGTCGAGGACACCGTGAGGCAGCGAGCACAGTGGACATTCGGTGGCCCCGCGGCGTAAGCCCGACCGTGTGGCGCTTCGGGCAGGTTCACGAAGGCTTCTGTGCGACCAGCAACGCGTATCCGAGCTGCCCATCGGCCACCGCCTGCTTGGCCAACGCGAGGTAGCTTGACACCGCGCCGACGTCGACGCCCACCTCGCACAACCGCTCGGGCGCGGTCATCCGCAGCAGCCGCAGCCGGGCTCGATCTCGTCGATCATCCGCGGCAAAGCCTCGCCGTGGTCCTCGGTGTGGATCGTGCGCAACCCGGGTCCGGTCGAGGATCGCCGCGTACTCGGCCAGCGGCCGGGCGTCGGCGATGCACGCCACCCAGGCGGCCAGAGTGGTCAGTTCCTTCGGCAAGCCACCCTCGGCGACGGTGACGTCGGTGATCCCGACCCGGCCGCCGGGACGCAACACCCGGGCGAACTCGCCCGCCGTGGCGGTCTTGTCCGGGAAGGTGCAGAACGCGCACTCGCGCACCGCCGCGTCGAACACCCCGGCTGGCAGCGGAATGCGCTCGGCGTCGCCGACGTGG
Organism: Saccharomonospora amisosensis; assembly: GCF_011761185.1. Classification (NCBI taxonomy): domain Bacteria; kingdom Bacillati; phylum Actinomycetota; class Actinomycetes; order Pseudonocardiales; family Pseudonocardiaceae; genus Saccharomonospora; species Saccharomonospora amisosensis. The sequence continues at coordinate 2,289,090 of NZ_JAAOYM010000001.1, read as the reverse complement.
AAACGTACCTTCGCGGCGAGGCCCGCCTCGGCGGTCAAGGCTCGCGCGCGTCGCACACCCGCCTCGCCCAGCTCCACACCGTCCACCGTGACGTCGTAGTCGGCGGCAAACAACCGCGCCGTCGCACCCGGCCCAGCAGCCACATCCACCACCGGCCTCCGGCACGCAACCGGACACGTTCGGCCAACCGGCGCGTCAGCGACAACCCATCTGGATGGTAGGACTCGCAAACGAGCGCCTCGACTCACCGTGCTCGCGGCAACGCTCGCGCGGATAGCCCCTGTCCTCGCGGCCGTTGCCCTGCGCATCCACCGCGACCTTGCACACCGGACAGATGCTCTTGGTGTACTCGATGAACACCTCGTCCCGATCCCGCTTCTCCACCGTCACAGGCCACTCCCACTCGAAGTCACATCACGTTCTCGCGTGTCACTTCACCAGGCAGGTCGCCTGGCCGCAGCACGAGTGTCAGCGTGCCGGCAGCGCCTTCTCGATCAGCGAGCTTCCACGGTCCCGGAGTTCGCCACGCCCGAGGGTCGCCAGGCTGGAAAGAGGCTCACTAGCCATCTGCACTCAACTGGTCGAGTACCAGGCTCACGCGCGCAAGGGTCAGGTCCTGAGCCGAGCCGGCCAAGGCACTGTCCACGGCCTCAAACGCAGGTAGCACCCTCCCGGCACATTGAATGCCGTCGTCTGTCAGCTCGACCAAGAGGGACCGTCGATCTCTTGGATTGCGGGACCTACGGACGAAGCCGAGCGTCTCCAGGCGGTTCACAAGGCTGGTGGCGGTGGATGCCTTGATGTGCAAGGTCGTCATGACCCCTGTCATCGTCAGCGCTCCCCTTCTCAGCGCGAGCAGCAGAACGGCTTCCCCCGCCCCTAGCCCGGTTGGCGAGAGGTGATGCTCGAGTACGCGTGCGGCCTGGTGTCCAAGGACAAGGAGTGAGGCGGTCACCCCAACGTCGGCCCGTGGCGCGGAGCGAGAAGATCGAGCCCTCATGGCAGTGATCCTAGCGAACAGTGTTGCCTTGGCCCGTGGGCTGCCGTTCGTGGTTGCCGCCAACTCCCGGGCGTATCTGAGGCAGTGTGGGGTCAGGCGTAGGGCTCGGTCGTCTGATCCGGTGTCGCTGAACGTTGGACCAGGAACTCGAACCCGGCGTCGGTCGCTGACGCGCGTAGTGGCGTGAACGTTGCGGTTATCGGGCTACGGATGGTGGCAGCCTTCGCCTGTGCACAGACAGACAGCACAACACTGCCGACATGCACGTCGATGACACCCGCCCCGCCCCTATGACGTTGAAGGTATCGCTCGCCGCTGACCCGTTGGTGTTCCCTGCTCCGGTGGTGTCATCGGCTTGCGCCCGCGTGAAGTCGATGAGGCGGCAAACGGCCCGTCCACCCGCTGTATAGAGTTCATAGCCCGCCGTGAGGGTTGCTGCGTAACGGCCATGAGGAAGTGGTCCCCGAAGTGGTCAGCGGACTCAGCGCGACCCCTGGGCCTGCCGTGGCTGAAAACATTAGCGCGTGGCAGAAGGGCGGAAGCCTTGTGCCTGCTAAGTGGTTGGCCGGGTTTGTGTTCGTAGCGGAGGGTCAGGCGCCGGTAGCCGGTCAGCCAGGCGATGGACCGTTCGATCACCCAGCGGTGTTTGCCGAGTTTGTCGGTGGATTCGATGCTTTTGCGGGCGATGCGCGGGATGATTTGACGCTGACGCAGCCAGTCGCGCAGGGCGGGGATGTCGTAGGCCTTGTCCGCGTGCAGCTTGGCCGGTTTCCGACGCCGGGGTCCTGGCGGGATCGGATCGCCGGCAGCGCGTTGACCAGTGGCTTGAGCGCGTGACTGTCGTGGGTGCTGGCCGCGGAGATCCCGACCGTCAACGGCAAGCCGGCCCGGTCGGACGGCACGTGGATCTTCGAACCGGGCTTGCCGCGACCGACCGGACTCGGACCGGTCAGACTGCCCCCATTTCGCCCTGACGGGCGCTCCGTCCAGGACCGCACGCGACCAGTCGATCAACCCTTGGCCACCCAGTTCGTCCAGCACCGACTGGTGCACCTGCCGCCACAGCCCCGCCTCGGTCCACTCCGTGAACGTCCGATGCGCCGTGGGTACCGACACCCCGAACGACGGCGGCAAGTGCCGCCACGCACAACCGCTGGTCAATACGAACACAATTGCCGTGAACACCGCCCTTGGATCGGTCCGCGCCCGGCCCCCACCCTGCGGACGCTCCCTCGCCGGTGGGATCAGCGGTTCCACCAACACCCACAGATCGTCGGGCACCAACCGTTGCGACAAGATCATGACAGCCCACCGACAGAGAACCAAACGAGACACACTCTAAGGAAAGTCGCATTCAGTCGCGCAACCATGGCATCGGACGAAACGCACAATGGTGGCTGGTCGCTGCTCCCAACCGGAGCCCTTTCGTTGCGGACACGGTCACAGAGGGCACCGACACGGGGTCGATCTGAGCGGCGACGGAATGCCCCAGAACGAACCGAGGCTACGCTCGTGCGGCGTCCACCGGCCACCCGCCCTTCCAGTGACGGCGTGGGAGTGACCCTCGCCGTGGTGAAGAACCGCTTGAACGCGGGGAGCAGGGGCTGCCAGCCGTCGATGTGCGTGGAGTCTGCGCGAACGATGTCGGACAAGGCGTGCACTCGCCGTACCTCTAACTCGGCGAATGCGCTCGCCGATTGGTTCGGGGCGTGGCGGTCCGCAACGGTGCACTCAATCTGCGCATAACACTCCCGCACGCGCGGCGCGGCCACTACCTCGGAAGGCAATGGCGTCAGTCCCGATGGGCGTCAAAGCCGTTTGACGCCGTGCCTGCCGAAGCCGCTGCTTGAAACGCTTCGAGTGCCTGGGCGAGCGCGGCCTGAGGCACGTTGACCACACATTGGCCGTGGTGCTCGAGGCCGGCGCGTGTCTGGGCTGGCCCATCGAATCCGATCCAGAGTCGATCGCCGAGAGGCGCACATGCCGAGAACGGACGCACAAGGGGGCTCCGCACAGGTCCTTGGTGCTGACGAGAACCACCGGAGCCCCGAAGTGCAGCGCTGGAGGATCGATCACCTGGTGGATTCCGTGGGGCCGAAGCCCCCACCCGGGGTGCATCGAGGTGCCGTCGGCCTGTCGCGGTGGTCATGGGAGATCCCGCAGATCCGGTTCAATGAAGCGGGCACGGGCAGCGGCCGAGTGCAGGACCTCTCGCGAGTAGTACTCGTCCATCAGGGAACTGCGAGCGAGCTCGGGGTGAGCGCGCATGAAGTCGTCGAAGTCGAGGTTCGGCGCCTGTTCGGTGAGAGTCCCGATGATGCGCGCCCAGGCCACAGTGAGGGTGTCGTGGTACTTGTCCGGCGCGCCGACACGTTGCGTGAGAGCGCGAAGCCCTCGTCGGGTGAACTCGATCGCCTCGGTCCTGTTGGTCTGCCGCGTACGGGCAAAGACCACCCTGATGTGGTCCAGGTGCGGAAACTCGCGTAGTTCACCCTTGTCGAACAGGTCCACAAGCGTTGCGTCGTCCACAATCCCTCCTTACTACGAGATCGTACTACGAAAGTGTAGTAAATGAGCGGGGCGCTTGTCCACCCGCAGGCGGGGTGACCAGCTTCGCCTACACCGCCTCTGGTGACCTCGCGCGAACCACCGACGCGGCCGGATCACACCTTGGGCGACGGGCGCTTGCGGACAGCCACCTCCTACGACCCGGCCGGCAGGCCGACGTCCACAACAGACTTCCGCGACGGCGACCGGATTCGCTCGGAGCACACCACCTACGACCAGCTGGACAACCCGGTGCGGGTCATCGGGCGCAACGCCGACTGGTCCGTGCACACCGACGTCGAGGTCGGCTACGACCCGCTCGGTCGGGAGACATCCGAGACCATCCACACCGGAAAGGAATCTCTGGTCACCCTCATCAACCGCGACGAGGCCGGGCTGGTGCTGTCCGAGGTCGACCCGCGTGGCACCGCCACCGGAGCCGACCCCGCGCAGTTCACCACCAGCTACACATACGACGGGATCGGCAGGCAAGTCACAGCCACGGCACCTCCCGTGGAGGTCGAGTCGGGAGGTCAGCAGCCCACCACCGCCACACCGGTGACCACCACCGGCTACGACGCCGCGGGCCGGGTCACCAGCACCACCGACGCGCTCAACCAGACCACCACCTACGGCTACGACGAACTGGGCAACCAGCGCCGACGCACCGATCCGCCCGCCCTCTACGGCCAGGCCGGCGTGGCCGCCTGGGCCGAGCAGGCCGAGGCCGTGAACGCGGGCCAGGTCCAGCGCGACCGCCACTGTCCTCCGTGCCCCGCCCGCGCCGGTGTTGGTTCTTGCGCTGTCGGCATGGTGAGTGCTGGTGTCCAGGGCGATATCCACCACCGGCGCCGACGGTTGCGGCCCCGCGCCGCTCCCGCAGCTGTGGGCGCGACGGGAGTGGTGGCCGGGTGTGTGTCCTGACCGTTGGTGTCGTTCTCCTCAAAGCCGACGCCCACCACAAACCTGGCCTACCAGCCCGGAAAACACGAAGTGCGCGCCGAGATAACACTCGAAGCGCACATGTGGGGTTACGGTCTGTGTCCGAGGGGGGAACCACCCCAGAACCCCACGCTCAAGCACCGCGCTGACCTGCAGCTGCCCTGAAAGCGCTCAGTCGAACGGGTTCTCGAGCGCCGTAGTGGCGTCGACGAGTCAAAGTGCGCACCGTCCGCAGCAGGGTCCATTCAGCTGTTTCACAACGACGAACGCTGCGATCACGGTCAGCACCGGGGTGCCGAGCACGGAACTACGGCGCGACTTCTGCGGCACCGGGCTGTACTCGCACACGGCTGACCACACGAGCGGCCATCGCTCACAGGTCCAGCACCAGCCTGGGTGTGCGGGAGCGTGACACGCAAACCATGAGCGAACGACCCTCGGCCCGCTCCGCGTCGGTGAGCACGCTGTCCCTGTGGTCGGGCACTCCCTCGAGCACCCCCGTCTCACAGGTTCCGCACGTGCCCTCCTCACACGAGGACAGCACGAGCACTCCGGCAGCCTCCAGCACCTGCAGCACCGTCCGGTCCGCGGGCACGCTCAGCACCCTGCCGGAGCCCGCCAGCTCCACCTCGAACGCCTCGGCGGTGCCACCGTGCGGTTTCGGGGCGAACCGCTCGACGTGCAGGGCGCCCGGTGGCCAGCCTGCACACGCCCGTTCCACCGCCGCCAGCATCGGTTCGGGGCCGCAGCAATACACAACCGTGCCCGGCCGAGGCGTACTCAACTCGGCCTCGAGGTCGAGCAGGCCCGTTTCGTCCTGCGGACACACCACAACCCGGCCGGGAAAGCGGTTGGCGAGGTCGGCGTGGAAGGCCATGGCCGCCCGGGTCCGGCCTCCGTAGACGAGTCGCCAGGCTGCGCCCCGAGCATCAGCCGCCGCGACCATCGGCAGCAGTGGCGTGATGCCGATCCCGCCCGCGAGGAACAGGTAGCGCTCGGCCGCCACCAGCGGGAAATGGTTTCTCGGCCCGCCCACCTCGACCATGTCGCCGGCGGCGAGCCGATCGTGCACGTGCCGCGAACCACCCCTGCCCCGCGGTTCGCGCAGCACGGCCAGCAGGTACCGGGAGCGGTCGGCGGGGTCCCCGCACAACGAGTACTGCCGCACCAGGCCGTTGCCCAACACGAGGTCGATGTGCGCACCCGGCTGCCACTGCGGTAGCGACAGGCAGCCACGCGGTCGCAGATCGAGTAGCACGACTCCGTCGGCGACCGGCTTCTTCGCGGCCACCACCAGTTCGAGGTTCACGCCGCGCTCCCGAACAGCACGGTCCCCACTAGCGAGGTGTCGTGCGTCGCTGCCGCGAACCGGGAATCGGCGAGCAGCTCCCGCAGAAACGGCGCCGTGGTCGCCACCCCGGGCCCACGCACCACCAGCTCACTCAGCGCGGCTCGCATCGACGCGATCGCCGTCTCCCGATCGCCGCCCCACACCACCACTTTGGCGAGCAGGGAATCGTAGTCCGCGGGAATGCGGTAGCCGCTCGTCAGGTGGGTGTCCACGCGCACGAAAGGCCCTCCCGGAGGGATGAACTCCGTGACCTGGCCCGCGGCGGGCGCGAAACCACGCGCGGGGTCCTCGGCGTTGACGCGGCACTCGATGGCACAGCCCCGCACGGTGATGTCCCGCTGTGCGTAGCCCAGCTGCTCACCACTCGCGATCCGCAACTGCTCGGCCACGAGGTCGAGCCCGGTCACCAGTTCCGTCACCGGGTGCTCGACCTGGAGCCTGCAGTTGACCTCCATGAAGTAGTACCGTCCGTGCGCGTCAACGAGGAACTCGAACGTTCCAGCTCCGACGTAGCCCGCCATGCGCGCGGCCTTGACCGCGGCCTCGCCGAGCTCGGCGAGGCCGCCGGGGGCGAGCCCGGGCGCGGGCGACTCCTCGACGAGTTTCTGATGCCTGCGCTGCACCGAGCAGTCACGGGCACCGAGGTGCACGGCGTCGCCGTAGCGGTCGGCGAGCACCTGGACCTCCACGTGCCGCGCCGACTCGAGGTAACGTTCGACGTAGACTCTGCCGTCGCCGAAGACAGCTTGCGCACCCGCGCGCGTCTGGTGGTACGCCGCGGCGAGATCCGCCCGGTCGCGAACCACGCGCATGCCCCGACCGCCACCGCCGGCAACCGCCTTGATGATCACCGGGTAGCCGATGTCGTCCGCCAGTTCCTCGGCGTCGGCGGCCTGCTCCACGGCCGACGTGACTCCCGGCAGCAGTGGCAGGCCTGCGTCCACCATCAGCGCCCTGGCCATCGCCTTGTCACCGAGCCTGTGCATAACCTGAGCGGGCGGCCCCACGAAGACCAGCCCCTCGTCCTCGCACACCTCTGCGAAGTCGGGGTTCTCAGACAAGAAACCGTAACCGGGGTGAATGGCGTCGGCTCCGGTCCTGCGCGCGGCCTCGATGATCGCCGGAATGCTGAGGTAGCTGCGCTTGGGCGCGGGCGGGCCGATGTGCACCGCCTCGTCGGCGAAGCGGACGACGCCGGAGTCGCGGTCAGCCGTCGAGTACACGGCGACCGTCCGCAGCCCCAGCCTGCGGCACGTGCGCGCGATGCGCAGTGCGATCTCGCCGCGGTTGGCGATGAGCACCGTGTCCACCATCAGCCGGCTCCCACCGGAACCCAGGCCAGCAGTGGCTCCCCGTACTCGACGGGCGTGGCGTCGGGGACGAGGATCTCCGTGACCCGCCCCGCGCGGTCGGCCAGCACCGGGATCATCAGCTTCATCGCCTCGACGATCCCGACCTGCTGGCCGGCGGTGACCGTGTCGCCGACGGACACGAACGGCGTCGCACCGGGCTCGGGCGCACGGTAGAACACGCCGACGGTGGGGGCCTCGATGTGCTGGGTGCCCTCCCCCTGCTCGTCAGGCTCCTCCTGTGCGGCGGCCTCGGTCTCCGGCGGCGCGGCGTGCTCGGGAACCTGGACCGGGTTGGGGACGCCGTCCCAGGACAGCTCCAGTGCCGTGTCGCCCACGGCCACCCTGATCCAGCTAGGCGGGTGGGGTGTCTGGGTAGCGAGCGCGACCACGTTGTCGCGCAAGGCGAACAGGAGACGCTCGGCGGGTTCGGGGTTGGTGGTCACGCGGTCTCCCTCTGCTCGGCATCCTCGATGTCTTGTGCGTCCTCCACGTTCGGCGCCATGCCGAAACGGCGGAACCGAGCCCGGCGGTCGACGACGATGGTCATCGCGTCCAGGGGCATCAACTCGTGCAGGACGCCGGTCAGTGCCTCCCGCAGCGCCGAGGCGGCGGCCGCGTGGTCGGCGCCGCTGCCTCCGTGCGGCTCGGGAACCACGCCATCGATCACACCGAGTTCCAGCAGACTGCGCGCATCGACGCGCAGGGCCTCGGCCGCGCGTGGCGCGGCCTCGGTGTCCTTCCACAGGATCGAGGCACACCCTTCTGGGCTGATCACCGAGTAGACGGCGTTGGAACACATCAGCACCTGGTTCGTGACAGCGAGGGCGAGCGCTCCCCCGCTGCCGCCCTCGCCGATGACGACGGCCACCGTGGGCACCGGAAGGCCCGCCATGAGTCGCAGGTTCTCGGCGATGGCGACGGACTGCCCGTTGCGTTCAGCGTCCGCGCCGGGGTGCGCACCGGCGGTGTCGATCAAGGTGACGACGGGAAGGCCCAGCTTCGCGGCGAGCCGCATGAGCCGCGCCGCCTTGCGATAGCCTGCGGGGCTGGGCATACCGTAGCCGCGCTCGGTCAGCTCGGCCGCGGTGTGGCCCTTCTGTGTGCCGATCACGACGATCGGCACGTCGGCGAGGTAGCCGACACCGCCGACGACGGCGGGGCAGTCGGAGCCGAGCCGGTCGCCGTGCAACTCGACGAATTCGCTCACCAGCATACCGATGTAGTCCAGAGTGGATGGTCGGTCGAGGCTGCGGGCGGCCCGGACGGTCTCCCACGGGTGCCGGTCGGCCAGCTCCCCCGGATCGGTGACCAGCGCGGTGGCCGGTTCCCGCGCGCCGGCATGGGCGGCACCGCTACGTGTGGCGGCGGAGAGTAGCCGGGCCAGCGTTGACCGCAGCTCGTGGCGGGGCCGGATCGCGTCGACGATGCCGTGCTCCAGCAGGAACTCCGCCGTCTGGAAGTCGGCTGGCAGCGACTCCCTGATGGTCTGCTCGATGACTCTGCGGCCCGCGAAACCCAGGCGCGCGCCTGGCTCGGCGATGATCACGTCGCTCAGGGTCGCGAACGAGGCGGCCACACCACCGAACGTAGGGTCGGTCACGATGGTGACCGTCAGCACGCCCGCCTCGTCGAGCTGCCCCAGCGCCTGGCTGGTCTTGGCCATCTGCATGAGCGCGAGCACACCTTCCTGCATGCGGGCACCACCTGAGGCGGTGACGAGCACCAGCGGGGTGCGTTCTCGCAACGCCTGCTCGGCGGCCTGCGTGATCGCCTCGCCCACGGCGGCGCTGAGGCTGCCGCCGAGGAAGCGGAAATCCAGCACGGCCACGATGACCGGATGGCCTTCGATGGCGCCGCGCGCGCACACGGCCGCCTCGTCGAGCCCGGTGCGGATCCGCGCCTTGCGCAGGCGTTCCGGATAGGGCTCAGTGTCGGCGAACCCGAGTGGGTCGCTGTCGGGGATCGTGTGGTCGAGTACCCGCATGGAGCCTTCGTCGAGCAACTGGGCGAGCCGTTGGGGGGCGTTGAGTGCCGCGTGGTGGCCGCACAGGGGGCACACTTTGTCCGCGCGGTCGAAGCTGCGGCCGTAGATCATCTCCCCGCAGCCGGGGCAGAGCAGCCAAACCGAGCCTTGCCTGGTGGTCACGGGATCTCTCCAATCTGCCCGGTGGAGGGAACCGGGCGGTAGCGGGCGCAGGCCGTCGGCAGCCGTACGCCCGCGACACGCAACGCGGCGACCCTGCCCGCGAAGGCAGCGCCGCGCATGAGCTGCCCGGCCAGCTCCGCGACGTTGCGGTTCTCGACCGGTGCGAGGTAGGTGCCCGATGCCCAGGCGTTGAACGCGCCCATGGCGGGGCCGCACCACACCTGGTAGTCCGCAGACCGTTCGGGATCGCCGGTCATGCTCCACCGCGACGACAGGCCGAGGTACCAGCGGAAGGTGAGCGCCATCCTCCGCTTCGGGTCGTCCTGCGCCCGCTCAATCTGGGCAGGGTCCCGCTCGGCGAAGTAGGCCACGGTCTCCTGCCACACGTCGGCCAGCGGGCGCCGGAACACCTTGGCCTCCAGCTCGGCCCGCTGTTCGGCCGGGATGTCGTCGACTCCGGCGCACGAGCGGTACAGCTCGTAGAGCTTCTTGGCTCTACTGGCGAACAGCGTGCCGCGTTTGAGCACCTGCACGTCGACGCCGAGCTCGAACATGTCGGAGGACGGGGCCATCTCGCAGTCGGCGACGTCGGCGGTGGCGAGCAGCCGCTTGACCGCCGCCGACTGGCCCGACTCGACGGCGGCCTGGTTGATGGAGCCGGTGACGACGTAGGCGGCGCCCATCGCGAAGGCCGCGTAGGCGGCGTCGGGGGTGCCGATCCCGCCCGCGGCGCCGACGCGTACCGGCCTGCGGTAACCGAGGTCGGCCTGCACGGCGTCACGCGCCCTGATCAGCTCGGGCAGTAGCACGGTGAGCGGGCGACGGTCGGTGTGCCCGCCCGAGTCGGCCTCGGCGGTGATGTCGTCGGCCATGGGAACGGTGCGGGCCAGCTCAGCCTGCTCACCGGTGATGGCACCGGCCGAGACCAGTTCGCGCAGGGTCTCCTCGGGGGCGGGCCGGAGGAACCGTTCGGCCACCTCGGCCCTGGACACCTTGGCGACCACGCGGTGCCCGATGTGGACACTGCCGTCCGCACCGCGGCTGAGACCGGCGGCGCGGTAGCGCACGATCTGCGGCGTGAGGTCGAGGAAGGCCGATGCCTCGACACACCTCACCCGGTGCCGAAGGCACAGGTCCACGGTGGACCGTTCCATCGCGGGCTCGCTCGGGCTGTGGATGAGGTTGCAGGCGAACGGCGCACCCGCGACCTGCCTGCTGATGGTGTCGAGCGCGGCGTCGACGGTGTCCGGGACGCTCGAGGCCGCGCCGTAGGAGGCCAGGTGGCCTGCCTTCGCCATCGCGACGACGAGCCGCTCCGATGCGATGCCGTTGGCCATGGCACCGCTCATGTAGGCGTAACGCACGCCGTGGTCACGCCGGAACTCCGGGGAGCCCAGGCGCTCGGGCGCCACCGGCGGGGCCGCGGCCAGCACCCTGGCACCGGCCGCTCTCGCCGCGCGTTCGTCGGTGGTCGCCGCCGCGCCACCGTGATCGAGCACGTAGCACGGCGCCGCGAGCTCGGCCAGCACCCCGTAGAGCTCGCCGGGGGTTCTGGCGAGGGCCTGCGCCGCGGTCATGACCGCGCTCCGCGGAGCTCCACAGCCACGTTCTCCAGGTGGTAGATACGCATACCCGGCTTCCACACACTCGCGTCGCCGATGACGGTGACCCGCTCGTGGTCGGCACGCACGTCCTTGAGGTGCACCTCCAACGTCATCTCCTTGTCGGTGGCCAGAATCTGACCCCGGTAGCGCCACGTCATGGGCACACCGGCGGGCAGCACGAACTCCGGCTCAGGCAGGTCCGCGGCAAGACCGGAGTCGACGAGCCACTCCTGCATCGCCTGGATCACCGCCTCCACCCCGAGCGAGCCGGGCATCACCGGGTCGAGATGGAAGTGGCGACGGAAGAACCAGTCGTCCTCGCGCACCGGGCGCACGGCGCGTAGGTAGCCTCGGCCGTAGTCGCCACCGTCATCGACGACCTGCACATGATCGAGCAGGTGCAGGTGACCGGTGTTGCGGGCCGGACCATGCGGCCCGCGCGCTCCGACCTCGATGGTCCGTACGGGCGGGGTGACGAGCTGGCGTTCCAGCCAGGTCGGCACGTACCCGCCGCCGTCGAGACCGGTCTGATTGGCCAGCGCCTGCTCGGAGAAAAACCCGAACAGCGACTCGCCCCGGTAGAACGGTTCGCCGTCGACGCTGAGCTCGTAGGAGAAGCTCTGCAGCACCGCACCGCTCAGGACGCTGGTGCTCAGCAGCTCGGAACGCTGCTGGATCGTGCAGTCCCGCAGGTCGACCTCGCGCAGCACGGTGGCTGTGCCGTCGAGGTTGCGCAGGCTGTAGTCCTCCTGCGGGTCGGTCAGGGTCGCCCCGAGGTAGTAGCCGAGCAGCAGCGCCGACTGCAGCGACGTTTCCATGTAGATGACGTTGGGCATCGACGCGTTGGCCGACTCCAGGTAGTACCAGCAGTCGGCCGGCGAGTCGTACTCGCTGACGGCACGTCCCGCCTGCAGCTGGTGGCGCGTGCCTTCCACTGTCATGAGCCGGTCGCAAAGGCGCAGACCGCCGCTGGGCATGCGGGTGGCGCGCCTACCCGCATAGTGGGCGAACTCGGGCCCGAGGATGATGGCCAGGTCTCCCCGCGAGCTGTGGATCATGTGGAACTCACCGAGCAGGGCCGGTTCACCCTGGGCGTTGCGGCGGCCGAGGAACCGCGGCACCACGCCGCCGGTCTCGGGTCCCACCGGCACGCCCGGCCGCTCTCTGACTTCCAGCCGCAACCCGTGCACTCTGGCCGCGACGACCCCCGATACGGTCAGCTCCGCCTCGGCGGTGAGCCAGGGCCGGGGGATCATGTCCACGTCGGACACCTCGATGCTCAGCTCGGCCGGAGCGTCCGGCAGCGCCTCGGTGAGCTCGACCTCGGCGGGACCGAACTCGAATGCGGCATCGGCGAAGCACAGGTGCAGCCCCGCCTGAAGCGCGAACACCTGCGCGGCCTGGGCGACGGCCTCCAGCACTGCCGCCACCGGGTCGCTGGGCGCACCGGGCAGCACGCAGCGCGCCCGCAGCGCGCCGCGGTTCCACCTGCCTGCCCCGCGGTCGACGCCGAGCACATCGGTCACCAGCCCTTGCGTGGTGCTCAGCAGCCGGACCTGGGGATTGTCGCCGCGCTGGTCGTAGGCCGCGCCGAACACCCCCGCCATGTCACCTTCACGCAGCTTCTCCAGTTCGGCGTGGCCCAGCCGGGTCGCCGCGGTGCGGGCGAGGGGTTTGAACGCGCCCTCTGTGGTGGCGGGCGCGGGCAGCTCGCGCGGCGCGAGCCTGTCCATCGAGGTCGACAGCACGGCGAGGCCATGGCTGTCCGTGCGCTGCGCCGTCGCCAGGAACACCCGTCGCCGCTGCGGTGGGACCGCCTCGGGGGTGGCGACCGCGATCCGGGCGATACGCAGCCGCTGCAGCGCCTCCTGGGCGCCGAGCGCCGAGGCGTGGGCGGCGACGACGCTCTCGCGGATCCGGCGCAGGACATGGCCGCCACCGGCAGCTCCGGGTGTGGCGGCGGGTGCCGCGGCGCGCGCCTCGGGGGCGGTCAGCGGGGCGAGGGCGTCGAAGGCCTCGCCGTCGAAGGCGAGGGCGTCGTCGAAGGTGGTGGTCATCGGGACTCCGTCTCGCGCAGCCGGACCGCCTCGGCGAACTTCGCCCGCAGGTCCGCGGTGGCCACGATCGTCACGTCGGTCAAGCGTTGCAGGACACCGCCGCCGGGCTCGCACACCGACACGTCGACCGTGACGGTCATCGGGCCGTCCCTGAGGTTGCCGACCACGGCGACGAACGGCTCACCGGCGGGCAGCGGCGCGAAGAACTCCCAGCGCGCTATCGCGAGCGGCAGACAGCCCGCGTCGAGGAACCACACGCCGAGCACGGCCGCGGACTGGAGGACGACGTCGCCGAGGACGGGGCTGTGCAGTGCGGCCGCGTAGCCACCGCCCGCGACGGGCGTGTCGGTGAGCCTGCACTCGGTGACGAGCCTGCGGGGCTCGCGTTCGAGAATGCGCCGCACCCCCTGCAGCAGTGGTCCGTGGAACAGGTCCGCGTCGGCATAGGTGCACAGCCCGTTCTCGGGTCCCTCGCCCACGACGTACCCGGGCAGCGTGGGACCCGGCGCGGGCTCAGGGGAGAGCACGAAGACCGCCCGGTAGTGGGACTGCCTGGCACCGTCGGGGCCGGAGAGCACCGCGGCGGGGACGACGAGCCGGTCGTCGGCGTCGACCTCACCGGGCTCGGCGTGCAGCCAGTACTCCGGTTCCTGGCCGCCGTCGAACACGATGCCGCGTTGCACGTCGAAGCCACGCACTTCGACCACCTTCAGCCCGGGATTCGCGCGCTCCACAATGGACGCCATCCAGCCGAGGGCCGCCGAAGCGGGCAGGACGGGATGCGCGCCGATGCGGTGGTCGGCGATCACGGGATCGGCCGCGACGGTGGCGATGTCCCTGCGGGCGAGCAGCCCTGGTGTGGGCGCGGCGACCGGCGGCTCGCTGAGCGTGGTGGCGGGCCCGGCGAGCACCTCGACGTCGTCGTGACGGGTGGTCGCGAACTGCTCGGTGAACATCCTGGCGCCGGTGTCCGGCGGCAGCAGCGGCACTCCCCTGGCGAGAAAGACCTCGCGCAGTTCCGGCGTGACCATGCCGCCGTCCCAAGCGCCCCAGTCGATCGCGGTGACCCGCCGACCCGGCTCGGACCGCTTCCAGGTGGCGGCGAGCCTGCCGAGCGCCTGGTTGGCCATCGCGTAGTCGGCCTGTCCCGTGTTGCCGTACACCCCGGCGACCGAGGCGAACAGCAGCAGGTGCCGCAGCGGCGCGCTGCTGAGTGCGTCGAGCACCGCCCGCAGGCCGGTGAGCTTCGCGCCGAGCACGGTGCGCACGGCCTCGGGTGTCTTGTCGGCGAGCCTGGCGTCGGCGAGAGCGCCCGCGCCGTGAACGACGCCGGTGACCCGTGGGGCATGCTCGGCGAGCGCGGCACGCACGGCGGCGGCGTCGGTGACATCGACGGCGACGTAGGTGGCCCTGGCTCCACTGGCCCGCAGTGCATCGAGCGTTTCCTGGATTTCCCTGCGGGCCAGCAGCTCGCGGTAGCGGCGTTCGATCTCGCGGGGCGTCAGCTCGCCACCTTCGGCGCGCATGGCCTCGATGAGCGCGGGCTTGAGACCGCCCTCCGCGACGCCCTCCGCCCAGGACGGAAGGTCACCATGGTGAGTACGGCCGAGTAGGAGGTACTCACCCCCGCATCGGTCGGCGAGGGCACGCACGCAGGCCGCGGTGACCCCCCGAGCCCCTCCCGTGACGACCAGGACCTCGTCGTCGGCCAGCTCCGCCGCGGGCTCGAGCTCGTCGTCGCGCTCGGCGAACCGCGGTGTCCAGCGGCGGCCTTCGGCATCGATGCCCACCTCGGTGGTGGTGAGGTCGGCATCGCTGATCTCGGCGAGCAACAGGTCGGCGACCGTGCCCTCGGGTAGCTCGGGCGCCAGATCGACAGAGCGGCTGAAGACCGAGGGCTCCTCGTGGCGCAGCGTCTTGACCAGCCCCGCGACGCCGCCGAGCATCGCGTCCGCCTCGGCGGCGGTGCCGTGGTGGCCGAGTCCGCCGTCGAGCCGGGTGACGGTGACGAAGGCAGCCCTACCGCCGCCAGCGGTCTCGGTGAGCTTGGGAAGGACGTGCTTGGCGAGCAGCAACGTGCCCGCGAGCGTCTCCGTGGCGGCCGCCCAGTCGCGGGCCGCGAGGGTCACCAGGCACAGGTCGATCCTGCCGAGCTTGCCGACCTGCTCGGCGAGCATCCGCTCGGCGGTGGCGGCGTCCCAGGAGAGGTCACGCTCCAGGAGCACGACCTGCCAGCCGCGCCGTTCGAGGGTCTCGGCGAGGCGGCCGGAGGTCACGACGGCGACGGGATCGGCGGCGTAAGCACCGCGCACCTCGTCGACGGCGGGCAGCCGAGTCAGCTCCAGGTGCAGGCGCGTGATCTCGGGTGGGGCGGCGACGGGTTCGACCGTGCTGGCAGGTGGCTGCTCCGTGTCCGCAGGGGCGGCGGTCAGGAACCGGACCACGTCGGCCACCGTCCGCAACTCACCCACCTGCTCCGGCGACACGGCGGGCAACTCCGGAAAACGCTCCCCCAACGCACCCAGAATCTGCACCCGCTTGATCGAATCAACCCCCAGATCCGCCTCCAAATCCATCGACGAATCCACCAACTCCACCGGATAACCCGTCTTCTCCGCCACCACCTCCACCAACACCGACTCCACATCACCCGACCCCACAACAGGCGCCGCAGCGACCGCCTCAGCAGGCGCGGCGGTCAGGAACCCGACCACGTCGGCCACCGTCCGCAACTCACCCACCTGCTCCGGCGACACGGCGGGCAACTCCGGAAAACGCTCCCCCAACGCACCCAGAATCTGCACCCGCTTGATCGAATCAACCCCCAGATCCGCCTCCAAATCCATCGACGAATCCACCAACTCCACCGGATAACCCGTCTTCTCCGCCACCACCTCCACCAACACCGACTCCACATCACCCGACCCCACAACAGGCGCCGCAGCGACCGCCTCAGCAGGCGCGGCCTGCGGCGTGTCCCGTGGCCGCGGGACAGAGGGGGTCTCGGCCGCGGGCGGCCGTACCGGGCCGGGCTGGGTGGTGGGCTCTGGCGCGGTCGCCGGTTCGGGCCGCGCGGCGGGCGGCGACCATCCCGGTGCCGGGTGCTCGGCCGTCGTGCCGCCCAGCTCGCGTTCGGCGAGCGCGGCCAGAATCTCGTTGACACGCACGTGGGTCTCACCGATGGCCACGCTGTGTCCGGTGACGGCCTCCACGGCTGCCTGCGCACCCGGGGTGGTGGCGTGCTCGAGTGCCTCGACGAGGCCGTCCGCGATCCGCAGCTGCCCCTCCACGTAGCGGCTGTGCAGGTCCAGATGCTTGGCGGCGAGCTCGCCGAAGCCGTCGGCGACGGGCGGTTCGGGACGCGAATCCGCCGCGGGGGGCCCTACCGGGGCGATCGCCGCCGAGGGCTCCGGCAGGGCAGGAGCGGCGGGCGGCCCGGCCTCGATCGGTCCGGCGGGAGGCGTGACGGGCGTGACGGGCGTGACGGGCGTGACGGGCGCAGCCTCGGCGGTGCTGATCTGGTAGGCGCCGTCCAGTGCGGCCGCATACGCGGCCTCGCGGCTGTCGGGAACGTAGTCGTGGCCGGTGAGGGTCACGGTCATGCCCTCGGGGCGCGGCACCTGGAGCGGCTCGGCGTCGAACCGGTTGATGTCGTGGACCGGCGCACCGACTACGGCCAGCTGTACCGCGGCGCGCCGCAGCGCCAGGTCGCTGTCGATCGATGCGCCGAGGTCGGTCGCAATGGCGAGGACCTCGTCGGCGCCGAGGATGCGTTCGGCCAGCTGACTCAGCACGCGCTTGGGTCCGAACTCGACGAACACGGTGCAGCCCGAGGCGCGCAGTGCGCGCACCCCGTCGACGAACTCGACCGGGCGGCGCAGTTGCTCGGCCAGGTTCCGCCGGTTGGCGTCGGCGTCCGCTCCGTAGGTGGCACCCGCGGTGTTGGCGAACACCGGTTTGGCAGGCGCGCCGATCTCCACGCCGGCCAGCGCCTCCGCGAAGGCGTCGACGGCGTGCTCGACCCGCTCGGTGTGGAAGGCGGCGGCGACGGGAAGCGGCGTCGCACCGATGCCATGCCGCTTGCAGGCGGCGGCCACCTCCGCGACGGCGAGCGTCGACCCACCCACCACGACCTGGTCGGGAGCGTTGTGGTTGCAGACGCTGACCCCAGGGTGCGCGGAGAGCAGTTCGGTCACAGTGGTTCGGTCGGCCTCGAGCGCGAGCATGGCCCCCGCGTCGAAGTCGGGGTCGGCCGGAGGGGCCATCGCGAGGCCACGTGCGCGGGCCAGCGCGAAGAACGCCGCGTCGTCGAGCGCGCCCGCCGCCCACAGTGCGGTCAGCTCGCCGAAGCTGTGCCCGAGAAAGCCCGCGCAGTCCAGGCCGAGCGCGGTGAGGAAACGGAACTGTCCCGCGGCGAGTGCGCCGATGCCGGGCTGGGCGTTCTCGGTGCGGCGCAGCACCAGGTCGCTGTCCGCGCGCGTGGACCCGTCGAACGACGCCGGTGGGAACACCACCTCGGCGAGGGTCCGCTCCGCGCCCGCGAAGGCGGCGTTGGCGTCGTCGAACGCGCTCGCGACGAGGGGGTTGTTGAGCACGGCCGACAGTCCCATGTCGACGTACTGGCTGCCCTGGCCCGCGAACAGCGCGCCGATCCGCACGTCGGGTAGCGCCCTGCGGCGGTAGAACACACCCGAGGGGTGCGACCAGCTCTCGGCGGCCGGATCCGCGGCCAGCGACTCGATCGCGGTCGCGCGCAACGACTCGGCCTCGCCGAGCGACGCGAAACCGACCCGGGCGTGCTCCTGCGGCACGATGTCCCTGCTGGGCTCCGCGCCCGAGCGCAGCAGCTCGAGCAGGCTCTCCGGGTCTGGCGCGTGCCACAGGTGCGCCTTCGCGGTTCCGTGGTGGGTCCGGATCGCCGCGCGGTCGGCGCTGGCTTCCTCCACCACGACGTGGAAGTTCGTGCCGCCGAAGCCCATCGCCGAGGCGGCGGCCCTGCGCACCGGCCGTTTCGGATCGGCGATCCACGGCCTGGTGGTGGTGTTGAGGTAGAAGCCGGAGTCCGCGAAGTCGACAGTCGTGTTCGGACGATCCACATTGATCGTCGGTGGCAGCGTCTTGTGGTACAGCGACAGCGCGAGTTTGATGAGGCTCGCCGCACCTGCGGCGCCCTTGGTGTGGCCGATCTGTGACTTGACACTGCCGATGGCGGCGAACCGCTTCTCGTCGGTGGCCTCGCGCAGCAGTTCGTCGAGCGCGGTCAGCTCCGTGCGGTCACCGACCCTGGTGCCGGTGGCATGGGCTTCGAACAGGCCGATGGAAGCCGGGGAGACGCCGGCGTCGGCGTAGGCACGGCGCAGTGCCAGAGCCTGTCCCTCGGCGCGCGGGGCGTAGATGCTCTTGAACCGGCCGTCGCTCGAGGACCCGACACCGCGGATGACGGCGTAGACCCGGTCGCCGTCGCGCTGGGCGTCGGCGAGCCGCTTCAGCGCGAGCATGCCGATTCCCTCGCCAACGAGGGTGCCGTCGGCGTCGTCGTCGAACGGGCGGATGCGCCCGGACTTCGACAGTGCCTGCGTCTTGCTGAAGCACATGTAGCCGAAGATCGAGTTCTCGGTGTCGCAGCCACCGGTGATCATCATGTCTGCGCGGCCCGAGACGAGCTCACCGATGGCGATGTGCACGGCCGAGAGCGAGCTGGCGCACGCGGCATCCACCGTGAGGTTCATGCCACCGAGATCGAGCCGGTTGGCGATCCGGCCGGCGATGACGTTGGCCAGCAGCCCGGGAAAGGAGTTCTCCTCCCACTGCGGGAACGCCTCGACGTAGCGCGCGGCGATCTCCTCGGCGTCCTGTTCCGACAGGCCGCAGCTGCGCACGACGGCCCGCAGCACCGGTGTGCTCAGCCGCGCGGCGAGCGGGTGCGACAGGGTGGTCGGTCCCGCGGAGCCCAGCACGACGCCCGTTCGCGAGGGGTCGTACCAGTCGGAGCCGACGGCCCCCGCGTCACTCAGCAGGTCACGCGCGACACCGAGGCTCAGCAGCTGTACGGCCGTGGTGACCTCGAGCTGTTTGGGCGGCAGGCCCCATTCCAGCGGGCTGAACGGCACGTCCGGCACGAACCCGCCGCGCGTGCAGTAGGTCTTGTCCGGTGCGCTCGGGTCGGGATCGTAGTAGTCCTCGGCCCGCCAGCGAGACGGGGGTACCTCCTCGGTGCAGTCGGCGGCGTCGACGACGTTCTGCCAGAAGTCGCGGTAGGTGTGTGCCATGGGGAACAGGCCGGCGACACCCACGATGGCGATCGGGTTGCGCGCGGGCTGTTCCGGGTGGTGCTGCTTCACAAGGATCCCTTCTCACGCTGGGGATGGATCACCGCTGCAGCTCAGCAGCTCGGCGATCTGGGCCGCGATGACGCGGTGCCCCTCCGGGCTCGGGTGCATCCCGTCCGGGCTCCACATGGCTGAGTCCCTGGTCACGGGGGTGTCGATCATGTCGTAACGGAGCACGCCCAGTTCGGCGGTGAGCTTGTTCATGTACTCGTTGGCATCGGCGAACCGCGCTCGCAGAGCGCGGCGCTTGTCGTCGGAAAGGCCGGGGATCCGCCCTGGGATGTCCGGCCAGTTGATCGTGAACACGCGCGCGCCGCGCATCGTGAGGAGGGTGAGTATGTGCCGCAGGTTGTGCCGGAAGCGCGCCGCCTCGTACTCGCGTGACACGAGGTCGTTGCCCCCGACCGTGACGCCGTACAGCGGAGCGTCGCAGTCGAGCGCCGTGGCCAGCTGGTGGTCGACGACGTCCTGCGTGGTGGCGCCGAACGATCCCAGGTTGACGTACTCGTCGGGACGCACACCGATCAGCTCCGCCAGCCGCGGCACCCAACCGCGGAACCTGCCGTCGGGCAGCGGGTCGCCGCGGCCCTCGGCGAAGCTGTCGCCGATCGTCATGAGCTTCACGGTCATGCGCGCACACCCCCGACCATGCGGGCGACGTTCTCGGGAGCGAAGAACTGCTCGCCGGGCAGTGCTCCCGCGATGACGTTGAAGAAGTCCTTGGCGTACTCGTCATTGCCCGACATCGCGGTGAACACGGCGTCGAGCTGCGGCGGGAGCGTCAGTTCCCCGATGGTGGCGGCGAACTGGAAGGCCGAGGCGGTCGCCGCGTCGCGGGCTCGCTCGTAGTCGGCCACCGCCTCGTCGAGGTCGCGCTCTCCGGCCAGACCTTCGGCGACCCGGTCGGCGAGCAGCTCGGCGTGGACGAACGCGTCGCTGATGCCCTGACCGGTGATGGGGTCCTTGTGGTAGCCGGCATCGCCGACGAGCGCCCAGCCCGGACCGTGCGAGCGGCGGTAGAAGTTGTCCGGGTAGCGGATTCCGGTCAGCCGCGCGACGCGTTCACCGGCGTCGACGAGCTGCTCGGCGAACTCGGGTACGACGTCCTTGACGACCTGCAGGAACGAGGCCTCGGGATCGGTGCGGAACTCGGCCCACCTCGCGATCGGCTTCATTATGGCGACCAGGGTCTGTTCGTCGCTCGTCGGCCACACGCCCACCTGCTGGTCCACCCCGATACGGCTGTGGAAGTGCGTCCGCAGTCCCGTCCAGTAGGAGTAGTAGACGAACGACGCGGCCGGAATGCTGCGGTAGATCTCGGCGCCGACCGAGCGCGCGACGAAGGACTGGCTGCCGTCCGCGCCGATGACGATCTTCGCGCGGTACTCGGCCGGCTCCTCCGCGCCGTACCCGCCGCGAACGCCCACGACCCGGCCGTCGTCGACGACCAGCTCGCGAACCGTGAATCCCTCGCGGACCTCGACACCCGCCGTTCGCGCGCCCTCCAGCAGGATCGGATCCAGCACCGTGCGCCGCGGAGCGTAGGTGAGGTCGATACCGTCGAGCGGGTCGGCGAAGCCGTCGATCACCGCGTCGCGGTAGGAGATCGTCATGCGCCGTATCGCCGGCACGCCCGTGGCCGCGAGGCGGCCGAGCAGGCCCCACTCGTCGAGCTTGCGCAACCCGTACTGCTGCACGTAATGCGTGGACACCGTGTCGCTGGGCTGGGTCACCTTGTCGACCAGCAGTACGCGGTATCCACGCCTGGCCAGCAACATGGCGACCGGCGAACCCGCACATCGTGCGCCGACCACAATCGCGTCATACATCCGTAGACTCCCGCGCTCACCGTGTTTTGGTCTCGTCCTTTCCTTTTCTACGGAGCGCGAAAGGGGCCGGCAACGACCATTGCCTCTTCCTATCGAACCATTTTCGCAGGGTTCAGTTAACCGGCTGTTAGCACCTTCGTGCGGCACTTATCGTATGCCACCCAAGAGCAAATTCTCCGCGGAAATCTCCCAGGCCCAGCAGCGGCTCGCCACGGCGACCGCGAACGGCCGCACCGACTACGAGCAGGTCCGGCAGATGGTCGACTCTGTCGTGCCCTTCAACAACCACGTCGGCGTCCGCGTCACCGAGGTCGGCTTCGCCACGGCCGTCGCCGAGGTGGCCGACCGGAAGGAAATGCGTAACCACCTGGGCACGGTGCACGCCGGCGCCTTGTTCCTTGCCGCCGAGGTGGCCTGCGCGGGCGCGTTCTCCGGTGGCCTGGCCACCCGGATCGCCCAGGTCCAGAGCTTCGTGCTGCGCGACTCGAGGGTCAGCTTCCTGCGCCCGGCAACCGGGCGCATCCGGGCAACCGGAACGATCGACGAGAATGTGGTGTCGGCAATCCTCGCCGACGAGGGTGAAGGCCGCTACGAAATCGCCGGAAAGGCCCTGCTGAAGGACGATTCCGGCACGCTCGTCGGCAAGGTGGATTTCGACTACGTGTGCTGGATGAAGTAGACCGAAATTGTCGCGCCGGGTTCGGCCGCGGGTGTCTGGCAGAACACCGTGAACCCGGCGCGACACTCACGACGCGTACAGCTGCTCGATCTCGGCGGCGAAGTCCTTCTCGATGACCATCCTGCGCAGCCGCAGCGACGGGGTGAGCTGGCCTCGTTCGACGGTGAAGTCGCCCGCGACCACGCGGAACCTCCGGATCGACTCGGCCCGCGACACCAGGGCGTTGGCCTCGTCGACCGCCGTGGCGATCTCCGCGAGCAGGCGAGGGTCGGCCGGGTCGACCTCGGCGGTGCCCGCC
Source organism: Saccharomonospora amisosensis (assembly GCF_011761185.1). Lineage (NCBI taxonomy): Bacteria > Bacillati > Actinomycetota > Actinomycetes > Pseudonocardiales > Pseudonocardiaceae > Saccharomonospora > Saccharomonospora amisosensis. The sequence goes on along the minus strand of NZ_JAAOYM010000001.1, from coordinate 2,266,956 downwards.
CAGTTCCGCAGCGCCACCGGATCGACGGTGACGAGCGCGCTCACGTAGGGCCTGCCCTCCCCCACCACCATGCAGTTGGCCACGAGCGGATGCAGCCGGAGCCGGTCCTCCAGCAACGACGGCGCGACGTTCTTGCCGCCGCTGGTCACGATGATCTCCTTGCGCCGCCCGGTGATGCGCAGGTAGCCGTCCTGAAGGACGCCGAGGTCGCCTGTCGGCACCCACTCCTGCCCCGTGCCGTGGTCGGGCCAGTAACCGGGCGAAACCTGGGGGCCCCGCACGAGGATCTCGCCGTCGTCGCCGATCGCGATGGTCGTTCCCGGCACCGGCCTGCCCGCCGCACCGGGGAGGTTGGCGGTCGGGGCGCTCATCGTCGCGGTCGAAGCGGTCTCGGTGAGTCCGTAGGCGCCGAGCACGGTGAGTCCTGCCCTGGTGAAGAACCGCAACGTGGATGCGTCAAGTGAGGCGCCGCCACAGATCATGTGGGTGAGCCTGCCGCCGAGCAACGCGGGTACAGCGCTCTCATCCGGCACGGCCTTGCGGATCTTCTCCAGCACGTAGGGCACACCGACGAGGAAGGTCGGCCGGAAGGCGGGCAGTTCGGACACCAGATCGGCGGCGTTTCCGACGAGCCCCGTCCGCGTGGCCGCGCCGAGGCAGCCGTACAGGACCACCCTGCCGTACACGTGGGCCAGCGGCAGGAACAGCAGTGTCGTCGGCTGTCGTCCCCGCCACCCGAACAGTTCAGGCAGCAGGGCCACCACATTGCCCGAGGCGGCGAGGATGTTGCGGTGGGTGAGCACGCAGCCCTTCGGCTCGCCCGTCGTTCCGCTCGTGTAGACGATCGTCGCCGCGTCGTCGGCGCGAACCCTCGCTCGCCGGTTCCCCACCTCGTCGGCGCAGACCGCCTCGCCACTGCTGGCCAGTTCGGCGAACGACTCACCCAGCCGCCACACCAGTTCGGTGCCGAGCGCGTCGTCGAGCCGAGGCAGCGCGTTCGGATCGGCGAAGCACGCGACCGGCTCAGCGTCGGCCAGCACGGCCCGCACCTGCTCGGCCGAGGCCGTCGGGTAAACCGGCACGGTCACCGCTCCCACGCTGAGCACCGCGAGATCGGCCACGACCCAGTCGAGCGACGTCGGTCCGAGCACCACGACGCGGTCTCCTGCTCGCACGCCTTCCGCCAGCAGGCCCCTCGCCACCGCGAGAACCGTCCCGGCCAGCTCGCCGTACCCGACGTCGCGCCAGCCGTCTCGCTCGCGGACCGCCAGCACGGTGGTGTCCGGTTCGGACAGTGAGCGCGCGTACACAGCGTCGGTCAGGGTTTCGGAGTCGCCGACCTCCACCAGCGGGGCGACAGAGAACTCGTGCATCCCACCACTTCCTCAGTCCGAGGGCACCGCATCGATCGTCGTTCGCCACCCGCCGCGCGGCAACCGGTAAAGCGTTACCGTGCGATTGGTTCTCGCGATGGCACCTGCAAGCAGCCCAGCAACGAACGCACCAGGCCGGAGGGCTCACCGGACCGCCACACGGCATGCAGCACGAGATTCGGCACCGGGTCGACGATCGGCACGGTCGCCAGTCCCGCCACACCACCCTGGCTCAGCCTCGGCGCCGACGCGAAACCGACGAGCGGGCGCGCCCGGACGGCGGCCGCCGTCGCGAGCGAATCATCGATCTTCTCCACCACATCGAGCTGCGTCCCGGTGCCCGCGGCGATGTTGTGGATCTCGTCGTACATCGCGGGACACTGCTCCCTGCCGAACAGGATGCACTGCTGGCCGGACAGCTCACGAAAGCCGACGTGGTCGCGGCGCGCCCACCGGTGCCTGCGATTGACCACCGCGACGAGGTCGACCCGTTGCACCGGCGCTGAGGACACCTCGCCGCCCGTGGGACTGCCGAACACGAACGCCACATCGAGCTCACCGGCGGCGAGCGCGCGCAGCTGCGGGCCGCTGCGAGCCTGTGTCAGCTCCACGCGGATACCCGGGTGTTCGGCGTGCAGGCGAGTCAGCGCCGACGGCAGGACGAGCCTGCCCGCGGCGAAGTTGAATCCCACTCGCAGCGTTCCGCTGCGCCCCTCGGCAACCGACCGTGCCGCATCGGCGGCGCGCTCGACCAGTTCCAGGGCCTCCTTGATCTCGGCGAGGAACACCTGTCCCGCTGGGGTGAGCCGGACCGGATGCTGGGCGCGGGCGAGCAGCTCCACGCCCACCTCTCGTTCCAGACGTTTCACCTGCAGGCTCACCGACGACTGCGCGAGGTGCAGCCGATGTGCGGCACGGCCGAAGTTGTGTTCCTCGGCCACGGCGACGAACGAGACCAGCTGCTGGAACTCCATGGAGCCTCCAGGGTCGGCGTCCTAACCGGACGCGGCGGGCGTGGGACACGCGTCGTCGAGGCAGGCCAGAAACGCCTGCACCGTCGACGGTTGGTCATCCACGCGCCACACTGCGCGCAGGTCCACGGCGGGAGCCGGTTCCGCGAACGGCACGGCCACCGAGCCGATCCCTGCCGCGGCCTCGTGCTCCCCGCGATGAGCGGAGACGAAAGCGACCACCGGCCGGGTGGCGACCACGATCGCCGTGGCGCCCAGATCGTCCACGCGATGGGCGACCTGGAGCCCGATACCCAGCTTCTCCGCGGTGGCGATGATCGTGTCGTACATGGCGGGGCTCTGTTCCCTCGCGAACAGTACGCAGGGCTGGCCCGCCAGTTCGGCGAAGTCGACACGACGACGGCCTGCCCACGGATGGCGAACCCCGACCAGCGCCACGATCGGCACGCGCATCAGCCGGCGCTGGCCAAGGTCCGTCGCCGCCGCGCCGCTGTAAGCGAAGGCGACGTCGAGGTCGCCCTCACGCAACGCGGCCAGCTGCGCCCCGGACCTCCGCTCGGACAGCTCCACCACAACCTGAGGGAACCGTTCGTGCATGACCGAAAGCACCCTCGGCAAAACGTCCCGCCATGCCGAGAGGTTGTAACCGACGCGGACAGTTCCGGAACGACCCTCGGCCGTCGCGCGCGCCGCGCGCGTGGCACGGTCGAGCTCCTCGACAATGGCCTGGACGTGTTCTCGGAAGACTTCGCCTGCCGGAGTGAGCCGAACCTCGTGGGATGAGCGGACCACGAGCATCACGCCGAGCTTGCGCTCCAGCCGCTGGAGCTGCTGGCTCAGTGAGGGCTGGGTGAGGTGAAGCTTCGCCGCGGCCCGACCGAAATGCAACTCCTCCGCCAGGGCCAGGAACGACACCAGGTAGCGAAACTCCATGGGAGGTGACCTCCGTTCCGGTACATGTCTAAGCTTGCGCAGCCGTCGGGAACGCCGGGTCGGGCAGAGGCGAACAGTCGGTGAATCTCCGGCGATCCTGGCGAGCGGCGACACCTCCTCGTGAGCGCCACATCGGGTTCGAGATGATCAGCCGTGAGCGCGGGCGCGCGTCGGCTGACGTGATGTGGGTTCAACGTTGCGCGTGATCGAACTCGGCACGCCTGGCGTGCGGTACGCGGTGGTCGTGCCCGGCTCCATCGCCCGCGACCGGCTCGGCGTGACGGTGCACCTCGTCGCCGACGACGGCGCCGGGTGTGAAGCGACTCGTCAGGATCGTCACGAGGAAAGAGCATCTCTTCGAGCCTGTAGGGCTCGGCTGCTCGTGCCTACTCGACCAAGACAGCACGGCGTGGCCCGGTCGAAGTCAGCCGTGTCGCCCGGGAGTGCTCGAGCGTATGCGCCTGGACCACAGCTCGGGACACAACAACGGATCCGCGTTCTGACACGGCTCGACATTCACTGGCGGCCACCGGCGAGGAACCGCTCCAGCAGCCCGGTGATCACGTCGGACCGTTCCAGCGAGCTGGTGTGGCCGCACCGCGCGACCACCTCCAGCCGGGCCCCGGGGATCAGCGCGGCGATGCGCTCGGCCTCGTGCGGCGGCGTGGCGTTGTCGTCAGCGCCGACGACAACCAACGTGGGCACCGTGATCCCAGTGATCTCCGCCTCCACCGGGGCTCGGTCGGTGACCCCGCGCACCGCTTCACGCAGGGCAGCGCGGTCACCACGACGCAGGCGGTCCTGCCAGGCAGCGACCGCCCTCCTTCCCTCGGGATCGGCGAGGAAGCGGGGTCCGAACAGGTACGGCTTGACCGCGCCCGCGATGGGCCCGATGCCGACGAGGCGCAGCAACGTCGCCAGCCTGCGGTACTCCCGGACGCGGCGGGGGTTCTCGGGTCCCGCGCTCGTGCCGAGCAACGTCAGCGAACGCAGCAGTTCGCCGTGTCTCGCCGCGACGCGCTGTCCCACGAAACCGCCCATGGACAGCCCGACCCAATGCACGGGCGCGATACCCAGCCGCTCGATCAGGCCCACCGCATCGCGGGTGAGCGTGTCCATCCCCGCGTCTCCGGTGCCCGGCGTGTCGCCCTGCCCGCGCCAGTCGATCGTGACGCACCGGTAGCGCTGCCGTAGTGCGGCGATCTGCGGGGCGAACATCCAGCCACCGAACAGCAAGCCATGTCCGAAAAGGATGGTCTCCGCGCCGGGGGAACCGGCGGGGACACCCGTGTCGGTACAGGCGATCGGTGTGCCGCCCACGTCGATCATCACCGGCCGCGCTCCGTCAGGCTTCGGCGAGCTTGACGTTGCGCATGGTCACCAGCGCGGTGGCGCACAGGCTCTGCTCGCCGCCGTCGACCGCGTACAGGTCGGCGGCCGCGACGGTCACCAGCGCACCCGGCTTGACGACGCGCCCGCGGGCAAGCACGCGCTCGCCCCTGGCGGGGGCGAGAAGCTTCACGGTGTAGTCAATGGTCATGTTCACCCAGCCGGGCGCGAGCAGCGTGCCCGCGGCGGACCCTCCCGCGAAATCCGCGAGGGCACCGAGCACGCCACCCTGGAGGTAGCCGTTGTGCTGGGTCAGCTCGGGGCGGTAGGGCTGCACGATCTCGACCTCGCCCGGTGCGATCCGCGCGAAGTCGAAGCCGAGGTGCTGGGCGGCGGGCATGCTGAGCACCGCGCCCCTGACCGCGTCCTCATAGTCCGGATTGGCCGGTGTCGGCATGCTCATTCCGCTCGGTCCTCTCCATGTCGGGTGTCCACGCCTCGAAACCGGAAGCCAGGAAACGCTCCCTCGCGTCCGCGCGCATTATCTTGCCGCTGCTGGTCTTGCGCAGCCTGCCGGGCAGGGTGAGCACGAGCTCCGCGAGCGACACGTCGTGTTCGCGCGCGACCGCGGCCCTGACCGCCGCCGCCACCTCGGCGGGGTCGGCGTTTCGCCGGTACTCCCGCCGGATCTCCTGGACGACGACGAGCCGCTCCTCGCCATCGCGGGGCACGGAGAACGCGGCGCAACCACCCGGCCGCAGCGACGGATGCGCCGACTCGGCGGTCAGCTCGATGTCCTGCGGGTAGTAGTTGCGCCCCCGGATGATCACCAGATCCTTGCGCCTGCCGACGACGTACAGCTCGCCGTCGACGATCATGCCGAGGTCGCCGGTGCGCAGATAGGTCCGGCCCGGCTCCCCCGCGCACTCCGCGTGGAACGTCGCGGCCGTCGCCTCGGGGCGCCTCCAGTAGCCTTTCGCGACGTTGGGGCCGTGAACCCAGATTTCCCCGACGTGCCCGTCGCCGCAGGGCACGCGTGTGTCGGGATCCACGATCCGCACCTGCTCCCCCGGCACGGCGAACCCGGACCCGGCGAGGCGACGGCCGCCGGGTGCATAACGCTGGTGGCCGAGCGCCTCGGTGTTGACGTCGAGCGTGCGCGCGCCGCGGCCCGGCCTGCTCCCGGTGACGATCAGGGTCGCCTCGGCGAGGCCGTAGCAGGGATACCACGCCGAGCTGCTGAAGCCGAAAGGCGCGAAGGTCTCGGCGAACCGGCGCAGCGTGTCCGGCCTGATCGGCTCCGCACCGTTGAACGCCACCGCCCAGCTGCTCAAATCCAGCTCCCCCGCCGAGTTCGCGCGCGCGGCGTGCTCGACGCAGGCCTCGAAGGCGAAGTTCGGACCGCCGCTGGTGTGGGCCCGGTATCGCGAGATCGTCGAGAGCCACAGCAAGGGCCTGCGGATGAACGCCATCGGCGACATGAGGATGCTGGTGGCCCCGACGTAGAGGGGCTGCAGGACGTTGCCGATGAGTCCCTGGTCGTGGAACAGCGGCGCCCAACCCACGACCGTCGAGTGCCGGTCGTGGCCGAAGGCGAGCCGGATCATCTCCTGGTTCGCCGCGAGATTGCCGTGGGAGACCTGGACTCCTTTCGGTGCCGACGTGGACCCGGAGGTGTACTGCAGGAAGGCTGGCGACCCGGCCGTGCACGGCCACGGCTCGAGCGGCGGGCCCGCGCCGGGCAGGTCGTCGACGCAGAGCCACCACAGCGGTCCGTCCAGAACCGGCCGTAGCCCGGCGGCCATGGCGGCGGTCGTCAGCACCGCCACGGGCTCGCAGTCCCGGACGATGCCGAACGTCGCGTCCCGTACGCGGCCGCGGCGTGGTGGGTTCACCGGCACCGCGACCACGCCCGCGTAGAGGCAGCCGAAGTAGGCGGCGAGAAAGTCCAGGCCCGGCGGGAACACGAGCAGCGCCCGCTCCCCTGGGCGGCACCGCGAGCGCAGCACGCCCGCCACGGTGAGCGCCCTGGCGTGCAGCTGCCCGTAGGTGAGCGAGTCCTTCTCGGCCCCGTCCTCGGTGAGGAACACGTACGCCCGCCTGGCGGGCTCGGCGGCGGCGCGTTCGGACAGCACCTCGGGCAGCAGCCGCCCCTTCATGCCAGCTCCCCGGCGATCAGGGCGGCGATCGCCGCACGGTGGTGCTGGTGGAAGAAGTGGTCGCCGGAGAAGGTGTGCACGGTGCAGCCCGCGTCCGTGTGCCGGTTCCACGCGTGTGCCTCCTCGAGTGCGACGATCGGGTCGTCGATCCCGTGGAAGACGGTGATGGGGCAGTGCAGGACGGCCTCGTCCCGGCACTGGTACTCGTCCGAGAGCGCGAGATCGGCACGCACCAGCCGCAGCGCGTACCGCAGGAACGCGGGGCCCGCGAAGGTGAGGTCGGCTCCGGCGGTGGTCAGCGCCGAAGTGAGCTCCTCATCGGACGCGCGGTGGATCGGCGCGCCGCGGGCGGGCAGGTGCGGCGCCCTGCGACCCGAGACGAACAGGCGGTCCACCACGACCCCGCGCGCGTACAGCGCCCGCGCGAGTTCGAACGCGACGACTGCGCCCATGCTGTGCCCGTACAGGGCAAGGCGCGTGCCGGTCAGCGGCGCGAGGCGGGGCAGCAGTGCCGCCACGACGTCACCCGCACTGCGCAGCGGCGGCTCGGCGACGGCGTCCTCCCTGCCGGGAAGCTGCACGCGGACCGGCGCGACGGAGGCGGGAAACAGCGACAGCCACCGGGTGAACGACGACGCTCCCGCGCCGGCGTGGGGCAGGCAGAGGAGGTTCACCGCGGCGCCGGTGCGCTCGTGGCGCAGCCAGGTCCGCTCGGTGAGTTCGGCGGCGCTCACCGGGCGCCCCGCAGTGAGACCGGCAGGTGCTTCAGGCCACGGATGATGAAGCTGTGGTCCTGCCACGCAAGCGCGTCGCCTTCCCGCTCGACGTGTTCGGTGCGCTGGTACAGGCAGGTGAGGGCGGACTCGGCCTGCATCGTGGCCAGCGCGCCACCGAGGCAGCCGTGCATGCCATGGCCGAAGGCGAGGTGGGCGCGCGCGCCGCGGGCGAGGTCGAACACGTCGGGGCCGGCGAAAACGGCGGGATCCCGGTTCGCGGAGCCGAGGCACAGCAGCACCTGCTCGCCCGCTCCGACACGCACGCCCCCGATCTCGGTTTCGCGCGTGGTCAGGCGTTTGGTGAGCTGCAACGGGCTGTCGTAGCGCAGCGCCTCCGCGACCGCGGCCGGAGCCAGGCCCGGTTTCCGGCGCAGCCGCTGGGCCTGCTCGGGGTGGCGTAGCAGCGCGAGCAGGGTGTTGCCGATGAGGGACCTGGTGGTCTCGTTGCCGGCGACGAAGCACATGATGCACACGAACGCCAGTTCCTCGTCGCCGAAACGATCGCCGCGGGCCGTCCGGGCCGCCAGCAGGCTGCTCACGAGGTCGGTGCCCGGCCGGGCCCTGCGCAGGGTGACGACCTCACGCAGCGCCTGCGCGAACTCCTCGACCACCCCGGCCACCCTGGCCAACACGGTTCCGCGCAACAGGCCCGGTTCGAGCAGGTGTCTGATGGCGTGGGTCCACGGGCCCACCTGATTCCTGAGCTCCCCTGGCAGTGCCATCCAGTCCGACAGCACCTCGACGGGCAGGGGCGCGGCGAGTCCCTCGATGGCATCCATGCCCCCGTCGGCGAGGGCCCGCTCGACCAGTCGTCCGGAGATCGCTTCGGCCCTTGGGCGCAGGGCCGCGACGGCCCGCGCGGTGAACACGCGGTTGACGAGCCCGCGCAGTCGGGCGTGGCCGGGATTGTCGGTGAAGACCAGTGACGCGCGGCCGAGGCGGAGAACCCGCTGGATCCGCTCGACGCCCTCGTGGGCCACCCGCTCGGCCTGCCTGCTCACCAGCTGTGGGATCAGCTCGGAGCTGAACGTGCGATCCTGCAGCACGGCCCGGACGTCGGCGTGGCGGGAGACGACCCACATTCCCAGCGTCTTGTGCACGGGCCGCTCGCGCAGCTGCTGGTAGAGCGGGTAGGGATCGTCACGGAACGCCGCGCTGAACGGGTTGAACCGCACCGCGGTGCCCGCGCTCACCGGTGTCCTCCTGTGCGGAAGTAGCCGTCGGGGAAGGGCCGCAGCACCAGCCGCAGCAGGCAGATCTTGCCCATGCGGAAGCCGAGCGCCGACAGCTTGAGGTAGCGCTCGTACCTGGCGACGACCTCGGCTCCGACGAGCCGGACCGCCTGACTGCGGCGCTCCCGCAGCCGGCGTGCCCACTGCTCGCAGGTCCAGGCGTAGTCGAGCCTGCCGTTGTGCAGCGAGCAGACGTCGAACACGCCGTCGGCGGCGGCGGCGATCTCCGCGAGGGTCGGCAGGTCGGCGTCCGGGAAGACGTCCCGCTGCATGAACGTGCTGGCGTTCTCGCGGGACATGTTGGCGTAGGCGATCGTCTGCAGCGACAACGCACCGCCGGGCCGTAGCCAGCTTCGGCACCGGTCGAAGAACGCACGGTAGGTCGCGATCTTGCCGGCGCTGGTGTCGCCGGGCCTGGCGAAGTGCTCGAACGCTCCGATGGAGATGATGCCGTCGAAGCGGTCGCCGGGTTCGTACTCCTGCCAGCCCCGGAGGTGGACCTCGACGCCGCGATAGTCCCGGGACCGGACGTAGGCCGCCTGGTCCTCGCTGAGCGTGAGGCCAACGGCACGGGACACGCCGTGGTCGCGCGACAGCGCGCCCAGGATCGAGCCCCAGCCGCAGCCGATGTCCAGCACGCTGTCGGCCTCGGCGGCACCGACGGCGTCGAGGTGGTACCGCAGCTTGCGCTGCTGCGCGGTGTCGAGCGTGTCACCCTCTCCTTCGCGCCAGGCGCACGAGTAGGTGAGCGAGCGGTCCAGCCACAGGGCGAAGAAGTCGGTGCCGACGTCGTAGTGGTGGCGGATGGCGGCGGCCGCCTCCGCCATCCGGCCGGTCACGCCACGGTCCGTTGGGTGTGCGCGTGCAGGTGGTCGGCGACCGCGTTGAGCGTCGGGTTGTCGAACAGGTCCTCCGGGGCCAGGTCGACGCCGTAGCGCTGCTCCACCTCGATCAGCAGCGATACCGCCAGCGCGGAGTCGATGCCGAGCCGGTCGAAGTCGGCGGCGGGATCCACCGCCGCCGGCTCGACGTCGATCAACCCCGCGATGTACTCCTGGCACCACGCGACGATGGCTTCCCTGCTCGTGTCGCTGTTGTTGTCCACGTGCGTGTCTCCTATGCGGCGGTGATGCGCTTGGCGTCCATGCGCGCGGCGGAGGGCACCTTGAGGTCCCACGCCAGGCCACAGCACGCGAGCAGCTTGATGAGCCAGAACCCGGGGTCGAGGCGGTACCAGTCGAGACCGAACGACGGCGACTCCGGGAAGGCATGGTGGTTGTTGTGCCAGGACTCGCCCAGCGTGACGATTGCGAAGATCCCTCCGTTACGGCTGTTCTCCCTGGACTGGTAGGGCCGCGTGCCGAACATGTGCAGGAAGGAGTTGATCGCCCAGACGATGTGCTCGAGCACGAAGATCCGCACCAGGCCGCCCCACAGCAGGCCGCTGACGGCGCCGGTCCAGCTCATCGAGACCAACCCGCCGACAGCCGCGGGAACAACAAGCCCGAGCACGACCCAGTGGTAGTAGAGGCGGGCGACGCGGACGAGTGCGCGGTCGCGGATGAGATCGGGAGCGTAGTGCACGATGTTCGGGTACTCGTGGCGGCGCATCCAGAGGAAGTGCGAGTGCGCCAGACCGCGCAGCGTGCCCCTGAGCCCGCCTCCGGAGAGGTTCGGCGAGTGCGGGTCGCCCTCGCGGTCGCTGTACTCGTGATGCCGCCGGTGCAGCGCCACCCACGACACGAGCCCGCCCTGGCCTGCCATCGAACCGAGCACCGCGAGCACGACCGCCACCGGCTGGGCCGCCTTGAACGTGCGGTGCGTGAACAGCCGGTGGTACCCGACGGTCACGCCGAGCCCGGTGAGCAGCCACATCGACAGCAGCAGGGCCAGCTCGGTCCAGCCGAACGGATGCACCGCGAGGAACACGAAAGCCGCCGCGGTGCCCACAATGGGCAGGATGTCGAACAGCAGGAAGTGGCGCCGTTGCAGGCGGTGCAGGTATGGGCTATTGATGGTCTTGCGGCGAGGAACGGGCCTTTCCGGCGCTCGCTCGGCCATGTCTTCGGTCATCGTCGCTCAACTGCCCTTTCGCCGGTTGCCAACAGGCTTGTCGTCAGCGCGGACGGCACTGAACGTAACAACGCCGGGTCCTCCGGCCCGCGTGCTTGCCGAGTTGCCGATCGCGGCATAGGACTTCGTTATCGGGTCAGGCTCCCGTTCCAAATGCGCCGCGCACGACGCCACTTCGTCGCCCGGTGTTCACCGGGTGCTCGCACACCGCGGCTACCGTTCGGACGTGGAACTGCGCCATCTGATCTCGTTTCTCGCGATCGCCGACGAGCTGCACTTCGGCCGCGCCGCGGCGAGCCTGCACCTGGCCCAGCCGTCGCTGAGCCAGCACCTGCGCAGGCTGGAACGCTCGGTCGGGGTCGAACTGGTCGCGCGCAACTCTCACGAGGTGCGGCTCACTCCCGCGGGCGAGGCGTTCCTCGATCTCGCCCGCGACATCGTCGCCAAGGTGGATCAGGCTGGAGCGGCGGCCCGTGCCGCCGCCGCGGGCAAGGTGGGCACCCTGCGAATCGGGTACAACTTCCCCGCGGGACAGCGGATCCTGCCCGGTGTGCTCACCACGCTGGACAGCCGCCACCCCGCCGTCGACGTCGAGATGTTCGAGATGCGCACCGGGCCGCAGCTGGCCGCGCTGGCCGAGGGCAAGCTCGACGTAGCGATGGTGTACGGCAAACCCAGCTCCACGTCGCTGCTCAGCCGGCACCTGCTGCGCATTCCGCTGGTCGCCATCGTCGGCGAGAAGCACCGCTGGGCGGGCCGCAGGCGCGTACCGTTCGGGGAACTCGCCGCCGAATCCTGCGTGCTGTTCAACCGGGCGCAGTCGGCCGCGATGTACGACACCATCCTCTCCGCCGCCCACAGCAGCGGCATCCGGCTCACCATCGCCGAGGAGGTCGACGACCCCGGCGCCACGGCCATCCTCGCGGCCATCAAGCCGGTCGTCGGGTTCGCCTCGGCGGCACGGGGCGTCTTCGGCGGCACACCCGGCAGCCCTCGCACCACCTCGGTCGCCCTGTACGACCCCGTCCCCATGCTTGACCTCTACGTCGTCTGGCCCGACGCGCGGAACCCGCTCGTGGAAGCCTTCCTCAGTTGCCTGCCTGGTTCGCTCACTTGAGTCCCGACCGCACGAACGCGTTCACGATGTGCCGCTGCAGGACGAGGTAGAGCGCGAACACCGGCAGGCACGCCAGCCCAGCCGTGGCCATCAGCGGGCCCCATTCGTTGCCCTCGGTGCCCATGAAGCTGCGCAGGCCCAGCTGCACCACGGCGTTGCTGCGCTGCAGCACCATCGCGGGCCAGAAGTACTCGTTCCACGCGCTGATCGCCAGCAGAATGCCCAGCGCGGCCAGCGCGGGCCGCAGCGTCGGGACCACGACGGTCCACAACGTACTCCACGATGTCCGGCCGTCCATGCGCGCGGCGTCGAGCAGTTCCTTCGGAAAGGCGTTGAGGTGCTCCCGTAGCAACAGCACACCCAGCGCCGAGCACAGCGTGGGCACGATCACGCCCGCGAGAGTCTCCAGCAGGCCCAGCCGCGACAGCAGCACGTAGTTCGGCAAGATCGTCGCCTGGAACGGCACGAGCCACGTACCGACGAACATCAGGTACAGCAGCCGTTGCAGCGGGAACCGCCACGCCGCGAAGGCGTAGGCGGCGAGCAGCGCCACCAGCAGCTGCCCCAGCGCACTGAACACCGCGACCACGCCGGTGTTGAACAGCATGCCCAGCACGTCGTTCTTCGCGAACGCCTCCGTGTAACTCGCGGTGGACAGCGGCCACGGCAGCACCGACAGCGAGTACACGTCCCGCGGTGCGCGCAGCGATGTGGCGTAGAGCCAGTAGATGGGGAACACGCACACCAGGCTCAGCAGGCCGAGCACGACGTGCCCGCCGAGCCGCCGCGCCCGCGACGACAAACCCACCACGTCGTCAGTCGTCATGGTGACTCAGCCTTTCGGAGAGCCGCGTCAGCAACGCGGCCACCACGATGAAGCCGAGGAAGAACAGCACTCCCGCCGCGGCGGCCAGGCCCGCGTCGTGGCTGCGGAAGCCGTACTCCCAGAGCAGGTAGTAGAGGTTGGTGGTCGACCCGACCGGCCCGCCCTGGGTCAGGGTGTCGATCAGCGGGAACGTCCACTGTGCCGACAACAGCACGGTCATGAGCACCAGGAACGCCAGCGTCGGTGAGAGCAGCGGCAGGGTGACCCAGCGGGTCACCTGGCTTCGCGAGGCTCCATCGACCTGCGCCGCCGCCGCGTAGTCAGGATTGATGCCCGCCAGCCCGGCCGTCACCACGAGCACAGCGAACCCGACGACGTGCCAGCCGGTGATCACGATGATCGACAACTGCGCGGTCCCCGCCGTGTTGAGCCAGTTCACGTCGGTGCCGAGCACGCGGTTGACGGCACCGGCGGACGGGTCAAGCAGCCACTGCCACACGGCGGCACCGGCCACCGGGGCGACGAGCATCGGCGCGAACACCAGTGCCCGGTACACCCCCTGCGCCCTGCCTCGCACCCGCCGGGTGAGCAGCGCTACCACCACCGGGATCACCACCGCGAACGGCAGCATCCCGAGGATCACGACCACCGTGCGCCAGACCGCGCGACTCAGCTCCGGCGTGCTGAGCAGCCGCTCGTAGTTGCCGAGCCCCACATCGACCATCGGCGTGCTCGGCACGAGGTTCCACGAGTACGTCGACAGCACGAACGTCTGGGCCAGCGGCTGGTAGGTCCACACGACGAGCAGTACGACGGCGGGCACGAGGTAGAGGTACGGCGGCGCGAGCCGGCGCATCCGGTTCCACACCGCCTCCCGGGAGGCGGGCACAGTGTCCGCCGTGCCCGCCTCCCGGTTCCGCGCGGGGGCGGCGACCTCCACAAAGGTGCCGCTCACCATGCGCCGACGACCTCCCGCACCAGCCGCACCCGCTCGGCGGCCGCCACGTCGTACACGCCCTCGGCCCGCGACAGCGGCACCGCGGTGGCCACGAGCTGGTCCCCGAAGACGTCGATGCGGCTGAACGCCGCGTCCGCGCGCGCCCGCAGCCTGCCGCTCGGGGGCACCGCCGCCACGCCGTAGGCAAGGGCAGGCCCGACCCACACCGGAATCCCGCCCAGCGCTCCACAGCCCGCGTGGTGGGCGTGTCCGGTGACCACGAGCCGAACGTCGCTGCCCTCGACGACCCTGGCCAGCCGCTCGGCTTCCCGCAACCGCAACAGGTGCACGGTCGGCACCGGCGACGGCAGCGGCGGGTGGTGGCACACCAGCACGGTGCCCCGGGGTGCGGGCGTGGCGAGCACGTCGCCCAGCCAGTCGAGCTGCTCACCGGACAGGTGCCCGTCGTGCTGGCCCGGTTCGCTGCTGTCCAGCGACACCACACGCAGGCCGCCGATCGTGGTCACCGTGTCGTAGTCCGCTGTGGACGGCTGCTCGCCGAGCACCTCGGCGCGGAAGGCCCCTCGCTCGTCGTGGTTGCCCATCGTGTAGATCACCTCGGCACCGAGCCGACGGGCGGCGGGCTCCACGACCTCCCGCAGCCTGCGATAAGCGGAGGCAGCGCCGTTGTCGGCGAGGTCACCGGTGAGCAGCAGCGCCGCCACCGGCAGGTCCGACCGCTCGATCATCTCCAGCGCCGCGACGAGGTTCGCCGCCGTGTCGACGACGTCGTGCATCAGCGCTCCCTCGGGCAGCAGGTGGCTGTCGGTCAGCTGCACCAGGGTGAGGTCCGGCCCGGTGCCCACGCTCACTTCCCTCCGCCCGGGAGCAGCGCCGTGGCTTCCTTCTGCGCGGATCGCAGCGCCTCCGCGGGATCAGCGCCCTGGTACACGGCGTTCTCCACGGCCTGCATCATCCCGTCGCGGATCTGCAGGTAATTCGCGCCGGGCATCGACACCCACGGCTCAAGGTGCTCCAGCTGCTTCAGGTTCGGCTCGAGGTACGGGTTCTCGTCGGCCCACTGCTTCAGGCCGTCCGGGTCGTCCACCAGCCCGGTGCGCAACGGCAGGTAGCCGATCTTGGTGGCGATCGTGGTGTACGCCTTCTCGCTGGTGAGGAACTTGATCAGCTCCCACGCGGCCCGCTGCTTGGCCGCGTCCTTGGAGAACACGAACAGCGCGGCCCCGGAGTTGGTCGGGATGGCCTGCTTGCCGTCGAAGCTCGGCATCGCCGCGGCGCCGAGCTCCCACCTGTCACCGGCTCCCTTGAGGAAGGTGCCCTGGATGGCGCTGGACTCCAGGATCATGCCGAGGTCGCCACGGGCGAAGGACTCGACGGCCTGCATCTGCGTGCGGTTGGGCATGGCGCCGGCTTTCACCATGTCCTGCATGGTGCGCACGACCTCGACCGAGGGCTCGTCGGCGAACGTCAGCCTCGAGCGGTCCTCGGAGATGACCCTGCCGCCGCCCGAGCGCACGAGAGCCTGGAAGCACCAGTCCTTGGCGGCCTTGGTCAGGCAGTCCACATAGGCGCCGTCCTTGCCGGTGCTCTTCTTGATGGCCTCGGCCGCGTCGCGGACCTCGGCCCAGGTGGCGGGCGGGTTTTCGGGGTCGAGACCGGCCTGAGTGAACAGCTGCTTGTTGTAGTAGAGCATCGGCGTGGAGAAGACGAACGGCACGCCGTAGGTCTTGCCCTCCCAGTCGCCGAGGGTGCGTGCCGACGCCGCATAGGGGTACTGCTCACCGTCGAAGTTGGCCTGCACGGTGTCCTTGCCGACCAGGTCGTCCAGCGGCAGCGCCTTGAGCTGGTTGACGGTGAAGTCGAGGTCGGAGAAACCGAGCTGCACGACGTCGGGCGGGCTGCCGGCGGTGAGCTGGCTCTGCAGGCTGGAGATGGTGTCGGTGGCCGGGTTCGCGCTGTTGCCCTGCGGTTTTTGCGCCGTCACCGAGATGTTCGGATGTGCCTTCTCGAACGCGGCGATCAGCTCGTTGAAGGTGTCGGGCCACGCCCCGGCCTGGCCGAAGTTGTAGCTCTCGAAGACGATCGACACCTTCTGGTCCGGCTTCAGTTCGGGAACGCGGCTCACCGGCCCTTCCGAACCGGTGCTCTCGCTGCCCAGTCCGCAGGCCGCGGTGGCCAGCATCAGCGCCGCGGCGCAGGCCGCGAGCAGGAAACGTTTCATGGGGGATTCCTCTTTCTTCGGGGGTGATCAGACGGGTTCGGGGACCGACACGGCCTGCCAGGCGAGCCTGCGCCCGCTGCTGTGGTCGAACAGGTGCAGCTGCTCCGGCCGGGTATCCAGGGTGACTGCCTCCCCGGGGGTGACCCCGAGGGGACGCGGGCCGCGCACGGAGACGGTGGTGTGCCCGGCCCGGCATTGGGCGACCTCCTCGCTGCCGAGGTTCTCGACGGTCGTGACAACGGCTCGGATTCCCTGCCTTCCGGCCGGGCTGAGCGTGAGGTGCTCGGGCCGGACACCGAGCCGGACCGGCCGTTCCGGGATGTCCGCCTCGATGCCGAGTGACAGGCGGAGCCCTTCGGCCTCGGCGAGGAGCACACCGTCCACCGAACGCACGGTCGCGTCGAGGACGTTCATGGCTGGCGAGCCGAGGAACGTCGCGGCGAACACCGACGCGGGCGCGTCGTACATCTCGGATGGTGTGCCGAGCTGTTCGAGCCTGCCCTCGTTCAGCAGTGCGATGCGCGTGGCCATGGTCATGGCCTCGACCTGATCGTGGGTGACGTAGACCGTCGTGGTCCGCAGCCTGCGGTGCAGCTCCGCGATCTCGGCTCGGGTTCCGGCGCGCAGTTTGGCATCCAGATTGGACAAGGGCTCATCCATGAGGAAGGCACCGGGGTCGCGCACGAGCGCCCTGCCGAGCGCCACCCGTTGCCGCTGGCCGCCGGAGAGCTCGCGAGGTTTGCGGTCGAGCAGGTCGGTGAGACCGAGCGTTGCGGCCACCTCCGCCACCCTCGCCCGGATCTCCGCCCGAGGACGTTTCCTGGTACGCAGCGGAAAACCGATGTTGCGGGCCACGGACAGGTGCGGATAGAGGGCGTAGCTCTGGAACACCATCGCCACGTCGCGCCGCTGCGGCGGCAGGTGCGTTATGTCGGCGTCGCCGAGCCAGAGCCTGCCCTCGGTGGGAGGCAGCAGGCCGGCGATCATGCGGAGCAGAGTCGACTTGCCGCATCCACTCGGTCCCAGCAGGACGAGGAACTCGCCGTCGGCGATGTCCAGTTCTATGTCGTCAACGGCCGTCACCGCGCCGAAGCGCCGGGTCAGCCCCTGAAGTCGAATCCGGCTCACAACCGCTACCGCACCTTTCCTGTCGTCGGCGGCTTTCCACCGAACGGGCTCAGTGCAACAGCAGTTCGTATACGGATGGTGAACAAACCCCGTGACGATCGGGAAACGCAATCAGCCCAGTACGATCGCCTCTGGCCGCGCGCTCACGCACCACCGGTGGCGTTCCGCCGGACAGCACAGCCGCGACCTCGGCGCCGCGCACCGCGAGCTCGATGACTTCGCCCCCACCGTGTCGATTCGCTCGCCGAGCACACTGAAGATCACCCGGTTCCACGCGAACACATCGAATCGTTCACAACCGGTTGGCAATGGCGTCATTGCCACAAAACGGCTACTTCACCCAACACGAACACCGTGTGAGGGTCGTATCGTCTCCCGAAGGGTTCACCCCGTGGCTCTCTCGCCGAGAATCTCGCTGCGTAGCCTGCTTACCGTCGCCATCGCGGCGCTGCTGTTCAGCAGCGCAACCACGATGACCGCCCCGTCCGCTCTCGCGCTACCTCCCGGAACGCCGTCCAAAGCCACCGCACAAGCCGAACTCGACTCGCTGACCGTCCGCTCCCAGGAGTCGATGACCGGCTACTCCCGCGACAAGTTCCCACACTGGATCGGACAAGGCGACAACTGCAACACCCGCGAAGTAGTGCTCGAACGCGACGCCGACTACGCCAGCATCGGCGCGGACTGCTACCCCGACTCCGGCCGCTGGTACAGCTACTACGACGGCGCCGTCTGGTATCAGGCATCCGACGTCGACATCGACCACATCGTGCCCCTCGCCGAGGCATGGCGCTCCGGCGCACGCAACTGGACAACCAGCAAGCGGCAGAGCTTCGCCAACGACCTCAACGGTCCCCAGCTGATCGCCGTCACCGACAACGTCAACCAGGCCAAGGGCGACCAAGACCCCTCCGCCTGGCAACCACCGCGCTCCGGCGCCCGCTGCGCCTACTCCAAATGGTGGATCCACACCAAATACCGCTGGGGCCTGCACCTGCAGTCATCGGAAAAGTCCTCACTACAGAGCATGCTCAACACCTGCTCGTACTGAACACACCGCCGTGGCGTCACGCGCGCACACCCGTGACGCCACGGCTTCGCGCAAGGAGTCTGCATGGCAGAGCGGTCCTCGGTCTTCACCGCCAGCCACGGCGTCATGACCACCGAGGTCGGCGTGATCAGCGGCGAACTCGAACTGCGCACCAACTGCGACAACCACGGCCTACTCACACTGAGAATCACCTACCACGGCGCCGACGAGTGGTACACACTACCCGGCAACGGCCACCGCCTGCACGACCCGCGCGATCACGAAGTCGTGCACCGCATCCTCGCCACCGTACTCGCCCGCCCGTAGGTCAGAACTCCTACGGAAGTGTTTGACAAACCAGGCACTCCCCCAACCGAACGCCAACGCCGCCGACACGCTGAGATTCATCCCAGCGTGAGCACCGCCAGGTTGTTGCCAGCAAAGAAACTGATCAGTGTGCCGGAGGTAACGTCTTTAGCGGCTCGTAACTCGCAAAGCGGCTCCGATGCCACCGGGCCCTACTGCCGACGAACACGGCACCCGACAGGAGGCAGGTTGGTACCGCCGCGCCGGTCGTGCGCCGCATCTTCACCTCCTACCTCGCCGGGCAGGGCCTGTACTCACTGGCCGAAGAACTGACCCGCGAGGGCATCCCCTGCCCCTCGGCCCACGACCCCGCACGCAACAAACACCGCTGCGGCACCGCCTGGTCCAAAGCCGCCATCCGCGCCATCCTCACCAACCCCCGCTACACCGGCCACCAAATCTGGAACCGGCAACGCAAACACGAACGCCTCCTCGACGTCGACAACGTCGCGCTCGGCCACACCACCACACTGGTCTGGAACACCCAAGACGCCTGGATCTCCTCCACCGACCCCGCCCACGAACCCCTCATCGACACCGACACCTTCACCCAAACACAAACCCTGCTGGCCGCGCACGGCAAACAACGCAACACCCGCGACCGGCGCCGCGTCCAACACACCTACCAGCTACGCGGACTCCTGCACTGCGGCCTGTGCCAACGCCGCATGCAAGGCCAACACACCCGCAACCAGCCCTACTACCGCTGCCGCTTCCCCACCGAATACGGCCTCGCCAACAAAATCGCCCACCCCCGCAACGTCTACCTCGCCGAACGCGACATCCTGCCCACCCTCGACGACTGGCTGGCCACCCTGTTCACCCCACACCGACTCCGCGACACCCTCACCACACTCGCCACATCACAACCCGACCCCACCACCGACCCCGCCCACCTCGCCGCCGAACGCGCACTACGCGAATGCGACACCAAACTCGACCAATACCGAAAAGCCCTCGAAGCCGGAACCGACCCCACCCTCATCGCCCAATGGACCGCCCAAATCCAAGCCCGCCGCGCCCAAGCCCTCGCCACCACCACCACAACCAACCAACCGAAACCACTGACCGACACCGACATCGACACACTCATCCAAGAACTCGGCGACATCCGCACCACCATCCACCACGCCAACCCCAACGACAAAGCCGACGTCTACCACAAACTAGGCCTCAACCTGACCTACCAGCCCGGAAAACACGAAGTGCGCGCCGAGATAACACTCGACGCGCACATGTGGGGTTACGGTCTGTGTCCGAGGGGGGACTTGAACCCCCACGCCCTTTACGGGCACTAGCACCTCAAGCTAGCGCGTCTGCCATTCCGCCACTCGGACTTGCTGCGAAACAGCGTAGCGGACGCACCCCCGGCCATGCACCGGGGGTGGCCCACGCCGCCCCATCAGCCTCACCTGCGTCAATGGTAGGAATACCGGGTGAACACACCGAGCCCCATCGAGGCCGCCGAAGCAGAGGCGGTGACGCTGACCAGCGAGTTGATCCGCATCGACACCACCAACACCGGCGACCCCGAAACGGTGACCGGTGAGCGAGCCGCCGCCGAGTACGTTGCAGAGCGGCTCACCGAAGTCGGGTACGAGATCACCTACGTGGAGTCCGGTGGCCGGGACAGGCACAACGTGATCGCCCGGCTGCCGGGGTCGGACCCGGGCAGAGGCGCGCTGCTGGTGCACGGCCACCTCGACGTGGTACCCGCCGACGCCTCCGAGTGGTCGGTGCACCCGTTCTCCGGGGCGGTCCAGGACGGCTACGTATGGGGCCGCGGCGCAGTCGACATGAAGGACATGGTCGGCATGACGCTTGCGCTGGCCAGGCACTACAAGCGCCACGGGATCGTACCGCCGCGCGACATCGTGTTCGCCTTCCTCGCCGACGAGGAGGCCGGCGGCAAGTACGGAGCGCAATGGCTCGTGGACAACCGCCCGGAACTGTTCGAGGGCGTCACCGAGGCGATCAGCGAGGTCGGCGGCTTCTCCATCACGTTGCGTGACAACGTGCGCGCCTACCTGATCGAGACGGCGGAGAAGGGCATCCGCTGGATGAAGCTGCGGGTGCGAGGCACAGCGGGCCACGGCTCGATGATCCATCGGGACAACGCGGTGACCAAGCTGGCCGAGGCGGTCGCGACGCTGGGCAACCACCGCTTCCCGCTGGTGCTCACCGATTCGGTGCGGGAGTTCCTCGCCGGGGTCACCGACATCACCGGCTGGGACTTCCCTGAGGACGACCTCGACGGCGCGGTAGCCAAGCTCGGCAACATCTCCCGGATGATCGGGGCGACGCTGCGCGACACCGCCAACCCGACAATGCTCACGGCGGGCTACAAGTCCAACGTCATCCCCTCCACCGCCGAGGCCGCGGTGGACTGCCGCATCCTGCCAGGCAGGCTGGAGGCGTTCGATCGCGAGCTGGACGAACTGCTCGGCCCCGACATCGAGCGCGAGTGGATGGAACTGCCACCCGTTGAGACCACCTTCGACGGTGCGCTGGTGGACGCGATGACGGCGGCCGTCGTGGCCGAGGACCCCGGTGCCCGCACCCTGCCTTACATGCTCTCCGGCGGAACCGACGCCAAGGCGTTCCAGAAGCTGGGTATCCGCAACTTCGGCTTCGCTCCGCTTCGGCTGCCGGCCGACCTGGACTTCTCGGCGCTGTTCCACGGGGTGGACGAACGGGTACCGGTGGAGGCACTGCGGTTCGGCACCCGCGTGCTCGATCGCTTCTTCCGCTCCTGCTGAGTCGCCCCGAGCACACGAGTAGGGCCAAAGCCCAGGTCCGCGCCGGGTATCGTACCGGAAGTGAGCCAATCTCCCGGATATGTCGAGAACCTGTTCGTCTACCCGATCAAGGGGCTCAGCCCCCAGCCGCTGCGAGAGGTGACGCTTCGCACCGGGCAGGGCTTCCCCGGAGACCGCGAGTTCGCACTGGCTCGACCGGAGGGCCGCTACCGGCCCGGCATGGCCGAGCCGCTGCCGAAGACGGAATTCTTCATGCTCGCCAAGGACGCCTCGCTCGCGGGTGTCACGACCAGTTTCGATCCCAGCAGCGGACTGCTGCGGGTCGGCAGGCAGGGCCGGGAGGTTCTTTCGGCCGACCTGCGATCCGAGGCCGGGCGCGCCGAGGTGACGCGGTTCTTCGCCGGGGTGCTCGATCGCGCACCGCAGCGGGCACCGGTGTTCGCGCACGCCGAGGGCAGGCGCTTCACCGACGTGTCGGTGCGCTCGGAGGCCATGATGAACGCCGTCTCGATCATCAACCTGGCCTCGGTGCGTGATCTGCGAGACCGGATCGGCCAACCGGTGCACCCGCTGCGGTTCCGCGCCAACATCTACGTCGAAGGCCTGCCGCCGTGGGTCGAACGTGACCTCGTCGGTGAGGAGATCCGTATCGGCGAGCTGACGCTTCGCGTGGTGGTCGGCATCAAGCGGTGCGCGGCCACGGCTGTCGACCCGGACACCGCCCGCCGCGACCTGAACGTGCCGAAGCTGCTCACCCGCGAGTACGGCCACCTCGAGTGCGGCGTGTACGCCGAGGTCGTCAGCGGCGGCACGCTGCGGCCTAAGGACGGCGTGCTACTGCCGCCCACGTCCTGACCGTGACCGGCGGGACCTCCCGGCGGGTCACCCTGCCGAGGAGGACACCTCCCGGCCGCTTTGCTGCCAGGCGAGCATGCCGCCCTCCAGATCGACGACGTCGGTGAAGCCCAGCCCCTCCAGGGCGCGCGCCGCCTCCGCGCTCATCGTGCCGCTCATGCAGTAGATCGCGACGGGGGTGGCGCGATCGGACGGCAACCGGGCCTGCTGGCTTTCGATCTGGTCGAACGGGATGGCCAGGTCGGTCCCGGGCAACGTCCCCTCGAAGGGCACGTGGACATTGATGGTCACGCGAGCGGGATCGGCTATCGCGTCGGCGAACTCCTCGGGCCCGAGCAACCTCGCGGGCCCGGTCGCCGCCGTGGTCGGCTCGGAATCCTGCTCGACCGGGCCACATCCTGCCACGCCGAGCAACGCGACGGCGGCGAGCACGAGCCACCGGGCGCGGCGACGACGCGCCCGTCCCCTGCCGCGATCAGCTCGGGTCGTTCCCACGCTTGGACTGTCCATGCCCACTACTATGACGCATAGTGGTTCGGGGGTGGTGGGCAGGCTGCTTCACGCTTTCGCCTTGCGGGCGGCCAGCCGCTCGACGATGCCCAGTTTGAAGCGCTCGTGTCGCTCGACGGTGACGTCGTGTGTCCGGACGTGTTCGATCGGCCGCCTGCGGAAATGCTCCCCGCCGATCGGCACCATCACGGCATCCAGCAGGAACTGCACGGCACGCGCGGGCAGCGAAGTGCTCCTGACGTGGTCGGCGAGCACCAGCAGGCCACCGGGGCGCAACACCCGCACCATCTCCGCTACCGCGGCCCGCTCGTCGGGAATCCCGCACAGCGCGAAGGTGCTCACCACCGTGTCGAACGAGGCGTCGGGGAAGTCCAGCCGCTGCGCGTCCTCGACCCGCAACCGCGCCGCACGACCGAGGTCGTCGGCACGGCGACGCGCGTACTCGAGCATTCCCGGGCTGAAGTCGATCCCGGTCAGTCGCGCGTCCTCGGGGTAGAACGGCAGGTTCAGCCCGGTTCCGATCGCCACCTCGAGCACGTCACCTTCCGCCTGCGCGCAGGCCCACTGCCGGGTGTCGCCGAACAGCTTGCGGTCGAAGAAGCTCATCTGCCTGTCGTAACCGCGGGAGTTGCGATCCCAGTATCGGCGCAGCCGGTCGAGGTCCGTGCCCGAAGCCATCGATCTGCCTTCCCTTCCTTCACCGCGGCTCAAAGGCGAGCCGCCCTTCCTTCGTACCAGGCGAGTAACACCCGGACGTCATCGTGCGGCAGCCGTGACAGCGGTGAGCACTCGGGTCGGTCACGGCCCGGCCGCGTGGTGCTCGACCTCCCGCACCGCAGCACGCAGTTGCGCCAGGTGCCTGCGGGCGGCCTCCTTGGCCGACATGACCCGTAGCCGCCAGGTCAGGTTGACACACCCGAGCACCTGCCCGGCCACCCGTAGCGGCACGGCGATGGAGTTGCGGCCGTCGTCGGACTCGGCACGCGGCCTGCCGTAGTCGCCGCCGAAGTCGGGCGCGCGCACGCTGTACCCGCGCCGTCGCGTCTGCTCGACGATGCGCCGCACCCGGTCGTCGTCGTGAGCGAGTTCGTGGCCCGCCACGTCCCGCTCGCGTAGCCTGCGAAGCACCGCTTCACGCTCCTCGTCCGCGCAGAAGGCGAGGTATGCCCGACCCGAGGCAGAACGCAGCATGTTGACCCGGAAACCGACCGGCTTCGCCATGACGTCGTCGAAGTAGGCAAGCGGGCTGTTGGTCTCGATCGTCTCCATGTAGTCCAGCCGCGGCACGCTCAGCACCGACGGCCACCTTGTCTGTTCACACAGCCGCTTCAGCACGGGCGAGGCGATCTCCACCAGCCACTCCGCGTCGTCTATCTTGGCCCGGCGCTGCTGGATGTGGCTCGGCAGGAACGCACCGTCGGCCATCCGCTGCCACACCAGGCCCTCACGGTGGCAGGTGTGCAGAATCCGGGTCAGCGTGGCCTTCGGGATTCCGGTGGCCAGATGCAGGTCGTGCAGGCTGGCGGCACGCATCTCCTGCAGTACCCGCAAGACCCGCAGGCCGCGCGCCAGCGAACGCACCGGCTTGACCCGATACTCCCGCATCGCGACGCTCCCTCCGGATTTTTCACGCCGCGAAAAACTAGCAGGAAACTGTTGCTTCGGTCACCGGCTCTTGGCGACCGTTACCAGGTGCGACTCAGTGCTGAGGTGGTAGAGGGCGAGCTGTTGTGGGAACCGGACCAGGCATGGTGCGACCGCACGCACCTGACC
This sequence comes from Saccharomonospora amisosensis, assembly GCF_011761185.1. NCBI lineage: Bacteria > Bacillati > Actinomycetota > Actinomycetes > Pseudonocardiales > Pseudonocardiaceae > Saccharomonospora > Saccharomonospora amisosensis. The sequence continues at coordinate 2,242,567 of NZ_JAAOYM010000001.1, read as the reverse complement.
GCCTACCTGGGGTGGCTGGAACGTGAACGGGGGCTGCGTTTCGCCGACTACGCGGCGCTTTGGGAATGGTCGGTATCGGACCTTGCGGCGTTTTGGCAGTCGATCTGGGACTACTTCGGCGTGCGCGCCTCGGCACCGGCGCGGTGTGTCCTCGCGGATCGCTCGATGCCTGGCGCACACTGGTTTCCCGGTGCGGAGCTGAACTACGCCGAGCACGCCCTCTCAGCCGAGCACCGCGGCGGTGACGCCGTGCTGTGGGCGGCGGAGCACCTGCCGCTCGGTGCCATGTCGTGGCAGGAGTTCGCGGCAGCGGTGCGCGTTCTCGCCACCCGCCTTCGCGAGCTGGGCGTGCGCCCAGGTGACCGCGTGGTGGCCTACCTGCCGAACATCCCGCACACGCTCATCGCCATGCTGGCGACCACCAGCATCGGCGCGGTGTGGGCCGCCTGCTCCCCCGACTTCGGCGCGACCGGCGCACTCGACCGGTTCGGCCAACTCGAGCCGACCGTGCTGTTCGCCGTCGACGGCTACCGCTACGCCGGCGTCGAGCGCGACCGCCGCGACGAGGTCCGCGCGCTCGCGGAGGCGCTGCCGGGGTTACGGCACGTGGTCTGGGTGAGCTACCTGTACCCCGACCAGCCGTCACCCGAGGGCACCCTCGACTGGGAACGAATGCTTGACCATCCTGGCGTCAGCGCGGAGGAGTTCAGCTTCGAGCAGGTTCCCTTCGACCATCCACTATGGATACTGTTCTCCTCGGGGACCACAGGTCCACCGAAGGCGATCGTGCACGGACACGGCGGCATCCTGCTCGAGCAGTTGAAGTTGCACCACTTCCACATGGATCTACACGTGGGCGACCGGTTGTTCTTCCACAGCACCACCGGCTGGATGATGTGGAACTTCCTGGCGAGCTCATTGCTGGCGGGTGCCGTTCCCGTGCTCTACGACGGCAGCCCCACCCATCCGGACATCGATGTGTTGTGGCGGCTGGCCCAGGACGCCGAGGTCACCTGCTTCGGGGCGAGTCCATCCTATGTAGACATCGTTGACCGGGCGGGACTCGCGCCGGGCGAGCGATTCGAGCTGAGCGCGCTGCGCACGGTGGTGCCAGCCGGGTCGCCGGTTTCGGCCGAGTGCACGGCGTGGTTCTACCGCAACGTCAAGCGCCAGTTGTGGGTCGCCACCGGCAGCGGGGGCACCGACTGCTGCACCGGGTTCGTCGGCGGGGTCCCGACGTTGCCGGTACGCGCGGGCGAGATCCAGGCACGCTCGCTCGGAGTCGCCGCCCACGCCTTCGACGACAGCGGCAGGCCGGTGACCGGTAAGGTCGGCGAGCTTGTGCTCACCGAACCGCTGCCCTCCATGCCGCTGCGGTTCTGGGGTGACGACGACGGCAGCCGGTACCGGGCGTCGTACTTCGAGCACTTCCCCGGGGTGTGGCGACACGGTGACTTCTTCCTGGTGAACGAACGGGGTGGCTGCTTCGTCCTCGGCCGCTCCGACGCCACCCTGAACCGGCACGGTGTGCGCATCGGCACAGCGGAGATCTATCGGGCGCTGGACGAGCTGCCCGAGATCGACAATGCTCTGGTGGTGAACCTGCACCGCCCCGGCGGTGGGTTCCACATGCCGCTGTTCGTCAGGCTGACGGAGGGCACCGTGCTGGATGAGGCGTTACGCGCGAAGATCAACGACCAGCTCCGGCGCACCCGTACCCCGAGGCACGTTCCCGACGAGATCGTGGCTGTTCCCGCCATCCCCATGACGATCTCCGGCAAGAAGCTGGAGATCCCCGTCCGCCGCATCCTGCAGGGCGAACCGGTGGAGCAGGTGGCCGACCGCTCCGCCATGGCAGATCCCTGCGCGCTGGACGCGTTCGTCGAGTACGCCCGTAACCAACCCAACTGATCGCCGAAGGGAAGACCTATGGACAAGGCAGGCGCATTCCCGTTGCCCTCGCAGATCGGTGACGTGCCGGGCGCGGAGAACTGGCGGTCGATGTACCCCTACTTCACCCGCTTCCAGCCCGAGGACGACCAGCGGTTCTGGTTCTACAACTCGATGCACTTCCCCGAGCCGATCTCGGCGTTCGATGCCATCACCGCCGAGGTCCCGTACACGGCGATCGGCGCGAACACCGCGAGGGTGTTCGCCTTCCCCACCACGCTCGGCATCGAACACCGCATCGTCAACGGCCGCGTGTACATCACGGCCAACCCCGTGCTCGACCCCGACGAGATCGCCAGACGCAACGAGGTGTTCACCGAACGGGCGGGCTACTACTACGCGAACTGGGACCGGCTGTTCGGCGAGTGGAAGGACCGGATCACCGACCTGATCGAGCAGATCGAGTCCATCGAGGTTCCCACCCTGCCGGAGTTCGACGACGCCGAGGTCGTCACGCGGGCCCGAGGTATCGCTCAGAACCACTACGTGCGTGAGAACTACCACCGCTGCATCGACCTGTTCTCCAAGATGTGGCATCACCACACCGAGTTCCTCATGCTCGGCTACGGCGCCTACGTGGTGTTCTTCGAGTTCTGCAAGCAGGCCTTCCCCGAGATCCCCGACCAGACGGTGGCGCGCATGGTGGCGGGCATCGACGTGGTGATGTACCGGCCGGACGACGAGCTGAAGCGGCTCGCCGCGCTCGCCGTGGAGGCCGGCGTCGACGACCTGTTCGTGGAGGGGTGTGACCCGGCGAAGGTACTCGACGCGCTCGGCAACCGCGGCGAGGGCGGTACGCGCTGGCTCGCCGCGCTGGAGGAGGCCAAGCGGCCGTGGTTCAACGTCTCCACCGGCGACGGCTTCTACCACCATCACCGGAGCTGGAACGACGACCTCACGGTGCCGTTCGCCGCGCTCCCCCGCTACGTGGAGCTGGCTCGCAAGGGCGAGTTGCGGTCCAGACCTACCGAGCAGCTCAAGCGGGAGCGCGAGCGCATCGCGGCCGAGTACCGCGGCCTGCTGGCCAGCGACGAGGAGAAGGCCGCGTTCGACCAGATGCTGGGCCTGTGCCGGGTGGTGTTCCCCTACGTCGAGGACCACAAGTTCTACTGCGAGCACTGGTTCACCACCCAGTTCTTCGACCGCATCCGCGACTTCGGAAAGCTGCTGTGTGACCAGGGCGTCCTCGACACCGCCGAGGACATCTTCCAGTTGCACCACAGCGAGATCGACTCCGCACTCGCCGACGTCATGCTCGCCTGGTCAAGCGGAGGCAGGCCACTCGGCGGCGACCATTTCAAACCGATCGTCGCGCAGCGCAAGAAGATGCTGGAGGCGTTGCGCGACTGGTCGCCGCCACCGGCGCTCGGGCCGGTTCCGGAAGCGCTGAACGACCCCGCCGTGAAGATGCTGTGGGGCATCACCAGCGAGACGATCGAAGCCTGGGCCCGAGCCGATGACGACGACGCGGTGAGCGGCTACGCGGCCGCACCGGGTGTCGTGGAGGGCGTCGCGCGAGTGCTGATGAGCGTCAACGACATCGGCCAGGTCCGCGAGGGCGAGATCCTGGTGTGCCCGGTGACGGCACCGAGCTGGGGACCGGTGTTCGGCAAGATCGCCGCCGCCGTCTCCGACATCGGCGGCACCATGTCCCACGCCGCGATCGTCGCAAGGGAGTACGGCATGCCCGCCGTGGTGGGCACCGGCAACGCCACCAAGAAGATCCGCACCGGGCAGCGCGTTCGCGTTGACGGCGATCGAGGGGTCGTAACCGTCCTCGAGGACGGTGCGGCGTGACCGGCGGCACCGACCACGCCCGCTACGTCGCCGAGTTCATGCGGCTGGGCAAGGGCGACGTGAACAGGGCAGGCGGCAAGGGAGCCGCGCTGGGCGAGCTGACCAGGGCGGGCGCCAAGGTACCGCCCGGTTGCGTGGTCACCACGGCGGCGTTCGACCTGGCCGTCGACGGCTCGGTCCGCGACCAGGCACGGCGGCTGGCATCGGGCGATGTCGACGACACCACCGCACTGGCCGACGCGGCGGCGAGGCTGCGGCGGCGGGTGGAGTCCACGCCGCTGCCGCCGCCGGTGCGCGAGGCGATACTGCGGCACTACCGGGAACTGGACGCGGGTCCGGTCGCGGTGCGCTCCAGCGCCACCGCGGAGGACGGCGCCGACGCCAGCTTCGCGGGACTGCAGGACACCTACCTGTGGGTTCGCGGTGAGGACGCCGTATGCACCGCCGTACGGCGGTGCTGGGCGAGCCTGTACAGCGCGGAGTCGCTGACCTACCGCGGCCGCCGCGGCCTGCCGGAGGACGGGTTGTCGATGGCCGTTGTGGTCCAGCGGATGGTGGAGCCGAAAGCGGCGGGGGTGATGTTCACCCGCAGCCCGCTCACCGGCGACCGGTCGGTGATCGCCGTGGAGGGCAGTTGGGGACTGGGCTCGGCGCTGGTGAGCGGGGACGTCACGCCGGACAGCTTCGTGGTGAACAAGGTGACCGGCGAGGTACTGAACCGGTCGGTGCCCGCCAAACTCCGGCTGCACCGGATGGACCCCTCCGGCAGCGGCGTGCTCGCCGACGACGTGCCGTCCGAGCTGCGTGAGGTGCCGTGCCTTTCCGACGACGAGATCGGGGAGCTGGTGCGCCTCGGCAGAGCGATCGAGCGGCACTTCGGTTGCCCGCAGGACATCGAGTGGGCCATCACCGAGGCGGGCGAGGTGTTCCTGCTGCAGAGCAGACCGGAAACGGTGTGGGCGGCCAGGGAACAGCCGCCGGTCGCGGTCCCGAAGGCCCGCGCGTTCGACCACGTACTCGACCTGCTGGGGGGTGGCGCTTGAATCCGAGCAATCTGACCGACGAGGACGTGCGCGACATCCTCGAGCTCGTGGACAGCACCACCGTCGACGAGCTGCACCTGCGTACCTCGCGGTTCAGCCTCACGTTGCGCCGCGACGGCGGGGGCTGGACGCGGTCCACGACCGTGCACGCCGACCCGGTTGAGGGTGAGCAGGCCGAGCCGCACGAGCCGCCAGACGCCGAGCAGGTGCCCCCGGGTCTGGTGCCGGTGCGGGCGCCGTTGCCCGGCACGTTCTACCGCGCGCCCAAGCCGGGTGCCGCACCGTTCGTCGAGGTGGGCGACCACGTCGAGGACACAACGGTCGTCGGCATCGTTGAGACGATGAAGCTGATGAACTCCGTGGTCGCTGGCACGGCGGGCACGGTCACCGAGATCCGGCTCGGCAACGCGGCGCCAGCCGCGCAGGGTGCCGTGCTCGTCCTGATCGAGGCGGACGGCTCATGACGGCGGCGCGGAACCGGACCGCGGCGACCGCGCGGCCACTGCGCCGCGTCCTCGTCGCCAACCGGGGAGAGATCGCCGCCAGGATCATTCGCACCTGTCGCCGGCTCGGGATCGAAGCGGTGCTCGCGGTCTCCGACGCGGACACCCGGACGCTGCCCGCGCGGCTGGCCGACGCGACCGTTCGGCTGGGCCCGCCGCCGTCGGCTGCCAGCTACCTGGACGTGTCGGCCGTCGTGTCGGCCGCCGTCGCCAGTGGCGCGCAGGCGGTGCACCCCGGGTACGGCTTTCTGTCCGAGAACCAGCGGCTCGCGCGGGCGTGTGCCGACGCGGGGATCGTTTTCGTCGGTGCCACGCCCGCGCAGCTCGCCGCCGTGGGTGACAAGTTGCGGGCCCGAGCGCACGCCGAGGCGGCGGGTATCCCGGTGGTGCCCGGCGGCGAGTTGACCGACCCGGCCGACGCGGCCGAGCTGGCCGAACGGATCGGCTTTCCACTGCTGGTGAAGGCGGTCGGCGGCGGTGGCGGCCGGGGCATGAAGCGGGTCACCGACCCCGCGCGACTGCTGCCGACCGTGGAGTTGGCGATGTCGGAGGCGCAAGCCGCGTTCGGCGATCCGCGCGTGTACCTGGAACGGTTCATCGCCTCGGGGCGGCACGTGGAGGTGCAGCTGCTCGGCGACGGCGAGCGGGTGGTGCACCTCGGTACCAGGGACTGCTCGGTACAGCGGCGTTACCAGAAGCTCATCGAGGAGGCACCCGCTCCCGTACTGGACGAGCACCTGCGCGAGGACATGCACCGCGCCGCCGTGCGATTCGGACAGCGGCTTGGCTACCGCGGACTTGGCACCGTCGAGTTCCTTGTGGACACCCGGCGGCGGAGTTTCTACTTCCTCGAGATGAACGCGCGTATCCAGGTGGAGCATCCGGTGACCGAGGCCGTCACCGGCATCGACCTGGTCGCCGAACAGCTCGCGGTGGCCGAGGGCCACCCGCTTCGGTTGGCCCAGGCCGACGTGGTATCGCGCGGGCACGCGATCGAGTGCCGGATCAACGCCGAGGACTACACCAATGGCTTCCTGCCGCATCCTGGCACCGTCAGCCACGCCGAATGGCCCGTGGGAGAGGGGATTCGCGTCGACACGCACGTGCAGGCGGGTTCGCAGGTACCGCCGTTCTACGACTCGCTGCTGGCCAAGCTGATCGTGCACGCGCCCACCCGCGCGGCCGCGGTGCAACGACTGCGCGGCGCCCTTGCGCGCTGCCGCGTCGAGGGTGTGCGCACCACGATCGGGCTGCACGAGGCAGTGGTGGCGGACCAGGCGTTCGTCGTCGGTGGTGTGGACACCGCCTGGTTCGGCCGCTACCTGGCGGGGATCGGTCATGGCTGAGCTGCGGATCGTCGACGTGTCGCTGCGGGACGGCAACCAGAGCCTGTGGGGCGCGACCGGGCTGAACACCGGCCGCATCCTGCAGATCGCGCCGTTGCTCGACCGGATCGGGTTCCACGCGCTGGACTACACCTCCAGCACGCACATGGGCGTCGCGGTGCGCACCTTCAGGGAGGATCCGTGGGAACGCATCCGCCTCACCCGCGAGGCCATGCCGAACACACCGTTGCAGTTCATCGGCACCGGGTTCCGGTTCATCTCGTGGGAGAGCGTGCACCCGGAGCTGATGCGGCTGGCCTACGACCGGCTCGTCGCATCCGGCATCAGCCGGTTCGTGGTGCTCGACCCGATGCACGACATCGACGCCATGCGCCGCTCGGCGAGCATGATCCGGGCGGCGGGCGCCGAGGAGATCATGGGTGCCCTGGTATACACCGTCAGCGACGCGCACGACGACCAGCTCTACGCCAACCTGGCCAAACAGCTGGCCGAGACACCCGAGATCGACCGCGTGTACATCAAGGACCCTGCAGGGCTGCTCACCCCCGAACGGGCACGCACGCTGATCCCCTCGGTGCGGGCGCGGCTGGGCGGCAAGCCGCTGGAGCTGCACTCCCACTGCACCCTGGGGCTGTCGCAACTGAGCTATCTCGCCGCGGCCGAACTCGGTGTCGAGGTGCTACATGTCGCGTGCGGACCGCTGGCGAACGGTTCCTCCCTTCCCGACGCCCAGCGCACCGTGGCCAACCTGCGCGAACTGGGGCACACCGTCGATGTCGACGACAGGTTGCTTGACAGGGCGGCCGACTACTTCCACCGGATGGCCGTCGCCGAGGGGCTTCCCGCCGGGGCACCGCAACAGTTCGACGCAGCTTTCCTGCGGCACCAGATCGCGGGCGGGGTGCTGACCACCACCCTCCGGCAGTTGCGTGAGCTCGGCCTGCAGGACCGCTTCGACGCGGTGATCGACGAGGTCGACCGGGTCAGGACCGAACTGGGCCACCCGATCATGGTGACGCCGTTCCCGCAGATGGTGTGCTCGCAGGCGCTTTACAACGTGATCGGGCACCGGCGCTGGGAAACGGTGTCCGACCAGGTCATCCGATACGCCCTCGGCAGCTTCGGCAGGCCGACGACCCCGATCGATCCCGGCGTGGCCGACCGGATCCATTCCCTGCCGAGAACCAAGGAACTCGCCGCCGAACCACCACCGCCGACACCGCAGGAGTTGCGCCGCACCTTCGGCAGCCGGATCAGCGACGAGGAGTTGCTGTTGCGGGCGACGATGCCGAGCGAACAGGTCGACGCGATGGTGGCGGCAGGCCCGGCGAAACGGCACTACAACCCCGACCTGGCACCGGTGCTGCGGCTGCTGCGAGAACTCGCGAGCAGGCCGAGCGTGCCCGACCTCGTCGTCGACAAACCCGACTTTCACCTGGAGTTGCGCGGTGGGCACAGCTGAAAGCGAACTGGACCGTGTCAAGGGATTCCTGTTCGACCTCGACGGCACGCTGGTGCTCGGAGACCGGCGTAACAACGGGCTGCGCCCGCTGCCCGGCGCGCTGGAACTGATCGGTTGGCTGCGGCAGCGGGGAGTGCCGTTCGTGGTCTTCACCAACGGCACCACGCGCACCGCGAGCGGCTACGTGAAGCTGCTCACCGAGCTCGGTTTCGGGTTCGAGGACGACGAGGTGCTCACTCCCGCCAGCAGCGCGGTCGAGGTACTGCTGCGGCGCGGGCAGCGCCGGGTGGTCGTGCTCGGCGGGGACGGGCTGGCCGACCCGCTCCGCGACGCCGGTATCGAGGTGCTACCTCCCAGTGGCAGGCCCGCCGCCGACGCGGTGCTGGTCGGTTGGTTCCGGGAGTTCTCGATGGACACCATCGAAGCCGCCTGCCACGCGGTGTGGCAGGGGGCGAGCCTCTACAGCGCCTCGCAGTCGGTGTTCTTCGCCAGCGCCGACGGCAAGGCACTCGGCACCTCTCGGTTGCTCTGCGCGGCGATCAGCAGTGTCACCGGGGCTCGCGTGACGGTCGTGGGCAAACCCTCGACCCACGCACTGCGCGCGGCATGCCACCGGTTGGGGCTGCCCGCCCGGGAGGTCGCGGTGGTCGGCGACGACCCGATGCTGGAGACGCCCATGGCTCGAAGGGGCGGCGCGGTGGCGATCGCGGTGGACACCGGGGTTTCCGGCGGCGAGGAGTACGCGGACGTTCCGCCGGGCAGACTGCCGCACCTGCGGCTGCCGGGGGTGGAGCAGCTGCTGTCGATCCTTCGCGCACGAAGCTGAGTGGAGCCCTGCGCGGTTTCGCCGAAGTCGACGAGTCGCTTTCCGCTATCGGCTCGCACCGAAGATAAAAGGGGCGTGCCGAGTGCGCGCGAGGGTGTCGGGTACACTTCGCGGCAGGCGGAGGGCAATTCGGATTCGGTCATTCTCAGCTGAAACAGGAGGACTGGTGGCGCAGCGGGTTGTTGTCTCCCTCGTGGATGATCTGGACGGTTCCGAGGCCGACGAGACCATCCAGTTCGGCCTGGACGGCATCAGCTACGAGATCGACCTGTCCTCGGAGAATGCCGAGGAGTTGCGCGAGATACTCGCCCACTACGTCGCTCACTCACGCAAAGCGGGCGGCCGCAAGCGGGCCCCTTCGCGGCGTTCCAACGGTAAAGCGCCGAGTCGATCCTCCTCCGCGGAGCGGGAACAGAATCAGGCAATTCGCGCCTGGGCCCGAAAGAACGGATACACCATTTCCGATCGGGGCCGTATTCCTTCCGAGGTCACCGAGGCATACCACAAAGCCCGCTAACCACGAAGCCCGCTAACCACGAAACGGCTGGGCACAGAGCCGCTGGGCACGGGGGAAGTAACTGGTCGCGGCATCCGGACACCGCGTTCGGCTGTGAGGCGTTCGATTGTGAAGCCGAGCACGAGGTCGGCAGCGGCCGCGCGGGTGTGCCCCTAGAGTGAACGTGTGAGCACAGACTGCCTGTTCTGCGGCATCGTGGCCCGTACCGTGCCCGCGACCGTGGTACACGAGACCGACACCGTGCTGGCGTTTCGGGATATCGACCCGCAGGCACCGAGCCACCTGCTGGTCATCCCCAAGGAGCACTACCCCGACGCCGCCGCCATGGCCACGGCCGACCCGCGACTCGCCGGTGACGTGCTGGCCGCCGCCGGTAAGGCGGCCAAGGCCGACGGCATCGATGCCACCGGATACCGCCTCGTTTTCAACACCGGGACCGACGCCAACCAGACGGTGTTCCACGCACACTGCCATGTGCTCGGCGGGCGCCGGATGTCGTGGCCACCGGGCTGAGACCTGTAACGGGAAGAACAGATGATCGACATCGCCGACCAGCTCAGCGCCACGTGCCGGGAGGTTCGGGCGGCATCCGCCGCGGGTGAGGCGGTCAGCGTGCTGCTGCGCAGGCGCTTCCCCGCCACCATCGACAACGTCTGGCAGGCCGTCACCGAGCCAGACCAGCTCGCCCGCTGGTTCCCGAGAGTCACCGGTGACCTGCGTCCAGGCGGTTGCTTCAAGGTCGAGGGCGAGACCGACGGCGTGATCCTCGGATGCGAGCCCCCGCACCTGCTGCGGCTGTCGTGGGGCGACGAGCGCAATGTCGTGGAGGTGCGCCTCGCCGCCGACGAGCACTCCGGCGAAGCCGGCGGCGCGGCCACGATCGTCGAGTTGGTGCACGCGGCGGACCCCGCTGTCGCGGACTGCCTGCGCAGCGGGCCTGGCTGGGATGTGGCGTTCCTGGCACTGGAGCGCCACCTGCGCGCACAGCCGATGGGTGATCCCGCCGCGTGGCGTTCCTCGCAGCAGGTCCAGACCTTTTGCCAGCATTCGGTGAGCGCATGGGCGAGGGTCACCGAAGCGACCGGAGCGGCAGGCGAGGAGCAGCTCGCCGCGGCGCTGCGGCGGTTCGCTCCCGACCTCACCGGCTGAGCCCGCGCGATCTCGGCGGCCGTCGGGTTCGCGGGCTCACTGCGCCAGCCACCCAGCGGGATCGGCGAGCAGGCCAGAGGTCACCACAGCCGCCGCCGCGCGAGCTACCGCGTCACCGGGCAGGCGGGAGGCACGCACCCGGGCCGCCGCGGCCGGGCACCACCGGGCCAGCGCCGCCCGCACCTCGCCGGCGAAGGCCTCGCCGAGTGTGCCAAGCCTGCCGCCGAGTACGACCTCGCCGGGTTCCAGCAACGCCACCGGGCCACCGAGCGCGCGGCCGAGGGCGCGGGCCCCGCACGGGTGGCCGCAACCGCCGCCGGGTCGCCCGACTCCAGCAACCCCGGCAACGGCCCTTCGCCGCCACACAGCCTCGACGAGGCTACGGTGCGCGCCCCCGCCGCGCGCAGCATCGCCCGGTAGCCGGCCACCGTCTCCAGGCAGCCCCGCCCGCCGCACGAGCAGCGTGGACCGCCGCGCCGGACTCGCAGGTGGGCCAGGTCGCCCGGCGACTCCCTTCCGGCCGGAGGGCCCGTGGCCGCGGCGGTGAGCACGCAGGCGCCGAGACCGAGCTCACCGCCCACGTAGAGCAGCGGCTGCTGCCGCGTCGCTCCACCGAACAACGTTTCGGCCAGTGCGGCGAGCCGGTGGGAGCCGTGCGCGCTCACCGCGATCCCGCCGCCGAGCGCCGCCAGCCGGTCACCGAGCAGGCAACCGAGATCGGTTTCCTGCCACCCCAGTTCGGTCGAGTTCACCACCGACGAGTCGGCGACCCGCCCCGGCACCCCGGCAGCCACACCCGCGACGACGTTGCCGGTGGTCTCGGCGGTGCGCAGCAGGCGTCGCAACACCACCTCGGCGGCTCTGCTCGCGGGGGCAGCGTCGCCTCGCAGGTCATCGGCGCGGCGGATGGCCCGGTCCCGCACCCGCCCGGTGAGGTCGACCAGGCATCCTGCGACGTGGTCCGCCTCGAACTGCAGTCCGATTCCCGCCGGACCGAGCGAGTTCAGCACCAGGTCGGTGGCGGGCCTGCCAGGCCCCCTCGCGCGGCCGGTTCCCAGTTCCCGCAGCAGCGCGCCGTCGAGCAGCTCCCCGGTGAGCTGGGTGACCGTGGTCTTGGTGAGGCCGCTGTGCCGAGCCAGCCCGGCTCGCGACACCGGGCCGAGGCTGGCGACGAGTTCGGCGACGAGGGCCAGGTTGTGTTCGTGCTGCCGCAGCGGCCGTGCGGGCACTTCGCGCTCCACGCCACCTCCGCCGAATTAGTAAGTCCACTGGACTATCAAACCCTAGCCAGCGTTGCCGGAGTTCGGGTAGACATCGCACGCGTCACCCGACGGGCCCGCCCGAGGTGGGCAGAGAGGACCAGCGCATCATGGCCGATGTCTCCTTCCAGCAAGCCTCGCGCGTGTTCCCCGGCACCCCACCGGTACGGGCGGTGGACAGGCTTTCGCTCGACATCGCCGACGGCGAGTTCCTTGTGCTCGTCGGGCCGTCCGGCTCCGGCAAGTCCACGGCACTGCGCATGCTGGCGGGCCTGGAGGACGTCGACGAAGGCATGATCACGATCGGCGGCCGTGACGTCACGGCGGTGTCGCCGAAGAACCGTGACATCGCCATGGTTTTCCAGTCCTACGCGCTTTATCCCCACATGACCGTCGCGGAGAACATGGGCTTCGCGTTGAAGATCAAGCGCACCGGCAAGGCGGAGATCGCCAGGCGGGTCAAGGAGGCCGCACGACTGCTGGACCTCACCGACTACCTCGACCGCAAGCCCAAGGCACTTTCCGGCGGCCAGCGCCAACGCGTGGCCATGGGAAGGGCCATCGTGCGCGAGCCAGCCGTCTTCCTCATGGACGAACCATTGTCCAATCTGGACGCCAAGCTGCGGGTGGAGACGCGCGCCAACATCACGGCGCTACAGGCCAGGCTCGGCACCACCACGGTGTACGTCACACACGACCAGATCGAGGCCATGACGATGGGCCACCGGGTCGCGGTGCTCAAAGACGGTGTGCTGCAGCAGTGCGACACACCGCGCGCGCTCTACGACCGGCCTGCCAACGTGTTCGTGGCCGGGTTCATCGGCTCTCCCGCGATGAACCTCACCACCGCGGTGCTCACCGACGCCGGCGCCGAACTCGACGGCCTCACCGTGCCGCTGGAAAGGGACCTGCTCGCCGGTGAGCAGGCCGCCGGACTGCGTGAGGTCACCGTCGGCATCCGGCCGGAGGGGCTGCGCCCTGCCTCGGCGGGGGAACCGGCCATGGAGCTTCGGGTGGAACTGGTCGAGGTGCTCGGTTCCGACGCCTACGTGTACGGGAAGGTGGAAGTCGGCGGCAGGCAGGAGCGCTTCATCGTGCGCACCGACGCGCGCTCGACGCCGTCGTTCGGTGAGGTCGTCCGGGTGGCACTGCGCGACCCCGGGGTCGCGCACACCTTCCATCCCAAGACCGGCGAGCGGCTGGGCTGATCCTCAGACCGCGGTCGGTGGCGGGGGTCGCCTTGGCGCCACCCGGGTTACCAGTGCGGGCAGCCGGTTCGCGCGCACCGGCTGCCCGCACGCCGGCACCCGCCGGATACTTTCCCCGCGCCCGACGAGTGCCCCTCCCGCGGCCGGACCCCGTTACGTTCGCCCCGTCCTGACCGCGGAACTGGCGGGCGAACGTACCCAATGTGACTGGCGGGGCCCACCGGACAGCAGGGTCGAAAGCCCCCAATTCACGCGGCTGTCGCCCTGTCCGAACCTGCCACGGCCGGAACCGTGGGTGATATGTCCGAAATCCGCTCGGTCGAGGCGTAGCAGCCCGGGCAGACCAACCACTCGTCACGGACGGCCACGAGCGTCGCCTCGCACGGATCGCAGCAGGTGGCGCAACGGAACTCGATGGGCGCCTCGATGCTGAAGAGATCGGCTTCCGGCCGCACCGGATACGAAGCGAGGACCCGCACCTGGGTCCCGTCCGCCAGCGCGATATGTCGGATCGGCTCCGCCTGGACACGCACCGGGCCTGTTGCTGTCACCATCGCTTCCGGCACCGTGCTCATAGTCCGGGCATACCCTGATGGGTGGCATGCAAACAGTGACAAAGAAAAGGTCTAGTACACCCGAATGGACCAATGCAGGAGTTGCGGTGTGAACGCTCAGTCCAATATTCGCCGCAGCTGATCGAGAAACGGGCGTTGTCCGGCCACGATCTTCTCAGCCGCGACGTCGAGTCCGAACCAACCGACCCGGTCGACCTCGGGAAACGACCGCACCCGGCCCGAACCCTTCGGCCATTCCAGCTCGAACGTGCCGGGCACCACGGCACCAGGGTCCAGGTCGCCCTCCACGGCCCACACCCTCACCAGCTTGCCGCTGCCCTGCCGGACCTCTCCCAGGTCCACCGGCCGGCCTCCCGGCACGGGCAGACCGAGTTCCTCGCCGAACTCCCGCCGAGCCGCGGCCAGCGGCTGCTCGGTGTCGTCGTACTCCCCCTTGGGCACCGACCAGGCACCGGCGTCGCGGCGCGCCCAGAACGGTCCACCCATATGGCCGAGCAGTACCTCCGGCCGGTCACCGCTCAGGCGGTACAGCAGTATTCCGGCGCTGCGCTTGCCGCGGTTGGTCGCCACCTTCGGAATTGTCCTCCTCGGGACGGGTGTTCAGGTCACCGGGCAGCGTGGGCAGCCTGCTGCCCTGGTAACGCGGGCGCCGGGGTGCGCCGCCGTCGGGGTCGGCGGCCAGCGGCTGCCTGACCTCCACGTAGTAGCCGTCCGCTCTGCGCTCCACGACACCCGCGTGCACACCCCGCTCGAGCACGTCGGTGTCGAACCGCTGCAGCCGCAGGCACGACCGGTAGGCGATCAGGAAGGCCAGCGGCGGCAGCGCGAACAGCGCCATGCGCAGCGCCCACACGAAGCCCTCTATGGGGATCTTGAACAGGAACGCGATGACGTCGTCGGAGCCCGCGATCATCAACACCATGAAGAAGGTCAGCGCCATCGCGCCCGTGGCTGTGCGCACCGGCGCGTCCCTCGGCCGCTGCAACAGGTGATGCTCGCGGTAGTCCCTTGTGAGCTTGCGTTCGATGAACGGATACGCCGCGAGCAGCAGAAACAGCGTGGCGGGCAGCACCACAGCAGGCCAGAAAGCGGCCGCGATCGAGTGGCCGCCCACGGTGATCCGCCAGGAGGGAAACAGCCGCAGCGCGCCCTCGACGAAGATCAGGTACCAGTCGGGCTGTGCGTTGAGCGAACTGTGCGAGGCCAGGTACGGACCGTAGTTGAAGATCGGGTTGATCTGGAAGAACCCACCGAGCAGCACCATGATCGCGGTGACGCCGGTGGCGAGGCCGGTGCTCTTCATCGCGAACGCGGGCACCGTCCGGGTACCGACCGCGTTGCTCTCGCGTTTCCTCCTGCCGGGGAACTGGGTGTGTTCCTGATACCACACCGAGGCCAGGTGAACGGCGACCAGTGCGAGGATCAGCCCGGGGACCAGGAAGACATGCAGCGTGAAGAACCGCGGCACGAAGATGTCACCGGGGAACTCGCCCCCGAACACCATCCAGTGCAGCCACGTACCCACCAGCGGGATGCTCAGCACGATCCCCGATGCGATGCGTACCCCCTGGCCGGACAGCAGGTCGTCGGGCATCGAGTAGCCCAGGAAACCCTCCAGGATGGCCAGCGCGAGCAGGAAGACGCCGATCAGCCAGTTCAGCTCCCTCGGCCGTCGGTAGGCACCGGTGAAGAAGATGCGCCCCATGTGGGTCACGATCGCGGCCACGAAGATCAGCGCGGTCCAGTGGTGCACCTGCCGCACCAGCAAGCCGCCCCTGACCTCGAACGAGATGTCCAGCGACGTGGCGTAGGCGCGGGAGAACTCAAGGCCCTGCAGGAACGTGTAGGAACCCCGGTAGGTCGTCTCGGTCATCGACGGATCGAAGAACAGCGCCAGGTAGGTGCCGGACACCACCAGCACCACGAAGCTGTACAGCGCCAGCTCACCGAACAGGAAGGTGAAATGTTCGGGAAACACCTTGTTCAGCCGGGGCCGCAGCGCCTTGGCCAGGTGGAACCGGGTGTCCATGGCCGCCATGGCGCGCGTGCCCCTGCCTGCCCGCTCCGCTGTCCTCATGGCGTTCGCTGCTCCTCCCTGCTGATCCAGCGCCACGTCACGCCGACAGCGGCGAACCCCACGGGCAGCATCGCGACGATCATGGCGATACCACCCGCCGAGTCGCCGGTGAGCACGAGGTAGACGGCGGCGAGGTCCAGCGAAGGCCCGGCCAGGAACAGGTAGACGCTGCGGCCCGCGTCGCTGAGCCCGTGCCCTGGTTCCAGCACGGGCAACCAGAACACGACCGCGCCCGCGAGCAGCAGCAGGTGCAACCAGGCCTCCGCGAGCGCAGGCACGTGTCGCTGTTCGAGGAACACCGTGATCCCGCCGTGCAGCAGCACGAAGCCGACGAGGGTGGGCAGCGCGGGTGCCGGCACCCGGTGCCAGGGCACGGTGCGCCGCCCGGCGAGCACGATCACCGGAGCCAGCACCGAGACCAGCAGGCCCATCGCCGCCATGTGCACCAGCTGCCCGGTCACCGCCTTGCCCTCCTCGACGGCCGCAGCGAGCGCGCGGCGGTGACCGCGGCGAACACCGAGGCGACCGCCTTGACCGGCCGGGTGAGGGCCGACGGCGCCCTGGTGCGCTCGGCAGGCAGCGTGGGCACCGCCGTGGCGGTAGGCCTCATCCCTTGCGGTAGGCGCTCCTTCGACAGCCGGTAGGCGGCCGCTATCAGCGGCAGCCCCGCGAACACGGCGAACCAGTACCCGTAGACGAAGGAGAGGCCGACGAGGATCGCGGCCAGGGCGACGAAGCCCGAGGACAGGCTGGCGGTGGCCAGCCGCGCGCCACGGCTTTGCCAGCCCGCGGCGCGCGCCACCAGCCACACCACGACTCCGAACAGCGTGATGACGGCGACACCAGCGCCGTACATGCCGATGAACAGCGCGCTCTCACCGTAGGGCAGCATCACCAGCACCAGCACCGCGTTCAGCGCCGCCCAACCGAACACCACGAGTACCGCCTTCACCGCCTGCCTTCCTTACGCAGGTCGAGCATCGGGGTGAAGCTGCGGATGGGCGGGATCGGGTGGTCGGCGTCGAAGTTGTGCGGAGGTGGCGGCGAGGACGTCGCCCACTCCAGGGTGTGCGCCCGCCACGGGTTGTCCGGCGCGACTCGCTTGCGGCGGGCGAGCGAGAGCACGATGTTCAGCGCGAACGCCAGCATGCCCAGCCCAAGCAGGCCGGAGCCGATGGTGGCGATGAGGTTGCCGGTCCCGAAGCCGTCGGTGGGCAGGTAGGTGGCGACCCTGCGGGGCATCCCGGCCACACCGAGCCAGAACATCGGCAGGAAGGTGACGTTGGTACCCGCCACCATGAGCCAGAAGTGCGCGTGGCCGAGTCCCTTGCCCAGCAGCACGCCGGTGGCCTTGGGGAACCAGAAGTAGAAACCGGCGAACAGACCGAACAGGCTGCCCGCCACCAGGGTGTAGTGGAAGTGGGCGACCACGAAGTAGCTGTCCTGCATCTGGTAGTCCACCACCGGGGTACCGACCATGATCCCGGTGAGCCCGCCGATGAGGAACTGCGGGATGAACGCCAGCGCGAACAGCATCGGCACGGCCAGCCGCAGCTTGGCCCCGATGATCGTGCCGAGCATCGCCAAGTACTCGATACCGGCCGGGACGAGCAGCATGATCGAGGTGAGCGAGTAGTAGTTGTCGGCGACCTGACCGGTGGTGAACATGTGGTGGCCCCACACGCTCATCGACAGCGCCGCGAACGCCAGCAACGACAGCACCGTGGCCTTGTAGCCGAAGAACCGGCGGCCCGCGAACGTCGACAGCACCTCCGCGACCGCGCCGACGAACGGGAAGAACATCACGTAGACGACGGGATGCCCGTAGAACCAGAACAGGTGCTGGTAGCCGATGTTGAACACGTTCTGGCTGAACAACTCGGAGGCGGTCCTGCCCACCGCGATCATTCCCAGCGCGATCAGCAGCGAGGGAAAGGCGGCAAGCACCATCAGGTTCGTCGCCACCATCGACCAGCTGAACACCGGGATGCGCAGCATCGTCATCCCGGGGGTGCGTTTCAGCAACACCGTCCACAGCACGGTGGCCGCCATGAGCATCGTTCCAACCGTCGCGGCGAACGTGCCCAGCAGCCACAGGTCGGTGCCGAATCCCGGGGAGAAGCGCGCGGTGGACAGCGGGGTGTAGGCGGTCCAGCCCTCCTTCGCGGCGCCGCCGGTGGTGACGAACCCGGCGAGGATCGTCACGGCGCCACCCGCATACAGCCAGTAGCCCAGCATCGTCAGCCGCGGCGCCGCCACGGCGGGCGCGCCGACCTGCAACGGCACCAGATACAGCCCGAACGCCACGGCGATGGGCGTGATCACCAGGTAGATCATTCCCGAGCCGTGGATGGTGAACAGCTGGTTGTAAAGGTCGTTGTTCACCAGGCCCAGCTCCGGCTGGGCGAGCTGGGCACGCATCACCAGCGCCAGCGCCCCCATCCCGAACATCAGCAGCAACGCGGTGCTGATGGTGAGCAGCGCGATCCGCTTGTGGTCGGTCGTCGCCAGCCACGACCGGGACGGCGAAGGAGATGGCACCTGCCCGGTGACCGTGTCGAGTTCGGCCGTCATGCGGCCGGCCCCTGCTGAAGCCACTGCTGATACTCCTGGGGCGCCACGGCGCGCACGTTGAAGTGCATGGCCGGGTGGTGCTCACCGCAGAACTCCGCGCAGCGCCCCAGCCAGCGACCCTCCCGGTCGAAGCTCATCGTCAGCGTGTTGGTGTGGTCGGGGTAGGTGTCCAGCTTCACGGCCAGGTCGGGAATCCACAGCGCGTGCACCACGTCGTTGGAGGTGAGCCTGAGTTCCACCGGCCTGCCGGTGGGAACCACGAGCGTCGGCAACCCTTCATTGCCTTCACGGCAGGTTCCGGTCACGGATTTGCCGGTGTCGGCGTAGTCGAACTGCCAGCACCACTGGAACGCCGTGACGTCAACCCTCACCGCCCCCGGGCGGTTGCTCACGTGGTAGCCCGTCTCGCCGGTGCGCACTTCCTGGTGTGCCGACGCGGTCACATAGACGATCACGCCCGCCGTGCCCGCCAGCAGCAGCGCGTAGACACCCTCCAGTACCGGGCGGCTGTCCCTGCGCCTGCGATCGGGTGAGCGCCGCCTCGACACCGCGAGCGTGCCGAGCAACGTGAGCGCTATCAGGCCGAACACCACCGAGGCCACCACGGCCTGCCACGACAGGGTCCGCTGGAAAACCTCGAGGAAACTCACGAACCCTCCCGCAGCCGTTGCCGTTGCGGAACGACCGTGTACTTCGGGTCGTCCGCCGAAGCGATGCCCGCGTCGAAGACGCCCCACTTGGTCAGCGCGGAAGCAGCGATCAGCCCTGCTCCCGAGAGCGCTCTGGCCAGCCTGCTTCGCCGTGACAGGAACCCCCCTGCGGTTCCCGCCACGGCGAGCAGCTCACCGGCCCGCAGCAGCTTGCCGGACCTGCCGGTTCGGTAGGGTTCGGCCACCATTCCGAGCCGCCGCTCCATCAGCCGGGATGCGGCGAGTTCGAGCCCGGTGCCGAACAGCGCCAGGTTGCGGGCGGGCGTGCTCGCCCTTTCGCCGTCGGCCAGCAGCCCGAGACCGCCCGCGGCGACCGCCGCCGAACCGGTGAACACGTAGGGCATCTCCCGATGGCCGTCGTGCCAGGCGGGTACCGCCGTGTCACTGACCAGCGCGGCGGTGTAGGACGCGACAGCGGGACCGAGCAGAGCCGCACCCGCCGTGGCCGCGGCCCCCAGCTTCGGCAGCCGACCCGTCACGGCCGACGCCGCGGAGACACCCGCCAGCGGACCGTAGCCCGCCAGCAGCCACGAACCCAGGTTCATCGGTGAGGTCGGCTTGAACACCCGCAGCATGTTCACGAACCGCCCCGGTCTGCCGAGGTCGTGCACCAGCGCACCGACGGACAGCGTGATGGCACCGAGCGCGCCCGTCTTGGCCGCCGTCGCCACCCGCGTGTCGCCCCGCAGCTGCGAGCCCGCGGCGAGCAGCGACGACGCTCCCGCGAGCCCGCCGAGGAACAGGTAGCCGGGAATATCCGGCGACTTCCACACCGGCCCGTTGATCACCGGCTTGCCGTAGTACGACGTGAACTCGGTGTCCGGTACCACCGGCTGCTCCCCGCGCCCCCGCCTGCGACGTCCGGTCGCCACGCCGGTCATCGCCTCCCTGCCCGGCCTGGCCTGCTGTTGCGAGTTCATCGTCACCGTCCCTTCGCCGCGCCGAGGAAGGCCGCCGCCGCGCCGGCGACCAGCGTCGCGGCCGCCGTGGCGACGTGCCGCCACATGCTGGGCAGATCCTTGGTCGTCACCACCGGATCGGGCGGGAAGCCGTAGACCTCCGGCTCGTCCAGCAGCAGGAAGAACGCGCCGTCGCCGCCGACTCCGTCGCTGGGGTTCTCGCCGTAGAGCCTGGCGTCGGTCACCCCGGCCTCGTGTAGCCGCTCGACCCGGCGCGCCGCCCGGTCGCGCAGTTCGTCGAGCGGTCCGAACTGGATGGAGTCGGTGGGGCACGCCTTGGCGCAGGCGGGCTCCAGCCCGTTACCGAGCCGGTCGTAGCACAGCGTGCACTTCCACGCCCTGCCGTCGTCCTTGCGTTGGTCGATGACCCCGTAGGGGCAGGCCGGGATGCAGTAGCCACAGCCGTTGCAGATGTCCTCCTGAACCACGACCGTGCCGAACTCGGTGCGAAACAGCGACCCGGTCGGGCACACGTCGAGGCAGGCGGCGTGGGTGCAGTGCTTGCACACGTCGGAGGCCATCAGCCAGCGGAAGTCACCGTCACCACCACCGCCGGTGCCGGGTGTGGTGGGTGTCATCGCGGCGTCCGGTGGCGCGCTGCCCGCGCCACGCTGGGCCATCGCGAGCACGTCGGTGTCGTGGTACATGCCCGGGTCCTGCGCGGCGAGTGGTTTGCGCTGCTCGATGAAGGCCACGTGCCGCCAGGTGTTGGCACCGAGTCCGACGGTGTTGTCGTAGGACATCCCCGTCAGTTCCATGCCGTCCGCTGGCACGGCGTTCCATTCCTTGCAGGCGACCTCGCATGCCTTGCAACCGATGCACACGGTGGTGTCAGTGAAGAAGCCCATCCTCGGCGGGTGGTCGGCGTAGCCCGCCTCGCCCGCCGGATCGGTCGCGGTCGTCATGTCACACCTCGGTACCGGTCTCGTCGGTGATGCCGGCCCGTCGCTGGTACTCGCGCACCAGCTCAACGCGCTGCGGCCCGTGCGGCCTCCTGCCCGGTCTGATGTCGCAGGCCAGCGCCTTCACCTCCTGGATGTGCACGTTGGGGTCCAGCGCCATGGAGGCCAACTCGTTGGCCGCGTCGCCGGTGCTGACCCCGTTGCCACCCCAGTGGTACGGCAGGCCGACCTGGTGCAGGGTGCGGCCACCGACCTTCAGCGGGGTCATCCGGTCGGTCACCAGCACCCTTGCCTCGATGGCGTTTCTCGCCGTGACGATCGTCGCCCAGCCGAGGTGGTCCAGACCGCGCTCGGCCGCCAGCTCAGGAGACACCTCGCAGAACATCTCCGGCTGCAACTCCGAAAGGTAGGGCTGCCACCGTGACATGCCGCCAGCGGTGTGGTGTTCGGTGAGCCGGTAGGTGGTGGCCACGAACGGGAAGACATCCCAACCCGGCTGGCCCGCACTGGGCTGGTACCGGTTGTACTCGTTGCGCAGCACCTCACGAACCGGGTTCCGCTGTTGCGGATACAGGTAGTTCTCGAACGGCGACTCGTGCGGCTCGTAGTGCGTCGGCAGCGGGCCGTCGGTCAGGCCTGCGGGCGCGAACAACCACGCCTTACCGTCGGCCTGCATGATGAACGCGTCGTTGCCAGCAAGCGCGTCCGGGCCCGTGCTGCCCTCCTCCGGAACGAAGTCGGGCGGCTTGGTCGCCTTGAAGTCGGGTACGTCGTAGCCGGTCCACCTGCCCTGCTCGGCGTCCCACCACACGTACTTCTTGCGCTCGCTCCACGGCTTTCCGTCCGGGTCGGCCGAGGCGCGGTTGTAGATGATGCGCCGGTTCAGCGGCCAGGCCCACGCCCACTCTCCCGCGACCCAGCTCTGTTCGGCCGCGGGCTTGCGGCGAGCCGCCTGGTTGACCCCGCCGGCGTAGACACCGCAGTAGATCCAACAGCCGCACGCCGTCGAGCCGTCGTCTGCGAGTTGCTCGTAGGTGCTCAGCGGCTCGGCGTCGGAGTTCCAGCCACTGATCTCGGCAAGTACCGCCTCCGCCTCCGGCTCCTGCTGCGACCCCTTCGTCGGGTAATCCCACGTCAGGTCCAGGATCGGCCGGTCACGGTCGCGCTCGGAGGCCGCGAGCCTCTCCCTGATCTTGCGACCGAGGTGGTAGGTGAACCACAGCTCGCTTCGGGCGTCGCCCGCGGGCTCCACCGCCTGGTGATGCCACTGCAGCAGGCGCTGGGTGTTGGTGAAGCTGCCGTCCTTCTCGGTGTGAGCGGCGGCGGGCAGGAAGAACACCTCGGTACCGATGTCCTCGGTGTTCAGCTCCCCCGTCTCGATCTCGGGCCCGTCCTTCCACCAGGTGGCGCTCTCCGTCAGCGAGAAGTCGCGCACCACCAGCCAGTCCAGGTGCGCCATCCCCATCCGCTGCGCCTTGGCGTTGGCCGAGCCGACCGCGGGGTTCTCCCCCATCAGGAAGTAGCCCTTGCAGGTGCCGTTCAGTTGTGCCTGCACGGTCTCGTAGGTGCTGTGGGTGCCGGTCAGTCTGGGTAGGTAGGAGAACGCGAAGTCGTTCTCCGGCCGGGCAGCACGACCCCACCATGCCTTGAGCAGACTCACCAGGTAGGAGCGCATGTTGCCCCAGTAACCCTTGCGTGCGCCTTCGGCCTCCACGAACGTGTCGAGGTCCTCGCCGCTGTGGGCATGGGGCATGGGGATGTAGCCAGGCAGCAGGTTGAACAACGTCGGGATGTCGGTGGAGCCCTGGATCGAGGCGTGCCCGCGCAACGCGAGGATGCCGCCGCCCGGCCTGCCGATGTTGCCGAGCAACGCCTGCAGGATCGCGGCCGTGCGGATGTACTGCACGCCGACGGTGTGCTGGGTCCAGCCGACCGCGTAGGCGAACGCGCTGGTGCGTTCCCGTCCTGAGTTCTCCGCCAGCAGCTCGCACACCTGCAAGAACTTCTCCTGCGGCACTCCGCAGATGCGCTCGACGGCCTCCGGGGTGTAGCGCGAGAAGTGCCGCTTGAGGATCTGGAACACGCAGCGCGGGTGCCGCAGCGTCTCGTCGGTGTCCGGTTCGGCGCCGATCTCGGCACCACCGGAACCGTGCGCCTCACCGCGCGCCGCGTGCCGCACCCCTGACTTCTTCGTGCGCTCCGGGTACTGCTGGTCACGCTTGCCCGAGGCTGCCTGCACCTGCGCACCCTGGTACTGCCACGTCTGGACGTCGTACTCCCGGCCTTCGCGATCGAGTCCGGAGAACACCCCGGCGAGGTCCTCGGTGTCGGCGAACTCCTCGTTGACGATCATCGCCGCGTTGGTGTAGGCGACGACGTAGTCACGGAAGTACTTGTCGTTGGCCAGCACGTAGTTGACGATCCCGCCGAGGAAGGCGATGTCGGTTCCCGCCCGCAGTGGCACGTGTATGTCGGCCAGCGCGCTGGTCCTGGTGAACCTGGGGTCGACATGGATCAGCTTGGCCCCGCGCGCCTTGGCCTCCATCACCCACTGGAAACCCACCGGATGGCACTCGGCCATGTTGGAACCCTGGATGACGATGCAGTCGGAGTTGGCCAAGTCCTGCTGAAACGTCGTGGCACCGCCGCGACCGAAGGAGGTTCCCAAACTGGGAACCGTGGAGGAGTGTCAAATGCGGGCCTGGTTCTCGATCTGGATAGCCCCCAACGCGGTGAACAACTTCTTGATGAGGTAGTTCTCCTCGTTGTCGAGGGTGGCCCCGCCGAGGCTGGCGAAGCCGAGGGTGCGCCGCACGGCGGCACCGTCCACCTCGTCCTGCCAGCCATGGTCCCGTGCCGCGAGTACCCGGTCGGCGATCATGTCCATCGCCGTGTCCAGCTCCAGCTCCTGCCACCGTGTCGCATGTGGAGCGCGGTACAGCACCTGGTGCTTGCGCGCGGACCCGGTGGTCAGTTGCAGACTCGCCGCGCCCTTGGGGCACAACCGGCCCCGGCTGATCGGCGAATCGGGGTCGCCCTCGATCTGGGTGACCTCACCGTTGGAGACGTAGATGTTCTGTCCACAGCCGACGGCGCAGTACGGGCACACCGACTTGGTGACCTTGTCGGCGGTGCTTGTACGGGAGGTTAGGTTGTCACTGTGGTGGCTCTTGGCGGCGGCGCCTCGCCCGCTGCGATCGCCATCGCGCAGTTGCCGGTAGACCGGCCAATCCTCGATCCATCGCCGGACACCCATCACGCCTCCCGAGATCGTTCTTCGCCGTGGCGTCTGCGCGGTGCTACCCGTTAGCGGTAAAGATCAAACGCGGTGCGGCTGGCTGTCCGCCCGTACGCGCTCGGCGACCCACCTGCGGACGGTGTCGCGCGCGGTGGGGTTCTCCGGGGCCGGGTTGGACAGTTCTTGGCTGCTTGGCAACAAGCCCCGCTCGCGCCGCTCGTCCGGACTGGGTGCGTCGCTACCGTCCGCAGGTGACCCCGTGGCGATGAGGTACGCCAGACCGGGTGAAATCCCGAGCCGCCTCCCAGCTTCGCGGTAATCGGAGCCTGCGGAGAGTAGCGCCTTTACCTGCGTTTTTGTCGGCATGGCCGTCCCCTTGTCATTCAGATGGCGGAATTAGAAGTCCTTTCGCATACCTCGTGTGCCGTCGCGAGTCTTGGGTACCCGGCGACCGTCTCGTTCACACACAGTGAGGAGGTCGATGTGCTGTGACGTCGACATCCGGCGACACGACCATCAGATTCCACTCGGACGCCCCGGCGATCGTGTGCGGGGAGTGCGGATACCGCACGGCGCGAGTCGCGTCGCTGGTGGACCCGGCAGGCGAGGTGGTCGGCACCGTCATCTCATGCCTGCCGTGCAGGGAACGGGAACGTGCCCGCGTCGCGGCCGCGGCACGCCTTGCCGCCCGCCACGGTCGGGCGGGCGTGCCCCGTCAGCGCTGCACCCCGGCCAACCGCCCGGCCGGTGTGATGCGACCCGTCACGCCCGTCAGCTGAGCGGCGGGTAACCGACGGGAGGAGCGACCTCGGCCGGGACCGGCGCCGAAGGTCCCGGCCGGAAACGGCCTTGTGCCCCTGCCCGCATGGCTCATGCGGCGACACGGTCGAAGGCGAAGGTGTCCGGCATGACACCGGCGACACCTCGACGGCCGCGGTCGAGTGGAAGGAAAGCAACATGCGCGCACTGGTCGTTTACGAGTCGATGTACGGAAACACCCGCAGCATCGCCAGGGCGGTGGCGACCGAGTTGTCCGAGCACATGGACACCGACGTCGTCGAGGTGGGTGACGCGCCGGAGGTGGTCGGGCAGGATGTCGACCTGCTCGTGGTGGGCGCACCGACCCACGCCTTCGGGATGAGCCGGGAGTCCACCAGGCAGGACGCGGCGAAGCAGGGCAGCGAGCCGCTGGTGTCGCGGAAGTTCGGTATGCGCGAGTGGCTGGAGCGGTTGTCGGTCACCTCCGACCTCGCGGCGGCCGCGTTCGACACCAAGCTGAGCAAGCCCTGGCTGCCGGGCTCGGCGGCGAGGGCGGCGGCCAAGCGGCTGCGCAAGCTGGGCTGCCGCCTGGTCATCAGGCCGCAGAACTTCTACGTCGACGGCAGCCTCGGCCCGCTCGTGGAAGGTGAGATCGAGCGGGCCCGCGGCTGGGCAGGCCAACTCGCGGGTGTGCGGCACGGCTGACCCCCGCGAGTCCCCCGCTCCTGCCCGCGAGTCCCCCGCTCCTGCCCGCGAGTTCGGCGTGCAGGTCTGTGAGTTCAGCGCAGCCGGTCGCCGTACACGTGCGCGACCGTCATCGTCATGAGCACCCGTCGGTCGGCGACCATCGCTGAGCGGTACTCGTCCCAGTCCGGGTGCTCACCCGCCGCGAGGCGGTAGTAGCGCACCAGTGCCTCGACCTCGGGGCCATACGGGTCGGTTCCGGGCCCGGTGAGCGTGACCGGCCCCTCTGCCGTGGCCCACGCCCAGCCGTCGGCACTGGTGACTTCCAGCGCGGCCCGGGGGTCCCTGCGCAGGTTGGTCGTCTTCGCACGGCCCTCGATCATCGACACGTAGATGACCTCGCCCTCCGGGGCCTCACGGTCGTAGTAGGGCGTGACCGGAGACAGCTGCGGCAGGCCGCTCGCCTTGATCGTCGCGAGAACGCCGAGCTTGCTCTCGGCGAGCAGGGCACGGGGATCGAAGGATGCGGCGGTCATAGGCACTCCCCCAGTGGTTCGCGTTCGCGAGACAGTTCGACCGCTCCCAGCCTAGCCGTCCCGTGCGGCGACGCCGTGAACGGCGAGTCGTGCACGCTTGAACGCAGAACTCGCGGGCGAGAGCGGGGGACTCGCGGGCGAGAGCGGGGGACTCGCGGGTGGCCGGCCGGGTTCGCGCTCAGCGGCCGTAGGAGGCCAGCAGCACGTTGGCGAGTCTGCGCAGCTCCTCAGGCGCGACCTTCGGCTCTTCGCCGCGGTCGTCAGGCACCCGCTGCTCGGGTTCCGGCTCCTCCTCCGGCACGAACTTGCCTTCCTCGGCGGTGAGCCCGGCCATCTCGAGGAACTCGGCCAGTTCGGCCGCATCCGAGGCGTAGTGCGCCATGGCGCGGGCGGCGCGGTGCCGCTGCCACTTGTTCGGCTGCGCGACGTTCACTGTGTTCCTCCTGGGTCGACCTGTTGAACCGGCGGCTTGTCTGCCCTCGTCGGCACTGACGTTACGAACGCTCGCGCCGGAACCGCTCCTGTCGGAGGGCCCGTCCCTGCAGGGACCTCCGGCCCTGTGTCTGCACGGGGGCAGGGCGAGACGCTGGTCGGGAACGAAAGGAAGGCGAGCGATGAACCGACGTAGCCCAACCGTCCCGGAGACCGTGCGAGTCCGTGTGCACGGCCACCTACCCGGCGCGGACGCGTATGCCGAGGAGAAGGTGAGTTCGGTGTTCAAGTACGCACCCGAGCCGATCCTGGACGCGAGCGTGCGGCTGACCAAGCACGAGGACCCGTCCGTGCGCCGCAAGGTCGTCGCGCAGGCCAACCTCGATCTGCGGGGAAGGTTGATCAGGGCCCAGGTCGAGGCGGAGACGGCGCACGAGGCGATCGACCGGCTCGCGCAACGGTTACGCAGGCAGCTGGAGAAGTCCGCACGCAACTGGCAGGCCATCAAGGGCAGGCAACCCAAGCCCGGTAGCTGGCGGCACGGCGAGGAGCCGAGCGAGCGGCCGCCGTTCTTCCCTCGCCCGGCCGAGGAGCGGGAAGTAGTGCGGCACAAGGCGTTCACGCTGGCGAAGCTGCCCGTCGGCGAGGCGGCGATCGAGATGGACCTGATGGACTACGACTTCCACCTGTTCACCGAACGCGGCAGCGAAGAGGACAGCGTGCTCTACCGCACCCCGGAGGGCTATCGGCTGGCTCAGGTGCACCCGCGGCCAAGGCACATCGAGACCGGCGAGGTGGACGTCAGTGTCAGTGAGCACGCCGCGCCACGGCTCAACCTCGCCGAGGCGATCGAACGGCTCGACCTTTCCGGGCTGCCGTTCCTGTTCTACTCCGACGCCGATCGAGGCAGGGGCCAGGTCATCTATCACCGCTACGACGGCCACTACGGCCTGATCACTCCCCCGGAGTGAGCATGTCCTTGGCGTAGCGCAGGAAGGCCCTGGCAGCGGGTCCGCCCGGCCCACCGGATCGCCACACCAGCGAGACACAGCCGCGCAGGCGGGGCCGGGTGAGTTCCAGCCCGTGCAGCTCACCCGGCCGCTCTCCGATGGCCGACTCCGGCAGCAGCGCGACGCCGAGCCCTCGCCTGGCCAGTTCGGCCAGCATGGCGGGGTCGCTCGCCTCGAACGCGATCCGGGGGCGAAACCCCGCCGCAGCGCAGCCCTCGTCGAGGGCGGAGCGGATGCCGGGGCCGGGCGGCAGGGTGATGAACGCGCGGTCGCGCAGGTCCGCCAGCGCCACGGCGTCGAACGCGGCGAGCGGGTCGGTGGTCGCGACGGCGGCGACGAGCGGCTCGTCGGCCAGCACTCGCGCCTCGATGCCCGTCGGCGGCTCGCTTCCCGAGTAGGCGGCCACGGCGACATCCAACTCGCCGGAGCGCAGGCCCGCGAAGAGCACGTCCGAACGCGACTCCGACAGCGTGATCTCGACCGCACGGTGGCGGTCGTGGAACCCAGCCAGCAGACCCGGCAGGTCGAACACCGCGCACGACGGGATCGCCCCGAGCGCGACCCGTCCCCGCAACAGACCGGTGAACTCCCCCACCGCGGACCTTGCACCCTCCGCGGCCGCGAGCGCGGCACGAGCGTGGGGCAACACAGCTTCGCCCACCTGCGTCAGCCGCACCGACCGGGCCGAGCGCTCCAGCAGTGGCTGGCCAAGCTCACGCTCCAGCCGCTGAATCTGCGAGCTGATCCCGGGCTGCGCGACGTGTAGCTTCGCCGCCGCCCTGGTGAAGCTCGCCTCTTCGGCGACCGTGACGAAATACCGCAGCTGCCGAAGTTCCATAACCAGAAATTATAAGAGCGAGCACAACTAGATGTTGCTGTTATCCACTTGTCGTTCGCAGACTGGGTTCATGCGATTGCGAACTCGAGGTTCCCAGTACCTGCCCGGCGAACCGGGCTACGACGCCGAGCGCAAGGGCTTTCAGACCGGATTCGTCCACCGTCCCGGCCTACTCGTGCGCGCGGCCGACGCCGAGGATATTCGCGCGGCGGTCGACTACGCGGCACGACACGGGCTGGGGGTGGCGGTGCAGGCCACCGGCCACGGTGTCGGCATACCTGCCGACGGCGACGTGCTGGTGAGCACGAAAGACCTGGGTTCGGTCCACGTCGATCCGGTCACGCGGACGGCCCGCATCGGCGCGGGCGCTCGATGGGGCACGGTGCTCGAACGGGCCGCGGCGCACGGCCTCGCCCCGCTCAGCGGGTCGTTTCCCGGGGTGGGTGCCGTCGGCTACACGCTCGGCGGCGGGCTGGGCCCACTCGGTCGCCGCTACGGCTACGCCGCCGACCACGTCCGCGAACTGCGGCTGGTGACGCCGGACGCCCGTCTGCTGCGTGTCACGCCGGACACCGAGCCCGACCTGTTCTGGGCGTTGCGCGGCGCGGGAGCCAACTTCGGCGTTGTCACCTCCCTCGAGATCGGCCTCGTCCCGCAGACCCGGATCTACGGGGGCGCGCTGACCTTCGACAGCGTGCTCGCCGCCGACGTGTTGAACGCCTTCCGGGAATGGACTTCGTTGGCACCTGAGGAGCTCACCGCATCGGTGGCCATGATCCCGATGCCGGACTTGCCGTCGCTGCCGCCGCCGCTACGTGGCAGGCACATCACCCAGCTTCGGGTGGCCTATCTCGGCGGCCGCGCGGAGGGCGAGCGGTTGGTGGCGCCGTTGCGCGAGCTGGGGCAGCCGATCGCCGACACGCTGCGGGAGCTGCCTTTCGCGGAGTCGGGTTCGATCTACGGCGAGCCGGACCAGCCGCGCGCCTATTTCGGCGACAACGTGCTGCTGCGCGAGCTCGACCCGGCCGCCGTCGACGCGCTGCTGGAGCACGCCGGGCCGGGCAGCGACTGTGTTGTGGACGTGCGCCACCTCGGTGGCGCGCTGGCCCGCCCCACGCAGCCGAGTGCGGTGAGCCACCGCGCCGCCACATACCAGGTGCTGGTTCTGTCTGGTGTGGACACCTGGGTTGAGTCCCCGGAATCGCGAGCAGTGCAGGACAAGGTTTTCGCCGCGCTGGCGCCCGCGACACTCGGGCGATCGGTGAACTTCGCCTACGGGCCGGTGGCCTCCGCACGGGAGCGTTTCGACGCGGTGACCTACGAGCGGCTACGGAAACTCAAGGCGCTGCACGATCCGCGGAACCTGTTCCGCTTTCACAGCAACATCGAGCCCGGGTGATGTCGGGGTCCATTGTCGACAGCGCTCGGCGACAACCACGAATCAGTCACGGGGCAGCGATCGGTGCACGAAATCGGCTACGAGCCGGTCGAGATCGGTGTCTCGCAGCACGTCAGGCAGCGTCAGGTGCTCCAGGATCAGGCCCGTCATCGCGTAGTACAGCAACACGGTCGTCAGGTCGTCGCCGGGCAGACCACCTTCCCCGCGGCCCTGGATGTTCGCGTCGAGATTGTCCCGCAGCGTCGTCGTCAGCTTCTGCCGGAGTTGCGGGCGCCGCGTGGCTTCCAGCCGTAGTTCCAGCAGCGCGAGCCAGCCGGAGCGGTCGTCGGAGATCCGGTGCAGCAGCAGTCGCATGAACTGGGTGAGCAACGCCGCCGGGTCGGACTCGGTGCCCTCGGCGACGTCGATCGCGGCCCGCACGTGGATGCGGGCCGCGGCCTGGTTCAGCAGATCGTCGCGGTTGGCGAAGTAGTTGGACGCGGTGCCCTTCGGCACGCCTGCCTCGACATCTACAGCACGGAACGTGAGCCCGCGCGCGCCGTCCCTGGCCAGCACATCGATCGCCGCGTCGACGAGCGCCGTCCGCCGCTGGGGATTGGTGACCATTGAGCCCTCCCACCTCGCCGGAACCACTACATACAGAGCACTCTAGCCGAAGTACTTCAAATGAAGTGGTTTCGGCAGCGGTGGAGGACTCATGCGAACACTGACCTACCTGGTGGCATCGACCATCGACGGCTACATCACCGGCCCGGGCAACACGAACCCGGACTTCCTCCTGCTGGACGGCGACCACGTCGCACCGCTGCGCGAGGAGTACCCCGAGATGTATCCCACGCACGCGCGTTCGCCGCTTGGACTCGACGAGGTGCCGAACAGGCATTTCGACACCGTGCTGCAAGGCAGAGGCAGCTACGAGATCGGCTTGCGCGAGGGCATCACCAACGCGTACCGACACTTGCGCAGCATCGTGTTCTCCACCACGATCACGAGTCCCGACCCGACCGTGAAAGTAGTCCACACCGACCCCGTCGCGAAGGTCCGGGAACTGAAACGCCAGGACGGTATGGGCAGCTGGCTGTGCGGCGGCGGCGAACTTGCCACCACCCTACGCGACGAGATCGATGAACTGATCATCCAGCTGAATCCGGTGGCAGCGGGTGACGGAATCGGACTGTTCGACGGAGCCGGCTTCGCGCCCGAACGCTACGATCTCGTCCGCTCGACGGCCCGCAACAGCGGCGTCGTCGTGCTCACCTACCCGCAAGCGCGTCGCGTGAGCACACCGGCGCGATCGAGACCGGGTCCGGTGTCCACAGTGGCGGGTGCGTTGATACGCAAGTGAACACTTGCGTATTGTCACGGTTGTGGCCGATGTCTTCAAGGCACTCGCGGACCCGACCCGGCGACACATCCTCGACGAGCTACGGGAACGCGACGGGCAGACCCTGTTCGAACTGTGTGCCCGGCTGACGAGCAAGTACGGGCTGGACTCCTCCCGCCAGGCGATCTCGCAGCACCTGGGCATTCTCGAGGAGGTGGGCCTGGTCGTCACCCGGCGCGAGGGGCGATACAAGTTCCACTGGCTCGACACATCGCCGCTGCGTGCCATCACCGGCCGCTGGCCAGTGAACGACAACGAAGGGAACGAGCGTTGAAGGTCTACATCACCAGCGTCTTCGTGGACGACCAGGCCAAGGCTCTGCGCTTCTACACCGAGGTACTCGGATTCGAGAAGAAGGCGGACGTGCCACTCGGCGAGGCCCGCTGGCTCACGGTGACCTCGCCGCAGCAACCGGAAGGTCCCGAACTGCTGCTGGAACCCGACAGTCACCCCGCGGTGCGGCCGTTCAAGGACGCCTTGGTCGCCGACGGAATCCCGTTCGCCTCGTTCGCGGTTGACGACGTCGAAGCCGAGTTCCGCCGACTGACCGAACTCGGGGTGAGATTCACTCAGGAACCGCTGCGGATGGGGCCCGTGACGACGGCGGTTTTCGACGACACGTGCGGCAATCTGATCCAACTGGCCGCACAGTAGGAGCACGCCACATCGGGCGCTCGTCCGTTGTGGATCAGACCGGCGTCGCGGACTCCACGGGACTGGGTGAGACCGCGCCCACGGAGGCGTCCCGGCCGGGGTGGGTCCACAGAACCACCTCGGCCCCCTCCTCGGCACCCGCGGTTCCCACCGGGCGCTGAGCGGTGACGACCCCGCTCGCGGGTGCGCCCGCGCCGTCAGGCCCTACCGGGATCA
This sequence comes from Saccharomonospora amisosensis, assembly GCF_011761185.1. NCBI lineage: Bacteria > Bacillati > Actinomycetota > Actinomycetes > Pseudonocardiales > Pseudonocardiaceae > Saccharomonospora > Saccharomonospora amisosensis. Next base: position 2,210,560 of record NZ_JAAOYM010000001.1, on the reverse strand, counting down.
GCCCAGCTCTGCGCACGATGTCACAGGCGTCCTCGGCTCCGAGCCCGACGACGTCCGGCACCTCGGTCACCGGTCGAGGTCCTCGCATAGGGTGATTGTACGGCCTTGGGCGCCCTGGACCGACCCCCGAAGTCCGGCCCTCAGCTGACCTCGGCCGTCGGCGGGGAGGAGTGCGCCGCGCGGTACGCGGCGACGCCCACCAGTACCGCGCCGAGAGCGAACAGCAGGATTCCACCGACAAGGACGCCGATGGCGATCCACAACAGTGACGGGATCGTCGCACCCGCCTCCGCTCGAACGTTCACCCCTGCCGAACCGTCGGCGTTGGCCACCACCACGGTCCAGTCACCGCTACCAGCGGGCCAGGAGACCGATTGCGTTCCGGGCCCCGCTGACTGGGTGGTCCAGAAGTCCTGCTGCGTGGGCGGGGTCGGCAGCGGCCCTCCATTTTGGAGTACCAGGTCGTCATCCGAACCCGCGTCTCGCACCGTGGCGTACTCGGCACCCGCCAGGTAGCCCGCGACCTCGTTCGACGGCGCGATCCCGACGAACACGGGGCGCTCGTTCACCGTCTGGGCACTGACACGGACGTCGCCGAGGAAGCCGGAGGCGGCCTCCCAGTCGGCGGGTGTACCACGCAGCTCGACGGTGTCACTGGCGATCGCGTAGCCGCCCGTGCTGTAGGTCCCGGACACGGTGACGTAGCCGTCGGCGTCACGCTCGGCGCGGTCGAGCCAGAGCAACGACGCGCCACCGGTGATCAGGCCCATCGCGCCCAGCGCGAGCACAGCGCCCACCACCACCGACACCACCCTGCCGGTGGTCCAGCCGTGCTGGGGTGCGGCCGGGGTCGGCTTGACCGTGCCCCCTTCGATCTCCCCCGCCGGGTCGTGCCCACCCATGTCCAGCCGGAACGGCGGGTACTCGTCGGTCATCAGCGCCGCGTAGGCCGCTACCCGGATCACCCACCTGTCCATGCCGAGCACGAAGTCGAAGATGGGCCGCGGGTAGCGCCCCGTGAACAGCAGCACGATCCCGGCGATCAGCACAAGCACACCGATCAGTCCGCCCGCGCCCCAGGAGAAACCGTTCTCGCCCCAGCCGAACCGGCCGTTGTCGACGTCGGAGAACAGCCAGATCCCGCCACCGGCGAACACGCCGACGATGATGTAGTGCGGGATGGCCAGCAGCCACCACTTGACCAGTGCCAGTCCCCGGGACAGCTGTTCCGGATAGGGGAGGTCGAGCCTGGCAGGGTAGTCCGGCACGTCGGCGAGTGTGAACGGCGGGTAGCGGTCTGTTCCCAGTGCCGCGTACGCGTAGTAGTGCACGCGCCAGGTCCAGCGCAACACGCCCACGTTGAAATCGAAGATCGCTCTCGGGTAGCGGCCGGTGATCACGATCGCCACGAACGCCACCACGGTGAGCACGAAGAACACCGGCCACAGCAGCGCGAGTAGGAAGTAATGCGGGATCGCCAGCAACCACTTGACCAGCCAGAGCCCGCGGGACAGTGGTGCGTCGAGCGACGCCTCGACACGCACCGGGTAAGCCGCTGTGGTAGCCATGTGGAAGGCCCCCTTCACACCTGTTTCGTCATCCGGACTATGGGTGACGCGCTTGTCACGGCGGGAGAAACGAACGTCCTCGCGCTTGGAGTCTTCCGGCCCTGTGTGCTCGCCGACATCGCCTGACACGGTGGCCTTCATGCGAGGCAAGAAGAAGATCCGTTGGCGGGACCTGAGCCGCTCCAGGCAGCGAGCCGTCGTGGTGGGCTCATTGGCGCAGTTCACGCTCGCGGCGATCGCGTGGGTCGATCTGGCTCGCAGGACCGACGCGGAGGTACGCGGCTCGCGCCGCTTGTGGGCCTTCGTGATCGCGATCAATTTCCTCGGCCCCATCGCCTACTTCACGTTCGGCAGGCGCGGGGGCGTTGTTCCGTTCGACTAGGAACGGATTCGAAGAAGGGAGCGGCCGTGCCGTACTGGGACCATGGCTACTGGGACGGGGGCTGGGTCGGCGGCCTGCTGATGCTGCTGTCGATGGTTCTGCTGTGGGGAGGCGTCATCACGGTCGTTGTGATCCTCGTGCGCCGGTTCGCCGGGCACGGCGGCTCACGCGGCGAGGGCGGCGAGGGCCGGGACGGCTACGGCAGCGCCCTGCGCATCCTCGACGAGCGCTACGCGCGTGGTGAGATCGATGAGGAGGAGTACGAGCGCAGGCGTACTAGGCTGCGCGGGTGATATGCGCGGGTGATGCCGCCCGCGTGCGGTGACGACGACATGGCGGCGCGCCGGCTACCGATGGTATCCGGCGCGCCGCCGTGTCTGGTCGCTGGACTATCAGGCCAGCGACAGGAAGAGCTTCTCCAGCTCGGCGCGGTCGGCCTCCAGCTGAGGAGATCCCTCTTCACCGCTTTGCAGGCACTGTTCAAGCCCGCTTGCGATGATCTTGAATCCGGCCCGGTCCAGCGCTCGCGAAACCGCGGCGAGCTGGGTGACCACGTCCTTGCAGTCGCGGCCGTCCTCAATCATCTGGATCAGGCCGCCGACCTGGCCCTGTGCTCTGCGTAACCGCTTGACCACATCCGACATCACGTCTTCGCTGAGTTCCACGCCACACCTCCGTCGCACTTACCCCATAGGGTACCTGTCAACTGGCGTTGGCGATCTCCCGACGAACTTCCTCCATGTCGACCTCACGCACCTTACCGATGAGCTGCTCCAGCGCGGCGGCGGGCAGCGCGCCCGGCTCGGCGTAGAGCACCACGCCGTCGCGCACGGCCATCAGCGTGGGAATCGAGGAGATGCCGAAGGTCTGCGCGAGCTCCACCTGAGCCTCGGTGTCCACCTTGCCGAACACGATGTCGGTGTGCTCCTGCGACGCCTGCTCGAACACGGGGGCGAACATGCGGCACGGCCCGCACCAGGCGGCCCAGAAGTCGATGAGGACGATGCCGGGCTTGCTGACAACGTCCTTGAAGTTCTCGCTCGTCAACTCGACGGTCGCCATGACTGATTTACCTCCGTAGGAATACCCGTACGGGTATGCAAACACGAGGGTTCGCCGGAACATTCCCCACCGAAATCCGGGCGCCGAGACCCGCCGTGACTAGAACATCAGTTCGATGCCGGGTAGGATCGGTGCCATGGACCTGGCACTTCAGGGTTCGCTGTTCGACGAGGGCGACCCGGGTCGGGAGGAACCGCTCCTGCCGCTCGACGATGCCCGCCGTACCAAGCTCGGCTCCGGCGCGTGGATCGACGTGTTGCCCGGCTGGCTCGCCGGCGCGGACGGGTTGTTCCAGCGCCTGGCCACGCGGGTTCCCTGGCACGCCGAGCGCAGGAGGATGTACGACCGCACCGTGGACGTGCCGCGCCTGCTGTGCTTCTACGGCGAGGCCGATCCGCTGCCCGACCCGACCCTCGAAGCGGCCAAAGCCGCGCTGAACAGGCACTACGCGCCACAGCTCGGCGAGCCGCTGCGGACCACGGGCCTGTGTTACTACCGCGACGGCCGCGACAGCGTGGCCTGGCACGGCGACACCATCGGCCGCGGCAGCACACACGACACCATCGTGGCGATTCTCTCGGTTGGCGCCGCCCGCCCACTGCTGCTGCGGCCACGCGCGGGCGGGGGCACGGTACGGTACGCCCTCGGTCACGGGGACCTGTTCGTGATGGGCGGCTCATGCCAGCGGACCTGGGAACACAGCGTGCCCAAGACCAGTAGACCGGCCGGGCCGCGCATCAGCGTCCAGTTCCGGCCGCGAGGCGTGCGCTGAGTTTACCGCCCCGGCCACGGGACACCCTGCGAGCAGGACGTCGCCGCGGAGGTAGCTGTGCCCGACAACATCTTCATCCTCGGACTCGACGAGGCGAACCTGCGACTGCTGCGCCGCCTTCCGGGCGCTGAGGACTACCGGTTCCACGCCTTGCTCGATGTCGAGGAACTGCGCATCGGCTTCGCCGACTACGTCGGCTCGCTCGAACGCGCCGAACAGCGGCTGGAGTCCTTCGACGGCTCGATCGACGCGATCACCGGCTACTGGGACTTCCCCGTCACCTCGCTCGCGCCGGTGCTGTGCGAGCGGTACGGCCTGCCGCACTCCAGCCTGGAGTCGATCGTCAAGTGCGAGCACAAGTACTGGAGCAGGCTGGAACAGAGTCACGTGATCGACGAGTACCCCGGGTTCGGGTTGCTCGACCCGCACGGCGAGGCCGCGCTGCCGCCCGGGTTGAGCTACCCGGTGTGGATCAAACCGATCAAGTCGGCCTCCTCGAAGCTGGCGTTCAAAGTGGACAACGAACACGAACTGGGCGAAGCCCTCGCGCGGATCCGGGAGGAGATCAGCGACATCGGCGGCCCGTTCGAGGCCGTGCTGGAGCGGGTGACGCTGCCGCCGCACCTCGCCGAGGCGGGGGCGCAGGTCTGCATAGTCGAGGAGGCGGTCTCGGGTGCGCAGGTGACCGTCGAGGGCTACCGATACCACCACGAACCGCACGTCTACGGTGTCGTCGACTCGATCCACTACCCTGACAGCTCCAGTTTCCTGCGCTACCAGTACCCCTCGACGCTGCCGCCACACCTGATCGAGCGCGTCAGCGAGCTGTCCAAACGCATCGTCAAGCGGATGGGGTTGCGGTCCACCACGTTCGACATCGAGTTCTTCGTCGACACCGAAACCGAGCAGGTGTGGGTGCTTGAGGTCAACCCGCGGCTGTCGCAGTCTCACGCGGCGCTGTTCGAGCACGTCGACGGGGTGGCCAACCACCACTGCATGGTCAGCCTCGCACTGGGCAAGGACCCGAGGATGCCGCACCGCCAGGGCCGCTACGCCACGGCGGCCAAGTACTTCCTGCGGCACTTCGCCGACGGGATCGTGCGCAGAGTTCCCACAGCGGAAGAGATTGAGCTGGTCCAGCACCGGATACCCGGCACGACTGTGGACGTCGTGACGGAGCAGGGAGCCCGACTGTCGGAGCAGTACGCCAGGGACAGCTACAGCTACGAGCTCGCCAACATCCACATCGGCGCCGACAGCCAGGAGGAACTGGCGGACAAGTACGAGCGGTGCGTGCAGGCACTACCGTTCGAGATCGACGAGTAACCGAAGAGACCAGCAGGAGGGCGTCCGTGCGGACGGTGACCTCGCTTCCGTACCCGGTCCGGACCGAGCACCACGTCTGGGTCCCGCTGTCGGACGGGACCCGCCTTGCCGGAAGGATCTGGCGGCCGGTGTACTCCGACACCGACCCGGTTCCGGCGATCCTGGAGTTCATTCCCTACCGGCTGCGTGACCTCACCGCGGTGCGCGACTCGATCCACCACCCTTACCTGGCGGGCCACGGTTACGCCAGCGTGCGCGTGGACCTGCGCGGCAGCGGTGACTCCGACGGCATCCTCGCCGACGAGTACCTGGAGCAGGAACTCCTCGACGGTATGGAGGTGTTGGCGTGGCTGGCCGAGCAACCGTGGTGCGACGGCCGCACCGGCATGATGGGCATCTCCTGGGGCGGGTTCAACGCGCTGCAGATCGCCGCGAGGCGCCCGCCCAGCCTCGGTGCCATCGCGACGCTGAGTTCCAGCGACGACCGCTACGCAGATGACGTGCACTACATGGGCGGTTGCCTGCTCTCGGACAACCTGTCGTGGGCGTCGACGATGTTCGCGTACAACTCCTGCCCGCCCGATCCCGCCGTGGTCGGCGACCGCTGGCGGCGGATGTGGCGAGACCGGGTGGAGAACTGTGAGCCGTGGCTGATCGAGTGGCTTCGCCACCAGCGTCGCGACGACTACTGGAGGCACGGCTCGGTCTGTGAGGACTACGGCGCCATCGAGTGCCCCGTGCTCGCCGTCAGCGGCTGGGCCGACGGCTACTCCAACGCGGTGTTCCGGTTGCTGGCCAACCTCGACGTGCCGCGCAAGGGGCTGATCGGGCCGTGGTCGCACAAGTATCCGCACATCGGCAAGCCCGGGCCCGCCATCGGGTTTCTGCAGGAACTCGTGCGCTGGTGGGACCACTGGCTCAAGGGCAAGGACACCGGTGTGATGGACGAGCCGATGCTGCGCATCTGGATGCAGGAGAGCGAGCGGCCCGCCACCGCGTACGAGAAGCGGCCGGGGCGCTGGATCGGCGAGGCAGACTGGCCGTCCCCGGAAATCCAGCAGACCACCTACACCCTGCTGCCCAACCGGATGGTGGCCAACGCCGTGCCGGACACCAAGGACGTGCTGACGCTGGAGTCCCCGCTCTCGCTTGGGCAGTTCGCCGGCAAGTGGTGCTCCTACAACGCACCGCCGGACCTGCCATACGACCAGCGAGAGGAGGACGGCGGCTCGCTGGTCTTCGACAGTGATGTCCTCACCGAGCGCACGGAGATACTGGGTTCCCCGGTGGTGAACCTCGACTTGTCCGCCGACAGGCCGGTCGCCATGGTCACGATCCGCCTTTCGGACGTGTCGCCGGAGGGCAGGGCGACCCGCGTCAGCTACGGGCTGCTCAACCTCACCCACCGAAACGGTCACGATCGCGCGGAGGCGCTGGTTCCCGGCGAGCGCTACCGCGTGAGTGTGCCGCTGAACGGGTTGGCGCAGGCGTTTCCCGCCGGGCACCGCATCAGGCTGGCGATCTCCACGTCGTACTGGCCGCTGGCGTGGCCGCCACCGGAGCCGGTGCGGTTGAGTGTCTACACGCCTGGCAGCGACGTGATGCTGCCGATCCGGCCACCGCGTGCCGGTGAGGAGCACTCCGACCCGTTCGGCGAACCGGAGGGCACCCCCGCGCCCCCCACCACGCGGCTGGAACAGGGCGACGGCCGCTGGACCGTGTCCAGGGACTTGGTGAACTACCGCTCGGCGCTGGAAGTGGTAAAGGACCTCGGGATACTGCGGTTCGACGACATCGACCTGACGGTGCACCGCCGCGCCGACGAACGCTACGAGTGGGTCGGTGACGACTTCTCCTCCGCGCGCGGCCAGGTGGACTGGACCATGCGATTCACAAGGGGGGATTGGGACGTGCGCACCGAAACGCACACGACGCTGTCGTGCACCCCGACCGAGTTCCGGTTGCACGCGACGCTGGACGCCTACGAGGAAGGCGCGCGGGTGTTCTCGCGCAACTGGCACACCACGATCCGGCGCGACAACGTGTAGTGGCGTCAGCGCAGGGTGCGCGTCCCGTCGCCGTTTCGTCGCGTGACACCGTCCGCGTCGAGCCGCTCCAGCAGCGGCACCGCCACGCGGCGGGTGGTGCCCAGCGCCTTCCTGGCCTGGCTGACGGTGAACGGCTGCGGCAGCCCGGTCAGCACGGCCCGCGCCCTGCTCAGCGACCGTGGCGCGAGCACAACACCACGCGCCACGCGCACGAGCCTGCCCGCCCGCTCCGCGGCCGCGAGTTCCCTGGGCCCGAGACCGAGCCGGACGAGGTCGTCGGCCTCCGGGGCCTGGAACGGATCGCGGGTCAGCGCGCGCTCCACCTCGCTCACCGCCCGGTCGATGTGGTCGGGCAGTTTCCCGGTGGAGCCGGGGTCACGCAGGACTCCGTCGCGCAGTTCGAGTCCGGTGTGGGGCAGCACGGCTGTCAGCACTTCCGAGGGCACTCCCAGCGCCTGCCGAAGCGAGCCCACCGGCAGTCCCGCGGCGAGCGGTTCGCGGGCACGCCATGCCGCGAACTCCTGCTTCGCCCTGCCGGGTAGTTCGGCGAGCAGGTACTCGTCCACAGCGAACGTTCCGACGCGGGAATCGGGTGGGCGCCAACCCAGCGCGCGTAGCCGCGACAACGGCACCGCGCCGTGGCGGCGAACATAGGCCGCCGCGACGGCCTCGTCGCCATCGTCCAGTTCGGCTGCCCTGGCACGTGCCGCTCCACTGCGGCGTAGCGGTGGTGGGTCCGGGTCGAGCACGTCCACCCCTGCGGGCACCCGGTGCTCGCCGGGGTCGCGCAACAGCCCGGTGTCGCCCGCCCGCAGCGGCAGCGCCGTCGCCAGCGCCAGCCGCGCCGTGTCGGTCCCAAGTGGACGGACGCGGGCGGGCACGGCCGCCGCGCCGACGTGCAGCACGAGCCCTCGGTGCACCTCGGCGCTCTTGGCGCCGCGCAGCCGCACGTCGATCTCGCGGGTGTGCTCCCAGGCGCCCGCGGTGAGCAGCGTGTCGCCGCGCCGCACGTCGGCGCGGTCGACGCCGCGCAGGTTCACCGCGACCCGCGCCACGGCGCCGACCTCGTAGCGTGGCTCTCCCAGCGTCTGTAGGCCACGCACGGTCACCCTCGGCCCCGTGCCGAGCCGCAGTTGCTCGCCGACACCGATGGTGCCCGCGCCGAGGGTGCCGGTGACCACGGTTCCCGCCCCTCGCACCGTGAAGGCCCTGTCGATCCACAGCCGGACGTCGGCGTCGCGGTCCGGCTCGGGCAGCTCGTCCGCCAGCTCCACAAGGTGTTGGCGCAGCCGGTCGAGCCCTTCGCCGGTGCGTGCGCTGAGTGCGACCGCGTTCACCTCGCCAAGCGAGGTGGGCGCGATGCGGTCCAGCGCCTCGGCCAGCACCGGCGCGGGATCCGCGCGGTCGGCCTTGGTCACCACCAGCAGGCCGTGACGCACACCGAACGCGTCGAGCGCGGCCAGGTGCTCGCTGGACTGAGCCTGCCAGCCCTCGTCAGCGGCCACCACGAACAGCGCCGCCGCCACCGGGCCGGTACCCGCCAGCATGTTCGACACGAACCGTTCGTGGCCGGGCACGTCCACGAACGCGAGCACGTGGCCCGACAGTTCGGTCCACGCGAACCCGAGGTCGACGGTGAGCCCGCGGCTGCGTTCCTCCTGCAGCCGGTCGGGCTCCATCCCGGTGAGCGCGCGTACCAGCGCCGACTTGCCGTGATCGACGTGTCCGGCCGTGGCTACGACGTGCATGCCGACACCGCCTCCAGCAGGCGCTCGTCGTCGTCTGGATCGACGGTGCGCAGGTCCAGCAGGCAGCGGCCCTTCTCGACCCGGCCGACGACGGGCGGTTGGCCACGGCGCAGCCGTGCGGCGTGCTCGGCGGGAATGCTTACCGCGGCGCTGGGCAGCTCGATCCCTGGCGCGCCACCGCCGCCGACCGCGGCCACCGAAGCGACCGGGTGCGCATCCACTCCCCTGCGGCGCAGCGCGGATGCGAGTTCCTTGGCGCGACCGAGCAGCGTGCCCGCATCGGCGTCCAGCGCTGCCCGCACCGGTGGCGTGGGCCCGCGTAGCGTGGCTTCGAGCGCGGCCAGTGTCAGCTTGTCCACCCGCAGTGCGCGGGCGCAGGGGTGCCCGCGCAGGCCGCGCACGAGCGCGGAGTCGCCGAGCAGCAGTCCGGCCTGCGGGCCGCCGAGCAGCTTGTCGCCGCTGGCTGTGACCAGTGTGGCGCCTTCGCGTAGCGCGGTCGTCGCGTCGGGCTCGTCGGGCAGTAGCGGGTCGGGGCGCAGCAGCCCGGAACCGATGTCGGCTACGACCGGCGCGCCGAGCGCCGCGAGTTGGGCGATCGGCACCTGCGAGGTGAAGCCGGTGACGCGGAAGTTGGACGGGTGCACCTTCAGCACGAACGCGGTGTCCGGTCCCAGCGCCTCGGCGTAGTCGGCGACGGTGGTGCGGTTGGTGGCGCCGACCTCGCGCAGCCGCGCCCCGGTGCCTTCGAGCAGGTCCGGGATGCGAAAGCCGTCGCCGATCTCGACCAGCTCTCCCTTGCTGATGACGATCTCCTTGTCGCGGGCGAGGGCGAGCGCGCACAGCAGTAGCGCGGCGGCGTTGTTGTTGACGACGTGTACGTCGGCGGCATCGGGCACGGCGCAGGCCAGCGCGGCGAGGGCTCCCCTTCCCCTGCCAGCCCTTCTGCCTTCGGTCAGGTCGAACTCGACATCGGTGCTGCCGCCCGCCGCGTGTACGGCGTCGAGCGCGGCGACCGACAGCGGGGCGCGGCCGAGGTTGGTATGCACGATGACGCCGGTGGCGTTGAGCACCGGGCGCAGCGACGACGCCGTCGGCGGCAGCATGGCCAGGGCCCGCTCGGCCACCTCTCCCGCAGTGATGTCTCCGCGTCGCGCGCTCTGCTGGGCGGCGCTGATCACCTCCTTGACGAGGCCGGTTCCGAGCTGCTGTGCCGCCTTCGCCAGCCGTGGTTCGGCGAGCAGAGTGTCGGTGCGCGGGATGTGACGTCGTGGATCAGTCATGCCACGACCCCTCGGGTGTGCGCTGGCTGGGGCGAGCACGCACCGAGGGGTGCGCGGGCGGAGCTGAACGCGCCCCGCGACCACATCCCGCAGCACACCACCGCTGGTCACCACCACCACACAACCACGCCCGCCACGGCGCCGAGCACGCACCGTGGGGTGAGCGGGGGTCGCCCCCGCGACCAACAGAGCGGAGGCGAACGGGAATCGAACCCGCCAACGGCAGTGCCTGCCGTTCAACGGTTTTGAAGACCGTGCCGGTCACCAGGCCGGAAGCGCCTCCCTGTGCCACTCGGCCATCCTCGCAAGAGCGCTCGAGGTGTGCAGCGCGAGCGCAGGCCGCAGCATGGTGACATGGCTTACCGACTCACCCAGTACGCCCACGGCGGCGGCTGTGCCTGCAAGATCCCACCCGGCGAGCTCGAGGAGGTGGTGAGCGGCCTTACCGGCGCCAAGCCCACCTCGCCTGCCGGGGAGCTGCTCGTCGGCCTCGACGACGGGGACGACGCGGCGGCCGTGCGGATCGACGGCTCGCGGGCGGTGCTCGCCACAACGGACTTCTTCACGCCGGTCGTGGACGATCCCTACGACTGGGGCAGGATCGCGGCGGCCAACGCGCTGTCCGACGTGTACGCGATGGGCGGCATCCCGGTGGTGGCGGTGAATCTGCTGTGCTGGCCGAGACAGACCTTGCCGTTCGAACTCGCGGCCGAGGCGCTGGCGGGCGGCGCGCGGGTGTGCGGTGACGCGGGTTGCCACCTGGCGGGCGGGCACAGTGTGGACGATCCCGAGCCGAAGTACGGGCTCGCGGTGACCGGCACCGCCGACGCCGAACGGTTGCTGCGCAACGATTCCGGCCGTGCCGGGCTGCCGCTTTCGTTGACGAAACCGCTCGGTGTGGGTGTGCTCAACACGCGGCACAAGGCGACGGCGGAGCGGTTCGACGAGGCGATCGAGGTGATGACGACGCTCAACGACGAGGCGTCGCGGGCCGCGGTCGGCAGGGGCATCACCTGCGCGACCGATGTCACCGGATTCGGCCTGCTCGGTCACCTTCACAAACTGGCACGTGCCAGCGGGGTCACCGCGGTCGTCGATTCCGCCGCGGTGCCGCTGCTGGACGGTGCGTGGCAGGCGGTGCGTGACGGGTTCGTGTCCGGTGGCACGAAGCGAAACCTCGACTGGGTGGTGCCGCACGTCGAACTGTCCGGGGTGGACGCTGACACCGCGTTGCTGCTCGCCGACGCCCAGACCTCCGGGGGGCTGTTGCTCGCGGGTGAGATCCCGGGGGCCACGGTGATCGGCGAACTGGTTCCGATGCGCGGCCCGACGGTGGTGGTGCGCTGAGGTTTGCCCTCGGTCGCCCCGGGAACGCCAGTGGCAGCGAGGAAAGGAGGAGCTCGTGGCGCAGCAGGGTGACAGGGCACTGGGCCCGAAGGGCGTACGAGGAACCAGCAGGGGCGATCCTTCGATCGATGAACCGCCACGGCCAATCGCTTCGGGTCTCGAGCTGCGCAGCTCGGCCTTCAGTGACGGCACGCTCATTCCGGAGCGCTACTCGCGGCAGGGCGGCAACGTGTCACCGCCGCTGGAGTGGACCCACGTGCCCGACGGCACCGAGGAGCTGGCTTTGGTGTGTGAGGACCCGGACGCGCCAGGCGGCGACTTCACGCACTGGGTCGTCACCAATCTTTCGCCCGAGTCGTCCGGCATCGACGAGGACCGGCTGCCGCGCGAGGCGGTACCGGGCCGCAACGGTTTCGGCGACATCGGTTGGGCCGGACCGCAGCCCCCGGTTGGCGACGACGCGCACCGGTACTTCTTCCGGCTCTATGCCGTCGACCGCCCGCTCGGGCTGGGTGAGGGAGTGACCGCCGAGGACGTGCGGGCGGCCGTGGACGGCCACGCCCTGGCGACCGGGAACCTGGTGGGGTTGTTCGCTCGCTGACGCCCGCGGCCGAAGCCGTGGCGGGCGGTGCTCAGCCCGGAGCGGGCTCCAGGTGCACGACCTTGGTCGTGGTCAGTTCGTCGAGCAGTTCGGGACCGTAGCCGTAGCCCTGGCCGCTGGCCCGCCTCGGCTGCGCCGCACCGCCGGGCGCGCCGCCGAACACGGCGTTGACCTTGACCGTGCCGACGTCGAGATGCCGCCAGGCCCGTTGCGCGTTTTCCATCGAGCGGGTGAGCACGGTGGCGGCCAGGCCGTAGCGGTCGTCGCCCGCCTCCGCGAGTGCCTGCTCGAAATCGGCCACCTCACGCACCGGCGCCACCGGACCGAACGTCTCCTCGCGCATGACCCGCATGCTTGGTTCGCAGTTGGACAGCACGGTCGCCGGGTACAGCGTCCCTGGCTCGCCGGGTAGCACGCCCCCCGCCCGCAGCCGGGCGCCCGCCGCGACGGCGTCGGTGACGTGCTCGTGCACCTTGTCGCGGTGCCTGGCGTCGACCAGCGGCAGCAGGCCGAGCCGGTCGGCGCGGGCGGTGAGCGCGGCCAGGAACGGCTCGGCCACCGCCCGGTGGACGTAGATGCGCTCCACCGCGACACAGATCTGTCCGCTGTTGGCGAACGCGCCGGTGGCGGCCTGCTCGGCGGCCCATCCCGGGTCCACCCCGGCGTCGACGAGCAGCGGGTCGTTGCCGCCGTTTTCCAGCAGCACCTTGGCTCCGGTTTCCGCTGCCGCCCTCGCGATGGCCCGGCCGGTCTCGCTGCTGCCGACGTGGGCGATGACGTCGATGTCCGGGCTGGAGGTGATCCACCTGCCGACGGAGCCGTCTCCGGCGAGGCAGTTCAGCACGCCTTCAGGCAAGTGCGGGGCGAGCAGTTCACCCAGCAGCAGCCCGGTGTGCGGGCAACGTTCGCTCGGCTTGTGCACCACGGTGTTGCCCGTCACCAGCGCGGCGCCGAGCAGCCCGCAGGCCACGGCGACGGGATCGTTCCACGGCGTCAGCACGGCGACCACGCCGCGTGGCTGCGGCACCATCAGGTCGGTGGCGCCTACCTCGCCCAGCAGCGTCTTGCCCCGGTGAACGGGTCCGAGTTCGGCGTACTGCTCCAGGGTCGCGGCACCGGCGAGCACACCGGCCCTTGCCTCGTCGAGCGGTTTGCCCGTCTCCAACTCGTTGACGCGGGCCAGGTCGTCGGCTCGGTCGCGCACCGCTGCCGCCGCCGCTCGCAAGCCCGCCGCCCGGTCGGCGGCGGGGGTCCTGGCCCACATCGCCCTGGCCGCGGCGGCCGACGCGACAGCGGCCGCGACGTCGGCTTCTTTCGCCATCGCGATACGGCCTACCACGGTGCCGTCGGCGGGATTGTCGATGCGGATACCGTGCGGATCGTCCGGCGCGGCCGCCGGCAGGTCGAGCTGTACGGCGAGATCGGTCATGGCACGCACCTCCTGGCGGCGAGGGTGATCCGCGCACCGCTTCGGTAAACGTGGCCTCGCCGGGGCAGGTGGTACGCCGTCAGGTTCGGGCGCAATCCTGGCTCACCGCGTTCGGCCCGTTGTAAGTGCGGTCAGGCGCCCCTGGAACGGGCGCGTTCTACCAGCTGCTCGTGCACGGGTGGCCCACCCCGGACAGGTACTCCTGCATCTGGATGGGACCTGGCGCGGGCATGCTCTCACCTCCAGGTCCACGCATACCCCTCAGCAGCCAGGGGTAACCGCACCCGGTGGATGTCGACATCGACCGGTTGCTGCGCACGGCCATGCGGGTCAGCAACGTGTTGCGTGCCGAAGGGATCTCCTTCGCGCTGGCGGGCGGATGCGCGGTCTACGCGCTCGGCGGCCCGGCCTCGGAGCACGACGTCGACGTCTTCCTCACCAAACAGGACGCCTCCCTGGCGCGTAAGGCGCTGGTGGCCGCCGGGATGCGCGCGGCAGATCCGCCGGAGGACTGGCTGGTCAAGGTCTACGACGGGGACTGTCTGGTGGACCTGATCTTTCGCCCCAACCAGCGCGAGGTGACCACGGATCTGCTGGCCAGAGCGACCGAGACCCGGGTGGGGGCCACCTCGGCGCCCGTGCTGCCCGCGACCGAGCTGGTGATCGACAAGCTGCTGGTGCTGGGCGAGCACCGCTGCGACTTCACACCGTTGCTGCCGGTGACGCGAGCGCTGCGGGAGCAGGTCCAGTGGCCGAGGGTGGCGCGGGAGACGGGAGGTTCGCCCTACGCCAGGTCGCTGCTTTCGCTGCTGGCCGAGCTGGGTGTGGTGAGCGCACGGGAACTGGCGAGCACACAAGTTGGCACGGAAGCGACCACGGAAGGAGACGCAGATGCGCGACGCGGAGGAGCATGAGCCACCGCAGTACCGCGCCGCCCGGCTGCACCGGGTGCTGGCCGAGGATGCGCGCACGGCGGAGCTGGGGGTGCAGGTCACGGTGCGAGGTGAGGACGTCTACCTGACCGGGACCGTGTCGTCCCCCGGCCGTAGGGATGAACTGGACAAGGTGCTGCGCGAACTGGAACCGGAGGCGAAGCTGCACAACGACGTGCGCGTGGTCGAGTCGGGCGAGCCGGGAGAGCCAGAGGTGCTGCGGTGATCAGGATCGCGGCCGTCGGAGACGTCCACCTTGGCGAGGACGCGCGTGGCAGGCTGCGGCCCGCGTTGCGGCGGCTGCCCGAACACGCCGACGTGCTGCTGCTGGCGGGGGACCTGACCCGGCACGGCACGGTGCAGGAGGCGAAAGTGGTCGCCGACGAGTTCCGCGACCTCGGCGTGCCGGTGGTGGCCGTGCTGGGCAACCACGACCACCACGCCGAAGCGGTTCCCGAGCTGACCGAGGTACTCACCGAGGCTGGCGTGCAGGTACTGGAGGGCGACGGTGTCGTGCTCTCGGTCGGCGACGCACGGCTGGGCGTGGCCGGGGTGAAGGGCTTCGGCGGCGGTTTCGCGGGGCGCTGCGCCAGCGCGTTCGGGGAGCGCGAGATGAAGGACTTCGTCGGCCATACCGTCGATGTCGCGGCGAAGTTGCGTTCGGCGCTGGATTCGCTGGACTGCGACGAGCGGGTCGCGCTGACCCACTACTCGCCGACACCGGAGACGTTGCGGGGCGAGCCGCCGGAGATCCACCCGTTCCTCGGCGCCTACCAGCTCGGCGAGGCGGTGGACGCCACCGGCACCGATCTGGCACTGCACGGTCACGCCCACCTCGGCTGCGAGCACGGGGTCACGCCCGGCGGGGTGCGGGTGCGCAATGTGGCGCAGCCGGTGATCCGTTCGGCGTTCGCGGTGTACTGCCTGCGGGACGGGGCGGGCGGCTGCGGCTGAGCGAGCCGCCCGCCGGGTCAGCGGCCTGACCCGGCTTCCCGCGCGTGGCTGGCGGTTCGCGGGTTTCACCGCGTACCGGCACGGGAAGGCTCGTGCTGCGACGACAAAGGGAGCGCCGATGACGACCAGCGTTGTGTGCGAGGGCGACCGGGACTCCCCCACCGTGCTGGTGCTCGACCCGGCCCCGGATACCGATCACGTCGAGTTGCCGCGCGCTTGGCGCGAGCTCAGCACCCGGCGACAGATCGTGTGGTGCAGGCTGGCGGCCGCTGACGCGCTGGCCGAGGCCGACCGGCTGCTCACCGACCCGGACGCGCTGGGCAGGCCCATCGACGTCGTCACCGGACCCGGCGCGGACGAGCGGGTCCGGGCGTTGCTCAACCGCCACGCCGGTCCGGTGCGCGCGCTGCTACTGGTCGACCCTGGCAAGGGGTGGGCAGGCGAGCACGTCCTCGGCATCACGGTCCGCACCGTGAGCCCGGCCGGAAAGGCACACCGGGCGGTGAGGTCGCTTCACCGCGCCGACGTGCTCGCCGCCGTGGAGTCGGCCATCGCCGAACTCGACGCGGACTCGGCTCTGCCCGCTCCGGACAAGGCACAAGGAGGAGCATGACTCACCACGAGCGCGACGACCTGCCGCTGCCCGACTACGACCACCTGCCGGTGCCCGCGCTTCGCGAGCGCATCCGGTCACTGACGGCCGAGGAGATCGAGCGGTTGCTGGCCTACGAGCACGCCCATGCCGACCGGCTGCCGGTGGTCACCGCGATGCGTGCCCGCCTGGAACAGCTGGAGCAGGGTGCGGCGCCGACCTCCGGTGACCACAGCATCCGGCCGGAGCAGTCGCCGCCGACCCGCGGCGGCTCCCGGGTCGGCACCGACACCACCGCAGAGGCGGTCAACCCGCCGCCGCACGGTGTGCCCGCGCAGCCCGCCAAACCCAAGGGCGACCGGCGCGGCTGATTCTCGCCGCCAGCCGCGGTTCAGGTCCCGGGGACACCGACGGTGGCGGCCGCTTCGGCGCCTCCACTGGCGCCATCGGCCGCACCGGCGCTGTCACCGCTGCCGGGGTCACCGGTGCCCGCCGCGTGCTGGCCCGGCTGCCCCGGCTGCCCTGCGGGGTCACCGCCGTTGCCCTGCGAACCGGGTGACGGCTCGGGATCTGGTTCGGGTTTCTCGCACACCACCCTCGGTTGCCCTCGGTACACCACCGTGCGCTTCTCGCGGCGAATCTCGGCACCGGTGCCGGCATCGCGGATGATGCGGGTGTCGGTAGTGGTGAACCCGCTGGTTCCCGAACTCGGTGAGCACTCCTCCTCGGGCAGCACCGTCGTGGGCGGCGCGGTGTAGTCGAACCGGCCGCCGGTGACCGACTCGACCTCGTAGCGTTTGGTACCCCACAACCGGACCGTGATGTCGGAGGAGGTCCACCTGGTCTGGATCACCACACCGGTGGGCGCGTCGTTGGTGAACTTCAGATCGATCACGCTGCTGCCGTCCGGATTCTGGAAGACCGTGGCCTCCCTGCCCTGCGGGTAGCGGCTGATGTAGTAGCTGTGTTCGGTGTGCTCGGTGTCGCGCATTCCCGCGAAGTAGGCGGCGTTGTACAGCGTTGTCGCGAACTGCGAGATTCCGCCGCCGACAGCGCGCCCCGGTTTGCCGCCCGAGATGATACCCGCCTGGACGTAGCCCTGCTCCAGGCCACGCGGGCCGGTGTGGCCGTTGAGGCTGAAGGTCTGCCCTGGCTTCACGACCGCGCCGTTGACCTCCTGCGCCACCCGCCGGATGTTGATACCGGAGTCGTAGGCGAACCCGCTGGTGGTGAACTCTCCGATGACCTCGACGATGCCGAGCGCGTGGGCGTCCGATGTGGTCAGTTCCGCGCGGTGTTCGGCGTAGCGGACGCCGACTTGACGTTGCTCGCTGCCGCGCAACACCGGCAGCAGGTCATTGGCCAGCGCCTGCCAGTCGACAGTGCGGCCAGGCTGTGAAGGCCGCACCCGCACCTGGTCGCCCTCGAACCCGAACCCGGCGTCGCGGCCAGGTTTCTCGGTGTCGGCGAGCCGGGGGCCGAGCGACTCGGTGAGCGCTTCGGTGTCCACCTCGGCCACGAGCGAACCCGCTCGGTCGACGCCGAACCGCAGCGCGTGCGCGATGTGTCGCGGCGAAAGCGAAACGTCCTTTCCGTCGGCGTGCACGGTCACCGGCCCTGACACCGCGGGTTCGGCGATCCGTCGCAGCGCGGTACGGACGGACTCGGGCGTACTGCGCACGGGCACGGTGGTCACCGGCGGCCGCAGCGGCCACGGGGAGACCCAGTGCCGCAGGATCAGCGCGCGGGTCTTCGCGTGGTCGAGCCGCCTGCCCGGAACGGGGTCGATCGCGACGGGCCGGGTGCCGTCGAAGCGCACGTCGCCTTCGCGGGCCCGCAGGTCGACGACCGCGGCGAGCCGCCGTAGCTCGGAGTCGAGCCTGCCCTGGTCGGCGTGTGACACCACACCGATCTCCCTGCGGGTGAACAGCGAGGTGAGCCGGGCGAAGGGGTTCAACGGCTGTTCGGTGGCGCGGTCGAGTGTGGCGTCCCAGTCGAGGGTGAGTCGTGCCGCCTCGGGGTCGATGGTGTGCCGGACACCGGCCGCTCGCAGCAGCACTGGCCTTCGCATCCGGGGCTCAAGGGCTTCACGCAGGCGCAGTTCGGCTTCGGCGCGGTCGAGACCGCCGACGTCGACGCCCGCGACAACGGTGCCGCGTGCGACGTCGCCCTGGCTGACGAGCACGTCGCCCGCGTAGAGCAGGAACGACCCGGCGAACACGGCGGCGGCGACGATCGCCGGTGCCCGCAACGGGTTTCGCCGGTCGAACACCGAACGCAACCGAGCGATGGCGGCGAAGACCTTGCCGGTGCCCGCCTCGCGGGCCGCCGCGGCAGCAGCATCGGCGGCAGCAGCATCGGCCGCGGTATCCGGCGCGAGTTCGTCGCCGGAACCGGCATCGTGCTCGCCGCTGCGGGCAGGGTCCTCGGTGCGCGCCGCGCGCGGCGGTTCGGTCGAGTCGTTGTCGTCGAGCGTGTCGTCGAGCAAGGCTTCCCCGGCTGGTCACGTGGTGCGGCGGCGAACTGGCGGGGCCAAGCTACACCACGGTTGTTCGATGCCCGCCGACCACGCGGAGAGATCACTTTTGGGTGTCGATCGGGCGCAAGCTCGGTCTCGGCGCGATCGATCAGGCCCGCTCAGCCCAGGTTCGCGGTTGCGGTGGAGACGGCGGTGGTGGCCGGTGAGCCACTGTTCGCGTCGTCAGGCTGCCCCGGAACGAACAGCAGCTCGGAGACGAGGATGCCCACGGCAACGGCCGCGAGCACGGCCAGCGCGGCAACGGTGAGCCGGGTGCGGGAGCTGGCAGGTGCTGCCGCCGTGGCCGCTGGCCTCGGAGCTGGTGCCATGGCGGGCGGTGGCGGGGCCAGCGGTCCCGGTCGCAGGTCCAGCCTGGTCGAACCCGGCCGGTGCGCGGCCTGCGCGTTGGCGGGCGCGGGTCCCTGGCTCGGCGGCATCGGGCTCGCGGGCATGGTCGGCGGCTCGGTGGCGACCGGCTGCGCGACCTGCGGCTGAGGGTTGTGGGGCTGGTGGCTCTGCGGTTGGGCACCCGGTAGCGGTGGGTGTGACGGTGGGTTCTGCCCGTCGGCCACGGCCCGCAGGGCCTGCTCGACCTGCGCCATGGTGGGGCGGGCGGTCGGCTCGCTGTTCAGCATCCACCCCAGTGGCGCGGTCAGCGGACCGGCCTGGCGCGGTGGGACCACCCGGCCGGTGGCAACGGCGTGCAGCATGGCGATCTCGTTGCCGTCCGCGCTGTCAAACGGTGGTCTGCCCTCCACGGCGGCGTACAGGGTGGCGGCCAGCGAGAACACGTCCGAGGCGGGGCCGGGGTCGGCACCACGGGCGGCCTCGGGGGACAGGAACGCCGGAGTGCCCGCGAGCAGCCCGGTGCTGGTGACGGTGACGTCACCAGCGGCACGCGAGATGCCGAAGTCGGTGATCTTGGCTGTGCCGTCCTCGCCGAGCAGGATGTTGCCCGGCTTGACATCACGGTGAATCACGCCGGCTGCGTGGGCGGCCGCCAGTGCCGTGGCCACCTGCGCGCCGATGCGGGCGATCTCCACCGGCGGCAGCGTGCCGCGCTCCTCCAACACGGCGGACAGGCTGCGCGAGGGGAGGTACTCCATCACGAGCACCGGGTGCCCGTCGTGCTCGGCCACGTTGTACACGGAGATGGCGTGCGGATGTTGCAGCCGGGCGGCGATACGGCCCTCCCGGAAGGCTCGCTGCCGCGCCTTCTCCGTCTCCTCGTCGTTCAGTCCGGGTGGCAGCAGCAGCTGCTTAACCGCCACCGTGCGGTCGAGCCGCTCGTCAACCGCGCGCCACACGATTCCCATCGCACCGCTGCCGATCCGGCTCTTCAACCGGTAGCGTCCCTCGACCAGCGGCTCCCCGCCCTCACTCACCTGTGGGCCTCCCTTGCACGCGCGACAGCCTAGAGCTTGCCGTGCGCGACGCGCCGCGTGCCAGGGGGGTGTCGGGCGTTCAGCCGGACCGGACGACCCGGGCCAGCGCGGCGATGTCGGCGGGCGGAACCCGGCAGCAACCGCCCACCGCCGTGACGCCCCGCGCGTACCAGCTCGCCGCCTCGTCGGCGCTGAAACGTGACGTGCCCGTCCAGCGGCCTGCCTCGGGGTCCCAGCCCTGGCCGCTGTTGGGATAGGCCAGCACCGGCTTGCCGGTCGTTTCCCTGGCGATGACGACGGCGTCGGCGACGTCCTCGGGGGCGCAACAGTTCACGCCGACCGCGACGATGTCGGCCCGCCCTGCGGCGACCGCGAAGGCCTCCTCCAGCGGCTGGCCCGCGCGGGTTCGGCCGCCATCGACCGTGTACGAAAGCCACGCGGGCATGCCGACGGACTCCAGCGCGTCCAGCAGTGCCTCGGCCTCTTCGACGTCGGGCACGGTCTCCAGTGCGAGCAGGTCCGGCTCGGCCTCGGCCAGCACGTCGAGCCGGGGCCGGTGGAACGCGGCCAGCTTGTGGCGGCTCACCCCGTAGCGGCCCCGGTATTCCGAACCGTCGGCGAGCACGGCCCCGTACGGCCCCACCGAGGCGGCGACCCAGCGCGGCACGTCGTCGCTGACCTGGTCGCGCGCGCGTTTGACGAGTTCCACACTGCGACGCAGCAACGAGGCGGCTTGCACCGGCCCGATACCGCGCGCGGCGAACCCGGTGAAACTGGCCTGGTAGCTCGCCGTGGTGGCGACGTTGGCGCCCGCGCGGAAGAACGCGAGGTGAGCCGCCACCACCTCCTCGGGCGCGTCGGCGAGCAGTCGCGCCGACCACAGCGCGTCGGAGAGATCGTGCCCGCGTGCCTCGAGTTCGGTCGCGACGCCGCCGTCCAGCACGACCCGCTGTCGTTCCCACACGTCATCAGCGTATGTGAAGTATCGGCCGGGTTGACCCGAGCACGTTCCGCCCGCGCAGGACGCGCGCGGCCCGCCGCCCGGCCCTCCGCCACCGCGTCCACGCGGAACTCGCGGGCGGGAACGCGGAACTCGCGGGCGGGAACGGGGGACTCGCGGGCGGGAACGGGGGACTCGCGGGCTTGGCGGGCCTGCCTTAGCACACGGGCGACCCGCCACCCGCCGACGCCAGGCGGTGGCCGTGCCGCTGGGCGCGGGCCATATTGTGTGCCGCGGCAAGCGGAGGTGAGAGTGCCCGACGTCGACTACTACGAACTGCTTGGCGTCCGGCCGGACGCGACGGCTGCGGAGATCAAGTCGGCGTACCGCGCGCTCGCGCGGTCGATGCATCCCGACACCGGTGGAACGGCGGGCACGTTCCGGTTGTTGCGCGAGGCCTACGAGACGCTGGGCGATCCGGTACGGCGCGCCGAATACGACAGTTCCCAATACGACGCCCAATACGACGCCGAGTACGACGCCGAGTACGACGCCGAGTACGACGCCGACGATCCGGACATGGACGAGCCCGGCGAGCCCGACTTCGAGACCACCGAAACCACCGGGGCAGGCCGTACCGCAGCGGCCACGCGGACGCGGCGCTCGCGGTACCGCGCACGGCCGAGCCAGTTCGGCGAGGACCCCGCCTTCGTACCTGACACACCTCGGCTGCCCGTCGCGACGATCCCGTGGTGGCATCGCGTCGACGACACGGCAAGGGTGCACTACGCCCAGCCCGGCACTGTCGGTCACGCACCCACGGTGGCCACCGCGCTCGTCGTGGCACTGGCCGCGCTGCTCCTGCTGTTGCCGGTTGACCTTTCCCCAGTACCGCTCGCAGGCTGCCTCGTCCTGCTGGCCGCCGCGCTCACGGCCGCGCTGCTGCTCGGCAGGAGGCAGCTGGCGGCGCTTCGGCAGCTTCGTGCCTTCCAGGGCGAGTTCGGTGACACGGCGGTGTTCGGGCGGCCGGGCAGCGAGCCCGACCAGGTTGCCGAGCGACTCACCGCCGACCTGATCGCCGCCTACCTGACCAGGCTGCCCGGTGTGCGGGTGTTCCATGGGCTTGCCTGGCCCGACTCGGTGTTCGCCGACGTGGACCACGCCGTACTGTGCGGGCGCAGGCTCGTTCTCGTCGAGTCGAAACTGTGGCTGCCCGGCCACTACAGCACCGACTCCTCCGGCAGGTTGCTGCGCAACGGGCACCGGTTTCGAGGTGGCGGCACCAGGTTGACCGAAAGCGTGGAACGCTTCCGACGGCTGCTGCCACAGGTGGAGGTCCGAGGCGCGCTGGTGCTCTACCCCAGCAGGGCGGGAGAGCTCACCACCGAGCCGGACGCGGGCGCGGACATCCCCGCGATGACGCCGCAGCGGTTCATCCGCGAACTGGGCGCGTGGCTGGCGGTGGAGCCCGCGACCGTCGACCGCGACGTGTTCGGCACCGTACTCGGCCAGGTGGTCGGCTGAGCCCCCTCGACGGCCTTGACTCTGTGGCCTTGACGGCTTCGCGACACCGCCGCCGGTAGCGTGCGCGTACCTGACCACGGCACGGGCGGGAGCTGGTGTCGCAGCGGAGCCCGAGCCGAGGAACCGCGTTGCTTCCGGCAGCCCGCCTGTTCGCGCTGCTGAGCGGTGCGGCACTGCTGGGATTGCTGCACCTGCTGCCGTCCAGCGACGTGATCGACCCGGTGCGGCGCACCATCAGCGAGTACGCGCTGGGCCCCGACAAGTGGCTGTTCGATCTCTCGGTGCTGCTCGTGGCCGCGGGCTCAGCCGGGGCGTTCGGCATGCTCGTCGCGCGCGGGCTGGTTCGCGCGGCCTCGGCCACCACCTTGTTCGGCGGCCTGTGGGTGGCTGGGCTGGCGACGGTCACGCTGTTCGAGAAGACCGACTGGTCGGTGGGGCCGAGCCTTGGCGGAACCATCCACAGGTACGCCAGCATCGTGGCGTTCGTGGCGCTACCGCTGGCCGTGCTCAGCTGTGCGGGCGCGGCCCTGCCTGCTTCGAGGCCGCTGCGTGGACTGGCGAGGCTGCTGGCGACCACGTCGCTGCTGTGGTTCGGGGTGATCCTCGGTGCGGTGGCGCTGATGCTCGCGGGTGGCGAGCCGTGGTGGCGGGCGATCCCACCAGGCCTGGTCGAACGGTTCCTTGCCGGTGGCGAGGTGCTCGCCCTCGCGGTGCTGCTGTACGGCTCGTTGCGTCCCGCGAACAGTAGTCCAAATCCGCCGCCTCACCTGATACCTTCCTAAGCGAACGCTTACTAGGCGAGGAGGTATCACGTGACGGACTCCCCTTCCCGTGTCGCGATCGTCACCGGGGCAGGCCGAGGCATCGGCGCGGCCATTGCCAGGCGGCTGGCCTCGGACGGCTTCGCGGTGGGTCTGCTTGACCTCGACGAGGCGGGCGCCAAGGCAGGCGCGGAGGCGATCGCCGCCGACGGCGGCCGCGCGGTGGGCATCGGTCTCGACGTCAGCGACGCCGAGCAGGTCGACGCGGCGGTCAAGGCGGTCGCCGAGCAGCTCGGCGCACCGACGGTGCTGGTCAACAACGCCGGCATCACGCGGGACAACCTGCTGTTCAAGATGAGCGAGGGTGACTGGGACTCGGTCATGAACGTTCACCTGCGCGGGTCGTTCCTGATGAGCCGGGCCACGCAGCAGCACATGACCGAGCAGGGCTGGGGCCGCATCGTCAACCTCTCCAGCGTGTCCGCGCTGGGCAACCGGGGCCAGGCCAACTACTCCACGGCCAAGGCGGGCCTGCAGGGATTCACCAAGACGCTGGCCATCGAGCTGGGCAAGTTCGGCGTGACCGTGAACGCCATCGCCCCCGGCTTCATCGTCACCGACATGACCGCCGCCACCGCGGAGCGGGTCGGGGTGCCCTTCGACGAGTTCCAGAAGGCCGCGGCGCAGGAGATCCCGGTGCGCAGGGTCGGCCAGCCCTCCGACATCGCGGGTGTGGTGTCGTTCCTGGTCAGCGAAGACGCGTCGTTCGTGTCCGGTCAGGTCATCTACGTCGCCGGCGGGCCGAAGGCATGACGCGGACGAGGGTGTTCTCCGGGCTCGACGAGTTCGCGGCCGCGGTCGGCGAGTCACTGGGCACCAGCCAGTGGCACACCGTAACCCAGCAGCAGGTCGACACCTTCGCCGACGCCACGGGTGACCACCAGTGGATCCACGTCGATCCGGAGCGCGCCGCGAAGGGGCCCTTCGGCGCGCCGATCGCCCACGGGTACCTGACCCTGTCGCTGATCCCCATGCTCGGCAAGGACGTCTACCACGTCGAGGGCCTTCGCATGGGTATCAACTACGGGCTCAACAAGGTGCGGTTCCCGCAGCCGGTGAAGGTCGGCTCCCGGATCAGGGCCAGCGCCGAACTGGTCTCGGTCAGCGATGCCTCGCAGGGCAAGCAGGCGGTGGTCAGGTGGACCATCGAGATCGAGGGCGAGGCCAAGCCCGCCTGCGTGGCCGAGACGGTCGTCGTGCTGGTGCTCTGACACGGGCAGGCAGTACCCGACAGCGCGGTCACCGGCACGGGCGGGGGCGGCCGCACATCGCGGCGACCACGGTCGCCTCGCCCGCACCCCGCCCATCGACAAGGAGGTCAGATGAGCAACGAGGACCCACCGGGCCTCGATCTTGAACGCCTTCGCGCCCACCTCGACAGTGAACTACCCGGCCTCGTGGCGGGACCGCTGAGCGCCCAGCTGGTGGAGGGCGGCCGGTCCAACCTGACCTACGTGGTCAGCGACGGCACCGGCCGCTGGGTGGTGCGCCGCCCGCCGCTGGGACACGTGCTGCCGACCGCACACGACATGGGCCGCGAGCACAAGGTGCTGAGCGCGCTGGGGCCCACGGCGGTGCCCGTTCCGCCCACCCGGTTGCTGTGCACGGACGAATCGGTGATCGGGGCGCCGTTCTACGTGATGGATTTCGTGGAGGGCACGCCCTACCGCAAGGCCGAGGAGCTGGCAGTGCTCGGCGAGCGGCGCACCCGCCACATCGCCGACGCACTGATCGACACGCTCGGCGACCTGCACGCCGTGGACTTCGCCTCGGTGGGCCTCGCCGACTTCGGCAGGCCGGAGGGGTACCTGGAGCGGCAGCTGCGGCGGTGGAAGAAACAGCTCGACGCCTCCCGCAGCCGCGACCTGCCCGGCATCGACACGCTGCACGAGCGCCTCGCCGCCCGGTTGCCGGACTCCGGCAGCCCGACCATCGTGCACGGCGACTACCGGCTCGACAACGTGCTGGTGGGTGCGGACGACGAGATCAAGGCCGTGCTGGACTGGGAGATGTCCACGCTCGGCGACCCGCTCACCGACCTGGCACTGCTCATCGCCTACGCCGAACTAAGCACGCTGGACGTCGGCGTCGTCAGCAATGTCAGCGCCGCCCCGGGCTACCCGGCGGCCGACGAGGTCATCACCCGCTACACCCAGCGCAGCGGCCGCGACGTCTCGGCTCTCAACTGGTACGTCGGGTTCGCCTTCTTCAAGCTGGCCGTGATCCTCGAGGGCATCTACTACCGGTTCAGCCAGGGCAAGACCGTCGGTGAGGGGTTCGAGGCCATCGGCGACGGCGTGCCACCGCTGGTGGCGCACGGCAACGCCACCTTGAAGGAGGACTGATGGATTTCGACTTCGACTCCACGACAGAGGAGCACCGGCAGCGGCTGCAGTCGTTCATGGCCGAGCACGTCTACCCCGCCGAGCCGGTGCTGGCCGAGCAGACGCGCGACAAGGCCAACCCGTGGCAGGTACCGCCGGTCATCACCGAGCTGAGAGCCGAGGCTCGCAAGCGCGGACTGTGGAACTTCTTCCTGCCAGGTGAACTCGGCGCGGGGCTGACCAACCTGCAGTACGCCCCGCTGGCCGAGATCACCGGGCGCAGCCCGCAACTGGCTCCCGCCGCGATCAACTGCGCCGCGCCCGACACCGGCAACATGGAAGTGCTGGCCGAGTTCGGCAACGAGCAGCAAAAGCAGCAGTGGCTGCGACCGCTGCTGGACGGCGAGATCCGCTCCGCGTTCGCCATGACCGAGCCGGAGGTCGCCTCCTCCGACGCCACCAACATCGCCACCCGCATCCAGCGGGACGGCGACGACTACGTCATCAACGGGCGCAAGTGGTTCATCACCGGAGCGATGAACCCCAACTGCCGCGTCCTCATCGTGATGGGCAAGACCGACCCGGACGCGCCGCCGCACCGCCAGCAGAGCA
This sequence comes from Saccharomonospora amisosensis, assembly GCF_011761185.1. Taxonomy (NCBI): domain Bacteria; kingdom Bacillati; phylum Actinomycetota; class Actinomycetes; order Pseudonocardiales; family Pseudonocardiaceae; genus Saccharomonospora; species Saccharomonospora amisosensis. Next base: position 2,184,395 of record NZ_JAAOYM010000001.1, on the reverse strand, counting down.
TGATCCTCGTACCCCGCGAGACGCCGGGTGTCCACATCAGACGCGGCATGAACGTCTTCGGGTTCGACGACGGCGACCACGGTGGGCACGCCGAGATCGTGTTCGACAACGCGAGGGTTCCCGCCGAGAACCTGATCGACGAGGAGGGCTCCGGCTTCGCCATCGCACAGGCCAGGCTCGGTCCCGGCCGCATCCACCACTGCATGCGGCTGATCGGGATGGCCGAGCGCGCCATCGAGTTGATGTGCGAGCGTGCGGTGTCCAGGGTGGCCTTCGGCAAGCCGCTCGCCGAGCAGGGCGTGATCCGGGAGTGGATCGCCGAGTCGCGGGTGCGGGTCGAGCAGTTGCGGCTGCTGGTGCTCAAGACGGCCTGGCTGATGGACAAGGTGGGCAACCGGGGCGCGCACACCGAGATCCAGGCGATCAAGATCGCCACTCCGGCATCGGTGGAGTGGATCATCGACAAGGCCATCCAGACCCACGGTGCCGCCGGCGTCAGCCAGGACTTCCTGCTGGCAGGGCTGTGGGCTTCGGCACGGATGCTGCGGCTGGCCGACGGCCCCGACGAGGTACACAAACGTTCGATGGCCCGGCGAGAACTGAAGAGGTACCAGTCATGACCGACTCCGCCATCGACGCGACCGAACTGCGCGACCGCCTCAAGACGCTGCTCGAGGAGCACGACCCGGCCACCACCGACCGCATGGAGTTCCTGCGCGCCCGGTTCGACGCCGGGCTCGCGTGGGTGCACTTCCCGCCCGGACTCGGCGGGCTGGGGGCGCCGAGGGAACTGCAGTCCGTGGTGGAGGCCGAACTGGCCGCCGCGGGCGCCCCGGACAACAACCCGCGCCGGATCGGCATCGGCCTCGGCATGGCCGCGCCCACCATCCTGCGGTTCGGCACCGAGGAGCAGAAGCGACGCTTTCTGCGTCCGTTGTGGACCGGTGAGGAGGTGTGGTGCCAGCTGTTCAGCGAGCCCGGCGCGGGCTCGGACCTGGCGGCGCTGGCGACGAGGGCGGTCAGGGACGGCGACGAGTGGGTGGTCAACGGCCAGAAGGTATGGACCTCCACCGCGCACACCGCCCGCTGGGCGATCCTGGTGACCCGCACCGACCCCGACGTGCCCAAGCACCAGGGCATGACGTACTTCGTGTGCGACATGACCCACCCCGGTGTGGAGGTCAGGCCACTGCGGCAGATCACCGGTGAGGCCGAGTTCAACGAGGTGTTCCTCAGCGACGTGCGCATTCCTGACTCCCACCGTCTCGGCGAGGTCGGCGAGGGCTGGAAGGTCGCGCAGACCACGCTGATGAACGAGCGGGTCGCCATCGGCGGCAACGCGATGCCCCGCGAGGGCGGCATGCTCGGCAAGGTCACCTCCACCTGGCGGGCACGCCCCGAGTCGCGCACTCCCGACCTGCACGACCGGCTGCTGCGGCTGTGGGTGGAGACCGAGGCGTTCCGGCTCGCTGGTACCAGGCTGCGCCAGCAGCTGGCCGCCGGCTCGCCCGGCCCGGAGGGCTCCGGCATGAAACTGGCGTTCGCCCGGCTTTCGCAGGCGCTTTCGGGGCTGGAGCTGGAGTTGCTCGGCGACGAAGGGCTGCGCTACGACGACTGGACCATGCGCAGGCCGGAACTCGTCGACTTCCTCGGCAGGCACGCCGGTTACCGCTACCTGCGGGCGAAGGGCAACTCGATCGAGGGCGGCACCTCAGAGATCCTGCGCAACATCATCGCCGAGCGCGTGCTGGGGTTGCCGTCGGAGCCGCGTGTCGACAAGGACGTACCGTGGAAGGACCTGCCGCGATGAGCACGCCGAACCTGCTGTACTCCGATGTGGAGACCGACCTGCGCGCCAGCGTGCGGGACCTGCTCGCCGACCGGTGTGAGCCCTCGGCGCTGCTGGCGCGGGTGGAGGGCGAACAGCCGTACGATCCCGCGCTGTGGCGCACGCTCAGCGCCGAGCTCGGCCTCGCCGGGCTGCACGTGCCCGAGTCGCTGGGCGGGCAGGGCGCTTCCACCCGGGAAACCGCGCTGGTGCTCGAGGAGCTGGGAAGGGCCGTCGCGCCGGTGCCGTTCCTCGGTAGCGCCGTACTGGCGACGTCCGTGCTGCTGCGCGCCGACACCTCGACCGAGCCGGTGGCCGCGTTGCTGCGCAGGCTCGCCGGCGGCGAGGCGACCGCCGCGCTCGTCGTGCCGATGTCCTCGGCGGCGGGCTCGGCGTTCCCGTCCTCGGTGCGGGTGAGCGCCCGACGGCTCACTCGACGGCGTGGTCGCCACCGTGGCCGACGCGGCGGTGGCCGACGTGCTCGTGGTGCCCGCCACCGGCGACGACGGACCAGGCCTGTACGAAGTGGACACTTCGGCCGCCGGAGTGGAGGTGGCTGACGTGGTGCCGCTGGACCTGACCCGCCGGGTCGCGGACGTGACGCTGCGCCAGGCTCCCGGCCGGTTGCTGGCCGGACCCGAACTGGCGGTGTCCGCACTGGAGCACGGGCTGCTCGTCGGCGCGGGCCTGCTGGCCTCCGAGCAACTCGGGGTGGCGCAGTGGTGCCTCGATGAGACGGTGAGCTACCTGAAGGGCCGCTACCAGTTCGGCCGCCCTGTCGGGTCCTTCCAGGCGCTCAAGCACCGCATCGCCGACCTGTGGCTGGAACTGGTGGCCGCGCGGGCCGCGGCCCGCTACGCCGCCGACGTGCTGGCCACCGGCGGCGAGGATTCGGGTGTGGCCGTGGCGGTCGCGCAGTCGTACTGCGCGGGCGTCGCCGTGCACGCGGCGGAGGAGTGCGTCCAGTTGCACGGCGGCATCGGGATGACCTGGGAGCACCCTGCGCACCTCTACCTCAAGCGCGCCAAGGCCGACGAGATCACCCTCGGCGCGCCGGGACGGCACCGCGCCACCCTGGCCGGGCTCGTCGACCTGCCCGGCTGAGCACGGCTCAGGACCGGGTCTCGGTAACCAGCCAGGAAAGGTAGTCGGCGTGGCCCGAGGTGATCGGGGTGACGATCACCTCGGGCACGTCGTAGGTGTGGTGCTCGGTGAGGTGACGCACCAGTGCCTCGGCGCGGTCGGCGGCCGACTTGACCTCGACCCGCCACTCCCTGTCGGTCTCCACGGCGCCCTGCCAGCGATAAACGCTGGTGATCGGGCCGACGATCTGCGCGCACGCGCCGAGTTTCGCCTCGACGACGCTCGCGGCGAGCGCGTGTGCGCGCTCCTCGGAGTCGGTGGTGGTAGCGACGATGACGTGCTCGGAAGCCATGCGGGCAAGGGTAGTCAACGGTAGTCAAGAGCAGTGGTCGCCACGGGCGCAGCTCTGCGCCGCACGCCGGGTTGGCAGGACCGAACGATCGTGCTAAACATGTGGGGTGGGCAAGGGTGAGAGCACGAAGCAGGCGATCCTCGACGAGGCCGCCGAGATCGCCAGCAGGGTCGGCCTGCAAGGCCTGACCATCGGCACCCTCGCCACCAGGACGGAACTGTCCAAGAGCGGGCTGTTCGCGCACTTTCGGTCCAAGGAGTCGCTGCAACTGGACGTGCTGCGGCACACTCGCGACCGGTTCGTCGACGTGGTGGTGCGTCCCGCGCTGGCCACCCCCCGAGGCGAGCCACGGGTCCGCGCGTTCTTCGAGCACTGGTTGAGTTGGTGCTCCGGCGACGTGCTCAGCGGCGGCTGCCTGTTCACCACCGCCGCCACGGAGTTCGACGACCAGCCTGGCCCGGTGCGTGACCTGCTGGTGAGCGACGAACGCGACCTCAGGGACACGATCGCGCAGGTGTGCCGTACCGGTGTGGCCGAGGGGCACTTCCGCGACGACGTCGATCCCCACCAGTTCGCCCAGGACCTGCACGGCATCGTGCTGGCCTACATCCACGCCGCCAGGCTGCTCGACGATCCGGCCGCGCGGCAGCGGGCAATGCGCGCGTTCGAAACCCTGCTCGACAGCCTCCGCGCTCCCCGCTGACCAGCCCTTCACCCAGGCCCACCACGAGAAAGGTGCCACATGATCCCGCGAGCCGAACTGTCCACGTTAAATAGCACGATCGATCGTTTTTTTGCTCTGTCCGGTTCCGCCGCTGCGGCCGGGGCACGGCGGTGGCCCGTTGTCCGCCGGTTCCGGCCGACCGACCTGCCCCTGATAGAGGCGATGTCGCCGCGGCTGTCGGCCACCTCGCTGCACCACCGGTTCTTCGTCGGCACGCCCGCGATTCCGGCCGCGCTGCTACGCCAGCTGGCGAGACTGGACCACCGGCAGCAGGAGGCCGTCGTGGCAGTCGTCGGCACGCGAGTGGTCGGCCTGGCCCAGTACGCGAGCGCGGGCAGCCCCGCCCGCGCGGACCTGGCCGTGCTGGTGGTGGACCGCTGGCAGCACCTGGGAGTGGGGCGGGCGCTGGTCACCCGGCTCGCCGAACTCGCGACCGCACACGGTATCCGCACCTTCGACGCGGCCGTGCTGCCCAGTAACGACGCGGCACACCTCGGCATCGCCCGGCTGTGGCCGGGCGCGCTGGGCACGGCGGACGAGGACAGCATCAACTACCAGCTACCACTACCACCGCCCAGCTGAGCGCGGCGCGGCTCAACCGCCCGCGAGAAACCGGCGTGGGTTGTCGACCAGCATCCGCTCCAACTGCCGCTCGGTGACGCCCCGCTGCCGCAACGCGGGCAGTACGTCCCTGGTGATGTGCAGGTAGTGCCAGTTCGGCAGCACGCTGGGCAGCCGGTCCCTCGGCAGCCAGTCGATGTAGCAGGCGGCGTCGTGGGACAGCACCAGGTGCTCGTCGTAGCCGCGCTCGCACAGCCGCACCACGGTGTCGACCCGCCGCTCGAACGGCAGGATGGCGTCCACGCCGAACCGGTCCATCCCCAGCAGCGAGCCCCGATCGGCGAGTTCCATGAGGTAGTCCAGGTCGGTGGTGTCGCCGCAGTGCCCGATCAGCACGCGCGAGAGATCGACCCCCTCGGCCTCGAACGTGTTCTGCTGGGCGAGGCCCTGCCTGCTGCCCGCGTGGGTGTGCGTCATGATCGGTGTGCCTGTGCGGTGGTGTGCCTCGGCGACCGCCCGCAACACCCTGGCTATCCCGCTGGTGATGCCCGCCCTGTCGGTGACGCACTTGAGCACGCCCGCCTTCACCCCGGTGCCCGCGATGCCGTCGGTGATGTCGCCGACGAACATGTCCACCAGCGGCTCCGCATCGCCGAAGGGGCCGCCGGGCCCGCGCTGGTGCAGGAAGTGCGGCAGGTCGCGGTAGGTGTAGAGGCCGGTCGCGACCACGATGTTGAGGTCCACCTCGGCCGCGACCCGCTGGATGCGCCGGATGTCGCGGCCCAGACCTACGACGGTGGGATCGACGATCGTGTCGATCCCCTCGGCGGCGAGTTCGTTCAGCCGACGCACGGCCTCGGGCACGTCCTCGGCCTCCCGGAAGCCCTCGTGCTCGGGGTAGTTCACCAGGAACTCAGGGCTGAGCACGAAGATGTGTTCGTGGGCCAGCACCCTGCCCAACCGCGAGGCACTCACCGGACCGCGCACGGTTTGCACCTGCTTCGCCCGCTGTGCCGATCCCGCCTCGGCCACCGAGGGCCACCTCGCCTTCTTCCCCGGACGCGGGCTGCCGCTCGGCCCGGATCGCCTCACTCCCCCAGCGCCTGCTCAACCTTTCGCTGCAGCTTGTTCATCCCGGCGAGCCAGCGATCGGTCTGGGTGGCACGGGTGGCGTAGTAGTCGGCCACCTCCGGGTGCGGCAGGATCAGGAAGCCGCCGTCCCGCAGGCCCGCGACACAGCTTTCGGCCACCTGCTCCGGCTCGATCGCGCCCGCGCCCATGATGAGGTCGCCGCCCCTACCCGCGTCCGCCAGCATCCGGGTCCGTACACCCTGCGGGCACACCGCCTGCACGGTGATGCCCCGATGCCGGTACGTGGCGTGAAGCCACTCCGCGAACGCCACGGTGGCGTGCTTGCTGACCGAGTACGGTGCCGACCCGAGATTGGTGAGCAGCCCGGCCGCCGACGCCGTGGCCAGAAAGTGGCCCCTGCCTCGCTCCAGCCACGCGGGCAGCAACAGCCTGGCGGCACGCACGTGGGCCATCACGTTGACCTCCCACGAACGCGCCCACGCCTCCTCGCCGGCCTCCGGCCCGCCGTGCACGGCCACACCCGCGTTGGCGCAGAACAGGTCGATCTCGCCCAGTACCCGCCGCGCCTCGGTGATCAACGCCCGCGCGCCGTGCTCGCTCGCGACGTCACCCGCGAAGGCCGTGCCTCCCACCTCGGCCGCCACCGCACGGGCGGCGTCGCCGTCGAGGTCGGCAACCACGACACGCGCACCCTCACCGGCGAAGCGGCGGGCCAGCGCGGCGCCGATGCCACCACCGGCACCGGTGATCACCACACCGGCGCCGGAGAAGTCGAAGCTCACAACCCACCGCCGAGCGTGCTGCCGCCGTCGATGACGAGCGTCTGCCCGGTGATCCAGCTCGCCCGGTCCGACAGCAGGAACGCCACCGCGCCCGCGACGTCCTCGGGAATCCCCAGCCGCTTCATCGGGTAGGCCGAGGCGACCTCGTCCTCGCGGTTCTCGTACAGCGCGGTCGCGAACTTGGTCTTCACCACCGCTGGCGCCACCGCGTTCACCCTGATCGTGGGCGCGAGTTCGGCCGCCAGTTCGGTGGTCAGCCGGATCAGCGCCGCCTTGGAGACCCCGTACATGCCGATACCGGGCGAGGTGCGCAGTCCGGCGATGGAGGCGACGTTGACCACCGCGCCGCCGTGCTCGCCCATCCACGCCTCGCGCGCCTTGCGGGTCCACGCCAGCGGGGCCAGCACGTTCACCGCGAAGATCTTTGCCGCCGCATCGATGTCGACGTCGATCATCGGGCCGTAGATCGGGTTGATGCCGGTGTTGTTGACCAGCAGGTCCAGGCTGCCGAACGTTTCCACGGTGCGGGCGACGGCCTGATCCTGATGCTCGGGGTCGTCGGCCTTGCCCGGCACCCCGATCGCGACCGCGTCACCGCCGAGCTGTTCGACGGCGTCAGCGAGCGGCTCTGGCTTGCGCGCCGTGATGCAGACCTTGGCGCCCGCCTCGACAAGCGCGTGGGCCACACCGAGTCCGATGCCACGGCTGGCGCCTGTCACAATGGCCACGCGGCCCTTGAGGGAATTCACCGTGTTTCTCCAATCCACGCTAAGCGCTCGCTTACAATCCTCGCATGACGATGTCCCTGTCGGCCGACTTGTGGCCCGACGTCCAGCCGGAGGCGGCACGCAGGTTGATGCTGGCCGGGGTCGAGTCGTTCGCGCGGCGCGGCTACCACGCCACCACCACCCGCGACATCGCCAGTGGCGCGGGCATGAGCCCGGCCGCGCTGTACGTCCACTTCCCTTCCAAGGCGGCGCTGCTGTTCGAGATCAGCCGCAACGGGCACCAGCAGGCGTTGGCACTCGTGCGGGAGGCCGCCGAGGAGGCGGACTCACCGGTCGAGGGCGTCCGCCTGATCGTGGAGCGGTTCGTTACCTGGCATGCCCGGCGGCACACCGTCGCAAGGGTGGTGCAGTACGAACTGCAGGCGTTGCCCGAGAAGGAGTTCGAGGTGGTCGCGGATCTGCGGCGCGGTATCGAGCGGATCATGCGCGACCTCGTGGTGCGCGGAATGGAGTCGGGCGACTTCACCGTCGCCGACCCGGGCACGGCGGCGCGGGCGGTACTGTCGCTGGGCATCGATGTCGCGCGCTGGTATTCCGAGCGGGCGCGCAAGGCGCCCGCGGTCCTCGGCGAGGAATACGGCGAGCTCGCGTTGCGAATGCTGGGGGCGAAGGTCGACTGACCGCGACTCACACTCACCTCCTGCCCGGCGACGCTGACGCCGCAACATACTAAGCGCTCGCTCACCCGTCACGCCACCCCCGCGCGAGTCCCCCGTTCCTGCCCGCGAGTCCCCCGCTCCCGCCCACGAGTTCTGCGTTCGCGAGTGCGCGTAGGCGTTCACCGGGCGGCGGCGCTGCCGGACCCCTCGGCCACCATCGGCTCCAGCAGGGTGGCCCACTGCCGTGCGATCTGCTCCCGCCGCTTGGTGTCGTCGGTCAGCAGGTTCGCCAGCCCCAGGCCACGGGCGAGGTCGAGGGTGGCCTGCACGATCTCCCGCACGCCCTGCCGTGACTCGTCGACACCGAGCAACTCGACCGCCATCCGATGCGCCTCCCTGCCGACCTGCGCTTCCAGCGGCGCCAGGATCGCGCGCAACGCGTCATCGGTGGAGGCGGCCACCCACAGGTGCAGCGCGGCACGGAACTTCGGCCCGGTGTAGAGATTCAGCAACATCCGCGCGACCGGACCGGCCCGGGAAGGGCCCTCCGGCAGCGCCGCCGCCTGCTCGCGCAGCTCGGCGATCTGCTCCTCGGTGAGGAACTCCACGGCGGCGACGACCAGCTGCTCCCTGGTCGGGAAGTGGTGTTGGGCCGCGCCGCGCGACACCCCGGCCCGCTCCGCGATCACGCCGACCGTGGTGCCGTTCCAGCCCAACTCGGCCAGACACTCGACGGCGGCGTCCACCAGCCTCCGTCGGGTGGTTCTGCTGCGTTCCTGCCTCGGCTCACGCGCCATCGGCGGGATCAACCCAGAAGTCGAGCTGCAGGTCTTCCTCCCGCTCACACAGCCGGTACTTCGCCAGGTCGGTGACGCCGACGGAGGCGAGTACCTCGTCGTCGATGAAGAAATTGCCGCTCACCTCGCGGCTGGGCTTGATCAGGATCGCGTGAGCCGCATCGGCCATGATCTCGGGGCTGCGTGACCGGCTGGACAGCTCGGCGCCGACCACGTTGCGGATGGCGGCCGTGTCGATGGTGGTGCGTGGCCACAGCGAGTTGGCCGCGATGCCGTCGCCACGCAACTCGGCGGCGAGACCCACCGTGACCAGGCTCATCGAGTACTTCGCGATGCTGTACGCGAGATGCCCCGCCTCGAACCACTTCGGCTCCAGCCGGATCGGCGGTGACAGCGTGAGGATGTGCGGGTTGGCCGCGGCTCGCAGGTGCGGGATGGCCGTTCGCGACAGCAGGAACGACCCGCGCGCGTTGATGTCCTGCATCAGGTCGTAGCGCTTCATCGGGATGTGCTCGGAGCCGGTGAGGTCGATGGCGCTGGCGTTGTTCACCACGATGTCCAGACCGCCGAACTGCTCGACCGTGCGCTGCACCGCCGCGGCGACGGTCTCGTCGTCGCGCACGTCACCGACGATCGGCAGCGCGTGGCCACCCGCCTGCTCGACCGCCTTGGCGGCGGTGTAGACCGTGCCGGGCAGCTTCGGGTGCGGCTCGGCGGTCTTGGCCAGCAGCGCCACGTTGGCACCGTCGCGCGCCGCGCGCACGGCGATGGCCTCGCCGATGCCCCGGCTGCCGCCCGACATGATCAGGGTCTTTCCGGCCAGTGTCGTCATGGTCATGCTCCCTTGTTGCTCAGTAGGACTTCGGCAGGCCGAGGCTGTGCTGCGCCACGAAGTTCAGCACCATCTCCCTGCTCACCGGGGCGATGCGACCGACGCGGACGGCGGCGAGCAGCGTGCCCAGCCCGTACTCCGATGCCAGCCCGTTACCGCCGTGCACCTGCACCGCCTGGTCGACCGCGCGGATCGCGGCCTCGGCCGCCGCGTACTTCGCCATGTTGGCCGCCTCACCCGCGCCGAAGTCGTTGCCGGAGTCGTACAGTGCGGCGGCCTTCTGGGTCATCAGCTTCGCCAATTCCAGCTCGATCTTCACCTGCGCCAGCGGATGCGCGAGGCCCTGGTGGGAACCGATCGGCGCACCGAAGACACTGCGCTGCTTGGCGTAGGCCACGCCCTTGTCCAGCGCGTAACGCGCGATGCCCACCGAGAACGAGGCGCCCATGATGCGCTCGGGGTTGAGCCCGGCGAACAGCTGGGCGATGGCGGCGTCCTCGGAGCCGACGAGCGCGTCGGCGGGCAGCCGAACGTCGTCGAGGAACAGGCCGAACTGGTTGTCGGCCGACACCAGGTCCATCTCGATTCGCCGGTACTCGAACCCGGGGGTATCGGTGGGCACGATGTACAGCGCGGGCTTGAGGTTGCCGGTCCTGGCGTCCTCGGTGCGGCCGACCACGAGCACCGCGTCGGCCTCGTCCACGCCGGAGATGAACACCTTGCGCCCGTTGAGAATCCAGTCGCCGCCGTCGCGGCGCGCGGTGGTGGTGATGCGGTGGGCGTTTGAGCCCGCGTCGGGTTCCGTGATGGCGAACGACATCCGCACGCTTCCGTCGGCGAACCCGGGAAGCCAGCGCCGCTTCTGCTCATCGGTGCCGAACCGCGCGATGACGGTGGCGCAGATGGCGGGCGAGACGACCATCAGCAGCATCGGGGTGCCCGCGGCGCAGAACTCCTCACACACGGCCGCGAGGTCCCCGATGCCCGCTCCCCCGCCGCCGTACTCCTCGGGAACGCTCACGCCGAGGTAGCCCAGCCTGCCCGCCTCGTCCCACAGCTCGCTGGTGTGCCCCCCGCTGCGAGCCTTGTCGCGGTAGTACTCGTGGCCGTACTTGCCCGCCAGCTCGGCCACCGCCTCACGCAGCGCCTGCCGTTCGGGTGCCTCGACGAAATTCACGTTCACTCCTCTGTGTTGACGACGGCGAGCACGGCGCCGAGTTCGACCTGCTGGCCCACGGACACGGGCAGTTGTGCCACCACACCGTCCGCGGGCGCGGCGATGCGGTGCTCCATCTTCATGGCCTCCAGGAACAGCAGCGCTTCCCCCGCGCGTACCCGTTCGCCCTGCGAAACGGCGACGCGCACCACGGTTCCCGGCATCGGCGCGACCAGCGATCCGGCGGCCAGTTCGGCGTCGGGGTCGGTGAAGCGCGGCACCGGCGCCAGGCTCACCGGACCCAGCGGCGAGTCCACCGTGACGAGTCCGGGATAGCGCGCGACGTCGAACCTCCGGCGCACACCCGCGATCTCCAGCACGACCCGCTCGGGCTTCGCCCCGACCAGCGTGACGTCGGTGAAGTCCGGACTCCACAGCCCGTCGCGGCCCAACCGGTAGCGCACCTCGTGGTGGCTACCGTCGCTGGCGGTGTAGGACTTGCGCTGCGGCGGGGCGGCGACATTGCGCCACCCGCTCGGCAACCCGCCGAGCACGCCAGCCTCGGCGCGGTTGCGTGCCGCGTCGGCCAGCGCGGCGGCCAGCGACGAAAGGCGCACCGCGCGTTCGTCGGCCAGCGGGGCCGACAGCGTGTCGATGCCGTGCCGGTCGAGGAAGGCGGTGTCGGTGTCACCTTCGAGGAAGGCCGGATGCCGCAGCACGTTCACCAGCAGGTCGCGGTTGGTGCCGACCCCGTGGACGCGGGCCTTCGCCAGCGCTGCCGCGAGCATCCTCGCCGTGGACCGCCGGTCCGGGCCCCACGCGATGACCTTCGCCAGCATCGGGTCGTAGTGCACGCTCACCACGGTGCCGTCGGTGACCCCGCTGTCGAGCCGGATGCCGTGGCGCGAGGGCACGGCGAACTCGGCGGTGACGCCGGGCACCGCGAACCGGTGCAGCGGCCCGCTTCTCGGGGTCCACCCCTGCGCCGGGTCCTCGGCGTAGAGCCGCACCTCGATGGCGTGCCCGCTCGGTGCGGGTGGCTCGCTCGGCAGTGCGTGTCCCTGCGCGATCCGCAGTTGCAGTTCCACCAGGTCCGTCCCGGTGGTGCATTCGGTGACCGGGTGTTCCACCTGCAGCCGGGTGTTCATCTCCAGGAAGTGGAACTCGCCGCTGGGCGTGGCGAGGAACTCCACCGTGCCGGCGCCGACGTAACCGATGGCACGGGCAGCCGCGCGGGCGGCCTCGAACAGCCGCTGCCGCATGGCGTCGTCCACCAGCGGTGAGGGCGCCTCCTCGACCACCTTCTGGTGCCTGCGCTGGATCGAACACTCCCGCTCGCCCACCGCCCACACCGTGCCGTGGGTGTCGGCCATGAGCTGCACCTCGATGTGCCTGCCAGTTTCGAGGTAGCGCTCGCAGAACACGGTGGGGTCGCCGAACGCCGACGCGGCCTCGGCACTGGCACTGTCCACGGCCGATTCCAGTTCGCGCAGCTCGCGCACCACGCGCATGCCACGGCCGCCGCCACCGGCGGATGCCTTCACCAGCACGGGCAGGTCGGACTCGGTGACCTCGCGCGGGTCGAGTTCGGGCAGCACCGGCACTCCGGCGTCGGCCATGATTCGTTTGGCCTCGACCTTCGAGCCCATCGCCTCGATGGCTTCGGCCGGCGGCCCCACCCAGGTCAGCCCGGCACCGGTAACCGCGCGGGCGAAGTCGGCGTTCTCGGATAGGAAGCCGTAGCCGGGGTGCACCGCGTCCGCACCGGCCGAGGTGGCCGCCGCCACGATGGCGTCGGCACGCAGGTAGGTCTGTGCCGGTGCGTCGCCGGGCAACCGGATCGCCGCGTCGGCGGCCTCGACATGCGGTGCCGCGGCGTCGGCGTCGGAGTACACGGCGACGGTGCCGATACCGGCGTCGCGGCAGGAGCGGAAGATCCGCAGCGCGATCTCGCCCCGGTTGGCGACGAGCAGGTTCTCGATCACGGTGGTCACGCAGCCGCCCCTCACATCCGGAAGACGCCGAAGCCGGTGCCGTCGAACTGGGCACCGCGTACGGGGTTGGTGTGGATGGCCGAAAGGCACAGCCCGAGCACGGTCCTGGTGTCCCTGGGGTCGATCACCCCGTCGTCGTAGAGCCGTCCGGAAAGGAACATCGGCAGCGACTCGGCCTCCACCTGCGCCTCGACGGCGGCCCGCATGGCGGCGTCGCCCTCCTCGTCGTACGGCTGGCCGCGCGACTGGCTCGCGGCCCTGGCCACGATGGACAGCACCCCCGCCAGTTGCTGCGGCCCCATCACCGCCGACTTGGCGCTGGGCCAGGCGAACAGGAAGCGGGGGTCGTAGGCGCGCCCGCACATGCCGTAGTGCCCCGCACCGTAGGAGGCTCCGATGAGGATCGAGATGTGCGGCACCTTGCTGTTGGACACCGCGTTGATCATCATCGCGCCGTGCTTGATGATGCCGCCCTGCTCGTAGTCCTTTCCGACCATGTAGCCGGTGGTGTTGTGCAGGAACAGCAGCGGAGTGTCGGTCTGGTTGGCCAGCTGGATGAACTGGGTGGCCTTCTGCGACTCCTCGCTGAACAGCACGCCCTGTGCGTTGGCGAGCACGCCGATGGGATAGCCGTGCACGCGTGCCCAACCGGTGACCAGGCTGGTGCCGTACAGCGGTTTGAACTCGTCGAACTCCGAACCGTCCACCACACGGGCCAGCACCTCACGCGGGTCGAACGGCACCTTCAGCCCATCGGGCACCACACCGAGCAGTTCGTCCTCGGCGTAGCGCGGCGGCGCCACCTCGGTGGGAGCGGGGCCGTGCTTGCGCCAGTTGAGCCTGCTCACGATCCGCCTGCCGAGGCGGATCGCGTCAGGCTCGTCGCGGGCGAGGTAGTCGGCCAGCCCCGACGTGCGGGCGTGCATCCGCGCGCCACCGAGGGACTCGTCGTCGGACTCCTCGCCGGTCGCCATCTTCACCAGTGGCGGGCCACCGAGGAACACCTTCGAGCGTTCCTCGATCATCACCACGTAGTCGGACATGCCGGGCACGTACGCCCCACCTGCGGTGGAGTTGCCGAAGACGAGCGCGATCGTGGGGATACCGGCTGCCGAGAGCCTGGTCAGGTCGCGGAACAGCCGCCCGCCCGGGATGAAGATCTCCTTCTGCGTCGGCAGGTCCGCACCGCCGGACTCGACCAGGTTGATCACCGGAAGCCGGTTTTGCAGCGCGATGTCGGACGCGCGGAAGATCTTTCGCACCGTCCACGGGTTGCTCGCGCCGCCTCGTACTGTCGGGTCGTTGCCGATGACGACACACTCCACACCGGACACGACGCCGATCCCGGTCACGACGCTGGCGCCCACCTGGAAGTCGCTGCCCCACCCGGCGAGCGGGGACAGCTCCAGGAACGGGGAGTCCTCGTCGAGCAGCAGTTCGATCCGCTCGCGCACCGTCAGCTTGCCCCGCTCGCGGTGCCGGGTGACGTACTTCTCGCCCCCACCCGCCGCGGCCTTGGCGTGCTCGGCCTCCACTTCCGCGAGCTTGGCGAGCATGGCCTCGCGGTAGGCGGTGTACTCCTCGCCCGAGGTGTCCAGTGTGGAGCGCAGCGTGGTCATGCGGTGTACCCCAGTAGTTTCGCTGCGAGCCCGGCGAGGATCTCGTTGGTTCCCCCGCCGATTCCGAGGATGCGTACGTCGCGGTAGTGCCGCTCCACTTCGGACTCCCGAAGGTAACCCAACCCGCCGTGCAGTTGCACCGCCTCGTTGAGCACCCATTCGGCGGTCTCGACCGCGGAGTTCTTCGCGAAACAGGTCTGCGCGATCACTTCCTCGCCCTGCGCGTGGCGGGTCGCCACCTGCCGGGTGTAGGTGCGGGCGAGGTCGATCCGGCGGGCCATCTCGACCAGCTTGTGCTGCACGAGTTGGCGTGAGATGAGTGGCCTGCCGAAGGTCTCTCGGAGACGGCACCACCGCAGGGTGAGGTCGAGCGCGCGTTGCGCGGTGGCATAGGCCTGCACCGCGAGTGAGAGGCGCTCGGTGACGAACTGGGTCGCGACCTGGGCGAAGGCGCTGTTCTCCTCGCCGACCAGGTTGGCGGCGGGCACCCTGGCGTCGCTGAAGGACAACTCGGCGGTGTCGGAGCAGTGCCAACCCATCTTCTCCAGCTTGCGGCTGACCGTGAAGCCCGGCGTGTCGCGCTCCACCACCAGCAACGAAAGGCCGTGCGCCCCCTGGTCGCCGGTTCGCACGACGGTCGTCACGAAGTCGGCGCGGGTACCGGAGGTGATGAAGGTCTTCGCGCCGTTGACGACGTAGTGGTCGCCGTCGCGCTTGGCCGTGGTGCGGATCGCGGCGACGTCGGAACCACCGTCGGGCTCGGTGACCGCCAGCGATCCGATCTTCTCGCCTGCCAGTGTCGGCCGCACCCAGCGTTCGATCTGCCGCTCGTCGCCCGCCGCCGCGATGTGTGGCACCGCGATGCCGCAGGTGAACAGCGAGGCGACCAGGCCGCCGGAACCGCCCGCGTAGTGGATCTCCTCGGTCACGGTGAGCGCGTCGAGGTAGTTCCCGCCGGAGCCGCCGACGCTCTCGGGGAACGACACGCCCAGCAACCCGATGTCGCCCGCCTTGCGGTGCAGGTCCCTCGGCAGTTCCCCGGCACGCTCCCAGTCGTCGAGGTGAGGCAGCACCTCGTTCTCGACGAACCGCCGCACGGTGCGCCGCAGTTCGACGCGCTCGGGCGTGGCGAAGGGGTCGCTCACAGTAGTTCCTCCGGAATCTCGACAACTCTGCTGCGCAGCCACTCCCCCAATGCCTTCGCCTGCGGGTCGAAGCGCGCCTGCGCCGCGACACCCTCACCGAGCAACCCGTCGACGACGAAGTTGACGGCGAACAGGTTCGGCAGGAGATACCTGCGTACGGGTAGGTCCTCGGTCTCGGGCAACAACCGCCGCAGCCGCTCGACGGTGAGCGTGTGCACCAGCCAGCGCCACTGCCGCTCGGTGCGTACCCACACTCCGACGTTGGCGCTGCCGCCCTTGTCGCCGCTGCGGGCACCGGCGATCGTGCCAAGTGGCACCCGCCGGACCGGACCTTTCGGCAACGGTTCCGGCAGCGGCGGGTCCGCAGGCTCTCGCAGTTCGCGGGTCTCGTCCGGCGGTGGGATGTCCACGCGCGTGCCATCGGCGAGTACGGCGACATGCGGCACCTGCCTGGCGTCCAAAGTGGAGTCGGTGAAGACGCCGTACGGCGAGGCCTCGGCGGGAGGCGCGGTGACGTGAAAGCCGGGGTAACTGGCCAATGCCAGTTCGATCGCCGCACCGCTGAACGCCCTGCCCGCCACTTTCGGATCGGTGTCCCTGACCGCGCAGTGCAGCAGCGCGCTTGCGGCCTCCTCGGTGTCGGCATCGGCGTGGTCGGTGCGCCCCAGCGTCCAGCGCACCTCGGCGGGCTCGTTACCGCGCAACGCGCTGCGGAGTTGCTCGCGCACCAGTGCGGCCTTGGCCTCGATGTCGAGGCCGGTGAGTACGAACGTCACCTCGTTTCGGAACCCGCCGAGCCGGTTCAGCCCGATCTTGAGCGTCTTCGGTGGCGGTTCGCCGCGCACCCCTTGGATGAGCACGCGGTCCGTGGCCTGCTGCCGCAGTTCGGCGGTGTCGAAACGAGCCGTGACGTCAGGGCCCGGATAGCGCGCACCGGCGATCTCGTACAGCAGTTGCGCGGTGACCGTGCCCACGGTCACCACTCCCCCGGTGCCCTCGTGCTTGGTGATCACGCTGGAGCCATCCGCGTGGACCTCCGCGATCGGGAACCCCGGCACGCCGATGTCATGCTCGGTGAAGAACGCGTAGTTACCGCCGGTGGCCTGCGCGCCGCACTCGATGACGTGCCCCGCGGCCACGGCACCCGCCAGCGCGTCGTAGTCGTCGCGGTGCCAGCCGTGGTGCGCCGCCGCCGGGCCGACGACGAGCGAGGCGTCGGTGACCCGGCCGGTGACCACCACGTCGGCCCCGGCTCGCAGGCACTCGGCGATACCCCACGCCCCGAGGTAGGCGTTGGCGGTGAGTGGCTGGCCCAGCCCGAGTTCCTCCGCCCGCGCCAGCAGGTCGTCGCCCTCGACGTGGGCGACGCTGACGGTGATGCCGAGCCGCTGCGCCAGCTCCCGGACGGCGTCGGCAAGCCCCGCCGGGTTGAGCCCGCCCGCGTTGGTGACGATCCTGACACCGCGGTCCTTGGCGATCCCGAGGCTGCCCTCGAGCTGGCGCAGGAACGTCCTGGCGTAGCCGCGACTCGCGTCCTTCAGTCGGTCTCGGCCGAGGATGAGCATGGTCAGCTCGGCAAGGTAGTCGCCGGTGAGCACGTCGATCTCACCGCCGGTGAGCATCTCGCGCACCGCGGCGAAGCGGTCACCGTAGAAGCCGGACGCGTTGGCGATCCTCAGCATGCTCACCCCGCCTGTCCCGGCTGCCTGCCCTGACCCGGCGGGCCCGCGAACGCCTGCGCGATGCGCAACCACTGCTCGGCGTCGGCGCCCTCGGCCCGCAGTCCGGTGTCGGCAGGGTGGCGGCGCTGGGTGACGACGAGGCAGAAGTCCAGCGCCGAGCCGTTCACCCGCTGCGCCGCGTCGGCGGGCCCGAACGCCCAGGTTCCGGTGCCCGGCGCGGTCAACTCGACGCGGAACTCCTCGGCGGGTGGGGTCAGCGAGTGCAGCTGGAAGGCGAAGTCGCGGGTGCGTACTCCGAACCGCGCGATGTGGCGCAGCCGGGCCGTGGGAACGCGCTGGACGCCGAGCGCGTCGGCGACGTCATGGCCGTGGGCCCAGGTCTCCATCATTCGCGCCGTGGCCATCGAAGCCGCGCTCATCTGAGGGCCGTACCAGGGCAGTTTCGTGCCGGTGCGCACGCTTGCCAGTGCTTGCCGCAGCTGTGCACGCCCATGCCGCCATGCCGAGAGCAGTTCCGTCGGCGGTGTCGCGGCGCCCTCGGCGGCGGCTTCGTCGACGTAGCCCTCCCCCGCTGCCAGCGCGCGCTTGACCTCGGCACCGAACTGCTCGGGGTGCCGCGCCGCGAGCAGCGCCTTGCCGTCGGTCCACGCGAGGTGCGCGATCTGGTGCGCCACGGTCCAGCCCGGCGCGGGAGTCGGCTTCGCCCATTCGTCGTCGGCCAGCCCGCTCACGAGGTCGTCCACTTCCTGGCTCTCCGCGTCGAGATCGCGAAGGATCGCCTCGAGCTCCACCACCTGAACCCACCTTCCTCGGCGCCGCGGCCCGCCTGCGGCGAGCGTGGCACTGCCAGGAGAAAAAATCAAGCACGCGTGATTGTTTTGGGTTGTTGACCGGTTGCCAGTAAGCGTGTGGTGCAATACGGTCAACGATCGCCGCGCCGGGGTAGGCACAGGACCAGGTGCGCCGCAGGACACACGAGGCACCAGGGGTGGGTGTCCCGCAAGACCACAGGAGGCTTCCCGTGACCGACTACGCCGAGATCACCTACCGCGTCGCGGATCGCATCGCGACGATCACGCTGAACCGCCCGCGGGCCCGTAACGGCTACACCGTGCGGATGTCCGACGAGCTCGCAGACGCGTTCGGCCGCGCCGACGCCGACGAGGACGTGCGGGTCGTGGTGCTCACCGGCGAGGGCAAGGACTTCTCCGTCGGCGCCGACCTGTCGCAGGGCGGGTTCGACTTCGATCAGAGCGGCCCCGACACGGCATGGCAGGAGCCCGCCGGTCGGGTGTCCAAGCGGGTGTTCCAGCTGAACAAGCCGGTGATCGCCGCCATCAAGGGCGCGGCCATCGGCGGCGGCATCACGATCACCCTCTCCGCCGACTACCGGCTCGCCGCCACCGACTCCCGTTTCGGGTTCGTCTTCGTGCGGCGGGGCATCTATCCCGAAGGCGCCTCCGCGTGGTTCCTGCCCCGGCTGGTCGGCATGGGCAGGGCGATGGACTGGATGGTGAGCGGGCGAGTGTTCGACGCGCAGGAGGCCCACTCGGCCGGGCTGGTGCACAGCTTGCACGAGCCCGAAAAGGTGCTCGACGCCGCCTACGAACTGGCGGCCGACCTCGCGGCCAACACCGCGCCGGTCTCGGTGGCCGTCACCAGGCAACTGCTGTACCGCATGTCCGGTATGGACTCACCGCTGCCCGTGCACGAGGTGGACTCCAAGCTCATCGCGAGCATCATGAACAATCCCGACTCGGCCGAGGGTGTGCTTTCGTTCCTGCAGAAGCGGCCGCCGAAGTTCACCATGAGCGCGAACAACGACCTGCCCGACTTCCTGCCGTGGGTGAAGGGCTGAACGAGGCGATGCCGGACTATCCCCCCGAACCGTGGAACCTGGCAGGCGACGCGCATTTGTCGGTGTGGCCGGTGCCGCACCGGCGGCTGCCCCGCCTGCCCGCCTCGGTGACGCCGGTGACCATCGGTGGCAGGGCCGTGGTGGTCACCGCCTGGATCGACTACCGCCCGCCGGGCGAGATGTCGTATCACGAGTTGCTCGCCACCGTCGCCGTTCGCCGTGGCGCGCGGCCGACCGGCACGATCACCGAGATCTGGGTGGACAGTGAGGCCTCGCTGGCGGGTGGTCGGCAACTGTGGGGCATCCCCAAGGAACTGGCGAACCTGAACTTCACCGGCGGCAGCGGTTTCACCGGCTCGGCGAGCACGCAGCGGGCCTGGATCGCCACCGCGGCGTTCACCTCACGTGGCGGTCCGCCCGTGCGGGTGCCCGCCGCGTTCGCGATCGTGCAGTCGATGGACGGTGCGCCACTGGCCAGCAGGGTCGCCTCCCGAGGCAGGCCGCGGCTGGCCTCGGCGAGGTGGAACATCAACCCGGCGGGCCCGCTCGGCTACCTCGCGGGTCGCAAGCCGTTGCTGAGTGCCCAGCTGCTGGATTTCCGGATCAGGTTCGGCGGACGCGCCTGAGCGCTCGCGGGCGCGATTTCGCCGATCGCGATCCGGTTCCGCAAACAAGGAGCGCCTCGCCACCCGGCCGGCCAGAACCCGGTTTCTACCAATTCGTCCGCCTACCCGCGCCGAAGCTCGGTGCAATCTGCCTACCCAGGCTCTTTGTCGGTTGCCAACGTTGGTCTGGTCGCTTCGGACACGGCGCCGTCGGACGACGACGTACACCGTCACGCCGAGCCGGTCACGGACGATCGCCGGAGCCCTCAGCGCGTGCCGGAGGATCGACTCGGGCACGACGACCGCGTACCGCACGCCCGGCGCGCCGAGTTCGGTCATCCGCCGAAGAAGCTGACCCCACATCGTGTCCGCATCAACGCCACCGGCCGACGTCATGCCCTTCGCTTCGACGTGCGGCGCCACGCGTGTGCACCGCGATCGGGTCGCGCGGGCCCTCACTCGACGTCTGCCACACGACCGGCGAGAGTCCAGGCCAACGCAATGTTGATCGCCATATGTCGTGAGCCCGGCTTCCTGACCGCGGCCTCGTGGCTCACTCAATGTGTCAGGTAGCGGCGGGGGCTGGTGCGTTTCCAGCGCCGGAAGGCGCGGATGAAGCTGGAGGCCTCGCCGTAGCCGAGCCGGTATGCCACCTGTTCCACCGACAGCGCCCGGGTGGCCAGCAGTTCCTCCGCGAACGCCTCGCGAACCTCGTCCACCAGCGCGCGGTAGCTGGTGCCCTCCTCGGCAAGCCTGCGCCGCAGCGTACGTACGTTCATACCCAGGTCCGCGGCGACGTGCTCCATTCCCGCGCGCAACCCGTCCGCGGCCAGCAGGCGGTCCCGCACCTGCCTGGCCACACCGGAGCGCTCACGGCGGCGGGCGAGCAACTCCCGGCACTGTCGCTCGCACAGCGCCGCGGTGTGCTCGTTCGCCTGCGGCATCGGCAGGTCGAGCAGGTGCCGCGCGAAGCTCACGCGATGACGTTCGCCGTCGTACTCCGGCCGCATGCCCAGTAGCTCGTCCATCAGCGTGAAAGTCGCCGCCACATCGCGTGCCAGCAGGAACGACCGCACGTCGGACGGCACGGTTTCGGCACGCCAGTACAGGTGCGCGGTGTCACCTTCCACCCGCAACTCCGGCACGCAGAACACGTAGGTCAGCTCGACGTAGCGCAGCGCGAACTCGATGGCGTCGCCGACCGTGCGGCTGCTGGTGACGGCGTAGCCGAAGATGCCGTAGGACGTCGCGTGGTACAGCCTGCCCGCTTCGGAGCCCAGCGTGGCAGGGTCCTCGTCGTCGCAGTGGATGAGGTTGCGCACCACCGCCAGTTCCTGGTGGGCCTCGACCTGCGCGAGCGGATCACGCGTGGTGCGCACGTCGATGCCCGTGCCCGCGAGCACGGATTCGGCGGCGATCCCGCGCGCCATGGCGAAGTCCACGAGCAGCGCGACGCTGACGATCCCGCGCGGGAAGTCCCAGGCGACCATGTGTCCGAAAATATCAATATCTTGTCCTCACCTCCGCTGGAGTGCCGCTCGAGCCCCCTCTAATCTCCCGGCATGGACACGATCAGCACGACAGCCCTCATTGTGGGCGCGGGATTCGGTGGCGTCGCGATGGCGATCGAACTGCGACGGGCGGGCATCCATGACTTCGTCGTGCTGGAGAAGGCGAACCGCGTCGGCGGGGTCTGGCGGGAGAACACCTACCCCGGGTCCGGCTGCGACGTGCCCTCACCGCTGTACTCCTACTCGTTCGCGCGCAACCGCTCCTGGCCGCGCCGATACTCGGAGCAGGCCGACATCCACGCCTACCTCGAACGCACGGCGGCCAGGTTCGGTGTGCTCAACCATGTCCGCTTCGGCAGCGAGGTGGCCACCGCCGAGTTCGACGAGACCAGCGGAACGTGGTTGGTGCGCACTACCGACGGCGGGCAGTTCGCCACCCGGGTGTTCATCCCGGCGACCGGGCAGCTGTCCCGGCCCGCTTACCCGCCGATCCCTGGTATCGACTCCTTCCAGGGCACCTCGTTCCATTCGGCGGAGTGGAACCACGACTGCGACTTGACCGGCAAGCGTGTCGCCGTCGTCGGCACGGGGGCGAGCGCGATCCAGTTCGTGCCGAAGATTCAGCCGAATGTCGGCAAACTGACGGTGTTCCAGCGTTCGGCGCAGTACATCATGCCCAAGCGCGACCACGACTACACCGCCTGGCACCGCAGGCTCCTTCGACTGGCGCCATTGCAGACGCTGGACCGGCTGCTGTTCTGGCTCTACGCCGAGTTCGCCCAGCTCTGCCTTTCGAAATGGCGGGCATTCACCCCGCTGTTCCTGCGGCAGACCAGCAAGCACCTGCGCGAGCAGGTGCCCGGCGAGGAATTGCGCCGCAAACTCACCCCGGACTACGAGCTGGGCTGCAAGCGCGTGCTGTTCAGCAACGACTACCTTCCCGCGCTCGCGGAGTCCAATGTGGAACTGGTTACCGAGCGGATCGTGGAGATCACGCCGACCGGGCTGCGCACCGCCGACGGCACCGAGCACGCCGCCGACATCATCATCTACGCGACCGGCTTCGCGGCGCGAGAACTGCTCGCGCCGATGAAGGTGCACGGGCTGGGCCACCGGCCGCTTTCGCAGTCGTGGAGCGAGGGTGCGCGTGCCCACCTCGGTATCACGGTCCCCGGTTTTCCGAACATGTTCCTGATGTACGGACCGAACACCAACCTCGGCGGCGGCTCGATCATCTACATGCTGGAGAGTCAGGCCCGCTACATCGGCGACGCGGTGCGCAAGCTCGTCCGGCACCCCGGTCACTACCTCGACGTGCGCGCGGAGGCCGAGCAACGCTGGGACGACGAGGTGCAGGCGCGGCTCGAGCGCTCGGTGTGGACCCGTTGCAGCAGCTGGTACCGCAACGAGCACGGCAGGGTGGTGTCGAACTGGCCCGGCCGCACCGGTGAGTACCGCAAGCGCACCCGCGCCGTCGACCTCGCCGACTTCGAGGTGCGCACCACCCGCTGAGTGAGCCGGTCGGGTTCGCTGTCCGCTCCGTGCCGTCCGGCGCGGGACGACTGCCTCACCGGGTCAGCGGCACTCCGTGATCAACAACACCACGACACGCCATATATTGGGCTCCACGCATCGACCAACCCCTAGATGTAGGCTTCGCCCAGTCATCAGCTGAACGAAGCACCCATCGCCTCAGCCCGTCGGCACGCGGCCGGCGGGCTGGTCGAACGCGCCCTTTTGGAGTCCGTACATGCCCGTGGAAACAACACTGTCCGGCCCACCCGCCCTCGATCCAGTTGCCTGGGACCGCGTTTCGCGGGTGGTACACGAGGCCGTCGGCGACCTGCCGGGGACCTCCGCCGAAGAGGTGCTCGCCGAGATCAGGCGCGCCTGCTACCCCGGTATCGGCGCCGAGGAACTGGCCACCGCGCAGGTCATGGCCGCCCGCACCCTCGTGGAGCGGGAGCCGGACTACTCCCTCGTCTGCGCGAGGCTGCTGCTGGACAAGCTGCGGGGTGAGGCGCTGAGCCACCTCGCGGGCGAGGTGGTGCAGGCCGACCAGGCCGAACTGGAAAGCCGCTACGCCGGCTACTTCCGCGATTACCTCGGCCACGCGATCGAGTGTGAACTGCTGGACCCCGAACTGGCCACGTTCGACCTGGACGCGATCACCGCCGCCATCCGGCCCGCACGCGACCTCGACCTCGGCTTTCTCGGGCTGCAAACCCTGTACGACCGCTACTTCCTGCACGAGCGGGGTACGCGGTTCGAGTTGCCGCAGGCGTTCTTCATGCGGGTGGCGATGGGGCTGGCCATCCGCGAGGACGACAGGGAGGCCAGCGCCGTCGAGTTCTACGACCTGCTGTCGACGCTGCGGTTCATGGCCTCCACCCCCACCCTGTTCAACTCCGGCACCACCCGCCCGCAGCTCTCGTCGTGCTTTCTGACCACCATCGCCGACGACCTCGGCTCCATCTTCGAGGGCTACCGCAACAACGCGTTGCTGGCGAAGTACTCGGGAGGGCTGGGCAACGACTGGACACCGGTGCGCGGGCTCGGCGCTCACATCAAGGGCACCAACGGCCTGTCCCAGGGCGTCGTACCGTTCCTGAAGATCGCCAACGACACGGCGGTCGCCGTCAACCAGGGCGGCAAGCGCAAGGGCGCGGCCTGCGCCTACCTGGAGACCTGGCACATCGACGTGGAGGAGTTCCTCGACCTTCGCAAGAACACCGGCGACGACCGCAGGCGCACCCATGACATGAACACCGCGAACTGGGTGCCCGACGAGTTCCTGCGCCGGGTGGAGGTCGACGGTGAGTGGACACTGTTCTCCCCCGACGAGGTGCCTGACCTGCACGACACCTACGGTGCCGAGTTCGCTCGCCGCTACCGCGGCTACGAGCGTGCCGCCGACGCCGGTCAGATCAGGGTGTTCCGCCGGGTGCGAGCCCGAACACTGTGGCGGCGGATGCTGACCATGCTGTTCGAGACGGGTCACCCGTGGATCACCTTCAAGGACCCGTGCAACCTGCGCTCGCCGCAGCAGCACGTGGGCGTGGTGCACTCCTCCAACCTCTGCACCGAGATCACCCTCAACACCAGCGCCGACGAGATCGCGGTGTGCAACCTCGGGTCGGTGAACCTGGCCCTTCACGTCACGGCGTCCGGATTGGACACCGCGAAGCTGGAGCGCACCGTGAACACGGCGGTGCGGATGCTCGACAACGTCATCGACATCAACTTCTACACCGTGCCGCAGGCCCGCACGGCCAACCTGCGGCACCGGCCCGTGGGGCTTGGTCTCATGGGCTTCACAGACGCGCTGTTCGAGCTGGGGCTGCCACCGGCGTCACAGGAGGCGGTCGAGTTCGCCGACCGCAGTATGGAACAGCTCAGCTACTTCGCCATCGCCGCGTCGGTGCGGCTGGCGGCGGAGCGCGGCCGGTACGAGACGTTCGAGGGCTCGCTGTGGAGCCGAGGCATCCTGCCGATCGACTCGCTGCGGCTGCTCGCCCGGGATCGCGAGGACGGCGAACTGCGGGTGGACACCACTGCGACGCTGGACTGGGACGGTTTGCGTGAGCGGGTACGAACGACCGGAATGCGCAACTCGAACGTGCTGGCCATCGCGCCGACCGCCACCATCTCCAACATCTGCGGCGTCGGCCAGTCGATCGAGCCGCTGTTCTCCAACCTGTTCGTGAAGTCGAACATGTCCGGCGAGTTCACGGTCGTCAACCCGCATCTGGTGCGCGACCTCAAGCGGCGCGGGCTGTGGGACGAGGCGATGGTGACCGACCTGAAGTACCACGACGGCAGTGTCGAGAGCATCGACCGCCTTCCCGACGACCTCAAGCGGCTGTACGCCACGGCGTTCGAGGTGGACAGCCGGTGGCTGGTCGATGCGGCGGCGCGGCGGCAGAAGTGGATCGACCAGGCGCAGTCGCTGAACCTCTACCTGGCCTCGCCGAGCGGCCGCAAGCTGGACGAGCTGTACCGCCACGCGTGGCGAAGCGGGCTCAAGACGACCTACTACCTGCGCACCAGGGCCGCGACCCAGGTGGAGAAGAGCACGCTGCACGGCACCGACGGCAGGCTCAACGCCGTGGCACCCGCCGTTGCCGCCGCACCCGGCGAGGTCGGCGGTTTCGAACCGGCCGCCTGCCGCATCGACGATCAGGACTGCGAAGCCTGCCAGTAACGACCCCACTCCCCCGACCGTAGGAAAGGACCCCGTTGACCGAGCTCACCTTCGGCGCGCGCCGCGTCAGCGTCGACGACAAAGCGATGATCAACTCGCGGGCCGACGTGAACCAGTTGCTGCCCATGAAGTACGGCTGGGCATGGCAGAAGTACCTGGCAGGCTGCGACAACCACTGGATGCCCACCGAGGTCTCCATGCAGGCCGACATCGCGTTGTGGAAGTCCGACAGCGCCGCCGGCGGTCTCACCGACGACGAGCGGTTGCTGCTCAAGCGCAACCTGGGCTTCTTCGCCACCGCCGAGTCGTTGGTGGCCAACAACCTGGTACTGGCGGTCTACCGGCACCTGACCAACCCCGAGTGCCGGCAGTACCTGCTGCGGCAGGCGTTCGAGGAGGCGGTGCACACCCACACGTTCCAGTACATCTGCGAGAGCCTCGGCCTTGACGAGGGCGAGTTGTTCAACGCCTACCGCGAGGTGCCCTCGATCGCGGACAAGGACGCGTGGGCACTGCGCTACACGCGCAACCTGGAGAATCCGGACTTCGCCACCGGAACGTTCGAGGCCGACCAGGACTTCCTGCGCGACCTCGTCGCCTTCTACGTGGTGTTCGAGGGCATGTGGTTCTACACCGGCTTCGCCCAGGTGCTGTCGCTGGGCAGACGCAACAAGATGGTCGGCATCGCGGAGCAGTACCAGTACATCCTGCGCGACGAGTCGATCCATCTGAACTTCGGCATCGACTGCATCAACCAGATCAAGCTGGAGAACCCGCACCTGTGGACACCCGAGTTCGCCGGGGAGGTCCGCGGCATGCTCGCCGAGGCCTGCGAACTGGAGGTGGCCTACGCCCGCGACACGATGCCACGCGGCGTCCTGGGGCTTACGGCTGCGCTATGTGAGCAGTACATGCACTTCATCACCGATCGACGGGCCGCTCAGCTCGGGCTCGAGCCGGTATTCGGAGAGCGGGAGAATCCGTTCCCGTGGCTTTCGGAGGCGATCGACCTGCGCAAGGAGAAGAACTTCTTCGAGACCCGCGTCACCGACTACCGCAGTGGCGGCGCGCTGGAATGGGACTGAGTGGAAATCATGCGCGAGCAATCGGCGTAACCCTCTTGTCGTTGCGCCAATAAAGCGGCACCGTGGAAGGACCAGCTCGGTGAGGAGATGGTCTGCATGGTGACAGCGGTCGACAGGATGGCGGGAACACTGCGGCAACGCATGCCCCCGCTCACCGCGCTGCCGCTGCCCCGGGCGGTCGACGAGCGCATCCTGTCCCGGCGCTGGCCGGTACGGGAGCTCGCGACGCCACCCGAGGGCAGCGGCCTTTCCCCCGTCCTCGGCGACGCGGGCCCACCGTTGATCGGGCACACACTCGACGCGATGCGGTTCGGCGTCGAGTACGGCCTTCGCAGGTTCGAACTCTACGGGCCGGTGTGGTGGGCAAGCGCGTTCGGCAAGCGCATCGTCACCGCGACCGGGGCCGAGGCGACCCAGACGGTGCTGGTCAACAAGGACAAGGCGTTCTCTCAGGAGGGCTGGAAGTTCTTCATCGAGCGGTTCTTCCCGCGCGGTCTGATGCTGCTGGACTTCGAGGAGCACCACACCCACCGGCGCATCATGCAGCAGGCCTTCACCCGCGACCGGCTCAACGGCTACGTCGACACCCTCGCCCCCGAGGTGCGGCAGGGCGTCGCCGCGTGGGCCGACGCCACAAGGCCGCGGCTGTACTGGTCGCTCAAGCGGCTCACACTTGACGTCGCCACTCGCGTGTTCATGGGCATGGAAAGCGGCGACGACGCCGAGGCCGTCAACCGCGCGTTCGTGGACACGGTTCGGGCGGGCACGGCCGTCATCCGCCACCCGGTCCCGGGGGGCAGGTGGAAGGCCGGGCTCGACGGCAGGAAACTGCTGGAACGCTACTTCGCTGCCAGACTGCCCGCCAAGCGGGCGTCCGATGACGCCGACCTGTTCTCCGCGCTGTGCCACGCCACCACTGAGGACGGCGAGCGGTTCAGCGATGTCGATGTCATCAACCACATGATCTTCCTCATGATGGCGGCACACGACACCTCCACCATCACCAGCACCGCCGCGGCGTACTACCTCGCCAAGCACCCACAGTGGCAGGAACGCGCCCGCGAGGAATCGCTGCGGCTGGGCGACGACCTGCCCGACACGTCGGCGCTGGACGAACTGCACACCCTCGACCTGGTGATCAAGGAGTCGCTTCGGCTCGTCGCCCCGGTGCCGAGCCTGCCGCGGCTGGCGGTCAAGGACACCGACATCCTCGGCCACTACGTCCCCGCGGGCACTCTGCTCAGCGCCGCACCGTCGCTGAACCACTTCGACCCGAGGCACTGGACCAACCCGCACTCCTTCGACCCCGAGCGGTTCGCGGAGGGGCGCAGGGAGGACAAGTCGCATCGCTTCGCGTGGATGCCGTTCGGCGGGGGCGCGCACAAGTGCATCGGCCTGCATTTCGGGATGTTCGAGGTGAAGGCCCTGCTGCACGAGATGTTGCGCCGCTACCGCTGGAGCGTGCCCTCGGACTACCAGGTTCGCTGGGATTACGTGTCACTACCCGTTCCGGTCGACGGCCTTCCGGTGACGCTGCGGCCACTTTGAACACGCAGCGTACACATCGGCACCAGCCGACCGTATGACGGAACCACCCTTCCAGCCGGTAGACATCCCCCGTGACGCATGATGCGGTGGCAGGGCTTCGGCCACGTGGGTCGCCGTCGGCCACCGCCACCCCGGCCCGCGTACGGCTCGTAACCTGCATTCAACGCGAAATGGCGATGCGAGAAGACGCGGCTGAGAGGTGAAGTGTGGCCGAACCTGGTGACGCGCCAGGATTGGTGGAGATCGCGCGGGGCTGGGCTCGCAGACTGGCGAACACCGAGGGAGTGAACCTGACCGACAGCGAACTGGAAGCGTACCTGCTCGAGTTCGCCACGGCAGCGCGGGCACCGGTCGAAGCCGCCCTCGATGCGGCGACCCGCCGGTTCACCGCACTGTACTCAGAATCACCGATCGGAGTCGTGCTCGCCGACCCCGAAGGAAAGATCCTCGACGTCAATCCCGCGTTCACCCAACTGCTCGGCTACAGCACCGACGACCTCGCGGGCGAACCACTGACCGGGCTCGCGGCGACCGATGACGACGCGGACACCATCCGCTCCGCTGTGGATTCGTTGCGTGTCACCGGACGTTCCCGGCGCCGCGAGCGCGCCGACCTCGAACACACCCAGGACGGCCCGGTCCGCACCCAGGTCACCATCGCCGCGCTGTCGGGCGATACGCCCGGCACGCTGTACCCGGTGCTCATGGTGGAGGACGTCGGTGAGCTGACCCTGCTGCGCGAGGCGCTGCGCAAGCAGAACGTGCTGGACGCGCTCACCGGCCTGCCCAACGCGGGCAGCTTCGTCAACAAGCTGGAGACCACGCTGGCCTCGGGGGGCGACGACCGGCTGGCACTGGTCTATCTCGACATCGACGGCTTCAGGATCGTCAACGACGGCCTCGGCCCCGGCGCCGGCGACGAGGTGTTGCGCCACGTCGCTACGAAGCTGGCGGCCGTGTTCGACCGGTACGACGGGTTCGTGGCCAGGCTGTCCGGCGACGGCTTCGCAGTGCTGCTGCACGGCAGGCTCGACACCGCCGACGTCGTGGACCTGGTGGAGGAGGCGATGGCCGAGTTGGCCGAGCCGGTGTACGTGGACGGCCGCGGCATCGGGATAAGCCTCAGCGCAGGCATCGTGGTGGCCGACACCACAACCGTCGACCACGAGGATCTGCACCGCGCCGCCGAGATCACGTTGCACCGGGCGAAGGAGAACGGCCGCGCGCAGTGGATGCTGTACGAGCCCGAACTCGACAGGGCCGATCGGCGCCGCTACAGTATCGGCGCCGCGATCGGCGGGGCGATCGAGAACGGCCAGTTCGAGCTGGAGTACGAACCCACTGTGAAGCTCGACGGCAGTGACGAGATCGTCGTCGTCAACGCGGCGCCACGGTGGAACCACCCCGAGCACGGTGTGCTGGGGCCACGCGACTTCTACCCGATGGCCGACCTCACCGGCATGGCACCCGCGCTGGGCCGCCTGCTGCTGACCCAGGCGATGTCGGATGCGGCCGCGTGGTACCGGGAGTTCGCCGAGGCGCCCGACCTGTGCGTGCGGCTGCCGATCCGGCTCGCCATCGACCCCAACCTGGTCGGCATCGTGCACGGCGAGCTGCACCGAACCCAACTCCCGCCGGGGAAACTGCGGGTGTGCACCGACGCCATGGCCCTGCTCGATCGCAGGGGCGAGGTACTGGAGGCGTTGTCCGTACTGTCCGAACTGGAGGTCAAGATCGCCCTGGCCGTCTCGGGGGCGGCCGACCTCGAACTGGTCCACACCCACCGGCTGCCGGTCGGCTTCGCGATCGTGGCAGGCCCGCTGGTGGAGGCGCTGGCCTCCGACGGCGCCGAGGCCGACGGC
Source organism: Saccharomonospora amisosensis (assembly GCF_011761185.1). Lineage (NCBI taxonomy): Bacteria > Bacillati > Actinomycetota > Actinomycetes > Pseudonocardiales > Pseudonocardiaceae > Saccharomonospora > Saccharomonospora amisosensis. Next base: position 2,154,688 of record NZ_JAAOYM010000001.1, on the reverse strand, counting down.
GCCCGAAGACACCTGGGCACACTGGTGGCGCGGGCACGGGAACTGGGTATCGAACGGATCGGCGCGGAAGGGGTGCGCAACACCGAACACGCGGCCAGGCTGCGTGAGATCGGCGTCGTCGCAGGCCGCGGCAAGCTGTTCGGCGACGCCGTGTCCGGTGACGAGATCAGATCACTCATCGCTGGACGGCGCTGACGGCCGGCCACAACCCGTACCATCGCCGTATGAGACAGGGAGACCAGGTCGACGACTTCACGCTGCCCGACGCCGACGGTAGGCAGCGTTCGCTTTCGGAATTTCTGCGTACCGGCCCCGTGGTGCTGTTCTTCTATCCGGCCGCGCTAACCCCCGGCTGCACCCAGGAAGGTTGCCAGTTTCGCGACCTCGCCGCCGAGTTCGCCGAACTTGGCGCGCACCGCGTCGGCATCAGCCCCGACCCTGTCGACAAGCAACGCCGGTTCGCCGACACCAACGCGTTCGACTTCCCGTTGCTGTCCGATGAGGACGGCAACGTCGCCAGAATGTTCGGGGTGCGCCGCAAGCTGGGTCCGTTGCTCACCAAGCGGCACACGTTCGTCATCGGCACCGACAGCACGGTGCTCGCCGTGATCAAGAGCGAGTTCCGGATGGCCGTCCATGCTGAGCAGGCCCTCGAGGTGCTGCGCGCCCACACCCGCACCTGAGCGCCTCGGAAAGAGCCGCCCTGGTCAGGAGGAGAACCGCACCGTCGAACCAGGTTCCAGCCAGGCGACCTCGCCGTGACACGCCACCTCCACCGGGCGCTGCAATCCCTCCTCGGCGGCGACGTCGACCCGGCTGCCGCTGATCCGCAGCCGCAACGGGTGCTCCCGGTAGTGGATGGCCAGCTCCAGCACCCCGAGCGACTTCGGCCACAGCGGATTGAGCTGCAGCCGGTCCTGCCTGGTCTCCAGTCCGGAGAAGCAGCGTTGCAGCAGGTCGAAGCTGCCCGCCATCGCGGCGAGGTGGATTCCCTCCGGGGTGGTGCCGCCCTGGATGTCGGTGATGTCGGAACGCAGGGCCCTGCCGAAGAACTCCAGTGCTCGCTCGCGGTTCGCCCTCGCGAGCACCCACGCGTGCACCACGGCACTGAGGGTGGAGCCGTGCGACGTGCGCGCGAGGTAGTAGTCGATGGTGCGCGGAATCGTGTCGTGTTCGAGCCGGTAGCCCAGGCGGTGGAACAGCTCCCCCAACTCGTCGGCGGAGAACAGGTAGAACAGCATGAGCACGTCGGCCTGCTTGCCCGCCTTGTACCGGTTGACGTCGTCACCCTCCGCCTCGAGGATGCGGTCGAGCCGCTGGATGTTGCCGTAGCGCTGCCGGTAGTGCTCCCAGTCCAGTTCCCGCAGCAGCTCGTAGCCCTCGAACTGGCTGATCACGCCGTCGCCGTGGAACGGCACGAACATCTTGTGCGTGATGTCCTCCCACCGCTGCAGGTCCTCGGCCCGCAGGCCGAGCGCCTGCTCCAATTCCGTGCGGGTACGGTGCGGGATCACCTCAAGCGCCTCGGCCGCCCGCAGCAGTGTCCACACGACGAGCACGTTGGTGTAGGCATTGTTGTCGATGCCATTGCCGGGCTGGCTCGGGTAACCGGAGTGGAACTCGTCGGGCCCCATCACGCCGCGGATCACGTACCGGTCCCGTGCCCGGTCGTAGGTCGTCAGGCTCGCGAAGAACCTCGCGATCTCCACCAGCATCTCGGTGCCGTAGTTCGCGAGGAACTCCCTGTCACCGGTGGCCTGGTAGTACTGCCAGGTGTTGTACGCGATCGCCAGTCCGATGTGGAACTGCAGCGGGCTTGCGTCGGGAATCCAGCGGCCCGAAAGCGGATTGAGGTGCAGCTGCTGGCTCTCCTCCCGGCCGTCGCTGCCGGACTGCCAGGGATACCTCGCGCCGCGGTGCCCCGAGGCGGTGGCCGCCTGCCGCGCCTCGGGCAGCCGCCGGTACCGGTAGCGCAGTAGCGCGCGGGTCAGTGCCGGTATCCGCAGGTTGAGGATCGGGAACACGAACAACTCGTCCCACAGCACATGCCCCCGGTAGGCCTCGCCGTGCAGCCCTCTCGCGGGAACACCCGCGTCCAGTTCCGTGGTGTTGGGTGACACCGCCTGCAACAGGTGCAGCAGGTGCAGCCGCACGATGCACAGTTCCTCACCCTGATTTCCGAGCTCGACGTGGAACCGGTCCCACAGGTGTGACCAGGCCAGGATGTGACCGCGCAGCATCTCGTCGAAGTCGCCCAGCCGATCCAGCCAGCGTGCGGCCTCGGCGCCGGGCTCGGAGATGGCTCGGTCCCGTCCGGTGAATACGGTGACCAGCTTCTCCACCGTCACGACCTCGCCCGGGTGCACCTCGACACCGATGTCGTGGCCGACCCAGCGATCTTCCTGGACGAGTCGGTACGAGGCGTCCGAGCTGGACGATTCCCGATCACCTCGGCGCAGCACGCTCCTGGCCGCCATCGCCACCGCGATCCGCGACTGGTTGGTCCGCATCTGAAGCAGCACGGAGTCGCCGGACAACTCCCTGGTCGCGACCGGCTCAAGATGCCGCCCCGGCAGGTCGCGATACCGTTCGACCAGGCTGTTGTCCACCCTGCCGTCCAGCCCGCTACGCAACTCCAGCCTGCCGGACCAGTCCAGCGCGACCACTGTGACCTCCAGCGCGCAACCGTGCTTGAACCGCATGCTGACGAACCGGCGCTGGGTCACCGCGGTCGTACGGCCACCGCCGTCGCGGAACCGCAACCTGCGCACCAGCACCGCCCGTCGCATGTCGAGGTACTGCTCGTAGTCCAGCACCGTCACCGAGGCGAGGTCGAACCAGGGCCCGTCGTCGACACGGAAGGTCAGCGCCAGCCAGTTCGGCAGGTTCACAAGGCACTCGTTGTCCACGGTGTGCCCGGCGATATCGGTGGAAAGCCGGTTGTAGACACCGGCCGCGTAGGTTCCGGGGTAGTGCGTACCGTCCGCTTCGGACTCCGGCGCGGCTCCGCGCGTGGCGAGATAGCCGTTGCCCACCGTGCACAACGCCTCGCGCAGCCCCTCCTGCGCCGGATCGTAGCCTTGGTAACACAACGTCCACTCGCTGTTCGTCATCGGCCGGTCCTCCGGCGCTCGGCCAGCTCGGCCAGCCTGGTGAGCAACACCTGGAGCTCACGCGGGTCCGTCACCGCGACGTGTGCGCTCGACGGCCGGTCACCCTGCTGTCCTCCCCTGACGGCGACACCCAACCCTCGGTGCCGCACGGCTGCGAAGGCATCCTCGTCGGTGAGGTCGTCGCCCGCGTACACCGGCAGCACCCGGTCCGTGCCTTCACTGACCCGCTCCAGCAACCACCACAGCGCCGTGCCCTTGTCCCAGTCGATGTCGGGCCGAAGCTCGGCGACCTTGCGGCCGCCGGTGATCCTGACCCCGGGCCGGTCCCCGACCTCACGCACGGCGGCGAGCACCTCGGCAACGCTGCCGGGTTCGACGTTGCGGTAGTGCACCGCCACGGCGAACCGCTTGTCCTCCACCAACGCACCGGGCACGGCCGTGAGCCGGTCGCGCAGTGCCCCGGCGGACTCGGCGAGGACGGGTAGCGCATCCCGTGCCGCCTCGTACTCGAAGTGCTCGCCGTCCGGCCCGTCGATCTCGAAACCGTGGCAGCCCGCGTACCAGATTCCCGGCAGGTCCACACGGTCGCGCACGTCCGCGAGTGCGCGTCCGCTGACCACGGCCACCGGGCAGCACCGGGCGAGCCGCCGCAGCACAGGCGCCAGCCCGTCGGCGAGCACGGCGTCGCCCGGTACCGGCACGATCTCGGAGAGGGTCCCGTCGAAGTCGCAGAACACGGCCAGGTCGCTGGCACGCAGCACGCCCGCGACCGCCTCCCACGACTCCAGCGCGTGCGGAATCCGTGTCAGCGTCTCGGCACGCGGCCGCACCCGCACCTGTGCCAGGTCCGGCACCACCGCGTCGGCGCCGCGCCGCCGTAGCGCCTCGGCGTGTCCGGTGCCCTCGGTGCGGTCCACGCCGATCACGAGCCCGAAGCCGCCGCGACGACCCGCGGCGACCCCCGCCTCGGCGTCCTCCACCACCACGGTGTGGGCCGGGTGCGCCCCGACTCGCCTGGCCGCCTCCAGCAGCGCGGCGGGATCGGGTTTGCCCGGCAACCCCAACTCGGCGGCCACCACTCCGTCGACCCGGACGCCGAACAACTGGCCCAGCCCGGCGGCCTCCAGTACCGGGCCGCAGTTGCGGCTGGCGGAGAACACCGCCGTATCCACCCCCGCCTCCCGCAGGCTGTGCACCAGGGCGACGGTGGAGTCGAACACGCGCACCCCGTCGGCACGCAGCCGCTGGTGGAAGTAGCGGTTCTTGCGGTTACCCAGGCCGCACACCGTCTCGGTGTCGTCAGGGTCAGCGGGATCCCCCCACGGCAGCGTGTGGCCGCGTGAGCGCAGGAAGGCATCGACCCCGTCGTAGCGGGGCCTGCCGTCCACGAACCGGCGATAGTCGTCGTCGGTGAACGGGGAGCGGTCGGCCACGCTGTCGGACGGCAACCGCGCCAGGTAGTCGTCGAACAGGTTCTTCCAGGCGGCGGCGTGAACCGATGCGGTATCGGTGATCACCCCGTCCAGATCGAACAGCACCGCGTGGTGCAGTCCGGCGTCGACGGTCACCGACATCGGCTCTCCTGTCGTGGGCGGGCCTTCGGCGAACCTCAGCGCACCGTGGCCGGTTCACCGACCATGGCGAGCGCTTGGCGGATCAGCTGCTGGGCGTAGCCCCACTCGTTGTCGTACCAGGCCATCACCTTCACCAGGTCACCGTCGGTGACCGTGGTCAGTGTGAGGTCGACGATCGTCGCGCGTGGGTCGGCGATCACATCGGCCGACACGATCGGATCCTCGCTCACCCCGAGCACCCCACGGTAGCGGTCGCTGTCCGCCTCGATGCGGAACAACTCGTTGAGCTGTTCGGCGTTGGTGGTTCGTTCGGTGAGGCACACGATGTCCGCGATCGAACCGACCGGAACCGGCACCCTCAGCGCGACCCCGTCGAAGCGGTTGGTCAGTTCGGGCAGCACCCGCGCCGTCGCCTCAGCCGCTCCCGTGGTGCTCGGCACGATACTCGCCGCGGCCGCCCGCCCGCGCCGCCATCGCTTGCCTGCCGGGCCGTCGACGAGCTGCTGGCTGGAGGTGTAGGCATGCGCCGTCGACATGGTGGCTTTGCGGACACCGAGGTTGCGGTCCAGCACCTCCAGCACCGGCGCCACACAGTTGGTGGTGCAGCTCGCGCAGGAGACCATCCGCTCGCCGGCGACCTCGTCGGAGTTGACCCCCGGGACCACGGTGGTGAGTTCGTCCTTGGCCGGGGCGGACAGGATCGCCCTGCGCGCGCCCGCATCGAGGTGCTTGACGACGTCGACGGTCCTGCGGAAGGCACCCGTGCACTCGAAGACCAGGTCGATGTCGAGGTCCTGCCAAGGCAACCGAGCCGGATCGGGCTCGTTGAACACGCTGATCCGCCTGCCGTGCGTGAGGATGGCCGAGTCCGACACCTCGACGTCGGACTCGGCGCGCCCGTAGACGGTGTCATAGCGCAGCAGGTATGCCAGGTTGTCGGCGGAGGCGAGGTCGTTGACAGCGACCGGCTCCAGTGCAGGCTCGGCCAGCACGGACCTCAGCGTGGCACGGCCGATACGGCCGAGGCCGTTGATGGCAATCCTCGCGGTCATGACCACCTCCTGGTCCGCCTGGTTCCCGCCGAATAATCCTTCGGCAGGTGGGCGGGCCAAAAGGGACGTTGGACCCCACACCCTAGGGACCTCAGCCCGCGCGGCAGCCGCCCACCGCCCCGGTCAACCGGTCGGCGTGACAGTCAGTTGCCACGAGTGGTCACCTGTGTCCGTCGCCGACGACGGCACCGTCCGACACGGCGGCCGTCGATCTGGAACCTGTCCCGTCACCCACAGCGCCTCGCCACAGGGAGTGCGCGAGCCACAGGCACCCGGCCAGCAGCAGCACGCCGTGCGCGATCCGAACCGGCGCCGGGGTGAAGAACTGCGGCAGGAACAGCACGAATCCGGCGGCGAACAGCCGGCCGCCGGGGCCGGCCGTCCGCGCCGCGAGCACCGCGCCGGCGGCCATGGCGAGCAGACCGGTGGCGAACATCGTGACCGCGACCGGGCCGTAGCGGAAGTCCTCGGTGATCGCCAGCACGTCGGCCTGATGCCTGGCGACGGCGTGCAACGCGAAATCCTCGGCGCCGTAGTAGGGAAGCGTGAGGCCCGCCCCGGCCCAGAAGACGGCTGCGGGTGTGCGGCGTCGCAGGCTCAGCAGGGCCAGCGAAACCAGGACGAAGCCGAGCATCGCGAACAGGTGCGAGGCGACCCACGCGGACGAGCTCATCGACCGCGTCGCTCCGTCCACAGTGGACTCATCGTACCACGGCCGGACGGCCGGGTAAAGCAGGAACAGCACACCGGCGCTCGCCAGAGCCAGCGCACCGAGCCGCTTCGTGGTCATCAGGTTCTCCTCAGGCTCGCCAGATACATGTCGATGAGCTGTTCGTAGGTCTCGTCCAGCGCCTCCGGCAGGCCGAACCCACCCGCCGCCTCGATGGAGGCGAAGCCGTGCACCACAACCCGCAGTCGCCGGGTGGCGTGGACGGCGTCGGCGCCTTCGAGTCCGTACTCACGCAACGCGGCGAGCATGACCTGGAGCAGCCGCGTGCCAGCCTCCCGCTGGACGGGGTCGTGCAGCGGATCCATCGGCGTCAACGGGTAGCGCTTCGGATGGTCCAGCACGTAGGCGCGGTACTCCCGCATCAACGCCGCCACCGCGGCGTCGCCGCCACGGCCCACCGCGACGGCACTGAACCGGGTGGTCATCTCGTCCAGGATCCGCACACCCACGAGGGCGCGAAGTTCGGCGAGCCCGCCGACGTGCTTGTACAGGGACGGGGTGGCGACACCGGTGCGCGCGGCGACGTTCGCGAGCGTGAGCGCTTCGGTACCCCGCTCGTCCACGAGCGCGAGCGCGGCGTCGACGACACCATCGGCCGACAGGCCAACCCTAGGGCTCATAGCAAACAGGCTAATGGCATTAGCTTGCCTGTTCAACCACGTCCGGCGGGCGGACGAGTCGCGACCGCCACACAGTCAGGAGAATGCGCGCAAGCCGCCAGAAGCTGCTCGCCCACCGGGCGCGACGACCCGCCGTGGCCCCGGTGGACCGATCGGCGCGTCGCGCCGACCTCAGTTCACGACGACGCTGTCGGGAATCGGCGAGTCCGTCCGCAGCGCGTCGAGCAGCACCTGTGACTTCTCCTCGTCCCACTGTTCGGCGGATGCCGAGGTGGTGGGCATCGTCGTGGTGACGACACCGCCGTCGGAGATGCCTCGCATGGCCCAGGCGAGGCCGACCAGATGGTGCAGGTGGTCCTCGGTGTCCATGGTCAGCGCGTCGGGGGCATCGGCCAGCAGCGGGAACACCTCGAACGGGTTGAGCAGCGTCGCGGGGCTGGCCATCTCGTTGGCGAGCGCGCCGATGAACTTGCGCTGGTTGGCGACCCGGTCGAGATCGGATCGCGGAGTCGCCGAGCTGTACCGCATGCGAACGAAGCCCAGTGCCTGCGCCCCGTCGAGCGTCTGCCTGCCCGCCGGGATGACCATCCCGGTCTTGGTGTCGCGCATTTCCTCCGGTATGTCCATCTCCACGCCGCCGATCGCCTCGACGATGTTGGCGAAACCACCGAACCCGATCTCGGCATAGTGGTCGATCCGCAGCCCGGTGGCCTGCTCGATGGTCTGCGCCAGCAGCGGCGCGCCGCCGAAGGCGAACGCCGCGTTGATCTTGTTGACACCGTGGCCCGGTATCTCGACCTGCGAGTCGCGGGGCAGGCTGAGCAAGGTGGCGGGCGTGTCGTTGTCCGGGATGTGCGCGATCATGATCGTGTCGGTGCGCTGCCCTCCGGCGTCGCCGGTGGAAAGCTGCGCCTGCTGTTCGGCGTCGAGCCCCGCCCGCGAGTCCGAGCCCACTATCAGCCAGTTGGTGCCTTCCGCGGCGGCGGGCTTGCCCTCGTAGTCGGGCAGCGCGTCGATCCGGTTGATCGAGAACTCGAGGTAGAGCCACACCGCCGCCAGCAGCATCACGACCACCAGCAACAACGCCGTCGCGACGCGGCCGAAGGACCACCGCTTGCGCCGAGGCGGCCTCGGTGGGGGCGCTCCACCCGGGCGTGCCGCAGGCGGGTCGTACGGCGGTCCCGCGGGTGCCACCCTCGTGGCCTGTTGTGGCCTGCGCTGCGCCTGGCGGGCTCTGTCACTCCCCGGAATGGGCATCATCTGTGCGCCCTGATGTTGCCGAGGGCCGCGTGGCGGCCGACGGCCGGAAGGGGGCGGCTGCTGGCCGCCGTAGTGCCCGCCGTAGGTCATCGCATCTCCCGATCGCCTCTACCTTGCTGGCCTGTCGTGGGCTGCTCTGGGCTTTCCTGTGCCCTTGTCGGCTTTCCTCCGCCTCTCGTTTCACCGGCCGTCGCACGCGCTGCCGCGCGAGGCCAACCTAACCGCAAGCCTCGCAAGATAGACGTGTGGTCCCCCGATCAGGTTGCGCCTGAACCCACATTTCAATCACGCTGGGTAATAGCGCTACCGCACACTGTCGACCGGGTTCACAGGGTTCACAGCGGAACGCGAAACCGCCCCGCTCCGCTTCCCGCCCACGCTCGCGCGAGCAGGTCGCTCTCCCGGCCCAGTCCGGCCGAGTGAAGGGTGAAGTCGGCCACAAGCCTGCTCCACGGTCCGGGCCTGCGCAGCATGGCGTGACCTTCGGAAGCGATCTCGAACCGGGCGACACGCGCCGCCACGGCAGCCGCCCGCACGGCATAGTCGTGAGAGTCCTCCGCAGGCGTGATGGTGTCGTGGGTTCCGTGTGCGATCAACACGCTGCGCCCGGTGACGGGCTCCACCGGTTCCGCTCGCGGAGTCCACGGCGCCAGCGCGCAACTACCCGCCACCGAGGGATCGTCGGCGATCCGCAGCGCGACACGGCCGCCCATCGAATGGCCAACCAGCACCACCGGTAGCCCCGGCCGCCGGACCCGGACGCGGTCGAGCGCCCAACGCGCGTCCAGCACCGGGTGCAGGGTGGGCTCGTTCCACCCGCGCACCCGGTTGCGCAGCAGGCACACCTCCAGCCCACTCCGTCCACCCGCCGCCGCCAGCATCCGCGCCAGCGCGACCATGCGCAGGTAGGCCAGCCCCCACGGCCGCACGGTGGTCAGGCCGTGCTGCGCCCCACCGTGTAGCACGAGTGCGACGGCGCGAACGGGCACATCCGGGGTCAACACCCGCAGCGCGGGCACCCGCCCACCGCGTTCGGCCATCCTCACGCCGCCGCGGGTTCGTTCTGGGCGAACTGCGTCCGGTACAGCTCCGCATACCGTCCACCCACGGCCAGTAACTGTTCGTGGGTACCGCGCTCGACGATCCTGCCCGCTTCCACAACCAGGATCTGGTCGGCGGCACGGACGGTCGACAGCCGGTGCGCGATCACCAGCGCCGTGCGACCGTGCAACGCGTCGGTGAGCGCCGCCCCCACGGCGACCTCGGACTCGGAGTCAAGGTGCGACGTCGCCTCGTCCAGCACCACCACCCGCGGCTGCGCCAGCAGCAGTCGCGCGATCGTCAACCGCTGACGTTCCCCGCCGGAGAACCGGTAGCCGCGCTCACCGACGATGGTGTCGAGCCCGTCCGGCAGCGAGCGCACCAGCGTCGCCAGGCGCGAACGCTGCAGTGCGTTCCAGATCTCGTCCTCGGTCGCCTCCGGTGCCGCGTAGGTCAGGTTGGCCCGGATCGTGTCGTGGAACAGGTGCCCGTCCTGGGTGACCACACCCACCGTGCGGCGCAGCGTCTCGAAGCTCAGCTCGGAAACATCCACACCGGACAGTCGAACCGCGCCGGAGTCGGCGTCGTAGAGCCGGGGAACCAGCGACGCGATGGTGGACTTGCCCGCACCCGACGAGCCGACCAGCGCCACCATCTGCCCTGGTTCGGCAACGAAACTCACACCGTGCAGCACCTCCTCGCCACCTCGGCTGTCCACAGTGGCCACTTCCTCCAGGGAGGCGAGCGAGTACTTCTCCGCGGAGGGGTAACTGAACCGAACGTCGGCGAACTCCACGGAGACGCCGGCCTCCGGCAGCGGCACCGGATCAGGCCGCTCCTTGATCATCGGGTCGACGTCGAGCACCTCGAAGATCCGCTCGAACGAAACGAACGCCGTCATCACGTCGACGCGGACGTTGGCGAGCGCCGTCAGTGGCGTGTAGAGCCGGGTGAGCAGCAACGCCAGTGCCACAACCGTGCCCGCGTCGAGGCTGCCACGCAACGCGAGCCAGCCGCCGAGGCCGTACACCAGAGCCTGCGCCAGTGCCGAGACCAGCGTCAGGCTGGTCATGAACCAGCGAGTGAGCATCGCGGTGCGCACACCGATGTCGCGAACCCTGCCCGCCCGGCCGGAGAACTCCTCCGCCTCCACCTTCGGCCTGCCGAAGAGCTTCACCAGCGTGGCGCCAGGCGCGGAGAACCGCTCGGTCATCTGCGTGGTCATAGAGGCGTTCAAAGTGGCCGACTCCCGCTGCAACTGCGCCATCCGCCTGCCGATGCGGCGCGCGGGCAGCACGAACACCGGCAACAACACCAGTGCCAACAGCGTGACCTGCCACGACAACGTCACCATGACCGCCAGCGAGAGCACGAGCTGGATCACGTTGGTGACCAGCCCCGACAGGGTCGCCGTGAAGGTGCGCTGCGCTCCGATGACGTCGTTGTTCAGCCTGCTGACCAGCGCTCCGGTGCGCGTCCGCGTGAAGAACGCGATCGGCATCCGTTGCACATGCTCGAAGACCGCCCTGCGCAGATCGAAGATGAGCCCCTCACCGATGCGCGCCGACTGCCAGCGCTCGGCGAGCCCGATCCCGGCGTCGGCGATCGCGATAGCGGCGATGACAAGTGCCAGCACGATCACCGTCGAGGCGGCGGACCCGTTCACGATCGCGTCGACGACCCTGCCCGCGAGCAACGGTGTGCTCACGGCCAGCACCGCGGCGACGACCGTCAGACCGAGAAAGATCAGCAGCCGTGGCCAGTGCGGGCGGGCGAACCGCGCCACCCTGCGCACGGTTCCGCGCCGCAGCCCTTTCGGCGCGTCCGCCGATCTCATCGCACCGCTGAGCAACGACCATGTGTTGTCCACCCCGCCACCCCTTTCCAGACCTGCACCATAGTAGAGCTAATTCCCGAGCGGATGTGCAGCACAACAGCGAACCCGATCAAGAACTTCCCGATCCCCCGGGAACGTATTGTGCCCACCCGCACCGACAGTTCCGGCCGAGTCGGTAGCCTCATGCGCCATGGGGACACAGGCGATCATCGACCGGGCACGCCGGGTCCTGGCGATAGGCCCGCTACGGGTGGACGCCGTCCTCTACCTCGTCTGCACCGGTTACGCGCTGGTGCTGGCGCTGACCGACCGGCATTTCGGCTTCCGCGTGTGGGCGGCCTTCGCCGTGGCCGCATACGGCCTCGCGCTGGCGCACACCTGCTGGCTGACCTTCTCCCGAGGAGTTCGGCCGGGCTGGTGGCGGTCGCGCTGGGTGAGCGTCGCGGTGGTCGGCGTCGTCGGGATGCTCGCACCACTGATCACGCTGGTGGTGCGCAGGTTGTCCGGCGGCGACTGGACCGCCTCACCGGGGGCTTGGAACGCCCAGCCCGAGGTATGGGTGATCGAGCGCTCGGCCCGACTGTTGCTGGAATCGGGAACGCCCTATGCCGATCTCGCGACGCTGGGTCACCCGCCCGGCAGCTACGACTACACTCCGTACGGCCCCGTGATGGCGTTGTTCGGCCTGCCGAGGGCCCTGCTGGGTGGCACGCCCGTCGGCGACGCGCTCACCGACGTCCGGCTGGTGTTCGCGCTGGTGGCGCTGCTGAGCGTGGTGGCGACACTGCGGCTGCTCGGCAAACCCGCGGTACCGGTGCGCGCGGCACAACTCGCCGTGGCTTTCCCGCTCACGGCGTTGACGTTCGCCACCGCAGGCCCGGATCTGGCGATCGCCGCGCTGCTCGTGCTCGCCTGCGCGCTGGCCGCGATCGATCGGCCCGGGCAGTCGGCGATACTGCTCGGACTGGTGACCGCGGCCAAGCTCATCGTGCTACCCGCGGCGGTGGTGCTCGCCTTCCTCGTCGCGACCAGGCTGGGTGGCCGTGCACTGGCGCGATTCGCCCTGCTGTTCACCGCCGTGTTCGCGGCGGTGCAACTGCCCGCGCTGCTCGTGGCTCCGCACACCTTCTTCGAGCACGTCATCCGGTTTCCCGCCGGCCTGGCGGCGGTGAGTTCTCCTGCCGCGAGCCCGCTACCGGGACACCTCATCGCGAGTACCGGCGCCGCCGGAAAGGTGGCCGCCTACGTGCTGCTCGCTGCCGCGGCACTGGCGATCCTGCTGTGGCTGGTGCGCAAGCCACCGCACAGCGGCGCGGACGCGCTGCTACGCATCGCGGTCGGCCTCGGCACCTTCACGATGCTCACACCGGCCACGAGGTTCGGCTATCTGGTGTACTGCACGATCACGCTCGGCGCGCTGCTGGTGTTTCGACACCGGGCCACGCCACACCCGGCTACGCCCTCGGTCGTGGAGCCCGATCCGGGCGCCACCAGTGGGCGTGTCGGGCTTACTTCTTCTTGACGCGCGTCGCTCCGCCGCGTCCCCGAAGCTGAACGCCGGACTCCGACAGCACCCGGTGCACGAAGCCGTAGGAACGGCCCGTCGACTCCGCCAGGGCCCGGATGCTCGCCCCCTTCTCGTATTTCTTCTTCAGGTCAGCGGCCAACTTGTCTCGCGTGTTTCCGGTGATGCGCGCACCCTTCTTCAGGTCTGCCACGTCAATCCACCTTCCGCCCGTCTGGTGTTTCGGGCCACATTCGACCCCTGCTGCCGCAATGATCGAACACAGCGCCGCCGAATGCCAGACGAGGGCTCGAAAACCTGCCGAAACGGCGGCAATATTGCGCCGATTCAGTGCCAACTGGCTTGCGTACGAACGCAACGTCCGTTACGTCGCCACCCTGCGCACTCAGGCGAGCTGTACGAGTTCGCGATATTCGTCGGACCAGTGGTCTTCGGTACCGTCAGGCAAAAGGATCACCCGTTCGGGTTCGAGCGCATCGACGGCACCGGGATCGTGTGTCACAAGCACCACGGCACCGCCGTAGCTGCGCAAGGCGTCCAGCACCTGCGCCCTGCTCGCCGGGTCGAGGTTGTTGGTCGGTTCGTCCAGCAGCAACACGTTCGCCGCACTGGACACCAACCCCGCGAGCGCGAGCCGGGTCTTCTCCCCACCCGACAACGTCCCGGCGGGCTGGTCCAGTTGCTCGCCGGAAAACAGGAAAGACCCCAGCAGGTTGCGCAGTTCCTGCGCACCGGCATCCGGTGCGAGATGACGGATGTTCTCCCACACGCTCGCTTCGTGATCGAGCGTCTCGTGCTCCTGCGCGTAATAGCCCAGCCGCAGCCCGTGACCGGCCACCACCTTTCCGGTGTCCGGTTTCTCCAGTCCCCCGAGCAACCGCAGCAATGTCGTCTTTCCGGCACCGTTGAGCCCGAGCACGACGACTTTGGAGCCGCGGTCGATCGCCAGATCCACACCGGTGAAGATCTCCAGCGAACCGTAGGACTTCGAAAGCCCTTCCGCCGTCAGCGGTGTCCTGCCGCAGGAGGCAGGTGAGGGGAAGGTGATCCGCGCGACCCTGTCCGCCCGCCGCTCCTCGTCCAGGTTCGCCAGCATCTGCTCCGCCCTGCGGGCCATGTTCTTCGCGGCGACCGCCTTCGTCGCCTTGGCGCCCAGTTTCGCCGCCTGCTGTTGCAGCGCGGCCGCCTTCTTCTCGGCGTTCGCGCGTTCCCGCCGCCTGCGCTTCTCGTCGGTGGCGCGAGCGTCGAGGTAACGCTTCCAGTTCATGTTGTAGCCGTCGAGCTCGGCTCTCGTCGCGTCGAGGAACCACACCTTGTTGACGACCTCGTCCAGCAGGTCCACGTCGTGGCTGATCACCACGAGACCGCCCTCGTGTGCCTTCAGGAAGCCGCGCAACCAGTTGATCGAGTCGGCGTCGAGGTGGTTGGTCGGCTCGTCGAGCAGCAGCGTCGTGCCGGACCTGCCGCCTGCGCCCGCCTCCGAGGCGGCGAACAGGATGCGTGCCAGCTCGATACGGCGGCGCTGGCCTCCCGACAGGGTGTGCAGCGGCTGCGGCAACACCCGTTCCTCCAGGCCCAGGTTCGCGCAGATCCGCGCGGCCTCGCTTTCGGCCGCGTAGCCTCCGAGCGAGGAGAACCGCTCCTCCAGCCTGCCGTAGCGGCGAACGGCGCGGTCACGTGCCGCGTCGTCGACAAGTTCGGCCATGGCGTTCTGCGCCTTTTCCATGTCGCGCAGCAGCACGTCGAGACCGCGTGCCGAAAGCACCCGGTCCTTGGCCGCCACCGAAAGGTCGCCCTCTCTCGGGTCCTGTGGCAGGTAACCGATCTCGCCGGTGTGCCGCACATCACCCGTGTAGGGCTCGCCCTCGCCCGCCAGCACCCGCAGTGTCGTGGTCTTGCCCGCGCCGTTGCGGCCGACGAGGCCGATCCGGTCGCCGGGCTGTACTCGCAGTGTGGTTTGACCCAACAGGGTGCGCGAACCCGCGCGCAGTTCGAGGCCGCTGGCCGTGATCAAGAAGAACTCCGTGGTGTAGTGACGAACCTGGACACGTGAAAACGCCCGCGCGGGGCGGGCGAGCTACTCCAGGCGGACAACCACGCATCCCAGTGTAAGGGGAGCCGTCCAGCGATTATCGATCACCGTGGGCCGGCTCACCTCAGGAGGACCTCCACCGCGTGCGCCCTGCGGGCGGCCTCGTCGAGCACGCTACGCCGTGGTCGCGCGACCTCGAGCACTCTCGGCTCGGCCAGCGCGAACACCTCCGCCAGCCGCGGGTCGGTACGCAGTTCGTCCAACGCCCTGCGGTCGCCGCCGAGCACCACCGCGTCCAGCTCCCGGACCCTGGGCGCCAGCACCTCGGCCGCGTCGTCCGCGGCGGAGCGCAACGCCTGCCGCGCCTGCCCGCTCCTGCGTCTGGCGAACCGTTGCTGCGACCAACCGCCCGCGGCGCTGCGGCCGTGCACGAGGTGCCGGTCGGTACGCGAGCGCACCACTTCCCCAGCCTCGGCCACGCCGACACTGTGCCCGCCGAGCCGCACCAGTAGCAGCCCGACCCGCCTCGGCTTGCGAACGTGTTCCATCAGCGCGCCCACGGCGAGGCCGTCGACCGTCGTGTCACTCTCGATACCTTCCAGCGGGCCGAACGGCACCGCCACCGTGGCGGTCGTGCCGTTGCCTGCCGTCACCGTCACCTCGTGCCGACCCAGCCGGGTCCGCCGTACGCCACCGTTGCGTTCGGCGAAGCGCTCGAACCAGCCCGCGAGCCGCTCCGCCTCGACCTCGACGATGCGGCCCCCGCCGGGTGCCTGCCTGATACGTGCCATGCTCGCGACCCGCTACAGCACCGAGGGTTCCGACCACGGCTGTTCGGAGCGGCCGGAGATCGCGTCGAGCATGCTCGCCGCCTGCCGGTCCGTCAGCGACGCCACGAAGTCGATGACTGCCCTGCCGCGCGCGAGGCCCCGCACCGCGTCGGTGCCGCGTACCGGCTCACCGGTCGCTCCGATCAGCAGTTCGGGAGCGACGCGGGCGAGGCCGCTGTACTCGGCGTGCGCGAGTTCCACCAGGTCGTGCAGCCTGCGGGGCAGCCGGTGTGCCTCGTCACGGTCGGCCAGCCACGCGTCTAGAGCGTCCACCAACTGCGCCAGCAACGTGGCCTGCCCCCGCTGGTGCAACGCCAGGTCCGGCCGTTGCAGCACGAACCGCCGGTGCACGAACTTCAGCACCTGCACCTCGTGCCACTGGGCGGGTCGCAACGTCACGTGCCCGGTGCGTGTCGGCGGCGCCGTGGTCACCAGCACACCGTTCACCAGCCGCGCCGTCCACCGTGCGGAGAACCGCGCCGTCGCCTGCTCCGCCTCGATCGAGCCGTCGAACGGAATCGCGAGCAACTCGTCGACGAGTTCACCACGCACCTTGGCCACCGCGGCGGCGAACGCCTCGTCATCGGTCAC
The DNA here is from genome assembly GCF_011761185.1 of Saccharomonospora amisosensis. NCBI lineage: Bacteria > Bacillati > Actinomycetota > Actinomycetes > Pseudonocardiales > Pseudonocardiaceae > Saccharomonospora > Saccharomonospora amisosensis. The sequence goes on along the minus strand of NZ_JAAOYM010000001.1, from coordinate 2,138,483 downwards.
CCAGCCGTCCTTGGCGTGCATCCGGCGTCGCAGGTACTCCAGTGACCTGCCCGGCTTTCGGTGCTGGTCGAGCAGTTCGGCGGCGGGCAGCTCGGCCAGCTCCCCCATCGTGGCCCGCCACTGGCCGAGTTCGGTGGCCACCGAGGCGTGCTGCAACACCCCGATGCGGTGAAAGTCTTGCAGGTCATGGATCGCGTAGGCGATGTCGTCGGCCAGATCCATCACGGAGGCCTCAACGGTCTGCTGCCAGACCTCCACCCGGTCGGCGAACGGCGCCCTGCCCTGTCGCAGGTCGTCCAGCTCGGTGGAGTAGGCGGAGAACTTGGCCGACCCGGTGCCGGGCGACTCCTCCGGCTCGGCGGCTCCTCGGGGCGGCACGTCCATGGCAGCCGGGTGCGGAGTGGGGAAGTGCAGCCTCGCCCACGGGTATTTCAGCAGCGCGGCCCGGGTTGCCGCCGTCAGGTTCAGTCCCTCGGGTGTGGGGCCGCCGACCTCGGTGGTGGTGACGATCCGGAAAGTCTGCGCGTTGCCCTCGAACCCGTCCGCGAGGCCGTACCGGTGCCGCGCGATGCGGTCGAGCACCTGCTCACCGAGGTGACCGAACGGCGGATGGCCGAGGTCGTGGCCCAGCGCGGCGGCCTCGGCCACATCGGGGTCGCAGCCGCCCAGCTTGGCCGCGACCTGCCCGGAATCGTCGGTGGCGGTGACCCGCTCGGCGATGGCCCTTGCCACCTGCGCCACCTTGAGGCTGTGGGTAAGCCGGTTGTGCAGCAGCGCGGACCCGCTGGCGTTGACCACCTGTGTCACCCCGGCCAGCCGGGCGAAGAACGGTGACGCGACGATGCGGTCCCTGTCCACCCGGAACGGGCTGCCCGCCAGGTCGGCGAACCCGCCCGATTCGGCTGCCTCGTCCCGCCTGCGTGAACGCGGGTCCGGCTGCGTATCCATGAGGCACACCGTATGTGATGAGATCGACGTGTGGTGGACGTCCTGGTCATCGGCGGTGGCCCGGCGGGAAGGGCGCTGGCCGCCTGCTGCGTCCGTGCCGGGCTCAGCACCGCGCTGCTCGACCCGGAACCAGGGAAGTCGTGGCCGAACACCTACGCGGTGTGGCGCGACGAGGTGCCTGACCTGCCCGCCGAGGCGATCGCCGCACGACCGCGCGGCACGCTCGCCGCCGGGCGCTCGTGCAGCTGGCTCGATCGCGAGTACCTGGTCGTGGACAACGCCGGGCTGCGCCGCTGGCTCAGCGACGACCGCGTGCAGCAGGTGGCTGGCACCAGCACCCGCGTCGTCAACCGGCCGCACGACTGCGTCGTCCACCTCAGCGGCGGCGGCACGCTCACCGCGGGCATCGCCGTCGACGCCCGCGGCGCGCGACCGGAAGGTGGTGGCACGGAGCAGACCGCGTTCGGGGTGGTGCTGCCTGCCTCCCAGGCGGTGCGGATCGTGCCCGGCGACACCGCGGTGTTCATGGACTGGCGGGCGGCGACCGCGGTCGATCCGAGCTTCCTCTACGCGGTACCGCTCGGTAACGGCCGCGTGCTGGTGGAGGAGACCTCGCTGGCGGCACGGCCCGGAGTGTCGCTCTCGGCGCTCTCGGCCAGGCTCCACAAGCGACTCGAAGTCGCCGGAATCGACGCGCGCGGGCTACCTCGGGAACGGGTTCGGATACCGCTCGACCTCCCGCTGCCCCGGCGCGGCCGTACCGTGCCGTTCGGGGCCGCCGCAGCACTCGTGCACCCGGCGACCGGTTACAGCATCGCCGCCTCCCTGACGCTGGCCCCACGCGTGGCCGAAGCCATCGGCGAGCACCTGCACAGCGGTCCTCGGGCAGCCGCGAGAGCGGCCCATGCGGCACTGTGGCCCGCCAGAGCGGTCGCCGTGCACGCCATGCGCCGCTACGCGCTGCGCTCGCTACGACGGCTTCCGCCCCAGCAGGTGCCGGACTTCTTCGATCAGTTCTTCGCCCTGCCACCACACAGTCAACGCGCCTTCACCTCCGCCCGCGAGGACCCGGCCGCGGTGGCGGCGGCGATGGCGCGGCTGTTCGCCGCCGCGCCGTGGCGGCTACGCGCCGCTCTCGTGCGGTGACACGAACCCTGACTCGAAAGCCGCGATGACCGCCTGCGTGCGATCCCTGGCGCCCAGCTTGGCCAGCACATTGCCGACGTGGGTCTTGACCGTCTGCACTCCCAGGAACAGCCGCTGCGCGATCTCGGAGTTGGACAGCCCCGCCGCCATCAGCCGCAACACCTCGGCCTCGCGCTCGGTGAGGCCGCTGCCGCGAAGCGCGTCACCCGCACGGGAGTGCCGGGCGGCCAACCGCCGGATCGCGGCGGGAAACAGCAGCGACTCGCCCGAGTGCACGGTGCGCACCGCGGCCACGATCTCCTCCGGGGCCGCGCGCTTGAGCAGGAACCCACTCGCGCCGACGCGCAACGCGTCGTAGACGTAGTCGTCGTTCTCGAAGGTGGTCACCACGATCACCTTCGGTGGATCGTCCGATGTGGACATCAGATGCTCGGTAGCCCTGATCCCGTCCACCTTCGGCATCCGCACATCCATGAGCACGATGTCGGGTCGCAGCCTTGCCACCGAGTCCGGCACCAGAGCACCGTCGGCCACCTCGCCCACCACGGTGAGACCGGGTTCGAAATCCAGTATCGCTCGTAGCCCGGTGCGCACCAGCGGCTCGTCGTCGACGAGCAGCACCCGGATTTCGGGTTCGCTCATGCGCCGGTACCCCGCCCGCCTCCGGGAAGCCGCACCACGACCTCCCAGTCGTCGCCGTCTCGGCCTGCCCGCGAGTGTCCGCCCAGCAGCTCGACCCGTTCGGCGATACCGCGCAGCCCGCTGCCACCGCCCGAACGCGTTACGGACCCGGCACCCATCGGGTTGCGCACGATCAGTTCCAACTCCGACTCCCCCGCCCGCACACGCACGCTCACGGGCACCTTACCGGCGTGACGAAGCACATTGGTGAGGCATTCCTGCAGGATGCGGTAGGACTCTCTGGACACGACGGGCGCGACGGCGGCAAGATCGCCGTCCACCTCGCAGTCGACGGCCACACCAGCAAGCCTGGTGGCCGAAACCAGCGCGGGCAACTCCTCGAGGCCCGCGCTGGGGGAACGGCTCGCCGCCTCGTCCTCACGGAGCAACCCGAGCACGGAGTCGAGGTCGGCGAGGGCGGCCCGCGCGCGATCCTCGACGGCGAGCAGCGCCTGCTGCGCACCGGCGGGGTCCGTTCGCAGCATGCGACGCGCCGCGCCTGCCTGGAGGGAAACGACGCTGAGCGCGTGGCCCACCGAATCGTGCAGCTCCCGCGCCAGTCGGTTGCGCTGCGCGAGCCGGTCCGCCCTGCGCTTGAGCTGGGCGATGCGCTCGGCGACCGGGAGACTGAGCAGACTCTTCGCGGCGCGAGTCAGCAGCGCCCCGGCACCGTTGACGATTCCGAACAGCGACAGCGTGGCAAGTAGCGACACGGCGGGCAGCCACGCTCCCGGCCATCCTCGCGGGACCGAGATCCCGCCCTCACCACCGAGCGGGAATTTCCCTGTGAAGGGCGCGGTCAGCGACAGCGCCAGCACCGAGGGCAGCAGCAGGCTGGCGAGGCTGACCACTCCGCCGACGAGCACGTGACCGACGAACAGCACGCTCGACCGCGCGCGGACCGCCCAGCTCGTCGTGCCGCCGAAGGTCGCATCTGGAACCGGATCGGCCAGCAGCTCTCGCACGGCGGTGCCCTCGAGTACCCGCACCGCGGGGAGGAACGACGTCGCTACCAGCACGACGAGCGCGGCGGTCCCGCCGATGACGAACGCGGCGGGCGGGCTCGCTGCCTGTGGCACGACCGAAGGCAGCAGCACCGCACCGAACAGCGCGTACGGAACCAGCAGCGCACCGCCGAGGATCAGATAGGTCCACCGGCGATAGGTCGTGCGACTCACCACCGACCCGAGCACGCGCCGCCACATCGTCCGATCCTCGCAGATCGGTAGGGTGCCTCCGGAGTCGACGGCTTGGTTGGGGGGTGTCACGGCCTACCGAGCCTATGGAACCGAGAAAGCCCAACCGTATAGGTCGTTATACACGACCGCTAGGTGGGACCCCGGCTCAAGACCGAAGTCAGCGAATCAGACCGTGAAGCCGAGCGCGCGTAACTGCTCGCGGCCGTCCTCGGTGATCTTCTCCGGTCCCCACGGCGGCATCCAGACCCAGTTGATCCGGAAGTCCTTCACCACTCCCGAGCCGCCGGTCAGCACCGACTCGGTCTGGTCCTCGATCACGTCGGTCAGCGGGCAGGCCGCCGACGTCAGCGTCATGTCGATGGTCGCGGTGTTGTCCGGTTCCACCCTGATGTCGTAGACCAGACCGAGGTCGACCACGTTGATGCCCAGTTCGGGGTCGACCACGTCACGCATGGCCTCCTCGACGTCCTCGACCTTGGCGACGGCGCCGTCGGACTCGACCTGCTGCTCCGGCAGGTCGGCCGCAGTGCGTCCCTCTCGGTGCTCAGGTGTCTGCGCCCCCGTCATGATGCCTCCACCTCGTCGTTCGACGTCCTGCCCACCGCGTCCTTGAACGCCATCCAGCCGAGCAGTGCGCACTTGACCCGCGCAGGGTACTTCGCGACGCCCGCGAACGCGACAGCATCCTCGAGCACGTCCTCGTCCGCCTCGACCTCGCCCCTGCCCTGAATCAGTTCGACGAAGGCGTTCATCGTCGCCGTTGCCTCGTCCAGCGGATGCCCGACCACCAGGTCGTACAGCACCGAGGTCGATGCCTGGCTGATCGAGCAGCCCTGGCTCTCGTAGGAGACGTCGGCGACCTTGTCGCCGTCCAGCTTGACCCGAAGCGTCACCTCGTCGCCGCAAGTGGGGTTCACCTGGAACGACTCGGCGTCGTACTGATCCCGCAGGCCGCGACCGTGCGGGTTCTTGTAGTGGTCCAGGATGATCTCCTGGTACATACTCTCCAAGTTCACTTGCCCACCCCGAAGAACCGCTGCGCCTCGACAACACCCTCGACCAGGGCGTCCACTTCGGACAGCTCGTTGTAAAGGTAGAACGAGGCACGAACCGTCGCCGGAACACCCATCCTGCGGTGCAGCGGCCACGCGCAGTGGTGGCCCACCCGGACCGCGATACCGAGACTGTCGAGCACCTGGCCCGCGTCGTGCGGGTGCACGCCGTCGATCACGAACGACACCGCGCTGCCGCGCAACTCGGTGTCGGTCGGCCCGATCACACGTACGCCAGGAATGGCCGCCAATCCCGCGAGTGCCCGCTCGGTGAGCAGGTGCTCGTGCGTGGCGACGCGGTTCATGCCGATCGTCGACAGGTAGTCCACCGCCGCGCCGAGCCCGACGGCCTGCGCCGTCATCGGCACACCCGCCTCGAACCGCTGAGGCGGTGGGGCGAACGTCGAGCCCTCCATCCGCACCAGCTCGATCATGGACCCGCCGGTGAGGAACGGCGGCATCGCCTCGAGCAGCTCGGTGCGGCCGTACAGCAGCCCGATCCCGGAGGGACCGAGCATCTTGTGCCCGGAGAACACCGCGAAGTCCACCCCGAGCTCGTGGAAGTCCACCGGCGTGTGCGGCACCGACTGACAGGCGTCCAGCAGCGTCAGCGCGCCCACCTGCCGCGCCCGCTCCAGCAGCGGAGCAGGCGGGTTCACGGTGCCGAGCACGTTCGACTGATGGGTGAAGGCGACCAGCTTGGTGCGCTCGGTGATCAGCTCGTCGATGCCGGACAGGTCCAGCCTGCCCCCGTCGGTGACCCCGAACCAGCGCAGTTTCGCGCCGGTGCGCTCGCACAACTGCTGCCAGGGCACGAGATTGGCGTGGTGCTCCATCTCGGTCACCACGACCTCGTCACCGGGACCGACGGCGAAGCGCCGCAACTGCTGCCCCGCCGTGGCGGCGTTGCTCATCGCGTAGGCGACGAGGTTGACCCCCTCGGTGGCGTTCTTGGTGAACACCAGCTCCGAGGGCGAGACGCCGACGAAGCGGGCGATCTTCGAGCGCGCCTCCTCGTAGGCGTCGGTCGCCTCCTCGGCCAACTGGTGGGCGCCCCTGTGCACGGCGGCGTTGGCGGTCTCGGCGAACCGCCGCTCCGCGTCGAGCACCTGCACCGGACGCTGCGAGGTGGCGCCGGAGTCCAGGTACACCAGCGGTTTGCCGTCCCGCACCGTGCGGGACAGGATCGGGAAGTCGGCTCGCAGCGCCGCCACGTCCAGTGGCAGCGGCACCGCAGGTTCAGCCGTCGTGCTCATCGCTTGCCCACCTGTCTAAACGCCAGCCGCTTCGGCCTTGCCGGTGTACTTGACGTAACCGGTCTCCTCGAGGTCGTCCGCGAGCTCCTTGCCGCCGGACTCCACGATCCGGCCGCCCGCGAAGACGTGTACGAAGTCCGGCTGGATGTGCCGCAGGATGCGGGTGTAGTGGGTGATCAGCATGACCCCCACCTCGTTGTTCGCCTTGTACTCGTTGACCGCCTCCGACACCACCCGAAGCGCGTCCACGTCGAGACCGGAGTCGGTCTCGTCGAGCACCGCGATCTTCGGCTTCAGCAGCGCGAGCTGCAGGATCTCGTGCCGCTTCTTCTCGCCGCCGGAGAAACCCTCGTTGACGCTGCGCTCCGCGAACTCCGAGGCGATGTCGAGCTTGCCCATCTCCTGCTTGACCTCCTTGACCCAGTGCCGCAGCTTCGGGGCCTCGCCCCTCACCGCGGTGGCGGCTGAGCGCAGGAAGTTCGACATCGACACCCCCGGCACCTCCACCGGGTACTGCATCGCGAGGAACAGGCCCGCGCGAGCGCGCTCGTCCACGCTCATGTCGAGCACGTTCTCACCGTCGAGCAGCACCTCGCCGGAGGTCACCTGGTACTTGGGGTGACCGGCGATGGCATACGAGAGGGTCGACTTGCCGGAGCCGTTCGGGCCCATGATCGCGTGGGTCTCGCCCGAGCGGACCGTCAGGTTGACGCCGGTGAGGATCTCCTTGCTGCCCTCGTCGGTGACGACGTCGGCGCGTAGATCCTTGATTTCCAGTGTTGCCATGCCTCTTCGTTTCTCTCGTCAGTTACCGGAAAGCTTCGCTTCTTCTCGCCGCGCGTGGTCATGGCGCGGGCTCGTCAGACCCCGACGGCCTGCAACTCGTCCTCGATGGCCGCCTCGAGCCGCTCGCGCACCTCCGGGATGTCGATCTTCATAAGGATCTCGTGGAAGAAGCCACGCACGACCAGCCTGCGTGCCTGCTCCTCCTCGATCCCTCGCGACTGCAGGTAGAACAACTGCTCGTCGTCGAACCTTCCCGTCGCGCTCGCGTGGCCGGCACCGGTGATCTCGCCGGTCTCGATCTCCAGGTTGGGCACCGAGTCGGCCCTGGCGCCCTCGGTGAGCACCAGATTGCGGTTGAGTTCGAACGTCTCGGTCGCCTCGGCCGCGGCCCGGATCAACACGTCACCGATCCACACCGAGTGCGCGTTCTCGCCCTGCAGCGCGCCCTTGTAGAGCACGTTGGACTTGCAGTGCGGCACTGCGTGGTCGACGAACAACCGGTGTTCCTGGTGCTGGCCTGCGTCGGCGAAGTTCAGCCCGAGCATCTCCACATCCCCGCCCGGTGCGGCGAAGGTGGCCGTGGGGCTCACGCGCACCAGGTCGCCGCCCAGCGTCACGACGATGTGCTTCAGCCGCGCGTCCTTACCCAGCCGCAGGTGCTGTTCGGAGACGTGCACGGCGTCGTCGGCCCAGTCCTGCACGCTGACCACGGTCAGGCTCGCGCCGTCACCGATGACGAACTCGACGTTGTCGGCGTAGGTACCGGAGCCGACGTGGTCGAGCACGATCGCCGCTGAGGCGAACGCCTCGGCCCTGACCTGCACGTGCCCGTAGGCCGTCCTGCCCTCACCGGGGCCGGTCAGCCGTACCACGGTGGGGCGCGAGGCGGCTGTCTCCTTCGGCACGGTCACCAGCGTGGCCGCCTCGAACGACGAGTAGGCCTGCGCTGACACCCTGTCGGCGGGCCTGCCCGCCTGGCCGAGCCGCTCGTCGTCGCGCGGCACCGTCTCCACCAACACCTCGGGCGCGGCCTCGGCGTCGACCTTGACCTCGCCGGAGGCGGCCGCGGTGCCGTCGTGCAGGCCCCGCAGCCGCTTCATCGGCGTGAACCGCCAGTTCTCCTCCCTGCCGCTGGGCACCTCGAAGGCCGCCACGTCGTAGGAGGTGAAGCGCTCGCCGCGGGAGGCCGCCGGGACGGTGGCCTCCGCGGCGGCGGCTGTATTGGCAACGCTGTTCTCCGTCACCGTCATGTCAGCCGACGGCTCCTTCCATCTGCAGTTCGATCAGGCGGTTCAGCTCCAGCGCGTACTCCATCGGCAGCTCGCGTGCGATCGGCTCGACGAACCCGCGCACCACCATGGCCATCGCCTCGTCCTCGGTGAGCCCGCGAGACATCAGGTAGAACAACTGGTCCTCGCTGACCTTCGACACCGTCGCCTCGTGGCCCATCGACACGTCGTCGTTGCGGATGTCGACGTAGGGGTAGGTGTCGGAACGCGAGACCGTGTCCACCAGCAGCGCGTCGCACTTCACCGTGGACTTGGAGTGGTGCGCCCGCTTGGCGACCTTCACAAGGCCACGGTAGGAGGTGCGGCCACCGCCGCGCGCCACCGACTTCGACACGATCGTCGAGGACGTGTGCGGCGCGAGGTGCTCCATCTTGGCGCCCGCGTCCTGGTGCTGGCCCTCACCGGCGAAGGCGACCGAGAGCACCTCACCCTTGGCGTGCTCGCCCATCAGGAACACCGAGGGGTACTTCATGGTGACCTTGGAGCCGATGTTGCCGTCGATCCACTCCATGGTCGCGCCCTCTTCGGCCTTGGCCCGCTTGGTGACCAGGTTGTAGACGTTGTTCGACCAGTTCTGAATCGTCGTGTAGCGGCAGCGTCCGCCCTTCTTCACGATGATCTCCACGACCGCCGAGTGCAGCGAGTCCGACTTGTAGATCGGGGCGGTGCAGCCCTCGACGTAGTGCACGTAGGCACCCTCGTCGACGATGATGAGCGTCCGCTCGAACTGGCCCATGTTCTCGGTGTTGATCCGGAAGTAGGCCTGCAGCGGGATGTCGACGTGCACGCCCGGCGGCACGTAGATGAACGAACCTCCCGACCACACGGCCGTGTTCAGCGCGGAGAACTTGTTGTCACCGGCGGGGATCACCGAACCGAAGTACTCCCGGAACAGCTCGGGGTGCTCGCGCAGCCCGGTGTCGGTGTCGAGGAAGAGGACGCCCTGCTTCTCCAGGTCCTCGCGGATCTGGTGGTAGACCACCTCGGACTCGTACTGCGCGGCCACGCCCGCGATCAGGCGCTGCTTCTCCGCCTCCGGGATACCCAGCCTGTCGTAGGTGTTCTTGATGTCGGCGGGCAGCTCGTCCCAGCTCGTTGCCTGCTTCTCCGTGGAGCGCACGAAGTACTTGATCTTGTCGAAGTCGATCCCAGAGAGGTCCGCTCCCCAGCTCGGCATCGGCTTGCGTTCGAACAGCTTCAGCGCCTTCAGGCGCGTCTCGCGCATCCACTCCGGCTCGGACTTCTTGTCGGAGATGTCGGTGACAACTTCGACGTTGAGTCCACGTCGGGCGGTCGCGCCCGCGGTGTCCGGGTCCGCCCAGCCGAACGCGTACTTGCCAAGGGATTCGATGGTCTCCTCTTGGCTCAGCGATTCCTTCGGCGGCGCGGTGGTGGGGTTGCGCTGCTCGGCAGCGGCAGTCATGCGGTAGTCCCTCCATTCGGAGTTCGTCCTTCGTTACCCGACGTGTCGGCGGGCACGTGCGTGGTGCAGGCGGTGTCTCCGCGTGCGATCGTCGCCAACCGCTGCACATGGGTGCCGAGCAGTTCGGCGAATGCCTCGGTCTCCGCCTCGCACAGCTGTGGGAACTCAGCCGCGACGTGGGCGACCGGGCAGTGGTGTTGGCACAGCTGCGCACCCGTCTTCCCGCCGGGAGCGCCGACCTCGCGGGTCGACGCGGCGTAGCCCTCCCTGGTCAGGGCGTTCGCCAGGGCCTTGGCTCTCGCCGAGGCACCCGGGCTGTGGGTCACCGCGTCCCGGTAGGGCTCGACCAGGGCGGCGACTCTGCGCTCGGCGAACGCCCGTACCGCTGGCTCACCCGCGTGCTCGGCGAGGAAGCGGATCGCGGAGACCGCGAGGTCGTCGTAGGCGTGCCCGAACCGGGCCCTGCCCTGCTCGGTGAGCAGGAACAGCTTCGCGGGACGTCCCCTGCCGCGCGGGCCACGCCGGGAGGCCTGCCTTGTCTCGGCCTCCTGGTCGGCGACCAGCACATCGAGGTGCCTGCGCACCGCCGTCGGGCTGATGCCCAGCTCCTCGGCGACCGCGACCGCGGACATCGGTCCCTGCTCCAGCAGCAGCCTGGCGACCTCGTGCCGGGTGCGGCCCTCGGCCGTAACGTGGGCAGCCTGAGCAGGGATGTCCACGGCGGCGCGCGGCCCGCCGACGTGTTCGTCCAAGCTCCCCTGCTTTTTCACAACATAAGTGTGTCGTATTTCCGGCTCCACGGCAAAGCCGACCGAAAGCCGAGTGACCGGACTCACTCCACAGGCCGCTCGATACGCTGCTCACCGTGGCATTGGCAAAGGGCGGAACCATGATGCGCTCACCGGTGCACTCCGGCGACGCCGAACCGCTCGACGCCGAGGAGATCCGGGCGCTGACCGTCGTGCGCAGACTGGGCACGTTGGGTGCGCTGTTGTTGGCGTTCGGTTCACTGGGCGCGGGCGCCGCCCCGGTGCTGAACCCGGTGCTCGGCATTCCGGTGCTTCGAGTGTTCACCCGTATCCCGACGGTGTCCGTCGCTGTGGCGTTCACCGGAATGGGCCTGATGGTGGCGGCGTGGCTGCTGCTCGGCCGGTTCGTCAGGCCGGGCAGGCGCCGGTCCGCGGGGCAGGGGCAACTGCTGCGCACGCTGGCGACGTGGATCGTGCCGCTGCTGTTCGTTCCCCCGCTGTTCTCCCGCGACGTGTACGCCTACCTCGCGCAGAGCGAGATCGTGCACCGCGGCATGGACCCCTACGCGCTCGGCCCCGCCGAGGCGCTCGGCGTCGCCGACCCGCTCACCTCGGGGGTGTCCAACATGTGGCGCGACACCCCCGCCCCCTACGGGCCACTCTTCCTGGAGATCGGCAGCTGGATCTCCAGGATGGTGGGCACGGACATCGTGCCCGGTGTGCTGGCGCACCGGATCCTCGCACTGATCGGCCTCGCCCTGATCGTGTGGGCGCTGCCGAGGTTGGCAAGGCGGTTCGGCGTACAGCCAGGCACCGCGCTGTGGCTGGGCGCGGCGAACCCGCTGGTGCTGTTCCATCTCGTCGCGGGCGCCCACAACGAGGCACTCGGCATCGGCCTGATGCTCGCGGGCATCGACCTCGGCATCCGCAGGCTCCCCGTGAGGGTGGCAGGCGACGAGCCTCCGCCACTGGCCAAGGGCGAGGTGACCTACATCCTGCTCGGCGCGACGGTGATCGCGCTGGCCGCGATGGTGAAGATCCACGCGATCGTCGCGCTCGGCTTCCTCGGTGTGATGATCGCCAGACGCTGGCGCAGCCGAATCACGGACCTGGCGTGGGCGGCCGCGCTCATGGTGGGCATCTTCACCACGGTCATGGTCGCCGTGGGGCTGGCCACGGGACTCGGTTTCGGCTGGATCGGCGCGCTCGACACCCCGGCCAAGATCTGGAACTGGATCGCCCCGGTCGCCGAACTCGGCCAACTCGGCGGCGTTCTCGGCATCGCGCTCGGGTTGGGCAACCACACCGCGTCCATCATCGCGATACTGGGCATGCTCGGCTACGTCGTGGCCGGCGCCATCACGGTGAAGCTACTGTGGGACAGCTTCCGCTGGCGTCGTCGCCCGATGATCGGGCTGGGGGTGTCGCTCGGCGCCTTCATGATGCTGCACGTCGCGATGCAGCCGTGGTGGCTGCTGTGGGCGGTGATCCCGCTGGCGGCCTCGGCGGGCACGTCCCGGTTCCGGGTCGCCGCCACGGCGGTCAGTGCCGTGCTGGCGATGCTGATCCCGCCCACCGGCAGCCCCTTCGACGGGCGGGCCTACCTGCTGCACCAGGCCTACCTCGCCGGGGCGATCGTGCTCGCCGGTGTGCTGCTGCTGGTGTGGCGGCGAATGCCGATGCTGTTCCGCCGCCCGGAGAACGCCGGCTAGGCAGGCGCCGTACCCTTGAGTTTCGTGAGTGCAGCGGCCGTCGAGATCACCGGGCTGGTGAAGCGCTTCGGGCCGGTCACGGCCGTCGACCACCTCGACCTGAAGATGCCGAGGGGCACGGTGCTGGCGTTGCTCGGTCCCAACGGCGCGGGCAAGACCACCACTGTCGAGATCTGCGAGGGTTTCCAGCGACCCGACGAGGGCACCGTCCGGGTGCTCGGCCTCGATCCCGCCCGCGACGGCGCCGCGCTGCGGCCCCGTATCGGCATCATGCCGCAGGGCGGGGGCGCCTACCCCGGGGTGCGAACCGAGGAGATGCTGCGGCTGGTCGCCGCCTGCGCCGCCGACCCGCTCGACCCGGCCTGGCTGCTCGACGTGCTCGGGCTGAACGGGGTGAGGCGTACCCCGTTCAAACGGCTTTCCGGCGGGCAGCAGCAGCGGCTCTCACTGGCCTGCGCGCTCGTCGGACGGCCGGAGCTGGTGTTCCTCGACGAGCCCACCGCGGGTATGGACCCGCAGGCCCGCCGCCTGGTGTGGGAGCTGCTGGCGGCGCTACGCGCCGACGGGGTCAGCGTGCTGCTCACCACCCACCTGATGGAGGAGGCGGAGACGCTGGCCGACGACGTCGTGATCGTGGACGGCGGAAAGGTCATCACCTCCGGCTCGCCGAGCGCGCTGACCGCGGAGCACGCCGACGACGCACACCTGCGGTTCCGGGCCCGGCCGGGGCTGGACACCCAGCTGCTGCGCGAGGCACTGCCGGAGGGCTACCGGGTGCAAGAGTCCTCCCCCGGCGCCTACCGGGTTTCCGGAGCCGTGAACCCGCAGGTGGTGTCCACGGTCACCGCCTGGTGCGCCCAGCAGGGCGTGCTGGCACAGGAACTGCACGTCGGCAAGCGCGACCTCGAAGAGGTCTTCCTGGAACTGACCGGGCGGGAGTTGCGGGCATGACCGAGCACCAGGCGGTGCGCGCGCCGCGGTTTCCCCCTGGCACCTTCACCCCGGCGCCTGGGCCGGGGCGCATCGGGCGCATGCTGCTCACCCACGCCCGTGTCGAGACGAGCCTTACCTTGCGGCACGGCGAGCAGGTACTGCTGACGCTGCTCATCCCGCTGGCGCTGCTGGTGGGGCTGAGCCTGCTCGACGTGGTCCCCACCGGTGCCGAACCGGGTCTGGCCCGCGTCGACGCGGTGACACCGAGAATCCTGGCGCTCGCCGTGTTGTCCTCCGCCTTCACCGGCCAGGCGATCGCTCTCGGTTTCGACCGCCGCTACGGGGTGCTCAAGCGGCTCTCGGCCACCGCGCTGCCGCGCTGGCTGCTGGTGGCGGGCAGGCTGACCGCGGCGCTCGTGGTGGTGGCACTGCAGACCGCGGTGCTGGCCGCCGTCGCTTTCGCGCTCGGCTGGTCACCGTCGACGGCGGGGATCGCGCTGGCGGTGCCGCTGCTCGTGCTCGGCACGCTGACCTTCGGCGCTCTCGGGGTGCTCCTCGGCGGGGCGTTGCGGGCGGAGACGGTGCTCGCGGTCGCCAACATCGTGTGGTTCGTGCTGCTGCTCGCCGGAGGCATCATTCTGGCCCCTTCCGCGCTGCCCGGCTCCGTGGGCGCCGTCGTGTCGCTGCTGCCGTCCGCGGCGCTGGCGGAGGGGCTGTACGCGGCGCTGGTACACGGCGAGTTCTCCTGGCCCGCGCTGCTGCCGCTCGTGGCGTGGGGCGCCGCCGCCGCCGCACTGGCCACGCGAACCACGAAGCTCACCTGACCGTCCGCGACGCCCATCGCCCGGCCCCGGTGCCGGTCACCCCCCACCACCCAATTGGTCGCGCTCGGTTCGGCTCTACTATGCGATGTCGTGCAGTTCTCTTCGCTCGTCGCCCGCCTGCCGTACCCGTCGCAGGCGGTTCAACGAGCCCTCGCCGTCGCCGCCATCGTCACGCAGGGTGGGATCGGAGTCACCGGCTCGGTCGTGCGCGTCACCGGTTCCGGACTCGGCTGCCCTACCTGGCCGCAGTGCTTCTCCGGCAGCATGGTCCCGGTAGAGCACCCGGAGTACGACCTGCTGAACCAGTGGATCGAGTTCGGCAACCGGCTGTTCACGATCGTCGTCGTGGCCGTCGCCGCGCTCAGCGTGCTCGCCGCGTGGCGCATTCTGATCGACCATCCTGGCCGTCGGCGGCTCATGAAGCTGGCGCTCGCCATGCCGGCGGGCGTCGTGGCCCAGGCCGTGATCGGCGGCATCACCGTGCTCGTGGATCTGCTGTGGTGGACCGTGGCGATCCACTTCCTCGCCTCCACCGTCCTGGTGTGGCTGGCGGTGCTGCTGCTGCACGCCTTCCAGGAAGGTGACGAACCACCCCGCTGGCGGGTGACCCCGAGCGGGCGGATCCTGCTCGGCACGCTCGTCGGCATCATGTTCGCGCTACTGATCGCGGGGACCACCGTCACCGGCGCGGGCCCGCACGGCGGTGACCCGGAAACACCGCGGCTGCAGGCGCCGATCGATGCGCTGGCCCAGGTGCACGGCGCGCTGCTCGTGCTGTTCCTGCTCGTGCTCGCGATGCTCGGGCTGCAATGGCTGCGCACCGGCGCCACCGCGCGGCTGTGGCGACGCTACGCCGTCGTCTGGGCGGTCGCCCTCGCCCAGGGCGGGCTCGGCAGCCTGCAGTACGCGCTCGGTGTCCCCGAGGGCCTGGTGTCGCTGCACGTGCTCGGTTCGATGTTGGTGATCGTGGCGACGGCGGCGCTGTGGTGCGCGGCCAGAGATCGAGGACCCACGACGAGCCAGCAGCCCGCCGCCGCGACGCGAAGCCTGGGCGATGACAGCCCGGTCACCCGGTAACGTCGGGTGACGGACTCCGGGTCGCGGGCGCCGAACACATCGGCGCGTCGATCGACCGTCACGGTGGCGTCATCCCTTGGCGGCGCGAGAGCCAACCCACGCCGCTACCCTGTCCAGCACCGAACCGTGCCCTGATACTCCTCAACTCGATTCGAGGTCGCACCGCACCATGAGCACCAGCACCATGCCACCGTCCGCAGCGAACACCGGTCCCAAGCCGCTCGTCGGAGAGCAACGCACGACTGGTCAGATGATCGTACTGAAGGCTTTCCTGCTGATTCCGTTCATCGCGCTGGTCGCAGCGGTGCCTTTCGCGTGGGGATGGGGGCTGAGCTGGCTCGACCTCGCGCTCGCCGCCGTGTTCTACACCGTGGCCACGCTCGGTGTGACCGTCGGCTACCACCGCTACTTCACCCACGGCGCCTTCAAGACCAACCGCGCCCTTCGGGTGGCGCTGGCCATCACCGGCAGCATGGCCGTGCAGGGCTCGGTGATCTTCTGGGTGGCCAGTCACCGCAGGCACCACGCGTTCGCCGATCGGGAGGGCGACCCGCACTCGCCGTGGCTGTTCGGCACCTCCGCCACGGCGCTGCTGCGCGGATTCTGGCACGCCCACATGGGGTGGATGTTCAAGCGCGAGGTGACCAACTACGAGCGGTTCGCTCCCGATCTGCTCGCCGACAAGGACCTGCGCGTGGTGAACCGGTTCTTCTGGTTGTGGATCACCTCGAGTCTCGCGCTGCCCGCGGTACTCGGTGGCCTCATCACCTGGTCGTGGTGGGGCGCGGTGACGGCCTTCTTCTGGGCGGGGCTGGTGCGGGTCGCCTTCTCCCACCATGTCACCTGGTCGGTCAACTCGATCTGCCACCTTGTCGGCTCGCGCCCGTTCACCAGCCGGGACAAGGCGTCGAACTTCTGGCCGCTGGCGATCCTGTCGATGGGCGAGTCCTGGCACAACTCCCACCACGCCGACCCGACCTGCGCCCGGCACGGCGTGCTGCGCGGCCAGATCGACATCTCCGCCCGGTTGATCTGGCTGTTCGAGAAGCTGGGGTGGGCACGCAACGTTCGCTGGCCCAAGCCGGAGCGACTGGCGGCCAAGCGCACCGCGACCGCCTGACCCGTCACCCTGCGCGAGTCCCCCGCTCTCGCCCGCGAGTCCCCCGCTCTCGCCCATGAGTTCTGCGCTCGGGGCGATGAGTTCTGCGCTCGGGGCGTCCGGGAGCAGGCCCGGAAACGCAGGACTCGCGGGCGGAAACGCAGGACTCGCGGGCAGGAACGCAGGACTCGCGGGCAGGAACGGGAGACTCGCGGGATTAGGCGAGGTGTTGGCGCACTGCGGACGCGAAGCGCGCGGCGGCGTCCTTCCCCGCCTGCTCGAACCCCAGCGAAGGCTCGGTGAGCTCCAGTTCCAGCAGCGCGGGCGCACCGTCGTCAACGCGCACCACGTCCACCCGCGCGTACAGCAGTTCCGCCCTGCTCTTACCGAGCCGGTGTGCCGCCGCGTCGAGCACGTCCTCGGCAAGCGCGCGAAACCGCGGCGGCGGGTCGGTGGCGGCCCGCTTCTCCGTCACGAACAACCCTGACCGATCCATTCCCTGCCCGGCCAGCATCGGGCCCTTGGTGAAGGCGTGGGAGTACACGCCGCAGAAGAACACCAGCGCGGTCTCACCCTCGGTATCCACCCGGCGCTGGTAAGGCTGCAGCAGCACCGCCCTGCCCCGCGCATGCAGCGCGGTGAGGTGGTCGGCGGCCCGCTCGGTGTCGGCGGGCCCGAACCGGCCCACCCCTCTCGATCCGGCCCCCACCGCGGGCTTGAGCACGAACTCCGCGTCCGGCCAGCTCGGCGTGTCCCCCGGCCGCAGCAACCTGGTCGGCACGACAGCCTGCCCAGACTCGGCCAACTCCACCAGGTAGGACTTGTCGGTGTTCCACCGCACCACGTCGAAGGTGTTTCGCAACTTGGGCACGGAAGCACACCAGCGGAGGAACTCCTCCCACCTGTCCGGGTAGTCCCAGGTGGAACGCAGGATCACCAGATCAGCGGCGGTGAAGTCGGCGGCCGGGTCGTCCCAGGCGAACCAGCGGGAAGTCACGCCGACGTCGGCGAGAGCCGGGGGCACCGCCCGTTCGTCGGGATCGCCGTGCGGCAGGCGCGCCGAGGTGGCGAGGATGACCTTCGCGGTCACCGGCGAGCCAGCGGACCGGCCATCCTGTATCGGTGCCTGGCTCCGATGACGGTGGCGGCCACGGTCTCGGCGTCCCACACGGCCGGTTCGAGCTCGTCAACCGCCTCGACAAGCGCGTCCCCTGCCTGCGGGCTCGGCACGATGACATCGCCGAGCGCGCCGTCGGCGCCGACGAGAACCACACGGGCGCCCGCTCGGCCGATTCGCTCGACCACGGCCTTCGCGGGCTTGCCGTGCTCGGCCACGAACGCGCGCGCCACCGCCAGTTGCCTGGAGGTGGGCTCGGCGGGGGTCTGCTCGGTTTCGGTGTCAGCCACGGCGCGAGTGTAGGCCGAGTTTGGCCAGCTCCGTGCTCAACCGGGTCTCGAAGCGGTCCACGTCACCCACGAGCTCACAGGCGATTAGCAACCCGACCCACAGGGTGCCGTCCACGGTCTGCGCGCCCAGCCCAAGCGGGCTGTCCGGCCCCGGTGCCACGAGCGGCACCGCGACGCTCACCGGCAGTTCGTCGACCGGCACGGGCGGCTCACACCACCGGGGCCCCGCCAGCTCCGCCTCCACGCCCGCGTCCTCGGCGCGGCAAGGACGCGCACCGAGGGTGCCTGCCAGCACCGCCAGCCGCCGCTTGGGCAACAGGCCGCGCAGCGGCACGTCCACCGGCACCCCACCTTCCCGATCGGCCAGCCACACCCGCACCGGGTCGGGCAGGATGTCCGGTTGCCCGCCCGCGAGCGCGCCCGTCACCGCGCACAGCAGCACTTCCGAGGCCCGAGCCCGGTGAGCCGCCGCGAGGTCACACACGGCGCGCTCCGGCAGCCCGACGACCGTCAGCCTCAGCCGGCGCGGCTGGCCGCCCGCAGCCGGGTCGGCGCCGTCCCCGGCGCGGCTACCTGGCGCGGGGGCGGCGATCGGCACCACCGCCGCCACGCCGTCAGCGCTGACCAGCGCGCACCGCCACGGTGGCCGGTCGGGCGGCAACGGCCGCGCGACGAGGTCCGCCGCGATGCGGTACAGGGTGGCGCGCGCCCGCTGCTCGCCCTTACCGGTGAGGTCGTACTCGGGCAGATGCCACGACCAGTCCGGCTCGGGCCGCTGTTCCTGGCCGGGACCCGCCGCCCGCCGGTGGTCGGCCAGCACGAGCCCTCGGACGCGCTGCCTCAGCCAAACCAGGTCCGTGCAGTTGGCGCCTTTGGTGCCTGCTGCGCCCTTTTCGATGCGCCGCGCCTCCAGCAGGAGCAGCCTGCCCACGTTCGCCCGCGTCGTCCACCGCTCTGGCGCGCTGCGCGTGTCCTGAGGGTGTCCGCGCAGCCCTGCCCCGGCGACACCGAGCCACACCACCAGCACGCCACCCACGGCGTCGAGCCAGTAATGGTTACCGGTGGCGATGATGACCAGGAAGGTCACCAGCACATGCACCGCGCTGGCGAGTTGCGCCAGCCACCCGCTCGCGATGCGGGCAAGGACGACCGACACCCACACCGCCCAACCGATGTGCAGCGAGGGCATGGCCGCGAACTGGTTGGCGTTGTCCACCATCGGCGAGCCCCACGACCCCCACGTGCCGCTCAACCGGACGGTGTCGACGAAGCCCGCGCCGGGCAGCAACCTCGGCGGGGCCACGGGGTAGAGCCAGAAACACACCAGCGCGAACAGGTTGAGCAGCGCGAAAGAGTCACGCGCCCAGCGGTAGACCCTCGGCCTGCGCAGGAAGAGCCACACCAGCACGACCAGGGTCGTGACGATGTAGGTGAAGGCGTACTCGTAGTTCGCCACCACTCGCAGCCAGCCCGTGTCGGCCAGCCACAGGTTCATCGGAAGTTCGAAGTCGGTGTGCAGGGCCCGCTCGAAGGCGAGGATGGCCTCGCCGTTGGCCATGGCCCTGGCCACGTGGCCGGGCAGCGGCCAGGAATGCACGAGCAGGTAGACACCGAACAGCGCGAGGCCGAGCAGGATCTCGACCCACCATCTCAGTCGGCGATCGGCGCCGATCCCGGTGCCTGCCGCCGCGGCGCGGACCGCTGATCCCGCAGTGAGCACAACACCGTATATCACGAACCGTAGTGATCTACGCGTCCCCGCGCCGTCGAACTATGCGGTGACGGGAGGTTTACCCAGCCGCAGCGTCACGCCGGGCACCTTGCGCAGCGTGCGCCAGCCGTGGCCGACGGCGATCGCCACCGTCAGCGCGGTAAGCAGCCCGCTGAACACGCCACGCGACAACAGGCCCGCCTCCACACTCCACCGCAGGAACGCCATGGTCATCGCGGCATCGAGCAGGCGTGAGCCGCCCCACAGCAGGGCGACGTTGACGAACACCTTGCGCACGGTCTGATGGGAGAACAGCTCGGCGGGCAGGTGCACGAAGTCGCGGGCCAGTCGTTCCGTGATCGGCTTCCCGATCACGGCACTTCCCACGAACAGCAGGAACATGAGTATCGAGCCCACCACGGGTTGCAGCACGTACACCGCCGCACTGGAGGTGATGAGAGCCACGATCGCGCGGCTGACGAGCATGCCCGTCGACAGCAGTAGCGTCTGTGGCAGTTCGCGACGCATGAGCCTGCGCGCGCCGATCACCAGCGCACTCCAGCCCATCACGGCCGCGAGGCCGGGCACCAGGCCGAAGAAGTGCAGCAGGACCATGAACAGCAGTGTGGGGACGACAACTGTTTCCAGCAGCAGGGTCACCGCACGCGTGAGCGTCGACCGCAGATGCGGGATCTCGATGACCAGGTGCCGTTCGTGATGTCGCTCGGTTGCCTGCGCCTTGTGCACGGGCTCAACCTCCAGGTCGGGTCCTGGGTCTGGTCCGGGCCCCATTCCGGCTCTGTGTCCCATGGAACTTGCCAACAGCATGCGCCTGCGTATCGACGCTGTCAGACACTTTAGCTCGGACTGGGTAAACCCCATGCGTCGCTGTACTCCGGCTTTCCAGCCGCACGGCGGGTGAGTGTGCCAGGCCGAAGGCCCCTAGCACCAGCAGCGCTCCGGCCGCGGCGACCGCGGCGAGCGGCCCCGCATCGGTGGACAGGTGCCCGTCGAAGGCCAGCACGCCGACCGCGAAACTGGCCCCAGGATTGACAATCGACATCACCGCGATCGCCGCGGAAAGCGAGCCGGAGGCATAGGCCTGCTGGCCGAGCAGCAGGCCGCACGTGGTGGTGACCGCGAGCGTGTAGCCCGGCCAGTCCAAAGCCGTGGCGAGCACCCCTCGCTGGGCGAGACTGTCGGCTGTGAGTTTCATCATGGCCGCACTCATCGCGTAGCAGATGCCGGCGGAGGCGGCGATGAGCGCGGTGAACAGCAACGGCCCTGCCAGCTGGGCGGCCTGCACCAGCACCGCCACCGTCACCACCGCGATGAACAGCGCGAGGATCAGCCGGCCGCGGTCGGGTTCACCGCCGAGCGGGGCCGCGCCCTCCACAGCCAGGAACAGCGCGACACCGCCGGTGATCGCCAGCGCCGAGAGCCAGTCCCGCAGCGACGGCCAGCGCCTGACCGCCGCCGACGCCATCGGCAACGCGAAGAGCAACTGGGTCACCAGCAGCGGCTGCACCAGCGCGACGGAGCCGAAGTGCAGCGCGGTCGCCTGGCTGGCGAAACCGGTGAGGTTCGTTCCCCACCCGAGCAGCCACAGCCGCTGCTTCAGCATTCGCCTCAGCAACCACAGCACCGGAAGCCGGTGTGTCGCGGCGCGATGCCGAGCGTCGGTGTCGGCGGCCCTGATCACCGCCCGTCGCTGCAACGCGGCGGAGGCGGCGAACAGGAAGGCCGCGGTGAAGCCTAGAACGACAGGTATCAGCACGTCATTGACCAGCGCTTCGCGGCGGGTAACCATTCCGGCATGATCTGCGTCCGTGGTGGCTGGAAACGGCGGTCACCGCAGGTTACCGCACACCACGCTGCTGAGTGTTTAGCCTGGTCGCGGCCCTGCTAAACAACCAACGAGGACGAAGAAGGAGTGCGTATGGCCACGGCGGTGCGGGTACGGCGAACCGGCGGCCCCGAGGTGCTCGAAGTCAGCGACGTCGAGATCGGCGGTCCCGGTCCCCGGGAGATCCTGGTCGACGTCGCGGCGGCGGGGGTCAACTTCATCGACACCTACCAGCGGTCCGGCATCTACCCGATGGAGCTGCCCTACACGCCGGGGTTGGAGGGCGCGGGCACTGTGGCCGCCGTCGGGTCCGAGGTACACGACTTCGCCGTGGGCGATCGGGTGGCCTGGCAAGGCACGCCCGGTGGCTACGCGCAGCAGGCCCTGGTGCCCGCCGACATCGCCTTCGCCGTGCCCGACGGCGTGTCCGACGAGTCCGCCGCGGCGCTGCTGCTACAGGGCATCACCGCCCACTACCTGCTGAACTCGACCTACGCGGTCAGCGAAGGCGAGACCGTGCTGGTACACGCCGCGGCCGGTGGTGTCGGGCTACTGCTGGTGCAGTTGGCGAAAGCGAAGGGCGCCAGGGTCATCGGCACCGTGTCGACACCGGAGAAGGAGCAGCTCGCTCGAGACGCGGGCGCCGACGAGGTGATCCGATACACCGAGCGGGACTTCGTGGAAGCAACCCGGGAACTCACCGACGGCGCGGGCGTGCCGGTGGTCTACGACGGTGTCGGCAAGTCCACCTACGAGGGCAGCCTGTCGTGTCTGCGGCCGAGGGGGCTGCTCGCGCTGTTCGGCGCTTCCAGCGGCCCGGTACCGCCGATCGACCCGCAGCGACTCAACGCGGGCGGCTCGCTGTACCTGACGCGGCCCAAGATCGCCGACTACACGCGGACGCGCGAGGAGTCCACGTGGCGAGCCTCCGAACTGCTGGAGGCCGTGCGGGCGGGGACGCTGACGGTACGCGTCGGGCAGCGGTACCCGTTGCGGCAGGCCCGCGAGGCCCACGAGGACCTGGAGGGCCGCCGCACAACGGGAAAGGTGCTGTTGTTGCCGTGACCGGACGGGGTCGTGGGTGCCCTCAGCACGTCTCAACGCGTCCCAGCGCGTCCCAGTGACCTCAGCTGGCCGCCGTGACCTCAGCTGACCTCAGCGGCGCCCCACGACCCCGGCCGAACGGCAGGTGCGGCTGTCGCTACTGGCTTCGCACGCTGAAGGCGTCGACGACGACGGCAAGTGGCTCGTCGGCGAGCGGCTCGCCCGCGGCGTCACCGAAGCCCATCCCGGCGGGCACCAGCACCAACCTGCGCCCGCCTTCCCGGATGCCGCTCAGTGCCTCGTCCCAGCCATCGAACTCGTGCGGCTCGCCGAGCGTGATGGTCAGCGAAGCCTGCTGGTCGAAGGTGTTCTCCTGGACCTGCCCGTCGGACCACGACACCAGCTGGTAGTCGGCCTGTACCGTGCTGCCCTGCTCAGCGGCGGGTCCCTGGCCTCGCTCCAGGTCTCTGGTCAGCAGCCGGGTGGGTGCCTCGCAGTCCTGCGGGATCTCCACGTTCGGACCGATCGTGTCCGGCTGCTGCCGGACCGTGATGTCCTCGGCCGTGCACTCCTTGCCCTGCGGGGTCGTCTGGGTGGGAGCGGCCGCCGACGTGGGCGTGGGCTCCGCGCCCGGCGGCAGGTCGGAGGGCTGCTCGTTCGGCGGTGAGCACGCCACCAGCCCGACGGCGAACGCCGCCACCGCGATGATCTTGCCAGCATTGCGCATGTGGACACCCTAGCTGGGCGCCTACCGGCCGCTTTGCGCACCTGAGAGCACGGCCGGAACCCGGGAGGTGTGGATGATCCCGAGCCGCTGCGTCGCCCGTGTCAACGCCACGTAGAGGTCGTTGAGCCCCTTCGGCGAGTCGCGCAGGATCTCGTCGGGCGCCACCAGCACGACCCCGTCGAACTCCAGGCCCTTGGCCCGTTCCACGGTGAGCACCGAGACCCTCGGCTGTGGCCGCGCGGAGCCGGCCTCGTCAGCCATCCCGCCGTCCATCCCGCCCACCATGTCCACCGTGCCCGCCGCGCCCGCGGTCTCTGCCAGCTCGGCGGACAGCGGCGCCTCCAGCGACGCCGGACACAGCACCGCCAGGGTGCCGCCGTCCAGCTCGGCCAGCTCCGCGTCGACCACGGTCCGCAACCGGTGCGCCACCTCACCGGCGGGCACCTGCCGTTGCCACGGCGAAACCCCGGTGCCGCGCACCGACACCGGCGCGGACAGGCCCGAGTCGATCTCGGCGAGCACCCGTCCGGCCAGCTCCATGATCTCGGCGGGCGTGCGGTAGTTCACCGTCAGCTCGCGCAGCCGCCACCGATCACCGACGTAGGGCTGCAGCACCCGGCCCCACGCCGAGGTGCCCGAGGCCGAGCCGGTCTGGGCCACGTCACCGACGATGGTCATCGACCGGCTCGGGCAGCGTCGCATCAGCAACCGCCAATCCATCGCCGAAAGCTCCTGCGCCTCGTCCACGATCACGTGCCCGAACGTCCAGGAACGGTCCATGGCCGCCCGCTGCGCCGCGGTGAGGTCGTTGCTGGCCTCCTGGCGCTCGGCAAGTAGTTCGGCGTCGAGCACGTCGCGGACCCGGATGATCTCCTCGTCGAGGATCTCCTCGTCCTGCTCAAGCACGTGCAGCACGCCCTGTGCGTAGGCGCGCTGCTCACGCCGCCTGCGCTCCCTGCGCTCGCGGGCCTCGGTGTCGTCCTCGCCGAGAAGTTCGGCCAGCTCGTCGAGCAGCGGCACGTCGGCGGGCGTCCACAGCGAACCGGGCCGGCGCAGCAGCGCAGCCCGGTCGGCGTCGTCAAGCAACCCCTCGCCTGCACGGCGCAGCCGTGCCGGATCGGTGAGCAGATCGCTCAGCAGTTCCTGCGGCGTGAGCTTCGGCCACAGCGTGTTGAGCGCGGCGAGCACCCGCTCGTCGCTGGCCAGCTCCTCCCGGATCGCTGCGTGGTCGCGCGCGTCCAGCAGGTCGGCGTCGTCGGACTCGCCCTCGGCGAGCGGCACCTGTGGCACGTCGTCCAGCACGCTCGCCTCAAGCTTGCTCGCGGACTGCTGCGCCAGCGCGTCGAGCAGGTCGTCGACGAACACCCGCCGGGCGGGGTTGTGCGGGCGCAGCGTGCCGCGCGCCTTGGCCCTGGCCCGTTCGCACGTGGCCCGGTCCAGGGTGAGCACCTCGCCGTCGACGTCGACGGCCAGCGCGTCGGTGGGCACAACCTGCCGGTCGGCCACGGCCGCGGCCAGCACGTCCACCATCACCGCGCGGCCCTTCACCTCGGCGGCGGCCGAGGAGTCGAGTCCGGTGGCCGCGAGGCCGGGAAAAAGCTCGCCGATGGTGGCCAGCAACACGCCGGTCTCGCCGAGCGAGGGCAGCACCTGGCCGATGTAGCGCAGGAACGTGCTGTTGGGCCCCACCACGAGCACCCCGCGCGTCGTCAACTGCCGCCGGTAGGTGTAGAGCAGGTACGCGGCGCGGTGCAGCGCGACCGCGGTCTTGCCGGTGCCGGGACCCCCCTGCACCACCAGCACGCCGCCGGGATCGGCGCGGATGATGCGGTCCTGCTCGGCCTGGATCGTCGCGACGATGTCGGACATCTCACCGGTGCGCCTGCGCTCAAGCGCGGCCAGCAACGCGGCCTCCCCCGCCAGACCGAGATGGTCACTGTGCTGCGCCGCGTCGAGTCGCAGCACCTCGTCGTCAAGGCCGACGACCTTCCTGGTCAGCGTGCGGATGTGCCTGCGGCGGTACACCCCGTCCGGCGACGCGGCCGTGGCCAGGTAGAACGGCCTCGCCGCGGGCGCGCGCCAGTCCAGCAGCAGCGGACGGTAGTCGTCGTCGGAGTCGAACAGCCCGAGCCGCCCGATGTAGAGCGGCGAGTCGCCGTCGTGTCCGGGTGAGAAGTCGAGCCTGCCGAAGCACAACCCCTGCTCGACGGCGCCGAGCTGGGCCAAGCGGTCGCTGTACGTCCTGGTCGCGGCCTCGCGCTCGGCCTGGGCCTGCGGCGGGCCGCCGCTGGAACGCAGCGCCTCGTCCAGCCTGCGCGCCGCCAGTTCCCGCTCGGCGTCAAGCCGCTCGTACAGCGCGGATACGTACGACTGCTCCGCCGCGATATCGGCGGCCCTGTGCGAGCGTTCGGTGGTGACGGTGTCGGCGTGGCTGTCGGGCTCCCGATGAGACGGGGACACGGACAAGGGGCAACCCCACTTTCGGAGTCGTTCGGTGTCGGATGCATTCGCCTAACCGACCAACAACGATCGCCCCGCCCCTGGAATTCCCCCGCGGGTGCCCTGCCGCTGCCCCGGTGTCAGAAGGGCAGGCCGAGCACGGGCAGCCCGATCGCGGCATCGACGGCCAACGCGACGAACACGATCATCAGGTAGGTGTTGGAACGGTGGAACAGCGCCATCGGCTTGGTCGGCTCGCCCCTGCCCGCCGCGGCGTACAACCGGTGGGCGTAGTACAGGAACCACGCCCCCGCCAGCGCCGCGAACGCCGCGTAGAGCCAACTGGTGGCCGGTGCGAGCAGCAGTGTCCAGCCCACCATCACCCAGGAGTAGACGACGATCTGCTTCGCCACGTGCTTGGGCGTTGCCACCACGGGCAGCATCGGAACACCGGCGCGCTGGTAGTCCTCGCGGTACTTCATCGCCAGCGCCCAGGTGTGCGGCGGCGTCCAGAAGAAGATCACACCGAACATCACGAACGCGGGCCATTCCACCGTGCCCTGCACGGCGGCCCAGCCGATGATGACCGGCATGCAGCCCGCAGCGCCGCCCCAGACCACGTTCTGCGGTGTGCGGCGCTTCAGCAGCAGCGTGTAGACGAAGATGTAGAAGCCGATCGTGGCGACGGCCAGCACGGCGGCGAGCAAGTTGACGGCGAGGTACAGCACCGCGAACGACGCCACACCGAGGGAGAGTCCGAAGGCCAGGGCATTGCGCGGGGGCACCGAGTCACGCACCAGCGGCCGCCGCCGCGTGCGGTGCATGACCTTGTCGATGTCGGCGTCGATCACGCAGTTCAACGCGTTCGCGCTGCCCGCGGCCATCGTCCCGCCGACAAGCGTGGCCAGCACCAGCCACGGCGACGGGATCTCCCTGCCTGCGAGGAACATCGCGGGGATCGTGGTGACCAGCAGCAGCTCGATGACTCGCGGCTTGGCGAGTGCGGCGTAGGCGCCGACAACCGCGCGGAGGCTGCGTCCGCCCTGTCCGCCCTGTTCGACCTGCCTGCCACCTGGTCCGCCTGCCACGGCCGTTCCAGCAGCGGGTTGCACGGCGCCGACCCGGTCGCCGACCTGGTCTCCGCGCCCGTGCGCCACCAACGACATCTCGCTCCCTGCGTCAGACTGCCGGTGCCTCGCCACGTGAACGCGGCACCTTGACAGATCGTAGTAGAGGTTCCCGGTGAACGTGCGGCGGCATCCGGCGGGGTCGACCCGCCGCGACCGCGCCCGGCACCGCCCCGCGAGGAGCCGCCCTAGACAACCGCCGGTCGACCTGCGCGGACGTGCGGACCAGTGGTGTGTTGCTCAGTATTCGATGCGGGCCAGGATTTCGCGTGCCCGGTCCCCTTCGGCAGCCACTTCCCACAGCCGCTCGACGGCGGCGCGGTAGGTGTCGACCTCGCGTGGATCGGTGATGCGACGTTCGCCACTAAGGTCCTCGACGAGCACCACCTCGTCGAGAATCCAGAACCCGTGCAGCGGCACGACAGGCAACCGGGTGCGGGCGGGCAGGATGCCCAACCGCAGGTTCGGCACGCCGATCGTGGCCAGCAGCCGGTGCAGCTGCGCGGCCATCACCTCCGGTGGCGCCACGGGGTGCCACAACGCCGACTCGGCGAGCAGGAACCCCAGCGTGCGGCCCGGTTCGTAGAGCACGTGCTGGCGGCGCATCCGTACCCGGACGGCCTCGGTGAGATCGTCGGTGCCGCCGTGCAGTTCGCGCGCGGTGCTCAGCACGGCGTGTGCGTAGTCGGCGGTCTGCAGCAGTCCGGGAACGACGCTGAGCTCAACCGCCCTGATCGTCGTGGCCGAGGTCTCGATGGCCAGCGCCTCGTCCTGCCGTGCGCGGTAACCCGCTCGCACCCGCTGCCGCCACACCACCCGCTCGTCCTCGATGGCGGCGCGCTCGTTGCGCAGCCGCGCCGCCGTGGTGGCGGGCGCGTCGAGCAGCCGTAGCAGCAGGTCGAGTTCGTCCGCGGTGGGCAGTTGCCTGCCGTTCTCGATCTTCGACTGCTTGTGCGCAGGCCAGCCCGCGCCCGCGGCGACAGCCTTCGCGCTCAGCCCACCTCGGAGCTGGCGAAGGCTGTCGCCGAATGCGGACTTCCTGTGCTCGAAGCTGGTCACGGGCTCCTCAGCTGCGCGCTAGCGCTGGATGGTCGTGAAACGGCCGGGCGTGCCGCCACGCCCGGTCGCGGATGAGCCGGTAGGGCGCGGTCGCCTCCGGCTCGGACTCGATGGTCGCACCTTCGAAGCCGCGCGTGCCGAAATGCATGAGCGCGACCGTGTCGTCGTCGAATATCCAGAAGTCTCGGTCACCGAGTCGCAACTGCTCGGCGCGCTCGGCGTCGATGACCCGGATGTCCTCGCCCGCCGCCGCGTTGAGCTGCGCCACGCTCATCTCGAAGCGCAGGTAGTCGGTCAGCGGCAGGGTGAGTACACGCACCCGGGCGACACTCTTGCCCTGTGCCACCGCCCGCCGGATGCTGTCCAGCCAGGGTCGCATGTACTCCAGGTCGTAGGGTTCTCCCGCGAGGAACCTGCGCAGCGGCTCGGTCTCGTACGGCTCGTGGTACTCGCCCTGGCACTCGTAGCGCCACGCGCGATGCCGGTATCGGGTGAACAGCTCGGCCCATGCCTTGCCGGTGACCAGCGGCGGCGGCATCAGTCGGCCGCCAGCTGTGGTGCCGGGACGAACCGCATCAGCTCGACCGGGACCTCCACCACGGTCTCGTGCGCCGGGATGCCGTTGCCGTGCCTGCGCAACTCGGCGAGCGCCTCCGCGTCGGTCACGATGTCCCCCTGGATCAGAAAGGTGCCCCGGTCCGTGGCATACACGGTCGGGCACTGACCGACGGTCGAGGTTGAGCCAAGGTAGGTCACCTTCATCGTTCCTCCGTGTCTGAGGGTATGGGCGAGCAACCTCGATCCAAGATCAAAGCCGGTCCGACCGCATTTTCGCCACGATCGCTCATTAGTGTGCAACCAACCGGTAGTTGCGCGCATCTATGCTAAATTGCGCGCAACTTGGCGGGCGCGGGCAGCCGGCCGGGCCGACGCACGAGGCGGGCGCCGGCCCGGCCGGTGACAGGCGGACAGGGAGGTCGCATGATCCGTCGCGATCGGGAGCTGCTGACCCGTGCCGCCGAGGTGAACCGGGGGCTCGGCGCGGTCGTCGCCGATCTCATGACGCATCAGGACGACGGGCAACTGCCCGCCGAGCAACTTCGTGCCCTCGGACGCGCGGTGTGCTGGCTCGGCTCCGACTTCCTCGCGCGCGCGGCGGAACTGGACGGTCGCGTCGTCGAGGCGGTGCCGCGTTACCTCCTCGACCCGCGCGCCGGGCACACCACGCTGTCCCGTGGCCAGTGGGAGGCGCTGGCCGAACTGTTCGGCCGGGTGTGCGAGCTCGGCGGCGAGACGGCGCACGACATCGCCACCGAGGGTCGCGGCATCCTGGAGTGCTCCCGCCCCGCGGAGTGGCCTCCGCCCGCCGGGCAGACCGGTCACCCCCGCCGTGCCGCGCCCGAAAGCGCCGACACCCGCAACACCGCCGCTGCCGAGAACGCCGCTGTCGAGAACCCCGCTGTCGAGACCCTCGATGTCGGCGAGGCCCCAGGGCCCGCGCCCGACCGCGAGTTGCGGTCGAGGGCGCACCGGGGCATCGAACTGCTGGCCAGGCTGGCCGACTCGCCCTGCCACGACGAGCGCGCCGTACGCGACACCGGAAGGGCGGTGCACGCGTTGGCGGAGTGGCTGCTGGCCTATCCGGGCATGCCGGAGGATCGCTGACCCCGGCTACCCGGTCGTCTACTCTGGCGGCGGCCCGTCATGTTGAGCCACCCCGCCCGCGATGGGAAGGGGCAACCCCTTCGGGATCGATTAAGATCGGGTGGCAAGCAGGACATGCGGGTAGCCGGGTACAGCGATCACTCGTAAGAGTCAGGAGCCGAGGTCAGTGTCGGAGAACCCCACCACCGAGAACAACCCACTGCTGCGCCGGAACTACCCGGCCGACTGGACGGAACTGGACACTCGTGCGGTGGACACGGTCAGGGTGCTGGCCGCCGACGCGGTCGAGCACTGCGGCAGCGGTCACCCCGGCGCCGCGATGAGCCTGGCACCCGTCGCATACTCGCTTTTCCAGCGCATCATGCGGCACGACCCGACCGACCCCGAGTGGCCTGCACGCGACCGGTTCGTGCTCTCCGCGGGGCACAGCAGCCTCACCCTCTACATCCAGCTCTTCCTCGCCGGGTACGGGCTGGAGTTGGAGGATCTGCGGCAACTACGCAAGTGGGGCTCCAAGACTCCCGGCCACCCGGAGTACCGGCACACTCCCGGTGTCGAGACCACGACGGGTCCGCTTGGACAGGGCCTGGCGAACGCGGTCGGCATGGCGATGGCCGCCAGGCGCGAACGCGGGCTGCTCGACCCCGAAACCCCGGACGGGCAGAGTGTGTTCGATCACCACATCTACGTGATCGCCTCCGACGGTGACATCGAGGAGGGCGTCACCGCCGAGGCGTCGTCGCTGGCGGGCAGGCAGGAACTGGGCAACCTTGTCGTCATCTACGACGACAACAAGATCTCCATCGAGGACGACACCAGCATCGCGCTGTCGGAGGACACCGCCAAGCGCTACGAGGCCTACGGCTGGCACGTGCAGGTGGTCGAGGGTGGCGAGGACATCGTGGCCTTCGAGCAGGCCGTCGCGGCCGCGAAGGCCGAGACCACCAGGCCGTCGTTCATCCTGCTGCGCACAGTGATCGGCTATCCCGCGCCGACCAAGATGAACACCGGCAAGGCACACGGTGCCGCGCTCGGGGCCGACGAGGTGGCCGGGGTCAAGCAGGCACTTGGCTTCGACCCGGCGCGCAGCTTCCAGGTCGCCGACGAGGTACTGGCGCACACCCGCGCGATCGTCGACCGTGCCAAGACCGACCGCGCGCAGTGGCAGGAGCGGTTCGACGCGTGGGCCCGCGCGAACCCCCGGCGCAAGGAACTGGCCGACCGGCTGCGCACCCGAACGCTGCCGCAGGGGTGGGAGCAGAAGCTGCCCACCTGGGAACCCGACGCGAAGGGCATCGCCACCAGGAAGGCCTCCGGCGAGGTGCTCAACGCCATCGGCGACGAGTTGCCCGAGCTGTGGGGCGGATCGGCGGACCTGGCGGAGAGCAACAACACACTCATCAAGGGCTCGGACTCGTTCGGCCCCTCGGCCGCGAGCACGGCGATGTTCCGTACCAGCCCATACGGGCGCAACCTGCACTTCGGTGTCCGCGAGCACGCGATGGGGGCCATCCTCAACGGAATCGCACTGCACGGTGGCACCCGCCCCTACGGCGGCACCTTCCTGATCTTCAGCGACTACATGCGGCCCTCGGTGCGCCTCGCCGCGCTGATGAAGGCCCCGGTCGTCTACGTGTGGACGCACGACTCGATCGGCCTCGGTGAGGACGGGCCCACCCACCAGCCGATCGAGCAACTGGCCGCGCTGCGGGCGATCCCGGGGCTCAACGTGGTGCGCCCCGCCGACGCCAACGAGACCGCCGCGGCGTGGAAGGCCGCGCTGCAGGACGTGCACGCCCCCACCGGGCTGGCGCTGACAAGGCAGAACGTCCCGGTGCTCGAAGGCACCACGGCCGAAGGCGTGGCACGGGGCGGCTACGTGCTCGCCGAGGCCGACGGCGGCACACCCGATGTGGTGCTGATCGCCACCGGCTCGGAGGTGCAGCTCGCACTCCAGGCGAGGAAGACACTGCAGGCCGAGGGCGTTGCCACCAGTGTGGTCTCGATGCCGTGCGTGGAGTGGTTCGACCAGCAGGACGCGGACTACCGGGACGCGGTGATCCCACCCGCGGTCAGGGCTCGGGTGGCGGTCGAGGCAGGCGTGGCGCAGCCGTGGCACAGGTTCGTCGGCGACGCGGGCGAGGTCGTGTCCATCGAACACTTCGGCGCCTCGGCCGACTACGCGACGCTGTTCCGCGAGTTCGGCATCACCGCCGAGGCGGTGGTGGCGGCGGCGCGCCGGTCGCTGGCCCGGGTCCGCTGACAGCCGCCGACGACTACACCGACGTATGAGGGGATGAACGCGATGGGCAACACCGACAGGCTGGCCCAGCTCTCACGGGCAGGGGTGTCGATCTGGCTCGACGACCTGTCGAGGCAGCGACTGGAGTCGGGCAACCTGGCCGAGCTGGTCAGGGAACGGCACGTGGTGGGTGTGACGACGAACCCCACCATCTTCGCCAACGCCCTCTCGCGCGGCGAGTCCTACGACGAGCAGGTGCGCGCGCTGGCCCAGCGCGGCGCCGACGTGCACGAGGCGGCGCGCGAACTCACCACCACCGACGTTCGCAACGCGGCCGACCTGCTGCGCGACGTCTACACCGGCACGGGCGGCAAGGACGGCCGGGTGTCCATCGAGGTGGACCCCGGCCTGGCATGGGACACCGACAAGACCGTGGCCGAGGCCGCCGACCTGTGGAAGGCGGTGGACCGGCCCAACATCTTCGTCAAGATCCCGGCGACCGAGCAGGGGCTGCCCGCCATCACCAGGACGCTCGCCGAAGGCATCAGTGTCAACGTCACGCTGATCTTCTCCGTAGAGCGCTACCGCGCGGTGATCGACGCCTTCTTCTCGGGCCTGGAACAGGCCAGGGCCAACGGTCACGACCTCAGGTCGATCCAGTCGGTCGCCTCGTTCTTCGTGTCCCGAGTGGACACCGAGGTGGACCACCGGCTCGAGGCAATCGGCACGGACGAGGCGCTGGCGCTGCGTGGTGAGGCCGCGATCGCCAACGCCCGGCTGGCCTACGCCACCTACGAGGAACTGTTCGCGTCGCCGCGCTGGCAGGCGCTGCGGGAAGCCGGAGCCAACCCGCAGCGACCGCTGTGGGCGTCCACGGGGGTGAAGAACCCCGACTACTCCGACACCCGCTACGTCGACGAGCTGGTGGTGGCTGGCGTCGTCAACACGATGCCGGAGAAGACGCTGGAGGCGGCGGCCGACCATGCCCGGATCGAGGGCGACAAGGTCAGCGGCACCGCGGCGCGGGCCCAGCAGGTGTTCGACCGGCTGGCCGCCGTGGGCATCGACATCAGCGACGTGTTCACCACCCTGGAGGACGAGGGCGTGGAGAAGTTCGACAAGTCCTGGACCGAGTTGCTGGACACCGTGGGCGACCAGCTCGGCAAGGCGAAAGGCTGAGGGCGGATGGCCACGGAGCACACGGCAGTGACGGTCTGCGACGCCGGGTTGTGGTCCGCGGCCGTCCCGCTGCTGGAGTCGCTGGTCGACGACCGGGTGGCGAGCAGGCTCACGGCGGGCGACGCGACACTGTGGGGCGCCGACGCGGAACCGGAGGCCGCGATCCGGCTGTCGTGGACGACGCTGCACAAGACGTCGCGCCCACTGATCGGTGAGATCGAGACACTGCGTGCGCGATTGCGGTCCGATGGCATCGACCGCGTGGTGCTCGCGGGCATGGGCGGCTCGTCGCTGGCACCGGAAGTGATCACCAACACCGAGGGTGTCTCGCTGACGGTGCTCGACACCACCGATCCTGGACAGGTCGCCGACGCACTCGCCGGTGACCTGGAGCGCACGGTGGTGGTGGTGTCGTCGAAATCCGGCACCACGGTCGAGACGGACAGCCACCGGCGGATCTTCGAGAAGGCGTTCGCCGACGCTGGCATCGACGCGGCGAGCAGGTTCGTGGTGGTGACCGATCCGGGTTCGCCGCTGGCCGAGCTGGCGCGGGCACAGGGATACCGCAAGGTGTTCCTCGCCGATCCCAACGTGGGGGGCCGCTACTCCGCGCTCACCGCGTTCGGGCTTGTGCCCGCCGGGCTGGCGGGGGCCGACGTGGCACGGCTGCTGGACCAGGCGGCCGGTGTGGCCCCCGCGCTCGGCGCCGACTCGGCCGAGAACCCCGCGCTGCGGTTGGCCGCCGCGCTCGGCGCCGCGCACGCGGGCGGCGCCGAGAAGGTGGTGCTCGCCGACAGCGGCTCCGGCATCGTGGGCTTCGGTGACTGGGCCGAGCAACTCATCGCCGAGTCCACCGGCAAGCAGGGCACCGGGCTGCTGCCGGTCGTGGCGGAGGGCCCGGACGCCCCCGGCTTCGCCGACGCCGGGGGTGACGCCACCGCGGTCGCGGTCGGAGACGCCGTGACCGGTGCCGCGATCGCCGTGTCGGGGTCGCTCGGTGCGCAACTGTTGCTGTGGGAGCACGCCGTGGCGGCGGCGGGCAGGCTGCTTGGCATCAACCCGTTCGACCAGCCCGACGTGGAGGCCGCGAAGCGGGCAGCCCGCGCACTGCTGGACCACCCGGATGCGCTGGCCGCCACGGGAGAACCGACGAAGGTCGTCGGTCCCGTGGAGGTGTACGCGCCCGAGGGCAGCCCCGCCGAGGGCGGGCTCGCCGACGTGCTGCGGAAGTTCGTGGACGCCGCGGCCGCGGCCGGCCGTGGTTACGTGTCGGTGCAGGCCTATCTGGACCGCATCACCGACGCGTCCGCCGCGGTGCTGCGCACGGAGCTGGCAAGGCGTACCGGATCGCAGGTCACCTTCGGTTGGGGGCCGCGCTTCCTGCACTCCACGGGTCAGTACCACAAGGGCGGCCACCCCAACGGGGTGTTCCTGCAGCTCACCGGGAACGTGGAGGAAGACGTCGACGTGCCGGACCGGCCGTACAGCCTCGGTACGCTGCAACTCGCGCAGGCCATCGGGGACGGCCAGGTGCTGGCGGAGACCGGCAGGCCGGTGCTGCGGCTGCACCTCACCGATCGAGCGGCGGGGCTGGCCGAGGTGGTCCGGGCTGTGCAGGAGCTGAGGGGATGACGCAGGGTACGACCAACCCGCTTCGCGACCCGAGGGACAAGCGGCTGCCGAGGATCGCCGGGCCGTCCAGCCTGGTGATCTTCGGCGTCACCGGCGACCTCTCCCGCAAGAAGCTGATGCCCGCGATCTACGACCTCGCGCACCGGGGCCTGCTGCCCGCCGGGTTCTCACTGATCGGTTTCGCTCGCCGCGACTGGGCCGACCAGGACTTCGGGCAGCAGGTGCACGACGCCGTCGCCGAGTACGCCCGCACCCCGTTCCGGGAGTCGGTGTGGAACCGGCTGGCGGAGGGCATCCGGTTCGTCCAGGGTTCATTCGACGACGACGATGCCTTCGACCGGCTCGCCCGAACGGTGCAGGAGCTGTCCGACGAGCGCGGTACCGGTGGCAACACGGCGTTCTACCTTTCGATCCCGCCGTGGGCGTTTCCGGTGGTGACAAAGCAACTGGCCCGGTGCGGCCTCGCCCAGTCCAGCGCGGACGTGTGGCGCAGGGTGGTCATCGAGAAGCCGTTCGGCCACGATCTGGCCAGCGCCAAGGAACTCAACGCGATAGTCAACGAGGTGTTTCCCGAGGAGTCGGTGTTTCGCATCGACCACTACCTCGGCAAGGAGACGGTGCAGAACATCTTGGCGCTGCGCTTCGCCAACCAGCTGTTCGAGCCGATCTGGAACTCCAACTTCGTCGACCACGTACAGATCACGATGGCCGAGGACATCGGCCTCGGCGGTCGCGCGGGCTACTACGAGGGAATCGGGGCGGCTCGCGACGTCATCCAGAACCACCTGTTGCAGTTGCTCGCGCTCACCGCCATGGAGGAGCCGGTTTCGTTCGAGCCGAGGGCGCTGCGGACCGAGAAGGTCAAGGTGCTCGGCGCCACCAAGCCGGTGGGGCCGCTCGACGAGACAACAGCGCGCGGCCAGTACGCGGGTGGCTGGCAGGGTGGCAAGAAGGTGCCGGGGCTGCTGCAGGAGCCGGGATTCTCCAAGGACTCCACCACCGAGACGTACGCGGCGGTGACGCTGGAGGTCCGCAACCGCCGCTGGGCCGGAGTGCCGTTCTACGTGCGCACCGGTAAGCGACTCGGGCGCAGGGTCACCGAGGTGGCCGTGATGTTCAAGCGCGCGCCGCACCTGCCGTTCGACACGACCTCGACCGAGGAGCTGGGCCAGAACGCGCTGGTGATCCGGGTGCAGCCGGACGAGGGTGTGACGATGCGGTTCGGCTCGAAGGTGCCGGGGACGACGATGGAGGTCCGCGACGTCACCATGGACTTCGGGTACGGACATGCCTTCACCGAGACCTCTCCTGAGGCCTACGAGCGGCTGATCCTCGACGTGCTGCTGGGCGAGCCATCGCTGTTTCCCGCCAACGAAGAGGTTGAGCTGTCCTGGCGGATACTCGACCCGATCCTGGAGCACTGGGCCAAACAGGGCACCCCGGAGCCGTACGAGCCGGGCTCGTGGGGTCCGCCGTCGGCGGAGGCACTGCTTGGTCGCAGCGGCAGGCACTGGAGGCGGCCGTGATCATTGACCTGCCATCCACAACGACTTCGCAGCTGAACAAGAAGCTGGTCGAGCTCCGTGAACGCGGTGGTGCGGTGGCACTCGGCCGGGTGCTGACATTGGTGATCGTCGCCGAGGACGACGACCTGCTCGAGGATGCCATCGATGCCGCCAACGAGGCGAGCAGGGAACACCCGTCCCGGGTGATCGTCGTGGCGAGGGGTGCCCGCACGGCGGCGCCGCGGATCGACGGCCAGATCCGGGTCGGCGGCGACGCCGGGGCCAGCGAGGTCGTCGTGCTGCGACTGTACGGTCCGCTGGTCGGCCAGGCACGCAGCGCGGTGGTGCCGTTGCTGCTGCCGGACGCACCGATCGTGGCGTGGTGGCCGTTCGCGGGCCCGAAGGCACCGGCAACCGACCCGATCGGCCAGCTCGCGCAGCGACGGATCACCGACTCCGCGGCGGAGAAGAACCCGATCCGCAGCCTGCGCACCAGAGCGAAGTCCTATCAGGACGGTGATACGGACCTGGCGTGGACGCGGCTCACGAACTGGCGCGCGCAACTGGTGTCCGCTTTGGACCTGCCGCCGTTCGAGCGCATCACCGGCGCGACCGTCACCGGTGAGGGCGACTCGCCGTCGACCGAGCTGCTCGCGGGATGGTTGGCCGAGTACCTGAACGTGCCGGTCACCCGTGTCAAGAGCACCACGGCGCAGGGCATCGTGTCGGTGAGGCTCGACCGGCGGTCCGGCCCCGTCGAGCTGCACCGTCCCGACGGAAAGACGGGCACGCTCTCCCAGCCGTTCCAGCCCCCGCGCCGCATCGCGTTACAGCGCCGCGACACCAGGGAATGCCTGATCGAGGAGCTACGCAGGCTGGACCCGGACGAGGTCTACGAGGCGGCGCTGCGCGGACTGGCCAAGTTGTCGGCGCACGGCCGCAAGCCTGCTGTGTCGAGCACCGGCCGGGCAGGGCGGAAGGCGAAGGTATGAGCGCGAACGAGGTCATCGTCCACGACGACGCGGACATCCTCGCCGCGGCGTGCGCGGCACGGCTGGTTACCCGGCTGGCCGACGCGCAGGCGGCAAGGGGTTCGGCGTCGGTGGTGCTCACCGGGGGCGGCACCGGGATCGCGATACTGGAACAGTTGCGCCGAAGCCCCGCGAGGGACGCGATCGACTGGTCCCGGCTCGACGTCTACTGGGGAGATGAGCGGTTCGTGCCAGCCGACGACGATGAGCGCAACGAGAAGCAGGCTCGCGAGGCGCTGCTCGACCACGTCGGTGTCGATCCGGCGCGGGTGCATCCGATGGCGCCCTCCGACGGCGAGTTCGGTGACGACCCGGACGCGGCTTCGGCCGCCTACGCGGGGATTCTCGCGGCGAACGCGGGGCAGGACGGCGGCGACGTCCCCACGTTCGACGTACTGCTGCTCGGCATCGGCGGTGAGGGGCACGTCGCGTCGATCTTCCCGGCCTCGCAGGCCGCGAGCGAGGACCGGCGCCGTGTCGTCGCCGTGCGCGACTCGCCGAAACCGCCGCCCACCAGGATCTCACTCACCTTCCCAGCCATCCGCGCCGCCGCTGAGGTGTGGCTGGTGACCACGGGCGAGGCCAAGGCCGACGCGGTCGCTCTCGCGCTCGCGGGCGCGAGCGAGGTCCGGCTCCCGGCCGCGGGTGCGAAGGGCCGTTCCCGGACGCTGTGGCTACTCGACAGGGCCGCGGCTGGCAAACTGGGAAGCCTGACCGGATCGGCCAGCCAGTAGCGTTGCGACGTCTGGCCTAGCGCGGTGCGTTTCGTTGCATCCGCACACATTTCGGTCTTGCGCGGCGCACCGTGGTCGCTGAAACCTCTCTCAGGTCGAGTCCACGAGACGAGAGGTCGAAGCGATGACCACGGAGGGCATCTCCATCCCTGAGGTGTCGGTCGGCGACCCCGACCCGATGGCGCGAGACCGATCGCGGCGGCCCACCGCAACCGCCGCGCCCCGAGAAACCGCACTCCGGCGCAAGCCCGCCGTGCGCGGACTGGCCGTGGACGCGCTCGCCATCCTGATCGCGGTGCTGGACGTGTGGCTCGTGATCCCGGAGCAGGCCGAGCCGTACTCGGTGTACCTTTCCGCGGCCAGCTGTGTCGCCCTGGTGGCCAGACGGTGGCTGCCGTTCACCGTGGTGCTGGCTACCGTGCCGGGTTTCCTCGCGGGCTGGGCCCAGCTCGCGGCCATGATCGCGCTCGGCTCGCTCGCCGCGAAGAAGCAGTCACACTGGCAGGTCTTCCTCGGCGCGGGTCTGGTGTGGCTGTGCCGATTCGTGCTGTGGCCGCTGCCCGACTTCTTTGAACTGGGCTGGCGTGAACACATCCTGGACAGCATCTACGGCATCATCGTCGCCGGGATGCCCATCGCGATCGGGCTGCTCATCGGCGCGCGGACGGAACTGTCGGCCCGACTCGCCGAGCTGGCCCGCAGCCGGGACCGCGAGCGTCAGTTGCACGCGCAGGCCGTGCGTGCCGAGGAGCGGGCCCGGCTGGCCAGGGAGATGCACGACGTCGTCTCTCACGACATCACGCTGATCGCGATGCAGGCAGGGGCGCTGGCGTCGGTGGAGAACAACGAAGAGGTCCAGACGACGGCAGCCACGATCCGCAAGCTCAGCACGCACACTCTCGAGGAGCTGCGCGCGCTGGTCGGGGTGTTGCGGTCCGGCGCGGACGACGGACCTCGGCCCGACCTGCGCGACATCGAGGCTCTGGTGAGCGGTACCGATGTGCCGGTGCGGCTGGCCGTGGAGCGGGTGCCGGAGCAGTTGCCGCCGGAGGTGTCCGCCGCCGCCTACCGCACGGTGCAGGAGTGCCTGACGAACGTGCGCAAGCACGCGCCCGGCGCGACCGCGTTCGTGACGGTTCGCGGCGCGCCGGACGAGCTGCGCGTCGAGGTGCGCAACGCCGCGCCGAGCCACCCCGGCGAGGAACTGCCATCCGGTGGCGGCTTCGGGCTCGCCGGGCTGGCGGAGCGCGCGAGGCTGCTCGGCGGCACGTTCGAGACCGGCCATACCGAGGACGGGGGTTTCCGGGTCAGCGCGCGCTACCCGGCCGTGCCCTGAGGCTCGCGCGTCAGCGTTGCTCGTGCCGGAAGTCGGTGTTGCCTTCCCGGATGTCCTCGGTGTCGTTCTGCTCCTCGTACTGGGGGCCGTAGGCCACGCCGCGGGCCGCGATGCCTGTCGGGTTGAGTTTGTAGCCGTCGTTGACCAGTCCCGCCGTCTCCCCGAACTCGCGCAGCGGGCCGTTCGACAGCGGGCCGTTGCGCACGAAGTCACCCGCCCGCGCACCGATATCGTCGGCGTTGTCGATCAGGTGGCGCCCGCTCGCGACCTGGTCACCGGCCCTGGAACCCGTCCGTGCCGCGAAGTCGCCGATGTCGTCGGCGACGCCGGTGACACGGTCGGCTCCCCTGCCCACCGACGATGCGACGTCGTCGAGGCGGGAGCCCGCCCTCGCGAAGCCTTCACCGACACCCGAGATCGTGGTACCCGGCCCGGGTGCCACCTTGCCGACGGTGGAGCCGAGCTTGCCGAGTTTGCTGCCGATCTTCGCGGCCACCTCGGCGATGTCGTCCAGCACCTTCGCCAGGTGGGCACCGGCCTTGCCGAGTTTGGCGAGCAGCTTGCTGATCTTGGCCGCGATCTCGGCGACCTTCATACCGATCCGCCCCACCGCATAGGTGATGTAGCCGGCGACGGTGGCGCCGAAACTGACCACCGAAGTGGCCAGCGCGGCCAGCGCGCCTTTGATCAGTTCCGCGATGAAGGCGGCGACGATGTCCCTGATGATCGCTCGGCAGGTGGAGACCATCGTTCCGGCGGTGGCGACAACGGTGGCGGCGTTGCCCGCACTTTCGGCCAGGGCCTCGACACCGTCGGCCATGTCCTGCGCGCGGGCGCGGTACTTGTCGGCGGCGGCGCCGGTCCAGTTGGGAATGTCGCGCTCGACGATGCCGGGGATCTCGGCGGCGATCGCTTTCAGCTCGGACTGCACGTCGGACCAGGTGTCCGCGCCCTGCTGGATGGCGGCGGGGTCGCCTGCGAGCTTGTCGAGCCCGTCCTTCAACGGTTCGATGTGTTCGATCAACCAGCCCACACCCGCCGCGAGCAGCGTGCCGACCGGATCGACCACCATGGCGAGTCCGTCGAGCGCGAGCACACCCGCGCTGGCCGCGAACTCGCCCCAGTCCTCGCCCTGGATCGCGGCGCCGGTGGAGCGAACCGTGTCGATGATGCCCGCGCCGCTGGTGTTCGTCCTGGACTCCGCGCTGTCGAGATCAACCATCGTCAGCCTCCCTCGCCGCCACGGAACGGCTCCGCGTGTCCCTTGTCCGATTCCACGTAGGCCCTGCCCGCCGCTCTGACCGCGGTCCCGAGGTCTCGGATGTCCTGCGCGTAGCCCGTGATC
This sequence comes from Saccharomonospora amisosensis, assembly GCF_011761185.1. Classification (NCBI taxonomy): domain Bacteria; kingdom Bacillati; phylum Actinomycetota; class Actinomycetes; order Pseudonocardiales; family Pseudonocardiaceae; genus Saccharomonospora; species Saccharomonospora amisosensis. The sequence goes on along the minus strand of NZ_JAAOYM010000001.1, from coordinate 2,098,280 downwards.
TGGTCAGCCGCCTCGCTCGAGACCTGCCGTGCCTGCGTCGAGAACGCCTGCCCGACGATGCCGAAGGCGTCGATGCCGAAGTCGATCCCGCCGCCGCGCTCTCCCTCGGCCTGCACCCGCTGGGCGATTCCGTCCAGCGAGGAGGCGTGTGTGTCGAGTTCGTCGGCCTCGACCGTGAATCCATCCCCTGTCATGTGCTCAGTCCCCAGTCTTCGGTTCCCAGTCTTCGGTTCCCAGTCTTCGGTTCCCAGTCTTCGGTTCCCAGTCCCCGGTCATCAGTGCGCCGGACGCAGGAAGCTCTGCGGTGGTTCGTCGTCATCGTCGCGGCGGTCCCGGCCACGAGCCGCCGGACCCTGCTCGGCGCCGCCGTCCTCGTCGATCTCGTCGTCAGGGGGCAACTGGCTGCGAAGGAACTCCATACCCTCCTCGCCGGCGAAGGGCTCAACCACTCGCACGGCTCTGCGTGCCGCGGCCGCCTGCGCCCTGCCCGCCAGCTGCATGATCGACGCCGCGAGTTCGGCGCCTGATCGGCGCAACGCGCGGTCGTCGATCGTCAGTTGCCGCAGCGCGCCGTTCGCGCCGACCGTCACGGTCACCATCCGGTCCGCCGAAGCCGCCGTCTCGGTCAGTTCGGCCAGTTCCTCCTGGGCCTGCCGCGACTGCCGCACCATCTCCTCGCCCCGGCGCTGGAGGTCGGCAAGCCACTGGGGCTGTTCGGTCATGCTCGCGCTCCTCGTCTTCAGGTCAGCCGGCGGTCTGACTACGCGCCGCCGCGTCCGGTTCCCTCGAGCGCGAATTCGGTCGGGGCAGCGACCTCCCCCGCCACCAGACGAGCAACAGCCGTGCGCCGGTTACCAGCAGCAGCACCGGCAGGCACCACCGCAACGGCCACACCGGCCACGCACCTTGTTCCGACACGGCCGACTCGATCAGCGCGACGGTGGAGATGACCAACAGCAGCACGCCGCCGACGACACGGCCGAACCTGCCGAGCGCGGACGGCCGGAAGTCGGCAGCCGGGTAGCCCTTCGACTGCCGATACCGCACCAGGAACAGCCCGGTGCAGAGCACGAGCACGCCGGTGACGAGCAGCAACGCGGGAGGCCAGGTCAGCGCTCCCCAGCCCGGCAGGCCCGGCACCGGCGGGGAAACCGGCCAGCCCGCGCCCGCCGCGAACAGCAGCCAGTAGCCGCCCGCCACCACGAGCGCGGGCCGCGCCTTGAACCGCGACCGGAACCGGCGTCGCGCTCGTTCGTCGCGATCGCCGAACCGGTACCAGTACGGCAACAGCAGCGCCACCACGCCCAGCGACAGGAACGCGATCACCGCCAGCGCCGCGTGGGGCGAGGGCTGCGCCAGTGCCACATACTGCTGGACGGTTCCCCACTTGTCGCCGCCCTCGCGTTCCACGACATCGACGGTTCGGCCGACATCGTCCGCGTCGAGTTGCGCGGTGTCCAGTGGCACGGTTTCCCCGCCACCACCGCTACTGCCCGGCCAGCGAACTCGGAGTTCGCAACTGTGGTACCAGCTCAGCCCCACTGCCGCGGGCACACCGGCGGACTCGCACGAAAGCACCACGGCCTGCCCTTCCCGGCCGGTGGTGTCGTCGCCGAGGAACCCGATATTCGGCCCGGCGACAAGCAGGAACTCCAGCGTCAACAGGAGGACGCCGACCCGCACGACGAGCTGCGACAGCAGCTGCGGCACGAACAGCGACCGTTGTGCCGTGCTCAGCTCCGACCACGAGCGCAGCCGACGCGGCCTGTCTCGCTCCCGGTTGGACCCCACGTCGCCGACGGCTCAGATCTGCCTGCGCTGCCGCAACCGTTCCAGTGCCTCGGCGAGGATGGCCTCGCCGTCGGCCTCGCTGCGCCGCTCCTTCACGTACGCCAGGTGCGTCTTGTACGGCTCCGTCCGTGGCGCGGCGGGCGGGTTCTGCTCGTCCCTACCCGCTGGGAGCCCGCAACGGGGGCAGTCCCATTCCTCCGGAATCTCGGCGTCGATCGCGAACGACGGACAGGACTCGTGTCTGTTCGCACACCAGTAGGAGATTCGGCGACGCGGCGCGGTCTCTCCCCGCTCCGACTCCCCTGTCGGGCCGGCACCGACCCGCGTGCCTCGAATCGCGTTACCGCCAACCATGAATTCTCACACCCACCAGACAGTTGGCGTACCCCCAGGCACGCCGACATCGATCAGATCTTCACCAGCAAACCGAGCCCCACCACGCAGATGACCCAGACGGCACCGAGGCCGAGCGTGATCCGGTCCAGGTTCTTCTCGGCCACGCTCGACCCGGCCAGGCTGGACTGCATGCCGCCACCGAACAGGGACGACAACCCACCACCGCGACCGCGGTGCAGCAGCACCGCGACGATCAGCAGCACGCTCGTCGCGATCAACAGAATTTGCAGGAACAGCTTCATGTCATCCTCTGTGTACTGCGGGTGGCGGGAGCCTCCAGGGTAGCCCAATCCCCCGACGTTCAGGGAAGCGGGCCGCCCGCCGCGAGGGCACAGAGCTTGGTGAACTCCTCGCCGTCGAGGCTGGCTCCGCCGACCAGCGCTCCGTCGATGTTGTCGCACTTGACGAGGTCGGCGATGTTGCCGGACTTGACCGAGCCGCCGTAGAGCACCCGGGTCCGCTCGGCCAGCTCGGCCCCGTACTTGTCGCCCAGCGCGGAGCGAAGCGCCGCGCACACCTCCTCGGCGTCGGAAGGGGTGGCGACCCGTCCGGTGCCGATCGCCCACACCGGCTCGTAAGCGACGACGATGCCGTCCACCTGCTCGGCCTTGAGCCCCTTCAGCCCAGCGATCAGCTGGGCCGTGGTGTGCTCGATGTGGCCGCTGGCCTCACGCACCTCCAGCGGCTCACCGACACACAGGATCGGCGTCAGGCCGTGCTTGACGGCGGCACGGACCTTCTTGTTCACCACCTCGTCGGTTTCGGCGTGGTACTCACGACGCTCCGAGTGCCCCACGACGACGTAGGTGCAGCCGAGTTTGGCCAGCATCGGCCCGGAAACGTCGCCGGTGTAGGCGCCCGACTCGTGCGGCGAGAGGTCCTGCCCACCGTAGGTGAGCAGCAACTTGTCGCCGTCGACGAGGGTCTGCACGCTGCGGATGTCGGTGAACGGCGGCAGCACGGCCACGTCCACCTTCGCGAAGTACTTCTCCGGCAGCGAGAAGGCGATCTTCTGCACCAGCGCGATGGCCTCGAGGTGATTGAGGTTCATCTTCCAGTTGCCTGCGATCAGCGGCTTGCGGGCCATCAGCGCTCCTCACTCAGCACAGCGACACCGGGGAGTTCCTTGCCCTCGAGGTACTCCAGCGAGGCGCCACCGCCGGTCGAGATGTGCGAGAACCGCTCCTCGGGCAGGCCGAGCAGTCGCACGGCGGCGGCCGAGTCGCCGCCGCCGACCACGCTGAACGCGTCGGCGTTCGCGATCGCCGTGGCCACACCCCTGGTGCCCTCGGCGAACGGCGCCATTTCGAACACGCCCATCGGGCCGTTCCAGAACACCGTGTGCGCGTTCGCCAGCGCCGCCGCGAACTCCGCGACCGTCTGCGGCCCGATGTCGAGACCCAGCCAGCCCTTCTCGATCGACGTGGCCGCCACGGTGCGCACGTTCGCGTCCGCCGCGAACTTGTCGGCCGCCACGATGTCCACCGGCAGGGCGAGCTTGCCGCCGGCTTCGGCGAGCAGCCGCTTGCAGGTGTCGACCATGTCGGTCTCCAGCAGCGAGTCGCCGACCTCGTGGCCCTGCGCGGCGAGGAAGGTGAAGCACATCCCGCCGCCGATAAGCAGCCGGTCGACCTTCGGCAGCAGCGCCTCGATGACGGCGAGCTTGTCGGAGACCTTCGAGCCGCCGAGCACCACCGCGTAGGGGCGCTTCGGGTCGCCGGTCAGCGTCCGCAGCACCTCCAGCTCGGCGAGCACCAGACCGCCCGCATAGGCGGGCAGCTCGCGGGCCACGTCGTAGACCGAGGCCTGCTTGCGGTGCACCACCCCGAAGCCGTCGGAGACGAAGGCCGCACCCTCACCAACGAGCGCGGCCAGGTCGCGAGCCAGCTCCGCGCGTTCGGCGTCGGTCTTGCTGGTCTCCCTCGGGTCGAACCGCACGTTCTCAAGCATGGCGACGCCGCCGTCGGCGAGCGCGCCGACGACCGAGGCCGCCTGCTCACCGACCACGTCGGTCGCCAGCGGCACCTCCGCGCCGAGCAGCTCGCCCAGCCTGCGGGCGACCGGGCGCAGCGAGTACTTCGCGTCCGGTGCGCCCTTGGGCCTGCCGAGATGTGCGGTGACGATCACCTTGGCCCCGGCGTCCGCGAGCCGCTTGATGGTTGGCAGCGCCGCGCGGACGCGGCCGTCGTCGGTGATCGTGTCGCCGTCGAGGGGCACGTTCAGGTCGCAGCGCACGAGCACGCGCCTGCCCGAGACGCCCTCGCCGAGCAGGTCGTCGAGTGTCTTCACCGGCATGGCGTCAGGACAGCTTGGAGCCGACGAGGTTGACCAGGTCCGCGAGGCGGTTGGAGTAGCCCCACTCGTTGTCGTACCAGCCGACGACCTTCACCTGGTTGCCGATCACCTTGGTCAGCGGCGCGTCGTAGATGCACGACGCGGGGTCGGTGACGATGTCGGAGGAGACGATCGGCTCCTCGCTGTAGCGCACGATGCCTTGCAGCGGGCCCTCGGCGGCGGCGCGGTAGGCGGCGTTGACGTCCTCCAGTGACGCGCTCTTGTCGAGCGTGACCGTCAGGTCGGTGGTGGAGCCGGTCGGCACCGGGACACGCAGGGCGTAGCCGTCGAGCTTGCCGTTGAGGTCGGGCAGCACCAGTCCGATCGCCTTGGCGGCGCCGGTGGAGGTTGGCACGATGTTCAGCGCGGCGGCACGCGCCCTTCGCAGGTCCTTGTGCGGGCCGTCCTGCAGGTTCTGGTCCTGCGTGTAGGCGTGAATGGTGGTCATCAGGCCCTGCTGGATGCCGAACTCGTCGTGCAGCACCTTGGCAAGCGGGGCGAGGCAGTTGGTGGTGCAGGAGGCGTTGGAGACGATCGTCTGGGAACCGTCGTAGGCCGAGTCGTTGACGCCGAGCACGACGGTGAGGTCCTCACCCTTGGCGGGCGCGGAGATGACCACCTTCTTGGCGCCGCCCGCGATGTGTGCCTTGGCGGCGTCGGCGTTGGTGAAGAAGCCGGTGGACTCCACCACCACGTCGACCCCGAGGTCACCCCACGGCAGGTTGGCGGGGTCGCGCTCGGCGAGCGCCTTGATGGTCTTGCCGCCGACGACGATGCCCTCGTCGCTGGTGCTGACCTCCTCGGGCAGCCGGCCCAGGATGCTGTCGTACTTGAGCAGGTGGGCCATCGTGGCGACGTCACCGAGGTCGTTGAATGCCACAACCTCGATGTCGTGGCTGCTGGCCTGCACGGCACGGAAGAAGTTGCGGCCGATCCGGCCGAAGCCGTTGACGCCTACGCGAACGGTCACTGCTCTGCTCTCCTCGTGGGCTCTTCCCGGTCGCCGCCGGGCCTGGACTGTTCGTGGTTCCACCCGCCACCCTAGCGTGCTGGCCAGCGAGGATCCGCGTCACCCGGACGAGACGACCACACCGCCGACCTGCGGGAGAATCGATTAAGAGGCTACCTTGAGATAGGTACTGCTGGGAACCCGTCCGGACCGGATCGAGTCCGCACACCCCCGGCCGGGTCCGGAAATTGACTACCTCGGCCCGCCCCCGCGTCATAGCCTGCGCAGGTGATTTCCTGCGGACAGGTCGCGGCTTTCGCGGCGCTGACGTTCGTCATGGTCATCGTGCCAGGGCCGAGTGTGTTGTTCACCATCGGCAGGGCACTGACCTTGGGGCGGCGCGACGCGCTACTCACCGTCGTCGGCAACGCCGCGGGCATCTACCTGCAGATCGTCGCGGTCGCCTTCGGCCTCGGCGCGCTGGTGGAACGTTCGGCCGCGGCCTTCACCGTGGTCAAGTTGGCTGGCGCCTGCTACCTCGTGTACCTCGGTGTGCGGGCGGTACTGCACCGGCGCTCGCTTTCCGAGGCACTCGGCACGGCCGTCACACCGCGCGCGGGCAACACGTTGCGCGTACTGCGGGACGGCTTCGTCGTCGGGTTCGCCAATCCCAAGTCCATCGTGTTCCTCGCCGCGGTATTGCCCCACTTCGTCGAGCGGGATGCGGCACCGGTCCCGGTGCAGATCCTGCTGCTCGGCATCGTGCTGCCGGTGGTGGCGCTGCTGCTGGACTCCGGCTGGGCGCTGGCGGCGTCGGCGGCACGGGACTGGTTCGCGCGCTCACCGCGCAGGCTGGAACTCCTCGGCGGGGCGGGTGGTATCACGATGATCGGCCTCGGCCTCAGCCTCGCGCTTGCCAACCGCAAGGATTCGTGAGGCACCGCCGCGCTTCCTCCGTTTCAGCGACCCGAGGGCCGCGGCACGTATCACCACGGCGTCACCTGGGTATTCCGCGCGGCATGCCGGGAACGTCCGCCGTGGGTGGGCTCGTGAGCGGCAGGGAACTGACCGCCGCCAGGGTCATCGAGCCGCGCCTGCGCGAGGCATACGCACGCTGCAGGCGGCTGCACGCGCGGCACGGCAGGACCTACTTCCTGGCCACGCGGCTGCTGCGGCCCGCGCAGCGGCCCGCGATCCACGCGTTGTACGGCTTCGCCCGCTATGTCGACGACCTCGTCGACGACCCCGAGCCCGGCTGGGCCGTGCGCGACATCGCCGAGCGGATCGACCACATCGCGGCCGCGCTGGCCGACGGGCTCGCGACGGGCGCAACCGACGACCCGGTGTTGGCGGCGGTCGTCGACACCACCGCGCGCTTCGGCGTGGACCCGGAGTTGTTCGGGCCGTTTCTGGACTCGATGCGGATGGACCTCACGGTCAGCGGCTATCCGAGCAGGACCGAGTTGGACACCTACGTGCACGGGTCGGCGGAAGTGATCGGACTGCAGGTACTTCCCGTGCTTGGCACGGTCTGCGACCGTCGCGAGGCCGAACCACACGCCGCGGCGCTGGGAGCGGCGTTCCAGCTCACCAACTTCCTGCGCGACGTCGCCGAGGATCTGCGCATGGGCCGCGTCTACCTGCCCGCCGACGAGCTCGCCGCCTACGGGGTCGACACCGACCTGCTGCGGTGGTGCCTGCGGAACGGGCGCGCGGAACCGAAGGTGAGGGCGGCGCTGGCCGACCAGGTCGCACGCACCCGGGAGGTGTACCGCAGGGCCCGCCCGGGGATAGGGATGCTGCACCCGGCTTCCCGGCCGTGTGTGGCCACGGCCCTCGACCTGTACTCGCGCATCCTCGACCGCATCGAGGACCGCGACCACGACGTGTTCTCCGGTCGCGCGGTGGTCGGCACACCGCGTCGGCTCGCGCTCGCCGGTGCCGCGGTGGCACGGACCGCGCTGGCGAGGACGACAACCCCGACGAGGGCGACGAGAACGAACCCTGCCGCGGATCTGTCGGTGACCACGAGGGACTGACCATGGAATCGACCGAACAACTGCACTATCTGCTCGTACTGGCCGCCTGCCTCGCCGTCACGCTGCCGCTGGAGTTCACCGGCGCGGGCGTGTACCGCAAGCCCGGCAGGCTGCTGCGCGCGCTCGGTCCCCCTGCTGCGGCGTTTCTGGTGTGGGATGTCGCCGCCATCGCCGCGGGGGTGTGGAGCATCAGCCCCGACTACACCCTCGGGGCCAGGGCTGCGCCGGGTCTACCCGTCGAGGAGGCGCTGTTCTTCCTGGTGATCCCGTTGTGCGCGGTGCTGACGTTCGAGACCGTGCGCAAACTGCCGCTCGGGGAGCGGCCATGATCGGCCTCGGCTACACGGTGCCCGCGCTGCTTTCGGTGGCCGCCGTCGTGCTCATCGAGGTCGCCTGGCTGCGCACCGGACTGTTCCGTCGCAAGGCGTACTGGCTGACACTGGCCATCGTGTTCGCCTTCCAGGTACCGGTGGACGGGTGGCTGACCAAGCTGAGCGCGCCGATCGTGCACTACGACGCCGCGCATTTCCTGGGGCTGAGGTTCCCGCTGGACATCCCGGTGGAGGACTTCCTGTTCGGCTTCAGCCTCGTCACGGCCACCCTGCTCGGCTGGACCCACCACGAACGCAAGGAAACAGCCGGACGGGTGCGGATTTCCCGCGGCACACCGGAGGGGCCGTGATGGGTACCGCGCTCACTCGGCAGGACGTGCCCGCCGCCTTCGACGCCGCCGCGGCCGCCTACGACCGGCTCGTCGGCCTCAATCCCGGCTACCACGCCAACTTGCGGGAGGCCGCCGCCACGGCGCGGCAGGCGGGTCCCCACATCCTGGACGCGGGCTGTGGCACCGGGGCGTCGACCGCCGCGCTGCTGGCCGCCGATCCCGGCGCGGCCGTGGTGGCGGTGGACGCCTCGCGCGGCATGCTCGACGTCGCGCGCGCCAAGGAGTGGCCCGGCTCGGTGCGGTTCGTGCACAGCCGGGTTGAGACGCTGCCGGACGCGGGGGTGCGGGGACCGTTCGACGCCGCCTTCGCCGCCTACCTGGTGCGCAACCTGCCCGACCCCGACGCCACGCTGACGACGCTGCGGCGGCTGCTGCGCCCCGGCGGGCTGCTGGTGGTGCATGACTACAGCCTGAGCCCGAACCTGTTGCCCCGGCTGACCTGGCACGCGGTGTGCTGGTCGATGATCATCCCGGCTGGCAGGCTCGCCGCGGGCGACGCGCGGTTGTACCGCTACCTGTGGCGCAGCGTGCGGCGGTTCGACTCGCCGCCGCGGTTCGCCGACCGCCTCCGGGCGGCCGGTTTCACCGACGTGGGCTGCCGTGGCGTCGGCGGCTGGCAACGCGGCATCGTGCACACCTTCCACGCCAGAAAGGCGCGGGCATGAGTCGCGACCGCAGGAGCAGACGGCATCCGGCACCGCAAGGCCGCCGCACCGTCGCCTCTCCCGCACCACGGGTCGTGGTGGCCGGTGGCGGAATCGCGGGGCTCGCGGCGGCCACCGGGCTGGCGGAGCGAGGCGTGGCGGTGGACCTGTTCGAACGCGCGCCGTACCTGGGTGGCCGGGTCGGCGGGTGGACCACCACACTGCCCGACGGCACCCGCACCGGGATGAGCCGTGGTTTCCACGCGTTCTTCAGGCAGTACTACAACCTGCGCGCGCTGCTGCGCAGGGCCGACCCGCAGCTGGCGGGACTGCTTGCCCTGCCGGACTACCCGCTGGTCGACGCGCACGGCAGGGTGGACAGCTTCCTCGGGGTGCCGCGCACGCCGCCGTGGAACGCGCTGGGCTTCGTCGCCCGCAGCCCGACGTTCGCCGTCCGTGACGTGCCACGGCTGAACGCGCGGGCGGCCCTTTCGCTGCTGGACGTGCGGGTACCGGACACCTACCGAGAACTCGACGACCTGGACGCGCGGACCCTGCTGGAACGCATCGGGTTTCCGCCCGCGGCGCAACACCTGGCGTTCGACGTGTTCTCGCGCAGCTTTTTCGCTCACCCTCGGCGGCTTTCGGCGGCGGAACTGGCGGTGATGTTCCACCTGTACTTCCTCGGCTCGGCCGAGGGGCTGCTGTTCGACGTGCCGCGCGCGCCGTTCCACCTGCTGTGGCAGCCGCTGGCGGAGTACCTGCGGCGCCGCGGCGCCACGATCAACGAGGGGGTGCCGGTCAACCGGGTCGAGCAGGGCGGCACGCGGCGGCTGCGGGTCTACGCGGGAGAGCGGGCGGTCGACGCCGACGCCGTCGTGCTGGCGCTGGACGTAACGGGGCTGCGCGAAGTGGTCGACTCCTCCCCGGGCCTTGGCACCGGCCCGTGGCGGGAACGCATCGCCGCGCAGCAAACGGCACCGCCGTTCTGCGTGCGCAGGCTGTGGCTGGACCGAGGGGTCGGCACCGGCCGTCCTGCGTTCCTCGCGGTCGGCGGGCTGCCGCCGCTGGACAACATCAGCCTGCTCGACCGATACGACAGTGACGCCGCCGGTTGGGCTACCCGGCACGGCGGTTCGGTAGTGGAACTGCACGCCTACGCCGCCACCGGGCCGCGCGCGCGGGTGGAGTCGGAACTGCTGGCCAGGCTGCGAGCCGTCTACCCGGAGACCACGCGGGCGCGCATCGTGGCGGACCGCGTGGAGTGGCGCGCCGACTGCCCGCTGTTCGCACCCGGCACGTTCCGACACAGACCCGGCGTGCTCACCCCGGTGGACGGGCTCGTGCTCGCGGGCGACTGCGTCCGCGTCGACCTGCCGGTGGCGCTCATGGAGCGCGCCGCCACCACCGGCTGGCAGGCGGCCAACCAACTGCTGGCGCGGTGGGGGGTGGCCGGGCACGACCTGCTCAGCGTGCCGACCAGCGGGCGACACACCGTGCTTCGGGGCCTCGCCGCGCTGCTGCGCTGACACCTCGGCCACCTCAACCACCTCAACCACCTCGGCCACCTCAGCCACCTCAGCCACCTCGGAGTGCCCGCATGCAGACCTTCCTGCCCTACCCGGACTTCGCGGCCTCCGCGGCGGTGCTGGACGTGCGCAGGCTCGGCAAGCAGCGGGTGGAGGCGCTGCAGGTGCTGCGGGCCCTGACGGTGCCCGGGCACGGCTGGCGGCATCATCCCGCGGTGCGGATGTGGGCGGGCTACGAGGAAGCACTCACCCGGTACGGCCTGACCATGTGTGCGCGCTGGACCGAGAGCGGGCGCGCCGACACCTGCGCGACCAAACTGGTGGCCGACCTCGCCCGCACCCGGGGCCGCGCGAAGGTGCGCCAGCAGCGGGAACTGGCGGAAGCGGGTGAACTGCCGCCGTGGCTGGGCGATCCACGGTTCCACCGAAGTCACCGCTCGGCGCTGCTGCGCAAGGACCCGGACTTCTACGGCGGGCTGTTCGGCGATGTCCCGCCCGACCTGCCGTACGTATGGCCGCGATCGGATCGGACGGGATCGGTCCGGGTCGCGCCGGACCGCGAGCGACCGCCGTCGCCGCCCCGGTCGGCTCCCCGGCGGCGCAGCGAGTAGCGCCGCTCGGCGTAGGCCAGGTCGTCGCGCCACAGCCTGCTCGCCGCGCGCCGCATGGCGGGTCGCAGCAGCGGCGCGAGCCTGCGTGCCACCGCGAACCCCGGCCTCGGCGAACTCGCCACCGTGGCCTCCAGCACCGCGGTGCGGGGCAGCCCGTCCGGCCCGATACCCACCGGCGTGGCGTGGGTCTCGACCACGCTGCCCTCACCCTCGCCCGACACGATGCGCATCACGACGGTGCGCGGCTCGGGGCAGCTGAACTCGGCACGGACGGCGACCCCCAGCCGGGGGCCGACGCGGAAGGTGACGTCCACGAGGAACCGGTCGTCTCCGTCGGTGGCGGTGGCCCCTGGCGCGCGCACCACGCTCAACCGCGTGAACGAGTACGGGTGGAACCAGGCGCCGTGCCAGGGGTCGAGCCGGTTGGCGACCACGTCGAACGGCTCGCACACCCCCTCCAGCCGCGTGACGGCCGAAAGCGACCCGGCAGTGGCGGGACGCGGCGGCAGCACCGGTTCCGGCGTCGGCGGCTCGCCACCCTCGGCATCCAGCCGCACCCACGACAGCACCCCGTCGTCGTAGGCGGGCAACGGCCGCCAGCCTGGTCTGCCGTCCGGCGGGAGGGCGAGACCGTGCCAGCGGCACACCACCTCCCCGCACACCACGCGGCCCTCGGCCAGCGGCGCGCCCAGGTGCGGGCAGGCACCCGGACCGACCACGAGCGCACCACCCTCGTCTCGCCAGGCGACCAGTTCCCGCCCCGCCACCGTGGTCCCGAACGGGCGGTCGGCCCGGACGACGCGGCTGTCGGCGAAGGCGAACCAGTTGCCGGACGGCCGCGCGCCCGCGCGCCGTGCCGCCGCGTCGATCAACGCGGGGCTGGCCTGGTGGACCGTTGGCTCCTGAGCGGACCATGGCGTGCGCGGCAGCGGTTGCACCGGCCAGCGCTGTGGCCAGCGCCCATTTCGCGATCCGCGTTCAGCCACGCTCACCTCCCGGGTCGCGATTGTTTAACCGGGTGCGGACGCCGCTAAACACCGGCCGCGGCGCCCGGTACTGTCAGCGATCATGCGGCAGATGTCCAAAGCAGAGTGGTGGTCGTTCGCGAACGAGGGCACAAGGACGGGCAAGCTGGGCGTGATCCGCGCCGATGGTTCCCCCCACGTCACCCCCATCTGGTTCGTGCTCAACGAAGGCGGTGCCGACGGGGCCGACGAGTTCGTGTTCAACACCGGCGCGACCTCGGTCAAGGGCAGGTCGCTGCGGGCCGAGTCGAGGGTGTCGATGGCGGTGGACGACCAGCGTCCGCCGTACTCCTACGTGCACTTCACCGGTGAGGCCAGCATCAGCGAGGACCTGGACGAGATGCTGCACTGGGCCACCGTCATCGGCGGGCGGTACATGGGTGCCGAGCAGGCCGAGGCGTTCGGCAAGCGCAACGCGGTGCCGGGCGAGTACCTGGTGCGGGTGCGGATCACCAACGTGGTCGCCCACGCCGACGTGTCCGACTGACGCCCCCGCCAGGTCAATCTCGGCACGCGGGCGCGGGCCGCACCGTCGCCAGCGGCGGTCGCTGCCGCACGGTGAGGTCGGTGACGAGGAGTTCGCGATCGACGCCTTCACCGCTGCCACCCCCGCGGAACTGGGCGAGTAGCGGTGACGGCGGCTCGGCCGACACCAGCCGCCCGTAACCGTCCAGCCGTTCCATGATCGTCAGGATGATCTGGCCCGCCATCCTGCCCAGCGCCCGCGTGCTCTGGTGCCGGTGGGTCCGGATACCCAGGTCCACCTGTGCGAGCGCGTCGAGGCCACGACACTCCAGCAGGTCGATCAGGTGGGCGACCTCGACCCCGTAGTGCGCGACGAACGGGATACTCTCCAGCACCTCCCGCCTGCCCGCGTACTCGCCCGCCAGCGGCTGCACGAACCCGGACAGCTCCGGCCAGTACATGTTCAGCAGCGGCCTGGCGACCAGTTCGGTGACCCGGCCGCCGCCGTCGGCGTCGGTGCGGCCCTCGCCCAGGAATGGACGGTGGTAGAAACCCTTCACGTAGTCCACGTCGGCGTTGGTCAGCAGCGGGCCGAGCAGTCCGGTGACGTAGTCGGCGGTGAAGTCGTACAGGTCGCCGTCCACGAACACCACCAGGTCGCCGGTGGTGGCGGCGAGTCCCTTCCACAGCGCCTCCCCCTTGCCGGTCAGGCCGGGCAGTGGGTGCAGCACCGCGTCCTGCGCGACGACGGTGGCGCCCGCACCGGCCGCCACGGCCGCCGTGGCGTCACGGGACCGGGAGTCGACCACGACCACCTCGTCCACCAGCCGGTGACGCTCCACCAGCGACGTGCGGATGGTGCGCACGATCTCGCCGACCGTGGCCTCCTCGTCGCGAGCCGGGATCACCACACTGACCGTGCGCCCGCTCTTGGCGGCGACGAGCTCAGCCGCTGTCCAGTCGTCGGCCCGCCAGGAGCGGCACCGCAGCCAGCTTCGCACCCGCGCGGCCACGGTCGCCACGGCGAACTCGGCGAGTTCGGAACTGTCGGTGGCACCCACCATGTCGTTGCCCGTCGTGTGCACCAGCGGCCCCCTTTTGTCGTGTCCGGCCAGTGCCACGAGGGTTGGCCGCGCACGTTTCGGGTCGCCGCGCGGGCGTGCAACCGCTGCGTTACGGCTGCCGCGATGCGCCGGGCGCGGGTTTAGCCCGGTGTTCACACCTCGCTGGTCAGGCGCCTTCCTCGAGCATCTCCGGGGTCACGGCCGACTCGGTGTCGGGGACTCCGAGCTCCTGCGCGCGCTTGTCGGCCATCGCCAGCAGCCGCCTGATCCGGCCGGCCACGGCGTCCTTGGTCATCGGCGGGTCGGACAGCTGGCCGAGTTCCTCAAGCGAGGCCTGCCGGTTGGTCAGCCGTAGCTTGCCCGCCGCGAGCAGATGGTCGGGCGCGGTGTCGCCGAGGATGTCCATCGCGCGCTCCACCCTGGCGGCCGCGGCGACCGCGGCGCGCGCGGAGCGGCGCAGGTTGGCGTCGTCGAAGTTCGCCAGCCGGTTGGCCGTGGCCCGCACCTCGCGCCGCATCCGACGTTCCTCCCACGCGAGCACGGTCTCGTGGGCGCCGAGCCGGGTCAGCAACGCGCCGATGGCGTCGCCGTCACGTACCACGACCCGGTCGGCGCCGCGCACCTCCCTCGACTTGGCCTGGATACCGAGCCTGCGAGCGGCACCGACGAGCGCCAGCGCCGCCTCGGGACCGGGGCAGGTGACCTCCAGCGACGACGACCGGCCCGGTTCGGTCAGCGAGCCGTGCGCGAGGAACGCGCCCCGCCACGCGGCCTCCGCGTCGGCGAGGCCACCCGACACCACGGCGGCGGGCAGCCCACGCACGGGCCTGCCGCGCTGGTCGATCAACCCGGTCTGCCTCGCCAGACCGTCACCGTCCTTGACCACCCGAACGACATACCTGGTCCCCTTGCGCAGCCCGCCCGCGGTGATCACGTGCACGTCGGAGTGGTAGCCGTACAGCTCGTGAATCTCCTTACGCAGCCTGCGCGCCACCGAACCGGTGTCCAGTTCGGCCTCGACCACGACCCTTCCTCCGACGATGTGCAGGCCCCCCGCGAATCGCAGCATCGCCGAAACCTCCGACCGCCTCGGACTGAGCTTGGTGATCTCGAGCCTGCTCAGCTCGTCCTTGACCGCGGCGGTCATCGCCATGTCAGCCCCTCCCTCTCGCTCTCGGTCAGACCAAGAGCCTCTCGCACACAACCAGCAAGGGCATCCGGATCGTGCCTGTCGGCCACACCCGAAGCAGCCACGGTAGCCAGATGCGCGCGCCCGCCCAGCGCGGCGGCCGCGCGCCGCAGCCGCGCCGGAGTGGGCACGGAGTCACGGTCGGCGATCACCGCGTCCACCTTGAGCCGGGGAGCGTGCTGGAAGAGTACGTCGAGGTGCCGTTCGGGTGAGAACCCAGCCGTCTCACCCGGCTGTGGGACAAGGTTGAGGATGACGACCTTCGTCGCACTGGTACGCACCAGCGCGTCGTGCAACTCAGGAACCAGCAGATGCGGCAGCACGCTGGTGAACCACGAACCGGGGCCGAGGAACACGGTGTCCGCCGACAGCACGGCGTCGACGGCCTCGGCGCAGGCGGCGGGCGGTTGCCCTGGCCTGCCCGGGTTGCGCAGGGTGATGCGATGCACCTGGCCCGGCGTGCTCGCCACGGCCACCTGACCCCGGATGAGGCTCACCTCGCCGTTCTCCAGGCCGGTGACCTCGGCCTCGATCTCCAGCGGCTCCACCGACATCGGCAGCACCCGCCCCTCGATGCCGAGCAGCCTTCCCGCCTCGTCGAGCCCGGTGACAGGGTCACCCAGCACCTCGAACAGCCCAGCCAGCAGCAGGTTGCCCACCGCGTGCCCGTTCAGCGCGCCGGTACCGCCGAAGCGGTATCGAAACACCTGGGCCCACAGGGTTTCGCCGTTGTTGTCGGCGAGCGCGTCGAGCGCCTGGCGCAGGTCGCCGGGAGGCAGCAGACCGAGCTCACGGCGCAACCTGCCGGAGGAGCCCCCGTCGTCGGCTACGGTGACGACCGCGGTGATGTCGCGGGTCAGCCTGCGCAGCGCCGCCAACGTCGCGTGCAGCCCGTGACCACCACCGAGTGCGACGGCACGCATCCTCGCGTTCACTCCCTGCCCAGGTCCCTGTGCACCACCTTCACCGCCATGCCGTCCTCTTTGGATAATCGTTTGGCGAGTTCCTCGGAGATCGCCACGCTGCGGTGCTTGCCGCCGGTGCAGCCCACCGCGAGCGTGAGGTAGCGCTTGCCCTCGCGTTTGTAGCCCGCGCCGATGAGCCGCAGCAACTCGTGGTAACGCTCGAGGAAGTCCTCGGCACCCTCCTGCCCCAGCACGTAGTTGCGGACGTCTCCGTCGAGGCCGGTGTGGTCGCGCAGCTCGGGAATCCAGAACGGGTTCGGTAGGAACCGCACGTCCATCACCAGATCGGAGTCCATCGGCAGGCCGTACTTGTACCCGAACGACAGCACCGTGACCCTCGTCTGGGTGCTGGTCTCGGAGCCGAACGCGTCCTCGATCTTGGCCCGCAGTTCGTGCACCGAGAGCGCGGAGGTGTCCAGCACCAGGTCCGCCTCCTCCCGCAGCGGCGCGAGCAGCGCCCGCTCGGCCGCGATCCCGTCGGCCAGCCGACCGTCGCCCTGCATCGGGTGACTCCTGCGCACCTGGTCGAAGCGGCGGATGAGCACCGCGTCGGTGGCCTCAAGGAACAACACCCTCGGCTTGTAGCCGCGCGCGTCGAGGTCCTTGATGACCGAGGCCAGGTCGTCGGTGAAGGCACGCGAGCGTACGTCCATCACCACGGCCACCTTGGTGATCGCCCCACTGGCCTGCGCACCGAGTTCCACCATCGTGGAAATCAGTTCCGGCGGCAGGTTGTCCACCACAAACCAGCCGAGGTCCTCCAGGCACTTCGCCGCCGTGCTTCTGCCCGCGCCGGAAAGCCCGGTCACCACCGCCACCTCCATGCCGGAGGCCCTGGCTTCTTCGTCGGTCACGTCTGCGACTCCCCTTCCGTCTCGGTGCCTTCCCCTGCGAGCGCGGCGTGCACGGCCTGTGCCGTGCGCATGCCGAACCCAGGCACCTTGGCGATCTCGTCCACGCTCGCCTGCTTCAGCTTCTTCACCGAACCGAAATGCTTGACGAGCGCCGTCTTTCGCGCCTGCCCGAGGCCGGGTATCCCGTCCAGCACAGACGTCCGCATTCGCCTGGACCGCTTCTGGCGGTGATAGCGGATCGCGAAGCGGTGTGCCTCGTCGCGTACCCGCTGCAGAAGGTACAGCGCGTCGGACGTCCTCGGCAGGATGGCCGGGTCCGGCTCCGCGGGCAGCCACACCTCCTCCAGCCGTTTGGCCAGCCCCACCACGGCCACGTCGGTGATGCCGAGCTCGGCAAGCACGTCGGCGGCCGCCGTGGCCTGCGGACCAGCTCCGTCGACGACGAGCAGGTTCGGCGGGTAGGCGAACTTGCGTGGCCTGCCGGTCTCGGCGTCGATGCCGGGCGCGCCCTCCCGTTCCTGTGCACTCCCGGTGTTCTCGGTGTTCTCGGCCAGGTAACGGGCGAACCGGCGGCGCACGACCTCGGCGATCGCGGCCACATCCCCCTCGGCGGCCGCTTCCCGCAGCGCGAAGCGGCGGTACTCCGACTTGCGCGGCACCCCGTCCTCGAACGCCACGAGTGAGGCGACCACGTCGCTACCGGAGATGTGGCTGATGTCCACGCACTCGATGCGCAGTGGTGCGCTGTCCAGACCCAGGTACTCCTGCAGCTGGGCCAGCGCGGCCGAGCGGGCGGTCAGGTCGCCGGCCCTGCGCAACTTGTGCTGGGCGAAGGCCTCCTCGGCGTTGCGGGCCACGGTCTCGGCCAGCGCCCGCTTGTCGCCGCGCTGCGGCACCCGCAGCCGGACCCGCGAGCCGCGCAACCCGGACAGCCACTCCGACAGCGTGTCGGCATCGGGCGGCAGGTCCGGCACCAGCACCTCCCGTGGCACCGGCGAACCGTTGCCCGGTGCCTGTTCGGCCAGTTCGGCCTGCTCGGCGTAGAACTGCGAGAGGAACTGCTCCACCAGCGCGGGCACGTCCATCTCCTCGACCTTGTCGATCACCCAGCCACGCTGGCCGCGGACGCGGCCGCCCCTGACGTGGAAGACCTGCACCGCGGCCTCCAGCTCGTCGTGGGCGAAGGCGATGACGTCGGCGTCGGTGCCGTCGCCGAGCACCACCGCCTGCTTCTCCATCGCCCTGCGCAGTGCACCGAGGTCGTCGCGCAGCCGGGCGGCCCGCTCGAACTCCAGCGACTCGGCCGCCCGCGCCATCTCCCGTTCCAGCCTGCGGATCATCACCTCGGTGCGGCCCGCGAGGAAGTCGCAGAAGTCCTCGACGATCTCGCGGTGCCGCTGCGCGGAGACGTTGCCGACACAGGGCGCGGAGCACTTGTCGATGTAGCCGAGCAGGCACGGCCTGCCGATCTGGCCGTGCCTGCGGAACACGCCGGTTGAGCAGGTGCGGGCGGGAAACACCCGCAGCAGCAGATCCAGCGTCTCCCGGATCGCCCACGCGTGCGCGTAAGGGCCGAAGTAGCGCACCCCTTTCTTACGCGGACCACGGTAGACGTGCAGGCGGGGGAACTCCTCGTGCAGCGTGACGGCGAGCACGGGGTAGGTCTTGTCGTCGCGGTAGCGGACGTTGAACCGCGGATCGAACTCCTTGATCCAGTTGTACTCCAGTTGCAGCGCCTCGACCTCGGTGGACACCACCGTCCACTCCACACCTGCCGCCGTGGTGACCATCTGCCGGGTCCTGGGGTGCAGGCCTGCCAGGTCGGCGAAGTAGGAGTTCAGCCTGCTTCGCAGGCTCTTGGCCTTGCCGACGTAGATGACCCGCTCCCCGGCGTCGCGGAACTTGTAGACACCGGGAGCGTCGGGAATGCTGCCGGGCGAGGGCCGGTAGGTCGACGGGTCAGCCACACTCCCAGCCTATGGCGGCCGTCCGACATCACGGGAAGTGCCTCCGCACGGCCGGGCGCGCGACGCTCCTGCCGCGGCCGCTCGCTCAGTCCGGCAGCGCGAGCAGGTCGGCGACCACCTCGTCGACGCCCTCCGCCGTCACATGTGGTGGTTCGGCGATCGTGGGAAGCCTGCCTTCCAATCGGGTGGCGAAGCCCGCGAGCAGGCCGGCCCGCGCCGCGCCGCTGGTGTCCCACGAGTGCACGGCGACGAGTGCGGTGGCCTCGGGCCGGGTGGCGGTTCGCTCGCACGCCCAGTGGTAGGCGCGGGCGGGCGGCTTGAATATGCCGATCTCGCGCGTCGACAGCACCCGCACGATCCGGTCGCGGAGGCCTTCCCTTTCGAGGGCCCGCTCCAGCACGTCGGCGGAGCCGTGGGTGAAGCCGTAGGCTGGGACACCGGCCTCGGAGACCGGGTCCAGCGCGCGGCGGCCGTCCGGTTGCAGCGGCAGTTGTGTGAAGCCGTCCAGCACGTACTCGATCTGCCCCGTGTTCAGGGTGTGCCCGGAGGTCAGTGCGAGTTGCGCGGCGGCCACCTCCCGGAACGGCGGCGCCTCGCCCGACAGCGTGTACGCCATCCCGTCACGCAATGTCCTGGCGAAGAACAGCTCCAGTTCGTGCTCCGGCCTGCCCACTTCGACGAAGCGCTCACGCAGCGGTTCCAGCCGCACCAGCGTCTCGAGCACGTCGAACAGGATCGCTCGCGGCTTCCTCGCCCTCGCGCGCGTCATGACCACAGGGTACGCACGGCGGCCGTGCCGTATAGGACGTTATACGAAACGCGTGTGGGATTCTCGCCGCATGCGGATCGCCACCTGGAACGTCAACTCCGTCACCGCGCGGCTGCCCCGGTTGCTTTCGTGGTTGTCCTCGGCCCAACCCGATGTGGTGTGCCTGCAGGAGCTGAAGTGCGAAGAGGCGGCGTTTCCCAGCCGGGAGGTCGGTGAACTCGGCTACGACGTCGCCTGCAACGGCGGCGGCCGGTGGAACGGCGTGGCGGTGCTCTCCCGCGTCGGTATCACCGACGTCACCACCGGCCTGGTCGGCGAGCCCGGCTACGAGGGCGAGACCCAGCGCAGGGCCATCGGCGCCACCTGCGCGGGTGTCCGGGTGTGGTCGGTGTACGTGCCCAACGGCCGCGAAGTGGGTCACCCGCACTACAGCTACAAACTCCGCTGGCTGGAGGCACTGCACGCGACGGTGGTCGCCGAGCGCGACCCCGACAGGCCCTTCGCCGTCCTCGGCGACTTCAACATCGCACCGACCGACGACGACGTTTGGGACATCACCGCCTTCGCCGACTCCACACACGTCACCGATCCGGAACGCAAGGCGCTCACGATGCTGGGCGAGGCGGGGCTCACCGACGTCGTCCCCCGCGCGCTCAAGTACGACCGCCCCTACACCTACTGGGACTACCGGCAACTGGCGTTCCCGAAGAACCGCGGCATGCGCATCGACCTGGTCTATGCCAACGCGGCGTTCGCGGGCGCCGTCACCGACGCCTACGTCGACCGGGAGGAGCGCAAGGGCAAGGCCGCCTCCGACCACGCACCCGTGGTCGTGGACCTCGACATCTCGCCGCGCTAGCGCCCCGGCGGGTCGCTCGCCACCGCGGACCTGAGCAGTTCCAGCGCCCGCAACGTCGCCGGATGCTCTGCGACGGCCTCCCTGATCGCCACGCACACGCGGCGCACCGGAACAGGCTCCACCACCGGCCTCGCGACCAGTCCCTCCGGCAGCCGGCCGATACCCAACCCGGGAACCACCGTGATCCCGATACCGGTGCCCGCGAAGGTGATGGCGGTGCGGTAATCGTGCGTCTCCACGGTGAACCGGGGGCAGAACCCCGCCTCCGCGCACGCGGACAGCAGCACCTGCCGACACGGCCCGTTCTCCAGTTCGTTGTCGATCCAGCCACGCTCGGCCAGCGCCGCCAACGGCACCCGCGCCAGGCCGGCCAGCGGGTCGCTTTCGCGGACCACGACGAAGTAGGGGTCTTGCGCAAGCAGGCACACCCGGGTCAGCTCAGGCGGCCGCCGCCCAGGGCTTTCGATGAACAACGCGAGGTCCGTCTCCGCCCGCTGCGTATCGACCGGCTCGGCGAGGCGGAGATCGATCCGCAACCGCGGGAACTCCGCGAGCAGGGTGGCGACCACCTCGGGAAGCCAGGTGGCTCCCGCCGATGCGAGGTAACCGATGGAGAGGCTACCGGTCCTGCCGTCCCGCAGATCCCTGACCAATCCCTCCACCCGGCTCAGCGCCTGGAACAGCGACTCGGCCTCGGCCGCGAGTACCCGCGCCGCCGCCGTCGGCTCGATCCCCCTTCCCACCCGCTCCACCAGCCGCAGCCCCGTCTCCCGCTGCAGGGACGTCAGCTGCTGACTCACCGCGGAGGGCGTGTAGTCCAATGCGGCAGCGGCCGCACGAACCGACCCCTTCGCGACGACGGTGCGCAACACGCGCAGGCGCGGTACGTCGAGCATCCGCAGAATGTACAGCAGCGCTTAACGGACATGGAGAAATATTCGCTTGTCGTGTCGAGTCCTACCTGGTGAGGATGGGAACATGACCCGATCGCTGCCCGTTTCCGACCCGGATCCCGTGGTCTCGACGAACGACCGTCGCAAAGCCGCCGTGGCCGCCACCGTCACCGTGGTGCTGTGGGCGTCCGCGTTCGTCGCCATCCGGGGCATCGGGCACGCGTTCTCCCCCGCGCCGCTGGCACTGCTTCGGCTTGCCGTCGCCACGGCCGCGCTCGCCGTGCTGGTACCACTCAGCTACCGGCGGCTGCCGCGGCTACCCACCTCGCGGCGTTCGCTGGTGCTGGTCGCCGCATACGGGGTGCTGTGGCTGGCCGGCTACACGGTGGCCCTCAACGCCGCCGAGCAGCACCTGGACGCGGGCACCGCCGCGTTGCTGGTGAACCTCGCGCCGCTGCTGATCGCCTTCGGTGCCGGGATGTTCCTCGGTGAGAGCCGCCCGCGCACGCTCATCGTCGGCTCCTTTGTCGCGCTCGCCGGAATCGCCGTGATCAGCATGGACTCCGGCGGCGGGGGCGACTGGCTCGGCGTCGGGCTGTGCCTGCTGGCCGCGCTGCTGTACGCCGCGGGCGTGCTGATCCAGAAGGTGGCACTGCGAAGCGTGGACGCCGCGGCCGTGACCTTGCTGGGCTGCGCGCTCGGCACCGCAGCGCTGCTGCCCTGGACCCCGCAACTCGTCGGCGAACTGGGCACGGCCTCACCCGGCGCGCTCGCGGGCGGCATCTACCTCGGGTTGTTTCCCACCGCGATCGGCTTCAGTACCTGGGCCTACGCGCTGCGCCGCACCGAAGCGGGCAGGATGAGCGCGACGACCTACGCCGTGCCTGCCGTTTCGGTGCTGCTGTCGTGGCTGCTGCTCAGTGAGGTGCCCACCGGGTACGGGCTCGCGGGCGGTGCGCTCTGCCTGGCGGGCGTCGCCATCGCGAGGCGGCGAACACGCTGACCCCGCCGCACGCGGCTACTCGCCGCGTGCCTGCCGGTGGAGCTTGCGCAGCGCACGCACGGCCTCGACCGCGCGTTCCCTGTCTACGGCTTGGACGGCCAGCACCGAGTGGTACTCGAAGTCCGGCAACTCCAGCCGCGCGAACGAGGCACCGTCGGGGAAACTCACCGAAAGCACCTCGTTCCACGAGAAGTACTTGGTGGACAGCACGTTGCGAACCTCGATGCCTTCGGCGTCGGCACGGGCACGCGGCAACGCGAACACCAGCGAGGCCGCCGCCAGCACCACGCCGACACCGATCATCGCCACCTGATCGCTGACGTGGAAGATCACTCCGGTGTCGGAGGTGCGCAGCAGCACGCCGACCGTCACGAACACCGCCAGCAGCACCACGGCCACGAACACCGCCATCCACACCACGCGCCGTGGCCGCAGCACGATGCCCTCGCCTGCCTCCGCCCGCTGACCGGTCACCTTGCCCATCGAAAAGCTCACCGAACCCTCACACGAAGCCCTGTTCCTGCCATGGCTCGCGCAGCCCACGCAGCACGTTCGCGGTGGTCAGCGCCGCCACGGTGGCCTCACGGCCCTTGTCCTCCCGCGAACCCGGCAGGCCCGCGCGGTCCACCGCCTGCTCCTCGGTGTCACAGGTCAGCACGCCGTTGCCCACCGGTGTGCTCTCGTCCAGCGCCACCCGCGTCAGTCCCGCGGTCACGGCGTCGCACACGTACTCGAAGTGCGGCGTTCCGCCGCGGATCACCACGCCGAGCGCCACGACGGCGTCGTGGCCGCGAGCAAGGGCCTGTGCCACCACGGGCAGCTCCACGGCGCCCGCGACGCGCAACACCGTCGGCTTCTCCGCCAGCCTCACCTCACCGGCCGTGCGCAGCGCCGACTCCAGCAGACTGTCGGTGATCCTCGGGTGCCACCTGGTCGCCACGATCGCCAACCGCAGGTCGGCGCACTCCCGCAACTCCAGGCCCGCCTCGGGCCGCCCTTCACCGCTCATGCCTGACCCCCGCCGTCTCGCAGCTCACCGACCTCGGCGCCCACGTCGTCGAGGTGCTCCAACTGCGAAAGATCGTGCCCCATGCGGTCGCGCTTGGTGCGCAGATACCGCAGGTTCTCCGGATTGGGTGAGATCGGCAGCGGCACCCGCCCCGTCACGCGCAGCCCGTAGCCCTCCAGCCCGACCCGTTTCGCGGGGTTGTTGGTCAGCAACCGCATCGACCGCACGCCGAGGTCGGCCAGGATCTGCGCCCCCGTGCCGTAGTCGCGCGCGTCCGCGGGCACGCCAAGCGCGAGGTTGGCGTCCACGGTGTCGGCACCCGCGTCCTGCAACTGGTAGGCCTGCAGTTTGTGCAGCAGGCCGATCCCGCGCCCCTCATGGCCTCGGATGTAGAGCACGACGCCCCGGCCCTCCCGCGCCACCGCCGCCAGCGCGGACTGCAGTTGAGGCCCGCAGTCGCAGCGCAGCGACCCGAACACGTCCCCGGTGAGGCATTCGGAGTGCACTCGCACCAGGATGTCCTCACCGTCGCCGATGTCGCCGTAGACGAAGGCGACATGCTCGATGCCGTCGAGCAGGCTGTCGTAGCCGATCGCGCGGAACGTCCCCGCGGCGAGCGGGACACGTGCCTCGGCGACGCGCTCGACCTGCTTCTCCTTGCGCTTGCGGTAGGCGATCAGGTCGGCGATCGTGATCAGCCGCAGGTCGTGGTCGGCGGCGAACACCTCGAGTTCGTCGCGCAGCGCCATGTCGCCCTCGTTCTTCTGCGACACGATCTCGCACAGCACCCCGGCAGGGGTGAGCCCGGCCATCCTGGCCAGGTCCACGGCCGCCTCGGTATGGCCGGGCCTGCGCAACACGCCACCTTCCTTGGCCCGCAGCGGCACCACATGTCCCGGCCTGCGGAAGTCGGACGGCCGCGCGGTGGAGTCGGCCAGCAGCCGGATGGTGTGGCTGCGGTCGGCCGCGGAGATGCCGGTGCCGACGCCCTCGGCAGCGTCCACGGTCACGGTGTAGGCGGTGCCGCGCCGGTCCTGGTTGGTGTGGTACATCGGCGGCAGATCCAGCCGGTCGCAGTCGTCCTCGGTGAGCGGGACGCAGATGTAGCCGGAGGTGTATCGCACCATGAACGCCACCAGCTCCGGGGTGGCCTTCTCCGCCGCGAAGATCAGATCGCCCTCGTTCTCCCTGTCCTCGTCGTCCACGACGATCACGGGGCGGCCGTTGGCGATGTCCTCGATGGCCTGCTCGATCAGACCGATGTCCACAGCGGGGGGCTCAGTCATGGTCACGCGTCCTCCTTGCCCACACCATTGTCCACCGAGGCACCCCGAAGGTGGACGGTGGCCAGTTTCTCGACGTACTTGGCCAGCACATCGACCTCGAGATTGACCCGGTCGCCCGGTTCGGCACGACCCAGCGTGGTCAGCCACAGGGTGGTGGGAATCAGCGCCACCGCGAACTCCTCCGCCGTCACCCCCGCCACGGTGAGCGAGATGCCGTCCACGGCGATGGAGCCCTTCTCCACGATGTAGCGGCCCAGCTCGGGCGGGAACGCGAAGTGGGTGAGCCCTTCCGGTTCCCTGCATAGGAACACCGCGGTGCCGTCTACATGGCCCTGCATGACGTGCCCGCCGAACCGGCCGTCGGCGGGCATCGCCCGCTCCAGGTTCACCAGGCGGCCCGGCTCGACCTTGTCCAGGCTGGTGCGCCGCAGCGTCTCGGCCACGACGTCCACGGTGAACTCGCCGCCGGAGACGTCCACCACGGTGAGGCAGACACCATTCACCGCGATGGAGTCACCGTGCCTGGCATCACCGGCCACCACCGGCCCGCGCACGGTGAGGCGGGTGGCGTCACCCCGCGGCTCGACGCCGACGACCTCGCCGAGTTCCTCAACAATGCCGGTGAACACTAGCCGCCTCCTTGCCCCGTGGCCGGGACCGCCGAGATCCGCACATCCCTACCAGTCATGGTGACCCCTTCGACCCGCCATTGGTGCGCTTCGGTGATCGTCGACACGCCCGAGGGTCCGAGCGCCGCCGGGCCCTGCCCGAGCAGGATCGGCGCGACATAGGCCACGATCCGGTCCACCACCCCGGCCCGCACGAACGCTCCCGCCAGTGTGGGACCGCCCTCCAGCAGCACGTCCACGACGTCGCGCTCGCTGAGCAGGCCGAGCACCTGCCGAGGGTCACGGGTACGTGCTCGCAGCGTCGGTGCCGCGCTGTCGAGCACCCTGGCGGAGTCGCCGATCTCGCCCGTGCCCACCACCACGCGCAACGGCTGGCGGGAGGCGAGTTCGCCCTCGGGTGTGCGGACGGTCAGCCACGGGTCGTCCGCGCGCACGGTGCCGGTGCCGACCACGACCGCGTCGGCCGCTGCCCGCATGGCGTGCACCTCGGCACGGGACTGTGGGCCGGAGATCCATCTGCTGGTGCGGTCGGCCGCGGCAACGCGGCCGTCGAGGCTCGCCGCGTACTTCCACGTCACGTGCGGGCGACCGGTGCGCGTGACGTGCAGCCACGCCCGCAGCGGGCCGCCTGCCACCCGGTCTCCGAGCAGCCCTGCCTCGACGTCCACCCCGCTTGCCCGCAACACCTCGCCGCCGCCCGCGCCAAGCGGGTGAGGGTCGGCCACCGCGTAACGCACGGCCGCGATCCCGGCATTGACCAGCGCGTCCGCGCACGGCGGGGTGCGACCGTGGTGCGCGCACGGCTCGAGGGTGACAACGGCGGTGCCGCCGCGAGCGCGGTCACCGGCCTGCCGCAGCGCCATCACCTCGGCGTGCGGTCCGCCGGGCGGCTGGGTGGCGCCCTCACCGACCGGCCTGCTTGCCGCGTCGAGGATCACCGCGCCCACGGGCGGGTTGGGGCTGGTGGTGCCACGCACGGACTCGCCGAGGGCCAGCGCGCGGGCCATGGCCTTCACCACCGCGTCCGAAGCCGGGTCGGTGGCGGGTTCGCCCGGTGCCGGGCTCACCGCCGTGCTGCCCGCCTCGCCTGTGCTCGCAGCGCCGCTACGGCCTCGGCGGGGTCCTGCGCGCCGTACACGGCCGAGCCCGCGACGAAGCAGTCGACCCCCGCCTCGGCGGCCTGTTCGATGGTGTCGGCGTTGATGCCGCCGTCGATCTCCACGAGCACCTTGAGGTGTCCGGTGTCGACGAGGCGGCGGGCGGTGCGGACCTTGTCCAGCACCCTTGGGATGAACGACTGGCCGCCGAAGCCGGGCTCCACCGACATCACCAGCAGCGTGTCGTAGTGCTTCAACGTGTCGAGGTGGTCTTCCAGCGGGGTGTCCGGTTTCACCGAGAGACCCGCCTTGGCCCCGGCGGCGTGCAGGTTCTTCGCGATCATCACCGGGTCGTGCGCCGCTTCGACGTGCACGGTGACGTTGTAGGCGCCCGCCTCCGCGTAGCCGGGCGCCCAGCGGTCCGGGTCCTCGATCATCAGGTGGCAGTCGAGCGGGATGTCGGTGACCTTCAACAGCGAGGTCACCACCGGCAGGCCCAGCGTGAGGTTGGGTACGAAGTGGCCGTCCATCACGTCGACGTGTATCCAGTCGGCGCGCGCGTCGCCATCGCCTTCGACGGCGTGGATCTCCTCACCGAGCCGGGCGAAGTCGGCGGAAAGGATGCTGGGTGCGATCAGGGGTTGCTGGGCCACGCCGCGAGTGTACGAGGGGCCCGCGCGCCGCCACGCGCGCGGTGTCGGACCGGGATCCGGCAGCTTCGGACGGGCTTCGGACTGCGGGCTCATGCCAGCAGGTCGAGCAGCCCCGTCCACGACCGTCCCGGCAGCAGCCGGTGGGTGCGCACGCCGGCGGCGGACAGCGTGTCGAGATGGCCCTGCCAGGCAGGGTGGCAGAACCGGCTGTCCCGCACCTGGTAGCCCACCACGATGTCGACACCCGGCTCGCCCAGCGCGTCGCCGAGCACGGTGGTCGCCTGGTTGTCCGCGATGCCGAGCGCGAGCTTGGCCACGGAGTTCGCGCTCGCGGGAGCGAACAGGAACGTCGCCGGGTCGGGGTGCGGGCGCGGCTGCCCCGGCAGCCGGGGTTCGTGGCGAACCTCCAGTTCGGTCAGCGACCGCAACCGGTCCAACTCGCCGGTCCCGGCCAGCCAGCGCGCCGCGGTAGGGGTCAACGTGACGGCCAGCCGCCACCCGCGCCGCACGGCGGGCTCGGCGAGTTCGGCGCACAACCGGGTCTCCACGCCGCCGCACGAGGCGGCGACGAGCCCGAGCGCCTTCCCTGCCGCCGTCACAGCTTGCGCAGCATGGCGCAGAACATGGCGTCCGTGCCGTGCCGGTGCGGCCACAGCTGAACGTACGGACCCTCGCCCAGGTCCGGCACGCCGGGGAAGAACTCGCGCGCGTCGACCACCTCGACCACGCCGTCGTTCCTGCGGACGGCGTCGGAAATCACGCCCTCGGTTTCGGCCAGGTGCGGCGTACACACGACGTAGGTGACCACACCGCCAGTTCGCAGCAGCCGGATCGCCGAGCCGAGCAGTTCGCCCTGCAGCCTGGTCAGGTCGGGAATGTCGGAGGGTTCCTTGCGCCAGCGCGCCTCCGGTCGCCTGCGCAGCGATCCCAGCCCGCTGCACGGTGCGTCCAGCAACACCCGGTCGTAACCGGCCGCCAGCCCGGGGTCGCGGCCGTCGGCGACGTGCACGGTCACGGGCAGTCCCTCGGTGACCCGCCGCACCAGCCGAGCCCGGTGCGGTGCCTTCTCCACCGCGTCGAGTTCGGCTCCCGACAGCGCGGCCAACGCACCGAGCAGTACCGCCTTGCCCCCAGGACCGGCGGCCAGGTCCAGCCACCTGCTGTCACCTGCGCCGGTGAGGCCGACCTCGGTGGCCGCGACGGCGACGAGCTGGCTGCCCTCGTCCTGCACCGTGGCAAGGCCCTGCCGGATCGGCTCCGACTCGGTCAGGTCACCGGTGCCCGCGGGCAGGTGCACCCCGTACGGCGAGTACGGTGCCACCTCGCCCGCCGTGACGGCGGCCAGTTCCTCGGCGCTGATCTCCCCCGGCCTCGCCAGCAGGTGCACGGCAGGCCTGGCGTCGTCGGCGCGCAGCGCGGCCTCGAGTTCCGCGCCCTTGTCCCCGAGCGACTCGGCGAACGCGCGCGCGATCCACCTCGGATGCGCGGTGCGCAGCGCCAGGTTCCCGATCGGGTCGGTCTCGGGGTCCGGCGCGAGCTCGGCCAGCCACTCCTGCTCGTCCTTTTCGGACACCTTGCGCAGCACGGCGTTGGCGAACCCTGCCACGTGCGAGCCCGCCTCCTCCCGCACGAGGTCCACCGTGGACGCCACGGCGGCGTGGTGCGGGATGCGGGTGCGCAGCAGTTGGTAGCTGCCCAGCCGCAGCCCGTCCAGTACCGCCCTGTCCACCTTCTCCAGCGGCCGGTCCAGGCAGGCCGCGATGATCTCGTCGAGCAGCCCCTGGGCGCGCGCGGTGCCGTAGGTGAGCTCGGTGGCCAGCGCGGCGTCCCTTCCGGTGATCCGGCGCTCCCGCAGCAACTCCGGTAGCACCAGGTTGGCGTAGGCATCGCGGTCGCTGATCGCCCGAAGCACGTCGAAAGCGGCCCGCCGGGCGGGATCGTGCACGGGTGGCCTGCGAGGCCCCTGCTTACGTGGCGCGGGTCGCCGGGTGCGGTCCTGCCGCCTGCGTTCGGCTGTCATTCCAGGCGCTCTTTCTGCTCGATCCTCGCGCCGCGTGCCCAGTCACTCGCGGCCAGCCGCTTCTTACCCCGCGCCTGCACCTCACCGAGCCGCACCGGACCGGTCGCGGTGCCCACCAGCACCCGGTCGCGCTCGACCAGCAACTCACCCGGTGCGAGCGCGGCGCCTTCCACCGGTGTCACCGGCCCGAGTTTGAGCCGCTCTCCCCGGAAAACCGCCCACGCCCCCGGGTCCGGCGTCACCGAACGCACCCGCCGGTCAACCGCC
Source organism: Saccharomonospora amisosensis (assembly GCF_011761185.1). NCBI lineage: Bacteria > Bacillati > Actinomycetota > Actinomycetes > Pseudonocardiales > Pseudonocardiaceae > Saccharomonospora > Saccharomonospora amisosensis. The sequence continues at coordinate 2,069,249 of NZ_JAAOYM010000001.1, read as the reverse complement.
AGGGCCGGATCGGTGAAGCTGACGTGAGCGTCATCGACCGTGATCTTGGGCGCGTAGCTCACCCCGTCCGCTGGCTGCGGCACCGGGCTCGCCGTGCCGTCCTCGATCGCGTCCAACGTGGAGACCAGCAGCGCCGCCCCGGACACGGCGAGCCGCTCCAGCAGCTCTCCCGCGGTGTCGGTGGCGCCGATCTTCTCGGTGACCGTGCCGAACACCGGTCCCGCGTCCAACTCGGGCACGATGCGGAAGGTCGTAGCGCCGGTGATGTCGTCGCCTGCCCTGATCGCCGCCTGCACCGGGGCCGCGCCACGCCACGCCGGCAGCAGCGAGAAGTGCAGGTTGACCCAGCCGTACCGGGGAATGTCGAGCACGGCCTGCGGCAGCAACGCGCCGTAGGCCACCACGGGGCAGGCATCCGGTGCCAGCCGGGCCAGCCGGTCGAGGAAGTCGCGATCCCCGGGGCGAGCGGGGGTCAGCACCTCGATGCCGTGCTCGTCGGCGAGCGACCCCACGGGCGAGCGCGTGAGCCTGCGTCCCCGGCCCGCGGGTGCGTCCGGCCGGGTCACGACGGCGACCACCTCGTGCCTCGACCGCAGCAACTCCCGCAGCGAGGGGACAGCGGGTTCGGGCGTGCCTGCGAACACCAGCCTCATCGGCGGTTCCTGGCGGCGTTCCTGGCGGCAACGGTGAAGCGGGAATCGAGCATCGCGGCCAAGTCTAGATCCCGGGACCGACACCTCCTCGGCCGCGCCGCGTCAGACGAGCGAGAGCGGGTCGAGTTGGATCCGCACGGCCTCGGTGACCTTCCTGGCGTCGCGGGCAGCGCGGGCGGCATGCACGGCGGCGGCGAGCGCCCTGCCGTCGGCGCGTGGCACCCGAACCAGCGCGCGCTCGCGCTGCGCCCTGCCTTCGTCGTCGAGTTCCCCGAGCGGTACCGGTCCCAGTACCTCGGCCGAGCCCGGTGGGTTCAGTTCCTCCAGCAGCGAGGCCACGGCCTCGCCGGAGCCCTCCACGCTCGCCATCCGCACCGCGGGTGGGAACCCGAGTTCGGCGCGCTCGGCCAGTTCCAGTTCGGCGTGCCAGCCGGGGTCCCACCGCAGCAGCGCCTGCACCGCGGGGATGCCCGCCTCCGCGCCGACCACGACCCTGCCGCCGTCACCGGCGGGACGCACCAGCGCGGCCGCCGCCATCCACCTGCGCAGCGTCTCCTCGGCAGCGCGCAGATCCTGCCTGCCGAGCAGCGCCCACCCGTCCAGCAGCAGCGCGGCGCCGTAACCGCCATCGGCCACCGGCTCCGCACCGGGCGTTGCCACCACCAGCGCGGGCAGCGCGGGCACGGTCGCCAGTACCTCTCCACCACCGGAGGTACGCACCGACGTCCCCGCAAACGCCCTGCCGAGTTCCTCCGCCGTCCTGCCCGCCCCCACCACGACGGCCCGCAGCCGGGGCGACCCGCACGCGGCGCAGCGGTGGTTCGCCTCCACCACGCCGCACCAGCGACAGCGCGGCGGCCCGGCCTGCGCACCGCCCGGCAGCAGCAGCGGCCCCGCGCAGCGGCGGCAACGGGCGCGGGTGCGGCACCGCGCGCAGGCCAGGCTCGGCACGTACCCCCTGCGGGGCACCTGCACCAGCACCGGAGCACCGCTCGCCAGCGCTGCCCTTGCGGCCTCGAACGCGACGGCGGGCAGCCGTGCCGCTCTGGCCGCCTCGTCCCTGGCCACGTCGAAGTCCTCGCCGGTCGGGGTGACGCGGGGAGCCGACGCGCGCAACTCCTCCCGCCCGGCCACGATCGGGTGCGCCCAGCCGGACTCCAGCAGCAGTTGCGCCTCCGCGGTGCGCGCGTGACCGGCCACCAGCAACGGCACGCCGTCGGTGTGCGCCCGCAGCACCAGCACGTCGCGCACCTGCGGGTACGGCATGCGGGGCTCGGCGTGCAGGTCGTCTCCGTCGTCCCACACCACGTACAGCCCCGGTTCGCGGACGGGGGCGAACATGGCCGCGCGTGTGCCGACCACGATGCGCGCGCTGCCGCGCAACACCGCCAGCCAACGGCGGTACCGCCGCGCGGGGCCCACCTCCGCCGACAGCGCCACCACCGTCTCCGGCCCTGCGAGCCGCTCGCACGCCTGGTACAGCCGGGCAGCGTCGCGGTGGTCCGGCACCACGAGCACCGCGCCCCTGCCGTCCGCCGCGACGGTCGCGGCCAGCTCCGCGAGCCGCGCTGGCCAGTCCTCCCCCGGCAGGGCCTGCCACACCGCGTGCGCGGGCCGGCGGGCGCGCAACGCGTCCAGGAAGGCCCCTCCCCTCGGGTAACGGCGCCACCCGTCGGCGGGCGGTTCGGCGGGCGGCGGTACCGGCTCGGCGGCGGGTTCGGCCTCGGTCCTGGCGTGCCGGGGTGGCACGGCCAGCCGGAGCACGTCGGCGAGCGTGCCGCCGTAGCGCTGCGCCACCGCCCGGCACAGCCGAACCAGCCGTGGCGGCAGCACCGCTTCGCTGGACACCACGCGCTCGAGGAAGGCCAGCCTGCCGGTGTGTTCGGTGGTGGCTGCCCGCTCCAGCAGGAAACCGTCCACCAGCTGACCCGCGAACCTGACCCGCACCCGGCAGCCGGGCACGGCGGTGTCGGCGAGTTCGCTCGGCACCTGGTAGTCGAACGTGCGATCCAGGTGCGCCAGCGGCACGTCAACGACCACCCGCGCTATCGGGTCCGACTCGGCGGGTACTCGTTGTCCCTTGCGGCGCGAGCCCGCACCCTTCCCGCCCGCACCGCCGGTGCGACGCCGGCGTGGCAGCTCCCACAGTGGTGGGGTCGTTGGTGTCGTTTCCTCGCCGCTCACGCCGTCATCTCTACCAGGCGTGGCAGTCCCCACAGCGTCCCACGGTGGTGGCGCAGGCCCGCGAGGCACTCACCGAACCAGCCGTCAGGCGCTCACGACCCTCGGCTCGTCGGTGCCGCGCCGCGGATCTATGCGCCGGGTGAGGAACTTGAACACCGGCTGCTCGACCCACCGGGTGAGCGCCCAGCCGAGGACGATCGCCGACGCGATCATCGCGGGTATCCAGCCCCACCACGGAACACCGATGTCGGCCAGGTGGCGCGCCACGATCGTGCCGACCACGTAGTGCATGAGGTACACGCCGTAGGAGATGCCAGCCAGCCACCGGATGGGCCGCGCGAACCTGACGAGCCACCTGCCGTCCCACACCGGTTGGTACGCGGCGACGCAGACCAGCACGAGCGCCACCGCGAACGCGAGCACGGAATCCCCTTCGGGCGGGTGCAGGCCGTGTGCCAGTAGCACGACCCCGAGCATGGCGTACAGCTCGGTGAAGCTGATGCGGCCCTTCGACCACCGGTAGATGGCCACGCCCGCGATCAGCAGGTGGGCACGGCTGATGCCGGTGCCGTCCATGATCACCCTGACCCAGAACGGCGCCACCTCACCCTGCCCCATGAACAGGTACCGCAGGGCCATCGGAACCAGCAGCACCACCCACATCACGGTGGTCGCCGCCCTGCCCCTGATCCGGCCGCCCCACGCCAGCAGCGCGATCGCCGTGAACCCGGCGACCTGTACCGGCACCGTCCAGTGCGCGAGATCGATGTAGGAAACCTCGGGGATGAGCACGTGCACCAGCGCGAGGTTGCCGAGCAGGTCGCTGTAGGTGTGCCTCGGCAGGCCCTCGGGGGCGAACAACTGGGTGATGGCGAAGATGACGAGCACGGCGACCCAGAACGCGGGCAGCAGCCTGGCGAGCCTGCGCAACCACCAGCGCAGCGAGGTCTGCTTACCGATGGTCATGGCCGCGAAGTAGCCGGAAACGGTGATGAGCACCGAGGCGCCGAACGGGAAGTCCATCCGCAACGGCGCGGGAGGCAGCTCCAGCCCGGGCAGGGTCAGCGGGGCCAGGAACGTCGCATGGAAGGCGAGTACGGCGAGGATGCTGACGACCCGGACCGCATCCCAGCTGATGTGCCGCACACCTGATGGTTTCGGTTGCGCCAGACCGCTCTCGGGGGCCGTGAGCTCCTTAGCCTGCACCATGGGTCCGAGAGCTTAAGGCAACCGGGTGCCACCCGCCCGGGCGGGTTGGCGGCGCAACCGGCGGCCTGCCCCGGAAACGGACCGTCAGGCGCCGACCGCCCTGCGCAGCTCCTCGGTTCGGTTGGCGCGCTCCCAGGGCAGGTCAAGGTCGCCGCGCCCGAAGTGCCCGTAGGCGGCAGTCTGCGCGTAGATCGGCCGCAACAGGTCCAGGTCCCTGATGATCGCGGCGGGCCGCAGGTCGAACACCTCGCCGATGGCCGCCTGGATCTTCACCGGGTCAACCGTCTCGGTGCCGAAGGCCTCCACGAACAGACCCACCGGAGCCGCCTTGCCGATCGCGTAGGCCACCTGCACCTCGATACGGCCCGCCAGTCCCGCGGCGACGATGTTCTTGGCCACCCACCGCATCGCGTACGCCGCCGAACGGTCCACCTTCGAGGGGTCCTTACCGGAGAACGCGCCACCACCGTGCCGCGCCATCCCCCCATAGGTGTCCACAATGATCTTGCGACCGGTCAGCCCAGCGTCACCCATCGGCCCGCCCACCACGAACCGGCCCGTCGGGTTGACCAGCAGCCGCAGCCCGTCGCCGGACATGCCGAACTCGGCCAGCACCGGCGCCACCACCTGATCGGCGACATCGACCCCGAGCATCGCGTCGAGGTCGATGCCCTCGGCGTGCTGGCTGGAGATCACCACCGTGTCCAACCGCACCGGCTGCTCACCCGCGTACTCGATCGTCACCTGCGTCTTACCGTCCGGACGCAGGTACGGCACCGTCCCGTTCTTGCGCACCTCGGTCAACCGCCGCGACAACCGGTGCGCCAACGCGATCGGCAACGGCATCAACTCCGGCGTGTCCGAACACGCGTAACCGAACATCAACCCCTGGTCACCGGCGCCCTGCTTGTCCAGGTCGTCGGCGTCTCCTGAGTCACCGCGTTCCCCGACTCGCGTCTCGTAGGCGGTGTCCACACCCTGCGCGATGTCGGGCGACTGCGACCCGATCGCCACGTTCACGCCGCACGACGCGCCGTCGAAGCCCTTCGCCGAGGAGTCGTAGCCGATCTCGAGGATGCGCTCGCGCACGATCGCCGGGATCTCGACATAGGCCTCCGTGGTCACCTCACCGGCGACGTGCACCTGCCCGGTGGTGATCAAAGTCTCCACGGCGACGCGGCTGCGCGGGTCGGCGGCCAGCATCGCGTCCAAGATGGAGTCGCTGATCGCGTCGCACATCTTGTCCGGGTGACCCTCTGTCACCGACTCCGAGGTGAACAGCCTGCGGTTCGACACGGTCACGACTGTCGTCACTTCCTCACTGACGCCTGCGAGCCGGCCGACACCGACCCTGCCGCGAGCCTACTGGCGCTCCCCCGGTCGCCGCATCAGCTCGCTCACCGCGTCCCACACCGTGGCCGCCAGTTGTGACTTCGAGCCCAGTGGGATGCGCCACCGCAAACCCTGCGGGGACAGCAGCCAGCCGGTGTTGTCCTCGGTGCCGAACGCCTTGCCCTCGCCGACGGCGTTAACCACCAGCAGGTCGCAGCCCTTGCGCTTGAGCTTGCTGCGGGCATGGTCGAGCACGCTGCCCCGGTCGTCCCCGGTCTCCGCGGCGAAGCCGACCACGATCTGGCCCTCGGGCCTGCTCGCCACGAGACCAGCGAGGATGTCCGGGTTACGGGTGAGCGGCACCGTCGGCGCAGGCATGTCGTCGGTCTTCTTGATCTTGTGCTCGGCCAGCGTCGCGGGCCGGAAATCGGCGACGGCGGCTGCCATCACCACGGCGTCAGCCTCCGGTGCGGCGTCGTGGACCGCGGCCGCGAGCTGCTCCGCGGTCGAGACGGGCACCACCTCCACTCCCGCCGGGTCGGGCAGCGCCGAGGTGTTGGCCGAGACGAGGGTGACGGTGGCGCCGCGCTGCGCGGCGACCCTGGCCAGCGCGTAGCCCTGCTTTCCGGAGGAGCGGTTACCGAGGTAACGCACCGGGTCGAGCGGCTCCCTGGTGCCACCGGCCGACACGACGACACGGCGCCCCTCCAGGTCGCGTGGCAAGGCGTCGGGCCGCGCCAGCAGCAGCCGAACGAGGTCGACGATCTCGGCTGGGTCGGCCAGCCTGCCCTTGCCGGTGTCGGCGCCGGTCAACCGGCCGGAATCGGGCTCGGCCACCACGGCACCACGACCACGGAGCAACGCGACGTTGTCCCTGGTAGCGGGGTGTTCCCACATCTCGGTGTGCATCGCGGGGAAGAACACCACCGGGCAGCGAGCGGTCAGCAGCGTGGTGGTGAGCAGGTCGTCGGCCATGCCGTGCGCGGCCCTGGCGAGCAGGTCGGCGGTGGCGGGCACGACGAGCACCAGGTCGGCCTCCTTGCCGACGCGGACGTGCTGCACCTGCGGCACCTCGGTGAACACACCGGTGTGCACGGGATGCCCTGACAGCGCCTCGAACGTGGCCGACCCGACGAACTTCAGCGCCGACTCGGTGGGTACCACCCGGACGTCGTGGCCGGACTCGGTCAGGCCCCGCAACACCTCGCAGGCCTTGTAGGCGGCGATGCCGCCTCCGACGCCGAGGACGACCCGGGGTCGCGAGGCCACCTGGTGCTACTCGCCTTCGGTGTGCTCAAGCAGCCCGGCGTGAATCTCGCGCAGCGCGATCGAAAGCGGCTTCTCACGTGGGCCCGGCTCCACGAGCGGGCCGACGTACTCGAGCAGGCCCTCGCCGAGCTGGGCGTAGTAGTCGTTGATCTGGCGGGCGCGCTTCGCGGCGTAGATCACGAGCGCGTACTTGGAGCTGACCTTCTCGAGCAGGTCGTCGATGGGCGGGTTGGTGATGCCCTCGAGCTGCTCACCATGAGGACCCAGCGTAATCGCTGTCACTGACTGTGCTCCGAATCATCGCAAACGGTGGTTTCGCCGGTAATCAAGCTTAGCAACTCCCGTGCGGCCACCCGCACGTCGGCGTTGACAACGTGCTCGTCGAACTCTCCCGCGGCCGCCAGTTCCCGCTCCGCCTCGGCCAGCCGGGCTCGCACGGCCTCGTCCCGCTCGGTTCCCCGATTGGTGAGCCTGTCCACGAGCTCCGCCCACGAAGGCGGCAGCAGCATCACCAGCCGGGCCCTGGGCATCGCCAGTCGGACCTGGCGCGCGCCCTGCAGCTCGATCTCCAGCACGGCGGGCCTGCCGGAGGCAAGCGCCGCCTCGACGGGTGCCCTCGGGGTGCCGTAACGGTTTCCCGCGAACTCGGCATGCTCGAGGAACTCCCCGCGCGCCGCCATGGCCTCGAACGTCGAAGGGTCGACGAAGTGGTAGTGCTCCCCCTCGACCTCGCTCGGCCTGGGAGGGCGCGTCGTCACCGAGACGCTGAAGTAGATCTTCGGACACAGCCTGCGCAGCTCCGCCACGACGCTGGACTTACCAACACCGGAGGGTCCCGACACGACGGTGAGCCGATGCCGGGCCGTTTCGCCCGGCATCGGCTCACCGACGCCGTCTCGGCCGCCGTAGGGGCCGGCCACGATCGAACCGCGGTTTCGCTGCTCGCTCACTCGCCGCTGAACTCGGCGAGCAGCGCCTTGCGCTGCCTGTCGCCGAGGCCGCGCAGCCTGCGACTGGAAGCGATCTCGAGCCGCTCCATGGTCTGCTGCGCACGCACCTTGCCCACGCCCGGCAGGGCCTCCAGCAACGCGGAGACCTTCATCTTGCCGAGGACCTCGTCCTCGTCGGCCTGCTTCAGCACGTCGGCGAGGGTCGTACCGCCGCGCTTGAGCCGTTCCTTGAGCTCCGCGCGGGCGCGACGGGCGGCGGCGGCCTTCTCCAGCGCCGCAGCACGCTGTTCCTCGGTGAGCTGGGGAAGTGCCACGTTTTCCTCCGGTGTTACTCAAAATTCTGGGTGGGTGTGGCGACCGTACCCACCCTCGACCTGGACCCACAATGCGGGGGTGGGCGCTGATCGCGACATCGGGACGCCGGTCGACGGCCCTTTTCGCGGTGTTGTCGCGCCCCGACTGGACGCCGAGGCACGGCCAGGAACGACCCTACTCACATTCGGTTGCCCGTTGTCAGCCCGCGCGGCGGGAATCGTCGCCCTGTGCGGCGCCAACACCCCCGGTTACGCCACGTCGGATACCCTAGACCAAGATCAACAACCCTGTCGACCAGGGCATCCATCCCGGCCGGAAGCGTTAGCCGACGAGCTGCGACAGCTCGCCGGTCACGCTGAGTACCGCGGCACGCAGCGCGGCCGGATCGGGTCCGTGCCGCAGCAGTGCCCTCGACGTGGCGGGCAGCACCCTGGGCAGGGCGTCGCCGAAAACCAGGGGCAGATCCCGCACCGTGGCGCCCTGTGCGCCGAAACCCGGAGCCAGAATTGGCCCGTTCAGCCTAGTCAGATCGACCTGCCCGGGCTCGTTCGTCGCCCCGACCACGACACCGACATGGCCCATCGGCGCCGCGCCGGCGTTGCGCAGTGCCGCGGCATCGATCACCGACTGTGCCACCGTGCGGCCCCGACCAGCGTCGGCACGCTGCACCCGCGCGCCCTCCGGGTTGGAGGTCCGCGCGAGCACGAACACGCCCCTGCCGGTGGCCTCAGCCTGCCGCAGGGCGGGTTCGAGCGAATCGAAGCCGAGATAGGGCGACACCGTGATCGCGTCGGCCGCGAGCGCGGAGCCGTCCCCGAGGTAGGCCGACGCGTACGCGGCCATGGTGGAGCCGATGTCGCCGCGTTTGACGTCCAGCAGCACCAGCGCGCCAGCCTCGCCCGCGAGGCCGATGACCCGTTGCAGCACGGCGATTCCTGGCGCCCCGTGTGCCTCGAAGAAGGCCGACTGCGGCTTCAGCACCGCCACGTGCTCCGCGATCGCCTCCGTGGCGCTCAGCGCGAACCGTTCCAGCCCGGACGCGTCCGTAGCCAGCCCCCAGTCCCGCAGCAGCGAGGGATGCGGATCGACCCCCGCGCACAGCGGGCCACGGGCCGCTATCGCATCGGCGAGCCGCTTGCCGAACGCCTCCCGCATCCCTGCCCCTTCCTGCCGTGGCCGTACGGGCCGCTACGTGGCCCGCAGCCCTCGCTGAAGTTGCTGTATCGACCGGACCCCGATGTCTCCCCTGATCAACGCTTCGATGCCGTGTACCGCCGCGGCGGCGCCCTGCACGGTGGTGACACACGGGATGCCGCGAGACACCGCGGCCGTGCGGATCTCGTAGCCGTCGACACGCGGACCGCTGTTGCCGTACGGGGTGTTGATCACCATGTCCACCCCGCCGTCACGGATCACCTCGACGATGTTCGGCTCCTGCTCGGTGCTGCCCTCGTAGTGCTTGCGCACCACCGAGCAGCGGATACCGTTGCGGCGCAACACCTCCGCGGTACCCGAGGTGGCGAGCACCTCGAAGCCGAGGTCGGCCAGCCGCTTGACGGGGAAGACCAGGGAGCGCTTGTCCCGGTTGGCCACCGAGACGAATACCCTGCCGCTGGTCGGCAGCGAACCGTAAGCGCCAGCCTGCGACTTGGCGAACGCCTCCCCGAAGGAGGTGTCCACGCCCATCACCTCGCCGGTGGATTTCATCTCCGGACCCAGCAGCGAGTCCACGCCGTGCCCCTCGGGGGTGCGGAAGCGGTGGAACGGCAGCACAGCCTCCTTCACCGCCACCGGCGCGTCCGCGGGCAGGTGCCCACCGTCGCCGCTCGCGGGCAGCACGCCCCGGCCGCGCAACGACGCGATCGAGGAGCCGGTCATGATCAGTGCGGCGGCCTTGGCCAGTGGCACGGCCGTCGCCTTCGACACGAACGGCACCGTGCGCGACGCCCTCGGATTGGCCTCCAGCACGTACAGCACGTCGTCCTTGAGCGCGTACTGCACGTTCAGCAATCCCCGCACGCCGACCCCGCGAGCGATCGCCTCCGTCGAGCGGCGCACGGTGTCCAGATCAGTGCGGCCGAGCGTGATCGGCGGCAGCGCGCACGCCGAGTCGCCGGAGTGAATCCCCGCCTCCTCGATGTGCTCCATGACGCCGCCCAGGTACAGTTCCTCGCCGTCGAACAGCGCGTCCACATCGATCTCGATGGCGTCGTCGAGGAAGTTGTCCACCAGCACCGGGTGCTGCGGTGTCACCTCGGTCGCACGCTGGATGTAGCCCTCCAGCGCCACCTCGTCGTAGACGATCTCCATGCCCCTGCCGCCCAGCACGTAGGAGGGCCGCACCAGCACCGGGTAGCCGATCTCGTCGGCGACCCGCTTGGCGCCCTCGAACGACGTCGCCATGCCGTACTTGGGCGCGGGCAGCCCCGCGGCGGCAAGCACGTCGCCGAACGCGCCCCGTTCCTCGGCGAGATGGATCGCCTCCGGAGGCGTGCCCACCACCGGCACCCCTGCGTCGGCCAGCCGCTGCGCCAGGCCAAGCGGGGTCTGCCCGCCGAGTTGCACGATCACACCGGCGACCTCGCCTGACGCCTGCTCCGCGTGCACCACCTCCAGCACGTCCTCGAACGTCAGCGGCTCGAAGTAGAGCCGGTCGGAGGTGTCGTAGTCGGTGGACACCGTCTCGGGGTTGCAGTTGACCATCACGGCCTCGAAACTCGCCTCGCGAAGCGCCAGCGCGGCGTGCACGCACGAGTAGTCGAACTCGATGCCCTGCCCGATCCGGTTGGGGCCGGAACCGAGGATGAGCACCTTCGGCTTCTCCGGCTGCGGCGCCACCTCCGACTCCGCCCCGGGGTCGGACTCGTAGGCCGAGTAGTGGTACGGGGTCTTCGCGGCGAACTCAGCGGCGCAGGTGTCCACGGTCTTGAACACCGGCCGCACACCCAGCCGGTGGCGCAGCGCCCGCACGCCGTCCTCGCCAGCGAGTTCGGGGCGCAGCGCGGCGATCTGGGAGTCGGAAAGGCCGGTACGCTTCGCGCGCCGCAGCAGCGGCTCGTCCAGCACGGGCGCGTCCCGCAACTGCCTTCCCAGCTCCCCGATCAGCGCGATCTGGTCGATGAACCACGGGTCGATGCCGCTGGCCTCATGCACCTGCGCCACGCTCGCGCCCAGCCGCAGTGCCCGCTCGACGGCGTAGATCCGGCCGTCGTGCGGCACCCTCAGCTCCTCCAGTGTGGACTCGAGCGTCGCGCCCTCGGGGTCGGGCCGCGTCCAGAACCCGACAGCCTTGGTCTCCAGCGAGCGCATCGCCTTGCCGAGTGCCTCCGGGAAGCTTCGGCCCAGCGACATCGCCTCGCCGACGCTCTTCATGGTGGTGGTCAGCTCGGGGTCGGCGCCGGGGAACTTCTCGAACGCGAACCTCGGCATCTTCACGACCACGTAGTCCAGCGTCGGCTCGAACGACGCGGGCGTCTCGCCGGTGATGTCGTTGCTGATCTCGTCCAGCGTGTACCCGATCGCCAGCCGGGCGGCGATCTTGGCGATCGGGAAACCGGTAGCCTTCGACGCCAGCGCCGAGGACCGCGAGACCCTCGGGTTCATCTCGATGACGACCATGCGCCCGTCGCGAGGGTTGATGGCGAACTGGATGTTGCAGCCGCCGGTGTCCACACCCACCTCGCGCAGCACCGCGATACCCACGTCGCGCATGTGCTGGTACTCGCGGTCGGTCAACGTCATGGCGGGTGCCACGGTCACCGAGTCGCCGGTGTGCACGCCCATCGGGTCGACGTTCTCGATGGAGCACACGACCACCACGTTGTCGTGCCGGTCGCGCATCAGCTCGAGTTCGTACTCCTTCCAGCCGAGCACGCTCTCCTCGATGAGCACCTCGGTAACCGGGCTCTCCTCCAGCCCGAACGAGGCCATCCGCTCCAGCTCGTCCTCGGTGTGCGCCATGCCGGAACCCAGCCCGCCCATCGTGAACGACGGCCGGATCACCACGGGCAGGCCCACCTCGGCGACGGTCTTGCGCACCTCCTCCATCGAGTGGCACACGGTGCTGCGCGGTACGTCGCCGCCGACGGCGCGCACGATGTCCTTGAACTTCTGCCGGTCCTCACCCCGCTGGATGGCGTCGACGTCGGCGCCGATCAACTCGACACCGTACTTCTCCAGCACGCCGCGCTCGTGCAGCGCCACCGCGCAGTTCAGCGCCGTCTGCCCGCCAAGGGTGGCAAGCAGCGAGTCGACCGGCCTTCCCAGCTCCTTCTCGGTGGCGATGACCTTCTCGACGAACTCCGGAGTCACCGGCTCGATGTAGGTGGAGTCGGCGAACTCCGGGTCCGTCATGATCGTCGCCGGGTTGGAGTTGACGAGGCTGACCCGCAGCCCCTCCGCGCGCAGCACCCGGCAGGCCTGGGTACCGGAGTAGTCGAACTCGGCCGCCTGACCGATGACGATCGGGCCGGAACCGATCACGAGGACGTGCTCGATGTCAGCGCGTTTGGGCATCGGTGTACTTCTCCATCAGAGTCACGAACTCGTCGAACAGCGAAGCCGCGTCGTGCGGTCCCGCGGCGGCCTCCGGGTGGTACTGCACCGAGAAGGCGGGCACGTCCTCGCAGCGCAATCCCTCGACGGTGCCGTCGTTGGCGCAGTAGTGGCTGACCTTCGCGATGCCGAACGGGGAGTCGAACCGCTGCCCCGGCTCGCCCTCCAGCGCGAAGCCGTGGTTCTGCGCTGTGATCGCCACCCGCCCGGTCTCGGCGTCCAGCACCGGGACGTTGATGCCCCGGTGCCCGAACCGCATCTTGTACGTTCCCAGCCCCAGCGCGCGGCCCAGTATCTGGTTGCCGAAGCAGATCCCGAACAGCGGAATACGCCGCTTCAGCATCTCCTTTGTCAGCTCGATCGCGTGCTCCTGGGTCTGCGGGTCACCCGGCCCGTTGGAGAGGAAGAAGCCGTCGGGTTCGATGCGCAGCACATCCTCGACCGTGCTGCTCAGTGGCAGGACGTGCAACTCGATGCCACGCCGTGCCATCTCCCTCGGGGTGTTGGACTTGATGCCGAGGTCCAGCGCCGCGACGCGGAACCGCCGCTGCCCCTGTGCGGGCACCACGTAGGGCCGTGCCGTGGTGACCTCGCCGGCGAGGTCGGCACCCTTCATCGGCGGGCTGGCCAGCACCTGCGCGAGCAGGTCGTCGTCGGTGCCGAGCGCGTCGCCGGAGAAGATCCCGGCGCGCATCGCGCCGTGCTCGCGGATGTGCCTGGTCAACGTCCTGGTGTCAACCTCACTGATAGCCACGACGCCCGCGTCGGCCAGCGCGTCGTCCAGTGACCGGGTGGACCGCCAGTTCGACGGCACCCGCGCCGGATCGCGCACCACGTAACCGGCCACCCAGATCCGCGCCGACTCGTCGTCCTCGTCGTTCCAGCCGGTGTTACCGATCTGCGGCGCCGTCTGCACCACGATCTGCCGGTGGTAGGAGGGGTCGGTCAGCGTCTCCTGGTACCCGGTCATGCCGGTGCAGAACACCACCTCGCCGAGGGTGCGCCCGCGCGCGCCGTAGGCCGCTCCCCGAAAGACCCGGCCGTCCTCCAACACCAGCACGGCCGGTTCACCCGACGTGTTCGTGCCGTTCGTGCCGCTCATGCCCGCGCACCTCCCTCGACCTGTTCGCTCCAACTCGGGTACTCGGCGAGGTCGTCACCCCGGAATCCGGTGTCGAGTTCCACGTCCCGATCCCCGTCCCGCAGCCGCCAGGTGAACACCAGCAGGCTCTCGGTGCCCATCACCTTTCCCGCCATCCCCCTGGCGGTGTGCACGTCCAGAATCGACTCCCTCGGGATCCAGAACCCAGCCGCGCCCGCCCTGTCCACCTCGACACCGTCGCGGTACAACCGGAACACGGCGGGGCCGCGCAAACCCGCTCCCCTGGTCACGATGCGCTGTTGCCAGCGGCCGGCGAACGTCGTCGCCACGTAGAGCCCGCTGGACTCCAGCAGCGGCTCGCCCGGCTCGTCCGGCACCGAGGGCAACGGTGGCACCCGCACGCTCTGCTCGCGCGCCTGCCTGCGCCAACCCCGCCACATGCCGTACAGGCTCAGCGCGAACAGGGCGACGAACAGCAGCGTCAGCAGCAGCCTCTCCATCACACAATCTTCCCTTCAAGGGAGGTCAACCGGCCGCGCAGCAGCGTGGCGCTCACCACGGCGGGCAGCCGCATGCCCTCGTACGGCGTGTTGGCCGCGATGCTGGCCAGCTCGCCGCCACGCACGGTCCACTCGGCGTCGGGGTCCACCAGCACCAGGTTCGCGGGCTCACCCTGCGCCAGCGGCCTGCCCTGGTCGGGCAACCCGGCGATCTCGGCAGGCCGTTCGCTCATCACCCTCGCCACCCCGCGCCAGTCGAGCAGGCCCGGCCGCAGCATGGTTTCCACCACGATCGACAGCGCGGTCTGCAACCCGAGCATCCCCGGCCGTGCCGCCGCCCACTCGCTGTCCTTGTCCTGCGGCGCGTGCGGAGCGTGGTCGGTGGCCACGCAGTCGAGTACACCGTCGGCCAGTGCCCGCCGCAGGGCCAGCACGTCCCGCTCGGCCCGCAACGGTGGGTTGACCTTGTTCACCGGGTCGTAGGTCGCCAGCCGCTCGTCGGTGAGCAGCAAGTGGTGCGGGGTGACCTCGGCGGAGACGTCGGTGCCGAGTTCCTTGGCCCAGCTCAGCACATCGACCGTGCCGGAGGTCGAGACGTGGCACACGTGCAGTCGCGCGCCCGCGTGCCTTGCGAGCAGGCAGTCCCGCGCGACGATCGTCTCCTCCGCGGAGGAGGGCCAGCCCGCGTAGCCGAGCCGCGACGCGCGCTCGCCCTCGTGGGCCTGCGCGCCGACGGTGAGCCGCGGCTCCTCGGCATGCTGCGCCACGACCACGTCCAGCGCGGTGGAGTACTCCAGCGCCCTGCGCATCAGCAGCGGATCGGAAACGCAGTGACCGTCGTCGGAGAACATCCGCACCCCCGCCGCGGACTTGGCCATCGTGCCCAGCTCGGCGAGCCGTTCCCCGGCGAGGCCGACGGTGACGGCCCCGACGGGATGCACGTCGACGAGGCCGACCTCGCGGCCGCGCCGCCACACGTGCTCGACCACGACCGCGTTGTCCGCCACCGGGTCGGTGTTGGCCATGGCGAACACGGCGGTGTAGCCACCGAGCGCGGCCGCGGCCGACCCGGTCTCGATGGTCTCGGTGTCCTCCCTGCCCGGCTCCCGCAGGTGGGTGTGCAGGTCGACGAAACCGGGCAGCAGCACCCGCCCCTGCGCGCGCAGCAGCCGGGCCGATTTCGGCGCGGCGGTGGCGCCCACCGCCGCGATCTCGGCGATGTGGCCGTCGGCGACCAGCACGTCGACCGGATCACCCGTCCCGTACAGCCGCGCACCGGTGATCAGGATCTCGCTCACGCCTCGCCTCCGTGGGTTCGCGTGGCGGTGGCCGCGTCGGCGGCGCCCGCTGTGTTGTCTCCGGCCAGCAGGTGGTAGAGCACCGCCATCCGCACGTGGACCCCGTTGCGCACCTGCTCGGTGATCGCGGCGCTCGCCGCGTCGGCCACCGACGAGGCGATCTCCATGCCGCGCAGCATCGGCCCCGGGTGCAGCACCACGGCATGCTCGGACAGCAGCCGCTGCCGTGCCTCGCTGAGGCCGTAGGCGATCGAGTACTCGCGTGCCGAGGGGAAGAAGCCGCCGTGCATTCGCTCGGCCTGCACGCGCAGCATCATCACCGCGTCCACGGCGGGCAGCTCGGCGTCCAGGTCGTGCGACACCGTGACCGGCCACGCGCCGACCCCGACCGGCAGTAGCGTCGGCGGGGCGATGAGCACCACCTCGGCGCCGAGTGTGGTCAGCAGGTGGACATTGGAGCGCGCGACCCGGCTGTGCAGCACGTCACCGACGATCGCCACCCGCCTTCCGGCAAGCCCACCGAGCCGCTCGCGCAGCGTGGCCGCGTCCAGCAGCGCCTGGGTCGGGTGTTCGTGGGTGCCGTCCCCGGCGTTGACCACCGAGGTGCCGTTGTCCTCCAGCCAGCCGGCGAGCCGGTGCGCGGCCCCGGACGCAGGGTGTCGCACGACGACGCAGTCCGCCCCCGCCGCGGCCAGGGTCAGCGCGGTGTCGCGCAGCGACTCACCCTTGCCGACCGAAGAGCTGCTCGCGGAGACGTTCACCACGTCGGCGCTCATCCATTTGCCCGCGATCTCGAAGGAGACCCGGGTACGCGTTGAGTTCTCGTAGAACAGCGACACCACCGTGCGGCCGCGCAAAGTCGGCAGCTTGCGGACCTCCCTGCCCAACAGCGTGCGCTTGAGTTCGTCGGCGGTGTCCAGCACGGCGGTGGCGATGTCGACGTCGAGTCCTTCGGTGCCGAGCAGGTGCCTCATGCCCGCACCCCCAGCAACACGGCGTCTCGCCCGTCGGTTTCGGTGAGCAGCACCGAGACGGCCTCCGAGCGGGAGGTCGGCACGTTCTTGCCCACGTAGTCGGCGCGGATCGGCAGTTCCCGGTGGCCTCTGTCGACCAGCACCGCCAACTGCACGGCCGTCGGCCTGCCGTGGTCACGCAGCGCATCCAGCGCCGCACGGATGGTGCGCCCGGAGAAGAGCACGTCGTCCACGAGCACCACGACCCGGTCCTGGATGCCGCCACCGGGCAGTTGCGACTCCTGCAGCGGCCGGGTTGGCCTGCGGCGCAGGTCGTCGCGGTACAGCGTGACGTCCAGCGCGCCCACCGGCACCTCGACACCGGAGAACTCGCTGATTCGCTCCGCGAGCCGCGCGGCAAGTGGCGCGCCTCTGGTGGGGATTCCCAGCAGCACCGGCGGGGGCGTGCCCTCCGCACCGAGCGCTGTCTTCTCGATGATCTGATGCGCCATTCGGGCGATGGTGCGCGCGACGTCACCAGCCGAGAGCAGTTCGCGCTCGGCCGCGGGTTCCGTCGCGCCACGTGGGCGTGGCGCCACGTTGGGACCTCCTTCCCCGCCTCACCGGACGGGTCCTTAAAGGATGTCGATAACCCTGGATACGCGGGGTATCAAAGAGACAGTAACAGGTCGAGCGTCTCGCCCTTCCGGGTGGTGTCGGCAACCGCGTAACTCCAGCCAGCGACGATCTGCTTGACCTGGTGACGACAAAGAGTAACCATTACTGTGAGTATTCGACTCAGGAGTTCCCTGTCGGTCATCCGGGCCGGATCGGGGCGAGGAAACGGAGAACCACCACATGGGCGATTACGCCAAGGCGCTCGGGGCCAAGCTCCGCGGAATCCGCCAGCAACAGGGTCTGTCCCTGCACGGAGTCGAGCAGAAGTCCGGCGGCCGATGGAAGGCCGTCGTCGTGGGCTCGTACGAGCGGGGAGACCGCGCGGTGACCGTACAAAAGCTTGCCGAACTCGCCGACTTCTACGGTGTCCCGGTGGTCGAGCTGCTGCCGGAGGGCAGGGTGCCGTCCGGCGCCGAGCCCGCGACGAAGATTGTGATCAATCTCGAGCGGTTGCAGCAACTTCCCGCGGAGAAGGTGGGTCCGCTCGCCCGCTACGCGGCGACCATCCAGAGTCAGCGCGGTGACTACAACGGCAAGGTGCTCTCGATCCGCACCGAGGACCTGCGCTCACTCGCGATCATCTACGACATGACCCCCGGCGAGCTGACCGAACAGCTCATCGAGTGGGGGGTGCTTCCGCCGGAGGCCCGCCCGTCGAAGGAGGACTGACCGCCGCGCGCGGTCCTCGCCGCCGAGGTCAGAGGACCGCGCGCAGGCGGTCCGCGATGGTGCCTATCCTGCCGAGCACGCCGTTGACGAACCGGGGCGAGTCCTCGGTCGAGAGTTCCTTGGCCAGGCCCACCGCCTCGTCGATGGCGACCGGATCGGGAACGTCGGCCGCCCACAACAACTCGTAGACTCCGATGCGCAGCACCGCGAGGTCGACCACCGGCATGCGGCTCAGCGACCAGCCCTGCGCATGCTCGGCGAGCAACTCGTCGATGCGCTCCCGGTTGGCCGTCACACCCTCGACCAGCGAGACCGTGTAGTCCGGGATCGGCTCCACGTCCTTGGCGCCCATCCGGTCACCCAGCAGCGTCACCGGGTCGACCGATCGCTGCGCACCCTCGTAGAGCAGCTCGACGGCACGCCTGCGAGCGGCGCGACGACCGGTTGGCGCGCCGCGCCGTGCCGACCCTCGAGTGCTCACCGCGCCGGTACCGCTCACGCTCGGCCGAGGTAGCGGCCGTCGCGGGTGTCGACCTTGACCTTCTCGCCGCTGCTGACGAACAGCGGAACCTGGATCTCGGCACCGGTCTCCAACCTCGCGGGCTTGGTGCCACCGGTGGAGCGGTCACCCTGCAGTCCGGGGTCGGTGTGTTCGATGACGAGTTCCACCGTTGTCGGCAGCTCCACGTAAAGCGGCGTGCCTTCGTGTATCGCTACCTGCACCTCGGTGTTCTCCAGCAGGTAGTTGGCGCCGTCGCCGACGGTCTCGGCGGGCAGGTTGATCTGGTCGTAGGTCTCGGCATCCATGAACACGTAGTCGGTGCCGTCGTTGTACAGGTAGGTCATCTGGCGCCGGTCCACGGTGGCCGTGTCGACCTTCGTGCCCGCGTTGAACGTCTTGTCCACCACCTTGCCGGACAGCACGTGCTTCAGGGTCGTGCGCACGAACGCTCCCCCCTTGCCCGGCTTGACGTGCTGGAAGTTCACGACGGACCACAGCTGGCCGTCCAGGTTGAGGACCATGCCGTTCTTCAGGTCGTTGGTGGTGGCCACGAGTGTGAGTTCTCCTGTGTTTCGGCGTGGGCCGCGCACTAGACGGCCACGAGTTCCTTCGTGCTCAGGGTGAGGATCTCGGGAGTCGCCTCCCGCACGACGAGCGTGTCCTCGATGCGCACGCCACCGCGCCCCGCCAGGTAGACGCCGGGCTCGACGGTGACCGTCATACCGGCGGCCAGTGTACCTTCGCCGGTCGCGGCCAGACTCGGTGCCTCGTGGATGCGCAGCCCCACCCCGTGCCCGAGGCCGTGCGGGAAGTCTGCGCCGTGCCCGGCGCCCGCGACGAAGTCACGCGCCACGGCGTCCACCGCGGCCACGTCCGCGCCAGGCAACGCGGCGGCGGTGGCCCTTCGCTGCGCCTCGCCGACCAGGTCGTGCAGGTCGCGCTGCCAACCGGCGGGCTCGCCGAGCACGACGGTGCGGGTCATGTCGGAGCGATATCCCATCACCACTGCACCGAAGTCGAGCTTGACGAGGTCGCCGCGGGCCAGCACGGCGTTGGTGGGGCGGTGGTGCGGGACCGCCGAGTTGGCGCCCGCCGCGACGATGGAGGCGAACGCGGGCCCCTCAGCGCCGTGCCTGACCATCCCGGTCTCCAGGTCAGCGGCCACCTCGCGTTCGGTACGGCCCGGCCGCAGGCCACCGCTTTCCAGCAGCTCGGCGAGCGCACGGTCGGCGGCGGTGCACGCGGTACGGATGGCCGCTATCTCGGTGGTGTCCTTGACCGCGCGCAGCCGCTCCACCAGCCCCGGCGCGCGCAGCAGCCGCACCTCGTCGGTCAGCGCGACCAGGTCGGCGTGTTCCTCCACCGTCAGGTGGTGGCTTTCGAACCCGGTGCGCCGGTAGGCGGCACCGGCGGCGCGGCGCAGCAGCGCCGGCGCGCACGGCCGGTCGATGACACGTTCCAGATCGGCCACCTCGGCGGCGGCCTGCGTGGTGTAGCGGCCGTCGGTGCACAGCACCGTGCCCTCCTCGCCCGACGACGGCACGAGCAACGCCGCGTTGGAACCGGTGAAACCGCTGAGGTAGCGCACGTTGACGACGTCGGTGACGAGCAGTGCGTCGAGATCGGCCGCGAGCAACAGATCGCGCAACGCGGCTCGCCGTCCGGCGTGGAAATCGGGCACCCGACCAGTCTATGAGCACGGCGACGTCCGGTCGCGTCCAGCGCCCGGCGGCAGGGCGGGACGATTCGCGGCCAAGGGCGTTAAGGTGACCCGATGCCGTCCTGGGTTACTCGCGGAATCGTTATGGCGGTGCTGCACGCCGCCGGAACAGTCGCGCTCGCCAAGATCGCCGTGTTCCAACCCACCGAGGTCACCTTCGTCACGATCGTGACATTGGCGCTGCTGGTCGGCGCGGCGGCGCTGTGGAGCGCCATCGACGCGTGGCTCGGGGTGGACAGGGCCCCCCGCACCTGGTTCATCGCCGCGCTGGTCGCCGGACCGGTCTCCGGGGTGCTCGCCGTCATCGGCCGGGCGGTGTTCGTCGACCAGACCGGCGTGAACGCGCTCGGCGCCGCCCTCACCGGCGGCGCGGCCTTCACCGCCCTGCTGGTACTGGCTCCGGCCGGGCTCGGCCTGCTCGTCGGCGCTCGCCTCGGCGGTTCACGCGCCACCGAAGCCGACGACGACAGGGTGGTTCAGGAACCCAGGGTCGGTCCTGCCGGGTAGGCCTCCCACTCCTGGCGGCTGATCGGTTCGGCGGTCGAGCCGTTGCGGGCGAGGATCTCCTCGGCGTGGGGTGTGGCCAGCGGCCACAGCCTGCCGTCGAGCAGGAAGCCCGTACCCATGCCCGGCGCGCGCACCGCGCGGGCGCCCGCCGCCAGCCGCACGGTGCTGGTCGCCTGATCGAGCGCGGGGATGCGTTCGTCGAGCACTTCCCTGGCCAGCCCGGTCGCCACCGAACGGCGGTCCACCCGCAGTACCTCGCCCCCGATCACCAGATCCATGGTGCGCAGCGGTGAAGGCATCGCCAGCCCGTCGAGCACGGACAGTGTGCGCTGCGCCCCGGCACAACCGTCGACGTCGCGCAGGTCGAGGCCGAAGTGCCGCAGGCCGGTCGGCGCCCCGGCGCTGCCGATGACGGTGGCGTGCAGCACGTCGATCGGGACGGTGCCGCACGGGTCGCTCGTGGCGACGGGCGTGTGCCCGTCGCCTTGCCGCACCAACCCCGGCCCTTCCTCCCATTCGCTGGGTATCAGCACCGGGCGGTACGGGCTCGCGGAGAACCGCCGGTCCCAGAAGGTGATCGTGGTGCCGCGGTCGGTCTGGTGGGCGATCGCGAACGCGTCCAGCGCGTCCACCCACATCAGGTCCGCGCTGAACGCGTCGACGAGCGAGTTCGTCCTCGGCGCGGAGGTGTCGGCAACGGGGTGGAACCCCTCGGGACCCAGCGCCTGCACCCCGGCCGCGAACGTGGGGTCCTTGGCCCGCAACAGGAACTGACCGGCACCGTTCCAGCCCGCCGCGCGTGCGGTGGTGTCGGTGAACATCAAGTAGAACCAGCCGTCCAGGTACACCGCGGCGGGTTGCCCCGCGCCATAGGTATTGTCCCGGCGGGTGTCGCCCGCGGGACGCACGATCGGTTCGCCGGTGGGCCGTATCCAGTGCAGCCCGTCGGTGCTGGTCGCCAGCCCGATCGCGTTGCCGAGCGCGTGGTCGCCCGCCGCGCCGGTGTAGTACATGTAGTAGGTGCCGTCGACCCGCAGCACGGACGGGTCGCAAGTGTGCACGCCGTCGAACCGGCCGCGGTTGCCCGACAGCACCGCGGGCGGCTGCGCGCCGCCGGGCCCGGTGAACGGTCCGTCGGGTGAGCTGGCCTCGGCGTACAGGATGTCGTCGCCGGCCGGCTTGGCGCTGCCGTACTGGCTGCACCACCACATCCGGGTGCGCTCACCGTCCACCATCACCGTGGGGCCGTAGTTGTAGACCGAGTCGGCACCGCCGCGGGCTACGACACCCTTGCTGGACCGCTCGGAACTGGACAGCAGGGTGCGCTGCTCCACGGTGGAAGCTGTCCGCTCCTTGCCACCGCCGATCGCAGGCTCACTGCCCCCAGCCTGCGGGCGGGCGCTGGTGGCCGTGCAAGCACCGAGCACCGCGGTGGCGGCCATGGCGAGCGCCGTGGCCGTGAGCGGCCCCCGACCGCGGCGAGTGCGCATGGTGACGCCGAGACCTCCAACCATCCCCCGGAGCCGGGAACCCACGCCCGGCCGACGACCCGCTCAGTTTACGTGGCCGCTCACCCGAACAGGTGTATGCCTGAGGTCCTGTCCGGCGGGGTCTCCCACCAGGACACGGCTGTCCGAAGCGGTACGACCGCGGCCTCAGGCCGCGTTGCCCGCCATCCACAGCAGGGCCAGCCGGTACCCGTCGACACCGAGCCCGGCGATGACGCCGGTCGCGACGTCGGAGAGCACGCTGTGGTGCCGGAACTGCTCTCGCTTGTGGACATTGGAGATGTGCAGCTCGATCAGCGGCGCGCTCAACTGCGCCGCCGCGTCGCGTACTGCGATGGAGTAGTGGGTCCACGCACCCGCGTTGAGCACGACGGGCGAGCCTTCGTCGGCGGCCTCGTGCAGCCACCCGACCAGCTCACCCTCGTGGTCGGTCTGCCTGACCTCGACATCCAGGCCGAGTTCCTTGCCGATGTCGGTGCACATTCCCGCCAGGTCGTCGTGGGTGACGGTCCCGTAGACGGCTGGCTCGCGCTTGCCGAGCCTGCCGAGGTTCGGGCCGTTGAGCACGAACACCTTCACAGCAACACTCCCCCGTCCTTGGTTTCTCCGCCCGCGACGGCGGAGTACGCGCCCGCCAGCAGCGCTGGGTCAGGGCCCTCCAGCCTGCCGGGTTTGGCAAGGCCGTCGAGCACCACGAACCGGAGCGTGCCGGACCGGCTCTTCTTGTCGGCGTGCATTCCTTCGATCAACTGGGGCAGTGCGTCGGGGTCGTACGTTGTCGGCAGGCCGAGCGAGCGCAGCACGGTGGCGTGCCGGTCGGCGGTGGCGTCGTCGAGCCTGCCCGCCAGCCTGGCCAGTTCGGCGGCGAACACCATGCCGACGCTGACCGCCGCACCGTGCCGCCAGCGGTAGCGCTCGCGCCGCTCGATGGCGTGCCCGAGGGTGTGGCCGTAGTTGAGGATCTCCCGCAGGTCGGACTCCCGTAGGTCGGCGGCGACAACGTTGGCCTTCACCGTGATGGAGCGGCGCACCAACTCGCCGAGCACCTCGCCCCCGGTGTCCACCGCCGCCGCCGGGTCTTGCTCGATCAGCTCCAGGATGGCCGGGTCGGCGATGAACCCGGCCTTGACGACCTCGGCCATCCCGGAGACGAGTTCGTTGGGCGGCAGGGTCTCCAGCGTGGCCAGGTCGGCCAGCACCGCTGTCGGTTCGTGGAAGACACCGACGAGGTTCTTGCCCGCGTCGGTATTGATGCCGGTCTTGCCGCCCACCGCGGCGTCGACCATGCCCAGCAGCGTGGTCGGGACGTTCACCAGCCGCACCCCGCGCATCCAGGTGCCCGCGACGAACCCGGCGAGGTCGGTTACGGCGCCGCCGCCGAGACCGATGACGACACCCCGGCGATCGAGGCCGATGCGGCCGAGCACCTCCCAGCAGAACCCAGCCACCGACAGCGCCTTGCCGTCCTCGGCGTCCGGGATCTCGACGCGGTGCGCGTCGAGCCCGCTGTCGGCCAGCTCGGCGCGCACGGCCTCCGCCGTGGTGATCAATGTGGGCGGGTGGATGAGCGCGACCTTGGAGGCGTCCCGCACCGTGCCCGCGAGCTCACCCAGCAGGCCGCGCCCCACTACGACGTCGTAGGGCTGGGCCGTGCGTACCGGTATGCGGACTGGGTCGGTCATCGGGTTCCTCACTGCGGTGGCAGCCGCTTGGCCTCGCTGACCTCACAGCTGACCTCGCCCGGTACCGGGTTGGATCCCGGGACGGTTTCGGTGGCGGTCTGCCCCGGCCGCAGCCTGCCCTCCACGAAGTAGGCCTCCGTGGACTCACCCTTGGAGTTGCTGATCTTCACCGTGACCGCGTAGCGGTACAACTCGGCGGTGCTGTTGGTGACCTCGAGGCCCACCCTGGGCACGTAGCCGGTCTGCTCACAACTGGTGATCTTGACGTCCTGTGCGGCATCCCCCTCGCCAGGCGCCTCCGCCGCCGAGGAGGTCTTCTCCCGCGTGGTCTGGTCTGCCGGTTCGGATCCGCTGTCGCCCGCTTCGGCACCTGAGCCGCAGGCGCCGAGCAGTCCCGCGAGGCCGGCCAGCAGCCCTACGAGCCACACGCGTGAACGCATCATCGCTCCTTTGTGGAGTGTTCTGTTGTGTTGTTGCCGGGCGCCGATTCTGGCACACCGCCCTCGCGCAGCCGCTCGACGACCTGGTCGGCGACCTCGTCAGGGCTTCGGTCGTCGGTGTCGACCTCCACCGTGGCGACCGCGCGGTAGACCGGCAGCCGGGCCTCCAGCAAGGCCTTGTACGTCGCACGGGGGTTGATTCCGGCGAGCAGCGGTCGTGCTGTCGACATGCCGGTGCGTCGCACACCCTCGGCCATACCGACGTTGAGGAACACCACGATGTGCCCGAGGAGACGTTTTCTAGTTCGCTCGGAAAGCACGGCCCCGCCACCGAGCGCGTAGACGCCGTCGTCGCGAGCGAGGCCTTCGGCTACGACTTCCTCCTCTATCGCGCGGAAGACCTCCTCGCCGTCGGTGGCGAAAATGTCGGCGATGCGCCGGCCGGTGCTCGCCTCCAGTTCTGCATCGGCGTCGTGGTAGGGCTTACCCAGTCGGTTCGCCAGCAATGGGCCTACCGTGCTCTTTCCGGAGCCGGGCGGGCCGACGACGACGATCGGGCCACGAGCGGTCATGCGCTCACGGTAGCCTTCCGCGCCGGTGTGCCGCGCACCGGATGGTCCGCGGCCGGTCAGCGCTGCCACCAGCTTTCCAGCCCCGCCAGATACGATTCGGCGTTGCGCCTGCTCTCAGGCAGCGAGTCGCCACCGAACTTCTCCAACGCCGCGTCGGCCAACACCAGTGCCACCACCGACTCCAGGACGACCCCGGCCCTCGGCACGGCACAAACGTCCGAGCGCTGGTGGATCGCCACCGCTGGCTCCCCGGTCGCGACATCCACTGTGGACAGCGCCCGAGGGACAGTCGAGATCGGCTTCATCGCGACCCGCAGCCGCAACGGCTCCCCATTGGTGATGCCGCCTTCCAGGCCACCAGCCCGGTTGGATCGGCGGCTGACACCCTTGGGGCCATCGGCCCTGTCGATCTCGTCGTGGGCCTGGCTGCCCCAGCGCCGGGCGGTGGTGAAACCGTCCCCGATCTCCACGCCCTTCATCGCCTGCACGCCCATGAGAGCCCCGGCCAGCTTCGCGTCGAGCCTGCGGTCCCAGTGCACGTGTGAGCCGAGACCGGGCGGTAGGTCGTAGGCGATCACCTCGATCACCCCACCGACGGTGTCGCCCGCCTTCCTGACCTCGTCGACCTCCGACACCATGGCCTGCGTCGCCTCCTCGCCGAAGGCCCGCACCGGACTGGCGTCGATACCGGGCAGATCCTCCGGACGCGGAAGCGGCCCTTCCTGCGCCTGCGCCCCGCCGATGGACACCACGTGGCTGACGATCTCGACACCCAGCAGTTGCCGCAGGAACGCCCGGGCGACCGTGCCCAGCGCCGTCCGCGACGCGGTTTCCCTGGCACTCGCCCGCTCGAGCACCGGCCGTGCCTCGTCGAAGCCGTACTTCTGCATCCCAGGAAGGTCGGCATGGCCGGGCCGGGGCCTCGTCAGTGGCTCGTTGCGGGCCAGGCCCCGCAACTCGGCCTCATCGACCGGATCGGCGGCCATCACCTGCTTCCACTTGGGCCACTCGGCGTTCTCGATCTGCACCGCGATAGGGCCGCCCTGAGTGAGGCCGTGCCGCACGCCGCCGACGAACTCGACCCGGTCGGTCTCGAAACCCATCCTCGGGCTGCGCCCGAAGCCCAGCCGCCTGCGGGCGAGTTGCTCGCTCAGGTCAGCGGTTGTGATCCGCACCCCCGCCACCATGCCCTCGAGGACGGCGGCCAGGGCCGGGCCATGCGATTCACCAGCGGTTATCCAGCGCAACACCCGACGATCCTGTCACGAGCCCACACGCGCTCATTCAGCTACCCATGTGCACCTCCGAGCCCGCGCCGGGGAACAACGTGACCAGACAGGCCGCCATGAGCAGGCCGGGACCGTGCGGTACCCCGTCACGCCAGCGGCGAACGCGCAGCGCCGCTGCCGTCGCGGCCAGACCCAGTGTGGTCACCGCGGCCGTGCTCGCGGTGACCACAAGGGCCTGCCATCCCGTCGCGCCGACAACCGCACCGAGGCTGCCCGACAGCTTCACGTCACCCGCTCCCAGCGCGGTCGGCGCGACGGCGTGTACCAGAGCGTGGACACCGGCGAACAGCACGGCCGCGAGCACCGCCCGCGCGAACAGTGCGCCACCGGGCCCGGCCACCGCCGCGATACCCAGCGCCAGCGCCGCGAGGGGGTACGCGGGCACGGTGAGGGCGTCGGGCAGGCGGCGATGACCGAGGTCGGCCACGGCCAGCGGCACGCTCAGCGCTGTGACGACGAGCGGCACGGGCAGCCACCACGCGGGCAGGCCGCCTGCCGTCCAGCGCCAGGCCACCGCGGCCCAGAGCGACGCCGTCCCGGCAGCGCACCAGCGGACCGGCACGGCGGCCGGGCGCGGCGCGTGGCACAGCACCCGGCTCGCGGCCCAGCCGATGGCGAAGCCGGTGACGGCGAAGATCAGTCCCCAGAACACCGATTCAGCCTGCGGCGCGAACGAGTCGGCTGGCAAGGAAACCGTGGTACGAGAGTTCCGCTCGTGGCGCCGGGCTCAGGTATTTCACTCGTGCGGGTTTCGCAGCTCGTCGCTACCGCGAACCGGGCACGGGTTACGGCACGGCGTCCGTGCCTGACGGCGACGCGGAACTCGCGGGCAGGAACGCGGAACTCGCGGGCAGGAACGGGGGACTCGCGGGCAGCGGGTCAGCCTGACACTGGTAGCCGCAGCAGCACCGGGCCCTGGGGCACGCGCACCTCCAGCGCGGCGATCTCCGCGCGGGTGAGCGGGGTCCCGATGTTCAGTTCGGCGGTGTTGTCCGGCACCGCGTACCAGCTGGCCAACCGGGTGGCCGTACCGTCGGGCCGCACGGCGACGAGCACGTAGTCCCCGCCCTTGCCGCCTTCGTAGCTGCACGACATTTCCACCCGGGTGCCCCAGTCGACCTCGGTGAGCCGCACGCTCGCCTGCACCGGATACGCGCCAAGCGGTGTCATGGCGGTGGCTGCGGGCCCCGGGGACTCGCCACCTGGCAGCGCTGTGAGCAGCAGGGCGATGCAGGCGGCGAGAGCAACCGCGAGGGCCGCGACACCGCCGACGACCCGGCGCCTTCGCTGCCCGCGCACCTTCGCCAGCAGACCGGGCAACAACTCGGGCGGCGGGTGCGTCTCCAGCCTTGCAGGCGATTCGACCTGCGCCAGCAGACCGGGCAGTCCGGCAAGCTCACGGACCGAGCGGGCGCACTCCTCGCAGTGCCGCAGGTGTTCCTCGAACTCGGCTCGCTCCCCCGGGGTCAGCGCACCGAGTACGTAGGCCCCGTCGAACGTGGTGAACGGATCGACGTGGCCGTCGGGGGTTGGGCTCACCTCGTCACCCCCTTCTCCTCGAGCACGAGCCGCAGCGCGCGCAGGGCGTAGTGGGTGCGGGATTTGACGGTGCCCTCGGCGACGCCGAGCCGTGCCGCGGCGTCGGCCACCGACAGTCCCTGGAAGAAGCACAGCAGCAGCACCTCGCGGTGCCGTGGGGACAGCTCGCCCAGCGCGTCGGCCACGATCCAGCCCTGCACGGCTCGCTCGGTGTCGTCGGGTACGGCGGACTCCGGCGGAACGTCGGTGGCGACCTCGGAGCGGGCCGCCGCCGAGCGCCAGCCGTCGATGGCGATGCGCCGCGCCACCGTGAACAGCCACGACCGCGCCGACCGCTGGGACTGGTCGAGCACCCGCGAGTGGCGCCACGCGCGCAGCAACGTCTCCTGCACGATGTCCTCCGCGCGGGTGCGGTCGCCGTCGGTCAGGTGCAGCGCGAAGGACCACAGCGCCGCCGCGTGCTCGTCGTGCAGTGCACGCATCAACCGCGCTTCGGCCGCTTCGTTCACGCCACGTCGCCTCGGGTCGAGTTCTGCCGACCGGTGACGAACAGCAGTGCCAGCCCGAACACCACGCAGCCCGCCTCGGCCAGCAGTGCCCACAGCTCCTCCTGCGTGGCGAACTGTTCCTGGACGCCGAACAGGCCCACGGTCAACGACAGCACGTACGCCAGCAACGTCGCCGCGCCGAAACCCACGGCGGCAAGCGCGGGCAGCCAGTGCCGCCACAGCAGCACGGCGGCGGCGATGACCACCCCTGCCACGACGTTGACCAGGAACAACTCTCCGACCACAGCGGTTTCGGACGCCCAGTCGAGCCACACCACGAGGTGCACCCACGCCGAGCCGAGCAGTCCCGCCGCCACCAGTACCCGCAACACCCAGCCGACCATCGCCACTCCCGACTCGCCGTCGCTGTCATGGTGCCCGCCGTCGGCGGGCAGCCTCCGGCATCCGCGTCGCCTTTCGCGTTCCCTACGACAACCCCTACCGATAACACGGTGCACCCCACCGCGGGGTTCGATCCCACGAGAAACTGAACCGAACGCGTGTCGTTGTCGTATGTAGGCATATGACTGAGCGATCTCGGCACTCAACCAGCCGCCGCACCGTCCTGACGACCGGAGCCGCCGTGGCCACCGCCGCGGTCGGCGGGGCCGCCCTCGCCGCCTGCGGAGGTGAGCAGGGCGGGCCTACCTCGGGAGGCGGTGAGCAGCAGCCCACAGCCGGCGGGCAACCGGGGCAGAACCTCACCTCGCTGTCCGACGTCCCCGTAGGCGGCGCCACAGCCGTGACCACCCCCGACGGTCAGGACGCGGTCGTGTCCCGGCCTTCGGCGAACGAGGTGGCCGCGTTCAGCGCCATCTGCACGCACCAGGGCTGCAAGGTCGACCCGCAGGGGGCCGAGTTGCGCTGCCCGTGCCACGGCTCTGTGTTCGACGCGTTCACCGGCGAGGTGCGGCGAGGTCCCGCCGACCAGCCGCTACCCGAGATCAACGTGCGCGTCGACAACGGCCGGATCGTCACGGCCTGAGGCGGCGACGGTCGGCGACGGGACCCGGCTGTCAGCGCTGAAAGCGCTGTCAGGCCTGTCGGGGCGACCAGACGAACAGTTCCTGCCCGACGCCGACCGTCGCGCCCTCCGGCGGTATGGCCAGGGCCGCCGTCGTGGCGTCGAGCGCGATCACCGGCACCACGGGTGAGTAACCCGCCTGCCGCACCGCCGCCGGATGCCAGCCGAGAACCGGCTGGCCGGCCCGTACCGACTCGCCGCGCACCACGTGTGAGGTGAAGCCCTCGCCGTGTCGTTCGACGGTGTCGATGCCCAGGTGGACCAGGACGGCACGGCCGTCGTCCGCCGCCACCACGAACGCGTGCGGGTGCAGCGTGGCGACGGTGCCGTCGATCGGCGCCACGGCATCCGCGGGGCCGTCCTCCGGCCACACCGCCAGACCCGGCCCCACGAGGGCCCGCGCGAACACCGGGTCCGGCACCCGCGCCAGCGTCGCCGTGCGGCCAGCCACGGGGCTGCCGACTCGCAGCTTCACAGCAGGTCCTGGATGTCGCCCGCGATCGTGTCCGCCTCGGGCCCCACGATCACCTGCACGACGCCGCCCATTCGCACGACACCGTGCGCGCCCGTCCGCCTGAGCGCGGCCTCGTCCACCGCGGAGCCGTCCCGCAGTTCGCAGCGCAACCTGGTGACGCAGCCCTCGATGTCGACGATGTTGTCCACGCCGCCCAGCGCGGCGAGGATCTGGCGCGGCCGTTCGTCCGCCATCGTGATCTCCTCATGTCGTGCGGCTGGCAGCCACAAACCCGTAACGGCGGTTGACACCGCCTCGGTGGCGGAGCATTCTGCCCCATCGACGAATGGTCTAGACCCCGCAACGTACCAAGGCAGGCAAGCGAAGGCGAGCACGGAGGCACCGCCACAACCTGAACCGGAGGTTCCCGATGAACGCCACCACCGAGGCCACCCCGAAGGGCAGCGGCAGGCGGTTCGCCGGGCTGCAACGGTTCGGGCGGAGCCTGATGCTGCCGATCGCGACACTGCCCGCCGCGGGCCTGCTGTTGCGGCTCGGACAGGACGACATGCTCGGCCGCTGGTCGGCCACCGAGGACATCGCCAGGGTGCTCGCGGCGGCCGGTGGCGGGCTGTTCG
The DNA here is from genome assembly GCF_011761185.1 of Saccharomonospora amisosensis. Classification (NCBI taxonomy): domain Bacteria; kingdom Bacillati; phylum Actinomycetota; class Actinomycetes; order Pseudonocardiales; family Pseudonocardiaceae; genus Saccharomonospora; species Saccharomonospora amisosensis. Next base: position 2,039,160 of record NZ_JAAOYM010000001.1, on the reverse strand, counting down.
ACTGGCTGCCGCTGGTGTTCGCGGTTGGCATCGCGGTCGGCTTCGCACGCAGGGGCGACGGCTCCACCGGCGTGGCCGCCGTGGTCGGGTTCGTGGTGTTCAACAAGGTCGTGCAGGTTTTCGCGCCGATAGAGAACCTGGAGGGGTTCGAACAGGGCTGGTACCTGCAGCCGGTGAAATGGCCCTACAGCATCCTCTCCGGAGTGGTGGTAGGCCTGGTGACCGCCGTGCTGTGGCAGCGCTATCACCGCGTCAAGCTCCCGACCTACCTCGCCTTCTTCGGCGGGCGGCGGTTCGTGCCGATCCTCAACGCCTTCGTGCTGCTGCTGGTGGGCGTGCTGTTCGGGCTCGCGTTCCCGCCGATCGACGCCGCCATCCGCTCGCTCGGCGAGGCGGTCACGTCCGACGCGGTGGTCGGCGGCGGCATCTACGGCATGCTGAACCGGCTGCTGATCCCGGTAGGGCTGCACCAGTTGCTCAACGTCCCGGTGTGGCTGATCTTCGACGGCGGAGACATCAACAACTTCTTCGCGGGCGACCCCGACGCGGGCGCGTTCATGACCGGTTTCTTCCCGATCTTCATGTTCGCGCTGCCCGCGGCGGCGCTGGCCATCTGGCGGACAGCGCGCCCGGGCCAGCGCAAGATCGTCGGTGGCATCATGGTCAGTGCCGCGCTCACCTCGTTCCTCACCGGTGTGACGGAGCCGATCGAGTTCTCCTTCATGTTCGTGGCGTGGCCGCTCTACATCATTCACGCGGTGCTGACCGGGCTGTCCCTGGCGCTGGCCAACGCACTGGACATCCACCTCGGCTTCACCTTCTCCGCGGGCGGGATCGACTTCCTGCTCAACGCGGGCGCGCAGGCGGCGAGCGGGGCGTGGCTGCTCATCCCGATAGGGATCGCCTATGCCGTGCTGTACTACCTGCTGTTCAGGTGGGTCATCGTCAGGTGGAACCTGCGCACCCCCGGCCGCGAGGAGGACGACCAGCCCACCGCCACCCAACCCGCGGACCGAACGGAAACCGCCGACGAGCGGCCGGGCAAGGCCGACACCTGACCGCCCGACGCCGAGGTAGGAGGGGCCGTCCAGGTGTCACCCGCAGGTGTCGCGGGAAGCGCGGCTGGGTACTCCGTCGACATGCAGGCACGACACGACCGGCCCCGCACCCGCGAGGAATACGAGCGAGGTCTGCCCGACTACCACGACCCGACCGGGGGCTTCGGCGGCGCCGCCCCCGCCTACAGCGCGCTGACGTTGCGGATCGTGCTCGCGAGCCTTGCGGTCGTGCTCGGCATCGCGGGCGCGGTGCTGTTCGCCTGGTTCGGCATTATCTGGGGAGCCGTCGTGCTCGGCGTACTGGCCGCGGGCAGCGCCGTCGACCTCGGCTGGGTCGTCCGTCGCAAGCGGCGTGGCGAGCCGGGCTGACCGCGAGCGACGTCGAACGAGGCGAGCAGGAAGTGATGCGCAGGACGACGAAGGTCGGACAGACGTTCACCAACCGCCGCGAAGCCGGCGTGAGGCTGGCGCGAACCCTCGCCGGACGGCACTGGGTGCGGCCGGTCGTACTGGGGCTGGCACGAGGTGGGGTGCCCGTCGCCGCCGAGGTGGCGCGCCTGCTCGGCGCCCCGCTCGGCGTGGTGGTGGCGCGAAAGATCGGCGCGCCCGGCAGGCCGGAGTTCGGCGTTGGCGCGGTGACCGCGCACGGACCGGCGAACTACGACGCGGCCGGCGTCCGCGCGCTGGGTATCTCGGCCGACGAGCTGGACGTGGCATCGGAACGCGAGCGTGCCGAGGCCCAGCGCAGAGCGCGGCTGTACCAGCGTGACAGGCAGCCGCAGCCGGTGGAGGGCCACGACGTCATCGTCGTGGACGACGGCCTCGCCACCGGCGTCACCGCCACGGCGGCGCTGCGGGCACTTCGCCAGGAAGGCCCTCGGAAGCTGGTCTTCGCCGCGCCGGTGTGTGCCACGCAGGCCGAGGAGGCGCTGCGGGCGGAGGCCGACGAGGTGGTCTGCGCCTGGCGGCCCGAACGCTTCCACGCCGTCGGCGAGTGGTACTCCGACTTCTCGCAGACCACCGACGACGAGGTGATCCGACTTCTCGACGAGGGGAGCCAGGCATGACGGTGCCCTTCGACGTCTCGACCGGGAGGGCCGCGCTACCGGGCGAGCTGACCGTGCCCGCCGACGCCCGGGGCGTGGTGGCGTTCGCACACGGGTCCGGCAGCTCCCGGCACAGCCCGCGCAACGTCGCCGTCGCAAGGACGTTGCAGGACAACCGACTGGCCACGCTGCTGTTCGACCTGCTCAGCAGCGACGAGGAAGAGCTGGACCGGCAGACGGCACGATTGCGCTTCGACATCGACCTGCTGACCGGGCGGCTGGTCACCGCCGTCGACCAGCTGGCGAAGGCCGAGCACACCCGAGGGCTGCCCATCGGACTGTTCGGCGCCAGCACGGGCGCGGCGGCCGCGCTGGCGACCGCCGCGCGCAGGCCGGGCCTGGTGCAGGCGGTGGTCTCCAGGGGAGGACGGCCGGACCTTGCCGATGACGCGCTCGAGGACGTGAGGGCGCCGGTGCTGCTCGTCGTCGGCGAGCGCGACAGGCAGGTACTCGAACTCAACGAGCAGGCCGCGCGGCGGTTACGCGCCCCGCACGACATCCAGGTGGTGTCCGGTGCCACGCACCTGTTCGAGGAGCCCGGCGCGCTGCGGCGGGTCGCCGAACTGGCCGGTGACTGGCTGCACACGTACCTCACCGAAGGGCAGGGTGTCTCGCCTTCGTAGGGTGGGGGCATGGACAGCGTGCGGTTGATCGAGCAGTGGCCCGTCGACAACGCGGCGGTGGCGGTGGTGGCCGCCGACGGCACGGTGCTTGGCGCACACGGTGACCGCGGCAGGGGGTTCGCGCTCGCGTCGGTGACCAAACTCCTCACCGCGTACACGGCGCTGATCGCCATCGAGGAGGGCGTGGTGGAGCTCGACACGCCCGCCGGACCGCCGGGGTCAACGATCCGGCACCTGCTCGCTCACACCTCAGGCCTCGGCTTCGACAACCACCGCGTGCTCGCCGCTCCCGGGCAACGCAGGATGTACTCCAGCACCGGGTTCGATCAGCTCGCCGACGCGCTCACCGAGCACTCAGGCATCGCCTTCGCGGACTACCAGCGGGAGGCGCTGCTGGACCCGCTTCGGATGTCGCGGACCCGGCTGGAGGGTTCCCCCGGCTCAGCAGCTTCGTCCACCGTGGATGATCTGATTCCGTTCGCCGTCGAGTTGCAGCAGCCCAAGCTGGTGGCGGCCTCCACCCTGGACACGGCGACCACAGTGGCGTTCCCCGGCCTGGACGGGGTGTTACCGGGATTCGGGCAGCAGAAACCCAACGACTGGGGCCTCGGTTTCGAGATCCGGGACGGCAAGAGCCCGCACTGGACGGGCAGCCGCAGCTCACCCCGGACCTTCGGCCACTTCGGACAGTCAGGCACGTTCCTGTGGGTGGACCCTGACGCCGGTGCGGCATGCGTGGCACTCACCGACCGGCAGTTCGGGCCGTGGGCGGCGCAGGCGTGGCCGCCGTTCACCGACGCGGTGCTCGCCGAGCTGGGCCGCTGAGAGCGGCCCACCGGCGTCGCGTATCAGGCGGTGACGACCCGGATCGGTGCCCCCTGCGCGAACGCCGCGATGTCGGCGACCGCGTCACGGTAGAACACCTCGTAGACGTCGCGGGTGACGTAGCCGATGTGCGGGGTCAGCACCGTGTTCGGCAGCGACCGCAGCGGATGGTCCGCCGGTAGCGGCTCGGTGTCGTAGACATCCAGTGCCGCGCCGCCGATCGTGCCCTGTCGCAGCGCCTGCACCAGCGCGGACTCGTCCACGATGGGGCCGCGGGAGGTGTTCACCAGCAGTGCTGTCGGTTTCATGGCCGCCAACTCCGCCGCCGTGACCAGCCCGCGGGTGCGTTCGCCGAGCACCAGGTGGATCGACAGCACGTCGGACTCGGCGAACAGTCGTTCCTTCGACACCGCTGTGACACCGTGCTCGGCGGCGCGCTCCTGCGTGAGGTTGTGGCTCCAGGCGATGGTGCGCATGCCGAAGGCCTGCCCGATACCCGCGACCCGCGACCCGAGCCTGCCCAGCCCCAGCAGGCCGAGCGTGCTGCCGTGCAGGCTGGTGCCGAGGGTGGTCTGCCAGCCGCCCTCCCGCATCGCGCGCTCCTCCTTCGGCAGGTGCCGCAGCGCGGCGAGGATCAGCGCCCACGTCAGTTCCGCCGTCGGGTGCGGTAGGTAACCGGTGCCGCACACCACGATGCCCCGCCTGGTCGCCGCGGCCACGTCGATCGAGGCGTTGCGATGTCCCGTGGTCACCAGCAGCCGCAGGTCGGGCAGCCCGGCCAGCACGCCGTCCGGGAACGGGGTGCGCTCCCGCATCGCGACCACCACGTCGAACCCGGCGAGGCGTCGCACCAGCTCGTCGCGATCGGCGATGTGGCGGGTGAACACCTCGATGTCGGCGTGCAGCGAGTTCCAGTCGGCCAGGCTCAGCGCGACGTTCTGGTAGTCGTCCAGGATCGCGATCTTCATGCCCTCACGCTAGGGCACTCGCAGGTCCACCCACACCAGGTGGTGGTCGGAGGCGTCCCCCAACCGGTCCAGCGCCGACCCCGGCACCGGCCAGAACACCCCGTCACCTCGCACACCAAGGCCGCGAGCGGGCAGCACGTAGTCCACCCGCAGGTTGCCGGGCGCTGCGTCGCCGAAGTCGGCGGTGTCCAGCCAGGGATCTGTCTCGTGCTCGGTGTTGGCCCCGCCCTGCTCCCGCGCCGCCACCGCGGCACCGAGACTGGCGGGGCACGTGTCGTGCACCCGTGGCGCCCGCAGCAACCGCCGGATCGCGCCGGGCACGCTGTCGCCGTCGGCCGGGTCGGCGTTGTAGTCGCCCGCGACCACGAACCGCTGCCCTGGAGCCAGCCCGCCACGCCCGCCCGCGTCGTCGTAGATGTAGTCACCCTTCCCCGGCGTCACGTAGTCGGCCCAGAACCTGATCTCGTCGTGGTTGCGCGTTCCGTTGCGGTCCTCCGGCCCGTCGAAGGTGGGCGGGGTCGGGTGCGCCGCCAACAGGTGCACGGTGCGGTCATCGACGCGGATCGGCACGTCCCAGTGCGACTTGGACGAAAGCCGGAGCACGTCCAGGATCTGTGGCGAGTACCAGTCACCGGGTCGTGGGGTGGCGGGGTCGTCCGGCAGCAGCGCGCCGGGCAGGTCACTCCACCGGAACCGCTGGAAGGTGCGGACTCGCGCGCTGTCGATCGGGTAGCGCGACAGCACCACCATCCCGTACTGCCCCTCGAACTGGCCGAACCCGTGCGCGTCGTTGCCACCACCGACGCGCCCGTCGCGGTCGAGGTCGTAGCCGGTGGGCACACCGGTGTTCACCGGCGCGGTGAACGCGTAGGGGTAGTCGATCGGCCGGGCACCGTGCTGGCTCAGCGAGAGGTAGTTGTCGCGGAACGCGTTGACCGCCGCGTCGCCAGGCACGTAATCGAACTCGTTGAGCAGCAGCACGTCCGGGCGAACCCGCTGGATCACCTCGGCCACCTCGCGCGCCTGCGGATCATCCGGGGTGGACAGATCCGCCAGCAGCCGGCCTTGCTGTGCGCGGTTGAGCGAGGCGTTGAACGTGGCGAACCGCACCCCGCTGTCGCGCTGCGGCGCCGCCTGCGCCGCGGGAACGGCCAACACCAGCAACACCACCGCCGCCACCGCGGCGGGCACCCTCGAGAACCCGATCACGGGCAGACCGTAGCCCGCGAAGGTGAACGAAGGGCGGCTTTCGCGCCAACCGGTGTGGTCACCGCGCTGTCAGTCCAGCGGCAGTGGCAGCACCCTCCCGGTAGCCTCCAGCAGCGCCTCCCGCATCACCTCGCGCGGCGCGCTCAGCCCGGTGAACTGCTCGACCTGCCCGAAGGATTGATGCAGCAGCATGTCCAGGCCGGTAGCGACGTGCCCGCGGCGAGCGGTGACGGCGGCGGCAAGCGGGGTCGGCCACGGGTGGTAGATCACGTCGAGCACGCATCCCACGGCCGACAGCCGTGTCGCGTGCTCGGCGACGGCATCCGGTGGCACGGTGCTTACCAGCACCGAGGCGTCCGCCACGCAGCCTTCGAAGTCCACTTCGGACCAGCGCCGCACGTCAACGCCCAGCCCGGCGCGCTTGGCCGCGGCGGCCGTCTCGTGCGCCCTGGCGGGTTCGCGCACCACCAGCCGCACCTCGGCCAGCCCCAGCCGCGCCAGCCCCACCACGGCGGCCGCGGCGGTCGCGCCCGCGCCGAGCACGACGGCGACCTGGCCGGAGCCTTCCCGAAACCCTCCCGCCGCCCGCAACGCGCCCACCACGCCGTCCACGTCGGTGCAGTCGGCCAACCAGTCTCCGGATTCCAGGTGGACAAGTGTGTTGGCCGCGCCCACCGTCGAGGCACGCGGTGTAGCCGTCGCCGCGAACTCCAGCGCCGCCCGTTTGCCCGGCATGGTCACTGAAAGGCCCGCCCACTGGTCACCGAGGCCACGCACGAACGCGGGCAGCCCCTCGGCGTCGACCTCCAACCGCTCGTAGGTCCAGCCGCGCAGGCCGAGCGCGCGGTAGGCGGCCTCGTGCAACACCGGCGACAGCGAGTGCGCCACCGGCTTGCCGAGCACCGCCGCCCGGCACCTGGCGTCAGTAGACCCCACGGTTCCTCGCGTCTTCGGCCTTGCGGTCGTGCTCGGCCTGCGTGGTCGAGAAGCACGACAGCCCGTTGGTCTCGCACTTCACGAAGTACAGGTAGTCACCGTCGGCCGGGTCCTGTGCCGCCTTGATCGCCTCCGCGCTCGGCGCGGAGATCGGCGTCGGCGGCAGGCCGTAGTTGCGGTAGGTGTTGTAGGGCCCTTCTCGCGCGCGGTCCTCGCCGGTCGTGCGCACTTCCGGCCGGTCGAGCACGTAGTTCACGGTGGAGTCGAGGCCGAGGTGCATCCGGATGTCCAGCCGGTTGTAGATCACGCGCGCGACCTTGCCGAAGTCGTGCTCCACCCCCTCCCGTTCCACCAACGACGCGATGATCAACACCTGGTAGGGGCTGTGCGGGGTGCTTCCCGCACCGTCGGGAAGTCCGGCCGCCTGCATCCGGACGTTGGACACCCGCAGCACCTCCGACAACAAGGTGCGCGCGTCCCAGCCCGGCCGCACGTCGTACACGCCTGGAGCGATGAGGCCCTCCAGCCTTCGCCTTGGGTCGGCCTCGGCCGCCGGGCCCGCCGCCCACGAAGGCACCCCGAGCTCGGCGAGGTCGGTGGTGGCGGCGACCTCGCGCAGCCGCTGCGGCCGCACACAGGTGCTCTTGCCGTTCAGTTCCGCGCACGAGGCCTTGGACAGCAGCGAGAACACGCCCGGTGTCACCGAGCCGTCGGGCTGGGTGATGTCGTCGAGCTGTGTGCCCGCGCGTAGCTGAAGCTGTCCCACGCGCGCTTCGTCCTGCACCAGGCGTGCCACCGCGTCGGTGCCTGGCAGCTTCGTCTTGACCACGTAGTAGCCGGGCTGGATGCCCAGCACCCGCTGGTCGTCCTCGCTGGCCGCGACGAACGCCTCCGCGCTGGCCACCACGTCTAGCTCCGCAAGCTTCGTCGCGATCGCCCGGGTCGAGTCACCTTCCTCGACCTGCAGCAGGACATCCGTTTCGCCGGGGCCGTCATAGTCCGCGTAGCCGAACCCGAGCAGCTCGCGGGCACCGTAGTAGGCACCGCCCGCCAGCAGCACCAGCACCGTCAACGCCGCCAGCCAGCCGAGGAACCGCCTGCCGTGCCGGGCCTGCCGTCCCGTTTCCGGCTCGTCCTCGTCGCCGCGCGGCAGCTCACGCTCGTCGTCGGCGGGGCCATCGGGATCGTCACCTGCGGCATCGGCGTCGATGAGGTCGTCGTAGGCCTCGTCGAGATCCAGCTCGAGAACGTCGGTGGGATTCTCGTCCACGGGCACGCCGTCATTGGGCGAGCGCCTGCGCCGCGGCCGCTGGTCGGCACGGCGGGCGGGTGGCCGGGGCGCACGTTCCACCGGCGGTGGGCCCGGTGGAACGACACGTTCGTCGGCACGCCGGGGCGGCCGAGGAGCCGGTGCTGGTTCCGACAGGCTGCGCCGTCCTCGCCTTCCCGCGGAGCGGCGCGGAACCTGCTGGTCACCGGGGCCACCGCGCTGCGGAGGTTCCTGTGACATGCCTCGGTCGGTCGGCGCCGACCGCTGCGGCGGCTGCGCGGCGCGCCTGCGACCGTCATGAGGAGAGGTCATCGTCGGGTCTCCCCCCTCGCCAATGCGGCGCTCCTGGCGTCCAGCCAGCCCTGCAGGATCTCCACCGCCGCGGCCTGGTCCACGACCGCGCGCTGCTTGCGGCCCTTGACACCGCGCTGCGACAGCATCCGGCTGGCGCTGACGGTGGTGAGCCGCTCGTCGGCCAGCCGGACCGCGACCGGCGCGATCCGACCCGCGAGGCGTTCGGCGTAGTCGGCGGCCGTCGCCGCGGCGGCGCCGTGCCGGTCGGCCAGCGTTCTCGGCAGTCCCACGATCACCTCGACCACCTCATTCTCGGTGACAATCCGGGCCAACTCGTCGAGATCGCTGTCGTCGTCCGCATCACGCGACAGGGTAACGAGCGGTGTCGCGAGGATCGGAGCGGGATCGCTCAGCGCGACACCGACCCGCACGGAACCCACGTCGACGGCAAGCCTGCGACCGACCCCCGGGTCGTCCTCACCCGGGCGGTCAGGGCGGATATCGCTCACCCTGCCGCTACGGCGCCTCGCAGCGCGCCGATGGCCTGCTCGACGCCGGCGGGGTTGGTGCCACCGCCCTGCGCCATGTCCGCCTTGCCGCCACCGCGACCGCCGACAGCCTGGGCGAATGACGGCACCAGCTTGCCCGCGGCAAGGCCCTTGTCCCGCGCCGCCGCCGTGGTGGCGACGACGAAGCTGACCTTCTCACCCGACGGCGCGAACAGCGCAACCACACCCGGCCGTGAACCCAGCCGGTTGCGGACCTCTCCGGTGAGCGCGCGAAGAGCGCCCGCGTCGACGTCGCCGTCGAGCTTCTCGGCCACGACAGCGATGCCATCGACGTCTCGCGCCCGCTCGGCCAGCGAACCCGCCGACCCGAGCACCTGCTGCGTGCGCAGCCGCTCGATCTCCTTCTCCGCGTTGCGCAACCGGGTGAGCACATCCTCGATCCGGCCTGGCAGTTGTTCGGTAGGGACCTTGAGCGTGCCCGCGAGCTGCGAAACCAGCAGCTGCTCCTTACGCACATGCCGCAGCGCGTCGGTGCCGACAAGGGCCTCCACGCGGTGCACTCCCGAACCGATCGAGGCGTCACTGACCAGCTTCACCAGTCCCAGCTCGCCGATACGACCGACATGCGTCCCGCCGCACAGTTCGCGGGAGTAGTCGCCCATGTCGACCACGCGCACCCTGTCGCCGTACTTCTCGCCGAACAACGCGATGGCGCCCAGCTCCAGCGCCTTGTCCTTGGTGGTGGTGTAGGCCTGCACCTCGACGTCGCTTTGCAGGTAGTCGTTGACCTCCTCCTCCACCGAGGTCAGCAGGTCGGCCGACACGGAGCCGGGGGTGGTGAAGTCGAACCGCATCCGGCCGGGGGAGTTGAGCGAACCTGCCTGCGCCGCGCGCCTGTCGTACGCGCCGCGCACAGCGGCGTGCACCAGGTGAGTGGCCGAGTGCGAGCGCGCGATGGCGGATCTGCGGGTGGCGTCCACGGAGGCGACCAGCTCGGTGTCCAGCGCGACCTCGCCGCCGACCACCTCGACCCGGTGCACGAACAGGCCGGGCACCAGCTTCTGCACGTCCAGCACATTCAGCTCGACACCGTGGCCGACGAGCACGCCGGTGTCGGCGATCTGGCCACCGCTTTCGGCGTAGAACGGGGTGCGGTCGAGCACCAACTCCGCCGTGTGTCCCTCACCGACCACGGCGGCGGGCCGACCGTCCTCCAGCAGCGCGATGACCCTGGCTGTTGCCTGCAGGTCGGTGTAACCGAGGAACTCGGTCTCCCCGTGTTGCTCCAGCACCTTGCGGTAGGCGGAGAGGTCGCCCCGGCCGGTCTTGCGGGCGGCCGCGTCGGCCTTGGCACGCTGCCGCTGCTGCTCCATCAGCGTGCGGAAGCCTTGCTCGTCGACCGAAAGGCCCTGCTCTTCGGCCATCTCCAGCGTCAGGTCGATGGGGAAACCGTAGGTGTCGTGCAGTTGGAAGGCCTTGTCGCCCGCCAGCATCGTGCCACCGGAGCGGCGGGTCTCCTCGGCGGCCAGGTCGAAGATGCGCGAACCGCTGGTGAGAGTGGCAAGGAAGGTCTCCTCCTCCACGCGCATCACGTCGCTGATGCGGTCGAAGTCGCGCGCCACCTCCGGGTAGGACGGTGCCATGGCGTCACGCACCACCGCGGCGAACTCCGGCAGTACGGGCTCGTGCACCCCGAGCAACCGCACCGAGCGCACGATACGGCGCAGCAGCCTGCGCAGCACGTACCCTCTCGCCTCGTTGCCGGGGGTGACGCCGTCGGCGATGAGCATGGCGCCGGAACGGGCGTGGTCGGCGATGACCCGGAAGCGAACGTCGTCGGCGTGGTCGGCCCCGTAGCGGCGCCCTGAGAACTCCTCCGCCCGCGCGATCACCGGCCGCACCAGGTCGGTCTCGTACACGTTGGCGACACCTTGCAGCAGGTAGGCGACCCGCTCCACCCCCATGCCGGTGTCGATGTTCTTCCTCGGCAGCTCACCGACGACCGGGTGGCCCTTCTTCGGGCTGCCCTCGCCTCGGATGTCCTGCATGAACACGAGGTTCCAGATCTCGAGGTAGCGGTCCTCGTCCACGACGGGGCCGCCCTCCCTGCCGAACTCGGGACCGCGGTCGTAGTAGATCTCCGAGCACGGCCCACCGGGGCCAGGCACCCCCATGTCCCAGTAGTTGTCCTCGGCGCCACGGAACTGGATGCGTTCCGACGGCAGGCCCGCGACCTCGCGCCACAGCGCGGCGGTCTCGGCGTCGTGCTCGTAGACGGTGGCCCACAGCCGGTCGGGGTCGAACCCGAACCCGCCCTCGTCCTGGGAGCTGGTGATCAGTTCCCAGGCTCGCTCGATGGCGCCCTCCTTGAAGTAGTCGCCGAAGGAGAAGTTGCCCGCCATCTGGAAGAACGTGTTGTGCCGGGTGGTCTTGCCGACCTCGTCGATGTCGCCGGTGCGCACGCATTTCTGCACGCTGGTGGCGCGAGGGTAGGGCGGCGGCACCTCGCCGAGGAAGTACGGCTTGAACTGCACCATGCCCGCGTTGACGAACAGCAGGGTCGGGTCGTCCAGGATCAGCGAGGCGCTGGGAACCCTGGTGTGACCGTGCTTTTCGAAGTAGTCAAGAAACCGCTTGTTGATCTCGTGTGTTTCCACTGGCTTTCCTCGGGAATGGGCTCGTCGGCACGCTCACCGGTGCCCGAGCCGGGATCGGGGACGGCTGCGGCGGAGGGCGTACCGGAAGGCTTCCCGGTTCAGCTCTCCGCCCGGCGCGCTCGCCGCGCGCGCGGCTGCGAGGCGGAGTGCCTCCCACCCCGCTCGATCGCCGCCTGGCGCGTGGCGCCCCGCCGTACCGGCAGGCCACTGCGCTGTTCCACGATGTCGTTCAGCTCGGTCTCCCGCTCGCTCATTCCGGCACGGACATCCGCGCCGAAGGCACCGATGGCGCTCGCGAGCTCACTCACGGCGTCACCTACGTTCGAGGCTAACCCCGCGGGAGTGGCTTGACGAGCCGCCTGACCGGCCTTGCGGGTGAGCGCCACCCCGGTGGCGACACCGACACCGAGCCAGAACAGCCTCCTCATCCCCTACCGCCCTTCCGGCGGCGGCGGGAGTGCCTACCCTCGCCGTCCTTGCCCTTGCGGCGCGCCCGCACGGCCTTGGTGATGCCGTACGACAGCGCGGCCGTCTTGACCAGCGGCCCGCCGAGCGTGGCCGTGAACACCGACGACAGCGCCGACACGTTACCCGAGACGGCCTGCGCGTTCGCCGTGATGCCGTCCACTCGCTCCAACTGGGTGTTGACGTGCGTGATCGTGTCGTTGGCCCCGTGCAGCAACGGGTCGGTGTTCTCGTGTGCCTTGCGGATGGCGATCGTGGCCTCGTCGAGCGTGCGGCCGAGCTTGACCAACGCGATCGCCGCGAACAACACCAGCAACACGAAGGCGCCCGCGGCGATCAACGCGGCGATCTGCCCTGCCGACACGTGCCCTCCTAAGGTTCGGTGACGACGCCGATTCGGGCGTCAGGCTACCGCGCGTCGTCGGCCGAGCCCGGAGCGCCCTGCCGGTCGTTGACCACATGGTGTTCACGCACCTCGCGAGACACCACGGCCACACCCGTCACGGCTGTCGCGGCTGGTGCGCGCGCACGGTTCGGCGCAGCTTGGGCACCCGCTCGGCCAGTGCACGTTCCGCCCCGCGCTGGGTCGGGGTGTAGTAGTCCGTGCCGACCAGTTCGTCGGGCGGGTACTGCTGGGCGAGCACGCCTTCGGTGGCATCGTGTGGGTAGCGATACCCGGTGGAATTGCCCAGCCGGGTGGCGCCCGCGTAGTGGCCGTCGCGCAGGTGCGGCGGCACCGTGCCCACCCGGCCCGACCGCACGTCGGCGAGGGCGGCGTCGATGGCGGTGATGACGGCGTTCGACTTGGGCGCCGTGGCGAGGTGCACGGTGGCCTGCGCCAACGCCAGCCTGCCCTCCGGCATGCCGATGAACTGCACGGCGCTGGCGGCGGCGACCGCGGACTGCAGCGCGGTGGGGTCGGCCATACCGATGTCCTCACTGGCGTGCACGACGAGGCGTCTTGCGATGAACCGGGGGTCCTCCCCCGCTTCGATCATGCGGGCAAGGTAGTGCAGCGCCGCGTCGACGTCGGAGCCCCTGATCGACTTGATGAACGCGCTGGTCACGTCGTAGTGCTGGTCACCGTCCCGGTCGTAGCGCACGGCGGCCTTGTCCACACACGACTCGACGGTGGCCAGCTCGATGGTGCCGTGGTCGGTGGCCGACGCCGCGTCGGCGGCGGCCTCCAGTGCGGTCAGCGCCCTGCGGGCATCCCCCGCGGCCAACCGAACCAGGTGGTCCAGTGCCTCGTCGGTGACCTGGAACCGGCAGGCCAACCCGCGCTGCTCGGTCAACGCGCGGGCGAGCACGTCGCGGATGTCGTCATCGGTCAGTGGGCGCAGTTGCAGCACAAGCGAACGCGACAGCAACGGCGCCACCACCGAGAACGAGGGATTCTCGGTGGTGGCGGCCACGAGCAGCACCGTGCGGTCCTCCACCGCGCCCAGCAGCGCGTCCTGCTGAGTCTTGGAGAAGCGGTGCACCTCGTCGATGAACAGCACGGTGTCCTCGCCGTTGTAGCGGCGGCGACGCTTGGCCTCCTCGATCACACCGCGGACTTCCTTCACCCCGGCCGACAGCGCCGACAGCGCGACGAACCGTCTGCCGGTGGCCGTGGAGACCAGATTGGCCAGGGTGGTCTTTCCGGTGCCGGGAGGGCCGTGCAGCAGCACCGACGCCGGGGCGGCGCCCTCCACGAGCCTGCGCAGCGGCGCGCCGTCGGTGAGCAGATGCCGCTGCCCCACGACCTCGTCCAGGGTGCGGGGCCGCATCCGCACCGCGAGTAGCGCGCCTGGCGGCGGCGGCTGCGGCCGTGGGGCCCGGTCCGGCTGCTCCGGCGGCGGGGCCACGTCCGGGTTCACCGTGAACAGTTCGTCTTGGTGCACACCCCGACGTTAGCCCGGGGCACCGACGGCCGGGGCCGCCCCGTCCGTGGCGGAGCCCGTGGCCGTCGGTGCGCTGTCGTGGGCCTGTCGCGGCAGGCGGCTCGCGGACAGCGACGCCCGGGTTCGGCTCGCCGCGGACCTGAGCATGATCCCGGCGGCGTGGGGAACCAGGTCACGACCCCGCCGCCACAGCCAAGGCACACCACGGGTGATCAGCCAGCCGAGATGGTCGACGGTCGTGGTGGTGGCGCCACCGGAGCAGGTAAGGCTGACCGGCGCGGTGACCGCGAAGCCCACCGTGCGCAGCCGCTCGGTGAACGCCCTCGCCAGCAGCCGGTGCCCGAGCTCGGACGGGTGCAGCCGGTCCACGCTCCACGACGTGAGGTCGTAGGTACCCGGCAGGGAGTCAAGATCGACACACGGGACGCCCGCCGCCCGCACCGCGGCATCGACGGCGATGTTGAGTTCGGCGATCCGGTCGCGCAACGCCCGGCGCAGTGGCGCGGGCAGTCGGAAAACCCTGCCGTGGTCGTGGAACCGCACGGCCACGGGCACGGTGCCCACGGCGACGAGCTCGGCGAGCACACCGTGCAGGTCGCTGGCGACCGCATGCGGGTCGAAGTCGGAACGCAACGTGTCGTTCATGCCCGCTACCACGAGGGCGACATCGGCACGGTGGGCGAGGGCGGCCGGTAGTTGATCGCGGAGCACGCAGCGAACGCGCGCACCGGTGAAGGAGCAGTTCAGGTACCCGTCGGGCGCGATACCGAGGGCGCCGGCGACGAGCGGCCCGACACCTCTCCACGTCCCGTCGGCCATCGGGTCGCCGAGGCCGACCGCCGTCGAATCACCGACCACCACCAGTCGCCGCGCCGGGCGAATGTCGCTTGGCACGTGGATGACGATGGAGTACGTGGGCTCACCGGCGGTGATGCCGGGGTAACGCCGTCAGGACGGTACGGCGAACGATCGGTGCCAGTGCGGGTCCGCCCCTCGCCTGCCACGGCCTCGCCACCAAGGCCCCGCAGTGTCCGTCCCGCAGTGTCCGTCCCGCAGTGTCCGCCCGCTCGTCCGACGCATCCCGCCCGCACGGCCGTGCGGAGCCACTCACCAGCCCGCCCCGGGGGAGCCGGAACGCCGGACCCACGGGCCGCAACGCAGAACTCACAGGCGAGAACGCAGGACTCGCGGACCGGAGCGGGGGACTCGCGGTTCAGCGGAACGCCGGGTACAGCGCGAGCGCGAGCTTCGGGCCGAAGCGCGCATCGAGCGCGCTCGCGACGGTCGCGGCGTGCTCGGCCACGGCATCGGCACCACCACGCTCGGCGTACTGGGCGAGGTCGCGCCACCAGGTGACCAGGGCTGCGGCCCGGCTGCTCGGCGAGGCCGACCGCACTCCGGTGAGGCCGGGCAGGTCCCGCCAGGTCGCCAGCCATACCTGCACCAGTTGCGTGTCCAGCAGGTAGGCGGCCAGGGTTTCGTCGTCAGCCAGTGAGGGCCACAATTGGACCACCTCGGCGCGCCATGCGGCGACCATCGCCTCACTCATCCCCGCGGGCAGCGCCAGCGGGTCCGGGCTGGAAGCGAACGGCACCCGCAGGTGAGCGGCGTCCGCGAGCGCGCTGCGGACCCTGCCGCGCTCGAAATCGAGGAACCGGACTCCGCCGCTGGTGACCAGGTTGTTGTCCGGCCACAGGTCCACCGGGCTGAACGCGCGGTAGCACGCCGACCTGGCGTGCTCGCCCGCCCGCTCCACCGCGTCACGCACCGGCTCGGGCGTGGACACGCCGAAGTTGTCCCGAAGCAACACGGTCAGCTCGGTGACGGCCTCGAACGGCAGCGCGTCGTCGCCGAGGCCGGTGTCAGCGCCTTCGCCACGCCAGCCGTCTTCGACCCTGCCCTTGCCGCTCAGCCTACGCAGCAGCGCGTTGAAATCGGCCTCCCGGCTCGCGGTGGCCGAATGCATCCTGCCGAGCGAGCGCGCCCAGGACAACAGTGCGGTTTCGGCGGCCCGACTGTCGCCGCTACGCAGCTTGTCCTGCAGGGTGGGGGCGCGACCGAGATCGTCGATCACCAGGATCCGCTGCTCGCCGTTGTGCGCCAGCAACTCGGGGCACATGCGTTCCTCCGGCGGCAGCGCCGTGAACAGCTGGTAGCTGGCGGCCTCCCTGGCGAACGGGTCCGGCCCGCCGGGAGGTGGCGACCCGGGGTAGTGCTTGATGACGAGTGTGCGGGGCAGCGCGAACGAGGACGAGGCCACCCGCGCCCTGACCACGGTGGCGGGACCGCTGCCCGCGAGGTCCTCGGCGTCGACAAGGCGGACCGAACTACCGAAGCGTTGCGCGAGAACCGACTCCGCGGCCGCGACCGCGGAGTCGACAGGTAGCGGTTTCTCTCCTGCTCCGACCGGCGAGTCGTCGGTAGAGGAGGCATCCACAATCATTGTTCACGACCCTACTAGTGAAGGAGTGACGCTGACCAGGAGGTGATCGCCCGCGCTGCGGCTCGTGCGGGAGGCGCTACGCGCGCTGCTTCGGCTTGGCGTCGACACCGGCTTCCTTGCGCTGCTCCGCCGTGATAGGCGCGGGTGCGCCGGTCAGCGGGTCGTCGCCACCGCCGGTCTTCGGGAAGGCGATCACGTCACGCAGCGACTCCGACCCGGACAGTAGCATCACGATCCGGTCCCAGCCGAACGCGATGCCGCCGTGCGGTGGGGCACCGTACCCGAAGGCGTCGAGCAGGAATCCGAACTTCTCCTCCGCCTCCGCCTCGGAGATGCCCATCACCTCGAAGACCCGCTTCTGCACGTCGACTCGATGGATACGGATCGAGCCGCCGCCGATCTCATTGCCGTTGCACACGACGTCGTAGGCGTAGGCGAGCGCGTTGCCGGGGTCGGTCTCGAACTTGTCGATCCATTCCGGGGTGGGTGAGGTGAACGCGTGGTGCAGCGCGGTCCATCTGCCGGAGCCGATCGCGACATCGTCGGTCTCCTCGGCTGGCTCGAACAGCGGCGCGTCCACGACCCACACGAACGACCACGCGGCGTCTTCGATCAGGCCGAGCCGGTGCGCGATCTCCACGCGCGCCGCGCCGAGCAGGTGCCGGGCGTCCTTGGCGCTGCCCGCCGCGAAGAACACGCAGTCGCCCGGCCGTGCGCCCACCGCGTCCGCGAGGCGGGCCCGCTCGTGCTCGGCGAGGTTCTTGGCGACCGGACCGCCGAGCGTGCCGTCCTCGCCGACCAAGACGTAGGCCAGCCCCTTGTGGCCACGTTGCCGCGCCCAGTCCTGCCACGCGTCCAGTTGGCGCCGCGGCTGGTCGCCCCCGCCGGGCATCACCACCGCGCCCACGTAGGGGGCTTGGAAGACCCGGAACGGGGTGTCGGCGAAGAACTCGGTCAGCTCGGTGAGCTCGAGACCGAACCGCAGGTCGGGCTTGTCGGTGCCGTACTTGGCCATGGCCTCGGCGTAGGTGATGCGCGGAAAGGGCGTGGGAACTTCCACCCCGACGAGCCGCCACAGCGCGGCCAGCACACGCTCGCTGAGCGCGATCACGTCGTCCTGCTCGACGAAGCTCATCTCAATGTCGAGCTGGGTGAACTCGGGCTGCCGGTCCGCGCGGAAGTCCTCGTCCCGGTAGCAGCGGGCGATCTGGTAGTACCGCTCGAGGCCGCCGACCATGAGCAACTGTTTGAACAGCTGCGGCGACTGCGGCAGCGCGTACCACGAACCAGGGCGCAGCCGGGCGGGCACCACGAAGTCCCTGGCCCCCTCCGGCGTGGAGCGCGTCAGCGTCGGCGTCTCGACCTCGACGAAGCCCTGTTCGTGGAGCACCTCGCGCGCGACGCGGTTGACCTCGCTGCGAAGCCGCATGGCCTGCGCCGGTCCGCTGCGGCGCAGGTCGAGGTAGCGGTACTTCAACCTGGTCTCCTCACCGACGTCGATCCGGTCGTCGATGGGGAACGGCAGCACCGCCGACTCCGACAGCACCGCCAGGTCGGTGACGAGCACCTCGATGTCACCGGTCGCGATGTCGGGGTTCTCGTTGCCCTCCGGCCTTCGGGCCACCTCGCCGACCACCCGCAGGCAGTACTCGGCCCGCAGGTGGTGCGCCCGCTCGGCCATCTCACCTTCGCGGAAAACCACCTGTGCCACACCGCTGGCGTCCCGCAGGTCGACGAAGATCACCCCGCCGTGGTCGCGCCGCCGAGCCACCCAGCCGGTGAGGGTGACGGTCTGGCCAACGTGCTCGGCACGCAGGGTGCCGGCGTCGTGGGTGCGAAGCACTTCGCGGGATCCTCTCGAAAGCGGTGGTCGGGTCTGTTTGGTCGGTCATTGCCCCGACCGCACAGGTTAACGAACCTGCCCGGGTCCGACGCCACCAGGTTTCCCGTCCCGACCACCCGACTCCTCACCGACCGTGAACACGTCCTCGCACGAGGAACCACGATCACCTGAGGCGCACACCACGCCGACTCGCCCCACCGCACCGGGAACCGCGAGGCTCACAGCAAGCTCAACTGGCCTCCTTCCCCGCCCGTTCGCGCGCCCTCCCCCTCCGGCACGCTGCCGCCGGGCCAATCGGCCTCGTCATCGCCGGGTACGCCGCGCTCCTGTCCCCCGGAACGCGGTGCCAACCCGTGGCGCCGCAGCAGCGGCGTCACCGTGGCTGCGAGCCAGCGCCGGTACCCGGCACCGACATAGCTGCCCCGCCCGTACAGTTCGCGGTAGCGCGACACCAGCTCGGGATGCTCGTGGGCGAGCCATCGGCCGAACCACTCACGCGCCCCAGGACGCAGGTGCAGCGGGATCACGGTGGCCCCGGTGGCGCCCGCGTCGGCCACAGCCGCCAGCAACCCGTCCAGCGCCGCAGGCGAATCGGTGAGGCCGGGCAGCACCGGCGCCACGAACACCCCGCACGGCAGCCCCGCGTCCCGTGCCCTGCGCACCAGTTCCAGCCTCGCCTGCGGGCTCGGCGTGCCGGGTTCCAGTGCGCGCTGCAAGTCCCTGTCCAGCAGCGCGATCGAAACCCCCAGCCCGACCGGCACGTCCGCGCTGACCGCGGCGAGCAGCGGCAGGTCGCGGGTGAGCACCGTGCCCTTGGTCAGGATCGAGAACGGCGTACCCGACCGTGCCAGCGCCGTGATGATCCCCGGCATGAGCCGGTACTTGCCCTCCGCACGCTGGTAGGGATCGGTGTTGGTGCCCATCGCCACGTGCTCGCGGGCCCACCCGGGCCTGCGCAACTGGGCGGCGAGCACATCGGGTGCGTTGACCTTCACCACCACCTGGCTGTCGAAGTCCGCACCCGCATCGAGGTCGAGGTAGGTGTGCGTGTTGCGAGCGAAGCAGTAGCGGCAGGCGTGCGAGCACCCGCGGTAGGGGTTGACCGTCCATCGAAACGGCACCCCGGACGCCGCGGGCACTTTGTTGAGCACCGATCGGGCGCGGACCTCGTGGAAGGTCACGCCCGCGAACTCCGGGGACCGCACCGACCGGATCAGCCCGGAGACCCCGAACAGCGACTGCTCGCCGCTGCCCTCGACTCGCTGGTTGTCCCACCTCACGATATCGAGTCGAACACACGTTCGAATCATTGTCAACTGGGCGGGAAAGCCTGTTGCCCGACCGGGTAACCGGCGACCGGCCGACCAGGCTCCACTCCAGGAGGCGGGCAACGAACTCGGCGGCGTGCGGATACGCCGCGGGTGCTCACGTCCGACCCCCAGCCGGACGTGAGCACCCGTGACCACGCCGCCACCGCAACGCCCGCCACGACCTCGACCGCCACCGCCGCGCCGCTCGAGCGGCGCTGCGGCCGTGCGCGGCGACGTCCTCGGTGACCTCCGACGTAACGCGAACTGCTCCGGTTCCGCGGCCTTGGCGCGCACAATCCACCTGGCCGCCCGCCGGGCACCGCCGTGCCAGAAGATGACCCGGTGCCCCGCGACAGCACCGACGACGAAACCCGACCGATCCCGCGCGTGCCAGGTGAACCGGCCGCGTCCACACGACGCCGCCGCCCCACACGGGCACCACTGGAGCCCAAGGCACCCGAACGGCCCGCCGAAAACCCCACCCCGAGGGGCCACGGGCACGGGCATGGGCACGGGCATGGCCACGGGTCCGCGGACCCCGCCTCCCGGCGGGTCCGCACGCTGCTGCTGGCGTTGCTCTCCCCGCTCGCGCTAGCCGCGCTCGTCGGTGTGGTCGTGCTCTACCCGTGGGGTGAGCAGACGCCGGTTGGCGGCCACTCGGTCGGTGTCCCTGTCACCGGTGACGTCGTCTCGGCTCAGGCAGGTCCCTGTCTGAGCCCCGGACAGGTGCAGGTCGGCGAACCACCCGCGGACGACAAGCGGTGCCTCACCGTGGAGGTCGCACTCACCAGCGGCCCAGGGCAGGGTGCCCGCATCAGCAAGACGATGCCGATCGAACCCACCACCCCGCGCTTCGCGGTGGGCGATGCGGTGGTGCTGTCCTACAGCGGCACCGCGGCGCCCGCGGCAGGCGACCCCGGTTCGTACCAGATCCAGGACTTCCAGCGGGGCACACCGCTGTTGCTGCTGGCGGGGCTGTTCGCGCTGGCCGTGCTGGCGCTGGGCCGCTGGCAGGGGCTGGCGGCACTCACCGCACTGGCACTGAGTTTCGCGGTGCTCGCCCTGTTCATCCTGCCCGCCATACTCGCGGGTGAGGACCCGCTGCTGGTGGCAGTCTCCGGAGCCGGGGTCATCATGTTCGGCGCGCTGTACCTGACCCACGGTTTCTCGGCGCGCACATCGGTCGCAGTGCTTGGCACCCTGGTCAGCCTCGCCCTTATCGGCCTGATCTCGGCCGCGTTCTCGGCATTCACCTCGCTGACCGGCCTCGACTCCGACAGCACCACGCTCATCGCGTCACTGGGCCACGGCATCGACACGCGCGGACTGCTGCTGGCCGGTGTGGTCATCGGCGCGCTGGGCGTACTGGACGACGTGACCGTCACCCAGGCCAGCGCGGTGTGGGAACTGCGCAGGGCGAATCCGGCTCAGAGCAGGCGGGAGTTGTACGCCTCGGCGCTGCGCATCGGCCGCGACCACGTCGGCTCTGCGGTGAACACCCTCGTGCTCGCCTACGCGGGAGCGGCGCTGCCGGTGCTGCTGGTGTCCATGTTGTCCGGCGTCGGGCTGGGCTTCGTACTCGGCTCCCAGGACATCGCGCAGGAGATCGTGCGCACGCTGGCTGGCAGCATCGGGATCGTGGCCTCGGTGCCGGTGACGACACTGTTGGCGACGTTCATCGCGGAGCGGGAACCGAGCCCCGGAGGTGACCCCAACAGCCCCATCGGTGCGCAGTAGTCACAGTCTTCCCAGGTACATGCCCCGAGACGGCGGCGAGGGCGCTCGTGGGGTACGAAGTTGGCCGGACATCGAGCCAGGAGGGGTCATGCACGGCTCAGCGTTGACACACCCGCGCGCCGCGCTCGCGACCGCCCGCCGCGCGGGCTGTTCCGTTCGCTCGGCGGTCGCGGCGCTCCCGAGGATCGCCGCGCTGCTCGGCGAACTCACCGAGACCGGACGGCAACTGGAACGCCTCAGCACGTTCGCCGCAGGGGAACTACCCGAGATCATCCACCAGTTGGAAGGTATGCGGCGGCAACTGAGCGCCATCGAACGGCGGCTCGACGCGGCGGCCGTCACCGCGGCCACTACTCCAGACTCGCGACGAACCGGCTGACCGCGTCCATGCTGAACCGCTGCGCCAGCTTTCCGGCCGGTGCGGCGGAAGCCAGCCGGTACAGTGGCCGGTCCGCGGCGGCGTCACCGCGCGCCTCCGCGCGCAACTGCGCCACCAGCAACTGCGAGAACACGATCCCGTTGGCGCTGGTGTTGTTCACCACGGCGTCGGCGAGCCCGCGCAGCGCGAGAATGCCCAGTTCTCGCCCCCCGGTGCCCGCGTAGACAGCGACGTCGATCTTGACGGCGCGACCCCGCCTGCCCGAGTTCACCAGCAGGCTCACCGTGCGGGTGCCGCGCACGTCGGTGACCAGCAGGTCGATCGCCGAGGCCGTGACGAGATCGACACGGCGCGTCCGGAAGGTGCGCACCAGCACGGTGTTGCCCTCCAGCCAGAGCCGCCGCCGCGAGTTGTACGCCACCAGGTACAGCAGTGGTAGCGCCACGACCGCGGCCACCGACAGACCGACGAGCTGCCCGCCGAGCAGGCCCGCCACCCCGCCGAACGCGGCGCCGAAGATCACGACACCGACGAGCCCGGAGATCGCCCTGCGACGGCGCAGCTTCGGATCGTCGCCGTAGAGCGCGATCCGCTCCGGCCGCGGCGCGGGTGACGGTTCCGCCGGTCGCGGCTCACCCGTCATCGCGACCCCCGGTCGCGGCCGAGTTCGCCAGCTGCCGCCCAGCGGCGAGCAGCCGGCGGTCCGATCGCCACGCGCCGACACCGAACCCGACGACGAGCACGAAACCTCCTCCTGGCGGCTGGGTGCGGATCAGCCTAGCGGCCCCTGTACGGGGTTCTCACAGACAGTGCCCATAGACTGCCGCCACGGCAGCGGGTCCGTCGAGACAATTGCGGGAGGGCAGGTGGCGACCAACCAGCAGCGCCGGGAGGCCGCGAAGCGCAAGCTGGAGCGGCAGCTCGCACGCAGGGCCGAACGGGCGAGGCGGCGCAGGATCATCGGGGTCGGCGTCACCGTGGGTGCCGTGGTCGTCGTCGCAGGCCTGGTCCTGATCCTGGTGACGCGTGGTGACGACAACGCGCAGGCCAACGCACCGTCGTCGAGCTCGCCGGCCACCCAAGACATCAACATCCCGACCCAGCGCGTCGCCGCGCCGAAACGGCCGCAGCCGCTGCCCAACCCGACCACATGCGATTACCCCTCCTCCGGCGAGGCGGCCAAGCCGGTCGACAAACCGAAGGCCGAGGCGGTGCCGTCCAAGGGCACGGTCAAGGTGACCCTGAAGAGCACGGCAGGCGACATCCCGCTCGAACTGGACAGGTCGCTGGCGCCGTGCACCGTCAACAGCTTTGTCAGCCTGGCGCAGCAGGGCTACTACACCGACAGCACCTGCCACCGCATCGGCACGCAGGGCCTGCAGATGCTGCAGTGCGGTGACCCGACGGGCTCCGGCAGCGGAGGACCCGGCTACACCGTCCCCGACGAACTGTTCGAAGGGCTCAGCTACGGCCGCGGCATCCTGGCCATGGCCAACACGGGCGCCCCGAACACCGGGGGCGGCCAGTTCTTCATGGTGTACGGCGACGCCGCGCTCTCCCCGGACTACACGGTGTTCGGCACCATCACCGACGAGGGCCTCAAGGTGATCGACAAGGTGGCCCGCGCCGGTCACGACGGCAGCTTCGACCCGCAACCCGGTGGCGGCAAACCCAACATGGACGTGACCTTCACCGACGTCGTCGTGAAATCCTGACCGTCGGTGCGCCTCGCCCACCTCAACGGGTCACCCGCGGCGCCGGAACGGCTCGCGGTGCTGCTGGCGGGCAACTACGGTCACTTCACGTCGATGCTGGTGCGCGACGGCCGCGTGCGCGGCCTCGGCGCGCACCTGGACCGGCTCGCGCACGGCAACCGGGTGCTGTTCGGTACCGACCTCGACGTCGAGGTCGTCCGTGACTATCTGCGGCGGGCGGTCACGGCGGCGGGGGCTCGGACCGGTGCCGTCACCGCGCGAGTCGCGGTGCTCGGCGATCCGGCGGGCGGCTCCACGGAGGTGCTCGTGACGGTCAGGCCGCCGAGCGCGGCGCCTGCCACCGCGGTGCGGCTGCGGTCGGTGCGCCACGAACGGACGCTTCCCGAGGTGAAGCACGTCGGCACGTTCGACCTGCACCACCACGCCAGGCAGGCCAGGCTGGCCGGTTTCGACGACGCGCTGTTCGTGACCGCCCACGGTCGGGTGTCGGAGACGTCGATTCGCAACATCGGGTTCCTCGACAGCGACACTGGCGACACTGGCGGCACTGGCGGCGGGAGCGCCGCCATTGTGTGGCCGGAAGCGCCCGCGCTGGCCGGGGTCACCCAGCGGTTGCTCACCGAGGCGCTCGCCCGCCTCGGCGTGGCCACCCGGACCCGGCCGGTGCCGCTGGCGGACGTGACGAGCATGCGCGGGGCGTTCGTGTGCAACGCGGGCGGCCCGGTCGTGCCCGTCACGGGCATCGACGACATGGCGTTTTCCACCGACACCACCGGTGCCATGTCGATGCTGGCCCAGGCGTACGACTCGACGCCGTACGAACCGGTGTGATCCGCCTGCCGCTCAGCGGTAGGTGAAGCGGGGCGGGCGGCGCTGCAGGAACGCGGCGACGCCCTCGGCGTAGTCCTCCCCGTGGATGGCCTCGCGCCGGATGTGTTCCACCTCGGCGTCGCTTTCCTGCTGCCCGGCGAGGATCTTCTCGATGATGCGGTTCATGCCCCTGATCGAGGCCTGCGAACGCGAACACAGCGTGTGCGCGAACTCCATGGTGGCCGTCTCGAGTTCCTCGGGGGCGAACACGTCGTTGACCAGGCCGATCTCCCTGGCCCTGGTGGCGTCCACGAGCTGCCCCGACAGCAGGAAGTACCGCGCGTTTGCAGGGCCGACCAGCGCGACGAGCGCGCGGGTTGAGGTGAAGTCGTAGACGATGCCGAGCTTGGCCGGGGTGATACCGAACCGGGCGCCGCGCTCGGCGAAGCGGAAATCGCTGGCCACGCTGAGCTGGCAGCCACCACCGATGCAGTTTCCCCTGATCATCGCGACGCTGGGCTTGCGCATCCCCGACAGTGCCCTGACCGCGCCCTCGACGGCCCTGTCGTAGGTCGCCGCGCCTTCGGCCGTCGACCGCAGGTCACCGAACTCGCCGATATCGGCACCCGCGGAGAAGTCGCCGCCCGCGCCCGTCAGCACCAGCACCTTCACACGCGCGTCGGCCTCGACCTCGGCGACGATCTCGGGGATCGCCGACCACATGCTGTAGCTGACGGCGTTCATCTTGTCCGGCCGCGCGAGGGTGAGCCTGGCGACCTCGCCGTGTCGGTCGAACTCGATCCCGTCCGTCATGATCGCCCACCCTAGCGGCGGGCGACAGCCTCAGGCGGCGGAGGTGACCCGGTACACGTCGTAGACGCCCTCGACGTTGCGCACCACCTTGAGCACGTGGCCGAGGTGCTTGGGGTCGCCCATCTCGAAGCTGAACCGGCTGACGGCCACCCGGTCGCGCGAGGTGGTTACCGAGGCCGACAGGATGTTCACCCGCTCGTCGGCGAGCACCTTGGTGATGTCGGACAGCAGCCGGTGCCGGTCCAGCGCCTCCACCTGGATGGCGACGAGGAACACCGACGACTCCGATGGCGCCCACTCCACCTCCACCAGGCGCTCCGGCTGCCGGTGCAGGTCCTCGGCGTTGGTGCAGTCGGTGCGGTGCACGCTCACCCCGCCGCCGCGCGTGACGAAACCCAGGATCTCGTCACCGGGGACCGGGGTGCAGCAGCGCGCCAGCTTGGTCCAGATGTCGCTGTGCCCCTTGACGACGACGCCGACATCGCCGGAGCCACGCCTTCGGGTCACCGTGGAGGGAGTGGCTCGCTCGGCGAGTTCCTCCTCGGCCTCCTCGACACCGCCGATCAACGCCACCAACCGCTGCACGACGTGTTTGGCGCCGGCGTGGCCCTCACCGACCGCCGCGTACAACGAGCTGATGTCGGCGTGCCGAAGCTCCTTGGCCACCGCCCCCATCGAGTCGGCGGACACCAGCCGCTGCAGCGGCAGCCCGACCTTGCGAACCTCCTTGGTGATCGCCTCCTTGCCCGCCTCGATCGCCTCGTCGCGGCGCTCCTTGGCGAACCACTGCCGGATCTTGGCACGCGCCTTCGGCGAACCGGCGAACGACAACCAGTCGCGGCTGGGACCAGCGCCCTCCGCCTTGGAGGTGAAGATCTCGACGACCTCACCGTTCTCCAGCTTGCGCTCCAGTGCGACGAGCCTGCCGTTGACGCGGGCGCCGATACAGCGGTGTCCCACCTCCGTGTGCACCGCGTAGGC
Organism: Saccharomonospora amisosensis; assembly: GCF_011761185.1. NCBI lineage: Bacteria > Bacillati > Actinomycetota > Actinomycetes > Pseudonocardiales > Pseudonocardiaceae > Saccharomonospora > Saccharomonospora amisosensis. The sequence continues at coordinate 2,013,323 of NZ_JAAOYM010000001.1, read as the reverse complement.
GAAGTCCACCGGTGTCGACCCCACCGGTAGCGTCACCACGTCGCCCTTGGGCGTGAAGACGAAGATCTCCCTGGTCGCCAGGTCGTAGCGCAACGACTCGAGGAACTCTCCCGGGTCGGCCGCCTCCCGCTGCCAGTCGAGCAGTTGCCGCATCCACGCCATCTCGTCGATGTCGACGGCGTTGGCGGGGTTGTGCCCGTGGGTGCCCCGGCTTTCCTTGTACCGCCAGTGCGCGGCGATCCCGTACTCGGCGGTGCGGTGCATCTCGTGGGTGCGGATCTGCACCTCGAGCGGTTTGCCGTCCGGACCGATGACCGTGGTGTGCAGCGACTGGTACACGCCGAACCTGGGCTGGGCGATGTAGTCCTTGAACCGGCCCGGCATCGGCTGCCACAGCGCGTGCACGACTCCCATCGCCGCGTAGCAGTCGCGGACGTCCTCCACGAGGATGCGCACACCCACCAGGTCGTGGATGTCGTCAAGGTCGCGGCCGCGCACGATCATCTTCTGGTGGATCGAGTAGTAGTGCTTGGGCCTGCCCTCCACCTTCGCGTTGATCCGTGAGGACTCCAGCTGCTTGGTCAACTCACCGATCACCCACCGCAGGTAGGTGTCGCGAGACGGCGCCCGGTCGGCGACGAGGCGCACGATCTCGTCGTACTTTTTCGGCTGCAGTATCGCGAACGCGAGGTCCTCCAGTTCCCACTTCACCGTCGCCATGCCGAGACGATGAGCGAGCGGAGCGAGCACCTCCAGCGTCTCCTTGGCCTTGCGGGCCTGCTTCTCCGGCGGCAGGAACCGCATGGTGCGCATGTTGTGCAGCCGGTCGGCCAGCTTGATGACCAGCACCCTCGGGTCGCGGGCCATCGCGATGACCATCTTGCGGATGGTCTCGGCCTCCGCCGCGGTGCCCAGCTTCACCTTGTCCAGCTTGGTGACACCGTCCACGAGCTGCGCGACCTTCTCGCCGAAATCGGTGCCAAGCCGATCCAGCGAGTAGCCGGTGTCCTCCACCGTGTCGTGCAGCAGCGCCGCGACCAACGTGGTGGTGTCCATGCCCAGCTCGGCGAGGATCGTCGCCACGGCGAGCGGGTGGGTGATGTAGGGGTCGCCGGACTTGCGGCGCTGGTGGCGGTGCAGCTCCTCCGCCACGTCGTAGGCGCGCTGCAGCAGCGCCATGTCGGCACCGGGATGCAGCTCGCGATGGATGGCGGCCAGCGGTTCGAGCACCTGCTTGACCGAGGCGGGCCGCTGCGCGGTGATCCGGCGGGCAAGCCGGGCCCGCACCCGTCGGGTAGCCGACGGCGCCCGGGTGATGGCGCCGGGTTGGCCGGCTCGCGCGGGCGCGTCGGCGTCAGCCCGGGCTGTGACCACGGAATCGAGTTCCTGGCTCACCCGCACCTCCAGCTCCTCGCGCGGTTCTAGACACCAAGCGTAACGCGAGGGCGGGCCGATCAATGCCCGCGGGCGCCCGAACGGTGGTTCCAACGGGTGGAACGGGACCGCTCGCCGTGGTCACACGGTGCGCAGTGCGTGCACGGGCAAGCCCGGCAGCCGCTCCCTGGCGCCGAGATCGGCGAGTTCGAGCACCACGGCCACACCGGTGACCACCGCGCCCGCGCTGCGCACCAGCTCCGCCGTGGCCGCCACGGTGCCACCGGTGGCCAGCACGTCGTCCACGATTGCCACCCGCTGGCCTTCGTGCACGGAGCCGACGGGCAGTTCCAGCGTGGCCTGCCCGTACTCCAGCGCGTAGTCCACCCGGCCCGCCACGTTCGGCAGCTTGCCCGGCTTGCGCACCAGCGCCACCCCGAGTCGCCGGGCGTATCCGAGCGCCGCGGCGAGCACGAACCCGCGCGCCTCGACGGCGACCAGCCTGTCCACGTCGTAGCCGACGGCCGCACCGAGGGCTTCGATCACCGCGGCGAACGCCTCGGCGTCGCCGAACAGCGGGGTGAGGTCGCGAAACAGCACACCGGGTTCGGGGAAGTCGGGTATCTCCGCGATCAGGTCGAGCGCGGCGTCGAGCGTGGTAGCCGTCACCTTCTGCTCTTGCGCTTCCCGCTCGGGCGGCCGCCGGCTCGCCTTGGTTGGGCCTTCTGATGCCGCACCGGGACGCTGGCCGCGGCCGCGTATGCCTGCTCCTTGCGCAACTCGGTGGCCAGTTGCTCGTCGTCACCCGCGTCGAACTGGTCCTCGCCCTCGGCGGCGGCCAGCTTGCGAGCCTGAGCCGAGCGCCTGGCGTACACGCGCTCGGCCTGCTGCTGGAACCTCGGATCACGCATCTTCAGCCCGACCAGCAGCGGCGTGGCCAGCAGCACCGAGGACAGCACTCCGGCGAGCATGCCGGTGAGCAGCACCAGACCGAGATCCTGCAACGTGCCGGACCCCAGTAGCAGGTAGCCGATCAACAGCAGGCCCAGCACCGGCAGCAGCGCGATGATCGTGGTGTTGATCGATCGCATCAGGGTCTGGTTCAGCGCGAGGTTCGCGGCCTCGGGATAGGTGCGTCTTGTCAGGTTGAGCAGCCCCCTGGTGTTCTCCTTGACCTTGTCGAACACCACGACCGTGTCGTACAGCGAGAAACCAAGGATCGTCAGCAGGCCGATGACGGTGGCGGGGGTGACCTCGAAGCCGACCAGCGAGTACACGCCCGCGGTGACGAGGATGTCGTGCAGCAACGCCACCAACGCGGCGACCGCCATCCACTTCTCGAAGTAGATGACCAAGAAGACCGTCACGAGAACGAGAAACACCGCGAGCGCGATCAGCGCCTGCCGGGAGATCTCCCCGCCCCACGACGCGCTCACGGCGCTGTCGCTGATCACCTGCTGGCTGGGTTGGCCGCTAGCGCCCAGCGGCTGCAACTGCTCGAAGAACGCCTGCTTGACCTTCGCCACCTCAGCGGTGTCCAGCGCGTTGGAGCGCACCTGGATCGCGGCGGCGTCGCCGACACCCACCTGCTGGGCCTCGGAGGCGGGCTCGCCGAGCGCGTCGGCGAAGACCTGCTTGGCCTCGTCAGGGGTGATCTGGCCGTCCGCGCCCCGTGCGGGCAACTGGATCTGGGTGCCGCCCTGGAACTCGATGCCCAGGTTGAAGCCCTTGAATCCCAGCGAGGCGACGCAGACGAGCACGAGCGCGCCGAAGAAGACGAACCAGCGCTTGCGGTGGCCGACGATGTCGAACGCCCCGGTGCCGGTGTACAGCCGCTGCAGCACCGACATCGAACTCTTGGCCGCGGGCCTGCCGCCGGTGGCGTCCGTGGCCTTCGCGTTGTCGTTGTCCACGTCATGCCCCCTTCGCGGCTGAGCCGAGTTTGGCGGTGGAGCGGCGACCAGCTCCGATCTTCTGCACGGCGCCCAGCCCGGAAAGCGATGGACTGGACAACCGTTTCGACCTCGCCACCATGGCCACCAGCGGGTGTGTCACCAGGAACACCACGATGAGGTCGAGCACCGTGGACATCCCGAGGGTGAAGGCGAAACCCTTCACCTCACCCACCGCGAGGATGTAGAGCACCGCGGCTGCCAGGAACAGGATCGCGTCGGAGGCCAGGATCGTGCGGCGGGCCCTGATCCACCCGCGCGGCACGGCCGAGCGGAACGTGCGGCCCTCCCGCATCTCGTCCTTGAGCCGCTCGAAGTAGACCACGAAGGAGTCGGCGGTGACACCGATCGCGACGATGAACCCGGCCACGCCCGCGAGGTCCAGGGTGAAGCCGATCCACCTGCCCAGCAGCACGAGCACCGCGTAGACGATCGCACCGGACAGGATCAGCGAGAGGACCGTCAGTACGCCGAGGATGCGGTAGTAGAACAGCGAGTACACGAACACCAGCGCGATGCCGATCGCGCCCGCGATCAGCCCGGCCTGCAGCGAAGCCAGCCCCAGTGTCGCCGAGACGGTGGTGGCGTCGCTGGACTCGAACGAGAGCGGCAGCGAACCGTACTTGAGTACGTCGGCCAGGTTCTTGGCCTCTTCCTGGCTGAACTGCCCCGTGATCTGGGTGTTGCCCCCGAGGATCGCCTCGGTGATGTTCGGCGCCGACACCACCTTGGTGTCCAGCACGAAAGCCGCGCGCTGGTTGACGTTGGCGGCGGTGAAGTCACCCCAGATCTTGGCGCCCTCGCCGGTGAAGGAAAGGTTGACGACCCAGCCGCCACGCTGGCTGTCGTAGGTCGAGGTGGCGTCGCTGATCTGGGTGCCCTGCAGGAACACCGGACCGAGGACGTACTTCTCGGTGCCGTCCTCGTTGCAGGTCACCAGCGGCCGGTTCGGGTCGTCATTGCCGACGAGTGGGTCCTTGGCACCGCAGTCCAGGCTGGTGAGCGCCTGTTGCTGGGCCTGCTGCGCGGCCAGCGCGGCGGCCTGGTCGGTGGGATCGGCCGGCACCAGCGCGGGGTCCTGCCGCACCTTCTTGGCGGCCTGAATGGCCTTGGCGGTTTCCTCCTGAAGGTTGCCGCCGCCGGTGTCGGTTCCGTCGTCGCCGGGCGGTTGGGTCTGCCGGGTAGCCGGGTCGCCCGCAGCCGCGCCACCACCGTTCTGCCCCGTCGCCGGGGGTTGGCTGGCCTGCTCGCTACCCTGCTGCCCCTGGTCGCCTTGCCCCTGGTCGCTCTGCTCGCCACCCTGCTGGCCGCCTTCAGGTTGCGGCTGCGGCGCGGCGGCTACCCCCGCCGGCTGCGCGGTGATCACCTGACGGAAGCCGAGTTTCGCGGTGCGGCCCAGCGTCTTGGCCTGTTCACCCTCGTCACCGGGGACGGTGATGACGACGTTGCTGCCGTCGAGAATCACCTCCGCGCCGCTGACGCCGATGCCGTTGACCCTCGTCTCGATGATCTGGCGAGCCTGCTGCAACTGCTCCCGGCTCGGCTCGGAGCCGTCCGGGGTGCGCGCGGTCAGGGTGACCCTGGTGCCGCCCTGCAGGTCGATCCCGAGCTTCGGGGTCGGCTTTCCGCCGCCGGTGAAGAAGACCAGCGCGTACAGCGCGACGATGATCAGCAAGAAGAAGGAGAGGTAGCGTCCCGGGCGGATCTGCCCGGCGGGAGGTGCCACGGTCGGTCGGTCTCCTCGGATGTGTAACGGCGGGTCACGAGGTCATGCGCGCATGCCGACCGTCCGGACGGGGACGGGATGCGTACGCAGCACGAGACCCTACTCGCCTGCCGCGTGAATACAGCGTTGCACCCGCGCCGGTGTGTCCGTACCGGCGCGGGTTGGTTCGCCCCTACTTCTTGCCGTGCTCCAGCGGCGGTGCGACCTTGGCGCCACTGGAGCCCTTGTCCTCGGCGGAGGTGTCGTCGGTGACGGAGCTCTCGGCGCTGTCGGTGTCGGTGTCGTCGGCGGAGGAGAGCTCCTCGTCGACGACGGGATTGATGCGCTCGCGCACCGCCTGCCGCAGCCAGGTGGTGACCACGCCCTCCGCGATCTCGAGGTCGATGGTGGTCTCGTCGCTGGCGTCGGCGACGGTGGCGTACAGGCCCGACGTGGTCATCACGCGGTCGCCTTCGGCCAGGCTGTTCTGCAGCTCCTGCTGCTGCGCCATCATCCTCTTCTGCTTACGCGTGCTCATGACCAAAGGAATGGCGACGACGAGCATCAGCAGCAGCGGCAGGAAAAGGCCTTCCATGGTTCTCCATTCGGCGGACGCCGACCCGGTGGGGCGTTACGTCCGAGTTTGTCCGGATGTCTCTCTTCGAGTGTGCCAGGTACGGCCGACAACGCCAGCACCCGTGGCGCGCACCCCGGCATCCGCTCAGTCGAACAGGGTCGGCGTCGCCGCGTCAACCCCGCCGGCCTCGGCGGGCGGCCGCAGCCCGAGGTGCTCCCACGCGGCCGCGGTAGCGACGCGACCACGCGGAGTCCGCGCGAGCATACCCGCCCGCACGAGATACGGCTCACACACCTCCTCCACGGTAGCCGCTTCTTCTCCCACGGCGACCGCCAGCGTGGCGACACCTACCGGTCCGCCGCCGAACGAGCGCACCAGCGCGCCCAGTACCGCGCGGTCCAGCCGGTCGAGGCCGAGTTCGTCGACGTCGTACACCCGCAGCGCGGACCTGACCACGTCAAGGGTGGCGCGGCCGTCGGCGCGCACCTCGGCGTAGTCGCGCACCCGGCGCAACAGCCGGTTGGCGATGCGGGGTGTACCGCGTGACCGCCTCGCCACCTCGGACAGACCGTCGCCGTCGGCCTCGATACCGAGGATGGCCGCCGAACGCGACAGCACCTGCTCCAGTTCCTCGGGACTGTAGAACTCCATCTGGCCGGTGAACCCGAACCGGTCTCGCAGCGGGCCGGTCAGCGCACCGGAGCGGGTCGTGGCTCCGACCAGGGTGAACGGCGCGATCTCCAGCGGGATGCTGGTGGCGCCAGGGCCCTTGCCGACGACGACGTCCACCCGGAAGTCCTCCATCGCCAGGTACAGCATCTCCTCGGCGGGCCTGGCGATGCGGTGGATCTCGTCAATGAACAGCACGTCACCCTCGGTGAGGTTCGACAGCATCGCGGCCAGGTCGCCCGCGCGTTCCAGCGCGGGCCCTGAGGTGATGCGGATGGCGGCGTCCAACTCCGCTGCGATGATCATGGCAAGGCTGGTCTTGCCGAGCCCCGGCGGCCCGGACAACAGCACGTGGTCGGGCGGAACACCGCGTTTTCGGGCGCTTTCCAGCACCAGGTGCAGCTGCTCGCGCACACGGGGCTGCCCAACGAAGTCGGCGAGCCTGCGTGGCCGCAGCGCCGTCTCGACCTCGCGATCGCCGGTCTGCGCCACAGCGGAGAGCGGCGCCGCCTCGGCGCCGAACCGATCGAATTCCGTGGCGGGTTCCTCGGTCATGGGTTACCGCTTCCTGCCGAGGGTCACCAGCGCGGCCCGCAGCAGGCCGGACGTGTCGGCCGCCGCGGTGTCGCCGTGCTCGCCGTCGGCCGCGGTCACCTTGTCCACGGCCTGCTCGGCCTGCCGCGCGGCGAAGCCGAGGCCCACCAGCGCCTCCACCACCTCGGCCCGCACCGCGGTCCGGCCGGGCGTCGCCGCCGTGTGGGCGGCAGGTGGCTCGGTGGCGGTCACCTTGTCGCGCAGTTCCAGCGTGAGCCGCTCAGCGCCCTTGCGCCCGATACCGGGCACCTGGGTGAGCACGGTGATGTCACCGTCGGCGAGCGCGGCGCGCAGCTTGTCCGGATCGAGCACGGCGAGCGCGGCCAGCGCCAGCCGGGGGCCGATACCGGACACCGTCTGCAGCAGCGTGAACAAATCGCGTGCTTGTGCGTCGGCGAAGCCGAACAGGGTGAGCGAGTCCTCCCGCACGACCAGACTCGTGTGCAGGCGTGCCTGTTCGTCCCTGCGCAGCGTCGCCAACGTGGCCGGGGTGGCCTGCACGGTCAGGCCCACCCCGCCGACCTCCACGACCGCGTGATCGAGGCCGATCGACAGCACCTGCCCACGCACCGAGGAGATCATCGGTTCCCTCCCGTGGCCGAATCGCCCGCCCGGTTCCGCCTTGCCGCCGCCGCCAGTTTGGCGCGATGGGCACGGGCCAGCTCCGCCGCCCTGGCCTCGGCCTCGGCCAGCCGGGCACGCATCGGCTCCCGCCACAGGTGGCAGATGGCCAGCGCCAGCGCGTCGGCGGCATCAGCGGGACTCGGCCGCTTCGGCAACTTCAGCAGTCGCGTCACCATAACCGTGACCTGATTCTTGTCGGCGCGTCCCGACCCGGTGACGGCGGCCTTCACCTCGCTGGGGGTGTGGAACACCACCGGCAACCCTCGCCGTGCGGCGCTCAGTGCCACGACACCGCCCGCCTGCGCCGTGCCCATCACGGTGCGGACGTTGTGCTGGCTGAACACCCGCTCCACCGCGACGGCATCCGGCTGGTAGGTGTCCAGCCACTCCTCCACGGTGGCCGATACGCGCAACAGCCTGGTCGCCAGGTCGGAGTCGGCCGGGGTGCGCACCACATCGACGGCGACACACGTGACGGTGCGTCCCAGCCCGCCGTCCACGACGCCGAGGCCACATCGAGTCAGCCCCGGGTCGACACCGAGCACGCGCACCAGCTCTCCCTTTCACGAACACCAGTTCGAGCACGAAGGCTACCGCCCGAGGCCAGGCTCGCACCGGCAGGCGCGCCGCAGCCGCCGACAACGGGTTGGACGGCGCGCGAGCGGCGTCGTGCCACCGGCGGGCGCGCCGGATGTGTGTGAAGGGCGGCGGGCGCTCAGGGCCCGTCGATGCCGGGGGTCCAGCTCTCCGGCGAGCCGCTGACCGTGAGCACCGGCTGCCACTGCCCGAACCCCTCGGGAGCGGCCTCGTCCCACGGCCAGTGGCCATCGGGTGTGGGCACGACGATCTGCAGCGCGGGGAAGTCGCCTTCGGGGTAGACGAGGAACGCACTGCCGAAGAACTCCGGGTAGTGGCCGGGTGCGACCTTCTCGAAGGTCACCGGCACGCCCTCGAAGAAGTCGTGGTAGAGCGCGCCGGGTTGGAATCGCTCGCCGGTGGCCGCCCTGTCCACGTAGGCGTCGAGCAGGACGGTGGCCAGCTCGGTGGGCAACCCCACCACGACAGCCTCGGGGACCTCGTGCATCGCCCACGCGCACACGGTGAACGCGTAGCCCGCACCGTCGTCGTCGGGGGGCACCGTGATCACGGCGTTGCCACGCTGCTGTGCCTGGGCGACGATCCACTCACGCAGTTGCTGCTCGCCGTCGAGGGTGCTTTCGGCGGTCTCGGCTGACACGGGCGACATTCTGCACCATCACCGCCGCCGACCCAAGGAGGCGGACGGTGAGCCGGTCAGCCGACCTCCGCGAGGACGTCGTCGGAGACGTCGAAGTTGGAGTAGACGTTTTGCACGTCGTCGCAGTCCTCCAGCGCTTCGATCAGCCGGAACACCTTCCTGGCGCCCTCGGCGTCGAGCGGCACGTTCACCGAGGGCAGGAAGTTGGCCTCGGCGGACTCGTAGTCGTAGCCCGCGTCCTGCAGCGCCGTGCGAACAGCCACCAGGTCACCGGCCTCGGCGATGATCTCGAAGCTTTCCCCGAGGTCGTTGACCTCCTCCGCGCCCGCGTCCAGCACGGCCATCAGCACGTCGTCCTCGGAAAGCCCGTTCTTCGGCATGATGACCACGCCCTTGCGGTTGAACAGGTACGCGACCGAGCCAGGGTCGGCGAGCGAGCCGCCGTTGCGGGTGAGCGCGGTGCGGACCTCGGACGCCGCCCGGTTCTTGTTGTCGGTGAGGCACTCGATCAGCACCGCGACACCGTTGGGCGCGTAGCCCTCGTAGGTAATGTTCTGCCAGTCGGCCCCGCCAGCTTCCTCGCCGGCGCCACGCTTGCGTGCCCGCTCGATGTTGTCCTGCGGCACGGAGTTCTTCTTGGCCTTCTGGATGGCGTCGTACAGCGTGGGGTTGCCTTCAGGGTCGCCACCGCCGGTGCGCGCGGCGACCTCGATGTTCTTGATCAGTCTCGCGAACAGCTTGCCACGCTTGGCATCGAGGGCGGCCTTCTTGTGCTTGGTGGTGGCCCACTTCGAGTGGCCGCTCATCTCTCCTCCAACTCTCTCACGCGTCTACCTGCGCACCGACCATGCGCACGAACAGCCGGTGCACCCGCTCGTCGCCGGTCAGTTCGGGATGGAATGCCGTGGCCAGCACCGGTCCCTGCCGAACGGCGACGATCCTATCGGCCGCCGCCCGCGTCTTCGGGGTGTCGGGCACCTTGGCCAGCACCTCTACCGAGGCTCCAGCCTTCTCCACCCACGGCGCGCGGATGAAGACGGCGTGCACCGGCCCGTCCTCGATCTCGGAGACCTCGAGGTCGGCCTCGAAGGAGTCGACCTGCCTGCCGAAGGCGTTGCGCCGCACGACGATGTCGAGGCCGTCGAGCTGGTGCTGGTCCGGCCTGCCGTCGAGGACCTGCCTGGCCAGCAGGATCATCCCGGCACACGAACCGAACACCGGCATGCCCGCGCCGATCTGCTCGCGCAGCGGATCGAGCAGCTCGAAGACCTCCAGCAGCCGCGACATCGTGGTGGACTCGCCGCCCGGCAGTACCATCGCGTCCACTTCGGACAATTCCGCGGGCCTGCGTACCTGGCGCGGTGACGCACCGGCACGACCGAGCATCGCCATGTGTTCACGCACGTCGCCCTGCAGGGCAAGCACCCCGATGACCGGTTGCCGCTGGGTCACGCACCTCCACCTTTCCGCGATTCCGCGCTGGTCAAGCCTACTGTGCGGGATCGGGCCCTCCGCGTTCAGGGCACACCGAGCAGCCGCAGCCCCGCGGCTGTCACCCCCGCTGCCAGCACAACGACCACGAACGGCGCTTTCTTCCACGCCAGCAGCCCACCCACGGCCACCCCCGCGGGCCGGGCGTAACCGGCGAACTCACCACCGTCGACCAGGGTGGCGGTGGCGACGACGGCGGCCAGCAGCACCACCGCGGACATCGTGGCCAGCCGCTCCACCCTGGGCGAGAGGGTGATCCTGGTGCGTAGCACGGGACCGGCGAAACGGAACGCGAACGTGCCGACGCCGAGCACCAGCGTCGACACCACCAGGGTGGTGGCCGTGGTCATGACACCACCCGGCTGTCGCTGCCGTCGCTGTTTTCGCTGCTGTTGGCCGGCATCGCGCGAAGGGATACGGCCACCCCCGCCAACGCGAGCAGCACCGGCAGCCCCGAGGGCAGCCACGGCGCGCCCGCGACCGCTATCGCGGCGCCGGTGAGCGCGGCGCGGCGGGTGGCGGTTTCCCGCAGCGAGGGCAGCACCAGAGCCAGCAGTACGGCGGGGAAGGCGGCGTCGAGCCCGAGCGCGTCGGTGTCGGTCACCACCGTGCCCGCGAAGGCGCCGAGCGCCACTCCGAGGTTCCAGCAGCAGAACAGGCCGATGCCGCAGGTCCAGTACGCCGCGCGGCGCCGCTGCCGGTCGCGCTGCGCCAGGGCGAACGCCACGGTTTCGTCGATCATCAGATGACTGCCGACGAGCAGCCTCGCGCGCCCGGTACCGAGGACGTCGCCCACGGCGAAACCGAAGGGCACGTGCCTGGTGTTGATCAGCAGGCCCGCGACCACGGCGGCGATCGGATTGCCGCCGGAGGCCATGATTCCCACGAACACGAACTGCGCCGCCCCCGCGAACACCACGACCGACAGCAGCATCGGCAGCCACAACGGCAGGCCGGAACTGACGGTGATGGTGCCGAACGACACGCCGACGATGCCACCGGTGAGGCACACCAGGGCGATGTCGCGCAGCACCTCCCGATCGAGTGTTCGAAATATCGAACGCATGGTGTTTATACTGAACATCGACGATGCGTTCGTCAAGTCGAACGATGCGACTTATGGAGCGAACGATATGACAGAGTCCCGAGGAGCGGGCGCACCACTCGCCGTGATCGCCGCCTCGCTGCGAAGGGAACGCAAGCGCAGCGGCATGTCACTGGCCGAGGTGGCCCGCAGAGCGGGTATCGCCAAGTCGACGCTGTCGCAGCTGGAGGCAGGAACCGGGAACCCGAGCGTCGAGACGCTGTGGGCACTCGGCGTGGCGCTCGACGTGCCGTTCGCGCGGCTGGTCGACCCGCCGAGGCCGAAGGTCCAGGTGGTGCGCGCGGGCGAGGGCCCCGCGGTGGCGTCCGAACGGGCCGACTACGTGGCGACACTGCTGGCGTCCTGCCCGCCGAACGCGCGCAGGGACATCTACGTGCTCAACGTGCAGCCCGGCACGCCCCGCGAGTCCGACCCGCACATGCCCGGCGTTGTGGAGCACGTCGTGCTCAGCACGGGCAGGGCGCTTGTCGGGGTCTTGGAGGAGCCGGTGGAGCTGTCCCCCAGCGACTACATCGCCTACCCCGGCGACGTGGCGCACGTCTTCCAGGCACTCGAGCCCGACACGACCGCGGTGCTGGTCTCCGAACACGTCTGAGTCCGCGAGTCCCCCGCTCTCGCCCGCGAGTCCCCCGCTCTCGCCCGCGAGTTCTGCGCTCCGGCCCGCGGAGCCGAGCGTGGCAAGGCCCGCCGACGCCGGACCACCGGCCACGCAACCCCGGCGGCCCGGCGTATCGGCTGCTACCAGCCTCGCTCCGCGAGGCGGTGCGGCTGTGGCACGTCGTCGACGTTGATGCCGACCATGGCGTCACCGAGGCCGCGCGACACCTTCGCGATCATGTCCGGGTCGTCGTGGAATGTGGTCGCCTTCACGATGGCCTCCGCACGCTTGGCCGGGTCGCCGGACTTGAAGATGCCGGAGCCGACGAAGACACCCTCCGCGCCGAGTTGCATCATCATCGCGGCGTCGGCAGGCGTGGCGATTCCGCCCGCGGTGAACAGCACCACGGGCAGCTTCCCGGTGGCCGCCACCTCCTTGACCAGCTCGAACGGCGCCTGTAGCTCCTTGGCCGCCACATAGAGCTCGTCTTCCGGCAACGCGGCGAGCTTGCGCAGCTCCGTGCGGATCTGGCGCATGTGCATGGTCGCGTTCGACACGTCGCCGGTGCCTGCCTCGCCCTTGGAACGGATCATGGCGGCACCCTCGTTGATCCGGCGCAACGCCTCACCGAGGTTGGTGGCACCGCACACGAACGGCACGGTGAACGCCCACTTGTCGATGTGGTTGGCGTAGTCGGCGGGCGTGAGCACCTCGGACTCGTCGACATAGTCCACGCCGAGCGCCTGCAGCACCCTGGCCTCGACGAAGTGGCCGATGCGGGCCTTGGCCATCACCGGGATGGACACCGCCGAGATGATGCCCTCGATTAGATCGGGGTCGCTCATCCTCGCCACGCCACCCTGGGCGCGGATGTCGGCGGGCACGCGTTCCAGCGCCATCACCGCGACGGCGCCGGCGTCCTCGGCGATCTTGGCTTGCTCCGGGGTGACGACATCCATGATCACGCCACCCTTGAGCATCTCCGCCATCCCACGCTTCACTCGCGCGGTACCGGTCTCGGGCTGGCTGGAGTTGCTGGGCTGGGCGTCTGACACTGCTGTGGCCTTTCACGAACTGGGATTTCCAAAGTCCAGAGTACGTCCCACGTGGACCGCCGCCCCGGGCCAGTGCGCGACGATTTCGGGAGTCCACTTGTGCGCCCTTGCCGCACAGCCGAATCGGGTGTGTGATCGAGGGCACACCTCTCGACAATGACGTCGCCGCAAGGAGGCCCGCGATGGCCGAGAAGCACACCAGGAACAGCGACGCTGGGGCCGCGGTCGCTGTCGACGATCCGAGCAAGGTGCGCAACGTGGCGCTGGTCGGGCCCTCCGGGTCGGGTAAGACCACGCTCGCCGAGGCACTGCTCGTCGCATCGGGAACGCTGAGCAGGGCCGGGTCCGTGGTGGACGGCACAACCGTCTTCGACCACGATCCCGCCGCCGTCCGCCAGCAACGATCCGTCGGCCTGTCCGTCGCCCCGGTTCGGTACGGCGACCTCAAGATCAACCTGATCGACACGCCCGGGTACGCCGACTTCGTCGGTGAGGTGCGTGCGGGGCTGCGCGCGGCGGACGCGGCACTGTTCGTTGTCAGCGCGGGCGAAGGGGTGGACTCCGCGACGGTGTCGCTGTGGGAGGAGTGCGCTTCGGTCGGCATGCCGCGTGCCGTGGTCGTTTCGAGGCTGGACCACCCGCGCGCCGACGTCGAGGGGGAGATCACCGCGTGCAGGCAGGCATTCGGGGCGGGTGTGCTGCCGCTGTACCTGCCCACCGACGACGGACGTGGGCTGATCGGCCTTATCACGCAGCGGCTGTTCGACTACTCCGGCGGCTACCCGCCAACCGTCGGCGAGCCCGGCGCGGCCGAGCGGGACCGGCTGGCCCGCGCGCGCGACGAGCTCATCGAGGGCGTGATCGCCGAAAGCGAGGACGAGACCCTCATGGACCGCTACCTCGGCGGCGACGAGATCCCCGAGGACACCTTGATCGCGGACCTGGAGACCGCCGTCGCGCGCGGCACCTTCCACCCGGTGATCCCGGTGTGCGCGGAGACCGGGGCGGGGCTGGCCGAGCTGCTGGACGGAATCGCACGCGCGTGCCCCTCGCCGCTGGAGCACGAGGTACCGAGGGCGACGTCACCGAACGGTATCCCGCACCCGCGGCTGGAACCGGACCCCGGCGGTCCGCTCGCGGCCGAGGTGGTGCGCACCGCGGTGGACTCCTACGTCGGCAGGGTTTCGCTGGTGCGGGTCTTCTCCGGCACGCTGCGCCCTGAGCGTCCCGTGCACATCTGCGGGCAAGGCCTCGCCGACCGAGGTCACCCCGACCACGACGCCGACGAGCGCGTCGCGCACCTCTACTCCCCGCTTGGCGCGAACCTGCGCGAGGTGCCGTACTGCGTCGCGGGCGATGTGTGCGCGCTCACGAAGATCGGTTCGGCCGAGACCGGCGACACCGTGTCGTATCCCGACGACCCGCTGCTCATCGAACCGTGGGCGATGCCGGAGCCGCTGCTGCCCGTCGCCGTGGTCGCCAAGACCCGAAGCGACGAGGACGCGCTCGCCAGGAACCTCTCCCGGCTGGTGGCGGGTGATCCGACCCTGCGGCTGGAACGCAACGCCGAGACCGGGCAGCTGGTGCTGTGGTGCATGGGTGAGGCGCACGCGGATGTGGTGCTGTCGCGGCTGCGGGCGGGCGGGGCCGATGTGGACACCGAGCCGGTGCGGACCAGTCTGCGCTCCACCTTCGCGGGCAAGGCGACCGGACACGGCAGGCACGTCAAGCAGTCCGGCGGCCACGGCCAGTACGCGGTGTGCGACATCGAGGTGGAGCCGCTGGAGCGCGGCGCGGGTTTCGAGTTCGTCGACAAGGTGGTCGGCGGTGCGGTTCCGCACCAGTTCATCCCCAGTGTCGAGAAGGGCGTGCGGGCGCAACTGAGCAAGGGGCTGGTCGACGACCACCCCGTCGTGGATGTCCGGGTGACGTTGTTCGACGGCAAGGCGCACAGCGTCGACTCCTCCGACGCCGCGTTCCAGACCGCGGGCGCGCTCGCGCTGAAGGACGCCGCCAGCAACACGCGGATCGTGCTGCTGGAGCCGCTGGACGAGGTCACCGTGCGGGCACCGGACGAGTACCTCGGCACGGTGCTGGGCGATCTGTCCGCGCGCCGGGGCAGGGTACTCGGCACGGAGTCGGTCGCGGGCGGGTGCAGCGTCGTGCGCGCGGAGGTCCCCGCGACGGAACTGCTGCGCTATGCCATCGACCTGCGTTCGCTGACCTCGGGTACGGCCACGTTCAGCCGGCGGCACGTGCGCTACGACCCGATGCCACAGGCGGCCACTGCACACTGATCGCGCCCCGGAAGCCGTGGGAAGCAGCCGACTGCCCTAGGAAGCTACGGGCAGCCGTCAGAACTCGAAGCCGCCGGGCCTGCCGTTGCGGTCGGCCAGCAGCCCCGCCAGTGTCGCGATGGCGATCTCCGGTGGGGTGCGGGAACCGATGTTGAGGCCCACCGGCCGGTGTACCCGGTCGATCTCCGCGCCGGGCACGCCGAGCGCGGCCAGCGCTTCGATGTGCGGCCCGGGGTGGCGCGGGTTTCCCATCACGCCGATCCAGCGGGCCGGGTGCAGCAGTGCGTCGCGCAGCACCTCGCCGAGTTCGTCGCGGTGGTGGTCGGTGACGACGACGTCGGTGTCGGTGTCCAGCTTCGGCATCGACGTGACCACCTCCACCGCCGGACCGAGTTCGGCTTCGGCCGCCCGCCTCGGGTCGGGCTCGACCAGCACGGTGCGAAACCGCAGATCCGCACCGTAGGACAGCAGGTGGGCGGCGACAGGAGAGGCGAACACGGCCACCAGCGTGCGTTCGGTGGGCGGCGCCTCGGTGAATCCGTGGGCGACGTCGCAGGCGGGATCGTGGTCGGAAGCGGCCATGACAGCCAGTCTGCCACGCCCTGGGGTGGTCACGGGATGGAGCGAGGCCGCCCGTCCCAGCCCGACTCCAGCAGCGGTGGCAGCAGCTCGGCCAGCCGCGTCGGGTACACCGTCTCGTCGGTTTCGCGCAGTCGCGCCTGGCTCCACCACACGCCGCGGGACGGCCCGTCCGCACCGTCGCCGGTTTCGCCGGCATGGTGAACGAGGAAGAACCATTCGGTGCCCTGGTGCCGCCGACCTCCCGCGCTGAACCGCAGCGAACGCCGCCACACGGGACCGACAAGGGACTCGACGTCGGCCTCGATTCCGGAGGCGACGCGCAGCCCGCGCACCGCGGCGGCGCGCAGGTCCTCCCCCTCCCCCACCTCGCAGCCCGCGGCGGCCCAGAAGCCGGCCCCGGCCTCGCCGCCGGGGCCGGGTTCGTGGCACAGCAGCACCCGGCCGTCGGCGTCAGCCACAACCACCCGCACTATCGTCTTCTCCGCCGCGCCGCCTGACAGACCGGCGGTGTCCGGCTCCGGTTCGGCGATCTCGAAGTACTCGGGTCTGGCTGCCTTGCCCGCCAGCCGGAAGTAACGCACGTGCCGCCGCCCGCGCAGTTCGAGTGTGTCGCGCACGGCGTCGTTGTAGACCCGCCGGGCGATCACGACGCGCTGCTCGGCGTCGGACAGCTCCTCGGCCAGCGGAGCGGGCAACCGTCGCCGGTCCACCTCGGACAGCAGCCGGGTGAGTTCGTTCTCGGCGAGTTCACGCTCGGGGCGGCGTGCCGACTCCGCTTCCTTGGCGGCGGCGCGCACCACCTGCGCCTGCCGCCGCGGCAGCGAACCGGCAGCGACGGTGCGCGCGACCACGGCGCGCCTGGCCAGTGCCGCGTCCAGCGCCGCCCAACCGGCGTCCATGCGCACGTGCAGCCGATCCAGCCGGTTCGCCGTCGCCACCAGCCACAATCCCACGGCCACCACGACGGCGGACAGCACGGCCAGCAGCGTGAACAGCGAGTTCATCGCGGCGCGTCCTGGTCGGTGCCGACCTTGCGGGGGTCGGCCGCGATCGCGGTCTCGTAGACCCGCAGCACCTGCTTGACCACGGTTCGCCAGTCGTAGGCGGCGACCCGATCCGTCGCCTCGGCCGACAACCGCGCTCTGCGCGGCGGGTCGGCGAGCAGCTCGCGCAGCGCCCCGGCCAGCGCGGGTGCGTCCCCGGTTGGGGTGAGCACCCCGCAGCGGCCGTCGTCGAGCACGCGCCGGAACGAGTCCAGCGCGCTGGCCACCACCGGGGTACCCGCCGCCATCGCCTCGGTGAGGATCATGCCGAAACTCTCGCCGCCGGTGTTGGGGGCGCAGTAGACGTCGACGCTGCGCAGCGCGCGGGCCTTGGTGGTGTCGTCGACCTGGCCGAGCAGGTCGATGCGCTCGAAGAGGTCGGCTCCGGCGAGCCTGCGCAACGCCTCCGGCTCGCCCCTGCCGACGACGAGCAGTCGAAGCCGGGGCAGGTCGGCCGAGAGCAGCCGCATGGCTTCCAGCAGCACGGCCATGCCCTTGCGGGGTTCGCCGAACCGGCCGACGAAACCGATGGTGCCGCCCTGCCTCGGATAGCCGTCCAACGGCTCGGCGTCGGCGAAGGTCGCCACATCCACCCCATTGGGGATCTCCACGGCGTCCCCGCCGAGGTGTTCGACCTGAACCCGCCTGGCGAGCACGGACACCGCGATACGTGCGGTGATCTTCTCCAGCAGCGGTCGCAGCACCGGCTGGAACGCCGACAGGGTCCGCGAGCGGGGGGTCGAGGTGTGGAAGGTGGCCACGATCGGGCCGTCGGCGACCTTCAGCGCCAGCAGCGAGAGGCTGGGGGCGGCCGGTTCGTGCAGATGCAACACGTCGAAGTCGTTGTCCCGGATCCAGCGCCGTACGCGAGCGTAGGACACCGGCCCGAACTGCAGTCGGGCGACCGAGCCGTTGTAGCGCACACCGAGTGAGCGGCCGGCGGGGTGTACGAAGGCGGGCAGGTCGGCACCCTCGTCCGAGGGCGCCAGCACCGACACCGTGTGGCCGAGCGCCAGCAGCGCGCGCGAGAGGTCCACCACGTGCCCCTGCACACCGCCGGGTACGTCGAAGGAGTAGGGACACACGATGCCGACCTTCATCGCTGCGCTCCCTGCTCGCTGCCCTCGGCCCGGGTCGGCTCGGCAATCTCGCCGGGTTCGGTGCGCTCGCCGGTCTCGGCACCCGCCACGCCGGCCGCACTGTCCACACTGTCCCAGGGTTCGCCGCCGCTCGCGGTGCCGTCGGCGCCGTCACCCTCCCAGAACGCCTGCAGCATGTGCCAGTCCGTCGGGTGGGCGGCGATGTCACCCGCGAAGATGTCAGCCAGCGCCTGCGTGGCCGCTGGGACCTCGCTCCTGGCGTTCACGCGGATGCGGGGATGTATTCGCACCCCCCAGCCACCGTCGGTGAACCAGCACCCCGCGGGCAGCAACGCGGCACCGGTGCTCACGGCGAGCCGGGCGGGCCCGCCGGGAAACCGGGCGCGCTCGCCGAAGAACGACACCGGAAGCCCTGATCCGGTGATGTCGCGGTCTCCGACCAGGCACACCACTTTGTTCTCCCGCAGCCTGCGCAGCAGCGTGCGGTAGGACGCGCTGCCGTCGGCGGGCACGATCTCGAATCCCAACGACTCCCGGTAGGCGACGAACCGCTGGAACAGCGACTCCGGCCGCAGCCGCTCGACCACCGTGGTGAAACTGCCCGAGTGTCCGACGAGCCAAACGCCCGCGACGTCCCAGTTGCCGGTGTGTGGCAGCGCGAGCACGGCTCCGTTGCCTTCGGCCAGTGCCGCGTCGAGGTAGTCAGCGCCGCTCAGGTCGATCCGAGCGCGCACGTCCTCGGGTTCCATCGCGGGCAGCCGGAACGCTTCCTGCCAGTACCTGGCGTAGGAGCGCAACGCACGCCTCGTCAGGTCCGTCAACTCGGTCGGCCCGGCCTGCGGAACCACCCTGGCGAGGTTGCGGCGAAGCCTGCGTACTCCCGCGCCGTCCTGGCGAGCGGCCAGATCGGCGCCGAGCGCGAACGCCGAGGTCACCAGCCGCGACGGAAGCCTTGGTACGAGCCGCCATCCCGCGGCGTAGCCGAGAGCGCTGAGCCGGTGCCCGATCGCGGTCACAAACTCGCCCCCTTGGCCGCTCTGGCCACCGCCACGACGCGCTGCAACAGCGTGATCGCCGAAAGCACCGCGAGCAGCCACTGCGAGGCCTCGACGGCGAAGGGCACCCCCAGTCCCTGCAGTCCGGTGCCGACCAGCGCGATGATCAGCCGTTCTGCGCGCTCGATGAGACCGCCGTTGGCGGCGTCGCCGAACCCCGACGCCTCCGCCCTGGCCTTGACGTAGGAGATTACCTGGGCGAACACCAGGCACAGCAACGCGGCAGCCGCCGTGCGCGGGTTGGCGTCGATCGTGAACGCCCACCAGGCGATGGCTGCGAACAGCGCGCCGTCCACCAGCCGGTCGCAGGTGGCATCGAGCACGGCACCGAACGGGGTGCTGCCCTTGGCGCGCGCCATCGCGCCGTCGAGCAGGTCCAGCATCACGAATCCCCACACCGTGAACGTGCCCGCGAGCAGCATCCCGTTGGGGAAGAAGGCCAGCGAGCAAGCGATGGCACCAGCGGTGCCGATCAGTGTCATCGCGTTGGGGGTGAGACCGGCCCGCACCAGCGCCGCACCGATCGGGTCGGTGACGCGGGAGACGGACGCGCGCGCGAAGATGTTGAGCATCTCATCCTAGGAGGTGCGGCTGCCTGCTGGTCGATTCCTACGAATCGCACCCTATCGACCCGGGCCGGCACCGCCTGCGGGATGTCCCGTTCCCGCGCGCCGGATCACTCCTGCCCGGCCGCCAGCCGCTCGCCGCGCGCGGGCTGCCCGGCCTTGGCCTGCTCGGACTCCTCCTGCTCGGCGGCAGCCGCTGCGCACACCGGGCGCAACCGCGCCAGCACCGCGGCACTGATCTTGCCCAACTGCTCGACCTGCTCCGGTGTCAGCGGATCGAACAAGCTCGTGCGCACGGCCTCGACGTGACCGGGCGCCGCCGCCTCGATCGCCGCCATACCCGCGTCGGTGAGGTGCGCGAACGCGCCCCGCTTGTCGGTGGGACAGGCCTCGCGTCTGATCCAGCCGCTGTCCTCCATCCGAGCGACCGCGTGGGAGAGCCTGCTGCGGGACGACCGCGTCGCCAGTGCCAGGTCACTCATGCGAAGCACCCTGCCCGGAGCCTCGGAGAGCGCCACCAGAACCTGGTAGTAGGTGACGGGCATGCCGGCATCCCGCTGCAGCTGCGCCTCCAGGTGCGCCCTGAGCATGTCGACCGCGGCCGAGAAATCCCGCCAGACACGCTGCTCAGCATCGGTGAGCCAGCGAGCTTCGGACATAGCACTCATTCTACCCCTGATTGAATACTCAATTAAATCTTCGGGTACCGGTCGGGCGACACCAGGGTGCAACGAGACAACGCGCCCGAAGACCCGGGGACTCCCACGATCGCACGGCGCCGCCCGGCAAGGCATCCGCACGCGCACGCCACCTTGATTGAGCTCTCAATCATAACCGGCTATGCTCAGTAGTTGAGGCCTCAATCATGAGCGGCCCGCGACCGACCAAGCACAGGAGAACGCCACATGACAGCTACCACCGAGATCCCCGGCTACCTCACCGGAACCTGGACCATCGACGAGGTGCACTCCGACGTCACATTCGTCGTGCGCCACCTCGGGGTTTCCAAGGTGCGCGGCCGCTTCACCGGGATCGAGGGCACGATCGTCACCGCTGAGAACATCCTCGACTCCAGCGTGACGGCCACCATCGACGCCGCCAGCATCGACACCAACAACGAGCAACGCGACAACCACGTCCGCGACGCCGAGTTCCTGGACGTGGAGAACCATCCCACCCTGAGCTTTCGCTCGACGGGCATCCGTGCCGACGGTGCTGACTACCTCATCGACGGCGAGCTGACGCTGCACGGCGTGACCAGGCCGGTCACCTTGACGGCCGAACTGGGCGGCTTCGGAGACGGCCTCATCGAGGGCAGCAAGGTCATCGGTGTCTCGGCGACCACGGAACTCAACCGAGGCGACTTCGAGGTCGGCACGGGCCTACCCAACGCCGTGGTCTCCGACAAGATCAAGGTCGAGTTGAACCTCGAAGGCCTGATGCTGCCCTGAGCGAGGTCACCAGGCGTCGGCCAGCAACTGCCTGGTCTCGCCGAGTAGTTGCGGTAGCACCTTCGTATGGCCGATCACCGGCATGAAGTTGGAATCGCCGCCCCACCTCGGCACCACGTGCTGGTGCAGGTGGGCGGCGATTCCGGCGCCGGCGATGACGCCCTGGTTCATCCCGATGTTGAAGCCGTGCGCGGCCGAGACCGACCGGATCACCGTCATCGCGTGCTGGGTGAACTCGGCCAGCTCCATGGTTTCCTCGCCGGTGAGTTCGGTGTAGTCGGCGACGTGCCGGTAGGGCAGCACCATGAGATGCCCCGGGTTGTACGGGTACAGATTGAGCACGGCGTAGACCAGGCGACCGCGGCCGACGATGAGCGCATCGGTGTCGGCCATCCCGATCAGCCTGCAGAACGGGCAGCCACCCGCCTCGTCACCGTCCGGCTTGTTCTCTCCCTTGATGTAGGCGAGCCGGTGCGGCGTCCACAACCGCTGCAACTGGTCGACGACCCCGACCCCGTCCTGCTCGACGTACTCGCGCCCCTCGCCGCTACCGCGCAACGATCGCCTCCAGAGCACCAGCGGTCGGCGAGGAGTTCTCCCTGCGGGCGACCCAGTCCGCGATGGCCTCCACCGCCGCCGCCACCGGCACCCCGTTGACCTGCCCGCCGTCGCGGAACCGGAACGACACCGCGCCCGCCTCGACGTCCTTGCCGCCTGCCAGCAGCAGGAACGGCACCTTCTGCGTGGTGTGGGTACGGATCTTCTTCTGCATCCTGTCGTCGCTGGTGTCCACTTCGGCCCGAATTCCCTTGGCACGCAACGCCTTCTCCACGCCACGAAGGTGCTCGACGTGCTCGTCGGCGATCGGGATGCCCACCACCTGCACCGGTGCCAGCCACGCAGGGAACGCGCCCGCGTAGTGCTCGGTCAGCACGCCGAAGAACCGCTCGATCGACCCGAACAGCGCGCGGTGGATCACCACCGGCGTCCGCCGCGAACCGTCCGCCGCGGTGTACTCCAGCTCGAACCGCCTGGGGTGGTTGAAGTCGAGCTGGATCGTCGACATCTGCCAGTTGCGGCCGATGGCGTCCCTGGCCTGCACGGAGATCTTCGGCCCGTAGTACGCCGCGCCACCGGGGTCGGGCACCAGTTCCAGCCCGGACTCCAGGGCAGCCTGCCGCAGCGTCTCTGTCGCCTCCTCCCACTCCCGGTCCTCACCGATGAACTTGCCCGACTCCCCTCGGGTGGACAGTTCGAGATAGAAGTCCGAAAGCCCGTAGTCGGCGAGCAGGTCGAGTACGAACCGCAGCAGCGAGCGCAACTCGCCGGGCATCTGCTCCTTGGTGCAGTAGATGTGCGAGTCGTCCATGGTCAGCCCGCGCACCCGGGTCAGCCCGTGCACCACGCCGGACTTCTCGTAGCGGTATACGGTGCCGAACTCGAACAGCCGAAGCGGCAGCTCCCGGTATGACCGCCCGCGCGAGCGGTAGATCAGGTGGTGCATCGGGCAGTTCATGGCCTTGAGGTAGTAGTCCTCGCCCTCGAACGGGATCGGCGGGAACATCGTGTCCGCGTAGTACGGCAGGTGGCCGGAGGTGTGGAACAGCCCGCTCTTGCTGATGTGCGGGGTGTTCACGAACTCGTAGCCGGACTCCTCGTGCCGCCTTCGTGAGTAGTTCTCCAGCTCCCGCCTGATGATCCCGCCCTTGGGGTGGAAGACCGGCAGCCCGGACCCGATCTCCTCGGGGAAGGAGAACAGGTCCAGCTCCGCGCCCAACCTGCGGTGATCGCGCCGTTCGGCCTCGGCCAGCAGCTCCAGGTAGTGGTCCTGCGCCTGCTGCGACTCCCAAGCCGTGCCGTAGATGCGTTGCAGCTGCGGGTTGTTCTCGTTGCCGCGCCAGTACGCCGCCGCCACCCGCGTCAGTTTGAAGGCGGGGATGTACTTGGTGGTGGGCACGTGCGGGCCCCGGCACAGGTCGCTCCACACGCGCTCCTTGGTGCGCGGGTCGAGGTTGTCGTAGATGGTCAGCTCACCCTCGCCGACCTCCATCACCTCGGAAGTGTCCACAGTGTCCTGAACGCCCTGGTCCGACTTCAGCCCGATCAGTTCCAGCTTGAACGGCTCGTCGGCGAGTTCGGACTCCGCGGCGGCGGGTTCCACGACCCGGCGGGAGAACTGCTGCGAGGCCTTGATGATCTGCTTCATGCGCTTTTCCAGCGCCTGCAGATCCTCCGGTGTGAACGGCCGGTCGACGGCGAAGTCGTAGTAGAAGCCGTCCTTCACCGGCGGCCCGATACCCAGCTTGGCCTCCGGGAACTGCTGCTGCACGGCCTGCGCCAGCACGTGCGCGGCCGAATGCCTGATGACGGCGCGGCCGTCCTCGGTGTTCGCCGGGACCGGCTCCACCTCGGTGTCGTGCTCCGGAACCCACGCGAGGTCACGCAGCCCGCCGTCGGCGTCACGCACGACCACGACGGCGTCGGCGCCCTTGCTCGGCAGGCCGGCCTCGCGTACCGCCGAGCCCGCCGTAGTGCCCGCGCGCACCACCACACGTGGGGCTGGCACGGCTGCGACGGGCGACGACTGTGACACGGCGAACTCCTGACACGTGACCTACTTGACATGTCGATGCTAGCCGCCGCCCGCGAGTCCCCCGCTCCCGCCCGCGAGTCCCCCGCTCCCGCCCGCGAGTCCCCCGCTCCCGCCCGCGAGTTCCCCGTTCCTGCCCGCGAGTTCCCCGCTCAGTACGCGCCGCGACCGTAAACGACGGCCCGCAGCGTCTTCCACCGGATCACCAGGTCCAGCGCGAGCGACCAGTCCTCCACATAGCGAAGGTCGAGTCGAACGCCGTCCCTCCCACGACAGCTCGCTGCGACCGCTCACCTGCCACAGACCCGTCAGGCCCGGCTTCACGAGGAGTCTGCGCCGCGCCTCCGGCTCGTAGCGCTCGGTCTCCTCAGGCAGGGGCGGGCGGGGCCCCACGAGCGACGTCTGCCCGGCCAGCACGTTGACCAGCTGCGGAAACTCGTCCACCGAGTAGCGCCGCAGCAGCCCGCCGACAGCCGTTACCCGGGGATCGTCACGGATCTTGAACAACGGACCCGAGCCCTCGTTGTGGGCGAGCAGGTCCTTTCGCACGGCGTCGGCGTCGACCACCATCGTGCGGAACTTGAGCATGGTGAAGGTGTCGCCGTCCGTGCCGACGCGTCGCTGCCGGTAGACGACCGGACCGGGGTCGCCCACCTTGATCGCCAGCGCGATCAGCAACAGCGCGGGGGCGGCCAGCACCAGGCGGACCGGCGACCTCCATGAGCACGGGGGCGACCACCAGTTCCCGCACGGTGTCGGGTTACCCGCCGCCATCACCGGAAGCAGGCACTGGCCATGGCGCCTGGCCCGGTGCAACAACCTGCGCAGCGCGTAGCGCGCCGGGAAGATCGCGGCGGCCACCGCGGGCACTACGGAGAACACCCACGGCTTGACTTCCAGCGCGCCCGCGAGCAACCCACCGAAGGCGACGATCAACGCCGCTCCGACCCCTGCGGAACTCCTCGGTGCCCTCACCGACCCCTGCTGGCTCCACGCCCTGCACGTGGAAAGGGCGAGCAGGACGGCGGCCGCGGTTGCCGCGGCATGCGGCTCGTCGAACCGCCCCACGCCGCCGATCAGCACGCCGCTCGCGGTCACGACCACGACGGTCACCACGATGTCGCTGCCGATGACCCAGTTGCGGTACCGGCGTTCCCATGCCATGGCGGCCGGAGCCGACCGCGCGGCCCTGGAAACCGCCGTGATGGCCCGAAACGCCGAGTGCGCGCTTCCCCGGGCAGCCCGTGGTCGGACGGCGACGACGGCCATGCCGACTCGTCCATGGAGCCTCCCCGCGTCAATCGGTTCCGCGACCGGGCGTCGCGCGCCGCGATGTCACGTCATCCCGCCGCAGACAAACGCGGAGAGTGACCAGAGCGAACACACGCTCGGTAGCGGGATACGGATCTCATGACGAGGTCCCGTACTGGGCTGGTCCCCTGTTACATCGGATTCCCTGGCAGAGCGGGCTTCTGAAAGCGACCAAAGGCGACGGTGAGGTCACCTGACGATCACGACACGTGACCATGCCGCGGAGCTGCCGAGTACCCACTGTATTCAGCGGAGGGGTGACATCAGGTGGTCAACGGCACCGCGGTGTCGGAACAGGCCACCTCGGCGTGCCTGCTGGAGAGTGAGTCGATCCATTGTGGAGACCAGGTAAGATCACCGAAAGTGTCGGGTCGGGCATGCTGAGTAACAGACGACGTGTCGTGACTCACGACAGGAAATCGTGGGACAGCGCGGTGGGTTGGACGAAGCTGTGACGGGAACACGAAGAAGACCAGGCGGCCGCCGGGTCTGACAACAGAAGCTTGTGGTGGGCGATACTGGGATCGAACCAGTGACCTCTTCGGTGTGAACGAAGCGCTCTCCCGCTGAGCTAATCGCCCCCTCGCGGTGTGGCACAGACTTTACCGGACGCCGATTCGGGCCACGCGGCCGGGTGGGATCAAGGTCAGCACGGTGCGCACATCCCCCACCACGGAACGCACAACCTCCTGCTGAGCCGGGATTCCGACCGGGGATGAGCGGCCGAGAGGACAGAGGTCACCTGCGACATTCGCGCGACGGTTCTATCGCGACGACGCCAAACCAAGCAGTATGTACGTGGAGCGCGATCACCAGGCCCGATACACACGTACGTGTGGTCTTCGGAGAATTGGTGAGCGAGCCTGCGCCGGGGCGCGTCTCACAGGCAGGACTCGGCCGACAGGCCGGGGAGGGAGCAGAAGGGTACGACCATGCGAAACGATCACGTGACGCTGCGGTCAACGGCGGTCTTCGATCTACTGGCGCCGCGGACGCCTCCCGTTCCGGTGAAAGTCGAGTTGCGCTACGACACGCGCGACCCCTACGCGGTCGTGGCGGCATTCCGCACCGGCAGGGCGGGCTGGGTCGAATGGGTGTACGCCCGCGACCTGCTCGCCGACGGCCTGCTCGGCGACGCCGGCGACGGGGATGTGCGAATCCGGCCCTCCATCGAAGACCCGGAGTCCGTGCTCATCGAGTTGAACTCGCCGTCCGGCCACGCCATGTTCGAGGCCTCCGCCCAGGAGCTCGCGGACTTCCTCGACCGCACCTACGACGTGGTGCTGCCGGGCAACGAGCACCTCTGGGTCGACGTCGACGATGCGCTGACGCATCTCATCCCGAACGATCTGACCTGAAGAGCGGCACCCGCCCGCGATGAGCACCCCCGGTGCACCCGGCCGAGGGGTGATCCGATACAGTTTGCGCACACGCCACGGCGAAGGGCCGACCGGCCCGGAACCGGGAACGCGGACGTAGCGCAGCTGGTAGCGCATCACCTTGCCAAGGTGAGGGTCGCGGGTTCGAATCCCGTCGTCCGCTCGACTGCGGCGGCATTCCGCAGTTGGATCAGGCAGCTGCCCGATCCACAGAACACGGCGGAGTGGCCGAGTGGTTCAGGCAAGGGCCTGCAAAGCCCTGTACACGGGTTCGATTCCCGTCTCCGCCTCGCGCGATTAGCTCAGCGGGAGAGCGCTACCTTGACACGGTAGAGGTCACTGGTTCGATCCCAGTATCGCGCACCAGGTCAGCCCCCATCCCGAATAAGCGGGACGGGGGCTGTTTTGCTGGTGAGTACCTAACTGAGTAACTACGCTTCGCCATCGGTGGGGAACAGTTGGTCCATAGCCGCCGCCCCCTCAACCATCACCGGTGTGATCTGATGCCGGTAGATCATCTCGGTGACCGCCGTCCCCTTGTGACCGACGAGGCGAGAGATCTGTTCGAGCGGCACCCCGCTGTCTGACAGCAGCGAGACGAAACTGTGCCGAAGCTCGCGCGGGGTCCACTCACCCGGCTCCAGCCCAGCCTCCTTTGCTATCAGTCGGAACGCACGACGTACGTTCCCGGCTGCCAGCTTGCCGCCCGTGCGGGTGCTGAACACGAGGTCCATGTCTTCCCACTTCTCCCCCGCCCTCTGGCGCGCCACCGCTTGCGCGTCTCGTTGTACCTTCAATACATCAACGCAGCGCTGAGGCATTGCGAGCGTCCGCCTCGACAGACGTGTCTTTGTGTCGCCCGACACGCGCACAGACCGCCACACGCGGATGCTTGGTGGAACCGGCGGGTCCGCCTCCGGTACACCCACGAGATCGACGTGATCCCACGTCAACGCGCGCATTTCCTCCGTTCTCCCACCAGTGAGTAGCGACACCACCACGTAGGCACGAATCGCTGGCGTACGGAACCTCGTCGATGCCTCCAGCAACGCCTCCGCTTGAGGCATCGTCAGGGCCTTCGACGGCCGGCCGGAAAGCCCAGTCGGACAGGCGCACAGTAGCACCACGTTGCGCTTGACTTTGTCCCTTGCTTGCGCGCGAGCGACAACCTGCGCGAGCAACGAACGCACGCGCTGCAACGTCGACGTGCTGAGCACGGTCGCCCTGTCTGCCAACCACTTGTCGACGTCTTCGGCCGTCAGCTCCCGCAGTTTTCGCGCGCCGAGAAGTGGCTTGACATGCGTTTCCATCATGATCCGCCGATTCTCCTTTGTGCTCTCCGCACGGCCCGCCAGGCCGTAAGCGAGCCAGTCGTCTACCGCCTCAGCGACGGTGAAATTGCTCGCCTCCGTAAGGAAGCCATCGGCGTGATCGCGAATCAGGGCATCAAGCTTGTTCTTTGCCTCGGTCTTCGTTCGTCCGCGTGCTCGGCGGACGATCCGTTTTCCGGCGGGGGTGTATCCGACCGTGATCGAAGCGACCCACCGTTGCCGGGATTTGTCCCACGACAGGCCGCCGTCACCTCGGCTACGCCGCTTTGCCAACGCATCCCTCCGATTCCTGGATCAGCAGTTGCACGTACTCTTCAATGGCTTGCATGGGAACAAGGCGGGCGCGTCCCTGCTTGACCGTCCGCAAGCGCCCGGCCCGTATCTGCTCGTAGATCACTGAACGGCTCATCGACAGCAGCGTCATTGCTTCGGGAATTCGGTATAGGTGGCGATGCGGCACGTCCTCGCACGTCACCGATGGGGTCGCCATGTACTGAGTTCTCCTTGGTGTGGTGGGGCTTGTTGGTGGCGGGAGTGGGCATGGGGGTGTCCTTTCGTTGGTGGGTGGGTGGTTGCTCTCCGTATTCGCCTGGTGGGTTGCTGGGTTGCTGGGTGGCGGGTACGGAGGGGGTGTTGGGGGCGAAATGTTGTAGGGGCCGGGGGTGGCTTCCAGGAACCCGGAAACCCGGTGTGTGGGGGTTGTGCTGGGGTTTTGCTGCCGGGTTTGGTGTGGTGGTCGGGTGTGCCAAACCCGGAAACCCGGAGGTTTCCGGGTTTGGAGCCGGGTGTTGTGGTTGAAACCCGGTGATCGTTTAGGGGTGTTGTTGCTGTTCAGGTGGGGTGGTGCCGGGTTTCCGGGTTTCCGGGTTTGTTTCGGGGGGTTGGGTGTGGTGGGGGTTGTGCTGGACCCAGTAGGCGCGGCAGTTGTGGGCGGGGTCGATCACGCTGCGTAGTACGGTGTCGCCGCGCCAGCGGTCGAGTTGTCCGGTGAGGCGGCGGCCGAGGGCTTTGGCGGTGAGGGGTTTGCCGGTGGCGGTGGTGGGGAAGGTCCCGGCCCAGGGGTCGGCCCCGGCGTAGGTTTCGGCGCTGGCGCGTAGTTGTTGGGCGGTGAGGGGTTGGTCGCGGTGGAGTTGGTGCCAGGTGAGCAGGAACGCGCGCCATTCGGCGGCGTCGTCGTCGAGGTCGCGGGCGTGTTCGTTGTTGGCGAGGAATCCGGGGATGTGGTGGTGCTGCAGGAATCCGCCGAGGTGTTGGGCCCAGCGGGTGAACTGCCGCATGGAGGGCACCGAGTGCGCGGTGGGGGCGCCTGCGTTGGTCCAGTCCAGGATGAGCACGAGTAGGTGCCACAGCACGGTGGCCTGGTTGATGGGGTCGAGGATCCAGGTGTCGAGGTTGGGGATGGTGAATCCGGTGCGGGCTTCGGGGCGGGGGCAGTCGGGGTCCAGGCGCACCCACACGGTGCGCGAGGCCATGTCTCCGCCGGTGCGCAGGTTGTTGCCGGTGGCCAGCCATAGCCGATCGTTGGGGAAGGTGGCGGCGGCGTTGGTGCCCAATCGGCGGTCGGTCCAGGTGCGTTCGGTGACCAGTCGGGCCAGGACAGCGGAGTCGATGACGGTGCCTTCGGTGAGGTTGTCGAACACCACCGCCCCGCATTCGTCGGCGAGCACGGTGGTGATGGCCTTGCGCAGTTCGTCCTCGCTGTCGGTCCAGGTCAGCACCCGCTGCCCCACCAGCAGCCCCACGCACCCGGCGAGGATGGTTTTGCCGCTGCCGGGCATGGAGGCGTCGATGACTCCGAACGGGGACAGTGAGCGGGTGAACGGGCGGATGATCGGGGTGACCAGCAGCGCGAGGTAGTTGGCGCGGTCGGCGGCGCTGCGCCAGGGGAAATCGCGCAGGAACCGTTCCAGCAGGAACGCGCGGGCGGCCTCGACTTGCTCGGGGCCGGGTTGTTCGGGCACTTGGGGTAGGTGGGTGTTGTCGGTCAGGTAGTAGCCGGTGGCGGCGTCGTAGCCGGGGGTTTGCAGCAGGGTGCCGTCCGGGCGCAGCACCGGGGTGGAGATGATCCGGCGCAGCACCGGCAGGCCGGGCCAGGAGCGGCGGGCCAGCACGGCGGCCAGCACCGGCCCCGGTGGGGAGACCTCCGCATCCACCGTGCCGCCCTTGTCGTCGACGCGGGGGCGGACCACGTCGGCGTGTTGGGCCAGCAGGCTGGCCAGCAATGGGGGTTTGAGCACCGACGCCGTCAGCGGCAGCGCCACGTCCTCATCGCCCGCGGTGGGGTCCGCCGCCCCGGACACGCCCTCCACCACCACGGGGGCGCCGTCGGCCACGTAGGTGTCGGGAATGATGCGGGAATCCAGCGCGGCGGTCAGCACCCGGATCGTCTCCGGAGCCGCCCCCACCCGCAGCCTGGCCCGGCCACTCGCCCCGATCGACCACAACCGCGACCGGCCCCGCCCGGTCGCGGCGGCCTCACCAGTGTCGGGCGTGTGCTCGGGGGCGGTGTTGGGTGTCGTGCTCATCAAGCGGCCTCCGTGTGGTCGAGCAGTTCGGGTCGGGCGCGGTAGCGACCCACCGTGCGGGCGGTCACCTGCAGTCGGTCGGCGATCTGGTCCACGGTCAGTCCCGCGCGGCTCAACCGGGCCACCGCGGCCGTCCGGCGGCGGGTGGTCGTGTGCACCCCACGGGAACGGGGTAGGTGTCGGGTGCTGTGCCCGCCCCAGATCCCGTGCCGCTCCCCCTGCCGCTGGGCGTAGTCGCGGCACTGCTCCCGCACCGGGCACCCGGCGCACACCCGCTGGGCCGCCGCGATCTGCTCGGCCATGCCGGGGCCAGGTTCGGGAAAGAACACCTCCGGATCGACCTCCGGTGTCGCGCAGGCGGCGCGGGCCCGCCACCCCTCCTCGCGTGCCGTGGGGTGGTAGGTGGACCACGCCACCGGCACACGCCCTCCGGGGGTGGCGCCCTGCAGGGTGTGTGGCTGGCTCCACGGGCGCGGCACGGCCATCACGCCACCCCCCGCCGCGGGAACTCGTCCCAGGTGCGGCCGTCCAGCACGCGTCCGGCGCGGCGCTTGCCGACACGGCGCATGAACGAGCCGTCGGGGAAGTAGTGCCGAGCAGGCCCCGGCCCATTGCCGGCGGCAAACCGCAGCTCGTCTGGCGCCCATTCGCCCCACTGTTTGAACAGGAACGGCACACCGGCGGCGTGGCATTGGTCGCGCAGGGTGCGTGCCCAGTCGGGGTGCATGGGGCGGGTGCCGTGCCCGGACTCGCCTCCGGCGATCACCCAGTTCGGCCGGGCGGGCCTGGGTGGGTGGCAGGGGCAGCGACACAGGCCCCACAGGTGTCCGCTGTGCCAGTCCATCGGCCCGTCGGGGTCGCAGCGGTCGCACGCGTGCTGTGGATGCTTCAGCCACGTCGTCAGGTCCACCGGCCCCAACAACGGTTCGCACGAGAGGAACCGCACGGCGGCGGGGGTGTCGAGCAGGGCGGGGATGCGGATGTCGGCCCACCGCTGGTTCTCGACGGACACGCCCAGCCACACGTTCGCAAGGGGATGGACTTCACCGATGCGCTGGTTCTCGTCGCCGTCGGCGAACAGGTAGGGAACGCTGCCAGTGATGCCGCCCGCCCGCTCCTCGCGTGTTGGCCCCGCGAACGCGAGTCGCCGCACGAACGAGCGCATCCGGGCGTGGCGCTTCGTGAGGATCTGGTAGGTGTGCTGCGGAGTCCGCGCCATCACCTTCCACACGCCGAGGATGAACTCGTCGGAGACGGCATCGTGGAACAGGTCGGACATGGAGTTGACGAACACCCTGCGCGGCTTGCGCCAGCGAAGCGGCAAGTCGAGCTTGTCCGGGCGCAGTTGAACGTCGAATCCGCGCTCGAAGTGATGTCCCTTGGTGCCGCGCCAGCGTTCGGCGAACGTCTTGGCGTAGCAGTGGTCGCACCCGGAGCTGACTGTGGTGCAGCCGGTGACGGGGTTCCAGGTGGCGTCGGTCCACTCGATACCGGTTGTGGCGCTCATCAGGCGATCTCCTTGCTGTGGATGGGGTTGGTGGCGCCTTTGGTGAGCCCGGCGTCCACGACGCGGGCGACCTCGCGGGCATTCGGCGGCCAGTGGTCGGGGCCGATGAGGGTGTTTCCGGCGGTGATGAGGTCGGCGCGGGCGGTGTGGTGGTCGATGAGCCCGGCTCCGACTTTGCGGCCGATGGTGTAAGCGGCCGAGGACAGCACCTCGTTGTGGCGGCCTGGTTGCGCCTGTCGCACCCGTTGGCACTCGCCCCGCAGCGCGGCCGTCGCGTAGGCGCTGGTGTTGTGAGAGCGGATCTGAACGGGCGTTGACAGGGCCGTCACGGGCCTTTCGGCGCAGGCTTGGACCAGCCAGGCGGGGAGGTCGATCGGGTCGCGCTCGTCGAGGAGTTCGTAGCCGCCCTCGGGGGTGGTCGAGCCCGGCCCGACCACGTATCCGCCTCCGGCGCGGGTGTCCACGCGGGCGCGGATGTGGCCTTGGGTGTTGCGCAGCCGCACACCGGGTGGGCAGCGGTAGTACCAGTGCCGTCCACCCGAGGGCGTGGCCACGGTGAACGTCGCGGGCAGCGGCCCGCCACGCTCGGCGGCCAACTCGGCCAGCGCGCTCGCCCCGTCCGGCCCGTCCTCGCCGTCCTTGGGGGCGTCCAGGTCGACGACCACGAGCCCGGCCGGGCCGGTCGCCACGCCGATGTTGTAGCGGTCAGCACTCCAGCATCGGCGGATACGGTCGGGGTCGCGGGTGGCGCGGTTTTCCCAGTCCTTCACCGCGGGCTGGCGCTTGGTGCCCGGCCGTAGCGGGAACACCGGCCAGCCCATCGCGGCCAGATACAGCGCCCACTCCATGAGCGGGTTGTCGTTCACGGTCATGGCCGTGGTGTCCATTGTGAACCTTCCGGGGTTGTCGTGTCCCTGGTGTGTGCAGGGGTTTAGTCGGTGTGGACGGTGTTGCCGTGTTGGCGGGCGGCTTGGATGCCGACCGTCCCGGCCGTGACGTTGGTGATCGAGCCGCCTGGGTGGTGAACAGTGCTGGCGTGGCTACCGCTCTCGAGTGTGGTCTCGGCTTCGGTGCGGGCCTGCTGTCGCGCCTGCCGGGCCCGTGCTCGTGCCTGCCGGGCGTTCTCACGAGCCCGGCGCATGACCTCCTCGGCCTGCCCTGCGGTGCCGGTGCCGCCGGTGACCGTGGTGTGGCCGTTGGTCATGACCACGGTGGCGCGGGAGACGTCGCCAGCGGCCCGCACGCCCACCGTCGCGGTGCCCCCGACCATGCTGCTCGTATCGGGCTCGCACGGGGTGTCGTTCGCGGTGGTGTCGTGTCCCCCCGGCTGACCTGCCGTGTTGGGGCTGGTCTTGTCGGGGTGCAGTGGGGGTAGTGGTGGCAGGTTCAGGGAGGCGCGGGCGCGGTTCTCGATCCGGCGCATCTGCTCGTCGGCCCACTGCCCGGGTGTCATGGGCGTGGCCTGGCTTTCGTGGATGGTGTCGTGTCCCTCTTGTTGACCTGCGGTGTTCTCGCGGGGGTGGGCAGCGTGGGTGTGGGCGAGGTGCTGCTTTGCCTGCTGCAGCCGGTGTTGCGCCTGTTCGATCGCGGCCGTATCGCCGTGGGCGCGGGCCGTGTCGAGGTGTTTGCGGGCACGTTCGACCTGCTTGCGGGCGGTCCCGAGGGCGCGGGTGCGGGCGGCGCTGCTGCCTGGGCAGCGGCGGCCCCCGTCAGCGGATGAGCGGCACATATCGTGTGGTCCTTCCTGCCGGTAGCGGGTCACAGGGACAGGCGTCCCTTGGTGATCAGGCGTGGGGCGGCAGCCTCGATCGCGTTCCAGTGGCGGTGCACGGTTTTGCGGGCCAGGGATCGGGCTTTGGCTTCGGAGAGGCTGTTGGGGCCGAGTTCGCGGTTGGTGCGGCGGAATTGGCGGATGTCGTAGGAGCTGGTGCTTCGGCTGGCTCGCCCGAGACCGTTGGCGCGGAGCCAGTGGTCTTCGGCTTCGAATCCGGCCCACAGGCCGATGGCGTAGGCGCGTAGGGAGTCGGTGTCGCTGTAGTGGCGTACGTGGCAGGTGCCGTCGCTGCCGGTGTGCTCGATCCCGCGAATGATCAGCCCGTGTGCCTTCCACACCCAGGCGTGGCCAAGTTCGTGGACGGCGATCTGGAGTTGGCGGGGGTCGCCGGGGTCGCGGCGGGGTCCGAACAGGCCCATCAACGCTCACCCCCCGCGCGGCAGGCCAACACGGCAGCCGATGCGATGGTGGGTGTTGGGGTGGTGGTGTGGGTGTGCATGGTGGCGGGTGTCCTTTCCGGACGAGACGAGGGTGTGGCTGTTGCTGTGGTGGCTGCCGGGCCGGTGAGGCACGTGGGGTCCGGTCACCGGCCCGGCAGCAGCTCGGTTACTTGGCGGCGCAGACGGTGCACATGACCTGGTCGTCGGGGATGGGTGCGCCGCAGGTGGCGCAGGTGGCGATGAACCGGGCGAGGAGGCGGCGCGGGGTGTGGCGCCTGCGGGTGGTGGGGGTGTGCATGGGGTTCCTTTCACGTCCAGCGGGGGGTGTGGTGTGGGCGTGAGTGGTCATGGCGATCACCTCTACTCGACTCGCGTTGGTTACGGTGTGTAGTGGCTTGTGGGTAGGGGGTGCCGGGGCGGTGTCCCGGGGAGGGAGCCGCCTGCCGGTGGTGTGGGTGTGGCTTGTGGGGGTTTTGGTGGGGGTGGCCGGGTGGGTCCCTGGCCTCCCTCGGTGGTTGTTGTGGCTGGTCAGGGTGAGGGAGGCGGGTGAGGGAGGCGGTGAGGGAAAACTCCCTCGGATTCGGGTGCCTCCCTCACCATCCGCCGCCGCTGTCGTCGCTGTTGTCGGGGTCGTGGTGGTTGCGTTCGGTGAGTGCTTCGTGGATGCGGGCGGTGGAGACCTGCATGGCGCCTTCGGTTTTGTAGGGCTCGGCGTGGTACTGCGCGAGGTAGGCGGTGAGCCGTTGCGCGCTCCAGTCGCGGTAGGCGGCCGGGTTGCGTTCGGCGAGGTGTTGCAGCACCTCGCGGGTCTTCATCCGGGGCCGCTTGCCGAGGACGGCGGCGATGTCGGCCAACGGATCCGCCACCGCGGTGGGGTTGTCGTGGTCGTGTGTGGGGGTGATGCCGTGTTCCTCGCGCAGGGCCAGGGCGCGCTGCACGATGGGGGTGATTTCGTCGGTGCCTTTCTCCTTGCGGATGTAGAAGGAGCGGATCAGGCCGGGGACTTTGGCGAACCCGGCGGCCATGGCGGTGCCGACGTCTTCCCCGGCCACGAGGGTGGTGGCGGAGTAGCCGCGTTTGTGCATGCCGGTGCCGAGGATGGCGTCGTTGCCTTGGTGGTCGTTGATGGCGAACGCGACCCGGTGGGAGGCGGTTTTGGAGATCCCGCGGGGCAGGCTGTTGGCGTCGGCGTCGGGGGTGACCCACAGCAGCGTGATCCCGGTCTTGCGGGCCTTTTTGGTCACCTTCAACGCCAGTTCCTTGGCTTCCTCGCCGTGGCGTTTGTGGGTGAACAGTTCGTGCACCTCGTCGAACACCACGACGCGGGGCCGCATGCGGGGGTCGGCTTCGGCGATGTCGCGGGTCAGTTTCGCTTCCTCGCCACCGAGTTCTTCCAGGATGCGGCCGCGTTCGGACACCTCGCCCACGAGGGTGCGCAGGGTGGTCATGGCGGCTTCGATGTGCTCTTCCTCGTCGCCCTTCACCAGGGTGCGCAGGCGGGGTTTCATGGGGTCGTAGTCGACGTTGTAGGCCAGCACGTGCACGTCGATGTCGACCAACGGGTCCAGCATCGCCCCCAGCAGCAGGCAGATCACGAAGCTCGATTTGCCTGAGCCCATGATCCCGGCGGTGAGGTAGTTGCAGGCCATGAGCTTGGCGGTGATCAGCTCGCCGCGGGCGTCCACCGCCACGGGCACACCCTTGAAGTAGTCCGTGGCACCTTCGTGCAGCAGCGGCCAGGGATCCACCGGCCCGGTCAGGATGCCCTGATCGGCCACCCACAGATCCAGCACACCGGGCTGGTCCTTGGGTTCGGTGGGCCACACCTCGATCGGTTTGCGCAGCAGGTTGTGCGCCAGCACGCCCTTGCGTTTGGCGATCTCTTCCACCGGCACCTGCCGCGGCAGCAACAACTGGGTGTGCCAGCCCTTACCGACCCGCGTGGTGGGCGACACCCAGCGGGGCTGCCAGCCGTCCTTGAACGCCCGCGTCAACGGCCCATACCCCAACTCCCGCAACGCGGACAGGATCGCCCCCTCATCGGGCACCACATCCCGCCCCGGCACCGGCTGCTCGGGCACGGCCCAGCGGGGCTGCCACCCCCCGTGCCGGCGGCCCTGATCCCACAGGTACAGCAGCCCCACACCCATCCCACCGGTGAGCAGGAACGCGCCGTAGGCGGTGCCGAACCACCACAGGAACCGGATCGTGTCGATCGCCGCGCCGATCGGCTCCAACACCATCCCCACACTCCCGTCAGCCACCGCCAACACAACCCCCAGCGCCAACAGCAACCCGATCCCCGCCGCGGCGCTCACGGCCACCGCCTTCGCCAGCTTGACCGGGGCAGCGATCCAATCCATGCGCCGCTCATGCCGATCCCGCTTCGCCCGCTCGATCCGCTCGGCCCACTGATCAGCCCGATCCCACTCCCCAGCGGCCTCCGCCGCCCGCAACGCCCGCAGATACGGCGAGTTCGACCGCGCATCCCGCACCCGACGCGCCACCACCGCCGCCCCCGCACCCACATACAACCCATGCCGCACCACCGCCCGGCTGCCGGTCACCACATACGGCGCCGACACCCGCCGCAACTCCACCGCGGTCTGCGCCATCCGCTGCCGGGCCTGCTCACTGATATGCGGCACCGGCAAGCGACGGGTGTTGAACGTCTCCCGCGGCTCCTGCACGAGCTCCGCGTCCACCACCACCTCCGACTCCGGTAGGGGGCGTGTGTCGGGGCGGAACGGCACCACGTTCCCTCCCATACCCGGGTGGGTCTGGTTGTTGTGTTCGTGGTTGTGGTGGGTCATCGCTGCCCCTCGCGGTGGCTGTTGGTGGTGATTTCGGCGAGTAGGGCGCGGGCGCGGTCCCAACGGCAGCCCAGCCGTTTGGCGACCGCGTTCACCGCCGCCGTCGCGGGGTCGATCTCCCCAGCCGCGACGAGGTCGGCCAGCCTCGCCCGATGCTCCGCCAACGACGTCTTCCTCGGCCCAGCCAGGACGTTGGCCTTCCTCCCGTCCCCAGAGGGGTTCTCCCGAACGTTGTCCGCAGCGTCCTCGCCAGGGCTCTTCCCGGCCGCCTCGTCGGGGTTCTTCCCATGCAGGTCATCGGGGGTGGGAAGAACCGGGTCGGGCCAGGGGTGGGCGAGGGTGTTCTTCGCCGCGACGAAGCGGGCGGTGAGATCGTTCAACAGGGCCGGAACAAGGTGCATCGACACCGCCAGCCCGACGGGGACGATCAACCACACCACCGACCCCACACCACCGCCACTGGTGTTGCCGTCGCGGGTGGGGATGTAGTGCAGCCCCACGTTGAGCCCGGCGGCGGCGGTGAACAGGGCGACTTCCAGCCGCACATACGGGTTGGTCAGCGCGGTCTTGGCCTCGGCCACGGCCGGGACCGCCCCGGCGATCTGGGCGATGAGGATGGCCACGATCGGCACCGTCAACAACGGCTCAATCACCCAGTTGATGACCACGGTGTGGGGATTGAGTCGGGTCAGTTCCACCCCGACGTTCACCGCCCCGGCGATCATCGCGAACACCGCGGGCAGCAGCGCCACGATCGGCGCCCACCGCCGGGCCCGGTCCAACCGCACCAACGCCGTGGTGGGATCCAACAAATGATCCCGGCGCTGCGCGGCGTCCGCCGCGGCCTCCCGCGCTTCCCGCGCCCGCTGCGACAACCGCTTGTGATGCTCCAAACCCCGACGTTGTTCCTCCAACTCCACCCGGAACACGGCGTCCTCATAGCCGCGCTGCAACTCCCGATGCGTGCGTTCCTGCGCCAGATCCGCCGCCAGATCACCCGGGCTCTTCGCCTGCCGCAACGCCGGATCGGTTTGCAGCTCCACCGTGCGGTGCGCCCGACCCACCGCCGCGGCCAACCCCGCCGGGTCCGGCACCTCTCCACCCCAAATGCTGGCGTCATCCGCACCCTGCCCGGGCTCAGGCACCCACGCCTGCCCCCACCGCGACGAGGCATCCTCGCTGCGCACCCACCGCACCGGATGGCCATTCACGCCCCCACCCGCGCCGTCGGCGTTGTTCCTGCCCGTGCCCGTGCCCGTGCCCGTGGTTGTGTTCGTGGTTGTGTTCGTGGTTGTGGTCATCACGCGATCCCTCCCCACACACCGGCACCACCACGCGTGCCGGTACCGGTACCGGTCCCGGCCTCGGCCCCGGTGTTGCTGTCCTCGACGGTCATCTCGTTGGTGTGGCGGGCAGCCCGCTCGGCCTGCTGCCGCTCCGCCCGGCGGCGGGCCACGCGGGCGGCGACGATCCGCGCGGCCAGCAGCGCACCCGCCACAGGCAGCACGGCGGGGTGCAGTAGCCACGCCCCGCCACCACCGACCGCGGCCGTAACGGCGATCTCCGGGGTCCAGTAGCCCACCGTCGAGGCGAGCACGTCGGCGCGGTTACCGTGCCCGGCGCGGGCAGCCAACTCGGCCGAGGCGGGTTCGGGGCGGTTCAGCTCAGACATGGGCGGTCCTCCTCACACGCTCGTTCGTGTCGGGGGTGATGGCGTTGGTGATGCGCTGGTCCAAACCGGACTGAGCGGCCAGCAACACCCGTGCGCCCAGCGCCAGGGGCCAGCGCAGCAGGTGCAGCAGCAAAAACACTGCCAGCGCGGCCACGAACCCAGCCACACGCCAGGGACCGTGCTGCTGCACCACGTCGAACACCGACATGTCAGGCCACCTCCCCCAACGCTGTGCGATGGTCGAGGTCGAAGCAGTCCCAGCACTGCCGGGTGGAGGTCGGCACGCAGTAGCCCACATCCCGCCCGCACTCGCGGCAGACCCGCCGTGCTGCCAGAGCCCGCCCTAGCGCGGCCTGCTGAGCCGGGGTAGGTATCCGCTTGAGTGCGGCACGCACCGTTGAGAACAGCTCCGCCACGGTCTCCCGCGCATAGGGGCGGTGGTGCCGGAACACCAGCAGCGCCACCGGATCCTGCCCCGCAGGCCGTAACCCGGCCTCGCGAAGCTGGGAACGGGTCAGCAGCGTCGAGGGGGCCTCGCCCCAGCCGAACACCGGCAACCCGTCCTGAAAGCCCCGGCACCAGGCGACGTGGTGCGTGCGACCGTCGAACACGGCCACGACCTGCCGGGGGCGGCGGCGCGGGTTCACCGGTCCTCACCCCCGCCCAGCGGCACGTAGGTCGGGAACTGTGGGCGAGGGGCCATCACGTCGGCATCGGCCCACATCGCGACCACCACGCCACCGTCGAAGTCGGCCACCACCCGGCAGCGATCCGGATCGTTGACCACCGTCACCGCGGCCGGGCTGTCCTCGGCCGCCACCCGGAACGCCTCCAGCACGCCACGGGCGTCACCATCTGGGTTGACCAACGGCTCACCGATGTGACACAGACCGAATCGCAGGTGCTCGGCCAGCTCCGGCCGCCGCTGAAGCAGATCGGCCAGCGCACGCAAACCGGCCACCTGCCGCCGCGCCAGCACCACCGCAGCACACTCCGGCATCTCCTCGCCTACCATCCAAACCCTTCCCATCGAATGCTGATTCGGCTGGTGGGGGAGTCCCGGCCCGGCGGCAGTCTTGGCGGAGTGCGCCGGGCCGGGGACATCGCTCAGTCGTACGGTCATGACCGGCCCCCGCTCTTGCGGTCCCGCTCGATCCGCTCACAGGCGGGGCATGCGGGGCCTGGCAGGGCGAACAGGCGCCAGGTGTCGGTCTGGTAGCGGCCCGCCTCCTGCGTCGCCCCGCACAGCGCCCAAATCCGGCCCGACCACCACGACTTCTTCGCGGTGATGTGCACCAACTCCTTCTTGGCCATCACCACACCCCCCGCTGCAGGGCGTCGGTGACGATCGCGTGGTGATCGAACGCCAGCAGGCCCGGCTCGGCGAGGACGTCGGTCACGGGGAACCAGCGGGCCGCGGTGGCGTCATCCGCCGCCACAGCAGGGATCACACGCCCGACCTGGCAGGTGTAGGCGACGGTGACGTACCGGCCCCTGGGGTCGCGGCCCGGGTCGGCGTACACCCCGGACAGGGCCAGGGGTGTGCCGATCCGGATACCGGTTTCCTCGGCCAACTCCCGCACCGCAGCGGCCTCGGTGGTTTCGCCGAGGTCGACGTGCCCACCCGGCAACGCCCACCGGCCCTCAAACGGTGGCCAGCCCCGCCGAATCAGCAACACCCGCGGCCCCGTGTCGGGGGTTCGGGCGAACAGCACGACATCGGCGGTCAGCCGGGCCACCTCGTCACGGGTGTCAGTCATCGCGACCCCCTCCCCAGCAGGCCGCGCCACAGGTCGGCCCGGTCCTCGGCCTTGGCTGCAGCGTTGTGATAGACGCTGGCCTGCCGGTAATCGCCGGAGCCCTCCAGCTCATTGGCCCGGTCCCGCAACGCGGACGCCGTGGACGCCTCATCCGCCGCGTTGTAGGAAACGGCCTGGTCGAACTTCTTCACGCTGCTTCCCCCTCCGACCTGGTACCGGCTGCGAGCGCGCCACCATCCAGGCGCGACAGCGCCACCCGCACCGCCCGCCGCTGCGACCGACGCACCCGCCCCACATCCGTGAACGGACGCAACGCACGCGACCCAGCCGCACCGGCCTCCGCCGCCAACTCCCGATCCACCTCCTCAATCAACCGCTCGATCTCCTCTCGTTCCGCGTACATCACTTCCACCTCCTGAACTGCGTAGATGTCCGGGTCAGACGCCAAATCCAGCGCCTGCCGGGCCCGACGCCCCCTGATCCGTGCGGTGCTCATGTGTTGCTGTGTCCTCTCGTGCGTCTATGCGTTGACCTTTGTCAACATATGTCAGCATGTGTCTTCTTGTCGTTACTCCATCCGTGTGAACTAGGTCAGGGTCGGTCAGGAGCGCTAAGCTCGTCGCGTGGGAAGCAGCACTACGGGCATGGCACCGTTCGAACGCGTCGCCGAAACGATTCGCCAGGCAATCCGAGCTGGGAAGCTGAAGCCGAGCGAAAGACTCCCCAGCAACCGCGAGCTGGCCAAGCAGGAGGAGGTCTCCCTAGTCACGGCCCAGAAGGCTCTCAGCGTCCTGCAAGACGAGGGCTGGCTCGTCTCACGAGCGTCAGTGGGCGTGTACGTGGCAGACACGCAGCCGACCCCACCGTCACCGGAGACCGTTGACGACCTACGTCGCGAGTTCACGCAGATCCAAACCGCCTTGTCGGCCTTGGAAAAGCGGGTGGCTGACATCGAGCGAACGCGCACTACGAGAACTGACGGATGAAGCTCGCGATACCTTCCGCCATGGACTCGACCACGCCGAACGCAGCCTTCGCCCACCCTGCCGCCTCGCTCGGGTGCTTGACTACCAAGACCAGCACGACGAGCAGTCCGACCGTGCTGACGACCTTCGGCATCAACTTCGACCCGGTCGAAACGGGCGTGGGAATCGTGGTCTTGCGGGACATTCCTACCTCCTTGGTGGCTTCCTTTGGCACTCGCTGCCGCTGTCACAACACAAGGAGACCGCGAATCGGCGGACGCTTACACCACGTTCAGCAGCACGGAAGCAGACGTCCAGACCAGCGACAACGTCCCGAAAACGTCCCCGAAACGTCCCGAGGTCGCGACCATGGCGAATGATCGACTCCGCACCGCCATGATCGCAG
Organism: Saccharomonospora amisosensis; assembly: GCF_011761185.1. NCBI lineage: Bacteria > Bacillati > Actinomycetota > Actinomycetes > Pseudonocardiales > Pseudonocardiaceae > Saccharomonospora > Saccharomonospora amisosensis. The sequence goes on along the minus strand of NZ_JAAOYM010000001.1, from coordinate 1,971,775 downwards.
CCGGATACACCGTGGAAGCGCTCGCGACCAAGGTCGGTGTGGACCCGAAAACGGTCGAACGTTGGATTGGCAACGAATCCCGCAAGCCGCACCGGACGACACGACAGCAGGTCGCCAAGATCCTGCGCACTCGCGATACCGAACTATGGCCGACCGGCAGCGATGGCATACCCGCGAGCACCGGCGAGCACGAGCTCGTGCACCTGTACCCGTCCCGCTCATCGATCACAGGCCCCACCTGGGAGCGATTCATCAACGGCGTACGTCAGCAGATGGACGTGCTCGTGTTCTCCGGCGCGTTCCTGGTCGAGCAGTACGACCTCGTGCCAGTCATCCAGCGCAAGGCCGCGCAAGGCGTGCGGTTCCGGCTGCTCATCGGCGACGAGAACGCGCCCGCAGTCATCCAACGTGCCATTGACGAGGGGACCCCCGGCGGGCTGGAAGGTCGCGTGCAGCTCATGCGCCGCTACCTCGCCGAAGTCACGGGCATCGACGGTGTCGACGTCCGCACGCACGGCACGATCCTCTACAACTCGCTCTACCGCTTCGACGACGACCTACTCGTCAACGGCCACGCCCACGGGGCCCTCGCCGGACAAAACCCCGTCCTGCACCTCAAACGGCTTCCAACCGGCCAGATCTGGCAGCACTACATGCGCTCATTCGAACGGATCTGGCAGCAGGCCACCCCCGAGCCCGGATAGGAGCACTTCCCGTGGCACGCATCGACTACATCGACGATCCGAACGCACCTGCCATCAACAACGTCGTTCCCTCCGTCACCGTCGCCATCCGCGACGAGCGGGGGCGCATCCTGCTCGTTCACAAGGTCGACAACGACCTCTGGGCCCTACCCGGCGGCGGACACGATCCCGGCGAAAGCATCACCGACACGGCCATACGCGAGGTCAAGGAGGAGACCGGACTCGACATCGAGATCACCGGCCTCGTCGGTACCTACACCAACCCCAACCACCGCATGGCTTACGACGACGGCGAAGTCCGCCAGCAGTTCTCCCTGTGCTTCCACGGCCGCTGGACCGGTGGCCAACCTCTTCAGGACAACACCGAGACAAAAGCCGCCCGCTGGATCGAGCCTGCCGAGCTGGACAACCTCAACATCCACCCATCAATGCGCATGCGCATCGACCACGCCCTCGACAACACCCGGACGCAGCCCTACCTCGGCTGAACAAGCGCCAAGCGCTCCTCAGTCCGCCGCACGCACTCCTTCAAGATCGGCGCAGCCCTCACCCAAGTCCGGTGCACAGGATCCTCCGCAGGGTAACGGCTCAGGATCTCCGCGATCCGCTCGTCATACGTCAACCGCTCCCCACCCGGACCGGTAGTCAGATCAGCCGTAACCAGGGCATCCATCACCGGAGTGTCTTCGAGCGGAAACTCGCTCAGCTCCGCAGACAGTCCTCGCTCCTCGGCCTCGAACCGAGCCCCAGAATGGTGCGCGACAAGGTTCACGATCCGCTCCGGCCAACCCTGCTCACGCAGGTAACGCGCACCGTCAAGCGGGTGGAAGCGCGTATGACCGATCTCTGCCGCATAGCCGATGTCATGCAGCCAGGCGGCCGCCACAAGCGTGTCCCGATCGGGTTCGGAAACCGCCACTGCAGCCTCTTCGGCACGGCCAACGACGGCCCGCACGTGATTCCAACGCCTACCCAAGGGCGCGACGTGCTCTTCGGCAAGCTCAGCTGCATGGTCGAGTAGGCCCACGCCCTCCGACGCTACACCCACGCTACAGAGGCAGACATTCCCTGATCAGAGGCAACCGCCGGGCCTGTCACCGATCGTGCGCGGTGGCTGGCGAACTAGATGACTCAGGTGCACCCGAGTACCCAACTGAGTAGCAATCGCGCCGCACAGCCTCGGACAAACACGGACGTCAGCGGATACTCAGATCCTCGACCTGAATGCCATTGACCTGCACAAACAGGGCCGGAAGTTCCTTGACACGGTAGAGGTCACTGGTTCGATCCCAGTATCGCGCACCAGCTGTTTACCCAGGTCAAACCCCCGCGGCGAGCATCACCGGTGGGGGTTTCGTCGTCACTGGGAGCACGGTCGGCAGCAGTTGATCTTGCCTTACTGTATACGCGCCAGCTGTGTTCACCGTCGGCGATGACGACCTCCCAGCGACCCCGCGTCGCGCAAGCCTTCCCACTGCCGCTGTGGTTCCGCCGCCCGCCGCGGCCACTGTGAGGTCCGCGTGATCCGCCCTTTCTGTGCCGGCTCTGGTGGCCCAGGCCCGGGGCGCATCAGCCCCAGGCCCGGGGCACATCGGAATGGCCTTCTCGCGGACCTCAGGCGGGTAACGCTTCGACATGATGGTGACCATGTCCCCTCGAGGACTGGAAGCGACGCCCCACCCGTGACGATTCAGTTAGCTGGTTGACTGGGTGAACATGGTGTGTATCTCGGCGGTGATGCTCGCTTGGTCGAGGCCGTGTACCGCGTCGTGGTCGGCAGGTCGGCCGTAGGCGTGCAGCTCGAGGTCTCTGCGCACACCGATTGATCGGATTCGGTGTGGGATGTGCCCGAGCGCTGCGTTGACCAGGTGCGCGGATGTGCCCGCCAGGTACGGTTCCACCAATGCCACGTCCGCGTGGTCGGCTGCGAGCACCGCGGACCGCAGAGCAGCCTCGTCGAAGGGCCGGACGGTCGCGGCGTACAGCACGGTCACGTCGACGTGCCTGGTCGCGTGCAGGACGCGCTCCAGCACGGGGCCGACCGCGAGAACGACACCACGGCGGCCGTGCTTGAGCGTCCGGAAGCCGAACAGCGCCGGCTGCGGGGAGGTGTTGGTCTGGGTGGACAGCCGCAGGTACACCCGGCCGTCGCCGGTCAGCGCGGATCGCAGCAGCGGCTCGACTTCGGCCGGGTGTCCCGGCACGTGCACGGTCCACCCCGGCAGCGTGTCCAGCAGCGCCACGTCACCCGGCGCCTGGTGAGTGCGCCCCCACACCGGATCGTCGTAGGGGCCGCCGATGCCGACCAGCACCGCGCCCACATCCTGGTGCCCGAGGTCGAGCTTGATCTGTTCGAAAGGCCGCTCGATGAGGAACGGCGCGTAGCTGTGCACCACCGGCCTGAGACCGGTCAGGGCCAGACCGCCTGCCACCCCGATCATGCATTGTTCCCGGATGCCGACATTGACGACCCGATCTGGGTGCCGCTCGCTCGCCGGCGTGAAGGCATCCGCGGTGATGTCGGCCAGCACCACCACCAGCCTTGGGTGGGTGTCCATTGCCGCGCTGACGGTCTCGACGAATACCTGCCGCATCGGATTCGCGACCCGCGCCATGGCCTGTTCCATGCGGCTCACGTCGTCTCCTGCCTGATCGCGGCCACCACCGCGAGCGGGCGGCCGGCATGCTCGGTGATGAACGCCCGATGCAGCGCCTCGTCATCACGGCCGTCCACAGTGGCTGTCTGCCACCCTTCGACGGCGAACCGCTCGGCGATCCCGCCTGGCCAGCCGTGGGTGGCCGAGCCGTTGTCGATCACGGCAACGGTCAATTGCCCCAGCCCCAACCGGCCGGCGAGTGCTATCGCCTCGTGATTGCTGCCCTCGTCCAGCTCACCGTCCCCGACCAGCACGACCACACGCGGCCTGGCGCGCCCCATGGCCCGCAGCCCCAAGGCAATACCGACGCCGAGGGCCAGCCCGTGCCCGAGCGAGCCGCTGCTGATCTCCACGCCGGGCACGAGCACGCGGTCGGGATGCTGGCCGAGCGGCGAGCCGAACTCCGTCCAAGTATCCAGGACCTCGGGTTCCAGGAATCCCTTGGCGACCAGTACCGCGTAGAACGCCATCGGGCCGTGCCCTTTGGACAGCAGGAAACGATCCCGGTCCGGGTCGTCCACTCGCTCCGGCGAGACGTTGAGCACCCGGTCGTAGAGCACCCACAACACGTGCAGGGTCGACGCCGCCGCCCAGGTGTGCTTCTCATCTCCTGTCATGCGCTGGAAAAGCCCGGCAAGTTCCGGGAAATCCAGCTCCTTTGTCCGAACCATCCCCGCAGCATCCAACCTTGACTTAGGTGGAGGTCAAGGAATGGCTTGGCCAGCGCCAACCAGTCCGGTGCTCTCGACTTCCGAGGCGGCGCCAAGTCCCGGTATCGCGCACCAGCTGTTTCCCGCGCTCGCCGCCAGCCGCCACCACACCACCTAGTAGAGACAGGTCAACGCCGCGCCCGCCACGCGAGCCGATGCCGTTTCCTGGTTCGCGCCCGCGGCAGCGAATCACCGTCGCTCTGCGGCCGATCCACCTGGCTACGGACGGGTTCCACGGAGCACCGCCCATCGGTGAGAGCCCGGCCCGGGACGGTGGCCTCCGCACACCGTCGCCGCCCTTGACCCCGAGATTTGGTAAGCGCACACTTACGTTCGTGGGCACTTACGCTTTTGCCGCGTGGACCGCGCTCGGCGACCCGAGTCGGCAGCACATCTTCGCGCTCCTCGCCGAGCGGCCCCGATCGGTGACCGAGATCGCACAAGATCTGCCGATCAGCAGGCCCGCGGTCTCCCAGCATCTGCGGGTGCTGAGGCAGGCACGCCTGGTGCGGGCCCGGTCGGAGGGCACGCGGCGCATCTACCAGGTCGACCCGGAGGGCCTGGCGATCCTGCGTGAGGACCTGGACAGGTTCTGGGGAAAGGCACTGGAGAACTTCAAGCAGATCGCGGAAGAGGAAACGGAGTAACACCATGGCGACCACATCCACCGAGACATCCGTACGGCGCGACATCGAGGTAGCCGTTCCGGCCGAGCGAGCCTTCGCCGTCTTCACCGAACGGTTCGACCAGATCAAGCCACGAGAACACAACATGCTGTCGGTGCCGATCGCCGAAACAGTCTTCGAGACCCGCGTGGGCGGCGCGGTCTACGACCGTGGCGAGGACGGGTCGACCTGCCGCTGGGCACGGGTGCTGGCCTTCGAGCCACCGCACCGGTTCGTGATCAGCTGGGACATCACACCGCAGTGGGCGATCGAGACCGACCCGGACCGGTGCAGCGAGGTCGAGGTGCGCTTCGTGGCGGTCGGGCCGGACAGAACCCGGGTCGAGCTGGTGCATCGGCACCTGGACCGCCACGGTGACGGCTGGCACGGCGTGCGCGCCGGTGTCGCCGACGAAAGCGGCTGGCCGCTGTACCTGAACCGGTTCGCCGAACTGATCTCCGGAGGGTGATCACCATGGACGTCATGCGGTTGGCCGAGGCGGAACGGCGGGACCTGGCCGACTTCCTGGAGAGCCTGAACCCGGACCAGTGGCAGACCCGCTCGCTGTGCCCGGAATGGAGTGTCCACCAGGTCGTGGCCCACCTGATCAGCTACGACGAGCTCGGCCGGCTGGGGCTGCTCGCCCGATTCGGGAAGGGGTGGCTCGGGCCGGGCGACGTCAACGCCGTGGGTGTTCGCGAATACGCCACCCGCACTCCCGAGGAACTGGTGGCGCTGATCCGGCGGTACGCCAGGCCGCGCGGGCTCACCGCGGGATTCGGGGGCGCCATCGCGCTGACCGACGGGCTGATCCACCACCAGGACATTCGCCGCCCGCTGGACGCGCCGAGGCAGATCCCGGCGGACCGGCTGGTGGCGGCGCTGCGCATGGCGTTGCGGTCACCGAGGCTGCCCGCTCGCCGCAACGTTCGCGGGCTGCGGCTCGTCGCAGGCGACATCGAATGGTCGCACGGAACCGGCCCCGAGGTGACCGGCCCGGCGGAAGCGGTCCTGCTCGCGATTTCCGGACGTCCGGCCGCGCTCGCCGACCTCAAGGGCCCGGGGCTGGACATCCTCACCAGGCGGGTGGCCGCCGCTGGCTGAGGCGGCGCCACCACAACCCAGCGTCCACGCCGGACCGTGGAAGCCGCGAAGCGGGCGCGCCTGCTGACCGCTCAGGAATCCCCTTGGTCGTCCCCGCGCCGCTGCTCGGCGAGGAACCGCTCGAACTGGCTGGCCAGCTCCTCCCCGGTGGGCATGTCGGTCTCGTCGGCGAGCAGGTTGCCGCCTTCGGCGCTGGCGGCGGCGAAGGTGTCGTACTGCCGCTCCAGCGCGGCCACCACGTCCGCCGCCTCGGTGGACTCGGCGACCTGGCGGTCGACCTCGGCGTCGATGCGGGCCGCTGCCTCGCGCAGCGCCTCGCCGGGAAGGCGCAACCCGGTGGCGCTCGTGACGGCGTCCAGCAGCTTCACCGCCGCCGCCGGGTAGCGCGTCTGCGCCAGGTAGTGCGGCACGTGGGCGGCGAACCCGAGCACGTCTTGTCCCCGCTGCCCGAGCCGCAGCTCCACCAGCGCGGCCGCGCTGCCGGGGATGCGCACCTGGCCGAACGTCGAGCGGTGACCGGCGAGTAGTTCGTCGCGGGTGCCGTGCGCGGTGACGCCCAGCGGCCGGGTGTGCGGCACACCCATCGGGATGCCGTGGAAGTTGACACCGAGCCGCACGCCCCACCGCTCGACGAGCGAACCCACCGCGTCGGCGAAGCGCTCCCACTCGTGATCGGGTTCGGGCCCTCGCAGCAACAGCAGCGGGTTGCCGTCGAGATCGTGCGCCAGCCGCACCGTCAGCTCGGGTGCCTGGTACTCGGCCCAGCGGTCGACCGAGTAGGTCATGGGCGGGCGCCGCGAGCGGTAGTCGACCAGCCGGTCGGCGTCGAAGCGGGCCACCACGCGCCAGGACAGTTCCTCGCACAGGTGGTCGGCGAGTACGCTGCCCGCCGACCCGGCGTCGATGAAACCGTCGAAGTGGTACAGCAGTACCGATCCCGCGAGCTCGGGCACGTCGGAATCCACTTCGTACAGCAGCTCCGGATCTGCTCCCACCACGCACCTCCTGACACTCACCCGAACCCCTCGCCCACGCGGGCGCCGTCATCCCATCACATCGCGGCGGTCGCGCGCGAAGCACACCGCATGATGGAAGATGTTCGCGTGCACGCGTCACAGACTCCTCCGAGCCAGGCGTTGACCCCTGAGCACATCGGCAGCCTCGCCGCGGTGCTCGACCTGGTGCGCACGGGTACCGCCAGGACGAGGCCGGAGATCGGCAGGCTGTCCGGCCTCGGCCGCACCGTCGTGACGCAGCGCGTCAACCAGCTCACCGAACTCGGCCTGGTCGAGGAGGGGGCGCTCGGGCCGTCCAGCGGCGGGCGGGCACCCCGTGAGCTGCGGTTTCGTGCTCGCGCCGGGGTGGTGCTGGCCGCGGAACTCGGTGCGACGAGCATCGGCGTCGGGGTCACCGACCTGGCAGGCTACGTCCTCGCCGAGCACGAGGAGCCCGCCGACATCGGTGTGGGCCCCGAACAGGTGCTGTCCCGGGTGGAGGAGTTGTTCGACGAACTGCTCGCCCGGGTGCGTGCCGAGCACGACGAGCGCCTGGCCGTTTGGGGCGTGGGCATCGGGCTGCCCGGGCCGGTGGAGTTCGCCGCGGGACGGCCCAGCGCACCACCGATCATGCCGGGATGGGACGGCTACCCCGTGCGCGACCGGCTGGCCGCACGGTTCGACGCGCCGGTGTGGGTGGACAACGAGGTCAACACGATGGCGCTGGGCGAATTGCGTGCCGGATCGGCGCGCGGGCAGCGCGACATTCTCTACGTCAAGATCGGCACGGGCATCGGCGCGGGCCTGGTTTCCGGCGGCAGGCTGCACCGGGGAAGCCAGGGTTGTGCGGGCGACATCGGTCACGCCGCCGTCGCCGACGAGGCCGAGGTGGTGTGCCGATGCGGCAACACCGGATGCCTCGAGGCCTACGCGGGCGGGGCGGCGCTGGCCAGGGACGGGACCGAAGCGGCACGGGAAGGGCACAGCAAGATTCTCGCCGACGTACTCACCAGGGCGGGCACCATCACCGCGGCCGACGTCTCCCACGCGGCGCAGCGGGGTGACCGCGCCGCCGTGGAGTTGCTCATGCGGGCGGGCAGGCTCATCGGCAGCCTGCTGGCCACGCTGGTCAGCTTCTACAACCCGGCCCTGGTGATCATCGGCGGTGGCGTCGCCGGTGCCGGTGACCTGTTGCTCGCCGCCGTGCGGGAGTCGGTGTACCGCCGCTCGCTGCCGCTGGCCACCCGCGAGCTACGCATCACCCGGTCCACGCTGAGCGACCGGGCCGGTCTGGTCGGCGCAGCGTTCATGGTGATCGACGAGTTGTTCGCCGCCGAGCGGCTGGCCCACTGGGTCGGCAGCGGCTCCCCCGCGGGCGCACCCGGTCTCGTCGACATCCCGCTGCGAACGCCGGTCGTCTGACGCCATGCCCGACCGCGTCTACGCGGGACGCTCGGCGGCCGATCGCCGCGCCGAGCGCAGGCGGCGCCTGCTTCGGGCGGGCTTGGCGTTGTTCGGCACCCGGGGATACGCCGCCACCTCGATCGAGAAGCTGTGCGCGGCGGCGGGTGTGTCCACTCGCAACTTCTACGAGGAGTTCACAGGCCGCGAGGAACTGCTGCTCGCACTGCACGACGGCGCGCAGCAGCGGGCGATGAGCGCGGTGTCGGCAGCGCTGGCGCGGGCGGGCGAGGAACCGCTGGCACGCCGGATCGAGCTGGCCGTCAGCGCCTACCTCACCGCGACGGCGACGGACCCACGCTGGGCTCGACTGTCGGCCGTGGAGGTCGTCGGCGTCAGCGCCACCGTGGAGCGGCACCGGCTGGCATGGCGAAGCCGCTGGGCGGAGTTCCTCGCCGCGGAGGCACGTCGGGACGCGGCCCGAGGCCGGACCCGAGACCGTGACTTCGACCTGACCGCCGTGGCGCTGACCGGCGCCGTCGACGAACTGCTCCGCCACTGGGCCGCGGGCGAACGGCAGGTCGAGCTCGACGACGTCGTCGCCGAGCTCGTGCGGATCGCGACCGCCGCGCTTGCCGACTCAGCGTGACTCGTGCGGCTTCCGCTTGCGGACCCGACGTCTCGACACGGAGTCAGGCCGGGTCGGCCCGCCGCATTCGGCTGTTGTGGAACGACGTGAACAACCAGTTCCCCGCCCGCCTCACCGCCACCTTGGTCTGGACGGACAGATCCTCCGGGCGGCACCGGGTTTCCCCCGGCCGCAGCACGCAGTTGCCGCTGGTGATGACGAGCGCGACGTCGGGGGTCACGAAGCGGACGATGCGCTCCGCGGCCGGGGACATGCGGGTTCCGGCCATGAACGTGTCGAATCCCTGCTGAAAGCTCTCCTCGATGGCCGGTTTGCCGTGAAGCCGGCCACCCATCCAGTCGACGAAATCGGTATCGTCGGTGAACGTGGCCGCCCACGCGGGACCGTCACCGTCCGCCCATGCTCGCGCCTGCCGTTGTTCGAGTTGTTCGAGGGCGGCCTCATCGTCGGTCGTGGCTGACCGCGCTGTCATCTTCTCGTACCTGCCTTATCGAGATCGTGGTTACCGGGTGTGAGCCGCGGCCAGTTGGCCGACGAGAGCGGCGAAGCCCATGTCGAGATCGGCGTATACCTCACCCGCGACGGGGTCGGCGTTGTCGGCGAGAACCTCCACCATGAGGCTCGCGTAGTCGCTCGGGACTACTCCGGCCTGGTGCATCCGGAGTAGGCCGGTTTCCCGTTTCGTAGCGGAGAAGGTGCCGCAGGCATCGACGGCGACATACGCGTCATAGCCTGCCCGCTTCGCCGCGATCGCGGGGAACGTGGCGCAGACCTCGAGCGAGATGCCTGCGACGACGACCGCTGACCGTCCGGTCGCCTCGACGGCCTGCCGCACGCGGTCGTCGTGCCACGCGTTGACCATGCTGCGGTCGATCACCTCGTGCTCCGAGGGCAGTGCCGCGCGCAACTCCGGTATCAGCGGCCCCCACATGCTGTCGGCCGCGGTGGTGGTCACGACCACGGGCAGGTTCAACCGCAGTGCGGCCTTGGTCAGGCAGGTGACGTTGTGGGTGAGTTCGCCGACCGTGATGTCCCGGACGCCGGTGAACAGCCCGATCTGGTGATCCACCAGCAGCACGACGGTGTTGTCGGCGCTGAGCGTTTCGGAGGGTCTGTGCTGCACGGCCAGTTCTCCTTGTTCAGTGGCGTGGTGGCTTGTTCAGGGCGTGGTGGGTTGGCGCAACCGCGGACGGATCGGTCAGCCGCCGCGAAACGAACGCATCGCGAAGGACGCGCCGGGCACCTTGACACCCCGCGGTAGCTCACCGACGGCGTTGCCTTGCAGCCTTTTCTCCGCCCGCGTGAAAGAGCTCTGCTTACGCGACCCAACTTGCTCGACTTCAACGGAAAAGACGCGTCCGTCCATTTGCGAGCGACCAGGACGCCGTTCGCGGTCCTGTCCGCTACCGCCGCCGGAGCCATGCCACCCCCAGTTCGCTACAACTGTAGCGTTACTACATTTGTAGCGTAGGTGATCCCGAGGGTCAAGCACGGCCAGACGGGCGCCGCGGCCAACCACCTGGCCTGACATTCGGTGTCGTCCGCACCGAGCACGACAGCCGGACCGGTGACCGACCCGCCGAACAGGCTCGAACGACCGCACCCACACCAGGACACGGACAGGTCCGCCACCCCGCAGATCGGCCGACGCCGCCGACGAACTGCTGCGCCACTGGGCGGTAGGTGAGCAGCACATCGAGCTCGACGACGTCGTCGCCGAGCTCGTGCGGACCGCGACCGCCGCGCTGGCCGACTCAGCGTGACTTGCGCGGCTTCTTCTCCCGCACCCGCACGTTGATCCGCACCGGGGTGCCCCGGAAGCCGAACCGTTCGCGGAACTTGCGCTCGATGAAGCGGCGGTAGCCCGCCTCGAGGAACCCGGTTGTGAACAGCACCAGCGTGGGCGGCCGGATTCCGGCCTGGGTGGCGAACAGCACCTTCGGCTGCTTGCCACCGCGCACCGGCGGCGGCGTGGCGGCGATGAGGTCGGAAAGCCAGCTGTTGAGCTGGCCGGTCGGCACCCGCTGGTCCCAGGAGGCCAGCGCGGTGCGCAGTGCCGGCGCCAGCTTGCGCACCGCCCGCCCGGTCAGCGCCGAGACGTTCACCCGCTCGGCCCACGGCACCCGGACCAGTCCCCTGTCGATCTCGCGATCCAGTTGCCGCCTGCGTTCCTCGTCGACCAGGTCCCACTTGTTGAACGCGAGCACCAGCGCGCGACCGGCATCGGCGACCATCGTCACGACCCGCAGGTCCTGCTCCGAAAGCGGCTCGCTCGCGTCGAGCAGCACGATCACCACCTCGGCGGCGTCGATCGCGGTCTTGGTGCGCAGGCTGGCGTAGTACTCGGTGCCGCTGGCCGTCTGCACCCGCTTGCGCAGACCCGCGGTGTCCACGAACCGCCACGCCTGCCCGTCGAGTTCCACAAGCGAATCCACCGGGTCCACAGTGGTGCCCGCGACGGCGTCGACCACCGCCCGCTCCTCGCCGGTCAGCTTGTTGAGCAAACTGGACTTGCCGACGTTGGGTTTGCCCACGAGGGCGACGCGGCGCGGGCCGGTGACCTCCTGACCGGTGTCGCGTGGCGCCTCGGGCAGCACGTCGACGACCGCGTCGAGCAGGTCGCCGGAACTGCGGCCGTGCAGCGCGCTCACCGGGTGCGGTTCCCCGAGGCCGAGCGACCACAGCGACGCCGCCTCGGCGAGCAGCCGCTCGTCGTCCACCTTGTTGGCGGCGAGCAACACCGGGCGGTCGGAGCGGCGCAGCACCTTCGCCACGGCCTCGTCGGTCGCCGTTGCCCCCACGGCGGCGTCCACGACGAGCAGCACCGCGTCCGCCGTGGCCATCGCCAGCTCCGCCTGCGCCGCCACCGAAGCGCGCATGCCGGTGGCGTCCGGCTCCCAGCCGCCGGTGTCCACGAGGGTGAACCGACGACCGCGCCACATCGCGTCGTAGGCGATCCTGTCCCTGGTGACGCCCGGCACGTCCTGCACAACCGCCTCCCTGCGCCCCAGGATGCGGTTGACCAGAGTGGACTTGCCAACGTTGGGCCTGCCCACGACGGCCAGCACCGGCTGCGCGGGTTCGGTTGCCTCGCCGGTGGACTCCTCGGCGCCCAACTCGTCGAGCCGCGCGAACTCCGACTCGTCGAACCAGGTGCCGTCTTCTTCCGTCATGCCTTCTCTTCCCGTAGCTGTCGACGCTCGTCCAGGGTCCGCACGAGCGCGGCGAGCCTGCTTCTGATTTCCTCGGTGCCGTGCGCGAGCCCCGCGCTGCCCGGCCCGACGGCGGGCGCGAACGGCTCGCCGACGAGCAGGTCGACGGCGGGCCGCAGCCTGCGCCGGGTGTCTGGCGGGCGCAGCGTGCCTCGCACCGCCACCGGCAGCACGACGGCACCGCAGGTGCGCACCAGCCAGGCGGCGCCGCGCTGCGCCTGGCTGACGTCGCCCGCTCCTCGCGAGCCTTCCGGGAAAACGGCCACCAGGCCGCCCTCGCGCAGCACACCCACGGCGGTCAGCAGCGCGGCCCTGTCGGGCGCAGACCGCCTGACCGGTACCTGCCCGATACGGCGCAGTCCCCAGCCCGCCACCGAGGTGAACAGCTCCTCCTTGACCAGGAACACCGACCGCCTCGGCAACATTCCGAAGATCAGTTGCGGCTCGATCATGGAGCTATGGTTGGCGACGAGCACCACCGGACCGCTGCGCGGCACGCGGGCGAGCCCTGCTGTCCTGATGCGGTAGGCGGGCCGGTACAGGTGCCTGGCGATCGTCCTGCCGAGGTCGTGCAGCCACGGCGTCGCGCCGGGCGGCAGTCCGGTCATCCGCGGGCCTCCGCCACCTCGCCATTGAGCATGCCGCGCCGGCCCGCGAGCTCGCTCAGCGCCGCGATGACCTCCTCGACGGTCAGTTCGGAGGTGTCGAACTCCACCGCGTCGTCGGCGACCCGCAGCGGCGAGGCGGCGCGGGTGGAGTCGAGCCGGTCCCTGCGCTCAACCGAAGCGCGCGTGTCGGCGGCGCTGACCGCCCTGCCCGCCGCCGAGTCCTGCGCGCTGCGCCGCGCGGCGCGCACCTCTGCCGAGGCGGTGAGGAACACCTTCAGCGGCGCGTCCGGCACCACGACGGTGCCGATGTCCCTGCCCTCGACGACGATCCCACCGTCGGCCGCGAGCACCTGGTCGATGATCGCGCGCTGGCCCACGACAAGGATCTTGCGCACCCGTGGCACGGCGGAGACCACGGACACCGCCCGGTTCACCGGCTCGGTACGGATCTCCTCCGCGACGTCCTCGCCGTTCAGCAGCACGCTGGGCTCCTCGGGGCTGGTCCCGACGCTGATCGCGACGTCGCGTGCGAGCGCGGCCACCGCGTCGGTGTCTCTGGGGTCGATGCCCTCCCGCAGCACCGCGAGCGTCACCAGCCGGTACATCGCCCCGGTGTCCAGATACCGGGCGCCGAGTTCGGCGGCCAGCTTCCGCGCCACCGTGGTCTTCCCGGTTCCCGAAGGACCGTCCAATGCCACAACGCCGCGCAACACCGTCACCACCGACCGTTCTCCTCCAGTTTCGTGCGCCGCCTGACGCCACGTCCTCACCGCCTGCGGCCACCATTCTGCCTGCCGGTCAGCGGCGCTTCGCACGCAGGCGCTCGTCCAGCTCGTCGCTGACGAACACCCGCTCCTCGTAGGCACCGGTGCGGTAGGCGACCCCGCCGAACAGTTGCGCCAGCACGGGAGCGGTGAGCACCTGGAAAAGCGCGACCAGGCCGAGCCCGACCGCGTCGGCGGGTTCCAGCCGCAGCGACGTGCCAAGCAGGATCAGCAACAGCCCGAACACCTGCGGTTTGGTGGCGGCCTGCAGCCTGGTGAGCACGTCGGGAAACCGCACCACCCCGATGCCGCCCAGCATGGAGAACAGCCCACCTGCCAGCAGCAGCGCGGCGGAGGCTATGTCGAGCGCGGTCATCGGTGACTCTCCCAGCGTTCCACGAGTCTCACGGCGCTGATCGAGCCGATGAAGCTCAGCAGCGACACCGAAAGCAGCAGAGCGAGGCTGAGGCCCCGCCCCGTCATCGCCATACCCACCGCGACACCCGCGATGATCAGCACCAGCAGCATGTCAAGCGCCAGCACGCGGTCCAGCGATCGTGGCCCGCGCAGCAACCGCCACAGCGTGAGCACGCCGCCCACGGCCAGCATGGCGAACGTCGCGAAATACACCCAGCTCACGAGTCCTCCTCCGGGGTTCTCTCCGGCGAGACGGGGCCGACCCTGCGCGCTGCGGCGGCGCGCTCACGCACGTCCCGCGCCTCCTCTACGGGCGCGATGGCGAGCACCACCCGCACCTGCAACTGGATGGCCTGGTCGTGTGCCCGGTCGGCCTGTCGCTTCGTGCGCACGCCGAGCGAGTACACGTAGAGCAACCGGCCCTCGCGGTCGATCTGCAGCACGAACGTGTTGGGAGTCAGTGAGATCACCCCGGCGCAGGCGGCGACCACGTGGTCCACGTCGGACAGCGAAGGGACCGCGACGACGGCGGAACGCACCCCGGGCCCGGATCGCAGGATCTCCATCGCCAGCCGCACCGCCGACTCGGTGACGTCGACGACCACGAAGATCACCAGAATCAGCAGCCGCACCGGCCGCAACACCGGCCGGGCCCGGGCCGGCAGCGGGAACAGCAGCAGCACCGAGGCGGCCACCAGCAACCCGGTCAGCACCGTGCCGGGCGCGACCGAGCCCCACAGCAGCAGCCAGACCGCGAACAGCCAGCCGAACAACGCCAGCGACAACGGCCCGCGCAGGCGCCTCATCGGTCACCACCGCCAAGCACGGCCGCCCGGTACGGTCCACGATCGAGCAGGTCCGTGGCGGCTCGCTCGCTGAGCGACGACAGTGGCCCCGCGGCGGCGGCGATCACCATCCCGACGGCCACCACGCTCGCCGCCGACACCAGCATCGGCTTCGACGTCACGCCCGTTCCCACGGTCACCTCGTCGGCCGGGTCCACGTCCGGCACCGGTGGCCTCGGCCTGCCCCAGAAGACACGGATCCACACCTTGCTCACGGCGTACAGCGACAGGAAGCTGGTCAGCACCGCGACCCCGGTCACGGTGTAAGCCATCGGTGTCGCCGTCTCTGCACCCGCCCGCAGCAGCACCACCTTGGCGACGAACCCGGAAAGCGGCGGAATTCCCGCCAGGCTCAGCGCGGGGACGGCGAACAGCAGCGCCACCGCCGGGTGTCCGCTGGCCACCCCGCACATGTCCCGCAGCGAAGCGGTGCCGGTGTGCCTGGTGATCAGTCCGCTCACCAGGAACAGCCCGGCCTGCACCGCGATGTGGTGCACCACGTAGAGGATCACGCCGGTCAGCCCGGTCACCGAGAACAACGCGAGCCCGAACAGCATGTAGCCGATATGGCTGACGAGCAGGAAGGACAGCATCCGGTTCAGGTCGTTCTGCGCGATCGCACCGAGCGCGCCGACGAGCATGGTCAGCAGCGCGGCGGCGAGGAGGAAGTTCCAGTCCTGCGAGCGGTCGAACAGCAGTGTCTGGGTGCGGATGATGGCGTAGACGCCGACCTTCGTGAGCAGCGCCGCGAACAGCGCGGTGATCGGGGCGGGTGCGGTCGGGTAGCTGTCGGGCAGCCAGAAGTGCAGCGGCACCACGGCCGACTTGATGCCGAACACCACCACCAGCAGCAGGCCGAGCATGCCCCGCACGCCGGGCGGCAGGTCGGGCACGCGCTGCGACAGGTCGGCGAGGTTGACCGTGCCGGTGGCGGCGTAGATCCCGGCCACCATGGTCAGGAACAGCAGCGACGACGTCAGGCTCACGATGACGTAGGTCATCCCGGCGCGCACCCTGGCCGCGGTGGACTGCCTGGTCAGCAGCACGTAGGACGCCGAAAGCATGATCTCGAACGCCACGAACAGGTTGAACAGGTCACCGGTGAGGAAGGCCAGCGACACCCCCGCGCACAGCACCAGGTACATCGGGTGGAACGCCGTGGTGGTGGACGCCCTGCCGAGGTCGGTGACGCGCTGGCCGATGGCGAACACCAGCACGCCGAGCATCACCACCATCGACACCAGCAGCAGCAGCGCGGAGATCCGGTCGGCCACCAGCGTGATCCCGAACGGGGGCGCGTAACCGCCGAGGCGCAGCGTGACCGGGCCGTCGCTGTCGGAGCCGAACAGCAGCACGGCGGCGATCACGGCACTCGCGGTCAGCACCAGCAGGCTCAACACCCGCTGCACCGCCCCGACCTGACCGAGCAGCAGCGACACGGCGGCGGCCAGCAACGGCAGCAGCACCGGCAGCGACACGAGCACGCTCATTCGACCCGCTCCCGCCCCGGCCCGCCGGTGGCTCCGCCGCCCTCGCCGTCGGTGCCGTCGGTGTCGTCGGTGTCGTCGGTGTCGTCGGTGTCGTCGGTGTCGTCGGTGTCGTCGGTGTCGTCGGTGTCGTCGGTGTCATCGGCCATATCGGCGATATCGGCCGCATTGGCGTCTTCGGCGTGGCGGCGGCGTTCGCGAGCCAGCTCGGCCACCCGCAACCTGCGGTCCTCGAGGTCGTCCTGCACCTCGTCGTGGCCCAGCAGCACCCACGCCCGGTAGGCCAGCGCCAGCAGGAAGGTGGTGAGGCCGAAGGTGATGACCACGGCCGTCAGCGCCAGCGCCTGCGGCAGCGGGTCGGCCATCGCCTCAGCGGCGACCAGCCCGATGAACGCCGGCGCCGCGGGCGGCCCGCCCGCGGCCTGCAGGAACAGGTTGGCGCCGTGTCCCAACACGACGAAACCCAGGATCACTTGCATCAGCGACCGCTGCAGCAGCAGGTAGAAGCCGACGCCGTACACGACGGCCAGCACCAGCAGCGTCACCGCGTCGATGTTCATCGGCCCCGCCCATCGTCGGGCCGGGCGAGTTCCAGTTCCCTGGTCTCTATGCCGGAACCGAGCGTGCGCAGCAGGTCCAGCACGACCCCTAGCACCAGCAGGTACACCCCGATGTCGAGGGCGAGACTGCTGGCGATCTTCACCTTGCCCAGCACGGGGACCTGCCACTGCCACACCGCACTGGTCAGCGCGGGCTCACCGAACGCCAGCGGGACCAGCGCCGTGACCACGGAGAGGGTCAGCCCCGCACCGATCACGGCGGGTGGCCGGATGGGTACGGCCGCGGCGAGTTCGATACTGCCGCCCGCCACGTAGCGCAGCACGAAGGCGAGGCCCGCGACGAGCCCGCCGGTGAACCCGCCACCCATGCTGCTGTGACCGGCGAACAGCAGGTACACCGACAGCGTCAGCACCGTGGGGAACACGACGCGCACGGCCACTTCCAGTTGCAGCGAGCGTGGCCAGCCCGCCGGGCTGCGCTCGGTCAGCAGCCAGCGCTGCCTCGGCAAGTCCCAGCTCTCCCAGTCGGTTCGCTCGGTCACCGGTGCGCCTCCTCGTCATCGGCGGGCCGAGCGTCGGCGGTGGGCATTCGGTGACCGCGGGCGGTGCGCGCCAGCAGGCCGAGGCTCGCCGCGCCGGTGGCTGCCACGAGCAGCACGGTGATCTCTCCGACGGTGTCCAGCGCGCGGAAGTCGATGAGGATCGCGGTCACCACATTGGTGGCGCCCGCTTCCGACTCAGCCCTGGCGATGTACTCGGCGCCGGCCCGCGAAATGCCCTCGCGGGTGCTGGAGAAGACGACGGCGAACATCGCCACGAACAGCCCACCGAGCGCGGCGATCGTGGCTTTGCGCCAGCTCGCCCAACGCCGTGCCGACCGCTCGGTGAGGAACGGCGCGTCGAACCTGCGCAGCACCAGCACGAACACCACCAGCGTGAGCGTCTCCACCAGGAACTGCGCCAGCGCCAGATCGACGGCACCGTAGACGAGGAACAGTCCGCCGACGCCGTAGCCGACCACGCCGGTGAGCAGCACCGCGGTGAGCCTTCGCCGCGCCGCGGGCAGGGTCAGCGCGGCGGCGACGACGAACAGCGCCAGCGGCAACTGCAGCTGCGTGCTCCATGCCCGCGTGGCCAGTGGCGACTCGACGCCGCCTAGCAACCCGACCGTCGGCACCACAACCACCGTGGTCAGGATGATGCCGAGGTAGGTGGGCAGCGAACCGGTCTGCAGCCGCGCCGTGACCCACTGGGCCACCTCGTCGAGGCCTCGCACGGCCGCGCGGTAACCCTGCTGGGCCCGCAGCGGCGCAGGCACCCAGCCCGACGGCGCCTCGTAACGCTGGGCGGCTCGGTAGAGCAGGTAGCCGCCGAGCAGGATGATCGCCGAAAGCAGCAGCGGCAACGAGACGCCGTGCCACAGCGCCAGGTGGTAGTCCTCACCCGCGAAGCGGTCGGCGTAGCCGCCCGCGAGCGAGTCGGTGAGCGAGGGCCACACGCCGAGCAGCAGGCTCGCGGCGGCGGGCAGCGCCACAGCGGTGGTGAACACCGTGCCGGGTGCACGGGCCGTGATCGGCTCGACGTCACCTCGCGTGCCGAACGCGCCCACGAAGAACCGCACGGTGTAGGCCGTGGTCAGCAGCGAACCCGCCACGATACCGGTCAGGATCAGCAGGTCCTTCACCGAGCCGTGGGTGAATGCCTCCAGCGCGGTCTCCTTGCCGACGAAACCGAGCAGTGGCGGCAGACCGGCCATGGAGGCCGCCGCCAGCCCCGCCGACACCGCCAGCACCGGCCACCTTCTGCCCAGCCCGGACAGCTCCCGCAGGTCACGGGTGCCCGCCTGCTTGTCGATCGCCCCGACCGTCAAGAACAGCGCGGACTTGAACAGGCCGTGCGCCAGCAACATCGTCGCGCCCGCCAGCGCCGACACGCGGGTGCCGACGGCCAGCAGCACCAGCAGGAACCCCAGTTGGCTCACCGTGCCGTAGGCCAGCAACAACTTCAGGTCGTGCTGGCGCATCGCGAGCACCCCACCGAGCACCATCGTCCACAGCCCGACCACCACCAGCGGCACCCACCACTGCGGCCGGTCTGCGAACGCGGGATCGAAGCGCGCGACCAGGTAGACACCGGCCTTCACCATCGCCGCCGCGTGCAGGTAGGCACTCACCGGTGTGGGCGCGACCATCGCCGCGGGCAGCCAGGGATGGAACGGCAACTGCGCCGACTTGGTGAACACACCGACCAGCAGCAGCGCGATACCCGCCGTCACAGCGGGACCCGACGGCGCCTCGGCGATGATCTCCGAGATCCGCAGTGTCCCCGCGGCGGTGCTCAACAGGATCAGCCCGAGCAGCAGCGAGAGCCCGCCGAGCGTCGTCACCAGCAGCGCCTGCCGCGCGGAGCGCCGTTCCGCCGCGGTGAGCCCGCTCCCGCCGACGAGCAGGAACGAGCACACCGTGGTGATCTCCCAGAACAGGTACAGCGACAGCACGTCGTCGGAAAGGACGAGGCCGAGCATCGCCCCGGCGAACGCGACGAGCACGGCGGCGTCCCTGCCGTTGCCGGGGTTTCCCGGCTCGGCGTAGCGGGCGAAGTAGCCGCCCACGATCGCCCCGATACCGGTGACCAGCACGGCCAGCAGCATCGCCAGCGAGTCCAGCCGCACCGTGAACTCAAGCCCCACCACCGGTGCCCAGGACGCCGACTCGGTGGCGGGCAGCCCGCCGAGGTGGGTCAGCGCCAGCACGAACGCCGAGGCAGGCACCAGCGCCCCGATCGCGAACGCCGCGCGGTCCCAGCGGCGGGCGACGGCGGGAAGGGCGAGGGCCGCCGCGAAGTGCACACCGATCGCGACCAGCACCGTGCCCGCGTACCCGGTCGATGCTGGGCGCAAACGAGAGCGCCGGTGAGCTACCGTGGTCGGCGTGAACGTCGAAGTGACCCCTTTGCCGGGAATCGGCGTGCGTAAGGACTTCGCACTGGGCAGCGGCCGCAGGGTCGGTGTGGTGACCCACCGCGACGGCAAGATCGAACTAATCGTGTCCAAATCCGACGACCCGGACGCCTGCCTGGCATCGCTGCCGCTGACACCCGAGGAGGCCGGTGCGCTGGCGAACCTGCTCGGCGCGCCGCAACTGGTCGCGCAGCTCACCGAGGAGCACAGGGAGCTGCCGGGCATCAGCACCCGGCAGCTCACCATCAAGTCGGGGTCGCCATACGACGGCCGCACCCTCGGTGACACCGCACTGCGCACCCGCACCGGGGTCTCGATCGTCGCGGTGATGCGGGCGGGTCAGATCAACCCCTCGCCCACGCCGGACTTCCTGTTCACCGTCGGTGACGTGCTGGTGGTGGTGGGGACCTCCGAAGGCCTCGACGCCGCGGCGAAGATTCTGCACGGCGGCTGAGGTCGCCTGTGGAGCACACCGCACTGTCGTTGGTCCAGTTGGGTGCGATGTTCTTCGTACTCGGCGCGCTCGGCCGGCTGGCGGGCAGGGTGGGTCTTTCACCGATCCCGCTGTACCTGCTCGGCGGCCTTGCCTTCGGACAGGGCGGGCTGGTTCCGCTGGGCGACATCGGGGACTTCACTCAGCTCGCCAGCGAGATCGGCGTGGTGCTGCTGCTGCTCACGCTGGGGCTGGAGTACTCGGCGAGCGAGCTGTTCACCGGGTTGCGCCGGTCGTGGATGGCGGGTCTGCTCGACGCCGTCCTCAACGCGGCCCCGGGGATCGCGGTGGCGCTGCTGCTGGGCTGGGGGGTCATCGGGGCGTTCGTCATGGGCGGGGTCACCTACATCTCCTCCTCCGGGATCATCGCGAAGGTGCTCGGGGACCTGGGCAGGCTCGGTAACCGCGAGACACCCGTGGTGCTGTCGATCCTGGTGTTCGAGGACCTGGTGATGGCGCTGTACCTGCCGATCCTCACCGGTGTGCTCGGCGGGATCAGCTTCCTCGGCGGGCTGCGTGCGGTGGGAATCTCGCTGAGCGTGGTCACCGTGGTGCTGGTGGTCGCGTTGAAGTACGGCCGCTACGTGTCCGCGATCGTGGACAGCGAGGACCGCGAAGTCTTCCTGCTGAAGGTGTTCGGCGCCGCTTTGCTGGTGGCGGGGTTCGCCTCGGCCATGCAGGTGTCGGCCGCGGTGGGCGCGTTCCTGCTCGGCATCGCGATCTCCGGCTCCACCGCCGAGAACGCCACCAAGGTGCTGGAACCGCTGCGCGACCTGTTCGCCGCGGTGTTCTTCGTCGTGTTCGGACTCAACACCGACCCGAGGCAGATCCCGCCGGTGCTGGTGTGGGCGGTGGTACTCGCCGCGTCGACCACGCTGACGAAGCTCGCGACGGGCTGGTGGGCCGCCCGCAAGGCGGGCATCGGGAAACTGGGCCAGGCCAGGGCGGGCGCGGCGCTCATCGCACGCGGAGAGTTCTCGATCATCATCGCCGGTTTCGCCGTCGCCGCAGGGGTCGTCGACGGCGAGATCGCGGCACTGGCGACAACCTACGTGCTGCTGATGGCGATCATCGGGCCGATCGCGGCACGCGTGGTGGAGCCGGTGGTGCGGGCGGCCCAGCGCAAGCGCTCGGGCAGCGCGGCGGCCCCGGCGGGCTGAGGGCGCTCAGAGCCCGACCGTCTTGTGCAGTGCCCCGATCTCCTGCCTGGACAGTGCCCGCAGCGTGCCCGGCTTCGTGTCGCCGAGCCGCACGCCGTCGACGGCGGTTCGGACCAGCTTGCGGACCGGGTGTCCTACCTCTGCGAGCAGCCTGCGCACGATGTGCTTGCGACCCTCGTGCAGCACGATCTCCACGAGACTGCGGTCGGCACCCACGTCCTTGATCGTGAAGGCGTCGGTGCTCACGGGGCCGTCTTCCAGCTCCACCCCGGCGCGCAGCCGCTTGCCGAGCCCGCGCTGCACGCGGCCCTCGACCTCCGCGAGGTAGGTCTTGGCCACGTGGAAAGAGGGGTGCATGAGGCGGTGGGCCAGGTCGCCGTCGTTGGTGAGCAGCAGCAGGCCCTCGGTGTCGGCGTCCAGCCTGCCGACGTGGAACAGCCGCTCGGCCCTGTCGCGAACGTAGTCACCGACGCACGGCCTGCCCTGCTCGTCGGTCATGGTGCTGTGCACGCCGCGTGGCTTGTTCAGCGCCAGGTAGACGAGGTCCTCGCGCACCACCACCCGCATCCCGTCGACGTGGATCACCGCGTGCTCGGGATCCACCCGCCTGCCCAGCTCGCGCACCACGTCGCCGTCGACCTTGACCCTGCCGCGAGCGATGAGCTCCTCGGCCGCGCGTCGTGACGCGACACCCGCCTTGGCGAGCACCTTCTGCAGGCGTACCCCTTCGGCTCGCTCAGATGTCATCGATCGAGTCCACCTCCGGCAGCAACGGAGCGATCGGCGGCAGGTCGTTGAGCGAGGACAGCCCCAGCCGCTCGAGGAACAGTTCCGTCGTCACGTACAGCGTGCCACCGGTCTCGGGGTCGGTGCCGCTCTCCTCGATCAACCCGCGCGCCAGCAGGGTGCGGATCACGCCGTCGACGTTGACGCCACGCACCGCGGCGACACGGGAACGCGTGACCGGCTGCCGGTAGGCGATCACGGCGAGGGTTTCCAGCGCCGCCCTGGTCAGCTTCGAACGCTGACCGTCGAGCAGCAGTTTCTCCACGAACGGCGCGTAGGTGTCGCGGGTGAAGAACCGCCAGCCTTCGCCGACCCGGCGCAGGTCGATTCCGCTGCCCCGGTCGCGCAGGTCCTCGGCCATGGTGCGCAGCATCTCGGTGACCCGGTCCACCGGCTGTTCCAGCGCGCCCGCGAGGGACTCCTCGGCCGCGGGTGAGTCCACCACGAGCAGCAGTGCCTCCAGCGCGCAGGCGAGGTCGGCGTCGCTGGTCAGCTCCGGCAGCTCCCGGTCGGCGGAGACCGCCACCGGTTCGCCGCCGATGCGGTCCTCGGGCTCACCGCCGATGCGATCCTCGGGCTCACCGCCGATGCGGTCCTCGGGCTCACCGCTGGTGTCGGCGGCATCGCCCGCGCCCTCGGGCCCGGCACCGTCGGTACCGTCGGTACCGTCGGTACCGTCGCCACGGTCGGTGCCGTTGGTGCCGTCGGTGCCGTTGGTGGCCGTCACCGCCGTGTCGGGTGCATCGACGCGACCGTGCTCGCC
The DNA here is from genome assembly GCF_011761185.1 of Saccharomonospora amisosensis. Taxonomy (NCBI): domain Bacteria; kingdom Bacillati; phylum Actinomycetota; class Actinomycetes; order Pseudonocardiales; family Pseudonocardiaceae; genus Saccharomonospora; species Saccharomonospora amisosensis. The sequence goes on along the minus strand of NZ_JAAOYM010000001.1, from coordinate 1,948,836 downwards.
TGCCCCGCTCGGTTCCGCGGCCACCTCCGGATCGGGCGCACCCTCGGTCCAGCCGTATGACTCGTTCACCCGTACTCCTCGTCGTCGCCGTCGGCGCGGTCACGTTCGGCCTCGGCCTCGGCGTCGGCCACGGAGCCACCCGTCCACCGCACGTGCAGTTCGGCCAGCGCCTCGGCCTGTTCGAAGGTGACCGTCGACTCGCGGTACAGCTCCAGCAACGCCAGGAACCGTGCCACCACCTCGATGGTGTGCTCGCAGTCGGTCACCAGTTCGGAGAAGTTCGCCCTGCCCGACGCCGCCAGCCGAACCCGCAGGATCGCCGCGTGCTCACGTACCGACACCTTGCCCACGTGCAGGTGGTCCAGCGACACCGTGGGCGGCGGCTTGGGCCGGAACACCCCGAGTGCCACCTCGGCGAAGCGCTGTGGGGTCACGCCGAGCATCACCTCGGGCAGCAGGCCGACGTAGCGCTCCTCCAACGCCACCGATCGCGGATAGCGCCGCAACGCGCCCGCCTCCAGCTCCGCGAACAGGGCGGCCACCTGCTTGTACGCCCGGTACTGAAGCACGCGAGCGAACAGCAGGTCCCGCGCCTCCAGCAGCGCCAGATCGTCGGGGTCCTCCACCTCGGCCGAAGGCAGCAACCGAGCCGCCTTCAGGTCGAGCAGCGTCGCCGCGATCACCAGGAACTCGGTGGTCTCGTCAAGGTCCCACTCGGCGCCCAGCGCACGGGTGTAGGCGATGAAGTCGTCGGTGACCTGGTGCAGGGCCACCTCGGTGACGTCGAGCTGGTGCTGCGAGATCAGTTGCAGCAGCAGGTCGAACGGGCCCTCGAAGTTGTCCAGCCGCACCTTGAACCGGGAAGCCGAACCGCCGTGCTCGCCGTCCTCCTGCTCGACAGGCTGGGGCGCCGCCCCGTCATCCATCAGTTCGCGGCTTCCTCGGTACCGAGGTCGACGTCGCGCAGCCTGCCCACCAGCACCGAGTCCTCCCCGTGCTGGTCGAAGTCGGCCAGCAGCACCGCCACCGCCTCCCGCACGATCCGGCCCCTGTCCACGACCAGGCCGTGCGTGCCACGCAGGGTGAGGCGGGCGTGCTCCATCGCCAGCAGTTCCTCCCCCGACATGTAAACGGTGATCTTGGCGTCGTGCTTCTGCCTGCCCGAGCCACGGCGGCCGTTACCCGCGCGCGCCAACCTGCGCTCATCCGACGAAGACCCGGCCACCACGCCATTGCCGTCGTCGGCACCGCCGTTCTCGGCGACGGTCGCGCTCGCCGGAGCGTCCTCGGCTTCCTTGGGGTGCTCTTCGAGGGATTCCTCGAACATCGGTCTGGTCGTTCGGCGGAAGAGCTCAGACGCACCGGGCAGGGGCGCTCGCCTGCTCACCGGGCGATCACCTCGCGAGCCAGCGCGCGATAGGCCGTCGCGCCGGCCGAACGGGGAGCCCAGCGAGTGATCGGTTCGCCTGCCACGGTGGTCTCGGGGAACCGCACCGTCCGGTTGATCACCGTGTCGAACACGGTGTCACCAAAAGCCTCCACCACGCGCGCCATGACCTCCTTCGAATGCAGGGTTCTCGGATCGAACATGGTGGCGAGAATCCCGGTGATATCCAGTTTGGGGTTCAGCCGCTCGCGCACCTTCTCGATGGTGTCGATCAGCAACGCCACGCCACGCAGACTGAAGAACTCGCACTCCAGTGGGATGATCACGCCGTCGGCCGCGGTGAGCGCATTGACGGTGAGCAACCCCAGCGACGGCTGGCAGTCCACTAGAACATAGTCGTAGCGGTCCATCACCGGTCTCAGCACCCTCAGCAAGGTGTGCTCCCGCCCCACCTCGGCGACGAGCTGCACCTCGGCGGCGGAGAGGTCGATGTTGCTCGGCAGCAGCTCGACGTTGTGCACCGACGTCTTGCGGATGACGTCTTCGATGTCAACCGACCGTTCCATGATCACGTTGTAGACGGTCTGGTCGAGTTCGTGGGGCTGGATGCCGAGCCCGACCGACAGCGCTCCCTGCGGGTCGAAGTCCACCAGCAGTACCTTGCGGCCGTATTCGGCCAGCGCGGCACCGAGGTTGATGGTCGAGGTGGTCTTGCCGACGCCTCCCTTCTGGTTGCACATCGCTACCACGTGGGCGGGCCCGTGCCGGTCCAGCGGCGGCGGTTCGGGAATCTCGCGGCGGGGGCGTCCGGTAGGGCCGAGCCTTCCGTCGCACTCCTTGTCGCCGTTGCCTGAGCCCATGTGCCCGTCGTACTCCCCTTCGTCACCGCGGGTCTCGGTTGCGATGCTCAGCCCGCTCAAGCGATCCGGTGTCGGCCGCGCCGGTTGTTGGGAAGTCGACATGGGGCGAAAGCTCCTTGTTCGGCATGGTCCGCGCCAGCCTATTCCGGCACGAAGAGCAGCGGCAAAGCGGCTCGCCGGGCACGAGCGGAGTACTTTGCGGCCGCTCAGCCGAGTGCACGCGGGTGCGCGGTCGCGTAAACCTCACGCAGCGTGTTCACGGTCACCAGCGTGTAGACCTGTGTGGTGGTCACCGACGCATGTCCGAGCAGCTCCTGCACCACGCGGACATCGGCGCCACCCTCCAGCAGATGTGTCGCGAACGAATGACGCAGCGTGTGCGGCGAGACGGTGGCCGTGATACCGGCGCGCTGCGCGCTCGACTTCAGCACCTGCCACGCACCCTGCCGGGACAGCCTGCCGCCCCTGGCGTTGAGGAACACCGCGGGCGTGCCCCTTCCCTTGCCCGCCAGCGCAGGGCGGGCACGCACCAGGTAGGCGTTCAGTGCCTCCAGCGCGGGGCGACCGATGGGCACGAGTCGCTGCCTGCCGCCCTTGCCGTCGAGCAGCACGGTCCGCTCGACCTCGTCGATGTCGTCGAGGTCGAGCCCCACGGCCTCGGAGATCCGCGCACCGGTCGAGTACAGCAGCTCCAGCAGCGCGCGGTCCCGTAACCCGCGCACGTCGCCGGAGGAGGGCACCTGCAGCAGCCGCAGCACGTCGTCCACCGGCAGCGCCTTCGGTAGTCGCCTCGCCGCCGCGGGCGGGCGGACATCGCGGGCGGGGTCGTGCTCGGTGATGCCGTCGGCCATCGCGAAGCGGTGCAGGCCGCGCACCGCCACCAGCGCCCTGGCCGCGGACGAGGCGGCGAGCGGTTTGCGTTCGCCGTCGCCCTCCCGCAGTGCCACACCGAACTCGGTGATGTGGCGCGGCACCACGTCGCGGATGTCGGCCACGCCAACACGCCTCAGGTGGGCGGCGTAGCGGCGCAGGTCGCGCGCGTAGCTTTCCAGGGTGTTGCGGGCCGTCCCCCGCTCCACTGTCAGGTGGTCAAGGTAAGCGGAGACGACCGCGGTCACGCAGGTGCCGTCGGCCCGTGCCACGCGCACACTCTAGCGACGGGCGGCCACCCCGGGTGCCGGTGCGGCACCCGGCACGCTGTCCGGCGCGGTGGAGTGGTGGCGGGCGCTCACACCCGGCCGTCGAACTGGCCCAGCATCGCGTCCTCGCCTCGCTGCGGGTGCGCCAGCGGCGCCAAGCTCCCGCCGCCGCTGCCGGTCGCGGGCGGTGTCCACTCCCATCGCCTCGTCGCGGTCGCGGCGCAGCGACTCGTCGCACTCACCGTCCCGGTTCAACGACCACATCAGCCTCGGCTCGCCCAGCGGCAGGCCGTCGCCGGGTTCGCCGTCGTGCCGGCCGGTGTGCCAGGTGTGCCACGTCTTGCCGTAGCTGTTCAGCAACCGCTTCAGGAAGGCCCGCTCGGCCACGTCCGGCAACCCCGCGGCGCGGCCAGCTGGCCGGAGAGGATCTCATAGTTGTGCGGGTGCCTGCGGCCCTGCTCCTGCCGCGGCAGCGTTTCGAACAGCCGCTCGGAGACGATGTACTCGATACCGACCAGATCGGCCTGCCGGGTGTTGCCGTCGAACAGCACGCACTCCAGCAGATCGTCGTTGACCACGCGGCAGTAGTGGTGTGCCTCCAACTGCGTTTCCGGTTCGTTCCTCGCGCGGTGAAAACCGACGGCGTAGACGTCGAAACCGTTCAGTGGCGCGGTGCCCTGCAACACGTTGGAGCCCTGTCCCAGTGCGGCCGACCAGGCTCCCTTGCCACGGCCTTCCGGGCGGCGGCGGCTTGCCCGCCCGCTGCTGGTGCGGTTCATGCCTTTCAGCGTCGCCGCGGCGGTCGCGCGGCAAACCAACCTACAGTGAGGGCATGTCCAGCCAGCCGGAGCCGGAGGAGTTGCGGATCGGCACCGCCGAACGTGACGAGTCGGCACGGGTGCTCGGCGAGCATCTCAGCGAGGGCAGGCTCACCTCGCAGGAGTACGAGCAGCGGGTCGCGCGGGCATTGCAGGCCAGGACCAGGGCGCAGGTGCGTCCGCTCTTCGCCGACCTACCCGAGCCGCACCCGGCGTTCCTGCTCACCGAGGCCACGCCGCAGGGGACGGCCGAACCGGTTCCGAGGGCGCCCGGCGAGGTCGTGCGATCGGATCGTTCCCAGCTGGCCGCGGGGCTGTTGCAGATCGTGCTGCCGTTCGGCGTCGGCCGGTTCTACACCGGCCAGACCGGGCTCGCCGTCGCCCAGTTGCTGTGCACGCTGCTGACGTTCGGGGTCGGGGCGATCTGGTCGATCATCGACGGCATCCTGCTGCTGGTGAACGGCGGCGTGGACGGCCAGGGCAGGCCGCTGGCCGACTGAACCGGCCGACCGAAACAGGCCGACACTACCGGCCGACCGGGCGACGCCGCGCGGATGTCAGCGTGCGCGGGAGGCGAACCGGGTCGGCCTGCTACGCCACGGCGCGTCCGGCGGCCGGGTCGCGACCGCCCCCGACAGCACGGTATGGGCGGCGAGCACGCCGCTCACCGTCGCACCGTTGACGATCTCACCGGAAAGCGCCATGCGCACGGCCTCTGCCAGCGGGAACTTCTTGACGACCAGATCCGCTTCCTCCTCGCCGTGTGCCTGCCGGTCCACCTCGGTCAGGTCACGGGCGAGGAAAATCCGCACCACCTCGTCGGTGAAGCCGGGGGACGCGGCGACGTCGACGAGGGTTTCCCACCGATCCGCCCGCAGGCCCACCTCCTCCACCAGTTCCCTGCGCGCGGTGGTGACCGGGTCCTCGCCGTCGGCGTCGAGCAGCCCGGCGGGCAGCTCCCACAGCCGGTCACGCATCGGGTGGCGGTACTGGTGGACCAGCGTCACCGCGCCGTCGGAGTCGAGCGCGCACACCGCTACCGCGCCCAGGTGCTCGACCACCTCGCGAGAGGCGGTGCCACCGCCGGGCATCACCACCTCGTCGACCCGCAACCCCACCACGCGTCCGATGTGGACGTCGCGAGAGGACACCACGCTGAACTCGTGGCTTCCCGGCACTGTCATCGGGCGGCCACCGGAGTCTCCGGCAGCTCCACGGGAAGCCGGTCGGCGGTGCGGTAGGCGACGACAGCACTGATGAAGGCGTCGAACAGCGGGTGCGGCCGGGTCGGCCTGCTCTTCAGCTCGGGGTGCGCCTGAGTCCCGACGAAGAACGGGTGGTCCGCCTGCGGCAGCTCGATGAACTCCACCAGCCTGCCGTCGGGCGAGGTGCCGGAGAACACCAGTCCGGCATCGGCCAGCAGCTCGCGGTAGGCGTTGTTCACCTCGTAGCGGTGGCGGTGCCGTTCGGACACCTCCACGCTGCCGTACGCGCGCGCGACCTGCGAACCGGGCACCAGCTTCGCCGGGTATGCCCCGAGTCGCATGGTGCCGCCCATGTCCCGTTCGCCAGCCACCACGTCCTTCTGGTCCGCCATCGTCGAGATCACGGCATGGCTGGTGGTCTCGTCGAACTCCGCGGAGTTCGCGTCCCGCAACCCCGCGAGGTGGCGCGCCACCTCGATCACCATGCACTGCAGACCCAGGCACAGCCCGAGCACGGGAATCTTGTGCGTGCGAGCGTAGTTGATCGCGCCGATCTTGCCTTCGATGCCGCGAACGCCGAACCCGCCCGGCACCAGCACTCCGTCCACACCGGACAGTGCCGCGGCCGCGCCCGCCGGAGTGGTCGCCTCGTCCGAGGGCACCCAGACGATCTGCACCTTCGCGCGGTGGGCGAAGCCGCCCGCGCGCAGTGCCTCGGTGACGGACAGGTAGGCGTCCGGCAGGTCGATGTACTTGCCGACGAGCGCGACACGCACGGTCTCCGCCGGGTTGTGCACCCTGTCGAGCAGGTCGCCCCACACCGCCCAGTCGACGTCCCGGAACGGCAGCCCCAGCCTGCGCACCACGTACGCGTCCAGCGCCTCGCTGTGCAACACCTTGGGAATGTCGTAGATCGAACGAGCGTCGGGGCAGGCGATCACGGCCTCGTTGTCCACATCGCACATCAAGCCGATCTTTCGCTTGAGGTCCTCAGGCAGGTCGCGGTCGGCACGGCAGACCAGCGCGTCCGGCTGGATACCGATGTTGCGCAGCGCGGCGACCGAGTGCTGGGTCGGCTTCGTCTTCAACTCGCCGGAAGGGGCGAGGTAGGGCACCAGCGAGACGTGCAGGAAGAAGCAGTTGTCCCTGCCGACGTCGTGCCGGACCTGCCTGCACGCCTCCAGGAACGGCAGCGACTCGATGTCGCCGACCGTCCCGCCCACCTCGGTGATGACGACATCCGGTCGCATCCCGCTGCCGTCGTCGGCTGCCACCGCCATGATCCGCGACTTGATCTCGTCGGTGATGTGCGGGATCACCTGCACCGTGTCACCGAGGTACTCGCCCCTGCGTTCCTTGGCGATCACCGATGAGTAGATCTGTCCCGTGGTGACATTGGCCGATCCGGAAAGATTGCGATCGAGGAAGCGCTCGTAGTGACCGATGTCGAGATCGGTCTCGGCGCCGTCCTCGGTGACGAAGACCTCACCGTGCTGGAAGGGGTTCATCGTGCCGGGATCGACGTTGAGATAGGGGTCGAGCTTCTGCATCGTGACCCGGAGCCCGCGGGCCGTGAGCAGCTGGCCGAGACTCGATGCCGTCAAGCCCTTGCCCAGCGAGGAGGCGACGCCTCCGGTGACGAAAACATACTTGGTTGTCCGCGGCTGAAGTCCCACGGGCTTCCACCTTATCGCACATACCGCTGGCCGTGCCGCGCGGCTCGCCGCAGGTGGGCCGCGCGGCTGTGCGACAGTGAGGGCGTGCCGCAGCAAGCCACCTGGCGGGCGCCGGTTGCCGAGGGCGAGCTCGACGCCACGGTAAGGGTGCCCGGCTCCAAGTCGATCACCAACCGTGCCTACGTGCTGGCCGCGATCTCACGCGGCACGACGCTCGTGCGCGAGCCGCTTGACTCCCGCGATGCCCGCCTGATGCTCGCCGCGCTCGACCGGCTCGGCGCGAGCTGGCAACACTCGCCGGAGGGCGTGCGTGTCGGCCTCCTCACTCAGGGCGACCGCGAGGAGGTGTCGGTCGAGCTCGGCAACGCGGGCACGGTCGCGCGGTTCACACCGCCGCTGGCCACGCTCGGCTCCCGCACGGTGCGCTTCGACGGCGACCCCGCCATCCGCCGCAGGCCACTGGCGCCGCTGCTGCGCGCGCTCACCGAACTGGGCGCCGACCTCGACGACGGCGGCACTGGGGCGCCACCGTTCACCGTGCGCGGCCACGGCGGGTTGCGCGGCGGGGCGGTGGAACTGGACTCCTCGGCCTCCAGCCAGTTCCTCTCCGCGCTACTGCTGTCGGGCCCCGCCTTCGACACCGGCGTCACGGTGCGGCTGGTGGGCAGGCCGCCGAGCGAACCACACATCGCGATGACGCTGGACATGTTGCGCCGCTTCGGCGCGCGACCGCAGCGCGACGGCGACGAGTTCCATGTGCCGCACACCGAGCTGTCGCTGAACGAATACACGGTGGAGCCGGACCTGTCCAGCGCCGCACCGTTCGCCGCCGCCGCGCTGGTGGCCGGTGGCAGCGTCCGGATCGCGGGCTGGCCCGCCGAGACGACGCAGCCGGGCGACTGGCTGCGCAGCCTGCTGCGGGAACTGGGTGCCGAGGTCACGCTCGACGCGGACGGCCTCACCGTGACCGGGACCGCGACGGTGCGCGGCGCGACGCTCGACCTGCACGAGGTGGGCGAACTGACCCCCGTGGTCGCGGCCGTGCTGTGCTTCGCCGACGGCTCGTCGGTCATCTCCGGGGTCGCGCACCTGCGGGGGCACGAGACCGATCGGCTGGCCGCGCTGGCCACCGAGCTTTCCGCGCTGGGTGGCGATGTCACCGAGACCGAGGACGGCCTGCGGATCAACCCGGCACCGCTGCGCGGCGGCACCTTCCACACCTACGACGACCACCGGCTGGTGATGGCGGGCGCCCTGCTCGGCCTGCGCGTGCCGGGTGTGCTCGTGGAGAACCCGAACACGGTCGGCAAGACCTACCCCAGGTTCGTCGAGGACTGGCAACGGCTGCTGTCCACAGCCACCTGAACCGCGAGTCCCCCGCTCCTGCCCGCGAGTCCCCCGTTCCCGCCCGCGGGTTCTGCACTCCGGTCCTGCCGGACTCGGCAGCCGTCGACACAACCGGCCCGGTGGCCGGCTACGGCCCCCGTGTCGCGGCACCGGGCGCGGGAGCCTGGGCGTTGCCCGCGACGCCGTAGTTGCCCGCGCGCCCCTCCAGCTGTTCCCGAAGCGCCAGCACGGTGACCACCCGGCCCGCCGAGGTGTCCACGTTGTCCACCGTGGAAAGGATCGAGCCCGCGGAGGTGTCCGCCCTGGCCACGCCGATCGCACCGGAGCCACTCGCCGACGGGGCGTCCCCCGCGAGTACCGTCCCCGCGCCCGCGCGGTCGAACTGCGTGGCGAACCGTGCCAGGGTCGCCGCCCTGTCACCAGCGGCCTCCCCCCGCGCGACTCCACCCGTCAGCACCACAGCGAGCTGCGCGGGCCGCACCTGCGCGCCCGGCTTGACGAACCCGCCGTCGGCCAGGCCTGCCAACACCGCCGCACGCTCCTCCGGCGTTGACTGTGGCAGCGCGTTGTCCTTGTCCAGCAGCAGCACCGAGCCCAGCAAAGCGCCTGCGAGCGAGCCCGGGTCGGTCTCGGTCGGTAGCCGCACCCCGGCGGGTTGCAGTCTCGTCACGATGTCACGCACCTGGTCGGCCCTGGCGGAATCGGTGAACGACCCGGTGAGCCGCACCTCCCCGGCGACGCTGCCGCCGGCCTCCTTGATCAGCTCGGTGAGCGCCGAACGGTCGGCCTCACGGGCGTCACTCGTTGTCACCAGCACCACCGAACGCTGGTCGAGCATGCCGTCCACCGCCGAGGGACCGACGGACCCGGCGAACGCGTCGGCGTCGGCCAACCTCGCCTTGAGCCCGTTGCGTTCGGCCTCGAGATCCGTGACACGCTGGGCGAGTTCGCCCTTCTGGTCAGAAAGCCCCGACAGCAGCGCGCCGCTGAGTGCCGTCGAGCCCAACACCACCCCCACGGCGAGCGCGAGAAACGCCGCCGCGATCGACACGACGTGATAGCGCAGCGAGATCATCCGGCCAACCCCTTCACCCAGCTCGTGAACGAACCCCAGGTATCACCCGCCCAGTCGAGATAGACGTCGCCGACCTTGGAAGCCAGCAGCGCGGTGAGCATGGCCAGCAGCGCGGCGACCACCAGCAACACCACCGCACCAACGGAAACCCGACTACGGTGCAGCGCGGCCACCGCCTTGCCGTCAACCAACCTGGTGCCCAGCTTCAGTCGCGTGAGGAAGGTCGAGGGGTTCGATCCGGACCGCCCGTTGTCCAGGAACTCGCGCAGTGTCGCCTGGAATCCCACGGTGACGACGAGCGAGGCGCCGCCCGCCTCGGCGAGCAGCAACGCGAGGTCCTCGGGATTGCCCGAAGCGGGAAACGTGGCCGCGCTGATGCCGAGGTCCTGGATTCGCTCCAGTCCAGGAGCATGCCCGTCGGGCTGGGCGGGCACGATCACCTCCGCGCACTCCTTCAGGGTCTCGGCGCGCACGTTGTTCGGGTCGCCGACCACGATGTCGGCGGTGTGGCCCTGGCCGCGCAACGTGTCGGCCCCGGCGTCGATTCCCACCAGCACGGGCCGGTGCTCGGCGACGTACTTGCGCAGCGCCCGCAGGTCCTCGGCGTGGTCGGTGCCCGGCGCGACCACCAGCACGTGCCGGTCCCGCAACCGCACCCCCACTTGCGGCACGCCGACTCCGTCGAGAATCAGCGCGCGTTCCCGCCGGAGAAACTCGATGGTGTTGGCCGAGAACGCCTCCAGTTGCGTCGACATCCCGGCCTTGGCCTCGATCATCTGGTCGGCGATCGTCTCGGCCGTCTGCACGGTTCCCGCCGCGACGAGCGTATCGCCCGAATACACGTCCGCCTCGTGCACGCGGAGTTTGCTGCCGTCCTTGATTCGCCGCAGTGCCTCACCTCCGACCCGATCGACCAGCGGGATTCCGGCGCCCACGATCAGTTCAGGGCCGAGGTTGGGATATCTGCCCGAAATGGACGGTGCGGCGTTGACAACGGCCGCGACACCTGCGCGCACCAGCGCGTTCGCGGTCGTGCGATCGAGGTCCACCTCGTCGAGCACCGCGATGTCCCCTCGACCGACCCTGCGAAGTAGTTCACGGGTGTTTCGGTCGACCCTGGCCGTGCCCGCCGTGCCGGGCAGCGTCTCCTTGGACCGCGACAGCAGGCCGGTGAGTTTCATAATCCGATCGTCACAACCGCGACGGCCACCTGCTTCCCGCCACGCCGCGACACGGGATCGAACTCACCCGTTCGCCTGACTCAATCCTCCACAGCGGAATGTCAGATGTGTGCCGGTCAGCCGCGCTTCTTCCGGCCGGCACCCGCACCGGATGGCCGCGCCGCCTCGTTCTTGTAGTGCTCGGCGGCGCTCAGCAGTTCCTCGGCGTGCGCACGACCGGTCTCCGTCTCGGCGAGGCCCGCGAGCATGCGTGCCAGTTCGGTCACCCGGTCCTGCTGCCGCAGCACCCGCACATCGCTGCGCGTGACACCGGCGTCGGTGCCCTTGTCGACGACGAGATGGCGGTCGGCGAACGCCGCGACCTGCGGCAGGTGGGTGACCACCAGCACCTGGTGGCTGCGGGCCAGCTTGGCCAGCCTTCTGCCGACCTCGACGGCGGCCCTGCCGCCCACGCCTGCGTCGACCTCGTCGAACACCAGCGTCTGCACGGTGTCGGCGTGGGCGAGCACCACCTCGATCGCCAGCATCACCCTGGAAAGCTCGCCCCCGGAGGCGGCCTTGTGGACGGCCAGCGCGGGTGCCGCCGGATGCGCCCGCAACAGCAGCTCCACCTCGTCCACCCCCTCGGCGGCCGCGTGGACACAGTGACCGTCCACGACGAGCGCGTACGGGTCGTCCTTGTCGGTGTGCCGGGAGCGCACGGTGACCTCCAGCTCGGCCTGGCCCATCGCCAGCCCGGAGAGCTCCTCGGTGATCCGCTTGCCCAGCTTCTCCGCCGCGGCGACGCGGGCGGCAGACACCCGCGTGGCGTGTCCCGCCAGTTCCGTCGCCAGCTCGTCGCGCCGGGCGGCGAGCTCCGCGAGCGCCTCCTGCGAGGTGTCCATTCCTTCGAGGCGCTTCCTGGCGTCCTCGGCCCAGGCCAGCACGCCGTCGACGTCGGCGGCGTACTTGCGGGTCAGTTGCTTGAGCTGCGCCTGCCTGGCCAGGATGGACTCCAGCCGTTCCGGGTCGGCCTCCAGCGACTCCAGGTACCCGGCCAGCTCGGCCCCGACGTCACCGACAAGCACCGCCGCCTCGGCCAGCCGCGGGCACAGGTCGCGCAGCACGGCGTCCTCCGTGCCGCCGAGCCTTCGCTGCGCCTCGGCGAGCAGTCCCAACGCCCCCGGCAGATCCGGGTCACCCTCCGCGGCCCCGGCGATCGCGGTGTGCGCGGCCGTGGCGGCCTCCCGCAGTTCCTCGACGGCGGTGAGCCGCTTGATCTGCTCGGTGAGGTCGGCGTCCTCTCCCGGCGCGGGGGCCACCGCCTCGATCTCACCGAGACCGTGCCGCAGCAGGTCGGCCTGCTGTGCCAGCTCCCTGGACCGGGTCGAGCGCTCCTGGAGTTCGGCGGAGACGGCCAGCCAGGTCTCGCGCACCCGGCGGTAGTCCGCCAGCGGTCCGGCGACCGCCTCACCGGCGAAGCGGTCGAGGACCGCCCGCTGCTCGGCGGGTCGCAGCAGGCGCAACTGGTCGTTCTGACCGTGCACGGCCAACACGTGCTCGGCCAGGTCGGCGAGCACACCCACCGGCACCGACCTCCCACCGAGGTGGGCACGGGAACGGCCGTCCCCTCCCACCGAACGCACCGCCAGCACACTGCCGTCCTCGTCGACGTCGGCGCCCGCATCGGCCACGATCCGCCTGACCTGCTCGGCGGTAACGTCCTCGAACCTGCCCTCGACCGTGGCCCTGCCCGCGCCCGCACGCACCTTGGACGCCTCCGACCGGCCACCCGACAGCAGGTGAAGGCCGGTGACCACCATCGTCTTGCCCGCACCCGTCTCCCCGGTGACCACGGTGAGCCCCGGGTGCAGTTCGAGCAGGGCGTCCTCGATAACCCCGAGGCCCTGGATGCGCATCTCGGCCAGCACGCCCATACCGTAGCGGCACCGGCCGACATCCGGGCGCGAGGAGGCGCGATCAGAGCCGTTGGTCGCGCTGGTGCCGCGTGCTGCCGTGCCGCTCCCGCCAGCTCTTCACCGGCAGCGAGAACTTGTGCACCAGCCGGTCGGTGAACGGCCCTTCCCACAGCCGCGCCAGCCGCACCGGCACACCGCCCGCCACCACTCGAACCCGGCTACCCCGATCCAGGTCGAAATGGCGCAGCCCGTCGCAGGTCAGCACAGCGGGCGAACCGTCGGGGTCCATCTGCACGGTGATCACCGACGACCGCGACACCACCAGCGGCCGGGAGAACATCGCGTGCGCGTTGCTCGGCACCACCAGTAATGCCTCGACATCCGGCCAGACCACCGGCCCGCCCGCGGAGAACGCGTAGGCCGTGGAACCCGTCGGCGTCGAACACAGCACGCCGTCACAACCGAACGACGACACAGGCCTGCCGTCGACCTCGATGAGGGCGTCCAGGATGCGCTCGCGGGAACTCTTCTCCACGCTGGCCTCGTTCAGCGCCCAGGTTCGCGCGATCACCTCGTCGCCGAGAGTCACGGTGACGTCGACGGTCATCCGCTCCTCGATGCGGTACCGGCGCTCAACCACCCGCTCCACCGTGTCGGCGAGCGCGTCGAAGTCGGCCTCGGTCAGGAATCCCATCCGCCCGAGGTTCACCCCAAGCACCGCAACTCCCTCGGGACGGGCCAGCTCCGCCGCGCGCAGCAAGGTGCCGTCGCCACCGAGCACGAGCACCAGCTCCGCTCCCTCCGCGGGCCGCTCGTCCGGCGCCACCACCGCGCACGGTGGGCCCTCGCCGTGTAGCCCGATGAGCCTGCGCACCTCCTCGTCCACCACCCGCAGCCGGATACCGGCCGCGGCGAGCCGCACGGCGACATCTCTGGCCGCGCCCCGGGTGGCATCGCGGTCCGGATGTACCACGAGTAGTACCTCGCGAGCGCCGGTGTCGTAGCGGTTCACGACGGGCCCTCCTCGACAGCTGCCCGCACCAGTCGCGTCACGGTGGCAGGGTCGGTCTCACCCTCGGCTTCCCGCCGAAGCCAGACGAAGTACTCGACATTGCCCGACGGCCCTGGCAGCGGGCTGGCCACCACGCCGCGTGGGTGCAGCCCCAGCGCCGAGGCACTACCGAGTACGTCCAGCACGGCGCAGGCCCGCAGCTCGGGGTCGCGCACCACACCACCGCTGCCGAGCCGCTGCCTGCCGACCTCGAACTGGGGTTTCACCATCGGCAACAGGTCGGCGCCCTCGCCCGCACAGGCCGCCAGCGCTGGCAACACGAGCTTCAGTGAAATGAACGACAGGTCGGCGACCACCAGGTCGACGGTGCCGCCGATCAGCTCGGGGGTCAGGTTGCGGACGTTGGTCCGGTCGAGCACCAGGACACGCTCGTCGCTGCGCAACCGCCAGTCCAGCAGTCCCCTACCCACGTCCACGGCGACAACGGCGGCAGCGCCCTCGCGGAGCAGCACGTCGGTGAATCCCCCGGTCGAGGCGCCAGCGTCCAGGCAGCGCTTGCCCTCGACGGTCAGTCCGCGTGGGCCGAACGCCCGCAGCGCACCGAGCAGCTTGTGCGCGCCCCGCGAGGCCCAGCCGGGGTCGTCCTCAGTTCGCACGACGATCGCCGCGTCCGCCTCCACCCCGCTTGCCGGCTTGCTCGCGCGAAGTCCCCGCACGCTCACCCTGCCCTCGCCGATCAGCCTGCTGGCGTGTTCCCTCGAACGCGCGAGGCCCCTGCGCACCAATTCGGCGTCAAGGCGCGCTTTGCGCGGCATCGTCAGACCTTGTCGATGCTGGAAAGCGCGACGGCCAGTTCGGTGTGCACCGCGTCGAAGCGCTCGACATGCTCCGCCACCGGCAGGTCACCGAGTTCGTCGAGCGCGGCGACGGCCTCCTCGATCCCGGCGCGCGGGTCGGCGTCGTGCGCCGCGTGCCCGGGAGGGGGCCCCGGCACGGGCCTTTCGGCTGGGTCTGTCTGTTCTCGCACGACCCAACGCTAACCGATCCGGGCGCGCACTCGCTCACACCAGGCCCAGCTCCGCCAGCGCGGCCTCGGCGATCTCCTCACCCGCCCGCACCGCCGATGTGCCGTGCCGCCATGCGGCGGCACACAGCGCCCTCAGCAGATCCACGGCGTCGCGCTCTCCGTTGCTCGACGCGACCAGCACGCCGTCCTCGGCGCAGACGCGCCAGCCTGGCCGGGGGGCGACCTCCAGCTCATCGGCCTTGCCTTGCAGCGCTGTCAGATCGGTTGCCAGGTACCGGGGGCGTTCGGCGGGCCCCGCCGCGAGCAGCTCGGCCGGGGTCGCGACACCGCTGAGCACGGCCAGCGAGGCGAACCCGGTCGCGGTAGCGCCCGCGATATCGGTGTCGAGCCGGTCACCGACCACGAGCGGATCGCCCGCCGCGGCCGACTCGGCCGCAGTGCGCAGCACCGGCGGGCGCGGCTTGCCCGCGATCTCCGGCTCGGCGCCGGTCGCGGCCCTCAGCGCGGCCACCATGGAACCGTTGCCGGGAAGTTCGCCACGTTCGGTGGGCAGGGTGACGTCACCGTTGCAGGCGACCCAGTACGCACCAGCTCGCACGGCCAGGCAAGCCCGCGCCAGGTCCGCCCAGCAGGTGTCGGGTGAGTGTCCCTGCACCACGGCGTCGACCCGCTCGGCCTGTTCATCGGTCGCCCCGGCCGCGGGCACCGCCCGCAGTCCCACACCATCCACCTCAGCGGCCAGCGACGCGGTGCCGACCACGAGCACCGCCGCGCCCTCCGGCAACCGCTGCCGCAGCACCTGCGCGGCCGCCTGTGCGCTCGTGCTCACCTCGCCCGCGTCCGCGGCGACACCGAGCGCGGTCAGGTGCTCAGCGACGGCCGAGGGGGCTTTCGCCGCGTTGTTGGTGACGAACCGGACGGCGACGCCGCGCCTTCGCACGCTGGTGATCGTCTCGGGGACCCCCGTGATGGGGCGCGCCCCGCGGTAAACCGTGCCATCCAGGTCGAGCAGCACGGCATCGTGCCTGTCCAGTAGCAGCATCGACTCAGCCACCAGCCAACTCCCCGGCACGCTCGGCGGCATCGGTCTCTTCCTCCAGATCCGCGTCGGCCGCGTGCAGGAACCAGCGCACCGCCTCGTCGGTGCGCCCAGCGGCGGCGAGGTTGTCCGCATAGGCGTAGAACAGTCGCGCGCTCCACGGCTCGCTTCGCTTCGGGTCCAGGTCGTCACCCTGCAAAGCCACCACGGCCGCGTCGAGTTGCCCAAGGTCGCGGCGCGCACCGGCGGCGACGATACGCAGTTCGACCTGGACCTCCTTCGGCAATGTCTTCAGATCGGTCTCCTTGGCGATGTCCAGCGCGCGTTCCGGCCTGCCCAGTGCCCGCTCCGCGTCGGCGATCACGGCGACGTGCGCGTCGGTGCGGGTCATACGGCGCACCGCACGCAGCTCCGACAATGCCTCCGACCAGTTTCCCGCGTGGTACGCGGCGAGCCCGACGGCTTCCCGCACGACGGGGATTCTCGACGCCTTCGACTTGGCGTACCTGGCATGGGTGAGTGCGGCCTCGGGGTCCTCGTCCACCAGTGAACCCGCCGCGACGAGATGGCGACCCACGCGCTCGGCGAGGTCCTTGGGCAGGGAACGCAACTCCCGGCGCGCTTCGAAGTCGAGGTCGGCGAAGTCGATGTCCTCAGGCAGTTCCGGAGCCTCCAGCAGCTCACGCGCCACCACCTCGTCGCGCTGCCCGCGCTCGCGTGGCGCCCGGGCAGCGCGGTGCGGCCCACCCTCGCGACGCGGCTGCTCACGGCGTGCACCGGAGTCCTGCCGTTGCCTGTACTCCCGGCGTGGCCCGCCTTCTCGACGCTGCCGATACTCGGCACCACCCCGGTGCGGCCTGTCCTCGCCGGCGGCGCGGTTGTCCCGGCGAGGCCCGTCGTGGCCACGCGCTCCGTCGCCATGGCGCGGCCGTCCGCCACCATGACTTCCGTGACCGCTCTGCCGTCCGTGCCCACCATGACCTCCGTGCTCTCCGTGACCGCCGCGCCCCGTGCGGCGGTCGCCGTCGGGCCGACCGGAATCCTCTCGATCGCGGCGCGGCCGGTAGGAGCGGTCCCGCTCGTCGCGGCCGGACCCACGGTCTCGCTGTGACCGCTCTCCGTGGCCGAACCTACCCGAACCGTCCCGGCCCCGTTCGTCCCCGATCCGTTCGTCCTGTCCGGGTCTGCCGTGCCCGCCACGGCCGCGATCCTGGCTGCCATCCTGCCTGCGCGGGTCCTGGCCACGGGCCCTGTCGTCGCGCCGCCTGCGATCGTCGCGGTACGCCCGAGCACCCTCGCCAGCCGGCTTGTTCCGGCGATCCTCGTCGCGTCGCCGCGGTCGAGCGGACTCGCCGTCGTTCTCTGAGTCGCGCCGGCCGAACTCGGACACGTGTCCTCCTAGTGCGCACTATGAACGTAGACATACCGAAGGCCCGTTAGGACGGTCAGCCGACCTATCCTAACGGGCCTTTGGTTGTTGGTGTTCGGCGGTGTCCTACTCTCCCACACCCGTGGGGGTGCAGTACCATCGGCGCTGGCAGGCTTAGCTTCCGGGTTCGGGATGGGTCCGGGCGTGTCCCTGTCGCTGTGGCCACCGAAACGGTGGTGAAACAACCACGGTGTGGTGTGGTGTTTCAGAGTTGCAGAGTGGGTGCGGGTGCATGGGGGTTTTGTGGTGAAGTCCTCGGCCGATTAGTACCAGTCCACTCCAGAGCGCATTGCTGTGCTTCCATGTCTGGCCTATCTACCCAGTGGTCTGCTGGGGGCCTTACCCCACGGGGGGTGGGAGACCTCATCTTGGAACGGGTTTCCCGCTTAGATGCCTTCAGCGGTTATCCCTTCCGAACGTAGCTAACCAGCCGTGCCCCTGGTGGGACAACTGGCATACCAGAGGTTCGTCCGTCCCGGTCCTCTCGTACTAGGGACAGCCTTCCGCAAGTCTCCTACGCGCGCGGCGGATAGGGACCGAACTGTCTCACGACGTTCTAAACCCAGCTCGCGTGCCGCTTTAATGGGCGAACAGCCCAACCCTTGGGACCTACTCCGGCCCCAGGATGCGACGAGCCGACATCGAGGTGCCAAACCATGCCGTCGATATGGACTCTTGGGCAAGATCAGCCTGTTATCCCCGGGGTACCTTTTATCCGTTGAGCGACACCCCTTCCACCAGGAGGTGCCGGATCACTAGTCCCTGCTTTCGCACCTGCTCGACCCGTCAGTCTCACAGTCAAGCTCCCTTGTGCACTTACACTCAACACCTGATTGCCAACCAGGCTGAGGGAACCTTTGGGCGCCTCCGTTACCTTTTGGGAGGCAACCGCCCCAGTTAAACTACCCACCAGGCACTGTCCCCCACCCCGATCAGGGGCGCGGGTTGAGGTTCCCCATCCGGCCAGAGTGGTATTTCAACAATGACTCCACCCGCACTGGCGTGCGGGTTTCCCAGTCTCCCACCTATCCTACACAAGCCGAACCGAAAACCAATACCAAGCTGTAGTAAAGGTCCCGGGGTCTTTCCGTCCTGCCGCGCGAAACGAGCATCTTTACTCGTAGTGCAATTTCGCCGGGCCTGTGGTTGAGACAGCCGGAAAGTCGTTACGCCATTCGTGCAGGTCGGAACTTACCCGACAAGGAATTTCGCTACCTTAGGATGGTTATAGTTACCACCGCCGTTTACTGGCGCTTAAATTCTCAGCTTCACCCCCCGAAAGGGGCTAACCGGTCCTCTTAACGTTCCAGCACCGGGCAGGCGTCAGTCCATATACATCGACTTACGTCTTCGCATGGACCTGTGTTTTTAGTAAACAGTCGCTTTCCGCTGGTCTCTGCGGCCGACCCACCCTAGCCCGCGCGGGGCTTCAGGTGTTTCGGCCCCCCTTCTCCCGAAGTTACGGGGGCAATTTGCCGAGTTCCTTAACCACAGTTCACCCGATCGCCTTGGTATTCTCTACCTGACCACCTGTGTCGGTTTGGGGTACGGGCCACGCGCACACTCGCTAGAGGCTTTTCTCGGCAGCAGAGGATCACCCTACTTCGCCACAACGGCTATGCATCACGCCTCACCCTCGTCATCGAAGACAGCCCGACGGATTTACCTGCCGGGCGGGCCACACGCTTACACCAGTATCACCACTGACTGGCGGGGCTACCTTCCTGCGTCACCCCATCGCTTGGCTACTACAAGCTCAGGTCCCACGCACACCCACACCCATCTCCGAAGAAACAAGCGCGGGGCGGGTGGTTAGTCTCACCTGCCTCGCCAGGGACGCGCACACGCGGGTACGGGAATATCAACCCGTTGTCCATCGACTACGCCTGTCGGCCTCGCCTTAGGTCCCGACTTACCCTGGGCGGAACAACCTGGCCCAGGAACCCTTGGTCATCCGGCGGCAGAGATTCTCACTCTGCATTCGCTACTCATGCCTGCATTCTCACTCCCACACCCTCCACCACTCGTTTCCACGATGGCTTCCCTGGATGCAGGACGCTCCCCTACCCACCCACACGACTACACCAACAACCCCGCAGGGACAATCGGCGG
The DNA here is from genome assembly GCF_011761185.1 of Saccharomonospora amisosensis. Classification (NCBI taxonomy): domain Bacteria; kingdom Bacillati; phylum Actinomycetota; class Actinomycetes; order Pseudonocardiales; family Pseudonocardiaceae; genus Saccharomonospora; species Saccharomonospora amisosensis. Next base: position 1,929,631 of record NZ_JAAOYM010000001.1, on the reverse strand, counting down.
ATCTCATGTGCAGGTGACACGGCTTCGGCGGTGTGCTTAAGCCCCGCTACATTATCGGCGCAAAACCACTTGACCAGTGAGCTATTACGCACTCTTTCAAGGATGGCTGCTTCTAAGCCAACCTCCTGGTTGTCTCAGCGACTCCACATCCTTTCCCACTGAGCACACACTTAGGGGCCTTAGCCGGTGTTCTGGGCTGTTTCCCTCTCGACGACGAAGCTTATCCCCCGCCGTCTCACTGCCACGCTCTCACACACCCGTATTCGGAGTTTGGTTGACTTCGGTAAGCCGGTAAGCCCCCTAGGCCATCCAGTAGCTCTACCCCAGGCGTGAAACACGTGACGCTGCACCTAAATGCATTTCGGGGAGAACCAGCTATCACGGAGTTTGATTGGCCTTTCACCCCTACCCACAGCTCATCCCCCAGGTTTTCAACCCTGGTGGGTTCGGGCCTCCACACCGTCTTACCGGCGCTTCACCCTGGCCATGGGTAGATCACTCCGCTTCGGGTCTAGACCACGCGACTCCACACGCCCTCTTCGGACTCGCTTTCGCTCCGGCTACCCCACCCGGGTTAACCTCGCCACGCAGCACTAACTCGCAGGCTCATTCTTCAAAAGGCACGCCATCACCACCACACAAGGCAGCAGCTCTGACGGCTTGCAGGCACACGGTTTCAGGTACTCTTTCACTCCCCTCCCGGGGTACTTTTCATCTTTCCCTCACGGTACTCGTCCGCTATCGGTCACCAGGAAGTATTTAGGCTTACCGGGTGGTCCCGGCAGATTCACAGCAAATTCCACGAGCTCGCTGCTACTCGGGGAAACACCACCACAACACCGCCATGCAGTTTTCGCGTACGGGACTCTCACCCACTCCGGTCAACCATCCCAGGCTGTTCCACTAACCACACACGGCATCACCAGAAGTGTCAGCTCCTGAACAGTGGCACCCCACAACCCCGCACACACAACACCTGACAGCTTGACATGCGCACGGTTTAGCCTCCTCCGCTTTCGCTCGCCACTACTCACGGAATCACACTTGTTTTCTCTTCCTACGGGTACTGAGATGTTTCACTTCCCCGCGTTCCCTCCACACACCCTATACATTCAGGTGCGGGTGACACCCCATCACGGGTGCCGGGTTACCCCATTCGGACACCCTCGGATCACAGCTCGGTTGACAGCTCCCCGAGGCTTATCGCAGCCTCCCACGTCCTTCATCGGCCCCTGATGCCCAGACATCCACCATGTGCCCTACACAACTTGACCACAAAGATGCTCGCACCCACTCTGCAATTCTCAAACACCACACCGAAACAACACCACGTGTTGCCTCAAAACCCAACAGCGCACCAACAGACCCCGCACCACCACCCCACAACAGGGCAGAACACAGCACAGGACGCGTTTGTGGCGGTCCACCAAAACCACGAACAACCGTGGAACAGTTGCTCCTTAGAAAGGAGGTGATCCAGCCGCACCTTCCGGTACGGCTACCTTGTTACGACTTCGTCCCAATCGCCAGTCCCACCTTCGACCACTCCCCCCCACCAACGTGGGTTAGGCCATGGGCTTCGGGTGTTACCGACTTTCGTGACGTGACGGGCGGTGTGTACAAGGCCCGGGAACGTATTCACCGCAGCACTGCTGATCTGCGATTACTAGCGACTCCGACTTCACGCAGTCGAGTTGCAGACTACGATCCGAACTGAGACCGGCTTTAAGGGATTCGCTCCACCTCACGGTATCGCCACCCTCTGTACCAGCCATTGTAGCATGTGTGAAGCCCTGGACATAAGGGGCATGATGACTTGACGTCATCCCCACCTTCCTCCGAGTTGACCCCGGCAGTCTCCCACGAGTCCCCGGCATAACCCGCTGGCAACATAGGACAAGGGTTGCGCTCGTTGCGGGACTTAACCCAACATCTCACGACACGAGCTGACGACAGCCATGCACCACCTGTACACCAACCACAAGGGAACACCCATCTCTGGATGCGTCTGATGCATGTCAAGCCCAGGTAAGGTTCTTCGCGTTGCATCGAATTAATCCACATGCTCCGCCGCTTGTGCGGGCCCCCGTCAATTCCTTTGAGTTTTAGCCTTGCGGCCGTACTCCCCAGGCGGGGCGCTTAATGCGTTAGCTACGGCACGGGACACGTGAACAGCACCCCACACCTAGCGCCCAACGTTTACAGCGTGGACTACCAGGGTATCTAATCCTGTTCGCTCCCCACGCTTTCGCTCCTCAGCGTCAGTATCGGCCCAGAGACCCGCCTTCGCCACCGGTGTTCCTCCTGATATCTGCGCATTCCACCGCTACACCAGGAATTCCAGTCTCCCCTACCGAACTCAAGTGATGCCCGTATCCACCGCACGCCCACGGTTAAGCCGTAGGTTTTCACGGCAGACGTGACACACCGCCTACGAGCTCTTTACGCCCAATAATTCCGGACAACGCTCGCACCCTACGTATTACCGCGGCTGCTGGCACGTAGTTAGCCGGTGCTTCTTCTCCCAGTACCGTCAAGCCGAAACCCTTCGTCCTGGGCGAAAGAGGTTTACAACCCGAAGGCCGTCATCCCTCACGCGGCGTCGCTGCATCAGGCTTGCGCCCATTGTGCAATATTCCCCACTGCTGCCTCCCGTAGGAGTCTGGGCCGTGTCTCAGTCCCAGTGTGGCCGGTCACCCTCTCAGGCCGGCTACCCGTCACCGCCTTGGTAGGCCATCACCCCACCAACAAGCTGATAGGCCGCGGGCTCATCCCATACCACCCAAAGGCTTTCCACACACCACCATGCGACGATGTGTCCTATCCGGTATTAGACCCCGTTTCCAAGGCTTATCCCGAAGTACAGGGCAGATTACCCACGTGTTACTCACCCGTTCGCCACTCATCCACCCAGCAAGCTGAGCTTCAGCGTCCGACTTGCATGTGTTAAGCACGCCGCCAGCGTTCGTCCTGAGCCAGGATCAAACTCTCCAACAAAAACCCTGAACTCAAACTCAAAAAAACCCACAAAAAAGGGGCAAAAACAAACACCACAAACACAAAATCTGCTAGCACACTGTTGAGTTCTCAAACAACACGTGGTTGTTGAGGGCGCCGTCATCCCCACCTGCCCGACTCGGCCTGTGTGGGAGGACTCGCCCTTTTGGGAACACCCACTCTATCACCTTCAACGGTGAGAGCTTGGCTCGCATTCCCCTGCCTGGTAACCCGCGCCAGGATCTTGCCCGGCCCGGTCTCCCCGGCGACAAGGAAAAGATTACACCCCTTGTCCCCCGCCGTGCACAGGGGGGTCACTTCCAGCGAAACCCCTGGTCAGCGAGCTATTTCAGGCGAGCAGCCGAACCCCCGCCAGGGTGCGCTTGCCCCTGCGCACCACAAGCCACCGCCCGTGCAACGCATCGCCCGGCGAGGGACGCCACTCCGCGTCGGTGATCTTGGTGTTGTTCACGTACGCACCGCCCTCCTTGACGGTGCGCCGCGCGGCACCCTTGCTGTCCACGAGCCCGCCCGCCAGCAGCACGTCGACGATCGTCGGCTCGTCGGTCAGCTTCACCTCACCTGTCGGCACCTCGGCCATCGCCGCGTCGAGCGTGGCGGGCTCCAGTTCTGCGAGCTGTCCCCGGCCGAACAGGGCCTGGCTGGCCGCGACCACCTGCCGCGTCTGGTCCTCACCGTGCACCAGGTCGGTCAACTCCTGTGCCAACCTGCGCTGCGCCAGCCGCGCCGAGGGACGCTGGGAGGTTTCCCGCTCCAGCTCGGCGATCTCGTCGGCATCGAGGAAGGTCAGCAACTTCAGGCATTCCACCACGTCCGCGTCGGGCAGGTTCACGAAGTACTGGTACCAGGCGTACGGCGAGGTCAGCTCCGGATCCAGCCAGACGTTGCCGCCGCCGGTGGACTTGCCGAGCTTTCGCCCCTCGGAGTCGGTGATGAGCGGTGTGGTCAGCGCGTGGACCTGTTCGCCGTGCACCCGACGAACCAGGTCCACACCCGCCAGGATGTTGCCCCACTGATCGGAACCGCCGACCTGTAGCCGCACCCCGTAGCGCTCGAACAGCTCCCGGTAGTCGGTCGCCTGCAACAGCAGGTAGCTGAACTCGGTGTAGGACATCCCGTCGCCCTCGAGCCTGCGGCGCACGGTCTCCCTCGCCAGCATCGTGTTGATCGAGAAGTGCTTACCGATATCGCGCAGGAAAACGGGCACGGTCATGGAGCCGAGCCAGTCGAGATTGTTGACCTCGACGGGCGCCACATCCGGATGATCGAAGTCGACGAACTTCGCCAGCTGGCCACGCAACCTGCCCGCCCACTCGCGCACCTGCTCCTCGGAGTGCAGCACCCGCTCGCCCACCTCCCTGGGGTCACCGATGAGCCCGGTGCCCCCACCGGCGAGCAGTACCGGCCGGTGGCCCGCGTTCTGGAAGCGGCGCAGCATCAGCATCTGTACCAGGTGTCCGGCGTGCAGGCTCGGGGCCGTGGGGTCGAAGCCCGCGTAGACCGAGATCGGGCCGCCGTCCAGGTCCCGGCGCAACGCGTCGAGATCGGTGGAATGCGCGATCAAACCGCGCCAGGTCAGCTCGTCAAGGATGTGCTCGCTCACGTCCCGCATCATCCCTCACGGCCGCCTCACGCGCGTACGCGCCCGCCCTCCCCGCCGGTAGGTGCTGACCGCGGGCGAACCAGCGATCCAGAACCGCCACGGCACGTCCATCGCCGCGGCGACCCCCACCCTCGGTCCGGCGTGAATCCGGTCGCTCGGCACCGGCCTGCCCGCCAGCAGCCGCACCGGCGAACCCGCGTCGGTGAGGTCGACGCCGTTGTGGGACCTGTCGATGCCCAGCACCGACGTCAACACGGCGGGGCCCTTGGCTACCGCGCCGCCGCCGCGCGCCGTGGGGCGGCGGGAGGCGGCCAGCTCCCTGCCCTCGACGACCTCTCCGGCGCGCAGCAGCACCGCACCCGGCTCGCCGTCACTGAGGCCGACGATGTTGGCGCAGAAATGCATGCCGTACACGAAATAGACGTAGAGGTGCCCGGCCGGACCCCACATCACTTCGTTGCGAGCCGTGCGGCCGCGGTAACAGTGCGACGCCGGGTCGTCCAGCCCCCGGTATGCCTCCACCTCGGCGAGCCGCACCCGCACGACGCCGTCGTCCCCGCGCGCCTCCAACACACAACCGAGCAGCCTGCGTGCGAGCGGCACCGGGTCAACGGCCAGTTCCTCGCGTCCCATGACCCGCTCTCCGACGTCCCCATCGGTCACCCGCAACCCCCGCTCGCCGCACATTTCGCCGATCAAGGCTAGTAGCAGGACCGTGCGGCATACGCACGGGTCACAGCTCGAGCAGTTCCAGGCTCACCGTCGCGACATCACCGGGGCGGAGTCCCTCGGCACGGCGGACGGCTCGCTTGACCGGCAGCAGGTATCCGCGCGTGCGGTCGGGAAAGACGGAGGTCGACCACCTGGTGGCGCCGATACCGACCCGTACCCGCGACGACCCGAACCCCCTGCGGGGGCCCGCCAGCGCACGGATGTCCTCGGCCAGGTCCTCGGGCAGGGTCGCGAACATCCAGCTGTCGCGACGTTCGGGGTCCCACACCCACAGTCGCGCATCGAACTCGGTGATCACACCGGCAGGATGGCACCGGGTACCGACAAGTTCGTGGCGGCCGCACCCGAGGCCGCACCGTCAGCCGAGTTCGGCGAGCTGCGCGACGGCGGGTGCCATGCCGTCGATCCATGCCGCCGGCGAACCGGTGGTCGGCGTGACGACGACGGTTCGTACGCCGAGCTTGGCGTAGTCGGCCATCGCACGCACGAACTGGTCGCGGGTGTCGGGGCTCGGCCGTGGATTGTTGGCCAGCACCGTCTTGTGGATGTCGTCGTAGTCCCTGCCGACGTCGTCACAGTGCCGTCGCAGGACGTCGAGCTTGTGTTCGACGTCGGCAGGTGAGGAGGCGAACAGGTTGCAGGCGTCGCCGTACCGCGCCACCAGGCGCAGCGTCTTGCGTTCCCCGCCGCCCCCGATGAGCACCTTCGGCCGGTGGATCGGCTGTGGCGAGCACAGCGTCTCGGCCAGCTGGTAGTGCTTACCCTCGAACGGCCCGTTGTTGTCCGGGTCCCACATCTGGCCGCAGATGCGCAGCGTCTCCTCCAGCCGCTCGAACCGCTCGGCCACCGGCGGGAACGGCACCCCCAGACCTCGGTGTTCACGTTCGAACCAGGCGGCGCCGATGCCCAGCGCGGCGCGGCCGCCGGAGAGCACGTCCAGCGTGGTGACGATCTTGGCGAGCAGTCCGGGGTGCCGGTAGGTCACCCCCGTGACGAGCAGGCCGAGCTCGATCGTGGAGGTGTGCGCGGCCAGGTAGCCGAGCGTGGTGTAGCCCTCCAGCATGTGCGCCTCGGCCGGGAGCCCGGTCGGCTCGATCTGGAAGAAGTGGTCCATGAAGGACAGCCAGGTGGCGCCGCTGGCCTCCGCCGAGGCGCCCACCCTGGCCAGCTCGCCTGCGATCGAGCCTGTGCCACCGTCGATGTCGAAGATCGGGATGTGAAAGCCGAGCTCCATGAAGCGCTCCCCTGTTTCGGATGGCAGATCCGTGCTCCCGCACGCTAGCCGCTGGAGCGCACTCCAGGTCAAGACGCGCGAAAAGCGCGATCGCGTCAGGTCTCACAACTGAGACGGCGCGGGCGCCGCGCGCCCGTAGCCTCCCTGACAGAACCCATGGCAAACCGGCGAAGCGAAGGGACCACCGATGACAGCGACACCACCCAGCGGCAACGCCCGTGAGGCGCCGCCGCTGGCTTGTCGGTCGCGCGGCGAGCCAGCGGGCGCGGCCGCATGAACCCGGCCTTTCGCGCGGCGATGGCACAGGTGTGCACGCCGGTAGCGGTCGTGACAGGCATGGACTCCGTGCTGCCGCACGGCACCACCGTCAGCGCCTTCGCCTCGCTGTCGATGGATCCGCCCATGGTGCTCGTGGCGCTCGACCGGCACTCGGCGCTGCTGGCCGTGCTGCGCAGGACCCGCCGGTTCGGCGTCAACGTGCTCGGCAACGGGCAGGCGGCACTGGCCTCGCGATTCGCGCGCAAGGGCGGTGCCGCCAAGTTCGCGGGCACGCCGTGGCGAACACACGCGGGCGTGCCACGCATCCCGGGAGCCGGTGTCTTCCTCGGCCGCACGGTGGCCGATCTCGTGCTCGGCGACGTGTGCCACGCCGAGTCCAGCGGCGGCGCGCCGCTGACCTACCACCGGCGAACCTTCGGCACGCACACAAGGACCGGGGAAGTGGTGTCACGGTGACGTTCTTGTCGGCGGCTCACGTTCCTCACCGGTGCCGCTGAATCCCGCTTCGCCCGGGCCGTCCAAAGGACCGGGTGGCACTTCAGGAGCGTTCGGCCGCCACCCACGCACGGTGCTCGGCCACCCGGGCGAGCAGCCGGTCGCGCTGCTCGGCGACGCGCACCGGAGCGGTGCCGCCCTTGGCGTCACGGGAGGCCACCGACCCCGCCACCGTCAACACCTCGCGCACCTTCGGGGTCAGTGCGGGGTTGATCCGGGCCAGTTCGTCGTCGGTCAGCTCGGGCAGACCCACACCCCTGCCCTCGGCCACCCGGACGCACTCACCCGCGGCTTCGTGCGCCACCCGGAACGGCACGCCCTGACGCACCAGCCACTCCGCGATGTCGGTGGCGAGCGTGAACCCCGCGGGAGCCAGCTCGGCCAGCCGTTCGGTGTGGAAGGTCAGTGTCGACACCATGCCCGCGATCGCCGGGAACAGCAGTTCCAGTTGCGCCACGGAGTCGAACACCGGTTCCTTGTCCTCCTGCAGGTCCCGGTTGTAGGCCAGCGGTTGCGCCTTCAGCGTCGCGAGCAGGCCGGTGAGGTTGCCGATGAGCCGTCCCGACTTGCCACGGGTCAGCTCGGCGACGTCGGGATTCTTCTTCTGCGGCATGATCGAGCTGCCGGTGGCCCATGCGTCGTCGAGGGTCACGTAACCGAACTCGGCGGTGTTCCAGATGATGACTTCCTCGGCGATGCGGGACAGGTTCACCCCGAGCATCGCCAGCGCGAACGCGAACTCGGCGACGAAGTCGCGCGAGGCGGTGCCGTCGATCGAGTTCTCCACCGAACGCGGAAAGCCCAGTTCCTCGGCGACAGCCTCGGGGTCCAGCCCCAGCGACGACCCGGCCAGCGCGCCGGAGCCGTACGCGGACTCGGCCGCTCGGGCGTCCCAGTCGCGCAGCCTGCCGATGTCACGCAGCAGCGACTGCGCGTGCGCCAGCAGGTGGTGGGCGAGTAGCACCGGTTGCGCGTGCTGCAGGTGCGTGCGCCCCGGCAGGACCGCGTCCGGGTGCCGCCGCGCCTGCTCGACAAGCGCGTCGAGCACGTCCAGCGTCCCGGACACGATCCGGCGTGCCGCGTCGCGCAGCCACATCCGAAACAGCGTCGCCACCTGGTCGTTGCGGGAACGACCCGCCCTGAGCTTGCCGCCCAGTTCGGCGCCCGCCCGCTCCAGCAGGCCCCGCTCCAGCGCGGTGTGCACGTCCTCGTCGGCGACGGTCGGGACGAACGCGCCGGAGGCCACGTCCTCGGCGAGCAGGTCCAGCGCCGCCAGCATGGCGGCCAGCTCGTCGTCGCTGAGCAGGCCGGCCTTGTGCAGCACGCGAGCGTGTGCCCGCGAACCCGCGATGTCGTAGGGCGCGAGCCGCCAGTCGAAGTGCGTCGACGCGCTGAGTGCGGCCATCGCGGCCGCGGGCCCGGCTTCGAACCTGCCGCCCCACAAGCGGGCGGGCTGTCCGGAGTCGTTCACGCTCGCCTCTCAGCCCTTGCTCTGCTGCCGCTTCGCGGCGATCTTGCTCGGCAGGCCCCACAACTGCACGAACCCCTTCGCCAGCGACTGGTCGAAGGTGTCGCCCTCGTCGTAGGTGGCCAGGTTGAAGTCGTAGAGCGACTCCTGGCTGCGCCTGCCCGTTACGGTCGCCGTGCCGCCGTGCAGCACCATCCGGATGTCGCCGGTGACGTGCTCCTGCGCCTTGCCGACGAACCCGTCGAGCGCCTCCTTAAGCGGCGAGAACCACAGGCCGTCGTAGACCAGCTCACCCCAGCGCTGTTCGACCTGCCGCTTGAACCTGGCAAGGTCGCGCTCGATGGTGACGTTCTCCAGCTCCTGGTGCGCGGTGATCAACGCGATGGCGCCGGGCGCCTCGTACACCTCGCGGCTCTTGATGCCGACGAGCCGGTCCTCCACCATGTCGAGCCTGCCGATACCGTGCGCGCCCGCGCGCCGGTTGAGCTGCTGGATGGCCTCGAGCACCGTTACCCGCTGGCCGTCGATGGCCACGGGCACACCCTTGTCGAAGGTGATGACCAGTTCGTCGGGTGCCTGGAAGTGCACCGTCGGCTCCTGGGTGTAGGAGTAGACCTCCTTGGGCGGGGCGTTCCACAGGTCCTCGAGGATGCCGGTCTCCACTGCCCTGCCCCACACGTTCTGATCGATCGAGAACGGCGACTTCTTGGTGACGTCGATGGGCAGGCTGCGGTCCTCGGCGTAGGCGATCGCCTTCTCCCTTGTCCACGCGAAGTCCCGCACAGGTGCGAGCACGTCCAGGTCGGGGGCCAGCGCGCCGATGCCGACCTCGAAGCGCACCTGGTCGTTGCCCTTGCCGGTGCAGCCGTGCGCGACGGTGCCCGCACCGTGGTACTTCGCCGCCTCCACGAGATGCTTGACGATCAGCGGCCGGGACAGCGCCGACACCAGCGGGTAGCGGTCCATGTAGAGCGCGTTGGCCTGCAGCGCTGGCAGGCAGTACTCGTCGGCGAACTCCTCGCGAGCGTCGGCGACCACCGCCTCGACGGCACCGCACTCCAGCGCCCGCTTGCGGATGGTCTCCAGGTCCTCGCCACCCTGCCCGAGGTCGACGGCCACGGCCACCACCTCGGCACCGGTCTCCTCTGCGATCCAGCCGATCGCCACCGAGGTGTCGAGCCCGCCCGAGTACGCGAGCACCACCCGGTCAGTCTTGCTGTTCACTTTCGTTGTCTCCGTTCGTCACGTCCGGGGTCGATCGCCGCGCCAATGCCGCGAATCGTTCGGCCAGGTCCTTGCCGGTGAGCGGTTCCCGTGCGATCACCGCCACCGTGTCGTCGCCCGCGATGGAACCGACGACCTCCTCCAGCGCGGCCCTGTCGATCGCGCTTGCCATGAACTGCGCGGCCCCGGGCGGGGTGCGCAGCACCATCAGGTTGCCCGACGGCTCCACCGACACCATCAGCTCGCCGAGCAGTCGGGACAGCCGCGCCGTGCCGCCCTGCACGCCGCGGACCGGGCTGCCGTCCTCCGGGATCACGTACACCGGCGCACCGGAGTCCGCTCCGCGCAGCTTCACCGCGCCCAGTTCGTCGAGGTCTCGGGACAGGGTGGCCTGCGTGACATCGATGCCCTCGCCCGCCAGCAGCTTCGCCAGTTCGGTCTGGCTGTGGATGGCCCTGCTCGACACCAGTTCCACGATCCTGGCCTGGCGACCCGCTCTGCTCATCGTCGCTGCTCCAGCAGCCACACCAGCAGCGCCTTCTGTGCGTGCAGCCGGTTCTCCGCCTCGTCCCACACCGCGCTGGCGGGCCCGTCGATCACCTCGTCGGTGATCTCCGCGCCCCGGTGGGCGGGCAGGTCGTGCAGCACGATCGTGTCCTTACCCGTCTTGGCCAGCAGGTCGGCGTTGACCTGGTACGGCTGGAACGGGGTGACGCGATCCTTGCCGTCACCCTCCTGCCCCATCGAGGTCCACGAGTCGGTGGTCACCACGTCGGCGCCGTCGACGGCCGCGTGCGGGTCGGTGAAGACCTCCGCGCTACCGCCGGTGAGCGCGGCGCGGGCGCGGACCGCTTCCAGCACCCACGGCAGTGGGTGGAAGCCCTCCGGCGCGGCCACCCTGACGTGCAAGCCCGCCGTCACCCCACCGAGCAACAGCGAGTGCGCCATGTTGTTGGCCGCGTCGCCGAGGTAGGTGAGCGTCAGACCGGACAGCGTGCCCTTGCGTTCACGTACGGTCTGCAGGTCGGCGAGGATCTGGCAGGGGTGGAACTCGTCGGTCAGCGCGTTGACGACGGGCACGGTGGCGGTGCGCGCGAACTCCTCGATCCTGCTCTGCGCGAACGTACGCCACACAACGAGGTCGACGTAGCGGGAGAGCACCCGTGCCGTGTCGCCGATGGTCTCCTCGCGACCGAGCTGCATGCTCCTGCCGTCGACGATCACCGGGTGGCCGCCCAACTGCGCGATGCCGACCTCGAAGGAGAACCGGGTGCGCGTGGAGTTCTTCTCGAAGATCACCGCGATCGCTTTCGGGCCCGCGAGCGCGTCGCCGTGGGGCTGCTTCTTCAACTCGTCGGCGAGATCGAGAACGGCGGCCTGCTCCTCGGGAGTGAGGTCGTCGTCGCGGAGGAAGTGGCGAGGCATGATCGTCAGCCCTTCTCGGTGGTGGCGTCCAGCACGCCGGGCAGGGCCGCGAGGAACTCGGCCGCCTGCTCCCGGCTGAACACCAGCGGCGGGGCGAGCCGGAGCACGTCCGGCTGCACCGGGTTGGTCAGAAAGCCCGCTCGCTGCGCGGCGGCGGCGACCTTGGCCGAGACCGCCTCACGCAGCAGCACGGCGAGCAACAGTCCCCGGCCACGCACACCCAGCACCAGCGGGTGCTCCAGCCGTTCGATGCCGTCGCGAAGCTCCTTGCCGACCGTACTCACCTGCTCAAGCAGGCCCTCGGTCTCGATCGTGTCGAGCACGGCCAGCGCCGCGGCGCAGCACACCGGGTTGCCGCCGAAGGTCGTGCCGTGCTGTCCCGGCTCGAACAGTGAGGCCGTTTCACCGACCGCGACGCAGGCGCCGAGCGGCAACCCGCCACCGAGGCCCTTGGCGAGGGTGAACACGTCGGGAGTGATGCCCGCCTGCTGGAAGGCGAACCAGCTGCCGAGCCTGCCGATGCCGGTCTGCACCTCGTCCACCACCAGCAGCGCACCGTGCCTGCTGGTGAGCTCCCGTGCCGCCCGCAGGTAGTCGTGGGGCGGGACGACCACACCGTTCTCGCCCTGCACCGGCTCGACCACGAACGCGGCGGTCTCGTCGTCGATCTCGGCCTCCAGCGCGGCGACGTCGCCGTAGCGGATGTGCCGGACTCCTGGCACCAGTGGCTCGAACGGCGTGCGCTTGCCCGGCTGGCCGGTCAGCGACAGCGCGCCCATGGTGCGGCCGTGGAACCCGCCGTCGGTGGCGATCACCTTGGTCCTGCCGGTGCGCCGGGTGAGCTTGAAGGCCGTCTCGACCGCCTCCGCGCCGGAGTTGCAGAACAGCACCTTCCCACCGGCCACGCCGGACAGTTCGAGCAGGCGTTCCGCGAGTGTCAGGGCGGGCTCGTTGATGTAGAGGTTGGACGTGTGGCCCAGCGTCGCGACCTGCTCGGTCACGGCTGCCACGATCGCGGGGTGCGCGTGGCCGAGCGCGTTCACCGCGATTCCGGTGACCAGGTCGAGGTAGCGGTTGCCGTCGGCGTCGGTCACCACCGCGCCCTCACCTCGGGTCAGCGTCAACTGCGGCGTGCCGTAGTTGTTCATCATCGTGGACTGCCACCGCGACTGGTTGTCCTGGTTGGACACTACTCGCCCCCGTCCTTCGGCAGGACCATCGTGCCGATGCCCCGCGAGGTGAACACTTCCAGCAGCACCGAATGCGCGATCCTGCCGTCGATCACGTGTGCCCTGCGCACGCCACCGTTGACCGCCCGAAGGCACGCCTCCATCTTCGGGATCATGCCGCTGGCCAGGTCGGGCAGCATCCGCTCGAGCCGGTCCGCGGTGATCCGGTCCACCAGTGAGGACCGGTCGGGCCAGTCGGCGTACAGGCCCTCCACGTCGGTGAGCACCACCAGCTTCTCCGCGCCGAGCGCGGCGGCCAGCGCGCCAGCCGCCGTGTCGGCGTTGACGTTGTGCACCACGCCGTCGACGTCCGGAGCCACTGTGGACACCACGGGTATCCTGCCCGCGTTGACGATGTCGAGCACCGCGTCGGGGTTGACGTCGGCGACCTCCCCGACCAGCCCGACGTCGACCGGTTCACCATCCACAGTGGCCTGTTTGCGTTCCGCGGTGAACAGGTGCGCGTCCTCACCGGAGATGCCGACGGCGTAGGGCCCGTGCGCGTTGATCAGGCCGACCAGTTCCCTGCTCACCTGCCCGACGAGCACCATCCGCACCACGTCCATGGCCTCCGGCGTGGTGACCCGCAGGCCGCCCTTGAACTCGCCGGCGAGCCCGAGCCGGTCCAGCATCGCCGAGATCTGCGGCCCGCCGCCGTGCACAACGACCGGGCGCAGCCCCGCTATCCGCAGGAACACCATGTCCTGGGCGAAGGCACGCTTGAGGGCGTCGTCGGTCATCGCGTTGCCGCCGTACTTGACGACAACGGTGGCGCCGTGGAAACGCCGCAACCACGGCAGCGCCTCGATGAGCACCTCCGCCTTCTGCGACGCGCTCACCAGGCGCTCGTCGGCACCGATCAGGGACTGCGAGTCGGTCATGTCGAGTACGCCGAGTTCTCGTGCACGTAGGCGTGCGTGAGGTCGTTGGTCCACACGGTGGCCGATTCCGTGCCCGCCTTGAGGTCGACGGTGACGGTAACGGCGCGGTCGGTGAGATCCACCTTGCCCCTTGGCTCTCCTGGCCCGCCGCCCCGGCACACCCACACTCCGTTGAACGCCACGTCGAGCTCGTCCGGTTCGAACGCCGCGCTGGTCGTTCCCACCGAGGCGAGAATGCGTCCCCAGTTCGGGTCCTTGCCGTACACCGCGCACTTGAACAGGTTGCTGCGGGCGATCGCCCTGCCCACCTCCACCGCGTCGGACTCGCTGGCGGCGCCCACCACCTCGATCGCGATCTCGTGCTCGGCGCCCTCGGCGTCGGCAAGCAACTGCATGGCCAGGTCGTGGCACACCTGCCGCACCAACTCGAAGAACTCAGCCTCGTCGGGCCGCACCCCGGACGCCGCGCTGCACATCAGCAGCACGGTGTCGTTTGTGGACATGCAGCCGTCGGAGTCGAGCCGGTCGAAGGTAACCCTGGTGGCCTCCCGCAGCGCGCGGTCGGCGGTCGAGCCGTCCACGTCGGCGTCGGTGGTCAGTACGACCAGCATCGTCGCCAGCGCGGGGGCGAGCATGCCCGCGCCCTTGGCCATGCCCGCGACGCGGTAGCCCGAGCCTTCCCGCACCGCCTGCTTGCTGCGGGTGTCGGTGGTCATGATCGCCTCCGCGGCCGCGGCGCCGCCGCCGTCGGACAAGTCGGCGAGGGCACCCGCGATGCCGGTGGACAGCTTCTCGGCATCGAGTTGGTCACCGATCAGGCCGGTGGAGCACACCACGACGTCGATCGGGCCGATCCCGAGCCCTTCCGCTACCTGCTCGGCGGAGGCGTGGGTGTTCTGGAAACCCTGCGGGCCGGTGTAGCAGTTGGCACCGCCGGAGTTGAGCACGACGGCCTTCGCCCTGCGGTCGGTCATCACCTGCTCGCTCCACAGCACCGGGTTGGCCTTGCAGCGGTTGGTCGTGAACACGGCGGCGGCGGCGTCACCGGGCCCGTCGTTGACCACGAGTGCCACATCAGGCTTGCCACTTGGCTTGAGTCCCGCTGTGACACCGGCGGCGCGAAAACCCTTCGGGGCTGTGATCGTCACGGCGCGACTCCAACGGTGGACAGCCCCGCGGTCTCTTGCAGGCCGAGGGCGATGTTCATGGACTGGACTCCGCCGCCGGCGGTGCCCTTGGTGAGGTTGTCGATGGCCGCGACCGCCACCAGCCGACCGGCGTCGGCGTCTACGGTGACCTGCAGTTGCACGTTGTTCGATCCCAGTGTGGCGGCCGTGGTCGGCCACGCGCCGGTCGGCAGCAACTGTACGAACGGCTCGGCCGCGTACGCCTTCTCGTACGCCACGCGAACCGCCTCGGCGTCGGCGTCGGTGGCGAGCGGAGTGGAAGCGGTGGTGAGGATGCCACGAGGCATCGGCGCGAGCACCGGCGTGAACGACACCGCGACCGGGCGGCCCGCGACGGCGCTGAGGTTCTGGATGAACTCCGGCGTGTGCCGGTGAGCGCCGCCGACACCGTAGGCGCTGGCCGAGCCCATCACCTCGGAGCCGAGCAGGTGCGGCTTGAGGCTGCGGCCCGCGCCGGAGGTGCCGGTGACGGCCACGATCGTGGCCTCGGGCTTGGCGAGACCCGCCGCGAACGCCGGTGCCAGCGCCAGCGTGCCGCCCGTGGGAAAGCAGCCGGGAACGGCGATGCGCCTCGCGCCGCGCAACCGCTCTCGCGCTCCTGGTAGCTCCGGCAGCCCGTACGGCCAGTGACCCGTGTGCTCGCCGCCGTACCACCGTTGCCAGTCCTGCGCACTCGCCAGCCGGTGGTCGGCGCCGAGGTCGATCACGACGACGTCGGGTCCCAGCCGCGCGGCGATCTCAGCGGAATGCCCGTGCGGCAGCGCGAGGAACACCACATCATGCCCCGCCAGTGCCTCGGTGGTGGTCTCGCCGACCACACGGTCCGCCAGCGGAGCCAGGTGCGGGTGATGCTGGCCGAGCGGAGTTCCGGCGCTACTGGCCGCCGTCACCGCCCCGATCTCCACCTCGGGGTGGGTGAGCAGCAGGCGAAGCACCTCGCCGCCCGCGTAGCCGCTCGCTCCGGCCACCGCTACCTTTACCGTCATGTGAATGATTATGCATCATGCCGCAAGATCAATCAAACGGGATTCGTCGCGGCACTCGTTCACGGCTCTCGATGGTAGGCACGAGCGCAGAACTCGCGGACAGGAGCGGGGGACTCGCGGGCAGGAGCGGGGGACTCGCGGGCAGTCAGTCTCAGCCGCGCAGAACCGCCCCGAAGCGCTCCTTCGCGGCCTCCACCGCCGCGTCCCGCGCCCGCGTCGCCTCCTCCACCGTGAGCGTGCGGTCAGGCGCGCGGAACCGCAGCTTGTACGCCAGCGACCGGTTGCCCTCGCCGATCTGCTCACCGGTGTAGCTGTCGAACAGCGTGACGTCCTCGATCAAGTCGCCCGCACCGCCGCGCAGCGCGTCGGCCAACTCGGCCGAGGGGACCTGGGCGTCCACCACGAGCGCGACGTCGAGCAGCACCGGAGGGAACGGCGAGATCGACGGTGCGGGCCTGCGCCGCACCAGCGGCACGGCGTCCAGGTCGAGTTCCATCGCCACCGTCCGCCTCGGCAGCTCAAGCGCCTCGACCACCTTCGGGTGCAGCTCACCCGCGTGGCCGACCGGAACGCCGTCCACGAGCAGGCGCGCACAGCGACCCGGGTGCCACGGCAGCATGTCCGCCGACTCGGTGCGAACCTTCACGCCCGCGGCCTCGCCGATGAGCCGCGCGGCCTGGACCGCGTCGGCCCAGTTGGCGTCCTCACCGGCGCCCCACCAGCCCGCGCGCCTGCGCTGCCCGGTAAGTACCGCCGCGACGTGCAACGGCTGGGCGGGCACGGCCGCCTCGAGCGCGGCCAGTTCCCGCTCGTCCGGCCTGCGGTCCACCCTCGGGTCGGGCGCCGCGCCCTGCTCCGCCCCCGGCCGCACGACCTGCCCGATGTGGTACAGCGCCAGATCACGCAAGCCGCGCGAGATGTTGCGCTGCAACGTCTCCAGCAACCCCGGCAGCAGCGTGGTCGCGAGCTGGTTCTTGTCCGACTCCAGCGGGTTGAGCACGGTCATGGTGCGCCTGCGTGCGTCGTCGTCGGGCAGCGAGAACGCGTCCCACACCGACGCCGAGACGAACGGGAACGGCAGCACCTCGACGTAGCCCGCCTCCGCCAGTGCCCTTGAGACGGCGCGCCTGCGGCGTTGCGCCTCGGTGAGCCCACGGCCCGCCGGCGCGGCGGGCAGCACAGACGGGATGCTGTCGTAGCCCTCCAGCCGCAGCACCTCCTCCACGAGGTCCATGGGCTGTACGAGGTCAGCGCGCCAGCTCGGCGGTACGGCTGTGACCACGGCGGTGCCGTCGTCGCCGGTGCCGATCGCGACCCGGCAACCGATCTGGGTCAGCCTGCGCACGGTGACACCGCGCTCGTAGCGCACCCCCGCCACCTGGTCGGGCAGGCTGATCGGCATCGTGATGGCGGCGGGCGGATCGACCTGCCCCTCGTCGGTGCGGCCAGGCTGGATGCCACCGTCGCCGTACTGCCGCAGCAGCCGGGCCGCGCGCTCGACGGCCACGGCGCACAACTCCGGGTCGGTGAAGCGCTCGAAACGCTTGGCGGCCTCGGAGAACAGCCGGTGCCTTCGGGCGGTCCTGCTGATCGACGCCGGGTCCCAGTGCGCCGCCTCCAGCAGCACGTCGGTGCTGCTGGAGCTGATCTCGGTGCTCGCCCCGCCCATGGTGCCCGCAAGCGAGATCGCCCCGGTGTCGTCGGCGATCACCACGTCGTCGGGGTCCAGCTCCCGCTCGACGTCGTCGAGCGTGGTGAGCTTCTCCCCCGCCTTGGCCCTGCGCACCACCAGGTCACCCTTGATGGACCCGGTGTCGAAGGCGTGCAGCGGGTGGCCGAGTTCGAGCATCACGTAGTTGGTGACGTCCACGGCCAGCGAGATGGGACGCATCCCCGCCAGCAGCAGCCTGCGCCGCATCCACCACGGAGTAGGCACACCCGCGTCGAGCCCGGTCACCCTGCGCAGCACGAATCTGCGGCAGCCTTCGGTGTCCTCGATGTGCACCGGCCACGCGTCGGTCTCGGCGTCGGGCACGTCCTGTGCGCCCGGGTCGCCGAACGGCGCGTCCAGCGCGCACCCCAGTTCCCGCACCAGGCCGCGGACCGACAGCGTGTGGCCGAGGTCCGGGGTTGGTTCCAGCTCCAGCACGGCGTCGTCGAAGTCCAGTACCTCGTGAGCGTCGTCGCCGGGACCGGCCGTGCCGGAGGGCAGCACGAGGATGCCCGTGTGGTCGTCGCCGAGGCCGAGTTCGCGCGCCGAGCAGATCATGCCCTCGCTGACGTGCCCGTACGTCTTGCGCGCCGAGATGGCGAACCCGCCTGGCAGCACGGCACCCGGCAGTGCGACCACGACCAGGTCGCCCTCCGCGAAGTTGGTGGCACCGCAGATGATGCCGTTGGTGGGTGGCAACACGGACTCGACAGCGTCACGGTCGGCACTGTCTTCGTCGCGGTCGGCGTCGCCTGCGACCGCGCCCACGTCCACCCGGCAGTACCTGATCGGCTTCTTGAACTCGGTGAGCTCGGTGATCTCGACGACCCGGCCGATGACGAGCGGCCCCTGTACCGGTTCGAGTTCGTGCACGCCGTCGACCTCGATGCCGACGCGCACGAAGGCGTCCGCAAGCTGCTCCGCCGTGACGTCGTCGCTGAGCTCGAGGTGTTCTTTCAGCCAGCTGACGGGGACCCGCACTACGCCTCCGTTCCGAAGGGCAGGGTGAACCGGACGTCACCCTCCACCATGTCACGCATGTCGGGAATGCCGTTGCGGAACTGCAGCGTGCGCTCCAGCCCCATTCCGAAGGCGAACCCGGAGTAGCTGTCGGGGTCGACACCGCAGGCCCGCAACACGTTCGGGTTCACCATGCCGCAGCCGCCCCACTCGACCCAGCCTGGACCGCCCTTCTTCTCCGGGAACCAGACGTCCACCTCGGCGGAAGGTTCGGTGAACGGGAAGAAGTGCGGCCGGAACCTGGTGCCCGACTCCTCGCCGAACATCGCCCTGGCGAACGCGTCGAGGGTGCCCTTGAGGTGTGCCATGGTGAGGCCCTTGTCCACCGCCAGCCCCTCGACCTGGTGGAAGACAGGAGTGTGCGTGGCGTCGAGTTCGTCGGTACGGAAGGTCCGTCCAGGGCACACCACGTACACCGGCAGCTCCCTGTGCAGCAGCGCCCTCGCCTGTACCGGGGAGGTGTGCGTGCGCAGCACCAGGTTGGAGCCCTCGGGTGCGACGTAGAAGGTGTCCTGCAACTGCCGGGCCGGGTGGTCCTTACCGAAGTTGAGCGCGTCGAAGTTGAACCACTCTGCCTCCAGTTCCGGGCCCTCTGCGACCTCGTAGCCCATGCCCACGAAGACGTCGGCGATGCGCTCGGCGATGGTGGTGATCGGGTGCCGCGCGCCACGGGGAACCCGGTCCCACGGCAGCGTGACGTCGACGGCCTCCTCGCGCAGTACCCGCTCGTCCCGCTCGGCCTGCAGTGCCGCACGCCGGGTGTCGAACGCGGTCTGGATCGCCTGCCTCGCCTCGTTGACCCGCTTGCCGGCCTCGGCCTTGCCGTCCTTGGGCAGTGATCCGATCGCCCTGCGGGCGAGCAGCAGCGGAGAGTTGTCACCGAGGTGGGCGGGTTTCACCGCGGCCAGCTCGTCCAGGTCGGCGGCGGCCGCGAACTCCTCCTCAGCCGACTTGATCGCCGCTTGCAGGGTTTCGGGCGCGAGCGGCTCGGCCTGACTCGACTCTTGTTCGTCGAAGGTTTCGGACATGACTCCTCGAACGTCCGCTGACGGTTGCGGCCGCACGCGGCGCGAGCGCACGGTGAGCGGTTGACGAGCGGATTCTATGTGATCGGTGCTGACACGCGCGGATCACCCTTCGGCCTGGCCGTGGGTCAGTACCCGCGCGTACAGGCATACGGCGGCGGCCGTGGCGAGGTTGAGGCTCTCCGCCCTGCCGAGAATGGGAACGCGCACGGCCGTCTCGGCCGCTTCGAGCACCTCGGGTGGCAGCCCGTGGGCCTCACTTCCGAACAGCCACGCCGTCGGCTCCCGAAGCCACGGCGCCGCGGTGAGATCGTGCTCGGCGTAGCCGTGCGCGGCGACGGTGCGCAACCCGGCACGCCGACACTGCGCCAGCACCGTGGCCACATCGCGTTCCGTTGCGACGGGAAGGTGGAACAGGCTTCCTGTGGAGGCACGCACGCACTTGCCGTTGTGCACGTCGACGGCCTCTCCCGCGAACACCACCGCATCGGCACCCGCGGCGTCGGCCACCCTCAGCACCGTTCCGGCGTTACCGGGGTCGGTGACTCCGACGAGCACGGCAACCTGACGGGGGACGCCCGCCAGCGCTGTCGCGAGCGGAACGGTGATCTCCTCGCACACCGCCACGATGCCCTGTGGCGACACGGTTTCCGACAGCAGCTCGGCGGCCCGCTGCGTGACGAGCGAGACCTTGGGTGCGCGCCGCAGCAGCTCCTCGTGGCGGCAGAACGCGGGCTCGGTGACGAACACCTCGCGCACCCGGCCGTGCGTCAGGGCCTCCCGTACCGCCTGCGCGCCCTCGGCGAGGAAGCGACCGGCCTCGGCCCTGCCGGAGCGGGTGGTCAGGCGCCTTGCCGCGACGACCCGGGGCGTCCTGTGGGTATACAGGACGTGCCCGGGTGAGCTGTCGCTGATCAGGCCGACTTCTGCTCGCCGGCCGGGAGGCTGTTCCTGGCCACCTCGACGAGCGCGGTGAATGCCGCCGCGTCGTTCACCGCGAGTTCGGCCAGGATCTTGCGGTCGACCTCGACACCGGCGGCCTTGAGGCCTTGGATGAACCGGTTGTAGGTGACGCCGTTGGCGCGGGCCGCCGCGTTGATGCGGGTAATCCACAGCTGGCGGAAGTCACCCTTGCGGGCACGGCGGTCCCGGTAGGCGTAGTTCAGCGAGTGGAGTGTCTGCTCCTTCGCCTTGCGGTACAGCCGCGAACGCTGGCCACGATAACCACTGGCCAGCTCGAGAGTTGCGCGACGCTTCTTCTGGGCGTTCACCGCCCGCTTGACGCGTGCCACGGGTCCATCCTGTCAGTCTCGGGGGGGCACCTGCGGCGCCCCGATGGGTTGGGAGCGGGTTCTCGCTCGGACTCAGCGACCGAGCAGTCGCTTGACGCGGCGAACGTCGGCAGCGGCGACCTCGGTCGTGCCCTCGAGCCTGCGCGTGACGCGGCTGGACTTCTTCTCCATCAGGTGGCGCCGACCGGCCTGCTGGCGACGGATCTTGCCGCTGCCCGTGACCTTCACACGCTTCGACATCCCGCTGTGGGACTTGTTCTTCGGCATTCTTCCCTCTTTCAGACGGCAGCACACCGGCGAGCGGTGTGCTGCTGGGTTTCGGCGACACCGCGCGAAGCGGATGTCACCTGCGCCGACGCCGATGTCGGCGGTCAGGCCTCGTCGCCGCCTGCGTCCTTGGCCGCCTTCGACTTGGCCTTCGCGTTCTTGTGGGGAGCCAGCACCATGATCATGTTGCGGCCGTCCTGCTTCGGCGACGACTCGACGAAGCCCAGCTCGGACACATCGTCGGCGAGCCGCTGCAGTAGCCGGAAACCGAGCTCCGGCCTGGACTGCTCACGCCCGCGGAACATGATCGTCACCTTGACCTTGTTGCCCGCGGAGAGGAAGCGGGACACGTGGCCCTTCTTCGTCTCGTAGTCGTGCGGGTCGATCTTGGGACGCAGCTTCTGTTCCTTGATGACGGTGAGCTGCTGGTTGCGGCGCGACTCACGGGCCTTCTGCGCACTCTCGTACTTGAACTTGCCGAAGTCCATGAGTTTGGCCACTGGCGGGCGCGCCTGCGGAGCGACCTCGACCAGATCGAGATCGGCCTCCTGGGCAAGCCGGAGCGCGTCCTCGATCCGGACGATGCCGACCTGCTCACCGTTCGGTCCCACGAGTCGTACCTCGGGGACGCGGATGCGCTCGTTGATGCGCGTATCGGAGCTGATGGGGCCTCCTTGGTCCAAGTGTCGTTGTTCTCGTGTCCCGACCCTGGCGCCCACATGCCACGGGCCCCGGCACAGGTAGTGTCGTACCCGTGTGCGGGGCCCTCAATCCGATCCGCATCCAGTGCTCGCCGGACGCTTGCACGGCCACCCGACGGGACCACCGCCGGGATGCCGCGTGACCGGACCCGGCCGCCTCGGCGGCGACGCGGGTGGGAGCGGGGCTCCACTTGCGGCCCCCGATCGCTCGGAGGCTGGTCGCTCATGGAAGGGTACCAGAAGTGCAAGACGACACAGTCAACGCGGGCGAACTCGGAGAAAATTCCCCCGACGTGCGCGAACTGCGGGAGATTCCCAGTGTCGAGGTGATCAGCAGGGCGGCCGTGATGCTGTTGTCGGCCGCCGCCGAGCGGCTTGGCCTGGCCGACGCGGAGCCGGAATCCAGCCCGCATCGTGACCTCGACGAGGCAAGGAGGCTGATCACCGCGCTCGCGGGTCTGGTCACCTCCTCCGCCGAGTATCTCGGCCTGCACGCCGCGCCGCTGCGCGACGGGTTGCAGTCCCTGCAGCGGGCGTTCCGGGAGGCCTCCGCCGTGCCGGACCCGCCGGGGCAGGGCCCCGGGGAGAAGTACACCGGTCCGGTCCACTGACCTTCTCCCTCGCGAGTCCCCCGCTCTCGCCCGCGAGTCCCCCGCTCTCGCCCGCGAGTTCTGCGTTCCCGCCCGCGAGTTCGGCGTCGCCGAGGACCCTGGGGCTCCGTCCACCAGCTAGCGCTGATCCAGCACGGCCAGTGCGTCGATCTCCACCAGAAACGGATCGGGCAGCCCGACGTAGACCGTCGTGCGCGCCGGATAGGGCTCGCTGACCAGTTCGTTGTAGGTGGCGTTGAACTCGGCGAAGTGCGCGACGTCGGTGAGGTACACCCGCATCATCAGCACGTCGGCAAGGCTCGCGCCCGCGGCGGCCAGCACCGCTTCGAGGTTGGCGAACACCTGCCGCGTCTGCTCGGCCACCGCTGCGGACACCGGCTTGCCGGTAGCGGGGTCGAGCGCGACCTGGCCCGCCACCTGTAGCACGTTGCCCTTGCGGACAGCCTGCGAGTAGGCCGCCACCGGTGGCGGTGCCTTGCTCGTGCTGATCGCGGTCTTGGGCTGCTGTGCGGTCATGCTGATCTCCTTCGTCGTCCGTGCCTGCCGGTGCGTGACATCGCGGGTGTCGCCCGGTCATCCGCTATCGACGTGGGCACGCAGCCCACGCAGGCCACGTCGCATCATCATGGCGTGGTTGACCCGCAGCAGCGGGTGAGCCACGAGGGACAGCGACCGCAGCAGTCTTGTGCGCACCACCACCCGCTGGGTGATCTCCAGCCGGGTGCCGTCCTCGGCCAGGACCAGACCGGTCAGGATGCCCTCTAGGTCACCGGTGAGCGCGACCGCGACCCTGCCTGCGGGCCGGTTCTGCTCCACCCGCCTCATCCGCACCGTGATGGGCAGCGGCAGCGTCGAGCGGCAGACCAGCAGTGCCGTGTCGGTGTCGGCGCCGCCGCTGTCGTTCGCGCCGTTGTCGTTCGCGCCGCTGTCGTTCGCGCCGCTGTCGTCGTCGCAGGGCCGGACCGAGCGCACATCGGGCCACCACCGCGGATAGGAGGCCACGTCGACCACGGCGGCGAACACGGCATCGGGCGAAGCGTTGATCGTCCAGGTTGCCCGGAACAGGTAACTGGTCAGCGACACTGCGTCAGTATCCGCCGCGACGGCTGTGCCCGGCGAGGCGTTTCCGGTCAGCTTGCCGGTCAGCTTCGCAGAATGGGAGCCAGGAACCGCCCCGTGTAACTCTCCTCGACGGCGGCGACCTGCTCCGGCGTGCCCTCGGCGACAAGCGCGCCGCCGCCGGAGCCACCCTCGGGGCCCAAGTCCAGCAGCCAGTCGGAAGTCTTGATCACGTCGAGGTTGTGCTCGATGACGATCACGGTGTTGCCCTTGTCCACCAGTCCGTTGATCACGCCGAGCAGCTTGCGAATGTCTTCGAAGTGCAGGCCGGTGGTGGGTTCGTCGAGGATGTAGACGGTCTTTCCGGTCGAGCGCTTCTGCAGTTCACTGGCGAGCTTCACACGCTGCGCCTCCCCACCTGACAGGGTGGGCGCAGGCTGCCCGAGCCGCACATAGCCGAGCCCGACGTCCACCAGCGTCTGCAGGTGGCGGTGGATCGCCCTGATCGGTTCGAAGAACTCGGCGGCTTCCTCGATCGGCATGTCGAGCACGTCCGAAACCGTCTTGCCCTTGTAGTGCACCTCAAGGGTCTCCCGGTTGTAGCGCGCGCCCTTGCACACCTCGCACGGCACGTACACGTCGGGCAGGAAGTTCATCTCGATCTTGATCGTGCCGTCACCCGCGCACGCTTCGCAGCGCCCGCCCTTGACGTTGAACGAGAACCTCCCTGGCTGGTAGCCACGCACCTTCGCCTCGGTGGTTGCCGCGAACAGCTTGCGCACGTGGTCCCACACACCGGTGTAGGTGGCGGGGTTGGACCTGGGGGTACGGCCGATCGGTGACTGGTCGACCCGCACCAGCTTGTCGACATGGTTGAGCCCGCGAACGCGGGTGTGCCTGCCCGGCACCTGCCGCGCGTTGTTCAGTTTGTTGGCCAGCACCGTGCCAAGGATGTCGTTGACCAGCGTGGATTTGCCCGAACCGGAGACACCGGTGACCGAGACCAGGCAGCCCAACGGGAAGGACACGTCGATGCCGCGCAAGTTGTGTTCCCGTGCCCCGACGACCGTCAGTTGCCGCTTCGGATCGGCGGGCCTGCGCACCGGTGGGACCGGGATCTCCTTGCGCCGCGCGAGGTAGTCACCGGTCAGCGACCGCTTGTTGCTCAGCAGCTTTCGGAACGGGCCGCTGTGAACGATGGTTCCGCCGTGCTCGCCCGCGCCGGGACCGATGTCGACCACCCAGTCGCTGGCCCTGATGGTGTCCTCGTCGTGCTCCACCACGATCAGCGTGTTCCCGAGGTCGCGCAGCCTGGTGAGCGTCTCGATAAGCCGGTGGTTGTCGCGCTGATGCAGGCCGATGGACGGCTCGTCCAGCACGTAGAGCACGCCCACCAGGCCTGAGCCGATCTGGGTCGCGAGCCGGATTCGCTGTGCCTCACCGCCGGAGAGTGTGCCCGCGGCGCGGTCCAGCGACAGGTAGTCGAGTCCGACGTCCAGCAGGAACCGCAGCCGGGCCTGGATCTCCTTCAGCACCGCGCCCGCGATCATCGCCTCGCGCTTGCCCAGCACCAGCCCGTCAAGGAACCGCGACGCCTCCGCGATGGACAGTGCGCTGACCTCGGCGATCGAGCGGCTGCCCTGCGTGGAGTGCTCCAGGGTGACGGCCAGGATCTCCGGTTTGAGCCTGCTGCCCTGGCACGCCGGGCAGGGCACCTCGCGCATGTAGCCCTCATAGCGTTCCCGCGCGTAGTCGGACTCCGTCTGCTCGTGCCGCCGCTCCAGGAACGGGATGACACCCTCGAACGTGGCGTAGTAGGAACGCTGCCTGCCGTAGCGGTTGCGGTAGCGGACGTGCACCTGTTCGTCGACACCGTGCAGCACCGCCTTCTGCGCCTTCGCGGGCAACTTGCGCCACGGCACGTCCGTACGGAAGCCGATGGTCTCCGCGAGCGACTCCAGCAGCCGCTGGAAGTACTCCGCGCTCTGCCCGCCCGACCATGGCGCGATGGCGCCCTCGGCGAGTGACAGCTCGTCGTCGGGCACGACCAGCTCCGGGTCGACCTCCTTGCGCACCCCGATACCGGTGCACTCCGGGCATGCCCCGTAGGGCGAGTTGAACGAGAACGACCTCGGCTCCAGGTCCTCGATCGCCAGCGCGTGACCATTGGGGCAGGCGAGGTTCTCGGAGAAGCCGCGCACCCGGTGCGGGTCGTGCTCGGGCAGGTCCACGAACTCCAGTTCCACCAGACCGTCGGCGAGCCGAAGCGCGGTCTCGACCGAGTCCGTGAGCCGTTGCTTGGAGGTGGGTTTGACGGTGAGCCGGTCGACAACCACCCCGATGTCGTGCTTCTCCTGCTTCTTGAGCTTCGGCGGTTCGGTGAGGGAGTGGACGGCGCCGTCGACGCGGGCGCGGGCGTAACCCTGTTGCTGCAGATTGGCGAACAGATCGACGTACTCGCCCTTGCGGCCGCGCACGATCGGCGCCAGCACCTGGAATCGCGTGCCAGGCTCCATCGCCAGCACCTGGTCCACGATCTGCTGCGGGGTCTGCTTGCTGATCGGTTCGCCGCACTGCGGGCAGTGTGGCTTGCCCGCCCGCGCGTACAGCAGTCGCAGGTAGTCGTGTACCTCGGTGATCGTGCCGACGGTGGAGCGTGGGTTGCGGGAGGTGGACTTCTGGTCGATCGACACCGCGGGCGAAAGACCCTCGATGAAGTCCACGTCGGGTTTGTCCATCTGCCCGAGGAACTGGCGGGCGTAGGCGGACAGCGATTCCACGTAGCGGCGCTGCCCCTCCGCGAAGATCGTGTCGAACGCCAGGCTGGACTTGCCCGAGCCGGACAGCCCGGTGAACACGATCATGCTGTCCCGAGGCAGGTCGATGTCGACGCCGCGGAGGTTGTGCTCGCGGGCGCCACGGACTACAAGGCGATCAGCCACCCGGGGTCCCTTCAACTGGTCTGTGGACGGCCGGGAAGCCCGGCCGACACCATGCTAGGGCGAGCCACCGACAGAACCGGACGGCGGACGACCCACCGCCGTCGCGGCCCGCAGGGACGGCCTGGTCAGCGCCCGGTACGCGGGCCGCTCGACCAGCACGGTGAGCAGCCACGCCGCCATCACCGCGAAACCGACCACCAGTGTCAAGCGTAGCCACCACGCGGACACCCCGGCTTCGGTGAGCAGCCTCGCCACGACGTAGCCGAGTTGCTGGTGCACCAGGTACAGGCCGAAGCTGATGCCCGCCAGCCACGAGATCGGGCGCCGCAGCCGCGCGAGCGGGCCGACGGCCCAGTCCGGCCCCCGGGCAGCGAAGCACATGGCCACCAGCATGATCGCGAAACCGGCCACCGAGGCGGGCACCGGCGGGCTCGTCCAGACCGCGTGCAGCACCAACGTGGCCAGCAGCAGGCCGGCTAGGTGCCCGCTACCGAGCCTTCGCTCCTGCCACAACCAGATCGCCAGCCCTGCCGCGAACAGATGGGCTCGGGACAGGCCGGTCCCCGCGGGCAGGGTGCTGAAGAGCAGGCTCAGCGCTGGCGAAGCGGCGGAGACCAGCGTCACCGCCCACAGCACGGTGTGCGGGCGGAACCTGTGCCGCAATCCGGCGCGCCACAACAGGGCGGCGGCGGCGAACGCGGCCACCTGCACGGGCAGCGTCCAGTACGAGCCGTCGATGCGGTGATAGAAGTCCGGGTTCCATTCGTGCAGCAACAGCAGGTTGAGCAGCAGGTCGTTGAGGTCGGGCACGTGCCACGGTGGCAGCGCGCCCGGCACGGGCTGTTCCGGAACGATCGGGGGCGCGAACAGCAGGCCGTACAGCCCGTCGTGGTGGTACCAGCCGTTGAAGTCCACCACAACCAGGCGGGTGACGACGTAGGTGATCAGCACGGCCGTCAGGTACGCGGGCAACAGTCTCGCCAGCCGCGCACGGAACCAGCGACCCGCGTCGCCGCGCCGCAGCGTCGGTCCCACGAAGTAGCCGGAAAGCACCAGCAGCGTCACCGTCCCGAACGGGATTCGCAGTGCCCGCAGCTCGTCCGGATACGGCGCGATGCCGGGTACCAGCGACGCAAGCCCGGCTACGTGCCCGATGACGACGAACCCGATCGCGACAACGCGGATGAGGTCCCAGCTCAGCTTCCGAGACGATCGTGAGGACTGCGAAGACTGCGAGGACTGCGATGACGCAGCCGACGCTGCGCCGAGTCGGGCGCCAGTGGTCACACCTCTCCTCGGGTTGACGGTGCACGAACACTAATGGGCGACACGACCGGCGCTCGATGGGGGCTCGCGAAGCGACTACGGTGTGCCGCGTGAACGTCGTAGAGGAGTACACCGGCCATGTGGAGCCGGGAGGGGACGCCGCGCGGCGCACCCTCGGCGCACTGACCATCACGAAGCTGTCGGTCGGCCCGATGGACAACAACGCCTACCTGCTGGTTTGCCGGGACAGCAACGAGGCGTTGCTGATCGACGCCGCCAACGACCCCGAGCGCATCTCCGACCTCATCGGTCACGACGACGACCGCCCGTCGCTGCGAACGATCGTCACCACCCACCAGCACCCCGACCACTGGCAGGCGCTCGGCGCCGTGGCCGGTGCCTACGGTGCCAACACCGCCGCGCACCCCGCCGACGCCGAGCCACTGCCCGTGCCGCCCGATTTCCTGCTGGAGCACGGGGACACGGTGGCCGTCGGCGAGTGCACCCTCGAGGTGATCCACCTGCGCGGGCACACCCCTGGCTCCATCGCGTTGCTGTACCGCGACCCCGAGGGGCACCCGCACCTGTTCACCGGCGACTCACTGTTTCCCGGTGGGGTCGGCAAGACCAAATCGCAGCAGGACTTTCGCTCGCTCATCGACGACGTCGAACAGCGTGTCTTCGCTGTGCTGCCCGACGAGACATGGTTCTACCCCGGGCACGGCGACGACTCCACGCTCGGCGAGCAGCGTCCGAACTTGGCGCAGTGGCGCGAGCGCGGCTGGTGAGCTGACGGGCAGCCGCATGCTGCCGCCCCGCGGTGGTCGCGACGGCCACGGGCCGTCAGGAAGCCGGACTCGCCACGCGACGTGGTCGCTGCTGCCCTTCCGTGAACACGTCCGGCACCGGCTGCGGCCGCCGCGCCAGCGCCACAACGACGAAGGCCACGAGCGATGCCGCCGCGGCGAGGAACGTGACCCACCCGTCCAGTCCCGCACCGACGAGATCGTTCGGCACGTACCACAGCGTGTTCGGGGCCCCGTACATGGTGGGGGTGAGCACGAACAGCACCAGCCGTACGGTTGAGCCGACCGCGATCGCCGCGACCGCCGCTGCCGTGCAGCTACGCCGCCAGTAGTGGCCCAGCACGAACGGGACCGCCAACGCGGCGAGCATCACGTCGAACGCGAGCGTCAGCAGGATGCCGGTCTCGGGCACCCGCAGCGCGAACAACACCGCGACACCGACCACCGGCAACAACATGAAGCGTGTGGCGCGAAGCAACTGGTCGGAGCCGGAGGGCGTCTCACCGATCCGCACGCCGAACACGTTGCGCGCCGCGACGGCCGACGTTCCCAGGATCGCGCCGTTGGCCGTGGAGCAGGAAGCGGCCACGATGCCGGACAGCACCAGGATCGTCAGCGCGGGCGGCGCCGCCCGCTCCAGTACCGCGAACAGGACCGGCCCTTCCGCGCCCTCGGGCCCGAGGATCTCGCCGCTGGACAGCGCCACGAGCGAGAACGGCACACCGACCGCGAGGGTGCCCAGCGCGCCGACGAAGCACGCCCGCTGGGCGACCTTCGGCGAGCGCGCCGCGAAGATCCGCTGCATGAAGTCGATCGCGACGATGTCTCCGACACCGAGCGCGAACAGGGTCGCCCAGTTCATCGGCGCGCCCTGCTCGGTATCGCCGAGTTGACCGAGGTCGAACGGGCCCATGCCCTCGGGGATCGTGATCCCGTACCGCGCCGCCACCCACGCGAACAACGCCAGCGTCGCACACACCGTGATGATCATTTGGGCGAACGCCGTGTACGCGTCACTGAACATTCCGCCCGCCGCCGTGTACCCGACCACCACCAAGACGATGAGCAGCACCCCAACGGTGTAGCTGGTGCCGAGGAACTGCTCGAACAGGTAGCCGCCCGCCACCAGGTTGCCCGCGAGCAGGATGCAGAAGCTGAAAATCATCAGCACGGAAGCCACGATCTCGACCCCTCGGCCGTAGCGACGCCGGTAGAAGTCGGCGATCGTCAGCAACTTCATCCGGTTCATGCGTTTGGCGAAGAACAGCCCGGTCAGTACGAGGCAGCCTGCCAGTCCGATGGGCAGGCTCGCCCCGGCCCAGAAGCCGGCCGCCGCCGACAGATCGGTGTTGCCGAGTGTCGCGTTGGTGTCCACCGCCTGCCCCATGAGACCGGCAGCCGACAGCGGCAACGCCAAAGAGCGTCCCGCGACGAGGAAGTTGGTGGCGTCACCGTCCACTTTGCGCGCGACGGCCAACCCGATGACGACGATGGCGAGAACGCTGAGGCCGACCCCAATAATGATCACGACAGTCTCCGGTGTGAGCGGCCGTCAGGCCTTGAAGTGAGCGGCCGTCAGGCCTTGAAGGTGGGGAGGTGGCCCGCGCGCACAAGGCAGCCGAGGGTGTCGCAGATGACGCGGGTGGCGATGAGCGAGGTGATTTCGCCGTTGTCGTAAGGCGGCGAACACTCGACGACCTCGATGCCCGCGAGCGGGCGCCGCGCGATGAGCTGGATGAATTTGAGCACCTCGCGCGGCAGGAACCCACCAGGCTCCGGCCAGCCCGTACCCGGCACGAAGGCGGCATCGAGGCAGTCGACGTCGAACGAGAGCCACACCGCGTCTGCACCGTCCCACGCCACATCGAGCGCCCGTTGCGCGGCGGCCTCGATGCCCATCTCCACGCAGTCGGTGACCGTCATGACCGTGGTACCGCGCTCCCGGCCGACCTTGACGCCTGGCCGCGGTGCCTGCCAGCCTCCGATGCCGATCTGCACGAGGTTCTTCGGCGGCACGTTGGGGATGTCCGTGGCGTGGAACCACGGTGTGGTGTGCATCCGCTCGTCGAGGTCGGTCTCCTGAGTGTCGACGTGGCGGTCGAAGTGGATGATCCCGAGATTGCCGCCACCGAGCTGCTCAGCGACGGCACGAGTCGTCGGGTAGCCGATCGAATGGTCCCCGCCGAGCACCACGGGGAACGCACCCGAGGCGTAGACATGACCCACGGCCTTCGAGATCTGGTCGAAGGTCTTCTCGATGTTGCCGGGGATCGTGAACACGTCGCCGAGGTCCGCGATGCTGATCGACTCGCGCAGGTCCACACCCAGCTCGAAGCTGTACGGCCCGTACAGCGCGGAGATCTTGCGGATGCCTTGCGGGCCGAACCGGGTGCCGGAGCGGTAGGTCGTTCCGCCGTCGAACGGCGCGCCGAGCACGGCTACGTCGTACTCTCCGCAGCGTCGAACGTCCTCGACATAAGGCGCCTTGAGAAACGTGTTGATCCCGGCGAAGTGTGGCAACTCGCCGCGCGAGAACGTCGGGATGGTGCGGTCGGCTATCGAGTCGGCGCCGGGCAGGCCGAGTTCCAGCCCGCGGGCGATTTCCTCCTCGTGCTTGGCCGTCGGAAGGCTGGCCTCGGCCTCGACAGCCCGCCTGGCCTCAGGACCGTAGTTGTCGTGATACGAGTGGCGATGGAACTGTCCCATTGGCTGCTCCACGGTCGGCGCCCGGCCGCGAGGCAGCCGGGCGTGGCTGACCTCCCGGGCTTTTGTCCCGCCGTGGAACGGGCCTGGTGCGGCCCGCCTGCACCTCTCGGACCAGCCTCGCCGTGGCGACGGAACCCTAGGTGCGCCTCACCGGTGTGAGTCGCCGTGAAGTACACCCGCGAAGCTTGATGGCAAGATGACGATCATGTTGCGGTCAGGTCAGCGAACCGGACGAGCGGGGACCGCTGGTGTTACCTGCCGGCAACCGATCCGAAGGTGCGCGAGCGTGGCTGAACACGGCAGCGGCCGGCATCGGCGAATGGGGGCAGGGTGACCGAGGAATCGCTGCCGGGCGAGGTCCATGCCGTCCATGCCGAGGTCGCCGCCCACCACGACCTGCTGGCCAGGTGGCTGGGCAGCGAGTGCGAACCCGACCTGCTCGACGACTTCAGCGCCGCGCACACGAGCGACTTCGAGTTGGTCGGCGTCGACGGCACCGTGGTGTCGCCCGGTGAACTGTTCGACGGGCTTTCCCGCGCCCGGAACGCGCGTCCCGGGCTGCGCATCGAGGTTCACGATGTGCGGATCCTCGCCGACACCTCGGAGTTCGTGCTGGTGCGGTTCGCCGAGGACCATCGCGACGGCGAGAACCGATCAAGCCGCGTGGTGACCGCGCTGCTGTGGCGTGATTCCACCGCCCGCAACGGGCTTCGGTGGCGGCACGTGCACGAGACGGCCCGCGCCTGACCCGGCGCACTCGGTGGCCGGTCGCATCACGCGCCCCTCGCCGAGGCGCTGCTCGTAGCGCTGCCGCAGCAGCTCGGTGCGGTCCCGCGGCCATGGGCGGCGCACATCGCCGTGCAGCGCGGCGAACAGCAGCTCCAGGTAGGTCTGCCACGCCGCGAGCTGCGTCGCGCGTTGCTCGGCGAGAGCTGGGGGCACCGTCTGGGTCAGCACGAGTCGGGTCCCGAGAGGCTGCTGGTCCCGCAGTTCGAATCGGACGGTCCCAGCGTCGGTGCCCGCGTGGCGCCACACATATTCGACCGTCCGACCCTCCAGCAGTTCCGTTACGGCCGCGGGTTCCAGGTAGCCATGGGCGAAGCGCAGCGGTGCCTGCCCTCCCGCGACGGGAGTTCTCCCTCGGTCAGCGCCGCCCACACGTGCTCCCGCGGCTGGACCAGATCCCGCTCGAACCGCAGCATCCAGCCGCCTCCGTCCACAATGGCCACCCCTTCGCCGAGCCCGTAGCTCTCTACGTAGGCTTCGGCGCGGGCAAGGAACCAGTCACTGCCGGGCGGCTCGGCTGGCTCGCCTTCGAGTGTGGCCGCGAGCAGGCCGAGGCAGGCGTCCCAGCCGGGAGCCTGCCGGGCAGCGGAAGGCAGGTCGCCCTCGGTGCCCGTACCGCTGAGGGGGTGGCTGAACAGCAACAGGCAGCCGTCGCCGTCCGCAACGAGCTCGAAGCGCAACACCGAGCCTGCCCAGTCGAACGCGTAGACCTTCGGCGGATCGAACTCCAGGACGCGGCCGCGTGTGTACTCGCCTTCGGGTGCGCCCGCCTCGAAGGAGAACCGCAGCGTGGCGCCGATCCGCGGTGCCGTGGTGATGGCGGCGGGGAACCAGTGTGCCAGCTCGCCCGGCTCGGTGAGGACGCGCCACACCTTCTCCGGCCGGTGCGACAGGCGACGCTCGAAGCGCAGTACCGGCCTGCCGTCGATGACCTCGAGTGCGCCGAGCGGGTCGGCGCCGCCGGCCGACCCGGAACGCGGCGTCCACTCCTCACCCGCTCGGCGCGATTCGTCGTTCACGGCGCGTCCTTCCCGTCAGGCATGCCCGGCATCGTGTCCAGGTGGCGTTCGAGGGCGTCGAGCCGGTCGGCCCAGAACCTGCGGTACGGAGCAAGCCACGACTCGATCTCCAGCAGCGGCTCCGGCCGCAACCGGTACCACCGGCGCTGGGCGTCCTGGCGTACGTCGACGAGCCCTGCCTCGCGCAGCACGCGCAGGTGTTGGGACACGGCGGGCTGGGTGAGGCTGAGCCGGCCGGCAAGATCGCCGACCAACCGTTCGCCGCCTCGCAGTAGATCCAGGATCTCCCTGCGTCGGTGTTCCCCCAGCACCTCGAACGTATTTGCCACCGCAGTAATACAACCCCTGCGGCATATAACTGCCAGTGGGCCGCACCGCTGACACGTGTACGCAGAACTCGCGGGCGGGAACGGGGGACTCGCGGGCGGGAACGGGGGACTCGCGGGCGGGTCAGTCGATGAGGCCGGCTTGCGCGAGCAGGTTCAGCACGCGGCGGCCCGCGGCCGGGCAGCGGTGCGCGTCGGCGGCCGACAACCACGCGAACTCGGCGATCTCCCCGCCCGGCGAAAGCTCCCCACGAAACCGCGCGGTGTAGGCGGTCATGTGCACCTGGCGACCGTCCGCGTAGCCGTCGGCGGGCTCGTCGAGGACCGCGAACAGCGAGAAGCTGAGCGGATCGAGTTCGACGCCGAGTTCCTCGCGGATCTCACGGCACAGCCCCGCGACGTCGCTCTCGCCCTGCTCGCGCTTGCCACCCGGCAGGTAGAACTTGTCCTTGCCCCTGGTACGTACGCCGAGCAGTGCGCGGTCGCGAACCAGTACCCACGCCAGGCTGTCGATAACGGCGCTCACCCGGCACACGGTAGCCGCACGGCGAGAGGATGATGGGGCCGTGTACCGCGAGACGGACCCGCCACCGGCACTGCGCGAGACCGTGCGCTGCGTGTGGTGGAACCACACCGGGGGTGGCGAGCGCATCGTCCCGGACGGGTGCGTCGACCTGGTGGTGGCAGGCGAGTCGGCGTTCGTGGCGGGACCGGACACCGGCGCCTGGCAGGCGGGTTTGCCGCCGGGCACACCCGTGCACGGCGTGCGGTTCCGGCCAGGGCATGCCCCCAGAGCTCTCGGCGTGGCCGCCGACGAGTTGACCGACCGCAGGGTGGCGTTGGGCGACCTGTGGGGACGCGCGGGCAGGGCGGTCACCGACCTGCTGTCACACCACCCACACAGCCTCACGGCGCTGGTCACCGAGCGGGTCGTCGGCACGGAGCGCGACCCGATGCTCGACGTCGTGCTCTCCCGGCTGGACGCCGGGGTGCCACGGGTGCGGGACGCGGTGGCGGGACTGCCGCTGGGGCAACGGCAGTTCCGCAGACGGTTCACCGAGGCGGTGGGCTTCGGCCCGGCCACCTACCTGCGGGTGGCGCGGCTGCGTCGTGCCATGGCCGCGGCCTCGGCCGCCGCCGACCTGGCCTCGCTGGCCGTCGAAGCCGGATACAGCGACCAGGCACACCTGTCACGTGAGTGCCGGACACTCACCGCCAGCACGGCGAGTGCGTTCTTCACGACAATCGGATCTGGACACACCCGTCCGGCACGGGCACACTGAGTCGGACGGTTACAGCTTGTGTTGTATTCTGTGCGTTGTGTGTCGATTCTGGTGATTTTCCGCACCGTTTCCCCAGCGAAGCGCACGAAGGCGCACATACAGGCTAATCTATGCGCATGACCACCGTCGCGCTGGAGAACGTGCTCGCCAAGGCCGGGCTGAAGGTCAACCCCTCGGAATTCTTGGCACTGGTCGAGGACGCGGCACGGCGGCTCAGCCCTCCCAACCCGGATCCGGCGCACTACTTCTCCCCCGACCAGCGGGGCACGCTCGCCGATGTCGGGCTGGATCTCTCCGCGCGCCGGGAGGGTGAGCGCGACTACCGGGCGCGGACCGTGGCCGAGCACGCCGTGCTCGCCGACTCCGCGCTCACCGTGCAGGACGCGGCGGCAAGGCTTGGCGTCGACGACAGTCGCATCCGCCACCGGCTCAAGGAACGCAGACTGACCGGGTGGAAGGACCAGGGCGGCTGGCGGCTGCCCGCCTGGCAGTTCACCGGCAGCGGCGTGCTGCCGGGACTCGACGTCGTGTTGCGCGCGGTGCCCGACGACCAGCCGGCCCTGGTGGTCGCCGCGTTCATGAGCACGCCGCAGACGGAGTTGGTGATCAACGGCAAGCAGGCGACCCCGCGCCAGTGGCTGCTCGCGGGTGGCGACCCCGAACCCGTGGCACGGCTGGCCGCCACGCTCGGTACACCGGTCTGAAACGGCGGCGGTACGAGCAAGGAACAGGTCGATCGCTGTCCATGGCAAGGTTGCCCCTGCCGCCGTCGCGCACCGTACTGCTGAACGAGTTGCGCCGCACCGAGGACGTCGTCGCGGTGCACCCTGCTACCCGGCTGGTCCGGATCTTCACCGCGCACGGCAACCACCCGCAACGCTGGGACAGCTTCCGCTACACCGGCCCGCTGCCGCACGGCCGCTTCGACCCGCAACACCCCCGCCGTGGTGAACCGATGACCGACCGCGGCAACGGGGTGCTCTACTTCGGGCTCTCCGTCCGTACGAGCGTCGCCGAGGTGTTCCAGACCACCTCGACACTTGACCGTAAGACCAGGGGGCCACATCTGGTGGTGGTCCGCCCGGCGAGGACACTTCGACTGCTCGACCTCTCCGGGCTGTGGCCGACCCGCGTCGGCGCCTCGCAGGAGATCTCCAGCGGGCCCAAGCGGATCACCCAGGCGTGGGCCCGCGCCATCCGCGCCGCCTACGACGACCTCGACGGGCTGTGGTACCGCTCCTCGATGGACTCCGGTGCCCCCGCCATCTGCCTGTGGGACCCGCCCGCAAGGGCCGCGCTGCCCGCCGCGCCCGACGTGCTGCTGCAACTGGACCACCCCGGGCTGGACGTCCC
Source organism: Saccharomonospora amisosensis (assembly GCF_011761185.1). NCBI lineage: Bacteria > Bacillati > Actinomycetota > Actinomycetes > Pseudonocardiales > Pseudonocardiaceae > Saccharomonospora > Saccharomonospora amisosensis. Next base: position 1,893,697 of record NZ_JAAOYM010000001.1, on the reverse strand, counting down.
GCTCAGCCGAGTGTGCGACGAGCTCAACTACCTCATGCTGAACTGATCAGGTCACTGATCACGTCACCGCGTGCGGAAGGTGCCGTCGCCACCACTCGAGCACGGCCTCGAATCGCCACTTGCGGTGCCTCGGCCTGCCCGACCGGGTCAGCTCGTGCCCCTCGCCGGGGAACAGCAACAGCTCGGCGTCCGTGCCGTTGCGCCGCAGCGCGACGAACATCCGCTGCGCCTGCTCCAGCGGGCAGCGCCAGTCACGCTCGGAATGCACGACGGCGAACGGGATCGTGATGCGCTCGGCATGGGTCAGCGGGCTCGCCTTCCTGAGCAGCTCCGGGTCGCTGCCGACATAGTTCTCCGCGAACCACCACCCGATGTCCGAGCTGCCGACGAAGGAGTCCCACGCGTTGACGGCCCGCTCGCTCCACGCGGCGCGGAACCGCTCACCGTGCCAGGCCGCCAGCCAGCCCGTCATGAAGCCACCGTAGGAACCGCCCTGCACACCGACCCGCTCGGCGTCCAGTTCCGGCCTGCGCAGCGCCTCGTCGAGCAGCGCGAGCAGGTCGTGGGCGTCCACGGTGCCGAGCGCGCCGACCACCGCTCGCCCGTGCCGCTCGCCGTACCCGGCCGAGCCGCGCGGGTTGCCGAGCACCACCGCGTAGCCTGCCGAGGCGTACACCTGTGCCTCGTCGAAGAAGCTCCACTCGTACTGCGCGAACGGGCCCCCGTGAATCAGCAGCAGCACCGGGTGCGGGCCCTCGCCCTTGGGCGCGACGAGCCAACCGTGCACCGGGTAGCCGTCGGGTGCCGTGGCGGTCAGTTCCGTGATCGGGCGTATTCCCGCCTGCCGAAGCGGCGCGGAGAAGTCGGTCAGGGTGCGCTCCTCGCCGCCGGCCAGCAGCACCACCTCGCCCGCGTCCCGCTGACCGCAGCGGACCACGGCGACGCGCTCGCCGTCCACCACGAAAGCCCGCACCGCGGCCCGCTCCCCCGCCAATACGGGCAGCGTGAAAAGCTCCATACGCTCGCCGGAGCGTGGCACCGAGCGCAACTCGGCCGCCCCCCGGTTGCGGACCACCACGAGCACGCCGTCGCCGTAGGGTGCGGGCGGGCCCGCCTCGCCGACGCAGTCGACGGTCTCGGGGTCGGTGAGCCTGCGTGGCGACGCGGGCGCACCCCCGAAGCCCTCGTCGCTGAGCGTGGCCGCCCACAGGCCGGTGTTGCGTGCCGCCGCGGAGAAGCCCTCGTACTCGTCGGCGTAGAACAGCACCGTGCCGTCGGCCGCCACGGCGGGTTTACCCGCCCTACCACTGGTGCGCACCACCAGTGCGGGCGCGCCGCCGGCGGCAGGCACGGCGTAGATGTCGCTGTGCAGCGTCTCGGCGCGGTCCCAGTCGCGGGGAGCCACCACCAACACGTGCGTGCCGTCCGGGGTCCATGCCGGGTCGCTGACGCTCGCCCGGTCGTCGGTGAGCGGGGTCGGCTGCTGCGGCTCTGCCCCGTCCTGGACTTCCAGCACGGCAAGCGCGTCGAGCACGAACAGCCGTGCGGGCCGGTCACGCAGGAAACCGACGTCGTCGACCCGGTAGTCGAACCGGGTGATCAGCCGGGGCCGCTCGGCATCGGGCTCCGGTCCGGTTTCTTCCACCTCGCCGTCGGCGGGTGTGCCGTAGCGACCCGGTTCGGGCACGCGTGCGGTGAACGCGATGCGGCGCGAGTCCGGCGCCCACACCGGTGGGTTCACACCGAGCGGCAACGCGGTCAGCCGCCTCGGCTCTCCGCCGTCCGAGGGCATCACGTACAACTGTGGCCGCTCGCGCCCCTGTGCCCGGGTGAAGGCCACCCAGCGCCCGTCGGGAGAGATGGCGGGCGAGGCGTCCCGCTCGCCGTGGGTCCACCCCGTGCCGGTGCCGCCCACGCCGTCGAGGTCGATCCGGCGCAGCGCACCGGTGTAGCTGTCGGTCTCCAGACTCGGCCTGCTCACCGCGGTCAGCAGGAGGTCACCATGCAACGCGGGCCTGCCCGGCACGGCGAGCAGTTCAAGATCAGCGGGTCGCATCCGGCGATCCTACCCGAATTCCTTAGCGAACCTAAAGGTTTTACCTGTCGCGGGAGGTGCTCGACGCGTCCTCCGGGGCGGGTGGGCGCAGGTCCAGCTTGCTCACCGCCCCCGGGTCACGGCGGGACTTCAGGATGCTCGCCACGGTGGTGATGACGAGCACCGAGATGATCACGCCGAGCGAGGTCCAGTTGTTGATCTCCAACCAGGCCGGCGTCACGTGGTACTCGTGCAGCGCGTGCAGCACGAGCTTCACGCCGATGAACGCGAGGATGAACGCCAACCCGTAGGACAGGTACACCAGCTTGGTCACCAGCCCGCCGAGCAGGAAGTAGAGCTGCCGCAGCCCCATCAGCGCGAAGGCGTTGGCCGTGAACACCAGGTAGGCGTCCTGCGTGATACCGAAGATCGCCGGGATGGAGTCCACCGCGAACAGCAGGTCCGCGCTCCCGATGGCGACGATCACCACGAACATCGGCGTCAGGTACCGCCTGCCGTCCCGCTTGACGATCGACTTGTGCCCCACGTACTCGTCGGTGACGGGGAAGACCTTGCGCACCCAGCGGGTCACCAGGTTCTCGTGGTACTCCTCGTGGCCGCTGTCGCCGCGCACCATGCTGATCGCCGTCCACACCAGGAAGGCGCCGAAGATGAAGAAGATCCACACGAACTTGGCTATGAGCGCGGCACCGATCGCGATGAACGCGCCCCGCATCACCAGCGCCAGCAGGATGCCGATGAGCAGCACCCTGTGCTGGTGGATCGCGGGCACCCGGAACGACGACATGATCACCATGAAGATGAACAGGTTGTCGACCGACAGCGAGTACTCGGTGAGGTAACCGGTGAAGAACTCGACCCCTGGGTCGTGACCCCCGAGCAGCCACACGCCTGCGCCGAACACGATCGCACACGAGATGTAGAAGATCACCCAGCGCGCGGCCTCACCGGTGGTGACCTGGTGGGGTTTGCGATCGACGATCACGAGATCGATCGCCAGCAGCGCGAGCAGGCCCCCGATGGTGGCAAGCCACAGCCAGAACGGCACGGTCATATGACGACAACCTCCGGTTAGCGGAAATGCGGGCCACTACCCGGAGGTCTCTTCCACCGGCCGTGCCGGCCGACGGCGCCGGGTGCCCCAGGGACAGCCGTGCTGACGACGCCGCCGCGAAGGAATACTCCCCTCCACAACGTGTCCAATCATCGCGGGTCCGGAATGGGAAAGCCAGCCGCTGCGGCCCACACCAGGCGACTTCCGCCGTAACCTGTGTCACAGGGCCGCTGGAGCCCGCCTGGGGCGAGGATGCCCACAGCGGGTTCTCAGCAAACGCCGCATAGTGTGAGGGCGTGCGCCGAACTCCACGTCCACGCGGCCGCCGGCTGCGCTTGCTCGCGTTGCTCGCCGCCGTCGTTGTCCTCGGCGCGGGTGCGGTGATCTGGGTCGGGGACGACGACGAGGCGCCCTCCTACCGCACGCGGGAAGCCACCATCGACGTCGCCGCGGCACCCGGCTCCGAACAGCGCGTGCAACTGGACACCACGCTGTACGTGCCGGAGGTGACCCCCGCCCCCGCGGTACTGCTGCCGCACGGCTTCGGCGGGGACAAGAACAGCGTTTCCCGCGAGGCAGCCGAACTCGCCGAGCGCGGCTTCGTCGTGCTGACCTACTCGGCGCGCGGCTTCGGCACCAGCACGGGACGCATCGCGCTGAACGACCCCGACTACGAGGTCGCCGACGCGGTTCGGCTCGTAGACCACCTCGCGGGGCTGCCGGAGGTGCTGACCGAGGGCGAGGGGGACCCGCTCGTCGGCGTCACCGGTGCCTCCTACGGCGGCGCGCTGGCCCTGCTGCTGGCGGGCACGGACGAACGGGTCGACGCGATCGCGCCGGTGATGACCTATAACGACCTGGCGCAGGCGCTGCTGCCGAACAACGCCACCACCGGCGACCCGCGCGCCGCCACGCCGGCCGCGGGCGCCGCCGCCGACGACGGCGTGTTCAAGCGGGCATGGGCAGGCACGCTGTTCTCCGCGGGACTGGGAGCGCCCACGGCAGGCGGCCCCGGCGCCGAGGCGATGGAGCCGGGCGACGAACTGGACAACGGTGAAAGTGGTACCGGCGGCACCGGCGGGACAACCGACGCAGGCGTGGGCGGCCAGGCCGGTGGCGGCTTCGGGACCGCGGGGCCGTCCGGCGGCGCACGCCAGGGCTCGCCCTCGCCGCCGGCGACGGGCGAGGTCTGCGGGCGCTTCACCGAGCAGGTCTGCGCCGCGTACAACGACGTCGCCGTCGACGGCCGGGCGAGCGAGCCGACGCTGGCGCTGCTGCGCCGGGTGTCCCCCGCCTCGGTCACCGGCGAGATCACGGCGCCGACGCTGCTCGTCCAGGGCGAGAACGACACCCTGTTCGGACTCGACCAGGCCGACGCGAACGCCCGCCAGATCTCCGAGGCCGGAGCGCCCGTGTCGGTCATCTGGTACACCGGCGGGCACGACGGCGGGGTGCCCGGCCCGCAGCTGCGGGCGACCATCGGCGACTTCCTGCAAGCACACCTCGACACCGCGCGCACCGACGAAACCTCCACCCCCGCGTCGTTCCGCTACGACGTACAGGGCTCGCTGCGGGCATCCGGTGCACCGTCGGTGCGCAGCGTGGAGGCCGACGGCTACCCCGGTCTCGGCTCAGGCGACACCCAGCGCCGCCCGGTCGCGCTCGACGGACCGGAGCAGGTGGCCGTGCGCCCACCCGGGGCGGCACCCGCCGCGGTGAGCGGCATCCCCGGCCTGAACCGCGTGGTGGCGAACTCCTCACGACTGTCAGGCCTGTTCACCGTCGACCCGCCCGGCCAGTCGGCGACGTTCGTCTCGCGGCCGCTGGACTCCCAACTGCTCGTCGCGGGCTCCTCGACCGTGCGGCTGCGGATCGCCTCGGCGGGTGGACCGGCACCGGCGGGCGCGGCGGTACTGTTCGCCAAGCTGTACGACGTCAACCCCGACGGCACACGCACGCTGCCGGGCAACGCCGTCTCGGCGATCCGCGTGCCCTCACTGCCCGCCGACGGCACACCGGTCGAGGTGACCGTGACACTGCCGGGTGTGGTGCGGCCGGTGGAGTCCGGGCACCGGCTGCAACTCGTCATCGGCACGACCGACCAGTCCTACGCCACCCCCACCACACCCGCTGCCTACCGGCTGTCACTCGCGGGCGGTGCGCGGCTGGCCGTGCCAGTGGTCGGTGGCAACACCGTGACGTCGGGGTGGCCGCTGCCACAACTGCTCGGCATCGCGGGCACCCTCGCGGTCGCCTCGGCGGCGGTGGTGGTGGCCGCGCTGCGGCGCCGCCGCTCACACCGGCCGGACCCGGCGCTGGAGCACACCCCGCTTGTCATCGAGGGGCTGACCAAGTCCTACCCCGGCGGGCTGACCGCCGTGGCCGGGTTGTCGTTGCGGGTGGAGCCGGGCCAGGTGCTCGGCCTGCTCGGGCCCAACGGCGCGGGCAAGACCACCACGCTGCGGATGCTGATGGGCCTGATCAACCCCACAGAGGGCGAGATCAAGGTGTTCGGCCACCCGGTGCGGCCCGGCGCGCCGGTGCTGTCGCGCATCGGCTCGTTCGTCGAGGGCTCCGGATTCCTGCCGCACCTTTCCGGTGAGGCGAACCTGCGGCTGTACTGGGCCGCGACCGGGCGGCCTGCCGAGCGGGCACACTTTGGGGAGGCACTGGAGATCGCCGGGCTCGGCGACGCCGTGCACCGCAGGGTCCGCACCTACAGCCAGGGCATGCGGCAACGGCTGGCGATCGCGCAGGCGATGCTGGGGCTGCCGGAGCTGCTGGTGCTCGACGAGCCGACCAACGGCCTCGACCCACCGCAGATCCACCAGATGCGAGAGGTGCTGCGCCGCTACGCGGCCACCGGCCGCACGGTACTGGTGTCCAGCCACCTGCTCGCCGAGGTGGAGCAGACCTGCACGCACGTGGTGGTGATGCACCGCGGCAGGCTGGTGGCCTCCGGCGCGGTCACCGACATCGTCGCCGCCGGTGGCGAGGCGACGTTCCGGGTGGACCGCCCCGAGGCGGCCGCGGAGGCGCTGCGCGCGGTCGGCGGCGTCTCCGACGTGGACGTCGAGGGCCAACTCGTGCATGCCGACCTCGACGGCCTGCCACGCTCCGAGGCGGTGGCCGCGCTGGTGCGGGCCGGAGTCTCGGTGGAGCAGGCCGGTCCCCGCAGGCGCCTGGAAGACGCGTTCCTACAGTTGGTCGGCGAAGGCGAGGGCGGCTGATGAGCACCGACGCCGGGAAGAACCCCGAGGACACCGGCCTGGAGACCGGGCGGCACGGCGTACACACCGATCCGGCGGCGCTGGACGAGCTGACCGAAGCCGCCCGTGGGGAGACCGTGCGGGTGGGGCCGGACGGCGCCGTCGCGGGCTACCGGGCGGCACGCACGCTGCGGCTCGGTGTGGAGTTGCGCAGGCAGTTGCGCAGGCGGCGCACGCAACTGGTGCTGGCCTTGGTGGCGCTGCTGCCGTTCGTGCTCGTGCTGGCATTCGAACTAGGCGACGCCAGCCCGAACCGCCGTTCCGGCGGCTTCATAGACCTCGCCACGGCGAGCGCGCCGAACTTCGTGGTTCTGGCGATGTTCGTGTCCGGCTCCTTCCTGCTGCCGATGATCGTCGCTCTCTACTTCGGCGACACGGTGGCGAGCGAGGCCTCGTGGTCGAGCCTGAAGTACCTGCTGGCCATTCCGGTGCCGCGGCACCGGCTGCTGCGGCAGAAGGCGGTCGCCTCGGCGCTGCTGTCGGCGCTCACGGTTGCCGTGCTGCCGGTGGTCGCGCTCGGGGTCGGGGTGGTCTGGTACGGGGCAGGTGAGGCGATCAGTCCGACCGGCGACTCGATCACGTTCGGGCAGAGCCTGGTGGCCATCGCGCTGGGCACCGGGTACGTGTTGATCCAGCTCTCCTGGGTGGCGGCATTGGGGCTGCTGCTGAGCGTGTCCACCGACGCGCCGCTCGGCGCCGTGGGCGGCACGGTGCTGGTGTCGATCCTGTCGCAGATCCTGGACCAGATCACCGCGCTCGGTGACCTGCGCGACTTCCTGCCCACGCATTTCTCGTTCGCCTGGATGGACCTGATCGCCACCGACGTCGAGTGGACCGACATGGCCTCGGGAGTGCTGTCGGCGGTTGCCTACGCGACCGTGTTCGGGTTGCTTGCGGCTCGCCGTTTCGCGACCAAGGACATCACGAGCTGACCGAGCTGGGTTCTCGACCGCCGCGCCGTCAGCACACCCGGAACTCGTTGCCCTCCGGGTCGCTCATCACCAGGCACCGTGCGCCGGGCTCGTCGAGTTCGCGTAGCAGCCGCGCGCCGGCCGCGACCAGCACATCGGCCCTTGCCAGCACCTGCTGCCAACCACGCTCGGTGTGCTCGTGCGGCGCGCTGGCCAAGATGTCGAGGTGCACGCGGTTCCTCGCCGTCGAGCGTTCGGGAACGCGCTGGAACAACAGCAGGGGGCCCGCCTGCGCGGGGTCGACGATGGCCACCTTCGAGTCCCAGCTCTGGCGTGGCAACCCGACCGCGTCCGCGAAGTCCGCCCAGGAACCGTAGCCCTGCGGTGGCGGCTGCAGTTCGTAGTCCAGCGCGATCGCCCAGAACTCAGCGAGCCTGCGGGGATCGGCCGCGTCGAAGGTCACCTGCACACCCAACGCCATCTGCGCTGTCTCCCTTCCCCTGCTGATGACAAGTCTGCCGGGCACGGGGGACAATCGCGAACGTCAAGCCTTCCCGGTCACCGGCTCGCACCGGCGATTCGCCCAGGAGGCCACATCATGTCTCGACCCGTTCATTTCGAGATCCACGCCAGCGACCCCGAACGGGCCATCACCTTCTACACGGCGGTGTTCGACTGGTCGTTCGAACGGTGGGGCCCCGAGCCCTACTGGTCGGTGACGACAGGTGAGGGTCCAGGGATCGACGGCGGCCTGCTGCTCCGTAGCGGCCCGCCACCCGACCCGGACTCCTCACCGGGAGCCTTCCCGATCACGATGGAGGTCCCCGACATCGACCTGCTGACCAGGGAGGTGGTGCAGGCCGGAGGCACGGTGGCGAGCGAGAAGAGCGCGATACCGGGCGTTGGGTGGCTGGTGCACTGCCGCGACCCCGAGGGCAACCTGTTCGGCATGCTCGAACCCGACCCGGACGCGGGGTGAGCGCAGGCGCGCAGCTACTTGACTCCGGCCGCGTCCATCCCGCGTAGTTCCTTCTTCAACTCGGCGATCTCGTCGCGCAGCCGGGCGGCCAGTTCGAACTGCAGGTCCCTTGCCGCCTGCATCATCTGGTCGGTCATCTGCTGGATGAGGTCGGCCAGCTCCGCACGCGGCATCGTCGTCACGTCCCGGTCGGCCAGCACACCGGAGCTGCGCACCCTCTCGCCCTGCTCCGGCTTCTTGCCGCGCGAGGAGTTGCGCCCGGAACCGCCCACCTCGATCTGCTGCTCGGAGTCGTCCGCCTCGGTGTAGACGCGGTCGAGGATGTCGGCGATCTTCTTGCGCAGCGGCTGCGGGTCGATCCCGCGCTCGGTGTTGTACGCGATCTGCTTGGCACGCCGCCGGTTGGTCTCGTCGATCGCATAGCGCATCGAGTCGGTGATCTTGTCCGCGTACATGTGCACCTGACCGGAGACGTTGCGGGCCGCGCGACCGATCGTCTGCACCAGTGAGGTGCCGCTGCGCAGGAACCCTTCCTTATCGGCGTCCAGGATCGCCACCAGCGACACCTCCGGCAGGTCGAGACCCTCCCGCAGCAGGTTGATGCCGACCAGCACGTCGAAATCTCCGGAACGCAGTTGCCGCAGCAGCTCCACCCGGCGCAGGGTGTCGACCTCGGAGTGCAGGTATCGCACCCGGATGCCCAGCTCGAGCAGGTAGTCGGTGAGGTCCTCGGCCATCTTCTTGGTCAGCGTGGTGACCAGCACCCGCTCGTCGCGGTCCGCCCGTGTCCTGATCTCGTGCACCAGGTCGTCGATCTGTCCCTCGGTGGGTTTGACGATCACCTCGGGGTCGACGAGTCCGGTGGGGCGGATCACCTGCTCGACGAACTCACCACCGGTCTGGCCCAGCTCGTACGGCCCCGGCGTCGCGGAGAGGTACACGGTCTGCCCGATGCGGTCGGAGAACTCCTCCCACGTCAGCGGGCGGTTGTCCAGTGCGCTCGGCAACCGGAACCCGTGCTCGACGAGGGTGCGTTTACGCGAGGCGTCACCCTCGTACATGCCGCCGATCTGCGGCACCGTCACGTGCGACTCGTCGATCACCAGCAGGAAGTCGTCGGGAAAGTAGTCGAGCAACGTCGCGGGCGCCGAACCCGGCGGCCGGCCGTCGACATGCCGGGAGTAGTTCTCGATGCCAGAACAGGACCCGATCTGGCGCATCATCTCGATGTCGTAGCTGGTGCGCATCCGAAGCCGCTGCGCCTCCAGCAACTTGCCCTGCTTCTCCAGTTGTTGCAGTTGCTCGGCGAGTTCGGCCTCGATGCCCTGGATGGCCTTCTCCATCCGTTCCGGCCCCGCGACGTAGTGGGTCGCCGGGAAGATCCGCACCTCTTCCACCTCGTTGACGATGTCGCCGGTGAGCGGGTGCAGGTAGTACAGCCGGTCGATCTCGTCGCCGAAGAACTCCACACGGATCGCCAGCTCCTCGTACGCCGGGATGATCTCCACCGTGTCGCCGCGCACCCGGAACGTGCCACGCGCGAACGCGAGGTCGTTGCGGGTGTACTGCACGTCGACCAGCGCGCGCAGGAAGGTGTCGCGGTCCACCTCGTCGCCCACCGCCAACCGCGTCGAGCGGTCGAGGTAGGACTGCGGTGTGCCGAGGCCGTAGATGCAGGACACGCTCGCCACCACGATGACGTCCCTGCGCGAGAGCAGGTTCATCGTCGCGGAGTGCCGCAACCGCTCCACATCGTCGTTGATCGAGGAGTCCTTCTCGATGTAGGTGTCGGTCTGCGGGACGTAGGCCTCAGGCTGGTAGTAGTCGTAGTAGCTGACGAAGTACTCCACCGCGTTGTGCGGGAACAACTCCCTCAGTTCGTTGGCCAGCTGAGCCGCCAGCGTCTTGTTGGGCGCCATCACCAGCGTGGGCCGCTGCACGCGCTCGATGAGCCACGCGGTGGTGGCCGACTTGCCCGTGCCGGTGGCGCCGAGCAGCACGACGTCCTTCTCGCCCGCCTCGAGCCTGCGTGAGAGTTCGGCTATGGCCGCGGGTTGGTCACCCGCCGGGGCGTAGTCGCTGACCACCTGAAACCGGCCGTCCGAGCGGGGGATCTCGGAAACGGGACGGAACTCGGAGTGCGCCAGCACGGGATGCTCGGTTGCGAATGCCACGTCTTTCAGAGTAGGCGCCCGCACCGACAGTTTCGCGGGCCCTCGCGCCCGAGGCCGGTCAGCCCGCGGCGCCGACCAGCCCGGCCGGGTTGCCGCGCACCGCGGTCGCCAGGCACACCTCGCAGGGCATGCCTGTAAAGGTGGCCAGCACCTCGGCCTGCCCGGGCCTGATCCGCTCGCCGCACAGCGCGGTCAGCTCCTCGGGCACCGGTTGTGACCCGGGCAGCGGCACGACATGGCACACCCGTCTGGTCTCGCCCACGACGCCTCGACGCAAGCGGACAACCGCTACCGCTTCACCCGGTTCAGGCATTGTGGACCCCATAGGGGGAGCTTATTGGCAGGCTGTCGGGAACGCTTCGTGTTCATCGACCAACAATTGACCACATTACTGGTACGACAGACCGAAGAACTGTCTACGATCGGGCGAGTACCCCCGCACCCAGCCAGCGGCACAGGTTCAAAGCCAGTTCCAGATCCAGCCGGTTGTCCGACACCGGCCTGCCCACCAGTTCCTCGGCCTTGCGCACCCGGTACTGCACCGAGTTCTTGTGCATCGTCAACCTGGAGGCCGCGGCCGTATAACTGCCACCTGCGGCCAGGAACACCCGCAGCGTCTCCCGCAGTCGCTCGTGCTGCTCGTCGTCGGCGGCGAGCGGGCCGAGCGTATCCTCCACCCACAGCCGTGCGGCATTGAGGTCGGACGTCATCAACGCCACCGCCCCCACCTCGCGAAACGTCAGCGCCCTCGCGCAGGCCTTGCCCGCGGCCAGCGCGAGCGCCTGCACCCGCAGCGCCTGCCGGTGGGTGCGTCGGAAGCCGTCGAGGCCCGCGCCGGGGTCACCGATGGCCAGCCGCACATCGGCGTCGGAATCGGTCAGCACCCGCTCGATGCGCGAGCGCTCGGGTGGTGCGGGACCGTCGAGGGGTAACCACACCCATGCGCACAGCTCGTCCCTCGGCACGAACAGCGCCCTCGCCTCGTCACCGTCGACGAAACGACCGGCCACCGTTTCCAGGCCGACGAGCGGGTCGGGCGGATGCGCGTCGGCGGGGTACCACAAGATCATCCCCACGTGGTGGCCGCGCAGCCGGTAGCCCAGCGCCACCTCGCTGGCGTCCACGTCCACCACGTCCTCGTCCAGCAGCGCGCGGACCCTGGCCGCACGCACGGCGCTGCGGTTGAGCAGCCAGCGGTCGCGCTCCCCCTCGTAGGCCGAGACCACCTGCCGGGTGACCCGGTCGATGAAGGCGAACGTCGTGGTGAGCGCGTGCCGCATCGTCAGGCCCAGCTCCTCCGGGTCGGAGATCTGCCGTGCCCCTTCGGCCAGCGCCTGGTCCAGCACCGCGGTCTGACCGAGGTAGTAGGCCCTGATGAGGTCGACCACCGGGGTGCCGCGCTGGGCCAGCCTGCGGGCGTACTCGACCGCGGCGGCGGGTGCCTCGACACGCTCGGGGTCGATGCCGTGCTGGAAGATCCGAAACGCCGTGTCGATGTTTTGGTACACACTCGCCGACAGCAGGCTGACCATGTTCTCGTCGTCGTTGACCAGGTGTGGCAACTCCCGCTCGTACAGCGTCACCAGCTCGCCGGTCAGTTCGTCGGCTCTGTGCGCGAGAGCTGTCGCGATGCTCGCCAGACCGCGCATGACCCCCGGCTCGGTGTGCACGGCATCACTCTAAGGCGTGACATTCGCCTCACGGCTGTAAACCCCGCAAGATGGCCCGCATGGCCGTACACCCGCCCAAACACGAACGGTTCGACGTCGACGCGATGACCAACACCGACCCGAAGGGCACTGTCCGCCCGGTACAGGAGTACCGGGTGGAGCCGTTCGGGCTGTACCTGGCGCGACCGGTGCCTGGGCGGGCGCAGTTTCATTACCTCGAGTCGTGGCTGCTGCCGGAACTGGGACTGCGAGTCTCCGACTTCTGGTTCAACCCCGGCCACGAGCGCGATCAGGACTTCTACCTCGACATCGTGGCGGTCGAGGTCGACACCCACGACCGCGCGTGGCACACCACGGATCTGTACCTGGACCTCGTGCTGCGCTGCCACCGTGAGGTGCGCGTGGTCGACACCGACGAGTTGCTGGCCGCCACGGCCGCCGGACTGGTGTCGCAACGGCAGGCGACCTGGGCGCTTGACACCGCCTTCGGCACCGTCGACTCGCTCGCCCGGCACGGCTACGACCTCGCCGCGTGGCTGGCGACGTTGGGTGTCCGGCTGCACTGGAAGCGCCACCCGGAAGCCGACTGACGCTGCCCACCGGCTTGCAGGCAGAGCATGCGACGCGGCAGCGCAACGCCGCACTCACACGGCCGCAACAGCCTCGACATACGGCGGTGAGAGGTTGCGCCGCATGACGATGCCGACATGGGAACGCAGGAAGCTGCTGAAAGCGGCGACCGGGCTCGCGGCGGTGGGCGCGGCCGCCCTGCCCGCGGGGACCGCCGCGGCGACCACCCGACGGCGGGGACCCTCGGTTCTGCAACCGAACGCGGGCCCACGACGCGGGCATTACCTCGCCGCGGGACCGGACACCGTGACCTGGGGCAGGCTGCCCAATCGCGACAGCACGCCTGCGACCGTGATCGACTCCGGCGCGGTGATCACCATCGACACGGCCTCGCACGAGGGCGTGCTGGAGGACCAGGGCAAGGACCCGCTGGAGTACTTCACCGGCCACGGCGTAAGGCCGTCGCGGGTTCTCACCGACGCCGTCGAGGTGGCGGCCAGGGTGGCCCACGACGGCCCCGGCCCGCACGTGATCACCGGACCGGTCGCGATCCGCGGTGCCGAACCGGGGCACACGCTGAAGATCGAGGTGCTGGACCTGCGGCTGCGGGTGCCGTACGGCGTGGTGTCCAACCGGCACGGCAAGGGCGCGCTGCCCGGCGAGTATCCCGATGCCTGGGTGGGCAGGCCGGAGTTGGCGGCCTACTTCAACACCGGTGGCAACATCAGCGTGTTCACCGAGGTCGGCAGCCGCGATGGCGAACTGGTCGGTGTGCTGCCCGGCGAGGTGGCCCGGTTCCCGCTGGCACCGTTCCTCGGCGTCATGGGCGTCGCGCGGGACACCTCGGACCTGGTGAACTCGGTGCCGCCGACCGACGCGGGCGGCAACATCGACATCAACGACCTCGGCGCCGGCAGCACGCTGTACCTGCCGGTGCGAGTGCCGGGTGCGCTGTTCTTCACCGGCGACCCGCACATGGCTCAGGGCGACGGCGAGGTAGCGCTGACCGCGATGGAAGGCTCGCTGCGCGCGACCTTCCGGCTGACCACCATCCCGCCAGGAGGACCCGCACCGAAGCTCGCCTTCCACGAGCCGTTCGGCGAGACCCCCGATCACTGGATACCGATCGGGCTTTCCGACCCGGACGGGCCGGTCGGCGGGCAGGAGACCAGCCTGGACGTCGCCATGAAGCGGGCGGTGCGCAGCGCGATGCGGTTTCTCACCGAGGAGCACGGGATGCCGGAACCCCTCGCCTACGCCTACCTCAGCGCGGCCACCGACTTCCAGGTGTCCCAGGTGGTCGACATCACCACCGGCATACACGGCCTCATCCGCAAGACGGATCTCGGCCGCTGAGCGCGAGCGATACGCGGTTGCTGCTGCTCTTGGCGGCAGGCACACCGGGTGTGCGAGACCAGCTACGCCAGTGCCCGGCTGTCACCCGCGCTCGGTGGCACGGTGAGGTCGAGCGCCCAGTACTGCCCTACGAGCTGCTGGCCGAAGAGATGCTCGCCGCTCACCAGCCCGAGGCCGAGCGGGAAACCGAGGAAGGCCGCGCGGTGCGCACCGAGGTGCTCGCGTTGCTGCGAAGCACCCTGCTGGACCTGCTGGCGACGGGGGATCGCGAGCGAACCACCGCTGCCGTACGCAGGCGGGTGCGTTCGTTGCAGGGGCGTGGGTGAAGCCACGTTCCGTACGGTCCGACCAGGTGGGTCAGCGCCGGCATCACACCCGGGCACCGCCGCCGACCGCCCGGCAGAGTCCAGGAACGCAGAACTCGCGGACCTGAGCGGGGAACTCGCGGGCAGGAGCGGGGAACTCGCGGGCAGGAGCGGGGGACTCGCGGGTCAGGGGTGCGGTCGGGCCGCGCGCTCTCGCAGCTCGGCCCTTCGCACCTTGGCCGAGGCCGTCATGGGCAGCTCGGTCACCACGTGCCAGCGCCGTGGCACCTTGAACGGCGCCAACCGCTGCCTGCAGTAGACGTCCAGCGCCTCGATGTCCGGCTGTGGCGCGGCGCCCGACGGCACCACGAACGCCACCACCAGTTCGCCCCACCGCTCGTCCGGCGTGCCCACCACCGCCGCCCTTTCGACGTCCGGGTGGCCCGCGAGCACGTCCTCTACCTCCTCAGGGGACACGTTCTCGCCACCAGTCTTGATCATGTCCTTGAGTCTGCCGACGATGCGCAGCCTGCCGTGAATGTCCATCTCGGCCAGATCACCGGTGTGCAGCCAGCCTTCGGCGTCGATGGCCCTCGCGGTTGCCTCAGGGTCGCCGTAGTAGCCCCTGGTGATACGGGAGCCACGCACGAGCAACTCACCGCGCTGCCCCGTCGCGAGCACGGTCCCGTCGGGACCCGCCACCCGCACGTCGGTGCCCTCGATCGGCAGGCCGACCGTGTTCCTTCGCACCTCGTCGCTGTCGGTCAGTGGCGCGGTCTGCAGCGCGCAACCACAGGTCTCGGTCATCCCGAACGTCACCGAAAGCCGCGCACCGAAGCCGGACTCGATGGTGTCAACCATCCTCGGTGTCAGCGTGGAACCGCCGGTGAACACCACTCGCAACGATCCGAAACGCCCTGCGGGGAAGCCCGGCTGGGCCATGAGCAGGTGCAGCAGTGTCGGCGCGGCCGAAAGCAGGGTCACGGCCCGCTCCCGCAGCACCCGCAGCACCGCTCCCGGCTCGAACGGCAGCACGACGTGTTCGGCCCGCTGCCACAGCGCACCCAGCACGCCGAGCACGTTGCCTGCGGTGTGGAACAGCGGCATCGGGTTGAGCCACACCCCGCCCGGCGGCAGTCCGATGCGGCGGGCGAAGGCATGCGCGGTGTCAACCATGCCGCGATGGTGGATTCGCACGCCCTTCGCCGGACCACTCGTTCCCGAGGTGAACTGGATCTGCGCGAGCGAATCCGGGTCAACGGCGGGCAGCGCGGCGGGTTCGCCTTCGCCGAGCAGCGAGCGCGGGTCCTCGTCGAGTACCACCACTTCGGGCGGGTCCGGCAACCGGGACACCACCGAACGCACCAGGTCGGCGCCGCCGGTGTCCACCTGAACGCTGACCGCCGAGGCGAGTGTGAGCGCGTGCTCCAGTTCGGGTGGCCTCGACTTGGGATTCACCGGAACCAGCACCATGCCCGCCAGCGCCACCCCGAGTTGCAGCAGCACCGCGTGCGGCCCGTTGGACAGGAAGGTCGCGATGTGCGAACCCACCGGGTGGCGGCGCAGCAGCGAGGCGGCGACCGCCTCCGCGTCCGCGAGCAGCCGCGCCGCCGTCCAACTGTGCTCACCACCGGAACCGATCGTGGTCAGTACCACGTCGGCGGGGCCGAGGCGGGCCGCCCTGCGCAGCACGTCGCCGATTACGGCTTCGTCCAGCGCAGCTGGCGGCACCGCCTGCCACTGCGAGCGAGCGAGGCTCATTCGAACTGGTAGCTGCTGGCGCTCGGGCCTTCCAGGGTCTTCTCGACCCGCAGCCCGGCCGGGACATCCGGGTCCACCTTGGACACGAACACCTCACGCGTCGGCGGCTCACCGACCTTGGTGTAGTCCAACTTGCCGGGGAACAGCCCGCCGGTGTCCAGATCGGACGTCTCGCGCATCGCGGCCACCACGCCCTCGGGCGTGAGGTCACCGCTCTCGCACGCGCCCTCAAGCGCCCGCGACAGCAGCTCGGCCTGCGCGTAGGCCAGCGGAACCTCCCAGCCCTTGGCACCATTGGGCGCCTTGGACTCGTACAGCTCCACGGACTTCTTCACGTTCTCGCCCTCCGCGGTGTATGGGGCGATGCTGGTGATGCTGTAGACGTTGTCCACCAGCGCCTTGCGCGACGGGGTGTCGAGCAGGGCGGGGTTGAAGGTGGGTGTGTTGCCGATGATCGGCACGTCAACCCCCCTGGAGTCGAGCACGGCCGACAGCGAGGCCAGCTGCGATGGCGCGGCCGAGAGCAGCACCGCGGAAACCCCTTGCTGTTGCAGCGAAGCCGCCTGCGCCGAGAGGTCGGTGTCCTTCGGGGTGATCTCGATGGGCACGATCTCGACACCGCGCTCCTTCGCGGCATGTCGCGCACCCGCCAGCGCGTCGCTGCCGTAGTCACCGACGAAGTAAACGTGACCGATCTTGCTGCCCTTGGCGACACCGAGGTCGTCTATGAGGTAGTCGACGGCGTTGGCGGCCTCGATGCTGTAGGTGGAGCCGGGGACCTGCGCGACCTCCTTGTCGAGGGCGACGCTGGCCCAGCCCATGCCGCCGACGTAGAGGTTGTCCTCCTGCGCCAGCGGAAGGACGGCGGCGACCACGGGCGAGCCGAGCACCTGCTGCAACGCGACGACGTCGCCGGACATGCTGCGGTACAGCGACACCGCCTTCTGCGGGTCGTAGCCGTGGTCCTGCACCTGCAGGTTCACCTTGCGACCGCAGATGCCGCCCGCCTCGTTCTTGGCTGCCCAGTACGCGCGCTTCTCCTCCACCTGCACCGCCGCGCCCGCGGCGAACGGTCCGGAAAGGTCGGTCAGCACACCAATGTTGATCTCGGTGTCGGTGACGCCGTTGCCGGTCTTGACCTCGTCCGGGTTTCCCCCTCCGCCCGAGGCGTTGGGGTCCGTGGTGCTGCAGGCGGCCAGCACGGCCACGCAGCCCGCGGCGACCACGGCTGTCAGGGTGCGGATCCTTCTCATGATGCGACGGTCTCCTTTGACGTCGGTGCTACAAGGCGCTGGCGCAGTCGGTCAAGACCTCCGGCGAGGCCGCCGCGCAGGAACAGCAGGACGGCGACGATCGCGGCGCCGTAGATCAGGCGGCTCAGAGTGGCCCCGTCGAGGCCGCCGGAGCCGACATCGGACAGGAACGGAAGTTGCGCGCTGTATTCGGCCAGCACGAGCGGCAACACGGAAACGAACACCGCACCAGCGGAGGCGCCGGCTACCGAGCCCACGCCTCCGAGCACGATCATCACCAGGTAGTCGATGGACAGCAGCAGCCCGAAGGAATCGGGCGCGATCCTGCTGAATGCCAGCGCCATCAGTGCGCCGCCCACGCCCGCGTACACCGACGAGAGGGTGAACACGGTGGCCTTCGCCGTGGTGACGTTGATGCCGACGGAGGCGGCGGCGACCTCGCTGTCGCGTACGCTCGCCAGCGCCCTGCCCACCCGGCTGGACTTGACGCCGTAGGCGAACCACGCCGCCAGCAGCGCGACGGCGAGGAACAGGTACCACTGCCGGTGCAGGCCGTCGAATTCGGTGCCAAGCACGGCGAGGTAGTCGGGATCGTGGTTGCTGAAACTGAAGCCCGGCACCGCGAACGGCTCAACCGAGCGGCCGTTGAATCCTCCGGTGAGATCCTCGAGGTTGATCCACAGGTGCCTGCCGAGGAACACCAGTCCCAGCGACGCCAGCCCGAGGTAGATGCCACGCAGCCTGCCCGCGATTGGGCTGAACAGCGCGCCCGCCATCCCCGCCACCGCGCCCGCGGCGACCAGCGCCAGCAGCGGGGGCAGCCCCAGACCGAGCACCCGTTCGCCCGGCTCGCCGACCAGCACCGTGTAGGTGTAAGCCCCGACGCCGATGAAGAACGCGTGCCCCAGTGACAGTTGCCCGGCCACCCCCACCAGCAGCGTCAGCCCGATGGCGCCCACGACGGCGGCCATCGCGAACAGCCCCGTCTGCAGCCAGAAGTCGTCGAGCCACAGCGGCAGCGCGAGCGCGGCCAGCAGGGCGAGCCCGCCCAGCGCGAGCATCGGGACTCCCGCCGACCTGGTCATCCGCTCAGACACGGATGGCCTCCTTTCCACCGAAGAGTCCCTGTGGCCGCACCAGCAGCACGAGCAGCATCACCGCGTACGGGACGACCTCGCCGAACCCTCGGCCGAGGAAGTGCAGCTCCGACTCGTAGCCGACGGCAAACGCCTGCGCGACCCCGATCACCAGCCCACCGACGATGGCGCCGGGGATGGAGTCGAAGCCACCGAGCACCCAGGCCGGGATCGCGGCCAGCGCGACGAGCGAGACGCTGGGAGTCACACCGGTGGCGGGGAAGGAGGTGAGGAACACGCCCGCGATGGCGGCGAAGGCGCCGGCCAGCGCCCAGCCCGTCGCGCTCGTGCGGCTCAGCCGGATACCCATCAGCGACGCGGTGTCGCCGTCCGCCGCGGCGGCGCGCATCCCGATACCCCAGTTGGTGCGCGCGGCGAGCAGCCCGAGCACGCCGAACAACACGATCGCCAGCACGGCCGCGATGGCCCTTGAGGCGGGCAGCGTCACCCCGGCGAACTCCACCACGTCCGCGCCCCACGGCGCGCCGTTGCTGAGCACGTCGTTGCCGATCTCGCGGGTCAGCTCGGTCAGCAGCAGGATGTCGACGCCGATGGTGAGGATCGCGAAGGTGCCCGGATTGGGCTCGGCGACGCGTCGCACCAGCAGCGTGTTGATGAGCGCGGCGACGACCGCGGCACCGAGTACCCCGGCGGCCGCCGCGAGCCAGAACCCCAGCGGTTCGTGCAGCTTCGCGACGAGGTAGGCACCCAGCAGCAGCACCGAGCCGTGCGCGAGGTTGAGCACGCCGGTCGCCTTGAAGACGACGACGAACCCGACCGCGATCAGCCCGAGCACCAGGCCCAGCGACAGTCCGTTGACCAGTTGGCTCAGCAGGTAACTCACGCGGCCTCCGTCCCCAGATACGCCCGCACGACCTCGGGGTCGCGCCGCACTTCGTCCGGCGTGCCGTCGGCGATGCACTTGCCGAAGTCGAGCACGGTGATCCGCTCCGCCAGTCCCATCACGAACGGCATGTCGTGCTCGACCAGCAGGATCGAGATACCCAGTTCCCGTTGCACCGCGCTGATCATCGCGGCCATGTCCTGCGACTCGCCGTGGTTCATCCCGGCCACCGGCTCGTCCAGCAACAGCAGGGTCGGCTCCGCGCACAGTGCCCTGCCGAGTTCCACGCGCTTCCGGTCGCCGTAGGACAGCGTGTGCACCTCGCGCCCGAGCAGGTGCTCGATGCCGAGCAACTCGGCGACCCTGCCGACCTGCGCCCGGTGCTCACGTTCCTCCCTGCGCGCGCCGGGCAGCCGAAGTCCCGCGCCGAGCACGCCGCCGCGCATCAGCCGGTGCCTGCCGGTCAGCAGGTTGTCCTCCACCGTCAGCTCCAGCGACAGCGAGATGTTTTGGAAGGTGCGCGCCACACCGAGGTCCGCGATGCGGTGCGGGCGCAGGTCGGTGAGCTTGTGCTCGCCGTAGTGGACCGCGCCCTCGGTGGCGCGGTAGGCGCCGCCGAGCACGTTGATGCAGGTCGACTTGCCGGCTCCGTTGGGACCGATGAGCGCGTGCACCGTGCCCGGCGTGATGTCGAACGACACCCCGGACAGCGCGGTGATGCCGCCGAACCGGACGGTGAGGTTGTCCACCCGAAGCGGCCGCGCGCTCGCGGTGTCTCGCCTGGCTCCCGCGTGCATGACGGCGGCCAGTTCGCCGATGTCGGCTGCCGAGACCCGCTGCGGCTTCGCCTGTTCGGCCTCGGGAGCCGCCTCGGGCACCGGGCCGGTGCCACCCAGGTAGCGTTGCCTGACCTCGTCCGTCGCCGCGAGTGCTTCGGCGGGACCCGCGGCGGTGACCGTACCCACCTCAAGCACGAAGGCCACATCGGACACTCGAAGGCCCATCGCCGCGTTCTGTTCGATCAGCAGCACCGAGGTGCCCTGCTCGTTGATCTCGGTGATCAGCTCGCCGATCTGGTGCACCAACTGCGGGGCGAGTCCGAGCGACGGCTCGTCGAGCAGCAACAGCCGAGGTGCGCTCATCAGCGCCCTGCCCATGGCAAGCATCTGCTGCTCACCGCCGGAGAGCAGCCCGCCGCGCTGGCGGCGCCGCCGGGCGAGCACGGGGAACAGGTCGAACACACGGGTCAACGCTTCCCGTTTCGCCGCGCGGTCACGCACGGCGAAACCGCCCGCGCGCAGATTCTCCTCGACCGTGAGGTCGCGGAAGAGCCGGCGACCCTCCGGCACCTGCACCAGCCCCGACCGCATGGTTTCCGCGGCCGCTCCGCCCGTGATCGGCTTACCGTCGAAGTGGATGGAACCCGCGGTCACGGCGCCGCCCACGTTGCCCAGTGACCCCGAGATCGCCCGCAGCAGCGTGGTCTTCCCTGCGCCGTTGCTGCCGAGCACCGCGACCACCGACCCGCGCGGTACCCACAGCGACACCCCGCGCAAAGCCTGCACCGCGCCGTCGTAGCGGACTTCGAGATCGTCCACGGCCAGCAACGGGTCCTCGGGCGGCCCGAACGGTTCCCGCCGGCTGCCTTGGGCAGCGCCCGTTACGGGATCGCACTCGTCGCTGAGTTGCGTCGGCATAGCCGCCTTCCTGCTGAGTTTCTCGCTGGGTGGAGCTGTGAGGTCCGACCTGTCCGGGGTCCGACGGGCCAGCAGACGGGAACAACAATCGGGTTCGACCGCGAGGGAAACGTTAGATATATTCCTGCCGTGCGTCAATACAGCTTCGACTATTTATGTGATCGACACCTCTTGCGTAGGGGGCTGCCGGAGTGAGCGGGCCACGAGAAGGCGAGGGCGTGCGCAGGAACCGCCGCCCGCAGCAGTTGCTGCTGTCCTTCCTCGGTTCGCTGGTGCTCGACAGCGACTGCCCTCCGCTCAGCACGCGCGTGTTCCTGCACGTGCTCGGCGACCTCGGCGTCGCGGAGGCGGCCGCCCGCGCCACGCTCGCGCGCATGACCCGCAAGGGACTACTGGAACGCACTCAGGAAGGCCGCACGGCCAGGTTCGACCTCACCCCCGCCGCCGAAAGGTTGCTCCGGCAGGCCAAGGAACGGGTCGACTCACCGCGACCGTTCACTCACGCCGACGGGGAGTGGACACTGCTGAGCTACTCCATGCCGGAAAGCAGGCGCGACCTGCGCCACCAGATCCGTGCGCGGCTGGCGTGGGCAGGGTTCGGAGGCCTGCGCGACGGGCTGTGGATCGCGCCCGGCAGGGTGGACATCGCGAAGGTGTTCGCCGGGGAGCAGTTCGCGGAGGTGACCGGTGTCGCCGACGCGTTCCTGGCCGCCCCGATGAGCGGCACCGACGTCGGTGCGCTGCTGCGCAAGGCATGGGACATCGACATGATCCGCGCCGAGCACGAGTCGTTCATCGCCGCGTGGAAACCCGACCGTGGCAGGAAGGGTCGCTGGATTCCCCGGTTGACGCTGCTGGGCGCCGACTGGCTGCAACTGCTGCGTACCGACCCGGGATTGCCAGCCTCTCACCTACCCGCCGACTGGCCCGCTCCTGACTCGGCCGAGTTGTACCGGGAACGTTTCGACGAACTGGAACCGCACGCCTCGGCATGGCTTCGGAAGCTGCTGCACTCCGACGCCGGTCGCCGCTGAGGCCCCTCGCCCGCTACGGCGTCCAGCCGGTGTCGTCGGCCCACCGCCCCGCTCGCTCGAACGCGGCGCCGATCCAGCCCTGCTTCGCGGCCGCGTAGTGCTCGGTCGTGCCGTCGGCGGCGTGTTTGTCCGCCAGTGCCCGCTTCACCTCGACATAGTCGTCGCGTTCTTCGGGGTTGGCGCTCAACCAGTCGCGAAACAGCAGCGCCAGCCGCCATGCGGGGTTGGTCGTGGCGCGTACGTGCAGGTTCACCGCCCTGCCCGGGTCGGCTCCGACATGCACCCGCTTCTCCCACAGGCCGGGCTCTCCGTGCGGCTCGTCGAACCACTGCCCGCCCATGGGCGGAAACCCGGCTTCGGCGAGCGCGTCGGTAAGCGCGTCAGCATCGTCCAGTGTGGACACCGTCAGTTGGAGGTCGAGCACGTCCTTGGCGAGCAGCCCCGGCACGGCGGTGGAACCGACGTGGTCGACCCGAAGCGCCCGCTCTCCCACCGCGAGCCTGATCCGGGCCAGCGCCCGCTCGGCCTGCCTCGGCCAGCTGGGGTCGGGCTCCACCAGCACCGGCGATGCGGGCCCGCGCGGCCTGCGCGACCGCAGGTTCGCCTCGAACGGAACGAGCCGGTCCGCCCACAACGCGTCCACCTCGGCCAGTACGACCTCGCGCGGGCCACCGTTGTCCAGCCATACGTCTGCGACCGCGCGCCGCTGCTCGGTGCCCGCCTGTGCCGCGATCCGGGCGCGGGCGTCGTCCTCGGCCATGCCCCTCGACTCCACGAGGCGGCGAACCCGCACGTCTTCGTCGGCGTCCACGACGATCACCAGGTGGTAGGCGGGCGCGAGATTGCCCTCGACGAGCAGCGGGACGTCGTGCACCACGATTGCATCCGGTGCCGCGGCGGCCATGAGTTCGGCGGTACGGGCCCCGATGCGCGGGTGCACGATCGAGTTGAGCCGCAGCCGCGAGTCCTCGTCGGCGAAGGCCTTGGCGGCCAGCGCCTGCCGATCCAGCGCGCCCTCGGAGGTAAGGATGTCCGGACCGAAGGCTGCGACCAACTCGGCCAGCCCTTCCGTACCCGGCTCGACCACCTCCCTGGCGATCCGGTCGGCGTCGATGAGCACGGCGCCGTGCTCGGCCAGCCGTGCGGCGACTGTCGACTTGCCCGCGCCTATCCCGCCGGTCAGACCCACTCGCAGCATGCCAGCATTGAACCAGCCCCCAATGCCACCACCGAGACCGCCCGCGAGTCCCCCACTCCCGCCCGCGAGTCCTGCACTCCCGCCCGCGAGTTCCGCGCTCGACCGGATCCGGGCGCCGACGAAAACGGCGGTGGCCCCGGTTCACCGAAGAACCGGGGCCACCGCCGTCAGTCGATGCTCAGTAGCGGACCGAGTGACGCTCACGCACCGCCGGAGAGCTTCTCCCGCAGAGCCGCGAGCTGCTCGTCGCTGGCGAGCGTCCCACCGCTGGCCCGCTGCTCCTGTTCGGGCTGCGCGGAGCTGTAGTTCTGCTCACCGCCCGCGTTGCCACCCTCGGCAGCCGCGGCCGCGTTGGCCTGCGCGGCCTCGGCGACCTGACGCATGTGCTGCTCGTAGCGAGCGTGCGCCTCGGCGTACTGCTTCTCCCACTCCTCACGCTGCTTCTCGTAGCCTTCCTGCCACTCCTGCGTGTCGGGGTCGAAGCCCTCGGGGTAGATGTAGTTGCCCTGCTCGTCGTACTCGGCCGCCATGCCGTACTGAGTCGGGTCGAAGTCCGAGTCGGAGGTGAAGCCCTCGTTGGCCTGCTTCAGTGACAGCGAGATCCGGCGCCGTTCCAGGTCGATGTCGATGACCTTGACCATGACCTCGGTACCGACCTGCACGACCTGCTCGGGGATCTCCACGTGACGCTCGGCCAGCTCGGAGATGTGCACGAGGCCCTCGATGCCCTCCTCGACACGGACGAACGCGCCGAACGGGACGAGCTTGGTGACCTTGCCCGGCACGATCTGCCCGATCGCGTGGGTGCGGGCGAACTGCCGCCACGGGTCTTCCTGGGTGGCCTTCAGCGACAGCGAAACGCGCTCGCGGTCCATGTCGACGTCCAGCACCTCGACGGTGACCTCCTGGCCCACCTCGACGACCTCGCTGGGGTGGTCGATGTGCTTCCAGGACAGCTCGGACACGTGCACCAGACCGTCGACACCGCCGAGATCGACGAACGCACCGAAGTTGACGATGGACGACACGACACCCTTGCGGACCTGGCCCTTGGCGAGCGCGTTGAGGAACTCGCTGCGCACCTCGGACTGGGTCTGCTCCAGGTAGGCCCGGCGGGACAGCACCACGTTGTTGCGGTTCTTGTCCAACTCGATGATCTTGGCCTCGAGTTCGCGGCCGACGTAGGGCTGCAGGTCGCGCACGCGGCGCATCTCCACCAGCGACGCGGGTAGGAAGCCGCGCAGACCGATGTCCAGGATGAGGCCGCCCTTGACGACCTCGATGACGGTTCCGCTGACCGGCTCGTCCTTGTCCTTGAGCTCCTCGATGGTGCCCCAGGCGCGCTCGTACTGCGCGCGCTTCTTCGACAGGATCAGGCGGCCTTCCTTGTCCTCCTTCTGCAGAACAAGGGCCTCCACCGCGTCACCGACGGCGACAACCTCTGCCGGGTCGACATCGTGCTTGATGGACAGCTCGCGGGAGGGGATGACACCCTCTGTCTTGTAGCCGATGTCGAGCAGCACTTCGTCGCGATCGACCTTGACGATGGTGCCTTCGACGATGTCGCCATCGTTGAAGTATTTGATTGTCTTGTCGATAGCTGCGAGGAAGTCTTCCTCCGTCCCGATGTCGTTCACGGCGACCTGCTGCGCCTGTGGGGAGGACGTCGGGGCGGTGGTGGTGTCGATGGTCATTAGGTGGGTTGCTCCGGTAGCGGCTGGGGTCTCGTAGGCTTTGCGGTTTGCGTAGCGCGTCGTGGGCAGAACGGCGATCGCTGTGCAATCGTTCGATCAAGAACGGCCGCGAGCATCACCAGTGCGCGACCCCGGAGTCCCAGCATGCGTTCCGCTGGGTCGAAGGCAGCGCGAACCCACTGCGCTTACAGCTATCCTACGCGGTCACACCGCGGCCACACAATGAGGGGCCACGCGGGGGCGTCAGGCAACCGAGAAGGAGAATACCGTCGTGTCCGATCCCGTACCAGGCTCCCGGCACGCGGACGCCGAGAGCCTGCTCGGCACCGCGCGGGTGAGCCACCGGCCGGTCGGATCGGCGGAGGCCACCGCGGCGAATCGAGCCTGGTGGGACGCCGATGCCGAGGCCTACCTCGCCGAGCACGAGGACTTCCTCGGGCAGGTCGACTTCGTGTGGTGTCCAGAGGGACTGCGCGAAGCGGAAGCCGGACTGCTCGGCGAAGTCACCGGCAAGGACGTGCTCGAGATCGGCTGCGGGTCCGCTCCCTGCGCCCGCTGGCTGGTCGAGCGGGGCGCGCGGGTGGTCGCCTTCGACCTGTCCTCCGCCATGCTGCGCCACGCCGCCGAGGCGAACGGGCGCACTGGTCTACGCCCCGCGTTGCTGCAGGCCAGCGCCGAGCGATTGCCGCTGGGCTCGTCCCGCTTCGACGCCGCCTGCTCGGCATTCGGCGCGGTGCCCTTCGTCGCCGACCTCGACGCGGTGTTCGCCGAGGTCGCACGCGTGCTACGGCCGGGAGGGCGTTGGGTGTTCGCGGTGACCCACCCGATCCGGTGGATCTTTCCCGACGATCCGGGCCCGTTGGGGCTCACCGCCGCCCAGCCGTACTTCGACCGCACGCCCTACGTCGAGGTGAACGAGTCCGGCGATGCCACCTACGTCGAGTACCACCGCACACTTGGTGACTACGTGCGTGCACTGAACCTTGCCGGGCTGCGGCTGGTCGACCTGGTGGAGCCGGAATGGCCCGAGGGACACACCAGAGTGTGGGGCCAGTGGAGCCCGCTGCGGGGACGACTGTTCCCCGGCACCGCCGTCTTCAGCACCGTGCTGGGCCCGTGACCGGGTTCGCCGCGCGCCGCACCGACCCGGCAGGTGAACACGGTAGCCGCACCAGGGCCTGCTCGGCGCGAGCGCACTCGGGTGGCCGTCAGTACCGGTGCGCGGGTCTGCGCCCGCCAACCTGATGCAGCGACGACGGCTTGCCGAGCAGTGCCCGTTCGACCGCGGCGAGCACCGCGTCGATCACTTCCCGGCTGCCCAGTGCGCGGGCGGTGTCGCGCTCGGACACCTCGCCGAACAGCACCTGCTGGGTGGGGTGGTCGCCGAGCAGCGGCTCCGGCTCCGCGATGCCGTGCGCCAACTCTGCGAGTGGCCGCACCTCGACCACCGGCGCGCCCGGAGCGAGCATCGGTTCCACGGCGGTGAGCACCGAGCGGCGATACGACTCGTGCAACCAGCTCACCAGCAGTTCGGCGGGGCCGGTGAGCGCTGCCCGCACGGTGGCGGCCAGTTCCACCGGCCGATCCCAGTCCGCCCGTGTCCAGATCGCCTTTCCCGTGGTTTCGGTTTCGGTGACGGGAATCGGGTGATAGCGGCGACACGGAAGCACGACCCGCCACCCTTGAGCGACGAGTCGTGCGGCCGGTTCGCTGAGCATGCCGGACCCCGCCATGAGCAACGCGTTGCGGTCCGCCATGCCCGCTGGTTACCCAGTCGGGTGGTTTGTCATTCCTAGGCGGTGGCCTGCCTGGTGACCGGATTCATCCAGCCGCCACAACGCTGTGGCCACGGCGAGGACTGGCACACGCGGTCCAGCAGACGCTGGCAGTCGTCGGTGCAGAACTCGCCCCACCGCACCGTGGTGAAGCCACCGGAAGCGGCGCGGTCACCGCACAGGGTGAGCACCGCCTGGCCGAGATCGTGCTGGGTACACGCGGCCGGGGCGGCGGGCGCCTCGACCGGGCGGGGCAGTTCGATGCAGCTGGTGTCCACTTCCGAGAACAGCGGCTGCTCGAGTGCCTCCAGGTCCACGCAGTCACGCTGGGCCTGCGCCGCAGCTGGCTGTTCCGCGGTGCCCGCCGCCGAGCTCATGGCGGTGAGCGCGAAGATCGCGGCCAGCACGGCCGCGACGAGAACCCCGATCCTCCACACCTTCTTCATGAATTCCTCCGTTCCGAGACAGCGGTTGTCGGCGTTGTCGGCGTTGTTCCGCAATGCCTGGGTGTCGGTACCGGAGTTGTTTGCCCGGCGTACGGGCACCGAAGCCGCGGTGCTCGTATCGAGTGATCGCTGGTTCGGGCAACCAGCGCGGCAGGGTGAGGATCGGGTGGGTGCCTAGTGCGCGGCGTCGTTCCACGACCGGCCGAAACCGACCGAGACCTCCAGTGGAACGGCCAGCTCGCAGGCCGCGCCCATTTCCTTGCGCACCAGCGTCTCGACGTCGGCGTGCTCGTTGTCGGCGACCTCGAGCACCAGTTCGTCGTGGACCTGCAGCAGCATCCGGCTGCGCAACCCGGACTCGCCCAGCGCGCGGTGCACCCCGAGCATCGCGACCTTGATGATGTCGGCGGCGCTGCCCTGGATCGGCGCGTTGAGCGCCATTCGCTCCGCCATCTCGCGGCGCTGCCGGTTGTCGCTGGTGAGGTCCGGCAGGTACCGGCGGCGACCGAAGATCGTTTCCGTGTACCCGACCTTGGCGGCCTTGTCCACCACGGTGTGGAGGTAGTCGCGCACCCCGCCGAACCTGGCGAAGTACTCGTCCATCAGCCCGCGTGCCTCCTCGGTGGAGATCCGCAACTGCTGGGACAACCCGTAGGCGGAAAGGCCGTAGGCGAGCCCGTAGTTCATCGCCTTGATCTTGGCGCGCTGCTCACCCGTCACATCGGCGGGTTCGACGCCGAACACTCGTGCCGCCGTGGCGGCGTGGAAGTCGAATCCGGACTGGAAGGACTCGATCAGCGCGGTGTCGGCCGACAGGTGCGCCATGATCCGCATCTCGATCTGGCTGTAGTCGGCGGTCATCAGCTCCGAGTAGCCGGGGCCGACCACGAACGCCTCCCTGATCCGGCGACCCTCGTCGGTCCTGATCGGGATGTTCTGCAAGTTGGGGTCGACCGACGACAGCCGCCCGGTAGCGGCGATGGTCTGGTGCAGCGTGGTGTGGATACGGCCGTCGTCGGCGATCGACTTGATCAGACCCTCCACCGTGCTGCGTAGCCTGGTGGCGTCGCGGTGTTCCAGCAGGTGCCGCAGGAACGGGTGCTCGGTCTTCTCGTACAGGGTTTGCAGCGCGTCGGCGTCGGTGGTGTAGCCGGTCTTGGTCCGCTTGGTCTTCGGCATGCCCAGCTCGTCGAACAACACCACCTGCAGCTGTTTGGGCGAGCCCAGGTTGATCTGCTTGCCGATCACCTGGTACGCCTGCTCGGTCGCCTGCTTGACGCGGGCCGCGTAGTGGGCTTCCAGCGTGGTCAGCGCGTCGGCGTCCACCGCGATGCCCGCCGCCTCGAGTTCGGTGATGACCTCGAGCAGCGGCAGCTCGATCTCCTCGAGCAGCTTCACCGCGCCGATCTTGCCCAGTTCGTCCGACAGCGTCGCCGCCAGTTCCGCCACCGCCCTGGCCCGCACCAGCTCGCCGTGCACGAGTTGGGTGTCGGCATCGTCGGTGTCGAGCAGGGACAACTGGCCGCCGTCACCGGAGCCTTCGGATCGCAGCTCGCGGCGCAGGTAGCGCAGCACCAGATCCTCCAGCTCGAACGACCGCTGTCCAGGGCGCACCAGGTAGGCGGCCAGCTCGGTGTCCATCACCAACCCCGCCAGAGTCCAGCCCCTGGCCAGCACGGCGTGCAACGGCACCTTGAGCGCGTGGCCGACCTTGCGAACGGTCCCGTCGGCCAGCCATGCCACCAGTGCCTTCTCGTCGCGTTCGTCCAATCCGGATACGTCGACGTAGGCGCCGTCGCCGTCGGGCGCGGCCAGCGCCAGCGACAGCAGGTCGGAGTTCACCGACGCGCCCGTGGTCCGCAACGACAATCCCACCGTGCCGCCCGCACGGGCGTGCCGGTCAAGCCAGTCGCCGAGCGTGCCCGGTTCGAGCGCGCCACCGGAGACCTCGAAACCCTCGTCGGCCTCCGGTTCTGCGCTGGACAGCGTAGCGAACAGCCGGTCGCGCAACACCCGGAACTCCAGCTCGTCGAACAGCCGGTGCACCGCGTCGCGGTCCCACGGTCGCACCGCGAGGTCGCCCGGCGCCGGGTCCAGCGGCACGTCCCTCACCAACTCGGTGAGCTGGCGGTTCAGCAGTACCCCGTCGAGGTGGGCCCGCAGCGCGTCGCCGACCTTGCCCTTGACCTCGTCGACCCGGTCGATCAGCTCACCGAGGCTGCCGAACTGCTTGATCCACTTGGCCGCGGTCTTCTCCCCCACGCCGGGTATGCCCGGCAGGTTGTCGGAAGGGTCGCCGCGCAGTGCGGCGAAATCTGGATACTGCGACGGCGAGAGGCCGTACTTCTCCAGCACCGCGTCGGGGTCGAACCGCACCAGGTCCGAGACGCCCTTGCGCGGGTACAGCACCGTGACCGAGTCGTTGACCAGCTGCAGGGTGTCGCGGTCCCCGGTACAGATGAGCACCTCGTAATCCGGGGACGCCTGCGTGGTCAGCGTGGCGATGATGTCGTCGGCCTCGAAGCCTTCCTTCTCCAGCACCGGGATCGCCAGCGCCGCCAGGATCTCCTTGATCAGCTCGACCTGGCCCTTGAAGTCGTCCGGGGTCGTCAGCCGGTTGGCCTTGTAGTCCGCGAAGGCCTCGGATCGAAACGTCTTGCGTGAGACGTCGAAGGCCACGGCCACGTGTGTGGGACTCTCGTCTCGCAGCAGGTTGATCAGCATCGAGGTGAACCCGAACACCGCGTTGGTCACCTGCCCGGTGGAGGTGCGGAAGCGGTCGGCAGGCACCGCGAAGAAGGCCCGGTACGCCATCGAGTGCCCGTCGATGAGCAGCAGCCGGGATGTGTCGTTGGCTACGGAGGTGTTCTGCTGGGGGCTCACGAACGTGAGTCTAGGGTGAGGGTCGGACAGTCCCGCCTGTCACGTCGAACAAGGAGCAGTGGGTGACCGAGCACGTGTCCGAAGAGCAGATCCGCGAGCAGCTCGCGGGGATCAACCCCGAGGTCGCGGAGCAGCAACTCAACGACAAAGTGGGGCTCACCTTCGTCGAACTGAGTGCCGAGCGGGTGGTCGGCACGATGCCCGTCGCGGGCAACCTTCAGCCGTACGGGTTACTGCACGGCGGCGCGAACGCGGTGCTGGCCGAGGCCCTCGGTTCGACAGTCGCCGCGCTGAACGCGGGCGCGGGCCGCGCCACCATGGGGCTGGAACTGTCCTGCACCCACCACCGTGCCGCGGTGAAGGGCCTCGTCACCGGGGTTGCCACTCCGCTGCACGTAGGGCGCGGCACCATCACCGCCGATATCGTCATCACCGACGAGTCCGGCAGGCGTACCTGCACCGCCCGGCTTACCTGCATCGTGCGGGACAAGCCGCCGACCGGCTAGCGCGGGGGCCGGTTCGCCATCGTGGACCTCGACCTGGCACAGGTGCGCGCGTTCGCCGTCGCGGCCGAGTTGACGAGCTTCACCGGCGCCGCGCGGCGGCTGCACCTGAGCCAGCAGGCAATGTCCAAACGAATCGGAAGGCTGGAGAACGCCCTCGGGGTGGCGCTGTTCGTACGCACCAACCGCGCGGTCGAACTCACCGACGAGGGAAGGCGCTTCCTGCCCCACGCACGTGACCTGCTGGAACGTGCCGACGCCGCGGTGGCCGCACTGTCCGATACCGACGCACCCGTACGACTCGACCTGCTCGACAACCGGCTCTCGCCGATGTTCCTGCTGCGCAGGATGGCCGAGCGGGACGGTCAACTTCGGGTCACCCGTGGCTGGCGGGGCGGCCTCGGCAACGCGATCGAGCCGCTGCTGCGCGGCGATGTGGACGCCGCTTTCGGCCGGGTGCACGACCTGGACCGGGAACTGCCCTCGGAGTTGACCCACCGGCTGGTGCGGCTGGAGCCGCTGGTCGCGCTGCTCGCGCCCGAGCACCCGCTGGCGCGGCACGACGAGTTGACCATGGCCGACCTGCGGGAGGAGGGCATCTGGCTGCCGTCGCTGGCAGGCCCGCCCGAGTGGCTGGGCTTCCTGCATCGCATGAGCGAGCACTTCGGTGTCCCGCTGGACCAATCCGGAATCAGCTACGACCTGCGGCACACCCTCGAGCAGACCCGCTACGGCAAGCTCAGGGTGACCCTGGCCGGTGCCGACATGGAGTTGTCGCCCGACCTCAACCTGCGGCTGCTGCCGTTTCGGCCCGTACCGCTGTTCCCGTGGTCGATCGTGTGGCGCAAGGGCAGGCCCCGCCCGGCGCTGGCCAGGCTGTTGGAACTGGCCGAACGAACGAGCCGGGCCGAGGGATGGCGCGAGCACGACCCGGCCCGCTGCTGGCTACCTGACGTCATCCAAGACGCGCGCGGAACCATTCGGTGACCTCGGCGTCCACGAGCGCCGCATGCTCGGTCTGCGGGGCCTGTTCGATGCCCGGCTCCTCGGCCAGCGCGTGCTCCATTCCCGGGATCACCACCAGCCGTGCGCGCTCACCCAGCGCGTCGCGCAGCGCCGAGGCGGGTTCGCGAAACGCGATGTCGTCGCGCTCGCCGACCACGAGCAGCACGTGCCCGGTCAACTCCTCGGCTCTGCGCACGAAGTCGTATCGCCGCGCGACCGCGCGCGACCGCTCGCTCCAGTGATAGGTCACTCCGTAGTTGCGCTCGTTCGCCGCTACCGCGGGCGCCAGCTGTGTCACCGGACTGACCAGCGCGGCGGCGTCGACCGGCACGTCCTGGCGAGCCATGACCTCCAGCGCCACCGTCGCGCCCGCCGAACCACCGAGCACACCGACCGGGGTGTCCGCCGCCGAGAGCCGCTGCCGCAGTTCGGCGACCACGGCCGGGAACTCCGCCGCTGCTTGCTCGGTGACGGGTTCGGCCACATTGAGCACGTAGTCCTGCGCCGCGAGTCTGAAGAACTCCTCCTCCCCAGCCGCGGGTGCGCGTTCCCCGGACATCGGCAACCCGAGATACACCCGCCAGGCGGCCAGGCCCGCCATGGGAAGCGCGGCCGACATGGCTTGCTCGCTGCGAGGCGGGGACATCAGGTGCCATGCCACGACCAGTGGCGCGGCAGTCCTGTCGTCGGCGGGCGGCAGTGCCACGAACGGCACACCCGCGGCCGTTCCTCGCATCGGTCCACGGTCAGGCATTTCAGGTCCTTTCGTCGTCGCCGGGCTGTCATCCCCAAGCAGACCCGCTGGCCGTGGCGGTGTCCAACAGCTATGACGGCGGCGGTCACACCCGACAGTTGTGACTGGTGTTCGCCCCGCGGCTTCGACATGTCGCAGTCGGCCGATAGCCTTGCGTGATGGCGAGCGAGGACACCATGGTCGCAGGCGAGTTCCGGCGCTGGGCGCGAGCCGCGGGCCGCGAGCCGGGCGCCGCCGAAACGGTGCTGGAGCTGCTGTCGACCGAGTTCGGGGTCATCGACCCTCGCGAGCTCGAGGAAGGTGACCTTGCCGACCTACTGCTCGACATCTGCCCGGACGAGGTCGAACCCGAGCGGATACCCGATGTGCTGCTGGCGGTGTACGGGTTGCTGGACTTCGCGGTCGACACCGGCAGGCTTACCAGTGAGCAGGCGCTGGGGCTGCGCGGCGAGGTGGACGAGGTGGCCCCCACGGTGCTGACCGCGGGCGCGGACGACGCCGAACTGTTCAGTCTGGACGACGAGCTGACCGAGGCGGAGCTTGCCGAACTGGACGGCGTGGAGGACGAACTCGACCTGCGGGAGGTGTTCGGGCTGCCCGACCGGCTGCCACCGCTGCGGCTGCCGCCGGAGCCCGAGCTCGCGCGTGCGGCGCGGTGCAGTCCGCTGCTCGACCGTGCCCGCCGGTTCGCCGCCTGGGTCGGTGACGGCAGGGAGTTGTCCGGCGACGGGGACCTGACCGCCGACGACGCCGCCGCGGTCGCGGGCGAACTCGGGGTGGACCGTGCCGAGCTGGCCCAGTTGTGGGACCTCGGTGAGGAAATCGGGTTCCTCGAGGTCGGGGTCGATATGGTGGCCGCCACCGAGGAGGTCGACGGCTGGGTCGAGACCGACGACGATGACGCGCTGCGGTTGTGGCAGTTCGCGCTGGCCTCGCTGCTCGGCCGCAGCCTGCTGACCGACCAGGAACGGGCCGACGACAGCAGGCTGGAGTTCTCTGCCGCCGGGCTTTCCTTCATGGCCTTGTTCCTCGCGCGCGAGGCGGGAATTCCCTTGGCAGGGCTGAGCGAGCTGGTCCGTGAGGCGGCGGTGGCCGACCTGCCGCCGACCGAGGCCGATGGGGTGTGGCAGGAGTGGGTGCGCGACCACGGCGACCCCGCGGCGGTGCTGTACGGGCGGCTGGCCGAACTCGGCGCTGTCGAGATCGACGGTGAGGACGACGGTGAGCTCGTGCGGCTGACACCGCTGGGGCTGCACGCCATGTGGGAGCAGGTGTCGCAGTCCGGTGTCGAGGTGCCGTTGCTGCCTCCAGCATCGGAGATGACGGCGGCCGACGTGGTGTCGGTGGGAGCGGAAGGCAGTGAGGAACTGCTGGAAGCGGAATGGGAGCCGTGGCTGGCCTCGCGCGAGCCACGAGCCGCGGCCCTCGAGCTGCTGGAGGTCGCTTCGGCCGCGACACGACCGTCGACCCGGGTCGCTGCGACGGCGCTGGCCGCGCGCCTTGGCGAAGCGGCGCTCGACGGCTGGCGCGCGGCGCTCGTCGACCCCACGCTACGGCCCTACTCCAAGCAGGAACTGGCAGAGCTGGTCGGGGCCGCCCCGGAACTGGAGTTGCAGCCGGACGACGTCGCGTGGCTGCTCGCCGACTCGCTCACCGGTGTCGACGAGGCCTATCGGCCAGAGGAGTTGGCCGAGTACCTTGCCGAATCCGTGCCGCCGGACGCCGAGGAGGTCTTCGAGCGGCTGTGGCGGCTGGAGCATCCCGGCGTGCACGAGACGTTGACGCTCATCGGCCGCCACCACCCGGACAAGAAGGTGGCCAAGGCCGCGAGGAAGGCGGCGTTCAAGGTGGTCGATCGCTGAACCGCCGGACCGGGACCTACTTGCCGATGTTGTCGATCACGGCCTCGGCAACCGCCTTCATCGTGGTCCTGCGGTCCATGGCGGCGCGCTGGATCCAGCGGAACGCGTCGGGCTCGGTCAGGCCCTGATTGGTCATCAGCAGGCCTTTGGCGCGGTCGATGAGCTTGCGGGTCTCCAGGCGGTCGGTGAGGCCGGCGACCTCGGACTCCAGCGCCTGCAACTCGGCGAACCGGCTCACCGCGAGCTCGATGGCGGGCACCAGGTCGCGCTTGGCGAACGGCTTCACCAGGTAAGCCATGGTCCCTGCCTCGCGGGCGCGCTCGATGAGGTCACGCTGGCTGAAGGCGGTAAGGATCACGACGGGGGCGATGCGGTCGCCGGTGATCTTGGCCGCGGCCTCGATCCCGTCGAGCTTGGGCATCTTGACGTCGAGAATGACGAGGTCGGGCTTGAGGTCACCCGCGAGCTTGATGGCTTCCTCACCGTCACCGGCCTCGCCGACCACCTCGTAGCCCTCCTCGCGAAGCATCTCCACGAGATCGAGCCGGATCAGGGCCTCGTCCTCTGCGACGAGTACGCGACGCTGCGGTTCGGTGACGACACCGTTGGCCTCGGTAGCCGTTTCGGTCACCGGGGTCCTCCTGAAGGCGATTCGGCGGGTTGGGGACGCGGCATGCCGCTACCGAGAGGCTACCGGTAAACGCGGCATCGTAGAGGATGGCGTTCGCCACGTAAGGTAAGCACACAGAAACCCAGCCGGGCAGCCCGCCCGCGACGCCCCGAATGTTAGAGGCTGGTGCACGCCGAGTAAAGTGTCGATCTACGGCCCCCGTAGCCCAATCGGCAGAGGCAGCGGACTCAAAATCCGTCCAGTGTGCGTTCGAGTCGCACCGGGGGCACCCTCCCACACCACGCAGAAACGGCCCCGCACCAGGAACAACACGGTGAGGGGCCGATCTTGTGGTGTCTCGCTGTGGCCGTCGTCGCCCGGTGTCTGTGGACCATGTGTGGACCGGCCCTCGCCTGACTGGAGACCGAGGGCTCGGCCGATCCGGTCGCGAGCGGCGTCCTCTTGGCCCGCGATGACCTTGGCGAAGATCTGGTGCAGGACGGCAACCGAGTGCGCTGACCGAGGCCGGGTACGCCTCGGTGCTCGGCAAGCGTCCTCGACCGCACGCGTACCAGCGGCGACCGCAACGGCCAACTCGAAGCCGTGCTCGGGCTCGGCCTCACCCGCCAAGCCACCGGCGACCACCTCGATGCACTCACCCATCACGAACAGGCCACCGCCCTGGACCAACCCACGGACCTGGCCCGCGCACACGCCGCGATCGCCGCCACACACCGCACCCTCGACCGCCCCGAAGAAGCACTCCACCACTGGCGACTCGCCCTGACCATCCTCACCGACCACGACATCAGTCAGATCGAGGAGATCAACACCGCCGACGTCCGCGCCCACCTCGCTGCCCCCGACCACTCGTCTCCGACAGCCACTCGGAAGGCTCGCTGGCCGCTCGCGTAGCCGGTGCTTCATGCCAGGCCAGCGGCGCGGGCGCACATGCGTCAGCCGGGAGCGCGGGTTCGCTACGACCACCGGCCGCCGCGTTGCCCACGGTCCCCCACCCCGCGTACGTGAGCTGCGGTGCACGGGCCGGCGGACGTGGGGTTGGATCGGCGCAAACCCCGCACCGGTGGCCGGCCACGACTCCTCGCCTTCAGCCGGCAGGGCTCACCGCGGACTGGGCACGGTAGAGCCGTGTGTAGGCACCGTCGGCGGCGAGCAGCTCATGATGATCACCTTGCTCGACGATGCGACCGTCGTGCATAACGAGGATGACGTCGGCATCGCTGATGGTGGAAAGGCGGTGGGCGATCACGAAGCTTGTGCGGCCGCGACGCAGGGCGGTCATGCCCTGCTGGACGAGCATTTCGGTGCGGGTGTCCACCGAGCTTGTCGCTTCGTCGAGTACGAGGATCGCGGGATCGATGAGAAATGCGCGGGCGATCGTGATCAGCTGGCGCTCGCCGGCTGACAGGCTGTCACCTTCGTCGTCGATCACCGTGTCGTAACCGTCGGGCATGGTGCGAATCAGATGGTCCGCGTGCACGGCGCTCGCGGCCGCGACGATCTCCTCGCGGCTAGCGCCCGGCCGCCCGTAGGCGATGTTGTCGGCGATGGTGCCGCCGCAAAGCCACGTGTCCTGCAGCACCATCCCGATGCGTGTCCGGAGATCGTCGCGGGACATGGCGGTGATGTCCACGCCGTCGACGGTGATGGTCCCGGCGTCAAGTTCGTAGAACCGCAACAGCAGGTTCACCAGCGTAGTCTTGCCTGCCCCGGTGGGGCCGACGATCGCGACCGTCCGTCCTGGACGCACGCTCAAGGACAGGTTCTCGATCAGCGGGGTGTCCTTGCGGTAGCGAAAGGACACCCCGCTGAACTCCACCGCACCGGTGACGGTGGCGGGCCGCTGCGAGCGAACCGGATCCGGCCGTTGCGGCTCGGCATCGTGCAGGTCGAAGACCCGTTCGGCGGAGGCGAACGCGGACTGGATCTGGCCTGCCAGCGAGGCGATTGTCGTGATCGGCTGATTGAGTTGCATGACGTACTGGATGAACGCCTGCATGTCCCCGATGGACAGCGAACTGGTGGCAACTCGCAGCCCACCAACGACAGCTACGAGTACGTAGTTGAGATTTCCGAGGAAGGTCATGGCGGGCGCGATGAGCCCGGAGTAGAACTGCGCCCTGATGCTGGTCGCGCGTAGGTCGTCGTTGTGGGCGTTGAAGGTGGTCTTGGCTTGTGGCCACCGGCCGAACGCGGTGACAAGCGAGTGTCCGGAATAGACCTCTTCGAGGTGACCGTTCAACGCTCCGGTTGCCGCCCACTGCCGCGCGAACTGAGGCCGGCTGCGTCGCGCGATGGCCCGGGTCGTCCACAGGACCACCGGGAGCGTCGCCACCGCGATCGCGGCCAGCAGCCACGAGATCCGCAGCATCATCACCAGCGACCCGACGAACAGGAACAACGAGGACAGCAGGCGGTTGGCCAGCTGCTGGACGGTTTGTGCGAGGTTGTCGATGTCGTTGGTGGCCCGCGACAGTATGTCACCGCGGGGCCTGGTATCGAAGTAGCTCAGCGGAAGTCGCGCGAGAATCGTGTCGGTACGTTCACGGAGCCGGAAAGCCAAGCGCTGCACCACTGTGGCGATCAGCCGCCCCTGCGTCACCGTGCACAGCCAGGACAGCGCGGCCAGCGCTCCGGTGAACACCAGAAGCGTCGCCACCGCACCAAAGTCGACCTTCCCGCGACGGATTCCGGTGATGACCGTATCCGTAGCGGCACCGAGCAGTGCCGGCGTGGTGACCATCGCGCCCATGCCGACCACGGCGAGCGCCACGATCAGTCCTAGCCGGACCCGGTCCGGACGCATCTGGCGTACCAACCGCGACGCGGTCCGGGACACGCTGGCCGGCCGATCGAGGGTCGGCTGAGGGGACGTCATGCGATGGCCTCCCTGGCGGCGAGTTGCGATCGGACGATCTGGGCGTAGGTGCCGCTGCTGGTGAGCAGTTCCTCGTGTGTGCCTACGGCTTCGATCCGGCCGGCATCGAGCACCACGATGCGTTCGGCATTACGGATGGTGGACACCCGTTGGGCCACGACCACCCTGCTGGCGTCGCCGACCTCACGGTCCAGAGCGGCACGCAACGCCGCGTCGGTAGCGTTGTCGAGCGCGGCGAACGCGTCGTCGAACAGGTAGATCCGCGGCCTGGCGAGCAGCACCCTGGCAATCGCCAGGCGCTGCCGTTGGCCGCCGGAGACCGTGCTGCCGCCCTGGCCGACCCTCGTACCGAGCCCCTGGGGCATGGCGCGCACGAATTCGGCGGCCTGCGCGACATCCAGCGCGTGCCACAACTCGTCGTCACTCGCGCCGGGGTCGCCGTAACGGAGATTGTCCGCGATCGTCCCGGAGAACAAGTAAGCCCGCTGCGAAACCAGGCCGACCGTAGCCGTCAAGGTGCGGCGATCCATCCTCCGGACATCAACTCCATCGACAGTCACCGCGCCACTGTCTACGTCCAGCAACCGGGCGGCCAGATTGATCAGCGTGGTCTTGCCGCTACCGGTAAGCCCGATGATCGCTGTGGTCTGGCCGGGCCGGGCGATCAGGTCAACGCCACGCACGACGGGCTCCTCAGCCCCGGGGTAGCCGAACGTGACCTCCGCGAGGTCCAGGTTGCCACGTAGCGCGGCCGGCGAGACCGGCACTGTGGGCTCGGCCAGGCTCGGGCCGGTGCCGAGCACCTCATCGATCCGCCCGGCGCTGACCTTCGCGCGCGGCACCATCATGAACACACTCATGCCCATCATGACGGCGCCCAGGATCAGGCTCAGGTAGTTCAGGAACGCGATCAGCGACCCGACCCGCAGCCCACCATCGACGATGCGGGGACCGCCGACCGCCACCACGGCGACGGCGGCGAGGTTGGCGATGAGCATCGACGTAGCGCCGAAGTACGCCTGCAGCCGCCCCATCCGGATACCGACCTCCATCAGATCGGTGCTGGCGGCCGCGAACCGGCGCTGCTCGTGGACGTCGCGCACGAACGCCCGGATCACCCTGATACCGATGATCTGCTCACGCATCACCCGGTTGACGGCGTCGAGGTAGCCCTGCATGATCCGCGACAGCGGAACAATCCGGCGGATCAACAACCCGATCACCGCCACCGCGACCGGGATCGCGACGACGACAACTACGGACAGCGGCACGTCCTGCTGCGCGGCCAGCGCGATCCCACCCGCCGCCATGAACGGGGCGGGCAGCAGCATGGCCAGCGTCGTGAACACCAGCAGCTGCACCTGCTGCACGTCGTTGGTGGAGCGGGTCAGCAGCGATGCCGCGCCGAAGTGGTGCACCTCCCGGACGGAGAAGGTCTCCGCCTTGGCGAACAGTGCCGCGCGTAGATCACCGCCCAGCCCCATCGCCACCCGCGCTCCCAGATACGTCGCGCCCGCTGCACACGCCACCTGCGCCAGGGTCGCGGCAAGCATCAGACCGCCGCGGCCGAGCACGTGGCCGATGTCGCCGGTGACCACACCGTGGTCGACGATGTCGGCATTGAGCGTTGGCAGATACAGCATGCCCAACGCCTGCACCAGCTGGAGAGCGGCCGTGCCAATGATGGTCACGTGGTGAGGGCGCAGCCTCGAACGAAGCCAGGGCAGGAGGGCTAACGACGGCGCGGAGCCGCTCGGCGAACTCATACGAGCGAACGTAGCAGGGTTTTATACTGGGTGTAAATTTTCTCTTGATATATTTTTCTACCTGGTAGGCTTCGCCCATGGTTGAGCAGCGGGGCCTGCGCGAGCGCAAGAAGGTCACCACCCGCCGCCTGCTGGCGACCGTCGCGCTCGACCTGTTCGAGGAGCGTGGCTTCGACAACGTGCAGGTCGCGGAGATCGCCGCGGCCGCGCAGGTCTCCAAGAAGACGGTCTTCAACTACTTCGAAGTCAAGGAAGATCTGGTCCTGGGGTCAGGCAAACACCACATCACCGAGCCCGCCACGGTCGTCCGCGAACGGCCACCAGGGCAAACACCACATGCTGCGATTCGCGAGTACCTGCTCACGGCACTGGCCGAGCGCCAACCCATGACCGGGCTGACCGATCATCCCGACATCCCACGTATCCAACGGCTCGTGCGGACTACCCCGGCTCTGGCGGTACGGCAGATGCAGTACCGGGAGCAAAGCCGGCAACTCCTCGCCACCGCGCTGGTGGAGGAAGGCGCATCCGCACTTTCCGCCGAGCTCATGGCGACCCAGATCCTCGGCGCCCAGCAGGTGGTGATCGCCGAGATCGGACGGCGGGTCAGTGCGGGCGAGAAACCCGACGACGTGTACCCCGACGCCGTGACCGTGACCAGGCACGCCTTCCGCTGGCTGGAGCGCGGCCTCGGAGACACGCTGCGCCGCCCGGCATCGTCGGGCGACTGACGAGACACGAGCAGTCGCAAGCTTCGCGGATCCACTGCCACACCCACCACGGTGATGACATCCCCGAGTCTCGCCGGGTACGGCGCCGCGATCGGTGCCCGGCCGTGCCATGCGGTCGGCAACTCCGGTGGTGCGGCAGCCCCCGACGCCACCGCACCACCCCATCCTCATTCCGAGCGAAGACCGTCCAGTTTGGTCACCTGGCGCAGCATCGGCAGGCTCAACGCCGTCGCCGCCAGCACCGCGATCACAGCGCCACCACAGACGATGCCGATCAGGCCGGCGTCCAGGCTGAACTCCAGACCGGCATAGCGCAGCGTGGGCCACGTGATCCCGAGCCCGGCGACGACCGCCAGCCCGACGCCAATGGCAACCGGGATCGCGTTCTGCCACAGCGATCCCCGCGCCAGTACCGACAGTGGAACACCGGATGCCGACAGCGCCGCCAGCGGTCGCCTGCGCTCCGCGATCTGCTCGATCGACAGCAGCAGCAGCGACAGCGCCGCGACCGCCAGTACGAACAGCGACATCATGAGCAGGATGCTGCGCATGGTCCGCAGCGCACTGTCCGCGTCCGACATCCACGTCAGCCGTGACGGGTCGGGCGAGATGTAAACCGTCCATCTCGGCTGGCTCACCACGCCCACGGTGATCTCGGTCGCTGCCGTCAGGGCCGCTCTGTCGTCACCGGATCCCCACACGAGCAGGAACCGATCGCGGTCCGGAACCGGAACTCGGGCTTGACCGAGCGCACCGGGCGTGGCCAGGACGGTCCCGGAGTTGACCAGCGTCGCCTGCTCCACCGGAATGTACTTCGCGGTGTCCGGGATGGACCAGCGGTCGCCGTATACGGGCTCGTCGGAACCTTCCGGGTACTGCACGAATCGCACCGGACCTGGCTGTGGGCTCGACATTCCGTATTCGGCCCTGGCACTGACGACGAACACGTCGCCGTCCGCGCAGGACCCCAACTTGGCCAAGGTCGCCAACGATTTGCAGTCACCGATCGTGGCGCCGATCGCACTGTCCGGTGCGCCTTCGGGGGCAACCGAGGTCCGACTCACCGCGCGCACGTCGCTGATCGCCGGATCGTCGCGCATCAGCCCCGACACCTTGACGGTCTCGGATTGCTCGAGCATGAGCTGCGCCGCGGGCGGCTGCCGGGGTTCCCAGTACCCGCCTTCGTTCGTGCTCACGGAACCGACCACGGTCTGGATCAGGATCGAGCCCGCCAGCACGACGACCAGTCCCGACACGACGCGGCTCGCTGTGCCGCCCTCAAGCTGCAGCCTGCGCACCGCGAGCTGCCACGATGCCGGGCCACCGCGCAGCCGCGACACCAACCGTTCCACCGCCCACGGCAGCAGTGCCGCCACACCGATCAGCACCAGACCGCTGCCGACCGCCAGCGCGGTGCTGACGAACTCGGGGTTGTCGTGTGGCGCGAACAGGAACGTCAGGGCCATGGTAAGCGCCCCGACGCCGGTGATCGTCCAACGCCACCACGTTCGGCGTTGCCGCTGCTTGCCCCGCCGGACCACACCGAGTGGTTCCACCACGGTGTGACGCAGCCCGAAGATCGCCGCGCCCACGGCCAGTCCCGGAACGAGCAACGCGATCAGGACGACCAGCTGCCACGGCGGCACGAAGTCCTCGGCGAAGAACTGCGCGCCGAACAGTTCGATGTCACCCACGAGCGGGCGCAGCGCGACGAACAACCCCGCCCCCAGCGCCAGCCCCGCGACCGCGCCGACCAGCGCCTCGCCCGCGGCGACCCGCCTGACCTGCTTGCTGCTCAGGCCCACCAACCGCAACGCGGCGAGCCTGCGTTCCCGTTCCGCCGCACCCATGCGCGAGGCCGTGGTGACGAACACCAGCAGCGGCAGCAGGAGTACCACCGCAAGCGGCGCGATCAGCACCGCGACCGCCAGGTCCAGCTCTCCCGAGGTCGGCGCGACGCCGAAGCCGTAGACCCGGTACATATCAGGGTCGTCCGCCAACTCGCTCGCCTTCGCACCGACGAAGACGACCTTGTCGTTGGCCATGTTGAGCCCGGCCTTGCCGACCTCGCCTACGATCCCGCCGCCGAGGTGCGCCTTGACCGCCGCGCCCTCCTCGCTGTTCAGGAAGTCGGCTGCCGAGGGCGATGCCATCACCTCCCCCGGTCGAGGCAGCCGGTCCAGACCTGGCGGCACCGGTGCGCGCGGCCCTGCCGGTGCGAGGATGGTAGCGCTCAGCTGCTGCTCACCCGCGTTGACGTACCAACCGCGCTCGTAGAGCGGATCGACGCCGGGCTGAGGTTCCGTTATCGGAGCGCGGGCGGCCTCGCGGGCATCTCGCGCGTCGGCGAGGCTGTTCGCCGACGCGGCGGGCAGCAGGATCGCCACCACGAGGGCGACGCCGAACGTGGTCATCGCGAGTCGGAGTAGGGCCTGACCTGACATCCGGCCGCCCCCGACGGCCAGCCGAAGCCCCAGCAGGAGATCGCGGATCATGCGACCAGTTCCCGGTCTTTGACCACGCCGTCGCGAACCACGATCTCCCTGTCGGAGTGAGCGGCGACCCTCGGCTCGTGAGTGACCAGCACGACGGCCGCGCTGGTCTCGCGAGCCGCATCGGTGAGCAGACCCATCACCAGCTCGCCGTTGAGCGAGTCGAGCGCGCCGGTCGGCTCGTCGGCGAACACCACCTTCGGCGTGGTCACCAGCGCCCTGGCCACGGCGACGCGCTGCCCCTGCCCGCCGGAAACATCACCGGGCCTGCGCTGGCCGAGGTCGCCGACCTCAAGGCGTTCCAGCCACTGGCGCGCTCTGGCCTCGGCGGCTTTACGTTTCATGCCGGAAAGCCGCAGCGGCAAAGCCACGTTCTCAAGGCAGGTCAGCTCGGGAACCAGCTGTCCGAACTGGAATACGAAGCCGAACTCCGTACGCCGCAGCGCACTGCGTTCGGCATCGCTCATGGCGACCATGTCCTTGCCGCCGTAGGTGATCGTGCCGCTGTCGGGCGCGATGATGCCCGCGAGGCAGTGCAACAGCGTGGACTTGCCCGAGCCGGACGGCCCCATCACGGCCAACACCTCGCCCGCGTGCACGCGAACGCCCGCTCCCCGCAATGCCGCTGTACGGCCGAACGTCTTGTGCAGCTCCGACGCTGCCAGCAGCACGTCACTCATGAGCGCACCTCCTTGGCGAGCTGGTCGAGGCGCGCGGCGGTCAGTTCGAGCCACCGCAGGTCGGCCTCGAGGTGAAACAGGGCATGGTCGCAGATGAGCTGGTCGGCGAGGTCGCCGTCCTTCTTGCGTCTGGTCAGCTCGCGCATTTCCTTGAGGTGGGCGGCGCGCTGTGTGTCCAGAATGTCCTGCGCGCTGCGGCCGGACAGCAGCGCGAGTACGACCTTGGTGTAAAGCGTGTTCTGCAGGTACGGCTCCGGATCCTCCGGTGTGGCCAACCACTGCGCGACGTCGGTGACCCCGGCGTCGGTGATCGTGTAGCGCTTGCGGTCGGGACCCGCGCCGTGTTCGACCCCCGCCTCCTCGACGAGGCCGTTGCGCAGCAGCCGGGAAAGCGTCGAGTACACCTGGCCGTAAGCGAGCTGCCT
Organism: Saccharomonospora amisosensis; assembly: GCF_011761185.1. NCBI lineage: Bacteria > Bacillati > Actinomycetota > Actinomycetes > Pseudonocardiales > Pseudonocardiaceae > Saccharomonospora > Saccharomonospora amisosensis. The sequence goes on along the minus strand of NZ_JAAOYM010000001.1, from coordinate 1,849,905 downwards.
GCCGTGCGCGAAGTGCCCGTCGTATGCCCGTTTCAGGTCGTATCCGTGGCGTGGTCCCGGCTCGAGCAGAGCCAGCAGTGTTCGTGATACCGACATCCGTTCCCCTTCGGTCAGTGCCTGTGGAACCGAACTATACACAGCGAGTATGTATCGCGTGTATAGATGCCTGGAATACGTCGCTGAAGTGCGAGGACATGGCGATCCGTTCGGGTATCGGGGTCACCGGTGTTCGACCGTGTGCGGAGCCCGGCCACCCCGCCGATCAGCTCGCGACCGCCAGCTCGACGGGGTGGCCCAGATAGCGAGCCAGATCCGCCGCCTCCGCCTCCAGACCTTCGCGGCCACCTCGGGGCAGCCTGGAAAACGGGGTGACCACCGCCTGTGCCTTCTTTCCCGTCCGCTTCAGCGACCAGGTACCCACCACCCGTCCGGCCGCCAGCACGGTCGGCCGGACGAATCCGCCACCGGCCTGGACGTCCTTCGCGTGCGCGGCGTCGAGGACCAGCGCGCGGTCCCGGTAGCCGAGCAGGAACGGGTCGAAGTGCCCGAGCAGCCGGACCGGCTTGTCCTGGTCTCCGTGCGGGTCCAGGTCGGTGTCGGCCAGGGCCACCATCGGCTCTCCCGCCGCGGTCACGGTTGCCGTCTCGTCGGCGATGGCCGCGAACGCCTGCTTCGCCTCACCCGACGGCAGGCCCGACCACGCACGAAAGTCGGTGACACCGGCGGGGCCGTGGCCGGCGAGGTAGCGGCGCGCCAGCTCGGCGAGCGCGTCCTCCCTCGCCATCGGCCGCACCGGCGGCACGTGGTCGTCCATGAGCACGTAGCTGGGCTCTTCACGCTGCGTGTCAGGGCCGCGGCAGATCAGTCCGGTGTTCGCGGCGTAGGAGAGCAGGTGCGGCGGCTGCTGTGTTTTCGGGTCGATGTCCACACCGTGGTCGCGCAGCCGGGCCACGATGTCGGCCCGCACCAGCGGCTCGCTGCCGTGCAGGACCCGCTGCAGCGCGGCCAACGCCCGCTCGCAGGTCGCGTCGTCGAGGCCGAGCTGCTCGCGCCTGCGCCGCCCCGCCTTCGCGAACACGGGACCAAGCAGCCCGACCACCCAGCGCACGTCCTGTGCGGCGAGCAGGTGAAGGGTGCCGCGCATCGCCCAGGTGCGCACGAGCCTGCCGTCCGCGCAGGCGTGGTCCACCACGGCGGCGGTCACTCGGTGCGTCCTCGGCCGGACCGCGAGCCTGGCAGGTCCCGGCGCTTGTGCCTGCAGGGCAACGACTCTGGTCACCGCGGTCACCGGATCGCCTGGTGCCTTGCCGGTGAGCAGTTGGGCCACCAGCCGCGACGCCCGCAACCGCTGCGCGGACAGTTCTGGACTCATGGTCGAGACGATAGAACCCGGCGCCGACAACCACTCGGCAGCCGAACCGCAGGGATCTCACGTCCTGCCGGGTCGGCGGCGACGGTCACCGCAGCTCATCGCAGGGGGGCGCCGTCCGGGCCGATCAGCACATCGCCGGTCGGCGACCGAACGGTGTAGTGGATCGTCTGGGCCACCACGCGCCCGTCGGCGATGACGAAGGAGTCGGCGCCGTCGTCCACCACCGCGTCACCGGAATCGGCGGACCACTCGGACCACTCCAGGTAGGCGACGTTGCCTTCTACGAGTTGGACACGGTAGTTCCATCGGCCGGTGGGTAGTTCGTCGGCCAGCATCTCCGCCAGTCGACGCAGCCCCTCGTGACCGTGGAACACCCCGCTCCCGGTCAGCGCCACGCAGTCAGGGGCGAAGTTTCGCGCGATGCCCTCCTCGAAGTCCCGCTGTTGCGCGAGCCGCAGCCGGTCCTCGAAAACCTCCCGAGGGGAACGGGTGGTCGGATCGTTCACGCGTGACCTCCCTCCCTGCCCGCTGCCGGTGGAGGCGGGCGTTCCCGCATGTCAACGGTAGCGGGCGAGCAGGTTGTTCTCGCTGGGTAGCGACAGCTTGGGAAGGGTCGCCTCGAGTTGTTCCCGGTCGGGTTCCAGCCACGGCGGTAGTTTCAGCGCCCTGCCCAGCTCCAGCAGTGGCTCGTCGACGGCGAACCCGGGCTGGTCGGTGGCGATCTCCAGCAGCGTGCCGCCAGGCTCGCGGAAGTAGATGGACCGGAAGTACTGCCGGTCCAGCACGGAGGTGACCTTCGCGCCACGCTCGACGAGCTCTTCACGCCACCGAAGCTGGGTCCGTTCGTCGGGGGCCCGCCATGCGACGTGGTGGACGGTGCCACCGGCAACCAACCCTTGCCGCGCTTTGCGGTCCACCAGCACGTCCACGAGCGCGCCCGGCCCGCCCGAGCCCGCGGCGAACCGCAGCCGGTTGCCGTGGCGGCTCTCGGAGTGCAACCCAAGCTCCGCCATCATCGCGACGGTGCCGTCCTCGTCCGCGGTGGACAGCGTCACCGAATGCAGGCCGCGGACGCCGTGTTCGGCGGGAACGATCCCGTTGTCCCACGGCGCGCGCGGGTCACCCTGCGGGTGAGCCACCAGCGCCAGTTCGAGCCCGTCGGGGTCGTGGAAGGTCAGCGCCGCTTCACCGTCGCGCTCGGCGACATCGCTGACGTCGACACCGAGTTCGCGCAGGTGTTGCCGCCACCAACCGATCGACGTCGCGGGCACGGAGAACGCCGTGGTGGTGGCCTGGCCAACTCCGCGCCTGCCCGGTGCCACGGTGCCGAACGGGAAGAACGTCAGCAGCGTGCCGGGCCGTCCCTGCTCGTCACCGTAGTAGAGGTGGTAGATGTCGGGAGCGTCGAAGTTCACGGTGGTCTTGACCAGCCGAAGCCCCAGCGTGCGCAGGTAGAAGTCCGCGTTCGCCTGTGGGTCGCCCGCGATCGCCGTGACATGGTGCAGACCACTTGTCGCCAGCGTCATGAGTTCCTCCTGAAAGAGCGACGGGCGGGGTCAGTTCTGCTTGACGGCCGAGATCTCGAACTCGAGCACGACCTTGTCGCTGACGAGTACGCCGCCGGTCTCCAGTGCCGCGTTCCAGGTCACGCCGAAATCCCTGCGGTTGATCGTCGTGGAGCCTTCGAAACCGATGCGGCTGTTGCCGAACGGGTCGACGGCCTGTCCCTCGAAGCTGAGCGGGATGGTCACCGAACGGGTCACACCCCTGACGGTCAGCTCGCCGGTGACGTCGAAGGTGTCCTCGCCGGTGTGAGTGATCTCGGTGGACCGGAAGGTGATCTCCGGGTGCTCGGCCATGGCCAGGAAGTCGTTGCTGCGCAGGTGTTCGTCCCGGTCGGCGTTGCGCGTGTCGATGCTGGCCGCCTTGATGGTGAGTTCGGCGGAGGAGTTGGCGGGGTTCTCGCCGTCCACCCGGGCACTGCCCTCGAACTCGTTGAACGCGCCGCGCACCTTGGTGACCATGGCGTGCCGGGCCACGAAGCCGAAGCGGCTGTGGGCCGGGTCGATCACGTAGTCGCCGGTCAGGGTCCGGTAGTCGGTCGCAGTGGTCATCTGACTGCCTCCAGATAGTTGACGTATCACGCTTATAGTGTGCGCAACATGCATGACGCGTCAACTATTCCGTTAGACTGCTGCCGTGACGAGATGGCTCACCGACGAGGAACAACGTGCCTGGCGGCGCTACCTGGATATGAACGCCAAACTCACCGCCCGCCTGCACCGTCGGCTGCAGACCGATTCCGGCCTCTCGCTGGCCGACTTCGACGTACTCGTCCAGCTCACCGACCGTGCGGTGCCACGCATGCGCGTCGGCGAGCTGGCCGAGGCACTGCAGTGGGAAAGGAGCCGCCTGTCCCACCATCTGGCCCGGATGCACAAGCGCGGGCTCGTCGACAGGCAGGACTGCCCCGAGGACGCGCGAGGGGCGTTCGTCCTCCTCACCGAAAGGGGCAGGCAGGCCATCGAGCAAGCCGCACCCGCCCACGTCGAGACCGTCCGCGACCTGGTCTTCGACCACCTCACGAAAGCCGAGGTCGCGACGCTGGCCGCGATCAGCGAACGCGTGCTCGACCGGTTGAACCGATCGAATGGCGACGGGTCCGCCCCGGCGTGAGCTGGTCAGGGTTCACCGCGAGGGTTGGGTTGCCGTCCGGGGAGGTGACGAGCCGGTCGAGTGGCGCGGCATCGGCGGGACGTCGGCGAGCTGGCAGCGAGGCGCCGCCGCCCGACTCGGCCGAGGAACGGAAGCTGACCAAAACGCTTCGCCGAAACGTTCACCACCGGCGACATCGACGGCCTCGTCAACCTGCTGACCGATGACGCGCGGCTGGCCATGCCACGGCACCACAGGAGTACCACGGCCCGGCGGCGATCGCGGAGTTCCTCGCCACGTTCAACACCCGGCGTACACCTCGGCGGTTCGCGGCTACCTGCCCACCCGTGCCAACGACCAGCAGGCCCTCGGCCGCTACCTCACCGAACCCGACCGGCCGACCGCGTACTTCGCGGAACAACCGGCTCCGCGCCTCAACCCGGTTCCTCCACGACGAGAGCCGGCTCAGGGCCGGCCGCGTTCGCGAAGCCTGCCCGACGGCTTGTATACGGCCAGAATGACGGCGACAAGCAAGCCCGACAGTGAAACGATCGGTGGAAACAGCAGCTCGGTGACAGGGAAGGTCGGCTCTCCCGCCGTGAGGTCGCGACCGTACTCCGCCGCTTCCAGCACGGGCCGCCGCAACGCCAGTGGCACCAGCGCTACGAAAACGACGTTGAGGACCAGCTTCACGGCCACCCACCAGTATCGGACCAGACCGTACTTGGTACCCAGCCCCAACGTCACGCCGCTGGCGAGACAGGTCAGACCGGTGAGGAACAGCGGCCAGAGGGTGAACGTCAGCACCCGGTAGGACGACGCGGCGGTGTCGACGTCGTCGGTGACCAGCGCGGTGAAGACCAGGATCGCCAGGACCACGTCGATGCCGAGCCATGCTCCCGCCGAGACGATGTGCACGACCAGCACACCTTTACGGGACCGACGTCCCAGCCGCCACCCGGTATCGCGCCGACCTGGTGACACGGCGTCGCGCTCGCGCGGGTCGCCTCGGACGTTCATGGTTGCCCGCCCAACGCGGTCGCGGCGATGCCCAGCGCGTCGACGGTGTCCTCCGCCCATGGCCCGGCACTGACGGCCACCACGTGCTGGCCGACCCGGTCAGCGGCGCGAGTCACGCGTCCGAGGTGGGCGCCGAGCACGGCTGGGCCTGCCGCCCCCGAGTAGTTGGTGATGTTGACACTGCTGCGCACTTGCCCGCTCCTCCCCTGTTGCCGCTCACCGGAACGAGAACCGAACGTTCGCCGTGGCCCACGGTCAACCGCGGAAACTCCGGTGCCACCGGCAACCAGCTGACGCGCGGGCCTGCGATACCGGCGAGCCCAGGTTCTGACCCAAACATTAGGTTACGAACGATTCGTCGTCAATTAGTTAGCCGCCGAATGATCTGGTGATAGGCTCACGGCATGCCGTCACCACCGGCCGGGCCACCGCTCGGGCTCAGGCTCGCCAACACTGCCAAGGCAGTCAGTCAGGCCTTCGACGAAGCGCTCGCCGCAACGGGCGGTTCACGCCCCAGCTGGCTGGTGCTGATGTCACTGAAAACCCGGCCACTGGCCAGTCAACGCGAGCTCGCCGCCGCCGTCGGCATCCAGGGCGCCACCCTGACCCAGCACCTCAACAGCATGGAGAACGACGGGCTCGTGACCCGGCGGCGCGACCCTGGCAACCGCAGGGTCCACCTGGTCGAACTCACCGAACAGGGAGAAATGGCGTTCCACCGGATGCGCGAAGCAGCGGTCATGTTCGACCGCCGGCTACGCGACGGGCTCGGCCGCGACGACGTCTCGCACCTGGAGCACCTGCTCGACCGGCTGCGTGCCAACGTCAGCGACTGAAGGCGTGCGTCACCGGCGGTTCGTGCCGGTACGACCGCGCCGCGTGCCGGGCAGATCGGCCGGATGTGCGCCGCTGTGTCGCCCCCGCGACGTAGCATCTCGGTTGTGAGCAGCAGACCCTCCCCCTCAGCGCAGCAGCTGCGCGACCTGGCGCGGCTGCGCAGGGTCCGCGACCGCATCGACAGGGAGTACGCGCAGCCGCTCGACGTCGAGGCGCTCGCCCGCGGCGTCAACATGTCGGCGGGACACCTCAGCCGCCAGTTCCGGCAGGCCTACGGCGAGTCGCCCTACTCCTACCTGATGACCCGGCGTATCGAGCGGGCGATGGCGCTGCTGCGCCGGGGCGACCTCAGCGTCACAGAGGTGTGCTTCGAGGTCGGCTGCTCCTCGCTGGGCACCTTCAGCACCCGTTTCACCGAACTGGTGGGCGTGCCGCCCAGCACCTACCGGCGCGACGCGGCCAACGACATGGCGGGCGTGCCGTCGTGCGTCACCAAACAGGTCACGCGACCGGTCAGGAATCAAGAAGCGTCGGTCAAACGGCCACAACTAGCGTGACCGGCATGGACATCAGCATTCACTACACCTTCCTGCCACACGACGACCCGGACGCCACCCTGGGGTTCTACCGCGACACCCTCGGCTTCGAGGTGCGCAACGACGTTGGATACCAGGGGATGCGCTGGATCACGGTGGGTCCCCCCGGCCAGGCGAATGCCATCGTGCTGCACCCGCCCGCCGCTGACCCCGGCGTCACCGACGACGAGCGACGCGTCATCACGGAGATGATGGCCAAGGGCACCTACGGCGCCGTCACGCTGGCCACCAAGGACCTCGACGCGGTGTTCGACCGGCTCCAAGCCAGCGGCGCCGAGGTCGTGCAGGAGCCGACCGACCAGCCGTACGGGGTGCGCGACTGCGCCTTCCGCGACCCCTCGGGCAACCTGGTCCGTATCAACGAACTGAGCTGAGCCCCGCGGGTGGCAGTCGTCGGCGCGACCGCGCCGGCGACGGTCCGCATTCGACAACCGGAGACCACGATGAGCACGGCCACCAGTACCGAAACGCCCGCGCCGCACGCCGCCGACAGCCACGACCTGATCCGGGTCTACGGCGCTCGTGAGAACAACCTCAAAGACGTCCACGTCGAGCTTCCGAAACGCAGGTTGACGGTTTTCACCGGTGTCTCCGGTTCGGGCAAGAGCTCGCTGGTCTTCGCCACGATCGCCGCGGAATCGCAGCGGCTCATCAACGAGACCTACAGCGCGTTCCTGCAGGGGTTCATGCCCAACCTCGGGCGGCCCGACGTCGACGTGCTCGACGGGTTGACCACCGCGATCGTCGTCGACCAGGAACGGATGGGCGCCAACGCCCGCTCCACGGTCGGCACCGCCACCGACGCCAACGCGATGCTGCGCATCCTGTTCAGCAGGCTCGGGAAGCCACACATCGGGTCACCGCAGGCCTTCTCGTTCAACGTCGCCTCGATCAGCGGGGCGGGCGCGGTGACCTTGGAGCGCGGCGGGCAGACGGTGAAGGAGCGTCGCAGTTTCAGCATCACCGGCGGCATGTGCCCGCGCTGCGAGGGCTACGGTTCGGTCACCGACTTCGACACCTCGGCACTGTACGACGACAGCCTTTCCCTGAACGAGGGCGCGCTCACCATCCCCGGCTACAGCATGGACGGCTGGTACGGGCGCATCTTCCGGGGCTGCGGCTTCTTCGACCCGGACAAGCCGATCCGCGAGTACACCAAGAAGGAACTGCGCGACCTGCTCCACAAGGAACCGACCAAGGTCAAGGTCGAGGGCATCAACGTCACCTACGAGGGCCTGATCCCCAAGATCCAGAAGTCGATGCTCTCCAAGGACAAGGAGGCGATGCAGCCGCACATCCGCGCGTTCGTGGAGCGAGCCGTCACCTTCACCACCTGCCCCGAGTGCGACGGCACCCGGCTGTCCGAGGAGGCCCGGTCGTCCAAGATCAACGGCATCAGCATCGCGGATGCCTGCGCCATGGAGATCCGTGACCTGGCGCGGTGGGTTCGGGGGCTGGACGAGCCTTCCGTGGCGCCGCTGCTGGGCGCGCTGGGCGACACCCTCGACTCGTTCGTCGAGATCGGGCTGGGCTACCTCTCCCTCGACCGCCCCGCGGGCACGCTGTCCGGCGGCGAGGCGCAGCGCACCAAGATGATCCGCCACCTCGGCTCGTCGCTGACCGACGTCACCTACGTCTTCGACGAACCCAGCATCGGGCTGCACCCGCACGACATCCAGCGGATGAACAACCTGCTGCTGCGGCTGCGCGACAAGGGCAACACGGTGCTGGTCGTGGAGCACAAGCCGGAAGTCATCGCCATCGCCGACCACGTCGTCGACCTCGGACCGGGTGCGGGCACCGACGGCGGCGAGGTGGTCTTCGAGGGCACCGTCGAAAAGCTGCGGGCCAGTGACACGATCACCGGTCGGCATCTGGACGACCGCGCGGCACTGAAGCCGTCGGTGCGGAAACCGTCGGACGTGCTGGAGGTGCGAGGTGCCCGCACCCACAACCTGCGAGACGTCGACGTGGACATCCCGCTCGGCGTGCTGTGCGTGGTCACCGGAGTGGCGGGCTCGGGCAAGAGCTCGCTGGTCCACGGCTCGGTGGCCCGCCGGGACGGGGTTGTGGCGATCGACCAGACCGCGATCCGTGGCTCTCGCAGGAGCAACCCGGCGACGTACACGGGCTTGCTCGACCCGATCCGCAAGGCGTTCGCGAAGGCCAACGGAGTCAAGCCCGCGCTGTTCAGCGCCAACTCCGAAGGTGCCTGCCCCAACTGCAACGGCGCGGGCGTGATCTACACCGACCTGGCGATGATGGCGGGAGTGGCTACCACCTGCGAGGAATGCGAAGGCAAGCGGTTCCAGGCGTCGGTGCTGGAGTACCGCCTCGGCGGCCGCGACATCAGCGAGGTGCTGGCGATGTCGGTGGCGCAGGCGGAGGAGTTCTTCGGCGCGGGCGAGGCGCGCACCCCGGCGGCGCACAAGATCCTCGACCGGCTCGCCGACGTCGGGCTCGGCTACCTCACGCTCGGCCAGCCGCTCACCACCCTGTCCGGAGGCGAGCGGCAGCGGCTGAAGCTGGCGACGCACATGGGCGAGAAGGGCGGCGTCTACGTACTCGACGAGCCGACCACCGGGCTGCACCTGGCCGACGTCGAGCAACTGCTCGGCCTGCTCGACCGGCTGGTCGACTCCGGCAAGTCGGTCATCGTGATCGAGCACCACCAGGCGGTCATGGCGCACGCCGACTGGATCATCGACCTCGGGCCCGGCGCGGGCCACGACGGTGGCCGGGTCGTCTTCGAAGGCACCCCCGCCGACCTGGTCGCCGCGCGCTCCACCCTCACCGGCGATCACCTCGCGGACTATGTCGGCGGCTGACCCGGTGCTTCGCCACCACGGGTCGCTCGTACCCGCAGCAGCCTGATGGCACCGGTACAGCCCAGGACGAGGAGCGCGCCGAGCACGATCGGCCACACCCCGTCACCGAAGGTGAGCGTCGCACCGAGGGCAGCGAGAAAGCTGCCCATGCCGGCGGAGCCGAGCACTCCACGACGCCACCGGCCCCGCCACTCGGCGAGCGCGACGAATACGGCAGCGAGGCAGACGATGACGATGCCCGAGGTGACATAACCCGGGTTCGCGCCGAACTCGTGCTCCACCACGGAGTCCGACACGACATCGTGAATCACCGCGACTCCGATGAACGCGAGAAACGCGCCGTAACCGGGGCGGCCGAGGAAGGACAGAACGCGGCGGAGCGTGGCGGAGGATTCCGGACTGGCGCTGGCGGCGGGGCGCGGCGGTGTCCGAGGAGCCGCGGTGGGCCCGAATGCGTTCATCAGGCTGCCCGGGTCGCGCAGCAACGCCTGGTACGCGCCGGCCCGGTCACGCGGGTTCGGGCTCTGAGCCAACCGCTGCAGCTCGTCGTCGGGGATCGGCTCGTCGCTCACCGGAGCCCGCGGCGCCCGTGTCGGGCGCGGTGGCTGCACGGGCCGCGGCGGCGGCTCGTCGGCAACGGTGGTTCCCGCTGCCGGCGGCGCCTGACGTGTCCCCGCTCGGTTGCGGACCAGTCCGAGTTGGTCGAGCAACGGGTTCAACTTGGCCTGCGGCGGTCGAAGCCCCGCGGCTAGCAGCGATCGGCGCAGCTGCCTGTGCAGCACCGGCAGGGTGAGCAGTTCGGGCCCGCCCACGATGCCGTCGCGAAGCAACGCCAGCAGCCTGCCGGTGTAGGCCGGGTAGCTCTCGCCGTCGAGGATTCTGGACGTGGCCTGTGGTGGCGCCGACGTCAGCACGGCCGTCCCCTCGATGTCGATCTCGTCGACCAGCGCGGTGGCCGCGGACATGGCGGTGCCAAGCGCGCTTCCCGAGTAGCAGCAGTCCAGGATCACGATCTTGGCTCTGGCGTCGCTGTCGAGCACGACATCCCGGATGTTGTCGTAGCTGAGACCGCTGAACGCCATGTCGTCGGCGGTGGTGTCGCTGAGCAGCAGGTACAGGTCCGAGCGACGGCCCAGCTCACCGTGACCGGCGAAGTACAGCAGCAGCAGATCCTCCGCCTGGCTCGCCGCCGCCACGACCGCCCGGCCCGCCTCCTGCCTGCCGATGTGCTCGGGAAGGAGCACGCACCTTTCCGGTTCCAGCGAGCCGGAGACCGGGTCGGTGAGCGCTTCCCGCAGCGCCACCGCGCCGTCGTGAGCCCCCGGCAGCGAAGGCAGGTGGCGGTAGGCCCCGACGCCGAGCAACACCGCGCTGGACCGCTGCGGGTCCGGCAGCCTCACTGCCCGTCCCCGCCGGGTTCGAGCAGCCGACGAAGGATCACCTCGACCTCGTCGGCGTCGCGCGCGGTGATGCTGATGGTCCGACCACGTCGGCTGTCGCGGACACGCAGCTTGACACCCTCGTGCCTGGGCCGGTTCAGCCACGCCTTCAGCGACTCGGCGAGCACTACCAGTACGCCACCACCGCCACCGACCGCGACGAGGACCTCCGCCAGCGAGCCCATGTGGCCGGGTTCCGGCGGCTTGCGGACCCGCTGGACCAGACCGCGCAGTTCGGGTTCCTGCCGCAGCCACTGCCCCAGATCGGCCAGGCCGCCCGTCGCGTCCTCAACGTCGAGCGACAGACTGACCGACTCCTCCACCGAATTCTCCTTCCACCAGGTCGGCTGCGATGCGTCCACCGGGTGGCTACGGGACTTCCTTGTCCAGCAACGCCAGCAGGTCCTCGCGTTTGTACTCCCACAGCCGCGCGACCTGCTCGGGGGCGCCAAGCTGTTCCACGGCACCAAGATGCCTGGCGAGGTGGCTGTCCACCTGCGGCAGGTGCGCTTCGGCCTGCCCCGACGCGACCCACTCGGCCAGTTCGGCGATGCTTCGCATCGTGCCTTCGCGGGCCGCCGGGTTGAGTTTCCACCTCGGCCAGCCTGTCGCGCGCAACAGCGCCTTCGCCCGGTCGCTGGCGTAGGAAAGACCCTGGGTGTGTGGTGCGTACCGCAACGTCTCGACGGAGTCGAGCACCAGCAGGGCGCGTACGAGATTCACGTCCTCCTCGGCCCAGTCCCGGGGGTGGGTGGCGGGAAGGCCGTCGCCGTCTCGCGGGGCCTTGACGGACTCGGCGGCGGACACCCATTTCGTCGCCATGTTGGCGTCGATGCCTGCGCGTGCGCGGAGCTTGCCCGCCCCCAGTTCGAGGATGTGCTCGGCGGTGAGCACACCGACGCGGGTCAGGTACATCGGGTTGGCATCGGCGCTCTTGCGAGACAGGTCGGTCACCGGGGTGGCGCGCAACCGGTCCTGCCTGCTGCGTCGCTTCCGCGCGGCACGGGCGGTGACAGCGGCCGTGCGTGCCTTGCGGTGCAGGTCCTCGATCCGGCCGTGGACGGCGGGCCTGGCCGAGACCTGCTGCCGCAGCCACTTCCGGGCGAGTTGCCGATCGGACTTCTCCCCCGGCATTGAGCCCGGGTCGGGTGCTGCGTCCCCGCTCATAGCCCCTCCGGTCGGCGATGATCGAGACCAATGTATCGGATCAGCCCCGCCGTGGCGGCCCGATCGCCGCGAAAACAGCACGTTGTTGTCGCACGGCCACACGACAACCGGTGCATCCGTCTCGCATACTCAGCTGCGCGAGACCCGAACCGAACGAGAGCGAGACCTGACATGGACCCGGCTGACCTCGCTGATGTGATCGCCTCGGTGCGCGAGTTCGTACGCAACGAGGTGGTCCCGCTGGAGGAGCGGATCGAGGAACGGGACGAGATCCCCGCCGACCTGGTGCGGCAGTGCAAGTCCATGGGGCTGTACGGCTTCACGATCCCCGAGCAGTACGGCGGGCTCGGCCTCGATGTCACCGAGGAAGTCCAACTGGTGTTCGAACTCGGCTACACCACGCCCGCGCTTCGCTCGCTGTTCGGTACCAACAACGGCATCGCGGGGCACGTCCTGCTGGAGGGTGCCACCGAGGAGCAGAAGAAGGCGTGGTTGCCATGGCTGGCCTCTGGCGAGGTCACCGCCTCGTTCGGGCTGACGGAGGCGGACGCCGGCTCCGATCCCGCCACCCTGACCACCACGGCACGCCGGGACGGGTCGGACTGGGTGATCAACGGCGCCAAGCGCTACATCACCAACTCCCCCGTCGCCGACGTCATCATGGTCTTCGCCCGCACCAACCCCGACGCGCCGGGCAGCCGTGGCATCTCCGCCTTCCTCGTACCGGCCGACGCCGCAGGACTTTCCGTCGGCCCGAAGGACAGCAAGATGGGCCAGCGAGGCGCGTGGACCGCCGACGTCCACCTCGACGACGTGCGCGTTCCCGCCGACGCCGTCGTCGGTGGTGAGGCCGGGATCGACAACGGTTTCCGGATCGCGGCGAAATGCCTCGCACACGGCCGGGTCCACATCGCGGCGATGTGCGTCGGGATGGCCAACCGGCTGGTGGACGAGTCGGTGGCGTTCGCGAGGACGCGGCAGGCGGGTGGCAAGCCGATCGCTCGATTCCAGCTGGTGCAGGGCCTGATCGCCGACTCGATGACCGACTACCGCGCAGGAAGGGCCATGGTGCTGGAGACGGCGCGTGACTACGACGCGGGCAGGGACAAGATCGCCGGTCCAGCCGCCGTGAAGTACTTCTGCTCCGAGATGGTCGGGCGCGTCGCCGACCGCGCGGTGCAGGTCCACGGTGGCGCGGGCTACATGGCGGGGGTGGCGGTCGAGCGCTTCTACCGCGACGCCCGGCTGTTTCGCATCTACGAGGGAACCAGCCAGATCCAGCAGGTCATCATCGCCCGCAGCGCGCTCGGTGACGCGGCGCGCGCGGACTGACCACGGCCTTCACCCCGAACGCACCTGTGCGGCGACGGCGTTGCGGGCCGTCGCCGCGTCAGGGGCCGCGAGCGCCAGCCGGGCAAGGGTGCTCGGCCTCGCTCCTGGTGCGCGCGGCCAGTGCCGCGCGCACCGGCGCCACGTTCGGGCCCGACACCGAAAGGCTGGTCACCCCCATGCCCGTGAGGACCAGCGCCAGCAGCGGGTCGCCCGCGGCCTCGCAGCACACTCCGACGGGTTTGTCCTCGACCTTGCCCGCCTCGGCGCAGGTGGCGATGAGTTCCAGGAGTGCGGGCTGCCAGGGGTCGAGCAGGTCCGCGAGCGCGCCGTTGGTGCGGTCGGCCGCGAGCGTGTACTGGCCGAGGTCGTGGCTGCCGATACTGACGAAGTCGACGACCTCCAGCAGCTGGCGTGCCCGCGGCGCGGCCGCGGGCACCTCGATCATCGCGCCCGCTGTGGATAGGCCCGCCGCCCGAGCCTGTTCGGCGAAGCTGCCCGCCTCGGCCGCCGTGGGGACCAGAGGCGCCATCACCCACACGTCGGCGCCGGTGGTCGCGCGGCGGCGTTCGCGACGGATCGTAGCTGGTCGGTGAGCACGTCGGGGCGCTCGCGGGCGGTCCGAAGGCCGCGAACGCCGAGTGCCGGGTTGTCCTCTGGTGCGAAACCGAGGAAGGGCAGCGGCTTGTCGGCGCCCGCGTCGAGGCTACGTACCACAATCTTGCGGCCAGGCAGGGCGGCGGACACCTCGGTGTTGGCCCGCTGCTGTTGGTCCGTCGTCGGCGGGTCAGTCCGGTGCAGGAAGAGGAACTCGGTGCGCAGCAGGCCGACGCCCTCGATGCCGGGCGGTGTCCCCTGCGAGGTCGGTGGCGCCACCGATGTTGCGAAGCAGCGGTATCGGGTGGCCGTCGGCGGTGCGGCCGGGCCCGGTAACCGCGTGCTGCCGGTCCCGCTCCCGCTGCGCGGCCTGCCTGATAGCAACGGCTTCCTTGTCGTCAGCGGTGGCCACGATCCCGGTCGTGCCGTCGACCGACACCACGGTGTCTTCCGCGAGGTCGAGGATTAATTGGCAGCTCACCACGGCGGGCGGGCCACGCGATCTGACGAGGATCGCGGTGTGTCCTGTGGCGCCGCACCACGGCTAGTGACGAGCGCGAGCACCTTGGCAGGGTCCAGTCGGGCGGTGTCGGCGGGTGAGAGGTCCTCGGCCACGAGCACAATGGGCACGCCCGGTCTCGGCACTCGTGGCATTGGCAGGCCGAGCACCCCGGCGACGGCGCGGTCACGGATGTCGGCCAGGTCGGCGCCGCCGTCTCGAGCACATCGGCGGTCGAGCCCTCGTCGGCGATCCGACGCAGTTCATCGGACACCGCCCGCAGGGCCTCGGCCGCCACGGCGATCTCGCGATCCGGCTCGGTGACCGGGACCTCCGGCGGCAACCCGGGCGGCAGAGCCATCCGGAATACCGGCCCCGCCGTGCGGCCCGGGCTGACCCCCAGTCCGCCCAGTGGCCCGGCTGCGGTGTCGCGCTCCTGCCCCGACAACGTGCCGGGTTCAGGTGCAGTGAGCCTTTGCCAACCTGATCAAGAGCTGACGATCATGAGCGTCTGAAATGCGGCGATGAGCTTGTCGGCGGTGTTCGGGCTGGACCGGATCTTGCGCAGGATCGGCCAGTTCTTGAGTTCGGCGTTGGCCCGCTCGCCGGGCCCGCGGCGGCGGGCGTGGGCGGTGTTGACGTCCTTCTGGTTCTGCGACAGTTTGCGGTAGCGGCCGGTGTCGGGGTCCTTACGTCGGCGCCGCTGCGGGACCGCGACCGTGGGACCGGCGCCCTGGTAGGCGGTGTCGGCGGCGGGGATCTCGTGCGCGGTGAGAGCGTCGATGATGCCGTGCTCGCGGGCGGCCCCCAATAGCGTGGCGGGCGCCGGGAAGCGGCGGTGAGATCCACACCAAGCGGCCGCTCGGGTCGGCGATGACCTGCACGTTCAGCCCGTGGGTCTTGTACTTGCCAGAGTAGAAGGCGCGGTCGTAGCCCGACGCCATCCCGACACGGTCGATGCGCAGCAGAGTACCGTCGAGGATCACGAACGCCTCCCGTGCCACGACCCACGCCACACACGCCCTGACCTGGCCATCCGGCGGGTTGGCAAAGGCTCAGTGTCCGGCATCAGCGGCCTTGCCCTTCGAGCCCCCGGTGCCTTCCGCGTCGAGGTCCTGCACCAGCACCACGGCCAGCGCGAGGCGATGCGTGCTGCTTGCCGATCTCACTAAGAGCTTGTCTCATGTGGTGAGTCGTCGGAGTTTCTTGAAGCAGGTCATGGCGGCGCCCAGTGTGAGGAAGGCGAGGAAGTTGCTGGCTTTGCGTTCGTAGCAGAGGGTCAGGCGGCGGTAGCCGGTGAGCCAGGCGGATGGGTCGGCCGCGCGGCGAGGTGCCAGCCTTCGGGCTGGTCCTTTTCCGCGCGGCCTCCCGCCAAACCGGACGTGATGGTTTCCCGATCATCCGGCTCTCCGGTGACTACTGCGTGAGTGCCGTGTGACTGGCTGTCTGTGGGCCTGGTCGTGGCAGGAGGTGCAGACCACGAGGGTCTTGCGCCGCCGGTTGGTCATGGCCTTGGCCCACAGGGGTTGAAGCGGCCCGGGTTGACCGAGATCAGCGAGTTTGCGGACGTGGTGGACCTGAACGTCGCCCGCTTGCTGGCAGATCTCCCAGGTGTCCTTGAGAAGTCGGGACACGAGTTCCTTGTGCGGATAGTCGACCCGGATCGGTTGGCGGTCGATGACCGTCGCCGTTTTCTGCCGGTGGAGTGGTGTCTCACCGAACCGTGCGACCAGTGGCTGCCTGTTCTTGCGTTCGATGCGTGCTTCGAAGCAGGTGCGCGGCCGGTGCGGTGTCAGGATCTTGGCTTTGTGCTTGGCCGCCATCTTCGACACTGTCGAGCGGTGCTTGCCTGCCAGGGTCTTGAGCATGGAGGTCTCCATGACCCAGCGCAGGCTGGGCCTGGTCATGGATCCCCCCTTTTCGCCCGCACCGTCGCTCCATCGAGAATGGCGCGGGACCAGTCCAGCAACCCCTGGCTGCCGAGTTCGTCGAGCACTGCCTGGTGAAGTCTGCACCACAGCCCAGCCTCGGTCAACTGCGTGAAGCGGCGGTGCGCGGTCTGGAAGGACACCCCGAAGCTGGGCGGGAGATCTCGCCAGGCACACCCGCTGGTCAGCACGTACACGATCGCGGTGAACACCGCCCGACCATCCACAGGCGCCGTGCCCCCACCCTGCGGACGACGCTTGAACCGCGGAATCAACGGCTCCACCAACACCCACAGCTCGTCCGGCACCAACCGCTTCGCGAACCGATCACCCACAGCAGACGATCATGCACCAACACACCAATCAAGCCACGTAAGACACGCTTTAAGGTGGGCAACGACTACTTCACCCGGTTCGCCGAACTGAAGGACATCGACCCCTTCATCACCGACGACGGCGTGGACAGCACAGCGGCGGAGGAGATCTAGAAGGCGGTACCGAGGGTGGTCAGGGTCTGACGGTGCATTCCGAGGCCGGGAGGCGAGCCTGGCTCAGAGCTTCGGCGTTCACACCCTGCACGCCTGCACCAACGGCAAAGGGTTGTTGACTCGCCACCGGAAGCCCTCGAACGGTGACGCAGGCGGCCGGTGCCGCCGTCAAGATGGCGCCACAGTCAGCGAGCGCTGATCAGAGCGCGCAACGACGACGTTGTCGTGGCTTTCATCGAGCCTTCCGCAGGAAGAACTGGCCATTGGAAGCCGCCCGCAGCCCAGCGCGCCAACCTGCTCTCTTCCCACTTCGACCTCAAGATCCCTCTAACCGCCGTCGCGGCCCACGCGAGTTGCTTGGCCCGAGGACTTCCCGTCAAAGCCTCCATCCTGCTTTCTATACTTTCCCGCAATTCACTTTCGGTTCCCAGACGCACCGATGGTTCCACACCTTCATAAATCGTTAGGAAAATATCCGGCCGACCACGCACAAGGAGATAGACGAAGGCGTTACGCTCGTACAACGTCTCGATCAGGTGGCCAATGTAATGCGACTTGGCCACCTGCGAAATCGGCCATACAACGATTTCCCCAGCGATCTGATCGACCGTCCATCTATGTCCCGCTCGCACACGAAACATCGTCTCCATCAGAGGGCTGGGAGTCTCCACTCGACAACTGGTAGCGACTCGAGACATCTCCGCCACGAACAAGAACGGGTCTTCCGCGTGTTCCAATACCTGACGTGCTATCGCCACGTCGAACAATTTGTCACGAAAGGGCAGCCGTTCCGCCTCAGCAATAACAATCGGTCGATCTACCCGTAACGGCCCTTCGCGCTCGAAAGGCTCGATATACTTGTCGACGAGCACCGACGAGCGTGGATGCGGATTGTGTCCGCTACCAACCTCAAGAATACGCATTCCTACCTCTAATTTCTGCCTCGACAGACTCGTACAGCCTGCCCGCCTCGTTCTCATTTCGATAGCTCAGCCACGAGAGATAAGCCTCCTCGATCGACACACTCTCGCACCCGTTCGCCTCGAAGGAAGTTGGGGCATTGAGCGCCCACCAAGCCATATCGCGATCCCCAACCACACCGGAATGCTCCAGGCTCAGAATCCGGCGAAGAGCGGTGGAATTGCTTCCACCGAAATGCTGGTCGACATACCTCAAATGACACCTGACACGTTCCAGGCGGCAGAGCAGACGTCGGGACACACGTGAGGTGCCGCCTTCGTGTACAACCTCCACACTGCTGTCGCACCACCGCTGCATTCCCATCCGTTCCGCTCGCCGGCAAACATCATGATCGTCCGTATACAGAAAATAATTGTTGTCAAGACCTCCGAGCCTGTCCCAGAACACCCGAGGAAAAACAACATAGGATCCGTCGAGGGTCCCAACATTACGGCTCGCAGGCTGCGTAGACCGGATCTTTCCGAGTCGTGAGATCCAACCATTTGTCAGTTGGGATACCACGACGTTATACGGACGGAGCAACGGATAAGAAGAAAGTCGTATTCTACCTTGCTTGTCTCGCATGGCCGGGCCGACTACTGCGTTCATGCAACGAGCTCTGGAACAGAGATAATCAAGCGCCGAACTCGACGTCGAATAGGTGTCGGGGCCTGCCATGTGCACAAAGGAAACTTCGTCCGCCCAGCCACACGACTGCACCCAATTCCAGGCCTTCTGAACCGCTGGTGCATAACCAAAGTTTTGTCCCGATCCAATGTAATGGAGCCACTTCCGACTAATTACAGCCGAACTGCCGAGCTCTAGGCCGCGCAGTTCAGCGTCATCACCGTTCTCCCACACCACGACATGGTGTTCGCTTGCCAGGTTCTGTTCGAGTACCGACTCAATGGCCCGATCGATCTGCGGCCGCGAGTTGAAGTTGACGAGGATGGTGACCACCGTGTCCATGTTCTCACCCTTCACGCCGCTTTCTCATACAAAATGGTGTGTACCACGAAGCACTCGGACACCGCAGAATGTGAAGTGCACGACCGAGCCCTAAGAGCGTGTCTCATTTGGGGAGTTTCTTGTAGCAGGTGATAGTGGCGGCGAGGGTGAGGAAGGCGAGGTAGTGGTTGGGTTTGCGTTCGTAGCGGGTGGTCAGGCGCCGGTAGCCGGTCAGCCAGGCGATGGACCGTTCGATGACCCACCGGTGTTTGCCGAGCTTCTCTGCGGATTCGATGCCCTTGCGTGCGATGCGGGGAATGATCCCGCGCCGGCGCAGCCAGTGGCGTAGTGCTGGGATGTCGTAAGCCTTGTCGGCGTGCAGCTTGACCGGCTTCCGGCGCCGGGGTCCACGGTGGGACCGGGTCGCCCGAAGCGCGTTGACCAGAGGTTTGAGTGCGTGGCTGTCATGGGTGTTGGCCGCGGAGATCCCGACCGTCAGGGGCAGGCCGTCCCGGTCGGACAGCACGTGGATCTTCGAGCCGGGCTTGCCGCGATCGACCGGGCTGGGGCCGGTCAGACCGCCCCCCTTTTGGCCCTGACGGATGCTCCGTCCAGGACCGCTCGGGACCAGTCGATCATGCCTTGGCCACCCAGTTCGTCGAGCACCGCCTGGTGTAACTGCCGCCACAGTCCCGCCTCGGTCCATTCGGTGAACCGGCGATGTGCCGTCGGCACGGTGACCCCGAAGCTCGGCGGCAGATGCCGCCAGGCGCAGCCACTGGTCAGCACGAACACGATCGCGGTGAACACCGCGCGATCGTCCACTCGCGGCATGCCGCCACCCTGCGGGCGCGTCTTTCCCGGCGGGATCAACGGCTCGACCAGCACCCACAACTCGTCGGGCACCAGCCGCCGCGACAACTCGTCCGTCACAGGCCATGATCATGCCCGCACCTCAGCCCACATCCAAGTGAGACACGCTCTAAGACGAGGTGGAGGCACATCGCCAACTCCCGCCGTCACCATGCGATCGTCTCACTCACCAAGCCAGCGAGCATCCCAACCCAGGTAGTAGTTCACCCGCACGTGCGACATTCAGTCGGGTCAATCATCGTACGGCGACCCCAACAGATTGGGGCTAGGGTGGACGCTGGCATACCGCCGTCATAAGTAATACATCGCAACCGGAGCGAACTGCACAAAAACAAGCTATACCCATTCTGGCGCCGGACAATTGACGAAACGAGTGAGGTACATCGGTGATGAGTCAGTGAATCAGAGTATCACCGACCACGGCGCTGCTGCCGCATCACGCGGAACCGTGTGCACGGCGGCGATCCGGGACGCGTTCAACAAAGTCGACAGAAAATTCGACCAGCGTGCTAAGTGCACACGCATCGGCCCGATCGCAACCGTAATCGGCATGTCGCTGCCGATTTGTACGGTAGGAGACATTCCACCGGGAGTCTGGTCGGACCGCTCCACGGCGCTCCCCTACAAACTTGCCATCGGCCGTTTCAGTTGGTCCTTCCCCCATCCGAAGAACAGCCGACACAAGCCAGCGTTCTGGCCGACCGAAGGACTCATTTTCGTACTCACATTGCTTGCCAGCGCAGTCATGGGAGGACTTGTGGCGGCACTCTTCATCGTTCTGGCCTCCCACCTGTCCGGCCCTCGCCACCATACGTTCGCGATCGTCCCAACCGGTCGGGCCAAACTTGCCGTCCGGATCGCTGTGGCCAGCGTCCCCCTGACATGGAAACGAGTGTTCGCAAATGCGGAAGTATCACCCGGCGCTCGCACTGCCGAATACTTACCCGGCCGCTTCCTTATATTCAAGCCAAACTCGCTCAAAGGCAATGAGGGTCCACTTTTCGGAAGTGGACCCTCGAGCACCGTAAACCCCGAAAGTGTTGACCACGCAAGTTGCCCAAAGAAAGCCATTATTTCACCCGCACCATACACAAAGACGATTCCAGCGATCGCAGGACGGCAATCTCCTTGGTCGTACTCCCTGTTGATCTCCGCTGTTTACGGAAACCGCATTCCGGTAAGCAACAGGCTGGCACCATTATCGTTATCGTGTGCCAATCAGCGGTCGAATTCGAATCATTCGTCCGGGCCACAGCTCTCGCCCTCTTCATCGGGACACTCTACGCTTTCCGATTACCGCCCGGGCAGCATGTCTAAGCAACCACGAGTTCTGCGAAAAGGCAGCAGCGTCTGCTTTCTTCACCTGCGACAAGGCAGGTCGATCCAGGTCGGTCGAAATCAAGCCGAACCTGGGAGAACCCGGGTATCGATGTATGCTCACTGTGGGCTAGCAATGCAGTACTCCTCGGCCTCAAACCCAGCGCGGAGGCGTCATTGATTTTTTCGATCCGTGCGCACCGGGCATATCGAAGGAAGAGGCCGCAGCATGGTCGCACATTCAGAGACCGATACGTGAGGTTGCTGCACGACCCGGGCGTTCGTACGATCCTCTTCTCCACAGTTCTTGGGGCTGCTGGCGTCGTGTCGGGAATCCTCGTGGCGAGGAGTTTGACACCGTCCGGACGCGGATCACTTGCCGCATTGACTGAGCCCGCGTTTCTTATGATGGCGGTTGCGGGTGTCGGGCTCGACGATGCCTTGACCCGTAGTGTTGCAGTGGACAGGACGAGCCCCGCAATGGTGCGCGGATTAGCGTTTAGGTGGAGCATTCCGTATGGCCTCGCTGTCGCCGTACTGATCTCAATGATACAGGTCAACTTCGTTGTATCTCCAGATTTGCATCCGGAAGCAATAGCAATCGCGTTACTTGCTCCCTTTTTTTTGGTTACACGATTCATCAGCGGAATACTCAACGGGTTCGGTAAAACGACTGCATGGAACCTGGCGCGGATCGCCGCCAATTCGAGCTATTCGCTCCTCATAGTTGGCTTGTACGTGCTCGGAGCGCTTACACTACGCGCCGCAGTTGTCTGCTGGATCATGTGTTATCTGATCTCCGCACTTACGGCTACCTGGTTGATGTATTCCGCCACATCGTCCGCAGACCCGCAGCCAACGCTGGCGCGTTCGGAAACTACTCGCACCGTCTCAACGCCTCGCTTGCGCGAACTATTGAAGTTCGGATGGAAGGTCAACATCGGAAAAATCAGCTCACAGCTGAACCAGAGAATTGATCAGACCGTGCTTGCCTTCTTGGTTACACCAGCCGAACTAGGCAAGTACGCCGTGGCGGCTACGCTTTCGCTCTCCCCGGGGGTGCTGATGCTCGGGTACAGCGCCTATGCATTCGGGAACTGTTCGCGACAACACGATCCACTGCGACGGCGGGCGGTCGCCAGGACACACATGAGAATTGGCTTCCTCCTAACAGCCGCAATCTACCTGCCATTGATCTTGTACTCGCCTGAGCTCCTCACGCTTGCATTTGGTCGAGATTACGCAAGTGAATCATCGCTCGTACAGTTACTCTGTCTCGGCGCCGCGTTTTTCTTCGGGGCTCAGACAACGATAGCAGCTTTGAATGCGATGGGCTATCCTGGAACAAGCGCACGCTGGCAATTCTTCGGTCTTATAATCACCGTTCTTGGCTTACTATTCCTGGTACCAAAGTACGGTATTGAAGGTGCGGCATGGACATCCGTTGGTGCTTACGTTCTTTACGCCGCTTCGCTGTTCATTTCGTCAGTACTAAAACTTCAACAAAGGCATGCTGGAGTCGTCCACGCTTCCCAACAGAAGGAAGAATCTACATGATGACGTCACGTTTGCCCAGGAAATCCGGAACGACGTGTCAGCGACCTCGTGTCGTCATTATTAACGATCATTGTGCACACTACCGTTCAGCGCTCTTTTCGATGCTTTCCCGTGATGACCGGATCCAATTTTGGTTTTGTTCCGATCGCTCTGGACTCGACCCAAATGTGGCATCGTCGCCGCCGCCCGATCCGCAGCGCTTCCTTCGAGTCAGGAACATAAGAATCGGCCGAGTTGTTTGGCAACGTGGAATCATAGGGCTGGCACTCAGCCGCGATTTTGACGCTTGGATAATACCTGGTGACTGTTACTGGCTCAGTACTTGGGTCGCTGCCATTCTGATCCGTCTGCGTGGGAGAACCGTGCTTTTCTGGACTCACGGCTGGAGAACTCCGGAGTTCGGGTTGAAAAAATGGATACGAATCGCCTTCTATCGAATCGCTGACGGCCTACTACTCTACAGCGACATAGCGCGTGATATCGGTCTATCCTATCGATTTCGTTCTAGGCGGATGCATGTCGTTTACAACAGTGTTGGAGATTCCAGTTATCCACGGTTCACTATCAACCGGAAAGGATACTCTAACGTCCGCACAAAGTGCGACACCCAACCACAGACACCCACCGTCTTATGCTGTGGGAGACTCACACGCCAGAAAAATTTCGAGCTCGCTATAGACGCGATCGCGCGGTTACGCGCCGACGGACACCTGTGCAACTTGACAATAGTTGGCGACGGGCCGAATCGCAGGAACCTCGAGCACTACGCCAACGTGAAGGGAGTTGGTGTTTATTTCTGGGGCCCGTGCTACGATCGAAAGGAGCTCGCGGCCCTCTATTCGGATGCCGCTGTTTCCGTCGTTCCATCAGCAGCTGGCCTGGCGGTGATACAAAGCATCTCGCACGGCGTTCCCGTACTCGTCGGTGACCAAGTCGCCGTTCACGGCCCGGAGTGGGCGGCGATCACACCTGGCCTCAATGGTGATTTTTTCTCGCACGGTGATGCTGATTCGTTGTCCAAAGCCATATTGAAGTGGCTCCAGCACGATTTACATCGTCATGAGATCGCGGCAACTATTTCTAATTGGACTGGCGAAGAGCAGGCCGAAAGGATTGTTAACGGCGTACGTTCACACCTTCGGCAGAAGCAGCGGTAATCGGATGGGTCCGCATTGCTGCTGCTCGCCTTTCCGAACAAGAACGAGACGTAGTCGGAGCCACGGCACCCACTATGGCCGAGCCGCTTGTGCGGTTCGCCGCAAGGCCCAACTGGTCCCGGTCCACCGAGTCCGGATGGCATCCGGCGGCGGTCGGACCAAACCACCCCGGCGAACACAAGCGCCACGGTGTCAACTTGCAGACCCAGGCTGACCCGGTCAGCAGGCTGGTATAAGCCCCGCCAACCGGCGGCACAACATGGGTGCCGCCCGGCAACACGGCCTGATCGACAACCTTACCGCAGCCGGTCTCTCACACTGCTCACGCGTGCCTGCGCGGCCCAACAGAACGAACGGAGGCGCAACTCCGGTCCTGCAAGATCCGGCCGGATCCGCAGCTTCCCAGGCGGGCAACTAATCTGGTCATGACCGTAATGGTGCTGATCCAGACCAACCGAGAGATCAAGTTGTAGGGGCGGGGCTACCACGGTGGCGGAGTACGTCCGGTCCGTTTCCAACCCCCGCCGCTTCGAACCGTGCGTGCGGTTCTGCCGCACACGACTCACCGACGCCGTTCACCGACGGCATCCGGCCTCTCCCGCCAGGGCGTTCCGGCCCTGGGTGCCACGACGGTTCCGTACGGGCTGTCAGTCCGAGTTCGTTCGGGGACGCAATGGTGAGCACCAGCTGAAAGCCCTCGCCGGTGCTTCTTGCTGACGAAAGTGGGCAAGGCGTTCCCATGCAAATCTGCAGATCTTGCTGAAGCGTCGGCGGAATGACTGTACCGGAAGTGCGGCATCCAGCCTCTGACGAACAAGTTGAGGTCCTCCACACAGCGCTTGCGGCGACAGCAGTGGCCTACGCCGGGCGGTGATTTCCCGGATCCCGTCGCGGGCGTGCTTGCATCGCCCGATTGGAGGGCCAGCGGGCGAGGATCTCGACGCGTCTGCGTCCGTGGAGTCCGCGGGAACGGACCTGGCGATGATGGAAGCCGGGGAAATCGAAGTCTTCTCCGCCCACCTCCAGGTGCACGATCGCCCTCTTGGCTGCCTTCGGCTTCAGCCGGAGTTCACCCAGCAGCGGGGCCCAGTTGGGCAACTGCCCGCTCGGCCTGGCTGCGGAGAAGCACCTCACGACCAGGTCGTCGGCATAGCGGACCAGTCCCCCGTCGTGCTCGTCCCATGCCCGGTCGAGCCGGTGCAGATAGACGTTGCACTGCAGCGGTGAGAGTACGCCGCCCTGCGGGTCCCGGTCGCCGGCCGCCGCACCGACGCACCCTCCATCACTCCGACGCGCAGGATCTGCCCAGGAGCTTGAGGACGGCCTGGTCACAGACGCGCTCTTCGGCCGCGTCCATCAACTCCCCATGCGGGATCGCCGAGAAGCACTCGCCGATGTCCGTCTCCACCACCCCCCGCCTGCCCCGATGGTGCTCATCGATGAGCACTTGCAGGGCGTCATGCGCCGAGCGTCTGGGCCGGAACCGAAGCTGCACGCCAGCATGTCGGCCTCGAAGACCGGCTGGAAGCACGATCTTCATCGCGGCCTGCGCGACGCAGTCACGAACCGTCGGGATGGGCAGCGGCCGGCGCTTGTCCTTCATCTCCGGCTGGAGATGAACACCCGGCGGGCAGACGAGGGCCGATACAGCCTCTACCTCAACTCGTCGGCCAGTTCGCCGAGAAGACGGTCTCCCGTACTGCTCGACTTGGCCAGGGTGGTGCGGGTCGATGCCCGGTGCGCCGTCGTTGGCACGCACCGGAGCCCACGCACGCCGGAGAAGTCCCCCGGACGGCAGGGCTAGCCACACGGGCGCTGACCGGGCCCCTCTTCCACTTCGTGACGCACCGACGAAGCAGTGGCCCAATCCCTCACCGGGAGTTGCGTTGTCTCCCGGCTGCAAGCGGTACTACGGCCACCTCCGACGCCAACCGGCCCGCGCCCACTTCCCGGGATCACCGGTTACAGGACGCGACGCTGCCGATGACACCTATCCGCAGGTCATCGGACCGGGGAGGGCCTCCCCAGTACCCGTTGCCACCTTCAATACATTCCGCGGCCCCATAGCCGGGGATTCCTTCAGGGCTGCCCGTCCAAGATATTCACCGCTTCCGTCGCCTTCACCCGATTTCGGAGGGCTCGGCACTCCCCTCGGCCCGCCCGCAAGGATGGCTGAGTAACGACGCCGCAGGCTTCGCGTGATGCTACGGACCGTATCGTCGCCCGCTGTTAGAAGCTGTTCCTGAACTCAGGTGAGCCGTTTGCTGATGGTGTGGATCATGGCCCAGCGGACGATGGCTTCGTGGTGTTCGGGGAGGCGTTCGTAGTCGCGGACGCAGCGGCGGTGTTGATTGATCCAGGCCAGGCTGCGTTCCACGACCCATCTGCGGTGAACACGACGAATCCGATTTGGCCTGCCGGTTCGTTCCAGCCCACTGAGCGTCGGTCATATCCGACGGATAACGCGGCGACCTGCACGATGGGCGGTGCGTGGTGGCCAACAGACAGCACTGTCGACCCCGCGCGAACGAGGCCGACGAACTCGGGCACGATGGCACCCGGGACTCCTCGGAAGAACGGTTGACCTAGACACCATGCGATCTACCAGGAGTCCCTTCCAATCTCCGCAGCGGCCCAGCCGACCAAGATCAGTTCAGGAACAGGCTCTTACAGGGCCATTGAAACTGGGCTTCTACGCCAGACTTTCGTTTCCCTCCGACGCCGCCAGCCTGCCACCGGGGCTCCTGGCCGCTACCCGGGCCGGACTTCCACCAGCAGGCGACGACGAGCTTCCCAACAGCATGAACACCACTACGTCACGGCGACACGTCTGTTCTGCTGGGCGGACGAGAAGAGCTCACCGCAGGGGGTAGCCATGCCGGTACATTCACTCCACGCTCCAGTGTTCTAGTCCGTTTCCATCGGACGCGAGCACCACTCGTTCGGGCGCCGTTTGTGCGCGGCGGCCACGGGTATGAACACCAGCGCCATCGCCGAATCCACCACCCGCCGCTCGCACGCACGGTCGTCACCGACTTGGCGGACACATTGGACGCTCGCAACGTCGAGTGCGACGGTTGTGGGTGCGGATGCCCCGGTCCGCCGGCGCCGGAGCACTCGGCGACGGCAACGGCGCGAACGCGAGGCGGGAGGGGTCGAACCGGTGACAGGCACAGCGGAGGACGCGTCCGGTGACACGCAGGACACCCGAACCGGCTTCGAGCGGGCGCGCGCACTCGCCGACGCGATCCTGTACGAGGGCTATCTGCTCTACCCCTACCGAAAATCCTCCCCCAAGAATCGGGTGCGCTGGCAGTTCGGCATCGTGGCGCCGCGAGACTGGGCCGAGCGCGAAGGCCCCGTGCCCGAGACCGTGGCAGGCTCCGTCGAGTCGTGGCAGCAACAGACCGAAACCCTGCTGGAGGCCGTGCCCGGTGCCGAAAACCCGAGCGTGCACGTGCGCGTGCGTTTCCTGCAGTGGCTCAGCAAGACGGTGGAGCGACGTGAGCCCGGCGGCGGGTTCGTGCCGGTGGAGTCGCTCGACGACGACGCGGGAACACCTCAGCTGAGCTTCGACGAGGCGATGCCTCACGAGTGTGACGTCGTGGCGGCGCTGTCGGATCTGCTCGGGGACGGCATCACCGTGCCGATCGGCGCGCCCGCGGAGGAGAGCGTGCAGTGGCTCGGCGAAGCGGGACGGGTGGTTCGCCGACGCTTGCCGGTTTCGGCGCTTGCCACCCTGCGTGCGCAGCGGTTGGACACGCCCTTCGCCGCCTACCGGCTGCGGCTGCGCATCGAGAACACCTATTGGTGCAGGGTGATCAAGGCCGGGCTTCTTCGACGGGAGACGCTCCGGTCGGGCCGCTGGGTGACTCGGAGAACACGTGCCGCAAGGCTTTCCGTTGATGTGTCCACGGTGGTCCACAGGGCGAGAGCCCTGACCGGGGTGACTTGATAGAAGCCTGCTGAGCCGTCAACTCGCAATAGGTCTGTCCCCTGGCCAGGGCTCTTGCCTCTGCCCCGTCATCCACGGCAGCGGAGGAGAGGACATTTCGATGGTGACAGTAGGGATCGACCCGCACAAGCACGTCCACGTCGCGGTGGCCGTCAACGCTCAGGGCAGGCGGCTCGGCAAGCCGCTGACCGTGAAGAACGACGCGTTCATGATCACTGTGCTGCTCACCTGGGTTCGGTCGATCGCGGGTGACATGCCCGTAACCTGGGCGATCGAGGACGGCCGTGGGTTCGCCCGCCGCCTGGCTGACGGTCTGTTGCTCGCCAGCCAGGAGGTGGTCTGGGTTCCGGCCCGGTTGACCGCGGCCCACCGCAAGCTGCACGCCGCCACCGGCACCAAGTCTGACCCGGTCGACGCCGCCGCAGCCGCTCACGCCGCCCTCGCTACTCCCGGCCTTGACCGGCACCGCATCGACGAGCGAGTGCGTGAGCTGCGTGTCCTGGTCGACTATCGCGCGGATCTCATCAAGCGGCGCACCATGATGATCAATCAGCTCAAGGCGCAACTGCATGTCTGGCTCGACCACACTCCGGGCGATCTCGCCCGTCCCAAGGGCATGGACGCGGTGACCGCATTGCTGGACGCGGCCTCGCTGGGCGCGCACGTCCGCCAGGCGCTCACCGAGATGAGCATGGAGATTGCTGAGCTCAACCGACGTGTCCGCCAGCTCGACGACGCCATCAGGGAGCTCGTGACCCCGCTGGCCCCCACACTGCTGGAAATCACCGGGATCAGCCACATCTCCGCAGCGATTTTGATCGCTGAAATCGGTGACATCACCCGCTTTTCCAGCTCTGCCAAACTTGCCCGCTACACCGGCTGCGCACCGATCCCTGTCTACTCCGCCGACAAAGAACGCCACCGCCTGCATCGGGGCGGCAACCGCCGCCTGAACAGCGTCCTCTACACCGCAGCCATCGTGCAGAAACGGCGCTATCCCGCCGCGCAGGCGTTACTGGCCCGCCACGAACCCACCAAGGGCAGCCGCGGCGCCCGACGCATCCTCCAACGTCACCTCATCGACGTCATCCACCGGGCCATGACCACCGATCAAGCCTCCTGGCAACACCACATCACCCGCCACGACCACGCCGCTTGACATAGAAGCATCAACCGTGAAGTGGGCCCTGGCGTCACGCGAACGGAGGCGCTACGTCACTCACTCATCGCGACGCACGCCCTGCTAGGTGGTGACGGCGTGACGTGGCATTCGCTGACCGACCCACCGGACTGGGCAGCGCCCTACACCCGGGCGTGCCAAAACATTCACACCTTCCCGGTGCTCATCGGCGAAGCGGGTGGTCACGATGGCATGCTGTCGTCACCGATCCTGCTCTACGACTACCCGGACATCGCTCCGGAAAGCCCTGGCGATCTGCACGACGCCACCGAGATCGACGAGATCCTGTCACTTCGGACACTCACGCTGACCGAAGCCGAAAAGCGCGAAGCACGAGCCACCGACCCCAGGGCCGCGGCCATCGTCGATCGCGTGGAAGGCATGCCACAGGAGGTGTTGGCGCGGTTGCACGGGGCGGTGCGCTCGTTGCGCCCGCACCAGACCCGATCCGGAACCCTCGAAGGAGGCCGAGATGGCTCTGCTGGACGCCGTCGAACTCCTGAAACATGACCACCGAATGGTGGAGCAACTCTTCCGCGACTACCGGGCAGCCGCGTCGGACCAGCAACGCCGGGGAGTCGTCGAACTCATGATCCAGGAGCTCTCCAAACACGCCGCCCTTGAGGAACTCATGGTCTATCCACTGGCCAAGGCGGTACTGCCTGCCGAGCGCGCCGAGATCGACGACCACCTCGCCGAACACCTCGACGTGAAGCGAACACTCGCCGAGCTCGACCGGCTGGGTCAGGGCGACGAGCGCACCGACGAGCTGATGGCCGAACTGGAACGCGAGGTCAGCGAACACGTGCGGGAAGAGGAGGGCGAGCTGCTGTCGAAGCTGCGCGACAGCCTCGACCGGCAGGCACTCGACGAACTGGGGGAGGCGCTGGAACAGGCGAAGCACAACGCTCCCACAAGGCCACACCCGCACGCACCCAACGAGCCACCGGCGCTGGCACTGGCCGCGCCGGTGGCGGCCATCTACGACCGGCTCCGCGACCGCCTGCAAGGGAGGCCCCAGACATGAGCATCGAGAGCGGTACCCGCACCTGGCAGCAGGAACCCAGCGCCGCAGGGCGTCGAGAAGGGTTCGACGAGATCACCATCCTGTGGATCTCCGAGGGCATGAGCTGCGACGGCGACACGGTGTCCATGACCGCGTCCGGACAGCCCGCGATCGAGGATGTCGTACTGGGGCTCATCCCTGGGCTGCCAAAGGTGAACCTGCACAACAAGGTGCTCTCGCCGAGCGAGGGCGGCGAGGACTTCCTGCGCCCGTTCCGCGCCGCCGCGAGAGGCGAACTGGAGCCCTTCATTCTCGTGATCGAAGGGTCCATCCCCAACCAGAACATCATCTCCGGCGACGGCTTCTGGACCTCCTTCGGCAACGACCTCGAGACCGGGGAGCCGCTGACGCTGAACTGGTGGATCGACCAGCTCGCCCCCAAGGCGTGGGCGGTGGTCGCGGCGGGTACCTGCGCCACCTACGGCGGCATCCATGCGATGGCGGGAAACCCGACCGGCTCCATGGGATTGGCCGACTACCTCGGTTGGGACTTCAAGTCGGCCGGTGCCCTACCGATCGTCAACGTGCCCGGCTGCCCGATCCAGCCGGAGAACTTCATGGAGACGCTCACCTGGGTGCTCTACCACGCGGCGGGCAGCGCACCGCCTCCCCCGCTGGACGAGAAGCTGCGCCCGCAGTGGCTGTTCGGCAAGACCGTGCACGAGGGTTGTGACCGGGCCGCCTACTACGAGCAGTCCGACTTCGCCAAGGACTACAACTCACCCAAGTGCCAGGTGAAGGTCGGCTGCTGGGGCCCGGTTGTCAACTGCAACGTTCCCAAGCGCGGCTGGATGTCGGGAGTGGGTGGTTGTCCCAACGTCGGCGGGATCTGCATCGCGTGCACCATGCCCGGGTTCCCCGACATGTTCATGCCGTTCATGGACGAACCAACAGGCGCGGGCCTTTCGTCGATCCTCAACAAGCCGTACGGGGCGTTCATCCGGCGGATGCGTGCCATCACCAACTACCCGGCCAACCAAGAAGCCAAGTGGCACCACAACGGACCCGAGCTGACCAGCGGCTACGACCCGTACTGGCGACCGGGGCGCAAATCGGACAACCGCAGCCCAGCCCGAGCAGGAGGACAGCATCGATGACGGCCACGGAGCCAAGGACCAGCGCCACGCAGGAGGAGAGCCAGCTGGTCGAGATGTCGTGGGATCCGATCACCCGGATCATCGGCAATCTCGGTGTCTACACCAAAATCGACTTCACCAACCGCAGAGTCGCCGAGTGTCACAGCACGTCGTCGCTGTTTCGCGGCTACTCGGTGTTCATGAAGGGTAAGGACCCAAGGGACGCCGGGTTCATCACCACCCGGATCTGCGGTATCTGCGGCGACAACCACACCACCTGCTCGCACTACGCGCAGCAGATGGCCTACGGGATCAAGCCTCCCCCGCTGGCCGAGACGATAGTGAACCTCGGCGAGGCCGCCGAGTACATGTTCGACCACACCATCTTCCAGGACAACATGGTGTTCGTGGACTTCTGCGAGGCCATGCTGAAGGAGACCAACCCCGGCGTGCTGCGCCAGGCGGAGAACACCCAGGCGCCGGGCGCCGAGATCCACGGCTACCGCACCATCGCCGACATCATGCGCGCCTTCAACCCGTTCGAGGGCGCGGTGTACAAGGAGGCGCTCCAGGTCAGCCGCGTCACCAGGGAGATGTTCTGCAAGATGGAGGGCCGCCACGTCCATCCCTCCACACTGTATCCCGGCGGGGTCGGCACGATGCCCGATCCGGCCACGTTCACCGACTACCTCTCCCGGCTGATCGGCATCCTCGACTTCGTGAAGAAGGCCGTCGCGATGAACGACGACGTGTTCGACTTCTTCTACGAGGCGCTGCCCGGCTACGAGGAGGTCGGCAGGAGGCGGGTGCTGCTCGGCTGCTGGGGCGCCTGGAACAACTTCGACGTGTGCGACTACCGCTACGAGTCGATGAACACCTGGGGCAAGGCGATGTACGTCACGCCGGGCATCATCGTCGACGGGGAACTGGTCACCAACAACCTCATCGACATCAACCTCGGTATGCGGATCCTGCTCGGCAGCTCCTACTACGAGGACTGGGTCAACGAGGAGCCGTTCGTCACCCACGACCCGCTCGGAAACCCCGTCGACATGCGACACCCGTGGAACCAGACCACCGTCCCGGTGCCGCAGAAGCGCGACTTCGACAACAACTACAGCTGGGTGATGAGCCCGAGGTGGTTCGACGGCAAGGACCACCTGCCGCTGGACACCGGCGGCGGACCGCTGGCGCGGCTGTGGTCGACCGCGCTGTCACGGCTGGTGGACACCCCCTACGTCAAGTCCACCGGCTCCGGCGTGCGGATCACCTTGCCGAGGAGCGATCAACTGCCGGAGATGACACTGGAGTGGACGATCCCGAAGGACAGGGAAGGCAAGCCGCTTTCCAACGCGATCGAGCGCGACCGTGCCCGCTCCTACTTCGTCGCCTACGCCGCCGCCATGTCGCTGCACTTCCTGGACCAGGCGATGGGACTCGTCCGTGCGGGCGACACCCGCGTGTTCACCGACTTCGAAGTACCTGACGAGGCGGTCGGCTGTGGCTTCCACGAGGCGGTGCGGGGTGTGCTGTCGCACCACATGGTCATCAGGGACAAGAAGATCGCCAACTACCACCCCTACCCGCCGACACCGTGGAACGCCAGCCCCAGGGACAGCTACGGCACGCCGGGGCCCTACGAGGACGCCGTGCAGGACACGCCGATCTTCGAGGAGAACGGCGCGAAGAACTTCAAGGGTGTCGACATCATGCGGTCGGTGCGCAGCTTCGACCCGTGCCTGCCCTGCGGGGTCCACATGTATCTCGGCGGCGGCCGGGAACTGAAGAAGTTGCACTCCCCCACTCTCGGAGGAATCAATGGGTGAGTCGCAGCGGCTCGACGACGCGGAGGTCCAGCGACGGCTTGCCCGGCTCGACGAGGTGCTCGACCACGTCGAGCGGATGCCGGGGCCGACCGCGGAATCGGCTGTGGAGGCCGTGCGGACGCTGACCGAAGTGTACGGCGAGGCACTGGCGCGGGTGCTGGACACGGCAGGTGCGGCACAGGCGGAGGCGCTGTGCGCCGACGAACTGCTCAGCCACCTGTTCGTGCTGCACGACATCCATCCGGGTTCGCTCGCCGACCGCGCCGAGCGAGCGCTCGCCTACGTCAGGCCCCACCTCGAACGCAAGGGGGGCAGGGTGGAGCTCTCGTCGATCGACTCCGGGGTCGCGCACGTACGCCTGCGGGCCGCAGGCTGCGGGAGCTGTTCCTCGCCGGAGGTGTCTCCTGAACTGGAGCAGGCGGTGAGGGATTCCGTACTCTCACTGGCTCCGGAACTCACGCAAGTGCGCGTCGTGACCGACTCGGCCAGCGAACGATCGCCGTCGTTGATCCCCGTCAACGCGTTGCTGGCCCGCACCGCCACGACGACCGGGAGCAGCACATGAAGGCGACGGCGTTGGAACGGATCATCCGCATGCCGCTTCGCGCGCCCACCCGGACCGACCAACACTGCGACCTGTGCGGAGCACCTGTCGAGCACACCCACCGTCACCTGCTCGACACCCGGGGCGCAGGCGAGCTGATCTGTGCCTGCCAGGCCTGCTGGTTGCTGTTCGACCGGGAGCAGGCAGCGCAGGGCCACTACCGCCAGATACCGAGGCGGCGACTGCGACTGCCCACGCTGCCGGTGGACAAGCTGGGCGTGCCGGTCGGACTGGCGTTCGTGATCACCCGCGACGACGGGTCCGCGCTGGCGCACTACCCCAGCCCGGCGGGCCCGACCCGCTGGGAGGTCGACCGCGAAGCGTGGCTGGAGGTGGTCGCGGACTGTCCGCGGCTGCGCGACCTGCGAACCGACGTGGAAGCCGTGCTGGTGAACACCGCTCGAGGGCACGACGAGCGCTGGCTCGTGCCCGTCGACGACTGCTACCGGCTCACTGCGGTCATCCGAAGCGAGTGGAAGGGACTGTCCGGTGGCGACACGGTGTGGCCGCGAATCGACCAGTTCTTCAGCGAGTTGACCGAACGATCGTAGAGGAGGACAGATGGGCAGCATCCGGGTCGGCAAACCCGACGTCCAACCGGACTCGTCGAGCCATGTCGGTGGCATCAACCAGGGCAACGAAGGGCCCTACGACAAGCAGCCGGGCCATCACCGTGACGGCACCGCGGACGCGCGGCGCTCGACCGGGATCAACCCGAAGCGACACAACGCGATCCTGAAGATCATGCCGAACCTGCCGCCAGGGTGAACGAGTCGCGCAAGCACAGCAGGAAGGAACAGGGGAAGGAATCGGGTATGGCCAAGCGAGTACTGCTCGCGCAAGCCGCTCTGCTCGCGGCGGGTGTCGCGGCGCTGGCGCTGCGTGAGTTTCCCGGACTGATCCGCGAGGTCAGGATGTGGCGCATGGCTTCGCTGCGCCGCGATCAACGCCACTGACCACGACAGTCGTGTAGTGCGGCCGATCGGGGGGTATCACTCGGTGACACCGCAATCCGCCGAATGAGAGACCGAACCGATGGACGCGATCGAACTACTCCGCGAAGACCACGAGAACGTGCTGGCCATGCTGCGACGGCTCGAGGAGACGCCCACCGCCGACACGGGTGCGAGCGACGAGGCGCTCCAGGCCCGGGACCACCTGGTAACCGAGTTGGTCGTGGCCGAGTCGCAACATGAGGCGGTGGAGGAGCAATTCTTCTGGCCGATGGTTCGCGACTCCGTTCCTGGAGGCGACGAGCTGGCCTCGCAGGCGCTTGAGCAGGAATCCTCGGCCAAGGGAGTGCTCGACGCGCTGGAGAAGACGCCGCCGACGGACCCGCGGTTCGAAGAGCTGATCGAGCAGGTCATCCGCGACGGGCGCGAGCACATCGAGTTCGAGCAGGATCGGGTGTGGCCGAGGGTGCGGCAGACGTTGAGCGAGGATCAGCTCGAAGAACTCGGCGACAAGATGGCGAAGGCGAAGCGTGGCGCGCCGACGCGGCCACATCCTGCCACGCCTTCCACCCCCGGTGCGCAGAAGAGCGCGGGCCCGGTGGCGGCGATGTTCGACAAGCTGCGCGACGCGATGAGCGGGCGCCGGTCGGGCTGAACCCGAAGGCGGCAAACCGATCCTCGCCGGGTGGCCCACGGCGTCCAATGTGTCCGATCGGACACCGTGGGCCACTAAACTTACTCGGGTTTACTCGGATTCATTCAGGCTGCGGGTAGCTTCGTGACGACGGCCTTGGCGATCGTGGCCGACTTCTCGCACGCGCCCGCGGCGTCCACGCCACCGCCCGTCTCGGCGTTGTAGGTGATCGAGACGATCTCGCCGAAGGCGTCGCTCTGGTCCTCTCGCGGTGTCTTGATGTGCCGCCACGAGGTCTCGCACGACACCTCGTCGCTGCCCGTCTCCTGCTCCTGGATGGCCGTCACGCCACCAGGCAGTTCAAGCGGGTCACCCGAGTCGGCGGGCACCGAATCCGTGAGGCTCACACCGATCATCGGATACGACTCCCCCTCGGGGGAGAGGTAGCAGGTGTGCAGGTTCATCACATCGCGCTCGGCGGCACCGCCCAGCAACTCGCCCAGCACCTGCTGATCGACGACCTCGCAGGGATCGACGGTCAGCACCGAGCCAGGGGGCTGCTTGTACTGCGGTGGGTCGGAGTGCAACGTGCGTACCACCTTTTCCAGCG
The DNA here is from genome assembly GCF_011761185.1 of Saccharomonospora amisosensis. Classification (NCBI taxonomy): domain Bacteria; kingdom Bacillati; phylum Actinomycetota; class Actinomycetes; order Pseudonocardiales; family Pseudonocardiaceae; genus Saccharomonospora; species Saccharomonospora amisosensis. The sequence continues at coordinate 1,814,434 of NZ_JAAOYM010000001.1, read as the reverse complement.
CGCTGCGGCCCGCCGCGCAGGCATCCCCGCCGGCGTGGTTCACCTGGAAGCTGATGCCCAGTTCCGCCTCGAACGACGTGACCGCGGTGACGTAGCACGTCTCCTCGTCCGACTTGTCCACGATGAGCGGCAGTCCGTCCACCTTCTCGGTCGGGTCGTCGACGATCACCACGTTGTCACCGACGCGCATGGTCATCTCGACCACGCCGCCGCTGGAGCTGTTGACCTCGACGGCACATTCGGCCCAGTCCACTTCGTGCAGGCTGTCCGGCACGATGGTGCCGACCTCGGCCAGGTTCTCCTCCGACAGGAGTCCGCAGGGATCCACGGTGCGCAGTGCGGCCGCCTCGACGGCGGGGTCGTTGATCGCGGGCTTGCTGCTGCTCGACTCGGCCGCGCCAGCCGTCCGGTCGTCGTTGGAGGCGCCCCCAGCGCATCCCGCGGCGAGTCCGAGCACTACCACCGCGACGGCCAGCATGGGCCGCCGCGCCAATTTGTTGATCATTGGCGAGACGCTAGCAGAACAGGACAGTCGTTCGCGGGCATACCGGCTAACTCGGACGGACCGCCCACGGGTAGACGCGACGCTTCACGCGATCATGGCACCTGAACCGGACCAGTGCGGCCCCGTCTCGTCTGGTAGTAAGGGTTGCGTGCCATCGCAGCAGCAGGCCCGCAGGTCCACGAGGATCGACGTCGAGCGCAACCGCGCGAACCTGCTCGACGCAGCCGTCGAGGCGATGACTCACGACCCGGACTGGTCCATGGCCGACGTCGCCAGGGCGGCCAACCTCACCCGCGCCACGCTCTACCGCCACTTCGGCACCCGGGAGAAGCTGCTGGAAGCGATGCGCGAGGACGCACTCGCCCGCGCGGCCGCGGCGATCAAGGGGTCACGGCTCGAGGAGGGCAGCGCGCTGGACGCCCTTCGCCGCGCCGTGGAGGCAGTGCTGGCTCAGGGCGCCCGGTTCCGGCCACTGCTGGAGGAGGGGTTCGAGCAGAGCACCTCGTTCCTGCAGCAGCGGCAGCGGGTGTTCGCGCCGCTGCTGGAGGTTGTCAGGCGGGGTCAGCAGGATGGCCAGCTCCGGACCGACCTCCCGGCCGAGTGGGTGCTCAGCGTGTTGATGTCCCTGCTCACCACAGCCGTGCGGGTGTCGGCGGCACCATGGCATCGCGGCGGCGGCGACCACTCCCTCACCGAGTTGACCTTCACCACCCTCACCGAAGGCATCACGCCGCGCCGCTGACCCGCCCTACCCCTGCCCGCGAGTCCCCCGCTCTCGCCCGCGAGTCCTGCGCTCCTGCCCGCGAGTCCTGCGCTCAGAACCAGCACGGGCACAGCCGACCAGCGCAGCCGCATCCTGCGACGACGGGAAAGCCATCATGCGATGCCGCGCCCGGTGATCTCCATCCGAGAAAACTAGACTTTCGTGTCTCATTTTGGCTAGGCTGTCCGGCCTACGCTCCTGAGCCTCGGTTGGAGGAACATGTTCGAGACGGTCTTCGGCCTGCCCGTGCATCCACTCGTCGTACACGCCACCGTCGTCGTCGTTCCGCTGGCGGCGGTGGTGGTGATACTGGCGGCGGTGTGGCCACGATTTCGCGGGGCGAGCGCGTTCTTGCCGCTTGCGCTCAGCGTGATGGCACTGGTACTGGTCCCGGTGTCGGTGGAATCCGGGCAGAGTCTCGCGCAGCGCAGCGATCCCAGCCCGCTCATCGAGTCCCATCAGGAACTGGGAGAGGGCCTGCTGCCCTGGGTCGGTGCCGTCGTTCTCGCCGCGGCCGGACTGCTGTGGCTGCGTGCTCGGGAAGCTCGTCCACCCACCGAGCACGCTGGAAAGCGACAGCGGCTCGCCGCACTCGGACTCGCGGCACTCGCCCTGGCCAGCGGCATCGGCACCACCGTCCATATCGTCCGGATCGGACACAGCGGTGCCGAGTCGGTGTGGACGAGCGAGGCGTCCCGATGAGCGCGCGGGAGCTGGACGTCGACGTGCTCGTCGTGGGGGCCGGGCCCACCGGGCTCACCGCGGCGTGCGAGGCGATTCGCCACGGGCTGACCGTACGGATCGTCGACCGCAAACCACACCGCTCCACCTACTCCAAGGCGCTGGTGGCGCATGCGCGCACACTCGAGGTTTTCGAGGCGATGGGCGTGGCCAAGGCCGTGGTGGCGCAGGGAGTTCCGTTCGCCGCGCTGAACCCCTGCGCGGGCGCGCGGGGCCGAGCCAGACGCATCGACCTGCTCGAGTTGCCATGGGGCGACACCGCCTACCCCTACTGGCTGTCGATCCCGCAGTACGCGACGGAACGTGTGCTGGAGGAGCACCTGGAGTTGCTCGGCGCGCGCGTGGATTGGCGGGTCGGTCTGCACGGGGTGCGCGAGCACGAGGGGCATGTCGAGGCATGGCTGGAACGCGACGACGGAACATCGGAACTGGTGCGCTCCCGCTGGTTGCTGGGATGCGACGGCGCTCGCAGCAGCGTGCGGGAACAGGCCGGGCTGCGGCTGCGCCGCGAGGCCACCGGAGTGACGTTCGTGCTGGCCGATGTCAAGACCACCACGGAACTTCCGGAGGACGAGGGACATGTCTTCCTCTCACCGCAGGGTTTGCTCCTGATCGTGCCGATGCCCGAGCCAGGCCGCTGGCGCATCATCGCCCACGAACCGGAACCGGCGTCCACCACGATCGACGCGGAGTTTCTCGACACCCTGATCCGCCAGCGCTGCGGGCTCGAGTTCGGCAGTCACGCGGTCACCTGGACATCCCGGTTCGATCTGAGCAACGGGGTCGCCGATCGGTACCGCAGTGGCAGGGTGTTCCTCGCCGGGGACGCCGCGCACGTGCACAGCCCGGTCGGTGGCCAGGGACTCAACACCGGCGTGCAAGACGCCCACAACCTGCTGTGGAAACTCGCCGCGGCGCGTGACGCACCGCGGGAAACGGTGGAGGCGCTGCTCGACAGCTACGACGCGGAACGAAGGCCGGTCGCCGAACAGATGGTGTCGGCCACCGCCAGGGCGACCGGTTTGCTCACCCGCCGCAGCGGCACGCTTCGCCGGGTGCTTGGAACGCTGGCGCCGCTGGTGCTGGCGCGACCCAAGGTCCGGGCCAGGCTGGGGCGGAACGTGGGGATGCTGGAGGTCGCCTACCAGCGCGGTCCCGCGCTCGGTGAAGGCTCGTGGTCTGGCCGCCGCATGCCGAATCCGGTGCTGAGCACGGGCGGACGGCTGCACGAGCGACTGGACCCGCTGCGCCCGACGTGGGTGGTCACGGGGCTACCGATATCAGCCGTGCCCGCCTCGGACGCACCGGGCTGGCGTGGCTTTCCGGTGCTGCAGCTGCCCGCCGAGGAACTGCCGGACTCGGCTGTACCGCCGGTGGCCCTGGTCCGCCCGGATCGCTACATCGCCACATCGGCCGCCACCGTCGAGCGCGCCTGGGCGGCAATGCCATCCGACACTTTCCACGGCGGTGCCGGGTCCGGCGAGTGAGCCGGACCCGGCACCGCCGGAGGTCAGCGTGCCACCGCCGTAACCTTGGCTTCTCGCTCGGCGGAGTCGTCCGGCAGGGAGGCACCCTCCACGTCGACACGAGGTAGCAGCTTGCCCAGCCAGCGGGGCAGCCACCAGGACGCCCTGCCGAGAAGGCTCATCACGGCGGGCACGATCGTCATACGCACAACGAACGCGTCCACGAGCACACCGAAGGCCAGCGCGAGACCGACAGACTTGACGGTGTCCTCCTCGGAGGCGATGAAGCCGGCGAACACACTGATCATGATCAGGGCCGCCGCGGTGATCACTCGCGACCCGTGCCGGAACCCGCCCACAACGGCCTCCTTGGGTTCGGCACCGTGCACATGGGCCTCCCGCATCCGGGTGACCAGGAACACCTGGTAGTCCATGGCCAGGCCGAACAGTACCCCGATCATGAAGATCGGAAGCAGGCTCATGATCGGCGCCGTCTGCTCCACCCCGAACAGCCAGTCCAGCCAGCCCCATTGGAACACCGCGACCACCGCTCCGAAGGTCGCGCCGATGGTCAGCAGGAACCCGGCCGCCGCCTTGATCGGCACGACAACCGAACGGAACACCACCATCAACAGCAGGATCGCCAGCCCCACCACGACGGCCAGATAGGGCAGCAGAGCGTCGCTCAGCCGGTCGGAGGTGTCGATGTCCATCGCGGTCTGCCCTGTAACGAACACCTCGGCACCGGTCTCGCCCCCGAAGTCCTGGCCGTGCGCACGGATGTCCCTCACCAGTTGCTCGGTTTCCGGGCTGCTCGGTGAGCTCGCCGGAATCACGTTCAGCACAACGGTTTCCCCCGCCGGGTCGACCATCGGCGGACCGACCCGTGCGACGCCCCCGAGGTCGGCAATGTCGCCACGCAGTGCCTGCGCGGTCCGTTGCGCGTCCTGGCCCTGTTCGAGGTCGGCGACGACGAGCAGCGGGCCGTTGAACCCCGGCCCGAAGCCCTCCGACAGCAGGTCGTAGGCCTTGCGCTCGGTGGACTCCGGTGGGGCGGTGCTGCCGTCGGGCATACCGAGCCGCAAATCCGTGGCGGGCACGGCCGCGACCCCCAGGGCGAGTACCGCGATCAGCAGCACGGGCACCGGCCGCCGGGTGACGAAGGCGACCCACCGCCCGCCCAGGCCTTTGCCGCGCGATCGGCGCGGTCGCCGAGCAGCAGCCTTACGCCCGGCGAACCCGAGCATCGCGGGTAGCAGGGTGAGCGCGATGAGCACGGCGACAGCGACAGTGCCCGCCGCTGCGAGCCCCATAGCGGTGAGCATCGGAATGCCCGCCATGCTCAACGCCACCAGGGCGACGATCACTGTGGCACCCGCGAAGACGACGGCGTTACCCGCTGTTCCCACAGCGCGCCCGGCGGCGCGTTCGGGATCGTCGGTGACCGTGAGTTCGTGTTGATAGCGGGTGACGATGAACAGCGCGTAGTCGATGGCCACCGCCAGCCCCAGCATCAGCGCGAGGATAGAGGTGGTCGAGCTCAGTTCGAAGAACGCGGTGGAGATCGCCACCCCGCTGATGCCGATGCCGACCCCGATAAGTGCCGTCAGCAACGGCAATCCCGCCGCCAGCAGCGAACCCAGCGCCGCCGTGAGCACCACCACAGCGACGGCCAACCCGATGACCTCAGTCGTAGGCGGCTCCGGATGCGGTTGCACGGCCGTGCCACCCACCTCGACCTGCAGGCCTGCCCGCTCGCCGTTCTCGGCAACGGTCGTCAGCGCCTCCCGGGCAGGGTCGCCGAGTTCGTCCGGCTGCAGGTCGTAGCGCACCTCCGCGTACGCGATCGTGCCGTCCGGTGACACACCGCCACCCTGGAACGGGTCTCGCACCGAAGCCACGTCGGGTGCTCGACCGAGCTCGGCGACGCTGGAACTGATCGCCGAACGGTATTCCGGATCGGTGACCTTACCGTCCGGCGCGGCGAACACGACCTGAGCGGTCGCCCCGTCGGCGGACAGCTTCGGGAACCGCTCGTCCAGCAGGTCGAAGCCCTGCTGAGCTTCGGTCCCCGGCAGCGAGAAGGTGTCGGTCGTCGACTGCGACAGCGTCGCGGCGCCCACACCGAACACCGCGAGTAACGCGATCCACAGCACGAGCACGATCCGGCGGTGGCGGAACGAGAACCGCCCCAACCGGTAGAGCAGGCCAGCCACGAAAGGTCCTCTCGATCTTCTCGGCACACGACCAGCCCGACACTGGCCGCCACCAGAAACGATACACCTATGTCTCACTTTGCGCGTCCGGCCCGTCCCGTCGTCGACCTACGAGCCATCGGCGCAGGCAGGAAGCACCAACATCGACCGAAGAAATAGCCGTCCGAACTCGAATTCACCCGTTCTCGGTGAAAGCAGTCCGATTCCTCGATTTCCAGCTCGCCAATCCACCGGTAACACTCGGAAGCGGTATCGACAACACCTGATCGGCTGCGCCCGGAGCGCACGATCTCCGTTGTGCTGCCAGGCTGTTCTTGGCATGCGGCACCACTGCCGAACCCCGGAAAAACGTCTCGAGGTCAAATGTCGATGCGGAGAACGGAAAGCCGAAAAGCTACCCAGCGAGGCGAATCGGCGACCCGCGCCGTGGCCGTGGAAAGCACGGAGAACTCCGCAGATGAAGCCTGACTCCACCGATTCGGCGACGTCGACCGCCCCCGTCACCACCGTTCCCGATCAGCGCACCCGGCCACGGCTGCTGGTCGCCTACGGCACCCGACCTGAAGCGGTGAAACTCGCCCCGCTCATCGCCGAGCTTCGCTCGATCTCCCGACTCGACGTGGTGGTGGCGGTCACCGGGCAACACCGGGAGATGCTCGACCAGGTGAACGGGCTGTTCGGCATCGTCCCCCGCCACGACCTTGACGTCATCCAACCGGGACAGTCACTGACCGATATCACCACCAGGACGCTCACCGGCCTACGCGACATCGTCGAGGAGGAGCAACCCGCGGCCGTCGTCGTACAGGGCGACACCACCAGCGCGTTCACCGCGGCTCTCGCCGGGTTCTACGCCCACCGGCCGGTGGTGCACCTGGAAGCAGGCCTGCGGACCAGTAACCGCTACTCGCCGTTCCCCGAGGAGATCAACCGCAGGCTCATCACCCAACTGACGACGCTCCATCTCGCGCCGACCCCGCAGGCGCGGCTGAACCTCCTCGCCGAGGGAGTGCACGCCGCTGACGTGGCCGTGACCGGCAACACGGTGATCGACGCGTTGCGGCACACGGTCGCGCGACCGGTCCCGTACAGCGACCCGATCATCGCGGCGGTCACCGCGGGCCGCCGGTTGGTGCTCGTGACGGCCCACCGCAGGGAGTCGTGGGGTGAGCCCATGACTCGGATCGGGAAGGCGATCGCCAGGCTCGCCGCCGCCGAGCCCGACACGGCGTTCGTGCTACCCGCTCACCGTAACCCTGACGTGCGGCGAGCACTGCTGTCCTCTTTGAACGGTCTGCCGAACGTGCTGGTTCGCGAGCCGATGAGCTATGCGGAGTTCGCCAGAATCCTCGACGAATGTGACCTGGTGCTCACCGACAGCGGCGGCATCCAGGAGGAAGCCCCCAGCCTCGGCAAACCGGTGCTGGTACTACGTGACACCTCCGAACGGCCAGAAGCGTTGCGCGCGGGCACGGCGCGGCTGGTGGGCACCGGTGAATCCGACATCGTCGAAGCGGTCGGCGAACTGCTGCACGACCGGGATGCCTACCAGGCCATGGCCAGGGCCGTGAACCCGTACGGCGACGGCTTCGCGGCCCACCGCGCCGCGCGCGCCATCGAGGAACTGCTCGGCATCGGGAAGCGGGCGACCGACTTCGAACCCGCAACGGCCGACGACGAGGCGACAGCCGTGGCCGAACTCGACGTGGAGGGAGTGGGCAGGTGACCGAGGTGAATCGGGTCGCCGTCATCGGCCTCGGATACGTCGGCCTGCCGACCGCCGCCGCGCTGGCCGGACAGGGTGTCGAGGTGGTCGGAGTGGACGTCGACCAGCGAGTTGTCGACTGCGTCAGCGAAGGGACTGCCCCCTTCGACGAACCAGATCTCACGTCCACCCTCAACGAGGCCGTTTCCGCGGGAATGCTCAGCGCGAGCACCGAGATGCCCCAGGCCGACGCCTACATCGTGGCCGTCCCCACACCCATCAAAGAGGACAGCCACGTCGACCTCGCCCATGTGCGCTCCGCGACCGAGGCCATCGCACCACGGCTTCGCGATGGCGAGGTGGTGATCCTCGAGTCGACGGTTCCCCCGGGGACCACCCGGCTGGTCAGCGAGTGGCTCGAGCGGCTTCGACCCGACCTCGACCTGCCACACCGGATGGACAGCTCGCCGGGCGTGCACGTGGCGCACTGTCCCGAGCGGGTACTTCCCGGTCGGATCATGACCGAGATCGTCACCAACGACCGCGTCATCGGCGGGCTCACCAGCCAGTGCGCGGAGCGAGCCGCGGCCATCTACCGGATCTTCTGCCGTGGTGGCATCCTGGTGACAGACGCCGAGAGCGCCGAGATGGCCAAGCTCGTCGAGAACGCCTCACGTGACGTGGAAATCGCGTTCGCCAACGAGCTATCACTCATCTGCGACCGGCTCGGACTGGACGTCTGGGAGATCATCCGTATGGCGAACCGCCATCCGAGGGTGAACATCCTGCAGCCGGGGCCGGGAGTGGGTGGACACTGCATCGCGGTCGATCCGTGGTTCGTGATCCAGGCCGCTCCGCAACAGGCCCGGATGATGCGGCTGGCGCGCGAGATCAACGACGGCAAGCCGTTACACGTGGCGGAGCAGCTGGTCGCGGCGGCCGGCAGGCTGCGTGAGCCGCGGATCGCCTGCCTGGGTCTGGCCTTCAAGGCCGACGTTGGTGATCTGCGGGAGAGCCCCGCTCTTCGCATCGTGCGCGAGGTCGCGACCGCTGCGGAGGACGCCGTCGTCGACGCCGTCGAGCCACACGTGGCCGAGCTGCCGCAGAGCCTTCGTGCTTTGGACAACGTGCGGCTGTCGGGTGTGGACGAGGCACTCGACCGCGCCGACATCGTGGCCCTGCTTGTCGACCACCAGTGCTTCCGAAAGATTAAGAAGCCCCGGCTGTCCGGCAAGATCGTCTATGACACAAGGGGCATGTGGGCATGAGACGCCTCCGCATCCGGCGACCGAGCTGGTGGTTCGCGTGAACACCGTGCTCGGTATGGACGTCGCGGTGCTAGGGCCGCTGCTGTGCCTGGTGTCCGCGACGCTGGCGCAACCGGTGGTGCTGCGGCTGCTGCGCCGCGCCGGATCGGTCGACGTGCCGGGCACTCGCTCGTCACATCACATCCCGACGTTGCGGGGCGGCGGCATCGCCGTGGTGCTTGGGGTGCTGCTCGGAATCAGCCTTATCCCACATGGCATCTGGTTGCCGCTCGTGTTCGCCGTCGCGAGCTTCTCCGCGATCGGACTCGCCGAGGACCTCAAAGGTCTGTCCGTGCGCTCGCGTCTGTTGCTGCAGTCGCTCGCCGCCCTGGGTGTGGCGACGCTGCTGTTCCTCGCCGACACACCGGCCGTCCCGCTGGCGGCCGTCGTGCTGATCGCGCTGTGGATCACCGGCTACGTGAACGCGTTCAACTTCATGGACGGCATCAACGGCATTTCCGGCGCGCACGCCGTCGTCGGTGGAGCAACGTTCGCGTTCGTCGGCTTCTGGTACGCGGACCTGTCCCTGCAAGGCGCTGGTGCGACGCTGGCCGCGGGAGGGCTGGCGTTCCTGCCGTGGAACGCAGTGCGTGCCAAGGTCTTCCTCGGTGATGTCGGCAGCTACGCCATCGGCGCGGGGCTCGCCGTGTCCGCCGCCTATGCCGTGCTGCTCGGCGTTCCCGTCGAGGCCTCGGTCGCGCCGCTGGCGCTGTACCTGGCCGACACCACGTGGACGCTGCAGCGGCGGATCAGAGCCGGGGAGGAGTGGACGCGGCCTCACCGCAGCCACGTCTACCAGCGCCTTGGCGATCTCGGCTGGACTCACGTACAGGTCACCGTCTTCACCGCCGCACTCGGCGTGGTGCTCTGCCTGCTCGGAGCGGTCAGCCTGGTCGGAAGCTGGCAGTTGCGACTGCTCGCCGACATGCTCGCCGTCGGCGTGGTCGCCGGCTACCTGACCTCACCGCGCTGGCTTGCGCCACGACGAGCGACCGAAGGAGCCACGTGATGCGGATACTTCTCGTCACGCAGTACTTCCCACCGGAGATCGGTGCGCCGCAGGCGCGGCTGTCGGAGTTCGCCCGAACCTGGGCGGCCGACGGCGACACGGTGACCGTCCTCACCGGGATGCCGAACCATCCGACCGGGGTGGTGCCACCCGAGTATCGGGGCCGCGTCCGCGCGCGTGAACAACGCGACGGCTACTCCGTACTGCGCACCTGGCTCTACGCAACTCCCAACGAGGGATTCCTCCGCAAGACACTGGGCCACTTGAGCTTCATGGTGAGCAGTGTGCTGCTGGGCGCACGAGCGAGCGGCAAGGCGGACGTTGTGATGGTCTCCTCACCGACGTTCTTCGCGATCGGCTCGGCCTGGGTGCTGGCCAAGTTGAAGCGAGCCCGACTGGTGGTCGAGGTGCGGGACCTGTGGCCTGCCATCTTCGTCGAGCTGGGCGTGCTCACCAATCGCTGGATCATCAAGGCGCTGGAACGGCTGGAACTGGCCGCCTACCACGCGGCGGGCGCTGTCGTCGTCGTGACCGAGGGATTCCGGCACAACCTCGTCGAGCGCGGCGTTCCCCCCGCGAAGGTGCACACGATTCGCAACGGGGTCGACACCGATCGCTTCGGTGGCGACACCACTCCCAACCCGGCGGTCCGGCAGCGGCTCGGGGCCGACCCTGGCGAATGTCTCGTGGTCTATGCCGGTGCGCTCGGCATCTCCCATGCGCTGGACAAGGTGGTCGACGCCGCCGCGCTGCTCACCGACCAGCCGGTGCGCTTCGCGCTCGTCGGTGAAGGCGCCCAGAAGCGGCAGATCACCGAGCAGGTACGTGACCTCGGGCTGCCGAACGTCCGCGTGCCGGGCGGTGTGGCAAGGGACCAGGTTCCGCAGGTGCTGGCCGCGGCCGACATCTGCGTGGTCTCGCTGCGTGACGTTCCGCTGTTCTCCACCTTCATCCCCTCGAAGATCTTCGAGTATCTCGCCGCGGAGAAGGCCGTAGTCGGCGCGGTGCGGGGGGAGCCCGCCGAGATCCTGCGTGCCGCGGGCGCCGTCGTCGTCCCACCGGAGGACTCGCGGCGGCTGGCAGAGGAGATCGCCGCGCTGGCAAGGGACCCGGTGCGTCGCGCCGACATGGGCAAGGAAGGCCGCCGCTTCGTGGAGCAGAACTTCGACAGGACGGAGCTGGCGCGGCGCTGCCGAACCGTATTCGATTCACCAGGAGGTCCCGTTGAAAGTCCTCGTCACCGGAGGTAGTGGGTTCCTTGGCCGCCACCTGCTGCCGCAGGCGATCGAGCGCGGCCACCAGGTCGTCGCCATCGCGCGAAGTTCCAGGGCGGCGCGAGTGGTCGCCGAACTCGGGGCGACACCCATCGCCGGTGACCTCGACGATCCCGCCGCCACGGACGCGGCCTTCACCGACGCGGGCGCTGACGCACTCGTCAACCTGGCATCACTGGGCTTCGGGCACGCGCCCGTGATCGTCTCCGCCGCCGAGGAGGCCGGCCTCAAACGGGCGGTGTTTGTCTCGACGACCGCCGTGACCACCACCATCGCGGCAGCCTCGAAGCGGGTGCGACTCGAGGCGGAGGAGACGGTGCGGGCGAGCGCTCTGGACTGGACGATCATCCGGCCGACGATGATCTACGGTGCACCCGGCGACCGGAACATCGCCCGGTTGCTTTCGGCGTTGCGTCGAACGCCGATCCTGCCGGTTCCCGGCGGCGGTAACCGGCTACTGCAACCGGTGCATGTGGACGACCTGGCGGCGGCCGTGCTGACCGCGGTGGAGTCCCCCGCCGCTTCGGGGCGCACCTACGATGTGGCCGGTCCTGAACCGATGCCGCTCGCCGAGTTGCTGGCTGAGGCGATACGCGCCACCGGAAGTCGGGCCCGCCTGGTGCCGGTCCCGCTCCGGCCCGCGATCCGGATGCTGTCGCTGTACGAGCGGCTCGCGCGGCGGCCGAAGCTGAAAGCCGAACAGCTACGGCGACTCGCCGAGGACAAGGCGTTCTCGATCGAGGCGGCCGCGCGTGACCTCGGCTTCTGCCCCCGCAGCTTCCGCACGGGCGTGACCGAACAGGCGAACCGCAGGTGAACCCGCACGCGATGGGAAGGTTGGCCCGCACCGTGTTCCGGCTGCGGCCGGAGCAGGTGGCACACCGGGTTCGGCTGCGGACACAACGGGCGGCCCTGCGGCGATGGCCGGATGCCGGTCGCCGGCTGCTTGAAACACCCCGTCCAGCCGTCGTCGGCTGGCCATCGTGCTTCACCCCCGTGGACGCGCGCACGCCGACGCGGTGGCCCTCCTTCGATGAGCTCCACGACGGGGTGATCACCTTGCTCGGCCACACCGGCAAGCTCGGCGACCCCGCCGACTGGAGGCAGTTGCACGAGCCCCAGCTGTGGCGATACCACCTGCACTACTGGGACTGGGCGTGGACGCTTGCGCTGCAAGAAGATCAGGACACGGCACGTGCGGTGTTCGCAGGGTGGTGGCGCTCGTGGCAGCAGGCAACTGTGTTCGGCCGGTACGACGAGTGGGCTCCGTACGTGGCTTCGCTGCGCGCGTGGTCGTGGTGCGGTCTCTACCGCCACCTCATCGCCGGAGAGTCTCACGAAGGCAGGTTCCTGGACGCGCTGTGGTTGCATCTGCGTTTCCTGCGACCGCACATCGAGCGCGATGTCGGCGGCAACCACCTGGTGAAGAATCTCAAGGCGTTGCTCGGCCTCGCCATCTTCTTCGGGCAGCAGCGATTGCTGGACCGGACACTGCGCGCGCTGGCGCGGGAGACGAGCCGCCAGATCCTGCCTGACGGCGGGCATTTCGAGCGAGCGCCCGCATACCACTGCCAGGTGCTCACCGACCTGATCGACATCGCGGAGCTGCTCGAGGCGGTACGCGGCCACTCGCCGGAATGGCTCACCACGGCGATCACCCGCATGCGTCGCTTCCTGGGCCTGGTGATGCTGCCGGACGGCACCGTGCCGCTGTTCAACGACGGATACCCGGTTCCCGACGAGCTCGTCGGCGAGCTGCGACCGGGACCACCCGCCGCTGACGGGATCACCCTGTTGCCCGACAGCGGCCTCGCGGTGCTCAGAACGGGTGAACTGTTCGTCACAGCCGACGTCGGTGAACCATGTCCCCGTGGACTGCCCGCACACGCACACGCCGACACGCTGTCCTTCCTGTTCTACGACGGGACTCGGCGGGTGGTGACGGAGGCGGGAACGTCCACATATGACGCATGTGCGCGGCGGCACTTCGAACGGTCGACCGGTGGCCACAGCACCGTGGAGATCGACGGCACGGATTCCACGGAGGTGTGGGGAGCGTTCCGCGCGGGCCGCCGCGCAGGCGTACACGTCGTCGACAGCACCGGCGGCGCCGACCGGGGCGGCGAGCTGGTACTGACGGCCGAGCACGACGGCTACCGCCACCTTGCAGGTTCGCCGGTGCACCGGCGAACCTGGCGCCTTTCGGACAGCGAGTTGCGGGTCTGCGACGAGGCGCGTGGTCACGGAAGGCACCGCCTGGTTTCTCGCGTGTTCCTGTCCCCCGAGGTGCCCCCCGAGCAGGCGGATCGCTTCGGCGGCGGCTGGCGCATCGAACCCGCCGGCCTCGCCACCGGCTGGGAACGAATCGAACAGGGCAAGGTGCTGATCCGGGAAACGACCGCGCAGCTGCCCTGGGGTGAGGAGTTCCGGTATTCGACGAGCGAGAGGAAAGGTGCGCAGTGAAGCAGGTCGTGCAACCCCTGCGGGGAGGACCGGTCCGCGTCCTCGACGTGCCCCGGCCGACGATCGGCGCCACGGAGGTGCTGGTGAGGACACTTTCCAGTGTCATAAGCCCCGGCACTGAGAAGGCCGTGACATCACTGGCGCGCTCATCACTGCTCGGCAAGGCCAAGGCGCGCCCAGACCTGGTGCGGCAGGTGGTCGCCAAGGCACGCAGCAACGGCGTCTCCAGCGCGGCCAAGGCCGTGGTCAGCAGGCTCGACTCCGACACCCCGCTCGGCTACTCGGCGGCCGGGATCGCGCTTGAGGTCGGTGAGGCCGTCAGCGGTATCCGACCGGGGATGCTGGTGGCCACCGGCGGTGCGGGCCGGGCCAACCACGCGGAGTTCCAGGCTGTGCCTGGTTTGCTGTGCACGCCGGTTCCGGAAGGCGTTTCGGCGCAGGACGCGGCCTTCGCGACGCTGGGCTCCATCGCGCTGCACGGTGTGCGGCTGGCCGACGTCGGCCCGGGATCGAAGGTCGTCGTGGTCGGGCTCGGGCTGGTGGGCCAGCTGGCGGCGCGGCTGCTGTTCGCCAGCGGATGTGAGGTCGCGGGCATCGACGTCGCCGAGCGGCCGCTCGCCACGGCACGAGCGTCCGGTGTGTACGGTCTGCGCGAGGAGGGTGAGGAAACGACAGACGCGGTGCTCACCTGGACCCGGGGCAGGGGCGCGGACGCGGTGCTGCTGTGCGCCTCGGGCGCGTCGTCCGAAGCCGTCAACCGCACACCCGCGCTGTGCCGTGACCGTGCTGCCGTGGTCGTCGTCGGGGACGTCGGCCTCGACATCGCACGAAAGCCGTTCTACGAGCGCGAGCTGTCCGTGCGGTTCGCGCGTTCCTACGGTCCCGGCCGCTACGAGCGCTCCTACGAGGAGTACGGCGTCGACTTCCCGGCGGGGCACGTTCGCTGGACCGAGGGCCGTAACCTCGAGGCCGTGCTGGATCTGCTCGCCTCCCGGCGGATCACAGTGGACGATCTGGTGACACACCGATTCGACATCGGGCAGGCGGGCAAGGCCTACGAGCTCATCGACAGCGGCAGCGAGCCATACCTGGCCGTGCAGCTTCGGTACCCTGAAGACCGGGTCGAGCAGGGGCCGGTGCGGTTGCGAAAGCCGAGCACCCGCTCCTGCTCCGGTGTCGGTTGGCTGGGTGCGGGCTCGTTCTCCACGAGTGTGTTGCTGCCCGCTTTCCGGCAGGCCGGCTTCCAGCGGTTCGTGTCCGTGGCCTCCGCACAGGGCCTTTCGGCACGCAAGGTGGCCGAACGGTTCGGATTCGAGCAGGCCGTTTCGGAACCGGGCGAGGTGATCGACGACCCGGCCGTCGATGTCGTGGTGATCGCCACGCCGCACGACACTCACGCGGAGCTGGTGCTGCGCGCGCTGCGAGCGGGCAAGCACGTGTGGTGTGAGAAGCCACCGGCGCTGACCGTGGACGAAGCCGAGGAACTGACAAGGCTGGCCGGGCAGTCGCCGGGCGTCCTCTTCATCGGATACAACCGGCGCTGGTCCCCCGCGCTGACGGCGGTCACGGATCACCTCGGCGAGGCCTCTCCCCGCACGGTGGTCTACCGTGTCGCGGCCGGTGAGCTTCCCGGCGAGCACTGGTACCACGACCGCCGCCAGGGTGGCCGGCTTCGCGGCGAGATGTGCCATTTCGTGGACAGCTGCTGCGCCCTCACCGGCTCCGCGCCGGAGGTCGTGTCCGCGGTCGCCGGGAGCACCGGGGAACTCGGCCTGGCCGATGACGTCGGGCTGCTGATCCGGCACCGGAACGGCTCGGTGTCCACTGTCACCTACTGCGCCTCCTCCCCCGCCGGTGCGGGCAAGGAACGGGTGGAGGTGCTGGCAGGCGATCGGCACGCCGTCATCGAGGACTACCGCAGGATTGTCCTCGACGGGCGCAGGCGTTCGTGGAGCACGCAGGACAAGGGGCACAACGCTGCGGTAAGCACGTTCCACGCGGCCGTGCAAGGAAGCAACACCCCGGCCGTCACCGAGCAGCTGCTGCTGTCCACCAGCGCCACCCTCGCCGCGTTCCGCTCCATTCAGGACGCGCATTGATGAGACCGCTACCGCAAGGCGGAAGGAGGAGCCACGCGTGTGTGGAATAGCCGGGGTCGCCCACACCGGAGACCGGCGAGACCTGCCCAACAGCGCGCAGGTGCTCGCCCACCGTGGCCCGGACGGCGGGCGATCGGTCAGTTGGGACGCGACGACGGCGACCGGTGTACTCGGTCACGACCGGCTGGCCATTGTCGATCTGCCCGAGCGTGGGCAGCAGCCGATGTCAGATGCCACCACCCTGGTATCCGGAATCGCGAACCACCGTCGTCGTGCTGAAGCCGAATCCGCCGGCCAGGGCGGTGTAGGTCTCACCCGTGTTAGTGGGCACCAGTACCAGCAACGCCTGCTCACCGACCGCAGGTCGTCGCCACCGGCTCCCCACCACCATCCGTCGAAGTAGCAGCGGGCCAGCCATCACCTGCAAGGGACAGTTGGAAACCGGTACCGAGATCGGGTGAACAAACACCCGAAGCTCTTGGTGGGGCGAGTTGATCTAGGAAGTTCGCCCATCTACGAGGCTTCACCCACCTCGACATCACCCATCGACCTTACATACCACGCTGGAAAGGGCTCAATACCTACCGATCCGGTGACGACTACGCCCGCCCTACCGACCGGACAGGCTGTCGAGTTGCTTCAGGTTCACCACCACGTGCGACATGCGATCAGGCACAATGGACCAGCAAGTCTTACCACGGCGAGCTAGGCTAAAACCGATCGTCATTGCACAGATCGTTGCGCGTGTGTTCAACGTCTTGGTCGACAGGGAAAATCTGACTGGCACCCATTGACTGCCGACCGGAACGACTCGAAACAATAGGCGAGGTTGATCGGCGAAGGATGAATGAGTCAGGGTATCATCAAACATGAAACCGGCCTCCGACCGAAAGATGTTTCCCTTGCCTCAAACGGCAGGAACTTCGATGTCCGGAATAACAACTCGCCCTCTACCGATCGGTGGCTTGACCGGCTTACGGTCCTTTTCGGGCTTTTGATTCCGATTTACGCAATTAGCGACATTGTCCCACCAATTTTTTTGTCAAGCGCTCGCGCACTCCTTGCCGGCTTGCTGATATTGCGGGTCCTCCCAATTTCTCGGCAGGATCAACGCTACATACACCCTGCGTGGTACCTGCTCGGTTACGGCGTACTCGTAGCGAGTATTGCCAACCTGGATACTGATGCCCTGTCCTATCTATTAACCACCATTCCAGCCGTACTTCTTGGCTACGGGCTAGCCTTACGCGGTCGGCTGCAAGCAATGCTGTTAGGGTATCGCATCGGCATCATCTTGAGCGCCGTAGCAGCCCTACTCGCCTCCTGGGGAGTTGTCGACCTAACGCCAGTAGACCTGCCATACGGCAACGAGGGATTATCGTACCGTGGACCTGCGCTCGCAAGCGAACTCGCAGTCGGTTTAGCTATCTGGTTCTTTGCGTACCGAAATGCGAGGGGCGCGCGGTCGATTCTCCTTACCGCGGAGGGACTCACGCTCTTATCAGCTTTACTGGTCAGCGGAGGTCGAACCGGATTTGTCGCCGTAGTCCTAGTCTTGCTGGCGCAGTTACTAGTCGGCCACAGACGTCGCGCGTTAGTGGTAGTAGTTGCCGGACTTGTCGCCTTCGGCATTTGGACTGCCATGAACGGACCGCCACCAACCGCACTACGTCTGCTCGGGATGACGGAGACAGCATACGGTGCGACAAACGTGGATTACACTGCTGGCCGGTACGACATCTACAAAGACACGGTCGAACGGATAACTGCGGATCCGGTATTCGGCAGTGGCTTTTCGAGCACAGTTGGCGCGGAGAGTCCAACCATGGGATTCAGTCCTCATAATGCCATTCTCGCGCTCATGTTTTACGGTGGCATACTACCCGCGGTCGCGGCAGCGGCGATCCTCGCCTCAGCGCTCACAATCGTATTCAGAGGCAGACATAAGGCACCGGAAGATCAGCTGCCGGCTTCCATTGTCATCGTATTCCTCTGCCAATCAACAGTAGAATTGGGGGCATTCTTCGGTGCAACGACTATCGTAATTTTCTGTGCCGCATTGTGTGCAGCGAGTCTACCAGTTGAGCAAAAACAGGTAGCGAGGTGGACCTCACCGACTTCCAAATGAGTTGGCTAGCGTCCCAATCTGGTCAAGTCGGGCGTGACAAGTTGAGTCCACCGCGCAGGAGTAAAGCGCACGCGCCCTTGCTTCGAGGGCGCGGTCGATAACTTTGGGGGCGCCAGGCGGTTGGGTGATCCGATCGCTGTTGATCGTCCGGCCGCAGCGACTTGCATGACCGTCCTCATACCTGGTCCACGGCAACTGGCCTGAGATTTGGCGAGGGTCATTCACCGGCTGGCACGACCCCGATGGGGTGAAAACGCCGCCAGTGGTGGTGGCAGGAACCTGTCTCCGGGGCACTCGCTCTAGCGGGCAGAACGGCGCGGTCGCGTGGCGGCAAGGAGGCATCATGGGCAACCCCATTGGCGAGGGGTTTCGGGGCAGGGTCGAGGTCGACATCCGCGACTCCGCCCCGGACTGGAAACCGTTCCTCCAGCCGCAGGCGCCCGCGGAAGCGCCGAACGTGCTGATGGTCGTGTGGGATGACGTCGGCTACGGCGCGATGGACGTCAACGGTGGTCCGATCGAGACGCCAACCATGCGCAGGATCGCCGACGCGGGTATCCGGTACTCCAACTTCCACACCACCGCACTGTGTTCACCCACCCGGGCGAGCCTGCTCACCGGTCGCAACGCCACCAGCAACAACATGGCCTGCATCGTGGAGGCCTCCACCGGGTTCCCCGGCTCCTCCGCCCGGCTGCCGTTCGAGAACGGCACCATCGCCGAAGTGCTCGGCGAACGCGGCTGGAACACCTACGCGCTCGGCAAGTGGCACCTCACCCCGGGCGACGAGATGGACGCCTCGTCGTGGAAGGCGCGCTGGCCGTTGGGACGCGGGTTCGAACGCTTCTACGGGTTCCTCGGCGCGGAGACCAACCAGTGGTATCCGAACCTGGTGGAGGACAACCACCAGGTCGACCAGCCGGCGCAACCCGAGGACGGCTACCACCTGTCCAAGGATCTCGCCGACAAGTGCATCCGCTTCATCCGCGACTCCAGGATGGTGGCCCCCGACAAGCCGTGGTTCACCTACTTCGCTCCCGGGTGCAGCCACGCCCCGCACCACGTCTTCAAGGACTGGGCCGACAAGTACCGGGGCCACTTCGACGAGGGCTACGAGGCGATCCGGCCCGCGATCCTCGCCAGGCAGAAAGAACTCGGGCTGCTGCCCGACGACGTGGAGCTCTCCCCCATCAACCCGCACGGCGAGCCGGACGTCACCGGACCGGACGGGCAGCGCTGGCCGCTGATGGATTTCGTCCGGCCGTGGGACTCGCTTCGTGACGACGAGAAACGGCTGTTCGCCCGCATGGCTGAGGTGTACGCGGGCTACGTCTCCTACACCGATCATCAACTCGGCCGGGTGCTGGACTACCTGGAAGAGTCCGGACAACTGGACAACACGATCATCGTCGCGGTGTCGGACAACGGCGCGAGCGCCGAGGGCGGCCCGAACGGCTCGGTGAACGAGGACAAGTTCCTCAACGGTGTCCCCGACACCATGGAGGACAACCTCAAACGCATCGACGAGCTCGGCAGCCCGACGACCTACAACCACTACAACACCGGCTGGGCGTGGGCGTTCGACACACCGTTTCCCTACTGGAAGCGGTTCTCCGGCTACGAGGGCGGGGTCTGCGACACCTGTGTCATCTCATGGCCGCGCGGGATCTCCGCCCGCGGCAGGGTGCGTGACCAGTACGTCCATGCCATCGACATCGTGCCGACGCTGTACGAGCTCACCGGTGTGCAGGCACCGGAAGTACTGAAGGGGTTCCCGCAGGCACCGATCGAGGGCCGCAGCTTCGCCGACACCATCACCGACCCCACCGCCCCTGGCCGCACCACCCAGTTCTACTCGATGCTGGGCATGCGGGCGGTGTACCACGACGGCTGGCTGGCCAACACGCTGCACCCGCCGATGTCGGGCTGGGGCAAGTTCGACCAGGACGTCTGGGAGTTGTACCACCTGCCGTCCGATCGAACGCAGACCCGGGACCTCGCCGCCGAGCACCCTGACGTGCTGGAACGGCTGAAGGGGCTGTGGTTCTACCAGGCCGGGCTCTACAAGGGACTGCCGCTGGACGACCGAACGGCGCTGGAGATCGGGCTGTCCCCTCGCCCGCGACCTTCCGCGCCCCGCGACCGCTACGTCTACTACCCGGACACCTCGGAGGTGCCGCAGGGCTCCGCCGTTGACATCATTCGCCGCTCGTTCGGCATCGCCGCCGGGGTGGTGGTAGACACGCCCGACGCCGAGGGCGTGCTGTTCGCGTTCGGCGGTGTCGGTGGTGGGCTCGCACTCTTCCTGCGCGACCGGCGGTTCCATTTCGTCTACAACTGGCTGGGCGAGGACATCCAGCGGGTGTCCTCGGAGGTCGAGTTCGGCACCGGCAGGCACCTGTTCACCGCCGGATTCGAACGCACGGGCGGCGACCCCACCGGCAGCGCACTCGGTACCCTCACGCTGTACCTCGACACCGACCGCGTCGGCGGCATCGAACTGAGGACCCAGCCGGGCCCGTTCTCGCTCAGCGAGGGGCTCAGCGTCGGCCGCGACAGTGGCTCCCCGGTCTCCCCCGACTACAGGCCGCCGTTCGCCTTCACCGGCGGGCGCATCGAAGCCGTGGCCGTGGATGTCTCCGGTGAGCGCTTCGTGGACAGGGAGAAAGAAGTGCTCGCCTACCTCATGCGCGACTGACACGGATGAGGTAGCTGCTTCGCGCCTGTCCCGGCCACCGTACCTCGGCGGCGCGGCTGACCGGCGCCGACAAGACGAGATGGAGCATCCGCCAATGCCGTCGCAAGGAGCGATTGTCAGTAGTCGTGGCGCAGTTCGCTTCTCGCTCGTCCATCGGAGTGGTCGCTTCCGACTGGCAGCTTAGCCGCCCTACTTCGGCGACGAGGCGAGGGACGTCGTCCCGAGCAGCGGCGATGAAGCGGGCGGTACTCATGGCACCAAGGTCCATGGCACGGTCGTCGTCCGATGGCGAACGAACCACCGGACCCGGGTCGCTGCCTTCACGAGTTGTCGAGTTCTTCATCCGTGGGCGCGTCTGGTGCGGTCAAGGCCGCGACCTCCTTTCGCCTGCTCCAGGGCTGGTACGAGCCCCGCCGAGCGCATTCGCGACCGGAAAACGACGGACATCCACGACAGCATCTCCCGCCATCTGGACCGAGTTGCCGGGGTGGCACCCACGTGTTGGTTTGGGCGTGCCTAACACTTCAGCACAGGGAGGTCCCTGCGATGTCCGTCACCGATGAACTGCTCGCCAACAACTCCGACTACGCGCGGACGTTCTCCGGCCCGCTTCCGCTGCCGCCTAGCAAGCGCGTCGCGATCGTGGCGTGCATGGATGCCCGCCTCAACGTCTACGGTGCACTCGGCCTCGCCGAGGGTGAGGCCCACGTGATCCGCAACGCCGGTGGGGTCGTCACCGAGGACGAGATCCGGTCGCTGGCCATCAGCCAGCGGCTGCTGGGCACCGAGGAGATCATCCTCATCCACCACACCGACTGCGGCATGCTGACCTTCACCGACGACGAGTTCAAGCGGTCGATCCAGGACGAGGTCGGCATCAAACCGTCGTGGGCGGCCGAGGCGTTCGACGACGTGGAGACCGACATGCGCCAGTCGATGGCCCGCATCAAGAACAGTCCCTTCATCCCGAGGAAGGAGTCCGTGCGCGGCTTCGTGTTCGACGTGGCGACCGGAAAGCTGACCGAGGTGAACGCGTAGTCACGGCGCAGTTCGGCGACACCAGCCCACCCGCATGGAGTATTGATCACCTTCTGCGGCCGGGCCAGCCTCATACGAACGCTCGCCGAGGATTGGGGCTGCTCGATGCGGAGACTGCTGGTGCTGCTGCTTGCCACTGCCACGGCACTGGTCCCGACCACCGCACCGGCGGCGGCAGCGGAGACCGGGCCACCGCAGCGCTACTTCGCCGCGGCGCTGGCCTACTCGCTGGCGCATCCGGACGCGATCCCGCCGGGTGCCAACGACTTCTCGTGCGAACCGAGCCAGCAGCACCCCAACCCGGTGGTGCTGGTGCACGGCACGTTCGAGAACCGCTACGACAACTGGGCCGCGCTGTCACCGCTGCTGGCCGAGCAGGGGTACTGCGTGTTCGCGCTCAACTACGGCGGCGCGGAAGGTAACCCCATCCAGGGCACCGGCGACATCGCCACGTCGGCCCAAGAACTGGCCGCGTTCGTCTCCGAGGTGCTGGCGGCCACCGGAGCGGGGCGGGTCGATCTCGTCGGGCACTCACAGGGCGGGATGATGCCGAGGTACTACCTCAAGCACCTCGACGGTTCGTCGCGAGTGGACAAACTGATCGCGCTCACCCCTTCCAACCACGGAACGACGCTGTTCGGGCTGGCGAACCTGCTGGCACTGTTCCCGCCGGACCTGGTGGACCTCTTCTGCGCCGCGTGCAGGCAGCAGGTCGCGGGCTCGGACTTCGTCACCGAACTGAACTCCGGCGGCGAAACCGACCCGGCCGTCGACTACACGGTGATCGCCACCCGCTACGACGAGGTGGTGACGCCTTACACGTCCTCGTTCCTCGAGCAGGCGCCGAACGTGGACAACCTGCTGCTGCAGGACTTCTGCCCGGCCGACTTCACCGAGCACGTCGGCATCTCCTACAACGAGGCGGCGATGCGACTGACGCTGAACGCGCTGGACCCGGAGAACGCGGTGCAGCCCTCGTGCTGAGCGGCGATCAGGGTTCGTAGCGGGCGTTGCGGTCCACGGCGAGGTAGATGTCGTTCGCTATCGGGTTGCGCCGTTCCTCGGCCAGTTGACCGAGCAGCCCTGCCGCGCGGGCCAGCAGGGCGAAGCCGCGCAGCAGTTCCGCCGGCAGACCCAGGTCGGCCAGCGCGGCACCGCAAACACCGGCCCCGTTGAGCGGCAGGTCCCTGCCGAGGATGTCGGGAGCCACGCGGCCGACGGCCTCGAACAGTGCCAGGTGCGGGCCGTAGCAGCCCTCCTGCCTCGCGATGCTCATGATGACCGGCGTGCGGGGGTCGGCCCGCTTGTGCACCGGGTGCCCCAGCCCTGGAACGAGCTGACGATCCTGCCTGCGCTGCCGCACCGCCTGCCGCGCGAGGTCGTCCCATCCGGCGTCGGTGTCGGGCAGCGGCTCGCCCGCCTGCTGCAGTACCTCGGCGAGGAACTTGCCGGTGTCCTCGGTGACGCCGAGGAACCGCGAGCCGCCGCCGAGCAGGCCTGCCGCGAGCGCACCCTGGATGGACTCCGGCGCCGACAGCAGCGTCAACCTGGCGGCGATGGCTGTGGGGGTGAAGCCGTGGTCGGCCAGCGCCACCAGCACCGTCTCGAACACCCGCACCTCGCCCGGCCCCGGCCTGCGCCCCGCGACGAGCCAGAACGCCAGCTCACCGAAGCCGACCTTGCCCATCAACTCGCCCGCGAGGTCGTGGCCAAGCAGGGTGATCGTGTCGGCGTCGGAAGTGCCCAGCGAGGTGGGATAGCCCTCGTCCGGTGTGCTCATCTGCCTGTCTCCTCCTCGCCCGCGACCGGCTCACTCAGCCAGGCACGGATCTCGTCGCCGTGTTCGTTCAGCGCGGGCGGCGCGAGCTGGTGTCTGGTCGCCAGAGCGCTGAACGTGATGGGGTTGCGGATCACCGGCACGGCACGCTCACCGTCGCCCACCTCGACCACCGGGTCGAGCCCCAGCTCCCGCGCGAGGGCGACGCCGCCGTCGACATGGTTGATGGGCCCGCACGGCACACCAGCGGCCGACAGCCGCTTGAACCACTCGTCGGCGCCGCACTGCCGCAGCTTCTCCACCAGCAACGGGCGAAGCTCATCACGGTTACGGGTGCGGTCCTCGTTGGTGGCGAACCGCGCGTCCTCGGGCAGCCCGTCCAGTCCGAGTTCGGCGCACAGCCTGCGGAACTGCCCGTTGTTGCCCGCGATGACGATGAGGTCCTTGTCCGCGGTGGGCAGCGGCTCGTACGGGAACAGGCTGGGGTGCGCGTTGCCCATCCGGTGTGGGACCACATCGCCCGCCACGTAGGCGGAGGTGTGGTTCACCAGTCCGGACAGCGCCGAGGACAGCAGGTTGACCTCCACGTGCTGGCCCGCGCCGGTGGCGGCGCGGTGGTGCAGCGCGGTGAGGATGCCGATGGCGGCGTGCATGCCCGTCATCACGTCGAACACCGAGATCCCAGCACGGTAGGGCGGCCCTTCGGGGTCGCCGGTGAGGCTCATCAGGCCCGACGCGGCCTGCACGAGCAGGTCGTAGCCGGGCAGCGACGCTCCACCCGCGGTGCCGAAGCCGCTGATGGACGCGTAGATCACCCCGGGGTTGTCGGCGCTGACGGTGTCGTAGTCCAGCCCGAAGCGGGCCAGCCCGCCCGGTTTGAAGTTCTCGATCACGATGTCGGCGCGGGCCGCGAGTCGCCGAGCCGTCGCGAGGTCGCCCTCGTCGGTGAAGTCGAGCGCGATCGAGCGCTTGTTGCGGTTGATGCCGAGGTAGTAGGTCGAGACGCCGTCGCGCTCCGGAGGCACCCAGGTGCGGGTGTCGTCACCGCCCGGCGACTCCACCTTGATCACCTCCGCGCCGAGGTCACCGAGCAGCATGGTGGCGTAGGGCCCGGCGAGCACCCGGGAGAAGTCGGCGATCAGCAGTCCTTGTAGCGGGCTTGGCGCACCGGGTGTGGCGGTCATCTGAAAGCTGAGCCTCTCGCTGTCGACTGATTCCGACTGGTCCAACGCATGTCCGTATGCCGGACCTCTGTCCGCATCATGGTGCGCGGCGAGATGAGGGTGTGTCAACCGGCGGGGGGTTGCCCGCGCCCCGGGACTGTGGCAACAATGTCCGTCACACGGACTAGTGTCCGACACATCTGGGACAGAGGAAGACCGATGGCTTTCGTCAACGAGGACAACATCACCGACCTCGCGGTGCGGCGCTGGGCCACCGCGCACCCCGATCGCCTCGCCGAACTGATGACCGCGCTGGTGCGGCACGTGCACGAGTTCGCGCGGGAGGTGGGACTCACCGAACAGGAATGGGCCGCGGCGATGGAATGGCTGGCCGCCACCGGACGGATCAGCGACGACAAGCGGCAGGAGTTCATCCTCTGCTCCGACGTGCTCGGGCTGAGCACACTGGTGGTGCAGCTCAACAACCGCTTCTCCGAGCAGGCGACGCCCGCCACCGTGCTCGGCCCGTTCCACATCGAAGGCTCACCGGAGGCGGAGTTCGGCCAGGACATGTCCGACGGCCTGCCGGGAACCCCGCTGTTCATCACCGGCACCGTCACCGGCACCGACGGCAAGCCCGTACCCGGCGCCGTGCTCGACGTGTGGCAGGCCGACGCCGAGGGCACCTACGAGGCCCAGCTGCCCGAGGTCGACGAGGCGAGGTTGCGCGCGAAGTACCGCGCCCGCGACGACGGCAGCTACTGCGTGCGCACCATCGCCCCGCTGGGCTACTCGATCCCCATGGACGGCCCGGTCGGCGAACTGATCGGCACGACCGAGATCAGCCACTTCCGCCCCGCCCACGTGCACTTCCTCATCGACGAACCCGGCTACGCCAGGCTCATCACCCACCTGTTCCAGCAGGGCGCCGACTACCTCGACACCGATGTCGTGTTCGGCACCAAGGACGCGCTGGTGGTGCCGTTCGTGGAGAAGCAGCCCGGCGAAACACCCGACGGCGGCAGCATCGACGTGCCCTACCTGCACGCCGAGTTCGACTTCGTCCTCGATGGCGAGGTGAGCACCTGATGGACCTGGCGCTGTTGCTGCTTCGGCTGCTGCTCGCCGCGCTGCTGTTCGGGCACAGCACGCAGAAACTGTTCGGCTGGTTCGGCGGCGCGGGTCGCGAGGGCACCGCCGCCGTGTTCGAGAAGTGGGGCTTCGTGCCGGGCAGGCGCATGGTGCTGGTGGCCGCGGTCGCCGAACTCGCGGGCGCGGGTTCGATCGCGGCCGGGCTGCTCACCCCCGCGGGCAGTGCCGTGGTGATCGGCACCATGGCCGTCGCCGCCGCGGCCACGGCTCCCAACGGGTTCTGGGCACAGCAGGGTGGCTGCGAGGTGCCGTTCACCTACGGCGCACTCGCCGCTGTGCTGGCGTTCTCGGGGCCCGGTGCACTTTCGCTGGACGCCGCACTCGGGCTGTCGCGGCCGTGGGAGCTGCCCTCCTACGTGTGGGGCCTGGCCGCGCTGCTGGTCGGCCTTGCCGCCGCCACCGTGCCGCTGACCATGCGCGCCCGCGTCGTGCGGTCGCGCGGAACCGATCACAACGAGGTGAAGACATGACCACCACACCGCTGCCGGAGCGGTTCGCGCACGGCCGCCCCATCCTGTTCCGCAACGCCACAGTGCTGTCGATGGACCCGGCGATCGGTGTCCTCGACGGCGGCGACGTGCTCGTCAGGGGTGAGCGGATCGAATCGGTCGGGCGCGAGTTGCCCGCACCGGACGACGCCGAGGTGATCGACTGCTCCGGCGGCATCCTCATGCCCGGCATGGTGGACACCCACCGGCACATGTGGCAGACCGCGTTGCGTGGCTTCGGCGCGGACTGGACGCTGTCGCAGTACTTCGTGTTCTACTACCTGAACTGGGGCAAGATCTTCCGCCCCGAGGACATCCACGCGGGCAACCTGCTTTCCGCGATCGAGGCCGTCGACGCCGGAGTCACCACCACGCTGGACTGGTCGCACGGGCTGTGGACCCCCGAGCACGGCGACGCCGCGGTGGAGGCGCTGCGCGCGGTGCCCGGCCGGTTCGTGCTGGCCTACGGCAACCTGCTCGGCGCCCCGTGGGAGTGGACGAACTCCCCCGACTTCCGGGCCTTCGTCGACC
The DNA here is from genome assembly GCF_011761185.1 of Saccharomonospora amisosensis. Classification (NCBI taxonomy): domain Bacteria; kingdom Bacillati; phylum Actinomycetota; class Actinomycetes; order Pseudonocardiales; family Pseudonocardiaceae; genus Saccharomonospora; species Saccharomonospora amisosensis. The sequence continues at coordinate 1,787,911 of NZ_JAAOYM010000001.1, read as the reverse complement.
GCAACTTCACCTCCCGCGACGACATGCTCGGCCTGCAACTGGCCTTCGACGTCACCGGCGACGCCGCATTCCCGGAGAAGAAGGCGTTCGAAGCCGCCGCCGAGCTGGACCTGCCGGTGACCACGCACGCGGGAGTGTGGGGCGCCACCGGCGACAGCGGCATCGAGCTGATGTGGGAACACGGCTTCATGAACCCGCGCGTCACCTACGTGCACTCCTGCTGCCTCAGTGAGGACTCCTACCAGCGCATCGCGGCCTCCGGCGGCGCGGCTTCCGTGGCGACCGAGAGCGAGCAGAGCGCGGGGCAGGGCTACCCGCCGAGCTGGCGGCTGCGCAGGCACGGCATCCCGGTTTCGCTGTCGATGGACACCAGCGTGTGGTGGAGCGCCGACCTGTTCTCGGCCATGCGGGCGACGCTGTCGGCCGACCGTTCCCGCGAGCACCTCGAGGCGCAGGCCGCCAACGAGACCGTGGTACACAACAGGTTGCGCGCCGAGCACGTCGTGGAGTGGGCCACCATGGGCGGGGCGAGGACACTCGGCCTGCAGGACGTGATCGGCTCGCTCACCCCCGGCAAGAAGGCCGACGTCGTGCTCGTCAAGAACGACCGCTCGCCGGTGATGTTCCCGATCCTGCACCCCTACGGGCACGTGGTGTTCCAGGCGGGCAGGGGCGACGTGCACACGGTGCTCGTCAACGGCCGGGTGGTCAAGCACGAGCACCAACTGCTCGGCATCGACCTCGCCGCCGCGCGCGCCGAGGTGGAGCGCACCGTGGAGTTCACCCGCGCGGAACTGGGCGAGGACACCTGGACCGAGTGCATGCGGCCGGAGATTCCGGAGACCGAGTTGATCCCCAACCCCTACACCTACAGCGAGTACCGGGGCGAGGGTGTCGCCGTGCGCCGCGAGCGGGCATGACCGGGCCGGATACAGTGTCCGGTGACCATCCGGTGGGCGGGCGGCCCCCCGGCCGCCCGCTCCCCGTCCCGCACCCCCCGGAAGGACGACCGATGCGCCGGGAAGCCCGCCCGGACTTCATCGAGGCGCTCGCACGCGGCCTCGACGTGCTCCGCGGCTTCCAGCCGGGCAAGCCGCACATGACGCTGAGCGAGGTGGCCGCGCAGGCGGGCCTGGCCCGGCCCACCGCCCGCCGCATCCTGATCACGCTGGAGGAGCTGGGGTACGTGCGCGGCGGCGACACCGGGTTCAGCCTCACCCCGCGCGTGCTGGAGCTGGGCATGGCCTACATCGGCTCGACCAACGTGTGGGAGCTGGCGCAGCCGCACCTGCGTGACCTGGTGGACCGCACCGGCGAGTCCTGCTCGATGGCGCAACTGGACGGCTCCGACATCGTCTACGTCGCCAGGGTGGCGGTACCCAAACTCGTGACGCTCGCGGTCACGATCGGCACCCGGTTCCCGGCGGCGCAGACCTCGCTTGGCAAGGTGTTGCTCGCCGCGCTTGAGGAGTCCGAACTGGACCGGGTGCTCGCAACGCCCAGCCGGTCCGGTATCGAGCCGAGGTGGAACCCGTCAAGGGACGAACTGGAGGAGACGCTGCGGGAGGTGCGCGCCAGGGGCTGGGCGGTGACCGACCAGGACCTCGCGCTGGGCATCCGGTCAGTGGCCGCGCCGGTGCGCAACGGGCAGGGCCGCACGGTGGCCGCCGTCAACGTCAACGCGCACGCCGCGGAGACGTCCGTGGAACACCTCGTGGAGGCCCACCTGCCGCTGCTGCTGCGCGCCGCCAGCTCGATCAGCGCCGACTGGACCGCGTGGGAGTCGCGGCCCATCGCCACGGTGCCGGTGCCCGCGGGCTGACCCGCAGGCGAGGCGCTCAGCGCAGCAGCCCTCCCCCGTCGTAGACGAGGCTCTGGCCCGTCATGAGCTCGCCGTCGTCACCGGCGAGGTAGGCGATGAGCCCGGCGAAGTGTTGCGGGGTGACCTCCTCGCGGATGGCCTGCTGCTGCCTGGTTCTTTCGAACACCTCGTCGGTGGAGTGAGCGCGGGTACCCGGCGTGGGCACCTGCGCGGGCATCACCGCGTTGACCGTGATGCCGTGCTCGCCGAGTTCGCGGGCCAGCACGCGCGTCATCGACACCAGCGCACCCTTGCTCGCCACGTAGGCGAGCTGGCCCGGCGCACCCGTGAACGCGGTGCGCGAGGCGACGTTGACCACCCTGCCCCGGTGCCGGGACGCCGACAAGTCGGCCAGGCACGCCTGCGTCAGGTGCAGCGCCCCCACCGCGTTGACCCCGAAGAAGCGGTGCATGTCCTGCGCGGTGGTGTGTTCGAAACCGGCACGGCCGGACAGCAGGCCTGCGTTGTTCACCAGCACGTCCACCGCGCCCAGTTCGGCACGGACCTCGGCGATCACCGCGGCGACCCGGTCGGCGTCGGCAACGTCGCATCGCCACGCGCGCACCGGCCCTGGGCCGGTGGAGCCCACCTCGGCGAGGGTGTGGTCGGGATCGGCGATGTCCAGCGCGGCGACGGCGGCGCCCTCCGCGGAGAGCCTGCGCACGATCGCGACACCGAGCCCGCCCGCGGCCCCGGTGACCACGGCGACGCGGCCGGACAGCCCGCCAGGCATGTCTCAGCGCTCCTGCGGGTGGGTCGCCAGCGGCTCGACGGTGACGTCCAGCCACGGCCACAGCGGCAGCGACGCCAGCGCGTCGTGCAGCACCGTGGCGTCGGGTGCCTCGAACAACCCGATCCAGCCCGTCCTGCCCGGCACCCGCCACAGCCGCTTCAGCGTGCCGTCCTCACGCAGCCGCACGGCGCGCTCCCGCTCCGCCGCACGCAACTCGTTCCTGCGCTGCTCCGGCATGTCCGGTGGCAGGTTGTTGTCCGCCCGCACCAGGAATTCCACTTCCCACTCCCTCACTGTGCCGCCAACGCCGCACACGGTAGAACCTCGCCGGGCGAGGAGACATCGCCGCGATGCCCCCTTTCGCCCGGCGAGGTGTCGCATACCGACTACGACGTGTGTCGCACGAGGCGTAACGATCAGCCGCCGCTGCTCTTCCATGCCTCCTCCCAGATGACACCGGGATTCACCACGATCGGCGGGATCTTGGTGGTGAGGCCGGGAGCGTGCACTCCCTTGACCGCGAGGTTGGCGGGGGCGAAGGCCAGGCCGAACGGGGCATAGGCGTTGTCGCTGATGTACTTGCCCGCCTGCTGGTAGAGCCGGTCACGGTCGCGCGGGTCGACGCTGGCTGCCGCCTGGTTGAGCAGGTCCTCCAGCTTCTGGTCGGCCACACCGCTGAACGGCGACTGCGAGGAGAACCGGAACCCGACACCGACGCCCGCCGCCGGGTCCCATGCGCCCGCGGTCTGCAGCATCGCCTGCCACTTGCCGGAGTTGAACTGCTGGACCAGTGTGGACAGCTGGTAGGTGTCGACCTTGACCTTGATGCCCGCTTCCTGCCACTGGGTCTGCAGCGCGGTCATCACCTGCTGAGCCACGTAGCTGCCGAGCGTACCGAGTTCGACGCTGAGCCCGCCCAACTCGTCGACGAGCTGCTTGGCCTTGGCCGGATCGTGGGTGCGGTAACCGGGGACGGTCTCGTGGTGGAACAGCCCTCCCGGCCCGGTGAACATCTGGCTGACCGGGTACAGGCCCTTGAACAACCCCTCGGAGATCGCCTCGAAGTTCGTGGCGTAGTAGATGGCTTCCCGCGCACGCTTGTCGTCGAACGGCTTCGCCTTGGTGTTGAGCTGGATGACGTAGGGCGAGGTGGCGGGCTGCACGGTGACCGTGAGCTGGCCGTTGGAACGTGCCTGCTCCAGCAGCGGCGTGGTGCTCAAGCCCTCGTAGGCGTCGCCCTGTCCGGCGAGCAGCGCCTGGTATGCGGGCTGGTCACCGCCGACGGACTTGAAGGTCAGCTTGTCGAGGTAGGGCAGGCCCTCCTTGAAGTAGTCGGGGTTGCGTTGCAGCACCAGCTCGGAGCTGAGCTTGTTGGACACCACCTTGAACGGCCCCGCACCGACCGGGTTGATCTTGAACTTCTCCTCGCCCGCCTTCTCAAGCGCGGCCGGTGAGGCGATCCAGTTGACGTTGGACACCGGGAAGGAGTTGATCACGCCGGCGTAGGGCCGGGTGAACCGCAGCACCACGGTGCGGTCGCCCTCGACGGTGATGCCGTCCTGCTCCGCAAGCGGCCAGGTCGGCGAGCAGGTACACGGCGATTCGATGTCACGCCGGAAGTTGAACGCCACCGCCTCGGCGTCGAACGGGGTGCCGTCGGTGAACGTGATCCCGTCCCTGATGGTGATCTTCACCGTCTTGCCGCCGTCGAGCAGTTCGTAGCCTTCGGCCTGGTGCGGCTTCACTTCCGCGTTCGAGCCGTCGGAGTCGCCGTCGTCGGCGCGCAGCTGGAACAGGCCACCGTAGATGGCGCTCATCTGGGAGATGTTCGCCCCGCCGGTGGTGTTCGTCGCAGGGTCGAGCCCGGAGGGCCAGCCACCGGTGAAGGCGCTGTCCTCGAGAACGGTGAGCTCGCCGCCGCGTTGCGGTGGGCCAGCCGCTTCCTCCCCACCCGCGTTGTCACCGCCCCCCGCGCACGCGGCGAGGACGAGCACCGGCGCCAGTAACAACGCCTGCCAGGGCTTGCATCGCGCTTCGAGTCTCACGTGTCCACTCCCTTGTGGTCAGGTCCGGGCGGCGCCCGTAATGTGACACGGGTCACCGGCAACTCGACAGCGTCCTGATTCGACCGGGCGCGGGCACCCCTCATTTCGCGTGACGGAAGCAAGCTCGGTGTTCGCGGCGATACCTACGCCATTCGTCTCGGCCCCGGCTGTGCGGCTGCGCCGAACGCTTGCCGCGCGTCCCCCGCGGTGGCAACACTGGAGAGGTGAGCGGTGAGGACGGGCGCTGCCCCGAGTGCGGGCGCCCCGCGGGCGACGCGGGTTCCTTCGACGACGCCAGGCGTGGCCAGCGCAGGCTCGCCGCCATCGCCAGAGCCGCCTCCAGCGTGGCCGACGCGGGTTCGCTTTCGGTCACCCTCGACGTCGTGGCGCGCGAGGTCGTGCAGGCCACCCACATCGCCGCCGCGCAGATCCTCCGGGTCGAGGGCGGAATGATGCGGGTGGTGGGCAAGGCGGGCTTCACCGACGCGGAGGACTTCGCGCAGCGGCTGGAACAGTGCAGGCAACTGGGCGCGCGGATGCTGTTCGTGGAGGCATACCAGGCCCAGAAGCGCATCGTCGTGCCACACCGCAAGCAGGCCGTGCTCGCGGACCCGGCATGGGCGCCGTTGCACGGCATCATGGGGGGCCCCGACTGGGACACCTTCGTCGCGGTGCCGCTGGTGGTGCGCGGCAGAACGGTCGGCGTGCTCAACGCCTACTACTCACCGGACGAGGACCCCGGCGACGAGACGCTGGAGTTCCTCGACGCGATGGCCGACCAGGCGGCCATGGCTGTGGACTCGGCGGACCTGCTGGCCCGCTCCCGCCACGACGCGCAGGTGGAGGAGCGCGCCAGGCTGGCACGGGAACTGCACGACTCGGTGGTGCAGCAGGTCTTCTCGATGCGGATGCAGGCCAAGGCGTTGCGCGCGCAGGTCGACTCCGGGCTGCCCGGCGGGCCGGACGGCGTTCGCGTGGTGGCCGACGAACTACTCGACCTCGCCCACAACGCCCTCACCGACCTGCGCAGCCTCGTGCTGCAACTACACCCGGCCGAACTGGTGGGTCGTGGACTCGTCGCCGCGCTTCGCACGCACACTGAATCCGTGGCGTCGGCGTCGGGACTGCGGGTGAGCTTCCATGCCGACGAGTTACCCGACCTGCCCACCGACCTGCAGGAGGACCTGTACCGCATCGCGCAGGAAGCCCTGCACAACGTGGTGAAGCATGCCGGGGCGCGAGCCGCCGACGTCACGCTGACCACCACCGGCGACGGCTCCCGGCGGCGCGTGGTGCTGGAGGTCAGTGACGACGGCGTCGGGGTTGGCGCCGAGGTGGGCAGGCCGGGCGGGTTCGGCCTGATCTCGATGCGAGACCGGGCGCACCGCTGGGGCGGCAGCCTTCGCCTCGAGGGCTCGCAGCACGGCAGCACGGTCCGCGCCGAGGTCGGCCTCGTCGGCGTGGACGGCGCGGTACCCCTCGAGTGACCCGGGCCACCACCGGCGTGCTCGGACCAGGCGGTACGGTCGGCGGCGTGGGTGTGAATCAGCGGGCCGAAGTGCGCATGACCGACGACGAGATCGCGGAGTTCCTCAGCCGCGGCCGCGTGGCCACGCTGGCGACAAACGGCCCCGGCGGCACGCCGCACCTGGTGGCCATGTGGTACGGCTACCTGGACGGCCGCATCTACTTCGAGACCAAGGCCAAGTCGCAGAAGGCCGTGAACCTGCGCCGCGACCCCACCGTGGTCTGCATGGTGGAGTCCGGGGACACCTACGACCAGCTACGCGGCGTCTCCGTCGAGGGCACCGCGCAGCTGATCGACGACCCTGCCGACGAGGAGTACTGGGCGGCCGGGGTCAACGTGTTCGAGCGCTACCACGGTCCCTACACCGAACAGGCGCGGCCGATGCTGGAGATGATGCTGAACAAGCGGGTGATCGTGCGCGTGGAACCCAAGCGGGTCCGCTCCTGGGACCACCGCAAGCTCGGCCTGCCCGCCATGCCGGTCGGCGGCAGCACCGCCCCCTTCCTGCACAATGCCTGATCCGGTGCGCTGATCCGGTGCGCTGATCCGGGTGCGCTGATCCGGGTGCTCCGGCCCGGTGCGCCGGCCAACTGCTCGATCCGGTGCTCCCCGATGCGGTGCCGGATCGGACTCAGCCCTCACCGATGCCGAGAAACCGGTAGGCGTTGCGGTGGGTGATGTCGGCCAGCGCGTCGGCGGGCAGCCCCAGCGAGTTCAGCGTCCGCGCGGCCGGGTCCTCCCGTGGCATCGCAGGGAAGTCCGAGCCGACGAGGATGCGGTCGTGGCCGAGCAGGTCGATCACGTAGCGCAGCGCCCTGCGGTCGAACACCATGGAGTCGTAGTAGAAGCGGCGCGCGTAGTCCAGCGGTGAAGGGCCCTCCTCGTAGGCGAACGCGCGCTCGGGTACCGGCGGCTCCTCGTTCCACACCCCCGACCAGAAGTACTGCGCTCTCGGCAGCATCAGCGGGAACCCACCGGCGGCGTGGCTGAACGAGATCCGCAGGTCGGGGCACTTCGCCGCGGTGCCACCCAGGATCATCGACGCCGCGGCCAGCGCGCCCTCGATGCCGACCACGTAGGTGCCGATGCCGGAGGCTGGCAGCCGGTCGATCGGGGCGGGCATCGCGTGCACGAAGACCGCCAGGTCCAGTCGCTGCACCTCCTGGAAGAACGGCAGGAAACGCTCGTCGCCGACGGAGACGCCGAGCACGTTGGACGCGATCTCCACGCCCTTCAACCCCGCGTCCTTGACGGCGGACAATTCCTTGGTCGCGGCGTCCACGTCCTGCATCGGCACCATGCCCAAGCCCAGCAGCTTCGCCGGGTCGTGGGAGCACAGCGTGGCGGTGAACTCGTTGACGTGCCTTGCCAGCGACAGCCCGTCGGCGGCGGGCAGGTCGTAGCGCAGCAGCGGCGGCATCGGTGAGACCGCCTCGGCGTCGACGCCGGACTCCGCCATCGCCTCGACGCGCCGCTCGCCCTCGAAGAACACGTCGCGGGCCTTGAACCTGGTGTTGCCGAACAGCAGGGTCCTCGCGGTGTCACCGTCGATGGGTTCCATCTTCGGGAAACACTCCGGCGCGTCGGCCGGGTAGTCCTTCGGCAGCAGGTGGGCATGGGTGTCGACGAGCACGGGGGAGCCTCCGGTGGTTTCGCTCAGGAGTTCGGGTGAACGGACACGTGCACGGCCTGCGAACCGGGGACCTCGCCCGCGAGGGTCTGGATCGCCAGTGCCGTGTCTTCGAGGCCGAAGGTGTGGGTGTGCAGCTTCTCCAACGGGAAGCGCCGCGACTCGATGATCGCGATGGCTTCGGCGTAGGCGCGGGCGTCCACGCCGAACGCGCCAGCGACCGAGAGCGCCCTGTTGATGATCAGGTCGGTCTTCAGCGGCACGTCCCGGTTACCCTTGAGCCCGGCGAGCACCACGCGCCCGCCGTGCCGCGCGGCCAGCAGCGCGTCGGTCACCGGCTGGGTCGCCATCGGGGTCAGTTCCAGCACCACATCGGCCATGGCTCCGTCGGTGATTTCCCGCACCCGCTCGACGACATCGACACCGCCGTCACCGTCGACGACGACGGTGTGGTCGGCGCCGAACTCCTTGGCCAGCGCCAGCTTGTGCGCATCGGACTCCAACCCGGTGACGATCACCGTGCCCGCGCCCGCGGCCTTGGCCGCGATCACCGACGCGATGCCACGCTGGCCCGCGCCCAGCACCAGCACCGTGTCGCCCAGCCCGGCCCCTCCGAGGTGGACCGCCCAGCGCACCCCCGCGCCGAGCGGGTTGAACATCGCGGCCAGCTCCGCGGGCAGGCTCGCGTCCACCTTGTGCAGCACGGCCCCCGGAGTGAGGTAAAGGTACTCGGCCAGGCCACCCCACAGGCCCGGTTCCACGTCCAGCGGGGTCACACCGTGCCCGTACTTGCGGTTGGGGCATGACTGGTAGCGCCCGGTCAGGCAGTTGTGGCAGGAGCGGCACGGCACGATGACCTCCAGCGCCACCCGGTCGCCGGGTTGCACATTCCAGCGCTGCGCCGCGCGCTCGCCGACCTCCTCAACGATCCCGAGCGGTTCGTGGCCGGGAACGAACGGACCACCGTCGCCACGCATGTGTCCTTTGTAGATCTCTACGTCGCTGCCGCAGATCCCGTTGGCCTCCACCCGCAGCAGGCCGTCGTCCGGGCCGATCTTCGGGCGTGGCAGTTCGCGAATCTCGATCTTGCGCGGCCCCACCTGCACCGCCGCGCGAACCATGTCGGCCATCGGGCTCAGCCCTTTCCGTTCTCGCCGACGACCCGCGTCAGCTTGGTCTTCATCTCCGAGCGAGCGATCGTTCCTGGCGGCACGAGCGTCACGTCGGTACGAACCGACAGCCGCGACCGCAGCAGCGACTCCAGGCTGCGCCGCAACTCCTCGTGGTCGCCTGGCTGTTCGCCCCACTCCGCCTCCACGCGCAGCGGCGGCTCCACCTTCGGTCCCGGTTTGGGCAGCACCACCTGAACCGCGCCGGTCGTGCGCGGGTGCAGGGTCTGCACGATGTCGCGCACAGCCGAGGGGAACACGTTGACGCCGAGCACGATGAGCATGTCGTCGGTGCGGCCGACGCAACGGATCAGCGGCGCGCCGTCGGCTGCCCTTCCGGTGACCCGTACCCGGTCCCTGGTGCGGAACCGAACCAGCGGGCAGCACTCGCGGTCGACCGCGGTGTAGACCAGTTCGCCCGAGGCGCCCGGCTCGACGTCGATCGGTTCCCCGCTCTCGGGGTCGATCAGCTCGACCACCACGTGCCTGCCTCCGGTGAAACGCATCCCGTCGTCGCCGGGCGCCTCAGCGAAGATCACCGGTGCCATGTCGGCGTTGCCGAGTCCCTCGGTGACGGGTGCGCCCCATTCCCGCTCGACGTGTTCGCGAAACGCCGGTTCCCCACCACCGGGTTCGCCGCCGACGAGGATCTTGCGCACCCCGAACTGCTTCGGGTCGTAACCGCGCTCGCGCAGGTACTCGGCGAGGTAGCGGGCATAGGAGGGGGTGGAGTGCAGTGCCGTCACCCCCAGCGTCTGCAGCGCCAGCAGCGCCTTCTCCGAGGCACCGGTGCCGATCGGCACCACCGTGCAACCGATGTGCTCCAACGCGTCCCGGATCGGCAGTCCGCCCACGAACAGCGTCAGCCCCGCACCGTGCAGTACGACGTCCTCACGGGTGGCGCCCATGGTGGAGAAGGCGCGCGCCACCATCTCGGTCCACGAGTCGGCATCCCGCCTTGTGACGCCGACCCAGCTCGGGGTGCCGGTGGTGCCGGTGGAGGCGTGCAGCCGGATGACGTCGGCCATGTCGGCGCCCGCGTGCCTGCCCAGCGGCGGCGACTGCGCCTGCGAGTCGCGCAGCATCTGCTTGGTGGTGAACGGCAGCTTGCGCAGGTCGTCCAGCGAGGTGAAGGCGGTGGGAGTCACTCCGTGTTCGGCGAACAGCTGCGCGTAGAACGGGGATCTGGCGGGCAGGCCGCTCAACTGCTCGCGCAGCAGCGCCTCGACGGCTTCCGCCTCCGAGGGCGGGACGAAACTCGATGTGGCCACGCGTCGGGGGTCCTCTCGCGCTCGGTGTCGGTTTGCCGGCAACGGCACTTCTCGGTCGGCGGTCAGTGCTCGTGGACGAGCACGCCGCGGATGTTCTTGCCTTCCACGAGGTCCCGGTAGGCCTCGTTGACCTCGTCCAGCCGGTACTTCCTTGTGATGAGTTCGTCGAGCTTGAGATCGCCGGAGCGGTAAAGGCCCAGCAATCTCGGCACGTCGTACAGCGGGTTGCAGTCACCGAACAGCGCGCCCCGGATCTGGCGCTGGTAACTGATCAGAAAGCCCGCGTGCACGTGTACCGCGTGCTCGCCGCTCTTGCCGACGGCGGTGACGGTCACCTTGCCCGCCTTGCCGACGAGCTGCACCGCGGCGTTGACGATCTCCTCGGTGACCACGCCCGGCGTGCAGATCGCGTGGTCGGCGAGCTGACCACGCGTGGCGTCGACCACGAACTCGCGCGCCTGCTCGGCGTCGGCGAAGGTATGGGTGGCGCCGAAGGTCATCGCCATCTCGCGTTTGAACTCCACCGGGTCCACCGCGACGACGTGCTTGGCGCCCGCGAACCGCGCGCCCTGCACGGCGTTGCTGCCGACACCACCCGCGCCGAAGATCACCACGGTCTGCCCCGCCCGAACCTCCGCCGCGTACACCGCCGAACCCCAGCCCGTAGGCACGCCGCAGCCGACCAGCGCGCCGATCTCGAACGGGATGTCGTCCGGCAGTGGGATGCAGGCCCACTCCGACACCACCGCGTACTCGGAGAAGGTGCCCAGCGTGCAGAAACCGCCGAGGTCCTCCTCTCCGAGATGGAATCGGAAGGTGCCGTCGGCGAACATGCCGGTGGCGGCGTTCTTGCCTTCCACACACATGTTCTGGTGCCCGGTCGAGCACGGGCGGCACGCGCCGCAGGCGGGGATGTAGGAGCAGACGATGCGGTCGCCGGGCTTGACCCTGCGCACGTGCGGGCCGACGGACTCCACGATCCCAGCGCCCTCGTGCCCGCCGACGATGGGGAACCGCACGTGCGCGTCGCCCTGCGTGATGTGGTGGTCGGAGTGGCAAAGGCCGGAGGCGTGAAAGCGCACCCTCACCTCGTGTGCCCTCGGTTCGTCGAGAGTCAGCTCGGCGATCTCCCACGGCGTACCGGCCTCGCGGGCGATGGCGGAGCGCGTCGTTATGCTCATTCGGGCCTCCGTTGCGGCGTCACGGTGCCGGCCGCGGCCGGCACCGGCTCGGTGACGTGCGGCAGCACCTCGGTGCCGAGCAGCGCGATGTGCTCGAGGTCATGGATGTCGTAGATGTGCAGGTAGACGGTGTCGGCGCCGGCCTGCGCCAGGCTCGCGATGCGGTCGGTCACCAGTCGCGGCGATCCGATGGCGGCGTTGTTGCGCATGAATTCCGAGCCGATCACCTCGGCTCTGCGACGGACCTCGGCCTCGTCGGCGCCGCACGCGACGGGCAGCACAACGGAGCGGCGTGCCTGCTCGGGGTCGCGCCCGATGGCCTCGCAGGCGCGGGCGAACACCTCGAAACGCTCCCGCAGGTCGCCGCCGAGCGCCCCGTTGAACTCGTCGGCGAACCGCGCGGCGATCGCGGGTGTCCGGCGCGGGCCCGTGCCGCCGATGATGATCGGCGGGTACGGCCGCTGCGCGGGCCTCGGTGGCGTCCGGTTGTCGTCGATGCTGAAGTGCTTGCCCTGGAAGGAGAACGGCGAAGCATCACCGGCCGAGCGCCACAGCCCGGTGATGATCTCCAACTGCTCCTCCAGCCGGTCGAACCGCTCCCCCGTCGGCGGGAACGGCAGGCCGAAGGCGGCGTGCTCGCGCTCGTACCAGCCGGTGCCGAGGCCGAGTTCCACCCGGCCACCGCTCATCTCGTCCGCCGAGGCCACGATGGTCGCCAGCAGGCCGGGGCTGCGGAACGTCGCGGCGCCCACCAGCGCGCCGAGCCGCACGCGGTGGGTGTCGCGGGCCAGCCCACCAAGGGTGGTCCAGCAGTCGGTGGGCCGGTAGGTCGAGTCCTCGGGGTCAACGCCCATCAGGTGGTCTGAGCGGAAGAACGCGTCGAAGCCCGCCGCCTCGGTGGCCCTCGCCAGCGCCAGGATGTCGGTGTAAGTGGCTCCGTGCCGGGGCTCCATCAGCACCCGCAGCCGCAGCCCCCCGCGCTCAGGCCGTGCCACGGATCGACACCGTCTTCACCTGGGTGTACTCCAGCACCGCGTCGGCGCCCATGGTGCGACCGAAACCGCTGCGCTTGTAGCCGCCGAACGGGCCACCGATCAGTCCCGCGCCGAGCGCGGCGTTGACCGCCACCTGGCCCGCCTGCAGGCCGCGCGCCATCGCGACGGCGCTGCCGACGTCCCTGGTCCATACCGAAGCCACCAGGCCGTAGTCGGTGCCGTTGGCGACCTGCAGCGCCTCCTCGGCACCGTCGACGGGGATCACCGACAGCACCGGGCCGAAGATCTCCTCCTGCGCGATCCGCATTCCCGGCTCCACCTTGTCGAACAGGGTGGCCTCGACGAAGAAGCCGCGCTCGAACGCCTTACCCGACGGTACGCCGCCGCCGGTGACGATCTCGGCGCCCTCCTCGCGGCCGCTTTCGAGGTAGCCGAGCACCCGCTCCCGCTGCTTGGCGTTGATCAGCGGGCCCATCTGCACGTTCTCGTACCACGGTCCGACCCGCACCGAGGCCATGCCGTCCGCGAGCCTGCGCACCACCTCGGAGTGGATGGAGCGGTCGACGACGACACGGGAGCCCGCCGCACAGACCTGGCCGGTGTTCAGCGTGATGCTGCGGACGATGGCGGGAATCGCCGCGTCGAGATCGGCGTCGGCGAGCACCACCTGCGGTGACTTGCCACCGAGTTCGAGGTGCAGCGGGATGATCCGCTTCGAGCACGCCTCCATGACGGCCGAGCCGGTGGCTGGTGAGCCGGTGAAGCTCATCCTGGAAATGCCGGGGTGTGCGGGCAGCGCGGCGCCTGCCTCGACTCCGTATCCGGTCACGACGTTGACCACTCCCGGCGGGATGCCTGCCTCCAGCGCCAGCCTGGCCAGCGCGAGCGGTGTCAGCGGCGCGTCCTCGGCGGGCTTGACGACGACGCAGTTGCCCGCCGCGATGGCGGCGGCGACGTCGTTGGCGAACATCGGGCCCGGCGCGTTCCACGGGATGATGCTGCCGACCACGCCGTAGGGCTCGCGCAGCGTCAGCCCGAGCACGTCGGGAGTGTGGGAGGGCAGGCTGAGCCCGCTGATCTTGTCCGCCTGGCCCGCGATGAACCGCACCATCCCGGCCATCGGCGTCGGCCCCCAGTGCGGGCGGCCGACCTCCTGCGACTCCAGCTGGTCCAGTTCGGACTCCCGTTCGTCGATGAGCGCGGCCCACCGGTTGAGCAGCGAGGCCCGCACGCTGGGACTGGTGTCGCGCCAGGCGGGGAAGGCCTGCGCCGCCGCGGAAACAGCGGCGTCCACATCGGCCGCTCCGCCACGGGGAACCCTGGCGAGCACCTCGCCGGTCGCCGGGTTGAGCACCTCGATGACCTCGCCGCTCGCCGCCGCGACCCACTCCCCACCGATCAGGTGGGCGTTGTCCTTCGGCAGCACTGCGGGGGGTCGGGGAGGAGCGAGCGTCATGTTGGTGTCTCCTTGGGCTTGAGCGTCGTTGCTGAAGGCGGTGGAGCAGGCACGAGGAGCGGCCCTGCGCCGCCCTGGCTCAGTGTTCGTGCAGGATCACGCCGCGGATGTTCTTGCCGGAGAGCATGTCCTCGTAGCCCTGGTTGACTTCTTCGAGCCGGTAGCGCCGGGTGATCAACTCGTCGAGCTTGAGATCTCCTGAGCGGTAAAGGCCCAGCAGCCTGGGCACGTCGTAGAGCGGGTTGCAGCCGCCGAAGATGGCGCCCTGCACCCGACGCTGGTATCCGATCAGCGGTCCGGGATGGGTGTTGACGGACCCGTTGCCGACGGCGGTGATGGTGACCTGCCCGCTCTTGCCGACGATGTCGATGGCGTTGGCGATGACCTCGTCGTGCAGGATTCCCACCGTGATGATCGCGTGGTCGGCGAGCTCGCCCCAGGTCGTCTCCACCACGAAGTCGTGTGCTTCCTTGGCGTCGGCGAAGGTGTGGGTGGCGCCAAACACCCCCGCCATGTCCCGTTTGAACTCCACCGGGTCCACAACGACCACGTTCTTGGCGCCCGCGAACCGCGCGCCCTGCACGGCGTTGCTGCCGACACCACCCGCGCCGTAGATCACCACGGTCTGCCCCGCCCGCACGCCCGCCGCGTACACCGCCGAACCCCAGCCCGTAGGCACGCCGCAGCCGACCAGCGCCGCGACCTCGAACGGGATGTCCTGTCCGATGGTGATGCACGACCACTCCGAAACCACCGCGTACTGGGAGAACGTGCCGAGCACGCACAGCCCGCCCAGATCCTCTCCTTCGTGGTGGAAGCGGAAGGTGCCGTCGGCGAACATGCCGGTGGCGGCGTTCTTGCCCTCGTCGCACAGGTTCTGCCTGCCGGTGGAGCAGTACCGGCAGGCGCCGCAGGCGGGGATGAACGAGCACACGACGTGGTCGCCGACGGCGACCCTGGTGACGTCGGCACCGACCGCGTCGACGACGCCCGCGCCCTCGTGACCGCCGACGACGGGGAAGCGCATCTGCGCGTCGCCCTTCTGGATGTGGTCGTCGGAATGGCAAAGGCCCGCTGCGTGGAACTTGATGCGGACCTCGTTGGGCCCTGGCTCGTCCAGGTCGAGTTCGGCGATCTCCCACGGCCTGCCGGGTTCCCGGCAGATGGCCGCACGCGTGGTCTGACTCATGAGCACCCCGTTTCCCTCAGGCGACTCCCAACGATGCCCAGCCCATGCACCCGACATCGACACCGCTTCCGCGTCGCGGAAGATGCAGTGAGACCGCGAGCGGTGACTACGGCGGCAGGCCTAGCCGGGTACGGACGCGACAACCGGGTCCGGCAGAGACATCTGTCTCACCTGCGGGTTCCGGCCAGCCACCTGCGCGGGCGACCGCCTTGACCCGGGAACGCGGCGCGGGCGACGCTGTACCATGGCCGGTATCCGGACGATTGTCCGCTACACGGTGTCCCGCGCCGGTTGCACAGCGACAAGGAGGATGTGCGATGTCTGGTGCCACGCACGACGCGCTGCTCGACTCGGGGCGCCGAGAGGGTGCACGGCCGATCCGGGTGCTGATCGTGGACGACCACGCGGTGGTTCGGCGAGGGCTGCGCGCCTATCTCGACGTCATCGTCGACGTCGAGGTCGTCGGTGAGGCCGCGGACGGGGAGCAGGCGCTGCGGGAGATCGACGCCATGGCCGCGTTCGGTGAGGCGCCCGATGTGGTGCTGCTGGACCTGCTCATGCCGAAGCTCGACGGCATCGCCACCATCAGCCGCATCAACGACCGCCACCCCGGCGTCGGTGTGGTGGTGCTCACCAGTTTCGGGGAGATCGAGCGGGTGCGGGCCGCGCTGGCCAGCGGCGCGTGCGGCTACCTGCTCAAGGACGCGGAGCCGGGAGAGGTCGTGGCCGCCATCCGTGCGGCGGCGGGTGGCGAGATGTTCCTCGACCCCGCAGTGGCAAGGCAGCTGACCAACACGCTGGTCTCACCGGCCGGCGAGGCGGCCTCGCTCACAAGGCGGGAGCTGGAAGTGCTGGCGCTGGTCGCCAAGGGACAGTCGAACCAGGAGATCGCCGACGAGCTGTACATCAGTGAGCGCACCGCGCGCACCCACGTCAGCAACGTGCTGCGCAAGCTGGGGCTCACCTCGCGCACCCAGGCCGCCGTGGTCGCGGTTCAGCGGGGACTCGTACCCCCGCCGCAGAGCGGCGGCTGAGCACGACGCGGCCGGTGCGGCTCACACGTCCAGAACGAGCCGGTCGCCCTTGGCGCGCGAAACACAGATCATCATCACCTCGCCCTCCTCGCGCTCCTCCTCCGAAAGCACGGAGTCGCGATGGTCGGGCTCACCGTCCAGCACCACCGTCTCGCAGGTGGCGCACACGCCCTCGGTGCACGAGGACGGCACCTCGACGCCCGCCCGCGCCAGGGAGTCCAGAATGGACACACCGGCCGGGACGGTGACGGTGAGCCCGGAGGCCGCGCACTCCACTTCGAACGGCCGGTCGTCCCCGCCGCCGCCCTGCCGCTCGCTCGCGGTGAACCGCTCGACGTGCAGGGTTTTCGGTGGCAGCTCGCGACAGTGTTCCTGCACGGCGTCGAGCAGGCCCACCGGACCGCAGCAGTACACCAGCGTCCCCGGCTCGAGCTCACCGAGAATCGCGGGCAGGTCCAGCAGGCCGCACTCGTCCTGTGGCCACACCCGAACCCGCTCGCCGTGGCCGTCCAGCTCGCCAAGGAACGCCATCGACCGGCGGGACCGGCCGCCGTACCACAATCGCCACCCCGCACCGTCGCGCTGCGCCCTTGCGATCATCGGCAGCAGCGGGGTGATGCCGATCCCGCCCGCGATGAACACGTACTCCCGCGCGGGCAAGGGTTCGAAGTGGTTGCGCGGGCCCACCACCTTCAGCCGGGTGCCCTCGGTGGCGTTGGCGTGCAGCCATGCCGAGCCGCCCCGGCTTCTCGGTTCGGCCAGCACCGCCACGCGCCAGGTGTCGCTGTCGGTGTCGCCGCAGTCACCGCACAGCGAGTACTGCCGGATCAGCCCGGTCGGCAGCCACAGGTCGAGGTGGGCGCCGGGGGTCCACGACGGCAGCGGTTCGCCGGTGGCGGAGCCGAGTTCGAGCGATACGACTCCCTCGGCCTCGGTGTGGCGCGACACCACGACGACCTCCACGGTCGGCACCACGTCGATCAGCTCCTTCGCCGCCTGCCGTGCACTGGGACTGCCGAAGAAGGCGAAACTAGTGTGCTGGCGATCGCGGGCGAAACTTGCCTATGACCGAGCCGGGGTGGCCAACTGTCACCCACTCGGGCGGGTCATCCGTCGCGGATCAGCGCCGACCCCACACCTCGTCGGCCACCTCCACCACGAGCGCGAGCTTGGCGAACTGCTCGTCGGCCGTCAGCGCGTTTCCGTCTACTGTCGAGGAGAATCCGCATTGCGGTGAGAGGCAGAGCTGCTCCAGCGGCACGTACCTGGCCGCCTCTTCGATGCGCCGCTTGAGTTCGTCCTTCGACTCCAGCTCGCCGCGCTTGGTGGTCACCAGCCCCAGCACCACGCGCTTGCCCGCGGGCACGAACCGCAGCGGGGCGAAGCCTCCGGAACGTGCGTCGTCGAACTCGAGGAAGAAGCCGTCAACGGCCAGTTCCCCGAACAGCGCTTCGGCCACATGGTCATAGCCGCCCTCGGCGACCCAGGACGAGCGGAAGTTGCCCCGGCACAGGTGCGTGGTGACCGACAGCTCCGAGGGCCGGTCGGCGATCGCGGCGTTGATCTGCCTGATGTAGCGCAGGTGTTGGGTGTCGGGGTCCATGCCCTGCTCTGCGATGGCCGCGCGCTGCCTCGGGTCGTTGAGGTAGGCCAGGCTGGTGTCGTCCAGTTGCAGGTAGCGGCAGCCACGCTCGGCCAGCGCCCGCACCTCGTCGGCATAGGCCGCGGAAAGGTCGGTCCAGAACTCCTCCATGTCCGGGTAGATCTCCGGATCGACCACCGATCTGCCGCCGCGTCACGGACGTGTTCGCGGTCGATCTCGATGCCGCCGAGTCGCTCGATGAAGTCCATGTGCCAGTAGGTGCGGCGAAACTCGCCGTCGGTCGCCGAGGAAAGCCCGACCGACTCCTGCGCGCTGACCACCTCGCGGATGGCCTCGTCCTCCACCTCGCGCAGCCGCGCGCGGTCGATGTCACCGGCGGCGTAGTCCTGCCTCGCCCGCAACAGCTCGGGCGGGCGCAGCAGGCTTCCGACGTGGTCGGCTCGAAACGGTGGTGTGGTTGTCATGACACGCCCCACTTCCTGTGCACCTCGGGTGTTCGCGGCCAGAACGCGGCCAGAACTCAGTGTGGTTGGTCGACCGTGCGTGTGGAACGATTCGATCGTCTTCAGCCCCCTTCCGCGAGTCCCCCGCTCCCGCCCGCGAGTCCCCCCTTCCCGCCTCCGAGTTCTGCACTCCCGCCGGGCCCCCACGGCCGCGTTCACCGTTTCGTGGCGCCGAGATGTACTTCGCTCGCGTTTCGGACCGCTGCGGGAGGGAAGACTTCGCCAGGGGCCGTACTGGCCTGCCCGGAGACCGGGTCCGCGCCCGCCGCGGATCTGCCCGAAAGGAGCACGTCATGAACGCGATGGGAGACGCCTCGACCGCCCACGGCCGAACGACGCACGGACGGCCGGAGCCGCAGTCGTTCGGATGGCTGGGCTGGGTGGTCTTCGCGGGCATCATCATGATTCTGATGGGCGCGTTCCACGCCATCACCGGGATCGTCGCGCTTCTCGACCCGGGTTTCTACGTGGTCGGCCAGGACGGACTCGTCGTCAGCGTCAACTACAACGCGTGGGGCTGGGTCCACGTCGGTGTGGCCGCCCTGGTGATCCTCGCCGGGTTCGGCGTGCTGGCCGGACAGCTGTGGGCGCGCATCGTCGGCATCGTGCTGGCCGTGCTCAGCGCGATCGTGAACCTGGCCTTCCTGCCCGCCTACCCGGTATGGGCGACGATCATCATCGCGCTCGACGTCGTCGTGGTCTACGCGCTCGCGGTGCACGGCGGTGAGGCAAAGCAGCTGCAGGAGTAACCGGGGCGCCCGGACGGCGCTCCCGTGTCCCGTTCCCGGCTGGGCACCCAGCCACCGGTGCCGACCGGCTGGCCGACCGATCCCACCGACCGTCACGGCCGGTGGGATCGGCGCTGCCAGGAAGCCTCAGAGCTGACCGTTGGCCTCGCGCCACGCCCGTTCCTTCTGAACCCACTCGTTGTCCTGCGGGAACTCGTCGATCTGGGTGACCCGGCGGATCTCGGTCTTGATGCCGGGACCGGCGATGGGCGAGCGCCGCGCCCACTCCACTGCCTCCTCCTTGGATGCCACGTCCAGGATGTAGAACCCGTTGAACAGCTCCGTGGTCCGTCCGTACGGGCCGTCGGTGACGGCTGGCGGTCGGCTGGAGTGGTCCACGACCACGCCGTCGGCTGCCGAGTCCAGCCCCTCGGCCGCGACCAGCACGCCCGCCTGGATCAGTTCGTCGTTGTACCTGCCCACTGTCTCGAGCATCTCGTTGAAGTCGGTGTTGGCCATCGCGGCGAAGGCCTCGTCGGTGGCTCGCATGATGAGCATGTATTTCATCGATGTACCTCCCTGGGTTGTCCGGGCCCGGTGGAACCCGCTCACTACCGCGTCGAACGGACCCCGTGGCGGATCGACACCCTCCACAGACTTTTTCGCGTGGTCCGTTTTCACGTCACCGTGCGGCGGGCCACGGCCGGGTGAGCCGGCGACGCGGGTCGGTGTGCGCCGCGCCCGCGTGTGGTCACGAATGCGGGCGGGTACCCGTCTGTGAAATGGTGGAGGTGGACCGACCAGCAGGAGAGGTGGTGCCCGGTGGAATACGGGATGGCTGTGCGGCTTGACGGGCCGATCGAGCAGGCCGAGGACCGCGTCCGTGCCGCGCTGGCCGAACAGGGCTTCGGCGTTCTCACCGAGATCGACGTGCAGGCGACCTTGCGCGACAAGCTCGGCGAGGAGACCGAACCCTACCGGATACTGGGCGCGTGCAACCCCCAGCTCGCTCACCGCGCGCTCGGCGTCGACAACCGCATCGGCCTGCTGCTGCCGTGCAACGTGGTGTTGCGCTCCGAAGGGGAAGCGACCGTGGTGGAGGCACTCGACCCGCAGGTCATGGTGAGCGTGCCGGATGAGCCGCGGTTGCAGCCGATCGCCGACGAGGCGGGTCGCAGGCTGCGCGACGCGTTGCGGGCGCTAGCCGCCCAATGAGGCGCGCACCGGTGGAGGTGACGTCGCGATGATGGGCGGTTGGGGTATGGGCTGGATGTGGATCTGGCCCACGCTGGTCGTGTTGGGCCTGCTCGCCCTCGTGGCGGCGGCGGTGCTGTGGTCGCGGGGCCGCCCGGCGCCACCAAGGGACTCCTCCCGGCAGGAGGGCTCATCGGCCCGCCGGATACTGGACGAGCGCTACGCCCGCGGCGAGATCGACGAGGAAGAGTACCGCAGGCGACGGGCACAACTGGAGTGAGCGCGAACCGGTTCGGCCGCAGGAGCGCGCTCGTGTTGGCCGCCGCGGGAACGGCGGGCGTCGCGGCCGGGGTGACCGGCTGGGTGACCGGCATCGGAACCTCCACCGACCGCTCCGAACCCGCCGCCAGCGGTGATCCGCTCACCGATCCGGAGCAGGTTTCCAGCAGCGACGGCGTGCTGGCACTGACGCTTACCGCGGCGCCCGGAGTGTCGCTGGCGGGCAGGTCCACCTCGGCGCTGGGTTTCAACGGCAGCTCCCCCGGCCCGACCCTGCGGCTGCGGCCGGGTGAGGTGCTGCGAGTTCGGCTGGTCAACGAGCTGGATCAGCCCACCAACCTGCACACGCACGGGCTGCACGTCTCGCCGGAGGGCAACGGGGACAACCCGTTCCTGAGCATCGAGCCGGGTCAGACCTTCGACTACGAGATCCGGCTGCCCGAGGACCACCCGCCCGGCACCTTCTGGTACCACCCTCACCGGCACGGTTACGTGGCCGACCAGCTGTTCGGCGGGCTGGCCGGTGCGATCGTGGTCCGGGGCGGGCCCGACCTCGGCACGGCCGCCGACCGGCCACTGCTCATCTCCGACATCTCGCTCGACGGTTCCGGCAACGTGGTTTCACCGGGACCGCCGGGCAGGATGATGGGCAGGCAGGGAGATCTTGTGCTGGTCAACGGCCAGCACCAGCCGGTGGTGTCCGCGCGGGCGGGCACGTCGCAGCGCTGGCGCGTCATCAACACCTGCACCTCCAGGGTGCTGTCGCTGCGCTTGGAGGGCCACCGCCTCGCGCAGCTGTCCAGCGACGGCATGTTCCTTCCCGCGCCGGTGGAGCGCGACCGGCTCGTGCTGGCTCCTGGTGGCCGCGCCGACGTGCTGGTGCGCCCGCGTGATCCGGGTAGCTACCGGCTGCTGACCGATCCCGTCGACCGCGGCCATCCCGGTATGGGCGGCATGGGCGGTATGGGACCGGGCACGGCCACGGCGACCGGACCGATTACCGTGGCCCGGCTGGCGGTGTCCGGGCAGTCGTCGGCAGCAGCGCCGCTGCCGGGCCCGCTACCGACGCCGCCGAGCTCACTTCGGCCCGGACCGGTGGACAACCGCCGGCAGATCGCCTTCACCATGGGTATGGGAATGCGTGGACCCGGCATGAGCTTCGGCTTCGACGGCAGGCAGTTCGACCCGCAGCGCACCGACCAGCGGCCCGCGCTGGGGGCCACGGAGGAATGGCTGGTGACCAACAGCACCCCGATGGATCACCCGTTCCACCTGCACGTGTGGCCGTTCCAGGTGGTGGAGACCAGCACCGGGTCCACGACCCAGGACACGTTGCGCGACGTCGTGCTCGTGCCAGCGGGCGGCTGGGTGCGGCTGCGAGTGCGATTCGCCGACTTCCCGGGACGCAGCGTCTACCACTGCCACATCCTGGACCACGAGGACCTGGGGATGATGGCGACGGTGCACGTCAAGTCCTGAGTTCACACTCCTTCGTGGACCGGGCACGGCCGTTGCGAACGTGACCGCAACCGTGTCCGCCAGCCCGGGGCGCGCCGCCCCTTCGCGTGCGGCGGGGAATACCACGCCCGATCGTGGGTAGCCCCGTGGCTGGCGAAGCACTGCGAGGCGGTCGCGAGGGGTGAGTCCGGCATGAACACCAGTGGCGCGGTCACGCTGCTGGCACTGGTGTTGTCGCTCGCGGCCGCGCTGTACGGCGTGGCGTTCGTGGTGCGTATCGCGGACACGGCGGCGAACGTGCGCCCGTTCCTCTCCGGTCACGACCCCCGCGAGCACGCGGTGTCGCGGTTCCACGTCCGCTGGTACGCCGTCGCGATGATCTTCCTGGCGTTCGACATGGAGATGGTGTTCATGTTCCCGTGGACGCTGGTCGTCGCCGAAAAGGGCACCTCGGCGGTGGTGGAGATGTTCGTCTTCCTCGCCATCCTCGTCGCGGGAGTGGTCTACGCCTGGCGGGAGGGGGCGCTGCGTTGGACCTGACCCCGTTGCACCTGACCCAGTCGGACCTGCCGAACCCGAAACCCCGGAAGGGCCTGGCATCGTGGCTTGCGCGGCGAACCCCGCCGCGGCCGCTGGTCGTGACCACCCCGGGCGGTACACGGGCGCGGCTTGCCGCCGAGCGGGTGGTGCGTGAACGCGGCTGGCGGGAGGCCGACAGCCCGGCCGAGGCGAACCTGTTCGTCATCGCGGGCCCGTCGACGGAGCAACTGCGGCCCTACCTCGATGCGGTCTGGCGGCAACTGCCCGCGCCCCGGGTACGGGTGCGACTCGACGCCACCGCCACCGCCGAACTGGCCGCCGCGGCCGACGCGCTGCGTGTCGCGGGCAGTCCCGAACCCGGTGCCACCTCCCGGCAGGAGGAGGACGAGGTGGGTATGGCCGACCGGTTTCCCGACCGGGACGGGCTGACACTGGACCGGCTGCTGCTGCCGCTCGGACCCGCACTGCCGCACTGGCCTGCCGGGCTCGCGGTGCGTGCGCAGGTGCAGGGCGACATCGTGCAGGAGGCCACTGTCGAGGCGCTGGGGCTCGACGGTGTCACGGACCCACCGTTGTGGGCGAGCCGGTCGCCCGCCGCACGGGCACTGGACTCCTGCGCGCGGCTGCTGACCGTCGCGGGCTGGGCCGACGCCGCCGCGCAAGCCCGACGGTTGCGCGACGACCTGCTGCGCGGCGAGCCGGACGAACCGGCACTGGCACGGTGGGGGCGCAGGGTGCGGCGCTCGCGCACGCTGCGCTGGTTGTTGGCTGGCATCGGGGACACCGGCGACACCACAGCGCCAGCGAGGCTGCGCGGCGACGCGCTCGCCAGGCTCCACCGCCTCGTCGACGAGGCGATGCGACCCGACCAGGAGGCGGGCGGCTCGGACGACTCGACCGAATGGTCGCTACGAGTCCTGCCCGAGCTGCTGCGAGGCAGCGAACTGGCCGCGGCCCGGATCATCGTCGCGAGCCTGGACCCAGACCCCGAAGCGCTGGCCCGAGCGGGGGCAGGCGGTGGTTGAGGCAACCGGCTGGGCGGGAGCGCTGCTGCTGCCGCCGATCCTCGCGACGCTGGCGTTCAGCGCGGCGGCGTTCGACGCCGTGCTCGCCGCACGTGCGGCGGGCAGCACGGCGAGCCGATCGGCAGCACTCGACGTGCCGCGAACGGTCGCGGGGCTGCTCGTGCAGCAACGAAGGCGCACCCGGGCGGCCGACACACTGCTGTGGCGGGCCGCCGGCATCGCACTGCTGTCCGCCGCGGTGCTCGCATCACTGGTGACACCGCTGGGGCGGTGGGCGGTCGGCGACCTGTCGGTGGGGGTCGTGTGGTTCAACGCGATGGAAGTGGTCGCCTGGGCCGCGGTGTGGCTGGCGGGGTGGGGTGCGAACTCCGCACCGGCTCTCGTGGGCGGCTACCGCTTCCTCGCGCAGGGCCTCGCCTACGAACTGCCGCACATGTTCGCGCTCACCACCGCAGCGCTGGGTGCCGGTTCGCTTCGCGTCGCCGACATCGTGGGTGCGCAGCAGAACCTGTGGTTCGTGGTGTGGATGCCGGTGGCGTTCGTGGTGTTCCTCGTCTCGGTGCTGGCGATGGCGTTCTTCCGACCGTTCGACCATCCGCTCGGCCGCGACACCTCGGGTGGCGTGCTGGCTGAGCTGTCCGGAGTGGACCGACTGGTCTTCGTGTCCGGGCGCTGGCTGTTGCTCGTGTCCGGGGCGGCGATGTCGGTGCCGTTGTTCCTCGGCGGTGGGCAGGGGCCGGTGCTGCCGGGTTGGCTGTGGACGCTGGTGAAGACGGTCGCCGTGCTGGCCGTGCTGGTGTTCGTCGGCCGCAGGGTGCCGACGATTCGCATGGACAGGTTCGAGGAACTGTCCTGGCTCGTCCTGGTACCGCTGACCCTGGCGCAGGCGCTCGCCGTGGCCGTGGTCGTGCTCGTGGAAGGCGGGTGAGCGCAGTCATGTGGAGCGAGTTCGCGTTCTGGTTGTGCGCCGCGGGCGCTGTCGGCGCGGGCATGCTGGTGTTCCGGGTGGACTCGATGGCAAGGGCCACGTTCGCGCTGCTGCTGTCGTTCGTGCTGGCCGCAATCACGCTGCTGCTTGTGGACCTGATTTACCTCGGTGTGCTCGTCATCCTCATGATGATCATGGAGATGCTGGTGATGGCGGTCTTCATGGTCATGTACATGATGAACCCGGCCGGGCTGATGCCGATGACGATGGTGCACAACCGCGGCGGCGCGATGGCGATCGCGGTGGGCACCTTCGCCCTGCTCGCCACGGGCATCCTGCTCATCGACTGGCCTGAGTGGCCCGCCGGGCCACCACCGGAGCCGACCCGCGCGCTCGGCGAGGCGCTCATGGGCTCGAAGATGCTGGTGATGATGGTGCTCGGGCTCGGCCTTTTCGCCACCATCGTCGCCACCGTGGTGCTGGCCACCCACCGTGGCCGCTACGAGCGGTACGGCGACCGGCTCGACCGGCGCAGGCCGGAGGACCCGACGCCGGGAGGTGTCGGGCGGTGAACCTGCAGGACTACCTGTTGCTGGCGGCCGCACTGTTCAGTGTCGGGCTGTACGGCGCGCTGTCCCAGCAGTCGATCGTCATGATCATGATGGGGCTGGAACTGATCCTCAACGCGGTGATCGTCGGCGCTGCGGGATTCTGGTACTTCACCTCCCCCGATCACCCGGACGGTCAGGTACTGGTGGTACTGGCGGTGACGGCCATGGCCATCGAGATGGCCGTCGGCTTCGCCGTCACCACGGCACTGTTTCGCGCCCGCGACGTGGACATGACCGACATGGCCTCGGACCTGCGGGAGTGACCGCGCATGCTGTGGGCGCTGGTGACCGTCCCGCTCGCGGCGGGGGTGAGCCTGCTGGTGTGGGGCAGGCGCGCCGACCGGGCGGCGGCCCCGGTGGCACTCGTCGCGGCCGTGCTGTCGCTGGCACTGGCGATCGCATCCGCCGTCAGCAGGCCCTCGGTTTCGATGTCCTATTTGGAGGGAATCTCGTTCGGGCTGCGGGTGGACGGGCTCTCCTCGGTCATGGTGGTGACCGTGACGGCGGTGGCGCTGGCCGTGCTGGTGTCCGGCGCGGGAGAGTTCGGCGCTGGCCAGGCCCGGCCCCGGTTCTTCGGGCTGCTGCTGGTGTTCGTCGCCGCGATGCTGGTGACCGTCACCGCCACCACGCTGCTGTCGCTGCTGATGGCGTGGGAGGTGATGGGCGCGATGTCCTACGCGCTGATCGGCCTGCACTGGCGGCGCGACCGAAACGTCGAGTCGGGCAACATCGCCTTCCTCACCACCAGGGCCGCCGACCTCGGCCTGTATCTCGCGGCGGGCGCGGCGGTTGCGGGCGGAGCGGACGGCCTGGCGCTGGCTGAGCTCGCACCGCTGCCGGACGGGTGGCGCGACGTCGTCGCGGCGGGCGTGGTGCTGGCCGCGCTGGGCAAGTCCGCTCAGTTGCCGTTCAGTTTCTGGTTGTCGAGGGCGATGGACGGCCCCAGCCCGGTGTCCGCGCTGCTGCACTCCGCGACGATGGTGGCCGCGGGGGCGTACCTGTTGCTGCGTATGCAGCCGTTGCTGGCCGCCACCGGGTGGGCAGCCTCGGTGGTGACCTGGGTCGGCATGGTCACGGCGCTGGCGCTGGGCGCGGTGGCGCTCGCGCAGTCCGACCTCAAGCAGTTGCTGGCCGCCTCCACCTGCGCGCAGGTGGGTTTCATGGTGGTGGCCGCGGGAGCGGGAGGCGTCGCGGCAGGCGGCGCACATCTGGTGACCCACGCGCTGACCAAGAGCCTGCTGTTCCTGTCCGCGGGTGCGTGGCTGGCCGCTCTGGGCACCCGGGACCTGGGGCGGTTGCGCGGCGCCGCTCGACGTTACCCGCTCGTGGGTGGCTCTTTCGTCGTCGGCGCGGCCAGCCTCGCCGGACTCGCGCCACTGTCCATGTGGGCCACCAAGGACCAGGTGCTGGCGGTGGCGCTGCACGAGTCGACGCCGCTGTACCTGCTAGGACTCGCGGCGTCGGCGCTGTCGGCGGGTTACGCCGCGCGTGCGGCCGTGCTGGTGCTGGCCCCGCCGCCGGAAACGCGGCCCGGCTCGCCGGTGGCGGCGGCACAGCGATACCCGCTGCCACCGCTGGCGGCGGGTGCCGCGCTGCTCGGCGTGCTCGCCGTGCACGGTGTGTGGACCGCCTACGCGGATGTGGTGCCGGGCGCCGCGCTGCCGACACCGGTGTGGTGGGAGTACCTGCTTTCCGCCGGGATCGCGCTGGTGGCGGCCGCCGCGGCGGCCGGTGTCGTGCACAGGCTCGGCGACGTGCCGTCGCAGCAACGGCTCGCGGACTGGTTCGGCCTGGAACGGTTGGCCTACCTCGGCGTCGCCGCGCCCGCGCTGAGCGGTACCCGCGCGCTGGCCCGGTTCGACGACCGCGTGGTGGACGGCGGCGTGCGTGCCGTCGGCAGGTTCGGCACGGCGCTGGCCAGGCTCACCGACAACCGGCTGGAGTGGTCGCTCGATGCGGTGATCGGCACCGTGACCCGGCTGTTCCGCGTGCTCGGCCGGTTGGCGAGGCGCCCGCAGACGGGACAGTTGCACCAGTACTACGCGCAGGCGTTCGTGGCGCTGGCGGCACTCGCGGCGTTGCTGATCCTGATTACGGCGGTGAGGTGAGCGTGCTCAGTATCGTTGTGTTCTGGCCGCTGGCGGTCGCGGTGATACTGCTGGCGGTGCCCCGGCTCGGCGATTCCGTTGTGCGGTGGGCGTGGGTGGTGGCCACCGCCGTCGAGGTGGCGCTGGTGGTCGCGCTGTGGGCGGGTTACACCCCCGGCGCCTCCGGCTTCGGATACGAGGTGAACCGGCGCTGGATTCCCACCGTCGACTCCGGATACCACGTCGGCGTCGACGGGCTCAGCCTGCCGCTGGTGGCGGTCACCGCGGTGCTGTTCCTGGCGTGCGCGGTGTACTCGCTGCGGCAGACCCATCAGGTCAGGGCGTTCGTGGCGCTGTTCCTGTTCCTGGAGACGGTATGCCTCGGGGTGTTCGTGGCACTGGATCTGATCCTGTTCTTCGTCTTCTTCGATCTGTCCATTGTGGGCATGTACTTCGTCATCTCGGGCTGGGGCCATCGTGACGCGGCACGCGCGGCGCTGAAGTTCTTCCTCTACACCTTCGTCGGCTCGCTGGCGCTGCTGCTGGGTTTCATCGGGCTGTACGTCGCGGCAGAACCTGGCACGTTCGACATCGTGGCCCTGTCCGAACTCAACCCGCTCGCCGGGCAGGGCACCTTCGGTGTGCTGGTGCTGCTGGCGATCGTGATCGGGCTGGCGATCAAGACGCCGACCGTGCCGTTCCACACCTGGCTTCCGCCCGCGCACACCGAGGCGCCCGCGGCGGGGTCGGCGATCCTGGCCGGGGTGTTGCTGAAGCTGGGCACCTACGGGTTCGTGCGCGTGGCCATGCCGCTGCTGCCGGCTACCTGGCGCGACTACGCGCCCGCGATCGTGGTGGTCGGTGTGTTGAGCGTGCTCTACGGCGCGCTGGTGGCGCTCAGCCAGCGGGACTTCAAACGGATGATCGCCTACACCTCGGTGAACCACATGGGGTACGTCATTCTCGCCGTCGGCGCGGCGGGCCTGCTCGCGGGCTCGAACGCGCAGGCGCACGACCTTGCCGTCACCGGAGCCGTGACCCAGATGGTGAGCCATGGGTTGATCACCGGCGCGCTGTTCCTGCTCGCGGGCGTGCTGTTCGAACGTGGGCGCACCTACGACATGGGCTCCTACGGCGGGCTGGCGGCGCGGGCGCCGAGGTTCGCGTGGCTGACCGCGCTCGCCGCGTTCGCCTCCCTCGGCCTGCCGGGCTTCTCCGGGTTCATCGCGGAGTTCCAGATCTTCACCGGCTCGCTCGCGGGCGCACCCGTGGCCACGGCGCTGGCCTTCCTCGGCATCCTCGTCACGGCCGCGCTGTTCCTGCGCGCCTACCAACGGCTGTTCCTCGGCACCCCCCGGTCGGCCACCGGCGGCATCGTCGCCGACCTCACCGCGGCCGAGACGGTCTCTATCGCACCGCTGATGGTGCTGGCCGTGGTGATCGGGTTGTTCCCGCGGTTCCTGCTGGACACGATCGAGCCCGCCGCCCGCACCCTCGGTTCGCTGCTGAGCCGCTGACATGGGGGCGACGATGCTGGCGCAACTGTGGCTGCTGCTGCCCGAACTGCTGCTCACCGGGGGCGCCGTGCTCGGCCTGCTGCTCGGCTCCTACCTGCCCCGGCGGCGGCAGTGGCTGGTGCGTGCGCTGGCCTTCTCGATCTGCGCGGCGGGCGTGGTGGCGGCGGTGGCGTTCTGGGGCGAGCACGCCACCGTGTTCGAGGGCGCCTACGCGCTCGACGTGGCCACCGCCACGGTGCGCGTGGTGGTGCTCGGCTCGGTGGCGCTGGTGCTGGCGCTCGCCACCCCCGGCGTGCGCGGTGACCGGCGCGAGACCGAGTTCGTGGTGCTGTTGCTGCTCGGGGCACTCGGCGCGGTCGTACTCGCGGGCGCGAACGACCTGCTGCTGCTCGCCGCGGCCTACCTCCTCGCCAGCGTCCCGCTGTACGCGCTCACCGCGTTCGCCAAGGACGCACCCGGCACCGAGGCGGCGATGAAGTACTACCTGATGGGTGCGCTGCTCGGGGTGACCATGCTGTTCGGCCTGACGGTGCTGCTGGGACTGGGCCGGTCCACGGCGTATCCGCTACTGGCGCGGACCCTTCCGGGCTCGGCCACCGCCGCGCTCGCCACCGGTGCCGTGCTGTTGCTGGCAGGGCCGCTGTTCAAGGCGGGTGCGGTCCCCGCACACTTCTGGGTGCCTGATGTGGCCGAAGGCGCCAAGCCTTCGGTGGCGGCGCTGGTCACCACGATCCCGAAGCTCGGGGCGATCGTGGCGGTCTACCGGTTCGTCGCGGAGCCGCTCGCCGCCACGGGAGTGGACTGGCGAATGCTGCTGGCGGTGCTGGCGACCGCGACCATGACGCTGGCCAACCTGGCCGCGTTCTTCCAGGACAACGTGCGAAGGCTGCTGGGTTACTCGACGATCAGCCAGGTCGGCTACCTGCTGATGGCGGTGGCGGCGGCGGGTACCGCGCTGGCGCTGCCCAGCCTGTTGCTCTACCTCGTCGCGTACGCGGTGACCAATCTCGGTGCGTTCGCCGTGGTGGCCGCCGTGCCCGCCGCCCGCACCGTGGGCGACTACCGGGGTCTGGCGCGAAGCAGGCCGTTGCTGGCGCTGAGCCTGGTGGTGTGCCTGCTGGGGCTCGTCGGCACCCCGCCGACCGGGGTCTTCGCCGGCAAGCTCGCGGTGTTCACCGCCGCCTTCGAGGCCGGTCTCGGCTGGCTCGTCGTGGTAGCCGTGGTGAACACGGTGGCGAGCCTGTTCTACTACCTGCGCTGGATCGCTCCCGCCGTGCGCGGCGACGGCACGGGTGGGGGCTTCAACTCGCCGGTGGCGGCGTGGCCCTCGGTCACCGCCTACGTCGCCGCGGCTGGATCGCTCGCGCTGGGGCCGTTGGCGGGGCTTGTGCTCGCGGCGGTCAGCGCGGACCCTTCCCCGCTGTCGTGACTCAGCGGTCCCGGCGATGGTGCGGAATGCCGAGGGTGACGTGATCGGCGTAGTCCAGCGCCTCGGCGACAAGCGCGCTCAGGTGATCGCTTGTCACGCGGTAGAGCACCCGCCTGCCGTCCTTGCGCGCGTGCACCAGTCCGGCCAGCCGTAACCGGCCGAGGTGCTGCGACACCGAGGAGCGGGATGCGGGCACCCTGGCACTGAGCGTGCTGACGTCCTGTTCGGTGGTCAGCAGGCTCAGCAGTTGCAGCCGGGTGGGGTCGGCCAGCAGCGCCAGCACCTGCGCGGCCTCGGCGAACCGATCGGCCTCGGCCAGCTGCTCCCCGGAGACGTCGTTGTGCGCGCGCATGCTTGCATGATTGCGCGTCATTCGCCAAGCTGGCAAGGGCAACGCCGGAACGGAGGATTCGCTTCATGGGTCGAGGGGCCGAGCGGCAAGGACACGGACACGAGCACGGGCATGGCCATGAGCATGGGCACGGCCATGAGCATGGGCACGGGGATGGCGCGCGGTCGGTGGTGGCCCGGCTGCGGCACCTGCTGACCCCGCACAGCCACGACAGCGCCGATCGGGTCGACACCGCGCTGGAGGCCAGCAGGCGGGGAATGCGCACGCTGGGCTGGTCGTTCGTCGCGTTGCTGGTCACTGCTGCCGTACAGGCGGTGGTGGTGCTGTTCACCGGTTCGGTGGCGCTGCTGGGCGACACCATCCACAACGTCGCCGACGCGCTGACCGCCGTGCCGGTGGCGATCGCGTTCGTACTCGGCAGGCGGGTGGCCACCCGTCGCTTCACCTACGGCCTCGGGCGGGCGGAGGACCTGGCAGGACTGGTCGTGGTGCTGATCATCGCGGCCTCGGCCGCGCTGGCGGGGTACGAGTCCGTGCGCAGGCTGCTGGACCCGCAGCCGGTCACGAACCTGTGGGCGGTGGTGTTCGCGGGCGTGATCGGGTTCGCGGGCAACGAACTGGTCGCGCGCTGGCGCATCACGGTCGGGCGGCAGATCGGTTCGGCCGCGCTGGTGGCCGACGGGATGCACGCCCGCGTGGACGGCTTCACGTCGCTGGCCGTTGTGCTCGGCGCGGCCGGGGTGGCAGTGGGATTCCCGCTGGCCGACCCGCTGGTCGGTCTCGCCATCACCGTCGCGATCCTGTTCGTGCTGCGCGACGCGGCGAAGGAAGTGCTACGCCGACTCATGGACGCGGTGGACCCGGCCGCCGTTGAACGCGCCGAGCGGGCGGCGCTGGACGTCACGGGTGTGCTGGACGCGGGCGAGGTGCGGATGCGCTGGATCGGGCACAGCCTGCATGCCGAACTCGCGGTCACGGTGGCCGCCGAGTTGACGGTGCGCCAGGCACATCTGATAGCGCACCGGGTGGAGCACGACCTGCTGCACGCCATCCCTCGCCTGGCCAAGGCTGTCGTGCACACCCAACCCGCCGCCGGGGCCGACGAGGCGCACGCCCTGCTGGCCCACCACCGCTGACCACAACCCGCGAGTCCCGCACTCCCGCCCGCGAGTCCTGCACTCCCGCGCACGGGTCCCGCACTCCCGCCCGCGAGTCCTGCACTCCCGCGCACGGGTCCCGGTGCCCAACCACATACCGGCCAGGCACAGCCCGATCACGTCCTGCCCACGGATTGCCGGCGCTGTCCGCCAACGTTGCCCGAGTCGATCGAGGAGGTACGGTGACCGATCCCCTGGCGCAGCTGACCTGGCTGGACGGCGACAACCCGCTGGACGACATCTTCTGCGTCTCCTTCTTCCACCAGCTTGCTCCACGCGAGGTGTTGCGCCGCTTCGGCGCCGTCTCACCCGAGGCGAGCGGACGACCTTCGACAAACTCATCGAGGTAGCCAGCAGGCACGTCGAACAGACACAAGGTGCATGCGGTAGCGGGTACGTGGGTGTGGTCCGCTGCGGCGAATGGAGCGTGGCGATCGAGCCGTATGGCTGTGCGGCGAGGTCGTGGCGATCAACCGCCATGACTACGCCGAGCACCACTTCCTCCACGCGGTGGACGGCACCGTCATCACGGGCTTGCTACCGGATGTGCCGACTCAGCGATACGGCAGCGAACCACAGCGGGTCGTGCCGTTGCTGCGCGAGGTCGGCCTGGACCTGCGGGAGGACGGTGAACCTCCCGAGTTCCCCATAGCTACGGCCTTCGCGGTGGCGGCCAGGATGACGGGTGTGGTCTTCACCCCGCACTTGCTGAACCAACCGCTGCTCGTGGGGGGATCCGGACGTAGCCGTTGGCTGCCGAGACGTGTTCGAGCTACTGGGCCTCGCGAGCGGACCGGGCCGGCGGCCGCCACGGATGTGAGGTCTACACCACCTGCTCGTCCTGTGTGTCCTCCTGCTGGGTGAGCTTCCATTTGAGCTGGAACTCGATCTCCTCCTCGACCGCACCGCGCTCGTGTTCGACGGAGAACTCCGCGCCCGCCGGAACGTGGATGCGCTCGCCCGCGATCTGGATCCGGAACGGCTTACCCGACTCGAGGGCATCGGCGAGGCGCCGCAACTTGGCGACCACCTCTGGAGTGGAGTAGAAGCGCTCGATGTCTCGTGGTGCGTCCGCCACGACAACCTCCCAGTGTGGTGACCCGGATTCGTCGCGTGACATTCAACCGCATGACCGCAGCGTGGAACTCGCGGGCAGGAACGGGGAACTCGCGGGCAGGAACGAGGAACTCGCGGGCAGGAACGGGGGACTCGCGGGGTCAGGACACCACGGCGGAAGCCGTGGCCAGGTAGATCAGGATCGACAGCAGATCCTGCACCACGGTGGCAAGCGGACCGGACCCGTAGACGGGGTCCATGCCCAACCGGGACAGCAACCACGGCAACACCATCGCCACCAGCGTCGCCACCGCGCACGCGGCGAGCAGCGCCAACCCGACCGCGACGGCGACCGCGAGGTCGCCCCAGAACAGGATCGTCAACGCCAGCGCACCAGCAGCCAGCAGCAGCCCGATCAGCACACCGGTGACAGCCTCGCGCAGCGCGACCCGCCCCACCGGCACCCCGACGGAAAGGCCGCGCACCACGAGGGTCTCGGTCTGCGTGCCGACGGCGTCGGCGAGATACACCACGGCGGGCACGAAGAACGCCAGCAGCACCTGCCGGTCCAGCAGGTTCTCGAACGCCCCCACGACTCCGGCGGACAGCATGGCGCCGGTCAGCCCAAGCAACAGCCAGGGCAGCCTGAGCCACAGCCTGCGCGGCACCCGTTCCACCGTGGCCTGCCGCGCGGCGGAGGCGGAGCCGAGAAACCCACCGAGGCGGGCCAGGTCCTCGTCGTGCTCGGCGAGCAGCACCCCCATCAACCGCTGCGCGGGGATCAGCCCGAGGAACCGCCGGTCTTCGTCGACGACCGCCAGCCCCGGCTCGTCGTGCCGCACGGCAGTCCACGCCGCGTGTTCCTGCGCGGCTTCCGGTGACA
Source organism: Saccharomonospora amisosensis (assembly GCF_011761185.1). Lineage (NCBI taxonomy): Bacteria > Bacillati > Actinomycetota > Actinomycetes > Pseudonocardiales > Pseudonocardiaceae > Saccharomonospora > Saccharomonospora amisosensis. The sequence continues at coordinate 1,754,469 of NZ_JAAOYM010000001.1, read as the reverse complement.
CGACGGGCGGGTCGGGGTCCATCACATCGGACACGGCGGCGTCCGGCCGGGCGGCGAGCAGCCGCTCGACGGTGGTCAGGCCCACGAGTCGCTCACCCTCGCACACGACCGCCAGCGCGGCGGTGTCGAACCGCCGTCCCCGCATCCGGTTCAGCACCGTGGCGATGGTGTCGCCGGGCGCGCACACCGGAACGCTGCGGGTAGCGTGCTGCGCGGCCGTGCCGAGGGTGGCGGACCCTGTGGACAGGTCGGTGGCGGTCATGGCCCATATTGTCCCGTGGCCGTACCGCTACCGGCATGGTCAGGGCTTGAGCAGCACCTTGGTGTAGCCCTCCTCACGACGGTCGAAGCGTGCGTAGGCATCGGCGGCCTCGTCCAGCGGCCGACGCTGCGACACCACGAAGCTGGGCCGTGCCCTGCCCGCGATGATGAGGTCGCGCAGCTGGCGGTTGTACGCCTTGACGTTGGCCTGGCCGGTGCCCATGCGCAGGCCCTTCTCGAAGAACCGGCCCACGTCCACCAGCAGCCTGCCCTTCTTGGCGTCCTCGCTGGGGCCACCGGGGTCGTTCGGCAGGTACAGCCCCACCACCCCGAGTGAACCGGTGGCGCGCACCGTCTCGATGAGGTCGTTGAGCACCACCGAGGGCTGCTCCTCGCCCTGGGGGACGGTGGCCTGGTAGCCGACAGCGTCGATGCCACGATCGGTGCCGCCGAGGGTGCGCTCCTGGATCTGCTCCGGCGCGCTGCCCTGGGTGAAGTCGATCGGGACCGCCCCGATCTCCTCGGCCAGCCGCAGCCGGTCGGGGACCTTGTCGACGACGAAGACCTGCGAGGCGCCGCGCAAGATCGAGGAGTACGCGGCCATCAGTCCGACCGGGCCCGCGCCGTACACCGCGACGGTGTCACCTGGCGAAACACCCGCCAGCTCGGTGGAGTGATACCCGGTCGGGAAGATGTCGGCCAGCATCGCGAAGTCGTCCTCGTGCTGCTCACCTCGCGGCAGCTGCAGGCAGTTGAAGTCGGCGAACGGCACCCGCAGGTACTCCGCCTGCCCACCCGTGTACGGGCCCATGCCCACATAGCCGTAGGCACCGCCCGCGAAGCCTGGGTTGACCGTAAGGCAGAACCCGGTCCTGCCCGCGAGGCAGTTGCGGCAGAAGCCGCAGGCGATGTTGAACGGCAGCGACACCCGGTCGCCTGCCCGGACGCTCTCGACACCGGAACCGACCTCGGTTACCACGCCCATGTTCTCGTGGCCGAACACGATTCCCGGTTCGGCTGCGGTGCGCCCCTCGTACATGTGCAGGTCCGAGCCGCAGATGGCGGTGGAGGTGATCTTCACGATCGCGTCGGTCGGATGCTCGATCCGAGGGTCGTCGACCTGTTCGATGTCGACCTGGTTGGGGCCTTCGTAGACAACGGCTTTCATTTCGCACTCCCTGCTCGGCGATGTGCCTTCCGTCCCCGACTACCCGCCCGGACCCGGTCCATGCACACCCGCGCATTCGATCGCCGGTGACCGCCAGGGGGTGCGGTATCACCCCGGTTCGGCGCGCCACTGCCCGCATCCGGCGACGAAACCGGGCAGTTCGCGCCGGGCGAAGGACTCGGCGTCCCAGTCGCCGTCCAGCTCCAGCCCCGGCGCGTGCGGGCAGGCGTAGCAGTACGCCCGCTGCCCCTCGGTCAGCGTCAGCGCGATGAGGTCGTAGAAGTCGTCCTCGAACTCGTCGAGGACGCGCCATTCGTCCGGCGCCAGGTCCGTCAGCAGCAGCCCGTCCACCCGGCCGGACCCGGGCACCAACACGGGGTAGCACCTTCCCCGTAGCGCGGCGGCCCGCCACCCCACGGCGGCCGAGGGCGCGCCGGTCGGCACCCGGCCGAGCAATACCTCGAGCACGGCGGCGAACCGCAACGTTCCGTAGACGAACAACGGTGCGGGCCCAGCTGCCACGGCAGCGAGCCTGCCCGGCAACCTGGCGGTCAACGCCGTTCCTTCGCGAAAGCCATCGCCGAGTCATCATCCTGGCCCGCCCGGCGGGCGGTCAATCGCGGTGACGTGGGCCACGGCGCCGCCGCGACCGTGCCCCTCGTGGTACGAAAAGCGGATGACCGACGTCGTGATCTGTGAGCCGATCCGTACCGCGGTTGGCCGCTACGGCGGCATGTTCTCCGACGTACCGGTGACCGCGCTGGCGGCGCGGGTGATCGGGGAACTCGTCAGCCGCACGGCTGTCGACCCGGCGACCATCGACGACGTCATCCTCGGCAACTGCTACCCCAGCGGTGAGGCACCCGCCATCGGCAGGGTCGCGGCGCTGGACGCCGGGTTGCCCGTGGAAGTGCCGGGCCTGCAGGTCGACCGGCGGTGCGGCTCGGGGTTGCAGGCCGTGCTCGACGCGGCGATGCGGGTGGCCACGGGCGCGGCGGAGCTCGTACTCGCGGGCGGTGCCGAGAGCATGAGCAACGTTGAGTTCTACTCCGACCAGCTGCGCTGGGGCGTGCGCGGCGACGGTGTACGGCTGCACGACCGGCTGGCGCGAGCCAGGGTGACAGCGGGCGGAGCGAACCATCCGGTGCCCGGCGGGATGCTGGAGACAGCCGAGAACCTGCGCCGTGAGTACGGCATCCCGCGCGCGGAACAGGACGAACTCGCGTTGCACTCGCACCGGCGCGCGGTGGCGGCGATCGAGGACGGCAGGTTCGCCGAGGAGATCGTGCCGGTGACGGTGCCAGGCAAGCGGGGAAGGCCGGACACCACGGCGCTACGCGACGAGCATCCGCGCTCCGACACCACGGCGGAGCGGCTGGCCGGGCTGCGCCCGATCATGGCGGGCGACGACCCTGAGGCGACGGTCACCGCGGGCAACGCCAGCGGTCAGAACGACGGGGCCGCGGCCTGCCTCGTCACCACGAGGGCCAAGGCGGAGGCGTCGGGGCTGCGGCCGTTCGCGCGGCTGGTGTCGTGGGCCGTGGCTGGAGTGCCACCGCGCACGATGGGCATCGGCCCGGTGCCCGCGACTCAGCAGGCGCTGGCTCGTGCCGGGCTCAGGCTCGCCGAGATGGATCTGATCGAGCTGAACGAGGCGTTCGCGGCACAGGTGCTGGCGTGCACGCGGGAGTGGAAGTTCGCCGAAAGCGACTTCGAGCGGCTCAACGTCAACGGCTCGGGCATCTCGCTTGGACATCCGGTCGGCGCCACCGGGGTCCGTATCCTCGCCACCCTGCTGCGGGAGATGCGCAGGCGAGATGCCCGCTACGGGCTGGAAACCATGTGCATCGGTGGCGGGCAGGGGCTCGCGGCGGTCTTCGAACTCAGCCGTTGACGGCCGTCCCGGGCGGCGAGAACGTCTCGGGCAGCGAGAAGAGCGACAGAAAGCGCGGCGCCACGTCGCGGTCGCCGCGGCGCCGCACGAGACCCGTGGAAACGGCGGCTCGAGCTCCGCCGCGTCGTAGACGAGCGCGGCGAGCGACCTCGGTTCGTCGACCTCCAGCACCGCGTCCGGTTCGGTCGCCGTGGCGGGCACGACGGTGAAGGCGCCGTTCGCCACCTCGGCGCGGAAGGTGTGCTCACCGATGCGCATGGCGGGCTCGCCCTCGGTATCTCGTACGTCGGTGCGAAGCGACAGGATCAACGCGCTGGTACCGAGGTTCGTTCCTGGCAGCCAGCTCGGGGAGCGGAAACCCCAGCGTGGCTGGCTCAGCCGAGCGTGACGGGCAGTGACTCCACCCCGTAGACGATCGACGCCTTGCGGAAGGTCAACTCCTCCGGCGGCACGGCGAGCCGCATCCCGGGGAACCTGCGCACCAGCGCGGGGTAGGCGGCCCGCAGTTCCATCCTGGCCAGTTCCGCGCCGACGCAGCGGTGCACCCCATAGCCGAACGCCAGGTGCGAGGTCGGTTCCCTTCCGGGGTCGAACTCCTCCATGCCCGGCCCGAGCACGTGGTCGCGGTTGGCGCCGCTGAGCGAGCACAGCACCATGGCGCCCTTCTCGATCCGCACGCCACCCACCTCGACGTCCTCGCGGGCGAAGCGGGGGAAGGCGACCTGCACCACGGTCAGGTACCGCAGCAGTTCCTCCACCACCGAGTTGATCGCGTCGTCGTCGTCGCGGACGAGCTTGAACGTGTCCGGATCGTTGAGCAGCACGAGGGCACCCAGTGAAAGCATGCTCGCGGTGGTTTCGAACCCACCGGTGAGCACACCGTCGGCGAGCCCCGCCAACTCGATGTCGCTGACCTCGTCACCGTGCTCGGTGATGATCATGCCGAGCAGCCCGTCACCCGGCCGTTCCCGCTCGCGGCGCACCACCCCCCGCAGGTACTCCAGCGACTCCGAGATCGCACCGAGCGAGGCACCGGCGCCACCGAAGAGGTCGAAGCGAGCGACGGCGTGCCGCTGGAACTCCTCCCTGTCGTCGTAGGACACCCCGAGCAGGTCACAGATCACCAGCGACGGGATCGGCAGCGCGAACTGCTCCACAAGGTCGACGGGCGCCTCCGCGGCCGCCATCGCGTCGAGACGCTGCGCCACGATCGCCTCGATGCCCGGCTTCAACCGCGACAACCTTCGCATCGTGAACTCCGGCGTCAGCAGCTTGCGCAGCCGGGTGTGCGCCGGAGGGTCGGCGAAGCCGAGCCCACCCGGATTGTCGTCGGCGGCTGTGCCTGCCTGGCCAACCAGATTGCCGAAGTCGTTGCTGAACGACTTGGCGTCGGCCAGCACCGCCTTGGCCTCCTCGTGTCCGGTGACCAGCCACACATCGAGCCCAACCGGTAGCGGCAGTTTGGAGACCGGCTCGCTGTCCCTTCGTGCCCCCAACTCGGCGACGGGGTCGAGACCATCCCGTCGCAGCGGCAACAGGGCTGCGTCGGGCAGCAGGGACATCCTCGACAGGTCGAGGCCCTTCCTGCGTGCGCGCGCCAGATAGGCGCGCGCGAACCACGACAGCACCCTTGATCGGAGATTCCCCACGAATGGGACGGTACCAACAACGCGGCGGCGGTTGGGCCGTCGCCACGGCAATAGACGCTCCGTAGTCGATTGACTTCGCCCACTGTTGATCTATACTCCGGCTTGCCGAGCTCCGATCGCACATGATCAATTACTGGGGAAGCGAGTCATTCATCGTGACCAGCGGTCAAACCAGTCCGTGGCCAGGTGCCACGCGGCAGGTCCGCGTCGCCGCCTCAACACGACCCTCACCGGCGTTTCGGGAGTGAGGCGAGTCGGTACGACTGTGCGGATTCACGGCAAGAACGACGATCGTGGTGGGTAGGGTCCGAGCTGGTTGACGTACTGGGAGGCAGACCCGGACATCCCGGATGCTCGCGAAGTCGACCCGTTCGCCTCGCGCACGTGGTCCCACCTGACGAGACGCACCAACCATCTTCGCTTCTTCGACAACTGGGTGATCATGACACTTCCGTCGACAAGGCCCCCCACCCGACAGCCGATCCTGTGGCTGTGCACCGGCGTCGCCGTCAGTTACGTCGTCGTCGCCTCGATCTTCCTGCTCGCCGGCGACGGCAGCGCACTGCGAAACGCGCTGCTGCTGGCCGCGGGCGTGTTGGCCGTGGCAGCGCTGGGCGTACACGCCGTGGTGTCCGACCGCGCACTACGGGCGCACGAAGCCACCCTGCGCAACCAGCAGGCGGCGGCGGGTGAACAGGGCGCGGCACTGGAATCCATGGCCGAGCAGGTGGAGGCCTTCGCACAGGGCGCGCCCGCCGCGCCGCCGCTGCCCGAGCTGTCCCCATCGGGCCGCCCCGCGGCCCTGCTGCACCGGGCGGCCGCGGTACTCGACCGGCTCCGTGACGATCAACAGGGCCGCCAGGACGCCGTGCACGCCGCGGTGGTCGCGCTCGCCAGGAAGGCGCAGACCTCGGCGCACCGCCTGCAGGAGGAGGCCTCGCGGATGGTGCAGCGCCACCCAAGCGACCCCGACATCCTGCACACCAGCATGCGGGTGGACCACGCGGCCGCACAGCAGGCCCGGCACGCGCAGACGCTGGCCGCGCTGTGCGGCGAGTGGCCGGGACAGCAGTGGCACGAACCGCTGCCGATCGCCGACGTCGTGCGCGGCGCGGCGGGCCGGATCACCGCCTTCCAGCGGGTCGAGATCTCCGGCGACCCCGGAGTCGCCGTCTCACCGCGCGTCGTGGAGCCGTTGATCCACCTGGTGGCGGAACTGCTGGCCAACGCGACCCAGTCCTCGCCGCCCACCACCAACGTCCTCGTGACGTTGCGACACGTGCAGCGCGGTGCGGTGATCGAGATCGACGACTGCGGGGTCGGGCTCGACGACAGGAGGCTGGAGCAGGCCCGCGAGATCGCCTCGGGCAGACGTCCGGTCGGTCTGGCCGAGTTGGGCGAGATCCCGCAGACCGGTCTTCCCGTGGTCGGCGCGTACGTGCGCCGCTACGGGTTCAGGGTGGACCTGACGGAGTCGGTGTACGGCGGCGTGCGAGCCATCACGCTGGTTCCTTCCGAACTGGTCGAGACCATACCGCCCGGTGGCTCCGCTACGGTCGGCGAGCATGCCCTGACCCGTAAGCAACCTCCGCGACCGGCCGAGTCACCCCGGCACTGGGAGCCCGAACGGCACGAGGAGACCGAACCAAGGACAACCCGAACCGTCGAAGGGAACCTGTCCTCGCTGCCGAGACGGCGCTCGCGGCGTGGCGAGGCCCCTGCCAAGACGCTCGACTCCGATGTGGAATGGCCTGGGCCGGGCAACACCCGCGCCGCCGGAGGCGGCGCGGGCACAAACAGCACGCAGACCGCCGAGCAGGCCGGGCAGTGGATGGGTGCGTTCCTGCGCTCCTCGCCCGGCCTGCCGACGGGTGCGGCGCGCACCGATTCATCAGCCGACGTTGACAACACTCCGGAGGAGTAATGGCCGTCCCCGCTTCCGACAACAGCTGGATGCTGGACATGATCAGGAGCGTGCGGGGGGTGCGGCACGCCGTCGTGCTCACCTCCGACGGCCTGCTGAAGGTGCGCACCGACCACACCCACCCCGACATCGCCGACAAGCTCGCCGCCGCCTGCGCCGGGCTGACCTCGCTGGGGCAGGGCATCGGTGAGGAGTTCGGTACGGGCGGCAGCCCACGACAGGTGATGGTGGAGTTCGACGGCGGTTTCCTGTTCGTCCGTGGTGCGGGCGACGGTTCCCGGCTCGCCGTGGTCACCGAGGCGGTCATCGACCCGGCGCTGATCGCACAGCAGATGCAGGCACAGGTGCTGCAGATCGGTGAACGCACGCTGAGCACGCCGACCCGCGGCAGCTGACCATGGGCAGTTCGGACGATTACCGCGATCGGCCGGTACGGCCCTACGTCATCACCTCCGGCCGTGCGCATCCTTCGCGCAACACGATCCGGCCGGAGACGCTGCTGATCGCCAATCCAGAGGCGAAACTGCCGATCATGGCGAGCCGGGAACAGCGGGCGATGCTGGACGTCTGCCGGGGAATGCTGTCGCTGGCCGAAGTCGCCGTGCACCTCGACCTGCCGGTCAGCGTGGTCGTCGTGCTCGCGTCGGACCTGGTCGACACCGGACACCTGGTGCTCAGATCGGCTCCACAGCGACATGTCCTGCCCGACCGAGAAATCCTGGAGAAGGTCCTCAATGGTCTCCGCAAACTCTGACCGGTACGTGGCTCACACCGTCGAGCAGTCGGTCAAGATCCTCGTGGTCGGCGCGTTCGGGGTGGGGAAGACGACGTTGATCGGCTCGGTCAGTGAGATCAAGCCGCTGCGCACCGAGGAAACGATGACCACGGCCAGCATCGGGGTCGACTCGGTCGCGGGCCTGGACGACAAGACCACCACCACCGTGGCGATGGACTTCGGTCGCATCACCGTCAGCCCCGACGTCGTGCTGTACCTGTTCGGCACGCCGGGACAGCGCAGGTTCTGGAACCTGTGGGAGGGACTGGCGGAAGGGGCCGTTGGCGCGCTCGTCCTCGTCGACACCCGCCGCATCGAGGACAGCTTCGAGGTGTTCGACCAGCTGGAACTGCGGACCACGATGCCGTTCGCGGTCGCGGTCAACCAGTTTCCCGATGCGCCACGGTACGAAGAGGACCAGTTGCGCGATGCGCTGGACCTGTTGCCACAGACACCGATCATGTACTGCGACGCCAGGCGGAAGGAGTCGTCAGTGGCCGCACTGATCACCCTGGTGGAGCACGCCCTCCGGTTTCCCGCTTCCTCTAAGGCATATGCATGATGACACCGTCGCAGACCCACCAGCCGACACTGTCCGAACTCACCGGGCTCACCCCGCTGTCGGCCACAACCACCTGCCGCGATCCCCAGGCGGCATACAGCGAACTGCGTGCCAAGTGGGGCCAGATCGCGCCGGTCGAACTGGAGCCGGGCATCAACGCCTGGCTCGTGCTCGGGCATCCGGAGATCTGCCAGATCGTGCGCAACGAGCGGTTGTTCTCCCGCAATCCGCACTACTGGCGGCTCTACGCCGAGCAGGTCGTCTCGCCCGACTCCGGGCTCGGGCCGATGATGTTCCCGCGTGACAACGCCTACTTCTCCGACGGCGACAAGCACCGCAGGTTGCGCGAACCGCTCGACGACGGCCTCGCCAGCCTGGACGAGCACAAGATGAGCCGCATGATCCGGGCCGCGTGCACCGAGCTGATCGCGACGTTCGCCCCTCGGGGCAACGCCGACCTCGTGGCCGAGTACGCGGCCGTGGTGCCGATGCTGGCCGTGGCAGGCATGTTCGGCCTCAGCACCGACCTCGGCCACCAGTTGCGGCAGGCGCTGATCGCCCTTTTCGGGTCCGGCGCGGATTCCCAGGCGGGCAACCAGAACCTCGAGCGCATCCTCACCAACACCATCCAGGCGCGTAGGGCGAACCCGAGCGACGACCTGGCGACGGCCTTCCTGCGCCACCCCAACCTGCGCAACGACTTCGAGTTGCAACAGTCCATGGTGTTGATGATCTCGGCCGGCTACGAGACAACCACCACCTGGATCGCGCAGACACTGCGGCTGATGCTCACCGACCCGCGTTTCGCCGGGCGGCTGCGGGGCGGTCGGCTGGGTATCGACGAAGCGCTGGACGAGGTGCTGTGGCGTGACCCGCCCATGTCGAACATGCCCGCGAGGTACGCGCTCGCCGACTGCCAGGTCGCCGGCCAGCCGGTGCGCAGGGGCGACGCGCTCATCCTCGGGTTCGCGGCTGCCAATGCCGACTCCAGGGTGCACACCAACGACCCGTGGCTGGAGGTGGGCAACCGAGCGCACCTGGCGTGGAGCGCGGGACCGCACGCCTGCCCCGCGCAGCGACAGGGCCGGATGATCACCCGCATTGCGGTCGACACCGCCCTGCACCGACTACAGGATGTTGTGCTGTCGGTACCGGCCGAGGACATCACGCTGCTGCCCTCGCCGTGGACCCGTTGTCCCGCCAGTCTGCCCGTCCGGTTCACCAGGACGGGCCCGATCCCGCACGCCTGAAACCAGGAGGCATTCCCGATGACCGACGCCGTGGCCTCGCAGGTCCCCGTCATCCGACTCGACCCAACCGGAGCCGACCACCACGGCGAGGCGGCCCGCATGCGCGAGCTGGGCCCGGTCGTGCGCGTCATCCTCCCAGGAGAGGTGTCCGTCTGGGCCGTCACCGAGCACGCACTGCTCGCCGAACTCGTCACCGATCCCAGGGTCAGCAAGGACTGGCGCAACTGGAGCGCCGTCCAGCGTGGCGAGATCACCGACGACTGGCCGCTGGTGGGGATGATCAAGGTGACCAACATGGTCACCGCCGACGACTCCCACCACCTCAGGCTGCGCAGGCCGGTCACGCGCACCTTCACCCGTGGCCGCGTGGAGGAGTTGCGGCCGCGCATCACCGAGATCATCAACACTCTGCTCGACGAGCTGCCCGGGCACGCGGCGGCGGACGGTTCGGTGGACATCCGGCAGTTCTACGCCTACCCCGTGCCGATGCAGGTGATCTGCGAGCTGGTGGGAGTGCCGTGGGAGTGGCGGCCCCGGCTGCGCGAGCTGGTGGACAGCATCTTCCGCACCGACACCACCCCGGAGGAAGTGGTCCGCACCCAGCGCGACCGCCACGAGATGCTCAACCAGCTCGTGCAACTGCATCGCGACGAGCCCGGCGACGACCTGACCAGCGCGCTGATCGCGACGCAGGAGCAGGACGCCGAGTCGCTGACCGACGAGGAACTCGTCGACACGCTGTGGCTGCTGCTGACGGCGGGCCACGAAACGACGCTGAGCTTGATCGTCAACGGCGTGCGGGCACTGCTCACCCACCCCGACCAGCTGGCGATCGCCCGCTCAGGAGGAGCCGACACCTGGGCGGCGGTGGTTGAGGAGACATTGCGCTGGGACGCACCGATCGGCAACTTCCCGGCCCGCTACCCCAGGGAGGACATCACCATCGCCGGGGTCACGATCCCGGCGGGCGAGGCCATTCTCGCCCCCTACAGCGGCGCCGGCAGGGACCCGGCACAGCACGGCAGCGACGCCGACCGGTTCGACATCACGCGCAAGCCCACCAAGCACCTGGCCTTCGGCGGCGGCCCGCACCTGTGCCTTGGCGCGCACCTGGCGCGGATGGAGGCGCAGATCGCGCTGCCGGAACTGTTCGCCCGCTACCCCGACATCCGGCTCGCTGTGGCTGCCGAGGAACTGCGCCCGGTTCCGTCGTTCTTCTCCAACTCCGCGGGCAGCCTGCCCGTGCTGCTCGGCGATCCCCGCGACTGAGCATCCGGGTGGGGGCGGCGAAGGGTTCGCCGCCCCCACCCGGGCGTTGTCGTGGCACCTGAAACGAAGTTCCTCCGCAACGAGGTGGGTGGTCAACCACCGTGACGGCGCGGTGACCGCGCCGGTGCCTCAGCGGCGGCCGGCCAGGTCGGCCTCCACCGCCGCCACCACGCGCCCCGGTTCCGTGCCGCAGTCCAGCACCAGCCCGTCACAGACCACGGCGCACGCCTTGGTGGCCGCGTTGAGCTGCCGCAACGCCTCGCGCCACCGCAAGCCCCTGCGGCGAGCGTCGCGCCACACGGCGGGCAGCACCCATGCCGTGTTGCGCGGGTCGACAACCGTCAGCTCCACCTCGTCGGCGCGGAACCGGGACCGCAACGCTAGGTAGACGGCACCGACAGCCTCCATGTCCGTCCGGCAGTGGGCGTAGGGCTCCTCGGCGTGGCCGTGCAGTTCTCGCACCGCCTCCCCGTCCAGCCGCCCGCAGCATCCGGAACCGCCCAGTTGCTGGTCCCACTGCCGCACCAGCACCACCCTGTGCTCAACCATGCACCCACACTAGGGGTGCATCCGCGTGCCTTTACAGACCTTGTCCACCGCGTTCCTCGGCCCGTGCACCGCCAATCCCACCAGGTCGAGCGTGGCGGCGGGCACCGCCCGCACCGCGGCCCTGTTGTCGGTGTCGTTGCCGGTGGCGAACAGGTCCGCGGTGAAGACCGACAGGCGCAACCCCCTGGAGAGCGCGCGACCGTGCGCGGCCGAGAGGGTTTCCTTCGAACCCTCGAACACCAGCACCGGCTGCCGGAACATCGGCAGGTACTCGTTGCCGTCGGCGTCCAGGTACGGCTCACCGACCAGGTGTGGTCGGCTCGTCGCGAGTCCACTGACGACGAACGCGCACACGTTGAGCCGCTGCCAGGTCAACAGGTCGTCGCGCAGCAGCACCGCGATCTTGGTGTCGGGCCGGTCGGGAATGGGTTCGGTCACCATGCTTGCCATCCGCCGAATCTGCCGTTTCGGCCACGGGTGCGTCTTGTACGTTCGTCGCATGGGTGCTCACGACCGGGTCGCCACCGGCACCGTCATCGCATGGCGGCCGTCCGTGCGAGGTGTGCGGGAAGTCTTCCACGCCAGCTTTCCCCGGCACACCTATCCACCGCACACCCACGACGCATGGACGCTGCTCGTCGTCGACGCCGGAGTTGTGGCCTACGACCTGCACCGCCGCGAGCACGGCGCGTGCAGGCCGGTGGTGACCCTCCTACCTCCCGACGTCGCGCACGACGGCCGGTCGGCACGGCGGGGCGGGTTTCGCAAACGTGTGCTCTACCTCGAACGCGACGTGTTCGGCGAGGACTCCGACCGGTTGATCGGCGCCGCCGTGGACCGGCCGGTACTGGCCGATCCGCTACTTCGGCACCGGGTGCACCAGGTTCACCAAGCGCTCGCGACGCGCACCGAGGACCTTGAGGCGGAGAGCAGGCTGGCGCTGGTCATCGAGCGGCTGCGCGGGCACCTGCGGCAGGCGGACACCGCCTCCCCGCCGCGCCCGAATCCGGGCGGAAACGCAATGGCGAACACCAGGACGAGCACCGGGGCGAACACGGGCAGGGACCCCAGGCTGGCGGTACGGCTGCGGGAACTACTCGAGGCCCACGTCACGCAGGGCATCACCCTGTACGAGGCCGCCGCACGGCTGCACGCGAGCCGGGCGCATCTGGTGCGGGCGTTCGGGCGCGAATACGGCATCCCGCCACACGGCTACCTGACCGGCCGCAGGGTGGACCTCGCGAGGCGGCACCTGCTCGCGGGCCACTCCCCCGCCGAAGCCGCCACGTTGTCCGGCTTCTGCGACCAGCCGCACCTGACCCGACATTTCACCCGGCTCATCAGTGTGCCCCCCGGCCACTACGCGCGAAGCCGCGTCTGCTACGAGCCCGCAGGGGCCAGCACCTGAGCATCGGCCAGCAGCTTCGGAACCAGCTCGTCGAGGTCCAGCCTGCGTTCCACACCGGCCAGCTGTTCGGCCGTGCTTCTGGTCGCCACCCTGGGTGGCGCGAGCAGGCTGCAGCAGTCCTCGTCGGGCAGCTTGGAGATGTCCGCGGTGCCGATCCGCCGCGCCTCCGCGATGATCTCGTCCTTGTCCCACGCCAGCAGCGGCCGCAGCAACGGCAACTGAGCCGCGGCTTCCACCGTGGCCAGGTTGCTCAGCGTCTGGCTGGACACCTGCCCCAGGCTGTCACCCGTCACCAGCGCCTGCGCGCCCAACTCGGCGGCGAGCACGTCCGCGGTGCGCACCATGAGTCTGCGCTGGGCCACCACCTGTAACTGCGCCGCACCCGCCGTGGCGATGGCGCGCTGCGCGTTGCCGATCGGCACCACGTGCAGCCGCGAACCACCCTGATACCGATCCAGTTGCCTGACCAGCGCGTAGGCCTTGTAGGCCGAGGAAGGGTCGGTGTAGGGCGCGCCGGTGAAGTGCACGAAGTCGCAGCGCAGCCCGCGCCGCATCGCGCGAAACGCCGCGACCGGGGAGTCGAACCCGCCGGAGAGCAGCACCAGCGCGCGCCCGCTGGCACCGACCGGCAGCCCACCCTGGCCTCGGTGCCGCTCGAGCGAGACGAACACCTCGCGCCGATCCACCTCCACCGAGATCCGCACCTCGGGGTCGCTCAGATCGACCGGCCACCCCCACTGCTGGCACACCCGCTGCCCCATGTAGGCGGCGAGTTCCTCCGAGCCCATGGGAAAGCCTTTGTTCCTGCGCCGCGCCTTCACCGCGAACCGGCGCGGCACACTCCGCTCGGGTGTGCCGAACCGCTCGGCCAGCGCCTGCAGCGCCGCGTCCGCCGCGTCCTGCGGGGTCTTACCCGCCCGCAGCGCGGGTTGCACGACACTGACGCCGAAAACCCGCCGCGCGCGCTCCACCAGTTCCGGCAACGGCAGCCCGCCCGCGAGCACGAGTACGCCGTCGCGCCGGGAGATCCGCACGCGCGAACCGCGAGGCGACGCGGTGGCGACGTCGGCGTGGTCGGCGGCGCTATCAGCACTGCCTGCGCTCTGTGCGCTCTCGGCACTGTCGGCGCTGTCGGCGCTGTCGGTCTCGCCGCAGACGACCTGCCGCACCCCGTCGAGGAGGTACTGCTCGAAGCGGCCCCGGTTGCGGCCCTTCAACATCAGTTCCCCGTACTTGAGCAGCACGCATGGCTGTGCCATCGGCTCGACCTCCTCCGCGCCACGGTCAGTGGCCGAAGATACCTCCCGTCAAGGGGCGCTGGACACCGCAGGCCCTCGGGTACGTGGCGAGGGCAACGTCGCTGACCCCTCCTCGTCGGCCACGTCCTCCTCCGGCAGCGCTTCGGTCAGCGGCAGCGCATCGGCAAGGGCGGCACGGGCGCCGTTCAACTCGTTCGCGAGCCGTCGGCGCATCCCCTCCAGCGCGTGCACCCGGTCCGTCGCCTCGGCGACGATCCGCTCCGCCCGCCGCGTGGCCTGCTCGATCAACCGTTGCGCATGCGCTCTCGCCGCGGCCTCCTTCTCCGCGATGGCCTTGTTGGCCTCGTCCCTGCGTGCGGCGAGCGCGGCGGCGAAGTCCCGCTCCAGTTCCTGTCGCCTGCGGGTGGCGCGCTCGTCCAGTTCCCGCCGCTGCCGCTGCGCCTGCTCCGCCGCGGCCTCCGCCTGCGACTGCACCCTTCGCATCAGCTCGTGATGCTCGGCCTCCTGCTCGATCCGGCGCTGCTGAAGCTCGGTGAGCAACCGCCGGTACCGTGCCCGCAACCGGCGCGCCCGCCTGCGTTGCAGCGCTCGTTTTCGTTCCGCCTCGGCCTCGGCGCCCGCGATGATGTCGGCGGCCTCCTCGTGGGCGAGCTCCACCAGGTGCAGCATCCGCTCCGAAAGCCCGTCGGTCTCAACCGGTTCCCGGCAGACTCTGCCGAGCCGTTCGCGAAGCTTGTCGTTCTCCGAGCGCAGCGCCTCCAACCGCTCGGCCAGTCGCTGCACGCAGTCGGCCGCCGCGTCCCGGTCGGACGCCACCAGCCGCAGTTCCTCGAGCATCCCGCGCACGTAGTGATCGACATGTTCGCGGTCGTATCCCCACAATGCCGGCCTAAATCCGGGTCCCGGCGGGCTCGGCCCGCCTGCGCCCTTCGGGATCGTCATCTGCACCTCGCACGCCGTCGGCCCCGGCTCAACCCTAGTCCCATTGTTTCACCCGGCGCAGCAAGGGAATCCCCGCAACTCCGGGCGGACGCGCGGACACCTTCGCCGACCATCGACATAGGAACGCCCGCCGCTTCCGTAGGTCGCAGTGGAAACGTTGGAGCGAGCATGGATTCGCCGACACTGAGCGAGCAGCCCCTGAGCCATCAGCAGTGTCTCGGCGTCATCACGCGGCCGCGGTGCGGCCGCATGGTCGTGGTGACGATCACCGGCGCACCACCGCTGGCGTTGCTGTGCGTGGTGAGCACTGGCGGGGACATCATCGTGCCCACCGGCACCGACCCGCGACTGGAACGACTTGCCCACGACAAACCCGTGACCGTGGAGTTCCCCGACGAGGCGGGCTGCACCATCACCGGCGTCGGACTCGCCTGCCCGCTTCGGCACGAGGATCGTGTTCTCGCTCGCGCGACGCTGCCGCGAGGGCACACCTTCGACCACGGAATCCGCGTCCTCATCGCGCGCCTCACCGGCAGCCGGGTTGTCCAGCGCTGAGCGGTTCGTGCCGTCGGCGGGGTTAGGCAGGATCACATCCGCACCCGCGTGCCCGCCGTACCCGCCAGCACCTCGCCCGCCTGCTCCAGCGCTCCGATAGCCGCCACCGCGCCGCCCGAGGCGAGAAACCGGCGAGCGGCCTCGACCTTCGGTGCCATCGAGCCCTCCGGCAACCCGAGTGCGACCAGTTCCGCGACCGTCGCCTCCGCGACCGGTTCCGCCTGTCGCGTGCCGAACCCGCGCTGCACCGCGGCCACGTCGGTGAGCAGCAGCAGCGCGTCCGCCTTCAGTTCGCGCGCGAGCAGCGCCGCGGAGAGATCCTTGTCGACAACCGCCTCCACCGCACCCGGTTCTGAGCCGGGGTCCCCGACCACCGGTATCCCGCCGCCGCCCGCCGCGACCACCACCGCGCCCGACTCGAGCAGCCGCTCCACGATCGACTGCTCGACGATCCGCACGGGATCGGGCGAGGCGACCACCCTGCGCCAGCGCCGCCCGTCGCGAAGGAACCTCCACCCGCGCTGCTGTTCCAGCGCCCGGCTGTCGGCGAGCGAGTAGCCGGGGCCGATGAACTTCGTCGGCAGCGCGAAGGCCGGGTCCGACCGCCGCACCACTACGCGAGTCACCAGCGCGGCCACCTCGCGGTCCGGCAGCGCCGCGCCCAACTCGGCGGCGAGCCAGTACCCGATCATGCCCTGCGTCTCGGCGACGAGCGAGTCCAGCGGATACGGTCGCCGCAGCGCCGGGTCCGCCGCGCTCTCCCGCGCCAGCAACCCCACCTGCGGACCGTTGCCGTGCACGACCACCAGTTCCTCACCGCCCACGGCGTCGGCGAGCGCCGCCACCGCGCCGTGCAGGTTCCGCCGCTGCACGGCGTCGTCGGCGCGCTGTCCCCTGCGCAGCAACGCGTTGCCGCCCACGGCGGCGACAATCCTCACCCTCGCCTCCCGCGGCCCCCACTACCGCGCCGTCCCCCTCGGCCCACACACACCGTCATGGCCCCCACCCTGCGCAGCCCGCGCGGGCACGGGCAGGGCCCCACGTCCCGTCGCCGTGCGACGTTGGGCCCTGTGAACGGCCCACTCCCCGCTCCTACCGTGCGGGCATGCGCGAGTCCTACGACTCCCACGGCGCCGAACTCGCGGCCTTCACGAACCGGCTGGCCGATCTGGCACGGCTGGCCGAGGGCGCGATGAACCGGGCGACCACGGCGGTCGTCGCGGGTGACGCGGAGTTGGCGCGGACGGTGGTCGCCGAGGAGGGGACGATCGTGGCGCTGCACCACCGGCTCGACGAGGAAGCGGTGGAGATGCTGGCCGAACTGCGGCCGGTCGCCGGTGACCTGCGCACGATCGTGGCGGGCCTGCGGATGAGCGCGGACCTGGCCCGCATGGGGGCGATGGCAAGGCACGTCGCGGAACTGGTACCTCGAATGGCGCCGCGGCCCGCGCTGCCCCCGGTGGTGCTGCCGACCGTCGCGGCCATGGGAGAGACGGCGCAGCGGCTGATGGCGAAGGTGCGCGCCGCGATGGCGCGGCACGACACCGAGGCGGCCTACGAACTCGACCGCGACGACGACGAGATGGACCGGCTGGTCTCCTCGCTGTACCGGGATCTGCTGTGCGCTGACCACGGTCTGGATGTCGAGGCGGTGCTGGAGCTGACACTGCTGGGGCGCTACTACGAACGGTTCGCCGACCACGCCGTCTCGCTGGCGCGCAGGGTGCTGTTCCAAGCCGGAGCCGCCGGATGAGTAGCTCGGACACCGTCGAACAGGCCGTCGAGCAGGGCCGTCGGCGGCTGAGCCCGCTGGATGCGGCCTTCCTGGACGCGGAGATCGCCGACCGCAACGCCACCCTGGAGGTCGCTGCGGTGGCCGTTGTGGAGGGCTCGCCGCCGGCGCGGGAGCGGTTCGTCGAGTCGCTTCGGCCCCGGCTGGCCGCTGTGAGCAGGCACCGGCAACGCGTCCGCAGGGTGCCGTTCGACCTCGGCAGACCGTGGTGGGAGGACACCGAGGTGGACTTCGACTACCACGTCAAGCGCGCGGCGCTGCCCGTTCCCGGCGACGACTCGCAACTGGCGGACCTGGTCGGGATGGTGATGTCGGACCGGCTCGATCACGATCGCCCGCTGTGGCAGTGCTGGCTCGTCGAGGGCCTCGCGGGCGGACGGTGGGCGTTGTTGGTCAGGGCACACCACAGCATCGCCGACGCGCTGGCCGGTTTCGCGTTGCTCGCGGCGGTTCTCACCGCCGAACCGCCGCAACCACCGCAACCACCGCGACGAGCTGAGCCGCCGGAACCAGCAGAGCCACCCGCCGGACCCGCGCCGCCGCCCGGCCCCGGTGCGCTGCGGCGTGCCGTTACCGCGCTCGGCGATCTCACCACGGCGCCGCTGCACCAGGCGCGACGCTGCGCCGAGGCGCTGCGTCACCCCGGCAGGGCCGCGAAGGGGGCGGCGGCGACGGCCCGCGGGCTGGGGACGCTGGCCCGTGTCCTCGTGCCGGTAGCACCCTCGTCGCTGAGCGGACCGATCGGGCGGGAACGTAGGTATCGCGTCGCGCAGGCGCCGCTTCGCGACGTGACCACCGTGGCGCGGCACCACGGGGTCACGGTCAACGACGTGGTGCTCGCCGCGGTGACCGGCGCGTTCCGCGAGTTGCTGCTGCGCAGGGGCGAACGGATCCACCCACACCTGCTGCGTGCACTCGTGCCGGTCTCGGCGCGCGGCGCGAGACAACCCCGAGGCCCTGGCAACCAGTTGTCGTGGCTGCTGCCGTTGTTGCCGGTGGACATCGCCGACCCGATCGAGCGGCTGAGCGTCGTGCACGAGCGGCTGGCCGGGCTGAAGCACAGCCAGGAAGCGCAGGTGAGCTCGTCGTTGCTCGGGTTCGCCCGGCAGGGCCCGTTCCCGCCGCTGTCGTGGGCCGTGCGCGCGGCCGCGCGGCTGCCGCAACGCAACATCGTCACCGTGGTCACGAACGTACCCGGCCCGAGGCAACAGCTTCGGCTGTTCGGCGACGACCGGATCGTGCGGCTGCTGCCCTACGTTCCCATCGGGCTGCGGCTACGCACCGGTATCGCCGTGCTCAGTTACGGTGACACGCTGTCGATCGGGGTGACGACAGACGCGCGCAGTGTGCCCGACGCCGACGCGTTGGCTCGTGGTGTCGAGGACGGCATCGCCGAACTAGTCCACGCCGCGCCGAATCGGCACTGAACGTCGTAACACCACCACACGGTCACACGGTCACACGGAGGCCAGCGAGACCGCGAAGCACGCCGAGGCGGCGAGGGCGGCCAGCGTGCGGACGTGGTTGGCCGCACCCCACACCGGCACGAACCGCGCCCACAGCCGAGCGCCTTCCTCACTCTCGGCGCCGACCCGCAGCAGCGCCTCGTTGCGTGGCACGTGCACGACCCCGGTCAGCACGAAGGTGCCGAACACGTAGAGCACGCCACCCGCCAGCGGCCACACCGAGCCGTCCTGATCCCACCGCAACACCGCCACCACCGCGAGCGCGAGGCTGAGCAGCGCCGCGCCGACGAACACCCCGAGAAACAGCGGGTTGAGCACCGCCCGGTTCACCGACTGCATCGCCGCGATCCCCCGTGCCGCAGGCAGCCGAGCCAGCGCGCGCAGCACGAACGAGGAGAACGCGAAGCAGACGCCCGCGACGAGCCCGCAGGTCAGGGTGGCGAGCAGGGTCGCGGCGAAGAGCAGTCCGGCGGTCATGCCAACACAGCCAACCGGCACGGCGCCACACCCGCCAGCATCGGAACGCTTCCTTCCATGCGAGAACGTCTCGCGCGCGGCTGGAAAGCGCACTTCCGTGAGGCGGATACCTTCTTGCTCTCATCGTGACCGGCTGCCAGGGTCGGGTTCCGGCGCTCAGGGCCACTGGCGTGCAGTCATCCCCGAAGGAGGGTCACGGTGAAGACGAAGGCAGCCGTTCTCACTGGCTTCCACCGCCCGTTCGAGATCATGGAACTGGACCTGGAAGGGCCGAAGACCGACGAGGTCCTGATCCGTTTCGTCGCGGCCGGGCTGTGCCACTCCGACCTGCACATGTCCGAGGGTGACATCCCGCCCCGGTTCCCCATCGTCGGCGGCCACGAGGGCGCGGGCATCATCGAGGAGGTCGGCGCGGGCGTCACCAAGGTCAAGCCGGGCGACCACGTGGTGTGCAGCTTCATCCCCAGTTGCGGCCACTGCCGGTACTGCTCCACCGGCAGGCAGAACCTGTGCGACCTCGGCGCCACGATCAGCGAGGGCTGCATGCCGGACGGGACCTTCCGGCTGCACTCCGGCGGAGTCGACTACGGCGCCATGTGCATGCTCGGCACCTTCTCCCAGTACGGCACGGTCAACCAGGCCTCGGTGGTCAAGGTGGACGAGAGCCTGCCGCTGGACGTGGCGGTGCTCGTCGGCTGCGGGGTGCCCACCGGCTGGGGCACGGCCATCAACGCGGGAGGGGTCCGGCCCGGTGACACCGTGGTGATCTACGGCATCGGCGGCATCGGGATCAACTCCGTGCAGGGCGCCGCGCACGCGGGTGCCAAGAACGTCGTCGTCGTCGATCCGATCGCGTTCAAGCGCGACACCGCCATGAAGTTCGGCGCCACCCATGCCTTCGCCACGGCGGAGGAGGCGCAGGCCGCGATCGTGGACCTCACCAGGGGCCAACTGGCCGACCAGGCGCTGGTGACCGTCGGTGTGGTGGACGAGTCCGTGGTGGCGGCGGCGTTCGACGCGGTCGGCAAGGGCGGCGTCGTGGTGATCACCGGGCTGGCGAACCCCGAGAAGATCACGGTGCAGGTCTCGGGCAGCCTGCTCACGCTGTTCGAGAAAACGATCAAGGGTGCGCTGTTCGGCTCGTCGAACCCGCAGTACGACATCGGCAAGGCGCTCGACCTGTACCAGGCGGGTCAACTGAAGCTGGACGAACTGGTCACCACCAAGTACACCCTGGAGCAGGTCAACCAGGGGTTCACGGATCTGGTGGACGGCAAGAACATCCGCGGCGTCATCGTCCACGAGCACTGATGCTCGGCCTGCGCACGAAAGACGGTGGTGACCGCTCACCGTTGAACGGTCACCACCTGCTCAGGGACGCCCCGCGAGGGCGAGTTGCGGTTCCGGCGAGCGCAGGCCGAGCCGATCCACCAGCTCACGGGTGGCCTTGGACCGGTTGAAGGTGTAGAAGTGCAGCTCAGGCACACCCTCGGCGAGCAACCGCTCGCACAGTTCGGTGATCACGTTCAGCCCTTCGGCGCGGAAGGCCTTCGGGTCGTCGGAAAGCGGCTCCAGCCGCTCCAGCAGCCAGCGCGGCGGCGTGGCGCCGGAAAGCTCGATGGTCTTGTGCAGGGTCCTCGGTGTGGTCAGCGGCATGATGCCGGGCAGCATCAGCGCATCACAGCCCGCTGCCGACACGCGGTCACGCAGCCGCAGGAAGTCCTCCGCCTCGAAGAACAGCTGCGCGATGGCGAAGTCGGCGCCCGCGCGCAGCTTGCGCACCAGGTAGTGGGTGTCGGTCTCCAGATCGGCGGAGCGGGGGTGCCCGTAGGGAAACGCCGACACCCCGACGCAGAAGTCGCCCAGCTCACGAATGAGCCGCACCAGTTCCTCGGCGTAGTTGAGGCCCTGGGGGTGCGGTATCCACTCGCCCATGACGTCGCCGGGCGGGTCACCGCGCAGCGCGAGGATGTTGTGCACGCCAACGGCGGCGAAGTGCCCGATGACGTTACGCAACTCCGACACCGAGTGGTTCACCGCGGTCAGGTGCGCCATCGGCACCAAGGTGGTGTCGGTCGCGACCCGCGCGATGTTGCGGATGGTGCCCTCTCTGCTTGAGCCACCCGCGCCGTAGGTGATGGACATGTATGCGGGATCCAGTGGCTCCAGCTCGCGGATCGAGCGCCACAAGATCGCCTCGTCCGGCTCGTCCCTGGGCGGGAAGAACTCCACGGAAAACGTCGGGCATGCGGCGCTGTTCAGCCGGTCGACGACCCTGCGCACCTGTAAGAACCCCCGTTGTCTCGTCCGTCTCTGGCAGTGTGCGGCGGTGTTCCCGGGGCCGCCGTTGGGCGGCCCCGGGAACACCGGTTCGCTCAGTAGCGGTAGTGGTCGGGCTTGTAAGGGCCCTCGACGTCGACGCCGATGTAGGCCGCCTGCTCCTTGGTCAGCTTGGTCAGCTTCACGCCGAGCGCGTCCAGGTGCAGCCTGGCCACCTTCTCGTCCAGTTTCTTCGGCAGCACGTAGACCTGCTTGTCGTACTCGCCCGGCTTGGTGAACAGCTCGATCTGCGCCAGCACCTGGTTGGTGAAGCTGTTGGACATCACGAAGCTCGGGTGGCCGGTCGCGTTGCCCAGGTTAAGCAGCCTGCCCTGGCTGAGCACGATGATCGAGTGGCCGTCGGGGAAGACGTACTCGTCGACCTGCGGCTTGATCTCCACCCGCTTGATGCCCGGGGTCTTCTCCAGGCCCGCCATGTCGATCTCGTTGTCGAAGTGCCCGATGTTGCCGACGATGGCCTGGTGCTTCATCCGCGCCATGTGCTCGGCGGTGATGATGTTGAAGTTGCCGGTGGTGGTGACGAAGATGTCCGCGGTCTCCACCACGTCCTCCAGCGCCGTCACCTGGTAGCCGTCCATCGCGGCCTGCAACGCGCAGATCGGGTCGATCTCGGTGACCACCACACGCGCTCCCTGGCCGCGCAGAGACTCCGCGGAGCCCTTGCCGACGTCACCGTAGCCGCACACCACGGCCACCTTGCCGCCGATGAGTGTGTCGGTCGCCCGGTTGATCCCGTCCACAAGGGAGTGACGGCAGCCGTACTTGTTATCGAACTTCGACTTGGTGACGGAATCGTTGACGTTGATCGCCGGGAACAGCAGCTCGCCGGTCTTGGCGAACTCGTACAGCCGGTGCACGCCGGTGGTGGTCTCCTCGGTGACGCCCTTGATGTCCTTGGCGATCCGGGTGAACCGCTTGGCGTCGGCGGCGAGACTCTTGCGCAGCGTGGCGAGGACGATCTTGTATTCCTCCGGGTCGTCCTCACTCGGCTCTGGCACCGCGCCCGCGGTCTCGAACTCCACGCCCTTGTGCACCAGCAGCGTCGCGTCGCCACCGTCGTCGAGGATCATGTTCGGGCCCTGGTCGCCGAACTGGAAGAGCTGGTCGGTGCACCACCAGTACTCGTCCAGCGTCTCGCCCTTCCAGGCGAACACCGAGACCCCCTTGGGGTGCTCCGGCGTGCCGTCAGGGCCGACGACGACCGCGGCCGCCGCCTCGTCCTGCGTGGAGAAGATGTTGCACGAGACCCACCTGACCTCGGCACCGAGCTCGACCAGCGTCTCGATCAGTACGGCCGTCTGCACGGTCATGTGCAGCGAGCCCGCGATCCTGGCTCCCTGCAACGGCTTGGCAGCCGCGAATTCCCTGCGAGTCGCCATCAGGCCCGGCATCTCGTGCTCGGCCAGCCGGATCTGGTGCCGGCCGGCCTCGGCCAGCTTCAGGTCGGCGACGGCGAACTCGAGACCGTCCACCTTCTGCAACTTCGCGCTCATGATTTCCTTTCCTCGTCGTGGACTCGCGCCACATTCTCAGGTGTTGAAGTACTTGGCCTCGGGATGGTGCGCGACGATCGCGTCGGTCGACTGCTCCGGATGCAGCTGGAACTCCTCACTCAGCTCCACCCCGATGCGGCCCGGTTCGAGCAGTTCCACGATCTTCGCGCGGTCCTCCAGGTCCGGGCAGGCGCCGTAGCCGAGCGAGAACCGGGCGCCCCGGTAGCCCAGCTTGAAGAACTCCCGCACGTCCTCGGGGTCCTCCTCGGCTACCGCCGAGCCGGACGCAAACAGCAGTTCCTGACGCACCCGCCGGTGCCAGTACTCCGCGAGCGCCTCGGTGAGCTGCACCCCGAGGCCGTGGATCTCCAGGTAGTCGCGGTAGGCGTCCTTGGCGAACAACTCGTTGGCGTAGTCGGCTATCGGCTGCCCCATGGTCACCAGCTGCAGCGGCAGCACGTCGACCTGCCCGGTCTGCTCGGCCTTCTCCTTCGGCCGGAAGAAGTCGGCGAGGCACAGCCGCCGATCCCTGCGCTGCCTCGGGAAGGTGAACCGCAGCCGCTCAAGCGCGTCCGGCTCGTCCTTCTCCAGCACAACCAGGTCGTTGCCCTCGGAGTAGCAGGGGAAGTAGCCGTACACGATCGCGGCGTGCCGCAGGATTCCCGCCGTGGACAGCTCGTCCATCCACGCGCGCAACCGGGGCCTGCCCTCGGTCTCGACGAGTTCCTCGTAGGAGGGGCCCTCACCCTTCTTGGCCCCGCGAAGGCCCCACTGGCCGAAGAACGTGGCACGCTCGTCCAGCAGTGCCAGGTAGTCGGCCGTGGCGACGCCCTTGATCACCTTGGAACCCCAGAACGGCGGTGTCGGCACCGGAACATCGGCGTCCACATCGGACCGCGTGGTGTCGTCTGTGGAAGCCTCCTCGCCCTGTTCGGCCTTGCGCTTCTCTGCGATGCGCAGCGACCGCTGCCTGCGCTCCTTGCGTTCCTGCCTGCGGGCCTTCTCCTCGGCGTCCTCCTCTACGGCCTCGCCGCGCTTGACCGCCATCACGTGGTCCATCAGCCGAAGGCCCTCGAAGGCGTCCTTGGCATAGCGCACGTCGCCGTCGTAGACCTCGTCCAGGTCGTTCTCGACGTAGGTTCGCGTCAGCGCCGCGCCGCCGAGCAGCACCGGGTACTTGTCCGCGACACCGCGCGCGTTCATCTCCTTGAGGTTGTCCTTCATGATGACCGTGGACTTCACCAGCAGCCCGGACATCCCGATGGCGTCCACCTTGTGCTCGTCGGCGGCATCGAGGATGGCGTTGATCGGCTGCTTGATGCCGATGTTGACGACGTCGTAGCCGTTGTTGGACACGATGATGTCCACCAGGTTCTTGCCGATGTCGTGCACGTCGCCCTTGACGGTGGCCAGCAGCAGCTTGCCCTTGCCGCCGGAGTCGTCCTTCTCCATGTACGGCTCGAGGTAGGCCACCGCGGTCTTCATCACCTCGGCCGACTGCAGCACGAACGGCAGCTGCATCTGGCCCGAACCGAACAACTCGCCGACGACCTTCATGCCCGCGAGCAGGTTCTCGTTGATGATGGCGAGCGGGTCCTTCTCCCGCATCGCCGCTTCGAGGTCGTCCTCGAGGCCGTTCAACTCACCCTCGATGATGCGCTTCTCCAGCCGCTCCAGCAGCGGCAGCTTCGCCAGCTCCTCGGCTCGCGAGGCGCGTGTCGAGGACGCGGTCTTGCCCTCGAACAGCGACATCAGCTTCTGCAGCGGGTCGTAGTCCTGCGCGCGGCGGTCGTAGACCAGATCGAGCGCGACCTGCTTCGGCTCGTCGTCAATCTTGTTCATCGGCAGGATCTTCGACGAGTTCACGATCGCCGAGTCCAGCCCGGCCTCCCGGCACTCGTTGAGGAACACCGAGTTCAGCACCTGCCGCGCCGCCGGGTTCAGTCCGAAGGAGACGTTGGAAAGCCCGAGCGTGGTCTGCACATCCGGGTGGCGGCGCTTCAGCTCGCGGATCGCGTTGATGGTCTCGAGGGCATCCTTGCGGACTTCCTCCTGGCCTGTGGTGATCGGGAAGACCAGGGCGTCGATGATGATCGACGATTTGTCCAGACCCCAGTTGGTGGTGAGATCCTCGATAGCGCGCTCGGCGACGCGCAGCTTCCACTCCGCCGTGCGGGCCTGGCCCTCCTCGTCGATGCAGGTGATTACGACGGCGGCACCGTGCTCAACGGCAAGCCGCATCACCTCGTCGTAGCGCCCGCCCGGTTCCGTGCCGTCCTCGTAGTTCACCGAGTTGATGGCGCACCGGCCGCCGAACCGCTCCAGCCCGGCCCGCACCACCTCGGCCTCGGTGGAGTCCACCATGATCGGCAGCGTTGAAGCGGTGGCCAGCCGGGAGGCCAGTTCGGACATATCGGCCGTGCCGTCTCGGCCCACGTAGTCGACGCACAGGTCGAGCATGTGCGCACCCTCGCGGGTCTGCGACTTGGCGATCTCCACGCAGTCGTCCCAGCGCTGCTCCAGCATCGCCTCGCGGAACGCCTTGGAGCCGTTGGCGTTGGTGCGCTCGCCGACGTTGAGGATGGAGGCGTCCTGCCGAAACGGCACCGACTGGTACACCGACGACACCGAGGGCACGATCTCCGGTGTCCGCTCCCTTGGTGACAGATCGGCGACCGCCTCGCGAACCGCGCGCACGTGCTCGGCTGTGGTGCCGCAGCAGCCGCCGACGAGCCTGGCGCCGAACTCGGTGACGAAGCCCGCCAATGCCTCGGCGAGCTCCTCCGGCCGCAGCGGGTACACCGCGCCGTTGGGTCCCAACTCGGGCAGGCCCGCGTTGGGCATCACCGAGATCGGCACCCGCGCGTGGTCGGAGAGCACGCGCAGGTGCTCACTCATCTCGGCGGGACCGGTGGCGCAGTTCATCCCGATGAGGTCGATGCCGAGCGGTTCGAGCGCGGTGAGCGCGGCGGCGATCTCCGAGCCGACGAGCATGGTGCCCGTCTGCTCCACCGTCACCTGGGCGATGATCGGCACGGTGCGGCCAGCCCGCTCCATCGCCCGCTTGGCGCCGATGATCGCGGCCTTGGTCTGCAGCAGGTCCTGCGAGGTCTCGACGAGCACCGCGTCGGCGCCGCCGTCGAGCAGGCCGAGCGCGTTGTCCACATAGGCGTCACGAAGCTCGGCGAAGGTGATGTGCCCCAGCGTCGGCAGTTTCGTGCCCGGCCCGATGGAGCCGAGCACGAACCTGGGACGCTGCGGAGTGGAGTACTCGTCGGCGCACTGCCGGGCCAGCGACGTTCCCTTCTCCGCCAGCTCCCTGATGCGCTCGACGATGTCGTATTCCGCGAAGTTCGCGAGGTTCGTCCCGAAGGTGTTGGTCTCGATGGCGTCCGAGCCCGCCTCGAGGAAACCCCGGTACACCGAGGCCACCACGTCCGGCCGGGTCTCGTTGAGGATCTCGTTGCAGCCTTCGAGCTGGGCGAAGTCGTCCAGCGTCAGGTCGTGCTCCTGCAGCGCGGTCCCCATCCCGCCGTCGGCGACGAGGACTCGCCGCTGCAGTTCGGCGAGAAAGCGGCTCTCCATACTCACACCCGCAACTTCGACTCGATCTCGGCCGCGGCGTCGTTGCCGTACGCCCTGGCCGCGCGGTTGGAGAAGTCCGCACGGTCCAGCGGATACTCCTGCGGCCCTACCGTCTCGAGAACGATGCTCGCCAGTACGCAACCCACCTGGGCAGCCCTTTCCATCGACATCTTACGACTGATTCCCCACAGGAACCCGGCGCGGAAGGCGTCGCCGACGCCGGTCGGCTCGACCGGCTCGATGTCGGGAACTGCGTTGATCGACACCGGGTCATGACCACGGCCCTCGATGCGCACGCCCCGGCCACCGTGCGTCATCACCCAGGTACCGACGCGGTCCAGCACCTCGTCGGTGGACCAGCCGGTGTGCTTGAGCAGCAGTGAGCTCTCGTACTCGTTGGTGAACAGGTAGGTCGCGCCCTCGACGAGCTGCTTGACGTCCTCGCCAGGCATGATCGCCAACTGCTGGGAGATGTCGGCGGCGAACGGGATGCCGCGCTGCCTGCACTCCTCGGTGTGGCGCAGCATGGCGGCAGGGTCGTTCGGCGCCACGACCACGAGGTCGAGCGAGCCGACCCGGTCGGCCACGGCCTGCAGTTCGATCTCCCTGGCCTCGCTCATCGCTCCCGCGTAGAACGAGGCGATCTGGTTCTGCGCCTGGTCGGTGGTGCACAGGAAGCGGGCGGTGTGCTTGTCGGCTGAGACATGCACGGACTTGGTGTCCACACCGTGGCGCTCCAGCCAGGATCGGTAGTCGTCGAAGTCGTGGCCGACGGCGCCGACCAGGATGGGAGACAGACCCATTCGGCCGAGCGCGAACGAGATGTTGGCCGCCACCCCGCCCCGCCGGATCTCCAGGTCTTCCACCAGGAACGACAACGACACATTCTCCAGCTGGTCGGCGACGAACTGCTCGCTGAACTTGCCGGAGAAGGACATCAGGTGGTCGGTCGCGATGGAGCCGGTCACCGCTATGCGCATTCGGGCACACTCCTCCTGTTGTGGCTGTGGGGCTTCTCCGGTGGCCGCAGCCTACCCAGCGGGTGGCTCGCGGCCCGCGAAGACGCCGGGATCGCGCGTGAGTGCGCGTGACGGTGGGTCCGCCGGCGGCAGGGTGATACGGCAGGGTGAACCGGCCGCCGACGGACCCGCCCGCTTGGTTCGGGCGTCGTGGCGACGCTACGCCTTGGCGGCGTCCTTGAGCGCGGGCGCCCGGTCGGTGCGCTCCCAGGGCAGGTCAAGGTCGCCGCGCCCGAAGTGCCCGTAGGCGGCGGTCTGCGCGTAGATCGGCCGCAACAGGTCCAGGTCCCTGATGATCGCGGCGGGCCGCAGGTCGAACACCTCGTCGATGGCCTTCTGGATCTTCTCAGGCGCGACCTTCTCGGTGCCGAAGGTCTCCACGAACAGACCCACCGGAGCCGCCTTGCCGATCGCGTAGGCCACCTGGATCTCGGCGCGGTCGGCCAGTCCCGCGGCGACGATGTTCTTGGCCACCCACCGCATCGCGTACGCCGCCGAACGGTCCACCTTCGAGGGGTCCTTACCGGAGAACGCGCCACCACCGTGCCGCGCCATCCCCCCATAGGTGTCCACAATGATCTTGCGGCCGGTCAGCCCAGCGTCACCCATCGGCCCGCCGACCACGAACCGGCCGGTGGGGTTGATGAGCACCCTCGGCTCGGCGGCGTCGAGGCCGAGCGACTCGATCTCCGGGGTGATGACGTGCTTGGTGAGGTCGACAGCGAGCATCTTGTCGAGGTCGATGCCCTCGGCGTGCTGGCTGGAGATCACCACCGTGTCCAACCGCACCGGCTGCTCACCCGCGTACTCGATCGTCACCTGCGTCTTACCGTCCGGACGCAGGTACGGCACCGTCCCGTTCTTGCGCACCTCGGTCAACCGCCGCGACAACCGGTGCGCCAACGCGATCGGCAACGGCATCAACTCCGGCGTGTCCGAACACGCGTAACCGAACATCAACCCCTGGTCACCGGCGCCCTGCTTGTCCAGGTCGTCCAGAGCGTTCTCCAACCGCGTCTCGTAGGCGGTGTCCACACCCTGCGCGATGTCGGGCGACTGCGACCCGATCGCCACGTTCACGCCGCACGACGCGCCGTCGAAGCCCTTCGCCGAGGAGTCGTAGCCGATCTCCAGCACGGTCTCGCGAACCAGGCTGGGTACGTCAACGTAGGCGTCGGTGGTGACCTCACCGGCGACGTGTACCTGGCCGGTGGTGATCAGCGACTCCACGGCGACGCGGCTGCGCGGGTCGGCGGCCAGCATCGCGTCCAGGATCGTGTCGCTGATCGCGTCGCACATCTTGTCCGGGTGACCCTCAGTCACGGACTCGCTGGTGAACAGCCTTCGATTAGCAGTCACAATGCATCCTTGTCTGTTGTCGGCGAGGAAATTTCGAACTCAGGCACGGACGTGGAAGATGCCCCACGCGAGGTTGCCCGCGCGGCCTCCCTCGACCCAGTTCTTCAGCCCCGTCTTCATCCGCGTCAGGTACTCGCTACTCACGCTGCCGGAGAGCTCGCCGTGGCGCCGCTGTGTCTCCTCAAGCACCCGACCATAGTGGGTCGCCAGTTGGGGAGTGTGATCCTCGAACTCGATCGAGCTCATCCCGAGCCGGTGCAGCTCCCGCTCGTAGAAGCCCGGCGAGCCCATGCTGTCGAGATGCAGCCGCTCGAGGATCGGCCGCAGCGCGGCCTTGTCGCAGTTGTCGGCGGCCATCGGGTCGGTGAAGACGAACTGGCCCCTTGGCTTGAGGACCCTGGTGACCTCCTGCAACACCCGGACCCGGTCGCCGCTGTGCAGCATGGCGTCCTGCGACCACACGACGTCGAACTCGTTGTCCTCGAAGGGCAGGTCCTCGAAAGAGCCGTCGACCACGTCGATGAGGTCGGCGAGTCCCTGCTCGGCGTTGTAGGCGCGGTTGCGCTCGTTCTCCACCTCGCTGAGGTTGAGGCAGGTGACCCTGCAGCCATAGGTTTTGGCCAGGTAGCGGGCGGCTCCGCCGTAGCCCGCGCCGATGTCGAGCACGCGGTCGGATGCGCTCAGCGCGAGCTTGCTCGCCATCCGCTCGACCGTGCGAACGCTGGCGGGCGCGATGGGCTCGTCGGGGGTCTGGTAGAGGCCGACGTGGATGTCCTCGCCACCCCAGATGGTGTAGTAGAAGTTGTCCGCGTCGTCGGAGTTGTAGTAGTCGCGCGCTACGTTGACGACCGCGGAGTAGTTGGCTGACTCTTCACCGGATTTCACGTAACTCTTCTCCGCGACGTGGATGAGGAAGTCCGGGTCCTCGGCGGTGAACGTCTCCTGGAAGTCGCCGTAGGTCTCCACCCGCTGGAACCCGACCTCGCGCAGCAGCCTGCGCACGTAGTCCTTGCGAAGCGGGAACATGTTCAGGTGGTACTGCGAGTCGTCGGGGAACCGGTACCGGAACCTCGCGAGGCCGTCGTCGACGTACTCCGGCTCCGCGGTGACCTCCTCACCGCAGTAGTAGTAGGTGTGCTTGCTGGAGAACCCGTTGTCCAGGATCGAGTCGTAGTTGCGCTGATCCAGGATCAGGATCCCGTCGTGCTTGAGCACCGCGTAGAACTCTGCCAGCGCCTTGCGCCTGTCCCGTTCGGAGAACAGGTGGGTGAAGGAGTTGCCAAGGCACACCACGGCGTCGAACTCGCCGTGAACGTCACGGTTGAGCCATCGCCAGTCGGCGTGCACGACGCGCAGGATGTGGCCGCCGTAGTTGAGGCCGTTCTCGAAGGCCTTGGCCAGCATCTCGGCGCTGCCGTCGACACTGACGGTGTCGAAGCCTTCCTCGATCAGGCGAACCGAGTGGAACCCGGTGCCGGTCGCGACGTCGAGCACGGACTTCACGCCGCGCGACTTGAGCAGGTCGACGAAGAAGCTGCCCTCACTCTCGTAGCGCTTCTTCCAGTCGATCAGGTCGTCCCACTTCTCGACGAAGCCCTTGACGTACTCGTTCGTGTAGTGGTCGGTGTCCCGCACAGTCAGCGGGTCCGAGCCGAACGCCTGCGCGGGATGGGCCGTGATCTCAGCCTGGTCGTTGTCCACGGTGCCGGCCGATGTCACCTCTGTTGGGCCGGACCTCGAATCATTCATTGCGCTTCCTTCCACGTTCGGCCGGACACACAGCTCCTTTTCGACGATTCTCGACGAATCCGCTTTCACACGGTCGGCATTCCTCCTCGCTGTCGGCGCGCGCCTTTTGGCAAGCCGGAAAAGGGCGCGCGAAAAGGCAGGCCCGCGACTGACTCATTCGCGGTCGGTGTAATTGCGGCCTGCAACATGCGTCGAGCGCAGCCTGGTGCCCGAGTCCGACGGACTCGATCCCTCACCCCGACTCGGCGGGATTGCGGTGCATCCGCGTTGATGATCTCCGCATACCGCCGTCACTCAATCTATTGATCCCGGCAGGAAAGTATCAATGGGTCAATTGCGTGACGTGCGGTTTCACCCCACGTATAACTTGCGTGGGCACCATCCGTACCGCTGGGCGCAACGCGCACACCGCCGACCGACTCCCGGGACAGACATACTGCGTGGTCGTCGCGCTGTTTCGGCCCAAAAGTCGTTGGCCTCTTGACAGCAACACCAAGCGATTGTGTGCCAGACAACAAGGTCACCCGTTTGGCGCAGTGCTGCTGGCAAAACTCTACTCTGGGTCGCTATTCGCCGGTTCCCTTAGTCCGCCAGCCTGACATCTCGTCGGCCACTTGAGTTCGTAGCGTATCCAGCAACATGTTGCGCATAGGACAACAATTGCACAGTCGAACACCGCCGGTGCACTGTTGCACACCGGCGGTGCTCGCGCGCGGATCGGAGACTGTTACTCGATCTTTGCAATCACAGCGCCCTGCCGGACCACATCGCCCTCCTGCACCACCAGCCGCAGCACCCCAGAGGACGGCGCGGGGATCTCCATATCAACTTTGTCCACCGCCACCTCGGCGATCAGCTCCCCCTCGGAAACGGATTCACCGTCGGCGACGAACCATGTCGCCACAGCCCCCTCCGCATTCGGATCCTCCGTGGAAACCTGCGGAAAAACCACATCGGTCATGCGCCGACCATTTCTTCGACAGCCGCCCGAATTCGGGCATGCGTGGGCAGCACAGCGTATTCCAACGAGCGTGCGTACGGAATGGGCACGTCCGGAACCGCTACCCGCGCGGGCGGCGCCTTCAGCACCGACGGGTCACGCTCGGCGACCCTTGCCACCACCTCGCCGGACAACCCGAACGACAGGTAGTCCTCGTCGACGACGACCAGCCGCCCGGTGCGAGCCACCGACTCGAGGATCGTGTCGGTGTCCATCGGCACGAGGCTGCGCAGGTCCACGACCTCACACTCGATCCCGTCACCGGCGAGTTCGTCGGCCACGTCGAGCGCGTGGTGTACCGACAGCGACAGCGTGACGATGCTGACGTCGCGACCCTGCCGCACCACACTCGCCTTGCCGATAGGTACCTCGTACTCCTCCTCCGGCACCGGCGCCACCGAACGGGGGTTCTTCGCCATCCACGGCAGCCCCATGACCCCCTTGTGGAACATGTACACCACCGGGTTGTCGTCGCGGATCGCCGAGATCATCAGGCCCTTGGCGTCAGCGGGCGTGCTCGGAACCACGACCTTCATCCCAGGCAGGTGCGCGAACGTGCCCCACAGGCACTGCGAGTGCTGCGCGCCGTCGGAGTAGCCGCCACCGACCGCCGTGGTGATAACCATCGGCACCTTGACGTTGCCACCGGACTCGAAGTGGATCTTGGCCATGTGGTTGTAGATCTGGTCCATGCAGACGCCGAAGAAGTCCGCGAACATCAGTTCGGCGATGGGCCGCATGCCCTCCACGGCCGCGCCGATGGCGGCACCGATGAACCCGGTCTCCGAGATCGGCGTGTCCATCACCCGCTGCGGCCCGAAGCGGTCCAACAAGCCGGTCGTGGAGCTGAAGATGCCACCGTAGGAGCCCACGTCCTCCCCGAGCAGGAAGACGCTGGGGTCGCGCTCCATCTCCTGTGCGATGCCCTCGACCATCGCCTTGGCTGTGCTGAGCTTGCGGCGCGAAGGCGCCTCGGTAACGGTCATTTGCTGCTCCCTGCCCTCACGCGAACACGTACTCGAGTGCCGATGCCGGCTCCGGTTGCGGGCTGTTCTTGGCGAACGCGATGGCGTCCTCCACGCGCTGCTGAGCGCGTTCCCGCGCCGCCCTCATACCGTCGTCGTCGAGCAGACCGTCGGCGCGCAGGCTCGCCTCGAAGGTCGGGATGGGGTCACGGCCGGGCACGCCTTCCAGATCGGTGCGGTAGGCCTGCGCGTCACCCTCGAAGTGACCCCACAGCCGCAGGGTGTGCACCTCGAGCAGGCTGGGCCCCTCCCCTGCCCTCGCCCGGGCGATCGCCTTGCCCGCGGCCTCGTGCACCGCCTCGACCGAGTTGTCCTCGACGCGTTCCCCCGGCATGTCGTAGCCCGCCGCGCGCACGGCGTTGGAGGTGACGCACGTCGAGGCGCTGCGGGGCACCGAGATGCCCCAGTCGTTGTCCTCGATCACGAACACCACCGGCAGCTTCCACAGCGACGCCAGGTTCAACGCCTCATGGAAACCACCCTGGTTGGCGGCGCCCTCACCGGTCACCGCGACGGCGATCCGGTCGGTGCTCTTGCGCTGGAAGGCCAGCGCCTGCCCCACCGCGGGCGGGTAGCCCTCCGCGATGATCCCCGAGCACGAGAAGTGCACGTTCGGGTCGAACAGGTGCATGTGCCCGCCTCGCCCCTTGCCGAGGCCGTCGACGCGGCCGAAGATCTCGGCGGTCATGCGGCGCAGGTCGACGCCGTGGGCGATGGCGAAGTGGTGCGGCCGGTGGGTCGCGGTCACCGCGTCGTCGCCGGTGAGATGGGCGCACACGCCCGCGGCGACCGGCTCCTGCCCGGCCGACAGATGCATCTCGCCGGGGATCGCGCCCGCGCCGATGTCGAACACCGGCTTCTTGTCAGCGTGGTACTCCCGCAGGATCGCTTCCTCGAAGGTGCGGATGAGCACCATCATGTCGTACAGATCGGCTCTGACCTGTGGTTCCATGAAACCTCCCTGACGTCGGGATACTCACTGTCCGCCCGGTGCGAGCGGACGGCAACGGCGCGGATTTCAGATGGTGATAACGAGTCGGGGTGCCCCGCTCAGCAAGCTTCTGGGCCGGTGAGCGCCGCCTGGTTCGGCGCGATCGCGAGTGCTCTCGACAGGCGGTTCGCCGCCCGGCGCATGGCCGCCGCGCCGCTGATCGCCGACGTGTAGCGGCGGGCGGGCATCGAGATCGCCACCGCGCCGAGCACCCCAGGCGCGCGTACCGGTACCGCGACACACGCCGTGCCGAGCAGGTACTCCTCCCGTTCGCCGCTGATCTCCGAGCCGAGACTCAGCCGCTGCTCCAGCGCCCTGCGGTCGGTGACCGTGTGCGGAGTCAGGTCGACGAGCCGGTGCCGGGACAGGTAGTCGGCGCGGGCCGCGGTGTCCAGACAGGACAAGATGCACTTGCCGAAGGCGGTGGCGTGTCCTGCCTCGTGCACACCCACCCACAGGTCCACGCGCTGCATCCGGGGGCCGTCCGCCACGTCGACCAGTTCGATCTCGCCGTCCTGGTACAGCGACAGGTAGGTGGCGCTGCGTAACTCGTCACGCAGCGCCGCCAGCGCGGGACGGGTCCTGGCCAGCGCCGTCTGAACGGGACTGCGCTTGCCGAGCGCGTCCACCCGGTCGCCGAGCACGTACCCGTCGTGCAGCTTGAGCAGGTAACCCTCGTGAACCAGGGTGCGCAGCAGGTGGTAGGTCGTCGGCAGCGGAAGGTCGAGCACGCGGGCGAGGTTCTTCGCGGTGACCGGCCGCTCGCTGGCACCCACGGCGTCGAGCAGGTGCAGCGCACGCCGAACCGACCCGATCAGGGTTGGGGTCGCAGTCACCGGGCCGCCCTTCACACCGAGCCGATCTCGATGCGACCAAGCATGCGACCGTCCTGATGGGTGCACAAGTGGAGCCGCACGAGCTACCCCGTCCCGGTGACGTCGCGGGCAGCGGGTCCGGGCCGGAGCGGTCCTCCGCCCCGGCCCGGCCCTGCCGATCAGCGACCGGCGAGCGCGGCGGACTCGAAAGCCTCCAGCCGTGCCGTTCCGTCGTAGCCACCCTCGGGCTCGGCAAGGCCGAACAGCGCACCCACCGTGGGTGCCACATCGACTGTCCGGACACCAGCCGAGGAGGCGTTGCCCGCACGCACGGCGGGGTGTCCACCCGCGACGAAGAAGGGAATCGGCTCCGTCGCCGGGTGCCCGTGGTTGCCGGGAATCGGGTTCGACCACACCCGCGGGTCGGTGAACCGCCAACCCGCGCGGCAGTACACCACCAGGTCGCCCGCTTCTGGCCCCAGCCGCAACCGGGCGGGTTCGTGTGCCGACAGCACCCCGTCGGTGGCCAGCGCCACCTCCCGCATCCGTGCCACGGCGTCGGCACGCTGTTCGGCGGGTCCGGTGAAGGTCAGCAGATCGGCGCCACCGTTCTGCGCGATCGCCACCCTGCCCGCCAGCAACGGGTCGGCCTCCAGCCTCGGCGCGAGCGACACCACCCGGTGCGGCAGCGACCAGTCCATCGAGTGGTCGGCGAGCACGACGAGCACAGCGGACTCCCAGCGCCCGGACCGTCGCAAGTGGTCCACGAACCGGCCGATCAGCAGGTCGGTGGACCACAACGCGGCCGTGCGCGCCGCCCGCAGCGTCGTGCCGGTGAGATCGACGTGGCCGACCCGGTCGACGTCGCCGAAGTTGGCGAACACCAGGTCCGGGTCCGACTCCTCCACCGTGGCGATCAGCGCGTCGGTCGTCGCCACGTCCGGCGCGTGCCCGCTGACCGGCACCACCGGGGACGGTTCCCATCGCACGCTGGCCCGCTCACCGAAGATGCCGTACAGGTACTCCTTGCTGAGCACGCTGCCGGTTACCCGACCCTGCGCGGCCAGCCGATCCAGCAGTGTCGGCGCGCGCAGGTCACTCGCCCGATCCAGGGTGCGGACCGCGCCGAGCGTGCGATCGTAGACGGAGTTGGCGGGCACACCGGAACGGTCGGGACGCAACCCGGTCATCATCATGACGTGGTTGGGGATGGTCTCCATCACCGGCAGCGAACGGGCGGCGGTGAAGTGGGTGCCCGAGTCGCGCAGCGCACGCAGGTTGGGAGTCAGCACCGGGTCGACCTCGTCGGGGCGCAGCCCGTCGACCACGAGCACGTACACCCTCGGGCCGAGGGGCGGGCGGGCGGCCCTGGCCGCGGCGGTGGACAGCACCACGGCCGCCGAGGTACCCGCGGCCACGGTGAGGAAACGGCGCCTGCTGAGCGGGTTCGTGCCGCTCGTCGATCCCGCGGTCACCTGTCCTCCCACACCCGTACGACATGCTGCGTTCCGGCGTCCACCCGAAACGACGCGGCCCGCCGCACTCCGCTGCCGGGGTCCTTTCTGTCGGTGAGGACGAACGAGTCCATCCGCACCGCGCCGGGCGTCACCTCGACCACGGAATAGCCGTGCGAGTCCAGCTCGACGTGCTTGATGTGCGGGTTGGCCACCCGGATGGCGGCCTCAAGGGCCAGCGACGCGGTCCTTGGCGGGACGCCGAGGATGTCGTCGATGTTGTCGCTGGTCACCGACGTGCAGACAAGCTCGGTTCCCACCGAGGCCCGGTTCAGTGGGTAGGTGAGTGGGTCCGAGGGCAACTCCGCTGCCCAGCAGGTGTGGATGTCGCCGGTGAGGAACACCGTGTCCCGCACACCGTTGTCTCGCAGCGCGGCGAACAGTTCCAGCCGGTCAGCCGTGTAGCCGTCCCACTGGTCCACATTGATCGGTACGCCCGTCACCGGCCCGGTGAGCCGCGAGAGCGCGCGAAGCTCCTCTGTGGACAGAGTTGAGGGGAACCGCACCGGCGAGATCATCACCGAGTTTCCGACAAGCTTCCACTGCACCCGCGCCGTCGCGAGCCCGGAGGTCAGCCAGTCGAGCTGCTCCGCACCGGTGATCGTGCGGTCCGGGTCGGCGATACCGGGATCGAACGGATGCGCGGGCTGCTCGCTGCGATAGCTTCGAAGATCCAACATGGACAGTTCGGCCAGCGTGCCGAACGTCAGCCTGCGGTACAGCCTGCCGCCAGGCTCGTAGCGCACCGGCATCCATTCCGCGTATGCCTGCTGTGAGGCGGCGCGGCGGCTGGCCCACGTGCCCTCTTCCTGCTCGGTGTGGTTCTCGGCTCCACCGGACCAGGCGTTGTTGGCGGATTCGTGGTCGTCCCAGGTCACCGCGAACGGCACCCGGGCGTGCAGCGCCTGCAGGTCCGGATCGGTCTTGTACTGGGCGTGCCTGCGGCGGTAGTGCTCGAGCGTGATGATCTCAAGCGGTGGGTCGTGCGGGCGAAGCACGGCGTCGGCTGCGGCATCGTCGCCCGGTCCGTACTCGTAGAGGTAGTCGCCGAGGTGGACAACCAGGTCCAGGTCGTCGCGCTGTGCCAGATGCCGGTACGCGGCGAAGTACCCGGCCTGCCAGTTGGCGCACGACACCACGCCGAGCCGCAGCCGGTCCACCGCGCTGCCGTCGGCGGGTGCCGTTCGGGTGCGGCCCACCGTGGAGACGGCCGAGCCGTACCGGAAGCGGTACCAGTAGGACGTCGCCGGGTGCAGCCCGGCGACGTCGATCTTGACGGTGTGGTCCCTGCCCGGTCCGGTTCGAGCCGCGCCGCCGGCGACGATCTCCGTGAACCGCTCGTCAAGCGCCATCTCCCAGGACACCGTCACGTCCGGGCCCACCCCGGAACCGGGGACGGACTCGGGTGTCGGGGTCACCCTCGTCCACAGCAGCACACCGTCCGGCAGTGGGTCTCCCGACGCCACACCGTGCGCGAACGGAAGAGCTCCTTCCCGCCCGCCCTGCGCCGCGTACGCCTGACCACCCAGCACCCCGGCGCCTGTCACCGCGGCGAGCGCGCCACCGGCGCGCAGTACATCTCTTCGAGTCACCGACTTCACGACAGCGCACCTTGCACCAAGCGGTACACCATGTCACTACCCGTCGGTAACTGTTCAGTCAGACTTCGCCTGAACGATGCAGGGCGCTAGGCCGCCCGGACGGCAAGCGCCCCGGTGCCGCTGGGGGTTCAGCACCGGGGCGCCCATGCAGCCGGGCACCTTGGGGAGGGTCAGAGATGCCCGGGCGAGCCACGGCAGAACATGAAACACGCGCCGGTTCGGCTCACGTTTGAGCATACGTCATGTCATTGCCGTTGCATAGGTTTGCATTCCACCGCATTCCAGTTGACGGAGTGGCGCCGCGCGTCGCGCTCGAAGCTCATCCGCACGCGCTCGGCCGCGTGCGCGTAGACGTCAGCGAGTGCGGCGGCTTCGCCGACGTCACGCTCGGCGAGGTCGTAGTCGTCCCACAACGCCGCCACCCTCGCGGGCCCCAGCGTGCACGCCGGGTGGATCCAACGCCCGTCGGGGGCCGCATGGCCGTCGTCCGGTTCCAACCCGACCACGGCACCCAGTGGGCAGCCGGCATGGCTGACGATCGTGGCGGCCAGCTCGCGCGCCCTGGACTCGGCCTCGCCGGGACCGGCGAGCAACAGCACCTGATGACAGGAACGCCACAGCCCCAACCGCACCTGGCTGGACACCGGCGACCTGGCGGGCCAGTCACCTTCACCAGGAGGTGCGCACTCCGGCCAGTCCGGTCGGTCCGGCGGGGTGAGCACCCGCGCCCTCGCCGCCCGCAACGCCCGCACGTACTGGTCGACGTGAACGCGCTCGAACGCACCGAAAGGCGCGCGGTCGTGCCGGTGATCCAAGGCCTCGAACGGGTAATCGACATCCGCCCCGGCGACACACCCCTCCCGTAACGTCGGCCTGCCCAGTGCATACAGCACCGGCGCGTCGCCGACGCGATGGTAGGGGCGGCGAAGGTAGCCGCACAGCCGCCAGCGAGCGTCGGTCCAGTCCAGTGCCGCCACCTCGACCTGCACCTTGACGACCCACAGTCGCACGAACCGGCCGTTGCGCCGGGCCTCCCATGCCTCCACGTACCCCGCCTCCCTCCGAGCGGCCTCCGCCTCGGCGCGGCGGTCACTCGCCGCGTAGCGGCCCGCCCGCTCCCGGGTGTCCGACACGGCGCAGGCCAACGGTGTCCAGTCACTCGAACCGCTCACCGCCACGACCCGCACCTCCCGCCGCTCGTGACGACGCGGTGCCCCGGTCGCCACCGGGTCCGTCCGGACATAGCTCTCCCCACAGTCGACGTCGGATGGTTGGACCGGCGACGCCGTCGCGGTGCGAGGGTGTTGCCACGACCGGCGTCACCGGGGGCTAACGTGACAGGCGTCCAACCGTACGTAGCCACGACCAATGTAGCGCGCTACAACCTAGCGCGCTACATCATTGGTGTGGCCTGTTCGGGTGACGCGTGGCCGCTCATCCGGAGTGAAAGGTGACGCCCTTGGTCGAGGTGAGTCATGTTGTCGCGGAGTGGGCTTTCACCCAGGGCCTGAAGAAGCTGCGAGAGACGAGCCCGAATCCGAACCAGAGCGAGATCGCCAGGCGCATCGGCAAGAGCAGGGCGACCATCGGGCACTACGAGATGGGCCGGTACCTGCCCAGTCACCGCAGTATCGACATCATGCTGGAGGCCTACGGGCACAGTGAACGGGCTGCCTACTACCGCGGGCTGCGCGACCGGGTCGAGAGCCGCTCGCCGAACTGGTGGGACGGCGAGTTCCCTGACGGTTTCCCACCCCACTGGCTGGCGCTGTTCGTCGGCTTCGAGTCCTCCGCAGTGCACATCCTCGCCTACGACACCCAGTGCGTGCCCGAACTCGCCCAGACCCAGGCCTACGCCGAGGCGGTACTGAGGGCACGGCAGCCTGCCGCGAGCGAGCACGACATCGAGGTGTGGCTGCGGCTGCTGCGGGGACGGCAGGCCGTGCTGGACCGAACCGACCCGCCACGGCTCCGCTGGCTCGTCGACGAGGCCGCACTGCGCAGGCGGGTGGGTGGCGCCGCAGTGCTGCATGCTCAACTCGACCAGCTGGCACAGCTGGCTGGCAGGCCCAACGTCGAGCTTCGGGTGCTGACCCAATCCTGCGGGGCGGCCGCCGCCACAACCGGCGGCTTCACCGAACTGGTGCTGCCCAACGACGTCATCGAGGACCTGCACGACGTGGTATACGTCAGCACCCCCGTGGACCGCATCCATTACGAAAGCGCGGAGCACCTGACGACCTTCCAGGCGAGCTGGGCGCGACTGTGGAAGGAGGCGCTACCCGGGCACGACTCGGTGGCCTTTGTCGAGGAACTGGCGAAAGAACTCACCGGCGAGCCGGGCGCGAGCACCCCCGCCCCGGCGATAGAGTGACCTTCGAACGGTTCTGTGACACCAAACCCGGGAGGGACGCCCAGGTCGTGGTCGCTCCGACGCCCGTCGTGACGGCCGACTGGTTCGCCACACGGATCGCCGCACTCCGCAAGGAACGCGGTCTCACGCCCCGTGAGCTCGCCGGGGCGCTCGGCCGCAATGCGTCCGGCATCCGGCACTTCGAGTCCTCGACGCGGCTGGCGAACAAGGATTACATCGAGATCGTGCTCGCCCAGCTCGGGCACAGCCAGCTCATCGACCCGTACTGGCGGGTGATCGAGCGCGCCAAGCGCAAACCCCTGTGGTGGAAGGGAATGCTGCCGCGGGTGAAGAAGTCGCAGCGACCCTCGGAGCTGCACCAGCTCGAGTTGCTCGTGAACTTCGAGTCGTCGGCGGAGCACATCCACCTCTACGCCCCGCAGACCGTTCCCGACCTGGTCCAGACCTCGCGATACGCGGACGCGCTCGACGAGGTGGCCGAGCCACTGCTCGGCGAGTTGCACCGCAGACTGCGGCCGGGACGGCAGGCGGTGCTGCACCAGGACGAGCCACCGACGCTGCACGTGCTGCTCGACGAACCGGTGCTGTACCGGGCTGTCGGCGGCGGGGACGTGCTGCGCGAGCAGTTGGTCGCGCTACTCGATCTCACCGAACTCCCCCATGTCACTGTCCAGGTGGTGCCCGCCGGCGCCGGGTTCGCCGCCGAGGGCAACTTCGCACTGTTGGACCTTTCTCCCGAACTCGAGCGCGATCCCGGCGCGGTGTTCGTCAAGACCGCGGCCGACTGGATCCACTTCCGCACGGAACAGAAGGTCGATCGCTATCGCTCCCGGTGGGCCGCCCTGCTGCGGCACGCGGTCACACCGGAGCTAACGCGGACGATGCTGGAACGCACCGCTCGCGAACTCGCCTCGGTATCGCAGTAGTACCCCCTCGTCGAACCGATCCCCTCGCGTTCGTTCTGGCTGGCTCGGCGGCGCGACTCGGCGAGAAAGGGGCTGGGTCGCGCCGCCGGTGGCTACCTGTCGGGCGGATGAACGGTCCTGCAACAGCAGCCGTGCACACTGTAGCAGGCTAGTTGACTAGCGCGCTACACCGCGGTCCGGCGTGTGTACCCAGGCGAGCGCACCCCGTGCACAGTCAGCGGATACGCCGTCCACAACGGACGGCGGCGGCGAGTTCGTCGACAGGTACGCCCAGTGCCGCGCTGAGCCAGCGCCTCCAGTACGGCCCCGGCACCCGCTTGCCGCGCTCCCAGCGAGCGACCTCGTCACGGCTCACGCTCGCGTTGCGCGACAGCTCGGCGAGCAGGTCCGCGAGCTGGTACTGCGTCAGCCCCCGCTGCTTGCGGACCCGCCGGACCAGTTCCCAGACAGGTTCCTCTCCTGGACGCCGCTCCGGCTGCTGGCGCCGCCCCGGCTCCTGCTGCTGCCTCAGCACGGGTTGCCGGTGCCCCGTGATCACCGCGTTGGGTGCCGGGATCGCCGGGCGCGCGGCACCGCCACGGCCACCGCCCTCGGTGGGATCGAGATCGCCGAGTTGATCGCCGAGGCGGTCATCGAAGTGGCCGTCTAGATAGTTTTCGAAATACCTGGTCATTGTCTCCGCGGCACTGGGGAGAGCCGGGCCCCGAGACGGTCACGCCCGTGACTCTTGCCGGACCCAGCGGCCTCCGCTCCTCCCATTCAGCTGCATGCGCCCTAGCCTCGTGCACCGAGCCGAGCATCGACACCACCAAACGGGTGTATGCTGCAATTCGCAAATTGCATACCTATCCTCGAATAGCCCGACACAGCGCGCCGTACGATGCCTATCGTTGCCACGCCGACTTCGTTACACCATCGAACACTGGACCACTGTGGACATACCTCGCGACGAGGTGTCGATACTCACTCCGAACTCCGCTCCGCTCGCATTTCTGGCCCCCTGCTCACAAACCACCGGAGGGCTAGGATTCTGAAACTCACGATCCGGAATCGAAGGGATGTCAACGGTGCCACGGCGACGGGAACTGGGCAGGAGTGACACCGTCGAGGGCGACTCGGGCGACGAACCGGATTACACCGTTCGCGCCGTCGAACGCGTTTGTTCGATTCTCAACCTGTTACAGGAATCCATCGACGGCGTGTCCCTGATCGAGGTCGGTCAGGCGACCGAACTGCCGAAATCGTCAGCCTTTCGCTATCTGTGGACGCTTGAGGCACACCGCTACGTCGAACGTACCGAGGACACCGGCCTGTACCGACTCGGCCTCGGATTCGTCGGTATGCAGTCACGGCATCTCGAGGTGCTGCGCGAGCGGGCGCGCCCCTGGCTGGAACGGCTGCGCGACGAGTTCGACGAGAGTACTCACCTGGGAATCCTCGACGGCGATCGCGTGATCTACGTCGACATCGTGCACAGCCGAAACCGGATACGGCTGGCGAGCGCGCGCGGAGAGCGAGATCCGCTGCATTCCACCGCCCTCGGCAAGGCTGTCGCGTCCCGGCTCAGCGACACCCGGGTACGCGAGTTGCTCGGCCGTACCGGCATGGGGGCGCTCACCGACCGGACCATCACCTCCGTCGAGGCCTTCCTCGATGAGCTGGCACGGGTACGCGCCAGCGGGTACGCCGTCGACGACGAGGAGAACGAATGCGGCGCGCGGTGTGTTGCCGCCGCTCTGCCAGGCACCCGGCTGCCCGCCGCTTTGGGCATCGGCGCGCCGTCGACGCGGTTGGGCCCCGGTGACGTCGAACGCATCGCGGCGCGGTTGAAGGAGGTCAGCAGGCAGGTCAGCGCCGACCCCGTGCCGGAGCAGCGCGGCCCCGCCGAACTGGGCTGAGCCACCGCGCCCGGCGGGCCGCCACCGTCACTACCGTCGTCGCTGTCGCCGCGCGCCACACCAGGCCCCCTCGGCGGCCGCCCACCCAGGGGATGACGAGAATAACAGCGCGCTACACCGCGGTCCAGGGCCAGGCACAGCACAGGACAGTTCTATCTTTGCACCTCATGAACGGTCCTGAACGCAAGAAGTACAACCCGGACAACAAGACGGGCTACGAATACGTGCTGCTGGCGGACCACCTGGCGGGGTTCATCGAGCGCGGCGAGTGGCGTCCGGGCAGCAGGTTGCCGGGCGAGCGGGCGCTGTCGGAGGAGTACGGAGTCGCGCTCGACACCATTCGCAAGGCAACTCAGATTCTGCGGGAACGCGGCCTGGTCACCACGTTGAAGTCGAAGGGAACGTTCGTGTCCGAACCGAAGTGAGATCGCGCCGAATCGGACCGGAAAAAAGCGCGAGCTCGCCCCCTCCGTTCCTGCTCTCACAGCACGCATTTCGACCAGGGGTTCGCCAGGTCCGCTGACCGAAGATCGTCGCGACCGACCGCGCCAGCCCACGCGGGTGGTCGTGGCGGACGTGCGTGGAAACGTCGGCGCCATCCCGGGCGCGACGAGCGACGAGCGCTCGCGTTGGCCTGCCGACGGCCGCAACGTGGCCGGCAGCCTTCACGGCCCCCTGGCGGAAAGCCACGCGGCCCGGCGTGAGCGAACCCGCGTGCATGGAATCTCGGTAATCGGGGTAGCCCCCGTCGCGCGGTGCACACCAATGTCGTCCACGTGCCGCGCGCTCGGAGCCGCGAGTACCGAGCGGGACCGAAGTGAACAGGGGGATCGCTTTGCCCGTGCCCGTAACCGCGCCTCACCACGTGCGGGATCACAGATCGGCCTGCGCTCACCGCCCGGCCTGCCGCTGATGGATCGCCCCGTCCCCACCGATCCAAGCGAACCCACCCAACCCGGCCGTCACGACTGTACCGGTCATCCCGGTCATCCCGGACTGACGGCGGCTCGGCCGAGGCTGGTGCTGTTCACCGTCTGCCTCGCCCAGTTCGTCGTGATGGTGAGCGTGATGAATCTGTTCGTCGCGCTCCCGACGATCCAGGAGGACCTCGGCTTCGGCCCAGGAGGGCTGTCGTGGGTGGTGAACGCCTACACCCTCACCTTCGGCGGCTTCCTGCTGATCGGTGGCAGGGGCGCCGATCTGTTCGGCCGCAGGCGGGTCTTCTGTACCGGGCTCACACTGTTCGCCGCCGCATCGTTGCTGTGCGGGCTGGCCACGACCAAACTGCTGCTGCTGGTCTTTCGCGCGGCACAGGGACTCGGTGCGGCGCTGCTCAGCTCGACGGCGCTGTCCATCCTGACCACCACCTTCCCGGAGGGGCCTG
Organism: Saccharomonospora amisosensis; assembly: GCF_011761185.1. Taxonomy (NCBI): domain Bacteria; kingdom Bacillati; phylum Actinomycetota; class Actinomycetes; order Pseudonocardiales; family Pseudonocardiaceae; genus Saccharomonospora; species Saccharomonospora amisosensis. The sequence goes on along the minus strand of NZ_JAAOYM010000001.1, from coordinate 1,710,196 downwards.
GGCGGCGCAGGGCGTTGGCCATCTGGAGCGCGATCAACGCGGGTTCGGCCGCATTCGGGCTGCTCCTCGGCGGCGTGCTCACCGCGCTGCTGTCCTGGCCGGTGCTGTTTCTCGTCAACGGAACCATCGCCGCGGGCGTCGTCGTGCTCGCCGCCCGAACGGTGCCCGAGTCCCGCCTCGCGGGAACCCAGGGCTTCGATCTGCCCGGTGCGGTCACGGTGACCACGGGGGTAGTGGCATTGGTCTACTTCGTGCTTCACGGCGGCCAGCGTGGCTGGACCAATTCACTGACCGTCGCCTCCGGGCTGGCCGCCGTGGCGCTGCTGAGCACGTTCGTGACCATCCAGCGCCACCGCCGCGCGCCGCTGGTGCGGCTGAGCGTGTTCCGGCTGCGCACCCTCACCGCCGCGAACGCGACGATGTTCCTGCTGGCGGGCGCACCGGTGACGGTGTTCTATCTGATGACGCTGTACTTCCAGCGGATACTGCACTACTCGGCGCTGCAGACGGCGCTCGCGCTGCTGCCCGCCTCGCTGACCGTCGCGATGGGCTCGCTGGTCGCCAACCGGTTGTTGCCACGGCTGAGCCCGCGCACGGTACTGATGGGAGCGACCATGCTGGTCGCCGCCGGGTCGATGCTGCTCACCTCGACAGGCCGCGACACCGGCTACGTCACGGGCGTGCTGCCAGCCACCGCGACGATCTTCCTCGGCTGCAGCTGCGCGATGGTGACGTTGATCATGCTTGCCACCTCGAAGCTTCCCGAGACCGAGGCAGGGCTGGCGTCCGGTTTGATCGGGACCGCCTCCCAGCTCGGCAGCGGGCTGTGGCTGGCGGTGTTCTCCTCACTGGCGGCGGTCCACCTGGGGTTCGGCCTGCGCGGCTACACCGCCGCGCTGTGGGGCGTTGCGGTGCTGGCGCTCGCGGCGGCCGCGCTGGTCGCCGCGCTGTTGCGAGGCCACCACGCCAGTGGTGAGGACCAGGTGGTCTCATGAGCGAGCCAGCAGCGCCGCGTCAGCGACCGCCCGAGACGTCCACAAAGGACCCGGTGACGTAGGAGGCGGCCGGGGACAGCAGCCACAGGATCGCCTCCGCGACCTCCTCCGCGGTGCCGCCGCGGCCCATCGGCACCGTCGGCGCCAGCCGCCTGACCCGGTCGGGCTCTCCCCCGCTGGCGTGTATGTCGGTCTCGATCAGGCCCGGCCGCACCGCGTTCACGCGGATACCGGACCCGGCGACCTCCTTGGCCAGGCCGATGGTCAGCGTGTCCACCGCGGCCTTGGCCGCCGCGTAGTCGACGTACTCGCCGGGCGAGCCGAGCACGGCCGCCCGCGATGACACGTTCACCACGGCCCCGCCCTCGCCCATCCTTCGCGCTGCCTCCCGCGCGCACAGGAATGCCCCCACCACATCGACCTCGAACACCCGCCGCAGGCGTTCCGCGTCGATGTCGGCGACGGAAGCCTTCGGCGCCACGATTCCCGCGTTGTTGACCAGACCACGCAACGGCCCCAGCCGCTGAACCGCGGTGTCGAACAACGCCACGACATCGGCTTCCACACGCACGTCGGCCCTGACCGCATCGGCGGAGGCCCCACGCTGACGGCAGGCCGCGACAACGCCCTCGGCGGCATCACGGTCTCGGTGGTAGTTCACGCACACGTCCCAGCCGCGCTCGGCCGCCAGCAGCGCCGTCGCCGCTCCGATACCCCTGCTCCCACCGGTCACGATCAGCAGTCCGCTCACCAGACACACCGTAGAGCAGCACCGGTGTGGCCGTCGGGTGTTCGGCGGAAACCGGCCGTGGTTGACCGCCCGCGGTGCCGGGTATCGCTAGGGCCATGCCGGTCGATGTGGTGGTGGTGGGCCAGGTGGCCCGAGATCTCGTGCTGACGGTCGCCGACGTGCCCGGCGCGGGCGAACAGGCGGCGGTACGGCGACGGTACGAGCTGCTCGGCGGCAAGGGCGCCAACCAGGCGGTCGGACTGGCACAGCTGGGGATGTCCGTCACGCTCGTCGGCGTGGTGGGCGCGGACCGGGTCGGCACCGACCTGATGGAACAGGCAGGGCTCGACGGCGTCGACACCGCCAGCGTGGTACGGCGGGAAGGCACCGAGACGGCGCTCATCGTCAATGTCGTCGACTCGCGGGGCCACTGGCACTACCTCGAACACATCCCGGAAGCCACGCTGGTGACCGGCCCCGACGTCGTCGCGGCGGGCGCCGCCATCGCCGCGGCCGAGTCACTGGTGGTGCAGCTGCGGCAGCCCGCGGACGTGGCGCTGGAAGCGGCGAGGCTGGCGCGTGCCGGCGGCACCCGGGTGGTACTCGACGGAGCACCCAGCGGCGACGAGTATTCGCGGGAACCGCTGCTCGCCGCCGCGGACGTGCTCAGAGCCGACGCGCGGGAGGGTGAACTGCTCGCAGGGCGGTCCATCGCTACCGTTCGTGACGCGATACTCGGCGCGCACGCCATCCGCGAGCGGGGACCGGAACTCGTGGTGCTGGAGGTGGCAGGCTCGGGCAACGTGTTCGTCGACGCGGAACGGGAACTCTTCCTGCCACACACCCGGCGAAGCGGTGCGGGCACCGGCGACACCACCGGCGGGGGCGACGCGCTGGTCGCCGGCCTCACGGCGACACTGACCAGCGGCGGGGAGCTGGCCGAAGCGGCACGGCTCGCGGTGGCGGCGGCGGGCGCCACCGTGGAGCGCGTGGGAGGTCGTCCCGACCTCGGCCCCGCCACGTTGCGACCTCACCTTGACCAGTTGCCCCACCCGCCGACCGGCGGCGCGCCGAACGAGACGGCGGGCGAAACCGGCAGGGCGGCTCGACGTTGACGTGTCGTCGCGACTCCACTGCCGGAACGGCCCGGCCCGTGCCACGCTGGGCACATGACATCCGATCGCAACGTACTCGGCGGGAGGCTCGACCCGTGCGGCACCGACCCCCTGACCGGTTTCTACCGCGATGGCTGCTGCAACACCGGGCCGGAGGACCTCGGTAACCACACCGTGTGCGCGGTCGTGTCGGCCGAGTTCCTCGCTCACCAGCAGACGACCGGCAACGATCTGGTCACCGCGAGGCCGGAGTACGGCTTCGCGGGACTGCGCCCCGGTGACCGCTGGTGCGTGTGTGCCTCCCGCTGGCTGGAGGCGTACGAGGCGGGCGTGGCGCCACCCGTCGTGCTCGCCGCCACGCACGAGCGGGCGACCGAGGTGGTACCGCTGGAGGCGCTGCGCGAACACGCGGTGGACGTTCCGGCGGATCCCAGCGGTTTGCTGTGAACGTCGCGAGGCCACGGCTCCCGCTGCCACGGGGGCTCGTGGTGTTGGTCGGGATGGCCGCGCTCGTCGTCGTCGTGGCGGGCCTGCGCGCCATGGGTGACCTGCTGGGGCCCGTGCTGCTCGCGCTGATCCTCACGATCGCGGTGAGCCCGCTGGCCGCGTGGCTGCGACGGCGTGGAGCGCCGGTACTGCTGGCCACCATCGCCGGGATCGTCGCGGCCTTCCTTGTGCTCGCCGTACTCGCCGGTTCGCTGGCACTGGCCGTGGCCGAGCTGGCCACGCGCCTTCCTGACTACAGCGGCCAGTTCGACACGCTGCTGCGGCAGGCGACCGGGCTGCTGGAGCAGCTCGGCGTCGGGCAGGCGCAGGTGGAGGACGCGCTACGCCAACTCGACGTCGGCAGCGTCGTCGGTGTGCTGCAGGACGTGCTGGGGCAGCTGGCCGGTATCGCGTCGGACCTGCTGCTGATCGTGCTCGTCGTGCTGTTCATGGGGATGGACGCGGTGCAGTTCCACGGCAGGCTCGGCGCGGTGGCGGCCGAGCGGCCGGACGTCGTCACCGCGCTGGCATCGTTCGCCTCGGGCACCCGCCGCTTCCTGTGGGTGACGACGGTGTTCGGCTTCGTGGTGGCCGCGCTGGACGTCGTGGTGCTGCTGGTGCTCGGCATCCCGCTGGCGTTCGTGTGGGGCCTGCTGGCCTTCATCACCAACTACATTCCCAACATCGGGTTCGTGATCGGATTGCTGCCGCCAGCGCTACTGGCACTGCTGGAAGGCGGGCCGGGCCCGATGCTGCTGGTTATCGTGCTCTACATCGGGATCAACTTCGTGGTCGAGTCGGTCGTCCAGCCCAAGATCGTCGGCGATGCTGTCGGCATCAGCGTGACACTGTCGTTTCTGGCACTGGTGTTCTGGGCGTGGGTCATCGGTCCGCTCGGCGCACTGTTGGCGATCCCCCTGACGCTGATGGCCAAGGCGCTGCTGATCGATGTCGACCCGGACAACAGGTGGATCAACGTGCTCATCACCGCACGGCCACCGAGCCCCGTCGCCACAGCGGGCACGAAGCAGAAGCAGGCAGGTCCCGAGTAGGCGACCCGCCGGGTCCGCGCCCGGGCCGTCGTCGCGCGCTGGCGGCGCGCCCGTTGCCCTACCCTGGCGCGCAGGGGGACATGCGGCGCGGAGGAGAGGCGCGATGATCGAGCGGGAGATCAAGTTCGAGCTGGAGTTGGATCGCCCGGTCCCCCGCCTGGACGGGATCGGTCCGGTAGCCAGGCAGGCCGACCCGGTCAGATCGGTACTGGAGGCCACCTACTTCGACACCCACGACCACCGGCTGCTTGGCGCGGGCATCACGCTGCGCCGACGTACCGGTGGCGCCGACGCGGGGTGGCACCTGAAGCTGCCCCACGCGAGCGGCCACCGCGAGGAGCTCGCCGAACCGCTGGGGGACACCGGTGACGCCCTGCCGCGAAACCTCGCCGACCGGGTACGCGAGCACGGCCGGGGCGCCGACCTCGTCCCCGTCGTCCGGATCCGCACCACCCGGTACTCCTACGCCCTGCTCGACGCCGACGACCACGTCGTAGCGACCCTGATGGACGATCACGTCACCTCGGAGGGCGGCGGTGACCCGCCCGGCCCCGACTCCTGGCGGGAGCTGGAGGTGGAGCTGGCCGAAACGAGCGGCGACGAGCTGTTGCGGACGTTCTCCGGCGCACTGCGCCGCTTCGGCGCGCGACCGGCACGCTGGCCTTCGAAACTGAGCCGCGCGCTGCGGCGCCCGGCTTCCGGCTGACGGTAACGCTGTTGCCCGCGCACCCTGGCACGGCGAGACTCGACCCGCGAGGCTGTGCCCTCGGTCTGCCCTCGGCCTGCCTTGGCCTGCCTTGGCCTGCCGCGACCAGCCTCTACCCACCTCGACCGACCTCCACCACATCGACGCCACGAGGAGCGCACCCGATGGACACCAACCTCGCGACCCTGCTGGAAGTAGTGGCCGACGAGGCCGGTGATCGGCCAGTGGTTGTGCACGGTGACACCCGGCGCGGTTGGCGGGAGCTGGACGAGCGGGCGAGCAGGTTGGCCAGTTGGCTGGCCGACCACGGGGTCGGCCAGGGTGACCGCGTCGCAATCGCCCTGTTCAACGGACCCGAGTACCTGGAGACGGTGTTCGCACTGCTGAAGCTGCGCGCGCTGCCGGTGAACGTGAACTATCGCTACCGCGAACGCGAGCTGCAGGAACTGCTCACCGACGCCTCGGCGGTGGCGATCGTGTTCGACGCCGCGCTCACCGACATCGTCGCCGCCGTGCGGGACGACCTGCCGAAGCTGACCTCGCTGCTGCGGCTGGGGCAGCAGGAGGGCCAGCTCCAGGCCGACGACTACGAGCGCGCCATCGCCGACAACCCCCCGATGCCGCGCACCGAACGCTCCGGCGACGACGGCTGGCTGATGTTCACCGGTGGCACCACAGGCAGCCCGAAGGGCGTTGCCTGCGATCAACGGTGGCTGATAGGCGTGGCGGCCAACAACGGCTACGCCGTGGTGGGGGTACCTACGCCCGGCGATCTCGACGGGGTACGGGCCACGGTGCGCGACCTGCTGCGGGACGGCCGGAGCCTGCGCACGCTCGTCGCGCCGCCGCTGATGCACGGCACCGGGATGTACATGAGTTTCGGCACCATGCTGACCGGCGGCACGGTGGTGTACCTGCCTTCACGCAACTACGACCCGGACGAGCTGGCCGAGCAGGTCCAGGCGCATCGGGTGGGTCACCTGTGCATCGTCGGAGACGTATTCGCGGTACCGCTGGCCGACGCGCTCGACCGGGCGGCCGAGCGCGGGCGGCCCTACGACCTCAGCAGCCTGGAGCGCGTCGTGAGCGTCGGAGTGCTGTGGAGCGCCGAGGTGAAGCGGCGGCTGCTCGCCCACTGCGACGCCCGGATGGAGGACCTGCTGGCCGCGTCGGAGGGTGGGCCGTTCGCGCGCTCGGTGACCACCCGGCAAAAGCAGACGGTGACGGCGCGCTTCGAGCTGCTTCCAGGCACGCGGGTACTCGACGACAACGGCGACGACATCGTGCCCGGCTCCGGCCAGGTCGGTCACCTGGCGGCACCCACTCCCGAGACCACCCGCTACCTCGACGACCCGGAGAAGACGGCGCAAACGTTCCGGATGGTCAAGGGGCAGCGCTACGTCGTCGCGGGCGACCTCGCCACACTCGACGCCGACGGCTCCCTCGTGCTCCTCGGCCGGGACAGCCGAGTGATCAACACTGGTGGCGAGAAGGTGTTCGCCGAGGAGGTCGAGCAGGTACTCGCGGACCATCCCGCGGTGGCCGACGTCAACGTGCTCGGTGTCCCGGACCCGCGCTGGGGTCACCGCATCGTGGCCGTGGTGGAACGCCTGCCGGGGGCCGAGGTGACCGATCAGGAACTGATGGACCATGTGGGGGCGACGCTGGCGGGCTACAAGCGCCCACGCGAGGTGGTGTTCGTACCTTCGATCCAGCGCAGCCCCAGCGGCAAGATCGACCTGCGGTGGGCTCGCCGGGTGGCATCGGAGTCGGCACCGGCGACCTGAGCCCGGCAGCGCACGTCAGCCGCAACGGCGAGCTGGGCCGGCGCGCCGTACTGCACGAGGTGGCCCGCGCCCCGCAGCGGGCGCGGAACGGCACCGGGGATGCGCGCGGCGAGTTCGCGGCCACGCTGCGCGGGCAGGAGCGTGTCCTCGCTGCCCAGCGCACCAGCACCGGGAGGTTCAGCCCGGGGGCAGCTGCGGCTCGATCTCCTCGGTGTGCCGCTGGTCGGCCTGAGCGATCTACCGGTAGCAGGCGGCCTGCCCCTCGCTGCCAAGCCACGGCCGCGCCAGCGCGTCCAGCACCGTCGGTGTTCCGTGGGAGCTGACCGTGCTCACGTACTCGCGCACTAGCGCGGCCTGCAGGTCGGACGGCAGCTCCTCAAAGGTGTCCGTGTGCCGCGCCACCACACATCCTGCGCCGCCTGCTGCTGCGGCCGGCCGTATCCGGGCATGTCCCAGACATACACCTGGTACCGGTGGGACAGTGCTCGCAGCAAGTCGCGCCAGGCGAACGACGAGAAGGTGCCGTGCAGCAGAACCACGGGTGGTCCCGCGCCGACACGGTCCCACCGGACCACACCCCGAGGGCGTTTCGTGTGTCCGCGACAATGTCCAGTCGTCGTGCACAGCACCCCTCCCCGTTACCACCTAAAGATATCAATCGGTAACGTAGTGAATATGTCTTTCTCAAGGACCGATGCGCCGGGGGAGCTGCGTGCACTGGAACGGTTCTGCAACTCCGCGCGCCTTCTGTCCACCGAGGACGCGTTGATCACGCCGGCGAGTGCTGGCGAGTGGTTGCGAGCACAAGGCATCGAAGTGGGCGAGCTCAGCCGCAAGGAACACGAGCAGGTCGTCGGCCTGCGGGAGACGATCCGCGACCATCTCGGCGGCGAGGACCGCGTCGCCGAACTGAACCGGCTCGCCAAGACCATGCTCGCAGGCCCGCGATGGGCGCCCGACGGGGAACCGGTGCTGCCAGCCAAGCGCGCGGGCGCCCTCGACACCTACCTGGGTTCGCTGCTGGCGCTGGTGTTCGCGGCGGGCCTCACCGGCGAGCTCGAGCGCCTCAAGACCTGCCGAAATCCCGACTGCCGCTGGGTGTTCTACGACCGCTCCCCCGCCCGCAACAGCGTCTGGTGCAGCATGGACATCTGCGGCGCCCGGCACAAGATGCGCACCTACCGCTCACGGCTGGCCCGCTGAGTCGACCGGTTCGGCAGCTCGCTTGATCTCGACGATGCCGTTGTCGGCGTCGATGCGTACCCAGTCACCGGTGTTGATGGCCTCGACCGGGTCGCGGTCCAGGTCGGTGACCGTTGGCACCCGGGTGACGACCGCACCCAGGGCGGCCTTCGTCGTGGTGACCGTGAAGATCATGCCGACCGGCGCGGTGCCGAGCAGCCGCGTCGTCTGGAAGAACCCCGACCAACCGGAAGAGCCCTTCGCGCCGGGGAACACCAGGATCTTGCCGGTGAAGCACACGCCGTGCAGTTCGTGCCTTCGCTCGATGATCGTGCCCTTGGCCGGGTCGATGCCGCCCCAGCCGGAGATGGTCTCGTGGGAGACCAGCGCCTCGCCTTCGACCACGCCCCCGACAACTCTTCTGCCATGCAACACGAGCGTCATCGCAGCTCACCAGCCCAGCGCCCGGTGAAAGCCGCCTCGACGCAGTCCTCCAACGTGCCGAACCACGCCTCGATACCAAGGATGGCGGGCAGGTAGTGCGCCTGCTTCGCGGAGTCGGTGGCGAACACCCTCGTTCCCGGTGGTGCCGACCTGGACATCGCCGGACAGGAATCGGTGAGGACGCGGCCGCCCGCCCGCTCGATGACCTCGGTGTAGCCGCTTCGGTCGGCGATCGCCCGCAACGCCCTCGGAACCATGATCCACAGCTGGGTCGCCGAGTGCAGCCTGCGGCCCTCGAGCGCTCTCGCCACCGCGCGCACCTGATCGATCGAAGCGTGCGGGCAGCCGAGCAGCACGAAATCCACGTCGGCGCTGTCGCCCTGGGAGTTCAGCGCCTCGTACACGTGGCGGCGTTCGCGATGGCCGTAGCCGACGGCCTCCGGTACCGGCCGGGAACCGAACGCCGCCTCGGTCGTGGGCGCCTCCGGTGTGATGCCGGGGAGGTGGAACAGCTCGACACCGCCCGACGACGCCGCGGCGGCGCCGAAGTGCTTCAGATCTGCCAGCTCGGGCACACCGATGTCCCCGACCACCACTGGGCGTTCCTCCTGGACGAGGTCCCCGACGAAGTAGCCCAGCATGCCCCAGTCAAGGAAGTCCCGCACCGGCAACCGCACGTCGACAAGATGGCTGCCGTACCGGTTGTGGTCGAGGTGGTTGCCCCAGCACGGAACCTTGCCGGTCAGCGAGGCCGCACCGGTGGAGGCGGTGCCTTCGCAGTTGGTGCGCGCGCCGAACACCGAGTTGGCGTAGACGACCGCCGAGGACTCCATCCATGCGACGTGCTCCCCGCGCACCGGCAGGTTGCCCACCTGGTACGGCGTGCAGGTCGCCAGGATGTTGACCCCTCTGCGGCCGTAGAACGACTCGGCGTCGCCCTGCAACTCCACAAAGGTCTTCGGGTACGGTGCGACCCCCACCGAGTCCTCGCCAAAGCCCTGCTGCAGCTGACAGGTCGGTACTCGCATCGGCGGTATCTCGATGTCGTCGTCGCAGTCGAGGTTGATCACCGCGAACGCCTTGTCCCAGCCTCCCTCGGCCACCAGCCTGGCCTTCGCGGGAGAGGGCTGGGTCATCGTCCCCGCGACGTTGCGGACGTCGCACAGCCGATCGGCGTCCAGCGCCTCGCCGTAGCGCACGAGCAGATCCATCGCCGCCGCGACGGCGGGCCCTTCCGCGCCGCCCAGCATCGCCCGCTCGTCGTCGGTGAGTCTCATCCTGTCGACACTAGGCAAGCAGCCGCCGGGCACGGAAATAAAGCTTTCGGCTGCGTGGTATCAACGCGGGTTATGGTGCGGGCAGCCGCTCGGCCGCCCGCGACACGGTGTCCCGCAGCCACCGGTGAGCAGGGTCGGCCTCGTAGTTGCTGTGCCACCACAGTTTCTCGACGATGGGCTCGGGATCACCGGGACACTCCAGAATCCGAAGGCCCAGTCGTGGCGCCACGGTCGCGGCGAGCCGCTCCTGGATCAGCGCCACCCGGTCGGTGCCCGCCACAAGGGATGGCACCGCCTGATAACTCTCCACCCGCACCGCGACGTGTGGCCGGATGCCGAACAGGGTCAACTGCCTGCTCAGCGGCGCGGCAGGCGGGTAGCCGTCACTGTCGTGGAACGGCGCCACCCACGGCAAGGAGGCCAGCTGCTCCAGCGTCGGCCTGTTCGCGCGCAGCAGCCTGTTGCCCTCCGACACCACGCACACCCACCGGTCACGGAACAGTTCCACCGACCTCAGGCCGGACAGCCGGAAACGGCTCGCGGGCGGGGCCACCATGCCATCGATGAGATGGATCGTGTCGGCGACGTCGGAGGCCAGCGACTCCCGCGCCATCCGCAGGTGCAGCCGCACGCCAGGTGCCTCCCGGGCGACCAGGCGCACGAGTTCGGTGCCCATCACCGCGATCGTGTAGTCGGCGACCAGCAGGGTGAATTCCCGCTGCGAGCTGAGCGGATCGAAATGGGTGCCGGTGGCGAACAGCCGTTCCGCCTTGGAGCACACGATCTCCACCTGCTCGGCGAGTTGCGCTGCCAGCGGTGAGAGCGTGTAGCCACCCTTGCCACGCACCAGCAACTCGTCGCCGAAGTGCCTGCGAAGGCGCGACAGCGCGGCGCTGGCGGCGGGCTGGGTGACGCCGACCCGCTCCGCCGCGCGCGTCACGTTGCGCTCACGGATCAGCTCGCGCAACATCACGAGCAGGTTCAGGTCCAGGTTCGCCAAGTGCGCGGGCCCGCTCACCATCGCGAGTCCCCCGCTCCCGCCCGCGAGTGGTGCGCCGACTCCGCGCGGATCACGGTCACCGGATCTGCCATCCGCTACGCGGGTCTGGGCAGCGGGAACGGCTGCATACCCCCACCGTCCAGCGAAAGGGTCTGCCCGGTCACATAGCCGGCATCCTCCGAAGCCAGGTACCGCACCGCCGCCGCGATATCCTCCGGCCTGCCCGCGCGGCCAACCGGGATGGCGCGTCCGCGCTTGTCCAGCTCCGCCTGTTCGTCCAGGTCCGGGTCCGGGTTGAGAATAGCCCTGCTCGTGCCCACCAGACCGGGGCACACCGCGTTCACGGTCACGCCCCATGCGGCCACGTCCATCGCCAACGCCCTGGTGAACCCGATCACGCCTGCCTTGGACGCCGAATACGCGGTCGAGCGGGGAGCGGCAACCATGCCCGCCATCGAGGAGATGTTCACGATCCGGCCCCATCGCTGCCGCCGCATGTGGGGTACGGCGAACCGCGACATCAGGTACGTGCCACGCAGATTGATCCGCAGCACCTGATCCCATACCTCGATGGGGATCTCCTCGATGTCGTCGCGGTCCTTGCCCTGCGGCGCGGCGGCGTTGTTGACGAGGATGTCGAGCCTGCCGTGTCGCTCGACGGCCTCGCCGACCATCCGGGAGGCGTCGGCTTCCTCACCGATGTCGCCGACCACGCTGGACGCGACACCACCTTCCCGCCCGATGAGTTCCACCAGGCTGTCCACCCCGCGCCAGTCACCCGAATCGGTTCCCATCAGCTCCTGCCGCAGGTTCGGCACCCCGGCGGGCAACCGGTCGGCGACAACCACCGCCACCCCCTGGCCCGCGAGCATGCGTGCGATCGCCTGCCCCATGCCGTTCCGCTTGCCGCACCCAGTCACCAACGCCACCCTGCCGGTCACGAGCGGGCCGCCTCTGCGGACCGGCTCGGCATACCCGCCCGGTGCGGCCCACCACCGTTGACGTCGAGAATGCTGCCCGACACCCACCTCGCACGGTCGCTGGCGAGGAACAACACCGCGTAGGCGATGTCCCAGCTCGTTCCCTCCGTCTGCAAAGCCACACCCTTTCTGCGCATCTCGCGCGCCTCCGGCGGCATGTCCCTGGCTGCCATCGACGTCCAGATCGCGCCCACCCGCACGCAGTTGACGCGAATACCGCTCGGCCCGAGCGTCGAGGCCGCGCCATGGGTGAAGTACTCCACGCCCGCCTTGCCCACGCCGTACACGCTGCCCGGCCCCGGCGAGGTCACCGCGGCCGAGGACACGTTGACGATCGCGCCGCCCGACATCGCGGGCACCACGTGCCTGGTCATCAACCAGGCTGTTTTCAGGTTGAGGTCCATCAACTCGTCCCAACGCCGCGGCGACACATCGAAAAGGCCGGCGCGGTCGCCGACGGCCGCGTTGTTGACCAACGTGTCCACCTCGCCGAACGCCTCGACGACCGCCGCGACCGCTCGTTCACAGTCTTCATCGCGTGTCAGGTCGGCCTCGACCACCAGCCCCTCACCACCGGCGTCCTCGATCGCCGAAACGGTGCGTTTGGCCGCCTCCGGGTCACGGTCCACGACGGCCACGCGGGCGCCGTGGCGGGCCAGTACGAGACCGGTCGCGTAGCCGACACCTCCCGCCTGCCCGGACAGCCCACCGCCCGTCACGATGGCGGTTCGGTCTCGCATCCACAGCGGACCGGCATCGGAATGTGGATCGGTCAGCAGGTCCGCGTCGATGCCGGTCATCCCTCGTGCTCCGGGTAGACCAGGTCGATCGCGGACTCGGGAACCTTGAGCTGCTTGTGCAGGATTCCCCGCAGCACGGGCTCAGGTGCGAGGCAGTCGGCGCACGCCTGCGGGTCGGCCACCGAGATTCGCACATCCACCCGGTCGCCGTGCTCGGTCGCCTCCAGCCGGTACCCGTCGGTCGCAAGCATGTCCTGCATGGCCTTCAGCCCACTCGGGTCAATCATCACCGCTGCCTTTCCACGACAATCGCCTCGCCGGACCACACCCCGAACACCCGCACCACCATCGACATCGCCGCGTTACGCGAGCCTGCGACCAGTACGGGCACCTGCCGCCGCGACGGCAGGATCCGGTCGAACACCGCATCGTCCTCAGCCGAGTCGTCCGCGTGCCGGACACCGTTGTCGCCGGTCCCGTTTTTGCCCGCCCGCCGCAGGTCCGCTCTGCTGCGCCCGCAGTGCTCGACGAACCAGTCCTGGACGTCTGTCCTGCTGTAGCCCGCCTTCGCCAGCAGCTGGGCGTGTTCGGGCCCGAACACCACGCCTGCCGAGGTGTCCGCGAAGATCAGCGAGCCGGTCCGCGAGATCGTGTCGGCGAAGTCCCACAGGATCTGCTCGGGATCTTGCGTGTGACGGTTGTCCACGAACTCGCAGGTGCGCAGCAGCATCGCCGAGACCGCGCTCGTGTCAGCCGGCAGCCCGGCTGTGACCGCCAACGGTTCCCACGGGCTTTCCTCCTCGTTCTCTGCGAGGCAGATCGACCACCTGCCCGGGAGCCCCTGCGTCGCCTGTTCGAGCACGCCGGGCTGGATCCCGTAGCAGTTGCGCACGATCAACCCGATAGCCCTCGCGACGGTCGCGTTCGGGCGAAAGCCCGGCCCGAACACGCCTCCCCCGCTGTTGAACCCGAGTTCGGAGCGAATCGGGCCGTTGACCACGATCATCGGCGCGGGGCCGCTTGTGCTCTGCCAGCCACCGCCGCTCGCCGCGCGGTCGCGCGTGAGCGCCTCCCACGCGGCAAGCACGACCGGGAAGTACTCGGGTCGGCAACCCGCCATCGCGGCGTTGATCGCCGCGAGCTCGACGGTGACCTCCCGATCGAACTGCTCGCTGCGCCCGATCACCTGTTCCGGCGCACGAGCGGTCGTGGCGAGAAACGCGTCGAGAAGGGGCTGGGAGACGGGCACCACGGGCAGCCCGTCCGACCAGCCCTTGTCGTAGCAGTACTCGATGGCTTCCTGTGCCACATCGGGGTCGGGATTCACAAGGCCTCTCCGGTGAGAATGGCGACGACGTCCGGCAGCGCCTCCTCCGCGCGCTTGCGAACCTCGTCGGCGGTGAGTACGGCAACGGGGTGAGCCGTGGTGGTGTAGCGATACCCGCTGGCACCCTTGAGTTCGGCCATCGCGTCGGCGGTGACGGCGAACGCGTCGCTGCACACGACGGCGGCCGGGATGCCGTGCCGCTCGAACGCGATGCCGTCGGCGACAGCGGACGCGCTGCACGAACCGCAGTCGCCCACACCCGTGATGAGCACGTCGCAGAGCCCGGCCAGTTCCTCCAACTCCTCGTCGGGGATGGGAAGCGCGAAGGCCGACTTCGTGCGCCGCACGAAGTTCGCGACACCGTGCCGCTCGGACAGCAGGTTGCCCAACTCGTCGAGGAAGAGGGCCGCGTTCTGCTTGGTGTTCTCCAACAGGCCCACGGTCGCACCGCGTAGCGCGACGCGGGGTGAGGCGAGCACAGCCTCCTGCGCGGTGCGTGTGGTGCCGCCGGTCGGGTCGAGAATCGTGTTCACCATCGGATCTCCCTGAAATGAGCACGCCACGGATGTCGTCGCCCGCGAGCAGTCATGGTCGTTTGGCCTCCCGCGACCGGTAGCGGCCGGTGACCGGATCGGCTGATCCTGAGCTGCCGGAACGGCCCCCGTGACGTGGCCGTATGCCCGCCACCGGAACACGCCGCGCACCGGAAGCCACCACCGCACCGCGAACCGGGATCGCTCGTTTCCGGTTCGCGCGCATCTGGGAAAGCCGCCCGCCAACCTTCGATGACCGGGCGCACGCACGCACCGCCGTACCGGCGCCGAACGGACGCCCGCACTTCGCCGTGTTCGGCGTCGCGTGCGAAACCGGCTGCGTTCACACGGAAGAGATCTACCCGCGGCGGCTGCCTGTCGCAGCACCGTTTCCTTCTGCCGGAAAACGCGCTCGCGCCGCAAGCCTGCGGGAAGACTGGGGATCAGCTGATGAGCTGGGCCAAAGCGGTGCGGCGGCTCGCCCCGGCCGTCATGCCGCGGCCGACGGCGATCCCTTCCGCGCGGTGGAAACCGTGGCCGCGCGTCCCGTAGCAGGCACAGCCCCCAGCCACGCCTTCAGTAACGCGGCCAGCCTCCACCGCGTGCGGCAACCAACTGACACCTGAGACTAGATCGATTCAGCGCGCGTCTACAGCTCAGGAGCCGGACAGCGCGGCCTGTTCCGTCGTCACCGCCGCGATCGCCTCCGGCAGGTCCACACAGACGGGCAGGCCTTCGCTCAGGCCGGTGACCGTGAGTGGCCGCAGAACGGCGTGCGGGCAGATCAACGCCCAACTCACCTCGTGTTGGCGGGCTCGGTCCGCGGTGTGCACAAGCACGGACAGCCCGGCCGCCCCGAAGAAACTGGTCCCCGTGAGGTCCAGCACCAGCGAGCGGACCTTGCCCAGTTGCTCGTCGATACAGTGACGCAACGTAGGCGCGGCCACGATGTCTACTTCTCCGGACACGTGAATAACCACGAGCCCTGACCGTAGCTGTTCGAGCCGTATGCCGATTTCCGGCTTCGTGAGGTGTTCCACTTCGTCGCCGCCTTCCGGCCTTGCGGATTCTCGGCGCGGCTGGTTTCTCAACCACCGGATCCGACCGTACGCGCCGTTATCCCTGTGCCGCAAGCACAACGTTCGGGTGAAAAGCCACCAACAAACGACGTCACACACGTCCAATGTAGACAGTATGTGCGGGGTTCGAGCAGTCTTCGATCGAAGAATCCGAGCCCGAGACTGCGGGTGGGCCTGCGCATCGATTCCCGTTGTGTGACGGAGAAAGCGCGATCGGCCCAACCTTCGAGCTACGCCGCTACAGCAACGGCGAATTCTGTTCGCATTTGACCCAAACCGCACCGAAGTCACGCCTTGGAGTCGTACTGCCGACCTGAATGTGTGACACCAAACTTGACGAAACACTCGGAAGAGTGAGACAGCTGTCGGGAGCCGAAACCGGAGTAATGGCCGTCCGCACCGGGAGGACAGGGCCAAGATCCGCTGGCGTACCGACCCGTTCGGGACCCGATATTCCATCGCCTTACAACTCCCTGACGACGCAACGCTCCTGGCAGGCAAGGGTGTGACGAACGCGGGCATGGGGTAGCCCCGCTGCCGTGACGCCCCACGAGCAACCCCGCACGGAGGGGCGCGAGCATCCTGCCGGCTACGAGGATGTCGCGGCACTGTTCGACCACCTCGCCGAACTCGCGCCCAACGACCCGAGGCGGGCTGCCGTGCGCGAGGAAATCATCACACGTTGTCTGCCGCTGGCCGAACACATCGCACGGCGTTTCATCGGCCGCGGCGAACCGCGTGATGATCTGGTGCAGGTCGCCCGACTGGGACTACTCAACGCGATCGACCGGTTCGATACCGATCGAGGCACCGAGTTCGTCGCGTTCGCGGTTCCGACCATCATGGGCGAGGTCCGTCGCCATTTCCGAGACTCGAGCTGGGCCGTGCGCGTCCCCCGGCGATTGAAGGAACTTCACCTTTCGCTCAGCCAAGCCAGCGGCAAGCTCGCGCAACGGCTCGGCAGGGCGCCAACCCCGAGTGAACTCGCCGCTGAACTGGGACTTGCCAACGAAGACGTCTGGGACGGGTTGCTCGCCGGCAACGCCTACCAGTCGGTATCCATGGATGCCGCCTATGACGATGAGGGAACGCTGCCGCTCGCCGAGACCGTCGGCGAGGAAGACGCGGAACTGGAGAATGTCGAGTACCACGAATCGCTCCAGCCGCTGCTGGCAAGCCTGCCCGAGCGCGAACGGCGCGTGCTGATCCTGCGATTCTTCGGAAACATGACACAAACTCAGATCGCGGAGAAGGTGGGCATTTCGCAAATGCACGTCTCCCGCTTGCTCGCCAGGACGCTGGAGTTCTTGCGTGCCCGGCTCACCGAGTAGCCCCGTTTGGCAGCAGCGCCACCCGGGTAAGCCGCTGCCGTCGAACTCCCCGATGTCTGGCGTGGGGTGACATGAAATCCGACATCACCTTGACGGTGGACGGACAGCGATACGCGCTCACCGTGGACAACCGCGTGACACTGCTCGACGCCCTCCGTGACAACCTCGGCGTGACCAGCGCGAAGAAGGGCTGCGACCACGGTCAATGCGGTTCGTGCACCGTGTTGCTCAACGGTAGGCGAGCGACGACCTGTCTCGCCTTCGCCGTGGCACACGACGAAGCCGACATCACCACCAGTGCGGGGCTCGCGCAGGACGGTGACCTACACCCACTCCACCGGGCTTTCATCGACCACGACGCCTTCCAGTGCGGCTACTGCACGCCGGGACAGATCTGCTCGGCCGTCGGCATGCTCGACGAGGCACGGCAAGGCTGGCCGAGCGCCGTGACAGCCGAGGTCACGTCCGCTCCGCCGCTCGATACCGCCGAGATACGCGAGCGAATGAGCGGCAACCTCTGCCGCTGCGGTGCTTGTGTCAACATCGTCGCCGCGATCAGCGAAGTCGCTACGGGCAGGCGACTCGCCGCGTTCCCCTCGGCAGCGGAACCTCGCCAGGAGCGCTGGTCGTGATTCCGTTCGAGTACAAGCAGGCCGAGGACGAGCATACTGCCGTGGCGACGGTCACCGGCAACAGTCGCGCGGCGTTCCTCGGCGGAGGAACGAACCTGGTCGACCACATGAAGCTGGGCATCGCGGCACCCGAGTTGCTCGTCGATGTCACACGACTCCCGCTGGATCGCATCGAATGCCTGCCGGATGGCGGCCTCCGAGTCGGTGCCGCAGTCCGCAACAGTGATCTCGCAGCCGACTCGGCTGTGCGCGAACGCTACCCCGTGCTTACCCAGGCACTGTTGGCGGGAGCCTCCGGCCAGTTACGAAACCTGGCGACCACGGGTGGGAACCTGCTGCAACGAACCCGATGCGTGTACTTCCAGGACACCACCACACCGTGTAACAAGCGTGAGCCAGGGCAGGGCTGTTCAGCATTGGAAGGCCATACGCGCTACCACGCCGTCCTCGGCGCGTCGAAACACTGCGTAGCCGTACATCCGTCCGACATGGCGGTGGCCCTGGCCGCGCTCGATGCCCTCGTGCACGTCCAAGGACCGGACGGCGGGCGTGCGATACCCGCCACCGAACTGCACCGCCTCCCCGGTGAACACCCCGAGTGGGACACGGTGCTGCGTCACGGCGAGCTCATCACCGCAGTCGAGCTGCCGCCGCTACCCTTCGCCACGCGATCCAGGTATCGAAAAGCGCGTGACCGGGCATCCTTTGCGTTCGCACTCGTGTCGGTCGCCGCCGCGCTGGACGTAACGGACGGGATCGTGCGAGGTGCCCGGATCGCCTTCGGCGGGCTCGCACACAAGCCGTGGCGAGCCCGGCTCGCCGAGCAGGCCTTGTTGGGAAGGCCCGCCACTGACGATGAGTTCCGCGCTTCAGCGGAAGCAGAGTTGGCGGATGCCCAGCCGCTGCCCGGTAACGAGTTCAAGCTGCCGATGGCCCGCAACATGCTGGTGGCGACGCTACGGGAACTGTCGGGAGACGATGCACCGTGACGGACCTGCTCCAACCTCACTCCATCGGAGCCGACCACGAGCGGGTCGATGCGGTCATGAAGGTCACCGGGTGTGCGCCGTACGCTTACGAGAACCCGGTGCAGCAACCCGGGTACCTGCATCCCGTGCAGGCCACAATCGCTCGTGGGTGCGTCACTGATATCGACGCCCGCGCCGCCACTGCCATCGACGGCGTCATCACCGTCCTCACCCCCTTCAACGCACCCCGGTTGGAGACGGGACACGACGCGGAGCTAGAGATCCTGCAATCCGACAGGGTCTCCTTCCGCGGTCAACTGATCAGTGCCGTTGTCGCCGACACCCCGGAGGCCGCCAGCCAGGCCGCCGACCTGGTCCGCGTGTCCTACGAACGTGAAGCCCACGACGTCACGTTCTCGACGGAACATGAGCTGTACAAGCCGGAGGTGGTGAACCCCACCTATGAGACCGACACCGAAACCGGCGACATCGACGCCGCGTTCGCGGCCGCGCCACGAACTGTCGACGCCACCTACACCACCGCCATGTACTACAACAACCCCATGGAGCCACACGCCACGGTGGCGTGGTGGGACAACGACGGGCTGACCGTTTACGACCCCACCCAAGGCGTTCACGCGATGCGGCAGGTCCTACGGTCCGTTCTAGGCCTGGAGGAGCAGCGAATCCGCGTCATCGCTCGCTACGTGGGAGGCGGGTTCGGTTCGAAGGGCACCGCGCACGCGCACATCATCCTCACGGTACTCGCCGCCAAGCGCACAGCCGGGCGGCCAGTGAAGCTCGCCCTGACTCGGCAACAGATGTTCACTCTCGTTGGCTATCGCACACCGACAATGCAGCAGGTCCGGTTGTGCGCTGACCAAGACGGGAGACTGCTGGGGATCAGCAATGACGTGGTCGAGTTGACGTCGCGGATCAAAGAGTTCGCCGAGCAGACCGGCGTCCCGACTCGCAACATGTACGCGGCGCCGAACCGGCGGACCACGCACCGGCTGGCCGCTCTGGACCTGCCTGTTCCTTCTTGGATGCGCGCTCCAGGCGAATGTCCCGGCATGTTCGCGCCCGAGGTCGCGATGGACGAACTCGCCGAAGCATGTGGCGTGGACCCGATAGAGTTACGCGTCCGGAACGAGCCGGAAGTCGACCCGGAGACCGGTCTGCCTTTCTCGACTCGCAACCTAGTCGGCTGCCTGCGTGAAGGCGCCAGGCGGTTCGGCTGGGACAACCGCGTGGCCACCCCAGGCTCGACGATGAAGAATGGCTGGTGGGTTGGCACCGGTGTTGCCAGCTCAACCTACCCGGTGCATTTTCAGGCCGGTTCCACCGCCAGAGTCCGCATACTCGACACCGGCCGGTATGAGGTATCCATCGGCGCGGTCGACATCGGCACCGGAGCATGGACCGTCCTCACGCAGATCGCTGCCGACGCCTTGGGAGTTGCACTGGAAGACGTGGATGTGCGCATCGGGGACACCGACCTTCCTACCGCTTCGGTCGCAGGCGGGTCGTCAGGCACCACCAATTGGGGTACCGCCGTCGTCGAGGCAGCGCGCTCGTTTCGTAAGAAGTACGGTCCAGATCCCGATCCACAGGACGAACTGACGGCAGAGAGTTCGGTAAACCCGTTCGTGGATCAGTTCGCCATGCATGCGTTTGGCGCTCAGTTCGCCGAGGTTCACGTGAACATCGATACCGGCGAGGTTCGGGTACCACGTCTACTCGGTGTGTTCGCCGCAGGTCGGATCGTTAACCCCCGCACTGCGCGCTCCCAGTTCATCGGGGGCATGACCATGGGGCTCTCCATGGCGCTGCACGAGCAAAGCATCCTGGACGACCGTTTCGGCTTCACTGTGAACCACGACCTCGCCGAGTACCACGTGAGCGGGTACGCGGACGTGGGATCCGTCGAAGCGTACTGGCTCGACGAGCACGATCCCTACGTGAATCCCATGGGAACAAAGGGCATTGGCGAGATCGGCATCGTGGGGACTGCCGCTGCCATCGCAAACGCGGCCCACCACGCGACCGGCGTCCGGGTTCGAGACCTGCCGATCACTGTCGACAAGTTCCTGCAGAGCATATGACGCAGCAAGGAGCCCACCTGTGAACCAACCGCCACAAACACAGCAGCCTCCCGGCCGTACGGAAGAGATGGCGCCGCGGCCGCGCGACGAAATGCGAGACTACGTCGGCCGGGACCTGCTTCGCGACAAGCGCGCGCTTATCACCGGTGGCGACTCAGGTATCGGCCGTGCCGTCGCCGTCGCATTTGCCAAGGAGGGAGCCGACGTATCGATCGCATACCTAAGCGAGCACTCCGATGCCGAACACACTGCGAAGCTTGTGAAGGAGCAAGGGCGCAGATGTGTACTGATCGCCGGAGACCTGGCGAGTCTCGAGCATTGTCGCAAGGTAGTCGATGATACTGTTCGCGAATTCGACGGCCTTGACCTACTGGTGAACAACGTCGCGACGCAGCAGGAGCTCGGCTCGTTCGACGAATTGACCGACGAACAATGGATCCACACCTTTGATGTCAACATACACTCCTATTTCCGCGTCACCGCGGCGGCGATTAGACACATGCCTGAGGGCAGTGCCATCGTCAACACCGGGTCGGTGAACGGTCTGCGTGGAAACAAGAAGCTCATCGACTATTCCGCTACCAAAGGCGCTGTGCACGCATGGACGTATGCAATGGCCCAGTCGCTGGCACCTCGAGGCATCCGCATCAACTGCGTGGCTCCAGGACCTGTGTGGACACCGCTCATCCCGGCAACACTACGGGAGGAGCACGTCGAGAAGTTTGGGCAACAAGTTCCCATGCAGCGAGCAGCGGAACCTGATGAACTGGCTCCATCGTTCGTCTTTCTGGCCGCCAACCAACTCTCCTCCTACTACACGGGGGAGGTTATCGCGGCGCTAGGCGGCGAAACCACGCCAGGCTGACCAGGTGCTCGTTGTGAAAAGTCCACCGAGGAGGAAGCGCTGTGGATCAGGAAACCGAGGATCTCTGGAACGAGTTTCACCGGTCGTAAACATGACTTCTCGTGAGCTGAGCGAATGGTTGCGCACACAGTCCTCGACCATGGAAGACGAGCCGCTGCCTGACCAAGCCGGCCCACCTCTGGGGCGACGTGTGTTGGAGATACTCGGCAAGCGTAAGACCCGACTTGGCTCAAGTTAGTGCGCACTTTCGTTGCGGTGGATGGCGTCGAGCACGCGGTGGAGGTCGTCGGGTATGGGGTCGGCGGCGGTGATGGTGTGTTCGCCGGCTTGGATTTCGATGGTGCGGTAGCGCCGGGCGGTCTGGACGAACTTCTTGATCGACCAGCCGGTGTGGTCTTCGAGCCAACGGCTGACGGCCAGCGCGGCGAACACGATGGTGAGGTGCGCTTCGATGGATTCCTTTTTGTGGTGGTAGATCGGCCTGGATTGGAGGTCGTGTTTGGACATTCGGAACGACTTCTCGATCTGGAACAGCCGGTGGTAGGCCCCGATGACGAACTCGGGTGTTGGGTCGTCGAGGTTGGTGACATAGCCCTTGATCCCAGCCAGCGCCCGCGCTTTGGCCTCCAGGGTGCGGTTGACGGTCTTGGTGGCGCCGGAGAGCTGCACGAACCGGTTGCGTTTGACCGCCACCTCGCCCTTGACCGCTTTCTCAGCTTTGGCGACCTGCTCATCGATGCCGCGCAGGGTACGTCGGGCCCGGTCGGCTTTGTACTGGTAGTACATGACCTGGTCACGCCGGTTGTCGGTGTGCCCGGCAGGCCACGGCTGGGTGAAGATGTGCCCGTCGGGGATGTCGGTGTCGGGATGCTGCCGGCGCCACTCGGCGACCACGTAGGGCACGTCGGGGATGCGCATGCCGAGGATGAACGACAATCCCGCTGCCTCGATCGCCTTCTGGTTGGCCGCGGAGATCATGCCCGCGTCGGCCACCACAGTCACGTCCTTGAGCGGGTGCGCGGCCCTGAAGGACTCGATCACCGGCAGCATCGTGGTGGTCTCGGCGATGTTGCCCTCGAAAGCGTTGACCATCAACGGAAACCCCGTCGCGTCGGTGAGCAGACCGAGGGTGATCTGCGGCTCCAACCGCCGCTCCTTGGAAAAACCAGGCTCACGAAACCCGTCAGCGGTGTCGGTTTCGAAGTACAACGTCGACACGTCGTACAGCACCAAACTCGCCGGCCCCAGATCAGCCTGCGCCGCGCATGCTGCCGACAGGCGCTCCCGCCACGAGTCCTTGGCATACGCGGGCAGGTGCCGTTTCACCGTCGCATACGAGGGCGGCTCAATCCCAGCCTCGTCCAGGACCCGCAGTGCGTCGAGCTTGCTGGTCGCCTCGATGATCCGCGCCAGCACCAGACACCGGAACACCTCGTCGCCGCCGGCTGCGGTGTCGAACCCGAGCACGCCATAGACATGCGCCATGGCATCCCAAAGATGCCCCATCCGCGACGACCTGATCGGCAACGGCCCACCGGCCCCGCCCGCATCGAGGCCCAGACCGAGTTCGCCTTGTCCCGCGAGCATCCGCTGCCGCGCCACCGCCCTCAACCGTTCCAGCTCAGCATCATCATGCGCCGACCCGACATGCTCGATATCACGCGACCCACGCCGCGAGGAGTGCACGATCTGCACCGCCCTCGCACCCGAGGCCGTCTTCACCGTGCGCACATACGCCACCCACCCACCCTACGACCCCAAATCAGTGCGCAAATCCAACCACACAACCACACAAACCACCAGGTCACAGCCCCACAAACACTAGATGATCTTGAACGTGAGCCAAGTCGGGTCTGGGGCGACGTGTGTTGGAGATACTCGGCAAGCGTAAGACCGACATGCGTAGCGACGATGTCGATGTGATGCGCCGAGTAGTCGACCGCGTACACGAGGAACGTCGAGGGGATCTGGAACCGACGCCTGGGCAAGCACAGTGGCGGCACCGACTCATGTCGATCGGACATGACCCACTCAAGCCCGCAACTCGCTGAGAATGCCTCTGGAGTCTGAGGACAGCCTACGCCGGTTCGGGTTCGTGCAGAGGTTCAGGCCGGCCGCTGAACGTTGCCCCCGACGGGGTCTGGACCGTGAGGTGTTGTGTCTCCCGGTTCAGCCGATAGAGCCACCCAGGTGACTGGCGAAGCCTGTGGTGACGTCGACAGTACCCAACAAGATTCTCGGCGTTAGTCTCTCCACTCTGGTTCCACTCCGTCGCCTGGTCCGAGTCGCCGAACTGGCTGGGCCTGTGGCAACCAGGAAATCGGCATTCCCGGTCCCGTATCCGAACAAACTCGTCAGTCACCTTCGGCGGGCGGTAGCGTTTCGTCCCGACCTCGACCGGCGTTCCGGTCAGCGAGTCCGTGACTACTCTCCGCCAGACACTTGACGGGTTGGAGGCTAGCTCACGTGCCACCCAAGCAGGAATGGCGCCGTGCCCGGCAAGCTGCGCTGGGTCATTGTTCAGACCGGCAAGAGTCCGCAGGTCTACATAGACGAATATCTCCGCTCTCGGACTTCCGGTCCCACCGGAATCACGACCCAGCAGCACGTCAGCCAGCACATCCGCACGCAACTGGCTCAATGTCCGAGGTTCACGCTTGCCCCGCAACTGCCGGGCCATTCGATCGGCGCGCGCGTAAGCGGCAGTTGCCACTTCGGCCGGTAGATCAATCAGGAGTCGGGACATTCCGTCATCTCGGTGGCTCAACACCACTTTTCGGTCACCTCGCCTGAGCATGGCACGGGCCGCCGCACCAGCCGGATCGATCTTGTGTACGACGTAGCTGGTGGCACGACGCAATTGTGTGGCGGTCTTGTCGGCCAGCCGTGTGGACATGACGGTGTCGACCTCGCGCGCCTGTTCATCCGAAAGGCAGGCAGTGGGTACGGCGATCTTCGAAGCCTTGTGGACATCGATCTTCCCCTTCGCCATGGCTCGGTGGGTATTCGGCAACCGGCTGGCCAAGGCATTTGCGAGTTCGACTCTCTTTCGCGCCTCCGATTCGCCAATGGAAAGCACTAACGAAAGCTCCGTGGCCGCTTCGGAAGCACTATCTCGTCGAGCCGCGAACGCAACGATCTTCTGGCATTGAACGGCCTGTAATCGTGCAATTTCTCGCTCGATTCCTCGAATCTCGCGAACAACACTCAAGCCGAGGTCAGCGACTGAGTCGCGCTTGGGGTTCTGGGTGGTTTCATGCATGGCAGCGAAGCTAGTCCACTTCCGTCACCGAACTCCAGTGAACTTCGAAAATCGATGTCGCGAACGGGCCGTTCATGTCACCGAAGCCCTCGCCCGAGGTCCTCCTCCCGTACTCTCGTGGCCATGGCGACTCTCGTAACCTTCCACGCCCATCCGGACGACGAATGCATCGGCTGCGGCGGAACCATGCGCAAGGCCCATGAACAGGGGCATCGTGTTGTCCTGGTCGTCGCGACTCGCGGCGAGC
The DNA here is from genome assembly GCF_011761185.1 of Saccharomonospora amisosensis. Classification (NCBI taxonomy): domain Bacteria; kingdom Bacillati; phylum Actinomycetota; class Actinomycetes; order Pseudonocardiales; family Pseudonocardiaceae; genus Saccharomonospora; species Saccharomonospora amisosensis. Next base: position 1,685,353 of record NZ_JAAOYM010000001.1, on the reverse strand, counting down.
ATGGCGAGGTTCCGGACGGGTTGCTCTTGGAAGGGGAACCCCTGTCACAACGACGTGTTGCCGAAACGTACGCATCAGCGGAAATCCTCGGAGCCGATCGTGTTGAGTTCCTCGACTATGTCGACTCGGGAATGATGGGCGAGCCGAACAACGACGAGCCGGGTTCGTTCTGGACCGCATCCGTAGAGGCAGCAGCTGAGCGACTCGCCGCTATTTTGCGTGAGGAGCAGGCTGACGCCCTGACCTGTTATGACGACAACGGTGGATACGGGCATCCGGACCATATCCAGGTCCATCGCGTCGGTCTGCGAGCCGGGGCACTGGCCGGCACGCCGCGCGTCTACCAGAACACCATCAATCGAGATCACCTGATGCGCGGCATGCGCTTGTTCGCCGAGGGTTCCGCTACGTCGGGCATCGAGGTGCCGGAGCCGAACCGGGAATTCGGGAAGCCCGAGTCCGTCATCACGACGGCTGTTGACGTGACGCCCTACCTTGCATTGAAACGGCAGGCGATGCGTGCACACGCCAGCCAGATCGGTGAGCAGTCCTTCTTCCTGACGCTGCCTGACGAGGCTTTCGCATTCGCCTTCGGTACGGAGTGGTTCATCCGGGAAGGGCAGGGGCCTGGAGTCACCGAGACCGATTTGCTGGCCGGGCTGTGAGCCATGGGTGTTTCGATCGCCTCTTCACCCGTGACCTGCGGGTCCATGACAATCCGATGTTGTGTGCGGCCGCAAGATCGGCGCAGCGCGTCATACCGCTCTTCGTGTTGGATGAGTCAATCCTCCGCAGCGACTATAACCGCCCTAATAGAGCCTGCTTTCTCGCCGACTGCCTTCGCGACCTGGACGCCCGATTACGTGAGCTCGGTGCCCGGTTGGTCATCCGGCGAGGCCATGTCCCCGAAGTAGTCGCCCAACTCGCCGAGGAGCATGCCGCAAAAGAGGTGCACATCTCCTCTGATGTCAGTAGTTACGCGAAAGGCAGGGAAACCGCACTGCGCAACAGCCTCCGAGACAACGGTCGAACCTTGGTGATCCACGATGGAGTGATCAACGTGGTCAGCCCTGGCTTGCTGGTTCCTGCCGCCCGCGATCACTATGCGATGTTCACCCCTTACTTCCGGCGGTGGTCCGAGGCGCCGATGCGCTCACTGGCCTCCACTCCACCTCGCCTACGAATGCCACGCATCGAGCCTGGCACCGTTCCCTCGGCGAGTGAGATCTGCACAGGGCAGCCCTCTTCAAACCTGCCTCCGGGCGGTGAACAGGCGGCGCGGGCGAAGCTGGATGCCTGGCTGAGCGGTCCCCTGCGCGTGTATCACCGCGTCTACGACTCCGTTGCCGACGATGCGACATCTCGTTTGTCCCCGCATCTACACTTCGGCTCGTTGTCCGCGACGGAACTGGTTGCTCGAACAGGACGGAGCTCCGCGGGGGCACACGCGTTCGTCCGCCAATTGGCCTGGCGCGACTTCTTCCATCAAGTTCTCGCGGCTCGGCCCAGCGCGACAAGCCAGGATTATCGCCCGCGCGGTGGCCACTGGCGCACCTGCGACCGCGAGATGGCGGCATGGCGCGACGGGCGCACGGGTTTCCCGATCGTCGACGCGGGAATGCGCCAGCTGTCCGTGGAGGGATGGATGCACAACCGTGCGCGGCTGATCGTGGCGAGCTTCCTGACGAAGACGCTGTACCTGGACTGGCGGTGGGGAGCTCGGCATTTCCGTGACCTACTCGTGGACGCGGATATGGCCAACAATCAACTCAACTGGCAGTGGGTAGCTGGTACAGGCACCGACAGCAGACCCAACCGGGTATTGAACCCGCTGCTGCAAGCACGACGTTATGACCCGGATGGCGACTACGTGAGGCGTTACGTACCCGAACTCGCCGATGTCCCCGGTGCAGCGGTGCACATGCCATGGGAGCTCCGAGACCGTGAACGCGCACGACTCGACTATCCGGACCCTATTGTTGATCTACGTCAGGCCCGGGCCCGTTTCCTCGAGGCTCGAGGAAAGCGTAGATACGATTCGGCGGGACAATGGCCATGCCAACCCTAGGCGGATTCCCCGCCGGCAGCTCGATCTCCCGGCTGGGCAGGAGTCGGGCCGGAAGCGGCCGACCAGTGTCGATGGGGTGCGCGACGTCTGGCCCGTCGAGCCGTCACCGGACCGGTGTGGAGCCTATGGGATGGACCGATGGGATCATGGCGGTGTGTCCACCGACCCGCAACGACGCCTGATCGATCCCCAGCGTGTAGAAGCGGCCCTGAAGGGGCTCGGCGACCGGGAGACCGTGCACGAATGGGCTGACCGGTTCTCCGTTATCGCCGATCCTTCCCGGCTGGCTCTGCTGGTCTGCATTCACTATGCACGCGAGATCTGCGTATCGGACCTGGCCGTGGCCGCCGGGATGTCCGACACCGCGGTGTCGCAGGCTTTGCGGTTGCTGCGCGCGCACGGGTTGGTGACCGCACACCGCAGAGGGCGTGTCGTGTACTACAGGCTGGCCGACGACACGATGCACGAACTCATCCATCACGTCCGACCGCACTCACCCGTAAAGTAGGTCGCAGGCGTGGTGCCGGACACGGTTGCGACGCCAGCGGCGAACAGCGAGATGACAGTTTGGGAGTCGCGCGTTGTGCGCCACCAGCAGCGGTCTTACCGTGGGAGGTATGAGGCCACGAGTTCTGGTCGCTGGCGTCGGCAACGTACTGCTCGGTGACGACGGCTTCGGCGTGGAAGTGGTCCAGCGCCTCGCGGGCGTTGCGTTGCCGAGTTGGGTACAGCTTGCCGACCACGGCCTCGGTTGCGGCCGCCTGGACTGCGACATGCTAGGTGGATACGACACCACGATCTTGCTCGACGCGACACCGCGCGGCGGCAGTCCGGGGCAGCTCTGTGTCATCGAGGCTGAGGTGGATGAGCAGTCCTCTGCGCTTCCCGCACTGCTCGACGCGCACGGTATCCAGCCGAAGGCTGCGATCAGGCTGCTGCATCTTCTCGGCAGCGACGCCGGCCGGGTGGTCGTCGTCGGGTGTGAACCGGCGAAGACAGTGGGCATCGGGCTGAGCCCTGCTGTCGCCGAGGCGGTGACAGAGGCAGTGCGCATCGTTACCGACCTGGTGTGGGGGACCGAACCACCCGGCTCCGTTCGGTCAGTCCAGGCGGAACCCCCACGGCAACTCGAGCCGATGGGCGGCGAGTAGGTCTCGGTCGGCCAGCAATTCACGGGTGGGCCCGTCGGCGACCACCGCGCCATTGTCGATGAGCACGCTCCGGGGGCACAACTGCAGGGCGTAGGCCAGATCATGGGTGACCATGAGTGTCGTGCGGCCCAGCGTGATGAGTAGTTCGGCCAGTTCCTTTCGCGCGACCGGTTCGAGATTGGCCGACGGCTCGTCGAGTACGAGGATGTCCGGGTCACTTGCCAGCACTGTGGCAAGCGCGACGCGTCGGCGTTGACCAACCGATAGGTGCATCGGCGAGCGACCAGCCTGCTCCGCCATACCGACCGATTCAAGCGCGGCACGCACACGCCCGGAAAGCTCCGGTTCCACGACGCCGAAGTTGCGTGGCCCGAAAGCTACATCGTCGGCAACGGTCTGCATGAACAACTGGTCGTCGGGATCCTGGAACACCACGCCGACGCGGCGACGGATCTCCTTCAGGGTGCGCTTCACGACGGGCAGCCCGGCCACCTCCACGTGCCCGCGGTTCCCGGTAAGTACACCGTTCAGATGGAGGACCAGGGTCGTCTTGCCTGCTCCGTTCGGGCCGAGTACGGCAACGCGCTCGCCCGCCTCGACACGCAAGTTCACACCTGCCAATGCGCGGTGGCCATCCGGATAGCGGTATTCCAGGTCCTTGACGGCGAGAGCGGGCGTCATGTTGTCCACAGTCCCACCCCAGCCAAGACGGCAACGAGGAGAGCGGGGCTCAGCCCGGTGAACCAGCCGGCGGTCCCTGCCGGTGTGGCAGTGGGCGCAGGCATGGCACCGGTCCAGCCTCGAGCCAGCATCGCCAGATGGACCCGTTCGCCGCGCTCGTAGCTACGCAGGAACAACACTCCGATGCCGCGTGCCACGGCGCCCACCTGCCACAGAAACCGCGGGTCGTGACCACGACAGACGCGGGCGGTGTGCATTCTCCGCGCCTCAGCCACGATGACGTCGATGTAGCGCAACATCAGGCTGGCGATGGTGGTCACCACCTGAGGCATACGTAGGCGCTGCATTCCCACGACGATGTCGTGGGGGTGGGTAGTTGCGGCCAGGGTGAGTGATACCAGTACCCCGAGTGTGCCCTTTGCCAGTATGTTCCAGCCCGCGAGGGCGCCATCCACCGAAACCGACAGCCCGAGCAACTCGGTCCGCGGGCCGCTTCCCGTGAAAGGAAGCACAACGGCGAGCAGGACGAACGGCACCTCGATCAGCGCTCTGCGTGCGAACCAGCCCACCGGCACACCGGCCACCGCCCATACCCCGACCAATACAGCCAGGTCGGCACCGAAGACCCAGAACGCTTCCCGTGGCGTCGCGACGACGGCCAGCACTGCCGTGAAGGCGGCCACCACCTTCACCTGTGCGGGCAGCCGGTGCACGGGCGAGGTTCCTGGCCGGTGCAACGCGGTAGAGGTCACCACCGGCCTCGCTTCCCGTCGGCGGCGCCACGGCGGCGCCCGCGGCGAAGCAGCCAGAACAACGCACTGGCTACCGCAAGGGTCAGTAGCACGCCTGCGACACCCGCGACACCGACCAGCCCGGAATCACCGCCGACGGTGTAGTCAGCCAGCGGCGAGTCGGCGAGCGCGTGACCGGCGGCGTCTTGTGCCGGGCATGAGCCTTCGAGGCGGTCACCGACCTGTGTGCAGCCCTGCTGGGTAACCGACTCCAGGCCGTCGGGGTCGGTATCGGCGAAATACGACGCGATCCCGGCGAGCACCAATGCCACCACCGCAAAGCCGGCGAAGAACCATATGCTGGCGCGCCTGCTGACAGGCCTCACGCGGCCACCTCCGCCCCTGCGGTGCGGGTACGGAACGCGTACACCAGGTCGGGCCGCACGGCCGCGACCGCGCCTACGGTCAACGCGGTGATGACGCCTTCACCAATTCCGATGAGCAGGTGCACGCCGAGCAACGCCGTGGCGAATCCGGTCATCGACACCGCACCCTGCCCACCGATGGCGTATTCCATGACGAACCCGCCCGCAGCCGCCACGGTGCTGACGATCGCCGCCACAAAGGCCGTGGCCACCAGCCAGGACCGCGAGCGCAGCACCAGCCTGCGCGAAGCCAGCGCGACCAGATAGCCCGCGATCGTGGCAAGCAGCGCCATGTTGGTGAGGTTGGCACCGAGCGCGGTCAACCCGCCGTCGGCGAAGAGCAGAGCCTGCAGCACAACGACGACGCTGACCGTCAGCGCGCCGACCCAAGGACCGACGAGAATCGCCGCCAGCGCGCCACCGAGCAGGTGACCGCTCACACCAGGAAGCACCGGAAAGTTGATCATCTGCGTCGCGAAGACGAAGGCCGCGACGAGGCCGGCCATGGGGGCGACCCGATCGTCGAGGTCCCGCCTCGCGCCTGCGGTCGCGACCGCGAGACCGAGCACGGCCACGGCGCCGAACAACAACGACGCGGGCGCGTTGAGCAGGCCGTCGCTGGCATGCATCGCGAGGGTGGTCATCGACCCTCCAGACGTCACGGAGTATTACCTCATCATCTGTTCAACTATATAGTTTTCCTACCTGGCGGTGCCCCGATACCGCTACTAGCGTGAAAGGCATGATCGGGTTGCCGGACACGATCACCGCCTGCCTCTTCGACCTCGACGGTGTGCTGACCAGTACCGCGGAGCTGCACATGCGCGCGTGGAAGGACACCTTCGACACGTTTCTGAGGGAGCGCGATGACGAAACGTATGATCCGTTCACCGAACGTGACTATGCGAACTACGTGGACGGCAGGCCCCGGCTGGACGGGGTTCGGACGTTCCTGGCGTCACGCGGGATCGAGCTACCGGAAGGCAGGCCGGATGACTCGGTCGACGCTGCGACAGTGCACGGCATCGGCAACCGGAAGAACCAACGTGTCCTCGCGGTGATGCGGGACGACGGCGTCGCTCCCTTTCCGGGATCTGTGCGCTATCTGGAGGCCGCCAACGACGCGGGTGTGGCCATCGGAGTCGTCACGTCGTCGGCGAACGCGGCCGCGGTACTCGACGCGGCGAAACTGAGCCGGTTCGTGCGGGCTCGCGTTGATGGTGTCACCATCAAGGAGCAGGAGCTACGCGGCAAACCCGCGCCGGATTCGTTCCTGGCATGCGCCGAACTGCTGGGTGTGGAGCCCGCACACGCCGCCGTGTTCGAGGACGCACGGGCAGGTGTGCGGGCGGGCAAGGTCGGCGGGTTCGGCTACGTGGTCGGTGTCAACCGCGCCGACCAAGCCAAGGCGCTACGCGCTGACGGCGCCGACATTGTGGTGGACGACCTCGCCGAACTGCTGGAGGTGCCCGCTTGACCGAGGTGGAGCGCGGCTATGTGTGTGCACCGTGGGAGCTGCGCTGGCAGGGGTTGTCCGTCGAGCAGCTCCAGCGGACCGAGTCGACCTTCGCGCTGTCCAACGGACACATCGGTATGCGGGGGACGTTGGAGGAGGCGGAACCGCGCGGCCTTCCCGGCACCTACCTGAACGGCTTCTACGAGGAGCACGAACTGCCCTACGCCGAAGCCGGGTACGGCTACCCGGAGGCCGGGCAGACCGTCGTGAACGTCAGCGACGGCAAGATCATCCGATTGCTGGTGGAGGACGAGCCGCTGGACATGCGTTACGGCCACGCCACCGCACACCATCGGGTGCTGGACTTCCGGTCGGGCACGCTACGACGCGAAACGGACTGGACTTCACCGACAGGACGACGCGTGCGAGTGCGCACAGAGCGGCTGGTGTCGTTCACCCAGCGGGCCGTGGCCGCGATCAGATACGAGGTGGAGCCGCTCGACGGAGACGTGCAGTTGGTCGCGCAATCGGACATGCTCACCAACGAGCCGATCGAGTCCGACGCCGCGGACCCGAGGGTGGCCGCCGCGCTAGAGTCACCGTTGGCGGGCGAGTACGCGAAGGCCGAGGACTACCGGGCGGTGCTGGTGCATCGCACGAAGCGTTCCGGGTTGCGAATGGCCGCCGCGATGGACCACCAGATCGAGACAACCGACGGCCTGCGCACCGACATCGAGGTGGAGGAGAACCTGGCACGGCTGACCATCGCCGTCGACGTCCCCACGAACGGAAAGCTGCGGATCACCAAGTACCTGGCGTACGGCTGGTCGGCACAGCGCTCCATCCCGGCGCTTCGTGCCCAGGTGGACGCGGCGCTGGCCGGCGCGCTGCAGACCGGCTGGGACGGCATGCTCGCCGAGCAGCGGGAGTTCCTGGACCGGTTCTGGGACACCGCTGACATCGAACTCGACGGTGATCCCGGGTTGCAGCAGGCCATCCGGTTCGCGCTGTTCCACGTGTTGCAGGCCGGGGCGCGCGGCGAAAGTCGCGCGATCCCCAGCAAGGGCCTCACCGGTCCCGGTTACGACGGGCATGCCTTCTGGGACACCGAGAGTTTCGTCCTCCAGGTGCTCACCTACACGCTGCCGGACACGGCCAGAGACGCGCTGCGCTGGCGACATTCCACCCTGGACAAGGCCAGGGACAGGGCTCGCCAGCTCGGCCGCAGGGGCGCGGCGTTCCCGTGGCGAACCATCGACGGCGCGGAGTGCTCGGCGTACTGGCCTGCGGGTACGGCCGCGTTCCACGTCAACGCCGACATCGCCGACGCACTCGTGCGGTACCTCAACGCCACCAATGACACCGAGTTCGAGCGCCAGTACGGCACTGAACTGCTGCTGGAAACGGCCCGCCTGTGGATCTCGCTCGGGCACCACGACCCGCACGGCGGCTTCCGAATCGACGGAGTGACGGGACCGGACGAGTACACGGCCGTCGTCGACAACAACGTGTACACGAACCTGATGGCGCAACGGAATCTGCGCGCGGCAGCCGACTCCTGCGATCGGCATCCCGACATCGCCGAGTTGTTCGGGGTGGACCACATCGAGACAGCCGGCTGGCGTGAAGCCGCGCGCAAGATGCGCGTTCCGTACGACCAGATGCTGGAGGTACATCCGCAGTCGGAGCGGTTCACCGAGCACGCCAAGTGGGACTTCGCAGCCACGCCCGCACGCAATTACCCGCTGCTGCTGCACTACCCGTACTTCGACCTGTACCGCAAGCAGGTGGTCAAGCAGGCGGATCTCGTGCTGGCCATGCACCTGCGCGGTGACGTGTTCTCGTTGGAACAGAAGAAGCGCAACTTCAGCTACTACGAGCGGTTGACCGTGCGTGACTCATCGCTGTCGGCGGGAACGCAGGCCGTGCTGGCGGCGGAATGCGGACATCTCGACCTCGCCTACGACTACCTGGCCGAGGCCGCGCTAACCGACCTGGCCGATCTACACAACAACGTCCGCAACGGGCTGCACATCGCGGCGCTGGCGGGCTCGTGGCTGGCGACGGTCGCCGGGTTCGGCGGGATGCGCGACCACGACGGTGAACTGGCGTTCCAACCCCGACTGCCCGCCGCACTGGACCGCATCGCCTTCCGGATGTGCTTTCGCGACTCCCGCTTCGTCGTGGAGATCCGTCCCGAGCTGACGACCTACCGGCTGCTGAGTGGTAAGCCGTTCACGATCAAGCACTACGGGAATCCCGTGACGGTGTGCGAGGAGCCGACCACGCTGCCGCTGCCGGAGCTGGAACCGATGGAACGGCCGGCCCAGCCTGCGGGTCGCGGGCCCACCCGCCGCAGGGGACGTGCACGGCGCTGACACCACCCACCCCGTTGCGACACACCACTGCCTAAGAGGGGGCGTCTCGGCGAGTGCCGCCGCGGTCAGTCCGGGGGTTCGACGGTGCCTGCCTCGGGGTTCACATCGTCGTCGGGCCTCACCTCGTCCTTGTTCGGTGGTTCGGGTACCTCGTCGGTGTCGAATCCGAGATCGCGGTCGCCGGGGTGGGGAAAGTCCGGCGGGCCGCCCGGATCGGGCTCTCGGGGATTCACGCTCTCAGCTGGCATATCCGGCCTCCACGCCACATTGTGGTGGTTTGCTCTTCATTCCGGCTGGCAGTTGGGGCACCAGACCGTGCTTCTGCCGTCGATGCGGGCATGCCGCAACGGTGCGCCGCACCGCGGGCAACTACCCGAGGGCTCGTCCCTGCTGCCGGTCAGCCACGAAGGATGTGGCGGCACGCGGCCTTCCCGCACCGACTGCTTCAACACGGTCGTCATCCGCTCGTGCAGCCGCGCCACATCAGCGGGCCGTAGGGTCGCGGTGGACCTGCGCGGGTTGAGCTTTGCCCGCCACAGGATTTCGTCCACGAGCAGGTTGCCCAGTCCGGCGACGACGGATTGGTCGACAAGCGCCGGTTTGAGCCTGCGTCGCACCCCGCTCAGCGCGTCGGCGAGTTCGGCTCGCGACACCTGCGCCGCGTCAGGGCCAAGGTCCGCCAGTGCGGCCCTGCGCTCGGTGTCATCGCGTGCCAGCCGCATGCCGGTCAGCTTGCGCATGTCGCGGTAGCGCAGTTCGCCGTCCGGGAAGGTGAACACCACACGGTCGTGGCGATGACGGGGCTGCTGCGGCTGTGCCCACTCGAGTGACCCAGTCATGCCGAAGTGCAACAACAGCGAGGGTTGTTCGTCACGGACGGGAACGACGAGCCACTTGCCATGCCGCCACGGCCTGCCGAAGCGGTGCCCGCGCACGCTGTCGCGCAGCCGTCGCGGCTGGACATCGCGCAGCACCTGCTCGTCGAGCACCTCGACATCACGAACTGGGGCGCTCAACGCGTGCTCGGCGAGCACGCGGCCGAAACCCTCAACATCGGGAAGCTCCGGCATGCCCGCCTCACGCGACGGATTGGCTTCGCCCGGGTTGCTCGGGCTGGCGCTGCTCGACCATGGTCAGCAACAGTCCCTGAGTTGTCGACCAGGGACAGATCGTGGCGCGACCGCCGAACACCGTGAGCAGCGCCTCTGCGACAACAGCGCCTGCGAGCGCCTGCCGGGCCCGCGGCCGCGAGATTCCCGGCAACTCGCTGCGGCGGGTGGCGGGCATGGCGGCCAACCGTGGAATCCATTCGCGGAGATCCTCGACACACAACTCGCCTTCGGGACTGCCGCGGCGAGCCGTACCCGCCAGCCGCGCGAGCTGGCGCAGCACCTTGGAGCTGCCGACGGTCCGGTAGCCGCGCAACTGGTGTTCGGTGCCGTCCAGCGCGTCACGGACACGCTTGAGCGCGTGTGCCCGCAGTCGTGCGACCGCAGCCGCTGACGCGGTGTCGGCGCCGAACCAGGCCCTGGTGACCTCGCGAGCTCCCAACCCGAGCGACAGCGCGAACTGGGCATCGCTGCCGTGTCCCGCGGCGAGTTCGACGGTTCCTCCCCCGATGTCGACCACGGCCAGCGGCCCGGCCGACGCTCCGAACCAGCGCCGGGCCGCCACGTAGGAAAGCTGCGCCTCCCGCGTGCCGCTGAGGAATCCCAGGCGGGTTCCGGTCTCGGAGTGCACTCGTTCGACCACTTCGTCGGCGTTGCGCGCGTCGCGCACCGAGGAGGTGGCCAGTGGGAAGATGTCGGATACGCCGTGGCGTGCGGCGACCCGGTTGGCCGTACGCACGGCTGCGACGATCGCCTCGATGCCTTCGGGGCGCAGGCGTCCCGCCAGGTCAAGAGCCCGGTCGAGGTGTAGCCGGGTCTTGTGACTCAGTACCGGTCGCAGTCGCGTGTCCCCATGCTGCACCACGGTAAGGCGGGCACTGAAGCAGCCCACGTCGAGAACCCCAGTCGTCGCCGCTTCGTTCACCGCCTCGTACCTTTCGCATCGGTCGGAAATGGCCATACCCAGTCGACCGTGCCCGATAACGACTGGATAACCCAATTGGGTGACATTTAACCTTGTCAGCCGGTTCGAGGTAACGGCACGGTCGGGTGAAGGCGATCTGAAGGCATCGAGGGACCGTTTCGGAGGGGGAAGCCATGGCGTCCGATCGCGCCACGTGCCACCCGGGCGGTGGCCGGTGGCGATGACCGCGGGCAGACGCGCCGACGACGTGGGAAGACTCAGCGCGGCCGCGGCAGCAGTCGCGATCACCCTCGCTGCGGTGCTCACCGGTGTCACACTCGCACGGTCCGGCGCGATGGGCGAACCTTCCGACATCGAGCCCGGCTCCGGGGCAGCGGGCACAGGCACCGAGACACTGGCATCGGCAGTACCGCCACCGGCACACGATCCGCTCCCGCCCGGGGCCCCGGTGCGGCTGCGCATCCCCGCCATCGAACTCGACACCGACTCGGTGATCGAACTCGGCCGCACCCCTTCCGGCGTCACCGAGGTGCCCGGCCACGCCGGTGCCGTCGGCTGGCTCGAGGAAACCAGAACCCGGAGAGCGGGGGGCGTCCGTGCTGACCGGGCATGTGCGTTTCGCCTACGAGCGCGCCGCGTTTCTCCGGCTCGTGGAACTTCGCCCCGGCGACGAGGTCGCGGTGGGACGAGCAGACGGCAGCACCGCCGTTTTCACCGTCTACGGCGTCGAGCGGCTGCCCACCGAATCCGCACTCGCGAGGGCAAGCGCCCACACCGAACACCCCGACCTGCGACTACTCACCGCGACCGGCTACGCGGGGCCAGGCGCCCGAAGCACGGAGGCGATCCTGGTGTCGGCCCGGCTCACCGCGGCGCGGTAGCCCCGACCCAGGCGCTCACCACGTCGGCCAGCACCGACAGCGGCAACGCGCCGCCACCCAGCACCAGGTCGTGGAACGCGCGGATGTCGAACCGCTCCTCCAGCGCCCGCTCCGCTTCGGCCCGAAGCCGTTGGATCTCCAACCTGCCCACCATGTAGGAAAGGGCCTGCCCTGGGTAGCCGATATAGCGGTCCACCTCCGCGACGATCTCGACACTGGGCATGGGGGTGTTGCGGTCGAGGAAGTCGATGGCCTGCTGTCGACTCCAGCCTTTGGCGTGCAGTCCGGTGTCCACCACGAGCCTGCCCGCCCGCATCGAGTCCATGCTCAGCATCCCGAGCAGCGCCACGTCGTCGGAGTACAGGCCCATCTCCTGCGCAAGGCGTTCGGAGTACAGCCCCCAGCCCTCGGCGTAGGCGTTGAAGTTGCCGACCCTGCGCAGCAACGGCAGGTCCGCCAGCCCCAGCGCGGTGCTGAGCTGGAGATGGTGGCCCGGCACGGCCTCGTGGAAGGCGGTCACCTCGGCCGTGTGCCGGAACCGCTGCGTGACCTCGTGGGTGTTCGCGAAGTAGGTCCCCGGTCGCGACCCGTCCGCCGACGGCCACAGGTAGTAGGCGGCAGGCGCGCCGGGCGCCTCGGCGGCGGGGACGGGCTCGACGACACACGGTTGCGGCGGGATGTGCCCGAACCAACGTGGCGCGGCTTGTTCGGCGCGCGCGATCGCCGAGCGCGCCGTCTCCAGCAACTCCTCCGCGCTGTTCCACCGCAGGGCGCGATCGGTGCGCAGCCGGGTGAAGACCTCGGACAGCTCACTTGTGCCGAACACCCGTTCACCGATCTCGGCGTACTCCTGCGCCAGTGCCTCGATGAGTTCCAGCCCGGTGGCGTGCAACTCCTCCGGGGAGCGCTGCGTGGTGGTATGGACGCGAACCAGCGCGGCGTAGCCGCGATCGCCGTCCGGCAGGTGACACATCCCCGGCCGCTCCTGCGGCCTGCCGTGTTGCACGATCTCGTTGTCGAGCACGTCGCGGTAGCGCGCGAAGGCGGGACGCACCACCTCGCGCAGTAGCTCTGCGCGCCGCTGAGCGAACTCCTCGTCAGGCGGTTGTTGACGCAGCAGCGGGTCGTCGGCCGGTTCGGCGAGGTAACGGCCGAGATGGGCGCTCGCGGCCCGCACGAGGTGCTCGACGGGCAACCGCCCCGCCGCCACTCCGGCCCGATGCCGGTCGGCGATCCGGTCGAGGTACTCCGGAATCGCGGCCAGCCGCTCAAGGTGGGCCCTGCCCTGTTCGGAGTCGCTGATCCCGATCATGGGCAGCATGGTGAGCAGGCCTGCCGCGGGGGCGATGAAGAGGTCGCTGACGGTGAACTCGACGAGTCGCGTGTCGATCTCGTCGAGGCGCGCCTTCGCATGGCTCACGAGCACATCCACCGTGGTGCGCTCCTGCTGCCCTCGCGGGTCGACCGCCCGCGCGCGCTCCAGGAACCGCTCCAGCGTGGCACGCTGTTCCCGCTCGGCTTCCTCGCTCACGTCACCCAGGCCGGTACGTGCGGGCCGCATACCGAGCACCGAAGGCCACAGCGGATCGACGTCGAACAAGAACTCGATGAACTCGTCGGCCAACGCGGTGACTGCGGTCATGGCGACAGCCTACTGTCCGACTACGCTTCGAGCCGTGGCCGTGACTGATCCCGTCGACGCACGCCTGCTCGCCGCGCTCGCCGAGGTGGGCAAGGCCGCGGTGCACGAACTCGCGGCGAGGCTGGGCATGGATCCCAGGGAAGTCGCCTACCGGCTGGTGAACCTCTCCGCTACCGGGCTTCCGCTGCTGGTTGGGGTCGAAAGCGATCCCAACGGGCTGCGTGCGGCGCTGGCGAGTTCGCCCGCCCCCGGTAGCCACGCCCAGCCCAGGCAGGTCCATGGCACCCACAGCGGGGCCTATCCGGTCCACGGCACACCGAGTGGCGCCTACCAAGTGCGAGGAATGCCCAGTGGCGCCTACCCGGTGCACGGGGCACCGAGCGGTCCTTACGCACCTCCTGGGGTCTCCGCTGGCCACCCGGCCGGGCAACCGGCACACCCACAGCCGCCACAGCACCCACCGCCACAGCAACAGCAGTTCCCACAGCAGCAGCCCTCACAGCAGCAGTCCCCACAGCAGCAGTCCCCACAGCCACCGGATCCGGCCATGAGCACATGGGGGCCACCGCAGAGTGCGCTGTGGGCACGCGGCGACCAGCGACCGGCCCCGCCCGGCGGGACACCACCCACTCGCGCCGGCCGCGCGGGCGAGCTGCTGCACACCCAGGGTCTCGAAGGTGAGCAACTCGCGATCCAGCTGTTGGAGGTGCAAGACCCCGCCGACTTCCTGTTCGGCGCCGCGGGCTACCGGCTCGAGCAGGGCGAGCGGGCGATCGTCGTGCATACCGAGGTGACCAACGAGGGAAAGATCGCGTTCGCGTCGCTGCCGGACAACTACCTCGAACTGATCACCGCGGACGGCAAGGCGATCACCAAGGCACCGGTGTCGCTGACGTCGCGCCCGCCGCACAAGATCGGCGTAGGGCCCGGCGAGACCAGCGGCGGCCACACCGTGTACGTGGTGCCGGAGGGTCTGCGTATCACGTCGGTGCGGTGGAGTCCCCGACCCGAACCCGACGAACGCTCGCTGACCTGGTCGATCGAGGCCTAGCGTCAGGTCTGCGCCCGCAACTTGTCGAGCGCGGCCGCGAGGTCGGCGGGATACTCGCTGGTGAACTCCACCCACCGGCCGTCGGCGGGGTGCGCGAAACCCAGCGTGCGGGCGTGCAGCCACTGCCGGGTCAGCCCCAGCTTGCGGGCCAGCACCGGGTCGGCGCCGTAGGTCAGGTCGCCGACACACGGGTGCCGCAGCGCCGCGAAATGCACGCGGATCTGGTGGGTCCGCCCGGTTTCCAACTTGATGTCCACCAGCGAAGCTGCCCGGAACGCCTCGATCACCTCGTAATGCGTCACCGACGGCCTACCACCCGCCACGACGGCAAACTTGTAGTCGTGGCGCGGGTGCCGGTCGATGGGCGCGTCGATGGTGCCCTTGGTCGGGTCCGGATGCCCCTGCACCAGCGCGTGGTAGCCCTTGAGCACCGTGCGTTCCTTGAACGCCCGTTTCAGCACCGTGTAGGCGTGCTCGCTCTTGGCCACCACCATCACGCCCGTGGTGCCCGCGTCCAGGCGGTGCACGACGCCCTGCCGCTCTGCGGCGCCCGACGTGGAGATACGCAGTCCCGCGGCGGCCAGCCCGCCCACCACTGTCGGGCCGGTCCAGCCGGGGCTGGGATGCACCGCGACCCCGACAGGCTTGTCCACCACCACGATGTCCTCGTCGTCGTAGAGCACACGCATGCCTTCGACGGGCTCGGCGACCACCCGCACCGGCTGCTCCGGCTCCGGCAGCCGGACCTCCAGCAACCCACCCGCGGCAAGCCGATCGGACTTCGCGGCGGGTCGGCCGTCGAGCAGCACCTCACCCGACTCGGCCAGGTCGGCGACCACGGTGCGGGACAACCCGAGCAGCCTGGCCAACCCGGCGTCCACCCGCATACCGTCGAGCCCCTCCGGTATGGGCAGCATCCGTGTGCTCACGAACGCTCCTCCGGGTGCCGCGCCTTACGCACCCGCGTGCCGTCGTAGTCCCTGCCGAGCACCGCGAGCAGCACGACAATGGCCGCACCGACGGTAATGGCCGAGTCCGCCGCGTTGAACACCGGGAAGAGTTCGCCGTTGGGCGCGAACACGGAGATGAAGTCGACCACGTGCCCCTGCAACAGCGCGGGCGCGCGGAACACGCGGTCGGTGAGGTTGCCCAGTGCACCCGCAAGGATCAGACCGAGCCCGACTGCCCAGCCCGGCGAGCGCAGTCGCCTGGCGAACCAGATGATCGCCACCGCAACCGCGATGGCGACGACCGCGAGAATCCAGGTGCCCCCGAAATCCATGCCGAACGCTGCGTAGGGATTGCGCACGAGTTGCAGGTAGACCGCGCCGCCGAGGATGCGAACGGGCAGCTCACCCTCCAGCGTCGCCGTCGCGACGATCTTGGTGATCAGGTCGACGGCGTAGGCGAGCACGGCCACCACGGCCAGCAGCACGACGCGCCGTTTCGGCGGGTCGGACTGCGACTGTTCGGCCGCGGCAGTGGGTTCCGGCTGCTGCTCTGTGCTCACCGCTCCATTGTCCACTGCTGCGCCACCGGCCCCGCAGGCAGCACCTGGCGGTGGGTCAGTCTCCCGACTCGCCTCGCCACTTCGCGATAGGGCCCGCACGGGAGACCGCCCGCAGCCTGCGTTCGGTGGCCGCCCTTGCCTGTTCGGTGGTGACCACCAGCAGTTGGTCTCCCTCCTGCAACCTGGTGGTGTCCTGCGGGGTGAATCCGGCGCCCCTTCGCACCACCAGGCTCACCCCGGCACCGGTGGGCAACCGCAACTCGGCCAGGTACACGCCGTGCAGCCGCGAGCCCTGCTGGATGCGAACCTGCAGCAGCACCGCTTCCAGTTCGTCCAGCGGCGCGGCGTCAACCTCGATCTCCCTGGGTTCGGAGGGTTTGGCGACCCGCAGCAGCTTCGCCAGCGGGGTCAGCAACGCGCCCTGCACGAGGGTGAACACGATCACCAGCACGAAAACGGCGTCGACGAGCCGCTGCGCGCCCGCGATCCCCTCCGCCAGCGGAATGGTGGCCAGCACGATGGGCACGGCACCGCGCAGCCCGGCCCACGACAAGAACACCTGCTCCCGCCAGGGCACTCGGAACGCCGCCACCGAAAGCACCACCGAAACCGGCCTGGCCACGAGCAGCACCAGCGCTCCCGCGACAAGGCCCGGCACCACGGCGTCGAGCAGCCGGGTGGGTGAGGCGAACAACCCGAGCAGCACGAACAGGCCGATCTGGGCCAGCCAGCCCAGCCCTTCGGCGAACGAAAGCGTGTCGGAACGGTGTGGCAGCCGGGCGTTGCCGAGCACGACGCCCGCGACGTAGGTGGCGAGCAGACCCGAAGCCAGCGCGAGCTGCGCGGAGGAGAAGGCTGCCACGCACACCGCCACGGCCGCCAGCGGATAGAGCCCCGTGGCGGGCAGCGCGGCTCTGCGCAACGCCCACGCGCCGAGCCAGCCGAGTGCCAGCCCGATCAGCGCTCCGGCCAGTAGCTGGTAGAGCACCCGCAGCGGCACTGTCCAGTCGACGGTGCTGCCGGTGGCCAACAGCACCACCGCGATGTAGGTGGGTGCGTCGTTGAGGCCGGACTCCAGTTCGAGGATTCCGGACAGTCGCTTACCGATGCCCGCTGTGCGCAACACGGAGAACACCGCGGCCGCGTCGGTGGAGGCGAGCACGGCACCCCACAGCAGCGCCGTCCGCCACTCCAGTTGAAACAGCAGATGCAGGGCCGCTCCGGTGACGCCTATGGTGATCCCCACAGCTACTGTGGACAGTGCGATTCCTGGCCCCAGCACTGGTTTGATATCGGACCACCGGGTGGTGATCCCACCTTCGGTGAGGATCATCACCAGTGCCGCCAGGCCGAGACTCTGGGTCAGCGCCGGGTTGTCGAACTCGATGCCGAAACCGGCCTCTCCGATGAGGACGCCGATGCCGAGGTACAGCAGCAGCGACGGCAGGCCCAGCCGGATCGAAAGCCGAACCGCGACGACGGAGGCGAGTAGTACGAGCGCGCCGGAACCGAGGATCACGGGCAGGTCGCCCATGTCACCTCCCGTGCCTCAGCCTCGTTCAGCTATCCACAATAGAGTGTCTGAGCGTGTCGACCCGGGCTTGCGACCCCTCCGGCGCGCCACGCACCTCGACCACCTTGTCCCTCGAACGCTGCCCCTTCACCACGACCACGTCGCGGGGACGCACGGCGAGGACGGCCGCGAGCACCCGGCACAAGGCATCGTTGGCCGCCCCGTCGACGGCGCGAGCCCGCACCGACACCACGAGCGCCTCGCCGAGTGCGCCGTCCCACACGCCGCCGACGGCGTCCCGCTTGGCGCCGGGCTTGACCCGCACCGCGAACCGCAGACTGTCCATACGCGGTAACCGTGTCCGAGGTGCCAGGCGTTACAGTTTCGCCACGGCGACGGTGACCTTGACGCCGTCGCCGACAGCGCCGGAGAACCCGTCCGTGACCGGGGCGTACGAGACGTCCGAGGCGAGGGTCTCGCCCGCGACGAACGCCTCGTGGGCGCGCACGGCCTCGGCGACGTCGTCAGGGGCGTCCACTGTGAGCACGATGCGATCGGCGATGTCGAGCGAGGCATCCCTGCGTGCCTGCTGCACCACCCGCACCATGTCACGCGCAAGGCCCTCCCGCGCGAGCTCGGCTGTCACCTCGGTTTCGAGCAGCACGAGCCCCGAACCGCCGGACAACTCGGCGGCCGCGCCGTGGTCCTTGGCCACGAGCCTGCGCTCGTACTCGCCCTCCAGCAGCTCGACACCGGCGGCCACGACGGCGCCCTCCGCGCTCGTTGTCCACTCGCCTGCCTTGACGGCCTTGATCACGCGCTGCACGTCCTTGCCGAGCCGGGGACCGGCAGCCCTGGCGTTCACCGCGACCTCGAACCCCCCGTGTGCGGCGACGTCGGTGGTCAGCTCCACCGACTTGACGTTCACCTCGTCGCGGATGATGTCGGTGAACGGACGCAGTGTCTCCGCGTCCTCGGCCGCCACCAACAGCTTGGCCAGCGGCAAGCGCACCCGCAGCTTGTTGGCCTTGCGCAGCGACAGCGCCGAGGAGCACACCTGCCGCACCCGGTCCATGGCCGTCACGAGCGCGGCGTCCGCGGGCAACTCGTCGACCAGCGGCCAGTCGGTCAGGTGCACCGAACGCCCTCCGGTCAGTCCGCGCCACACGGCTTCCGTGGTGAGTGGCAGCAGCGGCGCCGCCGTCCGGCACACGACCTCCAGCACCGTGTGCAGCGTGTCGATGGCGTCCCGCTCACCCTGCCAGAACCGGTCGCGCGAGCGGCGCACGTACCAGTTGGTGAGCACTTCGAGGAAGTTGCGAACCAGCGCGCAGCTCTCCGCGATGTCGTAGCTGTCGAGGGCCGCTCCAACATCGGTGACCAGCTCGTGGGTCTTGGCGAGGATGTAGCGGTCGAGTACGTGCGCCGAGTCGGTGCGTATCCGGCCCTCCACGCCCTCCGCCCGTGCGTAAAGGGCCAGGAAGTAGTAAGAGTTCCACAACGGGAGTACGGCTTGCCGTACCGCGTCCCTGATGCCCTTCTCCGTGACGATCAGGTTGCCACCGCGCAGGATGGGGCTGGCCATGAGATACCAGCGCATCGCGTCGGAACCGTCACGGTCGAACACCTCCGTGACGTCGGGGTAGTTGCGCAGCGACTTCGACATCTTCTGACCGTCGGAGCCAAGCACGATGCCGTGTGAGACGCAGGTGCGAAACGCCGGGCGGTCGAACAGCGCGGTCGCCAGCACGTGCAGCGTGTAGAACCAGCCGCGGGTCTGACCGATGTACTCGACGATGAAGTCACCCGGGTAGTGGTGCTCGAACCAGTCGGCGTTGGAGAACGGGTAGTGCACCTGGGCGAACGGCATCGAACCGGAGTCGAACCACACGTCCAGCACGTCGGGCACGCGACGCATGGTCGAGTTCCCCGTCGGGTCGTCGGGGTTGGGTCGGGTGAGTTCGTCGATGTGCGGACGGTGCAGGTCGGTGGGCCGCACCCCGAAGTCGCGCTCCAACTCGTCCAGCGACCCGTACACGTCGACGCGCGGATAGTTCGGGTCGTCGCTGACCCACACCGGGATCGGCGTGCCCCAGTAGCGGTTGCGCGAGATCGACCAGTCCCTCGCGTTCTCCAACCACCTGCCGAACTGGCCGTCCTTGACGTGCTCGGGATACCAGGTGATCTGCTGGTTCAGCTCGACCATGCGGTCCTTGAACTCGGTCACCGCCACGAACCACGACGACACCGCCCGGTAGATGAGCGGGTTCCGGCAACGCCAACAGTGCGGGTAGGAGTGCTCGTAGGTCTCGTGACGCAGCAGAACCGCACCCTGCCGCGCGGCCGAGCCGGTGCCGTTCTTCAGATCCCTGATGATGTTGGCGTTGGCTTCGAAGACGTTCTGGCCCTGGTAGTCGGGCACCTGCGCGTCGAACCGGCCCTTGGAGTCCACCGGCGTAACCGGGGTGATGCCTGCCGCGTCGGTGACGGCCTTGTCCTCCTCACCGTAGGCGGGCGCGATGTGGACGATGCCGGTGCCGTCGTCGGTGGTGACGTAGTCGGCGGCGAGGACCCGGTGGGCGTTCTCGTGGCCCACGAAGTACGGGAACGGCGGGGCGTACCGGGTGCCGAGCAGGTCGGTTCCCTTGTAGTCGCGCAACACGCGGGGTTGCTCGCCGAGTTCCTTGGCGTAGGCGGCCAGGCGGGCCTGAGCGAGCAGGAACCGTTCGCCCGGTGAGCCCTCCCGCTCCACCAGCACGTAGTCGACGTCGGGGTGCACGGCGGTGGCGAGGTTCGACGGCACCGTCCACGGCGTCGTCGTCCAGATCAGCAGGTAGGCGCCGTCGAGTTCGTTGTCGTTGCCCTCGACGCGGTAACCGATGGTGACAGCGGGGTCCTGCCTGCTCGCGTAGACGTCCTCGTCCATGCGTAGTTCGTGGTTGGACAGCGGAGTCTCGTCGCGCCAGCAGTACGGCAGCACCCGGTAGCCCTCATAGACCAGACCCTTGTCCCACAGCTGCTTGAACGCCCAGATCACCGACTCCATGTAGGTGACGTCGAGCGTCTTGTAGTCGTGGTCGAAGTCGACCCAGCGGGCCTGCCGGGTGACGTACTCCCGCCACTCGCCGGTGTAGCGCAGCACCGATTCGCGGCACGCCTGGTTGAACTCGGCGATACCCATGTCGTCGATCTGCGACTTGTCGGTGATCCCCAGCTGGCGCTCGGCCTCCAGTTCGGCGGGAAGCCCATGGGTGTCCCAGCCGAAGCGACGCTCGACCCGCCTGCCGCGCATGGTCTGGTAGCGGGGCACGATGTCCTTGACGTAACCGGTCAGCAGGTGCCCGTAGTGCGGCAGGCCGTTGGCGAAGGGTGGGCCGTCGTAGAAGACGTACTCGTTGCTTCCGTTGGTGCCCGGCTCGCGGGCCTCCACGGTGGCGGCGAAGGTCCCGTCGGTCTCCCAGTAGGCGAGCACGTCCTTCTCAAGTGCCGGGAACGAAGGCTGGGCGGGCACCTGGTCGGCGGGCTGCGCGCCGAAGGAAGCCTTGGGGTACATCCGGTGTGCTCCTCGCGGTTCGGCTGTCTCGCACGGGCTCACGTGCGCGAGCCCACACGGGGACGACACGGCGCCTCTTCCGCGCGCGTTCCGCGGTACCACCCCGCTTGCCCACACCCAAGGCGCGGACCTCTCGTTCGACGGCTGTGACGGGCCGCTCCCGTCCGGTTCTACTGAGGTTTCCACCCGTTCTTCCGGAGGCTCCCCGGTGATGGCCGGATCATCGCCTTGTGCTGTCCAGATTAACGGGTAGCGGGCAACCGTTCGTGACCGGACCCGTCCTACTTGCGAAAGGTGCGCTTGCCTCGGCGCCGGGACGCGAGCGTGGCGTCCGGCCCGCACAGCGCGCACGGGGTGAAGCCCAACTCGCGGGCCTCCTTGACGGCGATCGGGATGGTGGCCCTTGCCTCCAACCAGTCGCATCCGGAGAGGTGGTAGCGCGGGTGTTCGTCCACGACGAGTACCTCGGCGTCCAGCTCGGAGACCACCAGCAGGTCGGCGGCGTCGGTCTCCTCCTCGGCGGGATCGCCGTCGCGCTCCTCCACGGCGCCCGCGCGTGGGGCCCGCGCCGTGCCGGTCGTTGTGGCGCTCGGATCGGTCGCGGAGTTCTGGCCCGACGCCACCGCCGATTCGGCGGCCGGTTCCGCCCTACCCGTCTCCGAGGCGGTGGGCTCGCCGCCGCCTTCACCGTCGGCTTCGGTGGCCTCCGACGAGCCTGGTTTGGTGCCTGCCGCCGACCTCCTGCGCCACCAGTCGAAGACCAGCAACGCACCCGCCAACACGGACAACCCGATCGAGATCCACGCCCAGAGGGAGTTGGCCGTCACGAGTGCCGTGACCACCAGGCCGAGCGCGGCCAGTACCAGGATGAGGACGATGTAGAGCACGGTGAATTACAACACGAAACCGAGCAGGAACGGCTCCGACCCTCCAGCGAGTGTCGGAACCGTATCGATGCGTGACACCAACCGGACAACCGGCCCACCCGAGGACACAGGGCTCAACCGGCCTCAGCCTGCGCCCGACCTCAGCCTGCCTCGGCCCTGGGGCCGAACGAGTAGCCCTGGCCAGTGCTGCTCCCGCCGCTCGTGCTCGACTGGCCGGAGCCGGAGGAGGCGGAGGCAGGCGCGGCGGAACCCCTGTCGTCGAGTTCGCGCAGCTGTGACTCGAGGAACCCACGCAGGCGGGTGCGGTACTCGCGCTCGATCGTGCGCAGCTCCTCGATCTTCTTGTTGAGCGCGCTCTTCTCGGTGTTCAGGTTGTTCATCGTCTCGGTGTACTTGCGCTGCGCCTCGCGATCCATGTTGGTCGCCTTTTCGCGCGCCTGCCGCTCCAGCGTCTCGGCCCTGGTGCGTGCGTCGTTGAGCATGGTCTCCGCGCGGGTGCGCGCCTCGTTGACCATGGAGTCGGCCTTCGACCTGGCATCGGAGAGCAACTGCTCGGACTTGGTCCTCGCCTCGGCCAGCATGCTGTCCGACTCGGTCTTGGCCTCGGCGGTGAGCCGGTCGGCCATCTCCTGTGCCAGGCCCAGCACCTTCGCGGCCTGCACGTTGGGCTCGCCACTGTCGCCCATGAACCCGTGGGTCTGGGTCTGCTCCATGGCCGAGGTCGGCGGGGGCACGGGCGCCAGCCTGCGCGACGGCGTCTCGTCGCGAGGGATGTGCTGCTGCGCACCGCCCGCGGCCTTGGCGGACTCCAGCTCGCTACGAGTCGATTCCAACTCGGCATCGAGCTGTTCGACCTGCTGCCGCAGCTCGTTATTGTCCTCTATCAACCGCGCAAGCTCGGTCTCCACCAGGTCGAGGAAGGCGTCCACCTCGTCCTCGTTATAGCCCCGCTTGCCGATTGGAGGCTTGCTGAACGCGACGTTATGCACGTCAGCAGGGGTCAACGACATCAGATCACCTCACGCACTCCATGGCCTGCCGGACGTATCCCCGATTCCCCGTTACCCGGGATACGCCAGTTGCATCAGTATGAACACAACCAACAGCAGCACCATAATCGATAGGTCCAGCCCGACGCCGCCGATCCGCATGATCGGAATAATCCGACGGACGAGTCGAACGGGTGGGTCGGTCACTGTGTAGATGGTCTCGAGCGTCACCGCAACTCCACCCGCCGGACGCCAGTCGCGGGCGAACGCTCTGACGAGCTCCACCACGATGCGCGCCATCAGCAGCAGCCAGAAGGCGAAGAGCAGCCAATACAGGATCAAGCGGACCGCTTCCACAGCTCCACTCTGCCACACGTCCGGACGGGGGATCAGTGCCGTAGGAACAAGCCGCCCTCGGCGATGCGTCTGCGGTCCTCCGCGGTCACATCCACGTCGGGGGGTGAGAGCAAGAACACCTTGTTGGTGACCTTGTCCATCGATCCGCGCAGCGCGAAGGCCAGGCCCGCTGCGAAGTCGACGAGCCGCTTGGCGTCGGCGTTCGCCATCTCCGTCAGATTGATGATCACCGGGGTGCCGTCCCGGTAGGCCTCGCCGATCTCCCGCGCCTCGACGTAGCTGGTCGGGTGCAGCGTGATGATGCGGCTCAGCGGGTCGCGCGCCGGTTGCCGGGCGGGCTCGGCTGCCGGCCGCAGCCTGGCCACCGGATCGGGCTGACGATCGACCGCCAGCGAGCCGTGCACGGGCGGTTCGGAGGCCTCCACCCGGCGACGGGTGCGCGCGGGCGGCGGCTCCGGGTCGTCGAACTCGTCCATGACGTGGTAGCGCGGGCGTGGCCTGCGTGGCGGCGTCTCCTTGTAGGGCCGCTCGCCGTAGCCGTCGTAGTCGTCGTCGGAGTAGCCGCGCCGGTCGTCGTAGTCGTAGTCGTAGTCGTAGTCGGCAGGGACCATTCCGAAGTAGGCCTTCAGCTTCTGCAGCGCGCTCATGCCACTCCCTCGCCCTCCGCGATAGCGGTCCCCACCGTTGACGCTCGGTCTCACCGACGAAAGTCCTCGTGGTGAACCTTTCTACGGCGAGGCTAGACCGCGACGCCCGAGCAGCGCGGTTCCGACACGCACACAGGTCGAGCCATGCGCGATCGCGGCCTCGAGATCCGCGCTCATTCCCGCGGACAGCTCCGTGGCCTGTGGGTGGTCGGTACGGAGACGCTCAGCGGCATGCGCGAGCCGCTCGAACGCGGGCGCCGGATCGGCGCCGAGCGGCGCGACGGCCATGAGACCGCGCAAGTGCAGAATCTCACTGTTGTGGGTGACGCGGTCGGCGAGCTCATCAAGCTCTTCGAGCGGGCATCCACCGCGCGCAGGATCGTCGTCAAGGCTGGCTTGGAGCAACACATCGAGGGGCTGGTCCGCCTCGCCTGCGTCCAGTGCCGCCCTCACCGCGCGCGCGAGCGCGTCCACCAGGCGCGGTGAGTCCACCGACTGCACCTCCTGGGCCCACCGCGCGACGGAGCGAGCCTTGTTGCGCTGCAACCGCCCGACCATGTGCCAGCGGATCGCGGCGCCGGGGCGCAGCCGCGCCACCTCACGCGCCTTCGCGGCCGCCTCCTGGTCGCGGTTCTCTGCGAGGTCGGTGACGCCGAGGTCGGCGAGCAGCGCGGCGTCGGACGCGGGAAAGGTCTTGGTGACGGCCAGCAATCGCACCTCATCGGGTGACCGGTTCGCCGCCGCGCAGGCCCTGGCGATGCGGTCACGGACGGCGGCCAGCGCATCGGCGAGTTCAGCCTCGCGCCGCACCGTCACTCCTCGAACCACGTGATCGCGGCCAGCCTGCCCGTCGGCTGCTGCCTGCGGTGGCTGAACAGGGTCGGGTCCTCGACAGTGCACCTCGGGTCAACGCCGATCCTGCCGACCCCGAGGTCGGCGAGCTGCCGCCACAGGCCGGCACGCAGGTCAAGTGCGGGTGTCCCGCTACGGCTGCGGCAGGCGCTACCGGGCAGGTGCGCCTCCACGTCGTCGACCATTTCCTGTGGCACTTCGTAGCACGCACCGCAGACGGCGGGGCCGAGCAGCGCCTCCATCCGGTGCGGCTCTGCGCCGACCGAACGCATCGCCTCGATCGCCGACGGGACCACCCCGACCCTGGCGCCCACCCTGCCCGCGTGCACGGCGGCCACCACACCGGCCACCGGGTCACCGAGCAGCACCGGCACGCAGTCGGCGACCAGCGCTACCAAGGCGACGCCAGGACGGTCGGTCACGAGCGCGTCGGTCGCCTCGGCCGGGGCCTGCTCGCTACCGTCGACGATCGTCGCCTTGCGGCCGTGGACCTGCTCCATCCAGGCGAGATTCCGCTGGGACAGCCCGAGTTCGGCTGCGAGGCGTCGCCGGTTCGCGGCGACGGCGCCGGGATCGTCACCGACGTGGTCGCCGAGGTTGAACGAGTCGAACGGCGGCTTGGAGACGCCGCCTTCCCTGGTCGTGACGATCCGCCTGATGCGCAACCGAGAACCCCTTCATCGTGCTGACCCACTAGTACCACGCCGAGGGCCCTCCCTGGCTCTCGGCTGGACTCGGCCGGTTCAGCGGCGCATGAAGGGTGGGACGTCCACGTCGTCGTCGGAGGGGTCGTCGCTCACCGGGAACGCCCTGCCCGGCAGGCTGCCCTGCCCACGCTGCGTCGAGGGTTGCTGGTAGCCGCGACCGCTCGTGCCCTGCTGGGGCGGCAGCGACCCGGACTGCGGCGCGCCACCTGTTCCGGTGTGTTGTGTGCGGGGCATCGGTGAGGTCGGCGCACCCGGGTCCGCATCACCTGCCGTGGCGCCGACCCGGTACTGCCCCGCCGACGCGGACTGCGTGCCACCGACCTGGCCCGCTTCGGCGGTGGCGGTGGTGGAGCCACGGCTGCCGAAGGTGCCAGGATCGAGCTTCTTGTGCGTGGGCGCACCGGCGTCGAAGCCGGCCGCGATGACCGTCACGCGAACCTCGTCGCCGAGGGAGTCGTCGATGATGGTGCCGAAGATGATGTTCGCCTCGGGGTGCGCGGACTCCTGCACCAGCGATGCCGCTTCGTTGATCTCGAACAGGCCCAGGTCGGAGCCGCCCGCGATCGACAGCAGGGCGCCGTGCGCACCGTCCATCGAGGCTTCCAGCAGCGGTGAGTTGATGGCCTTCTCCGCGGCCTGCACGGCGCGGCCCTCACCGCGAGCGGAGCCGATGCCCATCAGCGCGCTGCCCGCTCCCGACATGACGCTCTTCACGTCGGCGAAGTCGAGGTTGATCAGGCCGGGAGTGGTGATCAGATCGGTGATGCCCTGCACACCGGAGAGCAGCACCTCGTCCGCGGAGCGGAAGGCGTCCATCAGCGAGACACCGATGTCGCCGAGCTGCAGCAGTCGGTCGTTGGGGATCACGATCAGCGTGTCGCATTCGTTGCGCAACGCCTGGATGCCGTCCTCGGCCTGCCGTGCCCTGCGCTTGCCCTCGAAGGAGAACGGCCGGGTGACCACACCTATCGTCAGCGCGCCCAGCTTGCGGGCGATCTGCCCGACGACGGGCGCGCCACCGGTGCCGGTGCCGCCACCCTCTCCAGCGGTCACGAAGACCATGTCGGCGCCCTTGAGGACCTCCTCGATCTCCTCCCGGTGGTCCTCGGCGGCCTTCTGCCCCACCTCGGGGGAGGCACCCGCGCCGAGACCTCGGGTGAGTTCCCTGCCGATGTCGAGCTTCACGTCGGCGTCGGACATCAGCAGGGCTTGGGCGTCGGTGTTCACCGCGATGAACTCGACACCCTTCAGGCCGACCTCGATCATGCGGTTCACGGCGTTCACGCCGCCGCCGCCGATACCGACGACCTTGATCACCGCGAGGTAATTGTGCGGGGGCGTCATCGGACTCGCCTTCCTGATCGTGGTGGTGCTGTTCTTGCCTCGCGCTGGATGTCGACGTCTCGGGCGGCACCTTCACCGGAAGCACCCGGATAACCTCGACCTCAAGTTGAGGGTTAGAGTTATGTCAACTACCAACGTTGCTGCAGGACGGTAGGCATCGCGCGGCCACGAATCCAGCAGCCACGCCGAGTGTCGCGAACGTCATTCGCCACATGTGTGTCGCGGTGCTCGATCGCCACGACGCGGGCCCCGGTCTTCAGGATGTCTGGCCGCCGCCTTCACGACACCGTGGGCAGTTCGGGGCTGGACACGTCGTACACCTCGCCCTCTCTGGTCAGCAACACGGCGAGCACCTTCGCCTTGCGCTGGGTCTGCTCGGCATCTCCCCAGCGCACGATCCGGCCGTCGGCGAGGGCCAGCTCGATGCTGCCGGGCGTTTCGGCCCTGCCGACACGGACCTGCTCGCGCAGTTGCGGCGGCAGGTCGGCCAACACCGAGGCGACGGAGCGGGTGGCGGCGTCGTGGGGCCCGACCTTCGACAGCTCCAGCTTCGGCAGCCCCGCCACCGGCTCGCCGATCTCCTTGTAGACGAAGCCATCACGGTCTACCAGGTACAGCTTGCGGCCGGTGTCATAGAACCCGATCGGCCTTCGCTCGGTGACGGCTATCTTGATCGTCGAGGGCCAGGACCGCGAGACCTCCACCGACGCCACCGAGGGCAGCGCTCCGACCCGCATGGCGATCTCGTCGGTGTCCACCCGCAACATGGGTTGGCCTGCGGGGACGGCCGCGAGCTCGCGAATACGCTCCGAGGGAACCTGGCTCGCGCCGACCACCTCCACAGAGCGCACCCCAGCCAGTTCGGTGAAGTACAGCAGGTAGCCGATGGTGAGCACGGTGAGCACGCTCAGCGCGAGCACCTGCCGGCGTTGCCGAACCAGTTGCCGGGAAAGCCGATCTCCGGGGTTCGAACCACTCCGGCCGGGCTTGCCCGACCGGGAACGTCGGCTCGATCCGGCACGTCGCGCTCGTGTGGTCGGCTCGGCCCGCGCCGACGCCTCTTCATATCCAGTATCGCCGGCGTTCGCGTTGCTTCGTGCACCGGCGTCGCGTGAGGGCACCGTCCGCCGTCGCCGCTGCCCCGGCGAGCGTCGCCCGGTCGTGGCCACGGTGTGCCGCTCCTCAGCCCGCGCGCCGGTCGAGTTCGGCGAGGATCTCGGGGCCGAGCTGGGTGATGTCGCCCGCGCCCATGGTCAACAACAGGTCTCCCGGTTTCACCAGGTCGGCGACCAGCGCCGCGGCCCGGTCGAAGGCGGGCTCGTAGTGCACGGCCGTGCCGGTGATCCGTTCGGCGATGAGTTCACCGGTAACCCCTGGCACCGGCTCCTCCCTCGCGCCGTAGACGTCCACCAGCACGACTTCGTCGGCGAGACCGAGCGCCTCGGCGAACTCCGAGGCGAAGGCCGCCGTCCGCGAGTACAGGTGCGGCTGGAACACCACGACGACCCTGCCGAGTCCGGCGGCCTGCCGCACCGCCCTCAGCTGCGCCGCCACCTCCGTGGGGTGATGCGCGTAGTCGTCGTAGACCCGAACGTCGGCTGCGCGGCCCTTGAACTCGAACCTCCTGCGCACCCCACCGAAGGCGGCGAGCCCCTCGATCAGCCCGTCGGT
This sequence comes from Saccharomonospora amisosensis, assembly GCF_011761185.1. Lineage (NCBI taxonomy): Bacteria > Bacillati > Actinomycetota > Actinomycetes > Pseudonocardiales > Pseudonocardiaceae > Saccharomonospora > Saccharomonospora amisosensis. Next base: position 1,656,825 of record NZ_JAAOYM010000001.1, on the reverse strand, counting down.
CGGCGCACCCAGTTCGATACCCGCGAGCAGAGCGGCGACCGCATTGAACGCCATGTGCTCGCCCGGCACCGCGACCGCCATCTCCAGCTCCTCGCCTCGCAGCGCGACGCGGACCTTGCCGCCGTCCTCGCCGGGCGTGTACTCCAGCACGCGGGCGTCCTGCTCGCCGCCTGCCTCGCGGCCGTAGCGCAGCACGCGCAACCCGTCCGCCTCCGCGCGTGCCGCCAGAGCCGCCGCCGCCGGGTCGTCGGCGCAGACCACGAGCGCGCCGTGTGGTTCGATTCGGCTCACGAACTCGCCGAACACGGCCACATACGCTGCCTCGGTGCCGTGGTGGTCAAGGTGATCGGGCTCGATGTTGGTCACGACGGCCACCGAAGGCTCGTACGCCAGGAACGACCCGTCGCTCTCGTCGGCCTCCGCGACGAACAGGCCACCCTCACCGTGGTGGGCGTTGGCGCCGGACTCGTTGAGGTCGCCGCCGATGGCGAAGGACGGGTCGAGCCTGCAGTGCTGCAGCGCCACCGTCAGCATCGACGTGGTCGACGTCTTGCCGTGGGTTCCCGCGATACAGGCCACCCGGTGACCGCGCATGAGCTCGGCGAGTGCCTGCGCCCTGTGCAGCACCGTGATGCCACGCTCCCTGGCCGCCAGCAGCTCTGGGTTGGTCTCCTTGATGGCCGTGGAGACGACCACGGCGGTGGGACCGCCCTCGAACGCGTCGAGATTGTCCGCCCGCTGACCCACCTCGATCCTGGCGCCCTGCGCGCGCAGAGTCAGGAACGCCCGCGAGTCCTTGGCGTCGGAGCCGGAAACCTGCGCGCCGCGCGCCAGCAGAATGCGCGCGATGCCGCTCATGCCCGCACCGCCGATGCCGATCAGGTGCGCTCGCCGCAGCGGATCGGGAAGCCGCGGCAGGTCGGTCCGCGCCGCCGTTCCCGGTGTCTGTGGTGTCTTTGGTGTCTGTGGTGTTCCTGGTGTTCCCGGTGTCAGTCGTGTCATGGTCCCCCGGCCTCGTTTCCCCCCGCGTTCGCGTGCGAGCCTGCCTGCTCGAGCACCATCCTGGCCAGCACCTCGTCGGCCTCGCGATGGCCGAGCCCCACGGCGGCCGCGCTCATCTTGCCCAGCCGTTCGGCGTCGGTAACCAGCGGTACCACAAGCTCGGCCACCTTCGCCGGGCTGAGCTGCGCGTCCTCGACCAGCAGCGCCGCGCCCGCCTCGACGGCGGGGCGAGCGTTGAGCTCCTGCTCGCCGTTGCCGTGCGGCAGCGGCACGAACACTGCCGGCAGCCCCACGGCGGACACCTCGGCCACGGTCATCGCTCCGGAGCGGCACAGCACGAGGTCCGCGGCGGCGTAGGCGAGGTCCATGCGCTCCAGATACGGCACGGGCACGTAGGCGGGTCTGCCCTCGAACTCCCGCACCGCGAGCGTGTTCTTGGGGCCGTGGGCATGCAGCACGCCGACACCGGCGTCGGCGAGTTCGTGTGCCGCGCCGGACACGGCTGCGTTCAGCGAGCGCGCCCCCTGCGAGCCGCCGAAGACCAGCAACACCGGCGCCTGCGGGTCAAGCCCGAAGTGCTTCCTGGCGCGTGCTCGCAATGCCGCCCGGTCGAGGGTGGTGATGGCGCGGCGCAGCGGTATCCCGACCACCTCCGCGCCCGGCAGCGGGGTTCCCCTCACCCCCACAGCGACCTTCGCCGCGAACCGGGCGCCCACCTTGTTCGCCAGTCCGGCGTGCTTGTTGGCCTCGTGCACCACGATCGGTACCCGCCCCCTGGCCGCGAGGTAGGCGGGCAGCGCGACGTAGCCGCCGAAGCCGACGACGACGTCAGCTCCCACGCGGTCGAGCACCTCCCTGGTGCGCTTGACCGAGTCGCGCACCTTCAGCGGGAGCCGCAGCAACTCCATCGTGGGCTTGCGCGGCAGCGGCACCGGCGGCACCAGTTCCAGCTCGTAGCCGCGCGCGGGTATCAACTGGTTCTCCAGACCGCGTGGCGTGCCTAGCGCGACCACGTTCGCGTCGGGCCGCAACCGCTTCACCGCGTCGGCGAGCGCGAGTGCGGGCTCGATGTGCCCGGCCGTCCCGCCGCCCGCCACCACGACGGTCGGCCCGCTACCGCGCGTGTGCCCGGCCGCGGTGCCTGCTGCTTCCCGCGACGCCGTCGCGTCGCCCGACTTCTCCTCGGTCACGTCCGTCCATCCCAGCGGCTCGTCAGGCTCATCATCTGCGACCCCTCCGCGTCGGCGCCTTCGTCCTCGTGCCACCGCGCGGCGTACCCCGTCGACCGTACTCCCGGCCCGCTCGCCTGCGGTCGGGTGCCGCCGAGCGCGCGCCGCGCCCGGCTGGGCGCCCGCTCCTGGCGCCGCGGCCAGGGCTTCGGCGTTTGGGCGGCGGCCGGTACGGGTCAGGCGCGGGCAGCCGCATCAGGCGTCCGAACTTACCCGGCCCCTGCGTCCGCAACGCCACCACCGCTTCCGGCTCGTGCCGCGCGCAGTTGGCGAGTATGCCGAACAGCAGCATCGTCACGATGAGCGAGGTGCCTCCGTAGGAGATCATCGGCAGGGTCACGCCGGTGACCGGGAGCAGGCCGACGACGTAGCCGATGTTGACCGCGGCCTGCGCGACCAGCCACGTGGTGAGCGTGCTCGCCACGATGCGGATCCACGGGTCCAGGTTTCGCATAGCGATCCGCAGCCCGACATAGGCAAGCAGGCCGAACAGGCTGATCACCACAAGGCAACCGAGGAAACCCAGTTCCTCGCCGATCAGCGCGAAAATGAAGTCGTGCTGCACGTTGGGCAGGTACATCCACTTCGACTGGCCCTGCCCGAGCCCCTTGCCGAAGAGACCGCCGTCGGCGAGTGCGTAGAGCGCCTGGTTCGCCTGCAGGCCCTTGCCCAGCGGATCGGCGTCGGGGTTGAGAAACGACATGATGCGGTCGAAGCGGTACTCGGCCACCAGCGCCAGCGCGACGGCGCCGCCGACGGCACCGAGCAACACCACGGCGAACAGCCGTTTGGGCGCGCCGGCGAACCACAGCAGCGCGATGAGCACCACGCCAAGGGTGATCGTGCCGCCGAGGTCGGGCTGCGCCATGACGAGCGCGAACATCAGCAGGGCCGCGGGTACCACCGGCACCAGCAGGTGCCGCCACTGGTGCAGCAGGTCGTACTTGACCACGAGGATGTGCGCACCCCACAGCGCCAGCGCCACCTTGGCCACCTCGACCGGCTGCAGCGAGAGCGGCCCGAGCAGGAACCAGCCCTGCGAGCCGTTGAGGTTGGTACCCAGCGGGGTCAGCACCAGCGCCAGCAGCGCCAGGCACAGCACCATGGCTGTCGAGGAAAGACCGCGGATACGCCGAAGCGGCACCCGCACGCCCAGCCAGAACGCCACCCCACCGAGCCCTACGAACATCAGGTGCTTCTGGAACAGCGCGTAAACGCTGCCATCGCTGTCGGGGCTGTAGGACGTCACCGACGACGCCGAGAGCACCATCACGACGCCGATCACGCCGAGCGTCCCGCAGATGGCCAGGATCAGGTGGAAGTCGGCGAGCGGCCGGGAAAGCCATGCGGTGAGCGCGGTGCGCACCGCCGCGAACCCCCGCTCGGCGCGCTGCCGCGTGCGCCGGGGTGAACGGCGCCCCCCTTCACGCGCGTCGACGCCCGTCACCGCCTACGCCACCTTCCCCGCCGGTGCGCGGGCGTGCCGCGCCGGGTCGCCGCGCCCCCGCTCACCGACGTCACCTGTCCGCCCCTTCGCTGTGCGGGCGCCTCAGCGGTCACTCCTGCCCGCCACCCGCGGTGTCTGCCTGCTCAGCGTTCGCACCGCCGCCGCGAACGCGTCCCCGCGCTCGGCGTAGTCACGGAACATGTCCAGCGACGCGGCGGCGGGTGCGAGCAGCACGGTATCGCCGGGAAGCGCCAGGGCACGGGCCTCGTTCACCGCGACGGCCATGGGCTCATCGTCACCCGAACCGACCCGCCGCACCGGGACATCCGGGGCGTGTCGCGCCAGGGCGGCGGCGATCACCTCGGAATCGACCCCCATGAGGACCACGCCACGAAGCCGGCCCGCCACGGTGCCGACGAGTTCGTCCACCGACGCGCCCTTGAGCTGACCACCCGCGATCCACACCACATGCGGGTGCGCGAGCAGCGATCCCGCCGCCGCGTGCGGGTTGGTGGCCTTGGAGTCGTCGACGTAGCGCACACCGTCGAGCTCGGCCACCTCGACGGCCCGGTGCGCGCCGGGCCGGAACCGCCGCAGCCCGCGCCCCACCGCGGCAGGCTCGACACCGTAGGCGCGGGCGAGCGCGGCCGCCGCCAACGCGTTGGCCACGTTGTGCGGACCAGCGGGACGCACGTCGGCGAGGTGTGCCAGCTCCTGCGCAGCGTGCTCGGCATCGGTGCCGAAGGCGCGGTCGACGAGCAGGCCCTCCACCACGCCGAGCTCCCCTGCCCGGGGTGCGCCCTGGCCGAACCCGACCCGGCTCGCGGACTCGGGGGCGTACTCGTCGGCGAGCCTGCGCGACCACGGGTCGGCGAGGTTGTGCACGACCGTGCCGGAACGGCGATGGATCTTTCCCTTGGCCGCGGCGTACTCGGCAAGCGAGCCGTGCCAGTCGATGTGGTCCTCGGCGACGTTGAGCACCACCGACGCCAGCGGCGCCAGCGTGGCCGACCAGTGCAGCTGGAAACTGGACAGCTCCACGGCCAGCACCTCGTGTCCGGCGAGCACGGCGTCGAGCACGGCGAAGCCGACGTTGCCGCACGCCACCGCGTTGGCACCCGCCTCGAGCAGCATGGCCTCCAGCATGCCGACGGTCGTGGTCTTGCCGTTGGTGCCGGTCACGGTCAGCCAGGTGGGTGGGCGCGAAAGCCCCTGCCCTACGCGCCAGGCCAGCTCCACGTCGCCGATCACCTCGATGCCCTCGGCCGCGGCCGCCGTGAGCAACGGAGCTGCCGGTCGCCAGCCGGGGCTGGTCACCACGAGCCGGGTGCCTTCGGGCGGCGAGGTGAGTCCCTCGGCGAGGGTGACGCCGATGCCGTCGAGCTCGGCCAGCCGGGCCGCGTCGCCGTCGGTCACCGTGACGTCGGCGCCTGCCTCGGCGAGCGCGCGGGCTACCGACCTGCCGGTCACCCCGGCACCGGCGACGAGGATGGGCGTCCCGGCGAGGTCCATGGCGCGGCTCACCCGCCCCCGAGTCCGAGTTGCTCGCTGTAGAACAGACCGATCCCGAACATGCAGCAGATCGCGGCCAGCAGCCAGAACCGGATGATCACCGTGGTCTCGGCCCACCCCGCCAACTCGAAGTGATGGTGGAACGGTGCCATGCGGAACAGCCTGCGCCGCGTCGTGCGAAACACCGCGATCTGCAGCACCACCGAGATCATCTCGACGACGAAGAGGCCACCGATCACGATGGCGAGCAGCTCGGTGCGGGTGGTCATGGACAGTCCCGCGACGAGCCCGCCCAGCGCCAGCGAACCGGTGTCGCCCATGAAGATCTTCGCGGGTGCGGCGTTCCACCACAGGAACCCGACGCAGGCACCGGTGGCCGCGGCCGCCACCACGGCGAGGTCGAGCGGGTCGCGCACGTTGTAGCAGGCGGGCTGGTAGGCCTCAACGCAGCTCAGCCGCGCCTGCCAGAAGGAGATGACCACGTAGGTCGCCAGCACCATCGCGCCCGCTCCGCCGGCGAGCCCGTCGAGGCCGTCGGTGAAGTTCACCGCGTTCGACCACGCCGAGATCAACAGGTAGGTGAACAGGATGAACACCGGGACCGGGAAGAAGATGAGCGCGAGATCGCGCACGTAGGACAGGTTCTGTGAGGCCGGGGTCAGCCCGTTGGCGTCGGCGAACTGCAGCGCCAGCACCGCGAAGGCCACGGCGACCAGCAACTGGCCGACGAGCTTCGCGGTCTTGTTGAGCCCGAGGTTGCGCTGCTTGCGGATCTTGATGAAGTCGTCGAGGAACCCGACGATGCCCAGCCCGACGGCCAGGAACAGCACGAGCAGCCCGGAGGCCGTCGGGCCGTCGTTGGTCGAGTCGCGCAGCCAGTCGGCGAAGTGAGCGGTGAAGTAGGCCAGCACCATCGCGACGATGATCGCGACACCGCCCATGGTTGGGGTGCCGCGCTTGGACCTGTGCCCCTCAGGCCCCTCCTCCCTGATCTCCTGGCCGAAACCCTGCCTGGAGAAGAACCGGATCAGGTACGGGGTGAGCAGGATCGAGACGAGCAGCCCCACGGAGGCCGCGATCATGATGCTGATCACGCCGTGCCCTCCCCGAGCAGCGCGTCGGCCACTCGCCACAGCTCGGCGACCTTGGAGGCCTTGACCAGGACGACGTCGTCGGGCCGCAACTGCTCGCGCAGCAACGCGATAGCGGCGTCGGTGTCGGGCACCAGGACCGACTCCTCTCCCCAAGAACCCTCGTGGCTCGCTCCGTGGTGCATGGCGGCTGCCTGCTCACCGACCACGACAAGCCTGCTGATGTTGAGCCGGACGGCGAGCCGACCGATCTCGTCGTGCGCGGACACGCTATCGGCACCCAGTTCGCCCATCACACCGAGGACCGCCCATGATCGTCTCCGTGCCGCTCCCGACGTCATCGAGGCGAGCGTCTTCAACGCGGCACGCATGGACTCGGGATTGGCGTTGTAGGAGTCGTTGAGCACGGTCAGCCCGTCGGCGCGGGTGCTGACCTCCATTCGGCGCTGCGAGCGCCGCTGCGCGCCGGACAGGTGTGCGGCGACGTCGGCGACCGGGGAACCCAGCTCAAGCGCGACGGCCGCGGCGGCGAGCGCGTTGCCGACGTGGTGCTCGCCAACCAGTGACAGTGTCACGTCGGCCTCGCCCTGCGGCGCCACCAGCCGGAACGAGGCGCGGGCGTGCTCGTCGAGGCGAACGTCCTCGGCGCGCACGGTCGCCGCCTCGCTCTCACCGACGCCGACGATCCGCGCCTTCGTGCGCTCGGCCATGGCCGCGACCAGCGGGTCGTCCAGGTTCAGCACCGCCATCCCGTGTTGCGGAAGTGCCTCGACGAGTTCGCCCTTGGTGCGGGCGATGCCCTCCCGCGAGCCGAACTCGCCGACGTGGGCGCTACCGACGTTGAGCACGACGCCGATGCGGGGCGGTGCCACCGCCGCCAGCTCGGCGATGTGGCCGGGGCCGCGGGCGGACAGTTCAAGTACCAGGTGCCGGGTGTCGGTGTCGGCGCGCAACGCCGTCCACGGGTGACCGAGTTCGTTGTTGAACGACCCCGGTGGCGCGACGGTGGGTCCGAGCGGTTCGAGCACCTGTGCGATGAGGTCCTTCGTGGACGTCTTGCCCGACGATCCGGTGACGCCGACGACGGTCAGGCCGTCGCGTGACAGGGTGTCGACCACGTGTCGCGCCAGCTTGGCCAGCGCCGCGAGCACGGCGGCCCCCGAACCGTCGCTGTCGGCCACCAGTGCCACGGAGCGCTCGTGCGCCTGTCCCGGTGGCAGCGGCGGCACGATCACGGCCGCGGCGTCCACCTCCCTGGCCGCCAGCACGCCAGCAGCGCCGCAGGCAACGGCCTTCGCGGCGAAGTCGTGACCGTCCACCCGTTCACCGGGCAGCGCGACGAACAGCCCGCCAGGGGTGAGCCTGCGCGAGTCGAACTCCACCGAGCCGGTGACCCGCTCGCCGCCGTCGGTACGGTGCAGCCTGCCGCCGACGATCTCGGCGATCTCGGCGAGGGTCAGCGCGATCACACACCCACCTCGAGTCTGTCTCGGATGGCCGCCTCCAGCTCGTCCCGGTCGGAGAACGGGTGCACGACACCCCCGATCTCCTGGCCTGTCTCGTGTCCCTTGCCCGCGACGAGCACCACGTCGCCCTCGCCCGCGCGCGCGACCGCGGCGGCGATGGCCTCCCGCCGGTCGGCGATCTCGAGCACCTCCCCGCCCTGTGCCGGGCTGACTGTGCGCGCGCCCGCGAGCATCGCGTCCCGGATCGCGGCCGGTTCCTCGCTGCGCGGGTTGTCGTCGGTGACGATCACCAGGTCACTGCCTCGGACCGCCGCCTCTCCCATCATCGGCCGTTTGGCCGTGTCGCGGTCACCTCCGCAGCCCAACACGGTGATGATGCGTCCCCGGGTGCGGGCGCGCAGCGCCTGCAGCGCCTGGGTGACAGCGGCCGGTTTGTGCGCGTAGTCGACCACCGCGGTGAACGGCTGCCCGAGATACACCCGCTCCATCCGGCCAGGAACCTCCACCGTGGCCAGTCCTGCCACGATGTCGTCAAGCGAGACGCCCACGGTGTCAAGGATCGCGGCGGCGAGCACCGCGTTGGCCACGTTGAACTCGCCGGGCAGCGGCAGGGTCGCGGTGGCCGTGCGGCCGTCCGGGCCGCACAGGACGAAGGACTGCTCGCCGGTGTCGGTCATCGCGATGTCGCTCGCGCGCCAGCTCGCGTCGGTGCCGGGTTCGGTCGACACGGTGACCGTCCACGGTGTGACCAGTGCCTGCCCCCACGCGCTGTCGACGACGACGACCTCGCTGGTGGAGCGGCCGTCGAACAGCAGCGACTTGGCCGAGAAGTAGTCGTCCATGTCGCGGTGGAAGTCGAGGTGGTCCTGCGAGAGGTTGGTGAAGGCGCCGACGGTGAACCGCGTGCCGTTCACCCTGCCAAGCGCCAGCGCGTGGCTGGAGACCTCCATCGGGACGTGGGTGACCCCACGTTCAACCATGACGGCCAGCAACGCCTGCAGGTCCGGGGCCTCCGGGGTGGTGAACGCGCTGGGCATTCGTTCGCCACCGATGCGGGTCTCGACCGTACCGATGAGCCCGGTGTGCAGGCCCGCGGCACGCAGGCCCGACTCGACCAGGTAGGTCGTGGTGGTCTTGCCGGAGGTGCCGGTGATGCCAAGTACCGACAGCCGCAGAGAGGGCTCGCCGTAGATCCAGGCCGCGACCGAGCCGAGCACGCCCCTGGGGTCGGTGTGCACGACAACCGGCACACCGGCGTCACGCAGCGCGGGCCGTTCCGCGCCGTCGGGGTCGGTGAGCACGGCCGCGGCGCCCGCCGCGATCGCCGCGGCCGCGAAGTCGGCGCCGTGCGCCCTCGCACCGGGAAGGGCGGCGAACAGGTCGCCCGGCAGCACGTGCTGGGCACGCAGCGTGGCACCGGTGAGAGTGACGTCGTCGACACCCTGGTCGGCGATGAGGCGAGCGTCGGCGCGCGCGACCAGCGTCGTCAGCGGGACCGGTTCGATCAGGTCCGGTCGCGGCGGCACGACGACCGCCTTGGCCGGGCTGTCCGGAACGGGCCCCCCTCGCGTAGCGGGCTCGTCGTTGTTGACAGACACGCGGGAAGGTTACCGGCGAGGTTCCCGCCCACCTGAGGCGGTGCGGGAACCTCGGCGCGTCACGGCAGCGACAGGATCTCGTTCGCCGCGAACATGCGCTCGGGGTCGCGGTCGGTGAAGTAGGCGCCCACGGTGCGCGCCAGTTCCTCGGGGGTGAAGGTGGCGTTCTCGGTGTCGAACCGGCGCTCCACCTCCGGCGGTTTCAGCAACGCGACCATGCCACCGTGCACCACGAACACCTGGCCGTTGACCTCGGCGGCAGAGGGGGAGGCGAGGAACGCCACGAGCGGAGCGACGTGGTCCACCGACAGCGGGTCCACGCCCTCGGTGGGTGCGGCACCGAACACCGATTCGGTCATCGCCGTGCGCGCGCGGGGACAGATGGCGTTCGCCCGCACCCCGTAGCGCGCCAGTCCGCGCGCCGCCGAGACGGTCAGCGCGGCGATGCCCGCCTTGGCCGCCGCGTAATTGGGCTGGCCGGGCGGTCCGACGAGGAAGGCCTCCGAGGCGGTGTTGATGATGCGGCCGTACACCTGCGCGCCCTCGGCCTTCGACTGTTGCCTCCAGTACGCCGCCACGCCACGGCACAGCAGGAAGTGCCCGCGCAGGTGCACCCGTACGACGTTGTCCCACTCCTCGTCGGACATCGAGAACAGCATGCGGTCGCGAACGATGCCCGCGTTGTTGACCAGGATCTGCGGGCCGCCGAAGTGTTCGACGGCCGAGCTCAGCAGCGCATCAGCGGTGGCACGCTCCGACACGTCCCCGGTGACCAGCACGGCCTTGCCGCCGGCGGCCTCGATCTCGTCGACGACGCCGCCCGCGTCGGCGGAGACGTCGTTGACCACCACCGACGCTCCCTTCGCGGCCAGTGCCAGTGCCTCCGCGCGACCGAGGCCCGCGCCCGCTCCGGTCACGATCGCGCAGGTTCCTTCAAGACTGGTGCTCATGCGCCGCCTCAACCGCCTTCCACACGCGGGGTCGCGGTCACCGGGCACGCCGAATGCCGCCGGGCCACCGCGACCGCCGTCCGAGATTCGTGGCGGGCCACCTCGCTGGCCCGCACCATGGTGCCGGACGATAGAACTCGTTATCGCCGCCGAGCAATACTCTCCGAAGCGAGATCAGTCACGGACGACGAGGGCGTTCTTCGGGCACGAAGCCACCGCCCTCGACACGCTTTCAACCTCCGCCGCGGGCACGTCCGGCTGGATGATTCGCAGCTCCTCGTCGTCATCGAGCTCGAAGACGGCGGGGGCGATGCCGACGCACACCTCATTGGCCTCACACAGGTCCCTGTTGACCTCGATCCGCATATCGGCCTCCTCATGAAATAGAACTTGTTCTACACTATCGCGGCGGCACCCGGCGGCAAGCCCGGCACCACGTCCAACGCGCGAGCGGGAGGGTCAGATGCGGATCAGTGACGCACCGGGACAACGGCGGCTCCGGGAGGAGCTACGCGAGTACTTCGCCGAGCTGATGACCGAAACCCGCAGGGAAGCGCTTGCGGGACCGGGCGGCGAGTACGGCGACGGCACGGCGTACAAGGAGATCGTGCGCGAGCTCGGCCGGGCGGGTTGGCTGGCGCTCGGCTGGCCGAAGGAGTACGGCGGGCAGGACCGCTCGATGCTGGACCAGCTCGTGTTCACCGACGAGGCCGCCGTCGCCGGGGTACCCGTGCCGTTCCTGACGATCAACACCATCGGTCCCACGATCATGCGGTTCGGCACCGAAGCACAGAAGGCGTTCTACCTGCCCAGGATCGCAGCCGGGGAATTGCACTTCTCGATCGGCTACTCCGAGCCGGAAGCCGGTACCGACCTCGCGTCACTGCGTACCCGCGCGGCGCGCGACGGTGACTCCTACGTCATCAACGGGCAGAAGATGTGGACCAGCCTGATCGAGTACGCCGACTACGTGTGGCTGGCCGCGCGCACCGACCCGGACGCCCCCAGGCACAACGGACTGAGCATCCTCGTGGTCCCCACGACCGCGGAGGGCTTCTCCTGGACGAAGGTGAACACCGTCGCAGGCCCAGGCACCAGCGCGACCTACTACTCCGACGTGCGGATACCGGTTTCCGCGCGGATCGCGGAGGAGAACGCGGGCTGGCCGCTGATCACCAACCAGCTCAACCACGAGCGGGTGGCGCTCACGTCGGCCGCGCCGCTGCGCGCCGCCCTGCGTGAGGTCGCCGACTGGGCACGCGAGACCGAGCAGCCCGACGGCAGCCGGGTACTGGACGCCGAGTGGGTGCGCATCCACCTGGCGAGGGTGCACGCGCACGCGGAGTACCTGAAGCTGCGCAACCTCAAGATCGCGTGGGCCGCCGAGGAGAGCGAGCTGTCCCCCGGCGACGCCTCCGGCACCAAGGTGTTCGGTACCGAACTGGCCACGGAGGCCTACCGGCTGCTCATGGAGGTACTCGGCGCCGCCGCCGTGGTGCGTGAGGGCTCGCCGGGCGCGGTACTGCGCGGCCGGATCGAACGTGCCCACCGTTCCGCGCTCATCCTGACCTTCGGCGGCGGCACCAACGAGGTGCAGCGCGACATCGTCGCCGCGACCAGCCTCGGCCTGCCCGTCAGCCGCTGACCAGCCCACTCGTCACAACCACCGGCAAGGGGTTCGCAATGGACTTCTCCCTCACCGAGGCACAGCGCGATCTCGCGGGCCTCACCCGGCGCATCGTCACCGACAGCGTCACCCCCGAATCGCTCGGACCGCACGGCGAAGGCGGTTTCGACGCCGAACTGTGGACGAAGCTGGCCAGGGCGGGAATCCTCGACGCCGCGCTGCCTTCCTCGGTCGGCGGCGGCGGTTTCGGCCTACTAGAACAGTGCTCCGTCCTCATCGAACTGGGCAGGGCGGTCGCGCCCGTCCCCTATCTGCCGACCATCACCATGGCGGCCTCCGCTCTCGCCGAGTTCGGCCAGGGCGAGGTGCTGGAGCGGTGGCTGGTGCCGGTGCTGCGAGGCGAGCGGGTGCTCGCCGTCGCGCTGCCCGACGCCGGGTCGCCCACGGGCTTCACAGCGCAACGCGACGGGACGACCTGGCGGCTGTCCGGAGCACAAACCGCGGTGCCCTACGCCGCCTTCGCCGACGGGCTGCTCGTCCAGGCCAGCTGCGGCGACGGTGATCTGGTCGCGCTCGTCGAGACCGGCGCGGACGGCCTGACGGTTTCGCCGCAGCGGCTGGTGGACCATGCCGACGCCGCACTGGTCGAGGCGAACCACACTCCGGTGAGCGCGGTGCTCGACGCTCGAGCGGCGGAACGGCTCCGGCTGCGTGGCACCATCGGCGTGTGCGCGCTGCAGTTGGGCGTACTGGAGCGTGCGCTGGAGTTCACCGCCGCCTACGCGGGCGAGCGAGTCCAGTTCGGCAAGCCGATCGGCTCGTTCCAGGCCGTGCGGCACCGGCTGGCTGACGCGCACATCGACCTCGAGGCGGTACGGCTCACGCTGTGGCAGGCGGCATGGCGACTGTCCGAAAGCGCACCGGGCACGGAAACCGGGAACGCAGCGGAGACTGTCACGGCCAAGCAGGAGGTCGCCACGGCCAAGTACTGGGCGGCGGAGGCGGGCCACCGTGTCGCTCACACCGCGGTGCACGTCCACGGCGGAGTCGGTATCGACGTCGACCATTCGGTGCACCGCTACTTCGTGGCCGCGAAGCGCAACGAGTTCCTGCTCGGCGGCGCCACCGCCCACCTGCGCGAACTGGGCTCACTGCTGACTTGATCGTCAATTGCCGACCAGATACGCTCAACGGTCGATTGTTTCTGACATCTCCGCATCCTAACGTGGACGCATGCCAAGCCGAGGACTCCGGCTCGCCCTGCTCGCGCTCGCACTGATCGCGTCCACCACCGTCGCGGGAACCGCGCTCGTGGCATCCACCGCGCGGGCCGACCCGACGGTGATCACGGCGAGCGACTTCCGGCTGGAGGAAGGGCCGTACAATCCGGTGATCTCGGCGCTGGACGGGGTATTGCCTGCCGCGTCGGTGCCCGCCGTGCTCGACAGCGCCAACCGTTCTGCCACCACGAGCGGCTGCGACCCGGCAGCGGACCACCAGGTGGCGGCCTTCTGCTGGGAAGTGGGAGACAACACCACGAAGGACTGGTACCCGCAGGGCATCAGTTCCACCGCCGACGCATACGGCAGCGGCACCTACGAAGGCCGTACCGCGCTGTTCGTCAGCTGGTACTACAACGGGACCGGCACCAACAAGGGTGTTCGGATGTCCTTCGTGGACTACGAGAACCCGGCGGCACCCAGGTACCGGCACGTCCTGCTGGTCCAGCCGCACACCGACTCCGCTGGACGCCCGGACTTCCGCCCGGTCACCGTGCACGCGGGCGGGATCTTCGGCTACGGCCACTACCTGTACGTGGCCGACACCTGGGGCGGGTTCCGCGCTTTCGACCTCCGGCACATCTGGCGGGTCTCGACGGGCGACAAGAGCAAGGTCGGCAGGCAGGCCGACGGCACGTACCACGCGTTCAACTACCGCTACGTGTTGCCGCAGGCACAGCGATTCACCGCCTCCACAGAGGGTGGCGCGTCGCGGCTACGGTTCTCGGCGGCCTCGCTTGACCGCACCAGCGCCCCGGACAGCGTCATAGTCTGCGAGTACGACGCCGACGGCACCGCTACCCGGGTCGTCCGCTTTCCCATCGACTACACCGACCGCAAGTTCAAGGAATCGCCGGACGGCTACACGCACGGCACCGAGGCCTACCGGGTCGACATCAAGAGCATGCAGGGCGCGACCGCGATCGATGACGAGTTCTTCGTGTCGGCGAGCGCGGGTTCGAGCAGCCGCGGCTCGTTGTACACGTTCACCGGGAACGAAGGCCCGGTCGAATACTTTGGTGCGCAGCCAGCCGGGCCCGAGGACCTGTCCTACCGAGGGCCCCGAGGACAACTGTGGAGCCTCACCGAGTACCCCGGTACCCGCTATGTCTACGCGCTGGACCCGTCCGGCTTCTGACCCGGCACGTCGGTGATGCTGACCACGACCTGTTCGTTGTTCGCCGTGTAGGCCTCGTAACGGAACCCAACGCCGGAGGCCGCGACGAACTCCAGCCACGCCTTGTGCTCGTGGCGCTGCCAGCCCGGGTAGTTGAAGTACTCGTCGAAAACCAGCACGCTACCCGGGTACAGCCGGGGCCCGACGTGTTCGAGCACCGTGCGCGCCGACGAGTACAGGTCGCTGTCGACATGCACGAAGTCCACCGGCTCGTCATGCTGCGCGAGAAACTCCGGCAGCGTCTCCTCGAACCAGCCCGCGACCAGCCGGGCACCCGGCACGTCCGGGATCGAGTCCAGGTGAAAGGTGCCAGCGGGAAAGTGCGTCCGCCAGTCCTGTGGCAGCCCGCGGAAGGAGTCGAACCCGAAAACGAGCTGTCCCTCCCTCGCCTTGCTGATGACCTCGAGCGTATGTCCGGTGTGGACGCCGAACTCGAGTGCCATCCCCGAGGTCGGTGCGAGTTCCAGCGCGTGTTCCAGCGTCGCTTGTGGATGGTGGAACACCGGGGCGGTCGGCATCTGTTCCAGGGCGAATCTTGCGCTGCTGGCCACGGCTTCGCTGTCGGCGGCAACCTCCAGGTCACGGCGCGAGCGGTGCTCGGCCTCCTGTATCGCGGAAACGACGCGGTCCACCGCGTGGTTCAGCGAGGCCTCGTACCGTGGTCCGAATGCGTCCTCGACGACGCGGACCAGTTTCCCGCGTAGAGAGTGCCGGATCTGTTCGAGCACGATCGCTCCTTGTTTCACCTGATGGGGACGAACGGGTGAGGTCGGGTGTCAACGGGCTTTGAAGAGCCGCCTCCAGGTCTGGAAGCTGGAGAGGTCGGCCGCGGCGATGCGGTACTGCCGCTGCGCCCGCCTGGCTTGGGTGCGAAACCGCCACAACACGCGCATGCCCCGCCGTGCCAGCCGCAGCATCAGCTCTCGGTCCAGCCGGTACACCCGCACGCCCTCCTGCGAGGGGTCGGTGACGATCGCGGTGCGCAACAGCGATACGTGCCACCACTTGCCGTCCTCCGCGGAGACGAACCCGGCGGCCTTGGGCCGGTTCGCCAGTTGACCCGCCAACCGCTTGGCAGCCACCGCGTAGGGCTTCGACGGTGTACCGGCCGCCTTGATCACCGGAATGGTGCTCGACGGCAGGCCGGAGGTCTGCGGAATCGGGTGGCTCACCGTCTCGGGATACTCGGCACGCAGCTTGCGGATCTCGGCGGCGACCTCGACCCCGCCGTCGGAAAGCGCCTGCGGCCCCCGCAGGAAGTCCTCGATCGCCTTGATCATCGTGGCGGCCAGGCCGTAGCGCATCGAGATCAGGTAGTGCAGCAGTTCCTTGAACAAGAACCTGGTGACGGCGGGTACGTCGAAGTCGGTGTGCAACGAGGTGACGATCAGCCCGTTGCGGAAATGGAAATAGCGACTCCAGTCGTCCCATGCGCGCCAGTGGAAATCGCTGTGCCACACGGCGGCGCCGGGAAGCGTCACAGTGCGGTGGCCTGCCGCACGGGCACGCAAACCGTACTCGACGTCGTCCCACTGGAAGAACAGCGGCAGCGGCAACCCGACGGAATCGACGACCTCGGGCGGCACCAGGCAGCACCACCACGCGTTGTAGGTCGGGTCGACATACCTGTCCTGGTTGTTACCGATCATGCTCGCTCGCACGAGTTCCTCGGTAGCCGGTACCCCGGCCCTGATGGACTTCGGCTCGATTCCCTCGGCGTCGGCGTACAGCTGATCGGGATGCAAGGCGCACAACATCTGCCCACCGACGATCATCGGTTCGACGGTGTGGTTGGCGAACTTGGTGACCCGGATCAGCGTGTCCGGCTCCAACCGGATGTCGTCGTCCATGAACAGCAGGTGCGTCTCACGGGCCCGCTCGACCGCGATGGTCTCGTAGATCCCCCTGGTGAACCCACCCGCTCCGCCGAGGTTGCCCTGCCGCAGGTACCGCAGTTTGCTGCCGAGTTCGCCCCTCACAACGGGAAACCGGGCGTGCTCCTCCACCGGGTCGTCGCCCTGGTCGACGACGTAGACCGCGTCGATGTGGTCGAGTGTCTCCGCGTCGGCGGACAGCGCGCGCAGTGTCTCGACGCAGTAGTCGGCTCGGTTGTGCGTGCAGATCACCACCGTGCTGCGCCGGTCGCGGCACGGCACGCTGCGGGTTGACCAGCGAACGTGCGAGATCGCCAGCCGGTCGTCGTTGGTCTGCGCTCGCAGCCACAACGCTCCGCCGTCGAGGAACTTGTCGACGTCGGCACGCAGCCGCACCAGCTCCCAGGTCGCGGAGCAGACCCGCGTCGTGGACACGATGCGGGTGTCACCCTCGGCGTCCCCCGCGCAGATCGAGATGGTGCCGCTGCCCTGCACCAGCGCCGTCACCACGACCTCGTTGACCGTGGTCCAGCGCTGCCAGTAGCTGGCCGCGAAGCGGCCGAAGTAGGTATTGGTCGACACCACCGAGTAGGCGGCGATCGTGAGCAAGTCCCGTTCCCGGGTGGCGGACCCACGCTCCACACAGCAGTACATGTCCTCCGGTGTTTCGGCGGAGGGACCGGCGAAGAAGGTGCGCTGCACGATGTCGGCTCGCGTCGTCTCGCCCTCCGTGATCTGCGTGATCTCCGTGGTGGCGAGCGCGGTTTCCTTCTCTTCGAGCATGCGGCTTGGTCCCCGTAATTCGTTGCTGCGGTGGTCGTTCTCGAAACGGTCGGCTCGAACGGTTCGGCGAGCGCGGCACCGACGAGAACGAAGTCGACCACAACACTGAAGCGGCTGCTACTTGCGAAGCGGCGATCCGGCAAGCTCTACTCTTTCGAGTGAGAGGCGTGTAACGAACTCGAGTGAATTTGCCTCGTAGGCAAGAGGAGTTGTCGCGAGCGCCCGTGGCTCGGCTGAATTGCCGCCGGCCAAGCACTAGCCTGCGCCGGTGCTCTCCCTGCATTCCACGCCCGTTCGGGTGGAAACCGGTTCGGTCCCGCGTTCGGCGAGCGCACGCCGCTGGAGTCGGCTCGCGACACTGCTCGGTCTGCTGGCGGGATTGTGCGCGCTCGCGTTCCCGCTCGCGCCCGTGGAACAGCAGACAGCGCGCTACCACTGGCCGGAACCGGGGGCGGCGGGCACCGCGACGGCCATGCCGCTGCTGCCCTACCAGCCGCTGGCGCTGGACGCCACGTTCTCGTGCGCTGCCGTGGCGGCGGCGAGCGCGTCCGGTCCGGGACCGCACGTGGTGCTGTCCACCACTCCATCCCGGGTAGACCCCGCGGCCGCGCCGCTACCCGGGCTTCGGGTGGTCACGGACGACGGCAGGCTACGGGTGAGCAGCTACGGCACCCGAATCGCCGAGACGGCCGTTTCCGGGGACGGTGAGTGCACGTGGCGGTTGCTTTCGGACCACCGGGGCACCGAACTACGCAGGGACGACAGCACCGTCGCCCGCGTCGACGCCGACGTTCGTCCCGCTGTGGCCGGAGTCTTCACCGACTCCTCCACAGTGGATGGACTGCGGCTGGACCTGGTCGCGGACACCCGGTTCCAGACCGCGCCGAGCACTACGAAGCTGGCGCTCGGCGCGGTCTGTCTGTTGGCGCTCGGTGGGATGCTCGCCGCCGTTGGCAGACTCGACCGTTCCCACCGAGGCGGCTCCCGCGCGGCGCTGCCCCGAGGCTGGTGGCGTCCTCGCCCGGTGGACGGTGTGGTGGCGGCGCTGGCCGTTGTCTGGCAGTTCATCGGGCCCATCACCGTCGACGACGGCTACATCGCCGGGATCGTGCGTGGCAGTGAGCACAGCGGCTTCCTCGGCAACGCCTACCGCTGGTTGAACGCGCCGGAAGCCCCGTTCAGCTGGATCTACGAGCCCTACCGGCTGTGGTCGCAGGTGTCGGTGGAAGCCCTGTGGCTACGGGTGCCGTCCACGGTGCTGCTGCTGTTGAGTTGGTGGCTGCTGTCGCGACTGCTGCTGCCCCGGCTCGGCCGGTTCGGCGGGCAACGGTGGGTACCGTGGCTGGCGGCCACGGCGCTGCTGGTGTGGTGGCTGCCGTTCAACCTGGGGCTTCGGCCCGAGCCGTGGGTGGCAGTGGGGACACTGACCGTCTTCTACCTCGTTGAACGGGCAGTCGCGACGTGGACCGTGCGACCGCTCGCGCTGGCCGTCGCGGTCGCCGCGGTCACCGCGGCGGTCACGCCCGGCGGGATCATGGCGCTCGCCCCGCTCGGCTGCGCCGCGGTGCCACTGTTTCGGCTGCTCAGGACCCGCACCGACCTGAGCGCGACGGCGCGGGTGGTGGTGCCGCTCGCCGCGCTCGGGGTGGCGGCGCTGCCGATGTTCGCCGATCAGGGACTGGCCACCGTTCTCGAGGCGGTCCGGGTCCGCACCCTCATCGGCGGTGACCTGCCCTGGTACCAGGAACCGGAACGCTACGCGAACCTACTCGGATTCGACTCCTTCGAGGGCTCGCTGCCGCGCAGGGCGGCGGTGCTGCTCACGCTGGCCGGGGTAGCGGGGTTGGTGTGGACGTTGGTGCGGACCCTGATGCTGACACGGTCGCGGCGGAGGGCAAGGCACGTCCCCGGGCTGTCCCGCCCGGTCGCGATCCGGCTGACGGCCACCTTCACCGTCGCGCTGGCGACGATGACGTTCACCCCGACGAAGTGGACACAACACTTCGGCGCGCTGGCGGGCATCGGCGCGGCGGTACTGGTCGTGGCCTGCCACACCTGGTCACGGTCGAGGAACTGGCACACCGCGGAGTTGCTCGCCGGGTTGGCGGTCACCACGGTCGTCGGCTCGCTCGTACTCGCGGGCCGCAACGAGTGGCCCTACCTGTCCAATGACGGCGCGACATGGGGCACCATCACCCCGCAACTCGGTGGCGTCGAACTGGCCACGCTGGCACTCATCGTGGGCGGCACCCTCACCGTGGCACTCGCGATCGTCGCGGCGTGGCGGCGAAGTGGCGGCAGGCGGGCACTTCCGGGAGCGTCAAGGCTGCCGAGTCCCGCGCTGCTCGCCACCCTGCTGATGGTGGCCACGGTCGTGCTGAGCTTCTACTCCTTCGGCAAGGCCGGCGTCGCGCGTGCCGGCAGCTACACCATGGCCTCCGACAACCTCGCCGCGCTACAGGGCAGCAGCTGCGGGCTTGCCGACGCGCTCCGGGTGGAGGCCGACCCGCGGGCAGGCGCGCTACCCACCGCGGGCGCGGGCCCGACCGCCACGGACCGACCCGAACTCGCCGTCGGCGGCGCCGTGCTGCCGGGGTGGCTGGCCGCACCGGCGGAACCGGCCGGGGACGCAGCGGGTCCGGCGTTTCGTACGGGGTGGTTCCGGCTCAGCCAAGCCCAACGCGACGGCGACCTGCCGGTGGTGGTCACCACCAACGGGCGAGAGGGACGACTCACCGCGCGGTTCGCCGGACCAGGCACGAGCACCGAGACCGAGGTCGCCGCACCCGTGAGCACCAGACGTGGTGACACCGCCGACGTCCGGGTCATGGCGCCCAGCGGCGCCACCAGGATGCGACTCAGCGTCGCCGCGGGCGGCGAGCCGCTGGCGGTTAGCGTGCCACGCAGCCCCGAACTGTCGCCGATGAACTCGCTACTGCCACCGGGCAGCAGCGCGGTGGTGGACTGGCCGGTCGCCTTCTTCTTCCCCTGTGTCCGGCACGCGGCCATGGCCGATGGAGGCACCGACCTTCCCGGCTGGCGGTTGACCACCGAGCCGGGCAACGACGCCGGCGAGGTGGCCTACTCCCCCGTGCACGGCGGGCCGTTCGCCGCGGCGCGGTTGCTGTCACGACAGCAGCGGGTCCCGGTGTACCTGCGGGGTGAACTCACCCGGGAGCCCGCCCGGCTGTACCTGTGGCAACCTCGCACCACCGGGTGGGCCCGGCCGCACCTCGCCGAGCGGACCGTGCCCGGCTGGAGCGATCCGGCCCGGCTGAACGTGCCTGGTCTGAACGGGTGATAACCCGGCACGTTCGGCCGGTCGCCGCGGCCGGAGGCTAGTCAGGGGCGTTGATCTGCCGCAGCCTGCGGGGGCCGGTGTCGGGCCGCGACGGCGGGTGACCCAGAACGACTCGGGCGTTGGTCACGAACACGCCTTCCGGAGAGGCCAGCACCGGGTCGAGGACCAGCGAACGCACCTCCGGGTTGTCCTCCGCGAGCGCGGCCACCCGCAACACGAGGTCCTCCAACGCGTCCAGGTCGGCAGGCTCGTCTCCCCGGTAACCGGTCAGCAGCGGCGCTGTCCTCGGCTCACGCACGAGCGTCGCCGCGTCCACATCGGTGAGCGGCACGGCGCGGAACGCCTGGTCACCCAGCAGCGCACTCACCACCCCGGAAAGCCCGAAGGAGACGAGCGTTCCGAAGGACGGGTCGTCCTGCAGTCCGACCGCGCAGGAAACACCCTTCGGTGCCATCCGCTGCACGTACATCCGCTCGGTTCCGGAAACCTCTCGGATGTCCCGGTAGCCCGCGCGTACCGACTCCTCCGAGATCAGGTCGAGCCTCACCCCGGCGAGATCGGCCCTGCCTCGCAGGGTGTCGTCGATCGACTTCAGTGTCACCGGGTAACCCAGCTCGGCGGCCGCCACTACTGCCTCTGCCTCCGTGGCCACCACCTGGAACGGCACAACCTGGATGCCGTAGCAGTCCAGCAGCCCCACCACGTCGTCGACGGCCAACTCGACGTCGTGCTCACCCAGCAGCCGCCGCACCAGTCCGCCCGCTCGCTCCGGATGCAGGCCCCCGGGCCGCACCACCGTGCCCTGTGGCCGTTCCCGCCACGCCGCGTACCGCACCACCCTGGCGAGCGCGTTCACCGCGCGTTCGGGGCTGGGATAGGAGGGAATCGACCCAAACGACGGCGCCCCATCGTCCGAAAGCACGGCCAGCTCGTCGGGAACCCCCTCCGCGGCCAGGAAGGTGGACACGATCGGTTTGCCCTGGCCGCCATTCCGAGCCACCACGGTGTCGCGAAGCGCCCGCGCATAGGCCGTGCCCGGAATCGCCACCGGCGGGACGAACACCACCACGAGCGCGTCCACCTCCGGTGAGTCCAGCGCCTCACCGACCGCGGCGGCGAACTCCTCAGGGCCCGCCTGCGGGCCGACATCCACCGGATCGACTCCCAGCCGCAGCCCCTGCGCCCGCGCCGTGTCGGCGGCGAGCAGTCCGATGGCGCTGGAGTTGCCGACGATCCCGACGCGAGAGCCCGCGGGCAGCGGTTGGTGTGCGAACACCAGTGCGGTGTCGAACAGTTGCGCCAGCGTGTCCACCCGTACCACCCCGGCCTGCTCGAACAGGGCCTGCACGCTGGACTCGTCGATCTCGGTGGAGGTTGCGGCCAGCTGTGGCCGCACCGCGTGCCGTCCCGACTTCACCGCCACGATCGGTTTGCTGCGGCCGAGCCTGCGTGCCAGCCGCGCGAACTTGCGTGGGTTGCCGAAAGACTCCAGATACAGCAACACCAGATCGGTCGCCGGGTCGGTCTCCCAGTACTGCAGCAGGTCGTTGCCGGAGACGTCGGCACGGTTGCCCGCGGAAACGAAGGTCGAAAGGCCGAGGCCCCGCGCCTCCGCGTCGGCGAGGATCGCGATACCCAGCGCGCCGGACTGGCAGAAGAACCCGGTACGCCCTCGCTTGGGCAGGCGCGGCGCGAGGGTGGCGTTGAGCCGCACGGCGGGGTCGGTGTCGAGTACGCCGAGGGCGTTCGGCCCGACGACGCGCATTCCGTGCGCTCTGGCCTCTCCGACCAACCGCAGCTCGGCGTGCAGTCCATGGGGGCCCGCCTCGGCGAACCCCGCCGACACGATGACCAGTGTCTTGACCCCCTTGGCGAGCGCACCGTCGAGCACGGCCTCCACCTGGTCGGCAGGCACCGCCACGACCGCGAGATCGACAGGGTCGGGAATATCCACAACGGAGGGATAGGACCGCACCCCCCGAACCGACGAGTGCTCCGGGTTGACCGGGTACACGGTGCCCGCGAAGTCGGCGGCCAGCACATTGGACAGCACCGCGTAGCCGATCTTGGTGGGGTCGGTGGATGCGCCGATGACCGCGACCGAGCGTGGATGCAGCAGGTTGTGCACGCTGCGCGCCTCGGCGGCCTGCTCCCTTGCCCTCGCCACGGCCAGCGATTCCTCGGTGGGGTCGATGTCGAACTCCAGGTGCACTACGCCTTCCTCGAAGGCACGGCTCACCTGGTAACCGGCGTCGCGAAACACCCGGATCATCGCGGTGTTCTCGGCGAGTACCTCGGCGACGAAGCGGCCCAGCCCGCTCTCCGAAGCCGCCGCCGCGAGGTGTTCCAGCAGGATCGAGCCGAGACCGCGACCCTGGTGGGCGTCGTCCACCACGAAGGCCACCTCGGCCGAATCGGGGTCCAGCCGCTCGTAGCGGCCGACGGCGACGATGTCGTCGCCGAGCAGCGCCACGAACGCGACCCGGTCGTGGTGGTCGACCGTGGAGAACCGCTCCAGATCGCGCGGCGGGATGCGCGGGTAGGCGCCGAAGTAGCGCAGGTACCGGGTCCGTTCCGACAACCGCCCGTGCAATGCGACAAGCCCGTCGGCGTCGGAAGGCACGATCGGACGCAGGTGCACGGTGCCGCCGTCGGCGAGCACCACGTCGGCTTCCCAATGCCGGGGAAAGTCGAACGGGTCACGAGCGGTGTGCTCGGTGCCTGCCGTCATCGCTCCTCAGTTTCTCGGGTCAGTCTCTCGGGTCATCAGGATCGAGGCCGTGCAGCGGGAACACCGCACTGCGGGTGTCGCGGATGGCGGTGTCCACGGCGTCGTCGAGCCCGTCACCCCAGCCGGAGAAGCCGGTGTCACCGCCATCGGTCATCGCCAGCGGTAGCTCGGCGTGGGGCGCCAGCCCGCGGACGTGGTCGGTCCACGATGCCGGAAGCGGCGTGGCGGGATCGATGTCGCGGTCCAGCACCGTGGCCAGCAGGTGGGTCCACGACCTGGGCACAACCCTGATGAGCTGGTATCCGCCCCCGCCCACCGCCAGCCACTTGCCGTCGGCGTAGGTCTCGGCCAACTCGCGCAACGTCGCATAGATCGTGCGGTGGCCGTCCACCGTCAGCGACAGGTCGGCGAGCGGGTCCTCGTCGTGGGAGTCGACGCCGCACTGGGTGAGGAGCAGTTGCGGGCGGAACTCGGCCAACAGTGACGGAACGACGGCGTTGAAGGCTCGCAGCCAACCCGCGTCCTTCGTGCGGGGCGGCAGCGGGACGTTCACGGCGTAGCCCTCCGCCCCCTCCACACCGATCTCGCCGGAGTACCCGGTGCCGGGGAACAGCGTGAAGGGGTGCTGGTGCAACGAGATGGTGAGCACCCTGCGGTCACCGTAGAAGGCGGCCTGCACACCGTCTCCGTGGTGCACATCGGTGTCGATGTACGCGATGCGGTCGAAGCCGTTGTCCAGCAACCACGAGATCGCCACCGAGCAGTCGTTGTACACACAGAAACCGGACGCGTGGTCGGACATCGCGTGGTGAAGCCCGCCCGCGATGTTCACCGCCCGGTCGGCCCTGCCCTCGGCGATGCGCCGCGCGCCGAGCAGCGTGGAGCCGACGACCAGCGCGCCCGCCTCGTGCATGCCGGAAAAGATCGGATTGTCCTCGGTGCCGAGGCCGTGCCCCACCTCCCAGCTCGCCATCGGCGCCTGCTTGACCGCTGCCACGTACTCGGCCGCGTGCGCCCGGTACAGCTGTTCCTCGTCGGCGGCCTCCGGCGCCAGCACGGGAACATCGTCGAGCACGCCGAGCGCGGTCGCGAGCCGGATGGCGAGGTCGAGTCGGATCGGGTTGAAAGGATGCTCGCCGCCGAGGTCGTAGGCGAGCAGTGCGGGGTCCCAGACGACGGCCGAACGTGACATGGGAAGCGAGCCTAGCCGGGCTGGGGCCCTGTGACAGCGGGCCGCGCGGGATCGGCCGACCATTGCGACCACGATCCGGCGTACAGCGCGGCCGGCCGGTCATGGCCTGCGAGTTCGAGGGCGAGCACGACGGAACTGGCGGTGACGCCCGAACCACAGTAGGCGCCGACCGGGGTGCCCGCCGTGACGCCGAGCGTGGCGAAGTGCTCGGCGAGTTCGGCACGGTCGCGCCAGCGACCGCCGGAGTCCACGTGCGACGTCGACGGGGCGTTCAGCGCGCCAGGGATGTGGCCGGGCCGGGGGTCCACGGGCTCCGTCTCCCCGGTGTAGCGCCGGGGCGCTCGCGCGTCGAGCAGTACCCCGTCGACCGCGATCGCCGCGGCGGCGTCGGCGTCGAGGACCGGCATGCCGCCGGGGTGGACCTCGATGTCGCCCGGCTCCGGCCGTGGTCGCGCGGTGGTGACCGGCCTGCCCTCCGCCTGCCACGCGGCGAAGCCGCCGTCGAGCACCGCCACCTCGTCGTGCCCGGCCCACCGCAGCAGCCACCAGGCTCGCGCGGCCACCGACGAATCACCGTCGTCGTATGCCACGACAGGGTGTGCCGTGCGCACGCCCGCCGCTCGCAGGCTGCGCTGCAGCGCGGCCGGTTCGGGCAGCGGGTGCCTGCCCGCCGCGCCGGGCGGGCCGGCCAGCTCGGTGTCCAGATCGACGAACACCGCGCCCGGTAGATGCCCGGAACGATAGGACTCGATGCCGGGTGGTCCGGTAAGGCGCCACCGCACGTCGAGCAGGACGGGCCGCTGCGAAGGATCGGCTTCGAGCGACGCGGCCAGTTCGGCTGTGGTGATGACGGGCTGCATACGCCCATCCTGCCCGCGCGGGCGCGACCCTCGCACCCGAGTCGCTCAGGTCCGGGCGGCTGCTCACCGCCTGCTCATTGCCTGATCGGCTGCGGCCACCGTCACACCCAGCCACTACCATGAGCATGGCGAGCAAAGGGGACAGGCGTGAACGATCTCATCGATACCACGGAGATGTACCTGCGCACCATCTACGAGCTCGAGGAGGAGGGCGTCGTACCGCTGCGGGCCCGCATCGCTGAGCGCTTGCAGCAGAGCGGCCCTACCGTGAGCCAGACGGTGGCACGGATGGAGCGAGACGGTCTGGTGGTGGTTGCCGACGACCGGCACCTGCAACTCACCGACCACGGCCGGGAACTCGCGGTCGCGGTCATGCGCAAGCACCGGCTCGCCGAGCGCCTGCTCGTGGACGTCATCGGCCTTGAGTGGGAGCACGTGCACAACGAGGCGTGCCGCTGGGAGCACGTGATGAGCGAAGCTGTGGAGCGAAAGCTCGTCAAGCTGCTCGGCCAGCCCAAGACCTCGCCGTACGGCAACCCGATCCCTGGCTTGGACAAGCTCGGCGCGGGCGAACCAGCGCCGCCCGCGGAGGCCGACCTCGTGCGGCTCGACGACGTCGCTCGCTCGGGCGGCGGCAAGGTGGAAATCCGCCGGATCGCCGAGCACGTACAGCTCGACGAGGAACTGATGACCGAGCTGAAGTCGGTCGGGATCGTGCCGGGCCGGACGGTGAGTGTCGGCCGGATCAACGGCGCGGGCACCACCGTCGAGGTCTCCGACGACAAGCACTCAGCCCAGGTCGCCGCGTCGGTGCTGCACGCGGTGCTCGCGCAGGCTCGGTGAGCACGAGGCCGCAGGGCGCGACGCCACCCCCACGGCTGGCCGAGGACGCCTTCCGGTCGGTGCACGGCCGCGAGCCGCGAGGTGTGTGGTCCGCCCCCGGGCGCGTGAATCTCATCGGAGAGCACACCGACTACAACGACGGGTTCGTGCTGCCGTTCGCGCTGCCGAACCGCATCGCCGCGGCCGCGGCACCGCGCGACGACCAGCTGCTCACCTTCGCCACACTGGGCGCCGACGGACGCATCCAGCGCGCGGAGCCGGTACGGGTCGGTGATCTTCGACCCGGCCGCCCCTCAGGTTGGTCGGCATACCTTGCCGGTGTCGCATGGGTACTGCGCGAGCACGGGGTCACCGGCGGCGCCGACCTCGTCATCGCCGGGGATGTCCCCACCGGAGCCGGGTTGTCATCCTCGGCCGCGCTCGAGTGCGCGGTCGCCCTGGCGCTGCTCGGTATCGCGGGCCGGGACGATCCGGACCGAGCCCGCCGGGCCGAGATCGCCAGGTGGGCACAGCGTGCCGAGAACGAGTTCGTCGGCGTGCCGACCGGTGTGCTCGACCAGACCGCTTCGATGTGCTGCGTGGCTGGTCACGCGTTGTTCCTCGACGTGCGCTCCGGCGAGACCGAGCACGTGCCGTTCGACACCGACGGCAGCGGGCTTCGCGTGCTCGTGATCGACACCCGCGTCAAGCACACTCTCGGTGAGTCCGAGTACGGCGACCGCAGGCGCGATACCCGGCGCGCCGCCGAGTCGCTGGGACTGGCCTCGTTGCGCGACGTCGACGTCGACCGGTTGCCGGACGCGCTGCGGTCGCTGCCCGAAGGCCTTCGCCCGCTGGTGCGGCACGTGGTGACCGAGAACACCAGGGTGCTCGACGTCGTCGCGCGACTGCGCGCGGGGCGGGCCGACGAGATCGGTCCCCTGCTGAACTCCTCGCACAACAGCTTGCGTGACGACTACCGGGTTTCCTGCGCCGAACTGGACCTCGCCGTGGAGTTGGCAGGGCAGGCGGGTGCGTTGGGGGCACGCATGACCGGCGGCGGGTTCGGCGGGTCGGCGATCGCTCTGGTACGCGACCGCGACCTTCGCGATGTGGAGCATGCCGTCACCGCAGGGTTCGGGCGCGCGGGGCTACGCAGACCCCGCCTTTTCACCGCCGTGCCCTCGGACGGCGCAGGTCGCGACTGAGCCGACCACCCCCACGGTCGTACCGGGCCGACGTGCGGGCACACTGTCGCCCTACTCTGACAATCACAGCAATCGATCGCAGCCATCACCTCCTCCGAGAAAGGGCCTTGAGCCAATGCCCACCGACATCACGACGCCGAGCACCCCGATGAAACTGGTCGTCACCGGTGGCGCAGGCTATGTCGGCAGTGTGTGCGCGGCGCGGTTGCTCGAGGCGGGACACGAGGTCACCGTCGTCGACGACCTGTCGACCGGCCACGCCGACGCCGTCCCGGACGGCGCGCGTTTCGTTCAGGGAGACGCCGCGGAGGTCGCGGGGACCCTGCTCGCCGACGGCTTCGACGGCGTCCTGCACTTCGCCGCGAAGTCGCTGGTCGGGGAATCCATGCAGGACCCTGGCAGTTACTGGCGGGGCAACGTGCTCAACTCCCTTCGCCTACTGGATGCGATGCGCACCCATGGCACGCCTCGCCTGGTGTTCTCCTCCACCGCCGCCACCTATGGTGAGCCCGAGTCGAGTCCCATCCCGGAAAGCGCCACGACAGCGCCCACGAACACCTACGGCGCGACCAAGCTGGCCATCGACCACGCGATCACCAGCTACGCCCGCGCGCACGGGCTCGCGGCCATGAGCCTGCGGTACTTCAACGTGGCGGGTGCATACGGGCGTTTCGGTGAACGCCACACCATCGAAACGCACCTGATCCCGCTGGTGTTGCAGGTCGCCGCCGGTGAGCGGGACCAGGTGCAGATCTACGGCGACGACTACCCGACCGGCGACGGCACGGCGGTCCGGGACTACATCCACGTCGCGGACCTGGCCGACGCGCACCTGCTGGCGCTGGCGCACGCGCGGCCGGGTGAACACCAGATCTTCAACCTGGGCAACGGCACCGGGTTCTCGGTACGAGAGGTGATCGACGCCTGCCGGGAGGTTACCGGGCACCCGATCCCGGCCGTCGTGGCACAACGCCGTGCCGGGGACCCCGCGGTGCTCGTGGCTTCCAGCGAGCAGGCGCGCGAGCAGCTGGGCTGGAAGCCGCAGCGCACAGAACTGGTCGATATCGTCGCTGACGCGTGGCGGTTCGCCAAGGAACGGCAGTCGACCAAGCGCGCATAAGCGACCTCGTCTGGATCGGCCCGGCTAGGGCCCTCCCGGTTCCCACAGCGGGTCGTCGGTTTCGGCGCTCGCACCGAGCCTCGCCAGGGTCTCCGGTGGCAGCGCGTGATCGAGCGCCTGTGCGAGCAACTGCGCCAGGATATGGCCGGGATCGGCTTCCCTGGCATTGGCCACGGCCATGCCCGCGAGCGCACCCTCGCCGCGCACGTACGCGGAGTAGCCGAGCAGCGTCGCCGCCTGTGCGCGTTCCGGCGCGGGCACTTCCCGGGTCAACGCCAGCCACAGCCGCTCAGCCGTGACCGCGCGCGGGCTGGCCGGTGGCAGCGCGGTGGCCAGGCAGGCGTCTCGGATCTCGGTGTGTTCCAGTGCCAGCGCCAGCTCGACCACCTCGCGATCGGAGAACTCGAAGTCGCCCCGGTGCGCCCGCGCCAGCGCGGCGCGCACCACCGAGCGGCCGTGCTCGACGCCGTCCACGGGCCCGGGACAGTCGTCCTGCCCTGGTCCGGCTGGCCAGCCGTCGGCGACCTCGTCGAGGAGCGCCGATCTGCGCGCCAGTGCGGCCGCGTCCACGGGGGCGAGCTGGCGTTCCATCGCTTCGCGACTGCCGTAGGTGATGAGGCCTGCATGCGCCGAAACCGCGGCGATCACAGTCGAGTTCGGATCGGGCAGTTTTCCGGTACAGGTGGAGTCGTCGTAGCACTGCCAGCGGGCCCGCACCTGAATTTCGGGGACCCACAACGCGTGCATCACGCACAGGTTGGCCTCCGCGAGTGCGTCGGTGATCGCGTCGACGAGCTGCCGGCGGGGCGGTCCGGTGGCCTTCTCACCGTCGTGCCCGCCGCCCACGATCGCGATCGTGACGCCGACGGAATCGTCGTACAGCAACGGTGTTCTCAGCCGCACGGCGAGCGCGACCTCCTCGTCGGGGTTCGGCAGATCGGCCCGCAACACGTTGCCGATGCGGTTTCCGGTTCCGCCTCGGTGGCCGATGACGAGCACGGAGTCGGCCGGTCGGAACCCGAGCAGGTGCGGGATCGCGGCGAGTAGTTGTCCTGGGTTGCGCAGGTCCACCTTCACGGTGCCCGCTGTGGAGGGAGTGGTCATGGTTCCACCATGCGCGGGGGTTGGCGGGGTGAGGGGGCGGAGGGGGAAATCTGTGGACAGAGTGGGTGGGGTTGAACAAGTGGGCCGAGAAGGCCATGGCGTGGCTGGAGAGTGTCGGTGCGGTGGGCTAGGCTTCGCGGCTTCGCCGGCGGCCTGCGGTGCGAACACGGACGCCCGCCTACAACGCGGCCCGCAGTCGCGCCGGACCGCCGACCACCCCGACGGTGACCGACGTGTGCGCCAGGTCGACCGCCAGCCCGGTGCCCGGCTCCGGCCGCAGTGTGAAGTCGTGATCGCTGGACAGCAGCACGAACTCGAGCGCGTGCCCCGCGGCCAACACATAGTCCTGCGGCTGCAGTTCGAACGACACCCGATACGGCGAACCCGGTCGGAGGGGTTGGTCCGTCCGATGTCCGATCGGTTCTGCGGGTCCGTCCATCCGCGAGTGATCACGTGCGACGTACCGTCCGGTGCCCTGTCCACAAGGACGGCGGTGACGTTGGCGGCGGGACGGTCGAAAGCGATCCGCAGGTCCACGACCGGGGTCCCGCTCAGTCGAACGGGTTGGCGAGCCTGCGCGGTCGCGTACGACAGCCGGTTCGGCGACGACGGCGCGTCGACCAGTTCCTCCACGGTCTTGGTGGCGTCGTCGGTGAGGCGTTCGAACACCGGGCGGCCGGGTCGGCTCACCCCCAGCTCGCCACGGCCGCTGCCGCCCTGGCCGGGACGCAGGGTGACCTGACCGACCGAAGGGGCAGGCCAGTCCCGCTCCTGGGCCCACGACCCGTCTTCGCGCTGGATGGTCACCTTCGGTTCCTCGGTTACACCGTTGTCAAGGCCGTACAGGTAGTGGGAAAACCAACGGTTCAGTGTGGACAGCCATTCCTGGCGGCGCAGCAGGTACGGATCGGTGTGCCCTGACTGGTGCAGCCAGAGTTTGCGCTCGACGCCGTGCCGCTTCAGTTCCGTGTACCACTTGGCGACCTGGCTCACGGTGACGTTCCAGTCGGACAGGCCGTGCACGGCGAGCACGGAAGCGCGCACCCTGTCCACGTCGTTGAGGTAGTTTCGCTCGTCCCAGAAGTCGCTGTAATCGCCGGTGAGCCTGTCCTGCCCGGCGGCCAGTTCATCGATGACCGGCCTGCACACCTCCCGGTCCGCTCGGGTGTAGACGTACTCGGCCAACACGTCCGCGTCCTCACCCTGGTAGCCGCCGGGAGCCACGACGGCACCGTTCTCGCGGTAGTAGTCGTACCAGTTCGAGATCGCCGCGATCGGGACTATCGTCTCCAGCCCCTCCACCCCGGTGCTCGCGACGGCGTTCGCCAGCGTGCCGTTGTAGGACACGCCCATCATGGCCGTCCGTCCGGTAGTCCAGTCGGCCGCCACCTGCCGTCCGGAAGCGTCGCGTGCCCGCGCGCGGCCGTTGAGCCAGTCGACGACCGCTTTCGCTCCGAGCGTCTCGGCCGAGCCTCCGGTGGTCGGGCAGCCCGTGGAAAGCCCGCTGCCGAGCGACTCGGCGTAGACGACCGCGAACCCTCGCGAGAGGAAGTAGTCCTCGTAGCGCCAGGTGATCCGGGGCTGGGGCTTTCCCGGGACGTACAACTCGACGTCGACGTCGTGATTGGTGATGTCGTTGCCGCCCGCATAGTAGGGGCTGATCTGGTAGACGACCGGGACCCGCAGGCCGTCCTGCGTCTCACGGGGCCGGGCGATCTCGACGTGGACCTGGTCGTTTGCGCCGTCGCGGTCGCTGTCCACCTCGGCCTCGACCCGCAGGCTCTCTCGCACGACGTCACCGGTGGCGAAGACGGGTTGCGCCTCGCCGTCGAGAAACACCGGGGTCGGTAGCCGCTGTGCCCCCGCGCTCACCGGGGCGAGTGGCAGGGTGACGGCGACGGCGGAGACCATCGAGGTGACGATCGCGGCGACGAACAACATCGGCAGGCGCGAGGCTCTCACGCGACCCCCAGCAGGACAGCGAGCGAAGTGGTACGACCATTGCGATCGTCACCGTGTCGTGTCAAGGAAAACCGGCTCGTACCCGACGAAAGGCGGGCGCCGTCGAGAAGCCCGGCACGGAGCTGTATCCGGTCCGAAAAGAGGCTTTACCAGAAGGTGACGCGCCTTGACCCATTTGGGTGATTTCATGAGGGTATGAGCCGACGCACGGTGATTGTCGGGCTGCTGGTGGCGGTCCTCATCGCCGCGGTGGCCGCCGTGTCACTGCCGATGGCGGCCTCCGACCGTGACGACGCCGTCACACCGACCGCGCCGGCACGACCGGAGCCCAGCTCGCACGGCTCGGCACCCAGCACGACACAAACGCCCGACAACCCACCGTCGCCGCTGAGTGGGGACGAGCGCGCCGCCCTGGCCGAGTCGGTCTCGACGGCGGTCTCGAGGCACGCACCCGGTAGCAAGGTGGGCCTTGCCGTCTACGACCGGCTCGCGCAGTCCATCGTCGCCGAGGTCAACGCCGACGAGCAGTTCTACACCGCGTCGGTGGCCAAGCTACTGATCGTGACCGACAGCCTGCGCGACGCGGGCTGGGCCCTGCCGCACGGGCAGCGCCGGGACAACCTTGTCGCGTTGCTGTCCCGCAGCGCGGACTGGGTCGCCTCATCGCTGTGGGCCGCGGGTGGAGGTCCGGTGATCGTCACCGAGACGGCCGAGTTGATCGGCCTCGAGGCCACCACCCCGCCGAGGATCGCGCGGCAGTGGGAGATGACCAGGACAACGCCGCTGGACGTGCTCGCCGTCTACGACTACCTCTCGACAGGCATGCCCGAGGCGGCCGGAGAGTTCGTACTGAACGCGCTCAGCGAAGCGACCCGCGTGGCAGCCGACGGCTTCGACCAGTTCTTCGGTATCCCGGCAGCCCTGCCTGACAGCGAGTGGGCGATCAAACAGGGCTGGATGCGCGTCGACAACGGGATCGTGCTCAACACGACGGGAACCGTGGGCCTGCGGGGTCGGTACCACGTGGTGCTGCTGACCCTGCAACCACCGAGCACCAGCTTCGCCACGGCGAGGGCAGCCGTCACCGCCGGTGTCGCCGCGCTCGCCCCCGCACTCACCGAGGAGGCAGGCTGACTGCGCGGCATGCGTCAGGGTGAGGTCTGGACCTCGTGCTGGCACCAACGGTGCCGGTGCACTCTACTTGGGGCCATGTCGAAGCTGAAGTCGAAGCTGAAGTCGACCCACCCCAGGCGCGGCGCGCTGCGTGCCGCCGCGACGGCAGCCGCAGCAGGAGGGCTTACCCTTGCCGCCGACAGCAGCGCGGCGGCCAGCGCAGCCGGGCAGTCCCCGCCGACGTTCGTGACCGTCACCGGCGCAGGCGGCACGCCCGGCGGTATCGACGCGCTTTCGTTGCGAGGACATCGGACGGTCGGGGTCACCCTGCCCGGTCACAGCGCTACCGATGCACAGTTCGCCCTCGACTACCAATGCCCACAGCAGCCGGAGTCACTGGCGAGGCGGCCTTCCCCGATGGCCGGCGTAGGCCTCGACCAGTTCACCGCCGCGGCGGTCGAGGTGGTCCGCAGAGTCGCCGCGTTCGGTCCGGTCATCCTCTACGGCGGCAGCATGGGTGGCGCGACGCTGAATCGGGTCGGCAACACGGTGCCGCACCTCATTGATCGCATCGTCTACGACACCGCGTTCTGCTGCGTTGACCTCGCGTCCGCTGACGACTACCTCGCCACGCCGGAAGGCGCGACCAGTCTGGCGGGCAACCTGGCGGCCGTGATCGTCGCCGACCCGGCGACGATCGGCGCCGTGCGGTCCAACTACCGAACCGCGGACCAGGACGCGCTGGCCGGGCTGAAGGAGGCACTGATGGCCGGCGCCACCGACGCCGAGTTCCACGCCATGCTCGCCTCCCTGCACCCCGACGAGTCGCTGACCGCAAGCAGCGAAAACTCGCGGGTACGGGCACACACGTGGGGCCGCATTCCACGTACCTACATCAGGCACACCCGCGACCGCATCATCCCGATCGAACTACAGGACCGAATGATCAGCGAGGCCGACCGGCTCACCCCGCACAACCGCTTCGACGTGCGCACCGTGGACGCGCCGCACGCCCCCAACGCCGAACAGTTCGGCCGAATCGTGGACATCCTCGACCAACTCCCTGAGTGCACGCGCTGAGCGCTGCACCACCGACACGAGCCAGTAGGCCCCCGCGGGGCGTGCCGCAGGGAGTGCCTCTTTCCGCGGGCCCCGTGCCCGACCGGCCGGGAGGGAACCGGCTGTGTGAACGCCGCTCAGGTGTGGAACTGTCCGCCCGCGATGTAGGCCTCGAGCTGCTCCTGGTTCTGCTCCAACTCGTCCATGCGTGACTTCACGACGTCACCGATACTGACGATGCCCGCGAGAGTGCCGTCCACCAGCACCGGAACGTGCCGGATGCGGCGTTGCGTCATCAACGCGCTGAGCTCGTCCACCGAATCCTGCGGGCAGCACGTCGCCACGACCGTGGTCATGATGTCGCCGACCTCACGAGACAGCAGGTCGGGGCCGTGCTGGTGCAGTCGGCGCACCACGTCCCGCTCGGAAACGATGCCCGCGACGGCACCCGTTCCGTCGATGACGACGAGCGCGCCCACGTTGTGCTCGGCGAGCCTGGCCAGCAGCTCGGTCACACCGGTGCGCGGCGTGACGGTGGCGACCATCGAGCCCTTGCGCCGGAGCAAATCAGCGATCCGCATGAACTCTCCTCCCACCGGAGTGAACTGCCTCACACCAGGCTAGTGGGCACTCACCTCGCCGGGAAAGTCACGAACACCCGCCACGGGACTCAGGTAACCGCTTCGGGCGCCGCGCTCCAGGTGTCGCACGCCGTCGCGGTGCGTCCCTCGAACCCGGCCCGCGCCCAGCGCAGTTGGTTGCGCACCGTGCCGTGCGTCTCGCTGTCGAGACTGTTGCCGAAGTCGTCCACCGCCCGCTCCGCCTGCTGCGAGGTGACGCCGCCCCGGCCGGACACGCTCGCCAGGAACAACCCCGCGAAGCAGTTCGCCTGCAACTCGATCCGCCGGGTCAGCTCGAGTTCGCGCGGCGAACCGGCACGCACACCGGCGAGTAGTTCCTCCACCGCACCCAAAGTGCCGCTGAGATTCTGCACGTGGTGGCCGTACTCGTGCGCGAGCACGGCCAGGTGGGCGGGCTCGTACAGACCGACGTAGCGCAGCAGCCGGTCGCGGGGCAGGTAGATGATCCTGTCGGCACCGCAGTAGAACGCCGTGGCCTGCTCCTCGTCCGGCATCTGGCCACAGTCACTACTCGCCTCAGAGGACACGTCCAGACCCGCGGCGTGGAACCGCACACCCGCCTGCTGTAGCGCGGGGCGCCAGCCGCTGTCCAGGCAGTCGAGCATCGCGCCGTAGAAGGCCCGCATTCGGGCCTCGGCTCGGCCCAACGCGGGCAGCTCGCAGGCACCGGGCGAGAGCCTTACCCCGC
The DNA here is from genome assembly GCF_011761185.1 of Saccharomonospora amisosensis. Taxonomy (NCBI): domain Bacteria; kingdom Bacillati; phylum Actinomycetota; class Actinomycetes; order Pseudonocardiales; family Pseudonocardiaceae; genus Saccharomonospora; species Saccharomonospora amisosensis. The sequence continues at coordinate 1,621,988 of NZ_JAAOYM010000001.1, read as the reverse complement.
CGGCGAGCAACGGATCGGCGAGCGCACCCGTATCACTCGCCGGTACCGCGTCGAGCGGCGCGGCCACCACCGCCCCACTTGGCCGCGCGACCGCGATCGCGACCCCGGCCACCGGCTGCGTGGCCCTGCCGACCAGGCCGATGACGCCCACCGAGCCGAGCACAAGCAGCAGCACACCCACTATCGCGAGCGGTGAGTTGCGTGGCTGGCCGGTGTCGTCATTCCTTCGCACAGTGCACGACAGCTTAGCCACGACCCGGTGCGGTGCGCGGAGCCGGACAGCGGCGCGCGAACAGCTGGCAGACTGGGAGACATGGCCGAGGTGACCACCCCCGTCGACGACGATCCGTATCTGTGGCTGGAGGAGGTGACCTCCGAACGCGCGCTGGACTGGGTGAGGGCTCGCAACGAGGAAACCGTGGGGCTGCTGACCAGGGGGCGGCGGTTCGAGTCGCTGCGGGAAGAGTTGCGGCAGGTGCTCGACGCCGACGACCGGATTCCCTACGTGCGAAGGCGTGGCGACCACCTCTACAACTTCTGGCAGGACGCGGACCACCCGCGTGGTCTGTGGCGACGCACGACGCTGGAGGAGTACCGCAAGCCCGAACCCGGCTGGGAGGTGCTCATCGACGTGGACGCCCTCGCCGCCGCCGAGGGTGAGAACTGGGTGTGGCAGGGCGCCACGGTTTTGCGGCCCAGCCTGCGTCGCTGCCTGGTCGAGTTGTCAAGAGGCGGAGCGGACGCCACGGTGGTGCGCGAGTTCGACCTGGAACGCGCCGAGTTCGTCGAAGGCGGTTTCGAACTGCCCGAGGCCAAGAGTTCCGTGGCATGGATCGACGAGGACCGCGTCTACGTGGGCACCGACTTCGGCGAAGGCTCGCTCACGACGTCGGGCTACCCGCGCCTGGTGAAGGAGTGGCGCAGGGGCACACCGCTGTCACAGGCGAACCTGGTGTTCGAGGGCAAACCCGAAGACGTCGCCGTGCACGGGTTCCGCGACGCCACCCCGGGCTGGGAGCGCGATCTCGTGCGCCGCAGCATCGACTTCTACCGCAGCGAGCTCTACCTGCGTACCGGCGAGGAACTCACCCGGATCGACGTGCCCGACGACGCCACCACATCGGTGTACCGCGAGTGGCTGCTGGTGCGTACCCGCTCCAGCTGGCGCGTCGGTGGCAGCGAGCACCCGCCGGGGGCATTGCTGGCGGTGAGGTTGGCCGACTTCATGGCGGGCGAGCGCACCATGACCGTGCTGTTCGAGCCCGACGCCCACACCTGCCTCGACTACCACGCCTGGACCCGCGATCACCTCATCATCGGCGCGCTCAGCGACGTGACCACCCGGTTGCGGGTGCTCACGCCAGGTGCCGGCGGCTGGCGGGACCGACCGCTGGCGGGCGTGCCCGAAGTGGGGACGGTCGCGCTGGTCGACACCGAGCCCTACCGCGACAACGAGTTCCTGCTACAGACATCCGGGTTCACCGAACCGGCAGCGCTGGTACGAGGCGTGCTCGGCGGCGAGCGGTCGGGGGATGCGAACACCGAGCTGGAGACCCTGAAGCGGGCGCCCGACTTCTTCAGCTCCGAGGGGATGCGCACCGAACAGCTGTTCGCGACCTCACGCGACGGCACTCGAGTCCCGTACTTCGTCGTGCGACCGGCCGACGGGAGTGAAGGCCCGACCCTGCTCACCGGCTACGGCGGCTTCGAGGTCTCGCTGACCCCGTCCTACAGTGGCGTCACCGGCAGGGGCTGGCTGGCCAAGGGCGGCACGTATGTCGTGGCGAACCTGCGCGGCGGCGGCGAGTACGGGCCTGACTGGCACTCCCAGGCTGTCAAGGCCAACCGGGAGCGCGTGTACGAGGATTTCGCGGCGGTCGCCACCGACCTCGTCGCCCGTGGCATCACCACGCCCGGAAGGCTCGGTATCCAGGGCGGCAGCAACGGCGGCCTGCTGACCGGTGTGATGCTCACCCGGCATCCCGAGTTGTTCGGGACCGTGGTCAGCCAGGTTCCGTTGCTCGACATGCGGCGCTACCACCTGCTGCTCGCGGGTGCCTCGTGGCTGGCGGAGTACGGCAACCCGGACGAACCCGAGGACTGGGCATACCTCAGCGCCTACTCCCCTTACCACAACGTCGAGAATGGACAGAGCTATCCGCCGGTGTTGTTCGTGACGTCCACCCGGGACGACCGGGTGCATCCAGCGCACGCCAGGAAGATGGTCGCCAGGATGCGGCAGTACGGCCACGACGTGAACTACTACGAGAACATCGAGGGTGGGCACGGCGCCGCGGCCGACAACGCACAGCTCGCGTTCAAGTGGGCGCTGGTCTTCGAGTTCCTGTGGCGACGGCTGAGCGATCTCAGCGCGCGCTGAGGAACCGCTCGAAGGTCACCGTGCCGACAGCGTCGGCAGGCGCGAGATGCAGCCCGTCGCGGTAGCCGCGAAACGCCGCGCCCGGCAGCCGGAACGGCAGTAGCGCCCGGCGGTGTCCGGTGGCCCGCAGGTAGGCGCGGGCCAGGTCGGCGAACGAGCGTATCTCGGGCCCGCCCATGTCGCGTACGCGGCCGGCCGGCTCCCCGCAGGCGAGTTCGGCCAGCCGGGAGGCCACTTCAGGAGCGTGAACGGGTTGCACCGACACCCCGGCCGGCACCGGGAGCAGCGGCGAACGGCCCAGCGCCGACAGCAGACGCACCACCAGATCATGGAACTGCGTCGAGCGCAGCACCGTCCAGCCGACACCGGAGGCGGCCAGCAGTCGCTCCGCGGCGAGCTTGCCGCGGTAGTAGCCGATGGGCAGCGCGTCCACCCCGACGATCGAGATGTACACGACGTGACCACAGCCACCGCGGCGCGCGGCCGAGACCACGGAACCGGCCAGCCGCTGCTCGCAACGCAGGTCGCTGGCACAGTGCACGACCGCGTCGCTGCCCGCCATGGCCTCGTCGAGACCGGCCCCGCCGGCGTAGTCGACGCGGACCGTCCGCGCCGGACCGGTGGTGCCCGACTGGCTTCTGCTCGCCACCGTGACCTCGTGGCCACGGTCGAGCAACTGTCGCGCCACGTGCCTGCCGAGCGTTCCGGTGCCGCCGGTGACCAGGATCGAACTCATCATGTTCCCCCGCGCCGTAGCAACGTGTCGAGGTGATACCCGATCACCTTCCTGGCCAGCGCCGGTGTCATCCGAGCAGGGTCGGTGACCGCCTGCAACGCGATCCCGTCGAACAGCGCGTGCAGCCTGTCGGCCTCCAACTCGAGGTCGAAGCCTGCTGGCAGCAGCCCGGCGTTGTCGAGTTGCCACAGCTGGTCCCACAACAGCCTGGCGAGCCGTTCGTTGCCTTCGGTGTTGAGTTCGCGGGCGGCCGGATCGACCAGAACCCGGGAAAGGAAGGCCACCCACAGCTCGTTCGCCGTACGGGCATCCGGGTCGAGAGGGAGCAGCCGTTCCAGTACAGCCAGCGCGGCCTGAATCGGGTCGGCGGGCAACCGCATTCGATCGACGCGCTGCTCGGCCTCGTCGGTGATTACGCGCATGGCGAAGTTGAGCAGTTCGGCCTGGGTCGAGAAGTAGTACTGCACCGACCCGTGCGACCAGCCTGCCCTGGCGGCGACAGCCCGCACCGACGCCGCCTCGACACCGCGCTCCCGAATCACCTGCCACACGGCGCGGGCGAGTTCGCGGCGACGTTGCTCGTGATCGACGACTTTGGGCACCGGCTCTCCCTGGGGCGGCAGTTGGGTCTATGCTCCCACCATCTTTTTCATACGATTGACCGAAAACGATTTGGGGGCGAATTCGGATGCCGACAACCGATGTCGGGCTTACCACCGCGAGCCGGGTCAGCGTGTTCACCCGCGCGACATTCGCGGCGGTAGCGATGGCGGTCGGGCTGGGAACGGCGGGCGCTGTCGGGGATGTCGTGCACACCAGGCTCGGGATCGACGGCTTCGCGCTGCGACTGTCGGTCGCACTCACCTGCTTCGTGATCACTGTGCCGCTGGTCGTGCTACTGCGCACCCGCGTCGATCGGCGCTCACTGGCCGGGCTGGGTCTTGGCACCCGGCATGCCGTGCGCGCGTTCGCGTCCGGAGTGCTGATCACCGTTGCCGCGGCCGCCACGACGTTCGCCGTGGGAACCGGCCTCGGCTGGTTGCACTGGGGAGCCGTCGAGTGGCCGACGCTGGTGACGTTCCTGCTCGCCAACACGCTCGTCGCATTGCTGCTGGAGGCCGTGCCGGAGGAACTCGCCTTCCGTGGCTACGGTTACCGAACGCTCAATGCCCGGTTGCGCAAGTGGACGGCCTCACTGGCCACCACCGGCCTGTTCCTGCTCACCCCTGCCGCGGCGAGTGCGGTGCAGGCACTGGTCAACTCCCTGCTCGGCGGGCCCGTACGGCCGCTGACGTTCGCTCCGCCCGGCGAGGACCCGGTTTCCTACGCGATCTTGCTCGCGGTGTTCGGGTTCACCCTGCTCGTCGCGAGGATCGCCACCGGGTCGCTGTGGACCTGCGTCGCATTACACCTGACGTTTCTCACGGTCAATCGGATGACGCTGCTCGGAGATGCCCGTAATGCAGGCTGGTCGGCACAGCTGAACACGCCGGACGCGGTGTTGCTTGTGCCCGCGTACCTGCTGCTGACCGCGCTCGCCTTCGTCGTGCTGGCCCGGGTACGGGGTCACCGACTCGGCTGGCGAGACCGCGGACCCGAGCCCGCTGGTACTGACACGATCCGCGCCCGGTGACTTGGCCACACCGGGGAGTCGGGCACGCCCACGAACACGACAGGCGGGGTGCCGATTCCGCACCGGCACCCCGCCTGAACGGCTGGTTCGCTCTCAGCCGACGCCAGCCGTCAGCTGCAGCCGGAAGTCGCGCCGCAGCCCTCGCAGGCGTAACAGGAACCGGCAGGCCGCATCTTCGTCCCGCACGTCATGCACAACGGCGCGTCCGCTGCCTTGCCGAGCTGCAGCTCGACCAACTCGGTGGTGGTGTGCGCCTCTCGGCTGTTCTCCTCTCGCACGGTGGCGGTGGGTTCGTCCACCGGCCGGGAACCGCTCGCGTCCACACTGCTACGCAATGCCTCCAGGTCCACGTTCTCCGCCGAGCCCGCGTAGTCGGCCTCCACCTGCGCCGAACGCTCGTCCGCCGTGAAGATCCCTAGTTGCGCACGCTTCTCGTAGGGCAGGTAGTCCAGCGCGAGCCTGCGGAACAGGTAGTCCAGCACGCTGGTGGCCATCCGCACGTCCGGGTCGTCGGTCATGCCCGCGGGCTCGAATCGCAGGTTCGCGAACTTGGAGACGTAGAACTCCAGCGGAATGCCGTACTGCAGGCCGACCGAGATCGACATCGAGAACGCGTCCATCACGCCGGCCAGGGTGGAACCCTGTTTGCCGAGCTTGACGAAGATCTCCCCCAAACCGTCGTCGGGGTACGAACCGGCGGTCAGGTATCCCTCGGCGCCCCCGACGGTGAACGACACCGTCTGGCTCGGCCGCTTCTTCGGCAACCGCTTGCGGACCGGCCGGTACTCAACCACCCGCTCGGGCTCGCTGTCGGACTGTTCCTGCTTACCCGTGGACAGCGGCTGGCCGACCTTGCAGTTGTCCCGGTAGATGGCAAGCGCCTTCAGCCCGAGTTTCCAGCCCTGGAAGTAGATCTCCTCGACGTCCTCGACGGTGGCCGACTCCGGCATGTTCACCGTCTTGGAGATCGCGCCGGACAGGAACGGCTGCACAGCCGCCATCATCCGAACGTGACCCATCGCCGCGATGGACCGCTCACCGACCGCGCAGTCGAACACGTCGTAGTGCTCCGGACGCAGTCCCGGCGCGTCGATGACGTGCCCGTGCTCGGCGATGTAGTCGACGACGGCCTCGACCTGCTCCTCCTGATATCCCAGCGAGCGCAGGGCGCGCGGCACCGCCTGGTTGACGATCTGCATCGAACCGCCACCGACGAGCTTCTTGAACTTCACCAGTGAGAAGTCCGGCTCGATACCGGTGGTGTCGCAGTCCATCATGAACCCGATGGTTCCGGTCGGGGCCAGCACGCTGGCCTGCGCGTTGCGCCAGCCGTTGGCCGTGCCGACCTCGATCCCGCGCTGCCACTCCTGGGTCGCCAGCGCGCGCACATTCACGTCGTTGGTGTGGTAGGTGCGAATGAGTTCGTTCGCCGCGGCGTGCTTGCGCATCACCCGCTGATGCGCCTCGGCGTTTCGGGCGTAGCCCTCGTAGGCGCCCACGACGCCCGCCAGTTCGGCGGAGCGCCGGTACGACACGGCCGTCATCAACGAGGTGATCGCGGCGGCAAGTGCCCGCCCACCCTCGGAGTCGTAGGCGTGTCCGGTGGCCATCAGCAGGGCGCCGAGGTTGGCGTAGCCGATGCCGAGTTGGCGGAACTTGCGGGTGGTCTCCGCGATCGCCTCGGTCGGGAAGTCCGCGAAGCAGATGGAGATGTCCATGGCGGTGATCACCAGCTCCACCGCCTTGGCGAATTTCGGCGCGTCGAAGCTGCCGTCGTCGGCGAGGAACTTCAGCAGGTTGAGCGAGGCGAGGTTGCAGCTGGAGTTGTCAAGGTGCATGTACTCCGAGCACGGGTTGGATGCGGTGATCCGGCCGGATTCCGGGCAGGTGTGCCAGTCGTTGATGGTGTCGTCGTACTGCAGTCCGGGGTCGGCACATTCCCAGGCGGCCTTGGCCATCTTGCGGAACAGCGCCTTGGCGTCGACATGGTCGATCACCTCACCGGTCATCCGCGCGCGCAGGCCGAACTGTCCGCCCGTCTCCACGGCCTGCATGAACTCGTCGGACACCCGGACGGAGTTGTTGGCGTTCTGGTACTGCACCGAGGCGATGTCAGCCCCGCCGAGGTCCATGTCGAACCCCGCGTCGCGCAGCACCCGGATCTTGTGTTCTTCCTTGGCCTTGGTCTCGATGAACTCCTCGACGTCGGGGTGGTCGACGTCGAGCACGACCATCTTGGCGGCCCTACGCGTGGCGCCACCCGACTTGATCGTGCCCGCCGAGGCGTCCGCACCACGCATGAACGACACCGGCCCCGAAGCCGTACCGCCGGACGACAGCAGCTCCCGGGAGGAGCGGATGCGCGACAGGTTCAGTCCGGCGCCCGAACCTCCCTTGAAGATCAGGCCCTCTTCCTTGTACCAGTTGAGGATCGACTCCATTGTGTCGTCGACGGCGAGGATGAAGCACGCCGACACCTGTTGCTTGGACGAGGTTCCGACGTTGAACCAGACCGGTGAGTTGAAGCTGAACACCTGGTGCAGCAGCATCCACGTCAGTTCGTGCTCGAAGATCTCGGCGTCGGCGGAGCCCGCGAAGTACCCGTGCTCTGTGCCCGCCTTGACGTAGGACTTGACCACCCTGTCGATGAGCTGGCGCAGGCTGTGCTCGCGCTGCGGGCTGTTGACGGCACCCCGGAAATACTTGCTGGCAACGATGTTGGTGGCGTTGACGGACCAGAACTCGGGAAACTCGACACCGCGTTGCTCGAAGTTCACCGTGCCGTCGCGCCAGTTGGTCATGACGACGTCGCGCTTCTCCCACCGCACCTCGTCGTAGGGGTGCACCCCCTCCGTGGTGAAGACACGCTTGATGCGCAGACCTTTACGCGTACCCGCGCCGGACTGGCGCTTCTTCACCGACTTACCGGCCGCCCCGGTGTCGGACCCCACGGTCTCTGTCATGACTCCCACTCCCGCGATCGCAGTGGCGGCGACGGCATACGCCCGCCGCGCTTCCTCAACTCTGGTCCGGCTGGGCCTCGGCGGCCGCGATGGCCTCCCGCAGGTCCCTTATCTCCTTCTCGAAATCCTCGATCGACGAGAAGGAGCGATAGACACTCGCGAATCGCAGATAGGCCACAGCGTCGAGCTCGCGTAGCGGGCCGAGGATGGCGAGGCCGACCTCGTGACTGGGTATCTCCGCGACGCCCGCGGCCCTGATCGACTCCTCGACACGTTGCGCGAGCTGCTGCAATGCGTCGTCGTCGACAGGGCGGCCCTGGCAGGCGCGCCGGACCCCGTTGACCACCTTTTCCCGGCTGAACTGTTCGGTGACCCCTGACCGCTTGACCACGGCGAGCACCATCGTTTCCGAGGTGGTGAACCGGCGGCCGCACGCGGAGCAGGAGCGGCGACGCCGGATCGCCTGCCCCTCGTCGACCTCACGGGAGTCGACAACCCGGGAATCGGCATGCCGACAGAACGGGCAGCGCACCGCCGACCACCTCCCTGTTCGCTGACGCCCCGGCCGGGCTCGGACCACGAGGCCACGGTGCCTGGTGATCGTCTTGTGGACACGCGGCGGGTGAACCACCGACGAGCTGTGGATAACTTCTACGATTCTACCCCAACTTGTGGAGCAACTACAGCCATGTAACTACTACATGTTGGGGTTGACCTTAAGAGGCTGCGAAGGCGTACGCAAGCCGCACCCCCGCGGCGGGTGAGGTGACGGCGAACATATCCGGGCCGTGGCGACGCGGGACAAGCGGACCCGGCGAGTTCGTCACTCATTCCCAAACCGGCACCACCAGCGGCATTCCCGCCGACACCTCGGCACCGGACAGCCCGTTGAGGCGCTTGATGTGTTCCACCACCGCGGAGAGTTCACCGCCGGAGGTGTACCTGGCCGCGACACCGGTCAGCGTGTCGCCCGGCGCCACGGCCACCACGGTGGTGCGCGGTGGTGCGTTCTCCGTTCCAACCTCCACGACACCCCGGGTCAGCGCACCCGCGAGGAGGCCGAGTCCGGCGACGACGGCGGCCACCGCGACCGCCAGCGCCACCAGCCACAACCAGCGCGGCGGAGCCGAGGGTCGGACCTCGCAACGGCCGAGCACCCTGACCCGGCCGCGTACCGTCACCAGTGGCGGCCTGCTGGGTGGACGCACCGGCTCTACCCTTCGCGCCCTCGGGGCGGTGCCGCAACGGACGTGCCAGATCTCGCGGGCCCGCCCGCCGACCAGAACTGACATGGCAACCTCCTCGAACACGCGTTCTATCGAACGTCCGTGCGAATGTGTACCACCGGGAGCCGACAAAATCGAGACCTGTCGGCGTGTCGATCGAACAGACGTTTGAAATCACCGGCACGGCGGGCTAGCGTCGACAGTGGACAAGCACTACAAGGGGCACCACAGGGGCGCCGTGCCTGCGAGCCGCGCCCCTTGACTGGGAGGCGACGCGGTGGCACGCACGACGAAGGAGGAAGGTGGCAAGGTACATGCCCTGCCCGACATCGAGGACCCCGACGACACGTTGACCCCACGCCAGCAGAAGGTGCTGGAGGTCATCAGAACCTGGGTGGACAGGTACGGCTACCCGCCGAGCGTCAGGGAGATCGGTGAGGCGGTCGGGTTGACCTCCACGTCCTCGGTGTCACACCAACTACGCGCGCTGCAACGCAAGGGATACCTACGCCGCGACGCCAACCGTCCGAGGGCGGTGGGGGTGCTCGCCGCAGACGCCGACCAGCAGAACGTCGACGCCGACCGGCTGCCCAAGCCCGCCTTCGTGCCACTGGTCGGCCGCATCGCCGCGGGCGGGCCGGTGCTCGCGGAGGAAGCCATCGAGGACGTCTTCCCGCTGCCGAAGGACATCGTCGGCGAGGGCGACGTCTTCCTGCTCCGGGTCGCGGGTGACTCGATGATCGACGCGGCCATCACCGACGGCGACTGGGTGGTGGTTCGGCAGCAGCCGACCGCCGACAACGGCGACATCGTCGCCGCGATGATCGAGAGCGAGGCAACGGTCAAGACGTTCAAGCGCAAGGACGGACACGTCTGGCTGATGCCGCACAACGAGGCATACGAACCCATTCCCGGCGACGAGGCCACGATTCTCGGCAAGGTCGTGGCAGTGTTGCGGCGGCTGTGAGGTAGCCGAAGGTTCAGCGGCGTGCCCTGCTGATACCGAGCATGGCGAGGCCGGCGATCGTCATCGCCAGCAGGATGCCCGGCAGTGTCTGCATGCCTTTGCCGTCCTGCTCTCGCTCGCCATCCTGCTCGGAGCCGACGGACGCGCCGTCTGCTCCGGCCTCGGCCTCGAACCGCGTTGTAGCGCCCGCGCCGTCCTCGCCATTCTCCGGCGGCGGGTTCGGCGTCACCGACGCGGACACGTCGCCGACGCGAGCCGTCGCACCGGCCACGGCTCGCACCGGACTGCCGATGCCCTCGCTCGCGGACAGCAGCGTGCCGTCGTCCGCGAACGCGATCGCCTCTCCCTGTTGCTCCCCCGGCAGCGGTATCCGGATCGGCGGTCGCCGCAAAGCGGCCACGACATCCCCGTCCGGAGCCGGATAGAGGTAGGCGTCGGTGTAGGTGCGAAGGGCCAGCACGCTGCCGTCCGCCGTGGACGCGGCACCGGTGACCGCCATCGTGCCGATGGTGCCGACCGGCCCACCCGGAGTGTCGGTGGTGGAGAAGTTGAGTGTGCCGACCTGAACCAGCGGTGTGGGGCCCGGGCTGGTCAGTTCCCCACGTGGGGTGTACACGGCCGACTGCCCCATGCTGCTCTTCGTGACGATGTACGGCGTCCCCGCCCGGTCCAGCAGCAAGGCCTCGGCGTCGTGCGGCCCGTCCGGATACGTCAGCCGGTACAGCACGGAGCCACCCTGCGGTGACACCGCGTGCAGCGCCACGGTCCGGCGTTGCTTGCGGTTGTCCCCGGTGTCGCCCAGCCACAGTGTGCCGTCCGGGGCGACCGCGAGGTCCTCGATGTCGTAGGGATCCGTGGGGCTCACGATGACGTCGCGCACCTCGCACTCGCGGTCGAGCACGAATACCTCGATCCGGGTGCCGCCGTCGTTGACGGCGTACCAGCGGCCCTCGTGTGCCACGAGGCCGGACAACTCGGCGAGCCGGGGGTCGTCAATAGCGCACACCGTGACCGGCTCGTCCGCCCTGGCCACAGTGGACCCGGACGCGACCAGCCCGAGAACCGTCGCTCCCAGCAGCAGCATGAGACCACGCACACTCACGCCCGCTACGGTATCCGTCAGACCGCTGAACCGTCCGTAACGTAGTCCTCCAGCGCGGCGGCGAGGTCGGGGCGCACCCTGGCACGCAGGCGGGTTCCCTCGGGTGTGTGCTCCTCGGCCAGTACCTCTCCGTCGGCGTGTGCCCGTGCCACGAGTTCGCCACGGGTATAGGGCACGACCACCTCGACGACGGTCTCCGGCCTCGGCAGCCGCCCGGCGATCTCCTCGACCAGCACGTCGATTCCCTGGCCGGTGTTCGCCGACACCACCACGGCGTCCGGCATCAGGTGCCGTAGCCGGGTCAGCGTCACCTGGTCGGCGGCGTCCGCCTTGTTGATCACCAACAACTCGGGCGGGAGCGGCTCGCCGCGGTGCCGGGCGATCTCCCCCAGCACCTCACGAACCGCGCCGACCTGTTCCTCCGGTGCGGGCGCCGACCCGTCCACGACGTGCAGCAGCACGTCGGCGTCGGCCGCCTCCTCGAGTGTGGAGCGGAACGCGTCGACGAGCTGGTGCGGCAGGTGTCGCACGAACCCGACGGTGTCGGTGATCGTGTACGCCTTGCCGTCCGGCGTCATCGCACGCCGCGTGGTGGGGTCCAGCGTCGCGAACAGCGCGTCCTCCACCAGCACCCCCGCGCCGGTGATGGCGTTGAGCAGGCTCGACTTGCCCGCGTTGGTGTAGCCGACCAGCGCGACGCCGGGGACCTCGTTGGCGAGCCTGCGCCCACGCTTGGTGGCCCGGATGGTGTCCATCGCGGCGATCTCGCGACGCAGCTTGGCCACGCGCTTGCTGATCCGCCTGCGATCGGTCTCCAGCTTGGTCTCACCGGGGCCACGCAGCCCGACGCCGCCGTTGGCCCCACCGGCACGCCCACCGGCCTGCCTGGAAAGCGACTCACCCCAGCCCCTCAACCGGGGGATCAGGTACTGCAACTGCGCCAGCTCGACCTGCGCCTTGCCCTCCCTTGAGCGGGCGTGCTGGGCGAAGATGTCCAGGATCAGCGCCGTCCGGTCGATGACCTTGACCTTGAGCTTCGCCTCCAACTGCCGCAGCTGGCCGGGCGAGAGCTCGCCGTCGCAGATCACGGTGTCGGCTCCGGTGGCGACCACCACGTCGGCGAGTTCGCGCACCTTGCCCGACCCGATGTAGGTGGCGGGGTCCGGCCTGGACCTGCGCTGCACGAGGCCTTCGAGCACCTGCGAGCCCGCGGTCTCGGCGAGCCTGGCCAGTTCCGCGAGCGAGGCTTCCGACTGCGCCGCGGTTCCCTCGGTCCACACACCGACGAGGACGACTCGCTCGAGGCGTAGCTTGCGGTACTCGACCTCGGTGATGTCGGCCAGTTCGGTGGAAAGGCCCGCGACGCGCCGCAGAGAGGCGCGTTCCTCCAGCTCCAGCTCGCCCGTCGAGACGTCGGCGACCGTGTCGACCGTGTCCGGGGCGTCGAGGACGTCGAACTCTTCGAAGGTGCCGAGGCTGTTGTGTGTCGGTTCTGTCATCGTCTCCCTATCGTCCCACGCCAGCGTGGATTCGAACGAGTCTTTTAGCCGCCCGGATACAGCGCCAGGTACACCGCCAGCCGCTGCGCTCCCTGCCGCCGGGGGCGGGCGGCGAACTCGTCCAGCAGTTCCCGTACGCGCTGCCGGAACTCCTCACGCTCGTCGTCGTCGAGTTGCACGACCATGCGCGACTGGTCCAGCTCGCCCTCCGGGGTCTGCGCCACCTCGGCGAGGAACGCCTCAAGCATCGCCTCGCGCACACCTTCGTTGCCGGCGTTGTCCAACTGCCAGGACAGCCCGGTGGACAGGTACGGGATCTCCCGCGCTCCCCGGTTGCCGCTTCGCGGTGGTTGCGGCCGCAGGAACCCGGCGTCGACGAGTTTGCGCACGTGGTGCAGCGTCGTCGCGGGGTCACGGTCCAGCCGTTGGGCGAGTTCCTTGTTGGTCAGCGCCTTCGAGTAGGTCAACCGGATGATCCGCAGCCGTATTCCGGACGCGAGCGCGCTCGCCTCGACTTCTGTCGCCTTCCTCCGCCGTGTCGTCACCACCCCAGCATAAGTGATTGACACTTTCCAATCACTTGCCGGACACTGGTGCGATGCCTCGTGACTCGCTGTGGTTCCACCGCGACTTCCGCCTGTTATGGGCGGGCGACACCGCCAGCCAGTTCGGCACTTTCGTGGGGCGCACAGCACTGCCGCTGCTCGCCGCGACGACGCTGGCAGCGACCCCGCTGCAGATGGGGCTGCTTACCGCCTCGGAAAACGCCGCCTTCCTGCTGCTGGGGCTGCCCGCGGGAGTGTGGGTGGACCGGATGCGGCGCAGGCCCCTCATGCTGCGCGCCGACCTCGTCCGCGGCGTGCTGCTGCTTTCGGTACCGCTGGCGTGGTGGGCCGACCTGCTCTCGCTGCCGCAACTGATCGTGGTGGCGCTGCTGGTGAGCGTCTGCACGCTGTTCTTCGACGTCGCCTACCAGTCCTACCTGCCGTCGCTGGTGGGCAGGAGCAGGCTCGTGGAGGGCAACAGCAAGCTCCAGGTGAGCCAGTCGGTCGCCCAGGTGAGTGGTCCGGGGCTTGCCGGTGCGCTGGCCCAGCTACTCGGCGCGGCCAACGCCGTCGCCACCGTCGGATTGAGCTACCTGGGTTCGGCGGCACTGCTGGGGCGCATCAGGACGAGCGAGCCGCCCCCGAGTCCCCGTACCGGGATCGGGCTGCGGGCCGAGGTGGCCGAGGGGCTGCGGTTCGTGTTCGGCAACCGGCACCTGCGGGCCATCACGGCGTGCACGGCATCGGGCAACTTCGCGGCGGGCGCGTTCACCGGCGTGGAGGTGCTGTTCCTCAGCCGCGAGTTGCGACTACCCGCTGCGGGGGTCGGCGCGGTGCTCGCCGTCGCGGGTGTGGGTGGCTTGCTCGGTGCGCTCACGGCGAGCCGGTGGCTGCGCTGGATCGGGCAGGCTCGGGCAGTGTGGCTCGTGCCGCTGCTGACCTGGCCGGCGCACCTACTCGTTCCGCTGGCCGAGCCGGGTTGGCGAGTAACCTTCGCCGCGCTCGGCCTGGCTGTGTTCGGATACGGCGTGGTGGTGTACAACGTCGCGCAGGTGAGCTACCGGCAGGCGATCTGCCCCGACGGGCTGCTGGGCCGGATGAACGCGAGCGTGCGGTTCGTCGTCTGGGGTGTGCTTCCACTCGGCGGTCTGCTCGGCGGGGTGCTTGGCGAGTGGCTTGGGGTGCGCGCCACCGTCTGGATCACCTCGGTGGCGCTCGCGGCCGCGGTGCTGTGGGTGCTGTGCTCGCCGCTGCGGCGGTTGCGGGACATCCCGGCCGGCCAGCTGCCGACCGCTACGCAGAACTCGCGGTCGTGAGCGGGGGACTCGCGGTCGTGAGCGGGGGACTCGCGGTCGTGAGCGGGGGACTCGCGGGGCTTCAGGGCAGGCTGTTCCACCACGACTCGTCGAGTTCGCCTCTGGCGACGAACACCGCGGGGCCGGTCAGCGTGGAGTCGCCGCGATCGACGGTTACGTGCACCGTGCCGCCTGGAACCTCCACACTGGATGCCCCGGTGTCGGTACCCGCGAGATGCAGGGTCGCGGCGACGGCGGCAACCGTGCCGGTGCCGCACGACCTGGTCTCACCGACACCGCGTTCGTGCACCCGCATCCGCAGCGCGTTGTCGCCGACGACGTTGACGAACTCCAGGTTCACCCCCTCCGGGAACAGGTCGCGGTCGTAGCGCGGCTGGTCCCGCAGTTCCAGCCCGGCCACGTCGTCGTCCATCGTGGACACCAGGTGCGGGTTGCCGACATCCACCGCGACGCCGGACAGTTCCCGGTCCCCCACGATCGCGACCGATGTCCCCGTGATCCTGGCCGCTCCCATGTGGACCGTGACGGTGCGGTCGGGATTCACCCGCACGGCGCGGTCACCGGCACGGCTACCGATCACGAACTCCGGCCCTCGCTCCAGTCCGTTCTCCACCAGGTACCTGGCGAACACCCGCACCCCGTTGCCACACATCTCGGCGAGCGAGCCGTCGGCGTTGCGGTAGTCCATGAACCACTCGGCGGCGGAGTCGATTCCCAGCGCGGCGCAGCGCACGACCCGCAGCACACCGTCCGCGCCGATACCACGCTGCCGGTCGCACAGGGCCGCCACCCGCTCGCGGGTCAGGTCCAACATGCCTGCCGCGTCGGGCAGCAGCACGAAGTCGTTCTGCGTGCCGTGGCCCTTCAGGAACTCGATTCCACCCATGCGAACAAGATTACGGGTCGAGCACCGAGAGCACGCGGTCGGCCAGCGCGGGGTCGGCACCGTCGAACCATCTGATGCGGTCGTCCCTGCGAAACCAGGACCGTTGCCTGCGAACGAACCGCCGGGTCGCCACCACGGTCCGCGCCGCGGCCTCCTCGAAATCGCCGTCGGTGTCGAGCGCGTGGAGCACCTGCTGGTAGCCGAGTGCACGCGAGGCCGTCCTGCCCTCACGCAACCCCATGGCCTCCAACTCCCGCACCTCGTCGACCAACCCGGCGCGGAACATGTGCGACACCCGCCGCTCCACCCTCTCGTCGAGTTCGGTGACGTCGCGGTCGACACCGATCAGCACCGTGCCGTAGCGGGGCGCTCCAGGTCTGGGCAGGTTGGCCGAGAACGGCTGTCCGGTGAGTTCGATAACCTCCAGCGCCCGCACGATGCGGCGGGTGTTGGACGGCAGGATCGCCTCGGCAGCGGCGGGGTCGGCCTCGGCGAGCCGCCGGTACAACGGCGCCGTGCCGTACCGTCGTGCCTGCTCCTCCAGTTCGGCACGCACCGCCGGATCGGTGCCGGGGAAACGTAGGTCGTCGACCACGGCCTGGACGTACAGCCCCGAGCCGCCGACCAGCACGGGTACGACGCCCCTCGCGAGCAACTCCTCGACGCGGGCGCGGGCGTCGCGCTGGTAGGCCGCCACGGACGCAGCCTGCCTCACCTCCAGCACATCGAGCAGATGATGCGGCACGCCTCTGCGTTCCTCGAGCGTCGCCTTCGCGGTGCCGATGTCCATACCCCGGTACAGCTGCATGGCGTCGGCGTTGACGACCTCGCCGCCGAGCGCGAGGGCGAGCTCCACCCCGAGTGCGGTCTTGCCGGTGGCGGTGGGCCCCACCACGGCGACCGGGCAGGCGGCCCCGCTCACGCGCGCTCCCACGTCGCGACGTGGTAGGCAACCCCGAACGGGGCTTCGGAGTAGAGCAGCCGCGCCCGCCAGCCGGGCAGGCAGTTGGCTGCCTTGGCGAACCCCGCCAGCACCTGCCAGGCGGCGCGGCCCTGCGCCTGCAACTCGGTCGCCAGTGCGGGGTCGAGTTCGAGCAACGCGTCGACGTCGGCGGCGGCCAGTGCGGTGCCCACCGTCGCGTCGAAGGCGGCCGCGCGCTCGTCGGGCCAGCCGGGTGGGGCCGAGGAATGCCGGGAGGAGCCGTCGCCGAGCACGAGCAGCCCGACCTCACGGTCAGTTGCCGCCTCGGCGCTCGCCGCGATGCCCTTCCCCGCCGCCACGCAGTCGGCCACCGCGGCGTCGACGGGAACCAGCTCGACCCGCACCGACTCCGCGCCCGCCCGCTCCCGCAGCCAACCCGCCACCAGCGCGGGAAGCGGGAGTTCGGTCTCGGTGTCCGCGCAGGCTTGCCGGCCGGAGGACAGCGCGACCGGCACGTCGACCCCGAAACCGGCGAAGGTGCCACACGAAGCGGGTCCGATGGTCGAGAATCTGTCCGCCACGCCGACCGCGATCCACGTCCGTGCCTGCCGCGCCAGATCGCGCGCGGCGGCCAGACAGGCATCGCGAACAGGCGCGGTCGATTCGACCGCTCCGGGTACCAGTTCCGGCACCAGGAGGGGAGGATGGGGTACCACGGCGACACGCGTGATCACGCGTTCCGAGGTTACCCGGCGCGCCGAAGGAGGTACGTAGTGAGGCACAGTAAGGCACCGAGTACCCACAAGCGCGCTGACCTGTTTGAATGCGGCCTTGACCCCGAACACGCACCACCCGGCCCCGCCACGGTGGGGCGCCCGCGACGCGAGCGGGCCGACAGTCGAGAAGGAGCCGGCCATGGCCGAGCAGAACACCCCGAACGGCACCGACGTCCCGGCGCCGCACCAGGTGCGCACCACCACAGGCGGGCAGCAGGCACCTGGCGTGCCGGTCGCGGAGGCCAACCCGTCGCGCTGGGGACGCATCGACGACGACGGCACCGTCTACGTACGCACGGCCGACGGTGAGCGGGCGGTCGGCGTGTGGCAGGCCGGGCCAGCCGAGGAGGGCCTGCTGCACTTCGCCCGCCGGTTCGACGATCTGCGCACCGAGGTGGAGCTACTGCAGACCCGGCTGACCTCCGGGACGGGCGACCCCAAGCAGGCCATGTCGAGCGCGACGCAGCTGCGGGAGCGCCTCTCCGATGCCGCCGTGGTGGGCGACATCGAGGCGCTTCGCGAGCGCATCGAATACGTCATCGGTCACGCCGAGCGGGCACTGGCCGAGGTCAAACAGGAACGCGAGCAGGCGAGGGCGGCGGCCGTCGCCCGCAAGCAGGCGCTGGCGGAGGAGGCCGAGCGGATCGCGACCGAGTCGACACAGTGGAAGGCCGCGGGCGACCGGCTGCGGTCGATCCTCGACGAATGGAAGACCGTCAAGGGGGTCGACCGCAAGACCGACGACGAGCTGTGGAAGCGGTTCTCCAAGGCACGTGAGTCGTTCAACCGGCGACGTGGCTCGCACTTCGCCGAGCTGGACAAGCAGCGCACCGCCGCGAAACGGCGCAAGGAGGAACTGATCGCCGAGGCGGAGTCGATGACCGACTCCACGGACTGGGGCCCCACCGCCGCCAGGTACAAGGAACTGATGGCCGAGTGGAAGGCCGCGGGTCGCGCGCCGAAGGAGGCCGACGACGCGCTGTGGCAGCGGTTTCGCGCGGCCCAGGACGCCTTCTTCGCGCGCAGGTCCGCGGCCTTCTCCGAACGGGACGCCGAGTTCGCCGAGAACGCGGCACGTAAGGAGGAGTTGCTCGCCGAGGCGGAGAAGATCGACCCCTCGACCAATCTGGACGCGGCCAAGTCGCAGCTACGCAGGGTTCAGGAACGCTGGGACGAGATCGGCAAGGTGCCACGGGACCGCATCCGCGACCTCGACGGGCGGCTCAAGGCCGTGCAGGACCGGGTGCGGGCGGCGGAGGACAGCCGGTGGCGGCGCACCGACCCGGAGGCGCAAGCACGGGCGGCGCAGTTCCGCGAGCGCGTCGAGCAGTTCGAGGCGCAGGCGGCCAAGGCCCGCGCCGCCGGTGACGAGCGCCGCGCGAAGCGGGCGGAGGAGCAGGCGGCGCAGTGGCGCGAGTGGCTGGAGGCCGCTGAGCGGGCTGTCGCCGACCGGTGACCACACGCGAGCGTCAGTCCCCGTAAAGCACAGACCCGAGATGCTCCAGCGCCGTGTCCGGCGTCGGCGGCACGGCGTAGGCGGCCCTCGCGTCGCGGAACTGACGCTCGACCTCCGCCATGCCGCGGGGTGCGGCCGACTGGCACACCTTCATGGCCGAGTCGGTCACCCCGACCGCGGTTTGCGTGGCGGCCGCCCGCAGGGCAAGCAGTCTCTGCCTGTCCCGCGCGCTGTCCCGCTCGGCGTAGGCCGCCTCGAGGAACATGCCCCGGACCGAATCCGCCCGCACCGTCATCCGCGCCAGTTCCGACAGCACCGCGGGCGCCGGACCCGCACCTCTCACCGCTCGCGCCGTGGCGGCGATCGCGCTGTCCATGATGCCAAGGCTCACGGCCGCGCCGAGCACGGTGAACCAGGGGAACGCGATGCCGTGCACGGTGTCGGTCGCTCGCGTGGTGAGCAGGTTGTCGCGTGGCACGGTGACGGGGTCGGCGAGCAGCGCTGTGGCCGACGTGCCACGCAGGCCGAGGAGCTCGCCTCGTTCGGGGACGAACAGGCCGGGGGCGGTCGAAGGCACCAGGTACAGCCGTTCGGCCACCGACCACACGAGGCTGTCGGCCTCCCCCGCCCCGACCACCCACGGCGCCTGGCCGTAGAGGTCGACGACATGCCCGCGCCCGACTGCCTCGCCTGGCAGCGTGCCCAGCGGGTCCATGACACAACTGAGCAGGTGTCCTCCGCCTGCCACCTCCCGCAGCAGCCGCGCGGGGCCGTGCTCGGCCAGCACGGCCACCGCGGTGAGGTGAGTCTGCAGCACCGTCGCCGTCGACGCGCACGA
The DNA here is from genome assembly GCF_011761185.1 of Saccharomonospora amisosensis. NCBI lineage: Bacteria > Bacillati > Actinomycetota > Actinomycetes > Pseudonocardiales > Pseudonocardiaceae > Saccharomonospora > Saccharomonospora amisosensis. The sequence continues at coordinate 1,602,743 of NZ_JAAOYM010000001.1, read as the reverse complement.
GGCGGCGACCCTGACCACGATGTCGGCCGCCTCGCGCAGCGTGCGACCTCCGCCGCCGAGGGCACGCGGAACGGTGCAGCCGAGGACCCCCGCGCCGGCCAGGCCTGCCAGGCCGGCGCGGGGAAACCTCGCTCGCTTGTCGACCTCTCGCGCCGCGGGGGCGACCACGTCGTCGACTGCCCTGGCCAGCGCGTCGCAACCGCCAGTCATGTCCGGGCGGCGACGCCCGCGGACTGGTTCGAACCCGGGGGCGCGGGGGCCGCCGTCGTGGACGTGTTGAGCAGGTCCGCGAGCGCGTTCACCACCCGAAGCGTCGGCACAGCCACACCGGCGAGGTCGGCGAGTTCGACGACGGCGGTGAGGATCGCGTCCAGCTCCAGCGGCTTGCCCTTCTCCAGGTCCTGCAGCGTGGAGGTCTTGTGTTCGCCGGTGCGCTCGGCTCCGGCGAGCCTGCGCTCGATCGACACGTCGGGGTGCACCCCGAGCGCGGCGGCCACCTCGAGCGTCTCCTTCATCATCTCCACCACCAGTTGCCGCGTCCCGCCGTGCCTGCAGATGCCTGCCATCGTGGCCCTGGTCAGCGCGCTGATGGGGTTGAACGCGACGTTGCCCATCAGCTTGATCCAGATGTCCTTGCGCAGGTCCGGCTCGACGGGGCACTTCAACCCGCCCGCGATCATGGCCTCGGAGAACTCCCGGCAGCGGCCGGACAGGGTTCCGTCGGGTTCACCGATGGACAGCCGGGTGCCCTCCAGGTGTCTGATCACGCCGGGAGCCTCGATCTCGGTGGCCGCGTAGACGACGCATCCGATGGCACGCCTCGGTGGCAGCACGGCACTGACCGACCCGGCGGGGTCGACACTTTCGATGCGCTTGCCCTGGTGCGGGCCAGGCATCCCGTGGAAGTACCACCACGGGATGCCGTTCTGAGCCGCGATCACGGAGGTGTGATCGGCGAGCATCGGCTCGAGCAGCGGCCCGGCACCCGCGTACTGGTTGGCCTTCAGCCCGAGGAAGACGTGATCGACGGGCCCCACCTCGGTGGGATCGTCCGTGGCGTGCGGGTGGGCGGTGAAGTCGCCGCGTGGGCTGTTCACGCGGACTCCGGACTCACGCATCGCGCGCAGGTGGTCGCCGCGAGCGATCAGGTGGACCTCGGCTCCGGCACGGTGGAGGCTGGCGCCGACATATGCGCCGATGGCGCCGGCACCGAGAACTGCAACCTTCAAAGTCGACTCCGTTCTTGGCCTTATCTTGCGTCAGCTCGATCTGGCATAGGGAAAGCAGGAGTTGCCCGCGGAGAACTGGGGAGACGGATCTCGTCTGCGTAAAAACTCGACTTGCCAGCCGAGTTGTATGCAGTATACGGTATGTGGCGCTCGGGTCAACGGTTGGACGCCGGGAGGTGCGGCACATGAACGAGCTGCGGGAATGGACTTCCGCGCTGTGCTCGAATCTCGGCCTTGACGCGAGCGGAGTCAATAGGGCGGATGGCGTCAGTGCGAGCCACGACTCAGCGGGCACGGCGGACATGACCAACATCGACACCGCCGACCGCGAACTCATCGTCGACCTGACGAGGTGCGCGGCAAGGACTGTCGCCGCGCAAGCCGGCCCGATAGCGGCCTACCTCGTCGGTATCGCGGTCGGGCGGGGCCTCACCCCTGCCGAGGCGGCCGCGCGGCTCGACGAGTTGACCTTGAACTGGCCCCGGATCGACTGGCGCGACTGAACCCGGGACCGAGTCTGGACAACGAGTTGTTCGAGGTCCACGATAACTCCATATGGTATGCAGTATGCGGTAGCCAGCAGTTCTTGAAGGAGATGACGACGCACATGGGGCAGATGGCCAAAACTGAGCCGGAAAGCGCCACCCAGCCGAACGAGCAGCGGGCCGCGGGCGGCGACCCTGAGCTCATCTCCGGGGGACATTTGGTCGCGAAGGCGCTCAAGGCCGAAGGTGTCGACGTGATCTTCACCCTCTGTGGAGGTCACATCATCGACATCTACGACGGCTGCGTCGACGAGGGCATCGACGTGATCGACGTACGCCACGAGCAGGTCGCCGCGCACGCGGCGGACGGTTACGCCCGGATCACCGGCAAACCCGGCTGCGCCGTGGTCACCGCGGGACCGGGAACCACCGACGCCGTCACCGGTGTCGCCAACGCGCTACGGGCGGAGAGCCCGATGCTGCTCATCGGCGGGCAGGGCGCGCTCAGCCAGCACAAGATGGGCTCGCTGCAAGACCTGCCGCACGTCGACATGATGACCCCGATCACCAAGTTCGCGGCCACCGTCCCCGCCACCGAGCGCGCGGCCGATCTGGTTTCCATGGCGTTTCGCGAGTGCTACCACGGCGCGCCGGGGCCGTCGTTTCTGGAGATACCGCGCGACGTACTCGACGCCAAAGTGCCGCTTGAGCGGGCCCGCATCCCACGACCCGGCGGTTACCGCGCATCGACCCGCAGCGCGGGCGACCCCGATGCCATCGAGCAACTGGCCGACCTGATCACGCACTCGGAGAAGCCCTGCGTGCTGCTCGGCAGCCAGGTATGGACGTGCAGGGCCACCGACTCCGCCATCGATTTCGTCCGCACCCTCAACGTACCCGCGTTCATGAACGGCTCCGGCCGCGGCACCCTGCCACCCAAGGACCCGCACCACCTGCAACTGGCACGGCGCTACGCCTTCTCCAACGCCGACCTCATCATCATCGTCGGCACCCCGTTCGACTTCCGGATGGGCTACGGCAAGCGACTCTCCTCCGAAGCCACCGTGGTGCAGATCGACCTCGACTACCGCACCGTCGGCAAGAACCGCGACATCGACCTTGGCATCGTCGGCGACGCGGGGCTGGTGCTCTCCGCGGTGACGCAGGCGGCCTCCGGCCGGGTCGACAGCGGTGCCGCCAACCGCAAGGCGTGGCTGGAAGAGCTGCGCGCCGTCGAGACCCAGTCGTATGAGAAGCGGCTGCCAAGGCAACTGTCCGAGGCCAGCCCCATCGACCCCTACCGGCTGGTGCACGAGATCAACGAGTTCCTGACCCCGAACTCCATCTACATCGGCGACGGCGGCGACATCGTCACCTTCTCCGGCCAGGTGGTGCAGCCGAAGTCACCAGGCAACTGGATGGACCCCGGGCCGCTCGGCACGCTCGGCGTCGGCGTGCCGTTCGTTCTCGCGGCCAAGTACGCACGGCCCGACGCCGAGGTCGTGGCCCTGTTCGGTGACGGCGCCTTCAGCCTCACCGGCTGGGATTTCGAGACGCTCGTGCGGTTCAACCTGCCGTTCATCGGAATCGTGGGCAACAACTCGTCGATGAACCAGATCCGCTACGGGCAGATCCAGAAGTACGGCGAGGGCCGCGGCAGGGTGGGCAACACCCTCGGCGACGTCCGCTACGGCGAGTTCGCCCGGATGCTCGGCGGCTACGGCGAGGAGGTCACCGAGCCGAGCCAGATCCGGCCCGCGCTGGAGCGGGCGCGCGAATCGGGCAAGCCCTCGCTGATCAACGTGTGGGTCGACCCCGAGGTATACGCGCCGGGGACGATGAACCAGACCATGTACAAGTGAAAGGGCTTGCACCATGGCGAAAGCACTCGAGGGTGTTCGCGTTCTCGACATGACACACGTCCAATCCGGACCATCAGCCACCCAGATTCTCGCGTGGCTGGGTGCGGACGTGGTCAAGCTCGAGGCACCCACCGGTGACATCACCCGCAGGCAGCTCCGAGATCTGCCCGATGTGGACAGTCTTTACTTCACGATGCTGAACTGCAACAAGCGCAGCATCACGCTCAACATGAAGTCTGATGAGGGCAAGCGGATCTTCACCGAGATGCTGCCACGGTTCGACATCCTCGCCGAGAACTTCGGCCCCGGGGCCATCGACAGGATGGGCTTCGACTGGCAACGGCTGCAGGAGATCAACCCCCGGCTGATCTACGCCTCGATCAAGGGCTTCGGCGAGGGTCCCTACACCCACTACAAGGCGTACGAGGTGGTCGCGCAGGCCATGGGCGGCTCGATGAGCACCACCGGCTTCGAGGACGGCCCGCCGTTGGCGACCGGGGCGCAGATCGGGGACTCGGGCACGGGCATCCACACCGTCGCGGGCATCCTCGCCGCCCTGTACCAGCGTGAGCACACCGGCAGGGGGCAGCGCGTCACCGTGGCGATGCAGCACGCGGTGCTGAACCTGTGCCGCGTGAAGCTGCGCGACCAGCAACGGCTGACCCACGGCCCGCTGGCCGAGTACCCCAACGAGGAGTTCGGCGACACCGTTCCCCGTTCCGGCAACGCCTCAGGGGGCGGGCAACCCGGGTGGGCCGTGAAGTGCGCCCCCGGCGGGCCCAACGACTACATCTACGTGATCGTGCAGCCGGTCGGCTGGAAACCGATCACGCAGCTGATCGGCAGGCCGGAGCTCGCCGATGACCCCGAGTGGGCCACCCCGGAGGCGAGGCTCGACAAGCTCGACAAGATGTTCCAACTCATCGAGGAGTGGACCGTCAACCACGGTAAGTGGGATGTGCTCGCCAAACTCAACGAGCACAACATTCCCTGCGGCCCCGTACTGTCCACAAAGGAAATCATCGAGGACCCCTCGCTGGCCGACAACGACATGGTCGTGCCGGTGGACCATCCCGAACGCGGGCAGTTCAAGACGGTCGGCTGCCCCATCAAGCTGTCGGACTCCGCCGTCGACGTCGAGCGATCCCCACTGCTCGGCGAGCACAACCAGGAGATCTACATGACCGAGCTGGGTCTGGACGAGACCCGGTTCGCCGAGCTCAAGGCGAATGGAGTGATCTGAGGAATGCAGACCCCGGACAAGGCCGCCGTCCGCGAGGTCCTCGACAAGGTGCGGGCACAGGGCAGGGATTCCCTGACCGCACCGGAGGGCAAGCGGGTCGCCGACGCCTACGGCATTCCCACCCCACGTGAAGGGCTCGCCACCACGGCCGACGAGGCCGCCGCGCTCGCCGAGGAGATCGGTGCGGCCGTCGTGTGCAAGATCGTCTCACCGGACATCCTGCACAAGACGGAGGCGGGCGGCGTCATCGTCGGCGTCGAGGGCCCCGCCGCGGCAAGGGAGGCCTTCGACAAGATCGTCGCCAACGCCAAGGCGTACAACTCCTCGGCCACCATCACCGGCGTGCAGGTACAGCAGTTGGTCGGCGGCGGGCACGAGGTCATCGTCGGCGCCACGACCGATCCCACGTTCGGCAAGATCGTCGCGTTCGGCCTCGGCGGCGTGCTGGTCGAGGTGCTCAAGGACGTGACGTTCCGGCTCGCCCCACTCGACGCCGACGAGGCCCGCTCCATGGTGACCGGCATCAAGGCCGCCGAGGTACTGCGCGGGGCACGCGGAGCCGAGCCGGTGGACATCGACGCGCTGGCCGAGGTGATCCAGCGGGTGTCCGCGCTGGTCACCGACTTCCCGGAGATCCGCGAGTTCGACCTCAACCCGGTGTTCGCCGCCGCGGACGGGGCCTGCGCTGCCGACATCCGCATCCTCGTTGAGACCGGCGAGGTGACCGAGCCGTTCCGCCCGTCGCAGGAGGAGATCCTCGGCGCGATGAACCGGCTGATGAACCCGCGCTCCATCGCCGTCGTCGGTGCCTCCGACCAGGAGGGCAAGATCGGCAACTCGGTGATGAAGAACCTGGTCAACGGCGGCTACGCGGGCGAGATATACCCGATCAACCCGAAGGCGGAGGAGATCCTCGGCCACAAGGCCTACGCCTCGGTCGGCGACATCCCCGGTGAGGTGGACGTCGCCGTGTTCGCCATCCCGGCGAAGTTCGTGCCCGGCTCGCTTACCGACTGCGGTGAGAAGGGTGTCCCGGCCGCGGTGATGATCCCCTCCGGGTTCGCCGAGACCGGCAACCACGAACTGCAGGACGAGATCGTGGAGATCGCCCACCGCTACAACATCCGCATGCTCGGCCCGAACATCTACGGCTACTACTACACGCCGAACAACCTGTGCGCCACGTTCTGCACCCCGTACGACGTCAAGGGCGGTGTCGCGCTCACCTCGCAGAGCGGCGGCATCGGCATGGCGATCCTGGGCTTCGCGCGCACCACGAAGATGGGCGTGTCCGCGATCGTCGGGCTCGGCAACAAGTCCGACGTCGACGAGGACGACCTGCTCACCTACTTCGAGCAGGACGACAACACCCAGGCCGTCGCGATGCACCTGGAGGACCTCAAGGACGGCCGCGCGTTCGTCGAGACCGCCAAGCGGATGACCAAGAAGAAGCCGGTGGTCGTGCTCAAGGCAGGTCGCACCGCGCTGGGTGCCCGCGCGGCGAGCTCGCACACCGGCGCGCTTGCGGGCGACGACAAGGTCTACGACGACATCCTGCGGCAGGCGGGGGTGGTGCGCGCGCCCGGGCTGAACGAGATGCTCGACTACGCGAGGGGCCTTCCGCTACTGCCCACTCCGCAGGGCGAGAACGTCGTCATCATCACCGGCGCCGGTGGCTCCGGTGTGCTGCTCTCCGACGCCTGCGTCGAGGCGGGTCTCTCACTGATGGACATCCCGCCGGATCTGGACGAGGCTTTCCGCCGCTACATTCCACCGTTCGGCGCGGCGGGGAACCCGATCGACATCACCGGCGGTGAGCCGCCGTCGACCTACGAGGCGACGATCCGGCTCGGTTTGGAGGATCCGCGCATCCACGCCCTGATCCTCGGCTACTGGCACACGATCGTGACGCCGCCGATGGTGTTCGCCGAACTGACCGCACGCGTCGTGGAGGAGGCGAGGGCAAAGGGCATCGACAAGCCGGTAGTGGCGTCGCTGGCAGGCGACACCGAGGTCGAGAAAGCCAGCGACTACCTGTTCGATCACCGCATCGTCGCCTACCCGTACACCACCGAGCGACCTGTCGCGGTGCTCGGTGCGAAGTACCGGTGGGCGAGGGCAGCCGGCCTGCTCGGCTCCCCGTAACGGGCTGTGGGTGTCCGGCGACGTCCTCTCCCGCCGGACACCCACAGCCGACCACACCGCAAGTCAGCAGGGGGCAGCCACATCGCAAAAAACTGGAGGTCCAATGGTGGATTCTTCGAAAGTACCCGCCTCCGGCACCGGAGATACCGGTATCGAGGCGGGCGGAGATGAACGGGTGTGGCGAGCCGGTCGGCTCGATCCCATGCCGATTCGCAAGCTGCCCGACGCCCCGCCAGCCATCCATCTGCTCGGCCCGACGGTCTTCCTCGTCGCGCTGGGCGTCGGCATGGGCGAGTCCTATATGTGGCCGAGGCTGGTACTGGTCTTCGGCCCGGAGATCAGGTGGCTGTTCCTGATCGGCGTCACGCTCCAGGCCGTAGTCATGCTGGAGATGGCCCGGTATGCCATGGCCACCGGCGAGAGCATCTTCACCGGCGCCGCGAGGGTGTTCAAACCACTGATGTGGTTCTTCTTCGCGGTGGCGATACTCGTATATATCTGGCCTGGCCACCTTTCGGCGGGTGCGGCCGCTTTCGAGGAGATCACAGGAATACCCTGGATCGTGACGGCGTGCGTGGCACTGGTGCTCGTCGGAGTCATCTTCACGCTGGCACGGGTCATCTACAACCTGCTGGAGAACGTGCTTTCGTTCCTCATCGGCGTTCTGGTGATCGGCACCGCGATCATCGCGTCGATCGTGGGCAGCTGGGACGACCTGGCGAGCACGATCACCGGGATGTTCGCGTTCGGCTACTTCCCCACCGAGGCGTTGTCGAGCTCGTGGTTCCCGATCGTGGTCGGCTCGATCGCCTTCGCGGGTCCTTCCGGCATGCAGCAGATGTGGTACACGCTGCACCTTCGCGACAGCGGGGCCGGCATGGGTTCGCACATCCCCCAGATCCGCGGGCTGCGGCACGCGGGCGAGGAGGAGAAGATCCCCGCGCACGGGTACATGTTCGACACCAGCGACCCAGACGAGCTGAAGAAGTGGAAGGGCTGGCGCCGCTGGGTGACCTTCGACGCCCTGCTGCTCTTCTGGGGCATCACGATGCTGGTGACGATCTCGTTCACCGTGCTCGCCCAGGCCGCGGCAAGGGAGAACCCGGACGTGAAGGGCCTGATCGAGGGCGGGGACCGCGACGCGGCACTGAGCGCGATGTCGGATGCGTTCAGCGCGGCGGGCGGGCCGATCCTCGGCGGGTTGTTCTTCGGCTTCATCGCGCTGATCGGGTTGAACGCCACGCTCGGCCTGTTCGACTCGTTCTCCCGCGGGCAGGCGGACATGACGTACTTCTTCGTGCCCGGTGCCCGGAAGTTCAAGATGGCCCACCTGTATGCCGCGTTCCTCTGGGGCGTGATCATCTTCGGCATCCTCATCCTGCTGTTCGGGCCTGCCGACGGTCCCAGCGGCGTGCTCGACATCCTCGCGTTCCTGTCCACCTTCGCGATGGGCGCCTACTGCGTGGTGTTGCTGCTGGTGAACAACAGGATGCTGCCGAAACCGATCCGGCCCAAGTGGTGGACCAACGCCATCATCGGGTTCGGTGCGGTGTTCTACCTCGGCATGCTGTTCTACAGCCTGCTGCGGTTCGGCGTGGTCGTGAGCTGACATGGACACGACCCGCCTGCTTCGGATCGGCGAGCTCGCCTTCCCCGGGTTCGTCGTGGGTTTCATCGCCGGCGTGGTCGCCGGCGGGCTGGCCGGCATCGTCGGCCAGCCCGCCGGCTGGGCACTGGTGAGCACCATCTCGCTCGGTATCCCGCTCGGCCTGCTGGGTGCCGGGTACGGACTGCTCGCCGCGTACCGCAAGGTCCGGATCGGGGCGTTCGCGCCGATGGCGCTGTACTGGCTCATCGCGTTCCCGATCGCCAGGCTGGTGCACGAGATGCTCACCTGGTTGCTGCTGACGGGCAACGCCAGGTTGCCGGAGGACCCGCTCGGATTCCTCGCTTACCAGGCACTGGTGAGCGCCGGTTTCGCGATCGGCTTCCTGTGGCTGCACGAGCGGCTCGCGCCGCGCTGGTGGCGAAAGGTGGCCGACCACAACACCGACGCCGCGCTGGTCTACCGTGCCTATGCCGAACACGCCAAGCAGGTCTACCAGGCCCGCGAGGCACGGAGGGCCAACCGCGACCGCAGCCGAGCCACGCAACGCTGACCATCGCCACCCTCGGCCATCGGTGGCCGTTCGGTGGCCACTCGATGCGACGGCGCATGAGTGGCCACCGAAGGGTCGCTGACTCCTGCTCAGATTGGGGCGACGTTGAACCTTCCCGCATGGGTCTGGCTGGTAACCATCGCCGGCCTGACCGCGATGATCTGCTTCGACTTCTACCTGGTCTCGCGCAATCCTCGGCACCCGTCGCTGCGCGAGTGCACGATCTGGGTCTGCTGCTACGTCTCGCTCGCCGCGCTGTTCGGCGTCGGGGTGCTCGCGGTGGCAGGTCCTCAGTACGGTGGTGAGTTCTTCGCGGGCTGGATCACCGAGTACTCGCTCTCGGTTGACAACCTGTTCGTGTTCGTCATCATCATGACCAGCTTCGCGGTGCCCAGGGAGTACCGGCAGAAGGTACTGCTGATCGGCATCGTGATCGCGCTGCTGATGCGAGGCGCCTTCATCGCCGTCGGTGCCGAGGCGATCGCCCGGTTCGACTGGCTGTTCTACGTCTTCGGCGCGTTCCTGCTCTACACGGCATGGAAGCTGCTGGCGCATTCCGAGGACGAGGACGACGAGTTCAAGGAGAACGCCGTCCTGCGGCTGGCCAAGCGGTTCCTGCCCGCGACCGACACCTACGACGGCGCCGCGATGACCACCCGGGTCAACGGCCGCAGGCTGGTCACACCCATGCTGATCGTGATGATCGCGATCGGTACGACCGACCTGCTGTTCGCGCTCGACTCCATTCCCGCGATCTTCGGCCTCACCAAGGAGCCGTACCTGGTGTTCACCGCGAACGCGTTCGCGCTGATGGGTTTGCGCCAGCTGTTCTTCCTGATCGGTGGCCTGCTCGACCGGCTGGTGTATCTCAGCACCGGACTGGCCGTCGTGCTCGGCTTCATCGGACTGAAGCTGATTTCGGAGACACTGCATCACCACGGGGTGTCGTGGGCGCCGGAGGTTCCCATTCTGGTCTCTCTCGGGGTCATCCTCGGCACCCTCGCGATCACCACGGTCGCCAGCCTCGTCAAGGTCCGCAGGGATCGATCCCGCGAGCTCAAGGCGAAACTCGACGAGCCGGACACCTCGGACACGGCCGCGGCCCAGGCTGACTGAGAAGCTGACACCGTTGGCAGCTTCCCAGCAGTCAGGACAGTGTCGTGCTGTGGTCGTGCTCGGTGGCACGCCGCCGCAGGAAGTTCTCGACCTCCGCGGTGGCCTGCTGCCGGGACTTGTCCTGCGCGGTGGCCAGGCCAAGACCCAGCCTGCGGCCGTCGGCGTTGAGCCCGACCGGCTCACGCGTCAGCGCCCGCACGAACTTGTTCCAGGTACGCATCACTCATCACCTCCTTCATTGGGCGTCGTCAATCACCCGGTCACCGCGAGATCGCGGTACCGCTGGTCCGTTGTGGTAAGCGCCCGCCGTCAGACGCGGGGCGCCGAGCGGCGTCGGCGCGAGCGCACCTGCGCAGGCCGCACCTCGGGCTCGGGGTTGCTCTCACGCTGCTCGAGGTAGGACTGCCGGGTGCGCTCGGTGTGCTCGCGCATGACGCGGGCGGCGAGTTCGGCGTCCTTGTTCTCGATCGCGTCGATCAGCCTGGCGTGCTCCTGCCAGGACTGGCTGCCCCTGTGCCTCGCGATCGGCGTGTAGTACCACCGCACCCGCCGGTCCACCTGCGCCACGAAGTCCAGCAGCACCTGGTTGCCGGACAGTTCCGTGACGCGGCGATGCAGCTCGGCGTTGGCCGCCACCATCGCGTCGATGTCGTCGGCCTTCACGGCGGTCTCGCCCTGCTCGCAGATCTTGCGCAGCGCGGCGACCCCTTCCGGTTCGGCGTGCAGCGCGGCCAGCCTGGCCGATTCCGATTCCAGGGCCGCCCGTACGACGAGCAGCTGGTCCACTTCCGCCTCGGTCGGCGCGTGTACGAACGCTCCGTAACCAGGCCGCAGGTCGACCCATCCCTCGGAGTTCAACAGCTGCAGCGCCTCGCGGATGGGCTGCCGTGACACCCCTAGCATCTCGGCGAGCTCGCTTTCCACCAGGTGCTGGCCGGGTGCGAGCTGCCGGGAGATGATGAGCTCCTGCATCGCCTGATAGACCCGCTCGCGCAGCGGCACGGGCCGGTCGATCCGGCGAGCAGTCAGCTGCTGCGGCAACTCGGTCGACGGCATGGTTTACTCCAAAAGTCGGACGGCCATCGTGGCCGGTATGGCATGTCGCTTACAGCCACGTGTTGTCGGCTAATTGGTCGACTGCCTACAGCATACAATGAACAGAAGAACCCGGCCTGGTGATACCTGTCACTACAGGGAGTGACGTAGATCCCAGTCTCCAGTTGTCCCGGCTGCCCTCGGGTTGACGATCCGCGCACCCGGCAAACCTGGTGTCGTGCATACAGAATACTGTATTCTCAGAGCCGACATTCCCGGACCAGGAAGGGGTGAAGTCGTGGATTTGTATGAGTATCAGGCGAGGGATCTTTTCGCTGCGCATGGTGTTCCGGTGTTGGCTGGGGCTGTGGTGGATGTGGCGGAGGATGCGTTTGGGGTTGCTGAGGGGTTGGGTGGTCGTGTTGTGGTGAAGGCTCAGGTGAAGGTGGGGGGTCGGGGTAAGGCTGGTGGGGTGCGGTTGGCTGGGGGTCCGGGTGAGGCGGTGGAGTGTGCTCGGGCGATTTTGGGGTTGGAGATTAAGGGGCATGTGACGCGTCGGGTGTTGGTGGCTGAGGCGTCGGAGATTGCGGAGGAGTATTACTTTTCGTTTTTGGTGGATCGGGCGAATCGGACGTTTTTGGCGATGGCGTCGGCTGAGGGTGGGGTGGAGATCGAGCAGTTGGCGGTGGAGCGTCCGGAGGCGTTGGTGCGGGTGCCGGTGGATCCGTTGGTGGGGGTGGATGTGGATCGGGCTCGCGAGATTGTGGTGGCGGCGGGTTTTCCGGGGGCGGTGGTGGAGCGTGCCGCGGAGGTGGTGGTGGCGTTGTGGGAGACGTTTGTGGCTGAGGATGCGTTGTTGGTGGAGGTCAATCCGTTGGTGCGTGATCCCGGTGATGGGATTGTGGCGTTGGACGGCAAGGTGAGTGTGGATGACAATGCGGCGTTTCGGCATCCGGAGCATGCGGGGTTGGTGGATGTGGCCGCGGAGGATCCGTTGGAGGCCAAGGCGAAGGCCAAGGGGTTGAATTATGTGAAGTTGGATGGGCAGGTGGGCATCATCGGTAATGGTGCGGGGTTGGTGATGTCGACGTTGGATGTGGTGGCGTATGCGGGGCAGCGGCATGGTGGGGTGGCTCCGGCGAACTTTTTGGATATTGGTGGGGGTGCGTCGGCGGAGGTGATGGCCGCGGGTTTGGATGTGGTGTTGGGGGATCCGGATGTGGCCAGTGTGTTTGTGAATGTGTTCGGGGGGATCACCGCGTGTGATGCGGTGGCGTCGGGGATTGTGGAGGCGTTGGCGATGCTGGGTGATGAGGCGTCCAAGCCGTTGGTGGTGCGGTTGGACGGCAACAATGTGGAGCAGGGGCGGCGCATTCTGGCGCAGGCGGCGCACCCGTTGGTGACGGTGGTGGACACGATGGATTCCGCGGCTGATGAGGCCGCGCGACTGGCCGCGGCGAGGGTGTGAGCAGGCATCATGGCGATCTTTTTGAACAGTGATTCCCGGATCATCGTGCAGGGTTTGACCGGGTCGGAGGGCACCAAGCACGCCACGAAGATGGTGGCGGCCGGGTCGCGGATCGTGGGCGGGGTCAACGCCCGCAAGGCCGGGCAGCGGGTCGCCATCGGCGGCAGCGAGTTGAGCGTGTACGGCACGGTCGCCGAGGCGATGGCCGAGACCGGGGCGACCGTGTCGGTGGTGTTCGTGCCGCCCCGCTTCGCCAAGGACGCCGTCATCGAGGCCATCGACGCCGGGATCGGCCTGGTCGTGGTCATCACCGAGGGCATCCCCGTGCACGACACCGCCGTGATGTGGGCCCACGCCTGCGCCAGCGGCAACAAAACCCGCATCATCGGACCCAACTGCCCCGGCATCATCTCCCCCGGCCAGTCCAACGCCGGCATCATCCCCGCCGACATCACCGGGCCCGGCCGCATCGGACTGGTGTCCAAATCCGGCACCCTCACCTACCAGATGATGTACGAACTACGCGACATCGGGTTCTCCACCTGCATCGGCATCGGCGGCGACCCCATCATCGGCACCACCCACATCGACGCCCTGCAAGCCTTCCAGGACGACCCCGACACCGACCTCATCGTCATGATCGGCGAAATCGGCGGCGACGCCGAAGAACGCGCCGCCGACTACATCCGCGACCACATCACCAAACCCGTCGTCGGCTACGTCGCAGGCTTCACCGCCCCCGAAGGCAAAACCATGGGCCACGCAGGCGCCATCATCTCCGGCTCCGCAGGCACCGCCCACGCCAAACAACAAGCCCTCGAAACCGCAGGCGTCAAAGTCGGCAAAACACCCACCGAAACCGCCGAACACGCACGCGAGCTCTACAAGACACTCTGAACACGGCGGCGGTCCGGTCCGGTGTTGTTCATGGTCCATTTCGGACCATGAACATCCGGCCCCCTCGGTGCGAGCGAGCACGAAACAGTTCTGGCCGGTCGATCCAGCGGATCGACCGGCCAGAACTTCGTCAATCGGTGAGCCACGAGCGAGTCAGCGAGACAGCAACGGTCGCGCGACTCCCGGCAGCAGCAGCCTTGGCCGCCCGGGCTGGCGCAACACCCGCACCAGCCCGGCACCGGCGAGGCCGAGCACAGCGGCACCGAGGAAGACGCCCTGATAGCCGTCGGCAGCGACGACATGCCCGGCCAGCGCCACCCCGATCAGCCCGCCGACCGCCTTGGCCCCGTAGAACAAGCCGAAGTTCGGCAGCCCCGGCCGCTCCCCGAAGTGGCCCTCCACCAGCCCGGGCAGCAACCCGTAGCAGGCGCCGGCCGCCGCACCCGAGGCCGCCGCCCCTGCGAGGAACAGCGTGGCTAGGCCGTGCGAACCACCGGTCAGCAGCAGTACCTGGGCGGCGGCGCCCGTGTAGAGCGCGGCGCGCACCACGTTGCGCCGTCCGAACCGGTCACCGGCCCAGCCCTCGGCCGTCCTCGTCACTCCGCTGGCCGCCGCGAGCACGGCCAGCGCGGCCGCACCGAAGGCGGGACTCCAGCCACTCGCTGTCGCGAACACCGAGACGTAGGCGATGTCGAACAGGATCACCGCCGCCGCGCACGTCACCGCCAGGTAGAGCAGACCGGACTCCCTGCAACGGACGATCTCCCGGGCCGAGTAGAACCGGATCGCGGGCCGGTTGCGCCGAAGTCCCGGGTTGACCGTCTTGTCCAGCGCCCAGGCACGCGGGTCGACGTGTGCGGGCCACCAGCGCTTCGGCGGGTCACGCAGGATCATGGCAGCGGCACCGACCAGCACGATCACCGCGACGCCCGCCAGCCAGAGGAAGGTCCGCGTCGAACCGGTCCCGGCGAACCGCCCCGCCAACAGCACGAACGGAATCGAGCCGTAGGCGAAGGCGCCGCTGACGAACGCCGTGCGTGCCGGGCGCTCCGGGTACCACTTGGCGACCACGCCGAGGCAGGTGCCGTAGATGAGTCCCGCGCCGATGCCGCCGAGCACGCCGTGGTTGAGCAGCACCACGACTACGCTGCTTGACCCGCCGAGCGTGATGAGCCCGGTGGCGCACAGCGCCGCACCGGTCAACATCGTGGCGGCGGGGGGAAGCCCCAGCCTGCCCCGCGCCCTGGCGGCCGGATAGACGCTGCCGCTCTGGCACAGGATCCACACGGCCAGCACCCACGCGCTCTGCTGCAGGCTCCAGCCGTGGGTGTTGCCCAGCACGGGCATCAGCGCTCCGTAGCCGTACTGGCCCGCGCTGGCCACCAGCATCGCGGCCCAGGCGGCCCAGAGCATCCACGCCCTGGACCGACCGAGCAGTTCACGATCCGTCTCGCCGACCCGGTACCGGCGACCGTAGAAATCACGGATCTCTTTGACCGGGGAAGTACCAGCCGATCGCGACATTGATCCACCCCATTTTGCATACTGTATGTCGTAGCCAGTATGCCTCGTGGGCACTGTGATGTCGATAACATCTTTCGACTTCGCCGGTCTACCCCTGCTACTCGCGGCGGGCTCGACTCGGCGACCCGGAATCAGCAGCCGGCATCAGTGGCGTGACCAGGCCACGCGCATCCACTGCGCCGCGACCACAACCATCGCGATCGCCGCGATGATTAGTCCCGCACCAGGACCCTCGCCCGCTGCCCCGGTGGCCGAGGACGACTGCTGCGACCAGATCGCGAGCAACCCGTCCACGACGGCGAACCAGCCGCCGACCGCGCACACCCACGTCAACCACCAGCGGCGCGTGATCAGCGCGAGCGCGGAGGCGAGTACGCCGAACGCCGTCGCGGTGGCCGCGAACAGCCGCGGAACCGCGCCCGCCTCCCCCGCCAGGACCTGCCAGCCCACGTGGCCGTCCACCCAAGGCAGCAGCAGGCCGACGATGAGCGCGAACACCGCCACCGAGATGCCGAAGCCGCGGCGGCCCAACTCCACGGTCCTGACCGCCTTGCCGACGGCGGCGTTCACGTCGGCGGCCAGCCGGTCGATGTTCTCGTCGGTGCCGTTGCCGTTGCCGCTGCCGTCGCCGTACCTGGACTCGTTCACAACCCACATCCTTCCGGCGCGGCCTGAACCGGTCGCGGCACCCCGAACGACGGAAGGCCGAGGCCCACGCCGCCGGTCTTGGGCCGCACACCTTCCTCGGCGTTGTCGCCCGCCCTCGTCCTGCGGTGGGACAGCAGCTCACCGTCCGCCACCAGGTGGTGCGGAGCCGCGTAAGTCACTGTCGTCTCGACGACGTCACCGGGACGCACGTTCCCCTCGACAGCCGGACCGGTCGGAGTGAAGTGCACCAGCCTGCCGTCCCGTGCCCTGCCGCTCATCCGGTGAGTCCGCGCGTCCTTTCGGCCCTCGCCTGCCGCCACCAGCAGCTCGACCGTGCTTCCGACGAGCTTGCGGTTCTCCTCCCAGGAGATCTCCTCCTGCAGCGCGACCAGGCGGTCGTAGCGCCTGCGCACGACCTCCTTCGGCACCTGGCCGTCCAGCTCGGCCGCGGGCGTGCCGGGCCGCTTGGAGTACTGGAAGGTGAACGCGCTCGAGAAGCGAGCCTGCCTGACCACCTCCAGCGTTTCCTCGAAGTCCTCCTCGGTCTCGCCCGGAAAGCCCACGATGATGTCCGTGGTGATCGCGGCGTCCGGCATCGCGGCGCGCACCTTGTCCAAGATGGACAGAAACCGCGAAGCCCGGTAGGAGCGGCGCATCAGCTTCAGCACCCGGTCCGAGCCCGACTGCAGCGGCATGTGCAGCTGGTGGCAAACGTTGGGTGTCTGCGCCATCGCGTCGATCACGTCGTCGGTGAACGCCGCCGGGTGTGGCGAGGTGAACCGGACCCGCTCCAGGCCTGCCACCGAACCGCAGGAGCGCAACAGCTTGCCGAAGGCGAACCGGTCGCCGAACTCCACGCCGTAGGAGTTGACGTTCTGCCCCAGCAGGGTCACCTCCAGCACCCCCTCGGCGACGAGCGCCTCCACCTCGGCGAGCACCTCACCCGGCCGCCGGTCACGCTCCTTGCCCCGCAGCGAGGGGACGATGCAGAACGTGCAGGTGTTGTTACAGCCGACGGAGATCGAGACCCAGCCCGAGTAGGCCGACTCCCGTCGGGCGGGCAGCGTGGAAGGAAAGGTCTCCAGCGACTCCAGGATCTCCACCTGGGCTTGCGCGTTGTGCCGAGCACGGTCCAGCAGTGCGGGCAGCGCGCCGATGTTGTGGGTGCCGAAGACCACGTCCACCCAGGGTGCCCGCTTCACGATCTCCCCACGATCCTTCTGCGCCAGGCAGCCACCGACCGCGATCTGCAGGTCGGGCTTGGCGCTCTTGCGAGGCCGAAGGTGACCGAGATGGCCGTACAGCTTGTTGTCGGCGTTCTCCCGAACGGCGCAGGTGTTCAGCACGATCACGTCCGGGTCGTCGCCGTCGGCGGCGGGCACGTACCCCGCGCTCTCCAGCTGGCCCGCCAGCCGCTCGGAGTCGTGCACGTTCATCTGGCACCCGAAGGTGCGAATCTCGAAGGTCCTGCCAACGCCTGCGCCGCTCATCGGTTACCAGGGTAGGTCAACCGCTCGCCTGCCCTCACCGTGGCCGCTTTGGGGTCGGGTGGGCTAAAGTCGCCGGGCACACCAGGCAGCACGGCCCGAGGAGGGTGTGGTGTGGCCCGCCGAGCGGTCACAAAGGTTGCGTTTTGGTGCAACTGCCGCACGCGGTCGGCTCCAGGGTGTTAAATCCGGGGTTACTGCCGCCGCAGTACCCCGAACGCCGAGCAGCTCGCCGTGATGGAGGTCAGATGAGCACCACGCCGACCGCGCCACCAATGATCAGCGCGAAGGCGGTGAACAAGCACTTCGGCGATCTGCACGTGCTGAAGGACATCACGATCGAGGTACCGAAGGGCCAGGTCGTGGTGGTACTCGGGCCGTCGGGATCGGGCAAGTCCACACTGTGCCGGGCGATCAACCGGCTCGAGCCGATCGACTCCGGTGAGATCGCCGTCGACGGCAAGCCGCTGCCGGAGGAGGGCAAGGCGCTCGCGGCGCTGCGCGCGGACGTCGGCATGGTGTTCCAGCAGTTCAACCTCTTCGCGCACAAGACCATCCTCGAGAACGTGACACTCGGGCCGACGAAGGTACGCAAGGTTTCCTCGGCGCAGGCCCGCGAGACCGCCATGGAACTGCTCGACCGGGTCGGCATCGCCAACCAGGCCGAGAAGTACCCCGCCCAGTTGTCGGGAGGCCAGCAGCAGCGGGCCGCCATCGCGCGAGCGCTGGCGATGCGGCCCAAGGTCATGCTGTTCGACGAGCCCACCTCGGCGCTGGACCCTGAGATGGTCCAGGAGGTTCTCGACACCATGACGGCGTTGGCCGACGAGGGCATGACCATGCTGGTCGTCACCCACGAGATGGGCTTCGCCCGCAGAGCCGCCCACCGGGTGCTCTTCATGTCGGACGGGGAGATCGTGGAGGATTCCACACCCGAGGTTTTCTTCACCGACCCGAAATCCGAGCGAGCCAAGGACTTCCTTGGCAAGATCCTGACCCACTAACAAGTGGAGCAGTTGGAAGGGATGCACAACAGATGCGGTTGAGCAAAGTCCTGCGCGCAGGCGCAGTCATGGCCGCGGCTAGCCTCGCGCTCGCCGCATGCGGTGGCGGCTCCGACAACAACTCCGGCGAGTCCAGCCCGTCGGTGAACCAGGAGGCCAAGTTCGAGTCCGGCACGACCATGGCCAAGCTGAACCAGGCCGGGACGGTGACGGTCGGCACGAAGTTCGACCAGCCGCTGTTCGGCCTCAAGGGCCTCGACGGCTCGATGCAGGGCTTCGACGTGGAGGTCGCCAAGATCATCGCGGCCGAACTCGGCATCTCCGCCGACAAAATCAACTGGGTGGAGACGCCCTCGGCGACCCGTGAGGAGGTCATCGAGCAGGGCAAGGTGGACTTCGTCATCGCCACCTACACGATCAACGACGAGCGGGCCAAGCGCGTCACCTTCGCCGGTCCGTACTACCAGGCCGGCCAGGACCTTATGGTCAAGAAGGACAACAACGCGATCACCGGTCCGGAGTCGCTGAAGTCCGCCAACGCCAAGGTGTGCTCGGTGACCGGCTCGACCCCGTCCGAGGAGATCCTGAAGTACGTCGACAAGGAACAGCTCGTGCTGTTCGACGTGTACTCCAAGTGCGCCGACGCGCTGCGCAACGGCCAGGTCGACGCCGTCACCACGGACAACGTGATCCTGCTCGGCCTGGTCTCGGAGAACAAGGACCAGTTCAAGCTGGTGGGCAAGCCCTTCACCGAGGAGCCCTACGGCATCGGCGTCAAGAAGGGCGACACCAAGTTCTGCGAGTTCATCCACGACACGCTGCGCAAGTCCGCCGAGGACGGCAGCTACAAGAAGGCATGGGAGGAAACCGCCGGAACGGTGGCCGAAACCACTCCCGAACTGCCTGAGCTGGGCACCTGCGCCTGAGGCGAGTAGCTCACGTCGGGGCGCTCGCCGGATGGCGGGCGCCCCGGCTTCGGGTTGGGAGACCACGTGGACGTCATCATCGACAACCTTCCGCTGTACGCGGAAGGCCTGCTGAAGACCCTGCAGATCTGCGCCTACGGCCTCGTCGGGTCGCTGGTACTCGGCACGATCCTCGGCGGATTCCGGGTGTCGCCTGTGGCACCGCTGCGCTGGGTGGGCACCTCCTGGGTCACGGTGTTCCGCAACACCCCGCTGACCATCGTGTTGTTCTTCTGCGCGTTCGGGTTGCCCGAGGTCGGCATCAACGGTGCGTACTTCTGGTTCGGCGTCACCGGACTCGTGCTCTACACCTCGGCCTTCGTCTGCGAGGCCGTCCGAAGCGGAATCAACTCGGTCTCGCCCGGCCAGGCGGAGGCGGCCAGGGCGGTCGGGTTGAACTTCGGCCAGTCGCTGTCCTACGTGATCATGCCGCAGGCCGTGCGCAGCGTCGTGCCACCACTGGGCAGCGTGATCATCGCGATGATCAAGAACTCCGCCATCGTCGGCGCCTTCGGTGTCGGTGGTGACCTGTTCGCGGTCGGGCAGCAACTGTCGTCCGCGCAGGGCAAGGCCGCGCTGCCGGTACTGGCGGGTGTGGCACTCGGCTATCTGGTGATAACGATCCCGGGCGGACTGCTGCTCGGCTGGTTGGAGCGGAAGGTGGCGATCGCCCGGTGAGCAGCGTCCTCTACGACGCACCCGGCCCGCGCAGCAGGCGGCGCACGGCGATCGGCAGTGTCGTCGCCGGCATCGCGATTCTCGCTGTGGTGGCGCTGGTCGTGCTTCGACTCGCGGAGCAGGGTCAGTTCGACGCGGAGCTGTGGTCACCCTGGCTCGACCCGACCGACGACAACTTCACCGCGGTCTGGAACCTGATCGGTGAGGCCGCGGCCAACACGGTGCTCGCCGCGGCACTGTCCATGGCGTTCTCCCTGGTGATCGGCACGCTGCTGGCACTGAGCCGGATCACCGCCGCCGCCTGGTATCGCTGGGCGATCGTCGGAGTGATCGAACTGCTGCGCGGTATCCCGGTCGTGATAGCGATCTTCTTCGCCGCCAGGGTGCTACCCCAGTTCGGTGTCGATTTGCCCACGCTGTGGTACCTGGTCATCGGCCTCACCGCCTACAACTCGGTGATCATCGCCGAGATCGTGCGGGCGGGCATCAACTCGCTGCCCGTCGGCCAACGCGAAGCCGCGGAGTCGATCGGGCTGCGGCGTTCCCAGGTCCTCGGGTCGGTGCTGCTGCCACAGGCATTCCGGGTGATGCTGCCCGCGCTGATCAGCCAGCTGGTTGTCGTGCTCAAGGACACCTCGCTCGGCTTCATCATCTCCTTCGAGGAGACCGTCAACACGGCCGGCATCATCGTGCAGAACCTGCACAACCCGATTCAGACGTACCTGATCATCGCTGTGCTGTTCATCGCGGTGAACTACCTGCTCAGCAAGTTCGCCGTCTACCTGGAGCGCAGGCTCAGCCGGGGCAAGAAGGCGGTTTCGAAGAAGGCGGAAGAGGCGGCGATGTCCGAGACGGGCAGGGCGGGCGCGTAACGCGTACCCGGCGCTGCGGTTCGCCCGTGCCCGGGCATTGGCGAACCGCAGCGCCGCCGATCAGGCGCCTGCGTCGCGCTCGCCGCGGCGGAACAGTTTGTTGCCCAGCCAGACGATCGGGTCGTAGCGACGGTCGGCGACCCGTTCCTTCATCGGAATCAGCGCGTTGTCGGTGATGTGGATGTTCTCCGGGCACACCTCGGTGCAGCACTTGGTGATGTTGCAGTAACCGAGACCGTGCTCGGTCTGTGCCTCGTTACGCCGGTCGGCGACATCGAGTGGGTGCATCTCCAACTCGGCGATCCGCATCAGATAGCGCGGGCCCGCGAACGCCGGCTTGTTCTCCTCGTGGTCCCTGATCACGTGGCAGACGTTCTGGCACAGGAAGCACTCGATGCACTTGCGAAACTCCTGCGAGCGCTCCACGTCGACCTGCTGCATTCGGTACTCACCCGGGCCCAGATCCGCAGGCGGGGTGAACGCCGGGATCTCCATGGCCTTGGTGTAGTTGAACGACACGTCGCACACCAGATCCCGGATCACCGGGAACGTGCGCATCGGCGTGACCGTGATGACGTCGTCCTCCTCGAACATCGACATCCGCGTCATACACAGCAGCCTCGGCCTGCCGTTGACCTCCGCGGAGCAGGAACCGCACTTGCCCGCCTTGCAGTTCCAGCGGACAGCGAGATCCGGAGCCTGGGTCGCCTGTAGTCGGTGGATGAGGTCGAGCACGACCTCGCCGTCGTTGGCCTCGACGGTGAAGTCGTGCAACTCGCCCGCACCGTCGTCACCGCGCCACACCCGAAGCTTTGCCTGGTAACCCATATCAGGCCTTCCTTTCCGGGTGGTCGGCGAGTTCTTCGGAGGTGTAGTACTTCTCCAGTTCGCTCAGTTCGAACAACCCCAGCAGATCCTGTCGCATCGGCTGCTGTTCCTTGGCTCGCACCGTGACATCGGGGATGGCCGGATCGCCGTCAGCCGCGCCGCAGACAAGCAGGGTGTTGCGCCACTTCGCGTCCATCTGCGGGTGGTCGTCGCGGGTGTGTCCACCCCGGCTCTCCGCGCGCCGCAGCGCGGCCTGCGCCACGCACTCGCTGACGAGCAGCATGTTGCGCAGGTCCAGCGCGAGGTGCCAGCCGGGGTTGTACTGCCGGTGCCCCTCCACGGTGACGCCCGCGATCCGCCGCCTGATGTCGGCCAGCCTTTCCAGCGCCTGCTCCATCTCGTCGGCCTTGCGGATGATGCCGACCAGGTCGTTCATGCACTGCTGTAGTTCGGTGTGCAACGTGTAGGGGTTCTCCTCCGCCACTCCCTGCCCGGGTGGGTCGAACGGCGCCACCGCCCGCTTCGCCGCGGTGTCCACATCGGAATCGGCCACCTTCGGCCTTCCGGAGAGCGACTCCACGTAGTCGGCCGCGCCGAGCCCGGCCCTGCGGCCGAAGACGAGCAGGTCGGACAGTGAGTTGCCGCCCAGTCGGTTGGACCCGTGCATCCCGCCCGAGCACTCACCCGCCGCGAACAGCCCCGGCACGCTCGCAGCGGCGGAGTCGGGGTCGACCTCGATGCCGCCCATCACGTAGTGGCACGTGGGGCCAACCTCCATGGGCTCCTTGGTGATGTCCACATCGGCCAGTTCCTTGAACTGGTGGTACATCGAGGGCAACCGCCTGCGGATCTCCTCGGCCGGTAGTCGGCTTGCGATGTCGAGGAACACCCCGCCGTGCGGAGAACCCCGTCCCGCCTTCACCTCCGCGTTGATGGCTCTGGCCACCTCGTCGCGGGGCAGCAGGTCAGGGGTGCGGCGGTTGTTGTCCGCGTCCTCGTACCAGCGGTCGGCCTCCGCCTCACTGTCGGCGTACTGGCCCTTGAACACGTCGGGGATGTAGCGGAACATGAACCGCTCGCCCTCGGAGTTCTTCAGCACGCCGCCGTCACCGCGCACACCCTCGGTGACGAGGATGCCCTTCACGCTCGGCGGCCACACCATGCCGGTGGGGTGGAACTGGACGAACTCCATGTTGATCAGGTCCGCGCCTGCCCGTAGCGCGAGCGCGTGCCCGTCACCGGTGTACTCCCAGGAGTTCGACGTCACCTTGAACGACTTGCCGATGCCGCCGGTGGCCAGCACCACGGCCGGTGCCTCGAACAGGATGAACCGGCCGGACTCGCGCCAGTAGCCGAACGCGCCCGCGATCCGGCCGTCCTGCTTGAGCAGTTCGGTGACGGTGCACTCGGCGAATACCTTGAGCTTGGCCTCGTAGTCGCCGTACTTCTTGTTGTCCTCCTGCTGCAGCGACACGATCTTCTGCTGCATGGTGCGGATCAGCTCAAGGCCGGTCCGGTCGCCGACGTGCGCCAGCCGGGGATAGGTGTGCCCGCCGAAGTTTCGCTGGCTGATGCGGCCGTCCTTGGTGCGGTCGAACAGCGCGCCGTAGGTCTCCAACTCCCACACGCGGTCGGGGGCTTCCTTGGCGTGCAGCTCGGCCATCCGCCAGTTGTTGAGGAACTTGCCGCCACGCATGGTGTCGCGGAAGTGGACCTGCCAGTTGTCGTTCGGGTTCGCGTTGCCCATCGACGCCGCGCACCCGCCCTCGGCCATCACGGTGTGTGCCTTGCCGAACAGCGACTTGCACACCACCGCGACGCTGAGGCCACGCTGCCTTGCCTCGATCACCGCACGCAGACCCGCGCCGCCGGCACCGATCACCACGACGTCGTAGCTGTGCCGCTCGACCTCGGTCATGTAATTGCCACCTCGAAAGAACTGTTCAGTTGATGAAACGAAGATCGGTGATCGTGCCGGTGGACACGAGCCACACGTAGAGGTCGGTGAGCGCCAGGGTGCCCAGCGTGATCCACGCGAACTGCATGTGGCGCACGTTCAGCCTGCTCACCTGCGTCCAGATCCAGTACCGGACCGGACTCCTCGAGAAGTGCTTGAGCCTGCCGCCGGTGACGTGCCTGCACGAGTGGCACGACACCGTGTACGCCCACAGCAACACCACGTTGATCACCAGGATGAGGTTCCCGAGTCCGAAGCCGATCCCTCGCTCGCCACCGAAGGCCACTATCGCGTCCCAGGTGTTGATCAAGGCGATCACGAACGCGACGTAGAAGAAGTAGCGGTGAGCGTTCTGCACGATGAGCGGCAGGCGGGTCTCCCCGGTGTACTTGGCGTGCGGTTCGGTGACGGCACACGCGGGCGGGGAGAACCAGACCGACCTGTAGTACGCCTTGCGGTAGTAGTAACAGGTCAACCGGAACCCGAGCAGGAACGGCAGCGAAAGAAACGCCAGCGGGATGAAGCCCGGCAACTCCCCGAACGGGGTGCCGAAGTGCGCCGACCCCGGTACGCAGGAGTCGCTGAGGCACGGGGAGTAGAACGGCGTGAGGTAGTTGTTCTCGGCGTCGTAGTAGCCGGTGCGCATGAACGACCGGACGGTCGCGTAGCCGACGAAGGCCGCCAGGCCCAGTGTCGTCAGCAGTGGCTGTAGCCACCACCGGTCGGTGCGCAGCGTGCGCGTGCCGATGCCGACTCGGGTTCGTGCGGGTGCGCTGTTCTGGGTGACTGTCACGTCGTCGATCCCGGCCCCACTCACCGCTGATCCCGGTGGTAGCCGCCGACGCCCTCGTCGTCAGCGCCCTCCCACAACGATGGGTCGTACGGGGTGTCGGGGATCTTGACCACTTCGGGCGGGTCGGAAGGCTTCGACTGGGCAGGCACCTGCTGCTGCGCGAGATCGCCCGCGTCGATGTCGAGCCGCTCGACGTCGTTGGCGAGGCGCCGGACAGCGGGTGCCTCGCCGTAACGTGCCCGCAGCGCGCCCACGCACTGCCTGAGCCTGCCGATGGTGCGGCGTAGCTCGCTCATTTCCGTGCTCGACATCTGTGTCGTCCCTTCGAATCGATCCCGGGATCTGAGCCGGCTAAGGCCGACTCTGCCTTGCCAACTGTGGTGTGACAAGTAGCACACACGGCGTGGAGGGCGTGATGGGGGTCACTAATCGTGACTTTCTGAATCGATTTTGCTCCGAGGCCCTGGATCTGTATCGTGTCAGTCGCCACGTCGGCCGCGACGGTGCCGTCGCTTACCGACCTCCACGTCCGCGAGAAGATGCCCGCGAGAAGCGATCAGGAGCGACCACGTTGCGACCCCTCCACCCCGTCATCGCCGAGGTCACCGCCCGCATCGCCGCTCGAAGCGAGAACTCCCGCGGCGCCTACCTCTCCCGGGTCAGCGACGCCCGCGCGGCCACGGCCGACGGTCCGGCGCGGGCCGGGCTGGGGTGCGGCAATCTCGCGCACGGCTTCGCCGCGTGCTCCGGCCCCGACCGGCTCACCCTGCGAGGGCGGCAGGGCCCGGGAATCGCGATCGTGTCCGCCTACAACGACCTGCTCTCGGCCCACCAACCGCTCGGTGAGTTCCCCGACCAGCTGAAGGAGGCCACGAGGCGGGCCGGGGGTGTCGCCCGGTTCGCGGGCGGGGTACCCGCCATGTGCGACGGCATCACACAGGGGCGGGCGGGAATGGAACTCTCGCTGTTCAGCCGCGACGTGATAGCCATGGCGACAGGTGTGGCGCTGGCACACGACATGTTCGACGGGACGCTGCTGCTCGGCGTGTGCGACAAGATCGTGCCCGGGCTGCTCATCGGCGCACTGTCATTCGGGCACCTGCCCGCGATCCTGGTGCCTGCGGGACCCATGCCGTCCGGGCTGCCGAACAAGGACAAGGCTCGCGTGCGGCAGTTGTACGCGCAGGGCAGCGCCACGAGGGAGGAACTGTTGGAGGCCGAGTCCGCCTCCTACCACTCCCCCGGCACCTGCACCTTCTACGGCACGGCCAACTCCAACCAACTCGTGCTCGAGGTGATGGGCCTGCAACTGCCGGGAGCAGCCTTCGTGCAACCGAACACACCGCTGCGGCGGGCGCTCACCGAACGAGCCGCCAGGCGCATCGTCGAGATTTCCCCGGTCGGTGGCGGCGAAGGCTACACACCCGTGGCCGAGGTGGTGGACGAGCGTTCGATCGTGAACGGGGTGGTCGCGTTGCTGGCCAGCGGAGGCTCCACAAACCACACCCTGCACCTGGTCGCGATCGCCTCGGCGGCCGGAATAGAGCTTACCTGGGACGACTTCGCCGATCTCTCTTCGGTGGTGCCGCTGCTGGCCAGCATCTATCCCAACGGCAGCGCCGACATCAACCACTTCCACGCCGCGGGTGGCGTGCCGTTCCTCGTCGCCACGCTGCTCGACGCCGGACTGCTGCACGGCGACGTGCGCACCGTGGCGGGCACCGGGCTGCACCGCTACCGCGCCGAGCCGGTGTTGCGTGACGGCGAGTTGACCTGGCGCGAAGCCCCGTCGCGCAGCCTCGACGAGAACGTTCTGCGCCCGATCGACCGGCCGTTCGCACCCGACGGCGGACTGCGCATGTTGCGTGGCAATCTGGGCCGTGCGGTGCTGAAGGTGTCGGCCGTTTCTCCGCGCCACCGCCTCGTCTACGCGCCCGCGCGGGTGTTCGACTCCCAGCAGGACTTCCAGCTGGCGTTTCGAGCAGGCGAACTGAATCGCGATGTCGTGGTGGTGCTGCGCCAGCAGGGTCCCCGCGCCAACGGGATGCCCGAGCTGCACGGCCTCACCCCCGCGCTCAGCTCACTGCTGGACGCCGGGCATCGCGTGGCACTCGTAACCGACGGCAGGATGTCAGGGGCATCGGGGAAGGTTCCCGCCGCGATTCACGTCACGCCGGAGGCCGCGGTGGGTGGGCCGCTGGCCCGGGTGGCCGACGGGGATCTGATTCGCGTCGACGCCGACTCGGGTGAGTTGGAGGTCGACGTGGCGGCCGCGACACTCGCATCGAGGGCTCCATCGGGCTCGGTCCCCGGTGAGGACGAATGGGTCGGCACCGGCCGGGAACTGTTCGCCGCGCTGCGCCGCTGCGTCGGTCCGGCGGAGCGAGGCGCCAGCGTGTTCGCGCCGGTCGGTGCCCGACCACATCCCGCTATCGCGGGCGTCACCGGTGGACTCACCTGATGGTCACGAGTTCGGAGCTGCTGACGCTGTCGCCGGTGCTGCCAGTGGTCGTGCTACACGACGCCGACGACGCCGTGCCCGTGGCCCACGCGTTGCGCTCCGGCGGCGTGGGTGTCATGGAGGTGACGCTGCGCACTCCGGCCGCGGTGGACGCGGTGGCCCGCGTGGCGCGGGAGGTGCCGGACATGGTCGTCGGAGCCGGCACAGTGACCACGCCACAGCAGGCGCGGCAGGCCGCCGACGCAGGGGCGGCGTTCCTTGTGACGCCTGGATGCACCGAGACGTTGGTCTCGGCGGCACTCGACACCGGGCTCGCGCTGCTACCAGGAGCTGCGACCGTTTCCGAGGCCATGCGGCTGGCAGAGCGGGGGTTGCACGCCCTCAAATTCTTCCCTGCCGAGGCCAGCGGCGGGACCGACGCGCTGCGCGCGATAGCCGGTCCGCTGCCGTGGCTGCGTTTCTGCCCCACCGGCGGAATCACAATGGACAGCGCAAGGCGCTATCTGGAGTTGGCCAATGTGGACTGTGTTGGCGGCTCATGGCTGACGCCGCCGGACGCCGTCGCGGCGAAGGACTTCGCTTGGATCGAGGCGCTGGCGCGGCAGGCCGTTGCCTTGACCGCACCGGAAAGGTAGCTCCGCGCGGGGCGAAGGAGAGGCCGGGGCTACCCGCCACCGCCGGTGGTCTTCCGATCGCACCGAGGCGGTTCACCACCGAGGTTCCCGCGGGCGTGGCTGTTTCGCCACGGGCGCGCTGTGCCTCTGCAACGCCGTGCTGCCCCGTGCCACTGGGACACCGTGGTGTGGGCCGGTGACCTGCCCGCGCTGCGCCTGTGGCGGCCGTGGCTGTGACTGTGGTGGCGCTGGCGGCCGGGCCGATCTACGCGGTCTGCTCCAGCGGCGCATGACGGGCCGCTCGACGCCGGCATAAAGCAGCCACGCCAAGCCGAGGCTCAGCGCCATCGCGCCGGTGAGCACGGCAAGTTCCACGGCGACCTCTCCGTTGCCGCGAAGGCCCGTGAGTTCGCGGCCGTGCAGCAGCACCAGGTAGTGCACGAGGTAGAAGGCGAAGGACACCTCGCCCAGCCAAACCGCAACCCTGCCGCGCAGCAACGTCGCGCGGCCGCGCACGTCGGCGACCGCAGCTGCCGCGATAACGAGCGCGACAGGCACGATCGTGGTGGCGTTGACGCCGAAGTTGTAGGGCACGACGAGCGCCAGCGCGTATCCGCCCGCCAGCAGCACGGCTGCCAGCGGGAGCGGAAGGCCGATCCAGCGGCCGGACAACACGATGCTCGCCATGATCATGCCGAGCATGAACTGCAGCAGGCACACCGGCGGGAAGATATAGAGGAACCACACCTGCGAAAGGCTCGAACCCGGCTGTGTGGGATCGCCGCCGGTGGCGGGCACCAACGCTTGCGCGAGCAGCGGCATGCACAGCACGACGACGACCAAACCGGACGCCCACCACCACAGGGTCGACGACGGGATGCGGCCGAACCACCGGTGCAGCACCGGAAACAGCAGGTAGAACACCGCCTCGCAGGCCAGCGACCAGCTCACCACGTTGGCGCTGTTGAAGATCGTCTGGTCGGGGAACCACGCGTGGATCAGCAGCAGGTTCTGCCACCAACCGGTGACCGGCTTGTGCAGTGCGAGCAGCAGCGCGACCGCGAGCAGGAACGTCACCAGGTGGTTGGGGTAGACCTTGCAGGCCCGGCGGCGCCAGAACCGCGCGGCGGTGTCGCCCGCCCTCGCCGACCAGCTGAGTACGAAGCCGCTCAGCACGAAGAAGAACGACACACCGAGGAAGGCCAGCTTGCCGGTGAGCCATCCGACGTCCGCCGCGGTCTGCTGGTCGGGGTAGTCGAACACGGTGGCCGCGTGGAAGACGAACACCAGCAGTGCGGCCAGAAAGCGCATGCCGGTCAGGGTTGGCAGGCGGGCATGAACCGCCGGAATGATCTCGGTGGGCGCGGACACGGCGGTCACAGTAGCCGAGCGCGAGGTCAGCCGAGCGAGGTTGTCCGGATCATCCTCATTCGGACCACATCAGAGCAGCGCGTCGAGGTTCACCCGCACCGCGAACGGGTCATCGGTGGCGAACTCACCGGTGACGGCACCGCCGTCCTGATAGCCGAACTCCCCGGCAAGGTGGCAGGCGACCAGCGAGACGGGCTCGGTGATATCGACGATCCAGTAGTGCGGGATTCCGGCGTCGGCGTACTCGCCGCGCTTGTCCACGTTGTCGGTCCGGGTCGAACCCGGCGACACGATCTCCACCACGAGCAGCACGTCGGACGCCTTGAGCAACCCGCCCTCCCGGTCAACCGCCGTACCGCGGCACGGTCGACCACGACCAGGTCGGGGCGGCGCGCCGTCGCCGGAGCACCCAGCGGCGCCAGCTCAAGATCCACGTCGATGTCGGGAACGGCGGTCAGCTGCCGGGGTAACTGCGGCTTCACCTGCAGATACAGCTCGAACAGCGCTATGTTGTGGCCCGGTCTCGGGCTCAGCGACATCAACAGGCGGCCCTCCAGCAGCTCGGTGTAGCCCGATTCGGGCTCACCGAGCTCCGCGTACTCGGCGATGGTCAGCAGGTGATCCATACCGGGCAGAGGCGACTCGGAAGGCTCGGAAATGCGGTAACGGCTGCTCCTCACGTCATGGACCAGTGTCCCATCCCGGCGCCCGCCCGCAGGTCAGTCCGGGACGATGTCGTCGAGCAGTGTGGACTCCGCACCCGCGTCACGCAGTTCCTCGCGGACCACCACGTAGGACAGTCCTTGCGGGTAACCCTTGCGTGCCAGCATCCCGAGCAGTCGTCGGGTGGCGGTCCGCTCGTCGAGGCCGGCCATCGTGCGCAGCTTCTTGCGAACCAACTCGCGGGCTCGCTGCTCCTCGGCGTCCCGGTCGATCTCGCCCGCGGCCTCGACCGCGACGTCGCTGTCGACACCTTTGCGCTTGAGCTCCGCCACGAGCGCCGACCGGGCGAGGCCCTGCTGGGTGTGCCGGGACCGCACCCACAGCTGCGCGAAGGCCTCGTCGTCGACAAGCCCGGCCTCGTCCAGCTTGCCGAGCAGGGTCTCCCTCGTCCGCTCGTCGAAGCCCTTGCGGCGCAACGCCTGACGCAGCTCGTCCTTGGTGCGGGGCCGCGCGGCCAGCAGGTCGAAGCAGATCTCCTTGGCCTTCTTCCTGGCTTCCTCCGGTGTCAGCTCCGCCACCGACCGAGACCGGGAGCCGCCGCCCCCGAAACGACGGCCTGACTCGCTCACGTCCTCACCGTCCCGTTCTCCCTCGAAGGGCACGGCGGCTAGAACTCGACCGGCGCCGGGGCGGCCTCCTCGGCGTCGACCTGAGCACCGATACCGAGCTTTTCCTTGATGCGCTTCTCGATCTCGTTGGCGATGTCGGGGTTGTCGCGCAGGAACCTGCGCGCGTTCTCCTTGCCCTGGCCGAGTTGGTCGCCCTCGTAGGTGTACCAGGCGCCGGACTTGCGCAGGATTCCCTGATCGACGCCCATGTCGATGAGCGAGCCCTCCCGCGAAACGCCAACACCGTAGAGGATGTCGAACTCGGCCTGCTTGAACGGCGGCGCGACCTTGTTCTTCACCACCTTGACCCTGGTGCGGTTACCGACCGGCTCACCGCCGTCCTTGAGGGTCTCGATACGGCGGACGTCGAGCCGGACCGACGCGTAGAACTTCAGCGCCTTACCACCGGTGGTCGTCTCCGGGCTGCCGAACATGACGCCGACCTTCTCGCGCAACTGGTTGATGAAGATGGCGGTGGTGCCGGAGTTGTGCAGCGCACCGGTGATCTTGCGCAGTGCCTGGCTCATCAGCCTGGCCTGCAGGCCGACGTGCGAGTCGCCCATCTCGCCCTCGATCTCGGCGCGGGGCACCAGCGCCGCCACCGAGTCGATCACCAGGATGTCGAGCGCGCCGGAGCGAATCAGCATGTCGGCGATCTCCAGCGCCTGCTCACCGGTGTCCGGCTGGGAGACGAGCAACGCGTCGGTGTCGACACCGAGCGTCTTGGCGTACTCGGGATCGAGCGCGTGCTCGGCATCGATGAACGCCGCGATGCCGCCCGCCTTCTGCGCGTTGGCCACCGCGTGCAACGCGACCGTTGTCTTACCGGAGGACTCCGGACCGTAGACCTCCACCACCCGGCCGCGAGGCAGTCCTCCGATACCCAGGGCTATGTCCAGCGCGATGGCGCCGGTGGGGATGACCTCGATCGGCGGCCGGGTCTCCTCGCCGAGGCGCATCACCGACCCCTTGCCGAACTGCTTGTCGATCTGGGCAAGGGCTAGATCGAGCGCCTTGCCCTTGTCCGGTGCTGCTGGCATGGAATCCACCTCATTGGCTGTCGGTCTGCTGTCGTTTTGTGCTGACCCCGACGTTACGGCCGGGGTCCGACAGTTCGGGGGTCAAGCGGAAATCTGTGGATAGTCGACCCCGGCACGACCCTGCTGTGGACAACCACAGTAGCCGAACAGATGTTCGAGGTCGACGCGACACGCCCTGCTGGTACGGTTTCCGCTCCGTTCTTCGGTACGTTCTTCGGTACATTCTTCGGCACCGCCGCGATCATTGACGCGGTCACCGACGCTCCGCCGGGATGTCGAACTCGCCGCACACCTGCTGCCAGATCTCCTTGGCAGGTACCCCATCGGCCAGCGCCTGCTCGATCGTGCGTCCTCCCAGGCCGCTGAGCACGTGGTCTCTCGCCAGGGTCTCGGCGCGGGTCTGTCCGAACTCCTCCGCCATCAGCCTGCGGAAAACCGTGATGCGCATCGGTCTCAGCGTAGCGCCGCGCCGCGCCGTAGGCTGGAAGGCATGCGGCTGGCACAGGACGTCTCCGGATTCGGTTCCACGGCGCTGACGCTGGCGTCGATCGCCACCGTGACCGCCGCGCTGATCGTGCTGATCATCGGCGTCCGCAACCGCAGGAAGTGACCGGCGGCTACTCCCCCGGCTGGACGTTGCGCTCGAAGTAGTCGGCCAACTCGGCCGGCCCGGCCAGCTCCCCCGTGCCCGCCACGTTCACCTGGTACACGAACCCCGCGAGCGGGCGGTCGTCGACCGTGAAGACCAGCACAGCCGAGTTCCTGCCTGCCGCGGCCGCGTACCGGCCCTCCAGCGCGTTGCCCTTCCAGTCGGCCCGTACCTGCTCGCCGCCTCCGGTGCGGTTCAGCAACCCGTCGGTGTATCGCTTGATGGTCTCGGCCGATTCACTGTGCAGGTAGGTGATCTGCGCACCGGCCAGTCCCGGCGCCGAGCACGTCACGGTGACACCGAGGTCCTCCTCGTTCGGCGCCGCGGCGGCGCCGGTACCGGTGCCCGGCCCACACTGGTTCTGCTCGGCCACCGCACCGGCCAGTTGGCGCAGGCAGCCGGTGAAGCCCTGCTCGTCGGTGGCACCCGGCGTCCGGCATTCCTCGGCGGCGTAGGTCGCGGTACTGGAGGAGGGCCACCACACCACCGCGGCGGCGGCGAGCACCAGCACGGCCGCGACCGCGACGCCGATGAGCGGCTTCCTGCGACCGCCCGATGTCGCCCGCCGCGGTGGCTCGGAGAAGGCGGGAAAGCCCGGTCCCGGTGCCTGTCGCGGCACGTTGTGGTGCGCGTGCACCCCTGGATATCCCGGCCGCGCCGGGTAGCCTGCCGGACCGGTGGGCGCGGGCGCGGCGACGACCGGCTGAGGCGGGGCGGCGGCCGTGGCGGGCCGTACCGGTTGTCCCGTGGCCGCGGCCTGCCCGTCCACCTGCTGGGTTCGCATGCTGATCCCGTCGGCCGCGACGTGATGCGCGCCGAGCGCCACCGCCGTCTCCGGTTGGTCGAGGCTGGCGGGCACGACGCCCAGCTTCTCGGAGAGCAACGTGCCCACCAGCGGCAACCTGCTCGACCCGCCGACCAGATAGATGCCCGCGAGCCGGTCAGGGGTGAGCCCCGCCGACGACACCGTCCTGGCGAGCAACTCGACACTGCGCAACATCGCTGGCCGCACGAGCGCCTCAAGCTCCGACCTGGTCACAAGGACGTCGGTGAACGGCTCCGGCATCGGCACCTCCGTCTGCGGCAGCCGGGACAGTGCCTCCTTGGCGGCCCTGACGTCCTCCTGCAACGCGCGCCTGGCGCGCCGGTCGGCCGTCGACTCCGGCCGGAGCAGGCACTGCCAGCGCTGCGGGTCGCGGTGCGACACCTCTCTTCCGACGTGCACGAGCAGTGCCTGGTCGACATCGAGCCCACCGAGGTCGGGCAGGCCGTCCTCGGCGAGCACGGTGAAACCGCTCTGGGTGGCGCCGACGACGGCGACGTCGAACGTGCCCGCGCCGAGGTCGTACACCGCCAGCGCCTGCCCCGGCAGCAGTGCCTTGCCGGGGAACGAGGCGAAGTGCGCCGCCGCGGCGACGGGCTCGGGCACCAGCGAGACCGCACCGGACATGCCCGCCAACCGCGCGGCCGAGAGCAGTACGTTGCGACGCACCGGACCCCACTGCGCCGGGTGGGTGAGCCGGATCTCGTCCGGTGACTCGCCCCCGAGCTGCCGGGTTGTCTCCTCGAGGACCCGGCGCAGCACGGCGGCGAGCGCCTCGTTCACCGGAACCACGTCCGTACCGAGCAGCAGGGTCTGTTCGTCGACCCGGCGCTTGGGGTTGGGCTCGAACCGGGTGGGGTCCAGCCGGGCCCTGCGCTCGGCGTCGCGGCCGACCACGAGCGTGCCGTCCTCCTCGGCGAACACCGCCGAGGGCATCGTCGCGGACCCGTCGACCTCTACCACCCTGGGTGGCCTGCCGTGTGCGGACAGCACCGCCACCGTGTTGGACGTACCGAGATCCACGGAAAGAATCCGCACAGCTCTCCCCTTGTCGATAGCGCCGTCGGCAGCGCGAAAACAGCGCGGAACCAGCGCAGCCGCCGCGGTGATGCTCCCACGACCGCGGCGACGCGAGGGACGCAACCCGACTATGGGGCCCTCCTCGGGGCAGGATTGTCGGTGCCGCGCCGCATCATGGAGTACGTGGAAAGCCACGGCTCGAAGGTTCTCGACCTGTTCTCCCCCGCGACCAGGGACTGGTTCGCGGGGGCCTTCGCCGCGCCCACCGCCGCGCAGGAGGGCGCGTGGCAGGCCGCGCACGCGGGCCAGCACGCACTGGTGGTGGCACCGACCGGCTCGGGGAAGACCCTCGCCGCGTTCCTGTGGGCGCTCGACCGGCTGGCGATCGCGCCCGAGCCGCGGCGCGACCGGCGGCGTTGCCGGGTGCTGTACGTTTCGCCGCTGAAGGCACTCGCCGTGGACGTCCAGCGCAACCTGCGAGCACCGCTGGCAGGCATTTCGCAGGCCTCCCGCAGGCTCGGGCTGCCCGAACCCGACATCACGGTGGGCATGCGCACCTCCGACACCACCGCCGCCGAGCGCAGGGCCTTCAACCGCACTCCGCCCGATGTACTGGTCACCACGCCCGAATCGCTGTTCCTGCTGCTCACCTCCTCCGCGCGGGACTCGCTGCGCGGCGTGGAGACCGTGATCGTCGACGAGGTGCATGCCGTCGCGGGGGGCAAGCGTGGTGCGCACCTCGCGCTGTCGCTTGAGCGGCTGGACGAGTTGCTGCCGGTACCAGCGCAACGCATCGGGCTTTCCGCCACCGTGCGGCCGGTCGACGAGATCAGCTCGTTCCTGGCGGGTGGCCGCCCGGTGCGGGTGGTGCGGCCGCCGCTGGCCAAGACGGTGGAGGTCCGGGTCGAGGTGCCGGTGGAAGACATGGCCGAACTCGACGCCGCGCCGCGTCCCGCCGAGCCCGCGCCGCTGCCGTCGGAGAGCATGCCCGATGCCGCGGCCGAGCTTGGTGGCCCGCCGCGCAGACCGTCGATCTGGCCCGCCGTCGAGGAACGGGTCCTCGAACTCGTGGAGGCCCACCGTTCCACAATCGTGTTCGCCAACTCGCGCAGGCTCGCCGAGCGGCTCACCGCCCGGCTCAACGAGCTCGCCACGGAACGGGCGCAACCTGGAGCCGAGCAGCGGTTTCCCGCCCAGGCCCCCGGCGCGTCAGGGGTGAGTGAGGGTGCCACGGCGACCGTCGCGAAGGCGCACCACGGCTCGATGGCGCGCGAGCAGCGCACCCGGGTCGAGGAGGAACTCAAGTCGGGGCGCCTGCCGTGCGTGGTGGCGACCTCGTCGCTGGAGCTGGGAATCGACATGGGTGCGGTAGACCTGGTCGTGCAGATCGAGGCGCCGCCTACGGTCGCTTCCGGGCTGCAACGGGTCGGCCGCGCGGGACATCAGGTCGGCGCGGTGTCGACCGGGGTGATGTTTCCGAAGTTCCGCGGCGACCTGGTGTCGTGCGCCGTGGTCGCCGAGCGGATGGCGGAGGGCGCGATCGAGGCGGTGCGCTACCCACGCAATCCGCTCGACGTGCTCGCGCAGCACATCGTGGCGATGGTGGCGATCGAACCCTTGACGGTGGCGGATCTCGCCACCACCGTGCGCAGGGCGGCGCCGTTCGCGGCACTGCCCGACGAGGCGCTGCATGCCGTTCTCGACATGCTCTCCGGCCGCTACCCCAGCGAGGAGTTCGGCGAGCTGCGGGCCCGCGTCACCTGGGACAGGGTCACCGGGCAGCTTCGCGGCAGGCCGGGAGCGCAGCGGCTCGCCGTCACTTCCGGGGGCACGATCCCGGACCGGGGGCTGTTCACCGTGATGACGCCCGGTGAGGAGGGCAAGCCGGGCTCGCGTGTGGGCGAACTGGACGAGGAGATGGTGTACGAGTCCAGGGTGGGCGACACGATCCTGCTCGGCACCTCCTCGTGGCGCATCACCGACATCACCCACGACCGCGTGCTCGTGGTTCCCGCCCCAGGTGAGCCCGCCCGGATGCCGTTCTGGAAGGGGGACGCGCCGGGCAGGCCGTTGGAACTTGGCAGGGCGCTGGGAGCTTTCCTACGCGAATTGTCCACATCGGACGAGGCGGCGGCGCGGCGGCGGGCACACGCGGCCGGGCTCGACGAGCGAGCGACCGGCAACCTGCTCGGCTACCTCGCCGAGCAGCGGGAGGCGACCAGACACCTACCCAGCGACAGGGTGGTACTGCTCGAACGCTTCCGCGACGAACTCGGGGACTGGCGCGTGGTGGTCCATTCGCCGTTCGGCGCCCAAGTGAACGCGCCGTGGGCGCTGGCCATCGCGGCCAGACTGCGCGAGCACCGCGGCGTCGACGCGCAGGTCGCGCACTCCGACGACGGAATCGTACTGCGGCTTCCCGACGCGCTCGACGCCGAAGGCGCTGACGTGGTGATCGGCACCGAGGACGTGCTCGTCGACCCGGACGAGGTGGAACCGCTGATCGTGTCCGAAGTGGGCACGTCGGCGGTGTTCGCGGCCCGGTTCCGGGAGTGCGCGGCACGGTCGCTGCTGCTCCCTCGCCGCGACCCGCGCAGGCGCACCCCGCTGTGGCAGCAGCGGCAGCGTGCCTCCCAACTGCTCGCCGTCGCGGCCAAGTACGAGCGGTTCCCGGTCGTACTGGAAGCGATGCGCGAAGTGTTGCAGGACGTCTACGACGTGGGCGGTCTGCGCGAGCTGATGGCCGACGTACGTGCCCGCCGGGTGCGGGTTGTTGAGGTGCAGACCCCCTCGGCATCGCCCTTCGCTCGCAGCCTGCTGTTCGGCTACATCGGCATGTTCCTGTACGAAACCGACGCACCGCTGGCCGAGCGCAAGGCCGCCGCCCTGTCGCTGGACTCCGCGCTGCTGGCCGAACTGCTCGGCACCGAGGCGATCCGCGAGTTGCTCGACGCCGATGTGGTCGCGGAGGTGGAACGCTCACTGCAACGGCTTGACCCCGACCGGCACGCCCGCGACGTCGAGGACACGGCCGACCTGCTGCGTTTCCTCGGCGATCTGACCGTCGAGGAGGCCGCCGCGCGCGGTGTCCGGCCGGAGTGGCTTACCCAACTGGTCACCGACCGCCGCGCCATCGCGGTGCGGATCGCGAGCGAGGAACGCTACCTCGCCGTCGAGGACGCCGGGAAGGTTCGCGACGCGCTGGGGGTAGCGCTGCCGATCGGGGTGCCCGAGGCGTTCACAGAGCCGGTGGCCGACCCGCTGGCCGACCTGCTCATCCGCTACGCGCGTGGCAGGGGTCCGTTCCCCGCCACGCAGGTCGCCGAACGGTTCGGACTCGGCAGGGCCGTGGTGACGGGCGTGCTCGACCGGCTCACCTCCGACGGCACGCTGGTGCGAGGCGAGTTGCGTCCCGGGCCGGGAGAAAGCGCCGTCGAGTACTGCGACGCCCGCGTGCTGCGCAGGCTGCGCCGAGCCTCGCTCGCGCGGCTGCGGGCGGAGGTCGAACCCGTCGAACAGGTCGCGCTCGGCCGGTTCCTGCCCAGCTGGCACGGCATCGGTGGCCGCGTGCGGTCGGCGCCCACCCCCGACGACGTGTTGTCGGTCGTGGAGCAGCTGGCCGGGGCACCGTTGCCCGCGAGCGCGCTGGAATCGCTGATTCTGCCGAGCAGACTGCCCGGCTACTACCCCGCACTGCTCGACGAGCTGACCGTCGCGGGTGAGGTCAGCTGGTGCGGGTGTGGTGCGCTGTCCGGAGGGGACGGCTGGATCGCGCTGGCACCAACCGATGTCGCGGACCTACTGCTGCCGGATGTCGAGAACACCGCAGAGCACGGACCGCTGCACGAGGCCATTCTGTCCGCGCTGGACGGTGGGGCACTGTTCTTCCGGCAGCTCGCCGACAGGGTCACCACAACCCTTGCCACCACCCCAAGCACCGCACCACCCGACGCGGACGTGGCGGCCGCGCTGTGGGAGCTAGTGTGGGCCGGACTGGTCTCGGGAGACACTCTGGCACCGCTGCGGGCGCTGGTGGCTGGTAGGGGCGCCGCGCACAAGCCGCGGCGGTCGGCACCGCGCGGCCGGTACGCGCGGTTACGGGCAGGCCGCCCCACCATGCCGACGCGGACGGGACCGCCCACGGTCGCGGGCCGGTGGGGCCTGGCGCCCGCGCGGGATCGCGACCCCACCCGCAGAGCTCACGCCCGCACCGAATCGTTCCTGGAGCGGCACGGGGTACTCACCAGGGGTGCGCTGGAAACCGAGCGGTTGACCGGCGGCTTCTCCGGCATCTACAAGGTGCTGCGCGGGATGGAGGACTCCGGGCAGGTCATCCGCGGCTACGTCGTCGAGGGGCTCGGCGCCGCGCAGTTCGCCGCGCACGGGGCGATCGACCGGTTGCGCGCACTGTCCGATGTGGGCGGACCACGAAGGCGGCGCAGCGCGGTGGTGCTGGCGGCCGGCGACCCGGCACAGCCTTACGGCGCGGCGTTACCCTGGCCGCCGCCGCTGGGCGAGACCAAGCACCGGCCCGCACGCAAGGCCGGCGCGCTCACCGTACTCGTGGACGGGGCTCCCGCTCTCTACGTCGAGCGGGGTGGGCGGTCGCTGTTGTCGTTCACCACCGACGGTGACGCACTGCGCAAGGCCGCCGAGGCCCTGTCCACCGCGGTCAAGGAGGGCTGGCTGGGCCAGCTCCAGGTCCAGCGAGCCGACGGCGAGCAGGCGTTGACCTCCGAGTTGGCGGAGGTGTTGCGGGAGGCCGGGTTCCGCGCCACCCCCAAGGGGCTGCGGCTGCGCGCGTGATCGCCGTACCCGTGCCCGGCAGCCCGAGGTCCGGTCCGGTTAAGCTCGCCCAGCCGAGTTGAGAAAGGGACCTGCGAGCCATGGCGATGCGCGAGCTGCGTTACTTCGGCGACCCCGTGCTCAAGGCGGTGGCCGAGCCGGTGACCCGGTTCGACGACTCGACGAAGCGGCTTGTCGATGATCTGCTCGACACCGTGAACGCGCCGGGCAGGGCCGGGCTGGCAGCGCCGCAGATCGGCGTGAGCCTTCGCGCTTTCAGCTACAACGTCGAGGGCAGCCGCGGCTACGTACTCAACCCGCGGATCGTCGAACTCTCCGAGGAGACACACGAGATCACCGAGGGCTGCCTCTCGGTGCCGCAGTTGTGGTTTCCGACCGTTCGGGCCAAGCGTGCGGTGGTGCGCGGTGTCGACCTGCGCAACGAGCCGATCACCGTCTCCGGCGAGGGCGTCATGGCGCAGTGCCTGCAGCACGAGACCGACCATCTCGACGGCATGCTCTACCTGGACCGGCTGACCACCGAGCACAGGCGCGACGCGATGCGCCAGGCACGGCAACGGGACTGGTTCTGGGCGCGCTGAAACCTCGCCACCGACATCGTTATTGATCTGTGTCCAGCGCCACCTTGGCGTGACATCGATGTATCCGGTTCGTAATCTGAGCCGGATTTTGCCGTCGCTGGAATTCGAGGAATGCAATGGCCGGTCGACATCGCGCACATTCTTCCCGGTCGTGGGGAATGCCCACAGCACTGGGCGTGGTCGCCGCGAGCCTGCTCTTGTTCGCGGTATGGATCATCGGCGCACCGTGGCACGCGACGCAGACCGACGGTGCCGCGCTTGCCGCTTCCGCCAGGGCGAACGAGCCGACCTTGTCCAGGTCGGCGGCGAGCACGACAACCCCGACGACCACCACGCCGACGACCACCACCCCGACGAGCACAACCACAACGCCTCCGCCAACCAGCAGCACGACAACGGAGGAACCGCCGCCGAAACCGCTGGTCACGACGGCAGAACCGACGGTGACCAGCGAGGAGCCCGCGCCGCCACCGCCGCCACCGCCGCCAGCGCCGCCAGCGCCTGAGCCTGAGCCGACGCAACCGCCGCAAGCCCTGCAGGCTCCGCAACCAGCCCCGCCCCCACCCCCGCCCGCATCCTGCTCCACCGACCTCGCGGGCACCCAGCCTCACGTTGCGCAAGTAGGCAATCACATTCTGACGAAATTCGCCGTCGATTCCGTGGGTGGCCGCGCAAATCGATCAGGCGCCAGTGATCATCCTTCCGGATTGGCGCTCGACTTCATGGTCGGAACCGAAACCGGAAACGCACTGGCTGATTACGTACTGGCACATCGGATCGAATTCGGCGTGACCTATGTGATTTGGCGGCAGCGCTACAACGACGGCAGTGGCTGGTCCACGATGACCGACCGTGGCAGCCCCACGGCGAACCACATGGACCATGTCCACGTGTCCTTCGCGGAAGGGGCGGCGGTCAACGTCACATGCTGATCCGCAGGACACCGTTCGGGTCGAGGGTGTCCGCCGGCCGCAACCCGGCCCGCGACGCGGTACGGCGGACGCCGTCCTCGCCCGGGAGACACAGCACGCTCAGTTCGCGGTAGCCACGGGCCCTCGCGGTAACGGCGAGCCTGTTGAGCAAGGCGCTACCGAGCCCGTTGCCCTGCCAGGCGTCCTCCACGAGCAGCGATACCTCAGCCGAATCGCCCTCGGGCAGCGGAATGAGTTGTCCGAGGGCGACCACCTCGCGCCCGCAGACGGCGAGCACGCTCAGTCCCCTGGGCGGCAGCAGCAGCCGGTGCAGCCAGCGGCGCGGCACGGTCCGCATGCCGGTGTGGTAGCGGTGGTAAAGCGTGTTCGCCGAACACCTGCCGTGCAGGTCGGCGACGGCGCTCGCGTCGCGTGGCTCGCCCTGCCTCAGCACGACGGTGGCCCCGTCTTCGCAGGTCACAGCGATCTGCCCGGCGAGGTTGTCCCGCACCACACCCAGTAGACCCAGCAGCGCCTCGATGCGGGACAGCTCCAGCTGGGCGAACGGGGCCCACATCCGGCGAGCCACGACGCTCCTGTCGTCGCCGACCTGGAAGACGGCTCGATGGCCGTTCTCGGTGCGGGCGGGGTTCGCTTCCGCCGCGGGCACCACAGTCACCATGTCCGCCGACAGCAGCTGGCGCACGGCATCGGCGAGTCCGGATGGGTCGCCGATCACCCGGCTCGCCGTGGCCAGGCTCGCGGTGGACACGTCGACCAGTTCCTCGACGGCCGCGTCGGTGATGCCGAGCCACTCGCAGCCCTCCTCGCGGATGGCGCGTGCCACGTGGGCTTTGGTGAGACCGGCGGCGGGTCGAATCACGATCTCGTCGAGCACACCGCCCGGCACCGGCAACACCGAGAACCCCAGGATGTTGCACTCCAGGTCGGCCAGCCTGATGGCCACCCTGGCCAGCGCTCCCGGATGGTCCTCCATACGGATCCGCAGCCGCCAGGTAACCGTGGGGATCGCACCTTCCGGAACTTCCTCCAGCCAGCCACCGAGTACTGCCTCGTGGCGCTGTGGCGCGCGAGCACGGTGAATCTCCATGCCGCCACGGTCCCGAAGCGTTGTTGCTGGTAGGCGGCGTGGGTGTTTCGGCGGTGTCAGCGATTCGGCCGCGTTCGCAACGCGCCCGAAACACCGGACCGGCTTGGCATCGGTGCTCCCAGACACGCGCCACTCGGGCACCCGATCCCCAACCGGCAGCGTCAGCGCATCGAGCACCCCTGCTCGGCGAAGCCGCACCTTCGCTGCACGACCAGGCACCGAAGGGCGGGGGCGCTGCCGCGGTGGGAACGGCGGCGCGAGCGGGAAATGCCTCGAGGTCTACCAGTTGACCAACGGACTCGCCCGCGCCGAGGTGATGTCACCGCTGGAAATCGAGTTCTACCGAGTGCCAGCGGCCGACGAGAACTTCGCCCGGCACGCCCTGAACGTCTCGCCGACACCCCACCGCCCCGGCGAGGCGACTGTGCCCGACCCGCATCGAGCACCTCCGGCGACTATGCCGGACCCTGCCCCGGGTCAGCAGTGGCGCCGCGTGCACGGCGAACCCACTCGCGAGACTTGCGTGCGGGAACTGATCGTCGAGGACGGCCGCATGGCTGGTGTTCGAGGCGCTCCCGGCGCCGAGGCGCCCACCGAGTACCGGGCGACAGTCATCGCAGGGCCGGACGCGGTGTTAGACCTCGGCGCCCGGCGCGCACCCGACGAACCACTGGCTCGCCGCCGATCGCCGCCGATCGCCACCGATCGCCACCGCATCCATTCGCAGTCCTGATTCGCGACACGACACCGGGGCGGTGGCGGTGGAGTCAGTCGGCGGCGCGGGCGACCGTGGCCTTCTCGTCGGGCCTCGCCGCGGCGGCGATGCGGCGATCGCGGATGTTGCTTCCCCACAAACCCGCGTTCATCGCGTCGCCAGCCGCAGCAGTGCCCACAGTTGCCCGACAGCGTCCTCGTCGCCTTCCACCGCCACCGCCCCTGGCCGCTGCCTTCCCCACAACCACAGATAGACCGCGGCGGGACGACCGGATACGACGGCGTCGGCGCCTGCCGCCTCGGCGGGCGAGCAACGCCGGGCCGTCGTCCCCACGGGTCCGGCACGGGCGATCCAGGTGTGCCCGCCGGTGTTGATCGCCACCACCCCGTGCCTGGTTCCGCTCAACCCCAGCATCGGCAGTTTGTGGGCGAACCACAGCGACAGCGCCTCGTCCACCCCGTCCACCGCGAAGTCGTCGGTGATCTCGGATCGTTCCAGCCCGGCGGCGTCCTCCACGTCGACGCGGTGGACGGTGGTCTCGTGAGCCATGCGGCGACACCAGAACCCGTAGCTGCGGTCGGCGGGCCACCAGGTCGCGGCGGTTTCTGTCGGGTCGTGCCAGGACAGCACCTCGACCAGTTCGGTCAGCCCGTCCCGCAGATAGCTCTCCACCGTCTGGCCACGCGCGGGATCACGCTGCCACCGGCTCGGCCTGCCGCCCTCCACCAGCCAGCCGAGCGCCACCCGGTAGACACTTCCGACGTGTCGAACCACCTCGCCCACCGTCCACCCCGGACAGGTCGGTACGGGCGACTCGGGAGGAACCGCGCGGGCGGCCTCCACCAGTAGTTCGGCCTCGTATCCGATCGCCGCCAGTAGTCGACCGTGGTCGATCAACGCGCGCCCCGGCATCAACCGCTCCGCCGAGGACGTGCCCGGGAAGGCGCTCCGCATCGGACCATCCGGTCGCCACGGGCCCCGCGTTCACCAGACGTGCCACGGGCACCGGGTGCTCCACCTTCGCCGTGCACGGCGCGGTGGGCGATGGCCACGAATTCCGTGGCGCGCCGCAACAGTTCCGCGGCCGCGTCTTCGTTGACCCGGCGAGTGACGCCTGCCTGTGCGGCGGCCTGCTTCGCCGAGTTCGCCGCGAAGAACGAGGCCCACGACGCCAGTTCGGGTGCCGCCGACTCCAGCAGCGTCCACACGCTCTCCGGTTTCGCCCTGCCCCGGTGCGGACGCCCCCTGGCGACGAGGATCGCCGCGGCGGCACGCAGCGCCGAAAGGTAGGCGACGACGAACCGGGATGCGGGCTGAGACTCCCGGTCGGCTTCTGCCAGGCCGTGCC
Organism: Saccharomonospora amisosensis; assembly: GCF_011761185.1. NCBI lineage: Bacteria > Bacillati > Actinomycetota > Actinomycetes > Pseudonocardiales > Pseudonocardiaceae > Saccharomonospora > Saccharomonospora amisosensis. Next base: position 1,559,567 of record NZ_JAAOYM010000001.1, on the reverse strand, counting down.
GAGCCTGCTCCAGTAGCGCCACCGCCGAAGACGCCACCGGTGGGCGCAGTTCGATCGGCAACGCCGGTTGTACGGAACCGTTGCGCGACCTCGGCCCGTGACGTGACGCGAACGCGACGGACATAGCCCCACATCCCTCATCTCGTGCCTCGGCGAAGCGTGTCTTCGCCGGATACCCGGCGCGAGGTGCTTCCCCCACCACCGCGCCGGGCACCCGGTTCCGGCGAGCACTTCCCACCTCGAACCGAATGTCGAACGTATGTTCGAACAAGTCCAGGTTAGCGGGGGAGGGGCGGGGACTCAAGCCCACGGCGGGCGAACTGCGTCGCGTCCTCCGGCCGTACCGTGATCTCATAGCCCTATGAGCACCCTCGACCATCCCGCTGTCGCCAAGGTCGCCGCCGCCCTCGTCGAAGCGGGGCAGGTTCGCGCGGCCGAGGGCATTCGGATACTGCCGGACGACGCACGCACCGCCGCGCAGGCGGCCACTGCCCTTGGCGTCGAGGTCGGTGCCATAGCCAACAGTCTCGTCTTCACCGCCGACATTTCCGGCCACGGCGAAGTTGGCGAAGTTGGCGAGGTTGCCCTGCTGGCACTGACCTCGGGAGCCCACCGGGCGAACACCGCCACCCTCGCGCGGCTCGCCGGTGCGGAGGAGGTCGGCAAGGCCGACCCCGATTTCGTCCGCAGGCACACCGGCCAGGTGATCGGCGGGGTGGCTCCAGTGGGCCACCCGAGCAGACTGCTCACCGTGGTCGACACCGCACTACGCGAGTACGACACGGTGTGGGCCGCCGCTGGCCACCCCAAGTCGGTGTTCCCTACGACCTTCGAGGACCTGCTCAGGCTCACCGGCGGGCGCGCCGCCGACGTCGCCTCGGCGCTTGACGGAACCATGCCATGATGGCCGCCACCCGCCACGGCAACCCACGGTTCGCCCGGCTCACCGCCCAGGAGTTTCGCGCCCGGTTACCCGAGGCGCTCTCGGTGTACGTGGCCGCGATGAACTACCCCTCGGGTACGGCCGAGCAACGCGCGCCCATGTGGCTCACCCACGCCCTGCGGGCGGGTTGGCGGTGTATGGCCGTCCTGGACAACGGTGATGCACTCATCGGCCTGGCCTACGGATACCAGGGCAAGCCCGGCCAGTGGTGGCACGAGCAGGTCCGCAGGGGGCTGGCGGCCAGCCAGGGCGAACAGGCCGTCGCGCGCTGGCTCGGCGACTACTTCGAGCTGACCGAGATCCATGTGCGCCCCGACTGCCAGGGCCTCGGCCTCGGCGAGCACCTGCTGCGCGGGCTCGTCGACGGGCTTGCGCAACGCCACGTGCTGTTGTCCACCCCGGAGGGGACGTCACGGGCGTGGAAGCTGTACCGCAGGCTCGGCTTCACCGACGTACTGCGCGACTACCGGTTCGCGGGAGACCCCAGACCGTTCGCGATCCTCGGGCGTTCGCTGCCGCTGGACGGCCCCACCGAGGGTCGGTGAATGCCCGCGCCGAGCGGACACTCACCGACCGTCGTTCACTCCCGTGGCCGCAGGTAGCTCGCCGCGATCGTGCCTGCCAGCAGCGCGGCCCCGCACCAGCCGAGGACTCCGAGCCGTTCCCCCAGCAGCACGGCCGCCAGCAGCGCGGCCGTCAACGGCTCCAGCAACGCGGCCAGCGCCGCCAGCACCGGCTGGGATCGCCGAAGCCCACGGAAGTACGCCAGGTATGCCAGTGCCGTGGGCACCACGCCGAGGTAGGCCGCCACCGCGAGCACGTCGAGCCGGGCGGGCAGCGCCATCCCGGTCCACAGCCCGAGCGGCAGCAGCAACACCCCACCCACCAGCAGACCGAACGCCGTGGTCCGCAACGGGTCGAGGCCCTCGACCTGCCGGCGAGTGGCCAGCGTCAGCGTCGCGAACCCGAGACCGGAAACCAGCGCGCAGGCCACCCCGGCCACCAACCTCCAGCGGTCGCCGCCGCCGGGAGACCAGGTGAGCAGGGCCAGACCCAGTAGCGCGCCCGCGAGCGAGAGCACGGTCGCGTTACTCGGACGGCGGCGCTCGAGCACGGCATCGCCGAGCGCCACGAACACCGGCGCGCTTCCGATCGTGGTCATGGTCGCGATGCTCACCGAGGTGAGCGTCACCGAGGCGAAGTAGCACGCCTGGAACAGCGCGAGCAGGGCTCCCGCCGTGAGCAGGCGGCGGGCGACAGTGCCGGTGCGCGGGAAGGTACGTGGATAGGTACGTGGATAGGTACGTGGAAAGGTGCGCAGCCCGCCGGTGAGCCACAGCAGCACCACCGCGAAGCCGCCGCCGAGCAGCAGCCGGTAAGACGCCACTGCCAGCGGGTGCAGGTCGGCCTTCGTGGCGAGTACGGAACCGGCGAGGCCGCCGGTTCCCCACAGCACACCAGCCACGAGCAGGTTGAGAGCACCGGCGCGGGTTCGCGCGCCGGTGCCAGCGGCAGAAATGGACATTACGCGGACGCTCCAACGTCGAAGGGATGAGCAGGCACGACGACGCGGGGCGTGAGAAGTCCTGAGCTGTCCTCAGGTCTGCGAAAGGGTGCCGAAGAGACCGCGCGGCGCCGAACACGCCGCGCGGTGGCTACCCATAGCCGCGCCCCGCTTCAGGAGCGTGGCGGCGGGGTGCTGCGGAAGACCCGGTGCATGTGGCCGATCATATCGGCGCGGGCGTGAAAGCTGCTCACAGGGCGGCGAGTTGTTCCCGCAACGTGTCCAGGCCCATGCCGCCCATCCGCAGCGCGCGCGAGTGGAACTCCTTGAGGTCGAACGCCTCACCCTGCCTGCGGCGGACGTCATCGCGCGCGGCAAGCCACAGTCGTTCGCCCAGCTTGTACGCGGGCGCCTGCCCCGGCCAACCGAGATAGCGGTCGATCTCGTCGTAGACGTGGTCGGGGTCGGTGATCGTGCGGGTGAGCATGAACTCCAGTCCCAGCTGCGGCGTCCAGCGCTGCCCCTCGTGGAACCCGGTGCCGCGGGGGATCTCCAGTTCGAGGTGCATACCGATGTCGACCACCACGCGAGCGGCGCGGAACAGGTGGGCGTCCAGCATGCCGAGCAGGTCACCGTCGTCGTCGAGGAAGCCGAGGTCGCGCATCAGCCGCTCGGCGTACAGCGCCCAGCCCTCGCCGTGCCCTGAGGTGAATCCCAGCAGCCGCTGGTAGCGGTTCAGCGTCCGCTCGTGCACCGACGTGCCCAGCTGCAGATGGTGCCCGGGAACACCCTCGTGATAGACGGTGGTGACCTCCCGCCAGGTGGAGAAGTCCGTCTTGTCGGCGGGCAGGGACCACCACATGCGCCCAGGCCGGGAGAAGTCCTCGCTCGGGACGGTGTAGTAGGCACCGACCCCGCCGCCGGGCGGCGCGATCCGGCACTCCAGCGCCGTCAGCGCGTCGGGGATGTCGAAGTGCTTGCCGCGCAGGGCGGTCACCGCCTCGTCGGACAGCCGCTGCATCCATTCCCGCAGCCGCGCCTGGCCGTGCACGCGATAGCGCTCGTCCTCGTCCAGCGCCCGTGCCGCTTCCGCCATAGACGCGCCGGGGCGGATACGGTCGGCGACCTTCGCCGCCTCACGCTCGATGCGGGAGAACTCCTCCCAACCCCACTCGTAGGCCTCGCGAAGGTCCAGTTCGGAGCCGATGAAGTAGCGCGACCACAACCGGTAGGTCTCCTCCCCCACCGCGTCCCTGGTCGGTGCCTGCGGAGCCAGCTCCGCCCGCAGGAAGCCCGCGAGTTCGGCGTAGGACTCCTGCGCGGCCCTCGCTGAGTGCCGCAGCCGCTCGCGCAACGTCGTCGAGACGCCGTCCACCGCGTCGGCCGACTGGGCGAGCTGGTCGAAGAAGCCGGTGCCGCCACTCATGCCCGCCCACAACTCCGCCTGCTCCGCGACCTTGCTGATCTGCCGCAACGCGGGCGCCCTTCCGGCCTCGGCCGCTGTGAGCAGCGAGGCGCGTACACCGTCGAGGGCCGCGGGCACCTTGGCCATCCTCGCGGCGACCCGTTCCCAGTCCTCCTGCGTCCGGGTGGGCATGAGATCGAAGACCATTCGGATCGCCTGCACCGGGCTCTCGACGACGTTGAGCGCGGCGACGTCGAGCCCGGCCTCGTGGATCTCCAGTTCGAGCCCGACCCGTTCGGTGAACACCGCCTTCGCCACCCGCTCCGTCTCGTCGACGGGTTGCGCGGCCTCGATCTCGCGCAGCGCGCGCCGCGCGAGTGTCGCCCTTGCGGCGTGGCCCTCCGGCGAGTAGTCGGTGAGCTGGTCGTCGTAGCCGGAAACGCCGATCGTCGTCGCGGCCACGGGGTGGGCGGCGGCGAAGTCGTCGACGTAGGCGTCACAGATCTGGTGGACGTGCATGATCCGCACGCTACCGGTCAGGCGCCCACCCGAACCAGGCCGAGCCTGTTAACGAGTTCGCGAGTGGCCTTGGACCGGTTGAACGTGTAGAAGTGCAGCACGGGAACGCCCTCCGCGAGCAGCCGCTCACACAGTTCGGTAACGACGTCGAGACCAGCCGCACGGAACGACTTGGGGTCGTCCGACAGCGGCCGCAACCGGTCCACCAGCCACCTCGGCGGTTCGGCCGCGGACAACTCGATGGTCTTGGCCAGCGTCCTCGGCGTGGTCAGCGGCATGATGCCGGGGATGATCGGCTTGTCGCAGCCCGCGGCGCAAACCCGGTCCCGCAGCCGCAGGAAGTCCTCCGCCTCGAAGAACAGTTGCGCGATGGCGAAGTCGGCGCCCGCCGCGAACTTGCGCACCAGATGAGCGGTGTCGGTGGCCAGGTCCGGTGAACGCGGGTGCCCGTAGGGGAAGGCCGAAACCCCCACACAGAAGTCACCGAGTGAGCGCACCAGCGTCACCAGTTCCTCGGCGTAGCGCAGCCCGTGGGGGTGCGGCACCCACTCGCCGTAGGGGTCGCCCGGCGGGTCACCCCGAAGCGCGAGGATGTTGCGCACCCCGACGGCGGCGTAGGAGCCGATCACGTGACGCAACTCGGCGACGGAGTGGTTCACGGCCGTCAGGTGAGCCATCGGCACCAGTGTGGTCTCGGTGGCGACCCTGGCGATGCTGCGGATCGTGCCCTGCCTGCTGGACCCGCCCGCGCCGTAGGTGATCGACACGTATGCCGGATCGAGTGGTTCCAGCTCGCGGATGGACCGCCACAGCACGGCCTCGTCGGCGGCGTCACGCGGCGGGAAGAACTCCACGGAGAAGCCCGCGGCCCTGCTTTGCAGTCGCTCGATCACCGACGTCACCGTGCTCATGCTAGTGACGAGTCGGTTCCCTGCGACGATAGAACCATGCCCGACTACGACGCGGACCTGCACGCTCACCTCAACCGCGCGCTCACCGATTTCCTGCGCCGCGCAGGCGAGCCGGTGCGCACCGCCGAGCCGACCTTCGCGCCCGCCGCCGACGCGCTGGCCGATTTCGTGCTCGGCGGGGGCAAGCGGTTACGTCCCACGTTCGCGTGGTGGGGCTGGCGGGGTGCGGGAGGAGACCCCGACGGCGGAGAGGCCGAGGGGGTGCTGCAGGCGGTCGCGAGCCTGGAACTGATCCAGGCCTGCGCGCTGATCCACGACGACGTGATCGATTCCTCCGATTCCAGGAGGGGTTCACCGACGGTGCACATCGCGTTCGCCGGTCGGCACGCCGAGCACGGCTGGCTGGGCTCGGCCGACGCGTTCGGGCTCGCCGCGGCGGTGTTGATCGGGGACCTGGCGCTGGCGTGGGCCGACGACATGTTCTCGGAAGCGCCACTGCCGCCGCCGACACTGGCCGCGGGCAGGCCCGCGTGGCGTGCCATGCGCACCGAGGTACTCGCGGGCCAGTACCTCGACGTGCACACCCAGGCCACCGGGGACGCCTCGGTGGAGGCGGCGCTTCGGGTCGACCGGCTGAAGACGGCGGCCTACACGGTGCAGCGCCCGTTGCATCTGGGCGCGGCGCTGGCGGGTGCGGGCGCTGAGGTGATCGACCCGTTGCTGGCCTTCGGCGCCGACCTCGGTGTCGCCTTCCAGTTGCGCGACGACCTGCTGGGCGTCTTCGGTGACCCTTCCGTCACGGGCAAACCCGCTGGCGACGACCTTCGCGAGGGTAAGCGGACCCTGCTGCTGGCGCTGGGCATGCTGTACGCGGAAGAGCAGGGCAGGGAGGGTGACGGCAAGGCACTCGCCGCCGCGGTCGGCGACCCCGAGCTCACCGACGAAGCCGTGGACCTGGTGCGCCAGGTGCTCGTGGACGTCGGCGCCGTGGCCGAGGTGGAGCGCAGGATCGAGGAGCTGGCCGACAGCGGGCTGGCCTCTCTGTACCGCGCGGCCCTTGCGGACCCGGCCACCGACCGGCTGACCGAATTGGCGGCACGGGCGACCAGAAGGACATTCTGACGGCGAACGGTTCGAACGCGGGGAAGGCGGGACGACCATGCGCACGGTGGCCGGACAGCGGGTCGTGGTGGTCGGAGCGGGTCTTGCAGGGCTTTCCGCGGCGCTGCACCTGCTCGGCGCCGGATACGAGGTCACCGTGCTGGAGCGAGAGCCGCGGCCGGGTGGCCGGGCGGGCGACCGCGGCGAGGCCGGCTACACGATCGACACCGGTGCCAGTGTGTTCACCATGCCGGAGCTGCTTGACGAGGCGTTCGCCGCCGTCGGTGAGAGCAGCCAGCGGTGGGTGCGGCTGAGCCGCATCGAACCCGCCTACCGGGCCCATTTCGCCGACGGCAGCTCGATGCGGCTGCACACCGATCCGGAGGCGATGGAGGCTGAGATCCGGTCGGTCGCCGGGCCCGAGGACGCCGAGGGTTACCGGCGGCTGCGGCGCTGGCTGACCGAGCTGTACGCGGTGCAGCGGGATCGGTTCATCGGGGCGAACTTCGACTCGCCGCTCGATCTGCTGCGTCCGGAGCTGGTCAGGCTGGCGATGCTGGGCGGGTTCGGCAGGCTCGGGCCGACGATGGCGCGGTTCATCGGCGACGAGCGGGTACGCAAGTTGTTCTCGTTCCAGTCGCTTTACGCCGGGCTGGACCCGATGCGGGCGCTGGCGGCGTACGCGGTGATCTCCTACATGGACACCGTCGGCGGGGTCTACTACCCGGTCGGCGGTATGGGCAGGGTGGCGGCAGGCATGGCGGCCGCGGCGGAGAAGGCGGGAGCGACACTGCGGTTCGGCGCCGCTGTCGGCGAGCTGGAGTGGTCGGGCTCGCGCGTGCGGGCGGTGCGTACCGCCGGGGGCGACCGCTTCCGGTGTGGCCAGGTGGTGCTGGCGACCGAGCTGACCACGGCCTACGCGCTGCTGAGCAGGCGGCCACGCCGGCCGGTGCCGCTGCGGTTCTCGCCGTCCGCGGTGGTGCTGCACGGGCGCAGTGGGCGGACGTGGCCTCAACTCGACCACCACACGATCTTCTTCGGCAGGCACTGGCGGCGGACATTCGCCGAGATCATCCGGGGCGGCACGCTGATGAGCGATCCCTCGCTGCTGGTGACCCGGCCGACGGCGACCGACCCGGGGTTGGCGCCACAGGGAAAGCAGGTGATCTCGGTGCTCGCGCCCGCGCCGAACCTGCGAGCCGGCGACATCGACTGGGCACGACTGGCGCCCGCCTACCGCGACGAGTTGCTTCGCGTGCTCACCGCGAGGGGGCTGACCGCGTTCGCGGAGGCGATGGAGATCACCGAGGTGGTCACCCCCGCCACCTGGGCACGACGGGGGCTCGCCGAGGGCACGCCGTTCTCGCTGGCGCACACCTTCGCCCAGACCGGACCGTTCCGACCGGCGAACCTCGTGCGTGGCGCGGACAACGTGGTACTGGCCGGCTGCGGAACCGTTCCGGGAGTGGGTATCCCGCCGGTGCTGATCTCCGGACGCCTGGCGGCGGAACGGATTCGCGGCGCTGCCAACAGCCGACGACGGCGTTAGGGTGTCGATCATGACGACCGCAGGCGACAAACCGGTCCGCATCGGGCTGCAACTCCAGCCACAGCACGCCGACTACGACGCCATCCGGCGCACCGCCGCGCAGGCGGAGGAACTCGGCGTGGACATCGTCTTCAACTGGGATCACTTCTATCCGCTTTCCGGCGACCCCGACGGCAAGCATTTCGAGTGCTGGACCATGCTCGGCGCGTGGGCGGAGGCCACGTCCAGGGTGGAGATCGGTGCGCTGGTGACCTGCAACAGCTACCGCAACCCGGAGTTGCTCGCCGACATGGCCCGCACGGTCGACCACATCAGTGGCGGCAGGCTGATCCTGGGTCTCGGCGCGGGCTGGTTCGAGAAGGACTACGTCGAGTACGGCTACGAGTTCGGTACGGCGGGCAGCAGGCTCGCCGACCTGGCTGAGGCGCTGCCCCGCATCCAGCAGCGGTTCGGCAAGCTCAACCCGCCCCCTACCCGCAAGATCCCCGTGTTGATCGGCGGTGGCGGTGAGCGCAAGACCTTGCGGCTGGTCGCCCAGCACGCCGACATCTGGCACGGCTTCGGCGACGTCGAGGTGGCCGCGCACAAGGTGGCCGTGCTCGACCGGCACTGCGCCGACGTCGGCCGCGATCCGGCGGAGATCACGCGGTCGGTTGGGGTGCGCGGGGCTCCGAAGGATTCCGGCCCGCAACTGCTCGACCTGGGGATCACCATGTTCACCGTCGGTGTTGGCGGCCCCGACTACGACCTGAGCACGCTACGCGAGTGGATCGCGTGGCGGGACGCGCGCAACGGCTGATCGTCCGGTTTGTTTCCGAAACCCTTTTCACGGCGACACCGGCGCGTAACACTGTCCGGATGGTCACCGTGTGTGGGGGCACGCCCGCGCCGGGTTTGCGGGTGCACGGGCGCGACCGTGAACTCGCCCAACTGACCCGGCTGCTCTGCGACACCGCCGCGGGCAGGGGCGGTGCGCTCGTCTTGCGTGGGATGCCGGGGACCGGCAGGACGACGCTGCTCCGGCGAGCCGCCGAGCACGCCGAACGGGATGGGTTCCTTGTGCTGTGGGCGGCGGGCACCACATCGGAGGCCGACCTGCCGCTGGCTGGTCTGCACCAGTTGCTGCTGCCGTCGCGCGAGCTGCTGCCCTCGCTGGAACCAGGCAGGCAGGCTCCGCTTCGACGTGTGCTCGGGCTCAGCCGGGACCCGTGCGATCCGTTGGAGCTGCGCGCGGCCGTGCACGCGCTGCTGCTCGCCGCCGCGGCGCGGCGGCCCACGCTGTGCTGCGTGGACGACGCGCACGAACTCGACAGCGAATCGCTGGCCGCGCTGGTGTTCGCGGCCAGGAGGGTGCGCGACCGCCCGCTGGCCATGGCGTTCGCCGCCGACCACGGTGCCGCGACCGGGGACCGGCTTGCCGAGCTGCCGTCGCTGCCGGTAGGCGCGTTGCCACCCGAGGCCGCGCTGCTGTTGCTGCACGACCGGCTCGGTGATCGTGCTTCGCCCGACCTCACCGACAGCCTGCTTGACCTCGCGGGCGGTAACCCGCTCGCGCTGACCGAACTCGCCGACGGCGTTACCGCCGAGCAGCTGAGCGGGCAGAGCGCACCTCCTGACGCCCTGGCGGCGGGCAGCACCTTGTCCGAGCGCGTGCGCCGCCGGCTGGCCGAACTGCCCGCGCGGGCCAGAACCCTCGTGCTGCTGGCGACCGCCGACGAACGGCTTGACCGGCGCACCGTGGCCGACGCGGGGCTCGACGAGGACGGTTCGGGGCTTCGCGACGCGATCGTCGCCGGGCTGCTGACCGTCGAGGGGGACGCGATCCGGCGCTGTCCCGACGTGCCCGCTGCCTCGCTACGCGCGGCGGCCGAGCCCGGCGAGTTCCGCGCGGCACACCGGCTGCTCGCCGACACCGCGAGGCTCCGCGGCCACGCCTACCGCCGGGTGTGGCACCGCGCTGCACTGGCGGCGGCGCCGTCGCCCGCACTCGCACGCGAACTCGATCGGGTGGCCGAGGATGCGCGGCGGGTGGGCGGGCACCGCGACGCCGCCGCGGCGAGCGAGCGGGCCGCCGCGCTGTCGGCCGACGAGGTCACCAGCGCACGCAGGCTCGTCCGCGCCGCGAAGGACCACTGGGCCGCGGGAAGGCCCGACCGCGCGCGAACCGTGTTGCGCAGGGCGGCCCCGCTGGCGGATGCCGGGTTGGCGGGCACGGCCGGGCTGCTGGCGGGAGAGATCGAGTTGCGGCGCGGTGACCCCGCCGTGGCGGCCAACGAACTGATCGGTACGGCACGACGGTTGGCTGGCACCCACCGCGCGATCGCCGCGACCACGCTGATGCTGGCAGGGGAGGCGAACTGCCTCGCGGGGGACAACGAGCGCTACTGCGCGATCGCCCGGGACGCCGCCGGGCTGCGGACGGCGGACGACACGGCAGGCCACACCGCGCTCGTGGTCGAGCATTTCGCCGCGATGGCGGCGACGTTCAGTGGCAGACACACCGAGGCCGCCACCCCGCTGCGCCGCGTGGTACGCCTCGGCCACGAGGCGGGCGATCCCGCGGCGAAGACGCTCGCCAGCCAGGCGGCCTTCACCCTCGGCGACGCGGCCGAGGCCAGTGACCTCGCCGCGCAGGCGATCGCCTGTGCCAGGCAGCGTGCCGAACTGTCCCACGTTCCCTGGGCGCTGGTGTATCGCTCGCTTTCGGCGTTGCTGACGGGCAGGCACGCGGCGGCGGCCGGCAGCTCGCTGGAGGGGCTCGCGCTGGCCAAGTCGCTCGGCCAGCCGAACTCCGAGGTCAGCCATCTGACGGTGCTGGCGTTGCTGGCGGCACTGCAGGGTGACCTGGCCACGGCCAAGCTCAGGCTGCGGGCGGCGACGGACGGCTTTCTGAGGCGAGGGCTCGGCAGGCCGGGTGCGCTGGCCGCGTGGGCGGCAGCGTGTGCTGATCTCGCCGACGACCGCCCGGCCGACGCGTTCAACCGGCTGCGCAGGATGTCACTGGGCCGGTCCATGCGCTACTCCCCGATCAGGGTCATGGCCGTGCCCCATTTCGTCGAGGCCGCCGTCCGCTGCGGCAGGCGGGACAGCGCCGAGCGAGCGCTCGCGGGTTTCGAGCGGTGGGCGAGCACGACGGGCGGTGCGGCGCGGATGGCGTTGGTGCACCGCTGCCATGCACTGCTCACCGAGGACGAGGGCCGGGCGCGGGAGCGTTTCGCCGAGGCCGTCACGCTGCACACCCAGGCTGGTTCGGCCTACGACCTGGCCTACACCGAGCTGCTGTTCGCCAGGAGGCTGCGCCGTGATCGCAGACAGCGGCGGGCGCGGGAGGTGCTGCGAGAGGCCGAGCAGCTGTTCGGGGAACTGGACGCGCGGCACTGGGTGCGGCAGGTCCAGCGCGAGCTTCGCGCCTCCGGTCATCAGGTGCGTGACGACACCGCCCGAGGGCCTGGCGAGCTGACGCCGCAACAGGAACAGATCGCGACACTGGTGGCCGACGGTGCGACCAACCGCGAGATCGCGGCTCGGCTGTTCATCAGCCACCGCACGGTCGATCACCACCTGCGCAACATCTTCACGCGACTCGGCATCCGTTCCCGCGTCGAGCTGGCCAAGCTCTACCGGTGAGTAGACACCGGTGATTTCACCGATGCGCGGCCGCAGCCGCCACGGCGAGAATCAGTAACCGTTCGTCACCGGACGAACGCAGCCGGCTATGGCAGCCGGGTGATGGTCACTGTGAGAGGAGTCGACAACGTGCGTTCCCGAGTCCCCCAACCGGGCAAGGGTGCCCGCGGCCGGGCGAGACGAGCGATCGGTGTCGTGATCGCCGCGCTCGCCGTGGCCTGCGGCCTGGCGGGCGCGGGTGTGGCCACCGCGCAGGAGAACCCCTACGAGCGCGGGCCTGACCCCACCGAGGACAGCATCGAAGCCATCCGCGGCCCGTTCTCCGTCGCCGAGCAGAACGTGTCGTCGTTAACCCCCGGGTTCGGAGGCGGCACCATCTACTACCCGACCGACACCAGCGAGGGCACGTTCGGCGCGGTCGCCGTCGCGCCGGGCTACACGGCCAGCGAGAGCAGCATGAGCTGGTACGGACCGCGCATCGCCTCACAGGGCTTCGTGGTGTTCACCATCGACACCAACACCAGGTACGACCAGCCGGGCCAGCGTGGTGACCAGCTACTGGCCGCGCTGGACTACCTGGTGGAGGACTCCCCGCTCGCCGTGCGCAGCCGGATCGACCCGGACCGGCTCGGCGTCATGGGCCACTCGATGGGCGGCGGAGGCGCGCTCGAGGCGTCGGCCGACCGGCCCTCGTTGCGGGCGTCCATCCCGCTGACGCCGTGGAACCTCGACAAGACGTGGTCGGAGGTCCGGGTGCCGACGTTCATCATCGGCGCCGAGAACGACAGCATCGCCTCCGTACGCACGCACGCGGAACCGTTCTACGAGAGCCTGCCCGCGACGCTGGACAAGGCCTACCTGGAGCTGAACGCGGCGACACACTTCGCGCCCAACACTTCGAACACCACGATCGCCAAGTACAGCATCTCGTGGCTCAAGCGGTTCATCGACAGCGACACCCGCTACGAGCAGTTCCTCTGTCCCGCACCCAGTGGCCTCGCGATCGAGGAGTACCGCGAGACCTGTCCCTACACCGGTTGATCGCCCCGACCCGGATGCGGTGGGTGTTCGGCAGGGTCGGTGCGGCCCTGCCGAACACCCACGTTCGACCGAGGCACGCGAGGGCCCGGGAGAGGGCGGCCCTGACTGGTCAGAACGCCATCGCCTGCGCTCGCCGCTTCACCTCGGTGCCGTGGCTGGTGCGCAGCGCGTTGATCGGCGTGATGCCGGGCAGCGACTCGTCCTCGGAGTACAGCCAGCGCAGCATCTCCGTGCGGGTGAATCCGGCGTCGGACAGCACCGTGATGGTGCCTGCCAACCCCTTGATCACGCCCGCTCTGGTGACGAAATCGGCGGGAATCATCAGCTCACCGTTCCTGCGCACGGCGATCAACTGGCCGTCACGAAGCATCTGCCTGACCTTGTTCAGCGACTGCCCGAGCAGCGCTGCCACCTCCCCCGCGGGGAGCACGGCGACATCGGCGTCGAGCACGTCATCAGCGACTGGGATCGCACTCACGACTACTACCTTGCCACAATCGGGGCCTGTCGCAGCAGGCTGAATGCTAATGGCCCAACGCGGGCAGGCCCGCGGACGCCCCCGGTGAGCCCCGTACCCCCGACCGTAGGATCGGATGCTGTGACGAGCACGGGACCCAGCTTCGCAGGCACGCTGCTCGACCGGCGATACCGCGTCGACGGACTGCTGGCGAGGGGCGGCATGTCCGCGGTGTATCGCGGCGTGGACACCCGGCTGGACCGACCTGTCGCGATCAAGATCATGGATTCGCGGTTCGCCGACGACCGCACGTTCGTCGACCGGTTCGAGAACGAGGCCCGCTCCGCTGCCCGCCTGCACCACCCGAACGTCGTGGCGGTACACGACCAGGGCTTCGACACCTCGGCGGGACCGGAGAGCAAGCGGGCGTTTCTCGTGATGGAGCTCGTCGACGGCGGGACGCTGCGCGACCTGCTCGACCAGCGTGGCGCACTCGACGTCCCGCTTGCCCTCACCGTCTTCGAGTCCGTGCTCTCCGCGCTGGCCGCCGCGCACGCGGCAGGCCTGGTCCACCGCGACGTCAAGCCGGAGAACGTGCTCATCGGCCGCGGCGGCGACGCGGGCGGGGTGGCGAAGGTCGGTGACTTCGGCCTGGTCCGCGCGGTCGCGGGCTCGTCGACCACGAGCGCCGACGTCATCCTCGGCACGGTGGCGTACCTGTCTCCCGAGCAGGTGACCTCGGGTTCTGCGGGCGCACCGGGCGACGTGTACTCGGCAGGCATCCTGCTGTACGAGATGCTGACGGGCCGCGTTCCCTACAGCGGCGACACGGCACTGTCGGTGGCATACCGGCACGTCAACGACGACGTCCCGGCACCGAGCCGCGAGGTTCCCGGCCTGCCGCCAGCCCTTGACGAGCTGGTGCTGCGCGCCACCAGGCGTGACCCGAACGCCCGGCCCGCCGACGCGGGCGCCTTCCTTGCGGAATTCGCTCGCGTTCGCGAGGAACTGGGCATCGCGCGGGTGCCGATCCCGGTGCCATCGGCACCCGTCGAGGAGCAGCCGGACGTCGAGCGCACCATGCCGGTCATGCCGACCGTGCCCGCGGCACACGGGGCCGGTGGCCCACGTGGCACGCAGGCCCTACCCCGCGACCCCCGTTACGCGGCGCCCGCGTCGGCGTACCCGGACACCGAGCCGGAGGCGCCCGCGGCCCGCAGCGGGTTGTGGACGGCGCTGTGGGTGCTGGTCGGCCTGTTGCTGGTGGGCGGTATAGCCACGGGTGTGTGGTGGTTCATGGGTGGCAGGTGGGTCGAGGTGCCCAAGGTCGTCGGCATGGAACAGCAGCGGGCGGAGCAGGTGCTGCGGCAGGCCGAACTCACCCCGGTCGTCACCGAGGAACGGCACAACACCACGCCCAGCGGCACCGTGATCCGCACCGAGCCGGAGAACGGCTCCCGTGCGCTGCGCGGCGAGCAGATCACCGTGGTCGTCTCGCTCGGCAGGCCCGTGGTGCCCGACATCGCGCCCGGAACCCCGCTCAACCACGCTGAGCAGGCGATTCGCGACATGCAGTTGACGCCGAAGCACGATCCGGCGGCCGACGAGTACAGCGCCGAGGTACCCAAGGGCACCGTGGTGCGGGTGCAACCGCGCCCGGGCAGCCAGGCCAATCTCGGCGACCAGGTCACCCTGATCGTGTCCAAGGGCCCACCGCCGACCCCGGTTCCCCAGGTCACCGGCATGAGCAAGCAGGAAGCCTTCCAGGCGCTACGGGAGGCCGGGTTCGAACCGTTCGAGGCCGGGGAGGAGTTCGCCGAAGGCGTTCCCGCGGGGCAGGTCACCCGCACCGACCCGCAGGCGGGTGCCACCCCAGGCAACGGCCAGCGCGTGGGCGTGTACGTGTCCAACGCCGTGGAGGTGCCCGTAGTCATCGGGCAGCCAACGGACCGGGCGGTGCGAATCCTCAGCAGGGCAGGGCTTTCGGCCGACGCCGACAGTGGCACGGGCCGGTTCAGCTTCGTTGTCGGACAGGACCCGTCACCGGGCACGTTCGTGGCACGTGGTACCACTGTTCACCTGGAGGTTATCCCCTGACCGCGCGGTCCTCGCCCGGCAACGTCGACACACCCCACGCGGCATCCGTAGATTCGTTCGGTGTGCGCCGCGCGCCACTGCCGCGGTCAACAGGGTTAGCGGGTCGGTAACACCGCGACCACGCATGCGTCATGTGCCACTGGTGAAGTAGTCACGGGAAGCGATTCGGCAACGACCCGCGGGGAGACCGCCCATGCCATCGGATCGGCTGAGCGCGCTGGACGTCGCGTTTCTGTGCCTGGAAGGCGACACGACGCCCATGCACATGGCGGCGGTCGCCACCTTCCAGCCACCCGCTGCGCTCGACTTGGGCAGGCTGCGCGACCTGCTCGCCACCCGCGCCGCTCGCCTTCCCGTGCTGCGCAAGCGGGTTCACTCCTCGTGGCCACCGTTCGGCGGCGCCCGCTGGCGGGAGGACCCCGGCTTCGACCCGGATCGGCACATAGCGGTGGAGACGTTGCGCGACACCTACGGCCCCGACGCGCTCGCGGAGTTCACCTCCGAGTGGATCGCCACCCCACTCGACCCCCGCGCTCCACTGTGGAACATCCAGCTGGTGAGCGGGCTGCCTAACAGCGAGTTCGCCATGCTGCTGAAGTTCCACCACGCGCTCACCGACGGAACCGGCGCCGTCGAGGCCGCTTTCGGGCTGCTCGACGACATCCTGCCGGGCCAGCAGGCACGCAGCACACGGCAGCGGCCGGCTCGGCAGCCGACCGGTGCCGAGCGGGATCCACAGCGGTCACCGTTGCACCTGTTGCGCGACACAGCCTCGACCGTGCTGGGCAACGCCACCGAATCGGCCGGCATCGCCAAGGCGGTGCTGCGAGCGGCGCGGCCCTACCCGATCTCCCCCACCGTTACCCTCAACTCCCGGCAGCGGCGGCTCGCGTTCGTCCGCGCCGACCTCTCCGACGTCAAACGCGTGCGCAAGACCTACGGCGGCACCGGCAACGACGTGATCCTCGCCGTGCTCGCCGGGGCGCTGCGCGAGTGGATGCTCAACCGTGGCATGCGGCCGGACGCGCGGACACTGCGCGCGCTGGTGCCGGTGAGCACGCGCGGGCGCGCGGCGGCGGACGGTGGGAACCTGCTCAGCGGTTACCTGTGCGACCTGCCCGTCGAGGTCGACGACCCGGTCGAACGGCTGTGCGCGGTGCGCGAAACCATGGAGAGCAACAAGCGGGCCGGGCCCTACCGTGGCGCGGGCGCGCTGCCCGTGCTGGCCAACCGGCTGCCCTGCGGAGTGCACCGGCTGGCCACCAAGGCCGCGGGCAGGGCAGCGCCGCTGCTGTTCGACACTGTCGTGACCAACGTGCCGCTGCCAGGACTGCCGCTTTCGCTGGGCGGGGCCCGGCTGCGCGAGGTGTACCCGTTCGTGCCGCTGGCCCCGCACCAGGCGCTGGGGATCGCCGTGTCCACCTACCGCGACAGCCTGCACGTCGGACTGCAGGCCAACGCGTCGGCTGTGCCGGACGTCGGCTCGCTCGCAGATGCCGTCGGCAAGTCGCTGGCGGCGCTGTACCAGCGCTGCCCCTGATCAGGCCCGCAGCATCTCGGCGACGAGGAACGCCAGTTCCAGCGACTGCTGGGTGTTCAGCCGCGGGTCGCACGCGGTCTCGTAGCGACCGGACAGGTCGAGGTCGGAGATGTCCTGGGCTCCGCCGAGGCACTCCGTGACGTCCTCACCGGTGAGTTCGACGTGGATGCCGCCGGGGTAGCTGCCCAGCTTGCGGTGCACCTCGAAGAAGCCCTGCACCTCGTCCACGACCCGGTCGAAGTGCCGCGTCTTGTAGCCGTTGGACGACTCGTGGGTGTTGCCGTGCATCGGGTCGCACTGCCAGATGACCTTGTGTCCCGAGCTTTCGACCTTCTCCACGATGGCAGGGAGCACCTCGCGGACCTTGCCGTTGCCCATCCTGGAGATCAGCGTCAGCCTGCCGGGCTCGTTGTGCGGGTCGAGCCGGTGCACGTACTCCACCGCCTGTTCCGGCGTGGTGGTCGGGCCGATCTTGACCCCGATCGGGTTGGCGAGGAGCTCCGCGAACGCGATGTGCGCACCGTCGAGTTGCCGGGTGCGCTCCCCGATCCACAGGAAGTGCGACGACAGGTTGTACAGCGTCGGATCGGCCGCGCTCGGGTCGTCCAGCCGAAGCATCGCGCGCTCGTAGTCCAGCAGCAGCGCCTCGTGGCTGGCGAAGATCTCGGTGGAGTGCAGCGAACTGTCACTCACCCCGCACGCCGACATGAACCGCAGCCCCCGGTCGATCTCCGAGGCGAGCGCCTCGTAGCGCTCACCCGCGGGCGAGGTCCGCACGAAATCCTTGTTCCAGTCATGCACCTGGGCGAGGTCGGCCATGCCCGCCCCGGTCAGCGCGCGCATCAGGTTCATCGCGGCGCCGGAGTTGGCGTACGCCCTGATCATCCTGCCCGGGTCGGGCACCCGCAGCTGCGGCTCGGCCACCAGCGAGTTCACGATGTCGCCCCGGTACACCGGCAGGCCGAGGGCGTCGGTGGTGTTGGAGCGCGGCTTGGCGTACTGCCCCGCGATGCGGGCGACCTTCACCACCGGCAGGCTGGCCCCGTAGGTGAGCACCACGGCCATCTGTAGCAGCGTGCGCAGGTTCGCCCTGATGTGCGGCTCGGTGTTGGACTCGAACGTCTCAGCGCAGTCACCGCCCTGTAGCAGGAACGCCTCGCCTCGCGCGACCATCGCCAACCGCTCGCGGAGCCGGTCGATCTCGGCAGGCACCGTGATGGGCGGCACACTCTCCAGCACGGTACGCACGCGGTGTACGGCCTCGTCGTCGGGCCACTCCGGTTGCTGCGCCGCCGGGCGCGTGAGCGCGTCGTCGAGGCGTTCTCGCAGCTCAACCGGCAGCGGAGGCAGCGAGGGAAGTGCGTCAATGGGGACGTCGACAGTCCAGTTCACGCCTACCAGCATACGAACAACCGCACGGACACCTTCCGGGCGGCTACGCCGACTGTGCCTCCTCGTACAGCGCCTGTGCGTCGGAGCCGAAGTAGGGACCGAACATGTAACCGGGCAGGACGCTGTAGCCGAAGCTGTTGACCGATGCCTGCACGCCGGTGCCGCTGGATTCGTCGAAGTCGAGGAACCACGGTCCTCCGCTGGAGCCACCGGTCATGTCGCAGCGCATACCGTGGTCGTCGCTGAGCAACGGGTCGGTGAACGTGGCACCGCCGCAGTGGATCAGCGCACTGCCGTCGTAGGGGTCGGCGGCCGGATATCCGAAGGCGTACATGTCCTGATCGCGCGGCTGGTTGAACGCCACACCCTGCCCGCCGACCACGTCGGTCAGGCGCTGGCCGTTGACCGGCTCCACCACCGCCGCGCCGACGTCGTAGTTGATGTCCTCGTTCGCCTCCCACTGCGGGGTGGTCAGGGTGGCACTGGCCGCCCACTCGCCGAAGGGTGCTGTCCCCTCGTCGTATCCGGGCACGAAGATCCAGTCGGTGTGCCAACTGCCCTGGTACTTCACACAGTGGCCGGCCGTCAGCACCACGCTGCGATTGGCGCTGGTGACCGCGTTGCCGCTGCAGGAGGCGGGCGAGCCGTCGAAGGTGAAGAACACCCTGCCCGCTGTCCGGGTGACCTCGCCCCCGCCCGTCCACGGCTCTCCCGAAGTCGGGTAGGCCAGCGCAGCGACCCCGGGCACGACCTGGGCGTCGCCTGCCGGGACGTCCGCGGCGGGTGCCCGGGAGGTCAGCAGCTGGTCAAGCGGTGTCGCGGCACGCATCCGATCCGACGTCCAGTAGTCGGTTACGCCAGCCGCACTGTCCAATGTGTGCACCGCGACGGCTGCGGGCTCCGCGAGGGCGGGGTTGGCCGCTGCCGTCATGGATACCGTCAACAGCGTCGCGGAAAGGGCAACCACGGACCGCAGCCACGCTCGCTTCATCATGCCGCCTCTCGCCGAACTCGATCGAAGGTAATTAACCAACCATCAGTACGGCTTGGCAATCAGCCAACCGGCCCTGGGTGGAAGCGGCTGAACGGACCCACCACGGCTGCGGCGAACGCGCGTGGCCCGGCTACGCCACCCGGCCGTTGCCCACGAGTCCGGCGGCCAGGTCAAGCTACGGCAGCCAGTGACGCCGCGCCGGGCTGGTAGGGAATGATCTCGACCCTCACGACGAGTCCGGCTTGGACCTCGAAGTGCACGAACGCGTATGGGTGGCCGCCAGGCGCGATCAGCGCACCGGGGCGGCGGTGGACAAGGACCGGCACCGCTGCCGCGATCCGGTCGGCGAAAGCCCTGGTTTCCTCTGCGACTGCCCTGGCTCCGCGGACCTCAACGCGTGCGCGGGCGGGGAGCAGCAACGGATCGGCCGTGCGGACGGCATCAGGAGCCAGCAGCGTGACGAGCCTTGTGATGTCACCATCTCGCGCGGCCACCAGGAAAGCCTCGATGATCTCGAAATGTTCGGCGCTGTGGCCACCCTCGCCTGGTCGGGCACCGCGGAGTCGCTCGCGGGCACGGCTGGCCAGCTTCTTCGCCGAGGCAGGGCTGGTGTCCAGCACGTCGGCGATCTGGGCGAACGGCACGGCGAAAAGATCGTGCAGTACGAAGGCCACCCGCTGGCTCGGCGAAAGCTCGGCAAGCAGCACCAGCAGCGCCCTGGACACATCTTCGCGGCGCAGGTACGCCTCGTCGGCACTCACCTGTTCGGTGGGCAGTTCGCTGGACAGCAACGGGAGTTCGCCACGTCGCTCGCGGATCCGTAGCTGATCGAGGCACAACCGTGTGGTCACCGTGGTGAAATAGCCGGCCGGATTGGCCAACTCGGCCAATCCGGTGTCCTGTACGCGCAGCCACGCGGACTGGACCACATCCTCGGCATCGTGATGCGAGCCGAGTATCCGATACGCCAGTGATACCAGCCGGGGCCTTGCCGCCTCGAACTGTTCGACCAGTTCCACGGGTTGGTCACCTTTCCCACGTGCGCAGCGTCGAGACAAGTGAAACAGCGATACCCGATGAGTACACGCGTGAGGAGACAGCCATGAGCGTACCGATCGTCAGATCCGCGGGGAATGCCGATGCGGTCCTCGGCCGCCACGGAGCCCGGCAGGGCAAGCCGGGGCGGTGCTCCGGTTGAGCGCGGTGCTCGCGACCGGGCTACTGGTCGCCACCCTGCTGTGTATCGCCGCGAACACTTTCGAAGTCGTCGCGAAGGCGGTCAGCGCGAAGTTCGTGGTGCGCAACTCCGCCGAGGTGGGAGTCGGCCGCGAATGGATCCGCTACCTCGCGGTCGCTGAGGCGGCTGGGGTCGCCGGGCTTGTTCTCGGCCTGCTCGGTCCGCGGCTCATCGGGCTCGCCGCCGCGGTTGGGCTGGTGCTGTACTTCATCGCAGCGGTCGTCACCCACATCCGGGCACGGGTGTTCCACAACATCGCCTTCCCCGTGGCGTTTCTCCTCCTGGCTGCCGCGGCTCTCGGGCACTTCGCGTGGTCGGCAGGCTGACCCTTCCTGGCTCCGCGGTCAGCGGCACGAGTGGCGTGCAGGACTCAGGCAGTGGGTTCACACGGCCGCGAGCGGCAGCGCCGTCGGGTGCACGGGTGCGGGTAGGTCCGAGGAGCCGGTGAGGCAGCTGTCCACCGCATGCGCGGCTGACCTGCCCTCCGCGATCGCCCACACGATCAGCGACGCGCCCCGGTGCGCGTCGCCACACACGAACACTCCTGGCGCGTCGGTCTGCCAGTCGGTGCCGCAGGAAAGCGTGCCCCGCCCGGTGAGCTTCAGCCCGAGGTCGTCGAGCAGCCTCATGTGCTCCACGCCCTCGAACCCGATCGCGAGCAGTACCAGGTCGGCCGGAACTTCTTCTACTTCCTCGCTTGTGGGCACCACCTGGCGTCGCCCGGTTCCCGGGTCCTTCTCCACGCGCACCTTCTGCAACTCGATGCCGCGCACCCGCCCCTCCTCGTCGCCGAGGAAGCGCTTCACCGCGACGGCGAACAGCCGCTCCCCGCGCTCCTCGTGCACCGGGTAGGTGCGCAGCAGGTAGGGCCAGGTGGGCCACGGCGAGCGGTCGTCGTCGCGAGTGGACGGCGGTTGCGGGTACTGGTCGAGCTGCGTCACCGACAGCGCACCCTGCCTGGTGGCGGTGCCGTAGCAGTCCGCTCCGGTGTCGCCGCCACCGATGATGACGACGTGCCTTCCGGCCGCGTCGATCTCTGCAGGCCCGTCGCCCTCGCAGAACCGGTTGGCGGGCACCAGGTAGTCCATCGCGAGATGCACACCCGCCAGCTCACGACCCGGCGTTGCGGTGTCGTCCCTTCCGCGCAGCGCGCCAACGGCGAGCACCACCGCGTCGTAGCGTTCCCGCAACTCCTCCACCGTGAGGTCCACGCCGACCTCGCAGCCGGTGACGAACGTGGTGCCCTCCTCCCGCAACTGGGCGAGCCTGCGGTCGAGCACCTTCTTCTCCATCTTGAACTCGGGAATGCCGTAACGCAGCAGGCCGCCGAGCCGGTCGTCCCGCTCGAACACGGTCACCTCGTGTCCCGCCCTCGTGAGCTGCTGCGCGGCGGCCAGCCCCGCAGGCCCAGAGCCAACCACCGCCACCTTCTTACCCGTGGCGGCCGCGGCCCGCTCCGGCCGGGCATATCCCGATTCCCACGCCTGCGAAGCGATCGTCTCCTCGACGCGTTTGATGGCCACCGCTCCGCCGGAAGCCGGGGAAATGGCCAGCACGCACGCCGACTCACACGGCGCGGGGCAGAGTTTGCCGGTGAACTCGGGGAAGTTGTTGGTGGCGTGCAGCCGCTCACTGGCCTGCTCCCACTCGCCTCTGCGCACCAGGTCGTTCCACTCCGGAATGAGGTTGCCCAGCGGGCAGCCCGCACCGCCGGAATGGCAGAACGGGATACCGCAGTCCATGCAGCGCGTCGCCTGCACCCGCACCTGCCGGTTGCGCTCCTCCGGGTCCAGGTCGGCGTACACCTCGCGCCAGTCACGGGCTCGTTCGTCCCTGGGTCGCTTCGGCTGTTCGACGCGCTCGTGGTCGAGGAAACCGGTCGGGTCAGCCACGGGCCGCCTCCAGTGTCCTGTGGGACACCCTCCCCTGCTGTGGCCCAACAACCTGCCACAGCGGGGGCCCACCCCGGTCGGCACCCGCGGCCACCGCTACGCAAGCTCCGCCATTCTCAGCCACGGGCTGCCTCAGTGCCTTGTGGGACACCCACACCCGATCGGCACCCGCGGCCACCGCTACGCAAGCTCCGCCATTCTCAGCCACGGGCTGCCTCAGTGCCTTGTGGGACACCCACACCCGATCGGCACCCGCGGCCACCGCTACGCAAGCTCCGCCATTCTCAGCCACGGGCTGCCTCCATGATGGCCTCGTCGATGTTCCTTCCCTCCGCCTTCGCGGCGTTGGCGGCACGCAGCACCCGCTGGTAGTCCTTGGGCATCACCTTCGTGAACGCCGCGCCGCGGCGCGGCCAGTCGCCCAGCAGCGACGCGGCCACCGCCGAGCGGGTCAGCTCGTAGTGCCGCCGCACGATCCCCTTCAGCCATGCCAGGTCGTCCGCCTCGGGCGCGAGCAAATCCACCATCGCCTCGTTCACCTGGCGCTTGTCGAGGTCGAGCACGTACCCGATGCCGCCGGACATGCCGGCTGCCAGGTTGCGGCCGGTCTTGCCGAGCACGACGGCCCTGCCACCGGTCATGTACTCGAACGCGTGGTCACCGACGCCTTCGGCCACGAGCAGCGCACCGGAGTTGCGTACCCCGAAGCGTTCGCCGACCTGGCCCCGGATGAACAGCTCACCGCTGGTGGCCCCGTATGCGATGGTGTTGCCCGCGATCACCTGTCCCTCCGCGTCGAACGGTGAATCGGGATGCGGCCGCACCACGATGCGTCCACCGGAAAGGCCCTTACCGACATAGTCGTTGGCGTCGCCCACCAGCTCCAGCGTCACGCCGGGCGGCAGGAAAGCACCCAGTGACTGGCCTGCCGAACCGGTGAGCAACACCCGGATCGTGTCGTCGGGCAGACCCGCCCCGCCGTACCGCCTGGTGATCTCCGAACCGAGCAGCGTGCCCACGGTGCGGTTGACGTTGCGCACGGGCAGTTCCAGGCGCACCGGGTGCGCGTCCTCCAGCGCGGCCTCGGCGAGCTGGATCAGCGTGCGATCAAGCGCGTGTTCCAGTCCGTGGTCCTGCTCGCGGGTCTTGCGCCGCGCGCCGCCGTACGGCGTGTGCGACGGCATCCGGAAGATCGGCGCTAGATCGAGCCCCTGTGCCTTCCAGTGCTCCACGGCACGGTCGACGTCCAGCATGTCCGCCCTGCCGATCGCCTCGTCCAGCGAACGGAAGCCGAGCTGCGCCAGGTACTCGCGCACCTCCTGCGCGACGAACCGGAAGAAGTTCACCACGTGCTCGGCCTGGCCGGTGTAACGCTTGCGCAGGTCCGGGTTCTGCGTCGCCACGCCCACCGGGCAGGTGTCCAGGTGGCAGACCCGCATCATGACGCAGCCTGCCACCACCAGCGGGGCGGTGGCGAAGCCGTACTCCTCCGCACCCAGCAGCGCGGCGATGACGACATCGCGCCCGGTCTTGAACCCGCCGTCCGCCTGCACCGTGATGCGGTCGCGCAGACCGTTGAGCAGCAGCGTCTGCTGCGTTTCCGCCAGCCCGATCTCCCACGGCGTGCCCGCGTGCTTGAGCGAGTTCATCGGCGAGGCACCCGTGCCGCCGTCGTGGCCGGAGATGAGCACCACGTCGGCGTGTGCCTTCGACACCCCGGCGGCCACGGTGCCGACACCGAGCGTGCTGACGAGCTTGACCTGCACTCGCGCCCGCTCGTTGGCGTTCTTGAGGTCGTGGATGAGCTGGGCCAGATCCTCGATCGAGTAGATGTCGTGGTGCGGTGGCGGCGAGATCAGGCCCACACCCGGCGTGGAGTGCCGGGTGCGTGCGATCCACGGGTAGACCTTGTTCGGCGGAAGCTGGCCGCCCTCGCCCGGCTTGGCGCCCTGCGCCATCTTGATCTGGATGTCCTCGGCGTTCACGAGATACTCGCTGGTGACACCGAACCGGCCGCTCGCGACCTGCTTCACGGCACTGCGCCGCTGCGGGTCGTACAGCCGCTCCGGGTCCTCACCGCCCTCGCCGCAGTTGGACTTGCCACCGATGGCGTTCATCGCGATGGCCAGCGTCTGGTGGGCCTCCATCGACAGCGCGCCGTAGGACATGCCGCCGGTGTTGAACCGTCGCATGATCGACTCGATCGGCTCGACCTCGTCGATCGGCACGGGCGGACGTTGGCCGGTGCGCAACGAGAACAGCCCTCGCAGCACACCGCCTTCACGGTTGAGCCGGTTCACCTCGTCGACGTAGGCCCGGTATGCCTCGTCGCGGCGTGACTTGCTCGCGTGCTGCAGCAGGAACACGGTTTCGGGGGTGAACAGGTGGAGTTCGCCCTCGCGCCGGTAGGCGTACTCGCCGCCGCTGTCGAGGCCACGGTGCACCCGCTCGGTGGGGTTGTCCGGGTACGCGCGCCGGTGCCGCATGGCGACCTCCTCGGCGAGCACGTCGAGGCCGACGCCGCCGAGTTTGGAGACGGTGCCGGTGAAGTACTCGTCCAGCAGTTCCTGCGACAGTCCCAGCGACTCGAACACCTGCGCCGCCGTGTAGGCGCCCACGGTGGAGATGCCCATCTTGGACATGATCTTCAGCACGCCCTTGACGAGCGCGTCGACGTAGTTGCGCACCGCCCTGGCGGATTCGACACCCGTGATGGCGCCCTGCGCGACCATGTCCTCGATCGTCTCGAACGCGAGGTAGGGATTGACGGCCGCCGCTCCGTAACCGAGCAGCAACGCGATGTGGTGTACCTCGCGGGCGTCGCCGGTCTCCACCACAAGCGCGACCCGCAGCCGTTCCTTGGTGCGCACCAGGTGGTGGTGCACGGCCGAGACGAGCAGCAGCGAAGGGATGGGTGCCATCCGGTGATCGGAGTCGCGGTCGGAAAGCACCAGCGTGCGCGCCCCCGCGGCGATCGCCTCGGACGCCTCCCTGCGTACCCGCTCGATCGCATCGGCGAGCGCGGGACCACCACCGTCCACTTCATACAGTCCGGACAGAACGGTGCAGGCGAACCCGGGAAGGTCGCCGTCGTCGTTGATGTGGATGAGCTTGGCCAGCTCGTCGTTGTCGATCACCGGGCTGGGCAACTGGATGTGCCTGCACGACGCGGGTCCTGGCTGCAGCAGGTTCTGCTCAGGACCCATGATCCGGCTCGTCGACGTGACCAGTTCCTCGCGGATCGCGTCCAGCGGCGGGTTCGTCACCTGCGCGAACCCCTGCTTGAAGTAATCGTAGAGCGACCGCGAGCGTTTGGACAGCACCGAAGGCGGTATGTCCGACCCCATCGAACCCACCGGCTCGGCGCCCTTGGCAGCCATCGGAGCGAGCAACACCTTCAGCTCCTCCTCGGTGTAGCCGAAGGCGAGTTGGCGGCGCAGCACGGAGGCATGCGACTGCGTGATGTGGTCACGGTCGCGCAACTCCGACAGCGAGAGCAACCCGGCGTGCAGCCACTCCTCGTACGGCGCCTCCGCCGCGAGCCGGGACTTGATCTCGTCGTCGTTGACGATACGGCCCGCGTCGGTGTCGACGAGGAACATCCGGCCGGGCTTCAGCCTGCCCTTGGCGATTACCTGCGACGGCGGCAGGTCGAGCACGCCCGCCTCGCTGGCCAGCACCACCCGGTCGTCGGCGGTCTGCCACCAGCGGGCCGGCCGCAGCCCGTTGCGGTCCAGCACGGCACCGACCAGCGTGCCGTCGCTGAAGGCCACGCTGGCGGGGCCGTCCCACGGTTCCATCAGGCTGGCGTGGAACCGGTAGAACGCCCTGCGCTCGGAGTCCATCGTGGCGTGGTTCTCCCACGCCTCCGGGATCATCATCAGCACCGCGTGCGGCAGCGAGCGGCCGCCGAGGTGCAGCAGTTCCAGCACCTCGTCGAAGGAGCCGGAGTCGGAGCCCTCCTGCGAGCAGATCGGGAAGAGCCTGCTGAGGTCTCCTGGAATCAGGTCGGACTCAAGCAGCGCTTCCCTTGCCCGCATCCGGTTGCGGTTGCCCCGGATGGTGTTGATCTCGCCGTTGTGCGCCACGTAGCGGTAGGGGTGCGCCAGCGGCCACGAAGGGAACGTGTTGGTGGAGAACCTGCTGTGTACCAGTGCGATGGCGCTGCTGAGCCGCTCGTCGCGCAGGTCGGGGAAGAACTTCGGCAGCTGCACCGGCGTCAGCATGCCCTTGTAGACCAGCGTACGTGCCGAAAGCGAAGGGAAGTAGGTGCCGCAGCCCGCCGCCTGGCTCTCGTGTTCGGCGCGCTTGCGCAGCGGGTACACGAGCCGGTCCAGCTCCAGCCCGCTCGGCAGCACGCCGTCGGCGTCGGCTGTTCCGGCGACGAACAGCATCGCGATGTGGGGCATCACCGAGCGCGCCGTCGGGCCGATGTCGGCGGTGTCCGCGTCGACCGGCAGCTCACGCCAGCCGAGCACCCGGAGGTTCTCCTCGGACGCGATCCGCTCGACCAGGCCGACCGCCTTGCTGCGCTGCTCGGCGTCGGTGGGCAGGAACACCAGGCCCGCGGCGTAGTGGTGCGAGCCGAACGCGTCCGGCGAAGGCAGGTCGATCCCGGACTCCGCACGAAGGAACTCGTGCGGCAGCTGCAGCAGGATGCCCGCCCCGTCGCCGCTGGTGGGCTCTGCGCCCGCGGCGCCACGGTGGTCGAGATTCGTCAGCGCCGTCAGCGCGTCGGTGACGATGTTGTGGGAGCGTACCCCTCGGACGTGGGCGACCATGGCCACACCGCAGGAATCCTGTTCCGTTACAGGGTCGTAAAGACCCTGCTGAGCCGGAATCGCGGAGAAGATCAATGGGACCTCCTGCGTCGTCTTCGTGCTCGGTTTGTGCTGCGCACGGGACGACGATGGCCCGCTCATTAGCGCGACCTTAACATCTGGGAAACGTGGGAGCACCGGTTCGAAGTGCACATTCCGCCCACGCGACCGTAACAATCTGGCTGCGGAGAACGGCGATGTTCTTGATGTTTTGGGCGCCTTGCCCGACTGGCGCACGGACTGTGCACTACCGGTGATTTGTCCTATGGAGTCTACCCGAATTTCGCGGCCTGGTAGCGTCCTTCGACGCGAGCGGGAGCGAAGTCCGGTGTGAATCCGGCGCTGTGCCGCAACTGTGATGGGACCCGTTGTGCCGGTACGAACACGTGCCGTGACAGCGGGCCTCGAGCCAGGTCGCCTGCCGCTCGCGCTGACGCCACCCGCCTCCGGCGCAGGGGTGCGGCGTCCGCGATCGCGGCCCGCGGTCCCGGCGCGGCCCGCGCCGGCCGACCAGTCGAGGTTCCATGTTGCCTTCCAGCCGGCGCCTGTGGGCGCTGTTGCCACTGTTACCGCTGTTGCTGTTGTTCGCCCTCGCCGGCTGCGCCGAGCGGGAGGAGCCCGCATCGGCCTCGGCAGGGGGTGGGAACGGCTTCCCGGTCACCCTTCGTCCCTCGGGTGCGCCCGAGGTCACCCTCGAGGCGGCGCCCGAGCGCATCGTCTCGCTGTCACCTTCCACGACCGAGACGCTGTACGCCGTCGGCGCGGGCGAGCAGGTGGTCGCGGCCGACGATCAGTCCACCTACCCCGAGCAGGCGCCGCGCACGTCCCTTTCCGGGCTCAACATCGACCCGGAGGCGATCGCCTCCCACAACCCCGACCTGGTCATCGTCGAGTCCGACCTGGAGAACAAGCTTTCGAAGGCGCTGGCGAAGACCGGCACCAAGACGCTGGTGCTTCCCGCACCCGCGACGCTGCGCGACGCCTACACGCAGTTCGAACTCGTCGGCAAGGCCACCGGTCACGCCAAGGAGGGGGCCGAACTCGCGCGCCGTACCGAGGCCGAGATCAGCAAGCTCGTGGCCGACACACCGAAAACCGAGCTGAGCTACTACCACGAGCTGGACCCCAGCTTCTACAGCGTCACCTCGGCCACCTTCATCGGCGGGGTCTACGACCTGTTCGGGCTGCGCAACATCGCCGACCAGGACGACCCCAACGCGCTCGGCGGCTACCCGCAACTCTCGGCGGAGCACATCCTGCGCGCTGACCCGGACCTGATCTTCCTCGCCGACACCAACTGCTGCGGGCAGAGCGCGGACACGGTCGCCGAGCGGCCCGGCTGGGACACGCTGACCGCCGTCAGGCAGGGCCGCGTGGTCGCGGTGGGCGACGACATCGCCTCGCGCTGGGGTCCCCGGCTCGTCGACTTCGTCCGCACCGTGTCGTCCACCGTGCGCGACGCCGGCCGGTAGCCGTGCTCAAAGCTCGTTCCCGCCCGGCCACGACGAGGCTGCGGCCACGGACTGTGCTGCTCGCGCTGCTCGCGCTGCTGTTCACCGTGGTGTTCGCCGTCGTGGTCGGGGCGGGTGAGCTCGGCTGGCAACGCGTCCTCGCCGAGATCGCCGCCCAGGTCAGCGGCGGCGTGTCCCCGCTGTCGGAACGCGAGGCCGCGATCGTGTGGCAGCTGCGGGTGCCGAGGGTGCTGCTCGCTGGTCTCGTCGGCGCGGCACTGGCCGGTGCGGGTGCGGCGTTCCAGGGCGTGTTCCGAAACCCGCTCGCCGACCCGTACCTGCTCGGCGCGGCGGCGGGCGCCGGGATGGCCGCGACGGTGGTCATGGTGTTCGCCCCGGCCGTCACCGGCTGGCTGATCGGGCCGCTGCCGCTTGCCGCGTTCGCGGGCGCGCTCGCCGGTGTGGGGTTGAGCTGGGCCGTCGGGCGGTCGGCGGGTGGTTCAGGAACCGCGACACTGCTGCTGGCGGGCGTGGCCGTAACGGCGTTCCTGACCGCGATCCAGACCTTCGTCCAGCAACTCAACACCGACACGATCAAGCAGGTCTACACGTGGACGATGGGCGGGCTCAACGTCAGCAGCTGGCGCGACCTGCTGCTGGCGCTGCCCTACGTCGTGCTGGCGGCCGTCGTGCTGCTGGCATCGGCCCGGCTGCTGGACGTGCTGGCGCTCGGCGACGCGGAAGCGGCGTCGCTCGGGGTCCGGCCCGGCCGGGTGCGGCTGCTGCTGCTCGCGGCGGCGTCGCTGGCCACCGCCGCCGCGGTGGCGGTCAGCGGGCTGATCGGGTTCGTCGGGATCGTCGTGCCGCACATCGTGCGGCTGCTGGCGGGATCGAGCTACCGGGTCATCGTGCCGCTGGCGCTGATCGGTGGTGCGGTGTTCCTGATCCTCGCCGACCACGTGGCGCGCACGGTGTTGCCGGGAGAGCTGCCGCTGGGTGTGGTCACCGCCTTCGCGGGCGCGCCGTTCTTCGCGATCGTGCTACGCACATCGAGGGGACGGCTGCCGTGACCGCGGTGTGGCTGCGCGGGGTGTCCGCGGGCTACGGGGCCGATCCGGTGGTGCGCGAGGTGTCGGCGGAGATCGAGCCGGGTGGCTGGCTGGCGATCGTGGGTCCCAACGGGGCGGGCAAGTCCACCCTGCTGAAGGCGATCGCCGGACTGGTGCGGCACGGTGGCGAGATAACGCTGCACGGCACGGCGAGCGATGCGCTGACCCGGCGCAGGCGAGCGAGGCTGCTCGGCTACGCCCCGCAGAACCCGATCCTGCCGGACGGCCTCACCGTCACCGACTACGTGCTGCTGGGCCGCACGCCGCACCTGGGGCCGCTGGCCAAGGAGGGCGCGACCGATCTGGCCATCGTCGAGGAATCGCTGGCGAGACTGGACCTGCGGCGACTGGCGAGCCGCAGGCTGCGCACGCTGTCCGGCGGCGAGCGGCAGCGCGCCGTGCTGGCCAGGGTTTTGGCACAGCGCACCAGCCTGCTACTGCTTGACGAACCAACGTCCGGATTGGACATCGGGCACGCTCAGGTGCTGCTGGACCGGCTCGACCGGTTGCGCCGCGAGGACGGCACCACCGTGGTCACCACGCTGCACGACCTGACCTTCGCCGCGCAGTACGCCGACCGGCTGCTGTTACTGGACTCCGGTGGGGTTGCCGCGCAGGGTCCGCCTGCCCAGGTGCTGACACCACAGGTGCTGCGGCGGCACTACCGCGCGACCGTGGAGGTGCTGACCACCGCCGGCGGCCACCCGGTCGTGGCCCCCGTACGCGGCGATGGCGAGGGGCTGGGCGGCGAGCCTTCCGGGTAACCCGCAGGAACACAAGCGGTGGTGATGATGTTGCTGAGGCGCGAGGGGCCGCTACGGTAGCGCCGGAATTCCCTGCATCTGGTCGGGGGTCGGCGGGCGAAGCCGGTACCGTGCTCACGTCCCGGTCGCACGGGCGCCGAATGTCCACAGTGTCAACCTGTCCGGAGTCATCACCTTGCCCGGCTCAGCCCGGCGGATGGTCCGCGGCAGTGCCCGGCGCCGTGACCGGTATGTGGGGCCGTCCCGACCGCAGCGCTTCGATCCGGGCAAGCCGGTGACGGAGCCGGCGGTGGCCGCGCCTTTGGCCGCTTGCTGACGGGTTCGTCGATGCCCGCGCGCACACGCGCCGACGGGCGCGCCTTCGTCGGGCTTCCACTTGCAAGCCGGACCCACGACGCCGGTAGCGGCGACCGCCGTACCGCCGGCGCGGAAGTCGGCATTGCCCCGAGATTGGCTGGGCGCGCAATCAGGCTCGCTTCCTGGTACTACACAACTCCGGTATTGATCGGACCACTGATTGCCGAAGTTGGCCGCCCAGTATGCGCTGCTCAGCGGACATGTCGGATCAGAAAGCTAGCAAACACTACCTTGACGAAGTAGTGCTTCATACCTACAGTGTGATCACCATTTCAACGCAGCGATGGGAGCAGCCGATGACCACGGACGAGCTGGGATTCGATCCGGAGGAACTGCGGCGCAAGTACCGGCAGGAGCGGGACAAGCGCATGCGTTCCGACGGCTACCGGCAGTACGTCGATGTCTCCGGGAAGTTCGAGACCTACGACGACGACCCGTACGCCGAGCCCATGGTCGAGCGCGAGCCGTTGACCGACGAGGTCGACGTCGTCATCGTCGGTGGCGGGATGTCAGGGCTGCAGGCAGGTGCGCGGCTGCGCGATGCCGGCATACCGCGCATCCGCATCATCGACCGGGCCGCGGACGTCGGCGGCACCTGGTACTGGAACCGGTACCCGGGCATCCGGTGCGACGTGGATTCCTACATCTACCTGCCGCTGCTGGAAGAGACCGGCGCGATGCCAACCGAGAAGTACGCCAAGGGCGCGGATATCCTCGCGCACTGTCAGCGGATCGCACGGCACTACGACCTTTACTCCGACGCCGCACTGCAGACCAGGATCACCAGCATCACCTGGGACGAGGACTGCCTACGGTGGATCGTCCGCACCGATCGTGACGATGCCATGAAGGCCCGGTTCGTGGTGCTCGGTAGCGGTCCACTGAACCGCCCCAAGCTGCCCGGCATTCCCGGCCTCGACACCTTCACCGGCCATGCGTTCCACAGCGCTCGGTGGGATTACGCCTACACCGGCGGTGACCCTGATGGCAATCTGACCGGACTGCGGGGGAAGCGGGTCGGGATCATCGGCACCGGCGCGTCGTGTGTCCAGATCGCACCCCGCGTCGCGGAGTGGGCCGAGCATCTGACCGTCTTCCAGCGCACCCCGTCGGCCGTCGACGTGAGGGACAACCGGCCGACCGACCCGGAGTGGGTCAAGAGCCTGACGCCGGGATGGCAGAAGCGGCGGATGGTGAACTTCGACTCGATCATGATCGGTATTCCGCAGAACGAGGATCTGGTCGCTGACCGCTGGACGGACGTGTGGGGCAAGCTCGCGGTGTGGGCCAGCAGCAAGGCGGCGGTGGTCGAGACCGATCCGCAGGCACTGATGCAGCTCGCCGACTTCGAGAAGATGGAGGAGATCCGAGCTCGGGTGGACTCGATCGTCGAGGACCCGGCCACCGCCGAGGCGCTCAAGCCGTACTACAACCTGTTCTGCAAGCGGCCCCTCTACAGCGACGAGTTCCTGCAGACCTTCAACCGGCCCAACGTGACGCTCGTCGACACCGACGGGCGCGGCGTGGACCGCATCACCGAGACGGGAGTCCAGGTAGGCGACGACGTCCATGAAGTCGACTGCCTCATCTACGCCACCGGATTCAACGTCGGCGCCCCCGCCTATGAGTCCGGCGGATTCGAGGTGTTCGGCCGCGGTGGCGTGAACCTGGCCAAGGACTGGGCCGACGGGGTGCACTCATTGCACGGCATCTACAGCAACGGGTTCCCGAACATGTTCGTGATCGGTGGCATCACGCAGGCCGCGGTGACGATCAACTTTCCGCATATCCTCGGTGAGCAGGCTGCCTTCGTGGCACAGGTCATCAAGCGCTGCATGGCCGACGGCATCGCCGCCATGGAGATACGCCAGGAAGCCGAACAGCGCTGGGCCGAGATCATGGCCAGCAAGGCCGTCGATCGCGGGCAGTTCGAGCGTGAATGTACGCCCGGCTACTACAACAACGAAGGTCTTGACGATCGCCCGAGCCTGTTCGGCCGGACCTACGGCGGCGGCCCCTTCGAATACCTCCAGATCTGCCACGAATGGCTCGCCACCGATTTCGAGCGCGACACCGACCTGATCCTCGACTGATCGCCCATGCCCAGTCACCCACCCACCCTGCTGCACGCCCTGAGGGCCACGGCTGAGCGAATCCCGGACACGGTCGCCGTCCGCGACCTCGCCGGCGAGACGTCCTGGACCTGGCGCGAGCTCCGGTCCGCGGCCATCGAACTGGCACGCGGACTGCACGAGCTCGGTGTCCGAGCCGGCGACCGGGTCGGCCTGCTGCTGTCCAACCGGCCTGAGTTCCACCTCGTCGACCTGGCCGTCGCGAGCGTGGGCGCGATCCCGTTCTCGATCTACACCACATATGCGCCGGAGCAGATCGAATTCGTCCTGAAGGACTCCGGCGCCACGGCGATCGTCGTCGAGCAGGCCCTGCTCGGTAAGGCCATGGCCGCGTGGCACAACGTCCCCGACGTGCGGGACATGATCGTCGTCGACGGCGAAGCCCCCACGGAGGTCCACGCGCTCGCCGACGTCGCCCGAGCGGGGCAGGACAGCGACTTCGACGTCGACGGCCTGGTCCGCACGCTGGACGCCGACACCCTGCTGACGCTGATCTACACCTCGGGGACGACAGGGGATCCCAAAGCGGTCGAGCTCACCCACGGCAACATCGCGGCCGCCGCGCTGGCATGTGACGGCCGGATCCCCTGGCCCGACGGTTCGCGGGTGATCAGCTGGCTGCCGGCGGCGCACATCGCCGAGCGGATCGCCCACCACTACCTGCCGATCATCTTCGGTGCGGAAGTGACATGCTGTCCCGATCCGAAGCTGATCTCGCAGTACCTGCCCCAGGTGCGCCCCACCTGGTTCTTCGCGGTTCCCCGAGTCTGGGAGAAGATGAAGGCGGGACTGGAGGCGATGCTGTACGCGTTGCCTGGCGAGCAGGGCGCTCATGCCAAGACCGCGGTACGCGAGGCGGTCCGCAAGGTCCGTCTCGAACAGTCCGGTGAGCCGGTCCCGCCCGACCTGGCCACCGCCGTCGCCGCCGCGGACGGCGCGCTTTTCGCGGGCATCCGCGCGAAACTCGGCCTCGACGCGGCACACACCCTCAACGTGGGGGCCGCGCCGACGCCACCGGACGTGCTGGAGTTCTTCCACGCGATAGGGCTTCCGGTATCGGAGTTGTGGGGGCTGAGCGAGTCAACGAGCGCGGGCTGCTCCAACCCGCCGGACCGGATCAAGATCGGGACCGTCGGAATCGCCGCGCGCGGCGTGCAGATCCGGCTCGCGGACGACGGCGAGATCCTGCTCCGCGGCGGGGTGGTGACGCGCGGATACCGCAACCGTCCCGAGCTGACGGCGGAGACGATCGTGGACGGGTGGTTACATACCGGAGACATCGGGAGCATCGACGAAGACGGCTACCTCAGCGTTGTCGATCGCAAGAAGGAACTGATCATCAACGCGATGGGCAAGAACATGTCGCCCGCGATGATCGAGTCCCGGCTCAAGGCCGCCTCACCGCTGATCGGGCAAGCCTGCTGTATCGGAGACGGGCGGCCGTACAACACGGCTCTGATCGTGCTGGACGCGGATGCCGCGCCCGCCTGGGCGAAAAACCACGGAATCGTCCCCGGCGACCTGGTCACGCTCGCCGGGGACGAGCGCATCGTGGCGGCCGTCGAAGCCGGGGTCGAGGCGGCGAATACCCGGCTCGCGCGGGTCGAACAGATCAAGAAGTTCACGATCGTGCCCGGCGACTGGCTGCCCGCGGGGGTCGAGTTGACCCCCACGATGAAACTGCGGCGCGGTCCGATCGCCGCCAAGTACGCGGAGGTCATTGAGGCGATGTACGCGTGAACGAAGAACTGGCTGCGGTCCGGGATCTGGCCAGGAAATTCTTCGAGCGGGAGGTCTCGCCGCACGAGGAGCGCTTCGCCCGGCAGGGCTATCCGGACCGCGATCTCTACCGTCGTGCGGGCGACCTGGGCCTGCTCTGCATGTCGATCCCGAAGGAGTACGGCGGGGGAGGTGGAACTTTCGCCCACGAGGTAGTCCTGCTGGAAGAGCAGGCCCGGGTAGGTAACAGCGCGCTGCAGTTCTCGGTACACAGCGGGATCGTTCCGCACTACCTCCTGGCGTACGGATCGGCGGAACAGAAGGCTCGGTGGCTGCCGAAGCTCGCCAGCGGCGAGTGGGTCGGTGCGATCGCGATGACTGAGCCGGGCGCCGGCTCGGACCTGCAAGCGATCTCCGCGCGGGCGGTCCGCGACGGGGACGAGTACGTGATCAACGGCGCGAAGACGTTCATTTCGAGTGGGCGAACCTGCGATCTGCTGATCATCGCGGCCAAGACGGACCGCGAGCTGGGTGCCAAGGGAATCTCCTTGATCGTCGCGGAAGTATCCGGCGAGGTGCCGGGGTTTCGGCGTGGGAGGGTCCTCCGCAAGATAGGGCAGCAGGGCCAGGACACCACCGAGTTGTTCTTCGACGACCTGCGGGTTCCGGTCGCGAATCTGCTGGGTCCGGTGGAAGGGAAGGGCTTCGCCCAGCTCATGCGGCAACTGCCGCAGGAACGGCTCATCTGCGCGGTGAACGGCGTGGTGGTCACCGAGCGCGCCGTCGACCTGGCTCTGACGTACGCCAAACAACGCGAGATGTTCGGACAGCGGCTTTTCGATCTGCAGAACACGAAGTTCGAGCTGGCCGAATGCGCGACGATCGCACGTGTCGCGCGCACGTTTGTCGATGAATGCGTGGAGCGTCATGTTCGTGGCGAACTCGACAGCACGACCGCTGCCATGGCCAAGTACTGGGTAACCGATCAACAATGCGCGGTCGTCGACCGATGCCTGCAACTATTCGGTGGGTACGGCTACACCACCGAGTTCCCGATCTCACAGATCTTCCTCGACAGTCGCGTGCAGCGGATTTACGCGGGTGCGAACGAAGTGATGAAAGAGCTCATAGCCAGGTCCCTCTGACGCGGATGACGAAGGAACACCTGCATGCCCATCGTTACCGAACACCCCGCCGGCCTGCGGCTGGAGCGTCACGGAAGCGCGCTCCATCTGGTGCTTGACCGACCCGGCAGCCTCAACGGACTGACGACCGAGCTGATGAGCGTGCTGGCCGACCAGATCGACCAGATCGAATACGACGACGGCGTGCGCGTGCTGGTGCTGACCGGTGCGGGCCGGGCGTTCAGCTCGGGCGCCGACGTGAGCGGCATGGCAGATGCTGACGGCGCGGTCCGGCTCGACGGCACCGCGATCGATGCCGCCAACCGCCTGGTGCTCGCGCTGCGCCGGGTAGGCAAGCCCGTGGTGGCAGCGGTGAACGGAGTCGCGGCCGGCGCGGGCTGCTCGATCGCGCTAGCCTGCGACCTGGTCATCGCGAAGAGCTCGGCGTACTTCCTGATGGCGTTCGCGAACATCGGTCTGATGCCGGACGGCGGGGCGACGCTCTTGCTCCCCGCCGCGATCGGGCGGGCCAGAGCCATGGAGATGGCGATGCTTGCCGAGCCGATCCCTTCGGCCACCGCAGCAGACTGGGGACTGATCAACCGGGTGGTCGCGGACGACGAGTTCGATTCGGCCGTCGCAGGACTGACGGATCGGCTGGCGTCGGGTCCCACCCTGTCGTACGCGGCGCTCAAACGGGCGATCAACGATGCGTCGCTGGCAGCCCTGACCGCGGCAGTGGATCGGGAACGCGCAGGCCAGGTCGCGCTGCTTCGCACCAAGGACTTCTCCGAGGGGGTCTCGGCCTTCCTGGAGCGCCGCCGGCCGGACTTCTCGGGTCGCTAGCGCGAAGCCACAGGCACCGTCGCCTTGTTTGCTGTCGTTGCGGTGTGGTGGGCTCGTACGCCGAGGGACGACTGGGGCTGCCGCGGGGTCAGTGCGCCGACCGGGTCGCCGCGCGCAGTCGTTCGAGTTCCAGCTCGGCCCGCACCGCGCGGCCCTCGGCCTCCGCCAGGCGGTCGAGGAGCTGGTTCAGCAGAAACGGGCTCATGGCACTGTCCTCACCGCGTGCGCTACCGGCCGGGGCGGCATCCTGCGCCGCCACCCCGTGGCTGATCAGCCGGACCATCTCGTCGGTGATGACCTCGTCCGAGGGCCTGGCGGCGCCGGGGGGAAGCAGCCAGTCCGAGAGCAGGGCCATCCCCATCACCATCGCCGTCGCGACCCGGACTGTCAGCTTGGCGTCCTCGCTGGTCTGCAGGCCCCGGCGCATGCTCTCCACCTGCGCCTGGGTATCCATCCTGCGCAGCAGCGCGTCGAAGTTGGGCCGTTCCGCGTCCACCGAGCCAGCATGGAACTCATGTGCCGCCAGCAGTGCCAGCACCAGCTCACGGTGCTCCGACACCAGGGCGTACATCGGGGTGACGAAGCTGCGCACCAGTCCCACGGTCGTCGCAGGCTCGTCCACCTGCTTCTGCCACTCCTCCAGGTAGGAGGAGATGGCCTCGTTGAACGGTGAGAGCACGGCCGCCTCGAACAGACCTGCCTTGGAGCCGAACCGGCGGTAGATCGACGGCTCGTGCACGTTGGCCAACTTCGCGATCTCGCGACCGCTGGTACCGGCGTAACCCTTCGAACCGAACAGTTGCTGGGCGGCATCGAGGATGAGCGCATCGACCTCAGAGGAGCGTCGGCGCTGGCGTTGTGGCCTACCTTCGCCCTTGGTGAGCTGGTCCGTTTCGGATACGGACATTGGGTTGTGCACCTCCAGCTGGCTGACACCACCACCTTAGCATGCCATCGCTAGCTAGCCTTAGCTAGCAACCTTGCGCGTGTCGTCATTCAACTGTCCCGGGCGATCGCCTGGTTGAACAGGCCCGCGCCCCCGAGTTCCAGTCCGCCGTCCACCACGATCCGGGCGCCCGTCACGTAGGAGGCGAGCGGTGAACACAACACGACCGCCATCGCGCCCACCTCATCCGGCGCGCCGTGCCGCCCGAGCGCGACCATCTGGTTCCACGTCGCGGCACTGGTGACCCCGGCGAGGCGCTTCATTCCCTCGGTGCCGGTGATCGGCCCCGGCACGATTACGTTGCATCTGATGCCGTGGTGGCCCCATTCCAGCGCCAGTGCCCGGATGAGGTTGTCGACGCCGGCCTTGGCCGCCCCGACGTGAGACTGGTGCATGAACGGCATGTGAGCTTGCCCGCCGGATACCGCGAGCACACTACCGCGAGTTTGCTTCAACTGGTCGAAAGCGGCGTGGGCCGTGTGGAAGGTACCGAGAAGGTCGATCTCGACTACTGCGCGGAACCCGTTGCTGCTGATCGCCTCGGCCGGTGCCGCGAAGTTGCCGGCCGCACCGCAGACCAGTACGTCGGCGGGGCCCACCTCGGCCAGGCTCTTCGCGAGCGCATCCCGTACCGCGGCGGGGTCGCGAACATCGGCGACGGCGGTGCACACCTGCCCGCCGAAGCCCTTCAGTTCGGCTGCCGCCTCGTCGAGGCGGCTGGCGGTTCGCCCGCAGATCGCGATGTTCGCACCGACGGCGGCGAAGCTCTTCGCGATGCCGAGATTGACACCGCTGCCACCTCCGGTGATGAAGACGGTCTTGTTCCGGAACAGGTCGCGCGGCAAGTACGCAGCCGAAGTGGGCACGCTCAACGTCCTTTCAGGTGTCGCCGCACCAGGGGTCAACCGCAAGCCAAGCGCGCGAGCGCTCGCTGGCCAGCTACCAGCTGGTGTATCCGCCGTCGACGGGAATGGCCGCCCCGGTGAGGAATGGCGACTCGTCCGATGCGAGGAACAGTGCCAGTGCCGAGATCTCCTCAGGACGCCCCATCCGGCCCATCGGCGTCATCTGCTTCGCACCCTCGATGGCTTCCGGCGCCGCCTCTCCCATCTTGCGCACCAGCGGGGTGTCGATCAGCCCGGGGCAGATCGCGTTGACCCGGACGGCCATTGGTGCGCCCTCGATCGCGCCGACCCGGGTCAGCTGCACTACCCCACCCTTGCTTGAGCAGTACGGCGCCATCGTCGGCGTCGCGATCAGTCCCCCGATGGAGGACATATTGATGACGGACCCGCCGCCTCGCTGGGCCATGGCAGGGAAGGCATGTTTCATAGCGAGGAAGGTGCCCATCAGATTGACGTCCATAACGCGCTGGAAGAGCGACGAGTCGTAGTTTTGCAGGGGTGTCCGCGCACCATCGATTCCCGCGACGTTAGCCAGGATGTCGACACCGCCGAAGCTGCTGACGCACGCCTCGATCATCGCCTGGACCTGCCCCTCGTCCGACACGTCGACGGAGAATGCCGCCGCTCCGTCGCCGAGCGTGTCGGCGACTTCCTTCTCCGCGCCGCTGAGGTCGGCGACCAGCACCTTGGCACCCTCACGGTGGAAGGCCACCGCGACCGACTTGCCGATACCCGATCCGCCACCGGTCACGATGGCTACCTTGCCGTTGAGCCTCATCGCCGTGTCACCTTCACCTTCGTCGGCTTGCCGTCCCGATCGCGCAGCGGCGGCGGCCCATTCCGCAGGAAGCCGTCGACACCGTCCCGGAAGTCCCGGGTACCGATGAGCTGGGCGACCTCGGTTGCCGTGATCTCATCGGCCGCTTGAGTTCCGCGCTCCTGCTGGACGCGGACGATCTTCTTGGTCAGCGCGTGGGCCGCTGCGGGGCCCTCCGCGATCCGGGCTGCGACGTCCTGAGCCGAGCGCGCGAATCCGTCGTCCGGCAGGACCCAGTTCACAACACCCCACCCGTGCAGCTCTGAAGCGCCGTACAACTCCCCGGTCATCACCAACTCGCGCGCCCGGGCCGGTCCGGCCAGCGCGGTGAGGCGCTGTGTTCCGCCCATCGCCGGAGTCAGCCCGACCGCACGCTCGACCAGCCCGAAGCGCGCCGACCGAGCCGCGACGATCAGGTCACAGGCGAGCGCGAGTTCGAACGCCGCTGTGAGGCAGAGCCCGTGTGCGGCGAAGACCGTGGGCACCGGGAGCGACTCCACTCGCCGGGAGATGGTGAGCAACCGGCGGAACAGCAGCTCCGCGGCGGCGGCATCAGCCAGCGCATCGAACAGCCGCACGTCGACACCGCCGCTGACGACCCTGCCCGCCGCCCGGAGGAGTACGCCCGCGCCCGGGCGCGCCTCAACCGCACTCAGGGCAGTCTCCAGCGCCGTGATCAGGGCCTCGTCGAAGAGGTTCAGCGGTGGTGAGCGCAACTCGACGATGGTCAGCGGGCCGTCGCGGTCCACTGTCACCTGCGACATCACCGGAAGGCTCCTTCGGCTCGGCGTGAGTACAGACGATTCCAGCCGCAACCCATCCGGCTAGCATCCGCTAGCTAATATTTGTAGCGTAAGTAGTCCATCGTGCACAAGGTCGCGTCAGAGCATTGACCGTTAAGCTAGCGCTGAATATCCTCCTAGCCAGCTTCAACTACCCTCTATGGATATCGAGCCAAAGGCAGGTCAACGATGACGGACCGGATGGAAGCGATACTCGCCGAGCTGAAGGCCATGCTCGACAACCCGCCTACGACGGTCGAGGGGTTCCGTGACGGCTGGGCCTCGCTGATGGACAAGGTGATGTCGGGTCTGGAGCCGGTGCCCGATGTGCGCCGGCTGGCCGTCGACGCGGGCGGGGTCGACGGCGCCTGGTTCGAGCCTGCGGACCCGGTTCCCGGCCGCACCGTCGTCTTCCTGCACGGGGGTGGTTATGCCTTCGGGTCCACCGACACGCACCGCGACTTCATCGCCCGCATCGCCGTGGCTTGCCGCGCCCGTGTACTTGCCCTCGACTACGGACTCGCCCCGGAGAGGCCCTACCCGGCAGGCGTGGACGACGTCACAAAGGCGTATCGGTGGCTGCTGTCGGAGGGCCAGAACCCGGCCGCCGTGGCGATCGTCGGTGACTCAGCCGGCGGCGGTATGACGCTGGCGGCGCTCGTCCGGCTGCGCGACATGGGTGTCCCACTGCCCGCGGCCGCCGCGACCGTGTCGGCCTGGCTCGACTTCGAGGCGTCCGGTGATTCCATGGAAACCTGCGCTGACGTCGACCCCTTCATCAACCGCGAGGTCGTGCTCATGGTCGCGCAGATGTACCTGCAGGGGACCTCGGCCAAAGACGCTTCGCCGCTGTACGCCGATCTGCGCGACCTACCGCCCCTGTTGCTGATCGCGGGCGGGAATGAAGTACTCGTGGACGACACGCGCCGCTTCGCCGCAGCGGCAAGGCAACAAGGCGTACCGGTTCAGCTCGAGGTCTACGACGGTCTCTACCACGACTTCCCACTCTTCGAGCCAACGACGGCGGACGGTAAGGACGCCATCTCCCGTATCGCCGGATTCCTCGGAACGCATTGCGGAGATCTGGCCGGATCGAGCTGAGGTTTGTCGCGTAATCCGGTGTGGAGCGAGTTGCACTGGTAGTTGAACATGGTGTGGCAGGCGGTCTCGGCGTCACGGTCGGCGTGTATTGCCCAATTCACGGGTTGGAACCAGGTCATTTCCGCAAGCTGGTGGCGCCCGGGTCGCCAAAACGGCCTGGCCTGGCGGATCAGGTGCTACCGGTCACGGCCTGCTGGGGGACAAGCCTGACGATGATGCGTCCCGGGTCTGGTGCAGGTGTTGGTATGCCGCGGATTTCGTGGAGTTCGTTGATGGGTTTCATGCTTCGACGGTTTCGTTCTCGAACCCTATCGGAGTCAGCCATCCCAGCCCGGCTGTGGCGGCGTTGGCGGTTGCGCCAGATCTCGAGGTACTCGAAGATCGCGTCGGCCAGCTCGACCCGAGTGCACCATCGGCGGCGGTCGAGCAGTTCGACCTGCATGCGCGACCAGAATGACTTAGAGAGTGTCTCATTTGGTGAGTTTCTTGTAGCAGGTGATGGCTGCGCCGAGTGTGAGGAAGGCGAGGTAGTGGCTGGGTTTGCGTTCATATCGGATGGTCAGGCGGCGGTAGCCGGTCAGCCAGGCGATCGTTCTTTCGATGACCCAGCGGTGGCGGCCGAGTTTCTCGGTGGTTTCGATGCCTTTGCGGGCGATGCGCGGGATGATCTGGCGCTGGCGGAGCCAGTCGCGTAGGGCGGGGATGTCGTAGGCCTTGTCGGCGTGGAGTTTGGCCGGTTTCCGTCGTTGTGGTCCCCGGCGGGCGCGGATGGCGGGGATCGCGTTGACCAGGGGCTTGAGGGGCGTGGCTGTCGTGGGTGTTGGCCGCGGAGATGGCGACGGTCAAGGGCAGACCGGCCCGGTCGGACAAGGCGTGGATCTTCGAGCCGGGTTTGCCGCGGTCGACCGGGTTCGGTCCGGTCAGAGATCCCCCTTTTTTTCGGCTCTTTGTACTGATGTGTGGGTAGTTTGCTCAGGTAGTAGAGGGGGCACGTCGTTGCTGGGTCTAGGTTTCTGAGCT
The DNA here is from genome assembly GCF_011761185.1 of Saccharomonospora amisosensis. Taxonomy (NCBI): domain Bacteria; kingdom Bacillati; phylum Actinomycetota; class Actinomycetes; order Pseudonocardiales; family Pseudonocardiaceae; genus Saccharomonospora; species Saccharomonospora amisosensis. The sequence goes on along the minus strand of NZ_JAAOYM010000001.1, from coordinate 1,517,465 downwards.
GTCGAGGAACAGAAACCGGATAGACGGAGAACGACGTGCCCGGTGTCAGGGTATGGGGTCGGCTGCTGGGCGTGAACACAGCGGTCGTGGAGTTGGTGGAGTTCGATGAGGCCGAGCAGGTGCTGGTGGCCGCGGTGCGGGTCCGGCGGTGGGATCGTGACCGGTGCGGGGTGTGTCGTCGGCGGTGTCCGCGCTATGACGCGGCCGGGGCCGGCGTCGATGGCGTGCGCTGGACCTGGGAACCGTGCAGGCGTTCGTCGAAGCTGCCGCATCCCGGGTGCGGTGTCGTGAGCACGGGATCGTGGTCAGCGCGGTGCCCTGGGCCCGGCACGGCGCCGGGCATACCCGCGCCTTCGATGACACCGTCGCCTGGCTGGCGACCGCGACGTCGAGGTCCACGGTCCAGCAGCTGATGCGGATCGCCTGGCCCACCGTGGGGGCGATCATCACCCGGGTCCGGGCCGATATCGACGCCCGGGTTGATCGGCTGGCCGGGCTGCGCCGGATCGGGATCGACGAGATCAGCTACAAGAAGAACCACCGGTATCTCACCGTGGTGGTCGATCACGACACCGGACGGCTGGTATGGGCAGCGCCGGGCAACGACAAGCCCACGCTGGCGGCGTTCTTCGAGTTACTCGGCCCCGACCGGTGCGCGCAGATCACGCATGTGTCTGCGGATGCGGCGGCCTGGATTGCCCGCACCGTGGCCCAGTACTGCCCGGACGCAACCCGCTGCGCTGACCCGTTTCACGTGGTCAAGTGGGCCACCGACGCGCTGGACCAGGTACGGCGTCAGGCATGGAACACCGCGCGCCGTCAGCCCGGCGGCAGCAATAAGGACCGGCGCGGCCGGCGGGCCTCGGCCGGTGCCGCACAAACCATGAAACGAGCACGATGGGCGTTGTGGAAGAACCCGGAAAACCTCAACGATCACCAACGCCACAAGCTTGCCTGGATAGCCAAAACCGACCCCCGCCTCTACCGCGCTTACCTGCTCAAAGAAGGACTCCGGCACGTCTTCGCAATCGGTGGCGAAGCCGGTAAAGAAGCGTTGCAACGCTGGCTGTCCTGGGCGGCACGATGCCGAATACCCGAGTTCACCAAACTCGCCCGCACCATCCGATCCGAGCTCGCCGCCATCCACGCGACGCTCGACCACGGCCTGTCGAACGCGCTGATCGAATCGACCAACACCAAGATCCGGCTGCTGACACGACTGGCCTTCGGATTCAAACACCCCGACGCCCTCATCTCCCTCGCACTTCTGGCCCTCGGCGGCTACCGCCCCGAACTACCGGACCGCACCCACACATAGATCAACAGAGCCAAAAAAAGGGGGATCTCTGACCGGTCCCAGCCCCGTTGACCGGGGCAAACCGGGCTCGAAGATCCACGTGGTGTCCGATCGCGGCGGGCTGCCGCTCACGGTCGCGATTTCCGCCGCGAACACTCACGACTCGCACGCACTCAAACCCCTGGTGATGGCCATCCCGGCGGTGAAGTCCCGCCGCGGCCCCCGGCGGGGCCGGCCGGCGAAGCTGCATGCGGACAAGGCCTACGACCAGCGCGCGCTGCGACACTGGGTCAGAACGCAAGGCATCTGCGTGCGGATCGCCCGCAAGGGCATCGAATCCGCCGAGAAACTCGGCAAACACCGGTGGGTGATCGAACGGACGATCGCCTGGCTGACCGGATGCCGGCGCCTGACCCTGCGCTACGAACGCAAAGCCGCACACTTCCTCGCCTTCCTTCAACTCGCAGCCGCCGTGACCTGCTGGAAAAAAAACTCCGAAAACTTACCACATGAGACAATCTCTTACGCGCGCCCTCGGTCAACAAACCCCGCACGTACAGCTCACCCTTGGCCCGCTGATCCGACCGCGCCAGCCCACCCAACATCTCCGCAGTGAACTCCACCAGCCGTGGACGTATCCGCTCAATCTGTTCCGGAGTCACCACAACAGTCAATCACCCTCCACAATAGATGGGCAAAACGACACGCCGACACCTAACAAAGTACTACTAAGATCCACAACTGGAAAAAAACCCAACGAAGTGTTCACCGAACTCTTCGAAACGGATGCTTCCACCACCTGAACTCGCCGCCGACTCACCAAAACAATGCGTCAGGAACCCTTACGCTCTCGGGTTTTTGCCTCCCTCGCCAGCCAATGTTCGAAAGCAGTCGGATCAACCGGGCCGCCATCAGCCTCCCGCGGCGGTTTACCCTCTCGGATCTTGGCCACACTCGTCAGCCAATCTTCCCAAGCAGCCGGATCGAAGGGGCCGCCATCAGCCTCGATCTCGGTGTCACCAATAAGGGTGATCAGGTCGTCGCCAGCCCGTTGGGCAAACTGCCAGATAAAGTCAGTCATCGCCAGGAATGCCTCATGCGGAGTAAGGAGATCTTGCTCTGGTTGAGGGTTATCGGGGGATGTCATTGAGGCCTCCATTGGTGATCTCGCCATTGCGAACCTCTGCCCACACCTGGGTTCCGTCAGGAAGGATCCTAAAATATCTATAAAGAAGTGTACCATCCTTCAGCGGATCCGTCTGGCGGAGGTTCGCCGGGTCGAGAGCGCTCTTGATTAGAGCTCGATTTTCAGCGGTGTCCTCAGCTAGGTGTCCAGGTGCATTTCGGAAAATGTGTGATGTGTTGCTTCGGAAGCCGATCTGCGCGAGTTCGTCCACGGAGTCTGCGGCTTTGCCGATTGCTTTGGCGGCTTTGCTGGTGGGGATCAGGTTGGCTGCGAGCCATGCGCAGCCTTCTGGGTCGCCTTCTGCGCAGTTGGCGATATCGGCGATGGGGGATAGTTGGTAGAGGAATTTGGCGAAGGGTTCGGCGTCTTGGAAGGTGGGGTGTCTGGTGGTGCCTGCGTAGCAGCTGTCGGTGCTTCGGTTAATGAGTGTGCAGACCTTCTGCCAGGCCATTTGACTCTTCCCGGCCAGGGCGATCGCGTCGCGGGTGGACAGCTCGCCGTTGCCCTCGTAACCAACCGGGCGGAGGAAGCGTTGTTCTTCGCGGTTCAGATCGCGCCCCAGCGCAGGCTGCTCAAGTGCCGCTCTCGCCGCCAATCGCTCTTGCGTCGTACTGCCGGAGATACGCTTTTCCATGCCGCAGTCGATGCCGTCGGGTCCGGTGCAGCTGATGTGCCCGTCGATCTCGATCCGGCTGATGGGGTTGCCTGCGGTGAAGGTGTAGCGGTTGCCGGTGTAGGGGTCGGTGGCCAGGTTGAGGTCGGCCAGTGCGCCGGTGTAGGTGTCGCGGGTGAGGAAGCGGTTCAGGCCGGGGTTGTAGTCCCGAAACCCCATGTCGTAAGAGCTGGTGTGGGGGTCCCAGCGTTTGCCGTTGAACCGGTAGACGTTGTAGGGCTCCCGGCCCGGGTTCTGCGCATCCGGCTTGTCGATCCCGGTGAACGCCTCTTCGTCGTCCTTGCCGTAGGCGGTGTAGCCGTAGGTGGCGCGGGTGTCACCGGTCTCGGTGGTCAGCGTCTCGACATCGGTGTGCGGATTGTGCCCGTAGAACGAATCCTCCTCGACCTCGGGGCCGGTGCCGTCGGTGTCATGCTTCAGCTGCGACAGCCGCCCACCCCAGGCGTCGTAGGCATAGGACCGCTGAACCTGCCCAGAGACTTCTTCGGTGACGACCTTGTCCGACAGACCCAGATAGGCGAAGTCGGTCGTCTCAGTCCCGCTGGTCTTCGACACCGTCCGGTCGAGGGGATCGTAGGTGTAGGTGCTCGTCTCGATGCCGCCCGCATCGGTGCGCTTGTGATGCGTGGCGGCCCGGTCGAACCCGTCGTAGACCCACGCCTCCAACATCTCCCCCGCGGACTTGACACCGAACAGGCGCCCATAGGGGTCGTAGTTGTAGGAGGCCGTGGAGCCGCCCGTGGTGACCGAAGTCAGCCGGTTACGGTCATAGGTGTAGCTCGCGGTGGTGCCGTCGAGGGTTTGCTCGATGATGTTGCCACCCGCGTCGTGGACGTAGTCCTCGTCCTCCAACACCGCACCCGTGGCCGCGTCCTTCTTCGTCACATGCGCGATACGGTCCTGCGGGTCATAGGTGTACTCCCGCACCCGATCCAAATACGCGCTCGGATCATCCGCGTTCTGCACCTTGGAGGCATCGCGGGTGCGGTGCCCATTCGCGTTGTAGACCAGATCATGCCGGGCCACCAGGGTGGCGTCAGTCTTCTTCTCCACCTGCGAAGCCAACGCCCCATCGCGATAATAGGTGTGGTCCACGGTGTTGCCGTTGGCCTTGGTCTCCCGCAGGACCTGCCCACGCGCCGTGTAGGTATAGCCGGTGACCTTGGGAGACTGTCCGGTTTCGGTATTGGTCACCTTCGAAACCAGATCACGAGCGTTGTACTCGAACGCCGCGGTCTGGGAGTCATGGTCCCGGGTGAGCGGGTTGCCGTTGGGGTTGTAGGTGTAGCTGGTGGTGTTCCGCACCGCGCCGGCGAGTTTTTCCTCGACCTTGGCCAGCTGGTTGAGGCCGTTGTAGGTCATGGCGTAGGCGTCGGCCTTCGCGCCGGAACTGTCGTCGGACAGGCTGGTGAGGTTGCCGTTGGCGTCGTAGCTGTAGCCGAAGGTCTTGGCCTCGGTGTCGGTGTCACCGGAGTTGTCGCGGACAAGCTTGACCGCGTCGGCGGCCACCAACCCGTCAGCGTTGTCCGAGAGGGTGACGCTTTGCCCGGCGCCACCGTTGAACTGCCAACTGCCGAGGCTGACCCACTGCCCGGCCTGCTGGGTCTGGTTGACCGTGACCGGATACTGCCCACCATCACCAGGTGAGACGGTGTACTTCGCGTTCGTGGCCTTCGCGGTGTCGGGGTACTTGACGAACACCTCATAGCTACCCGCATCGGGCAGCACCAGGTTCCACCGGAACGTAGCGCCGCCGGTGCCGGCGGGCGCGGTGCGGTAGTTGTGGCCGTGGAAGCCGCTGCCCGCGGTCGAGGTGTCCCAGGCACCGGTGGTGGTGACATCTTCGGTATCGGAATTGTCGGCCAGTGCAACCCGCAGCCCGACAGGCACACCGTCGTCGGAGCGGGACTCAAGCTTGCCGTCCGGGAAGTAACCCCAGGTCATCGTGCGCGAGGACGACCCGCCCGCCGAGGTCAGGGTGCGAGTGGTCTGCTGGCCGAGCGGGTTGTAGTCGTAGCTGGTAGCGATGCCCCACGGGTCGGTCGAGGAACGGATCCACCCGTTGTCGTAGTGCTCGTAGGTCGTGGTGTTGCGCAGCGACTGACCCGCCGACGGCGGCGCGGAGACCTCGGTCAGGTTGCCCACCGCGTCATAGGCGTAGCGGACCACGTCCGCGGTGTTGTAACGCGCGTCGTCGGGATCGTAGGCGGAGTGCTTCTCGATGGGGCGGTTGAGCTTGTCGTAGACGGTGCGGGTGGCGAAATCGTCCGGGTCCGCGGGGGTGTCCACCCCGCGTGGGGTGATGACGCGGGTCTGGTTACCCACCTGGTCATACTCGAACCGGGTGGTGCGGGTGATGACGCCGCCGCTGCCGTCGCCCTTGTGCGGCACCCGTACTTCGGTGACCTTCGCCCGCTGGTCGTAGTCGTAGGTGGTGGTGTTGTTCTCCGCGTCCGTCGTGGTCACGACGTTGCCGTCGAGGTCGTAGGACTGTTTCGTCACGTTCCCCCCGGCATCGGTGACCGAAACCTGCCGGTGGTTGGTGTCGTAGTCGTAGCTGGTGGTGTAGTCGCTGGGGTCAGGGGCGGTGTTCTTGAGGGGGTCGACGACGGTCACCAGGTTGCCGACGTTGTCGTAGTCGTAGGTGATGACGTCGCCTGCGGCGTTGGTGGCCCTGGTGAGCTGGTTGATCGCGTCGTAGGCGTAGCGGGTGACGTAGTCGTCCTGGTCGGCCGGGGTGAGCGTGCCCAGCGGCTGAGTCTCCGAGACCAGGTTGCCGACCTTGTCGTAGGCGAACGTGGACTTGCGCTCCGGCCCGGTCGGCGTGTCCTTGGGTTCGGTGACCGTGGTGAGGTTGCCGTTGCCGTCGTAGCCGAACTCCCAGCGGTGCCCTTCCGGGGTGACCTTCGCGGTCAACTCGGCCGTGTGGCCATCCAGACCGGTCTGATACTCCAGCGTCATCGCGGGTGTGTTGTTGGCGACGGCTTCGGCATCACGGATCGAGGTGGGGTAACCGGTCTTGGGGTCGTAAGTCCACGTCGAGACGGCACCGTTCGCCTCGGTGAGCGAGACGACGTTGTTGTCGGCGTCCCAGCCCAGCTGGGTGGTTTCGTTCCTGGCGTTGGTGGTGCGGATCGGCCTGCCGTAGCCGTCCATGCGGTAGCTGGTGGCGTGCCCTTCGGCGTCGGTGACAGTGGATTCCATCTCCGAGCCGGTGGAACCGTCCGGGTCGGTGTAGGCGAAGTCAGTGGCGTCACCGAGCCGGTCGGTCAGGGTTTGCGCTTTCCACTTGTCCAACGGATCGACCGGCGCCTCGTAGTAGGCCAGGTCCGTGGTGTTGCCGCGCGGGTCGGTGACGGCCACGAGTTTGACGTTCTTGTTGCCCTGGGTGGCGTCGTAGCCGAAACCGAATGTCTTGGCCTTCGCGGTGCCCGCGCCGTCCACGATCTCGGTGAGCAGGCCTTTGTCGTCGTAGCCGAAGGTGAGTGTGCGGCCGGAAATGTCGGTGATGGACTGCACCATGTCCAGCAGGTGCGGGTTGTTGGTCTCGCCCTTCTCCCAGTAGTCCAGCCGCAGAGTCTTGCGCCCGGTGGGGTCGGTGACGTAGGCGAGGAACTTGCGCGGCTGGTTGTGGGACTTGCGCTCGGTGTAGGTGAAGGTCTGGGTGTTGCCGTTGCGGTCCACCACCGCGGACAGCCAGCCCTGCTCGTCGAAGAAGAACTGGGTGCGATCCGGGCGGGTCAGCGACCAGCGGCGGGCGGCATCGTTGCCTTCGTGGCGCCGCACGTACAGGTGCACCCCCGCGGGCGGATCGTAGGTCCACACCGCGGGATCGGTGGAGCCGTGCTTGTCGAGGGTGAACACATGCGAGGTGCCGTCCCCGTCGGGCACGGTGATCCGGGTGGGGTAGTCCTGCCCCCGGGGATGCAACTCCAGCGAGGTGCCCAAGCGCGCCAGCCCGGAGGCGGCCAGCGACCACCCGTAGCCCATGGAGGTGGCCGAGGTGTCCATGCTGTTGTAGGTCAGCCGCACGAACGTCGACAGCCCGCGACCGGGGTTGGACAGCGCGTCGTAGGAGAACACGGTGTTGCCCGCGTACTGGTTGACCAGCACGTTCGACCCGGCGCCGGTAGCCGTGCCCGCGTAGGAGTAGAACTTCTCCAGACCCAACTGGTCACTGGTGGGGTCCTCCACTGTGACGTTCTGCTCCAGGGGCGGGATGCCCGCCGTGTCCGACAGCCACGTGCCGCCCGCGGTGTCACGCAGATCCCAGGCCAGCACGAACTGTTCGCGCTTGTTGCCCGCATCGCTCTGAATGGGGGTTTTCACCTTCGCCTGCACGGTGACGGTGCCCTGCGGCGGCACATCCGCGGGCAACGCGGTCTCCAGCCGGTTCCCGCCGGTGGTGGCATCGGTGCCGTCGGGCAGGCTCCACCGGTAGGACAGCGCGCGATCCGTCGCCGACCAGGTCGTGCTCGTGGTGTTGGTCAGCGTCACCGGGATCGTGTACTCATCGCCGGGGATCATCCGCATCGAAGGGGTGTCCGGGGCGTGGTAAGTGCCGGGCGCGGTTGGCTCGGTGTAGGTGACCACCAGGTTGGGCCGCAGCTGCGGCTCGGCGGCCTCGTCGGAGAGGAACAGGGTGCGTTGGGTGTCGATCGTGTCGTTCAGCCGCGCGATCAGACCGTGGTTGCTGGCCGGGTCCGACACCCACCCCTGCACCGCGTCCGAGACATCCCACCAGTTCCAGCGAGGATCGTTGCTGATCGTGTCGATCTGGTCGGACAAGGCGCCGTAATCGCCTCCGCCGCTGGACCATGCCGTGCCCGCCGAGGCCTGGTTCCAACTCGCCTCGTCTTCCACGAACGACCGCGTCAGCGGGTGCACGTTGACGCGCGCCCCCGAGCCGTAGGAATAGAACCCCCACAGCCCGAACTCGGCGGACTCCACCTGCGCGTTCGCCGGGATACCGGACAGGTCCGGGTAGCGGATCACCGAGCGGGTGGTGCCGTAGGTGGAGCTGTTGATCCCCACCGACAGCCACGGCTGCCCACCCAGACTGTTGAGGTTGGTGTTCGGCTGCGCCGACGACAGCGTGGTCGCGTCCGCTCCGCCGTGGAAGATCCGGGTGGTGCGCCCGGCCTTCGGTAGCCTGGCCACCTGCGTCGGCCCGGGAATCAGCTGGCCGTCCCGTGTCTTGGCCGCCACCATGTAGTAATACGCGTTGCCGAACGGATCCGGCGAGTCCGCCGGTGTCGGCTCAGCCGTGGTGTCGGTGAACGAGGTGACACCCGGTGCCAGCGGTGCGATCAGCGTCGACGCCGACGGCGTGAACGTCTGGTACACGCTGCGGTGCACCTGATACTCCACCACATCATCGGCCGGGTCTTCCGGATCGGCATCGGCATACGGCTGCCACCCCAGCTCCGCACCGGTGGCATGGATCGTGGTCGGATACGCCAAGTCCACGCTCGGGCGCCCGTAGGTCAGCACCAGCTTCGGACGGTTGGCCACCTCGCCGTTGTAGGCGTACTCGGCCGCCTGATAGATCGCCCCGCCGCGGCCCAGCGTCTCGTCCACCGGCTTGAGCATGATGCCGTGATTCGCCGCCGAACCCGACACCCACGACTGCACGATGTTGCGCACATCGAACTCGTGCCACACATTCGCCGTGTTCGCCTGCTTGACCTGAGTGGACAGACCCGCCTCGGCGAACGCACTATGAACACTGTTCCAGGTAGCGGTGTCCTCACTCCAAGCCTGCGTGACGCGCCGCGCCTCGATCTCCACATCGTTGGCGCCGGTGTGCAACTCGTTGTCGTAATACACCCGCAGCCGCGCCGAATCCAACGCCGTGCCCGCAGCCACCATCGAGGTGTCGAACTTGACCAGACTCCGCGCCACGCCCCACGGATCCGTACCCACCGACAACCGGTAACTCGACCCGTCGTTGCGGTCCGGAGTGCCCGACCAGATCTGCACATCCTCACCCGTGGTCGGCGTGGGCTCCACCTTGATCGTCGGATCGATCACCACCGGATACCGTCGCTGCGGCGCCCGCAACCACTGCCCATCCGCGGATAACGTGACCGTGAACTCGGAGCCCCGCTGCTCCACCGTCTGCTTCACCCGGCGGCTGAAAGCCCTGCCGTACGGCGACTTGTCCTTGCTCACCTGGTCGTACATGAACGGCGCAGGCATCACCAATACCGGCGGACCATCTCCCGCCCCGCCCACCGGGAAGAAGCCGATCGCCCCATCCGGCAACTCCCGAGCCGTCACCCCACCCAGCCGCAACGAGAATTCGGAACACCGCCTCCGAAGGCGGCTCAGCCAGCACGATCTTTTCCTTCAACCCCTCACCGGTCACCTCATACACCACATCCGCGCCGGGTACCGCGCCCCGATACGTGACCGTGTTCCCCTTCACCGCGGGCTCCACCACCCGCCTGTCCCCCGCCAAACCCACGGTGATGCTCTTGCGGCCGTGCTCGAACCGCACCAGATTGTCCGACGAAGCGCCGAATCGCGACCGAAACGTGTTGGTGTCATTGAAAAAGCGGTAGCCCTGTGGCCCGCCCTTACGCACCGTCGTGTCGATCCCCCGCCATTTCCCCTGCGCATCACGGAAATGCCGAGGCACCGGCGATACCTCGACCTGCGTGCGCCCGTCCGACAACGCGAAAACCTTCGCCGTCGCCGAGCGCCTGTCAACCAGCTCCCGCACCCGGCGCGGTGGCTCCGCTCGCCTCGGCGGCGCCACCGCCCCGGCCGCGAGCCGCGGCCCCGCCACCGCCTCCTGCGGTGACAGCCAATCCACCACCGACTCCCACAGCCGGCCCAAACCAAGAGAAACGCCACCACCAGCAGCGGTCACCGGCGGCCCTACCGGCAGACCCGCCAAGACCAGCACCGCTGAAACGAAGACGATCACGGCGCGCGACAACACATTCCGCCGACGACGCATGGCAGCAATCCCCTAAGCCCAGGAACCACCGGCATCGACATCGCCGGAGCACACTCACCCCATCACGCACAGCGACCCACCGAAATAGACCGACAAGACCCAAAACCGGCGAACCCGATAGGCCGCACAGACCTTGCGAAACGGGAGAAGACCGCGCAAAATGCCGCCACACCAACAGCTCAGACACCATAAAGCAGACAGTCACGAAGCCCACTCACGACACAACCGCCCGAGTGGATCAACGACCACCACACACCCACCAAGACACCCACAGTAGAGCCGCCCAACGCCGCCGCTCGACCATGAACTCCTCCGCAAAGGCGGGGCCGCGACCCAACGAGGAGGTGCTCGTTCGAGGTGTGGCGATCCGGCACCGCCGGTGCTTCGTGGCTCTAGCGCGGGTCTGAGCGAGCTCTCGACAGCTGACTAGAACATGTTACAGTTCGCGCATGATCCTCGACCGTTTCCGGCTGACCGGCAAGGTCGCCGTGGTGACCGGAGCGGGGCGCGGCATCGGCGCCGCCACCGCGCTCGCACTCGCGCAGGCAGGTGCCGACGTGGTGATCTCCTCGCGCACCGCCGAGCAACTCGACGCCGTCTCCGCGAAGGTGGCCGACACCGGACGCAAGGCGCACGCGGTGCCCGCCGATCTCGCCGACCCGGCCAACGCCGCCGCGCTCGCCGACGCCGCCGTCGAGACGTTCGGGCGGCTGGACATCGTCGTCAACAACGTCGGCGGCACGTTCCCCAGCCCGCTGCTGGACACCACACCGGACTTCCTCGAGGAAGCATTCCGGTTCAACGTGTCCACCGCACACGCCCTCACCCGCGCGGCCGTGCCCGCGCTGCTGGCGGCGGGCGGGGGTTCGGTGGTCAACATCTCGTCGGTGATGGGCCGCGTCGCCGGTCGAGGATTCCTCGCCTACGGCACAGCCAAGGCCGCGCTGGCCCACTACACCAGGCTCGCGGCCGCCGACCTCGCCCCGAAGGTGCGGGTGAACTCCGTCGCCGTCGGCTCCGTGGCCACCTCCGCGCTGGAAGTGGTGGTCAACAACCCCGAACTGCGGGAGCGGATGGAGTCCGCGACCCCGCTGCGGCGCATCGGCGAACCGGAGGACATCGCAGCCGCCATCGTCTACCTCACCTCCCCCGCGGGCGGCTACGTCACCGGCAAGGTGCTCGAAGTGGACGGTGGACAGCAGGTGCCCAACCTCGAACTCGGCCTGCCGGACCTGACATGACCTACCGAGTCGTGCAATGGAGCACCGGCAACGTCGGCCGCAACGCCATCGCCGGGATCGCCGCGCGCCCCGACCTCGAACTGGCAGGAGTGTGGGTCAGCGACCCGCGCAAGGTCGGCGTGGACGCGGGAGAACTCGCCGGACTCGGCCGCGAACTCGGGGTGCGCGCAAGCGGCGACGCCGACGAGTTGCTCGCACTGCGGCCCGACTGCGTCGTCTACACGGCCATGGCCGACGACCGCATCACCGAGGCGATCGACGACCTGTGCCGCATCCTGCGAGCGGGCGTCAACGTCGTTTCCAGCAGCCCCGTCTTCCTGCAGTACCCGCACCAGGTGGTGCCCGAGGAGATGATCGAGCCGATCCGGCAGGCGGCACGCGAAGGCAAAGCGTCGCTGTGGGTCAACGGCGTGGACCCCGGTTTCGCCAACGACTGGCTGCCGCTGGTGCTCACCGGTGTCTGCGAACGCATCGACGAAGTGCGCTGCCTGGAGATCCTCGACTACGCCACCTACGACAACCGCAAGGTCGTCTTCGACATCATGGGCTTCGGCTCGCCACTGGAGCAGGTTCCGATGCTGCTGCAGCCGGGTGTGCTGACCCTCGCCTGGGGCAGCGTCGTACGCCAACTGGCCGCGGGACTCGGGGTGGAACTGGACGCGATCGAGGAAAGCCACGAGCGGCTGGCCGCACCCGAGACGTTCGACATCTCCTGCGGCACCGTCGAGCGCGGCACGGCCGCCGCACTTCGCTTCGAGGTCCGCGGTATGCGTAACGGGCGAGGTGTGTGCGTGCTGGAGCACGTCACGCGGCTGCGTCCCGACCTGGGCCAGGACTGGCCGCAACCCGCGGGCGCGGGCTGCTACCGGGTGGAGGTCACCGGCGAACCCAACTACACCCTGGACCTGCGCCTGCTCGGCAGCGACGGCGACCACAACACCGCAGGGCTGAAGGCCACCGCGATGCGCCTGGTGAACGCGGTCCCCGCGGTCGTACGGGCACCGGCGGGCCTACTTACCGCGCTCGACCTGCCCCTTGTCACCGGCCGCGGCCTCGTCACCGGCTGAGTCGCCTGCGTCCTCCTGCGAGCCTTCGGGTTCCGGCGACTCCTCGGAGCGCTCCTCCTCCGGTTCCCGCTCCCCCGGGGCGTGACCGCGCAGCGTCTCCGGCGCCTCACGCGGACCACGGGCGCGGGCGAGCACGAAGTAGGCCACCGCGCCCGCGAACACGAGCATCGACGTCCAGACGTTGACCCGCAGCCCCAGGATCTCGTTGGCTGGGTCGGTGCGCATGAGTTCGATCCAGAACCGGCCCGCCGTGTAACCGGCGACGTACAGCGCGAACGCGCGGCCGTGGCCGAGCCGGAACCTGCGGTCGGCCCACACCACCAGCAACGCCACACCGAGGTTCCACAGCAGTTCGTACAGGAACGTGGGGTGCACGACCTCGATCGGCACGTTGTTGATCGCGACGCCGTCGAGCGAGTCCTGGATCAGCGGATTCTCCGGGTCCACCCGCCGGTAGATCTCCAGCCCCCAGGGCAGGTCGGTGGGTCCGCCGTAGAGTTCCTGGTTGAAGTAGTTACCGAGCCTGCCGATGGCCTGCGCCGCCACGATGCCGGGCGCTATGGCGTCGGCGACGGCGGGCAGCGGGATGCCCCTTCGCTTGCAGGCCAGCCAGGCGCCGACCCCGCCGAGCGCGATGGCGCCCCAGATGCCGAGACCGCCGTCCCAGATGTAGAGCACCCGCAGCGGGTCCTTGCCCTCACCGAAGTACAGCTGGCTGTCGGTGATCACGTGGTAGAGCCGGCCACCGACGAGCCCGAACGGCACGGCGTACACCGCGATGTCCACGATCGTGCCCTTGGTGCCGCCGCGCTGCACCCACCGCCGGTCACCCCACCAGATGGCGACGAGGATGCCCGCGATGATGCACAGCGCGTAGGCACGCAGCGGGACGGGCCCGATGAACCAGACCCCGCGATCCGGGCTGGGGATGTTCGCGAGGAAGAAGGCCGACGCGGTGTTCACAGCGCCCACCGTAGCGCGGCCGGGCCCCGACGAGTCCGCCAGGTGCTTCCCGGCTCAGGCAGTGACCGCCGGGCGGCGCACACCCTCGGCGAGTTCGGCGGTCAGCGCGCTCACCGCCGAGGTGCCCTCGGCCGCCTTCGCCACCAGTGCAGAGCCGACGATCACCGCGTCGGCGAACCCGGCGACCTCGGCGGCCTGGTCGCCGGAGCGCACTCCCAGCCCGACACCGATCGGCAGGTCGGTGTGCCCGCGCGTGCGGCGCACGAGTTCGGCGGCGCCCGCGCCGACCGAATCCCTGGCCCCGGTGACACCCATGACCGCGGTCGCGTACACGAACCCGGTGGTGGCCTTCACGGTCAGCGCGATGCGCTCCTCCGACGACGACGGCGCGACCAGGAAGATCCGGTCGAGCCCGTGTCGCTGCGACGCCTTCAGCCACTCGCCAGCCTCGTCGGGGGTGAGGTCCGGGGTGATCAGTCCGAGCCCGCCCGCGGCAGCCAGGTCACGGGCGAAGGCGTCGACGCCGTAGTGGAACACCGGGTTGTAGTAGGTCATCACGACGGCGCGGCCACCGCGCGCGGCGACCGACTCGACCACTTCGAACAGTTGCCGCAGCCGGAACCCGCCGCGCAGCGCCTCGTCGGCCGCCGCCTGGATCGTCGGGCCGTCCATCACCGGGTCGGAGTAGGGCACGCCGACCTCGACCAGATCAGTGCCCGCGTCGATGGTGGCCGCGAGCAGTTCCTTGGACCGCGACACGGTCGGGTAGCCCGCGGGCAGGTAGCCGACGAGCGCGGCCCTGCCCTCCTGCCCGGTCCTCTCGAACAGCTCGCCGAGCCTGCTCACACGTCCTCCACGAGCTTGAAGTACCTGGCGGCGGTGTCGACGTCCTTGTCGCCACGGCCGGAAAGGCTGACCAGGATGTGCGCGTCCGCGCCCAGTTCCTTACCCAGCCGCATGGCTCCCGCCAGTGCGTGCGCCGATTCGATGGCGGGGATGATGCCCTCCGTGCGCGACAGCAGCTGGAACGCCTCCATGGCCTCGGCGTCGGTGACGGCCCGGTACTCGGCACGTCCGGTGTCCTTCAGCCACGAGTGCTCGGGGCCGACACCGGGGTAGTCCAGTCCCGCCGAGATCGAGTACGCCTCGATGGTCTGCCCGTCGTCGTCCTGCAGCAGGTAGGACATCGCGCCGTGCAGCGTCCCGGGGGTGCCCTCGGTCAGGGTTGCGCCGTGCTCGCCCGACTCGATGCCCTTGCCGCCGGGTTCGAGGCCGACCAGCCGCACGTCGGTGTCGTCGATGAAGCCGTGGAAGATGCCGATGGCGTTGGAGCCTCCCCCGACACACGCGGCGACGGCGTCGGGCAGCCTGCCGGTCAGCCGCAGCATCTGCTCGCGGGCCTCCTCGCCGATGACCTTGTGGAAGTTGCGCACCATCACCGGGAACGGGTGCGCGCCCGCCGCGGTGCCGAGCAGGTAGTGAGTGGTGTCCACGTTGGTCACCCAGTCGCGCAACGCCTCGTTGATGGCGTCCTTCAGCGTGCGCGAGCCCGTGGCGACCGGAATCACCTCGGCCCCGAGCAGCCGCATCCGCGCCACGTTGAGCGCCTGCCGCTTGGTGTCCACCTCTCCCATGTAGACGACGCACTCGAGGTCGAGCAGCGCGCAGGCGGTGGCGGTGGCGACCCCGTGCTGGCCAGCCCCGGTCTCGGCGATGACGCGCTTCTTGCCCATCCGCTTGGTGAGCAGCGCCTGACCCAGCACGTTGTTGATCTTGTGTGACCCGGTGTGGTTGAGGTCCTCCCGCTTGAGGAAGATCCGGGCACCACCCGCGTGCCTCGCGAACCGGGGCGCCTCCGTCAGCAGCGAGGGCCTGCCCGCGTAGCCGGTGAGCAACCGGGTGAACTCGGCGGTGAACTCCGGGTCGAGCCTGGCCTTGTCGTACTCCGCCGAGAGCTCGTCGAGCGCACCCATCAACGCCTCGGGCAGGAACCGCCCGCCGTAGGGCCCGAAGTGCCCGCGCCCGTCGGGGTCGTGGCCGCCCCTGCGCTTCTCGTTCACCTGCTCGGCCTCGGACATGCCGGGTGCGACCCCGCGGTCACCAGCTTGACCAGCGCGCCCTTGGGGTCGTCGGTCGCCACCAGGCCCTCGCCGACCAGCACGGCGTCGGCACCGTGCCCGGCGTAGGCCATCAGATCGCCCGGTCCACGGACGCCCGACTCGGCGACCTTGTACGTCTCCATGGGCAACCCGGGAGCGAGCCTGCCGAACACGTCCCTGTCGACCTCGAGGGTGTGCAGGTTGCGCGCGTTGATGCCGATAACCGTGGCTCCCGCCTCCAGCGCCCGGTCGGCCTCCTCGGCGTTGTGCACCTCCACGAGTGCGGTCATGCCGAGCGACTCGACCCGGTCCAGCAACGAGACCAGCGCGTTCTGCTCGAGCGCGGCGACGATCAGCAGCACCATGTCGGCGCCGTGCAGCCGGGCCTCGTGTACCTGGTACGGGCTGACGATGAAGTCCTTGCGCAGCAGCGGAACGTCCACCGCTGCCCGCACGGCGTCCAGATCGGCCAGCGAGCCGCCGAAGCGCCTGCGCTCGGTGAGCACGCTGATCACGCGGGCGCCCGCGTCCTCGTAGTCCCTGGCAAGCGCCGCGGGGTCCGGAATCGGCGCGAGGTCACCCTTCGACGGGCTGCGCCGCTTGACCTCCGCGATCACCCCGATACCCGACTCGCGCAGCGCCGCCATGACGTCTCGGGGCGGCTGTGCCGCCGCCGCACGCCGCTTCAGCTCGTCGAAAGGCAGCGCTGCCTCACGCTCGGCCAGGTCGGCGCGGATGTCGGCGATGATGTCCTCGAGCACGCTCACCGGGTAGCTCCGCCGGGAGTCGCGATTGTTGCCTCGTTCGCAAGGTGGCTCACAAAAACCTTCCCCTTCCCGCCGAAATGATGCTAACCCTCGCGGACCGACGTACCGGCTCCGGGTCGGAATTGCCTTGCCCACCAGTGAAAAAGCCGCCGCTGCTAACTCCTCGTGGTCGGATCATCGCCGTCGGAAAGGGCCTGCCACAGGTCCGGCCGCGACTGCTCGCGCTCACGCCGCCCTCCCGGCGCGGAATACCTGGCCCCCATTCGGGGCAGCAGCCTGCCACGCCAGGCGAGCACCGCGCCCGCACAACCGAGCAGTACAACGCCCGCGACAGCCACGGCCGGCCCAAGCAACGTCCTCGCCGGTTCACCGGGTCCGTCCCCGTACCCGGGAGCCCAGCCGCTCCACGAGATCCGACCCATACCGTTGAGCGCCGCGTCCAGCACCGCGTACAGCGCCCACGCCGCCACCGCGAGAACGAGCACACCGAACACCCGACGCAGCCACCCTCCGGTAGCCAGCGTGGCGGCGATCGCCGCGAGCGCGAACAGCGCCAGCGGTGTCAGCGCGGTGAGCGACTGCCCGCCGGTGACGTCGTCGGCGAGCCTGCCGTTCCTCGTCAGCCCGCGCGGCACGTCGATCCAGGCCAGCCCGCTCGATGCCCACAGCGCCACGGCGGCAAGCAACAGCGCGCCCACCACGATCCACAGTAGACGCTTGTCGGTCGCGGTCGGTACCGGGTTGGTCACGGGGTCTCACGTGGCCGTGCCGGGCTCATGGTGCCCGCGGCGGCCACCGCCGACAGCACCGTACGCGCCTTGTTCAGCGACTCGTTGTCCTCGTACTCGGCCTGCGAGTCGGCGACCACACCACCGCCCGCCTGCACGTAGGCGGTGCCGTCGCGCATCAGCGCGGTACGAATGGCGATAGCGGTGTCCGCGTCGCCCGCGAAGTCGAGGTAGCCCACGACCCCGCCGTAGAGCCCCCTGCGGGTGGGCTCCAGCTCCTCGATGAGTTCCATCGCCCGCACCTTCGGCGCCCCGGACAGCGTTCCCGCCGGAAAGCACGCGAGCACGGCGTCGAACGCGGTCCTGCCTTCGGCCAGTTCCCCGGTCACCGTCGAGACGAGGTGCATCACGTGGCTGTAGCGCTCGATGGAGAAGAAGTCCACCACGTGCACCGTGCCGGGCTTGCAGACCTTGCCGAGGTCGTTGCGGCCGAGGTCGACGAGCATGAGGTGCTCCGCACGCTCCTTGTCGTCGCTGAGCAGGTCCTTGGCCAGTTGCGCGTCCTCGTCCGGGTCGGCCCCACGCCAGCGGGTGCCCGCGATCGGGTGGGTCGTTGCCCTGCCGTCCCGCACGGTCACCAGCGACTCGGGGCTGGAGCCGACGATGTCGAAGCCGTCCAGCCGCAGCAGGTACATGTACGGGCTGGGATTGGAGGTGCGCAGCACGCGGTACACGTCGAGGGCGTCGGCGCCGGTGCGCATCTCGAACCGCTGCGACGGCACGATCTGGAACGCCTCGCCCGCATGGATGGCCTCCCGCGCCGCCTCGACGGCGGCGTGGAAGTCCGCCTTCGCGCGGCGCCTGGTGAACTCGGGCTCGGGCCGGTCGAACACCGCGTTGGTGGCGGGCGCGGGCGCGGCGAGCGCAGCGGTCATCTGCTCGAGCCGCTGGACGGCGGCCTCGTAGGCTGCGTCCACCCGCTCCGGGGAGTCGTCCCAGTTCACGGCATTGGCGATGAGCGTGACCGTGCCCTCGTGGTGGTCGTAGGCGGCCAGGTCGGTCGCCAGCAACATCGTCAACTCGGGGATGTCGATGTCCTTCTCCGCCAGTTCGGGCAGCCGCTCGAGCCAGCGGACGGAGTCGTAACCGAGGTAGCCGACCATCCCGCCGGTCAGCGGCGGCATGCCAGGCAGCGGCTCGGTGTGGAGCATGGCGATCGTCTCGCGCAGGATCTCCAACGGGTCGCCCTCGGTCGGCAGCCCAGCGACCGGCGTGCCGGTCCACACGGCCCTGCCGTCGCGCACGGTCAGCGCGGCGGGGCTGCGCACTCCCACGAACGACCAGCGCGACCAGGACTGCCCGTTCTCGGCGGACTCGAGCAGAAAGGTGCCCGGCCGCGTTCCGGCGAGCTTGCGGTAGAGCCCCACCGGGGTGTCGGCATCGGCGAGCAGCCGCCGCACGACCGGGATCACCCGACGGTCGGTGGCCAGCGCGCGGAACTCCTCAAGACCGGGACTCACCGCGCCGAGGCCGGTGGCGCCCGCGGCGAGGGAATGGGCTGTCACCATGTGCTCATTGTGCCGCCGGCGGTGACACCTCGTGCCCGCGGGGCGAATTCATCAAACTTCGAATCAAATCCGGAAGTGCTGCATGATGGAGGTGTGACTTCCGCCAAGGACGCTACCCCCACCAAGCGACGCGGCCGCCGCCCCGCCGGGGAGGACACCAGGGCGGCGCTGCTCGAAGCGGCGAGAGCGGTGTTCGCGGAGGGCGGCTACGACGGCGCCACCGTGCGCGCCATCGCCGCCAGGGCTGGCGTGGACGCCGCGATGGTGAACCACTGGTTCGGCGGCAAGGAAGGCCTGTTCGCGCAGGCCGTACTGCAGGTGCCGTTCGACTTCCGCGACGTGCTCGACGAGGTGACCGCCGACGGGCCGCAGCACCTGGGCCGCAACATCGTGCGCGCCTTCGTCACCCGCTGGGACGGCGCTGGCGGCGAGGTGTTCACGGCACTGGTGCGCAGCGTCACCGCGCGCGAGGAAGCGTTGCACCTGCTCAAGGAGACCCTGGTCAGCAGGATCTTCGCGGGGATCACGAGCGCGGCCGGGAGCGACCAAGCCGAACTGCGGGCGGGGTTGTGCGCCAGCCAGGTGATCGGGCTGGGCATGGCGCGCTACGTCGCCAGGATGGAGCCGCTGGCGAGCGCGGACATCGACACCCTCGTGGAGACCATCGCGCCCACCCTGCAGCGCTACCTCACCGGCGACATCGGCTTCCCTGGCTGACGCGCGCCGGGCTCCTCGTCGCGCAGCAGCACCCGATCCTCGGCGTCGAAGCAGGTGGTGGTGCCGGTGTGGCAGGCGGGCCCGGTCTGCTCCACCCGCACCAGCAACGTGTCTGCGTCGCAGTCGATCCTGACCTCCCGCACGTGCTGGGTGTGGCCCGAGGTCTCGCCCTTGACCCACAGCCGGTTCCTGCTGCGGGAGAAGTACGTGGCCCTGCGCGTGGAGAGCGTGGCGTGCAGCGCCTCGTCGTTCATCCACGCCACCATCAGCACTTCCGAGGTGGCGTGCTCCACCACCACGGCGCACACCAGGCCGTCGGCGGTGTGCTTGAGCCGCTCGGCGATCGCGGGATCCAGCCCACCGCTCACCGAACCTCCACCCCTCCCGCGCGTAGCGCATCCTTCACCTGGCTGATCTTGAGTTCACCGAAGTGGAACACGCTCGCCGCGAGCACGGCGTCGGCTCCGGCGCGTACAGCGGGCAGGAAGTGCTCGGGCACGCCCGCGCCGCCGCTGGCGATCAGCGGCACCCGCACCGCCGCCCGCACCAGCCGGATCAGCTCGAGATCGAAGCCCCGCTTCGTGCCGTCGGCGTCCATCGAGTTCAGCAGGATCTCGCCGACCCCCAGTTCCTCGCCACGCGCGGCCCACTCCACCGCGTCGATCCCGGTGCCGGTGCGCCCGCCGTGTGTGGTCACTTCGAAACCGGACCCGGTCGGCGTGCCACCCTCCGGCACCCTCCTGGCGTCCACCGACAGCACCACACACTGCGCGCCGAACCGCCTGGATGCCTCCCGCAGCAGCTCAGGGCGCGCGATAGCGGCGGTGTTAAGGCTCACTTTGTCGGCGCCGGCGCGAAGCAGCCGATCGATGTCATCGGTGCTGCGCACTCCCCCGCCAACCGTCAGCGGGATGAACACCTGCTCCGCCGTGCGGCGCACCACCTCGTAGGTGGTCTCGCGGTCGCCGGAGGAGGCGGTGACGTCGAGGAAGGTCAACTCGTCCGCGCCTTCGGCGTCATAGGCGCGGGCCAGCTCCACGGGATCGCCCGCGTCGCGCAGGTTCGCGAAGTTGACGCCCTTGACCACCCTGCCCGCGTCGACGTCCAGACACGGGATCACCCTCACTGCGACGGACATGCGTCAAGCGTACGGCTGGCCGGGACGGCCGCCGCGCCGGCCGGGCCCGGCCAGCGGTGCCGGGCGGGCGGTCCCGTATGATCTCGCGGCTGTAGGCAGCCCCGGAGGCCGGGCCACGCGTGTCGGCTCCTCGCCTGCGCGGCACCTGCTTCAGGTCCCGCAGCCGGGGGCCGCGACCGGGGGACGCGCGCCGCCCCCACCGCGGTCGACCGGCTTCGTCCCGACGGAAGGCACATGACCATGCGTGGCGTGGCCAGACGGAGCTCGCGGCCCAGATTCTCTAGGGTGTCTGCATGACACTCGTCTCGACGGGGGACGCGGCCTCGGTCGATTCTCCACGGCAGGAGCCGGTCGCCAGCCCGCGAGGTCGGCGGCTGCGCCGACTACGCCGACTACGCCGGCTTGCGCCTGCCGCGTCGGTGGCCGCGGGCACCGCCCTCATCGGGACGCACGGGTCGGTGTACGGCAACTGGCTCATCGACGACGCCGCGATCTCGTTCGCCTACTCGCGCAGCATCGCCCAGGGCCTCGGCCCCGTGGTGCAGGCGGGCGCCGAGCCGGTGGAGGGGTTCTCCAATCCGACGTGGACGGTGCTGCTCGCGCTGGCCCGGCTCGTGGGGCTGTTCGACCGAGGCACGCTGTTCGGGGTTCCCGACTACGTGCTGCTTCCCAAGGCGCTGGCGCTGCTGTGCTGCGCGGGCATCCTCGCCGCCTGCTACGTCGCAGCCGCCAGGATCACCCGACGGCCGTGGCTGGCCACGATCGCCGTCGGTGCGATACTCGCGGCGATCCCTTCGTTCGTCATCTGGACCTTCTCCGGCCTCGAGAACTCCCTGTACGCGCTGATCGTCGGCTGGCAGGCGGTGCTGATCTTCCGTGCGGTGCTGGACAACCGGCTGCTCGCCTGGCAGGTCGCGCTCTCGACCGGTGTGCTCGCCGCGCTGGCCGCACTGACCAGACCGGAAGGGCTGATCTACGCGGGTGTCTACCCGCTGGTGGTGCTCGGCAGCCTGCGCAGGCCGCTGCTGTCGCAGAGCGCGCGGCGAATCCTGCTGTCTACGGCGGCGTTCGCGGTACCGATCGGCGGGTACGTGGCGTGGCGTTACGCCACCTTCGGGCAGTTGCTGTCCAGCCCGTCGGTGGCGAAGGGGCAGGACATCCCGGCACTGGAGGACATGGCTCGGCCGGGTGAGCTGGTCAAGTACGCAGGCGCCCCGGCCGTGCTGGTCCTGGTGGCACTGTTGGGAATGTTGCTGGCCAAGGCGCCGTGGTGGCGGCGGGGCCTGCTAGCGCTGCTGGTCCCGCTGGGGCTGGCGCTGCTGGCGTATGCCGTGCTCGAACCGGACTGGATGAGTCAGTACCGGTTCGCCACGCCGATCTGGGTACTGGGCGCGCTGATCGCCACGCTGTCGGCCATCGAGGTCTTCTCCAGGATCGGCCGCAGAGGGCGGGCCTGGCTGTCCGTGGGCCTGATCGCCGCGCTGCTGCCGTCGGCTGCCTCGTTCACCAGCTACGCCCAGGAGTTCCGCACCAAACCGAACATCTCCGCCTGCTACGTGGCCGATCGGTTCGGCCGCGTCTTCAACGCCTACGCCGACATCCTCGGGCTGCGGGAGGCGTCGCTGCTCATCCCCGACCTCGGCGGTTCGGCTCTTACCAGCAGGCTGCGGCTGATCGACATGGCAGGCCTCACCCACGACCGGTTCGCCGAGTTCGCCCGTGACCACGACAAACCGGGCCAGCGCGACTACGTCTACGGCGAGGCGCGACCGACGTTCATCCACATCCGCGAGCCGTGGAGCACCGGCACCGGACTGGCCTCCGACCCGAGGCTGGAGCGCGACTACCACCCGATCCACTTCGACATCTATCAGGGAGCTCCGCACGGGGACTGGGTTCGCAAGGATGCCGTCGCCGACGACGCGGCGTTGGCCAGGCTGCGTTCCTACGCGCGAACCACCACCACGATGGTGGAGCAGTCCGGCGCGGCCTGGCCCCGCCGCCACTGCGGAGCGACGCTTCGCCCCGGCCAGACAACGATCCCGCAACCCTGACCACCCGCGAGTCCCCCGCTCCGGTCCGCGAGTCCCCCGCTCCGGTCCGCGAGTCCCCCGCTCCGGTCCGCGAGTCCTGCGCTCCGGTCGGCGAACACGCACCCGCGCGCGGCACACCTTCGGGGCACCATCGGGCACCCGGGCTAGCCTGGCCGCATGCGAGCGGAGCTGGACAGGCTGGCCGAGGAACCGTACGTGCTGCTGACCACCTTCCGCGCCAGCGGCGAGGGTGTCGCCACCCCGGTGTGGGTGGCCCGCATGGACTCCGAACTCGTGGTGTGGACCGAACGCAAGGCGGGCAAGGTCAAACGCGTCCGGCGAAACCCGAGGGTGGAGCTGGTGGCGTGCGACTTCCGGGGACGCGACACCAGGGGAGCGACGGTCACCGGCACGGCGCGGGTGCTGGCCGACGACGACGACAGCGAACGGGTCCGGCGAGCCATCGCCCGCAAGTACGGCGTCGTGGGCAAGGTGTCGATGTTCCTCTCCCGGCTGCGGGGCGGGCGGCAACGCACAGTCGGCCTTGCCATCACCCCTGACGGCGCAGCGGGTTAGCGACGCTGAGCCGCAACCAGCCTCAACCAGCCCGCGACACCGCGGCGAGCGCCTCGGGAAGGGTGAACGCGCCGGCGTAGAGCGCCTTTCCCACTATCGCGCCCTCGACGCCGTCCGACTCCAGCGTCGCCACTGCCCGCAGGTCGTCCAGGCTGGACACACCCCCGGAGGCGATCACCGCCGCGTCGGTGCGCGCCGTGACCTCCCGCAGCAGCTCCAGGTTCGGGCCGCCCAGCGTGCCGTCCTTGCTGACGTCGGTCACCACGTAGCGCTGGGCACCGTCGCGGTCGAGGCGCTCGAGCACCTCCCACAGGTCACCCCCGTCGCTGGTCCAGCCCCTCGCGGCGAGCCGGTGCCCCGCGCCGGTGATGCGCACGTCGAGTCCGATGGCCACCCGGTCCCCATACGCGGCGAGCACCTTCGCGCACCACCGCGGATCCTCCAGAGCCGCGGTGCCAAGGTTGATCCTGCGCGCCCCGGTGGCCAGCGCGGCCCGTAGCGAGTCGTCGTCACGGATGCCACCGGACAGCTCGACGTCCACATCGAGCTTGCCGACGACCTCGGCCAGCAGTTCCCGGTTACTGCCCTTGCCGAAGGCCGCGTCGAGATCGACCAGATGGACCCACTCCGCGCCGTCGCGCTGCCAGGCCAACGCGGCGTCAAGCGGGGAACCGTAGGACGTCTCGGTCCCGGCCTCGCCTCGCACCAGGCGAACGGCTTGACCATCGGCGACATCGACTGCGGGAAGGAGGGTCAGGGTCACCGGGCCACTATAGGAAGCGGCCCCCGCCTCACCGAGTGGAGGGTGCCACGCGGTTGGTCACAGCGTGCCCAGCCAGTTGGCCAGCAGCCTCGCGCCCGCGTCGCCCGACTTCTCCGGGTGGAACTGGGTGGCCCACAGCGGACCGTTCTCCACCGCCGCGACGAAGTCCTCTCCGTGATGCGCCAGCGTCACCTTCGGCTGCCCGCCGGGGAGTCCGGAGACCAGCTCCCAGCGCCGCACGGCGTAGGAGTGCACGAAGTAGAACCGGGCATCCGGGTCGATCCCCTCGAACAGCCGCGAACCCGGCGGCACCTTGACGGTGTTCCAACCCATGTGGGGCAGCACGTCGGCGTGCAGCCGCTCGACCGTGCCCGGCCACTCGCCGAGGCCCTTGGCCTCCACGCCGTGCTCGACACCGCGCTCGAACAGCACCTGCATGCCGACGCAGATGCCGAGCACCGGCCTGCCGCCCGCCAGCCGCGTGCCGACGATCTTGTCGCCGCCGACGGCCAGCACACCCTCCATGCAGGCGGCGAACGCGCCAACGCCGGGCACCACCAGCCCATCGGCCTCGAGCGCGGCATGCGCATCGGAGGTCACCTCGACATCGGCGCCTACCCGCCGCAGGGCACGCTCTGCGGAACGCAGGTTCCCGAAACCGTAGTCAAGGATCACGACCTGAGGCACGGTTTCCAGCCTAACCGCCGCCGCGGGCGCGCCACGCCACGGGCAGCAGCACGAACGCGGCCACCGCCAGCACCCCGAACGCCACGGGGAAGCCGACCTGCGCCGCGACCGCGCCGACGGCCACCGCGCCGAGTCCCTGGCCCGCGTCGAAGGCCACGTTCCACGCGACGCTCGCGGTGCCCGCCGAGGTGCGCGCGAACATCGCCACCAGCGCGTCGTTCTGAACGACACCGAATGCGGCGCCGAACAGACTGACCGCGCCTACCGCGAGCACGGGATGGGCCGTCAGCACGGCGATTCCGAGCAGGCCGAGCCCGCAGGCCAGCAGCGCGCCCGGCAGCATCCGGCCGGGGCCGCCCAGCCGGTCGCCCACATGCCCGGCCACCCAGCGGGCCAGCATCCCGGCGCCGGGAGCCGCGAACAGCGCCACCGCCGCGACGGGCGCGGACAACATGAGCGGAAGGAACGTCGCCAGCGCCCCGAACCCGGTCGAGGCCACGAGCATCGGCAGCCACGGCCGCCACACGGCCGCGGTCACCTGCCTGGCGCCGACCGGCCCGCCGTCGCTCACCCGCCGCCGCGCCGGTCGAGCGGCCGGCAACGCGAGGGTTGGCAGGATCGCGGCCAGCGGGATCGCGGTGGCCAGCACGAACACCGGCACGAAACCCCAGCTCTGCGCGATACCCGTGCCAATGGGTAGCCCTAGCAGTTGTGGCAGGCCGACACCCAGCCCGTACAGGCCCGAACCTCGGGCGAGCGAGCCCGCGGGCAGCAATTCGGCGATCAGTGCGCTGCCGCACACGGTCAGCAGGCCGAACCCGAGGCCGCGGACCAGCGAGATGGCCAGTATCGCCGCCGGAGCCGTGCCGACCGCCAGCAGCGGTGACGGCAGGCCGAGCAGCAGGATGCCTGCCAGCAGGCCCGCTCGGTAGCCGTACCGCCGGACGAAGGCGGGAACCGCGAACTGCGCGAGCACGGTGGCGGCCATGAAAACCCCGGTAGCCGCGCCCGCGGTCACCTCGCCCGAGCCCTGCCGTACCGCCCACAGCGGAACCACCGGCAGCAGCAGCGCGTAGCCGGAGAAGGCGCCGGCCGAAGCCACCAGCATCAGCCGGAAGGGCCGGTTCGCCAGCGGTGAGGTGGATTGCTCGGCCGCGCGGATCGCGGAGCGCAGCATGGGCACGAACCACATCTAGTACGCCCGTACCTATCTTGTCCAGTCGCCGTCCGGTCGTCTCAGTGCCCGGACGCCCACGCGATGAACTCATCGGCGGGAAGGGTGTTGACCACGTCGGCAGGTCGGACCCCGCACTCGGTGGCGCGGGCACAGCCGTAGGGCAGCCAGCTCAGCTGACCCGGCGCGTGCGCGTCGCTGTCGATGGCGAACCGGCAGCCCAGCTCGCGGGCAAGGCGCAGCAGCCGCCTCGGCGGGTCGAGGCGTTCCGGCCGGGAGTTGATCTCAACGGCGACGTCGTTGTCCCGGCAGGCGGAGAACACCGCCCTCGCGTCGAACCGCGACTCCGGCCTGCCACGGCCTTTAAGCAGCCTGCCGGTGCAGTGGCCGAGGATGTTGACCCTCGGGTCGGCCACCGCGGTGAGCATCCGCCGCGTCATCTCCGGCTCCGGCATGCGTAGCTGGGAGTGCACGCTGGCGACGACCACGTCCAGTTCGGCCAGCAGCTCGGGGTCCTGGTCCAGCGTGCCGTCGGGCAGGATGTCCACCTCGATTCCGGTCAGCACCCGCAGCGGGGCGAGCGTGGGGTTGAGTTCGGCGATCACTCGCAGCTGCCCGCGCAGCCGCTCGGCGGAAAGGCCACGCGCGACGGTGAGCCGCGGCGAGTGGTCGGTGAGCACGAGATACTCGTGCCCGAGCTCGCGGGCGGCCAGCGCCATCTCCTCGATCGAACTACCACCGTCGGAGTAGTCCGAATGCGTGTGGCAGTCACCGCGCAGCGCACGCAGCAGCTCCCCTCCGTCCGGCAGGTCCGGAGCGCCGCGCGTGGTCACCTCGGTGAGGTAGGCGGGTTCGCGGCCTGCCACGGCATCGGTCACGACGCCCGCGGTGGTGGCGCCGATGCCGGACAGTTCGGTGAGCGTCGCGTCCCGCACCCGCCGCGCCAGCTCGTCCTCGGGCAGCGCCGCGATCACGGCCGCCGCCCTGCGGAAGGCGCGCACACGGTAGGTGGGAGCCCCCGCCCGCTCCAGCTGGAGTGCTATCTGCCGCAGTACACCTACCGGATCCACTGCTCACCCCGCCGGTAACCGATGCAACTCGACGCCCGACAGCTCGCCGCCCGCCACGCTCGCCGTCAGGTAGGTGTGGTGAGGTTGCCTTCGGCGGTCGGTCGGAGAGCCGGGGTTGAGCAGCCGCAGACCGCCCGCCGTCACGCTGTCCCACGGAATGTGGCTGTGGCCGAAGACGAGCACGTCCGTGTCAGGGAAGTCGCGCTCGCATCGCTGTTCACGGCCCTTGGCCGGACCCGTCTCGTGTACGACGGCCAGCCGCAACCCGGCCACCTGCGACCTCGCGACCTCGGGCAGCCGCGCCCGCAGTGCAGGACCGTCGTTGTTGCCGTACACGGCCAGCAGCGTGCGCGAGCGGGCTCGCACACGGTCAAGCAGTGTTTCGCTGACCCAGTCGCCCGCGTGCACGACGAGGTCGGCGGCGTCCATCTCCCGCCACACCAGCGCGGGGAGGTCCTTCGCGCGCCGCGGCACGTGAGTGTCGGACATGATGAGCAGCCGCACACCCACCACCTTTCGATTCAGCCACCCAGGTTGGAGACCGCCGTGCGCAGCCCCGCCGCCAGCTCGTCGAGTTCGCGCGGGGACGGCTCGTGATCGAGCAGCCGGTCGCGTAGCTCGTCGCGGGAGGCGACGACCAGCGCACCAGCGTAACGCGGCGACCCCAGGTCCGGGCCGCCGAGCAGGTGCACCCTGCCCTCCAGCAGCACCAGGCTGGCATCGGGCAGGTCGCTGGCGAGCAGCGACCGGACGTCGTCACCGGTGATGCTCATGGTCGTCACGCTCCTTCGTCGGAATCGGCCGGTCGCCGACCGGGTACCCCGACCGGCGCAACAGAATGAGCCGAATCGACACATTCGGCCGCGATCCGTACCGGTTCGTGCCTGGTTCGTGCCTGGATCCTTCCGGTTCGTTCCGGTTCGGCCCTACCCGGCAGGCCTGGACAGGGGGCTGGTGCACGGAGTGTCGGAGCCGCCACGTATCTTTTCCGCGGAGTCCTGGCCCGTCGTCGCCAGACGTGGAGGGGTTGTCTTGCCGCAGGATCGCCAGTGGCCCGAGTCGCACAGCGAGCAGACCGACGTGCTGCCTGTCGTACCGCCTCGTCCGGAAGGCGGAGGCGCGCAGCACGGTAACGAGCACGCTCAGCACGGCAACGAGACCACGCAACACATCCCGCAGACTCCCGGCGAGTCCGCCACACCGGGCTCGACCACACCGGGCTCGACCACACCGGGCCCCGCCGCACAGAACTACGCCACCCAGAGTTCCACCGCGCAGGACCCCACCACACAGAACTACGCGGCACAGAACTACGCGACGCAGAACTACGCGACGCAGAACTTCGCGGCGGCGGACTCCCCAACGCGCGACCTGCGGCCGGTGGGTGACGCCACGCAGTCCACACAGTCCTCGCAGTCCACGCCCGCCGAACAGGCCGCACGGGCCGCGCAGGCCCTCAAGGAGTGGCTGCGCAGCAAACCCGCGCTGGTCGCGGGGGCGGTGCTCGGTGCTTTGGTGCTGATCTACGGGCTCGACGTGCTGGTCACCAACGGCGACGTGCCGCGGGGCGTCACGGTGGCGGGTGTCGAAGTCGGCGGCCTCAGCCACACCGAAGCCGAGGACCTGCTGCGCAAGCAACTCGAACCGCGCATGAACCAGCCGGTTGCCTTCGTCGCGGGCGACGTACGCGACCAGTTCGAGCCCAAGGAGGCAGGCCTTCGACTGGACTGGAAAGCCACCCTCGAACAGGCGGGCGACCAGCCACTCAACCCGTTCACCCGGATCGCCTCGTTCTTCACCACCACCGAGGTGGGCGTGGTGACGCAGGCGGAACCCAACCAGCTCGAGAACGCGATGGCGGCGTTGCGCAACAAGATCGACCGCAAGCCGGCCGAGGGCAACATCGTGTTCGAAGGCGCCACGCCGGTGCCCGTGGAACCCAAGAAGGGCCAGGAACTCGACGTCGAGCGGGCCAGGGCGACGATCCTCGCGCACTGGGTCTCCGGACAACGACTCACGCTGCCCGTCAGGTCGACCCCGGTCACCATCACGCCGGAAGCGGTCCAGACGGCGATGGAGCAGATCGCCAAGCCCGCCGTGTCGGCGCCGGTGGTCGTGCACGGCGAGGGCGCTGACGGCAGCCTCGAGCCCGAGGAGATCGCCGCAGGCCTGTCGTTCGCCGCGGAGAACGGGGCGCTGGTTCCCAAACTCGACCAGAAGAAGATCGTCGCGGGCGTCGAGGAGGAACTGGCGAGCACCGAGCAGGAGGGCAAGGACGCCACGATCGTCTTCGACGGTGACCAGCCCCGCGTGGAGCCCTCGGTGGACGGCAACCAGATCAACTGGGGCGAAACGCTCAAACCACTCGCCGAGGTGCTCAAGAAGCCGGACGGCCGCGAACTCACCGCGCTGTACGAGAAGAAGCCCGCCAAGATGACCACCGAGGACGCCAACAAGCTCGGCATCAAGGAAGTCATCAGCGAGTTCACCACAGGCGGGTTCGCCGCAGACTCCGGCGTGAACATCCGCAGGGTCGCCGAGCAGGTCAACGGCGCCATCGTCAAGCCGGGCGAAACCTTCAGCCTCAACGGCCACACCGGGCCACGCACCAAGGCACAGGGCTACGTGGAAGCCGGGATCATCGACCACGGTGCCCCGGGCAAGGCGGTCGGTGGCGGCATCTCCCAGTTCGCCACCACGCTCTACAACGCCTCCTACTTCGCGGGCATGACCGACGCCGGACACAAGGAACACAGCTACTACATCAGCAGGTATCCCGAGGGCAGGGAAGCCACGGTGTTCCAGAACCCGGACGGCTCCAGCGTCATCGACCTGCGGTTCACCAACGACAGCCCGACCGGTGTGGCCATCCAGACCATCTGGACGCCCTCCAGCATCACGGTGCGGATGTGGGGCACCAAACACTACGACGTCCAGTCGGTCACCGGTGACCGGACCAACTTCGTGCAGCCACAAACCACGGAGGGCCCCAAGGAGGACTGCGTGCCCAGCGAAGGGGCACCCGGCTTCACCGTCACCGACACCCGCATCATCCGTGACGCGAGCACCGGGGCCGAGATCCGCAGCGAGTCGCGAACGGTGAAGTACAACCCGCAGAACAAGATCGTGTGTAAGAAGCGCGACGACTGACCGCCACACCGTCGGCACGATAATCCGCTGGCCCCGAGGGGGCGCGGCTGCCAGGCTGAGTGGGTAGGCGACAGCTGGGCGCCGCGATCCTGTGGGAGGCAACCATGACCGAACCGGCACCGTCGGGCGAGGACGAGCACGACGCCGACGTGAAGCGCAAGTTCCGCGAGGCGCTGCGCCGCAAGCAGGCCAAGGCCAAGGCGGGTGCCCCCCACGAGAACTTCGGTTCCCGGATCACGCAGGCGCACGGCCCGGCCGCGCACAAGCGCGACTTCCGCCGCAAGAGTGGCTGAACCTCACCGTATGCGGCCCCGGGCCCGCCCGTTCGGCGCCCCGGGGCCGCCCTACCTCGTCAGCTCACGGGGACGGCACGAGGATGGAGCGCAGCCTCGGCACCTCGGCCATCCGCCGCTGCGCCAACCGGTCGGCCGCCGTCACCGGCGGCACACCCTCTTCGGCGGCCAGCTCGAACACCGCCTTCGCGGTGTCGTACAGCCTGCCTGCCCTGCGCTTGGCGCGCTCGAAGTCGAAACCGTGCAGCTCGTCGCTCACCTGGATAACGCCCCCGGCGTTGACCAGGTAGTCGGGCGCGAACAGGATGCCGCGCCCCTCGAGTAGCTTCTCCACCCCGGCGTGGGCGAGTTGGTTGTTGGCCGCGCCGCACACCACTCGCGCCCGCAGCACCTCCACCGCCCGTTCGTCGAGCACCCCGCCGAGCGCGCAGGGAGCGAAGATGTCCAGGTCCGCCCGCAACAACTCGGCGGTGTCCGCGACCACGTCCACCCCGGGATGCGCGGCGCGCACCCGGTCGATCGCCTGCTGCGACACATCGGTGACCACCACCTGCGCGCCTGCCCGCACCAGGTGGTCCACCAGCAGGTGCCCGACCTTGCCGACACCTTCCACACCGATCCGCCGACCGCGAAGCTGCGGGCTGCCCCAGACATGCTCCGCGCTGGCCAGCATCCCCTGGAAGACCCCGTAGGCGGTCAGCGTGGAGGAGTCACCCGCGCCACCCTCGTCGACCGAGCGTCCCGTGACGAAGCGGGTCTCCCTGGCCACGACGTCCATGTCGGTGACGTAGGTGCCCACATCGCAGGCGGTGATGTAGCGACCACCGAGCGACTGCACGAACCGGCCGTAGGCACGCAGCAGCGCTTCGGACTTGTCAGCAGACGGATCACCGATGATGACGGCCTTGCCGCCGCCGAGATCCAGCCCCGCCAGTGCGTTCTTGTACGCCATGCCCTTCGACAACGCGAGTACATCGGACAGCGCCGCCGCTTCGTCGGCGTAGGGGTAGAACCGGGTGCCGCCCAGCGCGGGCCCCAGAGCGGTCGAATACACCGCGATGATCGCCTTGAGCCCGGTTCGGGCGTCGGCGCAGAACACAACCTGCTCATGGCCGCTGTCGCGGCCGAAAACACCTTCGGTCACGGTGGTGACTCCTTTGTCGTGCGCGTCCGCGTCGGCTTGTGGTCGCGCGAACGCTGCTTGCCGGTGTGCGGCGACCGGCCACGGAAGGTCGATTCCGAGACGATCAGGCGCCGCTGCCGTAACTATCCCAAACGACCTCCCCCGACGGCACCGTGATCGGGCAGGATCGACGCGTGACCGATACCGAACCCGTGCTGTTGCTGCTGCACGGTCTCGGCGCCAACCGCCACGTGTGGCGGGGGCTGGAACGCGTGCTCACCGACCGCTGGCCGGGCGAATGCGTCACCCCCGACCTTCCAGGGCACGGCGAGGCGCCCGCGCTGAGCCACTACTCGTTCGGCCGCATGGCCGCCGAGGTCGCCGACACCGTCGCCGGTCGAGACCGCGTCGTGGTGCTCGGCCACTCGCTCGGTGGCGCGCTGGCGCTGACGTTGGCGTCAGGCTGGTTCGGCGTGGGTGTCAGCGCGGTGTGCGGGCTCGGCATCAAGCTTCGGTGGTCCGCCGAGGAACTGGCCAGGGCGGCACAGTTCGCCACCCGGCCACAGCGGGTACTGCCCGACCGTGCCGAGGCCGCGAGCCGCTGGCTGCGTGGCGCGGGCCTGGCCGGGCTCGCCGGCGAGGACGGTCCCGAGGTGGCCGCCGGGATCGCCGAGACCGACGGCGGCTGGCGGCTCACCGTGGACCAGCGGGCCTTCGCCGTCGGGGCCCCCGACATGACCGGGCTGCTGTCCGCCTGCCGTGCCAGTGTGGTGCTCGCCGCGGGCGAGTCCGACCCGATGTGCCCGGCAGCGCACCTGCGGGAGCACGTTAACGACCCCGTGGTACTGGCCGGGCTCGGCCACAACGCCCACGTGCAGGACCCCTCGGCGCTGCTACCGCTGCTTGACCGACTCGCCGAAGCGGCTCGCTAGGCGGTTTCGCTCCTCAGCGCTCGGCGACGCGGCCCAACGTGGCGACCGCGGTGTCGAGTTGCTCTTCGGACAGGTAGGGCGCGGGGCCCAACCGCAGGTATGGGCCCCTGCTGTCGGTGTGCACGCCGTGCATCGCGAGCGCGCGGCGCAACCCGTCGGCGTCGGCGCAGCGCAACGCCGTGAAGCCACCGAACTCGGTGCGAGGGGTGTCCCTCTCGCGAGCCACGACCTCCTGCGGCAGCGCCAGCCCGTCCACCCCGGCCGCGATGCGCTCGTTCTGCCGCAGGTAGCTCTCGCGCAGCCGGGCTGGGGTGAGGCCCTGTTCGGCGAAGAAGTCGAAGACCCGGGCGGCGCGGTAGTGACTGGCCGGGTCGTAGGTGGCGCCCGCGAACCGGTCGGCACCCGCCGGGTAGTCGACGCGGCTGGCACGAGCGGTGTCGGCCAGTTCGGTGAACCCGGCGAACCAGCCGGTGACCACAGGGCGAAACTCGTCGGCGTGCTCCGGCAGCCGCAGGAAGCAGTTGCCCTCGCCGAGCTGGAGATACTTGTAGCCACCACCCAAGATCCAGGCGGTCTCCAGGCCCTCCTCCGGCACCGAGGTCGGCACCGCGCCCAGTGCGTGGTAGGCGTCGACCACCAACTCCACCGACCGCCGCGCGCACACCGAGGCCAGCTCGCCCAGGTTCGGCACGATCCGCGACGTCTCGAACAGTACCTTCGAAACCAGCACCGCCGAGGTACGCCCGTCGACGGCGTCGGCGAGCCGCTGCGCCAGCGTCGGCACCGGCTCGGTCGGCACCTTGACCAACTCGACGCCCTCCTCCGCCAGCCGCGCGAGCTGGCGGCGCGCGGAGTGGAACTCGCCCGTCGTGGTCACCAGCCGGGGGCGCTTGCGCAGTTCCAGCGCGGACAGCAGGCGCACCAGCAACTCGTGGGTGCTCGCGGCGAGAGCCAGCCGCGCCTCCGGTTCGCCGAGGAAGCCACGGAAGCCGTCGCGGACGCGCTCCGCCTTGGCGAAAGCCGCCTCCCACTTGGCGTCGACGTCTCTCGCGGCGTCGTCGAACGCCTCGAGCAGCCCCTGCCTCGCGACGTCGGGCCACGCCTGGTGCGAGTGGCCGGTGAGCAGTAGCCGGTCGGCGACGCGGAACCGCGAGTAGTGCGCGGCCAGGCCGTTCACAGCCTGCTCCGCACGGCCCACAGATCGGGGAAGGCCGGTGTGGACAGCGTGGTGCGCAGGTAGGCCGCTCCCGAGGAGCCGCCGGTTCCCGTCTTGTCGCCGATGGTGCGTTCCACCATCTTGACGTGGCGGTACCGCCACTCCTGCAACCCCTCGTCGAGATCGACGAGGTGCTCGCAGACCGAGGCGGGCCCCGCGTCGTCGCGATACACCCGCAGCAGGACGTCCTGCACCGCGGGTGACGGGCTCAGCGGCAGGCTCACATCGCGCTCGGCGGGCAGGTCGTAGCCGTGCGCGCGAAGGTAGGTCAGGAACGAGTCGAACAACGAGGGCCGCGACATGGCGTCCGCGATCCGGTCCCGCGCCTGGCTACCGGGAGGGTAGTGCTGGAACACCTTCGGGTCCCGCCTGCCGAGCACGGCCTCCAACTCGCGGAACTGGCCCGACTGGAAGCCGCTCGCCGCGTCCAGCCGGGCTCGGAAACTGGTGAACTGGCTCGGGGTCATCGTTTCGAGCACGTCGATCTGCGCCACGACGACCTTGAGCACCGTCAGGAT
Source organism: Saccharomonospora amisosensis (assembly GCF_011761185.1). Taxonomy (NCBI): domain Bacteria; kingdom Bacillati; phylum Actinomycetota; class Actinomycetes; order Pseudonocardiales; family Pseudonocardiaceae; genus Saccharomonospora; species Saccharomonospora amisosensis. The sequence goes on along the minus strand of NZ_JAAOYM010000001.1, from coordinate 1,483,519 downwards.
GCGGCGCAGCGTGCGCAGCGCGTGCGGGGTGTCGCCGGATTCCAGTCGCCGCTGCAGGAACGCCAGTTCGTGCAGCAGTTGCTTGAACCACAACTCGTACACCTGGTGGATCACGATGAACAGCAGTTCGTCGTGTTCGTTCGACCTGGGTCGTTGCGCCGCGAGCACCTCGTCGAGCGCGAGGTAGGACGTGTAGGTGAGCGCGGAGTGGTCCGGCGGCGTGGTGTGCGCCGGCACCGCCGCGTGCGACTGGTCGCTGCCTGCCATGCTGAGTAGCTTAGGCCCGTGCGTTTCGCGGAGCTGTCCTCGCCGCAGGTGGCGGCACTGCGACAGGGGCCTCGGGTGCCGGTGCTGCTATTGCCGATCGGTGCGGTGGAACCGCACGGGCCGCACGCACCGTTGGGCACGGACCAGCTGATCTCGCAGAGCATGTGTGAGCGGGCGGCGGCGCGGCTGGCCACCGACGAGCACGTCCGTGTACTGATCCTGCCCCCGCTCGGCTACGGCGCGGCCCGCTGCGCGGCCGCAACCAACGGTGCCGTGGGAATCGGGCAGGAGACACTGCACTCGCTGATCGTTGATGTCTGCACCGCGCTCGGTGAGCAGGGACTGCCGCGGGTCGTGCTGGTCGACAGCCATGCCGCACCGGAGCAGTTGGCGACGTTGCGGCGCGCCGTGCACACGGTGGCCCTGCGAAGCGGCCAGCACATCGGACACCTCGACCTGGCATGTCACCCCGCAGCGCGGCGGCTGCCGGCGCAGTTGCGTGCCGGACAGTGCCACGGGGGCCGCTGCGAGACCTCACTCGTGCTGGCCGAACGCCCCGAACTCGTCGACACGGCACAGCTGCGTGACGTAGCCGCCTGCGACGGCTCGCCCTTCGAGGCCACCGGCGCCGAGGGCGAATCGACGTTCGACACGTTGACGGCGATGCTCGTCGAGGTGATCCGGGAACTGGTGTGAAGGCGAAGACCGCTTCGGTGAGGCCGTGCTCGCTCATCACGCCGTTCGCTCAGCACTTCGCACCCGATCACCGCCGCTCGCGCGCGGCCCGTTCCACCTCGTCCAGGTCCTCGGCGGTGACCAACCTGCGCTGCGCCGCGCGTTTCGCCACGGCGAACCGCGCGTTGAACAACTTGCCGTCCCGCGCGGCGGTGTAGGGGTCGGCCTCCTCCCCGAACGCGATCCGCGAGATCTTCTTGACGGCCTCGTCGACCCGCCTCGGGTCTGCGAGGTTCCACGCCTGGCCGCCTCTCCAGTGACTGACCCTGCGGTGAATCTCCTGGTGGGTGGGCACCCGCGCCTCGTCGTCCTCGCCCGCCAGCAGCGGCTCGGTCAGCGCGAGCGCGACGAACCAGACCTTGGAGTAGCGGGTCAGCGCCTGCGGGGCCTCCGCGGTGGCCGGGGTGCCCGTTCCGGTGGCGTCGGCAGGCTCCAGTTCGGTGGGCTCGCCTCGGCCACGCGTCCCGGCCACCAGGAAGGTCAGCGCCAGATCGGCCGTGCGCTGCCCGAGCGCTTTTGCCCCGAACACAACCAGCTCGTTCTTACCGTCATCGAGCACTGTGGACATTCCGCGTACCAGCGTGACCCTGCGTGCGCCCCCCGGCGCCTCGAACAGGCTGGACAGCATCGCCTCGTTCGCACCGCGCCACGTCAGCCGCGCGGCGCCGTCGGAGACGACCAGGTCTGCGAGCACCCGCGACACGTGCGGGGCGCAGCCCGGCACGGCCACCGCGTACCGGCCCGGCTGCCTTGCCGTGCCGTGCGGTGCCCGGCCGAACAGCAGGCGCTCCCCCGAGGTCAGCGCCACCGGGTGCAATTCGGGCGAACGCATCGTCACTGTCAACATCGGCCTTTCCTCCGGCTCGCTCGCGGTTCACCAGCGCGGGTCGCGTGGTCGCCAGCCCGCGTGGTGCACCGCCGCCCACAGCAGCACCCCCAGCAGTGCGGGCAGCAACGCGAGTGGCACGAACTGCCGTGCCGCCACCGAGATCAACAGCACCATAACCACCTTCACGGCCAGGTAGGCATGCACACCCCACAACCGCCGCAGCCACGCCGCCGTGAGGAAGGCCAGTGACACCACCGCCTCCACGAGCGACAGCACCGCCAACCGGGTCGACAGGTCGTCCAGTTCGCGGCCGTGTTCGAACTCGTCGGCGACCAGTGCCACACCACTCACCATGGCGTAGACGTTGGCCAGCGTGAGCAGTGTCAACAGCACCACAACCGGTTTGCCGAGTTCGCGATCGGCTTCGCGGCGCCCCGACGGCAGCCGTGTGCCGCCCGCGTCGTTCGTGGTCATTTCACGTCCTCCACCTTCGTGAAGCCGAGCGGCTCGACGTCCGCGCGGGGCAGCGGTTCCTCGTAGACGAGTGCGCTGATGCCGGTGCCGACCGTGTACTCCAGATAGGAGCCGGTGGTGGCGTCGCGGCCGTAGTAGGTCTCACACGAGCCCTGCCCGCTGTAGTAGACGCCGTCCATGGCGGGCGCGGGCACCGGCTGCGATTCGGTGCCACGCCCCTCCCAGCGGTAGGTCGGGGTGAGCGAGGCGCAGTACGACACCGGCAGCCCGGTGAACACGTAGTAGCCGACCAGCTGACCGTTGCCCGCCAGCAGGTACACGTAGGAGAGCTTCTCCGGCTCGTCCCAGGTCTTGATCCAGTAGTTGATCGTCTCCCTCGTCGGGCTGTAGCTCATCTGCTCGGCGGGCTGTGCGCTGGTGAGCCGGTCGTAGCCGCCCTGCTGCCTGGCGCGCTCGTGGTCCTGCGAGGTCTCGGTTGTGCAGCCTGCCGCGAACAGCAGCACCACCACGCCGGCGAGTGCCTTCACCTTCGCGGTACGCATGAGGTCTCCTCCTCGATGTCGAGCTGGCGGGGCAGCCCCAGGTCCCGGAACCTGCCTGTGGTTGCCGCCTTGCGCGCGTCGGCGTTGTACTCGTGGATGGCCGAAGCCCTGCTGGAACGCAGGGCGGTGAGCGTGGTCCGGACCTGCTCGGCGCGCCGCTGATCCGCGCCGGGCAGTTCCGCCTCCAGTTGCGCGATGGTGCTTTCCTTGCTCTGGACGGCCGCGCACAGGTCGAAGAAGTGTTCGTAGGCCGCGATGCGGTAGTCGCCCCCAGCCTCGACGCGCTCGCGTTGCGCCTGCTGGCCGCGCAGCTCGGCGGTAGTGGCGGAGAACCACCCCCAGCCGAACGTCCACATCAGAGCCAGCACCAGGACCGTCACGACGGTGACCGCGCCGAGCCCGGTCACCGTCGCGCTGAGCCGCCAGCCGTGCCGCATCACCGCTCTCACGGCCGCCACCCCGTTCGGGACCGGCGGGGCGCCGCCCCACCGTTGCGCAAGATCACCTTCGAGCTGCCCGGGTCGCGATGCCACCGAGGCCGTGCCGGCGACACCGCACGGACGAGCGCGCGTACCGCCGGTCGCCATCGTCGTTGTTTCGGGTTCATCCGCCGCTCCTTGTCGTCACGAAGGAGACGATGGCGCAGCGGGGGTGGTCGGCGGCAGCGGAAGGTTCCGCCCCGGCGGGCTCAGTCGCCGCCGCAGCCGAGGTCCGCGGTCGGCTCTCCCACCTCGGCCAGGCTTCGGCAAACACGCTGGACGACCGCGTCGGTGTCGATGCGCCACATCGCCACGTCGGTGTCACTGCCCGCCCTGGCGAGCACGCCGCCGTCCGGTGAGAACGCGAGGTCGTTGACTTCGAAACCATTTCCGGAGTTCAGCCTCGCCAGCAGGCTGCCTTCGGCGAGGTCCCACAGCCACACCGTCGCGTCGTCGGTGGTTGCGGTCGCGAGCGTGGAGCCGTCAGGAGCGATCGCCAGCGCCCGCACGGCGGAGGGATGGTTGCCGAACTCGCGGCGCAACCGTCCGGTGTCCGCGTCGCGTACCTCGATGTGCCCGTTCAACGACGCGAGCACCAGGTTCCGGCCGTCCGGGGTGAAGGCCGCGTCGAGCACCGGGCTGTCGACGGCCACCTCGGTGGGTCGGGCGGTGAGGTCGCGGGCGGGCCAGCTCAGCAACCTCACGGCGGCACCGCCCACGCTGTCGGTGACCTGCGCCGGCTCCTCGCTGCTCGCGGCGAGCAACCGGGAGCCGTCCGTACTGAACGCCAGCGCCGACACGCCGCCGGGCACGTCATCCAGCCCTGCCAGTCGCCGCCCGGTCGCCAACTCCCACACCCGGATGCGCGAACCCTGCTGGTCGACGAGCGAGCGAGCGCTCGCCGCGGCGAGCAACGTGGAGTCGGCGGAGATCGCGAGGTGGCCGCGGAACTCGGCGCCGAGTTCCAGCGTCAGCGGTTTTCCACCCGGTGGTTCCACCGTGATGGCGCCGTCCAGGGCGCCGACCACCCTGGTGCCGTCCCCGGCGTAGGCGACCGCGGTGGCGATCGAGGTCAGTTCGCGTGGCGCGGCTGCCCTGCCGGTGGAGTAGTCCCAGGTGTACAGCTTGCCGTCGCCATCGACGGCAGCCGCGTGGGTGCCACCCGGCTGGAACGCCAGGCCCAGCACCGACCCGGTGGCCCGCTCGAACCAGGCGCCGCTGCGGGGCCAGCTGAGGATGCCACCACCGACCTGGGCCGCCACGGTGGTGCTGCCGTCGGCGGATGCGGCGAGCGCGATGACGGTCTGCCCCACCACCGGCCCCTGCCCAGGGCCGTTCGGGTACTCCCCGAGCCGCGTGCGGTCAACGGGGTCCCACACGATGACCCTGCCACCGGTGCCGGTCAGCAGGTAGGCACCGTCGCCGGAGAAGGCGAGGGTGCCTGGTCCCTGCGTGGGGTCGCTGGTGTGTCTGGTGCGGTCGGCGATCTCGCCCACGGGCTCGCCGGTGGCGGCGTCGCGAAGCCGGATGTCGTTGTCCGCCATGCTCGCCGATGCCAGCAATCCTTGGGAGAACGCCAGTTTCGCGGGCATGGTCGATTCACCGTCCGGCGCGGCGTCGGAGTGGGCGGTGTCGCGGTGGACCAGTTCACCGCTGTCGGGATTCCACAGTTCCACGGCGCCGTCGATGCGGCCGACCGCAAGCCGTGAGCCGTCCCGGCTGAAGGCCAGGTCGAAGGCGAGCAGGCCGTCCGGGGCGGCGCCGGTCAGCCAGCGCTGAAACCGCCCGGTGCGCGGATTCCACGCGCCGATGCGGCTTTCCGCACCGTCGGCGGTCTGCGCGGCCAGCGCCGTGCCGTCGGCTCGCCACGCGATCGGCCCGAGGGCCACCGCACCCTTGTCGAGCCGGGCGAGCCGCCGACGTTGCGCCACGTCCCACACCCCGACCTTGGCTTCGCCGAAAACCGCGACGGCGAGCATGCCCGCGTCCGGGGAGAACCGAACCGCCTGCACCGGGTCCGAGCCCAGACCCGTGGCGAGTGTGAACCGCTCGCCTGAGGTGGTGTCCAACACGACGACCTCAGCGCCGGACCGGCCCATTCCACCGATCGCGACCAAACCACCATCGGCACTGACGTCGGTGGTGAACACCGGATCGAGCCCGGACTCGTGCCGCACCGGGTAGGTGGCGTTGTCGACCGAGAGCAGCGCGCCGCGCGCCTCAGCCGTCGGCGCCGCGCGCCACGCCCGCAGCGCGGTCCTTCGTGCGCCCACCGGGTCCCATTCCGCCAGCGCCAGCGACTCCGCCGCGAGCTGCCGGGACAGTGCCAGCTGCGCCTGCGTGTCCGCGTCGTCGCGCGCGCTGACCGCCAGCCCCGTGGCGAGAAGTGCCGCGACGAGCAGTACCGCAAGGCCCGCCACGACCCCACGCAGCCGCCTCGTGCTGCGCTGCTGTTCCCGCCTGCTGGCGTCGAGGAATTCCCGTTCGCCATCGGTGAGTTCGCCGTGCGCCTGCGCCCTCTCGACGGCCTCGGCGAGCCGGGCACCCCGGTAGAGGTCGCCTCGGTCGCGGCCTCCCTCTCGCCAGGCGTCGGCCGCCTCGTGCAGCCGCTGCCGCGACAGCAGTTCCTGGCGGTCGGCCTCCACCCACTCGCGTAGCCGTGGCCACGCGGTCAGCAGCGCGTCGTGGGCCAGCCGCACGCCCTCCTCGTCCGCGGTGGCCAGCCGGGCCTCGATCAGTTGGGCGACCGCGTCGGGGTCGAGTTCGCCTCGGTCGGCGCGGCGGCGGGCCATGGCACCGTCCGGCAGCACCTTCACAAGGCGCAGCAGGGTCGAGCGGGACGCGGTGGCGGCCGCGGCGTCCAACCGCTGGTAGAGCTGGTCGGCGCTCACCGCGACGGCTCGGGTGACCCCGCCCGTCGCCTGATAGCCCGCCAGCGTCAACGTATCGCCCTCGCGGTTGTTCCAGGTCTCACGCAGCGCGTGGGCGAGCCTTGGCAGCGCGCCCCGCTCGGCCACGCCGCCGTTTCCGGCACCGATGTCGGCGACGAGCCGTTCGACAAGACCGTCCTCGATGGACAGTCCGGCTGCTGCGGCGGGAACGGTGATGACCTCGCGAAGCCGGGTGGGGCCGAGCGGGCCGACCACCACCGGATTGTCCAGTCCGGCTCGCAGCCGCTCCAGCGCGATGCAGTCGGGCAGGTAATCGGCGCGCACCGCGACGATCACGGCGGCGGGCGAGGCGCAGGCCAGCGCCTCGGAGAACGCGGCGCGGTCGGCGGCGCTCGCGCCGTCGGTGAACAACTGCTCGAACTGGTCCACCACGATCAGCGGCCGCTCACCACGAGTCGGCGTGCAATGCTCACCGAAAGCGGCGGGCTGCCGCCGGATGCTCTCCGCCAGCGCGGCCGGGTCCGCACCGGTCACGGCGGCCAGCCTGGTGGCGAGCGTCTCCACCGGTCGGTCACCCGGGGTCAGCGCCACCCTCGGCCAGTCGCAGCCTGCCGCATCGAGTGCGGGGAACAGCCCTGCGCGAAGCAGCGAGGATTTACCCGTTCCGGAGGCGCCGAGCACGACGACCGGTTCTTTCACCGTCAACTGCCGGGAAAGCCGCACCAGCAGCTCGGTCACCTCTGCGGCCCGGCCGTGAAACCACGCGGCATCGCCCGTGTCGAAGCTTCGCAGGCCGGGATAGGGGCACTGCTCGCCGTCGCCGCCGCGGCCGTTCGCGGGGAGCGAGTGTCGGCGCTGTGCCGCCGACACGATGGCGCGCAGCAACACCTCGTCGCCACCAGCGTCCGGTGACCCGGCCGCGCCGGGCGCGGTGGCCGAAGGCGGCGCCGAAGGTCCCCGGTCGGCGAGCGCGGAGTCGGCGGCTGCCAGCAGTTCGCCCGCGCTCGCGTAGCGGCGGCGGGGGTCCTTGTCCATACCGGTGGCCACGACCAGGTCAAGTGAGGGCGGGATTCTCGGGTCGAACACCGACGGCGCGGCGGGTGGATCGTTCAGCTGCGCGGCCAGCTTCGCGGCCGCGTCGGCGGCGGGGAAGGGCACCTTGCCGGTGAGGCACTCGTACAGCACGCACGCCAGCGAGTACACGTCCGCCGCGCCGGTGACGTCCTGGCCGCGCAACTGTTCCGGGGCGATGTAGTCCAGTGAGCCCACGTAGCTGCCGGTCCTGGTGAGCCGCGTCGCCTCCGGTACGAGCGAAACCGCGATCCCGAAGTCGGTGAGGAAGGCCTGCTCCCCCGTTTCCTCCTCGCCCTCGTGCTCGGCGAGCAGGATGTTCGACGGCTTCACGTCGCGGTGCACGATCCCGGCCTGGTGTGCCGAGTCCAGCGCCGCGGCCACCTGGGAAAGGATCCGCACCGCTCGCCGTGGTTCCAGCGGGCCGTGGCCGAGCACGCGGCGCAGGTCTGGACCTTCCACCAGCCGCATGGCCACGTACAGCCTGCCGTCGACCTCGCCGGCGTCGAGCACCTCGACGATATGCCGATCCGCCAGCCGCGACACCAGCTCGGCCTCGCGCCGCAACCGGTCGGCATGGTGCTCGTCGGCGGTGTCGGTGAGCAGTTTCAGCGCCACGGTGCGGCCGAGCCGGGTGTCCAGCGCGCGGTACACCTGCCCCATGCCACCACGGCCGAGCACGTCGACGATCCGGTAACGCCCCCCAAGTAGCTCGATGGCCACGCGTCGCCTCCATCGCAGTCCAGCACGCGGTCGCTGGTTCAGGTAGGCAGAATACGGGCAGCACCGGACAGTTCGTGCACGCGAGGTGTGGAGGCGATCACACCGCGGCGGGCAGTGGTCGTACCACCCGGCCGCGAGCAGGCCGCACCAGTTCGGTCGTGCCAAGCGCGGCGTGCACGGCGGCCTGCGCCAGCCGCGCCAGTTCCGCCCGGTCGGTGGCACGGCCCGGCGCGATCTCGGGGCACACGAACAACTCCAGTACCAGCCCGCGCAACCTCGCGACCCTGCGCAGCGACTCGATCAGCGACTCGGTGCCGACGAAGGCGGGCCAGGTGGTCTGCCTTCCCTCACCGCTGCGGTAGCGCAGCGCCACCGGACGAACGCCGACACCGCCGTCGATGGCCGCCTGGAACAGCGCGGGCCGGAACCGCCCCGACGCGGACCCGCACCAGGTTGTGCCTTCCGGCGTGACGTTGACCAGCGAGCCCTCCCGCAGCGCGGTGGCGACCCGCGCCACCGTGGCGGGCAGCGTGGAAAGCCTGCCTCGATCGAGGTAGATGCTTCCCGAGCGGGAGACCAGCCAGCCGAGCACCGGCCAGCGGGCGATCTCGCGCTTGGCGAGCGCGCGCATGGGACGGACCGCGTTGACGGCGACGATGTCGAGCCAGGAGATGTGGTTGTTCACCACCAGCGCTCCGCGTCCCTGCGAGTCCAGGTCGCCGTGCACGACGAGGCGCACCTCGAACGCGGCGAGCACGCCACGGAAGACCAGCCGCACCGCGCGCCGCCTGCTGTCGGCGGGAAGCACAGCCAGGCAGGGTGCCAGCAGCAACGCCATGCACAGCACCGCGGCGGCGCGGGCGAACCTCGCCGCGCGGCGGGGCAGGCCGACCACCGGCTCCTCGCGGGTGAGGCACCCCGGCCCGCACGGCGACACGGGCATCCAGGGGTGGTCCATACCGCTCACACCTGCGCTCCCAGGAAGAACTTCAGGTACCGCTCGTCCACTTGTTGCAGGTCCAGCAGGACGAAGAAGTCCGCGACATCGAAATCCCGGTCGTACGCGGGCGGCCCGCACACCTTGGCGCCCAGCCGGACGTATCCGCGCAGCAGCGGCGGCAGGGTGCCGCGAGGGCGAGGCCCGACCGTGTCGGTGTCCCAGGGTCGCAGCGGTGTCACCCGATGTTCGGCGGGCGCGTAGTGCCGGTGCGACACCAGATCCCACACCTGCGCCGCGCGAATCCCGCCGTCAGCGAGCGGTACCGAGGCACACCCGGCCAGGTAGCGGTGTCCGGAAAGCAGCATGTACCGGGCGATACCAGCCCACACCAGGCCGACGACGGCGCCGCTGCGGTGGTCGGCGTGCACGCAGGAACGGCCGGTCTCCACAAGACCCGGCCGCAGGTGGTCGATGCTGCTCAGGTCGAACTCGAGGTCGGCGTACAACTGCCCCGCCTCGGCTGCCCGCCGCGGCGGCAGCATCCGGTAGGTGCCGACGATCTCACCGGTGTTGTCGTCGCGAACCACCAGGTGGTCGCAGAAGTCGTCGAAGTAGTCGGCGTCGACGCCTTGCCGCGTGGTGTGCAGCCGCGCACCCAGTTCCCCCGCGAAGACCTGGTGGCGCAGCCGCTGCGCGGCCAGCACGTCGTCGTTGTCGTGGGCGACGAGCAGCGAGTACCGCGCGTTACCCGCGCCCGTCCGGTCAGTGCTGGCGAGTAGCTGTGACCGTGTCATGCGCCGATCCTCGCGCCGGATTGCGAAGCCGCGGAGTGCCGATCGTGTCCTGCGGCTGCACAACGCGTTAAAACCGCGTTCGCCGACACGAGAACGGCCACCGGGCCGCGAGGTCCCGGTGGCCGTTCTCGACAGCGGTCAGCCCTTGCGCTTGGCGACCTCTTCTGTAAGCTGCGGGGCGACGTTGAACAGGTCGCCCACCACGCCGAAGTCGGCGATCTCGAAGATCGGCGCCTCGGGGTCCTTGTTCACCGCGACGATCGTCTTCGACGTCTGCATGCCCGCCCGGTGCTGGATGGCACCGGAGATGCCGAGCGCCACGTACAGCTGCGGCGAGACGGTCTTACCGGTCTGGCCCACCTGGAACTGCGCGGGGTAGTACCCGGAGTCGACGGCGGCCCGTGAGGCGCCCACCGCGGCGCCGAGCGCGTCCGCCAGCTTCTCCACGACCTCGAACTTCTCCGCCGAGCCGACACCTCGGCCACCGGAGACCACGATCGACGCCTCGGTGAGCTCGGGCCGGTCGCCACCGACCACCGGCTCCACACCGGTGATCCGGGCCGACTTGGCCGGGTCCACGGCTGGCAGCGACACCGACTCCTCGGCGCCCGCCCCCTCGGCCTGCTCGGCCTCCACCGCACCGGGACGCACCGAAATCACCGGAACACCCTTGGCGGCCTTGGCCTTCACCGAGAACGCGCCACCGAAGACCGACTGCTCCACGGTGCCGTCGGCGCCGACGCCGACGGCGTCGACCAGCCAGCCGGAGCCCATGCGGGCGGCGAGCCTTCCTGAGACCTCCTTGCCCTCGGAGGTGGCGGGTACCAGCACCGCCGCGGGCGAGGCCTGCTCTGCCACCGCCGCCAGCGCGTCGACCTTCGGCGTCACCAGGTAGCCGGTGGCGTCCTCGGACTCAGCGGCGTAGACCTTCGCCGCGCCGTAGGACGCAAGCGACTCCCTCGCCTTGCCCGCGGTGCCGGGAGCGCCGACCACGACCGCGGAGGGCTCACCGAGCGCCCGCGCCGCCGTCAGCAGCTCGTAGGTGACCTTCTTGACCTCACCGTCGACGTGATCGACGAGGACGAGAACTTCGGCCATGAGTTGGTTTCCTTGTCTGTCGATGTCTGTCGGTGCTGTCAGATGATCTTCTGGCCGACCAGGTACTCGGCGACCTTGGCGCCGCCGTCGCCCTCGTCCTCCACCCGCTGGCCCGCGGTGCGCGGCGGCTTCGGCGAGGCCTCCAGGACGGTGGACCACGCGTTGGCCAGGCCGACCTCGCCCGCGTCGACACCGAGGTCGGCCACGGTCAGGGTCTCCACCGGCTTCTTCTTCGCGGCCATGATGCCCTTGAAGGAGGGATACCTCGGCTCGTTGATCTTCTCGGTAACGCTGACCACGGCGGGCAGGCTGGCCTCGAGGTGCGTGATGCCGTCCTCGGTCTCCCGGTCGACCTTCACCGAGCCGCCGTCGACGGTGAGCTGGCGGGCGTGGGTGAGCTGCGGCAGGCCGAGCAGCTCGGCGAGCACCGCTGGCACGGCGCCACCGCGACCGTCGGACGCCTCGTTGCCCGCGATCACCAGGTCCACGCCTTCGATCCTGCGGACGGCCGCGGCGATCACCTTGGCCGTGGCCAGCATGTCGGAGCCGTGCAGTGCCTCGTCGCAGACGTGGACGGCCTTGTCGGCTCCCATCGACAGTGCCTTGCGGATCGCGTCGGTGGCGCGCTCGGGACCGACGCACAGCACGGTCACCTCGCCCTCGCCCGCTTCCTTGATCTTGAGCGCCTCCTCGACGGCGCGCTCGTTGATCTCGTCGATCACCGCGTCGGCGGACTCGCGGTCAAGGGTGTGGTCGGTCTCGGCGAGCTTTCGCTCCGAGTAGGTGTCAGGCACCTGCTTGACCAGGACAACGATGTTGGTCATGGATCTCCTTCGGCGCACACGCGAGGCGTTACTGCTCGGTAGATTAGGGCCTCCTCGGCCGGGCCCGCTCCGCGAGGTGACGGCATTCACCTGGAATGCCATTTTACCGGGACGATCGTCCCGGTAACTGATCTGAGCACCGGGAACTACGTGCGGTTGATCCGTTGCGTCCGAAAGTTGCAACACACTGCTTCAAACGGGTGGTTACAGGGGATAACCTGCCGGACGTGCCGGTAGCAGTGATCACCGATTCGACCGCCTGTATCCCCGAGCAACTGGCGGCACAGTGGGGCATCTCGGTAGTGCAGGTCCAGATCGTCGCCGACGGCCGCGTCGACGACGAGAACCGGTTCAACCGGGAGGACCTGATCGAGATGCTGCGCGCGGGCCACTCCGTCAGTACCAGACCCCCGGACCCCGGCGCGTTCTTCTGGACCTATCAGGACGCGGTCAGCGCGGGCGCCGACGCGATCGTCAGCCTGCACATCTCCAGCCGCATGTCGCAGACCGTGGCGGCCGCCAGAGAGGCGGCCCAGCAGGTACGCGTGCCCGTCTACGTGATCGACAGCGGAACCACCAGCATGAGTCTGGGCTTCTCCGCGCTGTCCGCCGCGCGGGCCGCCGCGGCGGGCGGGGCGCCACAGCGCGTCATCGAGGCGGCCGACCGCCGCTACCGCGGCGCCAGCGAACTGCTCTACGTCGACACCCTCGAGTACCTGCGCAGGGGCGGCCGCATCGGGGCCGCCTCCGCCATGCTGGGCACGGCGCTGTCGATCAAACCGTTGCTGACCGTGCGGGAGGGCGAGGTGGCACCACTGGCACGGGTTCCGGGTGGCAAGCGCGCCCTGGCCAAGCTGACCGACCTCGCCGTACGCCGGGCGGGAAACGCCGGTGTCGACATCGCCGTGGCGTGCGCCGCGCCCACCGACCGCGAGTTGAGTGTGGTCGGTCAGCTACGCCAGCGCATCCCCAACCTCAACGACATCGTCGTGGTGCGGGCGAGCACCGTGATAGCCGCCCACGTCGGCCCCGGTGCACTGGGGATCACCGTAGCGCCCACACTGTAAGCGCCAATCGGGTCACGGCTGCCTGGCATCCGTGACCACCGACGAGGGAGAGCGCGAGTGTCGACTGCTGCCGCGAACCGGGCGCAGACCCTGCACCTGACGGGCGAGCGCACGGTGCCTGGGGTCGTGGAGGAGAACTACTGGTTCGCCAGGCACGAGGCCGCGTACCTGGCGCTGCTGCCCCATTGCGCGGGCGAGACCGTGCTGGAAGCAGGCTGTGGTGAGGGCTACGGCGCGGCGCTGATAGCGGACACCGGGTCGCGGGTGGTCGCGCTGGACTACGACCAACCCACCATGACCCATGTGGCGCGCAACTACCCGCGGCTTGGCGCCGTGCGGAGCAACCTCGCGTTCCTGCCCGTCGGCACCGCCGCCGTCGGCGTCGTGGCCAACCTGCAGGTGATCGAGCACCTGTGGGACCAGCAGGGCTTTCTCGCCGAGTGCCACCGGGTGCTGCGGCCCGGCGGGAAGCTGCTGGTGACCACCCCCAACCGGCTCACCTTCACACCGGACTCGCCCACCCCGCTGAACCCCTACCACACCAGGGAGCTGTCCCCGGCCGAGCTGGCCGAGCTGCTCACCGACGCCGGGTTCGCCGTGGAATCGCTGCACGGCCTTCGCCACGGCGATCGCCTTCGCGAGCTGGACGCCCGGCACGGCGGGTCGATCATCGAAGCCCAGCTCGACGTCGTGCTGGGGTCGATGCCGGGCCAGGCGAGCTGGCCCGGGGAACTGCTCGCGGACGTGGCCTCGGTCAGGGCGGCTGATTTCGCCATCGACGGTGACGACCTCGACTCCAGCCTCGATCTGATCGCGGTGGCGGTGCGGCCGTGACGGCCACGACAGAGTACGAGGGCACCTTCTGCCTCGTCCTGCACAGCCACCTGCCCTGGCTGGCGCACCAGGGCAGCTGGCCGGTCGGCGAGGAATGGCTCTACCAGGCTTGGGCGCACTCCTACCTTCCCGTGGTGGACCTGCTGCGGCGGTTCGCCGCCGAGGGCAAGCGCGACGTGCTGACCCTGGGCGTGACCCCGGTGCTGGCAGCACAACTGGACGACCCCTACTCACTGCGCACCTTCCACGAGTGGCTGGGCCACTGGCAACTGCGGGCCCAGCACGCCGCCTCGCTGTGGCGCGGTGACGCGTTGCTGTCCGAACTGGCCGCCGAGCAGTACCGCACCGCTTGTGCCGCCACGGAGGAGTTCGAAACCCTTTGGTCGCACGGGTTCTCACCGCTACTTCGCTCCCTTGTGGACTCTAAAGTCGTCGAGCTGCTCGGCGGACCGCTCACCCACCCGTTCCAGCCACTGCTCGACGAGCGGGTCCGCTCCTTCGCGCTGCGCGGGGGGCTGGCGGACACCGCGCTCCGGATCGGCACGCGCCCGGCCGGGATCTGGGCGCCGGAGTGCGGCTACGCACCTGGCATGGAGGACGGGTACGCCGCCGACGGTGTCGAGCGTTTCCTTGTGGACGGCCCTTCGCTGCGCGGGGACACCTCGGCGGCGCGCACGGTCGGCTCCTCGGACGTGGTTTGTTTCGGTCGCGACCTGGAGGTGACCTATCGGGTGTGGTCGCCGAAGTCGGGCTATCCGGGACACAGCAGCTACCGCGACTTCCACACCTGGGCTCACGAGGTGGGGCTCAAACCCTCCCGGGTCACCGGCAAGCACGTGGCGCCCGCCGACAAGGCACCCTACGATCCCGCACTCGCCGCCGACACGCTGCGGCTGCACGTCAAGGATTTCGTCGACACCGTGCTGTCCAGGCTGCGCGAGCTGCGGCAGCGGCACGGCAGGCCGTCGCTGGTGGTGGCGGCCTACGACACCGAACTGTTCGGTCACTGGTGGCACGAGGGCCCAGCCTGGCTGGAAGGCGTGCTGCGCGCGCTGCCCGAGGCGGGGGTGCGGGTCACCACGCTTGCGGGAGCGCTGGAAGCCGGGCATCTCGGTGGCCCGGTGGAACTGCCCGCCTCGTCGTGGGGCTCGGGCAAGGACTGGCGGGTGTGGGACGGCGAGCAGGTTTCCGACATGGTGGCCGCAAACACGGCACTGCAGCAGCGGCTGCTCACGCTGCGGCCGAGGGGAACGGTGCGCGACCCGGCTGCCGACCAGGCCGTCACCGAGGCGTTGCTCGCGCTTTCGAGCGACTGGGCGTTCATGGTCACCAAGGATTCCGCGGCCGACTACGCGCGCGGCCGCGCGCGGGCGCACACCGAGCGGTTCGACGAACTGGCCCGGCTGCTGAACTCGGCCGCGCCCGACGCCGCGGCGCGCGCGGCCACGCTCCGCGCACAGGACAACCCCTTCGGCCAACTCGACGCCAGGGACCTGCTTTCCGGCGACCGGTGACCTTATCGAGTCGCCGTGCGGCCGCACCTGGACAGTCCGGTGTGGACACCGCTCAGCCAGCGGCCTCGCCGGTGGGCGCTTCCTGGTCCGGCTCGGTGTCCTCGGTGTCCTCGGTGGGCACGCTCAGCAGCCGGGCTTCGGTGGCAGCGAAACCCGGCGGCCACGAGCCCGCCGCTATCACCGCTCGGTTGCGCTCCGCGACCACCGCGAGGTCCACTTTGAGCACTCTGCGGTCGTAGCTGAGCAGGCCGTTGACCTCGTTCTCCACATCGGTGGTCTGGGTGTAGACGGCGCCGGAGAGCCCCTCCTCCCGCACCACCCGCTCCAGATCGAGACTCACCTCCGCGTAGCGCCGCGTCAGCTCCTGCCTGGATTCCACCATCTCGTAGGCCAGCGGCTCACCCGGCCACACGTGCCCTTCCAGAAGCAGCCCGACGCCGCCGTACTCGCCGTCGACGGTGGCCCTGCCGCCGTCGACGCGCGGGCTGCCTGGCCCGACATAGGTGTGGTCGTCGTAGACGTCACCCGCGCCGGAGTCGGGGTGGGAGTGGCAGCAGTTCACCCCGCTGTCGGCCACCACAAGCCGAGTGGGGTCGGCCGCCTTCACCAGCTGCGCGATGCGCGCGGTGTCGTACTCGCCCCACCCCTCGTTGAACGGCACCCAGGCCACGACGGCGGTTGCCCCGCGCAGTTGCGTGACGATCGCGGACAGCTCCGCCTCAAACCGCTCGCGAGCCTTCGTCACCGGCGCGGGCTGCGGACCGGGCGGGTTTTCCAGCACCACCGGCAGCGAAGGGATGTCCTGCCAGACCAGCAGCCCAAGCCGGTCGGCCCAGTAGTACCAGCGCTGCGGCTCCACCTTGACGTGCTTGCGAACACTGTTGAAGCCCAGCTCCCTGGTTCGCTCCAGGTCGCTGCGCAGCGCTTCGTCGGTGGGGGCGGTGTAGATCCCGTCCGGCCAGTAGCCCTGGTCCAGCAGCGCGTGCAGGAACGTGATCCGGCCGTTGAGCGCGATCCGGCAGCGGCCCTGCCCGTCGTCGACCAGCCCGATCGTGCGCAGCCCCGCGTAGCTTTCCACCTGGTCGATCGGCTCGCCGTGCTCCCCGCGCAGCAGCACGGTGACGTCGTACAGGTACGGGTCGTCGGGGCTCCACAGCCGAGGTCGCGGCACCTCGACGCGCACCGGCTCGGTCGAGGGACCGCTGCCGCGGGCGACCTCACCGCCGTCCGGCTCGCTGACCATGACCTCCAACTCCCGCGCGCCGTCGCCCGCGACCGTGGCGGCCACGTCGAGGCCCCCCTCGTCGCAGCCGATGTCGAGCGCGGCGACATGGGTCGCGGGCACCGGCTCCAGCCACACGGACTGCCAGATGCCCGACGCGCCGGTGTAGAGGATGCCGCCGGGCCGATTGGCCTGCTTGCCGACCCCGAAGGTGCCTCGGTTGCCGATGTCGTCGGCGCGCACCAGTAGCTCCTGCTCCGCGTCCTCACGCAGCACGTCGGTGATGTCCACGCTGAAGGCCGTGTAACCGCCCTCGTGCTTTGCCAGCGGCTGGTGGTTGACCCACACCGTCGCAACCTGGTCCACCGCACCGAAGTGCAGCAGCACGCGGCCACCCCACCAGTCCGGCGGGATGTCGAAGGTCCTTCGGTACCACATGTGCTCGTCACGGCGCCGGATACCGGAAAGCGCCGACTCGGGCGGGTAGGGCACCAGGATGCGCTCACCTGAATGCGTTGCGCCGTCGGCCGACCGCGCCGTGTAGTCCCACAGCCCGTTGAGGCTGAGCCAGCGCGGGCGGCGCAGCCGAGGTCGCGGGTACTCGGGTAGGGCGTTGTCCGGGCCGACCTGCTCGGCCCAGGGTGTGAACAGTGGCGCTGAGGCGGTCATTACCTCGATGAGAACACGGACGCGTCGCCACGGGCTAATGAACCGGTGAGTAACCTCCATGTATGCGCGTGCTCATGCTGTCGTGGGAATACCCGCCCGTGGTCGTCGGGGGGCTTGCCCGGCACGTCCACGCGCTGGCCAGACATCTCGCCCTCGACGGGCACGAAGTCGTGGTGTTGTGCAGGCAGCCAGCGGGAACCGACGCCGAGACGCACCCGACGGCCGACGATGTGGTCGAGGGGGTACGGATCATCCGGGTCGCGGAGGACCCCACCCACCTGACGTTCGAACGGGACCTGGTGGCCTGGACGCTGGCCATGGGCCACGCGATGATCAGGGCGGGCACGACGCTGCTGCGAAGCTGGCGGCCCGACGTGGTACACGCCCACGACTGGCTGGTCACCCATCCCGCGATCGCGCTGACCGAGGCCGCCGGTGTGCCGCTGGTGGGAACCATCCACGCCACCGAGGCGGGCAGGCACTCCGGCTGGCTTTCCCACCCGCTCAACCAGCAGATCCACTCGGTGGAGTGGTGGCTGGCCAACAGGGTGGACGCGCTGATCACCTGCTCGCAGTCCATGCGGCGGGAGGTCGCGCAACTGTTCGAGGTGCCGCCGGAGAGCATCACAGTGATCCACAACGGCATCGAGGAGCGCGGCTGGCAGGTACCTGCCGAGCAGGTGCGGAGGGCTCGCGAGGCACACGGCGGGACCGGCGCGCCGCTGCTGCTGTTCTTCGGCAGGCTGGAGTGGGAGAAGGGGGTGCAGGACCTGCTGGACGCGCTGCCCGCCGTCCGGCGAAGGCACCCGGGGACCCGGCTGGTAGTGGCGGGCAAGGGCAGGCACCTTGAGGAGCTGCGCCAGCAGGCGGACCGGCTGGAGCTGGCGCAAGCGGTGGACTTCGTCGGTCACCTTTCCGACCGGGAGTTGCGCGCGCTGCTCGCCGCCGCGGACGCCGTGGTGCTGCCCAGCCGGTACGAACCGTTCGGCATCGTCGCGCTGGAGGCCGCGGCGGCGAAGGCCCCGCTGGTGGCCTCCACCGTCGGTGGGCTGGGCGAGCTGGTGGTCGACGGCGAGACCGGGCTGGCGTTCGCCCCTGGCGACGTCGCCGCGCTCGTCGACGCCGTCGACGCCGTGCTCACCGACACCGACGCGGCGGGCCGCCGAGCGCTGGCCGCGCAGTCACGGCTGGCCGCCGAGTTCGACTGGGCCCGAATCGCCACCGCGACCGCACGGGTCTACCGGCGGGCGCGACCGGTGCAGCGGCCACCGACGCTGGGCAGGCCCAAGATCGCCACCGGAAACGCCTTCGAGCCGTGAGCGGGCATTACCGTGCCCGCCGGTACAGCTGCGCGAGTACGGCGAACGGGTCGGCCGCGCCGCCGTGGTCCACGGCCACGATGCGCCGGGTCAGGAGGTATTCGGCGCCGGGCGCGATGCGCACCTGCACCATGCTCATCACCCAGTTGCCCGTCGCCGCGGCCAGCAGACCCTCCGGGTCGGCGTCGTAGATCAGGCCATAGGTCTGCGGGTCGGTGCCGGTCATGCCGAGCCACGGCTCGGTGGGCTCGTAGCGCAGCGGGCTGCCGTACGGCGTGGTGATCGTGCCGTGTCCGGCGACACCACTGCGCTGCCCCGGCCCGTCGTGGTCCAGCGCGTCCCCGACCCACACCGCGACGGGCTCGCCGCCGGTGTTGCGGAACACCGACTCGGCACTCACCCAGGAGTTGTCCGGCTCCAGCGTGTATGTCGTGGTCACCGTGAGCGCGGCGAAGTCGGTGGAGGCGCCCCTCGCGCGGACCACCGCGCGCGTCGGACCGGCCGCCACCACCTCGACATGCTCGTTGCGGACGCTGACCTGCTGCCATGCCTCGGTTCCCTGTGGCTGCGCGGCGGAGGCATAGGTCAGGTTGATCCAGTCGAGCTGGTCGGTCCGCCCTCGCACGGCCATGTCGAGCACCTTCCCCCGCGTGGTGCCGAGCAGCTGCCCGTCCTCGGTCACCGCCGCGACGGCCATCGCGAGTGCCGCGTTCTCCATGACGATGTCCGAATCGCCCGCTTCCACACGCGCACCGGCGAGCCGCTTGCCCGTGCCCGCGAGCGCGCCGGTAACGCGGGGCAACTCGAAATCCACCCGCTGCAGCCTGCCCTCGGCCAGTTCGGCAGTGCGCCTCGCCGTCTGGTAGCAACCCGCCGTCGCGGCGATGTCGTAGCTGCCAGGGGTTACCAGCAGCCGGTATTCGCCGTCAGCGCCGGTGGTGCCGGTGCTCACCACGGTGCCGTCGGCTGCGCTCGCCCGCACCACGACGTTAGCCAGGGCTGTGCCGTCGGTGGCGTCGGTCACCCGGCCGACGACGCCGTCGCCCGCGCCCTCCAACCGGCGTGCACCGGCGACGCCGTCGGTCACCGCGAACGACGCGAGCGTGAACGCCGGTCCAGAGGGGTCGGCAGGGTGGTTGACCGCCAGCAGGTCAGTACGCCACTGCGACGGCGTCACCGTGCAACGGGTGTAGCCGCGGTGGTCGCCGTCGAAGAACCGGACGTGGGGGTTCGCCTCCAGTGCGGCCGCCACCGAGTCGCGCCAGCCGCAGCCGGAGCTGATCGACGTGCCGACGAACTCGGTAGCCAGTGTCTCGGAGTCCGGATCGGCGAAATCGGCCTTGAGGTCGTTGACCCATGCCGAGTGCCAGTCACCAGACAGTACGACCACATTGGATGGTCGCCGGTCGGCGAGGAAGGCGAACAACCGGTCGCGGGCAGCCGCGTAACCGTCCCACTGGTCGTGGTTGATGCTCACGCCGTGGCCGGTGTCGTAGTCGAAGAACGCCATGATGGTCTGCTGCGCGATCGCGTTCCACCGCGCCCGAGAGCTTGCGAGGGTGTCCAGCAGCCAGCGTTCCTGTTCCGCGCCGGTCATGGTCCTGCCAGGGGCGAGCGCGTCCGGATCACGGGGCGCGATGAACCGGCCTTCGACCTGGTCGTCGCGGTACTGGCGGGTGTCGAGCACGGTGAGGGAAAGCAGGTCGCCGAACGCCAGCGACCGGTGCAGTGTCATATCGGCGCCCGAGGGACGGGCGGTTACCCGCAATGGCAGATGCTCGTAGTAGGCCTGGAAGGCGTTCGCCCGCAGCTGAAGGAAGTCCGGTGTGGAGTCCTGCGGAATGTCGCCCGCCCAGTTGTTGTCGACCTCGTGGTCGTCGAAGGTCACGATGAACGGGAAGGCGGCATGCGCGGCGCGCAGATCCGGTGAGGTCTTGTACCGCGCGTGCAGCACGCGGAAGTCGGCGAGGCTGCGAGTGTCGCCGCCTTCGTAGATGTAGTCGCCGACGTGGACGACGAAGTCCAGGTCGTCGGCGGCCATCGCGCGGTAGGCCGCGTACCTGCCGCCGGTCCATGCCTGGCACGACGCGAGTCCGAACCTCACCTCCTCGACGGCGGAGTCGGGCAGTGGTGCGGTCTTCGTACGCCCGACCGGGCTGACGGCGTCGCCCGCGAAAAACCGGTAGAAGTACTCCCGGCCCGGCCGCAGCCCGGTGATCTCCGGGTGCACGCTGTGCCCGAGCTCGGGAGTGGCCTCGACGGCCCCCCGCGCCACGATGCGGGTGAACTGCTCGTCCTCGGCAACCTGGTAGCGCACCCCGAACGGCTCCCGTGGCATACCGCCGTTGCCGTCCTCAGCCAGCGGGTCGGGCGCCAGCCGGGTCCACAGCACGACCCCGTCCGGCAACGGGTCCCCCGAGGCGACCCCGAGCGTGAACGGATTGCCGAGCGCGGGTGGGAAGGCCAGCGCCGCACCGCTGTGCACGGCGCCGGTGCCCAGCAACAACGCCGTGGTGCTCACGCCACTGAGCTCAAGGAACCGCCTGCGGTCGAACCGCCGACCTTGCTCGCCGCTGTACTCGGACATGAGGTCCTCCCCATCGGGACGTTCGGACGCCGTCGGGGCAAGACCCTGCCCCTGCCAGGCGGCGGCCAGGTGTCGCGCAGGCCACCGAGGAGTGAAAACCGCACGCTCGCGGGGTTTCGCCAACCGGCTCGGGCATCTCGAGCTAGCCAAAGCACGGGGAACCGAGCGCACCCACGGGCGGCCCGCAGCGGCCGGATCGTTGACCTGTCAGTGAATCAACCACACCCGGACGTCGAGGTGCAGTTCGTCCCAGGCTCGATCGGCGGTCACCGCGACGCCGGAGCCTGCGTCGCCCACGCCCGGGTCGGTCACCGTGGCGTTCGGCTCGCGCCCTCCCGTGCCGCTTCCGCTCGGCGCTCCGCGATCAACTCGTCCACGGCACTGCCGGAGTGGCCTTTCGTCTGCGCTGCGACGCGGTGCTGGACACGCCGCAGTAGATGACCCCACTCCTCCAGCACCACCCGACCGTCCTCCACATCAGGAACAAGCCGCTGACCAGGCTCAACGGCCGCTGCTCGACGCAACGGCGCCGGGATCGTCCCCCGACCATCAGGACCCACTGTCACCTGCACAGGCCCAGCTTGCTCAACCTCCGCCATGAACATGGCCGTACCTCAGTCGCTGCCAACCTCGCCGGGAAGTGCAGGCCGCGTCGAGTTCTGCCGACCTCGCCGGATAAGAGATACGTCCCCGTATCACCGAGTGCGCGGCAGCAGGCCACAGCACTGGGGTGAGCGAAGTTCGTCGTCGACCTAGAACACCGGCAGCAGCACGCCCTTCTCGCTGTCGGGCCTTGGCCCGAAGATCCTGCGCTGCTCCTGGCTGATCGGCACATCGTTGATGCTGGCCTCGCGGCGGCGCATCAGTCCGTCCTGCGTGAACTCCCACAACTCGTTGCCGTAGCTTCGCCACCACTGCCCCGAGTGGTCGTGGCACTCGTACTGGAAGCGCACGGCGATCCGGTTCTCCCGAAACCCCCACAGTTCCTTGCGAAGCGCGTAGTCGAGTTCGCGCTCCCACTTCTGGCGCAGGAACTCGACGATCTCGGCGCGCCCGACGACGTGGCGGTCACGGTTTCGCCACACCGAGTCCTCGGTGTAGGCCAGCGCGACCCGCTCGGGGTCCCTGGTGTTCCAGGCGTCCTCGGCGGCCTGCACCTTCTGCGCGGCTGCGGTCTCGTCGAACGGGGGAAACGGGGGGCGTGAGTTCATGCCGACAGCCTAGAGAACGATCGTTCTCTGGTCCAGGGTGGAAGCATGGACATCGAAGAGGCCAAGCGGCGACTGCTGGACGCCGCCGAGGCCGAGTTCTACGAGCGCGGTATCCAGGCTGTGGGGATGGACGCGATCCGGGCGCGCTCTTCGGTCTCGCTGAAGCGGCTGTACCAGTGCTTTCCCTCCAAGGAAAGTCTGGTGGAGGCCTACCTGCTGCGAAGGGACGAGCGGTGGCGGCGGGAGCTGGCCGACCACGTCACGGCCGCCGCCACCACGCCGGAGCAGGCTCCGCTGGCCGTCTTCGACTGGCTGTACGAGTGGTTCAGCCGACCCGGCTTCCGCGGCTGCGCGTTCATCAACTCCTTCGGCGAACTCGGCTCGGGCTCACCGCGTGTCGCGGCAGCCGCCCGGCGGCACAAGGATGCGGTGCGCGGCTACCTGCGTGAGCTGTCCGAGAACGCGGGCGCCGCCGACCCGGATCTGCTCGCCGAGCAACTGCTCACCCTGGTCGAGGGGGCCACCGTGGTGGCCGCGATGTCGAGCGACCCGACGGTGGCCCGCACCAGCCGCGCCGCGGCACGAACCCTGCTGGCCGCGACGCCTCGGCGGCTGCCGGAAACGCCGTGAACGACGCGAGACCACGCAGGCACCCGGCCCGCGTGGCCTCGCGGTTTCCTACCCCCGGATTCAGCCGGCCTCGGTCAGGTAACGGGCGTAGGCGGCGGTGGTGAAGAAGTTGGGCAGCTTCTCACCGAGCGCGGCCTCGGCGAAGATCTCCCGCGCGTCGTCCAGCCGGTTTCCGGTACCCAACTCGGCGCGGATGTCAGCCAGTTCCTCCTCGAGCCACTGCCAGGCCAGCTCGTGCGTGACCAGCGTGCCGTCGTCCAGCTTGGTGCCGTTGCGAAGCCACTGCCACACCTGGCAGCGCGCGATCTCCGCGGTGGCGGCGTCCTCCATGAGATTGAAGATCGCGGCCGCCCCGGAACCGCGCAGCCACGCGTCCAGGTAGCGCAACGCCACGTTGATGTTGGACCGCACGCCCTGCTCGGTGACCTCGCCGCCCGCGCTCGCCACGTTCAGCAGGTCCTGCGCGCCGACCTCGACGTCCTCGCGCAGTTTGCCGAGCTGGTTCGGCCAGCCGCCGAGCACACCGTCGAACACCTCCCGGCAGACGGGCACCAGTGCAGGGTGGGCCACCCACGATCCGTCGAAGCCCGCCTCGGCCTCGCGCTCCTTGTCCTCGCGGACCTTGCGCAGCGCCGTGGCGTTCACCTCCGGGTCCCTGCTGGGGATGAACGCGGCCATGCCGCCGATGGCGTGCGCGCCGCGCCGGTGGCAGGTGCGCACCAACAGCTCGGTGTAGGCCCGCATGAACGGCACCGTCATCGTGACCTGCGCGCGGTCGGGAAGCACGTAGTCGGCACCCGCCTCGCCGAAGGTCTTGATGATGCTGAAGATGTAGTCCCACCTGCCCGCGTTCAGCCCGGCGGAATGCTCGCGCAGTTCGTAGAGGATCTCCTCCATCTCGAACGCCGCGGTGATCGTCTCGATGAGCACCGTGGCCCGAATGGTGCCGCGCGGGATGCCGAGTTCCTGCTGCGCGAAGCAGAACACGTCGTTCCACAGCCGCGCCTCTTCGTGGCTTTCCAGCTTCGGCAGGTAGAAGTACGGCCCGCTGCCACGCGCGATGAGCTGGCGGGCGTTGTGGAAGAAGTACAGCCCGAAGTCGACGAGACTGGCTGGGACGGGCCTACCGTCGAGGCGGATGTGCTTCTCCACCAGATGCCAGCCACGCGGTCGCATCACGATCGTCGCGGGTTCGTCGCCGACCGTGTACCGCTTGCCGTTGTCGGTGAAGTCGATGTTCCGCCTGATCGCGTCGTACAGGTTGAGCTGCCCGCCGATGATGTTGCGCCACGTCGGGGACGTCGCGTCCTCGAAGTCGGCCAGCCACACCTTGGCGCCGGAGTTCAGGGCGTTCACCGTCATCTTCCGGTCGGTGGGGCCGGTGATCTCCACCCTGCGGTCCTCCAGGCCCTGCGCGGGATACGCCACCTGCCAGGACTCGTCGGTACGCACGGCGCGGGTCTCGGGCCGGAAGCCGAGCGTCTCCTCACCGGAGGCGATCCGCTCCCTGCGCTGGCGCCGGGCGTCCAGCAACTCCCTGCGGCGCCCGGCGAACGCGCTGTCGAGCTTGGCGATGAACTCCAGCGCCGAGGGGGTGAGGATCTGCTCGAACCGTTCCCCCTCGGGGCCGGAGACGTTCATCCGGTCCTGCAGCCTGTCAGCCATCCCAGCCATCTCGTCTTCCCTTCAGCGAGGGGTCAGAACTGTGCTTCCTCGGTGGAACCCTTCAGCGCGGTCGTCGAGCTCTCCGGGTTCAGCGCGGTGCTGACCAGGTCGAACCAGCCGGTGCCCACCTCGCGCTGGTGCTTGGTGGCGGTGTAGCCGCGCTCCTCGGCGGCGAACTCGCGCTCCTGCAGGTCCACGTAGGCGGTCATGCCCTCGTTCGCGTAGCCCTTGGCCAGGTCGAACATCGAGTAGTTCAGCGCGTGGAAGCCCGCCAGCGTGATGAACTGGAACTTGTATCCCATGTGGCCCAGTTCGCGCTGGAACTTGGCGATCGTGGCGTCGTCCAGGTGCTTGCGCCAGTTGAACGACGGCGAGCAGTTGTAGGCCAGCATCTGGTCCGGGTGCTTGGCCTTGATCGCCTCGGCGAACTCGCGGGCGACGTCGAGGTCGGGCTCGGAGGTCTCCATCCACAGCAGGTCGGCGTACTCCGCGTAGGCCAGCCCCCTGTCGATGCACGGCTCGATGCCGTTGCGGACCTCGTAGAAGCCCTCCGACGTGCGGTCGCCGGTCACGTACTTGCGGTCCCGCTCGTCGACGTCGCTGGTCAGCAGCGTGGCCGCCTGCGCGTCGGTGCGGGCGACGATCAGCGAGGGCACGTCGAGCACGTCGGCGGCCAGCCGCGCGGCGTTGAGGGTGCGCTCGTGCTGCTTGGTGGGGATCAGCACCTTGCCACCGAGGTGGCCGCACTTCTTCTCCGACGCGAGCTGGTCCTCCCAGTGCACGCCAGCGGCACCGGCTGCGATCATGCCCTTCATCAGCTCGAAGGCGTTCAGCGGGCCGCCGAAGCCCGCCTCGGCGTCGGCGACGATCGGGGCGAACCAGTCGATGTCGGTGTTGCCCTCCGCCCAGTTGATCTGGTCGGCGCGGGCCAGCGCGTTGTTGATCCGGCGCACCACCGCGGGCACCGAGTTGGCCGGGTACAGGCTCTGGTCCGGGTAGGTCTGGCCCGCCAGGTTGGCGTCGGCCGCCACCTGCCAGCCGGAGAGGTAGATCGCCTTCAGGCCGGCACGGACCTGCTGCACCGCCTGGTTACCGGTCAGCGCACCAAGGGAGTGCACGTAGTCCTCGGTGTGCAGCAGATTCCACAGCTTCTCAGCCCCGCGGCGCGCGAGCGTGTGCTCCTCGACGACGCTGCCGCGCAGCTTCACCACGTCGGCCGCCGAGTAGGAGCGCTTCACGCCCTTCCAGCGCGGGTTGCTCTCCCATTCCTTGGCAAGCTTGGCGGCTTCCTGCTCGAAGCGTTGCTCCGGGGACACAGTCATCGTGGCCTCTCCAACTTTGCGAACTCTGCGATAACTCGCCTGCTAACCCTGACGATGACATGTGCTGCGAAAACTCGGCCAGATCTCCAATTTGCCAATTTGTGCGAATTTTCCGTAGACTCCTGCGAAGGTTGCGAACACGTGGTTCGCAAAGCTGCGGAATCTACCGGCTTGATCGGTACCGCACGGGAAACCCTTCGGAGGGAGTCGGGCAGCGTGGACAAAACCTTCGCGGGCGCGAGGTTGCGGCATCTGCGAGAAAGCCGGTCGATGAGCCAGGCGGACCTCGCGAGGCTGCTGGAGATCTCGCCGAGCTACCTCAACCAGATCGAGCACAACAGCAGGCCGCTGACCGTCCCGGTGCTGCTGCGCATCACCGAGGCCTTCGGTGTCGACGCCGAGTTCTTCGCCGACAACGACACCTCCCGGATCGTGGCCGACGTGCGGGAGGCGCTGCTGGATGAGTCCATCGGCGCCCCGGTCTCCCCTGGGGAGATCAACGACCTGGCCAAGAACCTGCCGACCATCGCCGACGCGCTGGTGAAGCTGCACCGCCGCTACCGCAACGCCGTGGAGAGCACCGCCGCCCTCGTCGCGGAGGACGGCCGCGGCATGCACGGCAGCGCCGCGGCGCCGCTTCCCCACGAGGAGGTGCGCGACTTCTTCTACGAGCGGGAGAACTACGTCGCCGAGCTCGACGAGCGCGCCGAGAAGATGTACGAGGAGCTTGGCCTGCGGCGCGGCGAGGTGCGTAACGGCCTTCGCGACCGCCTGGTGGAGCACTACGGCCTCACCGTCACCACGGAGGGCATCGACGAGGCCTCCGGCGAGCAGCACCGCTACGAGCCGCAGGGCCGCATCCTGCGGATGGCACCGAGCCTGCGCATCGGGCAGCAGGCGTTCCGGATGGCCTCGCAGATCGCGCTGCTGGAGTACGACGACCTCATCAACGAGTTGGCCGACTCATGGGCGTTCTCCGGCCCGCCCGCGCGCTCGCTGGCGCGGGTGGGGCTGGCCAACTACTTCGCGGGCGCGCTCATCCTGCCCTACCGCCAGTTCCACGGGCAGGCCGAGCGGCTGCGCTACGACATCGAGCTGCTGTGCGACCACTTCGGCGTCGGGTTCGAGACGGTATGTCACCGGCTGTCCACGCTGCAGCGGCCGAAACTGCGTGGCATCCCGTTCTCGTTCGTCCGCGTCGACCGCGCGGGCAACATGTCGAAGCGGCAGTCCGCGGCCGGGTTCCACTTCTCCCGCGTCGGCGGCGCGTGCCCGCTGTGGGTGATCTACGAGGCGTTCACCTCGCCCGGCAAGATCCTCAGCCAGGTGGCCACGCTGCCCGACGGCAAGAGCTACTTCTGGGTGGCGCGCACCATCGCCCGCAACATCGGCGGATACGGAAGTCCCGGCAAGATGTTCTCCGTCGGGCTTGGCTGCGAGCTGCGCCACGCCCACCGGCTGGTCTACTCCGCGGGCCTCGACCTCGACGACAAGGCAGCGGCCACCCCGATCGGGATGGGCTGCAAGGTCTGCGAGCGGCCCGCCTGCCCGCAGCGGGCGTTCCCTACCATCGGCAAGCAGCTCACCGTGGACGAGAACACCAGCACCTTCGTTCCCTACCCGGCCGTGCCGAAGCAGGACTCCTGACCGGCGCGGTCGATCCGGCTCGGCAGGCCTCGCTCACTCGCCGAGTGTCTTTCGCAGCGCCTTGGACGCCTTGCGGGCCATGTCCCGCACCGCCTCCCTGCGTTCGGCGTCGGCCTCGTAGTCGGCCTTGCGGTCGCGCACCACGCGGGCGGGCGAGCCCACCGCGATGGCGTGGTCGGGAATGTCGCCGCGCACCACGGCATGCGCGCCGAGCACGCAACCCCGGCCCACCCTCGTGCCGCGCAGCACCGACACCTTGGTGCCGATCCAGGTGTCCGGCCCGATCCGCACGGGAGCCTTGACGATGCCCTGATCCTTGATCGGCAGGTTGATGTCGGTGGTGACGTGGTCGAAGTCGCACACGTAGACCCAGTCGGCCACCAGCGTCGCCGCGCCGATCTCGATGTCGAGGTAGCCGTTGAGCACGTTCTGCCTGCCGAAAACCACCTTGTCGCCGATGCGCAGCGAACCCTCGTGGCAGCGGATGGCGTTGCCGTCACCGATGTGCACCCAGCGCCCGATCTCCATGCGCCCGTAACCGGGGCGGCAGTGGATCTCCACGTCACGGCCGAGGAACACCATGCCGCGCAGCACGATGTGCGGGTTGGCGACGCGGAACTTCAGCAGTCGCCAGTAACGCACCAGGTACCACGGCGTGAAGGCGCGGTTGCGCACCACCCAGCGCAGCGAGTCGGCGGTCAGGAACCTCGCCTGCCGCGGATCACGGCGCGCCCGGCGCCAGCCCCGCAGCCGCGCCAGCACCGGTGAACCCCACATGGACGTCATGCGGTGACCGTAACCTGTGTGCCGAAGCAGCCGAGTGAGGGAGTGACCGATGCCTACCAAGCTGGTCATCGACACCGACCCCGGCGTGGACGACGCGTTCGCGATCGCGCTTGCCGCACTCAGCGACGACGTCGAGTTGCTCGGTGTCACGACGGTGTTCGGCAACGTCGGTCTCCCGGCGACCACCCACAACGCGCGCCGCGTGCTGGCGCTGTGCGAGCGCGACGACGTGCCGGTGGCCGCGGGGGCGGCGCGGCCACTTGTGCATCCGCAGTGGCGGCAGGCGCGTCCCGTGCACGGCGACGACGGGCTCTCCGGGCGCGCACACCTGCTACCCGAGCCGCGGCGCGACGACGAGGACATCGACGCGGTGAGCCTGCTGGCGAGGCTGCTCGCGGAGTCGCGGGAGCCGGTGACGATCGCCGCGATCGGGCCGTTGACCAACATCGCCACCTTGCTCGCGGCGCATCCCGGTGCGGCCGAAAGGATCGCCCGCGTGGTGGTGATGGGCGGCGCGCTCGGTCATGGCAACAGCACCGCGGCAGCCGAGTTCAACATCTTCAGCGATCCCGAAGCCGCACACCGGGTGCTCACCGGTGGCGAGATTTCCTGCGTGCTGGTGCCGATGGACCTGACCTATCGCTGCGCGGTGAGCGCGGACTGGCTCGCCACACTCGGCGCCCGCGGGCCGGTCGGCGCCGCGCTGGAGGCGCTGACCCCTGCCTACCTCGCGCACTACCGCAAGGCGCTCGGCCGCAACGCGATGGCGTTGCACGACGCCGTCGCGGTGGCGGAGGCGATCAGCCCGGGAATGCTGCGAACCGAGTCGGTGCCGGTTTCGGTGGAGACCTCGCTCGGCCCGGCTCGAGGAGCCACCGTGGTGGACCGCCGCAGGCCGCAGGTGCGGGCCGAGACCGAGGAACCGGGCCAGGACAGGCCGACCGTTGCCGTCGCGATGGACACCGACCTGGACGAGCTGCGGGCGTTCCTGCTGCGGCGGCTGGCGGGACAACCGGCATGAAGGGCGTTTTCACGGTCGCTGCACTGTCGCTGCCTATCCTGTGCCCATGAGCGGGGACGGTGAAGGACGGTCGCGCAGCCGGACGCTGGTCATCGCACTGGCCGCGGTGGTGGCCGCGGCGGCCGTGCTCGTGGTGGCGCTGCGGCTGTCACCCAGCGCCCAGGAGGACGTCAAGGCCGCGGCGTCGACCGGAGGACGTTCGTCGGCCCCCGACTCGTCGACGCAACCGCCGCCCGCGAGTACTCCTGCCAGTGAGACAAGCGTGCCCACCGAGTCCGGGCCCCGGTTCGAGGCATGGGTGGACGACGTGGCGCGGTGGCTGGACATCCCGCAGCGCGCGATGCGTGCCTACGCCACCGCGACGGTCGCCCTCTCCGAGGAACGGCCCGGCTGCAACCTTTCCTGGGTGACCCTCGCCGGTATCGGCAAGACCGCGAGCGACCACGGCAGGGCGGCAGGCGGCGAACTCACCGACGACGGCACCGTCTCCGAACCCATCGGCACCATCGAGTTGCGCGACTTCGCGGGCGAGGTCATCTCGCAGCCCGGATCGGCGGGCCCGCTGCAACTGTCGCCCTCGGTGTGGCAGCGGTGGGCCGCAAGCGCTTCCGGCGACGAGCCCGACGTGCAGGACGTCGACGACGCAGCACTGACGGCGGGCAGGGCGCTGTGCGCGCAGGGCAGCGACCTTTCCGACGGCGACGACTGGCTGGCCGGTGTCGCGCGGCTGCAGCCCGCACCGCTGTTCCTGCACCGGGTGCTGGCCACCGCCAACGTGTACGGCACCGTCGGGCAGCGCGGCGAGAAACCCAACCGGGCCGCGCTGACCGCCGTCACCTTCGCCATCGACAAGATCGGCCTGCCGTACGTGTGGGGCGGCAACGGCACCGAGCACGGCGACGCGGGGTTCGACTGCTCGGGACTGACCACGGCCGCCTACGCCGAGGCCGGGATTGAACTGCTGCGCACGGCCCACACGCAGTACAACAGTGTGCCCAGGGTGCCCGAAGGCGAGGAACCACAACTCGGTGATCTGATCTTCTACGGCGATCCAGCGACGAAAATCCATCACGTCGGGCTCTACATCGGCAACCAGCAGATGATCGACGCGCCCACGTTCGGACAGGCGGTGCAGGTGCACAACTACCGCACCCCCGGCGACGACTACGCGGGAGCGGGCCGACCGACGAATTAGGATCTATCGCATCTGATGCAACATTGGCCACGGTGCGATGTTGTCTCATTCTTGCAGGCCGAACCCGTTTCCGTGTGAAGCTGCGTGATTCGGCCGCGTGTCGTTGACCTGGGTCAACCGGTATGGATCCAACGATGTTGTATCCGATACAACCGGAGGTTCCGCATCTGGTGCTGGCGCCCGGGTGCGGCATCTGGACGAGGCCACGGCGGTGTTCGAGGCCATGCTGGAGGGCTGGGAATGCCAGCAACGGAGCCGTTTCCTGCGAGCGGAGACGATCGCGCCGCGGGTCCGACTGCTGCGCCGGTTCGCCGAGTTCACGGGCCTATATCCGTGGCAGTGGGGTCCAGGCGAGGTGGAGGCGTTCACCACCGAGCTGGTGTCGGGCCCGGCGCCGCTGGCGCACTCGACGGTGCGGGGCCACCAGCTGACGCTGCGGTTGTTCTGCGAGTTCATCACCGATGCCCGCTACGGCTGGCCGGTGGGGTGCGAGCAGCGGTTCGGCGAGGTGCCCGCGCAGATCTGCCATGAGTGGAACACCGTGGCGCATCTGGTCGAGGTGGAGTGCCGACCGGCGCGGCGGGCGTTGACCTACGACGAGGTGCAGACGCTGTTCGACGCCGCCGACGATCGTGTCGAGCAGATCCGGCGCCGCGGCCGCAAAGGCGCGCTCGCCGCGCTGCGGGAGGCGGCCATGCTGAAATCGATCTACGCCTATGGGTTGCTGCGGCAAGAAGCCGCTCGACTGGATCTGGCGGACCTTCGCCGCAACTCTCGGGCACCGGAGTACGGGAGTTTGGGTCGGTACAAGTCCGCTATGGCAAGGCGTCCCGCGGCAGTCCACCGAAGCGCCGGACCGTGCTGACAGTGCCAGAACTGGACTGGGTCGTCGATCTGTTGCGGGAATGGGTGGAAGAAATACGGCCGCTACTCGCGCCTGGTCACCATCCGGCGTTATGGATCACTGAAACGACGCGGGAGGGTGTCGGTGCGCCACCTCAACGAGGCCTTCGCCGCTTGGCTCACCATCGACACCATCGGACCGAGCTTCGGATACGAGGTGCTCCTGGCCGAGATCGCCGAATCCAACCAACTCGCCAGACCGGGACCGGGTTGACGATCGGGATCCGTCGCAGGTCGTAGCTTTCGGGCCAGAGGTATCGCGACCCCGCACCGATGAAGGTAGTACCTGCTGG
This sequence comes from Saccharomonospora amisosensis, assembly GCF_011761185.1. Classification (NCBI taxonomy): domain Bacteria; kingdom Bacillati; phylum Actinomycetota; class Actinomycetes; order Pseudonocardiales; family Pseudonocardiaceae; genus Saccharomonospora; species Saccharomonospora amisosensis. The sequence goes on along the minus strand of NZ_JAAOYM010000001.1, from coordinate 1,451,967 downwards.
TGCGACACCAAGCAACGACCGACAGTGATGTCTGGGCACCCGAATGGGCACGCTGAGGAACACTCACACACCGAGGCCACGCAGCAGGATGTCCAGACCTTGCCGGAACTCCTCTCGCGCGGGGATGGCTTTGGCTGCCATGGCTGTCTGAGACAGGATCGGAAACTCCCCGACTGGCAGTTCGGCCAGCGCATCGGTGCCCGGCCCGGACAGCGGGCTGAAGTATTCCAGCTGCAGGGCGCCGAAAACGTATCCCAGGATCGCCCGGAAAGCGATCGCCCGTTGCCTTCCGGTGAGTCCGGCTTCGGTGAGCACCGTCAGCATCGCCTCACCCCAGCGGCGCGAACTGGGCGAGCGGTGCCGGTGGGTGAGCAACAGCGGCACGACCGCCGGATGGGCGGATACCGCGGCCCGCGCGCGGTCGGCGAGCACGCGCAGGCGCCGTCCGGCCGAGCCGCGCGGCATGCTGACATCCACGGCCTGCAACACCAGGTCGACCACGAGTGCCTCGACCTGGTCGCGGTCGGAGACGTAGCGATAGAGCGACATCGTGCCCATGCCGAGTTCCTTGGCGACCGTGCGCATAGAGAGGGCGCCGAGTCCCTCCCGGTCGACAACGGCCAGTGCCGCCGTCGCCAGCTGGGTGGGCGTCAGGGAACGAGGTCGTGGCATGACGTTTGACAGCGTACAGCATACGCGCATAACTTCGTAGGCGTACACCGCACGCTTACCAGGAGGTCCCCATGCTCGACGTAGCCGAGCGCGAACTGGTCACCGTCACCGGCGAGCGCATTCCCGTTCCTGATCCCGAATCCCTGGTGCACCTGAACTTCCGCCGGTTCGCCGGCTGCCCGATCTGCAACCTTCACCTGCGCTCGATCGCGTCGCGGCATGAGGAGATCACCGCCGCGGGGATCCGCGAGGTCGTGTTCTTCCACTCACCAGCGGCCGAACTGCGCGCCTACGACTTGCCCTTCGCGGTGATCGCCGATCCGACGAAGCGCTACTACCGGGAGTTCGGCGTGGAATCCAGCCGTCGCGCGCTGCTGCATCCGCGCACCTTGGGCGCGATCCTGCGCGGCTCGGCACTGACGCTCCTCGGCAAGTACCGACCCCCCGCGGCCAGGCAGCAGGGCGGAAGGCTCGGGTTGCCCGCGGACTTCCTCATCGCCCCCGGTGGCCGCGTGCTCGCTGCCAAGTACGGCAAGCACGCCTACGACCAGTGGTCGGTCGACGAACTGCTGTCGCACGCCCGGGCGGCAGTGACCTGAGCAACCGGCCGCAGCCGATGGCTCAGGTCTCGGTGATGGCCTCGGTGATGGTCTCGGTGATGGAGAAGGCGTTGCCGTCGGGGTCGCGGAAGGCGAACATCGGCGGCACGCCTGGCCAGTTGAGGATCTCGTCGGTGTCGACACCGGCCTCAGTGAGGGTGGTGTGCGCCGCCGCCGCGTCGTCGGTGGTGAACCTGATCATGATCGCGCCACGGCTGACGTCACCGGTGGCGTGGTCCAGCGTGACGACGACATCGTCGCTGCCGGGCGCGAGTTCGATCCAGCGCCCGGTCGGGATCGGCCCGTCGCGCAGCACGGTGAAACCGAGCGTGTCGACGTAGAACCGCAACGCCTGCTCCTGGTCGGTGACGGGCACGCTGACGGCTCGGATTCCCGTGATCGCGTTCGCCTGCGTTGTCATCGCGCGATCCGCTCGTCGAGGGTGACGGTGACGGTGTCGCCCGCCTGCTTGCCGATGCGGGCGCGGGTGTCGGCGGCGAACGCGAGCTTGTGAGTGCCGTCGCCGAGAGCCATGAAAGAGCCGACGAACGGCTCGTCCTCGACGCGGCCCCGAACCTTCACCAGGCCGCGCGTTCCGAAGAACTCGGCCGAGTCGGGCATCACGACGTAGGTCCAGCCGCCCGGCTTCGGGCTCTTGCGCAGGGTCGCTGTGAATGTCTTGTCCAGCCTCCCGTAGAGGCTGGCGTGTCGTGCGGTCATGCTGATTCGCCTCCGTACATCAGTGAGCCGGGTGTGGTGAGTTCCGTGCCGGTCTCCAGCCAGGTCTTGAGACCGGACAGGATCATCGGCCAACCCCCGTACAGGTGCTCGTCGGCGTCGGCGGGGAGTTGGTCGTGCCGGACGACAAGTCGGCAGCTGTCGCCGACCTGCTCGATCTCCCAGGTCACCCGGCTGGTTCCCTGAGCTGAGATGTCGTCGTCCCAGATGGCGTGGTAGCTCTGCACGAGCCGCCGGGGCGGGTCGACCTCCAGGTTCTCCCCCTCGATCAACCCGCCTGCCCCTTCGTGGCTGACCAGGTAGGCGGAGCCTGTAGTCCAGTCCGATTCCACGCGCGCGCCGAACTGGAACCGCGCCCGCGTATCCGGATCGGTGATCGCCTGCCATAGCCGTTGCGGTGTGGTACGGATGAAGATCTCGAACATCTTCTCCACGGGTGCCTCCAGCTGCCGCTTCAGATCGACGAGGCCCTCGGCCCACGTCTCGGTGTATTTGCTGACCCAGCGGTCGTGGACCAGCCGGATCGGCACGGGGTTCAGGAAGTGCAACTTCTGCCTGCCCCGCCGGTCCGACACGACCAGCCCGGCTTCCTCGAGCACGCGAAGGTGCTTGGCCACGGCGACCCTCGTCATCGCGAACCGGCTCGCCAACGCGTTTAGCGACTGCCCGTCGCGGCGGAACAGCTCGTCGAGTAGTTCCCGGCGGGTGGAATCCGCCAACGCCTTGAAGACCTGTTCCACACGGCCCACAATAGGAAACCTTTTGGTTTCATGTCAAGCCGGATCGTCGCGGCGCCCAGCCGACCGCTACCAGTACTGCTGCCGTTTCCCGTCGGTGTCGGCGACGAAGATGACGGCGTCGGCGCACTCCAGGTCCGCCGGGCTGAGCGGGATGTGGCCGCGCACGACCTCCTTGCCCGCGCCGATATCCGATGGCAACGCCGCGCGCAGGGCCCGCGCCGGGAACAGGGCACGGCGGGTGGTCGCCTCGGCCAGCGCGCCCTGCAGGGTGCCCGGATCGCTGTGCGGGTTGGCGTCGGTCGCCACGAACACGTAGCCCTCGCCGAGGATGAGAGCCACCAGCGCGCCCGCGCTCCCCCAGCTCACCTCTTCCGCTCCGACCGGCATGCGTGACCGCGCACGCTGCAGGTGCACGTTGTGCGCGAACACCAGGCTCGGCCCGCGTCGCCGCTCCCGCGCGAGGATCGCGAGCAGGTTGTCCGCCATCAGCTCCGCGCGCAGGCTGAGCAGGGTCGCGATGCGGTCGGGTGCGGGAGTGGCCATGGCCGCGTGATAGCGCAGCAGGCCCTGCGCGGTGCGCGCGTGCGCGAGGGCGTTGTCGTAGCCGGTGGGGTCTGCGGGACGCAGGCTGGGTGCAGCGCGGCGCAGCGCGCTCGCGAGGTCGTCGGCGACGATACGCAGCGCGCGAGCACGGTCGGAGTCGCCGATGGACGCCGCAGGGTCGAACATGGCCGCCTCGTTGGTCCACTCCGTCTCGTCGCCGAGCAGCGCGTCGAGGTCACGGGCCGACCCTACCCGCAGCACTGCGGGTAGATAGTCGTTCACTGTGGACAGTGCGCGCCGCGGGCTCGGCGCGGCGGAGAACTCCATCGGCGCGTCGAAACCGTGGAAGCGAACCCGGTCCCGCGGCGCACGGCCGGCGTTGTACGCCTGGAGCCACTCGACGAGTTCGCGGTTGCCCGGCACGTTGCCGAACCCGTGACTGAACCCGGTGGCGAGCACCGTGCCGATCTCCGCGGTCCCCCCGGCCACGTAGTCGTCCACGACGGACGCGGCGAAGCTGTCGGTCTCCAGCACGATCGACCGGTACCCGCGCTCGACGAGGTGTTCGAGAAGTTCGTTTCGCAGCAACGGAAACGCCGCGATTCCGTGTGTCGGCTCGCCGAGGCCAAGCAGGGCAGGCGGTTGCGTTCGCGTGGCGAGCAGCTCGTCGATGGCACGGCCGAGGCTCGCGGCATCGTCGAGTTGGCGGCCGAGGCCGCGCAGTGACGTGGCAGTGGACATGGGCGATCCTTTCCGAAAACCGATCGCCCTCGACAGTATCGTTGAAGAATCGAGTGAAACTTCGCCAGCGACTACCTGGTGTTTGGTAGCTTGGAACCTCAATCGGAGGTACAGGTGCGACCCATCGATCTCGCCCGGGAACACCGATTGTCCTCGCAGGCGATCCGCAACTACGAAGACGCGGGCGTCTTCCCTCCGACGCGGCGTAGCCAAGCCGGCCACCGGCGCTACACACCCCTGCACGCACAGGCCCTGCGCGCCTTCCTCGCGCTTCGAGGCGGCCACGGGCATCAACGGGCACTGGAGATCATGCGCGCGACCAACCGCGGCGACACCGAGTCCGCCTACCGGCTCATCGACGCCACACATGGCCGGCTGCGAGCCGAACGGGACACCCGCACCGAGGTCGCGGCCTCGCTGAGCAGCCTGTCCACCACGACACCCACCGCCGTTCGCGGCGGACCACTGACGGTAGGGCAACTCGCACGCCGCCTCGGTGTGCACCCCGCGACGCTGCGCACCTGGGAGGCCCATGGCATCCTGCGCCCCGAACGAGACCGGACGACGGGTTACCGCCGATACGACCCGGAGTGCGTGCGCGACGCCGAGATCGCACGGCAGCTACGCCGAGGCGGCTACCCGCTGCACCAGGTCGCGCGGTTCCTGGATTCGCTGCGCGAGGCGGGCGGGGCGGAAGCGTTGAACGCCTTCCTCGACTCCTGGCAGGACCGGCTGACCACGCGCAGCCGCGCCCTGCTCGCGGGAGCGGCCCAGCTCGATGCCTACCTCACCATGCTCGGGCAGCGGCAGTAGGGGCGGACCCACGCCTGCCCGGCCCGGCGATCCCCAGGCCGGGCAGGTGGTCCGGCAGCCGCTCAGTGCTGAAGGCTGTCCTGCATGGCGGCCAGCATGCCGGGCTCGTAGGACCCTGCCGGGTTGCGCACGCTGACATTGAGCCGGTTGGCCGCGTTGACGAGTGCGATGAGGCAGACCAGCGCTGCGATCCGATCCTCGTCGTAGTGCTCGCGCGCCTGCGCCCAGGTCTCGTCCGACACGCCGTGGTGGCCGTCGGCCAGCCGGGTGGCCTCCTCGGTGAGCGCCAGCGCGGCGCGCTCGGCGTCGGTGAACACCGTGGCCTCCCGCCAGGCGGCGACCAGATTGAGCCTGATCGCGGTTTCCCCCGCGTGTGCGGCCTCCTTGGTGTGCATGTCGACGCAGAACGCGCAGCCGTTGATCTGGCTGGTGCGCAGCGACACCAGCTCCTGCAAGCTTTTCGGCAGCGACTGCTCGACCACCTGGCCCGCGGCGGCGAACCGCTTGCCGAACCTGCTCGCGGTCTCGTTCGCCATCAGATTGATCCGGGGTTCCATGATGTCGTCCTCCACTTCGGTGGTATGTGACGAACACCAGATGCCGCTCGCCCACTCCCTGTGACAGTGCGGCGTGATGACGCACGACACCCAGCCCGGCTACGGTCTCGATGTCACAACGGTGCGTGGTCCGGTGTCTGATCGGTGACACAGTCGGATTCGAACAGGAGCCGCCATGGTTGGCACACCGCGGACCACGCCCGGCGATCGCGGCGGACGCCCGGACCGGGCCACCGAGACCTTTCTCGCCCACCGCAACCTGCTGTTCACCGTCGCCTACGAGATGCTCGGCCTGGCGGCCGACGCGGAGGATGTCCTCCAGGAAACCTGGCTGCGTTGGGCGAGCGTCGATCTCGACACGGTGCGAGACGAGCGTGCGTATCTCGTCCGGATCACCACCCGGCAGGCGCTCAACCGGTTGCGCACCCTTCGCAGACGCAAGGAGTCCTACGTCGGCCAGTGGTTGCCCGCGCCGCTGCTCACCGCGCCGGACGTAGCCGAGGACATCGAGTTGGCCGACAGCGTCTCGATGGCGATGCTGCTGGTGCTGGAGACACTGACGCCGACCGAACGAGCGGTGTTCGTGCTGCGTGAGGTGTTCGCCTTCGACTACGGCGAGATCGCCGAAGCCGTCGACAAGAGCCCCGCCGCCGTACGGCAGATCGCCCACCGGGCGCGGGAGCACGTCGCCGCGCGCCGCCCACGAGGAGTGGCTTCTCCTGAGGATGTCCGCAGGGCGCTGGAAGCGTTCCAGCGAGCCGTCGAGACCGGCGACCTGCGGAATCTGCTCGACCTCCTCGCCCCCGACGTCGTGCTCCTCGGCGACGGCGGCGGAATCAAACAGGCGGTGCCGCGCCCCGTCGTGGGTGCCGACAAGGTGGCGCGCCTGCTCGCCGCCGGGCTCCGCCGGATCACCGAGGCGTCAATGCGGCCGGTGCAGGTCAACGGCTACCCTGCGCTGATCCTGAAGCTGGACGGCGAACTCGACAGCGTTGTGGCTCTGCGCATCGACGACGGCCGCATCACCGGGCTGTACACCGTGCGCAATCCCGAGAAGCTGTCGCATATGGAGCGGGAGACGCTGCTGAGCCGCTGAGCTGGCGCCCGCGGGAGTTTTGCGTTGCCGTCAACGGCAAGGTTTACGCTCGCTCGCATGCGGATCGGCGAATTGGCAAGGAAGGCGGGCCTGACCACCCGCGCCCTGCGGTTCTACGAGGAACAGGGCCTACTCGGCGCGCGGCGCGCGGCCAACGGCTACCGGGAGTACGACGAGGACGACTACCGGCTGGTCACCGAGATCCAGCGGCTGCGAGCCATCGGGCTCAGCCTGGAGGAAACCAGGCCGTTCGTCGCCTGCCTGCGCGCGGGCCACGAGACCGGCGACTCCTGCTGCGAGTCGATCGAGGTCTACCAGCGCAAACTCGCGGAGGTGGACGCCTGCCTCGAGAAGCTGCACACGGCGAGGGAAAGCCTGCTCGCCAAGTTGGCCGACGCTCTGTCACGACAACCCGACCCGTGCCGCGTGCAGGCACTGAACCCAGTGGAGAACTTCTGATGCCGTCGACAAGCCTTCCCGGCGAGGTGCTCGCCGTTACCGATGACACGTTCGAGCGTGAGGTGCTGCGGCACGACCTACCCGTTCTGGTCGACTTCTGGGCGCAGTGGTGCCCGCCGTGCCACATGATCGCCCCGGTGCTGGCCGAGATCGCGCGCGAGCGGCCGGATTCCCTCGCCATCCGCAAGCTCAACACCGACGAGAACCCGATCATCGCGCGGGACTACCACGTGATGTCCCTGCCGACGCTGGTGTTGTTTCGGCAGGGCCGGGTAGTGCGTACGCTCGTCGGCGCCCGGCCGAAGGCGCGACTGTTGAAGGAACTGGACGACGCGCTACGCGACTGAGCACGCCATGGCGGCGGGCCGAACCCGCGGGCCGCAACGCAGAACTCGCGGGCTGGAGCGGGGGACTCGCGGGCTGGAGCGGGGGACTCGCGGGCTGGAGCGGGGGACTCGCGCTAGTCGCACTCACAGTCGGGGGTTCGGGCACACGCGGCGTTGACGCTGTCGGCTCGGCGTTCCAGCAGCACGGTGTCGTGCCAGACGCCATCGCGCTCGGCGATGCGTTCCCGAACACCGACGGTGCGGTAGCCCGCGCTGTGGTGCAGGCCGATACTGGCGCGGTTCTCGGTGAACACCGAGGTCTGCAGCGTCCACAGCCCGGCACGGTCGGCTTCGACCACCTGGGTGCGCAGCAGCGACTTGCCCACTCCCCGGCCCCGGTAGGCCTCCCCGACGTAGACCGAGCTCTCGGCGACCCCGGCGTAGCACTCCCGTTCCGACACCGGCCGCAGCGCGGTCCAGCCCACCACCTCGCCGCCGATCTCGGCCACCCACCGGTGACCGGGCAGCCAGGCCGCGTCCAGCCGCTCCGCGCTGGGCACCGAGGTCTCGAAGGTGGCCACGCCGGTGGCGATGCCCTCCGCGTAGATGTCACGCACGGCGGGCCAGTCGGTGGGTCGCAGCGCGCGCACCTGGACATCGGCGGGCACGTCCTGCGGGCAGCACGGGTGCGCGAGCATGCCCATCACCACGTCGGCGGCGTGCGGCAGCCCGGTGCAGCACGCCTCGTTGATCGTCACCCTCGTCGTGGTCCCTTCCTTGTGCAGCCGAAGGAAACCGACGTCGGCGAGCTTTCGGACGTGGTGGGAGCAGGTGGACTGGCTGATGCCGAGCGATTCGGTGAGCGCGCCGACGGTGGTCCCGCCCGCGGCCACCGCGACGGCGTGCAGCAGGCGGACCCGCGTGGGCTCGCCGAGACAGGCGAACCACTGCGCGTAGGTCGCGGCCTCGCGGTCGGCAAGCAGCGACGGGTCGGTCGCGGCGGTCATCATGACCCCATGATCTACCGCCGACGGCCACCCCGTCAATCGATTGGCATCGATATACCCACCGGCCTTGCGAGTGGCTACCTGGCCGGTACCCGCTCGGCGCGGCAGAAGAACGCCATCGGCGACCGGCCGATCCGGGTCAGCACCACGCTGGCCTCGTTCGGCCCGTGCGGCTTGAGTCTGCGACGCAGCAGGTTCGGGTCGATGTCCAGGCCGCGCACCAGGATCTCCACCCTGCCCACCTGGTGTCTGCGCAGCGTCGTGCGCAGCGTCTTCTCGCTGTAGCCCTCGAACTCCAGCACCCGGAAGGCACGCACGCCGGGCGGCGGTTCGTCGCCGCTGAGGTAGGCGATGCGCTCGTCGAGTTGCCACAGCCCGTGACGGGCCGCGTAGTGCCGCACGAGCCCGGCCCGCACCACGGCACCGTCCGGGTCGATGATCCACTCCCCTGGCTCGGCGACAGTGGCGTCGTCGGGATCGGTGTCGGTGACGGTCCAGCGGGTGCCGTCCGAGCGCAGCACCGTCGCCCGGCGTGACGCCGACGCGAGGCCTTCGCTCCACAGGCAGGCCTCGCGGACCTGGCCGTCGAGCGAGATCAGCTCCAGCTCGCCGGCCCACGGCACGGCGGCGGGGTCGATGCCCGGCGCGGTCTTCACCACCAGGTCCGCACCGGCGTACACCGACGTCAACTCGTCCAACGCGGGCATGAAGTCCCGCGGCCGCCAGGTGCGCCTGCCCGCCACGTCCCGGCGGGCAGGGTCGGCCACCACGACGCAATCCCTGGTCACCGGGGCAAGCGCGTCGGCCCGTGCCAGCAGCGGATCGACCGCCTCGACCGAGCAGTTGTGGGAGGCCATCGCCAGCCGCACGGCGTCGAGGTCCGAGCCAACGCAGCGGCTCGCCGACCTCGCCAGCCACACCAGGTCCGCGCCGATCGAGCACGTCACGTCATGCACGTCCCTGCCCGCGAGGCGGTGAGCCCGGTACTCGGCCACCGCGGTGGGAGTGGCCTGTTGCAGCGCGTCCTCGGTGAACAGCCACCGCGCCGCGCCGTCGAGTTTTCGGTGCGCCTTCCTTCGCAACAGCACCGTCTCCAACACGGCGGCGTAGCGCTCACCCACCGCCCGCCGCGCGGTGGCGACGTCGGTGAGCTTGCTTTCGCCGGTCAACTCCAGCCCCTCGCAGGCGCCGACCGCCCGCTCGCCCTCGGGCGAGCGGAGGAAGGCGACGTCGTCGAGCGAGAAGGTGTAGGGCAACTACAGTTCCGTCGGCGCGGGCGGCTTGGTACCGGTGAGCATCGCGTTGTAGAACAGCGAGCGCGGCAGCACCCGCGCCAGCAGTTTCCGGTCCAGCGCCGAAAGCCGCAACCACAGGTGGTAGGCGAACAGCCGCCACCGCACGGTGAGCCGCTGCGGCGGCACGGCGGCCTCGAACGTGCGGATCGGCCAGCCGACCAGCGCCGCGCTGAACTCGTCGGTCACCGCCCGCACGTCCACCGCACCCGCGGCCAGCGCCGTGCGCTCCAGTTCGGCCGGGTCGAACGTGTGAAGATCCACCACGGCCTCGAGCGCGGCGGCGCGCGAGGACTCGTCCAGCTCTTCCTGCGGCCGCCGCCAACCGCTCAGCGCGGGCAGCTTGGTCAGGTTCGTGGTGAGCCACCAGGTGAGCTGACCCAGCCTGCGCGCGTAGAAGTCCCCGATGCGGGTGGGCTCCCCCGCGAACACGAACCGGCCGCCCGGCTTGAGCACCCGCAGCACCTCACCCAACGCCGCGGTCACGTCGGGGATGTGGTGCAGTACGGCGTGCCCGACGACTAGGTCGAAGCTGTCGTCGGGGTAGGGGATGCGTTCGGCGTCGGCCACCCTGCCTTCGACGTCGAGCCCGAGGTTGCGGGCGTTGCGCAGCGCGACCTCCACCATGCCGGGCGAGAGGTCGGTCACGTACCCCTTCTTGATCATCCCACCCTGCATCAGGTTGAGCAGGAAGAACCCGGTGCCGCTACCCAGTTCCATCGCGGTCGGGTAGGGCTGCCCCGCCGTGCCCGCGACGGCCTCGAACACCTCGGTGGCGTAGGAGATGCAGCGCTCGTCGTAGGAGATCGACCACTTCTCGTCGTAGGTGCCCGCCTCCCAGTCGTGGTACAGCACGTTGGCGAGCTTGGGGTCGTCGAAGGCCGCGCGCACCTCCTCGGCACTGGCGTGCGGGTTGGGCGCGGGGTCGGACACCTGCGTCACGTCGGTTACTTCCCTTCGAAGGTGGCCTTGCCCGGGCCGTTCTCGATGAACGACCGCATCCCGGCCGCCTGGTCCTCGGTCGCCCAAAGCCCGGTGAACAGGCTGGTTTCCAGCTTCAACCCGGTGCGCAGGTCGGTGTCGAGCCCGCCGTCGATGGCGGCCTTCGCGGCGCGCAGCGCGACGGCGGGACCGTTCGCGAACTGCGCGGCCCAGGCGTGCGCGGTGGAGTAGACATCGTCGGGCGCCACCACCTGGTCCACGATGCCCAGCTCCAGCGCCTCGGCCGCCTCGACGAACCGTCCGGTGTAGATCAGGTCCTTGGCCTTGCTCGGCCCGATGAGCCTCGGCAACCGCTGCGTGCCGCCCGCCCCCGGAATGATGCCGAGCCCGATCTCGGGCTGGCCCACCTTCACGTTGTCTCCCGCGATCCTGCGGTCGGCGGTCAGCGCGAGCTCGAGACCACCGCCGAGCGCGTAGCCGGTGATCGCGGCGACCGTTGGCTTGGGGATCTCGGCGAGCGCGGTCAGCGAGGCCGAAAGCGCGGTGCCGAAGGCCACCATCTCGGCGTAGGACTTGGCAGCCATCTCCTTGATGTCCGCACCGCCCGCGAAGGTCTTCTCGCCGCCGTACAGCACGACGGCACGGACGTCCGCCCGGCTGCTCGCCTCGGCCGCGACCTCGCCGAGTTCGGCCTGCACCTGGTTGTTCAGCGCGTTGACCGGCGGCCGGTCCAGCCGGATCGTGCCGATGCCAGCCTCGACCTCGAGGCGTACGAACTCACCCACGCTGCCTCCTTACCTCGTCAGCCTCACAAAGGTTACCGGGCGGTAGAACGAGTTACCGGCGCCGGGCGAAGAACCGGTCGCCGAAGCGTTCCAGCAACAGGTCCTGCCCGAAAGCCTCGGACAGGTTCTCGCTGGTCAACACATCGTCGAGAAGTCCGGAAGCGACCGTCCGCCCGTGCGAGAGCAGCAGCGCGTGGGTGAAGCCGGGCGGGATCTCCTCGACGTGATGAGTGACAAGCACCATCGCGGGCGCGTCAGGGTCCAGCGCCAGCGCCGAAAGCCGTGCCACCAGATCCTCCCTGCCGCCGAGGTCGAGGCCCGCGGCGGGCTCGTCGAGCAGCAGTAGCTCCGGGTCGGTCATCAACGACCTGGCGATCAGGGTGCGCTTGCGTTCGCCCTCGGACAACGTGCCGAAAGCGCGCTCCGCCAGGTGGCTGATGCCCAGTGTGGCGAGCAGCTCGTCGGCGCGGTCGGTGTCCATGCGGTCGTAGGATTCCTTCCAGCGGCCGAGCACGGCATAGCCCGCGCTGAGTACGATGTCACGTACCCGCTCCTGCGGTGGTACCCGGCCGTGGACGGCAGCCGAGGTGAACCCGATCCGCGTGCGCAGGTCGAAGACATTGACCCGGCCGAGCTGTTCGCCGAGCACGTGCACCGTGCCGCTCGTGGGGTGCAGCTCGGCGGCGGCCAGCCGAAGCAGGGTGGTCTTGCCCGCGCCGTTCGGGCCTAGCACCACCCAGCGCTCGTCCAACTCGACCGCCCAGTCGAGGTCGGTGAGTAGCTTGTTGCCCCCACGCCGCACCTCCACCCCGCTGGCGTGGATCACGAGATCGGCAAGGTCGTCCGCAGCCACCACGTCGTTCACCCGGCCATTGTCACCGACTCGCCCGCGCGCCGGGCGATGGGCCTGGTTAGGCAGGCACCACCTTGCCGAGCTCGACGGGACTGGCCAGCAGCCGGTGCTTCGGCAGCACCCGCACCGTGTACCCCAGCGAACCCGCGTGCGGCAGCCGCAGTCCCGCGGCGAACTCTCCTCGCCCCTGCGGCCGCATCGGCACCGTCACCGTGTCCAGCAGATCATCGGTGTCGCCGACCCTGCCGACAACGGCCTGGACCTCCACTTCGGAATCGTCGAGGCCGGCGAGATCCACCTTGGCACGCACGGTCACCTCCTCGCCCACGACCAGCGAGTCGGCCTCGACCGCCAGTTCGGTGTCGGCGATCCGCACCCGGGGCCAGTGGGTGTCGAGCCTGGTGCGGTAGGCGGCGAGCGAGCGGGCACCCGCGTAGTCGTGATCGGCGGCCGCCCGCACCTTTGCCGCGGCAGGCAGGTAGTAGGAGTCGACGTACTCGCGCACCATCCGCGAGGCCTGCACGCTGGGACCGAGCGTGCGCAGGGTGTGCCAGATCATCGACAGCCAGCCGCGCGGCACTCCCTTGTCGTCGCGGTCGTAGAACAACGGCGCGATCTGCTGGCCCAACAGGTCGTAAAGGGCCGCGGCTTCGAGGTCGTCACGCAGCAACGGGTCGGTGACACCGTCGGCGGTCGGGATGGCCCACCCGTTGCTGCCGTCGTAGTACTCGTCCCACCAGCCGTCCCTGATGGAAAGGTTGAGACACCCGTTCAGCGCCGCCTTCATGCCGGATGTGCCGCACGCCTCCAACGGCCGGGTCGGGTTGTTCAGCCACACGTCGCAACCCCGGTAGAGGTAGCGCGCCATCGACATGCCGTAGTCGGGAAGGAACACCATCCGCTCGCGCACGGCCGGGTCGTCCACGAACCGAACGATCTGTTGGATGAGCGCCTTTCCGCCCTCGTCGGCCGGATGCGACTTGCCTGCGACCACGATCTGGATCGGGCGGCGTTCGTCGAGCAGCAGCGCCCGCAGCCGCTCCGGGTCGCGCAGCATCAGCGTCAGCCGCTTGTAGGTGGGCACCCGCCTGGCGAATCCGACGGTGAGCACGTCGGGGTCGAAGATCCGCTCCGTCCAGCCAAGCTCGAGAGCCGAGGCACCCCGCTGCAGCCAGGCGTCGCGCGCCCTGCGGCGCACCTCCGCGATCAGGTTTCCCCGCAGTTCCCGCCGCAGCGCCCACAGTTGCTCGTCGGTCACGCTGCTGTCGATGCCGGAGGCGTCGCCGTCGTGCCCCCACTCCTCGTCGCTGCCGCCGAGCAGTGCGCTCATCTCCCGAGCCACCCACGTCGGACCGTGCACACCGTTGGTGACCGAGCGCAGCGGCACCTCCTCGGTGTCGAAGCCGGGCCACAGTTTCGAGAACATCCGACGCGAGACCCGCCCGTGCAGCGCGGACACGCCGTTGGCACGCTGCGCCAGCCGCAGCCCCATGTGCGCCATGTTGAACATGCCGGGGTTGTCCTCGGCGCCGAGCGCCAGCACCCTGCGCACGTCGACGCCCGGCAGCAGCCTGCCGTCGCCGAAGTAGTGCTGCACCAGGTCGACGGGAAACCGGTCGATACCGGCGGAGACGGGGGTGTGGGTGGTGAACACGGTGCCCGCGCGCACGGCGGGCAGCGCCTCGTCGAGGGTGAGTGAGCCCTCGGCGAGCACCTCACGTGCCCGTTCCAGGCCGAGGAAGCCCGCGTGGCCCTCGTTGGTGTGGAACACCTCCGGCTGCGGGTGCCCGGTCAGCTCGCAGTAGCGGCGCACCGCGCGCATACCGCCGATGCCCGCGAGGATCTCCTGGCGGATGCGGTGGTCGGCGTCGCCGCCGTAGAGCCGGTCGGTGACGCCGCGCAGGTCGTCGTCGTTGCCGTCGACGTCTGTGTCGAGCAGCAGCAGCGGCACCCTGCCAACCCGCGCGAGCCAGATCTGGGCGTGCAGGTCCCTACCTCCCGGCATCGCGACGTGCACGAACACCGGCTCACCGGACGGCTCGGTGAGCAGTTCCAGCGGCAGCCCGCTCGGGTCGATCACCGGGTAGTGCTCGACCTGCCAGCCGTCCAGCGAGAGCGACTGCCGGAAGTAGCCCGCGCGGTACAGCGGGCCGACACCGATCATCGGCACACCGAGGTCCGAGGCAGCCTTGAGGTGATCCCCTGCCAGCACACCCAGCCCGCCGGAGTAGTTGGGCAGCGCCTCGTGTACCCCGAACTCCATCGAGAAGTAGGCGACAGCGGCGGGGAAGCGCTCCTCGGTGTCGGTGTCGTCGGTGTCGTCGGTGTCGCCCTGTTCGGCCCGCTCCGCGGCCCTGCGCTGGTACCAGCGCGGCTCGGTGAGGTAGCGATGCAGATCCTGGGTCGCCTTCTGGGTCTTGGTCAGGAACGACTCGTCGGCCGCCAACTCCCGCAGCCTGCTCGCGGGCACGGCCGTCAGCATCCGCAGCGGGTCGCGGATACGCCGAAACAGCGCGTCGTCCATGGAGGCGAACAAGTCTCGCGTGGGCGGATGCCATGTCCATCGCAAGTTGGTCGCCAGCGCCGTCAGGCCCGTCAACTCCTCTGGCACGCTCGCGCGCACGGTGAACCGGCGGACTGCTCTCATGCTGATCGACGATAGCCGGGCAACCGGGTTCGGTAGTGTGCCGCCATGGACCGCTTTGGGGGACGTGGCGCATCGCGCCCGTGGAGAACCATCGTCATCGCCACCCTCGCCAGTGTCGCGCTGCTGGCCACGGCATGTGGCACCGAGACTCCTGGCAAGCTGCAGACCGTCGGCGACATCGCGGGACTGCCTGTCACCCACTTCGAGAGCGGGTTCAAACCGGACGCACCCACACCCCGGCTGACGGTGCGCAACGTCTCCGGCAGCCAGGAGGACAAATTCGCCGTAGCCGCGATCGCGGACGTCAGTGACTACTGGACCCAGTTGTTCCCGAGACATTTCGGGCAGCAGTTCCGGCCGGTGCGCTCCCTGCTGTCGTACGACCCCGAGTCCGACGAGATCGAGGTGTGCGGGGCCACCACGGCAGACGCCGCCATGAACGCGTTCTACTGCCCTCCCGAGGACCTCGTCGCCTGGGACAGGGGCATGCTGCTGCCGCTGCTTCGCGAGCGGTTCGGGCCGATGGCGATCGTCACCGTGCTCGGCCACGAGTACGGGCACGCTGTGCAGTACCGGCTCGGCGAGCGCGCCGGGGTCGACGAGCAGACCTCCACGATCGTGAAGGAGCAGCAGGCAGACTGCTTCACCGGGGCCTACTTCCGTTGGATGGCCGAGGACAACAGCAAGTACTTCACCGTTTCCACCTCCGAGGGGCTCAACCAGGTGATGGCGTCGCTGTTCTTCATCCGCGACGAGCCCGGCCAGTCGGCAGCGGAGGCCAGCGCGCACGGCACCGCGTTCGACCGCACCTACGCCTTCCAGCTCGGCTTCGAGCAGGGTGCGGTGAAATGCACGGACATCGACCAGGCCGAGGTCGACTCACGGATCACCGAGCAGCCGTTCGACCCCAACGACTCCAGCGGCGGCGATCTGCGAATCAGTGAGGAGACCGTGGCTTTGCTGCAGCGCAGCCTCGACCAGGCTTTCGCGGGGGCGCAGGTGGAGACCCCGAAGATCGTTGACAACGGTGGTTCCTGCCCGGATGGACCCGACACCGCGCCGGCCTCCTACTGCCCCGAAGGCAACACGGTCGGCATCGACCTGGCCACGCTGGCGGACTTCGGCCAGCCGATCGACAGGGAGGCCGAGTTCAGGGGGACAGAATCCGACGGTGGCCTCGGTGACTTCGCCGCGTTCGCCGAGATCGCCTCACGGTACGTGCAGGGCATCCAGCACGAGGTCGGCGCGCCGGTGGACAACGCCAACGCGGGGCTGCGCACGTCCTGCCTCGTCGGGGCGTGGGCAGGCGCGATCAGCGGCGACGACCACGACAACGTACTGCGGCTGTCACCGGGTGACCTCGACGAGGCCATCGCCGAACTACTGCAACCCCGCAGTCTCGTCGCCGCCGACCTCAACGGGCACCGGGTCGCCAACGGGTTCGCCAGGGTGGAGTCGTTGCGGCAGGGCTACCTGCAGGGCTCGCAGGTCTGCACCCGCACCTACAGCTGACCCCGCCACGGCCGTGCTCGCCTCGGCGGCGGCCGGGGCGAGCACGGCGCCGCCCCAGGTCGGCACGAGACTCAGTACAGCGCGCTCGCCAGATCCCTGCGCGCCTTGATCACACGCTCGTCGGCGGGATCGAACAGTTCGAACAGCCCCACCAGGTGCTCGCGCACGCGGTTGCGGTCCTCGCCCGCCGTGCGGCGCACGGCGGCCACGAGCCTGCCGAAACCGCTTTCCACCTGCCCGACCGCCACCTCGTGATCGGCGGCGGCGAACTGGGCGTCGAGGTCGTCGGGCGCCGCGTCGGCCCTTGCGACCGCGGACGGGTCCGTGTCGGCGGCACGCGCGGCGAAGCGCGCCTGCACGAGCGCCGCTTTCGCCTGCTCGTTACCCGGCTCGCTGTCAAGGATGCGTCGGTAGGCGGCCTCCGCCTCTGCGAAGTCACCGCGCTCGAAGGCGTCCTCCGCCTCGACGAAGCGGGGGTCCTGCGGTGGCTCGCCGTCCTCGCCGCCCGCCTGCTGCGCCGCCTGCGCACCGGGCAGCTTGTCCTTGAGCGCTTCCAGCAACTGGCCGATCCACTGCCGCAACTGCGGCTCCGGCTGCGCGCCCGAGAAGGCGTCCACCGGCTGCCCGCCTGCGATCGCGACGACGGTGGGGATGGACTGCACGCCGAAGAGTTGCGAGATCCGCGGGTTGGCATCCACGTCGATCTTGGCGAGCACCCACGCGCCGTTGCTCTCGGCGGCCAGCTTCTCCAGTACCGGGCTGAGCTGCTTGCAGGGCCCGCACCAGTCCGCCCACAGATCGACGACGACCAGTTGCTGAAGCGAGCGTTCCACGACTTCGGCCTGGAACGTCGCCTCGGTGACGTCGATGACCGCTCCGCCTGCGGCGGGTCGGCCGCCCTGACTCGGCTGCTGTCGTGCCGCGTCGGCGCGCGCCTTGAGCCCGGAGAGATCGACGGCTCCGGAGAGCGCGGCGGACACGGCTGGTGAGTTGGCTGATCCGCGTGGCTGTGTCACGGCTCCATCCTGGCACGGACGCCGCGCCAGTTCATCGCAGGTCGCCGCTCGTGACCGCGTGGGTGCGTTCGGCCACCACCGCGCACCCGTCAGGACTCGTTCAGCCGCTGCTCGACACGGTCCACCTTCGCGCCGAGCTGGCCGGTGTGGCCGGGCCTGATGTCGGCCTTGAGCACCAGGCTCACCCTGGAGGCCCCCTCGCCCGCCGCCTGCACGGCGCGCTTGACCACTTCCATCACCTCGTCCCACTCGCCCTCGACATTGGTGAACATCGCGTTGGTCTCGTTGGGCAGCCCGGACTCCCGCACGATCCGCACGGCGCGAGCGACCGCCTCGCTCACCCCTGCGCCGGTGTCCGTTCCGGACGGACTCACACTGAATGCCACGATCATGACTGCCTCCGTAGACGCGCCGACGGTGCGGGGTCGAGGCCGACCCGCCCCCAGCTTGCCGACGATCGCTGCTAACTTCGAGGCCCATGAACCGTCCGTTGCCGTTCGACCCGATCGCGCGCGCGGCGCAGCTGTGGGAGGACCGCATCGGGCCCTCGACAACCATGGCAGCCGTCACCGGCCTGATGCGGGTCCAGCAGATCGTCCAATCCGCCGTCGACGGTGCGCTGAAGCCGCACGGGCTGACCTTCGCGCGCTACGAGGCGCTCGTGCTGTTGACCTTCGCACGTAGCTCGACGCTGGCGATGCGAGTGATGGGCGAGCGGTTGCAGCTACACCCCACCAGCGTCACCAACATCGTCGACCGCCTGGAGAAGGACGGCCTCGTCAAGCGGGTCCCGCACCCGACGGACCGGCGCACCACTCTGGTGGAGATCACCGACGAAGGAAGGCAACGGCGCGAGGAGGCGACCAAAGCGGTGACCGCCATCGACTTCGGTATGAAGGGCCTCACCGCGAAGCAGACCGAGCAGCTCACCGAACTGCTGACCAAGGTGCGTAAGGCGGCGGGCGACTTCGTGGACTGAGCGCCACCGACTGAGCGCCGCTGACTGAGCGCCGCCGAACGCCGTCCGGCCTCAGGCGCCCACGGTGTTGGCGTACTCCCTGCCGTTGCCCTTGGCCACGATGAGGCCGGTACCGCCGTAGCGCAGCCGCTGCGGGCCGTCTAGCTTGCCCCTGCGCAGCGCCCACCGCTCGAACAACCAGGTGAACAGCGGGGGGACGGCCGCGAGCAGCGCCGCGACGAGCGTCGCGGGCCGCCAGCCCAGCTGACGGGCCACCGCGAGGGTGACGGTCACGTAGAGCATGAACAGCACGCCGTGCACCATGCCCAGTACCGGCACGCCGCCCTCACCGAGTTCCACGACGTACTTGAAGAACATGCCGATCAGCAGGCCTGCCCAGGAAAACGCCTCGGCGACCGCGACAACACGGAACAAGACGGCAGCCTTGTTCGACAACGATTCCTCCTCGAGTACCGAACCGCCCGGGTTCCTCAGCGGTGGGACTGGTAACTGGTCATCACGTCAACCACGCTGTCGGACGTCGTGATACCAGTGTGGGCCGTGACGACGCTCACCGGACCCTCGGGGGCCGGTGAGCATGCTCACGTCTCACTCCTCCCAGCGGAACACCTTGCCCGCGACGAGCCCCGCGACGGCGGTGAAGGCCACGAGGACGAGCGCGGGAACCAGCAGCGCGGAGGCACCCTGCCCGCGCACCATCACGTCCAGCATGCCGTCGGTGAGGTGACGCATGGGGAACGCCTGCGAGACGGTCCGCAGCCACGCGGGTGCGGCGTCGATCGGGAAGAAGGTGCCGGACAGGAAGGCCATCGGCAGGGTGATCAGGTTCGCCACGCCGCTTGCGGCCTCCTCCGTCTTGCAGAAGGCGCCGACGAGCATGCCGATGGAGAAGAACGCCAGTGTGCCAAGCAGCAGCAACGGGATCGCCAACCACCACTGGCCGGTCAGCCGCAACCCGAAGATCGGAAGCACTCCGATGCCGACGAACACGGCGAACTGCAGCAGCGCGACACCGAGTGAGACGAGAAGGCGGGAACTGAGAACCGTGTGCGGCCGCACCGGCGCGAGCCACAGCCTGCGAAGCACCTGCTTGCGCCGCCAGCTCACGAACGTCAGCGCGGCACCGAACACCGCGGCGATCGACACGGCCCAGGAAAGGATGCCCGGAACCATGTACTGGATGGGCTGCAGTGAGCTGTCCTCGACCTGTGCAGCGTCCAGGGTGAAGGTGGGCGGCTGCCCGGTGGCGGCGATGTTGGCCCTGTTCACCACCCCGTCCACGATGGCGCGCACGGCGCCTGCCCGGTTCTGATCGCTGGCGGCGAACCGCAGCGTGATCGTGTCGCCGCGCTGCTCGACGTAGGCGGGCAGCTCACCCGAGCGCACCTGTTCCTGCGCCGCGCCCGCGTCGTCGAGACGGGTCAGCTCCAGCGCGCCGGAGTCCTCCAGCGCGGTGATGACCGGTCCCTGGCCGACCACGCCGAGCTCGGTGCGGGACGTTTCGCCGCCGCTGAAGATCAGCCCGAAGATGGTGAGGAACATCAGCGGCATCAGGAACGTGAAGAACAGCGTCGCCTTGTCGCGAACGAAGCCCTTGAACATCGCCCCGGACAGCGCGCGAAACGGCGTGGCGGGTGGCCGGGCAGGGGCGGCGCGCCGGGGCGGGTTTCGGGTTTCGGTGATGGTCACGCGCGATACTCCCTGCCTGTCAGCTCGAGGAAGACGTCCTCGAGGGTGGCCGTGCGCACCTGTAGCCCGCCCAGGGTGCCGCGCTCGGCGAGCGCGGCCAGCAGCGGCGCGGGGTCGCGCGTGGAAATGGTCAGCGACAACTCGTCGGCGGTAACGTGGTCGGCTCCGGGCAGCGTGCCCGCTTGGGACGCGGGCAGCGCGCCGCGCTCGAGGATCACGTGGGTCGCGGCGTCGAGGTCACGTACCAGCCGGGCGGGCGCGTCCATCGCCAGGATTCGGCCGTGATCCATGATCGCGACGCGGTCGCAGAGCACCTCGGCTTCGTCGAGGTAGTGCGTGGTGTAGATGATGGTCTTGCCCCGGGTCTGGATCTCTCGCAGCACGTCCCACAGGTTGCGGCGCGCCTGCGGGTCGAGCGCGGCGGTGGGCTCGTCGAGGAAGACGATGTCGGGGTCGTGCACCAGTGCGCAGGCGATGGACAGCCGCTGCCGTTGCCCGCCGGACAGTTTCGCCTCCGGCGTTCCCGCCTTGTCCGAAAGGCCCACCAGGTCAAGCATCTCGTCCACCCGGCCCGCACCGACCCCGTAGAGCGCGCCGAAGGTCTCGAGTTGCTCGCGGGCGGTCAGCTTCTCGAAGAACGCCGAGGCCTGCAGTTGTACACCGATGCGGGGCAGCAGCGTAAGGTCACGTGGCCACGGTGACTTGCCGAGCAGCCGCACGGTCCCGGAGTCAGGCTCGCGCAGCCCTTCGGCCATCTCCAGCGTGGTCGTCTTTCCCGCACCGTTGGGACCGAGAATGCCGAAGAACTCGCCCTCGGTAACCTCGAACGAGACGCCGTCGACAGCGACGAGATCGCCGTAACACATGCGCAGGTCGGAAACGGCGAGCGCCGCGGTGGGTGGCATGCCGGAAGACTAGCTTCGCCGCCGTGCCGCGTGGTGCCGGTTGGCTGAATCGCGATGTTCGACGCGACACACCTGGCCGAGGTTCGTGCACAGGCATACGGTGACTTGTTCACGGTGGCGGTTCGAGCCGTCACCGGGGAAGGCGAGAGACTCCTCCAGATGAACGCACCACTCCAGCCGATCGCGCTGCCGGCCAACCAGCCGTCGCAGTTCTACCGTGGCGGCGCCGCGATCGCCGAGTTACGCGGCGCGACAGCGGACACCGCCTACGGTCCTGAGGACTGGGTCGCCTCCACCACGACGCGGTTCGGCTCGGAAACCGAGGGGCTGACGCGGTTGCCCGACGGCCGCTGGCTGCGCGACGCCGTACGCGCCGATCCGCTCGGCTGGCTCGGTGCGCGGCACGTCGAGTCGTTCGCCGACTCGACGGCGCTGTTGGTCAAGCTGCTCGACGCGGGCCAGCGGCTGCCGGTCCACTTCCATCCCGACGACGACTTCGCTCGCGGGCACTTCGACTCCCACTTCGGTAAGACCGAGGCCTGGATCGTGGTGGGTACCCGGTCCACCGACGCGACCGTCTACACCGGATTCCGCCGAACGACGAGCCGGGAGGTGATCGCGCGGTGGGTGCGTGAACAGGACGCGCCCGCGATGCTGTCCGCGCTCAACGCCGTGCCGGTGCGGCCGGGCGACACCGTGCACATCCCGGCGGGCCTGCCGCACGCGATCGGCGAAGGCGTGTTCGTGGTCGAGTTGCAGCAGCCCACCGACTTCTCTCTCACGCTGGAATGGCGCGACTTCCTCGCCGACCCGGACAGGGGGCACCTCGGGCTGGGTTTCGACACCGCGCTGGACGCGCTGGACAACTCGGGCTGGGACCCCGAGCGGCTTTCGACGTTGATCCGCCACACCGGCGGCGCGCCGGGGCATTCCGTGGACCTGCTCGCGGACGGGGCGCGGCCGTTCTTCCGTGCCGACCAACTGCGTCCTGACCCGGCACTGGCACTTGATCCGTCGTTCGCCGTGCTGGTCGTCCTGGAGGGCGAGGGCGCACTGAGCACCGAGCGCGGCGGGCAGCACCCGCTGCGGCGAGGTGACACGCTCGTCGTTCCACACGCCGCCGGTCAGCTGGAGCTTTCCGGGCCGCTGACGGTGATCCGCTGCCGACCGCCGCGACCGACCGGCTGAAGCCCGACCGCCGAGGGTCGAGTTCCGCGACCGGCAGCCATGTGGAGCGTCCATGCGGAGCAAGGGGGCTTCGTCAGCGGGGTGCGGCGAAGCCCCCTTGCTCACCCCCTGTCGGCGGTGCGGGGCTGTGGTGCGGGGTTCAGTACGGCATGGTGCCGTCGGCGAGGTCGGCGAGCCTGCGCCCGAGCCAGGAGCGGGTCGCGGCCAGCAGCCCGCCACCGAAGGAGATCCTGGCTACTCCCAGCCGCGCGAGACCGGCGACGTCGGGCATCCCGGGCAGGTAGGTGACGTTCACCGCCGCCGGGCGCAACCGCTCGGTGAAGGCGGCGACGACTTCGGGGTCACGCATGTGGATCGGGTAGACGCAGTCGGCCCCCGCGGCGAGGTAGCTTTCCGCCCGCCGCAACGCGTCGGGCAGCGCGGCCCACTCGTCGCCTGCTTCGAGGAAACTGTCGATCCGCGCGTTGAGCACCAGTTCCGCTCCGGCGGCGCTTCGCAGCGCCGCCAGCAGATCGGCCTGCTCGGCCTGTTCGCGGCGCCTGCCGCTGGGATGTTCGGTGTCCTCCACGTTGCAGCCGGCCACCCCGGCGGCGAGTAGTCGCTCGGCCAGTTCGGCGGGTGGCAACCCGTACCCGGACTCGGCGTCCACCGTCACCGGCACGGAGACCGCACGCGCCATCCGCCGGGCCGCCGCGAGCATCTCCTCCGGCGGGGCCTGTTCGCGGTCCGCGTAGCCAAGGCCCGCCGCGACGGCGACGGAACTCGTCGCCACGGCCGAAAAGCCCGCGTCCTGCACGAGCCGTGCGCTCATGGCGTCCCAGGCGTTGGGCAGCACGAGCGCAGTGCCGGGCCGGTGCAGCGCGCGCAGCCGAGTCGCGTTCACGCGGCCACATCGGGCAGCGGCTTGCGGCTGGTCACCCCGAGCCGGTTCCACGTGTTGATCACGGTGGCCGCCCAGGCGAGCGCGACGTACTGCTGCTCGGTGAAGACCGCGGTCACCTGGTCGTAGACGTCGTCCGGCACGTCCTGATCCCTCGGCAGCATCGTCATCGCCTCGGTCAGCGCCAGCGCCGCGCGCTCCTTTTCGGTGTAGAGCTCGGTCTCTCGCCACGCGCTCAGCAGGTAGATCCTGCGTTCACTCTCGCCGAGTTCGCGCGCGTCACGAGTGTGCGCGTCCACGCAGAACGCGCAGCCGTTGAGCTGGGAGGCCCTGATCTTGACCAGTTCGACGAGCCCGGGGTCGAGCCCGGCGTCGGCGGCCGCCTGCTCCACGGTGCTGTGTAGTGCGAGCACCTGCCGGTGGGCCTGCGGCAGACTCACGGTGAGTTGGATCCGCTTCGTCACGCCCACACGGTATCCAGAAACTGGCACACGAGTATGGTCCAGTCACATGGGAAAATCATGGTCCAGCTCCGGGGTGGATGTGCACCTCGACTGGGACCCTGACACCGGCCGAGCGGGCCTCGCCGAGGCGTTGCGGCTTGCCATCCGCGCGGGACGGCTGCCGCGGGGCGCCATGCTGCCGTCCACCCGAGCGCTCGCCGCCGACCTCGGCATAGCGCGAGGCACGGTGACCCGCGTGTACACCGACCTCGCCGCCGAGGGATACCTGCGCACAAGGCAAGGCGCACCGACGACGGTGGCGACGGCGGCGACGGCGGCCACGTCCCCGCCCTCCGTACCGCCCGCCGCGCCCAAACAGTCCGCACCTCGGTGGAGCCTGCTACCGGGACAGCCGAACCTTTCCATGTTTCCCAGGGGCGAGTGGCTTTCGGCCACCAGACGCGTGCTGCAGCACGCCCCGTCCTCGATGTTCGGTTACCTCGAGGAACGTGGGGTCGAGCAATTGCGCCACGCCCTGGCCCGCTACCTCACCCGCAGCAGGGGCGTGGTCGCCGAGCCGGAGCGGATCGTGGTGTGCGGCGGCTACTCGCACGCGATCTCGCTGCTGTGCACGACCCTGCGCGAGCTGGGTGAGTCCAGCATCGCCTTCGAGGACCCCTCGCTGTGGGTGTTCCGCGACCTGGCCGCCGCCGCCGGACTCGGGGTCGATCCGGTCGCCGTCGACGACGACGGACTCGTGGTGTCCGAACTGGATAGTTCCGCCGTCGTGGTGACCCCGGCACACCAGTACCCGCTCGGTGTGACACTGGCCCCGCACCGGCGTGCCGACCTTGCACGGTGGGCGCGGGATCGCGACGCGGTCGTGATCGAGGACGACTACGACGGCGAGTTCCGCTTCGACCGGCGCCCCATCGGGGCGGTGCAGGCACTGGCCCCCGAACACATCGTCTACGCGGGTACCGCCAGCAAGACCCTCGCCCCTGGGCTGCGGCTGGGCTGGCTGGTACTGCCGAGCGGTCTGGTGGAACCCGTCAGGGCGGTGCTGGCGCGCAGTGGCTGGCGCGCGCCGGTGCTGCAACAGCTCGTGCTGGCGGACCTGCTGGAATCCGGCGCCTACGACCGGCACGTCCGCCGCTGCCGGGCTTCCTACCGCAGGCGACGCGACCAACTGCTCGCGCGGCTCCCGCCGCAACTGAGCCCACGCGGGATATCCGCGGGGGTCCAGCTGCTGCTGATGCTTCCCGAGTCAGGACCGGACGAGCAGGCCGTGCTGGCGGCCGCGCACCGGCACTCGCTCGCGCTGCAACCGCTTGGTCCACACTGGATCGGCAACCAGCAACGCGGAGCCGGCATCCTGGTGGGCTACGCGACTCCGGCCGAGCACGCGTTCGGCCCCACGGTACGAGCGCTGCTGGACACCCTCACCGACGCAGGTCTGTGATCAGCCGCTCGGCGGCCGTGTAGGGGTCGAGCTGCCTGCCGACGACACGGCCAGCGAGCTCGTCGAGGCGGTCGCCGCCGTGCAACTGGCCGAGCCGGGCCCGCAGCCGGTCCAGCGCGATCGCCTCCACCTCGGCGCGGGCCCGTACCAGCCGCCTGCGGTCGAGTTCACCGTGTTCACGCAGCCAGCCGAGGTGGTCGCGCAGCGCGGCGAGCAGCTCCCCTGAGCCCTTGCCGTCCACAGCGGCCGTCGGCACGACGGGCTGCCGCCACGAGGCGCCTCGAACCTCCCTGCGGTTCATGGCGACGAGCTGCCTCAGATCGCGCACGGTGGCCTCGGCACCGTCGCGGTCGGCCTTGTTCACCACGAAGATGTCGGCGATCTCCAGCACCCCGGCCTTGGCCGCCTGGATACCGTCCCCCATCCCGGGCGCCAGCAACACCACGGTGGTGTCTGCCAGTCGCACCACGTCCACTTCGGACTGACCGACACCGACCGTCTCCACGAGAATCACGTCGAAGCCCGCAGCGTCGAGCACCCTGACCGCCTGCGGCGCCGCCCAGGCCAGGCCACCGAGCTGACCGCGCGTCGCCATCGAACGGATGAACACCGCCGGGTCGGTGGCGTGCTCGGACATCCGTATCCGGTCACCCAGCAGCGCACCGCCGGAGAACGGCGACGAAGGGTCGACGGCGAGCACGCCGACCCGGTTGCCGTCGGCCCGCAGTGCCGACACCAGCATCGAGGTCGAGGTCGACTTGCCGACGCCGGGAGGCCCGGTCAACCCCACCACGTGCGCGCGGCCGGTGTGCGGCAGGAGCGCGGCCGCGACCTCCTGAAGCGCCGGGTGCGCATGCTCCACCAGCGAGATCAACCGCGCGACGGCGCGGGGCTGCCCCTGCCGTGCGCTCGCGATCAGGTCCTCGACGTTCGTGGCGTTCGCGGTGTTCTCACCGGCTTCCTTCACGACTTCGCGGGCACCCTGATCAGCAGCGCGTCACCCTGGCCGCCACCGCCGCACAGCGCCGCGGCGCCGAGCCCGCCGCCACGGCGACGCAGCTCGTAGGTCAGGTGCACCGCCAGCCGCGCACCGGATGCCCCGATGGGGTGACCCAGCGCGATGGCACCGCCGTTGACGTTGACCCGGTCCAGGTCCAGGCCGAGTTCGCGCGCGGACACCAGGCCCACGGCGGCGAACGCCTCGTTGATCTCCACGAGGTCCAGCGCGCCGACTTCGAGACCGGCCTTGGCGAGCGCGGCATTGATCGCGTTGGCAGGCTGTTCATGCAAGCTCGCGTCCGGACCGGCGACCACGCCGTGGGCGCCGATCTCCGCGAGCGGCTCGACACCGAGTTCCTCCGCCTTGGCCTTGCTGGCGACCACGACGGCGGCAGCGCCGTCGGAGATCTGCGACGCCGAGCCCGCGGTGATGGTGCCGTCGGCGGCGAACGCGGGGCGCAGCTTGCCGAGGCCCTCCACCGTGGTGTCGGCGCGCACGCCTTCGTCGGTGTCGAACACGACCGGGTCCTTGCCACGCCGAGGAACGCTCACCTCGACGATCTCGTCCGCGAAGACGCCGCCCGCGATGGCCTTGGCCGCCAACTGGTGCGAGCGGGCGGCGAACTCGTCCTGCTCGGCACGGGTGAGTCCGTAGCGCGCGTTGTACTTCTCGGTCGAGGCACCCATCGCCACCTGGTCGAAGGCACAGAACAAGCCGTCGTGGGCCATGTGGTCCAGCAGTGTCGCGTCGCCGTACTTGAACCCGGCCCGGGACTTCGGCAACAGGTGCGGCGCCTGCGTCATCGACTCCTGCCCACCCGCCACGACGAGGTCGAACTCGCCCGCGCGGATGAGCTGGTCGGCGAGCGCGATGGCGTCCAGGCCGGAAAGGCAGACCTTGTTGACGGTCAGCGCGGGGACGTCCATCGGGATGCCCGCGGCGACGGCGGCCTGCCTGGCCGGAATCTGGCCCGCGCCAGCGGTCAGCACCTGCCCCATGATCGTGTACTGCACCGACTCCGGCGTCACGCCCGCACGTTCGAGCGCCGCCTTGATGGCGAACCCGCCGAGCTGGGCACCCGAGAAGTCCTTCAGGGAGCCGAGCAGTCGACCGATGGGGGTGCGCGCGGCACCAAGAATGACCGAACCGGACACAGCTGCCTCCTGTCATCGACCCGACATCGCGAACCGACATCGCACTTGCCTCGCCGCACGAGCGACCCAGTCGACGATACCGACTGGTAGCCCATCGGTGGGGATCACCGCGACCCAACGCAGCGGGTGTCACAGTCACCCCACTCGCGACCGCGCACCGCCTATCCTGACGTGTCATGCGGCAGGCATTGAAGCCCTTCATCACCACCATCGACCACGTCGGCGTCGCGGTGGCCGATCTCGACCAGGCCATCGAGTTCTACGAGCAAAACTTCGGCCTCGAGGTCACCCACAGCGAGGTCAACGAGGAGCAGGGTGTGCGGGAGGCCATGCTGCACGCACCGGGTGACAGCGGCGGCCCCGCCGTGCAGTTGCTGGCGCCGCTGCGTGACGACTCGACGATCGCGAAGTTCCTCGACCGGCAGGGTCCCGGGCTGCAGCAGCTGGCCTACCGCGTCACCGACGTCGACGCCGCCAGCGCGGTGTTGCGGGAGAGGGGGCTGCGGCTGCTCTACCCGGAGGCCAGGCGCGGCACCGCGGGCAGCAGGATCAACTTCGTCCACCCCAAGGACGCGGGTGGCGTGCTCGTGGAGCTAGTCGAGCCCGCTGCTGGGCACTGATTCCCGCGGTGCGCAGGCCCGCGCGGTCAGCGCGTCGGCGATGAACGTCAGTTCGCGCTCCATCTCTTCGGGCCCCTCGGGAGTGTCCTCGGCGTGCCGTGCCACCGAGTGCCGGTAGCTGACCGCCAGCGCGAGCAGCGCGGCCGCGCTGTCGACGTCGGCCAGCGCGAGGCTGCCGGCGCCAGCCGCGGCGATGATCACAGTGCGCACCTGGGTGACCAGGACGTCGTAGCGGCTGCGTAGCGCGTCACGCACGGCACGGTGGGTGTCGGCTTCCCTCCACAACAGGTGCGACAGCACCTGGGAGGCCGACAGTCGCCGGTCGAGTTCCGCGACCAGCCTGCGCAGGCTCTCGGCGATGTCGCCGGGCACCACCACGGCGGCAGGCTCGATGCGCTCGTCCGGCAGCCGCTCCACCAGTGCGGTCAGCAGGTCCCGTTTGCGCCGGAAATAGTAGTGCACCAGGCCCTTTGGCACACCTGCGACCTCCGCGATGCGGGAGGTGGGTGTGGCGTCGAAGCCGAGTTCGGCGAACAGCCGCTCCGCGGCGAGGAGGATGCGTTCCCTGGCGGAAGGATCGTCGCCGTTCTTGGCCATCTTCTTGGCCACCGCTCCTCCTTTCGAACGTCCAGCCCCCTGTCGTCACCTGCTACTTCGGGGCGCGTCTCACGATACTGCGCCGCACAAGCCACGGGCGGCCCACGACGTTGCCTGGCGAGGCCACGTCGTGGGCCAGTGTGTGTCGATGTCGTCGAAGACCGTCAGGACCGCCGGTGCTGTCAGTGCTGTCCGGCCGTGCGGTGTGCGGCGTTGGCGACGGGGAGCGCCGCGGCGCCTGCGATCACCGTCAACGCGCCGACGATCCACGACGTCCACGCGGCGCCGGTCAGCTCGGTGTAACCCATCACCCACGGGGAGATGAAGGCCAGCGCGCCCAGCACGATCTGGATGCCCTCCCCGTAGACCATGCCCGGCCTCGCCAGCGAGGCGAGCCCGTCGAGCGCGATCAGCGCACCGAGAACGATCATCGTCCACAACGCCGCCGTATTGGTGTCGAACCACAGCGGAGAGACAGCCAACACAACACCGAGCACGACTTCCGCCCAGTCGTGTGGCCGCGTCCAAGGACGTACCGATGTCCGAGCCATCGTGATCACCTCCTGCGAGCCGAACCGTGTGTCTCGCGGTCCGTACGTCAATGGTGCGCCTTGATTGGCCGGCCGGTCAAGATGTGCCGGCGAGAAGCTCCTACCGTGCCCAAGCTCACTCCTTGCGGACCACCCGCTCGTGCCATCTACGGTTGTGCGACCGGTTACCGGCCAGTAATTTCTGTCGGCAAGCCCTTCCCGGACCGGCACGGAGGTACCACCATGGCCAACGCACTCACCGAGATCCAGCAGGCCATCCTGGCAGGAGACCTCGACGCCGTCGCGGGCCTGCCGATGCCGCGGTCCTACCGGGGCGTCACCGTGCACGCCGAGGACGTCGAGATGTTCGACGGACTGCCGAGCAAGGAGAAGGACCCGCGAAAGTCACTGCACATCGACGAGGTGGACGTGCCGGAACTGGGCCCGGGCGAGGCCCTGGTCGCGGTTATGGCCAGCGCGATCAACTACAACACGGTGTGGACCTCGATCTTCGAGCCGCTGCCCACGTTCAAGTTCCTGCAGCGCTACGGCAAGCTCTCCGAACTCGCCAAGCGCCACGACCTGCCCTACCACGTCGTCGGTTCCGATCTGTCCGGCGTGGTGCTGCGTACCGGGCCGGGCGTCCACAAGTGGCGACCGGGCCAGGAGGTGGTGGCCCACTGCCTGAACGTGGAACTGGAGGGCCCGGAGGGCCACGACGACACGATGCTCGACACCGAGCAGCGCATCTGGGGTTTCGAAACCAACTTCGGAGGCCTTGCCGAGATCGCCCTGGTGAAGGCGAACCAGTTGATGCCCAAGCCCAAGCACCTGACCTGGGAGGAGGCGGCCAGCCCTGGTCTGGTCAACTCCACCGCCTACCGGCAACTGGTTTCCCGCAACGGCGCGGACATGAAGCAGGGTGACGTCGTGCTGATCTGGGGAGCCTCCGGCGGGCTGGGTTCCTACGCCACCCAGTACGCGTTGAACGGTGGAGCCATCCCGGTGTGCGTGGTGTCAAGCCTGGAGAAGGCGCAGCTGTGTAGGCGGATGGGTGCCGAACTGGTCATCGACCGTAATGCGGAGGGTTACCGGTTCTGGAAGGACGAGCAGACCCCGGACCCCAAGGAGTGGCAGCGGTTCGGCGCGCGCATCCGCGAGCTGACCGGAGGCGAGGACCCCGACATCGTGTTCGAGCATCCCGGAAGGGAAACCTTCGGCGCTTCGGTGTATGCCGCACGTAAGGGCGGCACGATCGTGACGTGCGCGTCGACCTCCGGCTACCTGCACACCTACGACAACAGGTACCTGTGGATGAACCTCAAGCGGATCATCGGCTCGCACTTCGCCAACTATCGCGAGTCGTGGGAGGCCAACCGGCTCATCGACAAGGGACACATCCATCCGACCCTTTCCAAGACCTACCCGCTCACCCAGACCGGCCAGGCCGCCTTCGACGTGCACAAGAACCTGCACCAGGGCAAGGTCGGCGTGCTGTGCCTGGCACCGGAGGAAGGGCTCGGAGTCCGCGACGAAGAGAAGCGAGCGCGACACCTCGACCGCATCCGGACGTTCCGAGGCGTGTAACCGGGGGCTCCCGTTAGGGTGGGGTCATGAGCCTTGGCGAGGAACGGGAGCTCGTGCCGCTGGGAGCCGGCTTCGACTTCGAGAAGCGCGGGTACAGCCGCGCTCAGGTCGACGAGCATCTGGAACGGCTGGACGCCGACATCAAGATGCTTGTGTCCGATCGCGACGCTGCCATCTCGCAGGCGGGCGATCTGGCGAGGCAGCTCGAGGCCGCGCGCATCGAGATCGACGACCTGCGAGGGCAGGTGGAACGACTCGCCCAGCCGCCCACCACGATCGAGGGTCTTTCCGAGCGCCTGCAACGAATGTTGCGGCTGGCGCAGGAAGAGGCAAGTGACACCAAAGCACGCGCGGAGGCCGAAGCCGGACATATCCGGGCAAAGGCCGAATCCGACGCCAGCTCCATGCGGGCCAGGTACGAGCAGCTACTGACAGAGCTGTCCGAACGCCGCAGAGAGATGGAGGCCGAGCATCGCAAGGTGCTCGAGGACGCGCGGGCTGAGGCCAACCGCATCACCGCGGCCGCGCAGGCCGAACGCGAACGCCTCGACAAGGAGGCCGAGCAGCGACGGGCTCGGGTCGAGGAAGACTTCGAGATCGCGATGGCGACGCGGCGCACCGAGTCGATGCGTGAGCTCGCCGAGCAGGAGGCGGCGAGCAAGGCGGAGGCCGACCGCAGGGTGCGCGAGGCCACCGAGGAGGCCGCCGCGATCAGGGCCGAGGTGGCCGATGAACAGGCCAAGGCCAACGCCGAGATCGAGCGACGGCGCAGGGAGTCGATCGAGGACGCCAACCGCCGCAAGCAGGACTCGATCAGCGAGGCCAACGCACGTGTCGCCGAAGCTTCCGAAGAGGCGACCCGCCGCGTCCGGGAAGCGACCGAGGAGGCCGACCGCCTTGTCGGCGAGGCCACCGAGAAAGTGGAGACACTGCGGGCACTGCGCGCCAAGATCGCGGAGCAGGTGCGGGCAGCCCGCGCCGTGCTGGCCGACGCCGAGTCGGCGCTGGGTATCGACCGGCCCACCGCCGAGGGCGCGGGCGCCGAGGAGGACGGTGCACGTGACGGTACCGGGCCCCAACAGCGAGAGGCAGCCACCGCGGGCGCGAAACCAACTCGTGAGTAGGTAACTGCTGCGCCTGGCCGCTCGAGCCGCTACTGTCTGCTCACATACCCGGCTCGAGCACCTTCTTGGAGGATCCGGATGGCCGCCTATCAGACCATCGTCGTCGGTACCGATGGTTCCGATTCCTCGCTGGCCGCCGTCGACCGCGCCGCCGCCGTGGCCGCCGACTCCGGCGCGACGCTGGTGATCGCGTGCGCCTACTACCCAGCAAGCCAGGACGAGGTCGACAGGGCACAGGAAGTGCTGCGCGACGAGGCATACCAGGTCGTCGGCTCAACCCCCGCCGAGGACACGCTGCAGACCGCCCGCGACCGCGCGGTGAAGGCGGGCGCGGCCCGCATCGAGACGGTCCCGGTACGCGGCGAACCCGTGGAGTCGCTTCGCAAGGTGGCTCGAGACCGCTCGGCGGACCTGCTCGTGGTCGGCAACCGCGGACTCAACACCCTCGCAGGCCGCATCCTCGGCTCGGTTCCCTCCGAGGTCGCGCGCAAGTCCGGCGTCGACGTGCTGATCGTGCACACCACCTGATGACCTGATGACGGACCACTCGCTCCAACGGCGGCTCGAAGGCATGCTGCTCGGCGGCGAGCGCAAATACACCCGCCTGGAGGTCGCGCAGCGGGCAGGCGTTGCGCAGGAGCGATCGCGCAAGTTGTGGCAGGCGCTGGGCTTCGCCTCGGTCGGTGACGACGAGGTGGTGTTCACCGACGCCGACGTGGAAGCCGTGCGCACGACCGACCGGCTGATCGGTACCGGGCTGCTGCATCGCGACCTGGAAACGGCCGTGGCCAGAACCGTCGGGCTGCACCTTTCGCGGTTGGCCGAGTGGCAGTCGCAGCTGCTGTGGTCACTGATCGAGCAGCACCCGGAACTGGCCGCCGACGAGCAACAACTCGTCGATCTGGTGCGGCGACTGCTGCCCGAGCTGGAACGGGTGCAGAACTTCGTCTGGCGCAGACACCTGGCCGCCTACGCGGGACGCGCGCTCGCCGCGGACGAGGACCTGGAGTCGCGCGCCCAGGTGGTCGGGTTCGTCGACATGGTCGGCTACACCCGGATGACCCGGCGGGTCGACGAGGCGGAGCTGGGCGAGGTGTTGGAGCGTTTCGAGGCACTGGCCACCGAGCTGATCGCCGAACACCGCGGGCGAGTGGTGAAGATGATCGGCGACGAGGTGCTGTTCGTGAGTGACTCCCCCGTTGAAGCCGCCGAGGTCGCGCTGTCGCTGGCAGAGCGCACCAGCGCGGACGAGCGGTTACCGCCGGTACGGGCCGGGCTCGCGGCCGGTCGGGTGCTCAGCAGGTTCGGCGACGTCTACGGGTCCGTGGTCAACCTGGCGAGCAGGCTGACCTCCATGGCACGCCCCGGGACGGTGCTCGTGGACCGGGAGCTGGCCACCGAGTTGGCGCGGGTGCCGGAGTACGAGCTACGCACCCGCCGCCCGGTTTCGGTGCGCGGCTACAACCGGGTGCGCTCGGCCGCGCTGCGCAGGGCGCGCGACCTCGCCGCTACCTCGCGCGCTGCCGCTCCCGACGAACGGTCGCCTTCCGACCCTTGATGCTGCTGCCGCGCAGTGCGGCTATCACGTCGTCCGCCGCACCGGCGGGCACGTCCACCAGCGAGAACCGGTCCGCGATCTCGATGGCGCCCACGTCCCTGCCGCGCAGCCGCGACTCCCCCGCGATCGCACCGACCAGGTCCTGCGGGCGCACACCGGCCGTGCGGCCCAGCCCGACGAACAACCGGGTCATACCCTCGGCGGCGGGCTTGCCTCGGCGCTGCTCGCGGCCGCCGCCCTGCGCGCGACGGCCTCGGCCGTCCTGTCGGGTGTCCCGCGACCTGAGTTCCACCTCGGGGATCTCCTCCTCCTCGGTGGCACCGGAGGCCTCGTGAGCAAGCTTGACGGCGGCGAGTGCAACCTCGAGCAGGTCGAACTCCTCCGCCAGCGGCTCGACGGCACCGCGATAGCGGTCGAGATCGCCCGAGAGCAGGGTTTCCCGCAGTGCCGCCCTCGTCAGCTCCAGCCGCCGGGCGCGCAGGTCGGCCACGGTGGGCAGTTTCTCCACCACCAGCCGCTGCCCGGTCACCCGCTCGATCGTCTTGAGCATCCGGTGCTCACGGGGTTCGGCGAGAGTGATCGCGGAACCCTCCCTGCCCGCGCGACCGACCCGGCCGATGCGGTGGACGTAGACGTCGGGCGCACTGGGCACGTCGTAATTGACGACATGGGTGAGCTGCTCGATGTCCAGCCCGCGCGCGGCCACGTCGGTGGCCACGACCAGGTCGGCTGCGCCGCCACGCAGCCGCGCCACCACGCGGTCACGCTGCGGCTGGTCCATCCCGCCATGTAGCGCCTCCGCGCGGTAGCCGCGGCCGTTCAGTGTCTCGGTGAGCCGGTCGACCTCCTCGCGCGTGCGGCAGAACACCACGGCGGCGGTGGGCGCCTCGACGTCGAGCACTCGGCCGAGCGCGGCCGGTTTGTGTCCCCTGGGCACGACGTAGGCGCTCTGCCTGATCAGCGACGCCTCACCACGGGTGGAGCTTTCGCGGCCCAGCTCGATGCGAGCGGGCTCGCGCAAGTGGCGACGCACCATCCCGGCGATGCGCGGTGGGATCGTCGCCGAGAAGAGCATGGTCTGCCGTTGCTCGGGGCTTTCCTGCAGGATCGCCTCGATGTCCTCGGCGAAGCCCATGTCGAGCATCTCGTCGGCCTCGTCAAGCACCACCGTCCGCAACTCGGCCAGCGACAGCGTGCCGCGCCCGAGATGGTCCAACGCCCTGCCGGGTGTGGCCACCACCACGTCGACACCCTGTTCCAGCGCCCGCAGTTGCCTGCCCATCGGCTGGCCACCGTAGATGGGCACGACCCGCGCGCCAAGATGGTGCCCGTAGCGGTACATCGCCTCGCAGACCTGCGCGGCCAGTTCCCTGGTCGGCACGAGCACCAGTGCCGACGGCGCCTTGCCACGGTCGCCGTCGGGCAGCCGCTGCAGCACCGGCAGCGCGAACGCCGCCGTCTTACCCGTGCCCGTCGCCGCCTGCCCCACCAGGTCCCGACCCTGGAGCACTGTGGGGATGGCGGCGAGCTGGATCGGGGTCGGCTCCTCGTAGCCGAGTTCGGACAGCGCCCGCAGCAGCTCCGGCCGCAGCCCAAGGTCTGCGAACCCGGTGATCTGCTCTGCCGCGTTCTCCGCGGCGTTCTCCGCCGCGTTCTCCGCCGCGTTCTCCGCGGCGTTGTCTGCCGGGCTATCTGCCTGGTTCAACTGCTCCGTCGCGTTCGCGACCATGATCGGCCTCCTGGTCCTGAGAAGATTTCACGGTGGTGCCACGGCCCTGGCACCACCCAGGCAGGGGCAGTCCCCGACGGTACCCGGCCGTCGCGCGGGCGTGCCGACCCGTATCGCCCGGCCGCCGGATCACGGTAGGGTCTGGCTGTCGAGAGCCTCCTGTATGTCGGCACCCCGAGCCGCGTCGTTCTCGACAACCCGGCCCACCGGTCTTGCCGGCAGGGCGGGAGGGAGCCGCATGACGACCGTTCGTGACACCGGCCCGACCCCGGCACGAGTAGCCCGCGCCCGAGCGGCGCACGAAGAGCACCTGGAGCGGGTACGCGGCCTCGCGGCCCGCACGGTGGCAGGCCACTCCATGGACGCCAAGGACTGCCAGCACCTGCTCGCCATGCTCGGGCTGGACGTGCGGGAGTCCGATGCGGCCGTCGCACCAGGGCGCGACTGACCGCTACCTCGCTGCCGCTCGTCCGCACCAGCCACCTCGACCGCCCGCCGCCCCAGCGGGGCAAAGTGTGCTCGCCCGACTGGTTCACGACCGGTCGGGCAGCACCGCGTACTGCCTCACGTAGAGGTCGGTGTAGGTGACCGGTCCGCGCGGTCCAGGCACCCTGTCGATGTTGATGCCGGTCTCCGGAACCCCGAGCAGCTTGAACCCGTCAAGCAACCGGGTGGTGGCGTTCCAGAACACCCCGGTGCCCTGGTAGCCGTCGAAGAACGCCTGCGCGGCCGACTCGTCCTCGGTGGCGATACCCGCCGCGAGCCCAGACGTCTCCTCGTTGGCGACCGCGACCGCCTCGGCCAAACTGTCGACCCGAGCCACGGTGACCGTGGCCTCCCGCTCGGAATCCAGCGCCCACTCGTAGCCGATCGGGTGGTCGTGCGGCGGCAACGATGCTCGCACGCCCCGGTTTTCGAGCGCCTCGGACAGCCCAGGCCACACCCGGTCGTGTATCGAGGAATGAATCAGCAGCAGGTTCAGCCGGTTACACACGCCGAGCCGATCGAGGCTTTCGGCGACCAGCGAGCGCACCTTCTCCACGTCGGCTGCGGCGTCCACGTACAGCACCCCGCCGCCGTCGGCGTGGGCAAGCGTGCGCACCCCGTGAGTCGCCGCCTCGGTGGCCAGCGCACGCGTGCTGTCACCGCTTCCCCGCAAGATCACCAGCGGGACCAGGTTCGGAAGCCGCACCAAAGCCGCCGCGGCCTCCCGCTCGGCCCTGGGCACCAATTGGATCGCGGCCACATCGATCCCGGCCTCGACGAGCGCCGGGGCCACCACCACATCCAGCAGCCGTTGCGCGGAACCGAGCGCGGCGGAGCCCGTGCGCAGCACCCCGGCGTTACGGGACTTGATCAGTTGGGAAGCGACGTCGACCGTCACGTTCGGCCTCGCCTCGTAGTTCGCTCCGATCACACCCACGGGCCTGCGCCGCTCGACCAGCCGCAGACCATCGGCCAGCGCGGCCACCGGGACCGAGCGTTCCTGGTGAGGTGCACCCGCGAGCAACCGAAGTTGGTCGGCCATGCCGGTGAGCCGCTCGTCGGTAATGGTCAGCCGGTCGAGCAGGCCCGCGCTCATCCCGTCCGCTCGCGCCTTCGTCACGTCCTCGCCGTTGGCTTCGAGCACAGCGGAGCGGTTGGCCACCAGGTGATCGGCCATCGCGCTTAGTGCGGCATCGATCGACGCGTCCGGCACAGCGGCGATGGATGGTGCCGCGCGCTTCGCCGCACGCGCGCACTCCTCGACAGCCTTCGCGACCTCGTCCGCCACTGCACAGTCCTCTCGAAACGCCACACCTGTGTCGACCCCTCTAGTGTGCCGCAAGCGGTGCTGGCGCATCCGGCCGGTCGGTGCCACACCAGGCGCTGCCGAACAGGTCGGCTACCGCGTCAGAACGGCGAGACCGCGGGCTCCACGAGCAGCATCCCGCCGATCGCGAGACAGCTCACCGTGAGCACTGCGAGGACGAGCAACCAGATCGTCGCCGGAACCCCGGTCAGCCGCGCGAGCTGGTCGGCGTCGGAGTCCCTGGCGGCACCCCTGCGACGCTTGGCCTGTAGCTCGAACACCGGCCGGATCGCGCCCAGCAGCAGAAACCACGTGATGAGATAGACGAACGCCGCCTGTACGCCTGGGCCCGCGAACAACGCCACCGAGCCGAGCACGAAGGCCGAAACGACGACGGCGAACACTCCGTACGCGTTGCGGACCATCACCAGCACACCCAGCAACAGCGCCGCCGCGACCCCGAGCACGGCACTCAACTGCTCGGCCGCCACCAAGCCGGAGAACGCCAGCCCCAACAGGGCGGGCGCCGGGTAACCGGCCAGGGTCGTCAGCACCATCCCGGGGCCGGCGGGCTTGCCCCGCGACACCGTGACCCCGGAGGTGTCGGAGTGCAGTCGGATGCCCTGCAACCGTCTGCCCGCGAGCACGGCGACGAACGCGTGCCCGGCCTCGTGCACGATGGTCACCACGTTGCGCGCGAACCGCCACGGCCCGCGAAGCAGCACCACGAGCAGTGCCGCCACCCCCGCGACGAGCGCGATGGTGCCCGCGGTCTCGACATCCAGTTCGAACGCGCGCAGGATCTCGCTGTCCAGTTCGGCCAACTCCACACCGTCAGCTCACCACAGTGGTTGTCTGTTCCCGGTAACCCCCTTTCCGTTGGCCCGCTACGACATCGGGATATAGTTCACAACTCGGCGAGGATCGCAGCACAAACGCGGCCCAACCGCTGTACGGGCCGTAGCGTCGCGCGATCCGTTCGAGTTCGTCGACGTCGCCAACCCCGTACGCCTGGGCCATCCTGGCGTGCAACCTGGGTTCTCGCCGGGGGAAGAGCGTGGGATGTCCGGCGCCTTGACCGACGACGAACTCCGCCGAGAAGGGCCCGATCCCTGGCAGCCGCCGCAGTTCCCGCACGGCGTGATCGGGCGGGAGGGAACGCAGGTAGGTGCCGTTGAGCAAGCCGTCGAGCGCGGCACGCGCGATCACCGTCAGTCGCTGCCGCTTCACCTCGGACAAGCCGACCGAAAGGTCGGCATCGAGCAGCACCTCGGGCGGCGGGAACGCGGCGAGCGCTCGCCCGCCGATCGAGACCCGCTCGCCATGCCGTTCGGCGATGCGTCGCACGATCGCGGCCGCCTGCCCGACGCGCAACCGGTGACACACAACGGCGAAACAGGCCGCCTCGTACGGTGAGTGGAAATGTACCGGCCGCAACCCGGGGCGCAGGCGACGTAATCTGGCCAGCACCGGATCTCGGCGGGCGAGCGCGGCGAAGCCGTCGCCGTCGGCCTCCAGCGACAGGATGCGCCGCACCTGCTCCGCGACCGCCGTTACCGGTATCCCCTTCGCCGCGATGTCGATGCCGACGACGTCCGGTGCCCGTTGCCGCACCCGCGCCGCGACGGGCCGCCAGGTGTCCTCCACCGTGAACCCCAGGCATAGCGTCGCCGGTTCGCCACCCTCGTGGGGCCTGCAGCCCGGTGACTGGTGACGCAGGAAGTCCGCGTGGTCACGAAGGTCGATACCACCACGGACCTTCACCTCGATGTGGGATTCGACCGAGGGGTCGGTGCTGACCGCGCACACAGTCTGTTCTCCTCCGCTGTTCGATGTGGACTCGATGCGGTCGACACTACGACCGATCAGCCGGATCGCCGAGAATGCACTGCACCAACGGATCCGCTCGCACGGGCCGTGTAGACGAACGGGCATGCTCGCACACCGCATCACTGCCACCAGGGTTCCGTTCGTGTCAGCAACGAAAATCGGTTGCGGTGGGCGCTAACGTCGTCGGCATGGGAACTTTGGCCATCCGCTGCGTGGTGTTCGCCCGGCTGCGGGCACGCCGCACCTAGTCGCAGCGACCTCTTACCTCCGCTAGCTTTCCGAAGCCGCTTCCGAAGCCGCCCTCTGACCGGCTCGTGACCGGGCTGTCGGTCGCTGCGCCATGACGTCCGTGCGCGCTCGTTTCCGCGCGCGCTCCCCTCGTTCATGACGAAAGCAGCGCCCTGCCCCTTTCACGACGGCCTCGCCACGCCCGAAAGCAACCACTGCCCAACCCTTCCGGCGTGCATTTCCTGACCGCACGGCACATCGTCGACGACCTGATCCGGTCCTGCTCGCCGAGTTCGGGCGACCTGGTGCTCGACCTCGGAGCGGGTACCGGAGCGATCACGGCACCGTTGGCCGCGACCGGCGCACGTGTGCTCGCGGTCGAACGCGACCCCGAGTTCGCCCGCCGGTTGCGCACCCGGCTCGGCACGACCACGAACGTCCACGTCGTACAGGCGGATGCGCGAACCTTTCGGTTGCCGGGCAAGGATTTCCTTGTCGTGTCGAGCATCCCGTACGGAATCTCCACCGCGTTGCTGCGCCGCCTGCTCGGTCCGCGTACCACCCGGCTGCGCCGGGCGGCGCTGGTGGTGGAGTGGGGTTTCGCGAAGCGGCTCACCGAACCGCTGCCACGCTCCACTGAGCTGGCCTGGTGGGCTGCCCGGTTCGACATCCGACTGCTGCGCAAGGTGCCCGCGTATTGCTTTCGCCCTTCGCCGACCGTGGATTCGGCACAGCTGCTGCTGCGACGCAGGTCGAGATCGACAGCACGTGGCGAGCAGGTCCTGTGGGCTCTGCTGCGAACCGCTGCACGGCAGCCGACGCGGTCGGCCCGTTCGACCGTCACCGCGCTCGCTGGCAAGGGCGCCCATCGGCTGCTACGCCGCCACGGCATCGACCCCGCCGCGCCCACCGCCGGTGTTCGGCCGTTGCTGTGGGCGGCGGTGGCCGAGGACTTGGCCGCTCGGTGAGAATCTCGGCAGCGACCCGGGCCGCTTCCCCGGGTACGGTCCCGTGCAACGTCGCGCGAAACGGTCGCCCAACAGGCCGAAAACGGAGTGTGACAAGCAACACCCGGTGCGCCACGTTAGGGTTTCGAGGGTGACCGACCGTCTTGTCTGGATCGACTGTGAGATGACAGGGCTCGACCTCGCCAAGGACGCCCTGATCGAGATCGCCGTACTCGTCACCGACGCGGACCTTCGGGTACTCGGCGAGGGCCTCGACCTCGTCATCCATGCCGGTGACGAGGCGCTCGCCAACATGCCCGACATCGTGCGGGAGATACACGCCAGGTCAGGGCTGACCGAGGAGGTGCGTCGCTCCACCATCACCCTCGACGAGGCCGAACGCAGAGCGCTCGAGTACGTGCGCGAGTACGTGCCCGACCCGCAGACGGCGCCGCTGGCGGGCAACTCGGTGGCCACCGACCGCGGGTTCCTGGCGCGGGACATGCCCACGCTCGACGCGCACCTGCACTACCGCATGGTCGACGTCTCGTCGATCAAGGAGCTCGTGCGGCGCTGGTACCCCCGGATCTACTACGCGAAGCCCGACAAGGGGCTCGCTCACCGGGCGCTCGCCGACATCAGGGAATCCATCGGCGAGCTGGAGTACTACCGCCGGACCGCGTTCGTGCCCCAGCCCGGCCCGAGCACCGAACAGGCCAGGGCCGCGGCGGGTGAGGTGCTGCGGGACCACGACGAGTAGCCCCGGTGCGACGCCGCCGCCGGGCGCGCGCTACGATGATCGGGCCGAGGCGGTCATCGACACGCCTCGCGTGGTGGGTGTAGCTCAGCTGGTAGAGCACCTGGTTGTGGTCCAGGGGGCCGCGGGTTCAAGTCCCGTCACTCACCCCACGAAACACGCTGGTCATTCGGGTCAGCACAAGGTCATAGGTGGCCACGGTAAAGTCTGCTGCCCAGCACCCGGCGGCGGTTGGGCGAGTCGGCGTTGAGGTGGCGAGCACGTGCGCCGTCGCAGCCGCGGTGACGCGAACCAGCACCCCGCACGTTGTCAAGCTGACGTGCGCACAACACCAACGGCGTCGGTCGTCGGCACGACGTTGCCCCCACGTCCACCTCTGGCAGACGGGTGAGCGAGCGGCAACCGGGGGTGAGCGGTGTCTTCGCCGGCGGTTCGGTAACGACCGTGCACCCGGGAAGCGAGCGCCGGGGCGGTCTGCGGGTCACCATGGCCCGCGTTGCCGTTCTGAACCGTGATCAGCGCCGCCACCTCCTCCGGTCGCGCTCGCGTGCGGGCTCTCCCTCCCGCCGCGGCGGCACGTCCTCGGCGGCCGTTGACGGCGAGGCGTGTGTTGGTGATCGCAACGATCACCCGCCATTCCCTCGATTGTCCACAACGAACAGTCCAGCGGAAGGCGCCTCCCACTGACCGCCGACGCGCGCGGCATCCGTGATCCGCTTCCGGGTGCGAGCGCGGGGTACGGCCACGAACGGCGAGCCTTCGCGGCCACGGGCGAAAACCCCTCACGGTACTGAACGATCGACGCGCATTTCCGTGACCCGCGTCTCTTCGCCGCACGTCTTGACGCGCACACCGAACTTAGCGACCGTTAAGTCGATCTGGAGGAGGCAGCCATGGTCACCGCCGTCATCGTCGATGCCGTCCGCACCGTGTCCGGTAAGGGCAAGCCCGGGGGTCAGCTTTCCGACATTCACCCGGCGGAGCTGCTCGGCCGGACGCTGCGGGGCTTGATCGAGCGGACGGGCGTGGATCCCGCGCTGGTGGACGATGTCATCGGTGGCTGCGTCGGCCAGGTCAGCGAGCAGGCTCTGAACATCACCCGCAAGGCCGTCCTCGGCGCGGGCTTTCCGGAAGCCGTTCCTGCCACGACGATCGACCGGCAGTGCGGGTCCAGCCAGCAGGCGGCTCATTTCGCCGCCCAGGGTGTGCTCGCCGGTGCCTACGACGTCGTGATCGCGTGCGGCGTCGAGTCGATGAGCCGGGTGCCGATGGGCACCGCGACCCTCGGCAAGGACGCCTCGGGCCCGGCCGTCGCCCTGCGCTACCCGGAAGGCCTCGTCAACCAGGGCGTCTCGGCCGAGATCATCGCGGGCAGGTGGAAGCTCGACCGCGGTGAACTCGACGAGTACGCGGCACGCTCGCATGCCAGGGCCGCGGCCACCGCCGCCGCGGGCGGCTTCGACGACGAGATCCTGCCGATCACCGTCACCGAACCCGACGGTGTGCGACGCGAACTGGTCCGCGACGAGACCGTCCGCCCGGACACCACTGTGGACAGCCTTTCCGGGCTGCGTCCGTCGTTTCGCGACGAGCAGCTCGAGCACCGATTCCCCGAGATCGACTGGAAGATCACGCCGGGCAACTCCTCGCCGCTGACCGACGGCGCCTCAGCGGTGCTCATCATGAGCGAGGACAGGGCCAAGGCACTCGGCCTGCGTCCAAGGGCGCGGTTCCACAGTTTCGCCGTCACCGGCAGCGACCCGCTGCTGATGCTCACCGGCGTCATCCCAGCCACCCGGAAGCTGCTCGACCGCGCGGGACTCGCCCTTGACGACATCGACGCCTACGAGGTCAACGAGGCGTTCGCTCCCGTCCCGCTGGTCTGGCGACACGAACTGGGTGCGGACCCGGAGCGGCTCAACCCCCGAGGCGGCGCGATCGCGCTCGGGCACCCACTGGGCGCGTCGGGCACCCGATTGCTGGCCACACTGGTCCATCACCTCGAAGCCACCGGCGGCCGGTACGGCCTGCAAACCATGTGCGAAGGCGGCGGCATGGCCAACGCCACCCTCATCGAACGCCTCTAGGAGCACCGGCATGAGACGCGACCGTAACCTCACTTCGGCGGAGCGCTGAGATGGCCGGGCCACTCACCGGAATCCGGGTGGTCGAGCTGGCCGGTATCGGGCCAGGGCCGCACGCCGCCATGATCCTCGCCGACCTCGGCGCCGACGTGGTCCGCGTCGAACGTCCGGGCAGCGGGGACGACAGCGCGATGCTGCGGGGTCGGCGGTCAGTGGTCGCCGACCTCAAGACCCCCGAGGGTCGCGCACTGGCACTGCGGCTGGCAGAGAAGGCCGACGTGTTGCTGGAAGGGTTTCGTCCCGGTGTGGCCGAACGACTCGGCCTGGGTCCTGCCGACTGCCATGCCGTCAATCCCCGCCTGGTCTACGGCCGCATGACGGGCTGGGGCCAGCACGGCCCCCTTGCCCAGCGCGCGGGACACGACATCAACTACATCAGCCTGACGGGTGCGCTGCACGCCATCGGCAGGCGGGGTGAGCGGCCGGTACCGCCGCTGAACCTCGTCGGAGACTTCGGCGGCGGGTCCATGTTCCTGCTCGTGGGCGTGCTGTCGGCCCTGTGGGAGCGGGAGCGCTCGGGGCAGGGCCAGGTGGTCGACGCCGCGATGGTCGACGGTGCCAGCGTCCTGGCGCAGATGATGTGGGCGATGCGCGGTCAGGGCACCTGGACCGACGAACGTGGCCACAACCTGCTCGACGGAGGGGCGCCCTTCTACGACACCTACGAGTGCGCCGACGGCCGCTACGTGGCTGTCGGCGCGATCGAACCGCAGTTCTACGCACAGTTGCTGGCGGGGCTGGGGCTGGACTCCGCCGACCTGCCCGGGCAGCTCGAACAGGATCGCTGGCCACAGT
This sequence comes from Saccharomonospora amisosensis, assembly GCF_011761185.1. NCBI lineage: Bacteria > Bacillati > Actinomycetota > Actinomycetes > Pseudonocardiales > Pseudonocardiaceae > Saccharomonospora > Saccharomonospora amisosensis. The sequence continues at coordinate 1,408,691 of NZ_JAAOYM010000001.1, read as the reverse complement.
TGCGGGCCCGGCTCGCCGAGGCGTTCGGCGCTCAGCCACGCGAGCACTGGGAGAGGGTGTTCGCAGGCACCGACGCCTGCGTCACCCCGGTTCTCACCTTCGCCGAAGCCACCGACCACCCGCACCTCGCCGCTCGCGGCACCATCGTGGAGTTGGACGGCGTCACGCAACCCGCGCCGGCACCACGGTTCTCCCGCACCACCCCGGCCACCCCCACCCCACCACCACATCCCGGGGAGCACTCCGACGACATACCGGACGACTGGCGAGCCTGACCACCGTGCCGCCCATCGCGTGCGGTTAGTCGGCGCCTGCCCGCACACCGACGTCCCCGCCGTGCCCGACGCGCGGCTCGACACCCGGTTAGGACCGCATGACCACGACCCGGACCGCTCTCGTCACGGGCGCCTCCCGCGGCATCGGCCTGCGGATCGCCCGGCGACTGGCCGATGAGGGCTACGCGCTCACGCTGTCCGCCCGCCGAGAAGCCGGCCTGCTGGAAGCCACCGAACTGCGGGCAACCGGAGCCGACGTCACGCCGGTCGTGGCCAACCTCGCCGTCGAGGAAGACATCCACCTGCTCGCCGCGGCGCACGCCGATCGCTTTCGCCGACTCGACCTGCTGGTACTCAACGGTGGGGTCGGGGCGGAAGGATCGGTCACCGACCTGCCCATGAAGACCTACGACCTCGTGCTCAACGTCAACCTGCGCGCCCAGTTCCTGCTCATCCAGCGAACCCTGCCCCTGCTACGTGCCGCGGCCGCCGCCACACCCGAGCGCGGAGCCAAGATCGTCGCACTCGCCTCGATCACCGTGTTGCGGGCGAGCCGGGACTGGCCGCCAACGGCGCCAGCAAAGCGGGCCTGATCTCGCTGTGCGAAACCATCACGCTGGAAGAGTCCGGCAACGGCGTCACCGCCACCGCACTGTCCCCCGGCTACGTCGACACCGACATGACCGCATGGAAGCGCGACGAGCTCGACCCGGACGCGATGCTCACACCGGGGACGTCGCCGAGCTCGCACTCGCCATCTCACGCCTGTCCACCCACGCCGTGGTACCCAACATCGTCCTCAGCCACGCCGGACAGCGGATCTGGCGAGCGTGACCGCTACCGGTCGGCACTTCCCGCCTGCCACTGCTCCCACGGCAGCTGCCAGACGCTCCAGCCGTCGGTCGGCTCGAGGATCTGCCCGCCTGCCCGCTTCACCCGCACCAGGTCTCCGCGCTTGGAGCGGCTCATCAACCACGCCGCGTTCTCGGTGGAGAGGTTGATGCAGCCGTGACTCACGTTGCGCTCACCCTGGTCGCCGACCGACCACGGTGCCGAGTGGTAGAAGATGCCGCTGTTGGAAAGCCGCACCGCGTACTCGACGAAGAGCCGGTAACCCGCGGAGCTGTCCACGGGCACGCCGTAGGTGCTGGAATCCATGGTGTAGCCGTTGTGCTCGCTCATCACGGTGTAGACGCCGTTCGGGGTGGAACTCGACGGCTTGCCCATCGAGATCGGCATCCTCCTCACCTGCTTGCCGTTGACGAAAACCCGCATGTGGTGCGAAGTCCCGTCCGCGACAGCGACCAGCCTGTCACCGACAGTGATGTCTACCGTCCTGTCCTCGCTGCCGAAGATCCCCGCGCCGAGGCGCTTGCCGTAGACGAGAGCGTCGACCGAGACCTTGGTGCCCGGCTGCCAGTACTCCTTGGGCCGCCAGATCACGCGGTCGTCGCCGAACCAGTGAAAGGCGCCTTCGGTACGCGGCTCGGTGGTGATCTGGATCGCGTCCTCGGCGGCCGCCTTGTCCGGCACCGGCCCGGTGAAGTCGAAGATCAACGGCATGCCGACGCCGACCGTCTCGCCGTCCCACGCGTTGATCGACACCGCGACGGTGCGTGCGGGTGTCGCCGTGGTGAAGGTGGACTTCTCGGTTCGCGACCTGCCGTCCTCACCTTCGGCCTGCACGGTGAGGGTGTAGGTCTTGCCGTATCCGAGCGGTTCGGTCGAGGTCCAACTCCTGCCGTCCTCGGCGAGGTCGGCTTTCACCTTCGTGCCGTGCGTGCCGACCAGCGAGGCCCGCACGATCTTCCCGTGCTCCGCGTTCGCGATGATCAACTTCCCTGGTTCGACCCGTTTCGCGCCGTCGGGCACCGACAGCGAAAGCGAGACGGGTTCGCGCACCACCGTGGTCGTCGGCGCGCTACGGCTTTGCCGCGGGTCGGCTCCCTCGTCACCGGCGGCGCTGCAGCCCGCGGCCACCGCGACGGCGGCCAGTAGTGCTGACACCAGTCGAATCCCCCGCCGTGGGCCGAGCCCACTCCGACCTGTCATTGCCGACCTTCCAATCCCCCGTAGGTACCCCGGATGTGTCACCAGCTTGCCCGTTCAGTCGCGGTACGTGTGCGGTTTGTTGCGAACTTGCACCCGAGTGGTTGTCCGGGGGTGCTGTGCGGGCGCGCCCACGGACCGTGCTACTGTTTGTCACGTCGTTGAGGGGCGGAGGAACAAGACCCCGAATCACACGGCAAGCGCCATTAGCTCAACTGGCAGAGCAGCTGACTCTTAATCAGCGGGTTCGGGGTTCGAGTCCCTGATGGCGCACCCCTGGGAACACCGGTATCGCCCTGCTGACCTGCGCGAACAGATGGCAGGGCATTCGTCTGTTGTGCGGCCATATGCAGTAGAGCGCACCTGTATGTAGGTGTCCGTGGGCCATTTGTGGGCCGGGCACCAAGGCCGCTTCACACTCATCCACCGCAACCTTGCTCGTCCCCCGTAGCCTTGACCATGTACGTCATGTCAGGAGGGTTGATGACGCACACCGCTGCATCCTTCACACCTGAGTCGACACGTGCCGCGCTCGAGTCGGCCTGCGGAACTCTTGGCCTCGACCCATGTGGCGCGGAACTGGTGAGGATGGGTGAGAACGCTATGTATCGGCTCCCAGGCGTGGGAGTGATGGTGCGTATCGGTCGCTCTGTCGCTGCGATCCGCAAGGAGGTTGACGTAGCTCGCTGGCTCGCGAACCACAGATTCCCTGCCGCTCGGCTAGCTGATGGATTTGAGCAACCGTTAACAGTTATGGGGTTCCCTGTTTCCTTCTGGGAGTATATTCACGAGTCAACGGAACCGGTTGATCTAGCTGATCTCGGTTGCATCTTGCGTTCGCTACACGATCTGCCGCCTTCGCGCACGTTCACCTTGCCCGCATTCAGCCCCATGCCGAAGGTGCGAGCGCGGCTCGACTCTATGCGGGTGTCTGAGGTAGTGACGACCGAGGACTTCGATTTCCTCTACAGAAGATACGAAGAACTTGAGCAGAGCTTCACTCTTCTCGACTTTTCGCTTCCGCAGGGACCAATTCATGGGGACGCACACAACGGCAACCTTCTACGGGATGCGTCGAGTGGTGTGGTCCGCCTCATTGACTTCGAGGATTTCGCGTGGGGACCACGAGAGTGGGACGCGGCGGTGGCGGCTGTGCGGCACAGCGTGTTTGGCTGGGTTGAGCGGGACGAGTACAGCAAGTACGTAGCCTCGTATGGATGGGACGCCCTGACCTGGGATGGCTTCCCCGTGCTTCGTGCCATTCGAGAACTCAACATGACCACTTGGCTCATGCAATTGGTGGGCCAGTCTGCGGAGATCGACGCCGAAGTACGCCAGCGGTTGTGCGACCTACGTGACTACGATTCGCCGCGTAACTGGGGCGCTTTCTGAGGAAACTTCGCCACAAGATAATCCGAAAACTCACGTGATGCCGCGTTTGACGGGATTGCGGCGAGCTTCTCGCAGAATGTGTCCAGGTAGGCAATAACGCGAAACGATCGAAGATCGGCAGCTGTATCGACCACACTGCGTGCGAGGCTAACCGCGTGCTCCACTTCACCTGCTTGCATATGTGCGGTTGCGAGAACCGTGCGACAGAAGGATAGGCTGCGCACATAAACCGATTCATGTTTGTCCAGAGCGGCTGCAGAATGTTCGGCCGCCTGGTCTGGCTTGCCAAGATCACGAAAGCAGTGCGCAAACTCGGCATGTAGCTCGGCTTCGTCAAAGTATCGAATCCATTCGGGCTCGCTCTCTGGGTCGCGGCGAGATAGCCACGATTCGGCTGCCACGAGCGCTGCGGCGGTTTCCAATTCGTTTCCCTGGGAGGCCAATGCACGTGCTTCCATCGCATGAGTGAGCGCCATCACGGATGCGGTGGCATGGCCTGCGGCGCCGTGAGCGGCAGCTCGCGCGAGATGGACGGCCCGGTCGTAGTGCCCAAGGAAGTTGGCTTGGTGGCTCATTCCGGCAAGAACGCGTGCGCAGAGCGCTTTGTCTCCCGCCGCTCTTGCCATACGAAAAGCCTGATAAAGGTAGCGCTGTGCCAGCGCATGCTCACCGATGTCATAGGAAGTCCAACCAGCCAGGCGAGTCAGCGCTGCAACCTCGCGGAGGTAAGCCCTGCTTACGGCATCGTGGGGTGAAGTATGCCTGAGGACTGGCAGGACATCGGTTTCGAGGTACCGCGCAACAAGGGGGCGCGGTCGGCCACCGCCATAGCGGTAATCGAACGTGGCGAACATCTGCGTGGCATCTCGGACGGCGTGCACATCCACTTCCGCAATCGGCCGCGGTTCGACCACAGGCAGCATTTCGTGCTGGCTGCCGAACATCCACCGCGCAACGAGGTTGTCCCAAGCTTCCGGCTCGACTCTTAGGGACTCGCTGTTCGGCAACTGTGTCAACGCGATCAATGCATCGCTCAGACTGGCGGCGTACTCGAGCGTCGTGTCCTGCAAGCCATCCGCGGAGGTTTCAACGTCGTATCCGACGTCGGCGAGGGTCACAGGGCGACCCAGTTCGCGGCTCAAGACCTTGGCGATTACCTGACATGTCCGTTCTGTTGGGCGTCTTGTGTCGCCACTGATCCACTTGTCAACGTTCGTGTGGGTAGGGCGGATGGGTTCGCCGCCGTCATGCGTGCTGAGGTCGCGGAGCCTCCGTGCGAACCCCTTCTTGCTCATGCCAGCTTCCGCAAGTAGCGCAGCTAGGCGGTGGTTCGGCGTCTTCTCCCGAGCGGTCACGAATCCTCCCGCCCGCTAGTAAAGCATGTCGATCAAGAACGAGGGGGCACAACGTTACTCCCAGCGTGTGCCCCCCGTGCGTCATGTGCCCCTTCATGAGCACTGATGTGCCTCCGCCCTCGCACGGTTTCCTTGAGGCCATGAAACGGAACGGGCACGAACAACCGGCCCAGACCAATGATTCAGGAGGTTGCGATGGCCAAGAAGAGCAGCATGGTTCCCGTGCCCGCGGGCAGCAGTGTGCTTCCGAAGGTGATCAGCACAGTGGTAGTGCTCGCGTTGTTGGTCGTTGTCGTCAAGCACCCGGTAGAGGCAGCTGGCTGGGTGAAGGCTCTCGTTGGTGGTGCTGTGAGCGCCGTGGAAGGACTAGCGAAGTTCTTCCAGGGCATCGCTTCGTAGCGGAGCTTCAGGACGTGCCGTTGAGCTTCCGCAGCGCGTCAGAGACGCCCTGTTCGAGGTGGCGAAGCTGCCGTTGCACATCCCGGATGTGGTCCTGCAGGTCCGCTAGCACTTCGCGCGCTTCGGAGACCTGGTTCTCAGGCGGTGCTGCTTCGGCCGTCGATGCAACGACGGCTCGACTGGCTTTCTTGGTACGGACCAACCCTTCAGCCGCGAGGATGCGGACTGCCTCCCCCACGGTGTTCGGGGCAGCTCCGAAGTCCTCAGCGAGCTTCCGGTACCCGGGCAACTTGTCACCAACTTTGTACTTACGGGCCGCAATGTCACGCCGTAGCTGAGCTGCGATTTCGTTCCGGTCCAAGCCCATGAAGTCCCTTCCGTCAGGCGCCCAAGTCTAGCGCCGACTTAAGCCACCTGTTGACAACACCAAACCGACTCAATACTGTCTCAATTACGACGACCGACTTAAGTCAGCATCTCGGTGAGAAGGAGATCGATGAGCACCGCACGGATCAGGGGTCGTCAGGCCCGGCAGGCACTGGACCTGGCGTCCGACCCGGACATCTACGCAGTTCAGGAGGTGGAAGCGATGTACGCGGAACGAGAGGAGATCGAGCGGTTGATTGAGGAGGTGGATCGGGAGTTGGCGGCGGAGGCCGGTGCGGCTGGGTCGCGTGCGTTGCGTCCGTTCACGGATGTGGGGCGGGTGCGTCGGTCGCAGCGGCGGGCGGTGCGGGTGGCGCTGTCGCGCCTGGATGGTGGCGCGCTCGCAGCCGGTACCAGTTCGGAGGGGGAGGCGGCGTGAAGAAGTTCGGCCAGGCCGTTTCCTACAACGCGGCGGATGAGGCGTCCACGGCGTCCGCGTTGCGGGACCGGGCCAACGAGTTGGAGGGCTCCGGCGATTACCGGCGGGCCAGCGTTTATCACAACGCTGCGGCCAAGGCCGAGGACCGGGCCGACCTGTGGCGCGGCCTGCTGGGGAGGGGGTCGCGATGACTGACACCCGTGACGAGGTGGCCCGGCTGACCGCCGATGTCGTGCTGTTCGCCCGAACCCCAGACACGGGGCTGCGGGTGTTGCTGATTCGGCGGGGCTGGCCACCGTTTGAGGGCCGGTGGGCGTTGCCGGGTGGGCACGTCAATCCGGGCGAAACCACCGAGGCCGCTGCGGTGCGGGAGTTGGCCGAGGAAACCGGTATCCGGATCGGCACGCCCCTGGCCCTGTCCGGGGTGTACGCCGACCCGGGCCGCGATCCCAGGGGCCGGTACGTGACCGTCGCCTACACCTGCCAGGTCGGGCGTGTGATCCCTGCTGTGGCGGCGGATGACGCCACCGCGGCCCGCTGGTTCCCCGTGACCGACGTCCTCGCCGAGCCGGGCCTGCTGGCGTTCGATCACCACGCGATCGTCACCGACGCCCTGCAGCGGGGGGTGTGGTGATGGCCAAGAAGGAGTTGGTGCACATCACCGCGAAGAAGTCGTGGTGGTCGGGCCGGATTTGGGCGCTGTGCGGGGCGACGCAGGAGGCGGGCCGCTACCAGACCGACACCTGGCGCCTGTTCGCCCTGCCAGGCCCCGCATGCCCCGCCTGTGAGCGGATCGAGCGGGACCGCAAGAGCGGGGGCTGCTCATGACCGTACGACTGAGCGATGTCCCCGGCCCGGCGCACTCCGCCAAGACTGCCGCCGGGCCGGGACTCCCCCACCAGCCGAATCAGCATTCGATGGGAAGGGTTTGGATGGTAGGCGAGGAGATGCCGGAGTGTGCTGCGGTGGTGCTGGCGCGGCGGCAGGTGGCCGGTTTGCGTGCGCTGGCCGATCTGCTTCAGCGGCGGCCGGAGCTGGCCGAGCACCTGCGATTCGGTCTGTGTCACATCGGTGAGCCGTTGGTCAACCCAGATGGTGACGCCCGTGGCGTGCTGGAGGCGTTCCGGGTGGCGGCCGAGGACAGCCCGGCCGCGGTGACGGTGGTCAACGATCCGGATCGCTGCCGGGTGGTGGCCGACTTCGACGGTGGCGTGGTGGTCGCGATGTGGGCCGATGCCGACGTGATGGCCCCTCGCCCACAGTTCCCGACCTACGTGCCGCTGGGCGGGGGTGAGGACCGGTGAACCCGCGCCGCCGCCCCCGGCAGGTCGTGGCCGTGTTCGACGGTCGCACGCACCACGTCGCCTGGTGCCGGGGCTTTCAGGACGGGTTGCCGGTGTTCGGCTGGGGCGAGGCCCCCTCGACGCTGCTGACCCGTTCCCAGCTTCGCGAGGCCGGGTTACGGCCTGCGGGGCAGGATCCGGTGGCGCTGCTGGTGTTCCGGCACCACCGCCCCTATGCGCGGGAGACCGTGGCGGAGCTGTTCTCAACGGTGCGTGCCGCACTCAAGCGGATACCTACCCCGGCTCAGCAGGCCGCGCTAGGGCGGGCTCTGGCAGCACGGCGGGTCTGCCGCGAGTGCGGGCGGGATGTGGGCTACTGCGTGCCGACCTCCACCCGGCAGTGCTGGGACTGCTTCGACCTCGACCATCGCACAGCGTTGGGGGAGGTGGCCTGACATGTCGGTGTTCGACGTGGTGCAGCAGCACGGTCCCTGGCGTGTGGCTGGGTTCGTGGCCGCGCTGGCAGTGTTTTTGCTGCTGCACCTGCTGCGCTGGCCCCTGGCGCTGGGCGCACGGGTGTTGCTGGCCGCTCAGTCCGGTTTGGACCAGCGCATCACCAACGCCATCACCCCCGACACGAACGAGCGTGTGAGGAGGACCGCCCATGTCTGAGCTGAACCGCCCCGAACCCGCGTCGGCTGAGTTGGCTGCCCGCGCCGGGCACGGTAACCGCGCCGACGTGCTCGCCTCGACGGTGGGCTACTGGACCCCGGAGATCGCCGCCACGGCCGCGGTCGGTGGTGGCGGGGCGTGGCTACTGCACCCCGCCGTGCTGCCTGTGGCGGGTGCGCTGCTGGCCGCGCGGATCGTCGCCGCCCGCGTGGCCCGCCGCCGGGCGGAGCGGCAGCAGGCCGAGCGGGCTGCCCGCCACACCAACGAGATGACCGTCGAGGACAGCAACACCGGGGCCGAGGCCGGGACCGGTACCGGTACCGGCACGCGTGGTGGTGCCGGTGTGTGGGGAGGGATCGCGTGATGACCACAACCACGAACACAACCACGAACACAACCACGGGCACGGGCACGGGCACGGGCAGGAACAACGCCGACGGCGCGGGTGGGGGCGTGAATGGCCATCCGGTGCGGTGGGTGCGCAGCGAGGATGCCTCGTCGCGGTGGGGGCAGGCGTGGGTGCCTGAGCCCGGGCAGGGTGCGGATGACGCCAGCATTTGGGGTGGAGAGGTGCCGGACCCGGCGGGGTTGGCCGCGGCGGTGGGTCGGGCGCACCGCACGGTGGAGCTGCAAACCGATCCGGCGTTGCGGCAGGCGAAGAGCCCGGGTGATCTGGCGGCGGATCTGGCGCAGGAACGCACGCATCGGGAGTTGCAGCGCGGCTATGAGGACGCCGTGTTCCGGGTGGAGTTGGAGGAACAACGTCGGGGTTTGGAGCATCACAAGCGGTTGTCGCAGCGGGCGCGGGAAGCGCGGGAGGCCGCGGCGGACGCCGCGCAGCGCCGGGATCATTTGTTGGATCCCACCACGGCGTTGGTGCGGTTGGACCGGGCCCGGCGGTGGGCGCCGATCGTGGCGCTGCTGCCCGCGGTGTTCGCGATGATCGCCGGGGCGGTGAACGTCGGGGTGGAACTGACCCGACTCAATCCCCACACCGTGGTCATCAACTGGGTGATTGAGCCGTTGTTGACGGTGCCGATCGTGGCCATCCTCATCGCCCAGATCGCCGGGGCGGTCCCGGCCGTGGCCGAGGCCAAGACCGCGCTGACCAACCCGTATGTGCGGCTGGAAGTCGCCCTGTTCACCGCCGCCGCCGGGCTCAACGTGGGGCTGCACTACATCCCCACCCGCGACGGCAACACCAGTGGCGGCGGGGTGGGGTCGGTGGTGTGGTTGATCGTCCCCGTCGGGCTGGCGGTGTCGATGCACCTTGTTCCGGCCCTGTTGAACGATCTCACCGCCCGCTTCGTCGCGGCGAAGAACACCCTCGCCCACCCCTGGCCCGACCCGGTTCTTCCCACCCCCGATGACCTGCATGGGAAGAACCCCGACGAGACGGCCGGGAAGAGCCCTGGCGAGGACACGGCCGACAACGTTCGCGAGGAGCCCCCTGGAGGCAGGGGGAAGACCGCCACACAGGCCACGGGGAGGAAGGCGAACGCCCTGGCTGGGCCGAGGAAGACGTCGCTGGCGGAGCATCGGGCGAGGCTGGCCGACCTCGTCGCGGCTGGGGAGATCGACCCCGCGACGGCGGCGGTGAACGCGGTCGCCAAACGGCTGGGCTGCCGTTGGGACCGCGCCCGCGCCCTACTCGCCGAAATCACCACCAACAGCCACCGCGAGGGGGAGCAATGACCCACAACTACGAACAGGAGCACGGGCGCGGGAACGTGGTGCCGTTCCGCCCCGACACACGCCCCCTACCGGAGTCGGAGGTGGTGGTGGACGCGGAGCTCGTGCAGGAGCCGCGGGAGACGTTCAACACCCGTCGCTTGCCGGTGCCGCATATCAGTGAGCAGGCCCGGCAGCGGATGGCGCAGACCGCGGTGGAGTTGCGGCGGGTGTCGGCGCCGTATGTGGTGACCGGCAGCCGGGCGGTGGTGCGGCATGGGTTGTATGTGGGTGCGGGGGCGGCGGTGGTGGCGCGTCGGGTGCGGGATGCGCGGTCGAACTCGCCGTATCTGCGGGCGTTGCGGGCGGCGGAGGCCGCTGGGGAGTGGGATCGGGCTGATCAGTGGGCCGAGCGGATCGAGCGGGCGAAGCGGGATCGGCATGAGCGGCGCATGGATTGGATCGCTGCCCCGGTCAAGCTGGCGAAGGCGGTGGCCGTGAGCGCCGCGGCGGGGATCGGGTTGCTGTTGGCGCTGGGGGTTGTGTTGGCGGTGGCTGACGGGAGTGTGGGGATGGTGTTGGAGCCGATCGGCGCGGCGATCGACACGATCCGGTTCCTGTGGTGGTTCGGCACCGCCTACGGCGCGTTCCTGCTCACCGGTGGGATGGGTGTGGGGCTGCTGTACCTGTGGGATCAGGGCCGCCGGCACGGGGGGTGGCAGCCCCGCTGGGCCGTGCCCGAGCAGCCGGTGCCGGGGCGGGATGTGGTGCCCGATGAGGGGGCGATCCTGTCCGCGTTGCGGGAGTTGGGGTATGGGCCGTTGACGCGGGCGTTCAAGGACGGCTGGCAGCCCCGCTGGGTGTCGCCCACCACGCGGGTCGGTAAGGGCTGGCACACCCAGTTGTTGCTGCCGCGGCAGGTGCCGGTGGAAGAGATCGCCAAACGCAAGGGCGTGCTGGCGCACAACCTGCTGCGCAAACCGATCGAGGTGTGGCCCACCGAACCCAAGGACCAGCCCGGTGTGCTGGATCTGTGGGTGGCCGATCAGGGCATCCTGACCGGGCCGGTGGATCCCTGGCCGCTGCTGCACGAAGGTGCCACGGACTACTTCAAGGGTGTGCCCGTGGCGGTGGACGCCCGCGGCGAGCTGATCACCGCCAAGCTCATGGCCTGCAACTACCTCACCGCCGGGATCATGGGCTCAGGCAAATCGAGCTTCGTGATCTGCCTGCTGCTGGGGGCGATGCTGGACCCGTTGGTCGACATCGACGTGCACGTGCTGGCCTACAACGTCGACTACGACCCCATGAAACCCCGCCTGCGCACCCTGGTGAAGGGCGACGAGGAAGAGCACATCGAAGCCGCCATGACCACCCTGCGCACCCTCGTGGGCGAGGTGTCCGAACGCGGCCGCATCCTGGAAGAACTCGGTGGCGAGGAAGCGAAACTGACCCGCGACATCGCCGAAGCCGACCCCCGCATGCGGCCCCGCGTCGTGGTGTTCGACGAGGTGCACGAACTGTTCACCCACAAACGCCACGGCGAGGAAGCCAAGGAACTGGCGTTGAAGGTGACCAAAAAGGCCCGCAAGACCGGGATCACGCTGCTGTGGGTCACCCCCGACGCCGACGCCAACAGCCTGCCCCGCGGGATCTCCAAAACCGCCTCCCACCGGGTCGCGTTCGCCATCAACGACCACCAAGGCAACGACGCCATCCTCGGCACCGGCATGCACAAACGCGGCTACTCCGCCACCACCCTCGTGGCCGGGGAAGACGTCGGCACCGCCATGGCCGCCGGGTTCGCCAAAGTCCCCGGCCTGATCCGCTCCTTCTACATCCGCAAGGAGAAAGGCACCGACGAAATCACCCCCATCGTGCAGCGCGCCCTGGCCCTGCGCGAGGAACACGGCATCACCCCCACACACGACCACGACAACCCCACCGCGGTGGCGGATCCGTTGGCCGACATCGCCGCCGTCCTCGGCAAGCGGCCCCGGATGAAGACCCGCGAGGTGCTGCAACACCTCGCCGAACGCAACCCGGCCGCCTACCGCGACTGGAGCGCGCAACGGCTCACCGCCTACCTCGCGCAGTACCACGCCGAGCCCTACAAAACCGAAGGCGCCATGCAGGTCTCCACCGCCCGCATCCACGAAGCACTCACCGAACGCAACCACCACGACCCCGACAACAGCGACGACAGCGGCGGCGGATGGTGAGGGAGGCACCCGAATCCGAGGGAGTTTTCCCTCACCGCCTCCCTCACCCGCCTCCCTCACCCTGACCAGCCACAACAACCACCGAGGGAGGCCAGGGACCCACCCGGCCACCCCCACCAAAACCCCCACAAGCCACACCCACACCACCGGCAGGCGGCTCCCTCCCCGGGACACCGCCCCGGCACCCCCTACCCACAAGCCACTACACACCGTAACCAACGCGAGTCGAGTAGAGGTGATCGCCATGACCACTCACGCCCACACCACACCCCCCGCTGGACGTGAAAGGAACCCCATGCACACCCCCACCACCCGCAGGCGCCACACCCCGCGCCGCCTCCTCGCCCGGTTCATCGCCACCTGCGCCACCTGCGGCGCACCCATCCCCGACGACCAGGTCATGTGCACCGTCTGCGCCGCCAAGTAACCGAGCTGCTGCCGGGCCGGTGACCGGACCCCACGTGCCTCACCGGCCCGGCAGCCACCAACCCCGCCGATACCTGTTGGGAGTCCCCTTGAACACCGCAACCGTTGTGACCGACCCGGAACGGCAGTTCGTGGGGTGTGTGTTGTGGATGCCGCACACCACCGCCCGCGCCGTGCTGTCCGGGATGCGCGCCACCGATATGGCCGACCCCATGTGCAGCCACGTCCTGCAACTCGTCATCGAAGTGGTCGCCGCTGGGCACGCCCCCGAACCGGTCACCATCTACGCCCACGCCACCACCACCGGCCACGCCCCCGGCGAAGAGGGCCGACACCGGCTCTCGCGGTGGCTGGCCGACACCTACGGCCACACCGTGCAACTACCCGACACCGCCTGGCACCTGAAAACCGTGGTGTTGGAAGCCGCATGGCGCCGCGCCCTCACCGAACACGCACAGCGGCTACTGCACGCCATCGACCACAGCCCCACCGACATCCTCGCCACCCTCGCCGACACCACCGGCCCCGCCGACGACCTCTGGGCCCGCTACCGCGCGGCCCTCGCCCCCACCACACCCAAGGAGGTGGCCGCCTGATGAGCGCCACAACCGGGATCGAATGGACCGACGCCACCTGGAACCCCGTCACCGGCTGCACCACAGTCAGCGCCGGGTGCGACCACTGCTACGCCAAGACGTTCGCCGAACGCTGGCGCGGCACCAAGGGACATCACTTCGAGCGCGGATTCGACGTTCAACTGCGCCCGGACAAGCTGGAGCTTCCGTTGCGGTGGCGCAAGCCGCGCAGGGTGTTCGTCAACTCCATGTCCGACCTGTTCCACGCCGACGTGCCGGACGAGTTCATCGCGCGGGTGTTCGCGGTCATGGCCCTGACACCCCAGCACACCTACCAAATCCTGACCAAGCGGCACGCCCGCATGCGGTCGCTGCTGTCCAACGTGAACTTCGCGCATCTGGTTGCGGAGCAGGGCCGCGCCCACCACATCGGCTGCCAACAGGACTGGCTCGCCGTGGGCGCAATGCTAGGCCGCGAACCACTGCCCAACGTCTGGCTGGGCGTGTCCGTCGAGAACCAGCGGTGGGCCGACATCCGCATCCCCGCCCTGCTCGACACCCCCGCCGCCGTGCGGTTCCTGTCCTGCGAACCACTGCTCGGGCCCGTCGACCTCGGGGTATCCATCCCGATCGGACCACAGGACACGCGCGAGCCGATGGTGCATTGGGTGATCGCCGGAGGCGAGTCCGGGCACGGCGCCCGCCCCATGCACCCCGATTGGGCACGGTCGCTGCGCGACCAATGCCACGCCGCCGGGGTGCCGTTCCTGTTCAAACAGTGGGGCGAATGGGCCCCCGACGAGACCCACCCCGCCGCGGGCGGTGGTTCCGGGCCGCGGCGGCACTGCTTCCCCGACGGGACAGTCATGCGCCGTGTCGGCAAGCACCGCGCCGGACGGGTGCTGGACGGCCGCACGTGGGATGAGTTCCCGCGGCGGGGGGTGGCGTGATGGCCGTGCCGCGCCGGTGGAGCCAGCCACGCACCCTGCGGGGTGCCACTCCCGGAGGGCGTGTGCCGGTGGCGTGGTCCACCTACAACCCTGCAACGCAGGAGGAGGGGTGGCGGGCCCGCGCCGCCTGCGCGACACCCGACATCGATCCGGAGGTGTTCTTCCCCGAACCCGGCCCCGACATGGCCGACCGGATCGCCCAGGCCCAGCGGGTGTGCGCCGGATGCCCCGTGCAGGCCGCATGCCGCGACTACGCCCAACACCACGGGGAGCGGCACGGCATCTGGGGCGGACACAGCACCCGACACCTACCCCGTTCCCATGGGGTGCACGCGGCCACCCGCCACCGGGCGGCCGCGGTGGCCCGGTTGAGCCGCGCGGGGCTCACCGTCGACGAGATCGCCGACCGACTGCAGGTGACCGCCCGCACGGTGGGTCGCTACCGCGCCCGTTCCAACCCCCACGATGCGACGGAGGCCGCTTGATGACACCACCGGATGCCGTGGCCGCTATCGACACGACCCTGGCGGAGGTGACCCGGCCGGAAGAGTCCGCGGCGTGTGGGGCCTGCGGTCACCCGCGCGGGGATTCGCCCTCGCCGGATTTCTGCTCGGAGGATTGCCAGTCGCGGTGGCACCTCGCCACCGCCGGCGGGGGTGCGGTTGATGGGGGCGCAGCCCCAGACACCGAACTGCCCGAGGCGGCCCCGCAGCGGCCGTTGACGTGGCTGGGTCCACCGCCTGCGGATGCCTACCGCCAGGCCGGGCACGAAGTGCTGGACGCGGTGCGGGACTTCGTCGCCCGCTACTCGGCGTTCCCGAGCGAGCATTGCGCCCCGATGCTGGCGCTGTGGTACGCCCACACCCACGCCGCCGACCACTTCTACGTCACCCCCAGGTTGATCCTGGACTCGGCCGAACCTGGCAGCGGCAAAACCCGCGTGCTCGAAGTCGCCCAGTACCTCGTCCGCGCTCCGGAGATGACCATCTCCGCCACCACCGCCGCCCTGTTCCGCATGGTCGCCGACGGGCCGATCACGATCCTGTTCGACGAAGTCGACGCCATCTTCAACCCCAAGAACGGAGGCAACAACGAAGACCTGCGCGCCATGCTCAACGCCGGATATAAACGCTCGGCCACCATCGCCCGCTGTGTGGGCGACGCCCGCGCCATGAAAGTCGAGAAGTTCCCCGTCTACGCCCCCGCCGCCCTGGCCGGGATCGCCGGGCACATGCCCGCCACCATCACCACCCGCGCCATCACCGTGCACATGAAACGCCGCCGCGCCGACGAACACGTCGCCGAGTTCTGGGAAGAAGACGTCGAACACCAAGCCCGCCCCCTCCGAGAGACACTCGCCGCCTGGATGGAATCCGTGGCAGAACAGGTAGGCCGAGCACGACCCGCCATGCCCGACGGGGTGCGGGACCGGCCCGCCGAAATCTGGCGGCCCCTGATCGCCATCGCCGATGCCGCCGGAGATCACTGGCCCGACACCGCCCGCGCTGCCTGCAACCACTTCGTCGCCCATGCCGCCACCCAACCCGACAGCATCGGCATCCGCCTGCTCGCCGACCTCCAAACCCTGTTCGCTGCCCGCGACACCGACCGGATGGCCACCGCCGAGATCCTCGCCGCCCTACTCGAACAAGACGAAGCCCCGTGGAGCGAACTGCAGGGCCGGCCCCTGGACGCCCGTCGGTTGGGCAGGCTGCTGGGCAAGTACGGCGTGAAGTCCCGCGACATCAAACCCACTGGCGGCACCGCGGTGAAGGGCTACCGCCTCGACGGTGACGGCGGGCTCGCCGACGCCTGGAGCCGCTACCTGCCCACAGCCGCGACCTCCGCGACTTCCGCGACCACGCAGGTCAGCACGGTCGCGGATAGCGAACCGGTCGCGGATACAAGCGCGACCGGCCCAACCCCACCACCCAACAACCAGACCTAGGTCGCGGATACAAGCGCGACCGCGACCCCAACCGCGACCACTCTGACCAGGCAAGTCGCGCTAGTCGCGCAAGTCGCGGACAACACCAGCCACCCACCCGGCCACCAACCGCGGCCCAAGGAGCCACCCATGCCCGGTCACCCACCACCGCAAGCACAACCACGGGGAGAACTCGCCAGCATGGGCACCCAGCGCCAGCACCTCACCATCGCCGACATCTGTCAAGAACTAGGAATCTCCCGCCGCACCTTCTACGAATGGCGCGCCAAGAAACGCGCACCCCGCTGCATCAAACTCCCCAACGGAGACCTCCGCATCCGACGCACCGACCTCGAAGCCTGGCTCGAATCCCGCGAGGAGGCCGCCTAGTGGCAACCAGCTACAACGTGAAGATCTGGGCGCTCCAGACCCGATACAAGACAGATGACAAAGGCAAACGCGTGCCCGCGCGCTACGTCGTTCGCTGGACCGTTGATGGGGAGAGGTTCGAGCCCAGCTTCCGTAGCCGCGCCCAGGCGGACAGCTTCCGTTCGGAACTGCTTGCCGCTGCCCGTAAGGGCGAGCCGTTCGATACCGACACCGGACGCCCTATCTCGCATGCGCAGAAGATCTCCAAAGCGACATGGTACGAATTCGCGTGCACCTACGCTGACATGAAATGGGAGGACAGCTCGCCAAAATACCGATCCAGCATTGCGGACTCGCTTACCACGATTACGCTCGCCATGCTGCAGAACAACAAGCAGCAGCCACCAACAGGAACTCTCTCACCTGCTCTACGTCGCGCGTTCAACAAGAACTTGCGTGAATCTGATTTACCAAGTGAGCAGGCACACGCTCTGCGCTGGGTCTCCCGGAACACACGCCCGCTCACCGATCTCGCGAAAACCGACGTACTTCGTGCCGTGCTCGCCGAACTAGACCGAAAGAGGAACGGCGAACGAGCCGCACACGACACAGTTCGGCTGCGCAGGATCACCCTCGGCAACGCACTGGACTACGCCGTAGAACGCGAACTTCTTCACAAGAATCCCTTGCGGGAAATGAAGACACGCAAGCACACCGCCGTGCTTAAGCAAGTCGACCGGCGCAGTGTCGTGAACCCGATCCAGGCTCGGACACTTCTGCTCGCAGTCAAAGAGGAGGTCGCACCGCGCCTGTACGCCTTCTTTGCGTTGCTCTACTTCGCCGCGCTGCGGCCGGAGGAGGCGGCAAACATCCGCAAGCACAACCTGTCCTTGCCCGAAGCTGGCTGGGGAGAAATCCACCTGGACAAGGCTGCACCCGAGATCGGAAAGGCATGGACCGACAGCGGCAAGCGAGGGGAACAGCGGAGTCTCAAGCACCGACACGACGGACAGGGACGTACCGTGCCATGCTCGGACGAACTCACCGCAATCCTTCATTGGCACTTGGAGACGCACGGTACAGCGTCTGACGGACGCTTGTTCTGGGGCGAGCGCAGCGGTGGAACCCTGGGTGGCACCGTGTACGCCCGTGCGTGGAAGCGCGCCCGGCAGGTCGCCTTTACACAGGAGGCCGCGGCATCCCCACTCGCCCAACGACCCTACGATCTTCGGCACGCGGCCGTCTCGACGTGGCTCAGCGCGACCGGTGATCCTGTGCGCGTAGCGGAGTGGGCTGGACACAGCGTGCATGTGCTCCTGAAGGTGTACGCCAAGTGCCTCGACGGAGGAGACCTCCAAGCCCGCGAACAGGTGGAGCGACGACTTAAGGGCTTGTGACGAGGTCCTGTGGGCCACCTGTGGGTGGTTTGGCCGCCCAGGTAGCTCTTGAGTGTTATTTGCCCAGCTCAGGGGCTATCTGGCGGCCGTCGACGGTACCCACTCTTAATCAGCGGGTTCGGGGTTCGAGTCCCTGATGGCGCACCTCGTAGGATCAGATCACAAAGCCCGCCGTATCCGAACTTGTGGAGAGCTGGCGGCAAACACACCATGGCATGATTCACCGGTGGACCACACCGGGCTGGCACCCGTTTGCCGCCGCTGTGGCCGCCCTGCGGTGCGTGGGCGCGCGAACTACGCGATGTTCGAGGGCATGCACTTCGTGTGCTTCCATTACGAATTCGAGCATCGCGACACGGACCCGGACGACAGCTGCGGGGTTGCCGGATGCCCCTGCGCACCCGCTGAACGGGGAAAGGAAAAGCTGCTCGACACCCCGCGCACGCTGGTGGCCGAGTGGAGTGACGGGCCACCGGCGAACTGGGATGTTCATTCGTTGCCGGGCTATCTGGAAGCGTTGACCAGGTGGCTGGAAGACGCGGACGGCTACTACGCAGCGCGCAAGCTGGCGATACCTTGGGACAGCAGGACCGTGGTCGGCACTGCCCTGCGGGCGGCGACCGTCTACGAGTGACCGGCCCGTGCCGGCCCACCGGAAGCCGATGGCGGGTTCGGGGTCCGAGTCCCTGCCGACGCACTTGCGCCCGCGTTCAGGCTCAGTTTGGGCATTCCCAGCGGGGGAACCCGAGTGCGTGCCGGAAGGAGCGATCCGATGCCAGACAACTCACGCGGCAAGCCGGAAACCCCCGACACGGAGGCTGGTGTGCCCGCGCCGGAGTACGACCCGCCGAAGGGCGGCCCGCACGTGGACAAGGAAAGCCCCAGTCCCGCCGACCTTGCGCCAGGCTTCGGCGGAACGTCACGTACCAGGCCCGTCAGCTCCGACGAGGAGGACCCTCCGGACGCGCAGCGCTGACCGGGTGGCCGATCCGACGGTCGGCACGACATTTCCCAACCGCGCACACTGTTGCCCTTCGCGCGGGCACAGCTGACATCGAGCCCCGGCAGCGGCCGTTGAGCCTTCTTCTCGGGCAGCGCGAAAACGCTGACGCGTGTCCCGCATACCGCAGCGGCACGCGGCCATCTCCCCGCTCGGTCACACCGAGCAAGCGCGGTCGGGTCGGCGTGTCGTCGACACGACGGTCCGCACCCCCGGCCGCTGCCGTAGCGCCGACATGGCCTGCGAGAGATTCACCCGCTCCTCACCTACCACCAGGTAGGGAATCTCGTCACGGCGCAGGTACCCCAGCTAGGAAAGCGGCGTGCTCCGGCAGACCAGCACCAGTGATGTGCCAGCCTTTCCACTGCTCGCCCGAGTACTCCTTGTCTGCCAACGTATTCGCCCTCGGCTGCCGTACAACGCTGAGCCGCTCGCCCGAGGTCCTCACTGGTGGCCAGTGGATGACGGGCCACCTGCGAACTGGGATGTTCATTCGTTGCCGGGCTATCTGGAAGCGTTGACCGGGTGGCTGGAAGACGCGGACGGCTACTGCGAGGACCGACTCGCCCTGCGCGGTCAGCAGGGAAATCTGGAGGATCTGGGAGAACCAGCACTCCGCCGGGGTTCGACTGTCCACTGTCGATGGTTCGCCGGAGTGGGGCCGAACGGCCCTTTCGGTGGCGCGAGCCGGGTTGCGACGATCGCCTCATACCGTGACAGGAGGAGGTCAGCGACGTGATCGTCGTGGGAGTTGACGGATCGGACGGCAGTCGTGACGCCCTGCGGTGGGCGGTTGGGCAGGCCAGGGCGACCGGGGATTCGATCAGGGCCATCGCGGCTTGGGAGATTCCGGTGAACTTCGGCTACCCGCCCGGCTACGAGGACTTCGACTGGGCCGCCACCGCGCGGCAGGCGCTCGACGACACGGTGAGCGAGGTCGTCGGTGAGCAACGCGACGTCGCGGTGTCCAAGGAGGTACTCCGCGGCCACGCCAGCAACGCCCTCGTCGATGCCAGCCGCGACGCCGACCTACTGGTGGTGGGCAGCCGCGGTCACGGGGCCGTGGTCGGCATGTTGCTCGGTTCGGTCAGCCAGCACTGCGTGCAGCACGCCGAATGCCCGGTGGTGGTGGTACGATCCACCCGCAAGCACAGTGCCCAACGCGAAACCTCCGCATAGCCACTCGCCTGCCGGTTCCCGGCGGTCAGCGCCTCGGCCTGCGAGCGTTGGCGCCGAGGACGCCCAGCAGGTCGATCGCAAGGCACACGAACAGGGCGGTGCCCCAGTTGTTCCACGGGCCCCACGACTGGACCGCCGGGGTGCCGAGTATCAACCAGACAATCAACCAGATGAACGTCATGACATCACCTCGGCAACAGACACTATGGACATCCTTGTGGCAGTGCCACGGCCACAAGGCTTGCGACTGAAGAGACTTTCGCCGCCCGCCTCATTCGGGTGACACGGTCGCCGGGCATGTTCCAAGGGACTTTCGTCCCTTTCGGACCATGAATGTCGGCGAATACGACAGCGGTATGACAGGCACAGTGGTAACTGTACGCGGCCGAGGTGGCTCACCGTGACCGGCGAGGTCAGGGCGGGCTACCGGGAGCCGGTGCATTCGGGCGACCTGCGGATCGAGGCGTGGGGCCCTTCCCGCGAGCGCTGCATCGCCGAAGCGGTCAGCGGCATGGTGGAGAGCTTCGCGGGCGGCTCGCTCGGCGACCCCGACGAGATCGTCGACGTCGAGGTCGACGGCACGACCGACGAGGAGCTGCTGGCGGCCGTGCTCGACGAGGTCCTCCACCGGATGGAGACCACGGGGCGGATACCGGCCACGACGCAGGTGCTTCCCGCCCCTCACGGGCTGCGGGTGCGCTTCGGTGTGGTCGACATCGGGGGTGTGATCGCCGCGGGCCCGATCCCGAAGGCGGTGTGCGCGCACGGGTTGACCGTCGAACCCAGCGCGGGCGGGTGGGCCTGCACGGCGGCCTTCGACGTGTGAGCCACTCGCCGCCCCTCACGCGGGCTCGGCCAGCAGCGTGCGGTCTTGCGCCATCCGCACGCGGGTGCCGAAGGCCGCGCTGACAGAGCCGAGGACGTCACCCAGCCATGTCGTGTCCTGCGTACCCGCACGCTCCAACCGCAGCCTGCGCGCCCGCATCGGCACCAGCCGTAGCGTGGCCAGCGCGCCGGTGGCCTCGTCGAACGACAGCAGGTACAGCAACCGCAGGTCGTCGCGGTAGACCTCGAGCCCGGTGATGCCTTCGTAGTCGTTGATGAGGTCGCCGCAGCCGTACAGGATCGGGTGGCCGTGGTGGATCTCCACGGGACGCGGGTGGTGCGAGGAGTGCCCGTGCACCACGTCGGCCCCCGCGTCGGTGAGCAGGCGCGCGAACCTCGCCTGCTCACCGGGCACCTCGTAGCCCCAGTTCGAACCCCAGTGCACGGAGAACACCACCAGATCACCCTCACGCTTCACAGCCGCGATCCTGTCCGCCACGGCGCTCACGGTGTGCTCGCGGAGTTCGGCGAGGCGGTGCACACCAGGTCTGGAACCGGTGGCCGCCCACGAGGCGGGAACGCCGCTGGAGCCGTGGCATGCCGCGAACACGTGCAGCCGCCGCCCACCGCGCAGCGGCACGGTGGCCTGCCTTGCCGCCTCGGCCGCGTTCCGGCCCGCTCCCGCCGTCCGCACCCCGGCATCGGTGAGCGTTGTCAGCGTGTCGGACAGTCCGGTCGTACCGAAGTCGAGCACGTGGTTGTTGGCGAGCACGCACACGTCCGGTCGGGCGGCCAGCAGAGCGGGCACGTTGGCTGGATGCATCCGGTAGTGGATCGACTTGCCAGGCGCGAACTCGCCTCGCGCGGTGATGCTCGTCTCCAGGTTCAGCACTCTGGCGTCGGTGCCGAAGTCGTCGAGCACGCTCAACGCCTCGCCCCACGGCCAGCTCCACTCGACCGGGTAGTCGAAGCTGCCGTTGCGGTGCTGTGCCGCGCGAACGTAGTAGCGCGCGTCGGTGACAGCCGGTTCACGCAGTCGCGGATCTACCGGGTGGGCGAGGACCTGGTCGACGCCGCGACCGAGCATGACGTCACCGCACAGCAGCAGCGTGATCATGTTTGGCGAGGAACCGGCGAAGTTCGCCGAGCGGGTAGGTGTTGATCACGTCGTCGCGGGTGGCCCAGCCGCGCTGCGCCGTGGCCACGCCGAAGGACAGGTTGCCCAGCTGCGCGACCGAGTGGGCGTCACTGGAAACCGCGAAACGCACCCCGAAGTGCCGCGCTCTGCGCACGAGCTCGCCGTTGAGGTCGAGCCGTTCCGGCAGGGAGTTCACCTCCAGCGCGGTACCGGTGCGGGCGGCGGCACGAAACACCTCGTCGAGGTCCACGTCGATCGGTGACCTGCCACCGATGATGCGGGTGGTGGGGTGGCCGATCACGTTGACGTACGGGTGCTCGATCGCACGCAGCAACCTCGCCGTCAGCACGTCCCTCGGCTGGTCGAAGTGGGAGTGCACGGACGCGACCACGATGTCGAACTCCGACAGGAATTCGGTGTCCCAGTCCAGCGAACCGTCCGGCTGGATGTTCAGCTCGGTGCCGTGCAGCAGCGCGGGAGACGACTCGCGGTCCAGCTCCCGGATGCGGCGACGCTGCGCCAGGGCCTTCTCCGTTGTCATCCGCTGCATGTGCAGCAACGGCGCATGATCGGTGATCGCGAAGTACTCGTGCCCCGCTGCGGCCGCCGCGGCCACCATGTCCGGCAGCGGAGCCACCCCGTCGGTGAGGTCGGTGTGGGTGTGCAGGTCGCCCCTGAGGTCGGCGCGGGTAACGACCTCGGGCAGCGTGCCGTGCAGCGCGGCCTCGACCTCGCCCGCACCTTCGCGCAGCGTCGGTTCGATCCAGGGCAGGCCGAGTCGGGCGTAGACCTCCTCCTCGGTGTCACCCGCCACTCGCCGGTCGGTCTCCACCTCGAACAACCCGTACTCGGAAAGCTTCAGTCCGGCGCGCACGGCGAGCTCGCGCAACTGGATGTTGTGCGCCTTGGAGCCGGTGAAGTACAGCAGCGCCGCGCCCCAGGACGGCGCAGGCACCACCCGGACATCCACCTGCAGGCCGGTAGCGGTGAGCACGGAGGTCTTGGTGGCACCGTGCGAGATGACCCGTTCCACGACGGGTAGCTCGGTGACGGCCCGCATGACCGGTTCGGGGTCCTCGGATGCCACCAGCAGGTCGATGTCGCCGATGCTGTCCCGCATCCGGCGCAGCGACCCGGCGTATTCGGCCCGCTTCACCTGCGGCAGCGGGCGCAACCGCTCGAGCAACCGCTCCGCGACTCCGAGGGCGAGGCCGAGCCGCACCCGCTCCCCCGCCGACTGCGCCTCTCGCACGGCGGCGGCGAGGTTGTCCTCGCTCCTGACTCCCCAACCCCGTAACTCCCGCAGCCGGTGCTCGTGCAGCGCGGCGAGCAGGTCGTCGGGTGAGGTGATGCCGAGTTCCTCGTATACCTGTCGTGCCCGCCTCGGTCCCAGCCCCGGGATCGTGAGCAGCGACCGCAGCCCGGTGGGTACGCGCTCGCGCAGCTCGTCGAGTTCACCGACCGAGCCGGTGTCGAGGAACTCTCGGATCTTGCGGGTGAGCTGGGAGCCCACATTGGGGATCTCGTCCAGTCCGGCAGGCTCCAGTGCCGCCAACTCGGCCGGGTGGCCCTCCACCGCCTGTGCGGCCTTCTCGTAGGCCCGCACCTTGTACGGCGGCCCTCCCGAGATGGCGAGTAGTTCCGCGAACTCAAGCAGCATCGCCGCGACGGCGTCGTTGGACCGCGCCATACGCGCGAAGGTAGGCCTCGCCGCGCATGGTCGGTAGGGACTTTCGCCTCGCGAGTGCGCTGGCTCCAGGTGTGACTTACGGCCCTACCCGGGCGCGGTAACCGGTGCCCAGCCTGGCGCTATGACGACATTGAGCATTATCAAGGCCGACACCGGCGGATTCGTCGGGCACTCGGCCGTACACCCGGATCTACTGGCCACGGCACAGGAAGCGGCGCGCCGCGCTGTCGGCGACGGGCTGCTGCTGGACGCCCACGTCGCCAGTTGCGGCGACGACGTGTCGCTGATCATGACTCACGAGCACGGGGCCGACAGCGAGCGAGTGCACGGCTTCGCGTGGGACACCTTCCAGGAAACCACCGAGGTGGCGAAGCGGCTCGGACTCTACGGCGCGGGTCAGGACCTGCTCAGCGACGCGTTCAGCGGCAACCTCAAGGGCATGGGGCCCGGTTACGCCGAACTGGAGTTCACCGACCGACCGAGCGAGCCGGTGATCTGCTTCCTGGCCGACAAGACCGAACCGGGCGCGTGGAATCTGGCGCTTTACAAGATGTTCGCCGACCCGTTCAACACCGCGGGGCTGGTCATCGACGAGAAGATGCACGCGGGTTTCCGCTTCGAGGTCTACGACCTGTTCGAGGAGAAGCGAATCACCTTCGACTGCCCTGAAGAGCTCTACGACATGCTGATGTTCATCGGCGCGCCCGCGAGGTACGTCGTGCACGCGGTGGAGTCACGAAACCTGACCGAGCAGGCGGCTGCCACGTCGACGCAGCGGTTGTCGCTGATAGCGGGTAAGTACGTCGGCAAGGACGACCCGGTGATGATCGTGCGCTGCCAGTCGGGATTGCCCGCCGTGGGTGAGGTGCTGGAGCCGTTCTCCTTCCCCTACACCGTCGGCGGCGCCATGCGCGGGTCGCATCACGCACCGCTGCTGCCGGTGAGCATTCCCGACGCACACACCGCACGCTTCGACGGCCCGCCGCGGGTGGTGGCGCTGGGCTTCCAGATCACCGACGGCAGGCTCATCGGGCCTCGGGACATGTTCGCCGACCCGTCGTTCGACGGCGCTCGGCAGCAGGCGAACACCGCCATGGACTACCTGCGCAGGCACGGCCCGTTCGAGCCGCACCGGTTGCCGCTTGAGGACCTGGAATACACCACGATGCGGGCGCTGGAAGCGCGGATCGCGCAGCGGTGGCAACCGATGCCGGAGGTCGCTACGACCATGGCGCGGTGACGCGGCTGGTCAGAAGGTCCTGCGTACCGGCGAGGTGTCCTCGAGTGCCACCCGCAACTCGTTGCGCACGTCGACGACACCGGGCAGGCCTGCCGTCAACTCGGCCGCGATGTCTGCCTCGCTGCGTCGCTCTAGCAGCCCGCTCAGCGACACCACGCCGTCGCGTACGCGTACCGTCACCGTCGCCGGGTCCACCCACATCGCCCTGCGCAGGACCTCTCGCTCGACGGCCCGCTTTATCTCCTCGTCCGGCCGCAGAAACACACCGAGCACGTCGCGGCGGGCGAGCACGCCCACGAGTGTGCCGGAGCCGTCGATGACGAACAGCCTGCGCAGCCTGCCTTCGGCGAGCCTGCGTGCCGCCACCGCGAGCGGTTCCTCGCGGTGGATCGTGCGCACGTGCCTGGTCATCACCTCGCGTGCCGTCGCGCCACGAGCCTTGTTCCAGCGCCGCCAGCGACGTAGTTCGGTGAACACCGAGGGCGGGTTGGCCGTGCCTCGCTGATCCTCCTTGGCGAGCAGGTCCGCCTCGGACACCACCCCAAGGGGGCGGAGCTGTTCGTCCACCACGGCGACCGCGCTGATCCGGTGTTCGGCGAGCAGTCCCACGATGTCCTTGAACGGCGTCTCGGGCTCGACCGTGACGGCGGGCCGCTTCATCACGTCGGCGACGGTTGGTCCACGCATGTCTCACCTCCGCGGGTTGCCGACCGCCACGGTAGGCGCCAGGGAAGGTCACCGGATGCCTGCGTTGGTCCCTGGCCGCGCGGGACCTTCGGCAGCGTGGCCCGCGCCGCCGACGCGAGCCTTCGGCGAATCGTCCGATATTCCGAGAACCCGAGGCATTACTGTTCGCCCAGCAAGGCGGCAGCACGTCAATAGCCACCACCGCGTGATCGCCGCTTGCGGTCGGTGACCGACAGCGGGCAGCATTTTTCCAGGTAGGTGCTTTTTCAGCGCCCTTTCAGGTGACCCACTTGCCGTTCGCGCAGATCTGGGCGATGGTGGCTGTTGGAGATTAATCCCCGTCGCCGCCCTCGTCGGCGTGGTTGAGGAACGGAGCCGTCATGGAGCCGGTGGACCTTGGCAGGATCGTGCTCTCCAAGGGGGCGAACCCGACGCGCACCTACCGGCTCTGCCTGCAGGAAGCCGTCGCCTGGTTCGCCGACGAACCCCACTCCGACCGGCCCCGCTGCGTCTCACCGGTGTTGTCGCAGGTAGGGCGCGTTCTCGGGGACCGGCTACCCGACGGCAAGCGGCAGCGACTGAAGGACTTCGTGCCCGCACTGGTGGACACTGTGGACGACGGCCGCGACGACGACCGGTCGCGGCTGGCGGTGGACTGGCTTGTGCGTGAGTACGCCCCGGCGTGGTTGCGGCTGGTCCCGCAGTTGGAACTGGCCGCGGAAAGCTTGGCGCGGCGCCCTGCCGTACTGACGGCCTCGGCCGCGGCGGAAGCCGTGGCGGGCCCGAGGGAGGCGGTGGGCAACGCGCTCTACACGCTGTACGGCTCGGCCGTCTGGCGCGGACTGCGAGACCAGGGCACCGAACTACTGCACGCCATCTCGCGGCGGCTTTCCCGTAACGCAGGCGAGTCCGCTGTCGTGGGCACGACGATGCTGGCGCAGAGCTTCATCCCGGTGTGCGGCAAGATCAGGCTGATGGTCGAGGCCACCCTGCTGCTCGCCGCGTGCGCCCACGCCACCCGCCATCCGGGGCTGTCCACCGACCAACTCGCGGCCGCCGCCGTCCGCAAGGCAGAGGCGGAGGTGGAGGACGCGGCGATCGAGTTGTACTCCCGGCTGATCCAGGTCCGTCAGCCGGTGAGTATGAGCTGGTTGGAGGAGGACCTCGACCGGCTACTGGGGCACCACACCGAACAGGACGGCTGACACCGTCGGTCCCACGGTGCCGGCCCCACCGTGCGGTGCTTCACGCGTCGGCGCCAAGAGACTCGGCCAGGATCGCCTGCTGGGTGCGGCGCGCCTGTGCATGCCGGTCACGACCGGCCTGGGTGATCTCGACGAACACACCCCGCCGGTCGGACTCGCACAGAGCCCGCCTGACCAGTCCCGCACGCTCCAGCCGCCCGACCGTTCTGGACAGCGCACTCTGACTCAGATACATCGCCGACGCGAGATCCTGCATGCGGCAGGAGTCACAGCCCTGCTCGACGAGCCGGTCGAGGGTTTCGAACTCGTTCATGCTTACGCCGTGCGCCTCGTGCAACTCGCGGTCGAGGCGGCACGCGATCTCGTTGTAGCTGGTCACCAACGACCGCCACTTCTCGACCAGGTGAGCCCGCGACGACATGCCGGGCAGCCTAGCATGCGGGCGCACAATATGCACATGCATTTTTTGTCAGATCATATTATGCTTGCACATTAGATGTCCGTGCATGTAATTTTCCCGCCGTGACAATCACCGAAACCTCCGCCACCCCACCGGTCGGCACCGTCCACGGACCCGGACCCGCACCCGCCACGAGCTGGACACCTCGGCTGTGGGGGGTGCTGGCCGTGCTGTGCCTCGTGCTGTTCCTCGACGCGCTCGACGTGTCGATGGTGGGGGTGGCACTGCCCTCGATCGGCGCGGAACTGGGCATGTCCACCGCGGCGCTGCAATGGATCGTCAACGGCTACGTGCTCGGCTACGGCGGCCTGCTGCTGCTCGGCGGACGAACCGCCGACCTGCTCGGCCGCCGCAGGGTGTTTCTCATCGCGCTGGCCGTGTTCGCGGTGGCCTCGCTGGTCGGCGGCCTCGTCGACAACGGAGCACTGCTGATCGTCACCCGGTTCGTCAAGGGTCTCGCGGCCGCGTTCACCGCCCCCACGGCGATGTCCATCCTCACCACCACGTTCGCGCAGGGACCCGCGCGCAACCGGGCGTTATCGATCTTCACCGTCTTCGGCGCCAGCGGCTACTCCTCCGGGCTGATCCTCGGCGGGCTGCTCACCAGCGCGGGCTGGCGCTGGACCTTCGTGACCCCCGTGCCACTCGCCCTGCTGGCGCTGGTGGCCGGTTACCTGCTGATCCCAAAGGACCGGCCGGGCGAAGGCGGGCACGACGTCCTCGGCGCGGCCACGCTCACCAGCGGCATGCTGCTGGCCGTCTACACCGTCGTCGCCGCACCCGAGCGCGGCTGGCTGCACCCGCTCACGCTCGGCTCCGCGGTGTTGGCCGCCGGACTGCTGGTGGCGTTCGTGATCACCGAGAACCGGGTCTCACATCCGCTGATCCACATGGACATCCTGCGTATCGGTGCCGTCGTGCGGGCCAACCTGAGCCTGGTCGCGCTGTTCGGCTCCTACCTCAGCTTCCAGTTCATGATGACGATCTACCTGCAGGAGGTGCTCGGTTGGTCACCGCTGCGGATGGCGCTCGCGCTGCTGCCCGCAGGCATCCTGGTGGCCGTCGGGTCCCCGTTCATGGGCGGGCTCATCGACCGGTTCGGCACCTCCCGGCTCATCCTCACCTCGATGCTGTCGCTGAGCGTCGGCTACCTGTGGTTCCTCGCCACGGCGGGAAGCGCACCCCACTACGCGATCACCGTGTTGCCGACGATGCTGCTGCTCGGCGGCGGTTTCGCGTTCGGGTTCAGCTCGATCATGGCGCAGGCCACCGACGGCATCGACAACTCCGAGCAGGGACTGGCCTCCGGTCTGGTACAGACCTCCGGCCAGGTAGGGGCCGCGCTGGTGCTGGCCGTGGTGACCGCGCTGCTCGGCGGTGAACACGGCGCTGTCGGTGACTTCGGGCAGTTCCGGCCAGGACTCAACTTCGTCACCGCGGTCGGTGTCGCCGGGCTGCTGCTCAATCTGGTGGCGCTGATCCGCCACCGCCCGGCTCGCCGTTGAGCGTGTGCCGGGACAATTGGAGCGAACACCATGTCCCGGCGCACCGACTGGAGCACCGATTGTCCCGGCAGCATCGCACCACCTCCCACGACGACCTGGGGCCGCAGCTACGGGCCGACTGCGCGAGCTGCTTCGGACTGTGCTGCGTGGCACTGCCCTTCGCCTCGGGCGCCGACTTCGCCGCCGACAAGCCCGCGGGCAGTGCCTGCCACAACTTGTCGGCCGACTTCCGCTGCGGGATTCACTCCCGGTTGCGGGCCGAGGGCTATCCCGGCTGCGTGGCCTTCGACTGCTTCGGCGCTGGGCAGAAGGTGTCGAAGTTGACCTTCGGCGGGCAGGACTGGCGCGGTGACTCCGGGCGCGCGAGGCGAATGTTCGACACCTTCACCGTCATGCGGCAACTGCACGAGGTGCTGCGCTACCTCACCGAGGCGCTACGGCTGCCCGCAGCGCGCCCGATCCACGGCGAGCTTCGCCGGGTCCGGGCCGAACTGTGGCAGGCCACCCTCGGAGAGGTCGACGAGTTGCTGGCGCTCGATGTCGCCGCACTGCGAGAGCGGGCCAACACGCTGCTACTACGCGCGAGCGAGTTGGCCCGCTGCGTTGTGCCCGGCCGAAAACCCGACCGCAGGGGCGCCGACCTCACCGGAGCCCGACTGCGCGCAGCGCGGCTGACCGGCGCGAGCCTGCGTGGCGCGAGCCTGGTGGCCGCCGATCTCACCGGCGCGGACCTGCGCGTGGCCGACTTCACCGGCGCGGATTTGCGCGGCGCCGACCTCAGTGGGGCCGACCTGGAGGGGGCGCTGTTCCTGACCGAACCCCAGCTACAGGCAGCCAGGGGAAGTGCGGCCACACGACTACCGGAGGGAACGCCTCGCCCCTCGCACTGGTAGCGATCGGGCTCAGTTCTCGCTGTTCGGCATGATCAGCCACAGCGCCAGGTACACCAGGAACTGCGGCCCCGGAAGCAGGCAGGACACCAGGAACAGCAGCCGCATGTTCCTCGGCTTCCAGCCCACCCGCTCGGCGAGGCCCGCACAGACCCCCGCGATCACCCGGTTGTTCCTCGGCCTGCTCAATGTCGTCGTGGTCGTCATGCCTCCACCATGCGCCGCGAAGCGACACCACCGCATCGGTGAGAACCCGGAGATGTCACCGATCGCCCCTATAGTGCGAGGGCCGGGCGCCGATGCAGGAGGGGGACAGCGTGAGCGTGGAGTTTCTGCTGACGTCGCTTGTGGTGGTGATAACCCCGGGTACGGGCGTGCTCTACACCATGGCGGCCGGACTGGCCCGTGGCGTGCGGGCCAGCTTGGTCGCCGCGGTCGGGTGCACGCTCGGCATCGTGCCGCACGTACTGGCGGCGATCACCGGGGTCGCCGCGCTGCTGCACACCAGCGCGGTGGCCTTCCAGACGCTGAAGTACCTGGGCGTGGCATACCTGCTCTACCTGGCTTGGAGCACGCTGCGCGAACGCGGGGCGCTGGCCGTAACGCGGGACTCGGCACCGGACAGCGCGAAGCGGCCAGCCTCGAAGGTCATCGCCTCCGGCATCGCCGTCAACGTCCTCAATCCCAAACTCACGATCTTCTTCCTGGCGTTCCTTCCACAGTTCGTGAGCGCGGGCGAGCCGTCGGCGCTGCCGCGAATGCTGCAACTCAGCGGCGTGTTCATGCTCATGACTCTTGTGGTGTTCGCGGGCTACGGCGCGTTCGCCGCCGCGATAAGGACCCACGTCATCTCGCGCCCCGCCGTGTTGAGGTGGCTGCGCCGCACCTTCGCGGGCGCGTTCGTCGCGCTGGGTGTGAGGCTGGCTCTGGCCGAGCGATGAACCCGCCTCGGCCCGAGCCGTCAGCCCCGCTGGTCGGGCTTGACCATCGGGAACAGGATGGTCTCCCTGATCCCCTTACCGGTGAAGCCCATCAGCAGCCGATCGATGCCAAGTCCCGCTCCGGCAGTAGGAGGCATGCCGTACTCCAGCGCCCGCAGGAAGTCCTCGTCGAGCTGCATCGCCTCCGGGTCACCACCCGCGGCGAGCAACGACTGCTCGGTCAGCCTGCGCCGCTGCTCCACCGGGTCGATCAACTCGGAGAAACACGTGCCCAGCTCCAGACCGAACCCGATCAGGTCCCACTTCTCCGTCAGTAGTGGGTCGTCGCGATGCTGCCGCGTCAACGGGCTGGTCTCCAGCGGGTAGTCACGCACGAAAGTCGGTTGGATCAGCGTGTGCTCCACCAACGCCTCGAACAACTCCTCGACGAGCTTGCCCTGGCCCCATGCCGGGCTCCAGGCGATCTCGCGGGCGTCGGCGTACTTGCGCAGGATCTCCACCGGTGTGCGGGGAGTGACCTCCTCGCCGAGCGCTTCCGACACCGAGCCGTAAAGCGTGATCGCGGGCCACTCGCCGCCGAGATCCACCTCGCCGTGGCGGGGGCTGCGGACCACAGTGTCGCCGAACACCGCGATGGCGGCCTGCTGTACCAGTTCCCTGGTGAGCACGGCACCGGTGTTGTAGTCGCCGTAGGCCTGGTACCACTCCAGCATCGTGAACTCCGGGTTGTGGCTGGAGTCCGCGCCCTCGTTACGGAAGCTGCGGTTGATCTCGAAGACCCGCTCGAGCCCACCGACCACGAGGCGCTTGAGGTACAGCTCCGGCGCGATGCGCAGGTACAGGTCCAGGTCGTAGGCGTTGATGTGGGTGGTGAACGGCCTGGCCGTCGCACCACCGTGGACGCTGTGCAGCATCGGTGTCTCGACCTCGAGGAAATCGCGCTCCAGCAGCACCGACCTGATCGCCTGCACCGCGGTGGCACGTTGCCTGGCCAGTTGCCGCGCTTCCGGATTGACGATCAGATCGACGTAGCGCTGCCGGACCCTGGCCTCGGGATCGGTGAGCCCCTTGTGTTTCTCCGGAAGCGGTCGCAGGCACTTCGACGTCAGCGACCAGCTGTGCGCCAGCACCGAAAGCTCACCGCGCTTGGAGGTGATGACCTCGCCGGTCACGCCCACGTGGTCGCCGAGGTCGACGTCGTTCTTCCACGTCTGCAGTGCCTCGGCACCGATCTTGTCCAGCGAGAGCATGACCTGGATGGCGCCGGACTCGTCCCGGATCGTGGCGAAGCACAGCTTGCCGCCCGTGCGGTACAGCATGACTCGGCCCGTCACGGCCACCTGCTCGCCGGTCGCCTTGTCCGCCTCCAACGCGTCGTGCTTCTGCCTGACCTCGGCGATCGAGGTGGTGCGCGGGTAGCCGACCGGGTAGGGGTCGACACCCGCCTCCCGCAGCCGCTCCAGCTTCTCTCGCCGGATGCGCATCTGCTCGGGCAGCTCGTCGGAGGAATCGTCCAGCGCGTGACTCACAGCGACGAGTCTATCGGCCCCTGCCCGCTCGCCACGGGCGCCGGTGCCGCTGCGGTACTGGCAGGCGCGGCCGTGGCCGGTCCCGTCAGGCGGTGGCGGCGAGCGCGGTGCCCGCCCGGGTGGCAGGGGATTCCCGTGCAGCGGTCGGCTGCCCACCCCGCTGCGGTGACTGTGGCGACTGGGGCGGCCGGGTAGGCCGGGGTTCGGGTTCCGGTTCCAGCAACGGCATGGCGCGCGTGAGTATCCCCCGCGCCGAGGCGATCCTTGCGGCGGCGTCGTCTCGGACCGCCCGCAACGCAGTCGCCTCCCGCTCGGCGGCGGCGAGCAACCTGTCGGCCTCCTCCCGCGCACGCGCCACCATCTCGGCGGCCTCGGCTCGAGCCGCGGCGGCACGATCGGCGTGCTCTCGCTCGGCACGCTCGCGCCTGGCCGCCATGGCGACCTCGAAGTCGTGTCGCACCTGGCGCCGGTGGGCGGCGGCCTGCTCGCCGAGTTCGCGCCTGCGCCGCCCCGCCTCGGCAAGCAGTTCCTCGACCTGCCGGTTGGCCTCGCGCATCAGCTCCCGTTGTTGCTGTTCCAGTTCGCCGCGCCGACGGTCCAGTTCGCTCAGCAGCCGCTCGTGCCGGGCGCGCAACCGTGCGGCCGATTCTCTGGCGGCCGCCCACGTGCGCTCGGCCGCGGCCTCGGCCCTGTTCCTGATCTCGGCCGCCTCCTGCTGTGCCAGCTCCACCATGCGGCTGAGGTGCAGTGGCAGCACCGCGGGATCCGGTGGGGTCCGGCAGAGCCGGTCCAGACTCGCCTGCAACTCCCGGTTGCGAACCCGCAGGTCGTCGACCAACGCGACAAGCTCCTCCGCCCTGCGCAACGCCGCGTCACGATCGGCGGCCAGCAGGCGCAGCTCGGCCTCGGTGTCCTCGACGTACCGGCGGACCTGTTCACGGTCATAGCCACGCAGCGCCGGATCGAACTCGATACGTAGCCGCAGCAACTCCGACTCACTCGGCTGCGGCAGCAGCACACTCCACCTCCCGCGAAACCCCTGCTCCACACCTTTCACGACGAGCGAGGGCGGCGCCGAGTTCCCGAAGGTTGAGCCTGGCTGTTACAAAAGATCATCAGTTGATCACTGATATTCTCTCCTTCGTGTACTTGACTGAAGCTGCAACAGTGGATATAAGAAAAATATAGCGATGATTTGACCTGGTGCAGCACGGGAAGTGCCGGGGAGTGATCGCGATGCGCGACGGGATCGGACGAACCGACCGCATCTCAGCAGTGTTCGCAGACCTGGTCTGCGGCGACAGCGAGCTTGTCGACGGCGAGTTCGCAGAGATCATCATCACGAACTTCGCCGACGATCCCGCCCGTGCGCGCGTTCCCACCCGCACGGCGGTCGCCACCGACCGGCGCTGCCGTCCGAACCCGCCGGGTCCAGTCACGGTGGTCGGGCCCTGGTGGACAACCGGTGGAACGCGCAGCAGCGGACCTGTCCGGCAACGCTCCCCTCCGAACCGTCGAACCACAACCGCGCCCGTGACACGCACGGAGGAGGTGATGCGGTCGAGCCAGGTCGTGGCGGTACGCCGGCGCCGCCACGACCTCGACACCACCGGCCGGCGAACGGCGACAGGACCCAAGGAGGACGACACGATGTTGATGCGCACGGATCCGTTCCGGGAGTTGGACCGGCTGACCCAGCAGGTGTTCGGCGCGAACGGCACCACGACGCGGCCAACCGTGATGCCCATGGACGCCTACCGCGCGGGCGAGGAGTTCGTCGTGCACTTCGACCTGCCCGGCGTCTCCCCGGACACCATCGACCTGGACGTGGAGCGCAACGTGCTGACGGTTCGGGCCGAGCGCAAGCCCGACTACGCCGACGACGCCGACGTGCAGGTCGCCGAGCGGCCGCGAGGCGTGTTCAGCAGGCAACTGTTCCTCGGCGACACGCTCGACACCGACCGGATCAGCGCGGACTACGACGCCGGAGTGCTCACACTGCGCATCCCGATCGCGGAGCAGGCGAAGCCTCGCAAGATCGCCATCACCGGCGGATCGGAACGTAAGAAGATCAACGCCTGACGGCGGTGGCGGGCCCGCCCGCGCGAGGCCGGGCGGACCGCCGCTGCCAGCACAGCGCACGAGCACGTCATGTCGAGACAGCACCCGCCGGACCCCACCGACCCCTACTCCGTTCTCGGCGTTTGCCGCACGGCGACGGCAGCGGAGCTTTCGGCCGCGTACCGACGGCTGGTCCGTGCCGCCCATCCCGACAACAGCGGCGGCGACCCGGACCGGCTCACCACCGTCGTCAACGCATACCGGCTACTGCGGGACCCGAAGCAGCGCGCGCGGTACGACCGGCAGCACCCGCCGGACCCCACCGAACGCACCGACCCCTCCGCGCCCAACGACCGCGGAGCGTGGTGGCCTCGGGAGCCGGACATCCGGGTCGGACCCGTTGCGCCGCCATTTCCCGCTGTGATCCCCTTCTGCCCCGCCACACCGAGACCGGCAGCGCTCACCCAGCCAGCGCGGCCAGCGCCGCGCCGATTGACACACCGGCGACCGCCAGCAACGCCGCTCCCGCGGCGGGCCCGGTGACCGCGCTGGGCAACAGCCTCGACCGCCTTGCCAGCAACGGCGCCGCCACAGCGACCACGGTCAGCGCGGTGGCCAGTACGTACAGCCACGGCGATCGTAGGACCGGCGCCATGGGATAGAAGTGCACGCCTACCACCAGGCAGATCCACGGCGCGAGGTAGCGGGATTGGCGCAGCAGCACCAGCAGCGCCGCCCCGACCGCCGCCACCGCGAACTCGATCCCCACGATGATCAGGTAGGTGCGGAAGGCGGCGTCACTGTCCAGTGCCGAGCCGCTGCCCCACTGCCACCAGGCCACCACCCCACCCGCCACGGCGACGGCCAGGCTGACGATCGAACCCACCGACAGCGGGACCCGCCATGCCTTCGGCGGGTCCTCCTGCGCCCAGCCGAACCAGGCCGAGGCGAAAAATCCCAGGACAGCGGCCGTCATCGCGGCGTCACGCAGGTGCACAGTGTCTCCCCCGGTCGACGTGCGGCCCAGCGACCGCACGAGGCATCACAGCAGTTCGAAGTCGTCGAAGTCGAACCCGGGCGAGACCACACAGGACACCAGCACGTCGGCGCTACCGTCCTGGCGGGCCGACTGCCACGTGCCCGCGGGCACCAACACCTGCGGCCGGTGGCCGAGTTCCACGGCGCCGCTCAACATCACCTTCTCGGCGGGTTCGTGCGGGCGCTCGCCGGTGCCACCGAGCAGCAACGTCAGTGGCGCGCCCCGGTGCCACAGCCACAGTTCGTCGCCCCGCACCCGATGCCACCGGGATCGCTCGCCGGGGCCAAGCACGTAGTAAATGCCGGTTGCGCTGTGACGCTCGCCGGGGTAGCCCTCGGGAACCAGGCGGTGCCGCGTCTGCCAGGTACGCCGATACCAGCCGCCTTCCGGATGCGGCGAAAGTTGGAGTTCGCGCGCCAGCGGCGGTGGGTGCTGGCGCTGCGGCATCATGACGCCACCCTAGAGCAACGGGCTTCCTGCCGTGGCGCGCGCCAGCAACCGGGTCGTCACACGCGCACCGGTCTGGACCAGACTCTCGCTCAGCACCTGGAACCCCCCGGGCAGGTGGGCGGACAGTTCACCGTGGCGGACATGGAAGCGTCGCGGCTGCGCCGCGGTGAGCGCCTCCCAACCGATCAGCCCACCCGGCGCCACCACGGCGCAGCCGATGCGGAACGCAGCCGGGTCCCAGTACAGCGTCGCGAGCACCAGTGCGAACCGGTTGCCGCTGGTGTCGAACGCCTGCGCGTCAGCCTGCACCAGGTGCACCCGGTCGCGAAGACCGCGCCGGTCGGCCTCGGCGCCCAACTGGCGCAGGGCGACATCGGAGATATCGACAGCGATCACCGACCTGCCTCGCCGCGCGAGCGCGAGCGCGCTGCCGGATCGGCCACACGCCAGTTCCAGTACCGGGCCTTCCGGCAGCCCGGCGTCGAGCGCGGCCTCGACGAGTGGATGCGGCCGGAACGCGGGCGGCTCGTCGGCGTAGCGGGCGTTCCACCTGAGCAGGTCGGGATGTCGCCCCGGCGGCGCGCCGCGGCGTGGGGCACGGTCGCTGCGGGACACGGCTCCACGGTAGCCGTGCTCAGCGCTCCTCGTCACCGCGCTGCCGCTGTTGCTGCTGCTCCTCCTGTTCCTCCTGCATGCGGTAGCGGTCGCGCCGTTCGCGTTCACGCTTGCTGTAGGCAGCGCGCCTGACCGCGTCCTCGCTTTCCAGGCTCGATCCCAGTGCCCCCGCGAACGTGCCCATCGAGCTGGCCAGCCAGGCCAACGCAAGGTAGCTGGCCGTGCTCACCGGATGGCCTACCACGGTGGCGAAATAGTCGGAGGGGATGACCGTGCTGGCGCCCGCGAACGTCACCACGAACAACACGACGTAGGCACACGTCACGCCAAACACCAACGTCACGATCGTGGCCGCGTTGTACAGCACGGTGTCCTCACGGAAGCCCTTCACACCACCGCGCTGCCACAGGTTGTTGTAAACGATCAACCACGTCACCATCGCGGCGACAGCCAGCACGCTGATCGCCGCCAGTCTGGCGGGGCTCAGCGCGTCCGCCAAACTCCAGATGCTGCCGTAGAACACGCCGAACGCCGCGGCGGCCGAGGCGGCCGCGAGCGCGGTCGACAGCTCCGGCACCAGTCGCCACGGCCGGTTGTCCCGCACCATCCCGAGCAGCAGGCGCAGCCTGCCGTGCATGCCCACCAGCGACAGCGACGCGTCGATACCCTCGCCCGGCTGGTCGACCCAGCGAACCGGTGAGATGGCGGTGCCTGCCTTCGGCCGCCGCGGCGAGACCTCCTGCGGCAACACGCCCGCCCTGCCCAGCTCGCCGAGCAGGTAGGCCAGCGAGTCACGCAGGCGCTTGCGTAGCTGGATCCCACCCACCGCGGGCAGCGACGCGAGCACGACCCGGTGCTCGAGGTTGAGATCGGCGAGAATCGGGTTTCGCCCGACCCGACGGGGCAGGTCGGTGACGAGCAACATGATGTCCCAGCCCTGCCTGGCCCGAAGCCGCTCAGCGAGCTTGGCGATCGGCACGTTGCCGTGTTCGTCGAGCACCAGTGACTGGGTACGGAAGTCGACGCGCCAGTCCACACCGCTGCCGATGCCCTGCTCGAGCATGGCAGGAAGGTCGTCGACAATCCCACTCACGACCTCGCTCGGCAGGCCCGGGTCCGCCAGCACTCCGACCACCACGCTGCCGCGCACGCCACCGTCGGAGTCCATTCATCCTCCCGGTTCACCGTCCCACCCGACCGTCGCGACGTTGGCTACCCCACTCCGTAGCGGGACATGCGGCCTTCGGTCCCCGCCACGCTGGACAGTCACGAGGGTCACGCGGACGCTGGGGGCATGACGGAGCAGCCGAGCCTCGCAGGCCGTGCCCAGCTCGCCGACGTCTTCAACCGGGTCGCGCGATCGCTGGAGCCCGAGCCTGACGTAGAACGCACTGTGCGCAACATCGTGTCCGCGGTGTCGGTGTCGGTGCCTGGGGCCGAGCACGTCGGCGTCTCCCTGCTGGAGGACGGTCGGATCCGCTCGGTCGCGCCGTCCAGCGCACTCGTCGCCCGGTTGGACGAGATCCAGCACGAACTCTCCGACGGCCCCTGCGTGGACGCCACCTTCAGTGGCCAGGTGTACCGCACGGGTGACATCGTCGCCGACGGGCGCTGGCCAAGCTTCGGTCAAGCCGCCGCCGAGCTCGGCGTCACCTCGATGCTCGCTGTCCGGTTGTTCACCGCGAACACGCTGCTCGGCGCGTTGAATCTGTACTCGACGCACGCGGACGCGTTCGACTCCGACACCGAGCACCTGACCGAGCTGTTCGCCGCTCACGCCGCCGTGGCACTCGTCGGCGCCAACCGCCAGGCGCAACTGCGAGCCGCGCTCAACGCAAGGGACGTCATCGGCATGGCCAAGGGCATCCTGATGCAGCGACACGGCCTCGACGAGGACAGGGCCTTCGGGATGCTGATCCAGGCCTCGCAACACGCGAACATGAAGCTGCGAGAGGTAGCACATTGGCTGGTCACCGAGTGCTGCGAAGACCATCCCGGTCCGAGGTCACTGCCGCTCCCGGGGAAGTGAGCGCCAGCACGGCCACCACCAGCAGCGCAGCCGCCATGGCGGCGAAAGCCCGGCCGTAACCCGAAGCCAGGGCCCCTTGGTCGGTGGAGACGGGTCCGGCGATGGTCGTCAACACGGCCAGCCCCAACGCCGCCCCCACCTGTTTCGTCGTGTTCAGCAGGCCGGAGGCCGCTCCGGCGTCCTGCCTGGGGACACCGGACGTGGCCGCGAGCGTGACCGGTGTGTTGAGCAGGCCGCTACCGACGCTGATGAGGACGGCAGGGCCGAGCACGTCCTCCAGGTAACCGCTTTCCGGCGTCAGCCTGCTCTGCCAGACGAAACCGGCTGCGGCGACGAGCGCGCCGATGCCCAGCAGAGTGCGCCCTTCCACCCGGCGCAGCAGCCGCGGCGTGACCACGACACCCACGACGATCGCCAGCAGGGTGTGCGGCAGAAAGCCGAGCCCCGTCTGCAACGGCCCCAGTTGCAGCACCTGCTGCATCGAGAAGGCCAGGAAGAACCACATCGGATTCAGGCAGGCACCGGCGAGCAGCGCGATCACGTTGCCCCGCGCCACCTGCCCGTGCGCCAGCAGTCGCGGTGGAATCAGCGGGTGCCGGGCCCACCGGGTCTGCACAGGTACGAACAGCACGAGGGCACAGCCGCAGGCGATAAGTGCCGTTACCGTCGCAGGGTCGCTCCAGCCGTGCGTGCCCGCCCTCGCCAGGCCGAACGTGCCACACACCAGCATGGCGACGGCGAGCGCGGCGCCGGGCACATCCAACCGCGGCCTCGCGCGCGCCCGGTCGGGGGGCAGGCAGCGGGCAAGCCAGGCCGTCACCACGCCGATCGGCACGTTGACCAGCAGCACCGCCCGCCATGACATCGTCTGGGTCAGCAACCCGCCCGCCAGGTTGCCCGCCGTGCCACCGGCCAGCCCCACTCCCGTCCACACAGCCAGCGCCCGGGTTCGCGCTGCGCCTTCGAAGGCGGTGCCGACGATGGTCAGCGTGGCAGGGGCCAGCACGGCCGCACCGAGCCCCTGCGCGGCCCGCGCCGCGATCAGCGTTTCCTGCCCGCCTGCCAGGCCCGCCACGAGGCTCGCGGTGCTGAACAATGCCAGACCTACCAGCAATGTCCGCTTGTGCCCGTACAGGTCGGCCACCCTGCCGCCGAGCAACAACAGGCCCGCGAACACCAACGTGTAGGCGTTGACGACCCAGTGCGAGGCCGTGACGTCGAGGCCCAGCGCGGCCTCGATCCGGGGCAGCGCGACGTTAACGATCGAGACGTCCAGCACGACCATGAACTGCGCCGCGCATACCGCCACCAGTGCCCGCAACGCCGACCGCCCTCTCCGCCCCAAGGTGTTGATACAGCCGTATCAAATACATCTGTACCACAATTGCAGCCGTGCCCAGAACAGCCGATCACGCCCAGCGCAGATCTCAACTCGTCGACGCGCTCCTGCGGGTCGCGAGCAGGGCAGGACTGCACGCGGTGACGATGCGGTCGGTGGCCGCCGAAGCGGGGGTGTCACTGCGACTGGTCCAGTACTACTTCCGGACCAAGGCAGGCCTGATGCACGCCGCGCTGGAAGAACTCGAACGGCGCGCACACGAACGCTGGGCGGCCCGGCTGGCCCGGCTGCCGGGGGAAGCGCCAGCGCGCGCGCACCTCGAGGCGTTCCTGGCCGAAGCGTTGCCGACCGACGCGCCGAGCCGGACCTTCCACCTCATGTGGACGTCCTACGCGGTGCTCGCCATGACCGACCCGGACCTGGCGCGCGAACCGTTCGTGGCGGGCCCGGACCGGCTGGAGCTGCGGATCACCGATCTGCTGCGCGGGGCACGAGCGGCAGGTGAGCTGCGGCCCGGCCTCGACCCGGCGACAGAGGCGGCCCGCCTGGTGACGCTCAACCACGGGCTCGGCACCAGCGTGCTCATCGGCCAGCGCACCGCCGAAGCGGCCATGGCCCTGCTACGCCGCCATCTCGACGAGTTGTTCGGCCCCGACTCCGGTGGCTGAGAACCAGGGTCAGGGTTTGCGGCCCAGTGCCGCGAACGCGCTGCTCGCCGACGGCTCGTCGGCGAACTCCTCGGATGCGGGCGAGGCGGCAACGTCCGGCTGCCACAGCGGAACCCACACCACACCGGGCTCCACCAGGTCGAACCCGTCGAAGAACCGCGTGAACTCCTCACGGGTGCGAAGGTGCAGCGGGGAGCCCGAACTCTGGTACTGGCTGCGCACCCGCGCGCGCTCGCTCGAGCCCTCCCTCGGCACCCCGTCCTCGGTCAGGTGGGAGCTGAGCAGGTACGAACCGGAGGGCAACAGGTCGCGGTAGCGCGCGACGAAATCGTAAGGACGGTCCCCGTCGCCGAAGAAGTACAGCACGTTCACCACGATGAGTCCGACGGGCCTGCTCGGGTCGAGCACGCCCGTCGCGAGCGCTCGCTCCCAGATGCCGTCGGCGTGCCGCAGATCGCCGTGCAACACCGCGTGCCTGGCCGGGTCTCCCTGCCGTTCCAGCAGCACCCGCGAGTGCGCGACGGCAACCGGCTCGTTGTCGACGTACACACAACGGCTACCGGGATTCACCGAGTCCGCGATCTCGTGGACGTTGCCGACCGTCGGCACACCCGAGCCCAGATCGAGGAACTGCGTGATCCCCTGCGAGGCCAGGTGACGCACACCCCTGCCGAGGAATTCCCTGCCGACCCTGGCCATGGTGCGCACCAGCGGGAAGGTCTCCACCACCTTGGCGCCGAACTCCCTGTCGATGGCCCAGTTCGTCGTGCCGCCAAGGAACCAGTCGTAGATCCTCGCCGGGTTCGGGTGGTCGAGGTCCACACCCTCGGGAACGGGTTCCGACATCGGCACTCCTCACACGTCTCGACCTTTTGATCACACTATCGAGTCAAAACTGACGCGAATGTGAGGTGCGACCTGCCCGCATCGGCACCTGATGTGCTAGGCGCCGTTGCGGTCGAGCCTGCTCTCCACCCGGATCTCGGCGAGGTCGATGCCGTGCCGGCACAGCGCCTCGGTGAGGAAGTCGGCAACCAGCCGCTCGTCCACCGGGCAGCCGGGCCTGCCCGCGCTGCCGTCGACGTTGTCCGGTCCCGGCCCGCCGGTCAGCTCCACTGCCAGCTCTCGCCGCCGCGCGTCGTACGAGCGCAACACCAGCCTGCCACCGTCGGCGGCGACGATGCGCGCGAGGCCAGCCACCACGGCACGAACCCTGTCCGCGTCCCACACAGCTCAGACCGTCAAAGTGCGGAAGGTGTCGTCCCAGTACAGCGGCGCGCCGGTCACTCGCTGTACGTCCCGCGGCGTCATGCCGTCGACCGCCTCGTCGAGCCGCAACCCCCGCTCGGTCACGGTCAGCACGGCGAGGTCGGTGTAGACACGCGTGACGGCCCGCACCGCCGTGAGCGGGTAGCTGCACTCCTCGACGATCTTGGGTTCGCCGTCGCGGGAAATGTGCGTCATCGTCACGAACAGGTTCGGCACCGAAGCGCCGATGTCGGCGGCCCCACCGATGCCGCCGAACTTGCGGCCCGGCACGTTCCAGTTCGCCAGATCCCCCCGCTGCGACACCTGGTAGGCGCCGATGACGGCAGCGTCGATATGGCCGCCGCGCAGCATGGCGAACGACGTCGCGGAGTCGAACAGGCTCGCCCCTGCCGTCAATGTCGCGAACCGGCCGCCCGCGTCAACCAGATCGGGATCACGCTCGGCCTCGGCCGCTTCGGAACCGAGGCCGAGGATGCCGTTCTCGCTGTGCAGCACGAAGTCCCGCGAGCGGGCCAGCGTGTCCGCCAGCAGCAGCGGGATGCCCACGCCGAGGTTGACGTACCAGCCGGGTCGCAGATCCTTTGCGACCCTTGCGGCGATCCGGCCACGATCAAGCGGGGTGACCATCGGGGTCTCCCTCCACGACGATGCGTTGCACGAAGACACCCGGCGTGTGCACCGACGCGGGCTCGAACCCGTCACCGACGACGCGGTCGACATGGGCGATCGTCAATTTGGCGGCGGTCGCCATGAACGGGTTGAAGTTCTGCTGCGCATGCCGGTAGCGCAGGTTGCCCCACGGATCGGCCTCGTGAGCACGGATGAACGCGACATCGCCACGAATGGCGGGCTCGAGCAGGTATTCCACACCGCGCACCAGCACCACGTCCCTGCCCTCTGCGAACCGTGTGCCCAGCCCGGTCCTGGTCAACGCCCCACCCAGCCCGGCGCCGCCCGCTCTGATCGCCTCGGCCAGCGTGCCCTGCGGAACCAGATCCATTCGCATCCGGCCCGACTCCACCGCCTCCCGCACGACATGGTCGGCCGGGCCGAGCGGGTAACTGCACACCAGCGTGTCGACAGCCCCGTCGCGCACCAGCCGCGCCGCGCCCACCTCACCCTGACCACCGTTGAGGCACACCAGCGTCAGCCCACGCACACCTCGGTCGGCAAGCGCCTCGAACAGCAGCATCGGGTAACCCGCGCCCGCGAAGCCACCCGCGAGCAGCACGGCACCGTCGGCGATGTCGGCCACCGCCTCCTTCGCCGTCAGGACCGGCTTCCTCACCGGCTCTCCTGGTCCATCTCGCCGGTGATGTCGAGCGGGATGAGCGGCACCGGGCCCGCGAGGTGCTCCGGTGCGGCCGGGGAGTAAGCGAAGTTCTTCGCCCGCGCGCCACCGTCGACCACCAGGTCGCAGCCGGTGATCAGCCGCGCGTAGTCCGAGCACAGCCACGCCACGCAGTGCCCGATGTCGGTCGGGGTGCCGGTGGTGCCCATCGGCACCAGCGGCGGTCGCTGCCCGTCCCAACGGGTAGGCCTGCGCCACGGCTCGTCACCGGTCGGCCCGCCCAGTCCCTTGACGCGGGGCCGGTCCAGCACCCCACCCGGCCCCTGCTCCGCGATCAGGTCGGGGTTGTCCGGAGTGGGCGCGGTGGGTGTGAAGCCGTTGACGCGAATCCCGTAGGGCGCCAGGTCCATCGCCGCGGCACGCACGAAGTTGTTGACACCACCTTTGTGGAACGCGTACGCGATCACCCCGGCAGTGCCGGACCAGCCGTTCGACGACGAGATCGCCACGATCGAGCCCCGGATGCCCCGCTCGGCCATGTGCCTGCCGACGTACTTCGTGTTGAGGAAGTTGCCCATCGCGGCCACCTGGACGGCCCTGGAGAAGAACTCCGCACTCTCGTCCAGCACCCCACGCCCGCCGAGCAGCGCCGCGTTGTTCACCAGAATGTCGATCTTGCCGAAGGTGTTCACAACCGTGTCGAGGTAGCTCTTCACCTGCTCCTCGTCGGTCACGTCACCTGGTATCGCGATCGCCGTGCCACCGTTGCGCTCAACCCGCTCGACACTTCTGTTCGCGGCGTCGGCGTCGATGTCGTTGCACGCGACCTTGGCGCCGTACCTTGCCAGCGCCAGTGCGATACCGCTGCCGATATTGGGGCCCGCTCCGGTGACCACGGCGACCTTGCCGTCAAGGGAAATCTCCACACCGCCAATCTAGAAATGCCGTAGTAGCGAGGCTCCCCGCGAATGA
Source organism: Saccharomonospora amisosensis (assembly GCF_011761185.1). NCBI lineage: Bacteria > Bacillati > Actinomycetota > Actinomycetes > Pseudonocardiales > Pseudonocardiaceae > Saccharomonospora > Saccharomonospora amisosensis. Next base: position 1,364,902 of record NZ_JAAOYM010000001.1, on the reverse strand, counting down.
CGCGAAACCGGCTACGTCATTCGACGGTTCCCGGCGGCGGCACCAGGCCTTCCCGGATCGCGAGCAACGCCGCCTGCGTACGCGAGGCAAGGTGCAGCTTCGCCAGCACGTTGCTGACATGGGTGCGCGCGGTGCGCTCGCTGATCGTGAGCCGCTGCGCGATCTCGCGGTTGGAGCAGCCTTGCGCGACAAGCTTCAGGATCTCCCGCTCCCGCGAGGTGAGCGCTGCCAGCCCGGAACCGGGTGCGGACAGCTCGCGGGTCAGGCACCTGGCCACCCGGCCGGACAGCCTGGTCTCGCCACGCATGGCGGCGCGCACGGCATCGGCCACCTCCTCAGGTTCGGCGTCCTTGAGCAGGTAACCGCTCGCGCCGGCCTCCAGTGCGGCGCGCACCCGTTCGCCTTCCCCGAAACTGGTCAGCACGACCACGGCCACACCCGGGTAGTCCCGCGCGATCACGGAAGTGGCCTCCACGCCGTCGATGCCCGGCATCAGCAGGTCCATGAGCACCACGTCGGGGCGCACGGCCGACTCGGCGAGATACCGCAACGCGTCACGCCCGTCCTTGGCCTCCCCCACGACGGTAATGTCGTTCACCATGTCCAGATAGGCGGTCAGTCCTCGACGGACAACCGCGTGGTCGTCCACAAGCAACACAGTGGCGGCCTTCTCACTCACCCGCATTTCACAGCTCCTCCTAACCGGCCACACCGGAACGGCTGTGCCGCCGAGCCCCGGGTGCTCCGAGTGCACGGGAAACCCCGCGAGCGGCCGTCACGACAGCGGGGATGAGGCGGCGGTGGTCGGTACCCGCGCTCACCACGACCGACAGCGCCGAGGTGACCAGCCCGGTCGAGTCCACGATCGGCGCGGCAACCGACAGCGCATCCAAAGTCATGTGCCCGTCGCAGACGGCGTATCCGGCGCGCCGGATCTCGGCGAGTGTGTGCCGCAGCCGCACCGGGTCAACCACCGTCCTGGGCGTGTACCGGCGCAGCGACGAGGACAGCACCGTCTCCTGCACCTGCGTCGGCGCGTGGGCGAGCAGCGTCAGCCCGGCGCTGGTTGCGTGCAGCGATCTGCGCCTGCCGAGCGTGGTCAGCACCGGAACGGCGCCGGGACCGGACAGCCGCTCCACGAACACGATCTCCATCCCGTCCCGGACGGCGAGCAGCACGTTCTCACCGATCGCGTGGTACAGGTCCTCCAGGTACGGCCACGCGACATCCCGCAGCCCGAGTGCCCTCGGCGCCAGTGCCGCCGTCTCCCACAGTCGTAGCCCGATGCGGTATCCGCCGGGCCCGCGCTCCAGCGCACCCCACCGCACCAACTCGCCCACGAGCCGGTGCGTTGTGGAGATCGGTAGCCCGCTGCGCCTGGCGATCTCGGTCAGGTTGAGTTCCAGGTGATCGACCGTGAAGGCCTCGAACACCCGTAGTGCGCGGCGAAGCGGCGATTCCCGCATCGCTCAGCCCGGCACGACTCGCTGGATGGGATGTGCCGTGCGGGACCAACCCGCGAACCCGAACGGCCGCACGACCATGGAGATCGCGGCGTTACGAGCTCCGGCGACCATCACCAGCAACTGTTCCGGCGATGGCAGCATGTGCAGCCCGTACTCATCGATGCCGGGACCCTCCTGGCCGCCGAGCCCCTTGCCCGCTCGCTCGAGGTCGGCGTGGCTGCGTACGCAATGCTCGTAAAGCCACCGCTGCACATCCGCCTTGGAGAACCCGGCGTCGGCGAGTTGCTGCGCGTGCTCCACGCTCAGCACCAGGCCCGCCGAGGAATGCCTGCCGATCGCCGCCCCGGTGCGCCAGATCGTGTCGGCAAGGTCCCACAGCACGCGCTCGGCGTCGGTGGTGTGCCTGTTGTCCACGAACTCGCAGGTCCGCAACAGCAGCGCGGTGACCGTGTCCGTGCCCTCGGGTTGGCCGAGTTCGACCGACAGCGGCTCCCAGGGGCTGTCCTCCTCGTTCTCCCCGATACACAGTGACCACCTGCCCGGCACGCCCTGGGTCGCCTGCTCGAGTTCCTGCGGCCGGACGCCTAGCACATTGCGCACGATCAGTCCCACCGCGCGGGCGATCGTGGCGTTAGCCCGAAAGCCCGGCCCGAACACCCCGCCCTTGCTGTTGATGCCCAACTCCTCGCGGATCGGGCCGTTCACGACGAGCAGCGGGGCTGGCCCGCTCGTGCTCTGCCACGCCGCGCCCGACACCCGGTCCTGGCCGAGCGCGTCCCACGCGGCAAGCACGACAGGCAGGTACTCCGGCCTGCACCCGGCGAGCGCGGCGTTGACGGCGGCCTGCTCGACCGTGCACTCCCGCTTCAGGTGCGGCAGAGCCGTGATCACCTCGTCTCGGGCGCGGGGGGTATGCGCGAGGAACTCCTCGACCATCGACGCGGTAACCGGCACGACGGGCAGCCCGTCGGTCCAGCCCCGCGCATAGGCGTGCTCGATGGCGCCTCTGGTGTAGTCGAGCAGTTCCTCCTCGCCGGTGGCTGTCATGCGGCGACCGTGGCGGTGTCCGCGGTCAGCACGTCGACGATGTCGTCGAGGACCTGCTCGGCGCGCTCGGCGACCCCCGCCTCGTCGAGCAGCGCCAGCGGGTGCGGAATGCGCACGTAGCGGTAGCCGGGGCTGCCCTGCAGGTCGGCCATCGCATCGGCGCTCGCGACGAAGGCCTCCGTGCAGATGACCACCGCGGGGATTCCGGCGTTCTCGACGGCAAGCCCGTCGGCGATCGCGGAAGCGCTGCAGGAACCGCAGTCACCGACGCCGACCACCACCACGTCGCACTGCTCGGTGAGGTCGGCGAGTATGTCGCCAGGCACCGGGTCGGTGATGCTGAGCTTCTTACGCCGCACCAATCCCGCGACGCCCTGCCGCTCGTTCAACAGCGAACCGACCGCGTCGAGCATGGCCTCGGCGTTGGTCTTGGTGTTGGCGAGCAACCCCACGGTGCGGCCCGCGAGGCTCCGTGGCCGTGCGGCCAGCGGGGTGGCCCTCCTGCGCTCGGTCGGCGTCGCGGTCGGGTCGATCATGGCATCGAACATGGCGACAACTCCTTCGTTGGACCTGCCTGCACAGACGGTAGTTTTCGGGCAGCGAGCAGCGCCACGAGTCTTCCACCGCACGGAAAACCGCGAGCCCCCATCGCTTGGGGGCTCGCGGTCGGCCAGTGGCTACTGCTCCGGGAAATGGCAGGCCACGCTGTGCCCCGGAGTCAACTCGCGCAACACCGGAGCCTCGTCGGCGCACCGCTGCACGGCACGCGGGCAGCGAGTACGGAAGCGGCACCCACTGGGCGGGGAGATCGGTGACGGCGGTTCACCCTTGATGCTCAACGCCTTGCGCTGCCGCGCCGTGCTCGGGTCGAGTTCGGGTATGGAAGCCAGCAACGCCACCGTGTACGGGTGCAGCGGCGCCCGATACAGCGTCTCCGCGGGACCGATCTCGCACAGCTGGCCCAGGTGCATCACCGCGACCCGGTCGCTGACCTGTTTGACCAGCGCCAAGTCGTGAGAGATGAACAGGTAGGACAGGTTGAGCTCGCTCCGCAGTTGCTCGAACAGGTTCAGTACCTGTGCCTGGATGAGCACATCCAGCGAGGACACCGCCTCGTCGCACACGATGAGCGCCGGGTCCAGCGCGATGGCCCTCGCGATCGCGACTCGCTGACACTGCCCACCGGACAGCTCGTGCGGCCTGCGCTTGCCATAGGTGTCGGGGTTGAGGCCGACCAGATCGAGCAGTTCACGCACGCGGCGGGCGCGCTCGGTCCCGTTTCCCACGCCGTAGCCGACCAGTGGCTCGGCGACGATGTCCGATACCCGCCAACGCGGGTTGAGCGAGCCGAACGGGTCCTGGAACACCATCTGCATGTGCCGCCGGGCTTCGGCGATGCCGTTGCGCTTGGCGTGCATCAGATCGGTGCCCTTGAAGTGCACCTCGCCCGACTTCGGCCGCGGCGCCTGGATGATCGAGCGCGCCAGGGTGGACTTTCCCGATCCGGTCTCGCCGACCACCCCGAGGGTTTCCCCGGAATGGATGTCGAAGGACACGTCGGAAACGGCGTGCACCACGCCACCCTTGACCCCACCGCGGCCTCGCACCGTGAACTCCTGCACGATGTTGCGCGCCCGCAGTAGTGGTTCCTCCACTGTGGTCACTCGGTTTCACCGTCCTCACAAGGGTGCCAGCACGCCCACCAGTGGCCTGGCTCGTGTTCGGTGAAGGCGGGCGCCTCCTGCTGGCAGTCTTCCTGCGCCCTCGAACAACGAGGCTCGAACGGGCAGCCGGGCGGCAGCGCGGTCAGATCGGGCGGCTGACCCGGCGTGACCGGCAGCAGCGCGTGCGGCTGCCGCTCCAGTCTGGGTATCGCGCCAAGCAGCGCCTTGGTGTAAGGCATACGCACATGGGAGAACAGCGTGGTCGCAGGCGCGTACTCCACAGCCCTTCCCGCATACATAACGATCACATCGTGCGCGTAGCTGGCCGCAAGGCCCAGGTCGTGGCTGATCATGATGATCGCCATTCCCAGCCGCTCCTGTAGTTCCAGCAGCAGCTCCATGATCTGTGCCTGTGTGGTGACGTCCAGTGCGGTGGTCGCCTCGTCCGCGATGAGCAGCCTCGGGTCCGCGGCCAACGCGATAGCGATCATCACGCGCTGTCGCATACCGCCGGAAAGCTGATGCGGGTACTCGTGGAAGCGCCGCTGCGGCGCGGGCAACCGCACAAGCTGCAGTAGTTCCATCGCCCGCTCGTAGGCGGCCCGCTTGTCCATGTCACTGTGCGCGCGCACTGCCTCGGTGATCTGCACACCGACCCGCATCGTCGGGTTCAGCGAGCGGGCCGGGTCCTGGAACACCATGGCGATGTCGGCACCGCGGTGCCTGCGCATCTCCCGTTCCGACAGGTTCAACAACTCCGTGCCCTGGAAGCGGGCTGAGCCGCTGATCCGAGCCGTCGGCGGCAGCAGTCCCATCAACGCACGTGAGCTGACACTCTTACCGGAGCCCGACTCCCCGATGATGGCGAGCATCCTGCCTTCGTGCAGCCGGTAGCTGAGGCCGTTCACCGCGTTGACCCGCCTGCCCCTGCCGGTGAACCGCACCCGCAGGTCCTCCACCTCCAGCAGGGGCTCCGCCCCACCGTAGGCGGGCGCGGCCGCCGCCGCGGCGTCGCTGATCTCCTCGATACTCATCGGCCGCTCCAACGGGCACGCAGGGTCTCACCGAGCAGGTTGAACGCCAGCACCGTGAGGAACAGCACCACCGATGGCCATACGACCAGCATCGGCGTGGCCGACAGGGCCTGCTGCCCCTGGGAGATCATGTTCCCCCAGCTCGGTGCCGGTGGGGGGATGCCGAGACCGAGGAAGCTCAACGCGCCCTCGATCACGATGATGATGCCCATACCGAGCATCGCGAACGTCACCAGTTGCGGGATGATGTTGGGTGCGATGTGGCGGAACAACATCCGCCAGCCACTGGTGCCTGACAGTCTCGCGGCGGTCATGAACGGCTGCTCCCGCAGCCGCAAGGTCGCGGCACGAGCCACCCTGGCGAACGCAGGCACCGAGAAGAACGCAAGCGCGAAGATCGTGTTGGTCTGACTGGGCCCGAGGCTTTGCGCCACGGCCAGCGTCAGCACCAGCGAAGGGAACGCGATCAACACGTCGAGCACGCGCATGATGATCGCATCGAGCACGCCACCAACGTGGGCGCTGACCGCACCCAACGTGCCACCTACCAACAACCCCAGCACGTTCACCGCGACACCGACGACCAAAGAAGACCGGCCACCGTAAAGGATGCGCGACCACACGTCGTTGCCGTTGGGGTCGGTGCCGAGTAGATGCCCTTGTGAGAACGCGGGCAGGTTCGACTCCAGCACGTTCCCGCCCACGGGGTCCGGAACCGACCCGATCACCGGCCACAGGAAGCACCCACCGATGATGATGACGAGCAGGCCGACGGGGAAGGCGAGTTCCAGGTGACGCAGCCAGCCCCGCAGCCGGCTCTGTCCGGTCTCGGCGAGCAGTGCGGAAGAAGCCGATGCCTCAACTATTGCCATAGCGGATCCTCGGGTCGAGCACGGCGTAGAGCAGGTCTGTCAACAGGTTTGCCAGCACCGCAACCACTGCGAACACCACCACGCAGGCCTGCACTACCACGAAGTCACGGGTGTTGATGGCCTGCAGCAGCAACTGACCGATGCCGGGCAGCGCGAAGATCTGCTCGATGATCACGGTGGCGCCAATCAGGGTGCCCAGGTTCAGGCCGACCACCGTGAGCAGGCCGAAGGAAGAGTTGCGGAACGCGTGCCGCAGCAGGACCTGCCACGGCCCGATGCCCTTCGCCCTCGCGGTGATGATGTAGTCCTCACCCTGCAACTGGTCGACCAGATCACCACGCAGGAAACGGGTGTAGAAGCAGAACAGTGGGAACGCGATCGACACGGCGGGCAACAGCATCGCCCGCAAGTTCTCACCCAAGCCCTGGCTGATGGGCACGAACCCGATGGCCGGGAAGAACGCGAACTGCACCGCGAACAACAACACCAGCAGCAGTGCGATCACGTAGTTCGCCACGGCGAGCCCGGTGATGCTGACGAACATACTGATGCGGTCGAACAACCGGTTCGGCTTGTACGCCGCGAGCAGTGCGACCGGCACCGCGAGCCCGAGCGAGATCACGAACGCCAGCCCCACAAGCTCACCGGTGACGGCGAACCGAGCACCCAGCTCACTGGTCACCGGTTGCCCACTTACCAAGGAGTTGCCCAGGTCCCCGGTGACCGCACCACCCAGCCAGTCCAGGTAGCGCTGCACGGGAGGCTGGTCGAGCCCCATCTGCCTGTTCAGCGTGGCGATCTGCTCAGGCGTGGCTTCCGGCCCGAGCAGCAACTGCGCGGCGTCGCCGGGGATGAGGCTGAGCACGATGAACGTCAGAATGCTGACACCGAGCACGATCGGAACGGCCGCGAGCAGCCGTCGAACGATCAGCCGCAGGCTCGGTGAGTGCGCGAGGCGGGCGACGACGCCCGGGGCGGCTTCCCGGGCGTCGTCTGTGACCGGTTCCGTGATGGTCACTTGCTCATCCACACCCCGTCCCACAGGATTCCGGTGTTGACGAGAACCGGTGGGATCTTGGTGTCGACGCCGGGACCGTGCACACCCTTCGCCGCGATGTTCGCGGGCGCGAAGGCCAGAATGTAGGGCGCGTACGCCTTATCACTGATCAACTTGCCCGCCTCGGCATAGAGTTCACCGCGCTGCTCCGGTTCGATCGTGGCCGCAGCATCGTCGAGCAGCTTGTCCAGGTCCTTGTCGTGGACACCGCTGAACGGTGCCTCCGAGTCGAACCGGAAGCTCACGCCCACGCCCGCGGCCGGATCCCACGCCCCTGCCGTCTGCAACATCGCCTCCCACTTGCCGGAGTTGAAGTTTCCGATCAGAGCGTTCAGCTCGTGCGACTCGATCGTGGTCTTGATGCCGACCTCTTCCCACTGACTCTGCAGCGCCGTCATGACCTGCTCGGCCACGTACTGCTTGATCGTGCCGAGGTTCACCGTCAACCCGCCAAGTTCCTTGACGAGCTGCTTGGCCTTCTCCGGGTCGTACGTGCGGTAGCCGGGGATGGTGTCCTGGTGGAACAGGCCACCGGGACCGGTGAACGTCTGGGCCGCGGGGTAGGCGCCCTTGAACAGGCCCTTACTGATGGCCTCCGCGTTGGTCGCGTAATAGATCGCTTCGCGTGCCTTCTGGTTGTCGAACGGCGCCCGCGAAGTGTTCAACTGCACCAGGTACGGCGAGGTCGCAGGCTGCTGAGTCACCGTCACTTGGGCATTGCCGTTCGCCTGCTCGATGAGTGGCGTTGTCACCATGCCCTCGTAAACATGTGCCTGTCCCGCGAGAATCGCCTGGTACGCGGGCTGGTCACCGCCTACCGACTTGATGATCAGCTCGTCGAGGTACGGCTGCCCGTCCTTGAAGTAGTTCTCATTCCGGGTCAGTCGCAGCTCAGAGCTCAGCCGGTTGCTGACAACCTTGAACGGTCCCGCGCCAACCGGCTTGATCTTGAACTGCTCCTCGCCCATCTTCTTCAGCGCAGTGGGAGAGGCAATCCAGTTCGCGTTCGAGACCACAATGGAGTTGATCACTGCGGCGTAGGGCTGCGTGAACTTCAGCACCACCGTGTTGTCGCCTTCAGTGGTGATTCCACCGTTCTCGGCCAGCGGCCAGCGTGGCGCACACGTGCACGTCGATTCGAGGTCACGCTTCCAGTTGAAAGCCACAGCCTCCGCGTTGTACGGGGTACCGTCACTGAATTTGATGCCGTCACGAATGGTGACCTTGAGAGTCTTTCCGCCGTCGGCGAACTCGTAGCCTTGCGCCATCTCCGGCTCGACACGGGCGTTGCTCCCGTCATCGTCCGCCACGAGCTTGAACAAGCCACCGAAGATGGCATTCATGTGGCTCAGGTTCGCGCCACCCGTGGTGTTCGTCGCCGGATCGAGACCGCTGGGCCAGGAGCCGGCAAAACCGGACGAAAGCAGCACGGTAAGCGAGCCACCCCGCTGCGGTGGGCCTTCCGACCCTGCACTCGTGTCGGCCGGGCCACCCCCGCACGCGGCGACGACGAAAATCACCCCCACGAGTGCGATGATCTGCCGAATTCTTATTCTCACGTGCATCTCCTGCTTCGGTAGCGCCGTTGGACCGAGGTAACTCCGATGCGGCTACAGGTTCCCTACTCGTCTCGGATCGGAGCAGGGACCTTTCGTGAGGTGGAAGAGAAACTTCCTACCGCTGCGTCGTCTCGATCCGCCGGCGTAGTGGGCCTACGTCATTTGTCGCGATGTTGAGTAATGAGGTGTTATCTCCGCACGTCAGCCAGGGCATGACGGGCGACTGGGAAGATCGACATGTCCGGAGACTCAGTGTTCGTGGATGATCACTCCACGAATATTCTTGCCGTCCAGCATGTCCTGGTAACCCTGGTTGATTTCGTCCAGGCTGTACCGACGAGTCACCAACTCATCCAGCTTGAGGTCACCGGCACGGTAGAGATCGAATAGCCGGGGGATGTCATAGAGGGGGTTGCTGTCACCGAACAACGCGCCCCGTACTTGCCGCTGGTACCCGATGAGCATGCCCGCAGGTATATTCACAGCCCTTTCCTCGAGCTTCCCGACGGCGGTCACGGTTACTTTGCCCGCCTTGCCAGTCACCTGAACGGCTGCGTTGACGATGTCTTCCGTGAGCACGCCTGGCGTACAGATCGCGTGATCAGCCAACTGACCCCAGGTGGCCTCGACGACGTAGTCGTGCGCGGACGTGGCGTCGGCAAAGGTGTGTGTTGCGCCGAAGACCTTGGCCATGTCTCGTTTGAAATCGACCGGGTCAACCACCACGACGAAGCGGGCTCCCGCGTATCGGGCGCCTTGAACGGCGTTACTGCCGACTCCTCCAGCGCCGTATATGACGACCGTGTCTCCTGCTCGCACTTCGGCCGCGTGCACCGCCGATCCCCACCCGGTCGGTACTCCGCACCCGACGAGCGCCGCGATGTCGAAGGGGATGTCGTCAGCCAACGCCACACAAGCCCACTCCGAAACGACGGCGTATTGCGAGAAGGTTCCCAGCGTGCAGAACCCACCAAGGTCGGTGTCGCCGTCATGAAAGCGGAACGTTCCGTCGGAGAACATGCCGGTGGAAGCATTCTTGCCTTCGTCACACATGTTCTGATGACCGGTCGAGCATGGACGACACTTGCCGCACGCAGGAATGTATGAGCAAACAATGCGGTCTCCAGGCTTCACCCTGGTCACGTGGGGCCCAACCGATTCAACGATGCCTGCGCCTTCGTGGCCTCCGACGACCGGCAGCCTTACCGGAGCGTCACCCCGGGTTATGTGGTCGTCGGAGTGGCACAGGCCTGCGGCGTAGAACTTCACCCTGACCTCGTGTGCTCTTGGTTCGTCAAGCTGAAGTTCCGTGACTTCCCAAGGTGAGTGCGCATAGCGTGTGATCGCTGCACGAGTCGTGATGGTCATCCGATATTCCCCTCCCGCGGGCTCACAGTGCCGCAGTGATGCAGCCGACGATGCCCGGAGGGTCGGTGCGAGGCTAGCTGCCTTTCGTCTCACGGAAGCACCACCCGGCTCTCCCGTGACCTGCTACGGGTTCATCGGCCGGGATCATGGAGTGGTTCCGGTGAGCTGCTGTAGCTCTGTCCTGATGGTGTCCGCACAGTGAGCCGTTGGGTTCGATGGTTGAGCTGGTACTTCCAGCCGGGTGCGGTCTTAAGCCGGTGGTGCCGTCGACAGTAGCCAATGAGGTTCTTCGTGTTGGTTTGTCCGCGACGGAACCATGCGGTCGCGTGATCTACATCCCCGAACTGACTCGGTCGATGGCATCCGGGGAACCTGCATTCGCGGTCGCGGACCCGAACGAAATCGTCCGTGACTCGCGGTGGCCGATACCGCTTGCGGCCGACGTCAACCGGTGCACCGGTGCGGGGATCGGTGATGATCCTACGCCACGTGCTCGCGGGATCATGGGCGATCTGGCGCGCAATCCACGCGGGGATCGTGCCGTGCCCGGCGAGGTGTGCAGGGTTGTTGTTCATTTCCAGCAGGGTGCGTAGATCGACGTAGACGAATACTTCCGCCTTCGGTCCTGCGGCACTACGGCCGTCGGCCTTACCAAGAACTGTTTCCGCGAAGACGTCGGCACGGAGTTGGTCAAGGGTTCGCGATTCGTCAGCGCCACGTGACATACGCGCGAGACGATCGATCCGGGCATATGCCGCACCGGCCACTTCCGCGGGCAGATATGCCGTGATGGTTGCCATGGAGTCCTCGCGGTGAACGAGCTCTAGCCGTCGCTGCGCGCGGCGTCGAGCGGCTCTTTGCGCTGAACCCTCTGGATCGACCTTGCCGACCGCGTACGTCGTCGCACGCCGGAGCTGCGTTGGCGTCTTACCGCCCAACCGGCCGGCCATGATCTCGTCGACCTGTTGGACGTGTTCGTGCGACAGGCAGGCTGTTGGGCCCACGATTTTCGAGGCCTTGTGGGAGTCGATATCTCCGCGCTGCATAGCCTGCAACGTCTTCGGTAGTCGGTGAACCAGCGTACTGGCCATCGACATTTTCCTGCCGGCCGACTTTTCGTTGATGGCAAGGGTCAACGCCAACTCTGCGGCCGCCTCGGTACGGCATCGCTGGGTACTCTCATATCGGGCAATCTCCTTAAATTGCATTGCTTGCAGGCGGGCGATACGCCTTTCAAGCGAGCGGATCTTGTCGAGGCTGCTCTTTCCGCTTTGATCCGCGGACGAGCGATTAGGATTTCGTCTCTCCCCCATAGCGACGATCGTAGCTTCGAACCGGCATTCGCGGCGTATCCCGATCAGGTGAAACAATGAGAGTCTTACCTGACATCAATTTCGCCCGTAGCGAATGGACCTTTCATATCATAAATCGTGTGCCCGACTGGCGATCTGCTCGTACGCTCGACACATGCGCGAACTTGCTTTATCTATCGGACAACGCGGTGCCCGCGACCCTGCCGCTGATCCGCCAGCCCAGTTGCACCAGCAGGATGCCGACGGCCGCACACCCAAGGGCAACCAGAGTCTCGGTGTAGCCGCCGGGGTCGAGAAGGAACAGCTCTCGCGTCAGTGGCAGCACGAACATCAGCGCGGACAACGCCGCCATCCCCGCTACCAGGGCCCACTTCCACCACACGTACGGTCGCGCGATCATCGCGAGTACCCACAGCGCGACGGTCATCAGTGTGATCAGCGCCGCTGTGCTGGCATGAATCTGGTCGATGTAGTTGGGCTGCTGACCTTCACGAGCCAGGAGGTAGGACGCAAAGCAGGCCGCCGAAGCCGCTACACCGGCGGGTACGGCCGTACGCATGACCCGCGTGACGAACCCGGGCCTTGCGCGCTCGTTGTTCGGGGCGAGAGAAAGCACAAAGGCAGGCAAACCGATGGTGAACCATCCTGTGATGGTCACGTGTCGCGGCAGGAAGGGATAGGGAAGAACGTCCATCCCAATCAATCCGGGGACCCCGACCAGGATCGCGAGCAACACCGAGTACACCGTCTTGGTAAGGAACAAGGCGGATACCCGTTCGATGTTTCCGATCACCCTCCTTCCTTCGCCCACCACGTAGGGCAAGGTGGCGAAACTGTTGTCCAGCAGAACGATCTGAGCGACCGCTCTCGATGCGGGGCTGCCCGATCCCATGGCAACACCGATGTCAGCATCCTTGAGGGCAAGCACGTCGTTGACGCCGTCTCCGGTCATCGCAACGGTGTGTCCTCGTCGCTGCAACGCGTGGACGATGGAACGCTTCTGCTCCGGAGTAACACGGCCGAACACGCTCGTGCGTTCGACGGCGTCGGCGAAGTGATCCGGTGCGTCCGGTAACGTCCGGCTGTCAACTGGTTCCGTGGACCGCGGGAGTCGAAGCGAACCCGCCACGGCACCTACGGAGGCAGCGTTGTCACCGGAAATGATCTTCACCGAAACGCCCTGTTTCGCGAAGTAGTCGAGGGTGGCTTTCGCCTCAGGTCGTACTCTCTGCTCCAGCACGATGAGCGCAACCGCGGTCACCCGCCCCGGCGCTTGTGGGCGGTCGACCGGGCCGTCAGCACGGCCGAGAAGAAGCACACGCAAGCCACGTCCGGCGATACGTTCGGCTTCGTCGCGTTCGGCGCTGCCCTCCTCGAGAAGGACATCGGGCGCGCCGAGTACCCAGTCGCCATGGTTCGCGAAGCTGCCACCGCTCCATTTGCGGGCCGACGAAAAGGGCGCTACCGCCGTCGGTTCCCACCCAGGTCGTTCCGGATAGTCACGCGCGATCGCGGCGATACTCGGGTTCGGCCGTGTGTCCAACGCCGCCAGCGCGGCGAGGACCTGCTCCGGTGGCACCTCGATCTTGCCCAGCGGGTGGACCTCGGCGAGCCGCATGGAGTTCTCGGTGAGTGTGCCCGTTTTGTCCGCACACACCACGTCGACTCGCGCTAGACCTTCGATGGCGGGCAACTCGTTGACAAGACACTGGCGGCGGCCGAGCCGAATCACGCCCACCGCGAAGGCGATGGAGGTCATCAACACCAGGCCCTCCGGCACCATTGGAACGAGCGCGGCGACCATGCCGCGCAACGCGTCGGGCAGTGCCTGGTCGCCGGAAAGCTGGTTGTAGATGGACAGCGCGCCCGCGGGCACCAGCAGGAAGGTGATGAATCGCAGGATCCGGTCAATGCCACGCCGGAGTTCGGAGTTGACCAGTGTGAACTTGCCGGCCTCTTCGGCCAACCGAGCCGCGTACGCCTCCCGACCGACTTTCGTGGCACGATAGGCGCCGACGCCCGCAACCACGTAACTACCCGAGAGCACGTGGTCGCCGAGGTGCTTGCCGACGGGATCCGACTCGCCGGTCAGCAACGACTCATCCACCTCAAGCCCGTCACCGGCGAGGACTTTCCCGTCGACGACGATCTGATCACCAGGCCCGATCTCTATGACGTCGTCGGCGACAACCTCGTTCGGTGCGAGCTCGGTGGTGGCGCCGCCACGGCGAACCCTGGGTTTGGCCTGGCCCACGATGGACAGTGCGTCGAGGGTACGCTTCGCTCTCAGCTCCTGGACCATTCCGACGACACTGTTGGCGATGATCAGCAGCCCGAACATGCCATCGATCAGGTAACCCGTGGACAACACGATCGCCAGCAACACGGCGAAGATCGCGTTGATGCGACTGAACACGTTCGACCGGACGATGTCCCAGACAGTTCGACTCGCCCGGGGCGGGACGTCATTGGTACGTCCCTCGGCGACGCGCTGTGCCACGTCTGCCGCGGACAGGCCCTGTTCCAGCCGCGGGGTGGTCGTTCGCTCGTCGCCCGGCATGTACCTGAACGTATCGGCTCCTACGGGGTCCGGCAGGTCAGTTTCGGCTCGACCGGCTGTCCATCTGCCACGCCACCGACGAAACCAAACGCAACCGACTCCGCTGCGGGGACAACAGCATTCCAGTCGGCGCCCGATACCTTCACGTGCCGTCCGGTTCGGGTCAGCACACCGTTCCACAGGTCGTCGATGGTGTGTCCCTCGGGCAATCGCCAGGTCACCGACCAGCCAACGAGTCGACGGCCCCGCTCACCAGCCACGGTGACCTCCGCCTGGTAACCACCGGGCCAGGCATCGGTCACGCGGTATGAGGCGGTGCACCCGTGGCTGGCCACGGTCGTGGCAGCAGTCGCGGAGGTGGGCGGACTCACCACTTCCGGGATGGTGGTGGGGTCGGCGGCTAACGACATCCCAATCACGACGCCGGTGGCGAGGAGGCAAACCCCGGCGCTTCCTGCTACCACGACACGCTTTCGCGGGCGCCGTGCAGGAAGTACGAGCGTGGGCCGCCCCAGTGCTGGCAGTTCGGGTGTGCGGCCCTCGACAATAGCGGTGCACGCTTCGTGTACCTGACGCATCGAAGGGCGCGCTGCAGGATCGTTTCGTAACATGGCCAGGACGACGTCGGTGACCGGCCCCGTTGTTTTCGGTGGAGCGATCTGGCCTCGTGCTACCCGAGCCAGAAGCACGATGGCAGCGTCGACTTCCCCGAACGGCGAATGTCCTTCCAACGCGGCGAACAGCGTCGCCCCGAGAGAGAACACGTCGGAAGCGAAATTCGCATCACCTCCGCGTGCGACTTCCGGCGCGAGAAACGCAGGCGTACCCACAATCGCTCCGGCGTCGGTAACGGTCGCTTCGCCGGTCGCCCGCGAGATGCCGAAGTCGACGATCTTGGCCGTGTTATCGCGGCTGATCAGAATGTTGCCCGGTTTGACGTCCCGGTGGACGATCCCATGCTCGTGCGCGGCAGCGAGCGCGCCCGAGATCTGTCTTGCGATCAGGGCGACGTTCGAGGCCGGCAGCCAGCCTTGCTCAGCCAGTACCGCAGCCAGGCTCCGGGATGACAGGAACTCCATGACCAAGCAGGGCTTTCCGCCGTGTCGCACGACGTCATACACGGTGATGGCATGTGGATGCTTCAACCGCGCCGCGACGCGTGCTTCGCGGGTCGCGCGTTGGACGGCCTGCTCGGTCACTGCTTCATCGGAGCCCGGGTGCAGCAACATCTGCTTGACGGCCACGACTCGACCCAGTTGCTCGTCGGTCGCACGCCAGACGATCCCCATGCCACCTTGGCCAACGCGCGTCTGGAGGCGATAGCGTCCGGCGATCAGATCACCCTCGTCAGTCAAGTAGCACACCTCCGGTCGCCGGTGCGTGGGCTAACGGAACCTCTTCCGGGCGGCCATCGCGACTCACCGAGTTCCCCCGGCCGCTGTCACAGTGCCCTGAGATCACAGTGCCCTGAGATCACAGTGTCCTGAGGTCACAGTGCCCTGAGGTGCTTTTGGGTGGCCGGACCGAGGAACTCGCGTAGGACGCCGGTGAGATCGGCCCGTGCCTGCCGCTGTTGCGCGACCAGACCAGCCGCGAGTTCTCCCATGGCAAGCAGTGTCGCGGCGGGTGGGCGAGGATCACTGGCTTGCAGTTGTTCCGCGAACGTGTGTAACGCGGCGCTCTGCACCTCGCCGTCCTGGAAGTCGCCGAGCACGTCCTGCAACCGTTTGAGGTCTCGCAGAGCTGCTCGATGCGCGCGTGCGTCGCAGACCGGCCGGGCCACCTCCAGCAGGTAACGCAGCTCCTTGCAGCGTTTGCGTAGATCGTGCACGCGCGCGCCCGGTGAATCGGGGGTGATGGTGGCCGCCATGCGCACCACCCGTTTGACGGCGCGGCGCAGTCGCTTCTCGGCGAGTTGTCTGGCCGAACCGACGGAAGTCTCGCGTGCCGTATCCGACTTCTCGAGGACGGCGTCAAGTTCGCGGCGCCAACCGTCGAGCAGGCTGCTGAACCGCTGTGACAGCAAACCGCCCACCAGTTCGCCGTGAGCACGGTCCCGCTCCGCGCGGAGGTGTTCGACGAAGGGGCGCAGATCGGCGCCTTCGCAGGCAAGCAGGGTGCCGGCGAGATCATCCATGCGCAGCAGGAACACGTCGAGGTCGCGGGTGGGTGTGGTGAGGTCCCCCAGCCACGCGAACTCAGCCGCATACCGCCGCACCGGTTCCGCGGGCAGCACGTCGCCCGCCAGTTTGAGCAGCGAGCGCGTGCGCCGCACCGCGACTCGCAGATCGTGCAGGAACTCGGCGTCGACATCGTCCACAACGCCATCGAGGGTGTCAGCGATGGTGTCGGCGAAGCCGAGCAGTGCGGTGGCGACGGCGGCATCGGCGGGCATGTCGCGGGTGATCGGCGGCCTGCCGTTCCCGGCCTCCCGCAGGGCGCCCGTGGCGGTCAACAACTCGGTGTAGGCCTCCGCCTGCGTGGCAGGGGCCGGTTGGATCTCGGGTGCCGCGCGAAGCCCCTTGGCAAGGCGTTCACCTGCCTTGCGGGAACCCGGCTGTGGATACAGTGTGATCCGCACCAGCGGTTCGGTCGCGGCGGGTTCTGTGGCGGTGGTCTCGGCCCAGTCGAACCTGGCGACCAGGTCGCCCTGCCCGTCGCGGACCGCCACTTCGCGGGTGACCGTGCGGGCGGTGAGGGTCGGCAATACCGCACGGATTCCGATCACCGGGCCGAGTTCGTCTCGCACGACCCCGTGTGGGAGTTGTTCGAGCCGGGCGGGCCAGCGCGGTGGCTCCTTCAGGTGCACGGTGTAGGTGTCACCATTTCCGGCGAGGACGAGTTCCCCGGCGGCACCAGCCCGCTGGTGGGTCAGTACGAGGTTCTTTCGGCGCAACCTGTGGTCCACGGTGTCGAGGTAGGTGACTGTTCGCACCCGTCGAGGGCCGGGATGCAGCTCGTACCGGGTGCCCGCAGCGGCTGCCAGGCTACGCAGTGCAGCCGTCGAATCTCCCCGGGTTGGCCGCCCTGTCCAGATCAGGGCCGACGATCGCGCGGACTCAGGCACGGCTACGGACCCCGCTTCGGTCGCAAGCTGCTACCCCGACACTATAGTTCGCCCTCACACCACCTCGAATTCCGTTCATGTTCCAGGGTTCCGCGTGATCACGCCATTCGCGGGACCACCACCCCCGGTTACGTTGAGTTTCCCTGGTGGTGCGGTGAGCGCTGTCGCTGCCGCGTGCTGCCAACGCCCCGCCCCGCCGGAGGCGAAGCGGCTGCTGGACTGTACGTGAGCAGTCACGTCGAAATCGGCGAGCCTCGGTCCATCCAGGATCGCTCTCGTGCTGATCTCGCTGAGGTTTGCGCTGTTCAGAGACATTCGCAAAGGGATTTTGCGCGCGGGTTCCCGGATACGGAAAGCGTGCCTATCATCGTTAGATGCGCCTTTGCGGAGAGGTCGACAGCGCCCGGAGTCTGGGCCTCCACGACCACGTTTGCTGGGTTTACGACGATCCTGGCGAGTTTCATTGGCGCGCCCTGGAATTCCTCTCCGACGGCCTCGCGCAGGGACAACGTGTCCGGTATCTCACACACGGTGATGGCGACGAGCTGCTGCATGTCCTCGAGTCCGCGCCAGGGGTGGCGTCGGCGCTTCGTTCCGGCGCCGCGCAGGTCCACCAGCTCGCGGAGGGCGATACTGCCGCCTCGGCCGCGCAGTTGCGCACGCTCGCTGCGGCCACGCACGAAGCGCTGGCTGAGGGCTACACGGGATTCCGGGTGGCCGCGGAGGCCACCGGTTCGGTGTGCAAGCTGAAGCAGCCGGCCGAATACGCCCGCTACGAGCACCTTGTGGATCTCTACACCACTCGGGAACCGTTCGCGGCGTTGTGCGCCTACGACCGCAGGGCGATCGGCACCGACCTGGCCGCTCAGTTCGCGTGCCTGCATCCGGCAGGCAACGCCGACATCACCCCGTTTCGGCTGCACGCCTGCCGTAACGCCGACATCGCGCTCAGCGGCGAGCTGGACCTTTCCTGCCACGACCTGCTCTGCCGGGCTCTTGAGCGGGTTGATCCGCATCCGCAGGGCGGCGAACTCGTGATCGATGCGACGGGCCTCACCTTCGTAGACCACAGGAGCTTGTTCCGGCTCGCCGAGTTCGCGCAACGACGAGGCGCGACCGTCGCGCTACGCACCAACCAGAGCGCTCCCGCACGGCTCGTCGAGATCCTCGACATTCC
This sequence comes from Saccharomonospora amisosensis, assembly GCF_011761185.1. Lineage (NCBI taxonomy): Bacteria > Bacillati > Actinomycetota > Actinomycetes > Pseudonocardiales > Pseudonocardiaceae > Saccharomonospora > Saccharomonospora amisosensis. The sequence goes on along the minus strand of NZ_JAAOYM010000001.1, from coordinate 1,346,718 downwards.
CGCGGTGCGCGTGGAGTGGGTTGAATGAGATCGGGTATTGCCGAGCACCACGAGGGTTATCTGCACGAAGCCGCCTACTACGGCTCCGACGACGAGTTCCTTTCCATCACCATCCCCTTCGTCGAGGAAGGCCTTCGGGCGGGGGAACCGACCGTTGTCGCCCTTGGTGAAGACGGAACGCGACTGCTGAAGGACGCCTTCGGTTCAGCGTCGGGACTGGCGTTTCGCCCAGGTGACGACAGCTATTCGCGTCCGGCCAGCGCCATCAAGGAGTTCCACGAGTTGGTCCGAAGCCACGTCTTCGCGGGCGCGGAGCAGGTGAGGGTAGTCGGCGAGATCCCGCATCTTGGCACCGGCGTGGTGTGGGATCCGTGGGCCCGCTACGAGGCCGCCGTCAACCATGTGTTGGCTGGCTTTCCGCTCTGGGGCTTGTGCATGTACGACAGTAGGGTCACTCCCGCCGGAGTGCTCGCCGATGTGGAACGCACCCATCCGATGCTGGCGACTCCGGGCGGTGGGCATGTCAAGAACGCCGGCTATGTCGACCCGGCCACGTTCCTGTCCGACTACGAGCCCCGCTACGCCGACCCGCTCGAGCAGTCGGTGCCCGCCGTGGAGTTGCTGTCACCGACGCCTGAGGCCGCCAGGAAGGCGACCGCGGCCGCGGGCAGGGACAGCGGCCTGACCTCCGAGGAGGTGGACGGCTTGGTGATGGCGGTGAGCGAGCTGGTCACCAACGGTCTCCGGCATGGTGAGCCGCCGGTGGAGTTGCGGCTGTGGTCGACACGAGGCCGCATGGTGGCCACCGTGTCCGATCGGGGTGATGGGCCGAAGGATCCGTTCGTGGGGTTGGTGCCCGCGCGACAGAATCCCGCGGAGGGTGGACTCGGTCTCTGGATAGCCCATCAGGTGTGCGAGCAGGTCACCATGCATCGCACGGAGACCGGCTTCACCGCCCGTCTTGTCGCTGGTGCGCGGGCAACTCAGCCCGCGCCTCAGCCGCCTGCGTATCGGCACTGAACGCACCTCGCCTGCCCTGCGGCAGCGGCTCCTTGGTGGTGGTGTCGCTGGCTGTCTGCCGCTCGGACTCGGAGTTGATCTCAGCGCCGAGCAACACGACGTAGCTGCTGAGATACAGCCACAGCATCAACACGATCACACCGGCGAGCGCGCCGTACGTTTCGTTGTAGCTACCGAAGAAGTTGACGTACAGGCTGAACAGCACGCTGCCGAGAATCCACAGTATGGTGGCCGCGACCGCGCCCGGGCTCACCCACCGCCAGCGGGCGGGACTTCGGTCGGGGGCTATGCGGTAGAGCACTGCGAGCGCGACGGTGAACAGCGCGATGAGCAGGACCCACCGAACGATCTCGCCGATCACGCGGCCCGCGGTGCCCAGTCCAACGGCGTCGAAGACGACCGGGACGGCGGCCACCAGTGCGAGGGTGAGCAGAGCGAACACGATCACCAGAAGCGTGAGCACCAATGCGACGGCACGCAGTCGCACGAATCCTCGGCTTTCGTCCTCGTCGTAGGCGAGGTTGATCGCGGTCATCAGGTTGCTCACTCCACTGGAGGTACTCCACAGCGCCGCGAGCAGCGCGATGACGAGCCCTACCGTGAGTGCGGCTCCGCCCGCCCCGGTCGCGGCCGTCAACTGGTCGGAGATGACCTGCCCTGCGGACGAGGGAAGCGCCGAGGTCAACCGCTGGGCCTGTGAGGCCACCTGGGAAGGGTCGGCGACGAGGCCGTAGATCGTCAGCGCCGCGATCAGCGCGGGGAAGATGGCCAGGAAGCCGAAGAACGCCACGCCTGCCGCGAGGATGGAGATGTTGTCGGCCTTGGCCGACTTCGCGCCGCGCCGCACCACCTGCCACCAGCCTCGAGGCGGGATGTCACCGGGTTGGCGTGCCCGCTCGCCGCGCTTGCCGCCTTCGGCCCTGTCACCTGAGTTCATGTGGCGGGGATTCCCCTACCCGGCCGAGGTGACACGAGTTGTGTGCCTGCCTAGCGACCGCCCTCTGGTGAGGAGCTTCGCACCAGCCATTCCGCCGCGTCCCTGAGCTTGATGTTGGCGTGCTGCGAGGCCTCGACCAGCATCTCGAAGGCCCGGTCCGGCCCGACCCGGTGGCGCTCCATGAGGATGCCCTTGGCCATGCCGATCACGTCGCGTGTCTTGAGCGCGACCTGCAGTTGCGCCAGGCCTCTCGAACCTGCCAACGCCACGGCGGCGTGCGCGGCGAACAGTTCGCCGATGCGTTCGGCCTCCTCGTCGAAGGCGTCTCTTCGCCAGGAGTAGAGGTTGAGCGCCCCGATGACGGCTTTGCTGGTGAAAAGCCGAAACCCCAGCATCGAGACCACGCCGGCGTCCGCTGCCTGCTGCCCGAAACGGGGCCACCTCGGGTCCGCGCCGATGTCGCCCGTGCGGTAGACAGGGTGTTCGTAGATGGCGTCCACGCAGGGACCTTCGCGAAGCTGATGCTGCAACTGGTCGAGCCGGGTGACGAGTTCGCTCGACGGCCCTACCGATCGCATCTGGGAGTTCTCGAGTAACGACACACCCGCCTCGTCCGCACCCGGAACGGTCGCCGCGGCGGCCACCACGATGTGCTCGACGGTGCGGTCCACGTCGAGTTCCGGCTCCAGGGTTCGAGCGATCTTGCTCAACACTGAGGTCAGGTCGGCTACGGGCTCGGCCGGGCCGGCCGCCGGAATGGACTCATGGGTCACGTTTCAAGCATCGCATACCTTCACGCCTTCGCTCCTGCGAAGATCATCAGCTGCTCGCGCGCTGGTCACCGCGCGACCTGTTGGGCGAGCTGCTTGTCCAGCCGCACACGCACCAGGGCGGCCGAGAAGCGGGCCAGGTCGTCGCCCCTGACCAGTTTCGCCAGCTGGTCGCCGTCGGTGGGCAGACCGATGCGCTGCGCGCCCTCCCTTGCCTTACCGTCGAGGTAGGGGCGAAGTTCCGGCCACACCTGCTGCGCCTCGCGGCAGAAGATGTCGGCGCCGACCGGGCCAAGCCTCGGTACCTCGCGCAGCAGGCCACGAAGTTTGCCGACGTCGCCGCCCGCCCGGTCCCGCAGCCTGCGCAGGTCACCGCCGTAGCTGTCCAGCAGCAGGCGCGCTCCTTCGCCGAGCGCGGTGGCTGTGCTCTCGTCGTAGCGGACGTAGTGTCCCCTGCCGAGCGCGTCGACACGGTCCTGCCAGGAGGCGTCCAGCATGCCTTCCGGTGTGCCGAAGCCGGCTTCGAACAGCTCCCTGGCCGCGGCGACCGCGATGTCCGCCTTGATCCGGGTCGACAGCAACACCGACAGCACAAGCAGGCGATACAGCATCGCCGGGCTGTCGGCGAGTCGGATTCCGGCCTCGTCCGCGTAGGTCCTGCCTGCCACCTCCAGCAGACGGCGAGTGACGCGCTGGGTGTCCTTCATCACCGACGACGTACCCGTGACCACCGGTGACGACACCGAAACCGGACATCGGCAACCCCTCCTCAAGGTGAGCGCGAACACATAAGCTGACGTTTCGAGGAAACCGAGGAGGGCAGTATTGAGCACCCAATCATCCATCGTCGCCGAGGTCGATGGCCTCACCGTGCCGAGGCTGCTGCGGCGCAACGCCACCGAGTACGCGACCCTGCCCGCAGTGACGTCGCTGGACACCGAGGGCTGGCCGACCCTGACCTGGGCGCGGTTCCGCGAGGAGATCGCGGCGTTCGCCCGTGGCCTGGACGACCTTGGCCTCCGGGGCGGTCAGCGGATGATCATCATGGGGCCCAGCAGGCCGGAGCACCTCATCGCCGACCTTGCGGCCACGAACCTGGCTGCCATCCCGTGCACCGCGTACTCGACGCTGAGCAGCGAGCAGATCTCCTACGTTGTCAACCACAGCGCGGCTCCTGTCGCGGTGGTGGCGGGTGAGGAGGAACTGCGACGCTGGCTGCCGGTGCTCGACGAGCTGCCGAACCTGGATCGCGTGGTGGTGATGGACGCCGAAGCGATGCCAAGCGGCGACGAGCGGTTCGTCTCATTCGCGCAGGTGTCCGAACGCGGGGCGGCACTGCACGACGAGCAGCCCGACGCCTTCGAAAGGGCCACCGACGAGGTCAAACCGGACGACCCGCTTTCGATGATCTACACCTCCGGCACCACCGGCATGCCCAAGGGCGTGGTGCTGTCGCACCGAAACGCCATCCACGAGGCCGTCGCGGTGCACAACCTGCACGGCAGCCCGATGCACATGACCAACATCTCCTACCTCCCGCTCGCGCACATCGCCGAACGGGAGCTGTCCATCTACATGCCACTGGTGCACGCCGGGCATGTGCACACGCTCACCGACCCGAAGAACATCGTTGGCGCGCTGGGCCAGGTGCGACCGCAGGGCTTCTTCGGTGTGCCGCGCGTGTGGGAGAAGATGGCGGCCGGGTTGAAGAACATGCTTGCGGGTGTGCCCGAGGAAAAGCGGACCGCCCTGCTGGGGGCCAACGAGCTGCTGCAGGAAGGCTACCGGCTGCGCAGCGCGGGCAAGGAGGTTCCCTCGGAGCTGACCGAACGTATCGCCGAGACCGACCGCACGTTACTGGCTCCCATGCGGCAGATGCTCGGTCTCGACAACCTCGTCCTCGCCTCCAGCGGCGCGGCGGCGCTGCCGATGGAGGTGCAGTACTTCATCGCGGGCCTCGGCGTGGAGATCCAGGAGGTGTGGGGGCTGTCGGAGACCACGGGGGCCGCCACGTCGAACACGACCGGCGCCTTCAAGGCAGGCACGGTGGGCCGCCCGATCGCCGACGTGGAGGTAAGGGTCGCCGGGGACGGTGAACTGCACGTCCGTGGCCCGATCGTGTTCCTGGGTTATCTACAGGAGGACGGCTCGGTCGCGCCCGCTACCGATTCCGACGGCTGGTTCGCCACCGGTGACATCGGCACGATCGACGAGGACGGGTTCGTCACGATCACCGACAGGAAGAAGGAACTCATCATCACCGCGGGTGGCAAGAACATCGCACCCACCAGGATCGAGAGCTTGCTCAAGGAGCACCCGCTCATCGGGCAGGCGGTCGCCATCGGCGACGACCGGCCCTACGTGACGGCGTTGATCGTGCTCGACGACGAGATCGCACCGGCGTGGGCGGCGGCCAACGGCGTCGAGGCCGCCGACATCGCGGAGCTCGCTCGCCGCCCCGAGATCAAGGCCGAGATCGACCGTGCTGTCGAGGTGGCGAACGACCGGCTGGCCAGAGCCGAGCAGGTGAAGCGCTACCAACTGCTTTCGGAGGCGTGGAGCCCGGACAGCGGGGAGCTGACACCGACGTTGAAGCTCAAGCGGCGCGTGATCAGCCAACGCTACGGCTCCGACATCGCCGCGTTGTACGCGAACTGAGTCGAAAGTCGTCACGCCGCCGCCGTCACGCGCTGCGCAGCGGCGGCGGCGTTAGCTCGCCGTGGGTCCACTTGCGCAGCCTCGGCGGCACACGCTTTTCCAAGCCGTATGGCTCCAGTTGCGCGCCGAACACCTCGTCGAACGCGTGCTGCACGCTTTCGGAGTCCCACACCTGCCGTTCCAGGATCGGCGCCTTGAAGTACGGCTGTCCGACAATATGCAGCTGGGGACCGTTGCACCGGATCAGTTGGCCTGTGATGCCGAGGGAGCCGTCGCCGAGCAGGAACAGCACCAGTGGCGCCACCCGTGCCGGGGTCCGGTCGGGCGGGCAGTTGCGCAGTGAGCGCTCGGACTGCCACACCATCCTGGTGTGGGCGAGTGGGCAGACCGCGTTGACGCGGATGCCGACCTCCTCCATGTCGAGCGCCCAGGAGTAGGTCAGTGAGGCGACCGCACCCTTGCTCGCCGCGTAGGTGCCGAGCTTGCGCTGACCCAGCGACGCCCCCGAGGAGATGTTGACGATCGAGCCTCCCCCTCCTCGCTCGACCATCGCCTCGGCGGCGGCCATGCCCGGGTAGATGACGCCGAGCACGTTGGTTTCCACCAGCTTTCGTACCCGCACGGGGTCTTCCTGCCAGGGCAGTGCCTCGTAGTTGAGTCCGGCGTTGTTCACCAGGCCGTCGATGCCGCCGAACTCGCCCACACAGGTTTCGATGACCGCCCTGGCCTGGGTGTGGTCGGCCACGTCGTGGCCGCTGGCCACCGCGCGCCCGCCGTGTTCGGTGATGTTCGCGGCGGTGCGATCCGCCAGGTCGGCGTCCACGTCGTTGACTACCACCGAGGCACCCGCCTGCGCGGCGTGCATGGCGAACGCCTCACCCAGCCCCCTGCCCGCGCCCGTCACCACCACGGCCTTGCCGTCGAGCAACTTGTCCATTGGTTTCCGTTCTCCCACCAGCACGGCTCACTCTCGGTCCACCCCTTGCGGCTGGCCTCACTTCAGTCTTGGCCTCGTTGTGGGCTTGTGCCCTCGGTGCGCGCCGAGCGGGCGCTGCACTGCGCCGAACGAGTGAGCGGTGATCGGCTCCGGGAAACGGCGGGGTGGTCGTTACCGCATGACGCGACCGACGCTTCCCCGGTGAGGAATGGAGGCCACCCGCGGGTGTTGGCCCGATCCGACGATTCGGTGTTCGAGCACCGATCACGGTGGGCACCCTCTTCGTCGGTGATCGCTTCCGGTCGCCGAGCGAACGCGAAGTGTCACGGGGAGGTGTGCCACCGCTGCGATGAGCGTGAGGCGTCGCCGCCCACCGCGGTCCGGTGGGCGCTGAGCGCGCGTGCGGCCGTCGGCTTCGCCGACGTGACTGCCGGGCGAACGTACCGACGAATCAGAAGTCGCGGCCGGTCACCGGGTACACCTCCTCGATCCGGGCGATGACGATGAAGACAGTGCGTATTCAATATGGCAGAAAGCGCTCGAAATGCGGAGTCGGCGGCAGGCGGCCGAGGGGTTCGCCGGTCGCTGCCTCGCAAGGGCTGCCGCCACCCGCGCCTCGGCGGCCCCGGCCGACCGCGGCAGACTCACCCCCCTTGTTCTAGAGCAGAAGCCGAGAACAGACAAGGCAGGACCGGCCGGGAGGTTGCGTCGTGACCGCCAGGCAGGCTCCGGCGAACGCGGTGCCTGCTCGCGCGCTACGGCCGGGGCAGTGGGCGCTGTGGCAACGGCCGAAGCGCTTCGTCGCCTACCTGATAGTGCTGGAGCTGGCCGCGATCCCCGGCTTCGTCGCCGCGTTCGCGCTGGCCGCGGCGCCAACGGCTGAGGACTGGCTCGGGTTCGCGATCCTGCTCGCGGGTGCCACCGTCCATATCCAGCTCACGCAGCGGCAGGAGGAACGTAGGCGCAACCGTACGAGAACGGTCCTCATCGACCTGATCGCGGTCTGGGTTTTCCCCGCCGTCCTGGTACTTCCAGCGACGCTCGCGGTCCTGCTCGTCGCTCTCATCCGCGTGCAACGCTGGTTCACCGCGCGGCGGCCGGTGCACAACTTCGTGTTCTCCTCGATCTCGCATGCTCTTGCCGCCGCGCTCGCCGGCCTGACCTACGTCTCGTTGGGGCCCGCTGACTGGCACACCGTGACGGCACTGGGCTCGTTGCGCGAGTTCGGGCTGATTCTCGTCGCGGCGGCCGTCTACGAAGGTGTGCAGGTGCTCTACGTCGGCGGTGTGCTGGCGCTGAGCGTGCGACGGCCCAGCGTGCGAGGTGTGCTGGGCAGCAAGGCCGACAACACGCTGGAGGCCATCACGACCGGGTTAGGGGTGGTGACGGCGGCCGTGCTCGTCACCTTGCCGCCCGCCGTGGCGATCATGGCCGTGGTGACGGTCGTCTTCAACCGTCTGGCCGAGCTCGAGCAGTTGCAGGACGACGTGGTGACCGACCCCAAGACCGGCCTGCTGAACATGCGAGGCTGGTCGGAGGCCGCACAGCGCGCGCTGAACCGGGTGTGGCGTGCGGGCGGCGACCTCGCGGTGTTGATGATCGACCTGGACCACTTCAAGTGGATCAACGACACCTATGGGCATCCTGCGGGCGACGACGCCATCACAGCGGTGGCCGACGCGTTGCGGCGTGCCACGAGGCCGTCCGACATCGTCGGCCGGTTCGGTGGGGAGGAGTTCCTCGTACTGCTACCAGATGTGGACAGCGCGGCCGCGGAGGCGGCAGCGGAGCGAATCCGTGGAACGATCTCTGACCTGCGCATCGCCACGACCGACAAGCGGGGCAGGCAGGCGCTGATCATCGGCCGCACCGCCTCGCTGGGAGTCGCGGTGTTCCCCGAACATGCCCGCACCCTGGACGGGCTGCTGCAGTTGGCCGACGCCGCCGTTTACGAGGCGAAGGAGAGTGGCCGCGACCAGGTGCGCATGGCTGGGCACCGCTCAGGGTGAGAGCCAGGGGGAACCCGGATGTGGCCACCGAGCGGACACTGACACCCTGTTGGGCATGCCGGAGCAAGGAGAGGAGAGCCCGCACGCGTCCAGACGTCGCCACGGCGTGGTAGGCACCACGGCGTGGCTGGTACTCCTCGTTCTGGCGGTGACGAGCTTCGGGTTCGTCGCCTCACGTGCCGAAGCCGTGCCCCAGCACGGCCCGCTGCGGCAGGACACCGCGGCCGCCGCGCGAGCCATCGAGGCGCTGCTCGCTCCTGGGCCGTCCGCTGATGCGCTCACCCTGCTGCCGTCCGACTTCACCGAGGTCACCGGGGTGATCCCCGGCTCGGCGGCGGCCCGTGACGGTTCGGTGCGCGCGGTGCACGTCGACGGCGGCTGCTCGACGCCGTGGGGCGACGACAACACCAGGTGGGACTTCGGTACGGCGTGCCGCTCCCACGACCTGGGTTACGACCTGCTGCGGTACGCGGAGAAGAAGGGCCAGCCACTCGGCCCGCAGGTGCGCAAGGCGCTGGACGACCGGTTGTCCGCCGACATGCACGCCACCTGCCGCTACAACCCGCAGGATTCGCGGCAGTTGTGTGAGGCGGTGGCCTCGGTGTACTCGGCGGGACTGGTGGTCAACTCGTGGCACCAGCGGTGGGGCCCTCCCGTCGGTGAGCCGATCGTGCCGCTGCTGGCCGGGGTGGCCGCGATCGGGCTGCTGTTGGCGTTTCGGCTGCGGGGATGGCTACTGGCCAGGCGGCACCGACCGAAGCCTCGGGCGGTGGCCGGCGCGCCGAGGACGCCCGTGCCTGGCAGGCGCTGGACGTTGCTGGGTGTCGGCAGCATCGGTGTGCTGATGCTCGGCGAGTCGGCTGTGGCACTGGCCAGTTGGGTGGGTGTCGGGCAGGGCTGGTTGTGGCCGCTGACCTGGGTGGCGCAGCTTTCCTTGCTGTTCTTCTTCGCCGGTGGCCACGCGAACGCGCGGTGCTGGCTGGCCGTCGTGGAATCCGGCGGCGGTTACCGCGAGTACCTCGCGCACCGGGCGAGTTGGCTGCTGCGTCTGACGCTGGTGTTCGCCGTGGTGGCGTTCCTGGTGCCGATCGCGCTGGAACTGCTGCGCATCCCGGAAGGCACGACCGCGGTTGTGATGCGGATCGCCCTGCACCCGCTGTGGCTGCTGGGGCTGTACGTGCTCACCGTGGTAGCCACCCCGGCGATGTTCGCGCTGTATCGCAGGGCGCCGCTGGTGGTACCGCTGGCGCTGGCGGCGGTGCTCGTGCTGGCGGAGTGGTTGGCCGCCGGGCTGGGGTTGATCCCGCTGCGTGACCTCGCCGCACTGGTGTTGGCGCTGCTGGGCCAGCAACTGGCCTTCGCTCATCACGAAGGGCACAGCCCACGTCGGTGGGTGATGGGTGTCGTGGCGGTGGCGGGCTCGGGCGCGCTCGCGGCCGGGGCCGTGAGCGGAGTGGTTCCGCTCACCATGTTGGGTACCCCTGCCGCCGCGCCGTCGCTGTCGGGACCCGCTCTGCCCGTGTTGCTGCTCGGGGCGGTGCAGCTCAGCGTGCTCGGGCTGGTGAGAAGGCCGCTGTCCGGACTTGCGGCACGACCGTGGACGCTGCGGCTGGCCGGGTTCGCGGCGAGAGCGCCGATGAGCCTGTATCTGCTGTTCTTGTCGGGGATGTTGTTGCTGGTCGCCGCGGTGTATCTGCCAGGGAGGTTCGGTACGGACCTGGCGTGGGTGCTGCGGCCGAGGCCGTTGCTTGCGCTCGCGCTGCTGACCGGTCCCGCGGCGATGGTGTTCCTCTGGTTCGAACGGCACCTCGGGCACCGCCCGCCCCCGCTGCCCACGTGGCGGCCCGTGCCTGCGGGCCTGGACCGGTTCCTGGCACGCGCGGCGACGGCCGCGGGCATCGGTTACTCGACCGCCGGGATCTTCGGGTTCGCGTTGACCAGTTTCGGCGACACCGAGATAACCGTGGTTCCCGGCCTGCTGCTGGACCCCGTGCAGAGCCTGGTACACCTGCTGTTGGGCATGTCGCTGCTGCACAGCGTGCGGACGGGAGTGAGTTCGGCCCCAAGCACCTGGCTGCTGACGGCGCTGGCGTGCGTACCGCCACTGCTGTTCGCCTCGACCGCGCCTGACGCGGACGCGATCGGTGTCGCCGTGCCCGTCGCCACCGGTGCACTCGCGGTGGCGGCGGCGGTACTTACCGGTGTCTTTTCACCGAGCCGGGCCGCGCGGCCGTGAGTGAAGCGCCCACGAAGGTGGTACCAACCAGGTACGACGCCACCGTGTGACACGCTACGGCAACCTGTGCCGTCCACAGCGCGTCCAACTGGCGGACAGTCGTCGAGAGAGGAGCGGTTGGCGTGGACTACCCGCCGCGATATCCCCCGCGGGGCGGCCGCCCCGCGAGGTCGTGGCAGGAGCGGGAAGGCGGATACCCACCCGCCGGTCGACCCGGACGTCCCGGCCAGGACCGTGTCCCCAGCGGGCGGCCACCTGCGAACCGGCGCCCGCCCGCGCCGCCTCCAGCTCGGCGGCCGCCCGCTCGGCCTGCCCGCACACCCGCGGCACCCGCCGCGAAACGCCGCCCGCGGCGAGTCGCCAAGATCGCGTTGGCTCTGGTCTCGGCGCTGGTCATGACGCTCACCGGCTACGCGTGGGCCGCGATGCAGGGCCTGGTCAACGGCCTGACGATGGCCGACGTGATCGGCGAGGACGGTGGCGGGGAGCTACCTGCTGACGGCTCGCGCGACATCCTGCTCGTTGGGATGGACAGCCGCACCGACGCCCAGGGCAATCCGTTGCCCCAGGAGATGCTGGCGAAGCTTCGCGCGGGTGTGTCCGATGGCGAACTGAACACCGACACGCTGATCCTGGTGCACGTCCCCAACGACGGCAGCAAGGCGGTCGCGATCTCGTTCCCGCGTGACTCTTACGTCTCCATCCCTGGCCACGGCAGGCACAAGATCAACTCCGCGTATGCCCGTGGCAAGCTCGCCGCACGCAAGCAGTTGCAGGACGAGGGTGTCAGCGAGGAGCGGGATCTGGAGGTGCGCGCCAACCAGGAGGGCGCGAAGACGCTCATCAAGACCGTCGAGAACATTTCGGGTGTCACCGTCGACAACTACGCCTCGATCAACCTGCTCGGGTTCTACGACATCACCAAGGCCATCGGTGGTGTCGAGGTGTGTCTCAACGAACCGGTCGACGACCCCTACTCGGGTGCGAAGTTCGACGCGGGCAGGCAGACCATCTCGGGAGTGCAGGCGCTGGCTTTCGTGCGGCAGCGCCACGGCCTGCTCCGTGGCGACCTCGACCGGGTGGTGCGCCAGCAGGTGTTCATGGCTGGCCTGGCACACAAGGTGCTCTCCGCGGGCACGCTTGCCGATCCGAGCAAGCTCGGTGCCCTCTCCGAGGCGATCAAGAAGTCGATGGTGGTGAACGAGGGCTGGGACATCCTGTCGTTCGCCCAGCAGATGAAGGGACTCACCGGGGGGCAGATCGAGTTCCGCACGGTTCCGGTCGAGAACCCGGAGTACCAGACCAGCACCGACGGGATGGCGATCAAGTTGGACCCCGACGAGGTCAAACAGTTCATCCAGGGGTTGTCCGGGAAGAAGCGGCCGAGCGGTGATTCCGGCTCCACACCCGCACCGTCGCCTGCCGACATCACGGTGGACGTCTACAACGCGTCCGGTATCGACGGGTTGGCGGGCACCGTGTCCGGTTCGCTGGTCGAGCAGGGGTACCTGCAGGGCGAGGTCGCCAACGCCGCACCCAGGGACACGAGTGTGATCCAGGTCGCGAACGGAGAGCGGTCGGCGGGCGAGTCGGTTGCCGATGCCCTCGGCGGCGACATCGAGGTGGAGGAGAGTGCCGACGCGCAGACCGGGCACGTTCAGGTGCTGCTGGCGCCGGACTACTCCGCGGGCGGTGGCTCCACCACGGGCGGGGCCGCCATGGGCAGCGCGGCTGGTGCGCTGCGCCAGCCATCAACCGAGCCGACCGATCCCCCGATCAAGGCTGACGACGTCACCTGCGTGAACTGACTCGCGAGTCCCCCGTTCCCGCCCGCGAGTCCCCCGTTCCCGCCCGCGAGTCCCCCGCTGTGGGCGGCGAGTTACCCGGTTTCGAGGTGTTCGCGTCGGTCTGGTTAGCCCATTCGGGTTGGATCACGGCCGTTGGTCGAAAATTCCACCGCAAGGTGCGTAAGGCAAGTGGCGTTTGCGCATTCATTCCTTGTGGAACTTGTCGACGACGTACATGACGTGACGACACTGCCGACTCAGCAGTGGGCCAGCCAACGCGACGCGGGCAGGGGAGCTGGAGTGCAGATCGACGCGGACGCCTACCAGCGGGTGCTGGGCGAGGAGCTGCGCAAGCTCCGCAAGAAGCGCGGGTGGACGCGCAAGGAGCTCAACGACCGGCTGCAGAGCGACATCTCGCTGCAGACGCTGGCGACCTACGAGTTGGGCACCCGGCAGTGCTCGGTTGTGCGGCTGGTGGAGATCTGCCTGGCACTGGACGAACCTCCACACGAGCTACTCGGCCGGGTGCACCGGCGGGTCTTCTCCGACGAGCCCGGCAAGCTGCGCATCAACCTCGCCACCGTCGCCGCCGACGACCAGGCCGAACTGGGCCCACTTCGCCGGTGGGCGCAGGGCAGGCTCGCACTGTCCGATTCACCCGACGTCCACCTCGACCGCACCGCATTGGACCGGATGGCCGAGCTCTGCGGGCTGCAGACCCAGGAGCTGGTCAAGCGCTTGCAGGAACTGTCGGCCGCTCCGCGTTGACCGACCGCAGCAGCTGGAAGTCGCTGGGGTCGAGCTTTCGGGTTCGTAGCCAGTAGCGCCAGGTGAACCCGGGCCAGATGGTCCGGTTCACCCCCTGCGCGTCGAGGTACCAGCTCTTGCATCCACCCTGGGTCCAGATCCCCGCGGTGAGCTTTCGCTGCACCTCGTTGTTGAACCGCTCCTGGGCCCGCGACCGCACGTCGATGGCGTCGGCGCCGCTGCTCTCGACGTAGCGGATCGCCTCGGCGACGTAGCGGATCTGCTGCTCGATCATGAAAACCACGGAGTTGTGACCGAGCCCGGTGTTGGGCCCCAGCAGGAAGAACAGGTTCGGAAAGCGGGTGACCGTGACGCCGAGGTAGCTCTGCATGCCCTGCTCGGCCCACTGTTTGCCGAGGTTTCGCCCGCCGATCCCGATGATGTCGAGGTTGTCGAAGGCGTCGGTCACGTGGAAGCCAGTGCCGTAGATGATCGCGTCGAACTCCCGGCGCGCTCCGGCCGTGTCGACGATGCCGTTTTCGGTGACCTCGGCGATGCCGTCGGTGACCACCTCGACGTTGTCACGGTTCAGCGCCGGGTAGTAGTCATTGGAGATCAGCACCCGTTTGCAGCCCATGACGTAGTTGGGGGTGAGCTTCTCGCGCAGCGCGGGATCGGTGATGTTGCTGTCGATATGCCGCTTCGCGATCTTCTGCGCCAGCTTCATGACACGCGGGTTGCCGTTGAAGCCGATCGCGCGCAGCTCCAGCATCCAGTACAGCAGGTCACGGTAGACCCGCTGGGTCAGCGGTACCCGGGTGAACAGCCGCTTGGCCCACTCCGGCATGGCGTGGTCGGGTTTGGGCATGATCCACGGTGGGGTGCGCTGGAAGACGGTCAGCTGGGCGACATCCTCGGCGATCTGGGGTACGAACTGGATGGCGCTGGCACCGGTGCCCACCACGGCGACCCTCTTGCCACGCAGGTCGTAGTCATGATCCCACTCAGCGGAGTGGAACGACCTGCCCGCGAACCGCTCGATCCCGGGCAACTCGGGGATGTGTGGCAGGTGCAGCGCGCCGACGCCGCTGACCAGGTAGCGTGCTACGAACTCGTCACCACAAGCGGTGCTGACGTACCAGCGGTTCTCTTCGGCGTCCCACCGCGCGGCGGTCATCTCCTGACCGAATCGGATGAAGCGATAGAGGTCGTACTTGCGGGCGACGCGTCGCATGTAGTCGAAGATCTCCGGCTGCGGGGAGAACGAGCGCGACCAGTCGGGGTTCTGCTCGAAGGAGAACGAGTACATGTGTGACTGGATGTCGCAGGCGCAGCCGGGGTAGGTGTTGTCGCGCCAGGTACCACCCACTTCCCTGGCCTTTTCCAGCAGCACGAAGTCTTCTCGGCCCTCCTTGCGGAGCTGGATTGCCATCCCCAGGCCCGAGAACCCGGTTCCGACGATGACCACCCCGGTCTCGGTGCGGTTGCCCATGCTGCCTCCGTGCCACAAGTAGGTGTTACCTGGAGTCCATCTTACTGATAGTAGGTTACTTCAAGTAGAATAGCGCTCGTGAGCACAACGGCAAAGCCCCCAGCCCGACGCAAACGCGTACCGAGGGCCGAACGTGAGCGGCAGATGATCGAGGTCGCCGAGGCGGTGTTCGCCGAGCAGGGCTTCACCGCCGCCTCGATGGACGACATCGCCGAGCGAGTCGGGGTTTCCAAGCCGATGCTCTACGAGTACTTCCACTCCAAGGAGGGTTTGCTCCTTGCCTGCATCCAGGCGTCGAGGGCCGAATTGCGAGGTGCCACGGAACGAGCCGTGGCGCAGGCCGGAGATGCCGAGGACGCCATGCGCCGAGGCCTGCACGCGTTCTTCGTCTTCATCCGCGAACACCGGCAGGCCTGGTCACTGCTACGCCAGGAGATGACCCTGATCGGCACCTCCGCGGCCGACGAGATCGAGGCCACGCGCACCCAGCAGACGGATCTCATCGCCCACCTGATGGCCGCCTACCTCGACAGTTCCGACCCGGTCGCGACGCGGGTGGCCGCCGAGTTCGTAGTGGGAGGATGCGAGCGAATGGCGATCTGGTGCGAGCGGCACGAAGAAGTCACTCCCGACCTCGCCACCGAGTACGCCATGAACCTGCTGTGGGGAGGACTCGCACACCTAGCGCAACGATGATCAACGCTGCGGCGCAGATGCGTCACCCTAAGTGGCGAGATACTGAGATGGTTATCACTCTCAGTAGCGCGTTGAGTCGTTTCGTATTGCTGGAAGCAACGACGCGTTACAGACTGGCTTCAGCGTCATAAAGGTCAGCCGAACTCACTCTCTTGTTGTGGGTCTGCTGTCCAGAGAGGGGTGAGACCGGTGGTGCAGACGATCACCGCGATGTACGCGCAGGACAAGGACGACTGGACGGTCACCGTCACCGGCCTTGACAGGAAGCTCAGCGGCAAGGCGCCAGGCATCATCGCCGCCCGCGACAGGGCCGACCAGCTCGTCGAGAAGCTGGTGCCGGAGGGCACCCGCCCCACCGTGGTGCACCTGCTCAACGGCAGCGCGCTGGAGTTCACCTCCGCCTACATCGCCGCTCGCCTCGCCAGGACGGAGCCCTCTGACGAGGCAACGGCACCGGCGACGGCCACGGACACAGCCAACGACAAGGTCAAAGCCAAGGACGACGCCCGCCCCGTGGCGGGGCACGGCGCCACACCCGCGCCGAAGCAGGCAGAGCGCTCGCAACCGCAGGGAGCGGCGACGCGGACTTCGTCAGGCCGTGCGGTGCCGCGCAAGGAGTTGAGCAAGACGCCGTCCCCCGCCGGGCGTCCTGACACGGGCACGGCACAGGCCAGGTACCCGTCGGCGGCAGGCGCTCGTAACGGCGCGCCTGCGAGTTCAGCGACTTTCACCGGCTGAGAGACCACCGGTCGACACATTAGGCCCCGCGGCGAAGAGTTCGCCGCGGGGCCTATTCACACTTTCGAGTTCTGGCGCGTCAGCGCAGTAGCTTGCGCAGCAGTAGCGCGCCGATCAGCGCACCGGCCGCGATCAGTGGGTACTTCACCCTCGGCTCGCTCAGCCTCGCCGCGAGGCTCGTCTTCGCGGAGTCGGCGAACTGCTTGGGATTCGCCTTTTCCCCGATCCGGTCCAAGGTGGCCGCGAGAGCCTCCCTGGCCTTCTCGATGTCGCGTTCGATCGTCTCAGGGTCGCGCGCCACGTGTCCTCCCTCACCGGGCAGTCTTCTCGCAGGATGTCACGGTAGATCACCCGGCGGCCGCTCGCCGCACCGGCCACCGGCAGTCCGGTGCGGCCACGCTAGGCTTCCGGTGTCGGGCCCGTAGCCCAATTGGCAGAGGCACACGGTTTAGGTCCGTGCCAGTGTGGGTTCGAGTCCCACCGGGCCCACCGATTTAGTCATTGTGCGAACCACTCCGTTCGGGGTCGTATCCGCTGGTAGGGCGGGTGCGGCCCCGTCGTTGTTGCGGGGCTGAGGGATGCGGAAGACCGGGATGAGCCGGTCGGGGCCGGTGACGGTCACCTTGGCGACCAGGGCTTCGACGAGTGCCTTGATCTGGTTGTGGGTGCCGCTGGTGATGATCTCGGCGATGTGATCGGCTACCGCTGCCAGGGTAGCGGGCTCCGGCACCACCGGTTCGTCGTCGAGCGAGAGGGTGAGTTCGTCTTGGCGGACGCGGAGCTGCTTGGTCTTGGCGCGCAGTTCGGTGAGGCGGTCGGCAACGAGTTCTTCGTCCATCGTGCCGCGCTCGAACGCGGTCAGGTAGCGGTCGATGGCTTGGCCGGTCTTGGTCAGTTCGTTGTCGACGGCGGCGAGTTCGGCGTGCCGGTCTGCGTGTGCCGCCTGGTGCTGCTCCTGTTCGTGGGCGATGGCGTCGGCGATGAGGTCGTGCCGGGTGCGGTAGAAGCCGGCCAGGGCGTCCAGGACGGCCGCATCGACGGCGTCGGCGTTCAGGCGCTTGAAGTCACACTTGCTGGCGTCGTAACGGGCGAGGTTCCAGCAGGTGTAATAGCGGTAGGTGCGGTTTCGTCCGGTGGCGCGGGTGCCGATCATGGCCTTGCCGCACTTGGGGCAGCGCAGGCGTCCGGTGAGGACGTAGTCGGAGCCGGAGGCGGCGCGGTGGGCGTGGGATTCGCCGCGGGCGTCGAGGATGGCTTGGGCTTGCTCCCAGGCGGTGAGGTCGATGATGGGTGCGTGGGTGTTGGTCACGGTGGTCTCCCGGAACGTCAGTTCGCCGAGGTAGACGCGGTTGTTTAGGGCGCGGATGACTTGGTAGCCGGACCACTTGCCGCCGGAGCTGGTGCGGTGGCCCCGGTCGTTGAGCACTTTGGCGATGGCGCGGGACCCGAGCCGGTCTTTGGTGTACAGGTCGAAGATCAACCTGACGATCACCGCTTCGTGCTCGTCGATGACGAGGGTGTGCGTGGCCTTGTCGACCTGGTAGCCGAAGGGGCGTTTGCCGCCCTTCCACTTTCCCTTGGCGTGCTTGCGTTCCATGCCGGCGATGACGCGGTCGATGATGGTGTCGCGCTCGAACTGGGCGAACATGCCGAGCATCTGCACGAGCATGCGGCCCATCGGGGTGGAGGTGTCGAAGGGCTCGGTCGCCGACCGGAATACCACTCCGGCGGAGTCGAGTTCGTCGAGCAGCATGACCATGTCCCGCAGGTTGCGGGAGAACCGGTCGACGCGGTAGACGAGCAGCACGTCGATCAACCCGGCGCGGGCGGCGGCGAGCGCGCGTTGCAGCCCGTCGCGTTCGGTGGTGGCGCCGGAGGCGTCGTCGGGAAACCGCGCCACGAGCCGCCAGCCGGGCTGCGAGCCGATGTAGGCGTCCAGGCGGGTGTCCTGGGCTTCGATCGAGTAGGGCTGGTGCTCGTCGTCGGTGGAGCGCCGCACGTAGATCCCCACCCGTACATCGTCGCCGAGTGTGGTCATCGCCGCTTTCTTGGTGCGTTGCGCGGTCGTGGATCGCGCCATTATTCCGACTCCCTTGGTTCGGTATTTCCGTGTGCCCTGTAGTAGTCGTTTCCGACTACTACAGGGCGACTACGTGGCTGCTAGCTCACTGCTAGTGTGAAGTTAAAACCGCAGCTCACAGGCGATGTCACGATGGTTCCATTATCCCTCACCGGGCGTGGAGGGGGAAGCGGAATTCCGTGTGCTATGCGGCTTTTTTGTGGTCCTCCTTCGTGTTTTCCTGATTGTTACGCCACTGTGTGATGAGCGTGGCCAGGGTGGTGACGGCGAGGTCGTATTGCTGGGCGGTCATCGGTTCGGTGTCGATCCGCTCCACGCGCCAGGTGTCCTGTGTAGCTGATCGTGTGGGGCGGAACGGGAGCACGGTGGCGTCATCGCCGCCGCTGTCCTGTTCGTGGTCGTGTTGGGCGTGGTCGGGTGTGTGCTGGGGCATGGTGCACCTCGGTACCCGCGAGCCCGCACTGGGCGGGAAGTCGCGAGCGGCTGTCGGGCGGTCACTGGGCAACCGTCGATCAGCAGGACCCGCCGACTCTCTGGTCACCAGCACCCCGGAACCCTCTACACAGGAGGGTTCGTGGTGGGGGTGATGGCCGCGCCGCTACGCGCGATTCAAGAACCGGCTGGGGGGTCTGAACTGCTCCAACCATTTGTGCCGCTTCGACTCCCCGACTGCCGTAGCGCCCGTCGGGGCCAGCGATCACCGGTTGACTGAACCCTCCTACTGTCCATTCGAGACACTCGGCGAGACCGCCGCCGGGACCGCGACACTTGTTGCGAGATTGGGTGTCTCGCTGGTCTCGCTTGTGGTCTCGGTGTCTCGTCTCGACCTGTCTCGGCGTCCCGGTGTGGTCTCGCCAGGTATGGGACCACGGTGGACAGCTCGACGTACAACGGGTCCAGATTTCTTTGCTGCGCAGGGACGACGGGCCGAAGCCACGCGGACAGGCGCGCCCGTCGTCGGTGTCGTTCGCACGGGGTCACGTCATCGTCGGTCACCTCCTCCTCAAGGCAAGCGAAAGCGTGTGGGAACCCTTGCGGGCAGAGGGATTCAGGCGGCCCAGCGTGTCCGCCGGGGCCGCAGCGCGTCCGGCCGCGCCGGGGCTCGGTACACGTCGTCATCGTCCGCGTCGTCGTAGAGCGCCACGTCATCGAGGTCGTCATCGTCGACTGCATAGCCCGCCGGGTCGGCCGGTTCGGGCTGGGCCGTGTTGATCCAGCGCAACATCTCCGGGTCCATGCGGTCGAACGCGGCCTCGTTGAGCGGCTGATCGGTGTTCGAGACGCTGTGTTCGACGGACGGGCCACGTTGGGGCAACTCCGCCAATCTGTACCGGCGCGGCACATTGTCGCCACCCTGCGGCGTCCACAGGCCCCAGACCGGCCCTGCCGGGCCATCGGCGTGGCCGAAGGCGTTGCGGTCGCGGGCCGCGGTGGCGATCACGAAACCAAGGTCGGAGCCAGCGAGGACGCGGCGCAGCGCCGCCCGCAGGGCGATCTCCCGCCGGGCTGAGTGCACCGAGAACAGCAGAACGCCGAAGGCGTCGGTCGGGAAGGCGCCGTAGTCGTCGAGCTTGGCCGTGACCTTCGCCAGGGACTCGGTGCCGGTGTCGTGTTCGAGGAAGAACCGCACCACACGTCCCGACTCTTCCCAGCAGCCATACCCGTCCGGGCGCAGCCGGGTCTCCCGGCCACCGCCCAGGTACTTCCAGAAGAACTCGGTGCAGCGCTTCTCCGACCACCACTGCGTCAGGCCGCTCACCTCACCCTCGCGGCCCGTCTCGCGCAGCCGGGCGGGGTTGCGGTGGGCGGCCAGGGCACAGAAGAAGTCGTTCACGCCGAGCTGGTGCTCCAGCTTCGGCCACAGCGCCAGCCGTTCCAGGCTCTCGGTGTACGCCTTCGGCGCGGGCGGTTTCTCCGCACGCTGCGCCGCGATCAGCCGAGCGCCGAGGTAGCCCAGCGCGTAGCGCGTCTGGCTCGTCCCGCCACGCAGATAGGACTCGCGGAACGCGAACACCACGCCCAGCTCCCGCAGGTGCCGCAGCCGATCCTGCGCGCGCCGCACCGACAGGAACTCGATCGCGGCGATCTGGTTCGTGGTCAGCACCTTGTGCTCGGCCAGCAACGCCAGCAGGCGTCGATCCCGATCGACAAGACGGAACCACAGGCCCGCGTCAGGCTCCCCGGCCCGCCGGCCGCCGCGCCCCGCGCGCCCCCGATGTGCGGATGGGTGAGGATCACTCCTCAGTCGGCCATCCGTCCGCTCCCGCCGATACCACCGCTGACCAGCGGGTTGAGTACCAGTGGCCTCGGCGTTTTGGTCGGCGGATTCAGAACGCCGAGGCCACGCTGACCCAGACGCGGAACGAGACGCCAACCCATCCGCACCCACCACGCCACGGCCACCAGCACGGTCAGCACCGTCCACCATGATCACCACCACCTTCCGGCCGGAGCAGCCGAGAGATCCCCGGCACCCCTGAACTCCGGATTTCGGCCCCAAAATCCTGGCCCGTGACCCAAACGTGACCAAAAACCGGTGGATTGTGACCGTGGAGTGATCTCGCCGTGACCGGCGCGTTGCGATCGGTGATCTCGCCGCTTTCGGCGGGTGGTGACCATGATCGACCGTCCCTTCCAGTGTGCCAGGAAACCCCTGCACTACTGAAGGCCGATTTTTGGGCCGATTTTGGACACCAGTACGGCCGACTGAGACCAGGCCGTTACTCTCAAGTCCGCCCACCGCCGCACGGGCCGCAACGCCGTGCGCGGCCATCGCGCTCATGACGCGCCCCGGATGTCTACGGTTGGATCTCCAGATCTCGGGCGACCCGCTCGGCCCGCTCACAAGGGCTACTGACCTGCGCGAACAGCGCACCATGCACGGCCAGTCGACAGGCCAGCCATAGGTGGCCTGCTCACTGGCCGAACGGTGGCCGACCGACTGGCCCACTAACGCCGATTCTCGCGCAGCGAATCTTCCCCCAGTGGCGAGCACCAATCTCCTCCGGACGCCCTTGGCACCAACGACCACGGCTTCCGACCATGGTCGGACGTGTGGTCGGACAGCTGTCGGCACGGGTGCGTTCGAGTTGGCTCTCCAGCCACCGCCCGACAGTCGACAACGAGTCGCCGCGCCGGAATCGGCCGACGGCACGCGCATCCCAAATCCGGATCGTGTCGCCGCACAGCGCATCACTGGCACGACCATCTGCAGCGCCGCCGCACAGACAGCGCAACTGACCCCGTCCAGCAGGACGGATCTAGTGGCATGTCTTGCGGCACCGAAGGATCAGGTACTTCGGCATCGACCTGACCAGGTGGCAACACGCGAGGAGAGAATCGGCGCTAACGGTTCAGTCGAGCAGCACCTTGCGATTGCTCCAGGCAAGGTGCAACGCCGCCGCCGCACCGGGAGAGAGGCGCTTGGACTCGCGGAGCCACTTCAGGGTGTTCTCCTCGAACGGAAAGGCCCGCGCGGGCATCGAGCCCTCCGAGTTGGTCTCAACGGCGTTGGCGAACAGCGTGTCGTAGGTGTCCGGGGCGATGACCGCGACGGTGAGGATGTCGCCGGCAAGAGTGAGCGCGTCGAGCGTGACGCCGAGGCAGAACACGCGGATGTGACCGTCGCGCAGTGCCTCGTCCATCGTGGTGAACGGTTCCAGCTTGTCGTATCGGATCGGCTTACCGGAGCCGTCGTACTCGTCATGGCCCAGCAGTTCTTCGGCGTACTCGCGCTGGATGTTGCGCCAGATCGAGAAGTCGGCCGCGACGGCGGCCGGGATCACGGAGGAGGGCTGGAAGATGCCCGCGGGCAGCAGGTGTGCCATCCCGCCACCGCCTGAGACGCGGGCGGAGTCACGCTGGTGAAGGACGACGCTGGGACTGTCGCCGCCCCTGATGGTCAGGGTGCCGATCGCTCCCATGAGCGGTCGGCGGCCGAGGTCGAACGGGTCTGCGATCAGCTTGCGGAATGTCAGCCGCCGCATGGAGGCACGCGGCATGACGGTTTCCCGGTCGCCGTCGATGGCGAGGTGGTGTGCGGCGAATTCGTGGGCAAGCGCCTCGTTGGTGTCGACCGCGTCGAAGAAACACATCTGCCCGAAGTGCATGCCCGGCTGCGTCCAGTCGAGTCCGAGCAGGCGGAAGCACAGCCGGTTCTCGAACAGGCGTGGTGCGGCGAGGTCGCGGATGGCGTCGTGGTAGCTGCGGTACCGGGCGTCGATGGTGGCCAGCGGACGAACCAGCGCGCTCTCGGGTTCTTCTCCGGTGATCGTGGGCTCGGCGACCACAGAGTCCAGCGTCAGCGCGATCTCGTGCAACGGGACGGGCTCGGCAGGTATCCAGTTGGGCGCGCTGATGACGCCTGTGTTCTTCAGTCCTGGCACCCGATGGTCGCGGTAGAGCGCCTCGGCGAGCACCGCGAGATCGCGGCGGTGCCTGCCCAAGGCCGACCGGACCTGGCGCCACTCCTCCTGGTCGCGCTCGACATGCGGCTCGGCGGTCGCGGGCGCGGTGGCGAACGTGAGCGGCGCGGGAAGAGGCTCGGTCTGGTCCTGCTCGGGTCGGACAGAGCGCGGCCTGCGGAAACCGAGTTCGTCGCCCGCGCAACCGAAGAACTCGGCGAGCAGCCGGCGATAGAAGGGCTGGGGCCACACGACTTCACCGCGCTCCCATCGACCGATGGTCTTGCGCGTGATTTGCGGGTGCTTGCCGTACCGGGTGGCGAGGCTCGTCAGCTCGTCAGCCAGGTCCTGCTGGGACAGCCCGCCCCGCTCGCGCAGGGCGATCAGCACGGTGTTCGGTACGCGAGGCTCATCGGGTGACACAGGACCAACGGTAGGGCGTGCCACACCCGCGGATCAGGAATGTCCCCCCAATGTCCCCGATCTGGCCCAAGTGTGGGCACTCGCTGTGGTCGTGTTCGTCCCTGCTGCCTGGTGAACTCGTAGACGTAGTTACACCACGTCAGGCGGAGGCGACTACCAGTGAATGATCGTATTGACGCCGCTCGGCGACCGACGAGCGCACCTCTGGTGCCGGGCATTCCGGGACTGGCCTGGGCCGAAACGCGTGCCACCGCCGTCGACCTGGCGCAGCACGGCTGGCCCGTGTTGCCGGGAACCTACCAGCTTGCCAAGCACGGGGCCTGGCTGGGCAGGTCCGGCGCGGCCGGGCTGGAACCGGTCGCCGCGCTGTGGCAACTGGCCACGACGACCAACCCGGAAGTGGCGATGGAGTGGTGGACACGGCGGCCGTACTCGGTGCTGCTGGCGTGCGGAGCCGGGGTCGACGGGGTTGAGGTACCCGCCGTCCACGGTCAACGCGCGCTGGGGCAGCTCTCGCCGGCCCGGCGTGGTCCGGTCGCCGTCACGCCCTTCGGTTCATGGTTGTTCTTCGTGCGCAGCGGCGATGAACCGCTGCGTCCTGAGCTGGCCGCGAACGCACACGCGCAGTTGCACGCGAGCGGGGCGTGGTTGCCCATCCCGCCATCGGCGCGTGACGGCCTGCCGTATCGCTGGCGGGTGCCCCCGTCCATCGTCGGCTGGGCGCTACCGGCCTCGGCCGAGGTTCAACGAGTGCTGGTCGCGTCGCTCAGCCGTCAACCCAGCGGCGCACAGCCCAGCCTCGCCTGAGTAAGCCGCGCCTGCGCCGAGGATGCCCCGACCGCCCTCGGCGCAGGCGCACCCCAGCCCACATCGACCGAAAGGGGAGGTGCCGATCATGGCTGACAGCGGTGAACAGGTCGCACAGCACGTGTCACGAGTGCGGGAGATCCTGCCGCGATCCGCGTCGATCATTGAGGCGTTCCGCGACACCACGAGCAGAGAGCATCCCGGCCAGCTCGTCCTCGACACGGCGAACGAGCTGGCCGCCCAACACGAGCAGCAGTGGGAAGCCGAGGATGTCAGCCGCGCTTCCGGCGCCTCCGCCGACGACATCGCCGAAAGCAAGCGGCTCATCGACGACCTCAACGCCAAACGCGTCGCCCTGGTGGAACGTATCGACGAGTGGGTGTCGGCCCAAGTCCACAGCCGCGCGGACGCCTCCCTGCACACCGAAACCCTCGGCTCGGTCGTCGACCGCCTGGCGATCGCGTGGGTCCGTGCGAACAGCCTGATCAACACCAATGACGCCCGGGATCGAGCCCGCTTGGCTCTGCGGCAGCTCGCCGAGCTGGCCGACGCCTACGACGACCTGATCCGCGACGTCGCCACCGGCCACCGACGGCTCCCGGCGTGGCGGCCCCTGAAGACCTACCGGAGCGCATCGTGACCGCAGAGGTACGCCAACACCTGTCGGTGTCGCTCAACGGCGTCGACAACGTCGGAAAGACCACGCAACTCGCCTGGCTGCACCGTGGGATGCCCGGCGCCCACCTCGTAGGCACTGTGGATGCCTGGGATTCCCGATGGCGCGAGGTCGCTGCCGGCGACTTCGCCCACTGGTGGTTCGTCGGCTCCACCACGGCCGAGCACGTCGGACTGATGCTGGGTAGCCACGTCGCACGCCGCGACGCGAGCGGACCGCTGGCCCTGGAAGACCGCGGCTTACCCATGCTCCGAGCGACCTGCGCCGCCACCGCCGCGCTCAAGGACGGTCTGTCCCCGACAAAGGCACTCCGGCTGGTGGACCGCCTCGCGGCCGATCTCCCGGTCGCCGCACCTCGGCACGAAGTCCACGTGCTGTTACGCCGGTCCGATGACCCCACACGGGAAGCGGCCGAGGCGCTGCGGCGCGAGCCAAAGCCAGCCAACGAACGGTACGCCGCCTACCAGCGCACGCTCGCGGACGTCCTGTCCATCCAGGTCGAGCGCGGGGACTACCACACCGTGCTCGACGTCGGCGACGCCCCGATCGTGGATGTCCAACGAACGCTCCGGAGCCGCCTGGCTGACGCGGGCGTCAACGTGCAACCGCTGCCGAACGACGTGTTGGAACGGCTGTGGGTGCTGGGCGGCATGTCCGAGAGCGGCAAGAGCACAGTCGGCGAACTGTTGCGCGACGAGCACGGCGTGACCAGGTTGAAGATCGGCTACCTGGTGGAAGTCGCCGCCATGCGGGCTGGGGTCGCCGACCCGTACGAGCACTGGTCGGAGCGGGAGCAGGCGGAGCGGCTTACCGACGAAATCCTGCGGTTCGCCGAGACGACCAAGGCACGCACGATCAGCCTGGAGAGCGCGCACCGCTTCGAGGCGACCGCGCACCTCAAACGGGTCTGGGGTGCCCGTTGCCAGCTCGTGTACGTCGATGCGGACATGACCGTCCGGGCGAGTCGCGCGGCGGAGAGCGAGTCGCGGTTGCGTGGCCGCGACGCGACCAAGCGCGATCGCGGCGCGGACGGGATCGCCGCGATCGCCGATCACCTCATCGACAACTCCGGATCGCTGAGCGCACTCAAGCTCGCCGTCAGCCGAATCGCGTCGACCGTTGACTTGCCCAGGGTGACGCTCCACGCAAGTGGGCCGGTGGCCCAGAGCGAGTGGTTAGGCCAGGCTGTCGATCACGTGTGCGACGAGCAGGTCGCGCTCGTGCTCGCAACGGGCAGCACGGGGACGACGAGCTGGCGCGACGGGTGGAGCGATCTTGACCTGCTCGTGGTTCGTGACACCGCGCCCGCCGCGTGGCTGCGGGACGTGGCGGGCGCCCTGCCCACGCCCGACGGGATCAAGGTCGGCCTCAGCGTCTTCACCACCGCCGACATCGATGCCCTACGGGTTCCACCGCGCGTCGTGCAGTCGCTGCGCCGCGCCGCCCAAGGGGTCGGCGTGCTCTACCGGCGAGCGGACCATCTTCTGCCGGTGCCGGGCGCCGCACACGGCGATCGCACCAGCCGGGGCGAGTTGGGACTCGTGCTGATGACCACCCGCCGCCTCCTCGCCGCCAATCAGCCGGACGTGCGCGCCGTGCACAAGCACCTGGTGCTGCTCGCCAAGATCCTCCTGCGCGCCGACGGACACGACCTCCACGACGCCGACGACGTGCTCACCGCGTTCCGCGAGTTTCACCCCGCCGCCGAATGCGCACCGCCTGAGCTGTCCGACCTCATCCGTCACCCCGGCGATCCGGTCCTGCACGGACAACTCGTCGACGCGACAGACCGACTGTTGGCCTACCTCGACCGACTCGACCACACCATCGTGAGGACCAGCGAATGACCACCGAAGACCTGTTTGCAGGGTCGAGCATGCGCACCGTTCCCGAAGACCTCGCCTACCAGGCCCGGCGCGTCCGCCGTCTCGGCGTGCCCCCGCAGACTCGGGATGTCCGGATCGTTCACGAGCTGGACGGCATCCTCGACCAGGTACACCCCGCGACGTTGCTTCGGACCGGTGGCGCGCTGTGGGACGCGTGGTCGCGCCACCCGGAGTTCACGGCCCCGGACCTCCTGCTCGGACTGGACGCGGGCGGCATCCTGCCCACCGTCGCCGTCGCACTGGCCGGCGACCTTCCGTACCGCCTGGCCTGGAAGCTCGACCTCGACCTGCCCGACAAGCGGCGCTTCAGCGAACCCCATGCCCGCCGTACCGAGGTGTTCACCTACGGCGACCTCGCGGGAACCCGCGTGCTCATCGTCGATGACGAGATCACCACCGGGAACACGCTGGCCAACCTGATCACGGTGCTCCGCGAGTCAGCCGTGGAGGTGACCGGCATCGCGTGCTTGATCGAGGACACCACAGGCAACGCCCGTCCGCTGCTGGAATCGCTGGGAGTACCGCTGTGCACCCTCACGCGACTGTGAGCCCGTGGACGATCGAGCCGGTGACGCTGCAACGCGGCGGGCCACTCATCGTCCCCCGCCACCACGCACCCCTGGCCCGCGCGCTGCCGTTCCGGCGCGCGGCCGGGGAACTACCGTCCTACACCAGCGGCGCGGACATGATCGACGAACGCGGCTGGTCAGTGGTCCTCGGTGACCGCGGCTTCGGTGATGTCCTGCTCGCGCTCGGACTCGTTCAGGCCCTCGCCGACGGGACCGGACGCGACGCCGAACTCCACTACGAGGGACCACGTCCACGCCTGATGCAACGATGCCGGCTGCCGTTGAGCACAAGCCTCACCGAAGGCCCGCACACCGTCTACACCAGGCACGGCAAGGGATTCACCTTCCACGCGATCCCCGAACGACCCCAGGCGTGGCTGGACATCCTGGACGACGAACTCGTGGAGGTCCACGCCGCTCTGCCGATGCGGTACTACCTCGCCGCGGAACAAGCCCTTGGCGTCCGGCTCCCCGCCGACCGCGCGCCGCTTCCGACGTTCATGTCGACGGAGCGGGCACGACCGTTCCACGTCGTGTTCGTCTCGGCGACCAGTTGGCCGAGCCGGAAGGACTACGGTGCAAGCGGTTTCGCCCGCATCGCGGCTGTCCTCGCCCAGCGCTTCCTGGCGGCGTGGACGTTCACCTTGATCACCAGTAGCGATGCCGAGCCGATGGCCTTCGACGGTGTCAAGGTTCTGGCCGGGTTGGATGCAGTGGACTGCCTGGACGTGTTCGCGTCAGCCGAAGTCGTGATCGGCAACGACACGGGCCTGACCCATCTGGCCGCGCTCACCGAACGCCCGGACGGAACCGGCCCGCACGTCATCGGGCTCTACGGTCGCCACGCCCACACCAAGTGGACCACCGGGAGGGCACGTCACCACGCCATCGCCACCACGTTCTCCCAGATGCTGGCCCTCGCCGACCGCTGCCCGGTGCGCGACCACCTGGACGACGCGATGTGGTCACAGTCGGCGAGCCTTGCCGACCTTCCGGCGGAGGTCATCGCCGAGTTCGCAAGTGATCTCGCCGGTTGGTGGTGACTGCTCATGCTGAGGATCGCCAACCACCGACGCTTCACGGCCAACCACACCTGGCACGTCGACTGGGCCGGACACGCGCTGTTCGTCAAGGCCAACCCGAACCACGATGAGGCCGGCGCCGAATGCGCAGGACACGCGCGTATCCGCGAGTTCTACCCTGTACCAGGGCTGCGTGGCGCGCGACGGGTCGCCCGCTGGACCGTGCTCGCCTACGACCGGTGGCCGTACCTCGGCCACGATCACGGCCTGCTGCTCGACGAGATCACCCACGCCGACCTCACGGGCAACATGGTGCGCCTCGACACCTGCCTGACCGCGGTGTTCCGCCAATACCAGCACGTCATCGGCAGCACCCTTCGCCCCACGACCAACGGCGAGACGATCAGCAAGCTCTACGGCGACCGCGCCGCTCCCGATGGCCGCCTCGACCAGTACTACAGACCCAACGCACCGTGGCCGATCACCAATGGAACCCGGCGAGTCCGCCCGCAGGATCTGACAGACGTGCGACTGGTCGTCAACGGCCGCGAGCACGCGGTTGACTTCGCCGAGCTGATGACCAGGCTGCGGGTCCACTTCGCCCGCCACAGCCCGGTCTGGGCCGCCGTCACACAGGGCGATCCCACCGACATCAACATCGGGTGGTCGCCCGCAGGTGGACCGGTGTGGTTCGACTACGACACCGGAGGACTCAACGCGCTGCCTGGCGAGTTCGCCTGTTTCCTGCTCTACCAACGCCTCCACGGCGCATGGCTCACCCCGCACTACAACCGGGCCGCGTTCGACGATCACCCCTCAGCGCTCACCCAGGCGAGCCTCGCCGAGCCGTCCGTCCAGGTCGAACGCACCGGCTCATCGCTGGTGATCGACTACCGACACACGCCCAGCCGAGCCCGCCGACATGTCCTGCGTCGCTACCTCGACGAGATCATCCGGCCCGTCGCCCGCCATCTCGGCATCGACGACCTGATGGCGTGGATGCGCCCGTACCTGGTGATGCGGCTGCTCGCCGTCTACCACCTCGCCGACCTCGAACCCCGTGACACTGCGCTGTCGCTGGCCCTGCTCGCCCAAGCACTGGACCCGGACATCACCCTGCCGGAATTCCTCGCCCTCACACCATCAGATGCGGAGGTCAACTGACCGTGGCCCGTTCCGTCGCCATCGTCACCGGTGCCGGTTCCGGCATCGGCGCGGCCATCGCCGCACGGCTCGCCGACCGCTACGACCTCATCCTAACCCACCTCTACGACGACCCGGATCTGCACAACGTGCTGGCCACCGTTGAACAACGCGGCGCTGCCACAGCGGCGATCACGGGCGATCTCACCGACCCGATGACGATCGACACGCTCGCACACGAAGTCGAGCACGCCGCCGACCGGCTGGAAGTCCTCGTGTCCAATGCCGGCGCCTATCCGCGCGTCCCCTGGACCAGCCTCGACCTGGACACCTTCCGTGAGCAGATCGAGGTCAATCTGATCACGCACGCGGCGTGTGCCCAGCTCGTCACCTCGTCCCTCACAACGCGCGGCCACGGCCGCATCATCACCGTGTCCTCGGTGCTCACCCAACTCGGTCGCGTCGACCTCGCCGCCTACATCGCGGCCAAGAGCGGCCTGGAAGGACTCGTCCGCGCCTTGGCCCGCGAACTCGGACCACACGGCGTCACCGTCAACTGCGTCCGCGCAGGCTCCATCGAAGTACCGGCCGAACACGCCGTCGTCCCCGACCACGACGCGATGATCACCCGGCAGCTCGACCGCCAGTGCGTCAAACGCCGTGGACACCCCGACGACATCGCCGCCGCCGTCGACTTCCTCGCCTCCCCCGACGCGCGGTTCATCACCGGCCAGTGCCTCACCGTCGACGGGGGCTGGTGCATGACATGA
Source organism: Saccharomonospora amisosensis (assembly GCF_011761185.1). NCBI lineage: Bacteria > Bacillati > Actinomycetota > Actinomycetes > Pseudonocardiales > Pseudonocardiaceae > Saccharomonospora > Saccharomonospora amisosensis. The sequence goes on along the minus strand of NZ_JAAOYM010000001.1, from coordinate 1,316,912 downwards.
CCCTCGCCGCGCTCTGGATGCGCCACGGCACCTGTGACGACGGGCTCTGCCGCCCCGGCGCCCACGCCCGGCCCGGCAGCCCACTCACCATCGCAGGCACCGTCGAAGCCGAACTGACCGCCCGCGAGCTGCGCGACCATCGCTGGCAACCGGCGCTCATCGCATCCAGCCCACTGCGCCGCGCTCGCCAGACCGCCGCCATCGTCGCCCGCGCGTTGGACAGCCGAATTGCCGATCCGATCAGCGCGTTCGCCGAATGGCGCGCCCCGCACTGCGTGCTGGGTCTCGCCTCGAACCAGTACCCGCCCGACTACATCACCTGGCGGCAACAGCGCGCCGACAACCCGGACAGCGCTCTGCCCGGAGGCGAAAGCCTCCGGGCGTTCGCCGAACGCGCACTCGAAGCCGCGACCATCGCCGGCGACCTCGCCACCCAACACGGCCCCGCGCTGATCGTGTCACACCGGCTGCTCATCGGCGCCGTCGCCGCCCTGCACCACGGCCACCGCCACCCCGCCGACATCTTCGGCTACGCCAGCGACTTCCGCCTTGCCCCCGCCCAGCTGTGGGCACCACCCAGGGAGACCACGTGATCAACGATCAAGCCGACGGCCGGATCTTGCCGCACGAATCGGACCACGAGCGAGCCGTCCGCCACCGCCTCGCCGACCTGCTGTCCGACACCCCCATCCCACCCGTGGAACTGGTCGACAACCTGGCCCTCTACCTGCGGAGGCAGCCCCTGACCGACCTGCTCTCCCTGGACGCGCTCTACCGAATGATCCTCAACGTGCCCGGCGTGATCATGGAGTTCGGCGTGCACCGCGGACGTCACCTCGCCGCCCTGACCGCGTTGCGCGGCGTGTACGAGCCGTACAACCCGCACCGTCGGATCATCGGCTTCGACACCTTCATCGGCTTCCCCAACGTGACCGACATCGACACGACGAGCCCCAGCGCCGTCGCCGGCCGGTTCGCGCTCACCGACGTCTACCCACACCACCTGCGCGACGTGCTCGACGCCCACGAGCAGGGCGAACACCTCGGCCACATCCGACGAACCCTGATCGTCCAGGGCGACGTGCGCGAAACCCTCCCGCGCTACCTGACGGACAACCCGCACACCGTCATCGCCCTGGCCTACTTCGACCTCGACCTCTACGAGCCCACCCGCGACACCATCGACGCCGTCCGGCCGTACCTCACCAAGGGCAGCGTGCTCGCCTTCGACGAACTCGCCCACGCCAAGTGGCCAGGTGAAACCGCAGCCCTGCGCGACACCCTCGGCACCGATCACGGCACGCTGCGCACGCTGCCCTGCCGCGCCACCCCGACGTATCTGCGGTGGGGTACGTAGTCGCAGCTCAGGCGGCTGCGCCCGCCTCGACCAGCAGAGCCTCCCGGTTAGCCAGGATGAACTCCTTCAACGCGGTCGGCTTCAAGTCGATCGACGCGAGATCTTCTCCCCGAAGGTCAACCCGGTCCAGGTCGTACCCGCCGCGCGACGGGTCGCTGAACTCCGGGCCGCTCCGGGCGGACTCGTCCAGGTCGGCCAGCCGCGCCACAAAGAAGTGCTGCACAGCGACGCCACTGTCCGACGGCGAGCTGAACAGGAACACCTGCGAGGCATCCGTGGCCTTCGCGCCCAGTTCCTCCGCCAGCTCCCGGTACAGCGCCGCCTCCACCGAGGCGTCGGTGTCCTCGACACCGCCACCGGGCGCGGTCCAGTACGGCGCCTGCCCCGGCTTGGTCCGCTTAATCAACAGCAGCCGACCGAGATCGTCGATCAAGATCGCCCGTGCTGCACGTCGCCCCACTGCCACCGTCATCTTGGACCTTTCTGCCACGCTGGTGAGCCTACGGCTGGCAGCGCAGCCCGGTTACTCAGGGCCGCGCTATTGCCACTACCTGCCACAGCGCGCGGCTCAGTCTGACGACGCGTTCGCTCGGGTTCCGTTGCCGTTCGAGACGTAGCGAGGTGCCATCGCCTCCATCTGCTCGATCACGAGCCTGATGGCTTCGGGCTGCTTGTCCGGCGGGTACTTGTACTTCACGAGTAGCCGCTTGATCGACGATCGGAGCTTGGCCCGGACATCGTCTCGCACCGTCCAGTCGGTCTTGACGTCGCGTCGCATCACCGCCACCAGTTCGCGTGCGATCTGGGCAAGCACGTCGTCGCCCTGGAGTTCAACCGCGGACTCGTTGGTGCTGACCGCGTCGTAGAACGCCAGCTCGTCGTGGGACAGGGGAGGGTCGAAGCGCTGGCCGCGGTTGCTCTCCGCAGCGACTTCCTTGGCCAGTTCGATGAGCTCGGCGATCACCTCGGCCGAGGTGAGCTGCTGGTTGGTGTACTTGCGCATCAGCTCGGCGATTCGCTCGGAGAACGCCCGCTGACGCACGAGGTTGTGCCGCGTGACGTGATCCGACTCCTCAACCAGCAACGCGCGCAACGCTTCGATGGCGAGGTGCGGGTTCGACGCCGATTGTGCCTTGAGCTGGAACTCCGGCCCCAGGTCGGACAGCGACGGCTTCGGCAAGCCAGCGGCGTCGTAGATGTCGATGATCTCACCAGATGCGGTTGAGGTAGCGACCAGTGCGGAGAGCATCCGTTGGATCTCCTCCGGCACGGGCTTGCCCTCTGCCTGCCGCTGTTGGGCGTCGAACTTGCCCATCCACACGCGGACTTCTTCGTAGAACCTTGCCGTTACTCGGAGGCGTTCGAGGGTCTGGTTGCCCGAACACAGCGCCCACGCACGGGCCAGTTGGTTGGCCAACTTCCGGAAGCGGTCGCCGAGCGTCTCCTCGCCTTCCGGTACCTGGTTGCCGGGGGTGGTGGGTGAGCGCAGGTAGTTGGTGAGCCCGTAGGCGGCCTTCACCCAGCTCTTCGGACCTCCATCCAGCTTCGCCCGCCACGGGTAGCCGGCGCACAGCTCGTCGAGGGAGGCGATGAGCGTGGTGGTGAGGTCGACAGCCTCGTCAACGTGCTTGCCGACCGGCTTCTTGGCCCGGTCTGTGTCGGTGTACTCGGCGAGCGCCCTGTTCAAGTTGTCCGCCAGCGGCGCGTAGGCGACGAGCAGGCCGTCCGGCTTGCCGCGGAAGGTGCGGTTCACCCGCGCCAGGGTCTGCATCAGCAGCGCGCCCTTGAGAGGGCGGTCGAGGTACAGCGTGTGCAGCGGCGGCGCATCGAAGCCGGTAAGCATCATGTCCTTGACCAGGACGATCTGAAGCTCGTCATCGGCGTCGCGCAGCCGCTTCTGAATGACCTTGTTCTGCCCATCACGCCGGACATGCTTGGCCACCGGCATCACATCCTGAGCCGAGCCGGAGTAGACGACCTTGATCATGCCCTTGTCGACGGCGTCGTTGTGCCAGTCCGGCTTGAGCTTGATGATCTCGTCGTAAAGGTGGGCGCAGATCTCTCGGGTCGCGCCGACGATGAACGCCTTGCCGGGAGAGCCGATGAACTTGCGCATCTGCTCCGAGCGGGTCTCCCAGTGCTGGACGATGTCGGCAGCCAATGCCTCCAACCGCGCGGGAGCCCCGTACACAGCGTTGATCACGGCGACGGACTTCTCGATCTTGGCGCGTTCCACCTCGTCAAGCCCAAGAGTGACCTCGTCCGCAGCTCGGTCGAGGTCTTCCTCGCTGACGTCTTTGGTCAACCCGACCTTGATCAGGCGTGGCTCGAAGTAGACGGGGACGGTGGCACCGTCATCGACCGCACGGGTGAGGTCGTAGATGTCGATGTAGTCGCCAAACACCTCTCGGGTGTTGCGGTCATCGAAGGAGATCGGTGTCCCGGTGAACGCGATCAGCGCGGCGTTGGGCAGCGCGTCCTTGAGATGCCGGGCGTAACCGTCGAGGTCGTCGTAGTGACTGCGGTGGGCCTCGTCGGCGATGACGATGATGTTGCGGCGGTCCGACAGCAGCGGATGATCCAGCCCGGCGTCCTTCTCGGCCTTGCTGAGACCGAACTTCTGGAGCGTGGTGAAGTAGATGCCGCCCGTTGCGCGGCTGGCCAGTTCCTCACGCAGTTCCGCGCGGGTCGTCACCTTGATCGGGGATTCGCTCAGCAGTCGGGATCGGTTGAACGCTTCGTACAGCTGCCCGTCCAACTCCTTGCGGTCGGTCACGACGATGATGGTCGGGTTCTTGAGCTTGGGCTGCGCGGCCACCAGGTGGGCGTACAGCTCCATCTCCATCGACTTGCCCGACCCCTGGGTGTGCCACACGACCCCGGCCTTGCCGTTGCTCTCCACAGCGGCCACGGTCGAGCCCACCGCTTTGGTGACCGCGAAGTACTGGTGCGGCTTGGCAATACGCTTCGCGTAGCCGTCGGCCCCGCCGTCGAACGCGGTGAAGTTCCGCTGCAACTGGAGGAACCGCTCCGGGTTGAACACCCCCTCAATCAGAAACTCCAACTCGGTGCCGAGGTGCACGTCATCGAGCGGCTCGCCAAGCCTCACCGGCTTTCCGTCGTCATCGACGTTCCACGGCGAGTAGTGGTTCAGCGGCGTGAAGGGCGTGCCGTAGCGGGCGGTGATCCCGTCGCTGATCACGGTCACCACCGCGAACCGGAACGCCATCGGGAACTCGCGCAGATAGGTCGCCAACTGGGCGTGCGCCGCGTCTAGATCGGCTTTGACCGCGCCCGCTTGCTTCAGCTCGAAGATGGCGACCGGCATGCCGTTGAGATAGAGCACCACATCGAAGCGACGCTCGACCTCAGCGGTGCGGACGGTGACCTGGTTGACCGCGAGCAACTCGTTGTCGCCGACCTGGTGGCTGACCAACCGGATGGTTGGGTTCTGTTCGACGCCGTCGGTGTCGATGTAGCTGATCCCGCGGTAGCCCTGAGTGCAGATCTGGTGCAGCCGGTAGTTCTCGGCGATCGCGTCCTGTGAGGTCGGCTGGATGATCTCCGCAAGTGCCTGCTCCAGGTACTCCGCCGGCACCTGCGGGTTCAGCTCCCGCAGCTTGGCCAGCATCCGCCCAGGAAGCACGATGTCATCCCACGACGCCCTACCGTTCTCAGCGCCCGGCGCGATGGCGATCCCTGGAAGCGACTGCCACTCCTGCTCGGCGAGCGTCTCCAGCGCGACGCCCTCCCACTCGGCTTCACTGAACCCCGGCTGCCCCACCATCACACGACCCCCTCCACGTTTTTTTCGACTTCCCGCACGCGGATCTTTCCGGACATCAGCAGGGGCAGCAGTTCGTCCCGCGTACGTCCGAGCCGCCTGCTTTCGGAGTGGGCGGCATGGATGATATCTAGGAGACTGCGTTGCAGCTCTCCTTGTTTACGCTGCTCGGTCCGGCTTGGTACGGGAACAGTGAGAGAGCGAATGTCGCGAAGGTTGATATACGGCGCCATGTCACTCTTGAACATTAGTTGCGACGCTTGGGTTTGAAGATCTGAGCTTCTAAACCAAGCAGCTAGATAACCGCGATCGAGAGCATCTTCGTTGAGTACGCGAAAGTAGCAAATCTGCGGGCTGTAGACGACAGTCTCGAGGTCGGGTGGCACAACTGCCACTCGCCCCACCGAACCTTTTGTAGTCATGACAATGTCGTTCGGGCGAGAGGCTTTCTGTCCGATTTGTCGAGCATAGGATTCCGATACGAAGTCGGTTCCTTCTGGAACGACACGTCCGTCTCGAATATCTCCTGCTCTCAGAATTCGGAATCCTGGCTGGCCGTGCTCAGCCTGCTTCGTTCGATACCCGTCTCCTTGTGTAAGAACGCCTCGATCTGCGAGTTCCCCGATGGTTATGGGGGTTCCGGCATCTCGCTGCAGGCTTGCGGCGAACAGCGCATCAGCGAGGCTTAGGGCGGTAACCGCTACTTGATCGTTTGCGGCGATCTTGTCGTCGAGCGCCCCTAGAACATCAGCAATTGCCTTTTGCTTGGAAAGGCTGGGTATCGCTATCTCCCATGCAGGCATTGTTGAGAGTCCAATCCGTGGCACTGTGGCGCCATGGATCGTGTTTGTGGCGATGGCCCGCTGGAAAGAGGGGCTAAGGTAGAAATAGAGAAGGAATCGCGGATCAACAATAGAGCGATCCGGTCGCAGGAGAGCCATACGGCGTCCCAAGCAAGCCGTTACTCCTTCTGGCATCAGTGCCGCTTCGCCGAGTCGAGTCTCATACGAGAACAAGAGGTCCCCCGCGCGAGGGATGACCCTGCGTGTCCAGCGGACGAAGTCTTCTTCAGAAACGTGGTCTGACTCCGATAGGTCGAGGCGACCAGACTTGAGGCTAGCGATGTTAAGAAAGTATGGCCCATCGGACCGTCGCGTGGGAGTTGCATGTGGCCCATCGAATAGCCTGCCCAAGGCTCCAATGGTCGTGCGCTTCATTTCAAGCATCGAGTCGCTCCAACTGTCCGCGGACAACCTTCTCCAGCCGCGCGGACTCATCGAATGCGGTCAATAGTTCCTTGGAGAGTCGCTGGATCTTGTCGTCGATGGGTTCGCCGTCGTCCTCGACTTCGACGGCGCCGACGTAGCGGCCTGGTGTGAGGGCGTAATCGGCGGCCTTGATGTCGGGGATGCCGACTGACTTGCAAAACCCAGGGGTGTCCTCGTAAGTCAGAAGTTTTTGCGCGGCGGAGCGGGTACCGCGCCAGGCGTGGTAGGTGTCGGCGATCTTGGCGATGTCCTCGTTGGACAGGGCGCGTTCGGCACGGTCAACCATGTAGCCGAGTTCGCGGGCGTCGATGAAAAGCACCTGGCCGGATCGGTCGACCGCGCCGTGCTTGCCGGCGCGCTTGTCCTTGGCAAAGAACCAGACGCAGACTGGGATACCGGTGCTGCGGAACAGTTGTGTCGGGAGCGCCACCATGCAGGAGACGAGGTCGGCTTCGACGATCTGGGCGCGGATCGCGCCTTCGCCGTTGGAGTTCGACGACATCGAGCCGTTCGCCATGACTACGCCAGCACTGCCGCCGGGAGCGAGCTTGTACAGGATGTGCTGAATCCAGGCGTAGTTGGCGTTGTTGGCGGGTGGGACGCCGAACTTCCAGCGGGGGTCTTCAGTGTTGCGGGACCAGTGCTTGATGTTGAACGGTGGGTTGGCCATCACGTAGTCCATCTGGACGTCCGCGTGCTGGTCGCGGGCGAAGGTGTCGCCCCACCGCGCCCCGAGGCCCTTGTTGTCGATGCCGTGGATGGCGAGGTTCATCTTCGCCATCCGCCAGGTTTCCTCCAGACTTTCCTGGCCGTAGATGGCGATGTCCTTCGGGTCGCCGTTGTGTTCGTAGATGAACTTCTCGGTCTGCACGAACATGCCACCCGAGCCACAGCACGGGTCGTACACACGACCGCGCGAGGGCTCCAACACCTCGACGATCACTCGGACAACGCTGGGCGGGGTGAAGAACTCGCCGCCGCGCTTGCCCTCCGAACGGGCGAAGTTGCCGAGGAAGTACTCGTAGACCTCGCCCATGAGGTCGCGGGCGCGGTGTTCGCCCTGGCGGCTGAACTTGGTGCTGTTGAACAGGTCGATCAGCTCGCCGAGGCGTCGCTGGTCGATGTTGTCCTTGTTATAGAGGCGCGGCAGCGTGCCCTGCAACGACGGGTTGGTCTTCATGACGAAGTCCATCGCCTCGTCGATGAGTTGGCCGATGTTCTTGGCGGGTTCGGAGCCTTCGGCGGGCTTGCCCTTGGCGTACTGCGCGAGGTACTTCCAGCGGGCGGTGGGCGGTACGACGAACACCCCGTACCCCTGGTACTCCTCGGGGTCGTCGATCAGGTCGGCGATCTGCTCTTCGTCGTAGTCCTGTGCCGTCAGATCGGCGTGGATGGCCTCGCGGCGTTCGTCGTAGGCGTCGGAGACGTACTTGAGGAACACCAGGCCGAGGATGACGTCCTTGTACTGGTTCGCGGACAGCGAGCCGCGGAGCCGGTCGGCGGCCTTCCAGAGGGTGTCCTTCAGCTCCTTCATCGTCGATGGTGCCGACGGTTCCTTCTTCGTGCGGGGAGGCATGCTGCCTGTCCTTCCTACTGCGTTGTCCGCGTGGAGAGAGTCACCGCGCCGGCGGCGACTCCGTCGATCATGGCCGTGACGAGATCCCGCGTTGCATCCAGGTGCCGCCGCAGGGTGGTCTCGTGGTTCGCTGCGGCAAGAAGCGCCTCTTCCAGCCGCTCCACCTCGGAGGTGTCGAGGATCGGCACGCTCCAGGTCTGCCACTCGGTGGGCTCGTTCGGCAGCCGGTTGATGATCGCCGCCACCGCGTGGGGGCCGATTCCTGCCTGCGAACTGATCCGAAGGATCTTCGACGGGGAGGCCACCAGCGATCCGCCGTGGTCGTCGACCCTCGCGATCGGGTGTGGCCGTTCCGCGAACACCACATCCCCCGGATCAGTTCGGACCGCGCGCGGGTACAGCCGCGCAGCATCGAACGGGTCGAGGCGCGCAGTGCCGTGTAAGTCGGTCGCGGACAGGACCGCGACGGAACCGGCAGGATTGTCGTGACTGTGGTCGATCCGGCTGCCGCGGAGCACTCGTACGTGCCCCAGGTCTTTCAGTTCGCCCAGCGACCGCCTGCGCAGCAACATCGCGCCAGGGGCGCGTTCGGCCAGCACGTCGAAGGGCTGGATCGGCTCGCTCGTCACCAGGGTGGCCGCGTTGATGACGGCGAGGTGCCGCTCGATCTCCGTCGTCGCGAGCCGCAGTGCTCGCACCCCACGGGGCACGACGACAGTGCGGGCACTCAGGATCGGTGGGAGGTCGTGCGGGCGAAGGTAACGGAAAGCACGACCTCGCGTGGCTGTCAACGCGCCGGTCACGTCGGAGGCGAGGTCGCCCAAGTCCAGCTCGTCTCGGGTGAACGCGGCCAGGTCGGCGACCAGCGGCCGTTGCATGGACCCGCCGGTCGCGCAAACCCACAGGCCCAGCGCCTGCCGGTGCGCCTCACGCCACATTCCCCGAGGAAGGCGCAGCGCGACAGCGAGGCTCTCCGAGCGGAGAGTCTGCGCTCGGTGCCGCTCCTGCTGCCCCTGTAGCTCGTCGCACAGGACGCCAGCCGGGCCGATGATGATCGCGAGTTCACCCTCGCCGAGATCGAGCACGAGGTTGTCGACCAAATCAAGCAGCTCGTCGGCGGGCCTGCCGATGGCAGACAACACTCGGACGCCAGGGCCTGCCGCGTCGTCGACGGTCTCGATCTCGCGAATCGCCGCCCTGCGTCTGATGTCCCGCAACTCCGGAGTGCCGCCGGGCACCACGAGATGGGTGAAGGTGTCAGCAAGCGCGAGCGTCACGCTCGACGCCGGGCCGACGTGCACGAGCGGCACGCCCTCGGGGTCGAGGTGGAGGGCGCAGGCTTCGGCGACGGCGTGGATGAGGTCAACTGCGTCGGAGGTGAGATCACGAGTGCCCAGCGTCCGCGCGGCCCTTCCTTGCTCCAGCCGGTCGAGTGCCTCGCGCGGGCCGTACGACGCCTCAACCAGGTCATCGATGAACCGCAGCGTGCAGACGGCCGGCACGGAAGCCTCCACCTCGCGGAACAGCACCCGGTCGTCGGGATCGACACCGCGCGCCAGGGTGATGCGGTTCTCCGCTGTCGTGTCCGCCAGTTCCTCCCCTGTCAATACTGCGAGGCAGAGCCACGTGACGAGTTCGTCCAAGGGCACGTCATCGGGCACGCTCAACGCTGGTGCGTCGAGATTCGCCTCGGGGTTGTTACCTCGGCCAGTGCGCTCCAGCCACTCGACGACGTCTTCGCGGCGGAAGCGCTCCATCCCGCCAGAGACCTCGACAGGGGCGGGGAAGGGCACATGCAGACCGCGGACGCGCGGCCGGTTGCGCCACATGCTCACGACCGGACGACGGACACGAGCGAGATCCGCGACATCCTGCAACGTCAACGTAGGCCCCCCACCTGCCACGACACACCTCCTCGGTCTATCCGCCGACTCACGACACAGAGAGTATCGAGAATGGCCCACATCGCGGGTATGAGAAGTGATAACCCCATTTATCCACGTTCATGTGCGACAACGCCGCCCGGCTCGGCTCAACCTGTGTGGGCCCGCTGTCGATCATCGGCAGCGCTTCCCGCAGGAGAACGCGATGACCCAGCACATCAAGCACCCAGCCCACTTCGACAACGACGCCACAGCGGTCGTCATCGAGCGACTGACGATCCACGACCGCGAGGTCGCACGAGAGGCCCAGCGCTGGGTCTCCGGCGAGCGCGGCCCGCTCGTGGAGAACCTCGACACCCTCACGAGTGCCGACCTGACCAACTACGTCACCGAGGCCGTACGCATCGGCGCGCATGCACTGAGCGTGACCGGACAGGCCCAAGAAGCTCAGGCACTCGAACGACTGCTGAGGGACGTCGGAGACAAGACCGCCCACTCCACCGCCCAGGCAGCCGAACTCACGGCGCGAGCAGTGAAGGAAGCGTCCGAAGCCGTCATGGCGGCGGCCCGTGACGCCAAGACGACCATCACCGACGCGGGCACCCAGAGCCGCAAGGAGCTCACCACGGCGGTAATGACGGCGAAGCAGGACCTCAACACCGAGCTGCGCCGCATCTTCGCTGGTGAGAACCCCGAACTTGTCGAACGCCTCCAGCCGGTGCTCGACAAGTTCAGCACCGATCTCGACGCGAAGGTGAGCGCTGGAACGGCCGAACTGCTGGCCAAGGCCGCTAGGCAGTTCGACCCGTCCGACCCGACTTCCCCAATGGCCAAGCACGCCGCCGAACTCACCGCCCAGCAGGAACAGCTCACCCAGCAACTGGCCAAGCAACACGCCGAGTTGACGAGCAAGATCGAGGAGGTGTCGACCGTACTGCGCGTCCACGAGGCCACGACCGCCCTCGCCAAGGTGACGCCGATCAAGGGCGAGTCCTACGCCGGCTCGGTGCACACCGTGCTGACAGGCATCGCCGCCGGGCTCGGCGACGACTACACGGACACCAGCACGACCACGGGCCGCCTGCCCCGCTGCAAGAAGGGCGACGGTGTGCTGAGCCTGAACGACGGCGCCGCCCGCGTCGTCATCGAGATGACCGACTCGTCGCGCACCGGCTGGACCGACTACTTCGCCGAAGCAGAGCGCAACCGCGATGCCGTCGCCTCGCTCGGCCTCGTCCGCACCATCGACCAGAACGGCAGGCAGACCCTCCGTGTGATCGGCGCGCAGCGGCTCGTGCTGGCCTTCGACCCAGACAACGACAGCCCTGACCTCCTGCGCACCGTGATCATGCTCCTGCGCACGACCGCCATCGCGACGGCAAGCCGCAAGGGCGTCCACCAGGTCGCCACGGCCGAGGAGAAGATCGCCGAAGCGCTCAACCACCTGGTGAAGATCGACTCGGTCAAGAAGCTGTCCGCCACGATCCAGAAGTCGGCGACGAAGATCGACAGCGAGTGCACCGCCCTCAACTCCGCCGTCCGGCGCCTGCTCGACGAAGCGCTTGTCGCACTGGCCGGTGCGACCGGTCCCGAACTCGTCAGCACGGCCGAGTCTCACGGTGCCGCGTGATTAACGGTGAAGGGCGACGTTGCCGCAGTGCCTGGCAACGTCGCCCTCCTCTGTAGCCGGTGCCTGGTCTGTCGCAGTCGTAGGTGGGGGAGGATGGACGGGTGCTGATCGTGCGTGCGACCAAGAAACTGCTGCGTCTGGCGGGTCCGTCAATCGCGCGGGACGACGATCGGGGCACGACGTTGCTGGGTCCGTGGTATGCCACTGTCCTGTTCTGGCGGCCGCGGATCGTGCTGCTGGTCAACGAGACGACGTTGCTGCCCGTGCTACTGCCCTTGGCACCTACAGCGACCCTGAGCAGCAGGATCGCCGAGCAGATCAGCACGGCGCTGACCGTCCGCCAGGCTCCCGCCGCGTTCGTGGACCAGGAACGGCAGCACATGCAGACCGCTCAGCTCGGTGTTACCGCGAACCGCAGCGTGGTGGGCGTCATGACCGAGTTCGCCCGCCTCGCCGAGATCCACCGCCACGACGATCCCACCGTGGACCTCGTCGAACTCGCGGTCCGACTGGCCGCGACCCCTTGCAGCCCGCTGTACAGCAGAAACGTCAGTCCGGACCGCGAACTCATCGCCACCTTGCAGGCGATCACCACCTCACACTGAGCACGCCACCAGTCAGGTTCATCTGTACGCAAAGTCCAGTACGTCCACAGCACTTACTGGACTTCGACGGCCCTGCGCACCGATCTGGAGCGCTGATGATCAACCGTCGCGTCATCCGCGATGCGGCCTTGCCGTCGCCACTCCCGCAGAACGCGACGGCCGTAGTTGTTCGTGCCCGCGATCCGGTCCAGCTCCGCGCCGGTCGGCGTGCGGCCCTTGGCCCGCTCGGTCACGTGGTACGCCCACATCCGCTGCTCGGCGGTCGGCTCGGCCGACGACCGAGACTCGTCCGGGACCACCGCGAGACGCACCACCGGGGCCTTCTCGTCGCCGGTCTCGCCCGTCTCGGTGGTCTCGCTCGTGGTCTCGACGCGGTGCCGTTTGAGCGCGCGGTTGAGCAGCTCGACCGCCAGCAGCAGGGCAAGCGGCGGGCACGCCGCGACCGCCACGGCGAACACGCTCAGCTCAGGAGCCGCCGCCACGTTAGCGCAGAGCGAGAGGCAGATCCCGAACACGAAGGACAACCAGGCAGCCCACCGGCCACCCGTATGGCGGCCGGTCGTCTTCCACAACTCGACTGTGGCCGTGGTCAGGATGCCGTCCACGATCAATGGCCAGATCGCCGCCGTCGCTTCGTCGGCACCGAAGCGCAAGGCGAACTCGCGGCCGTGCCGGTAGGAGGCGTACGCCGCGCCGAGCGCGACCAGTGCAGTGCAGGCGCACTGCACCCACAGCGCCCGGTCCCGCCGAGCCGGGGATGCCGTGGTGCTCACCGCAGCACACCTCCCGCCGCGCACCGCTCGTCGTCCGGGCAGCGGGCGACGCAGGCGAACACCTGCGAGCCGGTCTCCGACCAACCCACCGGCACATGCGGAACCCGGACACGGAGGTAGTCAGCCCCGCACACCACGCAGGCCAGCCCGTCGGCCTGCACGGCCGTCAACCCGGTAATGATCTTGCGGTGGCTCATAGGGAACCACCCGCCACCAAACGACGGGTGCCCACCGGGCGGATCGTGATCTCAGGCCCTTCGACCAGCACCGAGTGGTTCGTATGCTGATGCGTTAGGCCCACCAACATCGTGGTGGCGCGCAGCGCCTCCGATTGCGGCGTCGCCGAGTTGCTCTCCCGCGACCACCACCCGACGTGACGAGGACGGCATCCCCTGATGGCCAACGAGATCGACTTCGACGGCGCCCGCATCTACGCGATCCCCATGCGCACCCGGTTCCGGAACATCACCGTGCGGGAAGGGATGCTGATCGAAGGTCCCGCCGGGTGGGGCGAGTTCTGCCCGTTCGCCGACTACGACGACACCGTGTCCGCCGCGTGGCTGGCGACCACGATCGAACAATGCACCGTCGGCTGGCCCGAACCGGTACGCGACCGCATCCCCATCAACTGCACCGTGCCCGCCGTAGACCCCGAACGTGCCCGCGAGATCGCCGCCAATTCCGGCTGCCGTACCGCCAAGGTCAAGGTCGCCGACCATCCTGAGTCGCTGACCGAAGACCTCGCCCGCGTCGAAGCCGTCCGGGATGCTCTCGGTCCGGACGGTGCGATCCGGGTGGATGCCAACGGAGTCTGGGATGTCGACACCGCCGTGTCCCACATAGGCCAGCTCGACAAAGCAGCAAGCGGGCTCGAATACGTTGAACAGCCCTGCTGGACCGTCGAGGAACTGGCCGCCGTCCGCCGACAGGTCGAGGTGCGCATCGCCGCCGACGAGTCCATCCGCCGCGCTGAGGACCCGCTGCGTGTCGCTGTCGCGGGCGCAGCCGACGTCGCAGTCATCAAGTGCACCCCACTCGGCGGCGTACGGCGTTCGCTGGAGGTTGCCGAAGCCGCTGGACTGCCCTGCGTGGTGTCGTCCGCGCTGGAAACCAGCATCGGCCTCGCCGCGCAGCTCGCCCTGGCGGGTGCCCTGCCCGACCTCGACTTCGCCTGCGGCCTCGGCACCCTCTCACTGCTGGAAGGCGACCTCGTGGCCGACCCGCAGTCGCTGCGACCAACAGACGGCTACCTGCCCGTGCCGCGCACGCCACCCACTCCGGACCCGACCCTGCTCGAGGCCTACCAGCTCACCGACCCCGACCGAGCCGCATGGTGGCGCGACCGACTCGCCCGAGTCCGGGCCGCGCACGGGACCAACCGCGCCGACTGACCGCCGGTCCTCACGCCGGTACCGCCGACCGCGATCAGAATGCCGCACCTCAGTGGACAGTGCGGCTGCCCCCACCACGTCGTAATGGACAGGAAATGGCCTTCGTGGCCGCGGCAGCCGTAAAGGTCGATCCCTTGTGATCCGTCCATACTCACCAGTGCCCCGAGTATCGGCGCGACGCCGAGATGAACAACGGAATCCGCGCCGTGCCAACCGATCGATGGGGTCACGGGTGCGACAACACCACCGCGTCAAAGCGGGGAGCTCGTCGATGCTCAATGCGGTTGACCAGACCCTTGCCGAGGTAGGCCTACTGTCCGCGATGCAGGGAGTTCGGATCGGTCAGCACGCTGACGTTCCGTCGCCGGTCGTCGCGATCAGGCGGCCCGGCGAGTGTTCAAGGGCGTTGCCGGGTAATCCGTGGTCATGACGGTGAAACGCGTCCTGTGGGAAGGTTTCGTGGCCGGTACGGCGGGAACGGTCGCTATGACGTTGTCGGAGCGCGTGGAGCAGCGGCTGACGGGTCGGCCCGACTCGCATGTGCCCGGCCGCGTGCTGGCCCGCCTGGCGGGTACGCCCGAACCCAGGGGCAAGCGGCTACGGCTGCTGAACTGGGTTATGCACTTCGGCCAGGGCGCGCTGCTCGGCGTGCTGCGCTCGACGATGGCACACGCGGGACTGCGCGGAGCCTCGTCCTCGGCGCAGTTCGCCGTCGTGAGGCTGACCAACGACCAGATTCTGGAGAACGCCACCGGTGTCGGTGCGCCGCCACCCACCTGGCCTCGCACGGAACTCGTGGTCGACCTGCTGCACAAGACCAGCTACGGGTTCGCCACCGGGCTCGTCGCTGACGCGCTGGCCGCCCGCAGCGGCCCTGGCCCCGGCCAGCGGCATGCCGCGGTACTCCCAGGGCGGCACCCGAACGTGAGCCCACTACCCCGTAGCAGCCGCAGGGCCCGACGACCTGCTCATACTCCCAGCACAAGGCGGGCCAGCACGAAGTAGATGATCAGGCCGGTGGCGTCTACCAGGGTCGATGCCGAGACGGTTGGCAAGCAGCGGCATGGTCGCTCCGGTGGTGGCCGCCCAGCCGCACACCAGGATCAGCGACAGCGCGATGGCCGCGACGGGGAAGTCGACGAGACGGCACGCACCGCGTCCGCGAGGCCGAGTTCGTCGGCGATCTCGTGCGGGTGTATTGGGCGAGCCAGTCCCGCAGCGTGGGAAGGTCGTTGGTCTCCAGGAGTTGGCGCAGGTCCTGCACGGCCGGGACGGCCCGAGGTCAGCGCAGTTCGGCGAAGAACGCGCGGAGGTCGGCGGCGTAGTCGCCGGGACGGTCCATGGCGATGAAGTGGTGTCCGGCCGGATTGTGCTCGGGCCAGTGCACGATGGTGTTGTCGCGTTCGGCGAGCCTGCGGACTCCTGGAGCACCGCTGTATACGCCGGTCGGCGCGACCTTTTGCCCTTCGGGCCAGTTGAACCCGGTGCTGTCGTAGTACAGCCATGCCGACGACCCGAAAGTGCCGGTGAGCCAGTACAGGCTCACGTTGGTCAGGAACAGGTCACGGGCGATCGCCTGCTCCAGTGGCCTGTCGCTGGCGTTGAACTCGTGGAACTTCTGTGTCATCCAGGCCAGCGCCGCCACGGGGGAGTCGTGCCAGCCGTAGGCGAACGTCTGCGGTGCCGTGCCGAGCAGTCCGTGGTGGTCCACTCCGTTCATCCAGTCCTGCTTCGCAAGCTCGGCATAGGCTTCGCGCTCGCCGTCGGTGAGCTCCGAAACGTCGTCCTGGCTGGGAAAGCCCAGCCCGCCGGTGATGTAGACACCGACAACGTGGTCAGCAGCGGCAGTTGCCGTCGCGGGTGCGACGTAGGCGCCGAAGTCACCGCCCTGGGTGCCGTACCGGTCGTAGCCGAGGCGCCGCATGAGTTCGGCCCAGGTCCGCGCTACGCGTGCGGCGTTCCAACCGGTCTCGCGGGGCGGGGAGGAGAACCCGAAACCGGGCAGCGAAGGCACCACCACGTGGAACGCCTGCTCGGCGTTTCCTGGCCTGGCGAGCAGGTCGATGAGGTCCACGAACTCCACGATGGAGTTCGGCCAGCCATGGGTGAGAATCAGCGGCAGCGCGTCCGGCTCGGGCGATCGCACGTGCAGGAAGTGGATGTCGAGGCCGTCGATTTCGGTGAGGTACTGCGGGAACTCGTTCAGCCGCGACTCGTGGCCGCGCCAGTCGTATTCATCGCGCCAGTACGTTGCCAGCTCTCTCAGGTAGCTCACCGGGACCCCTCGGCTCCACCCTTCGCCGGGCAGTTGCCCCGGCCAGCGCACCAGGTCCAGCCGGGAGCGCAGGCTGTTGAGCTCGGCTTGCGGGATTTCGATGCGGAACTCTCGGATGTCTTCGCTCATGTTGGACAAGCTAGCTTCGATGTAGGCCAGATCCTGTCCTATATTTCGGGCATTCTGGAAGCCATGACAGATCCCTCGGCGCGGTTGCTGCGGCTGCTGTCCCTGTTGCAGACCCCGCGGGAATGGCCTGGCAGCGAACTTGCCCGGCGGCTGGAGGTCAGCCCACGCACCGTTCGCCGGGATATCGAGCGGCTACGTGCGCTGGGCTACCCGGTGGAAGCGGCGCTGGGAGCCGAAGGTGGTTACCGGTTGGTCGCAGGGACGGCCATGCCGCCGCTGCTGCTCGACGACGAGGAGGCGGTGGCCATCGCGGTCGGTCTGCGGATCGCCTCCGGTCACGCGGTGGAGGGCATCGAGGAGGCAGCGGTGCGGGCACTGACCAAGCTGGAACAGGTGCTTCCCTCCCGGCTGCGCAGGCGGGTGGGCGCGCTGGTTTCGGCGACGGTTCCGATGCTGGCAGGGCTCGGCCCGAAGGTCGATCCGGAAACCTTGACCGTACTGGCCACAGGTAGCGCGGGCCGCGAGCGGCTGCGCTTCTCCTATCGGGCGGGTGACGGCGCCGAGACCAACCGCCTGGTGGAGCCCCACCGGCTGGTTTCGATGGGCCGTCGCTGGTACCTGCTCGGCTTCGACACCGACAGGGACGACTGGCGCATCTTCCGGGTCGACCGGATCGGGGCGCCACTGCTGACCGGCGTGCGGTTCAGCCCTCGGGACCTGCCCGCCGAGGACGCGGCCGCCTACGTCACCAGCAAGTTGTACTCGCTGGCCCCCACCTATCGGGCATTCGTGACCCTGCACGCGCCGGTCGAGGTGGTGAAAGCAGGCTGGGGCGGCGCGGGTGGCGAAGTGACGGCGCTGGACGAGCACACCTGCCAACTACACAGCCATGCCGACACGCTGGAGTGGCTCGCCTTCCGCCTCACCATGCTCGGGTTCGATTTCGATGTGCACGAACCGCCGCAGTTGGCCGAGTACTTGCGGGCCTTGGGTGCTCGGGCTACGCGCGCGGCGGGAGGCTGACCGCGACCGGGCCGGACCGCTTCGCCCGTCGGCTATCCCCTCGCGACGAGCACGTCGGAGGGCGCCTGCCGCAGCACGTGCTGCGCGACGGTGCCGAGGAGGGCGTGTCCCAGGTGGAAGTGTGTCCCGCTGCCCACGACGGTCAGGTCCGCCCCGTACCGCTGCGCCAGTTCGGGCAGCACGCCGCGTGGCTCGCCGGACTCGACCTTGATCGCGCTGGGGGCGGGTTCGAGGTCGCCCGCCAGTTCTTCGATCCGGGGTCGGACCCGTTCGGTGCTCACCTCGCGCAGCCGATCGAGGTCGCCCTCCTCGATCCCACGCATACGCATGAGGTGCTCACCGACGACCACGCTGACATGTACGAGGATGTGGTCGGCTCCTGGGGTGAGCGAGGTGCCCAACCCAGCCGCGACCGCCGCGTGTCGGGATGCCTCCACAGCGAGGAGCACGGTGCGGTAGGCGCCCTCGACCTGGTTCTTCACCACAAGCACCGAAGTCACACTGGCGCGTACCAGGTTCTCGGTGGTGCTCCCGACAAGCACGCCCCGTTTCCAGTGCCCGCCGCGCTCGCCAACCACCAGCAGATCGGCAGCGCGCTCGACGGACTCGGACACGGTCACCGACGCGGGCTTACCCTGCCGCACGACGGTCTCCACCTCGACCTCCGGCGCGTACTTCTCGACGTGTGAGCGCAGCCGCTCCGCTGCGAAGTCGACGAGTTCTGGTTCGACGTCGAACGGCACCACGTGCACGGCGGTGAGCCGCGCCCCGTGTTCGGCGGCGAGCAACCCGGCCCGCCTCACCGCCTGCCCGGAGCGGTCGGACAGGTCGGTGGCGACCAGTATTCGGCGAAACCGCGTCACGAAACACCACCCGCCTCGACATCGGATACAGCCCTGACTGGCAGGCTAGCGGCGGGTCAGCGGTTCGGCCGGGTGACGTTTCCCAGCAGCGGGCTCACGATGCCGCGTACTTCTCGAGGCGATGGGCGAGCGTTGTCCTGTCGACGGGGTGGAAGCTCTCGACCGCCTCGCTGGCAGGCTCCGTGCCGCTCAGCGTGTTGGCCACGAACGCGGCGACTTCGACTGGCGCGGGTAGTAGCTCGTCGACGAACTGCGCGAGCACCTGCTGCCGTTCGTTCGGGGCGGTTTCGACGGCGATCCACCACCCGAGGCGCTCGCTCCAGTTGAGCATGAGGTCGTGGTCGGGGTGGGCGGGCCCGCGAGCGGTCAGGCCGAGGTAGCCGGTGGCCGTATCACTGATCTCGAAGCTGGTGCCTTCGGCGGGAAGACCGATCGCCGCGGCGACCGCCCTGATGTAGCCGCCGAGTCCGCGAGCCAGGGCAACAGAGCTGTCATGGCTGCTTTCGGTGTCCATGCCGACCACGCTAGGGGCGCCGGCGGCCGGTCCTCGACCGCCGGAAAGGTGCCGTCCGCCGCACACCACGGCGGCCGAACCGCTTACCGTTGCCGTCCCCGTGGTCGGCGCTGAACGCCGCCGGCGCGTGGCGCGCGGAAGTCGGGCGAGTCGGCATCGTTCGTCGCGTCGCCTTTGCCCGTTAGCTGCCCGTAGTCGATGGGTTCTTCTCGTTCGCTGTGGCTGAACAGCACAGGCTGCACAGCTGCCGGTGATGGCATGGGACTCCTCAATGGGCTGTGCCCGCGGCTATTTCGCGACGCGGGGCGCGGCGCGCAACGGCGCGCCGATGGAATGCAGATGGCGCAGCACCTCGGCGTAGGAGGCGAAGGCGCCGGTTTGGGCGTAGGGAAGGCCGATCCGCCTGCAGTACTGCTCGACCAGCGGCTGCGCATGTCGCAGGTTTGCCCTTGGCATGCTGGGGAAAAGGTGGTGCTCGATCTGGTAGTTCAGCCCGCCGAGGGCGAAGTCGACGATGCGGCCCCCTCGCACATTGCGTGAGGTGAGGACCTGCTTGCGCAGGTGGTCGAGCTTTTCACCCGCGGTGAGCATTGGCATGCCCTTGTGGTTCGGGGCGAACGACATTCCGAGGTAGACGCCCCACAGTCCCTGGTGGATCGCGATGAAGGCGATGGCCTGCAACGGCGAGAGTACGACGAAGACAGCGGTCAGGTAACCGACGATGTGTGCGGCGAGCAGGGTCGCTTCCAGCCGGGTCGCCTTGACCTCGCGACGCAGTACGGCTTGGACGCTGGAAAGGTGCAGGCTCAGTCCCTCTAGCAGCAGCAGCGGGAAGAACAGGAACGCCTGGTACTTCGCCGTCCATCGCTGGAAGCCGCGCTTTTCGGCGGCTTGGCCGTGGCTGAACGCCAGCAGCGGGATGTCAAGATCGGGATCGTCGTCCTCGTGGTTGGGGTTGGCGTGGTGCCGGTTGTGCTTGCCGACCCACCACGCGAAGCTGAGTCCCACGAGGCCACCGTGCACGTATCCGACTATGCGGTTGGCGCGGCTGCCACGGAAAATCTGCTTGTGGCCCGCGTCGTGGCCGATGAAGGCCAGTTGGGCGAACACGATCGCGAGGAACGCCGCGACCAGCAGTTGCCACCAGGACGAACCGAGCAGTGCGAAGCCCACCCAACCAAGGGCGAGCAGCACCGCGTTGACGGTGAATTTGAGGGCGTAGTCGCCAGGTCTGCGCCTGAGGAGTCCACGCTGCTTGATGCTGCGGGTCAACTCGGCGAATTCGCTGCCTGGTCTGGACGGGGCGGTGGGGGTGCCGCTCGAGGTCATGGACCACCGTGGGCTTTCTGTGAGTTTCGAATGGTTTCGCCTGCCCCCGGCGGTGTCCTGCCCGCCACCCTGTGCGGGTGACGGGCAGGGCGAGCTGCACTCAGAGAGTGCGAACCCCAGTGGCCTGCGGGCCCTTGGCGCCCTGGCCGACGTTGAACTCGACCCGCTGCCCGTCCTCGAGGCTGCGGAAGCCGCGAGCGTCGATCTCCGAGTAGTGCACGAAGACGTCGGCGCTGCCGTCGTCGGGGGCGATGAAGCCGAAGCCCTTCTCGCCGTTGAACCACTTCACGGTTCCCTGTGTCATCTTGTCCCCTTCCAGGAGCCGGTTCGGCGCCCGCACTGCGCGGACGCGGGGTAGCCGCAGGTCGAGACGGCCACCACTTCGGCGATTACGAAGACAAGCGACACGTCCGCACCGAGATTCCGCGGACGTGAGAACACGAACACGCAAAAACTTGCGACTGCATGGGTAACGTCACCGGCGTACCGGGTTGTTCCCCGTATGCACACACTACCCCACGATGGGTGCCTGTGGTGCCGGGCCCGGGTCTACTCGTCGTGCTCCGACCATGCCGAGACGTCGGAGTCGTCGATCGAGGGCAGTCCGGTGGCGTGGCCGTTGGACACGGCGGCCTGCTGGTCGGCGTGCTCGTCGAGCAGATCCCCGGCCTCAATGAGGGCCGCGGCTACTTCGCGTTGCGAGGTGACGGGCAGGCGGCCTTGACGCAACCCCTCGATGACCCCGGGAAGATCGTTACGAAGAGCGACGAGCGCGGTCAACACCTCGTGCACTCCTTGCTCCATGCGGTAACCCTCCTCAGTCCCCCCTGTTGAGCTACCTAGACAGACAATCGGAGCAACGGGATATGACGTCCGGGCCGGGAGGACTGCGCCGACGGCTACCTGAGGTAACAATCACGTACACCGAATATTCGTATGCCGAACGTGTGCTTACACTGACCGCCAAAATCCGACCCCGGTGCGCGAGGTGACTGTGCGTGTAACCCGATTACTCGTACCGATAGTCGCTCTGCTGCTCGTGGCGCTGGCTCCGGCCGCGGCATGGGCGCAGGGCGAAGAGGTACCAAGTGGCCCGAGCTTTCTCGACCGGGCGCTGCAGTCCCTGCTCGACGGCATTCAGTTCGGTGCCATCATCGCGATCACAGCGGTGGGTCTCTCGCTCGTCTTCGGCACCACTCACCTGATCAACTTCGCGCACGGAGAGCTGGTCACCATCGGCGCCGTCATCGCGTTCTTCCTTAACGTGACCGCGCAGGGGCCTGGCTGGCACATCATCATCTCGGCGGTGGTCGCCGTCGTGCTCGGCGCAGCGTTCGGCGGGGTACTGGAACGGGTGATGTGGCGGCCGCTGCGCAACAGAGGCACGGGGCTGATCAACCTGTTCATCATCACGATCGGCCTTTCGCTGCTGTTGCGGCACGTCGTGCTGGTGTTCTTCGGTTCGCGGCCGAGCTCCTACCGGGAGTACGACATCCAGCAGGCCATCGACCTCGGCCCGGTGGGCATCACCCCCAGAGACCTGACGATCACGGTGCTTTCGGTGCTCGTTCTGCTCGGGGTGGCGTTCATGCTGCAAAAGACCCGCATCGGCACCGCCATTCGCGCCGTGTCCAGCAACCGGGATCTGGCCGAGGCCTCGGGCATCGATGTCAACCGTGTCGTGCTCGTGGTGTGGATTCTCGGCGGCGGGCTGGCCGCGCTTGGCGGGGTCTTCTTCGGACTCGTCGAGATCATCACCTGGGACATGGGCTTCCGGCTGCTGCTGTTGATGTTCGCGGGCATCATCCTGGGCGGGCTCGGCTCTGCCTACGGCGCGATGGTCGGCAGTTTCGTGGTCGGCATCGTCGCGCAGATGTCCAGCCTCTGGTTCCCCATCGACCTGCAGCACGCCTGGGCGCTGCTCGCGCTCATCGTCGTCCTGCTGATCCGTCCACAAGGCATTCTCGGCCAGCGGGAACGAGTGGGCTAGGCGGTAGATATGGACTGGGAAATCATCCTCTCCGACGCGCTTCGGTCGGGCATCGGCCCGGTCGCGGCCGTCTATGCCCTCGCGGCGATCGGCCTCAACCTCCACTTCGGCTACACGGGCCTGCTGAACTTCGGGCAGGTCGCGTTCATGCTCGTCGGCGCGTACGGGGTGGCCGCCTCGGTATCGACGTTCGGGCTGTCACTGTGGGTCGGTGTGCTGGTCGGGCTCGCCTGCTCGGTGGTTCTCGCGTTACTGCTCGGCCTGCCGACGCTGCGGCTGCGCGCGGAGTACCTGGCGATCGCCACCATCGCCGCGGGCGAGATCCTGCGGCTGTTCTACCGGTCGAGCTGGGCCGAGCCCGTGACCGGTGGCGTGTTCGGGTTGCAGCAGTTCGCGAACGACTTCTACGACGTCAATCCCATCCCCAACGACAGGTACGGGTTCTGGCTGCTGAACTTCAGCGCCCGTGACCTGTGGGCACTGGGCGTGGCGTGGGGGCTGGTCGCGCTCATGACGTTGCTCATCGCGCTGCTCGTGCACAGCCCTTGGGGCCGGGTCATCCGATCGATCCGCGAGGACGAGGAAGCAGTACGCAGCCTCGGCAAGAGTGTCTACGCGTACAAGCTGCAAAGCCTCATGCTCGGCGGGGCGATCGGCTCACTGGCCGGCATGATGCTGGCGATCAACAACCAGTCGGTGAACCCGGACAGCTACGACCCCGTGGTCACGTTCTTCCTCTACACGCTGCTGGTGCTCGGCGGCGCCGGACGCGTGCTGGGGCCGGTGCTCGGCTCGATCCTGTTCTGGGCGATCCTGACGTTCTTCGACAGCCTGCTTCGCCAGGCGATCGACGCGGGCGTCATCTCGCCGACGATCATCGCCGCCCCTGAGGTCGGAGCGGTGCGCTTCGCCCTGGTCGGGCTCGGTCTGATGCTGCTCATGATCTTCCGGCCGCAAGGCATTCTCGGCAGTCGCAAGGAGATGCTGCTCGATGTCCGCTGACCTCGCGAATGTCGCCCCTGAGCCCGGGGTGGCCAAGCCTGATGCGCTGCTGGTCGCCGACGGTGTCACCCGCCGCTTCGGCGGCCTCACCGCCGTGCGGGTGGACCATCTCGAGATCCAGCGGGGTGCCATCACCGCGCTGATCGGCCCGAACGGCGCGGGCAAGAGCACCCTTTTCAACGTGCTGAGCGGGTTCGACCGGGCGGACGCGGGCACCTGGTCGTTCGACGGGCACAACATCAGCAAACGTCCCGCCCACCGCGTCGCCCGCCGGGGCATGGTGCGCACGTTCCAGCTCACCAAGACCCTGTCGCGGCTGTCGGTGATGGAGAACATGAAGCTCGCCGCGCGGCACCAGCGTGGTGAGCGGCTGGCTCTCGCGGTACTGCGTCCGCTGTGGCGCTCCCAGGAGCGCGAGATCGAGCGCCGCGCCGACGAACTGCTGGAGCGGTTCCGGCTTTCCCACATGCGTGACGAGTACGCGGGCACGCTTTCTGGCGGGCAGCGCAAGCTGCTGGAGATGGCACGGGCCTTGATGGTGCGGCCCACGATGGTCATGCTGGATGAACCGATGGCTGGCGTGAACCCGGCGCTGACCCAGTCGCTGCTCGGCCACATCACCGAGTTGCGTGACGAAGGCATGACGGTGTGCTTCGTCGAGCACGACATGGATGTGGTGATGGGTATCAGCGACTGGGTGGTGTGTATGGCCGAGGGTGAGGTGGTGGCCGAGGGGCCGCCGCAGGCCATCGGCAAGAACCCGGCCGTGATCGACGCCTACCTCGGCAAGCAGCACGACGAACCCGAATCGAGGCCCGACGATGAGTGATCCGCATGATCCGCTGCTGACGGCCGAAGACGTCTACGCGGGCTACATCCCCGGCGTGGACGTGCTGCGCGGTTGCGGTCTCGTGCTCGATCCCGGCGAGTTGGTCGGGGTGATCGGGCCGAACGGTGCCGGAAAGTCCACGCTGGTCAAGGCCATGTTCGGGCTGCTGCGTATCCGTGAGGGAACGGTGCGCCTCCGTGGCGAGGACGTCACGAACAAGCCGGCCCACGAACTGGTGTCGAAGGGCATCGGCTACGTGCCGCAGCGGCAGAACGTCTTCCCCACGCTGACCGTGGAGGAGAACCTGCGCATGGGCACCTACCTCAAGCCGAAGGCGTTCGACGAGCGGGTGGCCTTCGTGGAGGAACTGTTTCCGGTGCTGGGTGAGCGGCGGGCGCAGAAGGCCAGCTCGATGTCCGGCGGCGAGCGGCAGATGCTGGCGATGGGCAGGGCGCTGATGATGGAGCCCGAGGTACTGCTGCTCGACGAGCCGTCCGCTGGGCTGTCCCCGATCTACCAGGACCAGGTGTTCGAGCGAGTCAAGCAGATCAACGCCGCGGGGGTTGCGATCCTGATGGTCGAGCAGAACGCCCGCCGTTGCCTGCAGATCTGCGACCGCGGCTACGTGCTGGACCAGGGCAGCAACGCCTACACCGGCACCGGAACCGAACTGCTGCACGACGAGAAGGTCATCGAGCTGTACCTGGGCACGCTGGCCAGGGCTCGCTGATCCACCGAACGAAGCAGTCCCCCGGGTCCGGACCCGGGGGACTGCTTCTTGTGCTGCCTATTCCGCGGGGGTGTCAGCCGTTGCCGCTGCTCTTCTCCGTGCGCACGGTTTCCAACTGACCCGAATCGTTGTAGCGGTACACCTCGATCGTCGCCTCACCCGGCTCGCCCTGCTCGACGAAGTCGAGCGGCCCGCTCACGCCGTCGTAGTCGATGTCGGTGCCCTGATCGAGCAGGCCCTTGCACTGCTCGAACGACGTGCACTTCTCGCCGCCCTTGGTCACGCCGTTGATCTCCGGCGCGAACGTGGCCGGGTCGGTCGACTGGGCCGCCTCGGCGGCCAGTGCGATGATCGTCACGCAGTCGTACACCTGGGGCGCGAACTGCAGCTCGGTGAGGTTGGGTGCGAACTCCTTGAGCCTGTTGACGTACTCCTGGTTCTCCGCCGACGCGGGCGCGGTGCCCTTCATCCCCGCGATCACGCTCGGGTCGTTCGGCGAGACCAGCTTGGCCAGTTCCTCGCTGCGCAACCCGTCGGCGCCGTAGACGCCGATCTGCTGCGGGCCCACGCCCGCCTCAATCATGGACTGCATGACCTGCGTGCCCTCCTCGAAGGCCACCACAACAGCCGCGTCCGGCCGCGAGTTCTTGACCTGCTGCGCGAGCTGGTCGAAGTTGGTCGCCTCGGGGTCGTAGGTCTGCGTCAGCACGACGTTGGCGCCCTGCTCCTCGAGCGCCTTCTTCGTGGCCTCCATGAGGCCACGGCCGTAGTCGTCGGCGCGGGCGACCAGCGCCACCCGATTGTGGCCGTCCTCCGTGATCACCTTGCCCAGCACCGGGCCCTGCAACGCGTCACTCGGCGCGGTCCTGAAGTAGAACCCGTCGTCGTTGTAGTCGGTGAACGTGGGCGCGGTGTTGGAGCCGGAGCACTGGACGACACCCGAGCCGGTGATGTTGTCGATGATCGCCAGCGACATGCCGGACGCGGCGGCACCGATGATCGCGTCCACGCCCGATGACAGCACCCGGTCGGCCGACTGCACGGCCACACCTTCCTGCCCGGCCTCGTCGCCGGCGACTATCTCCGGTATCGGCTGCCCGAGAACACCACCGGCGTCGTTGATGTTCTTGATCGCGAACTTGGCCGACTGGATCTGTGGCGGCCCGAGGAAGGCCAGCTGCCCGGTCTCGGGCAGCACGTAGCCGAGGTTGAGCACGCCGTCACCCCCGTCGCCTCCGCCTTGGCCGCCGTCGTCCCCGCCACCGCACGCGGCCACCACGAGCGCCGTGGCGCTCAGGAAGATCGCTGATCGCCAAAGTCTTGACGCTCGCATTTCTTCCGCCTCCCGTCATCGAGTTCTCATGATGGGCGGTCAACTGGTGAACCTGCCGGGCAGTGAACTGCTCGGCGGCGGTGCCCGTTTTCCACCCGGCTTGTCCGAAGAGACTGAAAGACTAGATCTTTTCGGACACCGGGTGAACAGCCAACATACGATTGATACGTCGGCTTGACTCTCCGGGGCAGGCAAGATCGCGGGGAGTAGTTTGGGGCACACAGCACGCGAGCGGTTCCGGGAGGGCAGGAATGTCGGTAGGCAATCCGTTCCGATGGCCGGAGCGTGTGGCCGACTGGTTCGAGATGCGCGGCGTCTACGTTCCCGGTGAGGACAACCGGGTGGTGAACCCGTGGCGCGACTGGGGTTGGCTCATCGTGGTGTGGCTCGCGGGGCTGGCGGTTTTCGTGCTTTTCTTCGCTCTCGCCGTCTGACACCCTCCTCCTTAGCACCGAACGAGTGATTGACATCACTCCATGTGGCCCAACGGTCACGGTCAGGACACAGCCGGACACCAGGTCCGACTCAACCCCGGCAACCGGCTGGCATCACCTGCCTGGCCGCCGCCACAGTGGACGAGGCAGGGCTGCTGCCACCGAACGGAGCAACCTGCCGGTGCGAACGTACTAAGGAGCGTCTGCCGTGCGAATGTCGAGGATCGCCGTGGCCGGCTGCGCGGCGCTCGCGCTGACCGCCTGCGGCACCTCCGAAGCCGGTGACATTCCGCCACCGACCGAATCCGCCACCGCGACCTCCGCGCCCGATGTGCGGCTCAGCCCGCCTCCCGGAGTCTTCGAGTTCGGCTCCGAGTACCGGTTTCCCACCGGCCTCGTCGTCCGCGTCTCCACCCCGGACGTCTTCCATCCGAGCGAGAGCGCCTACCCGCGCTCGGAGCGGGCGGCGGCGTTCGGCATCGTGCTTTTCAACGACGGCGAGCAGCCCTACCGGCTCTCCAACTTCTCGGTGACCGCTACGGTCGGCGAGCAGGAGGTGAAACAGGTCGTGGACACCACCCGCGGTTACAACGGCATCCCCGACGCCGACCGCGATATCGGGCCCGGCAGCACGGTGCGACTCACATTGGCCTTTGCGATGAGCACCGACCGCGACCCGGTGCGGCTCACACTGCGCCCCTACGCCTCCACCCCGGCCACGGCCGTGTTCCGCGGCTCGGTGTGAGGCAGGCTCTGCCCCGGATAGGCTTCCGGCATGACCGAGCAGAAGCGGCTCTCCCCCGGCGACCAGGCACCCGAGTTCACCCTTCCCGACAGTAAGGGCGACAACGTCTCGCTGTCCGACTTCCGGGGCCGCTGGGTGGTCGTGTACTTCTACCCCGCCGCGGGCACCCCCGGGTGCACCAAGCAGGCCTGCGACTTCAGGGACAACCTCGCCCTGCTCGACGAAGCCGGGTACCAGGTGCTGGGAATCTCCCCCGACAAGCAGGCAAAGCTCGCGAAGTTCGAAGCCGACCAGGGCCTGACCTTCCCGTTGCTTTCCGATCCCGACAAGACCGTGCTCACCGAGTGGGGAGCTTTCGGGGAGAAGAAGAACTACGGTCGGGTGGTGCAGGGGGTGATCCGCTCGACGTTCGTCGTGGATCCCGAAGGCAGGATCGCGAAGGCGCTGTACAACGTGCGCGCCACCGGTCACGTGGCCAAACTGCTGAAGGATCTGCGACTGTCCGGGTAAGACTCCCGGCCCGTTACCGCACCTGGGTCAGTTCCCGCAGGTACGGCAACAGCGAGCGCAGCGCGCGACCCCGGTGCGACATCGAATCCTTCTCCTCACCGGACAACTCCGCGGAGGTGCGGCTCTGCCCCTCGGGCAAGAAGATCGGGTCGTAGCCGAACCCGTTCGTGCCACGGGGTTCGCGGACGAGCGTGCCGCGCCATTCGCCACGCAGCACGACCTCGGTCGAGCCGGGCACCACCAGCGCGGCCGCGCACACGAAGGCGGCACCGCGCCGCTCGTCGGGGACGTCCTTCAGTTGCGACAGCACAAGTTCGAGGTTCGCGCGGTCGTCGCCGTGCTCGCCCGCCCAGCGGGCCGACAGCACTCCGGGCATACCGTTCAGTGCGTCCACGGCAAGCCCTGAGTCGTCGGCGACGGCGGGCAGGCCGGTGGCGCGCGCGGCATCGCGGGCCTTGGCGAGCGCGTTCTCCTCGAAGGTGGCCCCGGTCTCGGGTGACTCGGGGAACTCCTTCACCTCGGCGAGACCGACGACCTCGATCTCGCCGAGGCCGTGCGTCAGCAGGATCCGACGCAGTTCGTCGAGCTTGTGCCGGTTGCGTGTGGCCAGCAGCAGCCGCAACGTCACTTGGAGCCCTTCGACTTCTTGGCGGGCGCGGGCTCGGGCAACTCACCGGGGTAAGGCTGGGCCAGCGCCTGTTCCTGGGCCCTGGCCAGCTCCGCGCAGCCGGCGAGGGCCAGGTCGAGCATCTTGTCGAGAGTGGATCTGGTGAACGTGGCGCCCTCGGCGGTGCCCTGCACCTCGATCAGCGTGCCCGCGTCGGTGGCGACGACGTTCATGTCCACTTCGGCACGAGAGTCCTCCTCGTAGGGAAGGTCCAGCCGGACCCGCCCGTCCACCACACCGACGCTGACGGCGGACACCGCCGCCGAGAGCGGCTTGGGGTCGACGAGCCTGCCCGCCGCGCCAAGCCAGGTGGTCGCGTCGGCGAGCGCGACGTAGCCGCCGGTGATGGCGGCGGTGCGGGTTCCGCCGTCGGCCTGGATCACGTCACAGTCGATCACGACGGTGTTCTCGCCGAGTGCGGCGAGGTCGATGCAGGAGCGCAGGGACCGCCCGATGAGCCTGCTGATCTCGTGGGTACGGCCACCGATCCTGCCCTTGATCGATTCGCGATCGGCTCGGGTGTGGGTGGCCGATGGCAGCATCGCGTACTCGGCGGTGACCCAGCCGAGGCCGGAGCCCGCGCGCCAGCGCGGCACGCCTTCTGTCACGCTCGCAGCGCACAGCACCCTGGTGTCGCCGAACTCTATGAGCACCGAACCCGCGGGCCACTGCTGAAAACCGCGCGTGATCCGCACCTCGCGGAGCTGGTCGTCGTTCCTGCCGTCTTTTCTCACCACGAGCGCAGAGCCTAGTGAACGCGTTGAGTGACCGCCGCCGCGCCTACCCGCCGACAGGGCTTCCACGGTCGTTGACAGCCACCCCCGCCGGAGCATAATTCAAAAGTGTTGAAATAGGGGGCGGTATGGGCGAGAGAACCCGGCGACGGCGCAGGCTATGGCGGGGTGCCGGGATCGCCGCCGTGCTCGTGGGTGCGGTGTTCACGCTGCGGGGCAGGCTGCCCGAACCCGCCGAGGTGTTCACCACGCTGGCCGCGGCGGATCCGAGGTGGCTACTGACCGCCGCTGCCGCCCAGTTCGTGTCGCTGGCGATGTTCGCCCGCCAGCAGCGCAGGCTGCTGACCGGGTTCGGCGTGACGATCCCGCGGCACCGCGCGTTCGCGCTGGCCTACAGCCGCTCGGCCATCGCGATCAGCCTGCCCGCCGGTTCCGCTGTTTCGGCCGCGTACGCCTTCCGAGAATTCCGCGCCGACGGTGCCGACAAGGCGGCCGCCACCGCGGTCATGGTGCTCTCGGGCCTGCTGTCGGCGGCGGGGCTCGCGCTGCTGTATGTCACCGGAATGCTCACCGGCGCGGCAACGGCGCTCGCCCGCAGCTGGGACGTCCACCCGGGCCTTGTCCTGGCGGGTCTGGTCCCGGCGGCCACCCTCGCCGCGGCCGCGGCACCGGCGCTGGCCTCCCGCCTGCGTGCGCCTGCCCGGCCCGCGAGACAACGGCGCTGGCGGAGCCATGGCCTGCTCGGTGGTGTGCTCGACACGGTGCGCGACGCGCTGACCGAGTCTCGCACCGTGCGGCCACGGCACTGGCTGCTCGCGCTGGCGGCGGCCGTGGGTAACTGGCTCACCGACCTGCTGTGCCTGCTCGCCGCATCCCGCGCGGTCGGCATCGAACTCGGCGTCGCCACGCTGGCCACGATCTATCTCACGGTGCAGCTACTGCGGCAGGTCCCGTTGACCCCCGGCGGGATCGGCGTGATCGAAGCTGCCCTGTTCGCGGGACTCGTCTCGGCCGGCGCCGCCGACTCGCCCGCGACCGCAGCCGTACTGACCTACCGGCTACTGTCGTGCTGGCTGATCATTCCCATCGGGGTACTCGGCTGGCTGGTGCTGCGGGCGACCCGCCGCTCAGATGTCGTAGACCGCCCCTTGCTCGACGAGCCGGACGGGCCCGTCGTAGCGGGAACGCGCCTCCCACAGCACCGCTTCGCCGTCGGTCCACGGAGCGACGTGGGTGAGCAGCAGCCTGCCGACGCGCGCCCGCGCGGCGAGTTCCCCGGCCTGCCGTCCGGATAGGTGCAACCCGGGTGGCCGGTCGTCGGCGTGGGTCCAGGTGGCCTCCGCCAGCAGCACGTCGACTCCCTGTGCGAGTTCGTCCAGCGCGGGGCACTCACCGGTGTCGCCGGTGTAGGCGAAGGTGCGCGCGCCGTGGGCCACGCGCATCCCGAACGACTCGGTTGGATGGGTCACCGGCACGGCGGTGACCTCGAACGGCCCGATCCGCAGCACACCGTGGTGCAGCGCGTGGAACTCGAACACGTCCGACAGGTCGGTCTCCAGCCGCTCCGCCTCGTGCGGCGCGTAGGCGTTGGCCAGCCTGGCGGGCGCCTGGCTCGGCGCGTAGACCGGCAGCCTGCGCTCGCGGGTGTCGAAAGGCGGCGCCGGATGGTAGCGGCGCAGCACCGTCAGTGCGCTGAAGTCGGCGCAGTGGTCCGGATGCAGGTGCGAAAGCAGCAGCGCGTCCAGTCCGAACGGATCGCGCACGGCCTGCAGTCGCGCCAGCGTGCCGTTGCCGAGATCGATGCCCATCGTGAAGCCGTCCGCTTCGAGCAGGTAGCCAGACGCCGCCTGGTCGGGGCCGGGAATGCTGCCGCAGCAGCCCAGGATCGTCACTCGCACGGTCACACACCCTGCCATGACGGCCGCGTTGATGCCCCGGTCACGTGGCCGTCAGCACGCCGGCGCCGATACCCATGAACCGGTGTGCCAGCCGGGTGAACGGCTCCCGGTCGCCCGTGCAGAGGAACTCGTGCGCGGGTGGCTCCGCGCGTTCGGAGAGCAGGTCCTGCTCGGTGAGTACGCGCACCACGTCCTTGGCGGTTTCTTCCGCGCTGGACACCAAAGTCACCTCCGGCCCCATCACGATCTGGAGCACGCCGGTGAGCAGTGGGTAGTGCGTGCAGCCAAGGATCAGCGTGTCCACCCCAGCGCGCGACAACGGCTCGAGGTAGCCCTGCGCGAGCCCGAGCACCTGGCGGCCCGATGTGATGCCCCGCTCGACGAAGTCGACGAACCGGGGGCAGGCGACGCTGCTCAGTCGCACCTGTGTTGCGCCTGCGAAGGCGTCGTCGTAGGCGCGTGAGCGGACGGTGCCCTCCGTGCCGATCAACCCGATGCGCCCGTTGTGCGTGGCGGCCGCCGCGCGCCGCACGGCGGGCAGCACGACCTCGATGACGGGGATGTCGTAACGCTCCCTGGCGTCGCGCAGGCTCGCCGCGGAGGCAGTGTTGCAGGCGATCACCAGCGCCTTGACTCCGTCTGCGACGAGGCCGTCGAGGGCGGCCAGGGTGAGCTCGCGCACTCGGGCGATGGGCAGCGGCCCGTAGGGGGCGTTGCGGGTGTCGCCGAGGTAGCGCAGTCGCTCTCCGGGAAGCTGATCGGCGATGGCGCGCGCGACGGTCAGCCCACCGACGCCGGAGTCGAATATCCCGATCGGGGCATCGGCATGCGTCACGCCCTGAGGGTACCGGGCGGTTTGGCGGCCCTGGCCCGGTCGGCTCGCGCCACGACCCACGCCGCGAGCACCCCGCCGAGTGCTCCGAACAGGTGACCCTGCCAGGAGATCGCCGGGTTGCCGGGCAGGATGCCCCACAGCATCCCGCCCCAGCCGAACAGCAGCACGGCGGCCACCACCAGTTGGGCAGCGCTGCGGTTGAAGATCCCGCGCACGAGCAGGAACGCCAGCCAGCCGAAGGCGAGCCCGGAGGCGCCGACCGTCACCACGCCAGGCGGGGCCGTCAGCCACACCCCGAGCCCGGCGACGAGCCAGATCGTGGCCGTGACCGCCACCCACTGCGCGATACCGCCCGCCATCGCGAGGAAGGCGAACACCAGCACGGGAACGGTGTTGGCGAGCAGGTGCTCCCAGCCCGCGTGCAGCACCGGTGCCCACGCGATTCCGTCGAGCCCCGCCAGCGACCTCGCGTGGATACCGGCGAGGTCGAGTTGCGCCGGCAACAGCACGTCGACGAGTTCCACCAGGTAGAGCAGCATCGTGAACGTCAGCGCGACAACGCCCGCCGCCAGCGGTTTCGGCGGCAGCACCCGCTTGGCCGGGCTCGGCCTCGGGCGCGAAGGAACTGGTTGCGGCTGCGTGCTCACGTTCTCCAGGCTACGTCCGGTGGCGTAGGGCCACCTCGGGTGAAATCCCTGAGATCACAAGGCCGCGATAGCTGCCGTGCCGAGCTGTTTGCACGCTGTTGTCATCGTGCGTACGCGGCGGAAACGTCGGCTCGGTTGGCTCGATCGGCATGACGAGCATTTACGAGCGGATCGGTGGCCAGGAAGCACTCATCGCGGTCGTTGACGACTTCTACGAGCGGGTCCTCGCGGACGCGGAGCTGGCGGGGTTCTTCACGGGGTCGAACATGTCGCGGCTGAAGGGCAAGCAGGTGGAGTTCTTCGCGCAGGCGCTCGGCGGTCCTGCCGAGTACAGCGGGCTTTCCATGAAGGACGCACACCGGGGCAGGGGTATCGGCCAGCAGCACTTCGACCTGGTGGCGAAGCACCTGAGCGAGTCGCTGCTGGCGGCCGGGGTCGCAAGCGACACGGTGGACGCGATCATCGGCGCGGTGGCGCCGCTTTCGGGCGACATCGTGTCACCGGCGGCCTGAGAACTCGGGGCCCCTCGCGGCGGGACGGCCGGTGGGCTCACGCCCAGAGCTGGCCGTCCAGCCGCTCGGCGGCCTCGTCGAGCGAACCGCTGTAGGCGCCGGTGGACAGGTACTTCCAGCCGGCGTCGGCGACGACGAACGCCACATCGGCCCGCTCGCCCCTGGCCAGGGCCTTGTTCGCCACGCCGAGCGCGGCGTGCACCACGGCGCCGGTGGAGATTCCCGCGAAGATCCCTTCGTGTTCCAGCAGTTCGCGGGTGCGGCGCAGCGCGTCGTAGGCGCCGACCGAGTACCTGCCGGACAGCACGTCGGGGTCGTACAGCTCGGGAACGAAACCCTCGTCCAGGTTGCGCAGCCCGTACACCAGCTCGCCGTAGCGCGGCTCCGCCGCGATCACCTGCACGTCCGGCTTCTGCTCCCGCAGGTAGCGACCGACCCCCACCAGCGTGCCGGTGGTGCCGAGGCCGCCGACGAAGTGGGTCACTGTCGGCAGGTCCTTCAGCAGCTCCGGGCCGGTGCCCCGGTAGTGCGAGTCGGGGTTGGCCGGGTTGCCGTACTGGTAGAGCATGACCCAGTCCGGGTTGCTCTTGGCCAGCTCCTTCGCCCTGCGCACGGCCTCGTTCGAGCCGCCCGCGGCGGGCGAGTACACGATGCGGGCGCCGTATGCCTGCAGCAGTTGCGTTCGCTCGGCCGAGGTGTTTTCCGGCATCACACACACCAGGCCGTAGCCCTTGAGCTTGGCGGCCATGGCCAGCGAGATACCGGTGTTGCCGGAGGTGGGCTCGAGAATCGTCGCTCCGGGGCGCAGGCTGCCGTCACGCTCGGCGGCCTCGATCATCGCCAGCGCGGGCCTGTCCTTGATCGAGCCGGTGGGGTTGCGATCCTCCAGCTTCGCCCACAGCCGCACGTCGGCCGAAGGGGACAGCCTGGGCAGGCCGACGAGCGGCGTTCCGCCGAGCGCGTCCAGCAGGGACTCGTACCGAGCCATTGTCAGGGCCTATCGTCTTGGGTTCGCGCCGACGAGGTCAGCGCGACCCGCCCGCCACAGCAGGCAGGATGGTCACGGTGTCGCCGTCGGAGACCTCCGCGTCGAGCCCGCCCGCGAAGCGCACGTCCTCGTCGTTGACGTAAACGTTGACGAAACGGTGCAGCTTCTCGTCCTTGACCAGGCGCTCCTTGAGGCCGCCGTGCTTGGCCTCGAGGTCGTCGATCACCTCCGCCACCGTCTTGCCCGACGCCTCGACGGACTTCTCGCCGCCGGTGTGATTGCGCAGGATGGTGGGGATGGAGACGGTCACGGGCATGGGTTACCTCCACTCGGATCTACGACAGGATGAGACGTTCGGGTGGGCCGCGGTATTCCCACCGGTGGCTCAGGCGTCGGGCACGTCGTCGCTACCGGTGTTGGCGAACATGTACGACTCGACGACCTCGACCGGCTCCTCGGTCACCTCGCCGTCCACGATGCGGTACGAGCGCAGCTCGTAGTCCTCGGGGTCACGGGTCGAGACCAGCACGTAATGCGCGAACGGCTCCTGCGCCAGCTTGATGTCGGTTCGCGAGGGGTAGGCCTCGGTGGCGGTGTGCGAGTGGTAGATCACGACGGGCTTCTCGTCGTTCGCGTCCATCTCGCGGTAGAGCCTGAGCAGGTCGCCGGAGTCGAACTCGTAGAACGTGGGAGAGCGGGCTGCGTTGACCATGGGCACGAAGCGCTGCGGCCGGTCGGTTCCGTCGTCAGGGCCCGCGATGACGCCGCACGCCTCATCCGGATGATCTCGGCGGGCATGAGCGACGATCGCGTCCACGAGGTCACGGCGGATCCGAAGCACGATAGACATCTTACGTGTTGGACAACCCCCGTTCACACCGTGAGACGAACCACTCGCTCGCGGCGTCACGGTCGCTCGTCGAACACCTCGGGCCACACGTCACGGTAGGCGGCGAGGCCGGGCACCGACGTCGCGGCCAGCACTCCGCGCGCCATCGCGCGGGCGAACACCCGCGCCGCGGCCGAGGCCAGCCGGTCGAGCACGGCGGCCCTGCCCACGTCCCCGATGGGGCCCTGCCGCATCGGCAGCTCCCGCGCTCCGGTCGCCAGCGCGAAAACGGTGTCGCCGTCGAACATCGTGTGCGCGGGCCGTACAGCACGGGCCAGCCCGTCCTGCGCGGCGACCGCGAGGCGGCGGCACTGCGCCTTCGACAGCCGCGCGTCCACGGCCACCACGCCGACCGTGGTGTTGAGGTCGGTGCCGTCGACCTCGGTCTCCGCGGGCCTGCCCGGCCAGGACGGCACGCCGAACTCCCCCGCGACCTCGTGGTCGGCCGCGTAGGGCTCACCGGTGTCGAGGCGCACCGCCTCGCCCGAGGCGTTGACCACGGCCAGCGCGCCAACGACGAACTCGTCCACCCGTTCGCTCGCCGTACCGACCCCGCCCTTGAGTGAGCCCACCTGCGCTCCGGTGCCCGCGCCGACCGTGCCCTGCGCGACGGGGCCGCCGACCGCGGCCTCACATGCGGCGTAGCCGAACGAGGCGTCCGGAGTGTTGCCCCAGTCGCCGCGTGGCAGGTCGAAGATCACCGCGGCCGGGACGATCGGCACGACCTCGTGCGGCTGCGAGCCAACGGGAAAGCCGAGGTTTCGCTCACCGAGCCAGCGCACGACCCCGTCGGCCGCCGCAAGCCCGTACGCGCTGCCGCCGGAAAAACATATGGCGTTGACCCGCCGCACCAGGTTCTCCGGCTCCAGCAGGTTGGTCTCCCTCGTGCCTGGCGCCCCACCGCGCTGGTCCACCGCGCCCACCGCTGCGTCGGGCACCAGCACCACGGTCGTGCCGGTGGCCCAGCCCGTCTCGAGCCGCTCGTGGTGTCCCACCAGTACGCCAGGCACGTCGGTGATGGCGTTGACGGTGTCAGCACCGAGCGTCGCGGAGTCGTTCGGCCTCATTCGGCCAGCGCCTGGACGAGGCTTTCCTGCACCCAGGTCAGCCAGTGGTACACGCCCAGATGCGGCGAGCGGGGGTCCTCCTCTGGAAGCTCGTCGGGCATGTCCTCGGTGACGTCCAGCGCCGTGCCCAGCGCGATGCGGACGTCGTTGAGGGCGGACAGCCACGCGTCGGCCTGCTCGGGGCTCAGCCGCACCTCGCCGCCTTCCGGTGGCAGGGTTCGCATCACCACGGCCGCGACACCCACCTTGGCCTCCAGCACCTCGGGTTCGTGCAGCGAACGAAGCGCGGCGGCGGAGTCGAGCTCTTCCTTGCTCGGGTTGTCGGGGTCGAGGCGGTGGAAGTCGGGCAGCAGCCGCCCGAGCACGGGGTCGTCCGGCCCCTCGGACGGCCCGGTGCGGATACCGGTGAGCTCGGACAGCTCGTCCTGCGGCGCCTCCTCCGCGCGGGCCCGCAACATGTCCTCGACCTGGCTGACCAGGCCACGCACGACCGCGGCCTCTTGCTGTTCGAACCCGGCGAGCACGTTGTCGCCCTTGCGGCGCCAGCCCCTCACGGCTGTTCCATGGTTGCCCACAGGCCCGCCGCGTGCAGTTTCGCGACGTCGCCTTCGACCTTTTCCTTGCTGCCCGAGGACACGACCGCCCTTCCCTTGTGGTGAACGTCGAGCATGAGCTTGGTGGCGTGGTCCCTGCTGTACCCGAAGATTTTCTGGAACACGTAGGTCACGTACGACATCAGGTTCACCGGGTCGTTCCAGACGATGGTCTGCCACGGTCTGTCCTCGGAACCCTGGTCCGCACCGAGAGTCTGTTCGGCCTCGACAGGCGTGGTCATGACTCCATGGTGTCACGGTGTCGACAGGGAGTGCGCCACCAGGTCTGGCCGTACGAGTGAATAGGCTTCCGCTATGTCCACCTCGGCGAGCAACACCAGCACCGCGCTGTTCACCGACCACTACGAACTCACCATGTTGGGTAGCGCACTGAGCGACGGAACGGGTGAACGCGACTGCGTCTTCGAGGTGTTCGCGCGCAGACTGCCCGCAGGGCGGCGCTACGGCGTGGTCGCGGGCACGGCCCGCGTGCTGGACGCGATCGCCGACTTCCGCTTCACCGAAGCGGAACTGGAACAACTGCGGGCGACGGCCGTCGTCGATGCCGAGACCCTGGACTGGCTCGCGGGGTACCGGTTCACCGGAGATGTGGACGGCTACCCGGAGGGAGAGCTGTACTTTCCAGGTTCGCCGATCCTCACCGTGCGCGGCAGCTTCGCCGAATGTGTGCTGCTGGAGACGATCGTGCTGTCGATCCTCAACCACGACAGCGCGGTCGCCTCCGCCGCCGCCAGGATGTCGAGCGCCGCCAACGGCAGGCCGATCATCGAGATGGGCGGAAGACGTACCCACGAGCAGGCAGCGGTCGCCGCGGCGCGCGCGGCCTACCTCGGCGGCTTCGCCACCACCTCGAACCTGGAAGCCGGTCGCCGCTACGGGATCAGCACCCGAGGCACGGTCGCGCACGCGTTCATGCTGTTGCACGACACCGAGGAAGCCGCGTTCCGCGCGCAGCTGGAGAAGCTGGGTGCCGACACCACGCTGCTGGTGGACACCTACGACATCACGGCAGGCATCGAAACGGCCGTGCGGGTGGCGGGGCCCGAGCTGGGCGCGATCCGCATCGACTCAGGCGATGTCGGCGTGCTCGCGCGCAAGGCCAGGGA
The DNA here is from genome assembly GCF_011761185.1 of Saccharomonospora amisosensis. NCBI lineage: Bacteria > Bacillati > Actinomycetota > Actinomycetes > Pseudonocardiales > Pseudonocardiaceae > Saccharomonospora > Saccharomonospora amisosensis. Next base: position 1,278,982 of record NZ_JAAOYM010000001.1, on the reverse strand, counting down.
ACAGCTCGACGCGTTGGGTGCGAAGGACACGCGCATCGTGGTGTCGGGTGACCTCGACGAGCACGCGATCGCGGCGCTGCGTGCCGAACCGGTCGACGCCTACGGGGTGGGTACATCGGTGGTCACCGGCTCGGGTGCGCCGACAGCCGGAATGGTGTACAAGCTAGTCGAGGTCGGCGGCAGGCCGGTCGCGAAGCGAAGCGAGCACAAGGCGTCGCGGGGCGGGCGCAAGGCGGCACTGCGCAGGCACAAACCCACGGGCACCGCACTGGAGGAAGTCGTTTACCCGACAAGGAACCCGCCCCAGGTCGGCCCGTACGACCGCGATCTGCACATCCCGCTGCTTCGTGGTGGACAACCGGTATCGGATCTGCCCACCCTGGAGGACGGGAGGCAACGGTTGCGCCGCGCGCTGGTGAGCCTTCCGTGGGAAGGGCTGAAACTCTCCAGCGGCGACCCGGCGATACCCACCACCTTCACCTGAGTTTCACCTGATCCGACAACTGAACGTCGATACCGGAGGACATCATGGCTACCGCGTTGATCGTCGTCGACGTGCAGAACGACTTCTGCGAGGGCGGCTCGCTCGCGGTGAGCGGGGGCGCCGCGGTCGCCGGTGACATCTCGCGGTACCTGCGCGAGGGTGACTACGACTATGTCGTGGCGACCAGGGACTACCACATCGATCCCGGCGAGCACTTCCATGACGAACCCGACTTCGCACGGTCGTGGCCGAAGCATTGCGAGGCGGGCACCGCGGGCGCGGCCTTCCATCCCGAACTGGACGTCGCGCCGATCAACGCGGTGTTCTCCAAGGGCCAGTACAGCCACGGCTACTCCGGTTTCGAGGGCGAGACCGAGGGCGGCGTGCGGCTGGCCGACTGGCTTTCCCAGCGGGGGGTCACCGATGTGGACGTCGTCGGGATCGCCACCGATCACTGCGTGCGGGCCACCGCACTGGATGCCGCGAGGGCCGGTTTCCGGGTGCGCGTACTCGCCGACCTGACGGCAGGCGTTTCGCGTTCTACTGTGGACTCCGCGCTGGCGGAGCTTCAGGACGGCGGGGTCACCGTGACCGGAGCGCCGAGGGTGGCTTCGTGACGCGTCGCGGGCTGGTGACCTTCGGCGAGAGCCTCGCGGTGTTCAGCACCCAGTCCGGCAAGCTTCGGCATGCCAGCAGCGTCGACGTCGGCATCGCGGGGACCGAGGCGGTCGTCGCGATCGGAGTCGCGAGGCTCGGTGTCCCCGCCTCGTGGGCAGGTCGGGTCGGCGCCGACGAGCCCGGCGCCCTGGTGCTGCTGCGGTTGCGTGACGAAGGTGTGGACACCTCGGCGGCCATGACCGACCAGCACGCACCAACCGGGCTGATGCTCAAGGACTACCGCACCACCGACGCGACACGTTCGGCCTACTACCGCAGCGGCAGCGCGGGAACGCGGTTGTGCCCGGAGGACATTCCCGAGGACCGCATCAGGCAGGCGGGCGTGCTGCACCTGAGTGGGCTGACGCCGAGCCTGTCCGACACGGCCGCGAAGGCCGTGCTCGCGGCCGTCGAGGTGGCGCGCGAGGAAGGCGTTCCGGTGTCGTTCGACGTGAACTACCGCAACGCGCTGTGGGAACCGCAGGATGCCACCGGCGTGCTGCTCGACCTGGTGAGCAGAGCCGACATCGTGTTCGCGGGCGTCGACGAGGCAGCCCCGCTCGGATTCACCGGTGAACCGGTGCGGCCGGAGAAGCTGCTGTCGTACCTGACCGGACTCGGCCCCGAGCAGGTGATCGTGAAGCTGGGCCCGCGCGGTGCGCTCGCCGAGCTGCACGGCTGCCGCTACGACGTGCCCACCTACCCGGTTCGTGCGATCGATTCCGAGGGCGCCGACGACGCCTTCGTCGCGGGCTATCTCGCCGACTTCCTCGCGGGCGCCCCACCGGATCGCCGGGTACGCACCGCCGCCGCGTGCCGTGCGTTCGCGGTGTCGGTGCACGGTGACTGGGAAGGGCTGCCCGACCGCGAGGAGCTGAAGCAGCTCGCTCGCGCCCGCTGAGACTCGCCGTGGCCCCTCAGGTGCCGCGCAGCACGCGCAGGTCGGCCAACAGCAGCGCTCGCTGTTCGGGCGTGAACGCGGCGGCGCGCACCGCGTGCTCGGCGAGCCGCCACCTGCCCGCGTCGAGATGGCGCAGGATGGTCGCGATGTCGTTGGGCGCGATGTCGGATTCGGCGACGAGCACCCGGATGCCGGTGACGTCCACGACCACCTCGAACGACGTGCTCGTCTCGACGGTGCCGCCCGGCCCGGTCGCGACGGCGGAGAGTTTGTGTACCCCGGCGGGCAGCTCTCGGGCATCGACGGCTGCCCCGGGTTCGATGGGCTCGCCGTCGAGCGTCACCGTCACCTCGTCGGCATCCCGGGTGCTGACAGCGGGCACCACCCGCTCGTAGCGGCGCAGCCTCGCCCCGTCGCCGGGCGCGATGATCTCGATGGTCGGCGCCGCGGCGGGCTCGGCCTGCTCTGCCCGCCGCCAGCCGGAGTGCTCCCCTGCCCGGTTGGTGATGATGCCGTCGACGCCCAGCTCGGCCAGCCGCGACCAGCGCGCGGCGTCGTCGACCGTGTATGGCATGACCGCGATCCCGGCGTCGTTGAGCCGCTTCACCACCTCCGGACGCGCCAGCAGCGCGTCGGCCGAAGGGTTGTAGGTGACGACGCCCAGTTCCCTTGCGGTGGCGACCGGGTCGGCGTCGAGGGCGCCGCGCAGCAGCCCGAGCTGGATTCGCGGTGCCAGCTCCCGCGCGTCTCGCAGCACCCGCACGTCGAAGCTCTGCATCAGCACCTGCTCGGCCATGCCGCGTCGCAGCACCTCGGACACGATCGCCTCGGTCCGCGCTCTCGTCCGCGGTCCCTTGACCTCGAGCAGCAGCGTGGAGCCGGTGTTTCGCACCAGGTCGAGCACCTGACCGAGGGTGGGCACCCGCTGGCCTGCGTAGGCGGGTGAGAACCATGAGCCCGCGTCCAGTCCGGTGACGTAGTCGGCGGTCAGCGTGGACACCGCGCCGGAGCCGTCCGTGGTGCGGTCCACCGTCGAGTCGTGCATCACCACCGGCACGCCGTCGGCGGTGGTGTGCGCGTCGATCTCGACGTACTCGGCGCCCGCGCGGATACCCGCCTCGACGGCCGCGAGCGTGTTCTCCGGTGCGACGGCCGAGTAGCCGCGGTGGGCGATCGTCAGCGGCAGTGCCCCGTCGGGCCTGGTGATGGGCAGTGGCGGCAGCTCGGTCACCCGCACGTCGTCCACGCTGATCCTGGCGCCGTCGGCCACGATCCCGAGCACACCGGTGTCGGTGCGTGGCAGGCGGTTGGTGGTGAGTACCGGCTCGCCGTCGAAGGTCCAGGTGGCGTTGCTGCCGTGCACCTCGACGGACATGCGGATGTCGCGGCCCGTGCCCGCGTCGTGCGGCGCGGAGGCGGTGTCGGTGACGTTCCAGGTGTTGTTCGCCGTGCGGACAGCGAACTCGATGCCGTTGCTCGCCGTGGACCGCGAACGCATGATCGCCTGGCTCCACGGCACCGAACCCGAAGGGTCGATGTCGAGCACGATGCCCGCCCATCGGCTGGCGTTGTTCACACTTTCGAAGCTAACCGTCGCCTCGGCACGGAAGTCCCGCAGCCGGGGTCCGAAGGTGATGCGGGACAAGGCACTCGGTTCGGTGGTGGTGAGTCGACCGTCGTACACCCGCCACGACCCGCCGACCGGGTTCCAGCCCTGCGGCAGCGTCGGGGTGTCGAACGACTCGTCGACGACTACACCGTTGGCACCGACGGGCTCGGCCGCCGCGAAGCCGGGCAGCGCGGGACCTGCGGCACCGACGGCGAGCAGGGCAGCGAGCAGTCGAGCAGGGATGCGTCTCATTGGGCGAACGCTAAGAAGCCGGACTGACGTGCCGGTGAGGTACGAATGGAACTTTCGTGAGCAATCGGCGACGGGTGGGGGTGGCGGCCGGGCCCGGCGTCACGGGGGTGGCCGGGTAACGTCTGTTTCGTGCCAGCAGACAAATCCGTCCGCTCCGCACCGCCTGGGGTTCGTGAGCTGCTCAATCATGCCGTCAAAGCCGTGGGTGGCGCCGAGCGCGACGGCCAGGTACGCATGGCGGAGGCCGTCGCGGAAGCCATCCGCACGGGTGAACACCTCGCCGTGCAGGCGGGCACGGGAACGGGCAAGTCACTGGCCTACCTGGTGCCTGCCATCAGGCACGCGGTGGAGCGCGACTCCACCGTCGTGGTGTCCACCGCCACGATCGCGCTGCAGCGCCAACTCGTGGACCGTGATCTGCCCCGCCTCGCCGACGCGCTGGCCGGGCCGCTCGGCCGCGCGCCGACTTTCGCGATCCTCAAGGGCAGGCGCAACTATCTGTGCCTGCACCGGGTTCACACCGGCGCGCCGGAGGAGCCGGAGGACACCGCCCTGTTCGACGCCTTCACCGTCTCCAGGATCGGCAGGGAGGTGAAGCGGCTGCACGAGTGGTCGTCCGACACCGAAACCGGTGACCGGGACGAACTCGTGCCGGGAGTCTCCGAGCGAGCGTGGCGGCAGGTGTCGGTCACGGCGAAGGAATGCCTCGGCGTCGCCCGCTGCCCGGTGGGGGCGGACTGCTTCGCCGAACGCGCCCGTGCCGAAGCGGGCCGCGCCGACGTGGTGGTGACCAACCACGCTCTGCTCGCGATCAACGCGCTTCAGGAACACCAGGTACTTCCCGAGCACGAGGTGACGATCGTCGACGAGGCACACGAGCTCGTCGACAGGGTGACCTCGGCGGCCACGGCCGAGCTGACCCCCGCGATGCTGTCCACCGCGGCGCGGCGCTGCGGCAGGCTGATCGACGCCGCCGTCGCCGACCGGCTGCTGGAGTGCGCCGACGGGCTCTCCCTCGTGCTGGACGACCTGCCACCCGGCCGCATCGACAGGTTGCCCACCGCCCTCGGTGGCGCGGTGGCCGCCGCTCGCGATGCGGCGCGGGCGTGCCTTACCGCACTCGGTCCCGATCACAAGGAGGACGTCGAGGGCGCCACCGCCCGCAAGCTCGCCCGCTCGCTGCTGGACGAGGTGCACGACACGGCTGCGCGGCTGCTGGAGTCGTTCGAGGACGAACAGGCCGACCGCTTCGATGTCGTCTGGCGCTCCGGTGACTCCTTCTCGGCCTCTCCGCGGCCGCCCGCGCTGCATGTCGCTCCACTGACCGTGGCGGGGCTGCTGCGCGACCGGGTGTTCGCGAGCAGTACCACCGTGCTCACCTCGGCCACGCTGGCGCTCGGCGGTAGTTTCGACACCCTTGCTCGGCAGTGGGGTCTGCCGCCGTCTCCCGCGCGCGCGACCGAAGTCGCGGGCACGGCCACCGGCAAGGCGCCACCCACCGACGATTCCGGGCCCTCCTGGACCGGCCTGGACGTGGGTTCGCCGTTCGACTACCGGCGCAACGGCATCCTCTACGTCGCCAAGCAGCTACCCGCGCCGGGGCGGGACGGGCTCGGCGCCGCGACGCTGGACGAACTGGCGGAGCTGATCGACGCGGCAGGTGGGCGCACGCTCGGGCTGTTCTCCTCCATGCGGGCCGCCAAGCAGGCGGCAGAGGCACTGCGCGACCGCGTGCGGTATCCCATCCTGTGCCAGGGCGAGGACGCCACGGCACTACTGGTCGGCAAGTTCGCCGACGACGCGCGCGCGTGCCTGTTCGGCACGCTCTCGCTCTGGCAGGGGGTGGACGTGCCTGGACCGTCCCTTCAGTTGGTCGTGGTCGACCGGTTGCCGTTTCCGCGCCCTGACGACCCGGTGTCGTCGGCGCGGCAACGAGCGGTGGACGCGCGCGGCGGCAACGGGTTTCTCACCGTGGCCGCGACGCACGCCGCGCTGCTGCTCGCGCAGGGTGCGGGGCGGCTGCACCGCTCCGGCAGCGACAGGGGTGTGGTCGCCGTGCTCGACCCCAGGCTGGCCACGGCCCGCTACGGGGGTTTCCTGCGCGCGTCGCTGCCGCCGCTGTGGCCCACCCACGATCCGCGAGTCGTTCGCGACGCGCTGCGCAGACTCGACGCCGCAGCCCCGGACTGAGCCGAACGAAGGCGGCCACTACGGTGAACGCCATTGCCGATCCTGAGGGAGAATTTGTTGGCCCCCGATTCATCCAGCGCCAAGTCGCGATCGGTCAGCGTCGACGACACCGGCGTACGCCGTGTGCTGGCCGACGGCACCGAGGAATCGATCACCTGGGACCAACTGTCCGCGGTGGTCGTGCGGGTCATTCCGGAAGGCCCGTGGCGCGAAGACGTCTTCCTGATGCTGGCCGCTGCCGACGGCACCGGAACCGCGGTGCCAAGCGGTGACCCGGCCGCTGACGCGCTGATCGAGCGGTTGCAGACGCTGCCGGGATTCGACCACGACAAGTTCGTCGAGGCGATGACCACCGATGCCGACGAGGCCTATGTGGTGTGGAAGGCCTCTTGACCCGCGAGTCCCCCGCTCTCGCCCGCGAGTCCCCCACTCTGACCCGCGAGTTCTGCGTTCGCGGCCGCGAGTTTCGCGGGATTGGTGGCTCAGCGGCCCCGAGCGGCGGCCTCCGCGGCTCGCCACTGGGCCAGCACGGTGATCGTGCCGGGCGCGATCTCGGTGAATCCGGCATCACGCACGGCCACCACCCGGTGTTCCCGCCAGGCTCGCTCGGGATCGCGGGGACGCTTCGCCTCCCACTCCGGGGCCGTGGCCGTGCGGACCGCGCACCGGTATCCCCACTCCCGCCACCGCTGCGACTCGGCTTCACCAAGGAGTGCCGCCAGTAGCATCGTGCCGTGCCCAACCTGGGCGGCCGCCTTGCCGACGGTCATCGTGACATCGGGATTGAGCAACAACAGTGGCACATCCGCCGGTGGCGGTCCCGGCTCGTCCGGCGGCAGGTCACTGCCGGAGACCTGCAACCGGGAAACCTCCCTTGGCAGGTCGGCCACCCTGCGCGGCAACAGGGCGCGCGCCTGTGCGCCCGCCACGTCGACGGTGACGCCTGGCAGGTCCTGCACCGCCCGCCAGTGCGCTCCCCGCGCCCGCCGCGCGACCTTGCGGATATGGCCGGAAATCCAGCTGCGCACCGCGTCGTACCACTCGCCGCCCTCGCGCGAACGCTCGTCGAGGCACACCGCCAGCGCGGCCGTGGCCGCGGCCTCCAGCAGCGGGGTCCGTGACGGTGGCTCGGACTTCTCCATCCGCAGCACCACCGGCATCGCCCGTATCTGTTCTGCCGCCTCGGGTATCGCGGTCTGCTCGGCGGGAAGGCCCAGCCACCACGCGTACCGAGCGGCCAGCGGCGCGAGCACCGATGTCACGGCCGCAGCAGTGGCATGCCGTCGGCCGCGTCCGCCGCTTCCACCTCGGCACGCGTGACACCGAGCAGGAACAGCACGGCGTCGAGGTATGGGTACGACAGCGCGGCATCGGCCACTTCCCGCAACGCGGGCTTGGCGTTGAACGCGATGCCCATACCGGCGGCGGAGAGCATGTCGATGTCGTTGGCTCCGTCACCGACCGCGACACACTGCTCGATGGGGATTCCGTAGCCGGCGGCGAATCGCCGCAACGCCGAGGCCTTCCCCGGCCTGTCCACGATCTCGCCCGCGACCCTGCCGGTGAGCTTGCCGTCAACCACCTCGAGATCGTTGGCGACGGCGAAGTCCAGCCCGAGGTCGCTGACCAGTCGGTCGATGATGCGGGTGAACCCGCCCGACACCACACCGCAGCGGAAGCCGAGTCGTTTCAGCGTGCGCACCGTGGTTCTGGCGCCCGGAGTCAGCTCGATCGCGTCGGCGACCTCGTCCAGCACCGTCTCGGGAAGCCCTTCGAGCAGCGCGACCCTGCGTCGCAGCGACTCGGTGAAGTTCAACTCGCCGCGCATGGCGGCCTCGGTGATGTCGCGCACCTGCTGCTCGACACCTACGTAGGCGGCCAGCATCTCGATGACCTCGCCCTGGATGAGGGTGGAGTCCACGTCGAACACGACGAGTCGTTTCGCCTTGCGGGCAAGGCCCGAACGCTCGATCGACACGTCGAGCCCGCCGCGGGACGGCACGTCGGCGAGCATCGAGCGCAGTTCGGCGTCGGCCTCGTCGGTGTCGTGCGCCACCGAGACGTGAACCTCGAGTCCGGTCACCGGATAGTCGGCCACGCTGCGGATCGAGTCGATGTTGGCACCCGCCGCGGCCAGCCTGCGGGCGACCTCGGTGAACGCCCGAGCTGTCACCGGCCTGCCGAGCAGCACCAACACGTGGGTGGAACCTCGGCGCCCCGGTGCGAACGGATCGGTGCCGATGGCCTCACCGATGCGCACGTCGACGTTCATCGACACCGTGGCCATGGCCTGCTCGACCGCTTCCTGCAACGCCTCGGCGTCGTCGTCCACGGCCACCAGCACACCGAGCACCAACTGACCCCGGATGACCACCTGTTCGATGTCCAGCACCTCGACGCCCTGCCGGGCAAGGGCAGCGAACAGCACCGAGGACACTCCGGGCTTGTCCGGCCCGGTTGTGGTGATCAGGACGGGTGTCAAGCTCACCGTGGCTCCCGGGCGAGTGGTAGCCCTGACGTGCCGGTCACCGTTCGCTCGCGTTGTCCTCGTCGTGCTGGCCAGGAATGACGGCCTTGGTCAGGACCTGCGACGGCGCGTCCTTCGCGTCGCCGTGGGCGAGCGTCTTGCCGGTGAAGGTGATATGACCCTCACCGCGAATCCGCTCGACCATGTGCGGGTAGTGCAGCTCGAACGCCGGGCGCTCGGAGCGGATGCGCGGCAACTCGGTGAAGTTGTGCCTCGGCGGCGGGCAACTGGTGGCCCACTCCAACGAGTTTCCGTAACCCCACGGGTCGTCCACGGTCACGATCTCGCCGTAGCGGTAGCTCTTGAAGATGTTCCAGATGAACGGCAGTGTCGAGGCGCCGAGGATGTAGGCACCGATGGTGGACACCGTGTTCAGTGTGGTGAAGCCGTCGCTGGCGAGGTAGTCGGCGTAACGGCGCGGCATGCCCTCGTTGCCCAGCCAGTGCTGCACGAGGAATGTCATGTGGAAGCCGATGAACGTGGTCCAGAAGTGCAGCTTCGCCAGCGGCTCGTCGAGCATCCGGCCCGTGATCTTCGGGAACCAGAAGTAGATGCCCGCGAAGGTGGCGAACACGATGGTGCCGTACAGCACGTAGTGGAAGTGCGCCACCACGAAGTAGCTGTCCGACACGTGGAAGTCCAGCGCGGGCGCGGCCAGCAGAACACCGGTAAGGCCGCCGAAGAGGAAGGTCACGAGGAAGCCGAGCGAGAACAACATCGGCGACTCGAAACTCAGCTGCCCCTTCCACATCGTGCCGATCCAGTTGAAGAACTTCACACCGGTCGGCACCGCGACGAGGAAGGTCATGAAGGCGAAGAACGGCAGCAGCACGGCGCCCGTTGCGTACATGTGGTGGGCCCACACCGCCAGCGACAGCGCCGCGATACCCAGCGTCGCCCACACCAGGCCCTTGTAGCCGAACAGCGGCTTGCGGCTGAACACCGGGAAGATCTCCGACACGATGCCGAAGAACGGCAGCGCCACGATGTAGACCTCGGGGTGGCCGAAGAACCAGAACAGGTGTTGCCACAGGATCACGCCGCCGTTGGCGGGGTCGAACACGTGGGCACCCAGGTGCCGGTCGGCGATCAACCCCAGCAGCGCGGCGGTGAGGATCGGGAACGCCAGCAGCACCAGGATGCTGGTCACCAGGATGTTCCAGGTGAAGATCGGCATCCGCCACATCGTCATGCCGGGCGCGCGAAGGCACACCACCGTGGTGATCATGTTGACGGCACCGAGGATGGTGCCGAGACCACCGACCACGAGGCCGGCAAGCCACAGGTCGGCGCCCGCGCCGGGCGAGTAGATCGCGCTGGACAGCGGGGTGTAGGCGAACCAGCCGAAGTCGGCGGCACCACCGGGCGTGAGGAAACCCGCTGACGCGATAAGCCCGCCGAACAGGTAGAGCCAGTAGGAGAACGCGTTCAGCCTTGGGAACGCCACATCCGGTGAGCCGATCTGCAGCGGCAGGATGAAGTTGGCGAACCCGAACACGATCGGGGTCGCGTACAGCAGCAGCATCACCGTGCCGTGCATGGTGAACAGCTGGTTGTACTGCTCCTGGGACAGGAACTGCTGCCCTGGCTGGGCAAGCTCGGTACGGATCAGCATCGCCATCGCGCCGCCGACCATGAAGAAGGCGAACGAGGTAACGAGGTACATGATGCCGATCTGCTTGTGGTCCGTCGTGCGGAACAACCGCAGCAGGTACGAACCCTTAGCCGACTCCCGCGTCGGGTATGGACGCGTCGCGATCGGCTGTGGGGCTACGGCCGTCACTCCTGCCTCCTGCACTCAAACCCCGCGATCGTTGCTCGCCACGGGCGGGGGACCCGCGTTGGCTAGTGGGATCGTAGCCCTCACCGTTTCGGGTGCCTTCGCCCGGCTGCGGAGATCACGTTCCCCACATCTGCGCTGTTCACCGCGCACGGCGGCCCACGAGAACGAATCCGCAGGTCACGACTATGGCACCGGGAAGCCTCGGAAATCTCGACGTAACGTGCGTCACGCCGGCGAGCGAGTCATGCCAACCAGTCGAGGACGGCCTCGCCAACCCGCTCCGGCGCCTCCATCGGCGTCAGGTGGCCCGCGCCCGGAATGACGACGAGTCGTGACCGTGGCAGCGCGTCGGCCAGGTCACCAGCCAGCTCGGGAGGGGTCAGCGAGTCCTGCTCCCCCACGATCACCAACGCGGGGACGTCGGCGGCGCGCAACGCCTCTGTGGAGTCGGGTCGCGCGGCCATCGCGCGCAACGCCCAGGCCACGCCCGAGGGCCGCTGGCTTTCGATCAGTTCGCGAACGGTCGCCACCAGTTCCGGGCGGGCCGATCGGGCGTGCTCGCTGAGCAGCTTCGGGAGCATGTCGTCGGCGAGCCAGCCCGCGATGCCCTCGGACTCCGCTCGATCGGCCACGGCGAGCCGCTCGGCTCTCGCCTGCTCGGTGTCGGCGGCTGCCCTCGTGTCGATGAACACCAGCCCGCCGACCCGCTCCGGCGCCCTACGAAGTACCGCCATCGTCACGTAACCACCCATGGAGCAGCCGCCGAGCACGACCCTGTCCAGGCCGAGCTTGTCCAGCATCGCGACGACGTCGACAGCCGCGTCGTCGAGGCTGGGCTCGCGATCGGTCGCGGGCAGCGGCGTTCGGCCGAGACCACGCTGATCGGGAGTGACGACCCGGGTTCGCGCGGCGAGCGCCTCGCGTACGGGGTTCCACATCCGCGCGTCCAACGGGTAGGCGTGCAGCAGCACCAGCGGGAGTTCAGCCATGACGGGATTCTGACGCACGCAGGCGTTACGTTCAGCGTGTGAGGCGAAGGCTGTTGCCGATGCGCACCCAGCGGTTGTTGCTGCGACCACTGCGCCAGGAGGACCTGCCCGCCGTCGTCGACATCCAGGCAGCCAAAGAAACCCACCCCTACGAGCGAGCGCCCGCGACTCCCGCGCAGGCCAGGGAGCGGTTCGCCGTGTGGCGGCAGCATTGGGCCGTGTACGGGTTCGGCTACGTCGCTGTGGTCGAACTGGCTTCCGAAACGGTTATCGGCGTCGGCGGGGTGCAGATGCGCGACCTGCACGGCGAGCGCGTGCTGAACCTGTACTACCGTTTCCTGCCCGCCGCGTGGGGCAAGGGCTACGCCACGGAGATGGCACGTGCCGTGCTGGAGTGGACACGGCGGGAACTACCCGAACGCGCCGTGGTCGTGATCACGGGTGTGGACAACGTGCCTGCCAGGCGGGTGGCTGACAAGCTCGGACTGCACCAGTACCACCAGGACTACTACGAGGGCATGCCCGCCGTTTTCTACCGGCTGGACGGACCGTCCGCAGCGGGCGACTCGCGACCCTGAACGCAGCACTCGCGGGCGGGAACGGGGGACTCGCGGGCGGGAACGGGGTCAGTGGCGCCGGGTGGGTTTCCTGCGGTCCCTGGCCTGCCAACACGCGCGGTGCCAGTGGCGGCGATCGGACACCGAACCGGCCTCTCCCGCGGGCCAGACCACGACATGCGGCATTCCGGGCCGGATCTCGTGGTCACAGCCGGGGCACCGGTAGAACTTGGTGGCCCGCGCCCCGGGCACCGTGCGCACGAGCCAGTCACCATCGGGCCCGGACTGCGGCTGCGCCCAGCCGACCGACTCCGCCTGTAGCGGCCGGTCGCGGCGAGCGCGGTTGCGTCGAGGCATGCGCCCACGGTAACGCGGCGGGCCCGCTCAGTTGTGAGCGAGGACGAGCGGCACCAACTGCTCGGCCGCCGTGAAGGAGCCGTGCTGGCCAAGCAGCGCGGACTCCGTCGGCTCGGCGCCTCGCCGCACCACCCCTGACCGCCCACGTGCCGCCACGACGATGTCGCCGATCCGGGGCAGCACATGGTCGGCCACGGTGTCGCCGAACCAGCCTTCCTCGACGGCCTGTTCCCGCCGCACCACCCAGGCTCGCGAACCAAGCGTCTCCCGCCACGCGGCGAGAACGTCGGCTGTCGCGCCCTCCTGGGTGTACACATGCCTCGCCCTGACCTCACCGGCCAGTGCCCGCACGCCTGCTCGTAGCGCGGGTTCGGTGTCGGCGTCCACCACCGTGTCGTCGAGCCGCACCATGCCGTGATCGGCGACCACGGCCAGCAGCGCACCAGCAGGCAGGTCCTCCACGATGGACTCCACCAGCCGGTCAACCTGGCGCAACTGCATGCGCCACGGCAGCGAACCGGGACCGTGCAGGTGTCCCAGCAGGTCGATCTCGCTGTGGTAGCCGTAGCAGAACGCTCCCGGCCTGCCCAGCGCGGTGAGCGTCGCCGCTGCCAGGTCGCCGAGCGCGTGCACCCCGACGAAGTCCCCACCGTTGAGCACGGCTCGGGTCAGCGGTGTGCCCTCGAACTGGCCGGAGGACACCACGCTGACGTCCAGTCCGGCAGCGCAGGCACGGGCGAACGTCGTGGGCAGCGGCTGCACCCGCTGCACCGGGAGGGTGTCGCTGAGGTCCGGTCCCCGCGGATGCAGCCGCCACCGCAGCGAGTTCAGCACCCCGACCTCTGGCAGTTCGAAGGTGTAGCCGACCATCCCGTGCTGTCCGGATTGTGTACCCGTGCCGATCGCCGCGAGCCCGGCGACCGTCGTAGCCGGGTAGCCCGCCCGCAGCGGCCGCTTGCGCAGGCCGCTGAGCACGGGGGCGTCAGTGGCGTGCTCGGTGAGCAGTTCGAGGCCGAGCCCGTCGATCAGCAGCACGCAGGCACTGGTGACGTCGGGCAGTTCCAGCGTGTTCTCGAAGTCGCCGATACCGAGGCTCGCCAGCAGCGAGGGCACCACCTCGGCCAGATGTGGCGTAGCGCGGTCGATCGGCGGTAGCTCCACGCGGCCAAGCCTCTCATTGCTTCACCCGGTTCGCGGTGTGAGGGGATAATGGCCGCATGCCGACCTACGCCTACCGCTGCCGGGAGTGCGCCGAGTCCTTCGAACTCAACAGGCCGATGAGCGAGTCGGGCGCCCCCGCGAAGTGCCCGGAAGGGCACGAGAACACCGTCAAGCTGCTCACCACCGTGGCGCTCACCGGTTCGGCGAGCGCGCAGGCGCCCTCAGGTGGGTGCTGTGGGGGCGCGTGCGGCTGCGGCTGACCTGCGCGGGCTCAGGTGTAGTCGCGAAAGCCCTTTCCGGTCTTCCTGCCGAGGCGGCCGGCCGTCACAAGGTGTTCCAGCAGCGGTGCCGGTGCGAACCCCGCCTCGCGGAACTCGTTGAACAGCGTCCGCTGGATGGCAAGTGACACGTCGAGCCCCACCACGTCCAGCAGTTCGAACGGTCCCATCGGCAGCCCGCAGCCGACCTTCATGGCGGTGTCGATGTCGTCGGCGTCGGCGTAGTGGGCCTCGAGCATTTTCACGGCGTCGCCGAGGTAGGGGAACAGCAACGCGTTGACGATGAACCCCGCCCGGTCACCGCAGTGCACCGGGTGCTTGCCGATCGCCTCGCAGACGGCGTGCGCGGTCGCGGCGACATCGGGCGCGGTCGCGATCGTGCTCACCACCTCCACCAGGCGCATCACCGGTGCGGGATTGAAGAAGTGCATCCCGACGACATCGCCCTGGCGTGAGGTGGCCGCCGCGCACTCGATGACCGGCAACGAGGAGGTCGTCGTGGCCAGCACCGCGCCAGGTTTGGCGACCTTGTCCAGCGCGGCGAACACGGCCTGTTTCACCGGCAGTTCCTCCGCGACGGCCTCCACGATCAGGTCGGCGTCGGCCAGATCGGCGAAGTCGACGACCGCGCGGATTCGCGCCAGCGCTGCCTCGGCGTCGGCGCCTGTCATCCTGCCCTTGGCCACCGACCGGTCGAGTGAGCCGCGCACGCGCGCCAGCGCGGCCTCGCCCTTCTCGCCGGTGCGGGCGCGCAGCACCACGTCGTAGCCGCGCTTGGCGAAGACCTCCACGATTCCGGTCGCCATGGTGCCGGTGCCCACGACGCCGACCTTCGACACCTCACGTGCCTCGCCGCTGTCCGTTGCGGACCGGAGCGGGGTTTCGGCGTCTGCGACCACGGTGGGTGAGTCGGGAGCGTCGTAGCTGTAGAAACCGCGCCCACTCTTCCTGCCGAGCAGCCCGGCGGTAATCATTTGTTTCAGCAGCGGGGCAGGCGCGTGCAGTTTGTCCCTGGACTGGCGATACATCGTGTCGAGGATCTCGTACGCGGTGTCGAGCCCGATCAGGTCGAGTAGCGCGAGTGGGCCCATCGGGTAGCCGCAACCGAGCCGCATGGCGGCGTCAAGGTCCTCTCTGGTGGCGTAACGCTGCTCGTACATCCGAACCGCGTGGTTGAGGTAGCCGAACAGCAGGGCGTTGGCGATGAACCCGGCCCGGTCGCCGATCACCACCGGGGTCTTGCCGAGCGCCTTCCCGAACTCCACGACGTCGGTGACGACGTCGGGTTCGGTGACCACCGTGCGCACCACTTCGATCAGTTTGAGCACTGGGGCCGGGTTGAAGAAGTGCATCCCGACGACCTTGCCGGGGCGCCGGGTGTGCACGCCGATCTCGGTGACCGACAGCGACGAGGTGTTGGACGCCAGCACGGTCTCCGGCCGGGTGATCTCATCCAGCCTGCGGAAGATCTCGGCCTTGAGCTCCAGGTTCTCCGGCACCGCCTCGATCACCAGGTCGGCGTCGGCCAGGTCGGCCATCGTGGTGGTGTAACGGATGCGGGCCAGCAGTTCGGTGCGGGCGGCTTCGTCGAGCTTGCCCTTGGCGGCGGCCCTGGCTGTGGAGTGCTCGATGTGCCCACGCCCTCGCGCGGCCGCGTGGTCGTCCACCTCGACGGCCACGACCGTGACGCCGCTGCGTGCGAGCACTTCGGCGATGCCGGACCCCATCGTGCCGAGACCGACGACGCCTACGACCGAGAACTCACGTGCCACGCCAACCTCCGCTGGTTACTCAGGAGTAATCAGTTCGATAGTCGCACGAACGGAGGTATCTGGCAGCGCCGTCGGGCAACCGAATCGAATCAGTGGGCCCTCACGGGGCCGCCGGGAGCTTCGGCCACGCTGCCCCCGCGAGCTCGCGTCCGGTACTACACGGGTCCTTACCCGTGTCGGCGGGATGCAGCACGCGCACCACCGCGAGTTCTCGCTCGTCCTCCACCGCATCGGCGAACGGCGCGTGCTCGGTGAACAGGGTGCACACCCGCACGGTCTGGGTCTCGGTCAGCTCGACCAGCGTTCGCCTGCCGCCGATGTTCTCGACGCTGCCTGCCGAGGGGTCGAGCGGCTTGCCCACCACCAGATCCAACTGGGCGTTGGAGTGTTCCCCGCCCGCTACTCCCCAGGTGCACTGGTGTTCAGCCGGATAGAGAGTGACATCGGCCGTTGATGCCTCCACCCTCGCCGCGACGTCTGGGGCCGCGAGCAGCGCACACGCCGACAACCGCGCGAACGAGTTCGCCGGTGGGTTCCAGTGGCGAACCTGCCCCGAGCTCATGGTTTGGTGAATTCCCTCCGCACCCGCGCGCGCGATGCCGCATACCGTCCCAAAGTCCAGTTCGGACTCGCTGAGCTGCGCGTCCGCGACGACCGAGACCGCGATGTTGTCTTCGAGCAGTAGGTGCGATTCGCACGGCAGGTCGCCATCGGCTGACGTCCGCACCACGCGTGTGCGGCCGGGTAGCGCCGCGACCGTCCGCCCGCCCTCCGGCAGGGCTGCGGCCGGTCGCAGCATGCCGAGGTAGACCACAACGTTCTCGCTGCCCACGGTGACGGCGAACCTGCACTCGTCGAACGACTCACGCGCCAGTTGGTGTGCCGCGCCATAGGCGGCGAAAGTGCCGGGTGCGGGCAGCCCGCACGGGTCAAGCGTTCGCAGATCGCCCAATGCCGACGAGTTGAGTGGCTGACCGGCCTCCCGCACACCGACCGCCTCGCCGACGACCGGGTGGTCGCATGCGGCGAGCACGGCCAGCAGCAGGGGCAGCGCGAGCAATGTCCCCCAGCGGATTCTCATCAGGACTCCGCGAAGTCCCGCTCGACGAGCGCACGGACACGGCCGACGGCTTCGGCCGCCTGCGGCCCGCTCGCCTCCACCTCGATGCGGTCGCCCTTGCGGGCACCCAGCGACATGAGTGCGAGCACGCTGTGCCCGTCGGCCTCGTCGTCACCGAGATGAACCCGCACGACCGCGTCCATTCCCGCGATCGCCCGCACCAGCAGCGCCGCGGGCCGGGCGTGCAGGCCGATCTCGTTGGTCAGCGTCAACTCGGCGCGTACCGCTTCACCCGCCGCCTGCTCACGCTCGGCCCGTTCGGCGGCAGTGCCCGCACCCGCCGCCTCCATGGCCGCCCTCGCCACCCCTTCGCGGTCCGCACCGCCCTGCGCGGCGACTGCGGCGGCGACTGCACCCTCAACCAGCGGCGCGTCCACCACTACGGCGGAGGAGGGATCGGGCAGCGACTCCACCACCAACTCGGCGGTGAGCTGCGCGCTGCCGAGGTCGTAGAGCAACACCACCCCGGCGCCTGCGTCCGCGCTGTTCACGGCCTGCAGCACCACCTCGTAGTCGGTGCCGATGCCACCCTCACTGAGCCCGCCAGCGGCGAGCACCCTGACATCGGGCGCCATCTGCACGGCCAGTTCCACAACGCCCTCAGAAAGCTTCGCACTGTGCGAAACCGCGACCAGCCCGACCCTCATCGAGCCGCGTCCGCGAACGCACGCAGCAACAGTGCGGTGGAGCGGGCACCGGGATCGAGATGCCCGATACTGCGCTCGCCGAGGTAGGAGGCCCTGCCCTTGCGGGCCACGAGTGGCACGGTGGATTGCGCTCCCTCGTCGGCGGCGTCGGCAGCCGCGGCGAGCTGGGCCGCGATCCCCTCGCCCTTGGCCGCCTCCGCGGCCTCGACGGCGGGACTGAGCGCGTCGACCATGGTGGCGTCACCGACCTCCGCCCTACCTCGTGCCACCACCCCTTCGAGCCCGGCCCGCAACGCGGTCACCAACCCTTCGGAATCCAACCGCGACTCTTGCCCCAGCGAGGTGGCCGCGCGCAGGAACGCCGTTCCGTACAGCGGTCCGGCGGCGCCACCGACCTTGGAGATGAGCGTGGTCGCCACCACCTTCAACAATCCGGCCGGTGTCGTCGGAGCCGTCGTGTCCAGTGTGGCGAGTACGGCGGTGAACCCCCTGTTCATGTTCTCGCCGTGGTCGGCGTCCCCGATCGGACGGTCCAAATCGGTCAGTTCAACGCGATGCCGTGCGATGACGTCGGCGGCCGCGCGGATGGCCTCGGCGACGTCGGACGCTTCACAGCTCATCACTTTCCCCAGCGCAGCGCCGGTGTGCTGACCGGAGCGTCCCACAGCGAGGCCAGTTCCTCGTCCAGCCGTAACAGGGTCAGGCTGATGCCCTGCATCTCCAGGCTCGTGATGTAGGGGCCGACCAGCCTGCGGGTGACCCGGATACCGCGATCGGCGAGCAGTCGTTCCGCGATGCCATGGGCGAGGTACAGCTCCAACAGCGGCGTACCGCCCATCGAATTGGTGAAAAGCAGCACCTCGTCACCGCTGGCGAAGGGCAGGTCGTCGACGACGGCGGACAGCATGCGCTCCACCAGCGCGTCGGCAGGCTCGGCCGGGATGCGCTCGCGTCCTGGCTCACCGTGGATACCGATACCGAACTCGATCTCGTCGGGGCCGAGGTCGAAGCTCGGCTCGCCTACGTGTGGCACGGTGGGTGCCGACAGCGCGACACCGATCGAACGCACCTGCCCGATCACCTTTCGCGCCACGGCCTCCACGTCGTCGAGCGAGTCGCCGCGTTCGGAGGCGGCACCCGCGATCTTCTCCAGCAACACGGTGCCGCCGACGCCGCGCCTTCCCGCCGTGAACGTGGAGTCGGCCACGGCGACGTCATCGTCGATCACGACACTGCGCACGTCGAGCCCTTCCGCTGCCGCGAGTTCGGCAGCGGTTTCGAAGTTCAGCACGTCGCCGGTGTAGTTCTTAACGATCAGCAGCGCGCCCTTGCTTCCCGTCGACGCCGAGATCGCGGCCTGCACCCCGTCAGGGGTCGGAGAGGTGAACACGGCACCGGGCACGGCGGCGTGCAGCATTCCGTGGCCCACGAAGCCGCCGTGCAGCGGCTCGTGTCCGGAGCCACCCCCCGAGATCACCGCGACGCCGGGTGCGGGCGCGTCGGCGCGCACGACGAAGGCCGGGTCGTATTCCACTCTCAGCAGGTCGGAATGAGCGGCGGCCAGGCCCCTCAACGATTCGGTAACCACCGCCGCTGGATCGTTGATGATCTTCTTCACGAGCACCTCCGGCCACGATGTGGGGTTCGTCTCCAACCTAGCGCCTGAGGCGCTCTCTCGCGCGATGCTTCGCCGACATCGCGCGTCATCGCGACGGCAGGGCCGCGACCACCGACTTGGCGAACTCGGTCGCCGCTACGCAGGCGTCGTCCTTGGTGGTGTCCTCGCCGTAGCCGTAGTAGGAAACCGACACGATCTCGTCGCTTCCTTCGGCCACGGCCCGATGCCGCCAGGACACGTCGCACTCCGCGGTGTCGGTGGCGCCGGGTTCTCTCACCGCGGTGACGCCGCCGATGTCGATCTTCGTGCCGTCCGCTGGGTCAGGCGGGTAACCGGTGCGGAAGCGCACGTGAACCGTGGAGCTCCCGGACTGGAACTGGCACGCGTGCAGTCCAGCCGCCTGCCGTGTCGCCTCCTCGCCCAGCACATCGGTCACCGTTGCGGTGGGCACGCTCTCGCAGGGCTCCACCGGCAGCAGCGATCCCGGCTCCGCCGAGTAGGTTGGTGGGTCCGCGCGAAGGGACCGAACCACCGCGCCGAGCACCGCGATGCCCTGGCCACAGGGTTCACCGCCGGCGTACTGCACCTGCAGGCCGACCCCCATGCTTGGCCCGCGTGAGGTCACCGCCGTCACGAAACACGTCTCGTCGTCGGTCCTGTTCTCCACGAGGGGCAACCCCTCCACGGCAGCGGTGGCCTGTTCCGCCACGACCAGCGACTCGCCGAGTTGCAGCGACAGCACCAGGGTCTTGCCTCCCGCATCACGCACCTCGGTCCGGCAAGCACCCCACTCCAGTTCGGTCGGCTCCACAACGCGCTCGAAGTCGGCAACCGGCTCCGCCGACAGCAAGGCGCACGGATTCACCATCCGCAGCGCCGACGCGGACACCGCAGGGTCGGTGATCGGACCGGTCGGCACGTCGCCTTCCCCGCTGCCAGGCTCAGCGGGCACCGTGGTGCGCTCGAAGTTCGACCTCGACAGATCCTCACCCGCGCAGCCGCCCAGCAGGCCGGCCAGCGCCGCCGCGAGCAGGGCCGCGAGGGCGGGAACACGACTCAACACGGCAGGAACGTTATCCCCATCGCGTGAGTGGCGTGCGAAGAACCCGGCAGACTAGCCGTTGCGCTCCTCGCCGGTCGCAGTGTCGGTTTCGGCGGGTACCGCGATGGGCCGCAACCTGGCCCATGCGACGAATGCCGAGGCGAACGCCAGCATGCCGATGCCCGCCCACAGGTTGATGTTGACGCCTGCGGCCTTGGTGATGTCCGCCTCGGTCGTGAAGCCGGTTCCCAGCACGGTGAGCACCGCGCCGTAGACCCCCATGAGCAGCGCGATGACCAGCCTTACGTCGAAAACCCCCGCGCCACGCGAGCGTTTCCCGTTCGCCATTCACACCTCCTAGAAGATGATGTTCAACACGACGGTGATCGCCAGCGCGATTCCGGCCAGCAGCCCCGGCCTGCGGTACCAGCCTGCGTCCTCACCCGTGGTGGAGTGCCGCAGCGATTCCTTGGGCGTCAGCGAGTAGACCAGACCGACAAGTTGTGCCTGCGGTTTCGGCCGGGAGACGTAGGTGACCGCCACGCTCACGGCGATGTCCACCACGAACGCCGCACCCGCACCGACGAACGCGGCCCCCTGCCCGGGCAGGTCCCACGCCCCGGTCTCGGCCAACAGGAACACCGAAACCGCGGCGGCGGTTCCGGTGACCAGCCCCGCCCAACCCGCGGTCGGCGTCATGCGCTTCCAGAACATGCCGAGGATGAACGTGGCGAACAGCGGCGCGTTGAAAAAGGAGAACAGCTGCTGCAGGTAGTCCATCAGGTTGCTGTAGGTGGAAGCGATGAACGCGGTGCCGATCGCCAAGACGGTTGCCGCCGCGGTGACCACGCGGCCGATTCCCAGGTAGTACTCGTCCTCCCTGTCCTTGCGCAGGTATGCCTGCCAGATGTCGTAGGTGAACACCGTGTTGAACGAGCTCAGGTTGGCCGCCATGCCTGCCATGAACGAAGCGAGCAGACCCGCGATGGCGATTCCGAGCATGCCGTTGGGCAGCAGGTCACGCATCAGCAGCAGCAGGGCGTCGTTGAACGTGGCGCCGCTGTCGGCCGCCTGCCCGCGCATCAGCGCGGCCTTGTTCTCGCCAAGCAGTTCGGTGACGGTGACGCCCGCGATCATTCCGGGAACGATCACGATGAACGGCATGAGCAACTTCGGGAACGCGCCGATGATGGGGGTTCGCCGGGCGGCGGACATGCTCTTGGACGCCATGGCTCGCTGCACCTCGACGAAGTTCGTGGTCCAGTAGCCGAACGACAGCACGAACCCGAGCCCGAAGACCAGGCCGAGCACGGAGAGGAAGTTACTGGTGAAGCCGGTGAGTTGGCTGCCCGGCCAGGCGTTCAGTTGCTGTGAACCGCCGGGGCCCTCGGAAATCGCCTCGGCGAGGCCCTGCCAGCCGCCGACCTTGTAGAGGCCGACGATGGTCAGCGGCAGCAGTGCCGCCACGATGACGAAGAACTGCAGCACCTCGTTGTAGATCGCGGCCGATAGCCCACCGAGGGCCGTGTATGTCAGCACGATCGCCGCGGCGAGCAGGATCGACACCCAGATCGGCCAGCCAAGCAGCAGGTTCACCACGCTCGCGAGCAGGAAGAGGTTGGCACCGGCGATGAGGATCTGGGCCAGCGCGAAGCTGATGCCGTTGACGAGGTGAGCGGGCTTGCCGAACCGTCGCAGCATGAACTCCGGCACGCTGCGCACCTTCGAGCCGTAGTAGAACGGCATCATCACGATGCCAAGGAACAGCATCGCGGGCACCGCGCCGATCCAGAAGTAGTGCGCCGTCGGCATCCCGTACTGCGCGCCGTTGGCGGACATGCCCATGACCTCGATCGCTCCGAGGTTGGCCGCGATGAATGCGAGCCCGGTGACCCAGGCGGGCAGCGAGCGGCCGGACAGGAAGAAGTCGAGGCTCGTCGACACCTGCCTGCGGGAAAGGTAGCCGATGCCTAGCACGAGCAGGAAGTAGAACCCGAGCAGCGCATAGTCCACCGCGTTCGCGTCGAGCCGCAGGTTCGCCTCGGCGAGAACGTGCACGAACCCCACCTCCACCAATCAACAGCAGTCAACAACAAACACCAGAATTAACCCGGAGGCGCACACTACCGCACGATTTCGCCAAGGTGAACAGCTCGCGGGTGAATCACTGTCCGAGCGTGGGTGGATGTGGCCAACAACACCGAACGGGACACGGCACGGCGGACCCGCGAGATCAGAGGGTGGCAGGAGCGAGGATGAGAGCAGGACCGGGCGAACGGGACGTCCGGCACGGCCGTCCGGAGGCCGGAGGAAGAATCAGAAGAGCCTGAACTCGTCAGGCTCGATGCCGCGCAGCGCGTCGTAGTCGAGCGTCACGCAGCGGATGCCGCGATCCTCGGCGAGGGTGCGGGCCTGCGGTTTGATCAATTGGGCAGCGAACACTCCCTGCACCGGCGAGAGCAGCGGATCACGGTTGAGCAGTTCCAGGTACCTTGTCAACTGCTCGACGCCGTCGATCTCGCCCCTGCGTTTGATCTCGACGGCCACGGCGGCGCCCTCGCCGTCGCGGGCGAGGATGTCGACAGGCCCGATGGCGGTCGGGTACTCCCTACGGACGAGCGTGTAACCGTCGCCGAGCGTGGTGATGTGCTCGGCGAGCAACTCCTGCAGGTGCGCCTCCACACCGTCCTTCACAAGCCCCGGTTCAGCTCCCAGGTCATGGTCGATCGCGTCGAGCACCCGGTCGATGGTGATGACCAGCTTCTCCCCCGACTTGTTCTGCACGATCCAGAGGTTGCCGTCCTCGATCAGCCAGCACGGCGGGCTCATCCAGTTCAGCGGCTTGTAGGCGCGGTCGTCGGAGTGCACCGACACCGAGCCGTCGGCCTTCACGAGCAGCAGCCGGGTGGCCATGGGCAGGTGGGCCGTCAAGCGTCCCGCGTAGTCCACCTGACACCGAGCGATCACTAAGCGCACGAAGCAGAGATTAGGGGACGGCACAACTCGGCTGCTCGGCACCTTGGGGGGTCCCCCGTTAGTGTCATCACGACCCCGACGAGAGGTATCCGAGTGAACGACACACCAACACTGTTCGACTGGACGGGCAACCTCGTCAGCGGGCTTGGCGTGACACTACTCATCACGGCTTTGGGGACCGCTCTCATGCTCGTCGTCTCCATCGTCCTCGGCCTGCTCGCGCGCTCGCAACGATTACCGGTGCGAGGTATGGCGAGAACGATCATCGAGTTCTTCAGAGGCACCTCGCTTCCGATCCAGCTGTGGTGGCTGTTCTTCGCGTTGCCGCTGCTCGGCATCAAATTCGACGCCGTGTTCGTCGGCGTACTCGCGTTCGGCCTGAACTACGGCGCATACGGAGCGGAGGTGGTACGCGGCTCGATCAACTCGGTCCCGCGCACCCAGTGGGAGGCCGCGATCGCGTTGAACCTGTCGCCCTGGCAACGCATGACCCGCGTGATCTGGCCACAGGCGATCGCGCTGATGATCCCGTCGATGAACAACCTGTTCATCCAGTTGCTCAAGAGCACGCCGCTGCTCTACACGATCTCGCTGGTGGATCTGATGACGATGGGAGAGTCGTTCCGGTTCGCCGGCGGCAACGAGACCGTGATGTACCTGGCGCTGATGGTGATCTACTTCATCCTCGCCTACGCGGTGACCTTCCTTTCCAACATGGCCGAAATCGTGGCCAAGTCCAAGTTGGGCAGGCACGAAGGGCTGCGCAGTGTCTTCCGACCACGCAAGCCCGTTCCCTCGGAGGTGGCGCCGTGAACTGGGACTGGGACTACGCGCTGCGGTCGCTTCCCGTGCTGCTCGAGCACTTCGCGAAGTACACATTGGTCGCGACGGTGCTGGGTACGGCACTCGCCGCGGTGCTCGGACTCGTGTTCGCCGTCATCAGGCGGCTACGTGTTCCGGTACTGGCACAGCTGACAACGGCGTTCATCGAGTTCATCCGCAGCACGCCGTTGCTGATCCAACTGTTCTTCCTGTTCTTCGCGCTGCCGAGCATGGGCGTCACGCTTTCCCCGATGACCGCGGGCGTGATCGGCCTTGGCGTGCACTACGCGTGCTACTGCGCCGATGTCTACCGTGCCGGTATCGAGTCCGTCCCGGTCGGGCAGTGGGAGGCGAGCGTGGCGCTGCAGCTTCCCGAGCATGCCACGTGGACGAAGGTGATCCTGCCGCAGGCGATCCGCAACGTACTGCCCGCGCTGGGCAACTACGCGATCGCGATGTTCAAGGAAACACCCTTTCTCGCGCTGATCACGGTGCCGGAGCTGCTGCGCACGGCTAGGACTCTCGGCAGCGACACCTACGAGTACCTCGAACCGTTGACACTGGCCGGGTTGATCTTCCTGGCCGCCAGTTACCCGACGGCATTGCTGCTTCGCCGGGTGGAGCGCCGGATGCACGCCCACTGAAGCGGCTGGGGTGTCGGCAAACGCCATGACCTCGCCGACACCCCGCCTCGTGGCCTCAGCCCTCGGTGGCGCAGAGTTCCTCCGTGGTGGCCTCCCTTGCCGCCTTGGCCTGGAAGCCCCACTTGTCCAGAATCTGCTCGAACTCCTCCGTCTGCTTGAACTTCTTCAGTTCGGCGTCGAATTTGGCGTGGAAGTCGGCGTCGGACTTGCGGAACGCCGCGCCCGCACCGGTCTTGGGGAACGCGTCGAGCGGCGGGGTGATCTCGAAATCGCCGCCCTGCTGCTCCTTCAACGCCTCCAGGCTCAACGTCGGCAGCAGGATGGCGTCCACGCGCTTGTCCCGCATGCCCTGCAGGGCGTCAGGGGCCCTGGGGTAGGTGGGCAGTTTCGCCTCGTCGACGCCGAGCGACTTCGCGGTCTTCAACTCGAAGCTGCCTGCGAGTACGGCCACGGTGACGTCCTTGTTCTTCAGGTCGTCGACGGTGGTGAGACCCTTCGGGTTGCCCTTGGGCACCGCGAACGACTCCGTGGACACGATGTCGGGCGATGCGTAGAGCACCTGGGCACAACGGGTCTTGTTCATGAACAACCCCGCCGTGACGATGTCCCATCTGTCGGCGTTCAGGCCGGGAATCATCGAGTCGTAGTCGGTCTGCACACCCTGGACATTGGTGATCCCCATCCGCTTCAGCACGGCCTTGGTCACGTCGGGCGAGGCTCCGGTGAGCTCACCATTGGCTTCCAGCTTCGTGTATGGCGGCTCGTTGGCGACGGCGAGCCGCAACGGCTGGCCGGAGTCGACGCGCTGCTGCAGGCCCGCCCCACCTTCCGGCTGTCCGGTTTCGGGGTCGGTCGTTTGGCACGCGGCGAGCAGCGACCCACCCCCGACAGCGGCCAGTCCCACGGCCGAGTACCGAAGCAGGGCCCGGCGAGAGAAGGCGTTCCTCTGATCTGACACGAAATACTCCGTTTCAGCAGACGGCAGTTCGGGAGACCCTAACCCAATCGAGTGGCTCAGGCAGAATCGTCGGCATGGAAACGCTCGACTCGCGAGAGGTCTACACGAACAACTGGATGACGGTTCGCGAGGACGCCATCCGCCGTCCCGACGGCTCGAACGGGATCTACGGGGTGGTGGACAAACCGGACTATGCGCTGGTCATACCGCTTGCGGGCGACCGGCTCCAGCTCGTCGAGCAGTTCCGTTACCCGATTGGCATCCGGCGCTGGGAATTCCCGCAGGGCACCGCTCCCGAACGCGCCGAGGCGACTCCTGCCGAACTCGCCGCACGGGAGCTGCGTGAGGAGACCGGGTTGTCGGCGGGCAGTCTGGTGCCGATCGGGCTCCTCGACGTCGCCCCTGGTCTTTCCAGTCAGCGAGGCAGGGTGTTTCTCGCCACGGAACTCGCGCAGGGCACACCGCAACGCGAGCACGAGGAGCAGGACATGCGTACCGGCTGGTTCACGAGGCAACAGTTCGAGCGCATGGTCGCCCTTGGCGAGATCACCGACGCGCAATCCATCGCCGCCTACACACTGTTGCTGTTGTGGGAGCGGCGCGAGCACCGCTGAGGAGTTCCGGAGCGCAGAACTCGCGGGCAGGAACGGGGGACTCGCGGGTGTCAGTCGGGCCAGTTGGGCTTGCGCTTCTCCAGGAACGCCGCCATGCCCTCGCGTGCGCCGGGCAGTTGCGATGCCGAGGCCATCACCTCGACGGCGATGTCGTATGCGTCCTGTTCGGGCCGGTCGAGCTGGGCGTACAACGTCTGCTTGCCCAGCGCCTTGGCGGCACGGCTGCCTCGGGTGGCACGGCCGAGCAGCTCGGCGACGGCCGCATCCAGGTCGGCGTCGGGCACAACGCGGTTCACAAGGCCCCACTCCAGCGCGGTCGCCGCGTCGATCGCGTCCCCGGTGAGAGCCAGCTCCATCAGCCGCTTGCGCCCGACCGCGCGGGCGACGGGCACGGCAGGGGTGTGGCAGAACCAGCCGCCCTTGCCGCCCGGCAACGCGAACCCCGCCGACTCGGCCGCCACGGCGAGGTCACACGAAGCAACCAGCTGGCAGCCCGCGGCCGTGGCCAGGCCGTGTACCCGGGCGATCACCACCTGCGGAACCGACTGGATCGCGCCCATCACGTCGGTGCACAGCCGCAGCAACTGCCGTACCCCCATGAGGTCGCGCGACGCCACGTCGGCGAAGTCGTGACCTGCCGAGAACACCGGACCCGCCCCGGCCAGCACGATGCCGGTGGCGTCGCTTTCTCCCACCTCCCGGAAGGCGGCGAGCAGTTCGCCGAGGTGCTCCTCCGAAAGAGAATTGCGCCGGGCGGCCCGGTTCATCGTGATGGTGACGGTGTCGCCGTCCCGCTTGAGAAGAACGTGCTCGTACTCGCCCATGCCCAGACGTTAGCCCGCGGTGGGGGGCCCGCGGAAGCCTCCCACGGCCTTCGACCGCCGTGGGAGGCGCGCCATCACGCTCTGTCGAGCACCGCGTGCAGGAACGACCTGGTGCGCTCGTGGTCGGGGTTGGTGAACAGCTTGCCCGGTGGGGCGTCCTCGATGACCTGGCCCTCGTCGAACATCATCACGCGGTCGGACACGTCCTGGGCGAACTGCATCTCGTGCGTGACGCACAGGAACGTGATGTCGGTGGTGCTCGCGATCTCCTTCAGCACCCCGAGCACACCTGCGACGAGTTCCGGGTCCAGCGCGGAGGTGACCTCGTCCAGCAGCAACACCTCCGGCCGCATCGCCAGCGCCCTGGCGATCGCGACCCGCTGCTGCTGGCCGCCGGAGAGCTGCATGGGGTGGGCATCGATCTTGTCGCTGAGCCCGACCATCTCCAGCAGTTCCTTGGCCCTCACCTCGGCCTCGTCCCTGGAAAGGCCGAGTGACCTGATCGGCGCCTCCGTGAGGTTGCGAAGCACGTTCATGTTCGGGAACAGGTTGAACTGCTGAAACACCATCCCGATCCGCTTGCGAACCTTGCGCAGGTGCTTCTCGTCGGCTGGCACCAACTTGCCCTTGCGCTCCATGTGGGTCAGGTACTCCTCACCCACCTGGATCGTGCCGCCGTTGACCCGTTCCAGGGTCATCAGCAGCCGCAGGATCGTTGTCTTGCCCGAGCCGCTCGGGCCGATCAGGGTCACGAACTCGCCCGGTTTGACCGTGAAGCTCAGTTCACGGAGCACCACGTGGTCGCCGAACTTCTTGACCACGTGATCGAACCGGATCATCACATCGTTGACTGGTGGGCTAGGCGGTTCCGACACGGCGCTCCAACTTTCTGACCAAGATCGAGGCAGGATAGCTCACGGCAAGGAAGAACAGGCCCGCCAGTGTGATCGGTTCGGTGAAGCTGAACCTCTCGCCACCGAACTCCTTCGCCTCGTTGAGCACGTCCAGCACACCGATCGCAAGCAACAACGGTGTTTCCTTGAACATCGAGATCGTGTAGTTGCCCAGCGCGGGCAACACCCTGCGCACGGCCTGCGGCAGGATGACGTCCAGCCAGGTGCGGCCCCTCGGCAGGTTCAGCGCCTTGGCCGCCTCCCACTGGCCCTTGGGGATCGCTTCGATGCCCGCCCGGTACACCTCGGACGCGTATGTGGAGTAGTGCACCCCCAGCGCCAGCACGCCGGTGAGGAACGGCGACCAGCGCACGTCCAGCGCGGACTGGAGCACGTAGAAGAAGACGAACACCTGGATCAGCAGCGGTGTGCTGCGGACGAACTCCACGAACAGGTACACGGCCTGACTCAACACCGGTATCCGGCTCTGCCGGATCAGCGCGAACACCAGTCCCAGCCCGTAGGCAAGCAGCGAACCGAGCACGGTCAACTCGAAGGTGACGACGATGCCGTCGAGCAGGTACGGCAGCGATTCGAAGGCGACGTCCCAGTCCCAGTTCATGAGGCGCCCCCAAGCTCGGCCGCGCTCAACGCGGTCTGCTTGCGCTTCGGCCTGCGACCCAACTTGCGGGCGCCAGCCCGTTCCAGCGCCCGCATGCCGAACGTGATGGCGATGGCGAGCAGCAGGTAGAACAGCAACTCGACCCCGTAGATGCCCAGCAGCTCGTTGTACGGCAACGCGGGCCGCAGCAACTCGCCTCGCTCGGTCATCTCACCGGCGGAGATGAAGTACAGCAGCGCCGTGCTCTTCAACAACTGGATGAACAGGTTGTTGAACGACGGCAGCGTCTCCACGACCGCCTGCGGCAGGATGACCCTCGCCATTCGCTGTAGTGGGCTGAGGTTCAAAGCGATGGCGCCCTCGTGCTGTTCCTTTGGTACGGACTGCACCGCACCACGCACGATCTCGGCACCGTAGGCCCCGTGGTTCAGCCCGAGCACCAGGATGCCCGCGAACAGTGGGACCAACTGGATGCCCACCAGCAGCGGAAGCACGAAGAAGATCCAGAACAACTGCACCACTTCGGACGTTCCGCGAAAGCCCTCCACATACACCCTGCTGATGAACCGCACCGTGCGGGACTTGGACAGCAGCGCCAGCCCGGCGGCGAACGACAGCACAATGGTGAGGAGTATGCCCCCGATCGTGGCACTGACCGTGATCGGCAGACCCTGCAGCACAGAGGAGAAGACCAACCCCAGATTGTCGAACACTGTGCTTCTCCGCTAGGCGCTGCAGAGTTCCTCCGTTGTCAGGTTGCCGGGTAGGTTCGCGTCGGTGAAGCCGAACGGCTCCGCCAGCCGCAGCCACTCGCCGTTCTCGTGCAGTCGGCGCAGTTGGTCGTCGAAGGTGGTGCGCAACGACTCGTCGGCCTCGCGGAACACGAAGCCACCCGCGGAAATTACCGGCTGACCGTTCTCGTCCTTGGCGTCGAAGCTTTCGGTGACCTCAACCCCCGCGTTCGGGTTCTGCTTGACGAGCCAGTTCAGCGAGATGTCGGTGAGTGCCGCACAGTACACCCGGCCATCGATGACCGAGCGCAGCATGCTGTCCTGAGTGTCCAGTGTCTGGATGTTGCCTTCCGGCACACCGGCCGCCTCGGCGTAGCCCTTCTCCACCGCGGCCGAGAGCACGGCGACACGTACGTTCTTCTCGGCGATGTCGGCGAAGTTGTTGACCTGCTGCGGGTTACCGCTCGGAACCAGCAGCGCAGTCTTGGCGGTGTAGTCCGGAATGGAGAACGCGGCCTGACCGCAGCGCTCCGGTGTGATGAACATGCCCGCCGAGACCACATCGAACTGGCCCGCGTTCAACGCGGGGATCAACTGGTCGAAGGTGACGACCTGGTTTTGCACCCCGTTGATGCCCATGTTCTTGAAGACGGCCCTCGCCACCTCGGGCGCCTCACCGGTCACCTTGCCGCTGGAGTCGGCGAAGCCGTACGGCGCCTCGTTGGCGATACCAATCCGAATGGAGCCCGCCTGACGGGCCTGCTCCAGTGTGTCACCATCCCCGCCGGTGCTCTGGCAGGCTGACAGCAGCGTTGGGCCACCGAGGGCCACCGCCCCCATCACGGCCGACCGCCGGAAGAAGTCCCGCCGCGTCCACTCACTGTGCGCCATGATCGCACCCCTTTTCGATTGACGTGTTCGTTGGCTCAGCCGAACAGTCGATAGCCGTCGGAAAGCCGTGGGAAGCCATAGTCACCGAACGTAGGCGGCACGGCCAGCCGGGTCAAAGGGAACGAAAAGAGTCTCGACCCGCCGTTACCAGAACGAGATCAACAACCGCTGTCTGCTATGGAAACACGTCATCGCGCGGGCAGTCCACGAGCTTCACGAACGACGGTGACGATCTCATCCATTATTTCGGTCAGTTCGTAATCCTTCGGCGTGAAGACCCGAGCAACCCCGCGTTCCCGCAGCGACACGGCGTCCTCGGCGGGAATGATGCCACCGACGATCACCGGGATGTCGCCGGCGCCCGCGGCAGCGAGACCGGAAACGACCTCGGGCACCACCTCCAAATGGGACCCCGAAAGCACGGAAAGCCCGACCACGTGCACGCCCTCCTGCACGGCGGCGGCGACGATCTGCTCCGGGGTGAGGCGGATGCCCTGATAGACCACTTCGAACCCGGCATCACGCGCCCGCACGGCGACCTGCTCGGCCCCGTTGGAGTGACCGTCGAGGCCAGGCTTGCCGACAAGGATGCGCAACCGCTCACCGAGTTCGTCGCCCGTGGCGCGCACGCGCTGCCGCACTCGATCGAGTTCCCCCACACCCTCGCTCGAGGTGACCGCACCGGCGACACCCGTCGGCGCCCGGTATTCCCCGAACACCTCACGCAAGGTGCCTGCCCACTCGCCCGTGGTAACGCCTGCCTTGGCGCAAGCCATCGTGGCCTCGAACAGGTTGGCCGAGGTACGCGCCACCGCGGCCAATTCGGCCAACGCCGCGCGCACCGCGTCCTCATCGCGTGTCTCCCGCCAGCGTCGCAGTGCCTCGACGGCCTGCTTCTCGGCTACCGGATCGGCGGTCTCGATGGCTTTCGCGCCCTCGGCCTGCAGTGGACTCGGCTCGGTTGACTCGAAGCGGTTCACACCGACCAGCACCTGCTCGCCCGACTCCACCCGGCGCCGGTACTCGGCGAGCGAGGTCACCAGCTGGGACTTCAGGTAGCCACTCTCGACGGCCGCGACCGCCCCACCCATCTCCTGCACGCGGGCGATCTCCTCCCGCGCGCCCGCGACGATCTCGTCCACCTTGGATTCCACGACCCGCGAGCCGTCGAACAGGTCCTCGTACTCCAGCAGATCGGTCTCGAACGCGAGCACCTGTTGCATCCGCAGTGCCCACTGCTGATCCCACGGCCTTGGCAGGCCGAGCGCCTCGTTCCACGCGGGCAACTGGATGGCTCGGGCGCGGGCGCCCCTCGACAGCGAGACGGCCAGCATCTCCAGCACGATGCGCTGGACGTTGTTCTCCGGCTGAGCCTCGGTGAGCCCCAGCGAGTTGACCTGCACCCCGTACCGCAGCCGCCTCGCCTTGGAATCGGTGACGCCGTAGCGGTCGCGGGTGATCTCGTCCCACAGCGACGCGAAGGCGCGCATCTTGCACATCTCCTCGACAAACCGCACCCCGGCGTTGACGAAGAAGGAGATCCGGCCGACCACGCGCGCCATGTCGGCCTCATCGACCTGACCCGAGTCACGAACGGCGTCGAGCACGGCGATGGCGGTGCTCAGCGCGTAGGCCACTTCCTGCGTGGGCGTCGCCCCCGCCTCCTGCAGGTGGTAGCTACAGATGTTGATCGGGTTCCAGCGCGGCAGGTTACGCACCGTCCACGCGATCACGTCGGTGGTCAATCGAAGGCTCGGCCCCGGCGGGAAGATGTACGTGCCTCGGGACAGGTATTCCTTGATGACGTCGTTCTGTGTCGTGCCCGCGAGCTTGCGCAGCACCCGCTCGGGATCGACTCCCTCCGCGCGGGCCTGCTCCTCAGCGACCGTCACGTAGAGCGCGAGCAGCCACATGGCGGGCGCGTTGATGGTCATGGAGGTGTTGGCCTCGGCGAGTGGTATCCCGTCGAAGAGCCTGCGCATGTCGCCGATGTGGGCG
Source organism: Saccharomonospora amisosensis (assembly GCF_011761185.1). Lineage (NCBI taxonomy): Bacteria > Bacillati > Actinomycetota > Actinomycetes > Pseudonocardiales > Pseudonocardiaceae > Saccharomonospora > Saccharomonospora amisosensis. The sequence continues at coordinate 1,247,065 of NZ_JAAOYM010000001.1, read as the reverse complement.
ATCGGCACGCCGACCTTGCCGACCTCACCCCTGGACAGCTCGTGATCGGGGTCGTAGCCGGTCTGAGTGGGCAGGTCGAAGGCAACGGACAGGCCGGTCTGTCCCTTGGCGAGATTGCGGCGGTACAGCTCGTTCGAGGCCGCGGCGGAGGAATGCCCCGCATAGGTCCGCATCACCCATGGCCGGTCACGCTCGCGATCCGTCGGATAGGGCACGGCTACCTCCTCGTGGCGACCCATACAGCGTACTCGTCGGTAACTTCATGCGCACCGTGCGCAAGACCACTGCCCGCGAGTCCCCCGTTCCTGCCCGCGAGTTCTGCGCTCCCGCACGCGAGCCCCCCGTTCCTGCCCGCGAGTTCTGCGCTCCCGCACGCGCCACGACGTCGCGAAAACCACGAGCCCAGACGCCCACGACCGGATATCGTCCAAAGACGTGACATGGAGCGCGTACAGCAGCTACCTGGTCCTGGTGGTTCTCCTCGTACTCGCGCCCGGCCCGGACACGATCGTCACGCTGAAGAACTCCTTCGCGGGCGGATTCCGCGGCGGTCTGCTGGCTGCCTCCGGCATCGCCGCGGGCAATGTCGCACAGGGCACCGCGGTGGCGTTCGGGCTGGGGACGCTCATCGTCGGCTCGCAACCGGTGTTCCACGCCCTGCGCTGGCTCGGCGCGGCCTACCTGTGCTACCTCGGTGTGCAGGCACTGCGGACGGCATGGCGGGGCGACTACGCCGCCACCGACCAACTGGGCGCACACTCCAGCGGCTTCAGGCGCTGGCGGGAGGGCTTCCTGTCCAACGTCACCAACCCGAAGGTGCTCGCGATGTACCTCTCCGTGCTTCCGCAGTTTCTCGACCCCGCCACGGCCGGCGTCCTCGACGGGTTGCTGCTCGCCTACACCGTCGCCGTACTCGGCATGCTCTGGCTGTTGCTGCTCGTGCTGTTCGTCAACCGCACCCGGAACTGGCTGGCCAGTCGGCGGGTGCGCCGCTCGCTGGACGTAGCAACCGGCTCGACCCTCATCGGATTCGCGGGCGTCCTCGCCGCCGAGGGCTGACCGGCGCGCTATGCCTGCTCCGTACCGATAGCCCGCTCGGGATCGGTCGTCACCCGCTCGATGCGAGCACCCAAGCGGTTCAGGTTCTCCACGAAGTACGGGTAGCCCCGGTCGATGTGGAACACGTCCCATACCTCCGTAACGCCCTCGGCGCACAGACCGGCCAGCACCAACCCGGCCCCCGCACGAATGTCGGACGCCCACACCGGTGCGCTGGACAGCTTGTCCACCCCACGCACGACCGCGTGATGACCGTCGGTCCTCGCGTCGGCGCCGAGCCGGACCATTTCCTCGATGAAGCGAAACCGTGCCTCGTAGACGTTCTCGGTAATCATCGACGTACCCTCCGACACCGAAGAAAGCGCTACCGCGAACGGCTGCAAATCGGTGGCGAACCCCGGGTAGGGCAGGGTCACGAAATCCACGGCCTGCGGGCGGCCCTCCTGCACGACGCGGAAACCCTTCCCGTCGTAGGTGGTCACGTCGGCGCCCGCTAGCCGCAGCTTCTCCAGCACCAGGTCGAGGTGGTGGGGATCGACCCCGGTAACCGTGATGTCGCCACGCGTCATCGCGGCCGCGAACGCCCACGTCGCGCCGACGATCCGGTCGCCGATCACCCGGTGCTCCGTCGGGTGCAGCCGCTCGACCCCCTCGACTGTAAGCGTGGACGTTCCAGCGCCGTCGATCTTGGCGCCCATCTCGGTGAGCATCGTGCAGACGTCGATGATCTCCGGCTCGCGGGCGGCGTTGTCGATCACCGTGGTGCCCTTCGCCAGCACCGAAGCCATCAGGATGTTCTCGGTGGCGCCCACGCTGGGGAAGTCCAGCCAGATCTGCGAGCCACGCAGGCCGTCCGCCTCGGCGACCACACACCCGTGCTCGATGCTGCTTGTGGCACCCAGCTTGCGTAACCCGTTCTGATGCATGTCGAGCGGGCGGGAGCCGATCGCGTCGCCACCCGGCAGCGCCACGACGGCCTGCTTCAACCGGCCCACGAGCGGGCCGAGCACGCACACCGACGCGCGCAGCTTGCCCATCGCGGGCGAGTCGGCACGGTGCGACAGTTCCGAGGGCGTCGTGATTCTCGTTACGTCGCCGTCGAGTTCAACCTCGCAACCCACGCTGCGCAGTACGTCGGCCATGAGCGGGACGTCGAGGATCTGCGGGCAGTTGGTGATGGTCGTCGTGCCCTCCGCCAGGAGAGCCGCGGCCATCAGCTTGAGCACGCTGTTCTTGGCGCCGACAACCTCGACCTCGCCGACCAGACGTGCGCCGCCGTGCACGTCGAAGTGCTCACTCATGGTCGCCCATCATGCCGCCTTGCCCGGTGTGACCCGCGCCGGGGCATGGCTTGACACAACCTGGTCACAACGGTGGTCACAGGTGAAACGTTCGCGAGCCCGCGAACGATTGCGAGTGGTCGGCAGGCGATCACGGATCTCCCTTCGCCGTAGACTCCCGGCATGGCAGTACGGATCAACCGCGTCTACACCAGGGTCGGCGATACCGGCACCACCGCGCTCGGCGACGGTTCCAGAGTCCCCAAGACCGACCCACGCCTCGGCGCGTACGCCGACGTCGACGAGACCAACTCCGTCGTCGGGGTCGCCATCGCACTCGGCGGGTTGTCCTCCGAGGTCAGCGACGTGCTGCGGGCAGTGCAGAACGATCTGTTCGATGTGGGCGCGGACCTGTCGAACCCGGTGACGCCGAACCCGGAATTTCCCCCGCTGCGGGTGACCGAGCAGTACATCGAGCGGCTGGAGAACTGGTGTGACGAGTTCAACGACCGGCTGGGCAAGCTGACGTCGTTCATCCTGCCGGGCGGCACAGCGGGCGCCGCGCTGCTGCACCAGGCCCGCACGGTCGCGCGGCGAGCGGAGCGCTCCGGCTGGCTGCTGGTCGAGGCCGACGCCGAACGCACGAACGCGTTGGCGGTCAAGTATCTGAACAGGCTGTCCGACCTGCTGTTCATTCTGGCGAGGATCGCTAACCCGGACGGCGACGTGCTGTGGCAGCCCGGCGGGGGCCGGTGAGCGCTGTCAGCTCGCGCGCGGGATGCGGCGGCCGGGTGGCGCCGACTCCAGCCAGGAGAGAAAGCCGGTCAGCGCTCCCGGCCCCATCGCGATCTCGATGGGCTCCTGCCGGTCCGACCCGCAGCGCAGCACGGTGGAACCGGCAGGAACGGCGTACGACTCGTTACCCACCGGCTCCCTGCGGTTGGCCACCTGCAGGTGCTCCCTGCGGAACACCCGATCGGGCCCGGTCCGCAGGCTCCACACCCGGTACCAGACGAACTCCTCGCCCTGGTACCTGCCGATACCGAGGTGCCAGCCGGACCGCTCCCTGTCGGGTTGCCAGCGCAATGCCACGCTGACGCCGCCCAGCCTGCGCATGCGCAACCAGCGCAGCGCGTACCAGCCGGACAGGACCAGCAGCACGAGCAGGAGGGCGAGGACTACGATCGCGATGTCCATGGCCGGCTCCCGCTCATCGTCCGTCAGACCGACTGACCAGCCGCCCGAAGCCGCGCCGCGGCTCTAGCGCGCTCTGTCTCGTCCTCGCCGGTCAAAGCTCGCCGCGCCGCCTCGATGTCGATCTCCTCACCGAGCTCTGCGGACTCCGCGAGTACGCTGACCCTGTCAGAGGTGATCGACAGGAAGCCACCGTGCACGGCGGCCGTGATGATGTCGCCGCCGGTGGTGGTCACTTTGACGATGCCGCCCTCGACCAGCTGCCCAAGTACGGGCTCGTGGCCGGGCATCACGCCGATCTCACCCTCCGTGGTCTGGGCGACCACGAACGTGGCGGTACCGGACCACAGGCGGCGCTCGACGGCCACAACCTCGACGGACATCTCAGCCACGTAGCTCTCCTTCGACTGGCGCGTGGTCCACCCAGTGTAATAGGCGTACCGGCGGTAGCGGCAGGTGATACACGAACGACGGGGCCACATCCACAGTGGACGCCGCCCCGCCGCTCGCGGAAATCACTTGCCGGTGATCTGCTTGTACTTCTTCTCCAGGTCATCGAGTCCACCGATACCCAGGAACGCCTGCTCCGGGTAGTGGTCGAAGTCGCCCTTGGCGATCCGGTCGAAGGCCTCGATGGTCTCCGACATCGGCACCGTCGAGCCCGGCTGGCCGGTGAACACCTCGGCGACAAGCATGTTCTGCGACAGGAACCGCTCGATGCGGCGGGCCCTGTTGACCGTCAGCTTGTCCTCCTCCGACAGCTCGTCCATACCGAGGATCGCGATGATGTCCTGCAGCTCCTTGTACTTCTGCAGGATCCGGATGACCTCGGAAGCCACCCGGTAGTGCTCCTCACCGACGATCGCGGGGTCGAGGATGGTGGAGCTGGAGGCCAGCGGGTCCACCGCGGGGAAGATGCCCTTCTGGAACACCGACCGCGACAGCTCAGTGGTGGCGTCGAGGTGCGCGAACGTGGTGGCGGGCGCGGGGTCGGTGTAGTCGTCCGCGGGCACGTAGATGGCCTGCATCGAGGTGATCGACCGGCCTCGCGTCGAGGTGATCCGCTCCTGCAGCGTGCCCATCTCGTCGGCCAGTGTCGGCTGGTAACCCACCGCGGAAGGCATCCGGCCCAGCAGGGTGGACACCTCCTGGCCCGCCTGGGTGAACCGGAAGATGTTGTCGATGAACAGCAGCACGTCCTGGTTCTGCACGTCGCGGAAGTACTCCGCCATGGTCAGCGCGGACAGCGCGACCCGCAGTCGGGTACCGGGAGGCTCGTCCATCTGGCCGAAGACGAGAGCGGTGTCGTTGATGACCCCGTCCTCGCTCATCTCCAGGAACAGGTCGGTGCCCTCACGGGTGCGCTCACCGACGCCCGCGAACACAGAGGTACCACCGAAGTTCCTGGCGACACGGGTGATCATCTCCTTGATGAGCACCGTCTTGCCGACGCCGGCACCACCGAACAGGCCGATCTTGCCACCTTGCACGTACGGGGTGAGCAGGTCGATGACCTTCAGACCGGTCTCCAGCATCTCGGTCTTGCCCTCGAGCTGGTCGAACGCCGGTGGCTTGCGGTGGATGCTCCAGCGCTCCAGGTCGGCGCCGTAGCCGGGCTCGTCGAGGCACTCGCCCAGCGCGTTGTAGACGTGGCCCTTGACCTTGTCGCCGACGGGAACGGAGATGGGACCGCCGGTGTTGGTCACCTCCGCGCCACGCACAAGGCCGTCCTGCGGCTGCAAGGAAATGGTACGGACCAGGTTGTCACCGAGGTGCTGCGCGACCTCCAGGGTCACGGTCTTGCGCAGCTCCTCGAACTCGATCTCGACCTTGAGCGCGTTGTACAACTCGGGAATCGCGCCACGGGGGAATTCGACGTCGACGACCGGCCCGGTCACGGAGACGATGCGGCCCTTGGTCGCGGTTGCTGTGTCTTGGACGGCAGTCATTGCTTACACATCACTTCCTGTGGCGGCGAGTGCATCGGCCCCACCGACGATTTCGCTGATCTCCTGGGTGATCTGTGCCTGGCGCGCCTGGTTCGCCAGCCGGGTGTAGGTGTCGACCAGTTCGCTGGCGTTGTCCGACGCGGACTTCATGGCGTTGCGCTGGGCGGCTAGCTCAGAAGCCGCCGATTCCAGGAGCGCCGCGAAGATTCGCGTGTTGATGTACTTCGGCAGCAGCGCGCCGAGCAGTACGTCGACACTGGGCTCGAAGTCGTAGGCGGGTGGGATCGTTTCCGCCTCCGAGGTGTACTCGACCTCCAGCGGCGCCATCCTGCGGGCGACGGGGGTCTGGGTGAGCATCGAGCGGAACTCGGTGTAGACGATGTGCAGTTCGTCCACCCCGAGCACGCCGTCGGGACCAGGCCTGTCTCCCTCGTCGTCCGCACCGGCGAGGAACGCCTTGACCAGGGTCTGCCCGACCTCGGCGGCGTTGTCGTAGTGCGGCTGCTGGGAGAAGCCCGTCCAGCTGTCGACCACCTCGCGGCCACGGAACCGGAAGTAGTTCAGGCCCTTGCCGCCGACCACGTACAGCCGTGGCTGCTTGCCCTGCTCCCGCAGCAGTGAAAGCAACTCCTCGGCCGTCCGCAACGCGTTGGCGTTGTAGGCGCCGCACAGCCCCTTGTCACTGGTAACCACCAGCACGCCGGCTCGCCTCGGGTTCTCCCGCTCCACCAGCAGCGGGTTGTCCAGGTTGGCCGAGGCGCCCGCGAGCGCGGAGAGCACGTTGGTGATCTCCGTCGCGTACGGCCTCGACGCCTCCACCCTCGCCTGCGCCCTGCTGATGCGGGAGGTGGCGATGAGCTCCATCGCCTTGGTGATCTTGCCGATGGATTTGGTCGCCCGGATCTTCTGCCGGAGCTCACGAAGTTGCGCGGCCATCGCTGCCTACTTCTTCGTCGGGGCCGGGCGGTGCACCTTGACGGATTCCTGCCCCACCTTGTCGGCCTCCATGGGCTCGGCCTCCGGTCCGGTGGAAAGCTGGCCACCCCCGGAGGTAGTGAAGCCCTTCTTGAACTCGGCGACCGCGGCGACGATCCGCTCGGCGAGATCGTCACTCCACACGCCCTTGTCCCGGATCTCGGCCAGGATGTCGTCGTGCTTGTGCCGCAGGTTCTGCAGCAGCTCGCTGTTGAAGCGGGCGGTGTCCTCGATCGGGACCTCGTCGAAGTACCCGTTCGTACCGAGGTACACGGTCACCACCTGCTGCTCGACCGGGATCGGCGAGTACTGCGGCTGCTTGAGCAGTTCGTAGAGCCGCGCGCCTCGGTCGAGCTGGGCCTTCGAAGCCGCGTCCAGGTCGGAGGCGAAGGCGGCGAACGCCTTCAGCTCCTCGTACTGGGACAGGTCGATCCGCAGCGAACCCGACACCGTCTTCATCGCCTTGATCTGCGCGTCACCACCGACTCGCGACACCGACGTGGTCACGTCGACGGCGGGCCGCTGGCCGGAGTTGAACAGGTCGGACTGGAAGAAGCACTGCCCGTCGGTGATCGAGATCACGTTCGTGGGAATGTAGGCGGAGATATCGTTCGCCTTGGTCTCGATCACGGGCAGACCGGTGAGCGAACCGCCACCCAGCTCGTCCGACAGCTTCGCGCAGCGCTCGAGCAGGCGGGAGTGCAAGTAGAACACGTCACCGGGGAACGCCTCGCGGCCCGGCGGGCGGCGCAGCAGCAGCGAGATCGCGCGGTAGGCCTCTGCCTGCTTGGTGAGGTCGTCGAAGACGATCAGCACGTGCTTGCCCTGGTACATCCAGTGCTGGCCGAGTGCCGAGCCGGAGTAGGGAGCCAGCCACTTGTAACCGGCCGAATCGGACGCCGGCGCCGCGACGATCGTCGTGTACTCCATGGCGCCCGCGTCCTCGAGGGACTGGCGCACCGACGCGATCGTGGAACCCTTCTGGCCGACCGCGACGTAGATGCAGCGCACCTGCTTGGTGGGGTCGCCGCTCTCCCAGTTCGCCTTCTGGTTGATGATCGTGTCGACGCAGACGGCGGTCTTACCGGTCTTGCGGTCACCAATGATCAACTGACGCTGACCGCGGCCGATGGGAGTCATCGCGTCGATGGCCGTGATACCGGTCTGCAGCGGCTCGCCAACCGGCTGCCGCTCGACGACCGAGGCGGCCTGCAGTTCGAGAGCGCGCCGCTCGGTGGCCTCGATGTCACCGAGGCCGTCGATCGGCTTGCCGAGCGGGTCGATGGTGCGGCCGAGGAAGTTGTCGCCAACCGGAATCGACAGGATTCGGCCGGTGCGCTTGACTTCCTGGCCCTCCTCGATGGACTCGTAGTCACCGAGGATGACGACGCCGATTCGACGCGGTTCCAGGTTCTGCGCGACGCCCAGGATGCCGCCGGGGAACTCCAGCAGCTCATTGGCCATGGTGGACGGCAGTCCCTCGACGTGGGCAACGCCGTCACCGGTGTCGACGACGACGCCGACCTCTTCCCGGCTCACGTCCGGGGAGTAACTCGAGACGTAGTTCTCGATCGCGTTGGCGATCTCATCCGAGGAGATCGTCAGCTCCGCCATGTCGTTCCCGCTCTCACTTCGTTCCTGCCAGTATGCAAAGTTTGTTCGCTCACCGGGCGATCAGCCGGTCAGCTGCCTGCGCAGTGCGTCGAGCCGACCGGCGGCGCTGCCGTCGATCACCTCGTCGCCGACCCGCACGACCAGGCCGGCCCCGATGCTCGGGTCGAACTCGACGTGCAACGCGATCGACCGCTCGTACAGTTGCCCGAGCTTTGCCGCCAACCGCTCCCGCTGCTCACCGGTCAACTCCGTCGCGCTCTTGACGTATGCGACCGAGCGCTGACTGCGCGCCGCGGCGAGTTCGACGAGCCTGTCAACGCCGCTCGCGACGCTGCGCCCACGCGGGCGGACAACGACCTGCTCCACCAGCACCGCGGTGATCGGGTCGACCTTGTCCGCGACGAGGTTGCGGATCAGGGTCCGCTTCGCGTCAGCGGGAGCTGTCTTGTCCGACAGTGCCCGCTCCAGCTCAGGTTCCGTGTCCAGGATACGGGCGATTCGGAACAGCTCGTCCTCTACCGTGTCCAGTTTGCCGCCCTTTTCGGCCCCCGTGAGCAGCGCGGTCTGCCCTAGTGCCTCGATACCGTCCACCAGCTCGCGCGAGCTGGACCAGCGGTTGCCGACGACGGCGTCGAGCACCCGGAGCGAGGGGTCGGAGACCTTGCCTTCCAGCAGGCTCCTGACCAGCCGCTTGCGGGCCTCGGGGTCCGACGAGCCGTCGGAGACGGCCCGCCGTAGCCCGATCTCCCTGGTGAGCAGGCCCACCACGGAGAGCAGCTCCTCCCCGACCGCGGACGGGTCAGCGCCCGCGTCGCCGAGCACCTCGTCGAGCCGAGCCTCGGCGAAGCTCAGAGCCTCGCGGCTCGCAGCATGCAGCGTCATCTACGCCCTACTTCCTCGCTCCGGCCGCACCATTGCCACTGGCTTCGAGTTCGGCAAGGAACCGGTCGACGGTGCCGCGGCGGCGCGCCTCGTCCTCGAGCGACTCGCCGACGATCCGGCTGGCCAGCTCGATGGCGTTGCGTCCGAGTTCGGCCCGCAGCTCGGCCACGATCTGCGCGCGCTGGGCCTGCAGCTGGGCCTCACCCTGCGCGACGATCCGCCGTGCCTCTTCCTGGGCCTGTTCCCGCAGCTCTTCCTTGATCTGCTCGGCCTCCACCCGCGCGTCGTCGCGGATCTTGGCCGCCTCGGTTCGCGCCTCGGCGAGCTGCGCCTTGTACTGCGCCAGCGCCTGCTCGGCCTCGGCCTGAGCGTGTTCGGCCTTCTCGATGCCGCCCTCGATCTTGGCGGTCCGCTCCTCGTAGAGCTTCTCGAAGCGCGGCACCGCGTACTTCTTGAGCAGCCACAGCAGGATCAGGAAGGCCACCAGGCCGAGAATGACCTCGGACAGGTGCGGCAGAACCGGACTCGGCTCCTCTTCCTGGGCCAGGATCATCGATGTCTTGAGCACAGCGTCTCCCAAACAGCCGCAGGCCGGCTCAGGCGGAGATGAAGTAGATGACCAGGCCGATCAGCGCGAGCACCTCGGTCAGCACGAACGTGGTCCAGGCGATACCCATCAGCTTGCCCTGGGCCTCGGGCTGGCGCGCGGTGCCGTTGATGACTGCCGCCCAGATCAGACCGACACCGATACCGGGGCCGATGGCGCCGAGACCGTAGCCGATAGCGGCAAGACCCGGGTTGATGTCGACCGCGGCCTCCGCGGCCTGCGCGAGAACAATGTTGCTCACTTACATATCCCTTTCAACTCGGTCCGCAGCCTCTGCGGATCGGGGGCTTTGCGTCAGTTCCTGCTCGTGGTCGCGCTCATGCGGCCCGTCAGTGGTCGGAAGCCAGTGCCATGCCGATGTAGCCCGCCGACAGCACCGCGAACACGTAGGCCTGGATAACCTGGATCAGCGCCTCCACGAAGGTGAGCAGAATGGCGAAGGCGAACGACACCACCGACATCGCCTTCAACGCCGGGGCCGCCTCCAACAGCAGATACTCGCCGCCGATGGTGAACACCAGCAGAATGAGGTGCCCTGCGAACATCGCGGCGAAAACTCGGATCGCCAGCGTGATCGGGTTCATGATGAACTTCTGCAGGAACTCGATCGGCGTCAGCAGCAGGTAGATCGGCTTCGGTACGCCAGCGGGGGCCAACTGGTTCCTCAGGTACCCGCCGAGGCCGTGCCGCTTGATTCCCACGAAGTGGTAAACGGGGTACACGACCAGCACGGAAAGTGCCAGCGGGAATCCGATGTGCGACATCGTCGGGAACTGGAATAGCGGGACGATCCCGAAGATGTTGTTCACGAGAATGAACGTGAACAACGCGAGGATCAGCGGCACGAACGGCCGGAAGTCCTTCGATCCGATCTGCTCTCGCGCGATGTTGTTACGGCCGAAGTCGTACACCGACTCCGCGGCGAACTGCCATTTGCCCGGTACGATCTTCAGGTTCCGCGAGGTCAGCAGGAAGAACGCCCCGATGATGATTACCGACAGCACCACAAGCAGCATGGGCTTGGTGATGCCGAGGAAAATCGGCGGCAGGTTGAAGTCTCCGGCGCCAGGAGGGGCGAACTCGCCACCTTCGGCTAGTACCAGCGCGCCCAACTGGGCTCCTTCCGGTTCTCCCGGCCGGCGTTCACTCCGCCGGGGGAATCGTCACGATCTGGACTTAACGTACCCGATACAGATCGGGTACCTGGAAGCGGCTGGCGGCTGTCGTCGGACCAACCGTGACCGCCCCATGGCGCGGACGATACCAGCCTTCCAAGCCACTCCGTACGGCCGTACTCCTTTACCGGTTCCCCGCCTACTCGCCGGAGTCCGGGATGATCGTCGGGATCTTGGTTCGGCGGAACGCGATGGCCTCGGCCGCGGCCCAGACCAGCACCACCGCGAGGAAGGTGAAAGCGACCGCGTAGGGGTGCAGCGCGTCGATGCCCTTCAACAGGGTCATCACGCCCAGCAGCACGAGCAGCTTGAGGATGTAGCCGCCGAGTGCGAGTGCCATCACGGCCATCGGGTCCATGTTCGACGTCTTGCGCATCAGCCACAGTGTGACCAGCGACGACGCGAACGCGACCGCGCCGCCGACAGCCGCGCCGAACAGCCCGGGAAGCCCGACGAGGACGGTCGCGACGATCATCCCGAGCAGCACCGCGACGACCGCGGGCCACAGCGCCGTGCGCAGCATCGCGTCGGCGAGTTTGAGCACCTGCTGTGCGTGCGGGTTGGGTTTGCCGGTGTCGGTCCTGTCGCCGGAGTTGTCGTTGGTCATGGGGCTCCCTGCTGGTTTCTGGACTTCAGTCTAGGGACCGCCGAGATGAGCGCGGCCACCAGCAACCCGGCACACGTGATCCAGAACACTGCCCAGGTGTCGAACAGTGTCGCCGCGACAGCACCGAACGCCAGCAGCCCCGCCCACAGATAGATCAGCAGCACCGCCCTGCGCTGCGAGTGACCGATCTCGAGCAACCGGTGGTGCAGGTGCATCTTGTCGGCGGCGAACGGGCTCTCACCGCGCCGGGTTCGCCGCACCACCGCGAGCACAAGGTCGAGCAACGGCAGGAACAGCACCGCGGCCACCACGAACAGCGGCGAGAGCAACGCGACCACGTCGGTGGCGTCGAACAGCTGGTACTGGATCTTGCCCGACGCCGACGTGCTGGCCGCCGCGAGCATCAAGCCGATCATCATCGACCCGGAGTCGCCCATGAAGATCTTCGCGGGCTGGAAGTTGTGCGGCAGGAACCCGAGGCAGGCACCCGCCAGGGTCGCCGCGATCAGCGCGGGCGGGTAGGTGCCGACATCACCTCCTGACGAGGCGAGCAGACCCAGCGAGAACGCCAGCGTGGCAGCGGCGGCGATGAGGCCGAGGCCGCCTGCCAACCCGTCGAGGCCGTCGACGAAGTTCATGGCGTTGACCATCACCACGACCAGCAGCACGGCCAGCAGACCGCCCTGGTTGCGATCGAGGATGATGACCTGGCCGATCGCGTCGGCGTCACCGCCCCACGGCACCCAGAACGACACCCACTGCAGGCCGAACAACACGAGGATGCCCGCGCACATCACCTGCCCTGCGAGCTTGGTCCACGCGTCCAGCTCGAACCGGTCGTCGAGCGCACCGATCAGCACGATCACGCCACCGCCGACGAGCACGGCGACCGGGTCGTAGGAGTACTCGAAGGCTCGCCGCAGCACCGGCAACTGGTGGGCCATCGCCATGCCACCGAGCACCCCGAGGTACATGGCAAGCCCGCCCATGCGCGGGATAGGCAACACGTGCACGTCGCGCTTGCGCGGCACCGCCACGGCACCGACCTTGATGGCGAAGCGGCGCACGACGCCGGTCAGCAGGAAGGTCAGGGCCGCGGAAACGAGTCCGACGAGGATGTACTCGCGGATGGGCAAGCCTGCGGTCACAACGGGGGTCACGGATGTGTCATCCCCTGCCGACGGGACTCTGCGGGATCACGGTGCGCAACGCTACCGTTACCGGAAACGGTCACGAGCGGGGGCCGACCTCGACGCCGAGGACCTCGGAAACGGCCTCGGCACTCACCGCACCCTCGCGCAGTAGCACCGGCTCCTCACCGGTGAGATCGACGATCGTTGACGGAACGGGTTCCCCGCTCGGACCGCCGTCGAGGTAGACCGCCACGGAATCGCCGAGCTGGTCGAGCGCCTCCTGCGCGGTCGCCGCGGGTGGCTGACCCGAGACGTTGGCGCTGGAGACGGCCATCGGACCCACTTCGCGAAGCAATTCGAGTGCGACGGGATGCAGCGGCATCCGAAGCATGACCGTGCCTCTCGTGGTGCCGAGGTCCCAGTTCAGGCTGGGAGAGTGCGGCAGCACGATGGACAAGTCGCCCGGCCAGAACGCCTCGATGAGCATCCTGGCCTGCCGCGACACACCGAGCGCCAGTCCGTCCACTGTGGACCACGAGCCGACGAGCACGCCGACGGGCATGTCCGGGCCTCTGCGTTTTGCCTGCAACAGCCCCCGTACCGCGACGCCGTCGAAGGCATCGGTACCGATCCCGTAGACCGTGTCGGTCGGCAGCACGACCAGCCTGCCCGACCGCACCGCCGCGGCGGCGGCCCGCAGGCCGTCGGCCCTCGTCTGCGGTTCACCGCAGTCGTACACCGCGCTCATGGCCGAAGCTTAGCGAGCCACGCCCGACCGCACCGGCGGCGGTGGCAACCGGCGGTAGCGCTACACCATGCCCAACGACGAGTGCGGTAGGAATACACCCATGAGCAGCCCGCAGCACCCCGAACCGGTCCCACCGCACCTGCCGGTGGCACCGCCGGTGAACCCCGCCGAGCAGGCGCCACCGCCGCGGACATCCGGTGGACGCAACGGCTTCGGCACCACGTTGCTGGCCACGTTGGTGTGGGTGCCGGTCAACTTCTTCGTGGCCGTCGCCATCCTCGGTGGCCTGCCTTCGGCACGAGTCGCAGGGGCCTTCATCGGGTCGATGATCGTGCCCGCCGTGGTGGCTGCGCTGGCGACCTGGCTGATCGCGCGCAGAAGCGAGCGGCAGTGGGAGTTCTGGAAGCTCGTGCTGCTCGCGCTGCCGTTCTTCCTGGTGATCAGGATTCTGTTCGGCGTTCGCTAGACCCGCAGAGCCGTCACGAACCGCGGCCTTCCCGCCAGATCGGCGTGGTCTACGACGTCGGTCAGGACGCTGCGTGCCCGCAACAACGGCGGCACGGCCTTGCCGTGGGTGTCGTCGTGCTCGATCGCGACGCCCCCGCCGGGCCGCAGCAGCCTCGCCGCCGCGGACACCGCGTGCCGGATCACCGCCAGGCCGCCCTCGGCGGCGAAAACCGCCTGCGGCGGGTCGTAGTCGGCGACCTCGGGCGGCACGGGTGTGCCTTCCGGAACGTACGGCGGGTTGCACAGCACCAGGTCCACGAGGCCGTCCAACTCCGCGAACACCGTGGGGTCGCTGATGTCGCCGGAGTAGAGGCGGATCGGCGTGTCTCCAGCGCGCTTGCGGGCTTCGGCGTTGTGCCGGGCCCATGCCAGCGCGCTGGGGTCGTTGTCCACCGCGTACACGACCGCGTCTGCTCGCGCGTGTGCCACCGCGAGCGCGAGCGCACCCGACCCGGTGCACAGATCCACTACGACCGGGTATTCGCGGCCCCTCAGCAGCTTCAGCCCCCACTCAAGCAGCAGTTCGGTTTCCGGTCGTGGTACGAACACGCCCGGTCCGACATCGACGGCTATCCCGCCGATTCCGGCCCACCCGATGAGGTGTTGCAGCGGCACCCGCTTCGCACGCTCGGTGACGAGCCTGCCGATGGCCTCCACGACGGGCGGATCGACCAGCGGCACCAGCGGCAACCTACCGCGCTCGACCCCCAGAACATGTGCGGCGATCAGTTCCGCGTCGGTCCTCGCCGACGCCACGCCCGCCCGCTCGAGGATTCTGGTCGCCTCAAGGATCGCCAGTCGCAAGGGCTGTCTCTTCACGGCTTCAAGCCTGGCACAACTACCAACCGCTGCCGGGTACCTACGCGGCGAACGCACCGCGCGACCGCCGAGTCGTGCCGGGCGAGCACAATGGACACGATCGCGTCGCGCGCCACGCGGTGGCTCACGACTGCGCGGCGGCCAACCGCTCCTCCCTGTCGGCGGCGCGCAGCGCGTCGAGGACCCCGTCGAGATCCCCGTCGAGGACCTGATCCAGGTTGTAGGCCTTGTAGTTGACCCGGTGATCGGAGATCCGGTTTTCCGGGAAGTTGTAGGTGCGCACGCGCTCGGAGCGGTCGACGGTGCGGACCTGGGAACGACGGGCGTCCGCCGCCTTCGCAGCGGCCTCCTCCTCGGCGATGGCCTGCAGTCTCGCCTGCAACACCTGGATGGCCCTCGCCCGGTTCTGGATCTGCGACTTCTCGTTCTGGCAGGACACCACGATCCCGGTGGGCAGGTGCGTCACCCGCACAGCGGAGTCGGTGGTGTTCACGCTCTGCCCGCCTGGGCCGGAGGAGCGGAACACGTCGATACGCAGCTCGTTCGGGTCGATCTCGACCTCGATCTCCTCCGGTTCCGGGTAGACCAGCACGCCGGCAGCGGAGGTGTGAATCCGGCCCTGCGACTCGGTGGCGGGCACTCGCTGCACGCGATGTACGCCGCCCTCGAACTTCAGCCGCGACCACACGCCATTGACTTCGTTGCCCCTGCCCTTGACCGAGACGGTCACATCCTTGTATCCACCCAGATCGGACTCGGTGGCGTCCAGGATCTCGACCTTCCAGCCCTGCCGCTCCGCGTAGCGCAGATACATGCGCACCAGATCGGCGGCGAACAGGGCCGACTCCTCACCGCCCTCGCCGGACTTGACCTCCAGCACGACGTCGGAGGCGTCGTAGGGGTCACGCGGAAGCAGTAGTTCGGTCAGCCTCGCCTCCAGAGCGGGAACGCGCTCCTGCAGCTGGCTCGCCTCCTGAGCGAAGCCCTCGTCCTCGACCGCCAGTTCCTTGGCCGTCGCCAGGTCGGAGCGGGCGCTCTCCAGCTCGTTCAGTGCCTTCACCACGGGAGCCAGCTCGGCGTAGCGGCGCCCGAGCTTGCGGGCGCGGGCCTGGTCGGCGTGCACCGACGGGTCCGCCAGCTGCTGCTCCAGCTCGGCGTACTCGTCGAGCAGCCCACGCAGGGAAGATGATTCCACGGTTACCTCTGGCTACCTCTCGTGAAGACCGGGTCCGAACGCGAAAACGGCGCCCGTCCTGCCGACTGGGACAGGATCGGGCGCCGCCGTTGAAGCTACTTGGCGTCCTTGCTCTTTCCCCGCCGCTTGCCGTAGCGAGCCTCGAACCGCGCGACCCGGCCGCCGGTGTCCAGGATCTTCTGCTTGCCGGTGTAGAACGGGTGGCAGTTCGAGCAGATCTCGACCTGGATATTGCCGGAAGCCTTCGTGCTCCTGGTCGTGAACGTGTTCCCGCAGCCACACGTGACGGTGGTGACCACGTACTCGGGGTGAATACCGCTCTTCATGGTGTCCTCTCTCGATGGCCGCCGGGTCCTCCGTGCGGGGAGGTGAACCGGTGCCGGACGTCAACGCGGGCGATTCTGCCAGAGCGTTTCAACGCTCCTGCCCGCGCCCTTGTTCCCACTGCTGGCTGACACTGCTAGTTGACACTGCTAGTTGACACTGTTAGTCGTCGTCCGCGCCAGGCGCGGTCTTGGACACCTGCATCAAGAACTCGATGTTGGTCTTGGTCTTGCGCAGTCGGTCCAGCAGCAGGTCGATGGCCTGCTGCGAGTCCAGCGCGTGCAGCACCCTGTGCAGCTTGTGCGTCACCGCGAGCTCGTCCGGCGACAGCAACAGCTCTTCCTTGCGGGTGCCGGACGGGTTGACGTCCACCGCGGGGAACACCCGGCGCTCGGCGATCTTGCGGTCGAGCTTGAGCTCGGCGTTGCCGGTGCCCTTGAACTCCTCGAAGATCACGGTGTCGCCGGTTGAACCGGTCTCAACCATCGCGGTGGCGAAGATCGTCAGCGAGCCGCCGTCCTCGATGTTGCGTGCCGCGCCGAGGAACCGCTTCGGCGGGAACAGCGCGGTCGAGTCCACACCACCGGAGAGGATGCGGCCCGAAGCTGGCGCCGCCAGGTTGTAAGCGCGGCCGAGCCTGGTGATCGAGTCGAGCAGGACCACCACGTCGTGCCCCATCTCCACGAGGCGCTTGGCCCGCTCGATGGACAGTTCGGCGACCGAGGTGTGGTCCGACGGCGGCCGGTCGAAGGTCGAGGCGATGACCTCGCCCTTCACCGAGCGTTGCATGTCGGTGACCTCTTCCGGCCGCTCGTCGACGAGCACGACCATCAGATGGCACTCGGGGTTGTTCGTTGTGATCGCGTTGGCGATGTCTTGCAGGATCGTGGTCTTGCCCGCCTTCGGCGGAGACACGATCAGCGCACGCTGCCCCTTGCCCACCGGCATCACCAGGTCGATGACGCGCGTGGTCAGCTTGTTCGGCGCGGTCTCAAGCCGGAGCCGCTCGTTGGGGTACAGCGGGGTCAGTTTGTGGAACTCCGGGCGCTTCTTGGCGACCTCGGGGTCGAGCCCGTTGATCGAGTCCACCCGCACCAGCGGGTTGAACTTCTGCCGCTGCTGCTCGCCCTCCCTCGGCTGGCGCACCACACCGGTGATGGCGTCGCCCCTGCGCAGCCCGTACTTGCGCACCAGCGACAGCGACACGTAAACGTCGTTGGGCCCCGGCAGGTATCCGGAGGTGCGGACGAACGCGTAGTTGTCGAGTACGTCGAGGATTCCGGCCACCGGGAGCAGCACGTCGTCCTCACGGATCTCGGTGTCGGCGCCACCGCCGCCCTCACCGCGGCCACCGCGGCGGCGGCGGTCGCGGAACCGCCTGCCCCTGCGGCCGCCTCGCTCGTCGTCGTCCTGGGTGCCCTGACCGCCCTGACCACCATTGCCCTGCTGACCGCGCTGCCCGCCGTTCTGCTTGCGCTGCTCGCCCTGCCCGTCGCCGCGCTGCTCGGACTGCTGGCCGGACTCCTCGTCGCCGCGCTGCCCCGCGTTGCCATCGGCTCCTGCGCCCTGGCGGGACGAACCACGCCTGCGCCTGCTCCGGCCGGAGCCTTCCTCCTGCTGGCCGTCGCCGGACCTGGTGTCCGTGGCCGAGTCACCCTGCTTGGCGGCGGGAGCCGACTCGGAGCCCTTAGCGGACTCGGAACCGGTCGGCTGCGACCGCTCGCCCGTGGCCTGCCGTGAGGAGGTGCGCTGCTCGCTCTTCTCCCCCTTGGCCTCCATGTCGGCCTTGCCTGCCGACCGCGCCTCGCTGACGCCGTCGAGTGGCAGCGTCTCGTTACCTTCGTTGGCCGTTGCCTTCACCCGCTTCGTCTTGCCCTGACGTTCACGAATAGCGGCGATGAGGTCTCCCTTGCGCATACCGGTGGTGTCGGTGATGCCGAGCTCACCGGCCAGCGCGCGCAGGTCGGCGATGACCATGCCGGAGAGACCCCCCGGCCGCCGCTTCGGTGCCGTGCCCGTGCCGTTGGCCTGCGGCGCCTGCTCCCCTTCACCCTGGCTCGCGGCCTGGGCCTCCACGTCGCCGCTCAAAAGATCGGTGTTGCTCACACATGTCCTTCCTGACCGATCCACGCCTCCACGGTGGACCAGCGGACCGCCGCCCGCGTCCGATTGCGAGACGGCTGCTGAGGTTCCCAGTGCAGACGGGTCCGACGCCAGAGTGCGGGACACAAGCGGCGGAGCCGCCTTCACGGGAATGGGCCGACCACCGTGTCTACCGGGAACCCGTCTAGAACGAACGGAAGATCCGATCCGGAAAGATCCGGAACCAGCACCGGGTGCGGAAATGCACGGTGACCGAACGCCCCCGAGGGTAGACCGCCCAAGGTCGCGGTGCAACAACCACCCCCTGCGTGGCGTGCCTCACGTTACTCGCTCGTGGCGATCCTCACGCCGGCCGAATCGACCGGCAGTTCAAGGACGTCAAAATCTGAAACATCGACAGACCCCGGGAGTATTCCCGTGGTGGTGAGCGCGAGCACGGACGGTCCCGCACCGGATACCGCGGCTGCCACGCCCCGCTGCCGCAGCGCTCGCACTAGCCGGATGGTCCCTGGGAACGCGGGCGCGCGGTAGTCCTGGTGCAGCCGGTCCTCCGTGGCCGTCAGCAACAGGTCGGGCCGCGCCGTGAGCGCGTGCACGGCCAGCGCCGCCCTACCGACGTTGAACGCGGCGTCGGTGTGCGCGATCCGCTCCGGCAGCAGACCCCTGGTCTGCCCCGTTGAGGAACGCTCGGCAGCCACAGCCACGACCGGCCGGATCGACGGGTGCGGCCGCAGCCGTTCGGCGTGGAAGCGCGTGCCCTCCTGCCACGCGACGACGAACCCGCCGAACAGGCTCGCCGCGGCGTTGTCGGCGTGGCCCTCGAACTCCGCGGCGAGTTGCAGTGCGGTGTGGTCGACATCCTTGCCCGCGAGCGCGTACCCGGCGGCGATCCCCGCCACCACCGCGGCGGCCGAGGAACCAAGGCCCCTGGCGTGCGGGATCGCATTGTGGCAACGCAACCGCACGTCCGGCAGATCCAGTTCGAAGTGCGCACATGCCCGCCGCAGCGCTGCGAACACCAGATGCGTCTCGTCGGTCGGCACGTCCGACATGTCGCCAGCACCGGCGTCGATCACCTCTACCAGCGGGCCCGAGTCGGCCAGGCGCACCTCGACGACGTCGTAGAGGCCCAGCGCCATCCCGAAGCTGTCGAAGCCGGGGCCGAGGTTGGCCGTCGAAGCTGGCACTGTCACGGTCACGGTGCGCGTCCCCGCGGTCACGACAGCTCCAGTGCGACGGCGACAGCCCTCGGGTCCACCGCGAGCGGCTCCACCTCCACATTTCCCTCCAGGGCAGTGGCCGGGTCCTTCAGCCCGTGCCCTGTCACGGTGCACACCACCGTCGACCCCCTCGGCACCCTGCCGTCGGCGGCCGCGGCAAGCAGCCCGGCGACGCTGGTGGCCGAAGCGGGTTCCACGAACACACCTTCCCTGCGGGCGAGCAACCGGTAAGCCTCCAGGATGCGCTCGTCGCTGACGGCGTCGAAAAACCCACCACTGGCGTTGCGGGCCTTGACGGCGGACTCCCACGAAGCCGGGCTGCCGACTCGAATCGCGGTGGCGATCGTCTCGGGGTTCTTCACCGGCTCGCCCAGCACCAGCGGAGCCGCACCTTCGGCCTGAAAACCGAACATACGTGGCGTCTTGCTCACCACCCCGTCGGCGGCGTACTCGGTGTAGCCGGCCCAGTACGCGGTGATGTTGCCCGCGTTGCCCACCGGCAGGCAGTGGATGTCGGGTGCGTCGCCGAGCACGTCGCAGATCTCCCACGCCGCGGTCTTCTGCCCGACCAACCGCACCGGGTTGACCGAGTTGACCAGCGTGACCGGGTAGTCGGCCGCCGTCTTACGGGCGAGTTCAAGGCAGTCGTCGAAGTTGCCGTCGACCTGAAGGATCCGCGCGCCGTGCAGCACCGCCTGTGCCATCTTGCCCAGCGCGATCTTGCCCTGTGGCACGAGCACCGCGCTGGTGAGCCCAGCCCTTGCGGCGTATGCCGAAGCCGAAGCCGAGGTATTGCCCGTGGAAGCACAGATCACCGCCCGCAGCCCACTCGCGAGCGCGTGGGTGATCGCGACGGTCATGCCCCTGTCCTTGAACGAACCGGTGGGGTTGGCGCCCTCGACCTTCAGGTACACGGTGCTACCGGTCAGTTCCGAAAGGTGCGGCGCTAGCAGCAGCGGGGTGTTGCCTTCCCCAAGAGTGACCACCTCCGCGCCCTGCGGAATCGGGATGCGAGCGGAGTAGGCGTGGATGATGCCAGGCCAACCCGCCCGCGCGGAGGCCGCCTCGGCGGTACTCACGAATCCTCGCCCTCCACCCTCATCACGCTGACCACCTCGCGGACGACGTCCAGCTTGCCGATCTGTTCCACCGTCGCCCGCAGCGCCGCGTCGGGCGCGAGGTGGGTGACGATCACCAGGCTCGCCGTCGACAGCCGGTCGCGCTGCCGCACGGCGGCGATGCTCACGTCGTGCACGGCGAACGCCTGCGCGATCTGCGCCAACACCCCGGGACGGTCGGCCACGTCGAGGCTCACGTGATACCTCGTAGGGGTCTGCCCCATGGGCCGTACCGGAAGGGCGGCGTGCGCGGACTCGCGCGGACCACGCCCGCCCGCGACCCGGTTGCGTGCGGCAGCGACGAGATCGCCGAGCACCGCGCTCGCCGTGGGAGCGCCACCCGCGCCCTGGCCGTAGAACATCAGCTCCCCCGCCGCCTCCGCTTCCACGTAGACGGCGTTGAACGCGCCACCGACCCCGGCGAGTTGGTGGCTGCGCGGGATCATCACTGGGTGCACCCGCGCCGAGACCGACTCGGTGCCGTCGTCGGCGACCACCCGCTCACAGATCGCGAGCAGTTTCACCGTGCGGTTGAACAGCTTCGCCGCCGCGATGTCGGAGGCATTGATGCCCGCGATGCCCTCGCGGTGCACATCGGCCGCCGTCACGCGGCTGTGGAAGGCGAGCGAGGCGAGAATCGCCGCCTTGGCCGCCGCGTCGTATCCGTCCACATCGGCGCTGGGGTCGGCCTCGGCGTAGCCGAGCCTGGTCGCCTCGTCCAGTGTCTCTGCGTACCCTGCGCCGGTGGAGTCCATGGCGGACAGGATGAAGTTCGTCGTGCCGTTGACGATCCCCATCACGCGCATGATCCGGTCACCGGCGAGCGATTCCCGCAGTGGCCGCAGCAGTGGGATCGCCCCCGCGACGGCCGCCTCGTAGTACAGGTCGGCTCCGGACGCGTCCGCCGCTTCGGACAGCTCCGCACCGTACTCCGACAGCAGCGCCTTGTTGCCGGTGACAACCGACTTTCCCTTACGCAGCGCGGTGAGTAGCCAGCCGCGCACGGGGTCGATGCCGCCGATCAGCTCAACGACAACGTCCACATCGGACTCGACGAGTTCACCGGCGTCCGCCGTGAGCAGGTGCTGCGGAAGCTCCGGATGCTTGTCGGGGCGGCGAACAGCGATGCCCGCGATCTCGATCGGCGCACCGACCCGCGCCGCCAACTCCTCGCTGTCCTCGATGAGCCTGCGAACCACCTCGCTGCCCACCGTGCCACAGCCGAGCAGCGCGACTCTAACCGGGTCGCTCACGCCAAACCCACCATCCTCGCTCACGGCACCTCCAGGCGCAGCATGTCCTCGTACGTCTCCCGCCGCAGCAGCAGCCGGTGCGTGCCGTTGCGCACGGCGACCACCGGCGGCCGCGGTTGCCGGTTGTAGTTGCTCGCCATCGAGTAGCAGTAGGCACCCGTGGCCGCCACCGCCAGCAGGTCGCCGGGCGTGAGCGTGTCGGGCAGCCAGCAGTCCCGGACGACCACGTCGCCGGACTCGCAGTGCTTGCCCACCACCCTGGACATCGCGGCGCCGACCTCCTGCGGCTGGCCGTCGTCACTCGCCCTGGAGACCAGCCTGCAGTCGTAGGCCGCGCCGTAGAGCGCGGTACGGATGTTGTCGCTCATCCCGCCGTCGACACTGACGAACCGCCGAACGGCGTCGTCGCCGAGCACCACATCCTTGATGGTGCCCACCTCGTAGAGCGTCACCGTTCCCGGACCCGCGATGGCACGGCCCGGCTCTCCCGCGATACGCGGCACAGGCAGATCGGCGAACTCGCATTCCTTGCGAACGATGTCCCTGATCTGCGTGATCATCTGTGCGGGCGGTGGCGGGTTGTCCCGCTCGGTGTAAGCGATCCCGAAGCCACCACCAAGATCCACAGTAGACAATTGTTCGGTCAGCTCGGGACCGTGTTCTTTGCGCAGGTCGGCGATCAGGCCGATAACCCTGCGCGCGGCTACCTCGAAGCCGTCCGCGTCGAAGATCTGGGAGCCGATGTGGCTGTGCAGGCCGACGAGCCGCAGCGACGGCGTGTTGAGCACCCTGCGCACGGCCTCGGCCGCGTCACCGGCCGCCAGCGAGAACCCGAACTTCTGATCCTCGTGGGCTGTCGCGATGAACTCGTGCGTGTGTGCCTCGACCCCGACGGTCACGCGCACCAGCACGGGTTGCACGACGTCGCGGCTCGCCGCGACCTCCGCGAGCCGTGCGATCTCGTAGAAGGAGTCGAGCACGATCAGCCCGACCCCGGCCTCGACAGCCGTCTGGAGTTCCTCGACCGACTTGTTGTTGCCGTGGAACGCGATTCGCTCCGGTGGGAAGTCGGCCCGCAAGGCGATGGCCAACTCCCCGCCGCTGCTCACGTCCAGGCTCAGTCCCTGGTTCTTGACCCAGCGCGCCACCTCGGTGCACAGGAACGCCTTCGCCGCGTAGTGCACCAGCGCCGGATCGTCGAAAGCCTCGGCGTACTCCGCGCAGCGCGCCTTGAAATCGGCCTCGTCGATGACGAACAGTGGTGTGCCGTAGGTGCGTACCAGCTCGCGGACGTCGACGCCCGCGATCCGCACGACACCGTCGGGGGCGCGGAAGGCGTTACGAGGCCATACCTTCGGGTACAGCCGATCCAGCTCTTCCGAAGTAGACGGTGGGAGACCTGACTGTGGTGCGTGCGGGTGAACCTCCGCGTGCCGCGGCCCCGCCGGGTGTGCGCACATTTACCGCGTTTCCTTTACGCTACATCCGTTCCGGGGCGCTGACCCCGAGCAGCGAGAGTCCGTTGGCGAGCACCTGTCGGGTGGCTTCGCACAGTGCAAGGCGGGCGTAGGTGAGCGGGGTCGCTTCCTCGTCGCCCTGGGGAAGCACCCGCGCCACGTCGTAGAACTTGTGGTACGCCGACGCGAGCGATTCCAGGTAGCGGGCGACGCGGTGCGGTTCGCGCAGCCCCGCCGCCTTCTTCAGCACGGTGGGGAACTCACCGATGGTGCGGATGAGGTCCCCTTCCCTTGGGTGGGTCAGCAGGCTGACATCGGCGTCCGCCCTCGTATGCAGGCCCAACTCGGCCGCGTTGCGCTGCAGTGACGCCAATCGGGCGTGGGCGTACTGCACGTAGAACACCGGATTGTCATTGGTGTGCTTGCGCAGCAGGTCCAGGTCGATGTCCACCACGGAATCGACCGAGTAGCGCGACAGCTCGTAGCGTGCGGCGTCGACCCCCACCGCCTCCACGAGGTCGTCAAGGGTGACGACGTTGCCCGCCCGCTTGCTCATCCGCACCGGCTTACCACCGCTGATGAGGTTCACCATTTGACCGATCAGTACCTCGACGGTGTCGGGGCTGTGCCCGAGCGCCGCGGCGGCGGCCTTGAGCCGGGCGATGTAGCCGTGGTGGTCGGCGCCGAGCATGTACACGCACAGGTCGAAGCCACGGTCGATCTTGTCGCGCAGGTATGCGATGTCAGCGGCGATGTAGGCCGGCGTGCCGTCGCGCTTGATCACCACGCGGTCCTTGTCGTCGCCGTGCTCGGTGGAGCGCAGCCACCACGCGTCCGCTTCGAGGTACAGGCTGCCCGCGCCCTTCAATTCCTCGACAACCCCGGTGACCGCGCCCGAGTCGTGCAGCGAACTCTCCGAGAAGTAGACATCGAAGTCGGTGCCGAACTGGTGCAGGCTGCGCTGGATCTCCTCCAGCATCAGCTCAACGCCGAGACGGCGAAACGTCGCGTGCCGCTGCTGCTCCGGCAGCGAAAGCGCGTTCGGTTCCTTGCGCAGGACCTCGGCGGCGATGTCGTCGATGTAGCTGCCCGCGTAGCCGTCCTCCGGGACGGGTTCGCCGAGCGCGGAAGCGATCAGCGACTGGGCGAAGCGGTCGATCTGCGCTCCGGCGTCGTTGATGTAGTACTCGCGGGTGACCCCGGCGCCCTGCGCGGACAGCAGCCTGCCGAGCGCGTCGCCCACCGCCGCCCAGCGCGTGCCGCCCAGATGGATCGGGCCGGTGGGGTTGGCCGAGACGAACTCCAGATTGATCTTCTTGCCCACCAGGTCGTCACCGCGGCCGTAGCGCTCCCCCTCCGCGAGCACGTCGCGCAGGAGCCGACCCTGCGCGTCGGCGGCAAGCCGGACGTTGACGAAACCGGGGCCTGCCACCTCGGCCGAGGCGATCCCATCGGCCAGTGCCAGTTCCTCCGCCAACGCCTGCGCCAGTTCGCGCGGTCGCAGCCCCGCCCGCTTCGCCACTTGCAGCGCCAGGTTGGTGGCGTAGTCTCCGTGCTCAGGGTTGCGCGGTCGCTCGACCGTGATGGTGCCGGGCAGGACGTCGGCATCGACGCCGCGCGCCCGTAGCACCTTCGTGGCGGACGAACGAACCTGGTCAGCGAGAGCAGCGGGGGTCACCAGGCGAGTGTATGTGCCGCGGCGGCGGGCGTTGACACCGACCACATGGCCGGTCCCTACACTTCGTAGGCGGCATATCCCTCGGACGGAACGCAGGAGCCATGGCCAGCGGCACGAAGAGAAAAGGCACCTCCAAGTCGAGTGCCGTCAAGGCGGCCCGCGGTTCGGTGGTCGCCAAGAAGCACACCCCGTGGGGCACGATCATCTCCGTCGTCGCCATTCTGCTGCTCGCGGTGGGGGTCTTCGGCTACTACTACGTCGCGTCCAGCGACAAGCGGGAGCAGCGCGACCGGGAAGAGGCCGCCGCGGCGTCGTTCACGCCCTCCGAGCGCAACCCCGACCCGTCGAAGGGCATCCAGGGTGTGAAGACCGAGCAGTACGCGGGTGGAGCCCACGTGCTGCCGACAGAGCGCGTCGCCTACGACAAGAATCCACCGTTCGGAGGCCCGCACGACGGCGTCTGGGCCACCTGTTCCGGTGTGGTGTACCCCAACGCCGTGCGCACCGAGAACATGGTGCACTCACTCGAACACGGGGCGGTGTGGATCGCCTACAACCCCGACCACATCAACGGTGAGGCACTGGAGCAGCTCCGCGTGCGGGTGGACGGCAAGCCGTTCATGATGCTGTCGCCATACCCCGGCCTCGATTCCCCGATCTCGCTGCAGTCGTGGGGCCACCAACTCAAGGTCGACAGCGCGGAGGACGAGCGCATCGACCAGTTCATCGCGGCGCTGCGAC
The DNA here is from genome assembly GCF_011761185.1 of Saccharomonospora amisosensis. Lineage (NCBI taxonomy): Bacteria > Bacillati > Actinomycetota > Actinomycetes > Pseudonocardiales > Pseudonocardiaceae > Saccharomonospora > Saccharomonospora amisosensis. The sequence continues at coordinate 1,221,427 of NZ_JAAOYM010000001.1, read as the reverse complement.
GCAATGCCAGCACCTACCCCGAGGTGGGGGCTACCTGCGACTCCCAGCAGTTCGACGTCGCCAACCCGCCCGCGTTCAACCCGCAACCGCCAGGACCGGACGCCAAGCCGATGGACTACAAGGGCACCGAGGGCGCCGCGCAGGACAATATGGGCAGCAACCAGCCCCAACCGGGCTCGCCCGCGGGAAGCTGAGCCGTGACCTTGACACAGCCGCAGGAGACCGAGACCGGGGACGACGGGTCGCTGGCGGGCACCACCACCTGGTCACGTGTGGTGATCTTCGGCGCGGCGGCTTTGGCCGTGCTGTTGATCGGGGCCACGGTCGGGATGCTGATCACGCAGGCAAGGCAGTCCGAGCAGGCACCGACGCCGGCTGCGGGGTCGGTGGAGGTCGGCTTCGCCCAGGACATGTCGATGCATCACCTGCAGGCGGTGACCATGGCGAACCTGGCACGCGACCGCAGCACCGATGGCAAGATCGCCCAGCTCGCCTTCGACATCGGCAGCACGCAGCTGGAGCAGGTCGGGCGGATGAAGGGCTGGCTGATGCTGTGGGACCAGCCCGAGGATTTGTTGGGTGAGCCCATGACCTGGATGGAGCAGCCACAGGGACACGGCGGGCACGACGCGGGCTCCGGCGGTGACGCCGGCTCCCGAGGCGGTGCGCCCATGCCGGGTATGGCCACCAGTGACGAGCTGGCCAAGCTGCGTTCGTTGTCCGGCAAGGAACTGGACGTGTACTTCCTGCAGCTGATGCTGCGCCATCACCAAGGTGGGGCCGACATGGCGCGGTACGCCTACGACCACGCCGAAATTCCTGCCGTGCGCACGCTCGCCGACAGCATGCTCAAGTCGCAGGGTACGGAGATGGAGCTGATGCGGCAGCTGCTGGCCGAGCGCGGCGCGAAACCGCTCCCGTTCCCCTGAGCGGGCTCACCAGGAGAGTTGCGCGCAGCGGCGGGCGGATTCCCTCGGCTCGACCTGCAAGGTGGCGTGCTCGATCGAGTAGCCCGTCGAGAGCAGTTTCTGCGCGGCGGCCAGCACAGCGGGTGTGTCGGTCTCCGCGTGGACGGTCAGGTGTGCCGAGGCCACCTCCATGCCGGAGGTGAGCGTCCAGACGTGCAGATCGTGGACGTCCTCCACACCGGGCAGGCGAGCGAGTTCGGCGTTCAGCTTGGCGACGTCCACCCCTTGCGGCGCGTGCTGGAAGAGAATGCGCAACGCCCTGCGTGCCAGCACCACGGTGCGCGGGAGCACGAACAACCCGATGGCCACACCCGCGATGGGGTCCGCGTAGCGCCAGCCGGTGAGCAGGGTGACGGTGCCGCTGACCAACACCCCCAACGAACCGATCAGGTCGGCGATCACCTCGAGGTAGGCGCCCCTGACGTTGAGGCTCTCCCTCGCGCCGCCGCGCAGCAGCAGGAAGGCGACCACGTTGGCGCACAGGCCCGCGACGGCGACCAGCAGCACCGGAAGCCCGGGAACGGCGGGTGGGTCGCCGATCCTGGCGACCGCCTCGAAGGTGACGTATCCGGCGACGCCGAACAGCAACACCGCGTTGCCGAGCGCGGCGAGCACCTCGGCGCGGTACATGCCGAACGTGCGGTTGAACGTGGGGCCGCTGCGGCGCGCGAGCAGCACCGCGGTCAGCGCCATGCCGACGCCGAGCACGTCGGTCAGCATGTGGGCGGCGTCGGAGATCAGCGCCAGCGAGGAGGTCGCAAGACCGACAACCAACTCGAGCGTCAGAAACGCGGCTCCGATGACCAAGGCGGCGGCCAGTTGGCGTACGTAGCGCCCTGATGCGCTACCCGCCGCAGGCAGGTGCCCGTGGCCGTGGCCCATCGCCTCGCCTCCTTCATCGGTTCAGCAGTCCCACCAAGGAACATATATTGGTATGCGCATAAGTGCAATACAGGTGAGGCTGGCCTACTGACCCTACTGCTGACGTACCCGATCGCGGGAGGAACAGCACACGCATACGCCCTTAAGGTGTAGTGACCAAACCCAGGCCCACCCATGGGAGGCCACAGGGTGATGCGCTAAGCTGCACTGGTCGCACAGCGATGGGCCCTCGTAGCTCAGTGGATAGAGCACTGCCCTCCGGAGGCAGGTGTCGCAGGTTCGAATCCTGCCGAGGGCGCCCCTTGCTGATATGCACAAACCCGCCACCACCAGCAGGAACGCCGGTAGAGGCGGGTTTTTTGCTGCCAGGGCGAACACGGACGGACTCCGCCGACCACGGGTGGCCGTGGACAATGCCTGGACAGCTCCCCGGTGGCTTGACGGCGTCTCGCCGCGACAGGCCACCGCGACGGCATCGTCACGGAACTCACGCGGACAGGGCTTGGGAAATGACCGAACCCGACAAGACGTACGACCCGACCAGGCACCCCGACCTGCTCAGGTGGATTGGTGAGCGCCAGCACGACCACGAAAGGTGGGCCGAACAGACCTCCTACGCGGGCGTGCTGGACTTTACCCCGGCGTCCTTGGGGATCGTGGACGATCTGATCCGGGAATTCGCGAACAGCATGGAAGAGCTCACCGACCAGCGCATGACGGCCTTCATCCAGGGCGCGATCTGGTACGTGGGAGAGGTGTTCCGCCGCCACCGAAAGATGGTGTGGAAGTACATCCCCGACATCGTCAGCGGGGAGCTTGAGCCGTTCTTCGACGCGGCCGGGGAGACGTCGGCGCTCGACCACCCCTGCGTCGGTGCCCCCGATGACCCGGAAAGCTACCTGTACCCGCTGAACGTGCTCCGCCGAATCCTCCTCACTCAGGACGAGGTCGGCAACCCTGTAGAGGAAACGCTGTCGTCGATCTTCGACCAGCCCTTCGATGACGACGAAGACGACGGCGAGGAGCTGGACCCGACCGGCGGTTGGCGATGATCCCGGCCCGTGCGCCGATGTGGGCGGGTACCCATGGCTGGCCAGGCGCGCGGCACCCACCATGCGAGCCCACCAAGCGGTCTAGGCTGCCCGCGTGCAAATTTCGATGAAGGTTCCCTACGACGAGAGTCAGCTGCGACGGACACTCCGGTTCCTGTTCGAGCGTCGGATGCCCTCGGCGCGGCCGCAGGGCGTGGCTCTTGTGGCCCTCGGCGGTGTAGGCGTCGGCGCCGCCAAGTTCACCGACATGTTCAGTGACAGCGCACTGCTGTTCTGGGCATCGTCCGCGCTGATCTCGTGTGGGGTCATGATGTTCTTCATCGCACGGATTTCGGTTCGCTCGGCAATGCGGACACTTCCCGGCTACTTTCGACTGGACCAGCAGGTGCTGATCGACAGCGAATGGCTCACCGTGAGTTCGACGGGCTGCGAGTCACGGATGCACTGGTCCTGGGCCGAAGAAATCGTGGAGACCGCCGAGGGCTGGTACGCGCTGTTCGGCAAGTCGCACGTTCAGTTGCTGCCCAAGAACGCGATGTCCACCGAGGAGCAGGCCGCGTTCGGCCAGTTCGCCGCGACTCTCAAGAAGTAGGCGCGCTCACTCATCCGCGAACATGCCTGCTGGTATCGCCTACCAGGTCCGGTATCAGCTCGAGCGTCCTCCACCACCACCGTCCGTCCACACGCTCGAACGTGCCGTTGAAACGCGCGTAGATGATCGGTTGCAGTGGGAAGTCCGGAAGTGCCTGCCAGATGCTGGCGTAGCTTGTGAAGGAAGCAGTCCCTGCCTCGTCGTCGACATCGATTACGGCGTTCGTGAGCTGGTGCTTGGTGTGCGGTCGTCCGTCGTAGAGAATCACGTGATCGGCAAGCCAGCGGCGAGCCGGCTCCGAACCCGACTCATCGGCGAACGGCCACGTCCCGTGCTCCCACAGCCTCGCGACACCCTCGAAGTCGGCGGTATCGATAGCCTCGCAATAGGCGCAAAGCGTACGCCAGATCTCCTCTTCCGAGTCATATGAAGGCTTCCCGTGTGCTTGCGGGACCTCGATCGGAACCATCCCCTTCTCGCTCTTCCGAAGCGCCTCACATCCGACCACCGCATGGAACCATCCGCGATGGTGCCTGGACCAGGCAGTCGCCGCAGTGGCGACAGGTGGCGCCACCGTGGCTTGTCATGGCGCCATATATGTGCCATAGTGGCGCCATGGACTTGACACCGTATGTGGATTTCCTCGGCCGGGAACTGGCGACCGCCGCCGAGGCCGGAGGCGAGGAGGCCCGCGCGCTGGCCGAGCGGTTGGCAGGGCCGGTCGAGTCGGCACTGCGGCTGACCCTGCTGGAGGCACTGTCGGCCGCCGCCGACGAGATCACCCGTGACCTCGCGCCGGGTTCGGTGGAGGTGCGGTTGCGGGGCCGCGACCCGCAGTTCGTGGTGACGCCCCCGCCTTCGGAGTCCACACCCGCCCCGGCCACGCCGGAGCCCGCGCCGGTCCCGGAGACCGCAGCGGCGAGCGCCGACGAAGCCGCCACCGCTCGGATCAACTTCCGGCTCCCTGAACACCTCAAGACCTCGATCGAACAAGCGGCAGCGAAGGAAGGCCGCTCGGTCAACGCGTGGCTCGGCCGGGTCGCCTCGGCCGCGTTGCGGCAACCCACCCAGAACCGAGCCATGGAACAGCGCGGCGGCAGGGGCAAGCAGCACTACACCGGCTGGGTCAGCTAGCCGCCCGGCAGGCACCACTTTCTCAAGCGTTCTCACCAGCGAGAACGTCCATCTCACCTGTTAGAAGGGGACAGCTATGCCCAAATTCGATACGCCGGAACCGATCATCGTGACCCTCGATCTGAGTGTCGCCAACGTACGGTTCATCGCGAGCGATCGCACCGACACGGTGGTCGAGGTGACCCCGACCAACGAGAACGAACCATCGGATGTGAAGGCGGCCAAGCAGGTGCGCGTCGAGTACTCGGCGGGCACGCTGCTGATCAAGGGTAGGAACCCGCGCCCGTTCGAGCACCTGTCAACCAAGAGCTGGTCGGTGGACCTGACCATCGAACTACCCGAGGGCTCCCAGGTGCAGGCCGACGCGGCCGTCGGTGAGTTCCAGTCGACCGGCCGGCTCGGCGAATGCCGGTTCAAATCCTCGGCAGGCCACGCACGGCTCGACCGCACCGGGCCGCTACGGCTGAACACCTCCGCCGGGCACGTCTCGGTCGAGGGTGTCGCCGGCGATGCCGAGGTGACCACAGGAACCGGACGAATCCGGATCGGTGCGATCGACGGCGGTGCCACGATCAAGAACTCCAACGGCAACACCGACATCGGCGCGATCGGTGGCGAGGCTCGGGTGCGCTCGGCGAACGGCGACATCGCGGTGGAGCGAGCCAGTGGCGGAGTGAACGCGAAGACCGCCAACGGGTCCATCCGCATCGGTGAGGTCACCCACGGTTCCGTGGTGCTCGAAACCTCGACCGGCGACCTGGAAATCGGCGTCGGTGCGGGTGTCTCGGCATGGCTGGATGCGAGGACCAACTTCGGGCAGCTGCGCAACGCACTGGAAGAGACGTCGGAGCCGTCGGAGAAAACAGGCGAGACGGTGGAAGTACGCGCGCACACCGGATTCGGCGACATCGCCATACACCGGGCCTGAACCCGGTTCGCGACGATTAAGGGGATCTCTATGACGAACAAGACCGCCCGGCCTGCGATCACGGTGAGGGGGCTGCGGAAATCGTTCGGCGACAAGGTGGTGTTGGACGGAATCGACCTGACGGTTCCTCGGGGAACGATCTTCTCGCTGCTTGGCGCGAACGGCGCGGGCAAGACGACGATGGTCAAGATCCTGTCCACACTGCTCGCCCCGAATGACGGCCGGGCCGAGGTCGCCGGGCACGACGTGACTGGCGACCCGGACTCGGTGCGAGCGGCGATCGGGGTGACCGGCCAGTTCTCCGCGGTGGACAACCTGCTCACCGGTGAGGAGAACCTGCGATTGATGGCCGACCTGAATCATCTGTCCAAAACGGATGGAAGGCGGGCGGCGGCCGAACTGCTCGAGCGGTTCGGACTCGCCGAAGCGGCGCGGAAACCGGTGGCCACGTACTCCGGTGGTATGCGCCGGCGGCTGGATCTGGCCATGACACTGGTGGGCAACCCTCGACTGATCTTTTTGGACGAGCCGACCACCGGGCTGGACCCGCGAAGTAGGCGCGGAATGTGGCAGATCGTCCGAGAGCTTGTGGACGGCGGCGTCACCGTCTTTCTGACCACGCAGTACCTGGAGGAGGCCGACGAACTGGCCGACCGGATCGCGGTCCTGGAGGGCGGCAAGCTTGTCGCCGAGGGCACCTCGGAGGAGCTGAAGCGCCGGATTCCCGGCGGCCATGTCGAGCTTCGGTTCACCGAACTCGTTTACTTCCAAGCCGCGCAACGGTTTCTCGGCCGGGCCGCGTACAGCGACGGCGACGCACTGTCGTTGCGGGTGCCTAACGACGGCAGCGTCCGGGAGCTGAAGGCGCTGCTGGACCGGCTCGACAGTGAGTCGATCGAGGTGGACGGGCTTTCCGTGCACACGCCGGACCTGGATGACGTTTTCCTCGCCCTCACCGGCGATTCCGACGACAAGAAGGTGACAGCCCGATGACCACCGCGATCGCGAGCCACCCGTTGCGCGATTCGGCGACGATGGTGCGCCGCAACCTGAGACGGATGGTGCGTTACCCGTCAATGACCGTGCAGCTCATCGCCATGCCGGTGCTGTTGCTGCTGCTGTTCGTGTACGTGTTCGGCGGCACGCTCGGCGCCGGGCTCGGCGGGGCTTCCGGCGGCCGTGCCGAGTACGTCAACTACGTGGTGCCCGCGATCCTGGTGATCACTATCGCGACCACCGTCCAGGGCACCGCGATATCCGTTGCCATGGACATGACCGAAGGAATCATCGCCCGGTTCCGCACCATGAACATCGCCAGGGTCTCGGTGCTGACCGGGCACGTGATCGGCAGTATCGTCCAGGCGCTATTGAGCCTGGCGGTGGTGACCGGGGTGGCGTTGCTGATCGGTTTCGAACCGCACGCCGACTTCGGTGACTGGCTGGCCCTCGGGGGTCTGCTCACCGCCGTCACGTTCGCACTAGTCTGGTTGACCGTGGCGCTCGGCCAGGCTTCGCGGACCGTCGAGGCGGCCAGCAACCTGCCGATGCCGCTGATGTTCCTGCCATTCCTCGGCAGCGGCTTCGTGCCGACGGACTCGATGCCCGAGGGTGTGCGCTGGTTCGCCGAGTACCAACCGTTCACCCCGATCATGGAATCCATCCGGGCGCTGCTGCTGGACCGGCCGCTCGGCAACGAGCTGTGGATCGCGCTGGCCTGGTGCACGGGCATCGCACTGGCCGGCTACTTCTGGGCGAAGCGGCTCTACAACCGCAAGGTCTAACCGGATGTCACAGCCGGCGGCTCGACCCGGTCGGGCCGCCGGCCTCGCATGCGGGGCGGGTCGCACGGCGCCGCGCGGAGAGTCAGTCCGGCATCGCCGCGGCCGTACCACTTACCGCGATGCCCGCATCTGGATCGGCGCTGATTCCCACGTGCAGGTCACTTGGGCGGCCCATGTCCTCTCCCTGACGGATGTGGATCGTGGCAGGCGGATCGATCAGGCGCAGTTGTCTGAGGTAGCCACCGAACGCCGCCGCCGCGGCACCCGTGGCCGGGTCCTCGAAAACTCCACCTGGAGGAAACGGGTCCCGCGCGTGAAACATGGTGGCCGACTCGCGCCACACCAGGTGGACCGTCGTCCAACCGCGGTCGGCCATGAGCGCGCCGAGAGCCCGTTGCTCGTAGTTCAGCTCGGCCAGCCGCGACCTGGTCGCGGCCCCCAACACCAGGTGGTCGTTGCCCGCGTTCGCGATGCGCGGCGGCAACGCCGGGTCCAGCTCGGCCGGGTCCCACCCCAGCGCGGCCAGGGCGGCGTCGAGATCGGTGTCAGCTACCTTTCGGACGCTCGGCGTCACGCTGGTCAGCGTGGCCCGAACGCGCCCGTTCTCCATGTCGGTGCGCACCGACACCTCACCCGCGCGCGTGGCCAGCGACAGCTCACCGGTTCCGCTGCGATCGGCGAGCGCCACCGCCGTCGCGATCGTGGCATGACCGCAGAAGTCGACCTCGGCGAGCGGGCTGAAGTAGCGCACCCGGAACCGATCCGCGGCCGTCTCGGCAGGATCGCGCAGCAGAAAGGCCGTCTCCGAAAACCCGACCTCGGCCGCGATGCGCAGCATGTGTGCCTCACTCATCCCGGTCGCGTCGAGGACCACGCCCGCCGGGTTGCCACCTCGCCCCGCTACGTCGAAAGCCGCGTAGCGCAGCACGCCGGTGAGGGGCTCGCTCTCGCTCGCTTCGGTCATCGTCATGCGACCACGATGCTGCGCACACCCTGCCTTTGTCGAGCGGATCTCCGGTTGTCACATTTCGATGCCGCGCGGTGTCCAATGGTGAACGGCCAATCGCTCGAGGAGGACACATGGCACCGCGTGTTCCGAAAGCACAGCTCACCGGCTTCACCGGCCGCGTGATCAAACTGATGAGCCGGAAGATGCTCGGCAAGGTGGCTGAACCCGTCGAGGTGGCGTGGCACAACCGCAAGGTGCTCAGGACGGCCATGTCGCTGGAGACCAAGCTGGAGAAGTGGGACGCCGTCGAGGAAAGCCTGAAGTCGTTCGCGCACATGGCTGTCGCGGCGCAGGTCGGCTGCGGGTGGTGCCTGGACTTCGGCTACTTCAAGGCACAGAACGAGAAACTGGACCTGGCCAAGGCCAGCCAGGTACCGCGCTGGCGCGAATCCGACGTGTTCACCCCGTTGGAACGGGACGTGCTCGAGTACGCCGAGGCGATGACGAACACGCCGCCGACGGTCACCGACGAACTGTCCGCGCGTCTGCTCGAACGGCTCGGCCCCGGCGGCATGGTCGAGCTCGCCGGGTACATCGCGTTCGCCAATCTGGTGACCAGGAACAACGCGGCGCTGGGAATCGAGTCGCAGGGCTTCTCCGACTCGTGCGAGATTCCGCTGGCCGAGGTTGCCCAACGGCGAGCGAGTTCGGGAACCGCATCGGCATCGTGACCGGCGCGACCCGAGGCTGCCGCGGGCGTCCAGTTTCGCGGCCACCCCGTGCCAAGGCTCTTATCGACCCGGCCCATACCCACTCGGGCAGTAGTTACTATCCGAGGTTTGACGTGTGCGTTCTGTGTTAAGCGCAGGCTGGAGCTCGACCGCGCTCCACTCCATTCCCGACGAAAGGAACTCACGATGCGCGGCAAACTGCGTGGCATGGTGGTGGTCACCCTGTTCACAGGCACACTGGTCGGTGCGGGCCAGGCCGCATTGGCGCAGGCGGACCCGCCGCCGCTGGACGACTCCCCCATCGCGTCGTCTTCGACGTCGGACGACCCGGAGACGCTGGCGAGTCGGGACGTCTCCGTCTACGCCTACGACTCGGCGAACCAGCTCAGAGGCAGTGGCCACTTCACCGCGCACGGAGAGCACCTCTACGCCTGCGACGAGCGTTCCGACGGCAGCGGCGTGACCGCGTACCTGTACTGGGACGGTGCGACGAGGGCGAGCGTGGGTGACAGCAACGGAGCCGCCAGCGGCTGCGGACACCGCAACCTCAGCATCGCCGAGAACACCACCGTGTGGCTGGCGGTGTGTGCCGAAGGGTTGGGCTGCACCGATTGGTACCGCGGCGAAGCCTGACCGAGAGCCGTGCCGCGACCCTGGTGGCGACAAAGCAACCAGCGTCGCGGCACGACCACACACCCGCCGCGCGCGGAGTAACCACCGATGGGTTCACCCCGGCTTGCCCGCGTCGTGCAGCTGACCCGCTCTGCCGCGCTGCCCCGCGGGCAGGGTGACCACGAAGGCGGCTCCGTCTTCGGTTGGCTCGTAGTGCACGTCCCCGTCTTGCGCCTCGCACAGCTGCCGCACGATCCAGAGGCCGAGGCCGGACGATCGGGCCGCATCGCCCGTAACGAATCGGTCGAACAGCTGTGACACCAGCTCGTCGGGAACTCCGGGGCCGAAGTCCCTGACCTCCACGCGCACCCGGTCGCCCTCGGCGCGAGCAGCGATGTGTACCGGCGGTCCCGCATGATGCAGCGCGTTCTGCGTCAGGTTGTGGATGATCTGCTCGAAGCGCTCTGGGTCCACCCTGACCCTGAGCCGAGGATCGACGTCCACGACGATGTCGTTTCGCTCGGAGAAGTACCCGAGCGCGTCTGCGACTGCCTCGGCAAGTGGCACGTCGGCCAGTTCGAGCTTCAGCTCGCCACCGGCCTCGACGCGGGAAAGGTCGAGCAGGCTGCCGGCGAGCCGGTTCAACCGTCTCGTCTGCCGCCTGGCGATGTCGACCATCGCGTGGCGCCGTTGCGGGGACAGCTCGCCCGCTTCCAGCGCGTCGAGTGCGAGGTCGAGCGCGGTGATCGGCGACCGCACGTCGTGGGCGAGGGTGGTGGTGAGCGCTTCCCGCCACTGTCCGGTGCGCCGAAGTTCCTCCTGAGCCTGGTTCAGGTAGCCAACCTGGCTTGTCACCAGCAGTGCCACCCCCACGATCACAGGGATCATCACGAAGACGGTGCTCACGACCACGGTGGGCCGCTCGGCGAGGATCAACGGCACCAGATAGGCGACGGTGCCGAGCGGGGCCGCGACCAAGGTCACCCAGTACGGGAAATGCAGGCCCAGCCAGATGAAGACCAGCAGCAGGAAGGGTGCCGCGACCGCCGCATAGCTGCCCATACCGAGCGTGGCCATCGCGATCAAGGCGAAAGCCGGGAGGACGAGAACGGCGGGCCACAGCTCGCCCCACCGCTGCCACGGCATCGACCACGCCAGCAGCCCGCAGAACAGGTTGGCGCCCGCGATCGAGGCCAGCAACAGGGTTTGCTCGGTGTAGACGAGGACTCCGAGGGCGGTGGCCGCGGCGGCCAGCGTGAAGAGCAGCCCGGCTTGGCGGCCTGCCGCACCGGGGCCGCTGGCCCACAGTTGCCTGAAATACCCGTTGGGCACAATCGCGACTGTAAGCGCTCGCCACGGCCCTCTGCCGCCTTCGCCGGGACGGCGAGGGGAGCTGTCCCACATCGAGGCCACCGTGACTACCGAATCAGGTGATACGCACCCGGTTCGCGCGTCAGCACGGCGGCAGCGGGAACGCCGATGTGGCGAACCACCTGGCACACGCGGCGGGCCCCGGGAGCGAGGCATGACCACGATTCTGGTCGTCGACGACGACGCCGACATCCGGGACCTGGTCGCGTTCAAGCTCGAGATGTCCGGCTACGACGTCAACACCGTCGGCGACGGGCCAGCCGCACTGTCCGCGATCGCCGACAACCAGCCCGATCTGGTTGTGCTGGACGTGATGATGCCCGGGATGTCCGGCTACGACGTCTGCCGCCAACTGCGAGAAGAACCCGCCACGAGACACCTGCCGATCATCATGCTCACAGCGAGGGCGCAGGACCGCGACGTCGACACCGGGTTCAGCTCGGGCGCCGACGACTACGTCGTCAAGCCGTTCAACCCGCAGGAACTCCTCCGCCGGGTCTCCGCCCTGCTCGGCAGAGCCCGCAGGCAATGAGGCTGTCGGCCACCGGCCTCATGGCCGTCGGCACCAGTGCGGTCGCGCTGGCGCTGGTGCTTGCTCTGATCGGCTGGCAGCTGGTCCGCAGGCGGCGGCAGCGACGACATGCCATCCGGGAAGCGCCCGGCAGGAGGTTGCTCGTCGCGCTCGCCTCGGGCGAGCGCGGTGCCGAGCAGGAGTTGCTGCGGCTGCCGGAGCGGTCATGGCGGGCGGCCGAACCGACCGCGACGCGGTTCATCGAGAAGCTCAGGGGTGAATCGCGTGACTCGCTCATCCGGGTCTTCGAAGGCAGGGGCGTGGCAAAGCGGGCGATGCGGCAGGTGCGTAGCCGGTCGGCTGTGCGGCGGGCCTCCGCGGCTGAAGTGCTCGGCGCGATGCGACGCAGAGAGGCGCTGGCGCCGTTGTGCGTACTGCTGGACGACCCGGCACCGGAGGTGCGGGTGGTGGCAGCGCGAGCACTCGGCAGGATCGGTGAGATGGCGGCCGTCGGGCCGCTCGTGGCAAGTCTGGACCGGGCGGGCCCGCCACAGCAGGTGATCGCTCACGCGTTGCTCGGCCTCGGCCAGGAGGCCGAGCGTCCAATGTTGGACACGCTCGCCACCACGGGGCCGCATGCCAGGGCGACCGTGGTGGAGGTGCTCGGGCTCTCCAGGGCACTGCGCTCGGTGCCCGCGCTCGTCGAGTTGCTGTGGCAGGACCCGGTGTTGGAGGTGCGGGTGCGGGTGGTGCGGGCACTGGGTCGCATCGGCAGCCGTGCCGCGCTGAGTCCGTTGCTGGCGGCGACGGAGCGAGGCGAGGCGACACCGCTTCGTACTGTGGCCGCTCGTGCGCTGGGTGACCTGGGTGATCCCTTTGCCGCCCCACGACTGGTGGAGTTGCTGTCCGAGCGGGTGCATCAGATAGCACACAACGCCGCGGAGTCACTGCTCGAACTCGGTGAGGCGGGTAGGGCGGGGCTGCGCGAGGCCGTCGGCCTCGGCGTCGAACCGGCGATGGGGCACGCGCGAGAGGCGCTGGCCCGCGACGAACTCAGGGCGGAACGGCTGCGGGCGGCGGGGGTGGCGGCAGGCGCGGGAGGTGAGCTGTGACCGAGGCGCTGCGGGTACTACTGCAGACAACCGACCTGCTTGTGCTTGTCTACTTCGCGGTGCTCAACTCCGTGTACGCGGCTTTGGTGATCATCGGCTCTGCCGAGCTCGCAGCACACGTGCGACGCGAACGGTTCTCCGGGCTGGAAGAGATCTACCGCAGCCCGCTGACCCGGCCGGTGAGCGTGCTCATCCCGGCGCACAACGAGTCCGCGGGAATCATCGAATCGGTGCGCGCGATGCTCTCGCTTCGCTACCCGGAGCACGAGGTAGTGGTGGTGGACGACGGGTCGACCGACGACACCTTCGAGCGACTTCGCGAGGAGTACGACCTCGTGGAGATACCCATGATGGTCCCCGACGACGTGCCAACCAGGAAGCGAATCAACTCGACGCATGTTCCCCGGCTGAGGCAGGACCGGCTGGTGGTCGTGCGCAAGGACAACGGCGGCAAGACCGATGCGCTCAATGTCGGCCTGAACGTGGCGAGCTATCCCCTGGTGTGCATGGTGGACGCCGACGGCATACTCGACCCCCGAGCGCTGCTGTGGGCAGCCAAGCCGTTCGCCGACGACCCGCTTCGGGTGGTGGCCACGGGCGGGGTCGTCCGGCTGGCCAACGGCTGCACCGTGATCGCGGGCAGGGTCGTGGACGTTCGGATGCCCCGACGCTGGCTGGCGCGCATCCAGGTGGTCGAGTACCTGCGATCGTTCCTGTTCGGCCGCACCGGGTGGTCACGGATCGGCGGGTTGATCGTCATCTCAGGTGCCTTCGGGGTGTTCCGGCGCGACCTCGTGGTCAACTCAGGCGGGTTGCGGTACGACACCGTCGGCGAGGACGCCGAACTCGTCGTACGTCTGCACCACAAGTTGCTGCGCGAGCACGCCGACTACCGGATCGAATTCGTCGGTGAACCGATCGCCTGGACCGAGGCTCCAGAGACGTTCAATGTCCTCGGCAGGCAGCGCAAGCGCTGGCACCGCGGGCTCGCCGAGATCATGTCCATCCACCGGAAAATGATCGGCAACCCGCGATACCGGCAGGTGGGGATGATGTCGATGCCGTTCTACCTGCTTTTCGAGCTCCTCGCGCCGATCGTGGAACTGGCCGGCCTGATCCTCATCCCGGCGGGCATCCTGCTCGGGGCCGTCAACGTCGACTTCGCGTGGCAGTTTCTGTTGCTGGCCTACGCCTACGCGACGCTCGTCACCGTGTCCTCGATGCTGATCGAAGAGATCATCTACCACCGGTTCAACCGCACCAGCGACGTGGTCGTCGCCGCGATCGCCGCGTTGTTGGAGAACATCGGCTACCGGCAGTTCACCGCGTGGGCGCGGCTGCGGGGCCTGTGGGCCGCGATCAGGCAGCATCCCGCCACCTGGGGTGAGATGACGCGGCGTGGCTTCACCGAGGCCGAGTCACACCGCTGAGTTCGGTTGTCGACCGCCCTCGAATTTTGCCGACATGGCGTTGGTATGATGCCGACAGTCTGTCCGCAAACTTCGGCGATCGGGTAATCGATGTTCCTTGCCGTCCGCGAACTACGGTTCGCCCGTGCCCGTTTCGGGCTCATGGGGGCCGTCGTCGCGCTCATCGCGGTGCTGATGGTGCTGCTCTCCGGCCTTTCCACCGGCCTGGTCAACGACGGTGTCTCCGGCCTGCAACGGCTGCCCGTCACGACGTTCGCCTTCGCCGAAGGGGTGCAGCGCGATTCCGCGTTCTCCCGCAGCGAGATCGACACCCGGACGGCGAGCGTATGGAAGGGCCAGGACGGGGTCGCCGAGGCGGAACCGTTCGGCAACATGCTGGTCAACGCCCGCAACGGCGACGGTGTGCAGATCGACCTCGCGCTGTTCGGCGTGCGGCCGGGGTCCTACCTCGACCCCGGTGCGGCGACCGGTGAGCGGATGACCGGCCCAGGCGAGATCGTCGTCAGTTCGACGGCGATCGACGCGGGTATCGCTGTCGGCGACACGGTTGTCGTCGACCGGCTCGGCACCCAACTGCGGGTGGTCGGGTCGCTTTCGGACCAGCACACGTTCGGCCACGTCGACGTCGGCTACGTGCCACTTCGCACCTGGCAGGAGATCCACGCGGGCAGCAGGCCAGGCGAGCCGGTGCCCGAGCGCGCCTACTCGGCCGCCACCGCGGTGGCCATCGCCGCGAAGGACGGCGCGACGCTCGACCTACCGGCTGGCGACCGGGCCGCCGGGACGCAGAGCATGACCGTCGAGGAGTCGTTCGGCGCCTCCCCCGGCTACACCGCGGAGACCTCCACGTTGACGCTCATCCAGGTCTTCCTCTACGCCATCTCGGCGCTCGTGGTCGGCGCCTTCTTCACGGTGTGGACGATCCAGCGGCGGCACGAGCTCGCCGTGCTGCGGGCGATCGGCGCCTCCACCGGCTACCTGTTGCGCGACGGGCTGGCTCAGGCGCTGATCCTGCTGGTGGCCGCCACGGCCGTCGGCGTCGCGATCGGCGTCGGCGGCGGCAGCCTGCTCGACGGCAGTGGGATGCCGTTCGCGCTCGACCCCTTGGCCGTCCTGCTGGCCGCCGTGCTGCTGGTGACGCTCGGCCTGCTCGGCGCGGCCACCGCCATCAAACGCATCACGGCCGTCGACCCACTCACCGCACTCGGAGGAAACCGATGACCGCCAACTCCGACACCACCGGCACGGGCGGGTTGCGGCTCAGCGATGTCAGCAAGACGCTCGGCGACGGCACCGAGACGGTGACCGCGCTCGACCACGTGAACCTCACGGTGTCGCCCGGCGAGTTCGTCGCCGTGGTCGGGCCTTCGGGTTCGGGCAAGTCGAGCCTGCTCGCGGTCGCTGGGGGGCTGTCCGCCCCGACGTCGGGCACCGTGACGGTGGGCGGCGTGGACATCACCCGGCTAAGCGATCGGCGCCGCACCCGGTTCCGCAGGGAGTCGGTGGGGTTCGTGTTCCAGTCCGGGAACCTGCTGCCCGCACTGACCGCCGTCGACCAGCTTCGCCTTCCCTCACGGTTCGCCAAGCGCCGCGCAGCTCGCGACCCACACGAATTGCTCGCCGGTGTTGGCATGTCCGACAAGGCGCGGCGCAGGCCGCACGAGTTGTCAGGCGGTGAGCGGCAACGAGTGGCCATCGCGAGGGCGCTGGTACTCGGTCCGAACCTGCTGCTCGTCGACGAACCCACCGCCGCGCTCGACCGCTCGCGCAGCCACGAGGTCGTGGAACTGCTGGCCAAGGAGACCCGGGAGTTCGGTGTGGCGACCGTGCTGGTCACTCACGACCACGACGTGCTGGGATACTGTGACAGCGTCTACGAGATGGTCGACGGCAGGTTAGCCGCGTCAGCTTGAGAGGGGCCCGTGCCCAGGATCAGCGCCGCCACCGTTGCCGAGCATCGGGCTCGGCAACGCAGGGCGATCCTGGATGCCGCGCGAGAGATCATCGCCGAGAACGGGCACGGTTCGCCGAGCCTGGCGGACGTCGCCAAGCGCACCGGCCTGGCACGCTCCAGCGTCTACCAGTACTTCGATTCCCGCGACGACCTGCTCACCGCCGTGATCGCCGACGTGCTGCCGCGCTGGGCCGACTACGTGACCGCCCGGATGCAGCAGGCCGAAGATCCCGGCGGCCGGGTGCTGGCCTACGTGTCCGCGAACCTGCATCTGGTGGCCACCGGCGAGCACGCGATCGCTCGAGCGCTGGCAGAGGTGGCTCCTCGGGAACCGCTGGCGCAGTCGAGCCGTGACATGCACAACGCACTGCTCGCCCCGGTGGTCGACGCGTTGCGCGAACTCGGCGCGAGCGACCCGGAGGCCATCGCGGAGCTGATCCAGTCAGTGGTGTACGCCGCCTCGCGCATGGTGGAGTCGGGCATGCCCGAACGCAGCGCGGTCGCGCACACCAGCGAGTTGCTCGCGCCCTACCTCACCTGCCGAAACCCGCGGTGAGCCCGCTGACCAACTGCTTGCGACCGAGGATGTACAGCGCCAGTACCGGCAGCGTGGACAGCACCACGGCGGCGAGGATCGCCGGAATGTTGACCTGGAACTGTCCCTGGAAACTCCACAACGCCAGCGGTAGCACGCGCTGGTCGGGACTCTGCGTGAGAATCAGCGGAAACAGGAAGCCGTTCCACACCGTCAGCCCGTCGTAGACAGCAACGGTGATCACCGCTGGCCGGACCAGCGGCAGCACGAGACTCACCAGCATCCGCCAGTGGCCCGCGCCGTCCAGCCGCATCGACTCGAACAGCTCGCCGGGCACATCGCGCAGGAAGTTGGCCAGGATGACGACTGTGAGCGGGATCGCGAACGCGGCGGAGGGCAGGATGATCGCCAGCAGTGTGTCGTAGAGCCTGGCCCGCGTGATGAGGTAGTACACCGGAATGATCACGGCCTGCAACGGGATGGCCAGACCGAGCAGGAACACCTTGTACGTAAGACCGGCGATCCGCCCGCTGCCCCGCACAACGTAGTACGCGGCCAGCAGCGAGACCGACACCGTGATGGCGACAGTGGCGAAGGTCACGACCAGGCTGTTCGACAGGTAGCGCAGGAAGTCGTTCTCCAGCACCAGCCGGTAGCTGTCCAATGTGGGCTCATCGGGCGGCAGCAGCGGGTTCGAGCTGTAGAAGCCAGTCTGGCTGCGCAGGCTGGTGAGTACCACGTAGTAGACCGGCAGCAGCACGATCAGCAGCCACAGCAGGCCGCCGAGCCCGCCGAGGACGTTGGGCCGGTTCGAGGCCCGCGCCGCCGCCATGTCAGGCACCCTCCAGTTGACTGCCGCGACCGAAACTCGCCAGCTTGGACAGTCCCAGCGCCAGCGCCAGCCCGGCGCCGACCAGGATCACCGCGAGCACGCTCGCCAACCCCATCTGGTTGGCGGAGAAGCCGTGCAGATACATGTCGAGCGGCAGGATGCGGGTCGCCTCGCCAGGGCCACCCGCGGTAAGCACGTAGACCAGATCGAAGTAGGTGAGCGAACCGACAAGCATGAGCGTTGACGAGGTGATGATCGTGTAGCGCAGCTGCGGCAGGGTGATGTGGAGGAACTGCCTCATCCGGCCCGCGCCGTCGATCTCCGCCGCCTCGTACAACGACCGCGGGATCTGCCGCACACCCGCCTGGTACAGCAGGGTGTGGAACGGCACGAACTGCCAGGCGATCACGAACACCACCACGTAGAGTGCGAGATCGGCGCCACCCAGCCAGTCCTGCGACAGCCACTCGGCACCGAAGGCCAGGCTCATCCCGAAGTTGGGGTCCAGCAGTGCCTTGAAGGCGATGGCGATCGCGGCCGACGACAGCAGCATCGGCAGGAAATACAGCACTCCGAGCACGGCACGGTAGCGGCCACGCGCCGCGACGAGCACGCCGAGCAGCAACGAGATGGGGGTCTGCACCAGCCAGCTCAGCACCATCACCTGCACGGACAGCCAGAGCGCGTGGTAGGTGCCGGGGTCGCGTAGCGCGCTCGCCCAGTTCGCCAGGCCCGCCCAGGTCATCGCGCCGATGCCGTCCCAGTTCAGCATGCTCAACACGACAACCCCACCGAGTGGCACCAGCGCGAAGACCGCGAAGAACGCCAGCGCGGGCGCCGCCATGACCGGGTGAGGCCCGGTGCGGCCGGTTTCGACCGCACCGGTTTTCATCCCCACCGCCGGGGAGTGGTCGACCACGGCGCTCACCGTTCGATCGTCTTGTCCATGTTCGCCGAGAACTGCTCCGGTGTGATCTCGTTGAGGAACAGTCGCTCCAGGTTGTTCAGCAGCGCGTCAGCCTGCTTCGGCGACAGTGCCTGGTCCCACGACAGCTGGAAACTCGGCGCATCGCTGGCCAACTCGTAGACGAAGGAGAGGTATTCCGGCTCGTCGGTACCGGCGAACTTGTCCTCGATGCCCGCGACCGGCGGCACTGAACCACCAGAGAGCAGGGTGTCCACATAGGCGTCGTTCATCATGCCGTTGCTGAGGTACTCCAGCGCCACGCGCTTGTCCTCGTCGCTGGCCTGCGCCGAAACCGCCCAGAAGTTGGCGGGGTTACCCACGATGTTCGCGGGGTCGCCCTTACCACCTTCGACGGTCGGGAAGGTGGTGTAACCCAGCTTGCCTTCGGCGATGAAGTCCGGCGCCGACTCCTTGATCGTGGGGTACGCCCAGGAGCCCATCAGCAGCATCGCCGCCTTCCCGGTGTAGAGCAGTGCGGAGTCGGCGGCGCTGTCGGAGGCGATGGAGTTGAAGCCCTTCACGAAACCGCCGGCGGCGACGAGTTCCTGGATCATGCGGTTCGCCTGCTTGATCGCGGGATGCGACCACGCCCCCGGCTCGTTGGCCGCGATGGCGTTGAACACCTCGGGCCCACCGATGCGGTCGACGAGGTACTCCTCCCACATCAGCTGCGGCCACTTGCTCTGCCCACCTATCGCCAGCGGGGCGATGCCTGCCTGCTTGAACTTCGGCACCAGCGCCATCAGGTCCTGCCATGTCCTCGGCGGCTCGGCACCAACCTTGGCGAAGACGTCCTTGTTGTAGTACAGCAGCACGGGTTGCATCCCGTTGTTGGGCAACGCGTAGGTCTTGCCTTCCACCTTGCCCGTCTCAAGTACCGAGGGCAGGAACTTGTCCACGAGCTGCGGCGACTTGTCGATCTCGGCACTGAGGTCGGCGACCTTGCCGCCCGCCACCCACTCCTTGAGCGTGCCGCCGCCCCAGCCGAAGATCAGGGTCGGTGCGTCGTTCGCGCCGATCGCCGTGCGGATCTTCTGCTTGTAGGCGTCGTTGGCGAAGAACTCCACGTTGATCGCCGAGTCGGGGTGACCTTCGTTCCACGACTCGAACGACGTGCGGATGGTCTGCTCGTCGCCGCCGGTGAGCGCCCACGCCGACGCACCGGAATTCGCGCCGGGACCACTCGTACCGCAGGCGGTGACCAGCGTCAGCAGCACGGTCACAGCCCCCGCCAGTAACGCCGAGCGCCGGTTGCCCAGTCTCATGGTGTTCCTTCCTCATCGAAGGATCGAAACTTTTCGGAAAAGTCCAAAAGAGTTGCAGCGCACCATATGGCGAGGAAACGCGCCAGTCAAGACACTGGCCAGGCAGCGAACTCGGGCTATAGTGGCCGCAAGTTTTCGAGAAATAGTTGCGGAGGTTGCTGTGCGAGCTGGTGCCGGGCAGCGGACAACCCTGGCCATGGTGGCCGAAGCCGCGGGCGTGTCGCTGCCGACGGCGTCGAAGGTGCTGAACGGCAGGGGAGACGTCGCCGCGGCCACCCGCAGCAGGGTGGAGAAGGCGGTGAGGGAATTGGGCTATGTGCCCGCGTCCGGTCGCCGCAACGCGAACCAGAACCGGATCGTGGACCTGGTCTTCGACGATCTGGTCAGCCCCTACTCGCTCGAGGTGTTGCGCGGGGTCACGCAGGCGGGCGCGGAGGCGGGGGTCGACGTGGTCGTCGGCAGAGCGCCCACAGGCAAGGCGGCCGAAGCGGCGAGTTGGGCAGGCAAACTGAGGACAGGCGGGCGTGAGGGCCTGATCGTGGTGACCTCCGAGCTGAGCCTGGAACAGGTCGAGGCCTTCGCCAAGGCGGGCATCGCGCTTGTGGTGATCGACCCACTGAACCTGCCGCGGGTAGAGGTGACCAGTGTCGGAGCCACCAACTGGTCAGGGGGGTTGGCCGCTACCGAACACCTGCTCTCGCTCGGGCACCGGCGCATCGCGTTCGCGGGTGGACCGCGGCAGGCGTCCTGCGCACGCGCGAGGCTGCACGGCTACCGCGCCGCGCTGGAGAAGGCCGGGGTCGCCGCGGACGACTCGCTCGTGCTGCACGGCGCGTTCGGTTACCCGGACGGCCTCGAGATGGGCGGGCGGCTGCTGGATCTGTCACGACGACCAACCGCCGTGTTCGCGGCCAGCGACGCGACGGCGGTGGGAGTCATGGAGGCCGCCAGACGGCGTGGCCTGCGGGTGCCGCAAGACCTCAGCGTCGTCGGCTTCGACGACACCATCCTGGCCACGCTCGCCACACCCGCGCTGACAGTCGTCCGGCAGCCGCTGCCGGACATGGGCCGGGTCGCGCTGCGCACGCTGTTGCGCCTGATCGACGGCGAAAGTCTGGACTCTCACCACGTCGAACTCGCCACGAAACTCGTCGTGCGCGACTCGACGGCAGCCATCTCATGACAGGGAGAACGATGACGGAACCGACGTGGCGCGACCCTTCCTTGCCCGCGTGGCGGCGCGCGGAAGCCTTGCTGGCCGAGCTGACGCTGGAGGAGAAGCTGGCCCAGCTTGGCAGCGTGTGGCCGGGCAACGACGAGATCAGCGGCAACGTCGCACCCATGCAGGAAGTGTTCGCGCGCGGTGGATCGAACGGCGAGCACGGCCTCGGTCACCTCACCCGCGTGTTCGGCACCGCGCCGGTCAGCGCGGCACAGGGGGTGAACCGGATCGCCGCCCTGCAGCGCGAGGTCGTCGACAACACGCGGCTGGGCATCCCCGCGATCGTGCACGAGGAATGCCTCACCGGGTTCACCACCTACGGCGCCACCGTGTACCCGTCCCCGCTGGCCTGCGCCGCGACGTTCGCCCCCGGCCTTGTCGAGCGGATGGCGGCAGCCATCGCCGAGGACATGCGATCAGTGGGAGTGCACCAAGGTCTTTCGCCGGTACTCGACGTCGTGCGCGATCCGAGGTGGGGACGCGTCGAGGAGACCATGGGCGAGGACCCGTACCTGGTGGCCACCATGGGCACCGCGTATGTGCGTGGGTTGGAGGACGGCGGGATCATCGCGACCCTGAAACACTTCGTCGGCTACTCCGCCTCCCGCGCCGCCCGCAACCACGCCCCGGTGTCGATCGGTCCGCGTGAGCTTCGCGACGTGCTGCTGCCTCCCTTCGAACTGGCGATCCGCGACGGCGGCGCACGCTCGGTGATGAACGCATACGTCGACCTCGACGGTGTGCCCGTCGCCGCCAGCGGCGAGTTGCTGACGACGGTGCTGCGGCAAGAGTGGGGCTTCGACGGCGTCGTGGTGTCCGACTACTGGGCGATCCCGTTTCTGCGGACCATGCACGGTGTCGCGGACACCTCCGCGGGCGCGGGCGCGCTCGCGCTGGCTGCGGGCATCGACGTGGAGCTGCCGCACACCCTGTGCTACGGCAAGGAACTGCTCGAACTGGTGCGTTCCGGGGAACTCGCCGAGGACGTCGTCGACCGTTCGGTGTCGCGCCTGCTACGGCAGAAGGCACAGCTCGGCCTGCTCGACCCCGACTGGGCCCCGCAACCGGACCCGGGCGCTCGCGTGGACCTGGACTCTCCGCGTAACCGGGAACTGGCGAGGCAGCTCGCCGAACGCTGCGTGGTGCTACTCGCCAACGACGGCACGCTGCCGCTGGCGGCCGAGTCCGGGCGCGTCGCCGTGGTGGGACCCTGCGCCGATGACCCGCAGGCGTTCCTGGGCTGCTACTCCTACCCCAACCACGTGCTGCCGAGGTATCCGGAACTGGACCTCGGTGTCGAAGTGCCCTCACTGGTCGCGGCGCTGCGGGCGGAGCTACCTGACGCCGACGTCACCGCGAGCCTGGGTTGCCCGGTCAGCGAAGCCGACACCTCCGGTATCGCCGATGCCGTCGCGGTGACGAAGCAGGCCGACATCTGTGTGGCCGTGGTGGGCGACAGGGCGGGCATGTTCGGCGGCGGCACCTCGGGGGAGGGCTGCGACGCAGCCGACCTGAGTCTTCCCGGTGTGCAGGACCGGTTGCTCGACGAGTTGCTGGCAACCGGAACACCGGTTGTCGTGGTCGTGGTCTCGGGGCGGCCGTACGCGCTGGGCAGGTACACCGACCGCGCGGCCGCGCTGGTGCAGGCGTTCCTGCCGGGCGAGGAGGGTGGCCCCGCCGTGGCGGGTGTGCTCAGCGGCCGGATCAACCCGAGCGGCAGGCTTCCGGTGCAGCTTCCCCGCGACCCTGGTGGCCAGCCCGCCACCTACCTGCACCCGCCGCTCGGCGGCAACAGTCAGGGCATCAGCAACCTCGACCCCACCCCGCTGTTCCCCTTCGGGCACGGGCTGTCGTTCACCGAGTTCCGCTACGAGCGGCTGCGGCTGAGCGCGGAACGCGTGCCCACCGACGGCGAGGTGTTGATCTCGGTGGAGGTCCGCAACGCCGGTGAGCGAGCGGGCGAGGAAGTGGTGCAGCTGTACCTGCGGGACGTGCTGGCACAGGTGACCAGGCCGGTGCGACAACTGGCGGGGTACGCGCGGCTGCGCCTGCCCGCGGGCGGGCTGGCCAGGGTGACCTTCCGGCTGCACGCCGACCGAACCAGCTTCACCGGGGCCGACCTTCGCAGGATTGTCGAACCGGGCACGGTGGAGGTCTTCGTGGGTGCCTCCGTGGCGGACCTGCCGTGCTCGGGCCGGTTCGAGTTGACCGGTCCACTGCGTCAGGTCGGGCCCGACCGGGTGCTGACAACCCCAGCCGAGGTGACGGTGCTTTCCGGCTGAAGCCGGTGCTCAGCCGAGGTCGGAGAACGAGCCGCCCCTTCCCGCGCCGGATGCGAACCGGCGAGCTCCAGCCTCGGCGTCGGCGGCGAGCGAGGTCATCCCGTGCCGCCACTCCACCGCCATCGCCTGCTGCTGCGGCAGGCCCTCCTGCTCGAGGAGGGAAAGCCGATCGTTTCGCAGGCAGGTCTGCGGGAAGCGGGCCAGCTCGGCGGCAAGCTCCTCGGCCCGCGCCCGCTCCTCGCCGTCCGGCACGACCCGGTTGACCAGCCCGATGCGCAACGCCTCATCGGCGTCCACGGCACGGCCGGTGAGCACCAGATCCATCGCCCTGCTCGCGCCGATCAACCTCGGCAGCCGCACCGTCCCGCCGTCGATGAGCGGCACACCCCAGCGCCTGCAAAACACCCCGAAGACCGCGTCCTCCGAGGCCACCCGCAGGTCGCACCACAACGCGAGCTCCAACCCGCCCGCGACGGCGTGACCACGTACCGCCGCGATCACCGGCTTGCTCAGCCGCATCCTTGTCGGCCCCATCGGACCCGCACCGTCCGGCTCCACCCGGTTTCCACTAGGTGTGCCGATGGCCTTGAGATCGGCCCCAGCGCAGAAGGTGCCTCCTTCGCCCCACAGCACGGCCACCGACAACGAGTCGTCGGCTTCGAAAGCGGCGAACGCGTCGGCGAGCGCGGCGCCGGTCGGTCCGTCCACGGCGTTGCGCGCCCCCGGCCGCGACAGGATCACCGTCGCCACCTGTCCCTGCCGTTCCACCCGTACCGGATCATCGGACATCGCTGCTGCCTCCTCCCGGAACGGCGCCGACCGGAGCATGATCTCACGTTGGCGCCCGGCCGCGGACTCTCGAGCCCACCGTCCGCAATCCGTACGGCAGCGCGGCCGCCACCAGCAGCGCCAGTACGGCCACGGCTGGCAGGCCTGCCAGCGCCCACGCGCCGAACAGCAGCAGCGAGGCGAGGTCGGTGCCGAGCCCGGCGACGGAGGTCACGGTGGCTCGCGACGTGCTCTCGATTCGCTCCTGCAGCCGGGCACTGCCAACCACCAGCACGGCACGGTAGACGGCGTAGCAGGCCGCCACCGCGACCAGGCCCCCTGGCCGCGCCAGCACCGATGCCACCAGCAGTGGCGGTACGGACGCCGCGAGCAGCAGCGCCAGCCTGCTTGCCCGCAGCCGGTACAGCCCCAGCCTTCCTGCCAGCGCCGAACCCGCCGCGCCAGCCAGCGGGATGGCCACCACCGCAAGCGGAATCCACGTCACCGGCACCTGCCACTGCCCGGCCAGCAGCGGAAAGTACTCCTCCACCCCGTCGAGCGAGGCCAGCAACGCGACCGCGAGCACGGCGCCACGCACCAGCGGACGGCGTAACGCCTCCCGCATGCCCGTGCGCAGGGTGGACAGGTACCGGGTCCGCTGCTCGGCAGCAGGCTCGGCAACAGGCTCGGCAACGGCCCTGGGCGGCTCCGGCAGCCGAGAGGCGACGAACGCGGCGGCGAGGCACATACCGACACTGGCCCAGCCGACCAGCGCGAAACCGCCGACCGGGTAGAGCAACGTAGCGGCCACGGCGGCGGGCAACTGCGCGACCAACCCCAGGGCGTGGACGTCGCCGTAGACGCGGGCGAAGTGCTCACCCGCCCCCTCGGCGGTCAACCCGTCGTACAGCAGCGCCTCGAGCGCCCCTGAGACGAGAGTGCCGCCAAGTCCCCACAACACGAAACCGGCGGCGAATGCCAGGAACCCGGGGTAGGCGGTCCACAGCGCGTAGCAGGCGGCCTGCGCCACGGACCCAGCCACGAGCGCGGTCCTGCGGGAGAACCGGTCGGCCAGCGCCCCCGTCGGCACCTCCCCCAGCACGCCCACAACGGACCAGAGGGCGAACAGCGCCGAGATCTGCGCCTCGGTGAGCCCGGTTTCGGCGAAGAGCAGCGTGTACAGCGGTACGGCGTCGGCCAGCACCGCCCACAGCCGGATCAGCCGGGTGAGCGGCCGGGCGGTCTCAGGTACCGGACGTCAAAGAAACGGCATGTGCCCTACCGTACCCTCTGGGAGAACCGCCTCGCCACGATCGCGACGACCGCAAAGGTGATCACCATGAGCCCGTACCAGGTGGCCGTCGCCGGAAGGCCGACGTGGGTGGCCGCGAGCCCGGCCGCGAGCGAGGGCAGGCTGAAGGACAGGTAGCAGGCCGTGTAGATGGTCGCCACGAGCGCGGCCCTGCCACCGGGCTCGGCCAGTCCGGTGGCGGTGCGGAACGCGCCGAGGAACGTGACACCGAAGCCGAACCCGCCAAGTACGGTGGCGGCGAAGAACAGCGGCGCGAAGGCCACCGCGAGCGCGATCAGCACCGCGGCCACACCGATCGCCAGCGCGCTCGCGCCCACGGTCATCGCGGCCTGCGGTGCCCAGTTCCTCGCCAGCACGGACGCCACCGCACCGGTGCCGGTGAGCAGGAACACGACGAGCCCGCCCGCCACCGGGTTGGCGATGCCGAGAATGTCGACCACGAGCGAGCGGCCGAGCGACAGGTAGAGGCCACCGAGCATCCACGGCACCACCAGCGAGGGCAGCGCCACAAGGAAAGCACGCAGTTTGCCGGGTGGAACCCCGAGCCGAGGGCGAAGCGAACGCAGCGCGCCGGGCTTTCGACGCACGGGTTCCGGGATGAACAGCAGCGCTATGACCGTGCCGATGAACGCCACCAGCAGCAGGATGTACACCAGCTTCGTCGGGGCGGGAGCGAACTGTACGAGCAACCCCACCCCAAGTGCGCCGACGGCAAGGCCCGCGGTGGGTGTCGCGCTGTTCACCAGCGCGCCCGTACCCGGTTTGCGCTCGAGGTCGATCAGTGCCGCGCTGATGGCTCCTGTCGCCGCACCGGTGGCGAGGCCCTGCAGAATCCGCGCCGCGTACAGCCAACCGACATCGCTGGCGAGCACGAACAGCAGCATGCTGCCCGCTTCGGCGACGATGGCGCTGACCAGCACTGGTTTGCGGCCGACGTAGTCCGACAGCGCACCGGCCGACACCAGCATGACCAGCAGGCCGAGCACGTACACGGCGAAAACCGCGGTCAGCGTCGCGGGCGTGAAGCCCCACATCCGCTGGTAAACGACGTATAGCGGCGAGGGCGCGCTCGCGGCGAACATGAGCAGGAACAGCGCTACCGCGACCAGCCAGAACGCGGCCGTGTGCACCCTTCCCGCCGCCTCGGGTCCGCCTTGCGTGGTGACCGCCATCTACCCGGCGTCCTTGCGGATGCCGTTGACGGCGCGCACCACGGCCATGCAGCGGTTTTCGACGTAGGCCAGCCCCGCCTCTCGCGCGATCTCACGGGCTCGGGAGGAGGTGATGCCCTGTTGCAGCCACAATGCCTTGGCCCCGATCCGCACCGCCTGCTCAGCGATCGCGGGCGCTTCCCTTCCCGGCCGGAACACCTCCACTACATCCACCGGCCCGTCGAGGTCGGTGAGGTCGCGATACACGCGCTCGCCCAGCAGGGTGTCGGCTACCGGGTTGACGGGGATGATCCGAAAACCCGCGGCCTGCATCGCGGCGGGTACCGAATGCGCGGCCTTGGCCGGGTCCCTGCTGCAACCGACCACCGCGATGGTGCTGAACTCGCGAAGTATCCGAACCGCCTCGACATCCAACTCGGCGTCCATGCTCTCCATGCGCGTATCCTCCGGGTCAGCGAGGGCGTTCTCCAAACTCGCCCACACCCTGCAACCGCGCGGAGCCTATTTTCGATACCAGCGGGGCGAGGTGTTCAGCGGTGGGCTCAGCTCCGCGCTGACAACCAGCACGTTCGGCTCGTCGGTCCTGCTGAACTCACGCAGCAGTCTGCGAAACGCCCTGCCGAAGCCGTCGACCCGGTCGGCGTAGACACCGAACGACTTCGCGAGGCCGACGAAGTCCGGTGTGGCCAGATCGACACCGCGGTGCGGAAGTCCCTCGCGGGTCTGGTCGTAACGCAGCATCCCGTAACCGCCGTCGTCGACGATCACCACCGTGATGGGCAGCTTCTCCTGGATCGCGGTGGCCAACTCGGCGCAGCCGAACAGGAACCCTCCGTCGCCGGTGACGCACACCGCCCTGCTCGCCCCGGCAGCCGCAACGCCGAGTGAGGCCGGGAAAGCGAAGCCCAACGTGCCCCAGCCCATGGGGTAGGCCAGCTGCCGGGGTCCAGCCACACGGTAGAAGCCGCCGATCCAGTACCCCGCCACGCACATGTCCGCCACGAGCACGGCGCCCTCCGGAAGGGTCTCCTTCAATGCCGCGAGGAACTCGGCGGCCTGCGGCTCCTCCTTACGCACCCGCCTGCGCACCCGCGACTCGATCTCGTCGAGGCGGCGGGTCAACTCGTTGATGCCACTTCTCGGTGCGAGGCCGACGAGTAACTGCTCCACCACGTCCCGCGCGTCGCCCTGCAGCAGCAAGTCGGGCGGGTAGTTCTTCTTCGCGTCGGCCGCGTCGACGTTGACGGCGATGAGCCTGCCCGGCCGGGGCATGTGCCAGTTCTGGGTCATCAGGCCGTCGAAGTCGGTTCCGACGGCCAGCACCACGTCGGCCTCGTCCCACAGCGCGCCGACCTCCGGGGTGTGCACCGGGTTGGGGGCGAGGCACGGGTGGTCCGGCGGCACCAGCCCGCGCGCGGCGAACGTGGTGACGATGGGCGCGGCGAGTCGTTCGGCGAGTTTCCCGATCACCTCGCCCGCGCCGGCACGCAGCGCACCCCCGCCTGCCCAGATCAGTGGGTGCGCCGCCGAGGACAGCACGTCGCGCGCGGCGTCGAGATCCTCGAAGGCGATCGCGGGCAGTCGCTCGGTCGGCTCGACGTCGTGCCGGCGCACCACCTGCTCGCGCAGGAAATCGGTGGGAATGCCGAGGTAGACGGGTCCGCTCTGCGGGCGCCGCGCCAGCCGTCCCGCCCTGCGCACCGCCGCCGCGATGGCGTCGGGGTGGTCGACGTTGATCGCGCCCTTGGTGATCGGGGCGAACAGTGCCCGCTGATCACTCGTCTCGTGCAGCACCCCCCGAACGGTTCCCTTCCTGCGCAGGGTCGAGGGGATGTCGGTCGCGATGACCAGCACGGCGGAGGCG
This sequence comes from Saccharomonospora amisosensis, assembly GCF_011761185.1. NCBI lineage: Bacteria > Bacillati > Actinomycetota > Actinomycetes > Pseudonocardiales > Pseudonocardiaceae > Saccharomonospora > Saccharomonospora amisosensis. Next base: position 1,193,201 of record NZ_JAAOYM010000001.1, on the reverse strand, counting down.
GACGCGTAGGCCTCGCCGACCGCCGCGAGCGTGTTCGCGGCTCCGGGACCCGTTGTCACCAGCGCGACGCCGAGCTTGCCCGTGGTACGGGCGTAACCGTCGGCCGCATAGCCCGCCGCCTGCTCGTGGCGCACACCGATGAGCCGGATTCCGGTGCTTTCCAGCTCGTCCCAGATCGGCAGGTTGTGCACGCCGGGCAGGCCGAAGACTACTTCGACACCGAGTTCGGAAAGTGCGTCGACGAGGCTGCGGGCTCCGGTCTGTGGCACGAGGGCGAGAATACGAGGAGTGTCACCACTGCGGCGGCAGGGTCTCCTGCCGTGGTGGTGGCGGAGGCGGCGTACCGTCACCGAATGGCCTGCCACCAAGGGATTCCCGCCCGTGTGAGGTGAGCCAGCCGGAGAGGTCCGGACCTTTCGGCACGATCCGCGTCGGGTTGAGTTGCTCGTGCACCTGGTAGTAGTGCCGCTTGATGTGGTCGAAATCCACGGTGTCGCCGAAACCGGGGGTCTGGAACAGGTCACGCGCGTAGGCCCACAGCACCGGCGACTCGGTGAGCTTGTTCCTGTTGCACTTGAAATGCCCGTGGTAGACGGCGTCGAACCGGACCAGTGTGGTGAACAGCCTGATGTCCGCCTCGGTGATGGTGTCACCGACGAGGTACCGGCTGCCCGCGAGCCGCTCGGCGAGCCGGTCTAGGCGGGAGAACAGCCGCTGGTAGGCGTCGTCGTAGGCCGCCTGCCTGGTCGCGAATCCCGCTTCGTACACCGCCGCGTTGACGTCGGCGTACACCTCGTCGTTGACCCGGTCGATCTCCTCGCGCAGCGGCTCGGGGTACAAGTCGGGCGCGCCGTCGCGGTGGTACGCCGTCCACTCGGTGGACAGCTCGAGCGTGATCCGCGGATAGTCGTTGGTCACCAGCTTGCCGCTGGGGACGTCAACGATCGCGGGCACGCTGATGCCGCCGGTGTAGTCGGGATCGGTCTTGTGATACGCCTCGGCGAGGAACCGGATACCCAGCACCGGGTCGCGCCCCTCCGGGTCGAGGGTGAACCGCCAACTGCGCTCGTCCTGGATCGGGTCGGCCACCGCCACGGACAGCACGTCCTGCAGCCCCAGCAGCCTGCGCACCACGAGCGCACGGCTGGCCCAAGGGCAGGCTCGGCTGACGACGAGTCGGTACCTGCCGGGTTCGACGGGCCAACCGTCGCGACCGTCCGCGGTGATCCGGTCGGTGAACCTGTTGGGCGCCCGGTGGAACTCGCCGGTTTCCGGGTCCGTCGGGATGGTCATGACCCCGACCCTAGTACGTAGACTCGCGGGTCCGGGGTGTGCGAGCACCGGTAGGACCGAGGTGCGAGGTGAGGCGCTGATGCCGATGATGCCGGTGACCGACTCGATGTTCCTGCTCATCGAGACCCGCGAGCATCCGATGCACGTCGGCGGGCTGCAACTGTTCACCCCACCCGAGGACGCGGGCCCGGACTACCTCAGAACGTTGCGGGAGGACCTGCTGCGCAACACCGGTGTGCGTCCGTTGTTCCGGCAGCGCCCGGCCCGGCCGGTGAACACGATGGGCTACCTCGGCTGGGCCGAGGACGGCGCCCTCGACCTCGACTACCACTTCCGCCACTCCGCGCTGCCGCGACCGGGCCGGATCAGAGAACTGCTCGAACTGACCTCGCGCTGGCACAGCACACTGCTGGACCGGCACCGGCCGCTGTGGGAGGTGCACCTGGTCGAGGGCCTCAACGACGGCCGGTTCGCGATGTACAGCAAGGTTCACCATGCCCTGCTCGACGGTGTCTCGGCGTTGCGGCACCTGCAGAGCATCCTCAGCGACGAGGCGGCTGACCTCGACTGCCCTCCCCCGTGGGGTTCCCGCAGGCCGCAGGTCGAGGGGCGCCGCATGCCAACGCGCCCGTCTGCTCTGTTGAAGGGCACCACCGGTGTGGTGCGGCAACTGGCCGGACTGGCGCCGGCCGCGGTGAAGATCGCGTCGGAAGCGTTGCTCGAGCAGCGGCTCACCCTGCCGCTACAGGCACCGCGAACCATGCTGAACGTACCGATCGGGGGCGCCCGACGGTTCGCGGCTCAGTCGTGGCCGCTCGAGCGGGTCCGTGACATCGCCACCGCCTCCGGCGCCTCCAGAAACGACGTCATACTGGCCATGTGCGCGGGCGCGTTGCGCGACTACCTCATCGAGCAGCGCTCGCTTCCCGACTCGCCGCTGGTGGCGATGGTCCCCGTCTCACTGCGCAGCCGCGCCGACCACGGCGAGGCCCACGGCAACCAGATCGGTGCGCTGCTGTGCGACCTCGGTACGAACCTGTCCGACCCCGCCGAACGGCTCGCCGTGATCTCCCGCTCCATGTCGGACGGCAAGCGGTTGTTCCGGCAACTGTCGCCGCTGCAGATACTGCTGCTCTCGGCGATGAACGTGGCACCACTGGCGGCCTCGCCGGTGCCGGGATTCGTGAACAACACCCCTCCGCCGTTCAACATCGTGATCTCCAACGTACCGGGGCCGACGCGGCGGATGTACTGGAACGGCGCCGGTCTCGACGGGATCTACCCCGCCTCCGTCCTGCTGGACGGTCAGGCACTGAACATCACGCTCACCAACAACGGCGACAACCTGGACTTCGGCATCACCGGTTGCCGCCGCAGCGTCCCGCACCTGCAACGGCTGCTGATACACCTCGACACCGCGCTGGCCGAACTGGAGTCGGCGACGAGGTAGCTAGCGTGGCGTGCCCGCGGCCCTGTCGGTCTGCCACGGGCGGATCTCCTCCACCAGTTTCGCCACGGCCAGCACCAGGTCGTCGGAGTGGCGGGGGCCCACGATCTGCAGCCCGACCGGCAGGCCGTGGGAGGTGAACCCGGCCGGCACCGTGATCGCCGGCTGCCCCGTCATGTTGAACGGGTAGGAGAACCGTGTCCACTGTGGCCAGGAGTCGAGCCCGCTTCCCGGCGGCACGTCGTGGCCTACCTCGAACGGCGAGATCGGCATGGTTGGGGTGAGCAGCACGTCGTAGCGCGTGTGGAACTCGCCCATGTGGATGCCTAGCGCGGCGCGCGCCGCGCTGGCCTCAAGGTAGTCGGACGCCGAGTAGGTGTGTCCCTGCTCCCACACCTTCCGCAGCCCGGGGTCCACCTGGTCGGCGCAGTCGCCGGGGAAGGTGTCGAGCCACTTGGCCGCACCCGTGGACCACAGCACCTGGAACGGCTCGACCGGGTCGGAGAACCCGGGGTCGGCCTCCTCAACGGTGATGCCCGCCTCGCTGAGCGCCGCGACCACCGAAACCACGAGCTCGGCGATCTCCGGCTCCACGTCGACGTAGCCCAGCGCGGGCGAGAACGCCGCCCGCAACCCGCGCACGTCCCGGCGCACCGCCTCGCGGTAGGTGCCCAGCGGCGGCGGGAGCGCGCCTGGGTCCCTGTGGTCCGGGGTGGCCAGCACATCCAGCAGCAGTGCCACGTCGTCGACCGACCTTGCCATCGGCCCCGCGTGCGCGAGCGGGCCGAACGGGCTCGCCGGGTAGAGCGGGATGCGACCGCCGGTGGGCTTGAAGCCCACGATGCCGCAGAACGACGCCGGTATCCGCACCGATCCGCCGCCGTCCGTACCGACGGAGAGATCACCCATCCCAGTGGCGACCGCGACCGCGCTGCCGCCGCTGGAACCGCCCGGTGTGAGCGCGGGGTTCCAGGGGTTGCGGGTGACGCCGTCGAGTGGGCTGTCGGTGACACCCTTCCAGCCCAGCTCCGGCGTCGTGGTCTTGCCGAGCAGCACAAGACCGTTCTCGCGCATCCTCGCCGTGACGGGGCTGTCGACCTGCCACGGCTGGTCGCGTTCGATGCACAGCGACCCCCGCAGGGTCGGCCACCCCTGGGTGAGGAACATGTCCTTGATCGACGCGGGCACCCCGTCGAGCCAGCCGATCGGATTACCCTCCCGCCAGCGTTCCTCCGAGCCGCGCGCCTGATCCAGCGCGGCTTCCGGATCGACCAGCGTGAAGGCGTTGTAGTCCTTGTCTCGTTCCCGGATGGCTTCCAGCGCGCTGTGCGTGGCCTCGACCGGCGACAGCTCGCCCGACGAGTAGGCGGCGACGAGTTCGCTCGCTGTCAGCAGGGTTCCGGTGCTCGGCATTGTTCTCCTCGGTGCGTCGTTCTGCGAGCGCGCTGCGTGCGGTGTCGTGAGCGTGGGCTAGCCGTTCGAGGGCACGTAGCCTAGGCGTTTGTCCACGACGTTGCGCAGCGGGCGGCCCTCTCGCCACCGCAGGAAATTGTCGACGAACACCGCCACCAGCGCATTGCGCCAGCCCACGAAGTCGCCCGACATGTGCGCCGACACCAGCACGTTCTCCATTGTCCATAGCGGACTGCTCTGCGGCAGCGGTTCGGTCTCGAACACGTCGAGAGCCGCGCCGGCGAGTTGCCCGGCACGCAGGGCCTCGACCAGGTCCTCGGTCACCACCAACTCGCCCCTGCCCACGTTGATCAGGCGCGCTCCCTGCTTCATCGCGGCGAACGTCTCGGCGTCGAACATGCCCTTCGTCTGTTCGGTCAGTGGTGCGACGGCGACCACGAAGTCGGCGTCCGGCAAGTGCCGCGTCAGTTGAGAGGAGGCGTGCACGGTGCCGAAGTCGGGGTCGTCCGCGCGCGCGGTGCGGCCCGCGCCGCTCACCCGCAGGCCCGCGGCCCGCAGCAGCCGTGCGATCGCCCTTCCGATGGGGCCGGTGCCCACCACCAGCGCGGACCTGCCCGAGATTCGCTCGGTCTCCCTGTGCAGCCAGGTGCGCTCGTCCTGCAACCGGATCGAGCGGGGGAGGTCTTTGGCGAAGGCAAGCACCACCGCCAGGACGTACTCGGCGATCGACTCGTCGAACACTCCCCGCGAATTGGTCAGCACGACATCGCTGTCCCGCAGCGCGGGGAACATCACCGGATCCACGCCCGCGCTGGCGATGTGCAGCCAGCGCAACCGGTCGGCGGCGGGCCACGCGTCGGGCACGGCTGTGGAGAGGAAGTCGTAGACGAACAGGACGTCGGCTCCGCGTAGTGCGTCGGCAAGCCCTTCCGCCCGGGTGTAACGGACCGTCGCCAGTTGTTCGATGGGCTCCATGTCCGGGGGGTGCTTTTCGCCACACAGTACGGCGAGCACCGGGTTATCCGTGCCGACCACGTTGACACGGTATGAGGCAGTCGTATGATTGTCAACAATCCGAGGAGTCACCCCGGAGGCACTCTGCTGCACATAAGCCGTCGGAGGTCGAGCCTTGGATTTCGCCGCTCTGGATTCCCTCGAGTTCGAGGGCCCGCTGGCGCAGCGGGGTATTGGCATCATCGCACCGTTCGACATGGCGCTCGAAAGGGAGTTGTGGCGCTGGGTGCCGATGGAGGTGTCGCTGCATCTGGCCCGGACGCCGTACGAACCGGTTCCGGTGTGCATGCAGATGGCCCACCTGGTGAGCAACTCCCAGCACCTCACGGCGGCGACAAGGGACGTGCTGCACGTCGAGCCCGAGGTCGTCGCCTACCTGTGCACCTCGGGCAGTTTCGTCAACGGCGTCGACGGTGAGCGCTCGATGCGCAAGGTCATCTGCGACGCGGGTGCGCCCGACTCGGTAACCACCTCTGGCGCACTGGCCGAGGTGTTCGAGCAACTCAACATCAGCCGCGTCTCGGTGCTCACGCCGTATGTGGAGGATCTGACGCTGAAGCTGCACGAGTACCTCGACGAGCTCGGGGTCAACACGATGTCGAGCGACCACCTCGGCCTCGGCGGCGGTATCTGGAAGGTGAGTTACCGCACCATCGCCGAGCGCATTCTCGCCGCCGACCACAAGGACTCGGAGGCGATCTTCGTCAGCTGCACCAACCTGCCGACCTACGACGTCATCGAGCCGCTCGAGCGGGCGCTCGGCAAACCGGTGCTCACCGCCAACCAACTGACGATGTGGGCCAGCCTCAAACGCATGAACCTACCCGTCGTCGGGCCCGGCAAATGGTTGAGAGAGGTCACCTGACCGAAAACTTGACCAAGAGCACGAGGATTGTCGACAATCCGACGAAAGTTATTCGGAGGTGCCCGTTGCCCGACTCCCGCGCGATCGGCTTCATCTATCCCGACCACGCCGCCGAGGACGACTACCCGCTCGCAGAGCGCATGCTCGGCGACGGTACCCGGCTCGCTGTCGAGCACATCTACGGCACCGACCTGCACGCCGTCGAGGAGTTGCTCGACCTCGGCAGCCCGGAACGGCTCACCCAGGGCGCCCAACTGCTGTCACGGCACCAGCCCTCGGCGGTGGTGTGGGCGTGCACCAGCGGCAGTTTCGTCTACGGCTGGGAAGGCGCGCGCGAGCAGGTCGCGTCGTTGTCCGAAGCCGCGGGCGGGTTGCCAGCATCGAGCACGTCGTTCGCGTTCGTGCACGCCGCCAGGGCGCTGGGGCTGCGGCGCGTCGCCGTGGCCGCGAGCTACCCCGATGACGTGGCCAAGTTGTTCGTGGAGTTCCTCGCCGCGGGCGGGATCGACGTGGTCGGCATGTCCAGCGCCGACATCGACACCGCGGCGGAAGTGGGCAGGTTGTCGCCGGAAGAGGTTGTCGAACTGGTGGCGGAACGCAACCGAGGAGATGCCGACGCGCTGCTCGTGCCCGACACGGCGATGCGAACCGTCGCACTGGTCGAGGCCATGGAGCAGCGGCTGGGCAAACCCGTGCTGACGGCCAACCAGGTCACCGTGTGGGAAGGGCTGCGCCTGACGGGTGCCGTCCGTGACGTCGCGGGACTTGGTGCGCTGTTCAACGGAAAGGTTGCCTGAGCATGCTGGCCGACATCGAACCGGTCCACAGGGAGTCAACGGCGTCGATCATCGCGCGCCAGCTGCGGGACGCGATCATGAACGGCTCGCTGCCACCCGGCACCCAGCTCGGGGAGACCGACCTCGCGGCACGCTTCGAGGTCTCCCGCGGCCCGCTACGGGAGGCGATGCAGCGACTGGTCTCCGAGGGCCTGCTGCGTAGCGAGCGGCACAGGGGCCTGTTCGTCATCGAGCTGGAACCCGGCGACGTGCACGACATCTACGGTGCTCGCTGGGCCGTCGAGCGTGCCGCGGCGATCCAGGTGGTGCGCGGCAACGAGACGAGCCGGATCGCAGCGCGACTCGCCGACGCCGTGCAGGCGATGGCACAGGCAGAGGAAGAGGACGACCCCGCCGCACTGGCCGAGGCCGACCTCACCTTCCACGAGACACTGATCGAGGCCTCCGGCAGCAGGCGCCTCGTTCGCATGGCCCGCACCCTGCTGATCGAAACGCGGATGTGCCTCTCGGCGCTGCAGAGCACCTACCGCAAGAACTACCAGGGGGTCGACGAGCGCATCGCCGAGCACAACCGCATCATCGAGGCGCTGCGCGACCGGGACGAGAAACTCGTGCTGGAACTGCTGGAGGCGCACATGGAGGACGCCGTGCGCAGGCTGGCCCCTGGCACCACCCTGACCTCTGGCTCCGCGGAGGGCAAGCAGGACTGAGCCGGGTTCACCGGCGTCCGGTGCCCGCCACCGCCACGGCGAGCGTGTTCGCCGCCGCCGCGCTGCCGAGGGCGATCCCCCAGCCGACCGGGCCCAGCGGCGTGCAGCCGAAGAAGTGGCTCAACCCAGGGATCTGGATCACCGAGGCCAGTACCGCGGCCGAGCCGACGCTACTGCCGAGCACCGCGCGACTGCGGCCGCCCATCAGCAGCGTCTGCCCCAACTGGGTGCCCACCACGGCGGCCAGCGCCACGGTGCCCGCTCTGCGCCGCCTGCCGGTCAGCCTGGCGATCGTCCACGCCGCCGTCGCACCGAACATGGTGGTGCCCGCTCGCAGGCCGATCTCGTTGTACAGCGGTCTGCCCAGCGACCGCTCGGGCCCTTCCTGCAGCAGTTCCTCCACGGTGGTGCCGTCCGGGCCACGTAACGCGATCGCCATCGCCGGCGCCAGGTCGGTCAGCAGGTTCACCAGCAGCAGTTGCCGCGCGCCCAGTGGTGAGCGGCCGGTGAGCGCGGCGCCGAGCACGCTGAACCCCGACTCGCCGAGGTTGCCGCCGAGCAGCACGCCAAGCGCCGCGCGAACCGACGCCCACATCGCCCTGCCCTCGACCAGGGCGGCGCTGATGGTCTCCAGCCGGTCGTCGGTCAGCACCAGGTCGGCCGCCGCTCTCGCGGCGGGCGTGCCGTGCTCGCCCAGCGCGATGCCGACATCGGCGAGGCGGATCGCGGGCGCGTCGTTGGCTCCGTCGCCTGTCATGGCGACGGTCTTGCCGAGTGCCTGGTAGGCCTTGATGATCCGGACCTTCTGCGAGGGACTGCACCTGGCGATCACGTCCACCGCGGGAAGCCGCTCGCGCAGTTCCTCGTCGTCGAGTCCGTCGAGTTCCGCTCCCGTCACGATGTCCAACTCGGCGCCGGGGCCCGCGATCTCCGAGGCGATCGCCTCGGCGGTGACGGGATGATCTCCGGTGATCATCACGGTCCGTACCCCTGCCTCACGGAGCTGCGCGGCGGCCGGTCCCGCGCTGCGGCGAACCGGGTCGGCGATGGCGAGAAAGCCACGGAAACGCAGGTCACGGACGCTTTCCTCGCTGTCCACCCTGTCGGCGTCCACCGGCCGTTCAGCGACGGCCAGCACCCGGTGTCCCTGGCCGGCGAGCTCCCGCATGCGCTGCTCCAGCCTGCCGCGCTCGGCCTGCTCGAGCGCGCATCGCGGCAACACCTCCTCGGCCGCGCCCTTCACACTCAGCAGCAGCCCGTCACCGGTGCGCCCGACCGAGGCGTGGTAACCCCGCGAGGGTTCGAAGGGCGCCGTCGACACCGATTTCCAGCCTGCCGCGCCCGCTACGACGCTTACCCGCAACCGTTTGCCCGCCTTCGCGACCGCCCGGTCCGTCGCGTGCGGCAGGTCCTCGGGCCGCCTGGAATTCGGGGTGGCGCGCAACGCGGCGGCCACCACCGACCGCAGCGAACGGGCGAGGTGCTGCGCGTCCAGCCTGCCTCGCGTGGAACCGTCGTCCACCTCGCTGACGCTGAGCGTGCCCTCGGTGAGCGTGCCGGTCTTGTCGAAACAGAGCACGTCCACCCTGCCGAGCGCCTCGACGCTGCGGGGGTTGCGCACGAGCGCGCCGCGCTCCGCCAGCCGTCGCGCCGCTGCCAGCTGGGCGGCGTTGACCAGAAACGGCAGGCCTTCCGGCACCGAAGCGACGGCAAGGTTCACCGCGGAGCTGAGGCTCTCGCGTATCGGCACACGTCGCAGCAACCCGGCGCCCACCACCGCGGTGGCCGAACCCGCGGCCAGCGGCATGCTCTTCTCGGTCAGCTCGGCCAGCCGCGACTCCACCCCGGTGGTAGGCGCGCCCTCGCGCGCGATGGCCATGCTGCGGCCCGCCTCGGTGTCGTTCCCGACGGCGACGACCACCGCCGAGGCCGTTCCCGCCGCCACGGTGGTGCCCTCGTACACCATCGACGTCCGCTCCGCCACGTTGCCCGCGACCACGGGCGCGGGGTCCTTGGCAACCGGCAGCGACTCTCCGGTCAGCGAGGACTCGTCGACCTCGAGGCCGTCCGCGTCGAGCAACCGGCAGTCAGCGGGCACGACATCTCCGGCGGAGAGCCTGACGACATCGCCGCGAACCAGTTCGTCGGCGACGATCACTCGCCGCTCACCGTCACGCACCACCTTCGCGCTGACCGACGACCGGCTGAGCAGGTCGGCGAGTTCCCGCTCGGTTCGTACCTGCTGCACACTGCCTACCAGCGCGGAAAGGCCCGCCACGCCCGCCACGAGTGCGGCGTCGACCGGCGAGCCGACCGCGGCCGACAACGCGGCGCCTCCCGCCAGCACCGGAGTGAGCGGGTTGGCCAGCTCGGTGAGGAACGCGCTGCCAAGACTGACGCCGTCTGGGCCGCCCACACCACCCGGGGTGGCCCTTCGCCTCACCTCCTTGTCGGTGAGTCCCGCTTCGCCGGAGCCGAGCCGATCGAGCACGGTCTGTTTCGGCATGAGGTGCCACGGGGTTTCGACCCTGGTCGCGGCCGGGTCCGGCAACCGCAGCCTTCTCGCCTGCCTCCTCCCGTTGAACAGTGCCACCGCAGCGCCCGCGTTGACCGCGTGCATTCCCCTGCTCGTCGGGTTGCTCCTACCGCCGCGCAAGGCGGCCACGGTGCCGATACCGGTGGCCGCCTGCGCGATGCGCACGCTCTGCGCGTTGACACCGCGCAGCACCACCACCGACTCCACCAGCAGTGCCGCGGCACCCAGATCGGTGCCGACGAGTACATGCGCCCCCCACGGCGGGGCGTGCCCGTCCCGGTGGACACCGATGCCGCAGTCCGCGGCGCCCAGTGCCTGCCGGTCGGACGACACCAGCAGCACACCCCTGCCTTCGTGCTGCAGTTCGCGCACACTCGCTCGCGGGTCCGAGGTCTCGAACATGGCAATCCCCGCCTCGTTCACGGCGGCGGTGAGGGTATCCAGCCCTGCCAGAGGCTCCCTCGAAGCACCGAGCACGGCCTCCAACCGCCCTTCGCGAGCGAGGCCGAGTACGGCTTGCGCGCCTCGCTGCTCCACGCTCGCCCGCTCCTGCCGACCGTATCGGCCGAGGGAGCTCTTCCCGTCGAGCGGCCCGAGCCACCAGTCGCCTTCGGTACGGGTCCGTCGCGGATCGGCCGGGTCGAACAGCCGCCACGCGACCTCCGCCACCGCGTGCGAGTCACTTTCCGGCAGCGCGACGAGATCGTCGAGGGTGTAGCGCCCGGTCCGCAACGCGGGGAGGTCGAGTACGACGGCGTCCATGCGATCCATGACCCGCAGCACGCCGCGCTCCATCACGACGACTCCCCTGCGTGCCAGCGCGCTGCCGAGGTGGCTGGCGAACGCGGTACGGCCCGCCTCTGCCGCTTTCGGCATGGTGCACAGGCCCAGTGCCATGGCTTTGCGCGGTCCCGTGAACGGGGCCGCTGCGGCACCGGCGACCGCTCCCAGCCCGAGCACTCCGCGTTGGTAGCGCTCCACCGGCCCCTCCGGCAGCGGCGTCGGCCGTCGCGCCGGTGCCGGGTCGGCCGCGGCGGCTTCGGGACCGGTGACGAGCCTGCGCTCCAGCCCACACCAGGCACGTTCATGGGCGCGCGCCTCGGTCCACTGCCCGGTGCGTTGCACGATGTCCAGCATCGCGCCCTCGCCGCCCGCGGCGAGTCCCTGGGCGACGGCGCCGATCATGGAGGTCAGCGAGTCCGACTTCGCGTGGCTGTGCGCCTTACTCGCGGCGAATTCCTTCAACCGGGGGTGGTGGTCGACAAGTCCGGGCAGTGCGGCCAGTTCGGTGGGAACGGGCGTCCACGGTGCGATGCGGGTGAGCAGTGACACCCCGAGTCCGATGAGGTCGGCGGCCAGTGTGGGCAGCAGCCGGGTGCCTTCGGGGCCGTCGGCGGGATGCTGCAACTCGTCCTCGGCCGCCTCCTCTTCCGGGTCGACGGGCTGCGCCTCGGCGCGTTCGACGATCGACGTCAGCTCGTCTGTCCTTCGTGGAGGGTCGGAGACCGCGATGATCACACGGGAGGAAGGCGCGTTGACACGGGCCCACTCCACGCGGGTGTCGCGCTCGAGTTCTCGCTCGATGCGTCTCGCCACGCGTTCGCCGCCCTGGCCGTGCACACCGTGCACCTCAAGATAGACCCGGCCGGGGCAGGACCAGACGTGCCGCCTCGGCCGGGTGAGCAGGCCCGCGACACCGCGGGCGGTGCCGATAGCTGTCCCGACAACTGAAAGGGGTCCCGGTATACCTACGCCGAGCACTTTCATGGGCTGTGGGTGCCCAATTCGGCAGGTCCCACACCCCTGCCACTCGGCCCCGGTGTGGATCAGTGGGACGAAACGGCTTCCGCGATCGCCGAGCCGAGTTCCTCCGTGGTCGCCTTTCCACCCAGATCGGGCGTGGCAACCGTGCCCTCGGCGAGCACCAGCTCCACCGCCGACCGGACGGCACTCGCCGCCTCCGACTCTCCCAACTGCTCCAGCATCATCGCACCCGCGAGTACCTGCGCCACCGGGTTGGCGATGCCCTGCCCCGCGATGTCGGGCGCACTGCCGTGCACGGCTTCGAACATCGACGGGTGCGTCCGTTCCGGATTGATGTTGCCAGAGGGAGCCATACCGAGCCCGCCGGTCACCGCCGCCGCGAGGTCGCTGAGGATGTCCCCGAACAGGTTCGAAGCCACAACCACGTCGAGGCGGTCGGGGTGCTGCACCATGCGGGCCGCCAGCGCGTCGATGTGGCACTGCTCGGAGGCCACGTCGGGGTACTCGTTGGCCACCTCTGCGAAGATCTCGTCCCAGAACGGCATCGTGTGGATGATCCCGTTCGACTTCGTCGCGGAACACACCCGGCCACCTCGGGTGCGGGCGAGTTCGAAGGCGTACCGGACGATGCGCTGCACCCCGATGCGCGTGAACACCGACTCCTGCAACGCGAACTCGTCTGGCATCCCCTGGTTGTGCCTGCCGCCGAGGGTGGAGTACTCGCCTTCGGAGTTCTCCCTGACGATCAGCATGTCCAGTTCGTCGCCGGTGCGCCCGGCGAGCACGGATGTGGTGCCGGGCAGCAGGCGCACCGGCCGCAGGTTGACGTACTGTCCGAACGCCCTTCTCAGCGGGATGAGCAGGCCCCACAGCGAGACGTGGTCGGCTACCCCGGGGAACCCTACGGCGCCGAGCAGGATCGAGTCGAACGAGGACAGTCGATCGACACCGTCTTCCGGCATCATGGCACCGGTTTCGGCATAGCGCCGGCAGCTGTAGTCGAACTCGGTCCACTTCAGCTGGCAACCGTGTTCCCCTGCGGCGGTGTCGAGCACCTTGCGCGCCTGCGCGGTGACATCGACGCCGATACCGTCGCCGGGGATTGCGGCGATCTCGTATGCCGTCACAGGTTCACCGCGATGTACTTCGTCTCAAGGAACTCCTCGATGCCGACGGTGCCGCCCTCCCTGCCCAGCCCGGACTGCTTCACCCCGCCGAAGGGGGCGGCCGGGTTGGAAACGATGCCCTGGTTCAACCCGACCATGCCGGTTTCGATCCGCTCACAGACCCGCAGCGCCCGCTTGAGATCGTTGGTGTAGACGTAGCCCACCAGCCCGTACTCGGTGTTGTTGGCGGCGGCCAGCGCCTCCTCCTCCGTGTCGAACACCGAGATCGGCGCGACGGGTCCGAAGATCTCCTCGTCGGCCATCCGGGCGTCGGCGGGCACACCGGTGAGTACGGTCGGGCGGTAGAAGTTACCTGGTCCATCCACAGTGGAACCGCCGGTGAGCACCTCGGCGCCTCGGCTCGCGGCGTCGCTGACGAGGCCGCTGACCTTCTCCACCGCGGCTTGGTCGATCAGCGGGCCGACGACGACACCGTCCTCGGTTCCCCTGCCGATGGGCAGCGCGGCCATCCGCTCGGTGAGCCTGCGTGCGAACTCGTCCGCGACCCCACGCTGCACGTAGAACCGGTTGGCGGCCGTGCACGCCTCTCCGATGTTGCGCATCTTCGCCTGCATAGCGCCGTCGACGGCAGCGTCGATGTCCGCGTCGTCGAACACCAGAAACGGCGCGTTGCCACCGAGTTCCATGGAGGTGCGCAGCACCTTGTCCGAGCACTGCTCAAGCAGCTTGCGGCCGACCGCCGTGGAGCCGGTGAACGACAGCTTGCGCGCCCGCCCGTCCCTGATCAACGGCTCCATCACCGCGCCGGAGCTGGTGGTGGTGAGCACGTTGAGCACGCCGTCGGGCAGCCCGGCGTCCACCATGATCTGCGCGAGCGCGAGCATCGAAAGCGGCGTCTGCGCGGCGGGCTTGATCACCATGGTGCAGCCCGCGGCGACGGCGGGTCCGATCTTGCGCGTTCCCATGGCCATGGGGAAGTTCCACGGCGTGATCAACAGCGATGGCCCGACCGGCTGCTTGGCGACGAGGAACCGCCCGCTGCCGTTGGGTGCGACGGCGTACCCGCCGTCGATGCGCACCGCCTCCTCGGCGAACCAGCGGAAGAACTCGGCCGCGTAGGCGATCTCGCCGCGTGCCTCGGCGAGCGGCTTGCCCATCTCAAGCGTCATGAGCAGTGCCAGTTCCTCCTGCCGCGCCATCAGTGCCTCGAAGGAGGCGCGCAGGATCTCACCCCGCTCGCGCGGCGGGTGGGCCGCCCAGTCCGCCTGCGCCGCGACGGCGGCGTCGAGCGCGGCCATGCCGTCCTCGGGCGCGGCATCGGCCACCTCGCACAGCACCTCGCCGGTGGCTGGGTCGTGCACGGGGAAGGTCCTGCCCCCCGCGGCCTGCGTCCACTTGCCACCGATGAACAACTCCTTGGCGACCGCGTCCACCACGCCGGTCTCACTGACGGTGCTCATGCGTTGCTCCCTGCGAGTTGAGGTGTTTGCGCCGCTGCCGGTGCCATGCTACGAATATTGTCAACAATCTACAACCTCGCCGCGCTAAGGAGCACGTCGTCATGGCCCAGCTCTCCCCCATCCTCAAGCAGGCCACTCCCGTCGTCGTCGAACACGGCGAGGGTGCGTACCTGTTCGACACCGACGGCCGTCGCCACCTCGACTTCACGGCCGGCATCGGGGTGACGAGCACCGGTCACTGCCACCCACGGGTCGTGCGGGCCGCCCAGGAGCAGGTCGGCAAGCTCATCCACGGCCAGTACACCACCGTGATGCACCGGCCGCTGCTCGAACTGACCGCGCGCCTCGGCGAGGTTCTTCCGCAGGGTCTGGACTCGCTGTTCTTCGCCAACTCCGGCAGTGAGGCGGTGGAGGCCGCACTGCGACTGACCCGGCAGGCCACCGGCAGGCCGAACATCGTGGTGTTCCAGGGTGGTTTCCACGGCCGCACCGTCGCCGCCGCGTCGATGACCACATCCGGCACCCGGTTCGGCGCGGGGTTCTCCCCGCTGATGTCCGGAGTGCATGTCGCCCCCTTCCCCTACGCCTACCACTACGGCTGGGACGAGAAGACGGCCACCGACTTCGCGTTGCGCGAACTGGACTACCTGTTCGCGACGCAGACCTCGCCGAAGGAGACCGCCGCGTTCTTCGTCGAGCCAATGCTCGGCGAAGGTGGCTACGTGCCGGCCAACACCGAGTTCCTCGCCGGACTGCGGCAGCGAGCCGACGAGCACGGCATCCTGCTGGTGCTCGACGAGATCCAGACCGGGTTCGGGCGCACCGGCCGATTCTGGGGCCACCAGCACTTCGACGTCCGCCCCGATGTCGTACTGATCGCGAAGGGACTGGCCAGCGGTTTCCCGCTTTCGGGCATCGCCGCATCCGAGGAACTGATGGGTAAGGCATGGCCGGGTTCGCAGGGTGGCACCTACGGCGGCAACGCCGTCGCCTGCGCCGCCGCGCTCGCGACACTCGACGTGATCCAGGAGGAGGGTCTCGTCGACAACGCCGCCGAGCGAGGTCGGCAGTTGCTGGAGGGCGCGCGTGCGATCGCGGGCAAGACACAGGCGATCGGTGACGTGCGAGGGCTCGGGCTGCTCGTTGGTTCGGAGTTCACCACGGCTGACGGCAAGCCGGACAACGCGACCGCCCAGGCAGCGCAGAAGGCGGCGGCCGAGCGAGGGCTGCTGTTGCTGACCTGCGGCGCGTTCATGAACGTCGTGCGGATGATCCCGCCGCTCGTGGTCACCTCCGAGCAGATCGAGCAGGCTCTGGAGATCTGGACCGACGTGGTCACCTCCGTCAGCAAGTAGTCACCGAACAGCGTAGTCACCGAACAGCGGCGAACCAGGAGTGAACATGGCCCGCTACATCACCATCTCACTGGACAAGCGCGGGGTCTCCTGCCGGGCGCGACTGCTGGATGACGAGGCGCCCCGAACCTGCAGGGCGGTGTGGGACGCGCTGCCGCAGAGCGGCTCCGCCTACCACGCCAAGTACGCCCGCAACGAGGTGTACACGCTGCTGCGGCCGTTCGCCGACCCGCAACCGGGGAGGGAGAACCCCACCGTCACTCCCATCCCCGGCGACGTCGTGTACTTCGGCTTCGAGTCATGGGAGATCGGCAACCCGGCCTACGGCTACGAGGAAGGCAGTGCGGCGCACGGTGAGCAGGGCGCGACCGACCTCGCGATCTTCTACGGCCGCAACAACCTGTTGATCAACGGCGATGCGGGCTGGGTGCCCGGCAACGTGTTCGCCACGATCGTCGAGGGCCTCCCTGAGATGGCCGAAGCCGCGCAGGACCTTTGGCTGCGGGGGGTCGAGGGCGAGACGCTGACCTTCGCCCGCGCCTGACACGGCATCCGACATCACCCGAAAGGGTGAACCTTTCAAGATCACGAATTGTCGGCCGACTGGTCACCCGATCGGGCAACGAGGGGCCGGCTCTCGAACCCGAACCGACCCGTGACCGCCCGCCCACGGCGGGCAGGCACGGGTGGTCACGCCATCCGGCCAAGCTGACCCCCACGAAAAACCCGAAAGCCATACGTGTTTACACTGAGGGGATTTCACATCGGTTCTTGTCTACAGTGGACTGATCTTTGACAGCACGGTGGCGCGGAGCAGCCCCACCCGCCGCCGGCAAAAATATGAAGAACATTCATAGCCGAGCCGCTCCAATGCGTACTAGGCTGCATCCCCATGGGCGACGTTGCGCAGCGGCTGGCCGAGATCGTCGGCGCGAACCAGGTCCTGACCGGCGAGGACATCCCTGACCACTACGCGAGCGACGAGGCGCTGGTCGGCGAGGTGCACCGGCCCGCGTACGTCGCCAAACCGGCCACCACGGCAGAGGTGGCACAGCTGCTGGGTGCGGCCACCGAGCACGGTGTCCCGGTAACCGCACGCGGCTCGGGCAGCGGCCTCTCGGCCGCGGCCCGCCCCCGCCCCGACGGCCTGCTGATCTCCTTCGAGCGGATGAACGCGATCCTCGAGATCGACACGGTCAACCATGTCGCGGTGGTACAGCCAGGAGTCACACTGTCCGAACTGGACGAAAAGACAGCTGAAGCGGGGCTCGGCTACACCGTCTATCCCGGCGAGATGAGCGCCAGCGTAGGCGGGAACGTGGGCACCAACGCGGGCGGAATGCGAGCCGTCAAGTACGGCGTGACCCGCCACAACGTGCTCGGACTCGAGGCTGTACTGCCCACCGGCGAGATCATCCGAACCGGCGGGAAGCCGGTGAAGACCTCCACCGGCTACGACCTGACCCAGCTCATCATCGGCTCCGAAGGCACGCTCGCGCTCGCCACGGAGATCACCGTCAAGCTGCACCCGAGACTGCGGCACGGCGCCACGGTGCTCGCGCCGTTCACCGACCTCGACACTGTCGTGCGGGCCGTACCCACGATCCTGGCGGCCGGGCTAGAGCCGCACATTCTCGAGTACATCGACGCGCTGACCATGGCCGCCATTACCTACACCACCGGGTTGTCGCTGGGTGTCCCCGACGAGGTTCGCGAGGCTTCACAGGCCTACCTGGTGGTGGCGATGGAGAACCGCGACCCCGACCGGCTCGAAGGCGACGTCGCGAGCCTGGGCGAACTGCTCGGCGAACTGGGTGCCTCGGACGTGTACGTGCTCGACGGCGGCTCGGCCCGCAAGCTCATCGAAGCAAGGGAGAAGGCGTTCTGGACCGCGAAGGCTGCGGGTGCCGACGAGGTGATCGACGTCGTGGTACCCCGGTCGGCGATGCCCGAGTTCCTGGCGAGGTCACGCGAGCTCGCCGCGAAGACCGAGTCGGGTGTAGCCGGGTGCGGGCACGCGGGGGACGGCAACGTCCACCTCGGCGTCTTCCAGAAGGACCCGGTAAAGCGTGCGAGCCTGCTTCACGACATCTTCGCCGTCGGCATGGAGCTCGGTGGCGCGATCTCAGGTGAGCACGGCATCGGCCGAGCGAAGAAGGAGCACTTCCTGCAACTGGAGGACCCGGCCAAGATCGAGCTGATGTCGCGGATCAAGCACGCCTTCGACCCCGCGGGAATCCTCAACCCCGGCGTGCTATTCGACTAGCAGAGCGAGAAAGAGGAGATCATGAACGGCGCGCAGGCCCTGATCCGCACGCTCGTCGACTCGGGCGTCGAGGTGTGCTTCTCCAACCCCGGTACTTCGGAGATGCATTTCGTCGCCGCGCTGGACACGGTGCCGAACATGCGTGGCGTGCTCGGTCTGGCCGAGGGCGCTGTCACCGGCGCGGCCGACGGCTACGCTCGCATCGCGGGCAAGCCCGCGGCCACCCTGCTGCACCTCGGTCCCGGGCTCGGCAACGGGCTGGCGAACCTGCACAACGCCCGCAGGGCGCACACGCCGATCGTCAACGTCGTCGGCGACCACGCCACCTACCACAAGGCCTACGACGCGCCGCTGGAATCCGACATCGAGGCCGTGGCGGGTTCGCTTACAGGCTGGGTCCGCCGCTGCTCCAGCACGGCGGACGTGGGCGCGGACGCCGCCGCCGCGGTCGCCGCGTCGCAGGACGCGCCCGGCAGGGTGGCGACGTTGATCCTGCCCGCCGACGTGTCCTGGAGCGACGGCGGGCAGCCCTGCGCCCCGGTGCCGCCGCGCCGTGCCAAACCCGTCGCCGACACCACGGTGAAGGCGGTCGCCGAACTGCTGCGCACGGGCGAACCCGTCGCGTTGCTGATCGGCGGCGCCGCATGCCGCGAGCGGGGATTGCGGGCGACGAGCCGCATCGCGGCGGCCACCGGCGCCAAGCCGTTCGTCGAGACCTTCCCCGCCAGGCTGGAACGCGGAGCGGGTGTCCCCGTCGTGGAACGGCTCGGCTACCTGGCCGAACAGGTCGCCCATCAGTTGGAGGGCAGCAGGCACGTGGTGGTGGCTGGTACTCGCCCGCCGGTGTCGTTCTTCGCCTACCCGGGCAAGGCGAGCGACCTCGTCCCGGAGGGCGCGCAGGTGCACACGCTCGCGGGCGTGGAAGAGGACGTGGTGGCCGCGCTGGAGGAACTGGCCGAACTGGTGGCACCCGGCACGGAGGCGGTGGTGTCGCAGGCTCACCGCCCTGAGCTGCCGACCGGAGCGCTGACCCCGCAGAACTGGGTTCAGGTGATCGGCGCCTCGCTGCCGGATGGTGCGATCATCTCGGACGAGGCCAACACCTCCGGGCTGCTTTTGCCCGGCGCGACGGCGGGGGCACCCCGGCACGACGTGCTCACACTGACCGGAGGAGCGATCGGGCAGGGAATTCCGGTCGCCACGGGTGCCGCGATCGCCGCACCGGACCGTCCGGTGGTGAACCTCGAATCCGACGGCAGCGCGCTCTACACCATCTCGGCACTGTGGACGCAGGCCAGGGAGAACCTGAACGTCACCACGGTGCTGTTGAACAACCGCGCGTACGCGATCCTGCGAATGGAGTTGCAGCGGGTTGGCGCGGAGGGTTCCGGGCCGAAGGCGAAGGAGCTGCTCGACCTGTCCGGCCCAGACCTGGACTTCGTCAAGATCGCCGAGGGGATGGGCGTTCCCGCGTCGAGGGCGGCCACTGCCGAGGAACTGGCACAGCAGTTCGCGCGGGCGGTCGCCGAACCCGGGCCACACCTCATCGAGGCGATGGTGCCGCCGCTGCTGTGAAGTGGAGTCTGGAAACTCACAGGTTCTTCTCGGAGTTGCTGGTGGCGGCCGTGCGTTGAGGTGGGTGAGGGCCGGTCATCGGGGGTCGGCCCGGTGAACTAGGAGGCGGCCCATGCCGACCACCGCGCACCCGCGACCGACCGAACACACCACGTCGGACGCGGCGAGTGACAAGGGCCCTCGCGCGGTCAACGCCGACGCACTCGCCACCCGCACCGACGCCGCCACTGGAAGATCAGCCTTCGTGGTGGCCGACGGCGTCGGCGACCACCTGCTGGCGGCGAGGGCCGCGCGACTGGTCGCCAGGACCGCGGCGACCTCCGCCGTACGGCTGGGCGCGGTGGAGGGCCTGATCCGTGCCCAGCGGGAACTCACGACGCAGTTCGGCCAGACCGAGGCTGACGCCGTGCTGGTGGTCGCGGTCTATCCGCCTGCGGGCGGCGACGAGGAGGTCAGTGAGATCGCCTGGGTGGGCGACTGCCGTGCCTACCGGTGGAACGGCCGCGTGCTGCACCAGGTGACCACCGACCACACCCTCGCCGAGTTCTGGCGCTCGCGAGGGCGGCGACCCACCGCCCGGATGGAGCACATCGTCACCGGTTCCGCCCGCACGGCGGGCGAGAACGACATCGGCCACGCCAGGATCGGCGCGGGCCCTGGCAGGCTGTTGTTGTCCAGCGACGGCGTGCACAAGAGCCTGGAGCTGACCGCGATCAGGGACCTGCTCGCCGGCGCCACCTCGGCTGCCGCTGCGGCACGGTCGCTGGTCGATGCCGCCCGCGAGCACGGCAGCACCGACAACGCCACCGCGCTCGTGGTGGACCGGCTGCTCGGGTGAGGCCTGCCGCTCACCGAACGCACGGTGGCTGATGAAGAAGGGCTGATGAGGAAAAGGGCGCGGGATCACCGCGCCCTGCCATTCGGCGGCCGCACCGTGGACCGGGTTGTCGTCCACCGAACGTCACCACCGAAGTACCGAAGACACTAACGTGAAGATCATTTCACTGGCTGCGCCATTCGGACGTACTTCGATCAACCGCGACCGGCATGCCGGTCGCCGTCCCCGGAGCGGCCCGCCGCCGACACGAGGTCGATGGCGGGCCGTCCCCCACATCCGGTTACTCGAAGATCTCGCCCTTCTCCGCCTTGTCCACCAGTGACTGCGGGGGCAGGAAGTGGTCGCCGTAGCGCTCGGCGAGCTGCCTGGCACGCGCGACAAAGCCCTTCAGCCCGCCCTCGTACTGGTTCATGTACTGCACGACACCACCGGTCCACGCCGGGAATCCGATCCCGAAGATCGAACCGATGTTGGCGTCCTGCACCGAGTTCAGCACGCCCTCGTCGAAGCACTTGACCGTTTCCAGCGCCTCGGCGAAGAGCATTCGCTCCTTCAGGTCCTCAAACGGCACGGTCTTGCTGCCGCTGTTGAAGGCCTCACGCAACCCCGGCCAGATGCCGACCCGCTTGCCGTCGGCGTCGTAGTCGTAGAAGCCTGCGCCGCTGGAGCGGCCCTTACGGTCGTACTCGTCGATCATGCGGTCGATGACGGCCTCGGACGGGTGCGCGCTCCAGGTGCCGCCCTCGGCCTCGACCGCCGCGCGGGTCTCCTGGCGGATCTTGCGCGGCAGTGTCAGCGTCAGCTCGTCCATCAGCTGTAGCGGCGGCGCGGGGTAGCCCGCCTGCGAACCGGCCTGCTCGATGCTCGCGGGCTCGACGCCCTCACCGACCGCGGCCACGGCCTCGTTGATGAACGTGCCGATCACCCGGCTGGTGAAGAAACCGCGGCTGTCGTTGACGACGATCGGCGTCTTCTTGATCTGCAGCGTGTAGTCGAACACCTTCGCCAGCGTGGCGTCGGAGGTCTTCTCACCGCGGATGATCTCCACGAGCGGCATCTTGTCCACCGGCGAGAAGAAGTGGATGCCGATGAAGTCCTCCTGCCGCTGAACGCCCTCGGCGAGCCCGGTGATCGGCAGGGTGGAGGTGTTGGATCCCAGCACCGCGTCGGGGTTGACCACACCCTCGATCTCGGAGAAGACCTTGTGCTTGAGTTCGGTGCTCTCGAACACCGCCTCGATCACGAAGTCGACGCCCTTGAAGTCGGCCGGGTCGGCCGTCGGCTTGATTCGCGCCAGCAGCTCGTCGGACTTCTCCTTCGTGGTCTTACCACGCTTGAGCGCCTTCTCCTCGAGCTTGACGGCGTAGCCCTTGCCCTTCTCGGCGTTCTCCAGCGAGACGTCCTTGAGCACGACCTCGATGCCCGCCCTGGCGGACACATACGCGATGGCGGCGCCCATCATGCCCGCGCCGAGCACACCGACCTTGCGAGCCTGGTACTTCTCGTAGCCGTCCGGCCGGGAGCCGCCCGAGTTGATGTGCTGCAGGTCGAAGAAGAACGCCTTCGTCATGTTCTTGGCGACCTGCCCGGTCACCAAGCTCACGAAGTAGCGCGTCTCGATCAGCGAGGCGGTGTCCACGTCCACCTGCGCGCCCTCGACAGCCGCCGCGAGGATCGCCCTCGGCGCGGGCATCGGGGCGCCCTTGAGCTGCTTGCGCAGGTTCGCGGGGAACGCGGGCAGGTTGGCCGCGAAGCTCGGGTTCGAAGGCGACCCGCCCGGGATCTTGTACCCCTTGGCGTCCCACGGCTGAACCGAGGCCTCCGGGTTGGCCTTCAACCACTCCTTGGCCTTCGGCAGCAGCTCGTCCACGCTGCCGACCAGCTCGTGCACCAGGCCGATCTCCAGCGCCTTGGCGGGCTTGTAACGCTGGCCCTGCACGAGCACGTTCAGCACGGCGTTCTGGATGCCGAGCAGCCGCACGGTCCGCACGACCCCGCCACCACCTGGCAGCAGGCCAAGCGTCACCTCGGGCAACCCGATCTGGCTGCCCTTCACGTCGGCGGCGATGCGGTGGTGGCACGCGAGCGCGAGCTCCAGCCCGCCGCCGAGCGCGGCACCGTTGATGGCCGCGACCACCGGCTTGCCGAAGGTCTCCAACCGGCGCAGGTTGGCCTTCATCTCGTTGGTGCTGCGCGTGATCTCCTCGGCGTGCTCCGGCCCGGCCTGGATCAGGTCGTTGAGGTCACCACCGGCGAAGAAGGTCTTCTTCGCCGACGTCAGCACCACGCCGCTGATGGAGTCCTTCTCCGCCTCGAGCCGGTCCACGGTCGCGGCCAGCGACTCGCGGAAGTCGGCGTTCATGGTGTTGGCCGACTGCTTGGGGTCGTCGAGCGTGAGCACGACGATGCCGTCGGAGCCCTGCTCCCAGCGGATGGTCTTGGATTCAGTCATCGTGTTCTACGTCCCTCACACGCGCTCGATGATCGTGGCGAGGCCCATGCCGCCGCCGATGCACAGGGTCACGAGCGCACGCCGGGCCTGGCGCCGCTCCAGCTCATCGACCATCGTGCCGAGGATCATCGCGCCGGTGGCGCCCAGCGGGTGACCCATGGCGATGGCACCGCCGTTGACGTTGACCTTCTCCTCCGGGATCTTCAGGTCCTTCATCCACTTCAGGACCACGGACGCGAAGGCCTCGTTCAGCTCGAACAGGTCGATGTCGTCGATCGTCAGACCAGCCTTCCGCAACACCTTCTGCGTGGCGGGCGTCGGGCCGGTGAGCATGATCGTCGGGTCGGCACCGGTGACGGCGGTGGCGACGATCCGGGCACGCGGAGCCAGCCCGATGGTCTTGCCGATCTCCTCGTTGCCGACGAGCACCAGTGCGGCACCGTCCACGATGCCCGAGGAGTTACCGCCGGTGTGAACGTGGTTGATCTTCTCGACCGAGTGGTACTTCTGCAGCGCCACGGCGTCGAAGCCGCCCATCTCGCCGATGCCCTCGAACGAGGGCTTCAGCTTGCCGAGGGCCTCCACCGTGGTGCCAGGACGGCGGTGCTCGTCGTGGTCCAGGATCGTCACGCCGTTCATGTCCTTGACCGGCACGATGGACTTGGCGAAGTAGCCGCCCGACCACGCCGCCTCGGCCTTGTCCTGGGAGCGCACCGCGAACGCGTCGACGTCCTCCCTCGAGAAGCCTTCGATGGTGGCGATCAGGTCGGCACCGATGCCCTGCGGCACGAAGTAGGAGTCGTAGTTGGTCGCCGGGTCGGTGAACATCGCGCCGCCGTCGGAGCCCATCGGGACACGTGACATCGACTCAACGCCACCGCCGACGATGAGCTGGTCCCAGCCCGCGCGCACCTTCTGCGCGGCCTGGTTCACCGCCTCGAGGCCCGACGCGCAGAACCGGTTGAGTTGCACACCCGCGACGGTGTCGGGAAGCCCGGCCGCGACCGCCGCCCCGCGTGCGATGTCGGCGCCCTGGTCGCCGATGGGGCTGACGACGCCGAGGATGATGTCGTCGATCAGCGCGGGGTCCAGGTTCGGGTGCCGCGCCTTCAGCTCGTTGATCAGGCCGACTACCAGGTCGATCGGCTTGGTCCCGTGCAGGGAACCGCCCTTGTTCTTGCCACGAGGCGTACGAATTGCCTCGTAGATGAACGCCTCTGTACTCACACCCACGGTCCTTCCTGGCGCACGTTGGCTGTCGTGGTGCTAATCGCTACTAACATAGTCCCGCTTTATGTGAGGGTGTCAACGGGTTGTCGCCCTGACGACAGACGCTAGAGTTGACTCACGTATGGACGAGAAGGCCCGCAAGACCAAGCGCCCCCGCGACCGCAGGCAGCAGATTGCCGCCGTCGCCTCCGAGTTGTTCCGTGCGCGCGGCTACCACGGTGTCGGCATCAACGACATCGCCGCCGCCGCGGGGGTCACCGGGCCCGCGCTCTACCGACACTTCGCCGACAAGCAGGCCATCCTCGCCCACGTGCTGCTCACCGGATTCCAGGAGATGGAGACCGCCACCGACGCCGCGCTCGCCACCGCCGAGCTGCCCACGCCGCAGCAGGTCCGCACCCTGCTGGAGCGGCTGGCGACGAGTTCGGTGGAGCGGCGCGAGGTCGCCGCGCTCTGGCGCTGGGAGGGCCGCCACCTCGATGCCGACAGCCAGCACCTCATCCGTACCCGATCCGCCGCGATGCTCGTCACCTGGGCGAAGGTGCTGATGCGGCTGCGCCCGGAACTCGAGCCGGACGAGGCGGAGCTGCTTTGCTGGGCGGGCCTTTCGGTGTTCGGCAGTGTGTCGGTCCACCACACCAGCATCGCGCGCAAGCGCTTCGCCCAGCTGCTGGTCGACATCGCGCTGCGCGTCTTCCACGCCAGCCTGCCGAGAGCGCAGGAGCCTGCCGAGCCGAGCCAGTCACCGCTCGCGCTCGGCGCGCCGTCCCGCAGGGAGCAGCTGCTCACCGAAGCTGCCGAGTTGTTCCGCAGGCACGGCTTCTCGTCGGTGAGCATGGAGGACATCGGCAAGGCCGCGGGCATCGCCGGACCCAGCGTGTACCGGCATTTCCCGAGCAAGGCAAGCCTGCTAGGCGCGATAGGGCGCAGGGCGGCCGACCGGCTCTCGCTGGCCGCGGAACACGCACTTCGCACCAGCGGCCCGCCCGACGAGCGCGAGGCCCTGCGCAGGTTGACTCGCTCCTACGTGCGCACCCTTACCGGCCCGCCGGAGTTGCTGGTGTCGTTCTCGGTGGACCGGGTGCACATCGAGGAGCGCGACCGCTCCGAGCTGCTGCGCATCCAGCGCGACTACGTGGCGCGATGGGTGCACCTGCTGGAGGCGGTGCACCCCGAACTCGACACTCGGCAGGCCAAGATCACGGTGCACGCGGCGCTGACCATCGCCAACGACCTCACCAGGACCAGGCGGGTCAGTACGCGCCCGAATCTCACCGCGGAACTGGTGGCGCTGCTGGAGGCTGTGCTGGACATCACCTGACCACAAGGCCCCCCGGTGGCGCGGAACCGGCGAAGCGAGCTAACCTACTGACGAGTAGGTACTCGTGAAGGGATAGCCGTGGCCCAAAAGACGTCCCACCACAAGCGCGACGCCATGGGGTTCGGCCTTGCGGTGCTGAACCGGCTGGCCGGAAGCAAAGCGCTGGAGCGCGCCGGGCTGACCGAGCCCGTGCGCAACGTCGTCGCCGCGGCGACCCGCGGCGGGTTCCGTGCGGCGGGAGCCGCTCGGCGCACGTTCAAGGCGACCACGCGGCTCGGCAAACCGGCAAGGCCCGCCACCGCGCCCGAAGCCGACCTGTTCGACCTCACCCCGAGCGACGAGCAACAGCTGATCGTGGAAACGGTCACCGAGTTCGCCGCCGAGCAGTTGCGGCCAGCCGCGGCCAAGGCCGACGAGTCGCTCACCCCGCCGGACGGCCTGCTAGGCAGGGCCGCCGAACTCGGCGTGACACTGCTCGGCATCCCCGAGGAATTGGGCGGCGTCGGCACGGAGCGCTCGGTGGTCACCGGCGCGCTGGTCGCCGAGGCACTGGCACACGGCGATCTCGGGCTGGCCGTCGCGGTGCTCGCCCCGTCCTCGGTCAGCACCGCACTGGTGCAGTGGGGCGACGCCGACCAGCAGGCGACCTACCTGCCCGCGTTCGTCGGTGAGAACGTGCCCGCCGCCGCGCTCGCGCTGCAGGAGCGGGCCGCGCTGTTCGACCCGTTCCGCCCGAGGACAACGGCCAAGCGCACCCCGAACGGCTACCGGCTCGACGGCGTGAAGTCGCTGGTGCCGCGCGCCGCGCAGGCGGAGTTGTTCGTCGTCTCGGCCGACCTGGAGGGGCGAGGCCCCGCACTGTTCATCGTGGAGGCCGCCACCTCGGGGGTTTCGGTGGAGGCCGAGCCCGCCATGGGTCTGCGCGGCGCGGCGACCGGCAGGCTGGTGCTGGACAAGGTCTCGCTGCCCGCGACCGCCCTGCTCGGCGGCGGCAGGTCCGAAACGTTCACCGAGGTGGTCCGGCTGTCCCGGCTGGGATGGGCCGCGCTGGCCTGCGGCACCGGCAAGGCCGTACTCGACTACGTCATCCCCTACGTCAACGAACGGCAGGCGTTCGGCGAGCCGGTCAGCCACCGGCAGGGCGTCGCCTTCCAGGTCGCCGACATCGGCATCGAACTCGAAGGCCTGCGGCTGGTGACGCTGCGAGCCGCGGCACGAGCCGAGCAGGGCAAGCCCTACGCCCGGGAGGCGGCGCTGGCGCGCAAGCTCGCCACCGACAAGGGCATGGCCATCGGCAGCACGGGCGTGCAGTTGCTTGGCGGGCACGGGTTCGTCAAGGAACACCCCGTGGAGCGCTGGTACCGCGACCTGCGGGCAATCGGCGTACTCGAAGGCGTCGTCCTGCTCTGACCGGCGAAGGGTAATCATGATCAATCTGGAAGTTCCGAAGAAGGCCCGGGCACTGGTCAACCAGGCACGGCAGGCCGCGGCCGAGGTGTTTCGGCCCATCTCGCGCAAGTACGACCGCGCCGAGCACTCCTACCCCACCGAACTGGACATGCTCGCCTCGTTGCTGGACGGGCTCAACTCCTCCGGCGAGGGTGGCGCGGGCGCGGCCGGCGTGCGCCGCAACGACGAAGACAAGCACAACGGCAACCGCAACGGCGGAAACCTGAGCACCGTCCTCGGCGCGATCGAGATGTGTTGGGGCGACGTGGCGCTGCTGCTTTCCATGCCGCGCCAGGGACTCGGCAATGCCGCCATCGCATCGGTGGCCAACGAGGAGCAGTTGAACCGCTTCTCCGGGCTGTGGGCGGCCATGGCCATCACCGAGCCAGGGTGTGGTTCCGACTCGGCTGCCATCACCACGACGGCCACCCCGGACGGCGACGACTACATCCTCAACGGGGAGAAGATCTTCGTCACCTCCGGCGAGCGTGCCGACGCCGTGGTGGTGTGGGCGACGCTGGACAAGAGCAAGGGCCGCGCGGCCATCAAGTCGTTCGTGGTGGAGAAGGGCACGCCCGGCTTCGAGGTCGTCCGGCTGGAGCACAAGCTCGGCATCCGTGCCTCCGACACCGCTGTGCTGCGCTTCGACAACTGCCGAGTGCCGAAGGAGAACCTGCTCGGCTCGCCGGAGATCGACACCAAGTCGGGCTTCGCCGGGGTGATGCAGACCTTCGACAACACCCGGCCGCTGGTGGCCGCCATGGCGATCGGCGTGGCGCGGGCGGCGCTGGAGGAAACCAAGCGGCTGCTGCAGGAAGCGGGCGTCAAAATCGACTACGACAGGCCAGCGAACGCCCAGCACGCCGCCGCCGCGGCGTACCTGGAACTGGAGGCCAACTACGAGGCCGCGTACCTGCTGACCCTGGAGTCGGCCTGGATGGCGGACAACCGCAAGCCCAACTCGTTGCAGGCCTCCATGGCCAAGGCGAAGGCGGGCCGCTCGGTCGTCGACATCACCCTGAAGTGCGTGGAGCTGGCGGGAACCCTCGGCTACACGGAGGAACTGCTGCTGGAGAAGTGGAGCCGCGACGCCAAGATCCTGGACATCTTCGAAGGCACCCAGCAGATCCAGCAGTTGATCGTCGCCCGCAGGTTGCTCGGCAAGACCAGCGCGGAGCTGAAGTAGAGCGGGTTCACATCCGCGAAGGACACGGCCTGCCGTAGGTACGATCCTCGTTGGCCAAGCGCTGACAAGCCGCCGCCACCGAGCCAACGGAGGCCACGTGAGCACACCTGTCGCCGTCATCGGCGCCGGCCCGTCGGGTCTCGCGGCAGCCCGCAACCTGCGACGCTACGGGCACGCCTACACCGGTTACGAGCTTTCCGGCGACGTCGGCGGGCTGTGGAACATCGACAACCCGCGCAGCACGGTCTACGAATCGGCGCACCTGATCTCCTCGCGCACCACCACCGAGTTCGCCGAGTTCCCGATGGCGGACACCGTGGCCGACTACCCCAGCCACCGGGAGTTGCTGACCTACTTCCGCGACTTCGCGGACACGTTCGGGCTGCGCGAGGACTACCGGTTCAACACCGAGGTCACCCGCGTCGAGCCGGACGGCGACAGCTGGGCGGTGACGAGCACCGGGCCGGACGGAACGC
This sequence comes from Saccharomonospora amisosensis, assembly GCF_011761185.1. Classification (NCBI taxonomy): domain Bacteria; kingdom Bacillati; phylum Actinomycetota; class Actinomycetes; order Pseudonocardiales; family Pseudonocardiaceae; genus Saccharomonospora; species Saccharomonospora amisosensis. Next base: position 1,164,627 of record NZ_JAAOYM010000001.1, on the reverse strand, counting down.
GCACCCAGCGCCACGCGAGCGTGCTCATTGCCTGCGGCACGCTCAGCGAGCCCGCGATCCCGACGTTTCGGGGCAGCTTCGACGGCGAACTGTTCCACACCTGCCGCTACAAGCGCGCGAAGATCTTCGAGGGCAAGCGGGTGCTGATCGTCGGTGCGGGCAACTCCGGATGCGACATCGCCGTGGACGCCGTGCATCACGCCGACTCGGTGGACATCAGCGTGCGGCGCGGCTACTACTTCGTGCCGAAGTACCTGTTCGGCCGCCCCGCCGACACCCTGAACCAGGGCAGGCCGCTGCCACCGCGACTCAAACAAGCCATCGACTCACGCCTGCTGAAGCTGTTCACCGGCGACCCGGTGCGGTTCGGTTTCCCCAAACCCGACTACAAGATCTACGAGTCGCATCCGGTGGTGAACTCGCTGGTCCTGCACCACATCGGGCATGGCGACATCCGCGTGCGCCGCGACATCGAACGGCTCGACGGCGACGGGGTCCGCTTCACCGACGGGGAGCGAGGCAGCTACGACACGATCGTGCTGGCGACCGGGTACCACCTGCACTACCCGTTCGTGGAACCGAAACTGCTCAACTGGGCCGGGCCCGGCAGCGGCACCGCACCCGACCTCTACCTGAACATCTTCCCCGAGTCCGCACCGGGCCTGTTCGTACTCGGAATGGTGGAAGCCTCCGGGCTCGGCTGGCAGGGACGCTACGAGCAGGCCGAACTCGTGGCCGCCTACCTCGCGGCACGCGAGCGGGCACCCGGGCGCGCGGCCGAGTTGGAGGCCCGGATGCGGGGGCCGCGCCCGGACCTGACAGGTGGCTACCGTTACCTGGGGCTGGAGCGGATGAGTTACTACGTCAACAAGGACGCCTACCGCAGGGCCGTGCGCGACGAACTCGCGAGACTGGACGTGGCGCCGTGATCGCGCCAACCGACGTCGATGACATCAGGATCGCCTTCGACTCCGCTTCGCTGACGACTCTGAAGATCGTGCTCGGTGCGATCCTGTTCGGCATCGCGCTGGACACCAGGCCGTCCGATTTCGTGGCCGCCGCGCGACGACCGGGCACCATCGCGCTGGGGGTGCTGGCGCAGTTCCTGCTGCTGCCCGCGATCACCTTCGGGCTGACCCTCCTGCTGGACGTGCGAGGCTCGGTGGCGCTTGGCATGATCCTGGTGGCCTGCTGCCCACCAGGCAACGTCTCCAACATCCTCACCCACCGCGCTCGGGGCGACGTCGCGCTGTCGGTGTCGATGACGGCGGTCGGCAACGTGCTGGCGATCTTCCTGATGCCACTGAACGTCGCGTTCTGGGGCGGGCTACACCCGACTGGGCAGGCGCTGCTCGCCAAGATCGAACTAAGCGCGGCCGACATGCTCGCCGAGGTCGGTCTCGTCATCGGCGTGCCGTTCGCTGTCGGGCTGACGATCGCGCGGCTGCGTCCGGGCATCGCCAAGCGTGCGGCACGGATCATCGGCCCGGTGTCGTTCCTGGCGCTGGGTGCGGTAATCGCCACGGGTGTCGCCAACAACTGGGGCATCTTCCTCGACTACATCGGGGTAGTGCTGCTGGCGGTGTTCCTGCACGACGCGCTGGCACTGTTCACCGGCTACGGGGTCGCCAGGATCACCCGGCTGCCCGACGCCAGCACCCGTGCCATGACCTTCGAGGTCGGCATCCGCAACGCCGGGCTCGGCCTGCTGCTGGTGTTCAGCTTCTTCGGCGGGCTGGGTGGCATGGCACTGGTGGCCGCGTGGTGGGGTATCTGGGACATCATCGCCGGTCTGGCCGTTGCCCAGTGGTGGGGTCGCCGCGCACGACCTGCCGCGAAACCGGAGGTGGAACCCGCATGAGCGAGCACAGGACCGTCCTGGTAACCGGGGGCAACGGCTTCCTCGGCTCGTCGGTGGTGCGCGGCCTGGCCGAGGCTGGTCATCGCGTTGTCAGCGGCGACATCACCGAGCCGGAGCCCCCCGTGCCCGGCGTGGAGCGCGTGTCGCTCGACGTGACCGACCCGGACTCGGTGCGCGCCGCCTTCGCCGACCGCGACGTGGAGGTGGTGGTGCACCTGGCGGCCGTCGTGACACCCGGCCGGAAATCGTCGCGGGAGCGTGAGTACGCCGTCGACGTCACCGGCACGCGAAACGTGCTGGACGGGTGCCTCGCCCACGGCGTGCGGCGGATCGTGGTTTCCTCCTCCGGCGCGGCCTACGGCTACCACCCGGACAACGGCGCGGCCAACGGGGGCTGGCTCACCGAGGACGATCCCGTGCGCGGCAACGAGGCATTCGCCTACAGCCACCACAAGCGACTGGTGGAGGAGATGCTGGCCGAGTCGCGGTCGTCGAACCCCGAACTGGAGCAGGTGGTGCTGCGCATCGGCACGATTCTCGGCGAGCGGGTGGACAACCAGATCACCGCACTGTTCGAAAAGCCCCGGCTGCTCAAGATTCGCGGGTCCGACTCGCCGTTCGTGTTCATCTGGGATACCGAAGTCGTCGCGATCATCCAGCAGGCCGTGACCAGTACCGTCACCGGGATCTTCAATGTCGCTGGGGACGGGGCGATGACGGTCGACGACATCGCTGCCGCACTGGGCAGGCGCACGCTGGTGATCCCGGAACCGCTGCTGCGCGCCGTGCTGGCGGTGGGTAAGCGGCTGGGCGTGTCCCCCTACGGCCCTGAACAAACGGTGTTCCTGCGCCACCGACCGGTGCTGGACAATCGGCGGTTGAAGGAGGTTTTCGGCTACATCCCCTCGCGTACGAGCGCCGAAGCCTTCGCCGCCTGGCAGCAGGCCAGGAAACAAGCGTAAGAAAGGTGCGATCGATGACCTACCGCGCCGCGCTCACGAACGGCAGCCAGACGTACCAGGAGTTGCCGGTGTCCACACCGGATGACATCGACGAGTTGCTGACCGTACTGGACCGCGACGAGGTGCACACCGTCACCGTGCGGGACGGCGAGGAGGATCCGGCCATGGACGTGCAGGTACATGGCGGATACGGCTATTTGCTGTACGCGGGCGAGGAACTGCTGGCGTACAGCGTTGGCGATCCGGCATCTCCCGCGCTGACGGATCGGTCCGAGAGCGCCTTTCCCGCGGGCAGCGGTGTACCGCTGGAAACCTTGCGTGCGGCGCTGCGCGAATTCGTGGAGACCGGCGGCAGCGTGCCGTCATCGGTTTCGTGGCAAGAAGCCACTGTGGACTGACGGGTGGTCACGACCGAGCCGACCCTATGGGCATGCAGGACGTTCCGGCGCGGGACACGGTCGGGGTCTACGTAGCCAGGTGGTCGGTACCAAGGCCGCCCGTCGATCATCGTGACGGTCCAGTCAGTCCGATGTAGCAGCCGGTGGTGGTACGCGCAGACCAGCGCGAGATTGTCCAGGGCTGTCGGTCCGCCGTCCGCCCAATGGACGATGTGATGCGCCTGGCACCACTTGGCCTTGCGGTCGCAGCCGGGAAACGTGCAGCCGGCGTCGCGCAGGATGAGCGCGCGACGGATCGCTCGCGGCACGGTCCGGCTCGCCCTGCCCACGTCCAGGATCTCCCCACGCCCGCCGAACACAGCCGGTACCACGCTGGCATCGCAGGCGAGCCTGCGAATTCTTGCCGAGGAAAGTGAAAGGTGCCCGTCAAGCAACCCGGGCCCCGCCCTTCGCTCGAGGTCGATGAGATCGGCCGTGACCAGCACGGTTACCGGTTCCCCTGCTTCGTCCGGGGCCCGCGGGCTGCGAGCCGCCAACCGCAGGACATCCACCAGCGCGTCGCCGTAGCGCTCGTCCCGGCTCCTCGAATCCACTGCGCCGCCCTCGACTCGCGGCGCGGTCAGTGGCGACAGCAGGTTGGTGAGCAGCGCGCCGGATTCGGCGTCCAGGCCGAAAACTCCGGTGAGACCACCGTCGGGGCGCGGGCGCAGCGCGAGCCACGGGCCCGATCCGGCTCCGTACCCCTCCTCCGGCGGCTCACCGTCGGGATCCAGCCGGGCGCGAATCTCCCTGCCCAGTCTGGTCACGATCCTCGGTTCGCTTGCCTGTGCGGCCTCGACCAGGATGGCTTCCGCCGACTGCCGATCATCCGGGGAGACCTTGCGAGGCAGGATCTCCACCGCCGCTCGGATCGCCTCCACATGCTCCGGCCCGATCGAGCCGTCCCACAGCGCTTCGGCCGTACGAGGCAGTTCCGCCTCCACGACCGCACCGGTGCGCGTCACCGACGAGTTGAGCGCGCGGGCCTGCGCGACCAACTTTCGTGCCGCGCCCGGGTTGTGTCCGCCCACCTCACGCACGAGCGCCGCCGCTCCGCTGTACCCCAGCGGCCCGGCCAGCCCGCGCGCGTCGATTTCGGCGATCAGCCGCAGTCGCGCGGCGTACAACCGGCGGGATTCGATTTCGAGCCGGCGCAGGGCCGCCACGACCTCCTCGTCTCCCAAGCGGGCGAGCGAGGACGCCTCATCGAGTGCGAAAGTCCTGGTCACATCCGACATTCTAGCGAAATATCGAACATACGTTCGAACACGATAGGGGGACATCGACACCTGGCGCCGAGCCCGACACTCCAGGCGTACCGCTGCGCTACAGTGGTAGTTGAATGGACAACTATCTAGCGAGGCAGCATGCAGTTCGGGATCTTCACCGTCGGCGATGTCACGCCCGATCCCACGACCGGCCGGAGGCCGACCGAGCACGAGCGGATCAAGGCGATGGTGACCATCGCGCTCAAGGCCGAGGAGATCGGGCTCGACGTGTTCGCGACCGGCGAGCACCACAACCCGCCGTTCGTGCCCTCGTCACCGACCACCATGCTCGGCTACATCGCCGCGCGCACCGACCGCCTGATCCTGTCCACCGCGACGACCCTCATCACTACCAACGACCCCGTCAAGATCGCGGAAGACTTCGCGATGCTGCAGCACCTCGCCGACGGCCGCGTGGACCTGATGCTCGGGCGCGGCAACACCGCGCCGGTGTATCCCTGGTTCGGGCAGGACATCCGCCAGGGCATCCCGCTCGCCATCGAGAACTACGCGCTGCTGCACCGGCTGTGGCGCGAGGACGTGGTGAACTGGGAAGGTCGCTTCCGCACGTCGCTGCACGGGTTCACCGCCACGCCCCGTCCGCTGGACGGCGTACCGCCGTTCGTGTGGCACGGCTCCATCCGCAGCCCGCAGATCGCCGAACAGGCCGCCTACTACGGCGACGGATTCTTCGCCAACCACATCTTCTGGCCCAAGGAACACTTCATGCGTCTCGTCGGGCTGTACCGGGAGCGTTTCGCCCACCACGGCCACGGCAGCCCGGAGCAAGCTGTCGTCGGTCTCGGCGGTCAGGTGTTCATGCGCCGCAACTCTCAGGATGCGGTGCGGGAGTTCCGGCCGTATTTCGACCACGCACCCGTCTACGGCGGCGGACCCTCACTCGAGGAGTTCACCGAGCAAACGCCACTAACGGTCGGGAGTCCGCAAGAGGTCATCGACAAGACACTGACGTTTCGGGATAACTTCGGCGACTACCAGCGCCAACTCTTCCTCGTCGACCACGCTGGTCTGCCGTTGAAGACGGTGCTGGAGCAACTCGACCTGCTTGGGGAGATCCTCCCTGTGCTGCGCACCGAGTTCGCCGCCAAGCGGCAACCGGGTGTCGCCGAGCCGCCCACCCACTCCACGTTGTCGGCGCGGGTGAAGTCCTAGCCCAGCTGGTACGGCTGCACGACCTCGGTGCGCCACGCGGCCGGATCCGGCTCCTCCTCCGGGTTGGTCAGGTAGTTCTCCCAAGCCTCCCCCGCCAACTCGCCGCCGTGGTCGGCCACCCACGACGCCAGTGCCTCGTAGGCGGGTTCCATCTCGTCGTATCCCCCGACGTGGACGGTGACGGCGGCCGTGCCGCCCGGCAGTGCCGAGGAGCGCACGTCGTCGCCGAGACCCTCGACCGGCGCGGGAACCGGGAAGCCCGCCTCGACGGCGAACCGGTCGTCGTCGAGCATCCGGAAGCGGGCGAACGGCGGCCCGACCGGGTAGGAGTCACGGCTGGCGATGGCCTCGGCGATGCGCTGGTAGACCTGGCCGAGCCAGGGCCCGATCTCGTCCACGAAGAGCGTCGCCTCCGCCACCAGCGTCGGCTGCTCTGGCAAGGTCTCGCTGCTGATGCTGTAGGTCATCATCCGTCCAGCGTCCGAAAGGACGGTGGCCCGGGCTAAGGGTCATAGGTCCCTTCCCGGCAAGCCCCACGGCTCCACTCTGGAGCCTCATGCCGGGCTCCGCCGGGAGTCGAGGAACTCGTCGAGATAGCGCCAGGTTGTCGTGCGCGCCGCCCGGCCGGTCAGCACCCCGAGATGCCCGCCCGGCGCCGACTCGAAGCGCACCTCGGGGGCGCCGGTGAGCAGATCGACCAGCCGCCGCACGGCGCGCTTGGGCGCGATCGCGTCGCTCTCGCCCGCCACGACCAGCGTCGGCACCCGCACCTCGGACAGCGATACCAACCTGCCGTCGATCTCGATGCTGCCCTCGGCGAGATCGTTGGCCCGGAAGAACCTGTGGTAGAGCTGCCCGAACGTCCGTCCGGGGTAGGCGGCCATGTTGGCCATGAAGTGGTCGACCGCCTCCAGTTGCGCGAGGAAATCCCGGTCGTGCAGGTTCCGCAGCATCGCGATCGGCCTTGTGAGTTCCTTGTCCAGCCTGGTCAGCCGGAAGGCCTGGCTGACAAGGTAGGGCGGTGCGCCGCCGAGCAGCCGGTAGAACGGTGTGAGCAGGTGGCCCCCGGTCAGTTCCACGAGTGGCCGCAGCGGCGCGATCAGCGGAATGGCGGTGAAGTCGAACGGCGCGGCGATCGTTGTGATGGAGGCGATCGGCAGGTCGGCCTGCTCGGCCGCGGCGAGCAGGGAGAAGATCCCGCCCAGGCACCACGCGACCAGGTGAACCTCCCGGCCGCCCGCGTCGGCGCTGACCTTGCGAATGGCGTTAGGCAGCACCTGCCCGACCCAGTGTTCGACCCCGAGCCCCCGGTCGGCGAAGGCCACGGTGCCGTAGTCCACCAGGTAGGTGCGCCTGCCGCCGTCGACGAGGTGCTCGACCAGGCTGCACCCCCGCCGCAGGTCGAAACACAGCGTGGGTGCCGCGAGCGGAGGGACGAGCAACACGGGCTCGCCGTCCTGGCTGCCCCGCGCCGCCCCCGTGAAACGGTAGACGCGGCGGTTGGGTCCGGTGTCGATGAGCAGCCTCGGCGCGGGTCGCAGGTCGGCGACACCTCCGTGCAGCACCTTCCGCACGACGTTCGACGTCGCGGCGGCCAGACGCAGCGCGGGTACGGTCATTCGTTCCTCCTCATCCGAGGCGGTCCTCGAAGACCTGCCCCAGCCAACCATCGACCTCGAATCGCTCGGTCGGGGTGAAGCCCTGGCTCGTCTCCGCGATGAGCAGGCCGGGATGCGTCGCCATGCCGCGCAGGGTGAGAATACGCGGCCCTTCGGTGGGCGCCGCGATCAGTGCAGTCCGAGTTCCCTCGCGATCAGCATCCGCTGCACCTCGCTGGTGCCTTCCCCGATCTCCAGGATCTTGGCATCGCGGTAGAACCGGCCGACGGCGAACTCGTTCATGAACCCGTAGCCGCCGAAGATCTGGGTGGCATCGCGCGCGTTGTCCATCGCGGCGTTGGACGACACCAGCTTCGCGATCGCGGCTTCCTTCTTGAACGGCTCGCCACGCAGCAGCTTCGCGGCAGCCTGGTAGTAGGCCAGCCTCGCGGTGTGCGCCCGCGCCTCCATGTCGGCGATCTTGAACTGGATAGCCTGGTAGGTCCCGATCTTGTGCCCGAACGCTTCCCGCTCACCGACGTAGCGCAGACACTCGTCCACGCAGCCCTGCGCCAGGCCGACACTGAGCGCCGCGATGGCGATCCTGCCCTCGTCCAGGATCGAGAGGAACTGCGCGTACCCCCTGCCGCGCTCACCGAGCAGGTTCTGCGCGGGCACCCGGCAGTCGTCGAACGCGAGTTCGTGCGTGTCCGATGCGTTCCAGCCCACCTTCGAGTACTTGGGCGCCACGGTGAAACCCGGCGTGCCCGACGGCACGGTGATCGCGGAGATCTCCTTGCGCCCGTCGGGTTTGCTGCCCGTCACGGCGGTCACGGTGACGAGCCTGGTGATCTCGGTGCCGGAATTGGTGATGAACGCCTTGCTACCGTTGATGACCCACTCATCGCCGTCGAGCTTGGCCGTGGTCCGGGTCGCGCCCGCATCGGACCCACCGCCGGGCTCGGTGAGCCCGAACGCACCGAGCGCCTCGCCCGAGCACAATGCGGGCAGCCAGTTGCGCTTCTGCTCCTCGGTGCCGAACCGGTATATCGGCATCGCACCGAGCGAGACTCCCGCCTCCAGCGTGATCGCCACGGACGAGTCCACCCGCGCCAGTTCCTCCAGCGCCAGGCACAGCGCGAAGTAGTCTCCGCCCATGCCGCCGTACTCCTCGGGCAGCGGTAGCCCGAACAGTCCCATCCTGCCCATACTCGCGACGAGGTCGTAGGGAAACTCCTCGCGCTCGTAGTAGCCCGCGATCACCGGGGCCACCTCCGCCTGCGCGAAGTCGTGGACCGTCTTACGCAGCGCCTCGTACTCGTCGCCGAGCCTGAAGTCGATCATGAGGTGTGCTCCTCCCGTGTCACGACGGCGAGCGGCTGGTCGAGCGCCACCTGCTGGCCCGCCTGAACATGCAATTCGCTGACGACGCCATCCACCGGCGCGGTGATCGTGTACTCCATCTTCATCGCCTCGACGACGAGCAGCGGCGCCCCCGCACTCACAACGTCGCCGCGTGCCACCTTCACCACCAGGACCGTGCCCGGCATCGGGCTGGTCACCGGACCGACCTCAACGGACTCCCCGTGGCTCGCCAGCAGGTTCGGTCGTTCCCCGACTGCGACGGCCCTACCCTGCCTTGCGAGCCAGACGGTGCCGTCACCCGCCCTCGCACGCCGGTACCGGCGGTACCGGTCGTACCGACCTTCGAAACCCGTGCCGCGCACGACCAGATCGTCGCCGTCGCGCTCGGCCGAGGCCGCGAACGGCGCGCGATCGTCCACACTGACCAGTGCGTCCGACGGCGGACCCTCGACCAGCACGAGAGCCTCGGTCCGGCCCGCACGCAACCGAAGCGTCACCCCGGCGCGGGCGCCGAGCCGCCAACCGCTTGGCACCTCCCACGGGTCCACCACTCGCCCGGACGGCCACAACGAAAGCAGCCGGTCCAGTGCGGCCGCGATCAGGAACTCCTCGGCATCACCCTCGGCACCCTCGTTGACGAGCGCGGCGAGCTTGCGCTCCACCAAGCCGGTATCCAGCTCGCCCGCCAGCACGTCGGGGTCGGTGAGAAGTGCCCGCAGAAACGGGATGTTCGTCGTGACCCCCAGCACGGCGGTGTCCGCCAGCGCCCGGTCGAGCCGGTGCAGCGCCGCGGCGCGGTCAGGCCCCCACGCCACCACCTTGGCGAGCATGGGGTCGTAGTCGGAGCCGACGACGAAACCCTCACGTAGGCCCGAGTCCACGCGCACCCGCGGGCCGGAGGGCTCGGCGAGTGCGAGTACGGTTCCGCCGGTGGGTACGAAGTCCCTGGCCGGATCCTCCGCGTACACCCGTGCCTCGACTGCATGGCCCGCAAGCCGCACGTCGTGCTGCGCGAACGAGAGCCGCTCGCCCGCGGCGACGCGCAACTGCCACTCCACCAGGTCGATACCGGTGACCAACTCGGTCACCGGGTGCTCGACCTGCAACCGCGTGTTCATCTCCAGGAAATAGAACCGCTCCGGCTCACGTGCCGACACGATGAACTCCACCGTGCCCGCGCCGACGTAGCCGACCGCGCGAGCGGCCCCCACCGCCGAAGCGCCCATCCGCGCCCGTGTCGCCTCGTCGAGCAACGCCGACGGCGCCTCCTCGACGATCTTCTGGTGCCTGCGCTGCAGGCTGCATTCCCGCTCGCCGAGGTGGACCACGTTGCCGTGCCGGTCGGCAAGCACCTGAATCTCGATGTGCCTCGGCGTTTCGACGAACCGTTCCAGCAGCAGCCGGTCGTCACCGAAGGCGCTCATCGCCTCCCTGCGTGCCGACTCGACTGCCCCGGCGAGCTCGCCGGCCGACTCCACCAGCCGCATACCCTTGCCGCCACCGCCCGCGGAGGGCTTGAGCAGCACGGGATAGCCGATGTCGGCCGCCGCGGCCTCGATGTCGGCGCTGCCGTGGAGTTCGGACCGGCCTGGCACGACGGGAACCCCCGCACCGGACACGGTCTGCTTGGCCCGGATCTTGTCCCCCATCGCCTCGATCGCGCTCGCCGGCGGGCCGACGAAGACCAGCCCGGCTTCCTCGCACGCACGCGCGAACGCTGGATTCTCCGAAAGGAAGCCGTAACCGGGATGCACGGCCTGCGCACCGGACTCGACCGCCGCGGCGACGACGTCCGGAATGGACAGATAGCTGCGCGCCGCCTCCGCGGGCCCCACCCGAACGGCGGCGTCCGCCTCGCGCACGTGAGCCGCACCCGCGTCGGCGTCGCTGTAAATGGCGACGGACCGGATCCCCATGCGTCGCAGCGTGCGGATGACGCGCACGGCGATCTCGCCACGGTTGGCGACAGCGACGGTGTCGAACATCGAACTATCGCTCACAACGCTCACATCCTGAATACGCCGTAGCCGACGGGTTCCAACGGCGCGTTCGCCGCGGCCGACAGTGCCAGTCCGAGCACGGTCCGGGTGTCCATCGGATCGATCACCCCGTCATCCCACAGCCGTGCGGTGGAGTAGTACGGGTTGCCCTGCTGCTCGTACTGGGCACGAATGGGTTCCTTGAACGCTTCCTCATCCGCTTCGGACCATTCCTCGCCACGGGCCTCGTAGGCGTCCCTTCGTACGGTGGCCAGTACCGAGGCGGCCTGCTCACCACCCATCACGGAAATGCGGGCGTTCGGCCACATCCACAGGAACCGGGGAGAATAAGCCCTGCCGCACATGGAATAGTTGCCCGCCCCGAATGACCCGCCGATGACGACGGTGAACTTCGGCACCCGCGCGCACGCGACGGCGGTGACCATCTTCGCGCCGTGCTTGGCGATGCCGCCCGCCTCGTAGTCCCTTCCCACCATGAAGCCGGTGATGTTCTGCAGGAACAGCAGCGGGATCGAGCGGCGGTCGCACAACTCGATGAAGTGAGCACCCTTCATCGCCGACTCGGCGAACAGCACGCCGTTGTTGGCCACGATCCCCACCGGGTGACCGTGAATGCGGGCGAACCCGGTCACGAGCGTGTTGCCGTACTCCTTCTTGAACTCGCCGAACCGGCTGCCGTCGACGATGCGGGCGATCACCTCGCGCACGTCGTAGGGAGTGCGGGTGTCGACGGGGACCACGCCGTACAACTCACCCGGATCGACGACGGGTTCCTCCGTCGGCACGACGTCCCACGGCCGAGGTGAGCGCGGACCGAGGGTCGACACGATGGAGCGCACCGTACGCAGTGCGTCCGCGTCGTCGACCGCGAGGTGGTCGGTGACGCCGGAGGAGCGCGCGTGCACATCTCCGCCGCCCAGTTCCTCGGCGGTGACGACCTCGCCGGTTGCGGCCTTCACCAGCGGCGGTCCCCCGAGGAAGATCGTGCCCTGGTTGCGCACGATCACGGCCTCGTCGCTCATGGCAGGCACGTAGGCCCCTCCCGCGGTGCACGAACCGAGCACGGCGGCGAGCTGCGGGATCCCGCGAGCGGACATGGTGGCCTGGTTGTAGAAGATGCGGCCGAAGTGCTCCCGATCGGGGAACACCTCGTCCTGGCGCGGCAGGAACGCGCCACCGGAGTCGACCAGGTACACGCACGGCAGGTTGTTGTGCAGCGCGACTTCCTGCGCGCGCAGGTGCTTCTTGACCGTCATCGGGTAGTAGGTGCCGCCCTTGACGGTCGCGTCGTTGGCCACCACGACGCACTCTCGGCCGGAAACCCGGCCGATGCCGGTGATGATGCCCGCCGAGGGAGCCTCTTCGTCGTACATCCCGCTCGCGGCCAGCGGTGAGAGTTCGAGAAACGGCGAGCCGGGATCGAGCAGCGCGTCCACGCGGTCGCGGGGCAGTAGCTTGCCGCGGGCCACGTGCCGCTGCCTTGCCTGGGGCGGGCCCCCGAGCCGAGCCAGGGCGAGGCGGTCGCGCAACTCAGCGACCAGTTCGGTGTGGCAGGTGACGTTGCGAGCGAATGCCTCGCTCCGCGGGTCGGCGGAGCTGGTCAGCGCCGGGGTGTCCATCACACCGACAAGGTTAGCAGCCGTTAACACTCCGGCGCGATGTCAACGGCCGCCAACCTCGGTGTGCCCGCGATCAGCCCGTCACGGATTCCAGCGCGGGCAGGTAACCCTGGGACTGGCCACTCACTGTCGGGTGGTAGGACTCGTCGACCGGCCAGGTAAGGCTGTGCAGCCACCAGTCCCCGTCCGAGCAGATCTCGTGCCCGCTGAATGCCCCACGTACGTCGACGAATGTGAGCCCGGCCGCGCCCGCCCGCTGGGCGGTGACCTCGGCGAGCGTGTCGGCACCGGAATTGATCGCCGCGCGCTTGGTGTCGCTGAGACCCGCGTTGCAGGAGCCGCCGATCTTGTAGAAGCGTGGGTAGCCGAGCACTAGGATCTCCGCGCCCGGCGCCTTGCTCTCCAGCGTCGCGTAGACGTTGTCGAGCAGGCCAGGCAACGTGTCGCGAGCGTAGGCCTTGGCCTCCTCTACCCGGTCGACACACTGCTGGTCGGTGCCGACCGTGCAGTCGATCATCACATCCGCGAATCCCGCGTCGTTGCCACCCACCGAAACGGTGACCAGCGTGGCGGTCGAATCCAGCGATGCGGCCTGTTCCAGCACGTCGGAGGTGCGCGCACCCGAACACGCGAGGAAGTCGAAGCCGGCCACGTCGCGCGAATCCGCCCACAGTCGCGGATAGGCGTTGGCACTGCGTTTGCAGTTGCCGGAGTCGCCGTAGGAACCCGCGCCGACCCCGGAGGAGTAGGAGTCACCGAGGGCGACGTAGTGCACGGCGGGGGCGGCACCCGCCGGGAAGGCCGCGCCCACCAAGGCGAGCGCGGTGATCAGTGATAACCAGAGGGACCGACGAGCACGCACCGACATGGGCACTCCTTCGTCAATTGTTGGCCGAAGCAAGCTTTACCAGGTGCAACGCTCACGAAAAAGCGGGCAAGCGGGGCGTTACCCGACCGGTCCACACCAGAAGTCGGTATCTGACGTTAGCGTGCGCTAACCATGCCCGCGTAGAATTCCGATGGTGTCCTCCCGACCCACACCGCTGCGCCGTGGCGAGAAGACCGGCCGCCGCGACCAGATCCTCGCCGCGGCCTCCGAACTGTTCGCCAAGCACGGCTTCCACGGTGTGGGAATAGACGAGATCGGCGCGGCGGTGGGAATCTCCGGGCCCGCACTGTATCGGCATTTCCGCAGCAAGGACGCGATGCTCGGGGAGATGCTGACGTCGATAAGCAGGTACCTGCTCGAGGGTGGCACCGCCCGCGCGGCCGAGGGCGGCGACCCCGACGAGGTGCTTGCCCGGTTGGTGCGGTTCCACGTGAACTTCGCGCTCAGCCAGCCCGCGCTGATCACGGTGCAGGAGCGCAACCTGGGCAACCTGACCGACACCGACCGCAGGCAGGTCAGGGCATTGCAGCGGCGCTACGTCGAGGTGTGGGTGCGGGCGCTGCGCGCCGCGGTGGCGCACCTGGACGAGACCCGCGCGAGATCGGCCGCCCACGCGGTGTTCGGGCTGATGAACTCCACCCCACACAGCAGGTACCTGCCCGACGCGGACCTCGCCGCGCTGCTCGAACGGCTGGCACTGGGCGCGCTGTACGCGGCGAAGTGACGATCACCCTGCCGGACGGCAGCGACCGGGATGGCCCTGGTGTTGGATGGGGCACGTGCACGCGGACCGCAGCGAGGACGAGCGACGTGGGCTCGTCAGAAGGACACAGCTGGCGTTGCTCGCCATGCGGCTCGGCGACGACGCCGGGGCGCTCGACGAGCTCACCTGGGCTGAGTCAGGTGAACGTGGTGAGGCCCGTGAACTCATGCTGTTGCTGTTCGGCGCGTGCAGCGAGCTGGTGGCGACCCTCGGCGACGGCGGCACCGCACCGGTGAAGGTGCAGGTGTTCGACGAGACCGGCGAGGAGGTCTCCATCGACGAGGCCGACCCACCGGTGCGAACGGCCGTGCGCACCCTGCTCGCCCAGGTGCACGGCAACCAGGAGGCCGCGCAAGAGCAGGTGGAGATCGCGATGGCGAACGCCGCACCGGACGAAGTGGACAGTTTGCTGCTGCAGGCGTTGCGGTGGACCGCGCGGCTGTCGGCCGAATGTCTCGAGCGCGGCCTACCGGTGCCCGACTGGATCGCCGACACCCCCACCGGCTGAGCCGATGATCTCCGTGCGTAGCGTGGTCGACCGGGTCGGGCCGACACTGTTGCGCGCCGTGCTACTTCCCGCCGACTGCCCCACCGTGGCCGACGTCGTGATCGCCGAACCCGGAACGAGCCAGCTCGCCGCGGGAGACCTCGTGCTTGGCGTCGCCGTCGGTGACGCGAACGCCTCGGTCGAGCTCGTGCGCGCGTGCGCGCGGCAGGGCGCGGCCGCGGTGCTGCTCAAACCACCGCTGGCCGGCAAACCCGCCGTTCGTAGAGCCGCCGACGCGGCGGGCATCGGCCTTGTCGAGGTGCACGCCGCGACGTCGTGGGCACAGTTGGTGTGGCTGCTGCGGACCGTGCTGGACGCGATCGCCGACGAGACCGACGCGCTCGACACTCGCCACGACCCAGCCGCGAGCGATCTGTTCCGGCTCGCCGACGCTGTGGCGTCCGTTGTGGACGCACCGGTGACCATCGAGGACACCAACTCGAGGGTGCTCGCCTACTCCGCGCGGCAGGACATCACCGACCCGGCCAGGGTCGCGACCATCATGGGCAGGCGCATCCCCGACGACGTACTCGCCCGATTTCGCTCACGTGGCGTGTTCCGTGAACTTTCCCGAGGCCGGCAGACCATCTTCGTCCCCGCGCAGCGCGACGGAACGCTGCCGAGGCTGATCGTGCCGATCCGGATGGGCGGCGAGCTGCTCGGCTCGATGTGGGCGGTCGTGCCTGGGCCGGTACCCGACGAGCGGGCGGCGGCCTTCGCCGACACCGCACCCGTGGTCGCGCTGCACCTGCTGCGCCGCAGGGCCCACGCCGATATGCGGCGGCAAGCGTCCGCCGAGTTGCTGCGCGCGCTGCTCGGCGGCGAGGTCAGCGCGCGAAAGGCCGCCGCGGAGCTGGACCTCGAACCCGGACCGCACCGCGTCGTCGCCGTGGAGACCACGGGCGAGGATGCCCTCGACGGTGAAGGGCTACGGCTGGCGCTGCTCGAACGCCTCACCCAGGGCATCGGCCGAGGGCCGGTCGGCACCGAGAGCGGTGGTCTGGTGTACCTGGTGGTGCCCGACGGCACCGGCCGGGGAACCTGGGCGCACTTGCGTACGGTGCTCGCCGAGGTGCCCACCAACCGCGGTGCCGGTGAACTGCGCGCGGCGGCGGGCAGCGCAGGCGAGCTCGACGAGTTGGCCCGATCGAGAGCCGAGGCCGAGGAGACACTCGGCCTGCTGCGTTCGGGTGTGCTGCCCGGCGGCCCCGCCTGCTTCGACGAGGTGTGGCCGTCGCTGGTGTTGCACAGAGCGGCGAGCGCGGCGGGTGAGGCCAGCGTCGGCGAGCTCGGTCCGCTGCCGCTGCTGCGTGAGCACGACGCGACGAACGGCACCGACTTCGTGAACACGCTGTACGAGTGGTTGCGGCATCCCGGGCAGCCGCGCTGCGCTGCCAGTGCGCTGGCCATCCACCCCAACACCCTGCGCTACCGCATGCGCAGACTGCTCGAGCTGGTGGCGCTGGACCTCGATGACCCCGACGTGCGGCTGGCGCTGCTCAGCCAGCTCGTCGCGTTGCGCTGGAGATAGCACCTTCCGTGCCACCACGGCCGGTTGTGCTGCCGCGACCACGGCGATGACCGACCATTGTTGTGCGCCCACGATGACACCGCCGTACGGGTGGTTCACCGTGGTCAGCGACACCGAAGACAGTCGGCAGGAGGCAGTCGTGCGCATCGCCGTCCCCCGCGAGGTCAAGAAACACGAATACCGCGTGGCCATCACACCGGCGGGGGTGCACGAGCTGACCAGGCTTGGGCACGACGTCCTCATCGAGACCGGCGCGGGCTCCGGTTCGGCGATCACCGACGAGGAGTTCGTCACGGCGGGCGCCAAGATCATCGCCACGGCTGAGGAGACCTGGGCCGAGGGCGACCTCGTGCTGAAGGTCAAGGAACCCGTCCCCGCCGAGTACGGCCTGCTGCGCCGCGACCTCGTGCTGTTCACCTACCTGCACCTGGCTGCCGACCGCGCGCTCACCGAAGCGCTGCTCGCGGCGGGCACCACGGCGATCGCCTACGAGACGGTGCAGACCGACGACGGCGCGCTGCCGTTGCTCGCGCCGATGTCGGAGGTCGCGGGCAGGCTCGCTCCGCAGGTCGGCGCTCACGCGCTGCTCAAACCCAGCGGCGGAAGGGGGGTACTGCCCGGCGGGGTTCCCGGTGTGCACCCAGCCAGGGTGGTGGTGATCGGCGGCGGCGTCGCCGGGCTGAACGCCGCCCGTGTCGCGTCCGGCATGGGTGCGGACGTGGAGGTACTCGACACCAACCCGGAGCGGCTGCGCCAGATAGACCACGATTTCGCGGGCCGCATCCGTACGGTGGCCTCCAACGCGCTGGCGCTGGAGCACGCCGTGCTGGAGGCGGACATGGTGATCGGGGCCGTGCTCGTCCCGGGCGCCAAGGCGCCGAAACTCGTCTCGCACGAACTCGTCGCGCGGATGCGGCAGGGCAGCGTCCTGGTGGACGTCTCCATCGACCAGGGCGGCTGCTTCGCCGACTCACGGCCGACGACCCACGACGAACCGACCTATCAGGTGAACGACTCGGTGTTCTACTGCGTCGCCAACATGCCCGGTGCGGTGCCAAGGACGTCGACCTACGCCCTCACCAATGTCACCCTGCCCTACGTGCTGCGCCTGGCTGAGCAGGGCTGGCGGGCGGCGCTGCGATCCGATCCGATCCTGGCGCGGGGGCTCAACACCCACGCGGGCGCGTTGACCAATGAACCGGTGGCCTCGGCACACGGCCTGCCACACGGCGAATTCGAACTCTGAGTGGCAACCCGGACACAGGTCTCGACATGAAGGGGCGGCCCGCTCAACCAGCCTGGGGGTCACCGGGAGCGGGCCGCCACTTACTAGTCTAAGTAATAACTCGCGACTTCGCTCGTCGGGGCGGGGTGAGTCGCCGGAAATGAATCCTCACCAGGCCGGACGCCGACCGGCACTCCGGCGTCGGCGCAGCTCAATCAGTTCGACCGCCGCGATAGTGATCTTCGTCGCGGGCGGCCCAGAGATGGAACCCGAGGCCCTCCCAGTCCGTCCAACAAGGCCGTACGGCAGGATGGCAGCGCCACAGCGCAGACCACGAGGGGAACGAGGGCAGCATGCACGACGGCAGCGGCCGCATCGCGGTGCAGAACCTCACCAAACAGTTCGGACCCGTGACAGCGGTCGCGAACCTCAGCTTCTCCGTCGAACCGGGCTCGGTTACGGGCTTTCTCGGTCCGAACGGGGCCGGTAAGACCACGACCCTGCGGATGCTGCTCGGGCTCGTGACACCGACGGCGGGTACGGCCACGATCAACGGCAGACCGCACCATCAACTGGGCAACCCTGCCAGGGTCGTGGGTTCGGTGCTGGAGAACGAGGGCTTCCATCCCAAGCGGACGGCACGCAATCACCTGCGGGTGTACGCCGCGGCGATCGGCGTTCCCGACCAGCGGGTCGACGAACTACTCGCGCTGGTCGGCCTCACCCCCGCCGCGGAACGCAAGGCTGGCGAGTTCTCACTCGGTATGAGGCAGCGACTCGCGCTGGCGACCGCACTGTTGGGCGACCCGCAAGTGCTGGTACTCGACGAACCTTCCAACGGCCTCGACCCTGAAGGCATCGCCTGGCTTCGCTCGTTCCTGCGCTCGTTCGCCCAGCAGGGCCGCACCGTGCTGGTGTCCAGCCACCTGCTGTCGGAGGTCGAGCAGACCATCGACCAGGTCGTGATCATCAGCGCGGGGATGACGCGGTACTACGGCCCGCTCGAGCAGCTTCGCAACAGCCAGCAGGCCAGGGTGCTGGTGCAACCGGCGGATGCCACCGGTCTGGTGAGCGCGCTGCAACAGGCGGGCGTCAACCAGGTGGAGCCAACACCCGACGGCCGAGTGGCGGTGTCGGGAGCGACCGTGCAGCAGATCGGCGACATCGCCGCCAAGGCGGGTATCGCTGTTTACGGGATGCAGGAGGAGAAGGCGGACCTGGAGCAGCTGTTCTTCCAGCTCACCAACCCGCAGTACGGAGCAGCGCCGTACGGCCAGCAGGTACCGCAGCAGCACGGCGGCTGGGGCGGCCCGCCGCCTCCGCCGACGGCCACGGCACCACCCTCGCCTCCGATGGGCTACCAGCAGCCTCAGCAACCGGGATACCAGCCACAGCAGCCGAATCAGGGCTGGGGAGGACAGCAGCAGTGATGGGAAACCTGATCAAGGCAGAGATGCGCAAGATCCTCACCACGAAGAGCTGGTGGGCCCTGCTGATCCCGGCGTTCGCGTTCGCCTTCCTGTTCTCCCTCGGCTGGGGCGCCATCACCAACGACATCAACGACTACCTCGGCAGTTCCGACGCCCAGGAGCTGGCGGGCCTGGTCGGCATCGAACTCGGTGCCCTTCCCGTCGGGCTGCTCTCACTGGCCCACGGCATCAACATCGGCGCGTTCTTCCCTGTCATCTTCGGAGTCTTCGCACTGGCGGGCGAGTACACCAAGAAGACGATCACGACGACCTTTCTGACCGCTCCCACCCGAGGCTCCGCGCTCACCGCGAAGATGCTCACCTACATCGGCTGGGGCGCCCTGTACGGCGTCGTGGTCGTAGCCGCGGCGAGCCTCGGCACACTGCTCACCGTGGACGACCGCGGCCTGCCTTCGGCGGGGCAATGGTTGGGCGTGCTGGGTGCTGGCGTCCTCGCCACCACGCTGGCCACGCTGTTCGGCATCGGAGTCGGCGCCGTGTGGAACAGTGTCACCGGCCCGACCGTCACTCTGGCAATCTGGATGCTGGTAGTGGAAAACGTCCTGGTGTTCGTCAGCTTCGGCTGGTTCGGGGTCCGCTGGCTAGGCGGGTTCCTGCCCAACGGCACGCTGAACGGCATCGTGGGCGCGATCGGAGCCGAGGCCTTCGGTGCGGCAGGCCTTTCGGTGCCCGACCAGATCGACAAGGACTTCCAGTGGCTGATGCAGTACACCGCGGGCGCGCCGGGCGCGTTCTCGTGGTGGCTGTCCGCACTTGTCTTCTTCGCGTGGACCATGGTGTTCTTCCTGGCGGGCTGGGCCGCCAACCAGCGTCGCGACATCACCTAGTGGCAGGGGGGTCGTGAGTGGGTAGCAGGGCCGCCTCCCACGCGCACACTCACGACCCGAAGCCGACCGGCTGGATCCGCAGGCTGGCTGCCGCCTGCTGGCGCCACCCGGTGCTGGTCGTGCTGGCGCTCGGCGCCGCGGTGGTGGGAGTCGGCTTCCAGGCGGCCATTCCACTGCTGGTCAGAGCCGCCGTTGACGACGCCGTCGCGGGCGTGACCGCACGGCTCGGCCTGCTCGCCGCGGGACTGCTCGGCCTGCACTTACTGGCCTTCGGTACCGCGTTCGCTCGGCGCTACGTCGGCGGACGGCTCGCCCTCGACGTGCAGCACGACCTGCGCCGCTCGGTGTTCTCCGCCGTCTCCCGGCTGGACGGCGGCAAGCAGGACTCGATGCGCACCGGTCAGATCGTCTCGCGCGCGATCACCGACCTGCAGTTGGTCACCGGAATCCTGATGCAGGTGCCGCTCTCGGCGGGTTCGGTGGTGTTCGCCGTGCTCGCGCTGGGGGCGATGCTGTGGATGTCGCCGCTGCTCACACTCATCGCACTGGTCGTGACACCCGCCGTGGCGATCGTGGTGGCCGTCAGCAGGCGAAGGCTCTTCCCCGCCACCTGGTCGGCGCAGCAGCGGGCCGCCGACGTCGCCCAGCAGGTCGAGGAAACGGTCACCGGCGTGCGCGTGGTGAAAGGCTTCGGCCAGGAGTCCCGCGAGGTCGGCAAGCTGTCCGCCACTGCGCGCCAGCTTTACGCCGAGCGGCTGCGCGCGGCCAGGCTCTCGGCTCTGCCCACGGCCACCACCTCGGCGCTGCCCGCGGCGGGCCAGGTTGCCGTGCTCGCCGTCGGCGGCATCCTGGCACTGCGCGGGCAGATCAGCCTCGGAACGTTCCTCGCGTTCGCCACCTACGTCTCCGCGCTCGTTGGGCCGGCGCGGATGCTGGCAGGCCTCGTCGTACAGGCGCAGTTGACGCGGGCGGGCGCGGAACGCGTGCACGAACTCGTCGACGCCCAACCGGAGGTCCACGACCCGAGCGATCCGGTGCGACTGCCCGACGGACCGCTCGATATCCGGTTCGAGAACCTACGGTTCGGATACTCCCGCAGCGAACCGGTGCTTGACGGGCTGTCACTGCACGCCAGAGCCGGCGAGACGCTCGCGCTCGTGGGCACGGCGGGCTCCGGGAAGTCGACGACCTCACTACTGCTGCCACGCTTCTACGACGTGCACGAGGGCCGAATCCTTCTCGGAGATGTCGACGTCCGCGACATCCGCCTTTGCGAGCTGCGCAGCGCCATCGGCGTGGTGTTCGAGGAAGCGTTCCTGTTCTCCACCTCGGTACGCGACAACATCGCCTACGGCAGACCCGACGCGAGCGACGAGGAGATCGTGGCCGCGGCGAAGGCCGCCGAAGCACACGAGTTCATCAGCGCACTCCCGGACGGCTACGACACCCTGGTGGGCGAGCGGGGGCTAACGTTGTCGGGCGGCCAGCGGCAGCGACTAGGGCTGGCGAGGGCGCTGCTGACCGATCCGAGGGTGCTCGTGCTCGACGACGCCACCTCGGCGGTCGACACGGTGACCGAGGCCGCGATCCACGAGACGCTTCGCGACGTCACCGCGGCCCGGACAACGCTGCTGATCGCCCACCGCCGTTCCACACTCGCACTCGCCGACCGCATCGCCGTGCTCGACGGCGGCCGGGTCGTCGACGTCGGCACCTCGGAGGAGTTGCTGGCGCGCTGCCCGCTGTTTCGTGACCTGCTCGCCGGTCCCGGCGACGACGTGGAGGAGACCTACCGCAGCGAGACGCTCACCAGGAACGCGTCCGGGATCACCCCGCAACTATGGCCGAGCCACGAAAGCCGCGACGAGGTGGAGCGGCTGGCGGTTTCGGCGGCTGGCCGCGTCCCCGACACGGCCAGGCCCGCCGGAGGAGGTGGCGGGCCCGGCGCGCGGGCGTCGCTGGACCTGCCACCGACGCCGGAGCTGTTGCGGCGCGTGCGCGAACTACCACCTGCCACTGGGACACCCAAGCTGGGCGAGGCCGACCCAACCGCACCGGACCCGCGGTTTCGGCTGCGGGGGCTGCTGCGCCCGGTCCGGGCGTTGCTCGGCGTCGTCGTGGTGCTCGTGGCGCTCGACGCGCTGGCCACCATCGCGCTTCCCGCGCTGTATCAGCGCGGTGTCGACGACGGCGTCCGCGTCGGCGTCGAGTCGGCGGTGTGGTTCGCCGCCGCTGCCGGTGCGCTGGTGATCGCGCTGGACTGGGTCGTCATCAACGCGCAGACCCGGCTCACCGCCCGGACCGGCGAGTCGGTGCTGTACCTGCTGCGCGTGCGCAGCTACGCCCACCTACAGCGGCTCGGCCTCGACTACTACGAGCGCGAACTCGCGGGCCGGATCATGACGCGGATGACGACCGACGTCGACGCGCTTTCCTCGTTCTTGCAGACCGGGCTGGCCACGGCGGTGGTGAGCACGCTGACCATCGCGGGTATCAGCGGCGCGCTACTGGTGACCGATCCCGGCCTCGCGCTGTACGCCTTCGCGGTGCTGCCCGTGCTCGTGGTGGCCACGGTGGTGTTCCGCAGGCTGGCCTCGGCGGCGTACACCGAGGCGAGGGAGCGGGTAAGCGCCGTCAACGCCGACATGCAGGAGAACGTGAGCGGGTTGCGAGTCGCGCAGGCCTACACGCGCGAGGAGCGCTCGGCGCGGGACTTCGCCTCCCGCAGCGACGCCTACCGCCGCTCCCGGCTGCGGGCGCAGCGCTACGTGGCCACCTACTTCCCGTTCGTCACCCTGCTCTCGGGAGTGGCGGAGGCGATCGTGCTGATCGCGGGGGCGCAGCGGGTGGCGGCGGGCACCCTTTCCGCAGGCGTGCTGCTTGCGTTCCTGCTCTACCTGGGCCTGTTCTTCTCCCCCGTGCAGCAGTTGTCGTCGGTGTTCGACGGCTACCAGCAGGCCAAAGTGGGGCTACGCCGGATCGGCGACCTGCTGCGAACGCCCACATCGGTGCCGGTCGCGGACAACCCCGTGCTGGTGCCGTCGCGGCTGCGCGGGGAGGTGGAGCTGGAGGGGGTGGAGTTCACCTACCCCGGCACACACACCCCGGCACTGCGAGACCTTTCGCTGCACGTGCCCGCGGGTACCACCGTGGCGCTGGTGGGAGCCACCGGCGCCGGAAAGTCCACAGTGGTCAAACTGGTCGCGCGGTTCTACGACGCTACCGGTGGCACCGTGCGCATCGACGGTGTGGACGTGCGCGACTACGACCTACAGGGGCTGCGCGCCCGGCTGGGAGTCGTGCCGCAGGAGGCGCACCTGTTCTCAGGGACGGTTGCCGACAACGTGCGCTACGGCACGCCGTCGGCCTCCGATGCGGAGGTGGAGGCCGCGATTCGTTCGGTGGGGGCGCTGGAGGCGGTGGCCGCGCTGCCCGACGGGTTCCACCAGCAGGTCGGTGAGCGGGGGCGGTCGCTTTCGGCTGGGCAGCGGCAGCTCGTCGCGTTGGCAAGGGCGGAGTTGGTGGACCCGGACGTGCTGCTGCTGGACGAGGCCACGGCGGCGCTGGACCCGGCTACCGAGTCGGTGGTGTTGCGGGCCACCGACGAACTGGCGAAGAAGCGCACGACGTTCGTGGTCGCCCACCGCCTGGCCACCGCCGCGAGAGCCGACGAGATCGTGGTCCTCGACCACGGCCGCATCGTCGAGCGAGGCACCCACGCGGAACTGCTCGGGGCAGGCGGCCACTACGCCAACCTGTGGCGACTGGGCGACGGTTAGCGGTCCCGACCGTCACCCGGTTCGGCGTCGCCGCGCAGGATCGACCTGTGCACGATCCGATCCGCTCCGTCGCCGGTCACGGTGAGCACTGCCGTCTCTCCGTAACTGATCTCTGGAACATCGCGTCCGTAGAAGTCGATTCGCTGCACCCGAAGCGAGACCTCGTGTCCGGTGCCGTCGGGTTGTTCCACGGCGGTGAACACATCACCGACATGGACCACGCCCGCATAGCACCGCCCGGCCAAGCGGGCCTGGTCGGCGACGACCTCGACATCGCCGCGTAGCTCGGCGAAGGCGATCTCCACCACCGGCACTCCCCTCCGTCTGGAACCGCTGCTTCGACGCACGGAGTCATCCACACGCGTTGCCCGCGCCGGAACTCCTGGAGGCTCGATCGTAGAACTCCTGGATCTGGCTCTCCGTCATCGGAGTCCGCTGATGTAACCACGCGTCGAGCTGCCCCTTGTCGTAGATGCGGGCAGGCACGGATATCCCCATATCGTTGAGAATGTCCCTGGCCTCGCCGACCGGGATGGTATGGCTGGCCCGCGCCGCGAAATCTTTCGGCAGCATATCGATGGGCACCTCGGCCTCGAGTGCGCCGAGCGTGGGTGGGTAGCGTTCGACACCGGCCACGTCGTCCGGGGTGGCGATCTGCAGGACCCCGTTGCCGTACTGGGAGGCCTCCGTACCGAACGCCGTGGCGACCGCCGGATCAGACGAGGTGAAGGTGACACCCAGCTTCCGCGCGGCGTTTCCACCCTCGTATCCCTCCGTCGTTCCACGAAACAGCGGGCCGCCTTCGAGGCCCAGCGGATCGATCTGCGCCGTGGGATTCGGTACGTAGGAGTTCGGGTTGGGCGACGGTGCCAGTCCGAGCGGGTCGAAACTTTGGTACCGCCCCGTTTCCGGGTCGTAGTAACGCTGGTAGTTGTAGCTCAGTCCGGTTTCGGCGTCGTGGTACTGCCCGGGAAAGCGCAACGGTGTACCGACACCCGCTGGTGACGACTGGGCAGGCACACCCCACAAGGTGGTCCGGGCCTGCCACACCACCGATCCGTGCTCGTCGACGAGTTCGGCTGGCGTTCCGACCAGATCGGACACGATCGCCCAGAACCTGTTCTCGAACCACTCGTCGGGGGCCTCACGCGAGCCGCCTACACGTTCCTGCTGCGAGACCGGACGGAAGCTGCCGGGCTCGTAGTCCCACACCAACGCCTTGCCGGTGCTGTCGGCCTGCTCGACGAGCAGCGGCCCGTCCCAGGCGAAAACCGTCCATTCGACGACCGACGCGCCATCGGCGGACAGCCTCTCCTTCGCGACCCGACGCCCGAATGGGTCGTACCGGTACCGCCACCGATCCCCTTCCGGCGTCACCAGGCCGACGAGCCGGTCCTCGGCATCCCAGGTATACCGCCAGGTAGCCGGTCTTTTCGACAGGCGCTTCTTCTGGCGCAGTACCACCCGCCCCTGCCGGTCGTACTCGTAACGAACCAGCCCGGAATCCCGCAGCAGGGCACCGCGGTAGGTGCGAAGCCCCTGAACATCGGTGTCAGTGGCAGGCCAGGCGGCGGCGGTGACGTTCCCCGCGGCGTCGTAGGCGTAGCGTTCGCTCCAGCCCGATCCGGACACAGCCGTAACGCGACCGGCGACGTCGACGTCGAAACGGCGTCGCAGCCCGCTCTCCTCGATCGACCGGAGCTGCCCGCCCGCGTCGTAGCCGAACCGCCGCCATGCCAGCAGGGAGTCGTGGCCACGTTCGTCGGTACCCGTGGCAGAAAGCGTCTGACTCGCCAGCCGATGGTTGGAGTCCCAACGCTGCGCGAGAGTCACTCCGCTGTCGAGAAGCCGCTCGATCTCACGCCCGGCAGTGTCGTACTCGAACGCGATCGAGTGTGTTCCGGTGCGGAACTCGGAAGCCCGGTTCGTGCTGTCGTAGCTCCAGTAGGCCTGAGCACCCGTGGGAGTGCGGCGAGAGACCTTGCGTCCGATGAAGTCGTACCCGGTGTCCACCGCTCGACCGTTGATGATCTCACGCACGACCCGGCCGGTGGAGTCTCGCTGGAGAACGACTTCGGCGTCGCCATTGCGAGCGCGCAGCGTGCGCCCCAGCGAGTCGTACTCGAACCACGAGGTTTTACCGTCGGCATCCCGTTCGACAACGTTGCCGAAAACGTCCCTCGTGTATCGGACCACCTCTGCCGCACCATTGCGCCGCTCGACCAACTGACCGGCCGCATCGTAGGAGTAGTGCATCTCACGGCCGTTGAAGTCCGTCTCCCTGACGACATTGCCGTTCGCGTCGTACTCGTAGCGCCACACCTCTCCCCGCCCGTTGCGCACGGATGTCAGGCGCAGCTCCGTGTCGTAGGTGAAGCGGAATTCCTGGCCGTCCGGACCGACCGACCGCGCGGGAAGATTGAAGTGCGTGGTCGCCGTCTTCGTCGTGCGCCCGAGCTGATCGACGTACTCGGTACGGTTGCCCTCGGCGTCGTACGACCAGCGTTCCACGGTTCCATCGGGCGCCTTACGCCA
Organism: Saccharomonospora amisosensis; assembly: GCF_011761185.1. NCBI lineage: Bacteria > Bacillati > Actinomycetota > Actinomycetes > Pseudonocardiales > Pseudonocardiaceae > Saccharomonospora > Saccharomonospora amisosensis. The sequence goes on along the minus strand of NZ_JAAOYM010000001.1, from coordinate 1,138,758 downwards.
GGTAGGCAATCCCTCCACGGTCCAGCCGATGAACGTCGTCCCGCCTGCCGCATCCTCGATGCGTGATATCCGTCCGAAGACGTCCCTGGTGTACGACGTGACGGCGCCGCCCGCGCCGATCACCCGGATCGGTAATCCGGCCCGATTTGTTTCGATCCGGGTCACGTTGCCGGACTGATCGACGACAGAGCTCAGATGCCCTTTCGAGTCATAGCCGTACCGAGTCACCCCTCCCTGCTCGTCCGTGACCGAAAGGAGGTTTCCTCGTTCGTCGTAGTTCCTTCGCCATTCGCGACCGTCAGGCGCTCTGAGGTACACAACCTGCCGGAGTTCGTTGTACTCGGACACGAGCCGACTACCATCGGGGCGGACGATACCGGTCCGGTTGCCGTTGTCGTCGTACTCGAATCGGGTCGTGCGGCCGAGCGCGTCCGTCCTGGACAGCAGCCGATCGTAGCGATCCCACTCGTACCTGGTTTCCCCGCCGAGTGGGTCGAGCTGGCGCACAAGTTGATTGGCTTCGTTGAAGTAGTAGTGCGAGACGTTACCCAGCGAGTCGGTTTCCCGGGTGAGTCGACGGGCTGGTTCGTAGTCAAGTCGTCCGGTGAGAGCGCCCCCCGATCCTTCCGTCCGCACACAGCGGCCCGCTTCGTCGTAGTGATACCGATACCATTCGCCGTTGCGGGCGACCCACCGCGTGATACGGCCCTGCTCGTCGTATTCGCAGCGCCATGGTTGGCCGGAGGAGTTGACGACCTCGCAAAGGCGTCCCGCATCGTCGTATCCGTACCGAACGACGGTCATCAAGTTCAGACTTCCGGGTTCGCGCAAGCGGAGCGCGGTCACCCTGGAATCGGTGGTTTCGATCCGCACGTCGTAACCACCGGAATGCTGGATTCCCGTCGGCATCCCGGCGTCGTGGAGGAATCTGATCCAGTCGCCGTTGCGGTGGTTGACCGCCACCAGCGGCCGGCGTGACCCTTCACCGGCGAAGGTCAGGACACGACCGCTCTCCGGCTGGCTGATCAGGAAGCCATCGGCCGCCCGTGTCAGTGGCCACCGGGCACCTTCCACCGGAAGTACCCGGTCGGATTCGTGTCGTGGGAGCCTCGGATACACGAGAATGACACCGTCCGGGCCCGCGTAGCAGGCACCGTCCTCGTCGAGTTCCAGCCGCTGGTCCAGTGTGGATGCCCAGGTGTCGCCGAAAAGCCTTCCCGACCGGTACGACGAGACATGGACCCTGGTGATGACCAACTGGAGTAGGCCGGGTAGCTCGAGATCGGTCTGTACCAGGTACATCTCGCCGGTGGCCACGTCGATCGGTTCGCGGCGCCCGCACCTGCCGACGGGTTCCTGCGCGCGGTCGCGAGGGGTCTGCGCATCGCTGCGAAGGGAGCCGTCGGGGCGAGACGAGCCCGGCGAACTGGTATCCGGTTTGGTCGTGCTGCCGTTCGGGCTGGTGGTGCCGTCGGGGCTGGTGGACGACGGTGAGGTGCCGTCCGGTTTGGGACTGCTCGACGGGGCGTCCGGCGTTGTGCTGCCGCTCGGGGTCGTGGAGCCGCTGGGTGTGGTGGAGCCCGATGGCGTGGTGAAACCGCTCGGCCCGTCGAAACCCGACGGTGTGGTCGCGCCGGACGGTGTGGTCGCACCGGAAGGGCTGCCGCCGTCGATCTTGCGGCCCAGTTTGGCCAGTGCCTGGATGATCTCGTCCAGCTTCGTGATCACCTTACGGATCAGCGGTGAGACGTTGCTGATCGTCTTGACCAGCTTGCGGATCAGGTCGCTGATCGTGGAGATCGCCTTGCTGATCGCCGCCGTGGCCTGCGCCGCGATCGCCGGGGTGGCGAAGCCCAGCGTCGCCGCCGCCTCCAGCGCCCAGGTGATCAGCTTCCCGACCAACTCGGCCACCAGGTCACGGACGGTCTCCCGCACCGCCGCGACGACTTCGCCCATGATCATCACGCCGGTGGAGATACCTTCGGACAGCGATGCCGCCCCGGCGATCGCATCGGCCTGCTGCGCGGCCGACCCCCGGTAGGCATCGGCCCCCGTACCGGTCCAGCCCGAGGTCCCGTTGTTGGCCTCGTTGCCGACCTCCTGCGCGATCGCGGAGACCTCGGCGGCCACGTTGGCCCAGGTCTGCGAGAACGACTGGATCACCGGCGGGTCCCCCGCGAGCCAGTCCAGCGCCTCCTTCAGTGGCTGCACGTGCTCGATCAGCCACGACACGCCGTACTGCATGAGCGTGCCGACCGGGTCGATCACCATCGACAGCACCTCGAGACCGGTGCCGACGGCGCCGAGCCCGGCCGCCACCCAGGAGCCGTCTGAAATGCCCTGCGCCAGCCCCTGCGCCGACTCGGCGATCCCGATCCCGGTCACCGCCGTGGTCTGCGACTGCTCCTGCGCGACAAGCGGGTTGCCTTCTGGCATCACAGACCACTCCCCGCCTGCCGCACCGCGGCCGAGGTCTCACCCTCGCGTGCCGTGTACGCCGACGCGGCCTCGCGGACCTTGTCCGCCGTCTCGGTGATGGATTCGGCCGCCTGTTCCAGCGCCCGCACGCCCATCTCCTCGAACGGCTGTAGCAACAACGCGAACGGCTGGCAGATCACGCCGTAGGCACTGTTGTCCATCGTCACCTGGCGCGCGGCGTCCACCGCGGTACGCATCCGCTCGGCGAAGCCGTCCACCTTGCCCGCGTGCGTGTCCAGCTCCTCGGTCAGGACCTGGTATCCCCGCCCGTCGCTCACCGTTCACCCCCAGTCGCCGGTCATCGCCGGTTCAGTCGCGTCTCAGGAAGGACTGATCGCCGAAGTCACCGTCCTCTTCCTCGCTCGCCCGCGCCGGTCGCCGTCGAGGTGCCTGCCCGCGCGGCCTTCGCGGGGCCGCGGGCTCTTCTTCCTCGATCTCCACCCGCAGTTGCCTACCCTGCGCGGGCCGGGCGGGATCGTCGTCCTCGTCAGGCGGCTCAGGGAACCGTTCGGCCGCGGTCGCCAGCAGGTGCCGCGTCGTCGCGTCCTCACCCACCGTGGCGGCGGTGATCTCCTGCAACCGCTGTGGATACTTCGCCTGCGCCTTGCGCATCGCGCGCACCACGTTGGCCGCGATCTCGTCGGGGCTCATCTTGCGCACGCCGTCGGTCATCGAAACGTCGGTCGGCACCCCGTTGGCGCCCACCGTCACACTCACCGCGCCCTTGGCGACGGATTCGGTGATGGAGATCCGCTCCACCTGCTCGCGCATCTGCTCGTAGCGCCGTGCGCGTTCCGCGGCGTCGCGCTCCCAATTGTCGACCATGCGCTCGACGTCCCCCAGATCGGCCACGATGCCCCCTTCTCGGCCTCACTGTCACTGACGCGGCACAGTGAGCAGTCGGTTCCCAGTATAAAACCGCCCCTGATCGATTCAGTGACAAATACCAGAGCCCAGGTACCGCGGTTGCCCCAGTTCGCTGCTGACAGGCCGCGCCAGGGGGTTAGCCTGGTAGTCGCGTAATCGGACCAACCAAGATCGAGACGAGACGGATAGAGGCGAGTCCAAGCCGTGTCCAGCAGCAGCCCTGCGTCACAGTTCGGCCCCAACGAATGGCTCGTCGAGGAGATGTACGACCAGTTCCTCGCCGACCCCTCCTCAGTCGACGCCGCCTGGCATGAGTTCTTCACCGATTTCAAGCCAACTCAGCCAACGCAGACCACACAGGCCAAGCCGGACACCACGACCGCCGAGCGCACCCCCTCGCCCAACGGGCAGTCCACCACCCCCACTACGGAGCAACGCAGGCCGAGTTCAGCCGCACCAGCAACCCCGCCCGCGGGCACTCCACCGGCGCCCGCCCAACCACCGAAGGCCCAGCCCGCGCCCGCCAAGCCCGCGCCATCCAAGCCCGCGTCCGCCGCGGCGAAGCAGAGACCCGAGCAGGAGACCAAGCCGTTGCGCGGCGCGGCCGCGGCCATCGCGAAGAACATGGACGCCTCGCTGAGCGTGCCGACGGCCACCAGCGTGCGCGCGGTGCCCGCCAAGTTGATGGCGGACAACCGCATCGTGATCAACAATCACCTCAAGCGCACCCGAGGCGGGAAGATCTCGTTCACGCACCTGATCGGCTACGCGATGGTCAGGGCGCTTCGCGACTTCCCGAACCTGAACCGTCACTACGCGGTCATCGACGGCAAGCCGCACGCGGTGACCCCCGAGCATGTCAACCTCGGCCTCGCGATCGACATGAAGGGCAAGGACGACCAGCGCACCCTCGTGGTCGCCTCGATCAAGAACACGGAGAACATGACGTTCCTCCAGTTCTGGCAGGCATACGAGGAGATCGTCAAGAAGGCCAGGAACAACAAGCTCACCGCCGACGACTTCGCGGGCACCACGATCTCACTGACCAACCCCGGCGGCATCGGCACCAACCACTCGATGCCCCGGCTGCAGGCAGGACAGGGCGCGATCATCGGTGTCGGCGCCATGCAGTACCCGGCCCACTTCGAGGGCACCAGTGAGCAAACGCTGGTCAACCTCGGCGTCAGCAAGATCATGACGCTGACCTCGACCTACGACCACCGCATCATCCAGGGCGCGGAATCGGGCGAGTTCCTCAAGCGCATCCACGGCTTGCTGCTCGGCGAGGACGGCTTCTACGACGACATCTTCACGTCGTTGCGGTTGCCATACGAGCCGGTGCGCTGGGTCGAGGACATCCCCGAAGGCGAGATCGACAAGACGGCACGCGTGCTCGAGTTGATCGACGCCTACCGCATGCGCGGCCACCTGATGGCCGACACCGACCCGCTGAACTACCGGCAGCGCAGGCACGAGGACCTCGACATCCTCTCCCACGGGCTGACGCTGTGGGACCTCGACCGAGAGTTCGCCGTCGGCGGGTTCGCGGGCAAGCAGCGCATGAAGCTGCGCGACGTACTCGGTGTGCTGCGCGACTCCTACTGCCGCACGGTGGGGGTGGAGTACACCCACATCCTCGACCCAGACGAGCGGCGCTGGATCCAGGAGCGCGTGGAGGTACCGCACGAGAAGCCGGAACCGTCCGTGCAGAAGTACGTGCTGTCCAAGCTCAACGCAGCCGAGGCGTTCGAGACGTTCCTGCAGACCAAGTACGTGGGACAGAAGCGGTTCTCGCTCGAGGGCGGCGAAACGGTGATCCCGCTGCTTGACACCGTGCTGGACAAGGCGGCCGAGCACGAGCTGGACGAGGTCGTCATCGGGATGCCCCACCGAGGCAGGCTCAACGTGCTCGCCAACATCGTCGGCAAGCCGATCTCGCAGATCTTCCAGGAGTTCGAGGGCAACCTCGACCCTGGCCAGGCACACGGTTCCGGTGACGTGAAGTACCACCTTGGCGCCGAGGGCAAGTACTTCCGGATGTTCGGCGACGGCGAGACCAAGGTGTCGCTGACCGCGAACCCGTCGCACCTGGAGACCGTGGACCCGGTGCTGGAAGGCATCGTCCGTGCCAAGCAGGACATCCTGGACAAGGGCGACCGTGATTCCGGCGGCTTCACCGTCCTGCCCGTGCTGCTCCACGGCGACGCGGCGTTCGCCGGACAGGGCGTGGTGGCCGAGACGTTGAACCTCGCGCTGCTGCGCGGATACCGCACCGGCGGCACCGTGCACGTCATCATCAACAACCAGGTCGGTTTCACCACCGCACCCGAACACGCGCGCTCCTCGCAGTACGCCACCGACGTGGCGAAGATGATCGGTGCGCCGATCTTCCACGTGAACGGCGACGACCCCGAGGCGGCGTACTGGGTGGCCCGGCTCGCCGTCGACTACCGGCAGGCGTTCAACAAGGACGTCGTGATCGACATGATCTGCTACCGGCGGCGCGGGCACAACGAGGGCGACGACCCTTCGATGACCCAGCCCGCGATGTACGACATCATCGACGCCAAGCGCAGCGTGCGAAAGACCTACACCGAGGCGCTGATCGGCCGAGGCGACATCTCCATGGAAGAGGCCGAGGCCGCGCTGCGTGACTTCTCCAGCCAACTGGAGCACGTGTTCAACGAGGTGCGGGAACTCGAGAAGCACCCGATCGCGCCAAGCCCGTCGGTGGAGGAGGAACAGCAGGTTCCCACCAAGGTGCCGACCGCGGTCAGCTCCGAGGTGATCTCCCACATCGGCGACGCGTTCGTGAACCTGCCCGAGGGCTTCACCCCGCACCCGCGGGTCAAGCCGGTACTGGAGCGGCGACACAAGATGTCGCGCGAGGGCGGCATCGACTGGGCGTTCGGCGAGCTGCTCGCCTTCGGCTCGCTCGCCATGGAGGGCAAGCTGGTGCGACTTTCCGGGCAGGACTCCCGGCGGGGCACCTTCACCCAGCGCCACTCCGTGCTCATAGACCGAAAGACCGGCCAGGAGTACTCGCCGCTGCAACACCTGGCGCAGAGCCAGGGCCGGGTGATGATCTACGACTCGGCACTCTCGGAGTACGCGGCCGTCGGGTTCGAGTACGGCTACGCGGTGGCCAACTCCGACGCGCTCGTGATGTGGGAGGCGCAGTTCGGCGACTTCGTCAACGGTGCGCAGACGGTCATCGACGAGTACATCTCCTCCGGTGAGGCCAAGTGGGGCCAGCTGTCCGACGTGGTGCTGCTGCTGCCGCACGGCCACGAGGGCCAGGGGCCGGACCACACCTCCGGACGCATCGAGCGGTTCCTGCAACTGTGCGCGGAGGGCTCGATGACCGTCGCGGTGCCCTCGACGCCCGCGAACTACTTCCACCTGTTGCGCAGGCACGCGCTCGACGGCGTCAACCGGCCGCTGATCGTGTTCACGCCCAAGTCGATGCTGCGCAACAAGCTCGCGACCTCCGCGATCGAGGACTTCACCGGTCAGTCGAAGTTCCTCTCGGTCGTCGACGACGCGGACATCGACCCGGGCAAGGCTCGCAAGGTGCTGCTCACCTCGGGGAAGCTGTACTGGGAGCTCGTGGTGGAACGGCAGAAGCGGCAACTCGACGACATCGCGATCGTGCGTGTCGAGCAGTACTACCCGCTGCCGAAGAAGAAGCTGCTCGCCGCGATGCAGCGGTACTCGGCTGCGAGCCAGGTCGTGTGGGTGCAGGAGGAACCGGAGAACCAGGGTGCATGGCCGTTCTTCGGGCTGCACCTGCCGCGCAAGCTGCCTGAGGTGTTCTCCGGCCTGCATGCGGTCACGCGCAGGCCGATGGCCGCACCCTCAGCGGGCTCGTCGAAGGTGCACGAGGTCGAGCAGCGTGCGCTGATCGAGAAGGCGTTCGAGTAGGGGACACAGCGCGGGGCCGTGCTCACTCCCGGTGCCAACCGGAGGCGAGCACGGCCCCTTGCCGTCGTGGTGCGTCAGCAGGCGTTACGGGGTGAACGTCCAGCTGTTGATGTAGCCGGTGTCGTAGCTGTACACATCCTGCACTCGCAGGCTCCAGGTGCCGTTGGCCGCCGAGGCCGACGCGTCAACGGTGTAGGCCTGCTGGACGTTGTCCGCGGAGTCCCATCCGGAGTTCTTCAGCCGCGTCGTGGTGCCGTCCGGGGCCACCAGGTCGATCACCAGGTCACCCCGGTAGCTGTGCCGGATGTCGACCTCCACCGTCGCGGAGCTGGAGGCGGCACGGTCGCAGCCGCTGACCGTCACCGAACTGGTCACCGCGGGACCCGCGTCGGGGATGTTGACGTTGGTGTCGTTGGTGACCGGGTCGCAGTTGGTCGGCTCCGGCGGCGTGGTGGAGCCGGTGCCGGTGTAGAGCAGGACGTTGGGCGAACCACTGCCGGGGCTACCGACCACGCCGGTGGTGCCGTTGTTCACCAGCGCGTCGCGGACCTGCCGCGGGCTTGCCGACGGGTTGTCGGCCAGGTACAGCGCCGCCGCGCCCGCCACGTGCGGTGTCGCCATGGAGGTACCACTGATCGTGTTGGTCGCCGTGTTGCTGCCGATCCAGGTGGACGTGATGCTGCTGCCCGGCGCGAAGATGTCGAGGCAGCTTCCGATGTTGGAGAAGCTCGACCTGGCATCGGAGCTCGTGGTGGAGCCCACGGTGATCGCCTCGGCGGTACGCGCGGGGGAGGTGCCGCAGGCGTCGGCACCGTAGTCGTTGCCCGCCGCGAGCGCGTAGGTGACGCCCGCGTTGATCGAGCGGCGCACCGCGTCGTCCACCGCCGTGGAGGCACCGCCGCCGAGGCTCATGTTCGCCACCGCGGGGCCCTGCGCGTTGTTGGTCACCCAGTCGATGCCTGCGATGACGCCGTCGTAACTGCCGGAGCCGTTGCAGTCCAGCACGCGCACGGCGACGAGGTCGACCGCCTTGGCGACGCCGTGTGCCGAGCCACCGATGGTGCCCGCGACATGGGTACCGTGCCCGTTGCAGTCAGTGGCGTTGGAGTCGTTGTCCACGAAGTCGTAACCGGACCGCGCGCGGCCACCGAAGTCGCTGTGCGAGGTGAGGATGCCGGTGTCGATGACGTAGGCGGTGACGTTCGACGCCGTGGTGGAGTAGCTGTAGTTGTCGTCCAGCGGAAGGTCACGCTGGTCGATCCGGTCGAGTCCCCACGACGGGGGGTTGGCCTGGTCGGCCATGGTGTGCACGGTTCTGTTCTGCTCGACATAGGCCACGGCCGGGTCCGCGGCCGCCCGCTTCGCCTCGGCCTCGCTCATCGTGGCCGCGAAGCCCCGCAACGCACTGTGGTACTGGCGTTCGACATCCGCGCCGTGGCGATCGGCCACGCGATCGACCGACGAGCCGTCGTTCAGTACGACGATATAGCTGTTGTCGATCGCGCCTTCGGCGCCGGCACCCAGGATGGTTCCCTCCTGTGCTGCCGCGCCGGGAATGCCGCCGACCAGGGTTATGGTGGCGACGCCGGCGGCCAGGCCGAGGCCTGCCAATGACCTGTGCCTGAACTTCCTGTTGGTTCGCAAGGTCTCCTCCTACACACGTTCCGGTGAACGTGGCCGCGACCGTACGGGCGCGAGACGGGTAGAAGGTAGATCTTGTGCTTTTTCGGAACTCCGGGTAACGAACGGGCATTTGGTGCCACTCACCACCCGATTGGCCCGGGACGAAAGTAGGTTCGGACCATACTTATGGTTCAGGCCAGTTGCCAGGAAACCGCCCGCCGACCGCTGCTCGGCGACGTTTCTCTAGGCTCGCTGCCGTGAACCCGTTGCGCCCGCGAGCACGCCCCGTCCGGCTGGTGACAGCACTGCTGAATGAGGGCTGGCGTGACATCGACGAGCTCGTACATGGCAGCGCACTGCCAAGGCGCAGCGTCGAGGAACTGCTGGCCGAACTAGGTGACGACCTCGAACATCGTGGCGACTTGGTGAGGCTGCGCGAGGGCTCGGCCGCGCGCGCGGCCGAGCTGGCGGGCCTGCCCGCGGAGCCACCGGGCGACCTGCTCGACCGGATTCGCTCCCACATCGAAGGTGTTCCCGCACCGCTGCCCGCTCTCGATCACGTGCAGGCCACGCCCGAGACCGTGCTGCGCAGGGCCCGCTGGCTGGACGAGGAGTACGACCTGCGGCAGGCACGGCTGCTGTTCCTCGGCGACCACGACCTGACCTCGCTGGCGGTTCGAGCGCTGCGGCCCGATGCCGGACTCACGGTGGTGGACGTCGACGACCGCGTCCTGGAGTACCTCGACGACCTCAGCGACTCCTCGATCCGCACCGTGCACACCGACCTGCGATTCGGGTTGCCGCTGGCGGTGGCAGGCAGCGCGGACGTGGTGTTCAGCGACCCGCCCTACACGCAGGCGGGCATGGCGCTGTTCGCGGCCCGCGGCGTCGAGTGCCTCGTGCGGCAGCGGGAAAGCCGCCTGCTGCTGGCGTACGGCTACAGCGAGCGCCACCCCACACTCGGCAGGCAAGTGCAGCGCGAGCTGCTTTCGCTTGGGCTGACCTTCGAGGCGATCATTCCCGACTTCCACCGCTACACCGGTGCGCAGGCGGTCGGCAGCGCCGCCGACCTGTACGTGTGCCAACCGACCGCGCGCGCTTCCGGAAAGGGCGCGAGGAAGGGCAAGGCGGAACAGGCCATCTACACGCGGGGTCCGAGGTCGGTGGAGGCGAACCAGGCGCCGCGGCCACTGCGTGACGCGCTCGCGGCGATCGCGGCCGAGGGTGGAAGAGCGGTCGAGCAGCGCGACCCCGACTGGACGAGGCCGCGGGCCGTATCCGAGGGCGTGGCGATCGCCGTGGACCTCACCGGTGACCCGGGTCCATGGTTGTTGCGGGTGCTGCTGGCGGTGAACGCCGACCGGGTGGCGGCACTGGTTCCCAACGCCCATCCCGACCTGACCAACGCACGAGCGCAGGCGGCGCTGATCGACCTCATCGAGCCCAAGTACCGGTTGCGGCTACTGCGCAGCACCCCCGACAACAGCCACGCCGTCGTGGTCGCCGAGGCCCGACCCGCCACGGAGGCGGATTCGGGCGTGCACGCGGTATGGACCCGCGCGCACGCCCGGCTCGGCAACGTCTGGCCGCGGGCGGGTGCCGACATAGCCGACCTCCGCCTGATCGACCTACCGAGACACCGGATCGCCGGCGTCCGGCACCAACTCGACCCGAGGTAACCCGCGCCGGGCGCTAGTCGGTCACCTCGTCGGCCTCGGCCGCCTTGGCCACGGCGGCGGCCACCTCGGCGGCGACCCTCGGGTCGAGCGGGCTCGGCACGATGTGATCGGGCGCCAGCTTGTCGGCGGCCACCGAGGCGATCGCGTCGGCGGCGGCCAGCTTCATGTTCTCCGTGATGGCCCGTGCACCCGCGTCGAGCGCGCCGCGGAACACGCCAGGGAAGGCCAGCACGTTGTTGATCTGGTTGGGGAAATCACTGCGTCCGGTCGCGACGATCGAGGCGTGCCGTGCCGCGACGTCCGGATGCACCTCCGGGTCCGGATTGGACAGTGCGAATACGATGGAGTCGTCCGCCATCGTGCTCAGCAGGCCCTCGTCCACGGTGGAGCTGGAAAGGCCGATGAACACGTCGGCGCCGTTGAGTGCCTCCGCGAGCCCGCCGCGCAGTCCGCCACTGTTCGTGTCGGCAGCGAGGCGCTCCTTGACCGGATTCAACCCGCTCCTGCCCTCGTGGATGATCCCCTTGGAGTCCAGCACGACGATGTCGCCCGCACCGGCCGCGCGCAGGATCTTGGCGCACGCCACACCTGCCGCACCCGCGCCGGAGATGACCACCCGCTGATCGGCCAGCGCCTGGTCCAGCACCATGTTGGCGCCACGAAGCGCGGCAAGCACCACGATCGCCGTGCCATGCTGGTCGTCGTGCATCACCGGGCAGTCGAGCGCCTCCTTGAGACGCTCCTCCAGCTCGAAGCAACGCGGCGCGGCGACGTCCTCCAGGTTCACCGCGCCGAACGAGGGCCGCAGCCGGACCAGGGTCTCCACGATCTCGTCGACGTCGACGGTATCCAGCACGAGCGGAATCGAGTTCAGCCCGGCGAAGCTCTTGAAAAGCACCGACTTGCCCTCCATCACGGGCAACGCCGCGCTCGGGCCGATGTCACCGAGTCCGAGTACCGCTGTGCCGTCGCTCACCACGGCGACGAGGCGCTGCGCCCAGGTGTAGCGCTGCGCCAGCGCCGCGTCGTCGGCGATCGCGCGGCTGACCTTCGCTACCCCGGGCGTGTACGCGATGGAAAGGTCGCGTGCCTGTGTGATGGAACGGTTGGCGGTCACGGAGAGCTTGCCGCCCTCGTGACCGGAGAAGATCTCCTCGTCGCTCACCTGAGCTTGGGACACGTCAATCTCCAGTAGCTGGAAAAAGAGGGACGCCAGGGGCGTCCCGCACTAAAAGGGCTCTTCCAACGCGGCGATCCAGCGCGGTAGCGCGGACTGCCGACTCGGTGTGGCATCGAAGCCCGTGGTGAGGCTTGGCCCGTCTTGGCACCGTAGCCGCGGACGCGGCGGTTCCACCAGTGTGACAGGCCCCGCCCGGACCGTGTCGCCGGGGTGCGCCTGACATCACAACATCGGGTGGGCTTCTCGCGGGACTTCGCCCTGGTCAGCGGCCGATTAGCAAGACGACCATCCGGCTTGGGAACCCGGCGTTAAGCTGCCCGTCATGGACGTGCGCGAACTGGCCGTGCGAGACGCCTACGAATTCAGCCCACCCGTCTTCCCCGACCAGCGCGGGCTGTTCGTGGCCCCGTTCCAGGAACCGGCTTTCGTCAAGGCGGTAGGACACCCCATGCGGGTCGCGCAGACGAACCACAGCGTGTCGCGCAAGGGGACGGTGCGTGGTGTCCACTTCGCCGACACACCGCCGGGGCAGGCCAAGTACGTCTACTGCCCGAGCGGCTCGTTGCTGGACGTCGTGGTGGACCTGCGAGTCGGCTCGCCGACGTTCGGCCGGTGGGACGCGGTGAGGCTGGACAGCGGCGAGTTCCGCGCCGTCTACCTCGCGGAGGGGCTCGGCCACGCCTTCATGGCGCTCGAGGACGGCACCGCGATGGCCTACCTGTGCTCCACGAGCTACAACCCGCCCGCCGAACACGGGATCACGCCACTGGACCCGGCACTCGAGCTGCCGTGGCCGCCGAACGTGGAGCCGATCCTGTCCGAGAAGGACTCCTGCGCGCCGACGCTGGAGCAGGCCCGGTCGGCGGGCCTGCTGCCGGAATACGAAGCGTGTGTGGCCCACTACGAACGCCTGCGGGCGGGTTGAATCGAGGTTGAGTCGAGCAGCGCGAGCCGACGACTAGCTGATGTCCTCGGCCAGCACTCGCTCGATGTTGCGCTCGGCGAGCGCGGTGATGGTCACGAACGGGTTGACGCCGGTGCTGCCCGGGATCAGCGAACCGTCGGTGACGTAGAGGTTGTCGTAGCCGGCAACGCGGCCGTAGGAGTCGGTCGCCTCGCCGAGCACCAGCCCGCCGAGCGGGTGGTAGGTGAACCGGTCCTCGAACGCCCGGGTGTCGCCGAACAGATCCGTTCGGTAAACCGTGGCGTTCACCCGGTTGATCTTGTCGAACATCACCTTCGCCGCCTCGATGGACGGCTGTCCCTGATCCGCTGTCCAGCTCAGCCGGGCCGCGTCGGCCGCAGGGTCGTAGGTGAAGTGCGCGCGCTCCGGGGTGCGGGTGATGGCGAGGTACAGGCTCACCCACAGCTCCGTGCCCGCGGGCATCGGGGCGATCTCGGCGAACACCGGGTGTGCGGGGTCGTCCCACGCATCGATACCGAGTGCGGGCATCCCGGACTGCACCGCGCCGGTGGTGTCCCACATATGGTTGGCCCGCCCGAGCATGACGTTGCCGTTGGTGCCCCAGCCCTGCCCCACCTCGGCCCCGAGGTTCGGCAGTGTCGCGGTGTCACGTGCCCGCAGCAGAAGTTCGGTCGAACCCAGGCTGCCCGCGCCGAGGAACACGTACCGGGCGCCGATCTCCCTGGTCGCGACCACGTTGCCCGCGGTGTCCAGTTCACGCACCTGCAGCACGTAGGTGCGGTCGGGTTGCCTGCGAATGCCGCGCACCTCGTGCAGCGTGCGGATGGTCACGTTGCCCGTGCCGAGCGCGGCGGGCAGGTAGGACTTGTCCAGCGAGCCCTTGCCGTGGTTGTTGCCGTAGATGACCTCCGACGCCAGTGCCGAACGCGGCACCTCCTGCGCCTCTTCCCTTCGCATGTAGTCGAAGTCGTAGACGCTGGGAACGAAGGTGGTGTTCAGCCCGGCATTGTGGGCGTGTTTCCTGGACACCCGCGCGTACTGGTAGGCCTTGCAGGTCTCGAACCAGTCCGGGTCGATGTTGTTGACCCCGAGTGCGGCGTTGGCTCGGGGGAAATAGGTGCCGTACATCTCGTCGGCATCGACACCGGGAAGGATCTCCTCGAAGTACGACCGCTTCGGCGTGACCGCCATCGCCCCGTTGACCAGCGAGCCACCGCCGACACCCCTGCCGACGTAGACGGACATCGCGCCGTGATCCACCCGGTCGAGCACACCCGCGTACCGCTCGATGTCGCGGTTGATGTCGGCCCACAGGAAGGTCGCCAGTGGCGCCTGGGTGCGCGTCTTGAGCCACATCGAGCGCCGGTCGGGGGCGAGCATGTCGCAGAAGACCCGCCCGTCGTCCGCGGCGGTGTCCCACAGCTGGCCCATCTCGAGCATCAACGTGGGCACCCCCGCCTGTCCGAGCCGCAGCGCGGTGACGGCGGCGCCGTACCCGGTGCCGATGACCACGGCGGGCGAGAAGTCGGCAGGGGCGGACGCCCTTGCCCGCGAGGTGGTGATGGTGGTCAGACCGAGAGCCGCGGCCGAGTTGAGTGCGGCGAGACCGAGCAGGCGCCTGCGTGACATGGACATGGCGGGCATGTTTCCCGTGGGTGCCGCGACGAACAAGCACGAACATGAGTCACTTTCACTTCACCTGGGTAAACGCTGTTAAGTTTCACCCGAAGAGTGGAACGTGGCGACGACACCGCCGCCACGAATCGACACCGGTTCCCGTCACCGCCTGCGGCTATATTCGCTGTGTGGATCAGCACCCGCTCGTCCTACTACGCCACGGCCAGACCGAGTGGTCCGCCGAGGGCAGGCATACCGGGCGCACCGACCTGCCGCTGACCGCCGTCGGGGAGCGGCAGGCGCACGCGGCGGGCAGGACCTACGCCATGATGAACGACCGCTCACCCGTGCTGGTGCTCAGCAGTCCGCGCCGCAGGGCGCTGCGCACCGCCGAGCTGGCGGGGCTGCGCGTGGACGAGGTCACCGAGGAGTTGTCCGAGTGGGACTACGGCGACTACGAGGGGCTGACCACAACCGAGATCCGCGAGCGAGTGCCGGGTTGGACGGTGTGGTCGCACGAGACACCCGGGGGCGAGAGCGCGGACGAGGTCGGCGCGAGGGCCGACCGGCTACTCACCAGGGTGCGCGACCCACTCACCGAAGGAGCCGTCATCCTCGTCGGGCACGGGCACCTCAGCCGGGTGCTCATCGCCCGCTGGCTCGGCCTCGCTCCCTGCGCCGGAGTCCACTTCCGGTTCGATCCGGCGAGCGTGACCGTACTGGGGCACGAGCGAGGCGTGCCACAGATCCAGCATCTCAACGTCCCACCGTCCTGACGACAAACGCGAGGCTCTCCTTGAACGACCCGGACAACCGCATCAGGCGCATCCGCGACGGCGACGTGGACGCCGTCGTGAAACTGGTCCACGAGTTGGCCGAGTACGAGCGGGCACCGCAGGAATGCCTGCTCACCTCCCGACAACTCGCCACGGCACTGTTCGGCGAGAACCCGGCCCTGTTCGGCCATGTCGCCGAGGTCGATGGCGAGGTGGTCGGCTTCGCGCTGTGGTTTCTCAACTTCTCCACCTGGCGCGGCGTGCACGGTATCTACCTCGAGGACCTCTACGTGCGTGAGGAGTTTCGCGGGTCGGGCCTCGGCAAGGCGCTGCTCGCCACGCTGGCGCGGGAGTGTGTGGACCGCGGCTACGCGCGGCTGGAGTGGTGGGTACTGAACTGGAACCCAGCAAGGAGCTTCTACACCCGCCTCGGCGCCGAACCGATGGACGAGTGGACGGTCTACCGGCTCACCGACGAACCGCTGCACACCCTCGCCGCCGAGGCAGGCCGAACCAGCTAGTCGCTACCGGCAGGGCACGGCCGGGGCCACCGCCGCCTGCCGTGCCCCTCATCGCTCAGCGCCGTGCCGGAAACTCCACCACCTGCTGGAAGGTCGGCCGGTTCTGGGTGCTGATCTTGTCGTGAGTGATCCCGCCCAGTGGCCGGTGCACGATCGAGTCGGCGCACCACTGGTCCCCCGCCTCGCAGTCCGCGTCACCGGGGTAGGTGTCCTCGATCGGCTGCCGCGCGGCCTGCCGCAGCGTGTCCAGCAGCAGTGCGCGGCAGGTGGACAGATCCCCTCCGCCGCAGAACCGCTCGCCGAGGTCGCCACGCACCTGCTCGCCAAGGACCGCGCGGATGTCCTTGTGCACATACCCCCACCAACCGGACTGGTAGGCCGAGCCCTGATGAGGCTGCCCGACGTGCTTGCCGGGCACCTCGTTCTGGAACCCGGAGGGAGATTCGTTGATCTTGAGTACCGACACCATGGCGTCGAAGGCCCGCTCACCCATGCCCGGCTCGAACTGCGCCCGCACGAGCAGCGGCCACCAGGCATCCATGACCCGTATCGCCGTCGCGTGCCGGTACCGCTGGCTGCCGGGCTCGGTTTCGGCGCGAAGGCCGCCGTCCCGCGCCCAGGAACGCAGTTCGGCCACGGCACGGGCCGCCACCTCGTCGGTCACCGGCGCGGTGTCGATCACCCGCAGCAGTTCCGGCAGCACCCGCTCGGCCCGTAGATCCGCGAGACCCGCCTCGGCCATCGCCTGCGTCAGCTTCACGCGGTTCACCTTGCCGCTGTCCGCGATCAGCTCACGCACCCGGCGATCGAGCAGGTCCCCTCTGTGCACCGACGACTTCTCGTACCCCGCCGCCGCGTACTCCAGAGCCTGCGCGTTGTTCCAGCTGATGTAGTAGTCCTGGTTGATCGACTGTGGGTGAGCCTCGAACGAGGTGTACTCGGCCGAGTTGCCTTCCGGATTCCAGCCGCGCCAGTCCAGCCCCGCGTTTCCCCACACCGGCATGCTCGGGTCAGCGTCGGAGTGGCGCACCGGGTTGGCACCGGAGTTGAAGTAGGCGGTGTCGTCGGCGTCGGCGTAGAACCAGTTGAAGGTGTAATTGATCTTCGAGGTGGCCCGCTGGAAGTCACGGGCGGAGCCGATGGCGCCGGGATCGTTGAGTTCCTGGAAGCCCACGATCGAGTCGACCTCGTGGAAGAAGGTCGAGCGAAGCGATGCGTAGGCCACCGGTTTGCCGTCGACGACCGCGCGGTGGGTGACCGGACCGTACTTGGTGCGGTAGCTGCGCAGCGTGTAGGAGCCGGGCGGCGTCGGGTCCGCGACAGTCGGGCGCCAGGAGTTCTCGCGCTCCACCGTCTCCATCCGAAGGCACTGCCCTTCGAAGAGGTAGTGGTCGGACTCCGGCGTCGGCCGCGCGCCTCCGGGTTCGCACAGTTCCACGGCGTAGGTGTCGACGATGTCCTGCGCCGACGTGGTCGCGCTCCACGCGTAGTCCTGTCCCCTTCCGAGCAACACGTAGAAGCTCAGTCCCGCGAACGAAGCGCCGCGTGCGCTAATGCCTGGGCCCTGTAGCTCCTGCAGCATCAGCAGCTGCGGGGCGAAGTAACCGGTCTGCGGGCCGAACACGGCGACGGGGTTACCGCTTTCGGTGTGCCTTCCCGAGACCAGCAGCGCGTTGGACATGCCGTGCTTCTCGCTGAGCAGGTCTGCTGGCAGCACGCCGTCGGAGAACATGCCGCGTGCGGGTTCCAGCTCGGCGGGAGCCGGCACGTGCCACGCGGCCGTGTCGTCGTCGGCGGCCGAACCCGACCGGTCGAAGACGAGCTGCTGAGCGCGCACGGAGTCGGGTCGGGGCATGGCCGTTCCCCTGGCGTGCTCGGGGGTCCTGCCGTAGGGAAACCGCTGGCCGTCGTGCAGCGTGCGAACGGTTTCCGGGTCGTCCTCCGCGCGCAGGCCGCGCCAGACCCGCTCACCCTGCTCGACCCCGTAACGCTCCTGGACGGCCAGTTTGGCGATAGCGGCGCGCACCTCGCCGCCGCCGCCCGCACCGAACTGTGCGCCCACCACCGAGGCCAGCACCACCAGGTCGGTCAGCTCGAACGGCTCGATCTCACCGATGTTGGTGAGCGGGTCGACGTGCCCGGTGAGCACGTACTCGCCCGGGAAGTAGCGACCGCGGTGGGCTCGCTCGATGTAGGCGTTGATGCCGTCCACGTAGGAGCGTGCGTCGGCGAGCGCCCGCGCGCCGCGCGGGCCTGACCGGGCCACCCGTTCGATCTGCTCGGCCAGTTCCTGCTCGGTGTAGGGCGCCGCGCTGAAGAACTGCTGCTCCAGTTCGCGGTTGCCCTGCGCGCCACCCGCGAAGGAGGTGAGCTGCCCCCTGCCGACGTGGCGCATGATGTCCATCAGCCACAGCCGGTCCTGCGCGGCGGCGAACCCGGCCCCGAACTCGGTACCGGATCTGGTGGTGCCGTAGATGTGCGGCACCCCGGTCGACTTGTCCCTGATGATCGTCACGTCGTCGCGCGGCCGGACGACGCTTTCCACGTCGTCCGGCTCGACACCGAAGGAGGCGTCGTTGAAGAACCGGCGAATGGTGTCGGTCGTGAGGGTGGGGTACTCGTCGGCGAGTGCGGCGTAGGCACCGAGTTGGTCGTCCGCGTGCGCGGGCCGGGTGCCGAGCAGCCGGTGCGCGAGGATCTGAGCGAGAGTGGCGTTGCCGTTCTCGCCGGGAGGCAGGATGTCGGTGCACTGGCCTTCGCAGTAGTCGGGCGCGGCGGGTGGAGGGTCCGACTGCCGGGCCGTCGCGGACCCGGCGGGTACAACCACCCCCGCCATGGTGACAACCGCGGTCGCGATCAAGACGGGGATACGTGCCCGCATACCGGCCTCCTTCGGCGCCTGTGCCGCGGGCACATTACCGACGAGTACCGGAATTTGTGAAGACTATTCGTTTTTTTATCGCCCTGTCGGACTACCGAAGAGGTCCGCCGGCTACGGCTGGTCCTCGTCCTGGTCCCGAGCGGCGGCCCTGCCGGCCGCCCCACCTCGCCGGGCGGCTTCCTCCTCGGTCTCTCCCTCACGCATCCCGAGCACCCAGGCCCTCGACGCCCTGCGGAACAGCAACACCACAACGGCGGCGCCGGCAAGCATGATCGGTACGCCGTAGCCGGGCTGGGCGGACGGCCCAGCCGCGTACCAGCCGATTCCGACGAGCAGCAGGCCTACCACCAGCGCGGGCGAGCGAGCCCAGGTCTTGCCGAGGAGCAGACCGGTTGCGACCGCCAGCACACCAGCGGCGAGCACGGCGTAGTAGGCGATCTCGGCGTAGATGTTGTTGCCCGGCGCTGCCGCCTCGCCACCGGAGTCGACGGTCAGCACGACACCGATGGCCAGCAGGGCCAAACCGGGCAGCACGGTGATCGCGCCCGCGAGACGCACCTCGCGGGGAGCGGGAGAGATTTTGTCGCGAATGGGCACGGGTTGCGGCCCTCCCGTCAGGTGACCGTGCGTGAGCACCATCGATGGTATGCCACCCGGACGGCCGTTTTCGCGTGGCCGGGCCGCGAGCAAAGATTCTGTTGTCGTCGATGAGCGAGCGGTCGGCTCGGGGTGCACTCGTCGCGACGCGGAGTCCGGTGCGGCCAACGGCCGCCAGGCGAACGGAGGGCAACCGGCAGGAGCGAACGAGACCACGTGTCCACCGGGTTCATCGCGTTCATCACGCAGTGACGAGATTCGCAGAAGTTGTGCGGTCAACCGGCCCGGAACCGCTGCCGGGTCACCTACTCTGCGGTAGTGCGTGCAGTTCTCGTCGTGAATCCGCAAGCCACCGCGACCACACCGGGTGGCCGCGACGTGCTGGCGCACGCACTGGCCAGTCAGGTCAAGCTCGACGTCGTCGAGACCGAACACCGGGGTCATGCCATGGCCGTCGCGAGAGCGGCGGCCGCCGACGGCATCGGACTCGTCGTCGCGCATGGCGGGGACGGCACCGTCAACGAGGTCGTGAACGGATTGCTCGCCGACACCGACGGCCGCCCGGGACAGTTCGACTCGGTGCCGATGCTCGGCGTCGTTCCCGGCGGTTCAGCGAACGTCTTCGCCAGGGCACTTGGACTGCCCCGCGATCCGGTCGAGGCCACGCACGTGTTGCTGCGCGCACTGGAGGGCGGGCACGGCAGGCAGGTCGGACTCGGCAGAGCTGGCGAGCGATGGTTCACCTTCAACGCCGGGATGGGCTGGGACGCCGACGTCGTGGCGGAAGTGGAGCAACGGCGCGGCAAGCAGACGGGACCATCGCTGTACCTGCGCACCGCGGTGTCCTGCTATCTGCGCCACCCTCGGGGCAGGACATCGTTGACCGTCCGCCTTCCCGGCGAGGAACCGGTGGAGGTGCGCACCGCGTTCGTCTCCAACACCGCTCCCTGGAGCTACCTCGGCGCGCGACCGGTTCAGCTCAATACCGAGTGCTCGTTCGACACCGGACTCGGGCTGTTCGCACTGACAAGCCTCGGCCTGCCGACGGTGCTTCGGCACGTTGGACAGGCACTGCGCAAGCGTGCGAGACACCGGGGCGGGCGTCTGCTGCGTCACGATGACCTGGCGATCGTCAGCATCACCGCGAAGGAGCAGGTAAACTTGCAGGTCGACGGAGATCTGGTCGGGCAGCGTCGGCACGTGGAGTTCGTCAGCGTGCCCCGTGCGCTCACCGTCGTGAGCTGAGTGGTTGCTGTCGGTCAACGCATCGACGTGATCACCTGCGGCAAACTGGCTTTGCCGCTCAGCGACGGAAAGAGCCCACTCACCGCAACGTCGACCGGTCAACAGACCCCGCGACACCACAAATTCGCAGGTCAGGCCGGTCGCTTGGCCGGGTGAGCTGACTCACCGATCTCCTCGAAACACTTGTCGAAGCCGGAGCTTCGTGAAAGCATTCACAAGCACCCCAAGAAACGACCGCCATGACGACTGTGGCGCGGACAGCCGCGCCCCAAAAGGAGCTCACGAAAATGGACTGGCGCCACCGCGCGGCCTGCCGAGACGAGGACCCGGAACTGTTCTTCCCCGTGGGAACAAGCGGCCCGGCTGTCTCGCAGATTGCCGCGGCGAAGGCCGTGTGCCACCGCTGCACCGTCGCTTCCGACTGCCTGGCCTGGGCACTGGCCAGCGGCCAGGACGCAGGCGTCTGGGGCGGCATGAGCGAAGACGAGCGGCGTGCACTCAAGCGTCGCCGTGCGCAGATCGGCACGCGCAGCAATTTCTGAGATGACCTCGTGGCAGTTCCCGGATCACCTGGCGTTTCACGAAGGGGCCGGGAGCGAGTGTTAAGCATTCACTGAGAACACTCAAGCCGCGGGCACAAGAGCGATTTCCTTTTGCCCCAAGGCAAAAGGTTTGAGGGCCGACATCCATTTCGGGTGTCGGCCCTCAAGCGCTCCGGATGTGCCTCCGCGAAAAGCCCGGCGATTCGCCCCCGAATCGCGATCACACTCGGCGGCTGAGCGGGATGCGCAGCGCGGCCTCGGTTCCACCGAGACGCCGACCCGCGGAGGTGGCAGCCCCACCCGCGGCAGTGTCGTCCTCCCGGATTCCGCGCAGTGACAGCGAACCACGCAGCTCCGACTCCACGAGAGTCCGCGCGATCTGCAGCCCGAGCCCGTCGGCACGCTCCAGGGAGAACCCCGCGGGCAGGCCCTTGCCGTTGTCGCGTACCAGCACGTCGAGCCAGCGGGCCGATCGCTCGACCACGATCTCCACCTTGCCGTTGCGCCCGCCCGCGAACGCGTGGCCGACGGCGTTTTGCACGAGCTCGGCGACCACCATCACCAGCGGCGTCGCGATCTCGGCGACCACCACCCCGAACGAGCCGGTCCGCGAGAGCGTCACCTGCGACTCCGCCGTGGCGACCTCACCCACCATGGGGAGCACGTTGTCGAGCAGCTTGTCCAGATCCACCCGTTCATCGACCGACATCGACAGCGCCTCGTGCACCATGGCGATGGACGAGACCCTGCGCACCGACTCGCCGAGTGCCTGGCGTGCCTCGGGTGAGGGCGTCCTGCGCGACTGCAACCGCAGCAACGCTGCCACCGTCTGCAGGTTGTTCTTCACCCGGTGGTGGATCTCGCGGATGGTGGCGTCCTTGGACAACAGGGCCCTGTCCCTGCGCTTGACCTCGGTGACGTCGCGAACCAGCACCAGGGCTCCGGCCGCTCGGCCCCCTGGCCGCAGCGGCAGCGCTCGGAACAGCACCACGGCGCCACGCCTCGACTCGACCTCGGTGCGGCTGCCCGGCTTACCGTCCAGTGCGTCCAGAATGCGGTGCGAGACCTCCGTCGCGTCGAACGGGTCCCTGATGAGCGACCGGGTCAGCGGAGCCAGCCTGGTCCCGATGAGATCGGATTCGTGCCCCATCCTGTGGTACGCCGACTGCCCGTTGGGACTGGCGAACACAACGGTCCCGCTGGAGTCCACACGGATCAGCCCGTCCCCAACCCTGGGACTGGTGTGCACGTCGGAAGTGCCGTCGACGCTGGGAAAGGTGCCGTCTGCGATCATCTGGCACAGGTCGGCGGCGCTACCGAGGTAGGCGATCTCCAGCGGACTCGGCACCCTCGGTGAAGCGAGGTTCGTGTCGCGGCTGAGCACGGCGATCACGGAGTCGCCGAAGCGCACCGGAATGGCTTCCCTGCGCATCGGCAGGTCCCGGTACCAGTGCGGTTCCTCCTCGCGGCAGATGCGCTCCTCCCGCATCGCCCTGCCCAGCTGCGGGTGGTCAGCCGTTGTGAACCTGGTGCCGACCACGTCCTCGGGGTGAGCCGTCGGGCCGGTCGTTGGCCTCACCTGCGACACGCAGACGAAGTCGCCATCGTCTTGTTCCGAAGGAACCCACAGCAGGAAGTCCGCGAAGGACAGGTCGGCGAGCAACTGCCACTCGGCGACCACCATCTGCAGGTGGTCGACCGCCTCGCCCGGTAGGCCGGTGTTGTCGGCGAGCAGCTCAGCTAGCGTGGACATTCCCCTCCCGGCCCTCCCACGGTTCGGAGGCAATGCGAGCGAACCCGCTCCCACGTGACACACTAGACGCCGAGTTAGCCATGGAGGAGTGAGCGATGTCGAAGCGAGCCCGCAAGCGCCGCGACCGGAAGAAGAAGGGCGCCAACCACGGCAAGAAGCCCAACGCCTGACGCCGAGTCGTGGGTGAACGGCGCTCGCCGTTTACCCACGGCCGTCAGGGGTCTGCAACTCCTCAATGTCGATCTCGGTCTCGGCGTAGCGCAACCCGCCTCGCTGCTGCACGGTCTGGCGGATCGAGGCCCGCAGTCTGCTCTTCAGTTCGGCGGGCGCGAGGTCACCGCCGCACTTGCGCGCGAGCAACTGCTTGATCTGCACGTCGATGCCGTACTCCTCCAGGCACGGCGGGCAGTCCTCGATGTGTTTACGCAGCTCGGCGTCACGCTCCGGGGTGCACTCCTTGTCGAGCAGCAGGTAAATCTCAGCGAGCGCCTCGTCGCAGTTGACCTTGCCGGGCTCGTCCGAACCGCCGCACGCGCTCATCGGCCTGCCACCTCCTGCTGGGTGGAGCGAACGAAGCCCCGTTCCTTGGCGACATCCGCGAGCAGACCGCGAAGCTGGCTACGCCCGCGGTGCAGGCGAGACATCACCGTGCCGATTGGTGTGTCCATGATCTCAGCGATTTCCTTGTACGCGAAGCCCTCGACGTCGGCAAGGTACACCGCGAGCCGGAACTCCTCCGGCAGCTGCTGCAACGCAGCCTTGACGTCGGTGTCAGGGAGGTTGTCCATGGCCTCCACCTCGGCCGAGCGCAACCCGCTCGAGGTGTGACTCTCCGCCTGCGCGAGCTGCCAGTCCGTGATCTCCTCCGTCGGCTGCTGGAAAGGCTGGCGCTGCCGCTTGCGGTAGCCGTTGATGTAGGTGTTGGTGAGGATGCGGTACATCCACGCCTTGAGGTTCGTGCCCTTCTTGAAGGACGAGAACGCGGCGTATGCCTTCAGGTAGGTTTCCTGGACCAGGTCCTCGGCGTCGGAGGGGTTGCGGGTCATCCGCAGAGCAGCCGAGTAGAGCTGGTCGAGCAACGGCATGGCGTCACGCTCGAAGCGCTCCACCAGTTCCTGCTCGCGCTCCGGTTCCTGCTCGCTGTCGGGCTGCACCGCCGTTTCGGCCATCGCCTCGGCAGAGTCCTCGGTGCTCGGCAAACCGTTCCCTTCCCGATCGCTGCCTGCGCGGTGACCACCCGTGGCCGAACGCGCATGGGTCGCCTTCAAGGATACGCGGGAGCTCGAAGAACTTCTGGACAACGCCGCTCGCACTGTCGGCGTCTTTACGGAGGCTGTCAGCACGTATCTGTCAACGCCTGGCCGCGATGCTCCATTCCGCTCCGTTCGGTGGAGGAGCCGATCGCTAGGATCCGCTCGTGGCTGGTAAGGGCACTCCCGCGACCGCGCTGCTGAGCAAGAAGCGCATCGAGCACACGGTGCACACCTACGAGCACGATCCCCGGCACGAGTCGTACGGGACGGAGGCAGCCGAGGCGCTCGGGGTGGCACCGGAGCGGGTGTTCAAGACGTTGGTCGCCGATGTCGGCGGAAAGCTCACCGTCGGCGTCGTTCCGGTCACGGCCCAGCTCGATCTGAAGGCGCTGGCCGCTGCGGTGGGCGGCAAGAAGGCCCGAATGGCCGACCCCTCGGCCGCTCAGCGGGCCACCGGCTACGTCGTTGGCGGCATCTCGCCGCTCGGCCAGCGCGGCAGCCTGCCCGTCGTGGTTGACACCTCGGCACAGCGGTTCGACACCGTGCTGTGCTCGGGAGGAAGGCGCGGCCTCGAGATCGAACTGGCACCGGCCGACCTGGTGCGGCTCACCGGCGCCACGGTCGCCGCCATCGCCTGCTGACTCAGGCCGCGAGCGGGCGCAGTACCCGCTGCAACCACTCCGCCGTCGCTCGAGCGACGGCGGCCAGGTCCGCCTTCAGACTGTGGTCGCCAGCGACCACGACGATCTCGTGGTGAGGACCTGGTTCGGGACGGCCGAACGGGTCACGCTCACCCTGCACCACGAGGGTCGGCACGGTGACCGCGTCCAACTCCTCCTGCCTGGTCTTCTCCGGCCTTCCGGGAGGATGCTCGGGAAACGCCAGGCACAGCACCGCTACCGCCTGCCCGGTTGCGGCGGTGCGGCAGGCGACTCTGGCACCGGATGACCTGCCGCCGAACACCAACGGCATCCCGTCGAACCACGTCCTCGACAGGTCGTCTGCCACCGCGAGCCAGGCGGTGTCCAGCTGCTTCGCGGGCGCGGGGGCCTTGCGCCCCGCCACCAGGTAGGGCTGCTCGACCAGCGCCACGTGTACCCCGGCCTGCTGCGCCGCCCTGGTGACCGCCACCAGGTCCGGTGCCTCGACACCGCCGCCCGCCCCGTGGCCGAGCAACAGCCCGGCGACACCTTCCTCCGCGCAGTGCAGCTCGACCCGTGCCGGGCCGTGCGGCGTGTCGATCTCCTTGCGGGTCATCGCTTCCCGATGTCGAACAGTGCCGCGTCCAGGTCGGCGGGTTCCGGCTCGACGCGCTCCAGCAGTTCGGGTCCGTTGTTGCGCACGCTGTTCACCTTGGTGGACACCGGCCGCACCTCCAGCGAGTCCACCCACGCCTGCTCCGGCGGCGCCAGCAACTCGGCGACATCGGCGCGGTCCGGGTCCAGCCAGCCCTGCCAGCGCTGCGGCGGCAGCGCGAACGGCATGCGATCGTGGATCTCGGCGAGCCTGCCCACGGCATCGGTAGTGAGCACAGAGCAGGTGATCAGCGGCGGGGCGTCCGGGTCGCCTTTCGGGTCACGCCAGGTCTCCCACAGCCCGGCAAAGGCCAGCGAGGAACCATCCGGCGAGGTCATGTAGAAGGGTTCCTTCGGTGTCTTCTTGCCCGCCGTCTTGGCCGGTGTCGCCGCACGCCACTCGAACCAGCCGTCAGCGGGCACGAGGCAGCGCCTGCGAGAAAGTGCCTTGCGGAACGCGGGCTTCTGCGTCGCGGTCTCGGCGCGGGTGTTGATCATTCGGCTGCCCACCGAAGGGTCCTTCGCCCAGAACGGCACCAGCCCCCAACGCATCACCCGCAGGCTGCGCACCGGTGGTTCCTCGGCGAGCACGTTGCCCTCCACGTCGCGCGGATGCCGCTCCACCACGGTCACAACGTTCTTGGTCGGGGCGACGTTGTAGTTCGGCTCCGGCGCCTGTCCCTCCGTGCCGTCGACCGCGTCGAACTCGCGCATCAACGTGGCAGGGTCCTTGGTGGCGGCATAACGGCCGCACATCGCATCGGCCTCCCTGTTCTCCAGTTACTGAGCGCCATCGTTACACGGTTGCCGGGCCATGGCGAGCGGCATGGGGGATCATCGTCTGGGACAGTCGGCGTCGCGCGAGGAGGGTGAAGCGTTTGGCCCGCAGTGACTGGAGCAGGCTCGACGAGAGCGACGTCCGGGTCCGCCCAGGCAAGGGAACCCGGCCACGCAGCAAGCGCCGCCCCACCCACGCCCACGCCGTGTCCGCGATGGTGACGTCGGTGGACAGGGGACGCTGGCGGTGCGCGGTCGAGTCCGATCCCGCTCGGTTGGTCACCGCTATGCGGGCGCGAGAACTGGGGCGCACTCCCGTGGTCGTCGGAGATCGGGTTCGGCTGGTCGGCGACGTCAGCGGCAGGCAGGACACCCTGGCCAGGATCGTGGGTGTCGAGCCACGCGACAGCGTGCTGCGTCGCACAGCGGACGACACCGATCCCTACGAACGGGTCGTTGTCGCCAACGCGGAGCAGTTGCTGATCGTCACCTCGCTGGCCGATCCACCGCCGAGGACGGGATTCATCGACCGCTGCCTCGTCGCCTGCTACACGGGCGGGCTCGAGCCGGTGCTGTGCCTGACCAAGGCCGACCTCGCCGAGCCGGACGAGTTGCTGGCCTCCTACGCCGATCTCGACGTCCCCGCGGTCGTCACCCGCCACGACCAGGAGCCCACCGAGTTGCTCGACGTGCTGCACGGCCGGGTCTCCGCCCTCGTCGGGCACTCCGGGGTCGGTAAATCCACGCTGGTCAACCGCATGGTCCCGGAAGCGGACCTGGCGACGGGCGAGGTGAGCGCCGTGGGAAAGGGCAGACACACGTCCGTGGCGGCCGTAGCGCTACCGCTGCCCGGCGGCGGCTGGGTGATCGACACGCCCGGCATCCGCTCCTTCGGCCTCGCCCACGTCACCGGCGACGACATCGTGCGCGCCTTCGGCGAGTTCGCCGAGGCCGCGGAGGAATGCCCGCCCGGGTGTGGTCACCTCGGTCCCACCGAGGACCCGGACTGCGCGCTGGACGACGTGGTCGCGTCCGGAAGGGCACGGCCGGGCAGGCTGGCTTCGTTGCGAAGACTTCTGGCGTCACGTAGCGGAGCAGAGTCATGACGGTTCGCGATACTTCACGCCTTTCGCACATGTCGTGAGTACCGCTATGGAACCCTGTGCGAGAGTTATCCGTCCGATCTGTGCGATCGGACGTATCAAACCAAGCATTCAAGGGGACTCCATGCGTAAGTCAGCCCTGGCGGCGAGCGGTTTCGCTCTCGTTCTCGCGCTCAGCGCCTGCGGTGGCGGGACCGAAGGTGGCACCGCCGTCGGTACCGGCGGGGACTCCGGGGGTGGTCTGTTCACCAGTACCCAGGATCTGGTCCAGGCGGCCACGGAACGCACCAACGAGAGCCAGTCTTCGAAGTTCACCATGGAAATGGACATGGCCGGTCAGCAGATGACCGCCAACGGCGAAGCGCTCTACGCGGGTGCCGACTCCAAGATGTCGATGTCCATGGAGATGCAGGGACAGAGCTTCGAGATCCGGCTCGTCGACAAGGCCATGTACATGAAGATGCCCGACGAGCTGGCATCGCAGATGGATGGCAAGACCTGGATCAAGATCTCGGCCGACGGCACCGACCCGCTCTCGCAGCAACTCGGTGGCACGTTCGACCAGATGGCCGAGCAGAGTGACCCGCGCAAGACGCTGGAGTACGTCCAGCAGGCGGGTGAGATCACCAAGAGCGAGGAGACCACGCTCGACGGCCAGGACGCCACCCACTACTGGATCGAGCTGGACTACGCCAAGATCTCCGACGACATGGCCGAAAGCTCGGGCATCTCGAAGGAGCAGGCGAAGCAGCTGGCCGACAAGGTGGGCAAGCTTCCGATGGAGCTGTGGCTCAACGGTGACAACCTCCCCGTGCAGGTGTCCATGGACATGGGCAAGATCGCCGAGAGCATGGGTGCTCCCGGACAGGGTGGCTCCATGGTCATGAAGTACACCGACTGGGGCGCGCCGGTGAACGTCGAGGCGCCGCCCGCCGACCAGATCGGCGAGATGCCGTCGTTCTGATCATCCGAGGTGAACTGCCCCCGGGTGAGCCGCAGTCGCGCCTCACCCGGGGGCATTCCCGTTTTCGGGGTCACCCCATATGCGGATAGGAAATGTCGGTCGGAGCGTCGAAGGTCTCCTTGATCGAGCGCGGGCTCACCCAGCGCAGCAGGTTGAACATCGAGCCCGCCTTGTCATTGGTGCCCGACGCCCGCGAACCGCCGAACGGCTGCTGACCCACGACGGAACCGGTCGGTTTGTCGTTGACGTAGAAGTTGCCCGCCGTGCGTCGAAGCGCGCGGTGCGCCTGCTGGACGGCCGCCCGATCGTCGGCGAACACCGCACCGGTCAACGCATACGGGGCGCTGGTGTCCACCACGTCCAGGATTCGCTCGTAGTCCGCGTCCGGGTAGACGTGTACCGCCATGATGGGTCCGAAGTACTCCGTGGAGAACAGCGTGTGCGCCGGGTCCTGCGACACCAGCACCGTCGGCTCGACGAAGTAGCCGACCCGGTCGTCGCAGCCGCCGCCTACCAGGACATCCACCGCCGGATCGGCATCGACCGACGCCAGCAGCTCGCGGTGCTTGGCGAACGCGCGCGCGTTGATGACGGCGCCACCGAACAGCGAGAAGTCGGTGATGTCGCCGTAGGTCACACCGCGCGTCAGGTCGGCCAGCCGTTCCCGCAGCCCGTCCTCCCACAGCGAACGCGGCAGGTAGGCACGGGAAACGGCGGAGCACTTCTGCCCCTGGTACTCGAACGCGCCACGTACCAGCGCGGTCACGAGCTTGTCCGGGTTCGCCGAGGGGTGTGCGACGACGAAGTCCTTGCCGCCGGTCTCGCCGACGATGCGGGGGTAGCTGCCGTAGGTGTCGAGATGGTCGGCGATGGTGCGCCACAACAACTTGAACGTGGCGGTGGACCCGGTGAAGTGCAGCCCGGCGAACCCTGGATCGCGCAACGCGACCTGGCTCACCGCCTGCCCGTCGCCGGTAACCATGTTGATCACGCCTGGCGGCAGTCCGGCCTCCTCGAAGGCCTGCATGGTGTAGTGGGCGGCGAGTTGCTGTGACGGCGTCGGTTTCCACACCACCGTGTTGCCCATGAGGGCGGGTGAGCTCGGCAGGTTGCCGGCGATCGCGGTGAAGTTGAACGGAGTGATCGCCACGACGAAACCGTCCAGTGGCCGGTAGTCCATGCGATTCCAGGCGCCGGGCGCCGAATTCGGCTGTTCGGCCAGGATTCGGCGCGCGTAGGCCACGTTGAACCGCAGGAAGTCGATCAGCTCGCAGGCGGCGTCGATCTCGGCCTGCTGTACGGACTTCGACTGGCCAAGCATCGTGGCCGCGTTGAGGGTGTCGCGATAGGGTCCCGCGATCAGGTCGGCGGCACGCAGGAATACCGCCGCACGCTCGTCGAAGGGCAGCTCGCTCCATTCGCGGGCCGAGGCCTTGGCCGCGGCCACCGCGTCAGCCACGTCCTGCGGTGTCGCCTGCGCACTCACGCCGAGCACATGACCGTGGTCGTGCGGCTGCACGACATCGAACGGCTCACCGCCCGCCTGCCTACGTCGCCCTGCGATGGTCTGGGTCAGCTCGTGCTTGTCGCCCTCCAGCTCGGCCAGTCTGCGCCGCAGCGACTCGCGCTCGGGTGTGCCCGGCGCGTACGAGCGAACCGGTTCGTTCACCGGTGTGGGGACCGTTGTCACAGCGTCCATGGTTTCTCGCCTCCCGGTCTGTCCGCCTCGTGAGCGGGCTGCCCTCATGGTTACATGAGCTCGAGGAGGAACGGCAGTTCTCCGGGCGCGTACCAGGCGAGTTCGTGGTCCTCGACATCGCCGAGCGTGAACTCCGCGTCTTCGTCACCGAGGTCGGCGGCGTCCACCACGGCCGCCGCTGCCATCACCGCGGGTTCCGCCTCCTCCGCGTCGACATGCACGGCGGCGACCTGGTCCAGCCGTACCGGGCCGGACAGTCGCACGACGGCGTGGTCGAGGTCCGGCCGAAGCGTCGGGTCCGCCACGTCGGCCGACACCACGACTCGCCTCGGCGGCTCCTTCACGTCCCCGCCGCCCTCCTGCGCGGCGGCGAGCAGGCGCAGTGAGGCCCGAGCGGCGTCCATCAGCGCGACGTATTCCAACTCCTCCGTTGAGCCACTGGTGTAGGACTCCCGCAACGCGGGCGTGAGCGCGAACGCCGTCCCGCTCAGCGGCATGAACTCACCCTCGTTGACCAACTGCCGGAGCATGTTGATCGTGGCAGGCAGGTAGACCCTCACCAGTCAGTCCCTTTCAGTTCCTCTAGCGATTCGGTAATCATCCCCGCGAGGACGTCCACGTCGGACAGCGCCTTCCTGTCCCCGTTTAATCCGAAGTAGACACTGCCGTGATAGGAGGTGACACCGACCGCGAGCGCCTGGTCTCGCGCGAGCGGCACGACCGGATAGATCTCGCTCATTCTCGCCGGGCCCGCGAACAGCGGCTGCTGCGGGCCCGGCGAGTTGGTGACGAGCACGTTGAAGAGCCGTCCGGAGAACGGGCTCGCCGCGCGAGCCGCGAGCGCCTGCATGGTCGCGGGCGCGAACCCACCCACCTTGAGCATCGCCCGCGCGGCCACCGAGCGTTCGGAATCCAACTGCTCGGCCATGGCGTGTGCGATGTGCTGCAACCGCAACACCGGGTTCGGCTCACCGACCGGAAGGTCGATCAGGCACGGCTCCACCCGGTTGTTCACCAGCCCGGCAGGCGAGAACTCGGCCGTGTCAGGGTCGAGCACGGCCAGCGGCACCAGCGCCCGCACCGTCGCCTCCGAACTGAGCAGGTCGCCGCGTGAGGCGAGCCACTCCCGCAGCGCACCGGTGAGCACGGCGAAAATGATGTCGTTCACGGCACAGCCATGCCTGGCACGCACGGCCCGGTAGTCGTCGAGGCCGGTCCGCACTCCCGCGAACACCCTGCCGCCACTGACGTGTGCGTTGAGCGGCCCCGACGGCGGTGGCCGCAGCACCGAACGCAGCATCGTGGCGACTCCTCCGACAGCGGTGAGCGTCTTCTCGGCAGCGCTGGCCAGGTCTCGAACGGCGGAGCGAGCGTTGTCCACCAGCTCGCCCGGCCGCCGCGCGGTCTCCTCGATCGCGTCGAGCACGAGTTGCGTGCGGTTGGGTGGGCGGCGAGCCGTCCAGGTGAGGTCGTCGCCTGCCTCCCGCCGTGTCGGCGTGCTGTCGAGGATGAGTTGGCCGAGGTCGACAGTGCCGACCCCGTCGATCATCGACTGGTGGGCTTTGGTCACGAGCGCGACCCTGCCCGCCGCCAGACCCTCCACGAAATAGGTCTCCCACAACGGGCGCTCGCGGTCCAGCGGCCGGGCCATGAGCCTTGCCACCAGCTCGAACAACTGCCTGGTGTCACCCGGCTCAGGCAGCGCGGAGCGGCGGACGTGGTAGTTGAGGTCGAAGTCGACGTCGTCGACCCACACCGGTCTTGCGAGGTGGCCGGGCACCTGCAGCACCCGCTGCCGGTAGCGCGGAAGGTAACCGAGCCTGTGCTCGATGAGCGCGAGGAGTTGCCGGTAGCCGAACCCCGACCGCGGCCGCTCGAAGATCGCCACGCTTCCGACATGCATCGGCGTGGTGGGGGTCTCCACATACAGGAACGAGGCGTCCAGCGCGGAGAGACGATCGGCCATGACGCGATCCTGACAGAAATCCGGCCGACCCGCTCTCGCCCAGCACCGGATGCGACCTCCTCGCGGCGCACCCGGTTCGGAGGCTGTGCGAGACTGCCACCTGTGAGTGAGCAGGCGGTGTCCCCCAAGGACCGCTTCCTGACCGTGTACGGGCGTAAACCCGTGCTGGAGGCACTCACCGACCCCACGCTGGAAGTCAACAAGGTGATACTGGCCGACATCGCGCGGGGACCGGCTGTTACCGAGATCGAGCGAGCCGCGAGGTCGGCGGGCGTCGAGGTGCGCCGGGCCAGCGCGCACCGAGTCAAGGTGCTCGCGGGCAACGGCAAGCAGGACCAGGGTGTGGTGGCCGACGTCGTCGCCCCCCGGATGCGCCCGCTGGCTGCCGCGCTGGCAGATCGTCCCCCGCCTTCGCCGGTACTGGTACTCGACGGCATCACGACGCAGGCCAACGTCGGGATGATCCTGCGCACCGCCACGGCGGCGGGTCTGGCGGGCATCGTCGTACCCCGGCGAGGTGTCGCCGCGCTGGACCCGCTTGTGGTGAAGGCCTCCGCTGGGGTGGCCTTTCGCGCACCGGTGCTGCGCTGCCGCACCGCGGGGGATGCGGTCGAGCAACTCACCGAGTCCGGGTACACGGTTTACGCACTCGGCGCATCGGGTGCGCGCTCGCTGTTCGAGGTCGAACTGCCCGCGCGGGTGGCGTTCGTGCTCGGTGGCGAAAGCGCGGGCGTCAGCGACGAGGTCGCCTCCCAGGTGGCCGGTTGGGTGACGATCCCGATGCCGGGCGAGGTGGAGTCGCTGAACGTCTCCGCCGCCGCGGCCGTGCTGTGTTTCGAACTGGTGCGGCGTCGGCAGCGGGATTAGCGCAGGCAGGCGCGAAGCACTTCCAGCGCCGAAACCATGGCGCCCGGGTCGCCCGGCGCCATGTGCACCACGCTATCGGCGCCGCAACCGCTGGTGTAGTTGAGGTATCTGCCCCAGTCGGTGTCCACATAGTGCAGTGGGTCGGCCAGCCTCCGATAGCGACCGACGTCGTCCCGCTCGGCCACGTACAGTTCGCCGCCACCGGCGACCGGCCGCCGCAGCACCTTGACGATCTCGCGAATCTCGTTGGGCAGTGCCCTTTCGTTCGGTCCGCGTTCACCAGCCTCCCGCAGCTCGCAGACCCGTACCGACCAGTGGGTACCGCCGCCGGGAACGAGGTCGGGCAGTTGCCCCACCGCTGCCTGCGGCAGTTCGTGCCTGCTGACCGGAGCGAGGCTCACCCGCTCGTCCCTCCGCACCGCGAGCAGCCCCTGCAGGCCCCGCGATGCCGCGAGAACGCTCCACGTGGTGTCGCCGTGGTTGAGCCAACCGTAGTACTCCACCGAGGCATGGGTGAGCAGCGGCAACCAGTCCAGGAAGTCGGCGTCCACCCGGCCCCGGCCGTCGACGAGCCCAGCGTCGGCGAGGTACTTGTCCACACGCGACTCGGCATCGCCGCGCTCATCCTGTGGTAACCACATCGGCTCCGGCTGAAGTGCGAGGTGCAGCGACCCCACACCTTCCCGTTCGACGACGCCCGCCAGAGCCGACAGTGGCAGGTCGACTCTGCCGGACCTCACTCCCCGATCACCGGCGGTGCCGTCTTGCCGAGGTCGCCGATGAAGGTCTCGTCCGGGTCGTTCTCCTGCAGAAACGCGGGACGCTGGTGCTCTTCGTCCTCACCGCCCTTACCGCGGCCCGCGCCGGCGCCCACGGGCGCCATTCCCGCGCCTCTGGCCGGGGCGGCGCTCCTGGCGGCGGCAGCTTCGGCTGTGGCGGCCGCCGTGCCGGGCAAGCCGGCTCCCGTTGCCCGCGCGCCACCCCGAGCGACCTCGCCCGGCGCGCGACCGCCCGCCCCTTCGGCGCCGGCGCCACGGCCGCCCGGACCGTAGAGGCGGCTGCCCGCGCGCTCCCCAGCGCCTCCACCACGAGTTCCGCCGGAGTCGCCCGCGCCGCGGTTTCCGCCCGACCTGCCGGTGCCGGGCAACGCCCCGAACGCCTGCTTCGCCCTCTCCTGCCTGGTGCGCTCGGTTCCGGACGTCCCGACCGGATACGGCGCGGTGGTCGCCGCCGTACCCGTCGGGTTGACCGAGTGCGCCGGCCCGCCGCCGGAACCAGCGGCGGGCGTGAGGGGACCGGCCGAGGGCACCGATCCCGCGACCGAACCAGACATCGTGCCGCCAGGACTGACCGTGGCCTGCCCAGTGGTTCCACGGGTGAAGTCCGCGCCGGCGTTCAGGTCACCGGAAACGGAGCTCGGCCCGGTGCTGGAGATCGAGATCTCGGCATTGCTCGGCTGCAGCACCTCGTAGTTTCGTGGAACCTCTGAGTTTGTGGTGGTCTGGGTCGCGTAGGTGGAAAAGACCTGCACGTTGTGCTGCGCGGCCCGGTTGTGTGCCTCAGCTCCCGCCTGGTATGCCTCCTGCTCGTCGGCAACGATGCCAGGACCGACGATCGGGATGGCAGCCTTGAGCCCACTGGTCCACGGACTCGGCTTCTCCGGCATCGGAGGCACCGGCTCCACCGAGTTGGCGGCGTTGTGCCAGTCGGTGCTTTGGTGCTGCAGCGACTGAGCAGTGGCGTCCATACTGACGGCCGAGCCGAGCAGTGCGGGCATCAGTGGGCTCGCGCCGTCCCGCGCGCTTTCGCCACCCTCCCCGGTCCAAGCCGACTCCATCTCCGACTTGATACGCGCGATCGACGCTGCCCGTTGCCCGTAGGTATTTCGCAGCTTGACCATCGCCTCGGCGATGGCCTGCAATCGGTCAGTCCCTTTCGCGCCTTGAAAGTTTTCGTAAATCTCGCGGCCGCTCCATCCATCAGGCATGTGTCAACCGCCTCCACTACGAACCGCTCTTGAGTGTATTGACCACTGCGGTCGCCAACCTTTTGGCGGCCGGACACGCCTCCCGGGGCGATTCTCGGTATAGATTGGCGTCCACAGAGAAGGCCAGGTCATTCGCTACACCTACTACGAGCCCACAGTCGCCTTCAGTACGTCTGTCTGAAAGCCCGCTGTAGGCCGCCGGGTAGTCACCTACCGTTGTGGGTTCCCAGTATTCGAACTGCCCGTTCTGGTAGGCGTCATACATACCCTGTAGTCCTCCCATGCCCGCCTCCCGGTTACCGGTCTGCACTGTCAATGTCAGCGAGGCGGCAGTATCGGACATATTCCATCCACACGAAGGTCCGGTCAACTCCGAGATGCTGTCGTCTTCTGCGGTCATCGTCTTTCCCGGAGCTGTATAGCCCAAAGACTCCATCGTCTCGGCCTGAACGAGTTCACACGGTCGAGCCAGATACGGCGACATATCCAGCTCATCCGCAACGGCCGGAACGTCACCGTTCTCTGTCTGGCCGGAACTCGACACGGGCAACCGCTGCGCATCATCCGAGGGATTTGTGGGCGTACCCGGCTCCTTTCCGGAACATCCCGCGATGGCGATCATTGCTGCTATGGTCGACAGCAGGAGTGCCGCACGAAGCACTGTTTGGTCCTTCATAGTGACTTATCCGAAGGGGACGTTGCCGACCGAAACGGATCTGTGTTGTCCGTTTCGGTCTGACTGATGACGTTCCTCGCCTTGTACAACTTGTCAAGGAAATCCTGCACGTACTCGGCCATGGAACTGTTCGATTCGTCCAACGAACGCAACCCGTCGAGAATCGACTTCACGAATTGACCACTCGGGTCGTCAGATGACGGAGGAACCGCATTCCTGATCATCGAGTTGATCGACTGCCGATCTTGCTCGAGGTCGTCTCTCAGGTCTTCCCACTGGCGGATCACCGCGTCGATCTGCTCCCGGTCGAAGGCCCAAGAGCCGGAGGCAGCGCCCGCTGTAGCACCGGCCATCGCGGCACCGACCTTCGCCGCGCCAACCGCCGCGCCCGCAGGCCCGAAGACACCCTGCACCGCGGCGACCGCGCTCGAACTCCCCGCGAAGATGTCCAAGGCAGCGTTACGCTCCCCACTCGACACTCGGTCGGCCATCCAAGCCCTCCCCGCTGACGGTCACCAACCGGTACACGAGCGTAGCCGACCAGCTCCCGCGCGTCAGGCGATTCCGGGCACAACACCGGTGAAGAGCACGGCCAACTCGGTCAACGTCTGTTCCACCGACACGTGCCGCACACCAGCCATACCCGCGGCCACCGCGCCGGCGACGTTGCCCGCCGAGTCGTCCACGAACGCGCATTCCCCCGGCGTCAGGCCCAGCCGTCGCGCGACGAGCCGATACACCTCGACATCGGGCTTGGCCAGCCCTACCTCACCGGAGAACACCATCGCGTCGAACCACGGTGCGAGCCGGTCGCGCACCAGCCCGCCGCCATCGGCGTTGGACAGCAGCGCGGTGCGCATCCCATGGCCGCGGGCAAGGTGCAGCGCGGCAAACAGGCGGGACGCCTCAGCGTCGGTGAGAACACCCGCGTAGTCGACGACGATCCCCTTCAGCACGCCCTCACCCTACGAACGACACCGACCGGGTTCACCTGTACGGGCGTTTTCTGAGTCGAAACGGGCCGCTTCTTGCTCTTTATCTACGGGCGGTCAGGGGGGCCGTCCTTGAGAAGTCTGGAGGGAACTGCGAATGCGGACGAACTCGGCGAGAAGCGGACTGCTTCCGCTCACCCCGTACGAGCCGGTCAACCGGGGCGGCCCCGCGCCCGGTCCTGCGGTACCGGAGGGGCAGCTGACGATCGATGAGCTGCTGGAGGAGGCGCGGCAGCGAGACGCGGAGGGTGAGCCACTGCCGGAACTCGGCCGACGTGCGATTCACGGGGTACTGGCCGCATTGCTCGAGGTCCACACGGGACGGCGGCCGCTGGCCCAGCTCGCGGGGTGGCTGGCGCCCGCGCTGTTCCACGCGCTTCGTGTCCGCACCCGCGCCAGCGCGACACGCTACGGATTGCGACACATACACATCTGCCGCCCGTCGGAGCGCACCGTGGAAGTGTGCGGGACTGCCTACGCCTACGGCCGGGCGTCCGCCGTTGCGGCCCGGTTCGAACACGGTGACCAGGGATGGCGCTGCACCTCGTTCACCGTGCTGGCCCCGCGCAGGCGGATGCGGTGAACCCGCTGACGCGACGGCAGGGCCACCCGCGGCGGTAGCGACGCGGCCGCGGGGCGCCCACCGGCACCCGCGGCCGCCACCGAACACCTGCTAGCGGCGGGCGCCCTTCTTGTTCTTCTTCGCCTGCTGCCGGGCGGCTGCGCGGCGTTCCCGCCTGGTACCACCCGCGGCCGACCCTCCGCCTTCCTCGTCGCTGCCGTCGCCGGTGCCACGGGACTGCACGCCACCACCCTCGGACGGCCCGGAGAAGGTCAGGGCCTGAGGCGCGGAGCCGCCACCGTCCAGGCCCTTGCCCCGCAGCGCGGCGGGGGCCGGCTCCGGCTGTGGCTGCGGCGGCACCTGCCGGGCATGCCGCCCGCCTGAGGCGGCGGCACGCTGGCCGTCCCCGCCCGCGGGAGCGGGTACCGCCGCCGGGGACGGCTGCGGCTGCGGAGTCGGTTCGGCCTGCTCGACCTGCAGGTTGAACAGGAAGCCGACCGCTTCTTCCTTCAGCGACTCCAGCATCGCGTTGAACATGTCGAAGCCCTCGCGCTGGTACTCCACGAGTGGGTCGCGCTGGGCCATCGCCCGCAGGCCGATGCCTTCCTTCAGGTAGTCCATCTCGTAGAGGTGCTCGCGCCACTTACGGTCGAGCACCGACAGCACGACCCGCCGCTCGAGTTCGCGCATCGCGCCCTCGCCGACCTTCGCGTCGATCTCGGCCTCACGGTTGGCATAGGCCTTCGCGGCGTCGTCGAGCAGGATCTCCCGCAGCCGGTCGGCGTCTACGTCGTCGTCCTCCTCGACGATCTCCTCCCAGCTGACACCCACCGGGTAGAGCGTCTTGAGCGCCGTCCACAGCTTCTCGTGGTCCCAGTCCTCGGCGTAGCCCTCGGCGGTGGCGCCGTCGACGTAGGCGGAGACGACGTCGCGCAGCATGTGCTCGACCTGGTCGCGCAGATCCTCACCCTCGAGCACCCTGCGGCGCTCGCCGTAGATGACCTTGCGCTGCTGGTTGAGCACCTCGTCGTACTTCAGGACGTTCTTGCGGATCTCCATGTTCTGCTGCTCGACCTGCGTCTGAGCGCTCTTGATCGCCCTGCTGACGATCTTGTGCTCGATCGGCACGTCGTCGGGCAGCCGCATGGTGGTCATGACTCGTTCCACCATCGCCGCGTTGAATCGGCGCATCAGGTCGTCGCCGAGGGAGAGGTAGAAGCGGGACTCGCCTGGGTCACCCTGACGGCCGGAACGACCACGCAACTGGTTGTCGATGCGCCGGGATTCGTGGCGTTCCGTGCCGAGCACGTAGAGACCGCCCGCGGCGATGACCTCCTCGGCCTCGGCCTCCGATTCGGCGGTGACCTCCTCAAGCACCTTCGCCCAGGCCGCCTCGTACTCCTCGGAGTGCTCCACCGGGTCGAGACCACGCTCGCGCAGCACCTCGTCGGCGATGATGTCGGGGTTGCCGCCGAGCACGATGTCGGTACCGCGGCCTGCCATGTTGGTGGCGACGGTGACCGCACCCTTGCGACCGGCCTTGGCGATGATCAGCGCCTCACGGTGGTGCTGCTTGGCGTTGAGCACCTCGTGCGGGACGCCCCGCTTGACGAGCAGTTTGGACAGGTACTCCGACTTCTCGACGCTGGTGGTGCCGACGAGTACCGGCTGGCCACGCTCGTTCTTCTCGGCGATGTCGTCAGCTACGGCCTCGAACTTGGACTGCTCCGTCTTGTAGATCAGGTCGGCCTGGTCGGCCCGGACCATCGGCTTGTTCGTCGGGATCGGCACCACGCCGAGCTTGTAAGTCTGGTGGAACTCCGCCGCCTCGGTTTCGGCGGTACCGGTCATGCCCGCGAGCTTGTCGTAGAGCCGGAAATAGTTCTGCAGGGTGATCGTGGCGAGGGTCTGGTTCTCCGCCTTGATCTCCACGCCTTCCTTGGCCTCGATCGCCTGGTGCATGCCTTCGTTGAACCGGCGACCGGCCAGGATGCGGCCGGTGAACTCGTCCACGATGAGCACCTCGCCGTTGCGGACGATGTACTCCTTGTCGCGGTGGTAGAGCTCCTTGGCCTTCAACGCGTTGTTCAGGAAACCCACCAGCGGGGTGTTGGCCGCCTCGTAGAGGTTGTCGATCCCGAGCTGGTCCTCGACGAACTCGACACCCTGCTCGGTGACACCAACGGCGCGCTTGCGCTCGTCCACCTCGTAGTGGACGTCCTTCTTCATCAGCGGCGCCATGCGCGCGAACTCGGTGTACCAGCGCGACGACTGGTCGGCGGGCCCGGAAATGATCAGCGGGGTGCGTGCCTC
This sequence comes from Saccharomonospora amisosensis, assembly GCF_011761185.1. Lineage (NCBI taxonomy): Bacteria > Bacillati > Actinomycetota > Actinomycetes > Pseudonocardiales > Pseudonocardiaceae > Saccharomonospora > Saccharomonospora amisosensis. The sequence goes on along the minus strand of NZ_JAAOYM010000001.1, from coordinate 1,099,696 downwards.
GTCGATGAGGATCGAGTCAACCTCGTCGACGATCGCGAAGTTGTGGCCGCGCTGCACACAGTCGTCGAGGCTCCACGCCATGTTGTCGCGCAGATAGTCGAAGCCGAACTCGTTGTTGGTGCCATAGGTGACATCCGCGTGGTACGCCTCGCGTCGCGCGGAGGGAGGCAGCTCGGAGAGGATCGCACCCACTTCCAGGCCGAGGAACCGATGGATACGGCCCATCCACTCGGAGTCGCGCTTGGCGAGGTAGTCGTTGGTGGTGACGACGTGGACGCCCTTGCCGGAGATGGCGTTGAGGTAGACCGCCAGCACGCTGGTGAGCGTCTTGCCCTCACCGGTCTTCATCTCGGCGACCTGGCCGAGGTGGAGCGCGGCGGCGCCCATCAGCTGTACGTCGAAGGGACGCTGCCCGAGCACACGCTTGGCCGCCTCCCGCGCTACGGCGAACGCCTCCGGGAGCAGGTCGTCCAGTGACTCTCCTTCGGAGTGGCGCTTGCGGAACTCGTCGGTCTTGGCCTGGAGTTCAGCGTCGGAGAGGTCCTTGACGTCGTCCTCGAGGGTGTTGATGTGGTCGGCGATGCGGCGTAGCCGCTTGACCATCTTGCCCTCGCCCGCGCGGAGCAGGCGGTTCAGAAGCATCGAGTCGACCTCACTAGCTGTGTCCGGTGGTCGTCGCGGGCCCGGAGGACACCGGGCAGCACCTCCATCGTAGGGAATGCGCAGGCCCGCGTGCACACGGCGGCCCGCACGCGAGCGCGTGCGGGCCGCGACGAGCTCACCGCCTGGTAGTCACGCCAGGCGGATCACGCCGTAGTCGAAGCCCTTCCTGCGGTAAACGACGCTCGGCTTGCCGGTCCGGGAGTCGTTGAAGAGGTAGAAGTCGTGTCCGACCAGCTCCATCTGGTAGAGAGCCTGGTCGATCGTCATCGGCTCTGCCGAATGTTCCTTCTCGCGGACGATGCGACCGGGTTCGTATGCGGTCACACCGTCGTCCCAGCGCTGCTCCGGGAGTTCGAAGGGGTCGGCTGTTGTCGCCTGTTCGGTGGCGATCGGCTCCGCCGGTGCCTCGAGCACGGCTGTGGCGGACGCGGGCGCCCTTCCACCCGGTGCCGAGCCGGACGAAAGGCCCTCCACCGTCGAGGTCGCCTCGGCCACCGACTCGGGAGCGCGACGGCCGTAGTGGATCTTGCGCCGGTCGTGCATCCGGCGCATCCGGTTCTCCAGCTTGTTGATCGCGGAGTCGAGTGCCGCGTAGAAGTCGCCCGCGCAGGCTTCGGCGCGAACGGCAGGGCCCTTGCCCTTGCCCGTGATCTCGACGCGCTGGCAGCTCTTGGCCTGCCTTCGGTTGGGCTCGTGGAACAGCTCCACGTCGTAGCGGATGACCTTCTTGTCGTAGCGCTCGAGCCGCGCCAGCTTCTCGCTGACGTGCACCCGATAGTGATCGGGCACCTCCACGTTGCGACCCTTGATGACGATGTCCATACACGACCTCCCTCGCTTACGTGCGTGCGAGTTGCCTATTGCGACCACAAACGCCGGGGCGGAGGACGGGACGCGACGCGACGTCTCGCGGGCGTCCTGCGGACTCAGCGTTCCTCCGGCGCCAGGGACATGTGATGTCACCTCCCTTGCCTGCGGGAACCGCTGTTAGCGCAGCACGTTAGCCCGCTCACAGCGGATGCAACAGCCCCCGGTGCGGGGGACGCGAAACCGTCGAAAGTCGTTACGAAACGCAGCCGACAAAGGGTGTTCGCCCGCTTCCCCCAGCCCGTTCGGAGCAGCGCGCTCGGCGGGCTCTCATTCCCGCGGCGCACCGGCCCCCTGCTTCGATGTCCGAGGGTGACGGTGGGCTGCGTCATATCCGGTCAACGCACGACCCCCCGGTAGCGGTTCCCGGCCACTCGAACGAGTGAGATTCAAACTCCGGTGAGGGTGAGGGCGGCGGTCACCTCGATGCCCACCGCGCTGAGAACCCGCGCGCAGGCCGCCACGGTCGCGCCCGTGGTCACCACGTCGTCGAGCAGGACGACCGGCGTGCCGGGCGGAGGCAGTCCCGCGCGCCGCGAGCGCACCCGGCCAGCCAGGTTCGCGGCGCGCTGGGCCCTGTTCAGTCCGACCGCGTCGCGCGTGCCCGGCGCGAGTTCCAGCGCGGGCGCGACCGCCGAAGCCGCACCGCGTGCCGCGAGTGCTTTCGCGCAGTGCCTGGCCACCCGCAGCATGTGCTGGCCGCCCCGTGCCCGCGAAGCCGAGCGGCGCGACGGCGCGGGAACCAGCCACCACACACCGTCCTGGCCGGGGCGGCCGTGGGGCAGCCGGGGCACCGCGTCGGCGAGCGCACTCCCGAGCACGGGAGCGAGGCTGCGCGTGCCGCGCTCCTTGTAGGCGAGTACCAGTCGCCTTGCCTCGCCGTCGTAGCGCGCGAGAGCGTGTGCCCCGCTGCCGTGCCTGAACAGTCGCTGGCCGTCGAGCGAGCGGGCACATGCCGGGCAGCACGGGCCGTCGGGCGAGCCGCAGCCCGCACACCGCTGCGGCAGCAGCAGCTCGAGCACTGTTTTGACGCAGGCGCCGGTTACCGATCGGGTTGTCGCGCTCACACCGAGCAAGCCTGCCGGAAGGTACCGACAAAACCGGCTCAGCCCGGGTAGAACGGTTCCGCGGCGGGCAGTGTCTGTGGATGCGGACGCCAGACCGCGCCGACGTCGTTGGCCGTCCACAACCCGCTGGCGTCGGCCACCACGATCGGCCTCCCCGGCGCCGCGGTGATCGCCCGCATCGGCGGCGTGAGGTTGGAGCTGTTGAACTGGTCCAGCCCCAGGCCGTCCACGGGCACCCTGGCAACGGGAATCCGCTCGGAGGAACTGGCCACGATCAGGGTGTCCTGGTTGATCCAGTCGACGTCCACGACGCTGTCCAGCTGGTCGCCCTTCAGAATCCGAGGAGCGCGCAGCGACACCGAGGTTCCGTCGGGTGCGCGTACCACCGAGGCCACGACCAGCTGACCGCCCACGATCATCGCCACCCTGGTCCCGTCCCTGGAAAGGCGCAGCCCGGTGATCGCCCCGACGGCGGCGAGTTCGGAGGCGTTCACCCGTTGTGGAATCCATTGCCCGTTCGGTGCCTGCTGCACCCGCACCACCTGCTCGCCGTCGACAACGGTCCACAGCTCCCCGGACTTGCCACCGTTACTGGTCGGCGGCAACCAGGTAGGGCGTGTCATGTTCTTCGCGGGGTAGTCCACAACCTGACCTTCGGTGCCGTAGTCGCCCACCCGCAGCCGCACCCCGCCACGGGTGTTCTCCACGATCGCCAGTTGCTGGCCGTTGATGGACTGCGCAGCGCTGCGGACATCGACCGCCCCCGCGCCAACCGGCCCGTCGATGGGGGCACCTGAGCCGAGCGAACGTACGAGTCCACCTACGGTCATCAGCCCGGGCAGTTCCGAGTTCGGGGACGAGACCGCCTCGTAGGCGGGCAGGTCGCTGGGTCGCCACTCACTCTGCCCCGACACCAGTGCCGTGCCGTCGGAAAGCAGCCTGATCCTGCTGGTGGTCACGTGTTGCAGCGAGCGCACCATCTGAGCCGCCATCAGTTTCTTGTCCTGCTGGCTCTGCTCCGCGACGCCGGAAAGTGGCACCACGAGCGCCCCGTCGTTGGTCCCGGTCACGTTGCTTTCCAGCGAAGCGGAGTCCAGCGGGTTGCGCACCGCACCGGTCAACGCGTTCGAAGGCCCGGCGAGCAACAGGTCCACCACCCGCGCGGGCAGGCCGGACTGTGGCCGCGCGACGACGTAGCGCAGGTCGGGCACGAGCGCGGTGGAATCCGGTCCGAAGAAGTAGACCGGCACGCGGAAGTAGGCCTCACCGAAGTCGGTTTCGGTGATCATGATGCTGTCCGGCGGATCGACGATGCGCCACTGGCCGTCTCGTTGCAGCTTCACCCGCACCGGTTCGGACACCGGTTCGTCGGAAGGGATGAAGGAGCTGTCCTGGCCGAGCCTGCCCACCTGCGCGCCCCGAAGCGTCACGACACGCTCGGTCTCGTTCTGGGGTTGATCCTTGTCCGGCGCGTACACCGTGCCGAACTCGTCCTGGATGACGGTCACGGTCTGATCAGGTCGCCACTGCTTGCGACCAGCCGGGCTGAGGTAGGCGCGCGAGGCCGCGTGGTCGTTGGTCGGCTGCACGCTGGCGCGCACGAACTCGCGCACGACCGAAAGCGGATCGAGGCCGGACGCGGGTTCGGGAATCTCCTGGGTCTGCGGTGCGACCCGCTCCTGTGGCACCGCCTTCGGCTGGGTCTCGGTGGGTACCGCCGCGCAGCCCGCCACGGTCAGCGCGGCCGCGAATGTGGCGAGCAGGGCACGGTAGCGGCGGCGGATCATCGAACCTCCTCGCGCTCGGGCGCCCCCACCGGCGTGGCCGGCTGGGCCCCTTCGGAGACGCCCCCGTCGTGGCCGAAGGGCGAGGTGGTCTCGGGAGACTCCCGCGTGCCGTCATGCGGCGAAACGGACGGCGGGTCGGGCGGCAGCCCGATCGGGCTCTGCTCGACCGGTTCACCAACGCGGCGCGGCAGCGTGAGCCGGAAGCACGAGCCGATGCCTGGCTCGCCCCACGCCTCCAGCCAACCGCCGTGCAACCTGGCGTCCTCCTGGCTGATCGCGAGTCCGAGGCCGGTGCCGCCGGTGCGCCGGTTTCGGGACGGGTCGGCTCGCCAGAACCGGTTGAACACCAGCTCGGCCTCCCCTGGCCGCAGGCCGACCCCGTAGTCGCGGACGGCGAAGGCCACCGCGTGCTCGTCCGCGGCCAGCAGCAGGCGTACCGGCCTGCCCTCGCTGTGGTCGATGGCGTTGGCCAGCAGGTTGCGCAGAATGCGCTCCACGCGGCGCGCGTCGACCTCGCCGTTCACCGGCTCCTGTGGCGCATCGAACTCGATGGCGCTGCCTGCCGTGCCCGCGATGACGCTGACCTGTTCAACGGCCCGTTCGGCGATGGGGCGCACGTCGATGTGCTCGGCGGAGAGCTCTTCCACGCCCGCGTCGAGCTTGCTGATCTCCAGCAGGTCCCGAAGCAGCGTCTCGAACCGGTCGAGTTCGTCGACCAGCAACTCGGTGGACCTGGCCAGGCCTGCGGGGAACTGTTCCCTGGAGGCGTGCAGCACGTCGGCGGCCATGCGCACGGTGGTCAGCGGCGTGCGCAACTCGTGGGAGACGTCGGAGGTGAACCGGCGCTGGAGCTGGCCGAACTCCTCCAGCTGGCGGATCTGGTCCTGAATGCTCGCCGCCATCTCGTTGTAGGAGGTCGCCAGCTTGGCCAGGTCGTCCTCGCCGACGACGTCGAGTCGTCGATCGAGGTCACCGCCAGCGAAGGTCTCCGCCGCCTCGGCCGCCCTGCGCACCGGCCGCACCACCTGTCGGGTGACGATGTTGGTGATTGCAGCGAGCAACAACAACAGCACAAGGCCACCCACCAGCAGTGTGTTCTGCACGGTGGTCACGGTGTTCTGCTCGGTCGTCAGCGGGAACAGCAGGTAGAGCTGGATCGGCCTGGTCGCGGTGGTGACCGGCTCGCCGACCATGAAATACGTGACGCCGGAGACGGTGTGGATCTGGGTGGTGCGCTGGTTGTTCTCGACGAAGTTGCGCATCCCCGCGGGCACCTTCTCGTAGGGGCCCGCGTGGATGGCGTTCTCCGAGGACACCTCCGGATCGCCCGCAGCGAGCACCGGCTCGAATGCCCCCGCGGCGGAATTCTGGGCGTCCTGCGTCGCCACCGAACTGCTGGTGATCTTCTTCAGCGCGTTGCCCAGCCGGTTGCGCAACGCGTCGTCCTGGCCCGCGTCACCGACGAGTTCGCTCTCCGCCGTGTACACGACAACGCGAAGCTGCGCCATCGCCGCGCGTTCCTTGTTGTCCAGCAGCCGGTCGGTGATCTGGTTCTGCAAGACCATGCCGAGCACGAACACCACCGCGGACGACAACGCCAGCGTGGACACGGTGACCCGGAACTGCAGCGATCGCTTCCACAGTTCCCCAACCGCGTGTGCCCTGCTTCGACCGTAGCCCGCGACACGGCCGGCCAACTCCACCGCCGACCGGCCGAGCCGGGCCAGCCGATGTCTCATGTGCTCCGTTGCCTCAGTCTCCTCACGGTGGCCCCGCCTTGTACCCCACTCCACGGACGGTCAGTACCACCTCGGGGTGCTCGGGGTCCCGCTCGACCTTCGAGCGCAGTCGCTGCACGTGCACGTTCACCAGCCGCGTGTCCGCCGCGTGCCGGTAACCCCACACCTGCTCCAGCAGCACCTCGCGGGTGAACACCTGGCGCGGTTTGCGGGCCAGCGCGACGAGCAGGTCGAACTCGAGCGGGGTCAGCGGGATCGGTTTGCCGTCCCTGGTCACCTCGTGTCCAGGGACATCGATGGTCAGGTCACCGATGGTAAGCGTTTCGGCGGGCTCGGATTCCGTGCGCCGCATCCTCGCGCGCACGCGGGCGACGAGTTCCTTGGGCTTGAACGGTTTGACCACGTAGTCGTCGGCGCCGGATTCCAGTCCGAGCACGATGTCAACAGTGTCGCTCTTGGCCGTGAGCATGACGATCGGCACACCGGACTCGGCGCGGATCGCCTTGCACACGTCGATACCGTTCATGCCGGGCAGCATGAGGTCGAGCAGCACAAGGTCGGGTTTCAGCTCACGTAGTGCAGGCAGCGCCCGGGAACCGTCGGCGACCACGGCTGTGTCGAACCCCTCGCCACGGAGCACGATGGTGAGCATCTCAGCCAGAGCGGGGTCGTCGTCGACGACCAGCACACGTGCCTTCATACCGCACATATTCGCACTACCGGAGTCGTAACCGTGCACGACCCGTCATTTCGGTTCGGTACCGAGCCCGTGGGACCAGCGACAATGCCGCCGGCCGCCGCTGGAAGGCGATCGTCGTGACCGGCGCTCTTGCCATCGGACGTTAGTGTTGCGCTGTGCGGAACTCCGATGCAGCGAAGGCAGCCAAGAGCGCCGCAAGCCCGGTCCAGTCCGTCGACCGCGCCATCACGGTGCTCGAACTGCTCGCCCAGGCCGGAGAGGCGGGTATCACCGAGATCGCCGCCGAACTCGGCGTCCACAAGTCCACCGCGTCGAGGCTGGTGAGCGCTCTGGAGTTGAGAGGGCTGGTCGAGCAGCTCGGCGACAGGGGAAAGTACGCGATCGGCTTCGGGATCGTGCGGCTCGCCGGCGCGGCGACCGGGCGAATGGACCTGGCCAAGCTCGGCAACCAGACGTGCCAGTCACTGGCGGAGCGCCTCGGCGAGACGGTCAACATCGCGGTCGCCGACGGTGGGGTCGCCATCAACATCAGCCAGGCCTTCGGCTCGGCCGCGGTCACGGCACAGAACTGGACGGGCAGACGCACGCCGCTGCACGCGACCTCCAGCGGCAAGGTGTTACTGGCCTACATGGACGAGGAGGCAAGGAGCGAACTGCTCGGAACGGGTCTGGAGCGGTACACCCCGCGCACCACGACGACGACGCAGGTGCTCAACACCGAGTTGCGGCACATCGTCGAGCGCGGGTACGCGGCCTGTTTCGAGGAGTTCGAACTCGGCATGCACGCGGTAGCCGTTCCCATCTACGGCGGTGACGGCGAGGTGATAGCCGCCATGAGCGCGTCGGGGCCCGCGTACCGGCTGTCGAGGGAGCGCATCCAGCAACTGGTGCGGCCGATGTCGGAGGCGGCCGCCGAGCTGTCCGGTCAGCTCGGGCACTTCCCGAGGTAGCCTCCGCCCCAGATTACGGCGACGCGAGCAGGTCGGCCGCCAGCGCGTCCGCGTCGACCCGCGCGGTTCCGTCGACGATGTGCCACGGCGCGAGCCAGCCCTCTTCCGCCAGCCGGTCGTACAGCCGGGCACAGCGGGCCTGCAACGCGTCGTCGGACTCGAAGGCGTCCTGCGGCCGCGCGGTGTCGGCGGCCGCGCGGTGCCGCGCCCGCACGCGCGCGAGGGTGGGCGCCACCCTGAGCAGCACCTGCGCATCGGGCACCGGCAGCCCGAAGCGGTCGATCTCCAGCGCGCGCACCCAGGAGACCACCTTGCCGTCGGTGTCCTGGTGCAGCCTGGCCGCCTGGTAGGCGGCGTTGGAGGCGACGTAGCGGTCGAGCAGCACCACGTCGTGGGTGCCCATCGCGGCCCGGATGTCCGGTGCGGCCTCCCTGCGGTCGAGCGCGTACAGCAGCGCCATGCCGTAGACCGAGCCGCCCAGGTCCCCGTGCTCGCCGTGCAACGCCTCCCGTACCAGGTCGGCGTGCACACTTTCGCCGTACCTGGGAAACGCCATGGTGGACACACTGCGGCCCCGGTCGTGCAGCGCCTTGGTCAACGCTTCGGTGAGAGTTCGCTTGCCCGCCCCGTCGAGTCCCTCGATGACAACCAACCGGCCCATCGGCCCAGCCTAGGGCTCGCGCCTCGCGGTCCCACCTCCGCCGCGACGTAACGCTATCGGGGGTCATTGCCACTCGATTCTTCGGACTCGCGGTGTCACCGACAGGGCGCGGTGCGTCCCCGCCGATTACGGTTGGTCTCCGCTCGTCGCCTACCTGCGGTAACGAGGACCAATACCCCGAATACGACGAGGAGCCGCCTGTGCCTATCCCCGGTCCCGACACCCGCGTGGTCGAACTGCGAGTTCCCGGGCTGATCGGCACGAGTGGCGAGTCACTGCTCGATTCGGCGGGCACCGTGGACGTCGCCGGTGACGGCGTGGGCAGGGTGATTCGCCCTTCCGATCGGCTGAGCCGACCCGCGCCTGGCCCGGTGGTGCAGGCGCTCGACCGCTCGGTGCCTCGCACGCTGGAGGGTTACCTGTGGAGCGGGATGACCTCGGGTGGCGCCGCGAAGGCGACGTGGGCACTGCTGTTCCCGTTCTCACTCGCGAACGTGGCGCACTGGATGCTGCCACCGGTGCCGCCGGGCAGGGCGGTGCCCGCGTTGCTTGGTGCCGTGTGCCGCGGCCTGCTCAGAATCGCGGCACTGCTGCTGACGATGCTGCTCATCAGTCAACTCGCTGTCGTCACGCTCGACCTGATCGCGGTGCAGTGCCTGCGGCCCGCCTCGCCCTGCCTTCCGTACGCGCCGGAGTGGCTTCGCCGCACCGATTGGGCCCGTACCGCCGTGGGGGTGCTGCCGCTGCTGCTCGTGGTGGGGGTGCTGTACCGGATCTCGTCGGTGAACTGGTCGCTGTCCAGCGGTGCGGCCGACGCCGAGCGCGCGCGGGTTGCCGGGCCGGAGCTGCCGGGTGACCAACTCGTCGACCCCGGAGACACGCCGATGCTGCGCTGCCTGCACACCGTGGCCGCGCTGGCCTGTGTCGCGCTGCTGCTGCTCGGTGGCCCGCTGCGGGCACCGCACGGCACGCCGCAGGTGATCTCGTGGGCGCTGGCGGTGGCACTGCTGGGGTTCGCGGCGGGTGCGGTGGCGCTGCGCGCCCGCCGGCTACTCGTTCCGGTGCTGCGCGGTGTGCTGCTGGTCGCCGCGACCGGCCTGGTCGTGGCTGTCGCGCTGCTGCGAACCCCGCTTCCGCCCGCGCTGGCGGGCAGCAACGGCATGGTGGAGGGCATCGGTGCCGCCCTGCTCGTGGTGTGCGCGCTGTTCGCGTTGTTGCTCGTGCCTGCCGCGCTGCTGGCGAGGCAGGCGTGGTCGGCGTTGCCGAAGCGGTTGCGTCCGTGGGCGGGTGGCTGGGCGGCGGCACCCGCGCTGGCGCTGGCGGGCCTGCTCGGCGGTGGGTTCGGAGCCGGACTCGCCATCGCGGCTCGCGGGCTGATCGGCGATGCCGGGCTTCGGCTACCGGCCGGATACACACTCGTCACGCTGCTGTGGGGCGGCGTGCTGGTCTTCGCGGCACTGCTCGCGGTGTTCAGCCTCGCCGTGGCGATACCGCTGCGCAGGGCGGGCAGGGGTGTTCCTGAGGTGATCCGGCTGATGGGCACGAAACAGGCCGACGAGAAGCGGGCGGCCGACGCGTGGGCCCGCGCCAGTTGGGAACGCAAGTACCTGCACCGGCTGGTGCTCGCCGTGGTGGTGACGATGGGGATCGGCGCGGCCGCGCTGGCAGCGGTTCGGTTGGGTTTCGGCTCGATCCCGGGCTGGCTGGCACCGCTGTCCGCCGTCGGGGTGGCGGCGCTGGGATTGCTGGCCGCCGGGCTGCTGCGGGCGGTGTACACGGCCGCGACGGGCACGCAGCGGAGCAGGCACCTCGGCGCGTTCGCCGACCTCGTCTGTTTCTGGCCGAGAGCGGCACATCCGGCCGTGCCGCCGTGCTACGCGGTCAAAGTCGTGCCCGAAGTCGCGCAGCGGGCACGCGAACACCTGAAGGAGCCGGGTAGCCGGGTGGTACTCGCCGGATATCACCTTGGCGGGCTGCTCGCCGTCGCGGCCGCGGGAAGGCTCGCCGCGGACCTGCCCGCACACGATCGCGAACGGATCGGGGTGTTGACGGCGGGCGCCCCGCTGCAGTGGGGGTACCAGCGGGCCTTTCCCGCCGTCTTCTCGCACGCTTCGCTGGCACGGCTATACGGGCTGCTGGGTGGCAGGTGGCGCGGGCTGTGCCGGGGTACCGACAGCTTCGGCGGCGGTGCGACGACGTGGCGGCACCAGGTCGCGGGCGGGAAACTGCTCGGCGTCGGGTATCTGCGCGACGGGGGTGTCGGGGCGCTGGAACCCGCGGTGCGGGGACCGGGAGGAGTGCTGGTGCTCGGTGGTGACCACTGGTTGCCGGACCCGATGCGGGAACCGCGAAGCGGGCGCAGGTGGATCGCGGGTGTGCGTCGCCACACCGACTACGTGGCCGACCCGGAGTGGGATCGCGCCGTTGTGCTGGCAGCCGGACTCGACCGGCAGAGCAGCGAAGGCGTCGAGCGGGCTGCCGAGCGGATCGCCAACGGTGGCGATCCGCTCGGCAGGCCGGACCCGGAAGAAAGCTGACTCTCCCGGGCGAAGTGCTACGCCTTGCCTCGGCGTGCCCTTGCGAGCGCCAGCAGTGCACCGCCGCCGACAAGCAGCGCGCCACCGACACCGAGCAGCCAGCCGCCGCTGAAGCCGGTGGAAGCCAGGTCGCCACTGTCACCGGCGGGTGAGACCGCGGGCTGGGTGGTCGTGGTGACCGCGACCGCGCCGCTCGAGGTGGCGCTTTCGGTGGTCCCGGAGGGCTGTGTGCTCGTCGGCTCGGTACCGCTGGTGGTGGGCGCGGAGGTCTCGGTCGTGGTGCCGGTCTCCGAGGGCTTCGTGGTGGTTGTCGTGTCCTCGTCGTCCTTCTCGCCGCAGGCGAACCAGTGACTGATGGTCGGGAGGTTGCCCTTCTCACCGGTCAGCGGCGCGCGCAGACCTTCCCAGGGCAGGCCCTCCAGACCAGCTGCGGAGTAGACGTTGTACCCGTTGCCGCCCTTGACGACGATTCCGGTCACTGTCACCCCGTCAGCCACGCCAAGGATGTCGACGTGCTGCTCAGCATCTTCCTCGCCGCGTTCGAACGTGAGGTCGCCCTTGTCCAGCGGTTCGCCGCCGAGGCCGGCCGTGCCGCACGGGTCCTTTTGCTCCTGACCCGCATCGACATTGCCGCTGTGGACGGTCGCGCGGTCGTCACTGGGACGGGGCTCGTTCGTCGCCGAGGCGAGGCCGGTCGTGCCTGACAGCAGGCCGAGCGTCATCGCGGAGGCCGCGACGACGCGCAGGAGGGATCTCGGACTCACAGACATGCGGTATCTCCCGTGCGGGGTGGGGACGAGTAGGTGACGCGCCCGGGGGCCAGGGCGCTAAGCCGCACGGACCTTAACCCGACCGGATGAAGATCGACGCACGCGTGGACCAGCCGGTAACGCTATCGATCTCGATCGGTGACCATAACGCGCCAAACCGGGCCCATATCGCAACTTTCGGCGCACTTCGGCGCGCTTCGAAACACGCAGCGCCCACCCGAGCGCTACAGAAAGCGAGAAAGGTGCCGCCTCAATGCCACCTCAACGAGGGACGGTGGCGCTGCCATCGGTCGTGCGATCCAGGTCCGGTTCGAGATAGATCAGCCGGGCCACCGGCACCTTCGCCCGGACCCTGGTCTCGGCATCGTCGATGGCTCGGGCCACCTCCGACATCGACAGGCCCTTGCGCATCGCCAGCTTCGCCGCCACCAACAGCTCCTCCGGCCCGATGTACTGGGTGCGGATGTGGATGACGCGCTCGATGCCGTCGGCAGTCAGCTCGGCCATGATCGTGGCCAGTTCTCGCTGGCCGGAGCCCTCGCCGATGAGCAGGCTCTTCATCTCGACGATCAGAATGATCGCGATGATCCCGAGGAGCACACCGATCATGATGGTGCCGATGCCGTCCCACACCGGATCGCCCGTTGCCACCGAAAGCCCGACGCCGATCAGCGCGAACACCAGGCCGAACAGCGCGCCTGCGTCCTCAAGTAGCACCACCGGCAGTTCAGGTGTCTTCGACTGCCGGATGAACGCCCACCAGGTCTTGTCGCCCTTGATCGCTCGCGACTCCACGATGGCCGTGCGGAAGCTGAATGTCTCCAACACGATCGCCACGACGAGGATGGTGATAGCGACGACCGGGCTGGTCAGCTCCTCCGGATGCTGAACTTTGTGGATTCCCTCGTACAACGCGAACGCGGAGCCGAGCGTGAACAGCATCAGCGCCACGATGAAGGAGTAGAAGTAGCGGTCCCTGCCGTAGCCGAACGGGTGTTCGGAGGTGGCCCGCCGTTTCGACGTCTTGTGGCCGAGCAGCAGCAAGCCCTGATTGGAGGTGTCGGCCACCGAGTGCACCGACTCGGCGAGCATCGACGACGAACCCGTGATCAAGAAGCCTATGAACTTGGCGATCGCGATACCCGCGTTGGCCAACAACGCCGCGATGATCGCCTTCAACCCACCGCCTGCCGCCACGGCTGCCCCCTGTCGCATTCGACACTCGGTCGGGTTGCAGCTTAGAGGCTTGGCCGTCCTCGCCGGCGCCCACCTCACCTCGTCGGCCACGTGGCTGTACGGCCTGCGTAGGATGACCCACTTCGTGCGGGGAAGGACACGATGACCAGGTTCGGAGTGCTGGGGCCACTCACCGCCACGAGCGTCACTGGGGAACAGGTTCGACTGCGGGGACAGCGACAGCGCGCGTTACTGGCGATGCTGCTGTGCCACGAGGGAGAACTCGTGCCGGTGGACCGGCTCGTGGAGGCCTTGTGGCCGGAAACCCCACCCAAGTCCTACGCCTCGAACCTGCATACCTACGTCTCACGCCTACGCGAGCGCCTCGGCGGGATAGACATCCGCCACGAGTCCAGGGGTTACCGGCTGCTGGCCCACCCCGGCGACCTGGATCTGCGGATGTTCCGGCTGAAGGCTGCCGAGGGCAGGCGCGCGATGCGGGAAGGGGACTTCGCGACCGCCGTTGCGTGTCTGCGCCACGCACTCGCACAGTGGCGTGGCCCTGCCGCGCTCGCCGACGTCCACGTGCCGCAACTCGCCGCACTCACGGCCGCGCTCGACGCCGAACGCCTCACCGTGCTGGAGGACTGCCTCGACGCCGAACTCGACCTCGGCCGACACACCGAGGTCGTCGGCGAACTCGAGGGTTTCCTGGCCGAGCACCCGCTGCGTGAGCGCGCCGCCGCACAACTGATGCTGGCGCTGCGTCGCGGCGGCAGGCAGGCCGACGCGCTCGCCGTCTACACCAGGACCCGGTCGCGGCTGGTCGAGGAGCTGGGAGTGGAGCCGGGCGCGGAGCTGCGCCGCGCACAGGCGATGGTGCTCAGCGGGGACGACGAGGAGAACCGGGCCCGAAGCGCCGCGACGGCGACCGCCGCAGCCACCGCGACCACGACCACGGCGCCATGGCCGATCTGCCAGCTGCCTCTTGACCTCAACGACTTCTTCGGAAGGCGAACCGAACTCGCCACCATCACCGAACTGCTCACGGCAGGCGAAGGAACCGTGCCGGTCACCGTTGTCAGCGGCGAGCCGGGATCGGGCAAGAGCGCGCTGGCCGCTCGGGCGGCTCACCGGGTGCGCGCGGCGTTTCCCGACGGCCAGCTGTTCGTACACCTCGCCGGGGCGAGCGCGCCGCGCGACCCGGCCGACGTGCTGGCCGACCTGCTGCGCGCGCTCGGGGTTGCCGGACCGACCATCCCGGACGATCCGCAGGCCAGGGCCGCCGCCTACCGGGGAAGGCTCACCGACCGCAGGGTGCTGGTCGTGCTCGACGACGCCGCGTCACCGGAGCAGGTGCGGCCGCTGTTACCGGGCACGCCCGGCTGTGCCGTGCTGGTGACGAGCAGGTTCAGGTTCAGCGGGCTCGACGGCGCCTACCGGGTGCCGCTCGGCCCGTTCACCGATGCCGAATCCACCGCGCTGCTCGAACGCATTGTCGGCAAGCAGCGCGTCACTGCCGAACCCGCGGCGGCCGGGCGAATCGCGGCCGCCTGCGGCAACCTGCCGCTCGCCCTGCGGATCGCGGGCACCCGGCTGGCGATGCGCCCGAATCTGCGACTGTCGGCCCTGGCCGATCGGCTGGACGACGAGCGCAACCGGCTGGACGAACTCGCCGTCAGCGACCGGCAGGTGCGCACCAGCATCGCGCTCAGCTACCACGCGCTGAGCCCGGCGGCTCGCGATGCCATCCGCGCACTGGCGCTGTGCGGTGACATCAGCGCGCCCGCATGGGCGATCGCGGTGCTGATCGGCCGTCCTGGAGCCGACGCGGTGATCGAGGAACTGGTGGAGGCCAGCCTGCTCGCCCCGATCAGCACCGACAGCACAGGCGAGCCGAGGTACCGGCTGCACGATCTGGTGCGGGTATTCGCGCGGGAGCAGCAGGACCAGCTCCACAGCGGCGAGGAGCAGGTGCGGACCGTGCGCGGGATCGTGGACGCCACGCTCGGGCTCACCGACGCGGCCGCGCGGCAGTTGCCGTGGACCGTTCCGTTGCCGATGCGTTCACCGGCCGGCCTGCCACCGCAGCCGTTGCCGAGGGAGACCGTCGCGCGGCTGGTGGACGACGCGCAGGCGTGGTTCGCGGCCGAACAGGCGAACCTGGTGACGGTCATCGATTCGATCTTCCGGATCGGCTGGCACCACAAGGCGGTCATGATCCTCGAACGGCTGGGCGCCTACCTGTGGCTTCGTGGTCAGTACGCGGAAATGCGGGACTGCCATGAGCGGCTGCGCCTGCGGGCGCGCAGGGCGGGCGAGCGCAGGATCGAGGCATGGGCGGAGGCCAACATCGCCGTGCTGGTGCATGCCCGGGGCGAGCACGACGAGGCAGAGCGAAGGTACCGGCGGTGCGCGGCGCTGCTGAGCGAGCTGGGCGAGCGCGGCACAGCGGCGTGGATCACGGGCAATCTGGCAGGCTGCCTGATCGGTCTCGGCAGGCCGCAGGAGGCACTAGACATCGCCGACAGGGCACTGAAGCTGCTCGGCACCGACCAGGTGGGCGTGCAGCACGTCGAGCTGATCAAGGCGGAGGCGTTCAACCGGCTCGGCAGGCTGGACGAGTCGGTCCGTGCCTGCAGGCGAACGCTCGCCGCGGCACGGTTGTCCGGCGACCCGCTGCGGATCGCGCTGGCCCTGCACGGGCTTTCCTGGTCGCTGGCACTGCGCGGAGAACTGGAAACGGCACACGAACTGGCCGAGGAGTCGGTTTCACTGCTGCGGCCGCTACCCGTGCGTTCCGCGCTGGCTCGTTCGCTACGAACGTTGGGCGCCATCCGTGCCGGTCTGCGGCGGCGGCAGGGCGCCATGGCCGCCTACACCGAGGCTCACCTGCTGGCAAGCGAACTCGACGAGCGACCGCGACAACTGTCGTGTGGCCGGGCGATCGCTGCCGCGATGATAGGTGAGGGAAAGGTGGCCGAGGCCATCGCGACGCTGCGGGACTGCCTCACCGAGTTCAGGCAGATGGGAAGCGTCGCATCGGTGGTGATCACGCTGCGGGTGCTCGCCAGGGCCTACGAGGTGGTGGGTGAGGACGGGCTCGCGGAGCGCGCTGCCGCGGAGGCCGATCGGCTCGGCAACCCCTCCGACGCCAGCGCGGTCACCCTGGTCGCACTGTTGCTTGAGCTGACGCGAGATGCCGGACGCGCGCTCGTCGGCACGCGCCCGGCACCACCCCCTGTCAGCGATTGGCTTTGAGTTGCCTGGCGTAGCGGTTGTTGGCAGGCAGCCACACCAGCACGAAGGTCGCGATCGTCCCCAAGATGCCCAGTGCGGCGGGCATCTGCATCAACTTGGTCCCCTCGTCGCCGAGCACCACAAGGTCGACGAAAAGGACTAGCGCGGCCGAGATCGTCACCAGCACCCGGCTCCAGACCGCGGCGCGACCCATGAGCAGCGCGAACAGCAGCAGGGCCGCCCCAGTGACGAGCGCCATGATGCCGCGGGCGTTGAGCGTGTCCACTGCCTCCTGCATGAGAGCGGACCCGCCCATCACATCACGCACACTGCCGGCGTCCTCGCCCGCGATCGTCGCGACGATGTCGATCGCGAGGTCCTCCCCGCCGGTCACCATCACGATCCCACTAACGATCGTGGCGACGGCGGCGGCGACGGCGACGCCGATGGCCGCGAGCAGGGTGCCGGGGCGGCGCACGGCCGAGGTGGCAGCCGCCTGCCCGACCTGCCCGGCCGACGCTGTCGGTTGCGATGTCACAGCGTTGTTCTCCTTGAACTCGATCCCAGTCGAGTGACGTGGTGTGTCACTCACACAGGCGAGTATGGAGAAGGCCACCACACGGAACGAACACAGTTGCTACACCGTTCGTGTGCCTGTTACTGCCCCGTCGACGTCACGGCAGGTCGGTGCAGGTACCGGCCGTGGCCCGGAACAGGTGTGCGGGTCCTGCCGTGACCGGGCGCAGCCGCACTTCCGCCTCACAGGCGGGCAGCCACACCGACTCTCCCCTGCGCAGTTCGACCTTGGTGCCGTCGTCGGAGCACAGCAGCAGTTCACCCGCCGTGCACAGCAAGATCTCCGGGCCGGTGCCTCGCAGTTCCAGCTCGCCGCGGTCACCGGCGTCCCACGCGATCCGAGACAGCTCGAACTCCGGCGCGTCGGTGCGGTAGACGGCCATCCGGCCCCGTGGCTCGCCACGCAACACCGGCATGTCGCCGCACGCGAAGTCGACCACCCGCAGCAGTTCCGGCACGTCGACGTGCTTGGGCGTCAGCCCGCAGCGAAGGATGTTGTCGGAGTTGGCCAGGATCTCAACGGCGGTGCCGTGCAGGTAGAGGTGCAGGTTTCCCGCGGGCAGGTAGATGGCCTCGCCCGCGCTGAGCGTCAGCCGGTTCAGCAGCAGCGCGGCGAGCACCCCCGCGTCACGGGGGTGGGCCTCACCAAGACCGAGCACGGTACGGCACTCGGTGTCGAACTCACCGTGCTCCTTGACGTGGTGCACACACGCGTCGAGCACCTCAGGAAGCAGCCGGTCCAGCGCGGGTTGCGGCAGGGTGATCCACGTGGTGAACAACGTCCGCAGGCCGTCGGGATCGGGTTGTGCCGCGAGCAACTCGGTGTACTTGGTCAGGCCCGGCGTGTCGATCGCCTTCAGCAGTTCCACCGTGCGGTTGGGGTCGCGGAACCCGGCGAGCGCGTGGAACTCCGTCAGCGCGCACACCAGCTCAGGTTTCGCCGTCGGGTCGGGGTAGTTGCGGTTGGCCGCGTCCCTCGGGATGCCTGCGGCTTCCTCGCGTGCGTGCCCCTCCGCCGCCTGCCGCGCTGACGGGTGCGCCTGCATCGACAGCGGTTCCTCGACCGCGAGGATCTTCAGCAGGAACGGCAGCCTGCCGCCCCAGCGGCTCGCGCATCGCTCGCCGAGCTGGCCGACCGGGTCGGACTCGACGACGTCCAGCAGGCTGCGCTCGGTTCCGTCCACACCCACCACGCGCGACGGGTCGCCCGGGTGGGCGCCCATCCACAGCTCGGCCTCCGGGTGCGGCGCGGGCACCGGCCTGCCGAGCAGCTCCGGGATCGTCGTCCTGGAGCCCCATGCGTACGGCCGTACCGCGTTGCGCAGCAGTTCCACCGTCAACTCAACTCCTCGCCGGTCCGCTGCACCGGCAGCGTTTGCGTCGGATGCGTGCGCGTGAGCCGACCGCGACGCATGTCAGCCACAACATCTCCGTTTCCTCTCGCGCCGCGCCTCCTAAGCGGTGACTGGCCCGGCATGGCCTGCTCGACCGACGGTCCCGGCCGCAAGACCCAGGTACACGGCGGCGAGTTCGAACCGCAATGCCAGCACGGCGGCCCGGCCGACGTCGTCGGCCTCGATCTCGTCGGCAGGGGCGAGCACGTCCGCCGAAGGCAGTGCCGCGCCCGTCCGGGCCCGCGCGCTGTCCGCGGCAGGTCCGGTACGCACGGCAAGCAGCAGTACCCGCGGTGGCAGGCCTTCCGCAAGGTGATCGTCGGGATCGGCGAAGATGTCACGGTTTCCCGCGGATTCCAGCGCCGCGCGGTAGAGGGCGGGCCTTGCCATCGCTTGCCGGTAGTCGGCGACGTCACTGACCAGCGCCGCGTGTGCGGCCAGCGCGTGACCGGCATGGTGGCCGACGGCCACTGCGATGTGGTCGAGGCCCCACAACATCGGAGTGTGCTCGGCAAGTCGAAGGGCGAGTCCCTTGGCCGGGTTCACGAACGACTCATGGCCGAGGTGGCACTTCTCGGCCTCGTTGTCGAGCTGGTCGGCGAGGGACTCGATGTCGGCGACCACGAGGCCGAGCGTGTTGGCGGTGAGCAGCCCGGCGGCGAGTGCCCTCGGAAATGCCAGCTCGGGCGGCACCGGGACACGGGGCGCGATGAGCAGCCCCCTACCCGCGACCGACGACGCCACGGGGCCGTCCGGCGGCGCGGATACCACCACGGTCGAGCCGTAGCGGGCCGCGCGCTCCAGCGAGGTCGCGAGGTCGTGGTCGTATGGGTCGTCGGTGTGGGCCAGCACCACGTCGAGCGCGCCGATCCAACTGGGCACGAGGTC
Source organism: Saccharomonospora amisosensis (assembly GCF_011761185.1). Lineage (NCBI taxonomy): Bacteria > Bacillati > Actinomycetota > Actinomycetes > Pseudonocardiales > Pseudonocardiaceae > Saccharomonospora > Saccharomonospora amisosensis. The sequence continues at coordinate 1,080,681 of NZ_JAAOYM010000001.1, read as the reverse complement.
ACTTAGCACCACGGGAACCGGGCTGGTGTGGGCCAGCAGCGCCTCGAGCACGAGAGCCGAGGAGCGGCTGACACCCGGCCGCACCACGAGGACGAGGCAGCGGGGTCGGCCCAGGTCGAGCCGCTCGGACAGTTCCAACTCGGCCGCAGCCTCCGAGGTGGCCCTTACCTGCGCACCCGCCATCGCGGCGGCGCGCAGCAGCCCCGCACCGTCGGCTTCGGCCAAACGTGCGGGGTCGTCGAGTAAGGAGTCGTCAAGCACCGTCTGGGCTGGATTCGTCACGGGATTCTCGCTCGTCGCCCTTCGTCGGGGGCGTCGCCTCGTCGAGCAGCAGCACGGGGATACCGTCGCGCACGGGGAACACCCGGCCGCACGCCGTGCAGGTCAGTGCGTCCGCGTCCGGGTCGTCCGGCGAGCCTGGCGTCAGCGGCGCGTGATCCGGCGAAGGGCATGCCAGAATCTCCAACAGGCCCGCATCGATGGTGACCGCCATCTGTCCTCCCACTCTTCCTCTCTACCACTGTGAGCCCCACCGTGGCCGGTCGCGGCCTAACCGCGAACGATCGACAGCACCTCGTCGGTGAGGGCCTTCACGGAAGCGTCGTCGGGGCCTTCCACGTTGAGGCGCAGCAGCGGCTCGGTGTTGGAGGCCCGCAGGTTGAACCAGCCGCGCTCGCCGAGGTCGACGGTCAGCCCGTCCAGTTCGTCGATGCTCACCCCGCTCCGATCCGCGAAAGCGTCCTTGACGGCCAACTGTCGCGCGACCTGGTCCTCCACCGTCGAGTTGAGTTCCCCGGAGGCCGCGTACCGGTTGAACCGCCTTGCGAGCTCCGACAGCGGGCGGTCCTGCTCCCCCAGCGCGGCCAACACGTGCATGGCAGCGAGCATGCCGGTGTCGGCACGCCAGAAGTCGCGGAAGTAGTAGTGCGCGGAGTGCTCGCCACCGAAGATCGCACCGGTCTCCGCCATCTTCTCCTTGATGAAGGAGTGACCCACCCTCGTGCGCACTGGGTTGCCGCCGTGCTCGCTGACGATCTCGGGCACGGCCTTGGACGTGATGAGGTTGTGGATGATCGTGGCACCCGGCTCCTTGGCCAGTTCGCGCACGGCGACGAGCGCGGCGACGGCGCTGGGTGAAACCGGCTGGCCGTCACCGTCCACCACGAAGCAGCGGTCGGCGTCGCCGTCGAAGGCCAGTCCCACGTCGGCGCCGACCTCACGAACCTTCGCCTGCAGGTCGACAAGGTTGGCCGGGTCGAGCGGGTTCGCCTCATGGTTGGGGAAGCTGCCGTCCAACTCGAAGTACAGCTGCACGATCTCGATGGGCAGGCCCTGCCCAAGCACGGCGGGCACGGTGTGCCCCGCCATGCCGTTGCCCGCGTCGACGACCACCTTCAGCGGTCGGATGCCGCGAAGGTCGACCAGCGTGCGCAGGTACTGCGCGTAGTCGGCGAGCATGTCGCGCTCGGTCACCGTGCCCGGCTGGCCGGCGAACTCGGGAACACCCTGCTCGACGGTGTCCCTGATCTCGGCGAGGCCGGACTCCTGCCCCACTGGCGCGGCACCCGCACGACACAGCTTGATGCCGTTGTACCGGGCAGGGTTGTGGCTGGCGGTGAACATCGCACCCGGCATGTTCAACCGGCCGGAGGCGAAGTACAACTCGTCGGTGCTCGCCAGTCCGATCATCACGACGTCGAGACCCTGTGAGGTGACGCCACGCGCGAACGCGTCCGCGAGGCCGGGCGAGGACTCCCGCATGTCGTGGCCGATGACCACAGACGGCGAGTCCGGCTTGATGAGCAGCGCGAACGCCGCCCCGAAGTCGGTGACCAGGTCCTCGTTCAACTGCTCACCGACGACACCCCGGATGTCGTAGGCCTTCACGATGGCCGACAGGTCTGACACGCCTCTCCCCGATCGTCGTGCTGGTGGCTTCTCGCAAGCGTCGATACCCGCGCCAGAGCCTACCGACACGCGCTGTGTTGTCAGGCGCGGCCGGGCAGCACGCGCAGATGGCCACGCCTGCCGGAGCCGGTCTCAGGCTGCTCTGCGGGGGCGGGAGCGCGGTCGGTGCGGCCTGCCTCTCGGACGGCCTCGGCGAGCGCGGTGAGCTCGTCGCTGGACGGCTCCGGCGCCGCGAACTCGCCCTCGTGCCGTACGACCTCCCAGCCCCTCGGCGCGGTCAGCCGCAGCGCGTGCGCCTCGCAAAGGTCGTAGGAGTGCGGCTCGGATGCTGTGGCGAGCGGCCCCACCACTGCCGTGGAGTCGCTGTAGGCGTAGGTCAGCGTGGCGACCGCGGGCTCAAGGCAGCCCGTCCGCGAACACTTCCGCACGCTCGGCACGGTTGGTCACGATAGCCGGTGTGGCGCCAGACGCGGCGCAGACACACCGGGAAGGTCGGCGCGCGAAAGCGTACCCTTCCCCACGTGGCTACGGCTCGGAGTTCGCGACAGCGGCGGCGGCACCGCCGCGACCGGCACGGTCGCGGCCTGCGGGGGCCGTTGTATCCCGCTACGCTGCCCGCCGCGGCCAGCCGCGCCGAGAAGTTCGACGCGCTGGTGCTCGACGCGCTGGAACCGATCGAGGCCCGCTGGCGGCACGAGCTCACCAAGCTGGACGTGGCGGTTGACGACGTGCCGGAGGTACGCACGGAGCTGCCCGAGACGCAGGCCGACGGCCTGTTGCTCGATGGCTCGGTGCCCATTTCCCGGCTGGTGCCAGCGGGCGTCGACAAGACCGGCCTGCCTACGAGAGCCAGGATCGTGCTGTACCGCAGGCCGCTCGAGGCACGCGCGAAGGACCCGACAGAACTGGCGGACCTGGTCCACGACGTGCTGGTGGAGCAGGTGGCCAGCTACTTGGGTGTGGAACCCGACATCATCGACGGCGGCTGAGACCTGCCGGCCTCCGGCTCGCGCCGGGCCGGGATCGCGGTGAGCACAGTGAACAGCAGCGCCGCGACCTGGCCGAGCAGCAGCAGGTTGTGCAGCACGGCCGGGTACTCGACGGCGACGTCGGACTGCCTCGGCGGTACCGAGACCGCCACCTGATGGCCCCACGCGGGCACGATCGGCACCGGCTCGCCGTTGACGGTCGCGCGCCAGCCCGGTTCGTGCTCGGCCGCGAGCACCAGCAGGCGACCGGCGGGCCCGTCGGAGACCCGTACCCGCACCTCGGGCGGCCAGGCGTCCACAGCTGCCACGGCCGCGCCACCCATCAGCTCTCCGCTCGGAGGCTGGCCGCTCACCGCGCGCCTGGCCTGTTCCGGCGACACCAGCGTAACCCTGCCCGACACCGGCGAAAGCCGCAGTACAGCCCGGCCGTCGCTGGTCGGTGGCGCCCCGGCCACCAGGTCAGGCGCGGCCGCTCTCAGCGCGGCACCGGTTTCACCCGGCGGCAGCACCACGAAGAGCACACCGGCGGCCGCCGCCGAGGTCACCGCTTCCGGCGAGCCCGCGAGTAGTTCCCGCTGCCAGCCCGCGAGCCGCTGCGGCACACCCGCAACGGGGGCAATGGCGTCGTCACCGAATCTCGGGGTACGTCCGGCCACCTGGCGAACCCGCTCGCCCAGCACGAGCACACCGCGCCCGGTCTCGGCGAGTTCGGCGGTCAGCGACGGGGCGAGTTGCCCGCCGCCGTCCGGCTGAAGCGGACCCTGTCTGCCTGCCGCCACTCCGCCCGCGCCGAGCGCGACGACGAGCGCGGCACAGGCAACCGCCACCAGCCAGGTGAGCTGCCTCGGCACGGCGTGCCGGTCGGCGACGCCTGCACCGAGCACCATGGCGAGCAGGCCGGCGCCGGCGAACAGCAGCGGCACCCCGGTGAAACCAGGCGCCGGTGTGACACCACCGAGCGGGACCACCCTCAGCAGTGACACCACCGCCACACCTGCCGCGCCGAGCACGAGCAGCACCAGTCCTGGCACAAGCCGCACGGTGGGCCGCCGCACCACGGCGGCCACGAGCGCCGCGGCGACCACGGCGATCCCCACCGGCAACGCGCCTGGCCCTGCGGGGTCCAGTCCGGCGAAGTCGGTGCCACCCGGAAGCACCAAGGCCGGCCCGCCGACACCGTGCAGCAGCAACGCGGGATGGGTGAACAGCGTGGGCAGCCACGGCAGCAGCAGCGCCAGCGGCAGCAGCACAACGATCGCGACGGAGGCCATGGACCTGGCGGGCCGATGCGTCGGCTGCGGCAACGCCACAAACCCGATCAGCGCCAGCACGAGCGACAACGCCAGCGCGAGTGGCGAGAAGGCACCGAGCACCGCGAGCGCGAACGCGCAAAGCACGCTTGTGCTCAACCAACGCCGGTCCGATCGGGTGAGCACGGCAGCGACGCCCGCGAGCACGGCGGGCAGCAGGATGTGCGCCACCACCACGTCGAGTCTGCCCTGCGCGACCCCGGCCGTCGCCGACGGCAGCAGGCCGTAGGCGGCGGCCACGGCCGCGCGCACCCAGCGGTCAACCCGCAGCCGCCGGGTGGAGAAGTAGGCCACCAGTGCGGCCAGCGGTGCGTCAGCGAGCAGCAGCACGGCGACAACCGCGGCGGGGCCGCCGAGGGGCGCCAACGGCGCACCGAGAACACCGAGCACGGCCAGCGAGACGGGAGCCGCACTCGCCGTGCCTCCCGCCACCGCGTGCCACGACTCCAGGTAGGTGGTCCACACCTGACTTAGCGCGCCGACCGGCAGCAGCGCACCGCCCGAAAGGTCGAGCCCCAGCCGCTGCCAGTTCACTGCGAGCGCGATCGCGGTGAGCGCCACCAGCAACACGGAAGGGGGTGCGAACACGGTCGCCGCGAGCAGCCTGCGGCGATCGACCTCGACGAACACCAGGTCCCTGCCGCTGCTCCCGCCTTGCGGGCCCGGCGAGGGCTGCGTGGCCGATGGCTCGGCAGCGGCGTTGTCCTGCGGCACGCTGACGGCGACGACCTCGGCGGGCCTGCGCAACCCCGTGCTCGGTGACCGGATCGAGCGGCGCGCGCCCGCGGGCAGCGCGTCCGGCCCTACCGGCCTTTCGCGGCTGTAGCGAGCCTCGGGAGGAATCCACGCGGACTCCTCCCCGGAGGCCTGTGGCAACCGGCCGAGCGCCGCGTCGCTTTCCACGTGCCTGCGCACCATTCGCACGGCCAGAGCGGCGATCGCTTCCCGTAGCCGGGTCAACCTTCCGGTGAACAACCCCCGCACGGAGCCGCGGGCGATTCTCGTCGCACGAGCGGCCCGCAGGTTCGCACGACCACCGAACAGGAAGGCGATCGCGGCGAACTCGGCGCGTGCCCGCTCGCGGCGGCCGAGCACGGCGAACCCGGCACCGCGCAGCAGACCCAGCCACGCCAGCCTCGGCAGTCCGAGTACGAACGCGACGGTCGAACAGTTGACCAGGTAGGTGCGCAACCCGTACGCGCGGTCGGCGGCCGCCGTCGAGGCGAGCGAACCGGGCAACGCGTGCGCCTTCCTGTGGCCGGTCGCCATCGCCCGAACGTGCCGCAGCCGGGCCGGTGGCACGCACAGCACCACGTTGCCCGCCGCGTTGGCTCGCCAGCCGAAGTCGATGTCCTCACGCAGCAACGGCAACTCGCTGTCGAAACCGCCGAGGTCCTCCCACACCTGTCTGCGGATCAATGCGCCAGCACTCGGCAGCGCCAGCACCTCCGTGGTCTGCTCCGGCGCCTGCTCGCCGTCACCGAACCGTCGCGGCACAGCGTGCCTGCGCTGACCTGAGGCATCGGTGGACAGTCCCGCCTCCACGATCAGCCGAGGATCGGTCCAGTCCACGGCGAGCGGGCCGAGAGCAGCCACCGATGACGCGGTGTCCGCGGCTCGCAGCAGCATGTCGAGGCACGTTGGCTCGGGTGCGCTGTCGTCGTGCAGCAGCCAGATCCACGCGCCGGGATCACCCCAGCGATCGCGGGCGGTGTCGACGGCCGCGGCGACAGCGTCGGCGAAACCGGTGCCGGCTTCGAGCGTGATGACACCGTCGAGAATGACCGGTCCGGTGCCCTCGTCGTGGTCCGCGGCTTCGGCGAGTAGTTCAGCCGTGTCGTCGCTGGAACCGGTGTCGACGGCGAGAATGTGCCGTGGCCGAATCGTGCTGCGCCGCAAGGCGGACAGCACAAGCGGCAGCCACTCCGCTCCGTTGTGGCAGACCAGGACGGCGAGTACCGGCGCGGTCGAAAGCGGTGGCAGCGACAGCTCGGCTGACTCAGTGGAGGACCGGGGCAAGTACCTCTCCGTAGCTCGAAAGGGCGGGCGGTTCGCCTACCCTAACGACGAGCCCCGGTCAACGATCACACCGCGCGCTTCTTCAACTTGCGCCGCTCGCGCTCCGAGAGTCCCCCCCAGATTCCGAACCGCTCGTCGTGCGCCAGGGCGTACTCAAGGCAGTCGTCCTTGACCTCGCAGCCCTGGCAGATCCGCTTCGCTTCCCGGGTGGAGCCCCCCTTCTCCGGGAAGAAGGCCTCAGGATCGGTCTGCGCGCACAGGGCCCGCTCCTGCCAATCCTGCTCCCCCGCCACATCGAGGAGGTCGGTGAGAACGCCCAGATCGTCGTCCGGGTGTCCACCCCACTCCATGACGTGCCCCCATTCCATTCCAGTAGTGTCTAACCGCACGTCCGCCTCCTCGCTCTCACGCACTCCCAGGCTTGGCGGTATGGGATGCCACGCACTGCCCCCCTTCAGACAGCGAAAATGACATCAATGTGATTACACCCGTGTAGTAAGGCTGGGTCAAGCGGAGTAGCGAGGTTGGGGGATAGTTCCGGCGCCGTGCGCAAGGGGACACGCCGAGAAGACCGCGTCCGGATCCGACATGGGTGGTCCGCGCCGCGGCCGGATGGGACAAACTAGGCCCGTGCAACGTTCAGTGGTTCGCCCCAGCCTGCTCTTCTACGTCATTCTCGCCGTTACCGTGGCGGGCGGCATCCTGGCCGCGCTCGTCGACCCGGTAACCATCACCGGCCGGACCGTGCTCGGCACCCTCGGGGTGTTCGTCCTCGTGATCGGCGGGTGGGCGCTGTCGCTGACGTTCCACGAGTTCGGGCACGCGCTGGTCGCCTACCGAGGCGGCGACCGCGAGGTGGCCGCCAAGGGCTACCTCTCGCTGGACATCCGTCGCTACACCGATCCGGTCCTGTCGCTGGTGCTTCCGCTGATCATCCTGGCGATCGGCGGGATCCCGTTGCCTGGTGGCGCCGTCTGGATCAACCGGTGGGCACTTCGGTCCCGTTCGGTCTCGTCGTGGGTTTCGCTCGCGGGCCCGCTGAGCAACCTCGGCCTCGGCATCGTGCTCACGATCGTGGTGACGCTGGTGGACATGCCACTCGGTCTGCTGGTCGGCCTTTCCTACCTCGCCTCGCTGCAGATCCTCGCGTTCGTGATCAACATTTTGCCGGTGCCCGGACTGGACGGCTTCGGTGCCATCGAGCCGTACCTGTCGCCGCAGGCGCGGGAGTTCGGCGCGAAGGCACGGCCGTGGGCGCCACTGGTGCTGTTCGCCCTGATCTTCGCGCTGCCCGGCTTCGCGCAGGTGCTGTGGGACATCACGGACACGCTGTTCGGCGCCGTCGGCGGCGACGAGCGGGCCGCGCAACTCGGCCAGATGATCTTCATGTTCTGGCGCTACTGACCGACTTCGCGGGCAGGAACGCAGGACTCGCGGGCAGGAACGCAGGACTCGCGGGTCAGGCGTGGCGGGCGAACCACTCGTCCGCGCGCTTGGCCGCCCGTTTCAGCCCGGCGCGTTCCCCGAAGTAGCCGCCCACCATTCCGACGACGGGCAGCATCCCGATGGCGTGGTGGTAGAAGCGGCCACTCGGCCGCTTCTCCAACTCGTCGGAGATCGCCAGTAATGAGCGGCCCAGCCGCCACAGCGTTCGCGCGGAGGCTTTGAGCGTGACCTTGCCGTACCGCCTCGACGACTCGTCCAACTCCTCGGTCAGCTTGCCGGTCTCGGCGTCCTCCTCGGCCGTGTCGTGCCCCGCGAAACGCCCTTGCGCGAGGTCCGGCGGGATCTCCCGCTCGAACAGCACCCAGGCGACAAGCCGAACCCGATCGCCGACGTCGGTCACACCGCGCTCGCCCGCGATGGCACACAACAGCACGCCCTGCGAGGCGGCGCCGAGGGTGTCCTGGATGGGCAACCGGTCCGCGAGCGCCCCGCCCAGCCCGGGAACGGCAGTGAGCAGCGAGGTGAACCGGCCCACCCGGTTGATCCACCAGTCGGTGCGCTCACCGGCAGCCATCCGGCTCCACGCCGTGGTACCCGGCACCCGCACCGACCGCAGCCCCTCGACGAGCCTCGCCCGCGACTTGGGTTTCAGCTCGGGTTCCTCGCCCGCCTCGCTACCCGCGACAAGTCCGAACGGGTCGGCCTCGCGTAGCGCGTCCACCATCGGCCCGGTGGCACGCACGAACGGCCGCAACGCGGCGACGACGTGCCGGTCGGTGATGGCCTCCCCCATAGGACACACCCACCCTTCCTGGTAGCACCGCCTCGGTCGGCGAGCCTATCGGGACCGGCCGGTAGCCGGTGCCAGCGCGCCACCAAGCGCGAGAGCCCCCGGCAGCGCTCCTGCCGCCAGCAACAGCAGCGTGCGCCAGTCGGCCAGCAGCACCACGTCCCCGCCCGGTCCGAGCACGCCGAGGACCAGCAGTGTGAGCAACCACACCAGCAACGGCACCGTCGCCGTCCGGCGGGAGGTGAGTTTGGCCGCCACGACCACCAGCAGCGGCGTGGTCACGGCGGCGACAACGGCGCTGACAGGCACAGGGGCGTCCTGCAAGCGGGGCAGCAGCAGACCGTCGAGCCGCAACGGCAGGTAGAACAGCTCCAGCACGGCCAGCAGCGCGGCGTCGACGGCGAGTACCGCGATCAGCAGCCGGTCGACTGTCCTTTCTCGCACGGCTAAAGGCCCCCGAACAGGTCGGTGTCGGCACCGGCGCGCGGCCCGTCGGCGAGTACGAAGAACTCCGTGTCCGGCACCGGTTGCGCGAGGTTGTTGGAAAGGGCGAACCAGTCAGCTCCCACGGTGAGCTGAGTCTCGTGGGCGCGCAACGCGGCGAGCTTGGCGTCGCGGTGGGCACTGATGTCCACTTCCGTAGTGATCAGCTCGTCGTCGGTGGTCGGCAACTCACCGGCATCGGGCACTCGGAAGGGCACATCGTCTCGAGCGCGAAGCCGAGCAAGACCGCGCGCGGTCGCCTCCGCGGAGTTGACCGTGTGGAACACCCGCGCCACCGACTCGGCTCGCGCTGCCGCGGCGGTGGTGATCTCGTGCGCGCGGATGTGGTCGGGGTGGCCGTAGCCGCCGTTGGCGTCATAGGTCACGACCACCTGCGGGCGCAGCTCGTTCAGCACGTCCAGCAACTGCTCCGACTGCTGGCGCACCGTGCCCCGCACGAACGCGCGCGGATGCTCGGCGGCGGGCGTACCCGCCATGCCGGAGTCTCGCCAGGCCGCGATGCCGCCCAGGTATCGCTGTGATGTCCAGCCCAGCGCGCTGCCCGCCGCCGCGAGCTCGCTCGCGCGGTACCCGCCGAGCTGGTCACCCGCCCAGGAGCCCAGCTCCGCGAGGTCGGGCGGGATGATCTCGCCCTCCTCGCCCAGCGTGCAGGTCACCACGGTGACCTGGGCACCCTCGGCGCTGTAGCGAGCGATCGTGCCGCCCGTGGTGATGCTCTCGTCGTCCGGGTGCGCGTGCACCATCACGAGCCTGCGTTCGGCTGGGATCACGGCTTCAGCCTAACGAGGTAATCGACACACCAACGTGTTGCCGGTTGGTTACTGAATGACATTCAGTTCTTTCGAGGTGTCCACATCTCGGAACACCTCGGCTATTCTCCCGGCGTTACGAGAAGCGCCACGTCGAGGAAGCAGGGAGCAAGGGTGAGGAACCCGTACGGCCGTCACGCTGGAGAACCGGCAATACCGGCATTTCACTCGTTCGGCGTAACCGTTAGGGAATCACTGTTGCATCACGATCGCTGTCCGCAGCAGTGCACGCGTCGCCACAGTGCTTAGCGTGCAGGGTTAACGGTGCGCGAACTCGATCACATCGAACAGCTCACCGCGAAGCGCCAGAGATCGCCTCGAACCCCGATGGCGTCCAGCAAGGAGAGTCAATGTTGAGAAGCAAGTCACGCGTGGCGCGGTACGCCGCGCTTGTCGCAGGAGCGGCACTCGTCCTGTCCGCGTGCGGAGGGGGAGGGGAAGGCGACGGCGAAGGCGGCGGCCAGACCGGCCAGGCGTTCGCCGAGTGTGATGCCAACCCCAATGAGTGCAACTCCGCTCCGGCCGATCAGCTGCAGGACGGCGGCGAGATCACCATGGCCATCGAGAAGAACATCCCCAACTGGAACGTCACATCGTCCGAGGGGAACGTCTTCGAGACCGCCATGGTGCTCAAGGGCGTGCTCCCCTCCACCTTCTACAGCCAGCCCGACCTGTCCTTCAAGATGAACGAGGCCGTGCTGGAGTCGGCGGAGCAGACCAAGGACAGCCCGCAGACGATCGTCTACAAGATCAACCAGGACGCCGTCTGGTCCGACGGTACGCCGATCAGCGCCGACGACTTCGTCTACAACTGGAAGGTGCAGAACGGCAAGGACTGCCCGGACTGCGCCGTGGCCGCCACCGCGGGCTACGACCAGGTCGAGTCCGTGAAGGGTTCGGACAACGGCAAGACGGTCACCGTCACCTACAAGAAGCCGTTCACCGACTGGCAGCAGCTGTGGGAGTCCGGCGCCCCGATGTACCCGGCCCACATCGCCGCCGAGCACGGTGACCTGAACACGCCCAAGGGCCTGAAGTCGTCGTTCGAGTGGTTCGGCAAGACCGTGCCCGACTTCTCCGCTGGTCCCTACAAGATCGAGAAGTTCGAGAACGACAAGTCGGTCACGCTGGTGCCCAACGAGAAGTACTGGGGCGAGAAGCCGAAGCTGGACCGGGTGATCTTCCGGATCATCACCGAGGCGGCACAGGAGCCGACCGCGCTGGCGAACAACGAGGTGCAGGTCATCTACCCGCAGCCGCAGGTGGACCTCGTCAACCAGGTGCGCAACATCCCGAACGTGTCGTCCTACGTCGGGCTTGGCCTCACCTGGGAGCACTTCGACTTCAACCTCGACACCCCCGCGCTGAAGGACAAGGCGCTGCGGCAGGCGCTGTTCACCGCGGTCGACCGGCAGGCGCTGATCGACGGCACCGTCGGCCAGTTCACCGACAAGGTGAAGCCGCTGAACAGCAACAACTTCATGCCGCAGCAGGAGGGCTACGAGGACGTCATCTCGCAGACCGGGCAGGGTGCCGGTGACGTCGAGAAGGCCAAGCAGATCCTGACCGACGCCGGCTACAAGGTCGAGGGCGGCAAGCTGATGGACCCCGACGGCAAGGCCGTGCCGCAGCTTCGCATCCGCTACACGACCGGCAACCAGATCCGGCAGGACTCCTGTGAGCTGTTCGCGCAGTCGGCCAAGGAGCTGGGCGTGAACGTCAAGGTCGAGCCGACCGACGACCTCGGTGGCACGCTGGACAGCGGCGACTACGACGTGATGGTGTTCGCGTGGGTCGCCTCGCCGTACCCGTTCGCCAACGCCGTGCAGAACTGGACGACCGGCCAGGGCAACAACTTCGGCAACTACAGCAACGAGCAGGTCGACAAGCTGTTGGGCGAGGCCGCGGCCGAGACCGACCGGCAGGAGGCGATCAGCAAGGTGAACGAGGCCAACAAGATCATGGCCGAGGACGCCTACGTGCTTCCGCTGTACCAGAAGCCGACGTTCATCGCGGCGTACGACAACATCGCCAACATCCGCAACAACTCGACGCTGGACGGTCCGGTGTACAACATCGGCGAGTGGGGCCTGCGGGCAGGCTGACGCCACGCGTCTGAACCACTACCCACCGGTGGGGAGGCCTTCGTCACAGGCGGCCTCCCCACCGGATGCGGACCGGCCCCACCTACGCTGAATCGGCGACGCAGCCACCAGCTACGTCGCCGCACGTCGATTCGTTCACAGCAGGAAGACCTCCATGCTCGCCTACGCCCTGCGCCGATTCCTGATATCGGTGCCGATCCTCATCGCCTCGACGTTCGTCGTCTTCCTCATGGCGTCGCTGTCGGGCAATCCGCTGAATCAACTGATGGCGAAGAACCCGCCGCCACCGCCACACACCATCGAACTGGAGCGGCAACGGCTGAACCTCGACCAGCCGCTGCTCGAGCGCTACTGGAACTGGCTCACCGGCATCTTCCGGGGTGACTTCGGCCCTTCGGTGCAGTCGACCATGGACATCGGCTCCGAGGTCACCAGCGCCTATCTCGTGACGCTGCGGCTCATCGCCGCCGCCATGCTCATCGCGCTCATCCTCGCGGTCATCGTCGGTGTGGTCAGCGCCGTGAAGCAGTACTCCGGCATCGACTACACCTTCACCTTCACCGGCTTCCTGTTCCTCGCGATGCCGTCGTTCTGGTTCGCGATCCTGCTCAAGGAAGCGGGCATCAGCTTCAACAACGCCGTCGGCGACCAAGTGCTCTACACCATCGGCGACAGTTCGGTGTATGTCGCGGGCGGCGCATGGGCGCAGCTCGCCGACACACTCGGCCACATGGTGCTGCCCACTATCTCGCTGGCACTCATCTCCTTCGCCGCATGGAGCCGGTTCCAGCGCGGCTCCATGCTCGAGGTGCTCAACAGCGACTACGTCCGGCTTGCGAGGGCGAAGGGCCTGAGCAGGGGCCGAGTGATGCGCCGCCACGCGCTGCGCACCGCCCTGATCCCGCTGGCGACCGTCACCGCACTCGACCTCGGTTCGATCATCTCCGGAGCCGTCGTCACCGAAACCGTGTTCCAGTGGCGCGGCGCGGGCCACTTCCTGCTGCAGGCCATCCAGCGCGACGACGTCTACGCCATCACGGCGTGGCTGCTGTTCTCGGCGACCATCATCATCGTGCTGAATCTGGTCGCCGACCTGCTCTACGGCGTGCTCGACCCGAGGATCCGCTATGCCTGACAACATCGAAACCGCCCCGCCCGTGACCACGCCGACACAGCCACCCGTCGAGCGCGAGTTCACCGTCGCCGAGCGCAGCCAGGCGCAGTTGGTGATCCGCAGGTTCCTGCAACACAAGCTTGCCGTGGGCAGCCTCTTCGTGTTGCTGGCGATCGTGTTGCTGGCCTTCGTCGGTGGCGCGCTGTGGAAGTACGACGTGGCCGACCTCACCGGGGACAACTCGCAGCCGCCGTCGTGGGACCACCCGTTCGGCACCGACGCCGTCGGCCACGACAGCTTCGCGCAGGTACTGCGCGGCACCCAGATCTCGATCGGGATCGCCGTGCTGGTCGCGCTTTTCGCGACCTTCGTCGGCACGATCTGGGGATCGGTGGCCGGGTTCTACCGCGGCTGGATCGACACCGTCCTGATGCGCATCGCCGACCTGGTGCTGACCCTCCCCCTGCTCGCCGTCGCCGCGGTGCTCGGGCACAACGTCGGCGGCAGCTGGTGGCTGATCGCGGTCGTGCTGGGCGGCCTGTACTGGGCATACGTGTCCCGCGTCGCCAGAGGTGTGGTGCTCTCGCTTCGGGAGAAGGAATTCATCGAGGCCGCAAGGGCCCTCGGTGCCAGCGACCTGCGGATCATCTTCCGGCACCTGGTGCCCAACGCGCTCGGTTCGGTGATCGTCAACGCCACGATTCTGGTGGCGCTCGCGATTCTCATCGAGACCGCGTTGTCGTTCCTCGGCTTCGGTGTGCAGCCGCCCGACACCTCACTGGGGCTGCTGGTGAGCCAGAACCAGACCGCCGTTTCGACGCGGCCGTGGCTGTTCTACTTCCCCGGCCTGTTCATCATCCTGATCGCGCTGACGATCAACTTCATCGGGGACGGACTGCGTGACGCGTTCGACCCCCAGCAGACGAAGGTGCGCGCATGACCTCCACCGACCCAGTACTCGAGGTGGAAGACCTGACCGTCCAGTTCCCCACCGACGACGGGCTCGTGCAGGCCGTCCGGGGAGTCAGCTACCAGCTGCGCAGGGGGGAGGTACTCGGTGTCGTCGGTGAGTCCGGTTCTGGCAAGTCGGTGACCTCCATGGCGATCATGGGCCTGCTGCCCAAGACCGCCCAGATCTCCGGGTCCGTGCGCTTCCAGGGCCAGGAGCTGCTGGACGCCAACGACAAGCGGATGTCCACGGTGCGAGGCCGCGGCATCTCGATGGTCTTCCAGGACCCGATGACCTCGCTGAACCCGGTCTACACGGTGGGCGACCAGATCGCCGAGGCGATCCTGGCGCACAACGACATCCGCAAGGACGCCGCCCGCGACCAGGCCGTCGAACTGCTCGAGACCGTGCACATCCCGAACCCGAAGCAGCGGGCGAAGGCCTACCCGCACGAGTTGTCCGGTGGCATGCGGCAGCGGATCGTCATCGCGATCGCGATGGCCAACCGGCCGGACGTGATCATCGCCGACGAACCGACAACGGCGCTGGATGTGACGGTGCAGGCGCAGATCCTGGAGTCACTGCAGATCGCGCAGCGCGAGACGGGCGCCGCGATGATCCTGATCACCCACGACCTCGGTGTCATCGCGGGACAGGCCGACCGGGTGCAGGTGATGTACGCCGGAAAGGTCGTCGAGGCGGGCACCGCGGAAGAGGTGTTCTACACCCCTCGGATGCCGTACACGCTCGGACTGCTCGGCAGCCTTCCCCGGCTGGACGTCAAGGCCGAGCGGCTCAACCCGATCGCCGGCTCACCACCCTCGGTGGTGAACATGCCGCCGGGTTGCCCGTTCAGCCCTCGCTGCCCGCTCGCTGAGGAGGTCTGTGACTCCGAGGAGCCCACGCTACAACCGGGTTCCACCCCGGAGCACCTCGCGGCGTGCCACTTCGCCTACCGGGTGGAGGGCCACGAGCCGGGCGAGTTGTTCCACCCGAGGACCGACGACCCACAGCCTGCCGCTGCGTTCGAAGGCGAGGCACGCTCATGACGGAGACATCGCTGGCCGTAGCGCCGATCGACACCGGCAAGGAACCGGTGCTTTCCGCCCGCGACCTCGTTAAGCACTTCCCTGTCCGCGGTGGCGGGCTGCTGCGCCGCAGGATCGGAGACGTGCACGCGGTGTGCGGCGTTTCCTTCGACATCTATCCCAACGAGACACTCGGCCTCGTCGGCGAGTCCGGCTGCGGCAAATCCACCACCGCGCGAGTGGTGCTGAACCTGCAGCCCGCAACCTCCGGAGAGGTGCTGTTCCAGGGCAAGCGGCTCAACGACCTGCCGAACAAGGAAATGCGCCGGCTGCGTCGCAGCCTGCAGATCGTGTTCCAGGACCCTTACGCGTCGCTGGACCCGCGCATTCCCGTGAACGAGATCGTGGCCGAGCCGCTTCGGATTCACGGTCTCTACGGCGATAACGGCAAGGAGCGGGTACGCGAGCTGCTGAGCACGGTTGGGCTGCGGCCCGAACACGGTAACCGCTTCCCGCACGAGTTCTCCGGCGGCCAGCGGCAGCGGATCGGCATCGCGAGGGCACTCGCACTGGAGCCGAAGGTACTCGTGCTCGACGAGCCGGTGTCCGCATTGGACGTTTCGATCCAGGCCGGTGTGCTGAACCTGCTGCAGGATCTACAGTCCCAGCTGGATCTTTCCTACCTGTTCGTCTCCCACGACCTTTCCGTCGTGCGGCACATCGCCGACCGTATCGCGGTGATGTACCTTGGCAAGATCGTGGAACTCGCACCGGCCGAGCAACTTTTCCAGAGCCCGGCCCACCCCTACACCCAGGCGCTGATCTCCGCGATCCCGGTGCCCGACCCGCGCAAGGAACGCAGCAGGCAGCGAATCGTGATCACCGGCGACGTGCCGAACCCGGTGAACCCACCGACGGGATGCCGGTTCCGCACCCGGTGCCCGAAGTTCGCCAACACGCTGTCGGAGAACCAGCGCAGCCTGTGTGTGAACACCGAGCCCGAACTGATCGATCGCGGGCAGGGACATCCTTCGGCGTGCCACTACGCCGAGAGTGCCCAACTGCTGTGAACTTCTTGGGCCTGCCGGTGGGTGTTTCGCCCGTCGGCAGGCCCCTCAGCGGGGCCCTCTGGTCCAGTTGACCGCGGAGGAGAACGGCCCGACCAGCGGCGGACCGGGAGTGACGCCGGAGACGGTGGACCCGATGGCCAGCGTGTCGGCCAGCTGGAACAGCGGGATGGCCACGTTGGACTGCCACAGCCGTGGCTCCAGCTCCGCAAGGCTGTCCCGAAGCGGCTCAGCGCCGCTGAGCGCGGCGTCGATCATGGGTTGCAGTTCCTCGTCACAGAAGGCCGCGGAGTTGGCGGGTGTGCGCACGCCGCTGCCCTCGGGCGGCTCGGAGTCCCAGCCCGGACCGCAACCGAACGTCGAGGCCAGCGTCGAAGCAGGGTCGACGCTCACCGGCCTCGGTACCACCGCGATGTCCACCGTGACCTCCCCGTTCTGTGGCTGTGACTGGCCCTGCCCGGTCGGCTGGTCGGGCTCGGTCGTGCTCACCGGTGTGGCGAGCATGGTGGAGAACAGCTCTCTCGGCTGCGGTGTGACTGTCGTTACCTCGATTCCCGCCGCGATGAGCTGCCTGCTGAGTTCCCTGGCGACGCGGGCATAGGGTTCCCGCTGCCCGGGTGAGGCCACCACCAGCGACAGCGTCTGACCGTCCTTGACCCAGGTGCCTGCTTCCCGGGTGTAGCCCGCCTCGGTCAGCAGCCGCTCCGCCTGGCGCGGAGCGGGGCGACGAGGGGGCCCGGGAGGGATGGTGGGTGCGTAGCCTTCCGCCGAGGGTGCGAGCACCTGCGAGCCCGCCCGTAGCCGGGCGGAGGGGCCGCCCTGGGTTCCTTCCGCGATCAACCGTTCCCTGTCGAGCAGTGCGGCGATCCCCGCACGTACCTTGTCGTCGGCCAGCGCGGGCCCGGCCGGGCGCAGCAGCACCTCGGCGAGGTAGGGCCTCGCCACGGTGTGGGACTGTGCGTCCTCACCGAGTTCGGAGAACAGCTTCACGCCGTCGGCGTCGGTGGGGGCGAGCGCGAACTGGTCGGTGCCGCTTCGCAGAGCCGCGGCCATCCCCTGCTGGTCCGACCTGTGCAACACGATCCTGTCGACCGCGGCGGGTTTGGCCCAGTAGCGCTCGTTGCGCTCCAGGATGACCTCGCCACGCTCGTTGTCGACGGTCTTGATGGAGAACGGGCCGCCGTAGGCGGGGAAGCTGTCGGCGAGGGCACCCTGCCACCCGCCGGGCGCGTCCTTGAGCGCGTGCGAGGGCAACAGGTTGTCGAACAACGTCTTCCACCCTGGGTAGGGCTCGCTGAAGGTGACCTCGACGAGCTTGCCGCCCTCTCCCGGCTCGATCGAGGAGATCAGCCGGTAACCGGCGGGGTCGACCACACCGGGCTGGTTCTTCATCGCCTCGGCGAGGTAGACGAAGTCCTCGACGGCGATCGGGGCGCCGTCGGACCAGGATGCCTCGGGGCGAATGCGGTAGGTGACTGTGAACGGTTCCTCGGAGGTCACCTCTGCGGAGGTCATCAGGTTCTCGTCGAGGGTGAGGGTGCCGTCGTCGTCGGAACGAAACGGTGAAGGCAGCAGTAGCTGCGAAAGCGCTTGCGTGATCGTGGAAAGGTCGCCGAGGTTGTGCGGGTTGTAGCCGCCAACCACGTCGTCGATGCCGACCACGATCTGCGAGGGCGTCTCGACGGGCGGCACCGAGGTTTGCGCGATCGGAGTGCTCACCACCGGTGGAGGCGGGGTGTTCGAGCACGCGGCGAGCAGCACGGCGAGCACCAGCACCAGTAACGGATGAGCCGCCTTACCGTTCTTCGCTCGCACGCCGCAGCCCCTCCCTGCTCGTCGAACTATGTTTCACCGCGCCCGCGACCCGGGTGCGCCGTCGTGTCGAGACTGCCAGATCGCATGTCAAGTCCGGATGGCGGTACGGGTACCGCTGTCCGAGTGACGCAGCGGCGCGCGTCACGGTTCCCGTGAGGCTCAGCCGTTGTCTCGGCTCTTGGCCTTCGACCGCTCCTTGGCGCGCTGAGAGACGTCCAGGGTGACCTTGCGCACCCGTACGAACTTCGGCGTCACCTCGACGCACTCGTCCACCGAGCAGAACTCCAGCGCCTCCTCCAAGCCCATCCTGCGCGGCCTGGCCAGTCGTTCCAGCTCGTCACCTGTGGAGGAGCGGATGTTGGTTAGCTTCTTCTCCTTGGTGATGTTGACGTCCAGATCCTCCGCCCTCGGGTTCTCGCCGACGACCATGCCCTCGTAGACCTCCGCGCCCGGCTCGACGAAGAAGGTGCCTCGGTCGGCGAGTTGCAGCAGGGCGTAGGTGGTCACCGCACCGGCGCGGTCGGCGACCAGTGAGCCGCTGTGCCGGGTCCTGATCTCCCCTGCCCACGGGAAATACCCCTCGAAAGTGTGGTTGGCGATGCCGGTGCCGCGGGTCTCGGTGAGGAAGTCGGTACGAAAGCCGATCAGGCCGCGCGCGGGCAGGATGTACTCAAGCTTGATCCGACCGCTGCCGTGCCCGGTCATGTGCTCCATGCGGCCCTTGCGAGCCGCCAGCAGTTGCGTGATGGACCCGAGATGCTCCTCCGGAGCATCCACGTACAGCCGCTCGAACGGCTCGTGCAGCTTGCCGTCGATGCTGCGGGTAACCACCTGCGGCTTGCCGACGGTCAACTCGAAGCCCTCACGACGCATCTGCTCGACCAGCACGGCCAGCGCCAGCTCACCCCTGCCCTGCACCTCCCAGGTGTCGGGCCGATCGGTCGGCAGCACGCGGACACTGACATTGCCGACGAGTTCGGCGTCGAGCCTCGCCTTGAGCAGTCGGGCGGTGAGCTTGTCGCCGCCGCCCCTGCCTGCCAACGGGGAGGTGTTGACACCGAAGGTCATCGAGATCGCGGGCTCGTCGACGGTGATCCTCGGCAGCGGCTCGGGGTGCTCCGGGTCGGCCAGCGTGTCGCCGATGGTGATGTCGGGAATACCGGCGATGGCCACCAGATCCCCTGCGCTGGCCTGCTGGGCGGGCACCCGGGTGAGCGCCTCGGTGACCAGCAGTTCTGAGATCCGCACCGACTGCGCGGTGCCGTCCTCGCGCAGCCACGCGACGGTCTGTCCCTTGCGCAGCCGCCCCGCGTGGATACGCACCAGCGCGATGCGGCCGAGGAAGCTGGAGGCGTCGAGGTTGGTCACCAGTGCGCTCAGCGGCGCCTCGGCGTCGGCAACGGGTGCCGGGATGTGGCTCAGCAGCACGTCGAACAGCGGGTCAAGGTTGCCGCCCTCTGGCACCGTGCCGTCGGCCGGTCGCTGCAGGCTGGCTACCCCGTCCCTGGCGGCCGCGTAGACCACCGGCATGGACAGCACGGCCTCCAGTGCGGCGTCGTCGGCGGCGGTGCCCTCTCCTCCTTCAGCCTCTCCGGCCAGCTCCAGCAACAGGTCGTGCGTCTCCTCGACCACCTCGGCGATGCGCGCGTCCGGCCGGTCGACCTTGTTCACCACGAGGATCACCGGCAGCCCCGCCTGCAAGGTCTTGCGCAGTACGAACCTGGTCTGCGGCAGCGGACCCTCGCTGGCGTCCACGAGCAGCACCACGCCGTCGACCATGGACAACCCGCGCTCCACCTCACCGCCGAAGTCGGCGTGACCTGGAGTGTCGATGACGTTGATCGTCACGGGACCGTCGGCGGTCTGGCGGCGGATGGCGGTGTTCTTGGCCAGGATCGTGATGCCCTTCTCCCGCTCGAGCTCACCGGAGTCGAGCACCCGATCGACGGGTTCCGCACGCTCCTCGAACGCTCCAGACTGCCGCAACATCGCGTCGACCAGCGTGGTCTTGCCGTGGTCGACGTGCGCGACGATAGCGATGTTGCGCAGGTCCGTCCTGGTCCTCGCGGCGGCGGCTGTGGGCACGCGTGAGCTCCCTGGTGCGAAAAAGGGTGGAATGACCAGCGGGCGGTCGCCCGGGCTGGGTCTCGACCAGGATAGCCGCGCCGCTGGCGCCGCCGACCGGCAGTGCCGGGTCCGCACCGGCACCGCGGTGGCTGAGCAGGGCAAACGCCGCTCAGTGTGTGATGGACTCGTTCAGCTCGCGCAATTGCGCCGCCGTTCTCGTCACAGCGAACTCGATCACCTCGTGGTGGGCGAGGTGCTCCAGCGCCAGCGGGTCCGACGCGAGCACCGCGTCGAGCTTGCCGCGCGGCATGGGCCTGGCCAGCAACACCTCACCGAGGTGCGCCTCCCGCCGCCCCGAGGCCAGCAGGTACTCGTGCTCGTACTGCTTGGCGAGCCATTCCACGTGGTCGCCGAGCGCGTAGTCGATCTCCTGCAGCGGCGCGGTGTAGGTCAGCAAGACGACGTACATGCCACCACGGTAAGGCCGCTGGGCACGGTCGGCAGTGGTCGGAGCCGACGCGTCAGCGCGCGTTGGCCGTACGCAACAGCCGCCGTAACTCGGGCACGAGCACCCGGTCGGCAGGCAGCCAGTCGAGTTCGGCGAGCCCGGCCGCGTCCACCCACCGCAGCGCGCTGTGTTCGACCGCCCGTGGCCTTGCAGAGGCGCTGACCAGCGTCGCGGTGAACACCCGCAGCACCGTGCCCGGCGAGAGCGGTACGTCCTCACCGAGGCGGCCGTGCACCACGACCTCGACACCGAGTTCCTCGACACACTCGCGGCGCAGAGCCTCGCGCTCGGTCTCGCCCGGCTCCACCCGGCCACCCGGCAGCTCCCACCGGCCTGCCATGTCGGCGGGGTAGGCGCGCTGCTGCGCCAGCACGGCGTGGTCGCGCACGAGGGCGGCTCCGACGATCACGACAGGTTCCATGGCTCACGACAACCTACCGGCACCCTGCTCGCGGTAGCGGCGCCAGCTCACCTGGAACCGCGCGCCACCCTCGGGTGATTCGCCAACCAGCACCTGCCCGCCCCTCCTGCGCACCGCCTCTGCGACGAGCGCCAGGCCCAGCCCCGCTCCACCCGAGCTGCGCGCCCTGTCGTCGGAGATCCGGTAGAAGCGGTCGAACACCCGCTCCCGGTGCTCCGGCTCGATGCCGGGACCGTCGTCGTCCACCACCACCCGCACCGTTGACCGCGCCGCGAGCACCGAGACCACGATCTGCGTCTCGGCATAGCGGCAGGCGTTGCGCAGCAGGTTGTTCAGCACCAGTTCCACCTCCGCCTTGGTGGCCAGCGCCCACGCGGCCGCCACGACGGCGCTGACGCGCACCGGCGGCGAACCGGACGGTAGCCGCGCCACCGCCTCACGCACCTCGGTGACCAGTTCGACCGGCTCTGAGGGCGGCAGCTCACCCGCGTCCGACCGGGCCAGCGCGAGCAGACCGTCCAGCAGCGCGGTGAGCCGTTCCGACTCGGCGAGCACGTCTTCCAGTGTCTCCTGCGCCAGCGTCGGGTCGGGATTGGCGACGGCGACCTCGGACTGCACCCTGATCGAGGCCACCGGTGAGCGCAGTTCGTGCGCGGCGTCGCCGGTGAAGCGGCGCAGCCGCTGCGTGGCCTCCTCCTGCCTGGCGAGCAGCGCGTTGAAGGCACCCGCGAGCGCGCGCAGTTCGTCGCTTGCCTCCGGCTGCGGCAGCCGCCTGCCCGCAGGCAGCGTGCGCAGGCTGCGCCGCATCCGGCTCACCGGTGCGAGCGCGGCGCGCACCCCGATCGCCGTCGCCAGCGTGGCCACCAGCGCCCCGAGCAACGCCGCCAGCAACAGCCAGCTCGAGCCGTCGGCGACGGCCTCGGCGAAGCCGACCATCGGCGCGCCTACCGCCACCAGCCGTTGCGAGCCGTCGGGAGCCGTCACGACCCAGCCCTGCCAGCGCCAGGCGGGCACGTCGGCACGGCCAGGTTCCGCCGTGACGGCGAGCCCCGCCTTCAGCTCGCCGATCGCCGCGGTGGACAACCCGGTCGGCGCTTCGCCGTCCACCGGGTCGCCCGCCGTGTCCAGCACCCGCACCTCGATTCCGCGCGGGGCCGCAGGCAACTCACCCGCTGCCACCACCGGAGCGGCCGAGCCGAGCACCGAGGCCAGTTCCTCGTCGACGGAACCGACCAGCAGCGGACCGAGTGCCCTGCCCGCGAGTACCGCGAGCCCGAACAGGAACGCCAGGGTGATCGTGGTGGTGATGAGGGTGATCCGGAAGCGCAAGCTGCGCCGCCGCCACCAGCGGCGCGGCGACCTCACCCCGCGTTCGCCCCGTTCACTGCCGGGTCGGCCGCGACGTAGCCGTGACCGCGCACGGTCTTCAGCAACGACCCCGCGCCCGCCGCTTCCAGCTTGCGGCGCACGTAACCGACGTAGACCTCCACCACGTTCCTGGTCGCCGCGTGCTCGTCACCCCAAACCGCGCGCAGCAGCTCGCCCTTCGTCACCACGGTCCCTGCCCGGCCGACGAGTACCTCCAGCAGCGCGAACTCCCGTGGGCTCAGCACCACCGGGTCGTCGTGCCAGTGCACCTGCCTGGTGGCCCTGTCCAGCACGAGCCCGCCGACTCGCAGCGGGCCACGCGCCGTCTGGGCCGCCGCCCGCCGCAACACGGCCCGCACCTGCGCGACCAGCACCACGAACGAGAAGGGTTTCACCAGGTAACCGTCGGCACCCAGGTCAAGCCCGTCGGCCTGGTCGACCTCACCGTCCTTGGCCGAGATGAGCAGCACCGGGGTGTGCACGCCCAACTCGCGCAACCGTTGCAGCACCCGGTAGCCGGACAGCCCGGGAAGCATGATGTCCAGCAGCAGCACGTCGAACGAACCGGTTCGTGCCAGCCGCAACGCCTCGGGTCCGTCGGCCGCGGGCACGACGTCCATGCCCTCCGCGGCAAGCCCCCGCTGCAGGGCCTTGCGCACTCCGGGCTCGTCGTCGACCACAAGTACTCGAGGGTTCACGGTTGCCAGCATGCCGCTTTCCTGGTCGTTCGCGCCGCCGCTCTCAGCGCGCTCTCAGCATCTCAGGTCCGTCTCAGCGCACGACGTGCAGTGTTCATGGCGAAGTGGGACACACTGGCAAGTAGTGAGAAGGAGGGGCATGGTGAATCCGAAACGAAGGGCCGTGACCGTGGCTGTCGCGGGCACGGCGGCAGGGGCGGTCGGGCTGGCGTTGCTCGCGCTGCCCGCGGGTGCGGGGGAGGCACCGGAACTGCCGCCGGTCAGCGCGGAGAACCTGGTGGAATCGGTACTGCGGGCGGACGCTCCGGCGCTGTCGGGCACGGTGGAGCTGGACAACCGGCTCGGGCTGCCCACCGTGCCGGGGATGCCCGCGCTGGAGGCCGACTCGACCCGGGTTTTCTACGACGGCTCGGGCCGCAGCAGGCTCGCGATCCAGCGCGACACGAGCGAGTACACGGTGGTGCACGGAAAGGACGTGCTGTGGACCTATGACTCGGCCGAGAACACGGTGACCCGCACTCCACTCACCCATGACAGGGCAGCACCGCCCGCCGACAGCGAACTCGCCGACCCGGCAACGCTGACCAACCGCCTGCTCAACGAGGTACGGCAGAGCAGCACGGTGGCCGTCGACGGCACGGCCACCGTCGCCGACCGCGCCGCCTATGAGCTGGTGCTGACACCGAAGCCGGACGAGCGGACCCTGCTGCGGGAGGTGCGCGTCGCCGTCGACAGCGAGACGCGGTTGCCGCTGCGGGTGTCGGCGTTCACCAACGGCACCACCGAGCCCGCGCTACGACTGGGATTCACCGACATCTCCTTCGGCGCTCAACCGGCGGAACTCTTCAGCTTCACCCCGCCGCAGGGGGCCGAGGTGGAGCAAGAGCAGGCCAACGGGCCGAGGGGTCCGCGACAGCACGGGGAAGTCGCGCCCGAGGTCGTCGGGTCGGGCTGGGACACCGTGCTGCTCACCAGGATGCCAGCCGAGATTGACACCGGTCACGAGGCGGAAGCGGGCGGTGACCTGCGCGGGATGCTGGAACAGGTCGGGCAGCGGGTGCGGGGGCCATACGGCTCCGGCTACCTGATCGAGACCACCGTGGCGACGGCACTGATCACCGACGACGGTCGGGTCGCGGTAGGCGCGGTGCCCGAACAGGTGCTGACCCAGGCGTTGGGCCGCCGGTGAGCACGGCACTGACCGGCGTGGCCGTTTCCGAGGAAGCGGCCACGCCGACCGTACCGCTGGCGGCGCGGGCCAGGGGGCTGCGCAAGACCTACGGCAGCACGGTCGCGGTCGACCACGTGGACCTGGACGTGCCGCAGGGCGCCGTGCTTGGCATGCTCGGCCCCAACGGCTCAGGCAAGACCACCACCATCCGCATGCTGCTCGGGCTGGTGCGCCCGACGGCGGGGGACGTGCGGCTGCTGGGGCATCCCATGCCGGACGGGGCGGGCAGGGCACTGCCCGACGTGGGCGCGTTGGTCGAGGCTCCGGGGTTCCACCCGTTCCTCTCCGGCCGCGAGAACCTGCTGCGCCTTGCCTCGGCGGAGCCGAGACTGGCAACGGCCGACGTCGCGGGCGCTGTCGATTCCGCGTTGGAGCGGGTCGGGCTGTCGGCGGCGGCGGGCCGCCGCTACCGGGCCTACTCGCTGGGTATGAAGCAGCGACTCGGCCTCGCGGGCGCGTTGCTGGTTCCCAGACGCATGGTGGTGCTCGACGAGCCGACCAACGGCCTCGATCCCGCGGGCACCAGGGAAGTACGCGCCATCATCGCGGAGTTGCATGCCGCGGGGGTGACCGTGCTGGTGTCGTCACACCTGCTCGCCGAGGTGGAGGCGACGTGCACGCACGTGGCGGTGCTGCACGAGGGCGGTGTCGTGGCGCAGGGTGAGTTGTCGGAGTTGCTGGAATCGGGCTCGCCCGCGCTGCTGGTGTCCACACCGGACGGATCGCGAGCGGTGGCGGCACTGCGCGAGCGGCGGGTGCCGTCCCGGTTGACCCCGCAGGGAGTTCGGGTGGACCTGTCCGCGACCACCGCGCCGGACGTTGTGGCCGCGCTGGTGCACGCCGAGGTGCCGGTGCACGAGGTGCGCAGGGCGCGAACGGGCCTTGAGGACCTGTTCGCGCGACTGACCCAGCAGGAGGGTCCGGAAGAGCAGCAGGAGGCGGCGACGTGACCACCGATGTGACACCGACCTCGGTTTCCGGGGTCGAGCAGCGTGCGGGTCGGCTGCGGGCGCCACTGGTCCGGTTGTTGCGAGCCGAGTTGCGTTGGATCTTCCGCAGACCACGCAACCTTGTGGTGCTCGGTCTGCTCGCCGTCGTCCCCGTGATCGTGGGGATCGCGCTGACGCTGGTCGATTCCCCTGGACCGCCTGGCCGGGGCGGCGATGGCAACGGCGCACTTCTCGCCACGGCGGGCGCGAACGCGATGGTGCTGCCGATCGGCGCGATGGCGATGACGCTCAGCCTGCTGCTGCCGCTGAGCGCGGCGATGGCGGGAGCCGACGCCATCGCGGGCGAGCAGGCACACGGCACGCTGCGCGGCATGCTGCTGGCCCCGGTGAGCAGGGGCAGGTTGCTGTTCGTGAAGGCGGTCGGCGTCGCCGTGCTGACCCTCACCGCGGTGCTGGTGATGGCGCTGACCGGCGTGCTGACCGGCCTCGCGATCAACGGGACCGACTCCCTGCTCACGTTGTCGGGTACGACGTTGTCGTTTCCCGGCGCGCTGCTGCGGGTACTGCTGGCTGCCGGCTGGGTGGCGCTGCAGTTGTGGGCGGTCGCCGCGGTCGCGCTGGCCATCTCCGCCACCACCGAGCACCCGATGCTGGTCGTGGCGTCCGTGTTGGGCGGCGTGGTGGTGTTCTCGGTGCTCAACCTGCTGGACGCGCTGGACTGGCTGCACCCGTTCCTGCTCAACTCCTCCTGGACCGCCATCGCCGACGTGCTGCGCGACCCGATCCCTGCCGACGCGCTAGGAGAGGGCGCGCTCCGGGCGGCGTGCTACCTCGTCATCGGGCTCTGCCTTGCCTACGCGCGGCTGGCCACCAAGGACGGTTGAGCCTGCTTCACCGGCCGATCACCGCGATCCCGTCGGGATCCAGCGCGAGGTGAACGCGGTCGCCGGGATGGATGTCGTCGGTCATCGACGCGACGGCGTCCACCCGGTCCGCTCCGGTGTCCGGCCGCACCGACAGCCGTACATGGTCGCGCCGGTGCACCTTCGCCAGCACCTCGGCCCCCTGCCCTTCGGGAGCCACCCGCACGGCGTTGGGCCGAAGGCCCAGTGTCAGCGCTCCCGACGGCGCCCATGGCAGCGGACACTCGCCAAGTGGGCAGCGAAGCACGCCGTCGGTCACCTGCCCTGCCAGTACCGTGCTGACGCCGAGGAACCGCGCCACACGTTCGTCCACCGGCCGCCGCCACACGTCAAGCAGATCGCCCACCTGCCGGATCTCGCCCGCGTCGAGCACGGCGAGCCGGTCGGCGAGCGTGAAGGCCTCCTCCTGGTCGTGCGTCACCAGCAGCGTGGTGATCTTGGCTCGGCGCAACACCTCGGCGAGGTCGATCGCCAACTGTTCCCGCAGTTCCCTGTCCAGCCCGGACAGCGGCTCGTCGAGCAGCAGCAGCCGCGGGCGGGGCGCGAGCGCCCTCGCCAGCGCGACCCGCTGCGCCTCACCTCCGGACAGCTCGCCCACCGCGCGCCGCTCGTAGCCGGACAGCCCCACCAACTCCAGCAGTTCGCTCACCCGTTCCGCCTGTTCAGCGGCGCTCACCCCGCGCATCCGCAGCCCGAAGGCGACGTTGCCCGCGACGTCGCGGTGCCGGAACAGCTGGCCGTCCTGAAAGACCAACCCGAAGTTGCGGCGGTGCACCGGCACCCGCGAGAGGTCGGCACCGTCCCAACGCACCTCGCCGGTTGCCGAGGGTTCCAACCCGGTGATCGCGCGCAGCAGCGTCGACTTGCCCGATCCCGACGGCCCGAGCAGGGCGAGCACCTCGCCGTCCGCGATCTCCAGGTTCGACTCCCTCACCGCGACGAAACCGCCGTATCGCACGGTCAACCCCGACACGGTGAGCATCAGAACTCCCCGACCCGCGACTGCGGCGAACGCAGCCGGTCGATCACCGCCGCCACCGCGAAGGTGACCACCATCAGCAACGCGCACGCCGCGTACGCCAACTGGCTGTTCAACTCGCCGGGCTTGCTCACCAGGTCGGCGATCGCCACCGGCAGCGTGGGGGCCTCCGGCCTGGCGAGGAAGCTGGTGGCGCCGAACTCGCCGAGCGCTACCACGTAGCCGAAGGCCGCCGCCGCCGCGAGCGAGCGGCCGACCAGCGGCAGATCCACCTCCCGCCACACCCGGGCCGGCCGTGCCCCGAGGGTGGCGGCGGCCTGGCGCAGCCGCTCGTCCACCGATCTCAGCACGGGCAGCACCATCCGCACGACCAGCGGGATGATGACGAGGGCCTGGGCGAACGGAACCAGTAGCGGCGACGTGCGCAGGTCCCAGGGCAGGTCACCGAGTGTCACCAGATAGCCGAACCCGACGGTCACCGCGGACACACCGAGCGGCAGCATCAACGCCGCATCCATCAGATCGCCGCCGAGACGTGCCGCACGCTGCCTCGAACGTCGAAACGACACCAGTGTCACCGCCGCGACCACGCCGACCAGCATCGCGAACACCGTGGCGTCAAAGGCCGTACGCAGCGAGTTCATCGCCGCCTGCCATCCAGTCACGGTGAGCACGCCGCCCTCGCCCGCGCCGGAGAGCGCGCGGTACCCCGCGAGGCTCCAACCGTCCCGGCCGGACACCGAGCGGACGAGCAGCGCGACAATCGGGACGGCCAGCAGGGCGATCACGGCGAAACCCCCGCCGACGACCCACCACTCACTCCGTCGCGGCGCCCGTGCCGACCTGGCGCGACCATTCAGAACGGCCGCCTTCTCCCCGCGTCCGCGAGCCACCGCACCGATCGCCAACGCGGCGACGACCGCGGCGAGCTGTACCAGTGACAGCGCGGCGGCGCCGGACAGGTCGAGCAGCTCCACCGTGCGCAGGTAGATCTCGGTCTCCAGCGTGCGCAGCCGCGAGCCACCGAGAAGCAGCACGACCCCGAAGCTGGTGGCGCAGAACAGGAACACCACGGCCGCAGCCGACGCGATCGCCGGTGCCAGCGCGGGCAGGGTCACCGATCGAAAAGCCTGCCACGGCGAGGCGCCCAGCGCCCGCGCCGCGTCCTCCCCTCTGCGGTCGAGCTGCCCCCACAGCCCACCCACGGTCCGCGCCACGACAGCGACGTTGAAGAACGCGTTGGCCAGCACGATCGTCATCACCCCGCCACCCGGCCACAGCGTGCGAAACGCCAGCCCGACCACCACGGTCGGCAGCACGAACGGCACCAGCACGAACGTGCGAACGGCGGCGACACCGGGCAGCCGCACCCGGGCGATCAGGTACGCGACCGGGAGCCCTGCCACGACGGCGACCGCGGTGGCGGCCGCGGCCTGCCCGACCGTGAAGGTCGCCAGCTCCCAGGTCTGCGCCTGCGCCAGCGTGGTGATCACGGCCCCTTCGCTGAAACCCAGCCGCAGGATCGCCACGACCGGCCAGGCGAAGAACACCGCGAGGAACCCGATCGGCAGTGCGGCCGACAGCGTGCCGGCCGCTACGTTCCCAGCAGGTCGCGCCATTGCTTGATCCAGCGTTCGCGCTCGGTACGCACTCGCTCACCCGGCAACGAGGCCGGGTCCGCGGGCGGCGGCGCCACCTTGTCCCAGCCGGACGGCAGCGCCACCCCCTGCCGCGCGGGATAAACGTACATGTTCTCGGCCACGGTGGACTGGAACTGTTGCGACAGCAGGAAGTCCACGACCTGGCCCGCCTTCTGCGGCCGCGATGTGCCCGCGAGCACGCCCGCGTACTCCACCTGCCGGTAGCAGGTGTCCAGCAGCGCCTCGGTGCGTGGCCTGCCCTCGGCGTCGACCTCGGCGGCGGGAGAGGAGGCGTACGACACCACGATCGGGCGCGGCCCCTTGCCGGAGGAACCGGAGAACTCCTGGGTGTAGGCCTGGGTCCAGCCGCTGACCACCTGCACCCCGTTGTCGGCCAGCCGGCGCCAGTAGTCGGCCCACCCCGGCTCGCCGAACTCGGCTACGGTCGCGAGCAGGAACGCCAGCCCCGGCGACGAGGTGGCGGGGTTCTGCACCACCGATAGGCCGCGGTACTCCGGCTTGGTGAGGTCGTCGAGCGTCCGCGGCAGCGGCAGGTCACGCTCGGCGAACCACTGGGTGTCGACGTTCACGCAGACGTCGCCCACGTCCACCGCCGACAGCCGGTGCTGCCGGTCGATCGCGTAACGCTGCGGGCCACGGTCGGCCTCCGGGCTGGTGTACGGCTCGAACACGCCCTCGGCGAGCGCGCGCGAGGCGAACGTCGAGTCCACGCCGTACGCGACATCACCGATCGGGTTGGCCTTGGTCAGGACCAGCTTGTTGGTGAGTTCTCCCGCGTCGCCCTCCTTGAGCACGCGCACCCGGATACCCGCGCGCTGCTCGAAAGCGGCGAGCACGTCCTTCGGGACCGCCCACGAGTCGTGGGTTACCAGCGTGACCGTGACCGGGCCCTGCTCCTGCTCCCCCGATTCGCCGACCAGCGTGCAGCCAGCGCTGAGCAACACGACCGCGACGAGCACGGCGATCACCCGCAGGTATCTCGTGCGGCCTCCGGCATCTTGCGGGACACCCTCCCCTGCTGTGGCCCACAAACCTGCCACAGCGGGGGCCCACCCCGGTCGGCCCGCATGAGCAAGGCGTCGCAAGCTCCGCGATTGTCCACTCATGCGGCCTCCTTGTCGCCGCGGCAAGGATGGCGCGAGCCTTCCTTCGCCGGCATGATCCGGATCAGGTGCGAACGGTCGTGGGGCTTCGGCCCACCTCTCAGCCCGGCTGGGCCGGACTCCCGTGGCAGAGGTGCAGCGTACTCGCCCTGACATCACCATGGACGCATGGCAGATGTACTCAGCGAAGAACGCATCGACGAAGCACTGACGCACCTTCCGCAATGGCGGCGCGACGGCGACGCCATCGAGCGGTCGGTGGAGCTGGCGAACTTCCCGCAGGCGATCCAGGTGGTGAACCGGGTCGCCGAGATCGCGGAAAGTGTCAACCACCATCCCGACATCGATATCCGCTGGCGCACCGTGAAGTTCCGGCTCAGCACACACTCCGAGGGCGGTATCACCGAAAAGGACGTGACTTTCGCCGAAGAAATCGACGAGGTGATCGACTCGGTGTGATCTCGGGCATCGTGGGCAACTCCTGACGTGGCAACGGACGTGGTTGTGGGTAGCCGATCCGTGTCGAAGGGAGTGCGCGATGAACCGTTCCGTGCGGCGTGTCCCGTCCGCCTCTGCGCTCGGGCTACTGATCATGATGTTGCTCGGCGCCGGGGTGCTGCCCGCGGCCGCCGCGACGAAGGACACCCAGGAGCAGGCCGCTAGTCCAACCTCGGACGGGGTCGTTCAGGCGCTCGTCGTGGGCAGCACCGCGTTCGCGATGATTATCGCGGTCGCGGGAGGCGTGCTGTTCTACACAGCCAAGGGCAGGCGGCGACCCGACGAACCGGTGATGGGCTCACCGACAACCCGCCCGTAACCCCCACCGCGAGTCCCCCGCTCTCGCCCGCGAGTTCTGCGTTCCGACACCGGTCAGTGCGGTGCGCCCAGTACCCGGCCAGCAACCCACGCGATGTCCTCCGCCGTGCGCGCCGGGGTGTCGGAGGGCTGCATGACATGACTGAGCACCACCCGCACCACCACGTCGATCACGACGGTGCGTTGGTGTTCGTCGAAGGGCAACTCGAACCGCGCCAGCCGCTCGGTCAGCACGGCCCTCGCCGTAGAAAGCAGCGAACCGGCGTGAGTGGTCAGCAGCGGAAGCAGGTCGGTGCCCGCGGCATGAGTGGCCGACACGATCGCGCGCAGCAGCACGTTGTCCTCGGCCAGTTCGAGCACCGCGCGAGCCGCCGACCGGATCGCCGCCATGAGGTCACCCGGGTGCTCGTCGAACGCTCGCTCGACCGCGTCGAGGAACCGGCCCAACTCGTCGAGGACCATCGCCTCGGCCAGTGCGGGCTTGGAGCCCACCTCGTTGTATACCGTCTGCCTGCTGACCCCGACCGCCTCAGCCAGCCGCGCCATGGTCACGCTCGACCACCCGTCGCGGGCGGTCAACTCGATCGCCGCCGCGATGATCCGCTGCCGCGTATGGCTGGAACCCGTCGCCACGGCCTGTGTCATGACCGCCATCCTAGGCAGGCGTCGCCGCCTCCTCCGCGAGCGTCAACGCCTCAGCCAAGCGAGCCCGTTGCGTGATCAACTTGCGGAAGCTGTGCACCTGCCTGCGCCGGTCCACCGTGAGCGCGCCGACCAACCGGTCACCCCGCCGGTACAGCGCCGTGAACCCGGGTCCGGACCCGCCCGCGACGACCACCTCGTCGGCGTGCGGGATGCCAACGAACTGAATCCGGTGGCCGTACCAGTCCGACCAGAAGTACGGCACCGACACCCCACCCGACGGCGAACGCGCCCCGACCGCGGCGCTGCCCGCGGCGGCACCCTGCTCGGTCGCGTTCATCCAGTGCTCCGGTCGCAGCAGCTCACCGTCGAACAGGGCGTTCGGCACGTGCGCCACGTCCCCCGCCGCGTACACCCCTGAGGCGCCCTCGGCGGACAGCGTGGCGGCACAGACGACGCCACTGTCGCGGGGGTGCAGCGACAGTCCACTGCCCGCCAGCCAACCCGTCGACGGTGCGACCCCGGTGCCCAGTACGACCAGTTCGGCGGGCAACACCGTCCCGCAGGCCAGTCGTACGCCGCTGACCCGGCCGTGCCGGGACTCCACCGCACTCACCAGGGTGTTCAGCCGCAGGTCGGTGCCTGCCTCACGGTGCAGCTCCGCGCAGATCGCACCGACCTCGGGACCCACCGAGCGGGTGAGCGGCAGCTCGTCGGCCTCGACGACCGTCACCGGCAGCCCTCGCCTGCGGGCTGCGGAAGCGACCTCCGAGCCGATGAACCCGGCCCCGATGACCACGGCGCGGGCACCGGCGTCCAGTGCGGCACGCACCGCCAACGCGTCCTCGACGGTGCGCAGGTGATGCACCCCGTGAACCCGCTGCGCGCCCGGCAGTGGTCGCGGCGCAGCGCCGGTGGCGATCACCAGTGCGTCGTAGGGCACCGCCTCACCCGCCACGGCGATCTCCTTGGCCGTGGTGTCCAGCGCGTCCGCCGGTGTGCCGAACATCAGCTCAACCCCCAACTCCTCCCGCAGTTCCTGCTCGCTGCGCAGCGGGCGAGCCCGCACCGGACCCGCCGTTTCGAGGAAGGTTTTCGAAAGCGATGGGCGGTCGTAGGGCAGGTGTTCCTCCGCGCCCACAAGGGTGACTCGCCCGCCGTAGCCACCGCGGCGGGCCGCCTCGACCGCACGCAAGCCCGCCACGGAGGCACCCACAACCACGAGCCTGTCCATGACGATCAGCCCCGCAGCCTCAACGCCAGCATGGGGCAGGCGTCGACGGCGGCCGAGACGTGTTCCCGATGTTCCTCGGCCGGGCGCTCCTCGAGCACGCGCACGCTACCGTCGTCGGCGACCTCGAAGAAGTCCGGCGCCATGGCTTCGCACATGCCCAGCCCTTCGCACTTGCCGCGATCGGCCTCGATCCGCATCACGCCTGTCCCCTCGTCAGCGCGGGCAGCGCGACGAAATCGACCTTCTCGCGCACACCGCAGTCAGGGCAGCACCAGTTGTCCGGAACGGCCGACCACGGGGTGCCAGCGAGGAAGCCTTCCCTAGGATCGCCGACCGCCTCGTCGTACACGTAGCCGCAACCGGGACACTGTGCCGCGCCCGAGGAAGCAGGCGCCGCGGTCACGCTTCCCGCGCTCCTGGTGGCCCGCTCCTCGGCCGCTCGTGCGGGCACCGGGTACCTGGCCAGCACCTTCTCCCTACGGCGCGGGTCGATGTTGGCGCGCGAGATGTCGCCGTCGAAGTGCGCGAGAACCTTCGGGTCCATCACCCTGCGCCACAGCGGCGGCAGCAGCGCCAGCACGATCATCCCGGCGTAGCCGGTGGGCAGCACCGGGGATTCGGCGAAGTCACGCAGCGTCTGGTAGCGGCGGGTGGGGTTGGCGTGGTGGTCGCTGTGCCGCTGCAGGTGATACAGCAGCACGTTGGTGGCGATGTTGTTGGAGTTCCAGCTGTGGCTGGGGTCGACCCGCTCGTAACGCCGCCTTCCTTCGGGGCCGACCTGCTGCCGCAGCATGCCGTAGTGCTCCAGGTAGTTCACGACCTCTAGCAGGGACAGTCCGACGACCGCCTGGATCAGCAGGTAGGGCAGGATGCCGACGCCGAGCCATGCGATCATCGCGCCCCACAGCACGGCCGTCATCGCCCATGCGTTGAGCACGTCGTTGCCGATGCGGAAGGGGTGCTGGCCACGACGGGCATAGCGGCGCTTCTCCAGCCGCCATGCGCTCTTCAGCGAACCGGCGACGGTGCGTGGCCAGAACCGGTAGAAGCTCTCGCCCAGCCTGCTGCTTGCCGGGTCCTCCGGTGTAGCGACCCGCACGTGGTGACCGCGGTTGTGCTCGATGTAGAAGTGGCCGTAGCCGCTCTGCGCGAGCGCGATCTTGGAAAGCCAGCGCTCGTGGCTCTCCTTCTTGTGCCCCAGTTCGTGGGCGGTGTTGATGCCGATACCGCCGATGCAGCCGATGGAGATCGCCAGCCCGATGTTGTCGACCACGCCCAGGTCGCCCCGCGCTATCAGCCAGAACGCCATCATGAAGCCCGCGTACTGGACGGGCAGGAACAGGTAGGTGATCCAGCGGTAGTACTTGTCCCGCTCGAGTGCCTCGATCATGTCGTCGGGCGGGTTGGATTTGTCCAGCCCGGTGACCAGGTCGATGACGGGAACGACCACCAGGATCACGATGGGGCCGATCCAGAACCACACTCCCCAACCGGTGACGGAATGCATGCCCAGTGCCACGAAGGCCAGCGACGGCACCACCAGGCCGATCAACCACAGGTAGCGCTTCCTGTCCTTCCATCGCTGCGTCGATCCTGGCGGGATCGTGCCGGTGTCACCGCTGACACTCACCATGGCCTGACCTCCTACGGCTCGGGTTTACAGAACCGTAGGAGTTGTACACCTACTTTGACAAGAGGGAACCTTTTGTAAAGTCACTGAGTTGCGGCTGTGGCTCGACCGCGTACCCGGCCGAGGCGCATGCTGTGAGGATGACCACACAGCTGAGCGAGGTCAGCCGGCCGGCGCGGCTCGCGGCTGACGACGAGGGCATCACGATCGACGAACTCGCGCTCGCGGCGCGCAACCACGGCATGCCGCTGGAGGCACTGCGCCACGACGTGACGCCGCAAGGACTGCACTACCTGCTCATCCACTACGACATCCCGCACCTCGACCCAGCGACCTGGCAGCTCAAGGTCGCAGGGGCGGTCGAAACCGAACTGACGCTGTCCCTGGCCGAACTGCGCGCGCTGCCCTCCCGCACGGTGCGCGTGACGATGGAGTGCGCCGGAAACGGTCGCGCGCACCTGCGTCCGCGTCCGATCAGCCAGCCGTGGCTGGTGGAAGCGGTGGGCACCGCCGACTGGACGGGGGTGCCGCTGCGCACGGTGCTGGAAACGGCGGGCGTCACCTCATCGGCGGTCGATGCCGTCTTCACCGGCGCCGACCACGGCGTGGAACGCGGCGTCGAGCAGGACTACCAGCGTGGCCTCGCCGTCACAGACGCGCTCGGCGATGACGTGCTGCTGGCCTACGAGATGAACGGCGCGCCACTGCCACCCCAGCACGGCTACCCGCTGCGGCTGGTGGTCCCAGGCTGGTACGGGATGGCACACGTGAAGTGGCTGCGTTCGATCGAACTGATCGAGGAGCTGTTCACCGGCTTTCAGAACACGGTGGCCTACCGCATCCGGCAGGATCGCGAAGAGCAAGGAGAGGCGGTCTCGTGGATAGCGCCGAGGGCGCTGCTCGTCCCGCCCGGATTCCCCGACTTCCAGACGCGGGAGCGCTTCGTGCACCCGGGGCCCGTGGGACTGACCGGCCGAGCGTGGTCGAGCAGGGCACCGCTGGCCGCGGTGGAGTTCAGCCACGACGACGGCAGGACCTGGTCACGCGCGAGGCTTGGCCCCGACGACGGTGGCCGCTGGGCGTGGCGGCGGTGGAGCGCGGTATGGGACGCCGTGCCGGGAAGGCACACGCTCGCTGTTCGGGCGGTCGACGCCGAGGGCAACACCCAGCCCGACGACGGCTCGTGGAACCGGGGCGGCTTCGCCAACAACCTCCCGCACCGGGTGCCGGTGACCTGCCTGAGCTGAGGCCAGGGTGTGGCTACCGCCCTGAGACCGGCGCGTGCCGGAACTCGACCACGTCACCGTCGGCCATGACGTAGTCCTTACCCTCCATCCTCACCTTGCCCGCCGCACGGGCGGCGGCCATCGAACCCGCCTCCACCAGATCGTCGAAGGACACGACCTCGGCCTTGACGAACCCGCGCTCGAAGTCGGTGTGGATCACACCAGCCGCCTGTGGCGCGGTGGCGCCCTTTCGGATCGTCCACGCCCGCGCTTCCTTCGGCCCAGCGGTCAAGAACGTTTGCAAGCCGAGAGTGTGGAATCCGGCCCGAGCCAGCGCGTGCAGCCCAGGTTCGGCCTGCCCCACCGACTCCAGCAGTTCGCGGACCGACTCCTCGTCGTCCAGTTCGAGCAGTTCGGACTCCACTTTGGCGTCGAGGAACACGGCATCGGCTGGAGCGACCAGCTTCGCCAGTTCGGCACGCCTTGCCTGGTCGGTGAGCACGCCCTCGTCGGCGTTGAACACGTACAGGAACGGCTTGGCGGTCAGCAGGCTCAGCTCGCGCAGGCCGTCCAGATCGACCTCGTCCTGCGCGGAGAACAGCGTGCGGCCGGAGTCGAGGACTTCCTTGGCGCGCTTGGCGTTGTCGAAGGCAGGCCTGGCCTCCTTCCTGGTCCGCGCTTCCTTCTCCATCCTTGGCAGCGCCTTGTCCAGCGTCTGCAGATCCGCCAGGATCAGCTCCGTGTTGATCGTCTCGATGTCGGACATCGGATCGACATTGCCCTCGACGTGCGTGACATCGGGGTCCTCGAACACGCGGATCACCTGGCAGATCGCGTTGGCCTCGCGGATGTTTGCCAGGAACTTGTTGCCGAGGCCCGCGCCTTCCGAAGCACCCTTCACGATCCCCGCGATATCCACAAAGGACACCGTGGCTGGGACCGTCCGAGCCGAGCCGAACAACTCCGCCAGCTTGTCCAGCCGTGGGTCCGGCAGGGCGACCACGCCGACGTTCGGCTCGATCGTCGCGAACGGGTAGTTCGCGGAGAGCACGTCGTTACGGGTCAGCGCGTTGAACAGGGTGGACTTGCCGACGTTGGGCAGGCCGACGATGCCGAGGGTCAGACTCACGGAGATCCAGTGTACGTGCCGGGACCGCGACCCTGCTCAGCCGCCGTCGCCGTCCTGCTCGCGCTCACCGTCGCCGTCCTGCTCCCGCTCCTGTTCCTGGTCGCCGCCGTCGTATCCTCGCTGCGGCTCGTCGCAGGCGGAACCGAACACGATCGCCGCCAGCGCACCCATGGCCACGACACAGGCACGCAGCGGACGTACGCGCACACCCTTCGTCATGGGCACGACGGTACTGCCGCCTGCCGAGGACCGCACCGCGACATTACTGTCCGATTTCCGCCAGTCACGCTGCTGAGCTGCTGGCACGATCAGAGCATGGCTCAGGCAACGGCAACGCATTCGGCGCCTCACTCGCTGTGGCGGGACACAGAGCGCTGTTACCGCGCCGTCACGTCGCGGGACGCCCGCTTCGACGGGCAGTTCATCGTCGCCGTGCGTACTACCGGGATCTACTGCAGGCCCTCCTGCCCGGCGATGCCACCCAAGGCCGGTAACGTGAAGTTCTTCCCCACCGCCGCGGCCGCGCAGTCGAACGGCTACCGCGCGTGCAAGCGATGCCTTCCTGATGCCGTGCCCGGTTCGCCCGAGTGGAACGTCCGCGCCGATCTGGCCGCTCGCGCGATGCGCCTCATCGCCGAGGGGACGGTGGAGCGCGAAGGTGTCTCGGGACTGGCCCGAAAGCTCGGCTACTCGCAGCGGCAACTGGGGCGGGTGCTCACCGCCGAACTCGGCGCGGGACCGCTCGCACTGGCCCGCGCTCACCGCGCCCACGCCGCCCGGCTGCTCATCGAACTGTCCGCCATGCCACTGACCGACGTCGCGTTCGCCGCCGGGTTCGCCAGCGTGCGGCAGTTCAACGACACGATCAGGGAGGTGTTCGCGACGACACCGTCGCAGTTGCGGGCGGCGGCCCACGGCAAGCGCGCACGAGTCGAACCCCCTGCTCCGACCACGCGAGCGGGGGCCCGGCTCAGCCTGCGACTGCCGTTTCGGCCACCACTCGACGCTGTCGGCTTACTCGGCTTTCTCCGTGAAAGGGCCTTGCCCGGTGTCGAGTCCACCGCAGGCGACTACCGCAGGACACTTCGACTGCCGCACGGCAGCGGGCTGGTCGCGCTCAACCCGTCGGACACCTACGTGCGCTGCGATCTTCGGCTCACCGACGTCCGGGACCTCGCGAGCGCCGTCGCCCGCGTGCGCCGCCTGCTGGACCTGGACGCCGACCCCGCCGCCGTCGGCCATGTCCTCGCCGCCGATCCCGCACTGGCCGCTGCCGTCGCGGAGGCGCCCGGCATCCGGGTGCCCGGCGCGGTGGACGGCCCCGAGCTGCTGCTGCGCACGATGCTGGGACAGCAGGTGTCGGTCGCGGCCGCCCGCACAGCGGCGAGCAAGCTGGTCGCCGAACTGGGCGAGCCCGTGCCGCTCGCCGGTACCGACGACCCTGGCCTGCTGTTCCCCACCGCGGCCGCCGTGGCGCGGAACGCCGAGGCTGTGCTGCGAGGACCGCGCAGACGCGTCGACTCGATCCGCGCGGTGGCCGAAGCGCTGGCGGCAGGCGAACTCGACCCGCACGTCGGACGTGACCCCGACGAACTTCGGCAGCAACTGCTGTCCGCACCCGGAATCGGCCCGTGGACGGCCGACTACGTGCTGATGCGGCTACTCGGCCAGCCGGACATCCTGCCGCACAACGATCTCGCGCTGCGCAGGGGCGCGACAAGCATCGGCATCGGTGACAGCACGACACAGCTGGCCCGCCACGCCGCGACGTGGCGCCCCTGGCGTTCCTACGCGGCCATGTACCTGTGGCGAGTCAGCGCCAACCACAACAACGGAGGAACCACGTGAACATCGCCAGCTGGTCCACACACCACACCCCGATCGGCCCCTTCACCGCCCTGGTCGCGGCCGACGGAGCTGTGATCGCCTCGGGCTGGACCGCGGAACCGCACGAGTTGCTGAAAGTGGTCCCCGCCGCGCTGACGCCCACCGAGCTGCGCGCCCGCGACGAACTCGGGCCGGTCACCCGAGCCGTTCGCCGCTACCACGAGGGTGAGCTCGACGCCGTCGATCAGGTACCCGTACGGCAGCGATCAGGCGAGTTCATCGCACACACCTGGGAGGTGTTGCGTGGCGTCCCCGCGGGCAAGCCGCTGACCTACAGTGATCTCGCCGAGCTCGCGGGAAGGCCACAGGCTGTCCGCGCCGCGGCCGCCGCCTGTGCCCGCAACGCAACGGCACTGTTCGTGCCATGCCACCGGATCGTGCGAATCGACGGTGGACTCGGTGGTTTCCGCTGGGGTCTACATGTCAAGCGGTGGCTGCTCGCCCACGAATCCCCGGCGGGGCCCTCGCCGAGGTGACGTACCAGCGCCCGGCCGGTCAGCACGCCACCGGCATCCCCCCTTCCAGCCGAACCGTGGAGCCCGTCCGCGACTTGCGCACCCGTAGCCGCATCGGGATGCGCTGCCGCAGTTCCTCCACATGGGACACCAGGCCGACGACACGCCCGCCCGCACGCAACTCGTCCAGCACATCCATCACGACATCCAGCGTCTCGCTGTCCAGCGTCCCGAACCCCTCGTCCACGAACAGCGTGTCGAGTAGCGCACCCCCGGTCTGTGCGGCGACCACGTCGGCCAGACCGAGCGCCAGCGCCAGCGATGCCAGAAACGACTCTCCCCCTGACAGTGTCTTCGCGGGACGCACGGTGCCCGAGTAGTCGTCGAGCACATCGAGGCCGAGCCCGCCTCTGGTGCCCCGTGAGCCGGCGGCATCGGAGTGAACGAACGAGAACCGGCCCTGACTCATCGACCGCAACCGGGCGGTGGCGGCCACCGCGACCTCTTCCAACCGGGCGGCGAGGACGTAGGACCGCAGCGACATCCGCCTCGCGTTCTGTCCCCTGCCGTTGACCACGTCGGTGAGCGCTTCCAGTTCGGCATACTCCCGCTCCGCGGGTTCCAGCTCGGAAAGTGCGCAGCGGAAGTGCTCGGCCAGGGTGTCGAGGTCGTGTGCCCGCTGCGAACACGCCCGCACGGCGGCGACAGCGGACTCCGCCCGGCTCCGTGCGTCCTCCACCGCCTGCTGTGCGGGTTCGACGTCCACCTCTTCCTCGGGTGAAACGCCACGCAGCTCGGGTTCCTCCAGCACTCCCTTAGCGGCTGCCTCGGCGCGCTCGGCCTCGGTCAGCCACCGCTCAAGTTCGGCGAGGCGGGACTGTGGCCTTGCCGCCGACAGCGCGTCCTCCACCGTGGCGAAGCCCGCGCGCCGCGCAGCGTCCAGCACCGCGCCATGTCGTTCTTCGAGCAACTCCTCGGCCGCTGCGCGAGCGGACCGGGCATCGGCGAGTTCTTCTGCCGCCTCGCCCAGCAACACCAGGTGTTCCCGCCGCTTGCCCACGTCATCGAAGTCACCCCGGGCGGCGTCGAGGCGCTGCGCCCGTTCGTCGATCCGCTCGGCGAGGGCACGCTGCTTGGCCCGAGCCTCGCTTTCCTCGCTGTGCATCCTCGTCCGATCGGCCGTGAGTTCGTCGGCCTCCGCCTGCGCGTTCCGGATCGACTCCTCCAGCCGCGCCTTACTTGTCGCTCGCTGAGTCAGCGACCGCAGTTCGGCACCGAGCGCGGTGAGGTTCTTCGCGAGTTGCTCGCGGGTCTGGCCGGACAGTCGTTCCCTCACGAGAGCGAGTTCGTTTTCCGCTCGGTAGCGCGCGTCCACGGCGAGGTCCCGGCGCTGCTCGGCCTGCCGCTCCCGCTCGGCCGCGGCACGCTCCTCGGCATCGCCCACGGAGTCGGCACTCGCCTCGGCCGGTGCCGGATGCTCAGCCGAGCCGCACACCGGGCAAGGCGCGCCGTCAGCCAGCCCGGCCGCCAACTCGGCCGCCATCCCTGCCAACCGCCGCTCGCGCAGGTCGAGCAGCGTGGCGCGGGCCGACTGATGGTCGTCGACGGCGACGCGCTCCGCGTCCAGCGCGTGCTGTACAACCCGCTCCAGCTCGGGCAGCCGGTCGGCGTCGGCGAGCGCGGCCGCCGCCTCCTGTTCCCTCGCCCGGATCGCCTCAAACCCGGCCTCCGCCTGCCTCGCCAGCTCGTACTCGGCGTTGAGCTGCCTCATGCGCTCGGGGAAGCCTTCCAGCTTCTGGCTGATGGCTGCCGCCTGTTCCGCCGCGTAGGCAGCCCGCTCCTCGAATCGGGCCAACCGGTCGCGGTCCCCGGTCTGCCGCCCGGCCTCTTCGACCAGACCTGCCAGTTGCCCTGCCTGCTCCCGCAGCGCCGCCGCCCTGGCCCGTAGCACAGCGACCTCGGCCTGCGGCTGTTCGAACCCCAGGGCCAGGCAGGCTCGCTCGGCCACCGTCTCGTCCCGCCGTGCGTGCTCAAGCCGCTCGGTCACCCGATCCAGCTCGGCTGCCAGCTCCGCTACCGGGTGTGCCCGCCGCGCCGCGGCCTGTTCCGACTTCCAGCTCGCGCGCTGGTCGGCCTGCTCCCACAACTCGACCAGCCTGCGGTGCGCGGCCCGCACCCTGCGCACCCGGTCGGCGGCCGCGCGGCGCTCCTGCAACGTGGCCTCGGCGTCCCGCCTCGCCGCGCTCGCGGCGCGCTCCTCCCCCCGCGCGGCGGCCAGTGCGGCGGTCGCATGCTGCCTGATCTCGGTGGCCCAGTCCAGCCCTGGTTCTTCCGGCGCCTCCGTCTGCGCGACCTGTGCGAGTCTGGCGACCCATTCTCGTGCGGCAGCGCGTCGCCGTTCGAGTTCCCTGCCGCGAGTGGTCCGCAGGTCACGAAACCAGCGTTCGACGTCGGCGAAGCGCTGCGTGCCGAACAGCCGCTCCAGTAGTTGTTCGCGTTCGGTGGTCTCGGCCCGCAGAAACCGCGCGAACTCGCCCTGCGGCAACAGCACGACCTGGAAGAACTGCTCGGCGCTCATCCCGAGCAGCCGTTGCACAGTGCGACCGACCTCGTCGATGCGAGTCACACCCTCGGCCGCGTGGCCGTGCGGCGGGCAGCTCAACCAGGTCAGCGAGGCGCGCGCCTGCTGGGTGGTGTACCCGTCACCTCGCCGCTTGGGCCTGCGGTATTCGGGGCCGCGCACGATCCGAATGCGGTGTCCCTGCACGGTGAGTTCGAGAGCGACCTCGGTGTCGGTGTCGGGCTCGGCGAGATCGCAGTGCAGGCGCTTCACCTGTCCACGCGCCCCTGGCACCGTGCCGTAGAGCGCGAACGCGACCGCGTCGAGCAGCGTCGTCTTGCCTGCGCCGGTGTCGCCGTGCAGCAGGAACAGCCCGTCGGCGCCGAGCGCGTCGAAGTCGACCACCTCGCGGCGCGCGTAAGGCCCGAACGCGGCGATCTCCAACCGGTGCAGTCTCATTCCCGGTCCCTTTCTCCCGGATCGGCCTTGCCCGCCGCCTCCAGCGCGGTGGCGAGGAGCGCGTGCTCCCGCTCGGTGGGCGGAGCTCCTCTGCAATCGGTGAGAAAGCTTGAGGCGATCTCTATGTCCGAGCGGCCTCGAACCGCCTCGGCATAACGCAGCACCGTCTCCGCCCCCGTCTCGGGCCGCCAGTCGAGATGCACCGCGTAGGGAAACCGTTCGCGCAGCCTGCGCATGGCGTCGACCGGACGCACCCGGTCGGTCAGCGTCACCGACAGGTAGCAGTCGACGACGTCGTCGTACTCCGGGGCCCGCAGCAGGTGTTCCAGCGGGCCGGTCACCGTCGCGAGCCGCCTCGGCACGGGCAATTCCCTTCGCCGCACCTCGGCCAGGCCGTCGGCGTCGAGGTCGACCAGCCAGACCGACTTGCGAGCGGTCTCGGAGAAGGAGTAGGCGAGCGGGCTGCCCGCATACCTGAGGTGTTCGGTGACGCGCTGCGGTCGGTGCAGGTGCCCGAGGGCGACGTAGTCCACGCCGTTGAACACCGAGGCGGGAACCTGCTCGACACCGCCGACCGCGATGGTGCGTTCGGACTCGCTCGGCGCGGCACCGGTGACGAACGCGTGCGCCAGCACCACCGAGCGGGTGCGGCCAGGCCTGGACGCGAGGTCGGCACCGATACGACGCATTGCCTCGGTGAGCACTCCGGTGTGTCCCCTGGCTTCCGGCACGCCCAGTGCGTGCCTTGCCGGTTCCGGCTCCAGGTAAGGGATGCCGTACACAGCCACCGGACCGTGTTCGTCGTCGAGCACGACCGGACGATCGATGGCTGCCACGGTGGTACGTAGGTGCAGCCCGCCCCGCGCGGCGAAGTCCGCGAAGGCACCCAACCTGGCGGCCGAGTCGTGGTTGCCCGACGTGATGACAAGTTGCGCGCCCGCGTCGCGGATGCGGCTGAGCGCTCCACCGGCCACCCGTACCGCCTCGGCCGAAGGGACCGCGCGGTCGTAGACGTCACCCGCGACCAGTACGACGTCGACCGCTTCGTCGACCACTACGGCCGCGAGGTGATCAAGAACGGCCTCCTGCTCGGCGAGCAGGTCCGTACCGTGGAACGTTCTTCCCACGTGCCAGTCGGAGGTATGCAGCAGGCGCACGCGATCAACGTAGAGGCCGGACCCGACAGAACACCGGACAAATCCTCGGCGTGTCACTCGAACGTGTGTTCGACTGTCTGGCTGGTCGTTTTCCGTCGGCCCGCTGCGCCATGATGGGCCGGTCCCGTCACGAGGAAGGAGCGACCCGGTGGCTTCTGCGGCTTCTGCGGCTTCTGCGGCTTCTGCGGCTTCTGCGGCTTCTGCGACTCCGGCTGTGCTCGCCACGGCCGCCTCCGTGGTCGCCCTGCTGCTGGCGGCAGCGGTCGCCATGCTGTGGCGCCTGTATCAGGACGGCATGCGCAGGGCCGACGCGGCGGCGCGGCAGGTGGCAGCCGAGCGCGCGAGGGTCGATGAGCAGCAGGCCGCGCTTCGGCGCTACGAGGTCGCCTTCGCCTCGATCAGCGGCCGAGGGGAGTTGGGTGAGCAGGTCCTTGTCGAGACGGCACGTGCGCTCGGGCTGCGGGAGGGGCTGCATTTCACGTTGCAGACCGATCTGGCCGGAGGCGGCGCGGCGAAGCCCGACATGGTGCTGATGGTCGGCGGCGGCCGAACCGTGCCCGTCGACGCCAAGGCGAGCCTGGCCTGCTGGGCTGAGGCCGTGGAGACCGACGATCCGGAGGAACGACTTGACGCGCTGCGGGTGCACGTGCGCAACCTGCGCTCCCGTGCCGCGGAACTGGCAGGCAAGGGGTACCAGCGGTGGGCGGACGCCATCTACGGCACCGTGATGTTCGTGCCCTCCGACGCGGCGGTGGTTGCGGCACTGGACACCGACCCGGAGTTGCTGCGCTGGTTGCTGGACCGCCGCGTGTTCCTGTGCGGGCCCACCGGTTTCGCGGTGGTCGCGTCGGCCGCGATGTTCGCGGCGACCGAACGCACGCTGCTCGAGGACGTGGAACAGGTGCGGGCACGGGCGGCCTCGGCTCACCGCGCCGCTGACAACGCCGTCGAGGCCGTCAACCTGTCGAGCACGCACCTGCAACGCTTCCTGTCCGCACGCCGCAGGGAACTTGAAGCGCTGGAAAGTTTCCGCTCCAGCGTGGCCCCGCTCAGCGAGGCCGCGGCCAGCCCTTCGCCGGTCGCCGCGGTGCGGAGGTCTGATGACGTGACGACCACCTGACGACGTCATGCCTCGTCCGTCCGCGCGATCGCTGGACGACGCGGCATAGAAGACCCACTGTGTGGTACTTCACATGGCATGCGTGCAGCGGGGTTGTGGAGTCGCAGGGCGTTCTCGCCGGTATCCGGACGGCTGAGCGAGCGTGGGAAGGCAGCGCCAAAAGGTCCGGACCACGGAACTCGAATTGATGGACGGCGACCACTGGATCTGCACAGTGGTCAAGAGTTCGGGTCGGCCAAGGGATACGGTGTTGCCTCGTGACCGCCATTCGAGACCGCCGGAGCGACCCAGCCGCTGCCGACGACGCTGTTGTCCCGTGGGCCGAGCGTTCCGTTGTCAGCTCGCGCCGCGGGTTGCAGTGGTGGGCAGCGGTGCTCGTCGCGTTGGGCACCGCCGTGGTAGGCGCCATCGTTGACCTGCAGATCACCGACTCCATCGGTGCCCTGTTCCAGGGCTGTTACCTCGTGGGTTCGGTTGCCGCCATCGCCGCGGTCCGCAGGGGGAACTTGTTCGGACCCATGGTCGCGCCGCCACTGGTTCTCGCGGTCACCGTGCCCACGCTCGTGCTGACCGCCTCGGGGCTGCCATCGGGTAGCGACACCCTGGCCAAGATCCTGGCCATCAGTACCCCGTTGATCAATGCGTTTCCGATCATGGCCATCACGACGGGGTTGACGGTGGGCATCGGGTTCTACCGCATCTACCGCGAGCGCGATCCGCACGGCCAGCAGAGGACGGATTCCAAGCGCGAACGCGACTCAGCTCGTCAGGGTGGCAAGGATCGCGACAGGGGTGGCCGCGGTGGTTCGGGTGGCGGCAAGCGGCCCAGGGACGGAGTGGACGAGCCACGGCGTCCCGGACCCGGTG
Source organism: Saccharomonospora amisosensis (assembly GCF_011761185.1). Lineage (NCBI taxonomy): Bacteria > Bacillati > Actinomycetota > Actinomycetes > Pseudonocardiales > Pseudonocardiaceae > Saccharomonospora > Saccharomonospora amisosensis. The sequence goes on along the minus strand of NZ_JAAOYM010000001.1, from coordinate 1,035,737 downwards.
CGGCAGCAGGTCAGGGCGGACGCCGCCAGCCACAGGAGGAGCAGGCAAGGCGTGGCCGCGGTCGGCCGGGAGAGGGTCGTGGTGGCGAGCGCGGCAAAGATGACCGGCCCCAGCGCGAGTCGGTAAGGATCGATCCCACCCGCGCCGACCTCGGCCGAAGCGCGCCCAAGAGTCCACACCGGCGCCCACCTGCCCCGCCCGATGCCGGAGGCGGGCCGAGGCGTCCAAGGCCTACACCCCCGGAGGAGCCCCCTCGCGGCAGGAAGCCGGAGCCGCCGCAGCAGCCTCGGGGCGGCCGGTCCGGCATGCCGCCGCGCCGCAACCGCCCCTGGGAGGACGACCGCGGTTGAGCCCTGCCCTGGCCAGCACCTCGGTTCGGTCAGCGCACGCTGCTGCGCGCGCTATCACCCCGTAGTTCTCTCGGCAAGGCGAAGGAGATCTTCTCGTTCGCGGTGGTGACCTCCTGGACATCGGCCCAGCCGCGTTCGGCGAGCCATTCCAGCAGCTCCATCACAAGCACCTCGGGAACGGACGCCCCGCTGGTCACACCGACGGTCTGCACGCCGTCCAGCCATGCCTCGTCAACCTCATGGGCGAAGTCGACGAGGCGGGCGTCGCTCGCCCCTGCTTGGAGCGCCACCTCCACCAGGCGACGCGAGTTCGAGGAGTTGCCCGAGCCGACGACGAGCACGAGGTCGCACTCGGCGGCCATCGCCTTGACCGCCACCTGCCGATTCGAGGTCGCGTAGCAGATGTCGTCACTCGGCGGGTCGGCGATCTCGGGGAAGCGCTGCTTCAGCTGCTCGACACGCTCCATCGTCTCGTCGACGCTCAGCGTGGTCTGCGAAAGCCACACCACCTTGGAGGGGTCTCGGACCGCTACCTTGTCGACATCCTCGGGTGTGTCCACCAGCTGGACCCGGTCCGGCGCCTCACCCGAAGTGCCCTCGACCTCCTCGTGCCCGGCGTGGCCGATCAGCATGATGTCGTAGTCCTCCCGCGCGAACCGGGTGACCTCCTTGTGCACCTTGGTCACCAGCGGGCAGGTGGCGTCGATCGTGCGCAGGTTGCGTTGCTCCGCCTCCGCGTGCACGGCCGGGGAGACGCCGTGGGCCGAGAACACGACCAACTCGCCCTCCGGCACCTCCGACGTCTCGTCGACGAAGATCACCCCACGCTCTCGCAGCGTGTCCACGACGTGCCGGTTGTGCACGATCTCCTTGCGGACGTAGATCGGCGGGCCGTACCTCTCCAGAGCCTTCTCGACCGTGATGACGGCACGGTCGACCCCGGCACAGTAACCGCGCGGCTTGGCCAGCAGAACGCGCTTACCACCGGTAGAAGGGCTTGGTTGGCCGCCCTCGACCGATACGCTGGTGGCAGGCTCTGTTCCTGGACTCGCAGCACTCATGCCACCAGGGTACGGGCCGACTCCGGACGGCAAGACCCGAGACGATGTCCTGGGATACACGACACGCGTTAACCCGTTCGGCTGGGCAGGGAGGGCTATGTGCGGCACGCTTAGGGGTATGAAGCATCTCCCGTTCCCGCTCCGGGTAGCCGCAGGACTTGCCGTCACGACGGTGGAGCGGGTGCGAGACCTGCCCAAGCAACTGACGGAGCTGCCCGTGACCGTCGCTAGTCAGGTGCTGCAGGCGTCCATGCGAGTGCAGCAGCACGTCACCGAGCTGGCGATCAAGGGCGACGACGCGCTGTCCACCCTTCGCCCGGTCGAGGAGACCCCGAGCTGGGCGACCTTTGACGAGGATATCGAGCCACCGACGGACGAGCCCGGCGGCAACGGGCAGCGATACGGCGGCACCGAAACCACCCGATCGCGCGATGACGACCCGTGGGCGTTGGAAGAGCGCGCGCTCGGTGAGGAGCACTCCGAGGGCGAGTTCGACAGCCCGGAGCCACCCACCCAGCAGCAGGTGAGGGTGCGTGACGCCATGGCCACCGCACCGGGCGCCGCCGCGGCTCCGGGCGGGCTGGCGGGCTACGACCAGCTGACCCTTCCGCAGGTCCGAGCGCGGCTTCGGACGCTCTCGCTCGAGCAACTGGAGGAACTGCTGACCTACGAGCGCGAGCATGCCAACCGCCCCTCGTTCGTCGGCATGCTCGGCCGCCGGATCGGCAACATGCGCCAGCAGTCCCCGCAGGACGGGTCAGAAGGCTCGACCGCGCGGTGAGCAGCGGCACCGAACGCACCAGACGGACGGCCGAGCCGTCCACCGCGGAGTGCCCGTGGCCGGTGCGCACGGTGGCTCGCAAGATCGCCGACTGGATCCACCGCCTTGGCGCGGTCTGGGTCGAGGGCCAGGTCACGCAGATCTCGGCCCGGCCGGGAGCGCAGACCTCGTTCCTCACATTGCGCGACCCGGCCGCCGACGTGTCCATGACGGTTACCTGTGCCGCGAGCCTGGTACGTGACTGCGATCCGCCGTTGCGTGACGGGGCGAGGGTGGTGGTGCACGCGAAGCCGACGTTCTACCTCAACAGGGGGACGCTCAGCCTGCGGGCCAACGAGATCCGTCCCGTCGGCATCGGCGAGTTACTCGCTCGCATCGAGCGACTGCGCAGGCTGCTCGCCGCCGAGGGGCTGTTCGCGCAGGAACGCAAACGCAGGTTGCCGTTCCTGCCAAAAGGCGTCGGGCTCATCACCGGAAGGGCCTCCGCCGCCGAGCACGACGTGCTCGTCAACGCGCAGGCACGTTGGCCTGCCGTCGCCTTCCGGGTCGTGAACACCGCTGTGCAGGGTCCGGCGGCGGTACCACAGATCGTCCGCGCGCTATCCACTTTGGACGCCGACCCCGACATCGACGTGATCGTCATCGCTCGCGGTGGTGGCAGCGTCGAGGATTTGCTTCCGTTCTCCGACGAGACGCTGTGTCGAGCGGTGGCCGCGGCGGGAACCCCGGTTGTCAGCGCGATCGGTCACGAGCCGGACTCGCCGCTGCTGGACCATGTGGCCGACCTGCGCTGCTCCACCCCCACCGACGCGGGCAAGCGCGTCGTGCCGGACGTGCGGGAGGAGACCGCCCGGGTCCACCAGCTTCGCGACCGCGCACGCCGCGCACTACACGGGTGGGTGGACACCCAGCGCAGGTTGCTCGAGCAGTTGCGCAGCAGGCCGTCGCTCGCCGAGCCACTCGAGCCGATCGAGCGCCGCGCCGCGGATGTCCAGACCCATCTGGAGCGAGGCAGGCGCGCCATACTCACGGTCGTCGGTAACGAGCAGGCAGCGCTGGCCGCCGCAAGGGCGAGGCTCAATGCCCTCGGCCCTTCGGCCACGCTCGCCCGCGGCTACGCCGTCGTGCAGTACCACGACGAGCAAGGCAACCTCGCGGTGCTCCGATCGGTCTCACAAGTAGCCGAAGGGACACCGCTTCGCGTGCGGGTCGCCGACGGCGCCATCCGAGCGATCGCGGGCGCGCAAGAGGAGTGAAGGCAGATGCAAAGCTGTGCGTTCCTTCCGCTGACCACCGAGGTCGCCACACGGCTGTGCCGGGAAGCCCTGGGTGAGAACGCGCGAGGCCGGGCCACCACGGTACGACGCAGAGCCGCGGAAGCGGAGGCGGCTGCCGCACGGTGCTGGACGGCGCTGCTCGCGGGCTGTGACTCAGCGGTGCGCTGGGAGTTGACCCCCCGCCTGCGTGAACTGTCGGAGGCGACCTCGCTGTACGCGGGCTCTCGCTGGTGGTTGACCGACGGCGCGGTTCACCGGCGGCGCGTGGCGAACGCCCAGTCAGATATCGAGGACGCGATCGCCGACGCCGACGGCCAGGAGTTCGCCAGGGCGTTCGTCGGCTACGACCACGCGATGGCCAGAGCGGTAGTGTGCGCGAATAACCGGGTAGGGCGGCCAGCGGAGAGTGTGAGACGAACACGGTGAGTGAAGCGGACGGCGAGCAACTGGCCGACCTCGGTTACGAGGAGGCGCGGGACCAACTGATCGAGGTTGTCAGGGAGCTGGAGAGCGGCGGGCTGTCCCTGGAGCAGTCCCTTGCGCTGTGGGAGCGGGGCGAGCGGCTGGCCAGGCTGTGCGAGCGACATCTGGAGGGTGCACGCGAGCGCATCGAAGCGGCGCTGGCTACGGTAGAGGACACGCCTGACGTCGAGGTCTCCGAGGACGTGGCCGGCAACTCGGAGTGACGTCCACGACACCGGCGGGAGGCCGAGGCCGTTAAGGCCGTTAGATCTCCTCGACGCTGTCGCCGAACAACGCCATCCGGGAGGGACCATGACCGCCGCCAGCCAGTCCGCCGGTAGTTCGAGGAAAGTAGAGGCTCCTGACCGCAACCTCGCCATGGAACTGGTGCGGGTGACCGAGGCCGCCGCCATGGCCGCGGGCCGGTGGGTCGGAAAGGGAGACAAGAACGGCGGTGACGGTGCCGCCGTGGACGCCATGCGCCAGTTGATCGGCACCGTGTCGATGCGGGGCGTCGTCGTGATCGGCGAGGGCGAGAAGGACGAGGCGCCCATGCTCTACAACGGGGAGGTCGTGGGCAACGGCGACGGGCCGGAGTGTGATGTCGCCGTCGACCCGATCGACGGCACCACACTGATGTCGAAGGGTATGCCCAACGCACTCGCCGTGCTCGCGGTCGCCGAGCGGGGCGCCATGTTCGACCCCTCGGCTGTCTTCTACATGGAAAAGCTGGCGGTGGGCCCCGAAGCGGCCGGTGCGGTGGACCTGTCCGCCCCTATCGCTGAGAACATCCGGCGGGTCGCCAAGGCAAAGCACAGCTCCACGTCGGACGTGACGGTCTGCATCCTGGACCGTTCCAGGCACGAGAACATCGTGAAGGAGGTTCGCGCGGCGGGTGCCCGCATCCGGTTCATCACCGATGGCGATGTGGCAGGCGCCATCGCGGCGGCCCGCCCGACCACCGGCGTCGACATGCTGCTCGGTATCGGTGGCACACCGGAGGGCATCATCGCGGCATGCGCGTTGAAGTGCCTCGGCGGCGAGTTGCAGGGCAGGCTGTGGCCCAAGGACGACGAGGAACGCGAGAAGGCTCTCGCCGCGGGACACGACCTCGATCGCGTGCTGACCATCGACGATCTCGTTCGCGGAGACAACGTGTTCTTCTGCGCCACCGGGGTCACCGACGGTGACCTGCTGCGGGGTGTTCACTACCGCGCGGGCGGCGCCACCACGCAGTCGATCGTGATGCGCTCGAAGTCGGGGACCGTGCGGATGATCGACGGCTACCACCGGTTGACCAAGCTTCGCGCCTACTCGTCGGTGGACTTCGACGGCAGCGCAGGCGGCGAGGACGAGGTCCCGCCGCTTCCCTGAGCCACGAGGTGGCGCACGAGGCACATAACGGATTTTCGGTGGCGTGGCCACCTCACCGCACCCAGACGGCTGGGCGCGTGGCGGGGCGAAACCATGCTCACATCTTGTCGCTGGAGTGGCCGGGAAACAGCCGTGCGGCCGGGTCGAGCAGCACCGCGATGTTGTTGATCGCGGTGGCCGCCTCACCGAATCCGGTCGCGATCAGCTTCACCTTGCCCGGATAGGCCGCCACATCCCCGGCGGCGTAAACGCGCTCGCGCGCGGTGGCCATCGTGGTGTCCACCTGGATCGACCGTTGCTCGATCGTGAGGCCCCAGCTCTCGATGGGCCCGAGGTCGGCGGTGAACCCGAGCGCGGCGATCACGGTCTGCGCGGGCAGCACGATGTCTTCCCCTGCCCTCGTTCTGAGTTCCACCTCGGCGAGTTCGCCGTCGTCTCCGCCGCGAAGGCTGGTCACCTCGGCGTCGGTGATGATCCGCACTCCTGCCTCGCGCGCCTCTCGCACGATCGACTCCGCCGCGCGGAACCTGGACCTGCGGTGCACCAGCGCGACACTCGCGGCAATCGGCCGCAGGGCGAGGACCCAGTCGAACGCGGAGTCGCCTCCGCCGACCACCACGACGTGCTTGCCGGCGTGCGCGGCCAGCGACGGTACGAAGTGGACGAGGCCCCGGCCGAGCCAGCCGTCGCCCGCTGGCAACGGGCGCGGGGTGAACTCCCCGATCCCCGCCGTGATCAACACGGCGCCCGTGCGCACGGCCTGGCCACCGTCCAGCGTCACTTCCAGACCGTCGTCGACGGTGCGCAATTCCTCGGCCTTGCGTCCGAGCAGGTACGTCGGGTTCCACTGCCCGGCCTGCTCCACCAGTCCCTTGACGAGGTCGCGGCCGCGGACAGCGGGGAACCCGCCGACGTCGTAGATCATCTTTTCGGGGTACATCGCGGTCACCTGCCCTCCCGACTCCGGAAGCGAGTCCACGATCGCCGTGGACAGGCCACGGAAACCCGCGTAATAGGCGCCGAACAGACCGGTCGGTCCCGCCCCGACAATCAACACGTCGACCGACAACGTCTCGGGCGAGCTCATCGGCTCACCACCCTTCGATGCTGGTGGCAGTCCGAAACGATCCTAGTGCCCGAACACACCGGGCGGGGCTCACGCGGCTGCGCCAAACTGGCGACATGGCTGAACAGGAGTACCGGACAGAGCACGACACGATGGGCGAGGTCAGAGTTCCGGCCGACGCCCTGTACCGCGCGCAGACCCAACGCGCCGTCGAGAACTTCCCGATCTCCGGCCGTGGCCTCGAGCGTGCCCAGATCAGGGCGCTCGGCCTGGTCAAAGCCGCCGCCGCGCGCGTGAACGCCCGGCTCGGCGTGCTGGAACCCGACCTCGCCGCCGCCATCGCGGCCGCCGCGGACGAGGTCGCCGACGGCAAACATGACGCGCACTTCCCGATCGATGTCTTCCAAACCGGTTCCGGTACGTCGTCCAACATGAACGCCAACGAGGTGATCGCCACGCTCGCCTCGCGCTCACTCGGCCGAGACGTTCATCCCAACGACCACGTCAACGCGTCCCAGTCGTCCAACGACACCTTCCCGACCTCGATTCGCGTCGCGACGACCGAAGCCGTGCTCAAGGACGTGATCCCCGCGCTCGACCACCTCGCGACGGTCGTCGAGCGCAGGGCGGCGGAGTGGGCGGACGTGGTGAAGTCCGGCCGCACGCACCTGATGGACGCGGTGCCGATCACCCTCGGCCAGGAGGCGGGTGCTTGGGCCGCCCAGGTGCGATTCGGCATCGAGCGGCTGCGCGGCTGTCTTCCCCGCCTCGGTGAACTGCCGATCGGTGGTACCGCGGTCGGTTCGGGCCTGAACGCACCACCCGGGTTCGGCTCCGCGGTGGCCGAGGAGCTGGCGAAGGTCACCGGCCTCCCGCTGACCGAGGCACGGAACCACTTCGAGGCACAGGCGAGCCAGGACGGCGTGGTCGAGACCTCCGGAGCGCTTCGCACGGTGGCCGTCTCACTCCACAAGATCGCCAACGATCTGCGCTGGCTTGGCTCCGGACCGCGTACCGGGCTGGCCGAGTTGGCCCTGCCGGACCTGCAGCCGGGGTCGTCGATCATGCCCGGCAAGGTGAACCCGGTGATCCCGGAGGCAACCCTCCAGGTCGTCGCGCAGGTGATCGGCAACGACGCCGCGGTGGCGTTCGCGGGTTCGCAGGGCAACTTCCAACTCAACGTGAACCTGCCCGTTATCGCACGCAACGTGCTGGAGTCGGCTCGGCTGCTCGCCGCCGTGTCACGGCTGCTTGCGGACAAGGTGTTCGCGGACCTGCGGGTGAACATCGATCGGGCCCGCGCCTATGCGGAGGGTTCACCCTCGATCGTCACGCCGTTGAACGCGTACCTGGGCTACGAGGAAGCCGCCGCGGTCGCCAAGCAGGCGCTCGCGGAGCTTAAGCCGATCAGGCAGGTCGTAATGGAACGTGGGCACGTCGCCGAGGGAAAGCTCACCGAGGAGCAACTCGACGAGGCACTGGACGTACTGCGGATGGCTCGCGGTGGCCACGGCTGACACGGCGCGAGCCGGTGCCGGATGCGCACAGGCAACCGGCACCGGCTCGCGCCGGCGGGACCGGGTATCACGGTGAACGAGCAGAAGGCGGCATCCGTTGCGGCGCAGGCACCTTAACGGCCACCCCCAAGAACTGAGCGGTCGCGAGATCGCGATCTCGATGCTGCGTTCGACCGGTGCGGTCGCGCTCGTGCTGGTGGCCTACTACCTGATACCGCTCGATCACGAGCTGGGAATCAGTGCCTGGACCAAGTTCGCGGTGGGACTGCTGGTCTTCACCACGTTCGTGGTCTGGCAGGTCAGGGTCATTCTCAAGTCGTCGAGACCACGGTTGCGTGCCATGGAAGCGGTCGCCGTTGGGTTGCCGTTCCTGCTGGTGCTGTTCTCGGCCAGCTACATCGTGCTGGAACGCAGCACTCCCGGATCATTCACCGAGTCGCTCAGCCGCAACGATGCCCTCTACTACACCGTCACGATCTTTTCCACGGTCGGCACTGGCGACATCGTGCCGGTTACCGAGAGCGCCAGGCTAGTGACGATGGTGCAGATGGTCGTCGGCGTGATCGCGGTGGGCGTGATCGCCAAGGTTGTCGTGGGAGCGGTGCAGGTCGCCACGAAACGAAGGGGCGAACGCGACGGTGGGGGTGAAGGTTGAGCGCGTCGCTTCCCCTGCCTGCGTTGCCGTCGCTAGCTCGACTCGATGAGCTGCCTCGCGACTTCCTTGGCGTTGCCAACCGCTCCTGGCACGACACCGAGTGAGGCGGTCACCGTGGCGCCCTCCAGCAGCATCAGCAGCGACGTCGCCAACTTCCTCGGGTTGCGAACGCCCGCCTGACGAGCCAGCGTCCGCAGGTAGTCGAGTAACCACTGTTTCTGCTCGCGGATCACCTCTCGTCCGGGGTGGGTGGCGTCGGTCAACTCGGCCTGCGCGTTGACGAAGGCGCAGCCACGCGAGTTCTCGGTGGAGATCCACTCCTCCTGCGCGTCGAAGACCAGCAGTATCCTGCGCGCGGGCGTGATGCGCCCGCGCTTGCCGACGACGGTGGCCACGTGTTCGCGGTAGCGCTCATCCCTGCGGCGCAGGTAGTGGCCGACGAGGGCGTCCTTGGAGCCGAACCGGTCGTAGAGAGTCTTCTTGGTGACTCCGGCCTCGCTCGCGATCGCTTCGACGCCGACGGCATGGATTCCGTTCTCGTAGAACAACTTCCCCGCCACCTCGAGCACCCGCTCGGCGGCCGGGGTCAGGGTGAGGTCCTCGGTCACCCCTTGACGGTATACCGATCGGTTTAGTAGGTCTAGTAACCATACCGGTCGGTTTACGTTGGAGGTGTCGGGGGCACCTTCGTCGAACGCAAGGCAGGCTCGAAGCTGCCGCCGGGCGAGGCGCTGGTGATCCAGTGTTCGGCCAGTGCCGTCGCGTTCACGGTGCTGGCGTGGCAGATGTTCGGCGAATGCGTGAGCCTCACCGGCCTGCTCGGACCCGCCGTCCGCCGCGTCGCCGTCGCGACCGCGCCGCGCTCGCGACGCGAAATGTCGGTGCCGGAGGAGATGATGGCGACATGCTGTTCCACGATGTCGTCGCCGCGTCGGCAGGGCTGTCAGCCACACGATCTCGAAGGGCCAAGACGGCGATCCTCGCCGAACTGCTGAGCGCCGTGCCCGCGAGCGAACTCGCCACGGCGGTGGCGTTCCTCACCGGTCAGCCTTCGCAGGGCCGGATCGGTGTCGGCTGGCGCACCCTTTCGCAACTTCGCGCGCCGCCCTCCGCCGAACCGAGGCTGACTGTCACCGAGGTCGACACCGCGCTCGGCGAGGTGTCGGAAAGCGTCGGCAGCGGCTCGGCGGCGCGGCGCGCGCACGTTCTACGCCGCCTGCTGGCCGACGCGACGCGAACCGAGCAGGAGTTCCTGTTCCGGCTGCTCACCGGTGAACTACGGCAGGGCGCGCTGGAGGGGGTCATGGTGGACGCCATCGCGGAGGCGGTCGCAGTGCCCCCCGACGCGGTGCGAAGGGCCTTCATGCTCTCCGGCAGCCTGCCGACGACGGCCGCGGCGGCTATGTCCGGCGGCAGCGCCGCGCTCGGCCAGTTCGGCCTACAGGTCGGCAGGCCGATCCGACCGATGCTGGCCTCGCCCGCCGAGGCGCTGGAGGAAGCGCTGGCCGAACTCGGGCCGGTGGTCGTCGAGTACAAGCTGGACGGCGCTCGCATCCAGGTGCACCGCCGAGGGGACGAGGTGCACGTCTACACCCGTACCCTGCGCGACGTCACCGCGCGGGTCGGGGAGCTGACCGAACTGGTGCGGTCACTGCCGTGCGACTCCGTGGTGCTCGACGGGGAGACGCTGGCGCTCACCGACGAGGGCAGACCTCGACCGTTCCAGGAGACCATGTCGCGGTTCGGCAGCACGAGGGAGGAGCAACTGCGCGCGCTGCTGCTGCGGCCGTACTTCTTCGACTGCCTGCACCTCGACGGCACCGACCTGCTGGACGCACCGCTGAGGGAGCGCAACAACGCGCTGCGAAAGGTCGCGGGCGAGCACGTCATCCCCGGGCAGAGCGAGCCGGCCGACCCGGCGGCCATCCTGACGCGGGCGCTGGACGACGGACACGAGGGTGTCATGGTCAAGTCCCTCGACTCCGCATATGCCGCGGGCCGCAGGGGGAGGTCATGGCTGAAGGTGAAGCCGGTGCACACGCTCGACCTGGTCGTGCTCGGTGCCGAATGGGGTCACGGCAGGAGAACCGGCTACCTGTCCAACCTGCACCTCGGTGCCATCGACCCGGCGGGCGGTCCACCGATCATGGTCGGCAAGACCTTCAAGGGCCTCACCGACGAACTGCTCGCCTGGCAGACCGAACGGCTACCGACCATGGAAACCGCCCGCGACCGCGCGACGGTGTACGTGCGGCCGGAACTCGTGGTCGAAGTCGAACTCGACGGGGTGCAGAGCAGTTCCCGCTACCCCGGCGGTGTGGCGCTGCGTTTCGCCAGGGTGCTGCGCTACCGGCCGGACAAGGAGCCCGCCGACGCCGACACCATCGAATCCGTGCGTGCGATGCTGCGTGGTTGACGGTTAGGGTCTGCCCATGGCAGCGACAGTGCGAAATGTGGTTACCTCCGGGGTTTTCCAGCTCGACGGCGGAAGTTGGGACGTCGAGAACAACGTGTGGATCGTGGGCGACGACACCGAGGTGATCGTCATCGATGCGGCACACGACGCGTCCCGCATCGCCGATGCGATCGGCGATGCGACCGTGCGCGCGATCGTGTGCACCCATGCGCACAACGACCACGTCAACGCAGCCCCTGAGTTGGCGAAACGGACCGCGGCGCCGATCCTGCTTCACCCCGACGACCGCGTGCTGTGGGAGCTGACCCACCCTGGCCGGGCCCCCGACGGCGAACTGTCGGACGGGCAGTCGCTGAGCGTCGCGGGCACCGAACTCAGAGTGTTGCACACCCCCGGCCACGCTCCCGGCGCGGTGTGCCTGCACGCGCCCGACCTCGGCGTGGTGTTCACCGGTGACACGCTGTTCCACGGCGGCCCTGGCGCCACCGGCCGCTCCTACTCCGACTACCCGACCATCGTGGCGTCCATCACGCGGCGGCTGTTCGAGCTGCCCGCCGAGACAGTGGTGCACACCGGGCACGGCGAGGACACCACGATCGGGGCCGAGCAGGCTGGCTCACGTGACTGGGAGCAGCCGTAGCGCGCACGCGAAGACCGGACAAACCACGTAGGCTGAGATCTCGTGCGGTTTCTGGAAGGCCACCGGCCGGTACACGACCTGACCTACGACGACGTCTACCTGCTGCCCAACCGCTCCGCGGTGGAGTCGCGTTTCGACGTCGACCTCTCCACCAGCGACGGGACGGGCACCACCATCCCGGTGGTGGTGGCGAACATGACGGCCGTCGCAGGCAGGCGCATGGCCGAGACCGTGGCGCGCAGAGGCGGGCTCGTCGTACTCCCGCAGGATGTCGACCCGGCGGCGGTCGCCGACATCACCGCGTGGGTCAAGGACCGCGACGTCGTGTGGGACACCCCGCTGGTACTCACACCCGGCGACGCGGTCGCCGACGCGCTGAACCTCGTCGGTAAGCGCGCACACGGCGCGGTGGTCGTCGTCGACGGCGAAGGCCGACCCGTCGGGATCGTCGACGAGGCAGCCTGCGCCGGCGTGGACCGGTTCGCACGCCTCAGCGACGTCGTCGACCCGGTTGTGCCCACGTTCGGGTTGGACACCCCACAGCGCGAGGTGTACGAGACCCTGCACGAGCACGGTGGGAAGCTGGCGCTGGGAGTCACCGGGGACGGCAGGCTCGCCGGGGTGCTGACCCAGGTGGGCGCGCTGCGCGCGGGCATCTACCAGCCCGCGGTCGACGGCGAAGGGCGGCTGCGAATCGCCGCCGCGATCGGGGTGAACGGCGACGTCGCCGCCAAGGCGGAGGCCGTGCTCGCCGCCGGGGTGGACGTGCTGGTTGTGGACACCGCACACGGGCATCAGGAAAAGATGCTGTCGGCGCTGAAGGCGGTGCGATCGCTCTCGCCTTCGGTGCCGGTGGTGGCGGGCAACGTCGTGACCGCCGATGGCACGACGGACCTCATCGAGGCAGGCGCCGACGTTGTGAAGGTCGGCGTGGGTCCGGGCGCGATGTGCACGACGAGGATGATGACCGGCGTCGGACGGCCACAACTGTCGGCCGTGCTCGACTGCGCCGCCGCGGCGAGACGCCTCGGCAAGCACGTGTGGGCCGACGGCGGCGTGCGTCACCCGCGCGATGTCGCGCTTGCCCTGGCCGCGGGTGCGTCAGCGGCGATGGTGGGCTCCTGGTTCGCGGGCACCCACGAGTCTCCCGGCGACCTGCGCTACGACGAGCACGGCAGGCCCTACAAGGAGTCGTACGGAATGGCGTCCAAGCGAGCCGTCACCGCGCGCACCCGGTCGGACAGCCCTTACGAGCAGGCCCGCAAAGCACTGTTCGAGGAGGGCATCTCGTCCTCTCGCATGCCGGTGGAACCGTTGCGCCCCGGCGTGGAGGACCTGCTCGACTCGATCATCGCGGGGGTTCGGTCGGCATGCACCTACGCGGGCGCGCCCAACCTCGAAGAGTTCCACGAGCGTGCGGTGCTCGGCGTGCAGTCGGCCGCGGGGTTCGCGGAGGGTCGCCCGCTGCCCACGGGCTGGTGAGGCCGGTGGGCAGCGGGCGAGCGCGGCCGACGAACGTCGGCTAGCGGCTACCCGTGGTGTTCCAGCATCTCGGTGACCAGCGCCGCGATCGGCGAACGCTCCGAACGCGTCAGCGTCACGTGAGCGAACAGCGGATGCCCCTTCAGCTTCTCGATGACGGCCGAGACACCGTCGTGCCTGCCGACCCGCAGGTTGTCCCGCTGAGCCACGTCATGGGTCAGCACGACCCGCGAGGCGCTCCCCAGCCGGGACAGCACCGTGAGCAGCACATTGCGCTCCAGTGACTGCGCCTCGTCGACGATCACGAACGAGTCGTGCAGGGAGCGACCCCTGATGTGTGTCAGCGGCAGCACCTCGAGCATCCCCCTGTCGAAGACCTCGTCGAGCACCTCCTGGCTGACGAGCGCGCCGAGGGTGTCGAAGACCGCCTGAGCCCACGGCTGCATCTTCTCGCTCTCCGAGCCAGGCAGGTAGCCGAGATCCTGCCCCCCGACGGCGTAGACCGGGCGAAACACCACGACCTTGCGGTGCATACCGCGCTCCAGCACGGCTTCCAGACCAGCGCACAGCGCCAGCGCGGACTTACCCGTACCGGCCCTGCCGCCGAGCGAGACGATCCCGATGTCAGGGTCGAGCAGCAGGTCGAGCGCGATGCGCTGCTCGGCCGACCGCCCGTGCAGCCCGAACGCCTCGCGATCGCCGCGCACCAGCCTTGCCTTCTTCTCCGGCGTGACCCTGGCCAGTGCGCTCGACGTCCCCGCGAGCAGCCGAAGCCCGGTGTGGCACGGCAACTCGCCGACCTCGGGCCGCCCGAACTCCGCCAGATCAGCCACGCCGCCTGCGAACAGCGCGTCGAGCGCCTCCTGCGGCACATCGAGGTCGGCCATGCCCGTCCAACCGGACGGCGTGACCTCCTGTGCCCGGTACTCGTCGGCGGTCAGCCCGACCGAACCCGCCTTCACACGCAGCGGCACGTCCTTGGTCACCAGCGTCACCAACTCCAGCTCGGTGGCGAGGTTGAGCGCGCAGGCGAGGATGCGGTGATCGTTGGAGTCGGTACGAAAGCCGGGTGGCAGCACCGTGGGATCGGAGTGGTTCAGCTCGACGTGGACGGTCCCACCCTCATCGCCGATGGGCACGGGGGCGTCCAGCCGACCGTGCGTGCGCCGCAGGTCGTCGAGCAACCGAAGCGCCTCCCTCGCGAACCAGCCGAGCTCCGGGTGGTGCCGCTTGGCCTCCAACTCGCTGATCACAACCAACGGCAACACCACGGAGTGCTCCGCGAACCTGGTAACCGCCCACGGGTCCGACAGCAGAACCGAGGTGTCGAGCACATAGGTGCAACGCGGTAAGCCGGCTGGGTCGGACGGTCCGTCAGTACCGAGAGCACTGGTCGAAGAGTGGCCGGAGGCCTTTCGGGGCAAACGCTGCGCAGTCACGACGGCATCTCCCTCGTTGGGCGTTGGCACCACGCCCGCACTCGCTGGGCCGGGCACTGCCCTGGCTGGTCGCTTCCCTGACGCCGCGGCGTCAGGGTGTGCGCCCACGAGGGCCCGGTGCCGGCCCCCTCGTGCGTCTCGTGAACGGCTTCGCCGCTCGCACTAGCACTGCCACGACCAGGGCCTCCCGTGACGAGCCACATGGGTTCGCGACCCGTCACCACGGAAGCTACCTGCAGACGGCCGGTTCGTGCAGACAGCCAGGTAGGTGATTCGCCGATTCGTCACCTCACGGCCGGTACTGGGCTACCGCGCCGTGAAATCTCGGCCGCCCGCCGTGTCGGGATCGATTCAGCCGCCGTACCGGCGGTTTCGGACGGCGTAGTCACGCAGTGCCCGCAGGAAGTCCACGCGGCGAAACGCGGGCCAGTACGCCTCGGTGAACCAGAATTCCGAATGCGCCGACTGCCAGAGCAGGAATCCGGAGAGCCGCTGCTCGCCGGAGGTCCGGATGATCAGATCAGGGTCAGGCTGCCCCGAGGTGTAAAGGTGCTCGGAGATGTGATCGACGTCGAGGATCTTGGCAAGCTCATGGATCGAGGTTCCCTCGTCCGCGTGCTGCTTCAACAGTTTGCGGACGGCATAGGCGATCTCCTGCCGCCCACCATAGCCGACGGCGACGTTGACAACCATGCCGCGGCGGTTGTCGGTGCGCTGCGCGGCGGCGGTGAGCCTTGCCGCGACCTCGGTAGGCAGCATGTCCAGTGCGCCGACGATCGAAAGCCGCCACGGGTTTCCCGGTGCGGCGAGCTCGTCCACCACGTCCGGGATGATCTCCAGAAGCGCGGCTACCTCCTCGTTGGACCGGTTGCGCACGTTGTCGGTGGACAGCAGCCACAGCGTGACCACCTCCACATCGGCCTCCCTGCACCAGCCGAGGAAGTCCGCGATCTTCTGTGCGCCCATCCGGTGGCCGCCGTTGACGTCGGTGAAGCCTGCCTCCCGCGCCCAGCGCCTGTTGCCGTCGAGGATCACGCCGATGTGGCGCGGATGCCGCCCTCCGGCTTGCTGGATCAGGCGCCACGAGTACACGCTGTAGACGATGCGCGAGGCGAAGGACCTAAGGCTCACGTCACGGGAGCGTACGCCTGGCCCGAAAGTGATGTTCGCGGCGCTCCTGCCGTCGGCGGGTGCGGTCCCGGCTACGATTTCCGTAATCTGAGCGTCGTGAGTGCAGCAACCGATACCCCTCCGGTACCGTCCGCCGCCTATCACCGGCCCCGGCTTCGGGGGCACATCCACTTCTGGAGCTTCTTCGGTGCACTGGCCTCCGCCGCCACGCTGATCGTGCTGGCAGGGTCGACGGTGTCAGCGACGGCCGCACTCGCCACGTCGGTCTACGGCGTCACCGTGGTCGGCGTGTTCGGCGTCAGCGCCCTCTACCACCGGCGCGTCTGGAGCAGGCGGGCGTACGAGTGGATGAAGCGCGCCGACCACTCGATGATCTTCTTGTTCATCGCGGGCACCTACACACCGTTCACGCTGCTCGCGATGTCGCAACCGACCGGTTATGTCGTGCTCGGCGTTGTGTGGGGCGGCGCGGTGGCAGGTGTCGCGCTGAAGATGTTGTGGCCGAGGGCCCCACGCTGGCTAGGCGTGCCAATCTACATCGCGCTCGGTTGGGTGGCGGTGTTCGTGCTGCCCGAACTCGCCAGATCAGCGGGAATCGCCGCGTTGGTGCTGCTGCTCGTCGGTGGACTGTTCTACACGGTCGGCTCAGTGTTCTATGCCACCAAGTGGCCGAACTACTGGCCAACGACCTTCGGCTACCACGAGTTCTTCCACGCCTGCACGGTGCTTGCCGCCGTTTGCCACTACATCGCGATCTGGCTGGCCATCTACGCCTGACGGCGGCGAAACGGCGAATCCTTCTCACCCGCCCAGTACACTGCGCCGCCGTGGACTACGGCGCCCTCATCATCATCGTTGGCAGCTTGTTCGGAATGACGATCCTTGTGCTGAGTTTCGTCGAACGCACGGTGAGACGACTCGCGCGGCAGACCCTGCGGATCGAAACCAAGCTCGACGCCATGTTGGACAGCCTCGGGATCGCGGCGCCACGACCCGAGCTCGCGCGGGTCAACTCGCTGATCCTGGAGGGCAAGCGGATTCAAGCCATCAAGGAGTACCGAAAGCACACGGGTGCCACGCTGGCCGAAGCCAAGCAAGCCATCGAGGACCTCGAACGGCGCGGCCATTCGCGTTGACGGCACTCGCGAGACCGCATGATCGGCACCCGCGGGTCAGCCCAGGTCGGGACCCTTCGCCCGCAAATCGTCCAACTCCGACATCGCCTCGCGAAGTTCGGCCAGCCACGAGTCCGCGTGCTGCCCGACCAGTTTCACCGACCACGCAAGCGCTTCCGAACGTGACCGCGCCACGCCCGCGTCGACCAGCGTGTCCAGCACCCGGCGCTCCGGTTGCCGCAACCGGGTCATCACCGGCACCGAAAGCGTGGTGAACAGTTGCCTGGTATCGCCGAGCCGGGCGCCCCAGGCCACCTTTCTCCGGTAGCGATGCTCGGCCTGCCTTGCGATCTCGATGCGCTGGTCCCTGGTCTCCTCCCGGAACCGGCTGATCCGCCCCTCCTCGGCCGCCGCGCGCGCCACCTCGTCGCCGAACTCCTGAGTCAGCGGAGGCAACTCACCGACCACGATGATCTCCTCGCGGTCCACGGTGATCTCCGGTTCGCCTATGAACCAGCCGTCCGGCAGCCTTCCGCTGAACCACGCGGGCACATCGTCCGCGCTGGGCATCTCACCCTGCTGGCCGCCACGCCCACGCCATCGCTGCCCCATGATGCCTCCCGATTACACGATTACACCAATGCTTACGGTAGGCCGGGCCGACGAGATGTGACAGGGCTGTTCACTACTGGCGAATGGGCGTCGACAACGCCGCCGCCAGTCGCTGCGGTGTCGTCACCGGGCGCTCGCACACGTATCCGTGGCAGATATAGGCCGCGGCATTCCCGTCGACAAGCGGCCGGTCCGCGAGCAGCGGTACACCACCAGCCTCGGGCGGCCCCGCCAGCACCACGCCGCCGCCATGCACCTCGCGCGCGGCCTCGACGAGCAAACCGGATCGCGTAGCCGCGTCCGGCCCCACGACGGCGACCTGGACGGGTCCCGCGAGCAGTGCCTCCGCCACGGACAGCCAGTGTCCTGCGAACCGGGGTGCCTGCGCGACGATCGTCCCCGCCCTGCCCAGCGCCCGCTCACAGGCCTCCCGGTAGTCACCCGCCCGGTCGGGGCCCGCCAGCGCGGAAGCCGTGAGCAACGCCCCCGCCAGCGCGGAAGCCCCCGAAGGCGTGGCATTGTCGGAGGGGTCCGACGGCCGGTGCACCAGTGCTTCGGCGTCGGCGGCCGTGTCATGGAACGCACCAGGCACCTCGTCGTCGGCGAACAGCTCCAGCGCGGTGTCGAGCAGCAGGGTCGCCTGCGTCAGCCACACCGGCTCACCACTGGCCTGATGCACCGCCAGCAGCCCCTCGGCAAGGCATGCGTAGTCCTCCAACACCCCCGCGGCCTCGCCGACCACACCATCACGAGAACTGCGCCGCAGCCGTGCGTCAACGAGATGCCGGTCGAGCAGCAACTCGGCGGCAGAGACAGCCGCCTCCACCCAGTCCGGTCGCTCGAGGGCCACACCGGCCTCGGCGAGCGCGGTGATCGCCAGCCCGTTCCAGGCGGTGACCACCTTGTCGTCTCGCGCGGGCTGCGGCCGAGCGCCACGCGCCTCGAGCAGCGCCGTGCTCACCCGCAACCACCGAGCCGTGTCGTCGGGGTCGCGTGGCAGTTGCAGCGTGGAGGCACCGTGCTCGAAGGTGCCTTCCTCGGTCACCCGGAAGACCTCGGCCGCCCACGAGCCGTCCTCCGGCCCGAGTACCTCGACCAACTGCGCCGGGGTCCACACGTAGGTCAGCCCTTCGACGCCCTCGGTGTCGGCATCCAGCGAAGCAGCGAACCCGCCTTCCTGCGTGCGCAGGTCGCGAAGCAGGAACTCCGCGGTCTCCGCGGCGACACGCGTGGCCAGCGCGGAGGAGGTGCGGCGGGCGAGATGGGCGTAGCAGCGCAGCAGCAGTGCGTTGTCGTACAACATCTTCTCGAAATGCGGCACGACCCACGCCGCGTCAACCGAGTACCTGGCGAACCCACCCGCGAGCTGGTCGTAGATGCCGCCGCGCGCCATACCTTCCGCCGTGAGCTCCACAACGGACAGCGCTTCGGCCGACCCGGTCCGCTCGTAGTGGCGCAGCAGGAACTCCATGATCATGGAGGGTGGGAACTTGGGGGCACCACCGAAGCCGCCGTGACCCGGATCGATCTGTCCCCGCAAAGTGGACACCGCGGTCGCGATGGTTTCCTCATCTACAGGCCGCTGCGCCAACGGTGCCGTCTGCTCCTGGATGTGGCTGACGATCTTGGTGGCGCCCTGGCGCAGCTCGTCCGCGCGTTCCGACCACGCGCGCGCGATCGCCGTGAGCACCTGTCGAAACGACGGCATCCCGTGTCGAGGCGTCGGCGGGTAGTAGGTGCCACAGTGGAACGGCTTGCCGTCCGGGGTCAGGAAGCACGTCATCGGCCAGCCGCCCTGCCCGGTCATCGCCTGGGTGGCGGTCATGTAGACGGCGTCGATGTCCGGCCGCTCCTCACGGTCCACCTTGATGTTGACGAAGTGCGCGTTCATGAACGCGGCCGTCTCGTCCGCTTCGAACGACTCGTGGGCCATGACGTGACACCAGTGGCACGCGGCGTAGCCGATGGACAGCAGGATGGGCACGTCGCGGCGCTTCGCCTCGTCGAGGGCCTGCGCACTCCACGGCCACCAGTCCACCGGGTTGTCGGCGTGCTGCAGCAGGTACGGCGAGGTGGCGCTGGCTAGGCGGTTCACAGCGACAGCGTCTCACACGCCCCGTCTCGCACGCACTGTCAGCTCGCAGTTCCCGCCGTGCCGCCTGTTCGACGAGCACTTCAACACCGTCGAGCAGCCCCGCGACCCCGAACTCGAACGCTCGCGCGGGGTCACCCGCCCCGTACTCGGAGGCCCGCGGCGGCGCAGGCCTCCGCAACAACGGGGTACCGCCCGGCCTGCCTAGGAGTCGCGGTGTTCTTCCCGCTTTCCGTCCGCCGCCACCGTGCTTTCAGCCACTGAGTTCACCGAATCCGCCGCGCCCACCGGGTCCGAGCCGGGCGCCCCCTTTTCGGGTTCCTCGAACGAGGCGGGCACGCGCTTGAGGTGCTTGGTCATCGACCGGATCAGGAACACGACGGCGATGAAGAACAGCAGCAGGAGCAGCAGGCCGACGGGCGAGGACTTGCCGAAGTCCGCGCCCTGGCCACCGCCGTCGCCCTCCGGCTGCGCGAGCACGGCCGCGCCGGACATCGCGGGAACGGCCACGAAGGCCGGAAGCGTCATGTGGTCACCTTCTCTCGGACCCCCGCGAACAGATCGTCCTCCGGCAAGGTCGTGTCGACAAGGGAACGCACGAGTTCGTACTCCTCGGTGGGCCACACCTCACGCTGTACCTCCAGCGGCACGGCGAACCAACGGCTGTTGGGGTCGATCTGGGTGGCGTGCGCCTTGAGCGCCTCGTCGCGCACCTCGAAGTACTCCGCACAGCGTACTCGGGTGGTGACACGCTCGATGACGTCAGCCTTGTCCGGGTCCCACCGGCTGAGCCACTCACTGTACGGCGAGTCGAGCCCACGCGAGGTCAGCGCCTGGTGGAAGGCGGTGAGTTTCGCCCTGGAGAATCCGTGCGAGTAGTAGAGCTTCAACGGCTGCCACGGCTGTCCCGCCTCGGGGAACCGCTCGGGGTCCGAGGCGGCGTCGTAGGCGGCAACGGAGACCTCGTGGCACCGGATGTGATCCGGATGCGGGTAACCACCGTTTTCGTCATAGGTGGTTACCACGTGCGGCTTGAACTCGCGGATCGCGCGCACGAGCTCGCGGACCGGTTCCTCCATCGGGATCGCAGCGAAGCAGCCTTCCGGCAACGGCGGCATGGGCTCGCCCTCCGGCAGGCCGGAGTCGATGAAGCCCAGCCAGCGGTGCTGCACACCGAGGATCTTGGCGGCGCGCGCCATCTCCTCCCTGCGCAGCTCCGGCATGTTCGCGTGGACCTCGGGTTTGTCCATCGCGGGGTTGAGCACGCTGCCCGCCTCGCCCCCGGTGCAGGTGACGACCATGACGTCGTGGCCCTCCGCGACATAGCGGGCCATCGTGGCCGCGCCCTTGCTCGACTCGTCGTCGGGGTGCGCGTGCACCGCCATCAGCCGCAGTCGCTCTTCTGCACCGGTCGCCTTGCTTTCGGACACCGCCATGACCCCTCCGGTCACCCGTCGTCGTGCGGACCCCCTGGCCCACGCCTTTAACACCTACACGGATACTCAACACACCAGACGCGCTGTTCATTCTCCCCACGACCACGACAACAGCCGACGGGAGGCCATGGTTGAGCTACGGGCAGGCCGACTCGGCACACGGACGACCGCAGCAGGTTTCGCCGGAGCCCACCGTGCCACAGGACCGCTACGGTCGTACCCGTCGCTCCGCTCGAATGCCGCACGGCTGGCGGCTGTGGCTGCTTGTGCTGCTGGTCCTTGGCGCGGGAGCCGCCCTGACCTACATCGCCTACCGCAACCTCGGCGCCGCACCCATCGAGGCTGAACGGGTCGGGTTCGAGGAGCGGCCGGGTAACGCCATGGAGATCACCATCGCCGTCCGGCGCGACGACCAGAACCGCCCCGGGGTGTGCATCGTGCGGGTACGCGACATCTCCGGCGCGGAGAGCGGGAGAAAAGAGGTCTACATCCCGCCGAGTGTCGAGCAGGTCTCCACGGTGATCCGCGGCATCGACCGACCCGTCACCGCTGACGTGTTCGGGTGCACTTACAATGTCCCCAAATACATGTCAACCTCGTAGCGGCCAACGGGGTGAATAGAGCGCTGAATGTCCGCTCAGCGGAAAAAGCGGGAACATTTGACGCGCCTCGCGTGTTATCCTGATACGTCGGCACGGCCCAGGCGGGCCGTGTCTTTCCTTATATTCCAGCCACGCCAATGTGGCGGCCGGCTTGTATACCCAAGATCGGCAGGCCCTAGGAGGAGATGGTGACCGTGAGCGACACCAAGGTGACCTGGCTGACCCAGGAAGCCTACGACAGGCTCAAGAGCGAGCTCGATGAGTTGATCGAGAATCGTCCGGTCATCGCTGCGAAGATCAACGACAGCCGGGAGGAGGGCGACCTCAAGGAGAACGGTGGCTACCACGCCGCTCGTGAGGAACAGGGTCAGCAAGAAGCCCGCATCCGGCACCTGCAGGAGTTGCTTCGCACCGCGAAGGTCGGCGAGGCGCCCACGAATTCCGGCGTCGCAGAGCCGGGCATGGTACTCACCGTGCGCTATGACGGCGACGACGACGAAGAGACTTTCCTGCTCGCGACCCGCGAGGAGGGCGGGCAGGGCCCGATGGAGGTGTACTCGCCCGATTCCCCGCTGGGGAAGGCGCTGCTCGGCGCCAGGGAGGGTGAGTCGCGCGAGTACAGCCTGCCCAACGGCAAGACCCAGAAGGTGACCCTCGTCAAGGCGGTGCCCTACAGCGGCTGACCAGCGACGTGTCCCGGTATGTGCCCGGCGTGACGGCGCCGGGCACATACCGGCGGCTATCGTCATCCCATGACCACTGACCTGCCGATCTGCGGTACCTGCGCCATGCAGTACGCGGCTCCTCGGCCGGACTGCCCGGTTTGCCTGGACGAGCGCCAGTACGTACCGGCGGGCGGTCAGCGCTGGACCAGTCTCACCGAACTGCGGGCGGGTGACTACACCGGCAAGCTCGCCGAACAGGGGCAAGGCATCGTCGGCATCGGAACGGACCCGTCCTTCGGGATCGGGCAACGGGCGCTGCTGATTCCGACTCCCTCGGGCAACATCCTGTGGGACTGCGTCGCCTACCTCGACGACGACCTGATCGCCCAGGTCGACGAGCTCGGGGGCGTCTCGGCCATCGCGATCAGCCATCCGCACTACTACACGACGATGGTCGAGTGGGCGGAGGCTTTCGATGCGCCGATCTACCTGCACGCCGACGACCAGCAGTGGATCGGCAGGCCACACGAGCGCATCCGGCTGTGGAACGGTGTCAGCCACCGCCTCGCCGAGGGGTTCACGCTGATCAATCTCGGGGTGCACTTCGCGGGAGGCACGGTGCTGCACCGTGCCGAAGGAACGGCAGGCGGCGCGGCCCTGTTCAGCGGCGACATCGTCCAGGTGATCCCCGATCGCACGCACGTGGCCTTCATGTACAGCTATCCCAACTACATTCCAGAGCGCCCGTCTGTGGTCAGGCGTGCCGCCGAGTTGCTCGAACCGCTGGAGTTCGAGGAGATCTACGGGGCTTGGTGGGACGCTGTCGTGCGCGCGGGCGGCAAGGAGGTTGTGCGCCGGTCCGTGCAGCGCTACCTCGAGCGAGTGGGCTGACCTCGCGCGACGCGCTCGAGCAGCGGCCGCACCCTTGGCGCCACCGGCGTGGACAGCGCGATGGAGGTCGACGTCCTACGCACCCCCGGCACACCGACCACCTCGTCGATGACGCGTTGCAGGTCGTCGTTGGAGCGTGCGACCATCCGCACGAACAGGTCACCCTGTCCCGTTGTCGCGTGGACCTCGCAGACCTCGTCGATCGCGGCGAGCGCGCTCGATACCTCCGATCTACGGCCCTGCGCGATTTCCAGCACCGCGAAAGCGGTGAGGCCGTAACCGATGGCGGCAAGGTCGAGTTCCGGAGGAAAGCCTCTCAGCACCCCTGCGCTGGTGAGGCGATCCAGCCGTGCCTGCACGGTGCCGCGCGCCACCCCGAGCCTGCGCGCGCATTCGAGCACACCCAGCCGTGGAGTGTCGGTGAGCAACAGCAGCAGGCGCGCGTCAAGCTCGTCGAGGTCCACTCGCCCTCCTGCGCAATCTGCTCAACCTGATCAATCAATCTTGGATTTTACTGGGCAGATTGTCCAGTGAACTTCCCTAGTGTTGCACAATGTGTTCGGCCAGGCGCATCCTGCCGAACATGACCAAACCCGCTCTCGACGACCTCAGCTACGACCAGTTGCGGCAACTCGTCGGCCTCGTCGACCACGACATCTCGGCCGATCCGTTCCCGGTGACGGGATTGGACGCCGTTGTGTTCACCGCGGGCAACGCCACCCAGACCGCGTGGTTCTACCAGGCCGCCTTCGGCATGGACCTCGTCGCCTATTCCGGCCCCGAGACCGGGAACCCCGACCACAAGTCGTTCGTGCTGCGGTCCGGCGCCGCTCGCTTCGTGATCAACGGCGGCGTGCG
Organism: Saccharomonospora amisosensis; assembly: GCF_011761185.1. Lineage (NCBI taxonomy): Bacteria > Bacillati > Actinomycetota > Actinomycetes > Pseudonocardiales > Pseudonocardiaceae > Saccharomonospora > Saccharomonospora amisosensis. The sequence goes on along the minus strand of NZ_JAAOYM010000001.1, from coordinate 1,011,815 downwards.
TCCCGACTCCCCGCTGCTCGACCACCATCGCAGACACGGCGACGGTGTCACCGACCTCGCACTCGCGGTATCCGATGTAGACAAGTGCGTCGAGCACGCCAGGGCGCAGGGTGCGGCGATCCTGGAGGAACCGCACGACGTCTCCGACGCGGACGGCACCGTGCGGCTCGCCGCGCTCGCGACCTACGGCGAGACCAGGCACACGCTGGTGGACCGCTCCCGTTACTCCGGCCCATACCTGCCGGGCTACCAGGCCAGGCAGAACACGGTCACGCGGCCGCCGGACGCGCCGAAGCGGCTGTTTCAGGCTGTAGACCACTGCGTCGGCAACGTCGAGCTCGGCAAGATGGACTACTGGGTCGACTGGTATCACCGGGTGATGGGCTTTGTGAACATGGCGGAGTTCATCGGCGACGACATCGCCACCGAATACTCCGCGCTGATGAGCAAGGTGGTTTCCAACGGCAACCACCGGGTCAAGTTCCCGCTCAACGAGCCCGCCGTCGCCAAGAAGAAGTCGCAGATCGACGAGTACCTCGAGTTCTACGGCGGTCCCGGCTGCCAGCACATCGCGTTGGCCACAAGCGACATCGTCGCGACGGTGTCGGCCATGCGCGCCGCGGGCGTCGAGTTCCTGGACACTCCCGACTCCTACTACGACGACCCGGAGCTGGCGCGGCGAATCGGTGAGGTCCGCCTACCGATCCAGACGCTAAAGCAACACCGCATCCTTGTCGACCGTGACGAGGACGGCTACCTGCTGCAGATCTTCACCAAACCGATCGGTGACCGGCCTACGGTGTTCTTCGAGCTCATCGAACGGCACGGCTCACTCGGCTTCGGCAAGGGCAACTTCAAGGCGCTGTTCGAAGCCATCGAGCGCGAGCAGGAGCGCAGGGGCAACCTGTAGTCAACCTGTAGCCCGCGTCCCGGTCCGTGCGGGTCCGCGTGAGGACCCGCACGGACGTCACGGCATCACCGTGTAACCCGCGCGCTGCAACTGCGAGGCCACTTCCTCGCAGTGCTGCGCACCTCGGGTCTCCAGCTTCAGCGCTATCTCCACCTCGCCCATGGCCAACCTCCCCGAGATTCGGGAGTGCTCGATGTCCAGCACGTTGGCCCCCAGCTCGCTGACCCGCGTCAGCACACCGGCCAGCGAACCCGGCCGGTCTGGCACGCACAGCCGCAGGCTCAGGTACCGACCCGCCGCGGTCATACCGTGCTGGATGATCTGTAGCAGCAGTAGCGGGTCCACGTTTCCACCGGAAAGCACAGCCACCACCGGCGGTTCGAACGCGCCCGCGTGCTCCAGCAGCGCGGCCACCGCCGCCGCTCCCGCGGGTTCCACCACGAGCTTTCGCCGTTCCAGGCACAGCAACACGGCACGCGACAGCGACTCCTCGTTCACCGTCACAACGTCGTCAACCAGCGTGGACACGTGTTCGAACGTCAACGGTCCCGGCTCCCCGACGGCGATCCCGTCCGCCATCGTCTGCATGCTCCGCAGCCGTACCGGTTTCCCCGCCGCCAGCGAGGCAGGGAACGCCGCTGCGGATTCGGCCTGCACGCCCACCACGCGCACCTCGGGGCGCAGCGCCTTGACCGCGCACGCCACCCCGGCCACAAAGCCGCCGCCGCCCGTGGCCACCAGGATCGTGGCCACGTCGGGCACCTGCTCCAGGATCTCGAGACCGACCGTGCCCTGACCGGCGATGATGTCGAGGTGGTCGAAGGGGTGTATGAACAGCGCACCCGTGCTGCTGGCGAACTCCTTGGCCTTGGCAAGGGTCTCCTCGAGCACCTCGCCGTGCAGATGAACCTCGGCTCCGTACCCGCGAGTGGCGGCCAGCTTCGGCAACGGGGCACGCTCGGGCATGAACACCGTCGCCTTGATGCCGAGCAACTTGGCGGCTAGCGCCACCCCCTGCGCATGGTTTCCCGCACTCGCGGCGACGACACCGTGCGAGCGTTCCTCCTCACTCAGCCCGTGAATGCGCGTGTAGGCACCCCGGATCTTGAAAGAACCGGTCCGCTGCAGGTTCTCGCACTTCAGATACACCCCTCCGCCGACGGAGCCCTCGAGGTCGCGGGCGTGCTCGACCGGTGTTCTCCGGACGACTCCTTCGAGTAGGTGCCGCGCCTGGCGGATCTGGTCCACGGTGACGAGTCGCATTCAACAGATCATGTCACTGCGCACACCGTGACAGGACGGTTACCTGCATGCCCTGAATCCCCATTGGGTACTCTTGTCACGAATCGGTATCCAAACGCGGGAGTCATGTGGCATGGCACGGGCGAGAGCGTCATCTGGTTCACGTCCCGTAGGCATGCTTTCCCTGCTGGCCGGCCTCACCTCCGCGCTGGCACTGACCGGCGCCGCCGTCTACACGGTCGGCCAGGCTGCCTGCGAGCCTGGCCAGTACGTCCGCCACGACAGCCACGTCGAACTCGTCGGCGGCTGCGTCGACGGTGAACAGCTACGCGAGTCCGGTTTCGGCCAAACACCCAGCAACGGCTCGACCGGCACCGCCGGAGCCTCACACAGCAACTACCGTCCCTGATCCTCCAACGCGGCACGCAGGTCCGCCAGCAGATCGCGGGGGTCTTCGATACCCACCGACAGCCGGACCAACTCGGCGGGCACCGCGAGCATCGAACCGGCCACGCTCGCATGCGTCATCCGGCCGGGATGCTCGATCAGCGACTCCACGCCACCCAACGATTCCGCGAGCACGAACAGCGTGGTCCGTGCGGCCATGTCGAGCGCGGCTTGCTCGCCGTCCGCGTGGGTGAACGACACCATGCCGCCGAACCTACGCATCTGCTTGGCCGCCAGCGCGTGTCCCGGGTCGTCCGGCAGTCCCGGGTAGTAGACCCTGCTCACCTTCGGGTGCGTGGTGAGTGCCTGCGCTATGAACTCGGCGTTGTCGCAGTGCCGCTCCATCCGCACGGCAAGCGTCTTCAGCCCGCGCAGTGTCAACCACGCGTCGAACGCGCCCGGTACCGCGCCGGCGGAGTTACGCAGAAAGAACAGCGACTCCGCGATCTCCTCGGAATCGGTCACCACCGCGCCGCCGACCACATCGGAGTGTCCACCGAGGTACTTCGTCGTGGAGTGCACCACGATGTCCGCACCCAGCGCCAACGGCGTCTGCAGGTAGGGGGTGGCGAAGGTGTTGTCCACGACGAGTCTCACGCCTGCTTCGTGCGCGAGAGCGGCCAGCGCCGAGATGTCGGCGATCCCCAGCAACGGGTTCGTGGGCGACTCACACCAGATCAGCTTGGTCTCCGGCCGGATCGCGGCCCTGACCTCGTCCGGGTCGGACAGCGGCACCACACTGTAGGTGACTCCCCACCCGGTCAACACCTTGTCGATCAGCCGGAACGTGCCGCCGTAGGCGTCGTTGCCGAGCAGCAGGTGGTCACCGGGCCGAAGGGCGGTGCGCAGCACCGCGTCGCTCGCCGCCATTCCTGACGCGAAGGCCAGCGCGTGTCGCCCGCCCTCAAGCGCGGCAAGGGCCTGCTCCAACGCGGTGCGCGTCGGGTTGGCCGTGCGCGAGTATTCGTAGCCGCCTTCACGAGTCTCGCCGACACGATCCTGGGCGTAGGTGGAGGTCTGATAGATCGGCACGATCACGGCGCCGGTGCGGGGATCGGGCTCTTGACCGGCATGGATGGCGCGGGTCTCGAAGCCGTAACCGGAAGGGTCGGAAACCATGGGTCCAGCCTAGGCCCAGGCGGTGGACGGCAGGCCTGCCGGACCCACAGCCACAACGGCATCGTGCCCCCTGCCGAGTCGGCAGGGGGCACGATGCCGGTTCTGGTACTTCAGCGGATCACCACTGCTGCGGTGGCTGACCGGGTTGACCTGGCTGGCCGAACCCGCCGGGCTGCCCCGGCGGCTGACCACCGAACCCGCCTGGTTGCTGCGGCGGCTGACCCGGTTGCCCGAACCCACCGCTGGGTGGGTACTGCCCGCCGGGCTGCTGCGGCGGCTGACCGGGCTGTCCGAACCCACCGCTCGGCGGGTACTGCCCGCCGGGCTGCTGCGGCGGCTGACCCGGTTGCCCGAACCCACCGCTGGGTGGGTACTGCCCGCCGGGCTGCTGCGGCGGCTGACCGGGCTGTCCGAACCCACCGCTCGGCGGGTACTGCCCGCCGGGCTGCTGCGGCGGCTGACCCGGTTGCCCGAACCCACCGGGCTGGCCGAAACCGCCGGGCTGGCCGAAGCCACCCCCAGGAGGTCCGAACCCTGCCGGGCCGCCGAAACCGCCAGGCCCTCCCGGACCGCCAGGGCCTCCCGGACCCGGTCGACCCTGGCCTCCCAGCCCGACGTAGGACGCGGTCTGCGGGATGACCGCGAGCACGCCCACGGCCAGGATGAAGATGCCGAAGATCAGCGTGAAGACGATCCGGGTCGGCGGCTCACCGCCCTCCGACATCAGCAGGATCGAGAACAGCAACAGGAAGAAGCCACCGCCGATGGTGACGTAGGGGATGAACTTCCTCAGCCCCGCACCGACCTTGTCGACGAGCGCGTGCGCCACCCCGCTCGCCGCCGCGAGCACACCGCCGACCAACAGCATGATGAGGTAGAAGTAGATCCGGCCGGGGATCTCACTCATCGCACTGTCGATCTGCTCCTCGATGGCGGAGCGGCACTCGTCCTCGCTCATGCCACTGCTCTGCGCACATTGCTGGACGGCCTGGTCAACCTGCGAACCACCCGGCGCCCCGATGTCGGAGAGCAGCGTGATGGCGAGGATCGCGCCGATGATGCCGAGCACCGCGACGAGACCGCCCGCGATCCAGGCGAACAGCTGGTTTCCACCGCCGCGCGGTGGACCACCGAACCCGGGAGGTGCGCCGAACGGCTGGCCGGGGGGCGGCGCGCCGAACCCACCCTGGCCCTGCGCGGGGTCGAAACCACCTGGCTGGCCGAAGCCGGGCTGAGGCGGCTGCTGTGGAGGAGCGCCGAAACCACCTGGAGCACCCTGCTGACCGAAGGGGGCCTGCTGCCCGAAGCCCTGGGGGTTCATCGCGGCCGGGTTGTCGGCCGCGCTGGGCGGGGGCGCGTAGGGGATCGAAGGCTGCGGACCAGACCCTGGCGCGACGAGTTGGGTCGACTCGGCACCGCCGCCCTCGCCCTGCTGCTCTCCCGATTCCTGGCCGGACCCCGGCTGCACGACCTGGGTCTGCTCAGGATTGTCGCCAAACGGCTGCTCCTCCTGCGACTGCGACGGCTGCACCGCCTGGGTCGGCTCCGAGGAACCGAACGGGCTGTCTTGCTGCGGTTGTGGGCCGCTGGGAGGGCCCTGAGGTGGCTGTTGCCCGCCGCCCCAGGGTTGGTTCGGCGGTTGCGGAGCACTCATGTGGGTCTTGAACCCCCTTGACGAGGACCTTGGTGATTTCGCTCGCGCACACGCTATCGGATGGGAGCCCGGATTGGTCGCAATGCCCCACAGAGTTGGTGCGATTGCCGTCACCGAGTTACCGGCGGTCACTGGTGGCCGGACAGGAAAGCCAACAGGTCCTGCCGCGTGATCACTCCCGCCGGCTTGCCACCGAGCAGCACGAGCGCACCGTCGGCCGAACCCAGCGCCTTCATCGCCGCGCTGACGCGCTCGCCGGAGCCGATGGTCGGCAACGGAGGCGACATGTGCCGCTCCAGCCGGTCCGCCAGCGCCGCCTTACCGGTGAACAGGGCTTCGAGCAGGTCGCGCTCGTTGACCGCGCCGACCACCTCCGCGGCCATCACGGGTGGTTCGGCGCTCACCACGGGCATCTGGCTCACGCCGAACTCGCGAAGGATGGCCACCGCTTCGGCGACGGTCTCGTTCGGGTGGCTGTGCACCAGTTCGGGCAGCGTGCCGTCCTTGCGACGAAGTACGTCGCCCACCGTGGCACCGGTGGAGTCCGGCGGGAGGAAACCGTACGACGACATCCACGCGTCGTTGAAGACCTTGCCGAGGTAGCCGCGCCCGCCGTCGGGGAGCAGGACCACGATTACGTCGTCGGCGTCGCAGCGCTGCGCCAGCCGCAGGGCGGCGGCGACGGCCATGCCGCATGAGCCACCGACCAGCAGCCCCTCCTCCATGGCCAGCCGCCGGGTGGTGTTGAAGGACTCGCCGTCGGACACAGCGATGATCTCGTCCGCGATGTCGCTGTCGTACGTCGCGGGCCAGAAGTCCTCTCCCACGCCCTCGACCAGGTAGGGCCGCCCGCCGCCGCCGGAGTAGACCGATCCCTCCGGATCGGCACCGACCACGCGGACCCGGCCGCCGGACACCTCCTTGAGGTAACGCCCCGTGCCCGAGATGGTGCCACCAGTTCCGACTCCGGCGACGAAGTGAGTCACCTTGCCCTCGGTCTGCCGCCAGATCTCCGGCCCGGTGGAGCTGTAGTGACTCTCCGGATTCTCCGGGTTGGCGTACTGGTTGGGCTTCCAGCCGCCCTCGATCTCCCGCGCAAGCCGGTCGGAGACGCTGTAGTAGGACTCGGGATGGTCCGGCGGCACGGCCGTCGGGCAGACCACCACCTCGGCGCCGTAGGCCGCGAGGACGTTGCGCTTGTCCTCGCTGACCTTGTCCGGGCACACGAAGACGCACTTGTATCCCTTGCGCTGAGCGACCATGGCCAGGCCGATTCCGGTGTTCCCCGAGGTCGGCTCGACGATGGTTCCACCTGGCCGCAGCTCGCCGGACGCCTCTGCGGCCTCCACCATGCGCAGCGCGATGCGGTCCTTCACGCTGCCACCGGGGTTGAAGTACTCGACCTTGGCCAGCACGAGTGGGCTCAGGCCTTCGGCGAGTGCGTTGAGTCTGACCAGCGGGGTGTTGCCCACAAGGTCGATGACGTGGTCCACGTAGTCCATGTGGTCAGCCTAGACACCGGCGATGCGCTCCCCCACCGCGCGAGCGACGGTGCAACGGTCCGAACAGGACTCCGCTGTCGGGCGCGCGTCGGCAGCGGGTGCTGTGCTGTGCTGTGCTGTGCTGTGCGAGACCGTGCGACGAAGACCACCGTGTCGCGTCCCGGCCACAGGGACGCCTGGCCTTCCCAACCGCGAGGATGCACGATATTACTAAGCAATCGCTTAGCAGACTTGAAGGAGTGCCGCCATGCCGGAAGCCGTGATCGTCTCCGCCGCTCGCTCGCCCATCGGCCGTGCGAACAAGGGCTCGCTGGTGGATATGCGGCCAGACGACCTCACCGCGCAGATGGTGAGGGCCGCGCTGGACAAGGTGCCGCAGCTGGACCCCTCCGACATCGAGGACCTGATGCTGGGCTGCGGCCTACCGGGTGGCGAGTCCGGTTTCAACATGGCCAGGGTGGTCGCGGTCGAACTCGGCTACGACCACCTGCCCGGATGCACCATCACCCGCTACTGCTCCTCGAGCCTGCAGACCACCAGAATGGCCATGCACGCGATCAAGGCGGGCGAGGGTGACGTGTTCATCTCGGCGGGCGTCGAAACCGTGTCCCGCTCGGTGAAGGGCAGCTCGGACTCCTGGCCCGACACGCACAACCCGATCTTCGCCGACGCGAAGGCACGCACGGCCCGCACCGCCGAGCAGGGCGCCGAAAGCTGGTCCGACCCGAGGCAGAGCGGCCAACTGCCCGACGTCTACATCGCGATGGGCCAGACCGCGGAAAACCTGGCGCTGTTGAAGAACGTCTCCCGCGAGGAGATGGACTCCTTCGGGGTGCGCTCGCAAAACCTCGCCGAGAAGGCCATCGCCGACGGCTTCTGGGCAAAGGACATCACCCCTGTCACGCTGCCGGACGGCACCGTGGTCACCACCGACGACGGTCCGCGCCCCGGCGTGACGCTGGAGGGCGTTTCCGCACTCAAGCCGGTGTTCCGCCCGGACGGCCGGGTCACGGCTGGCAACTGCTGCCCGCTGAACGACGGCGCTGCCGCGCTGGTGATCATGAGCGATACCAAGGCGAAGGAACTGGGGATCACACCACTGGCCAGGATCGTTTCGACCGGCGTTTCCGCGCTGTCCCCCGAGATCATGGGCTACGGACCGGTGGAGGCGTCCAGGCAGGCACTGGCAAGGGCAGGGATGTCGATCGACGACATCGACCTCGTGGAGATCAACGAGGCGTTCGCGGCGCAGGTCATCCCTTCCTACCGTGACCTGGGCATCGACATCGACCGGCTGAACGTCAACGGTGGCGCCATCGCCGTGGGACACCCCTTCGGCATGACCGGTGCCCGCATCACCTCGACGTTGATCAACTCGCTGCGGCACCACGACAAGCAGTTCGGGCTGGAGACCATGTGCGTCGGCGGTGGCCAGGGCATGGCGATGGTGCTGGAGCGGCTGAGCTGACCGGAAGGCGTGAGTGTTCAGCAGGCCCCAGGCGCCACTGAACACTCACGCCGTTGTGCTCGAACGGGGTCAGACCGAGGTCGGCGGGGTCAGGCAGACGACCGTGGCAGGCTCCGCGTAGTAGATGCCCTGCGCCTGGTCGAACTCCGCGCAAACCTGCTCCATATCGGTCGTGCCGCTCACCACCTTGGCGATCGCCACTTCCGCGGCCGGGTCGGTACACGCCACGCGCTCGTAGCCCTTGGTCGGGGAGGTCACGTTGGCGAAGCAGTCACCGTCCCTCGCGTTGATCATGAGGCAGAACTTGGCGCCACTTTCGTAGGAGATCTCGTCGTAGTTGCCGTCCGGGCAACTGCCGGTCCCCTCGTCCAGTTTGACTGCGACCTTGACCGTGGCCTTGTCGTCGCCGCAGTCGACCTTCGTCGGCTGTTCCTCGGCGTCAGAGGAGAACTCCGGCACGTGGAGACAGTCGCCCACCTCGGCGTTCCATCCGACGCTGCGCAGCCCGATCGCCCCGAGTGCCACGACGGCGCCCACGACCGCCACGGCCACAGGCACCCCGATCTTCAGCCACAGCCCGCGCTTCTTCGGCGGTGGCGGCAGCGGCGGCTGGTTCATGCCCGGCTGGCCCGGGTAAGGCGGCTGCCCCGGCAGCTGCTGGCCGAAACCGAAGCCACCGGGTTGCCCCGGCGGGGTCGGAAACGGCGATTGCCCCGCGGGGGGCTGCCCGTACGGCTGCTGCCCGGCTGGCGGACCGTAGGACGGCCCTCCAGCCGGTGACGGGCTGTACGGGTTCGGTCTGCCGGAGTCCGGCTGACCAGGGTATGGCGGAACCGTCACCACGAACCTCTCACACGATCTTCAGGCGAACAGGACCCTGTCATCTAACACCGGGTGACCGACAACCCGGATGACCGCCCTCGACCGGGCACAGGTTCATACGACGAGGGGGCGCCCGGCTACTCGAGCCGGGCGCCCCCTCGGACCAGGAGTGGCTGGGTGCTAGTCGCTGCCGTTCAGGTACGACAGCAGGCGCAGGATCTCTAGGTACAGCCAGACCAGGGTGACCATCAGACCGAAGGCGACGTACCACGACCACTTGGCGGGCACACCTTCGCGGATCATCCGGTCGGCCATGTCGAAGTCCAGCAGGAAGCTGAACGCGGCGATGCCGATCACCACAAGGCTGAAGATGATCGCCAGCGGGCCGCCGTCACGCAGCCCCATGTTGACGCCGAACAGGCCGAGCACCAGGTTCGCGAGCATCAGGACAAGCGCGCCACCGAGCGCGCCGATGATCCACTTGGTGAGCTTTGGCGTCACCTTGACCGCGCCGGTCTTGTAGACCACCAGCATCACCGTGAACACCGCCGCGGTGGCCAGCACGGCCTGTAGCGCGATACCCGGCACCATCAGTTCGAAAACGCCGGTGATCGCGCCGAGGAAGACGCCCTCAGCCGCTGAGTAGGCCAGCGTCATCGGCCCACTGGCCAGCTGCTTGAAGGTGATGATGAGCGCGAGCACGAGGCCGACGAGCATCCCGGCGATCATCGCGCCGGTGACGGCACCCATCGAGTTGGCGGCGACCTGCGACTGCGCCCAGATCGCGGTGATGACCCCGACCAGCAGGGTCACCCCGAGGCTCGCACCGGTCTTCAGTACGACGTCGTCGACGGTCATCGGGCGGTCGGCGGCGCCTTCTGCCGTCTGCGGGGCGCCATAGCCGGGTACCCCACCGTGCGGCTGGTTGAAGCCCGCGTAGGGTGCCCGCGCCGCAGCCGTCGGCAGGTTGCGGAATGCGGGGTTGCTAGAGGTTCGCACCTGATCCTCCTGGATCTCCTGGCACTTGCATTGGGTATAACGACCGCTCGTGCTGGCCGGTTCCCGTAGGTCAGTAAAGGTCACTTTACCCACATCGAACCGGATGGCCGTACACCAACGGTAATGGTGCCTCCCCGGATCGTCCCACAAAACGTCAACCGGCTGGTCGATTGCCTACCCGGGTATCTCACCGGCCGCCCGAACGATCACGGCGGGATACCGCTTATCGTGCTCGTGACCTGCGGCGACCGTGGGCCCAGCGGCACGGCCGGCTGTGCCAACCATCGGTAATGATCTTTTCAACCGGCGCGAACCACCAGCTGAGGCGCATCGCGCTGACAGAATGCGCGTTGTCCGGTTGTCCGAGGCCGAGGCGACGAAGGGGCGATCATGGCCACGTATCTCGTCACAGGGGCGACCGGTTTCATCGGTCGCCACTTCACCAGGTCGCTGCTGGCGCGCGAGGACACCGAGCACGTCACATTGCTGGTGCGTGAGCGTTCCATGACCCGGCTGGCCGAGCTGGTCCGGCAGTGGCCGCACCCGGAGAAGACAACGCTCGTGGCGGGCGACCTCGCGGCCGAACGGCTGGGAGTCACCGAGCGCATGCGCGAGGAGCTGCGGGGAAAGGTCGACCACGTCGTTCACCTCGCGGCGTTGTACGACCTGACGGCGGACGACGAGGAGAGCGCACGGGCCAACGTGGCGGGCACCCGAGGTGTCGTCGAACTGGCCGAGGACGTGAGGGCAGGGTGCCTGCACCACGTCTCCTCGGTGGCGGTCGCGGGCGACTACGAGGGCGTGTTCACCGAGGAGATGTTCGACGCGGGACAGCGCCTGCCCACGCCGTACCACCGCACGAAGTTCGAGGCGGAGCGACTGGTACGGGAGCAGGATCGCGTGCCGTGGCGGGTCTACCGGCCCGCCGTGGTCGTCGGACACTCCGAGACGGGCGAAATGGACAAGGTGGACGGTCCCTACTACTTCTTCAGTGGCATCAGCAGGCTTGCCTCGCTGCCTAGCCTGCCCGCGGTGGGACCCGACATCGGCGACACCAACATCGTTCCCGTCGACTACGTGACCAAGGCTCTGCTCGAACTGGTGACGAAGAACGGCCTGGACGGCCGCGCCTTCCACCTGGTCAACCCGCAACCGCAGCCGGTGTTGGAGGTGTACAATGCGTTCGCGAGGGCCGCGGGGGCGCCGACCGTCCGGGTGCGGCTCGGCAGGCGGCTGTCCCTCGGGCTGGTTGGCGCGGCGCGGCTGAGCGAGCACGTGCCGGGAGTGTGCCTCGCGCGCGACGCCGCTCTCGAACGCCTCGGAATCCCGCCCGTGCTGCTGAACACGCTCACCTTTCCCTCGGTGTTCGCCTCGGCGGACACCCGAAGGGCACTCGCGGGCTCCGGTGTCGACGTACCGAGCCTGGACAGCTACGCAGGGGTGCTGTGGCGGTACTGGCGGGAACACCTCGACCCGTTCCGCGCTCGCAGAACGGGCCCGCGCGGTGAACTCGACGGGCGCCGCGTCGCGATCACGGGTGCCTCGTCGGGTATCGGGAGGGCGACAGCGCTGAAGGTCGCGGCCGAGGGCGGCGTGGTGCTGCTCGTCGCTCGTCGCGTGCACGAACTCCAGGAGGTGCGCGACGAGATCGTTGCCGCGGGCGGGCAGGCCTCGGTGTACCCGGCCGACCTGACCGACGACGAATCGGTGCGCAAGGCCGTCGACGCGATGCTCGCCGACCACGGATACGTCGACATGCTGGTGAACAACGCGGGCCGCTCGATCCGGCGATCGATTCGGCTGTCCTACGACCGCTTCCACGACTACGAACGGGCGATGGCGATCAACTACTTCGGTGCGGTGCGACTGATCCTGGCACTGCTACCGCATATGACGCGACGCAAGTTCGGCCACATCGTCAACGTGTCCTCGATCGGTGTCCAGGGAATCGCGCCGAGGTTCTCCGCGTACGTGGCTTCCAAGGCCGCGCTCGACTACTTCAGCAAGATCGCGGCTACCGAGACGCACGGCGACGGCGTCACCTTCACGACCGTCCATATGCCGCTGGTGCGCACCCCCATGATCCGGCCGACCAAGATATACGACGCGTTTCCGACGAAATCCCCAGAACAGGCCGCCGACATGGTGGTGCGGGCGTTGCGGCGAAGGCCGAAGCACATCGGGACGCCGGAGGGTTATCTCATCCAGGCCGCCTACGCTGTGGCACCGGGACTTGTCAACGCCGTCGCGTACGAAGGCTACCGCGTGTTCCCGGACTCCACGGCCGCAGGCGGGTCGGGTCGGGTCAAACTCGGCAAGGGCGAGCGGCACCTGTCGCGAGCCGCCGCGACGCTGGTCAAACTGACCCGTGGGTTCCATTGGTAGAACCGCGAATCCCCGCTCGCGACGCCCCTCGGAGGCAAAATCTGAGATGGACGGACATCGATCACCCACTCGGCCAGCCTGACGGTGACGAAACCAGGTACGGGGGTACGGTCTGGGCATGGCTTCCGACCACGACAACCGGCTGCTCCCGCTGCGACGGGAGTTCGGCCAGGCATGGCACGGATTCGACCGCAATCAGGTGGCGCAGTACCTCGATCATCTCGAGACGCAGTTGCGCAGGCTCATGGCGGAGCGCGATTCCGCCGTCGCGCGTACGACCGCGGTCTCTCGAGAGCTGGAAACCGCGAAAGCCGAGATCGCCGAACTGCGGCAACGCGTCGAGGAGCTGAAGAAACCGCCGGAGCGCATCGAGGATCTCGACGAGCGGATGCGCAGAACCGTCGAACTGGCCAACACGCAGGCCGGGGAGATCGTCGCTCGCGCGGAGGCCGCAGCGGAGCAGAACTGGGCGCGCAGCAGCGAGGTGTCCAACAAGCTGCACGAGCGATACATGAAGCTGCTGGAGACGCTCGACGGACACGCCGAAGCGCTGCAGCGCGAGCACGAGGAGGCCCTCGCCTCCACCAGGGCCGAGGTGGAGCGCATGACCACCGAGGCGGTGAAACGCCGCGAGCAGTTGGACGCCGAAGCCGAGCAGAAGCGGCGCGCCATCGAAACCGAGTTCGAGTCGCGAATGACGACCGAGCGCCAGGCACTCGAACAAGAGATCACCGAGCAGAAGGAGACCAGTCGGCGCGACGCGGAGCGTCGCGTCGCGGAGGCCACCGCGGAGGCCAAGCGGCTCGTCGAGGAGGCTACCGAGAAGGCGAGCAAGCTCGTCAGGGAGGCCACGGAGGAAGCCGACCGGCGAACCGCCGAGGCCAACGCCACGGTCACCCGCCTTACCAAGATCCGCGAGGAGGCCCGTGCCAGGCTGAGGGAGGCCGACGAGGTGTTGCAGCAGGGCGAGTCCGCGCTGCACCCCGTGCAGGAGGAAGACACCGAGCTGGCGAAGGCACAGCCGAGGTCGTGAGGGCGTGGCGGCGCGCTCAGGACCCGCCACGGAGCAGCTGGGGCCGAGGCGGGCTGAGCCGCACAATGTCGTGCGAGGTCATGCGAGCCGTACCGCGTCGCTCAGCCGACCCTTGGCAGGATATGCGGAGTGTGACGAGAAAGACTTCACTCTCATCACTTCGCCGGGTAGAGAGTTACCGGTCGGAAGTCATACCGTGCACTGGTCAGGAAAGGGGCGACCTTGACAGACCGGTCCGTGGAGGTCTCCGTCGACGCGGAACCAGAGTTGGTTCCGGTGATCCGTAATGTCGCGGCCGACCTTGCCATTCGGATGGACCTGCAACTCGACACCATCGCTGACCTGCGACTGGCGGTCGACGAGGCCTGCGGGCTACTGCTGAAACAGGCGGCGACCCCGGCCACGCTGCGCTGCCGCTTCACGCTTTCCGAACGCACCATTACCGCGCGCGCGGAGGTCGCCTGCGAAGACGGCGCGACCCCGCCGCAAGAAGGCTTCAGCTGGCACGTGTTGAACGCGCTCGTCCGCGAGGTGCGCAGCCAGACGGTCAGGGAATCGGACGGAGCTCCGGTGGCCGTCATCGAACTGGCGGTCAGCGACGCCTAGTGCCTGGTTGTCGCCGGTCGTGAGGTCGTAGACGCCCTTCGGCGAAGCGGACCGGTTGACCTCGTAAGGCGCCGATTCACGGAACCGGCGCCGCCACCACCGACGTCCCACCGGCATGTTCGTGGTCGCGCTGCTGGCCGGCGCTCTCGCACTGCTCTTCGCCTTCCTCGGTACCCGCGACCAGCGGGAACTGTGGTGGACCCTGTACGCACCCTGGCACGCGGACCCGAAGGCGAACGAACCGTCCGAGGTCGCCTTCACGGCACGTCGCGCCGGCTGGTTCATCGCCTCCGCGACGATGGCCACCGGCGCGGTGCTGGTTTCAACTCCGCGCAACAACTGTCGCTCAGCGGCGGTGAGGTACACGAGGCCGCCGAGGAGGCCGCGCGGGCGCTCGCCTCCGATGAGGACGGCGTGCTGGCCGGTGGCGTGACCTTCGACAGCTTCCAACCCTACGTCGAGGACGCGGTGCGGGAATCGGCCACGGCCAAGGACAACGCCGTCATGCTACGGGTAACCAGGGCCGACGACGAGGTCACCGAGACGGAAGCGGGCGGCGCACAGCAGGAGGGTGACCAACTCGTCGAGCACTACGTGGTCACAGGCGACGGCGACGAGCAAGCGTGCCTCACGGTGACGGGCACGAACCTGGGCGAGCATGCCTCGCCCTATCCCGTCAGCTCCGACGCCATGCCCGCGACGTACTCATACCAACTCTCGGCGTCCGTTTCGGACGGAGCATGTTAAACCGGCTCACGCCCATGACCGTCGCGATAGGACAGTCGAGGCCGGCTTTCGTCGGCGGCGGGCTGCCCCCACGTACACATCAGCAGGCACACATCGTCGTCGTGGTCGCTGGCTCCGAGCATCTCCCGCAGCACGTACTCGGCGCGATGATCGAGTTCTCGCTGCTCACACCCGCGCACGGCCTGCACCAGTCGAGCCATGCCGGCGTCGAGATCGCTGTTCCTGCGTTCGATGAGGCCGTCGGTATACAGCACAACAGCCGAGCCGGGTGACAGCTTTCGCTCGTGTTCGGGGATCGAAGTACCTGGAAGCAGATGAATGCCCAGCATGGGCGCGTGCGCGGCCTCCAGATAGCCGATCCTGCCGGAGGCGTCCTCCAGCAGCGGCGGCGGATGTCCCGCGCTCGCCCAGCGCATCACCCCGGTGCCCGGTTCGATCTCCACGACAACAGCCGTGGCGTACAGCGACGTTTCCGCACCGCGCAAAAGTTCGTGCACCAGCCGCAACGACACGGCGGGGCCGTGCCCTTCCAGGGCGTAGGCCCGCAGGGCGTTCTGCAGTTTTCCCATCACCACGGCAGCATCCACACCGTGACCGGTGACATCACCCACCGTGAGCACCACGGTACCGTCGGCCCGCTGGACCGCGTCGTACCAGTCGCCGCCGACGTGCACCCCGCTTGTCGCGGAAAGGTACCGGGCGACCAGCCCCAGATCGCGGTACGGGCCGAGCACGGGCAGCATGGCCCGCTGCAACCGTTCGGCCAATTCGTGTTCCCGCTCGTACTCGTTGGCGTTACGCAGTCCCGCGGCCGCTCGATTGGCGACCCCCTGCGCGAGGCTGATGTCGTCGGTGGTGAACTCAGCGGAGTCGCGGTGCAGGTCGAAAACCCCGAGTACGCGTGGGCCCACCGTGAGAGGCACGCTAACCCTGTGCCTGCCTTCGCACTCCGGCCGTTGCGAACGCACCGCAGCGACCGTGGTCGCGTCCGGTTCGAGGCCAGGATCGGCGGCGCAGCTCAGCCGGTGGTCAAGCGCGGTCCACACACAGATCCAGTCGGCGAATCCGTGCGACTGGAGCAATTCGGCGATCTCGTCCAGTAGGTGCGTGCGGTCCAGCGAGGTCGCCGAGGCCCGGCTGACCTTGTCGAGAAAGGCGGTGCGTTGCCGTTGCTTGTCGATCTCGGCGTGCAGTGCCAACAGTCCGGCATTGGTCTGTTCCAGCTCCGACTGGTGCCAGCGCAGCTCGCGGTCACGCTCGTTGATCACATCCACGAGCGCTTTCAATACCTCGCTCAGTTCACCCGCCGAGGCCAACTCGGCTTCGACGGCCCGCCATGCGCCTGGTGGAAGTTCCCTGCCCCGCAGTAGCCGACCGAGCTCGGCGCCCGCATCCTTCGTCATGGCCCCGCACCTCCTGCCGCCACCAGCACGCAGGCGTCATCCCTGCGCCGCACATGCCGCCCGAGCAGCCACCCAGCCACAGTAGCGGGGTCGCGGTCGAACGCACCGGCCAACTCCGCGTCGCCCCATCGTTCGGAGACACCATCGGTGTGCATGATCAGCCAGCTTCCTTCGGACCACGGTCGCGTCAAAGGCTGAACCCGCTTGCCCCGGCGCTGCCTCCTTCCCACGATCCCCGGTACCGACACGAGTGTCTCGTGATCACCCTGGGGTGAGAACAGCCGAACGGTGGTGTTGCCGACCCCACAGAACAGCATGCTGGAGCGTGCCGGGTGGAACTGCGCAACGGCCACCGTCGCACCGCGTCGCGCCGTACCGTCGGCGTCCATCGCGGCGATGAGCTCGCTGGGTGACGTAGTGGGGTCGGCTGTGACGTGCGCCGTGGCAGCCGCACTCGCGATCGCCGCCTCCGGACCGTGCCCGAGCCCGTCACTGACCGCGATCGTAGTGATGCCGTCACGCTCGGCCACCACCCAACTGTCCCCGCACACCGTCTCTCCCAGCGCCGTGAACATGGCGACCCCCGGCCGCACACCGAGCCGGGGCCGCGGACCCACGAGCCAACGCGCCAGCACAACCGTGCCCTCACCGTAGCGGGATAGGATGTCGAACTCATCGGCCATGCGGCGAACGCCACCGAGGCCGATCCCGAGCGTTCCCGAAGTGGAGTAGCCGTCGCGCATGCTGTCCTCGACGTGCCGAAGGCCGGGGCCGCGATCGGTGGCGATCAGATCGAAGGCGCCCAGCCGCCCGACCGCCACCAGCAGACCGTCCACCGCGTACTTCACCAGGTTGCCCGCCAGCTCCGTAGCCGCTACGGCAACCCGCTCCACTTCCCGTTCCGCGAGCCCTGCCTCGCGCGCGAGAACACCGGTCTGCTGGCGGGCCTGCCTGACGTGCACCGGTTCGCGCACCGGCAGTGCCATACCGGTCATCTTGGTGCCGCTCTACCCGTGTGGAAGCCCACGATGACCGTCGTTCCCTGACCCGGCTGCGTCCTCAACTCGAACTCGTCGGCCAACCGCCTGGCGCCGGTGAGACCCAGTCCGAGACCTCCCGCGGTGCTGTAGCCGTCGGTGAGGGCAAGTTCGACGTCGGCGATGCCAGGCCCCTCGTCACGGAACACCAGCCGTAGCGTGGCTCGGTGGGTGTCCTGCTCCAGCTCCACCTCGGCCATACCGCCGCCGCCGTGCTTGAGGGTATTGCGGGCCAGTTCGCTGGCCGCCGTGACCAGCTTCGTCTGCTCCACCAGGGAGAAACCCACCGACACCGCGACCTCGCGAACGGCCTGCCGGATCTGCACGATGTCGACCTCATCGCGGATGGCGACCTCGTGCACGGTGAGCAGACTCGTCATCGCGGACCTGCGCTGTCCAGCAAGGACATGCCCGCGCTCACCGAGAGCGCGGTTCGCATGCCCGGCAGCGTCAGGCCGAGTTCGACGAGTGTGATGGCCACCTCGGGGCGCATGCCGACGACGACCGTCCTCGCGGCGAGGAGGTCGCACGCGCCCGCGATGTCGTGCAGTGTTCTGGCCAAGAACGAATCGACGATCTCCAGTCCGGAGATGTCGATGAGTACCCCCCGTGCGCCGGAGTCCGCGGCTCGCGCGGTCAGCTCCTCGTGCAGTCCGATAGCGTCCTGATCGGTCAGCTCGCCTCGGATCGTGGCGAGCAGAACGTCGCCAAGGCCCACAACGGAGGTCGCGTTCATGACGGCTATCCCACCCCGCGCTCAGTGGCGGTGATGGACATGCCGATGCTTCGGAGCGCGTAGGCGAAGGCGTCGGCAAGCGTCGCGCGGGTTGCGACCTCGCCGAGGTCGATCCCGAGCTGAACCATCGTCTGTGCGATCTGCGGGCGGATTCCGCTGATGACACACTCCGCGCCCATCAGTCTCGCCGCCATGGCGGTCTTGAGGAGGTGCTGGGCGACCAGTGTGTCAACGGCGGTCACTCCGGTGATGTCCAGGATCGCGACACGTGCCTGCTGAGCCACGATTTGCTGCAGCAGACTCTCCGTCGCCGCCTGGCTACGCATGCTGTCCAACGTTCCGATCAGCGGGATGGCGAGCACACCGTTCCACAGCTTTATCACCGGAGTCGACAGCTCGGCGAGCTGTTCCTGCTGGGCGAGGATCGTGTCGGCGCCCGCGGAAAGCTCGATCTCCAGCAGCGCGATGCGCAGCGTGTTGAGTGCCGTGGACAGTGCCATCGCGCCGTGCTGCGCGATGTCGGCAGGCACGTCCTGCTCTTCCCACAGCCGCAGCAGCGGCTCCTTCAGCAATGTGACGTCGGGCCGCTTGCTGCCCGACGGCCCGCCCGCCGACCGCGACGCCAGCGAGCCGAGCACGGTCCTGACCGCGGCGAACCCCTCGGCCGAAGGGTCCTCCTCCGCGCCGGTGTCGATCACCTTCCGTACCCCGGAAAGCAGCGCCGCCGACTCCTCGGCGGCGTCGGCGGGATTGCGCGTACCGAACAGCGGCGTCGCCGCCCATTCTCGCGCGATGCGCTCCTGGTTTTCCGTCAGGAATTCAGCCAGGCGGTCTCTAACTATTTGGCCTGGGTCGAGGGTCATCCGAACTCCCGCATCGCAAAGAACGCCGTCAGCGGCTCACGTACTGAAGATTTCCTAGCTCCCTGGCAAACTTAGGCCACAAGACGGTGAACCTCCACCGGGGGTGCGGCCCTGTTTCAACCGGCCCCAGCTTCACGGGAGATGGCGCACGATGACACACGACGAGAATCCGGCACCTCCGCCGACCCCGACGGTCCGTGCCGAACTCGTCAGCGACGAAGGACGCATCACCCTGGCCGGAGAGGTCGATCACGGCATAGCGCCGCAGCTCGACGACGCGCTCGAACGGCTGCTCTCCGGTGGGGCGCGGCGACTGGTGGTGGACTTCGCGAGGCTCTCCTTCTTCGACTCCGCGTGCATCAGCGCCCTGGTGCGCGCACACGCCGCCATCACCGACCGCGGTGGGACCATGAGACTGGTCAACGTGGACCGATTCGCGCACAGGGTGCTGCAGATCGCCGGGTTGCTGCCGCTGTTCGAGATCGAGCAGGCGCAGCGGTAGCGCCTCAACCGCCGCGACGCTCCGCGGCTCCGGTGATGTTGCGGGCCATCCCACCGAACACCACCGCGTGCAACGGCGCGATGCTCTTCCAGTACAGGTGCCCCGCCAGGCCATGCGGCTGGAACAGCGCGCGCTGCCGGTACCGCGAGCCGCCGGAGTCCGTCGGGGTCACCGACAGCTCGAGCCAGGCCTGCCCCGGTAGCCGCATCTCGGCCCGCAGCCGGAGGAACGTCGGCCGGTCCAGCCGCTCGACCCGCCACCAGTCCAGCGCCTCGCCGACCCGGAGCCGCCGGGGGTCACGTCTGCCTCTGCGCAGTCCAGCTCCGCCGACCAACCGGTCCAGCCAGCCGCGCACCGACCAGGCAGGTGGGAAGGAGTACCAGCCCTGTTCCCCACCGATCGACTCCACGATCTGCCACAACGTCTCGGGGTCCGCACTGGTCCGCTGCTCGCGCACATCCTCGTAGAGTGTCCCGCCCGCCCAGTCGGGGTCGGTCGGCAGCGGGTCGGAGGGGGCACCGGGGGCCGCAGCGTCCGACCAGCGGGTCGGCACGTCGGCCTTACGGGTTCTCGCCAACGCCATCTGCACGGCGTTGTCGAATCCGGTGAGTCCGCCGTCTGGGTCGGAAATGTAGCGCTCGACGTCGTGGTCGTGGCAGATCACCTCGTGCACGAGCGACTCGATCAGCGGCACCGCGATGCTGCGCGGCACCGGGGTGACGAGATTGACCCACTGCGCCGACAGCCACGGGGTCAGCACCGGTACCGGCACCACGAGGCGCCTGCGCAGCATCGCAACCCTGGCGTACCTGCGCATCATCTCCAGGTAGGTCAGCACGTCGGGGCCGCAGATGTCGAAGGCGCCGTTGAGTCGGCGCTCGATCGTCGCCGCCCGCACCAGGTAGTGCAGCACATCACCCACCGCGATCGGCTGGATGCGGTTGTGCACCCACCGTGGCGTGATCATGACGGGTAGGTTCTCGGTCAGGTAGCGCAACATCTCGAAGCTGGCCGAGCCCGAGCCGATGATCACCGCGGCGCGCAGCACCACTGCCGGCACCGGGGAGTCGAGCAGGATACGGCCGACCTCCGCGCGCGAGCCGAGGTGCGCGGAAAGCTCCCCGCCCTCAGGGGTGATGCCGCCGAGGTAGACGATGCGCGACACCCCCGCCGAGGCGGCGGCGCCCGCGAGTATCTCCGCCGCGCGCCGGTCTACGTCCACGAAGTCACGCTGGTGCAGTGAGTGCACGAGGTAGTACGCGACATCCTGCCCCGCGAGCGCCGCCGCCACGTCTTCCGGATTCGTCGCGTCCCCACGCACGACCTCCGCCCGGCCGCGCCAGTCGACACCCGCCAGCTTCTCAGGGGTTCTCGCCACGGCACGGACCGAATGTCCTTCCGCCAACAGCCAGGGCACCAGGCGCCCCCCGATGTACCCGGTTGCACCGAAGACGACGCATCGCATCCCATCATCGTCACCCCACGACCAGCGAGTGACGGGCTGTCACCGCGTGGACCAGCCGATCGAGCGACTCACTGCTCGATGCCGTCGCGGTCGGCCCACTCCAGCAGCGGCTCAAGCGAGTAGGCGACGTCGTCGATGCCGCTGTGCAGGTCGCCGAGTTCGGCGAACCGTCGCGGCAGGGTGGCGATCGTGCACTCACGAGGCTCCACGTCGGCGATCTCGTCCCACCTGATCGGCGTGGAAACGGTGGCCTCCGGCACGCCCCGCACCGAGTAGGCGCCTGCGATGGTGTGGTCGCGGGCGTTCTGGTTGTAGTCGACGAACAGCAGCGTCGGGTCGCGGTCCTTGCGCCACCACGCGGTGGTGACATCCCTCGGCGCACGCCGCTCGACCTCCACCGCGAAGGCACGCGCGGCCCTGCGCACCTCGGAGAAGCCCCACCTCGGCTCGATGCGCACATAGATGTGCATTCCGTCGCCACCGGACGTCTTGGGCCAGCCGACGATACCCAGTTCGGTCAATACCTCGTGGGCGACGCCGGCGACCCTGCGGACCCTTTCGAACGGGCAGCGCGGCATCGGGTCCAGATCGATGCGCCACTCGTCCGGGTGTTCGGTGTCGGCGCTGCGCGAGTTCCAGGGGTGGAACTCGACCGTGGACATCTGCACGGCCCAGATCACACTGGCCAATTCGGTAACGCAGAGTTCGTCGGCGTACCTGCCGTAGCGCGGGAAGTGCACCCGCACGGTCCGCAGCCATGGCGGCGCACCGCGCGGAACGCGTTTCTGGTGCACCTTCTGCCCCGCCACTCCGGACGGGAACCGGTGCAGCATGCATGGCCGCTCGTACAGGGCACGCACGATCCCTTCACCAACGGCGAGGTAGTAGTGCGCGAGGTCCAGTTTGGTCTCCCCGCGCGCGGCGAAGTACACGCGGTCGGGGTTGGTGATGCGCACGGTGCGGGTGCCGACCTCCAGGTCGACTGCCCCTCCCGCGCTGTCCTCGGTTCGGTCGGCATCCCTGGCCATGCAGCCGACGGTAACCCGACCCGGCCGCGCTCACCGGCTCTCGACCAGGCGGTGTGGTGGCGCGCAAGTCCCGAGGGCACAGGGCAGTTCGCCCCTTGTCGTGGTCCCTTGCCGACACCCACAGTGAGGGCCGGAACCACACGAGAATCCGACTGGAGCACACGTGACCGCGGCCAGGCAAGCACACGACGACAAGGCGAACGGCGGCGTGACCGATCAGCGGACCAGGCGGGTGCCCGCCCTCGACACCCTGCGGGCCGCGCTGGTCGCCTGGATCATCGGCGGGCACGCGTTGCTCGGCTACTCCGCGGTCGGTGGCTGGGCATACGACGAGGTCAACGAGGTCACTTTCACTCCTGTGGTGGAACTGGTGCTGATCGGGATACTCGGGCCGTCGGCACTGTTCGTACTCGGCACCTTTTTCATGATCGCCGGACTGTTCACACCGGGACCGCTCGCCAGGAGGGGGCCCGCCAAGTTCGCCGGGCACAGGGCCGTCCGTCTCGGCCTGCCGTTCGTGCTCAGCCTGCTGGTGCTGTGGCCGTTGTCGGTGTGGCTCGCCTACTACGCGGCGGGCAGATCGGTGACCTTCGGCTGGGTGCTCGTCGGCCGGGAGCGAATGCTCGACTCCGGCGCGCTGTGGTTCGCCGAGGTGCTGCTGGTGTTCTCGCTGGCCTATGCCTCGTGGCGGACGATGACCGGTGAACAGCGGTCACGGGGCCTCATCACGGGCAAGCAACTGGTCGTTGTCGGCATCGCGCTTGCGCTGGTCACCTTCGTCGTGCGGCTGTGGACCCAGGCACGCGCCACGGAGGTGCTCGACCTGCACCTTTGGCAGTGGCCGCAGCTTGCCGTGATGTTCTGGCTCGGGGTGACCCAGTCGCACACCGGTCTGCGTGAGCGGGTGCCGACCAGGCTTTACCACGGCTGCGGTGTTGCCGTGGCGGGCGTGATCCTCGCGCTTCCGGTGCTGGCGGCGGTGGTGGGCGTCGGTGACGTCGCCGCGCAGGCCGATCCGTTCCTCGGCGGCTGGCACTGGCAGGCGCTGCTGCTGGCTACTGTCGAGGCGACTCTCGTTGTCGCCGGGTCGATGTGGCTGCTGGGGTTCGCGCAGCGACGGTTCTCCGGAACCGGACCGGTGATCACGGGAGCGGCACGGGGCTCGTTCGCGGCCTTCGTGATTCAGGGCCCGGTGCTGATCCTGCTCGCCGTGGCGATGCGCCCGCTTCCACTGCCCGCGGAAGTCAAGGGGCCACTGCTGGCGGTACTCGCGATCGTGGCGTGTTTCGGACTGGGCTGGTTGGCGGTCACCCGGACACCGCTGGGCAAGTTGCTCTGATGGCCTATCCGCGGCGCCGCCTCGCGAACCGTGCCGCCAGCACGGTCAGCGGGATGGCCAGCAACCAGGAGAACTCGGCGACGGTCGTGGAGAGGAACGCCAGTCCCAGCGAGGGCACGAATCCCGACACCGCACCCAGTCCCCTCGCCAGCGCCATCCGGATCTCCGCCGGGTCGGTGTCGGGATGTGTCAGCGGCCGCGTACCCCGGCGCAGCCTTGGCCGCCCCCGCGCCGCATACCACCACACGCCGCTGGAGCTGAGGCCGGTGAGGATGATGCTCAGTGCGTAGAGCAGCACCGCGGCGACGCTGTCACCGTGCTGACCCAGCACGGCCGTGGGAAACGGCAGCACAGCCACCCAGAACAGGAACACCAGGTTTAGCGTGAGCAGGACGCTGTCGGCACGGGCGATGCGCAGGAACCCTCGGTGGTGTACCCGCCAGAACCGCCCGATCACCGCGAAGCTCAACGCGAACGCACCGAACTCGGGCAGCAGCCCCAGCAGATCTTCCTCGACGTGACCCTCACGAAACCGCGCCTGCGCCAATGGCAGTACCAGCAGCGTGATGGCGATGGCGAACACGCCGTCGCTGAAGGCCACCACCCGCTCGACGCCACTGGTCGCGCGCTCGGCAGGCTGGGCGTTCCTGGCCGCGTTCCTGGCCGCGTTCCTGGCCGCGTTCCTGGCCGCGTTCCTGGCCGCGTTCCTGGCCGCGTTCATGGTCGTGGAAGTCCTCGGCGGGGCATGGCCCCGAGCATGGACCTCGATAGCGCGGGCCGGACGCGGCACACCCCGGCCGTGCCCCGAGCTTCAACCGGCCGGGCGAACACGTGCCGCGATCGACCTGGCGACCTCGGCGCCGAGCACGACTAACCTTGACCGTCCACAGCGGACACATCCGAGCTGTTACGGACCTCGATCGAGCGATCGGCGGAGCGAGTGCCTGCCAGGCGCTCGGCGCGCTCCTTGATGCCGAGCAGCATCTTGCGCTCCATGATCAGACTGCCCGGTTCCATGACCGCGAAGTTGAACGCCCTCCTCGGCGGCGAGGCGCCCGGGGTGGCTATGCGGTTTCGGCTGATCAGCCTGGTGCCTTCGAGCACGGCGGCAAGGGTGAACGCCCACACCCACTGGCCGTCCTCGGAACGCAACACCAGTGCCTGCTCAGGCCGAAGGATCTGCACCCGCAGCGCGGGACCGTTCGAGCCGACCGGGAGCACGTCACCGACCCGGAGGTTCTGCAGTTCGGGAACGATCTCGGCAACGCTGTGCATGTCGAGCCCAAGTAGGTTCTCCACCCAGTCGTAGGTGTAGGCACCGCCACGGCCACTGCCCATCTGAACGAGCCATGGCCACACGTCCGAAGGCGGCGCCTCGATCGTGATGGCCCTTGTCGCCAGCATGTCCGGCCCCGCGAGGAGGTCGTCCCCCGGCATCGCGTTGCCTGCTTCCTCTACCGTGGCCCCCCAGGTCAGGCACCACTGTCGCCACAGCAGCGGGTAGGACGCGACGGCGGCGGTGATCGCGCCCGCGAGGGCGCCCGTGGTGAGGGCGGCGAGCTTGGTCTTCTTCACGGCTTCGATGCTCGCCACACCGACGGTGGCCGCACAGAGTCGGAATGCCCACATCGGTGCGGTCGTGGTTCAGCCTCGGAGCGCGACCCGCTGGTCCGGGAGTTTGTCCGGTTCGTCAGGTGTATCGAACCGGTGGTGGGGTATGCCGTATCTACGATCGTGTGCTCCCCGGTGAGCGCTTTCGGATCTCACGACGCCGGCTGAGGTCCACTCGATCGGCCGTGTCGGGCGTCGAGTTCGCCAACCTCGCACAACCACCCGACCGGCAGCCAAGATCCATGGCCTAGCAGAAGGACCGCGGTTATGAGCACTCCAACCTCGCAGAAGAACACCGACAGGACGGCGGGTGACGGCGCCGACGCCCAGCGAAGGGGCAACGAGTTGAGCACCTCGCGGGGCACCACCACGATCGCCGACGCTGTGGTGCAAAAGATCGCAGGACTGGCGGCACGTGAGGTCAGCGGCGTTTACAGCCTGGGGGGTGGCGCCGCACGCGCGATGGGAGCGCTGCGGGAGCGCATTCCCGGCGCGTCCGCCAGCGCGGGGCAGGGCGTGGCCGTCGAGGTCGGGGAGAAGCAGGCCGCTGTCGACCTTGAATTACTGGTTGAGTACGGCGTGTCCATCGTCGACCTCGCGCAGGCCGTACGGCGCAACGTTATCTCTTCGATCGAGCGGATGACCGGTCTCGAGGTCGTCGAGGTCAACCTGAGCGTCAACGACATCCACCTGCCCGGCGACGACAACGAGGAAGAGTCCTCCGAATCGAGCGGACGGGTTCAGTGAGTGTTGGCGTCGAACTCGACGTCGACCGCATCGCCGCGGCGGTCCGGGAGCGCCCGCCCGTCGCGGACCTGCACGGTGGCCGTTTCGGCGAGATCGCCACCTACCTGCCCGGACGGCGGGTCACCGGCGTGCGGGTACGCCCAGCGGACATCACCGTCGGGATCGTCGGGCGCTACCCCGCGACCGTCGCGGAGATGGCTGACGCGGTCCGCACCGCGGTCGGGCCCGTGGACCGGCCCGTGCACGTCGCGGTAATGGACATCAAAGCCGACACGAACACGAACACGACCGACCGCACGGCTTCGGCCAGCGAAGATCAGGTAGCGGTCGGCTCAGCAAGGAGAATGCCGTGAACTTCACCGCACTCGCGCTGCTCTCCGGCATCGCTTTGGGCTTCGCGGCCGCGTTCGGGGGCTTCAGCGCCTTCCTGCTGGTACTGGTGCTCGGCGCGCTGGGACTCCTCGTGGGCCTGGTCGCCGACGGGAAGCTCAACGTCTCCCAGTTCACCGGTCGACGCTGACCCATGACAGCTTCCGACACCATGCCCAACACCATGCCCGACACCGTTCGACTCACCGACAGCGTCGACAGTGACCTCGCCGAGGAACGCGGAACCAGGGGCCGGACCACGATCGCTGACCGCGTGGTCGAACGCCTCGCCGTCCACGCGGCCCGCGAGGTGGAAGGGGTAGGCGGGTCGGCACGCCGCCTGCTCGGTGTCAGGGTCACCGGCGAGGCACCGCGGCGTTCGGTGCAGGCGAGCGCGCACGTGAGCGGCGGGAGCGCTTCGCTGCGGGTACAGCTCTCCGTGCGGTACCCGACGTCTGTGGCCCGCACCGTTGAGCGGGCCCGCGACCACATCATGCGCAGGGTCACCGAGCTGACCGGTCTCGAGGTGTCCCGCGTGGACGTCACGGTCACCGCGCTGCACGGCGACACCGAACCACGGAGGACGGTCCAGTGATTCGCCGCCCACGCCGCGGCGTTCCCGCGACACTCACCGCGCTCGCCCTGCTGGTGATCTCGGTTCTCGTCGCGATGTCGGCCATCCAACTGCTCACGAACAGCCCGCCGGTGCTCGACTACGACGCCATCGCCCGATCGCTGAACTCCACCACGTGGAACGACCTTGTCGTCGCCGTCTTCGGCGCACTCGCCGTTGCGCTCGGGTTGGCGCTACTGGTGGCTGTGGTCCTGCCGGGCAGGGCGAGAGTGCTCCCGCTGAGCGACGATCCGGCGGAGCTGGATTCGGGGGTGTCCCGCCACAGCATGCTGCGTGACCTGCGTGCCGCGGCGAAGTCGGTCGACGGGGTGACGAGGGCCAAGCTGAGCCTGCGGCGTGGCGTGGTCGTCGCCAAGGTACGTACCGACCGCGGGACGACCGGCGGACTCGTCGAGGCGGTGGGCGGCGCGCTACGGCAGCGGCTCGACCGGATCTCACCTGCCACGCGCCCTGCCCTGCGAGTCAGGATCGCGACGACCAGGAGCGCGCAGTGAAGAGTGTGAACCGGCCATCGCGGCTGAACCGGAGCCTGCTCGCCGTCGTCGGGGCGGTGCTGGTGGCGGGAGGCGGGGTCGCACTGAGCACATACTTCGGCTGGTCGGGTCTGTTCGAACCGACCGCGCCCCTCGTACCTGGCACCCAACAGCCACCGACGTGGGCGCTCTACGTCACGGCGGCGGTCGCGGTGCTGGTGGCCGTGGCCTGCCTGCTGTGGCTGGCCGCCCAGTTCACCCGCGAACCGAGAACCCGGACGTGGCACCTCGAGACGGACCCGGCACGGGGACACACCGATATCGCACCGGGTACCGCCGTCGAGCCGCTCGTCCACGACATCGTCAGCTACCCGGGCGTGCACACCGCCGACGCCACACTGGCGGGAAACCGCGAATCGCCGCTGCTGTCGCTGGTGGTCACCACGGAGCAGGATGCCGACCTGACCGCGGTCCGCGAGCAGATCGCGGCCCACGGCCTTCCCCGGCTGCGGCAGGCGCTGGACCTGAGCACGCTGCCCGCCGTGCTGGAGTTCCGGGTCGCGGGCCCGGCGGGCAGCCGCGTGTCATAGCCCTACTTGTCGCGCCGCAGCACCATCAGCTTTCGGTGCGGGGAGTCGACAGGCTGAGCGGCTCCGAGTCGGCGCAACAACCTCCGGCCACCGAGGAGTCCGGCTCGTCGAACAATCCCGCTCCGCCGCAAACCCCGGTCTCGGGCAGCACCAGTTCCACCCGCTCGGCGGCCTCCTGGTCGCCTGCCAGGTGCGCCGCGATGCTGCGCACCTGCTCGTAGCCCGTCATCGCGAGGAAGGTGGGTGCGCGGCCGTAGCTCTTCATTCCGGTCAGGAACACACCCGGCTCCGGATGGGACAGTTCGCGCGCGCCGTGCGGGTAGACAGTGCCGCACGAGTGCACGTTCGGGTCGATCAGCGGTGCGAGCCCTACCGGTGCCTGCAACGTCGCGTCCAACTCCAGTCGCAGTTCCGACAGCCAGCTCAAGTCCGGCCGGAAGCCGGTCAGCGCTACCACCTCGGCCACGTCGGTGACCCGGTGATCGTGGGCGGACACCAGTGTCAGTAGCCCATCGTCCTGCCGCCGTACAGCCTCGGTGCGGAATCCGGTGACCACCTCCACCCCACCGGCGGCGACGGCTTCCCTCGCGCGCAACCCCAGTGCCCCACGCGCGGGCAGTTGGTCGGCCTCGCCACCGCCGAACGCGTCGCCGACCTCACCTCGGCGCAGCAGCCAGCTCACCCGCGTTTCCGGAAGACCTGCCAACGCGACCAGCGCTGTCAGCGCCGAGTGACCACTTCCCGCCACGACCACGTGTCGTCCGGTGTAGCGCGCCCTTGTCAGCTCGTCGGCCAGGTCGGGCATCCGGTAGCTGACGCGATCCGCCGCCGCGCGCTCCCCGGGCGCGGGTAGCCCGTCGCCCCCGAGCGGATTCGGCGAGCCCCAGGTTCCCGACGCGTCGATGAGCGCACGGGCCGTCAGCAGCCCCTCGCGGCCGTCTCGGTGTCGGATGTGGACGGTCAGTGGCTCGCTGTGCCTGCCCGCGTCCACCACGCGGTCCCTGCCCCTGCGGGCCGCACCGACCACCTCCACTCCGAACCGCACCCGCGCGCCAAGGGCCGCCGCGAGCGGACGCAGGTACTCGTTCACCCACTGCGCGCCGGTCGGGTAGGCCTCACTCGAGGGCGGCCGCCAACCCGCCGCGTCGAGCAACCGCCGAGCGGCCGGGGCC
Source organism: Saccharomonospora amisosensis (assembly GCF_011761185.1). Taxonomy (NCBI): domain Bacteria; kingdom Bacillati; phylum Actinomycetota; class Actinomycetes; order Pseudonocardiales; family Pseudonocardiaceae; genus Saccharomonospora; species Saccharomonospora amisosensis. The sequence continues at coordinate 982,912 of NZ_JAAOYM010000001.1, read as the reverse complement.
ACCAGCTCGGACCAACGCGAGAACAGCCGCACGTGGTGCCACTGAGCGACCGCGGCCCCCGCCTCGGCCCCACGTTCCAGCACCACCGGCTCGATTCCCCGCTCGGCCAGCTCGGCCGCCGCGGCCAGGCCAACCGGGCCCGCGCCCACCACAACCACCGGATACTCGCTCATGAGACACCTTTCATCGACTGTCATCGATTGATCGCACCGACCGTATCGACAGTCATAGATCTAGGCAACTATCGATTGCGGTCGATGCGACGGGATCGGCCTGCGATACGCGCCCTATGGTGCGGCGCTTGCTGTCGCTGCCGATCGCACGGAAAGCGTGGGATTTGGGATGCCTTGCGGCCGCGTGGACCAGCCGAGCCACGGCCCCGGCCGATGCGCGGGGACCGGCGCCAGCCGCACGCCCCGCGCAGGCTCGGTCGGAGCAGAAGGGCAGTAGGCCGGCGGCCCTGACGGGGCCGCCTTGAAGAAGTAGAGAAAGTTGGAACACACGGCGTGCGGCGGATTCTGTGAACCGACAGGCGACGCGCGACAGATGTCTGCCAGCAGATGCGCAACACCTAGACATGCTCTATGTCTACGATCCGGCCATGGGCGAGCACGGGACCGGTTCGCGCGGTCGATGTTGGGCTTGCAGAGATCGACTGCAAGAACCAGCGACCAGGCCGAGTTCACGATCAATCTGTTGGTTGTAGGCCAGGCGGCCTGGGACGACGCACGGCGCAACACCGTTGGTACTCGGCACGACCGAGCCCGAACATGATCGCGCTACACCGCTACGCGCGGTTGATCCGAAGTATTCCGGGGACAAACCGGGGAAGTGATCTTGATCCGGTTACCGCGAACCGCTGACCGGCCAGGAAGTGCCCCCGACGGGACTCGAACCCGCACTGAATCGATTTTAAGTCGACTGCCTCTGCCAATTGGGCTACGGGGGCACCTGCAGCTTAAGCCCCCACCGCCGTCATGACTTGGAAGCCCTGGCGAATTCCTCTTTCGGATTGTTGATCTGGCCGAGCGAAACCACTTCGCGGCGGAACAACCCGCCGAGTAGCCAGTCCAACAGGATGCGGGTTTTGCGGTTGACCGTAGGCATGGCCTTCAGGTGGTAGGCGCGGTGGAAGAGCCACGCCGGAAGACCCTTGATCTTCAGCCCGAGCATGTCGGCGACACCCTTGTGCAGCCCGAGGCTGGCGACCGAACCGAGGTTCTTGTGGGAGTAGTCGGTCGGCGCCTCGCCACGCAGCACGCGGACGATGTTCCTCGCCAGATGCCTGCCCTGCCGCACCGCGTGTTGCGCGTTGGGCGGGCAGGTGGCGGTCGGATCGTCCTCGGTGCGCGACAGATCGGGAACCGCGGCGATGTCGCCCGCCGTCCACACGCCTGGCACGCCGACCACCTGCAGCGCCGCTGTGGCCTGCAGCCTGCCGCGCTTGTCAAGCGGCAGGTCCGAGTTCGCCAGAACGGGATTGGCCTTCACGCCCGCGGTCCAGATGATGGTGTCGCTGTCGAACTCGGTGCCGTCGGAGAGCACCACGTGGCCGTTCTCGAACGACTTCGCCGCCGTCGACAGGTACACCTCGATGCCGCGCTTTTCCAGCTGCTCGGCCGTCCACACCCCCAGCGTCTCCCGCACCTCCGGCAGGATGCGCCCGGCGGCTTCCACCAGCACCCAACGGATGTCGGCGGGATCGATGTTCTCGTAGTAGCGGGTCGCCGAGCGGGTCATGTCCTCCAGTTCGGCCAGCGCCTCGATACCCGCGAACCCTCCGCCGACCACGGTGAAGGTCAGCAAGCGTTTGCGCAGCTCCGGATCCAGCGTGCTCGCGGCCTGGTCGAGCTTCGTCAGGACGTAGTTGCGCAGGTAGATGGCCTCACCGATGGTCTTGAAGGCGATGCCCTCCTCAGCGAGGCCAGGTATCGGCAGCAGCCGGGCGACCGAGCCGAGCGCCACCACGAGCACGTCGTAGCTGAGCTGCTCGATGTGGCCGTCGGCGGCCTCCACCGTGACGTTCTTGCGCTCGTGATCGATCTTGGTCACGCGCGCGGTGAGCACATGGCAGCGCTGCAGGGATCGGCGCAGTGGCACCACGACATGCCGGGGTTCGATGGCCCCGGCCGCCGCCTCCGGCAGGAACGGTTGGTAGGTCATGTGCGGCTGCGGGTCGACGATCGTCACCGAAGCCTCGTTGGCGCGCAGCCTCTTCTGCAGGCCGAGGGCCGTGTAGAGACCGACATACCCGCCGCCGAGGATCAGGATCCGCGTCGGTTCCGACTTGACTGCCATGACTCCATGGTTGCACCGTGTTCGGCTGGACGCTCGTGGCCCCTATTCCGCTGTGACCAGGGTCGCTACGGTCGCGTAACCGATTCAGTCGAGTTCCGCGAGTGAAGCCGCGTTGGCAAGGACGTCACGCAGCATCGCCGGCGTGAGCCTCCCGGTGAAGGTGTTCTGCTGTGACACGTGGTAGGAGCCGAGCAGTTGCAGTGGCACCGGACCTGCCAGCGTGACCCTGACCCCGTGTCCGAACCGTGGCCGGGGGCGCGGCACCGACCAGCCCGCCTCGCCGAGCGCGGTGAGCAGCGCCTGCCAGCCGAACGCGCCGAGCACTACGGCCGCACGCAACGTCGGCCGCAGCAACTCCAGCTCCCGCCGCAACCACATCCCGCAGGTGTCGCGCTCGGCCGGGGTCGGCTTGTTGCCGGGCGGGGCGCAGTGAACCGGAGCGGTAATGCGAGTTCCGCGCAGTCGCAGCCCGTCGCCCGCATGGACCGACGTCGGCCGCGAGGCGAGTCCGACGTCGTACAGCGCCTGGAACAACACGTCACCGGAACGGTCGCCGGTGAACATCCGGCCGGTTCGGTTGCCACCGTGCGCCGCGGGCGCGAGACCGACGATCAGCAACGCCGCGTCCGCAGGACCGAAGCCCGGCACAGGGCGACCCCAGTACGTCTCTTCCGCGTACGAGGCACGTTTCGTTCGCGCGACTTGCTCACGCCACGCCACCAGCCGCGGGCAGGCACGGCACTGGCTCACCGCTTCGTCAAGTGCCGGTATCGACGTCACCGCAATCGCCACACCAGCCATTGTGCCTTGATCTAGGTTGGGGCAATGCCAGACAACACAGCCGAGGAACCACAGACCCAGGACGAGGCCGCAGCGGGCAAGACCGCCGGTGCCTCGAACGGCGAACCTACCGACGACCTGGTCACCACGAGGCACACCCTCAGCCTCAAGCGCCGCAAGCTCGCCTACACCGTGAGAACGGGGCGCATCGTGTTGCGTAAGGAAGTGCTCACCGAGGGCAAGTTCGACGGCCACAGGCCGAAGGCCGAGGTTTTCGTCACTGCGTACACGCTCGACGGCGCCGACACGTCCACTCGCCCGGTGACCTTCGCCTTCAACGGTGGTCCCGGGTCGTCTAGCATCTGGCTGCACATGGGACTGCTCGGCCCTCGCCGAGTGGTCTCCGGTGATGTGGCCGACCCCGAGCCACCGCCCTACCAGCTCGCCGACAATGCCGAAACCCTGCTCGCGCACAGCGACCTGGTGTTCATCGATCCGGTGTCAACCGGCTACTCGCGTGCCGCGACGGGCGAATCGCCGAAGGAGTACCACGGGTTCGCTCCCGACGTGGAGTCGGTCGGCGAGGTGATCCGCCTGTGGACGTCGCGCAACGAGCGTTGGCTTTCGCCCAAGTTCGTCGCGGGTGAGTCATACGGAACGCTGCGTGCCGCCGCGCTGGCATCGCACCTGCAGGAGCGACACGGCCTGTACCTCAACGGGCTGCTGCTCATCTCCTCGGTACTCGATCTCGGCACGATCATGTTCCACGAGGGCAACGACCTGCCGTACTCGTTGTACGTGCCGACGTACGCGGCGATCGCCCACTACCACGGCAAGCACGGTGACCGCCCGCTGGAAGAGGTGCTGGCCGAGGCCGAGGAGTTCGCCTCGCGTGACCTGCCGTGGGCGTTGCGGCAGGGTGCCAGGCTCTCGGCTGCCGAGCGCGCCGATGTCGTTTCCCGGTTGGCCTCGCTCACCGGTCTCAGCGAGTCCTATGTAGACCGCGTAGGGCTCCGGATCGAGCACGTGCGTTTCTTCACCGAACTGTTGCGCGACCAGGGACTCACCACGGGCCGGATGGACGGGCGGTTCACGACGTGGGAGCCCGACGGCGGCAGGGAACACATGAGCGATGACGCGTCGATCTCCCGAATCATGGGAGCCTACTCCGCCGCGTTCAATCACTATGTCCGTGCGGAACTCGAGTACGCCAACGACCTTCCGTACGAGATCCTGGCGCTGGACGTCAACAAGGAATGGTCGTACTCGGACTTCGAGGGTCGGCCGGTGTCGGTGGTGGAGGGTCTCAGCACGGCGATGCGGGCGAATCCGCATCTGAAGGTGCACGTGGCATTGGGCCACTACGACGGCGCGACCCCGTACTATGCCGCCGAGCACGTCATCGCTGCCCTGCGCATCCCCGAAGAGTTGCGGTCCAATGTGGAGACGGCCTACTACCCGGCGGGTCACATGATGTACGTACACGAGCCCTCGCGGATGCGGCAGTCGGCCGACCTCGCGGCGTTCATCTCTACCAGCTCAAATAGGTAGCAGAAGATGATCTAGCAAAACACTGGCATGGGACAAACGTGGGACCGAAGGGTCTACCACCCAAGAGGTACCCATGTCCCATGCCAGGCAGATCAACACCTGCTTCGCCTTCCTTGACCGGCCACACTCACGGCGGCGCCGCACCGCGGGCCGCAACCTCAAGCGCCTCGCCGCCTGGCCGCTCGTGGCCACCGCGATCGCGATCACGCTGATCGGTTTCACCCAGCCCGGCGCCCTCACCGGCTCGGTCCAGCCCGTGCAGCGGGTGGTGATCGACCGATGAGCGACACCCTCGAGCAGCCCGCCGTCGTCGCGATGCTCCGTCGACTCGCCGAGGACATCGCCGACCGCGACCGCCTCGTCGCCGAGACCCTCGCCGCCGAAGAATCCCGCGCCGTGTTGCCGGAGTACCGCCGCCAGCAACTACTCGACAACGCCAAGCTCGAGCACCGCTATCAAGCGCTGCAGAACGGGCTGCACTGGCTGATCGGCTGGCACCGCACCGACGACACCCCCGTCGACCGCGACGAGCTCGTCGCGCTGCTGCAGGCGGTGACACGGTGACCGCGCCGTCCAGCTGCGCCCCCTGCGGCGGGAGCGGCTTCCTCGAGGTCACCGTCGACGACGGCACCATCCGGGTGCCGTGCGCCGCGTGCGAGGCCACCGGCATCGACGGCGACGAGTTGTGGAGCGACTGGTGACCCGCGTCCTCGATCTGGTGCTGCGGGCTGCTGTGGAGCTGGTGATGCTGATCGCCGCGCCGGTGGTCGTGGCCACGGAGTGGGTGCGGCGCGCTCGGCAGCGACCCGACGACGATGACGACCAGGCCGAGCAAGCGATGTAGGCCTACTCGTCGCGCTTGCCCACGAACGTGCCCTTGATCGGCACCGTGTAGACCAGGCCGCGCTCGCGGAGCTCCTGCACCGCTCGGCGGCCGGTGCGTAGCGACACCCCGTACTCGTCGGCGAACTCCGTCTCGCGCGGCAATCGTGCACCTGCAGGTAGCTCGCCGGCCTCGATGCGTGCCTGCACGTGGTCGGCGATCTGCTGATACAGGTAGCGCGGGCTCGCGTGGTCAGGCTCGAATGGTGGGACGCTCACGCGCGGGAACGTAGCCGGACGTGTCGCGGCCAAACCTACGCTCACTCGTCCATTCGGGTGAGCACGCTTACGGTCGCGTCCCCACGCGCTCTACAGTGACCTGCATGGATGCGCGCACTCGCACCACGACACTGGCGCCGGCCGATGGTGCCCGTCACGACATCGCCGGCTGGACCCGCGACCACGACGACGACATTGTCGTGCTGACCTGCTGTGGTCGTGTGCTGCCGCTCGCCGACAGACCCGCCGACGCCGAGCCCTGCGAGACCTGCCTGCGCACGTGACCACGGCGCAGTGGCGGATCGTGGGCCAGGGCTGGCACGCGGTCATCGGCCACGGCCGCGACCACGACGGTGAGCTGTACTGCCGCACGGCGTGCGGCTGGCTGGTGTGGCCGTCGGTGCTGGATGCGCGGCTGCGGGACGCGCCGCAGTGTGGCGCGTGCGCCGACCGGTATCCGCGTCCAAAGTGAGTTGTTGACCGAGGCCGCCCCTGGGGGTGGGCGGCCCGATACATAACAGGCATGTCACGACTGGGGGTATCACCTTAACGAGTGAGCGAGCCACTGCGATGCTCCCAGAGCAGCGGGAAGTACTAGATCGCCCGAATGGAGTCTTATGTCGCGCCCTAGACATCCCGATCCTGAACTGGAGAAGCTACTCAAGAGTCTGGAGCGGCAGGGCTGGAGGGTATGGCGCGGCAAGGGCTACTACAAGGCGTACTGCTCATGTCCGGATCGTCACAAGAAGACGATCCGTATCACACCCAATAAGAGTTATAACCTGAACGTGCGGATGCAACTCAAGCGTCGCACTTGCTGGCAGGAGGAACGATGACGTACTACATCGAACTGGGGTTCACAGTACGCACCGACTCCCCCGATGCGCTGGATCAGGACCTCGACAACCTGATGGACGCTCTCGTCGAGGAGCCGGGTGCCACGGACGCCGACCTCGCTGCCGAACTCTCCACTGGCAATGTGTGGATCAACATGTATATCGACGCTGACGATGACCAGGCAGCGTTCGGCCAGGCTCTTGTCGTGGCACGCTCGGCGATCCATAAGGCGGGCGGCTTCACTGGTGGATGGATAGACGGCACGGACCGTGGAGGCCTGCCGGTGGAGGACACCTACAACGTCCGCGTCCAGCCTGCTGAACTCGTCGACTGCTGACATGCAGTAAGCAACAGCCACCTGAGTACCACACTCAGGGGACGGTCGGAAAACTTACTGCAGTCGCGGGAAGTTTTTGGCTGCGGTTCACGTCTCAGCAGCGGCAACCGCAGCGGCAGCCACACCTCTTCGGCTCGGGTGGCGGCGGGGGTGTCTGCGGCCCGTCCCGGGTCGGTGGGACCCGACCGTCAGACCGCTGGCCCCTACCCATCGGTGCTGCTCCGGTTGGGGACGCGCCACACCGCCGCCACCGTGCCCACCGCCACCACGATCGCCGACACGACGGTGCCGAGCTCGTCGAGCCCGATCACCTCGTCAGCCACCACCGGCGTCAACGCCGTCGCCAGACCGCCGACCGCCGCGACCACGGCCTTGGCGATCCGGCCGATCCTGCCCCTGATCATGCTGCCTCCCTAGAACTCGAACGACACCTCTCCGGTGTAGTCGTCGTAGTGGCCCTCGACCGGCGGGTAATCCCAGTACAGCGCGAACCCCGTCGCCTTCTCCGGGATCGGCACCCGCCACGGCCGCAGCCGGTGAATCGTGTTGTGGACCGCGTCCTTCGCGACCCAGTCGAAATCCGGCCACCGCGTGTCCATGTCGTGCGTCGACGGGTAGCCGGGACCGTGCCAGATGATCCGGGCCGACATCTGCCCGTGCGGGCACCCGACGATCACCCGCGTGGCGCCGTCGGGGATGGACCGGTACTGGCCGTGCTTGCCGGGCTGCAGCTGCATAGTGGATTCCTCCTGTAGGTAGCGGCGCTGTGCGCCACCGGTCGATGGGGAAGCGCCGCCACCGCCGATGGGTTGGGTGGCGCGAGCGTTGATGCGGGGGATCGCGGCGTAGGCATGGCGTCCGGGGCATGCGGTGGCCGTGAGGTCCCGGTGCCCACCGTCCAGTCTGGCCTCGCGCCACCATCCCTGCGCCTGGCCGTGCCGCAGCAGCCATGCCACCGCGTCCAGCTGCAGCTCGGTGGGCTCGTCGGTCTCGTAGTTGCCTACCAGGCAGATCGCGCGGCCGATCGTGTTGTGGCCGTACGTGTGCGCCCCAGTTTTGGCGATGTGGTGGCCCTCGAAGATGAGCCCTGCCGGGGTGATGCCGAAGGTATAGGGAAACCCGTACACACTGCCGAAGCGTTGCGCGCCGATGCGCTCGATCGTGCGGATGGCCTCGAAGTCGTCCGTCCACGGCGGCACCGTGTCCGGCGCGACCGTCACCGAGTGATGCAGCCACACCTCCGACGCAGGCAGCGTCGTCCAGTAGCGACCGTCGCCGTGCCGCGCGCCCCACTCCTCGCGAGGGATGATCCGCATGTCAGCCTCCTGTCGCTGGGAGTAGTCGTGCGATGCTGCCGCCGATCGCGCCGGCCGCGCCGGCCACAACCCACGCCCACCGCTCGAGTTTCCGCAGCCGTATTTCGTGGTCGTCGCGTTTCACAATCAACAGATCGAGCTTCGTTTCGATCGTGGCGAGCCGCTCACCGACCGTGTCATCACCCATGTACGTGCTCCTAGATGCTGAAACTGCAACCGTCGATGTGGAACGGTGAGGTGCCGGCTATCCCCCAGATCTCCATGTTCCCGTTCGTGCGCACGAACACGCGCGGGTTACCGGCCGCGCCGCCAGCACCGGAGTCGTTGGCGGATACGGCGAACGATACCGACGCGGCCGGCCGGAACTCGGCGGCGAGCGTGGCGAACACGGTGCCGGCGGTGACGGTGCCGCCGGACAGGCCGCCGCGCAGCTGCACTGTGCTTTCGTCCATCAACAACCGGACCGCGGGAACGTAGTAGCCGGTGCGCTGTACCCACCCGGCCAGCAGCGTCAGCGGCACCCACGGGCCCTCATTCAGATCAGAAGCACGCAGTTTCTGTCCGGCCAGAAAATGCACGTCGATTCCCCCCTTCCCGTTACAGCCACATGCCGCGGTAGGTGATGTCGAGGTGGGTGGACTCCCCGGTGCTGGACACGGTGGCGGCGGTGGTGGGATGCCAGGCGTTGACGCGGATCGCGGAGCCGGCGGTGAAATATCGGTTCAGCGAGCAGGCTGCGGTGGGGGTTCCGGAGTCGGAAGCGCGGAGCGCGGCTAACGAGAACCCGCCGGCACCCTCGTAGATCGACAGTTGCAGCACGTTGGCGCCGTTGTGTCGGATGCCGGCGTGGATTTCCCACACCCCGTCCCGCTGCAGCGTGAAGATCGAGTTCCCGGTTCCGGTTACCGTCACGAGTGGGGTGGCGGTGGTGATGTTGTTGAACTGCAGTGGGGTGTCGGTGCTGGCGGCGATGGATTGTCCGCCGGGGGCGTACCAGCGGCCGTGCGCGTCGATGGACAACGCGATCAGGTCGGATGCGCGCAGTTTCTGCCCAGCGAAGAACGGCATCTCTCACAGCCCCAATACTGGTGGATTGTGCACGGACACGGACGCACCGGCCGACAGGACGGCTGGCAGCGGGTTGACGGTGAACCGCTGCATGCTGGGGGCGGTCAGGTCGTCCCACGACACAACGGGGTTGATGTTGGTGTTGGCGGGGTTGAGTGCCGCGCGGATGCCGGTGTCGCCCGAGGCGAACGCGTCGGCGCCGGTGCTGGACACGGTCCACGCGGTGGGTTCGGTGCTGGCGGCGGGCCACAGTTTCGCGCGGATCGTGTCGCCGTCGACCTGCATCCGCACCCCGAACTGTGCCCCGGCGCTGTAGGTGCCGATTTCCGCGCCGGACAGGAAGGTGACTGTCCCGCCGACGATGGCGTAGAGGCCGATGCCGATGTTGCCGGTGTGTTTGAACTCGACCTGCGCGGACAGGTAGTTGCTCGCGTCGGCGCGGCGGGCGATGAGCGAGGTGGTGATCCAGTCGCCGGTGGCGACCGCGCTGGGAGACACCGTGGCGGTGAGGTCGACGTTGGTGAGGTCCAGGCCGAGCAGCGCCCACCGGGCGACGCTGACGGTGGTGAGGGTGATGTCGCCGGTGGTGCCGGAGGTGGAGAAGTCGGTGGCTGACCCGCCGCTGGTGGTCCAGGTTTGGCCGCTGTCGGCGGTGCCCCAGCCGCTGGTGACTGTGCGGGTGAAGGTGTCGGCGATCGCGCTGGCGCAGGCGGTGACGGTGACAACCCACCCGCTGATCTCGGTCTCGAACGGGAAGTCGTCGGGGGTGGTGGTCCACACCGGCCCGGACAGGGTCGTCACCCACAGCGTGACGGCCCCCGCCGCGGCCGAGGCGGCCAGTTGGGAACCGTCGGTGTCGAGGTGCCCCACGTATTCGCTGGTGTCGCTGGTGTCGGCGGCGAGTTGGACGATGCGCCACGGCCCGTATGGGGAGCACTGCGCGGTGACCGTCCACTCCAGCGGGCTGATCGAATGCGACAACCCTTCGACGAGGAGCGGCACTGTGTCGGCGGGGTGGCCGAGGAGCACGCCACCGAGACCGGTCACGTCGATCCGTCCGGATGGCTGCAGCGCGAGCACCTGCCCGGCCAGGCCTGGTGTGGCGCGCACATCCACCGTCACTTGCGGGTAGCGGTATCCCTGCAGGCTGCCCAGGTGCAGTCGCCATGACGCGTACTGGTCGAGCATGGCGGCGTCATCGGTGGAGATCTCCTCCGACGCGTCGTACAGCCCGATCGCGGCGATGCTCGCCTCGTCGGCGGCGGTGACCTGGCTCCCGTTTTTCTGTTTGATGGTGGCCGCGTTGACTGTGCGCTGGTCGTCGTCGACCGGCGCGAACACGGGTGCCAACTCGGAGGCGGCCGCGTCGATGACGAGTGCGGGGTTGGTGTTTTCCCGCAGGTCATGCGCCCGGTAGGACAGGCCAGGGCCGACACCGTCGAACAGCACACCCTGGTCGGTGATCTCGCACTCGCGCAGCAGCTCCAACACCGTGTCCAGGCCCTGCGGGCCCATGGTGAGGTCGCTGCCGCCGTGCACGACGAGCGGCACCTGGTTTTCGCGGGCCACCCGGTCCACCCGGTTCACCGCGGTTTCCCCCGACCAGGCCCGCAACCCGTTCTGCGCGACATCCCAGATCGCGTGCACCTCGTCGTTGAGAACCGCGGCATGCCCGTAGGCGGTGCCGTTGAGGTCGCCGGAATTGTCGCCGAGGTGCACGGCGACGATCCGACCGTAGGTGGTGGGGTAGCTGTCCCCCGCGACGCCCTCGCTGTTGATGTCCCACGTCGAGATCTGCCATTGGGTGTTCGCCCCGACCTGCGACAGCCACAGCGACGCCATGAGCGGCCGCCCGTTCATGTTGAACGTGAACCACGCGGAGGTGAACACGTTCACGCTCTCCGCGTCGTAGCCGGCTAGCCGCAGCAACCCGGCCGCGTCGACATCCACATCCCAGCGGCGCACCACACCACTGGATGTCCACACGCGGAACAGCAGCCGCGTCCCAGCGACACCACCCTCGGGCACCAACGCCAGCGTCAGGAATCGTTGATCGGCGGCCCCAGTGAACGAGGGCGTGTTGCCACGGATGTTGCCGATGCGCACGGTGGGGATGTGATCCGAGCCGACGAAATCGGTGGACGCCGCGAATGTCACGTCACCGGTGGGTGTCAGGATCGTGGTGTCGTTACCCAGCCCAGACGTGAACGCGGCCGCGTTCTTACCCTCTTCCATCGGCCAGTAGGCGACCACTTCCGGCTGGGTGGACAGCTGCCGGAACATCGTGGACTGCACCGGCTTGGTCCGCTGCTTCAATCGACGTAACCCACCGGCGGCGGTGAGCGTCACGGTCGGGATGCGGCCGGTCAGATCCCACGACGGTGTCCAGCTCGTGGCGTAGCCGTGGAACAGCGATACCGCCGACAGCGCCGCGTTCCCCGCGATCGTCCATGGCAGGCCAGTGCTGTCGGTGAACGAGGACGCACCCGGGGTGGGTGTGTCGAAATCGGCGTCGGCGGCCACGGTGCCGTTGATCCCGTTGCGCAGCTGGAAACGGTGCACGGTGCCGTCGAATGCCCCCGCGATGCTGGAGAACCAGGTATCGGCGAAACCCACCACCACCGCCGCCGTGGAGGAGAAGATTGTCGGCTGGCCGACAGCTAGGATCGCATCACCAAGTTGTGTCCACGGCCCGTCGATCGTGTCGGCCGTGTAGAAGGTGATCACGTGCTGTCCCACACCGTTGTCGATGTCCAGGGTCACGCGCACCGAGAGGCGCCCCGCGTCGGTCGGCACGGGCACCGTGGACTCGAGCACTCCGCGATTGACACCGTCGCTGGACCAACCCAATTCCAGTGTCCCCGAGTCGAGCAGCGCGAACGTCCACGACGCCTGGTTGTTGTCGTCGTATTTCGAGGCGATCAGCTGGTAGTAGCGGGGACGCCACGAGGTGGGGTGAACGTCGGCGCGTATGTCGATGTCGCCGAGAATGTCCAGCGCCGCCGCGTCGGGTGTCGACGCGAACGAGCTCTGGTGCCCGTCGAGGATCAGCCCCCGCAGCGGCCCCAGCACCCGCACCCGCACCGGGGTGTTACGGCGCACGTTCGGATAGTTCGGCGACTGGCCACCCAGGCTGTACGCACCACCCGTGTTGTCCAGGGTGAGCGCGCATTTCGCGGGCTGCGACTGGCTGGCCTCGTCACCACGACCGGTGGTGATCCCAATGGGGCCGCCGCTGAATCGCACATCCTCGGTGATGTCCGACCACACCCAGCTGCTGGTGTCGACCAGGTTCGGGTCAGCGCCCCACGCCACCTCCACGGCGAACTCGGCCCCGTCGAGCTGGTTCGGCAGCAGCGGCACGGCCATCACGCCACCCCCGCGATCTGGATGTCACCAGAGCGGATCAACCCCATGATCAAGGTCGCGACCGCGCTGTCGGTGTTGCCGTGGAATCCCACCGACATCTGCGCTTGGCCACCGGCTCGGTCTGCTCGTCCGGCTGGAATGACCCTCTCGCCTGCCTGCAGGATCGCCAGCGTCTCCGAGCCCGGAGCTCCGGGAACAATGCCACCCTGGTGAAACTTCGGGATGTGCGGAATTCGAGGAATGCTGACACCAGGGATGAGATTGATCCCGCCGATCAGGCCGTTGACCGCGGTGACCGCACCGTTCAACAGGTCGATGACGAAGTTGATCGCGCCCTTGAACGCGTTCTTGATCGCGTTCCCGATCCCGCCGAACACGCGTCCAATGCCGGAAACGATGCCCCGGAAGAACCCGGGGATACCATTCCACAGGTTCTTGATGAAATTGACCGCGCCGGACACGACGTTCTTGATCGTGTTCCACATACCGATGAAGAAGTTGCGGAACCCTTCCGACTTGTTCCACAGAGTGCCGAACGCGATAACGAGTGCCGCGATCAAACCAACAACAAACAATATGGGGTTCGCGCGCATGACAGCATTCAGCGCGGCGGTCGCGATCGTCACTCCCTTCGTGATCGCGGCCCATGCTGTCTGCGCGGCAGTGGCCAACCACGTCGCAGCGGTGGTGCTGGTCAGCCATCCCCAGAACGACGCCATGGCGGGAATGAGGAAATTCGCGAACCCGGATGCGAGGTCACCAATACCGAATCCCAACAGCATCAGGTTCTCGAATGTGGACTCGCCCTCACCACGCAGACCAGCCAGCCCGTCTTGGACACCGGTGAGCGTGTCGCGGAACCCCATCGCCCGGGTGTCGACGCTGTCGGCCTGGTCCGCCCAGCGTTCCATCCCGTCACCGTGATCGCGGATTCGGCGTGACGAATCGTCCGCGGCCGAGCTCATCTTCTTCGCGGAGCTGTCGAAGTCGCCAGCCATGCTCTTCGCGGCACTGCCAACTTCGGCCTGCATGCTCTCGGCGGCCTGTTCGACCTTGCCGAACGCCTTGGTGAGTTGCTTCTCGTCACCAGCGAAGGTGAGCGTGACGGTAGGGCCGGCCATCAGTCGAGCTCGATCCCGGCCTGCCGCGCCACATCCACCAGCGCCTCCACATACCGGCCGACCACCTCGTCGGCATGCTGGGAGTAGGCAGGGAAGATGTAGCGGCCCTCGCGGATGAACGGGCGACGCACTTTCCTGTTGCGGCCAGCGCGGCCACCGAAATCCAACCACGGGTAGTACGCGAACCGCTTCCCGCCGCCTTGCACGCGAGCTTCGGTGCGCGTCGACTTCGCCTTGATCGAGTTACGAGCGTGCCCGCCACGCGACGGGCCCAACGGCACGCTCTTCTTCGCTGTGGACACGACCAGCCCGGCGGCCTCGTTCCCGGCCAGCCGCACCGCTTTCGGCAGCTCCCCGTCGATCTTCTTCAGATTAGCGACGAACTCTTTCAGCCCCTCGATCTTCACCGGCTCGATCTCCACCCGGTCACCTCCTCCGCCGCCGATTCGCCGCCTGCTTCTCCGCCAACTCCCGCCGCTGCGCCTTGCGCCCGTGGTACACGTGCCAGGCGACGAGCTCGTGATGCGGCATCTCCGCCCGCAACCTCGCCACCGTCATCCCCAGCCGGTCAGCCAGGTAGAACTCGAACTCCAGTCCCGGTTCACTCTCGAACTTCTTGTACGTCGCTTTTGGCGGCATCATCCGCCAAACCGGACAGCCGCTGGACCTGCTCGACCAGCCGCTTCCACAACCCAGCGGACCACTTGCGTTGCAGCCGGGCCGCCTCCTCCTCCGTGAACAGCGGATCAACCGACGCCATCGCCACGATCATGCATTCCGCCTTCTTCGGCGGCTCGTCCTTGATCTTGTGCACCTCGGCCGACGACAGGCCACGCACCCGGATCGAGCCGCGCCCCGGGATCTCGAAATCGTCCTCGTCGAACATCGGCTCGAACAGCAGATCCTTGTCCACGGCCATCGTGTCGCTCCTCGTCAGATCTGCGCGGTGTCGGTCACGTCGTCGGACAACTGCAGCTCCGCGCTCCACGTGACCATGTCCGCCACCGGCAGCGTCTCCTCATAGGAGGACACCACCACATCCACCGTGCGTTCCGGTCTGCCCGTGCCGGTGCCCTCCGGCCGCATCACGAACACCACCTTCGTGCCGAGCAGCGGCTCGATCACCGCCTTCGGGCCCGTCACCGCCGTGTTGTCGTAGGTGCCTGAGATGGTGGCCGTGCCGTCCTTCAACCCACCCTCATACACCTTGCTGTTCTTGCCGTAGGTGGTGGTGTCGTGCGTGTCAGCCTCACGCGACCATTCGGTGTTGTTCGTATACGTGGACAGGTCGTTGCCGTCCAGCGACACATACGTGTTACGACCGTGCACAAAGGCCATTGCTAGCTCCCGCTTCCCATGATGTCGACGCTGAACGTCGCCCCGAGATACTCCACACCCGCCACCGTGTACACGGCGAACTCCGTGACCTCAGCGACCGTCGCCGTGTCGTACGCCGACGATGCGTGCCCGTCGACGGCCTGCTTGACGCTGGACGGCCCGGACCCATCGGCGTAGGCAGCCAACCGATCCCGAGACGTGGCCGCCGTCAGCCGACCCACCAGCACCGTGACCGGCACCGTGATCCGATCCGCGCCCCGCACATACGTGCCATCGAAACTGTAGGAATCCGGCCACCCCACCACCGCCGCCGGCGGCGTCACCCTGTCCGCCCAATACGGAAACACCTGCAGCCCGCCGATCGTCTCCAACGCGGCCCCGAGCTCATCCATCACACCGGCGAGGTTCACGACGGCCCCCTACATGTCCACGACAACCGCGGCCACCGTCACCGACGTGACCGCGCTGTAGGTGATCTGCGCCGTCGCCCCGAACACCGACCGCACCACGCTGATCGCGCCGATGGTGCCGGCGGCGATGCTCACCTGCGGGTCCTCGATCGCCAAGCCACGCACCGTGCCTGGTGTCGCGACAGTGATGGTCTTGGCGAGCGTGTCGTCGTTGCGCACCAACAACAGCACGCCCCGGTTCGCGGGAACCTCATCGCCGGCGACATCGGCGGCGGTGAACGTCACCGCAGCCAACCCCGTGATCGGTACCTGCTGCACACTCAGGACAGCCATGTCATCCCACCTTCACCGGCCGCAGCCGATAATCCGCCAGCATCACCTGAACATCCGGGTCCAACTTCGCCAGCAGCCGCATCTCCGAACCCTGATCCGGCGACCCAGCGATCCCGAATGGCGCGTCACGACGGGTGAACACCCGCGACGCCTGCAACAGGGTCGCCTGCTTCACCGTGTCCGGTACCGCGGTCCACCCGAACTGTGCGGTCACCCGCACCCCATCCACCGCAATCCCCGCACTAGTCGCCGGCAGCTGCAGCATCGTCCACGGCCGCTGCTCGGCGGCCGCGTTCCGCGGCAACAACACCGCGGACGCCACCACGGTGAACGTGACCCCATCGCTGCTCGTGGCCACATCGGTCGGCGCGACCGCCACGTCGTCGGTCAACACCAGCCACACACCACGCCGCTCCGACCAGTAGGGCGTGTAGAACCGCTCCTCCGCCGTGTCGGTCTGTCCGAACTGGCGCTTAGTGAACCGGTCGACAGCACGGGACGCGGCGGCCACAGCCAAACCCAACTCTGCGCCGTCGACGATCTCGTCGGCATGCACATAGTCGGCCAGCTCCGTGACCGTCACGTAATCCGGCTGCCACACCATGATCAGCCCGACACCCGGACCGCCGCGACCGTCACCGACGTGACCGCGCTGTAGGTGATGTCGCGGGGAGATCCACGATAGATCCCGTACGCCGGGATCACCGCCGTCCCGCCGGCGGGCACACTCACCGGAGCCATTCCGGCGACGGTCACCGTGATCGCCGCCGCGCCACCGTTTATGACCAGCAGCAGGTGTCCCAGCTGCCAGCCACCCGCCCGCACACCCTGCGGGATCTGATCACCACCGGCCGAAGCTGCGGTGAGAGTGACCGCCGCGCCCTCCGTCGCATCCTGAACCGCCAGCAGCGCCACGATCTACCTCCGATCCCCGACGCGACCCAGGCGGGCGCGACGGTGCAGATTCTTGGCCCGTTCCCTGGCGATCGCATCGGCCTGAGACACCGTCGGCTCGGACCGTTTCCGCTGGACAGGCTCAGGTGATTCGATCTCCGCCGACTCTGGCGGGTCCTTCCTCCTCGAAGCAACCATAATCACACCGTCTCTGAAGCATTCAATGAATTCCTGATCAATCTCGATGTGGTCTCATCGGATCCCGCGTCGCATATCACGCGAAAATCATTGAGTGACACCGCATCTTCTTGGATGACGAAGATATGTATCTTCCCGTCCGGAGAAAGATGAGAGTCAAGAACAACATTCTTGTATGGCATAGTCGACCTCACGGGTTCCTGATCGCGAAAATTCCGGACGCGCGCAGCACACGGGTGGCGAAATACCCGAACACGTTCATCTCGATGTTCGCCGGACCCTGCTTCTCCTCGAACCGGAACGACAGCAGCGGCGACTCCCACACCCACACATCCGACCGGTTCACGATCAGCACCACATCGTTGGTCAACGCGTCACCGATCGACCACGCGGGCACGAACGTCAACCCATCGATGAACCAACCCTGATTCACCGCGTTGCCGAGACCCGAGGTGTTCTCCGCACCCACACTCGGCAGCAGCGGCCGCCCATCGCTGCCATTCGTGGTCGCGAACGCCCGCGTCACCTTCTGGTTCATCGCCGCACCAGTCGGGGCGGCGAACCGAACGAACGGGTACTGCGCGAGCAGGTCCCGCACATCGGTGATCACCGACGCGGCCGCGTATGTCGTGGTGGTGGTCGCCTTCCCGTTGATCTCCGTGTAGACCTTGGCCTCGGTCTGCTGGTTGTACGACTCGCGCATCGCCGCCAGCGCGATCTGATCGATCGCCGGGTTCGAAGAGTCGACGATCTCGCGGGTCAGCGTCAACCGACCCGAGATCGCGCCCGGCGTCACCGTCACCTCACCAAACGTCAGCGACCCATCGGCAGGGTTCGTGCCCTCGACGTGATCAGCCGTCGCGCCCGTCACCGACCCGAACGTCGGAACCAGGAACGGAGTCGCGTTGCTGATCATCCCGCGCGAACACAACCCCACCAGCGGCCGGCCACGCGTCAACTCCGGCACATACAGATCTGGCCGGTACCCGGGCGGAATGATCTGCGACGCGCTGGTCGTCGACTGCGGCGCGAAGTTCGCCGCCGCCAACTTCGACATCTCATCCATCTGCGCCCGGTACTTCCGCAGCCGCTCCGTCGCATCGGAATCCTGCTCACGCGCCGCATACCAGGCGTCCCGCACCAGCGAATTCCCGAACCCGTTGAAGCTGTACACCGGCGCCTCACGGCCCACCGTGTAGCGAGCGGCACGCACCCCCTGCGGCCCGTCCTGCGGCGCAGGCAACTGCTCCAGCGCGGCCTTCACGCCCTCCGACACCGACTCGCCGATCGAACCGGCAAGCTCGGTCGTCAGGTTCTTGTGCGACTCGGTGATCTGGTCACCGAGCCCCTTCATGTAGCCCGCGAAGTCGAACTGCTCCGTCTTACCGGCCTCCGCGGTGACCTCGCCACCCATACCCGTGTCCTTCCGTTTGTCCAGTGATGCGGCGACCGCTGACACGCGGGCGTCGTCGAACGCGGGCATCGCTGTGAGCGCGACACCCCGCAACTTGGCCCTTTGCACGAGCCGAACCGACCGATCCGACGGGTCGTTCTCCCACCCGTCCTCCAGATCGACCTCGATAGAGAACCCGTCGAACACCTTGCCCTCAGCGAGCTTCAGCGCCCTGTCTCCCTCAGGAACATCGGCGATCTTGAACGTCGCGTCCAAACCGGCCGACGTGTTCTGCAGACGAACCGCATACCCGATCGCCTGCGTCGAATCGTGGTTGAGATTCAACTTGGTGCGGGTCTCATCGACCCAGTGCAGCGACTCGTCAGCGAACCGCCACTTCGCCTCGCCGTTGTTCGCGACCTTGCCCCACGGCACCACGAGACCGGAGATCGTCCGCTTCTCGGTGTTCACCCGGAACGTCGACACCGTCTCCGCGGCATCGAAACTCACCTGGGCCGTTCCCGCGCCGAAGTGCATGGTCGGTGGCATCTCGTTGTCCTCCTCCGCCGGCGGCGCGGTAGCCCGCTGCCGCTCGATCTCGGCGCGCTCATCACCTGTCAACAGCGGCTTGTCCTCGAGCTCACGAATCTCGTCATGCGTGTAGGCGCCCACCCGCAGCCCCACCTCGTAGGTCTCCATGCGGGTCCGCGCGTCCGAGCGCAAGAACCCGGCGAAATCGACCTTCGCGTAGTAGCCGCGAGGCAACACATCCCGCATCGACAACCGCTCCTGCACCGCGGTCACGTACGCGCCCAACGTGAAATCCAGCAGCGCCAGCCGCCGCGACTCCGCGTTCGCATACGTGCGCGACGTGGTCGACACACCCAGATCCTCCGGGTCGACACCCGTCGCCCGCGCGATCTCCAACACCGCGTGCTGCCGCGCGTCCGCCAACTGCAACTGCTCCGGCGACCACTGCAGCGTCTGCGCCTTCACCCCCTGCAGATAAGCCCACGTGCGGTTGCGGCGAGCCGTCGACCACCGATCCATCAGATCGTCGACCTCGCCGTCGTCGAGCGGCTCCGTGCCGTCCTCCGGCAACAACAGCCCCTGCGGAGTCGGCTCATCCGCATACGACGACGCCGTCCGATCCAGCCGCAGCGCCGTGCGGATCGCGCGGGCAGCGTGCACCAACAGCGGCGGATTCGGGCTGTCGAACCGGATCACCTCACGGTCGTCCACCGGAATCCCGTCGATGAACACCTGCCCATCCGACGGGTACGGCACATCCGGCGAAATCAGCATCTGCGACGGCAGGCGGCCCGTGCCGCTCACATGCACACTGTCGATCGGGACGTGCTGCGCCTCCACCGGATAGCCATGCCACCCGAACCGCGTCACCCGCCACCACGACACGCTCTCGAACAGCAGATCCTCATACGTCGCCGCCATCGTCACGGAGTTCGGCACATCCGGGTCGATCTGCTCCAGCAGCGTCGTCGGCGTCGCCTGCCGCCGATCCCGGTCGTGGAACCGCATCGGCAACGTCGACAACGTGCCCGCGATCAGATTCCGCGCCCGCAACACCGCCGGCACCTGCAGCGCCTCATCCCGCGACACCCGCGCCGCGATCGCGCCCCCACCGGTAGCCGCCTCCAGAATTTGCGACGGCACATCCACACCGAACCGTGCACGCGGCGGCGGCGCCTCCAACGTCACCGCATCACTGGTCGACGCGCTCGACGGCGCCTCAGACCAGCGCAACAGCGTGCGGAACCATCCCACACCCCGCACGATACCTGACTACCTAGACACATGAACCGACGTGCATGTCACGTGTCGCCGCTGGCCACAACCAGCCGCGGCTTACCCACCGTCGCCGGCAAAGTCCTCGCCAGATGCACCGCGCCCGCAAGGGCATACGTCGCATCACAGTGACCCGCGCCCCTGCGCGTGAACCGCCACCCATCACCGACACGCTTCTTCTCCGTCGCCGGCACCTGAGCATCCAGCAGCGGATCACCACTGTGCGCGAGCTGCCGCGCGTCGACGAGATCACCCAACCCCATACACACGGCGTTGATCTCGCCCCGGATCTCCTCGACCGTCACACCCCGAGGCGGCCACGTCGACCTGCCCTTCCGCTCGGCCAGATCAGCGGCGACAGCCGCCGACGGGCCATCCGGCAGCCACCCCACCACGCGCGGCCGCACCCGCCCCACCACGCGCGGCAGATCACGCCGCAGCGCCGCCGTGCCATCCCACGCCGCGACAACCTCGACACGCACCCGACCATCCGGCAGCACTGCCGCGGCCGCGAGCGTCGCGTGCCGACCATCCAGCGACACATCCCAACACAGCGCCACCCGCGAGCGCAGCTCGTCGAGCGTGCCAGGCTCCAGACAATCCGCCCACGCCTCACCGTTGATCGCGGGATCGAGGTTCGCGACCCGCTGACACAAGATCTCGGTCCGGAACCCGGCCAACTCCTCACCACCCGCCGCCTTCGCCCGGCGCGCGTCGCCCAGCAGCCCGTCGAGCTCGACCCGGTGCCCCAAGTTCGGGTTCGCGGCCGCCAGC
Organism: Saccharomonospora amisosensis; assembly: GCF_011761185.1. Classification (NCBI taxonomy): domain Bacteria; kingdom Bacillati; phylum Actinomycetota; class Actinomycetes; order Pseudonocardiales; family Pseudonocardiaceae; genus Saccharomonospora; species Saccharomonospora amisosensis. Next base: position 961,988 of record NZ_JAAOYM010000001.1, on the reverse strand, counting down.
GCCGAGGCGTCGTCAGGCTCGGCACCATCCGGCGCCGACCACTCGAACAACCCCAGCCGCGGATCACCCTCACCCATGTCCAAGAACCGCGACGCCGACGCACGCAGCGACTCCAACACCACCGACTTGTCGTCACCCTGGTTCGTGATCGCCCACGCCTGAGCATCCGGCACCGCGTTCATCGCCGGAATGGCCGCGTTCCACGCATCCCACGAATCATGCTCACGCAACTCATCCAAGATCAGCCGGTCGATCGTCAACGACCGGCCACCCTTGCGGTTGCTGGCAGCGATCTTGTACCGACACCCGTGCACAGTGACCAGCGACTCCTCGCCAGCAGCCCGCCGCACACGCGCGATCTCCTCGGCCAACTCCGGCGACGACTCGGCCATCCCGACCGCCTTCTCCCAACTCTCCTTGGCGTACCCGAGATTCGTCGACGTGCCCAGCACCGTGCGCCGCAACTCCACGAACAGCCAGAACAGGCTCAGCACCACGAGCAGATGCGTCTTGCCGTTCTGCCGCGCGACCAACACCACGACCTGACGGAACCTCGGCCGCCCATCCGGCAACAACTCACCACCATGGATCACCAGCCACTCTTGCCACGGGTCCAGCGGCTGCCCGAGCACGCCGTCGGCGAACTCGATCACGTCGAACCCGTAGCTCGTGGCCGGCGTCAACTCACGAAGTGGCGGTGTCCATATCCGCGGTTCGCTGCTGCCGACGACGCTCGCGCAACTCGTCGAGCTTGGATCGAGGCTTACCGCCGTCACCGTCCGCTCCCTTCACCACCGCCGCCCGCGCCTTCGGCGTCATCCGCAGCTCACGCAGACAGTCCAGCAGCAACGGCCCCACCTTCACCGCCGCCGCCTCGTCCGCGTCGACCAGCGCCGCGTACCGCTTCGCCAGCGCCACCGCCGCCGCATCCCCCGGTGTCGTCTCGACCTCGCGCAACGCGGCGTACAGCGCCGCCAGCACACTCGCCGTCTTCCGATCCGTCATCGCCGTGGCCTGCGGGCTTGCGCGCAAAAAAAGGACAGAAGGACGGGGGTGTCCGGCCCGGTCGCCGCTGGGGAAAACCGCAGGTCACAGCGCTGACGTTTGCGCTGGTCACGGGCTTGATCGTGTGTCGTCATGCGTCACCATCTCGTCATTGGTCGTGGCGCCGGGTCCGGTGCCCGGGTGGGGTCGCCTGCCTCAAGGTTGCACTGTCGGTGCGTGGCGACGAGGTAGCGCTGGTCGTCGCCGTACGCCTTGCCCCGGGTGTGGTGGATGGACAGTGACTGTGGGTCTGGGTCACGCAGTCGTGGGTTGATGCGCTGGCCGCACAGTTGGCAGATCCACCTGTCACGTGCAGCGACCTGCAACCGGGTGCGTCGCCACGCCCGAGTGCTGCCGCCTGCCCATGCGTTGCTCACCTAACCGGCCTTGACCTGCTCGGGGGCGTCCTTGCGGAGCTTGCGGAGGGAGTAGTCCTTGCCGGTGCCAGCGTCCTCGCTCGGCTGCGTGACTCTGATATTATCAACATCAATGTGTCCGATGTGGACATGAGCAGGGTTCTGCAACGCCTGGTCCAACAGGTCCAGCGCTTTCGGGTCGGGGTTCATACTGATCCGTTCCGTCAGTCGTCGTACTTTTGCTGCCAGCCTTCGGGGTGTTTCTGCACGTGGCCGTGCTTGACGTGTTGCCACGGCCATGGGTCGCCCCACACGAGCTGGGTTGGCCAGTCGCGTTCGGCGCGATCTCCTCGCCACCGCTCCACCTTGACCAGCTTCACGCGCCCGTGTTGATCAGGTTCTATTGCCGGCTTGATGCCGTAGCCGAACTCGGGCCAGCGCAGCAGTAGCGAGCTCCCGAGTGGGCGAACTGATCGGTTCGCACCCTGTTCACCGTGGCCGGCGTGTGCTTCGACGACGAGAGCACAGTCGACCTTGGTGCGGGCCGCGTCGAGTATCGCCACCGTTCGGCGTGCTGCTTGTTCCTCGTTGATGTTCGCTGCGTGAAGGCGGTAGAACGGGCCGATCATGAGCAGGTCGGGCTGGTGCGCAGTGACGCGCTCGATGAGCCATGCGGCATCATCGTCGCGGGTCAGGTCGAGGCCTGCGGGGCGGTGAATGAGCCGCAGCGCCCCGTCTGGGACGCGGTGACGTGAGCTGATCGACGCGGCCGCGAGTGGTCGGAATTTGCGGCGACTTTGCCGTTCGGAGTTCTCGCAGTCGATCATCAGCACGGTTCGCTGTGGGATGTCGGTCAAGTGGAAGGGATGCAGGCCTGCGGCGACGGTCACCGCCAACTGGCGGAGGAACATCGATTTGCCGAGGCCTTCGAACCCTGTCCAGATGAGCCTGTCGCCTCGCTCGAGCAAGTCCGGGATCACCCAGTCAGGGGGTGGATCTTCTTGGCCGATGAACTCCCACAGGTCCGGTGCCAGGTCGATGTCCTGTCCCTGTGTGGCGTTCCACGTTTCGACCAGCTCGTCGATGGTGCGCCCAGCGGAGAAGTGGTCGGTGGCGTCCTTGCCGACCGCGGATTCGACAATGCGGATACTGGTGGCCACGTCGGCCAGCGACTGGGCGACAGCGCGTGCGTGCTTTTCCCCTGGCTCGTCGCGGTCGGCCACGATGGTCACATCGGCCTCGACGAAGAATCCGTCGAACTCTGATCGCCACTTCCCGGCGCCACCGGGACAGCAAGTGGCGATCAGCCCCTGCCTCTCGAGGGTGTGAACGTCTTTCTCGCCCTCCACGATCCAGACCGGCTTCCCGGACTCCAGCGCGTCGATGATCTTCGGAAGCCGGTAGGGGACGCGGCGTACATCTCCGAGTTTCCAGCTCCACCCGCTCTTCCTGGACTGGTCTGGGCGTCGCTGCGGAAACTGCTTGTCCGCGGTGCGGCACACTTGGAACAGCAGTTCACCGGCCTCGTCCACGTAGTCGTAGACGGCGACGGCAGGACCCCTCGGGGTCCACTCGCCGTCGTCTTTCCGGTCATCATGCGGCTGGCATATCTGCTCCCAGGTGAGCCCGAGCGCGTCGAGCACGGCGTCGCGATCGCACCCGGCGTGGCAGTGCAGGACGACGGGGTGTTCCTTGCCTGCTGACACCGACAGGCTGGCCCGGCCGTCGTCGTGCGCTGGGCAGCGGGCGGTGTAGCCGGAGCCTGACGTGCGTAGTCCGTCGAGCCTGGGGAGCACGAGTTCTCGTAGTGCGCTCACGTGCTCCACCATCCCTGCAGTTCACCGCTGCCTGCTGCGGATGTTTCATCGGTCCAGCGTTCGGCGTTCAACCATGGCCCTGGGTGCTTGGTGTACTTGATCTCCTGGCGTTTGCGTAGCGGATCGTCGCGGTAGCGTTCCGCGCCGGCGATGATGTCTGCCGGGTCGATCCCGGCCTTGAGTAGCTTCGCCCACGCCTTGCGCGCCTCGCCCTTGCCCACCTTGCGTGGGTACACGTCCCAGAATTTCGCGAAGTCTGGGTCGTCTTGCTCCGTCGACTGCGCAGCGGTTGACGGAGGTCTTTTCTCTGTTCCCCTGTTCCCCTGTTCCCCTGTTACAGGCGCGAGGGTTTCGGGAGGGCTCGCGAGGGTCTCGCGAGCGGCCGTCTCCGAGTAGTTCAATGTGCCGTCTGGCCTGCGGAAACGTCCTTTGGATGGTTTGTCGATCCGCTGGATGTCTTCCCAGCGGTCGATGTAGATCAGTTCGTCGCCATCAGCCTCATATCGGATGACGAGACCGGCTTCAGCGAGGGTGGAAATCGCTTCGGACAATCTCGCGAGGGTCTCGCGAGGGTTCGCGGAAAGGTCGCGAGGGAACACGTCAGCGGCGATGAGCGCGATGTCGTCCTTGCCGACGCCGTTGTCGTCGACATACGACTCCAGGCCCTTGAGCACGAGCCGCACGTCCCACGCGAGCCCTGCGATGGTCTTGGAACGCCAGAACTCCGGCTTGATCGACCGAATGCGCATCATGCACCCCTTTTCAACAGACGAGGGGCGCGCGTGAACATCGCATCGCCACTGCGAAGCAATTCCCCACCGTTCCGCCACGGCTTCTCAGGCGTTGTCCCCACGCCGATGTGGTGTCGACAAGTCCATATCCCGGCGTGGTCCATGAAGCAGTAGTGGCCGCATTCGAAGCAGCGCACCAAGACGATGTCCTGCTCCTCGCTGGTGCCATGCCACGTGGCAGCCTCGCCTGGGCCTGGCGGCCGTAGGACGACAACGAGCCACGATTCCCAGTCCCAGCGGTCATAGCTCAGCGTGGCCTGCAGCAGCCGGGTCTTGTGGAGCCGCTCGTCATGCGGGCCCTTGACCTCGCACCACACCCGCTGCGCTGGCAGGCAGAAGTCTGGTCGGTAGCACTCGCCGTTGAGTAGCCTCACCGCGAGGGGCTCGTACTGCCAGTACCAGCCGAGCCTGTCGAATGTCGCCGCCCAGTCCGCTTCCAGGGTCGAGGCGAACAATGTTCCCCGGTACCTCACGGGTACCGACTCGATGGTATTCACCTCGCCTCCGCTGTGCCGTCAAGCACGGCCAGCACTAGTCGGGTGGTCTCGGTCGAGCACGGACGATGGCTGAGCAGACTCCTCGCGAGCTGGTTGCGCTGCCACAGTTCAGCGCGAGACGGCGTAGTGATCGGGATGACCTGGTATTCGCGGGACTCGCTCCCGCTGTCCAACGTGGACAATGTCCCCTCCAGTTGCTCGGGGTGGGGCCGATCCCGCTCGGGATGCGGGACCGGCCCTGTGGTTAGGAGTGGTCGTCGCAGCGAATGCACTGCGGGCACGGTCGCCGCCAAGTGGTGTAGAGGCGGTCGGCCACGCGATCCGCCAGCAGGACAACCACGGCGGCGGCGACCGCGCCACCCACGAACGCCAGCAGCCAGACGGCTACAACCTGCAAAGACTCCACCATCACTGCGCCCCCTCAGCCTTGTCCCTGGCGATGATCCGCTCCAGAACCAGCGGCATCGCCGCCTTCAGCGCTTCGGCGTGCTGCTCGTCGGTCATCTGCTCGACCAACTCGGCCACCGCAGCGTCCTTCTCCTCCTCGACCTCGGACAGCCAGCTCTCCGGCGTCGGGACACATCCGGCGAAGGCGAAGAAGTACCTGGTCACGAGATCATCCAGGCTGGGTTCTTCGTCGGCGAGGCTGCGGATTTCGTCCTCGAGCCGCTCGACGTAGGCCTCGGCCAGCGTGACCGCGAGCTCGTCGGCCGGGTGACCGACATTCCGCAGCGCGATCAAGCACGCTTCCGACCGAGCCAGCAAGTTCTCCGGGCGCGCCGGTTCGGTGATCGGTCGAGGAAACCACTCAGCGTGCGATTCGACGGCCGCGCAGTAGGCATCGAACAGCGGGACCATCTGCCGGTAGTGGCGCCTGACTGCGGCCAGGGACCGGTCAGCGGGGAATCCATCAGGGCGCGTCATGCGGCACCCCCGAGCAGGGAGCGCCACCAGGCCCGCCCTTCCTCGGTCGCTTCCCACACGACCCAGGCTGTGCCGCGGTGAGTGCGCACGCGGCCGGAGTCGGCGGCGAATCCGCCAGACACCAACTCGGTTCGCCTCGGCCGCACGGAGTTGTCGAGCATGCCCAGTCGCTCCGCCAGCTCGTGATCAGTCAGGCCGCCGTACTCGACGATGGCGGCGAGGATGCGGGCGCGTTGTGTCCCCACCCGGGGAGCGATGGTGCGCGCCGCCTGCGCCGAGGTGGGGCGCGGGTCAGCGGCCACCTTCCCTTCACCAGCGGCGCGCACCTCCGCGTCGCGCGCCTGCGCCTGCCGGGCGAGGTAGGCATCCACCTCGGCCTCCGCGCGCCGCAGCGCCTCCAGCGCAGCAAGGCGACCCTGCCGCGCCTCCTCGGCGAAGTGCCTCACCCGATACAACGAGCCGCTCACCTGAACCGCCGGCTCCGCAGGTCCGGTCGATGAGCCGAACAGGTCAGCCATGGTCGACACCCCCGTTCGACGACGCCACCAGAGCCAGCGCCTCAGCCTCGACGGCCGCGAAGTCCTGGTCGGGCTCGCCAAGCGCGTCAAGCAGCTCACCAAGCGCGGTGCGGAGCCGCCCCGCCTGCTCGACCGTGAGGTGAATTGGAAAGGAACCTTCGTCGCGGCTGTGGACCACTACCGTGACGCGCGGCTCGAAGCGCTGGACTTCGCCGGAGTCCTCGTCGACGAGGTCAACCTGGCTGAGGTCGACAGCGACCTCCTCCGCCCGGTCGAGATCGTCGAACGCGCTGACCTCGACCGACGAGCGCCGCGAGTAGACCCCGCCGGTGCCGCCGTCGATCACCACTTCGCACGCCCAAGCGGGCGGTGTGGGCAGTTCCGGGTTGCAGTACGGATGTACTGCGTTATGCTGCGACGTAGGCATCGCTACTCCTGAGTAGTTGATGTTCAGTTCGGCGACCTGCCCGACCTGTGCTTGCCGGCTCGTGTTCGGGTAGGTCGCTGCCTGAGGGATGTTGACGAGCGGCATCAGCTCGCCACCTTCGTTCGACCTGTCGGCCGCTCGCCGCGGACCCACAGATCGAGGTCTTCGACGTGAATCAGCCAGCGCCCATTCGCACGGGCTTGATGACCGCGCAGTTCTCCACGGCGAAGAGCGCGGAGTACCGTCTTGTTGTGACGGCGCGATCTCGTGGCGGCTTCGTCGACCGTCAACCAGGGGCTATCCATTGCACTCCTAGGTGATCCGACTTGTCGCCGGGGCGCTCCCAGCGACCACCATGAAGCTATACCTAGTTGTACCGAGTTGCAACTACCGGGTCAACAGCATGTCGCCCAAGTGCTGCCGATCGCTGCATCGAGGTGCCTAAAGATATTCCTACACAGATGTAGTTCCCAGACTCTCCTAGACACTCCTAGCGGTTCTTGCCATGCTGAGGGTGTGGACAACGATTCAGGCCAGTCGGACAGTCTGCCCGGCAGGCATCGCTACAACGTGACAGTGCTAGTTGATCAATCGTTGCAGACCGAAGAGATCGCTCGCATCATCTCGAGTGCCACCCGATTGGCTCGCCAGGCCGGCGGAGACTTGAAACGCGGATCCATAGTAGGACCTCGCCGCTACCCAATGCCGATAATGGGTCGGGAAGGGGCGGTGTATTTTACGTTCGACGTTGATTCTGATGCCGACTCGATAGCCCACTTTGACCGCAGCCTCCATGCTGTTTCAGGCGTTCTCGTTACACGAGTAAGCCGTGAAAAGCAAATCCTCGGTCGCATCGTCAGACGGGAACGGATAAAGCGTGGATTAACCGCAGAAGAGGCGGCACATAAGGCTGGTATTGCGTACGCTACATGGCTCCGAATCGAATCGGGGAAGCGAGTTCGCGACATGAGCCTCGCTGCCGTAGACCGCGTGTTTGATCTTGAGCCAGGCACCACACTTCAAGCAAAAGACGCCCCAGATGGCCTGGATATAGCCCTAACACTACAGCGCTTGCGATCCCCCACCCTGGCCGCCGGGGCAGCACCAAAACGCCAGAGTCTACCCGAATTCCTATCCGAAGAAGAGCAATGGAAATCTGCTCGCGGTACTGACGATGCATATAACCAAGTGTTGGCCGCAATGTCGGCTTTGGATGCAGATCAACTCGAAGAAGTTGGACGATTCGCACTGAACTTGGCACGGCTCTATAAGTTCGCTTCTGGGCAAAGCGTCGGAAAGGATGACAATGGCGAGCGCTGAGAAGTTGCCGTCCGGCCGGTGGCGCGGCGTCTACCGCGATTCAGGCGGGAAGAAGCGCACCGTCAAGGGCACCTTCCGCAGGAAGGCGGATGCGCGCGAGGCCGCTCAGGAAGCCGAGGTGAAAGCTCGTCGGACCGCAGCAGCCAACGACGGCACCCTGTCCGCCCGGACATCGTGGGGCGCGTGGTGGGAGATCGTCAGCCAGACGCGGGAGTTCGAGTCCGACGCGGGCCGCATCGAGCAGCAACTCGTCCGCAGCTACGTGCTGCCGCGCTGGCGCGACGTGCCGCTGAACAAGATCGCCCAGCGAGACATTCAGAAGTGGGTCGAGCAGTTGGAACGCGGCAAGGCGCCCGTCGACATGGTGGACCCGAAGTTCGTGCAGCGCCCGCTGTCAGCGAGCTACGTGCAACGCGTCTACTCGCCATTCCGGGTGTCGATCACGCGAGCACTGGACGAGGGCATCCTCGATGCCTCGCCGTGCGCCGGGGTGAAGCTGCCGAAGCGACAGAAGCGGCCGAAGGTATATATGTCCGCCGACGAGGCGACGAAGCTCGCGGGGAAGCTCCGGCCCGACTACGCGGACGCGGTGCTGTTCATGATCGACACCGGCCTACGGCCGGGGGAGTTGACTGGTCTTCACGCGCACCGCGTCGATCTCGTCAACGCGGTCCTAACGGTCGCCGAGGTCTTCGTGTTCAGGCAGAAGAGGATCCGGCCATGGCCGAAGGACCGCGACGCCCGCGAGGTGCCGCTTTCGGCGCGTGCTGTGGAGATCGCACGTCGTCGATTAGCCGGCCGCGATCCGCGGGAGCCGTGTGGCGTCGAGCACATGCGAGGGGAGAAGTGTGCGCATCCGTTGGTGTTCTTGACCGAGGCCGGTAAGCCGCTGAATCGGGACATCCTCGGTTTCCATCTTCGGAAGGCCGCTGAAGCCGTCGGCGTTCACGGCAAGTCGGGGTACGCGCTGCGCCGAGGGTTCGCGACGCGGTTGGCGGAAGGCGGTCTGGATGTGTTCCAGCTCGCTGAGGTTATGGGCCACAGTGACATCAACCTGTCGCGCGAGTACGTGCAGCAGACCAGCACGGCTCGCGCCCGCGTGCTCGCCGCGCTCGGCGAGGCCCCTACCTTGTCCGTTGTGGACAATGGTGGCGTGGGACAGCGTGGGACACGACGTGGGACGAACCTCGACAACCAGGCACTCCGAGAGGCTTCCAAAACGGAGGATGGAAATGTAGGCTGACCTGCACTAATAGCCCAGTACGCTCCCTAAGGTTCCCACCGACCCCCAACAGTGTTTCCCCAGGTCACGACCACCGTTGCACGTGATGTACGTACACGAGCCGTCCAGGGTGCAACAGTCGCGCGACCTGGCGGCGTTCGTCGCGGCCGCCGCGAACAGGTAGCGGGACTCACCAGCGGAGGGCACGCGCCGCGAGTCCCCCGCCGACGCCCGCGAGTCCCCCGCCGACGCCCGCGAGTTCTGCGCAGGAGACCACGAGTTCTGCGCCGACGCCCGCAAGTTCTGCGTTCGGACCGGATGTCGGGCGGTCGCCGGTATCACCGGACCACGCCGGGAGTGGCGCCGAGAAGAGGCGCCACGCGGGGAACTCGCGGGCAGGAACGCAGAACTCGCGGGCAGGAACGCAGAACTCGCGGGCAGGAGCGGGGGACTCGCGGGCAGGAGCGGGGGACTCGCGGGGGGTCAGGCCAGCGACAGCGCTATGCCGTCGAGGATGTCGTGCTCGCTCACCACAAGTTCCCGTGGGCCGCCCCTGGTGGCGAGCTGCTCGGCCAGCACGCGCACGATCAGCGCACCGCCACCGATGACGTCCACCCTCCCGGGGTGGATCACCGGGTCGGCCGCTCTGGCGGCGTGGTCGGAGGCGAGCAACCGTGCCGCAGTGTGTTCGATGTCGGCGCGGGAAAGCCGCGAGAGGTGGGTGCGCTCCGAGTCGTACTCGGGCAGCCCCTGCGACAGCGCGGACAGGGTGGTCACCGTGCCCGCCACGCCGATCCACGTCCGCGCCTTGGACACATCCACGACCTCGAAGGCGTCCTCGAGCGTCCGCTCCACCAGCCGCCGCGCGGACTCGATCTCCTCCTGCGTCGGTGGATCGGAGCGCAGCGTGCGCTCGGTGATGCGCACGCAGCCCACATCCACCGAGCGCGCGGCGGCGACGTCGGCCCGCCTGCCGTCCCAGGTGCCCAGTACGAGTTCGGTCGAGCCGCCGCCCACATCGGCGACCAGGAATGGGCCCTCATCCGGGTCCAGTTCGGCGACCGCCCCCGCGAAAGACAGCTTCGCCTCCTCGTCGCCACTGATCACCTCGGCCTCAACGCCGAGCACTTCGCGCGTCATGGCGAAGAAATCGTCGCGGTTGCTCGCGTCCCTGGTGGCTGAGGTGGCCACCATGCGCAGCTTCTCCACACCCTTGCGACGGGCGGCGATCGTATATGCCGACAGCGCCTGCCTTGTGCGTTCCAGTGCCTGCGGCGCCAACCTGCCGGTGGCGTCGACTCCCTGTCCCAGTCGCACGATGCGCATCTCGCGGTGGAGGTCACGCAGGTCCACCGTGCCGTCATGGCGGTGGGTCAGCTCGGCGACCAGCAGCCGGATGGAGTTCGTTCCGCAGTCGATGGCGGCTACGCGAGGCATGCCGCCACCCTAACCGCCGGTGGTTGCGGCACCCGGCTCGGTCGCTGCTACCCGCAGGAGGGCGGCGGTGTGGTGGTGGTGCTGGACGTCTGCTCGCTCGACGTCGTTGTCGGCACGGGCTCGGTTGAGGTGGCGCCGGACGTCGGCGAGGTCGACGTTGTCGAGCTGGTCGGCTCCGTACTGGGATCGGTCGAATCCGTAGACTCGCACGGCTGTGTGGTGCTCTCCTGCGGCGACGGCTCCCGCGTCGTCTCCTGCTCGGGCTGTGACGGCTCCGGGGGTGCAGGAGGTGGGGTTGCCTCGGCCGCAAGCTCGCCGCCGGGCGAGGCGGGCGAAGCCGGCGTCGTCGCGGACGTGTCGCCCCCTTCACCTGTAGAGCCCCGGCTCGGCCCCGCAGGTGCGGGTGCTTCGACGGCAAGCACCCGTGGCACCGCAAGCGGCACGTCGCTGTCAGGCAGTGTCAACACGCCGTCCCGATATGCCCTCGCCCACCGGATCACGGCCTCCACGTAGGACCACGAGTTGTTGTACCGGTAGATCGCCGCCCTGAGTTGATCGTGCTCGGCGAGATCGAACCCGCCGGAGCACAGATACCTGGCGGCCGCCACCGTTGAGTCGTAGAGGTTGTTCGGATCGCGCTTGCCGTCGCCGTTTCCGTCGGCCGCGTATCGGGCCCAGGTTCCGGGGATGAACTGCATCGGACCGACGGCGCGGTCCCAGGTGGAGTCGCGATCGTGGCGGCCGCCGTCGGTGTCGACGACCGCGGCGACCGGACCCACCCCGTTGAGTACGGGTCCGAGGATCGGTTCGAGCGTGTCGCCCCGGTTGTCGACGTAGCCGCCGCGTGCGTGGTTGGACTCGATGCGACCGATGCCCGCCAGCAGCGCCCAGTCGAGGTGGCACCGCGGATACTGCCGCCCCACCGCCTCGGCCGCCTTGCGGTAGGCCCGCAGGGCCGAGTGCGGTATCCCCTGTGGACCCGGCGAAGGTCCCTGGTACACCCGCAGGTCCTGCGGGTCGGGCGAATCGGGCAGGCTGCCGTCGACGGAGATCCGGCCGGGCACGGGTGGGGCATAGCCACCCTCCAGCGGCAACCCCTGTGCGCTGGCGCTGGGTTTCAGCCACCACGAGGCGGCGCCGCTCGCCCCGAGCACTGGCAGCATCGCCAGCGAACCACCGACCATCGCCGCCACGGTCTTGTGCCGTGCGCTGAACCGCCGGGCAGCGTCGCTCATCCCGCTCGAACCCTCCCACCAGTCATCCAGGGTCGGGCTCAGCCTGCCTCACCGGCGGGTGCGAGGTCACCCCCGCGCGAACAAACCGTGGGTGAATTGCTCCGGTCGCACTAACGCCGATCGGCGCAGTCTCCCAACGGCCAGCCTTCCTCGCGCACAAGGCGCAAGGTCTCGTCGCCGATGGGGTTGACGCCCTCGCCGCACGCCAGGGTGTGTGCGAGGTGGACGTGCAGGCACTTCACCCTTCCCGGCATGCCGCCCGCCGTGACCTGGTGCCCCAGCGGCTCGATGGCATCTCGCTGTGCGAGATAGGACTCGTGTGCCCTGCGGTAGGCTTCGGCCAGCTCCTCGTCGCGGGAGAGCCGCTCGGTCAATTCCCGCATGATCCCCGACGCCTCGAGCTTGCCCACGATTGACGCAAGCGTGGGGCAAGTGAGGTAGTACAGCGTCGGGAACGGGGTCCCGTCCTCCAACCGAGGGTTGGTCTGCACCACAGCGGGATGGCCGCTAGGGCAGCGTGCGGCGACGGCGCGCAACGCTCGTGGTTTTCGGCCAAGCTGCTCTGTGATGGTGGCGTAGTCGGAGTCGGTGACGGGCTCGAACCGGGTTTCGTTCACTGGCTTTTCACGTTCACTGTCTTTTCACACTGTTCCACAGGTTCTGGTACCAGGAGTCGCGTGGTGGTGCCGCCTCGTCCTGCTGCGGCCGCTCACCACGGTCGTCCTCCGGCAGTTGCACCATGTAGGGCGTCTCGCCCGGCATCACGTAGCCGAGCCTGCGCCGAGCCTCAGCCTCCACCTGCGCGGGGTCGCTCAGTTCCGCGTGCCGCTGTTCGAGTTGCGCAACCTGGCCCCGCAACTCGGCCTGCCGTTGCTCCTGCTCGGCCACGTCGGCGCGCTGCGAGAGGTAGGTACGAAGCGGCACGGCGATCGTGAAAGCGAGCGCGCAGACCACGATCGCCACTACGGCGGCTCGGCGCGTGGTGGAAAGGCCGAGCACCTTGGCCGCGCCGGAGGACCTGCTGACGCTCAGCCCCCTGCGCAGGCGCGACCTGGGTTCTCCTCGCCGCACGCGGCGTGGGCGGCGGGAGGACGAGCCGCGCGCTCGTCCCCCGCCACGCCTGCCGCGATTCCTGCCTCGCTCGGCCACGCCGGGTCAGCCCTCCGGGTTGAATCGCGGGAAGGCCAGGTCACCCGCGTAGCGGGCGGCGTCGCCCAGGGTCTCCTCGATGCGCAACAGCTGGTTGTACTTGGCGACCCGCTCGCTGCGAGCGGGCGCGCCGGTCTTGATCTGGCCCACCCCGGTGGCCACCGCCAGGTCGGCGATCGTGGTGTCCTCGGTTTCGCCGGAGCGGTGGCTCATCATGCACTTGTAGCCGTACGAGGTGGCCAGTGTCACGGCGTCCAGCGTCTCCGACAGCGTGCCGATCTGGTTGACCTTCACGAGCAGGGCGTTGCCCGCGCGCCGGGAGATGCCCTCCTCCAGCCGGTCGGGGTTGGTGACGAACAGGTCGTCGCCAACCAACTGCACCCGCTCGCCCAGTTCGGCGGTCAGCCGGACCCAGCCGTCCCAGTCGTCTTCGGAGAGTGGGTCCTCGATCGACACCAGCGGGTAGGCGTCCACGAGTTCGGTGTAGTACGCCGCGAGCTGCTCCGCGCTGCGCTTGGTGCCCTCGAAGGTGTAGGCGCCGTCGTCGAAGAACTCCGTAGCGGCGACGTCGAGAGCCAGCGCGATGTCCCGGCCGGGCCGGTAGCCGGCCTTCTCGATGGCGCTCATGATGATGTCGAGCGCCTCCCGGTTGTTCGAGAGGCTCGGCGCGAATCCGCCCTCGTCACCGAGACCGGTGGACAGCCCCCTGCCCTTCAGCACGGCCTTGAGCGCGTGGTAGGTCTCCGCGCCCCAGCGCAGCGCCTCCCGGAACGACTCGGCGCCGATCGGAGCGATCATGAACTCCTGGATGTCGACGTCGGTGTCGGCGTGGGCGCCGCCGTTGAGGATGTTGAGCATCGGCACGGGGAGCACGTGCGCGTTGGGGCCGCCGAGATAGCGGAACAGCTCCAGTTCCGCGGAGTCCGCCGCGGCCTTCGCCACGGCGAGCGAAACGCCGAGGATGGCGTTGGCCCCCAGCCGCGACTTGTCAGGTGTTCCGTCGAGGTCGAGCAGCTTCTGGTCGACGATGCGCTGGTCCACCGCGTCCACCCCGACCAGAGCGGGCCCGATCTGGTCAAGCACACCCGCGACGGCTCGCTCGACGCCCTTGCCTCCGTAGCGGTCGGCGTCGCCGTCTCGCAGCTCCACCGCCTCGTGTTCGCCTGTGGACGCCCCCGAGGGAACCGCGGCCCGCGCCAGCGTGCCGTCGTCGAGGGCCACCTCCACCTCGACCGTCGGGTTTCCGCGAGAGTCCAGGATCTCGCGCGCGCCCACCTGCTCGATAACCGCCACACTCAGCTCCTCACCCGGTTGAGTCAGCCACGACGGCACCCAGCGTAGTCGCACACTATTGCCGCGCTGCGGAGGCTCGCGAAGCCGACCGCTCGCGCGGGCCTAGGAGTCCTCCGCCCGGATCTCCTGCCAGCCGACCGGCAGGTCCACGGTGTCGGAAACCCGCTGCCAGAACGCCCAGCTGTTGCCACCGATGTCCTGCACGGTGAACAGCCTGGCCCCGTAGGGCTGGTCCTGCGGGGTGGTCACCTCCGCGGTGTCGCCGACCGCTTCCTTGACCCGCTCGTACTGGGTATCGACGTCGTCGACGTAGACGACGTTGAGCTGGCCGACGGGGCCGTCGACTCCCTTGGCCTCCCAGTAGCCCTCGTCCACCGCGGTCAGCTGGATCTCGGCGGTTCCCGCCAGCACGGTGGCCTGAAACACCTCACCGGCAGCGTCCACATACCGGACCTTCTCCCGGAACCCGAACACCCGGGTCAGCCACTCCACCGCCTCGGTGGCGTCGGTGTAGTACAGGTACGGCGCGAGGCCGAGATAGCTCGGGGCTTCGTCGCTCATGGCGCGCTAGTTCACCACATCAGCCGTGTCGTGGCAGCACTCACCCCGCCGAATCCGATCAACAGGAGTCCTCGTCGGGAATGGGATTGGCCGGGTCGAAGTACTCCGGTGGCCGCCTGCCGGACGGCAGGCCGAGCCGGGCACGGCCACTGTAGGCGGGAGCGAGCATGCCCTTTTCCGCCTGCTCGCAGGCTATCGAGTAGGAGAAGCCCTGACCTCCGTCGAAGGCGAAGCCACGGTCGCCCCGCCGCCACAGGTCGCCGTCGCGCCACACGAACGACAGCCGGGCCCGGTACAGCGCGACGATGTCGAGCGGGGCGTGCACGGCCGAGGGGTCGTCGGTGTGGAACGCGTAGGCGAAGGCGTAACTGGTGCGCACGCGCAGTTCCCCCGGCCGTTCCCCTGCCTCGACCCGCATGGATCCCCGCACCTTCGGCCCCGAGGGCAGCAGCCGGAAGCCTGGCGCGAGCCGCGTCGCGAGCGCGGCGGGCCACCGCGGCGTACTGAACTGCTCGCGGACCCACTCTCGTTGGTTGGGGGCGAAGAGCGAAACGAACGCGTCGGTGTCGCCTTCGCTGAGCATCCGGGAGTCCAGCCGGGACGCGACGAGTATCCGCTTCATGGTTTCGGTCGCCTCGCCGACCTGCTCGGCACTGAAGTCGCCGACCGCCACCGGGTCGGGTGGCACGATGCCCGCCGCACCGTCGGCCCAGTTCCGGGCAGGGGTGCTCGCGAACGGCCGGTCGAGGTCGACCGGGTTGATCGAGGGCAGGTCCGCCCGGCTGCCTGGCCGGGTGTCCTCCTCGGCGTTGCGCTCGACGTAGTAGATGCCCACCGACGCCGCCGCGACGACCACCGCGCCGAGAGCGAGCCAGCGCACGCGGTGGGATCGTCGCTTCGGCTGCCCCCAGACAGCCACCTGCCGCCTGCGCACTCTTCTGGCCTCGCGGCGCGCCCGCCGCTCCGCACGCTTGGTCCAACTCCGGTCACGCAGGTCGGGATGGTCGAACTCGTCCGGATGCACCGTGCCTCCAATCGGGTGAGGTGAGCCGTCACTAGATCGATAGGCCACACGGATGCGTTAGCGGGTCGGCACGGATCATGTCCGTTTCGAGACATTGCCGGGGGTCGAGAATCGCGATCCTCGCGGGTACCGTCGAGAAGACCATGGTTGACGAGGAGCCAGCACCGCGGCATTCCGGCGAGGCCCGGTTCCGGGCGTTTCGGCAGGCGGAGGCCTTGGTGCAGCGGCGCAGGCCGCTCGATGCGCTGAAGGCACTCGAACCCGTGCTGGACGCCGAACCGGACAAGCCGAGCGTGCAGCTGCTCGCCGGTCGTGCCTACTTCCACTCCGCACAACTGGTCCGCGCCGAACGGGCATTGACCCGCGTCGTGGAACTCGATCCTTCGGACCACTACGCGCGATTCGTGCTGGGCAGGACGTTGCAGCGGCTCGGTCGACTGGTGGAGGCGTTGGGGCAGCTGAAGATGGCCTCAGCGATGAACCCGGTGCCGGAGTACCAGGACGCGATCGGCGAGGTGGCCGCCAGGCTCGCCCTCGAACGCCGCTAGCGGGTGGCCGCCGCGTAGGCCTCCTCGGCACGGTAGACGTCGCGGGCGTAACCGACGGAATCGTGGTAAGCCAGCACCGCATCCCACCAGCCGCGCGGGGTGGCGAGGTCCCTGCGGTCGGCGCAGAGGAACCGGGCAACCGCGAGCGCGGCGTCGTCGATGCTCTGCGGGTCCGCCTTCGTCCCGTCACGGATCGCCCTGCCGCCCCAGCGTTGCCACGTCTGCGGTAGCAGCCGCATCGGTCCAATGGTTCGGTCCCATTCCCGGTCGCCGTCCAGCCTGCCGCCTTCGGTGTCGGCGACCTTCCGCGCGCCGGCGGAGCCGTCGAGGGCAGCGCCGACGATCGGCTCGGTGAGCTTGCCGTCGGCGCCGATCCTCCTGCCACCGACGCTGCCGTGTTCGGATTCCACACCGCCTATGGCGGCGAGTGTCGCCCAGGACAACCCACAGCCGGGTCGCTCGCCGCGCAGCCACATCTCCGCCCTGCCGTAGCCCGCGAGCACACGTGCGGGAACGCCGGTGGCGGCCGAGACGCCGTCGGCCCACTCCCTTAGTTGAGCCTCGTCGGAAGCGCGCGGTCGGTCCGGAGGCGCCGCGACCGCACGGGTGGGGACGCTGGTGTGGGGCCGGGGGCGCCGCTGATCACCCGCCGCCACGGTGGCGTTGTCGTCGCCCCTGTTCGTACCGATGGTCAGGGTCAGCATGAGCCCGGCAGCGATCAGCAGCAGTGTGAGCAGAACCCGGCCGAGCGCGGCCCGCGGCAGCGGTGGGCCGCCGCGGTCACGTGACGGTGTGCTCGGTCGGGCGTGGGGCTCGGGCACCCGATCAGGCTACGCGGGCCAGAAGCGGCGCCAGCCGTCAGCATCCAGGGTGACTGGGTCCCAGCCCGCCTCGCGCGCGGCTCGTTCCGCGGCGCGAACCCGATCGGCGAACTCCTTCGCGACCGCCCGCAACGCACCCTCCGGGTCCACCCCGGCGCGACGAGCCGCGGCCGCGACGCGAAACAGCTTGGCGCCCTCGTCGGTCCCCGATGGCAGCAGGTCGAACGGCACACCACCCCGGCCGGTGCGCTGGCCGAGCTTGCCCGCGAGTGCGACAGCCGGCTGTCCGAAGGCGACCCCGTCGATGATCGACTGCCTGCGCTTCTCCGCCTGCTTCAGCTCCTCCCAACGGGCTTGCTGATGCTCGACGGTGTGCACCTGCTCCTCGTCGGTGAACACATGCGGGTGCCTGCCCACCAGCTTGGCCACCAACTCCTCGGCGATCTCGTCGATGCCGAAGGCGTCGTGGTCGTACTCCCGCGCGATCCTGGCGTGGAACAGCACCTGCAACAGCACGTCACCGAGTTCCTCGCGCAGCGCGACGGGGTCACCGCTCTCGATGGCGTCGAGCAGTTCGTAGGTCTCCTCGATCAGGTACTGGCGCAGCGAATCGTGGGTCTGCGCCGCGTCCCACGGACAACCACCCGGTGAGCGCAACCGGTCCATCACGTCGACCGCCCGCACCAACGGTGGCACGGCGGCCTCGAGCACCTCCGCGCCGCGCTCGACGAGCGCGGCCGCACCGGGCTCGGCCACGCTCCCCGCGAGCAACACGACATGGGGGTGGCGCGCGAGCTCAGCGGGCTCGGGCGCCACCTTGACGTCCAGCGCCGCTCGCGTGGCCTCCGGCACGTCCGCCGCGGCGTAGACAGCGCTCGCCGAGCGCATCGCGGGCCACGCCCTTGCGGGCAGCACCTGCGGCAGTGCCTGGGAGATCAGCACCACCGTCGCCCGCGAAGACGTCATGGCCGCACGGTACGGGACGGCAGCAGGTAGCCGGTCACCTCGTCGGAGTTGGCGGCGGGGGCCATGGCCGCGCTGTCCCACACGCCGTAGCGCGGGTTCAGTTGGACGCCGAGTTCGTCGGCGATCGGCTGCAACATCCGCACCCCTGCCAGGTAAAGCACCTGCGGGTCGAGTTGGGCGGCCAGGTCGGCGTTGCCCTGACCGGAGCCTGTCACCGTCCGCTCGCGCACCAGCGCCACCAGCCAGCCGGACTGCGCCTGGCTCGGCTGGATCACCATCACCGAGCCCTCCCTAGTGCCGAACAGCGCACTGATGCCCAACTCGGGTTGGCCGCGCAGCGCGTCGGCGAACGACAGCTCCTCCTGGATGAGCTGATGCCCACTTTCGGAGATGACGCGCTCGGCGTTGGCAGGGTCGGCCGCGATGCGCTCACCGAGCGCGCGCGCCTGCTCCCTGGCGGTGTTACCCGCCGACTCGCCGACGATCGTCGTACCGACGAACCGGACCGCGAGCCCGTCCAGGTACCGCTGCGCGAGCTGCTGCAGCAACACCTGGTCGGCCGCGAGCTGCCGGACCCGCTCCGGAGCGATGCCCATGTCGCGGGCGACCCGGTCGACGCCACCTCCGGACTCGACGAGCCGGTCCACCTCGGCCTGGTCGACGCGCAGCCCCTCTCGCGCGGCGGCGATGGTCACCAACTGGTGCAGCACCCTGCTGCGGACGATCTGCCGCGACTGCAGGGCCAACTTCTGCTGCTGCCGCGCCTGCTCCACCTGCGGAACGTTGTCCAGCAGCCACCGGACCTCTTGCTGCACGGAGTCCAGCGACACGGAGCGGTTCCCGATGATGGCGGCGGAGTCGACCTTGCTAGGTCCTGACCCGCACCCTGCGAGCAGGAGCGAGGCGATCACAGCGAGGACCAGCATGGCGGGGCGGCTGATGATACGGGTCACAGCGCGTACCTTCTCACATGCCGCTTCGGCTGCCGCGACGCACCGGGGTCCGGCGCCGCGACGAACCAGCCACTCACGATCCCGTCGTGGCCGATTGCGCGGTGAGCGAACGCACGAGGGTCGTGCACCACTCCAGCAGCGCCTCGTCGCGCAGCGGTGGCGCGCCGATGCGGCCGCCCGCGGGGCCCTCGGTGGGCTTGGGCACCGACACGGTGTTGGTGACGGCCTTGAACACGGCCTTCGGGTAGAGCCGCTTCAGCCGCACCAGTTGCGAGTCGGCCAGCGGAAGCGGAGCGAACCGGATGTTGTTGCCCTGCACCGTGACCTCGGTGATCCCCGCCTGCCTGCACACCTGCCGGAACGCCGCGACCGCGAGCAACCTGCTCACCGGCCGCGGCGGGGTGCCGTAGCGGTCGACCAACTCTTCCAGCACGGCGTCGAGCGCTTCGGAGTCGGGAGCCGCCGCGATCTTGCGGTACGCCTCGAGGCGTAGCCGCTCGCCAGGAACGTAGTCATGCGGGATGTGGGCATCGACAGGAAGGTCAACTCGGACCTCCGCGGGCGCCTCCTCCTCTTCACCGGCACCCGCGCCCGCGTGCCTGCGGAACACGTCGACGGCTTCGCCGACCAACCGCACGTACAGGTCGAAGCCGACACCGGCGATGTGGCCCGACTGCTCCGCGCCGAGGATGTTGCCCGCTCCCCGGATCTCAAGGTCCTTCATCGCCACCGCCATGCCCGCGCCCAGTTCGGTGTTCTGCGCGATCGTGGCGAGCCGGTCGTGCGCCGTCTCGGTCAGCGGGTTCTCCGTCGGGTAGAGGAAGTAGGCGTAGCCGCGTTCGCGGCCGCGACCGACCCTGCCGCGTAGCTGGTGCAGTTGCGCGAGACCGAGCATGTCGCCGCGTTCCACGATCAGCGTGTTGGCGTTGGAGATGTCGAGCCCGGTCTCCACGATCGTCGTGCTCACCAGCACGTCGTACTCGCGTTCCCAGAAGCCCTGGATGATCTGCTCGAGTCGGTGCTCGTTCATCTGCCCGTGCGCGGTGACCACGCGAGCCTCCGGAACCAGCTCCCGCAACCGCCTGGCCGCCTTCTCGATGGAGGAGACCCGGTTGTGGACGTAGAACACCTGACCGTCGCGCAACAGTTCCCGCCGGATGGCCGCGCCCACCTGCTTGTCGTCGTAGGCACCGACGTAGGTCAGGATCGGGTGCCGGTCCTCCGGCGGCGTCAGGATCGTGGACATCTCCCTGATCCCCGCCATGCTCATCTCAAGCGTCCGGGGGATGGGTGTCGCCGACATCGTCAGCACGTCGACGTGGGTGCGCAGTGCCTTGATGTGTTCCTTGTGCTCGACCCCGAAACGCTGCTCCTCGTCGACGATGACCAACCCGAGGTCCTTGTAGCGCACACCGGTCTGCAACAGCCGGTGGGTACCGATGACGATGTCCACCTCGCCCTCGGCGAGACCGGTCAGAGTCCGCTCCGCCTCGTGCGGGTCCGCGAACCGCGACAGCCCCCTGATCGTCACCGGAAAGGCGTGCATGCGTTCGGTGAAGGTGTTCAGGTGTTGCTGCGCGAGCAGGGTCGTCGGCACCAGCACCACGACCTGCTTACCGTCCTGCACCGCTTTGAAGGCCGCGCGCACGGCGATCTCGGTCTTGCCGTAGCCGACGTCACCGCAGATCACCCGGTCCATCGGGGCGCCGCGCTCCATGTCCCGCTTCACCTCGTCGATCGCCGCGAGCTGGTCGGGAGTCTCCGTGAACGGGAAAGCGTCCTCCAGCTCACGCTGCCATGGGGTGTCGGGAGCGAAAGCGTGGCCGGGTGCCGATTGCCTCGCCGCATAGAGCTGCACGAGTTCGGCGGCGATCTCCTTGACCGCCTTGCGAGCCTTTGCCTTGGTGTTCTTCCAGTCCGAGCCGCCCAGCTTGTTCAGCGTGGGCAGTTCGCCGCCCACGTAGCGCGACACCTCGTCGAGTTGGTCGGTGGGCACGAACAGCCGGTCGCCGGGGTGCCCTCGCTTCGAGGGCGCGTACTCCAGCACCAGGTACTCGCGGGTGGCGCCGCCGACGGTGCGCTGCACCATCTCCACGAACCGGCCGATGCCGTGCTGGTCGTGCACGACGTAGTCGCCGGCCTTCAGCGCGATCGGGTCGACGGCGCCTCGCCTGCGCGAGGGCATCTTCGTGTTGAGGTCGTGGCTGGACCTGCCCGCGGTGGCGCCCCTTCCGGTGACGTCACTCTCGCTGAGCACCACCAGCGCAGACGCGGGCGCCACGAAGCCGTCCGAGATACCACCGCAGGTCACGGTCACCACGCCGGGTCGTGGCGGTTCGGCAAGGCCGCCGGTGGCCAGTGTCGCGGGAACATCGCCGGCGGAGAACTGCTCGACGGCCCGTTTGGCCGTGCCCGGTCCCCGCACCACCACTACCGCGGCCCCGCCAGCCGCCGTGTGCGCCCGCAGGTCGGTGCTCACCCGCTCCAGCTCGCCTCGGTAGGCGGGGGCGGCTTCGATGTCGAGGCTGAGCACGTCCTGCTCGCCGGTGAGCTGCGAGAGGGTCCACCATGCGCGGTCGGTCTCGCCCGCGTGCGAGCGCACCTCGGCGAGCTCCCGGTAGGCCGAAGCGCCGAGGTCGATCGGGGCGCTGCCGCCTCCGGCGGCGCTCAGCCACGAGGCCTCGAGGAACTCCTGGCCGGTGCGCACGAGGTCGTGGGCGCGGGCCCTGATCTTCTCCGGATCGGCGAGCACGACGTGCGAGCCTTGCGGCATGGCGTCGGTGAGCAGTCGCAGCTCTCCCTCGCAGAGCACGGGGATGAGCGCCTCCATGCCCTCGGTCGGGATGCCGTTGGACAGCTTGGTCAGCATCTCGGCGAGTTGCGCGTCGGCGGCGTGCATCTCGGCGAGCTTGGCTGCCCTGGCCTTGACCTCGGCGGTCAGCAGCAGTTCCCGGCACGGCGGGGCGACGATCTCGGTGATCTCGCCCGGCAGCGATCGCTGGTCGGCTACGGAGAACGCCCTGATCTCGCTGACCTCGTCGCCGAAGAACTCGACGCGGTGCGGGTGCTCCGACGTGGGCCCGAACACGTCCAGGATGCCGCCGCGCACGGCGAACTCACCGCGCTTCTCCACCATGTCCACGCGGGTGTAGGCAAGCTCGACCAGCCGGTCGAGCACGCCCTCGAACTCGCTTTCCTTCCCCACCGCCAGTTCCACCGGGGTGAGGGTGTCGAGGCCGGGGGCCATCGGCTGGATGAGGCTGCGCACGGTGGCCACTACGACTCGCAGCCCGCCCTGACCCGGCCGCGCGAGCCTGCGCAGCACCTCGAGTCGCCTGCCGACGGTGTCGGCCCGAGGGGAGAGCCGCTCGTGCGGAAGCGTTTCCCAGGAAGGGAAGTCGGCGACGGCGTCATCGCCGAGCAGGCCCTGCAGTGCGGCGGCGAGTTCCTCAGCTTCCCTGCCGGTGGCGGTCACGGCGAGCACTGGCCTGCCCGCACCGCCCTCGGCCGCGAGCGCGGCGATCACGAGTTGCCTAGCTGCGGGTGGGCCCACCAGGTCGAGCAGCGGCGCCCCGGCACGCTCGACGACGCCACGCAGCGCCGGATCGGGCAGGACCGCCGACAGCAGCCCGGCGAGCGCGGCCGGGCGCGAAGAGCCTGGGCTCGATTCGGTCACGGCTGGAAATCCCCTTACATAAGACATACCCCTGCCCGGGACGAGGGGCACAGGGGCTCTCTGCTCCAGGGTACGTTCCCACTCACGCGGCGCGGCAACCCGCACCGGGGCAGACTGGGGTCCATGCGAGCTCCAGTGCCGGGAATCATCGCGGCCATCCTCCTCGGCGTTCTCACCGCATGCGGGGGCAACGGTTCCGACGAGCTTGCCGACGCCGCGCCGACGACGACAGCCGCACGACAACCGATGAACGTGGCCGAGGTGGTGGGCGGGCTGGAGCACGGCTGGGACGTGGGCTTCCTGCCGGACGGGCGGGTACTGGTCACCGAGCGTCCGGCCAGGCTCACGCTCGTCGAAGGGACGACGGCGACGCGGGTCCGCGCCGATCTGTCCGACATCTACGTGCAGGGCGAGGGCGGGCTGATGGGAATGGTGGTGCACCCGGACTTCGATCGGACCCGGGAGTTCACCATGTGCCAGACCTACCAGGAGAACGGGCAGCCGGTGGACATCCGGTTGGTCACCTGGCGGCTGTCACCGGACTACCGCGCCGCCACCCGGGTGCGCGATCTGCTGACCGGACTGCCGATCAACGAAAGCGGACGCCATTCCGGTTGCCGCCCCACCATCGCGGCCGACGGCGCGTTGCTGGTCGGCACCGGAGACACCGCGAGCGACCCGACGATCCCGCAGGACCGGACGAGCCTTGGCGGCAAGGTGTTGCGCATCGACCTGCGCACCGGAAAAGGGCTGCCGGACAACCCGTTCGCTTCTTCGACCAACCCCAACGAGCGCAGGGTCTACACCTACGGCCACCGCAACGTCCAGGGGGTCGCGGTGCGGCCCGGCACGGGCCAGGTCTACATCTCCGAGCACGGGCCCACCGGCTTCGACGAGATGAACCGCCTCCAGCCGGGCGGCAACTACGGGTGGGACCCGTCCCGGGGTGGCACCGTCGAGCACTACGACGAGGACGTGCCGATGACCGACCTGCAGCGATTCCCCAACGCGGTTCCTCCGCTGTGGACATCAGGGGCCTCGTCGACGGAGGCCCCTTCGGGCGCGGCGTTCGTTTCCGGTCAGCAGTGGGGCGATCTCAACGGCGCGCTGTCCGTTGTCGCGCTTCGCGGCCAGAAGATGTTGCTGTTCCTGTTGGATTCCGGGGGCGGCGAGGTGAGCCACGTCGTGCTGCCCGCGGAGTTCAACGACCGGTTCGGCAGGCTGCGAGCCGTGCGCCGCGCCGCGGACGGCGCGCTGTATGTCACCACCTCGACAGGCAGTGACGACAAGCTGTTCCGCGTGACACCCGCGAACTCGGGCGGCTGAGCTGCCCCACGTCCGTCCCACTCGGGCGGCGACCGGCGGGGTTCAGGAATCGGTCAGCCGGAGCTTGGGCTTGTGTTCCAGATGGGAGAGCCCGTTCCACGCGAGGTTCACCAGGTGGGCGGCAACCTCGTCACGCTTGGGTTTTCGGGCGTCGAGCCACCACTGACCCGTCAGCGCCACCATGCCCACGAGCGCCTGCGCGTAGAGGGCTGCCAACTTGCCGTCGTAACCGCGGGCGGAGAACTGCTGCCCGAGTATGTGCTCCACCTGACTCGCGATGTCGTTGAGCAGCGTTGAGAACGTGCCGGTGGTGCTGGCGACCGGCGAGTCGCGCACCAGTATGCGAAAGCCGTCGTGAGAGTCCTCGACGTAACTGAGCAGGGCCACCGCCGCCTGCTCCAGCATCGCCCTCGGGTGCCCACCATGCAAAGTGGACACCATGCGGTCGAGCAGGGACTGTGTCTCCCTGTCCACCACGACGGCGTAGATGCCTTCCTTGCCGCCGAAGTGCTCGTAGACCACCGGCTTCGACACGTTGGCCCGATGCGCGATCTCCTCGATCGACGCGCCGTCGAAGCCTTTCTCCGCGAAGAGTTCTCGCGCGACGTTGAGTAGTTGCTGTCTTCGTTCCGTACCGGTCATGCGCACCCGGGTCACCGGGGCGTTCGGTCTCGCCCCGGTGACCCGGTCGCGCTTCGCCCGCCGTCTTGCCGCCACCCTGGCAGCGTACAAGCGGCTCGCGGGCGCGAGGCTTACGTCGCGTCGACAGCGAGCTTGGCCAGCCTTGTCGGCGTCGGCCAGCGCACGTTGTAGGCCCAGCCGAGCTTTTCGAACGCCCAGATGAGCCGGGCGGAGATGTCGATCTGACCGCGCTGCACGCCGTGCCTGGCCGAGGTGGGGTCGGCGTGGTGCAGGTTGTGCCACGACTCGCCGAACGAGAAGATCGCCAGCGGCCAGAAGTTCGCCGAGCGGTCCCTCGCCATGAAGGGTCGCTCACCGATCATGTGGCAGATCGAGTTCACCGACCAGGTCACGTGGTGCAGGACGCACACCCGTACCAGACCGGCCCAGAAGAACGCGGTCACCGCGCCCCAAAGCGACCAGGTGACAAGTCCGCCGATCAGCGCGGGCAACGTCAGCGACAACACCGTCCACAGCCAGAACAACTCGTCGACCTTGCGCATCGCGGGGTCCTTGAGCAGGTCGGGAG
Source organism: Saccharomonospora amisosensis (assembly GCF_011761185.1). NCBI lineage: Bacteria > Bacillati > Actinomycetota > Actinomycetes > Pseudonocardiales > Pseudonocardiaceae > Saccharomonospora > Saccharomonospora amisosensis. The sequence goes on along the minus strand of NZ_JAAOYM010000001.1, from coordinate 936,873 downwards.
CGAACCGCTCCGCGTTGCTGCGGTCGCGCTCGAACAGCCAACCCATGTGCGCGTGCCAGAAGCCCCTGGCGATGGCCAGCGGCGAGGTTCCGAACAACCACGGCGAGTGGGGATCGCCCTCCCTGTCGGAGAACGCGTGGTGCCTGCGATGGTCGGCCACCCACGTGATGAGTGGCCCCTGCACCGCCATGCTCCCTGCAATGCCGAGCAAGACACGCAACCACGGCTTCGCCTTGAACGACCCGTGCGTGAAGTGGCGGTGGAACGCCACCGTGATACCAAGGCCGCTGACAACGTAGAAGAACAGGAACAACCCAACGTCAACCCAGGTGAGACCCCAGCCCCACGCGAAGGGCACCGCTGCGATCAGCGCGGCGAGCGGGGCGAGGACCCCGAGATAGATCGCGCTTTGCAGGCCGGTCGTGCGCCTGCCGTCGATGATGGGTTTGGGGCCTTTGGCGGCTGGTGCCGAGGCACCTTCGAGGGTCGCCGTCATGCACTTCACTTCTTTCTCTGATACAAGCTGGCAAGGGTGGCCTTACCTACGTTTCCGTAAGTTACGGTACAGGAGGTAGGAAGGCCTGGGGAGAGCCGAAATCCGGCTGCACCGCCCCGTGGCGAGTACCCGTTTCGCTACTGGCTATCCTGACCAGGCGTGATCCGCCGTAGTGTAATTGGCAGCACTTCAGATTTTGGTTCTGACAGTCCAGGTTCGAGCCCTGGCGGCGGAGCTTCCCGGCTCCAGGCGCGGGACGAAGGCCGGTAGGGGGTGTGAGGCGGCTGCACGGCGACGGCCTTGACGCGCAAGACCAGCGGCGCCCGGCGTTGGGCGACATGTCTGACGCCTGGCTACTCGGCCGCGCCCGCGAACTCATCGCCGCCGTACAACGCAGCGACCGCACCGAACAGCTGAAGGTCGTCGAGACTCTCGACGAGCTGCTGGAGGAAGCACAGCGCAGGGGCGAACCCGTACTCGTCGCCCAACTGCTGCGGGCTGCCGCGGTCTCCCGCCTGATCACGCGCGGCATGGTGGACGAGGCCGAACCGCTGCTCGACGAGATGCTGGCGCACACCAAGCGGCACGGTCTCTCGCTGCTGCGCGCCGACGCTCACGCGCTGCGGGGACGCGGCCTCGTCGTCACCGGACAGGAGGACGCCGCCCTCACCGAGATCGCCAGGGCACTCGCGCTGCTGGACGACGCACCCAACACCGACAACCAACTCGGCAGGCGCGCTTGGGACCGGCTGTTGTCCTCCGCGCTCAACGACTGCTGGATCGTGCTCAACCAGCTCGGGGTGTACGAGGCCGCCGAGGAGGTCATCGCACGCGCCCACCAGGCGATCAGGGACAGCGCGGGACCGCACGAGATCACCCTGCTGCTGATGAACCGCATCAAGATGCTGCTTGGGTGGGGACTGCGGCTGGAACGGGTTGGGCGCGACGAGGAGGCGGGTGAGAAGTTCCGCACGGCCGCGTCCATGACGATCGCGGCGGAAGCCCCGTTCGCGGAGTCGCTGTTTCCCCGCAAGCCGGGAGTACCCGCCATCGAGCAGGTCGGGCTGCTCGCCGCGTCGCTCGCGCTGGCCGCGCCCGCCGCCGCGCACATCGAACGACTCCACAAGCTGAGCGGAGGAAAGGGCTACCCGCACGAGAACATCCTCGTCGCCATCGCGCTCGCCCGCTGTCTCGACGCGGACGGCAGGACGGACGAGGCGATGGAAGTGCTGCTGGACACCAGGCACACCGAGGCGGAGGACAACTCGCAGCCCTCGATGCGGCTCAACCTGGTGCGCGAGTTGGCGAGGCTGGGCGCGGGCAAGCCGGGCGTTGAGATTGCGCAAGCGGAGGAACTGGCCCCGCTCACGCTGCTGGCCGACTACGCCTCGGCACTGGAGGCCGAGTTGTGGTCGCTGCGTGAGTCGCAGATCGCCACCCTCAACACCAGGCGTGAGCACGAACGACTCTCCGCCGAGCACGGCGCTGTCACCCAGCAGGCACTGCAGGACCCGCTCACCAGCCTGCCCAACCGAAGAGCACTCGACGAACGGCTGCGCTCGCTCGCCGCTTCCGTGGACGCGCAGCCGCTGTCGGTCGCGCTGGTGGACCTGGACGGCTTCAAGGACGTCAACGACCAGTACTCCCACGCCGAGGGAGACGATGTGCTGCGCGTCGTGGCGAGCACGCTGCGGGACGCGCTGCGCGGTGACGACGTGGTGGCCCGCTACGGCGGTGACGAGTTCGTGATCCTGCTGCCCGGCGCGCCGGTTTCGGCCGCCACCCAGGCACTCACCCGTTCCATCAAGGCGGTGGCCTCACTGCCGGAGCACCTGTCGCACGGCGTGACGCTTTCGGTCGGTTTGGTGTCCTTGCGCCCACAGGAGCGGGCCGAGGAGGTGCTCTCCAGGGCCGACGCCGCGATGTACCAGGCCAAGCGCAAAGGCGGCAACCAGATCGCCGCCAGCCCCTCCCCCGGCACCGACACCGACACCGACGCGAAAACCGAGGCGGACCCGGCCGCTTCGAGCCCGGCGTGCGGCGACGACGAGGGCACGTAGGATCGTGGCCCGTCGAAAAGCTAGCCAGTTCCCAGATTGAGGAGTGCCGTGACCGGCCCACTCAGTACAGTGATCCTCGCCGCTGGTGAGGGCACCCGCATGCGCTCGGCGACACCGAAGGTGCTGCATTCGATCGCGGGGCGGCCGCTGGTCGAGCACGCCGTCCGTGCGGCCGCGGGTCTGGACCCCGAACGGCTCGTCGTTGTCGTCGGGCACGGGCGGGATGCCGTGACCGAACACCTGGACCACATCGGCAAGGCACTCGGCAGGCCCGTGGCCACCGCCGTGCAGGAACACCAGCGCGGCACCGGACACGCGGTGTCGTGCGCACTGGCGGAACTGCCACCGCAACTGTCCGGCACCGTGCTCGTCACCTACGGCGATGTGCCGCTGCTGGACACCACGACGCTGTCGGAGTTGCTGGCGGAGCACACGCACAGTGGCGACGCGGTCACCGTGCTGACCGCCGTGGTCGCCGACCCCAGCGGCTACGGCCGGATCCTGCGCGACAACGACGGCAACGTTGTCGGCATCGTCGAGCACGCCGACGCCACGGCGGAGCAACTGGAAATCACCGAGATCAACTCCGGGGTGTACGCGTTCGACGCCGCGGTGCTCGCAGACGGCCTCGCCCGGCTGTCGGCCGACAACTCGCAGGGTGAGTTGTACCTCACCGACGTGCTCGGCATCGCCAGGGAACAAGGCAGGGGAATCGGCGCGCTCGTGGTCTCCGATCCGTGGTTGACCGAGGGGGTCAACGACCGGGTCCAGCTCGCCGCCCTCGGTGCCGAACTCAACCGGCGCATCGTGCGGCACTGGCAGCTGGCGGGGGTGACCGTGGTCGACCCCGCGACCACCTGGATCGACTCCGACGTGACCCTGGAGCGCGACGTGATCGTCGCGCCGAACGTGCAACTGCACGGAGGGACCACGGTCGCGGAGGGCGCACGGGTGGGGCCCGACACCACGCTGAGCAACGTCGCCGTCGGCGCGGGTGCGAGTGTCGTCCGCACCCACGCCAGTGATTCCACCATCGGCGATGGCGCGTCGGTGGGCCCGTTCGCCTACCTGCGGCCAGGAACTCGGCTCGGCGAGCACGGCAAGATCGGCACGTTCGTAGAGACGAAGAAGGCCGACATCGGTACCGGTAGCAAGGTGCCGCACCTGACCTACGTCGGTGATGCGACTATTGGGGAGTACAGCAACATCGGTGCCTCCAGCGTGTTCGTCAACTACGACGGTGTGCACAAGCGGCACACCACCGTGGGCTCCCACGTTCGGACCGGCTCGGACACCATGTTCGTCGCACCGGTGACCGTGGGCGACGGCGCGTACAGCGGCGCGGGGACCGTCATTCGCCACGACGTGCCCCCGGGCGCGCTGGCGATCTCGGAGTCACCACAACGCAACATCGAAGGTTGGGTGGTCCGGCGCAGGCCGGGCACCCCCGCGGCGGAGGCGGCCGAGCGGGCCCTCTCCTCGCGACAGGAATCCGACACCGACGGGGAGTCACCACAATGAGCCCGAAGTCCGGCACGCCGAAGAAGAACCTCATGCTCTTCTCCGGCCGTTCGCATGTCGAACTCGCCGAAGAGGTGGCCAAGCACCTCAACGTGACGATCACCCCGCAGACGGTGCACTCCTTCGCCAACGGCGAGATCTACGTGCGGTTCCAGGAGTCGGTGCGCGGCACGGACGCCTTCGTCATCCAAAGCTTCCCACCCCCCATCAACGAGTGGATCATGGAACAGCTCGTGATGGTGGACGCGCTCAAGCGTGCCAGCGCCAAGCGGATCACGGTGATCATGCCGTTCTACCCGTATTCGCGGCAGGACAAGAAGCACAAGGGTCGCGAGCCGATCTCGGCGCGGCTCATCGCTGACCTGTTCAAGACGGCGGGCGCCGACCGGATCATGACGGTCGATCTGCACACGGCGCAGATCCAGGGCTTCTTCGACGGGCCGGTCGACCACCTGCTTGCGCAGACGGTGCTCGCCGAACACATCAACGACACCTACGGCGATGCCGACATCACCGTGGTCTCGCCGGATTCCGGCCGGGTCCGGCTTGCCGAGAAGTGGGCACAGCAGCTCGGCGACAGGCCGATCGCGTTCATCCACAAGACTCGCGATCCGGACAAACCGAACCAGGCTGTCGCCAACCGCGTCGTCGGGCACGTCCGTGGCAGGCTGTGCGTGCTCATCGACGACATGATCGACACCGGTGGCACCATCACAAAGGCCGCCGACGCGTTGCTTGAGGAGGGTGCGGCCGACGTGGTCATCGCCTCCACCCACGGCATCCTTTCCGACCCCGCGACCGAGCGGCTGTCGAGCTGCAAGGCTCGCGAGGTGATCGTCACCAACACGCTGCCGATCCCGGACGAGAAGCGCTTCGCAGGACTGACTGTGCTGTCGATCGCTCCGCTGCTCGCCCGCGCCATCCAGGAGGTCTTCGAGGACGGTTCGGTGACGAGTCTGTTCGACGGCAGCGCCTGAGCGAACCGCACGGGGGTCCGTGACCACGAACGACCGGGCCCCTCAGGACGGGGAAAACCGCTGGATTAGACTATCCAGGTTGTCTCGGCGAGGCGGGCGCCGTCCGGAGTGAGGCTCGGCGTCCGACGTGATCGACGCGGCGGCTTGAGTGGCCACGCCGTGCACGCACGTCTTGCGAGCCTCGCCGCCGGACAGCCGAAGAGCAACGCCCCCTGACCCACCCCAAGGAGTGCATCCCCGTGTCCGAGGTACGTCTGACGGTCGAACCACGCACCGAGTTCGGCAAGGGCGCCGCGCGCCGTACCCGCCGCGCAGGCAAGATCCCCGCGGTGCTCTACGGCCACGGCGTTGACCCGAGGCACCTGGCACTGCCCGCGATCGACTTCGCGAGGGTGATCCGGGAGAACGGCCAGAACGCGGTGCTGACGCTCGACGTCGCTGGCGCGACGGACAGGGCCGAGAAGGCCACCGAGCTGGCGCTGACCAAGACGGTGACGGTGCACCCGCTGAAGAACTACATCGAGCATGTGGACCTGCTCGTGGTGCACCGTGGCGAGAAGGTCACCGTGGACGTCCCCGTGGTGCTCGTCGGCCAGCCCGGCCCCGGCACCCTGGTCAACCAGGACCTCGACACCCTGTCGATCGAGGTGGAGGCCCTGCACATCCCCGAGCAGATCGAGGTCTCCATCGAGGGCACCGAATCCGGCACGCAGATCTCCGCCTCGCAGGTGACGCTGCCCACGGGTGCCAGGCTGGTTACCGACCCTGACTACCTGGTGGCCGCCATCAACGAGGCCCCGACCGAGGCGGCCATGGAGGCCGAGGTCGACACCGAAGGCGCGGGCGTTGTCGAGGAGAAACCGGAAAGCGCCGAGAACGGCGCGTAGCCGGTGGCGGTGGAGCAGGACGTGCCCGGGGCCGGCGAGCAGGTACTGCTTGTCGGCCTCGGCAATCCAGGCCCCCGATACGAGGGCAATCGGCACAACATCGGCTATCTCGTGCTGGACGAACTCGCCGCGCGGGTCGGCGGGAAGTTCAAGGCGCACAAGAGCGGCGCCGAGGTGTTGCAGGGTCACCTCGCAGGCCGTAGGGCCGTGCTCACCAAGCCCCGATCATTCATGAACCTCTCCGGCGGGCCCGTCGCCGGCGCCGCCCGGTTCTTCAAGATCCCAGCCGAAGGCATCGTGGTCGTGCACGACGAGCTGGACCTGCCGTACGGCTCGGTACGGTTGAAGTTCGGCGGCGGCGCCGGTGGCCACAACGGACTGCGCTCGATCGCCAAGTCGCTCGGCACCGGCGACTTCTACCGGGTGCGGTTCGGCATCGGGCGTCCCCCCGGTCGCATGGACCCGGCCGATTTCGTGTTGAAGGACTTCTCCACGACCGAGCGCAAGGAGTTGGCGCTCAACATCGACCTGTGCGCGGACGCGGTCACCGAACTGCTCGGCCGAGGGCTCGCGGCGGCACAGAACAGCTTCCACACCCGCTGACGACCGCGCTGCCCGGTCACTCCGAAACCTTCACCCACAGGCGTGGTCGCGGCCACCTGTTCGAGTCGATGATTCCGTGCCGGGGTTTTCCGACGTTCTCGCTGCGGCTACGACGGGGACTACGACGGTGTTGAGCCGATCGTGCCTGACCTTGGAGAGGTTTCATGTCGTTCACCGCTGAGGACGTGCGCAACATCGAGTTCGGCAACGCCGCCATCGGGCGCAGGGGCTATGCCAAGAACGAGGTCGACGCCTTCGTGCTGCGGATCGCGAAGACGCTGGCGGGCAAGGACGATCTCACCGCGGCAGAGGTGCATCATGTCCAGTTCGGACGCCCGCCGCTTGGCAGACGCGGCTACGACGAACGGGAGGTGGACGAGTTCCTCGACGCCGTCGAGAAGCAGTTCGCCCACCGCAGGGGTTCCCACCGCGCCGCACACCGCATTCCCACCGCCAGAAAGCCCTCACAACAACCGGTCACACCGGAGGAGGTCCGGGTGACGGAGTGACCCGGTCCTCCGGTGCCAGACGTCCAGCCGACCCGCTGTGAACGCAGGCCCGCGTTCAGGCGCGCGCGTCGATCTGGGACCTGAACCGCACTGCCGTCTCCGCCCGCTGCACCTTGCCTGACGGAGTCTTGGGCAGGCTGCCCGGTGGCAACACCACCACCGCGTAGGGGCGAGCCTCGACCGCGTCCCGAACCCGTGCGGCCACCTGTTTGGCGAGGTCGTGTTCGGCATCGCCCGCACCGGCCAGCTTGGACTCCAGCACGACGGCGAAGCGCTCCCTGCGCGTGCCCGCGTCGATCCGCACGGCCACGGCGTTGCCCGCCCGCACGCCCTCCACGGAGCCGGCCGCCCGCTCGATGTCGGTCGGGTACACGTTGCGGCCACCGAGGATGATCACATCCTTCTTGCGCCCGCAGATGACGATCTGCCCGTCCACCAGGTAGCCAAGGTCACCGGTGGCGAACCAGCCGTCGGCGTCCTGCGTCGGCGCGGGGCCCTTCACCGTAAGGTAGCCGGGCGAGACGGCCTCCCCTCGCAGTCCGATCTCGCCGACCTCGCGCTCACCGAGTTCGTTGCCCAACTCGTCGACAATCCGCGCCTCGAGGCCCGCAAGCGGACGCCCAAGCACGGCGAACCCGCGAACCTGGTCGGTGTCCCTGCGCGGATCTCCTTCCGGGACCGGCACGGCGCGGTTTTCCGCTTCAAGCGGGGCGGCCTCCACGACATCGACCGTGAGCCCGGTGAACAGCGGCGCGAACGAAACCGCCAGTGTCGCCTCGGCGAGGCCATAGGCTGGGAACACGCACTCGGGCGCCATCTTGAACCGCTCGCCCGCGTCGGTGAACGTGCGCACTGCCACCGGGTCGATCGGTTCCGCGCCGTTGAGCGCGATGCGCAGGCTGGAAAGGTCATAGGCATCGTCGTCATCGACCCTGGCGAGTCGCCGCCCCACGATGGCGTAGGCGAAGTTGGGCGCCGCGGTGGTGGTGCCGCGGTACTTGCTGATCAGTTCGGGCCAGATCAGCGGGCCGGAGAGGAACTCGACCGGAGTGATCTTGACAAGTTCCACGCCGAAGGTCATGGGCACGGTCAGGAAACCCACCATGCCCATGTCGTGGAACGTGGGCAGCCACGACACCATCACGTCGCGCTCGAAATCGAACTCCGCCCGCTGCACCATCGCGGTGACGTTGGAGTACAGGTTGGCGTGAGTGATCTTCACGGCCTTGGGGGCGGCGGTGGAGCCGCTGGTCAACTGCAGCAACGCGAGCGAGTCCTCGCCGACCGGCACCGGCCGCTCCAGCGGCTGCGCCGCGAGCAGGTCGGTGATGGAGCGGTAGGAGATCCCGTGTTGCTCCAGCACAGGCGCCAACTGATCGAACGGCTCACCGAGCAGCACCAGTTCCGAGCCGATCATCCTGAGCACCCGCAGAGTGTCCTCGGCCCACTGCTCGAGGTTGGTGCGCGGCGTGGGCTGGTGCAGCATCGTCACGCTGCCGCCCGCCAGCCAGGTGCCCTGCACGGTCGGGGCGATCAACTCGGGCGCGGCGGCGAGCACGGCCACCGCGCTTCCCTGCCGCAACCCACCCGCGACGAGCCCGCCCGCCACCCTGGTGGCGCGTTGGTGTACCTCGAACCACGTTCTGCGCACCGGGTCCGAGGGCTCGCCCGTGACCATGCCGCGCTGCCGACCACCCGCGTTCGCGGTGGCGACCATCGTCTCCACGAACCGACTCATGAGTAGACCCTATCCCTGACCGGGTTCACTCCATCGCTTCGGATGTCTGCAACCACCGCTGTTCGAGATCCTCCTTCTCGGCGAGCAGCGCCTTGAGCTCGGTGTTCAGCTCCATCAGCCGGTCGGGATCGGTCGCGGCCGACGCCAGGGCGTCGTGCAGCCTGCTCTCCTTGGCGTGCAGCGTGTCGAGTTTGCGTTCCAGCCGCGCGAGCTCCTTCGCCGCGGCACGCCACTGCGCGGCGTCGCTCTTCGCCCGCGTGGCCGAAGCCGAGGACGGTGGCCCCGAAGACCCCGAGGAAGCAGGGGAAGGCGCGGCGCGGCCGGACTGGCCGCCCTCCCGCTGCGCTCTCGCCCTGCGGGTGAGGTACTCGTCGATGCCTCCTGGCAGGTGGGTCAACGCGCCGTCGCCGAACAGCGCGACCACCGTGTCGCACACCCGCTCGACGAGGTAGCGGTCGTGGGACACGACCACGAGCGTGCCTGCCCAGGAGTCGAGCAGATCCTCCAGTTGCTGCAGGGTGTCGATGTCGAGGTCGTTGGTCGGCTCGTCGAGCAGCAGCACGTTCGGTTCCGACATCAACAGCCGGACAAGCTGCAACCGCCTGCGTTCACCACCGGAGAGATCCGCGACGGGTGTCCACTGCCGAGCGGGTGGGAAGCCGAGTCGCTCCGAAAGCTGGGAGGCGGACAGCTCTTGTTTGCCCAGCGTCACACGGCCCGCGACCGACTCCACCGCCTGCAGCACACGAAGCTGCCCCGGCAGGTCCTCCAGTTCCTGACGCAGGTGCGCAAGGCGCACCGTCTTGCCCTCGACGCGCCTGCCCGTGCTCGGTGTCACCTCACCGGCGAGCAGCCGCAGCAGGGTGGTCTTTCCCGAGCCGTTGACGCCGACGATCCCGATCCGCTCACCCGGCCCGATGCGCCAGGTGACGTGATCGGCCAGCACGCGCTCTCCCGCGGTCAGCGTCACGTCCTCGAGTTCGAGCACGGTCTTGCCGAGCCGGCGCTTGGCGAAGGACAGCAGTTCGGCGGAGTCACGCGGGGCGGGCACGTCCGAGATCAGTGCCTCGGCCGCCTCGACGCGGTAGCGCGGCTTCGAGGTGCGCGCCTTGGCCCCGCGCTGCAACCACGCCAGTTCCTTGCGGGCGAGGTTGCGTCGCTTCTCCTCGGCCACCGCGGCAAGGCGAGCGCGTTCGGCCCTGGCGAACACCCAGTCGGCGTAGCCACCCTCGTACTGCTCCACCCTGCCGCCGGTGACCTCCCACGTCCGCGAGCACACCGCGTCCAGGAACCAGCGGTCGTGGGTCACCACCACCAGCGCGATCTTGCGGCCCAGCAGGTGGTCGGCCAGCCAGCGCACGCCTTCGACGTCGAGGTGGTTGGTCGGCTCGTCCAGCACGACCAGGTCCAGTTCGGCCACCAACGCAGCGGCCAGCGCAACCCTGCGCCGTTCACCGCCGGACAGGGTGGCCGTGGGGGTCTCAAGGCCGATCGCGGAGATGCCGAGCCCGTCCATGACCGAGCGCACCCGCGCGTCGGCGGCCCACTCGTGCTCGGCGGCGTAGTCGGCGAGCACGGCCTCCCGAACGGTGCTCGCGGGCGGCAGGTTCGTTCGTTGTGTCACGACACGGACGCGCAGGTCGCGGGCTCGGCTGACTCGCCCCGAGTCCGGAGCGGCGAGCCCGGAGAGCACCTCGAGCAGCGTTGTCTTGCCACCGCCGTTGAGGCCGACGACGCCGATGCGGTCGCCGTCGGCCACGCCGAGCGACACACCGTCGAGCAGCGCCCGCTCACCGTAGGACTTGCTGACCGACTCCAGGTTGACCAGGTTGGCCATCCGTACGCCTATCCCTCTCGTCTCAGGTCCGTGATCCGCTGTGCTGCCCGATCAGGCGTGCACCTGCGGCGGCGTGGTCGGCCGGGGGCTGTCGTCGCCGCCGACCACGCGCGCACCCGGCACCGGCCCGTGTGCCACGCGGACGGTGCGGCACACCCCGGCTCCGGCCAGCTCCGCCGCCACCTCGAGCGCGGACTGCGCGCTCTCGCAGAGGAAGGCGCAGGTCGGCCCTGAGCCGGAAACGGTACCGGCGAGCGCGCCCGCGTTGACGCCCGCCCGCAGCGTGCGTCGCAGTCCCGGCCGCAGCGACACCGCCGCCGCCTGCAGGTCGTTACCGAGCAGCAGCGCCAGTTGCCTCGGGTCCCCGGATGCCAGCGCCTCCACAACGGGGTCATGGGAACCGACCCTCGGCGGGTCACCGTCTTGGCGCAGCCGGTCCAGTTCGGCATAGACCTTCGGGGTCGAAAGCCCTCGCTGGTCGAACGCCAGCACCCAGTGGAACACGTGCCGCGAGAGGACGGGCACGAGTCGCTCACCGCGGCCGGTACCTAGCGCCGTGCCGCCGTACAGCGCGAACGGCACATCGCTGCCGAGCGAGGCGGCGACCTCGGCCAGTTCGTCCCTCGACAGGTCCAGTTTCCACAGCGCGCTGAGCCCGACCAGCGTCGCCGCCGCGTCGGCACTTCCGCCTGCCATCCCACCCGCCACTGGGATGCTCTTGCGTAGCACCACCCGGACCTTCGCCTCGTCCTCGGGCCTGTCCATCCGCTCGGCGAGCGCGCGCACCGCACGCCAGGCCAGGTTGCTCTCGTCCGTCGGAACCGACTTGGCGCCCTCTCCGTGTACCTCGACCCCGGGGTCCTCGGTGGCCGCCACCGTGACCTCGTCGGTCAGCGACAGCGCCTGGAACACCGTCGTCAGGTCGTGGTAGCCGTCCTCACGCGCGGCACCCACGGACAGGTGCAGATTGATCTTGGAGGGCACCCGTACGGTGACCGGCGGCGGAACGACGGCAAGCACGGCTACCAGCCTACTTGCCGCGCTCAAGGCGCAGGGGCCACCAGCGGCAACGCGGGGCGCGCGGCCGAGCCACAACGACACCCGACGGCGCACACACGTCGAACTGTGTGGTTGGCCACAAGCCCTTACAGTCACCGTTGTGCCGACGAAGCGCGATTTTCAGTTCTGGGGGTCCGGACCGGTCTGCGCGACACGCCAGGCAAGCGTGATCGCCTTGCTTGGCGGCGCGCTCGCGGTGATCGGCTCCGTCGCGTTCCCAGGGGCGAGATTGCCCCTGCTGGTGGCGGGGATAGGCACGATCGTGATCGTTCCGGTGTTGTGGCTGCTGCCGTGGCAGCGCTGGAACCCGCTGCTGCCCGCCGTCACCTTCGTATTCGGCATTCCCGGCATCACCGTGACCACGTGGGGCTTCGGCGCCTACTCGATGGTCACCGCACCATTCCTGCTGGTGATGCTCGTGTGGTTGGGCCTGCACTTTCCCGGCTGGGTCAGGGCACTGGTAGTGCCGCTCGCGGCGGCGGGATTCGTGGCCGGGCTCGCTCTCACCCAGGACCTCAACGTCGTCATCGGGCTGGCCTTCATGCTCCTGCCAGTCATGATCGGTGTCGCCGAGCTGGTGGCCCGGCAGGTGGACTCCATCGAGCGGACCCGCGACGAACTCGACCGGGTGGCGCAGTGGCGGGCCGCGCTCACCGCGACGCTCGCGCACGACGTACGCTCACCCCTCACCGCGCTCGAGCTGGCGGTCGAGACCCTGGCCGACGAAGACCTACCCCAAGCGCAACGCCACACCATCGCCGAAACCGCGCAACGGCAGGCACATCGCATCACCAAGCTGGCCACCGGCCTGCTCGACCTGGAGCGGGTCGACACCACCGGGGCGTTGCGCCTGGACATCGATGAGGTCAACGTCCGCGAGGCGGTCGAGAGCGCGCTGAACTACCTTCCCGCGAACCAGGCCACGGTGGACATCGACGGCGACCTCGTCGCCGAGCTGGACTCCGAGCGGTTCGAAGAGATCGTGTTCAACCTCAGCAACAACGCCATCCGGCATGCCGGACCCCCGGTGCATATCAGCGCCAGCACCGAAGAAGGCTGGCTCAACATCGCCTTCCGCGACTACGGCCCCGGTGTCCCCGACGAAGTGCTGCCCCAACTGTTCGGCCGATTCACCAGTCACCGCAACGGAAAGTCGGTCGGGCTGGGGCTGTGGATCGTGCGGCAACTGTGCCAGGCGCACGGGGGCGACGTCCGCTACGAGCCCGCCGATCCGGGCGCCCGTTTCGTCGTCACACTCCCCACAACCCAGCGCAGCAGCAGCAGAACCGAGCAGGACGCGGCGACAGCGAGCTGAGCCTGCGGCGCGGCGGCATCACGCGGCCAGGTTGCGCAGCCCCCGCAGGGTGTGAGTGATGTGAGCACCGCGCTCGACGATCCACGCCAGCGACGCGTCGGCACGCTGGCCGCGCACACCGAGCCGGAACCGGGCCACGGGCGTGTCGCCGATCCGGGTGATACCACCGCCGATCGTGGCCAGTTCGACGTCGAACCGTGCAGCCGCCTCGGAAAGCAGTGCGCCGATGGTGGCGAACCCGATCAGCACCACGTCCACTGCCAGGTCGTACTGCGCCACCTGAGCTCGCGTCGTCTCGATCGGGGGCAGCAGCGCGTCCGCGACCTTGCTGCCGGGTTTGCCGAGCAAGCTCAGCACCTTGCCGGTCTCGACCACCTCGCCCCGCTCCAGCAGCGCGACATCGTCGCAGACCCTGCGAGCGTCCGCGGCGCTGCGGGTGGTGAGCAGCACCGTGACACCCAACTCGGCGCGCGCCCGGTCCAGCACCGTGAGCACCGCACCCGACTCCTCAGCTTCAACCGCACCGGTCGGGTCGTCGACAAGCAACACGGCGGGGTTCGTCGCCAGTGCCCTGGCGACCGCCACCCGGCAACGCTGTCCCGAGGCCAGCTGGTCCGGCAACTGCGCGGCGCGGCGGGTGAGCCCGGCCAGGTCCAGCAGTTCCGAGACCCGGCCGCGCCGTCTTGGCGCGTCGACACCGAGCTGCTCCAGCGGTGCCGCCACGTTGCCCGCGACGGTGCGCTCAGGCCGCAACCGGGGGTCGACCACCGAAACCTGCCTTCTGGCGTCCCGCAACCGGCGACCGTCCAGCTTGCTGATGGCCATGCCGTCGAAGCGCACGACCCCACGATCCGGTCGTTCCCGCAACGCGACACAACGGGCGAGCGTGGACTTGCCTGCCCCAGCGGGGCCTACCACCGCGAACAGCGAGCCCGCGTCCACATTGAGGCTCACGTCGCGAAGCGCCACGACGGGCGCCGGGGACCCTGGGAATGACTTGCTGACGTTCTCGACGGTGATCACGAAAAGGCTCCAAAGCAACTGAAGGCGCAGGACGAGGGCGCGTCCGAAGGACGCGAACGAATCGGATCGAAATGAGCTCAGACGAGGGCGATGTGGCGACGACACGCACACACCGTGCGACGACCCTGGTCGACCACTCGGCGCCTTGTCAGGAGTCGGGAGCGATACACAAGTCCTCCATCGGTCCTGGCGGTAGCACCTGCCCCGGTGGGGTGGTTGCTGCGACGTCGGCGAGCCAGGTCTCTCGGTCGCTCGGGATGGATGCCCACAAAGTACACCTGACTCGGCGCGGCGAAAGCAAGGCCGGCAGCGAGGATCACACCTTTGCCGCAATGGCGGCGAAATCCTCCACACCGAGCTGCTCGCCACGGCTGTGCGGGTCGATTCCGGCCGCCGTGAGGAGTTCGGCCGCACGGTCGGCCGAACCCGCCCACGCGGCCAGCGCGGCGCGCAACGTCTTTCGCCGCTGCGAGAACGCCGCGTCCACGACCTCGAAAACTCCTCGGCGATCCACGCGGGCCGGCGGTGGCCGCCGCTCGAACTCCACGAGTGCGGAATCCACGTTCGGCACCGGCCAGAACACCGACCTGCTGACGGCGCTCACCTTGCGCGCCCTGCCGTACCAGGCGAGCTTCACGCTTGGCACCCCGTACACCCGACTCCCCGGTCGTGCGGCCATCCGGTCGGCCACCTCGGTCTGCACCATCACCAGCCCGTGGCCCATCGACGGCAGCTCCGAGAGCAGGTGGAGGACCACGGGAACGGCAACGTTGTACGGCAGGTTCGCCACGAGCGCGGTCGGCGGTCGCGGCATGTCCCGTGCGCGCAGGCCGAGCGCGTCGGCCCGAAGCACCGTAAGGCGGTCGGACGCGCCAGGAGCACGCTCGCGCACCGTCACCGGCAGGCGTGTCGCCAGCACCGGATCGATCTCCACGGCGATCACCTGCGCGCCACTGCCCAGCAGGCCAAGGGTCAGCGAGCCGAGACCGGGACCGACCTCCAGTACCACATCGCCAGGACCGACCTCGGCCAACTCCACGATGCGCCGCACGGTGTTGGCGTCGTGCACGAAGTTCTGGCCCAGCTTCTTGGTCGGCCGCAGGTCGAGCTCGTCCGCGAGTCGGCGGACGTCGGCGGGCCCCAGCAGGCCCGGTGGTTCGGTCACCGGGCCAGCCTAGAACGTGGCCGCACCTATTGCGGCAGGCCCAGCGACGAGGAGCAGGCCGGCCAGGCGCCGTAGCCACCACGGGAGTCGCGCACCTTCGTGGCGATAGCGATCTGCTGCTCACGGGTCGCCTCGTGGGGGTAGGCCGCGTACTGATCGCCGCCGTAGGCATCCCAGGTGGACTTGTTGAACTGCAGCCCGCCGTAGTAGCCGTTGCCGGTGTTGATGGACCAGTCGCCGCCGGACTCGCACTGCGCGAGGGAATCCCACACGCCGGCATCGCTGATCAGTGGCTGCTTGGTGCCCTTGCGGACGACCCGCTCCACGGCCTTCTTTACGATCTTGGTGGAGATCTCCTCGCGGCCGATCTCCTTACCGTTCTTCTGGGTGATCCGGTAGGTGACGACCATCTCGCCCGCCTTGCCGGGGTTCTCGACGATCTCCTTGCCCGCCTCGAGTTCGGAGTCCTCGATGTAGCGGGTGGGTGGCTCGATGGTCTCGGTGCGATTCACCACGGATACGCCGGTGCGGCTGATGCGCACCTCCGCGCCGTCGAGAAGCTTGAAGTCCAGCCCGTTCTCGACCTTGTCCTCCGGGCCGAGCTTCAGCCCGAGCTCGTTGATCAGCTCCTGCGCGTTCACGGCGTTCGTGGTCAGCTCACGTGGCTTGTCACCACCGTCGAGGAGGGTGATGTGCTTGAGGGTCTTGACCTCCAGCCGCATTCCCTCGAGTGGCACCTCGCCGGTGACCGGTGCGGAGAACCAGGTTCCCTGCTTGTTCAGGTCGTCGAGCCCGAGTTGGGTCAACGCCTCGCCGACGGTGGTGGCGCGCACCCAGGACTGCTGCTCCGCGCCGTCCACGACGAGTGTGAGCTCCCTGCCCCGCTCGAGTTTGATGACACCACCGTCGCCGACGGCTGCTTGCGGCGAAGGGGAAAGCGCGTCGTGAGCGCCGACGGTGATGCCCGCGTCCTCGAGCACCTCGCCCACCGTGTCGCCGAAGCTGCGCACGGTCTGGCGCTCGCCGTCCACGTCAAGCGTGACGCTCTTGTTCATCGCCAGCGCCGCGGCCCCGCCGCCGGTGAGGGTGATCATCACCGCGAGCACGGCGCCCTTGAGGAAGCGCTTCTTCCAGGTCCTGACCGCGCTCGCGAGGCCGTCCTTGGGTTCCTCCAGCGCCTGCGCGGGTCGAGCGGAACGGTCGCTCGTCTCGTCGGGAAGGACGATCGGCGGGAGCATCGTGGTCTCGGCGTTGATCAGCCGAATCAGCTCGTCGACATCGACGTCCGCCTCGTACATCAGGGCATCGGCGTCGGGGCCGAGAGCCGTCATCACGTCATGCCGCGTGACTTGCGGGTCGGGCGAGAAGTCGAGGTCGTCAAGCTCGCTCGGCCACTCGAGCATGGCGGTGGAGCCGCCCGCATGCCCAGGTCTACCAGTCACAGGGTCGATCCCTTTCGCATAAGTACACCGACTCCCGCAGTCAGCGCCGCCCCAAGCACCCCGCAGGGCGCTTCCCCGACGTACACCGACGTGACTGTGGGCCGGCCGCGCGGTGACTCGCAAAGTCACCACCCGACACGGTCACGGGACAATAACGAAGGCTGCGAGGTTGCGCAAACACCCCCCGCAGTCCAGTGAGGTTCGTCACTGCGCCTGTGGACGCGTGCGCGTACCCGAATGTCGCAGCCGGTGAACGTCCCGGTGACGGTGAGTTCATCGCGCGGCCCCTTCAGTCGCACCCAGCCCGAAGACCCGCTCGGCATTTCGGCGAACAGCCTCCGCGACCACGTCGACCGCCTGGCCACGCAACTCGGCGAGTCCACGAACCGTGTAGGCGGCGCAGTACGGCTCGTTGGGCCTGCCCCGGAACGGGTGCGGGGTGAGAAACGGCGCATCGGTCTCCACGAGCAGTTGCTCGTCGGGAACCAGCCTGGCTGCCTCGTGCAGCGCTCGGGCGTTGCGGAAGGTGACCGTGCCCGCGAACGAAAGCAGGTAACCCTGTGCCACGCAGCGGCGCGCGATGTCGGCGTCTGCGGAGAAGCAGTGGAACACCACCGACCTCGGTGCGCCTTCTTCCTCCAGAATCCGCAGCACGTCCTCGTGCGCGTCCCGGTCGTGGATCATGAGTGGCTTGTCCAGCCGCTTGGCGAGGTCGATGTGCCAGCGAAACGCGTCCTGCTGCGCCTTCGGCGGCGAGAAGTCCCAGTAGTAGTCCAGCCCGGTCTCACCGATCGAGACCACTCTTGGTGCCCGGGCAAGGCGTTCTATCTCAGAGCGCTCCGCCTCACCGAAATCCTTGGTACGGGTGGGATGCAACGCGACGGCGCCGTACAGCCGACTGTCCCAGTTGGACGCCTCGACCACCCAGCGGGCCGATGCCAGGTCGTCGGCGACCGTCACCACGGCGGCGATGCCCGCCGCCTGCGCCCTGTCGAGGGCGGCGGAGAGTGCCTCGGGCGTGGTGGCGCCGCAGGCGTCCAGGTGTGTGTGGGAGTCGATCGCCCACGCCGGAAGCGGCTCCGGCGCGGGCGGAAGCTCACGCGCGTTCAATGGGAGCCCAGTCCGGCCCGGTCTCGCCCAGCTTCGGGTCGAGCTTGGCGAACAGTGGCGTCGGTTTGGCGAGCGGCCGCCCGACCTCGATCGGAACCGACTCCCAGCGGGCCTGCTCGCCCGCGTAGTCGCCGGTCAGGATCGGGTTGATCCGGCCGGGAATGTCGAGGTCCTCGACCTCCTCCAGCCGAGGCTGCGCGGCCCACACCCCGGTACCGCCGAGCGCCTCGTGCACCTGCTGCGCCGAATGTGGCAGGAACGGGGTCAGCAGCGTGTTGGCGTCGGAAACCACCTGCAGCGCGGTGTGCAGCACGGTGTCCCGCCGCTGCGGGTCGTCCTTGAGCTTCCACGGCTGCTGGTCGGAGAGGTACTTGTTGGCGGCGGAGACCACCCGCATCGCCTCGCTCGCGGCCTGCTTGAAGCGCGACCTGCGCAGGTTCTCGCCGACGGTGTCGAACGCGGCCCTGGCCTGCGCCTTCAACTCCTCGTCCTGCCGCGTAAGGGCACGCGGGACCGGTACCTCGCCGTTGTTCTTGTGCGCCATCGAGATCGACCGGTTGACCAGGTTGCCCCACTCGTTGGCGAGTTCGAAGTTCACCCGGCGCACGAACTCGTCCCAGGTGAAGTCGGTGTCCTGCGTTTCCGGCCCCGCCACGCTGATGAAGTAGCGCAGCGTGTCAGGACCGAACTCGCGCAGGAAGTCGTTGACGTAGATGACGGTGCCCCGCGAGGTGGAGAACTTCGACCCGCTCATGGTGAGGAACTCGCTGGAGACGATCTCGTCTGGCAGCCGCAGCGCGCCGTACGGCCCTGGCTCGCCACCGTGGTCGCCCTCCCCGTTGTGACCGAGCAGCAACGCGGGCCAGATCTGGGCGTGGAAGGTGATGTTGTCCTTGCCCATGAAGTAGTAGCCGCGAGCATCGGGGTTGTTCCACCACTGCTGCCACGCCGTCGGGTCGCCGCTGCGGCGGGCCCACTCCACGCTCGCCGAGAAGTAGCCGATCACGGCGTCGAACCAGACGTAGAACCGCTTGAGCGGCTGGTCGCGCCAGCCGTCCAGCGGGATCTTCACCCCCCAGTCGAGGTCACGCGTGATCGGCCGGGGTCGCATGTCGTCCACCAGGTTCCTGGTGAAGTTGAGGACGTTGGGTCGCCAGTCGGTCTTGGTGGAAAGCCACTTGCCGAGCGTCTCGGTGAACGCGGGGAGGTCGAGGAAGAGGTGCTCGGTCTCGACGAACTTCGGTTTCTCACCGTTGATCCGCGACCGCGGATTGATCAGTTCGGCGGCGTCGAGCTGGTTGCCGCAGTTGTCGCACTGGTCGCCGCGGGCGCCGTCGTACCCGCAGATCGGGCAGGTGCCCTCGATGTAGCGGTCCGGCAGCGTGCGGCCGGTGGAGGGGCTGACCGCGCCCGTGGTGGTCTTGGGGACGACGTAGCCGTTGCGGTAGAGCGCAAGGAAGATCTGCTGGGTCACCTCGGCGTGGTTGCCGGTGCTGGTCCTGGTGAACAGGTCGTAGGTAAGGCCGAGCCCGCGCAGGTCCTCGCCGATCTGCCGGGTGTACTTGTCGGCCGTCTGCTGCGGGGAAAGCCCCTCCTTGTCGGCCTGGACCAGGATCGGCGTGCCGTGCTCGTCGGTGCCGGAAACCATGAGCACCCGGTTGCCGGCCATTCGCTGGTAGCGCGAGAAGACGTCGGAGGGGACGCCGAAGCCGGACACGTGGCCGATGTGGCGGGGACCGTTGGCATAGGGCCAGGCCACCGCGGTCAACACAGGGGTGCTCATACCCGTTTAGCCTACGGATGGTGTCCGCTGATTCGTGCGCCAGGGAGCGGAAGGGGAAGGGCCGGTGTCGGCGACTCGGTTGCTCGTGCTGGGCGTGGTTCGTATGCACGGGATCGCGCACGGCTACCAGGTGCGCCGCGAACTGCTCTCGTGGTCGGCCGACAAGTGGGCCAACGTGCAGCCCGGCTCCATCTACCACGCGTTGAAGAAGATGGCGGTCGAGGGACTGCTCGAACAGGTCGAGGCCGAACCCGGCGCGGGCCCCGGCCGCATCGCGTACCGGCTCACCGACAGCGGCGAGGCCGACTTCGACCTGCGCCTTCAGAAGCTGCTGTCGGAGGTGCGTGAGGACTCCACCGACGACCACGGGTTCGCCGCCGCGTTGACGTTCCTGCCCGCACTCAGCCGCGAGCGCGCGATCAGGCTGCTCAAGTTTCGCGTCATTCAGCTGAAGGGCGTGCGGGCGAATCTGGCCGCACTGCTGGAGCACGGCAGCGACTGGGGACAGCCGCAGCACGTGAACGCGCTGTACCGGCTGTGGCAGGCGCGCGCGGAGGCCGACCTGGAGTGGACCCAGGATCTCATCGAGCGACTGCGCACGGGCGAATACGTGATGGCCGACGACGCGGGACCGTCATTCGGGCGCCCGGCGGTCGGCTAGTCGTAATCAAATTTGACTAGTTGCCGCGCATCGGGCAGAGTGCGTCCAGCTAGTCAAATTTGACTACCAAGGGGTTTCATGATGAAGGCACGCGGCCTCGCGCGGCGGTTCACCGCCCGCAGCCGCACCGTCGAGGCCGTGCGTGGCGTCGACATCGACGTCGACGCGGGCGAACTCGTCGGCTTCCTCGGCCCCAACGGGGCGGGCAAGACGACGACCCTGCGCATGCTCACCACGCTGCTTCGCCCCACCGAGGGCGAGGCGACGGTGGCTGACCGTGACCTGCTTTCCGACCCGGTCGGCGTGCGCGCCCGCATCGGGTACGTCGCGCAGGGCGGAGGCGCCTCACCGGAGTCGAGGGTCGGCGAAGAGTTGGAACTGCAGGGCAGGCTCTACGGACTGACGAAGACACAGGCACGCGAACGCGGCAGCGCGCTGGCCGAGCAACTCGACCTGTCCGGTCTCGACCAGCGGCTCGCCAAGACACTGTCGGGAGGGCAGCGACGCAGGCTGGACATCGCGCTGGGCCTGATCCACCAACCGCGGCTGGTGTTCTTCGACGAACCCACCACCGGGCTCGACCCGCAGAGCAGGGCGAACCTGTGGGAACACATCCGCAGACTGCGTGCCGAGTACGGCGTGACACTGTTCCTCACGACTCATTACCTCGATGAGGCGGACTCGCTGTGCGACCGCATCCTGGTGATCGACGACGGCCGGATCGTCGCGGAGGGCACACCCGACGCGCTGAAGGCCAAGGTCTCCGGCGACGGTGTGGAAATCGGCGTCGAGGAAGCTCACGCGGCAGCCGCAGCGGAGATCGCGGCCAAACTCGACGGAGCGCACGAGGTATCCACGGCGCAGGACCTGGTTCGCTTCCGGGTACCGCAGGGGGACACCGTGCTACCGGAGCTGCTGCGCGCGCTCGACGCCGCAGGCATCGCGATGCGCTCGATGCGGGTACACCGGCCGACTCTGGACGACGTTTTCCTCACCCTCACCGGCCGAAGCCTGCGGGATGCCGAGGAGGTCGCGAATGTGGCGTGACGTGTGGCTGATCTTTCGCAGGGACCTGGTGCTCTCCCTGCGCAACCCGGCCTGGATCTTCATCCAGATCATGCAGCCCGTGCTGTACCTGGTGTTGTTCGGTCCGCTGCTGGAGAAAGTCGTGGCCAGCACGCCCGGGTTCCCGCCCGGCGACGTATGGACGATCTTCACGCCCGCGCTGATCGTGATGATCGCGCTGTTCGGCACCTCGTTCGTCGGGTTCGGACTGCTCGCCGATTACCGCAGCGGCGTCGTGGAACGGTTACGCGTCACCCCGGCGAGCAGGACGGCGCTACTGCTTGGCAAGGTGCTCAACAACGCGCTGCAGGCGCTGGTGCAGGCGATACTGCTGATCACGCTGGCCGTGGTGGTCTTCGGGCTGCGCGCGCCAGTGGGCGGGATCGCGCTGAGCCTGTTGATCGCCGGGCTGCTCGCCGTCACGATGGCCTCCGCGTCGTACGCGCTGGCCCTCACTCTCAAGAGCGAGGAGGCCTTCCCCGCGCTGCTCAACGCGGTACTGCTGCCGGTACTGCTGCTGTCGGGGATTCTGCTGCCGATCACCACCGGCCTCGCCCCGGAGTGGCTCTACACCATCTCGCGGATCAACCCGTTCAGTCACGTCGTCGAGGCCGAACGGGCCGGATTCCGCGGGGACTTCACAGTGGACGCGCTGCTGACCGGAAGCCTCGTGCTGGTGGCGTTGACCACACTGGCAATGCTGTGGGGAGTGCGAACCTTCCGCAGGGAGAACGCCTGACCCGACAATCCCCACGACGGGTGAGGTGGCGCGGGCTCGTCGACCCGCGCCACCCGCCCGGGCGGGTTAGCCTCGCGCCATGAACGAGTACGGCGAGCAGCGCGGGATCAACCTCTCGCCGCGGCAGGCGGTGGCCGACTGGACCGCCGTCAGAGCGAATGCCGTCTCGTTCGCCTCGATCACCGTGACCGAGGGAATGAACTGGACGGACGAGCAGGCGGCACGGCAACTCGTCGATGCCTACCGCGCGGGCATCCACGCGGGCATCCGGCACTACGCCCGCCCGGGAGCGCCACAGGAACAGGCGAAACACCTCGCGCAGACGGGCACCCGGCTCGGCGCACTCGTCCCCGGTTCGCTCGCGCCCGCGCTGGATGTAGGCGCCGAGGGTATCGACGATCGCTTCGTCAAGTCGTGGATCAAGTCACTGCGGCAGTGTGCCGGTATCCGGCGAGTGCTGGTCTACGCGCCCTACGAGCACTGGCAGCGGCGGTTGCGCCCCGACAAGTGGGCCGACGACGAGGTGGTGTTGTGGCTGGTGCGGCACAACGGCATCCCGGGACGGCCAGGCTGGTTCCACTCCAGACTGGGCCTGCACCAACACGGCAACGGCGGCGGCTACGGAAACGACGCGCTCGTCTACCCGTTCACCCTCGCCGACATCGTGCTGCGGGGCCGGTGACCGTCAGTCCCGCCGCAACGTGCTTCGCATGAGGAAGACGTTGTAGGGGCCCCACTGGGACACCAGGTAGTAGAGGTCGGGACCGTCCAGCGACCAGGGATGCAGGTAGCCCCCGTAGACGGCCGGATACTCGCGCCCCGACACCACCACCTCACCCTCGGTCCAGGGCCCGGTCAGCTCCGGCGCGCTACGCAGCACGATGCCCTTCCTGCGCTCGTCCAGGTGCATGAGCAACCAGCGACCGAGCCAGCCGTGGTAGGCAACGGACATCTCCCCCACCGGGCCCTCGAAGACAGCCGTGGCCGCACCCTGCCACCGTGTCCAGCCGCTGCCGTTCCAGTACTCGTAGCGGCGTCTGGACAGCAGATCCGGAACGGCCGCTCGGGCGAGGTAGGCGTCCCCCGCTCGACCGTTCGTTGTTCCGAACAGGTAGACGTACTCCCGGCTTCGGGTCAGCGCACCCAGTTGGAACCGGTCACCGCCCAACCGGTTGCCCCAGCGCGCGGCACGCGGTTTGGCCCAGTTGCGGCCACCGTCGGTGGACACCGCGATACCCGCGTGGTTGGTCCGCCACCTGCCCGGCCTTCCCCACGCGCGCACGGACATGTAGTGCACGTACTGGTCGCCGGCTACGCACAGCCCGCTGTTGGGAATCACGGTGACCTCGCGACCATGACCGGAAGGAATCACCTGGCAGGCGCCACCGCCCTCGCGCTCGACGACGCCGTCCAGCGGCAACCCCCGCCGCAGGTCCCGGCCGGAGGAGAACGCCAGCGTGTTGCACCGCCAGTCCGCGTGCGCAGGACCAGCGCCGTGCCCGCCCCAACCACTGCCGTAGGTGTCGCCGAACAGCACGAACACCCGGCCGTCGCAGCCGTCCCACGTGATCCCGAGGTCGGTGGCGGTTATGGCGAAGCGCTCGTGGGTGCGGTTGGCGGAACCGGCGCCGGTTACCGGGCCGATTCGTGTCGTGTCCGTCACGCGAACCATCGGCTGCGACGGTAGCTGCGGCGAGAATGGCGCGCATGCGGCTGATACGCACCACGCTGCGGGCAACGGCGACACCGGAGGAGGCGCTGCGCTCCCTGCACCGCAGGGCACGCGCGCTCGGCCTGCCGGACCCGGCCGCGCTGGCGGGCGAGTGGTTCGGCTCGAAAGCGGTGCTGACACCCAGCGTGGACCTGCGGCCGAGCGCGAGCGTCGCGGAGGCGTTCGCCACCCCGGCGCGGCAACCGGCCGTGCGCGACGCGGTGCCTGGAGCCGTCGGCGGTGGCTGGTTCGGCTACCTGTCCTACGACCTCACCGACCCGTCCTGCCGCCGGGGCGCACTGCCCAGCGCGGCCTGGGGCTGGGCCGACCACGTGTTGCGGCTCGACACGGACGGCCGCTGGTGGTTCGAGGCGCTCGTCCCCGAAGCCGCGCCCGACCCCTCGGAGCTGGCCCGCGAACTCGACGCCGCTCTCGCCGAACCACCACCGGCGCTGACCTGGACACCAACGTCGCTGCTGCGCCCGCCACCGCACCACGCGGCCGTCAAGTCGTGCGTCTACGCCATCGAGCAGGGCGAGTTGTTCCAGGCCAACGTCTGCACCCGGTTCACCGGACCGTTCGACGGCCAGCCGAGCGGGCTGTTCGCCGAGGGCATCCGGCTGCTGCGACCAGCGCGTGCCGCCTATCTCGCTGGCGAGTGGGGTGCGTTGGTGTCGATGTCTCCCGAGTTGTTCCTTTCCCGCCACGGAAGCCGCGTGCGGTCCACCCCGATCAAGGGAACGCGGCCGCGCAGGTCGGCGGCCGACGCCGACCAGGCCCGGCTGCTGCGGCAGTCCGCGAAGGATGTCGCCGAAAACGTGATGATCACCGACCTGGTCCGCAACGATCTCGGTCGGGTCTGCGAGGTCGGCAGCGTGCGGGTCCCCGAGTTGCTCGCCGTGCGCGAGGCCCCTGGTGTCTGGCATCTGGACTCCACGGTCGAGGGCGTGCTCGCCACAGGCCACGACGACGAGGACCTGCTGCGCGCGACGTTCCCGCCCGGTTCGGTCACCGGCGCGCCCAAGATCCGCGCGCTCGAACTGATCGCCGATTTGGAGCACCAGCCTCGCGGCGTATACACCGGAGCGATCGGACTGTGCTCGCCCGTCGCGGGGCTGGAGCTGAACGTCGCCATCCGTACCTTCGAGATCAGCGGCGGCACCATCGCGTTCGGAGTGGGCGGCGGGATCACCGCCGATTCAGACCCTGACGCGGAGTGGCGGGAATGCCTGGACAAGAGCGCCCCGCTGGAACGGCTGCTCGCGAACCCTGCCTAGTCCTGGCCGCGGCTGGCGCGATCGCGCAGCGCGGCGTTGTACAACTCCTTCTTGGAAACCCCGGACGCCGCCGCCACCTCTGCCGAGGCGGTCTTCAGCCGCTCGCCTGCCTCCACCCTGGCCAGTACCTCGGCGACCAGGTCGGCGGTGCTCGCGCTGGGCGGTCGCGCCCCGGCCAGCACGACAGTGATCTCGCCACGGACTCCCTCCGCCGCCCAGTGGGCCAGCTCCGCCAGGTTGCCGCGGCGGATCTCCTCGTAGGTCTTGGTGAGCTCCCGGCATACCGCTGCCTGCCGCGTGCCGCCCAGTGCCTGCGCCGCCTCGGCGAGTGTGGCGGCCAGCCTGCGCGGCGACTCGAAGAACACGACGGTGCGTGACTCGCCCGCCAGCTCCCGCAACCACCTCGCCCGCTCACCGCTCTTGCGTGGCGCGAATCCCTCGAAGCAGAACCGGTCGGTCGGCAGCCCCGAGACCGCCAGCGCGGTGGTGACGGCCGAGGGACCCGGCAGCGCGGTCACCGGCAGTTGCTCGGCAACACACGCCGCGACCAGCCGGTAGCCGGGGTCGGAAACGCTCGGCATGCCGGCGTCGCTCACCAGCAGCACCGTCTCACCAGCGCGAAGGGCGTCGAGCAGCTTCGGCAACCGCGCAGACTCCACGTCGTCGTAGAAGCTGACAACCCGGCCGGACGGGGTCACTCCCAGTGCCGTGGCAAGCGCTCGCAGCCTCCTGGTGTCCTCCGCCGCGACCACATCAGCCTCACCGATCGCCTCAGCGAGGCGGGGAGAAGCATCGCGAGGGTCACCGAGCGGCGTGGCTGCCAGTACGAGCGTCACGGGCCGAGGCTAGCCCGTAGGATCGGGCTCCGTGACCGCACTCCTCGCCCGCTCGTCAGGGGGCGGTGTGGGCCCCGAGCCAGGACGGGCGCCGCAACCACCGAGCGACAGGGAAGCCGCCCTGCTGGGCAGGCCGATGCCCGGCGACCGGCTGCGCGCGCTGGTCGTCACGGTCGTGCTGACGGCGATCGGCGCGTTCGTACGGTTGCAGAACCTGGGTGTGCCAACCGATCAGGGCACGCCGGTCTTCGACGAGAAGCATTACGTGCCGCAGGCATGGCAAATGCTGCGTAACGGCGGCTACGAGGACAACTACGGCTACGAACTCATCGTGCACCCGCCGCTGGCCAAGCAGCTCATCGCCATCGGTGAATGGTTGTTCGGCTACAACGGTTGGGGCTGGCGGTTCAGTGCGGCGATCGCGGGCGCGCTCATCGTGCTGCTGACGATCCGCATCGCACGCAGGCTAACTCGTTCGACCCTGCTCGGCGCTGTCGCGGGCATTCTGGTCATCAGCGACGGCGTACTGCACCTGCAGTCACGCATGGGAATGCTCGACATCTTCAGCGCGCTGTTCGTGCTCGCGGCGTTCGCCAGCCTGCTCGTGGACCGCGATCAGGTTCGGCAACGGCTGGCCGTAGCCGTACGCGAGGGCTGGGTCGACGAATCTCCCTACGGGCCGAAACTGGGGTTTCGCTGGTGGCGCTTCGGCGCGGGGCTGTCGCTCGGCCTTGCCACCGCCGTGAAGTGGTCGGGCGCGTACTGGGTGATCGCCTTCGGTCTGCTGTGTATCGCCTTCGACGTGGCGGCACGCAGGACGGCGGGCGTTCCGCGACCGTGGGCAGGCATGCTGCGACGGGACCTCGCCCCTGCGGCGTGGAACATCGGTGTGATGGCCGTACTGGTCTACCTCAGCAGCTGGTGGGCGTGGTTCGCGAGCGAGACCGCCACCGACCGCCACTACGTCGAGATCAACAACGTCGGGAGCGGTGCCTTCGGGTTCGTGCCGGACGCATTGCGGTCGCTCGTGCTCTACACGCTCAACGTGCTCGACTTCCACGAGAACCTGGCGACACCCGCAGGTGACCCCCATCCGTGGGAGTCGAAGCCGTGGACGTGGCCGATGGGCCTGCGGCCGATGCTGTACTACTACGAATCCGGCGCCGACGTCACCGGTTGCGGCGAGTCGGAGTGCGTCAGCGCGACGATGCTCATCGGAACGCCCGCGATGTGGTGGCTGGCGCTGCCGGTGCTTGGCTGGGGGCTGTGGCGGGCCGTGTTCCGCTTCGACTGGCGGTACGCGGCGGTGCTCGTGGGCTACTTCGCGGGCCTGCTGCCGTGGTTCGCCAACCTCGACCGCCAGATGTACTTCTTCTACGCCACGCCGATGGCGCCGTTCCTGGTGCTGGGGCTGACGCTCGTGCTGGGGCAACTGCTCGGCAGCGCGCGGCACGGACTGGAACGGCGGGGTACCGGTCTGCTCGTGGTCGCCCTCTACACCGGGCTGGTGGTGGCGAACTTCGTCTGGCTGTGGCCTGTCCTCAACGGTGATCCGATCACCAACGCGCGCTGGCAGGCCGAACTCTGGCTGCCATCGTGGCGCTGACCCGGAACCGGCCGTGCCCCACCCGTGACCGCGGCCAGCGGTCAAACCTCGGACGTCACCTTGCCCTTGGCACCACGCGGGTGACCGGGCCCTCCGCGGAGGTGCCCGCCCTGGACAGCCAGCCTTCCACCTCGCGCTGCACGGCGTTCAGGGTCGGCCGGTTGCGTGGTTGCGGGTCCAGCGATGCGGTGAGCAACTTCGCGTGCACGCTCTGCCTCGGCAACTGCGATGGTGGTTCGGCGCGGGCAGCGGCCATCAGCGCGGCCATCGGCGTCTCGCGCGTTCCCCTCGGCGGGTAGCCGGACAGCGCGTAACTCACTGTCGCCGCGAGTTGCCACGCGTCCGACGCCGGGCTCGCGGGTGCGCCCGCCGCGGTCTCCGGCGCCACGTAGTCGGGGGTGCCGATCATCATGCCGGTGGCGGTGAGCTTGGCGTCACCCCTGCTGCGGGCGATCCCGAAGTCGATCAGGTGCGGCAGCCCTGCCGGGTCCACGATGATGTTGGACGGCTTGACGTCGCGGTGCAGCACACCCTTCTCGTGGGCGGCCGAGAGCGCGCTGGCCATGGTGGCCCACAGCCGACCGGCGGTGATGTCGTCCAGTGGGCCCACCGTGTCGACGCTCTCCGCCAATGCCTGGCCGTGCAGGTACTCCATCACCAGCGCCAGTCCGTCGGACTCCTCGACCAGGTCGTACACCCGCACGCAGTTGGGGTGGCTCAGCGCGGCGAGCGCCCGCGCCTCCCGCTGCATGCGTTCCTCGGTGTCCTTGTCCGGGACGTGCGCGATCTTCAGTGCGACCGTGCGGCCGAGTTGGGTGTCCACCGCCTCCCACACGGTGCCGAACCCGCCGTGGCCGAGCCTGCGCACCCGGCGGAACCTGCCGCTACCGGCCTGTCCCGAGCCTGGTGGTGGCGGCACCGGGCCCGGCGCGGCAGCCAGTTCCTGGGCGGGCGCCACCGAGGTGGGCGGGTAGTTCTTCGCGGGCGGTGGTGGTGGCGGTGGCTTCTGCTCCTGCTGCGCGGGGGGCACGTAGGGCGGTGGCTGCTCACGCTGCGGTGGCCGGTCCGAGTTCTGGATCACCGACCAACTGGGCGGCCCGACGAGCGCGACCGGGATCACTCCGAGCACGGTGACCGGCAGGAACCCCAGCCACAGATGCACCGCGGTGTTGGCCTCGACGCCGGAGGAGACCAGGACGTACAGCACGAACGGCACCCACAGCAGCCGGCCGGGCCACTTCGGGCCCCTGCGCAGCGCGATCCTGCTCAGCAGGAGCACGGCCAGCAGCGCCAACACCGGCAGGCCCACGAGCATGCCCAGGTAGTAGCCGTAGGCGAACACGTCCCCGGAGGGATAGAAGAGCGTCTCGTAGACGTTCTGCCCGCCGCCCAGGTACTCGTCCTGCGGGCCCACGAAGCAGTACTGCTGTTGCAGCGCGTCCACCTCGCCCGCGGAGAGGCCACCGTTGCCACCCGCGAACACGGCCCTGAAGACACTGGACACCCCCGCCGCGTAGAGCCAGGGCACGAGCAACACCAGAACGGCGCCGACAGCACCGATGGTGATGAGCGTCGGGCCGTGGTAGCGGTTGCCGGTGAACTTGCGCATGATGGCGACCACCACGGCGCCCGCGACGGGAAAGAGCGCGATGATGGCGCCGGCCATGCTCGTGGCCCATGCCCAGTCGCCGGGGCAGAATCCCGGCTGGAACAGCCGGTAGGCCAGCGAGAGCAACGAGCTCGCGATCGATTCCACCCCTCGCCCCTTCGCCGCGTCGCCCGGCGGTTTGCCGTCGGCACCAGAATATGCCACCGGCCACCGGGGCGGCTCGCGACCGTGACAGGTGAGCGAAGCCGCTGGTCCCGCCGCCACTGGTGTGGGGCAGGCTTGTCACTCTACGGTTTGTGCTGGACCTCGACGACGAGGAGGCATGCACGATGGGCGCCTACGCCGAGCAATACCGGTACAGCCTTTCCGACCCCGAAGGGTTCTGGCTGCGGGCCGCCGAGGCCGTCGACTGGACCCGCGCGCCGCGACGCGCGCTGGACGCGTCGGCCGCTCCGCTGTACCGGTGGTTTCCCGACGGTGAGCTGAACACCGCCTACAACGCCCTGGACCGGCACGTGGAACGCGGCAGGGGCGAGCAGGCAGCGTTGGTATGGGACTCGCCGGTCACCGGCTCGCGGCGCAGCTACACCTACGCCGAGTTACGCGACGAGGTCGCCCGCTTCGCGGGGGCGCTGGTGTCACTCGGGGTCGGCAGGGGCGACCGGGTGATCATCTACATGCCGATGGTTCCCGAGGCCGTGATCGCCATACTGGGATGCGCCCGCATCGGCGCTGTTCACTCCGTGGTGTTCGGCGGGTTCGCCCCGAAGGAACTGGCCGCCAGAGTTGAGGACGCGAAACCGAAGGCGATCGTGGCGGCCTCCTGCGGCATTGAGCCCACAAGGACCGTCGAGTACAAGCCGATCATCGAGGAGGCGTTGAAGACCACGCAGCACCAGCCCGACAGGGTCGTGGTGCTGCAACGCGACGCGGCGCGGGCAGAACTCACCGACACCGACGTGGACTGGCAGGAGCTGATGGCAGGCGCCTCACCGGCCGATCCCGTTCCGGTAGCCGCCACCGACCCGCTCTACATCCTCTACACCTCCGGCACCACCGGGAAGCCGAAGGGGGTCGTGCGTGACGCAGGCGGGCATGCGGTGGCACTGGCCTGGTCGATGGGTGCGGTCTACGACATCGGCCCGGGTGACGTGTGGTGGACCGCCTCCGATGTCGGATGGGTGGTCGGCCACTCCTACATCGTCTACGCACCGCTGCTGGTGGGGGCTACCTCAGTACTTTACGAAGGCAAACCAGTGGGAACCCCGGACGCGGGCGCGTTCTGGCGGGTCATCGCCGAGCACGGCGCGAAGGCGCTGTTCACCGCTCCCACCGCGCTGCGAGCGATCAAACGGGTCGATCCGGACGGCACCGAGTTGGCCAAGCACGACCTTTCGCGGTTCGGCACCCTCTTCCTGGCAGGCGAACGGCTCGATCCGGAGACCTACCACTGGGCACACGACAAACTTGGCGTACCCGTGATCGACCACTGGTGGCAGACCGAGACCGGGTGGCCGATAGCGGCGAATCCGCGCGGCATCGAGAAGCTGCCCGTGAAGCCCGGCTCCGCGACCGTTCCCGTGCCTGGCTGGGACGTGCGCATCCTCGGGCAATCGGGCGAGGAGCTGCCGCCGGGTCAGGAGGGCGCCATCGCGATCAAACTGCCGCTGCCTCCCGGCGCGCTGCCCACACTGTGGGGAGACGACGAACGCTTCGTCGAGGCGTACCTGTCCCGATACGAGGGCCACTACCTCACGGGAGACTCCGGCTACCGCGACGGGGACGGCTACCTGTTCGTGATGGGCCGCACCGACGACGTGATCAACGTGGCGGGCCACCGGCTGTCCACGGGCTCCATGGAGGCGGTGCTCGCGGCGCATCCGGCCGTGGCCGAGTGCGCCGTCATCGGTGTGCACGACCCGCTGAAGGGTCAGCTGCCGTGGGGTTTCGTGGTGCTGAAGTCGGGCGTGGACATCGATGAGGAGCGGCTGAGGGAGGAACTGGTCGCCGCCGTGCGCGCCGACATCGGCCCGGTCGCGGCGTTTCGCGACGTCTCGGTTGTGGACGCGCTGCCGAAGACCCGTTCGGGCAAGATCCTGCGCAAGACGATGCGCGGGATCGCCGACGGCCGCGACGAGCCGGTGCCCTCCACCATCGAGGACCCAGGCGTGCTGGACTCACTACGGCCGATCCTGCGCAGGCAGTAAACACCCGCGAGTCCCCCGCTCCTGCCCGCGAGTCCCCCGCTCCTGCCCGCGAGTCCTGCGGTGCGGACCGTGAGTCCTGCGGTGTGGACCGTGAGTTGCCCGTCGGCGTGGGTGAACCTCAACGGGCCTGCTCGTACTCCGTCCGAATGCGGTCCCATGCGGCTTGAACATGCCGCAGTTGTGTCATCGGGGCCCCGACGGCCAACCGGAGGAGCACCTCGTCACCGACCTTGGTGTGACTCAGGTACAACTGCCCTGAGTCGTTGAGGCGCTCCAGCAGCGACAGGGTCGCCTCGTTGGCGTCCGCAGTGGACATCCCTGGCCATACCGGCCGAAAACAGACAAGGCTGAACGGATGGTGTTCAAGTAGTCGAAATCCCGGGTGCGCCCTGACCAGCGCGGCGAACTTCGCGGCCAACTCGATGCCGCTGCGCACATGCGCGCGCAACCCCTCCGCGCCGTACCAGCGGATCACCGACCACAACTTCAACGCGCGAAACCGCCTGCCCAGCGGGATCTGCCAATCGCGGTAGTCGATGACCTCTCCCGAAGCACTGGCGGCGTTGCGCAGGTATTCGGGCAGGATGGAAAGTGCCTCGATCAGCGGCGCGCGGTCGGCCAACCACAACACCGAGCAGTCGAAGTTGGTCAACAGCCACTTGTGCGGGTTGGTGACGTAGGAGTCGGCGAAGGCGGCCACTCCCTCGTTGATCCACCGCAGTTCGGGGCAGACCGCCGAAACCCCGGCATAGGCGGCGTCCACGTGCAGCCAGATCCCGCGAGCACGACACACCTCGCCGATCCTGGCCACCGGGTCGATCGCGGTGGTGGACGTCGTGCCGATCGTCGCGCACACCAGTGCGGGCGTCACCCCCGCGGCGACGTCCTCGGCGATGAGCGCGTCCAGCTGTGCCGGGTCCATCGCGAGTGTGTCGGGGTCCACGTCGACGGCGCGGACGTATTCGGCGCCGATCCCCGCGATCCGCGCCGCCTTCTCCAGCGAGGAGTGGGTCTGCGACGAGACGTAGATCGAGTAACGCCTGCCGTCACCGGCCCTGCCACCTGCCCGCTGGATCGCGGCGAGCACCGCGACAAGGCTCGCGCTGGACGCCGAATCCTGGATCACCCCGCCGCCCGCCGTGTCGGTGCGGAAGTGGGATGGCAGGTCGAGCAGTTCCGCCAGCCAGTCGACCACCACCGTCTCCAGTTCCGTGCAGGCCGGACTGGTCGCCCACACCATGCCCTGCACGCCGAGCCCTGCCGAAAGCAGGTCACCGAGGATGGCAGGCCCACTGGCGTTGGCTGGGAAGTACGCGAAGAACGAGGGGTGTTGCCAGTGTGTGATGCCGGGCAACACGACGCGGTCCAAGTCGGCGAGCACGGATTCGAACGGTTCGCCTTGTTCCGGCGGATGTGCGGGCAACGCCGCGCGGATCTCACCGGGTCGGGCCCGGGAACGCACCGGATAGTCCTCGATGGTGGCGAGGTAGTCGGCGATCCAGTCAACGACCTGCTTGCCGTGCTCGCGAAACTCCTCCGGGGTCATGTGCTCCGACATCTGGCCAGGCTACCCGCGGCCGGTTGCGGGAATCGGTGCCGGAGGCGGCCTGGCCTCGCCCGATGGCACCAGGTCAGTAGGATGGCCGCATGTCACAGCCCGTAGCCAAGGTCTCGTTGACCGGCATCAAGCCGACCGGTGAGCCACACCTGGGCAACCTGATCGGTGCGATCCGTCCGGCGCTGCGGTTGGCCGAGCAGTACGACTCCGTCTACTTCATCGCCGACTACCACGCGCTCACCACCATCCGCGACCCGAAGCTGCTCCGGCAGTACTCGCGCTCGGTCGCGGCCGCGTGGCTGGCCGCGGGCCTCGACCCGCAACGGACCATCTTCTACGTCCAGTCCGACGTGCCTGAGATCTTCGAGCTGAACTGGATCCTGTCCTGCGTCACCGGCAAGGGACTGATGAACCGCGCCCACGCCTACAAGGCGGCCCGTGACCGCAACCTGGAGGCGGGCGAGGACCCCGACGCGGGCGTGAACATGGGGCTGTACAACTACCCGATCCTGATGGCCGTGGACATCCTCATCATGGAGTCCGACGTGGTGCCGGTGGGTAAGGACCAGGTCCAACACGTGGAGTACGCCGCCGACATCGCGGGCAGTTTCAACCACATCTACGGGAAGTCCTACTCGTTCAAGATCCCGCAGGCCATCGTTCCGGAGACCGGCAGCGGGCAGACGCTGCCCGGCCTTGACGGGCGGAAGATGAGCAAGTCCTACGACAACACCATTCCGCTCTTCCTCCCGGAGAACCAGTTGAAGAAGCTGGTTCGCAGGATTCCGACCGACAGCACGCCGGTGGAGGACCCGAAGGACCCGGACAGCTCGGCGGTGTTCCAGATTCTGGAGCAGGTCGCCCCGCCGTCGGCAGCCGATGTCGTCGCCGACACGCGCAAGCGGCTGGAAGCGGGTGGAATGGGCTGGGGTGAGCTGAAGAACGTGCTGTTCGAGGTGCTCAACACCGAGCTGGCCCCGATGCGTTCGCGGTACGAGGCGTTACTCGAACCGGGTAGCGAACTCGACGAGGCGCTCGCCGACGGAGCGCGGAAGGCACGGGAGCGGGCAGGCAGGGTACTGTCGTCCGTTCGCAAGGCGATCGGCGTCGGCTGACTCGCCCGCGAGTCCCCCGCTCCCGCCCGCGAGTTCTGCGTTCCCGCTCACGGCCCCGGGTCCGAGCCCGCGGTCGTGCCGCCCAAACTCGCGACACGACCACGTGCGCCGTAACCGCTGTCAGGCGGAAATCGCCGTGCGCCGACGATGGCCGGCGACATGCCCCAGCATTGCCATCCCCACCAGGAAGAACAGCACCGGCTGCCAGGCGGGTAGACCGAGCAGGAGTATCACGAACAGCGCCAGCAGCGTCGCGATGATCAGTGCCGCGAGCCGCACCGTGCCAATTCCGCGTTCGGACATGACGGGACTCCGCAACACCTGCCACGGGGGCGGACTCTGCGCCCTGTGCCTGCCCGTGTACCTGCGACCCGACCGACCCGCGGACGTCAACGCGGCCGCGATCACCAACTCCTCGATACTGTCGTAACTGCGGTCGGCGGCCCGGTGCCTGGGCTTACGCCTTCGCGTCCCCCTTTCCGTGCATCCAGCGCAGCCAGCTAGCGCGCTACATGACCGGGGTTGTACAGTCGACACGTGCTACGTACTCCTTAACTTCGTTCCGGGTTGCGTAGGACGATTACGTGGCCCCCTGTCGCCACACAGGGGGCCACGTCGACAAAGCGGATCGCGCATCCCATGAACGGAATGCGCCTGTCGCCGAATGCCCTCGCGCGTGATCTTGTTTTATCAGACGCCGACGGCAATACCGCATCGCCCTGACCCGCCGGGCAACCGTTTTGACCCGGTCAATATGCCGAGAGTAAGGGCGGCACATTCATTACTCACCCGAAAGAAGCTGCTCAACCGTCCACACCGTCCGGAAAGTAACAACGCAAACGATCGCGCACTACGACAGTGTGACCTCAGTGGAGTGACCGCCAAGCCACAGGATTCCTGCGAACTCCTGCATTCCACCAACGATTCCCGCGTCGACAAACTATTGTTTCACAAATGACGGTCCCTCGGGTTCACTCTCGCGTTTCGCCGGCCGTGCGCAACGGCGATTCAACGACGGGTGAGCCGTACCGGCATGCCGTCGGCAGGGACCGGCAGCGAGGTGTTGTCCCAGCGCGCCTCGTAGCGCTGCGGAACCGACCAGGTATAGGTCCGCAACATCTCGTGCAGGATCGCCTTGACCTCCAGCGTGCCGAAGTGCAGGCCGATGCACTTGTGCACGCCACCGCCAAAGGGCAGCCACGCGAACCGGTGACTGGAGTCCTCACGGCGATGCGGAACGAACCGCTGTGGATCGAACGCGTCCGGGTCACTCCAGCACTCCGGGACGAAATGGTTGACCCCCGGTGCGACCGCGACGAGAGTGCCGTTCGGAAGGTGGTGGCCGAGCAGCTCGGTGTCGGCCACGGTCCTGCGCATCAGCATCGGAACCGGAGCCAGCAGCCGCAGCGTCTCCTTGATGATCAGGTCGAGCGCCTCCAACCCCTCCAGCACGTCGATGTCGACGGGCGCGTCGCCGAGTGCAAGCGACTCCTGCCGTGCCTTCTCCTGCCATTCGGGGTGTTTTGCCAGGTAGTACGCGGCCGCGGTGGTGGTGATGGTCGAGGTGTCGTGCGCCGCCATCATCAAGAAGATCATGTGATTGATGACGTCGTCGTCACTGAAGCGCTCACCTTCGGGCGTGGTCGCCTGACACAGCGCGGAGAACAGGTCGTCGCCGTTGCTCGCGCGAGCCGCGGGAAGATGCCGCGCGAAGTAGTCCTCCAGCACCTCGCGGCCGCGCACGCCTGCCCGCCACCGGGTGCCAGGAAGGGGATAACGCACCAACGAACTCGCGGCACGGACGGTGGCCACGAAGGCTTGGTTGATCCGCTGGTGATCCGCCCCACCGCCACGGCCGCCCATGAACACGTCGTTGGCGACGTCCAGCGTCAGATCCTTCAACAGCCAGTACAGGCGCACGGGCCTGGTGCTGTTCCATTCCGGAACGCTGTCGCGAACCCTCGGCGCCAGTTGCCGTACATACGCGGTCAGCCGGTCGCGGGTGAACGCGTCCTGCATGATCCGGCGGTGGGTTCTGTGCTCGTCAAAGTCGAGCAACATCAGGCCGCGACGGAAGAACTGGTCGATCAGGAAGGTCCAGCCGTCCTGCGAGTAGACCTTGTCCTTGTTGGTGAGCACCAACTGCGTCGCTTCCGGACCGGCGACGGTCACCACGCGGGTACCGAACGCTCCCATCCACGACACCGGACCGTAGCGCTCGTAGCGGTCGCGCAGCAGGTCGTTGCCGAACCGGATGTAGTCGAGCAGGTGCCCGACCAGCGGTGGGCCGTAGTCACCCGGAACGGGCCGAAGGCCACTGCCCCGCGGCACCGGAGCGAGGTCGGTGGCGGGCCAGCGCCTGCTGAACCGCAGTAGCGCGTCGTCCACCCGGTTCGGCGCAGGCACGGCGAGCACGGTGGACAGCCGTTGTCGGGCCGCGTGGGTAGTGCGTTCGACGAGGGAAACCATCGCGACTCCTTGTCAGTGCGCGAACTCCGGGGAGATGGACAGCGGCCCGTCGGTCTTGTCAACACCGCGACCTGGGTGGCGCGGGCACTCAGCCTGATGATCGGCCATCTCCGGCGCCTCCTCGCGACATTTTTGACAGGCAGCTCAGTCAGAATGCAATTTGACAGGATCCCATGTCAAGATGTTGCGGGGGTAGCGATCCGGGTCAGGCCGCTCCGACCTCGATGGGGTGGCCTGCCAGCCGCCATTCGAGCACTCCCTGCGCCGCACGCCGTGCCGTCAACCCGTTTGCGGACAGCAACCGAACGGCATCGTGGGCCAGCACGCAGTACTCGCCACGGCAGTAGGCGACGATCTCCTTGTCACGAGGCAGTTCGGCGAGCCGGTCGGCCAACTCCTCAAGTGGGATGTGGACGGCACCCGGCAAATGACCCCCCTCGTACTCCGGACCGGGACGTACGTCGATGACGAGCGCGTCACCGCCGCGCAAGCGACGCAGCAGTTCCTCGGAGCCGACCGCCTCCGTGTCGTCGGGACCGAGGTAGTCACGTCGCGCCAGCTCGGTGTGCGGCCGATGATGCTGCGCGACGCGACGCAGGTATTCCCACAGGCGCGCGACGTCGTCATCGGCCAGCGAGTAGTAGACACGCTTGCCGTCACGGCGAGTACGCAGCAGTCCCGCCTCGCGCAGTGTCTGCAGGTGTGCCGAACAGCTGCTCATTCCAAGGCTCGCGGCGGTGGCGAGGTCTTCGACGCTGCGTGGCCCCTGAGCCAGCAGGTCGAGCAGTTCAAGGCGTTTCGGGTGACCGAGCACCTTGCCGACGGCCGCGAACTCGGCGTAGAGGGCATCCTTCGCGGCACGCTCACCCATCGCCTACCTCCTTGGTCCTTACGATCTGGCCGGACGATGCAGGGTCTCGTACATCCTCACAGCGACGATCAGCCCCGACAACGCGGTCAACGCGGCGACGGTCCACACTGCGGCCCGCACACCCATCAGGTCGGCTACGACACCCGCGAGCAACGCGCCCGCGGCGAACCCGCCGTCTCGCCACAGCCGATAGACGCCGACCGACCGTGCTCGCCACGCGGGATGTGCCACGTCGCCGATGGAGGCGAGCAAGGTGGGATACACCAGTGCGGTGCCCGCGCCCAGCAGGACCGCGGCCACCGCCCAGCCACCGAAATGGTCGACGAGGGCGATCAGAGCCAGCGCGAACGCCTGTAGCCACATCCCGGAGACGATCATCCACTTGCGACCCCAGCGGTCCGAAAGCGCACCGGTGAACAACTGCCCGACACCCCAGACCGCCGGGTACAGCGCGGCAAGAATGCCGATCTTGCCGACCGAAAGGCCCGCCGCGGCGAACAGGATCGGGAACAGTCCCCATGCGAGGCCGTCGTTGAGGTTGTTGACCAGCCCGGCCTGGCTGGCCGAGGACAGCGCGGGTTCGGAGAAGCTGGTTTGGCGGAACACGTCGCGGTCGCGCAACTCGCTGTGCAGGTGGTCGTGCCTTCCATCCGCGCGGGCGACGTGGTTTGCCGCCTCGAACCTTGCGTGGTCACGGGTTTCACGCACCACGAGGGCGGAAAGGCCGAGGCCGAGCGCGGCGAAGGCAAGCCCGAGCAGGAACGGAGCCGGACGAAGCCCGTAGGCCTCGGCGAGGTAGCCGGTGGCCAAAGCGGTGACGGCCACGGCCGCGTAGCCCGCCGCTTCGTTGAACCCCATCGCGAGACCACGGCGAGCCGGACCGACAAGGTCGATCTTCATCACCACGGTGGTGGACCAGGTGAGTCCCTGGCTGACACCGAGTAGCACGTTGGCGAAGATGACCCAGCCCCACGACGGTGCCCAGATCAACAGCAGCGGCACCGGGACGGCCACCAACCAGCCTGCCACCAGGACAGGCTTGCGGCCGAACCGATCCGACCACGTGCCCGCGAAGTAGTTGGTGGCGGCCTTGGCGATGCCAAAGACGAGGATGAACGTCAGTCCGGCGGTGTAGGCGGTCAGCTCGAACTCGCGCTCGCCGAGCAGCGGCAGCACCGTTCGCTCCTGCCCTAACATGCAGCCGACCAGGGCGTTGACGGCGACGAGGAGGGTGAACTGCGCGGCGTTGGCCCGCAGGCCGAGTTCTATCCGGCGGCCCGACGTCGACGAGGTGGGCGGTTTCACCGGCTGACCTCCAGCGCCCTGCCCGCGGTGGACGACACCGCCGGTGACTGCTTGCGCGACTCGACGTTCATGGCGCGACCAACTCCATCCCAGGTTCGGCAACCCAGGCCGATAGTACGTCATTCCATGAATCAATGGAATGTATTCCCGTCGCCAACCGGTTGGCGCTGATTGAGTGCCAGCGACTCAATTTTGGGAACACGGCAGCGCTCAACGGTGTTGGAGCCGATGCGAGGCTCACAGCGAGCCGCGAAGTCGTCACGATGTGCAGCTGATGTGCACTGTGTCGTGGAGGTGATGAGTGATGGCACTGCCAGCTGTCCGGTCCTCCAGTCCGGTGGATCGGTGGAGTCCGCTCTTCGAGTTCGAGGACCTCTCCAACCAACTGAGCCGCATGCTGTACTCCGCCATGAACGTCGCCGAGCCGGCGTGGCGCGGCTGGTCGCCCATGGCCGACCTCTCGGAGACCGAGGACGCCTACCTGGTGGAGGTAGAGGTGCCCGGCGTGAAGCGGGAGGACCTCACGGTTGACCTCACCGGCCGGGAGTTGCGGATCAACGGTGAGCGCAAGCAGAAGCAGCGCGAGGGCTGGTTTCGGCACCGCACCCGCCGGATCGGCCGGTTCCACTACAGCGTCACGCTGCCGCAGGACGTGGAAGCGGACAAGATCGACGCGAGCCTGGCGGACGGTGTGCTGACGGTCCGCGCTCCCAAGAGCGCCTCGGCCAAGCCGCGGCGGATTACCGTTTCCGGCGGCTGAGGGCCGCGCCCGGGCGAGCGCGACCGGTGTGCCGCGCTCGCCCGCGTCGCGATCCTCGATTCCCAGCGGTCACGAAGTGGTTCGGCTGCCACGCCACCCACCGGGAACCGGTGGGACCCCACGTCAGCAGGCCACTACCGGCGCATCGGGTCGACCTCGAAGATCTGCGCCATGTCGTCCATCATGAAGTTCGCGCCCTGCAGGCTAACCGAGAGCATCCAGGTGGCGTCGTTCACCTCGTGGACATTGCCTGCCTTTACCGCGTTGAGCTGGCGCCACAGGGGGTTGCGCAGGAAGCGCTCCCTGGACTGGTCGCCGCCTTCGTACGTGGAGACGAAAACGTGGTCGCCGTCGGCCTTGCGGATCTGCTCCTCGCCGATCTCCACCGCGAACTCGTCGACGTCCTGCGCTTTCGGCCGCGCCAGGCCCATGTCGTCGAGAACGATGCCGGTGAATGATTCGTTGCCCAGCAAGCGGGTTGGGCCCCCCATGAACCGGATGGCCGAGATCGTGGGGTTGCTCGCCTTCTCGTTGATCGCCTTGCCCAGTGCGGCGGCGCGCTGCTCGTAGGCGGCCAGCGCCTCATCGGCCTTCGTTTCCGCCCCGA
This sequence comes from Saccharomonospora amisosensis, assembly GCF_011761185.1. Lineage (NCBI taxonomy): Bacteria > Bacillati > Actinomycetota > Actinomycetes > Pseudonocardiales > Pseudonocardiaceae > Saccharomonospora > Saccharomonospora amisosensis. Next base: position 896,952 of record NZ_JAAOYM010000001.1, on the reverse strand, counting down.
GCGCCTCGCCGAGCTTGGTGATGTTGTCCTTCCACATCGGACCTGTGGTCTCGACGAACACGGTCGGCGCGATGGCGGAAAGCTCGTCGTACAGCGCGTCGTGGCGCACGGTGGCCGAAACGATCAGGTCCGGCTCGAGGGCGGCGACCGCCTCCAGGTTCGGCGCTTCCAGTGGACCGACCTCCTCGGTGCCGCCAACGGCATCGCCGAGGTACGAAGGGAAGTCCCTGTTGTCGCCGTAACTGCCGATACCACCGACGAGCGGCCGATCCAGCGCGAGGACGGCCTCCACCAGGCTCGGGTCGAGCGCTGCGATGCGCTCCGGCTTCGTCTCGATCCTGGTCGATCCTTTGTCGTGCTGCACCGTTCGCGGAAACCCGGCCTGCGCGGTACCACCCTGGTTGGCGCTCTCGCGCGCCTCACCGCCACCGCAGGCGGTCAGGCCGGCGGTCAGTACCAGGCCGGCGAGCGCGGCAACGATCTTCGCCCCGACTCCTCGCGTGCATGGTTGCACAAGTCCTCCAGCAGTTTACTTAGGCAAGCCTTACTTTGCTCAAAGTTAGCCGAGTCGGAACGTCATACGGAAGAGGTGATCGTCACGTGGCCCGACCGACCGGAACGACAAGCGGAGTACCGGCCACCGGATCGGGCACGATCCGCGCTCGCACGTCGAACACCCTCGCGACCAGTTCTTCGGTAACGATGTCGACGGGCGCAGCCGCGGCGACGACGGCACCGGAGCGCAGCGCGACAAGGTGATCCGCATATCGGCAGGCCTGATTGAGATCGTGCAGCACCATCACCACCGTTCGACCGCCCTCTCGGTTGAGTCGCCGCACAAGTTCCAGCACGTCGATCTGGTGGGCGATGTCGAGGAAGGTGGTGGGCTCGTCGAGCAGCAGCCAAGGCGTGTTCTGGGCGATGACGAGCGCCAGCCAGGCGCGCTGCCGCTGCCCACCGGACAGCGTGTCGACGGGTTCGTCGGCCAGTTCGGTGAGATCGGTCGAAGCCAGGGCCGCGAGCAGGGCTTTTTCGTCCGCTTCGGACCATTGTCGCCACACCGAGGTGTGCGGCGTGCGACCGCGACGGACAAGGTCTCGCACCGTGATACTTTCCGGCGTGGTCGGCGCCTGCGGCAGCAGGCCCATCCTCCTTGCGACATCCCGGGTACGCATGCGATGGATATCACGACCGTCCAAAAGCACCTGTCCACGGGACGGCCGGAGCAACCGCGCCAGCGTGCGCAGCAGGGTCGACTTGCCGGAGCCGTTGGCGCCAATGATCGCTGTCACCGCACCGGGGGGCAGTTCGAGGTCAAGCTGCTCGATCACCGCCCTGTCGGCGCCATAGCCGACCCGCAGCCGTTCGGCTCGCAAACTCGACGCGTCGACCCCGGAAAGCTGCTGATCGAGATCGTGCGAGATCCTGGTCATCGACCACCTCCGGTACGAACCACCAACCACAGCAGGTAAGGCGCGCCGACCAGGGCCGTCACCGCGCCCGCGGGAAGCTCGGTGCCGGGGACGAGCAGCCGGGCCACGAGGTCCGCCGCGAGCAGCACGACCGCGCCCACCAGCGCGGACACCACCAGCGGGATTGCGGATGTGCCAACGATCCGGCGAGCGAGCTGTGGTGCGAGCAGCGCCACGAAGTTCACCGGCCCCGCGGCGGCCACAGCGGTACCGGCCAAGGCGAAAGCGACGGCGAACGAGGCGACCTGGGTCCGCGCGACGGCAACGCCCAGCGTGGCCGCGGTCGGTTCACCGAGCGCGAGCACGCTCAGCCGCCTGCCGAGCAGCAGTGCGCTCGGCAGCAACACGGTGAGCGCGAGTCCCACCCCGGCAACGTGTTCCCAGCCGCCGCCATGCAGGCTTCCGACCAGCCATACGGCCGCCTTCGCGGCCTGATCGACGTCGCCAATCGTCAAACTCCAGTGCACCAGCGCGATGAAGGCGGCGTGGCACACGATGCCCACGAGCACGACCCGCTGCGTGCTGAACGTCCCGCCCGCGCCACCGCGCCCGCGCGAGCTTGCGACGCCCAGGACGACGACCGCGGCGAAGAACGCACCGATGACCGCCCCGACAGGCAATCCGATCCGGGACAGTTCGGCGGCCGCACCCCCGTAGCCGACCGTGCCACCGCCGAAGGCCAACAGCACGATCACGGCACCGAAACTGGCACCCGCGGTCACTCCGATCACGTCGGGGGCCGCGATCGGGTTACGCGTCACCGACTGCACGATCGCACCAGAGAGGCCGAGCGCGGCGCCGACCAGAACAGCCACCGCGACGCGAGGCAGGCGGAAGCGCTGGACTGTCAACGTGGTCGCGCGATCGGCCTGTCCGACGAGCCCGCTGAGCACCTGGTCGAGCGGGATCGTCCGGGTACCCACGGCGATGGCCAGCACACAAAGGAAAAGCAGCAGCCCGAACATCGCCGAACCGAGTACCCAGCCGCGCGGACGGATGAGCACACTGAGGGCTCCGTTGCGCGACCGGCCGACCAGTGCGGGGCCCGAGCGGGCGATGGACATCGGGGTGTTACTCACAGCACCGCTCCTGCGAGCTTGGCCCGCCGCACCAGCAGCAGCACGACCGGAGCGCCGACGACCGCCGTGACCACGCCGACCTGCAGTTCCCCCGGCCGCACGACTACCCGTCCGACCACATCGGCCGCGACCAGCAGCGTCGCACCGAGCACCGCCGCGTAGGGCAGCAGCCAACCGTGCCTCGGTCCGGTGAGCGCGCGGGCGGCATGCGGTACAACCAGCCCGACAAAGCCGATCGGCCCGACCGCCGCGACAGCGGTCGACGTCAGCAGGATGACACCGAGTCCGGCGACGAGTCGGGTTCGGCTGACCCGGATGCCGATGCCACGCGCCACGTCGTCGCCGAGCGCCAGCGCATCCAGCCCGCGCACGGCCACGCCGGTGAGCGCCAATCCGGCGAGCAGCACCGGCGTGACGGTGGTGAGGGTAGGGGTCCCCCGACCCGCGAACGCACCCACCAGCCAGAACCGGTACTCGTCGAGGGTCTTGGCGTCGAGCAGGACCAGGACGGAGATGACCGCCACGATCATCGCGGACACCGACAACCCCACCAGGGCGAGCGACGACGGTGCCATACCGGCGCGACCGTAGCCTGCCAGCGACAGCACAGCCCCACCAACCACCGCCGCGCCTACGCTGGCGGCCACGATCTGTGTCGCCAAGGTCGTGATGCCGAACGCGAAGGTCCCGACGACGATCGCCAGCGCCGCACCGGCCGACACACCGAGCAGCGCCGGATCAGCCAGCGGGTTGCGGGTGATGGCCTGGGCGAGCACTCCGCTGACGCCCAGCGCGGCGCCGACCAGCACCCCCAGCAGTGTTCGCGGAATGCGCTGCTCCCACACGATGATCGCCGCGTCGCTCTCGTCACGCCTGACCAAAACGTGCAGTACGTCGGGCAGTGGCAGAGCACGGCTACCGAAGGCCAGGCCGAACAGCACCGCGGCCGTGAGTAGCAGCAGTGCGACAAGCAGGCCGATGGCCGGTCTGCCGAGTGATCGCGCCCCCGCCCATGACATGCGGACTAATGTAAGGCATACCTAACTTCCACGGAACAGGTCGCCGACCGCTCTCGCTGTGACTCTCGGCGCATTGACTAGACCAGTGTCGATTAGCTTAGCCTTGCCTAACATCAGATCGAGGCACCGAGCCGAGGGAGCACCGTGAGGGGCGAGACCGCTGTGGCAGCCGCCTACCCGGATCTTGGCTACGACGACGGCTGGCCAGCGAGAACGGCGGTGCCGTGATGGACGCTCCGCTCAGCCTGCCGCGCAACCGCGCCGTCCCAGTGCTGTGGTTCGGCCAGTTCGCCGCCGTAGCCGGGCTCACCGTCGTGGTCCCGCTGCTCCCGTTCTACCTTTCGGACCTCGGAGTCACGGCCGCGGCCGTGCCGTGGTGGACCGCGGTCGCGCTGGCCGCGCCCGCGGTGACCCAGCTGATCACCGCACCGCTGTGGGGGATGGTTGGTGACCGGTACGGCCACAAGGCCATGGTGGTGCGCGCGCACGCGGGACTGGCACTCGCGGTCGGGTTGCTGTCGCTGGCTGACGGTCCCGGCGAGTTCCTCACCTATCGCCTCCTGCAGGGCGCATTCGGCGGGGTGGCGAGTGCGACGGCCACCTACGTCAGTTCGCTGTCCGCACCCGGCAGGCGAGGCCGTGCGCTGGGCGGGTTGTTCGGCGCCACCGCGGCAGGCTCGTTGCTCGGACCTCTGGTCGGCAGCGTGCTCGCCGGACAGTTCGGCTTCGAGGCGCTGTTCGGCTGCGTCGCGGCGCTGCTGCTGGCCTCCGCCTGCCTGGCGCTCGTCGTGCTGCCTCGCGCACATGACGGCGCACCCGGACATGGCGGCGGCGAATCGAGATGGGCACTGCGGGAGGTGGCGATTCGGCTGCTGGGCAACCGGTACAGCCGCTCGATCCTGCTGGCCGGTCTCCTCGCACAGGCGGCCATCTACGCGCTGGTAGTGGTTTTCGCCCCGCGAGTAGAGCAGATCACCAGTTCAATGGCGTCCGCGACGGTGTGGGTAGGGACACTGCAGGCGGTCACGTGGGCGGCGTCGCTGCCGGGTGGGCTGTGGTGGGGCAGGCGCAACGACCGGCGCTCGGTACACGCCGGCTTCGCGATCGCGACCGCGTGCTGCGGTGTCGCCGTCGGCCTGCAGGCGCTGCCCACCGCACCGGAGATGTTGCTGCCGTTGCGATTGGCCCAGGGATTCTGCTTCGCCGCACTCGTCCAGTCCGTGCTCAACGTGGCAGCCGCGGTGATACCCGCCGAAGCGCGCGGCACCGCGGTGGGCATGGTGAGCGGGCTGCTTGATCTGGGACAGGTCGGCGGGCCCGTGCTCGGCGCGCTCGCCGTCAGCCTGCTGTCCGTTCCTGGCGCCTTCCCCGTCGCCGCAATCCTGCTGACCGCGGCGGCCGCTCTGGCCCTGTCGGGCACCCGGCGGCACCCGAGCGCAAAGGACCAGACCGCCCTCGCGGCCCCGCTCCTGATCGAGGTGAACCGTTGAACGCCACACGCACGGCCACCCTCCTCGTCCGGCCGTGACACGCCCCGGTCGGGCGGCGTAGCAGCTCGCCACCGGACGCCTCCTCGATCTCCAGTGCGGCACAGGTAGCCAGGAGTCGCCGTGTTCGCGCTGCGGGCACCGACAGTTCACCCGTCGGACAGCTGGCGTGGAGCGGGTCGATGCTCCGGCATGGTGTCGAAGACTGGCAGCGACCGTCCCGGGCGGCACACGCTACGTCGACCACTTGGAGCCAGCCATGGCCAGAAACGCTCCCGAACCGACTCCCTGCTGTCCCGCCGCTCGCTGCTGCTCACCGGCGGCGCGGTCGTCGCGTCCGCACTCGCACCCACACAGGTAGCTCCTGCCCTTGCCCGCTCAGGAAGTCCCTGATCACTCACGGCATACAGGCGGGCGACGTCAGCGCGAAAGACGCCATCGTGTGGGCCCTCGCCGACCGTGCCGTACGCATGCGGATCGAGGTGAGCCCGTTCGATGACTTCCGTGTGACACGGCAGATCCGGGGCCCGCTGCTCACACCGTCGACCGATCACACCGCAACGTGCCGGGGACGGCCGCATCTACCGGGTGCGCCGCTACGGCACCTTGCTCGGCCGGGAGCTGGGGATCGCCGAACTGCTCTCGTTCGCCAAGCGCAACAAGATCCGCAACATGGTGTGGCTGACCGCGGACGTGCATTTCACCTCGGCGCACCACTACGACCCCTCCCTGGCGTCCTTCACCGACTTCGACCCGTTCTGGGAGTTCGTGTCCGGTCCGCTGAACGCGGCCGTGCAGGTGGCCGGGCACGGTAACACGTCACCTTCGGCCTGCGGGTGGTCTTCGAGAAGCTCGCACCGTCGACCGAAATGAACAACCCGGTGTTCGGCCATCAGTTCTTCGGCGAGGTCACCATCGAGGCGGCCACCGAAGTGATGACCGTGCGGTTTCGCGACATCAACGGCGCGGTACCGCACACGACCGAGATCCCTCCGCGAGACTGAACCCGGACCCACGTGGCCAGCCGGTGCGCAGTACGCACCCGCCGCCGCCTTCTTCGTCGGGGCGACGAGGAAGGCGGCGAACAGCCCGTTCGAAGGCAGCCGCCTGCACCGATAGGCCCGGCGCTTTCCGTGGGCAGCAGCGTGGTCGCTTTATGACTGAAATTAACGCGATCGCCATTCGTGCTTCACGGACGAGATGCGGCGTTCGTCAGCGCAGTGAGTGAGGGTCACGTCGGGCCGAATGTCCAGTTCCTCCGAATGTTGCGACTGCAGAACGAGGTGTCATGACGAAGCTATTACGAAGAAGATCGTGGTTTCGACGAGGCAGCGTCGTTGCGGTGACGCTGGCCGTCGCGACGGCAACGGTCTCGGCGTCCTCAGCAGGTGACCAGTCCGCGATCAAGCCGACCGACTACGTGGGCTCGGTCGAGGTGGTGCGTGACTCCGCCGCCGAGCCACCGAAGACAGCACGAGGCGTCGTGTTCCACGACGTCGATCGGGACAGCCGTCACGACGGGAACCGTGAGCGAGGGGTCGCGGGTGTCGCCGTCTCGAACGGGAGGGACGTGGTGCGCACCGGCCGCGACGGCAGCTACGAGCTGCCGGTGTATGACGGCATGACCGTGTTCGTGACCAAACCATCGGGGTACCTGACGCCGGTGGACTCCGACGGGTTCCCGCAGTTCTTCTATCACCACCTCCCGGACGGCTCGCCCGACCTGCGGTTCGACGGCCTGCCCCCGACCGGTCCGCTGCCCAAGGCGATCAACTTCCCACTGCTGCGCTCCCCCGAGCGGGGCGAGATGGACTGCGCCGTCATCGGTGACACGCAGACCTACAGCAACCGGGAGATCGGATACCTGCGTGACGGCGTCGTCGCCGACCTGGCTCAGCGTGACGACCTCGACGCGTGTGGCGCACTCATCGTCGGCGACGTAACCGGTGATGACCTCGGCCTGTACCCGCGCATCAAGCAGGTGATGGGCCTGTCCGACGTTCCGGTGCGAGCGGTGCCCGGAAACCACGACATCGACTTCGACGCCACCGACGACAAGAACTCGTTCGACACTTATCGGCGCGAGATCGGACCGTCGTACTACTCCTACGACGTCGGTGACATGCACTTCATCGGGCTGGACAACGTGCGCTACCCGTGCACCCCGGACGACAACGCCGACGGCAAACACGCCTTCTGCGACGACCCCACGAACCACCCGACCTACAACGGGGTGATCGGCGAGGAGCAGCTGGCGTGGGTGGCCAACGACCTGGCCACCGTGCCGAAGGACAAGCTTGTCGTCATCGCCACGCACATCCCGCTGGTGGGCTACCGCGACATGAACACCACCAAGCACCAGACCGACGACGTCACCGAGCTGTACCGACTGCTCGACGGCCGACCCGCGCTCTCGGTGTCCGGCCACACGCAAGCCCTGGAGAACTTCGAGCGGGGCGACAGCTACGCGGGTTGGAAGGACAACGTCGGCGTCAACGCGGTGCCGTTTCAGCACATCGTGGTGGGCGCGGCATCCGGCTCGTGGTGGACCGGCGACCTCGGCGTCGACGGCCTGCCCGAAACCCTGCAACGCGGCGGCGCGCCACCCGGCTACGTGAACCTCAAGGTGGACGGCAACGAGTACGTCGACACCTACCGCGCCACCGGGCGCCCCGCCGACGAGCAGATGTCGCTGTCGCTGTCGTCGCCGTTCTTCCGTGAGTGGTACCGCGCCATCGACGAGTGGAGTGCGCAGAACCCACCGACCTCGGCGACGCCACCGCCGGTGAACATCAACGACCTCGGCGACCCCAACCTGCTGACGACTGCGGACCTGGCCGACGGGGGTAGCTGGCTGGTGGCCAACGTCTGGAACGGCACCACCAGCTCCGAAGTCACCGTGCGGATCGACGACCGAGAACCGGTGCGGGCCACCCCCACCCAGAATGCGACGGGCGAGGGGCAGCGCGCCGGTGCGGAGTACACCGACCCGTACGCCGTCATGCGGCAAGTGCAGGTGACCCGCTACGGGCTCGCGAGCACCTCCGGTGACGCGCGCGCCCAAGGCTGGGAGGTCTTCCGCGGCGACAAGTTCGGCCCCGGCCCGGCACAGCCGCTGCCCCGCTGGTTGTGGGCCGACCGGTCCAGCCACCTGTGGCGGTTGCCCCTGCCCGCCGATCTTGAGGTGGGTGGCCATACCGCCACCGTGAGGGCAACCGACGCGGACGGTCGCGAGTTCGTCAGCAGCATCCAGTTCGAGGTCGTTGACGAACGCCCGCCGATGCAGTTCCGCACGGAGAAGTTCGCGCAGCCAACCGGCTGAGCACCACCGCTCGCCGCACGCGAGCCACGACAACCGTGGCTCGCGTGCGGCGACTCCGCAACCACCAGGCAAGCCAAGGACAGCAAAGGACCTCGAGTGTCCTCCATACTCACGCGGTGGCGGTGGCAGGCCCTTTGTGCGCTGGTACCACTCGCGGTGATCACCAGCCCAGTTGCCGCGGACGCCCACCCGCTCGGATCACCGCTCGGCGCCCAACTCGCGGCCGACGGCGACACCGTGACGGTGTCCTGGATCGCCTCAGAGGACGATTGGGTCTCGCTGGGGCACACCGTCGGCGCGCTGCCCACCCCACCGGGCACGATCACCGCCTTCCAGGCGATCCGCCGCTCACCCGCGGTCCGCGACTACCTGCTCGCACACATCAGCGTCACCCAGGCCGGGACACGGTGTACCGGCGAGGTGGGCTCCGTCCCAGACGACGCGGAGACGTTCCTGGGCAAGGGCATGCCACTCACCTTCACCTGCCCGGCCGAGGTGGCAGCGGTGGACGTCCAGATCACCGCGCTCACGGACGTCGACGAGCGCTACCGGACGAAAGCCATTGCCGAGGCCGAGCCAGGGGAAGTCATCTACACCAAGTCGAACGACACCCACCGCTGGGACTTCGGCACAACCGCGACCAAACCTTGGAGCGGCTGGGTGCCGCTCATCATCGCCGTCGCGGCGGCCGGGGTGGTCGGCAGAATCGGCTGGCTGCTGCGCGCACGCGCTGCGGGTACAGAAAAGGGCGGGGAAGCATGATCTCTGCGTTGGTCGAGAACGCCCCCGTTGGGATCGAGCACATCCTCGGCGGGTTCGACCACCTGCTGTTCGTTGTTGTGCTGCTGTTGGGCGCGACAACGTGGCGGGCGGTGATGATACTGGTCACCTGCTTCACTGTCGCGCACAGCGCCACCCTCGCCATGGCTGTCTTCGGCTGGGTCCACGTCCCCGACGCGATCATCGAACCGCTCATCGCGCTGTCTATTGTGTACGCCGCTGCCGAGACGGCGCTCGCCAGGGAACCACGGCACCAGCCGTACCTCGTGTTCGGCTTCGGACTGGTGCACGGCCTGGGTTTCGCGACCAACCTGAGCCTCGGCGGTGAGACCGGCGGAGCGCTCGCGGGCGGCCTGCTCGGGTTCAACCTCGGCATCGAAGCGGGACAACTGCTAATCATCACCGTCGTCTTCCCGCTGCTGCTGCTCATTCGCAGGAGAGACTGGTCGAAACACGCACAACCTGTGGCCGCGGGCATGGCCGCGACCTTCGGGCTGTTCTGGTTCGTGGAGCGGCTTCTCAGCAGCGTCGGAGGCGCCGCGTGATCCGCTGACTGCCAGCGGTTGCCGTGGAGATACGGCAGGCCGGGCCGACTGTCCGCGTCGGCTCACTGACGTGAATGGCCGATGCGTCAGCAGCGACACCGGCCACTCGTGTCGATCAGCTGGGGTGTCAACCGGTCAGCGAGGTGCGGAACGGGCCGTTGATCTCGTAGGTGATGCCATCGCTGGACGAACCGGCGGTGCCACGCTGCGAGGAGAAGTACATCCGGTCGCCGGCCGGGTTGAATGCCACTCCGCACAGTTCGGAGGAGTTCTGGTTGGTGACCCGCAGGAACGGCGCGACGACGTCGTCGGGTGTGATGACGCAGATTTCCATGTTCCCGCCGTCCTCGGCGACGTAGAGATCACCGACGTGGCTGTCGGCGGTGATGTTGTCCACACCGGACAGCGGTGGGTTCGAAGTGAGGTTGTCGTCGTAGACGACGTCGAGGGTGTTCGACGCGGCGTTGTATGCCCACACCTTGTTGTCGCCCTTGGTGGTGAAATAGCAGACATCGTTGCGGTAGAAGGCACCCTCGCCACCGTTGAAGACCTTCATGTTCGGCACCTGCCTGCGGGTAGCACGGGGCCTGCCCTCCGGGTCCGAGATCGTTACCCAGGTGAGCTCGTCGGTGAGTACTTCGAGTGTGCCGCTGGAAAGGTCACCCCACGTGGCGGGAACGAACCGGTAGAAGCCGCCGTCGGGCTTGTCCTCGGTGAGATAGACGACCTCGCGGACCAGGTCGCATGCCGCGGCTTCGTGGGTGAACCGGCCCATCGCGTCGCGGCGCACCGCGGCCTTGGCGCCCCACGGGTCGGTCTCCCAGCAGTAGCCGCCGTCGTGCTCCTCGCACGAGATCCAGGTGTTCCATGGCGTCGGCCCACCCGCGCAATTGCGGGTGGTGCCGGACAGGATCTGGTACGCGTCGGTGATCGTGGCGGCGGAGTCGAAGCGGACCGCGCTCACTCCACCCGCGCCGCTGCCGGCCTCGGAGTTCGATACGTAGATCCAACCCGTGCCATCGGCGAAGCACGCACCGCCGTCGGGCGCGCTGTGCCAGGGGTAGCCGGTGCCGGCGACGGCGTGCCCGGAGCGCGCGATCACCCGGCTGGTGAAACCGGACGGCAGCATGATGCCGTTGGCATCGGCGGCCCGCAGCTCGCCGTACGGGCTCGGGCCGGTCCGGGCGGGATACGCGATCGCGGTGGGCGTCACGCTGAAACCGAAGGCCACGGTGCCGGCGCCGGCGACGGCGGCACGCAGGAAATGACGACGATCCATGACGTTCCTCCAGATATTCGAGCAGAGACAAGGGAACGACACCGAAACGTACGGGCACCATCTGACGAGCGCCGCAGACCAAGAATGAACGCGCGCCATCACTTCGGTAAATGGTTTTCCGAATCGACGCAACCATTCACGGAACGAATTCGTGCGGGCGCGGTACCGCCGTAAGAACCAAACCGGCGACGGGCCGTGGTCCCCCAGTCGACCTCGATGCCCCTCCTCCTCGCCCAGCTCGTTGGCCTGCTCAACCAGTTCATCGAGTCCGACTACACCGGTCAACCGGTCGCCGACTGACCCTTTCGCGGCAAGCAGTTGACGATCCGTGTCGTGACACCTTTTCGCGTCCCCCTTCTGTCCCATGAGTGTTCACCTGCTGATGGTGGTCCGGTTTCACTCCGCGTGAGCTGATGGTGGCGACCACTGGCACCGCTCGGACTACCCGAGTGGCGCACTTGACTCAGGAGGCATCGCATGCCCGATCACGACGGAACATTCCTGTCGTCACTGTCCGCGTCGCGTCGCCGAGTCCTTGCCGGAACCGCCGCACTTGGTGCTTCGATGCTCGGATCGATGTCGGTTTTCGCGCGCACGTCGAGTGCCCAGTCGATCGCACAGGCACCGTTCACGCTCGGAGTGGCCTCCGGCGACCCGTGGCCTGACGGCGTCGTGCTGTGGACTCGGCTGGCCTCGGACCCGCTCGCGGCGGACGGCCGGGGCGGCATGCCGGACCGGCCCATCTCGGTGGAGTACCAGGTCGCCACGGACGAAAAGTTCCGCCGGATCGCGGCGGCGGGCCAGTCGCTGGCACAGCCGGAAGCGGGCCACTCCGTCCACATCGAACTATCCGGGCTCCAGCCGGGAAGAGAGTACTTCTACCGGTTCCGCGCCGAGAGGACCATCAGCCCCGTCGGCCGAACCAAGACGGCTCCCGCACCCGGAACCCGGCTCGACCGGTTCGCGTTCGCGTTCGCCAGCTGCCAGAACTACCCGGTAGGCTTCTACAACGCCTACGCGCACATGGCGGAAGAGGACCTCGACCTGGTCGCCTTCCTCGGTGACTACATCTACGAAGGCGACGCGCAGGGCGATCTGGGCCGCGGTCACGTGCCCAACGCCGAGATCTGGTCACTCGCCGACTACCGGGTGCGGCACGCGCAGTACCGCTCCGATGCCGACCTGCAGGCGGCGCACGCGGCGTTCCCGTGGGCGATGGTGTTCGACGACCACGAGGTCGAAAACAACTGGGCAAGCGACATCTCGCAGCCGGACAACGAACCCGACGCCGACCCAGAAGTGTTCCGGCGACGACGCGCGAGGGCGTTCCAGGCCTACTACGAGCACATGCCGATGCGACGCGCACAACGCCCAATCGGCCCTGACGTGCACATGTACCGCAGGCTCACCTTCGGCGATCTGGCCGACATCTACCTGCTCGACACCCGGCAGTATCGCAGCGACCAGGTAGGTGACGCGGAGCGCCACGACCCCAGTCGTACGATCCTCGGCGCCGAGCAGAAGGCGTGGCTGTTCGAGCAGACCGGGGGACCGACCGCCCGCTGGAACGTACTCGCCCAGCAGGTGTTCTTCTCACAGCGCGACTTCGTCGCGGGCTCGGGCACCAACTTCAGCAACGACGCCTGGGACGGTTACCGGGTCGAGCGCGACGCGGTCCGCGACCACCTCGCCGCGTCCGGCACCAGCAACCCCGTCGTTATCACCGGCGACGTGCACGCCAGCTACGTCTGTGACGTCAAAGCCGACTTCAACGACCCGGCATCCGCCACCGTGGCTACCGAACTGGTCGGGACCTCGATCTCCAGCGGCGGCGACGGCGTGGACCAACGCGACAGCGATGCCGTTCAACTGTCCGAGAATCCGCACATCAAGTTCATCAACCGCCGGCGCGGATACGTGCGCAACACCCTCACACCCACCGAGTGGATCGCCGACTACCGCATCGTCGACCACGTCACCAAGCGCGGCGCGCCGATCCGCAACCGCGCGACCTTCCGCATCAGCGACGGCCACCCCGGCGCCGAGCGAGTCTGAGTCGCAAGCGCGGCAACCGAGGCTGTCCGTTAAGACACGGGTTGTGAACGTCGCAAACCCGAACGGACGAGCTTGGTCTGAGGCAGGCCGCCGGGTTCGGTGTGGATCAGGACAACAGTGCTCCGCGACCACGCCGCGCACCCGGCGGCCAATCACGTTCCCAACCTCCCAGGCCGGCACACCCGAACTGACCACCCGGGATGCGCCGCGCGCGCAACCAAGATGGCGTCACCGCTGAGGTGCGGATCCGAGCCATCCTCCGCCAGGCCCCGTATCCACCAGCTGCAGGCTCCCGTAACGAGAGTCAAAGCCGAACTCCGCGACATCAGAACGCGAACGACGGCACCTCACCCAGCCACTCGACATGGCCGGCACCGACCTCACCACAGCGCCCGGCTCATCCAGGCAAGCCCGCCGTCAGACTCCCGGCTACCGCCTACCAGCTCTACCGGTGCTGCAACGGCGCCTACTCAACCAAAGCGATCTTCTACCCCTACAACGCGGGCACGTTCCGGCGCCCGCGAGGACGATCGCGACAAGCGCCCTCTGAACGCAGAAGAGCGCCACCCGCGCAGCGAGTGACGATCCAACCTCAGGGGTTGCCCTCCTGCTCTGGGCATCGATATAGGTCGGGGTTGTAGTAACAACCCTGTGGTGGACCTAACGTCGCACAATTCGAACTCTTTGGTGCTGGCCGAAGGCCCTGAGATCACGATCAAGCCGCTCCAACGCCAGCCACGTCGGCCGATGGCGGGTGGTCGGCGATGACGACTTCGGCTGTGGCTCGTTCGTCCTCTGGGCATCCGGTCACGTCCTCGGCTGAGGCGGAAGCCACGGTCCGAGCGATCACGATCACCGTCGCGTTGATCGCCGGGTTGACGTTCCTTTTCGGGTTCGGGAATTGCTGGGGGCTTGGGCTTCGGCTCGGGGTCCCGCCGTGGATCGCGCCGTTGGTTGGCCCGGCAGTGGACCTGTCCGTCGTGGGGCTGTTGCTCGCACGGCGGTTCCTCGCGGTGCACGGTGCATCGGCTGCGGAGATGGCACCGATCCAGCGGCTGTTGATCGCGTCGTGCGTGGTGACGCTCGCGCTGAACACTGCCGAGCCGATCATGGCTGGCCAGTACGGGAAGGCGGCATTCGACAGCGTGGGGCCGCTGTTGTTGATGGGCTGGTCAGAGACCGCACCGCGGTTGCTGGAGGCAATCCATCGAATTCGCATTCGCGAAGGATTCCAGGCGCAGAGCTCGACTGTGGCCGCGCTGCACGAGGACCAGGTGGCGGATGCCGATGTTGGCGAGTCGTCGGCAGTTGGTGTGTCCGGGGACATGCAGGAGCCTGATCTGATGGAGGCCGCGCGGCGTGCGGATGCGCAGTATTGGACGGCGCATCGTCGGCCGATTCCTGCGGCCAAGTTGCGGGAGAAGTTGGGGGTCAGCTCGACGCGCGCTCGTGCGCTGGTGGGGCGTGTTCGCGACGAGTACCCGGTGGCCGGCCAAGTCACCGATGGTCGCAGGCGCGGTAGTTGGTCGACTGCGGTGACAGCGGCGGCTTGAGATGGCGGTGGTGCCTCAACATCGAGCTGTTGAGGCCCCACCGGTTCGGCCACCGTCGCTCGCCGGCTGGATCTCGTGCGATCACCGTGTCCTGGCCAGCGCTGCGGTGAGCCACGGTGGCCTGGAGGCCAGGTCGTACGCGGTCCAGAACAGGTCCGGGTCCACCAAGGCTGGGTGGCTTGGTCCGTCCGACCAGATCCAGTGCTCTCGCGGCTGGACTCGGCCGTGCCAACGGCGGCGCCACACGGCGTAGCCGAGATAGGCCGGATTCGTCAGGATCGTCCTGACCGTGTACACGGTCCAGTATCGCTGTCGGCCGGTTCGCTGGTCGAGCGGTGCTGGATACCGGTCCACGTCACCGGCCAGTCGAGCGGCAATCGCGCTGATTCCTATCCGTTGGCCCACGTACCAGTCGAAGATCACCGGCACGGCGTCGGCGCGACTGTGGTCGACGACCAGCCGGTATCGCTGTTCCCGCCCGGCCGAGTCGTCCCCAGCCGTCTGCGAGACGCGGCGATAGCCGTACGGTGCGGCACCGAGCCACTGGCCTTCGCGGACTCGCTGCACGAGAACGAGTTGGGATCGGCGAGCCAATGCCTGGTGATACGTGCGCACCTGCCGGGGCGGCTGGTCCAGACGCATCTGCATGTCGGCGATGTCGGCCTCGTCGAGCTTGTGCCGGAGACGTTCCAACCAGCTCGGACGACCAGGCTCGTCTTTTTGTGTGTTTCTCATCCTTCCTCCCTTTTCTGACAGATCGTGATACGGGCGCGCACACGCCGCTTTCGAACGTGCGCACGACCTGTCTCACGCTGCGGTGTTGCAGATCTCGCCATTCTGATCGGCGAGACGATTCAAAAAGATGTCGTGGTAATCGGGGCGGAGATCGATACCGCAGAATTGCCGGTTCAGTTGGCGTGCCGCTAGCCCGGTCGTGCCTGCTCCGGAAAATGGATCGAGGACGAGTCCGTCTTCGGGGCATCCGGCAGCAATGCAGCGCAGGGGCATGTCAATCGGAAAGGGTGCGCAGTGTGCTTCCCGGAGGGGCCTGGTGGACATCGACCAGACGTCGCCCGGGTTCTTTCCCTTTGCTTGTGGGGTCCAGTACATTTTGATCGTGTTGTCTTTGTTGCCGCCGTAGTGTGTTTTCCGGCGAAGCGGACGATCGGCCGTGTACGGTTCCCGAATGGCGTCGAGGTTGAAGAAGTAGTGCTGTTGCTTCACTAGAAGGAACAGCATTTCGTAACGACAGGACAATCGGTCTTGAACTGATTCTGGCATCCCGTTGGGTTTGTGCCAGACGATGGCGTTGCGAATGATCCAGCCGTCGTTTTGGAGTGCGAAGGCGACTCGCCAGGGCATGCCGACAAGACTCTTGTGGGAAACGACCGCGGCCGGGCGATAGGACGGTTGGCGTGGATTACCGCGGCGAGCACATACATATCCGTCACTGTTGGAGCTGTAACTGTCCCCGAGATTGAGCCAGACCGTGCCCTCGGGGGCGAGAATTCGCCAGACCTCGGACAATGCTCGTCGTAATTGCTCGACATATTTCTCTGGCGTGGGTTCATGGCCGTATTGCAAGTCCTGGCAGACGGCGCCGCAGCGGCGGCATCGTTTCTCACCGTTTCTGGTCGCTTCGGCGGGGTAGGTCGCTTTCGGCGATCGCCGCTGATGGGGAGTGGTGCCGAGCGTGTGCTGGCAGCGGGGGTTACCGCCGATCCACGTCGCGGTGCCGTAGTCGCGGAGTCCCCAGTAGGGCGGGGAGGTCACCACGCAGTCCACCGAGCCGTCAGGCAGCGTGGCCAGGACGGTGGTGGCGTCGCCCACGTGGAGTTGGATGTGGGGGTCGCGGTAGTAGAGGCCGGAGGAGGTCGTCACGCGGCGGCCCTCCTCACTTCGCAAGCCGCCGCGATCGCGTCGGCCGGCGTGTGGGGAACCCGGAAGACGAGCACGTCGACGTGGGCCGCTCGGGCGAGCGGTTGGCCGTGCTCGTCGGTGTCGTCGTTGGTGCCTACCGCCCGGGTGACTACGCGGGGCCGTACTTGATTGCCGCGGATGGGAGCGGTCAGGGCGATGCAGTGATCGGCAGGGACGAGACCGATGGCGTCCGCGGCGTCGCTGATCTGGCCGGGGAGGTCGATCAGGCGTCCGTGGCGTCGCCAGGGGCGGCAGGTGACGATGACGTGCCCGCCGGGCCAGACCCAGTCGGCGACGGCATTGAGGGTGTCGTAGAGCCGGACGAGCACTCTGGTCGGGTCCGCTGTGGGGGTGTGCCGTAGCCCGGTGAGGACGAGGTCGATCGCCCCGGGCAGGTCGGCGGCGCGCGGGTCGTCGACGCCGTCGAGCATGGTGGCGGTTCCGGTGGGACCGGCCAGCCGGGCGAGGTCGAGGTTGGCCTCGCAGGCCGACTGCCACCGGCGCTGGGGCTGGATACCAACGGCGTGCCGTCCGGTACGAACTGCTTCGCTGAGCACGATCCCGGCGCCGGGGTTGGGGTCGCAGACGGTGTCATCAGCACCGGTGTAGGTGGCGATGATGTGCCGGGCGATGACCGGGGTGAGCGCGCCGTCGCTGCGGGTGGCGCCGATGTAGCGGTCCTTGAGCTGCTGGCGGGTGCTGGTGCGGCCGGTGTCCCACACGCTGGCGGGCCGGGTGTTGTGCTGGTTCATGCGGCACCTCCGGGGCGGCTGGTGGTGAACACGAGGGCGTCGGTGTGGATGCGGCGGTGGGCGCCGAGGGCGAGGCGTCGCCGATCCCGGTCGGTGGCCGGAGGCGTGGCAGTCGGTTCCTGGTGCAGCAGGACCAGGCGATCAGTCAGGGCGAGTCCGGCCAGGGCCGCGGAACGGACAACCGAGGGCGAGGCAGTGGTCGACAGACTCCCGTGTTGGCCACTGTGCGTAACCGCGATGAGGGTGCCCGAGTCGGTGAGATGGTCAGCCCAGTCGATGATCGAGTCCGCGTCCTCGTGCCGCGCGGGCTGGGTGGTGATGATCAACGCAAAGCGGTCCTTCGGCGGCCTCGCGCGGTCGACTCCAGTGATCGTCTCGGCCGGGATCGAGACCGTCGTGTCCGGGTCGGTGGGTCCGGGGCCGGCCTCGGACTTCGGGGGCCGGCATAGCCCGGCCTCGGTGGTGGAGTGATCGTCTCGGGGGTGCGGGGTGGCAGGGATCGTGGCCCCGCGGCCGAGGCGGAGAACCATCTCCACGAGTCGGTCCTGTCGATGCCGGGGGCCGGGGCGAGACGGGATGGCGAGTAGGACGCGATCGCCGGGCTGGGTGTAGCTGGTGACGAGTGTGCGGATCGCCGCGGCGACGACATCGTTGATCCGGAACGGTGGGTCTACCGGGCAGACCCAGACGGTGGCGAACGGCCTTCCCCGGCTGGACCGTGCCGTGTCGGTGTGCGGGCCACCTGGGTCGGTGGCGGGTTGAGCGTTCGGTGGATGGGGGTCGCCTCGGCTGGCGCGAGCGGGTGCGCCTGTCGAGGTGGGTGTGGATGCCATCAGGGGCTCCTCGATCGGTCGTAGGTGTCAAGGACGCCCCTGAAGTCCGCCGCGAGGGCATTGAGCAGACAGCCGACTTGGAACTGATTTCCTCGACGCTGTCGACCGGCGGTGCAGCTACGCCTGGTGACCCTCGTGGTTCGCCAGGCCAGTGGCTCGGTGTCAGAGCGAGGCCACATGTGATCGTCTTTCAGCGGTGAAACTGGGCGGATAGTGATCCACTCGCGCGGACTTCCATGATCGTCAGAATTCGTCGAGATCTTTTTTGTTGTTCCGCTTCCGAACCTGCTCGCCGCTGACAAGACAGGAACAAGAGCTGACTAACGTCGCAGCTCAGAGCCCATGTCGTGCGCCTGCCTGATGATCTAGAAGGCTTGGCGCTGTTGATCTTCTTGGTCACGAACAAGGAGATCGTTTTAAGCATTTGGCGTGCACGAACCGTGCGGTGTGTTGTTCATCGCATGGCCTCCTCGACGGCGTCCGCATTCGCCGTCTGGAAGGAGGCAACCGATGGACTACACAGCTGATGGCGGTCACGAACAGTGGCAGGGCAACCCGCTCGACACTGCTCGCGAGTCGTTCCGCTGGCTGACCGTCGGGCCGCATCCGGTGGTCGTCGACGGCCGTCTGTTCGATCACCTGCCCGACCGTGACGTCCCGGTCGACGAGTTGCGGGACTTGCTCTTGCGTCCCGACTGCCCGCGCACGACGTGGGATGAGGTCTGGGCGCACGTGATCCTCAAGTCCCGCCTGCAAGGAGCCACGTGGACGATCGTCGCGGTCGGCCTGGCGCTGCCCACGTTGATCCCGATCGCAGCGCGGCTGACCGCGCACTACGTCGGCGACCCGACCGACATCCACGCAGAAGTGCTCCGCGGGTTCCTGGACGCACTCGACACCGTGGATCTCGATCAAGGGCGGATCATGATCCGCCTGCGGTGGGCGGCCTACCGCGCCGGGCACCGCGCACTGATCGCCGCGCTCGACGGGCCCACGCCCAAGGCGCCGGGGTTTCGATCGTCCGAGCCGAAGCCGCCGTCCGGACATCCGGATCTGGTCCTGGCGCGGGCGGTCGCGGTCGGAGTTCTGACCCAGACCGAAGCCGCGCTGATCGGCGACACCCGGCTGGACGAGGTCACGCTCTCGGAGTGGGCCGCCGCTCACAACGTGACCTACGCGCAAGTCCAACGCGCCCGGCATCGGGCCGAACAGCGACTCGCGATCTGGCTGTCGGAGACCGCCGAGCCGGTCGACGAGGCCGATCCGACCACCGGTGCCGCCACCGCCCGGCTGGGTCTGACTGCGCGTCCGGACTCGCCGAGTCGGTCACGCAGGGTAGCGAAAAATCGTGAGTCGGGGCTGTCTGCTCAGCCTCCGGATTCCGGACTTCAGGGCTGCGGGTGATCCCTACCCGCCGTCCCTGTCCGCTGATCAATCCGGAGGTTCACGATGCCTCGTTCCGCTCCATCCACAGGTTTGTCCACAGCCCCAACCGCGCGTGCCGCCACGCCTGCTGTCCGCCCTCGGCGTCGGCGGTTGGCGTTCTGGTTGCCGCGCCTGCTGCTCGTCGGCGAGCTGGTCGCCGTCGCCCTGGTGGCCACCGCCGCGTCCGCGCCCGCCGAGACTACTCAAGTACTCGCCTTGGCACCCACGATCGACGCGGTCCTGACCAACATCCGCAACTGGATCATGGGGATCTTGGCGCTGCTGGCCACCGTGTTCTTGACCATCGGTGGGACGCGCTACGTGCTGGCCAACGGCGACCCGAGTGAGGTCGAGAAGGCCAAGCAGGCGTTCAAGAACTCGGGCTTCGGCTACGCGCTGGCCGCGCTGGCTCCGCTGGTGGTCGAGATCCTCCGCGGCATCGTCGGGGCGTGATCGCATGCCGGCCACCGTCTCGATCACTGCCGGGCTCGGTCGCCGGGCCGGCCGCGCGTGCGCAGCGGTGGCCGTGCTCGTCGTCCTCGCGCTGGGCGCGGTCCTCGCGGCCTCCACCACAGCGGCGGCGCAGCCCGCACCGACGCCCCCGCCAGCTCCGTCACCGGCGCAGCCGCCCCCGCTGCCGTTGCCCCCGGTGGAGGACTGCTCGCCGGGGTCCCCTCTCCCAGCCTGCAACCAGCTGCCCCAGCAGAACCCACCACCACGGCCACCAGCGCCGTGCGAGGGGGTGGGCTGCATCCCGCAACCCACGACACCGGCTCCACCGCCGGGCAATCCCGGGCAGCCCAATAACGGGCAGAGTCCTGAGCAGGAATCGTCGTGCGGCATTACCGACATTCCCGCCTGCGTCAACGACGCTATCGATTCGTTCTTCCGGGATCTGGTCACCCCGGCGTTGAATGACTTGCTGGATCTGCTGGCGAACACCTTGCTGACGACGCCACCGCCGGATCAACTGCCTCGGCTCGGTGAGCTGTGGGATTCCTCTTGGCAGATCATGCTGGCCTGCTATGCGATGCTCATCCTCATCGCGGGCATCCTGGTCATGGCGTTTCACACCTTGCAGACCCGGACTTCGATCAAAGAGATTCTGCCGCGGGTCATCATCGGGTTCCTCGCCGGAGCGCTGTCTCTGTGGGCGAGTACCCAAGCGGTCGCGCTTGCGAATGCGTTAGCACGGGCCATTATGTCCGGCGGCGTCGATGAGCGGTCGGCCGCCGATACGCTGAAACCGTTGGTGCTGGGCTCGCTCAACGGCGGATTTTTCATCATCTTCATCGGCTTGTTTCTCGCCGGAATGCTGGTCGCGCTCTTGCTGACCTACATCGTGCGGGTGGCGCTCACCATCATTCTTATCGCCGGAGCTCCACTGGCATTGATGTTCCACGCACTCCCGCAAACGGAAGGCATTGCCTTCTGGTGGTGGAAAGCCTTCGGCGGTTGCCTGGCGATTCAACTGGTCCAGTCGTTGAGCCTGATCACCGCCATGCGAGTGTTCTTGGCGCCGGGCGGGTTCACTTTCTTCGGGCCGACCACCAACGGAGTGGTGAATCTGCTCGTCGCCCTGGCCTTGATGTACATCTTGTTCAAGATCCCATTCTGGATTCTTGGCTCCCTCCGCGGCGGTGGCCGTCGCTCGTTCCTCGGCAGCCTCATCCGCGGATTCATCGCCTACAAAACGTTTGGACTGCTGAAGGGAGGAGGCGGCACGGCCGCCAGCGCTGCCGCCAGCAGTGGCGGCAAGAAGGCCGCCGCGCCACTGGACCCGTACACGAAGTCGCGGACGACGTCGGATGGCCAGTACATGCTGCCATTGGAAGGACTCAAGCGCGGCCGTGCCTCCCGCACCGGGCCTCACCGCCACGCAGCGAACGCTGCTCGAACGGCGACCGCGAAGCCAGCGGGCACCCAACTGAAGCTGCCGCTGGATGGTGAGTGGCCGGAAAACAAGCCACGACTCGGGCGCGATGGGCAGTATCGCCTGCCACTGGACGTTCAGCGGCAGCCGAAGCCAGCGTCGCCACCACCGCCCCCGAGTAAGCCGCAACCGCGCGACCAGCAGTTGCGGTTGCCCGCCGATGGCGAGTGGCCGGAGAACAAGCCACGCCTGCAGCGCGACGGCCAGTACAGGCTGCCTTTCGAGGTCCAGCGCGTACCGCGTTCCTCGCCGCAGCCGAGTCCGGGTCCCCGCGCCCGTCCACCGGCGAGTCGGCAGACGAAGCTGCCTGCCGATGGTCAGTGGCCAGAGAACCGGCCGCGGCTCGGGCGCGACGGGCAGTACCGGCTGCCGCTGAACGTGCAGCGAACCCGCAAGCCGACGCCACCGCCCGCACAGCAGCCACCGAAACGGCAGCCGCGCGGCAAGCAGTTGCCACTGCCGCTGGACCTTCCCAAGATCCGCCCACCTGGTCCCAGCACCGGCCAAGGGAGGTGACAGTCGATGACACAAAGCGTCCGCATTCCCGCCGACGTCGATCGGGAGGACCGGATTCTCGCGGGTTTCACCGCCCGCCAGGTCGCGGTGCTCGCGGTGACCGGGCTGCTCCTCTACGGCGGCTGGGTCGCCACCCGGGCGTTTCTGCCGGTGATCGCCTACCTGATCGTCGCCATACCCGTCGGTGTAGCGGTGGCGGTGTTGGTGATCGTGCAGCGGGACGGGCTCACGCTCGACCGGCTGCTGCTGGCCGCCATCAAGCAACGGATGAACCCGCGACGTCGCATCGCAGCCACCGATGCTCCCGCAGTTCCGGATTGGTTGGCCGAGTTCGCCGACGACACCGAGGAGGTCTCGACCTCGGGATTGGATCTGCCCGCCCAGGGCGTCACCGAGGCTGGTGTGGTGGACCTGGGGCGGGAGGGGGTAGCGCTGGTAGCGGTCGCGTCCACGGTGAACTTCGCGCTACGCACCCCGGCGGAGCAGGACGCCCTGGTGTCCACCTTCGGCCGCTACCTGCACAGCCTGACCGCACCGGTGCAGATCGTCATCCGCGCCGAGCGGCTGGACCTCTCCGGCCAGATCGCCGAGCTCCGCGAGCGCGCCGCCAGCCTGCCCCACCCCGCCCTCGAGGCCGCGGCCTTGGACCACGCTGACTACCTCGACCAGCTCGACGAACAGACCGAGCTGCTACGCCGACAGATCCTCCTCGTCGTGCGCGAGCCGTTGCGCACGGCACCGCAGGACACGCTGACCTCCTCCCGCCGACTCTTCCAGCGGGCTCAGCACACCGACGCCGACGAGGTTGCCGAACCCGCTCGCCGCGCCGCGACCTCGCGTTTGGTGCGCCGTGTGAACGAGGCGACGGAGCTTCTCGCGCCTGCCGGGATCACCGTGACCCCGCTGGACGCCCGGCAAGCCACTACCGTGCTGACCACCGCCTGCAACCCGGATAGCGCCATCCCGCCCTCGGCCGAGATGGCGGGCGCCGACGAGGTCATCACCACTCCCGCCGACCACGACTGGGACACCGACAACTTCGAGGGGAGCTGATCTGAGCATGCGACGAAGGAAGTCCCACACACCCTCCGCGGCATCCAGCGCATTCGCCCCGGACGCGGTCGAGATCGGTGCCCGGCATGTGCAGATCGGCACCGAGTGGGTCGCCAGCTTCGCGGTCACCGGCTACCCGCGGGAAGTCAGCGCCGGGTGGCTGCAACCGCTGCTCTCCTACCCCGGACGCGTGGACGTCTCGCTGCATGTCGAGCCGATCGATCCGGCCACCGCCGCGGACCGGTTGAAAAAGCAGCTGGCCAAGATGGAGTCCAGCCGGCGGCACACCGCCGAGCACGGCCGCCTACTCGACCCCCAGACGGAGGCCGCCACGGAGGATGCCTACGACCTGTCGGCCAGAGTTGCCCGGGGCGAAGGCCGGTTATTCCGGCTCGGCCTGTACATCACTGTGCACGCTAGCAGCGAACACGAACTCGTTGACGAGATCAGCGCGCTGCGGTCGCTGGCCGCGAGCCTGTTGCTCGATGCCAAGCCCACCACCTACCGGTCCCTGCAGGGCTGGGTGACGTCCCTGCCGATGGGGCTTGACCTCATTCGCATGACCCGCACGTTCGACACCTCGGCACTGTCCGCAGCGTTCCCGTTCACCAGCCCGGATCTGCCACCACCCGATCCGACTTCGTTCGCCGCGCCCTCCGGGGTGCTCTACGGCTACAACCTCGGGTCCCAAGGGCTCGTGCATTGGGATCGGTTCGCGCTGGACAACCACAACGCCGTCATCCTCGGCCGTTCGGGCGCGGGCAAGTCGTACCTGGTCAAGCTCGAAGCACTCCGGTCGCTGTATCGGGGCGTGGAGATCGCGATCATCGACCCGGAGGACGAGTACGCCCGTCTGGCCCGCGCGGTTGGCGGCACCTACATTGCGTTGGGCACCGAGGACGTGCGCCTCAACCCATTGGACCTGCCCATCCACCTCCGTCCTGATGGACGCCGGTCCGCCCCGGCCGACGCTCTCACCCGGCGCAGCCTGTTTCTCCACACGCTGCTGTCTGTCCTGTTCGGACAACCGTTGAGCGCGGAAGAGCGGGCCGTGCTCGATCAGGCCATCACCGCCACCTACCGGCACGCGGGCATCACTGAGGACGCCCGGACCTGGACCCGCCAGGCGCCCTTGCTCGCTGATCTCCGCGACACCCTGGCCCAGTTCGGTGACGACGTTGGCCGGGAGCTGGCCAATCGGTTGCACCCGTTCGTCGACGGCGCGTTCTCCGGGCTGTTCAACGGCCCGACGACCACCCAGCCCGAGGGGCACCTGCTGGTGTTCTCCCTGCGCCACCTCGCTGACGAGCTCAAACCCACGGGAACCCTGCTGACGTTGGATGCGGTGTGGCGTCGCATCAGTAACCCGGCCACGCGCCGTCCCCGGTTGTGCGTGGTGGATGAAGCGTGGCTGCTCATGCAGGAGAAAGCCGGCGCGGAGTTCCTGTTCCGCATGGCCAAGGCCAGCCGGAAACACTGGGCAGGGCTCACGGTCGCGACTCAGGATGTCGGTGACGTGCTCGGCTCTGAGCTGGGCAAAGCGGTCATCGCCAACGCCACCACGCAGATCCTGCTGCGGCAGGCCCCGCAAGCCATCGACGAGATTGTTCGCACCTTCGCCCTGTCGGAAGGCGAGCGACAGTTCCTGCTCTCGGCCGACAAGGGTCAAGGGCTGCTGTCCACGGGCACGCAGCGCGTTGCCCTGCAAGCGATCGCCTCCGACGCCGAGCATCGGTTGATCACCACTGATCCATCTGAGCTGTTCGCGATGTCCGATGGCTCGTCGGAATTCGTGAACTCCGTGGTGGAGCTCGACGACAGCGAGACCACCGACATCGACCTCGACGCCGCCTGACGTCCTCCTCTCGCCCTTCTCACTTCCTGGAGGTGACCTATGCCTATTTCATCCTCACCGCCCATCGTGGACAGCCCGTTGGGACGGTTCTTGACCGACCCGTGGGGCGCGATCAACGCGATGGTCACCACGGTCTGGTCCTGGCTCGTCGTCTGGGCGCCGATCGCGGTCCCCATGCTGGTCGTCGGCCTGACCGCGCTGCTGATAGTGCGTCGCTGGTGGTTTCTGCGCTGCCAAGCCGCCCTGCACACGAACGCCCGCGTGGTGACGATCCTCGCGCCCCCAACCGTCGACCCCGACGGCGCGCAGGCCGTGTGGTCCAACCTCGTCGGACTGCTACGCCCCGCGTGGAAACGCGTGGTCACCGGCCAGCCGCACCTGAGCTTCGAGTACGTCTTCGGCCACGACGGCGTACAGATCCGCGTATGGGTGCCCGGCACCGTGCCGCCCGGCATGGCCGAACGCGCGATCGAGGCCGCCTGGCCAGGAGCACACACCAGCACCGAGGACGCCACCCCACCTCTGCCCTCAGACGAGGGTGAGAATCGGCGTCGGCTGGTCACCGGCGGCACACTGCGACTGGCGCGCTCGGAAGCCCTGCCGATCCGCTCGGACTTCTCCACCGACCCGATCCGCGCACTGCTGGGCGCCCCGGTCGGCCTCGGCGTGCACGACCAGGCGTGCGTGCAGGTGCTTGCGCGGCCGGTCACCGGCCGTCGAGTCAAGCAGGCCCGCCGCGCCGCACGGCACCTAGACGCCGGGCGCTCCACCCACCTCATCGGCCGCCTGCTCGACATGCTCACCCCAGGTCCGACCCCGACCTCCCGCAGTAAGCCGAGTCTCGATCCGCAAACCTCGCTGGAGTACAACGCCCAAAACCGGGCGATCGTGGCCAAGCACCGCGGCAGCCAGTGGGACACCCTCATCCGCTACGCCGTCACCACTACCGTGCCGGCCGAAACACCCGATTCCCAAGTCGGCCGGGTACGGGACCAACTCCGCGGCCGAGCCCACGCCATCGCCAGCGCGTTCAGTGGGTTCACCGAGCACAACCACTACCGCCGCACCCGGCTGCGCCACCCGCTCGAGGCGATGGCACAGCGGCGGTTCCGGCGCGGCAACCTGCTCTCGATCCCCGAACTCGCCGCGATCGCGCACCTGCCCACCGACGAGGCCATCCCCGGCTTGCAGCGAGCCGGGGCGCGGGCCGTACCACCCCCACCCAACACCCCGACGCAGGGAGCGCTGATCCGGCCGATCGGGATCTCGGACACCGGCCACGCCCGACCGGTGGGCCTGCAGGTTTCCGACGCCCGCCACCACCTGCATGTCCTCGGCGCGACGGGCAGTGGGAAATCGACTGCGCTGGCGCGGATGATCCTCGCCGACGCCGAGCACGGTCGCGGCGCGGTGGTGATCGACCCGAAAGGCGACCTGATCACCGACGTGCTCCAACGTCTGCCGGAACATGCTGCGGACAAGGTGGTGCTCTTCGACGCCGACTCCCGCGGACCGACGCCGTGCCTCAACCCGCTGGAAGGGGCGAAGGACGCGGCAGTGGACAACCTCGTGGCCGTGTTCAGCCGTGTGTTCGCATCCGCCTGGGGACCACGCACCGAGGACATCCTCCGCGCCTCCTGCCTGACCCTGCGCGCAACGTCCGAGGCTCCGACGCTGGCCGAGCTGCCCGGCCTGCTCACCGATCCCGCCACCCGGCAGCGGCACCGCGACGCCGTACGGCGTGACCCGGTCCTCCACGGTTTCTGGGACTGGTACGAGCAACTCAGCGACCCCGAACGGGCCCGCGTGGTCGCGCCCTTGCTCAACAAGCTCCGGGCACTGCTCCTGCGGCCCTTCGTGGTCAAAGCACTCGCAGCCGGTCCCTCCACAGTAGACATGAGTCGAGTGCTCGACGGCGGGCTGTGCCTCGTGCGCATCCCCAAGGGCAGCTTGGGTGAGGACAGCGCGCGGTTGCTCGGTTCTCTGGTGGTCGCCCGTGTCTGGCAGGCCACTACCGCCCGCGCGGCCATCCCGCAGCGGCAACGCCACGACGCCGCGCTGTACGTCGACGAGGCGCACAATTTCCTGAATTTGCCGTACGCGATGGAAGACATGCTCGCCGAAGCACGCGGCTATCGGCTGTCCATGACGCTGGCCCACCAGCACCTGGGACAGCTCGGGAAGGATCTCAAGGAAGGGATCTCGACCAACGCCCGGTCGAAGATCTTCTTCTCCGCCTCACCCGAGGATGCCCGCGAGCTCGCGCGCCACACCGCGCCGCGCATCTCCGATCACGACCTGGCGCATCTCGGCGTCTTCCACGCCGCCGTCCGGCTGGTCGTGGGTGGTGAGGAAACCCAGCCGTTCACCGTCGCCACCGAAGCCCTCCCACCAGCCATCCGCGGACGCGCCAAGGCCATCCGCACCGCCGCGGCACGGCATACCAAGCCGCTGAACACGCGCGCCGACCAGGCCACGCCTGATGGCCGGCGGCGAGCTGATCCCGCATTCGATCCACGCCGCGCCGCCTGACCCACCGCCCAGTCTTCAGCGCCGGCCTCGCCCCGCGAGGTCGGCGCATTTCTGTGTGCTCACGAAAGGAAGACCGTCCATGCTCAATTCCACAACCCCGCAGCGCGATCTACGCGCACCCGTCCCCGAACGCCCCACCCTGCGCGTCGCGAGCTCGTCGGAACACCACGCCGCGATCGCCGGCCACCTCACTGTCCGCGACCTGTGGCTGGCGCGGATGCTCGCCGAGCACCGCACCCTGACCTCCACCCAGATCGTCGCCCTCGCCTTCCCATCCCGACGGGCGGCCAACCTTCGGCTGCAGCGGCTCTACCAATGGCGGGTCGTCGACCGCTTCCAGCCCTACATCGGCAAAGGGCGCGCGCCGATGTTCTACGTCCTCGACATCACCGGCGCCCACGCCCTCGCGCACGAGGACGGCATCGACCCCGCCGAGCTGAAGTTCCGCCCCGACCGCTCCATCGGCATCGCCTACGCACACCGGCTCGCGCACCTGCACGGGGTCAACAGCTTCTTCACTCCACTGATCGCCCACGCCAGGGCGCACGCACAGCTCGCCGTGACCGCGTGGTGGTCCGAAGCCCGCTGCGGCAGGCACTTCGGCGACATCGTCCGCCCGGACGCCTACGGCCGCTGGCGCGAGGGAGACCGTGAAATCGAGTGGTTCCTGGAATGGGACACCGGCAGCTACCAGCTCGCCCGGTTCACCGCCAAGCTCCCCGGCTACGCCAAGCTCGCCACCACCACCCGCATCATCACGCCGCTACTGGCCTGCTTCGCCACCGCACGCCGGGAAGCCCACGCTCGCCGGTGGCTGGCTGAGCACGTCCGCGGTTTGCCGCGCCCCGGTGACCTCCCCATCGCCACCACTAACGCCGAACACCTCCACAGCGGCGCCACCGCGGCCGAGGCCATCTGGCTCCCACTGGGCCACACCGACGCCGGACGCGCCCGCCTGATCAACCTGCGCCGCTGTTGGCCCCAGGTTCCCCCCACGGCCGCCAGCGAGGCCACTCCGGAGCCCGCCGACGTCCCGACGCCGCCGCGGCTCACCCCGCCGGCGCCCATGCCGCCGTGGACCGATCACGACCTCACCTGGAGAGAAACGGGGTGATCACCCCATGCTCAAACTCGCCACCGGAGCGATCGCCGCGATCGCGGGCCTGATCGTCCTGGTCGCCGCCGGCGTCAGCGGAGTCGCCTCCGCGATCTTCGGCGGAGGCGCGTCCGCGAGCCAGCCCAGCCAGGCCGCGCTCGCCGACATCCCCGGCAACTACCTCGCCCTGTACCGACAGGCCGCGACCACCTGCCCCGGTCTCGACTGGTCCGTCCTCGCCGCTGTTGGCAAGATCGAAACCGATCACGGCCGCTCCACACTGCCAGGTGTCCACAGTGGAGAGAATGAAGCTCACGCGGCCGGCCCTATGCAGTTCCTGCAAGAAACCTTCGACGGCGTTGTAGCCCGCCACCCCATTCCACCCGGTGGCGCCAACCCTCCGTCGCGCTACAACGTGCACGACGCGATCTACGCCGCTGCTGCGTATCTCTGCGAGTCTGGCGCTCGTGACAACCGCGACCTCTACGGCGCTGTGTTCACATACAACAACTCCGATCCCTACGTCTCCCAAGTCCTCAACCAAGCCGCGCAGTACAAGGCCGCAGACACCGCAAGCGGAGACCAAGCACCGTCACCGCAAGCACAACAAGCGGTCAACTACGCCCAGGGGCAACTCGGGCTTCCCTACGTCTGGGGCGGAAACGGACCCGAGGACGGCGGCTTCGACTGCTCCGGACTCACCACCGCAGCATACGAATCAGCCGGAATCACCCTGCCCCGCAAGGCACAATGGCAATACGCCGCCGGACCACGGCTCCCACCCGGCGCACCCCTCGCCCCCGGAGATCTTGTCTTCTACGGCACCTCGAACAACATCCACCACGTGGGTCTCTACATCGGAGCAGGCAAGATCCTCCACGCGCCGGACTTCGGCAAACCTGTGCAGATCGGCGATCTCCGATGGAAGGGCGACCAGTACGCCGGAGCTACTCGCCCAGTTCCAGCCGCTGCCGCTGCCTCAAACGCCGCTTCGGCGCGGAGTTGACCCTCGCTGCGGATATCACCACTTGTCCGGCAAGCGTAGTTCCGACCTCGTCGAGCCCAGTAATCCATCCAGGTGAACTGCTGCCTCGTGCCTGTGATCGGGACCCAGAAATGTCGGTGCACGTCGCTATACGAGATCTCAGGCATCGAGAGAGGGAGGAACGCCTGATGGAAGCGCTGCCCAGGTACCGCGGTGGGGACGTGCCAGCGCACCTGAAGACACTCGCCCAGCTGCGTGAACTGGGGCAACGCCCACCTGATCCCGAGCAGCCGGACGGTGTGCTGGAGGTTGCGTTGTTCGACAGCCGTACTGCCGTCGCGCTGGAACCGGTGCCGACCTTGGCTCGCCGCCACAGTGAACGGCTGCACGCGTCGCAGTGGGCGGCAAACGTCCTGGAAGACCCGAACGCACTCGTATTAGACGTCGAATGTACCGACCTGCACGGGCGAGTCATCGAGATCGCTGTCGTAGGAATGGCGGGCGAGGTACTGCTGGACACGCTGATCGACCCCGACGGCGAGCCCATCGCGCCCGCTGCAGCCGAAGTGCACGGCATCACCGAGGACGTTTTGTCCGCCCAAGTACTGCCACGTTTTGGAGACCTGATCGATGAGCTTCGAGAACTGTTGTCCGGCAAGCGTATCGTGGGCTGGAACGTCAACTACGACCAGAAGTGCCTGACCGCAGAGGCCAACCGACTACTTCCGCACTACAGCACCGCAGGACAAATCGCTTGGGTGCAGGCGCAGTGGGAAGACGCGATGCTGCACCATGCGGCCTGGGCCGGTGAGTGGGACGAACAGCGCGGCGACTGGCGCCGGCACCCCCTCCACGGCGGCCATAGAGCCCTGGGTGACTGCGTCACAGTCATCCAGCTACTTCAGGAGATGGCGGTCAATCCAGACCCACAACCGTTGGCTCCGTCGCAAGCATCATCGGAAGAGACATCGAACGGCCGCAAGGTCGGCGGCTGGAGCGACGAAGAAGACAGTGCGTTGCACCAGTTCACTACGGCTGGTGTGGCTACGGACGAAATGGCCCGCAGCCTCGGTCGTTCGGAGAAGGCGGTCAAGTTTCGGCTGCACAAGCTGGGTCTGGGTCCGTTCCCAATGGACGAGGTTCCCGCGCCAGGTCAGCGGAAACCAAAGTCACCACCGGCGTACACGTTCGCTGAATTGCGCAAGGTCCACCCAAATTCGCACAAGCGCTGGACCGAGGAAGAGGAACAACGGCTGGCAGCCAGGCACAGCGAAGGAGCAAGCATCGCCGAACTGGTACAGGAGTTTGGCCGCAACGAGGGGGCGATCCGCAGTCGACTTGGCTTGTACCAGCCTTCGACACCCGAGCCTCCACCGTTCTGAAGGGCTGTTGTGGGCGCTGCTGGCGTCAGCGGTTCCGTGCTCGACCGGCCTGGGGGTCACCGGGAGCACGGAACCACTTGGACGGTACACCTCCTCATTCAGGAGCGGGGCGTTCCTGCTCAGGCATGTCGTCGGTGACCAGCTCGGTGAGGTGCTGAGCCATGCGTACGGCGGCGATCATCTGCTTGTCCCTGCGTACCGCCTCGGCGACACGGAGGATTTCGGCTCGTTGCTGGTGGGCGCGTGTGGTCCAGTCGCCTTCGGCGAGGGTGTCGCCGACGTAGAGCAACATGCGAGTGCCGAGCCCCCACAGGATGCTGTTGACCGCGCAGGCGGCGATGGCGAGCTCGTCGATGTCGCAGCCGGCCCAGGTCACGGTGGTCGGGTCGCGGCCCTTTTCGCGCATGGCTTCTGCTGCTGCGCGGAACAGTCCTCCGCTGCCGACGGCGGGGTCCTGGACGGAGGTGTGTTCCTCGGGTGTGTTGAGGTGGGCCAGGATGCTGGCGATGGAGTTCGGCGTGTAGACCTGGGCGTTCGCTCCGACCGCGGTACGAGATTTCAGCAGGGTGAGCACGATGCCGAGGAGGTCGGCATCGTAGCGGGCGTCGGTGCCGGTGAGCTGGAGTTGCCCGGCGTCCAGAGCGGCCTCCGCGGTGCTACGTGCCGCCTGGCGGAGCGCTGGTTCTGGGTCGGTGAATAGCCACTGCATGAGCGGATACACGAGGTGTGTCAGGTCCGGGCGGGCGTTGACCAGTTGGGTCCAGATCTGCCGGGAGATCTCGGCGAACTCGTCGGCGGTCAGGGCGCGGAACTGGTCGCCGAGGTCGGGACCGTTCGGGTCACGTTGCCCGACGAGGGCGAGGGTGGCCGCCACCGACAGGGGCACGTCCCGTCGTCCGCTGTTGTTGGCCTTCTGCCAGGCGGTGTCGACGGCTTGGGCTATGGCGAAAGCGTGCTGTTCGGGGTTTCGGGTGATGCTGCGCTGATTCTTCTTGCTGTTGGCCATGGTTCAGCGCTCCTCGTCCTCGTCGGTGGCCCACCGCTTGGCGCCGTCTATGGCGCGGCGGAGCTCGTCGGGGTGGATGGCGTTGTTGAATGCCTGGCGCAGCAGGCGTGCGAGCCGGTATTCCGGGAGGGCGCGGTCGGCCGCCTCGAGGGCGACGTCAGCGAGTGCACCCAATCCGGTGAGGTAGGCGGCGACGGCGGCCAGCACGGCGGCGCGTGCCCGCCATGGCGCGGGCAGTGCGCGGGTCAGGCTGACCCAGAGTTCTCGCGTGGCCTGTGGGTTTTCGACGGTGAGCACCAGCGCGGTGTCGCGGCCGACGTCGTGCTCCAGGCCACGGCCGAGAGCGACGAAGTCGTTGTCAGTCTCGGGCAGATGCCCTTGGGTAGCGCGTGTGATCGCGTCGCAAACGGCGTCGACGGCCTGACGCCTGTCGAGGTGAGAGTCAGGCTTATCCAGTTGCGGTACACGGCTGGCTGCCGCCTCGGGATCGTCAGGTTCCAGGGACGCGGCGAGTGCCTCGCGGCTGGGGTAGGTGACGTGGCCGGCGACGGCCAACGACGCCGCGAGGTTGCTGCTGCGCGGGTCTGGCACGGTGCCGTGGTCGTCGCGGGTGCACCAGATCGCCTCGTCGGTGGTGCCGCTGGCCCACACGACGCGCTGGACTGTGATGCCCGCCGCGCGGGCGCCGGCGGTGAGGGCATCGACGAGCTGCTGGTGTCGTGTCGGTTCGGCGGGGTCGAAGACGCGGTCGTCGATGACGGCAATCAAGAGCCGATCGGGCTCGTGACGCTTCAGCGCCGCGACGAGCTGGTCGGCCGCCGTCGGCCGGGCGGCCTCTTCGATGTCGACGTGCAGGAGCTCGCCGACATCGGATTTGCCGTGCAAGCTGCCCAGGACCAGGCAGCGGTGCGGATGAAATCCCAACAGGATGGGAATCGTCGACACGAATTCAGCGGGACCATTCACGGAGACCGCAGGCATCAGGCATTCCTCCTTGTAACATATCGGTTTTGGGCACACGTCTCCCGTTCGGCGAAATCCCGAATACAGGGAATTCGTCGCGCGAAAAGGAGAGCTAGCCTCTATTCAGCGGGCGATGTGATCATTCGTCGTCATCGTCGTCGGCGATCGTGATCTGACCGGGTCGCGGAGAACGCCTGTCATCAGCGCCGGATGGCACCATGCGTGAGGTGAAACGAAACCGGTGATCGTCGGGGTCGCACGGATTGGACCAGTTGTGTCCCTCTGCGATCACGTCGAGTTCGATCGCAACGCTGGCGGCCTCTGCTTCGGGAACACCGTGGACGGTGATCTCGATACTCGGTTCGTGAAAGGTGCCGCCGGGGTGCACGTGTGCGGAGAATCCGAACCCCCGCCAGTGCACACGGACGCTGGCTTCGGCCATGATCCACACCGCGAGCTGTCCCAGGTCGAGACGGCATGTGGTCTCGTACGAGGTGCCATAGATGCGGGTGACCGGGTGGCGTCGCACTCCGCCGTCGGTGAGGGTGAGTTCGTGCCATTGCGGGTGGTCGTCAGCCAGCCAGAGGAACCAGCGTCCAGCGTGGTAGAGGTAGATGTCCTGACGCTGTTCGTAGGGCACCCAGCCGACTGGATGGTGCGGAGCGTCAGGTCCGCGCACAGGGAACTGACTCTTCTCGGCCGTCGGGGGCAGGAAGGTATCGAATCCGCCGCTGTCCCACGCGGTTGCGAACCGCATGAAGGACTCCCGAGCTTCCTCGACGTTGGGGGCGGCCAGCATCGCGCGCCCCACAGGCAGCTTCAGGAGGTCATCTGGCCCGACGAACTCGGCAAACCCGCCCAGCGCTTCGGCCAGGTCGCCGTGGCCGAGCGCGAACAGGGTGTGGTTGATCGCAGGGTGAGCCATGGTGTGTCCCTCCTTTAGGTCCGCAGGGATGGGCAGTCGTCGGCGTGTGCCGGGTCGTCGGTGAACTGATCGCTGGACAGCGATTGCTCGCCGGTGCCGTCCAAGACGCGGCCAAGATCGATCAGGGAGGTGATCACGGCCGTGGTGACCTGGTGGCCGCAGCGCCGACAGGGCCGGAGCAGGTGCAGCGTGCTGTCGTCACCGAGGTCCGGCGTGAAGCGGTAGACGTTGTCCCCGTCGTGCACGGTGATCACGAAGCCGGCGTATCCGCCGTAGCTGCGATTCGGGTCATCGATCACCACGACATCAGCCGGGTCGACACCGAGCAGGCACGCGGCGAGCCGGGTGAGTCGGCCGCGGTGGCGGTGGCGCCGTGTGGGTGTGCTCCGGGCAAGGTCGTCGCTGCTGACGCGGGCGCGTTGGACGGCACGGGCTGCGCGATCGGCAAGGCTGTTGCTGTGTTGCATGACTAACCTCCTCCATCAGGGTTGTCGTTGGGGTTGTGGAGAATCCGGATGTCCACAGTGGTCTGATCGGTCAATGCGCGAATCGTCAGGTGTGGCTGCCGTTGAGGGGGCTTCCTCGCGGTGCCGCCAGGCCAGCACGCGGGCGGGCACGGTGGCGGGATGGGTGATGCGGACCGCGCCGCCGCAGTGGCGCAGCACTGCAGGCCACGACTGCGTGCCTACCTCTGGTTCGTGCTGCGGCAGCCATCCGGTTCTCTGCTCGCCGTCTGCGACGCGGCGCCAGGACCGCCCGCGGGTGGTGTCGGTGGGTCGCGCGGGAGCGACGACTGTGCCCGGCGCGGGTTGTTCCGGCAAGATCCACGGTCCCCAGCTTTCGGGCGGTCCCGTGATGTGCTGCGGGCGCAGGTGCCACGTGTGGGGTGGTGCGAGGCCAGCGCGTATTCGTGCGTCGAGATCGCGGACGGCAGCGGCGAGCTCCGTGGCCAGCGCTCGCACGTGTCGCGCGGAGGTGTCGGCAGGAAGCTGGGTCAAGGTGGCCGCGATGCTCATCATGGTGCGGTAGGGGCGTTCGGTGGTGGTTTTCATCGGTCCACCTCCGTGCCCGGCTCGATGTCGACGTTGAGCGTGGCGACGAGGTGGGCGATCTCGTCCCATGGGTGACCAGCGTTTTCGGCTTCCTGTGCGGAGACGATCAGCGACCAGGCCCGCGCGGAGAGCTGCCAGCCCAGCGCCGTGAGCGCGTCGACCGCCCGAGCGTTGTCGGTGCGGCGTACCTGTTCGGGTGTAGTGCCCCAGAGGCGGAACGCCTGGCCCAACAGCGACGCGGGTTCACAGTCGACAGACAGGCTCGGTGGCGCGAAGGTCGGCGCCTCGGGCCACGTGCGTGTCTGCGGTCTGTAACGTCGCCCCAGGTGTTCGATCGTGGCGATGACCGTGAGGTCTCCGACCCTGCGGTCGGCTTCGGAGTCCTCGATCAGCAACGCGGATGCCATGCCGGACTGCACGCATCGACCCCACGCAACGCCGTCGTCTTGGCTTTCCTGGGTCACCGTCGCCAGAGTTTCGGCACGTGGTGTGAGTTCGTAGCCCAGCGCGGCGTAGGCGGTTGCGGCGGTCTCGCCGTTGTCCATCGCGAGGGATTCCTCATCGTGGCCGAGTCCGGCGAAGACGTGACCGTGTAAGCAGCTCGGCGCTCCGTCTGCGAAGTACAGGCACGCGCCCGTGCGCGTCGGTGACCGATACGTCGTGGCCTCTCTGCCGTTGACCACGGTCAACAGTCGGCCGAGCAACTCGGCGTAGCCCATGTTTCGAGACATGACGAACCTCCTAACGAAATTGCGGAAGAGGGTTGATGTGGTTATGGGAATCAGCAGGTGGAGATGAATTCATGTGCGCGAGCGCGGGCTCCGTGCTCGGTTCCGTCGCAGGACCAGCGTGTTTCGTCCATGACGACCGTGACCCACTCGCCGGTTTTCGCGGGTTTCACGCCGAACCGCAGTCGGGTGGCGCCGCGAATCCAGACGATTTCGTAAGTCGCGCCGTGGCGGTTGTTCCAGCGCCACCCGATGGCGGCGGAATTGTGGATTTCGGTGATGTTCATGGCTGCTCCTGTTCGTCGCTGCGACGAGGGCAGGCGAGCGACAAAGGGAGCCCGAGAGAAGAAAAGGGGCCGACGGACCCACCCCGAAGGGTGTTGGCACGGTCCGCCGGCCTACCGAAAGCCCTATCGAAAGGGCGCCATCCCCGAAGGGAGGCAGAGCCTAGGGTAGCTCACTGGTTCGGCAGGCGTCCCGGATCGCTCGCTGTGCAGTTGTCGGCAGAAGGCCCGTTAGGTCGTGGTCTCGGCGGTTGGTCGGTGCCGGGCGACGGCCGCCCACAGATGGGCACGGTGACCGTGGTCGGAGAGCTGGTCCGCGCTGCCGGGTGCTCCGGTGATCGCGATGCCGGTCATGCTTGGGTAGTCGGCGCCCATACCAGCGGCGACCGCCGTGGTCACGTCGGTGTCCAGGTCGGTTCCGGTGGCGTGCACGTGGACGTGCGGGGTGTAGTTGCGCGCAGCGGCCACCACGTCCCGCGTGGCCTGGTCGGTGACCAGCGGGGCGGGTACCGGAACGATGACCAGGTCGATCCCGTAGAGCACGGCCCAGGTATCCGGCCGATGGGGATCGAGATGGGCCACGATCACTGCGCGCCGCGTGGCCATGTCGCTCATGGCCTGCCGTAGCGCCTGGCGCGGGGGCGCCTGCTCGCAGTTGGCATACAGCGCGTGCAGTGTGCCCCGTCCCATGGCGGGCGGGTTCAGTTCGGTGGCCTGCAGCGCGTGATTCACGTCGACGCTGCTGGTCCGGGCGTGGATCAGACCGACATGACGCCCGGTGGCCACCCCAGCCAGAGCGAGGTTCGCGGCGGTCACCGCGCCGACTTCACCGTCGGTGGCTGGGTCGAGCACCGCGACGACCATCGGGAGGCTTGCCACCAGCATGGCAATTTGCTTTCGCAAGGCTCCGGCGCCGTCGGGCAGTGTGATCACGTGCGAGGCGCCGAGTGCGACTGCGTGCCGATAGAGGTCCGGTTCCGCGCGGTCCTCGGAGGCGGCAAGCATGGTTGCTGCGTCGCGGTGCGGCAGTGGGTGGGGGCGAGCTCGCAGGATCGGCGCGGCTTGCATGTCGATCAGCACCAGCGCGGCGGCGTCCCAGTCAGCGCGAGCAAGATGTTCGGGAGTCCGCGTGACCAGGGAGATGCCGTGCGTGTGGCAGGCGATCTCGCTACGCAGGGACGTGTGGTCGGTGATGAGAAGAACAAACTGATCCATTGTAGACACTCCAGTGCAGTCGAAACGGCGCGACGGTTAGGTTTCGGCGGGTTGCTTGCATCGTTGTTTTTCGTGTTCGGTGATCCATCGCTGGACGCCCATGGCGTCCCGGCGTCCGAACCGTTGGCCGGTGATCTCCATGGTTTTGTCGAAGTTCCTGACGTAGTAGGTCCGGATGCGGAGGATCGCGGCGATGCGAAACAGGTAGGCGGCGAAGTGGTCGACGTAGCCCTGCTCGCTGTTGGTGGCGTTCAGCCCCTTGTCGATCTTGCGGAGCATGCGGAGGATCGTCTGGGCGTGGTCGATGTCGCTGATCTTGTGGGGCGTGTACGAGTGGCCCCATCCCCACGCGTGCGGGTTGTCGCGGTCCAGGTAGGCATGCACCCGGAAATCGGCATACCTCGCGATCTCGGGATGGCGGTAGTCGGGCCACAACGGGTTGCGCAACCTGCTGTCGTCGCCGAGGTAGACCACGGACGCAACGATTTCCGTTGTGCCGTACGACGATTCGACCTGAAGCGCGAACGCCAGCTCAGGTTTTGTCGTGTTGCGCATGGAATCTCGCCTTTCTGCCTCGGATGCAGGGTGGAGAAACGCCCCGAGAGGAGGTGATCAGTCCCACGTCGTGACGGGGACCAGCCGGACAGAGAGGATCTTGGCCACGAAGTGGGCGGCGTCCTCGGGCGTGCTGAAGCGCGCATCGTGGTGACTGCGCTTGAGGTGTGCGTAGTCGCTGGTTTCGATGCGCCACCGTCCGCGCGGGGTGCGCGTCAGTGCGGCGACGACACCCGCGTGTGCGTCGAAGACAGTTACGGCATCGGCATCCTGTTCGGCGGTGGGCGAACCGTCGATGATCCAGCCGTCCTGGGAGTACCGGTACTGGACTTCGACGGTCCCGGCGTCGACGCGTTCGGCGTTCCACCCTGGGGCGTAGCGGGTCGACTCGTGCAGCGTTTGCGTCTCGTCGTCGACCTGGTAGGTGGTCACCAGCGTGCGTGTCATGTTCGCCACCTGGTTGCCGGCCACGTCGTGCGCCAGCCGCAGCGCGTGATCGGGACTGGCCGCGTCGACGTAGAACGTGGGCAGGTCGTGGCCGCTGGAGTAGTAGCCCTGATCGTCGGGTCGGTCGTCGATGCGTCGCGCGTGGACGTAATACAGAGCCATTGCTGCGCTCCTCTCGCCGAAAGCGTGGATGTTCTGGTCGGGATGGCCACGGGCAACCGCCGCGCGGTTGCCCGTGGCGGGGCGATCAGTCGACGTTGCCGCCGCGCGACCAGGCGCGGCTGTCTCCGCGTTCGTCGAGCGGGACGGTGTTTTTCACCAGCCGATGCCAGGTTTTGCGGTCGCCCATGGGTTGGCGCTTGTGCTCCGGTTGGCGCCCGTGCCCGGGTGGGGCGTGGCGCAAGATGCCTCGCGCGTAGGTGGTGCCGTCGTCGGTGACGGCCACCTCGGTGGCTGTGTGGCTCAGATGCAGGACGTGAACGCCACGCTGGCGCTTGTGGGCAAGCCGGCTCACCTGACGCGTCGTGAGAGTGGTCGGCACCGCGAACACGTCACCTTGGCGCGTGCAGGTCAACCCGTCGGTTTCCGCTCGCTTGACCTCCGGAGGTTTCAGCGCCTCGAACGCCTCACCCACCGACGCAGGCGCCGCACCGTGGGGAAGCTCGCACAGGAAGTAGTGCGGGCGGGTTTCCTGCTCATCGAACGCGGACAGGAAGTAGGCCGTCCGCGTGCGGTACTCGCCGGCCTCGCGCACCGTGTACGCGGCACGGAACAGGGAGGCGCCCAGCCAGTGCCGGTAGGTGTGCCACTCGTAGCGCCCATCAGGGAGCAGCCGCGCGGAGTAGTGGGCATGCTCGGGCACGCTGTCCCACTCGTGCGCGTAGTGGGTGACCGTCTCGAAACTCTCGTCCTGAATGTCAATCGGAGTGATCGTGTCGCGGTCAATGCGCGCCTCCCGCAAGCAGGAAAACGGCACGATCAGCACGGGCAGCACGGTCTTCCCGCACTCCTCCCGCACCAGGCGCTGATGTCCGCTGGTGCTCACCGAGTAGGTGTCGCCATTGAGCAGCCACCACGAGCGGTGACCGTGCTCATCCAGCATGATCCGCGCGAGCACGAAATGCGTGCCGTAGCTGCACAGGTCACGGTCATCGAACGGTGAGACCAGCACGTTTCCCGACCGTGCCCGCAACAGTTGCGCGTTCAGTTTGCCTGCCTCTTGTGCGAACCGTGCCGCAATGTCCCTGTGAGATGCCATGGTGCTGTCCTTTCCCCGAAACCTCCTAGCGGTCACGGAAACGGCACGCGACGCGTGCCGCACCGAAACGACTAGGACAGACCGGGAAGCGTCGAATGCTGCTGCCAGTATCGGAATGCCTCTCGAATGGCCATGCGGCTAGCGTTGCGTCGCGCGTATTCCAGCCACGCAAACGCCCAACCATCGGGAACCCGCTCAGGAGTACGCCCGACGAGCCGCATCGTGTCCAAATAGGACCACTCATAGGCACACGCGTTTGCGAACGAGATCGTTTCTTGCTCGGTTTCCGGCATGGCATAGGTGAACGGGTTAATAGACATGTCACGCTCGCTTTCTGATCGAGTGTCCGCGCTGATCTCGGCTGTCTCACCCCGTGGCAGGCGCCACGGGGTAGCCACATCACGCAGCAGCAGCGACAGGGATCGACGACATGGCGGAAAAGTCGAAAACAGCGATCTGGCCCGCGTCTTGAGCCAGGCGCACAGCGTCGGAAAGATCCGCAGTCACGACGGACACGTCCAGATACACGCGACCCGTGTTCGGGTCGTGCCAGCCACCCAGGACACGGCCCGGCAACGCAAGCGCATTTGCCGTGTCCGCGATGTAGGCGCGGAGATCATCACTCGTTACCGGACGGTCAAAGACACGCTCGTGCTCCGGGTGCACCGATACCGCGTAACCGGAACTGACGTCGGAACCGTCTTGCGGATTGACGGAGAAACCGCCATCGGGAACCGACAACGCGTCAGCCATCGCGGTAATTCGCGCAGCATCGACCACGCTCACAGAAGTCATGAGAACGCCTTTCGATATCGCTTTCGGTTGCGGGAGTATCGGGGTGCCAATCCCTGCCCGCGATATTCAATCTGTTCTCGGAATCTCGGGGGCTTCCCTGTGTTCCGATTGATTCCAGCCTAACGCCGGCGCAACCGTCGACACAACATCATCGGCAACCTTTTTCGCCAATTTTCAAGCCTGACCAACCGGATATACCAGCGAAAGAACAGGATGAAACACGGGCGATGACATCAAACACTGGAGAGTGCGCGACCGAAAATGAAAAGAGGGCAATCAACGAACGTTGCGAAAAATAGCAAACATGCCGAATCAACTCGCACAAGAAGTCACGGAATAACTGCCCAAATACATTCACCACCTAGCCACTCAATCCCTCATCGCCGCACCATCCCCCATCACTCACCCCCAGTCGTCAACAGGTTCCCGCGGGGTACCGAGGCTGGGAGGGCTGAGGAAGGGACAATG
Organism: Saccharomonospora amisosensis; assembly: GCF_011761185.1. Classification (NCBI taxonomy): domain Bacteria; kingdom Bacillati; phylum Actinomycetota; class Actinomycetes; order Pseudonocardiales; family Pseudonocardiaceae; genus Saccharomonospora; species Saccharomonospora amisosensis. The sequence goes on along the minus strand of NZ_JAAOYM010000001.1, from coordinate 856,383 downwards.
AAGACGCGACGTGCGACAATGCGGTCTCGTGGGGCTTCTCGTTTATGAGGAAGGCGATGGACTAAACGAACCGGCAGGAGTGCAAGAAGAGGAGTCGGTGGTGACGGGCATGTTTCGTGGTGGTACATAGAGCCGTTGGACACACGGCCCGGTACGTTTGTATCGAGAAGAGGCCAGTCGTCTGTCGTAGGTGGCCGGCCGGACGGCGAGCGGCCTCGTCATTGCCACTGACGACGGTATCCAACCCGGGTTGACAAATTTCCGGTCGTCTTTGCAGCGCCGAAGCTGAGCGGTTTGGTCGCGACTTTACCGGAAGAGGCCACCATTGATGAGTACGCATGGTCGACGCTGCCTTCGCGACCGCGGTCACTCCATGGAGCTATTCGGACGGCAGCCTGAGTCGGCTACGGCGAAGATCTTCTGCATCATCCTCAATCGGAAGGCATGCGGTGGGCAGAAGGTACGTCGTCCTGTCCGAGATTCGTGTACCGCACGAAGACGGGCGGGCGATTCAAGCGGTAACACGCTTTGTGTCTGATTCCGAGCCTGATGCGGTGGTGATTCTCGGTGGACTCATGGACGTGGAGGCGGCGCGGTTGGACGCCGACAGCACCGCGCACCTGGCACGTGGTGTCGTCGAGCCTCTGCGGAAGAGTTTCGACGGACGGTTGGTCGTTCTTGATCCGGAGCACAGCGCGATTGACCTGGGGGTACCGGATATCACGTGGTGTCCGGACTGGTACGACGTCGTGCCCGGATGGGTGATGAGCCACGGGCAGTCCGACTGTGTCCGTATCAGCAAGATCGCCGGGAACACGGCGCTCAACACTGCGAAACGCATAGGGCGTTCGATCATCCTGGGAAGGACTCGTCGTCTGGGCAAGGGAACCGAATCGCGCGGATACGAGGGAAGAATCGTCAGCACGCTGACGGGGGTAGAAGTCGGCCATCTCATGATCGGCAAGGCCGCTCGATGCATGGAAGAAGGCTCGCGGCACAGCTGTCAGCAAGGGTTCGCACTCGTCGAGGTGTCGGATCACGACGTTGCGGTCGAGCCGATCATCATCAAGCACGGTCAGTTCGTGGTGCGAGGAGCTATCTATGCTGCTCCACCAATTCGGCGTGGTTCTCGTACTCCTTCAGAGGCCGGGCTCAAGTAGCCGGCGCAGTACGACGTCATGTTCCTGGAACACGACGCGTCCACCACCCCCACGCAGTGCCTCGGCAAGCTCCGAGTCACATGTCTGTGATAGCGAGCCGAGGGGAACCGCGGAAGGCTCTGTGCCCGCGTCCTGCACGGTTGCCGCGTCCATGGCAACCAGGTGCGCACCGTAGGTGGTGGCCACATAGTTGGCGATCTGCAGGCCGTGCTCGTCGAGGTCACCCGCGTACTGAAGTTGGACCCCTTGGTCGCTGGCGAGTTGTAGAAGGGTGTGGTCGACGCCGCGCAATTGACCGCTGGTGCACGCCAGCGCCTGTCGACTCTTGCGGGTCATCGCAGCTTCGAGGACCGACGGATTTTCCACGACGGTCAGTACTTGGGGAGCCAAGCTCGGCGGATTCTGCGTCAGGTCGAGCAAAGTGAGCGCTACCGGGGCTGTGGCTTCCCGCAGTCGTCGGTCGATAGGGCCGTCTCCGGTCACGTGCACCTGATACAGCAGCACGGTGGCCCACAGCCGGTCGGCAAGGACACCAACCTCGGCGAGCAGACCACGCACCCGGTCTGGGCGGCTCGGTTCCAGCTGGTTCGTGAACTCGGCGACGGCGGCGACCAGTCGTGCTCCGGCAAGCGTGTCGAGGTCGAAGTAGTGCGGGTCGCCGGCGCAGTCGTGGGCCAGTTTTGGCAAGCTAACTGGCGGGTGGGCAGGGATCTTGGCCATTGCTTTGGCGAGCGCATCGATGAGACGACGTACCGCCTGTTCATCGTCACCGATGCCCGCAGTGCGCATCTTGGCACGGAGTCCTGGCAGCGGCGGCAGTTTGTCGGCGGCGTACGACCAGAGCTCTTGCCGCTGCGTCGACGCTTCCTGTCGCGCTGCCGCCCGGTTCACAACCGTTCGCCCCTTGGCGCGTTCCACGAGTGGCTGAAGGTCGGCGGCGGAGAGGCCAAGGACTTTGAGCAGTTCCCGCACCGGTACGGTCGCGCCGGTCTGGCTGACGGTGATGGCGGATCGGCCACGTCGGCGTCGCGTGGTTGTGTCCAGCCACGAACGCAGGGTGGCCACGCCTGCAGCGGACAGTTTTGGTGCTTCGACGGTCGCGATCGCCTCCGGATCTTGGCCAGAGCACAGGCGCTCGTAGATCGCTGTCCACAATGGTGCTAGTTCAGGGTCATCGGCAATCAGGGAGAGGTCGACACTCATCGCTCCTCCGCGGTCTGTTCGGACGCCAGCTCGAGGGTGAGTGGCTGGGGCTCGCCTTGCCCGTCCCAGAGCCACGGAACGCTCACGCGGTACCGCCCTGCTTTGACGACTTGGTGCACCATGACTCGCTGCGACTCTTTCTTGATCATCGGCGTCATGAATGGAGCGGTCGCGAGCACGTCGAACTCCCAGGCTCGGAGCAGGGCCAGCACTTGGCGCAGATTCGGCTCGTCGAATGCCGCGTCGATCTCGTCGATCGACAGCAACCGCGGACCCCTGTAGCCCTCCCCGGAGTACATCGACCATGCAGCGGCCAGAAGGGGAAGCATGGTCGCGAGTCGCCGTTCTCCGGTCGACAGGGATTCCAGCGGGTTGGAGCGGGAGGTGACTGTGCGGAACTTCTCCCCGCTGCCGTCGCCGAAGGAGGAATGGGTGACCGAGATGTGCCACTCGTGCCAGGCGCGGTAGTCGAAGGTGTGCGCGACGCGCTCGGCCCACGCTTCGCCGGCTGTCTCGTCCATCCGCTGGCGCAGCACCGAATACATTTGCTCGAACGTTTCGTCCGACGGTGGTTGGGAAATCAGTTCGACCATGCGCTGGGCGTCCTCATCCTCGCGAACCGTCCACTCGACCTGAACCCCGACGTTCGCCACACCTGTGCGTACCGCGTCGAGGGTGGCGCGGATCTGCCGGACCAGTTCCTGGGCTGCCTCGCGACGTACTTGGATGTCGCGGCGCAGTTGGGTGAACATGCTGGTCTTCAAGGTTCGTTTGACGTCGTCGCGGAGGTCTTCCTCCAGCTGTGCGGCCGTGGTGTGCAGGGCTTGGACCGCGAGGTGGAGGTCGTCGCCTCGGATGGCATCCGGTTCGGCGACGACGGCGCGACGCCACTCGGTGGCCTCGATGCTGTTGAGGGTGACCTGCTTACCGAAGCGGGCGAGCTTGGTACTGACGGTGCGGGCGCTGTTCTCCAGTGCGGTCAGCGCCCGGCTACGGGCCTGCGTGAGCATGCCGACCCGGTCGGCTCCTGCAGGTCGGTCTGCGAGAAGGTGCTTGGCCCATGCCAGTCCGGCGGTGAGGTTGGCTGGCCTGCCTGACGGCTCCGTCGCCACGTCTTCGGGCACGGTGGCCAAGCCTTCGTCAACGAGACGGCAAAGCTGACGCAGGCATTCTTCGCGTCGCTGCTCAGCGGCCTCGCGCTGTGGAGCGATCCCGTCAAGCGTGGACTGGGCGGCAGCCGCCTCGTTGCTGGCTGCCTGCTGTTGCGCAACCAGTTCCTCGGCTCGCTCGTTGGCCTTGCGCAACTCTTCGCCGATCGCTTGGCGGGTGCGGCGTAGCTGCTCGTATTCCGCGCCGTACAGGCGACGTCTCTCGGCCACGGCTGCGGCTTCGCGGGTGGCGGCCAGTCGGGTTTTCTCCGCCTCGTCTTTCGCCCTGGATGACCGGTTCGCCCAGCCTGTGGCTGCTTCCGCGTCGTGACTTGCCCGTCGAAGCAGATCGAGGGCTCGCTGCGCGGCGTGTCTCCAGCCTTCGATCTTGTGCGTTAGTTGGTTGAGTGTCTTTCCGTGCTCGTTCAACGTCTCTTGGTCGGTAGGCAACAGCGACCCGTCGGGCAGTTTGGCTGCCTGGTTCAGTTCGCGTAGCGCGTCCTTGACCGTGTTGCTGGCCTGTCGGTGCTTCTCGGTGGCTTCGATCAGCGCGCTGCGAGCCCGGTTAAGGTCATCCGCGGCACGATCTTCTGCCATATGCGCGGCGCGGATGGGGGCGAGGTCAGGGAACGCTGCCCGTTCGGCGTCGGCCTGCTCCTGCGCCGTGGCGGCCTGGGCGCGCGCTGCCTCGCTGCGTTGCGCGGTCTCCTTCCGCTGTGCTGCGGTTCGCTCGGCGTCCTCGGCCTTGCTCTTCAGGTCTTCTGCGATGCGCTCGGCGTGGCGGAGCTCTTGTTCAACGGTGTCTAGCCGTGCCTTGCGTGCCGCCGCGGCGGTCTCCAGGTCAGCGAGGGCTTGGTGTAGTGCCAGATCGGCTTGTCCGATGCGTTCGGTGGTTTCCCGCTCGACGGCTTCGAGGTCGCGCCACAGCGTGGTCACGTGCTCGCGTGCGCGGCGTATGGCCTCGTCTGTCGGGAATGTTTGTCGTTCGGCGTCCGCAGCACGTAGGTCGTCGCGGTAGTTGCTCACTTCCTGTTCAAATTGATGGAGCTGGTCTTGAGCTGCTTGCAGTTCTTGTTCGAGGGTCGCGACCCGCTGGAGGCGGGCTCGCTCGCGGGCCGTGCGGCCGATGAACGCAGCCTCGTAGCCCTCTGGGGCGGCGGCGGTGAGCACACCAGTGGTGAGCTGGCCGAGGGCGAGATCGCTGCCCGGTGCGTCGACGGGAATGGCACGGAGCAGTTGTGTGATGCGCGTGGCGTCGATGCCTGGGTCCTGCTCGACCCGAAGCATGTCGGCCAGGGTGCGTCCGGCGGCAGGTTCGGTACCGGTGATCGTGAGGTCGCCTGCGTAGACACTTCCGTCAGGAGTGACGAGTGCGTCGAGTAGGCCGGCGACGAGCAAGGCGCCTTCGAGGCGGTTGGCGTCGGCGGCTGACAGGTGCTCGGCGAAGTCGACCAGCGCCCACAGGGGCATGCCGTCCGAGGGCTGTCGGTTGCGCCAGGGTGGGGCGGTTGGTACTGGTGCGGCGTGGCGGGCTTCGACTAGCTTGGCTTCGATTGCGGCGACCGCGTCGGCGGCACGCTCAACCTGCTGCTCAGCAGCGCTAACTCGGCGTTCCAGGCGCGTGGTTGCGGCGCTATGCGCTCGCTCAGCGGCAAGCCGGATGGCCGCGGGGTCAATTCTGTCCAGCTCGGCCACGGCATTTTCGACCGCCGCGCTATCGATCTCGCCAAGGTGGGGCACGGGCACGGCGTCTGCCGCCAGGTGCGTGAGGGTGCTGCGCCACTGGCGTACTTGCCCGAGCCAGTGGTCGGCGGCCTGGGCGGCTGAGGCAACGCTATCGGTCAGGCGTTGTTTGGAATCAGCGAGGGTAGCCTGCGCGGTCGCAACAGATTCTTGGTATGTGGCGTGGGCTTGGGCGCGTTCATGCTCGGCGGCCTGCATCTCGGCGGCCGCCCGTTCCTGGACAACATCGAAGGCATTCGCAGCCTCGGATGCCTTCGTTTGCGCTTCGCCGTGCTCAGTTCGTGCCCGCTCGGCGGCATCCGCCGCGGTTGTGGCGAGAGCGGCGTCAGTGGCAGCGGCCTGTTGATGTCCCGGCAAGTCGATGCGCGCACGGACTGCGCTGGCCGATGATTCCAACCATGCGGCCAGTCGATCCGGCTCCAAGCGGTCACCGGCAGGAACGTTGTCGATGGGGGCCGTGAGCTCCTCCGGGACCAGGCCAAAATAGCGCGCACCGGATGCCCACGTGGCGATCTTTTCGACGAGCGCGGCTTCGATGTCTCGGCGTTGGGCGGTGGCGTCCTCGGCGAGGCCGCGCCGGTTGTCCTCTTCATCCTCGGCGCTGCGCACGGTTTCGACAGCTGAGTGTTCCGCCTGTTGAGCCAGTTCATGGCCGCGCAAGGCTTCGCCCACCTGTCCCACCTGTGTTATGCGGGCTTCGGTCCAGGCCAATGGCGTGGCGCACACTTGCCCGACCTCGACCATCGGCGTAGTTCCTGGCTCGGCTGACGCCAACTGCCGTGTGGCGGCGAACAGGTGCTCCAACGCGGCGTCGGCGCCGACGCTGGTCGAGGGTCCTCGCAGGTCATCGGACAATCGGATCAGATGCTGCTGGTTCTGGGTGGCGCTGTCGGCTGACTCGCTGGCTTGCTGGAGGGCGGTGTTGGCATCGCGTTCGGCTTGCTCGGCGCGCTCGTCTGCCTCATCGGCGGCCTTGGCCAGGTCAGCGGCCCGCTGCTCCATGTGCGGCAGCTCGGCTCCCGCGTGGTCGCGCAGGGCTGTGTCAGCGGCGTCTCGGCGGCCTTCGAGTTCGGAGATCTGGGTGCGGGTGGTCGCGTGCTGTTCTTTTGCTTCGGCTTGCTCGGCCTGGGCGGCCTGCAAACGCGCCGTCTCCTCGCGGGTGCGGTCGGCTTGGGCTTTGAACTCAGTGTTGGCCGCGGTCAGCTCGGCTGCCTCGACCTGTGTCACGGTGCCGACATAACGGCGATACAGCTTGTCGGTGCCCTCCAGGAGCTTGGTTTCCTCGCGATTGCGCTGTAACTGGGCCTCCAGCTCGGCGATGCGTTCCATCGCCTCGGCGATGACCGTGAGCCGTTCGGGGTCCAGCGCCGGCAAGGCGTCGGTCAGCACCTCGCGCATCTGCTTTGGGGAGATCGCCTCCGCCGTGCGCAGGTTGCGCAAACTGCGTAACACACCGACCAAGGCGTCAAACTGCACTTCATCCAGAGGGGAGAACAAGCGGGAGCGGATCGCCTGCCGGTAGCCACGCTCATCTTCGACGGCGCGCAGCTGTCCGAGCGACTTGGCGCGCAGTTTGGCGGAGGAGGTGAACAGTTCCCCGTCGCAGGTGGCCAACTGCTCGGCAAGGTCTTCGATGCGGACCGGGTCGCGCTCGCGCTGCAGCGTCAGTTCAGTGCCCACGCGTCCTGGAGCGATGAAAAACGCGCGATGCAGCGTCCCGCTGGTGGCTCTGAGCCACAGTCCGGTGGTCAGGTAGACGGTGTGTCCGGCCTGTTCGTCCCGGAGCCCGTACTCAAGCCACCAGGCGCCGGTGCGGTCCTCCTTGTCGTTCCAGTCGGTATGTCGGCTGGTCAGGGTGCCGGCGGCCTTGCCTGACACCGACAGGGCGGTCTGTGAGCTGTCGGCGTCGAGCAGCAGGGTGACCAGCATAGATGCCGTCAGCGACTTGCCGGAGCCGTTAGGTCCGGTCAAGGCGAGCCAGCCGTCGGCGAACAGCAGGTTCTCCTCACCCCACGCCCAGGAGTTGACTACTCCGGCGCGGGTGGGCTGCCAGCGTCCCGCCGCGCCCGGCAGACCGACGGTTTCGACGGCCGCAACTGCTGAGAGGTGCTGGGCGGGATGTTCGGTGACGCTCATCGCTCGGTCCTTGGCTGCTCGTCGGCGGGCTCGTGGTCGTTGGTGGGTTGGTCGGTGAGGGGCAACGCGGTCTGTACGGCGGTTGATCGCTCCGCTGGGCGTTCGGCTGAGGTGGATTCCGTGGATGCTTGGCGTACGCGGACCCGCCACAAGCGCACCCCGGGCGTCGGCAGCCACTGGTCGGGGTGCTCGGGGTCAATAGTGAGTAGCCCGGCGGCCACGAGCTCGGCGGCTGCGGCGCGTGCCAAAGCTGGTAGGCGCCGTTCGTAGGCTGCGGCCCAGCGAGGCAGGTCCTCGCGGATCTCCTCGAACTGGGCGATCACTTCGGTGATCAGTAGTGGGGCGGACAGGTCATCGCGACGAGCCAGTGCCTCCAGCAGCGCGAGGGCGGCCTGCCGCTCGCTCCGCCGCCCGTTCGGGAAGTCGATGCCCGTGCCGAGACCAGTGGGATCGGTGATCTCCCACCAATCCCGCCGCACGGTGGTGGCCAGTCCCAGCGAGGTCGCGACCGTGAGGCCACGCTCGCGGCCGGTGAGCGTGTGCAAATAGGGGGTACTCGCGGAGGCGTCGTCCAAGGGATCGGTCGCGGGGTCGTCGACGAGCCGCCGTATCGCCTTCAACCTCCGTGTTTCCAGGGTCGGGGCCGCTAGCTCCTCCTCCGTTGCTGTGGAGTGGTCGAGCAGAGACTCGGCCGACAAGGCAGCGGCGTGCAGGTCGGGCGACAGGTCGTCCAGAGCCAGCAGCGAGGGAGACAAGGACGAGAACTTGGCGGCGAGCCGGTCGCGGGAGGCTTTGACGACCAGGTCGCTTTCCTCGTCGGTCACAGCCCGGTCGAGGTCGGCGTCGACGACGATCGAGCCTTCGGCAACGAGGAGCTTGAGCGCGTCGACCAGGTGCTGACGATTCTGGTGCGCTTCCTTCTTCGCCATGCCGTCGGCAGCGACGATGCGAAAGTGGGGCAGCCGCCCCGAGGCAGCCTCGGCCGCGCATACCTGAGCGATGGCCTGCAGCAGCTCCCGAAGGCTCATCCGGGGACGACGCCATAACTGCTCGCATACCAGCGCGGCGAGCACGAGGACCTTCGCCGGAGCCAATGGCCCGTCCCGGCCCTCGCGTTGCAGCCGCGGCCCGCGGTCGGCCGGGACATCGGCGCGCCGCTTGTGCAGCCGGACCAGTTCGGCGACCTCAAGGACCTCTAACGTCCAGCCGAGCTCGGAACGGAAGAACTCGGCGAGGTCCTGGCGGCCCTTGACCGCAGTCCGATATCTCTCGGGATCTGTCTCCGCGCGAATGCGACCGGTTGCGATGAGGTGGCGAGCAGCTTCGCGTAGCTCGGGGTCGAGCATGTCTGCCCCGCTCATGCCACGCTCCAGGCCCGTTGCGCGGTGACGTTCTCGGTGGGAGTTACCTGTATCCGCAGATCAGGTCCGGTGAGGACGCCTTCCGCGAGGGCTACTGAGACAGTTCGGTCCGGATCGCCGGCGCGGACCCGCACAAGAACGCTCGCCCCATCAGCCTGGCCTTGTCCCCACCCTGTCGCCGGGTCCAACTGTCCGAGAGCGACTTCGATGGCCTGCAACAGGATCGCCGCAGCATCCAGGTCCAGACCTCCGAAGTGTTCCAGCCCTACCTCTCCCTTGGTGAGCAGCAGTGCGGTGAAGCGGCGGCGCCGCTCTGCTTCGGCCCTGGCTTCGGCCAGCGCGGCGGCACGGTCGGAACCCGTGTCGGGCACCTTGCGGGGGCGTCCGCTGGTCGGTCCCTGCCGCTCGTGCTCGCGCAAGGTCACCTCGACCAGGTGCCGGCTGACACCAGCGGCAGCGACGGTGCCGTGCGCTACGTCCTCCTCGTTCGGGCCGAGGACGGCGTGCCAGGCAGGCCAATCGCCAAACGCCGCAGCGTAGACGCAGCGGGCATCGGCGTCGGTGGCTTGGCTGTGCAGACTGTAGGCGAGTGTCCGGTAGTCGACGCCGAGATCCGAACCCCTTCGCCGCGCGGTGTAGCGGCGGTCGATGGCCACCAGCAGCGTGTAGACGGCGCCGGTGGCCGAGGCGATGAGGCGCTGAACGGTCCCGTCCGGCTGAAACCATGCCTCGAGGTCGGACAATCGGCGCACCCGTTCGTCCACCCAGTGCTGCTGGTCTCTGATGTCGATGAGGCCAGCGTGCGGAACGGCCGCTTCCACGATGTGTCGGTGGCCAACCGCTCGCAGGTCAGCCAGTGCTGCTTCGACACGGCGCAGCGCACGCCCATACTCGCGGGGGAACTGCCGCAGCGCCTCGATGACGCGGTCTCGGTTATCGCCGAACAGGTCGTCGTTCGTGACGTCGGACTGCACCATCTGCGCCAAGGCTGCGTAGAAGTCGGCGGTCACGCGCTGCAGCTCGTCGATACGGGTGCGGACGTCATCCATGTTGGCAGGCAGGAGTCCGTGGTCATGCTCGAAGTGATCAAGCATGTCCCGCACGGTGCGCTGACGCTGTCGAGCAACCTGCTGGGCAACTGCAGCGCGCGGCGGGCGTCGACAACCGCCATGCGCACCGCGGCGACGATGCCGCGGCCCTTCCGAGTCAGTGCCCATGACTCCTGGCGCACGATCATTCCCTGGTAGTCGCGCACTGGGGCGGCGTAGTCGCGGAACGGCTCGGCAAAGCCCCACTTCGCCAACTGGTCGAGAGCATTGCGCAGGTCCAGGTCGGTAAGCGGATCGTGATATCCGACGGCCCGCACCTGCGCCGCGATCTCCTCCGGGGTGGACATCGGGCCGCGGGTAGAGAGCTCTTCAAGCGCAGCCAGGAGTGCGGTGTACCGCTCCCGCACCAGATCCTCGGGAAGCGCGAACGCAGTCCAGTCGCTGGGGACAACGTCTTGCCACCACAACCGCGGCTGGCTCATAGGCTCGCTCCATCGCTCATGTGACGCCCTGCACTCGTACAAACGCTCGGCTCTCGCGCAGCGCAACAGCAGTGTGGCAGGCAGGTACGACAAAAATCGACGAAGCAGCTTCCTGACCAGGGCCGATAGATCAACTCGGTGAAGCACTCGACTTCTGTCGATACCCACATGGCCGATCACGCTCGTCACATTCAGTGATCAAGCTGCTCTGTTCGAGTGGTCTTGTCCACACTCTTGGCCTCTCGACAAGTTCTCCCGCAGCCTGGTTAGTGGCGTTCCGATAACGGTGGAGGTCGGTGGGGTTGCTGCCTCCACCGCCTGGGTACGCGATCACAGCGGGACTACCTGGCCCTGAACATGCCGGGAGTCGTGGAGGGGAAGGATGCGTGATGGCTGTCGACGCCGAGGAGGTGTTGAGTTGGTTCGACCTGGTGCGGTGGCATCAGGGTAAGTGGGTGCCCGACATCATCATTGTCTTATCCGAGGGGCCCATGCGTTCCAACGATCTGTTCAACGAGGTCCGCGAGCGGAACATAGAGCACCGCTGGTCCACCGGGGACGCTCCGGTGTCCAAGCAGAGCTTCATGCGGACCTTGCATGCGATGGAGCGGGACGAGCTGGTGTTGCGCTGTGAAGACAACTCCCGGAACCCGAGAGCCGTGTACTACGAGCTGTCTCCGGTGGTCCAGGAGTTCTTGGCAGGTCACACCCGCGCCGCGGTCGAGTGGGTCGCGACGCATCGCGAGTTGATCGACCGGGTCCGTCAGCGTCGGCAGGAGCCCGGCCAGGAGGACGAAGCGTCAGCCTGATCGTTTGATCAACTGGCAGCCGCGCGGCGATGTTCTCGGGCTTGCAATGCACGAGCGAGCGTGAGGGTGCTGGGGTCAGGGCGGTCGCCGATGTTGGCCAACGCCGTGGTGAGTAGGTGCAGTGTGCGGCTGATGGCGTCGGTGAGCCCGAGTTCCGCCTGCGCTCGCATGATGTCGCGGTAGATGTCCTCGTTTCCGGGGTTGAGCAGGCGGGCGTGTTCCAGCAGTTGCAGCTGACGTTGGGGGTCGCTGCTGCGGTAGTAGGCGGCCATGCCTGCGAGGGCGTCGATCGCGGTGCGGTGTGCTGCTTCGCGGGGTCCATCGAGCCACAGGGCTGACATGCCTTCTGCGACCTCGCCGGTATAGATCGCGGCGATTCGGGACCAGGCGTCGAGGCGTTGATCGTCGGTGGTGGCGGTTCGCCGGTCGTGCTCGGCGTCATAGAGGTGCCAGTAGTCCACTTCGACGAGGTCTGGGTTGAGTGCAACGTGATCGGCGTGCTGGTCGATGAGGTCGCCGGCCTGCTCGTCGGTGGCCTGGGTGAGGATCTTGCGGACTTGCGAGAGAGTCGCGTAGAAGGCGTTGTACGGGCGTTGCCCTGTGGCGTCCGGCCACAGGGCCGACCGTACGGTCTCGCGGGTTGTGCCTTCTGGGTACAGAGCGAGAAAGGCCAGGAGCGCCTTGTGTTTGGGAGCGAACCGCTCAGTCAGATCCTGCTGCCCGCTCGAGGAATTCCACAGAAGTGCCAACGGTCCGAAGGTCGTCAAGCTGAACGGTCGTTGGGCGTGACAATCGTCGTCGGCTGGCTCTGCGTCGGTCTCCGCTTCGTCATCCGGGGGAGAATCTGGCGAGGGTTGCATGGTCGAGGATTGGACGTTGATCAGTTGGTCTTCGGCTGGCGGGGGCGTGGCCTCGTCCTGCTCAGGAAGCGTCTCGTTGCCGTCTGCTTCGACGAGCTTGTTGTGGTCGGTCTCGTCGATGACGTCGCCGATCTCGGCATGTCCGCGGACGAGCGGGGGTTGTGTTACCCCCTCTCCGGCGGCCTCGTCTGGTGCCTGGGCCGGTGGCGGGTCGGTGACCGTCGTTGGTGTGGCAGCTGCGAACAGCTCGATGAGATCGCGTGTGTCTGTGGCGCCGACGTGGAAAAGCCGAGCTCCGCGGAGCTGTTGATCGAGCTCGGGGCTGGCGGCAGTGACGATGCCGTCCGCCCGCACGCGCACGGTGCCGCCGGCAGGCCAGTGACCGAGCAGGATGCCGACGATTCCGCAGTCTCCGCCGTTGTCGAGCAGGGATTGCAGGCGCGCGTGCGGGCCGCGGATGCTGGCCACCAACACCGTCGCCGTGACGTTCTCGGTGTCGGCAGGGTGCAAACGACTTCCGAGTTCCTCGATCGCGGCGTCGAGATCGGGGGTGATCCGCAGACGTGACGAGGCTGGTGGTTCGGCGCCGAGGAGACCCACGGCATCGGGTTCGGGCACGACGACGGTGGCGGTCGTGGTGCCGAGCAGGTGTACGAGCAGCGCGCGGGCGGTCGCTTCGGCTCCGGCCCCCGTGATACCCAAACCGTGCAAGGCGGCGAGATCGACCGCTTGGGCGCGTTCGTCGCGGGTGCCGATCTCCACAGCGTGCTCAGCGAGCGGACTGGGCTCCGTCGCTGGTGAGTCGACCTGGTCCGGCTCGGCGTCGGTGAGCACGATCGGGTCGTCGGAGTCGTCCGTCTCCTCGTCGAGGCCGAGCTGCTGTTCGTCGTAGGTGATGCGCAGGGCGCGCACGGCCGGGGCAGGCGGCGGTGGTTGCTCCCGGTCGCCGCTGCCGGGTTGGTAGGCACGCATTCGACGACGACGGCGGACGATCATGGCGGCTGCGACTGCGCTGGCTAGGCCGGCTGCGACGAATCCGCCGGTGACCAGCACGATCCCGGTGGTCGATGTCGTTGACACGGGGTTGTTCTGGGGAACTGGCGCGGGATGGTGCTCGGGCTCGGGCGCTGGGCTCGGGTGATCCGATGGTGGTTGAGGCGGCGGAGGAGGTTGCGGAGCGGGCGGTGGCGCAGGTGGGGTTGATACCTCCGGCGGCTCGGGAAGAACCAGAACCCAGCCGGGGTAAACGAGGTTTGGGTCATGGAGAGCTCGACCGTCAGCTTGGACGCGGTCCTGGTTGGCGTGGAACAGCTCGGGCCAGCGTGCGCCGTCGCCGAGTTCTCGTTCCGCGATGCGCCACAGGCTGTCATGCACGCCGGCTCGGGGCGGCTGGACGATCGCGGTGCCGGGCTTAGCTTCGGTGTTTGCCGCGTGACTCGACGCAGGTGGGGCGAACGCAATCTGCTCTATCGTCGAGTGTTCGACGGTCCGGGTGGACACGGGCGCAGGCGATGCGATCACGTCGGTCGTCAGCGATGTCGCCGGCGGTGCGGTGCTTCGTTGCCCGACGAGGCCGAGTAGCACCGCGGCCACCAGGACACCGGCCACCGCGTGGATCGGCCCGGTCGGTGGTGGCCGGACGCCGCGCAGGGCGTCGGGCACGCAACGCGCGACGTCCAGGGCGAACACGAGCCAGGTCGGCCAGGCGATGCAGGCAAGGATGTCGAGCAGCAGCGTGACCGACAACGGGTTGAGCAGAAGCGCTTCGACCTCGTCGCGGCTGGGGATGTGATCGGGCAGGGGCCAGCCGATGTAGTGCCATAATCCCCAGGGCACGCCGATGAGCAACGCGGCGAGCGCGGCCAGGGCGAGCAGCGCGCCGAGCAGGTGAGCCACACGGCGCAGAATGCGAAGGACGATGCTCATCATGGCCCTCCGAAGTCACCTTGGTCTGGTTGGGCATGGCCGTCGCCGGAAACGGTGATGTCGGTGATGCCGATCAGCCCAAGCAATTGGGTCGGCTGGTGGGCGGTCACGCTGACGTTCACGGTGTTTCCGGCGACGGTGACGGTCCCGCTCGCGCCGACGGAGTTGAGGTAGCGCTGCGCGGCAGAGATCGCGGCTGTTGGTTGGAGCCGGGCCGCGCCACCGCTGCGGTAAGCGGCGAGGTCGAGCTCCTGCGCCCCGGCACGGGCGGCTTCCTCGGCCTGTCCGATCGCTCGGGTCTTCGCCGACAGGGCCAGGCCGCCGTCCAAGACGAGCCCGGCGAACAGCAGGCAGGCCGTGGTGATCAGGACGACGAACGCGGTCACCCGTCCGTTCTCGTCGTCTGCGAGCTGGCGCCAGCCTCGGTTCATGGGACCGCTCCAGGAGAGGTGCCGCGCCACCGGTCCACCACGGAGGACGCGGTGCCTTCAGCCGTGGTGGTGCCCGGTATCCCAAGCATTGCCAAATCGGACAGTCCAATGTGGCATGTGAGAGTCACGGTGACGGTGCTGCCAGGTTGCAGATTGCCGAGTTGGGCATCGACAGTAAGGCTTTGGCAAGTGATCCCGGCTTGCGCCAATGCGGCCTCCGCGATGGAACGTGCGTCGGTGTTCGCTTGGCTGCCGCTCCGCGCGAGGGTGGCGGCGCGGACGGCTTGGTGGGCGGCGTCGTCGACCCGCAGGCGCGCGTCGGCCAGTCGCCCGCAGAACACCACGAACAGCATCAGCAGGATCAACGCGGGGACCAACAGGGTAAGCTCGGTGGCCGCCGAGCCACGCTCGTCCCGCAACAGGCAGCGTAGTCGTCTCATCCTGTTGCCCCTGGCGTTTGAACCATGGCACGTTCGCTGACCCGCCACGCCGAAAAACCGTTTCGTCGTCCGAGGACCGCACTGCTTGAATCCGGGGCATGACGTCGATCTGGGATGGGACCAAAGTTCGGCTGCGCGGGATCGAACCCGAAGATTGGCAAGCCTTCATGCGATTCGATCAGTTCTCGGCGGATATGCGCAGTGTCGATCTCATCCATCCGCCGCGTTCGGCTGCCGGCTACCGCCGGTGGGCTACTGACCGCGCCACGCAGCCGGCATCGGATGATGAGTTCCAGCTCGCCATCGAGTCGCTGTCCGAGCAGATCGTTGTCGGTGCGCTGTCCACGACGAACATCGACCAGCGTGCTGGCCGATTCAGCTACGGCATCGGCATTGGCCGCGACTATCAACGCCGGGGATTTGCGAGTGACGCGATTGTTGTGCTCTTGCGGTACATGTTCGGCGAACGGCGCTTTCACAAGTGCGGTGTCGGCATCTACGCATTCAACGAGGCATCGATCAATCTTCATGAGAAACTCGGCTTCCAGGTCGAAGGGCGGTTGCGCGATCACGAGTACTTCGCGGGGCGCCACCACGACGTGGTCATAATGGGAGTGACCATCGCCGAGTTCACGGAGCGCTACCCCCTCCCAGACGTGTAGTCGCCATCCCCGCAGCGAGCTCGTCACCGGCTGCGGCTTCCGAACCAAGCCATCCCTCATCGAATGCACGCCGACGGCTAGTGCCATCCCTTGCCTCCGGTGGTGGGGTTGCCATCCGCGGGCGCTTCAGGATTCGCGAACCCAAGTGCTGGCGGGACGAACCGCTCGCTCGGCCCGACTGCGCGTGCTTTGACCGGCAGATGAAGGAACGGAACGACGCTCGCTGCCTCGCCACCGATATCTACAGTGGACTCTTGTGGCCCTCGATTCACCGTCGCCCGGGGATTGCGTAGTGGTCCACTGCCAAGCTGCGCCAGGACATCGTCTGCTTCGGCCTGGCCGTCCGCACTGCTGCCTCCCTGCACCCGTGCGGCGGACAGTGCTTGAGAGGCAGCGGCTTGAGCAATGTGCGTCGCGTGTGCCCAGATCGCAAATTGCGCGATTAGCAGGATGAGCAGCAGCAGGGCGGGGATCGCGAGGACGAGTTCAGCTGACACCGCCCCGCGCTCGTCTTTGGTCAGTCTCCGCCAACGCGCGTGTCCTCGTCGTCGGTCGATCCGAGCAGACATGGTGACGTCTCACATCTTGTCGTTGATCTCTCCGGCCTTTCGAGTCACCGCGGCCACGATGATCGCGATCACGGCGATCGCAGCGGCGACCAGGAGCGCGGTCACCAGTACGGCTTCGGTGGAGTAGCCGCGCTCGTCCGAGCGAAGTTCGTCAAGCCGGGCACGGCAAAGGCCGATGATGGCGATGAAATAGGTCAGCATCAGCGGGTTCTCCTTGTCTCACAAGCTGCCGAGGACGGTGGCGATCGCCGGGTATCCGATGAACACCAAGAAGCCGGCGAAGAGGCAGATGACCGGCAACGACATGCGCTCGGTGGCGGCCTGTGCTTCGCCTTCGGCTTCGGTGAGCTCGTGTGTGCGCATCGCGCCAGCCTTGGCCGCGAGGCTGGCACGCACCTTGGCGCCCTCGGTTCCGGCAAGGGACACCGACGACGCGAGCTCGACGAGTTCGCGAACGTCGAGTTCCTCGCCGAGCTGGCGCAACGTGGCCCACGGCGTCGTCCGGGTCAGGCGTGCGGTGGTCAGTGCTCGCCGGATCTGGGCGAACGCCCAGCCTTGGCCGGTGCTGGCCGCATCGGTCAGCGCTCCATCCACCCCAGCGCCTCCGGCCAGGGAGACGCGGACGAGATTGAGGTACGCCGAGAGGGCATGACGAAACGACGTGCGTCTGCGCTCTGCTTGTTGGCGGACATCCAAGTCTGGCAACAGAAACCCACCCACTGCGCAGGCCAGGCCAGCGACGAAAGGAAATTCCCACGGCAGCGCAAGTCCCGCAGCCAGCAAGACGAGCTGGAGCGCGGTGGGCAGCAGCAGGCCGGCGACAGCGAGTACTGCCTTCTCGGCCAGGAGCGCGTCCGGGGAGCGCTCCAGCACCATCAGGTCGCGCCGTCGCTTCTGCCCTGGCAGGCCGAGCGCGGCGAGCGGGCGGACCGCGGGGCGTCCCACTCGTGCGGCCCAGCCACCGGCATCAGGGGTGGTGATGACCGGTTTGGGTTTCGGGGTGGCTCCTGCGGCAGCCAGCGCGCTGGCCAGCGATGGCCGCGGGGGAAGGAGCCAGACCAGCAGGACCCACAGACCCAGTCCGGTTCCTGCGCCGAGCAGGAGCGCTGTGGTGATCATCCGCCCACCTCCTGGCGTGCGACATCGGAGACGGTGAGGTTGGTCAAGAAGCGCTCCGGCACGGCCAGCCGGCTGATCTTGTCCAGCCACACGAACGCCAGTCCGAAGAGTCCGCCGACGACCAGCAGCATGAGTTGCCCGAAAACGCCGTCGTAGGGCGCGAGGTAGCCGCGGTTGAGGGCGACGAGACCGGTGGCGAACACCAGGGTCGTGGTGACGATGACGCGCACGCTGGTGCGCGTGCGGGCTCGGCCGGCTTCCACGCGCAGCCGCATGGAGACTTGCTCGCGTGCCTCGATGGCCAGTTCTCCCAGGAGATCCGCGAGCTGGCGGGCTTGGTGCTGGGAGGCGAGAACCAGTGCCGAGATCACCAGGTCGGCGGTGGGATCGTTGAGGTCGTCCGCCATGTCCTTGAGCGCGTCGGCCAGCCTGTCGCCGCGCTCGATCCGCACGGCGAGCTCGCGCACGTCATCGCGGATCGCCTCGGGCGTGGTGTCGACGGTGGCCAGAATCGCTTGTTCCAGTCCCGCGGCTGCTGCGAGCGTGTCGCGCAGCATCTCGGTCCAGGCGGCGATGGCCTCGATCCGTTGAACCCGGTACTCATGTTCTCGGTTGCCGCCCAGCACCCGGGGCAGCGCCCATGCGGCGAGCGCGACCAGGATGCCTCCCGCGACCCAGCCGGTGACCAACCCGGCGAGCAGGCCAGCGACAACGCTTGCGGCCAACCAGCGTGCCGAGGTCCGTTCCCGGTACCGCTGCCACCACGACATCCACCGGTTCGCGGGGCCAGGGGCAGCGGGTTCGCGGCCACGTATTCCGACTGCGATGAGGATCAGGCCGGCCGCGAAACCGGTGCCGAGGAGTCCGGCGAGAAGCGTGGTGATGCTCATGGTCGCCACCATCCGTCGGAGCGTTCGAACAACTCGGGGTCGAATCCGGCTTCGACCAGTCGTTCCACCGTGTCGGCGCGCAGGGGCACCCCGGGGATGGCGCGTCCGTCTGGGCCGGGCCGGTAGACCTCGTTGGAGATGACCTGTTTGTCATCGGCGTCAATGACTTCCCTGACGGAGCTGACCACGCGGGTTTTGTCGTCGCGCGCCTCGGCTAGGTGCACGACGAAGTGCAGCGCTGAGGCCACCAGGAGGTTGGTCGCCTCGAGGGGAAGCCGCTCGGCGCCTTGGGCGGCGTAGGAGGCGAGCTTCGTGAACGCACCTCGCGAGGTGGAGGCGTGCAGAGTGGCCATGCTGCCGTCATTGCCCTGCGACATCGCATTGCACATCGGCACCACTTCAGGGCCGCGGACCTCGCCGACGATGACGCGATCAGGGCTCATGCGCAGTGCCCAGCGGACGAGTTCGGCCTGCGAGATCGCGCCTTCTCCCTCCACGTTGGCTTCGCGAGCCTGCATGGCCTTCACGTCGGGATGCTGTGGATCGCGGTCGAGGCCGAGTTCGAAGTTGTCCTCGATGGTGATCAACCGTTCCTGGGGCGGGATCGTCGACGCCAAGCCACGGAGCATGGTTGTCTTGCCAATCGCGGTCCCGCCGCAGACCAGCACGTTGAGTCGGGCGCGCACCATCGCGGCGAGCAGCGCTTCCAGACCGGCGTCGATGGTGCCGAGCTCTCGGAGCCTGGCCAAGGTGACGCGTTGAAAGCGGTGTCGGCGGATCGATACTGATGGGCGTTCGGTGACGGCCATGACCGCGAACATCCGCGAGCCGTCCGGCAGTTCGACACTGACACTGGGCGAGCCGCGGTCGAATCGCCGCTCCTCGACCCCGCTCCGTGTCGCCAGAGAGCGCACCAGGTCGATCAGTTCGTCGTCTGAGGCGGCCACGGGCGGCATCTGGGCGCGCTCCCCGTTGGCATAGCGCACGAACACACGGTCGCAGCCGTTGACGTTGATGTTCTCGATGTTCGGGTCCGCCAGGAGCGGTTGCAGGCCGGCCATGCCGAAGACGTCATCCAGGACCGAGGCGATGACTCGCTGTTCCACTCCGTCAGGGACGAGGGTGGACGTACTGGGGTTCGCCAGCTGTTCGGCCGCGTAGGCGTCTGCTTCGTCGGTGGCCAGTTTCTCTGCCAGGTTGCGGCGACCCACGTGGTCCAGGGGTGGGCGACCGGCTTGCTCGTCCGCCCGGATGCGTTCGGCCAGCCCAGCCGATACCGCCTGGCGCAGCCGAGCCCGCAATGCCTCGGCGCCGGGGTGCTCCACCTGCGGCTGGGCATGTCCGTTTTCCGACATACCAAGTCGCGTATCCGGCGACGTGTTGCCACCAAAGTCAGGAAAAGCCCCGTTTCGGCTGTGTGGTTGTGAGGTCACGGTGGCACCACCCCATCTCCGGTAAGTTGTCCAGAGCTCGCGACAGTCAGCTGTGGCTGCGACGTCAACGCGGATTGGCCATTCCGACCTGAACTGGCCTCACCTCGACTTGCCTGGTGGGTCACTGCGCGAGCAAGCCGCTCTGCAGCGCGGCCAAGGACGGAGCGATCCGGCCCCCGTCCTGATGAGCGTCCACACAGGACATCCGCGCCCCGAGGATCGTCGGGCAGCGTGGCCATGACCGGAACCTGGAGTTCGCGCTCGACTTCGGCCTTGCCGTACCCGGAACCGACCAGTACCAGCCCCGGCATCCGCGTCCAGGTCGGCACCGCGCCGAGCAGCGTCGCCACATGGGACAGTTCTTCGGCTCGCGGCCGGGCCAGCACCAGCAACGCATCCGCACCGCGCACCACCGGCAATGCCGGGGACGAGGCGTCCAACCGGCCAGCATCAACGAGCACGGCAGTCGCCGGTCCCTGCGCTGCGGAGCGCACCGCCTGAGCTCCGCGAGCAGCCAGCACGCCCAGCGCGGCCCGCGCTTGGTCGGCCGCCACAGGTCCGACCACGACAGGCAGCCCTCCCGGCAGCATCTGGCAGTGCTCATGCACCAAGCTGCGATGCGGGTCGCGCCGGGATGCGGCAGCCAGCGAGACCAGGCCAGGACTGGCGGACAGGCGGAAACGTGCTGCGAGGTCGCCTCCGGACGGATCAGCTTCGATCAGAACGGGGTCGCCGTCAGGCCACCGTGCGGCGAGGGCCAGCGCCGTGGTGGTGACGCCAGGGGAACCCTTCACCGAGCAGAGTCCTACGAGCATTACTGGCCTCCCGCGGGGACAGCCACCAGCGAAAGCTGGCCAGGTGGGATCGCCGCGACTTGACGCGCGCTGGTGGTCGGCAATTGGAGGGAGACCACAGTGGACTGATCGTTGGCCTGCGCGGACACACTGGTCACCACTGCCGACCACGGACCGCCCGATGCCGTTTGACCGGCGCCGGTGCTGCTGTTGGGCACCACGATCACCGACACTGTGGTTCCAGGGGCAATCTCGGGTGGGAATTGACCCGGTTTCACTCCGACCGCGACCACACCCTGCCCAGCGGGAGGAACCTGGGGCTGGCCCAGCGCCGAGCGCGACAGCAGCGCGCCGCTGGGAAGGGAGTACGCCACAGGCTGCCCGAGCACCGCTTGGGCTTGGCTAGCGGGAATGACGTCCGCGCCGGAATCGGCCGACAGTGGGACCTGCCGAAGGTCCTGCGCGGTGAGAATGTGCCCCACGCTGACCGGACGTGTCAGTGCAAGCATCGGCTCACGGTTGCCCACTTGCATCACGGTCAGGACCGCGCCCGCCGCGCACATGACGACCAGCAGCAACCCGATCACGAGATATGGCACACGCCGGCGACGTCCGCTGCCGGTGAACCGCGTAGGCGCACCGGGCTTACGCCCCGCCCACGACCGCGACGGCGTCGGCGGCCCCTGGGCAGGCTCCTGAGTGGACACTGGTGTGGGCATGGCAGCGACCTCCAGGCAAGGGAGTACCTCGCACCCCACTCTCGCTTGGAAATGCGGGGCGCTCGCTTGATCGAATTCGTTTTTTGGCTCTACAGCACGGGAATCGGGCTTAGTTCGTGTTCACTGCCTGCGATTCCGCTACTGCGAACGACGCGCTCGACGTCGTGGTCAGGCTCGGGAACGTCCCGCCCTGGCCGGCTCCGGCCCAAGTCACCGTCCAGTGGATTGTGGCCGAGACTGGAAACTGGTTATTGGGTTGGCCTTGCGAGGAGCGCGTGTAGGTGTGGCCGCAATCGGGCGAGGCCGCCGACGGATTGCCACCCGTCGGGAACGGAGTTCCCGCCCCGGGGCACGTCACGGTGGAACCGTCACCCATCGACCAGGTCACCGACTGGGGCGTTGCCGTGGCAGTCACCGACACCCCCGGAACTGACGCGGTGGCCGACCGCGGGCCCCAACTGGACTGATCCAGCCATAGCCAGGTCGGAAGGTTGACCAACTGCGTCCCCACGGGGTTCGCACGAATCTGAGGCGACGGTAGTCGCAACTGGTTGTACGCCTGCTGCGCCAACTGCTCCGGCGAGGGAGCCGCAGCCTGCCCGTCAGGAATCCAGATCGGCGGTCGGTAAAGCGCATCCCGCCACCCCTCACCGGAACACTGATACACGTACCAAGCCCCCGGCTGCCCAGGCGGTGGCTGCTGCTGCACGGGTCGCGCTATCGCCGGCGCCGTAGTCGCCCGGTAGAGAGCGGGCGTCACCGTGACCGCGCCGCCGCTGCGAGGCGGGTGGTAGCCAATTGTCACTGTGCCCTGGCTCGGTGGCCGGTAGTCGCTTCGTACATAGCCGCAGTTGGCCAGGTTCGGGTCCCCCACAATCTGGTCGCCCTGCGGCCTCGGGGTCGAGGGATCGCCGTCGTCTTCCTGGCCAGAGCCCGGTTGCTGCGGTCGCGAAGGCTGCCCAGGTTGGCGACCTTGTCCGGCGCCCAAATCGCATCCAGCGTAGGGCACCTGATCACAATCGACACCGCCCCACGGATCACCCGCGAACGCTGGGGTTGCACCGAGGAGAAGCATGGTGGACACCGCACCGGTTGTGATGATCGTTCGCCTCAGCATGACCCGAGTCCTTCCACCGCGAACCGATCAACCTTCCAGCTCCCGTCCGCCTGCTTCTTCACCTCCGCCACGATGGAACGTCGCCCGCCAGGCGAGTTATCAACGGGCTCGTTCGTTCCTTCCTTGTACTGCAACCAGTTCGTCGAGTCCCCGCAGTCATTGATCCGGACTGTGCTCGGGTTATTCGGCGGATCTACCGCGGACACCGTGGGGTTGTTCTTGGGCCTGCCTCGACTCACCACATGGTTGAAGTGATCGGCGTACAAGCTGCGCGTGATCGTGGTCAGAGCGTTACCGGTCGCATACTGCGCTAGCTCAGGCGCCTGCCAGTTCGATGTCTCGCCCGCACGGGCCATCGCCTGCCACATGCCGACGTATGCCTCGGTCGCCTGCTGGCCTGCCACTTCGGCAGGTGACTTCGTCGGCGACGGTGCCGGCGGTGAAGCGTCAGCGCTCGGCGCATTGCTGGCCTTCGAGGCCGGCGCACCCGAGTCCCCCGACTCGCACGCCAGCGTCCCCGCAAGGCAAACGATTACCAGACCAGACAGAGCGCCCCAGCGCCGTAGATTTGCTGGGCTCATCAGCGCATGCATGCGACCCCCAGTCAGGTGTTCCTCTCGTCACTTGATCGAAGCACCTGACCACGTGTACCTCTGGTCCCCCAGGTCACATCAACGAGACCTGGGCACAAATCCACAACTGGAGCGTTTCGGCACCAGAAATTCACCCGTTTGGCCTAGCGACAGACGGCCAAGTGGCCCTGGTGGACCAGCCGCCCCTAGCGTTTGGACACGCAAACGGACTCGCTACGAGACGTGTCGGACCAACTACGCCGTTCGGGGGAGATCATCATTACAGCAATCTCCGCACCCGCCACATGGGCGATAGTCGGCGCGCTCGCGAGCGCGCTCACCTGGCTGGCTACGTGGCGTAACGAGTCGTGCCTACCGATGTGGCAAACGATCACCCAACTCGCTCTTACGACCAGCTTGTTTCCGCTGCTCGCGTTGCGATGGGATGGGCAACCAGAACTCTTCGTTGTGAGCGCACTCACGGTCACGGCTGTTCCACTGGCAGTTATCGATGCTCGCACAGGCAAGCTCCCGAACTGGCTCATGCTCACTGCCTATATCGGCGTTGCCAGCACCGCCGTGGTGAGCACGTTTGTCAATCAAACCCCTGCGATGGTGGTACGCGCACTCACTGGCATGCTGATCATTCTGGCGTTCTACGGCACGCTCTACGCTCTCTTCCCAGGTCAGCTCGGTGGTGGAGACGTCAAGTTGGGCGGCCTGCTGGGGTTCGCGTTGTGCTCGGCTGGCTGGAGCACGTTGCTCACCGGAACGCTGTTCGGGTGGGGCCTCGCCGCGGTTGCCCAGCTGATCCTGCGCGCTGCCGGCCGACTCCCGCGCGATACGTCGCTGCGGGTCGGCCCATTTCTGATCGCAGGAGCCTTCGTAGCTCTGCTCACCGGTACCATCGTGTAGCTACAACCAGTAACCTTCAACCGCCCATGACCCGTTCCACGATGGTTGGACACGACGCGCAACCAGTGCAGTGCAATGCTTCCGGCTCGGAGTCCCATATCCATGATCAGGAGTGAGGCCCGCGTGCTCGCGGGAGGCATTCTGAGGCGAGGTCTTCAGTCTCGCTGCTGCCTGTTTTGCCTGGTCAGCGTCATCAGGGGCCCCAGTAGGCCGACGCGCACCCGTGGGGTGCGCAGCCGCGTTTCAAAGCCCACGAGCCAGGACGCCATGGTCCCATCTTGGCCAGTAATGCCGACCGTCATCCCTCGATCAACCGACGTGCAGGCCCATGTCCTGCGGTGAACCGGCTGAACAGGTATCCCGCCAGGAGCCCCGTGCGGGCACATGGCAAAATCTAAAGTGATACGAAGCATAGCCTGGTGACTTCCCGGCGGCAGGTTGTCACGCAGGGTGATGGCTGTTTCATGGGTTGGGCGGGGATCATCAGTACCCGCAGCCGGAGCTCCGGCACTTACGCAGGAGGAGATCTTGATCGACCTAGACTTGCTGCTGAACCACACGGATTCGGTCGCTGAGCGTCTTGCTGGCAAGAAGGTTGATCGATCTCTGGTGCTGAGTGCTCGTGACGCGGTGCTTGACCGGCGAGCGATCAACGCGAAGCTGGACACGAAGCGTGCCGAGATGAATCGGCGCTCTAAGGACTTCGGTCGTCTGATGGCCCAGAATGCCGCGAACGTCGACGAGGAGCGGGCAGCGCTCGCCGAGCTCAAGACGGACATCGCGGACCTAGAGGAGCAACTTCGCAAAGCCATCGAGACGGCTGACGAGCTGCTGTACCAGTTGCCCAACCTGCCTCATCCGGCCGTGCCGGTCGGGCTGGAGGAAGAAGACAACGTCATCCTCCGGTACGAGGGTCCAGAGGCCAGCCAGCGCACGGATACCCGACCGCATTGGGAGATCGCCGACGAGCTGGGGCTGCTTGATCTCAAGCGCGCGGCCAAGCTGAGCGGGTCAGGGTTCCCAGTACTGTACGGGGACGGGTCACGACTGCTGCGCGCGCTGGTGCAGTTCGCGTTGGACCTGCACCGCGACCGGTACCTGGAGCTCGTCGTGCCGCATTTCGTGCGGCGGGAAACGCCGATGGCCACCGGGCACCTGCCGAAGTTCGCCGACGATATGTACAACACGACGCTGGATGACCTCTGGGCGGTGCCGACCGGCGAGTTGCCGCTGACCGGGCTGCATCGGGACGAGATCCTTAGCGTGGAGGACCTCCCTAAGCGGTACATGACCTACACCGCATGCTTCCGGCGCGAGGCGGGCAGTGCCGGCAAGGACACTCGAGGGATGCAGCGGTTGCACGAGTTCCACAAGGTGGAGTTGGTGCAGCTGTGTCACCCGGACGAGGTGGAGGACCAGTTCTTCGAGTTGCTGGCGGACTGCGAGCGCGCGCTCCAGTTGTTGGAGCTGCCGTACAGGGTGGTGGACCTGTGCACCGGTGACTTGACCTTCTCCTCGGCCCGGATCTATGACCTTGAGGTATACGCGCCGGGGCTGGACAAGTGGCTGGAGTGCTCGTCCGTCGGCAACTTCACGGACTTCCAGGCTCGCCGTGGCGGCATCCGCTACCGGCGGCCCGAAGGTGGGACTGCGCCGGTGAACACGCTGAACGGCTCCGCTATAGCCACGCCACGGGTGTGGTCGGCGATCCTGGAGCACGGGCTGCAACCAGACGGCACCGTGCGCGTACCTGACGTGCTTGTGCCCTACGTCGGTAAGGACACACTGACACGCGACGAGCGGGCGCCCCGCTCGTAACAGTGCAGTACCGCTCGGTCGGCATCCACGACCTGAGGGTCAGCGCCATTGCTTACGGCAACTGGCTAACCCATGGGGGTTACGCCGATGCCTCGACTGCTGCGGAATGCATCGCAACGGCGCTCGATGTCGGCATCACCATGTTCGACACGGCCGATATCTATGCGGACGGCCGTGCCGAGGAGATTCTCGGCACGGCACTGTCCGCTGTTCGTCGCGATTCCGTGGTCGTCTCGACCAAGGTGGGGCTTCGTCCCGGTCGGCCAGGTCATGACAAGGATCTCTCGCGCCAGCACGTGCTTACGAGCTGCCATCGCTCCCTGCGACGCCTGCGCACCGACTACATCGATCTGTACCAGGCGCACCGCTTCGACGACGAGACGCCGTTAGAGGAGACGATTGGAGCATTGGCGGAGCTTGTCCGGCGAGGAGACGTCCGGCATGTCGGTGTCTCAGAGTGGACGGCCAGCCAGTTGCGCGCGGGCCAGGCGATTGCCGAGAGCTTGGGGATCGGCCTGGTGTCCAATCAGGCGCAATATTCCATGTTGTGGAGAGTTATTGAGCCAGCGGTGATACCGGCGAGTACAGAGCTCGGAATGACGCAGGTCGCTTTCTCACCGCTTGCCCAAGGTGTGCTCACGGGCAAGTACTTGCCTCGGGTGCCATGGCCCGAGCGGTCTCGCGCCACGGCAGTTCGTGCCTCCTCGATTACCCGGTGCCTGTCCAACGACGTACTAGAGCGGGTACAGCGACTTCGACCGATCGCCGACTCGCTTGGCGTGACCCTGGCGCAACTGGGCGTGGCATGGGTCCTCCAACAGCCTGGAGTCGCAGCAGCCGTTGTCGGTGCGTCAAACTCCAGCCAGCTCCGGGAGACTGCCGCGGCTGCCGAGGTTGTGCTTGACCTCGAAGTGATGCGCAAGATCGACGAGACTCTTGGTGACATTGTTGACCGCGACCCGGCGAAAGCCGGCAAGACTTACGACGTGATGGCGCGGTGGCGTGCCTGACCGTCCAGCCTGTCTGGTAGCTGCCAGAAAATCTTCGTCCTGAGCAGGAGACGCCGGCGATCGGGGTCGGAAAGCTCGCCTCGTCGATGTAGGCAACGAGCGTTGTCGAACAGCAGGCTGTCGCCAGGATCGAGAACGGCGGACTGGTCCGGTGCCAGTCGGTCGATGAGATCCGCGAACCGACGCGCAGATTCTCGAATGCGGTCGTCCGTGGCGTTCAGCAGCGCCGCACGCATGAATCGGATTCGCTGCGGGGTGATAATCACGTCGCTCGCGTGGCCGCCACCGAGCTCGGCGTCGAGCGGCCACGCGAAGTCCGCACCCGCCAAGGTGGTCAGGGTGGCCTCGTCGATCGCCGTGCGCTGGACGGTGTCGAGCGTCAGGAGATCGGTTGCGCCGCCGGTCACTGCGGGCTTCAGACAAGTCAACGCCGTGACGTCGTTGGGCTGAGGCCAGCCGGTGCTGTCGGTATGCCACTCCAGATCTGGCGTCCACTCGGGCTTGTGGGGGATCTCCTGCAACACACGTGACCAGGAAGCGCGGTAGGGATCGGCCAACCAGCCAACGGCAGTTCCGAGCGCCGCCAACAATGCTGGGCTCGGGCGGCCGATAGGTGAGCGGACAACGACCCACAGCTGCGCACGTATGGTGCCGCGAATGTTCTTCACTAGCTCTGACCAGGTGGTTCCGAGATGGGTGGCCCACCGCTGACGCAGCCCCTCCTGGATATCCGGCTCGCGGAGTTGGGCGTCGTCGATCCGTTGATCTGTCCAGATCTTCTCGATGGCCTCGACGGCCTCAGCGGAGATGACCAGAGTGTTCGACTGGTCGCCAGTCATGGGTTGACCACCGAGCCGAAATCCTGCCGTGCAAGCAGTTCCAGGACATCCACCACCGGCAGCAGTGCCTCCTCACGGAAGTCGAACTTCGGGTCGTGGAGGTCGGCTTGATCATTACCCGTCCCGCAGCCGACCAGAAACAGCGCGCCTGGCACATGTTCCAAATAGCAGCCGAAGTCGTCGCTGACGCCGAGCGGCGCTTGCGGGTAGTTGGCTGCCACATTGAGCCCCACCTTCTCGCACGCGCTGGCCACATTGTTCACCGCCGATGCCGCATTGGGGACCAGGGGGCGGACGTCGTTCTCGACACAGACGTTTACCGCGACGCCGGTTTCGGCGGTGACATCCTCCGCAATCTGACGCAGGTCTTTCTCGCAACGGACGCGAGCGTCGTGATCGAGCCATCTCATTGTCGCCCTCACCGATCCGCTGGAAGCCGGCTGGTTGGGCGCCTCGCCAGCCTGCGCCATACCGACATGGACCACGACTGGCCGCTCGGAGGTCGGACATCGTCCGGCAGGTACCACTCGCTCGACCATGCTGCAGAAGCGGTTCACCGCGTTCAGCGCATCGCCTGCCCCAGCATCGACCCGCGTCCCGTGCGAGCGGCCTTGGACAGCTCGGAAGGTAGCCGTGACGCCCGAGATGCCAGGCATGAGAGCACCCGTCCTAAGGCCGATAGTGTCTTCCGGGAGTTCGGGCCACAGGTGCAGGCCATACATCTGATCGGCTGGCCAGGTGCCTGGTCCAAGCCCCTCGATCACCCGGCGGGCACCGCTGGGATGGACTTCCTCGGCCTGTTGGAAGATCAGGAGCACTGGGTCGATTGGCTGGCGGCGCGCCAGTCGGCGAGCCAGAACGACTAACGCCGCCGTGTGCCCGTCGTGTCCGCAGGCATGCATGACACCGGGTCGCTCTGACGCAAAGGGCAGCTCTGTCTCCTCGGTACGAGCGATGGCGTCCAGGTCAGCCCTGAATGCGACGGTTGGGCGGCCACGTGGTCCGAGGCTGACGGCCAGGCTGGTCGGTGCGGGCCGGGAGAATCGAAGGCCGAACCCACCGAGGACACCTTCTAGGAAGGCTGACGTTCGGTGTTCCTCATGACCCAACTCAGGCCATTGGTGCATGGTCCGGCGTATCCACCTGAGCAACTCAAGATCACTCATCGCCGGCTCAAGTTCTGACATCACAGATCGTTCTCCCGTCATGACGATCCGTTTCAGAGGAAGAACGAATGCTCGGGCACAGGCAGGACGCGCCGAAGGTCCTCTGCCCAGCGCGCGACCTCGTTAAGTCGGTCACTGCGGCGGAAGGTCTCGACTTGACGGAAGGCCCGGTTGAGATGGTGCCCGCGGCCATTTTCCGGGCATCGGGTGGAAGGGCACCGCCCTCGGCGTACCTCTCCGAGCACCGCGCGCCTCCTGTCGCTTGCCCAGATGTCGGTCAGCGAGTCGTTGGCGATGTTGCCGATGTAGAAGCCGGGATCTCCGTACAGGTCGGAACATGGCAGCATGTCGCCGGATGGAGTGACCTCGCCAAACCAGCCCGCGGCCAGGCAACCGAGGTCGTCATCCGGCATGGCGTCGACCACGCCCACCGAGGCATCTGGGACGACCACCTCGATCCCCGCATCGGCAAGAAGCCGACGGGTCTCGGAGCCGGGGGCCGCCTCGCGCAGGAACGCGTCCACGGTTGCACGGTCGACATCAACTTGTGCGCCGACGATTGGGAAGGCAGGTCTCATGATCACGTAGTCGATGCGCCCGTCCCGTTCGCCTGTACACAAGCCACTGAGGAAGCGTGCCGTAGGCAGGATGTCGTCCGCGTTGTTGCGGTCAACCACGATGGATACGCCGACCAGCGTCCGGGATCGCTCCTCGGCGCGCAGTTCGGCGAGAAGCGCCAGGTTGTCCAGCACGCGCTGCCAGTGCGGGCGGCGGGGGTCGTAATCGTGGTGCCGCTGGTGTACCTCCGGCGTGACGGCGTTGAGACTGACCCGGATGAACACCAAGTCGGAATCAAACAGGGACGCGGCCTGATCAGGCCGGAACAGGCTGCCGTTGGTGAACAAGCACTGGTTAACACCGCGCTCGTGAGCACGCGCGGCCGCAGGGTAGAGCAGCGGGTTCATGGTCGGCTCGCCACCGACCCACATCACCTCGACACCGTGGTCGGCAAGGTGGTCTACGACCCGCTCCAGCCGGGGCATTCGCATTACGGTGAGCGGGGTCGAGCGTGGATGCCGGAATACGTCGTCCTCGGACCACTCTTCACGAGCGCTGCGACAGCTGCACCATGGGCAGGCGAAGTTGCAGAGGAACGTCGGGCTGAGCTCGACGTGCAGCGGAACGACCTCGTGGTAGCGGCCGGCCAAGACCAGATCGAATCGATCCTGCCAGAACACCCATTGGCCCGCCTCTGCTCGCTGGCTGCTGAACTCGGCAGCACTGCCCCAGCGACCGACCTGCTCGGGCAGCGGCCACCGTTCGGACATCGACAGATCCGCTGGGGTCACCGACACCAACCCGGCCCTACACGAAGAAGGAATGGCCGAGGGGATAGGTCACTTCGCGGAGGTCGTCGACCCATTGGCGTACCTCATTCATCCGGCCGGCTCGGCGGAATGACTCGATCTGGTGGAAGATTCGATTGTGGTGATGGCCACGGGAGTTGTGCGGGCACGTTGTCTGGAAGCACTTGGACTCGTTGATTTCGGCCAGCACCTTCCGGCGGCGTTCCGAGGTCAAGATTTCGTCCAAGTCGTTGTCGAACAGGTTTCCTATGGTGTACTTAGGGTTTCCGTAGGAATCAGAGCACAGCTGCACATCGCCGTTGTGTCGGATCTCGCCATAGAGGCCATAAGCCAGACACTCGGACCCCTCGTAAGACTCCGGTGGCGGTGGCTCGTCGAACGAGTCCTTAATCAACACGAGCGGAATGCCCAGGTCATGGAAGATCTGCCAGGCTTCACCTCCTTCGTTGACGAGGTCCATGCCGCGTTGTTTGGTATCGTCTTTAAGACGCGCCCACTCGTGATCGAAGTGCTTGTAGTTCATGACCGGCCGGGCGATGACATAGTCGATGCCGGGTCCGGCGTCGTCGACGACAGCCCGGACTTCCTTGGCCGCCTCCACGATGTCGTCCATGTTGCGCTCGTCGACGATCAGCGAGATTCCCACCAACGTCCTGGCACCGAGTTCTAGCTTCCGGCGCGCCAGGTCACGCATGTTTTGCCGTACACGGTCGAAGTCGTCGCGCCCACGCGGATAGCCGTGGAACTTCCGGTATGCCTCTTCGGTGCCGCAGTTAAGGCTGATCCGGACGAGAATAGGGTCTGTCGCGAGGCAGTTGTCGACATCGAGGTGCACACCGTTGGTGAGGAAGCTTGACGTGATGCCTCGCTCGCGGGCGTACGCCATCGCTGTGTAGGTGTACGGGTTGGCGGTCGGGTCTCCACCGCCCCAGATGATCCCCATCTGATCGTCGACCATATTGGCGGCCAATTGATCGATGACCCGGCGTAGGCCGTCTGGGTGCATCGTGTTTTTCTTCTCGATGGGTGTGTTGTGGTCCCAAGTACCGCCCTCAACCCACTTGGTGCGAGTAACCCGCCGGCTGCAATGTGGGCACATAAAATTACACACCAGCGTAAAGATGCCTTCGTAATGAGCTGGAGGCACGTCGTGATAGCGGCCCTCAAGAATGAGGTCAGTACGGGTTTTCCAGTGGACCCACTGCGCCATAAACTTCGGAGCCTTTTTGAACTCCGACCAGGTACCATACTTACCGACCCTGTCCGGGATCGGGTAAGCTTTGCGTCCAGCAATCTTTGGCAGTACGGCGCCCGGATAGGGTTGGAGCGGCTCAATCAGCTCCTCGTTGCTGAAGAGTGTCTCGTGGTCGTTCACTTGGTAGGTTTGGTGCCCGTCCACGACGGGGCCGGCTTGTAGCGCGTCCATTTCTCCCGCTGGAAAAATCGGCAACAGACGGCGCTCGGTATTCTCTTGCGGCCCCACGGTTGTCATCGTGTCTCCCTGATCATTGTTCGTGGTGGCGGTCAAGACATGCGCAACCAGCCGTGCTTGTCGAACAGTGTGCATACGTCGCACAGACCAGACCAAGCGGGCGAATTTGGCTGCTCACGAGCGGCAGCACCGCAGTTCTCGCAGGTTTCGAACGTAACTGTTTCACTGGCTTGCGCGTTGTGCGCGGTAAAAGCCCAGTGCTGTAGGCCGGGCCACAACCATTGCAAGTGGTCCGCCAGATAGTAATAGAAGTTCCGATCGGTGGGATTAAACTCCCACTGGTTTGGGGTGGTCTGCTTGGGCAGGTGTCCAAGTTGGTCAGCGTAGTAGAGATGTAGCTCCCGCTTCGGCACGAAAGCCAGCGGCAGGACGTATCGGTAGATGCCGATCTGCCGTTCCGGGATCGGACCGATGTCGTAGCCGCTTGTCCAGCTGTTCAACAGCCCGGCAAGCAGATCGGTGGTGTGCAGACCGAGCGCAACGGTGTCACTGCCAACCTCGTCGGCAAACACCTCGAGGACCCGACGTGTCGTGTGATGATCGACATACATCGCTTGGTGCGCATCATCCGACTCCATCAACAACAGCAGGATCTGCTCGACGGGGCGGGTGAGATTGAACACGCGCTCGGCTTTGTCGGCCTCGACCAAGGTGTGTTCGATGTCGAACCGCTTGGCCAGGCGAGAGGCGAAGCTGAACGTCTCCGAGTACCTGCTGTCGAAATCCTCAAACGTTGCAGCCTGGATTCGGATGTTCATCGACGGGTGGCGCCGGCGGTAGGAGCTGAGCAGCATGAGCAAGGAGCCACTATCCACACCGCCGGAGAGGCCGAGGACTACCGTGCTTCCCTCCGGGAGAAGGCTGAACCGTTCGACGGTGTCAACAACAGTCTCTTCGACATGAAGAGCACCAGCTGAATTGTCGAGATGGGCTCGCTCCATAGATAGCTTGCCATCGGGCGCGACCGCTAGGCGACGCTTCAGCAAACCTTGACAGGCCGATAGCTGTCCACCAGCAGTCGATAGTTCACCGTCGTAAAGACGACGTATGCCTTCGATGTCGTAGCCTTCGATCAGGCGAGCCGTATAGTCGGTATCGCTGGAAACCACTGAGTCGTCGGTCACCGGCGTTTGGTCTGCGTCCCGGTAGACAACTACGGAAGTAGGCGGAATGCCATGTCGCAATAGTACCTGCGCGACGGAGTCGCCGTCGTGGTGGAGAAGTCTGTGAAGTCCGCCGCGGCGGTCGAGAAGGCTTAACACCTGGCTCTGGCTCCCACGTGGTTTGCTAGGTGGGAAGGGCTGTCGCGGGCTGACCCCTCCAGGTTTACTTGCTGGCTCGTGGATCGGCGCAGCACGTCCGGAACCGGATGACCTCAGCTGCCCGTTTGCTGTCGATCTCGGCCATCACGTCCGCCAAGGAAGAGAGCCGGCTGGCAACACTCACAACAGTGAAGAGCGACTCGTCGGCCTCAACGGTGGTAGCCGATTGGGAAACGGCAGCCGTCATGGTGTTCCTCCCGTACTGGCACGGCCAAGCATGAAAGATCGTCTTGAGCCTAGCGTGACGCTCCGCGCTCATGCAGGTGCAAGTGGGTGACAAGCCCCATTACTGTGTGCACCCAGGGTCGCCGGCGGGCAGTCCGGTGAGCGGCGTATCTGGTCCGGCATGCGGAGCTTGGCTCGTGGGACTGGTCCCCGCGTGCTCAACGTGCGCCTCGCTCGCGGGCTGTCTACCGCAGTCAGTTGTAGCAGCCACCGAACGGGCCTAGGTGACGATCACGGTCCGTGATGGCCTGCACGTACGACTGGTCGAGATGCAGGCCCGCGGTAACGGATCGAACGAGCTTGCGACCATACGGGGGTCACGCAGTGGACTTCGACTTCACGCTGGGATGATCTAACAGGGTCAGGTGAGGAGGAGATGGAGACAAGGATGAACTCAGCTGGCCCGTGGCGCACCGCCAGGGCGTGGCCATGTTCGGCACGGGCGGCGATCTAGTGGCCAACACATCGTCGAAAGTGACCAAGGCATCTCGTTCGATGACTAGGGTGCCCACTAGTTCCTGTCTCCAATCACGGTAAGAGGAGGGCCTGTGACCTCGGAGGGCGACACTCGCCTGGTGCGTGATCAACGGGTGCGACTGCCCGATACAGGCGAGGTCGTCCGGCTGCTTGACGTGCGTCCAGGGGCGTTCTGGCACCTGGTGTATCGGGGCGAAGCAGGGCCTGGGGAGATCACGCTGTCGGAGGCAGAAGCTGCCCTGCTTGAGATCATCACGGAGAGTGATCGAGCACGGTTCGATTCTGACCCAATCGCATTCCGTCTCGGTGTCGAGGCGAAGCGCATCCAGACTGCCTTCACGCACGACATGGCGGCGCTCGCGGTGTCGAACATCCAGCCGCTGCCACACCAGCTGGAGGCTGTTTACAGCGAGTTCTTGCGCCAGCCTCGCCTGCGGTTCTTGCTGGCGGACGACCCCGGCGCTGGCAAGACCATCATGGCTGGCCTCTACATGAAAGAGCTGGAGCTGCGTCGGTCCGCCGACCGCGTCCTCATCGTGGCTCCCGCCAACCTTCTACCGCAGTGGGCTCGCGAGCTGGAAGAACGCTTCGGCTTCGAGTTCGACCAGGTCAGCGCTCAACAGATCGACAACACCATCCGCGGCAACCCATGGGACCGGTTCAACCGCGTCATCGTCTCACGTGACTTCCTGAAGAACCCCGAACGACTTGAGCAGTTCGTCGCAGCTCGGCGGCCATGGGATCTGGCCGTCATCGACGAAGCCCACGGGTTCACGCTCCAGACCGACACGAAGGGGACGATCAAGCAGCGGAGCCTGCGCTACAAGGCTGCCGAGCAGGTAGCTGCGGCATCCGAGCGGCTCCTGTTGATGACGGCCACGCCGCACTCTGGCAAGACAGAGAGCTTCTGGGGGCTGCTGCGCTTGTTGGACCGGGATGCGTTCGGCGACCGGTGTCCCCGTAGCCTCCCGGCCCCCGATGGCTACTACCGCAAGGTCTCGAAAGAGAAAATGACGGACATGGACGGGGCGCCGCTCTTCCGAGAGCGGAATACCGCCACCGTCGAGTTCGACCTCGAGGGCGCAGAAAAAGAGCTGTACCAGGCGGTCACCGAATTCGTGCAGACGAGGCTCCGCGAGATCCGTGGTGAGGCGGACCAACGCACTGCCGGATTCGCGCTCACGACGATGCAACGTCGGCTCGCGTCCAGCGTCAGGGCCATCAAGCGCACCATCTCCCGACGCATCGAACGAATCGACCGGGCCTTGGCCGATCCAGCTGCGTACCTGCGCAACCGGAAGGACTTCCGCCAGCAGCTCGTGAGCGATCCCGAGACGCTTGCCGACCTCGACGATGAAGCGCTCTGGCAGCTCGAACAGGCGGCCCTCGACGAGGCGCTGCCCGCCACGGTGGAAGAGCTGAGGCAGGAGCGTGAGGCGCTACTCCCGCTGCTCGACCAAGCCGAAGCGGCGGAGACTGCCGGTCAAGAAAAGAAGCTCAACGAGCTACTCGACGTCGTTCGTGATGAGGGACTGTGGGAGGACCGCAGCCGCCTGCTCGTGATCTTTACCGAGCACCGCGACACCCTGGACTACCTCGTCGAGAAGCTCTCGGCCGACTTCGACGTAGCCACGATCCACGGTGGTATGAAGCTCGCCGAGCGGATCGAGCAGGAACGCAGGTTCCGTGAAGAGGCCCAGATCCTGGTGGCGACGGAGGCGGCTGGGGAAGGCATCAACCTCCAGTTCTGCCACCTGATGGTCAACTATGACATCCCATGGAATCCCAACCGGCTCGAACAACGCATGGGCCGCATTCACCGGATCGGTCAAACCCGCGACGTGCACATCTTCAACATGGTCGCGGTCAACACACGGGAAGGACGGGTCCTCGCTACTCTGCTGCGCAAGATCAACGCCATGCGTCATGAGCTCGGCGACGGCGTGTTTGATGTCATCGGCGACACTTTCGCGGGATACCGCCTCCAGGAGCTGATGGAGTTTCTGATCTCGGGTGACATGTCCGCGGAAGACGTCGTCGACCGTCTCGGCGGCGATGTCGTGGACCCGCAGGTGCGCCAGCGCGCTCGGGATCTCATGCAGGAAGCCCTCGCCAAGCAGCACGTCGACTGGCGAAGCGAACGAGAGCAGTACCAACGCGCACAGGAGCGCCGACTGCCGCCCGGCTATTTCCAGCGCTTCCTCGCCGATGCCGTCACGTGGCTCGATGGCAAGGTCGAGGAACGACTCGACGACACGGTCAACATCAGCACACCGAACCGGCTCGTGGCTGCCAGTCGAGCCGCAGGTGCGACCCGCCAAGTCTTCCCGACATACAAGAAGTTGACATTTGACCGGCAAGTTGCCGAGCGGCCCTCCCGTGACGAAACGGGAGGAGGACCACCACCCGAACTATGCGGGCCAGGGCACCCCTTGTTCGACGCGGCTGTGGAGGCAGTGCTGCACGACACCGCTTCCGATCTTGAACGTGGAGCGATCGTGTTCGACCCGGACACGGTCAAGCCGCACGTTCTGTGCTTCGTAACCGGGGACGTGGTCGACTCCGACAACAACATTGCACACCGCCGCTTCGACGCCGTCCGAGTCACCGCTGACGGCCATATGGAACAGGCTCCGCACACGAGTCTCTTCGACCTGGTCGTGCCGGACGACAACCAGCCGGCCCCCGAGGAACCACCTGCCGTCGACAGTGGCACCGCAGATGACCTCGAACGCTGGTGCCGTGAACACCTCTTCGAGGACGACTACCAGCGGGTACGCGCCGAACGGCAGCACGCAGCCGACATCCAGCAACGGTTCGTCGAGGCCAGTGCCCGCTCAGTCATCGCCGACATCGAACGCACCCTGATGGACCTCGAAGACGAGGTCGAACAGGGAGTCAAGGGCGCCGAAGGCCGCCTCCGGCAAGCCCAACTGGACAAGGAACAGCACCTCCAGCGCCGCAACAACCGGATCGCCGAGATCGGCCGGAACCGCGATGTTCGCCGCGGCCCCGTCCGATTGATCGGGCGCGCACTTGTGCTGCCGCTGCCCGTCGAGGCCAGCGACTACCACGACGGCGCGACTGAAACCGAGGAAATCGAGCAGATCGCGATCAACGTTGCGTGGCACTACGAAGAAGGTCGAGGAGCCAAGGTCGAAAGCTACGAGAAGGACAACATCGGCTTCGACCTCCTTTCCACCACCAAGGACGAGCGACGCTGCATTGAAGTCAAAGGGCGAGCGGGATACGGCGCTGTGGCACTCAGCTGGAGCGAGTTCGCCAAAGCCCAAGAGATCGGCGACGACTACTGGCTCTACGCGGTCCTGGACTGCGCCTCTGCTGACCCGCGCCTCTACCGCATCCACAACCCTGCACAAGCACTTCTCGGCGCCTTCCGACCCAACCTTGATGTGAAGTTCGCCGTGGCTCCCGACGACTTCATCCCTGCCGCCGAGGAGAACCCGGCATGATCAACGAACGTCGCCTCATCGAACACGGCCTGCCACTCGCCCAGGTCAACGAGCAATCCGGACGCGAGAAGAGCCTGCGCCACGGCCATATTTCCACCATGCACCTGTGGTGGGCACGCCGTCCCCTTGCTATGAGCCGCGCCGTCGTCGCCGGCACACTCCTGCCCGACCCGGGTGACGACGCCGCTCGTGACGAGATACTGAAGGACATCGCGCTGGCCGCGCCTTTCGAGCAGAGCAACGGTGCCGGAGTGCGCCACCTGCGCGAACGAATTGCCAAGGCGTGGCCGGACCGTAAACCTCGCGTACTCGACTGCTTCGCTGGCGGTGCAGCAATCCCTTTGGAAGCACTTCGGCTCGGCGCTGATGTTACTGCGAGTGATATCAACCCCGTCGCTCACCTTCTGCAACGGTGCATACTTGAGTATCCCCAAAGCTACAGCCGCTTCGATCGTGACGGGCAGAGCAGCCTCGCCGAGGACTTCCGCGAATGGGCTGGTTGGGTACGGGAACGCGTCTCAAACGACCTCGATACTGTTTTCCCGGAAGGACCCCGCGGCGGCCGGGCTGCCGTATACTTCTGGGCTCGCACGATGCCATGTCAGAACCCCGCTTGCGGGATCGAAATTCCCCTGATGCGCGACCGATGGCTGGCTAACAGCAATCGCCGCAAGTGTTGGGTAGAGCTCCGGCCAGTCAATGGCCATTTGGATGTTGCCATTCACAATGGAAATCCGACGACCGAAGCGGACCCATCCGAGGGCACCGTCAAGTCGAGCTCCATCACTTGCCCGCGCTGCTCCAGCGTCGTACCCGCCAAAGATGTGCGGATCTATGCGAAGCAGCACGGCTTTGGTAAGCGTCTCTACGGAGTCCTCGACACCCACGGCCGGGAGCGCGTCTACCGTGAGCCGAGCGACGCCGAGCTTAAGGCAGGTGAAGAACTCCCCGAGGGTCTTCTGGATCACCTTGAGGAGACACCTGACGGCACCAGCGCTATTCCAGACGAAAGAATGGTCAAGTCACAATTCCGCATTCTGCGAAATCTCGTTTATGGAGTCGACAGCTGGGCTGGCCTGTTCAACAACCGACAACTCTATGTTCTCGCAACGTTTTGTGCGGCAGTCAGGGCCGCACACCACGAAATGCTCAGTGCTGGGATGAATCCCGAACAGGCTAAGGTACTCACGACGTACCTTGGACTCGCGGTTGATCGCGTTGTTGTCTACAACTCTTCGTTTTGCGGGTGGCACGTCACAGGCGAGAAGGTTCGGGACACATATCCACAGCAAGCCATCCGTATGGCGTGGAATTTCACAGAGATCAATCCACTGGCCGAGGTATCTGGCAACTGGGATGGTGCTGTTCGCTGGATTGAGCAGGCTATTTGGCACTGTTTCAGTGCAGCAGCAGAAAACGCCAGCGTTGTTCGCGCGGATGCTCAGAGCCTGCCTTGGGAAACCAATTATTTCGATGCAGTAATCGTTGACCCACCATACTACGATGCATTCCAGTACGGCGACCTTTCTGATCTCTTTTACGTCTGGCTCAAGCGAAGCATTGGCCATCTCTACCCGGACCTGTTCGCAACCCCACTCACCCCGAAGGCGGGAGAGAT
This sequence comes from Saccharomonospora amisosensis, assembly GCF_011761185.1. NCBI lineage: Bacteria > Bacillati > Actinomycetota > Actinomycetes > Pseudonocardiales > Pseudonocardiaceae > Saccharomonospora > Saccharomonospora amisosensis. Next base: position 818,038 of record NZ_JAAOYM010000001.1, on the reverse strand, counting down.
CATCCAAACTCGGGCAGACAAAAAGTCACCTGAGTACATCACGGACGACGAGTATGAGCGTCGTCTCCAGCGTGCATTGGAAGAGATGCGGCGCGTGGTACGTGACGATGGGCACGTCGCATTGGTCTTCGCCCACACCGAGCCATCTGCGTGGGAACGGCTCCTCAATGCTCTGCGCGCAGCCCGACTGCTAGTGACCACGTCTTGGCCGATGCGATCGGAGATGAGCAATCGCTCTACGGCCCAGATCAGCGCTGTGCTCAACTCGTCCGTAGTACTCATTTGTCGCCCTTCCGATCTGGAAGCGGACGGGTTCTATGATGACGTTGTCCCAGAGTTGCGCGAGCGGATTGCCGAACGATTGGGCACATTCGAGGGACTTGGCCTGCATGGTGCCGACTACTTCGTCTCCGCTGTGGGACCGGCGTTTGAGGTATTTGGCCGCTACCGACGAGTGCTACGACTGTCTGGCGAAGAGGTCGGCGTCGATGAGTTGATGGTCCTTGCGCGTCAAACCGTCGCCCACCATGCCATGCGCAGCCTCGTCGGGGGCGAGCGCCTCACCTCACTCGACAACGAGACCTTGTTCTACCTGAGTTGGCGGTGGGGCTATGGCGTCGAGGACCTGCCTGCCGACGAGGCGTACATGCTGGAGCGCGCATTCGACGTGGATCTATCTGCGCTGGAGCGCGTTGGGCTCGTCACGAAGAACGGTTCGTCCTTTCGGCTACTGGGTCCGCAAGATCGCAGGGCGCCGAGGCGAGGCGATGAGATGCCGGACACCGCGGTCGGCGTGCTTCATGCCGCGGCGCGCTTGTGGGAAGACGGTCGACGTAACGAGCTCGCCACGCTACTGGCTCGTGCTGGATACAGCGATGAACCTGCGTTCTGGGCGACTGCGAACGCACTTGCTCAGGTGCTTCCGGAGAAGAACGCGGAGCGAACGATGCTGTTGGGCTTGGCGGGCAATCAGGAGGCACTGGCCAATGCAGCGACGGACTCGACCATCGATTTTTCGTCGGGGCGGCTCTTTGACTTGCCGGGCGATCGTCTGAGCTTGTTCGACTAAAGGAAAGAAGCGGGGAAGGACCTGTGAGCACCGAACTGACGACGTGGACAAAGATCGCCCAGCCGCATGCCGACATCGCCGATGGCTCATTCGACGAGGGGTTGTTCGCTGCCGACCTAGGTTCGGTGGCACGCGGACGTGGGCCGGCCGACTACGTCAACCCTGTGCAGTTCTGCGAGAAGACGTACCTCACCGCAAGTCTGACCGACGTGCTCACGCGACTGTCCCGACGGCTGTCAGGTGACGAGTCCGCGCCCAGCGTGCATCGGCTTCAGACCGATTTCGGTGGCGGTAAGACGCACACTCTGTTGGCTGCCTACCACTTGTTCCGACAGCCCGACGAGGTGGCTGGGACGGCACTGGCGAAGGGGCTCTCGGAACAGCTTGGCGGCCAGGCCATACCGAAAGCGACGGTGGCGGTGCTCGACGGCAGCGATCTGCCGGCGACGCCCGAGCAGGTGGACAACGACCACCGGCTACACACCCTCGTCGGACATCTTGCCTGGCGGCTTGGCGGTCCAGCAGCGTATGACCGGATCGCTGAGTCGGATCGGGCACGAGCTGGGGCTTCCACGCATGAACTCGCCGAGCTCCTCAGCGCCTACGCCCCATGTCTGGTGCTCCTCGACGAGATGTTGGTCTACCTCAACAACGCACTTTCGATCGAAACGCATGAAGGTTCCCTCGCTGGGACAACGCTGACGGTCATCAAGAACTTGACCCAAGCAGCAGCGCAAGTACCCGGTGTGGCCGTGCTCGCGACGTTGACGTCCAGCCGCATGGAGGATTACGCGGACGTCAGCGGTACGGAGATGTACGAGCGACTGAGCCGGGTCGTAGGCCGCAGCGAGAACATCGTCACACCTGTCGAGGGCGACGACATTTTCCCGATCCTCCAGCGTCGCTTGTTCGCAACTACTGGAAGTGACGAGCATCGGCGGGCTGTAGCTGACGCGTATGGCGATCATTACGACAGTCTTGGCGACGTCTTGCCGTCAACGTTTCGGGAGCGCCACTATCGCGACCGTATCGCCCGTGCCTACCCGTTCCACCCGGAGCTTGTGGACCTGTGTACCCACCGGTGGGGATCTCTGTCGGGGTTCCAGCGCACCCGGGGTGCGTTGCGCATCCTTGCCCACACGGTCAAGGCCCTTTCACGTGCCGACCACGACGCGCCACTGATCCACCTCGGTGACCTGCCCCTGTACGACGATGCTGTACGGGGCGAGGTACTCAAGTTCGCAGGTGAGAGCTACAAATCGGCGTTAAACGCCGACATCATCCGTCCTGATTCGAAGGCTCCGCAGGAGGACAAGCGCCGCGGTGGCCAAGCTGGACAGATGCATCTGGCCACGGCCTTGGCCACTACCGCCTTCGCCAACTCCTTCAGTGCCGACAGGGTTGTCGGCGCATCAGCAGCGCAGATGATGATCGGCGTGACCCGGCCTGGAGTATCGCGCGGCGTGCTCGATGACGTTCGCGACGCCCTCGAAGGGGCGCTCTGGTACATGCGCTTGGAGGGTGGGCGCTACCGGTTTACAACAGAGCCCAACCTGAACAAGGTCATCGTTGAACGTGAAGCTGCCGTCCACGGGTACGACGTCGACCAGCGCATCAACGACGCCATCCGCAAAGCATCGCCCAGCGGCCACGGATTCCGCGTCATCCACAACGTTGCCGAACCATCGGCTCTGCCCGACGACGGCCGTCTGACCCTCGGCATACTCGACCCGGAGCTACGCCTCGGCGGTGACACCGACAGTGAGGCACTCGATACAGCTTCGCAGATTCTCAAGACAAAGGGCGCCGGCTGGCGCGCCAACCTCAACGCGGTCGTTCTGGTTGCTGCCGACGCACATCTCATGAGTGCAGCCCGTTCGACGGCTCGGACCCTCGTAGCCATGCAGGACTTGCTCGAAGACCGCCACCGGCTCGGTCGATTCAATGCCGAGCAAAAGGAGCGGCTGCGTAAGCGCGCCTCTGACTCGGAGGAACGCCTTCCCCAGCAGATCGTGATGGCATACAGGCACCTGTTGGCGCTGCGCGATGCGAATGGCGAGGGAGTCAAGGTTGACCGCAGTGACCTCGGTCCAGCTCGAATGGGAAGCACGATCACCGAACGGGTCGCGGCGCACCTCAAGGACGCTGATCGACTCATCACCGACCAGCTCGCGCCAGCAGCACTCCTGTCACAGCGGTTCGCTGTTCTCCCTACTGAACAGGACGCCGTGGAACTCGACCGACTGCTTTCTTACTTTTCGCAGTATCCGCGCCTTCCGAAGCTAGCGTCCGAGAAAGTGCTCAGTCGCGCTCTGGCTGCCGGTGCAGAGTCCGGTCAGTTCGCACTGTCAAGCGGTACATCCTGGGATGCTGACGATGCACTGATCCGGTTCCGGGAGGCCGTAACATCCGACGAGATCGTCTTCCAGCCCGGGACTTGGCTCGTGCGTGCCAGTGCTGCTCAAGCTCTGCTCGCTGGGCGTCAACCCGAAAGCGGACGCGACGACGAGACTCGGAGCGAGCCAAGCGGCGCTCCAGGGCCAGTCGTGCGGGGCGGATCGACGCCACCGCCATACGCACGTCCTACCGGCTCCGGAGGACGAACTGACGATGGCGGCGGTCGCGATCGCGACCGTAGCGATCATGTCCGTGCCGTGACGGTCTCCGTGCGTGGGGTTCCAGGTGAGAGCATGCGGGAAGTCGTCAAGTCGGCTGTGCTTCCGCTGGTAAGCGCGGCTGAGGTGTCTGTGGATCTTCACATCACAGCGGCAGGTGGGCCACAAGGAATACCGCGCCAGACCCTTGACCTGGTCGTGAAGGAGGCATTGCGGCAACTCGGGCTGACCGACTTCCATATCGACGAGCAGGACGCGTGACGGCAACGCCGCTAACCGGTGGACTCCCCTTTGAGCCGACGTTCAACCATCACCATGTTGGAGGAGCAGTTCTCTGTCGAACCGGAGACCAGCCGAACGACCCGGAGCATCACGAGTGAGCTAAGCGGAGCGGGTGGCCCACAGTAGATTGCCTTCGTCGACTGTTTTCGAGGCGATGGGAAACTTCCTTACATCTTCCACTTCTGTCGCAATCCCTGAAGCACCCGCGCCAGCTCCTCGTAGGTCAGCGGTGGCTTCCAGGTTGCAGACCCTTCGCTCGGAGCGGTGCCGGGCTTCGGTCGCGAAAAGGCGATGTCAGCCGCATGTTTCTTCTCGGCCTCGACGTCCACGACTGGGATCGGCTAGGTGTCCACAAGCGAGTGCAACTCTGCGGCAGGTGTTGTGATCCACTCAAGTGCTGCCGCGAGGATTCGCTCGGTCGGCGCTTCCATGATCTTTCTGCTGTGGCGACCGCCTCCACCGGCGAACGCAGCGGCCTCGCCCACAACTGGGTTCCCGGCAGCGTCACGGAGCTCATGCCGTCCCACGGCGGGGGCTCGCTATCATTCACGGATTGCTCAGACCGCCGTGACGGCAGCGCTTGCGTCTCGTTCGCTTGCGGCTGTCAGCTCCGAGGCGCCGCCCGGGTTTGTCCAGTGTGCTGACTCGCACGACGTGCAGAGGAGCAGGCTCGGGAATTGGCCATCGGTGTCATGAGGCGGTACGAGGTGCGCATTTCCGCACAGCGAAGGCATTACGATTTTCTTCAAGCCGAGCGGATATGAGTCCAGGTACGGCATGGTCACCGGCGTTCCGGAGACCGTGCGCGGATAGTGCCGCATCCGCCCGCCTAGGACGCTTGGACATTTCGTGTCGGCGTTGACTTCCTCAACCGGCATAGACACAGCGAGCTCCTTTTCGGTGGCACGGATCTCGGCCAGAGACAGCCGCGGTTATAGGGAGTGGGCATGGCTCTGGACCTCGCGCCAGTTCGGCAATCGGCGCCTGCCTCCCACGACATCGCGAACCAAGTCGTCATAGGCATCAGCCAGGCCGGCGAGCTGCTGCAAGGCAAGCTGTGCCAGCTTGCGATCGTCCGGTGTAGCGATGTCGATCATGCGGTTAGACCGGACCCAAGCTATGGCCAGCCGATCGAAGATCGATCCGAGCGTTTCGGTGTGCAACGATGTCCCGGGCCGGCTGGGCACCCGCCGCGCGGCCCACGCATTGATGCCCTCGATCAAACGCAAACGTTGCAACCCAATGGAATCGATGGACCGTTTCGCCGCGGTTAGAAAGTGGTCTCCGGCCTCTGTATCCAGGCTGATCTCTTCCACTATCCACTGCTGCTGGTGATGAGCGGCGAGCTTGGCTGCGACGGTCAGCAGTGGATGATTGCTCACAGCGGCCGGTACTCCACTACGGAATGCTTTAATGATCAACGCGGATCGTGGCAACAACATTTCCGTGGGGGTATTTAGCTCTGTCCCGTCGACTCGTGTCGCCGTTGATTTGTCCATAATGCTCAGCTCCTTGGCGTCCTCTGGATTCAATTGAGAATGATCTGGAATGCGGTGGAGGCGACGAGCGCGAAGCAGGCCGCCTCCACCGCGGTCTTGCGAGACAAGCCGGGAGACCGTGGAGCCGCTTGGAAGGACGGAGAGCCCACGCGCTCTACACCGTCTGCGCGTCTGCTACACGGCCGCCCGGCCGCCAGCTAGGTACGCGCGGGAGGAGGGCGCGACCGCTGGCTCTTTTCAGGAGGTTGAAGAGGATCGGGGAGCGCTCGGCCTTTGCTGTCCCGAACCACATCATGACTTCACACTCCGCGCGGTGGCGGCTGCTTCGGCGGACCGCACGTCGAGGGTCTCCAGAAGCGCTTGTTGCACTGCCGAAGACTCCGCGACCTGCCACCCGACGTCGGCGGGGAGAACCTCCCATCGGTACTGGGCACCATCCCTGCACGTCGGTGGGAGTGGAACCCAAGCACCGCTTGAGTGCAGCCGGACTTGCGAACTCTTGTCGAATTCCTCGCGCAACGTGTGGCCTGCAGGCACGAAGATCAACGATGTACGGAACGGCGTAACGGCAATCGGGCTGAGTTGTCCTCGGCTGCGAAGCATTGGCAGTGCGCGGTTGGCGTGGTCGATGGGGACCTCCAACGCGTCCACTTCCGCGCCGCATAGGAGCAGTACTGAGTACGGCCGTCGCGTCCACCACTCCATGGCGACAGCCGGATCACGGGTGGACGCCGTACACCAGAGATCGGCGGCTGGCTCCAAGCCCATCGCACGGGGTTTACCCAGCCAGCCGGCGTGCTCGGCGAGCTGATACGTTCCGGGGAGAATCGGCCAGCCGTGCTCGGCGAGCATTACCGCCGTGGACCGAGCCTCCGTCCAACTCAACCCTGGGATGGCGGGCAACATCCGCATCGCCTTGTCGTTGTTGGTCATCGCTTATCGCCACCTCGGGTACATGTTCGGTTTGCGATGAATCGACCGTACGAAGCGGGCGCGTCCGGCAAGGCACATCAGACGCATGATCAACAATGCGCTAGGCGTATTAGCCGGCAACCAGAGCTAAATCGGGCTAGGCCCGAAGTCGACGCGGCATCAAACAACATCCGTACTGACCTGATCACGATCGCACCGGCGTTGACGAGATGAAAACTCGGCGCAGTTGGCACTGTTTGGCACGACGAGCGCCCTCCGGTTGCTGGACGCGGGAGTATTTGAGCGGTCAGGCCGTTTTCGCCGTGGTTATCTCGTTGGCCATCGCGTCCAGCGAATGCGCGATGCGTCGGCTTGCGCGGCCATCTCCGTAGGGGGATGCCAGCTCGGCGAGCTTTCGGGGCCGGTTGGAAAGCCAGTGTGTGGCGAGCGAGGCAAGGTGAGGTCCCGGTGTTGTGCGTTGTCCGAAGGTTCCCTCGATCTCGGGTCGTTCGGTGCTGCGGCGGACGACGAGGATGGGGCGTTTGAGGACGGTGGCTTCCTCTTGTATTCCCCCGGAGTCAGAAATGATCAGTGCTGCGTGGCAGGCCAAGGCGAGAAAGTCTGGGTAGTCGAGCGGTTCGACGAGACGCAACGCTCCTGTCGGCTCGTGCAGGCCGTAGTTGTCGATACGGGACCGAGTGCGGGGGTGTGCAGGAAGGAGGACTGGGCTAGGAAGAGAGTCCAGTTGCGCGAGGATCGTGCTGAGGTTGTCGGGCTGATCGACGTTCTCGGGTCGGTGGAAGGTCGCCAGGACGTAGCCGTCGTTTACCAGGCCGAAGTGCGCCAGGGTTCGTGCTTGATGTTCGGCTGAGGGTAATGCGGCCTCGAGCGCTTCGACGATGGTGTTTCCGGTCAGTTGGATACGGTCTGGCGGTATCCGTTCGGCCAAGAGGTTCTCGTGAGCCGTTGGGGTGGGAGCGCAGCACAAGTCGGCCAGGTGGTCGATGAGGACGCGGTGGTGTTCTTCCGGCATGGTCCGGTCGAAGCTGCGCAGGCCCGCTTCCACATGGACCAGCGGGAGCCCGGCTGTGTTGGCTGCGAGGGCGCCCGCCAGTGCTGAGGTGGTGTCGCCGTGAACAACAACGACCGCAGGTCGCCGGCTGGTGAAGACGTGGCCGAGCGCCGCGGTGAGATGTCCAAGCTGAGCGCTGCGTGTGGCCGGTCGCGCGGCTGACCAGGGCGATGGAGCTGGCAGGCCGAGATGCGGTGTGAGCGTCCCCGACATACTGGCGCTGTAGTGCTGTCCGGTATGGATCACCAGCGCGCGAGATCCCAGAAGTTCGACTATCGGGGCGAGCTTGATGGCTTCTGGCCGGGTGCCGACGACCACGGCGACTGTCATCAGAACGGTCCTTTGGGGTTACCAGAAGAGGTGCTGTCGTTCGCCGACGCAGTAGCGGCGGGCGGCGATGAACAGCCGGAGGTAGAGCTGGTCGAGTGCGAGGTAATTCGGGACGAGCTCGGTGCGGGAGAGGGTGGCTTCGGAGTAGGTCAGGCCGTCTGCGGTGCGGGTGGCGTAGCGGGCGGGGATCGTCGGGCTGGCCCCGTCAGCGAGGGTGATGGCGTCGTCGAGATCGATGTCGACAAGGCCCGCGACCTCGGCGTCGGCCAAGGGGATGTCGTCCAGGTCGACGTCCAGTGGCAGTAGGTGCCAGTGCTGGAATTCGCGTTCGATGTAGTCCTCGGCGAGGGTGACGGCGGTCTGGCGCAGGCCGATCGGGTGTAGGTCGGCATAGGTCGTGGGAAGGCCGAGTTCTTCGCGGACTTCCCGTACACCGTCTTCGATGCTCTCTCCGGCGTGGTAGTGGCCGCCGACGGTGATGTCGGCGTAGTCGGGGCGTTCGAAGGTGTAGCGCCTGGGGGCCTTTTTCTGCAGCACCACTCGTCGGGTCGTGGGGTTGAGGGCGAGGGCGGAAAAGGTGCGGTGCCACAACCCCTGGCGGTGGGCTTCTTTCTTGTCTTCCGTGCCGACGTGGTCGTAGCGGTCGGTGAAGATGTCGATCAACGGCATAGGGGTTCCTTTGTCATACGGATGCGGTCTCATCGGTCTCGTCGAGTAGCGCGTGGAGGCGCAGGGCGTGCAGGTAGTGGTGGGGATCGCCGACGGTGACCCAGCAACTCGTGATGCGGTGCAGGCGTACGTCGGCGTGGCTGGCGAGTTGGCCGACCGCGATGCCGAGGTCGACCTCACCGCGGGCGAGGTCGGTGGCGGTGAGGTGGTCGAAGATGGAGGGGCGCAGGATCAGGCGGGATACCACTGCGAGTGGCTGGTTCACGGTGGTCGGATGCGGCCGTTGCCGGATGGCCGCGACGCGGTCCGCTTGGCCCTCATGGACGTCGATGATCCCGAAGGAGCCGGTTTCGGCGGGGTCGACGTGCTGGGTAGCGATCACGGCGTCTGCACCCTCGTGGGCGAGGCGGTGCATGGTGGCCAGATCCGCGCCCGGTGTGGGGCTGTCCAGAAGGACATCGTCGCCGAACGCGACGGCGAAGCTGTCCTCCTCGGCCAGGCGATCGCGGAGGGTGAGCAGGGGTGCGCCGTTTCCGTAGCCATGGGACGTATCTTCGGGCACGGTCTCCACGGGCAGACCGCGGGCGGTGAGTGTGGCGAGGTGTGCGGGGATCACGGTGTCGTCAGGCCGGGTCACGACGATGACCTGTGTCGCTCCGGCATCGAGGCATTCGGTCACGACGTGCTGGACTGCTGGTGTGGTGCCTACCGGCAGCATTTCCTTGGGCACGATCGTGCTGAACGGCCGGAATCGGGTGGCGTGGCCCGCGGCGGTGACTACAGCGGTAAACCCTGGTGTGTGGTTCATGGGATGTTCCTGACGATGTCGAGCAATGCCTTGTCGAGCTCTTCCATGGAGTTGCGCACGCCGAAGGTGACTTCGACGCACGGCACGGCTCCGGCGATGTGGGTCACGATCTTCGCTGCAAACGTGGCGAGGTCGGTGTCCGCGCGAACGCGGGGAACGAGCCATGGATTGATCCAGAACTCGTCGTGTGGGGTGAAGCAGCTGGCGGCGAGCACCTGACGCGCTTCGGCCGGGTCGAGGCGGCGGGTGCGTAACGGGGCGTCGGTATCGGTGAAGCGGGGCACGACCACGCTCCGCAGCGAGGAGGCCCGCGAGAGCGATGAGCCGAGCGCGGCGGCGAATTCGCGGGCGCTGAAGGCGACCTTGGTTGTTGCGCCGAAGGCATGGGGGATTGTGTCCGGTCGGGGTTGTGGCCGCGACAGCCTGGGGACAGCGGCTTGGAGCTCGTCGATGGCCTCAAGGGTTCCTCGTGCGACCGGAACCGGGAGCGGTACGGGGATGAGCTGCCCAGGGTTGTGCAGGATGAGCCGATCATTGGACAGCAGTTGTCCGTGGGCCGCGCGGAGCAGGCACGCCAGCGTGGTGGTCTTGCCTGCGGAGCGGGGGCCGCAGATCATCACCCCGGCGCCGCCCAGATCGACTCCTGCGGCGTGGAAGACGATGCCGCCGGCGTTCTCGTAGGTCCGCAGCATGGCCTCGCGTATCAAGCGCAGTGGGTAGACGTGCGGTCGGGCGGCCGTGTGGTGGAGGAACAACTCGATGTCGCGGTCATGGACGGCCACGGCATAGGCTCGGGCCTGGTGCTCCAGGCTGTCCGCCGCGATCGCGTAGCAGCGGCGTCCGGTGGGTTCGCGGTTTTCCAGCAATACGACACCGTCGATGGGTTCCACGCGGTGGGTTGTCGGCGGGTGGGCGGCCTTCCAGACGATCTGGTGGACTCCGACGTCGTCGAGGTGCACGGTCAGCCGGAAGGCACCGAGGTCGAGTTCTCCGGGTGGGCCGGGCAGGTACCCGGCGAGGTAGCTCTGTTGATCGGTCGCCCAGTGGGCGGGGGCGCTCATGGTGAAGGCGAGGTCACCGGCATGGGCGGTCCACGTGTGGCGCCGTGTGCTGAGGTTGGTCATAGCAAGTTCCGTTCCTCGATGCGCCGGTGGACCTGCTGGATGCGGCGGATGCGTGCCGGTTCGTCCAACTCGCGGAAGACCAAGACCGAGGTCAGCGCGAAGAACTCGTGGAGTTCGCTGATCCACTCGTCGTCTTCGAGCGTGCGAATGGCCACGCTGGCGCGGGCGCGGAACCAGCTCTCGGGGAATCCGTGCGCTGCTCGCCTGTGCGGAGACTCCAGCAGGTCGCGCGCCACGGGGAGAAACCGCCGCGCACCCTCGATGGTGCTCGCCTTCAGCAATGCGCGAACGGCGTAGCCGACCAGGGCATCGAGGGTGATCGGGGTGTCGAAGCATAGAGCGCCGAACAGGGCGTCAAAGGAGTCGTGCGGCTCGGGCCGTGTGCTGGGAACCAGCGGCGGGAGGACATCGACGAGCACCACACGGTCCCGGCGTAGGCAGAAGTTCGCGAGGTTGGTGTCGATCCGGGCATCGGTCGACTCCAGTGCCCGCAGCCACTGGCCGATGCGTGCAACCGCCGCAACGAAGCTGTCCACGTCGTCGGCTGCCGCGTCGGCCAGGGTTGGGCCGGATACCCACTGGTGCCGGACCGCCAGGGGGTTCTCACTCACGATCTCCAACCCCGGTGGCAACGCGACGCCAGCGTCGACGAGCGTGTCGACGTAGGTGCGGAGTCCCCGCGCTCCGGCGCGGTGTGCCGCGACGGCGATGCCCATCCCCGTGCGGTGGTCGACGTCGAGCATCTTGACGACGTGATCACCGGCGCGCTGGTGCGTGCTGAACTCCCCCGGGCGGCTCATGACACCCCGTCACCGCCTGGCAGGCGATCATCCAGAAACGCGTCCGCGCTGACGACCATGGCGTCGAACTCGTCATCGAGATCGATCCCGAGCCGGGTGGCGAGGGTGTCGCAGGCGGCGATCACGTTGGTGACGGCGTCGGCCAACGGGCGTGGGGTTCCGGTCGGTCGATGGCGGTAGCCGTGCTCGACCAGCGCCGCTTCCGAGAGTTCGCCCGCGGCGACCAGCAGACGAAGGAATGCGTCGTCGGCATCGTGCGGTGTCGCCGCGGGCGTGGCCAGCGGTGTCGGGACGGTGTTCGCGAGGACGGCGATGCTGAGGGCGGCGAGCACGACGTCCGCCAGTTCGTCACCGAGGTTGGTGATCGGCCGTTCCGGATCTTCCATGTCGGAGACGTCGTGCCCGCGTCCCCGAAGCATGCACAGAGCGAGGTGCCCTACCTGGACGGACAGCTCGGTGGCTGCGGTGGTGACGGTCCACTGTTGGGGCGCGGTGCGGGCGAAGCGCTGGCGCAAGCGGCGAGCCTCGTCGAGCATCGCATGCAGATGATCGGGCAGCATGAGGTGCCTTATCCAATGATGAGCGGCAGGGCGCCTGCCGTTCCGCTGTTCCAGTAGGAATCCGTGTCCGCCCTGTCCACTCGGACTCGAATGCCGAGATCTTGAGTCAGTGCCGCGACCCGGCTGGTCTCGACCGGCGCGGAAATCACCAGTTCTCGTTCCTGCACGTCGAGACGGAACGGAGCGTCGGCCAGGTCACGCTGAGCGAGCGCCGATCGTACGAGTGCCCTGGTCAGGGGCTGCCGAGAGTTGTCGGCATCGCGACACAGTTGGCGCTGCCCGGCTGGGCAGTGGTTGCGCACGCGGCACACGGTGCTGCGGTAGACCCCGAAGGCATCCGCGCGGCCGAGGATGTAGGCCAAGGCGCAGGAATTGGTGTGAAACAGCGGATAGTCCGGATGCCGCTTGCTGGTGTGGTGGATGAATTCCCAGAAGGCCCGCGGATACACGCCTTCGGCTTCGGTCACACCCTCTGTGGCCGCCAGCTCCGGCCAGATCCCCGCCAGGCGCGGCAGCGCGCCGGGCTCCACCTTCAGGCCGGCGGCCACCGTGCACCGCGCGTACTGGGCGGCCCAGTCCAGGACGTGCTCCATGGTCGAGGTGGTCGCCGACTCCGGGAACGCCGGCCGCCAGTAGTGCACCACCGGTACGCCATCAGCAGCCAAGCGGGGAAAGTTGTCGGTGATCGCGGTATGCCGAATCCCGCGCTCGATGTCGCGCCCCAGCCCGGAATAGCTCAGGTACACGATCATCGCGACGCCACGCCTGCGAGCGGCGTTGATCGCGGCCAGGGTCTCGTCCGGCACGTGGCACTTGGTGATCAGCACGACCGGGTTGGGGAGTTCCTCGTCAGCGATCACCTCCAGCAGTCGTGCCAGGTGTGCTCGGGAGGCAGGAAGCGCCATGACATCGGTCCAGGTGTAGAGGGCTACCGGCCGGTCCGGCGCATAGAACGGCGAGGCCACCAGCGCGCTGACCGTGTCCTCCGGGGTAGCCAGGTGTTCCGGGCGGACGGCAACCTGACCGCGCTCATTCAAGAAGCAGTAGGCGCACGCCTTGGGGCATCCCTGAACCGGATTGACCGCGATCCACGTGGCGTGCTGATCCACGATCGGCGCCCTCGTGCGCATCCTTGCAACCTGGGAGGACGGCGGCGCTGCCGCATTCAGCGGGTTAGACATCCGTGCTCCCTACTTCCTTCCTCGGGGCGGCCGTGGCGGGATGAGCTCGGGGGTACCCACCCCGCCACGGCCAGTGATCTCTTCACGGCTGCCGGTCGTCGCCTCACCCCCTGGGGGGAAGGGGTAGGCGGGAAGCGACGACCAGCAACCTGCGGAAAGTGTGGTTTCGTGGACGCGACGCGTTCATGACACGCGATGCATGATCATGTATGCGCACGACGCATGATCACGAACAGTGCACATCGCGTATCGTGGCTACGCAGCGCAGGACGTAAGCGCACGTGGGGACAGTGAATGACGGCCGACCAAGCACCAGGCGCGTGCCGCTGCGGCACGCGCCTGGCCCGCGACAACACGACCGGCCTGTGCGGAGCCTGCACGAATCAGGCCCGGGACCTCTACGTCGGCCCACCCGTAGTTCCCCGGTCGTTCTGGCACGCCGAGGAAATGCGCGAAGCGCTGGCCAGTTGGCACATGGGCCGGGTGATCCATGCGTATCGGACCCACCCGTATCACGCGAAGCCGCTCGCGCAGGACATCGTCGCGGACTGGATGGGCATCACCCAAACCCAGCTCAGCCGCATTGAGAACGGTGAGCCCATGCAAGACCTGGGCAAACTCATCCGGTGGGCCTATACGCTTCGGATTCCCGAAGACCTCCTGTGGTTCAGGCTTCCGCATGCGCGAGACTCCAACGACACCGGCAGCTCGGCCGTTGAGCGGGCCAAGGGTGGTGGTCGGCCTGCGGGAGGCGGACTGGTAGGCGACCTCGGCGCGCACCTGCCCGACACCCTGCTGGTTCCGCTCCAGATCAACGGCCAACAGGTCACTCTTCCCATCGCGACCCACACGCTGGTCGAAGCCAACTCCGCAGCCCTGTTGACCGCTCCGCACGAGGATGAGACCCAGCCACGGCTGTGGACGCCAGCATCCGACAACACAGCCATCGCCACACCAACAACCGCCGGCCTCGAGCAAGCGGAACTGCTGCGCCGCGAGCTCACCGACACCCTCAGCGAGCACGCGGTCACCGAAGCCAGCCTCGATGACTGGGAACAGACCGTGCTGCGCTACGGACAGGCCACGCGCGATCGTCCAGCGGGCCTACTTCTCGCAGACCTGACGATCGATCTCGCCAGGCTGAAGCGGACACTGTCCCGCTGTCGATCTGCGTCCGCGTTGCGCCGTCTGACCCGGCTGACCGCGCAAATGTCCGGACTCATGTGCCTGACGCTGATCAAACTCGACGAACGCGCCGCATTCCGCGGCTGGGCACATACCGCTCGTATCGCGGCCGATGAGGCAGGAGATCCGACGACGCATTCCTGGGTGCTGGCGCAAGAGGCATACGGGCACTATTACAGCGGCGATCTCACTGAGGCCACGCACGTTGCGCGTCACGCGCAGGACGTCCCCGGCGCCGAGTTGACCGTCGGGGCCGTGCTCGCCGCCGCGCTGGAAGCACGCGCGCACGCCGGTCTGGGACGTCCCGACGAAACCCGAACTGCACTCCAACACGCCGAAACCATCCTGGAAAAGCTGCGCCCGGACTCGATCAATACCTCCGCATTCGGCTACAACGAGGCACAGCTCCGCTTTCACGAAGGCAACGCCTTCACACATCTCCATGACACGCGGTCGGCGTGGAAAGCGCAGGAACGAGCACTCGAAATCTGCCCACCTGGCGACTACATGGACCAGACGCTCACTCGCCTCGACCGCGCGAGTTGTCTCCTCCATGACGGCGACGCGAGCGCTGCGGTCTCCTACGCAACGGACACACTGGTCAGTCTCGATGCTCAGCAGCGACAAGGGATTATTGCCGTCCGAGCACAGGAAATAGTGGACTCACTCCCCAAACGTCAACAAGCGCTGCCGCCCGCCCGTGAACTGCATGAACTGTTGATGACACCCTCCGACACCGACACGAAGGAGTAGAGCGGACGTGGTTTCGGTACGAGACGCCAAGCCAGACGATGTCGGCGCGATGGCCGAGCTCTTCGAGGAGCTGGACCGGTTCTACGGTGCCACGGAAGTAGAACCTCTCGAACTCCGCACACGCCAGATCAACGAGGCGCTCTTTAGCAGTCCGCCAGCCGCTCACGCTCTGACCGCCTGGCAAAATGACCAACTTGTTGGTCTTGCCTCCTATTCGTTCCTCTGGCCCGCCGTCGGGCTCACGCGCTCGCTCTTCCTCAAAGAGCTCTACGTCGCCCAAGCATCTCGCCGTAGCGGCGTCGGCAAGCTACTCATGCATAGCCTCTTCGCCATTGCCACCAAAAACCATTGCAGCCGTGTCGAGTGGACAACCGACGCGTACAACGCCAATGCGCAAGAGTTCTATGACGTCATCGGGCTTCGCCGAGACCCATCCAAGATCTTCTACCGGTTGGAAGGCGAGGATCTCCTCCGGGCCGCTGGAGGCTCGGTCGAGTCGGCAGAGTAGAAGCCGATCACGTCAATCGCGGTCTCCGTCCTCGATCGATGTCCTGAGCGTGAAGTCAACCAGATCTGATCAACGGCCCGGTATGGTGAGCTGGTGCCTGCCGTGAGGTACGCATCGAGGCGAAGGTATGGACGCTGATCAAGGAACTCGGGAATGCCGATGTGGCACCCGTCTGGCGCGCGACAACACGACTGGGTTATGCGGAGCATGCGCCAGCCGAGCACGTGATCTGTACGCCGGACCTCCACCGGTGCCCATCTCGTTCTGGCGCACCGACGTGATGCGGAAAGCTCTGGCCAGCTGGCACATGGGCCGGGTCATCCACGCATACCGAACGCACCCTTACCACGCCAGGCAGCTTCCACAGGACGTCGTAGCGGGCTGGATGGGGATCACTCAGACCCAGCTCAGCCGCATCGAAAAGGGCACTCCGCTCAAGGATCTGGACAAGCTGACCCAGTGGGCCTACACCCTCCGCATCCCCGAAGAGTTGTTGTGGTTCAAGCTGCCACACGCTCGGCAGACCGGCGGCGATCCGAGCTCGCGTGCTGACGCCAACGATCAGCCGGCCACCAGTGGCCTCGCGCCGGAGGTGACGGACAGCCTTCCCGACACCGTGCTGGTGCCCCTCCAGATCAACGGGCAACACCTCACCCTGCCCGTGGCGACCGACGTTCTGCTCCAGGCCAACTCCTCCACGGCGTCAGGTTCCGTGACGCGGCTGGACCACGCGATGTCGCGCCAGAGCGGCATCGATCTCGCCGCTGTCGCGGAGCTTCGCGACCGCGTACAAGCGCTGGACGAGCTCTACGATCACGTGCCGTCCACCTCGCTCATGGCCGAGACCGGGCAAGCCCTCGGCCAGGTCGCGTTCCTGGCCGACCGAGCACCCACGGGGCGGACACTCAGGGAACTCCAGGCCGTGGAGATGGCCTCGGCGACACTGATGGGGCAACTGGTCTGGGACGCATCCCAGCGCCAGGACCATCGCACCGCGCGGGCGTACTTCGACCAGGCCATCCACGCAGCTCAGGAGATCGGCGACCGATCCGCGGAAGGTCACGCGCTACTGCGCAAGAGCTACGTCGCTTTGTACGGTGAGCGAGATCCGACCGCCGGTCTGGCGCTCACCGAGCAAGCCGCCGAGACGACGCGGAAAACCAGCCATGTTCTGACCGGGTTGGCGCTGCTGCATGCGGCTGAAGCACACGCGATGCTTGGCGACTCACGGGCGTGCGAATCAGCCCTGGGTCGCGCGGACACCGAGTTCGGAAAGATCGATCCGGCCGATGCCGCTGGTCACCTGTTTTCCCCGAACCAGTTCGATCGGCTGGCGGGCTCCTGCTACCTGTTCCTCGGCGAGCATCGTCGCGCGCAGCAGAGGTTGGAAGAGGCCGCGCGGGCACTGCGTCAGCAGAACAAGTCCGGGGCTATCGTGCTCGGAAACTTGAGCCTGTCCCACCTTCGTCAAGGCCAACTCGACCTCGCGTCTGCCGCGCTCCACGAAGCCATCGACGTGGTCGAAGCGACCCGCGGCGGCGGTGGGTTGAACATCGTCTTCGACGCCGGGCGGGAGCTACGCCGTTGGCGTACCGAACCCGTCGTGCACGATGTCTACGACCGGCTGCTCTCCCTGATGAGCACAGCATAAGGAGCGCCCGTGCCGAACCACGAAGTGGACGAGCTCAAGAACGCCGCTCGCCGTCGCATCTGGGACCTGCTCGACCGTGAGGGTCTGGTGGTCGGCGGTAGCGCGCACGGGCACATCCCAGACTTCGTCGGCGCGGATGCCGCCGCGGTCCGGCTCAGTGATCTCCCTGCTTGGAAGGCCGCACGAGCAATCAAGGCCGTACCGGACAAGGCTCAACTTCCCGCTCGCGCGAGAGCGTTGCGCGAGGGCAAAACCGTCTACATGGCGGTGCCGAAGCTCGCCCAGCAGCATCCGTTCTACCTGCTCGATCCTGCCGGCCTCGCTGTCCCGCCTGAGGAAGCCGCCTCTAGCCGCACGGCTGCAACGGTCGCCCGGAACGTCGGCCTCGACGAGGTGGAACCCATCGATCTCATCGTCTGCGGCAGCGTGGCAGTCAACCGTCACGGCGCCCGACTCGGCAAGGGCGCCGGCTACTCCGACATCGAAGTCGCGCTGCTCCACGAGTCCGGGCTCATCGGCCCGGAGACCCCGATCGTCACCACGGTTCACTCCCTGCAGGTCGTGGATGACGAGTTGCCGGAGACCGAGCACGACTTTCGCGTCGATCTCATCGTCACTCCCGACGAGGTCATCCCTTGCGGCCCGCCGAAGCGCCCCACTGGACTTATCTGGGAGCACCTGAGCCCGGACAAGATCGCCGCCATCCCCGTCCTCGCCGCCCGAGCACCGAAGTGACTCACCGGCGGATGTAAAGCGGCAAACGTGTGTCTGATCGCGGGGCTTGCGCCGGACTTCAGGGACATGACGAGCAAGTACGACGAGGACCACGACGACCTCGACACTTCACAGCCCCGCCACGAGTCGGCACCACGCCAGCGCCATCCCCGCCGCCGCCCCTATCGACGGGCGACTGACGGCGTGCTCATCGAGCGGGTCGAGACGACCGAGATGACCGCGGAGCAATACAGCAGCGCGGTCGCCACGCTGGCCGGGCTGATCGAGCGCTGGCAGCAGGACCGCTACAGCCAGTCAGATTCTGGTGACGCAGCAGCATAAAGGTGCCTTGATCGTTTTGTTTCTCGCTCCGCCGGCGTGACACTGGCCGGCGCGCCGTGCGCGATCAAGGTCGCTGACCTGCGGCGTTAGTCAACTCTTAGTCACTTCTTGGGCGCGTCAGACCGGCGCGCCCGAGCTCTCTCCTGGAAGGAGGCAGGCAATTGGGGCGACCCAAGACCGCGAAGAAAGCCGCGATGGCCCCCGCCCTGTCCGACGATGTGCGTGTCGGCATCTACGTCCGGCGCTCCACCGACGACGAGCACCAGCCCTACTCGATCGAGGCCCAAGACAACCGACTGACGGCCTACATCGAATCCCAACCGGGGTGGCGGCTGGTCAAGCGTTTCCCGGACGACGCCTCGGGAGCCACCGCGGACCGGCCCGGGCTCAAGCAGGCAATCATGGCCGCCCGAGCGGGACTGATCGACGTTCTGTTGGTCTACCGCGTGGACCGCTTCTCGCGAAACCTGCGCGATCTCGTAACGCTGCTCGACGATCTGGACCAAGCCGGGGTGGTGTTCCGCTCGGCCACCGAGCCGTTCGACACCTCCACTCCGATGGGGCGGATGCTGGTGCAGATGCTGGGCATGTTCGCGCAGTTCGAACGCGACACCATCATCGACCGCGTGATCGGTGGCATGGAGCGCAAAGCCGCCAAGGGCCTGTGGAAGGGCGGGCACCGTCCCTTCGGCTACACCGTCGACAAGGACACTCACAGGCTCCGGCCGCACCGGGGCGAGGAGCCCATCGTGCGGCTGATCTTCGACCTGTACACCAGCGATCGGCTGGGCAGCAAGGTCATCGCCTCGGTCCTCAACGACCGAGGACACCGCACCACCACCGGTGGGCTGTGGTCCGGACGCCAAGTCCTGCGCGTGCTGGCGAACCGGATCTACATCGGGGAGCTGTCCTTCCGCGGCATCACTGTCACCGACTGCCACGAGCCCCTGGTCGATCCGACCGTGTTCGCCGAGGCCGCGCGCATCCTCGCCGAGCGCGGAGAGGACTACTCCCGCCGTGCCGCCAACGGCTCGGACTTCACCCTCACCGGCTTGCTGCGCTGCCCGAAGTGCGGCAAGGCCATGATCGGTACCCGCGCCACGGGCAAGACCAAGACCTACCGGTACTACACCTGCTTCACCCGGGCCCGGTACAGCACCGACGCCTGCGACGCCGACCGGCTCAACGCCGATGCTCTCGAACCGGCCATCCTGGACGGGTTGGCCGCCTTCTACCGCCACCACCACGGCCTGATCACCGACGCGGTGGCCGAAGCGAGAAAGCAGTACGACGCGGGCCAGGACGGACAGCGCTCGGAACTGGCGGTCGTGGAGGCTGAGCTGACCAAGACCAACCAGGCCATCGACCGCTACCTAAGTGCGTTCGAGAACGGCACGCTCGATGAGGAGATGCTTGCTGGCCGGCTGTCCGCTCTCAACGCCAAGTCCAAGCAGCTCCGGACACGCCGAGACGAGCTCACCGAGCAACTCACCGACGTGCCTACCGAGCTCCCCCCAGCGACGCTTGCGGAGGTCGCCGACCACATCACGGAGATCATCACCTTCGGCACCGACACGATGCGCAAGGCACTCGTCGAGACCCTCATCGCCGAAATCAAGATCACCGGAGCCAACCGGGTTATCCCGGTGTTCCGCATCCCCCGACCACGCGCAGAAAGTGACCCAGAACACAGCGAAAAGGCTGCGACCCCGGCAAAACCGCAGGTCACAGCCCCCATGGAAGGAGTTCGCACAATGGGTAACTTGGTGGAGCTGAGGGGAATCGAACCCCTGACCTTCTCGATGCGAACGAGACGCGCTACCAACTGCGCTACAGCCCCTTGGAGTTGCTCGATGAGCATAGCAAGTCGCCATGCCCATCGAGCAGGGGGTGCCTACTCGCCGGCAGCGCGCCGATACGGCAGTTGACCAGGGTCGTCGAGTTCGTGGAAGGCGGGGTCCTCGTCCTCGAGGTCCACCACCACGGCCTGCCTGCGAACGCGCGACGTCGGCACGGGGTTGCGCTCGGCTCCAGGCGGCTCGGGAGCCTGCGACTTCAACACCTCGATGTCGGCGAGCGGGTTCGGGCGCCTGGGGGTCCGCTGGGCCGTGCTGTGTAGCCGCGCGAGCCTGCGCTGGCGGATCTCCTCCTCGATCCGTACCTGCCTGCGCAGGTAGACCAGGTAGCCCACCAGCACGGCGTCGGCCGCACCGTGCGCCCACCACAACACCGACAGCAGGACGCCCGCGAGCACGCCGGTCACGATCGCCGTGAGCAGCAACATGAGCACGACCCGCTGGCGGAAGGCGTACTTGGCCCTGGCAGCCAGTTCCGCGGCTTCCGGGTCGAAGCCACCTCGGCCCGGCCGGTAGCGGCGAACCGGAGGCTGTTCCGTCGCGCTCAACCGAGGTTCGGGCTCGGGCTCCGGCTCGTAGCTGTCGTACTCGTCGAAGTCCGCGTCGTCGGCGTCAGCCTCGTAATCGTGCCTGGGGGCATCCACGTCATCGGAGCGGATGTCCTCGTCAGGCTCGGCGTTTGCGGTCATGGCGAACTCCTTCCGCCAGTCGCTTCGTGTGCTCCCGCTCCTCACGACCCGGGCAGCCAACGCGGAGTCGTTGGTCTGCGTGATCTCCTGGCGCTTCCGCGCGATCATGGGAACAAGGACGGCGAGCCAAGCCGCGGCGAGCGCGACGATGATCAACGAGCTCGGCAAGTCCCGTCACCTCCCCCGACCAGTACTGCTGTGCCACCGTGGAACCGCGCGGCCGGGGCGTCCTGAGCAGCGCCCACTCCCTGTCCCACACCGACAGTCGTCACGGTAGTCACAGGAGTAACAGAATCGGCGGAGGCTCGCCGGTAGTTCGGCGTAAACCGATCACTCGTTCGGTGTAGATTTGCCGCGGCTTAACGCTGCTCAGGGGGGGTGGCGAGGCCCTTGGCAACGAGTCGTGAGGCCAGCCCTTCGCCTCTGTCCTCGTCGGTGATCGCGAAGCACAAGTGGTCGCGCCATGCCCCTGCGACGTCCAGATATCGAAGAAACAGACCCTCCTGCCGGTAACCGACCTTGGCCAGTACACGCAGGCTCGCGCTGTTCTCCGGGCGCACGGTAGCTTCCAGGCGGTGCAGGCCCGCGACGGCGAGGGCGTGGTCGGTCACCAGAGCGACGGCCGCCGTCGCTACGCCACCGCCTGCCAGCCGCGAGGAAACCCAGTAGCCGACCCACGCGGACCGCAGCGACGCTCTGATGATGTTGCCGATGGTGATCTGTCCTGCGAAGGCACCGTCGACGGTGATCGCGAACGGCAGGCATTGCCCACGTCGAGCCAGGCCGCGGAGTGAGGCCCACTGTGGCGGCCACGCCCAGTGGGCGTTGCGTTCGTGCCAGTGCCCGGCCTGAGTCGGCTCCCATTCCTCCAGGTACTCGCGGTCGCGAAGGCGGATCCTGCTCCATTCACCGCCGTCGAGCAGCCGGACCGGCCGCAAAGCCACAGTCCCCGCCCGCACGGTGAGTGGACCCAGCCTCGCGGGCCAACCCGGGTGGCGAGGTTCGGCGGCATACGGCGCGCCATACCCCTGCGATGTCATGGGCGGTCACGTGCGCTGGGCCAGGAAGGCCACCTTGACCTGCTCGCCGGCCGCGACCTCGGTGAGGTCCTCGTCCACGTTGATCAGGCAGTTGGCCTCGGCCAGCGACGCGAGCAGGTGAGAGCCTGACGTGCCGAGTGGCTGCACGAGGTACTCGCCGTTGCTCTCGTCGCGCAACAACTGCCCTCGCAGGAAGCCCCTACGACCCCTGCTCGACACGATGGGAGAGAGCAGTCGCGCCTCGATAACCCTGCGTTGCGGGTTCCGGGTGCCGCGTGCGGCACGGATCAGCGGCCGGATCATGACCTCGAAAACGACCAGCGCACTCATCGGATTCGCCGGAAGCAGAAAGGTGGGCACCGAGTCGGGGCCCAGCCTGCCGAACGCCTGTGTCGAGCCCGGATGCATCGCGACCCTCGTTGTGTCGATCTTGCCGAGGTCGGACAGCGCGGCGTGCACCTCCTCGCCGATGCTGCCTCCTGCCCCGCCCGCCACCACGACGACCTCGGACATCAGCAACCTGCCCTCGACGGTCTCGCGCAACCGCTTGGGGTCCAGCGGCACGATGCCGACCCTGCTGACCTCCGCACCCGCGTCCCGCGCCGCGGCCGCCAACGCGTAGGAGTTGACGTCGTAGACCTGGCCCACGGAAGGAGTGCGGTCCACGTCGACCAGCTCGTCACCCACCGAGATGATCGACACCCGTGGTCGGGGGTAGACGAGGACCTTCGACCGCCCGACGGCCGCGAGCAGCCCGACCTGCGCGGCGCCGATCGTGTCACCCCGCCGCACGGCGACGTCCCCGATCTGCACGTCCTCGCCGGTCCTACGGACATAGCCGTGGGAAGGAACGGAACGCTGCACCGTGACGTTTGCCTCGTGCCCGTCGGTGAACGCCGTGGGTACGACGGCATCGGCCAGCGTCGGCAGCGGAGCGCCGGTCGCGACCCGAACCGCCTGGCCAGGCTGCAACCGCCGGGGCTGCCGCGACCCGGCCGGAATCTCCCCGACCACCGGCATCTGCACTGCTTCTTCGCTGGCCGTCCGCACATCGACACTGCGCACCGCGTAGCCGTCCACCGCTGCCTGGTCGAAGCCGGGCAACGCGTGCTCGGCGACCACCTCCTCCGCGCAGAGCAGTCCCTGCGCCTCGGAGATCGCGACCCGCACCGGGCGCGGCCGCACGGCGGCACCCAAGAGCACAGAGAGCTGCGCGTCGACCGACCTGAATTCGGTGGGCGACGACGGGTCGGCGGTGGCGGACTCGCGTGTGGTCATGAGCCCTCGTTGCCGATCCGGTTCGTCAACCACTCCCGCAGCTCGGGACCGTGCTCGGGATGGTTCAGGGCGAAGTCCACGGCCGCCTTCAAGAACCCTGCTGGGTTGCCGAGGTCGTGCCTGCCACCACGGTGAACGACGATGTGCACCGGGTGCCCTTCCTTGATCAGCAGCGCGACAGCGTCCGTGAGCTGCAACTCCCCGCCCGAGCCCGGCTCGATCCTGCGGAGCGCGTCGAATATCGCCCGGTCCAGCAGGTAGCGTCCCGCCGCCGCGTAGGTTGACGGCGCAGCCTCCGGCGAGGGCTTTTCCACCATGCCGTGCACCTGCTTGACGTCCTCGTCGCCGGTGTCGGACACGTCGAACACACCATAGGGCGAGATCTGTTCCTTCGGGATGTCGAAGGCGCACAGCACGCTGCCGCCATACTGCGCCCGCACCTCCGCCATCCGGTTCAGCACTCCCGAGGGCAGCACGAGGTCGTCGGGGAGCAGGACGGCTACCGCCCGGTCCTCCTCGGTGAGATTCGCCTCGGCCTGCGCTACGGCATGACCGAGCCCATGAGCCTCCTCCTGGATGGCGACGTCCACCTCGAGCAGCCCGTGTGCCCTGCGAATCTTGGCCAGCTGCTCGGTCTTGCCCTTGCGCCGGAGCGCTTCCTCCAGCTCCTCCATCGGCCGGAAGTACTGGACAACAGCCTCCTTGCCGGGGGATGTGACGATCACCATGCGCGTGGCCCCGGCTTCGGCCGCTTCGGCGGCGACGAGTTCGATGCCCGGCGTGTCTACGACCGGCAACAGTTCCTTGGGCACGGCCTTGGTCGTCGGCAGAAATCTCGTGCCGAGTCCCGCGGCAGGCACGATGGCGGTCCGGAAGGTGTTTTGACTCGTGGCGCCCGTCATGGGCGCAAAGCCTAGCCTGGTCACGTGAACGAGACCGACAACGACAACCCCCCTGCGGGGGTAAAGGCACGGTGGCGGGCGCGTATGAAGGCGGGCCGAGCAGCGATCTCAGCACAACAGCGGGTGCTCGAGGCCGCCGCACTGACGGAGGCGGTAGCCGGGACAGCGGCGACCACCATGTGCTGTTATGTCCCGTTCGGGTCCGAACCCGGTTCGATCGCGTTGCTGGACATCCTTCGGGAACGCGGTACACGTGTCCTCCTTCCTGTGGTTCCTGCGGAGCCCGCCCCGCTCGACTGGGCCGAGTACACGGGCACATCGGCGCTGGCAAAGGGCAACCTCCGTCCGGTACTTGAGCCGCAAGGGCCCCGACTCGGACCGAAGGCAATAGGCGAGGCCGACGTCGTGCTCGTTCCCGCCCTGGCAGTGGACCGTTCAGGTGTCCGACTCGGCAGGGGTGCGGGCTACTACGACCGGTCGCTGTCGCTCGCCTCACCGACCGCCGAGCTGGTCGCTGTGATTCGCGACACCGAATTCGTCGACCAGTTGCCCGCCGAGCCCCATGACGTGCGCATGACGGCGGTTCTGACTCCGAGCAGCGGGCTGCGTCGGTTACCTTCGATAGAGCCCTCACTGTGAGAGGGCCCTCGATTGCGCTCGGGGAATGCCATGCAGCAAAATTGAGTTAGCACTCTCTGGAAGGGAGTGCCAGCGCCAGAAGGAGTCCCCGTGCCGACCTACCAGTACGCCTGCAAGGAGTGCGGCCACCAGTTCGAGGTGGTCCAGTCGTTCAATGACGCGAGCCTGACCGACTGCCCGCAGTGCCAGGGTGCGCTGCGCAAGTTGTTCGGTTCGGTCGGTGTCATCTTCAAGGGCAGTGGGTTCTACCGCACCGACTCTCGGTCCGACTCGAAGTCGTCCAGCACCTCAGGTGCTTCGAGTTCGTCCAACAGCTCCTCCAACGTTTCTTCCAACGGTTCCGGGAGTTCCGCCAAGTCCGACGCCGGCTCCGGCTCGAACAACGGCGGCGGCTCCACGAGTTCAACGAGTACCACGGCGGCGACCCCGAAGGCCTCGTGAGGTCCGGAGTTGTCCACAACGACCTAGTTGTCCACAGGCTGCCGCTTCGAGGGTCCCGGCTTTGCGCACGGCGCCCCTAACGTCGGTTCCGGTCGAGGGCGAAACACCGCCCTCCCGATCCGATTCGAGGGGCAACGATGCAGGTCAAGACCCGTGAACAACGCTGGCGACAGTGGTTACGCAGCCGAGTCCGCGCTCATCCCGCCGCGCTGGTGCGGCGTTCGCTCGCCACGGTCTTGTTCCTGCTGGCGGTGGCGCTGGCGGCCATCCCTGGCACCGGCGTCGGTGGTGAAGCGCTGGTCAACGTTGTCGTCACTGCCAGGGAAGTTCCGTCCGGAACGGAACTGACAGCAGATGATGTCAAGGTCGCGGCCGTTCCGGCCGGGATGGGGCCCGACGGCGCGCTGGGCGAGACATCGGACGCTATCGGCCGCCACCTCATCGGCGCCGCTCGCGCGGGTGAGCCGCTGACCGATACCAGGCTCGCCGAGCGGCGTCGTAGCCCGCCTGGCACGGCGACAGTTCCGATCCGACTCGCTGACGCCCGGATCGCGGAGTTGCTCCGTCCAGGCACTCGGGTGGACGTCGTCTCGCCTGGCCGGGCGGATGGCGACGACAGTGACGAGAGCGGAGATCTGAAACAGGTCGTGGCCAGCGGGGTCACCGTGGTCGCGGTACCTGACGAAGGCGCAGCCGCTCGCGACGGGCCGGCGGCGGACAACCAGGGGGCGCTGGTGTTGCTCTCGGCTCCTGCCGACACTGCGACTCGCCTTGCCGCTGTTTCACTCGGGCAGCCGATCACGGTAACGCTGCGTTAGATGGTGCCGGGATGCCGTCGCAGGAAACCGACCGGGAGTGGCGATCCAGGCTATCGCGGCCCCCAGGTGCTCGTGGAAGGGTTGGGAGCCTGCCCGAGCCCACACGTAGCCGGAACCCACGGGCGGTGGGGCTCAGCGGTGGGGCTCAGCCATCGTGGTGAGGCGGGCGGTTCTCCAGGTACCACTCGTCGGATCGGCCGCGCTCTACGCCGGGGTCCTTCTCGTCGGAAGTGGTCTCGGGAACCACCTCGCCGAAGATCTCCTCGATGCGCCGCCGCCGAGGAGCCTTGGCAGGTTCGTCGGCAGGCCGATCGCGGTCCGTGGCCATGGCGTCAGCTTTCGTCAAGGCCGGACAGCTCGTCGATGACGTGGGGAACCAGCGACGACAATGTCGCCATGCCGTCACGGACGGCGGCGCGAGAGCCTGCCAGGTTCACCACGAGCGTGCTGCCCGAGACTCCGACAAGCCCCCTGGAGATGCCCGCATCGATGGCACCGGCGGCCAGGCCGGAGGAACGCAACGCCTCCCCGATGCCCGGAATGGGCCTGTCGAGCACACCGGCCGTGGCATCCGGGGTGACGTCTCGCGGTGAGACTCCGGTAGCGCCAACCGTGATGACAAGGTCAACGCCGCCGATCACCGCGGTATTGAGCGCGTTGCGGATCTCCACCGTGTCGGCGCGAACCACAACGGAACCGTCCACTATGAACCCGGCTTCCTCCAGCAGCTCGGTCACGAGCGGCCCGATGGAGTCCTCGATCTCTCCCTGAGCCGTCCGGTCGTCCACAACCACCACGAGAGCGCGGCCCAGCCGCTGTGCACTGCGTTCCATGTGCCCTACCGTAGTGGGGCCTCGCGACAGATGTGACCGAAGGCTTACGGACGGTCCGTTGGGGCTGCGGGCTGGTCGTGAACGGCATAGCGTCCTCGGCGTGCGTGTGCTCGTCACCGGCGGAGCCGGGTTCATCGGCTCCCATATCGCCGACCTGCTCGCCGAATCGGGCTTCGAACCGGTGCTGCTCGACGGACTGCTGCCCACCGCGCACCACGGTGGCAACCCGCCCGGGCACACCACACGACACCGGTTCGTTCGCGGCGACGTGGGCGACGCGACGCTGGTGCGGGAACTGCTCACCGAGGTCGACGCCGTCTGCCATCAGGCGGCCGTGGTGGGGCACGGTGTCGATCCCTCCGACGCGCCGTCCTACACGCTGCACAACGACCACGCCACAGCGGTGCTGCTCGCGGCGATGTACGAAACGGGGGTGCACCGATTGGTGCTCGCGTCCTCGATGGTCGTGTACGGCGAGGGGAGGTACTCCTGCCCGCGGCACGGAGTGGTGATACCCGCACCTCGCCGCCAATGCGATGTGGACGCCGACCGGTTCGATCCGACGTGCACCCAATGCGGTGCCACGCTGGAACCGTTGCTGGTTGGCGAAGACGCTCCGCTTCGGCCGCGAAGCACCTATGCGGCCACCAAACTCGCCCAGGAACAGCTCGCAGGTGCGTGGGCGCGGCAGACCGGTGGCACCGTGTGGGCGTTGCGCTACCACAACGTCTACGGCCCCCGGATGCCGCGCGATACGCCTTACGCCGGCGTGGCGTCGCTGTTTCGCTCCGCCCTCGAAAGGGGTGAGGGCCCGACCGTGCTGGAGGACGGAAGGCAACGCCGGGATTTCATTCATGTCCACGATGTGGCCAGAGCCAACGTGCTCGCGCTACGCACGCCCGCGGACGAAGGTGAGTTGACCGCCGTCAACATCTGTTCCGGCGAGCCGCACACGATAGGAGAGCTGGCCACCGAACTGGCGAGGGCACACGGTGGTCCGCTGCCACGCGTGGTCGGGGGCGCCCGTCCCGCCGATGTTCGCCACGTCGTCGCGGACCCGGAGCGGGCGCGGCGGCTGCTGGGCTTCACCGCGACGATCGGGTTCGCCGAAGGTATCGACGATTTCGCGACGGCTGAGCTTCGCGGGGCCAGGTAGCGGCACAGTGCGCACACGACGGGTGCCGGCCGCCCTTGTTCACCGCGCCGCCAGCGGCAGCCGTACCTCGAATCGGCAGCCTTGCCCGTGGTTGTGCACCTCGACCCGACCCTTGTGGGCCTCCACGAGACCTTTCACGATCGCCAGTCCCAGCCCGCCACCACCCGTGGTCCTCCCGGTCTCGGGTGTGCGCGCCTGCGTGCCCCGGAATGCGACGTCGAACACCCGGCCGAGCTCGTCCTCCGGGATGCCGCCGCACGCATCGTCGACGGCGAGCAGTGCCTCCTGGCCGTCGATACCGATGCCGACGGCCACCGTGCCGTCGGGCGGGGTGTGGCGAATGGCGTTGGCGACGAGGTTGCGCACGATACGGGCGAGCTCCGGATCGCTACCGGCCACCACCGGCCAGGCCTGTGCGCTCGCCCGCACTTTCACCCGGTTACGCCGGGCGACAGGTGCCTGCGCGGACAGTGCGTCGCTGACCACGTCACCGAGCGGCACGGCGGTCAGTTCCAGCCGAAGTGCCCCCGCCGTGATCCGGGACAGTTCGAAAAGGTCGTCGACCATCACTGTCAGGCGGGTGGCCTCGACGTTGATGCGCTGGGCGTACTTGGCGACCTCGTCGGGCTCACCGACGACACCATCGGCGAGCGCCTCGGCCATCGCCCTGATACCCGACAGCGGGCTGCGCAGGTCGTGGCTGATCCACGCGACCAACTCGCGGCGCGAGGCTTCCGCGGCTCGCTCCCTATCCCTGGCTTCCCGCTCCCACACGCTGCGCCTGGCGATGACCCTGCCGAGCATGATGGCCGCCGGTACGGTCACCACCGCCACAAGCAGGCAGACCAGCAACATCGTGGTCAACGCCGTGCTGAACATGAACCCGCTGACGCCGAGCACCCCGGTCAGCGTCGCGACGATGGGGATCAGTACGAGCACCGTGAGGGTGCTGGCCAAGGAACCCCTGCGCAGCAGGTACAGCAGCAGAGCACCGACGGCGACGACGGGCATCGCGAACGCGAGCGCGACAGGCAGGATATGCCAGGCGTGCTCGAGCAGGTCGGCGAGCGACTCGCCGGGCTCGATCATGATCGTCGCGGGTCGTAGCGGTAGCCGACGCCCCAAACCGTGACCACGCGGCTGGGGTTGGCGGGATCGGTTTCGATCTTCTCCCGCAGCCGCCGGACGTGGACGGTAACCGTGGACTGGTCGCCGAACTGCCAGCCCCACACCTTGTCCAGTAAGTCGGTCCTGGAGTAGGCGGTGCCGGGATGGGTGAGGAAAAACGCCAGCAGGTCGAACTCCCGACCGTCAGCGCGAGCGGCACACCCGCGAGCGTGGCCTGCCGCGCCGAGCGCACCAGGCGCAGGTCGTCGTCGACGAGGTCCGGCGCACTCGCCCCTGGCGCCGGTCCACGCGACCTGCGCAGCACCGACGAGACCCGCAGGGTCAGCTCTCGCGGGCTGAATGGTTTGGTCACGTAGTCGTCGGCACCTATTCGCAGGCCCGCGATGCGGTCTTCCTCCTCGCCGAGCGCGGTCAGCATGACCACCGGCACCTCGCTGGTCCGCCGCAATCGGCCACACACCTCGAGGCCACCCAGCCCCGGCATCATCACGTCGAGAACGATCAGGTCGGGTGGATTTGCGGCGCAAAGCTCCAGCGCCTCGTAGCCGTCACCCGCGACCTCCACCGCGAACCCGGCCACCTCCAGGTAGCGGCGCACCACGTCCCGGACCGTCTCGTCGTCATCGACCACGAGCACCAGGCCTTCGCCACTGTCCTCGCTCATCGCCCTCACCACACCGTCAGCATCAGATGGTTGACCGCCAGCGCGGTCGCCGCTTGGGCGGCCAGCCACCAGCGGTGCACGCCGGGCGGTAGCAGGGCCGTGGCAGGCAGCAGCCACACCGCGAAAGGCAGCCAGATCCGCTCCACTTCTGCCTTGGAAAGGCCGCTCACGTCGGCGACAAGGACGGCGCAGAGGGCGGCGGCCGTGAGCACCACCATAGGCGTCCAGGCGCGGCGCAGCCATGCCCTGTGCAGCCCAGCGACCACAGCGGGCCCCACCGCCAGCGCCAAGCACGCCAGGTTGGCCCATACCCAGTACGAGTAGGGCCGTTCGGAGGCGATTCCCTGGTTGTATCGCTCGACGACCCGCCGGTAGCCGTCGAACCACCAGAAGCCGGCCACCGCGAAAGCGGTCACCACCGCCGCGACTCCCCCGGCGGCGTACAGCGTCGCCCTCGCACTTCTGCCGAGCAGCAGGACGGCAAGCGCTACCACGCCGAGCAGCACAAGGCCGTAGGACAGGAACACCCCGAAGCCGAGCAGCGCGCCCGCACCGACAGCTTGCGCGGGGGCATACCGGGACCCGCGGTGGGCGGCTCGGCATGCCTGCGCGAGCAGGGCGATGCCGCACGCGGTCACACCCGCGAACACCGCGTCCGCGGACACCGCCAGCCACACCGCGCCCGGGAACAGCACGACGAACGGCCAGCAGGCACGCGCCGCCTCAGCACGGCCGAGCGCGGCCAGGGTGACAGGCGCTGCCACCGACACCAATGCCGCCGTGGTCACACACGCGAACGCGGCCCACACACCACCGGTAAGCCCCAGCCGATCCAGCCAGACGAACACCAGCACGGCACCTGGAGGGTGGCCTGCCACGTGCGTGGTCCAGAAGCCCGGCGTGCCCGCGACGATCCGGTCGGCGAACGTGTCGAGCATCGCGGGGATGTCGGTGATGCCGGTTACCTCGTGCAGGTACTCGTGCGGTGTCGCCAGCCGCGCCGCGAAACCACGTTGCCAGCCGTCTACCAGCGCCAACGACAGCAGCCACGCCAGCGAGGCGACGTACCCGGTGGCGAGCAACCCACGCCATGGCAGCGACGTCGCGAGTGCCGGGCCCCACACCACGGCCGCCACCGCGAGCAGCACCGCGAACACCGATGCCGGGCTGCCGTGCGGCAGCCAACTACCGTACAGCGGCGGTGACCCTCTGACCGCGACCGCGACCGCGACGAGTAACGCGGCGAGACCAACGGCGACGAGGTCACCACGCACTCGATTCGCTGTCGCGCCGGGCCTATCCGTGGTGGAGGAAGCGACCACCCCTCGCACGATAACGGGCGGGAACCGGACCGTCAGCGGGCTGCGGAGACACGTCAGAACTCGGTAATACTCAGACGACGCCCGTCAGAGTTTCGTAATCCCGCGCGAGTTTCGCACTGTCCTGCTTGGATCTATCGTCCGATTTCGTGAACCGAGAAGAACCGGTCGACGTGGTCCTGCCGTGCCTCGACGAGGCGCCCGCACTGCCCGCCGTGCTCGGCGCCTTCCCACCCGGCTTCCGCGCGATCGTGGTGGACAACGGTTCCACCGACGACTCCGCGAGTGTGGCCGAGGAACTGGGGGCCAAGGTCGTCTTCGAGCCACGGCGCGGGTACGGCGCGGCCGTCCACACCGGTCTGGAAGCGGCCTCGTCGCGAATCGTGTGCTTTCTCGACGCCGACGGCTCCCTCGACGCCGGGCAACTCCCCCGACTGGTGCGGCCAGTACGGGAAGGCAGGGTGGAGCTCGCGGTGGGCCGCCGGGTGGCAGCGGAACCGGGGGTGTGGCCATGGCACGCACGCGCGGGCAACGCGGCACTGGCGCTGCTCCTGCGGGTGCGCGGACTGCCCGTGCACGACATCGCGCCGATCCGGGCGGCGAAGCGTTCGGCGCTGCTCGAACTGGGTGTGGCCGATCGAGGATTCGGCTATCCGCTGGAACTGCTGGTCAGGGCGGCTCGCTCGGGCTGGCGGGTGCACGAGGTCGAGGTTCCGTACGGCCCGAGGGCGGATGGCACGGTGTCGAAGGTGTCGGGTTCGCTGCGCGGAACTCTGCGTGCCGCGCGAGACATGGCGGGGGTCTGGCGCGCGTGAATGACGCCTGGTGCGCACTGGTCGTGGCGAAGGCGCCCGTGCCCGGCCAGGCGAAGACGCGGTTGTGCCCACCCGCGACGCCGTGGCAAGCCGCCGACCTGGCCGCGGCCGCGCTGCTCGACACGCTCGACGCCGCGCTGAAGGCTCCGGCAGCGGTGCCGGTGGTCGCGCTTGCGGGGCAGCTCGCGTCCGCCGCGCGGCGCGGCGAGTTGTCGGGCCTGCTGCGTCGCTGCACCGTGTTGGCCCAGCGAGGACCCGACCTCGGGGCTCGGCTGGCGAACGCTCACGCGGACGTCGCTCGATTGTGGCCGGGTCTGCCCGTCGTGCAGGTCGGGATGGACACGCCACAGCTGACCCCCGCACTCCTGCGCTCGGTCGCCGATGACCTCCGTACCCACGAGGCCGTGCTCGGCCCGGCTTTCGACGGTGGCTGGTGGGTGCTGGCGCTGCGGGAGCCGACACGCGCCTGCGTACTCGCCGGTGTGCCGATGTCGCAGCCCGACACCGCGGCGCTCACCCGCCGTGCGCTCGCCGCAACTGGGTTACCGGTGACGCGGACCGACCCGCTGTGCGATGTGGACACGATGGCCGACGCGGTTCGCGTCGCCGAGTTGATCCCCGACTCGCGGTTCGCGGCTGCGGTACGGGCGATTCGGACCGGGGCCGCATCGCGCTGAGCGAGGTGGAGTGATTGGCCGGCGGCCCGCGGGCAGCGGTAGTTGGCTGAACTCACCCGCCCGGGGCCGCCGCGCTGGTCTCGGCCGCACCGGCGGCCGAGCGTCTCAGTTCGGTTGAACCGGCTGGCCGCCGAGCGTGATGTCCAACGTCCGGTTGCTACCGAGTGTGATCGTGACCGTTTCACCCGGCGCCCTGGTGCGGACCGCCGCCACGAGGGTGTTCGCGTCGTCGATGCGCCGGTCGCCGAACTTGACGATCACGTCGCCGGACTTCAAGCCCGCTCCCTCGGCGGGGCTACCTGGTTGTACTTCGCCGATCACGGCGCCACCGGAAGGGGCGTCGCCCACGGTCGCCCCGATGTAGGTCTGAGTAGCGTGCCCCGACTTGATGATGTCGTCCGCGGTGCGCCTGGCCTGGTCGATCGGGATCGCGAAACCGATCCCGACGTTGCCACCCTCGGACTGCATACCTGGGATGCCGGAGGACTGCGGGCTGTAGATCGCGGAGTTGATGCCGATGACCTGTCCCTGCATGTTGGCGAGCGGCCCGCCGGAGTTGCCCGGGTTGATGGCGGCGTCGGTCTGGATGGCGTCCATGACCGTCGTCTGGTCGCCCTGACCGCCCGCCGTGACGGGCCGGTGCAGCGAGCTGACGATGCCCGCGGTGACGGTGCCCGCCAGCTCGAACGGTGAACCGATCGCCACCACGGACTCGCCGACCCGCAGGTCGTCGGACCGGCCCAGCTCCACGGTGGGCAGCCCGCTGACCCCTTCGGCCTTCACCACCGCGATGTCGGTCGTGGGGTCGCGGCCCACGATCGTGGCCTCCGCCTTGTCGCCGTTCTGGAACACCACGTTGATTGCGCCTCCGCCTGTCGCGCCCTCGATGACGTGGTTGTTGGTCAGGATGTAGCCGTCGTCGCTGATGACGAACCCGGAGCCTTCGCCTGCCGACGAGCGACCGCGCACCTGTAGCTGCACCACACTGGGCATGAGCTTCTGCGCGACCGCTTCAACGCTGCCCGCCGGAGCGTCACCTGAGTCCTTGGCCGGGAGCGGCTCGTTCAGCGCGTTGACCGAACTGCCGGTCGTGGCGTTGTCGGCTGCCAGGTAACCACCCACGGTGCCTGCCCCGCCGCCCACAAGGAGGGCGAGCACCGCGACGCCCGCGACGAGCTTGGCGGTGCCGCCGCGGCGGCCGCGCTGCGGCGACGGTGGCTCGCCGCCCGGCATGGTGCTCGCTGCCGGATACTGGCCAGGCTGGTACGGGTTGTAGCCGGGCATCGCGTGGCCGCGGGCCGACCATGGACTCGGCTCCTGCTGGGCAGCCCAACCGCCTTGCTCCGGTGTTCCGGGCGACTGGCCGCCGGGCTTGTCCTGAGCGTAGGGGTCGTTGTCGGTCATGAGTTCATGATGCTCCGCGGTCCTGAGAGCATGCTGAATCGAGCCTGTGCCAGGCAGGAGAATCACCCGGCCGCCCGCAACCGCTCTGCGATCAGCTCCGGCGACATGTCGTTGATCCAGACGGCCATGCCGGACTCCGAGCCCGCAAGGTACTTCAGTTTGTCCGGTGCTCTACGTATCGAGAACAGCTCCAGGTGCAGCCAGGCGAGGTCGCGACCTTGCCGCACAGGCGCCTGCTGCCAACCCGCGACGTACGGAAGCGGCCTGTCGTAGAGGCCGTCGCACCGGCGCAACAGGCGCAGATACACCTCGGCGAAGTCGGCGCGCTCCTCGGGTGTCAGGCCGGTGAGGTCGGCGACCCTGCGATGTGGCACCACCAACACGTGAACCGGCCAGCGCGCCGCAGGGGGCACGAAGGCGGTCCAATGCTCACCCTCCTCGACCACCCTGGCGCCATCGGCACGCTCGGCGGTGAGCACGTCGCCGAGGAGGTGCCTGCCGTGTTTCGCCAAGTGGTCGCGGGCGGTGGCGAGCATCCGCTGGGCTTTCGGCGTGACGAACGGGTAGCCGTAGATCTGCCCGTGCGGGTGGTGCAGGGTGACGCCGATTTCCTCGCCTCGGTTCTCGAAGGGGAACACCTGCTCCACAGCGTCCAGTTGGGACAGCGCGGCCGTGCGATCGGCCCACACGTCGACCACCGTGCGCACCCGGCGCGGGCTGAGTTCGGCGAAGGAACGGTCGTGATCGCTGGTGAAGCACACCACCTCGGTACGGCCGTTCCCGTTGGCGAAGGACGGGAAACGATTCTGGAAAACGACCACGTCGTAGTCCGGTTCCGGTATCTCGCTCGGTTTGCCGGGGCGGGTGGGGCACAGCGGGCAGAGGTCGGTGGGTGGCTTGTGTGTGCGCGTCTGCCTGTGCGTGGCGATGGCGACCCACTCGCCGGTGAGCGGGTCCCTGCGGATTTCCGAACCCCCCGCCACGGGAGGAAGCGCACGGGTGTCCCGGGTGTCGCGCGACGGTGGCGCGAGACCCTCGTCGAAGTAGATGATCTCCCGGCCGTCCGCGAGGTGCCGAACGGTCTTGTTCACTCGTGCGCCCCAGCCGGACTGTCGACCTGCGCGATCACGAGTTCACCCGCGTGCTCACGGAGGACGCCGCGAGCGTCCTCGGCGAGACCGTCGTCGCTGACCACCACGTCGGCCTCGGTGAGATCGGCGATCGTGGAGATACCGACCATCCCCCACTTGGTGTGGTCCGCGAGGACGACGAGCTTTCGCCCTGCCTCGACAAGCGCGCGGTCGGTCTCACTCTCGGTCAGGTTGGGCGTTGTGAAGCCGGGCCCGTCAGCCATGCCGTGCACCCCGAGGAAGACGATGTCCAGATGCAGGCTGCGCAGGCTCTGCACCGCCACCGGACCGACGAGCGCGTCGGATGGCGTGCGCACACCTCCGGTGAGAACGACGGTGCGGTCCGGCTCACCCGAGCCGCGCAACACGTCGGCGACGCGAATGGAGTTGGTGACGACCGTCAGGCCAGGTATCGGGCCCAGAGCGCGAGCCAGCGTCCAGGTGGTGGTTCCCGCGGACATGCCTATGGCGGTTCCGGGGCGGATCAACGCCGCGGCGGCCGCGGCGATGGCCTCCTTCTGTGCGCGCTGGCGAACGGACTTCGCCTCGAACCCCGGTTCGTGCGTGCTCATGGTCGTGACCGTGGTCGCGCCTCCGTAGACCTTCTCCACGAGTCCCCTGCTCGCGAGTACGTCGAGGTCCCTGCGGACGGTCATGTCGGACACGCCGAGGCGATCGACGAGATCGCTGACCCGGACCGCACCGGTCCGTCGCGCTTCGTCGAGAATCATCGCTTGCCGCTGCCGCGCCAGCACCGTCTTACTCCATCCGCAACCGCACCTGAAGTACACAAAACTCTACATGATCGAACATACCTGGGGCGTAGGAGCCACCCGAAGGCGGGACGGGCAACGTCGCGGTCGAAGGACGGTAACCGACCCACCACGGACAGCGCCCCGATATCGGGGTGACGCTCTACCGCCGCCGTCGGGTTGCCTACCCAGGTACGCCCGGCAGCCGGATCGTCAGCAGCGCCCCGCCTTCCGGGGCGCGCCCCGCGTACACCGCACCGCCGTGTCGCTCCACCGCCTGCTTGACGATCGCCAGACCGAGCCCGGAACCCGGGAGGGTACGTGCTTCTGACGACCGGTAGAAGCGGTCGAAAATCTTGGGCAGATCCTCCTCCGCGATACCCGGTCCCGCGTCGGCCACCTCCACCACGGCCGTGCCGTCACCGAGCGGACGCGAAACAACCCGCACGACCGACCCCGCGGGCGAGAACTTCACGGCATTGTCGAGCAAATTCAGCACCGCGCGCTCCAGCGTGTTCGGGTCGCCGGTGAGCACCCAGGGACGCAGGTCGGTTTCGAACTCCACCTCACCCGCCCTCGGCCGCGCCCGATCAAGCGCCCGCTCGATCACCTCGACGAGGTCGACACGCTCGGCTTCCTCTCTGGCAGCCTCACCGCGAGTCAGCTCCACCAGGTCACCGATCAACTGTGTCAACTCGTCGAGCTGGAACCGGATGTCCGCCTCGATCTCCGTGCGATCGCGCTCCGACAGCGACGGCGAACCCGGCTTGCTCGCAGCGAGCAGCAACTCCAGGTTGGTGCGCAGCGAGGTGAGCGGTGTCCGCAACTCGTGGCCCGCGTCCGCGACCAGCCTGCGCTGTCGCTCCTGCGACTCGGAAACGGCGTCGAGCATGGTGTTGAAGCTGTGCGTCAGCCGCGCCAACTCGTCGTCCCCGCTCACCGGGATGGGACGCAGGTCCATCGTCCGGGCCACCCGCTCGGTCGCGGAGGTCAGGCGTTCCACGGGACGGAGCCCGGCTCTGGCGACCGCCGTACCCGCCACCGCGGCTACAACGATCCCCGCACCTCCGAACAGCAGCAGCACGAGCGCCAGGTCCGAGAGCGTTCGCTTGGTCGGCTCCAGCGACTGTGCCAGCACCATGGCAACGCCGTTTCCAGCGGGTAGCGCGATCACCCGCATGTCGGTAGCCGAGTCGGTGCGCAACGACGAACCGGTGGTTCCACGTGCCACCGCCAACTCGGGTGGCCCCCATGGCGGCGGGGTGCCCGCACGGGGATGGATCATGTCGGAGGTCGCGGTGAGCAGGCCGATCTGGATGTCGCTGCTCACCAGGAACGCGCCGGGGATCGACTGCACCCTGGACTGCACCGTCGGGCTCTCCACGGCGGCCATGGCGCGTTCGGTAAGGCTGTCGTCGAACTGCTGGTAGAGGTTGTTGTACACGGTCAGGTACGCGCCCAGCGATACCAGCGCCACGGTGACCCCCACCGAGATGGCGGCGAGCAACATGACCCGAGCACGCAAGGAGAACCGGCGTGGCCGGGCCTGGGCAGGGTCACCCGGACGGGTCACGGGGGCGTCTCCCGAAGTACGTAGCCGACGCCCCTGACGGTGTGGATCAATCGGGGCTCGCCACCGGCCTCGGTCTTGCGCCGCAGGTAGCCGACGTAGACCTCAAGTGCGTTACCCGAGGTCGGGAAGTCGTAGCCCCACACCTCCTCCAGGATTCTGCTGCGCGTCAGTACGTGCTTCGGGTAGGACATGAACAGTTCGAGCAAGGCGAACTCGGTCCTCGTCAGGCTTATCTGCCGCTCGCCGCGGTAGACCTCCCTGGTGCCGGGGTCGAGGCTGAGATCGGCGAAGCTGAGTGTTTCGGAGTTGCCGGCGGCCTGCGCCTCGGCTCCGGCTCGCCGAAGCAGCGCGCGCAGCCGCGCTAGCAGTTCCTCGAGCGCGAACGGCTTGGGCAGGTAGTCATCGGCACCCGCGTCGAGGCCGGAGACCCGGTCGGAGACCGTGTCCCGCGCGGTGAGTACGAGGATGGGGAGGTCGTCGCCGATACCTCGGAGCCTGCGCGCCACCTCGAGCCCGTCGAGCCTGGGCATCATGACGTCGAGCACCATCGCGTCCGGGCGGTCGGCGGCGACCTTCTCCAGCGCCTGCGCACCGTCGCCCGCGACATCGACCTGGTAGCCGTTGAACTCGAGCGAGCGTCGCAGCGACTCGCGGACCGCACGGTCGTCGTCGACGACAAGAATGCGCATAGCACCAGTCTTACTCGCCCGGCTGAGACGGCCCTTAACGTCGGGCCGCGTGTCAGTCGACCAGTCCGCCCCGATAAGCCAACAGGGCGGCCTGCACGCGGTTGGCGGCGCCGATCTTGGACAGCACCGCGGAGACATAACCTTTGACCGTCGCTTCCGACAGGTGCAGCGTCCCGCCGATCTCCGCGTTCGAAAGGCCCTTCCCGATCAGGGCGACGACCTCGCGCTCACGATCGGACAGGGAGGCGAGCAGCCTTCGCGCGGGTGCCGCGGCGCGCTGCTCGTCTCGGTGCGCGTTGACCATGCGCGCGGCGACACTCGGGTCCAGCACCGCCCCACCACGCGCCAGGTCGCGGATCGCGCGAACCAGCGCGGCGGGCTCGATGTCCTTGAGCAGGAAACCGTTGGCACCGAACCGAAGTGCGAGGCTGACGTACTCATCGACGTCGAAAGTGGTGAGCATCGCCACCGCTGGGGGTTCCGGCAGCGTCTGAATGGCGCGCAGGGCGCGGATGCCGTCGTCCGGAGCGCGCATCTTGATGTCCAGCAAGGCGACATCGGGATGGAGACGGCGGGCGGCCTCCACGGCGGTTCTGCCGTCGGCGGCCTCACCGACCAGCTCTATGTCCGGCGCGACGGATATCATCGTGCGTAGGCCAGAACGAACGAGTTCCTCGTCGTCGGCGAAAACGACCTTGATCAACGGCGCCTCCAAGGGCAGGGGACCGGGGTCACCGTGTCCGATCCGTGAGGGTTACTCACAAGTAGTGGGGGTATTACAGTGAGCAACTCGCGCCACGTCAAGGTCCCGGCTCCAGCCAGCGGAAGTCACCCGCTAAGCTGTCAGGCAGTATCCCTGCCCTCGTAGCTCAGGGGATAGAGCACCGCTCTCCTAAAGCGGGTGTCGGAGGTTCGAATCCTCCCGGGGGCGCCCAGGTCAGAGGCGGTTTCCGGTGATCTTCGGAAGCCCGCGTGGTGCGGATCGTGGTGCGAGTTCCGTATCTTCGCACCATGGCTGACGCCGGAAAGAGCTCTCAGAAGCGCCATAGGGGCCGGATCGAGACGCTGCCCAGTGGCGCCCGCCGGATCGTGGTCTACGCGGGCGAGGACCCGCTCACAGGCCGCCGACACTACGTACGTGAGACCGTCCCGGCTGGCCCGAACGTGGAGAAGGAAGCCGAGAAGGTCCGCGTCCGGATTCTCAACGAGATCAACGAGCAACGGAACGCGCGCACCAACGCGACCGTGAACCAGCTCATGGACCGCTATCTCGAACTAGTCGACGTTGACGCATCGACTCGCCAGCGGTACGAGAGCGTCATTCGCACGCACATCCGCCCGCTTATCGGCAGGGTCACGTTGGCGCGACTCGACGCGGAAACCTTCGACTCCTTCTATCGCACGCTCCGAGCCTGCCGCGACCACTGCGGCGGGCGGAAGTTCGTCATTCACCGAACGCGGGGCGAGCACGCATGTGACGACAAGTGCCGTGCGCACGAGTGCAGGCCGCTCTCCAACGGGACGATTCGCAAGGTCCATTGGTGCTTGAGCGGGGCGTTCAAGGACGCCATCCGGTGGAAGTGGATCACAATCAACCCGCTTGACCAGGCAGAAGCCTCGAAGGGGCCGACGTCGAACCCGCAACCACCGACGCCTGACGAAGCCGCCGCGATCGTCAACGAGGCATTCAAGGACCTGCGTTGGGGCATGTTCGTCTGGCTTGCCATGACCACGGGCGCACGCCGGGGCGAACTGTGCGCGCTCCGCTGGGACCGGCTCGACCTCGACAACGCCGCGCTCTGGATTCGCACCAGCATCGCCCAGAACGGACAACAAACCCGGGAAAAGGACACCAAGACCCACCAACAGCGCCGGATAGCCCTCGACGCCGAAACGGGTGCCGGGCATGTGCTACTGGCTTGTCCGTGCCCATCAGCACGAGTCCCTGCTCGACAGGTGCGACACCGCAACCCACACTGTCGTCTGCGGATCCGAACATGGCAAGTCACGCTGTCAGTGGCACACGTCCGAAGTCGGCGACCTCGTCGCGTTGGTTCGCGTCCGCAACCGGTCTCCCTTCCAGTTTTCGCAGTACACCCCCGGCGTCTTCGCCATCGGCCGCGTCAGCGATGTCGGAAGCTGGGGTCGGCCTTACGACAACCGGCACCGAAGTGAACAACTCCTAATCCGTCGCGCGGGCGAGTCGGGCCGTCAGCGTCTTGATGTGCTCGACGAGTTCCGGCGGTTCGTGCACCTGGAAGTCGAACCCTTTGGTCGTGACGTAGATGGCCAACTCGTCGAGTGAGTTTGATCCGGCTCGCAGGGTGCAGCTGTGCTCGTCGATCGGCTCCAGCGTCGCGATGGTGGGAGCGATGCGCTCTGCCACGGTTTCAGCGCTGACGTGCAGGGTGAATCGGGCTTGGTAGCGGTAGGCAGAGGTGGAGATCGCCCGCGAGGTGTAGCCGCTGAGGTCTGGTTCTGGCGGCG
The DNA here is from genome assembly GCF_011761185.1 of Saccharomonospora amisosensis. Taxonomy (NCBI): domain Bacteria; kingdom Bacillati; phylum Actinomycetota; class Actinomycetes; order Pseudonocardiales; family Pseudonocardiaceae; genus Saccharomonospora; species Saccharomonospora amisosensis. The sequence goes on along the minus strand of NZ_JAAOYM010000001.1, from coordinate 777,674 downwards.
TGCGTGGGGTGAACCGGGGACCGGTGGGCGTGCGCGGGTCGAGGCGGTCCACGCGGTAGGTGCGCCAGTCCTGGCGGTCGATGTCCCAGCCGATGAGGTACCAGCGCCGGCCCGCGTGCACCAGCCGGTGCGGCTCGGTGGTGCGCATGGCGCTGGTTCCGTCGTGGGTCCGGTAGTCGAAGCGCAGGCGCAGCGAGTCGCGGCAGGCGGCGGCGATGGCAGTGAGGGTGCTCGGCTCGACGGTGGGGCCGGTGTTGGTCATCGGCACGGTCATCGTCTGTAGGGCGTTGATCCGGTGGCGTAGCCGGGAAGGCAGTACCTGTTCGAGCTTGGCCAGAGCACGCACCGAGGTCTCCTCGATGCCGGTGATCGAACCGCCGGCGGCCGTGCGCAGGCCCATCGCGACGGCGACGGCTTCGTCGTCGTCGAGCAGGAGCGGCGGCAGGTTCGCGCCTGCGCCGAGCCGGTAGCCTGCGGTGCCCGCAGTCGCGTGCACCGGGTAGCCGAGGTCTCGCAGCCGGTCGATGTCGCGGCGCACGGTGCGTGGAGCTACCTCCAGGCGCTCGGCGAGTTCGGCGCCGGACCAGTCGCGTCGGGTCTGCAAGAGGGAGAGCAGGTGCAGCAGTCGTGCCGAGGTTTCCCGCATGTCTCGAAGTCTGCCATCGACCTAGGACCAGATCCGACCTAACCGGCTTCTAGCGTTGCCGGCATGACACACGACAGCGAGATCCGGCCTTTCACCATCGACATTCCCCAGTCCGACCTGGACGACCTCCGGGACCGGCTCGCCAGGACCCGTTGGACCGTGGACCTGCCCGATGTGGGCTGGAGCCGCGGGGTGCCGGTGAGCTACCTCAAGGGCCTGGCCGAGTACTGGCGCGATGGCTACGACTGGCGTGTCCACGAGCGGGAGTTGAACTCCTACCCGCAGTTCACCACCGAGATCGACGGGCAGAACATCCATTTCCTGCACGTGCGCTCGCCAGAACCGGACGCGCTGCCGCTGATCCTGATCCACGGCTGGCCCGGTTCGATCGTCGAGTTTATGAACGTCATCGGCCCGCTGACCGACCCTCGGGCACATGGTAGCGACCCGGCGGAGGCGTTTCACCTGGTTATCCCGTCGAACCCCGGCAGTGGCTTCTCCGGGCCGACCCGCGAGGCCGGCTGGGACATCAACCGGACGACCAGGGCCTTCGCCGAGCTGATGAACCGGCTCGGCTACGACCGCTACGGCGCACAGGGCGGCGACACCGGCGCGGTCATCGCCCCAGGGCTGGGCCGCCTCGGCCCCGACAACGTCGTCGGCGTGCACACGAACGGGCTCTCCGCGTTCGCCGAGGTCAGCCCACACGAGGTGGAGGAGTTGACCGCTGCAGAGCGAGCCCGGCTCGAGCACCTGGCGTACCTGAAGACCGAGGGATCGGGCTACGCGATGGTCCAGATCAGCCGGCCGCAGACACTGGCGCACGGGCTGCACGACTCCCCGGTGGGGCAGTTGGCCTGGATCGTGGAGAAGTTCAAGGAGTGGACCGATCCGGCCGCCGAACTGCCCGAGGATGCGGTGGATCGGGACCAGTTGCTCACCAACGTGATGCTGTACTGGCTGACCGGCACCGCCGGCTCCTCGGCCAACAGCTACTACGAGACCGCACACGCCGGAGCCTGGAGTGCGCGCGAGCGTTCCACCGTGCCTACCGGTGTCGCGGTGTTCCCTCTGGACGTGTCCATCCGCCGCACGCTCGAACTCGAACACACGATCGTGCACTGGTCGGAGTTCGACCGTGGCGGCCACTTCGCCGCAATGGAGGCCCCCGACCTGCTCGTCGACGACGTCCGGGAGTTCTTCGGCAAGTTGCGCTGAAACTACCGCGGCGCCGACCTCGATCAGGTCGGCGCCGCAGCCGGGTTCCACAGAGGAGCTCCGGGCAATCGGCGAGAACGCCACGTGAACAGCCTGGTGGCACCGAGCGCGGCGACGCTGTCGGCCACCACCCGGCCGAATCCGGGCAGGCGGGTCGCAACCCGCCGTACCGGTGAACCGCCCGAAGGCGCCGTCGAGTTGAGGCGGCTGCGCGCCGAACTGGGCGTCTGACCTTTCGGTGGCCGTTCGGATCGTGACGGACCCACAGGTCCGTTCGCCGATTCACGCCCTTCCGGCCGAAGTACTGGTCCTTGACGACCAGGACCGGGTCGACGTGCTGAACGTGACCTGGCTCGGGTGACCCGCCAATCGGGCGGCGCAGGTACCCCGGCCTGCCCACGCTTCACCCGTATGAATCAACGCCACACTCGCTAGTACCCCGTGGCCCGGTCCAGCCACTCGGACAGCATGGCGCGCTCGGTGTCGGTGAGCGCCGGCAGGTCCGGCACGACCGTCCGGAAGGCGACCGCGGCCGCGACAGGGCCGTCCTGCGCCAGTGCGGGTGCGTCGGTCAGGATCGAACGGGTCACCGCCTCGTACATCGCGTCGGCGAGACCGGGGTCGGAGTCAGGTGCGGCGATCAGGGTCAGGACAACCCCGGTGTTCGCGGCGTGGATGAGTTCGACGGCCCGCTGTTCGGACACCCGAAGCCTGCCGATCTCCGCGACCCTTCGCACCTTGGCACGCAGCTTCGCCATGCCCGCGACCGTGGCGGGCGACGGCGGTCGCCCGGCCAGCAGGACGTACAGCGCCGGGTTGGCCAACCCGAAGCCGATGTGCGTGTCCCACCCGGCCCGCAGGTCCGCGAGCGGGTCGTCGGTGTCGGGGGTGCGGGACTTCTCTGCGACGTAGGTCGCGAACACGTGCTCGGCGACAGCGTCCAGCAGGCCGTCCTTGTCGCCGAACATCCGGTAGATAGCCGGCGCCTGCACGCCCGCGGCCTGAGCGACCCCTCGGGTGGTCACCGCAGCAGGTCCCTGCTCGCGCAGCAGCCGAGCCGCGACCTCGACGAGGTTGGTCCGTGCATCCACGGTTCCAACGATATCAGTTCCTTGCTATCGATGTATTTCCGATGTTAGCGTCAAATTGATTCCATCGATATCGCGAGGTGAAGCATGATCGTCATCACGGGTGCCACCGGCAGGCTCGGGGCACTGATCGTCGACCGGCTGCTCGAGCGGATCCCGTCGGAGTGGGTCGGCGTGAGCGTGCGGGAGCCGGGACGCGCGGACGCGCTGGCCGCGCGCGGGGTCCGGGTACGGCGGGGTGACTTCACGGACCCTGCCACGCTGGCCGAGGCGTTCGAGGGCGCCACACAGGTGCTGCTCGTGTCGGTGAACGCGGTCGGCCCGGAGAAGGTCGCGCAGCACACGGCCGCGATCGACGCCGCCGTCGACGCCGGCGCGAAGCGCGTCCTCTACACGAGCCACCAGGGCGCGGGCCCCGACTCGAGGTTCGCGCCGATGGTCGACCACGCGGCCACCGAGCGGTACCTGGCCACGCTGGGCACGCCGTTCACCGCGCTGCGCAACGGCTACTACGCCAACACCATCCCGCTTCTCTTCGGCCAGGCGATGAACACCGGCGAGTTGGTCGCGCCCGCCGACGGTCCCGTGTCGTGGACCGAGCACGCGGACCTGGCCGAGGCCGCTGCCCTCGCCCTCACCGACGTGGGCCGGTTCGACGGCCCGACCCCGCCGCTGACTTCACCACAGCTGCTCGACCTCGAGCAGGTCGCCGCCGTGTTCACCGAGCTGACCGGCCGCACCGTCCGCCGTGTCGTCGTGGACGACGACGAGTGGGTGGCGCGGATGATCACGCAGGGCGTACCGGAGGCGCGGGCGCGACCATGCTGCTCGGCATGTTTCAGGCGTCGCGCCGCGGCGAGTTCGCAGTCACCAACCCCGCGCTGGGTGAACTGCTCGGCCGCCCGGCCAAATCCCTGCGCGCGTACCTGGCCGAAGCCATGGCCTGAGCGAGCCTTCAGTGCCGCCAGAAGAAGTGGTGCACGACGCCGCTGGGGCTTGGCACGCGTTCCAGGTGGTAGCTGCCGGTGAGTTCCTCCGGGCTGTCCCAGAGTCGAAGGCCGCTGCCGAGTTCGTACGGGGCGACGGCGATGTGCATCTCGTCGATCAGGTCCGCGTCGAGGAACTCCCGGATGGTCGTCACGCCGCCGCCGATGCGCACGTCCCGCCCGCCCGCCGCGGCCTTCGCCTGCTCCAGCGCTTCGTGCGGCGTCGCGTCGAGGAAGTGGAACGTCGTGTCGCTGAGTGTGAACGACGGCCGCGGGTGATGCGTCAGCACGAAAACCGGTGTGTGGAACGGGGGTTTGTCTCCCCACCACCCCTGCCAGTCATAGTTTGACCAGGGACCGCGAATCGGACCGAACTTGTTGCGCCCCATGATCTCGGCACCGATGTTGCGCGTGAAGTCGCGGACGACGTAATCGTCGAGGCCTCGGGTGCCGCCTGGATCGGTACGGTTCACCCAGCTGGCCGTGGCCTCGGCCCAGCCCAGCAGTGCGCCGGGGTCCGCGTGGCCGAACGGGCGCTCGAAACTCTGGTCCTCGCCCGCGCCGATCCCGTCCTGGGTGACGGTGAAGCAGTGGACCCTGACTCGCTGTGTCATGGCCGACCTCCGTGTGGTGTGAAAGCTGTCGCTTGCATACCCCTTGGTCGTCACCGACCCGCCCGCCTAGACAGCCGCGGCGAGAAATCCGGCGGAAAATTCCTGGGCGCGTAGTGTCGTGTCCGCCGGGTCGGTGACGACCCCTGGTGAGCCGCCAAGCAGGTGGTTCACCTAATCAAGGAGGAAATCGTGAAGTACTTGATCCTGATGCAGGTCGATCCGGCGGTGCTCGAGCAGCTCACCGACGAGCAGCAGAAGCAGATCCAAGAAGGACATGCCGCGTTCATGGCCGCCACCAAGGAAAGCGGCGAGTTCATCGCGACCCAGGCCCTGGCCGATCCCAGCCAGTCGAAGGTCGTTCGCAGCTCCGGCGGCAGCCCCGAGGTGACCGACGGACCCTTCGCCGAGAGCAAGGAGTTCATGGGCGGCTTCTACTTCATCGACGTCGACAGCGAGGCTCGAGCGGTGGAGCTGGCCAAGCGGATCCCCGACGCGAGCATCCCGGGACTCGCCCTCGAACTACGGCCGGTGATGTTCACCGACCTGGGAGACCAGTGACCACTGAGCCTCGATTGAGCGAGGGCTTGTGGCGCGAACTCGCCCCACAAGCCCTCGCCCGATTGCTGCGCACCTACGGCAGCACCCACTTCGACCTGTGTGAAGACGCCGTCCAGGAGGCTCTCCTGCACGCGTACCAACAGTGGCCGACCCGGTTCCCCGACGACCCGGTGGGCTGGCTCGTCACGACCGCCCGCCGCCGCTACGTCGACCTCACCCGCGGCGACGCGCGCCGCCGCCTGCGCGAGACCCGAGCCGCGCTCCTGCATCCCCCAATGCCACCGCAGGCTGTCCAGGCTGACGACTCGCTGCTGGTACTGCGGCTGTGCTGCCACCCCGACCTGCCACGATCCGGACAGGTCGCGCTGACCCTTCGGGCGGTGGCCGGACTCACCACCGCCCAGATCGCCAACGTCTACCAGGTCCCGGAAACCACCATCGCCCAGCGGATCACGCGTGCCAAGCGTCGCGTGTCCGAGCTCGGCACCCCGCTTCCGCCACCCAAGCACGCGGACGAGCGCGTCACCGCCGTACTCGACGTGTTGTACGTGATGTTCACCGAGGCGCATCACACGACCACCGGCGCGCCACCTGCCGACACGGACCTCGCCACCGAAGCGATCCGCCTGACGCGGCTCCTCCTCCTGAGCCTCTCGAAGTCCACGGAGGTCACCGGACTCCTCGCCCTGATGCTGCTCACCGAGGCCCGGCAGCCTGCCCGAGTTGGACCGGACGGGCGCCTGACGCCACTCGACGAGCAGGACCGCACGTTGTGGAACCGGGAACTGATCGACCAGGGAATCACACTCGTCCGCCGAGCCACCCCGGGCGCCGAACCCGGCCCTTACCTCCTCCAGGCCTGCATCGCGGCCCTGCACGCCGAAGCCCCGGACACCGCGGCCACGGACTGGCACGAGATCCTCGCGCTCTACCGGCTCCTCGAGATCGTCACCGGTCACGGCAACCCCACGATCACCCTCAACCGCATCGTCGCGCAGGCCATGGTCGACGGGAACGACACCGCCCTCGCCCAGCTCGATGCGCTGGAAGCCGACCACCCCCGCCTTCCCCGTCTCGACGCCGTACGTGCCCACCTCCTGGAGCGAGCCGGCCGACCCGACGCCGCGGCGAACGCCTACCGGCGAGCCATCGCCGCTACCGTCAATCTCGCCGAGCAACAACACCTCAGGCACGGCCTACGACACCTGGCGGGCGCGCATGAGTAAGGACGAGCCGCAGGATTCCGCAGTCATCACGGGAAGCCAGGAGAAGCGCCGGACACCTGGAAGCCGTTCTCACCGAAGAGCGACTGGCGCAGAATCGACACACGAATCCTCAAGATCGGACACGTCGCACAAGGCTGATCGGTGGCGGCGCCCCACGGTCGATTGATCGCACCGGCACCGGGTAGCGCAGACCATCACGCCAAATTCCTGCCTGGCCCGTTGAGTCGGCGGATGCCAACACGCGATCGGGAGTGCCGGGTCCGCCCCGGCACTCCCGGGTGTGTAGCTGCCGCGCGCCATGACGACGCGCCGGTGTCAGCCTGCCACGCCCGAGCCAGGCGACGTCGGTGACGTACCGCCCCCGGCGCTCACCGAGCCGGCCCCGACCAAGAGCTGATCTCCACTTCCTCACTCGTCCCGGAACCGCCGAGCCAGCGCGCGCATCACGGCTGGTCGCATGAGCCGGATGAACGGCCCCGCCGCCAGCCAGTAGCGCCGGAACCGCCGCCGACTGTCCACATCGGTTAGAGCCACCCGTGATTCCACCGTAAGCACGCAGGCTGCTTCGCCGTAAGGCGTGACGAGCGTGCTCTCCGCCAGCTTGGCGAAGCCGGGTTCGGCGAAGGCGGCGAAGGTGTCCGCGGTGACGGGACGGCTTGGCGCACCACCAGTGCCTTTCCACACCTTGCCCACCTGGCCGTATACCAGTTCCCTCCCCGGTCGCTCGCCCAGCGGCACCCAGCCCCGTGCGGGCAGGTCTCGGATGCGAAACGTCGGCGGTTCCACGGTGGGAGGGCGGCCTTGGCGTCGGGCACGGGCATCGGCGAGCCGACCCGGCAGGGCGCGCGCTCGCAGCAGTACCCGTGCCAGCGGGAGCCGGAACAGGTCAAGGTTCGTGACGGCCCCGAAGACGTCGGTTGGCGGGGCCCGGAACATACGCGAGACATGGATGGCGTGGTCATAGCTCGGCAGATACTCGTCGAGCAGCAGCGGTTGGGTCATCGTCGCCCTCCCGTCGAGCGACCCGCGCTGGGACGCGGCTGTCTCCCCCAACGGTATGCCGGTCGCGACCGCGGTGTCAGAACGGTCCGGGGCAGCAGTCAGTGGGAAGTCGTTTCACACTGAGCCGAAGTCCGGAAGTATCGAGTCCGGTACGTCTGGTAGTGGCGCGGCACGCTGTCGACGGCGACGGGTGGGCGATCAAGGATGCTTCGTGATCACATGGGTGGCGAGGCGGTCCGTGATCCGGCCGAAGTTTCGCAGCAGCACCTTGCTGCGGATCGAGTCGGCCTGACGTCGGTCGTCGGGGGCTTGCCGTAGCGCAGGGAGCACGCAATGCCGCAGGAACAGATAGAAGTCGGCGTTGACGTCGAGGTCCTCCCACTGCTGGAGGATCCGCTCGGAGAACTCCGTGAGGATCGGCCGCCTCGCCGTGAGACGCATCGCCGTGTTCCGGACGAGTTGATCAGGATCGGTCAGTGCGTCCAGCAGCCCGTCGCGGACGGCGGGATCCGTCAGCACCGCGGATCCGAGAATCTCCGCCAGGGAGAGTCTCAGCGATCCTCTCGCGTTCCGGAAGGAATCCAACACTTCGGCACGCAGTTCCGGGCTGTCCGCGACGGCGTCCTTCAGGCAGGCCACCACGGCTTCACGCACTTTCGCGTCGTGGCCTCGCTGCCTCATGGCAGCGAGCAGAGCCCGCCACACGTCCGGTTCGGCCGCCGCCTTCTTCAGTGCGGTCGCGGCCGCTCGACACACCCCCGGTGACTTGTCGCTCAGCCTGTCCACCAGCGCCGCTCGTACGGCGGGGTCGGCGTACGCGCTTCGCAACCCGGCGGCCGCGGCTTCCCGAACGTTGGCGTCCTGACCCTGCTCCCGCATCGTGGACAGCAGGACCTCAACCGCGCCGGCATCGATGTCGACCGCACGTGCCAAACCCCTCACCGCGCACAAGGCCAGATAGGGATCCTCACCGTCCGTTGTGAGGAGATCCACGAAGCTCCGCTGGGCCCGGTCATGCACGGTGACGGCGTCGTGCAGGAACTCCGCCGCGGGCACCCGGATGTAGGGCTCCTGATCACGGTCGGCCAGCAACTCCAGGAGGGCTTCCCGAACCGTGCCGTCCGGGTCCGGCGCTCTCACCAGACCGGGCAGCACCGACATGCGCAGGTACGGATCCTCGTTCGGGTTCTCGACTATGCCAAGCAGTGCGTCGCGAGTATCACGACCCATGTCGAGCAGATCGGCCAAGCTCGCGGCACTGGCCGTACGCACGTCTTCATCGAACCTGACGGCTTCGACGAGAGCCTGTTCGACCTCACGGTTCACCGTGACCGCGCCGCGCAACGCCAGTGCGGCGGCGCGACGCACCTGCCAGTGGACGGTTTCCCGTTGCCGCAACAGCTCCAGCAGCGTGGTGCACACCGCCGGGACAGCCGCTGCCACACGCAGGCTGTCCGCCGCGGCCATCCGCAGCTCCGCGTTTCCCTCCTTGAGGGCGTTGATCAGGTCGTCGTACACCTCCGGCTCGGTCGCCACCGCCCGCAAGCCCCGCGCCGCGGCACCTCGCAGCTCGCTGCGTGGTGCCGTAAGGAGGATGCCGCGAAAGGCGTCCCGCACCCCCGGGTCGGCCACGATCACCTCCGCCAGGTTCGCGGCCACGCACAACGCCACTTCACGTTCTTGGTCCGGGTTACGCAGCGCCGCCAGGAGCGCGAGCCGCGCCTCCTCGTACTCGCTGACCGCACGGCCCAGCGTCAGCACCGCGGCGCGGCGTACCTCCGCGTCCTCGTCGTCGAGTGCCTCGGCCAGCGCGGCACGCACGGCAGCCGCGTCGCCCGCGTCGACGGCGGAGCTCAGGCTCCGCGCCGCGACCTTGCGCAACTCCGGGTCGGTGTCGGCGAGCAGCATCACCAGGGCCTGGCGAGCCTTGTGATCGGTCGCGGCCGAGTCGGCCAGGGCACGTCTGGCGATCCGCCGCACAAACCGGTCCTCGCCCTTGAGCACGTTCAGGAACGCCAGCCGCACCTCGCGTTTGCCCACCGCATTGGCCAGACACTCGGCCGCCGCCTGTCTCACGCTCCCTTCGGTGTCCCTGAGCTGGAGGATCACCGCCTGACCTGCACGCTCGTCGTCGGCGACCGCACTGGTCAGCGACCTGATCGCGGCGCATCGCACACCGGAATCGGGATCCCGGAGCTGATCGAGCAGGCGGCCTGTCCGGCCCACCAGGCGGCGACCAAGTCCGGTGAGTACGGCGACGCCGTCCTCGCGTGCCGCGGTGCGCAGCAACGCCACCGCACGCTCCACGATCCGGTCCGTCAGGCCCGCGACTCCACTGATCGCGGCCTCCGGCAGGTCCGCGATCGTACGGGCCGCCGTTCGCAGCCCCTGGTGGAACGGGTCGTATGGCAGGTCGAGCAGGCAGCCGACCAGGCAGGCAGGTTCAGCGGCCCGCTGGTGAAGTAGTCCACCGAGCATCGGGATGACCTCATCCCAGCTCGCGTCGAGCAGGACCCGGTGCTGGACGGCTTCCAACCACACGTTCTCCTGCTGCCGAGAGAGCCAGCGCGCCAGCAGGAACTCGACGAACGTCGGGTGCGGAAACTGGTACTTCCTCCGACTCCCCGCCTGTTCCCAGCCGGTCGGTGTGAGCAAACCGAACTCGTTGACCAACCGGGCGCGAGCCTCGTACTTGTCCGCGGCGATCTCGCGCGCCTGCTGTGCCCGGCCGAGGACATCGGTGAGAAGTTCCTCGTCGATCCCCGACCAGTCGGCTTCCCGGCTGGCGAGTTCGTGAGCGACCGTTCCCAGTACGTCGAGAACGACGTTGCTGTCCGTGCCGTCGAGTACGTCACGCCCACTCTTGCCGGTGCGATCACGGGTGAGCAGGCGCCGCAGCACCCGTTCGTACAGTTCGTACCGGACCTGCGGCAGCGCTTCACCTTCTCGGGCAATGGAACAGAGCATGGCCAGCAGGAGCGGGGTCCTCGCCAGGTCCTCCACAGCAGGGGTCCGCAAGCCGTTCCATAGCCGCCGCGACACCTCAACCGGCAGCCCGCAGCCATCGATGACCGTGTCGATGTCGTCGCGATGGAAGGGCTCCAGTTCGACTTCTTCCAGTCTGGTCCGCACGCCAGGAGGTCCGCCGTATCCGGCGATCCTGCTGGTGAGCAGCAACCGTGCCCCGGCAGCGCGCTCGGGCTGTTCGACCAGAGTGTCCTGGCCCAGCACGTCGGCCGGAACCTCGACCCAGCTGTCGATGATTTCCGCCAACCGGTTGCGCAGGCTCTGGTCTCGCAGTTCGTCCCAGGCATCCAGCAGTACGGCGGCGTGCCCGCGTGCAACCTGCTCGGAAAGCCATCGCTGCAGCGATGGCGCGAAGTCGGTCCGATGCCGTGCCCGCAGCACCTTGGCCGCCGCTGTGGCCAGCGTGGTGTCAGCGCCCTCATCGGCGGCGCCGATGGTGTTCAGCAACTCGTGACAGCTCATCCAGACCGGGATCACCAGGTTCTCGACCTCGGCGCCGTCGCGCAGCGCTCTCAACGCGCCCGCCGCCAGCCGCTTCGCCTCAGCGCGCACCAGCCAGGTCTTGCCCATACCGGGATGGGCAAGCACCATTACCTGCGCGTGCTGATCGGCGAACCCCGCCCAGTCGACTCCCCGAGCCACCGCCGGATCCGAGGCCGCGTGCGGCCGCAGGGTGACCGTCGAGCGCCAAACCGGCGTGACCAACCGGTTCACCCGCAGCGCGCCGAGACTTGGCAGGTCATCAAGATGTCGGACCACTCCCGCTTCCCGCTCGATCGCGGTGAGCAACCGCGTCAGATCGTAGCGATGATCCTGCGGCCACAACTGTGGTTGCTCGGCCCTGCGCTCGCGTTCTGCCTGCCGCTCCTTGCATACGTGCTCGTAGAAGGACCGGAGCGTGCCGTCGGTTCCCGCCGCCACCCGACGGACCTTGTCGTCCAGTTGCCGCCACAATTCCGTCGCGAACGCCTCGTCGTCCACCTCCCCGGTCAACAACTCCTCGTCGACCTTCGCGGCCTTCATGCCCTGTTCGAGCACGCCACGCCATCGGTCGCCATCCGGCCGGAGCGACCCGGATTGGTCCGGACTTCGCAGCAGCTCGATCGTCAGGTCGAGCCGTTTGCCCACCATCACCTTCCGCAACCTGGATCGGAGGTGTTTCACTCGTTTCGTGTCGGATGCCGCCTCCGGTAGCAGGGACTTCTCGAGCGAGTCAGCCACAGCGGCCTTGGCGATGCGGGACAGCACTCGGCGTTCCCGGATCCCCAGCTTCTCGTACATGTCGCGTGCCGACTTGATCGCTGACACGCTCGACAACCCCACAGAAATCGGGTCGACCATCGCCACCTCCACGATTACCTGCATTGTGCCCTCGCGGGTCTTACCCCCGGGTTGGTAATGCCGAATTCACCGACTCGGTGTCACGGCGGTGCTACCTTGGCGGCGGTACCGTCGAAGAGGGGCGTCATGGCGGAGCTGACCAGGTACGAGATGGTGATCCGTGCTGTCGGCGCACCCCCGGCACCGGCGGGCGTCACGGTCGTGGATCTGGTCCTGGACGAGGACGAACCGGCATCAACCGTCGTCGACGCGCTGGAAGCGAACCGGTTGAAGTACAGGGACCTTCTTACGACGAGCACCGTTTTCCTCGCCCCGGAGCGTTCCAGCGGCCTGGTACGAAACGGGTTGGCACAGTACGCCGCACTCTACGGTCTCGTCGGCAGGCCCATCGACGTTTACGCCGACGGCGAGATCCTGCGAATGGGAACACCCGACGACCTGAGCGTCCACCCGATAGCCCGAATCAGGCAACCGGGTCCGCTGCTGTGGGCCCAGGTGGGTGGGGCGACGGACGCCATGCCAACGGTTCACATCAACTCTCCGCGCCGTGGGCTCCCCAGCCCGCGGGCAGCGATGGTGATCCAGCAGGCCTCCCGGTTACGGATGGTGCCACCGCCGGAGCCCGCCGATGCGTTCGCACTGCTGAGACTCGTGGCAGCGCTGCGACGGCGAGGAGCCGAAGACCGGCTCCCGTACCTGTCCACCGGTAAGGAGCCACCCCCACTCGCCAAGGACGACCCGCTGCAAGGCGTCGATCTGGAAAAGATCCGCCGGGAAGTCAAAACCCACCAGACCGACTCCCTTTCGGACACTCGCATGGCGGAAGTAGTGGCTTCGAGGCCGCTTTCCGCCTTGGACGGGCTCATCGCCGAGGCCAACGCGGTCGACATCCGCACGGTCCTCACACGCCTTGGCTGTTCACCGGACGAGAGTGGCCGGTGGCGGTGCCCTCGACCTCATCAAACGCACGTGCGGTACACCCGCGAGGACGTGCTGGTTCTCTCCGGAGACAATCGGATCAGGTGCCGCGCGTGTGACCGCGAGCGGATCGGGCCGGTCCGAATTGTCGTCGGCGCGCGTGAACTCACCCCCGACGAGGCAGCGCGGTACATCCTCCGGCGAAGCCCGTTGGAACTGACCGGCAGTGCGGTCACCGCTCGCGTCGAATCCGTACGGCCCAACGGCTATGGCTGTGTGGTCGATGACCCGGTGACCGGCGAGCGCCTGCAGGCGTTCCTTCGCCTGAAGGACATAACGAGTCGAATCGAGTACGCGCCCACGCTCGCCGAGCACGATCGGATCATCGGACAGGTAACCAGACTCACCCGCGATTCCACCAGCGGCGCTGCCCGCCTCGAACTGTCGACCAGGACGGAATCGCTCGTGGAGCGACTGCTGTCCGGTTTCGTCCCGGAACTGCTCAACGGCAAAGTCGTCATCCAGAGCTCCGCCCGGGTCCCCGGGGCGAGAACCAAGCTGGTGGTGGCAGCCACCACGCCTGGCGTCGACGCCAAGGGCGCCTGTCTGGGCGAGGCAGGTAGCCGAGTCAACTGCACCAAGGCGGTGCTGGAACGAAGCGCACTCATCGGCGAGGAGAGTCTGGAGATCATCCCCTACTCCAGCCAACGCGCGACGCTGCTGACACAGTCCTTCAAGCCCGCGAGGGTCGTCCGCTCCAAGATTGACAGTGGCGTCGCGGTGGTGGCGGTCGAGACGCACGCGACCGGCGGCGCCGTAGGGACACGTGGGCTGAACGCCGAACTCGCCGGGAAACTCACGGGCCTGTATGTGAAGGTCGTGAGCACCGAATCCGATCTCGACGAGGAACTGCTCGCACTGAAGGCGAAGCGAACGGGCAAGCGCTCGCGTGCCCGCTCGCCCGGCTAGTGGCGCGACAACCGCCCTAACTCGGTTGCCCCACCCGACGGGCGCCCGCCATGCTCTCTACATGGCACACGGAACCGTCAAGTTCTTCAAACCCGAGAAGGGCTGGGGAGCGATCACCTCGCCGGACCTGCCGGACGGCTGCGACGCATGGGTCCACTTCAGCGCGATCGACATGGACGGCTACCGCGACCTTGAAGTCGGCGACCAGGTCGAGTTCAGCTACGAGGAGGCGCAACAGGACAGCTTCCGCTTCCGCGCGACCCGCGTGCGCAGAACCTGATACGGCGACGCCGCCCCGTGACGATGCTACTGGTCCAGGGAAAGCAGCTTCACCTGGTCGGCAAGTGAGCCCGGCTCGGTCCACGGTTCGAGCTGCGACAGACCCTCCGCGGCGGCCAGTTCCTCCGGCGTCGGCACGTGGTCGAAGACCACGCCCGGTCCCTCGACCACGGCCACCCGGGCATACCTTCCCCCGGCGACCGACCAGATCTGCCCGTTCAGGGCGCAGGCGGGGTCGGCCAACCAGCCGACCAGTGGTGACACCCAGACCGGGTCCAGCCGCTCCAGCACCTCGGCAGGCAACACGTCCTCGGTCATCCCCGAACGCGCCAGCGGAGCGATCGCGTTGACCCGCACACCTGCCCTGACACCCTCGAGCGCGAGCACCCTGGTCAGGCCGACCAGTCCCATCTTCGCGGCGCCGTAGTTCGCCTGCCCGAAGTTGCCGTACAGCCCCGATCCGGAGGAAGTCATCACGACACTGCCGCCTCGCTCGACCAGGTGTGGCCAGGCGGCCTTGGTGACGTGAAAAGCCCCGTGCAGGTGCACGGCCAGCACCGACTCGACCATTTCCCGGGTCAGCTTGCCGAACGACTTGTCGCGCAGGATTCCGGCGTTGTTGACGACCACGTCGAGCCGCCCGAACTCCGCGAGTGCCTTCTCGACGATCTGCTCGCCGCCTTTCCAGGTGTCGACCCCGGCGCTCACCCCGACAGCGCGGCCCCCGGCGGCGCAAACCTCCCTGACCACCGGCTCGGGGTCGGTCACGTCGTTGACCACGACCGCCATGCCGCGCCCCGCCAGGTGCAGGGCGTGGCTGCGACCGAGCGCTCCGCCCGCTCCGGTGACGACCGCGACCCGCTGTTCGGTTTCGGTACTGATTGGACTTTCGTTGCTCATGCTTTCCTCTCTCCCCAGCGCACGACCGTCGCGGCCCAGGTGTATCCGGTACCCGCTGCGAGTGCGAGCACATGGTCGCCTTCCCGTACCTCACCCGCGGCGACCGCGCGGTCCAGCGCGAGCATCGGGTCGACCCCGCTCATGTGTCCGGTGTCGTCGAGATACGAAGCTCGGTCGGGTGAAATCCCAAGCGCGGCAACGATCTCGTCGTGCATCGACCGTTTCATGTGGATGCCGCAAAGGTAGTCGATCTCGTCGAGGCTGATTCCCGACCGCTTGCACGCCCCCTCGGCCGCACGCAGGAAGTTGGGCACACTGACGGGATCCAGGCGGGTCTTCATGTTCGCCGGATCCTCGACACTGAGCAGGTGTCGTCTCGCGCGGACGGTGTCCTCGCTCGCCGGTTCGACGCTGCCGCCCGCGGGCACCTTCACGTGGTGACTGAACGAACCGTCGGTGAGCATGTGGCTGCCGAGCACCTCGTTGCGCTCCAGCCCCCGTTCGAGCACGGCCGCCGCGGCACCGTCACCGAAGTTGTAGGTGAAGCGCGAACCCGGGTCCTCGTAGTCGACCAGGTAGGACTCCCGGCACGCCGCCACCAGCAGCACCCGGCGCAGCTCGACCTCGGCCACCAGCAGGTCACGGGCTACCCGCAGCGCGACGGGAGTACCGCAGGAAACGTAGTCCAGTTCGAGGGCGAACGCCTCGGTGCAACCCAGCCGGTCGGCGATGCGGGGTGCAGCCTGCCACACCGGGTGGTCCTTCCAGGTCGACCCGAAATAGACGACGGCGTCGATGTCGCTGGGGTCGAGTTCCGCCTCCCGCAACGCGCTGGCGCCGACGGTGACGGCCATGTCGCTGACATGCTCGCCGGGTGCGGCGACGTGCTTGCCTCGGATTCCGAACTTCTCCGCGACCACCGCCTCCGGAATGCCACTGGCGGCACCGATCTCGGCGGCGGTCATCCAGCGCGCGGGCAGGTAGTGCGACGTGCCGCGGATGCCGACCGCCTTCACATCTCCTCCCGGCTGGCCAGTCCCCGCTCGATGAAGCGCATGACGTTCTCGAAGACGTCGTCGGGCACCGTGTCGGTCTCTCCCCACAGCACCCACCGGGCACCGACGATCTCGCCGATCCCCATGAGGATCCAGGACAGGACCTGCGGGTCGGACTCCCCGATCTCACCGGTCGCCATCGCGGCGCGCAGGCCGTCGACGTAGCCCTTCGAGATCCGTTCGTAGTGTTCCCGCAGGATGTCCGGTGCCACGATCTCGGCCTGCCTGATGATCCGGTACAGCGCGGGATGCTCGGCGACGAACTCGAAGTAGCCACGGAAACCGAGTCGTTCCCGTTCCGCCCGGGTCCGGGCCTGCGCCGCGCGTTCGCTCATGGCGTGCCGTACCCGGCGGTTGAGGTCCCGCACCAGTTCGTTGAACACCTGCTGCTTGCTCTCGAAGTACAGGTAGAAGGTGCCTTGTGCGACGCTGGCGGCCTCGGTGATCTTCACGATGGAGGCGTCGTGGTAGCCGTGCTCGGCGAACACCGACTCGGCCGCCTCCAGGATCGCCCCTCGGGTCCGCACGCCGCGACTTGTCAGGGTGCGACCGTCGGCGCCGCTGGGCTGCTGTTCCTCGGTTTCCCAGCGCGGGCTGTTCGTGCTCACCGGGCCACTCCTTCAGTTACGTCTTGTGCGGCTCGTTCGGCTGTCGGGGCTTGCTCGCCGGATTCTGCCGTGCGTGAGGACGACCCGTCCCCGCCACCACGACCGCGCCACGGCGGGCGCCAACTTCCCGCGCCACGACGTCCGGTCACGAGTCCCGCGACACCCCCGGGAACGAACAGGACGACCACGACGAAGAGGAGACCGAGCGCGAACAACGGCTCGGAGAGCGGGACCCGGATCACGGCGGGAAGCTCGCCCACCGAAGGGGACGCCGCCAGTTGCGCGAGCCGGTTGTCGAGGTAGGTGTAGAGCATGCCGCCCACCAGCGCGCCCCAGAGCCTGCCCGCGCCACCCAGCACCACCATCACCAGCAGGATGAGGGTGAAGGTCGGGGTGGTCACCGTCGGGTTGGCACCGCCGACCGCGAGAACGTAGACGACGCCGCACATAGTGGCGAGGAACGACGCCAGCACGAACACCGTCAGCTTGAACCGGTACGGCGCGAGACCGAGTACACCGACTCGACGCTCGTTCTCCCTGATCGCCTGCCAGACCCGGCCGGTCGGCGACGCGGTGGCGACGCGGGCCACCAGGTAGACAACGACCACGAGTGCGAGCGCCAGCCAGTAGATGTTGCGGGAGTTGACGATCCCGACGAACACGTCCGGCACCTCCCGGAAGGGCAGTGCCCTGCCGAGTTCACCGCCGGTGATGTCGAATGGATCCCGCATCACGAAAATCGCGCCAGCCTGGGCGAAAGCCAGCGTCACCATCGCGAACGCGATGTCCTTGACCCGCAGGCACACCGCGCCCACGAGCAACGGCAGCACGATCCCGCCGACCGCCACCAGCAGCACACTGCCCGCGAAGCCCAGGTCGAGTTCGGACAGCACCACGACCGTGCCGTAGACGCCGAGCGCGAAGTAGAGGGCATGCCCGAAGGACAGCAGTCCGGTGAACCCGAACATCAGGTCGTAGGTCATCGCGAGGGCTCCGAAAACCAGCATCAGCGCAAGCAGGTGCAGCACGCCGGGGCTGTCGAGGGCGCCGTCGAAGACGTACGGCACGTCGCGGTGCAGCAACGGCAACACCGCCGCCACGGCGACCAGTACCACGCCGACCGCCCAGCGCGGCTTCGGCGATGCGGGGATGGTCATGTCGTCACCCTTCCCAGAAGTCCCTGCGGCCGCACCAGCAGGACAACGGCCAGCATGGCCACCACGATCAGGTCGCCGATGCCGACGGCGCCGTAGTAGTTGGCGTACTGCTGCAACAGACCCACCGCCAACGCCGCGAGCGCCGAACCGGGGATCGAACCGAGCCCGCCGATGATCACGACGATGAAGGCGAAGATCAGCAGGCTGGTCCCCTGGTCAGCGGTGATGGAGCCGAAGAAGGTGCCGGTCAGGATGCCCGCGAGCGAGGCCAGCGCGCCTCCGATCGCGAACACGAGTGTGAACGCGCGACCGACGTCGATGCCGAGAGCCGAGACCATGGCGCGGTTCTCGACACCCGCGCGAATGACCAACCCGTAGCGGGTGCGCCGCAGGAAGAACATCAGCGCGGCGAAGACCGCGACGGCCGAGACGATCACCACCAGCCGCGAGTTGGGAACCGCTGCTCCGCCGATGCGGGTGACGTCGTTGAACCACGCGGGCACGACGACGCGCACCGGATCGGACCCGAACACGGCCCGGGTCAGCGCGGTGATCGCCAGCAGCAACCCGACGGTCAGCAGCACCTGGCCGACGTGGTCGCCGTAGAGCCGCCGGACCATTCCCACTTCCATCAGCACGGCTGCGAGCGTGCCGACGACCAGCCCGGCGAGCAGGCCGAGCAGGAACACCAGCCACACGGGCAAAGTCCCGCTCAGCTTGGCGGCGACCAGCCAGGAGGCGTAGGCGCCGATCGTAAGGAACGCGGCGTGGGCGAAGTTGAGGACGTCCATCAAACCGTAGATCAGCGACAGTCCGGAGGCGACCAGGAAGTACAGCCCTGCCAGCCCGAGCCCGGTGATGGTCAGCAACAGGAAGGTGGTCATCAGCGGTCACCTCCGCGTGCCACACCGAGAAGTTCGTGGGTCAACCGCTCGTCCTCGAAGAGTTCGCGAGCGGGCCCCTGATGCACGACGCGGCCCTGGTCGAGCACCACGACACGGCGGGCCATGTGGCGGATCACCGCGAGGTTCTGCTCGACGACGACGGTGGTCACCAACTCGGCCATCCGCTCGAGAGCGATCGCGACCTCCCGCACCAGGTTGGGTGCCAGGCCCTGACTGGGTTCGTCGATGAGCAGGAGCTTGTTGTCGTCGTTGAGCAGGGCACGTGCCAGCGCCAGCATCTGCTGCTCGCCACCGGACATCGAGCCCGCCCGTTGCGTCAGGCGTTCCTTCAGTCGCGGGAACAGCTCGTAGACCAGGTCGTAGCGGTGGCCCGCGCCGTGGCGCTCAGCAAGGCGCAGGTTCTCGGCAACGGTAAGCCCCGCGAAGACGTCGCGGTTCTCGGGCACGTAGCCGACGCCGCGTCGCACCACTTCGTGCGGGGCTTTCCCCGAAACGTCGTGCCCCTCGAGGCGGATCGTGCCGCGCCGCTCGACCAGACCGAGGATGCTGCGAAGTGTGGTGGTCTTGCCCGCACCGTTGCGCCCAAGCAGCGCGGTGATCTCGCCCGAGGGCACCGAGAACCCGACGCGGTGCAGGATGTGCGACTCGCCGATGAAGGCATCGACACCCCGCAACTCCAGGATGGGGTCGGCGGTCGACGCTGCGCCCGGCGCCCGCTGGTCGGTTGGGACGGTGGTCACAGGGGTTCTCCCAGATAGGCGGTCTGCACGGTCTCGTCGGCCATCACCGCGTCCGGCTCGCCGCAGGCCAGCAGGGCACCGTGGTGCACTACCGCGATCCGGTCGGCAAGTCCGAGGATCAGGTCCATCCGGTGCTCGACCATGACGATGGTCGTGCCGCGGCGGTGGATCTCGCTGATCAGTTCGATGACCGGCGGCAGGTCGTCGGCACCCATGCCCGCGGTGGGTTCGTCCAGCAGCAGCACCTTCGGCTCGCCCGCGATCGCGATGGCGAGGTCGAGCTTGCGCTTGTCGCCGTGCGAGAGGTTGGCGGCGACCTCACCGGCCCGGTCGGCAAGGCCGACGGTCTCCAGCGCTTCCCGCGCCCGCCTGACGGCTTCGTCGCGGCGGTGCACGCGGCCCCAGATCCGACCCGAGCCACCGAGGTGGGCGCGGGCCGCCAGCCGAACGTTCTCCAGCACGGTGAGCCGGGAGAAGAGGCTGGTCACCTGGAAGCTGCGGGCCATCCCTCGGCGTGCCCGCCTCGCCGGGCTGAGCCGGGTCACGTCCTCGCCGCCGAGCAGTATCCGGCCGCCTGTCGGCTTGTACAGCCCGGTCAGCAGGTTGAACAGGGTGGTCTTGCCCGCACCGTTGGGGCCGATCACGGCGAGGAACTCCGCCTCGCGGACCTCGAGGTCGACCTCGGAGACGATCCCCACCCGGCCAACGGTGAACGAAAGCCCCTCGGTCCGGACCACGGGGTTCCCCGCGAGGGTCGGGCGCACCGACCCTCGCGAGTCACTCTGATTCTCTACTGCGCTCACGAACGGGCTCCGGTCATTCGCTCGCGACGGGCGGTGCGATGTCCTCGGCGGCCAGGGTTTCGCCGAGTTCGGGCGTGAGGGCGCCGACCTCACCGGTGAGGGACGCGGTGAACATCGGCTGGAGCATGGCGTGGTCCTCCTCGCGGATTCGCTGCTGGCCCTTCGGACCGGTGAACTCCCAGCCCTCCAGCGCCTCGATCATGCCGTTGACGTCGTCGCCGCCCTCGCGAACGGCCCGCACGACCAACTGCGCCGCAACGAAGCCGTCGTTGTGGAAGATGTCCGCCTTGACATTCTCACCCTCCAAATAGGAGACGAGTGCCTTGTTGGGCTCGTTGTCGCTGGCCTCGGCGAAGTAGTGCGAGACGAAGTCGATGCGCTGCGCCGCGGGTCCGAAGCTGTCGAACGAGGCACGGTCGGCGAGGCCGGTCACGACGACGGTGTCGTCGAAGACGCCCTGTTGCGACAGCGACTGCCACATCGCGTTGGTGGTCTCGCCCGCCCAGGCGGCGAAGACCAGATCCGGCTTCTCGTCGATCACCTGTCGGGCGAAGGGCGTGAGGTCGGTCGCGTCGACCGGCGCCAGCACGGGCACCACGTCGGCGCCCTGCTCCTCACCGAGGACCGCCTTGACCGCGGCCACGTTGGCCTGGCCGAACTCGTAGTCCTGGGCGAACACGACGACCTTCTTGCCGTTGAGGTCGCCCACGATGCGCGCCGAGGTCACCACGTCCTGATAGGTCTGCCGGCCGGAGCGGAAGGTGTAGTCGTTGATACCGGTGATGGCATCGGTGGCGGCGGAGCCGGAGATGTAGAGGAACTGGTTCTGCTCGGCAAGTGGGGCGACCTGCACGGCAACACCTGAGGAGACCGGGCCGGTGATGATCTGGGTGCCCTTGCCGACCATCGAGGTGACCGCCGCGGTCGCCTTGGCCGGGTCGGTGCCGTCGTCGGCGTACTCGATGTCGAGCTTTCGCCCGTCGACCTCGCCGGTGCCGTCGGTGGCGTAGTCGATGCCCGCCTTGAAACCCTGCGTGAACTGCTCGCCGTAGGCCGAGAGCAGTCCACTTTGCGACGTGACGACGCCGACCTTGACCGGGCCGGCGTCACCGCCGCCCGACGGGTCCTCCGACGCGCACGCTCCGACGACGAGCGCCAGGCTGCCGACGAGGAGTGCACCCAGTCGCACCCTCTTGAACGTTGAGCTGTTGGCCATGTCAGTCCTCCTTTGGACGTCTCAACATGATAGGTGGTTCATGTCTCATGACTAGGTGCGTGATGAAGCTGTGGCGAGTATTGCTGGCGAGACTTCTCGCTGTTCAGCGCCGTTCAGGGCGTGGGGATGCCTCCGGCCAGGACCAGTGCTTCCCCTTCGGCCACGGTGCGACCGTCCGCGCCGTGGCAGGTGGTGGCCAGGTAGACCAACCGCTTGTCAGGCACCACCCGAACCACCTCGATCGTCGCCGCGAGTTCCTCCCCGATACGCGCCGCCGAGACCGGCCGCAGCGCCTGCTTGAGGTAGTTGGTGCCGCGACCGGGCAGGTGAACCCCCAGCAGCGTCGAGAACAGACCCGCCACCAGCGGCTCGGGTACCTCACCTTCCGGGCAGGTGTCGCCCGCCAGCGCGCCGTACGAGGTCAGGTCGGCCTCGCTGAAAGTGCGATACAGCGTTCGCGAGCGGCCCACCGCCGTCTCCCACCAGTCACTCATCACGTCGCCTCCTCCGCGCGGTGGCCCGGGTCGATCCACATGCGACACTCGCCGGTGAGTCCCACCGTGCCGTCCTCGTGCACCACCCGGGTCGCCAGCGCCAGTTCTCCCGGCTTGGCGGGCCGCTCCTCCAGCACCACCCGAATCCGCGCTCCCACCGGAGTAGGCGCGGGGAACATCAGTCGCTGCTCAACCAGCCGGGCATCCGGCCAGTGACGACGCACCCGCGCCCGGACCAGCGAGAAGAGGAACATGCCGTGAGCCACTGGCAGCCGGAACGGTGTCGTCGCGGCGTATTCCGCGTCGACGTGGATCGGGTTGTCGTCACCGGAGATCTCGGCGAAACCGTCCAGGTGCTCCTGGGTCACGACCAGGAAGTCGGACTCGTGGCTCATTCGGGCTCTCCCTGCTGGTGGCGCAGTACGTGCTTGAGCACCTTGCCCGTCGCGTTTCGCGGCAACTCGGCAACCATTCGCACCGACGCGGGCACCTTGAACCCGGCCAGGTGCTCGCGGCAGTGACGACGCACGGCCTCCTCGTCGAGCCCCGCACCCGGCTCGACCTCCACCACCGCGCGGCCGACCTCTCCCCACCGCTCGTCGGCGACACCGATGACCGCGCACGACCGCACGCCGGGGAGCCGATGGATAACCGCCTCCACCTCGGCCGGGTAGACGTTCTCGCCACCGGAGATGTACATGTCCTTGACCCGGTCGACGATGTAGAAGAAGCCGTCCTCGTCCTGCCTGCCCACGTCGCCGCTGTGTAGCCAGCCGTCCTCGAAGGCCTGCTCGGTGGCCTCGGGGTTACGCCAGTATCCGGGAGTGACGCCGGGGCCACGGATCAGCAGTTCACCGGACTCACCCGGGGCGATATCACGACCGCGGGAGTCAACGAGCCGCACGTCGACGAACGGCTGCGGCTTGCCAACCGATCCCGCCTTGCTGATCGCGTGTTCCTCGTCGAGCAGGAACACGGTGGGGCCGGTCTCGGTCATGCCCATCCCCTGCTGCACAGACACCCCGGCGTCGGCCAGCCGCTCCAGCAACGGCACCGGCATGGCCGCGCCGCCAGCCGACCACGACCGGACCCTGGACAGGTCGGCGGCAGCGAAGTCCGGGTGCTCGACCAACATCTGGTAGATCGTCGGCACGCCGAAGAAGACCGAGGCCCGGTCCTGCAGCAGCCGCAGTGACTGGCCCGCGTCGAAGCCGGACGGGATGATCGCGGTACCACCGACGAACAGCATCGGCAGGGTGTAGAGGTTCCAGCCGCCGGTGTGGAACTGGGGCAGTACCGAGAGAAAGACGTCCTCGAAGGTGATCCCGGCGGCCATCCCGATGTTGAGGTGGTTGACCAGTGCCATCCCTGCCGTCTGCAGCACGCCCTTGGGGCGGCCCGTGGTGCCGGAGGTGTACATGAGGTACCACAGCGCGCTCTCCTCGCGGGGCTCGTGCACGACCTGCCTGCCGCTGGCGGCATCCAGCGCTGCCTCGTACTCGTCGTCGAAGGACAGCAGCCGGATCGCGCCACGGGCGCCCTTCGCGGTGACCTGGAGCGTTCGCGCCATCGGTGCGTTGGCGGTGTCGTGCACCAATCCCACGACCTCGGCGTCGGCGAGGATGAACTCCAGTTCGGCCTGCGCGAGCCGCCAGTTCAGCGGTACCAGCACGGCACCGGTCTTGGCGCAGGCGAACAGCAACTCCACCGCATCGGTGCGGTTGTGGGCGAGCGTCGCGATCCGGTCGCCTGGCTCGATCCGCCACTCGGTGCGCAGGTGCCCGGCCAGCCGGCTGGCACGCTCCTCCAGCGCGGCGTAGGTGATCTCGCGACCGCGTTCGGGATCGACCAGCGCCACCCGGTTCGGGTGGAGTTCGGCGCGCTTGGCTGTCAGGTCGGGCAGGTGCATGGCGCTCCGATCAGCCGACGAGGTTCGCTGCTCACTGCTTCGTTCCCGCGAGGAAGGCGGCCATTCCGGCGCCGGCCTCGTCGGTTTGGATCTGCTCGACGAAGCTTTCCAGTTCGGCGTCCAGACCCGCGCGCACGGCGGCGAGGTCACCTCGCGCCAGTCGCTTGGTGCGTGCGACCGCGCCCGGGCGCATACCGGCCAGGTGCCGGGCGATCTCCATGGCTCGGGCACCGGGATCGTCGTGGACTTCGTCGACCAGACCCCACTGCTCGGCCGTGACGGCGTCGACGGTGCGGTTTGTCAACTGCCAGCTTGCCGCGCGCCCGTGCCCGATCCTCCTTGGCAGCAGGGCGGTCCAGCCTCCGTCCGGCGAGAACCCCACCCGCACGTACCACGGGGCGAAGGTCGCGCGCGGTCCGGCGACCACGACGTCGCCTGGCAACACGAGGCCGAGGGAACCGCCGGTGACCGCACCGTGCACCACGGGGACGTACGGCACGTCGAGGGCGAGCAGGGCCATGACCGTGTCGTGCAAGGCACCCA
The DNA here is from genome assembly GCF_011761185.1 of Saccharomonospora amisosensis. Lineage (NCBI taxonomy): Bacteria > Bacillati > Actinomycetota > Actinomycetes > Pseudonocardiales > Pseudonocardiaceae > Saccharomonospora > Saccharomonospora amisosensis. The sequence goes on along the minus strand of NZ_JAAOYM010000001.1, from coordinate 753,472 downwards.
CGACCCTGCGCGCGTACCCGACCAGTTCGTCGCCGGTGTGCCGGGCGAACTCCGCAACGTCACCGCCGGTCGAGAAGCTGCGCCCCCGCGCTGCCAGCACCAGGCACCGCACGCTGTCGTCGGCCGCAACACCCGCGATCGCCTCGCTGAGCCCATCCAGCAGCGCGGGCACGAGAGCGTTGTGGCGTTCGGGGCGGTTGAGGGTGAGGACGGCGACGGAGCCCTCGTCGCGACGACGCACCAGTGGGTCGGTCGCGGCTGCGCTGTGATTCACCCAGCACCTTCCGGAAGATCAATACATGACAGGTGGTTCATGTGTCATTCTTAGAGCGGGTGAACGCCGTGTCAAGCGGCAGGTCGAGCTCCGGGACCCGTTCGAGCGCACGTGGGAGGCGTCCGCACAGGGCTTCCAGCTCCCATTTACCTTGAACGTGTGGAGCACTGGGACCCGCATCGAGCCGACCCAGCTACCTATACCGTCACGGCCGAGCGCCAGGCATATGGCTGGGAACCGCACATCGACGGTGTGGGTGTCACCCAGACCCGATCACTTACCGAGGCCGAGGACACTGCACGCGAGTACATCGACCTCGCACTCGACGCCGAGGACGAAGACTCGTTCGATGTCGCCATCGTTGCGCGAACAGGCGCGTAAGTCAGCGCCGAGTAGCTTGCTCACGCCGCTGCCGGCCGGTTCGCACGGAACCGACCGGCAGCGCACTCACCCGGCTGCTACGGGTGAGCGAGTTCCTTCATGAGCAGCCCGACGAAGTGATTCATGTCGGCCTTCAGGCAGGCGGGCTGCGCATGCTTGCCGTTGCAGCCTTCCGCCCACGTGCTCCCGTCGCCGTAGTCGATGAACGTGTGTGGAATCCCGGCCGCGACGAGGTTGTCCCTGGTGACCAGATTGGTCTCCCGTGCCACGTGTTCGGTCAGGGCCTGCGGGGGATTGTCCGCCAGGTTCCCACCATTGCCGGTGTACATCGCCACGCCCATGCCGCGAAGCGACTCCACGTGCTGGGCGGGGCTCTTCTCGTTCCACACCGTGTCCAGCGGCCACACCGGTACTCCGAAGATCGCATCCGGAGCAACGGTGGGCGTGCCGCTACCCGGCAGCTGCGTGGTGGCCACCACCGCCGCTCGCTGCGCCTGGTTCAGCAGGTCCAGCCCGCCGGAGAAACTGCCGACGTAGCCGAACAGTTCCGGCCTGCTCTGCGCGTAGTGGAATGCGCCGAAACCGCCCATCGAATGACCGGATATCGCCCTCCCCTGCCTTGCCGCGATGGTTCGCAGGTTCGCGTCCACGAACGGGATCACCTGGTCGAGGTGGAAGTTCTGCCAGTTCTGCGGGCCGAGCGCGGCGGGAGGGTTGACCCAGTTCGTGTACCAGCCACGGCCGGACCCGTTGGGCGCTACGTTGATCAGCGGGACGCCTCCCGCCGTGGACTCCTCGAACATCTGCTGGTTCAGGGCGGTGTCCGGGTAGTCGGGATGTCCGTGCAGGTGGTACTGCACCGGGTAGCGGGTGGCGCCGGAGGAGTCGTAGCCCTCCGGCAGCGTCACCATGATCACGTGCTCCCCCGAGTTCTGCCCCGCCATGGTCGAGTACTCCGGCACCTCGACGGTTCGCACAACGAATTTGAAGGTGCGCTCGGCTCCGTCCACCCACCACGGCTGCTTGACGACGGTGAGCCCGTGGCCGTCGGCGAAGACCGGCGGTGCGTTGCCGGCATGTGCCGCCGGGGTCGCGCCGGTGAAACCGAGCAGGCCAACCAACGCGAAGATGAAACCGAGTACCACAACCGTCCTGCGGCGCTTCGTCATGACTGTCCCTCGCACAGGGCGGCGTTGGCGACATCGAGCGCCGCCGGGTCCTGCGGACTTATGTTGGCGTTGGTGACCACCGATGCGAACCGGCCGTCATCGGTGACCATTGTGAGCGACGCGTGCCCGGTTAGCGACATGCCGTCGTGCCCCCACGCCACGACGCCACAAGACAGGTGCAGGCTGCGTATGCCGAGGCCGTAGCCGTCCGGGTATTCCGGCGAGAACGGCACAGTGGTGCGCATCTCGGCGAGTGCGTCCTGGGACAGGAGCTCGCCGTCGAGCAGAGCGCGGTAGAATCTCGCCAGATCCTCCAGTGTGGACTCCATCGCGCCTGCGCTGCTGTACAGCGAAAGTTCGATCATGGTGGTCGCCTCGATCCAGAAGTAGAAGCCGCCGATCCGCAATCCCTGGTAGCCGGGAAGGTAGGGGTCGGCCAACGCCCGCTCTCCCGGCGCGGGGAACGACGTCTCACTGAGCCCGAGCGGCTCGATGATCCGCTGCGTGATCGCGTCACCGACGTACTGGCCGGTCACCTTCTCGATCAGCATCCCCAGCACCAGGTAGCCGACGTTGGAGTACTTGGTGGGACCACCCGGCGCGGACTGCGGTGTCTCGTCCATCGCCGCCCGCACCAGTTCGGCCAGCTCGTAGGTTCCGTCCGGGTTCGCCGCCGCGCCGTTGGTATCCCTGGAGAGACCGGCGGTGTGGTTGAGCAGTTGGCGTACGGTGATGACGGTGCCGTCGTAGTTGCCGGTGACCACACCCGGCAGATACCGCTCGACGGGCGCGTCGAGGTCGACGAGCCCCTCGTCGAACAACTGGAGCACGACGGTCGCGGTGAATGTCTTGGTCTGGCTGGCCGCACGGAAATGGTCGGAGGCGGTGAGCGGCCCGTTGTCGTTGACGCCGCGCGAGCCGCTGGACAGCGTCCAGGCTTCCGCACCGTCGCCCGCGTGGACGGCCGCGCCGGGACCGGCCTGCCGCTGGTACCGGTCGAGCATCGCCTGAGTGTCGGCGTGCTCCTGCGCTGGCGCGGCCTGCGCGGGCGCGACGAGTGCGGTCACCGCGAGCGCGGTACCGCCTGCCACACCCGCGAACCATCGCTGAGTCTTGTTCCTCATCATGCTGTCGACCCCATTCGTTTCCCCGATGAACTCATCGGTCGTCACCCCCGGTTGATTGCGTGTCGGCGGCTGAACCCGACGAGTCGCCGCCCGCCAGGTCGCCGATTACGCTGAGCCCTTCCTTCACGACGTCGAGTGCGCCGAGCACGCCGTCGATCAGCTTCACCAGGTTCTCGCCGCTGGCGAGCAACTCGCCCAGCTTGGCGGCGATCCGCCCGCCGTAGTCCACCGCGATCGCCACACACTGCGGGATCGCCTGCGCGATACTCGCCCCGAACGTCGCGGGAGCCGCGGCGATCGCCTCGGTCATGATGGGCACGATCTTGCCAACGGCTTCGGTGATCAACCGAGTGACGATGTCGACGACCTGTGCGACCACTTCGCCCGCGGCGATCATCGCCTTCGAGTTGGTCATCGCCGCTTCGGCGATCGACTTGACCCCGTCGGTCAGTTTGGTCGCCGTCTCCGCGTAGTCCGACTTGGCCTCGCCCGACCACTCGCCGGTCTCTTCCTCCACCGTGGATTCGTAGTCGTCGGCGACGGAGTTCGCCTGCTGCGAGCATCCGTCGTGCTCACCCGCGGGGCCGGATACCGAGTCCGGCTCGCCACGCAACTGGTCGAGCGGCTCCTCCAGAAACGAGATCATCGGAATGAGGAAGTCGCACCCCGCGCTGACCAGGGCGGACAGCGGGCTCGCTGTCGAGCCCAGCATGTCGATCGAGACGACGGGCTCTCCCGCGAGTTCGACGGACAGCCACTCCTTGTTGCCGACGGCGTCTCCGGCGAGCCGCAGGTCGGCAAGCGCGGTGTTGATCTCGACCGCGGACCGCCTTGCCTCGCCCGGCTCCGGCGAACCCCCGGCCTCGGTCTCGGTCTGGCTCTGCGGGGCGGTCTCGGCGAGCTCCCACGTCTGCGCTGTCGTGTTCATCGGTCCCCCTCATCGCCAAGGCTCGAGCCGATGCCGGTCAGGTCGGCCGCGTGGCCCTCGTCGGCGTACTGGTACTCGTCGGCGGCACGTCCCATCCCGTCACTCACCTTGTCCAAAGTGGACGCGGCATGCTCGAAGGCTCCTCTGGTTTCAGCCATCGCGGTGCCCAGGCTCGCGGCGACGAACCGCGAGAACACGCCCAGCGAAAGCGGCCCCAACTCGCCAGGCAACGCACTGCCGATCGACGACAGCTGATCGGCGTGTGTGGCCAGCCTGCCCGCGTGTCGCCGCAACTGGTCGGGATCGACGTTGTACGAAGGCCGCGTTGTCATCGCACGACCTCCGGGGGCACGTGCTGGGTGATCTGCGTGAGGACCGGACTGTCGCCGAGATAGCCCGCCATCACCTCGGTCATCCTGGCGGCAGCGATGCGTTGCGCCTCGCGTGCCGTGTCGACGATGAGTGCGGCGAGTGCCTCGGCTTCAAGCCTGCGCGCCGGGGGCGTCAACTTGACTCCCTCGAGCGCACCAGCGGCGTTCACCGTCACCGCCACCTCACCCCTCGGCGACCTCGCGGTCGCCTCGACTTCCCGCAGGCTCTCGCGGGCCTGCCGCGCGCCGTAGGACGCCCGCTCGAGACGATCACGGTATTCGGCCAGCCACCGTGCCGGATCCATATTGCTCCCCTTCCCTTCCCCAGGTTTTCGACTCAGCATGCTGTGAGCCCCGGCGCTAGCCGCGGGCCAGTGCTGCCGCTTCGCGCAGCACCCGTAGGAGTTCGCCGTGCCGCAACGGGTTGATGCTCACCCAGCCGCGATCGTCGGTGTTTACTCTGATTCGCCCCTTCGGGCTGTCCAACCACGACAGTTCGAGTGGCCGTTCGGCACGGTCTCCCGCTCGTCCGATCACGGCTCCGAGCTGCCCGCGCCCCTGTACTGAAGGCAACAGGTCGACCAGCGCGTCGACAGCGGATTCGTCGCCACCGCGTTCGGCGACCAGTGCCCGTATTCGCTTTCGGGGCGCCGCGATGCCGGCCGTGTTCTCCAGCAACCGGCTCACGTCACCGACGACACCGGGAGGCAACGCGATCGGCATGGTCTGCGCGGCACCGGTCTTCGGGATCCGGTTCGCCAGTTCGTCGGTCAGCGCGGCGGTCGTGACGCGCGCGACGGTGACAGGGCCCGGTGCCCCCCCGATGGACTGGTGACACACCACCGCTCCAGGCCCGTGGATCATGGCCACGACGCCGGTCACCGTCCCACCGTCGATCACGACGAGGTCGACCGCACCGCGGTGCCCGCGCAACGCGGCGACCAGGTCGGCCGCGACGCCTGAGGGGCCGTGCCTGGTGATGAGCCCCCGCGCGGACAGCGACCTGGCTGCCGCGGCCAGCAACGCCTCGCGTTCACCGCTGATCCGGCCGAGCGAGGGCACTCTGAGCGGAAACGGAGGGCGAATGCCCGCGTGGGCCGCGAGCAGATCCAGCTCCGGCGGCTCGAAGCGGGCACCCCGCTCGACGGCTGGTCCGACCGTGGCGGTCATGACGGCCGTCCTGGCGACTCACGCCGGCCGGTCCGCTCCTGCCCGCGTGCCTCGTCCAAGGACGATTCCCTGGCACGCAGGTCGTCGCTCGCCTGAGCCTCGTGCTCGGTGTGCTTGTTCTTGGCTTCGGCGAGCGACTGTTTGAACTCCCGCACCTCTCGCTCCGTTGCCTTGATCTCGCCCGCGAGGCCGGAACTGCCCGCCGCATCCCGCAGCCGCATCGCCAGATGCACGGCGGGCGGTGCGGTGCCCAGCATCGGCAACCGCTCAGCGAGCCTGCTCGCGGTGGCTACCAGGTCGCCGGTCAGGTCGCCGAGTTCGGCCAGCGTCGTGATTCGCTGATCGAGCAGATCCAGCTGGAGTTCGACTCCTTGCCCGTTGTTCATGATTGGCCCTCCGTCGAAAGGCCGATGACCGCTTCGCTGCCCGGCTCTTCGACCGGGAAGAGCTCGTGGTCGATCGTCGGAAGTTGGTTCTCGTGCTCTGCTTCGTCCTGCCCCCCGCGCACGCCCGAAGCGGGCGGGATCATGCCTCCCATGGCGCCCGACCGGCCTGCGGCCGACTCGGCGGCCAGCCGAGCCGCCGTCGCATTGGTGCCGCCCTGCATCGTCGCCGTGCCCACTCCCTTGCCGGGTAGCAGCGGGGTGCCACCCTGTCCCAACCCAGCGGCAAACCCAGCGGCCGCGCCCGCGCCGCCACTGAGCGCCCCGACTACCGCACCCGCCGCGAGCGCCTCCGCGGTACCGCTACGACTTCCTGGTCCCGCGAGGCGTTTCGGCGACTCGCCGCCCACGGCCTTGCCCGAGGGTTTGGAGGAGGCGCTCGTGGCCGCCGCCGGGATCGTGCTCCGCGCCTGGCCGATCAACTGGCCTGAGTTCGTAAGGCTGGATTCATAGCCCTGCATCGACCGAACCGCCTGCTGCTTGCGCATGTCCGTCGAGTCGGCGCCGGCATAGAAGCTGAACCCCGCGCTGCCCACGGCACCGAAGGCCGTCCCCGCATCCGAAGTAGCCTGCGCCTGCGAGGTGGCCCGCTCCGGCACGGGCTCGCTCGGTGCCAGGACCTCCGGCCCGGTGGCGGACCGATCCGCCGCGCCGAACATCCCCGCGTAGGGCACCTCGGGTTGGTTCGATCGATCAGGCGCACTCGCAAGCGACGCCCCGGTGATGCCCGCCCAGTTCGTTGCCGCGTCGTTCATCGGCGCGGCCGGGTCTCCCGGTGGCGGCGGCATGGTGGCCCTTGCCCTGGCCAGCGCATCGGCCGCCTGTTCGCAGGCCTGCTCGCCCGCGTGAGCGAGCTCCGCGAGCTTCTCCACCCGGTCGGCCAGCTCGCTGAGCCTGCGTGCCGCCTGCTCGGCACCAGTTCCCTGCCAGCTCTGCAGCAACGCGGCTCGCTGCTCGCGAAGCACCTCCGCGTGGTTGACCAACGCGGCCCTATGTTCGGACCATTCCGCGGCGATGGAGCTGACGTCAGCGACGTCGGCGTCCTGCCACAACATCTGGTACAGCTCCTCGTGGCTGTACGCCTCCCAGTTCACGCTGCCTTCCGACGGCGCGTCCTGACCGAAGTACACGTCCCACACACCCGCCGTGTCGCCCGCCGCCCACGGTTGCTCGGCGGCGGACGCCGGCTCCGGGTGTTGCCCTGCCGCTGACGTCTCGCTTGCCACCCAGAATCCCCTTTCCGGTCACCGACTCCTCATCGGCTCGCCAATGTTCACTGCCGGTCCGGGACAACGGGAAGGTCACGCGGGCGGCCATTGCTGGCCGGTGCCACTGAGCAGGCAAAAAGGCAGCCAGCTTGGAACGCACCAGGGAGAAAAGGCCGTCGGTCGACCCGGACCGGGACGCCTGTCAGCGCCCGGTTCGGTAGGCCTTGGCGAGGTGTTCTTGCAGGCGTGCGTGGCGGAACTGGTAGACCGCGCCGGACTGGCGCAGCACGCCCCGGCGGTAGGCGTCGTCCAGGAACGTGCCGACCGCCCACGGCAGTCTGCCGCTGGCCGGTAGCCGGAATCGGGTGAAGAGCAGCCACTGTCCCCACGCCGTGAAGGCCACGATGTAGGCAAGGCCCGTGCTCAGCCCACCGATCAGGCCGACCAGCAGGCCGTTGCCCACGTTCCAGTTCAGGCTCCATGGCACTGGGCCCAGGGCTGCCCGCAGCGCACTCGTGACCGCGACGCCACCGAAGGCGAGTGCGAGCGCGAGTGCGAGCGACAGCGCACCGGCAAGGCGCAGCACTGTCGTGCGGTTGGCGGCGAGCAGGTCTGCGGGGCTGGTGGCGGTGGTGAGGTTGGCGGGGGCCTCCAGCGCGGCCGCCAGTGCCAGCACCAGACCGCACGCCAGACCGAACACCACCGAGCAGATGGCGGCGTCGACAAGCATCCCCCGCAAGATCGCGGCGGGTTCGTCGGCGAGAGTCAGATTCGGAGATACCGCCATGACGATGGTTCTCGCGATCCCGTAACCGACACCCCCGATGCCGCCACCGAGCGCACCCGCAAGGAACCGTGTCGCGACTTTTCGCCGAAGCCCTGGTTGCCTGCCCGACCCGTCGAGCAGGCGGACCCGGACTCGGGTCGGTTCGAGTACCTTGCCTTTGCGCACCACCATCAGCAGGTACAGCAAGCCGACAGGTAAGCCGATGACCGGGCCGATCACGAGCCCGTCGAGCAGAGCGACATACCAGTGAAACGTCATCCCGGACGTGAGCGTGTGAACCGGGGTGAAGACCAGCCAGTCGACCAGCAACGACGCGACACACGCGAATCCGGTTACCAGTAGGACGCGGGTGGAGTCGCGGAGTCTGCCGCTGATGCGCCACCATTCGAGGTCGCTGGTCCCTTGGCGGTCGAGGTCGTCGGCGAGGAATCCCAGCCAGCGGCGGAGGCGGGCGATGTCCCAGTCGTGCCGTTTGCCGTGGTGGGTGGGGGTGGGGTGTTGGTGGTAGACAGTGGGCACGAAGCTGTCGAGGAGGTGTTCCTCGATGTGTTGTGGGGTGGGGAAGCGAGTGTCATCGAGCAGTTCGGTGGGGTCGTGGTCGCGGGAGTCGCTGTAGACGGTGCGGGCGAGGCTGACCATCAGGGGTGTGCGCAGGACGGTGGCCAGATGCGCGGTGGCGGGGCGGGGTTGGGTCGTGTCGTGGTCTCGTAGTGCGGTGATGACGCTGTCCCAGGCGGTGGCCGTGCCGCCGCCCTCGGTGGCGACAGCTACCTGCCGTGCGGTGCGGGGCAGGTAGCCGCCCAGATCGTCGGGGGTGAGGTCGGTCAACTCGACCACGGCGGCCGAGGTGAGCACGTCGACCACGGTCACGGCCCGCTGGTACTCCTCGACGCGGCTGGTCAGCAGCAGTGGCATGGACAGCGAGTTGAGTGTTTCCAGCGCAGGCCGGTGCAGGCCCTGGGCGATCTCGTCGAAACCGTCGAGTACCGGCAGGATGCGCCCGGTGTCCACCAGCACCGCCGCGAGTGTCGCCCCGCCCGGCGCCTCCGCGGCCAGGCCCGGCTGATCACGCTGCAACAACTCGACCAGCCAGCCGCGCAACGGGGCCGCGGTCGGATCCCACGACCCCACGTTGAAGATCATCGGGACCGCGCCCCCCGGCGTTCGCGCGGCCAGCATGTCCAGCACGAACCGCAAAGTGAGCACCGTCTTGCCCGAACCCGCCTGACCCAGCACCACCAGCCGCCCCGACGGAACCCGCAGATAGGTGCCCGCGATGTCGCCCACCTCGCCGGACAACTCCAGCGGCCCCGCGCTCACCCCGACCGGGACCCTGCAGATGTTGTCCCAATGATCGGCCAACCGCGCAGGCGCGGGCCGCCACCGCACCGGCAGCGGGAACGGGTCATGCAACCGACGCAACTCTTCCTCACGCCGCAGCCGGGCCGCGACCACCAACGCCAGATGGTCCGCCGCCTCCGACACCTCCGCAGGCACCACCGGCAACACCGGCAGTGCCGACGCTGCCCCCGTGACCGGGCCCACGGCACCCCCCACCGGCACCGAAACCGCCCCACCACCAGACGACCCCGGCCCTGGCCCGGGCGACTCCGGTGACGACTCCTGATACCTACCGTCAGCGGCGGCCAACAAGCTCTGCCGCTCCCGCTGACCAACCCCCAACGCATCGGCCAGCAACGTCACCGTCCCGATCCGAGGATCGGTACCGCTACCGGTCTCCAACCTCCGAATGGTCCGAACCCCAATACCCGACCGGGCAGCCAACTCCTCCTGAGTCAACCCCGCCCGCCGCCGGGCATCACGAAGCAAAACTCCGAAACGGTTCACCAACTCGCAAATTCCCCCCAACACAACCAAAGACCCTGTGATCTTACCCCGCGAACCGGCCACGAATGGCAGGTAGTCGGCCTGGTTGACGACCCGCGAAACCGGCAAGACTCCGCCAACAACGGGAGGACCACGATGTCAGCGAAGTTCCGGTACTGGTGTGCCAAGTGCGGCTACAAGACCCTGTGGCTCGACGAGGAGCAGGGAGCCGAACAACTCGGTCGGCACTATCTACAACGGCATCCTGGCATCGAGCCGGGCGGGGACTTCGAGATCCGGCGCGGCGAAGGGCGAGGCAACGGCTGTCTCGGCACGGTGGTCGCCCCGTTCCTGCTCCTACGTACGCCGAACGGGCAACGATGAGGTGTGGCGGCAGGGGTCGCGGCAACCCTGCCCGCCGTCGGTGAGTTCAGGAAGGCATGTACTCCCCACCGTTGACATCCAGGGTCGCCCCGGACACCTCGGATGCGTAGCGGGAAAGCAGGAACAGCACCGCGCCGGCGCACGCCTCGTCGGTAGGAATGCGGCCGAGCGGGTTACGACCGGCGATCTCGTCGTAGATCTGCTGCTCGCCGACCCCACGTTCCTCCGCGGTCATCCCCAGGTAGAACCGCACACCGGGCCCGTCCAACCAGCCCATGAGTGCCTGGTTCGCCCTGATTCCGTACTCACCCAACTCCAGCGCCAGCGACCTGGTCACCGATGCCATCGCGGCCTTGGCCGCCGCGTAGGCACCCTCACCTCGCGCGGGCTTACGGGTGGCCATCGTGCCGATGTTGACGATGGAACCGCGGCCAGCCTGCTTCATGTGCGGCACCACCGCACGGGTCACGTTGAGCGCACCGAACAGGATGATGTCCATCGAGCGGCGGATCGCCTTCTCCGGTGTGTCCAGCAGGTCGGCGAACCCGGGATGCCCGTAGGCGGAGTTGACGAGGCCGGTAATGGTGCCGAACCGCTGCACGGCGGTGTCCACCAACCTGCTGACGTCGTCAGGCTTGCGGACATCGCAGGAAACCCCGATGGCTTCCCCTCCCGACTCGGCGATCTTCTCGGCCTGCCGCGTCATCACGTCGGTCGAGCGCGCCGCCATCACCACCTTCGCTCCTTCGGCCGCGGCGCGGACCGCCAGGTGACTGCCCAGTCCCGGCCCGACACCGGTGATGAGCACGACCTCGCCGTCGAGCATCGCGGCGTGCTGGGACGGCCGCCCCATCAGACTTCCCCTTGGGTCAGCGAATCCAGGGCGACCACCCGGCACTTCGGTACCGGGTTGGACTTCGCGCCGAGCCAGCGCAGTAGCGCGGTTCCACTGCTGTGCCCGCAGGTGTCGATCCAGTTGCCGAACCCGGGGTCACGCTCGGCCACCACGATGGTCAGCCGCCCGTCATCGACGACGGCGGTGTGCTTGTTCACGGTGATGCGGCGGTGGTTGTCTAGCGACTCCATCCACCAGTTGTCCAGTTGAAAGTTCCAGTAGGGACAGTCGGGCACCTCGGTCCCGATCAGCCATGCCTGTCCCGGCCGCAGCGTCCAGTAGCCGTGCAGGTAGTAGATCTCCGGGTCACCGCCCGCGCGCTGGAACATGTCCTGGCCGAAGTCGGCCAGCTCGTTGGGTTTGGTCATGAACAGCTCTGTCCACTGTGCGAACGTCGCCGCGGTGCCGTGCACCGACAGCGCCGCCCTGCGCAGCGCCTTGGCCATGAACTCCGGGGTCAGCGGCGCCGGTTCGGTAGGTCCTGCGATCTGCTCGATGCGCCATTGCCCCGGCGTCTCGGTGGTACGGTCGAGGTAGGTCTGGCGCACGACGAGTCCGGTCGAGTCGGGGGCAAGTGGTAGCCAGTTGCGCCCTTGCTGTGTGGCGCTGGCGATGATCTCGATGGTCCCGTCCGGCTCAGCGACAAGGTCGGCATCGGTCAACTCGCCCGTGGACGCCATGGTGCCGTCCTTGGCGTAGCGGTTGGCCTTGGAGCCGATGCTGAAGTAGGCGATGGTGCCTCGTTCGCCGGTGATCCGGTAGCTGCGGTCGCCTCGGATGTTCGCCGAAAGGTAGACGTTGTCCGGATTGTCGGCACCGATCTTCACGAGGTCGAGCTCGTGCAGTCGCGGGAAGTCCGGGTCGGCGTTGTCGACACACGAGTAGAGCATCTCGCGGGTGAGCCTGGCGAGGTAGCGAAAGCCCTCCGCCCTGTCCAGCGGTGTGTCCGGCGCGGTGTCGCGCAGTACCTCCTGCCCGGCCGCCTCGATCCCGCGGCAGAACTCCGACCAGGCCTTCGCCACGTCGGTCACGGCAGCTCCTCTTGGTAGAACGAGTTCTAGTTAGCGTACCGGAATCTGGACAATGTTCAATGCTCGTCGAGTATTCCCATCTCGCGTAGCTTGGCGAGCACCTGCTCGGCCGCCGAATCGGGGCTCGACGTCGTCGTGTCGAGCCATACCTCCGGCTCGAAAGGCGGTTCGTAAGGGGAGTCGATTCCGGTGAAGTTCGCCAGTTCACCGCGGCGTACCTTGGCGTAGAGCCCCTTGGGGTCGCGCCGCCGCGCCTCCTCCAGCGGGGTGTCGACGTACACCTCGCAGAACTCGTCGCGCTCCACGAGTCCGCGGGCAAGTTCGCGCTCGGCCCGAAACGGTGAGATGAAGGAGACCAGCACGACCAGCCCTGCGTCGACAAGCAGCGCGGAAACCTCGGCGATCCGGCGGATGTTCTCCACCCGGTCGGCATCGGTGAAGCCGAGGTCGGCGTTCAGCCCCTGCCGGATGTTGTCACCGTCCAGCAGGAAGGTGTGCACCCCGCGAGCGTGCAGCGCCTTCTCCACGAGGTCGGCGATGGTGGACTTGCCCGCACCGGAAAGACCGGTGAACCACACCACGCAGGGACGGTGCCCGTTGCGGGCCACCCGTGCCTGTTTGTCCACTGTGACCGCTTGCCATCGGACGTTGGCCGAACGCCGCAGCGCGAAATCGATCATTCCGGCACCGACCGTCCGGTTGCTGAGCCGGTCCAACACGATGAAGGAACCGAGATCGCGGGAGGTGTGGTACGGCTCGGCGGCGACCGGACGGTCGAGATGCACGTTGGCCACCCCGATCTCGCCTGCTGCCAGTGTCTTCGCGGGCAGCCTGGCACCGGTGTCCACGTCGATCCGGTGCTTCGGACGATCAACGCTGAATCCGACGGTACTCGCGCCGAGCTTCGCGAGGTACCGCCTGCCCGGCAGCAACTCGTGCTCGTCCAGCCACACCACGTGCGCCTGGAACGCGTCGGCGACATCCAGCGGTTCCTCCGCCGCGAGCACGCTGCCCCGGCTGACATCCACCTCGTCGGCGAGCACGACGGTCACCGATGAGCCGAGGACCGCACAAGGCAGGTCGCCGTCCATCGTCGTGATCCGCTCCACCTTCGACTTCCGGCCGCCTGGCAACACGTGGACCTCGTCGCCGACACGGAGCGTGCCGCGCAGCACCCGGCCGGAGAAGCCGCGGAAGGTGTCGTCCGGCCGGTTCACCCACTGCACCAGGAACCGCGCGGGGCCGACCTGCTCGGCCTCGTGTATTGGCACCGACTCCAGCCATTCGAGCAACGCGGACCCTTCGTACCAGGGTGTCCGATCGCTGGTGGTAACGACGTTCGTCCCTTCGACCGCCGCCATCGGGATGCAGGTAACCTCTGCGATCCCGAGTTCGGCGGCGAACGCTCGATACCGCTCGCTGATGTCGTCGAAAACCGACCGCGAATAGTCCATCAGGTCGAGCTTGTTCACCGCGAGGGCGACATGGCGGATGCCCAGCAACGCGACCAGAATGGTGTGCCTGCGGGTCTGGGTGAGTATGCCCTTGCGCGCGTCGAGCAGGATCACCGCCGCGTCGGCGGTGGACGCCCCGGTAACCATGTTGCGGGTGTACTGCTCGTGACCCGGGGTGTCGGCGACGATGAACCGGCGGTCCCCGGTGGCGAAGAAGCGGTAGGCCACATCGATGGTGATGCCCTGCTCGCGTTCGGCGGCCAGACCGTCCACCAGCAACGCGAAGTCCAACTCGGCGCCCCTCGTGCCGTACCGCGACGAGTCGGCCCGCAGCGCGGTGAGCTGGTCGGCGTAGAGGAGTTTCGACTCGTACAGCAACCTTCCGATGAGCGTGCTCTTGCCGTCGTCGACGCTGCCGCAGGTCAAAAACCGCAGCAGTCCGGTCTCGTCCTCTCGGTTTCTGGATCGCACCGTCCGCACCGTCATCAGAAGTAGCCCTCCTGCTTCTTGCGTTCCATCGAGCCGGACTGATCGCGGTCGATCACCCTGCCCTGGCGCTCCGACGTGGTCGTGTCGCGCATCTCGGCGATGATCTCCTCGACGGTGCGCGCCCGGCTTTCCACCGCGCCGGTCAGCGGGTAGCAGCCGAGTGTGCGGAAACGGACGCTGCGCCACATCGGCACTTCGCCGTCGGCGAGCGGCATCCGGTCGTCATCGACCATGATCAGCACACCGTCACGCTCGACCACCGGCCGCTTCGCGGCGAAGTACAGCGAGACTATCGGTATCCGCTCGCGCTCGATGTAGCGCCACACATCCAGCTCGGTCCAGTTCGACAGCGGGAAGACCCGGATGCTCTCCCCCGGCGCGATCCGCGTGTTGTACAGCCGCCACAATTCGGGGCGCTGGTTCTTCGGGTCCCACCTGTGCTGCGCGGTCCGGAAGGAGAACACGCGTTCCTTGGCGCGGGAGGCTTCCTCGTCCCGCCGCGCACCACCGAAGGCAACGTCGAAGCGATACTTGTCCATGGCCTGGCGCAGCCCCTGCGTCTTCCACAGGTCGGTGTGCCGTGCCGAGCCGTGGTCGAACGGGTTGATGCCCTGCGCGACGCAGTCCGGGTTGCGGTGCACGATCAGTTCCAGACCAAGTCGGCGCGCGGTCTCGTCGCGGAAGGCGATCATTTCGCGAAACTTCCACGTCGTGTCTACATGCAACAGCGGAAACGGCGGTGGGCTGGGGTAGAAGGCCTTGCGAGCGAGGTGCAACAGCACCGAACTGTCCTTGCCGATCGAGTACAGCAGCACCGGCCGCTCGCTCTCCGCGACAGCCTCCCGGAAGATGTCGATGCTGTCGGCCTCGAGTCGGTCCAGCTGGCCGAGTGTCATTTCGCCCCCTTCTCAGCCTTGCTCGCCGTGCCGGTCCGTTTCATGCGAGCCACCGTAGCGGTAAATTGAACAATGTCCAATAGTCAAACTGAACATTGTCCACCCGTGCGGTAAGGTCGCGTCATGGCGGCGACGACACAGCGGCTCCAGGCCGCGTGGGGTGATGCCGAAGGCAGACGGCGCGACATTCTCGCTTCAGCGGAACGGCTCCTGGAGGAATCCGGCTACGCGGCGCTGACGATGCGCGCGATCGCCTCCGGCGCTGGCGTCAGCTCCGGCACCGTATATCAGTACTTCGGCGGCAAGGATGACGTCTTCGTCGCACTGACGGCCAGACGACTCGAACAGGTACAGGCCACCCTGCGCGACGTGGACCGCGAGATCGGAATCGCCGCGGTGTTGCGCGAGATTCTGCCGCAGGTAACCGAACTGTGGCGCAAACTCGGCCGCTCCGCGCCGCAATGGGAGGCGAAGGTGCTCGCCAGCGGCAGGCGGAGCAAGGGCATGGCGACCTCGGCGTCGGTGTATCAGGAAACGCTGCGGACACTCGCTCACACGTTGCGGGAGACGGCCGAGACGTGTGGACAAACTTTGATCGATGACGCAGCCCTTCCCCACTGGGTATGGGACGCGCTCATCGGTGTCGCGGACGACCTGCTTCTCGGTGGTTCCCGGCAGGGCAGGGTCCGCACGAAGCGATTGATCGAGTTCGCCACGCAGGCCATCGAACGCAGCATCCTGGTATCGGGTTAACGATCGGCGACCCGAACCGGCCTACAACCGCTCCGCCGACACGACGCGGAATACCGGGAACCGGCTCGCTACCCGCTCGAACTCGGCCAACGGTGCGTCCTCTGCGACGGGTAGATGCGCCCTGGCGTTGGGCGCTCGCCGCAGGTACTCCTTGAGCACGGGCGCCCGGCCCTGCGGTGCGACCTCTTCCAGCCGAACCCGCTCGCGGCGACCATGGCGGATCGTGACCTCACCGGCGGCGGCTCTGACATTGCGGACCCAGTTCGTCCCTTCCCCGAGCATCGAAACCAGGTAGCGTTCACCATCGATCACGGTCATGACCAGCGGCACAGCGACAGGCTTTCCGGAACGCCGTCCTCGCACCTGGAGCATTACCAGGTAGTTCGGGGCGACCCCACGCGCATAGAGCCCGGCCGTAGCCCTGTCGAGCAGGCGCGCCACCCGGTTGGGACGGCCACCCCGGTAGAACCACCGTTTGAGACTCATCGCACCTCCCTTCTGTCACGTACAACGTACATGTACAACGTACAGTATCGCCTGTACGCTGTACAATCGATGGGTCATGACTCAACAGCATCGAGAAGCCGCCACCGAGCGGACGCGACTCACACCCCACGCCGTGGTCGACGCGGCCCTTTCAGTCGCGGAGACCGAGGGGCTGGCCGCCGTCACGATCCGGAGACTGGCCAGGGATCTGGGTGTATCGCCCATGGCGCTGTACTGGCATTTCCGCAACAAGGACGAACTGCTGGACGGCATGGTCGGCCGGATCTACGAGAAGGTCGACACGACGGTCGAGGACTCATCCGACTGGCCGCGACAGTTGAGGGCGGTCCTGGCTTCAATGGTCAAGGTGCTGCGAGCCCACCCCTCTGCCGCGCCGCTGCTCGCATCCCGCAACACCACTTCGCAAGGCAACCTGCGCGCGGCCGAAACCATGCTCGAAATCCTGCGGCGCGGCGGATTCTCACCGGCGGAGGCGACGCAGATCCTGCGACACGCACTGAGCACCCTTACCAATCTCGTCAGCGGTGTACCCGGTGCCGGACCAGGGGAGGAATCCGCGGAACTAGTGGAAACCAGGCGCAGAACACGGCTATTTCTGCGGTCACTGCCGCCCGACCGGTACCCGCGACTGGTGGAGGCGGCCGGGCCGTTGAGCGAGTGCGAAGATCCGGACGGCTACTTCCGGTTCGGGCTCGACCTCCTCCTCGCGGGCATCGAGACGATGGCCGAGCGCGACCGCTGACCGCGGTCACCTGTGGTCAGCCCGGTATCTCGCGGACGGCGGCGCCGGTGTTGGTGTCGGTGGCGGCAGGTTGGGACTGGCGCGGCAGCAGCAAGCAGGCAAGCAGCGCGACTGCGAACAGCCCGAAGCCGGCGAACAAGCTGTTTCGCGTGGCAACGACGAAGTCACCATCGACGGCGAGTCGATCGAAGAAGACCGTACCGACGGTCGCGGGCCCGGCGGCCATGCCGAGTTGCACCACCGTGTTCAACAGCCCGGATGCCGCTCCCGCGTCGGAGGTGGCCGCCTCACCGAGCGCGATCAGCATGAGTGACGAAGCCCCGAGCCCGAGGCCCGCACCGTAGAGCAGGACCGGGAGAGCCAGCTGCCACGGCGTCAACTCGCTGCCGTATCGAAGCACGGCCGCGGCCAACAGGGCCGTTCCCGCCAGCAGCAGGATCAGGCCGAACATCGGCAGCCCGCGACCCAGCCTCGGCGCCATGGGCATGCCGATCCCGTTGCCCGCGACGATTCCCACCGTGGCGGGGAGCATGGCCAGCGCGGTCTTCAATGGGGAGTAACCCAACCCGCCCTGCAGGTACAACGTCAGGACGAAGAACGCGGCCAGCCCGCAATAGAAGATCAACATGATCGGAATGGCGTAGCGCATCGCTCGCCCGCGGAGCAGGGAGAGCGGGATCAGCGGCAACTGCCCGCGCCGCTGCCGCGCTCGCTGCCGGGCTGCGAACAGACCGAGCATCGGGATCGCGGCGACCATCAGCAGGAAGGCCCAGCCGGGCCAACCCGACTGCCGACCCTGCACCAGCGGATAGAGAACGGCGAGCAGCGCGGCGGCCAGCAGGAGCACCCCGATCAGGTCGGCGCCGCCGCGGGCCTGCGGTCGGCGCGCAGGCATGGCCAATGCGGCGCCGAATGCGGCCGCGACGGCTATCGGCACGTTGACGAAGAAGATCGCCCGCCAGTGCCAGCCGAACAGATCGGCCTGGGTCAGCACCCCTCCCAGCAGCGGACCCGCCAGACCTCCGATCGGGAAGGTCATACCGTAGAAACCCATGGCTTTGCCCTGGTCGGCGCCGGTGAACTCGGTGCGGATGAACGAAAGCACCTGCGGCACCATCAGGCCCGCGAACACTCCCTGCACGACGCGGGCGACCAGCAGCACGGCCACCCCCGGCGCGGCTCCCGCGGCAAGCGATGCCGCAGCGAAACCCGCCGTTCCGAGCACGAAAAGGGTCCGGTGGCCGAAACGGTCGCCGAGGCGACCACCGGTGATCAGCGTGAGGGCGAAGGCCAGCGTGTATCCGGTGACCATCCACTGCAGAGCCCATGACGGCGCCTGCAAGTCGCGCTGGATGCTCGGCAATGCGATGTTCACGATCTGGTTGTCCACCATGTCCATGAACACCGCGGTCAGCAGCAGGGCGAGTGCCACCCAGCGCCCCCGGTTCGACGTCACCATCATGTGGGCCCCGGTTCCTGTCGTCGTGTCCCCAACGCAGTGTCATTTGTATGCATGACTTTGTCAAACAGACATATGATTAAGCTCGACGACGGGATGGCAGAATGTCGGACATGGCGAGCGGGTCCGAGCCGAAGGGCAGCGGGAACAGGCGCCGAGGCGCTTCGCGGCGAACTCCTGCGCCGCACGAGCGGCAGCGCGATCCAGAACGAACCAAGGAACGCATCCTCGCCTCTGCCGTCGAGGTGTTCTCCGCCAAGGGTTTCGCGGGCGCGCGGGTGTCCGAGATCGCCTCGCGAGCGGGTGTCAATCAGCAGCTCATCGCCTACTACTTCGACAGCAAGGAGGGCCTGTACCGCGCGGTCGGACGGCGCTGGCGGGCCTACGAGGCCCAGGCGTTTCCCGACGAGCTGGACTTTCCGGAGCTGGTCAGGAACTACGTTCGGGCCAGCGTCGACCCGAAGCTCAACGGGCGCCTGCTCGCCTGGGAAGGGCTTGCCGACTCCGGCTCCGATGTCGACGACGACGAAGCGCGGGAACGCGATGCCAGACTTCGGCGCGAGGTGGAATCGATTCGACAGCGGCAGCGCGCTGGTGAACTCGACGACCGGTTCGACCCCGCCGCGCTGCTGCTGATCGGGATGAGCGCGGCGAACGCTCTCGCGGTCTACCCACAGCTCGCCCGTGGCATTTTCGGAGCCGACGGCAGCTCACCGGAACTGGTCCAGCACTACGCGGACCAGCTCGCTCAGCTGTTCGGCCGCCTGAGCAAGGAAAGCTGAAGCCGACCGCTTTTGCGAGCCGCCACGGCAACGGGCGGCGAACTCGCACGGAAGCTGACCGACGGCCTCGCCGACGGTGTGCTGGCACCGCCCGACTGAGCCAGCTTCCGCGATGGCCACGTCGCGAAGGACAACCCGAAACGATCGCGGTATCCGCCGGAAGCGACGCGGTGGTACGTGGCGAGTCGACGGCAGGTCTCGAGTTCACACCGATGTGAGCCCACGTGCGGCAGCCCTACCGTGCGGTGAGTCGGGAGGACGGCACCCCCGGCGACCGGCCACTTCGAGACGAGGCACACCATGCGCGAAACCAGCAGGAGCACAGCGGCCACCCTGCCGTGGGGATTGATCGCCATCTTGTCCGCGATCGGACTGGTGAGACCGCTGCTGAGCATGTTCGGTGTGCTCGACGCGCTCGGCAAACCGTGGAGTCCGGTGGCCGTCACCGCGGTGCTCGCCGTGGTGTGGGTGGCCGCCGTGGTCGCCACACGGGTGAGCGAACCGGTGGCCACGCTGGCGTTGGCGGGTGTCGGATACGGGGTGTTGGCACTGCTGCTCAACATCGTCGGCGCCGCTACCACGGACGCGGAAATGGCACCCCCGATCGGGCTCGCCGCGATGATTGTCGGCAACGGTGTCTACGGCGCCGTGCTCGGTCTGGTCGCGTTGGGCCTGCTGCGCCTGCGCGAGCGGGCACGGGGATGATGGGTTCGCTCATCCGGCAGACCGTCGTCGGGCGGCCGTACCGGGGGTCACAACCTAGCGGATACCTACCAGGCGCTGCTTTATCGATACCACCCGAATGGAGTACAACCGGATAGGTATAGTGCACGCTCATCGAGCGTCCGGCCCCCTGGAAACCGATGACATGAGCGTCTCGCTTCCTAACGACAGCATCCCTACCGAGGAGAAGGCTTCCCGTGGCAGCGACCACAGGGAGTCGGCTCTGCTTGCCCACAAATGGATGCACCTGCTCAGCAGGCGTGGCTACCTCCACCTTGCCCGCGGCGAGCTTGAGCGCGAACTGGTCGACACCATCGAACGGCTGTTCCAGATCGTGCTCGCCGACCCGTTCGACGCCGAGCCCGCCGCCGGTGTCGGCGCGCGGCTGGCTGAGTCCCAGTGCGTCGACACCGACAACCTGAGCCGATCGGTGGAGTTTCTCGGCAAGGCTCTACTACACAGCCCACGGCTGCGTGGTACTGACCAACCTGCCGACCGGGTGCTGCCCGCACTCGGTGCGCTCATGTCGGGCTACAGCGACCGGCAGCGCCACCTCAACCAGCAACGGCAGGAAGAGTTGAACCAGGCGCTACTGAAGGTGGCTTGGGAAGCAAGGAGAAAGCAGCAGCTCTGCGAGTCCACGCTGGACGAGTCGTTCGCCAATTCCGCGTGCGGGCTGGCGCTCACCGAACTCGATGGCCGGTTCCTGCGGGTCAACGAGGCGCTGGCCTGGACACTGAACCGCACCACGACCGAGTTCGCCGGCCGCACACTGTTCGAGGTTGTGCACCCCGACGATGCTGCCGAACTGCGCGACGCATATCAGGAGCTGCTGGACGGCAGGATTCCCCGGTTGTGGCGGGAATGCAGGCTGGTGCTGGAGGAGAACGAGACCGTTCGTGCCTCGCTCACCGCATCACTGGTGTTCGATGTGGACGGCGAGCCGAGGTACCTGGTCACGGCGGTGCAGGACGACTCCGAGATCGCCCTGCTACAGAACCAACTCAGCCACCAGTCGCTGCACGACCCGCTGACCGGCCTGCCCAACAGGCAGTACCTCAGCACCCACATCGAGCGCTGCCTGCGGCGCGCCAAAGCCGAAACGGGCGTCACGCTGTTCCACATCGGATTGGACAGCTTCCCCGCTGTGGCCAACGGGTTGGGTTCGACCGTGGCCGACCGGCTGGTGGCCAGCGTCGCGGAGCGGCTGTCCGCCGCGATGGCGGGTGAGAACGCGATGGTGGCCCTGATCGGCTGCGGGGAGTTCGGCATTCTGGTCGAGAACAGCCCCGTCACTCCCGACGTGGCGACCATGGTGGAGCGGATCAAGGAACAACTCGGCGAGCCGCAGTACCTCGACGGCAGTAACGGCCTGGCGGCGCCCGTCAGTATCGGTGTGGTACACCGGCCGTCGAGGGAGATCGCGCCCACCGAACTCATGCGCGCCGCCGACCGCACCCTGCGCCGTGCCAGGCGCGGCGGTCGGGGTCAGTGGCAGTTGCTCGACGAACAGCAGGATGCCCGCGACCGACAGTCCTTCAGCCTCGCGGCCTCGATGCCCGGCGCGTGGGAAACCGGCGAGGTGGACCTGGTCTTCCAGCCGCTGGTGAACCTCGCGGACGGCACCACGCTCGGAGTCCAAGCCTCGTTGAACTGGGCGCATCCCGGCCTGGGGACGCTGCCGCACGACAGGTGTGTGGAACTTGCCGAACAAACCGGCCTGATGCTTCCCATGGGTCAATGGCTGTTGCGGCGAGCCTGTCAGGAAGTGGCCACCCGGTACGGCGAGCGCGCGCCACTGCTCAGCGCGCGGCTCACCCGGCACCAGGCGACAGACCCCGATCTGGTCGCCGGAATCCGCGGCACGCTGGAAGCCACCGGCCTTTCCGCGGCCGGGTTGCGGCTCGGCTTCCCCACCATCGCGCTGGCCGGCGGGCGTGGTGACGCCGTGGAAAACCTCAAGGTGCTCGCCGAACTCGGGGTCGGGGCGGCCTTGCTTGGCTTCGGCTCGCTCGCCGACCTTTCGCTGCTGCGGGAGCTGCCACTGAGTGCGGTCACCGTGGCGGCGTCGCTGGTGCCCCCGGAGTCGAAGCAGGCTGCCGCGGATGAGGCGGCCGAGCAAGCCCTCACCGCGTTGCTGGACGCCGCCCACCAGGCAGGCGCGAGTGTGCTCGTCGACGGGGTGCGGACGACGCGGCAGGCGCAGTGCTGGCGCCGGCTTCACGCCGATGTGGCGCTCGGCCCGCTGTACAGCGAGGTCCCCGACACCTACCGCAGCGCGACTGCCCAGGTGGCCGAAACCACGGCGGTGTGCTGAGTTCCCGCTCTCCCGACCATCACCGCGACAGTGTGCCAGTCGCACCGTGCCAGTCGCACCCGCCCGCGAGTCGGCAACGGTGTCAACCGCAGCGAGCACGGGACTCGCGGGCGAGAACGCAGAACTCGCGGGCAGGAGCGGGGGACTCGCGGGCGAGAACGCAGAACTCGCGGGCAGGAGCGGGGGACTCGCGGGCAGGAGCGGGGGACTCGCGGGATCAGGTACGGGTGAGCCGCAGCCGCCACGCCTGCGGTCCGCGTTCCAGGTACTCGACGTCGATCCGGCCAGCCGCTCGTTCGTTGAGTTGGCGCAGCAGTGGCTGTGGATCGTGCGGCGCGACGAGCACCAGCGAGCCGCCGGTACCGATCGCATCGAACGCCCCGAACACGGTGGCATGCCTGATGGCGTGGGGCACGGCGCGTACGTCTAGTTCCGGGGTGCCGCTGTCGGACTCGCCACACCCGCAAGAGCCGTGACCGTGTCCGTGATCCGACGGCGCACTCTCGGTGTGTTCGGCTCCGCCGAGCAGCTCATGCATCCCTTCGAGCACAGTGGACAGTGAAACCGCGGGGTCCTGCGCGAGCACTGGAAGCAGCAGCTCGTTCTCCTTCATCAGGTGGACCTCGAACAGCACGCGCAGCGCACGGATCGCCGCCGCGGCACGCACCGGCTGCTCCGCCGAGGAAAGCTCGTCGACCAGCCCCTTGATCGACTTGTGTTCGGCGAGCATGCCGTCGACCAGTCTCGTCTCGTGCGACCTCGCGGCCGGGTACAGCAGGCGCTCCTCCGCGGCGGCGTGCGGTAGCAGTTCCTCGGTGCAGAACCTCACCGCTGACCGGTGTGCCTGCTCGAACCGCTCACCCTCGGCGCTCTCGGCCGCACCGACAAGGGCTGTGGTCAGCGCACCAAGTCGCCCGGCGAGCTCCGCGTGGTGCTGCTCGACGGCCTCGACGGCCTCGGCGTCCTGCGGGCTCGAAGCCACGACGACATCGCTTGTGGTTGCCACGGCACGATCCTTCCTCTGCGGAGCACGTTCCCCTTTTCTACACCCATGTCCGTGTTTATTCAATCACCGGGGTGGTGACTCCCGGCCCGATTAACTACAGTGATAGCCGTGGAAAAAGCGGAGCGGATGGGGCCGTCACCGGTTCGTGCACGGCCGGACGGCAGGCCGATGTCCGGTCAACGCGGCTTCGTCCTCGAACACCTGCAGCGGCGCGCCGAGCCCGCAACCATCGCGGTTCTCGCGGCCGAGCTGCACGTACACCCCAACACGGTGCGCG
This sequence comes from Saccharomonospora amisosensis, assembly GCF_011761185.1. Taxonomy (NCBI): domain Bacteria; kingdom Bacillati; phylum Actinomycetota; class Actinomycetes; order Pseudonocardiales; family Pseudonocardiaceae; genus Saccharomonospora; species Saccharomonospora amisosensis. The sequence goes on along the minus strand of NZ_JAAOYM010000001.1, from coordinate 730,072 downwards.
AGCACCTCGACGCCCTCGTCGAGGCAGGGCTCGCCGTGCGGGAGCGGGCACACAGTGGCGGTAGGGGCAGGCCCGCGTGGACCTATTCCGCCGCGCCCGACAGGGCGGAGCCCGACCCCCGTGTGCGCGAGTACGCGGGACTGGCCACCGCGCTGGCAGCGCACCTCGCGCGCACCAGCGCTCGACCCGCTGAGGACGCGCTGGAAGCAGGGCGGGCGTGGGGCAGGGAGCTGGCCACCGAACGCGACGGTGACCCCGGCTCATCGGCCTCGTCATCGGCCTCGCCCGCGCGGGGCCGCCGCCGCGTGCTGGACCTGCTCGACGAACTGGGCTTCGACCCGAAGGCCGACACGAGAGCGACCACGGCCGCGCTGCGGCGCTGCCCGCTGCTCGACGCGGCACGGCGCTACCCCGAGGTCGTCTGCCAGGTGCATCTGGGGATCGTGCGAGGCGCGATGGAGGTCTTCGGCGGCGACGAGGAACGGACGGCGCTGCTGCCGTTCTCCGAACCCGGCGCCTGCAGATTGCGGCTGATGACCCGTGACTGACTCGCGGGTGCTTACGACCGCGCTGCTACTCGGCGGCGGGATCGCGCTACTGCTGGGACTCGACGCTGCACTGCTGCTGCTCGATCTGCCCGCCCCGCTGCGCTGGTCCCGATTGGCCGAGGTACACGGCATGTTGCTGGTGCTCTCGTTCGTCGGCACCCTCGTCGCACTCGAACGCGCGATCGCGCTCGGGAGGTGGTGGAGCCTGCTGTCCCCCGCTTTCCTCGGCGCGGGCGGACTCGCGCTGATCTCGCCCGCGCCGTTGTGGTTGGGCGGGTGGTCGCTGGTGCTTGGCACTGCGGTCCTCGTCGCCAGCTATCTCCCGCTGTGGGCGAGGCAACTGGCACTGCCGGTGCTGGTCCAGGCCGGTGGCGCCGTGCTGGCCTGCGGTGCTGCGCTGCTGTGGCTCGGCGGGGTCGAGGTGCCCGCGTTGCTTCCCTGGCTGGCGGGCTTTCTGGTGCTCACCATCGTCGGCGAGCGGATGGAACTGGCACGGGTCGCGGTACGTGCCGCCCGCGTTGAGGCGACGGTCGTCGCGCTGTGCGCGCTGGCCGCGGCGGGGGCACTCGCCTCGCTGCTGTGGGCAGGACCCGGACACGCGCTGTTCGGCGCGGCGCTGCTCGGCCTCGCGGGCTGGCTGGCGCGTCACGACGTCGCGAGGCATACCGTGCGCGCGAGCGGGCTGCCCCGGTTCACGGCCAGCTGGCTGCTCGCGGGCTACGCATGGCTGGCTGTGGCGGGCGCGATCTGGTTGCTCGCACCGGACTGGACGACCGGCCGTACGTACGACGCGGTGGTGCATGCGGTGTTCCTCGGCTTCGTGATGTCGATGGTGTTCGCGCACGCGCCGGTCATCCTTCCCGCGGTGCTGCGTCGGCCACTGCCGTACCGGCCCGTGCTGTACCTGCCCGCGGTCCTGCTGCACGGCTCGCTGCTGCTTCGCGTGCTGCTCGGTGACCTGCGCGGCCAGGGCTGGGCATTGCGGGCGGGCGGCGCGCTCAACATCGTCGCGCTGCTGCTGTTCGTCGTCGTGGCGGCCGCACTGGTGCTCACCCCAAGGACGAAGGCCGCGCAGGCCACGGTGAGGCAACCATGAGCCGGATGTCCTGGCACCTGCGCACGGGGACGGTCGTCGCCACGTGGCTGGTGGCCGTGGTGTTGGCGGCGCTGCTACACCGGTCCCTGCCCGTGTCAGGCTGGCTGCTTGTCCACCTGCTGGGGCTCGGTGCAGCGGGAAACGCCATCCTGATCTGGTCCTGGCATTTCGCCACCGCCCTGCTGAAACTGCCCGACACCGTCATGCGGCGTGGCCAGGGAAGCCGGCTGAGCCTGTTCAACGTGGGCGCCGTGGCGGTGGTGGCCGGTGTCGTCGCGGGCAACTGGCCGGTGGTGCTGGCCGGTGGCGCCGCCGTGGCCGCGGTGGCGTGCTGGCACGCGGTCGCGTTGCTGCGCAGGATGCGCGCGGCGCTGCCGTCCAGGTTCGGGACCACCGTGCGCTTCTACATCGCCGCGGGGGCCGCACTCCCCGTGGGTGTGACACTGGGCGTGCTGATGGCACGCGGCGGGTTCACCGCCGAGGCGCACGCCCGGGTAGTCGTGGCGCACGCGGTGCTCAACCTGCTCGGCTGGATCGGACTCACCGTCATGGGCACCCTGGTCACGCTGTGGCCGACGATGCTGCGCACCCGCATCGCCGAAGGAGCGCAGCGAACGGCCACCCGGATGCTGTGGGTACTGATCGCCGGGCTCGTGGTCGCCGCGGCCGGTGCGCTCGCGGGTGCTGGCGTGCTCGCCGCCGCCGGTCTGCTGCTCTATCTGGCCGGGCTGGTGGCGATGGCGGTGCCACACGTCGAGGAGGTGCGGCGCAGGGCCCCGGTGGAGTTCTCCACGGCCTCCGTGCTCGCGGGTGTTACCTGGCTGGCGGGCTCGCTGGTGTGGCTGGCCGCCGTGCTCGCCACGGCGCGCGACGACTCAGCCGTGGCGGAGCACGTCGACACTCTCACCACGCCGCTGCTGGCCGGGTTCGCCGCGCAGGTGCTGCTCGGCGCGCTCACCTACCTGGTGCCAGTGGTGCTGGGAGGCGGGCCCACGACGGTACGGGCGAGCTCTTCGACACTGGAAACGGCAGGCCCGGCACGGGTGGCGGCCACAAACGCGGGCCTGCTGCTTTATGTGCTGCCGGTACCGAGCCTGGTGCGGGTGCTGGTCTCGTTGGTCGTACTCGTCGCCATGGCGTCCTTCCTTCCGCTGCTCGTCCGTGCCGTACTGGTGGCGCGCGCGAGGCGGGACGAACCGGTCCGCCCTGCGGGACCGCCCCCACGGGTGCCCTCGCGGCGAAGGGCCGGGGTGGCGGCGATGGGACTGTCGGCGGTGATGCTGGCGACCGCGGGCGGCGTGGCCCTCGATCCGGCCGCCGCGGGCGTGGCGCAGGGTCCACCAGCCCATGGCGACGTGGCCGCTACTGGACAGACCACCACCGTCGAGGTCCGGATCAAGGGCATGCGGTTCGTCCCCGGTGAGGTGGAGGTTCCCTCGGGCAACCGGCTCGTGGTCGTGCTGCGCAACACCGGAGACAACACCCATGACCTCGTGTTGGAGTCCGGCGCCCGCACGCCGAGAATCGGACCGGGCGAGCAGGCCACGCTGGACGCCGGTGTGGTCGGCCGTGACATCGAGGGCTGGTGTTCGGTCGCTGGACACCGGCAACTGGGCATGGTGTTGAACGTCAACGTCGTCGGTGGCGAGGAACGGTCGAATCACGACGCGGGACACCTCGCCAACCCCGGCGCTACCGGAACTACCGACAGCGCCGACGGCACCGCCACCGGCGAAGCCGCCGCAGAGAACCAGGCACGAGGGCCGGATCTGGCAGCCGGGCCCGGCCCTGGGTTCGCCGCCCGTGATCCCAGGCTGCCGCCTTCGCAAGGCGCGGGCGTGCACAAGCTGACGCTGCGAGTACGCGAAGTGGAGCGCGAGGTCGCGCCCGGTTTCACGCAGCGGCTGTGGACGTTCAACGGCACCGCGCCAGGGCCGACGCTGCGCGGCAAGGTCGGTGACGTCTTCGACATCACCCTCGTCAACGACGGGTCAATGGGTCACTCCATCGACTTCCATGCGGGCGCGCTCGCTCCCGACCGTCCGATGCGGACGATCCAGCCCGGGCAGTCCCTGACGTACCGGTTCACCGCCACCAGGGCGGGGATCTGGCTGTACCACTGCTCGACGATGCCGATGTCACTGCACATCGCCAACGGGATGTTCGGCGCGGTCATCATCGACCCGCCCGGGCTGCCGGCCGTTGACAGGGAATACGTGCTCGTGCAGTCGGAGATGTATCTCGGGCGGCGCGGCGCTGTCGCCGACGCGGACAAGCTGGTCGCGCAGCGGCCTGACCTCGTGGTGTTCAACGGTTACGCCAACCAGTACGACCACGATCCGCTCCGGGCGAGGGTCGGCGAGCGGGTGCGGTTGTGGGTGCTCGCCGCGGGACCGCAACGTGGCACCGCCTTCCACGTCGTGGGCGGTCAGTTCGACACCGTATGGAAGGAAGGCACCTACCTGCTACGCGCCGGGCCGGATGGCGACACCGGAGCGCAGGTACTCGACCTTGCTCCCGCGCAGGGCGGGTTCGTCGAGCTGACCTTCCCAGAGGCGGGGCACTACCCGTTCGTCACGCACGCGATGGTGGACGCCGAACGCGGCGCGCACGGGGTGGTACAGGTCAACCAAGGCCAGCGCTGACCCTCCCGCCCGCGAGTCCCCCGCTCCCGCCCGCGAGTCCCCCGCTCCCGCCCGCGAGTTCCGCACTCCGGCCACTACGCCCGGCCACACCCCGACCGCGCGATCCCGGGCAGGTGAACGAACCGCGATTCGGCGAGCGCAGCCACTCCTGTTCCGGCACGCTCACCTCGGGGGGCTGCTCTCGAAACGAGCGTCGTGCACCGGACCAAGTAACCGATCGCGCTGCGCTGATCCGACGAGCGGTCCGACCGGCCAGCGGAAGCGGCGGAGGGGTCGCAGGCCGAAGGGAGAGGGGCACGATGGAGTCGGACAAGGATTTCCTCAACAGGCTCGACCAAGAGGTGCAGAAGGCGCACGTCGCGATCGCCGAGCTGCACGATCGGGCGATCGCGACGATGCGCCGCAAATGGAATCAGAATGAAGCGGACGGCGACACCGAGGAGCAGCGCCGCGACGGCGAGTGAGGTGCCGTCCGGGGACGACCGCCACGTTCGGTAGAGCCTGTTGGCAACCCCGCGCTACCGAAGCTGGCTCGGTTCGGTGCTGGCATCCCGGCATCGTCGCCCACGTCTGACGTAGGCCGAAGGCGCCCGCCGCTACCCCGGCCGGAGCGCGCCTGAATTCCTACCAAGTCAGGCATCAGAACCGCTTCGCTCAGTATGCGGTCAAGCACGCAGCGCAGTATTGTGGCACCAATGTGACCGAATTGTTGTGGTGCAGCTCAAATCCTATGGATTAGTCGCGCTCACTGACGCATAGTCACCATGCCCCCGACCCGGGCGTGCGTCATCCCCCGACTTCGGCGCGCGCCCCTGACTGTCATTGGAGCCACACATGGGTGTGCGCATTCCGCTGTCCCGAGGCGCGCCTGTGGCGTTGCTGATCATCATCGCTCTCGTCGGTGCACTCGGGAACACTCTCGCCTCCGGTGCCCAGGACAGCCTCGCTGATGACATCGCGGCCGCCGAGGCCGAGCTCAGCGCGGCACAGGCAGAGCTGGCGAGGACCTACGAGAAGTTCACCACGGCGCAACAGCGACAGCAGCAAGCGAGCAAGGCCGCCGCCGACGCAAGGGCCAAGGCGGACACCGCCCGCGCGGAGTCCGAAGCCGCGGCGCAACGGGTACAGCAGTTACAGCACAAGGTCGACGAGTTCGCCTCCGCCAGCTATCGGCAGGGCAGCACCGTCGGCTCGGTCACCGCCTACCTCGGCTCGGCAAGCCCCACGGACATGCTGGCGAGGGCCTCGCTGCTGAACGCGATCGGCAGCGAGCAGCTCGACGTACTGGACGGCATGCGAAAGGCGATGAACGAGCGGGCCGCTGCCGACAAGGAGGCGCAGGCCGCACTCCAGCGCGCCACCGACAACGAGGCGGCAGCGGCACAGGCCAAGTCCGACGCCGAGGCCGCGCACCGTGATGCCGTGGCGCAGAAGGACAACGCGCAGGGCACCATCGACGAGCTACTCGCCAGGAAGGCCGCGCTGCAGGCGCAGGCCGCGCAGGCCGCTGCGCCCGCGCCCGCTGAGGCCGCACCCGCCGCCGCGCCCTCGGTTGGTTCCTCCGGTGTGGTGCTGCCCGCACAGGGCACCTTGACGTCCACCTACGGGATCCGGTGGGGAACGGTGCACTACGGCATCGACATCGCCAACAGCATCGGCACGCCAATTCTCTCCACCATGGCCGGTGAGGTGATCTCCTCGGGCCCGGCCAGTGGCTTCGGCCTGTGGGTGCGGGTGCGGCACGACAACGGACTCATCACCGTCTACGGCCACATCAACGAGTCACTGGTGTCAGTCGGGCAGCGCGTCGGCGCAGGTCAGCAGATCGCCACGATGGGCAACCGCGGCGAGTCCACCGGTCCGCACCTGCACTTCGAGGTGCACGAGAACGGCAACAAGATCGACCCGCTCGTCTGGCTTCGCAGCCACGGCGTGTCCATCTGAGCCGAGGAGTGGCGTCATGCCCGTGGCCGTCAGCTCGGGACGGTCACGGGCATGGCGTACTCCGCCAGCCGCGACGGCAGATCGTCCGGCGCTTCCGCCACACGCAGTGCGGGCGCGTCCAGCAGCCCAACCCGCTCGCCCTGCATCACCCGCTTGGCGAACCTCGCCACCTCACCGGGCTCCGGCAGGATGTCCGCGCTGAGGTAACCCTGCACGAGCAGGTCTTCTCCGCAATGGGCCTCCACGGCGACGGCCCAACCGTTTTCCTCATCCCAGATCAACGCCACGTCCCTGCCAGGGAACCGAGGAAGGCTCCCCTCGACAGCCAGATACGCGTTTGCCGGTGGCTCCAGCTGCACACAGGAACAATCGCCGACCAGCTCGAGTGCCTCCCGCACCAGGCGAACGTAGCGTCGCAGCCCTTGCGCGGGAGCCCCGTGAAACTCCAGATCCATCTTTCGTCACCGCCGCTGTACGGCCCCGGGTACGAGCTGCTCTCCTGCCCTGTTCCACCCGACGCGGCCCGTACGTTACGTCGATAGGGGCAACCCACAAGGGGTCAAAAGGCCCCAAGAATATCTACATTGCGCAGTGAAGATTGAATCAAGAAGACATTAAAGATACTCTTGATCGTTGAATGTAGGCACTGCGGTACCCGCGCAGGGAGGAGTGAGCGAGAATGGCGCTGGACAGGGTCTGGATTCGCACGCTCGGTGACGGGTTGATCCGGGCCGATCAGGTTATCGGCATCAGTACCCACCGCACGCCCGCCCTATCCGGCAAACGTGGTAGGTGGTTGCTCACCGCCGCCCTTGGGATGCCCGCGGGCAGCGGTTCCTCGGAGGGGTGGGATCTGACGAACCTGCATCGCACGCTCGCTCAGGCCGACGCGGAGCCTAAGCACGCTCCCGAAGCACTCGCCCAGGTACTCGCCAGGTTCAGCACATCCGGCACCGCGGGGATCCTCACCCCGGTCGTTGCCGACTCGGCGCGCGGCGAGGTCCGCTTCGACTTCACGCCGTTCGACGGCGGCAATGGCAATGGCAACGGCAACGGCGCTCCGCTCACCAGGGTCATCACCCGCGACTCGGTCGGGGTGTGAACTGACGGCAGGGCCCGTCGAACCGCTCATCACGGTTCGACGGGCCCTGCCGAACGTGTGCTCAGCGGAAGCCGCGCAGCCGCAGGCTGTTGCTGACCACGAACACCGAGGAGAACGCCATGGCGGCCCCCGCGATCATCGGGTTGAGCAAGCCCGCGGCCGCCAGTGGTAGCGCGGCCACGTTGTAGGCGAACGCCCAGAACAGGTTGCCCTTGATCGTGCGCAGGGTGCGCCGGGCGAGCCGGATGGCGTCGGCGGCCGCACGCAGGTCGCCGCGAACCAGCGTCAGGTCGCTGGCCTCGATAGCGACATCGGTGCCGGTGCCCATGGCCAGTCCGAGATCGGCCTGTGCGAGCGCGCCCGCGTCGTTGATGCCGTCTCCGACCATGGCGACCACCTTGCCATCGCCCTGCAGTCGCTTGATCACATCGACCTTGTCCTGTGGCAGCACCTCGGCCACGACCTCGGAGATCCCGACCTCGGCAGCGACCGACCTGGCTACGGTCTCGTTGTCGCCGGTGAGCAACACCGGGGTGAGGCCGAGTTCGCGCAACCGCGCGATCGCCTCCGAGGAGGTGGGCTTGACGGTGTCGGCCACGGCCAGCACCGCGCGAGCCGCGCCGTCCCAGCCCACGGCCACGGCGGTGCGTCCTCGCGCCTCCTCCTCGGCCTTCGCCTCAGCCAGTTCGCTCGGCAGCCGCAGGCTCCACTGCTCGAGCAGCCCGGTCCGGCCCGCGATCACCGCGTGGCCATCGACAACGCCCTGCACACCGAGCCCTTCGGTGTTGCTGAACTCCTCCACCTCACCCAGGTCACCGAGCCGCTCCCTTGCGCCGTCGGCGATGGCCCTCGCGATGGGGTGTTCCGAAGCGTTCTCCAGCGTCCCGGCCAGCCGAAGCGCCGTGTCCTCGTCGGTGCCTTCCGCGACGTGCACCCCGACCAGCGCCATCCGGCCGGTGGTGACGGTGCCGGTCTTGTCGAGCACGACGGTGTCGATGCGCCGGGTGGACTCGAGCACCTCCGGCCCCTTGATCAGGATGCCGAGCTGTGCGCCCCTGCCGGTCCCCACGAGCAGTGCCGTGGGGGTGGCCAGGCCGAGCGCGCACGGGCAGGCGATGATCAACACGGCGACGGCCGCGGTGAACGCCGCCGATGCCCCGACCCCGGCACCCAGCCAGAACGCCAGCGTGCCTACCGCCAGCGCTATGACGATCGGCACGAAGACCGCGGAGATGCGGTCCGCCAGCCGCTGTACCTCGGCCTTGCCCGTCTGTGCCTGTTCGACCAGCTTGGCCATCTGCGCCAGTTGGGTGTCCGAGCCGATTCTGGTGGCACGCACCACCAAGCGCCCACCTGCGTTGACGGTGGCGCCGACGACCTGGTCGCCGGAGGACACCTCAACCGGTACCGACTCGCCGGTGAGCATGCTCGCGTCCACCGCCGAGCTGCCCTCCTCGACCACGCCGTCGGTGGCGATCTTCTCGCCCGGCCGCACCAGGAACCGGTCACCGACCGCCAGCCGGTCGACGGGGACACGTTCCTCCCTGCCGTCGCGCAGCAGCGTGACGTCCTTCGCACCCAGCTCCAGCAACGCGCGAAGGGCCGCGCCCGCGCGTCGCTTGGACCTCGCCTCGAAGTAGCGCCCGGCGAGGATGAACATCGTCACCCCGGCGGCCACCTCGAGATAGATGTTGGCCCCGCCGCTGGACCGCTCGATGGTCAGTTCGAAGGCGTGCGTCATGCCGGGCATCCCCGCGCTGCCGAACAGCAGCGCGTACAGCGACCACAACAACGCCGAAAGGGTGCCCATCGAGATGAGCGTGTCCATGGTGGCCGAGCCGTGTCGCAGGTTCGTCCACGCGGCCTTGTGGAAGGGCCATGCCGCCCACACCACGACGGGCGCCGCCAGCGTGAGCGAGATCCACTGCCAGTAGGTGAACTGCAACGCCGGGATCATCGCCAGCAGGATCACCGGCACCGCGAGCACCACCGAGCCGACCAGCCGCTGCCGTAACGAACGCAGCTCGTCGTCCTCGCCCCTGCCCGTGTCAACCTCGCCCTCGACCCGCTGCTCGGCGGGCGTCGGCAGCTCCGCCGAGTAACCAGCGGCCTCGATCTCCTCGATGAGCCTGTTCGGTTGTGTGCCTTCGGGGTAGCTGACAGTGGCCTTCTCGGTGGCGTAGTTGACGGTGGCGCTGACGCCGTCGAGCTTGTTGAGCTTGCGCTCGATGCGCATGGCGCAGGAAGCGCACGTCATGCCGCTGATGGCCAGTTCGATCTCGTGCTCGGCCGCACCTGACACCGGCTCGATCCGCGATGTCCCCGATGTCTCCGATGTCATCGAGCGCCTCCTTGCACCGTCGGCCCCGTGGCGCGCGCGGGCGCGGCGGTGGCCGGTAACGAGAACTCGGCTGTCATGCCCTCGGTGGGCGTCGTGCCGGTGGGCGGGAGGTGATATCCGCCCCTGGGTGACGCCGATCCGCCGGGCTGGTTGGGTCGTTCGCTCTCCGCGACGGTGCCGCTGTGAGTGTCCCCGTGCACGGCTTCCTCAGTACCGCGCGCGCCGGCAGCACCGGCGAAGGGACCGACAGCGGTGCCGATCGCCCAGCCGCCGACCGCGACCAGGGCGAGCGCCACACCGTAGGCGGAGAGTCTCCCCGCTGTATTCATTTCTCTCCTTCAGGAGTTCACGCGCTGAGCTGGTAACCGGCCTCTTCGACCGCGGCGCGCACGTCGTCCACGCCGACCTCGCCGGTACTGCTGACCTTGACCCGACCGCTTTCCAGGTCTACCGAAACGTCGGTCACGCCCTCGATGGCGCCGACCTCCTCGGTGACCGACCGGACACAGTGTTCGCAGGTCATGCCCGTCACCGTGTACGTCGCCTCTGCCACGAAAACCTCCTCGTTAACTGGTGAACTGCTCAGGAGCGGACGAGCCTCGCGATCGCCTCGCTGGCCTCACGAACCTTCAGCTCGGCGGTTTCGCCGCCCTCTGCGATGGCCTGGGCGACGCAGTGCTTGAGGTGTTCGTCCATCAAGCCCAGCGACACCGACTGCAGCGCCTTCGTCGCGGCCGAGATCTGGGTGAGTACGTCGATGCAGTACTCGTCGTTCTCGACCATTCGCTGCAGGCCCCGGACCTGCCCCTCGATGCGACGCAGCCGCTTGAGGAAGGAATCCTTGTCCCCGGTGTATCCCCGCATGGCTTGTCTCCTTACTTGTGTAGCCAGCGCATTTATACCCTTGGGGGGTAGGGGTGTCAAACCTTCGCTTGCCGCCCGAATGTGACCGAAACCATGCTCGCGCCCCCCAGCCCGCACCACGGTGCTCACCACGCGTCACATCGCGAGACCGTACAGTTGTCCTATGGCCGACACGGAACCTTCTCCCGATCTCGAACGGCCGAGCGCGGGTCGCGTCTACGACTACCTGCTCGGGGGCACGAACAACTACGCGATCGATCGGGAGTTCGCCGAGCGGCAACTGCAACTGATGCCCGATATCCGTACCGGAGCGCTGGCCAACCGGGCCTTCCTCGGACGCGCCGTGCGCTACGCGGCCGAGCAAGGCATCCGGCAGTTCGTGGACATCGGCAGCGGCCTGCCGACACAGGGCAATGTGCACGAGGTGGCCGACGAGGTGGCGCCAGGCCAGGCGAAGGTCGTCTACATCGACAACGAGCCCATCGCACACGCGCATGCGCGCATCCTGCTCGAGGAAACCGCGGACCCCGATCGGCACCACGCCATCCACGGCGACTTCTTCGACGGCCCGCAGCTGTGGAAACGGGTCCTCGCCGAAGGGCTGCTCGACCCGGAGCAGCCAACCTGCCTGCTCGCGGTCGCACTACTGCATTTCATGGCACCGGATCAGCACCCCGAGACACCGCTGGCCTACTTTCGCGACCAGTTACAGCCGGGCAGCCTCCTTGTGATCTCCCACGGCAGTGTCGACCCGTCGGACGAGGCCGGTATGGCTGCCATGCAGCGAGTGTCGCGCAACTACTCCACGCAGTCGACCAACAGGGGCCAGTTGCGTACACGCGAGGAGATCGCCGAGTTCTTCGGCGACTTCGAACTTGTCGAGCCAGGCCTGGTTTGGCTGCCGCAGTGGCGTCCGGACTCGCCCGTACCCGACCGTCCCGAGCACAGCAGGTTGCTGTGCGGGGTGGGTAGGAAGATCCGCTGACCACCCCGCACCGGACGAGCGGCTCAGCCCTTCAGTTGCAGCCGTCGCTCCAGCAGGCGCGTCACCGGTGGCAGCGCGGCCATGCGCAACGGTAGGTCACGCAGCCACAACCGGACCGGGTCCGCCGGCGCGTACAGACCCTTCACCCTGCGGCCGAGTTTCTGTTTACGCTCGGCTTCGGGGCGCAACCGCGCCTCCCACGACGACAGCGCACCGCGCACGTCGGTGCCGTACCGCTCCAGCTCATCACCGAGCAGGTCGGCTCCCGCCACGGCGAGCGAGGAACCGAAACCCGCGAACAGCGTGACGCACCACGCCGCGTCACCGAGCAACACCACCCTGCCCCGGCTCCACCCGTCGACGACTCGCTGGCTGATCGCGTCGAAGTAGACAGAGTCCACCTTGTGCAGTTGGCCGAGCACCTCCGGCGCGGCCCATCGCATGTCCGCGTAGGCCCTCGGCAACGCGGTCAACGCGCCGTCGGCGAGTTCGGCATCGGGTCGATCGGTGCGGTAGCCGAAGAACGCGGCGCAGCGTCCGTCGCCGACGTGCACGATCGCCAACGTTCGACCCCCGACGGTGAGTGACGAGGTGGCGTCCTCGGCGACGCCGCCAGGCAGGCTTTCCATCATGAACACGCCCACCATGTGGCCGAGGTCGCGCCGGAACGTCTCCTCGCGGCCGAACACCAGCTCGCGAGTGGCCGAGTGCAGACCGTCCGCGCCGACCAGTAGGTCGGCCTCGACCACCGTGCCGTCGCTCAACGTCACCTTCACCGAATCGTCGTCCTGCTCCACGGCCTGCGGTGTGGTGGAGAAGCGAATCTCGACCCGCTCGCGCACGGCTTCGTACAGCACCCGCTCGATGTCCCCCCTGAGGATGTTCAGCGACCGCTCGCCCTGCATCGCACGCACGGTGTCGCGTGGAATCGTGAACCGCGTGCTGCCATCCGGCTTGACGTAGACGAGGTCGGTGGCGGGGATGGCACGCTCGCGCAAGCCGGCAAGGATGCCCATGCGTTCGGCCGCGTCGTAACCGATTCCCGAGAACACCACCGCATACCCGCTGTCGCGCAACGAAGGCGAGCGTTCGACAACCAGCGGCTCCCAGCCCGCCTCGCGCAGCCGCAGCGCGGTGGACAGCCCCGCGATGCCCGCTCCGACCACAATCACCTTGCCAGTCATCCCAGTTCCTCCTGTTTCGGGGTCAGACCTGCCGTGACGAGGTCGATCAGCAGGTCAGTGATAGCGGGGTAGTGCTTGCCGAGTTCGTCCGCGTGAGCGGGCAACAGCAACACCGCCCGTAGCACGCCGACGATCACCGCCGGGTCGGCGTCGATCAGCGCACCCTCGGCGCGGTGCCGCTCGACGAAGTCGTCGAGCGCGGTGACCGGGTTGTCCTCCAGCGCGCTCATCCGGTGCGGGTCCAGCTTGCGAGCCACCGCTCGCAGTTCCTCGGGGTGAGTCATGAGCCTTCGGTAGAGCGGGTTGTTGGACAGTTCCTCGATCGTCGCCCGCAGGAACAACCGCAGGCTGTCGCGCGCGTCGGCGCCGCGCAGCAGGGCGCCGTCGACCACCCGACTCTTGACCTGCCTCAACTGCCGCAGCAGCAGCTCAAGGTACAGCGCTTCCTTGGAGTCGAAGAACAGATAGAAGCTGCTCTTGGCGATCCCGGCTGGACGCACCAGGTCCTCGATCGACGTCTTGCGCAAGCCCTGAGTCGTGAACGCCCGCAGCCCCGAGTCGAGCAGCAGTTGGCTGATGTGCGCCTTCTCCTCCGCCGAGAACGCCGGGGGCATACGATCACCTCCTATGACTCTGTGAACGATCTGTTCGTTCGTTTTCAGACTACCACAAGAATCCGCCCCCACACCCGGCCGTCGAGGCCGGGCACGGGGGCGGTACGGGTTGGGTCAGGCCAGGTTCGCGTACACGATGACGTTGTCCTCATAGCTGTGCTCGGCGCGGTCGAACACGCCACCGCAGGTGATCAGCCGCAGTTGCGGCTTGTCGGTGTTGCCGTACACGGCCTCGGTGGGGAACTCCTCCTTCGGAACCTGCAAGGAGTGGTCCACGACGAACCGCAGCCGCTCACCGTCGCTGCGTTCCACAAGAATCTCGTCACCTGCCGCCAGTTCGTGCAGCCGGTTGAAGATGCCGGGCTCGCCGCCACCGTCCACGTGGCCGAGCACGATCGCCGGGCCGGTCTCGCCTGGTACCGGGGAAAGCCGATACCAGGCGGCCTGCATCGGATTCTCGGCGGGAGGAACAGCGATCTCGCCCTTGGTGTTGACCGCGACCGCAAGCAGCGACGAGTTCGCCCCGATCTTGGGAATGCTGACCTTGGTAGGCCTGAGTTTGTCGTAGGGCTTGGTCACCGGCACCGATGTCGGGGCCGACCGCTCGGCAGGGGGCGCGGGCTTCTCCGAAGACCCGCACCCGGCCGATGTCAGGGCCAGCAGCAGGGCGGCCACGACCGTGCCACCCCGCCGCAACTGGTGCCGTTTCGAGCGCGGGACCATCAAGTTCAGCCCCGTGCCGTGCCGCCGAAGCCGGTCTCGACGCCACCCCGCGGGGCGAACTCGACCTGCGCGTCACCGCCGTTTTCCTCCTGCCAGTCACCGGCGTCGTCAGAGCCCGGCACCGGGGCCACCGGAGCACCGCCGCCGGGGGCCTCACCGCCGCCAGGAGTTTCGCCGCCGCACTCCCAGTAGCCGACGACCTCGCCGCTCTTGAAGGTCAGGCCGTCCCGCAGCTGCACGAGATACAGCCAGTACCGGCCGTCCACCTCGTCCTGATGCGGACCTTCGAGGACCTCGAAGTCCGGCGACTCGAGATGCTTCGGCTCGCCCGCGGCACACGCGATGATCAGCAGCCCGATGCCGTTGTCGGGGTCTAGGTCGATGCCGTGTGCGACGTCGTCGACGTAGGGCGGCTCCTCCACACCCGGGTCGGGCTCGTCCGTGGGCGACGGCGCAGTGGTGGTCGTGGTCTCCTCGCCCGAGCCAGGAGGCGATGACGGTTCCGAATCCGGAACGCTCGGCGAAGAAGGGGACGGTTCCGATGACGGCGACGCCGAGGGCGACGACTCCGACGCGGGACTCGACGGCGAGGCAGGCGACTCCGAAGGTGCCGGCGACGACTCCGACACGGTGGTCGTGACCACGTCGGAAGGGTCGCCGTCGGTCTGCGCCATCGCGGGCGAGGCGACAGCCGTGAGGATCAAGGCGTTGGCGAGTAGCGCGCCCGCCAACCGGCGCATCGGATACCGCAAGGTTCAACTCCCAAAGTAAGCACAGTAAGCACGGGGTACTCGCTGATCGAGTACGGGATAGCCACCACGACCGGGTGACTCCGCGATCCTGCCCGACGACGCGGGGTAATGGAAACCAAAAGAATGTGAAAAGAATCAGCCGGAGATCGGCTAACAATGACCGCCACCGCAACGATGTCCGTTCCGACACGTCCGCGCGATAAAGCTACCATAACGAAACCGCAGCGAAATAACCGCGATTGATTCCGGGAAATCCTCGTCGCGGCGGACATTAACCGACCAAGACGTTTCCTCGTCATCCCTTGCCGCTCACCGGGGGCGGGTACTCGCGGGCTAGGATCGCCGGGTGATTTCGTCGGATCCGCTGCGGGTGCTGAAAGAGGTCTTCGGTTACGACTCGTTCCGCGACGGCCAACGCGAGATCGTCGACCATGTCAGCTCGGGCGCAGACGCGCTGGTGCTGATGCCGACCGGCGGCGGAAAGTCGCTGTGCTACCAGATCCCCGCGCTGGTACGCGACGGCGTCGGGGTCGTGGTCTCACCACTGATCGCGCTGATGCAGGACCAGGTCGACGCGTTGCGCCACGCGGGTGTGCGCGCAGGCTTCCTCAACTCCACCCAGGATCCCGACCAACGCCGCACGGTCGAGGCCCAGTTCGTCGCGGGCGAGTTGGACCTGCTGTACCTGGCACCTGAGCGGCTACGGCTGGAGAGCACCTACCGGCTACTCGACCGCGGAACGGTTTCGCTGTTCGCCATCGACGAAGCGCACTGCGTTTCGCAGTGGGGGCACGATTTCCGCCCTGACTATCTCGCGCTGTCGCAACTACACGAACGCTGGCCCGGCGTACCGCGCATAGCGCTCACCGCGACGGCTACCAGGCAGACGCACGAGGAGATCGCCACCCGGCTCGGGCTGGAGGCGGCCAAGCACTTCGTAGCCAGTTTCGACCGGCCCAACATCCAGTACCGCATCGTGGCGAAACGGGAACCGCGCGCCCAATTGCTCGAACTGCTTCGCACCGAGCATTCGGGCGACTGCGGAATCGTCTACTGCGCCACTCGCAAGGCGGTGGAGGAGACGGCGGAGTTCCTGACTCGCAACACGATCACGGCGCTGCCCTACCACGCCGGACTGGACTCCACCACTCGCGCGCGGCACCAGGCTCGCTTCCTACGCGAGGACGGACTCGTCATGGTCGCCACGATCGCCTTCGGCATGGGGATCGACAAACCGGACGTCCGCTTCGTCGCGCATCTGGACCTGCCCAAGTCGATCGAGAGTTACTACCAGGAAACCGGAAGGGCCGGTCGCGACGGGTTGCCTTCCACCGCTTGGCTGGCCTATGGACTGCAGGACGTGGTGCAGCAGCGCAAGCTCATCGACGGGTCGGACGGCGACGCCGCGCACCGGCGCAGGCTGGCCACACACCTCGACGCGATGCTCGCGCTGTGCGAGACGGTCGAGTGCCGCCGGGCGCGGCTGCTGGCCTACTTCGGACAGCACAGCGACCGGTGCGGCAACTGCGACACCTGCCTCACCCCTCCGCGCTCGTGGGACGGCACCGTCGCCGCGCAGAAGCTGCTGTCCACCGTGGTGCGGCTTCGCAGGGAGCGCGGGCAGAAGTTCGGCGCCGGCCAGCTCATCGACATCCTCCGTGGCAAGAAGACGGCCAGGGTCCTCCAGCACGGTCATGACAGTCTTTCCGTGTTCGGCGTGGGTATTGATCTCGGCGAGTCCGAGTGGCGCGCGGTGGTGCGGCAGTTGCTCGCGGCGGGCCTGCTAGCGGTGGAGGGCGAGTACGGCGCACTCGTCACCACGGAGGCCAGCGATGAGGTGCTGTACCGCGGCCGGGCCGTGCCGCTGCGCGCCGAACCCGAACGGCGGGCGCGTTCGGGCGGGGACCGTGCGGGCAAAGCAGCGGGCAAGGTAGCGGG
This sequence comes from Saccharomonospora amisosensis, assembly GCF_011761185.1. Taxonomy (NCBI): domain Bacteria; kingdom Bacillati; phylum Actinomycetota; class Actinomycetes; order Pseudonocardiales; family Pseudonocardiaceae; genus Saccharomonospora; species Saccharomonospora amisosensis. The sequence continues at coordinate 713,336 of NZ_JAAOYM010000001.1, read as the reverse complement.
CAAGGAAACCGTTCTCAGCGAGGACGACGCGCCCGTGTTCGAGCGACTGCGGGCATGGCGGGCGGCGACGGCCAAGGAGCAGGGCGTGCCCGCCTACGTCATCTTCCACGACGCGACGTTACGGCAGATCGCCACGCGACGGCCCGCGTCGTTGCCCGAACTCGGCTCCGTGAGCGGGGTCGGCCAGAGCAAGCTCACCAGGTACGGCGAGCAGGTGCTGCGCGCGGTCAACCCTTAGCACCCCGCCCGGCGCGGCGGCGCTTCACCAGCACGACGATCACCGTCACCACCACGATCAGGCCGAGCACGAGCCAGCCACCGAACCCGACGGCGTCCTCGAGCTCGCGCACGGCGGTTCCCGCCGCGAAACCCAGGCTGATGTGCAGGGCGCACCATGCCGATGCCCCCACGATCACGGCGGGCAGGAAGCCTCTCGGTGGCAATCCCGAAGCGCCTGCCGCGGCGGGCAGCAACGTTCGCAGCACCGGAAGGAAGATGGCGAACAGCACCGCGAGGGCACCCCTACGCCGCAGCACCGAAGTGGCTCGGTCCCACGCGTCGGCGCCGTATCGTCGCACCGCCTTGGTACGGCGCAACCTCGGCCCGAATCTCCTGCCCAGCAGGTATCCCACCGTGTCTCCCGCGACAGCCGACACCGTCGTCACCGACCACATGAGAAGGAACGACGGTGCGCCCGTGACCGTGGTACCGAGGATCAACAGGGCCGTCTCACCCGGAGCGATGAAGCCGAGGCCGAGCGTGCACTCGCCGAAAACGAGCAGGCCCGCGGCCGCGAGCAGGCCCGCCTGCGGCAGGCTCCGCAACCAGTCGAGCAGATCGGTGACCAATGTGAATGACCTTTCAACGCTCGAGAATTGGCGAACCTTCACTCCATCGAAGCATCCGAGAAACAGGAATGGCAACGGAAAGCATCCGGCCGGTACACCGATTACGGTTTCCGGGCATAACTTGATCGTGGCGAAATCACTCATCGTGACCGCAGCCACCTCGCAAAACCATGGTCAACGTCATCGAACCTCGGCGCGGCAGACACCGCCATTATTCCACCGGATCACCCTTTTTGGTGAAGCGACACGTCCACTCAGCCGCGCGTGCGAACCGGATTCACCCTTATAGTTTCTGGCGCGGTTGCGGTTGATCTCAAACAACCCGCAGCACCCTGATCGTCAAGACAAGCCGATAAGGAATGAGCAACGTGTTCAAAAAGACCGCATTCGTCGCGACAACCGCGGCCGGACTGCTGATGCTCGGCTCCCCCGCCTTCGCCTGGGAAGGTGATGACATCGAGGTCAACGAGTACCACAGCAACGACACCTACACCGCCCAGTACGGCCTCATCAACGTCAACGACGTGCTCAACGACAACAACATCGGCATCTGCGACAACAACGTCGGCGCGCAGATCGGCGACCTGCTGAACGGGGTCAGCGTCCCAGTTCTTTCCCCCGACGCGAACAGCGCGGGCTTCAACATCACCGAGAAGACCTGTGTCGCGGAGGCGCAGCAGACCGAGTACTGATCCGACCCAGCACCTCGCACTCCCTGGAAAAGGCGCGGGTGGGAGCCGATCACGGCACCCACCCGCGCTGCTGTTTCTACCTGGCGTGCTCACCGAGTGCGGCGAGCAACGGCTTGGCCAATTCCGGACGGCAGATCAGCAGGTCGGGAAGGTAGGGGTCCGGCGAGTTGTAGCGGAGCGCGGAACCGTCGATGCGACAGGCGTGCAGTCCCGCGGCCAGCACCACACCGACGGGCGCGGCCGAGTCCCACTCGTACTGCCCGCCGGCGTGCAGGTAGGCATCGGCCTCGCCACGTAGCACCGCCATCGCCTTCGCTCCGGCGGAACCCATGGGCACCAGCTCCGCGTCCACCGCCCCGGCGACAGCCGCCGCGAACGCGGGCGGACGCGTGTCGCTGACCAGTATCCGCGTTCGCCCGACGCGTGGGCTCTGCGCGACGATCTCGTCGCTGGCATAGACCCGGCCGAGGTCCGGCTGAGCGACCGCCGCGGCGGTGATGCCCTTTCCCGCCTCCCACAAGGCGACGTGCACCGCCCAGTCCGGCCGCTCGCCCAGACCGAACTCCCTCGTCCCGTCGAGTGGGTCGATGATCCAGACCCGGTCCGCCTGAAGGCGCGCGGAGGAGTCGGCCGACTCCTCGGTCAGCACGGCGTCTCCCGGCCGCTCCTGCGCGAGCCGCCGCAACAGCAGCTCGTTCGAAAGCGAGTCGCCGCGCTTGCCGAGCTCCTTCGGGCCGAGGTCGGCCGAGGTCGAACGTAGCTCGCGCAGCAACTCGCCTGCCTGCTGCGCCAGCCTTGCCGCCAGTCGTGCGTCAGTTGTCACCGCCCTAGCAAAGCAAGCCCCGCGAGCGACCCCGGCCCCGGGTCGCCACCGCGTCAGCGAACTGAAACAAGTTCTTGCAACGAGAAGCGAGCGCGGCCAAGCTTGGGCCATGGATCTCACCTCGCTGGAACAGATCAAGCGACTCAAGTACCGCTACCTGCGCTGCGTGGACCTCAAGCGCTGGGACGAGCTGTCCGACGTGCTCACCACCGACGCGACGGCCTGTTACGGAACCTCCGCCTACGGCGAGCCGCTGAGTTTCACCGGGCGCGACGCCATCCTCGGTTTCCTGAGGGACAAGCTCGGACCCGCCATCATCACCACGCACTTCGCCTCCCAGCCGGAGATCGACATCGACGGCGACACCGCCACCGGCACGTGGTGTTTCGAGGACACCGTGATCGCCACGGAGTACCGCACGGTGATCACGGGAGCCGCGTTCTACGAGGACCGCTACCGGCGCTGCTCCGACGGCGCGTGGCGGATCGAGCACACCGGTTACGAGCGCACCTACGAGGCGATGCTGTCGCTGGACGACCTGCCCAGCTTCCGGCTGACCACCCCTTTGACCGACAAGTAGAACAGGTTCTAATATCTGAGCCGACCGGCCCTCCTGGCCATTCCACAGGGAGCACAGCTGATGAGTGTGGGCACCGTGCGCGAGCTGCACGCCTCCGCCACGAAGATCACCGGGCTGGACGACTTCGGTGAGGACGACTACACCGACGGCCTCGAGGTGCTGCTGGAGTCCTACCAGCGCGAGGCGGGGCTTACCGAGGTGGGCGCGAAAATGAAGCGCGCGTTCCTGCGTGGTGCCCTCGTGGCCCGGCTGCTCAGCGAGCAGGCGTGGCGCAGTCACCCCGAGTACGCGACGGTGCCGATCGAGCGGCCGATCTTCGTGACGGGGCTGCCGCGCACCGGCACGACCGCGTTGCACCGGTTGCTGACGGCCGACCCGGCACATCAGGGTCTGGAGGTTTGGCTGACGGAGGTACCGCAGCCGCGTCCTCCGCGCGACACCTGGGCGGACAACCCGGTGTTCCAGCGGATTCAGGCCGGCTACGAACGCTTTCACGTGCAGCGCCCCGAGTTCATGGGCGTGCACGCCATGTCGGCTGACATGGTCGAAGAATGTTGGCAGTTGCTGCGGCAGTCGATGCGCTCGGTTTCCTACGAGTGCCTCGCGCACCTACCGACCTACTCCGAGTGGCTCGCCAAGCAGGACTGGACCCCCGCCTACCGCAGGCACAAGCGCAACCTCCAGTTGATCGGCCTGCCCGACCGCGACCGCCGCTGGGTGCTCAAGAACCCCAGCCACCTGTTCGCGCTGGATGCGCTCCTGGCGGTGTACCCGGACGCGCTGGTGATCCAGACCCACCGGGAGCCAAGTGTGGCGATCGCGTCGGTGTGCAGTCTCAACGCGCAGGCATCGTCGCGGTGGTCCACCGTCTACCAGGGCGAGATGGTCGGCCGCGACCAGCTCGAACTGTGGGCTCGCGGGCTGCGGACATTCACCGCCGAACGCGCGAAGCGCGACCAGAGCCGGTTCTACGACGTGGCCTACGACGACTTCGTCGCCGACCCGATCGGCACCGTCGAACGGATATACTCCCATTTCGGCCTGCCCCTGACCGATACGGCCACGGCAGCGATGCGCGCGATGCACGAGCAGAGCACCAGCGGCGCGAGCAGGCCTGCGCACACCTACGCCCTCGCCGACTTCGGCCTCACCGAACAGCAGGTCAACGAGCACTTCACGAGCTGAGCCCTCGCGAGTCCCCCGCTCCCGCCCGCGAGTCCCCCGCTCCCGCCCGCGAGTTCTGCGCTCACGGTAGCGGGCCAACAGCGCACTCCCGAACCAGCACACGCAGGAACTCGGCGGTGAGCGGGTCGGGGTCCGACCGCGTGTACGCGGCAAGTGTGCGCCGCACCGACGGCCTCGGTCGTAACACCCTGCCCTCGAAGTGCGGCGCGACGATGCTGGCGGGGACGAGTGCGGGCCCGCGCCCGGAGGCCGCGAGCGCCGGCACCGCCGCGCTCTGCTGGAGATTGCCGACGCCGGCCTGGGGGTTCGGATTCGCCGAACACGTCGACACCGAGCGGATGCGCATCGACACCTTCGACCTCCGCAAGCGCAGGATCATCCCGTGAAGCCCCCGCTACGACCCGGTGCGTAGGGAATCAGCGCACGGCGACCGAAAGCGCCTGCGCGATTTCCCTGCCGAGGGCGTGCGTGGCCGCCTCGGGTGGCTGGCCGACCTTGACCACGATGGACCCGCCGAAGGGTTGCCGTTCCATCACCTCGATGCGCTCGCCCAACTTGATCGAACGCTGTGCCAGGTATCGCAGCAGGTCGGGGTCGGTGTCCCAGACCCGCACGATCTCACCGACCGCGCCGGTGGGCAGTTCCTCCAGCAGTCTGGTTGACAGTTCCTCGATCGAACCGTCGATGGCGGGGATGGGGTCGCCGTGCGGGTCACGCACCGGGTTGCCGAGTTTGTTGGCGATCCGCTCGACGAGGCGGTCGGAAACGACGTGTTCCAGTTGGTCGGCCTCGGAATGCACCTCGTCCCAGGTGTATCCGAGTTCCGACACCAGGTAGGACTCGATGAGGCGGTGTCTGCGCAGCACGGCCCGCGCGAGCAGTCTGCCCTCCGACGTCAACTCGATGCCGCGGTAGGGCACGTGCTCCACCAGCCCCTGCTGCGCGAGCTTCGTGACCATCCCCGACGCCGAGGACGGACTCACCTCGAGCCTCCCGGCCAGTGAGGTGTTGGTGACGGGCTCACCACGCTCGGCGAGGCCGTATATCGCCCGCACGTAGTCCTCGATCGACGCCGATCGACGGTTAGCGCCATCAGACATGTCACCTACGATACGGCGACCGGCCGACCAGGCGGTCGCGCGGCGTGGCCACGCTCCCGGCGAGGCCTGTCACTTCACCCGCGCCAGCGGTATCGCACCCAGCCGGGAACGGGCTCCGCGCCGAGTTGCGTGTAGAACGCCAATGCCTTGTGGTTGTCCTCGCGCACGTCCCACTCGATCCGCCCGCCGGTGCGGGCACGCAACTCCGTGAGCAGTTCCCTGCCCAGTCCCATGCGGCGGAACCGGGGCCGCAGGTAGATGTCGTCGAGCCAGATGCCGGGCCGGGCTTCCCAGGTGGAGAAGATCCACGAACACAGCGCCATTCCAGCCACCTCGCCGTCGGTCTCCGCGACGAGCACCCACGCCTTCGGGTCGGCACCGAACAGGTGCCGCGCCATGTCCGCCCTGTCCAGCCGCAACTCCTCGTTGCCCTCGTAGCGCGCGTGCTCCTCGATGAGCGAGCAGATTTCCTCGATATCGGTGGCGATCGCGTCTCGTACCGGCATTCCGACACACTATCGATCGATCGATCGGCTCCGCTACGCTGCCCGGTATGGAGGCCGTGACACTGACCGTCACCGACGGCACAGCCGAGGTGTGGCTCGATCGGCCCACGCGGCTGAACGCGGTCACGCCAGCCCTTGTGGAGGATCTGCTCGCCGCCCTCGACCGACTCGCCGCGGACAGCGGGGTCCGCGCAGTCGTGCTCGCGGGAAGGGGTCGCGCGTTCTGCGCCGGCCATGATCTGAAGCAGCCGCCACCGCAGGGCGACCCGCGCCGCCGGCTGGAGCGGTTGCAGCAGGTGACGAGGGCGCTGCGCGCGCTGCCGCAACCGGTGATCGCCGCCGTGCACGGCTACGCGATCGGCGCCGGGGCCGAGTTCGCACTCGGCTGCGACCTGGTGCTCGCCGCCGACGACGCCGTGTTCCGCTTTCCCGAGGTGGGGTTGGGCCTCAGCGTCACCGGAGCCGCTTCCCGCCTGCTGCCGTTGCTGGTCGGGCCGTTGCGAGCCAAGGAGTTGCTGCTGTTCGGCGAGCGGATCGACGCGGCGAGAGCGGAGTCCATGGGGCTGGTCAACGCCGTGGTCGACGGCGAGCGACTGCTGGAACACGCCAGGGAATGGGCACGGCGGCTGGCGGAAAAACCCGCCGCGGCGGTAACACTGGCCAAACGCGCGATCGACAGTGGCGTGGACGCAGGCGTGGACAGCGCGCTGGAGCTGGAAGTCAGTCACGCACTGCTCACCGAGCACTCCCCTGACGTCGCGCGCGCCACCGAGGAGTTCAGGTCGCGATGAGGGAGCAGCACCTGTTCGGCCTGCTCGAGCGGGCCGCACGCGACTGGCCGGACTCGCAGGCCTGGGTGTTCGACGAAACCGGCGAGCGATTCACCTTCGCCGAGATCCTGGCCAGCGTCGAACGGCTGGCCCGCGCGCTGGCCGCGCTGGGGGTGGGACCAGGCGACCGAGTCGCCGTGCTGCTGCGCAACCAGCCGGAGTTCCCGCTGCTGTGGCTGGCTCTTGCGCGGCTCGGCGGTGTGCTCGTGCCGGTGAACACCAACTACCGGGAGCTGGACGGCGAGCACGTGCTGGCGCGCTCGGGGGCGCGGCTGGCCGTGACGACGCCGGAGTTCACCGACCTGCTCGGCTCGATCGCGCCAAGAACGCGCGTTGAACGGGTTCTGACAGTGGCGGAACTGACCTTCGACGGTGAACTGCCCGACTTCCGGCCGGTACCGGAGCTGCCCACCAACATCCAGTACACCTCCGGCACGACAGGCTCACCCAAGGGCTGCGTCCTGCCACACCGCTACTGGACAGCGCTCGCGGCGGACCTGATGGCCAGGCATCCGGCCATCACCGCCGACGACACCATCCTCACCGCACAGCCCTTCCATTACATCGATCCACAGTGGAACGTGGTGTTGGGGTTGGCCTCCGGAGCCAAGCTCGTGGTGCTGGACCGGTTCCATCCGGCCTCCTTCTGGCAACGCGTGCGCCAGCACGGCGTGACCTGGTTCTACTGCCTTGGGTTGATGCCGACACTGCTGCTGCGCATGCCGCCGTCACCGCGGGACCGTCAGCACCGGGTACGGGCGATCAGCGCTTCGGCCATCCCACGCGAACTGCACGCCGAGCTGGAGCGGCGTTGGGGTGTCGGCTGGTTCGAGGCGTTCGGCATGACCGAGACCGGAGCAGACATCCGGATGGACCCGGCAGACCACGACGAGCAAGTCGGCACGGGCTGCATCGGCAGAGCCGCCCCACACCGAGAGATCGTGATCGCCGACGAACGGGGCAGGCCGGTGCCGCGCGGGCAGATCGGGGAGCTGCTTATCAGGGGGGTCGGGTTGATGCACGGTTACCACGACGACCCCGACGCCACGGCGCGAGCCTTCCGCGGCGGCTGGTTCCACACAGGTGACCTGGCCACGATGGACGAGCAAGGCCGGGTGTTCCACGCGGGCAGGACCAAGGACATGATCCGGCGCAGCGGGGAGAACGTGTCCGCCGCGGAGGTGGAGGGCGCGCTGCTGCTGCACCCGCACGTCCGTGCGGTGGCCGTGCTTGGCGTGCCCGACGAGCTGCGCGGCGAGGAGATCATCGCCCACGTCGTCGTGGAATCGGGCCGCGAACCGGACCCATGCGGGCTCGCCGACTTCTGCGCGGGCAAGCTCGCCTACTTCAAGGTGCCGCGCTACTGGGCCTTCCACGACGAGTTGCCGATGACGGCCTCCGAGCGGGTCGCCAAGGGACAACTCCGCGCCAAGGCGGCGCGGGCAAGGGTGTTCGACACGGTGGAGGGCGCATGGCGCTAGCCAGCGGGCAGCGGGTGCGACGTGCGGCGGTGAAGCTGTTCGCCACCAGGGGTTTCCACGGCACGGGCATCCGCGATCTGGCGAGAGCCGCCAAGCTGTCCTCGGCGAGTCTGTATCACTACATGGGCACCAAGGAGGACCTGCTCGCCGACATCATGCGCGACTGCCTGCGCGACCTGATCACCGCGGCCACCGAGACCCTCGACGGAGTCCAAGATCCACGCGAACGAGTGATCAGGCTGGTCACGCTGCATGTCCGTACCCATGCCACCCAACCCGAAGAAACCCGGATCGTCGACAACGAGATCCACGTGCTCTCACCCAACGCGCAACGGTCGGTGATCGCGCTTCGAGACGAGTACGAACGGCTGTGGACCCAGGCCATCGCCGATGGACTGGCCCAGGGTGTGTTCCGTACCACCCAACCAGCCGTGACCAGGATCGCGCTGCTGGAAATGTGCAACGGGGTGGCCAGGTGGTACTCGCCACGCGGGCAGCTTTCCCTCGACGAGCTCGGCGCGCACTTCGCCGAGCTGGCCCTGCGCGGCCTCGGCGCTTGCCCTCACGGCTGCACTGAGGGACGCTCGGGGGGTGAGTGAGGAAACCATCCAGCTGGAACTCAACGATGCGGGCGTCTCGCCGGGGCTACCAATGCCCTCGAACTCGCGTGACCGGATCCAGGACGTGCCGTACCGACCGGTGGAGTTCCGTGACGACGATCTCCCGGCCGCGTTGGAGCGCTGCGCCGGCTGGCTCAGGCAGGCCCAGCAGTGGCTGGGCGAGCCCGTGGACGTGCTGGCCGTCCACCTGGACTACGACGAACGCGACGGATACCCCTATTACGACCTGAAGTTGCTGTGCAACGAGGAGGACCTCGCGGGCGTTCCGCTCGCGCTTCGCGAGCGCAAGGACACCGTGCGCTCCTGACAGCACCCCGGAAGTCGGTGGTGGGGTCCGGTGGCGCCCAATCGCCGTCGGACCCCACCACCAGGAAGTAAGCGATCACCGGCTCGCCGAGGCGAGCTAGCCGAGGACCCCGCCGACTCTGGCGTGGCCCCTCAGCAGGTTGCGCGCGATGGTACGGCGCTGGATCTCGTCGGTGCCCTCGTAGATGCGTAGCAGTCGCAGCTCGCGGTACCAGCGCTCGATCGGCAGCTCCCGCGTGTATCCCATGCCGCCGTGAATCTGTAGCACCCTGTCGACGATCTCGTTGGCCTTGACCCCGCCGTAGAGCTTGGCGATCGACTGCGCGTGCCGGGAGTCCATTCCGGAGTCCACCTGCCAGGCCGCGTGCAACACGAGCCAGCGCAACGCCTCGATCTCGACACCGGAATCGGCGATCATCCATTGAATCGCCTGCCGCTGCGCGATCGGTGCGCCGAAAGTGTGCCTGGTGTTGGCGTGGTCGATGGCCATCGTCAGCAGCCGCTCACAGGAGCCGATCGCCCTGGCGGGCAGCAGGTACCTGCCCCTGCCGATCCACTGCATGGCGAGGTTGAACCCCTGCCCGAGTTCGCCGAGGATCTGGCTTTCCGGCACCCGGACATCCTCGAACACCAGCGAGGCCGGACCCCACTCGCCCATCGTGTCGATCGGCTCGGAACGCCACCCCAGCTCCCTGTCCACCAGGAAGCACGTGACCCCGCCGTTCGCACCCTTGTCCGGGTCGGTGATGGCGAAGACCATCGTGAAGTCGGCCTCGTTGCCGCCGGTGATGAACGTCTTCTCGCCGTTGATGATCCAGTCGGAGCCGTCCTTGCGGGCACTGGTGCGGATCGCCTTCGCGTCCGAACCCGCACCGGGCTCGGTGATCGCGAAGCAGGACTTGCGCTTGCCCTCGATGGTGGGCAGCAGGTAACGCTCCTTCTGCTCGTCGTTGGCGTAGAACAGGATGTTGTCCGCGGCGCCACCGAACCGGAACGGCACGAACGTGCGGCCGAGTTCCGCCTCCAGCAGGGCTGTCATCACGGCCGAAAGCCCCATACCGCCGTACTCCTGCGGGGTCTGCACACCCCAGAAACCTGACTCGCGCGCCTTGAACTGCAACTCGGTGAGCTCGTCGCCGGTCAGCCCCGGCTGTCCCGCTCGTTCTCTGCGCAGCACTTCCTGTTCCAGCGGCATGAGTTCCCGCTGCACGAACGTGCGCACCCAGTCACGAATCTCGCGTTCCTCGACGCTCAGGCTGAAATCCATGCGCAGGCTCCCTCGGCCACTAAGCGGATGCTTAGCGGCAAAGGTAGCGCACGAAGGTGCGCCGCGGCAGCCCCCGCCTCCAGAGGCGTTCGTCTAGGTTCGACGCGTGACGACATGCGAGGTGTGGTGGGCCACGCCCTTGCGCGAGGTGGCTGATCACCTCGCACTGCTCAGCGAGCCGGAGCGCGAACGCTACGAGGCCTATCGCAAGCAGGCCGACCGGTCGAGGTTCCTCACCGGGCGCGTGCTGGCCAAAACGGTGGCGGGGCGACGACTGGGACTCAGCCCGGCGGTCATCCGCTTCGACGCCGCCTGCCCAACCTGCGGCAAACAGCACGGCCCTCCACGGCTGCCCGGCACAGGTATCGCGTTGTCCATCTCCCACGCGGCCGAACGGGTGGGCGTAGCGGTCACCGGCGGCCCGGCGGTGGGGCTCGACGTGGAATCGACGGACAGGAGGGCCGACGAAGCGCTGGTGTCGTACGCCCTCAACGACTCCGAGCTGGCCACCTGGCGTGAGCTGCCCGAACCGGATCGGCCCGCCGGGTTCTTCACGTACTGGACGCGCAAGGAGGCCGCCATGAAGGCGGCGGGAAAGGGCCTGCACATACCGTTGCGCGGACTGACGATGTCGGCTCCTGGCACGCGGCCACGATTGCTGGAATCCACCGACGCCGCGCTGAACCCCGCCGTGACCCGGATGGCCGACCTCGACCCCGGTCCCGGCTACCGAGCGGCTGTGGCCGTGCTCACCACCGACGAGATCGAGGTCACCGAACGGTGGTGGAGCCTCGCCCCCACTATCGACGGACAATGGTAGGCGCGGGGTCGCGGCGAGCCGTCGTGGCCCGCCCGACCTGGAGGTGCGACCCGTGGCCGACTCGAGCGCCGAAGGCACGACCGCTGAGGCGTCGGTCCGACTGCTCGAGGACTACACGGCACGCGACTTCTTCCTCGCTACCGAGAACGCCACCCTGCTCGGTTCCGGCGTGGCGGCTGCGCTGACCGACACCGACGAGGTCCGGCTTTCGCAGCGGGTGGCAACGGCGTTGCAGGACGGCCTCGCGCCGATCGCCGTGGGTGCGTTGCCGTTCGACAGCGCAGAAGGAACACCGGGGCGAATCGTGCTGCCACGGCGAACGAGGCTGGCAGGACCCATGCACCCGGCCGTGGACACCTTACCGCGTAGGCAGGTCAGTCCACCGGCGAACGCGCATCCCGTACCCGAGCCGCGGCGGCACGCCGACGCGGTGGCCCGCGCGGTCGTGGCGCTGCGCGAGCGTGGACTGCGTAAGGTCGTGCTCGCACGGGCACTGGACGTCGAGTTCACCGACGGTGTCTCGGCGGAGGCGATCCTGCACAACCTCGTCAAGGACAACCCCGGCGGCTACACCTTCGCGGCCGGACTGCCAGGGGGACGCACGCTCGTGGGCTCGAGCCCGGAACTGCTGCTCTCCAGGCAAGGAGACCGGGTCGTTTCGCTGCCGCATGCCGGGTCACTGCCCCGTTCGGCCGACCCGGTGGCCGACACCGAGAACGGCAAGGCGCTGCTGTCATCCCGCAAGGACCACATCGAGCACGCCGTGCTGGCCGAGGCGGTGGTGGAGACCCTGCGGCCGTTCTGTCGCAAGCTCGACGTGCCTGAGATGCCGGAGTTGGTGTCCACGCCGACGATGTGGCACCTGCGCACCAAGATCACCGGAGAGCTGGTGGACCGTGACGTGACCGCGCTGCGCCTGGCCGCCGCGCTGCATCCCACACCGGCGATCTGCGGCACCCCGACCGGGTTGGCCAGGGAACTGGTCACCGAACTGGAGCCGTTCGAACGCGGCTACTACGCGGGCACCGTCGGCTGGGTGAACGCCGAGGGCGACGGCGAGTGGGCTGTGTCGATCCGGTGCGCGGAGATCGGGAACTCGGCACTGCGGCTTTACGCGGGCGGAGGCATCGTGCCGGAGTCCGACCCATGGGCCGAGCTGGAAGAGACGTCGGCCAAGTTCGCCACGTTGCTGACGGCGATGGGCCTGCCTCGTGAGTGGTTAGCGGAGTTGTAGGCCGCTCCACCAACCACTCACGAGCCACCGCTCACTTGAGCGCGTTGATGAGCGCCTCGCGCTGGCGCTCCCCCAGGCCCGCCGCGCGCCGATCCGGGTCGATACCCGCCTGTTCGAGCAACGCGGCCACCTTGACCTGCCCCAGCCCGGGAACGGCCTTCAGCAACTGGGTGACCTTCGTCTTTCCGACGGTCTTGTCGTCCTTGGCCCGCATAAGCACCTTGTCAATGCTTTCCCTTCCGGACTTGATGGACGCGAGCAGCTCCGAGCGTGCCTTGCGGGCCTCAGCCGCCTTGGCCAGGGCTTCCGCCCGCTGCTGCGGAGTCAACGTGGGCAAAGCCAACGTAGTGTTCCTTTCTTCTCGGGTGTCCGCGTAACTAGCGGCGACGAACCAGGTGCGAAGGGTGCTTGCCCGAGCAAGCGCTGGCCAGGCCGTCTGTTACCACCGCCCCAGTAAACGCCAACATCCGCTGCACCGCGAAGCCGACACGCGATGACCGCCCGACCGGGCCATACCTGGTCAGCGGCCTGTAACGCGGTTCGCATCGCCTAGCCCCGCTGCGTAACCGTTGTGCATTGAGCACATGCCGCTCGGCCGAGGACCGGACTAGAGTCGCGCCTAACCCGAGTTCACCGACGAACCACCGGCAGGAGCCACCATGCTGAGCACGATGCAGGACGACCAGCTCTCCATCGCCAACCTGCTGCGCCACGGCTCGAAGCTGCACGCGGACAGCGCCGTGGTCACCTGGAACGGGTCGGAAGGCGTGCGCAAGACCTACGGCGAGGTCGGAAAGCGAGCAGCGCAGTTGGCCAACGCCCTGCGCGGACTCGGCATCACCGGCGACCAGCGCGTCGGGACGTTCATGTGGAACAACGCCGAACACCTCGAGGCCTACCTGGCCATACCTGCCATGGGTGCGGTGCTGCACACGCTGAACATCCGGCTGTTCCCTGAGCAACTGGTCTTCGTGGCCAACCACGCCGAGGACCACGTGATCATCGTCGACGGCACCCTGGTGCCGCTGCTTGCCAAGCAGTTGCCGCACATGAAGACGGTGCAGCACGTGATCGTCGCCAACGGCGATCCGGCCGCGCTGGAGGCGCCTAGCGGGGTGCGGGTGCACTCCTACGACGAACTGCTCACCGGGCAACCGGAGACCTTCGACTGGCCGGTCATCGACGAACGTTCCGCCGCCGCGATGTGTTACACCTCGGGTACGACCGGTGACCCCAAGGGTGTCGTGTACTCCCACCGCTCGATCTGGCTGCACTCGATGCAGGTGTGCATGAGCGACAGCATGCGGCTGAGCGAGGCGGACAAGGCACTGGTGATCGTGCCGATGTTCCACGCCATGTCGTGGGGCATGCCCTACGCCGCCTTCATGGTCGGCGCCTCGATGGTCATGCCGGACCGCTTCCTGCAGCCCGAGCCGATCGCGGCGATGCTCGCGGCGGAGCAACCGACATTCGCGGGCGCCGTACCGACCATCTGGCAGGGCCTGCTGCAACAACTCGACGCCAACCCGCAGGACATCTCGCACCTGCGCGAGGTCGTGGTCGGCGGCTCGGCCGCACCGCCCGCGATGATGCACGCGTTCGAGGAGCGCTACGGGGTGCCGATCCTGCATGCCTGGGGTATGACGGAGACCTCTCCACTCGGCAGCGTGGCCCGGCCGCCTTCGACGGCGACAGGCGAACAGGCCTGGCGATACCGCTACACGCAGGGCCGTTTTCCCGCGTCGGTTCGGGCACGGCTCATCGACGACAACGGCAACGAGGTGCCGTGGGACGGCGAGAGCGTCGGCGAACTCGAGGTGGCAGGGCCGTGGATCGCGGGCTCCTACTACGGCGACGCGGACCCGGACAAGTTCCACGACGGCTGGCTGCGCACCGGTGACGTCGGCAAGATCACCCCGGACGGTTACCTGACGCTCACAGACCGCGCCAAGGACGTCATCAAGTCGGGCGGTGAGTGGATCTCCTCGGTGGACCTTGAGAACCACGTGATGGCTCATCCCGCGGTGGCGGAGGCCGCCGTGGTGGGTGTACCGGACGAGAAGTGGGACGAGCGACCGCTGGTGGCCGTAGTCGTCAGGCAAGGCCAGACTGTCACAGCCGAGGAACTGCGAGAATTCCTCATGGACAAGGTGGCGAAGTGGCAGTTGCCCGAGCACTGGACCTTTGTGGAGGAGGTTCCCAAGACCAGCGTCGGCAAGTTCGACAAGAAGCGACTCAGGGCCGCGCACGCCGAGGGCAAGCTCGACGTAAGCCACTTCTGACGCCGCCGCCGCATTACCCGGCGGGTAATCGACGGGCGTTCACGGCCGAGGCAGGGTCGTCGCCATGGACGAACAAGCCACGAAGCTCATCCACCAGGCCATGCCGTTCGCGCAGCGGCTGGGCATCGAGGTCCTCGAGCATTCCAAGGACCTCGTTCGCACTCGGCTCGCGTGGGAGCATTCGCTGACCACGCTCGGCGAGAGCATGCACGGCGGCGCGCTGATGTCGCTCGCCGACGCCACCGGCGCGGCGCTGGCGTACTCCAACCTCCCGGAGGGCGCGCAGCGCACCACGACGATCGAGTCACGGACGAGCTTCCTTCGCCCCGTCGGCAGCGGCCACGCCACAGCGTCGGCCCGGCCGCTGCACGTGGGCAGGCGGGTGATCGTGGTCGAGACCGAGATCCATACCGACACCGGGCGGCTGGCGGCGAAGGTGACGCAGACCCAGGCAGTCGTCTGAACGAGAGACAAGGACAGCCGACACGATCGATTACCACGAGAACCGCGGCTGCCGCGGTTTCCGGTGTGGGAACCCGCGCGGACTGCGCGCGGGCGAGGAGGGGCTGAGGATCCACGAACCGGTGGGCACGGTGACCGGTTACGAGTACGGGCACTGGACCTCCGAGCCGCACATGCTGGATTTCGGCGCCACCGAGCTGATCGCGTCGTGGAACGCGCGCACACCCGAGGGCACGTGGTTGCGCTTCGAGGTGGCCGCGCGCACCGGCGACGGCGAGCACACGCGGTGGTACGTGCTCGCCGACTGGGCGTACGGGGACGACGGCATCCGGCGCGCGAGCGTTCCGGGACAGCGTGACGCTCACGCGAGCGTCGACGTGGACACCCTCGTGGCCGCGCCCGGCGTCACGTTCGTCTCCTACCGACTCAGGGTCACGCTTCACCGCCCCGATGGCAGCCAGGCGACCCCGACGCTGATGGCTGCGGGTGCGATGGCCTCGCGAATGCCCGAGCGGTTCGAGGTGGCGACCCACGAGCCGGAGCTGGACGGCGGGATCGAACTCGCGGTCCCCCGATTCGCCCAGAACGTGCACCGGGGCCGCTTCGTCGAGTACGGCGGGGGTGGCGAGCACTGGTGCAGTCCAGCGGCCACCGAGATGGTGGTGGAGTACTGGGGCAAAGGGCCGTCCAAGCGTGAGCTGTCGTGGCTGCCGAGTGACTGCCCCTACCCGAGCGTGGTGCACGCGGCACGCCACACCTACGACTACGCCTACCAGGGCACCGGCAACTGGCCCTTCAACACCGCCTATGCCGCTGCCCACGGTCTCAGGGCACGGGTCACCCGGTTACCGGGCCTTGCCGAACTACGACGCCACGTCGCAGGAGGATTCCCGGTGATCACCTCGCTGTCGTTCCGGCGTGGCGAACTGGACGGCGCGGGCTACGGCAGCGCGGGGCACCTGATGGTGGTAACCGGGTTCACAGCCGACGGTGACGTGATCGTCAACGATCCGGCGTGCGAGACCACCGATGCGGTGCGCAGGGTGTACCCACGCGCGCAGTTCGAGACCGCATGGCAACGCACCAGGCGCCACGACGCCGTAGGCAGGGTCAGACCGGGGCCCGGTGGGATCGTCTACCTCATCACCCCGTGAGGCGGCAAGGCCCTTTCCGGTCAACGCAACCTGCGTGCACAAATCCATTCGGATGTCGCCATGACCGCATTAGCCGTGGCAAGCTGCCCTGTTGAAGCTTCGAGGCCGAAAGGACAGAGAGCCAATGCCGTACGAGGTGCAAGGCGTGGTCGCTCGCGCGAAGGGCCAACCGGTCTCGCTGGAGACCGTGCTGGTGCCCGATCCCGGTCCCGGCGAGGCGGTGGTCTCGGTCAAGGCATGCGGGGTGTGCCACACCGACCTGCACTACCGAGAGGGTGGCATAAACGACGACTTCCCGTTCCTGCTCGGGCACGAGGCGGCGGGCTACGTCGAGCAGGTCGGTGAGGGCGTCACTGATCTGCGGCCCGGCGATTTCGTGGTGCTCAACTGGCGCGCGGTGTGCGGCACGTGCAGGGCCTGCAAGCGAGGCAAACCGTGGTACTGCTTCCAGACACACAACGCGAGCAGGCCGATGACGCTCGCCGACGGCACCGAGCTGAGTCCCGCGCTCGGCATCGGCGCCTTCCTGGAGAAGACACTCGTCCACAGCGGACAGTGCACGAAGGTGAACCCCGCTGCCGAGCCGGAGGTGGCCGGCTTGCTCGGCTGCGGCGTGATGGCCGGTATCGGGGCCTCCATAAACACCGGCGCCGTCACGCGGGGAGACACCGTGGCGGTGATCGGCTGCGGGGGTGTCGGTGACGCCGCCATCGCGGGCGCCCACCTGGCCGGGGCACGCACGATCGTCGCGGTCGACACCGACGACAGGAAGCTGGAGTGGGCAAAGGGATTCGGTGCCACCGACACCATCAACGCGCGCGGCAAGAGCCACGACGAAATGGTGGAAGCGGTACAGGAACTGACCGATTCCTTCGGTGCCGACGTGGTGATCGACGCCGTCGGGACTCCGCAGACCTGGAAGCAGGCGTTCTACGCTCGCGATCTCGCGGGCACGGTCGTGCTCGTCGGGGTCCCGACACCGGACATGAAGCTCAACGACATGCCACTGATCGACTTCTTCGCCCGTGGCGGATCGCTGAAGTCGTCCTGGTACGGCGACTGCCTGCCGTCCAGGGACTTTCCGATGCTGGTGGACCTCTACCTGCAGGGCAGGCTGCCGTTGGACAAGTTCGTCACCGAACGCATCGGCGTGGCCGACGTCGAGCAGGCGTTCGAGCGAATGCACAACGGAGAGGTGCTGCGCAGCGTCGTGGTGTTCGACTGAAGTCGTATTCGACTGAGGTGCTGTTCGTCGACGGCGATTTTCCCGCCGAACCCTATCCCGGTGCCCGGCCCGGCTGTTCTTTCGTGCACCGGGACGGGGCCGGGCATCCGCTGAGCACGGCGCCCCCTCGGTGGCGCACCGAGCGGACCCCGGTGCTGGCATACGGGTCCAACGCCTGCCCTGAGAAGATCACGTGGCTGCGAAAGGCGATGGGGCTGACCGGTGCCGTCGTCGTCGCCCGCGTCCGATGCCACGGCGTCGCGGCTGTCTGGGCAGCAGGGTTTCGCGAACGCGACGGGGCCAGACCCGCCACGCTCGCCGCCGCCCCGGGTGTCGAGGAATGGCACGCGGTGTGGTTCGCGACGCCCGACCAGCTGGCGGTCCTCGACCGCTGCGAAGGCCGAGGTACCCGCTACGACCGGGTCCGGTTGCGCGATGGCACGGTGCGGCTCGAAGACGGCTCGCCGGTCGAGGGCGCGCTTGCCTACGTTGGCGCGGCCGCCGAGCGCATGCCGCTGCTCGTCGAAGGCGAGCTGGTGCGCATGGCCGCCGTGCCACAGCGGCGGGCTCGGCTGCTCACCGGCGTTCCCGCCGTCTCACACGGATTGCGGGTCGAACCGGTCAGTCGATCAGCTTGCCCGGGTTGAGGATGCCACTCGGATCGACCGCGCGCTTGGCAGCGGCCAGTACCCGGATGCCGACATCACCGATCTCGGCACGCAGGTAGGGCGCGTGGTCGGTACCGACGGCGTGGTGATGCGTGATGGTGCCGAGCCCGTCCTGGGTGATGGCCTCGCACGCCGCCCGCTTCGCACGGGCCCACTGCCCTAGCGGGTCGGTGTGGTCGCGGGCGGCAAGCACCGTGAAGTACAGCGACGCACCGGTCTCGTAGGCGTGGGAGATGTGGCACATCACCAGCGGACGGTCCAACTCGGCCCGCAACGCCGCCCTGACCCGCTCGTACAGCGCGCCCAGTTCGGACCAGTGCGCCGCGGTCTCCAGCGTCTCCACACACACGCCCAGTTCCAGCAGCGCGTCGCGTTGCCGAGGACCGGCGAACCTCCCGCGCCGCCACGCCTCGCCCGGTGCACGCCCGAGCCGGACGGCACCCGCGGCGCGCAGCACACGCAGCGCCCGCTTGCGCCGCTGCCCCTGCTCGCCGTGCCAGCCGAGGATGAGCAGGCAGGGCCGGTTCAGCCCACGAGCCGAAAGGTACCTGCGCAGCAGCGCTGCCTTGCCGCCCGCGAGCGCGAGCGATCCGGCCGTTTCGTCTACATCGGACAGCCTGGTGACGTCGGCGAGCAGGCGCTGCTGTGCGAGCACGCGCACCGCCTCGGTGCCGCGTTGCCACCCGTCGATCGCGAACGCCTCGAACCGTTGTTCGGTTGGGACCGGGCGTACCCGCACAGCCACCTCGGTGAGGACGCCGAGTGCGCCCTCGCTGCCGACGGCCAGCTGGCGCAGGTCCGGTCCGGCGGCCGAGGCGGGTGCGACGCCGAGGCGCCACTCACCCACCGGGGTCGCGACCCGGACGCCGGTGACCATGTCCTCGAACCTGCCGTATCCGGAAGAGGCCTGGCCCGCGGAGCGGGTCGCGGCGAACCCGCCGATGGTGGCGCGCTCGAAAGACTGCGGCACGTGCCCGAGGGTGAGCCCGTGCTCACCGAGCAGGCGCTCGGCTTCCCGCCCACGCACCCCAGCCTGCAACACCGCGATGTGCGAGACCGGGTCGATGCTGACCAGCCGATCGAGCCGTTGCAGGTCCAACACCACCACCGCGGGCTTTCCCCCTCGCAGCGCCGTCACCCCGCCGACCACCGAGGTGCCACCGCCGAAAGGCACGACGCCGATGTCGTGGGCCGTGCACACCTCCAGTACCCGCTGCACCTGCTCCGGATCAGCGGGCAGTACCACGGCGTCCGGAACGGCCAGCCCTTCGGCGCTCCTGCGGCGCAGCAAGTCGAGGTAGGACAGACCCCCCGTACGACCGAGCCGCTCGCTGTCGCCGGTGAGCACCTGCGGCGCGCCGACCACGGCGGCGAGGTCGTCTCGTGCGGCCGATGGCAACAGCGAAGGCGGGATCTCAACAGCCGAATCGGGCGTTTTGCCGCTGTCAGGTCGGAAGCTGCCGATACGCTGGGTCAACCAGCGCAGTGCCCCTGGAGCGAGCTCGACCGCGCCCGCCGCTTGCGGTGTCCATGCCGAGCGAATCCGATGGTCAAGCGTCTCGTCCACCGCTAGAGTGTGACACATGGAAGCGCAACGTCACACTTCGGTCGGGACGCGCAGCACTCTCGCGAACACCCGCGGTCGCACGTCGGCCACCCGCGTTCCCGACGATGTGTTGCTCGACGCGGCGAAGACCTGCGTGCTCAGCGCGGGCGTGCGCAGGACGACGCTGGCGGAGATAGCGCGCACCGCCGGTGTCAGCAGGATGACCCTCTACCGGCGGTTTCCCGACGTCCGCAGCATGTTGATCGCGCTCATGACGCGTGAGTTCAGCGCGTTGTTGCGCAAGGCGATCGACGACACCCCACCCGCGAGTACCGCAAGGCAGCGACTGGTGGACGGCGCCGTCGGCGCCGTACGAGCGTTGGTGGCCAACCCGCTGATGCGCACGGTGCTCGATGTCGACGCCCAGTTGGTGCTGCCCTACATCACCCAGCGCCTCGGTTCCACGCAACGGCTCGCCGAAGAGGCGCTCGGGGCGATCGTGACCGAGGGCCATCGCGACGGCTCCGTCCGCAGGACCGAGCCCGCCGTGCAGGTGCGCGCGGTGCTGCTGGTGGTGCAGTCGTTCGTGCTTTCACTGCGGCCCGCCACCGCGGACGTCGGCGAACAGGCCCTGCTCTCCGAGCTGCGGCACATTCTCGATTCGGCGCTCGCGGCATGATCAGGGCCTCGCTGACCGCCCGGCGGCGCGACGAGGAACTGGCCGCCTTGGCCTCGGGTGAGCGCGTGGACGTCATCGTTCTCGGTGGTGGTGTCACCGGTGCCGGGATCGCGCTGGACGCCGCCTCGCGCGGGCTGTCGGTCGCGCTCGTCGAAGCCGTCGACCTGGCGTACGGCACCTCTCGCTGGTCCAGCAAGCTCGTCCACGGCGGTCTGCGCTACCTCGCACACGGCGACGTCGCGCTCGCGTGGGAGAGCGCCGTGGAACGCGACATCCTGCTGAGGCGCACCGCGCCGCACCTGACCAGAGCGCTCGCGCAACTGTTCCCTTCCTACGCGCACTCCTCGCGGGCTGGGCAGGCGATCACGGCGGCGGGCCTGCACGCGGGCGACGCCCTGCGCCGCGCCGCGGGCACGCCTGCTTCGCTACTACCGCGGCCACGTTCGATCCCGGCCGCGCAAGCGCTTGCCCTCGCACCCGGACTGCGTCGCAGTGGCCTGCGCGGCGGCCTACTGTCCTTCGACGGCGCGCTCACCGACGACGCCCGGCTGGTGATTGCCCTTGCCAGAACCGCCGCCGCCCACGGAGCTCGGATACTGACGAGGCTCGCGGCCACCCAGGTCACCGCAGATCGGGTGCTCGCCCGCGACGAACTGACCGGCGAGCAGGTCGAACTGCGTGCGCGGCAGGTGGTGAATGCCACGGGCGTGTGGGCGGGCAGGCTCGTCCCTTCCGTGCGGCTGCGGCCCTCCCGCGGTTCGCACCTCGTCCTCGACACGCGGGGAACCGGGCTTAGCGAAACCGCCGTCATGGTGCCGGTTCCCGGTGAACGCAACCGGTTCGTATTCCTGCTGCCGCAGCCCGGCGGCAAGGCGTACCTCGGCCTCACCGACGAACCCATGACGGGCGAGCCACCCGATGTCGCGTCGGCACCTCGGTCCGATGTGGATTTCTTGTTGCGGACCGCCTCCACCGTGCTCGCGCGCAGGCTGGATTCCGACGACGTGCTCGGCAGTTTCGCGGGACTGCGCCCACTGGTGGACACGCCTGGAGGCAGGACGGCGGATCTCTCCCGAAAGCACGTGGTACTCACCGACGAGTCCACCGGTGTCATCACCGTTGTCGGCGGCAAGCTGACGACCTATCGCAGGATGGCACAGGACGCCGTGGACGCCGCGGTAACGGCGGCCGGGCTGCGGGCGGGAGAAGTTCGCACGGCAGCGCTTCCACTGATAGGCGCCGCCGACCGGGCCGCATTGTCCGCAGTGGAGGCCGAGCCGCGGCTGGTGGCCAAGTACGGCACGGAGGCACCGCGCGTCGCCGCGCTCGGCGAGGTCGATCGACGACTCGCGCGACCGCTTTTCGACGGCTGCGAGACGACGGGGGCCGAGGTGGTGTGGGCGGTGCGGCACGAGGGTGCGCTGGACGCTGACGATGTGCTGCACCGCAGGACCCGGCTCGGCCTCGTACCGGGGGAAGCCGAGGCGGCGAGGGCACGCGTGAGCGAGCTTGTCGACCGCGCACTGCGTGGCTTGAGCGAAACGAGGTGAAGGTATGATCGGCCGCGCGGCTACGATCAGGGGGATAGTTCGTGCAGCATCATGCGCTTGAGCTCGACAGCGTCAGCAAACGGTTCGGCAACCTGGTCGCACTCGACGGGGTCAGCTTCGAGGTGCGGCCCGGCGAGCTGTTCGGGTTCGTCGGCAGCAACGGAGCGGGCAAGACCACCGCGATGCGGATCGTGCTCGGTGTGCTTGAGGCCGACGCGGGAGAGGTTCGCTTCGACGGCCACCCGATAAACCACGAGACCAGAACCCGGATCGGGTACATGCCGGAAGAGCGTGGCCTCTACCCGAAGATGAAGGTCTCGGACCAGCTCGTCTACCTGGCTCGGTTGCACGGCATGTCCTCCGATCGCGCTCACCAGAGCGCACAGACGTGGATCTCCCGGCTGGGACTGGCGGACCGGCGCGGTGACGAGGTACAGAAGCTCAGCCTCGGTAACCAGCAGCGGGTACAGCTCGCAGCGGCACTGGTACACGATCCCGCCGTGCTCGTACTCGACGAACCGTTCTCCGGGCTGGACCCCATCGCCGTGGACGTGATGAGCTCGGTGCTGCGCGAAAAGGCCGCGGCCGGTGTGCCCGTGGTGTTCTCAAGCCACCAGCTCGACCTGGTGGAGCGCCTGTGCGACCGCGTCGGGATCATCCGCGCGGGCAGGATCGTGGCCTGCGGCGCGGTTGCCGAGCTGACCGAGGGCGCGGGGACGAGGATCACCGTCACGGCACCGCTCGCGCCGCAGGGCTGGGCCGCCGAGCTTTCCGGAGTGAAGGTGCTTTCGCAGGAAGGCGAGACCACCGTGGTGGAGCTCGCCCCCGGCACCGACGATCAGATCGTGCTCAAGGCGGCGTTGGCGACCGGGCCGGTTCGCGAGTTCACCAAGACGCACCCTTCGCTGGTCGAGCTGTTCAGAAACGTCGTCGCCGACCAGAAGGAGGAGGCCCGATGAGCGACTCGCTGCGACCCTCCACTGCCGTCCGGCTCGTCGCCCAGCGAGAACTCAACACCCGGCTGCGCACGCGCGGGTTCCTGATCGGCACGTTGGTGATCCTGGCCGCCATCGCCGGTTACCTGCTGTTGCAGATCAGCGTGTTCAGCGGGATGAGCACTACCACCGTGGGGCTGACCGGGCAGGCGACCGCGATCGCGCAACCGCTGAGACAGGCCGCGGACCACATCGGCATGGACGTCGAGACGCGGCAGATCGCTGATCGCGCCGAAGGCAGGGCGCAGGTGTCGGCTGGCGAGCTCGACGCCCTGGTGTCCGGTAGCGTCGCCGACCTTCGCGTGCTCGTGAAGTCCGATCTGGACGAACAGCTTCGTGGGTTACTCGATGGCATCTCGCAGCAACAGGTGTTGCAGGCCAAGCTACTCGAGGCGGGCATGAGCCCGCAGCAGGTGCTGGGCGAGGTCGGCTCCACGCGGGTTGAGGTTTCCTCCGTCGAACGGCCCGACCCCGAACGCGGGCAGCGAGTTGTCGTGGCCATGGTGCTGATGTTCTTGCTGTACATGGGCATCACCACCTACGGCACGATGGTCGCGCAAGGCATCGTCGAGGAGAAGTCCAGCAGGGTCGTCGAGATCCTGCTTTCCACGGTGCGGCCGTGGCACCTGCTGCTGGGCAAGGTGATCGGTCTCGGACTGGTGGGGCTGGTGCAGTTGGCCGTGCTCGGTGTCGCGGGGTTGGCGATGGCGAGCGTTACCGGGGCCCTGACGATCACCGGTATCGCCACGGGCACGTTGCTGTGGGGCTTGCTGTGGTATGTGCTGGGCTTCTTCCTCTACGCGACCGTGTTCGCGGGCGCCGGGTCGCTGGTTTCGCGGCAGGAGGACATGCAGACGGTGCTGATGCCCATCACCATCGTGCTGGTGGGTGGGTTCATCTCGGGCTTCACGGTGATCCAGCAACCGGACAGCACCGCGGCCACTGTGCTGTCCCTGATCCCGCCGCTGTCGCCGATCCTGATGCCCAGCCGCATCGCCACGGGCACTGCGAGCGGGGTGGAGATCGGACTGGCGCTGCTGCTGACGGTCGCTACCATCGCGGCCCTGACCTGGCTGGGCGGGCGGGTCTACCGTGCGGCCGTGCTGCGCACGGGCGCCAGGGTTCGCCTCAAGGACGCGCTGCGAGTGGGCTGATGCCTGCCTGCCACCGATGTGGCCGCTGTCCACCGGCAGGCACATCGGTGGGCATCCGGAGCTGGCGCATGCGACGCACGCCCACCGAGATACTCACACCACAATGCCGCAGCGCCGCAGCACTTCTTGTACTCGCGCCCCATCCAGGTCTGTCGCATCTGATGCGAACCCGCGCCACCTCAGATCGCGGCGGATAAGACGCTCACGAGGCCATCAAGCTGGGCGTCATCGCGGCGTTGGGAGTCTGACCGAAGCGAAGCGCGGGGACGTTGGCGAGGCTGGATCGCCGCCCACCTCGGTTGACCAGGACCGGTAATCGCCACTCGAACACCGCCAAGACTGGCCCCAAACCGACACCGGCTGGATGCGCTGCGCACCGGGAGACCATGCTGGTCGTGCCTCCGCGGTGACCGGCACCCGTCCGACGAAAAGGAAACGCTAACCGATATGTCCACCGCTGCATCCGCTGCGCTCGCTTCCGCGACCAGGCTGGCCGGGCCTTCCGCAACCCTGGACACCGTTCAGCCACTCGCGGGCGGCTCCCATGCCACAACTCACTTGATCCGAACCCGCAACCCGCAACGCGAGATGGTCCTGCGCGAGTTCCCAGCCGGTGATTCTGCGGCCGTGGACGAGGGACGGGTGCTCACCGCACTCGACACCCTGGGTGGCCTCGCACCACGACTTCTCGCACGCAGCACCGTCAACGATGGAGAACCATCGTGGGTGCTGATCAGCCGGCTGCCCGGTAAAGCGGACATCATCCCGGACCACCCACACGCCTGGGCGACGCAGCTCGGACGCGCCCTGGCACGCATCCACAACGCCGACGCGGCCGTCGCCGCGAACCTCGACACGGTCTTCAACCGCCGGGGATACCGTGCCCGGCTGTCCGGCCCCGCTGCGCGCATCGTCGACGATGCCTGGACGAACGAGATCGTCCCCGCACCAATGGTGCTGACCCACGGCGACTACCAATCCGGGAACGTGATCTGGGACAACGGCATCTTGACCGGGGTCATCGACTGGGAAGGCGCCGCCCGCGGGCCAGCCGGGTACGACATCGGCTGGTGCCGATTCGACCTCTACCTGCTCTACGGCGAACACCTTGCCGACGTGTTCCTCTCGGCGTATGAAGAAGCCAGCGGCACCGGGGTTCGCAAGCCATGGTTGTGGGACCTGTGGACACTCGCCCGCTCGCATCAGGCCGTGGAAACGTGGGTCCCGAACTACCGTGGCCTTGGTCGCCACGATCTCACGGCCGCCGAGCTCCGCCGACGCCACACCTCATGGACGCAAGAACTCCTTCAGCGACACCAAACCCCATAGCCACCGTTGACCCCGATCGACAATCAGTGCAGTCACCTCGCCGTCCCTGCGGCCCTGAGCGGGCCCGCGTTGCCGCTGTCACGCACGAATGAGCGCCGATCGAATACGCGACTGAGCCCGTAGAACCGCACCAAACACCGGTCGTTGCGCCCTTGTGGGGGCCGCGCCATGGCGTGGCCGCCTGGGAAATGGACATGAGCACACCTACCCGGCCCGAGCCCAAGCCGGACCGCATGACCGGCGAACCCCGGCCACCGCAGGCACCCGTCGAACCCGGCTGGCGCCCCTTCGACAAGGCCACCGACCTCGGGCCGCAAGAACCCCCGCCGGGCAGAGGTCCGGCACTCGAATGGTTCGCCGACGCCAAATCCACCATGGGGGGAGCGGCGGGAGTGGTGTTCTTCCTGGCAGCCGCGCTGGGAACCTGGCGTTGCGGGTCGGCTGGATGCGGGTGCGGCGGCTGTGGCTCATCGGCTCGCGGGCAGTTCACTGTTCCTGCTCGACCGCAAGAAGCTGTGGATGAGCGCCGGTGCCGACTGGCTCCGCCTCGGCGACCGCTGGGTCGACACCTACCGGCTACGCACGATCAAGGTCACCACTGGAGTCGGCACCTACCACCTCGAACTCACCGACTCAGCCGGGAACAAACTCGACACCCAGGTCTACTACCTGCAGAAGAACCGCGCCCTCTGGGACCTCGTCTACAACGGCATCCTGCACTCCATCACCTACAACCACGCCGACGTCAACCGCAGAGCCGTCAACCACCTCCACCTACAAGCCGTCATCCGCAATCCACCCACCGGCCGATAACACCCACCCGGCACGACAAAGGCCCTGCCATCCCGGTCGCGCGGGCGGTGGCAGGGCCTTCGACAGTGACGTGGCTCAGCGCTGCGAAAGCGGCTTGTACTCTCGCTCCTTCTCGCCGGT
This sequence comes from Saccharomonospora amisosensis, assembly GCF_011761185.1. Classification (NCBI taxonomy): domain Bacteria; kingdom Bacillati; phylum Actinomycetota; class Actinomycetes; order Pseudonocardiales; family Pseudonocardiaceae; genus Saccharomonospora; species Saccharomonospora amisosensis. The sequence goes on along the minus strand of NZ_JAAOYM010000001.1, from coordinate 687,067 downwards.
GTAGATCTGGCGAGGACGGCCGATCTTTGTGGCCGGGTCCTGGATCATCTCCCGCCAGTGCGCGATCCAGCCCGGCAGCCTGCCGAGCGCGAACAGCACGGTGAAGTACTTCGTCGGGAATCCGAGGGCGCGGTAGATCAGCCCGGTGTAGAAATCGACGTTCGGATAAAGCTTGCGCTCGACGAAATAGTCGTCGGAAAGCGCGCGCTCCTCCAGCGCCTTGGCGATGTCGAGCAGTTCGTCACCACCGGAGATCTTGGCGAGGATCTCGTCAGCGGTCTTCTTGATGATCTTCGCGCGCGGGTCGTAGTTCTTGTACACCCGGTGCCCGAAGCCCATCAACCGAACGCCCTGCTCGCGATTCTTCACGCGCTTGACGAAGTCGTCGACGTCGCCGCCGTCGGCCTTGATGTTCGAAAGCATCTCCAGCACCGCACTGTTCGCGCCGCCGTGCAGCGGACCGAACAGCGCCATGATGCCCGCCGAGATGCTGGCGAACAGGTTGGCCTCCGACGAACCGACCAGCCGCACGGTCGAGGTCGAACAGTTCTGCTCGTGGTCGGCGTGCAGGATGAACAGCAGGTCGAGCGCCTTGGCCACATCCGGGTCGATCTCATACGGCTCGGCGGGCAGCCCGAAGGTCATCCGCAGGAAATTCTCCACCAGGCCGAGCGAGTTGTCCGGGTAAAGGAATGGCTGCCCGATCGACTTCTTGTAGGCGTACGCCGCGATCGTCGGCACCTTCGCCAGCAGCCGAACCGTCGACAGTTCCACGTTGGGCTCGTCGAAGGGGTTGAGCGAGTCCTGGTAGAAGGTCGACAGTGCGGCCACGGCGCTGGACAGCACCGGCATCGGGTGCGCGTCCCTTGGGAAGCCGTCGAAGAACCGCTTCAGATCCTCGTGCAACAGGGTGTGCCTGTTGATCTTGGATGTGAAGTTCTCGAGTTGCTCCTTGGTCGGCAACTCGCCGTAGATCAGCAGGTAGGAGACTTCGATGAACGTCGAGTGCTGTGCCAACTGCTCGATCGGGTAGCCACGATAGCGCAAGACCCCTTGCTCACCGTCGATATAGGTGATGGCCGAGGAAGCAGCCCCCGTGTTCACGAAGCCGGGGTCGTAGGTGATGTAGCCCGTCTGTGCGAGCAGCTTCCCGAGTTCGATACCGGGTGCGCCCTCGACGGCACGAACAACGTTCAGCTCGTGCTCGCCACTCGGCAGGCGGAGTACGGCCTTCTCGCCCCCGGCCTGCCCCGCAGTCGCGTCGGACATGCAAATGCCTCTCACGGTCACACGGGCCGGCGGTGACCGCAGGTTGTGCGGGTCACACGTTTTCGCACACCGCCCCGCTGGGGTATGAATTCCTCCTTACGCTAGTCCAGAGGTCCCCCATTTCGCAGCGGTGGTGTTACCCACAGCTAACCGTTTGCGACCAGGTTCACACGCCTGGAGACATCTCCTCGGCCGTCGGCGGTTCCGCACCGCTACGCGACACCGTGTGTGCTGCCGCCCGCGCCGCGAACCCGAGCGCCGCCCGCCAGTCCGCTGTGTCGAGTGATGCCAGGTCTGTCACTTCTCGCCGGACCAACCACGCGAGCAGTGCGCCTTGGACGGTGTCCCCCGCACCGATGGTGTCAACGACGTCCACAAGCACGGTCGGTACGCCGGCGACTTCGCCGCGTGCGGTCAGTACGGACAGTCCCTCGTCGCCTCTGGTCAACACGACGGCCTGCGGGCCCGAGTCGAGCCAGCCCCTGACAGCAGCCGTGACATCGGCTCCGCCCGCGAGCCATTCCGCGTCCTGCAACGACATCTTGAGCAGCCGCACATGTGGCAGCCAGGACGAGAACCGGGCACGGTAGGCGTTCGGCTCGACGATCAGATCCGCCCTGATGTTCGGGTCGAGGGCGGTCAGCACACCCCGTCCCGCTTCGCGGCGGAGCACGGTCTCGTAGACCTCGGCGCCGGGTTGCAGCACCATCCCGAGAGTGCCGAGCGACAGCACCGTCGTGCTTTCCGGGAGCGGGCCTGGGTCGACGACAAAGCGGTCGGCCGTGCCTTCGGTGTAGAAGGAGTACCGCGCGTTCGCGCCGTCGAGCGCGACCACAGCCAGCGTCGTGGGCTCCGATCCGCGCTGGATCAGCGATGTGTCCACACCGGACTCGCGAAGCCGGTCGAGCAACGCCTGCCCGAACCGATCCGTCGAGATCCGGGACAGAAAGGCGGTCGGGGCACCCAACCTGGCCGCCGCGAGTGCGACGTTGTACGGCCCTCCGCCAAGCCGGGGAGCGAGCAGCTCCATAGTGGACCCGGCGGGAACCAGGTCGACGAGCGCTTCGCCACCGGAGACAATCACGGTGCCGATGCTAGTCCGGCGCACCCTCGCCGCGCAGCACGCCGCCGAGCAGCAGTTGTGCCAGCGCGGCGAAAGCCTCGGCATCTCGTACTCCGGTGCGGGCACGCACCACGCCGGTCTGGATTGCCTCGATCAGCAGCGCGGCCAGTTCGGCGATCACGTCGGCGTGCGCTTCGCGAAACACCCCTTGCTCAACACCGGCGGCGATGAACGAGCGAAGCCGCCTGGCGGCGACCTGGGAGTTCAACTCGTAGACAGCCCTGGCGGGTTCGAACGCGCTGACGTCGACCATGAAGGCGGCCGACGTCCTGCCCAATTCGTCGGCGACCCCTGCGAGATAGGTTTCGACCACCTCTCGCGGGTCGGCGATGTGCTCGATCCGCTGTTCGATGCGCTCGGCCGCGCCTTTGAAGAAGTGGGCGACGACCTTGACGGCCAACTGTTCCTTGCTCGGCGCCAGCGCGTACAGAGTCGATTTCGAGCAGCGCAGTTTCGCCGCGAGATCGTCAAGTGTGAACGCGACGAATCCCTCCGCGAGGAACAGCCGCTCGAGATCGGCCAGCAGTGCCTGCTGACGGCGGGTACGGGGGTGAGTGGGCCGCACTCCGCGAATAGTACTCTAGAAAAGACCACAGTACTGTGCACGGTATCAATGCCCGGAGGCGACCATGCCTGCGCAACGCCTGCTGCCCACCACCGAGGCCGAGGACCTGCTGGCACTCACTCGCGAGATCGCACGCGACGAGCTGGCCCCGGTCGCGGGCGAGTACGAGGAGGCCTGCCGGTTTCCCCGTGAACAATTCCGGCTGCTCGGCAGGTCGGGCCTGCTCGGGCTGCCCTACTCGCGGCGATGGGGCGGCGCGGAGTTGCCCTACGAGGTGTACCTGCAGGTTCTCGAGGAGATCGCGGCCTCGTGGATGTCGGTCGGAGTCGGCCTTTCGGTGCACACGATGTCGTGCTTCCCGCTGGCGCACTACGGCACGGACCAGCAACGCGACCGGTGGCTGCCCGGCATGCTCGAGGGCGACCTGCTTGGCGCCTACGCGTTGTCCGAAACGCAGGCGGGCTCCGACGCCGCCGCGCTGGCGACCCGGGCACGCCGGGACGGCGACGCCTACGTGGTCAACGGCACGAAGGCGTGGGTCACCCACGGCGGCAAGGCGGACTTCTACACCACCATGGTGCGCACCTCCGCCGAGTCCGCAGGCGGCAGCGGCATCAGCTGCCTGCTCGTCGACGCCGAAACGGAAGGGCTTTCGGCCGCCGAACCCGAGCGCAAGATGGGGCTCACCGCGTCGACCACCGCCCAACTGATCTTCGACAACGCCCGCGTCGACGCCGAACGGCTCATCGGCGCGGAGGGAGAAGGGCTCAAGATCGCACTCTCTGCGCTCTCCTCAGGCAGGCTGGGCATCGCGGCGTGCTCGGTGGGCCTTGCGCAGGCAGCGCTGGACGAAGCCGTCGCCTACGCCAAACAGCGCGTACAGTTCGGCAAGCCCGTCATCGACTTCCAGGGCGTGGAGTTCCTGCTCGCCGACATGGCCGCCGCGGTGGAATCGGCGCGCGCGACCTACCTCGACGCCGCACGGCGACGCGACAGGGGCATGCCGTTCCAGCGGCAGTCCTCGATCGCGAAACTGGTCGCGACCGACGCCGCGATGAAGGTCACCACGGATGCCGTGCAGGTACTGGGTGGCGCCGGGTACACGCGCGACTTCCCGGTCGAACGCTACCTGCGTGAGGCAAAGGTGCCGCAGATCTTCGAAGGCACTAACCAGATCCAACGCATGGTGATCGCCCGCGAACTGCGCAAGATGTGAGTCTCGTTCCCGGTGGTGGCCGGGGAGGCGTGGTGGCTATCGCCGCCGAAGTTCCACGCGCACACCCCAACTGCCCCGCCAGGACTCACCGGGTTCCAGGGTGATCAGATCCGTTCCCGAGTTGAGCGCGTCGGCGGGGCACGTCATCGGCTCGATCGCGACCGCCCGCCCCCTGCCGGTCAGCTCCGCGGGAGTGAAGATCTGCACCCAGCGGAAGTCGCGCTCCGCCCACACGTCGAGCGTGGTGTCGCCGTGGGACAGCAGGTGGTGGTAGCGGCCGTCCTCGCCCGCAAGCAGCCCGCCGAACGTCGTGTCGAGGTCCAGACCTCCGACGATGCGGCCGTGGTTGAGGTCGTGCTCGGTGCCGGTGACGTCGGTTTCCTCACCGAAGGGCACCTGCTCGTCCTCGACGTAGGGTCGCACTCGCGAAGCGGCCACCGTCAACGTCAACTCGTCGGTCGGCACGTCCCCGATCCGGAAGTACGGATGCGTGCCGACTCCGAACCCGACGGCGCAGGCACCCTCGTTACGCACCTCGTGAGTCACCACCAGTTCGCGCGGCGCGAGTTCGTAGTGGATCAGCGTGTGCAGCGGGACGGGCCAGCCGGGCTCATCGGTGATGTCCACCGCGAACGTGATGCTCGACTCGGCATGTTCGAGCAGTTGCCAAACCTTTCGCCGGACCAGACCGTGAATGGCGTTGCCCCGCCGCTGCTCTGTCACCTCGAGTCGCTGCGGCTCGCCGTCGTAGGTCCACGTCGCGTCCCTTGTGCGGTTGGGCCACGGCAGCAGCACCTGGCCGGCCGCCTTCGGCGGCTCTTCCTCGGCCGCGAACGTCTCGAGGTAGGGCACCCCGCCGATCTCGAAGGCACGCAACCCCGCACCGATCTCGGTGACCACGGCGCGAGCGTTGCCTCTGGTCAGCTCGAACTGTTCCCCCGTCGGATTCGCCATGCCCGCGAACCTATCGCGCACGCCCGCACTGTCGTGCCTCACTCCCCGGCGTCGCGCTCGACACGGTTCTCGGGTGGCGCGGTGTGTGCGCGGTAGTACCAGAACGCGGGCAGTGCCAGTACGGCCAGTACCACCAACACCACCACGAGTAGCCCGCCTCCGGTGGCGGCGGCGGCCGTACCGACACTCGCGGCCGCCCAGCCGTGAGTCACGTCCGCAAGCCTTGGTCCGCCTGCCACCACGACCGTGAACACGCCCTGGGTGCGACCACGCATCTCGTCCGTCGCCGCCGTTTGCAGGATGGCCATCCGGTAGATCGCGCTGACCATGTCGGCGGCGCCCGCGATCGCGAGGAACACCACGGCAAGCCACAGCGACGAGGTGAGCCCGAACCCCGCCACGGCGAGGCCCCACACACAGATCGCGACCACGACGGCAACGCCCTGCCGTCGGACCCGGCTCGCCCAGCCGGACATGAGCCCGACCAGCATCGCGCCGATCGGAATGGCGGCGAACAGCCAGCCCAGCGCGAGTCCTCCACCCGGTGGGTCGCCGAACGTGCGTTCCGCCATCTCGGGAAACAGCGCGCGTGGCATGCCAGCGACCATCGCGATGATGTCGACGAGGAACGAGGCAAGCAGTACCCGCTGCGTGGCGAGGTAGGCGAAGCCGTCGAGCACGTCACGCAGACCCGCCCTGCGGACCTGCCCGCTCAGTGGTGGCAGTGGCGGCAGCCGCCACACCGCCCACAGCACGGCCAGCAGTGCGGCGGTGTCCACAAGGTAGAGCGAGGGGAGGCCGACCACAGGCAGCAGCGCACCGGCGGCCAGCGGGCCGAAGACCGCTCCGAAGGTGGTCATCGTGCCGGTGAGCGCGGCGGCAGAGGGCAACATGTGCTGCGGCACGAGCCTGGCGACCACCGCGTTGCGCGTCGGCATGTTGATAGCGAAGAACGCCTGGTTGAGGCCGAGCAGCCCGAGCACGAGCCATACCGAACCAAGTTCGGCGAACGCCTGCGCCCACAGCAGCGCGGCCGTACCCGCGATGCCGCCGTTGGACACCAGCAGCAGCTTGCGGCGGTCGACCGTGTCCGCGATCGCACCGCCCCACACGCCGAACACCAGCAACGGCACCAGTCCGAACACTCCGGTCAACCCGACGTAGCCGGAGGAGCCGGTGAGGTCGAAAACCTGCTTCGGCACCGCCACCGCGGTGAGCTGGCTGCCGATCGCGGTCACGATCGAACTCAGCCACAACCGCCGGAATGCCGGGATGCGCAGCGGCCTGCGGTCCGCGACGACCGAAGCGAGCGCCCTGCGCACGCCCCTGCCTGGGCCCGCCGCGGTCCGTTCACTCACGACAGCAGAGCTTAGAACCGCTAACTAAGTGGTAGGAAGTGAGTTCTGTCGCGCGATCAGGGAGCGACCCGTTCGATGCGCCAACCGTCCTCGTTGCGCACGTACCTCAGCCGGTCGTGCAGCCGATCCTGCCTGCCCTGCCAGAACTCGACGACGTCGGGACGGATGCGCCAACCACCCCAGTGCGGAGGGACCGGTATCTCGCTCACACCTTCGAAGCGGCGCTCGATCGCGTTCAGCGCGGTGTCCAGATCGCGCCTGCTGGCAACGGCCCTCGACTGCGGTGAGGCCCACGCGCCGAGCTGCGAGCCGCGCGGCCGGGACGCCCAGTACTCGGCCGTCTCCGCGAGGCCGACCTTCTCGACATCGCCGCGCACGTTGACCTGCCTGTGCAGCGGATACCAGGGAAAGGTCACCGATGCGTACCTGGTGACCGTCAGATCGTGACTCTTGGCCGAGGTGTAGTTGGTGTAGAAGACCACGCCACGCTCGTCGAGCCCCTTGCAGAGCACGCTGCGCGACGACGGCCGCCCCTCGGCGTCGGCCGTGGCCAGCACCATGGCGTTGGGCTCGGGCACATCCGCGGAGATCGCCTCATCGAGCCATAACTGGAGCTGTTCGGCCCAAGTGGCGGCGAGCCCGGACTCCTCCAGCGCCTCGCCGTTGTAGGCGACTCGCATGCCGGGCAACCGAACGGTCACCTCGGACGCTTCGGCGACCTCGCCGACCCCTTCTTCCATTTTGTCCAGTTCCGGCATGCCAACCTCCGCCCCTTGTGGGGGTCCGTCCCGCCCTTCCTGCCGACGTTAAAGCCTCCCGCTGCTGGGCGAAAGTTCTTGATCGGTGACGGGGACCACCAGTCACGGATTCACTGCCGAAAGCGAGCCCGCCTCAGGCAGCTGCGCGCGGGCCGGGAGGGCGGGGTTTACCCGTGCGACTTTCGCGGCATCCGATGCGCTGGACGCAGGATTTACGGCGGCGAGCGGCGACCGACTGAATCGTTCTCGTAATCGTGACCGAAACCACCGCTTCTTTCGATTGATACCGGACGGTAAGAAGAGGATGGTTTCTCCAACCGTGCGAAGCGGCGCGCGTGCGTGTGGGGCATCGCACGGTGGACGCCTGCCGGGGAACCTCACGAAAGGTCCACTCAAGTGACTTCCATGATCGAGTCGGCCAACACCCCAGCCGAGCAGCCTGACGACAACTTCCGGCCCGGCTTGGAGGGCGTCGTCGCCTTCCGCACGGAGATCGCCGAACCGGACCGTGACGGTGGCGCGCTGCGCTACCGAGGGGTGGACATCGAAGAACTCGCGGGGCGCGTGAGCTTCGGCGACGTGTGGGCACTGCTGGTGGACGGCCGGTTCGGGCAGGGGCTGCCGCCCGCCGAACCGTTCCCCATCCCCGTGCGCACCGGCGACGTGCGCGTCGACGTGCAGGCCGCGCTCGCCATGCTCGCCCCCATCTGGGACTTCCACCCGCTGCTCGACATCTCCGACGCGGCGGCCCGCGAGCAACTCGCAAGGGCTTCGGTGATGGCGCTTTCGTACGTGGCACAGTCGGCCCGCGGCGTCGGTGTCCCCGCGGTACCGCAGTCGAAGGTGGACGAGGCCACCACCATCACGGAGCGGTTCCTGGTGCGCTGGCGGGGCGAGCCCGATCCGGCACACGTCAAGGCGCTTGACGCCTACTGGGTGTCGGCGGCCGAGCACGGCATGAACGCCTCCACCTTCACCGCCCGCGTTATCGCCTCCACCGGAGCCGACGTCGCGGCGGCGATGTCGGGCGCTATCGGCGCGATGTCCGGCCCACTGCATGGCGGTGCGCCTGCGCGGGTGCTACCGATGATCGAGGAGGTCGAGCGCACCGGTAGCGCGGAGGCCGTGGTGAAGGGCATCCTCGACCGCGGCGAGCGACTGATGGGCTTCGGGCACCGCGTCTACCGCGCCGAGGACCCGAGGGCGCGCGTGCTGCGACGCACCTGCCGCGAGCTGGGCGCGCAGCGCTACGAGGTCGCGCAGGCATTGGAGCAGGCGGCGCTCGCCGAACTTCGACAGCGCCGCCCCGACAGGGCCATCGAGACCAACGTCGAGTTCTGGGCAGCGGTGATCCTGGACTTCGCGCAGGTGCCGACACGGATGATGCCCGCGATGTTCACCTCGGCGCGCACCGCGGGCTGGGCCGCGCACATCCTGGAGCAGAAGCGGACTGGCAGGCTGGTTCGCCCCTCGGCGACCTATGTCGGCCCTGGACCGCGCGGACCGGAACAGGTGGAGGGCTGGGACGGGGTCGTAAAGGTCTCCTGACCGGCTGACGGTCCGCCGCGACGCCCACGATCATCGTCGTGGCGTGCCGTCACCTCCAGCATGGCCATGAGCTGATCGACGAGCCAGCCGTCCAGCTGCTCCCTGCGCAAGTCACCCTCCTGCAGCCAGGTCAGCACGGTGCCCTCCACCACCGCGGTCCAGCAGCGCAGTGTCGCCAGCAGTATCGGGGAAGGCTCGGCGATCTCGCACTCGGCGAGCACCACCTCGACCGCGCGGGCCCTGACCTCGTCCACGATCGCGTTGGTCTCCGAGGTCTCCACCACCGACCCACTGCGCAGCAACGCCAGGTAGCCGCAACGGTGTTCGGCCGCCACGTCCACGAGTGCCCGCACGGCCGCACGAAGCCGTTGCTCCCTGGTTCCGCTGGCGCGTCGTCGCAGCCTGTCGAGCAGGTCGTCGACGACGGTGCGCAGCGCCGCGACGCGAAGTTCGCCGAGGCCGGAGAAGTAGCGGTAGAACAGCGGCCGTGACACTCCTGCGCGCCCGGTGACGTCGTCGATACCGACGTCCTCCGGCGCACGGGTGCTGAACAACTCGAGCGCGGCCGCGATCAGGTCATCCCTTCTGGCCTGCCGCGACATCCGTCTCGGCTTCGCCACGCTCACCCCGGCAGGGTCCGTGCCGCGGCACGCAGCAGCCCGGGGGTGAGCCTGGACAGCGCGAGCGCGGTCCTGGCCTCCGGGGTGGACGCCACAACGGCCGAGTCGCGCCGCACGGCACGCAGAATGTCGCCCGCCACCCGTTCCGGAGGGAAACCGCGCCTCGCGAACAGCCGGGCTCCTTCGGCCCTTCGCGCGTGCTGCTCGCGCTCGTCGGCGCCGGTGAAGGTCGTGGTGCCCGCGATGTTGGTGCTCACCATGCCGGGGCAGATGGCACTGACACCGATGCCGTATGCGGCGAGTTCGGCACGCAGGCATTCGCTCAGCATCAGTACCGCGGCCTTCGTCGCCGAGTAGGCGGGCAGCACCTTCGTCGGCAGGTAGGCCGCCACCGAGGCGACGTTGACGATGTGCCCGCCCTCGCCTCGCTCGGCGAGCTGGGCGCCGAACAGCCTGCAACCGTGGATCACACCCCAGAGGTTGACGTCGATGACCCGCTCCCACTCCCGCACCCCGGTGTCGAGGAAGGGCCCCGCGACGCCGATGCCCGCGTTGTTGACCACGATGTCGGCCACCCCGTGCTCGGCTCGCACTGCCGCGGCGAACTCCGCCATCTCTTCCGCGTCGCCGACGTCGACCCGGTAGGGCAGGGCCTGCCCTCCCGCGCGGCGCACCCGCTGGGCCGCCGTCCCCAGCGCGTCGGCGTCGATATCGGCGAGCACCATGTCGGCGCCCTGGGCGGCGAACGCGCGGGCCGTCGCGTTTCCGATGCCGCTGCCCGCACCGGTGACCACGACGAGCCGCCCTTCGAACCGGCCTCTCGGCGCCGGATTGACGCGGCTGCGCCGAAGCGCCCTCGACTGTGGACCGCCGTGTACGTGCTCGACGAACTCGGCGGTGGCGGTCGCGATACGCCCAGGGTCGCCGCGCACCACCCAGTGCCCGCCCGGGATCGTTCGTACCCGCAGGTCCGGCACCCAGCGCTCGATCTGGGTCTGCAACGGCACGGTGACGAACGCGTCGGCAGCAGGCGCGATGACCTGCACGGGCACGTCGGCGTGCCTGCGGCCCGGCCGCGTCAGCCTCGACAGCATGTTCTCCCGGTACAGCCACAGCCCGTGCAGGCCGTCGGACAGTTCCGGCACGGCGGCGTCAGGGTCGGCTCGCCTGATCAGCCTCGCCAGCAGCCCGCCGCGCCAGGCCAGCTCCGGCAACACAGGCAACTGGAAGAACGCGATGTAGGTGGAATGTGCGAGCTGGCGTATCGCCGCGCGCAGCCGTCGCGGACTCGGCCGCAGTTGCGCTCGGAACCACCGTCCGGCGTGGTCGAGGCAGGGCCCGGAGACCGAGGTGAACGACGCCACCCTGCCTCGAAGCCAACGCCCCGTCACCGCATGCCAGGTCTGGATGGCGCCCCAGTCGTGGCCGAGCAGATGGACCTTGCCCTCGGGCGCGACCTCGTCGATCACCTCGGCGAGGTCGGCGGCGAGCCGGTCAAGCCGGTAGGCGCCACGGGAACGTGGCTTCGTCGATTCGCCAGCGCCCCTCACGTCGTAGCTGACCACGCGGAAACGGTCGCCGAACTGAGCGCGGACCCCGTCCCACAGCGACGAGTTGTCCGGGTAGCCGTGCACGCAGACGATCGTGGGCGCCTGCTGCGGGCCGGTGACTCTCACGGAAAGTCGCACGCCGTCGCTGGTCGTGACCCACTGCCGAGACATTCCGCCATGTTAGACAACCTGTCAACAAGGCGGTGGGTCGCGCGGGGCGCATCCGACCTGCAGGCGGCAGAATGACGCCATGCTGCCAACCACCGAGTTCGCGCTGTTCCGGCGCGTCGCCACCGAACAGGCCACCGGCAGGGCGCCCTCGCTCGTGGCCGCGGTGATCAGGGACGCCGCGATCGTCTGGTCAGGCGCGCGCGGGTTCGTCGACGACGCCACACCCGACGAGGTCACGCTGTACCGGATCGGATCGATCACCAAATCCATGGTGGCCGTCGTCGTGATGCGGCTGCGCGACGAGGGCAAACTCGATCTCAACGACCCGCTCGACAAGCATGTACCCGGCACCACCTTCGGCGAGGCGACCGTCGGCCAGCTGCTCAGCCACGCCGGTGGCGTCGGGTCCGAGTCACCCGGCACCTGGTGGGAACGCAGCCAGGGTGGCGACTGGTCCGACCTCAGCGCCGAACTGACCGGCGAAGACCTCAAGCACCGACCCGGCAGGCGATTCCACTACTCCAACCTCGGCTACGGCGCGCTCGGCGAACTCGTCGCCCGGCTGCGCGGCGCGAGCTGGCTCGACGCCGTGCGGGCGGAGGTGCTCAACCCGCTCGGAATGTCCCGCACCACCGACCAACCGAGCGGATCGTATGCGCGGGGCCTCGCCGTGCACCCCTTCGCCGATGTCGTGCTACCGGAACCGGCCTACGACGCCGGCGCGATGGCGCCCGCGGGCCAACTGTGGTCCTGCGTCCGCGACCTCGCCCACTGGACGGCGTTCGTGGGTGGGCGAACGGGTGAGGTGCTGCACCCCGACACGGTGGCCGAGATGCGGGAGGCCGCCGTCATCGACGACAGCGGGCCGTGGACGGCAGGCTACGGGCTCGGACTGCAACTGGCCCGCGTCGGCGGCAAGCGGCTGGCTGGCCACACCGGCTCGATGCCGGGCTTCCTCGCGTGCACCCTCATCGACCCCGCGACCCAGACCGGCGCGGTCGCACTGACCAACACCACCTCCGGTGTGGGCATTCTTTCGCTGGCGGCCGACCTCATCGCGCTGGCCGACGAGCACGAGCCGCCGCTGCCGCAGCAGTGGCGACCCGCAAGGATCGACCAGGCGCTGTTGGAGCTCACCGGGTTGTGGCACTGGGGCCCCTCCCCGTACCACCTGCGGATACTGCCCAGCGGCTGGCTCGACCTCACACCCGCGGGAGGTCCCGGTCGAGCCTCCCGGTTCCGGCCGCTCGACCGGGACCGCTGGCTGGGACTGGACGGCTACTACGCGGGCGAAACCCTCACGGTGCACCGCGACACCGAAGGCAGACCGCACCACCTGGACCTCGCGACGTTCGTCTTCACGCGCACCCCCTACGACCCGTCGGCCCCGGTGCCAGGCGGGGTGGACGAGGCAGGCTGGCGGGCGTGAAACACTAGCCGTATGACCGATGCCGCTGAGTTGACACTTCCCGCAGACCTCAAGCCCGCCGACGGCCGGTTCGGTTGCGGACCGTCCAAGGTCCGGCACGAGCAGCTCATCCATCTCGCGAAGCAAGGGGCGAGCGTCCTCGGCACCTCCCACAGGCAGCAGCCGGTCAAGTCGCTCGTGGGCAGGGTCCGCACGGGTTTGACCGAGCTGTTCGGACTCCCCGACGGCTACGAGGTCGTGCTGGGCAACGGTGGGACAACGGCGTTTTGGGACGCGGCCGCGTTCGGTCTGGTACGCGAGCGCGCCCAGCACTTCACCTACGGCGAGTTCTCCAGCAAGTTCGCGACAGTGACCGACAAGGCACCGTTCCTCGCCGACTCCATCGTGGTCAGCGCCGAGCCGGGCAGCGCACCTGACATCGCCTTCCAGCAGGGCGCCGACGTGGTGGCCTGGGCACACAACGAGACCTCGACGGGTGTCGCGGTGCCGGTACGCAGGCCGGACGGCAGCGACGGCGCGCTGGTCACCATCGACGCCACCTCGGGCGCCGGTGGGCTGCCTGTCAACGCCGAGGACTTCGACGTGTACTACTTCGCGCCGCAGAAGTCGTTCGCCTCCGACGGTGGGCTGTGGCTCGCACTGATGTCGCCCTCGGCGATCGAGCGGGTCGGCGAGATCGGCGCCTCGCAGCGGTGGGTGCCGGAGTTCTTGTCGCTGCCGACCGCGCTGGACAACTCCCGCAAGAACCAGACCTACAACACCCCGGCGGTAACCACACTGTTCCTGCTGGCCGACCAGATCGAGTGGATGCTGGGCAACGGCGGCCTGGAGTGGACAACGGCGCGCACGCGCGAGTCCTCGAACAGGCTGTACGAGTGGGCGGAGAAGACGGCATACACCACGCCGTTCGTGTCCGACCCCTCGCTTCGGTCGCAGGTCGTCGGCACCATCGACTTCAGCGACGACGTCGACGCGGCGACGGTGGCCAAGGTGCTGCGCAACAACGACATCGTGGACGTCGAGCCGTACCGCAAGCTGGGCCGCAACCAGCTACGGGTAGGGATGTTCCCCGCCATCGAACCCGACGACATCACCGCGCTGACCCGCAGCGTCGAGTGGGTTGTGGAGCGGCTCGCAGGCTGAAGCCACGCAACCGACCTCACGAGAATTCCCCTTATCGGGGGTGCGGATGTGCGGCGCGTCGGTCATGATCGACGCGGACGTGTCCAGCACGATCGACAACGGATGTTCGCGGTAGTTCGGCGCGCCTCGCCCGTCAAGGCGACGCGCCGATCTACCGTTGACACCCACGCCAGGTGAGTCTCGGGAGGCGGGAATGCGAACGCTGCGGGTAGTCGGGTTGCACGAGGACGGCAAGTCCATCGTGTGCGAGGACCCGGCACGCCGTGAGCAGTTCCTCCTACCCGCGGACGAACGGCTGCGCGCGGCCGCTCGTGGTGACATCACCCGCCTCGGCCAGATCGAGATCGAGCTGGAGAGCCAGATGCGCCCACGCGAAATCCAGGCCCGTATCCGCGCGGGCGAGTCCGTCGAGCAGGTCGCCGCCGTGGCAGGTGTGCCGCTGCAACGCGTCGAACGCTTCGCCTATCCGGTGCTGCTGGAACGCTCCCGCACCGCGCAGCTCGCCCAGCAGGCGCACCCCACGCGCGAGGACGGTCCGGACGTGCAGACGCTCGGCGAAGTGGTTGCGCACTCGTTCGGGCTGCGCGGGCAGGACTACTCGCAGGCCACGTGGGACTCGTGGCGTGGTGACGACGGCAAGTGGGTCGTCGGGCTGCACTGGAAGGCGGGCCGTTCGGAGAACCGGGCACACTGGTCGTTCTCCCCTGGCGCCCACGGCGGGACCGTGACGGCGCTCGACGAGTTGGCCGAGGCGCTGCTGGACCCGAACTCGCACCGCACGCCAAGGGCAGTGGAGGCGAGGACGGACGACTCGGCCGAGCAGGCTGAGGCCGAGCAGCCTCTGCTCGACGAGCGTCCGAGCGCGAAGGTGATCGAGGCCCCCATCAAGGAGCCGAGGGAGCCGCAGCAGGACGACACCGCAGAGCTGCCCCAGGTGCAGGCCAAGGAGCCCGAGAACCAGGGCAAACCAAAGGCCGAACCGAAGGAGCGGCCCGCGCAACAGGCGAAGCCGAAGTCGTCGAGGAAGAAGAACCACCCGGCGGTGCCCGCGTGGGAGGACGTGCTGCTGGGCGTACGAAGCCAGCGCGGTTGAGCCAGACCGAAAGAGAAGGGCCGCTCATCGAGTGTGACGATGAGCGGCCCCTTCTCGTTGTCCTGCGTGCGGGCTAGTTCTTGGCGCTGGCCCACTTCACCTTGGGCAGCATGTTTTCCATGTTCACCCGGTGCTTGTTCTCCTCCACGATCGGGAAAAGCGACTCGATCAGCGTGTCGGAGAGCAGGTGCGGCTTCAGTCCGAGTTCCACAAGACCGGTGTGCTTGACGTTGTAGTAGTGCTCGGCGAGCTCCCACCTCGGGTTTTCCAGGTGGTCGATCTGCACCGGCCCGGGGAACGTCTCGGCCACCAGCTCGGCGACCTGCTGCACCGAGAAGCTCTCGGTCATCTGGTTGAACACCCGGAACTCACCCCGGTCAGCGGGGTTCTCCACGGCCAGGCGGATGCACTCCACGGTGTCGCGGATGTCCAGCATCCCTCGGGTCTGCCCACCCTTGCCGTACACGGTGAGCGGCTGACCGAGGACGGCCTGGATGATGAAACGGTTCAGCACCGTACCGAACACGGCGTCGTAGTCCAGCCGGGTGGCCAGCCGGGAGTCACGCGCCGTCTGCGCGGTGGTCTGTCCGTACACGACGCCCTGGTTCAGGTCCGTCGCGCGCATGCCCCAGATCCGGCAGCCGAACTCGATGTTGTGCGAATCGTGCACCTTGCTGAGGTGGTAGAACGAGCCGGGCTTCTTCGGGTAGAGCATCCGGTCCTTGCGACCGTTGTGCTCGATCTCGATCCAGCCTTCCTCGATGTCGATGTTCGGCGTGCCGTACTCGCCCATCGTCCCGAGCTTCACCAGGTGGATCTCGGGGTTGATCTCGGCGATGGCGTACATCACGTTGAGGTTGCCGATGACGTTGTTGTGCTGGGTGTAGACCGCGTGCTCACGGTCGATCATCGAATAGGGTGCGGCCCGCTGCTCCGCGAAGTGGACGATCGTGTCCGGTCGGAACTCGCGAACCACGCGGTACACGAAGTCGGCGTCCAGCAGGTCCCCCACGTACAGGGGCATCTCCTTGCCGGAAACCTCCTTCCATGCCTGCACGCGGACCTCGAGGTCCTCGATCGGGACGAGGCTGCCGGAACCAAGCTCCTCGTCGTACTTTCTGCGGGCGAAGTTGTCCAGGACGGCCGTTTCGTGGCCGCAGTCCGAAAGGTGCAGGGCTGTCGGCCACCCCAGATATCCGTCACCACCGAGAACGAGGACTCGCACGACTCGACTGCCTCCAGATCGTTACACGAACGTGCGCCGGATTTGATCCTAGACGCACCTGTTACCTGACCGGGTCCACCTTGTACCACGGATGGGCGCAGGGCAACCCACTGTCACGAAAGGGGACGCGGCTGACACCACTCCGATGGCGGAGTGCACAATAGCTGGTGTGAGCACCGCTACTGCCGCCGCTCCTCCGCCGGGGCAGCCGTCGGCATCCCGGCCTCGGCTGCTCGTCCGGCTGTTCCGTGCGGCGACCAGCTCCATCGTGGCCACCTCCATCAGCCAGGTCACCCTCATCGGCCTTCTCTGGTGGGGCGCGACCCCCTCGCTGGCCAGCGCCGTCGCGTTCGTGGCGGGGGCCATCCCGAACTACTTCCTCGCCCGTAGCTGGGCCTGGGGCAGGAAGGGAAAGCCGCAGGTCGCACGCGAACTGATGCCGTACTTCGCCGTGATAGGAGCGGCCGGACTCGCCTCCGTCGGCCTCACCACGGTGGCGGGCTGGATCACCGAGCCACTCCGGATCTCGGGGTTCGTGCGCATCATCGTGCTCGACGCGGCCTTCCTCGCCAGCTACTCGCTGGTGTTCATCCTGAAGTTCGCACTGCTCGACCGGCTGGTGTTCGCCGGCGGAGCACGTACTCGCGCAGCCACGTCCCGGTCATGACCCTGGCGTAGTTCGCGCCGTACATCAGGCTGCGGCCCTTCTTGCTGGCACCATTGTTGCGCAGCCGCATACTCATCGGCACCTCGAGCACGCGAGCGCCGCGAGCCATCACCCCGAGCAGCAGTTCCGAGGACTGGTACTGCGGCTCTCGTAGTGTGACCGACGTCGCCAGTTCGGCAGGCATCGCCCTGAACCCGAACGAGGTGTCGGTGATCTTACGCAACGTCAGGATCGAGGCCAGCACCGCGAACACCCGCACACCGAGCCAGCGGACCGTGCTGTCGTGCTCGTAGGAACCCAACCTGCGCGACCCCGTGACGAAGTCGGCCGAGCCGTCCAGCAGTGGTTTGACCAGCAACGGCATCTCGTTGTTGTCGTACTGACCGTCGGCGTCGGTGGTGACGACGTACTTCGCCCCACAGTCCGCGGCGAGGTGGTAGCCGAGCCGCAGCGCACCGCCCTGACCCCGGTTCTGTGACGCGACGCAGACGTAGGCCCCCGCTGCCTCGGCGACCTCGGCGGTGTTGTCGGTGGCACCGTCCACCACGACCAGTGTCGAGACCGGAAGGTCGCCGCAGTGCGACGGCATCTCCCGCAGTACCGTCCCGATGCCCTTTTCCTCGTTGTAGGCGGCGATGACCACCACGAGCGGGGTAAGCGGGTTGTCACCGTAGCGCTGCTTGAAGTCCGCGACAGCCGCTGAGTCGACGTCGTCGGGGAAGTCGGCCATCTTGGGTCGCCGCCCGGTCGACCCCGGCCGCGTCCGCCCCCAGCCGAGCATCGCCGCCAGCCCGAGCGCCCCACCCAGCGGCACAAGCACCAGCGCGGGGATCTGGTAGCGCCAGGAGAACTCGAAGGCGGCGGAGCCGAGCAGGATGATCAGCCCGCCGCCCGTCGCCAGGAACGCGGCCGAACGCAGGCCCGAGTTGCGGGCCCGGCCCACCCCCAACGCACCGAGCACTCCGAACAGTGCCGCGAGCGCGAGCGCTGGGCCCCAGGTGTAGCCACCGCCCAGTTGATAATCGCGCAGGAAGGACGCGAACTCGACGTTGACGCTCGGCAGCACGCCGTCGAACGCAAGCGTCGTCGCGTTGTACTTCTCCACGGTTGCCGTCCCAATGTTGTAGTACGGGTAGGAGGTCTGGAACTGCCAACGTTCCACTGGTACATCACCCGGCGCTGTTTCCTTGACCGGGTCGAAGTTCTTGGCGAAGTCGCCGAGCACGGCAAGGGTGAAGTCCACCGGCTGCTCGCGGATGATAGTCGTCGCGAACTCCTGGGCGAGTTCCCGCTTGCTCCGCCCGGGAGGCAGCGGGCCCGGCCATGCCGGATCGCCGTACCGGAAGTGTGTGTAGTAGTCGATGGACAGCCGCTCGTCCATCGGCTCAGGCGGGCAGAACCGCTGCAGGGTCTTGTCCTCAGGCGGGAGCACGCCACAGTCGGCGATGGCCGCAGTACGCCCGTACAGCACGTTGCCCTGTGCACCGGTCAACCCCCAGTGGCCTGACTGGGAGCGGAAGTAGCTCGCGTAGGAGCCGAGCACGATCGCAAGCCCCAGCACACCGGCGAGGGTACGAACGCCGATGCGTTTCCAGCCCGCCTTGCTGCGCCACGCTCCACCCGCCAGCACCAGGTACACCGCCACCGGCACCACCATGGTGATCCCGATCGTTCGGGTGACCACGGCGGCTCCGAGCAGCAGGCCGGCGATCCCGGCCCGCTGCCAGCCCGGTTCCCCCTTGGAGAGCAACACCCAGAGCACGGCCACCAGCAGGGCCTGGAACCAGATCTCCGACATGATCAGCTCTTCGATCTGGAGCTGATAGCCGTCGAGCAGTACCGGCGCGGCTACCAGCGCCGCCAGCCAGGTGCGGTCGGTGTAGCGCAGGGTGAGCCGGTACAGCGCCAACGCCATGAGCACACCGACGAGGTGCTGTACGGCCGCTACGAAACCCAGCCCACCGATGTGCAACAAGCCCTTGAGCACGACCGTGTAGCCGAGCGGGTTCAGATCGGTCGGTCTTAACTGTTCGAGGTTGTTCAGGTAGCGGAACGTGTCGATATACAGCAGGGCTGGCTGGTAGGCCAGCCAGGTCAGCACACGCAGCGTGACGCCACCCGCGAGTAGGACGAGCAGCAGCCAGTGGCGACGGAGCAACCCGCTCACTCGAACACTTTCTGCCTGTCGTGCTCGAGGAAGTACTGCCAGGTGGCCGCCAGCCCGTCGCGCAGGCTGTACCGCGGCTGGTAGCCGATGGTCTGGGCGCTGCGGGAGACGTCGACGACCACGGCGGGCATCTCGCCACCGGGTGCGGGCACGTGCCGCACCGGAATCGGGCAACCGGTGACCTCGCGGACGGTATCGATGAGTTCGAGCACCGAAACCGACCTGCCCGCGCCGACGATGGCCCTGCCGACGTGCTCGGCGTCCCAGGCGAGTTCGATCGCGCGCACGATGTCGTCGATGAACACCAGATCGCGGCGCTGCGTGCCGTCGCCGTAGACGCGCACGCCTTCGTCGCGCAGGGCGGCGCGCATCAGCCGAGGCACGAAGCTGTCCTTGTGACTCATCCCGGGCCCGTAGACGTTGGTGAACCGCAGCGCGCACGTAGCCATGTCGTACGCGCCCGCGTAGCCGGAAAGCAGCATCTCACAGGCGGCCTTGGTCGCCCCGTAGGGCGTCAGTGGCGCCAGCGGCATGTCCTCGGTGATGGTGGCCTCGCCCACGTCGCCGACCACGGCGTTGGTGGAGGCCAGGATGAACCTGCGCACCCCGTGCATCCTGGCGAGCTCGAGCAGCTCGTGGGTGATCGCCACGTTCTCCGAGTAAGTCTTGGCAGGCATCTCCACCGAGCGCAACACCGACGTCACGGCGGCGAGGTGGATGATGCCGTCCGTACCCGGCAGGATGGCTCGCTCTCTGACCTCCGGGTCGGCGAGGTCGCCTTGGACGGCGACGACACCCTCGTCGGCCACCGTCACCGGTTCCCTGTCGACGATGGTGACGCGTGCGCCTTTTCGTCTGAACGCGGCGACAACAGCACGCCCTATGAAGCCACAGCCCCCAGTTACCACGACATTGCGGACGTCATTGTTGTTCAGCGAAGCCATGTGGCCAAAACTACCTGCCGCTCAGAACTACCCGTTCGGCGGCCAGCCGTTGGGGTGGCCGAGGCTCACGAAAAGCCCCGCAACAGCGTTATTTCATTACGCAAAGTAAACAGTGCAGTTCGGACAATCCACTTGGAGTCCACTCGACAGTGGGTGACCGGCTCCGACAGCGACTACCGCGAGTACCTCGAACGTCGGGCCGTCGGGACCCGGGTGATTGTGGTCTCGACACTTTCGAGCCCGGCTCGCCGGGTTCCGGCTCAGCCGACCACGGTGAGCAACACTCCTGCCCAGGACAGCCCGACACCCGTTGCCACGCCCAGCGCGATCCAGCGAACGATTGGCACAGACCGGGCCAGCCACAGCGAGGGCGCCAGCCCGGCGGAGACCACGGCGGTCGCCGCGACCGCCACCCAGCCTGCCGTCTCGTGTGCCAGCGCACGTGCCAGCGCGAGAATCGCCACGACCGCCAGGACCGCGAAGAAGGCGGCCACGGTCAGCCCGGTGCCCCATGGGGTCGATCCGTCGCCGCGCGCAGGCGCTACCGGCGGTTGCCGACGCGGCGGTAGCACCCGCAGCGCTCGCCCGGTTACCGGGTCCAGGTAGCTCACCGGCACCCCGAGCGCGGCGGCCACCCTGCCCGCGAGTTGCCTGCCCCTGCGCGACACGACCTCACCACCCGCGCCGTTACCGCTACGGCGCACGGCGGCGGCGACGTGTGCCCACTCGTGCAGGGCCTCGGCCAGCCCGGCGCCCAGCGCCACTTGGTGCGGATCGGCCTCGCGGCCGCCGCCGGTGCCGGTGAGCACCGCCCGCTCGCCGCGGACTCGCAGCTCCACCTCACTGGCCAACCGTTCCCCCATCAGTTCGCTGCCGCGGTCGAGGCGTCGCGATCGCCGGGTGACCCGGGTGCGCGAGCGCCGTCAGCTCGTAGAAGGCGACCGCGGCCGCCGTCGCCACGTTGAGCGAGTCGACACCCGGTGCCATCGGAATGCGCACGGCCAGCTCCGCCGCCGCGATCGCCTGCTCCGAAAGGCCGTGCCCCTCCGACCCGAGCAACACCGCCACCCTGCCTGTCGCGCCGTCAGGCAGCCTACGCAAGTCGACCGCGTCGGGTCTCGGGGTCAGCGCCGCGACGGTGAACCCGCGCCGGCGCAGCCCCAGCAGTGCCCTCGGCCAGTCGGGCAGCGCGGTGAACGGCACCCGAAGCACGTTGCCCATTGAGACCCGAACGCTGCGCCGGTACAGCGGGTCGGCGCAGCCGGGCCCGAGCAGCACGCCGTCAACGCCGAACGCGGCCGCGTTGCGAAAAAGTGAACCCAGGTTCTCGTGGTCGCCGACGCCCTCCAGCACGGCGAGCACCCTGGCGTCGGCGACGACACTCTCGACCGTCGGCGGCGGCACCCGGTCGGCGACGGCGAGCACGCCGCGGTTGAGGTGGAACCCAACGACCGCGGCCATCACCTCCGAGGAAGTGACATAGGCGGGTACCGTCAACTCGGCCAGATCGTCGGCCAGTTCCTCGACTCTTCGCCGCACGCCGAGTACGGCGAGTGGCCGGTACGGCGAGGCGAGCAGCCTGCGCACCACCACGGTCCCCTCGGCGATCACCAGACCCCTACCACCCGGCCGGTCCGGCCTGCGATCGGCGGTGGTGAGGTCACGGAAGTCGTCGAGTCGGGGATCGGCCGCCTCGTTGACGTAGATCATCTGGGCCACCTGCCGAGTTTCGCATCCTCCGCGCGTACAGGGGTCAGTGCTCCGAATGCTGGGTAACCCGATCCTGCGAACGGCGCCAGCTTGCGCTAAGTGAAGCACGGTTGACGGACGGCACCAGATTGGCCGCTAGCTCTGGCCCCCGGCATGTGCCAACGTTGCCGCCTGGCAGGGGAAACGCCGAGGCGGTCGGGGAGCCAAGGCTGAGGACGAAAAGGGATGCCCTCATGGGTAAGGACGTGGCACCGGGCTCCTTCAATCCCAGGGATCGAGGGCGGTATCGCCGCAAGGTACAGCGCTGTCTCGACACCCTCGCGCGGATGCTCTCCGACGGCAGCTTCTCGTTCCCGCGCAAGCACATCGGCCTTGAAGTGGAGCTGAATCTGGTCGACGAGACGATGCGGCCTTCGATGTCGAACGCGGCCGTTCTCGACACGCTCGACGACCCGCTGTTCACAACCGAACTCTCACAGCACAACATCGAGCTGAACGTGCCGCCCCGGCCGCTGGACGGCGACTCCGCGCTGCGGCTGGAGCAGGATCTGTACGCCTACCTGGACAAGGCCAGAGCCAAAGCCAGGCAGGCGGGTTCGTTGATCGCGCCCATCGGCATCCTGCCGACACTGCGGCAGGAGCACTTCGACCAGAAGTGGCTCACCAACAGCGCGCGCTACTCTCTGCTCAACGACCAGATCCTCGCCTCCCGTGGCGAGCAGACCCTGCTCTCGCTGGATGGCACCGGGCTCGCGGGCAGGCCACCGGAACGGCTGCGCAGCTTCGCGGACTCGATCCTGCCCGAGGCGGCCTGCACGTCGGTCCAGCTACATCTGCAGGTGGCGCCGGAGGAGTTCGCCGCGCACTGGAACGCCGCTCAATGCCTTGCGGGCGTGCAGGTGGCGCTGGGAGCCAACTCACCTTTCCTGCTCGGCAAGGCACTGTGGCACGAGACGCGCATCCCGCTTTTCCTGCAGGCGACCGACACCCGGCCCGAAGAGCTGAAGAACCAGGGGGTGCGGCCGAGGGTGTGGTTCGGCGAACGGTGGATCACCTCCATCTTCGACCTTTTCGAGGAGAACGTCCGTTACTTCCCCGGGTTGCTTCCCGAGACCGACGACGAGGACCCCATGGAGGCGCTGGAATCGGGCGAGGTGCCGAATCTGACCGAGCTGCGGCTGCACAACGGCACGGTGTGGCGCTGGAACCGGCCGGTGTACGACGTCGTGGACGGCAAGCCGCACCTGCGCGTGGAGAACCGGGTGCTGCCCGCGGGGCCGACCGTGGTCGACATGATGGCCAACGCCGCGTTTTTCTACGGAACGCAGCGGGCACTGGCCGAGCAGGAAAGACCGGTGTGGACGCAGATGTCCTTCCAGGCCGCGGAGGAGAACCTCTACACCGGTGCCCGCAACGGCTTCGACGCACGGCTGTACTGGCCGGGTATCGGCTGGGTTCCTCCTGACGAACTGGTGTTGCGGGTGCTGCTGCCGCTGGCGAGGCAGGGTCTGCGGAACTCCGATGTCTCCACCGACGTGGCCGACCGGTATCTCGGAGTGATCGAGCGGCGCTGTATCGCGCGGCGCAGTGGCAGCACCTGGCAGCGCGAGACCGTGGCCAGAGCGCAGGAGCGCGGCTTGGACCGGGACACGGCGCTGGCCACGATGTTGCGCGCCTACCTCGAACTGGCCGAGGCGGGTGAGCCGGTCCACGAGTGGCCGCTAACCTGACGGATTCCGGCCCTCGGGAGGTGCGCGTATGCCCAAGATCATCGGTGACTCGCTGCCGGAGCATCGCGCGCGGGTGAGGGCGAAGGTGTTCGACGCGCTACGCAACCAGCTTTACGAGCGCGGGTTCGACGCCATCACCCTCGCGGGCGTCGCGGCGGAGGCGGGAGTCGGCCGCACCGCGATGTACAACCACTTTCCCGACAAGGAACACCTGCTGGTCGCCTTCGTCGAGCACGAGGCCGCCGACTATGTCGAGCGGTTGCGTGCGGAGTTGGCCGCCACCACCGACCCGGTGCAGCGGCTGGCCACGTTCGTGCGGCTGCAACTGCGCACGCTCGCGGACTACCACCTGCCACCCGGCAGCACGCTGGTGTCCGCGCTGGCTCCGGCAACCTATCGCAGGGTGGCCGCCCACGCCGACCCCATCACCGAGCAGTTGCGAGCCGCACTCGTCGACGGCGTGCGCTCGGGGCTGCTGCCACAACAGGACCCCGACATCGTCGTTCCGATGATCATGGCGGCGCTTGGCGCCAGGCAGGTGGTGGACGTACCGCCTGGCCAGCTGGAGGACGCGATCGCCTCGGCGGTCTCGTTCGTACTTCGCGCGGTCGGGGTGGATCGTACCGCCACCCGCTGACGGGCTCGCCCTGCCGCGATTTCTCTCCTACGATCTTTATGACAGGCTGTCAGATCCGGGGAGGGCGTGATGACGGTGCCCGAGTCGTTCTCGCAACAGTTGCGCGAGTCCACAAGGCAGGTGCACGAGCGCGCGCACCATTCCACCTTCATGACCGCCCTGCTGGACGGCAGGCTTCCGCTTCGCAGCTACACGAGGCTGGCGGAGCAGTACTACTTCATCTACCGCACGCTCGAGCAGGCGAGCGAGGCCATGGCCTGCGACGCGGTCGGGGCGCCCTTCGTGCTCGACGAGTTGTACCGGCTGCCCGCGCTCAGCGAGGACCTCGAGTTCCTTGCCGGCCCGGAATGGCGGCACACGGCCAGCCCGTTGCCCGCCACCGAGAAGTACGTGCGCAGGATGCGCGAGGTGGCCTTCGAATGGCCTGGCGGCTACGTCGCCCATCACTACACGCGATACCTCGGCGACCTGGCTGGCGGCCAGGTGGTCGGGTCGCTGCTGCGGCGCCGTTACGGCATCAGCGGCGCGGGCGCGCGGTTCTACGACTTCTCCCGGGTGGGCAACCCGCATGCCTTCCGCAAGCGCTACCGCCACCTGCTCGACAACGCCGGGTGGGACGCGGGCGAGCGGCGGCGCATTGTGGACGAGACGCTGCTGGCGTTCGAACTGAACATCTCCGTGCTCACCGAGCTCGCGGCCGCGACGGCGGCACACAGTGCGGCATGAGTCGTGTGGCGGCGCTAACAACACCTTGACCTCGACCTAGCTCGACGTAGCAAGGTCAACTCCGCACGCCCCGGTTAGCCGAGTACGACCACGGCTACTAGGTTGGCAGCTGAGAAGGCTTGGCACGAAACGCTTACAAGGAGGGCCAATGGCCACGTACGAGCTTCCTGACCTCGATTACGACTACGGCGCCCTCGAGCCGCACATCTCGGGTGAGATCAACGAACTGCACCACACCAAGCACCACCAGACCTACGTCAACGGCGCGAACCAGACGCTGGAGAAGCTCGCCGCGGCCCGTGACGCGAACGACTTCGGCTCCATCGTGGGCCTCGAGACCACCCTGGCGTTCAACCTGGCCGGGCACGCCAACCACGTCGTGTGGTGGAAGATCCTTTCGCCCAACGGTGGCGACAAGCCGACGGGCGAACTGGCCGCGGCGATCGACGACGCCTTCGGCTCGTTCGACAAGTTCAAGGCGCAGTTCAACGCCGTGTGCACCACGATCCAGGGCAACGGCTGGGGGGCGCTGTCGTGGGACCCGATCGGCAAGACGCTGATCACCCAGCAGCTTCGCGACCACCACAACAACCTCGTCCTGCCCACGGTTCCGATCCTGCTGGTCGACGTGTGGGAGCACGCGTTCTACCTGCAGTACAAGAACGTGAAGCCCGACTACGTCAACGCGCTGTGGAACATCTTCGACTGGGCCGAGATCGGCAAGCGATTCGAGGACGCCAAGGCGGGCCGCAACGGTCTGCTGCTTTCCTGAGCGCCTGAGCAAGAAACGAGGCCCTGTCCCGCGGTTACGGGACAGGGCCTCGTTCGTTCCCGAACTGACCGCCGCTCCCACCACGAAGCGGCGCAAATAAGGTTAGCCTAACTTTACTTCAGTGGCAAGAGGTGCTTTCCGAGCCCGCCTCAGCACCAGCGCGCACACCACGACCGCCACCAGGGCAGCCAGCCCGCCGACGTAGAACGGCGAGCGTCCGCCGAGCGTGCCCGCCAGCCACCCGGTCATCGGGCCGCCGATCGGGTTGCCGCCGATCAGCACCAGCACGTACAGCCCCATGACCCGCCCGCGCATCCGCGGTGCCACCGAGGTCTGCACCAGCGCGTTGGCGGTGTTGAGGAACGTGATGGTGGCGAACCCGAGCGGAACCAGCGCAACCGCGAAGGCCACGTAGCTCGGCATGAAGGCCGCGATCGTCTCGATCGCGCCGAGCGCGAACGCGGAAAGCAGCAACAGCCGCACGCTCGGGGCACGCCTGCTGCCCCGCCGCGCCGAGGCCAACGCACCGGTGAACGTGCCGACGGCGAGCACGGTGGACAGCAGCCCGTAGCCGTCGGCCCTGGTGTCGAACACGTTGGCCGCGACGATGGCGAGCGAGGTGAAGAATGTGATCCCGAAGGTGCTGACGAAGAACACCAGCACCAGCACCAGCAGCAACTCACGGTGGCCGCGCACGTAACGCAGCCCCTCCCGCAGCTGACCCTTGGCACGTGCCACGCCCGGCGCACTGAACAGCTCCTTGGGCCTCATCAGCGCGAGCCCGGCGATCACCGCGAGCGTGCTCACCGCATTGGCGATGAACAACCAACCGGTGCCGACCAGCACGATCGCGAACCCGGCGATGGCTGGGCCGACGATCCTGGCCATGTTGAACACCGAGGAGTTCAGCGCCACCGCGTTGGGCACCTGCCTCGGCCCGACCATCTCGGCGACGAAGGACTGCCGGGTCGGCACCTCCATCGCCGAGAGCGCCCCGAGCCCAAACGCCAGGGCGTAGACGTGCCACAGCTGCACCAGGCCGGTCACGTCGAGCACCCCGAGCACCCCCGCGACCACGAAGTTGCCCGTCTGGATCGCGATGAGCAGCTTGCGCTTGTCGACCCGGTCGGCCAACACACCTGCCCACAGCGAGAGCAGCAGCGTCGGGGTGAACTGCAACGCGACCGCGACGCCGAGCGCCACAGGGTCGTATCCGCTGAGCTCGAATACCAGCCAGTCCTGCGCGATACGCTGCATCCAGGTGCCGGTGTTGGAGACGATCTGGCCGCTGAAGAACAGCCGGTAGTTGCGGATGCGCAACGAGGCGAACATGCCACGGCCGACCGAGGAGGGTGGGCGTTCGGCCGGTTCACGGGTAGCGGAAAGTTGTTGCTGGGTTCTCGCTTCGCTACCCGTGATACTCACGCCGTGTTGTCGCCTCCCACGATGTCCGTGGCGTCAGCCGTTGCCCGCCATCCTGTCGATGATCTCGGCGGCTTTGGAGAGCACCTCGCGCTCCTCGCCGCTCAGCTCGCCCAACCTGTCGTCCAGCCACGCCTCGCGCACCGAGATCATGGCCCGCACGTAGTCAAGGCCCTTCTCGGTGATCGCCACGATCGCCTGCCTGCCGTCGGTGGGGTGCGGGCTGCGCTCGACGTAGCCCGCATCCTCAAGCGCGGCGATCACCCTCGTCATCGAGGGCGGCTGGACCCCTTCCTTCGCCGCGAGCTGACCCGGCGTCATCGCTCCGCACTTGTGCACGGTGGACAGCGCGGAGATCTGGGTCAGCGAAAGGTCCTGACCGGTGCGCTGTGCCCGCAGCCTGCGATTGAGCCTGACCACGGCGAGCCGCAGCCTGCTCGCCAACGATCGGTCGGAAACGGGGTCGGGCACATCCTTAGCATACCTTACGATCGCAGAGTCGTTGGATGTCGGCGTAGCCGGGCGCCCTCTCGGAAGGTGTACCACCGTCGCGGACGGTCCTCGCCGCCCGTACGGCGGCGGCCACCGCCGTGCGAAACAGCAGCGAGCCCGTGCTGATCCTGCGCACACCCAACCCGGCCAGCTCACCGGTACCGAGGCCATCCGGCAGGTACAACACGTTCAGCGGCACCGCCGTCCCGGCCACGAGCGCTTCGACCGTGGCGGCATCCAGCCTGCCTGGCACGAACACGCCATCCGCACCCGCGTCCACGTACCGTCGGGCACGCGCCAGCGTCGCGCCCACGTCGGCCTCCACACTCAGCCAGTAGTTGTCCACCCGTGCGTTGACGAACAGGTCCGGCACACGCGTCTTGACCGCAGCGATTAGCCCGCTCTGCCGCGTCGGGTCGGCCAGGGTGCCGTCGGCCCTGCCGTCCTCGATGTTGACCCCGACGACCCCCGAGGAGGCCAGTTCCTCGACAAGGTCGGCGACCTGGCCGGGGTCGTCGCTGAAGCCGCCCTCGATGTCCACGCTGACCAGGCACGGCAACGAGGCCAGCAGGTGGCCGAGTTCGAGGGTGGCCTGCCTGGTAATCCCGTGCCCGTCGGGAAGGCCGCGCGCGGCGGCGACACCGAGGCTGGTGGTGCCGATGGCCGCGAACCCGGCGTCCACAAGCAACGCCGCTGACACGTAGTCCCACGCGTTCGGGAGCACGAGCGGCTGCGCTGCCGCGTGCAGGTCGTGGAATGCCCGTGCGCTCACCTGCCCTCACCCTCCTGCGCCGTACCCTCCACCATGCCCTCCGCGAGGGCTACCGCGTGTGCCCAGCCAGGGCAGGCGTGCGCGCCCGCGCCAAACGGCAGCGCGGCGGCGGCGAGATCCAGCACGACGGGTTCACCGGTGGGCGTGAAGCGCCTGGTTTCCCGCACCGGCGCCTCGGCGGCAAGCACCTCGGCGACCGGGGCGGAACCGCCTCGCCGCACCGCACGTTCGGCGAGGAGGTTGGTGGGCTCGTAGGCCTGGACGAGCAGCCCTATCCGGGCGGCGGTGCGCTCGTCACCATCGCCGTACCCGCCCCGGCATGCCACGGCGAGCCGACTCATCGCGTTGTCGGCCTCACCGGGCGGCACCCCGGTGTGTGGCTGGTAGTGCCGGGCGACAACCGCGACATCCTCCGCGGCCACCGGGAGACCGAGCGCCTCGGCGAGCAGCGGCACGGGCCCTGTGCGCCCACCGCGCCACGCGCACGCGGCCGACCGCAGTGCACCGGGAGCCACGGTCGCGAGTTCGGCCTCGGCGAGAGCGCGAAGCCGCCGATGCCGCCGAGGTGTCGCGAACCTGGCAACGTTGGCCCGCAGCCAGGCGACACCGGATCCTGCCGCGTCGGCGACGGCGGGCACGGTGTAGCGGGGATCGGTCAGGATGGCGTAGACCCTTGCCGGGTCGGTGACGGTGAGCATGAGACACGACGCTAGCGTCGCGACGGTTCGGTCGCCGCCGAAACATCGCCGGTGCACAATCGTGCCGTGTCCGCTGCCGAACTCGCCGAGCTGGCAAGCCTGCTCGCCGACCGCACGCGCGCGCGGTTCTGCCTCGCGCTGCTCGACGGCAGGGCCTGGACGGCGGGTGAACTGGCCTCGCTCGCGGGCGTGGCACCCGCGACCGCGAGCGAACACCTCGACCGGCTCCTCGCCGGTGGACTGCTCGGGGAGCGAAGGCAGGGCAGGCACCGCTACGTGCGACTCGCGGACCACAGAGCCGCCCACCTGATCGAAGGGCTCCTCTCACACCTCGATCCCACGGCCGAACGTCATCGCACGCTGCGCACGGCGGCGGCGTCTTCGGCACTGGCCAGCGGGCGTACCTGCTACGACCACCTCGCCGGCAGGCTCGGCGTGGCCATCACCGACGCGATGACCGCTCGCGGGCTGCTCGACCTTTCCCACGGCTGCGCACTTACCGGCGACGGCATGGACTGGCTCACCGGCGCGCTGCGGATCGCGCCCGACGAGCTGCGGGCGGGCCGCAGACCGCTGGTGAAGTGCTGCCTTGACGCCACAGAGCGCCGCTCGCACCTGGCTGGTGCCGCCGGCGCGAAGCTGTGCCTGCGGATGTTCGACAACGGCTGGGTCAAGCGCATCGGCACCGGCCGCGCCGTGCGACTGACCCCCTCGGGCGTGGCCGCACTCCAGGAGTTGCTTGCCATCGACACCGACTCGCTCGCCGCCGGCAGAGCTGACTGAGCCGACTGAGCCGACTGAGCCGACTGGGCGGGCGATCCGGGTCAGCCGCCGAGCGCCTCGCGGATCGGGCCCAAACCGAAGTAGACGATGAACGTGGCGGAAACGACCCACATCAGCGGGTGGACCCGCCTGGCGTGCCCCGTCGCGGCCTGGATGAGCACGTAGCTCACGAAGCCCGCTCCGATACCGTTGGCGATCGAGTAGGTGAACGGCATCACCACGATCGTCAGAAACGCGGGAAGCGCGACCGAGAAGTCCCGGAAGTCGATGTCGGCAACCTGGCGGATCATCAGCGCGCCGACAACCACCAGCGCGGGCGCGGCGGCCTCGATCGGCACCACCTCGTAAAGCGGGGTGAAGAACATCGCGGCGATGAACAGCAACCCGGTGACCACATTGGCCAGACCCGTCCTCGCGCCCTCCGCGATACCGGAGGCCGACTCGATGTAGACGGTGTTGGAACTGGCCGAGGCCGCGCCACCGGCGATGGCGCCGAGGGAGTCGACGAACAGGGTCTTGCCGACGTTGGGCAACTGGCCGTCGCGGTTCACCAGGCCCGCCTGCCTGCCGAGGCCGGTCATCGTTCCGATGGTGTCGAAGAAGTCGGTGAGCACCAGGGTGAAGACGAACAGCGCGGCAGTGAGCGCGGGCACCTGCACCCACGCGTCGAAGGACACCTGGCCGAGCAGCGACAGGTCGGGCAGGCCGATGACGTCCTCCGGCAGCGCCGGATAGCCGAGGTTCCAGCCCTTGGGGTCCGTGCCGCCGGAGGGACCGACGCCCGCGACGGCCTCGACGATGATCGACAGCACCGTCGCCGCCACCACACCGATCAGGATGGCGCCCTTGACGTTCCTGGCCACCAGCACGCCCATGATCACGAGGCCCACCACGAACACCGCCGTCGGCCACGACGCGATCGAGCCACCGATGCCCAGCTCCACCGGAACCGTGGTGCCCGCCGCGTCGGGGATGCGGCGCACGAAGCCGGCGTCGACCAGACCGATGAGGCTGATGAACAGGCCGATCCCGACCGCGATGCCCGCCTTGAGCTGCGCGGGTACCGCGTTGAACACTATCTTGCGCACCCCAGTGACCACGAGCAGCAGCACAACGATGCCGTTGACCATGACGAGTCCCATGGCGGCAGGCCAGGTCATCTGCGGCGCGATGTTCACCGCGACGAGTGCGTTGATGCCGAGACCGGCCGCCAACGCGAACGGATAGTTCGCCACCACTCCCATCAGAATGGTCAGCACACCCGCCACCAGCGCCGTCACCGCCGCGACCTGCGGGACCGGCAGGATCGCCCCGGTCGCGTCCGCGTTGGCGCCGGGCCCTTCGGAGAAGCTGCCGAGAATGAGCGGGTTCAGCACGATGATGTAGGCCATCGTCACGAACGTCACCAGCCCACCGCGCACCTCCCTGCCCGGTGTGGAGCCACGCTCGCTGATCCGGAAGAACCGGTCCAGTCGCGACTTCAGCTTCCGCTCCGCGGTCGCTTCTGCCATCACTCACCTGCCTCGCTTCGGACCGGCAGCGACACGGCGGAGGTAGCCTTCCCACGTGGACGTACCCAGCGACCCTTCCCGCACCAAGGGGCGGTTCCGTCCCACGCCGCAGCTGCCGAGGTCACTGGTCAACCTCTGGCCGCCGATGATCCTAGGCACCGTGTTGTGGTTTCTCGCCTTCGCCGTGCTGCTCATCACTGGGGTGCGGGGCGTGTGGTTGTGGACGACGCTGGCGGGCGGCGGCCTCGGCATCGTGGGCATGGGCATCATGCTGTGGCAGCGCGCCACCGCAAGGCGCGGTTCCCGCCCGACGCCGCACGGCCTGTAGGGGCGGCGAGCTCAGCCGAGCAGCGTGGCGGCCCCTGGATCGTCGAGCAGCGCCGCGATCAGCGCCCGTTGTGGCCAGCGCTCGGTGGCCCACGCGAAGGCCCTTGCAAGCCCCTCCGCGGTGTCGGAGGTGTGCAGTGCCGTGTCGTACCACCACGGAACCGGGCGCCCGCCGACGGTGAGCGTCTCGTGCACGAACAGCCCGCCCTCCGCCGGGGCGACACCGAGCAGGTCGGCGACCTCGGCGATCGCGGGTAACTCCCGCCAGGCGACGAACTCGCCTTCGCTTTCCACTTCCGCGGTCGTCTCCTCACTCGCCAGCGGCAGGTCGAGCACGTCGGCCAGCGCGGGAGCCTCGGCGAAGTCGAGCGTGGCGACGAGCCCGCTGTGCGGCCACAGCCCCAGCAGCCACGGCGCGTCCAGCACCACGGCGTCGGCGGCGTCGGTCACGGAGCCGTCGAGCGTGCGCACGGCGGCGGGCGGGCGCACGTCCTCCGGCGAAACCCGCGAGAGCGCCGAATGTGCCCGCAGCACCAGACCGGGCGGCACCGACCTGGCCTCCTCTGCGAGCCGGGCACACAACCACTCCGCGTCCTGCCCGTCCACAACAGTCAGATCCGAGCGAACACCCATCGCCACGAGCAGGTCGCCGGGCAGGTCAACATCCGGAACCGGATCGAACAACCCGGCCAACGACTCGGCGTCGCGCAGCCGCCACTGCCCTGGCGGCTGACCGGCCAGCAGCGCGTTGTCCGCCAGCCACCTCCGCACCCGGCCGCTCGGTTCCACCAGCACCCGCCTGGTTCGCGGGTCCGATGCGAGCAGCCGCACCGCACCCGGCCAGGCGTCGTCGGCGACCAGGTCGAGATCGGCGATGGGCGGGTCGGCGCCCGCCCCGGTGCTCTCGGCGTCGTCCTCGGCAGGCGCCTTGAAACCGTCGAGTACCCCAACCTGCGTCAACACCTCGGCGGGCCAGCGCGCCGCGAGGTCGGTGTCGAGCACATCCAGTGGCGCCTGCGCACCGATCGCCTCGGTGTCGAGCACATCGAGCAGCCGGGAACCGGGCAGCACCAGTTCGTCGGCGCGCCGCCAGCCGCCTGTGCGGTCGGGCAACGCAAGCGCGCCGAGCCCTTCGGCGACGGCGCGCGTCGCCAACCGCAGCACCGTGCGCACCAGCGGCAGCACGTCCACACCCGCCAGCGCATCCTCCACGCTGCCCTCGACCGCCTCCCGCAGCGCGGGGTCGCGAAGCAGCTCACCAGCACCCGCGCGCACCGCACCGAGCCGTTCGAGCAGCGGGTGCGCCGCCCTCGGGTGCACCACGCGAGGCCCTGCAAGGTCCAGATCCCCGGCCAGGTCCACATCGTCCAGCAGCAGCGCCGTCCTGGGACCGGCAACGGTGCGGCCGTCGGTCAGCGGCACCGGCATCGCGCCGAGCTCGTCGGCGGCGACCTGGTGTCGCTCCACCCCGTCGAGCAGCACCTCGTACAGCCGCCGCCACCAGGCGGGGTCGCGCTCGATGCCGGTGACCGCGTCGACGATCGCGGCGGTGTCAACGGGGCTCGCGCCTACCGAGGCGAGCGTGCGCGCCGCCTGCCCGCCGCACAGCGGGGCCGCGACAAGCCCAGGCACCACGTCGGCGAGCAACTCGACGAGGTCGGGCAGGTCGGGGCCGAGCACCCTCGCACGTGCCCCTGCCAGCTCCCCGCCTACCGCGGCGGGCAACCACTCATCCTCTGACAGCCGCCGGACGAGCAACTCGCGCAGCGTGCTGTCCACCTCCGAGGCCGGAAAGCCAGCGGGCGGCACAAGCGCGAGCCGATGTCGCGGCGGCAACCGCCGGACAAGGCCGGGGTAGGCGCGGGCCGCCTCGGCCAACGCCCGCCTGCTTTCGGCGCCCGCGAGCACGCGACGGCGGGAAGGCTCGACCGCCACCGACGCCAGCAGGCGAGCGGGCAGGCTGACCCGCTCGTCGGTCGGCGTCGGAGCATGCAGCACGTCGTCGGTGATCGGCACGGGCGCGCCGGTTTCCGAAACGGGAACCGCCCACACACAGCTCTCGCCCTGATGCGTGAGCCACCGGGTGCGGTGCTGGTCCGGTGAGGTCAACTCGACGAGTTCGCCGTCGTCGCGGCGGGTCCACACCTGTCCCTCCACGTCGACCTCGGTCAGCGCGGGCAGCGCCAGCAGCAGGTCCGCGACCTCGGACCGGATCAACTCGAGCACCTCGCCCGGCGGAGGGCGCAGCGGCAGGCGGACCTCGGTGTCGAAACCATCCGGCACCGGGGGCTCGGTCGGCGGCAGCGGCCACGGCAACCGCAGGATCGGCACGTCACCCTCCCGCCCAGCCGCTTCCCGGGTGCGGGTCTGCGAGAACGACACCCCACCGCTGCGGGACACGATTCGCGGGCGCGAGGTGACGGCCAGCACCGCGGCGAAGCCGACCCCGAAACGGCCCACCGTGCCCCCGCGCTTGCCCGAGGCCCGCAGCGAGGCGAGCGAGGCCACGCCTTCGGCGTCCAGTGGAGCGCCGGTGTTGGCGACCCTCAGCTCACCGTCGATTACCCGAACCCTGATGCGGCCCTCGACTCCGGCCTGTGCGGCCGCATCGGCCGCGTTCTGTGCCAGTTCGACGAACAGCCGGTCGCGGTACCCGCCGACTCGCAGGTCGTGCTCGGCGTTGGTGTCCTCGGTGAACCGGGTCGGCGAGTCCCGCCAGGCCCGCAGCACCGCCGCGCGCAGGTCGTGGGAGTCGAAGTCTGGGATGGTGGACAGTGTGTGGACCTAACGCCGGTCAGCCGACGGGCTCGGTGTCGAGCAGGGAGTCGTCGTAGAACAGGTCCGCGACCGGAACCGGGGAGCTGGCCTCGACCTCGATCTCGGAATGCGCTCCGCAACCGAACTCGGCGTGCACGACATGACCGTCCGCGGGTGAGATCTCGTTGCCGCAGACGCCGAACGCGGCACGCAACGACCCCGCCAGCCGCAGGTAGAAGCCGCACGTTCCGCACGTGCCTGGAGCGCTGCGAGCCATGTCGGAGCGCGGACCGTACTCGCCACGGTGCCACCGCTGCGCCGCCTGCTGCCTGCCGTAGCGCGACATCACCCTGACCCTGCCGAGTCCGGTCTCGCGCGCCACCTCTTCGACCTCGGGGTCGTCGGTGGCCAGGTAGGCGGGAGCGAGCCGAAGGTCGTCGGCCGCGGTCGGGAAGATGTCCCCGATACCGAGGTCGCCTTGCCGCACCCGCCGCTCCCACGGCACCCATTTCGGGGCGACGATGGCGTCGGAACCCGGGGTGTGCACCACCTCGCTGACGGTCACCGGCTCGTCGTGCCCGGTCGTCGCGACAGTGACAGACCACCGCCAGCCCCGGTATCCGGGAAGCCGCGAGTCGAACAGGTGGGTCGCCGAAACGGAGTCCTCGACCTCGACTCCGACGTGCTCGCCCACGTTCTCGGCACCCGCGTCGAGCACAGCGGACTCGCGGGCCAACTCCACCGCATCGAACAGCTTCCGGCGCAGTGTGCCGTCGTCGAGGGTGAGCAGCAGGGTCATGAGTCTCCATTGTGCAGCACAGTGCCGCGCGACGGTCGGTGGGTTCGTGCCAGGCTGGTGGCCGTGATAAGGGCTGCGGGAACTGCCGGGCGACGACTGCCGGGCGCGGTTGCGGTGCTGGCACTGGTGATCGTGCTGGCCGCATGCGGTGCGCCGCCAAGTGAGCCTGCGCCGAACGAGCCTGCGAGGGTAGAGCGACTGCGGGTCGAGGTAGTCAAGGTGCTGCCGCACGACGGTGAGGCGTTCACACAGGGACTGGAGATTCACGACGGGACCCTCTACGAGGGAACCGGGCTCGTCGGTGAGTCCACGTTGCGGGCGGGACCGCTCGGAGCTGAGCCCGAGGTCGTCGTCTCGCTGCCGAAGCCACTGTTCGGCGAGGGCATCGCCGTGGTCGGTTCCCGCGTGTGGCAGCTCACCTGGCGCAGCGGCATCGCCATCGAACGCGACCGCGACACCCTTGCGCAGCGGCGCAGGGTCCGCTATGAGGGCGAAGGCTGGGGACTGTGCCACCAACCGGATCGGCAGCGGTTGGTGATGAGCGACGGGTCGGCGAAGCTGACCTTCCGTGACCCGCGGACCTTCGCCGCACTGTCTTCGGTGGTGGTCACGGAGGGCGGCGAGCCGCGTGACGAGCTGAACGAACTGGAGTGCGTCGACGGTGCGGTGTACGCCAACGTCTGGCACAGCGACGAGATCCTGCGCATCGACCCCGACACCGGCAGGGTCACCGCCCGCATCGACGCATCCGGGCTGCTGGACGAGGGCGAGCGTGCGGAGGCCGACGTGCTCAACGGCATCGCGGCGCTGGAGGGTTCGGACGAGTTCGTGCTGACCGGCAAGCTCTGGCCCAAGATGTTCAGGGTGCGGTTCGTCTCGACCACG
The DNA here is from genome assembly GCF_011761185.1 of Saccharomonospora amisosensis. NCBI lineage: Bacteria > Bacillati > Actinomycetota > Actinomycetes > Pseudonocardiales > Pseudonocardiaceae > Saccharomonospora > Saccharomonospora amisosensis. The sequence goes on along the minus strand of NZ_JAAOYM010000001.1, from coordinate 651,246 downwards.
TGATCACCCGTACGGGCAGGGCTTGAGTACGGCAGGATTGGACACATGGGTTCGGCTCGCAAGGGGAAGCGGAAATGGACGCCCGAACCGGGGGCGAGCCAACCGGCAGTCGACCGTACGCGTGCTCAGCACCCGGCGCCACCTCCGGCAAGGGGCTATCCCCCACCACCGCCGACCGCCGACGAGGCACCCACTTCGGCGATGCCCACGCAGCCCGCGAGGCCGAGCAGGGGCGCGCGGCCGTACCCGCCACCACCTCCCCCACCACGCGGGCCGGTGCCGCCCCGGCGTGAGCGGCCCGGCTACGAGTACTACGACACCGGCGGCTACGCCCCTGGTCAACCCAGGGACGCCGAGGAGGAGCCGACAGCGCGGCACGGCTTCGACGCGGGCGGGGCCGACCAACGGGTGCCCAAGAAGCTCACTGTCACGCGGGTGGCGGCTTTGCGCGGTCGCCAGCTCAGCGGCCAGGCCGTGGCCGCCTTCCGCAAGGCCGCCACGGCCGACGGGGCGGACAAGTCCGGGCTGACGTCGCTGACCTACGCGGTGATGCTGAACTACGCCAGTGACGCGGCGATGGCGGTAGCGCTGGCGAACACGCTGTTCTTCGCGGCGAGCAGCGGGGAGAGCAGGGGCAGGGTCGCGCTGTACCTGCTGATCACGATCGCCCCGTTCGCGCTGGTGGCACCGGTGATCGGCCCCGCACTGGACCGCATCCAGCGCGGCCGCAGGTTGGCCATGTCCGTCGCCTCCTCAGGGCAGGCCCTGATGTGTGTGCTGATGGCATTGAACTTCGACAGCTGGGTGCTCTACCCGGCCGCGCTCGGCAAGATGGTGCTCTCGAAGTCGTTCATGGTGCTCAAGGCCGCCGTTACACCGAGGGTGCTGCCGCCGGAGATCACCCTGTCGAAGACCAACGCGAGACTCGCCGTCTTCGGGTTGGCGGCCGGGGGTGTCTTCGGGGCGCTGGCAAGTGGGGTGAACTGGGCGTTCGGTTCCGCGGGCGCGCTGTGGTTCACCGCGCTGATCTGCGCCGTCGGCGCCGCGCAGGCCATGCGTATCCCGTCGTGGGTCGAGGTCACCGAGGGCGAGGTGCCCGCTTCGCTCACCGCGCGAAGGCCCGCGCTCAAGCCACGCAGACCGATGGCTCGACACGTTGTCGTCGCACTGTGGGGCAACGGCTCGATCCGGGTGCTCACCGGGTTCCTGATGATGTTCGCCGCGTTCGCGGTCAAGGCGCAGACAGAGGACAGCGGGCAGAGTCCGTTCATGCAACTGCTGCTGCTGGGCATCATCGGAGCCGCGGCGGGCGCTGGTGGCTTCCTCGGCAACGCGCTGGGCTCCAGGCTGCACTTCGGCAAGTACGACCAGGTCATCCTCGGTTCCCTCGCGGGCACGTTGGCCGCGACGATATTGGCCGCGATCTTCTCCGGCATCGCGACGGCCGCCGTCGTGGGACTTGTCGGTGCCACCGCGAGCGCGCTGGCCAAGAACAGCCTCGACGCCGTCATCCAGCACGACATGCCGGAGGAGTCGCGTGCCTCCGCGTTCGGCCGTTCGGAGACCGTGCTGCAACTCGCCTGGGTGTCCGGCGGGGCTGTCGGGCTGCTGCTGCCGCCCACCTACTGGATCGGTTTCCTCGTGGTTTCGCTGCTGCTCGCGCTCGGGCTCGCCCAGACGTGGTTGGTCAGGAACGGTTCTTCGCTGCTGCCCTCGTTCGGCCGTGGGCGTGCGCTGCGACCCGATCCCACCCGCGTAGCCGACGGCTCGTAGTCTCGCCACTATGCGACGTCTGGTAGTAGCACTTCTCGCGGGTGGCGCGGTCACAGTGGCGGGGTGCTCCGCGCCTTCGGCACCCGAGATCACCTTCTACGCCGACGGCGAGAGCGCGACGGCAGAAGCACTCAGCTACTGCGACGCCAAGCTGACCTCCTGCGAGACCGGTGGCGAACCCGCGAACCTGCGCGTGCGCGAGGGCAAGCCCGTGCAGGTGTCGCTGCCCTCGGACGTCTCGTCGACGCCGTGGGCGCTCAACGTGCAGTTCCTCGGCGCGGACGGCAAGCCCCGCCCGGTCCGCCAGCAGGTCTTCACCGACGGCAAGCAACACGCATACACGGTGGTCCCCGACTCGCCCGGCGACCAACTGCTCGTCGTGGAGGTCCAGCAACTGGGAGCCGCCTACGCGGCCGACGAGCAGGGCAACCCGATCGTGGACGAGAACGGGCAGCCACAACTCGTCGTGCGCGGCGTGTGGTCACTTCAGATCGAACCCGCGGGGCGGCGCTGACGCGCCCCGCCACCGGCGTATCAGGGGTCGAGATCGCGTGCGACGGCCCGCATGACCTCGGCGATGCGCTTGGTGTGCTTGCGGTCGGGGTAGCGACCCCTGCGCAGGTCCGGCTGCACCCGCATCTCCAGCAGCTTGATCATGTCCTCGATGAGCCCGTGCAACTCCTCGGCAGGACGGCGACGGGCCTCCGCCACCGAAGGCGGCGGGTCCAGCAGCCGGACAGAGAGAGCCTGCGGTCCGCGCCTGCCGTCGGCTACACCGAACTCCAACCGCTGGCCGGCCTTGAGGGCCTCCACGCCCTGCGGTAGCGCGGATTTCCGAATGTAGACGTCCTCGCCGCCGTCCTGCGTGACGAAGCCGAATCCCTTATCCGCGTCGTACCACTTGACCTTGCCGGTCGGCACTACCCTCACCGTTCCTTCGCTCTGCTGCCACGGGTCCGGTAGGCACCGTCCCCGCACGACGAACGCGCCCCAGGCGTACCCAGGACGCGTGTCCACCAAGCCTATCTCGCCACACACAGTACGGAGAAGCCGAATGCCGACCTTAAGATGCCGGTATGGACACCGCCGTTGAGGACAAGGGACAGCGCACCGTGGGTAAGCCGGGCTTGATGCGGGCAGGGATCATCCTGTTCGCCGTGGGCATGGTCGCGGTGGTGGCGGTTTTCGTACTCTTCGCCGCGGGCTTGCAGGACCTGCCGGTGTGGCTTTCCGCTTTCGCGGGTGTGGTCACCCCGTTTGGCCTCGGTCTCGGGCTCATCGCTCTGGTACGCGAGCACCGTCAGCGCTAGCCGCCAGCCAGCCTGGGAACTCCACGAGTGAGTCGAGCACCACGTGGGCGCCCGCGGCGAGCAGTTCGGCTCGGGTACACGGCCCGGTCGTGACCCCTACCGCGATCGCGCCCGCCGCCAGTGCGCCCCGGATGTCACCGACGTGGTCGCCGACGTAGGCGAACGCGTTGTGCCGCTTCAGCGCGGCGGCCTTCCCGGTGGCCCACAGATCACCGACAAGCACATCCACCTCGGGACCGTGCGCCTCCAGGTGGAGCGCGGCGTTGCGCTCGTACTTGCCGGTGACCACGAGCGAGGTTCCTCCGGCGTCGCGGACGGCGTCGATCGCGGCGCGGGCACCCGGTAGCACCACGGTGCTCGGGATGACCAGTCCGGGGTAGATCTCACGGAACCGCGACACCAGGTCCGGGATGCGCTCCTCCGGCGCCTCGAACCCCCGCAGCACGTGGTCAAGCGGTGGTCCGAGGCGAGAGGCGAACAGTTCGGCGTCGAGGTCGAGACCGGATTCGCGAGCCAGTTGTTCCATCGCCGCGACCATGCCGGGTCGCGGATCGATCAGTGTCATGTCCAGGTCGAAGCCGACGCACCTTCCCACCCGCGCCACCGTAGCCCTTTACACGGCTGACGGACGGGTCCAATCCCTTGACATCAGAACAGACTCTGTCAACATATGAATGTGTCTCAGGTCACGAGCTTCACCCAGCGCGCCAGGGCGTCGCTGCGGGAGGAGCTGCTTGACGCGGCCACCGAACTGCTGCCGGAACGCGGATACGCCCGGCTTCGCATGGCCGACGTCGCCGCGAGAGTCGGGGTGAGCAGACAAACCGTCTACAACGAGTTCGGCAGCAAGGCCGCGCTCGTGCAGGCGGTCGCGCTACGCACGCTCGCCGAGTTCACCGAAGGCATCCAGCAACGGCTCAACGCGGCACCCGACGTGCTCTCCGGAGTGCACTCCGCCACCGTCTACACCATCGAACACGCCAAGGAGAACCGGCTTGTCGCCGCGGCGCTCGGCACCGACGTCGCGGAGGACCTGCTCCCGCTGCTGACCACGCGGGGCGAGCCGATCCTGCGGGCCGCCACCGAGGTCTCGATGGCCTACCTGCGGGACCGGCTGCCCGAGCTGCGTGACACCGAGTTCGTCGCCGAGACCATGACGCGGTTGACGATGAGCTACCTGGTGCTGCCCGGCCACTCTGCCGAAGAGGCCGCCGACGGGGTAAGGGCCGTGATCGCCTCGCTCATCGAATCATCCACAACGAAGTGACTCGAAGGGAAACGTTCATGACCGGCACCGTCGCACCACACCGGGAAGGCTTCCACTCACTGCGCCGAGGAGGCTTGAACTGGGATTCCTTCCCGTTGCGGCTCTTCGTCAAGGGCAACAAGAAGTTCTGGAACCCCGCCGACATCGACTTCTCGGCCGAACGCGAGGGTTGGGAATCGCTCAACGACGAGGAGCGTCGCTCGGCGACCTACCTGTGCGCGCAGTTCATCGCGGGCGAGGAGGCGGTCACGGAGGACATCCAGCCGTTCATGAAAGCGATGGCGGCTGAGGGCAGGCTCGCCGACGAGATGTACCTGACGCAGTTCTGCTTCGAGGAAGCCAAGCACACGGAGGTGTTCCGGCGCTGGATGGACGCCGTCGGTCTCACCGAGGACCTGCACTCCTACGTGGCCGAGAACCCGCACTACCGCAAGCTGTTCTACGAGGAGCTGCCCGAATCGCTCGGAATCCTGGCGCAGGACCCGAGTCCGGTGAACCAGGTGCGCGCCAGCGTCACCTACAACCACGTCATCGAGGGCAGCCTCGCGCTGACCGGGTACTACGCGTGGCAGAAGGTGTGCACCTCCCGCGGCATCCTGCCGGGTATGCAGGAGCTGGTGCGCCGTATCGGTGACGACGAGCGCAGGCACATGGCGTGGGGCACCTTCACGTGCAGGCGACACATCGCCGCCGACGACTCGCTGTGGGACGTGGTGCAGCAGCGGATGGGCGAGTTGCTGCCGCACGCGCTCGGCATGATCGAGTGGGTGAACAACCAGTTCGACGAACCGCCGTTCAGCATCGACAACCAGGAGTTCCTGCAGTACGCCGCCGACAGGGCACAGCGAAGGCTCGGTGCGATCGAGTCAGCTCGCGGCGCCGACGTGGCGGCCATCGACATCGACCACACTCCCGAGCAACTGGAGGAGACCTTCGGCGCCGAGGACGCCAAGGCGTTCGCCGAGGCAGCCGCGAACCAGTCGTGAGCACGTCGTAAGCAGCTCGTGAGCAAGTCGTGAGGGGTTCGGCGGCCCAGGTCCGTTAGGGTCTGCTGCCGAACCCGTCCATGACCTACGCGGAGCACGCGCGTGCCGTTCTTCCTGTCCCGGCTACTGGCCAGGTTCACGCTGCTCACCTCATGGTTCACCCCGATCGCCGTCACCGTGTTCGTCTTCGTGACGAGCTGGCCGCTGATGGCGCTGGCCGAACCCGAGGGCAGCGCGCTGGTGCTGCCGGAAAACTACTGGTGGTACTTCGTCGTGACCGCGGCCACGGTCGGCTACGGTGACTTCTTCCCCGAGTCGGCCGCGGGCCACGTCGTCGGCGCGTATGTGATCACCGGCGGGATCGTCACGCTCACGACGGTGTTCACGAAGATGGCCTCGGTGCTTGAGGGAGCGAGGGGACGCCGAATGCAGGGATCGATCACCGTGAAGGCGTCCGGGCACACGGTTCTGCTCGGATATACCCCGGGGCGCACCGAACGTATCGCTCGGGAACTGCTGCACGGCATCGACGGGACCCTGGTGTTGTGCGCCTGGGACGAGGTGGGGACCCACCCGATGGCCGAAGAACTCATCGATTACGTACGCGGTGACCTCACCGACGAGGAGACCTTGCGCAGGGCCGGGGTCCACACGGCACGCAGCGTGCTTGTGGACGCCCGTGACGACAACGAAGCGCTCGCCGTCGCGCTGGCCGTCGACCACGTCATCACCGATGCCCACGTTGTGGTGACGCTGCGCGACATGGAACGCGCATCGCTGCTCGGCTACATCGGCGAGCACGTCCGGTGCGTGCAGTGGCACACCCCTCGCATGATCACCGAGGAAATCACCTCACCCGGAATCGCCGAGATGTACGCGGAGCTGTTGACATACGGCGGGGCCAACACCTACTCGGTAACGCTGCCGGAGTCGCTCGGGCCGGTGCCGGTCGACCGGTGCCGCGTCACACTCGGCCGCAGACACGGTGTCACCGTGCTCGCGGCCCGCACCGGCGAGCGGCTCATGGTCAACCCCGGCTGGGGGGACGAGTTGCCCCCCGGCGCCGTGCTGTATTACGTCAGCTCAAGCCCGCTCACCTCCGAGCAGGTGGAGCAGGCACTGCGGCCCGACGGCACCGACCGGTCCTGAGTGCCGCGTAGCCGACCCCGAACCGCACTCACCTATTCATGCGCGCGGCCCCTCGCGTTCATCCCGGGCCATTAGAAAAGGCGAACCAGTCCGGTTCGCTTCGGGAGTGCCCATGAGTCTGACCCGCCGCACCGCCCTGCTCGGCGGCTCCGCGCTCGGCGCCGCCGCGTTCTCCGGCTGGAGTGCCAAAGCGGCAACCGCCGCCCTACCACGGGAGTACCCGTTCACACTCGGCGTCGCCTCGGGCGACCCGGCCCCCGACGGCGTGGTGCTGTGGACTCGGCTGGCTCCGCAACCGCTGGCCCCGGACGGTGGCATGGCCGCGGGCGACGTACAGGTGCTGTGGCAGGTCGCCACCGATGAGCACTTCGCCGACGTCGTTCGAGCGGGAAGCGCGCGAGCCAAGAGCGAGTGGGCGCACTCGGTTCACGTCGAGGTCGAAGGGTTACTGCCCGATCGCGTCTACTACTACCGCTTTCGCGTCGGGCGCCAGCTGAGTCCGGTCGGCCGGACCCGTACCACGCCGCCGGTGGGCGCGCCGGTGTCATCGCTGGCGCTCGCGGCGGTGTCGTGTCAGTCGCTGCCTGCCGGTCGCTACGCGGCCTACCGGCACATCGCCGAGCGCGATCTCGACATCGTGTTGCACCTCGGTGACTACATCTACGAAGGGAGAGGCCCTGCCCAGCCAAGCGCGGGGCCCGACCGCAGGCACTTGCCATTCAAGGCCACCACATCGCTGGAGGACTACCGAATCCGCCACGCGCAGTACCGGCTCGACCCCGACCTGCAGGCCGCGCACGCCTCCGTCGCCTTCCTGTGCGTGCCCGACGACCATGAGGTGGTCAACAACATGGCGGGCGACTACGGCGCCAACGGCAACGCGGACCCTGAGACATTCCCGCGTCGCAGGGCCGCCGCCTATCACGCCTACTACGAGCACATGCCGCTGCGGCGCTCGTCTCTGCCGTCAGGGCCGGACATGAGCCTCTACCGTCGGTTCAGCTACGGCGACCTCGCCGAGATCCGGCTGCTCGACACCCGGCAGTACCGCACCCCACAGGTGGACGGCCCGACCTTCCAGCCGCTGCCAAGCGACGCATACGACCCTGACCGGACCTTGACCGGACCAGAGCAGGAGCGCTGGCTGCTCGAAGGACTCGCCTCGTCGACCGCGAGGTGGAATGTGATCGCGCAGCAGGTCTACCTCGCGGCCATCGACATGGACACGGCCGATGGGCAGGCCTACAACACCGACAAGTGGGACGGCTATCCGGCGGCACGCTCCCGCATCACCGGCTTTCTGCACCGACAACAGCCTCGCAACCCCATCGTGCTCAGCGGGGACGTCCACGCGGCAATGGTCAACGACATCACGCTGGAACACGATCCCACCTCACCGGTGGTGGCAACGGAGTTCATCGGTAGCTCGATCAGCAGCGGCAAGGGCAACAACGCGTTGTTCGAGTCCGCGCTGCCCCACAACCCGCAGGTGCGCTACTACAACGGCCGCGAGCGCGGCTACCTCTCGTGCGAGGTGGGCCGCGACGTATGGACCTCGGACCTGTGGTTCGTCGACGACCCGAGCGATGCGGCGTCCCGGGTACGCCGGGATGTTTCCTACGTGGTCGAGGACGGCAGGCTCGGCGCCCAACCAGCCTGAAGCACGACGCTGCTGGCTCCGTGGACGGTGTCGGGCGGGTGCTGGAGGGGTGCGTGCCTACGATCCCTTGGCCGGTTCATCCAGCCCGAGCAGTTCGACCGACTTCTCCCGCATCTCGACCTTGCGCACCTTGCCGGTAACCGTCATCGGGAACTCGTCCACCACGTGCACGTAGCGCGGGATCTTGTAATGCGCGAGCCTGCCATGGCAGAAGTCGCGCAGCGCCTCGGCGGTGAGCGGCGGAGCGCCCTCGCGCATCCGCACCCACGCCATCAACTCCTCGCCGTACCTGCGATCGGGCACACCGATCACCTGCGCGTCGAGGACGTCCGGGTGGGTGTAAAGGAACTCCTCGATCTCACGCGGGTAGATGTTCTCCCCGCCCCGGATGACCATGTCCTTGATCCGGCCGGTGATGTTGACGTAGCCCTCGTCGTCCATCACCGCGAGATCTCCGGTGTGCATCCACCGCGCGGCGTCGATGGCCTCGGCCGTCTGCTCCGGCTGCTCCCAGTAACCGAGCATCACCGAGTAGCCCCGGGTGCAGAACTCGCCGGGGGTTCCGCGTGGCACCGTCAGCCCCGTCTCCGGGTCAACGATCTTCACCTCCAGGTGCGGGTGCACCCTGCCCACAGTGGACACGCGTCGCTCGATCGAGTCGTCGGCCCTTGTCTGTGTCGAAACCGGGGAGGTCTCCGTCATGCCGTAGCAGATGGTCACCTCCGTCATCCCCATCCGCTCGATGACCTGCTTCATCACTTCCACCGGGCACGGCGAGCCCGCCATGATCCCGGTCCGCAGGCTGGACAGGTCGTAGGAGTCGAAGTCGGCTTCGGCCAGTTCCGCGATGAACATCGTCGGGACGCCGTACAGCGACGTGCATCGTTGCGCCTGTACCGCTCGCAGCGTGGCCGCGGGCTCGAACGCCTGCGCGGGGATGACCATGCAGGCGCCATGACTTGTCGCGGCCAGGTTGCCCATCACCATGCCGAAACAGTGGTAGAAGGGCACCGGGATGCAGATCCGGTCGGCTTCGGTGTAACCGCACAGTTCACCTACGAAGAAGCCGTTGTTGAGGATGTTGTGATGGCTCAGCGTGGCACCCTTCGGGAACCCCGTAGTGCCTGAGGTGTACTGGATGTTGATCGGATCGTCGGCGCTCAACGTCGCACGCAGCCGCTCCAGCAGCGCGGGATCGGCCTGCCTGCCGTGCTCGAACAGTGCGTTCCACTCCTCGTCGCCCAGCAGCACGACGTGCCGCAGCGCCTCGCAGCGCGGGCGTACCTCCTCGATCATTCCCGCGTAGTCGGAGGTCTTGAAGCTCTCCGCGGCCACCAGCATGGTGATCCCGGACTGGTTGAGCACGTACTCCAGTTCGTGGGCGCGGTACGCGGGGTTGATGTTGACCAGTATCGCGCCGATCTTGGCGGTGGCGTACTGGGTCATCGTCCATTCCGCACAGTTGGGAGCCCAGATCCCGACCCGGTCACCCTTGCCAACACCGGCATTCGCCAAGCCAAGCGCCAGCGCGTTCACCTCGGCGGCGAGTTGTTCGTAGGTCCACGTCCTGCCGGTGAACTGCTCCACGAGTGCGTCACGTTCTCCGAACGCCCGCACCGTGCGATCGAAGTTGTCACCGATGGTGTCTCCCAGCAGCGGGACGTCCGAGGTGCCCGAGGAGTAACTGGGGACAGCGGGCGCGTCCGGCATGATGCCTCCTGTGTCTTGCGGGAACACCCTCCCCTGCTGTGGGCCAAGAACCTGCCACAGCGGGGGCCCATCCCGGTCGGCCCTCGTGAGCCGAGGGTTGCCGAGGATGGCTCACGAAAGCCTCCTCCGCGTCGAAGGGCCAGCACACCGAGTGTAGGAACCCGGGAGGCGTCGCGGATACCTGCACATGGAGGGGCGGCGCGGACGCCACGATCCGGGGACAATGGCGGTATGCGGGCGTTACTGAACGTGATCTGGCTGGTGTTGTCCGGCTTCTGGCTGGCCCTCGGCTACGCGATAGCCGGGCTCATCAGCTTCGTGCTGATCATCACGATCCCGTTCGGTATCGCCTCGTTCCGCATCGCCAACTACGCGCTGTGGCCGTTCGGCCGCACCGTCACCGACCGTGAGGACGCTGGAGCGGCGTCGGTGCTCGGCAACATCATCTGGATCGTCGTCGCGGGGTTCTGGCTCGCGGTCATCCATATCGTGACCGGGGTCCTGCTGTGCCTGACGATCATCGGAATACCGCTCGGTATCGGGAACTTCAAGCTGATTCCGGTCTCTTTGCTGCCACTTGGCAGGCGGATCGTGCCCGTACGGGACTGAAGCCGCGTCAGCCCGCTGTGGGCGCGGCGTGTGCCTCGGAGGGCGCGTAGGAATCGGCGAGTTCCACCACCAGGCACGGACCGCCGACGAACAGCCCGCCGTCCACGCCGAGTGCCTTACCGCCCGCGTACAGGAACGGGCCCTCGATCTGTGAGGCGGGCACGCCCAACTGGTCGGCGATGACGCTGTGCCCGTGCACCACTCGCTGCCCGCCCAACTGCCCGAGCAGGATGTCGGCCATCCGTTCACCTTCCGGCCCACGGAAGGCGTAACGCGTGGTCATCCGCCGCCACACCTCCCACCACTGCTCGATGTCGGCGCCTTCGAGCACCTCCCGCACCGCCGAGTTGACGGCATCCTCGGTGTCACCCCATTCGAGGTACTCCAGGGTGTCGGAGTGCACCAGCAGGTGTCCGGCCGTTTTGGCGACGACGGGGCGGGCGATCAACCACTCGATGTGTTCGGGGGTGAGCCGCTCCTGGTCGGCAAGCTGCCCGCCGTTGAGCTCCCAGCTGCGGGCGAAGCTGCGCGGCCCGAAGTCAGACGGCACCGGCGTGTCGCCGAAGCGGTGCACACCGAGCAACAGGATCTCGTGGTTGCCGAGCAGGCTGTCGACACCACCGCCGGAAGCGGGCGCCTGCCGCTGGAGCTTTCGCACCAGGTCGATCACGGCGATCCCGTCAGGCCCCCTGTCCACGAAGTCGCCTAGGAACCACAGCCTGGCCCGACCACCGATCCAGTCGCCTTGGGCATCGACCAGCCCGCGCGCACGGAGCGCGGCGACCAGCTCGTCGTGGTGGCCGTGCACGTCACCGACGACGAACGTGGGCTCGGCATTCACCCCACGACGATATGCCCACCGGTCAAGCAGCGGCGAACGGGTCCTTGACCCGACCTAGCAGATCGGCGATCGAGTTGATCACCAGGGTCGGCCGGAACGGGTAGCGTTCAGCGGACTCGCGCGTCGAGATGCCGCTGAGCACGAGGACCGTGCTCAGCCCCGCCTCGATGCCGGAGTGCACATCGGTGTCCATCCGGTCGCCGATCATCAACGTGTGCTCGGAGTGCGTGCCAAGAGCGCGTAGCGCCGAGCGCATCATGAGCGGGTTCGGCTTGCCGACGTAGTAGGGCGAGCGGCCGGTCGCGCGCTCGATCAGTGCCGCTATGGAGCCGGTGGCGGGTAGCAGGCCCTCCCTGCTCGGCCCGGTGGGGTCGGGGTTGGTCGCGATGAACCGGGCCCCGCCGTCGATCAGCCGGATCGCCCTCGTGATGGATGTGAAGCTGTAGGTGCGGGTCTCGCCGAGCACCACGTAGTCGGGTTCGGTGTCGGTGAGCACGTACCCGACCTCGTGCAGCGCCGTGGTGAGACCGGCCTCGCCGATGACGAACGCCGAACCGTTCGGCCGCTGTGAGTGCAGGAATCTGGCGGTGGCCAGCGCGGAGGTCCAGATCGCCTCCTCCGGCACGTCCAGTCCCGTCCGCAACAACCTGGCCCGCAGGTCACGCGGCGTGTAGATGGAGTTGTTGGTCAGCACGAGGAACTTGGCCCCACTGGCCCGCAGTTCGGCGAGGAACTCATCGGCGCCCGGAACGAGATGCTCCTCGTGCACGAGCACGCCGTCCATGTCGGTGAGGTAGCTCCACTGCTGATCGCTCATGGGGCACAGCCTATTGCCCTACCGGCCGATGGCAGGATGGATCGTCACCGCGGTGGCCTTGATGACGAGTCGCACCGCGCGGCCGGGCTCCAATGCCAGTTCCGCCACCGAGGAAGGGGTCAGGTCCGCGCTGATCCCCTCGGTGGTGCGCAGCCGCACCACCGGGCCGTGCGGCTCAAGCGCCGAGATCACGGCGTCGATTACGTTCCTCGGGCTACCGCTGACGGTCGAACCAGCGGGGTGTACCGCCACCGACCCCGGGGTGAACACCGCGACGGCGGGTTCCCCTGTGGCCACCTCGATCGACGGCACGCCGGTCACCAGTTGACCTGCCGAGGTGCGCACGCTCTCACCGCCTGTGGTTGCGGTGCCCGCCACGAGATTCAGCCCCGCGATTCGCGCGGTGAACGCCGTCCTCGGCGCGGCCAGCACCTCGCGCGTGGGACCGCGCTCCACGATCCGCCCGGCCGAGAGCACCACGACGGAGTCGGAAAGCGTCAGCGCGTCGAGCGGGTCATGGGTCACGAGCACGGTGGCTCTGCGGTGGCCGCGATCGCGCAGCACTCGCCGCAACAGAGCGCGGATGGCTGGCGCGGCATCGACGTCGAGCGCCGCGAGTGGCTCGTCGAGCAGCAACAACTCCGGTTGTCCGGCCAACGCGCGTGCGATGGCCACCCGCTGAGCCTGCCCCCCGGAGAGTTGGTGGGGTTTGCGGTCGGCGAGTTCGGCGGCGTCCACCTCGCTCAGCCAGCGGTGAGCGGTGGCACGTGCGTCCGCTCGGGACGCGCCACGCGAGCGCGGCGCGAAGGCGACGTTGTCGGTGACGCTCAGGTGCGGGAACAGCAGCGCCTCCTGCGCGAGCAGGCCGACACCACGCCGGTGCGGCGGCACCGCGTGGCCGTGCCCGTCGAGAGTGCGCTCTCCGAGAGTCACCGTGGCGCGATCGGGCACCACCAGCCCGGCGAGGCAGCCGAGCAGCGTGGACTTGCCCGACCCGTTGGGTCCGAGTACCGCCAGCACGGAGTCGCGTGGCACGTCGAAGGCCACCGACAGCGTGAACGCGCCCCGGCTGGCCTCCAGCTCGGCGTGCAGTGTCACGCCCGCACCCCTTCCAGCGCACGAGGCCGCGCGAGCACGATCACCACGACGGCCACCACCACCAGCAGCAGCGCGAGTGCCACGGCACTGTCGACATCGGTCTGCGCCTGGTTGTACACCTCGAGCGGCAGGGTGCGGGTCACGCCTTCCAGGCTGCCCGCGAACGTGATCGTCGCCCCGAACTCACCGAGCGCCCTGGCGAAGCTGAGTACCGCGCCGGAACCCAGCGCGGGCAGCAACAGCGGGACGGTGACCCTGCGAAACACCGTCCACGGGCCCGCGCCGAGCGTGGCGGCGACACGCTCGTAGCGATCACCGGCGCCACGCAGCGCCCCCTCAAGGCTCACCACGAGGAACGGCATCGCCACGAAGGTCTGCGCGACGACCACGGCGGCGGTGGTCAGTGGCACCCGCACGCCCGCGGTGACGTCGAGCAGGTAGCCGAGAAAGCCGTTGCGGCCAAGCAGGTAGAGCAGCGCGAGACCGCCGACGACGGGCGGCAGCACCAGCGGCAACAGCACAACGGCCCGCAGCACGCGTACCGCGCGCCCGCGGTAGCGGGCAAGCACCACCGCAAGCGGCACTCCCAGCACCACACAGGCCACAGTGGACAGTCCGGCGGTGAGCAAGGACAGTCGCAACGCGTTGCTGGCCGACGGCGACGTCAGCAGTTCGGGCAGGTTGGCGTAGTCGGTACGCACGAGCAACCCGACGACCGGCAGTACGACGAGCGCCAGAGCCAGGGAGGCAGGGACCCACAACACCAACGGCACACCGGCCGTTCGGGAGCGGCCGCGGCCGCGCGCTGCCCGGTCAGGGCGTGCCAAAGCCCGCCTCACTCAACTCGCGGCTGCCGACCTCGCCGAGCACGAGTTCGGTGAACTCGCGCGCGAGTCCTGGTCGCGGCGCGCCGGCGAGGGTCGCGATGGGATAGGTGTTGACCGCCTGCCGCGACTCGGGAAAGGGCACGGCCTCCACCCGCCTCCGCGCGGTAACGTCCGTCTTGTACACCAGTCCCGCGTCGGCGACACCCGCCTCGACCTTCGCGAGCACCGCTTTCACGTTCTGCTCCTCACTCGCGGGCGTGAGTTCGACCCCTGCCGCTCGCTGCACCCGCTCTGTCGCCGCCCCGCACGGAACCCTGGGCGCGCATACGACCACCGTGAGGCCGGGCTCGGCGAGGTCGGCCAGTCCCCGGATGCGGTGCGGGTTGCCTGGCGCGACGGCGATCGTCAGCGTGTTGGTGGCGAACGTGGCGGGACGACCCTCGACCGCTCCCGCGCTCACCACCTGTCGCATCGTCGCCTCGTCGGCGGAGGCGAACACGTCGACCGGCGCGCCCTCGATGATCTGCTGAGCCAGCGTGGGAGACCCGTCGAGGTTCAGTAGTACGTCCACGCCGGGGTGGGTGTCTTCGAAGCGGCGTTCCAGCGCGGCGAAGGGTTCGGTGAGCGAGGCCGCCGCGAACACGGTGAGGGTGGCCGAACCGTCCTCCGAGGGCGTCGTGCACGCCGCTGCCGTGAGCCCGGCGACGAGCAGCGCGATCAGCCCCCGGCCCGACGATCTCCTCACTGGTCACCTCCGACGGTCTCGATGATGACCTGCGTGGCCTTCACCACGGCCACCGCCAGCACGCCCGGCTGCAGCCCCAGTTCGGTGGCCGCCTCGGTGCTCATCAGCGACACGATCCGGTTAGGGCCGCATTGCAGTTCCACCTTGGCCATGACCTTGTCGGTGACGACATCGGTGACCAGCCCGACGAAGCGGTTGCGCGCCGAGCGGCGCACTCCGGTGGGGTCCGGTGTCTCACCGGCGAGCCTGCGCGCGAAGGCCGCGAGCTCGGCGCCTTCGACAACCTTGCGCCTCGCGGCGTCCTCGCCCGCGGCGAGTTCTCCGGCCCGCACCCAGCGCCGGACTGTGTCGTCGCTGACACCGAGCAGGCGGGCGGCTTCCGAGAACCGAAACTGCGGCACACATAGCAATATATCGCCGCACATGCGGATTAACCAGGCTTACGGTCCCGATCGTCGTGAAAGCAAGCTCACACCTGGCCGGATCGGCGCACTAGGCTGGGCTGGGTGACGGAGGTAAACCTCGGCATCCCCAGGGTGCCCGGCGCACAGCAGGTGACGGACAAGCCACGACCGGACAATCCCGCGCTCATCGACACGTTCGGGCGCGTCGCGACGGACCTTCGGGTATCCCTCACCGACAAGTGCAACCTGCGGTGTACCTACTGCATGCCTGCCGAAGGGCTGGAGTGGATGCCCGGTGAGCAGGTACTCAGCGACGACGAACTGGTCCGGCTGATGACGATCGCCGTGCGCGACCTCGGCATCACAGACATCCGGCTCACCGGAGGGGAGCCGCTGCTGCGGCCCCGGCTGGAGGACCTCGTGGCGAGGATCGCCGCGCTCCGGCCGCGTCCGCGGCTGTCCATGACCACGAACGGCATCGGCTTCGCCAAGCGCGCCAAAGCTTTCGCCGACGCGGGACTGGACCGGATCAACGTCTCGCTCGACTCCATCGACCCGAAGACGTTCGAACACATCACCAGAAGGGACCGCCTGCGGCACGTGCTGGACGCGCTCGCGGCCGCGCGGGAAGCGGGCCTTGACCCGGTGAAGATCAATGCGGTGTTGCTGCGGGGTGTCAACGAACACGAGGCGCCCTCGCTACTGCGGTTCGCCCTCGAAAACGGCTACCACCTGCGGTTCATCGAGCAGATGCCACTGGATGCCCAACACGGCTGGAACCGCAAGGAGATGATCACGGCCGACGAGATCCTGGAACTGCTCGGCACCGAGTTCACGCTGACCCCGAGTCCGGCCGAGCGAGGAGGGGCGCCCGCGGAACGCTGGCTGGTCGACGGCGGGCCGCACGAGGTGGGCGTGATCCCGTCGGTGAGCAGGCCGTTCTGCGCCGCCTGCGAGCGGACCAGGCTCACAGCCGACGGGGCGATCCGTTCCTGCCTGTTCAGTACCGACGAGACCGACCTGCGGCTGCTGCTGCGTGGTGGCGCCAGCGACGAGGACATCGCCAACACCTGGCGAGCCACCATGTGGGGCAAACTCGCTGGTCATGAGATCAACGAGGCCGGGTTCGCGCAGCCGATCCGGCCGATGAGCGCGATCGGAGGCTGACCGTGAGCTCGGCGACTTCAGGGCCGACCTCGCTCGACGAGGGGGAGCAGCACGCCACCACCGTGCTCGTGCGGTACTTCGCGTCCGCACGGGCGGCAAGCGGGGTGGATTCCGAACTCGTGCGGCTACCACCTGGCGCTTCGGTTGGCGAGGCCGTCGATCAGTTGCGAGCGATGCATCCGGGTGAGCTTTCTCGCATCCTCGATGCCGCGAGCTTCCTGCTCGACGGCATGGCGGTGCGCGATGTCACCCGGCAGCTCCCCGACGGTGCGGAGTTGGACGTGCTGCCACCCTTCGCCGGGGGCTGACCCGCCGATGATCCGCAGCGGTTGCGAGTGATTTTCGTCATTTCGTGACCCTGCCGAGAAGAGCCGTTCACCTGGCGGCCCACTGGCCCGCGCAGGCTGAGCCGCATGTCGCTCTCCCGTCGCATGCTCGCGGCTGCGCTGTCGGCCCTGACCCTGTTGACGCTACTCAGCGCGCCCGCGGCGGCACACGCTCGCCCCGGCGACCGCAGCGTCCGCCCGCTCGCGCAGGCGCACGCGCACAACGACTACGAGCACTCCCGCCCGCTGTTCGACGCGCTCGACCAGGGCTTCACCAGCGTCGAGGCCGACGTCTACCTGGTCGGCGACCAGTTGCTGGTCGGCCACGACCCTGAGGACCTGACGCCGGAACGGACGCTGGAGTCGCTCTACCTGGAACCGCTGCGCGAGCGGGTGGTGGACAACCACGGCAAGGTGTACCGGCGCAAGATCGACTTCCAGCTGCTCGTGGACATCAAGAGCGACGCGATCACCACCTACGCCGCGCTGGAGCGACGGCTGCGCGATCCCCGGTACTCGTTCATGTTCACCTCCTACGACGCGGGTAAGGTGCGCCGACACGCCGTGACGGTGGTGCTTTCCGGCAACCGGCCCAGGGCGGTGCTCAGCGCGCAGCGGCATCGACTGGCGTTCTACGACGGCCGCATCGCCGACCGGACCGACCTCGGCCCCGGCTCCGACGCGGGCCTGACACCGCTGGTGTCGGACAACTGGACCAAGCTGTTCTCCTGGACCGGCGAGGGCCGTTTCCCTGCCCAGGAACGCGCTCGGCTGCGCGAGCTCGTCGAGCAGGCGCACGCGGCCGGGCAGCGGGTGCGGTTCTGGGCTACCCCGGACGACGACACCCCGGCGCGGACGGCGGTGTGGGAGGAGTTGCTGGCGGCCGGTGTTGATCACATCAACACGGATGATCTTGCCGGTCTCGCGGCTTTTCTGACGGCCGCGAAGTAGTCACGAACGGAGCAAAGGCGCTACAACTGACGTGACCCATGCCTCACTTTGAGTGAAAAGTCTCGACTCGGATACGGCTCGATAACGAGGCTTCTACCTGCGAAAACATCATGATCGTCGAAGGTTGCGTGCCGTTACTGTGACTTAGCTCACGGTTCCAAGGATTTCCGATACAGCTCGTCGTTACGTACCGTCGCTTCTCGGTTGGCCCCGACCGACCAAGCAAGACGGGATTCCGTTGCGCCGAGCCCAGTCCGGCGGGATCCCGAACCATAACCCCGAGCGAAAGAAAACTTCCGGACTGGGACGAGAGGAGACGTCCGCCGGCACGGCGATGTCAACCGGCCAACAAGGTCGGTCAGACCTTCGGGTCTGCCTCGCCACTCGACAGGCGCGGAAGATGAGACCGAGTCGAAATGGCTTATCGAGGCAAGCACCGTAAACCTTCCGCTGCGTCCCGAAACATGGCTCGCGTGGCTGTTGCGGGCCTCGCTGTCGGCGCCCCGCTGGCTATCGCTGCGACCCCCGCGCAGGCCGATAGCGTCAACTGGGACGCCATCGCACAGTGCGAGAGCGGTGGCGACTGGAGCATCAACACCGGTAACGGTTACTACGGCGGACTCCAGTTCAAGCTGAGCACCTGGCAGGCGTACGGCGGCAGCGGCATGCCACACGAGGCGTCCCGTGCGGAGCAGATCCGCGTCGCGGAGAACGTCCTGCAGGGCCAGGGCATCGGTGCCTGGCCAGTCTGTGGCGCCAAGGCAGGCTCCACCGCCAGCTACGAGAGCAGTAACACCGGCGGTGCCGAAAGCACCTCCTCGGTCGAGACCGCGGCCCCCGCGCCGCAGGCCCCGGCTCCGGCTCCGGCTCCCGCCCCGGCACCCGCACCGAGCGTGGCCGAGTCGAACCCCAACGGCGACTACACCGTGGTCGCGGGCGACACGCTGTCGAAGATCGCCAGCGAGCACAACGTCGCGGGTGGCTACATGAAGCTCGTCGAGCTCAACGAGGGCTTCATCTCCAACCCCGACTTCATCGTGGTCGGCCAGAAGATCGCCACCAAGTGACCTCCCCGAAGGTCTGAGGGTGTCGACAACGGCACCGATGCCCGCCGATCGCTGATCGGCGGGCGCGGGAGGGGTCCCACCGCGTCCCCCGGGCGGTGGGACCCCTCATCCCGTCCCTTGACAACAAGAAGACCACTCTCGGCGCGGATTGGCGGCCTTGGCGAACCGTCGGCCGAACCCACCATGCGACGAGACAGTGCGGGCCCCGCCGAAAGGCCATGTGACCGACGGCGTCGGTGGGCCATCCAGAGATACAGCTCAGGGCGAGTTGACCCATTCGTCGGTGCCGTCGGCGAAGTGCTGGTGCTTCCACACTGGAAGCCGCGCCTTGACCTCGTCCACCAACTCGGCACAGGTCGCGAAGGCCTCGGCCCTGTGCTCGGCGGCGACAGCGCAGGCAAGCGCCACGTCGCCGATCTCCAAAGCCCCCAGCCGGTGGCTGACCGCCACCGCCCGCAGGCCGCTCCTTCGCCCCACAACCTCCGAAACGACCCTGGCAAGCACCTCGCCCGCGGTCGGGTGTCCCTCGTAGTACAAGGAGGTCACCGACCGACCGTCGTCGTGGTCGCGAACAACACCGCCGAAGGTCACCACGGCACCCGCGCCCACCTCACGCACGAGCTGGGCGTGCTCCTCCACCGACAGCTCCGACTCGGTCACCTGCGCGAGCGCTACCCGAGCCGTCGGCGTGAGCTGCCCGTTCTCCTGCTGGTTGCCGTTCTCCTGTTGAGTGCCGGCACCGGTCCTCGGATGGTCCCCGCCCGCGATCTGATCGACAGCATGGTCGAGCACTCCGGCAAGCACCTCCAGCCCGTCATTCACACCGCCCCGCGAGCCCGGCAGGTTCACGATCAGCGTCCGCCCCGCGACACCGGCCATCCCTCGCGACAGGATCGCGGTCGCCACCTTGTCCTGCCCCGCTGCCCTTACCGCGTCGGCAAGCCCGGGAAGCTCGTAGTCCAGCAACTGGGCTGTTGCCTCGGGAGTGCGGTCGGTCGGTGAGATCCCGGTGCCACCCGTAGTGATCACGACGTCGACCTCGTCGGAGAGACTTTCCCTCAGCGCCTGCGCCACCGGCTCACCGTCGGGCACCACGACCGGCTCGGGCACCTCGTAGGAACGTTCGGCGAGCCACCTGGTGATGATGGGGCCGGTCTGGTCGGCGTAGACGCCGTTGGCTGCGCGATTCGAGGCCACGATCACTCTCGCGGTGCGCTTCATCGGTGCTCCTCCCGATGCCAGGTCCCGGTCTTGCCGCCGGCCTTGCGCTCCAGCCGCACCTCGTCGAGCGAGGCGGCGGGATCGACCGCCTTGATCATGTCGTGCAGCGTCAGTCCGGCCACCGCGACGGCGGTCAGCGCCTCCATCTCCACACCCGTGCGGTCGCTGGTTCGAGCCGTGGCCTCGATGCGCACGCTGTCGGTGTCGAGTTGGAAGTCCACGTCCACCTTGGTCAACGCGATCTGGTGACACAGCGGGATCAGCTCAGGCGTGCGTTTGGCGCCGAGCACTCCCGCGATGCGCGCGGTAGCCAGGGCGTCACCCTTGGGCAGCCCGTTCGACGACAACAACCGGACCACCTCGGTGGTGGTACGCACCCTGCCACTGGCCACCGCCGTGCGCGCGGTCACGTCCTTGCCGGAGACGTCGACCATGCGGGCTGTGCCCGTCTCGTCGACGTGGCTGAGCTCATTCATGCTCATTCATGCTCATTCATGCTCACTTGCTCACTCACGATGCCGAGGCTACTTCTTCTTCCCCACGAGCGGCGGCCCTGACCGCCTCAGCGACGGCGGGCGCCACCGCTGAGTCGAACACGCTCGGCACAATGAAGGACGCGTTGAGCCGATCATCGACGACGTCCGCGATGGCATTGGCCGCCGCCAGCAGCATCTCGTCGTCGATCTGGTGCGCCTGCGCGTCGAGCAGTCCCCGGAAGAAACCTGGGAAAGCCAGCACGTTGTTGATCTGGTTCGGATAGTCGCTACGCCCGGTCGCCACGACGGCGGCGTGCCGCTGCGCTTCAAGCGGGTCGATCTCCGGGTCGGGGTTGGCCAGCGCGAAAACCACGGCGTCGTCGGCCATCGTCGCGACATGCTCGGCACCGAGCAGGTTGGGGGCCGATACGCCGATGAACACATCCGCACCTACCAGCGCCTCGTGCAGCGTGCCTGAGAAGGCTTCCCTGTTGGTGTTCTCGGCCACCCAGCGCAAGTTGTCGTCGAGGTGATGCCTAGCGCCGTGCACGGCCCCTTCGATGTCGACGGCGACGATGTCGGCGGGTGACTTACGCAACAACAGCCGGATGATCGCCGAACCGGCGGCGCCGACACCACTGACGACGATCCGGCACTTCTCGATCGGTTTGCCGATCACGCGCAGGGCGTTGCGCAGAGCTGCCACCACCACGATCGCCGTGCCGTGCTGATCGTCGTGGAACACCGGGATGTCCAACTGCTCCCGCAGCCGTGCCTCGATCTCGAAACACCGTGGCGCGGCGATGTCCTCCAGGTTGATTCCCGCGTAGACAGGGGCAAGCGCGCGAACGATGCGGATGATCTCGTCGGGGTCCTGTGTGTCCAGGCACACCGGCCAGGCGTCGACGCCCGCGAACTTCTTGAACAGCGCGGCCTTGCCCTCCATCACCGGCAAGGCCGCGGCCGGGCCGATGTTGCCGAGGCCGAGCACGGCCGAACCGTCGGTGACCACGGCGACCGTGTTGCGTTTGATGGTGAGCCTGCGCGCGTCGTCCGGGTTCGCGGCGATCGCCTGGCACACCCGCGCGACGCCGGGCGTGTAGGCACGCGACAGGTCGTCGCGGTTACGCAGCGCGACCTTAGGGGTCACCTCCAACTTGCCGCCGAGGTGCATCAGGAACGTGCGGTCGGACACCTTGCGCACCCGAACACCCGCCAGCGTGTCGAGCGCCTTGGTGATGTCCTCAGCGTGATCGGCCGACAACACATTGGCCGTGATGTCCACCACGATGACATCGGAGTGCGACTCGACGACGTCGAACGCGGTGAGCACGCCGCCGACCCGACCCACGGCGCTGGTCAGATCACCCGCGGCGCTTGCCGAAGGCGGGGCTTCCAGTCGCACGGTGATCGAGTAACCGGGCCCGGGAACCGGCATGGAACTACCCCCGCATCAAAAACTCTGCGCTATAGGGGAGAACACTAGCTCCCCTGGTGCAGGGGCCGACGGCCAGGATGGTGACTGACCAGTAACTATGCGGACTTGTTGATCTCGGTGTGCGGGTGCTCGTACGGCACGGAATCCAGCGGAAAAGTCACGTCGCCGAACGGCGAGAGCGCACCCTGCCGGTCGGCGGCGAGCTCGGAAACCGGGTGCTCGCCCACGGGTACCTCGGGCCAGGTGGGGTCGATCCGCTTGCGCTTGCGGTCATCCAACTTCGCCACGTCGTCCTCCATCCGCTCAACCAACCACTGAGCACAGTGTGCCCGATGGCCTCGAACGGGAGATATCGTGGTCACGATGGCCGCCACCTCTCTCGCGGACTGGCTGTGTTCGGCATCCGACGACATGCTGACCAACCTGCTGTGCGCAAGGCGCGACCTCGCGACGCCCCCGCCTGCCGACTCCGCCGTGCTCGCCACCCGCGCGAGCACGGCGGGCTCGATCGCGCGCGCGTGCGAGCGGCTCGACACCGCCACGCTGGCGGTGCTGGAAACACTGCTGGTGGCAGGAGCCGACACCGAACCGGTGCACGTCGCCCACATCGCCGAACTCGCGGGCCAGGACATCGCGGTTCAGCTCGACCGGCTGCGCGCGCTCGCGCTCGTCTGGGGCGACGACGAGGGATTCCGTGTCCCGCCCGCCGCACGCGAGGTCTTCGGTCCGTTCCCCGCAGGACTGGGTACTTCCTGCCTGAACCTGTCCGCAGCGGACCTGCCCGGCACGCTCGCGGAACTTGGCGAGGACGAGCGAGCGCTGCTCGACATACTCGCCAAGGGCCCACCCATCGGCCGAACCAGGGACGCGGCCGAGGAGCCGGCCGGTGCCTCGGCCGCCACCCCGGTGCGGCGGCTGCTGGCGCGCGGGTTGCTGCTGCGCAGGGACGAGGCGACCGTCGAGTTGCCGAGGGAAGTGGGCATCGCGCTGCGCGGCGGCAGGGTGATCGAGGACGGCAAGCTCGAAGCACCCCGACTGCCCGTCACCAGGCGCGAGCGTTCCACGGTGGACCGGGCCGCGGCCGGTGAGGCGATGGAGTTCGTTCGCCACCTGGAGTCACTGCTGACGCTGTGGTCACAGCAGCCCTCGCCCGTACTGAAAGCGGGCGGGCTCGGGACGCGAGAGCTCAAACGCGTCGCCAAGGAACTCGAGGTTGACGAGGGCAGGGCCGCGCTGTTGGTGGAGTTGGCCGTCGGTGCCGGGCTGGCCGCGGTGAGTGACGAGGCCACCGCCGAATGGCTGCCGACGACACTGGCCGACTCGTGGTTGGCGGCACCGCCCGCCGGTCGCTGGCTCACCATCGCTCGTGCCTGGCTGGACCTGCCCCGGTTGCCCGGCCTGGCAGGCACAAGGGACCCCAGGGGCAAGGCGCTGGCGCCGCTGTCGGAGGAGTTGCGCCGACCGCAGGCGCCCACGGCTCGCCGCCGCGTCCTCCAGACCCTTTCGGAACTGCCCGAGGGAGCCGGGGTCGACGACGTGGAAGCGCTCGTGGCTCTGCTCGCGTGGCGGGCTCCCAGGTGGGGCGGCAGGCTGCGCGACGAGATGGTGCGCTGGGCTATGGCCGAAGCCACCGCCATCGGGGTGGTCGCGCTGGGCTCGATACCCGCTGCCACCACGGAACTGCTGGCTGGCGAGCAGCACGCGGCGGCCTCGGCCATGGCGGAGGCGATGCCGAAGCCGGTGGATCACGTACTCGTGCAGGCCGACCTCACGGTGGTGGCACCCGGCCCGCTGGAACCGGAACTGGCAACGGAGATCGCGGCGGTCGCCGACGTGGAGTCGGCAGGCCACGCGACGATGTACCGGGTCAGCGAGGCTTCCGTGCGGCGGGCACTGGACAGTGGGCGCACGGCGGCGGAGCTGCACGAGCTTTTCCGCACCCGTTCGGCCACCCCGGTGCCGCAATCGCTTTCGTACCTGATCGACGACGTGGCTCGCAGGCACGGCAGGCTTCGCGGCGGCGCGGCCGCCTCGTTTCTTCGCTGTGACGACGAGGTGCTGATCGCGGAGGTTCTCGGCAGCGGCGTGGCCGGTGACTACGAGCTTCGCAAGATCGCTCCCACGGTGCTGGTGAGCCCGTACCCGCTCGCGGAGGTGCTGGAGGGTCTGCGTGGGGCGGGCTTCGCGCCCGCGGCCGAAGGACCGGACGGCCGGATCGTCGACCTGCGGCCAAGCGGCAGGCGGACCGCAGTACGGGCTCGACCCGCGCGACGCGGCGCCGTCGAGTCCACCGGCATCAGCGCGGAGCAACTGAACGCCGTCATCGCCCACATCCGGGCGGGAGACAAGGCGGCACGCAGCCGCAGGGGCACGGTGGTGCGCCTGCCCGGCGGCGGTGGGGCGGACACCTCGGCGACGCTGGCCCTGCTGACCAGGGCCACGCGCGAACAGCGGGAGGTGTGGATCGGCTTCGTCGACTCGCACGGCACGGCGGCACAGCGGGTGATCACGCCGGTGCGGGTCGGCGGCGGCATTCTCGAAGGTTCCGACAACGAGCGCTACCCGCTGCACCGCATCACCTCGGCGGCACTGGTGGAGGACTGACCCCGTAGGCAACCCCGGATACGTCGGGAACGCAGAACTCGCGGACGACAGCGGGGGACTCGCGGGTTACAGCGAGCGCAGACCTTCCAGAATCCTCGTCATGAAGTCGTGCGAGGAGGCGTCGGACAACACGAAGCCCGGCTGCTGGACCTGCACGGCCCCAGAATTGGCGAGGTCGTCCACGATCACCTTCACCACGCCGAGTGGCAGTCCCGCGAAGGCGGCGATCTCGGCGATCGAGTGCACCTTCACACACAGGTCACAGATGAAGCGCTGCTCAGGTGAGCTGACCCCGTGGTACCACCGGCCGCGCTCGGTGGTGGCGACCAAGGCCTCCAACGCCAGTTCCTTCGCGGGCCGGGTTCGCCCGCCGGTGCGTGCGTAGGGCCGAACCAGCGACCGGTGAGTGAACCTGGGCGGGGGCGGGGGTTGCGCGCGGACGCGTTTGGTCAACTGGGCAACGTGCCGGACGCTGCCGAGGTCGAACCTGCTCGGCGAGTCGAACGACTCGCGGCCCGTTCCCTTATTCAGGGCCTCCCACTCGTCCACTGTTCTATCCACGAACACCGCCCTGTAACTGAGCACGCAGCTCCGGAGTCAACTGCTGGCCCACCCGGTCGACAAGCAGCGTCATCTCGTACGCGACCGTGCCGATGTCCGCCGCCGGTGCGGCGAGCACGGCCAGACACGAACCATCGCTGATCGACATGAGAAACAGGTAGCCACGCTCCATCTCGACAACGGTTTGATGGACAGTACCGCCCTCGAAGCACCGCGAAGCACCCAATGTGAGCGAAACCAGCCCGGAGGCGACCGCGGACAGTTGCTCCGCCCGCTCCCTCGGCAACCCATCCGAACCCGCGAGGAGCAGACCGTCCGCCGACACCACCACGGCGTGCGCGGCACCCGGCACCCTTCGCACGAAATCGGTGATCAGCCAGCCGAAACCGCCGCGCTGCGCCGAAGCTGTCACTGTCCCTCCTCGCCTACCGCCCGGTTTCGCCCTCACCCAGCGGCAAGACTATTAGCCAGGTCAAACCTGTCGAGGGCACAAGCCTCATTCGCTCGGGTGAATCACTCCGAGTGCCGGTGCGGCGCACCCGAGGAACCTGGGCGGCTCAGCCCACCTGTAATGCCGAATCGTGCGAGATCGCGTGTTGCACCACCGAGATCAGCACCTGTTTCGCCGACTCCCGCTCCCTCGCGTCACACGCCATGATCGGAACGGACGGCGAGATCGTCAGCGCGTGCCGCACGTCCTCGATCTGATGGTGCAGCAACCGGTCGAAGCAGTTGATCGCCACGATGTAGGGCAGCTTGCGATTCTCGAAGAAGTCGATGGACGGGAACGCGTCCGCCAACCTACGGGTGTCCACGAGCACGACCGCGCCGATCGCACCGAGCGCGAGGTCATCCCACATGAACCAGAACCGGTGCTGCCCCGGCGTGCCGAAGATGTACAGCACCAGGTCGGAGTCCAGCGTGATCCTGCCGAAGTCCATCGCGACGGTGGTGGTGACCTTGTTCGGTGTCGACGAAAGGTCGTCCACCGAAACGCTGGCCTCCGTCATCGACGCCTCGGTCGTCAGCGGATCGATTTCGGATACCGCGCCCACCAGCGTGGTCTTGCCTACCCCGAAGCCACCGGCGACCACGATCTTCGCCGACTGAGTCGGGCCTGACGTCGCCGGCGTGTTCGCGGACGCGTCAAATTCTCCGAAGCCCACTGAGCACCCTTTCCATGAACTCGATACTGGGCCGGTCTCCCACCATGGACGACGCGGAATGAATGAGCACGAGCCCGAGACCGGCTACGTCACCGACAAGGACCCTGACTACACCGAGCGGCAGCCGAAGCAGCGCGGCCACCTCCGCGACCGACCGCGTGTCGAGGCACAGCCCGCAGATGGACCTGTGCTCCGGCACGCGCACCTTCTCCAACCGCCTGCCCCGCTCGCTGGTGGAGATCAGCGCCTCGATCGCGAGATCGTAGTCCGGTTTCGTCCTGCCCTTCGTGCGGAAATAGGGACGGACCAGTCCTGACGTCTCGGCAGGCGACTCGGGCTCGACGTCCGCCTGCCTCGGCACGGGAGACGGGGTGAGCTCCTGAGAGGAGGGCCCAGGGTCCACCGCCGGATCGCGAAACGGGGAGAACCCCACCGCCTCCTGAGGAGGTTCGATCATCCCGCCGCCACCCATGCCGTACAGCTCGGCTCCCGGCCCGCTCAGCAACTGCTGACGATATTCCGTGACATCGAACTCGGCTGGACCTTGCGAACCGATGTCCGCGGGCCGCAGCCATTCGGCCGAGTCGTCCAGCCGCCGCCCCGGCAGCGAGTCGTCCACCCGCCGTAGCCGCCAGTCGCTGTCGTCGCGGCCACGACGAGGGGTGGCGCTCGGATCGCCACGCCTTCGCCCGGCCGCGCGGTCCCTGTCGAGCCGACGGTCACCACGTGAGTGCCCGGAATTCACGGGGTTCTCCTCAGTGTTTGTTCACCGAACTGCGTCTATGCCGAAAACTCCATCGGTCCACTCATGGCCGTGCGGTTACCGCCGCGTCGAGCCCTGTAGCTGCGCGCGCAACTCCGGGGTCATCTGCTGGCCCACCCGGTCCACGAGCAGTGTCATCTCGTACACGACAAGGCCGATGTCGCTGTCCGGCGCACCGAGCACGGCAAGGCACGAACCGTCGGACACCGACATCAGGAACAGGAAGCCGTTGGCCATCTCCACCACGGTCTGGGCGACCGTGCCGCCCTCGAAGACCTGTGCCGCGCCGCGGGCCAGGCTTGTCAGGCCCGACGCCACCGCGGCGAGCTGATCAGCCCTGTCCTTCGGCAGCCCGCGTGACGACGCGAGCAGCAGGCCGTCGGCGGAGACGACGACAGCATGTGCCGCGCCGGGCACGCGGTGCACGAAGTCGCTGATGAGCCAAGCGAAGCTCCCCTTCTGCGCCGAGTTGCCTTGCTTGGGGACACCCGACTGCGCTGAACCCGCCCGTGTCAACTCTTACTCCTTCGCCCCGTTGTGACGGGGGCCTGCCCCCGCCTCGTCGAACTGCTCGCCTTGGTCCGACGGCTCCTTGAGCGCGTGACGCCCGCTTTGGTAACCACGCTGAAAACTCCGCATTCGGTTGCGTGCCGCCTCCGCCGACCTGGCGATGGCAACCTGGCCAGGTTCGCCCACCGTCGCGTCGGTGAACCCGTCTCCCCTGCTCGGAAGCACCGAGCCCGGGACCAAGTATGCGTTGGGTACCCGCTTGGGCAGCCCGGCCGGGGTCATCTCCTCGTCCTTCGACTCCAGCAGCGCGTGCGCTGCTTGCCAACCGCTGTCCGATACGCTGCGCCAACCGCTGTCGGCCGCCGCTGCCACCGGCTCCGACCGGTCCTGTTCGGACCCGGGGTCGATATCGACGGCCTCCCGATCGTCCTGTTCGGATTCCACCGCGGCCGCGTCGTCGGCGGCCTCCTCGCTGAACCAGCGCGAAAGCACCGACTGGTAGATCGGCAGCCTTCTGGTCGGCACATCGTCGTCCAGCGCGCTGCCCTCGTCGGCCTCGGCTTGCTCGCCGGTCGACTCGTGCCGGTATGCCTGCGAGGACATCGGCGTGCTGTGCGGTTCTCGCTTCGGCAGCGGGTTCGCCTGACCACCGGCCACGCCCTGCGCGGAATCGGGCGATTCCGACGGCCACTGCGGTTCGTCCGTGCGGGAAGGCGGGGGTTGCGGCGCAGGCTCATGACTGACGAACGGTCCCGCCGCCTTGCCGGGCCCTGCCACCAAGTCGTCGAGGCTGATGGGCTTGTCCAGCGGCGTCAGGCCGTTCTCGTCGGGCACGGGCTTGGGTGCGGAAGGCGGGGAGGGCGCGGGAGGCGTCGGGGGCAGCATCGTCGTCTCCTCCGGGTCCGCGCTGGGGAACGGGATCGAAGGCGACGACAGTTCCGAGCGCTGCTCGGGAACCGATGCTCGCGGCAGCGCCTGCACCGTGTGCGGCGCGCTGGTCAACAGCTCGGTCGGCACGACCACCCGCGCGATGACACCGCCCTCGATGTCCTCGTTCTCCCGCAGCCGCACTTCGATCCCGTGCCGCTTCGCGAGGCGTGCCACCACGTAGAGGCCCATCCGCCTTGTCACGGAGACGTCGAGGTCTGGAGGGTCGGCGAGCCGCACGTTGGCCTCGTCCAGTTGCTCCTCGTTCATACCGACGCCGCGGTCGGTGATTTGCACGGCCAGCGCGTGCCGCCTCGTAACCACCGCGCGCACGCTGATCTTGGTTTCCGGTTCGGAGAAGTAGGTCGCGTTGTCGAGCAACTCGGCGAGCAGGTGCACCAGGTCGTGCACCGCCCGGCCCTGCACGGCTACGTCGGGCACCGAACCCACCTCGACGCGCGCGTACTGCTCGATCTCCGAGACGGCCGCGCCGATGACGTCGGCCGCCGGCACTGGTTTGGACACCGACTTCGTCAGTCCCGCGCCGGAAAGCACGAGCAGGCTCTCACCGTTACGCCGCAACCGGGTGGCGAGGTGGTCCAGCTCGAACAGGCTGGCGAGCTGGTCGGGATCCTGCTCGTCGGCTTCCAGCCGGTCGATCACTCCGAGCTGGCGTTCCACGAGGCGCTGGCTGCGCCGGGACAGGTTGACGAAGATACCGTTGACGTTCTCGCGCAGCAGGGCCTGCTCGGCGGCCATCCTGATGGCGCGCTCGTGGACCACGTCGAACGACCTCGCGACCTCGCCGATCTCCTCGCGGCTGTTCACCGGCACCGGGTCCACCGCGTTGCGCGAAGCCTCGATGGGGTTCGGGTCGGCGAGGATGCGACGCACGGTCTCCGGCAGCCGCACGTAGGCGACCTCGAGCGCGCTGGAGCGCAGCTGGCGTAGCGGCTTGATGAGGGCGCGAGCGATCACCAGCATCAGCACGACCGTGGCGACGAGCGCGGCGACGACGAGCGCGAAGAACACCCAGGCGGCGTCGGTCGCGTCACCGGCCAGCGCGGACGCCTGCGCACGCAGCCGGTCCAGCAGCGTGCTCTCCACCTGCCGCATCATGTCGGTGGTCGCCCTGCCGTCCGCGGTGAGCCGTCCGACGTCGATGTCCAGGTCCTCACTCGAGGACGCACGGGCGAACGCGGTGGCGACGATGCGTTCCCGGTTGTCCACCTCCGCGCCGGACACCCGGTCGGCATAGAGCTGCTGCTCGTCCAACGTGGCGTTGGCGTTGAAGGAGTCGATGGCGGCCTGCGCGCTCGCCTGCGCGGCGAACGTGCGTTCCAGCAGGTCCGCGGGAAAGACGTCGCGTCCCGCCGCGATCTGCAGTGCGGCGTTCTGCCTGGCCACGAACTCCTTGGCCTCGCCAAGGGCCTGCACCGTCGTGCCACGGCGGAGCAGTTCCCTGTCGGTCACCGCCAGGTTCACCTCGCGGCCGAGCTGCAGCAGATCGCTCAGGATCGAGGTGTAGGTGACGAAGGCGGCGAGGTCGGGAAACGCCGTATTGTTGATCTTGGCGCGTAGCGGGTCGAGAGCGGTGAGGCGTTGCAGCGCCTGGTCGTAGTTCTGCTCGGTGGCCTCGTCGGGAAACTCCAGGTCGGTCACCGCCGCACGCAGGTCCTGTACCGCGGCGTCGACCTTCGTGATCTGCGCGTCCAGCGCCGCCCGGTCCGCCGACCCGTTGGCCATCCTCGCGACCGCGAGGGTGCGCTCGCCCTGGAGTTGTTGCACCACGGCCGTAACCCTGGCGGCCACGTCGAACTGATCGGCTGTTCGCTGGAACTCCTTCGCGCTGTTGAGCTCGCCAACGGCGCGCAATCCGCCGAAGGTCAGGGCCGTGACCAGCGGAATGATCAGCACGACGGCCAGCTTCGACCGCAGCGGCCAGTTTCGCAGTCTCCACCGGGACCCGCCCGGTTCCGTCGGCTGTTTAGAGCCCGCCTGTTCCTGGGCAGCACCCGGCCCACCTACGGCCGCGGTCTCACTGTTCGGCACCGCTCTACCACCATCGTTCTCCGAGCCGGATCCGACCCCGGCATCCTGGCCGAGCACTTCGTTACTTTCCGCGCATTCGCCATAGCCCCCTGTCACCCCATTGGAGGTCAAGCAGCGGAAGCATCGCGTCAGGCCACCACACTGGTCAACCCACGTCTGGTGGATGACTCACACCGAAGCGTCGACATCGTAGAGGTCGACTCCAACACTTAGTCACTCTTTCGTCACACTTCGGAGGTTCGTTTCGCGCGGGAGACACAGAAGGTAGCGAAGACCACCGTTCGATGTAACCCTCGATGGTCAACTGACAGCAAACCTGAGTGCACAAGTTCGCCGTCAAGGCACGTTCTACAGGGCAGAAGTAAACCTACAGTTAATTTCGCCACACTATGTTCCACCCGATCGTGGGCCATAGAGTACCGATCGGCTCGGTTCCGGCACGCATTGTGATGACCGCGCTGGATCTCTACAGTAGCCGTGGCTCGCTGAGTTGTCGGGGTGTCTTTCGCTCAGTTGGCCTTACCCACACAAGACACCGGCTCATCGCCTCATACCTGAGGAGTGGCATTGCTTCGACACGGCACCACCACCGCACGACGACCGCGCAGACGCGCGAGGCTGGCCACGGTGGTTGCGACAATCGGTCTGCTGGCTTCGGTCAGCGGGTGCGGACTGCTCGGTGGCTCTGACGAATCCTCCGAATCCGGAGGTAACGGTTCGGTAGAGAAGTCGAACATCACGATCGCGACACTGCCAGCCATCGATGTCGCACCACTGCACCTGGCCGTGAAGAACGGATATTTCAAGGAAGAGGGCCTCAACGTCAAGATCGACCAGGCCGCGAGTGGCCAGGCCGCGCTGACGAAACTGATCGGTGGCGACGCCGACATCACCTTCTCCAGCTACGTCCCGTTCCTCGTGGCGCAGAGCAAGGGTGCCGCCGACATCAAGTTCGTCGCCGACGCCGTTTCCACCACTCCGGACGCGATCCAGCTCGTCACCATGCCCAACTCGTCGGTGAAGAGCGTGAAGGATCTGGAGCACAAGAAGATCGGCGTCTCTGCGCTCAACACGATCTCCGACGCGCTGGTCAAGTCGGCGATGAAGACCAACGGACTGGACTTCAAGACCGTGGAGTGGGTCCCGGTGTCCTTCCCCGACATGGCGGGCGCGCTGTCGCGAGGTGACGTCGACGCGGCGCTGATGATCGAGCCGTTCCTGACCGCCTCGGCGAGCTCCACGGGAACCGTACCGGTCATCGACGTCGCGACCGGCCCAACGAAGGACTTCCCGCTGGCCGGTTACGGCGCGCTTTCCAGCTTCGTGGAGCAAAACCCCAAGACGGTCGCCGCGTTCCAGCGCGCCATGAAGAAGGCGAGTGACGATGCCCAGGACCGCAGCAAGGTGGAACCGGTGCTGGTGGACCAGGCCAAGGTGGAGCCCGCGATCGCCTCGCTGGTGAAGCTGCCGCAGTTCCACGCCACTTTGGACGCTTCGAGACTGCAACGCGTCGCCGACCTCATGGTCGAGTTCGACATCGTCAAGGAGAAGATCGATGTCGGACCGATGATCGTCCAACCCTCCGAAACCTGACGTGCGACCTGTAGTACGAAACCTGGCCGGCCTGGTCGCGTTCCTGGGTGTCTGGGAACTCGCGGCCAGGTCCGGCCTGGTACCGCAGCGCGACGTTCCACCTGCCAGCGTCGTGCTCACCAGGACGGTGGAGTTGCTCGGGCAGGAGAGTTTCGTTCGTGACGTGATTGCCAGCCTGCTGGCATGGGCGATCGCGTTGGGCGCGGCGACCGCGATCGCCGTGCCCGCCGGGCTCGTGCTGGGCAGCCTGCCCGCGGTGCGGGTGGCGACAAGGGCCATCGTGGAATTCCTGCGGCCGATACCTTCGGTCGCGTTGATCCCGCTGGTGATCCTGGTCATCGGGGGAGGACCGGAGTCCAAGATCGCGCTGGCGATCTACGCCGCGATCTGGCCGATCCTTTACAACACGATCTACGCTTTCGACGAGATCGACCCATTGCTCATCGACACCGCACGCTCGTGCGGCGCCGGTAGGTCCGCCGTACTGGCCACGGTGGCGCTCCCGCACTCGGCGCCGTTCGTGTTCACCGGCATCCGGATGTCGGCGGCCGTCGCGCTGATCGTCGTGGTGAGCACCGAGTTCATAGCGGGGGCCAGCAGCGGCATCGGGAAGTTCATTCTCGAGTCCGCCTCCGGCGGGGGGCGGATGGACCTCGTACTCGCGGGCACGGTGGTGGCAGGAGTGTTCGGATACCTGGTGAACGACGGCCTCGAACGCCTCGGCAATCGGTTGTTCCGCTGGCACACGGCGACAACCGCACAGGAGGCGGCATGAACTCGCTGCTCGGTTTCGTCCGCAGATGGGCGCTGTTTCTCGTGGCCGTGGCGCTGTGGGAGGTGGCGGCTCGGCTCGGGGAAAGCCCGTTCTTCCCCCCGCCGACGACGATCATCGGCAGCGCCGCCGACACCTGGCTTTCCGGCCCTGCCACCCGGCTGTTCCTCGGCGACAGCGTGTTCGACGACGTGCTTCCCAGCCTGGGCAGGGTATTCGGTGGCTGGGCGATCGCGGTGCTGGTCGGTGTCGGCCTCGGCACCGTGCTCGGCAGGTCGAGGACCGGCATGGACTATGTCGGGCCGTTGTTCGCCTTCATGCGCGCCGTGCCGCCCCCGACGCTCATCCCCGTCTTCCTCGTGCTGTTCAGCATCGGCACACCCATGAAGCTGGCCACCATCGTCTTCGGTTCGGTGTGGCCGATCTTGCTGAACACTGTGGACGGCGTGCGCTCGGTCAGCACCACGCAGCAGGAGACGGCGCGATCGTTTCGAACGCCACGGCCGTACTGGATCGCTATGGTGGTATTGCCCGCCGCGTCGCCCAAGATCTTCGCGGGGTTGCGGTTGAGCCTTTCGCTTGCCCTCATCCTCATGGTGGTCTCGGAGATGGTCGGGGCTACCGACGGCATCGGCTACGAACTGATCTTCGCGCAGCAACGGTTCGACTTCGCGGCGATGTGGGCGTGGATCGCACTACTCGGCGCGCTCGGTTACGGGCTCAACGCCTTGCTACTCATGGTCGAGCGTCGCATGCTCGGCTGGCAGCACACCAGTGTCGCCGCGAACGCCAAGACCGCAGGAGCTTGATATGGCAACGATGTTGGAGGTGACCGGCCTCACCCACCGCTATGGTGGCGCGGACAGCGATCACCTCGCGGTGAACGAACTGACGTTCAGCGTCGAAACGGGGCAGTTGGCCTGCATTGTCGGGCCCTCCGGCTGTGGCAAGTCGACGCTGCTTCGCTGCATCAGCGGGCTCATCCGCCCTTCGGGCGGTGAGGTCAAGCTGCACGGTGACAGGGTGGACGGGGTACCGGAGGACCTGGCCGTGGTGTTCCAGGACTACAGCCGCTCGCTGTTCCCGTGGCTGTCCGTGCGGCAGAACGTGGAGTTCCCGCTGCGCTGGAAGAAGCTCAGCCGAACCGAACGCAGGCAACGGGCAGAGGAAGCGCTTGAGTGGGTTGGCCTGCCCGGTGTCGGCGGGAAGTACCCGTGGCAGCTTTCCGGTGGCATGCAGCAACGGGTCTCGATCGCGAGGGCACTGGCGCGGCGGCCCGCCCTGCTGCTGATGGACGAGCCGTTCGCGTCCGTGGACGCGCAGACCCGGTTCGAGTTGGAGGACCTGCTGCGCGGGGTGCAGGTGCAAAACCACAGCACGGTCCTGCTGGTGACGCACGACATCGACGAGAGCGTCTACCTCGGTGACCGGGTGCTCGTGCTGTCGAAATCGCCGGCTTCGATCGTCGCCGACCTCACGGTCAACCTGCCCGCGGAGCGCGACCAGATCGCTACCAGGGAGGCGCCGGAGTTCGTCTCGCTGCGCGGCGAGGTGGCCAGGCTGCTGCACGGTGGCGCCCCAGCCACCGCGAAGCCGTCGGCCTGACAACCAGCCCCTGTTGGTGGCTACTCGAGCGGCCAGACCTCGACGACACCGTGGGCGACGGCGCACGGTGTGTGCGCGACCAACTCGACGGCTTCCGCGATCGTCGCCGCTGCTAACACCGAGAACCCGGCCAAGGGCAGCGAGGACCGCAGGAACGGGCCGGTTTCCGTC
Organism: Saccharomonospora amisosensis; assembly: GCF_011761185.1. Lineage (NCBI taxonomy): Bacteria > Bacillati > Actinomycetota > Actinomycetes > Pseudonocardiales > Pseudonocardiaceae > Saccharomonospora > Saccharomonospora amisosensis. Next base: position 616,680 of record NZ_JAAOYM010000001.1, on the reverse strand, counting down.
TCGACCCCCTCCGCGGCGTGGTTGCGCACCTGCACTGCCGTCCCCGCGATCCCGATGAGCACGCCGTTGTCCCGCAGCCGCTGGTCGTGCGCGTGCGCATCGTCTCGCAGCCGGGGGTCGGTCCGCTCGTAACCCTCCCGATCGCCGTATCCGATCGCCACGAACTTCGCCATGACACCGCCCTTCCGCGCGAGGTCAGTTGACCACGTCAGTCCCGTCGGAAGTGTTGACTTCGCGAGGCGGCAGAACTCATCGCGTGCGCGCGATGAGTCGGCGAGGTAGCCGCAGGCCCGGAAACCGCCTCGGTCAGTAGATCCGCTCCGGGCTGGGGTCTACCCGAACGTGCACGAGGCTCGGGCGAGGGTCGGCCAGTGCCGCACCGAGCGCGGGCTTGAGTTCGTCCGGCCGCTCGGCCTTGTAGGCGGAGCAACCCATCCCGGACGCGAGTGCGCCGAAGTCGATTCCGCCGAGATCAACGCCGGGCAACTTCTGGCCGCCCATCGCCTCCCCAAGGATGCGCACCGCCGCGTACTGGGTGTTGTCCAGGATCACGAACGTCACCGGCGCCTGTTCCACCGCCGCTGTCCACAGTGCCTGGATGCTGTACATGCTCGAACCATCGCCGACAACGCACACCACCTTGCGCCCCGGCCTGGCGATGGCGGCTCCCACAGCGGCGGGAACCGCCCAACCGAGCGTGCCGCTCGCGGCGGCGAGGAAACCGGTGTCACGAGCGGTGATCGGCAGGTGGTCGTGCAGCACGTTGCGATGACTGGGCGCCTCCTCCACCACGATCGCGTCGGACGGCAGCAATTCGGCGAGCACGCTGTAGACGTAGCCGCCGGACACCGGAGTCTGCTGCGCCGGTCGCGGCGGGCGCTCCAGTGGCGCGGGAGCGGCGGCACGAGAACCCGAAACGGCGGCCGCGAGCTGGGTCACGGCAGGCTTGGTCGTCGACCGGATACCGGTTCCGTACGGCGCCCTCGCCAGTACCTGCTCGTCGTCACTGACCACGAACATCGGTGGCAGCGCGATGTCCGGCTCGCCACGGTAGACGTGGTAGGTGAACGCGGGTGCGCCGAGGACGACCACCAGATCGTGCCCGGCCAGGGACTGCGCCAGCGCGATGCGTTCGGGCGTCAGGAAGCCGAGGAACAGCGGATGGTCCTCGGGGAAGGAGCATCGGCCCGACATCGGGCTGACGTACACCCCCGCCTTCACCTTCTCGGCGAGTGCGACCACATCGTCGACCGCGCCGTCCTGGTCCACTGCGGCGCCGACCACGATCGCGGGTGAAACGCTGGCCGACAACGCATCGGCCAACTCGGCCAGCGCTTCCGGGTCGGGGGCGAACCCCGCGAGCGCGCGCCTGGCCGCGACCGGAGCGGACTCGCTGTCCCAGTCGTCGGCGGGAACGGAGACGAACACCGGGCCGTAAGGCGGTTGGGCAGCCGTGTGATACGCGCGTGCCAGCGCGGCGGGCACGTCCTGCGCGCGGGCAGGCTCGCTGCTCCACTTCACGTAGGGCTTGGGGAACTCCGCGGCGTCCGTGGCGCCGAGGAACGGGTCCTCCAGCAACAGCGACCGGGTCTGCTGGCCCGCCATGATGATCAGCGGCGATCGGTTGCGGTGCGCGGTGTAGAGGCTGCCGAGTGCGTGTCCGACACCGCCCGCGGAGTGCAGGTTCACCAGCACCGGCCGCCTGGTGGCCTGCGCGTAGCCGTCGGCCATCGCGACCACCACCGACTCCTGCAGCCCCAACACGTACCGGAAGTCGGAGGGCCAGTCGGTCAGAAACGGGATCTCGGTGGTGCCCGGGTTCCCGAAAACGGTGGTGAGTCCGTATTCACGCAGCAGGTCTCGCGTGACATCGCGTACCGATCCCATGCTTGCACGCTATCCGCTCAGCCCCTCGCCTCGGAAGCCGCGGCGCGATCGTGATGATCCCGCTATGGCCGTCACCACCCGGCGCTCACGTGCGGTACGGGCCGACTCGCCGCCGGTGATGGGCGGTGATGGGCATTGCCGTCGCCGCCGTCGCGGTGGCTTCCCCCAACGCTCAGTCCGCGCGGTCCTCGCGTCCTCGCCTGACTCCGATTTGCAGCCGGGTCATCCTCGCCCTCACGTCCTCGGGTGCGCGGCTGACCCTGGTGTGCCGTTGCCCCTCTGCTGAGCGCGCCGCGGAATTCCTGCCGGGTCCGGTGCGGAACCACTGCGACAGCGCGGCCTGGTAGGCAGGCATCCGGTCGGTGGGGGTGTCCTCCTCCAGCGGGTGGCGATACTCCCCGGGCTGGTCGCCGTCGTCGACGGGCCACGACGGCAGGGTGTCGGCATCCGCCGGGTCCGGTACCTGGGCGCCCCGGTAGGCGTGTCGCCCCGCTGGTGCCGGTTCGGGCCAGGGGTGGTCGCCGTACCGCTCACCCCGCGGCCACGACACCGGCGCCGGTTCGGGTTCGGGTTCCAGCTCGCCTTCCTGCTCAAGTTCCGGTTCGGGGCCCGGCACCGGACGTGGCGGCGGTACCGGCAACGCTTCCGATCGCGCTGCCCGGGCCGGCTGCGGCTGCTGGATCGGTGCGATCGGAGCGGGGTCCACCACGCCGGGTGGCAGCGGCGACACGAACTCCACGAGAGTCGCGGGCACCACCACGCTCGCGGTGATACCCCCACCGTCGGCTGTCGCCAGCCACACCCGGATGTGGTGCCGCGCGGCAAGTCTCGCGACGACGTAGAGCCCCATCCGCCGGGAGACCTCTACGTCGACCGCGGGCGGTTCCGCGAGCCGCGCGTTGGCCCTGCGGATCTCGACCTCCGGCATGCCAGGTCCGTGGTCGGTGATGTCGATGCGCCACTCGCCGTGCGCGGTCACCGTGCTGACCACGGACACCGAAGCCCGCGGGCCGGAGTACTCGGTGGCGTTCTCCAGCAACTCCGAGATCACGTGGACGACATCGCTCACTGCCTCACCGTGAACGGCCACGCTAGGCGGTGTCCCCACCTGGACCCGGCGGTAGTGCTCGACCTCCGAGAGCGCCGCACCGATGACCTCGTCCGCGGGCACGGACTCGGGCAGTGGCCGCCCCGCGTCCTGCCCGGCGAGCACCAGCAGGTTCTCGCTGTTGCGCCGCATCCTCGTCGCGAGGTGATCGAGTTCGAACAGCCCGCCGAGAATGTCAGGGTCCTGCTCGTGTTGCTCCATGCGGTCCAGCACCGACAGTTGGCGTTCCACCAGGTCCTGACTGCGCCGGGACAGATTGACGAACATCGAGTTGACGTTCTCGCGCAGCAACGCCTGCTCACCCGCCAGCCGCACCGCTTGCCCGTGTACAGCGTCGAAGGCCCGTGCGACCTGTCCGAGTTCTTCCCTTGTGAACACCGGAACGGGCTCGATCTTCCTGCTGTAGGTGATCTCAGGGCGCGGGTTCGGATCGGCGAGGATGTCCTGCACGGCCTCGGGCAGCCGGTACTTCGCCACTTCCAGAGCGCTCGACCGCAGAGTCCGCAGTGGCCGCAGCAGCGACCTGGCGATCACCACGGTGAGCAATCCCGCGCCGAGCAGCACCCCGAGCACGATTCCGGAGTCCTTCACCGCGGAGCGCCTGGCCTGCGCGGCGAGTGCGTCGGAGCGCTGCTGGATGCCGATGAGCAGGTGGTCCTGCACCCGCTTGACCAAGTCCACCGTGGTGGTCGAGGCCTCGTCCCAGGCCGGGGCCGACAGTTCGGTGAGGTCTGCTCCTGACCGCGCGCTCGCCAGCACCGAGTCGGCCATGTCGTTGGCGGCATCCACCTCCGGACCGATCACGGTGTCGGCGTAGTCACCTCGCTGCCCAGGGGTGGCGTACTTCAGGAACTCCTCGCGGGACGCTTGCAGCATCGTCGCGGCGGCCAGCAACGCGCGTTCGGTGTCCGGCGGCACACTGCCCCGCTCAAGCGCCTCGGCGACGAGTGCCCTTCTCACCGACAGTTGCTCCTTGACTCGGGCCAGCGCCCCGCCCGCGAGTCGGGTGCGGACCAACGTGTCGTCCACCACGTTGGCGGCCGCCTGGTCGCCTTCGTCGAGCAACCCGGAGATCAGCTCGCTGTAGGAGTGCGCCACCGCGTCGGACGGCTGCCGGGAGTGCTGGCCCGCATAGCGAAGTTCGGTGAGCACGTCGAGCCGGTCGCGCATCCGCTCGAAGCTCGCGGTGGCCCGCACCGAAAGCGATGGAGCCGAAGCGACCAGTGTGCGCTCGAACACACCGGCGGTGGCGTCCACTCGCTCTCGTTGCCGCGCCATCTCGTCGGTGTCGCCGGTGCGCCCCGCGGCGACGTAGCCGACGGTGAGATCCCGTTCGCGCTGCAGTTCATGTACGAGGTCGGCGACCGTGCTGTCCACGCGTACTCGCTCGGCACCTTCGGCGAACCGGCTGGCACGCTGCAGGTCCGCCATGGCCCGCAGGCCCAGTAGCGCCACCACGGCGAGGGTCGGCACCACCAGCACCACGATCAGTTTGGTGCGCAGTCGCCAGTTGCGAAGCCACCACCGGCCCCCCACGTGTCGATGCTCCGCCGCGCCACCAGCAGGGGGACGCTCGCTGCGACGGGTCACCTGGCTTCCTTTGTCGAACCGCAGTCAGGGGGCACGTCCCCAGAAACGACTCGAGAGTAGCGACACACCGCCGTGCCCCAGAAGACGCCCGCAGATTCAGCACGATTGCCGCCGATGGTATTGGCACCGCCAGTGCCGACTCCACCACAATGGCGAAAACCACCTCCAGATTTCGCGGCCGATTCCGCCCGGCCTAGGCCTGCTACTCCGACTGCTGGAGTCAATTCCGCTGCTCGCGGGCGAACTCCCGGCTTTTGGGCGAGAATGAGCCTGCCCGTCTACCCGAATCCGATTCGGGTATTGCGAAGCCCGCGACCTGCTCGCCACCGCCCGAACCGCAACGTTGTCGCGTCGGCGACGTATAAAGGACGATGTGAGTAATGGCCCCTTGATCGTCCAGTCGGACAAGACCGTGCTGCTCGAGGTCGACCACGAGCAGGCGGAGGACGCCCGCATCGCGATCGCGCCGTTCGCCGAACTGGAGCGTGCGCCAGAGCACGTCCACACCTACCGCGTCACTCCGCTCGCGTTGTGGAACGCCCGCGCGGCGGGCCACGACGCCGAGCAGGTGGTAGACGCGCTTACCACGTACTCGCGCTTCCCGGTTCCGCAGCCGCTGCTGATCGACGTCGTCGACACGATGGGCCGGTTCGGCAGGCTGCAGATCCTCAACAGTCCCGCGCACGGCCTGGTGCTGGCCACCACCGACCGCGCCGTGCTGGAAGAGGTGCTGCGCAGCAAGAAGATCAGCCCCATGCTTGGCGCACGCATCGACGACGACACGGTCGTGGTGCACCCCTCCGAGCGCGGCAGGCTCAAGCAGGCACTGCTGAAGGTGGGTTGGCCTGCCGAGGACCTCGCCGGGTACGTCGACGGGGAGTCGCACCCGATCTCGCTTGCCGAGGACGGCTGGGCGTTGCGCGGCTACCAGCGCGACGCCACGCAGGCGTTCTGGGCCGGCGGCTCGGGTGTGGTCGTGCTGCCGTGCGGCGCGGGCAAGACGCTCGTCGGTGCGGCCGCGATGGCGCAGGCTCAGGCAACGACGCTGATCCTGGTGACCAACACGGTCGCGGGCAGGCAGTGGAAGCGTGAACTCGTCGCCCGCACGTCGCTGACCGAGGACGAGATCGGCGAATACTCCGGAGAGAAGAAGGAGATCCGACCGGTCACCATCGCGACCTACCAGGTCGTCACGCGCAAGACCAGGGGTGAGTACCGGCATCTGGAACTGTTCGACTCCCGCGACTGGGGGCTGATCATCTACGACGAGGTGCACCTGCTGCCCGCACCGGTTTTCCGGATGACGGCGGACCTGCAGTCGCGAAGGCGGCTGGGGCTCACGGCGACGCTGGTGCGCGAGGACGGCCGCGAGGGCGACGTGTTCTCGCTGATCGGGCCCAAGCGCTTCGATGTACCGTGGCGCGACATCGAGCAGCAAGGCTGGATCGCGCCCGCCGAGTGCGTCGAGGTCCGGGTGACACTCACCGACAGCGAACGGCTTGGCTATGCCACGGCGGAGAGCGAGGAGCGCTACCGACTTGCGTCGACGGCACGGACGAAAGTGGCCGTCATCAAGTCGATCGTGGAGCGACACGCGGGCGAGCCCACGCTTGTCATCGGCGCCTACCTGGACCAACTGGAGGAACTCGGCGCCGAACTGAACGCTCCGGTCATCCAGGGCTCCACCAGGAACGCCGAGCGTGAGAAGCTCTTCGACGCCTTCCGCCGTGGCGAGCTGGACAAGCTGGTCGTGTCGAAGGTGGCCAACTTCTCGATCGACCTGCCTGAGGCGTCGGTGGCGATCCAGGTGTCGGGCACGTTCGGTTCGCGGCAGGAGGAGGCTCAGCGGCTCGGCAGGCTGCTTCGACCCAAGGGCGACGGTCGGCAGGCCCACTTCTACTCGGTCGTCTCGCGCGACACCGTGGACACCGACTACGCGGCGCACCGGCAGCGCTTTCTGACCGAACAGGGCTACGCCTACCGCATCATCGACGCCGACGACCTGCTGCGGCCGCTGTAGCCGGGAAGCGGCCGGACCGCGGCGAGGTAGCGTCGGGCACGTCGAGGTCTTCCAGATGGTGAGAGTGAGAACCGCCACCCTCGGAAGACCTCGACCCCTACCCCGGCACCGACGCGCCACCTGGATCTACAGCCTCAACCGGGAAGAGCCGCCATGGGGGATGACGACGGGCGCCCGCCAGTTCCGTGCGCCCCATCGCGAGGCGATCGCCGAGGACTTCAATCGGTACGGCAGCAACAACCACCCGGTTGCGGTGTGCCTTCGGCGCCGGGCGGGACGGGAGCAGTCACCGACGGTCCTTGCGGGGCTTGCGGGGATGGATGGATTCGCCGCGAGCGAGCATGTCGACGTACTCGGCCAGCTTGCGGTCCCTGGTCGTCGGGCGCTTGACGGCGTTGAGTCGGTAGACGATGGCGTAGCGGTTGGCCGCGTCCAACTGGTCGAACGTCGCGGCTGCGGCGGGATTGGCCGCCAGCGCCTGAGCTAGGTCGGGCGGGGTCTGCATGTCGGCCTGCCCGCGGTAGGCCGCTTGCCACCGTCCTTGCGCCTTGGCCGCCTCGACGGCCGCGATTCCGGCTGGCTGCATCCGTCCGGCCTTGGTGAGGCGGGTGACGTGTTCGACGTTTCGCGCGGACCAAGGGCTGTTCGGTCGACGGGGGGTGAAGCGCTGGCGGTAGCTGTCGTCGTCACGTCGAGCGATCTGCCCGTCGATCCAGCCGAAGCACAGCGCCTCGTCAAGCGCTTGCGCATAGGTCAGGGCCGTCGTCTGACCGCCCTTCTTGTGCAGCACCAGCCAGACCCCAGGGTGGTCGGCGTGATGGCTGTCCAACCAGGCGCGCCACGCCTCGGCGTCCTGGACAAGAAGCTCCGCGAGATCGGACACGGCGCGGCGCTACGGTGTGGCCGCTGGACGCGGACTCAGGCAAAACGGTTGGCCGTCGGGATCGAGCAGCACCCGCCAGCGGCCTGCACCGGGTTGGAAGTCAGGTTGACTGGCTCCGATCGCGCACAGGCTCTCGGCCGCCTCGTCGAGATCGGCCACCTGCAGGTCGAGGTGGAAGCGTTTGCCGCCAGCCTCATCAGGCCACTGCGGCCGGAATCCTTCGACCTTGCCGAAGCCGATCTTGATGCCGTTGCCTTCGATCATCCCGTAACTGTCGTCGCTGTAGGTGACCTCCCAACCCAGTGCGGCCGCGTAGAACCGCGCCAGCCTCGCTGGGTCGGCGCTGTCGATGTTGACCATCGACAGCGTCGCCGTCGCCTTCCTGTGTTCCGCCGTAGACTGTGTGTGACTCATACATATAAACTAGAGCCATGTCGCAAACCATGTCAAGCCGCCAGCACGCAGCCAACGTCCTTGGCGCCTTGAGCCTCGTGGTCGCCGACCGGATGAACACCGCCGTCGAAGCGATTGCGATGCTCGGCCCGTCGGCACCGGCCGCCCTCGCCGCGATGCACGAATTCCTCGACGGCGGATCGGTAACGCAGCTGAGCTCCGTGCTCGGCCTGACTCACTCGGGCACCGTCCGCCTCGTCGACCGCCTCGCCGCCGAAGGTCTCGTCGAGCGCGTCGGAGCACAGGACGGGCGGGCTGTCTCCGTTGTCCTGACCCGGCGTGGCAGGCGCACGGCGGCACGGATACTTCAAACGCGCGAGAAGTCACTGGCGAGCACACTGTCCGCGTTGTCACAGGAGGAGGTCGACAATCTTGCGGCAGCGCTGGACACGATGCTGACCACAGTGACCCTCGCCAGAGCCGAGGAACGCTCCGCCCGCACCAACGACCGTCCACAGCCTTGGCTGTGTCGCCTCTGCGACTTCGCCGCGTGTGGCCGTAGCGAGGGCAACTGCCCAGTTGCCAACGTGGTTACCGCCAGCAACAGGAGTTAACACGATGCCGCACCTCGGCCTAGGGGAGGTAGTAGAACAGAGACGGGACGCGATGAAGTCCTCCATGCATGGACCCCGTCGGCTCCGGGTCTACACAGCACCGAGAAGTCGGCGACGCGTGCCGAGAATCGAACCGCCGTCCCTCTCCACACCGGTCGCGGATCGGCATCGGTCTCCTCCTGGTTGCGAGTCTGTATCGCTCAGTTGAGCTGGGCGAACGCATCGGCCGGTTGGAGCCGGGTTCCCCCGCGAGCACCGCCCGGTCGGGCTCGAATCGCTGCCCCACGACGGCCAGGCCAAGGCCGCCGAGCCCGGCGAAGGTGGTCAGATCAGGGCGGGCGAAGCCAGCCTGCGGGGTAGCGGATCGAGGTCTTCCGCAAGAGGCGTGTAGGAACCTGCATCTTCGGGAGACCTCGACGCCTACTCCGGGGCCGACGCGCCGCCAGGATCTACACCCTTATCTGGGAAGAGCCGTTCAGGTAGGCGGCACACGGACAGCGTCGGTCTCCGTGTCATCCGACCACGAATCCTCCACGGAAAGCCGTTGGTGAACCAAAGCGACCACTGCTACTTTTCCGAGGGCCGTGCGAGAGACCGAGGAGGTGGTACCCGTGAACGTATCAACATGGGTGCTCCTTTCCGGGGTCACGGTCGGGCAATAGGTCGTCCGGGAGCGCCGTTCACAAGCACTCCCGAAAGGCACGACCATGCAATTCACTTCCGAACAGCGCCTCGACGACGGTGTCCTCGAACGCGAATTCACCCTCGGCGATATCCCCGGCATCCTGTGGACGCCCGCATCCGCACCCACCCCGCTGATCCTGCTCGGCCATCCCGGCGGGCTGCACAAGCTGTACCCCCGACTGGTGGCCCGAGCCCGGCACTCCGCGGCAGAGGGCTTCGCCGCGGCCGCCATCGAACTCCCCGGCAGCGGTGACCGGCCCCGTTCCGCCGCCGCTGAGGAGGCGCGCGCCGACCTGCGCCGGGCACTAGAGGCAGGCGAGCCGATCGACGAGATCGTCGACCGGCTCGTCCTTCCGCTGGTCGAAAAGGCGGTCCCGGAATGGCGGGCCGCCATTGACGCGCTCCTTTCGCTGCCCCAGATCGGTGGGCCGGTCGGATATGCGGGAGGAGTAATCGCCATCGGCCTCCGGCTGGCGGTGGTCGAGCCGCGCATCTCGGCCGCCGGTCTGTTCGCCGGGAGTTACGTGCCCCGCAGCATGTTCGACGAGGCCCGGAAAGTCACCATTCCGCTACTGGTCTTGCTGCAGTGGGACGACGAATGGAACGACCGGCAGCTGACCCTGGACCTGTTCGACGCCTTCGGCTCCAAAGAGAAAACGCTGCACGCCAATATGGGCGGGCACATCGGGGTCCCGCAGTTCGAGGGGGACGATGTGAACAGGTTCTTCACCCGGCACCTGAAGTGAGGCCTGGCCGTCAGGTCGGCAGCAGACAATAGGAGCTGTCGGCAAAGAGCCGCTCATCGAGGACAGGCCCTCCTCGATGGCGTTGCCCGCGGATGCACAACCGCCCCGACCGCGCACCGGCGGTACCGGCCGGTCGGGGCGGCGCGCGGCCCACCGGCGCCGCCATCAACTGGCCCCACCCGTGCGGAACTCAGGCCCGCGCAGGCGGTTGTCGCCGGGTACGCCAGGTTACGTGCCAGCTGTTGATCGCGGCAGGCGTCCAGTATCGCGGCGAAGATCTGCTCTCCGGGTGCGCCAACGGCACCCCGGAGGTGGGATGCGGGCTGCCAGAACCGGCCAACTTCCGCTAACCACCACCGCTGAACCTCCCTCGGTCGAGCGCGTTCAACGCGATATTTCGCGTGAAATTCGGTGCCTGGAACCCTGGTGCGCTGACCAAGGCATGCCGTGAGTCCGCTAGGTCGAGTCACGACGGCGTCGTAACGCTCCAGTTCGGGGCCGTATCCGCTCGGAAACCACGCTGCGTTCAGTCCGCATCAGATGCGGTACCACCTGGGTAACCGGCTACCGCCGGATAACGTGGCGAGTGGTGGCGTTGTCCAGCAGTGTTTCAACGACAGTGTGTTCACCCACCGTTGGAGGTAGCCCATTCCGCTAATCGGAGCCGATATCAGGATCGGCACGTCGGGCTGGCTCTACCCGGCGTGGCGCGGCACGTTCTACCCGCCTGGCCTCGCCCACCGGCGCGAACTGGAGTACCTGTCCCGTCGCGTCAACACCGTCGAGATCAACGGTTCCTTCTACTCACTGCAGCGACCACAGCGGTACCGGCACTGGTACGACGAGACACCGCGGGATTTCCGCTTCGCTGTCAAGGGCGGGCGTTTCATCACGCACCTGAAGCAGCTACGCGATCCAGAAGTACCGCTGGCCAACTTCTTCGCCTCGGGAGTGCTGGCGCTCGGTCACAAGCTGGGGCCGGTGTTGTGGCAACTGCCCGCACGGCTGACCTTCGATGCGCAACGCGTGGAGAACTTCCTGCGACTGCTGCCCGGCAGCACCACCGCCGTTTCCCGGCTGGCGGCGCGCCACGACAGCAAACTCAGCTGCGAGCCCTACCTCGATGCTGGGCCCGACCGCCCGGTGCGGCACGCGCTCGAAGCTCGCCATCCCAGCTTCGCCGACCCGGCGTGCCTGGAGTTGCTGCGTGCCCACGGCGTCGCGCTGGTTGTCGCCGACACGGCCGGAACCTGGCCGTACCTCGAGCATGTGACGGCCGATTTCGTCTACGTGCGCCTCCATGGCGATGTGGAGCTCTACACCAGCGGCTACTCCGATCGCGCGCTCTCGGCATGGGCCCGCAAGATCACCGGCTGGCACGCGGCCGGGCTGGACACCTACGTCTACTTCGACAACGACGTCAAGGCGAAGGCGCCCGGCGACGCCATAGCACTGGCCGAAAAGCTCGGCCTCCACAAGGCGTCACCGGGCGCGTTGAGTTAGTGGTCGGCGCGTCTACACGCTGCTCGCCTGCCGGGCGTGCGCGCCCTCGGAGATCTCCTCAACCAGCTTGTCGCAAAACGCGGGCAGGTCGTCCGGCTTGCGGCTGGAGACGAGCCCGCCGTCAACGACGACCTGCTCGTCCACCCACTCGGCACCGGCGTTTCGCAGGTCGGTCTGCAGGCTCGGCCACGAGGTGAGCCTGCGCCCGCGCACGACATCGGCCTCGATGAGGGTCCACGATCCGTGGCAGATCACCGCGACGGGCTTTTGCCGCGAGAAGAACTCACCGACGAAGCGCACCACGTTCGGGTTCGTGCGCAGGATGTCCGGATTGGCCACGCCGCCGGGCAACACGAGCCCGTCGTAATCGTCCACCGATGCCTCGGTGACGACCTTGTCGACGGGGAAGGTGTCGCCCCTGTCGAGGTGGTTGAAGGCCTGGATACTGCCGGGCTGGATGGAGATCAGCTCGGGGGTTCCTCCCGCCTCCTTGACGGCCTTCCAGGGCTCCGTCAGCTCCACCTGCTCGGCGCCCTCAGGTGCCACCACGAAGGCCACCCTGCGACCGGTCAGTGTGTCAGCCACGCGTCATCACTCCTTTCAGACTCGTGGTCCGATCGGTGGATACCCAGGTCGTCGCGCAGCCGAAACGCGATGCGTGGCCGGTTGAGAATTCACCGGCGGTGCCGGTGTGCTGTCACTCACCGCGTGCAGCGACCAGGCGACACCGACCGTCCATACCGGAATTTCGGTGCGGCGGACACTTGGCGTGGCGTGGCAAAAAAAGTGACCCCCGGGCCACCGAAGTGTCGGTGAGCCCGGGGGTCGAAGGGTGAGCTGGACTCAGAAGTCCATGCCGCCCATGCCACCGGTCGGGTCCGCGCCCGCACCGGCCTTCTCCTTCTCCGGCTTGTCCGCGACCACGGCCTCGGTGGTCAGGAACAGGCCCGCGATGGAGGCGGCGTTCTGCAGTGCCGAACGCGTGACCTTGGCCGGGTCGATGACACCGGCGGCGACCAGGTCCTCGTACTCGCCGGTCGCCGCGTTCAGGCCGTGGCTCTGCGGAAGGCCCTTGACCTTCTCCACCACGACGCCGCCCTCGAGACCGCTGTTCACCGCGATCTGCTTGAGCGGGCCCTCAACGGCGATCTTGACGATGTTGGCGCCGGTCGCCTCGTCACCGGTCAGCTTCAGGCTCTCGAAGGCGGCCTTGGAAGCCTGCAGCAGCGCAACGCCACCACCGGCGACGATGCCCTCCTCCACGGCGGCCTTGGCGTTACGCACCGCGTCCTCGATGCGGTGCTTACGCTCCTTGAGTTCCACCTCCGTGGCGGCACCGGCCTTGATGACGGCGACACCACCGGCCAGCTTCGCCAGCCGCTCCTGCAGCTTCTCCCGGTCGTAGTCGGAGTCGCTGTTCTCGATCTCGGCGCGAATCTGGTTGACCCGGCCCTGGATCTGGTCCGCGTCGCCAGCGCCCTCGACGATCGTGGTCTCGTCCTTGGTCACCACGACCTTACGGGCACGACCCAGCAGCGAGATGTCGGCGTTCTCCAGCTTCAGACCGACGTCCTCGCTGATCACCTGGCCGCCGGTCAGGATCGCCATGTCCTGCAGCATCGCCTTGCGACGGTCACCGAAGCCCGGTGCCTTCACTGCGACAGACTTGAAGGTGCCGCGGATCTTGTTGACGACCAGGGTGGCCAGAGCCTCGCCCTCGACGTCCTCGGAGATGATCAGCAGCGGCTTGCCCGACTGCATGACCTTCTCCAGGACCGGCAGCATGTCCTTGACGTTCGAGATCTTCGATCCGAACAGCAGGACGTACGGGTCCTCCAGGACAGCTTCCTGGCGCTCCGCGTCGGTCACGAAGTAACCGGAGATGTAGCCCTTGTCGAAGCGCATACCCTCGGTGAGCTCCAGCTCTAGCCCGAAGGTGTTGGACTCCTCGACGGTGACGACACCTTCCTTGCCGACCTTGTCCAGCGCCTCGGCGATCAGCTCACCGATGGTGCGGTCGGCCGCGGAGATCGAGGCCGTGGCAGCGATCTGCTCCTTGGTCTCGACTTCCTGAGCCATCTTGTGCAGCTGCTCTGTGACAGCCTCGACGGCCTGCTCGATACCGCGCTTCAACGCGATCGGGTCAGCACCCGCCGCGACGTTACGCAGCCCTTCCTTGACCAGGGCCTGAGCCAACACCGTGGCGGTCGTGGTGCCGTCACCAGCCACGTCGTCGGTCTTCTTGGCAACTTCCTTGACGAGTTCCGCGCCGATCTTCTCCCACGGATCCTCGAGCTCGATTTCCTTCGCGATCGAGACACCATCATTGGTGATCGTCGGCGCGCCCCACTTCTTCTCGAGCACGACGTTACGGCCACGGGGGCCGAGCGTCACCTTGACGGCCTCGGCGAGGGTGTTCAAACCGCGCTCAAGACCGCGGCGGGCGTCCTCGTCGAACGCAATCAGTTTGGCCATTGCGGTGTGGTCCTCCGGTAGTCAGGACACGTCCTCGGCCAGGCTCGGTGCCCGCGACGGACGACCAGTTCGGCTTATCCGAACGTGGCCTCACCGTCCCGACCTTCAGGCGGCGGTCGGCGACCAGCCGCCTGGCACTCAACGGTGCCGAGTGCCAATTTCGTGTTTAGCACTCTCAGGGGGAGAGTGCAAGCTGAAGGTCACCCTCCGGAACCGGGCACGACCGGAATCGACGTGGGAGGTGGATTGTCACCACTGGGCTCCGGCGCCGTGGGTTCGCCGGTGTCCGGACCCACCGGGATGTCAGGTGCCGAGGTGCTGCTCGTCCGGGTCGCCGGCTGGTCAGGGCCCTTCTCGTCGCCCCCCAGCAGGAGCACCAGCGCCGTGACCCCGCCGCCCACCACGACCACGGCGGCGAGCAGCCATGCGATCCATGCCTTTCCCCGCTTGCCACTTCCCCCCGGGCCACCGGGAGGTCCGTAGCCCGGCGGCCCACCGAAGCCCGGCGGCGGTCCCTGCGGATGCATCCCACCCATACCCGGCGGCCGCATACCGGGCGCCGTGCCGTACTGCTGGTGCGGTCCTGGCTGCCCGAATCCCGCGGGAGGCGGGACTGGGTGTTGCGGTTGCTGCCCGAAGCCGGGCTGCTGGACGTGTTGCGGCGCCGGTTGCCCCGGCTGCACCGTTGGCCCTTGCTGCGCGGGCTGTCCCTGTTGCGGCCCTTGTTGCGGCCCCGGCTGCTGCCCGTAGCTGTGCACGGGTTTCCCCTCTCCGTGTTGCCCGACGGCGACCGGCCGCCTGCCCGGCATGGTGGTCGACAGCGCAGGGCGCGGTTGCAGTGCCTCACGTGCTGCCGAGATCAAAGCGACACAGCTTTCGTAGCGGTCGGCCGCGTTCTTCGCCAGGCCTTTGCGGACGACGTCGTCGACGGCGGGCGACAGTTCGGGCACCGCCTGCGAGACCGAAGGCGGCTCGCCACCGAGGTGCCCCTTGATCACCGCCTGCACGTCACCGCGAAACGGCGGGCCCCCGGTGAGGCAGGCGTAGAGCATGCACGCCAGCGCGTACTGGTCGGTGCGACCGTCCAGCGGCTCCCCTCGCAGGTGCTCCGGCGCCGCGTAGGTCGGCGAGCCGAGGAAATCGCCACCACGGGTGCGGTGGCCCGTCGTGCCACGCCTGGTGAGGCCGAAGTCGGCGATGTAGACGTGCTCCCGTGCCGACTCCCTGCTCGTCACGAGCACGTTCGCGGGCTTGACGTCCAGATGCACCAGCCCGCGGTTGTGCAGCGTGTCGAGGGCATCGGCGACCTGTTCGAGCAGACCGATGGCCCGCTGCGGCTTCATCGGCTCGCCACCGATGAGGCTGGCCAGGTCGGACCCGTCGACGAGCCGCATGGCGATGTAGAGCATGCCGTCGAGCTCACCGAAGTCGTACAACGGCACGATGTTGGCGTGATCGATGGCCGAGGTGTTGCGCGCCTCGTCGACAAAACGCTCACGGAACTCGGCATCCGCGCCGAGATGCTCACCGATGACCTTCAGCGCCACCTTGCGGCCGAGCCGCACGTCGGTGGCCCGGTACATCACGCTCATGCCGCCGCGGCCCAGCACACCGTCGATGCGGTAGTTGCCCAGCCTGCGACCGGTGAGGTCCCCCGACACATCGCCTGTCACGGAGCGCAGCCTAGCGCCCACGCCGATCGCACGACGAGCAGTCGCCCTGTTCGGTGTGGGCGCTCCCGCCCCGGACTATGAGACCTTGCGAACGTCAGCGGCCTGGCTGCGACCGTCGCGTCCCGCCGTTATCTCGAATTCCACCCGGTCACCCTCGTCGAGGGTCCGGAAACCGTCCGCCTGAATGGCGGAGTAATGTACGAAGACGTCCGGGCCGTCAGGTGACTCGATGAACCCGTAGCCCTTTTCCGCGTTGAACCACTTGACCGTGCCGACAGCCACGGCGTCCTCCTTGCTACATACCACAAACACGAGCAGTCCCGCCTGCCGCGTCCCAAGCGTCGATCACGCTACCCGAATCAGGGCCGTGGGCAATGGTCAATTTGTGGTAAACGGCGGCCGCATTCGCCGTTCAGGTCGCGGTTCAGTCACGGCCACGAGCCTGCACGAGCAACGTGGCAGGTCCGGCGAAGTCGAGCACGAGCCCTTCTCCGGTACGCACGGACTGCGGACCGGACGGGTCGACAGCCCGCAGCCGGACCTGCACCGTGTCCGGATAGGCGAGCAGGAATCGAGGCACCACGGTGATCACCTCACCCGCCCGCAACGTGAACGAGTCCACCGGTCCCCTGCTGGCGAGCAGCAGGAGACCGGTGCCGCTGAAGTGCTCGAGGAAACCGGCGTCGCCGCCGAACAGGGCTTGCAGCGCGGGCCACGGATGATCCCTGCGCACGGTTGCTGGCCGCGCGAGCACGCTGTCGCGCACTACCGACCAGCCGATCTTGCCGTCGAACTCGAGCGGATGAACATCGCCTGGCACGGCCGGTGCAAGATCGAGCCAGCCACCCTCGGCGGGTGCCGTGAACACCGAAGCCTGCCTGCCCCGCCCCGATCTAGTCGGTGTCACGCCGAAGCTGCTCGCCAGAAGCGTGGCGGGGTCGGCCTCCACCGCCTCCCCCGCCGCGAGCGAGATCCTGGCTACGCCGAAGCTGGGCGTGTGCCGAGTGTGTACCCGCATCGCCGCCTACCTGGACGGCACTTGCGCCACCACCCATGCCGACAGCGCCGACGGATTGCGGGTCTGCGTCAGAACCTGACCGGGGCCCGCGAAGTCGAACACGAAGCCCTCACCACTCTTCAACGACTGGATGGCCCCGGAGGAAACCTTCCGCAACTGCGACTGCACCGTGTCGGCATAGGCCACGACGTGTCCGGAGTCGATCGTGATCATCTCGCCCTGTTGCAGCGTCACCAGGTCGAGCGCGCCGTAACACGCCACGACGAGTTGTCCCTGCCCGGTGGCGTGCGTCAGGAAGCCGCCCTCACCGCCGAACAGTTGACCGAACCCGCCCCACCTGGTCTCGGTCTGCACCCCGTAGGCGGAGGCAAGCCACGACCCCCGCGTGACACACCAGCCGGTTCGACCGTCCAGGTTGATCGTCTGAAGGTCACCGGGCAGGTGGGCCGCGATGTCGACCCAACCACCGTTCTGCGGCGCGGTGAACGTGGAAACGAACAGCGACTCCCCGCCGAGCAGCGCCCTGCCGAGCCCCTTCAGCACACCGCCCTGCGCCTGCGACTGCACATGAACCCCGTAGCTGGTCGCCACCATCGCCCCCGCCTCGACCTGTACCGGCTCCCCCGGCGCGAGCAGCAACCTGGCGACCGCGAACGATGGCTGGTGCCGCACCTGAACCTGCATGGACCCTCCCCTGACACGCGCCTGTGTTGTGCGGGGAGAGTCTTGCACGAGCCCGAACGCGAGAGAGGATGGTCGTCGTGATCTCCGTCGAAGAGCACCGAGCAAGCATCATCGAACTGCTCGGTACCCGCCCCGCAGTGGAACTGCCCCTGGCCGACTGTGCGGGACTTGTGCTGGCCGAGGACGTGCGTGCCGGCGTCTCGCTGCCCCCGTTCGACAACTCGGCCATGGACGGCTACGCCGTTCGAGCCGTCGATGTCGCGGGCGCGAGCGAGGAGACGCCCGTCGAGCTGCCCGTGGCCGAGGACATCCCCGCCGGGCGCACGGACGTACCCACGCTGCCGCCCGGCACCGCACACCGGATCATGACGGGCGCACCGGTACCACCCGGCGCCGACAGTGTCGTGGTGGTGGAACGCACGGACCGTGGCGTCGAGCGGGTCCGCGTGTTCGGCACGGCCGAACCTGGCGCCCACATCCGCCGTACCGGCGAGGATGTGGCGAGCGGCTCCGTCGCGCTGGCCAGGGGAACCGTGCTCGGACCCGCGCAGCTGGGCCTGGCCTCGTCCGTCGGACTCGACCGCCTGCCCGTCCACGCCCCGCCAAGGGTGCTCGTGGTCTCGACGGGCACCGAACTGGTGCTGCCGCCTAACCCGCTTCGGCACGGCCAGATCTACGAGTCCAACAGCGTCATGCTGGTCGCCGCGCTCCGCGCGCTGGGCTGCCAGGTGGAGTCGGTGCGCAGCGTCGCCGACGACGTCGAACAGTTCCGCGCCAGTGTCGAACCCAAGCTCGCGCAGGTTGACCTACTCGTCACCTCCGGCGGGGTCAGCGCGGGCGCATACGAGGTCGTCAAGGACAGCTTGGCGGATGTGGGCGTCAGCTTCGCGAAGGTCGCGATGCAGCCCGGTGGCCCGCAGGGCTGCGGACGCTGGAACGGCGTTCCGGTGGTGACGCTGCCAGGCAACCCGGTAAGCGTGCTCGTGTCGTTCGAGGCGTTCCTGCGGCCCGCGCTGCTGACCTCCCTCGGACACACCGACGTCGACCGGCAGCGAGTGCGGGCACGGCTCACCGAGACGCTTCGCTCGCCGAAGGGCAAGCGTCAGTTCCGCCGCGGCTACTACACCCACGAGCAAGGCGAGGTGACCGGAGTCGTCGGCCCACGTGGCGGGCCGGGTTCCCACCTGCTCGCCGCGTTCACACAGGCCAACTGCCTCATCGTGATCGACGCGGACGTCACCGAGGTCGAACAGAACTCCGAGGTCGACGTGTTGCTGTTCTAGGCTCGCCCGTTATGGGCTTCTTCTCGTGGATCGTCTTCGGCGCGCTGGCGGGCTGGGCCGCCAACCTCATCGTGGGTGGAAGGCAGCGCCGCCCACAGGGCTGCCTGCTGAGCGTGCTCGTCGGCGTCGTGGGCGCCGCGCTCGGCGGCCTGCTGTACCGCGCGACCACCGGCGAGGAGAAGGCGTTCGGCTTCGATTTCGCCAGCTTCGGTGTCGCCGTGCTCGGTGCGGTGCTGCTGCTCGCCGTACTGCGCCTGGCGACACGGCGCTAGCGACTCATCGTAACGTTTTCCGCACAGGGGGTTATCAGCGCTGTAAGCCGCGGTTAGGATCGACCGTCCGTGGCCGGGTGGCGTACGACGTCGGGGGGCGGACGCCACCCGGCCCGTCCAAATGGGGGACAATCAGCCAGATGAGCTCCAACTCGCTCGGCCATGCCGTGCGGCTCGCCCGTGAAACCCTCCCGCCGATGCATCCAGCAGGGCGGCCGTTCGTGCTCGGGGCGGCCGCCGCGACCCTCGTGCTTCGCCGCTACTCCCGCCCGCTGGGTGTACTCGCCGGCCTCGGCACCCTCGCCACCGCCGCGTTCTTCCGTGAACCGAAGCGAGTGCCGCCGCAGCGCGACGGGCTGGCGATCGCCGCCGCCGACGGTGTCGTCTCGTTGATCGAGGAGGCGAGCCCGCCGCCTGAACTCGGCCTACCCGAACTACCGCGCACGCGGGTGAGCGTGTTCCTTTCGGTGTTCGACGTGCATGTCCAGCGCGCTCCCGCTTCCGGCAAGGTCGAGCGCGTCGCCTACCGGCCGGGCAAGTTCGTCTCCGCCGACCTCGACAAGGCGAGTGAGGACAACGAGCGCAACTCGCTGCTGCTGCGTACCGACGAAGGACACGAACTCGTCGTCGTGCAGATCGCGGGTCTTGTGGCACGGCGTATCCTCTGCCAGGTCGGTGAGGGCGACCGGGTCGAGGCCGGATCGACCTACGGCCTCATCCGATTCGGCTCACGGGTGGACACCTACCTACCACCCGGAAGCCGGGTGCTGGTCAGCAAGGGCCAGCGCACCATCGGTGGCGAGACCCCACTCGCCGAGCTAGGAGTCTGAAGGACTGATCCATGGCCCGGACCACCCCCGGCGTCCGGTTGCTGCCGAACGCGATCACCGTGCTCGCCCTGTGTGCGGGCCTTTCCGCCGTCCAGTTCGCGCTTGTCGGCCAGCATGTGCTGGCGATCGGCGCCATCGGGGTCGCGGCGGTGCTCGACAGCCTGGACGGCAGAATCGCGCGACTGCTCGACGCCACCTCCAAGATGGGCGCCGAGTTGGACTCGCTCTCCGACGCCATCTCGTTCGGCGTCGCGCCCGCTCTCGTGCTCTACATCTGGCTCGCCGAGGCAGGCAGGCTGGGCTGGGTCGCCGCGCTGATCTTCGCGGTGTGCATAGTGTTGCGACTAGCCCGGTTCAACACCCTGCTCGACGACACCGAGCAGCCGCCGTACGCGGGCGAGTTCTTCGTCGGCGTACCCGCTCCGGCAGGCGGACTGCTGGTGTTGCTGCCGGTGATCGTCACGCTCCAGTTCGGTGAGGGCTGGTGGTCCTCGCAGGCGGCGGTGTGGCTGTGGACCGTCGCCGTGGCGGGCCTGCTGATCAGCCGCATCCCCACGCTGTCGCTGAAGAAGCTACGAGCGCCCGCCAAGGCGGTCGCCCCGCTACTGGTCGGCGTGGGCCTGGTGGCCGCGGCGATCATCCAGTACCCGCTGATCGCACTCATCGCCGCGCTGCTGCTGTACCTGGTGCACATCCCGTACTCGGTACACCGGTACCGCTGGCTGGCCAAGCACCCCGAGGCGTGGGACGTACCGCCGAGGGAACGCAGAGCCATCAGGCGCGCCCGAAGCCAGCGCAGGCTCGGCCTTCGCAGGCCGCAGTTCCGCAGGGTCGCGGGCGCGGCAAGGCGGGCGGTACTGCGGCCGCGCGCTGCCCAGCACGTGCCACGGGTGTACCCGCCCGAGGTGACCGCGCCGCCGTCCCGCGTGAGCACCCGCGGTCCAAGGCGCAGGAACTGGCGGCGGATCGGCCTGCGCCGAAGCGACTGACCGCGCGGCTAGGGGGCGGGCAGACCGGTCACGAACCACGTTCCGGCTCCGAGAGCGACCCACCTCAGCGCCGGGTCATAGGGTGGAGGCGTGACCGCGCAGCTCACGCTCACCGTCCGCCACACCCCCTCCGCACTCGACTCCAGACGCGGGGTCGTCCGGCTGCATCGCGAGGTACTCGACGCACTGGGCTTGCGTGCCTGGGACGCGGTGCGGCTGACCGGGGCCAGGATCAGCGCCGCGCTGGCCGCCCCTTCGCACGACGGCGGTTCTCCGGGCGTGGCGCTGCTGGACGATGTCACCATGGCGAACCTCGGTGTCAGGGAGGGCGCCGAGGTGGTCGTCGCCCCGTGCGAAGTGGCGGCGGCCCGTTCGGTCACCGTATCCGGTTCACGGCTGGCCAGGCTGTCGTTGAGCGGCCACACGCTGCGGTTGGCGCTCATCGGCAAGGTACTCACCGTCGGCGACGCGGTTTCGCTGCTGCCGCAGGACCTCGCCCCGCCGCCGGGCGCTGACACCTCCGCCGTGCGCGGTCAGCTTTCCCGCGCCATCGGCGCCACGTGGACCAGCGAACTGCTCACCGTCACCGGCACCGACCCGGCGGGTCCCGTGGCCGTCGGACAGTCCACAGTGGTCAACTGGCGGGACGAGGTGACGCGGGACGGCGGGGCCGACAAGACCGCACAGCCGTCCGCAGCGCGGGCCGAACCGACACCCACGGCCATGAACACGCAGGAGGACCCTGCCGAGCAGCCACCGCCGCTTGCCGACCTCGCCGGGGCGCAGGAAGCGGCACGGCGCCTTCGCGAGTGGCTCGACCTGGCCTTCCACCGTCCCGACCTGCTGGCCAGGCTGGGCACCTCACAGCGGCTCGGCGTGCTGCTCTCCGGACCGGAAGGGGTAGGAAAGGCCACGCTCGTCCGCGCGGTCGCACGTGCCGAAGACATCCCCGTCGTGACGCTGGCGGCACCGACGCTGGCCGTGCTGGAGCCCGAAGCCGCGACCAACCGGCTCACCGAGGCCGTGCGGCGAGCCGAGGCGGGCGAGACCGCCGCCGTGTTGCTGATCACCGACATCGACGCGGCACTGCCCGCGAGTCAGCCGCCGCCGGTAGCCACGGTGCTGCTGGAGAAGTTGCGAGCGGCACTGGGACGGCCCGGCCTCGCGGTTGTGGCCACGAGCGCACATCCTGAGTCGGTCGACCCCCGGCTGCGGTCGGTGGACCTGCTCGACCGCGAACTCACGCTCGCGTTGCCCGACACCGGGACGCGCACCGAACTGCTGCGAATCCTGCTGCGCGACACCCCCGTCGAGCCGGGTGTCGACCTGGGCGCGGTCGCCGAGAAGACACCCGGGTTCGTGGCCGCCGACCTCGTCGCCCTGCGGCGCGACGCCGCCCTGCGAGCCGCGTTGCGGCACCGCGGCGGTGAAACCGACCCTCGCATCCGCCAGCAGGACCTGCTCGACGCGCTCGAGTCGGTCCGGCCCATCTCGATGTCCTCATCGGACACCCTGGCCACCGGCGGGTTGACCCTTGACGATGTGGGCGACATGGCAGCGGTCAAGCAGTCGCTGACCGAGACCGTGCTGTGGCCGCTTCGCTATCCCGACTCGTTCGCGCGACTCGGTGTCGCCCCGCCGCGAGGCGTGCTGATCTACGGCCCGCCAGGCAACGGGAAGACGTTCCTGGTGCGTGCCCTCGCCGGCACCGGTGCGTTGAACGTGTTCGCGGTCAAGGGCGCGGAGTTGATGGACAAGTGGGTCGGCGAGTCGGAGCGGGCCGTGCGCGAACTGTTCCGCAGAGCGGCCGAAGCCGCGCCGTCGCTGATCTTTCTGGACGAAGTGGACGCCCTAGCGCCTCGCAGGGGGCAGTCCGCGGACTCCGGTGTCGCCGATCGGGTGGTGGCGGCGTTGCTGACCGAATTGGACGGGGTGGAACCGGTGCGCGACGTCGTCGTGCTCGGAGCGACAAATCGCCCGGAACTGGTCGACCCGGCGCTGCTGCGGCCGGGCAGGTTGGAGCGACTGGTGTATGTGCCGCCGCCGGACGCCGACGCGCGCGCGGCCATCCTGCGGGCGAGCGCGAGGAACACCCCGCTGGCGCTGGATGTGGATCTCGACCAGCTCGCCCGTACCCTGGACGGCTACTCCGCGGCCGACTGCGCCGCGCTGATCCGGGAAGCCGCGCTGACCGCCATGCGGGAGTCACTGGAGGCGGCAGAGGTCACGGCCGCGCACCTGGCGAAGGCGAGGGACGCGGTGCGCCCTTCGCTGGACCCGGAGCAACTGGCCACGCTGGAGGCGTACGCCAATACCCGTCGCTGACGCCCCGCGAGTCCCCCGCTCTCGCCCGCGAGTTCCGCGTTCCCGCCCGCGAGTTCCGCATTCCCGGCGCACCTGGAAACGAACCGCCCGGAGCTTGGCATCCTGAACGGCAGATCGACAGCGAGGATCAGGCCTACTTCACGTTGGCCGTGCCGTCGTAGTCCCTGGTCACGATCACGATCAGCCCTGGCGAGGAGTCCGCGATCCCATGAAACCGCGGCTCCGCCCTGATACCGAACTGGCTGGCCAGCACGGTCGCGGCGGCCTTCTCGTCGGTACCTTCGCGGTAGTACACGGTGGTGGTCGGGATGATGCCGCCCGAGTAGTTTCCGGTCTCGACGACCTTCCAGCCCGCCGACCGCAGGTCGTCGCCCGCGCGGGAGGCCAGACCGTGGACAGTGCTGTTGTTGTAGACGCGAACGGGGACGTCACGGGTGGAGGCCTGATCGTCGCCACCCTTGTCACCACCATCTGGGGGCGAGCTGGATGTCGCGGGTGCGGACGGCTTGCCGGTCGACTCGCCTTCCGAGGTAGGGGCAGCTGACTGACTCCGCGAGTCCGGCGACGGACCGCCGGGCGTCGGCTGCGCCTGCGAGGTGGCTTCCCCCGCGGTTTCGCCCGGGTCGTCGTCGCCGACCACGAGTGTCACTCCACCGATGACGGCGGCGACCACCGCGACCGCGAGCAGGCCAAGGCCGGCGGCCCGTACCGGCCGGGACAGCCCGTCGAAGATGCTCATGGCAGTTCAATCCCCAACCGCCGTGCCGCGCGGTTGCGCTGCCTGGCGGCACGCAGCTTCCTGAGCCGCTTCACCAGCATCGGGTCCGCACGCATGGCTTCCTGCTTGTCGATGAGCCGATTCAAGATCTGGTAGTAGCGGGTGGACGACATGCCGAATGCCTGCCGGATGGCCTGCTCCTTGGCACCCGCGTACCGCCACCATTGGCGCTCGAAGGCGAGCACGTCCTGTTCCCGTTGCGAGAGCCCGTCAGCGGGTTGGGCGGGCGGGGGCGGCTGGCCTGCCGAGGCCATCGACTCCGCGGCGTCCATCTGACTCCTCGCGATTCCGGGGCGAATTACGCGGTTGTCGTACCGCAGCGTCATTAGACCACGGTGGGCCGACAGTCCCGGGTAGGCCGCCCGGCGCGTCCGGGGGCGGGAACTCGGTAGGCTTACGAGTCGTGACCGTGCACGCCATCCGCATCGCAGGCGACCCCGTCCTGCACACGCCCACCCGTGAGGTGGACAAGTTCGACGGTGAGCTCGCCACGCTCGTCGACGACATGTTCGAGACGATGTACGCCGCTGAAGGGGTCGGTCTCGCCGCCAACCAGATCGGTGTCGACCTGCGACTGTTCGTCTATGACTGCCCTGACGACGAGGGGGTCCGGCACAAGGGTGTCGTCGTCAATCCGAGGTTGGAGACCTCGCAGGTTCCCGAGACGATGCCCGATCCCGACGACGACTGGGAGGGTTGCCTCTCGGTGCCCGGCGAGTCGTTCCCGACTGGTCGCGCCGACTGGGCCAAGGTCACCGGCTACGACATCGAGGGTCAGCCGATCGAGGTAGCTGGCACCGGCTACTTCGCGCGTTGCCTGCAGCACGAGACCGACCACCTCGACGGCTACCTCTACCTCGATCGTCTCGTGGGACGTCACGCCCGCGCCGCGAAGAAGATGCTCAAGGCGAACAACTGGGGCGTTCCCGGCAACAGCTGGCTGCCCGAGGACTGAGCCCGGCAAGGTCGCCCTGCTAAGCCCAGGGCGAACACAAGGCCTTCCGAGCCGTTACGGACGCACAATCGAGTAGTTAACGTAACGGTGTAATCGGCTGGCGGTGGTTGCGGTGTCCGAAGCGACGCCCGATATCGAAGCGCTGGATGCCTACTCCCGCGCGGTGAGTTCCGTGGCGAGGTCGGTTACACCTCGTGTCGCGAGTGTTCGGCTGGGCATGGGCGGCGGTTCCGCCGTGGTCCTCGACGACGAAGGCCACCTGCTGACGAACGCGCACGTCGTGGGCCGTGCGAGAACCGGCACGGCGACCTTCTCCGACGGCGGCGAGTCGGACTTCGACGTCGTCGGCGCCGACCCGCTTTCCGACCTGGCGGTGCTGCGCTCGCGAGGGCGAACACCGCCGCCCGCGGCGCTAGGCGACGCCGACCGGCTCGTGGTTGGGCAACTTGTGGTGGCGGTGGGCAGCCCACTCGGCTTCTCCGGCTCGGTAACCGCGGGGGTCGTCAGCGCGCTCGGCAGAGCCATCCCCGCACGGCAGGGGCGAGCCGCCAGGGTGATCGAGGACGTTATCCAGACCGACGCGGCGCTCAACCCCGGCAACTCCGGTGGTGCACTGGCCGACTCGACGGGCAAGGTCGTCGGTATCAACACGGCCGTCGCCGGGCTCGGCCTCGGGCTCGCCGTACCTGTGAACGCCACGACCAGGCGGATCATCGACACCTTGCTGGTCGAGGGCAGGGTGCGACGCGCCTATCTCGGTGTGGTCGGCGTGCCTGCCCCGCTTCCGGACGACGTCGCGCGGCGCACCGGGCAGCGCGCGGGGCTTCGGGTCGTCGAGGTCATCGTGGGCGGGCCCGCGGAAAGGGCCGGACTCCGAGCGGGTGACCTCGTGCTCACCGTGGGACGCGAGCAAGTCAGCGACGCACAGGGCATCCAGCGGCGACTGTTCGCCGAAGTCATCGGTGTGCGACTGGCGATCACGGTGCTACGAAACGGCGCGATGGTGGACGTGTTCGCCATTCCGACCGAACTGGTGGGTTGAGGTCTGCCACCTGTCGTGGCATGGTCGCAGGGGACAATTACACATCGCGGGAGCTCGCGCCTTGGCGGGCTGAGAGGGCGGCTGGTGTCCGTTTCGTGGACCCGGTGCCGCCGACCGCATGAACCTGACCGGGTAATGCCGGCGTAGGGAGTGATTTTCGCGTGACCACACTGGAAAGCGGCGCCGACGTCCAGCCCACCGTCACCACCGGACCGATCACCGGCTCGCGCAAGGTGTACCACCTGACCGAATCCGGGCTCAGGGTGCCCGCTAGGCGAATCGACCTGTCCACTGGCGGTCACTTCGACGTCTACGACACCTCGGGGCCCTACACCGACCCCGATGCCGTGATCGACGTACACAGTGGACTCCACCCGACACGGTCCGGCTGGGCGGACGGTCGGGAGCACAACACCCAACTCGGCTGGGCCAAGGCGGGTGTCATCACCCGCGAGATGGAGTTCGTCGCGGCAAGGGAACGGGTCGATTCGGAGTTCGTTCGCTCCGAAGTGGCCAGCGGGCGTGCGATCATCCCGGTCAACCGCAAGCATCCCGAGTCCGAGCCGATGATCATCGGCAAGAACTTCCTGGTGAAGGTCAACGCCAACATGGGCAACTCGGCCGTGTGGTCCTCGGTCGAGGAAGAGGTCGACAAGATGGTGTGGGCTACCCGGTGGGGCGCCGACACGATCATGGACCTGTCCACCGGCAAGCACATTCACACCACTCGCGAGTGGATCTTGCGTAACTCGCCCGTTCCCGTAGGCACCGTCCCGATCTACCAGGCGCTGGAAAAGGTCGGCGGCGAGCCGGAGAAACTCAGCTGGGAGATCTACCGCGACACCGTCATCGAACAGTGTGAGCAGGGCGTCGACTACATGACAGTGCACGCGGGCGTGCTGCTGCGGTACGTGCCGCTCACCGCGAACCGGGTCACCGGAATCGTCTCCCGAGGAGGCTCCATCATGGCGGCGTGGTGCCTGGCGCACCACACGGAGTCCTTCCTGTACACCCACTTCGAAGAGCTGTGCGAGATCCTGCGTGCCTACGACGTCACGTTCTCGCTCGGCGACGGTCTTCGGCCCGGCTCCATCGCCGATGCCAACGACCGCGCCCAGTTCGCGGAGTTGGAGACGCTCGGCGAACTCACCCACATCGCTCGCGAACACGACGTCCAGGTGATGATCGAGGGACCTGGTCACGTGCCCATGCACAAGATCAAGGAGAACGTCGAACTGGAGGAGCGGCTCTGCGGCGAGGCGCCCTTCTACACCCTTGGCCCGCTCGCGACCGATATCGCGCCCGCGTACGACCACATCACCTCGGCGATCGGCGCCGCCCAGATCGGTTGGTACGGCACCGCCATGCTCTGCTACGTGACTCCGAAGGAGCACCTCGGCCTTCCCAACCGCGACGACGTGAAGACCGGTGTGATCACCTACAAGATCGCCGCCCACAGCGCCGATCTCGCCAAGGGACACCCCTACGCGCAGCAGTGGGACGACGAGCTTTCCAAGGCCCGGTTCGAGTTCAGGTGGAACGACCAGTTCAACCTCTCGCTCGACCCCGACACCGCACGCTCGTTCCACGACGAGACGCTGCCTGCCGAACCGGCCAAGACCGCGCACTTCTGCTCGATGTGCGGACCGAAGTTCTGCTCCATGCGGATCACCCAGGACGTGCGCAAGTACGCCGAGGAGCACGGGCTGTCCAGCGTCGAGGCGATCGATGCCGGGATGCGGGAGAAGTCACGGGAGTTCAACGAGCACGGCAACCAGGTCTACCTGCCGGTGGTCGAGCGCGAGTGACTCCGACGCCCAAGACCGCGCTCACCATCGCGGGTTCCGACTCCGGTGGTGGAGCAGGGCTGCAGGCCGATCTGCGCACCTTCTTCGCCTGCGGGGTGCACGGGATGACCGCGGTGACGGCCGTGACCGTGCAGAACTCGCTCGGAGTGGCGGGATTCAGCGAGATCCCCGTGGACGTGGTCACCGCGCAGATCACCGCGGTCGCGGGCGATATGGGAGTGAACGCGGCGAAGACGGGCATGCTCGCGACGGTGGAGATCATCGAGGCCGTCGCGAGCACACTCGACGAGGTCGGCATCGGCAGAGGCACGCAGTCCCACGTACCGCTCGTCGTCGATCCCGTGGCCGCCTCCATGCACGGTGACGCTCTGCTGCGGCAGGACGCTCTCGAGGCGCTGCGCACGGAACTGTTGCCACGCGCCACGCTGGCCACCCCGAACCTGGACGAGGTGCTGCTGCTCACCGGTGTGCGGGTCAGTGACGGGCAGAGCCAGCGCGAGGCGGCGCAGGCACTGCTGGAACTCGGCCCGCAGTGGGTGTTGGTCAAGGGCGGGCATCTGGTGAACAGCCCGCGGTGCGTGGACCTGCTCTCCGACGGCACGCACATCGTGGAACTCGGCGGGCCTCGCTACGAGACCGAGCACACGCACGGCGGAGGTGACACACTCGCTTCCGCGATCACTGCGGGGCTGGCGAAGGGTCTCGGGGTGCCCGACGCGGTGTCGTCGGGCAAGCGGTTCATCGAGCGCAGCGTCGCCGAGGCGTATCCGCTTGGCGCTGGAGTCGGTCCCGTCTCCCCGTTCTGGCGGCTCTCGCAAAGCGACTGAGCGGCCGTCAGGCGTCGAAATCCGGGCTCGGCAAGCCACGGTCACCCAGCATCGACTCGATGAACGGAGCGTGAACGAACGACGTTTTCACCGTGGGCACCGTTGATCCACTCGTAGGCTTGTCCGTCCCGCCAACGGAAACGGGTGCCACGCATGAGTCCAGGCCAACGGTTGGAGGCCGTCGCCGAGCTACTGCTCTCCAACCAGGGCAGTCTCGTCCTCGGAATCGCTGCCCTGCTCGCGATCGCGGCACCGTTCGCCGACCGCTACCTCATCCGGCGCAAACGGCTGTACTACCGGGTTCAGTACAACTCGAAACTCGGGTTGAGCCCGGTTGACCTGCAAGACCACGACGACTCCGTGAAGCACGCCGACCCCGAGTTGCAGCCCATCGCCGAGTTGCTCGACCGGATGAGCATCGTGGTGATCCGCGTTCGCAACACCGGAATCGACGACATCTCGGCGGCGGACCTGAAGGACGACCCCATCGAGTTCACCTTCGGCGGCCGGGTGATCTGGAACGCTCGTATCTCCGAACCCTCGATCGAGACGCACCGCAAGAAGCTGAAGAACAGCCTCGAGTTCTTCACTACCGACACCAACGGCAACGGCTATGAAGACAACACGCTCGACAACGTCCGGGTCTCGTTGGGCAGGCGGCTGTCGGCGTGGTTGCGTGGCGAACCGGTGGACAGGGCGGCTCAGTCCAGCGCGAGCCAGCCCGCACCGCGATGGCACGGCGTCCGATTCCGGGAAATTTCCCTGCAGCGCAAGGAGAAGTTCAAGCTCGTTGTCGTGCTGCGGGAACCGGACGGCAACATCGAAGGCGAACTCACCAAGGAGGTGCGTTGTTCCGGGCATGTGGCGGGCGGCCGCATCCTCGACGAGCGGCGACAGCGGCGAATCACCTGGCCAAGGCTCACCGCTACGTTCGGTGTGCTGCTTACCGGTGCGCTGCTCGCCACGCTGCTGGTGAACGCGTCACAACCGGGCGCGGCCTCGGACATTCCGTGTGCTGACGGCCGGTTGCGGGTGGTCGGCTCCAGCGCCTTCATCCCGGTCGTCGAGCGAATCGCCACCGAGTACACCCGCACCTGCGCGGGCGCTGAAATCGACACCGATGCCACGGGCAGTATCGGCGGGGTACGCATGCTGGCGGCGGCTCAGGACGAGCCGGACGAGCTCGCGGCGCTCTCCGACGGCGAGAGCGGAGCGGCCACTCCCGAACTCGTCGCCCAGCCGATCGCCGTCATCGTCTACACCGTTGTGGTCAACGACTCGGTCGGCGTCGACAGCCTGAGCATCGAGCAGATCAGAGGCATCCACGAGGGCCGCTACCGCGACTGGAATCAACTTCGCGATGGGCCTTCGCTGCCGATCCGTATCGTCGGCAGAGGCCAGGAATCCGGTTCGAGACAGACGTTCGAGGCCACAGTGCTCGGTGCCTCCGAAGCAGGGCTTTCCTCGGATTCCTGTGAGGATGCCGACCGGGGAAGCGGTTCACCACTGATCCGTTGTGAGCGAAGCACCGAGGCGCAGGTGGTGGCCGAGGTCGCGGACACGGCGGGTGCCATCGGCTACGTCGACCTGCCGTCGGCGATCGACGCGAGAACCGATGGTCACCCGCTCACCGTTGTCCGGCTCGGCGACAGGTATCCGGACGCGAACAACATCGAGCACGGCTACCCGTTCTGGGCGATCGAGTACCTCTACACCAGGGGCGCGCCCGACGACGGATCGGTGCTGCGAGGCTTCATCGACTACCTGCGCAGCGGCACCGCCCGTGCGGAGCTTCGCGAGACCGGGTACACGCCGTGTATCGGCAGGAACGGTGTGCCGCATCGGCTGTGTCGCGGTTGACAGGGGCGGCGGCGAACCGGGATGCGTGCGCCACACTGTTCGGATGAGCGAGCAGCGACCTCCGGCCGCGTTGACCATCGCCGGCTCCGACTCCGGCGGTGCGGCCGGGCTGCAGGCCGACCTGCGCACGTTTCTCACCTGCGGGGTACACGGGCTGGTCGCGGTGACGGCTGTGACCGTGCAGAACACTCTCGGCGTGCACGCGCGCAGCGACATCGGAGCGGACATCGTCGCGGGGCAGATCGAGGCCGTCACCTCCGACATGGGCGCGCAGGCGGCCAAGACCGGAATGCTTGCCTCAGCCGAGATCATCACCGCGGTGCGGCGGGCGTGTGAGAAGGCGGGCATCGGACGGGCAGCGGCGATGCCGTTGGTGGTAGACCCCGTGGCGGCTTCCATGCACGGCCGCCCGCTTTTCGACGCCGAAGGCCTGGCCGCGCTGCGGGAGGAGTTGCTGCCGATGGCGACCGTGCTTACTCCCAACCTCGACGAGGTGCGGTTGCTGACCGGAAGTGCCGTGACCGACCGTGACTCGATGCGGGCCGCCGCGGCGGCACTGCACGCGATGGGGCCGGAGTACGTGCTGGTGAAGGGCGGTCATCTCGAGGGTGACCCGGAATGCGTCGACCTGCTCTACGACGGTCAGACGTACACCGAGTTGCGGGGGCCCCGGTTCGACACTCGGCATACGCACGGCGCGGGCGACGTGATGGCCGCCGCACTGACCGCGGGGCTGGCGCGCGGGATGGCGGTTCCCGAGGCCGTGCGATACGGGAAGTGGTACGTCAGCAATGCCGTCCGGCACTCCTATCCCATGGGTGCCGAGGTCGGTCCCGTCTCGGCCTTCTGGCGGCTCGCCTCCGAATCGGGTCCGGAAGGCGAGGGCCCGATCCGGAGGCGAGAAGCGAGGGGCTGAGCGGTGAGCTGCGCAGAACTCGTGGACGGGAACGCAGAACTCGCGGGCAGGAGCGGGGGACTCGCGGGCAGGAGCGGGGGACTCGCGGGCAGGAGCGGGGGACTCGCGGGCAGGAGCGGGGGACTCGCGGGCAGGAGCGGCTCACGACTCTTCGTCGGTCAGCAGCGCCTCCAGCGCGGGAAGCGCCGCGGTCAGCGCTTCGCGATGTTCGGGCGAGAGCCGGGCGATGCGCCGGTCCAGCTCTTCGATCCGGGTGGAGCGCACCCCGGAGAGCAACCGCTCGCCCTCTTCGGTCACGGTCGCGAGCCACGCCCTGCGGTCGGCCGGGTCGGACTCCCTGCGCACGTACCCGGCGTCGACGAGCGCGGCGACGATGCGCGACATCGTGGCCGCGGCCACGCCCTCCTTGGCAGCCAGATCACCGAGCCGCAACTGGCCGTAGGCGGCGAGTGTGGCCAGTGCCGAGATCGCACCGTGTCCGGGCCCGGGCGCACCGGCCTGCCGAAGCGAGCGCGACAGCCTGCCGATGGCGAGGAACAGCCTGCCGGGTACGTCCTGTGACGACGCGGTCACCTGGAACTCCTTAGATCCACGCACGGCTCGAGATCGCGGTTCACCATACGTGGCGGGCTGTGCGCCACTAGCGTGAACCCACCGGCGGCGGTTCAGCGTGGCGGGCTGGATGCCTGTGCCCAGAACCGTTGCGGGACGCGGCCCGCGTCACGAGCGAGCCTGCCCGCGACCACCGCAGAGCGCATGGCGGCCGCCATGCGTTCGGGGTCCTGCGCCCTTGTCACCGCCGTCGACAACAGGACGGCGGCGCAACCAAGCTCCATCGCCAGTGCCGCGTCGGAGGCGGTGCCGATGCCCGCGTCCAGAATGATCGGCACACCTGCCCTCGCCACGATCAACTCGATGTTGTGCGGGTTGCGGATGCCCAGTCCCGTGCCGATCGGAGCACCAAGCGGCATGACGGCGGCACAACCAGCTTCCTCCAGCCGCAGGGCAAGCACCGGATCGTCGTTGGTGTAGGCCAGCACGGTGAACCCGTCGGCCACCAGTTGTTCCGCTGCCTCCAGCGTCTCGATCGGGTCGGGCAGCAGGGTGCGGTCGTCGGCGTGCACCTCCAGCTTGATGAGGTCGGTGTCGAGCGCCTCCCGTGCCAGCCGCGCCGTCAGCACGGCCTCGGCCGCGTTTCGGCAGCCCGCGGTGTTGGGCAGCAGCCGGATACCGAGCGTGCGCAGCAGGTCGAGCACGCCGGAGCCGCCCTCGGCGTCGGCGCGCCGCATCGCCACGGTGGTCAGTTCGGTGCCGGAAGCCACCAGGGCCCGTCGAAGCACCTTCAGGTTGCTCGCCCCTCCGGTGCCGATGATCAGCCGTGAGGTCAGCTTGTGCTCACCGATCACCAGGTGGTCGCCGAAGTCGTCGGTCATGCCTAGCCTCCTTGCACGGCGGTCAGGATCTCCAGGTGTGAACCACTCGGCACGACGACATCGGCCCAGTCGCGTCGCTGGACGACCTCGCCGTCCAGCGCCACCGCCACACCCTGCTTCTCGGTACCCATGGCCATGAGCAGGTCCGTGACGGTGCTGCCCTCCGGAAACTCCCGCTCATCGCCGTTGACGTGAACGCGCATCACACTCGTTCCTCACTTCGCATCCGGCCCGGATGTGCTCGGTGGACTCCCGGGGGTGTCGGGGCACCGGCCAGCCACGCGAGCGCCGCGTCCGCCGTGACCGGAGCCAGCAACAAGCCGTTGCGGTGGTGCCCGGTCGCCGCGAACACCCCGTCATCGAGCACGCCGAGGTAGGGCAGGTTGTCGGCACTGCTCGCCCGCAACCCCGCCCTTGCCTCCGTGAGCTCGTACTCGGCCACACTCGGAAAGACCCGCTCGGCCCCTTCGAGCAGCTCCCGGACTCCCCTTGCGGTGACCGTCTCGTCGAATCCGGCCTCGTACTGGGTCGCGCCGAGCACGAGTTCGTCGCCTGCGCGTGGCACCAGGTAGATCGGCCTGCCTTCGACCATCGCGCGGATCGTGCCGCTCGGGGGCGGCAGGGTTGCCCTGCGCGCCCGCAGCCGCAGGATCTCGCCCTTCAGCGGCCGTACCTGGCCGCAGAGCTCGGGATGCAGTCTCGCGCTCCAGGCACCGGCTGCCAGCACGACGGCGCGGAACCGGTGCTCGGCCGTCTCCGTGCGCACCGTACGGCCGTCGAGGCCGGTCACGCGTTCGGCGACGAAGTGAGCGCCTCGGCGCCGGGCTCCCGCGTGCAGTGCCCGCAGCAGCGCGCGGTTGTCCACGGCGAGGTCACCAGGCACGAGCAAACCGGACCGCACCGCGCCTGCGAGCCCGGGTTCGGTCTTTCGCAGTTGCCGCCCCGGCACAAGTGACGCCTGCCTGCCCAGCCGGTGCAGGTAACCGGCCAGTATGTCGAGTTGGCCTGCGTCGGCGCTGTCGAAGGCCGCCACGACCGTCCCGGCAGTGGACAGCCCAGGGTCCATGCCCTCGGCAGCAAGGTCGGCCGCGAAGGAAGGCCAGCGTCGAAGGGACTCCTCACCGAGTTCAAGCACGTCCTCCTCGCCCGGCCAGGCCTCGGTGACCGGCGCCAGCATCCCGCCCGCGACCCAGGACGCGCCGCCGCGCACCGGTCGCGGGTCGAAGATGGTGACCTGGTGGCCCGCCGCGGCCGCTCGCCACGCCACGGCCAGGCCGATAACGCCCGCGCCCACGATCGCGACGGCTGTGGTGTCAGTCATGAGATCACGCTCCCTGCGCCGGCATGACCCGGATCAGGTTCCACGGTCGGAGCGGCGGCTCCCTCTCAGCCCGTGCCTCGGGCTCCCGTGCGGACGTCACCACCGTACAGTGATCCCATGCCCGGGCTCAACGGTGACCAGATAAGGCAGCGACTAGCCGAAGCCAGGCTGTACCTGTGTACCGATGCCCGCCGCTCCCGTGGCGATCTCGCCGAGTTCGCCGACGCGGCACTGGCGGGTGGCGTCGACATCATCCAACTGCGAGACAAGACCGACGGCACGCTGGAGGCCAGCGAGGAGATCGAGGCGCTGGAGGTGCTGGCGCGGGCCTGCGCGAAACACGGTGCGCTGCTCTCGGTGAACGACCGCGCCGACATCGCGCTCGCCGTCCAGGCCGATGTGCTGCATCTGGGGCAGGACGACCTCCCGGTATCCGTGGCACGGCGGATTCTCGGCGACGATCCGGTGATCGGCAGGTCGACGCACTCGCTGGAAGAGGCTCGCCGGGCGGCCACCGAGGACGGCGTGGACTACTTCTGCGTGGGGCCGTGCTGGCCGACCCCGACGAAACCGGGCAGGCCAGCGCCCGGACTGGAGCTGGTTCGCGCAGTGGCGGAAGGGATCGACACCACCCGCCCGTGGTTCGCGATCGGTGGCATCGACGAGCGGCGCGTCGGCGAGGTAGTGGCCGCGGGTGCACGACGTGCGGTCGTGGTGCGGGCCATCACCGAAGCCGAGGACCCGGCTGCGGCCGCGACCACCTTGCGCCAGGCCTTGCAACCCCACGACAGCTAGCAAAGGCGCTGGTCAGCACGTCAACTCGCGACCAGGTCGGCTGCCTGCATGGCTGCCCTTCACGGCCGGAAACGGCCTAACCGCCCGGCACCGACGCGTCGCCGGGATCGGGTACGGAGTCGTCCGACGGGGCGGTCGGCGGTGGCTGTTGCTGCTCTCGTGTGGTCGACTCGGTCGGCTCGGTCGTGGACGTGGTGTCCTCGGTCGGTGAGGTTTCGGTAGAGCCCGGCTCCGACTCCTCGGTCACCGACGGCGAAGGTGTGCTGTCCGGGTCCTGCTGGTCTGGCTGGTCCTGCCCCGGCTGGCCTGCTCCTCCGCCTACGAGCCTGCCCACAGTGGTGGCACCCTCACCGGAAAGCGACTTGCCGGTGACACCCTCGAAGCCGGTGATCAGCGCCATCCCGATCACGAAGGCGACGACGCTGGTGGCGAGCAGCCACGGCCAGCGTCGCTTCCACCACTGTTTGTGTTCATTCGGCTCCTGCGGCTCCCCTCCGGGGTCGGGCAGTGGTCCGGCGGGCTGGGTCGGCTGCTCGGTCAGCGGCGCCTCGGCATGCGTGGCCCGTTCGGACTGGCCGTGCCTGTGGGGCAACCTGCCCCCCGCCTCGGTGAGCGCTCGAGCGGCTACCCGGGTGCGCTCCATGGAGCGCAGGAACAGTTCGCTGCCCACCGTGAAAACGACGCTGAACAGTCCCGCACCGAGCACCGTTCCGTAGACGCCGAGGGTCGAGCCGAGGAACGCGGCCGCGGTGGCCGCCAGTCCCGCCGCGATCACCTGTGCCGGTCTGAGGCCACCCTTGGTCGGCTGCTCCGCCGTCTTCGTCTCCTTCTCCCCGACCATGATCTCGATTCACTCGCGTTCGCCGGTCTCTCGGTATGGCAACGAGAAGCACGTCCGGAATGCTCCCCACGTTGCCCGAAGTGAGCCCGCAGTGAGCCAGCAGTGAGCCCGCAGTGACACTGCCACTACGTCTGATGTGGACTCCAGGGTCACCGCGCGGGGATGCCCCCGGCGGTGAGCCACCACCACGACGGACGACCGGCGACCCACTGTCGGCGCCCATTCGAGCGACAGCATCGATTACCCCGGATGGGCCACCCACGAACGTGTCGGCCGCACCACGCCGACGGCGCGTTGCCCGGCCGCGAGTGCGCTCCGGTTCCGCCGGGAGCCAGCCGTCACGGCCGGGTCAGCGTTGTGACGAACTTGTACCGGTCACCACGGTAGATCGAGCGAACGAACTCCACCGGCTTGCCGTCGGAGGCGAAGGTCTGCCTGGAGAGCAGCAACACCGGCATTCCGACGTCAGCCCCGAGCAGCTCCGCCTCCTGCGGACCCGCCAGCGACGTCTCGATGGTCTCCTCCGCACGTTCCAGCCGCACGCCGTAGCGCTCCCGCAACGCCTCGTACAGGGAACCGCCCTGCGCGATCTGCTTTCGGATGCCACGGAACCTGGCCAGTGGCAGGTGCGTCGTCTCCAGCGCCATGGGCTCGTCGTCGGCGAGCCGCAGCCTGCGCAACTTGAGCACTTTTGCCCCGGTACGGACACCGAGTAGCTTCGGCAGGTCGCCCTCGGCGACGATCTCCTCGATCTCCAGCAACTGCGAGGAGGGCTCCCTGCCCTGCGCCCGCATGTCCTCGGTGTACGAGGACAACTGCAGCCGTTGCGCCATCTTCGGCTCGGCCGCGAATGTGCCCTTGCCCTGCACCCGGTGAAGCCTGCCCTCTGCCGTGAGGTCCGCCAGCGCTTGGCGCACGGTGGTGCGGGAGACGTGAAAATCCCCCGCGAGCGAACGCTCGGTGGGGATAGGAGATCCCGCTGGCATCGACTCCAGCAGATCGAGCAGATGCTGCTTCAGCGACCAGTACTTGGGCTCGCGCTGGCCGCGGGTGCTCGCAACTGCCTCCAACATGACCGACTCCCTCACTGAATAGGTACCCACCTACCGTGGAAAGTACCCTTCGAATACTACGTTGAACGTGCCTACTATTGGTCTAGACCGCAGCCTGACCGGGTCGGGTGACCCGGCTGGCCGACCGGAGGGACCACCGTGAAAGAGGGCAGAACCGGCGAGCGAATGACGGCGGAGATCAACGAGCAACCCGAGGTGCTCGCCGCACTGGTCGAGACGAGGGCCGAGATCGCCACCGTGGCGCGTTCGATCGCCGAGCGTTCACCCCGGTTCGCCCTGCTGGTTGCCCGCGGTTCCAGCGACCATGCGGCGCTGTACGCGAAGTACCTCATCGAGATCCTGCTGGGTCTGCCAGCCGGGCTCGCGTCGCCGTCGACGACAACGCTGTACGACGCGCACCCCGACCTGCGAGACGTCCTAGTGGTCACCGTCAGCCAGAGCGGCAGCTCGCCCGACCTGCTCGAGGCCACGGTCTCTGCCAAGGCTGGTGGCGCGCTGACACTCGCGGTCACCAACACCCCGTCGTCACCACTGCACGACGTCGCGGAGTTCTCCGTGCAGATCAGGGCTGGGCAGGAACTGGCCGTGGCCGCCACGAAGACGTACTCCGCCACGCTGCTCGCGCTCTACCTGCTGGTCGACGCGGCGCGAGGGGGAAGTGGTGAGCACGTGCGCGACATCGGCGAGCTGGCACGGCAGGCGTTGGTCGAGTCCTCGGAAGGGGTGGAACGGGCCGTCGAGCGCTACCGTTTCGCCGACCGACTGATAACCACGGCCAGAGGCTACTCATTCGCCACCGCGCTGGAGGCCGCGCTCAAACTCACCGAGACCAGCTACCTCACCACCCGCGCCTACAGCGGTGCCGACCTGCTGCACGGGCCGGTCGCCGCCGTCGACACCGACACCGCCGTGCTGGCGGTAACGAGCGAAGGCAGGGGTGGCGGCGCGATGTGGGACGTGCTCGACGCCGTGTCCGGGCGCGGCGCCGACGTGCTCACGGTGGGCTCCGCCGCCGCCAGCATGCCCGCGTCGCTGTGCATCCCGTTGCCCGAAACGACGGAGGAAATCGCCCCGATCCTGGAGGTGCTGCCGGTGCAACGGCTCGCACTGGGCCTCGCGCTGGCGAGGGGGTTCGACCCCGACCGACCGCGTGGCCTGCACAAGGTGACGAGGACCAGGTGACAGCGGGTTTCGTCGTTGGTGTCGACGCTGGCGGAACCGCGACCAGGGCACTCGCTGTCGACGAAAGCGGCGAGGTGCTCGGATTCGCGACAGCGAGCGGCGGCAATCCCAACTCCTGCCCGCCGAGCCGAGCCGCCGAGGCGATCGGCTCCGCGATCGCGGGGGCCTCGGCCGGGTTGGCCGCCTCCGACCTGCGAGCATGCGTGGTCGGCTTGGCCGGGCGCAGCAAGCTGACCGACCCGACCGTCGCAGCGATCTTCCAGCGGGCGATGGCAGACCTCCCGGTGTCACCCGCCGTGGTGTCCGACGCCGATGCCGCGTTCGCGTCGGCGACGGCACAACCGGACGGAACCGTGCTCGTGGCAGGCACCGGTTCGATCGCCGCGCGCATCCGGGACAGACGGACCGTTGCCACCGTGGGCGGCTACGGCTGGCTGCTCGGCGACGAGGGGTCGGGCTTCTGGCTGGGGCGCGAAGCCGTCAGGGCAACGCTCGACGGCCTTGCCCACGGTTGCCTCGGTGCACTCGGGCACGCCGTGCTCAGCAGCGCGGCGGTACACCCAGAAGACCCACACGCCGCTAACCGGCTCATCACCGAGGTCAACGGGCAACCGCCAGTTCGCCTCGACCGGTTCGCACCGCTGGTGAGCCGGGCCCACGCCGAGGGCGATCCGGTCGCGCTGGCCATCGTCAAGCGTGCGGCGGGATTGCTCATGGACACCGCCATAGCGGCAAGGGACGAAGGCGAGCGCACCCCCGTCGTGCTCGCGGGCAGCGTGCTGGGCGTTGGCAGCCCGGTCGGCACGCTGGTGCGAGAGGGGTTGGCAAAGTGGCATCCGCTGTCCAGCGGGGACGGTGCGCTCGGCGCCGCATGGCTGGCCGCGGTACGAGCCTTCGGTGACGGCGCAGCGCGTCCGAGACGAGTACCGTAGGTAGCGGGCCCCCGGACCTCCCCCTCGCCGGGGGCCCTTACTCGTCGGAGGTGGCCACCGGTTCGCCCGCCGCCCGTCGTGGCTGCGGCTGCCGCAACCCCGGGTGATCGTCGGGCAGCGCGCGGTACAGCACCCAGCCACTCACCGCGATAGTCAGCGCCACAAGGGGCCACGACAGCACCGTGCGCGCCACCCCCAGCGCGACGACCTCTCCTGCCCACCACAGCGAGCCGTACACAACGACTCGCAGCACGTACTGGCTGACCCACACCCAACTGGCAACCGAGTAGGCCGCGAGCAGCGCCGAATCCCGTCGCCACTTGGTGCGCTGCCCGAGCGCGAACCCCACGACGACGCCGAGCAGCGGCCACCTCAGCGCGATGCTCGCCGCCCATACCAGTGAGCTGGCCACATTGGACAGCAGTTGCAGCAGGAAGAAGTCCTCGGCCCTGCCGGTGTGCAAAGCGACCAGCGCCGCCGCGATGACCGCGGCGAGACTTACCAGCACCGCCCTCGCCCGGTCGCCCCGAAGTAACCGGAAAGCGCCGACCAGCACGCTGACCGCGATCGCGGTGACCGCTCCCCAACCGATAGAGGAATCGGCCAACAACCAACCGAGCACGAAGGCGACCGGCGGCAGGCTGGCGTCGATCGCGCCCTTGCTTCCGCCGAGCAGGCTGGCCAACGACTCGCGGTTGGGCTCGGTGGTCGGGCGCTCCTGCACGGTGTCCAGCCTGCCTCACATCCAGCGGTTAGGGCACCCTTTGTCGGAGAGGTTCACCACATGATCCGAAAAACCGGCTGCACGGTGCACGCCACGGGAAGAAACTATGACTTCCGATCAACCGACGGTGGCGTAGGTGGGCATATCGGGGGCACCCTCGGACGTTGATCGACAGCAGGAACTTCACAGGGTTGCTGGCGGGAGGAGACAGAACTCGTGAACGGGTTCGACAGCTATGTGGCGATCGGGGACAGCTTCACCGAGGGACTCAACGACCCGCTTCCCGACGGGACGTACCGGGGGTGGGCGGACCGGCTGGCCGAGATCCTCGGTGCGGGGCGAAGCGAGTTCCAGTACGCCAACCTGGCGTTGCGGGGCAAGATGCTGGCCGAGATCATGCAGGAGCAGCTACCGCTCGCGCTTGACCTCAAGCCCGATCTGGTCACGGTCTGCGCTGGCGGGAACGACATCATCGTGCCAGGAGCCGACGTGGACGACATCGCGGCGAGGTTCGAAGAGACCATCGCCGCGTTGCGGGGGGCTGGAATCGAGGTGCTGATCTTCACCGGCCCTGACACCAAGCGAATGTCGGTGATGAGCATCCTGCGGGGCAAGGTGGGCATCTACAACGCGCATCTGTGGGCCATCGCGGAGCGGCACAAGGCAAAGGTCGTGGACCTGTGGGCGATGGACGTACTGCACGACAACCGGGCGTGGAGCGACGACCGGCTGCACTTCACATCGGAGGGACACCGCAGGATCGCACTGCGTACCGCCGAAGTGCTGGGCGTGCCGACGGCCGAGGACTGGCGCGAGCCGTGGCCGGAAACCGCCGAGCACGCCAACTGGCTCACGCTGCGCCGCTCGGACCTGGAATGGACAAGGGTGCACCTGCTGCCGTGGATTCGAAGGCACCTGCGCGGCGAATCGATGGGCGACGGCCTTGTGGCAAAACGGCCGAGGCTGGAACCGCTGGTGCGAAAGCAGGTCAGCGGCGCACGGCTCACCGAACCCGCGGAGAGCTGAGCCACGCTCCGAGCCCGTCCGGGCCGCCCTCGTGGCCCGGACGGCGTGCGGAGCACGCACTGTCGCGCCCACTTCGTTTCGCGCGCGAGGCCGCCCGCGCTTAAAGTCACTTTTATGTCCGGTGACCGCGGCTGGCTTGTGCTGGTCCCGATCGCCCTGCTGGTGACGGGCGCGCTCGCGCTGGCGGTGACCTGGGTGAGCGTGGACCACATCGAGTCCGATCTGGCGGGCCGCTCCGCGGCCGCCCTGCACTCGGCTGATGTGCGTGGAGCCGAAGTTACTTTCGATGGTCGCGACGCCACCGTGCGTGAGGCCCCGGCGGATCAGGTGGGTAAGGCCCACGAGGCGGTGGCGGGAGTAGTCGGCGTGCGCACGGTTGAGGTGTTCGCGGCCGACCGCGACACCCGGCGCGACGACGCGCGCGACCGGCTGCAACAGCGCCTCGACGAGGTTCTGGCCCGCGCACCGATCACGTTCGACCCCAACAGCGACGTCCTGACGCCGCAGGCGGAGCGCTCAGTGGCAGCCGCCGCCGCGTTCATCGACGCGGCACGCGGCGACCTGCGCGTCGAGGTCGCGGGGCACGCCGCCAAGGTCCCGGGTGCCGACCCGGCGAGCGCGAAGGAGCTGTCGAACAGGCGAGCGCGGGCGGTGGCCGACTACCTGGTCGGCGAGGGTATCGCCAAGGAACGCGTGTGGCCGATCGGATACGGCGACACCAGACCCGCCGGTGGAGACCCGAACCTGGACCGCAGGGTGGAGATCACGGTGCGCTGAACCGGGGCAGCTCGCGAAGAAGGCGTGACGAAGGAGGGCACATGCTGTGGTTGTTCGGGCAGATCTGGCTGTGGCTGCTGCTCGCCTTCGCGCTCGGCGCGGGGGTGACGGCGTTCATCTTCGTCATCCTCAAGCGGCGCGCCGAGCAGGCTGAACACACCGCCCCGCCGTCCACCTCCGCCCTTCGGCAGCCCTCGGAACAAGACGACAACGAGCAGACCCAGCGCATCGCCCGAGTGCGGGTGCCGGTTCGGCAGTTCGAGGAAGACGACGAAGACGACGCGGGCCCGCCCGACCTCGGCTACCGCGAGGGTGTGCTGCCCAATCACCGCGAATGGCACGAGCGCAACGAATGGCCCGACGAGTACGACGTTCCCGAGGAGGAGTGGCAGCCACACCAACGTGGCTGAACGCGGGCTGATAGGTTCACAGTTCCCCCCGGTCACGGCAGCAGGTAAGGACAGTCAATGCCGCTTCCGCACTGGACGCCGGAGCACGTTCTCCCGCCCGGGCGGCATCCGGCCGATCTCTCCGATCTTTACGAACGCTTCGTGTGGGACGCGCCGCACCGCAACGAGCGGGAGATCATCTTCAGCGCGCTCAGCGGCTACCTCGGTGTGGTGTGCAGGTTGATCCCTTCAGGCAGGGCCTGGGTCGGCGGCGAACTCACCAACCGCACCGCACATGCCCCGCGAGACGTCGATGTCGTGTTGATCCCCGACGAATGGGGCGCGTTGAAACGCCTCGACGGCGCCGCCAGGGCGACCTTGTACGGCATGTTGACGCTGCGCGGTGTGATCGCCGAACAGCCGGTGATGTACCTGGAGCAGGTACAGCCCGTCAGTGGCCTGCTCGACGGTTTCCTGTGCCACCCGGGCGACGAGGACGAGTGGGCGGCGATCTGGGCAAGGGGCCCGGTGGCGGGGACGGCGAAGGGCTTCGCGGAGGTGACCTGGTGAACCTGCGGAAGGTGGCCGAGAACATCCCGGGTGGCACCTGGCTCGACGACCTCGCGCGCGCCTCGGCTCTGGCCGCCCACGCCAAGTTCGAGCGCACCTGCCGCTCGCCGCTGCTGCGGGTATCGCTGCTCGGGTCGACGAGGCTGGACGCCTACACCTTCTCCGACATCAGCAAGTCCCTGCAGGACGCCACGGCCAAGATCGGGCATATCGTGCGAAACCCGCAGGGCGAGATCACTTACGTGCAACCGGCCGACCGCGAGAAGGCACCGCTCATCCAGCGCGGGCTGGCGGGCAACGCGATGTTCTTCGGTTTCCCCGAGACCAGCGCGCCGGACGCGCTCATCAACGACGGGATCGAGACTCTCTCGGAGCGCGCGGTGAAGGAACTGTGCGACTTCCTGCCCGTCAACGGCTCCGACGACGGGGCACTCGACGCGGTGCTGTTGCAGCGTGACACCGTGCGAAACGCGGTGAGCGACATCGTGAACGCCGTGATGAAGACGTCCAGCATCGGGCTGTCTCTCACGCCCACCTACGGCGACGAGATCACCAGGAGCATGACCACCGAGCAGGCGAAGGTATTGCAGAACAGCCTGCGGGAGTCTCGCGAGGACGTCGGCTACGAGACGGTGACGGGACGGCTCGACGGCGTTCGCACCAGGCGGCGGATCTTCTACCTTGAGCGCGACACCGGCAGCACAATCCAGGGAGCCGTCGCCCCGGATCTGCTCGACGAGATCAAACTCAACCTGGACCGGCCAGTCACGGCGCGGTTGCGGGTGGTCCGCACGACGACTATCGACGGCAGGCGCGGAAGGCCGGTGTACGAACTACTCGAGATCCACTCCGAGTCCAGCCTCTTCGACTGACGAGCGCGGGCCGAGCGCGCGAATACGGCCCCGTGCCACCAGTCCCGATCTGGCGGCGCGGGGCCGTACTCGCGAAAACCACGTCGCTACCGCGCCTGGCCCGAGCCTCACCCCGAGCAAGGAGTTACCCGCACCAGCACCGGCAACGACTACCCACCCGAACTTGTTCGAGCAAGTGGCGACACGGTAACAGATCGCGTCAGGGCGGTTACAACCGCCCCTTGCGATCTGATACCAGTCGCTCACTCACCACGTCAGCGGGTCAGCGGGGTGAAGTCCCTGCTGCCGATGAACGTCGGCCTCGGCTTATCGGCCGCGAACGGCTCGACCAGCGTGTTCTCCACGCTGTTGAACACCAGGAAGATGTTCGAGCGCGGGTACGGGGTGATGTTGTTGCCCGACCCGTGCATGATGTTGGAGTCGAAGAACAGCGCCGAGCCCGCGGGCCCTGTGAACTGGTCGATGCCGTGCTCGGCCGCCAGCTTGGTGATGTCGTTCTCACTCGGAACGCCGATCTCCTGCTCCTTCAACGACGCCTTGTAGTGATCGTCCGGCGTCTCGCCGACGCACTGTACGAACGTGCGCTGCGAGCCCGGCATCACCATCAGGCCGCCGTTGAACGGATAGTTGTCTGTCAGCGCGATGGAGCAGCTCACGGCGCGCGGCCTCGGCATGCCGTCCTCGGCGTGCCAGGTCTCGAAGTCGGAGTGCCAGTAGAAACCGCTGCCCTTGAAGCCGGGCATGTAGTTCACCCGGCTCTGGTGGATGTAGACCTCGGAACCGAGGATCTGGCGGGCGCGGTCGAGCA
Source organism: Saccharomonospora amisosensis (assembly GCF_011761185.1). Taxonomy (NCBI): domain Bacteria; kingdom Bacillati; phylum Actinomycetota; class Actinomycetes; order Pseudonocardiales; family Pseudonocardiaceae; genus Saccharomonospora; species Saccharomonospora amisosensis. The sequence goes on along the minus strand of NZ_JAAOYM010000001.1, from coordinate 572,774 downwards.
CCCTCGGGTCACGCGCCAACTCGCTGATCAACTCACTGATGAGGTGCACCTCGAAGATCGAACGGACCTCGCCCGACTCCTTCTCGGTGATTACGCGCTCGTCGGCCTTGAGCTTCTCATCCGACGAGAGCCGCACGAGTTCCTGCCAGTACCCCTGCACTTCGGCAGGGGAAAGCAGTCCCTCGATGATCGTGTACCCCTTCGCGTCGTGCGCCGCGAGACCGGCCGCGTCGAACGGGCCGTCGTGCTCACTGCCCCACACGGTCGGATCCGTCCTGTCGAGCAGTTTCGCGTCTCCGGCGACACGGGTCGGGTAAGCGTCCTTGATCCGGCTCTCTGTGAGAGTCAAGTTACTCGCCTCCTACGAGTGCCACTGTGTTTTTTTGCGTTGTCGTGAGCGTCGCGCCGGGCCGCTACGCCACGGGCGACCTCACGAGGCCATGTCGTCCTCCACCACAAGCGGGTAAACGCCGTTCTCGTCGTGCACCTCGCGCCCGGTGATCGGAGGGTTGAACACGCAGACCGCTCGCATGTCGGTCTTCGGCCGTACCTGGTGCTTGTCGTGCTTGTCCAGCAGGTAAAGCGAACCAGGCCGCAACTGGTAGGTCTCGCCGGTGGCCTTGTCGGTCACCTCGCCCTCACCCTCGACGATGAAGACCGCCTCGATGTGGTTGGCGTACCAGAAGTCGTTCACCGTGCCCGCGTACAGCGTGGTCTCGTGTACCGAGAATCCCGCCTTGTCCTTGGCGAGAACGATGCGCTTGCTACGCCAGTTCGGCTCCTTGATGTCGGCCTCGGTATCGGTGATCTCGTCGAGGTTGCGGACGATCAAAGATGTCTCCCTTCGTGCGCTTGGTTGAACGGCTCAGTGCGAAAGCACTGAGTCGACGGATTCGGAGATGATCTCCAGGCCCTGCTCGATCTCGGCATCGGTCGTGGTGAGCGCGGGAAGCAGCTTCACGACCTCACCGTCGGGCCCCGAGGTCTCCATGAGCAGGCCACGGTCGAACGCTGCCGCGCAGACCTTGCCCGCGACCTCACCGCTTTCGAACTCCAGCCCGCGAGCGAGCCCCCTGCCCTTGGCCACCAGGTTCGCCTGCGGGTAGCGATCGACGAGCTCGCTGAACACGGCGCCGACGCGCTCACCCTTCGCCTTGGTCGATTTCTCCAGCTCGTCGTCGCGCCAGTAGGTCTTGAGGGCCTCGGTGGCGGTGACGAACGCCGGGTTGATGCCGCGGAAGGTGCCGTTGTGCTCGCCGGGCGCCCACACATCGAGGTCCGGCCTGATCAGCGTGATGGCCAGCGGGAGGCCGTACCCACCGATGGACTTCGACAGGCAGACCATGTCGGGCTCGATTCCGGCTTCCTCGAAGCTGAAGAACGGGCCGGTACGGCCACAACCCATCTGCACGTCGTCGAGTATTAGCAGGATGCCGTGCCGCTTGCACAGGTCGGAAAGCCCGCGCAGCCATTCGAGTCGGGCCGCGTTGATGCCGCCCTCGCCCTGCACCGTCTCCACGATCACGGCGGCAGGCTCGTTCAGCCCGCTGCCGGAGTCCTCGAGCAGCCGCTCGAAGTACAGGAAGTCGGGGTAGGCACCGTCGAAGTACTTGTCGTAGGGCATCGGGGTGGCGTGCACGAGCGGCACACCGGCACCACCGCGCTTCATGGAGTTACCGGTGACCGAAAGGGCACCCAGCGTCATTCCGTGGAAGGCGTTGGTGAAGTTGATGACCGATTCCTTGCCGGTCACTTTTCGAGCCAGTTTCAGCGCGGCCTCGACGGCATTCGCGCCACCCGGCCCGGGAAAGATCACCTTGTAGTCCAGCGAGCGCGGCTTGAGGATCACCTCGTCGAGGGCCTCGAGAAAGTCGCGTTTGGCTACGGTGAACATGTCGAGCGCATGCGTCACACCGTCGCGCGAAATGTAGTCGAGCAGCGCTTTCTTCAACACCGGATTGTTATGTCCGTAGTTGAGAGCTCCAGCACCGGCGAAGAAGTCGAGATAGGCTTTGCCGTCCTCCGAGTACAGCCAACTGCCCTGCGCCCGATCGAACACGGTAGGCCAGCCACGGCTGTAGCTGCGCACTTCGGATTCGAGCGTTTCGAAGATGCTCACCTTGCTTCGTCTCCTGCTTTGTCGGGCGAATTTTCGGCTACTTTCATTATCGCCCCGATGGTCGCTGGGCGGGCACGAGCGGACCGATACGGAACAGGTCCTCGGGCTCGTGCGGGTCCGGAAAATCGGCCGCGGCGAACAGCGCCGACCGCTCAAGCGTGGCATTCCAACGCTTGGCGAAGGACTCGAACAACCGAATCGACGCCTCGTTGTCGGGCGTGATGGTGGTGTCCAGGTACCGTACGCCCTCGTCAACGAGCCGATCGAACAGCGCGTCGAGCAGCTTGCCTGCCAGACCTCGGCCGCGCTGTGACTCGTCGACGGCCACCTGCCACACCAGAGCGGCATCGGGCACGGCGGGCCTGCGGTACCCGATGACGAACCCCACAGTTTCCGCGCCGACCCGGGCTACGACGGATGTATCAGCGAAATCGTGGCACCACAACAAGTAGGCATATGACGAGTTGAGATCCAGCTTTTGTGAATCACGCGCAATTCGCCAGAGGGCCGCGCCATCCGCCATGGTCGGCGATTCGATCACAACGTGGCCCGCCGCTTGATTGTCGCCGTTGGCACGCTTTGAGTGCTTTCCGGACATATTCAAGCAACGTAACAGAGTGAGTTACGCCTTTCAGCCCGGCCGACGTCGCCGCAGCCGACCTACCTGCAACAACGCAGAAACACGTGTGACAATGCCGACAAAAGTATACCGATCATGGCGTCGAATATGCTACAAGCGCAGCACGGCGAACCGCTGCCTTCCCAGCGGTTCCCGACTTTGCACGGTAGTGGCGAAGCGCACGTGACGCGAGAGTCCGTGCGGACTAATGCACCGATCGATGTCGCGACCGGGGTGCTACTTCGCGGCCTTGGCCGCCTTCTTGAACTCCCTGACCTTCGCGAGCGTCTCCGCATCGGTGACGTCGGCGATCGAGCGGTGGGAGTCCGCTTCGCCGTACGCGCCCGCCGCCTCGCGCCAGCCCGCAGGGCGCACGCCCAGTTGCTTGCCGAGTAGCGCAAGGAAGATGCGCGCCTTCTGGTCGCCGAATCCGGGCAGCGACTTCAACCGCTTCAACACCTCGGCGCCGTCCGGGTCGCCTTCCCGCCAGATCCGCTCGGCCGCGCCGTCGTAGTTGTCCACGACGTAGCGGGCCAGCGTGTGCACGCGGCGAGCCATCGATGCGCCGTATCGGTGAATCGCGGGCTTGCGCACGCACAGCTCCACGAATTCGTCCTCGTCCGACTCCGCGATCTTGGTGACACTGAAGCCCGCCATCCGGTCGGCGATCTTTCTCGGGCCCGCGAACGCCAAGTCCATAGCTATCTGCTGATCCAAAAGCATCCCCGTGAGCAGCGCGAACGGGTCCTGCGACAGCAGCTTGTCGGTCTCGGCGTCCCCGGTAAGTCGAAGCTTGGCTGGCATGGCGTCATCGTCCCACGTCCGCGAGTCCCCCGCTCCCGCCCGCGAGTCCCCCGCTCCCGCCCGCGAGTCCTGCGTTCTCGCCCACGAGTTCCGCACGGGCGAACCGCTGCCGGTACTGCGCCGGGCTGAGGCCGGTGTGCCTGCGCAGCTGGACACGCAGGTTCGACGCGGAACCCAGCCCACTCGCGCGTGCGACCACATCCAGCCGCCGCTCACCGCGCTCGATGAGGGTGCACGCCAGCGCAACCCGCTCCCCGGTGAGCCACCGCAGTGGTGTGGTCCCGAGCTCCGCACGGAACCTCCGGTGCAGCGTCGCCGGGCTCACCGCCGCGCACCGTGCCAGGTCGTTCACGGTCAGCGAGCGGTCCAGCCGCTTCCGAGCCCACGAGAGCAACACAGTCAAGGACCCGTCCGACACGGCGGGCACGGGGCGTTCCACGAACTGCCGCTGCCCGCCGTCGCGGTGGACGGCGAACACCAGTCGCCTGCTCACCGCGTTGGCTACCTCCGCACCGTGGTCACGGCGAATGAGGTGCAGGCCAAGGTCGAGCGCCGCCGCGCTACCCGCCGCGGTGAGCACGTCGCCATCGTCGACGTACAGCACGTCGGGCTCTAGCCGCACCAGCGGGAACCTGGCGGTGAACAGGTCGGCCCAACGCCAGTGAGTGGTGGCTCTCCGGCCGTCCAGCACGCCCGCGGCGGCCAACGTGAACGTCCCGGTGCAGAAGCTCAGCAGTCGTGCTCCCCGCCGTGCGGCGTGGCGCACGGCCTCGATCACCTCGCCCGATGGGCCCACCTCGGGGTCCGGTCGGTTGGGTACCAGCACCGTGTCGGCGCGCTCGACCGCGTCCAACCCCGCCACCGAGGAGAGCGTGAACATCCCGTCGTGCATCCGCACGTCGGGTTGAGCCGAGCACACCTCGAACTCGTACCACGCACACCCCAGTTCCGGTCTGCGCAACCCGAACAACTCGGTCGCCACGCCAATCTCGAACGGGTTGGAGCCGTCGTCGACGATCGCGACGACCCGGTGCGAGAATCCTGCCGACATGTGCGATTTCTAGCACTCGCGCCCGCGACTTCGCCGCAAGAGTATGGACGGCATGACGAAACCCATTGATCTGGAACAGGCGCTGGGTGGCTTCGACGAACTGTGGAGTCCGCGCATCGTCACCAGGGTGAACGACTACGACGTCCGGATCGCGAAGGTCGAGGGCGAGCACGTGTGGCACGTACACGACCACACCGACGAGTTCTTCCTCGTCCTTTCCGGGGAACTCGTCATCTCGCTCGGTGACGCCGATGGAGAGCAGACCGTCACACTGCCCAAGGGCTCGGTGTACGTCGTGCCACAAGGCACGCGGCACAAGCCCTCCTCGCCCACGGGAGCTTCGATCCTGCTGTTCGAGCCGTCCGGTACCTCGACCGTCGGCGACCGGCACGACCCGGTACCCGCACACGTCGACGTCACCACCGGGCATTCGCTGGGCTGAGGCGCCCGGATCAGGTCAGCGCCGCAGCACGATGCCCTTGACGAACGCGGCCTGGCCCACGTGTTGCAGCCCGTCGGAGATGACGCTGACCAGTCGTACGCCCAGCGTCACCGGCGGGTCCCACGCGGCGTCCACCACCACGTCCAGGTCGGCGTCGGTGATACCGCTGACGTATTCGACCGTCTGCTTGTGCACGGCGTCGTGGTAGTCGGTGAGCAGCTCCGCCGACTCCAGTCGCACCGCCGCCACCTGGTCGCTGGTATGCCCGTAGCCGATGTCGAGCGGCGAAAGCGGGAGTCCGAACTCGTCGGCCCAACCCTGCGACAGCCAGACCTGCTCGATGTCCGCCACACCGGCGACATGGTCGTCCTGCACCCGGGTGAGGTGCCACAGCAACCACGCGATCGAGTTGGCTTCGGCGTCGAGCCGGTAGTTCAACGCCTTGGCGCCGAGACCACGCGCGGTGTCGTGCACCTCCTCGCGGAGGCGGCCGAACGCGTCGGTGAGCAGCTCAACGCTTCCCATGGCCCCATCCTGGCATCATGCCGCCGCCATGGCCTCGTGAACCGCTCCGGGAAGCTTGGTCTCCAGGAAGCGGGCCATGTCTTCCTCCTGACGCAGGATCTCGGTCAGCTTCCTGGTGATCTCGTCCTCGCCCAGTTCCCTAGTGGCGTCGATGAGCGCGCGGTAGGAGGCGATCTCGAAGTGCTCAGCCGCGTAGTCGGCGAGCGCGTTCTTCACCATGGTGTCGCCCATCGGTTTGTTGGCCACACCCTGGATGGCCCCGAACATGTTCGCGAAGGCCGCCTTGGTGCCGGAAACCGTCCCACCGAGATCCTCGATGCACTCCTTGACGGTTCGCGCCTGTGACCGGGTCTCCTCGATGTGCTGCTCGATGCGGTCCCGTACTTCCGGGTCGGCCTTGGCGTCCTTGGCGTGGGCCAGCAGTGTCTCCTCCAGTGCCTGCTCCATGGCGTACGCGTCGTTGAGCCAGGTAATCACCTTGTCACGGCTGGTCATCCTCGCACCTCCTGCACGCTTTGCTCTCCCGGCGCGGGCTACCCGGCTACGGCGGGGACAAACCCGCCCCCCGGCCCAATCAGTCCGAAGTAGACAACGGGGCGACGGCAGGTCGGGGAAACAGCGTGAGGAAGCGCCGCAAGGCTTCCTCGTCACCACTGACTCGGGCGGTTCCTCGGGCGATCGCGTCGGCCAACTCCGCACCGCCGAACACGAGTGAGCGCAGTGTCGTCACGGTGGTCTCGAGCACCGCGTCCCGCCCCTCGGCCGCGCCACGCGCGATACCGAACCCGCCCCCGCCGACCTCGGCGTGGAGCACCACCTCCCCGAGATGCAGCTCGAAGCGATCCCGCAAATCGGAGGCAACCCGTGCGTCGAAAGTGGTCTTCAGCGCGAGGACGAGCGCGTCGACGCTGAGTTCGGCCGTCGAGGTCAGCGGGGTCCTGCTGCCCCATCGCGCCAGCGCCAGCAGTGCGGGCTCCAGTGCCGCTCCGTGCTGGGTGAGTTCGTAGACCCACGAGGCCGCCGGTGCCGCGAGCTTGCGGCGCCGCACGATGCCCGCCTCCACCAACTCGCGCAGGCGCTGGGAAAGCACGTTCTGGCTCGCGGTCGGCAGCCCTTCGCGAAGGTCGGTGAACCGCTTCGGCCCGTGCAGCAGTTCTCGCACGACCAGTAGCGCCCAGCGCTCACCGATGAGGTCGAGAGCGCGGGCGAGCCCGCACGGGTCGTCGTAGCGGCGCCTACTCACCACGCCTGGCAAGCGTAATCGAAGTCCCTCTTCTAGTTTGCAACCTTTTGGTACTATTTTAGGACCATGCATCCGAAGGTACCGGCGTTCGTGCTACTGCCTGGCGCGGGCTCCGATTCCTGGTACTGGCACCTGGTGGTCCCACGGCTGCGCGCGCACGGCCACGACGTCGTCGCGGTGGACCTGCCGTGCGACGACGACTCCGCAGGGCTGGCCGAGTACGCCGACACGGTCGTCGAGACCGTGACCAACGCCGTCGGCGATCGCAGCGAGCTGGTGGTCGTCGCACAGTCGATGGGAGCGTTCACCGCGCCACTTGTGTGCGACCGGCTACCGGTCGAGCTGCTGGTGCTGGTAGCCGGTATGACGCCCGCACCTGGCGAGTCTCCCGGCGAGTGGTGGGACAACACCGGGCAGCCCGCGGCGCAGTGGGAGCAAGCGCTGCGCGAGGGGCGAGACCCCGAAGCCGGGCCGGACCTGCTGGAGCTGTTCTTCCACGACGTGCCGCAAGAGGTGGTGGCCCGAGCCCTCGAACGCGGCGAAAAGCCACAGTCCCACACGCCGTTCGAGCGGCCCTGGCCGCTACAGCGGTGGCCCGACGTACCCACCAGGTTCCTGCTGTGCAGCCGTGACCGGCTGTTCCCCGCCGAGTTCCAGCGCAGGGTGGTTCGGCAGCGTCTGGGGATCGTGCCCCACGAGCTGGAAGCGGGTCACCTACCCGCGCTGAGCCGTCCTGACGAACTCACCCGGCGGCTGCTTGCCTACCACGCCGAGCTGCCCAACCGCTGACGTGATGATCACGGCCCGCACAGCGCGTCGACCGCGGGCGGCGCCAGCAGCTCGTCGGCGACCAGGCAGGCCAGTCCGGCGAACGCCCCGTTCTCGCCAAGCTGTGACGCGCCGATGTCGAGGCCGTTCAGCACGCCCGCGCTCGCCCTGGCCTCCACCGTCGCGCGCACACCGGCGAGAAACGGTTCCAGCACGCCAATCGCTCCGCCGAACCGCACGTAACGCGGGTTGAGGATGGTGACCACCGTGGTGAGGACCGCGCCAACCAGCCTGCCCGCTTCGGTCACCGCACGCACGGCCTGCCGCTGCCCCTCGGCGACCCTGCTCACCACGTCGTCGACCGAACGCACGCCGACCGGCCGCAGTAACCTGCTCAGCGCGTGCCCGCTCGCCTCGGCGGCGACGCAACCGCGGCGGCCGCAGGAGCACCGCCGATCGCGGCCCTCGACTCGCATGTGACCGATCTCGCCGGCGGCGCCGGTCTCGCCGCGGTGTGCTCGGCCCGCGATCACCAGGCCCGCGCCGATCCCGGTGCCCACCTTGATCCCGACCAGCGTCGCGTCCGGACGGCCCATCGCGTAGTAGTCGCCGAGCGCGGCCGCGTTGGCGTCGTTCTCCAGCAGTACCGCACGCCGAACTCGTCGGCGAACCTGTCCCGCAGTGGGGCTTCGCTCCAACCCGGCATCGTCGGCGGCGTGACGGCACGGCCGCGCTCGTAGTCAATGCGGCCTGGAACAGCCAGCGCCACGGCGCAAAGGGTGTCCGCGCGGCGCGCCTCGTGCAGCAGCCTGCGGCTCGCCTCGAGGAGCATCGGAATGACCTTGCCCGGTTCGTGTCCTGCCCGCAGCCGCCGGTCTTCGCGGGCGAATACGGTGCCACGCAGATCCACCACGGCCAGCGTCGCGTGGCCTTGTCCAAGGTCGGCGACGAGCGCGGTACGGCCGGTGTCGTTGACGGCGAGCAACTCCGCCCTGCGACCGCCGCTGGACTGCCGGTGCCCGACCTGTCGCAGCAGGCCGAGCCTGCGAAGAGCGTCGATCCGCTCGACCATCGTCACCCTGGAAAGCCCGACCCGCTCCCGCAACTGCTCGCGGGTCAGCGGGCCCTCGGCGCGCAACACCGCGAGCACCTGACCCGGTGACGTCGCAGCGGTCTCGACCATGCCGTGAATCCCTTGCCCAACTTCCGTTAACTGTTCTGACAAAAGTATGTAACATGGGCACCACCCGCGCCGCGGGTACAGCCGCTGGAGGTCCGGTGATCACCACCGCGGAAGCCCGACCCAAGACGTTGCCAACCTCGGCGCTCGCCGAGCGCGCCGCGGTGGTACTGCGGGACAACGACACCGGCTCACTCGTCACCGCGTCGCCGAAGCTCTACCCACACATGTGGAGCTGGGATGCCGCGTTCATCGCGATCGGGCTGGCTCAGCTCGACATCGGGCGGGCGGTGGCCGAACTGGACACACTGCTGGCCGCGCAGTGGAGCGACGGGATGATCCCGCACATCGTCTTCACCTCCGCGACGGGCTACTTTCCCGGGCCGGACCGTTGGGGAACGGACGCGGCGCCACAACGGCCGCGTCACGTCCGGACATCGGGCATCTGCCAGCCTCCCGTCCACGCGATCGCGATACGTCGCATCGTCGACGTGGCAAGGCGAACCTCGCGAGTGGATGCCGCACTGGCGGAAGGCTTCGCCGCCAGGGTGTGGCAGCGGCTCTACCGCTGGCATCGCTGGATCATCCGGTACCGGATTGTCGACGCCAGCGGGCTCGTCGCCATCGTTCACGGCTGGGAATCCGGAATGGACAACTCGCCACGCTGGGACGAGCCCTACTCGAGGGTGGTTCCCGGCACGAATCTGCCGCCGTATGCGCGGCTCGATGTGCTGCGGGTAGACGATCCGGCAGAGCGGCCCAGCGACGATGACTACGACCGCTACCTGTGGCTTATCGAGCAACTGCGCGGCGTCAACTACGAGCCCGAGGCTGTCGTGAACACCTCCGACTTCCTGGTCGCCGACACCTTCGCCACGGCGCTGTTCGCACTCGCCAGCGATGTGCTCGCCGAACTCGGCGAGGAACTCGCGTGCGACCGCGACCAGGTCGCCGAGCTGAGGCAATGGGCGGCGCGAGCCCGCCGTGCGGTAGCGCTCAGTTGCCGACCGGACACCGGTATGGCCGCGGATCGCGACATCCGGTACGGCAACTGGATCGCCACGCCGACGTTGGCAGGCTTCTCGCCGCTACTGTGCGGCGGCGCGGGCGACCGGGCCGAGGCCGCCCTACTGTCCACTCTAGACGGTCCGGACTGGTCGGGACACCCGGACCTGTTCGCCGCCGTCGTCCCGTCGGTTTCACCGTGTGCGAGGCGGTTCGACCAACGCCGATACTGGCGCGGGCCGCAGTGGCCGGTGCTGGCGTGGCTGTTCAGCTGGGCGTTCGCACGCAGAGGCTGGACCGCGCAGGCTGCCAGGCTGCGTGAGCAGGGCCTTCGGCTGACTGCGGACGGCAGCTTCGGCGAATACTACGAACCCTTCACGGGCAGCCCGCTCGGCAGCACGAACCAGTCGTGGACGGCCGCCGTGGTGCTCGACTGGCTGGCCTCGGAGTGGCCTTCCGCACTGTAGTTTCCGCGCGCCGAGCACGGGTAGTCGCGATGAAGGAAGTTTTCGCGGCAGCGCGGTTGGAGCGGCATGGCCAGCACGAAGGATTGGTTCGAGACCGTCGCCGAGGCCCAGCGCAGGGCTCGCAAGCGCCTACCGAGGTCGGTCTACTACGCGCTACTGGCGGGCTCCGAACGCGGGGTATCACTTGACGACAACGTGGCGGCGTTCAGCGAACTGGGGCTGCGACCGCACATCGCGGATCTTCCCGCTTCCAGAGAACTGGCCACCACGGTGCTCGGCCAGAACATCTCGCTGCCCGTCATGGTCGCCCCCGTCGGCGTGCAGGCGGTGAACCCGGAGGGCGAGGTCGCGGCCGCTCGCGCCACCGCGGCCGCGGCAACGGCCATGGGGCTGAGCTCGTTCGCCAGCAAGTCGGTGGAGGAGGTCGCGGCGGCCAACCCGCAGACCTTGTTCCAGACCTACTGGGTGGGTAGCAGGGACGAGCTGCTGTCCAGGGTGCGGCGTGCGAAGGAAGCAGGCGCCAAGGCGCTCATCCTGACGTTGGACTGGGTGTTCGGCACCCGGCGCGACTGGGGAAGCCCACCCATTCCCGAGAAGCTGAACCTCGGCGCGGCGATGAAGTTCGGTCCCGAGGTGCTACTCCGACCGAGATGGCTGTTGGACTACCTACGTAGCGGCAAGCTGCCCGACCTCACTACCCCCAACCTCGCGCCAGCCGCGGGCGAGCCCGGCCCCACCTTCTTCGAGGCGTACGGCAGGTGGATGCGAACGCCTCCACCGACCTGGGAGGACCTGCGCTGGCTGCGTAAGCAGTGGGACGGGCCGTTCGTGATCAAGGGCATCATCCATCCCGACGACGCCAGGCGAGCCGTCGACATCGGTGCCAGCGCCATCTCGGTGTCCAACCACGGCGGGAACAATCTCGACGGCACGATCGCCTCGGTTCGCGCGCTGCCCCCGGTCGTGGAGGCCGTCGGCGACCAGGTGGAGGTCCTGCTCGACGGGGGCATCCGCAGGGGAAGCGATGTGGTCAAGGCGCTCGCGCTAGGGGCGAAAGCGGTGTTCATCGGCCGCGCCTACCTGTGGGGTGTCGCCGCCAATGGCGAGGCGGGAGTCAAGAACGTGCTGGACATCCTCCGTAGTGGCATCGACGAAACGCTGCTGGGCTTGCGCCGAGGGTCCGTTCACGAGCTTTCGCCGGACGACGTGCTGGTGCCGCCGGACTTCTCCCGCGTCATCAACGACAAGGCGGGGTTTCCACTTCGCGATCCGAACTCGCCCTTACGCGGCCGCTGAGCCGCGCGACCACCGGAAGGGAGACGCACCATGGGATCGCTCGAGGGCAAGGTCGCGTTCATCACCGGCGCAGCACGAGGACAGGGGTACAGCCACGCCGTCAGGCTCGCTGCGGAGGGCGCGGACATCATCGCGGTGGACATCTGCGCCCAGATCGACACCGTGCCGTACCCGATGGCGACCCCGGAAGACCTCGCGGGAACGGTGCGTGCGGTGGAGGGCCTAGGCAGGAGGATCGTCGCGAGGGAAGGCGACGTGCGGGAGCCGAAGGCGATGGAGGACGTCGTCAACCAGGGCGTCTCCGAACTCGGCAGGCTGGACATCGTGCTGGCCAATGCCGGTATCGCGCCACTCACATCTCGCGAGAGCGACCCCGTCGCCGCGTTCAACGACGTGATCGCGACAAACCTCGCCGGTGTGCGGCACACCGTGCACGCCGCCGTGCCGACACTACTCGAACAGGATGAGGGCGGCTGCATCGTGCTGACCAGCTCCACCCAGGGCCTTTCCGGTAGGGGTGGCAACGGAACCGGCGCGATGGACGGCTACGTGGCCGCCAAGCACGGCCTGGTCGGGCTGATGCGGTCGTGGGCGAACTGGCTCGGCCCTCGCGGCATCCGCGTGAACACCGTGCATCCCACGGGCGTCAACACCCCGATGGTCAACAACGACGCGATTCAGGAGTTCCTGGAGCACTACCCCGATGCCGGCGCGGCGATGTCGAATCTGCTTCCGGTTGAGGTGGTGGAGGCCAGTGACATCTCCAACGCGATCGCGTGGCTGGTTTCCGACCAAGCCCGCTACGTCACCGGCGTGATGTTGCCGGTCGACGCGGGGTTCTCGGTCAGGTAGCGCCAGCCGTCACCGGGATCGCAGGCGGCCCAGAACTGCGCTCCCAGCGAAGATATCCGCACGCTGCGCCGGACGAACCTGGGCCGGGAAAGCCCGCGTTGCGCTTCCCGCACGGTTTCATCGGTCAGCAGGATCTCGTATTCGGTGCTCAGCGCGGCGTCCTCCGGGCCGAGCAACGCGAGGCCGAGAGCGACGATCCTGGTGACGTAGGCGGGTACGTGGTCCGGCAGCGACACTCCCGCGGCCTTGCCGAGCGTGGAGGCGTTGTACAGCACCGCCCTCGCCGCACCGAAGCCGGTACGCTCGACGACGTCGATCACCGGGAACGCGGAGCCGGTGACCAGCAGCGAAACCATGCGTGCCTCGTCGGGAGCCAACTGCCGGAGGATGAGTGCGTAGAGCTGCTCCCTTGCCGTTTCGGCGTCCGAGGCGGTGGATCTGCGCAGCAGTTCCGCCATACCTGCGCGAAGCGGGTGGGAGGCCCCGGTGCCCACTGTGATGGTCGCGTCGGTGAGGAGCGCCTTGGGCGTCGAGATCGCGACGGTGGCCGGATAGGCGGCCGTGGGGTCCAGCCGCCTGCGTAGCTGGTCGATCGCTTTGCGTTCGAAGGACCGCATGCCTGCCTGCGCGGCGTGCGCACCGGGAAGGCGCCTGCCCAGCGCGGACCCCGCGCGCATCGCCAAGCCCGCGGCCTTGCCCGCGCGGCGCACCAGAACCTCGGAGTTCACTCCTGCGATGCTACTGGCGAGGCCTCACCTGTTGGTTCCGTCCTTGTCCTGTTCAAGGAACCCCCAGTTCTCCAGCGCGTTGCGGATGAAGTCCGCGCCGATCCGGTTGGCCTCGTCGGTATTGCCCTCGGCGCGCGCCGGACTGTCATCGGGCTGCTCGACGACACGATCGCGCTCGGCATGCGGGTGTTTCCAGTACTCACCGCAGCCGTTCGGACACGGCATTTCCATGGTCCGCAGAATCCCGGACGGTTGCGGCTGCTGCCAGGCGAGCGTGCCGGAGCCCTCACACAGCCCACAGTCGCCGCTACTTGGGGACTTGCCCGAGCCCTCCGCAGTTGCCACAAGGATCCTTCCGGTTGGGTGCGAGCCCGGAGCCGTGGCAGCGCGGGCAGTCGACCATGTCACCGAAGTTCATCGTGCACCTTCCCCGACACTTCCCGAAAGTCAAACCATCCTAAATCGCGGAATCGGGCCAATACTCCATCCGCCATTGCTACTAGGCCGTTCGAAGCAGTGGCAGTGGTTCCACCGTCTGAGCTGGTGCGCTTTTCGCCAGCGAGGTCAGGAGTGACACCGCGCCACCGCCCTGGCTCACCGACCGGACGGGCCCGTCAGCCACGTCTTCGCGGCCGCCAGCCCGTCCACCGTGATCTGGTGGCCGCCGGAGTGCCAGTGCTCGGTGACCTCCGCCGAGCGTTCCCGGAAGGTGGCCACAAGCCGTTCGGCGGACTCCCTCGGCGCCATCGGATCGTGCCTGCCGTTGAGCAGTAGTACCCGCGTGCCGCTGAGGTCGTGTCGAGGCGGGTCGGGCAGCGGCGACATGGCGGCGAACAACACCAGTTCGGTGAGCGTCGTCGGGGAAAGCAACGCCACGGCGGCGGCGATGTTCGCCCCGTTGGAGAACCCGGCGGCGACCAACCTGCGCTCGGCGAGGCCGTACCGCCGCGTGGCGGCGGCGACGAAGTCGGCGAGCTGCTCCGCGCGTGCGACGACGTCATCGGTGTCGAACACACCCTCTGAAAGTCGTCTGAACCAGCGGGCCGCGCCGTGTTCCGACACCGGCCCGGCGGGCGCGAGCATCGAAGCGGACGGTAGAAGTTCCTTGCCGAGCGCGAGGATGTCCTCGGGAGTGCCCCCGGTTCCGTGCAGCAGTAGCAGCACCGGGGAGGCGGGATCGCCCTCTACGTAACGGTGTTCGAGCGACAAGCCGGTCATGCCAGCACCGGGTTGTTCTCCGAGGGCAGGTGCAGCCTCGGCAGCGCGGCTTCGAGCTGTTGCCGGTCGGGTTCGAGCCACGGCGGCAACTTCAGCGCGCGCCCCAGTTCCAGCAGCGGTTCGTCGATCGAGAACCCCGGCTGGTCGGTCGCGATCTCCAGCAGGGTGCCGCCAGGCTCTCGGAAGTAGATCGAGCGGAAGTACTGCCGGTCCATGATCGAGGTGACGCCGACACCGCGGCCGATCAACTCTTCGCGCCACGCTGCCTGCGTTTCCTCGTCGGGAGCACGCCAGGCGACGTGGTGCACGGTGCCCGCCGCGACCAGGCCCCTTGGTGCGTCCGGCGTCACCTGCACGTCCACGGTGGCACCGGGGCCGCCCTCACCCGCGATGAACCGGAAGCGGTTGCCGTCCTCCTCCGCGAAGCTCAGTCCGAGGCCCTCGGTGAGCATGCCCGCCGTGGCGTCCTCTCTGGACACCGACAGCGTCACGGAGTGCAGGCCACGAATCGCGTGCTGCGCCGGAACCAGCCGCGTGTCCCACGGGTTACGTGGATCGCCCTGCGGATGTGCGACCAGCGCCAGTCGCAGCCCGTCGGGATCGCGGAAAGTCAGCGCGTCCTCGCCCTCGCGGTTGCTGACCTGCCCGGTCTCCACCCCCGAGACCTCCAGGTGCTGCTTCCACCAACCGATCGAGTTCTCCGGAACGGAGAAGGACGTGGTGGTGGCCTGTCCCGTGCCGATCCGCCCGCTGGGCGCGTCACGCCACGGGAAGAACGTCAGCAGCGTTCCGGGCTTGCCCGACTCGTCGCCGTAGTAGAGGTGGTAGGTGCCGGGGTCATCGAAGTTGACCGTGGTCTTCACCAGCCGCAGCCCGAGGGTGCGCAGGTAGAAGTCGGCGTTGCGCTGCGGGTCACCGCCGATGGCTGTGACGTGGTGCAGTCCGCTGGTCCTGAACGGCATGGCTCCTCCTCGCCGCCTCCTTGCCGAGCCGTATACCTCCCACACTAACCCGATAAACTCTTGCCAGAAAGATTTCTCCACGCAAGATTGTGGTGGGTACACTCGCGGGCGTGCCGAACGAACCCGACGACGAGGTCGTTGCCTTGTGGGGCTTGGTCACCGAGGGCTACCTCGCCACGCAGGACCGGCTGCTGGGTGAGATCGCGCAACGGTTCGGACTCGCCCCTGCCTCCTTCGACATCCTGCTTCGGCTGGCACGTGCACCGCAGCACCGGATGCCGATGACCCGCCTCGCGAAGGAGGCCGCGCTGTCAAGCGGGGGCTTCACCAAGGTAGCGGATCGCCTCGTCGCGGCGGGTCTCGTCCGGCGGCTGCCGAGCCCGCAGGACCGCCGTGTCACCTATGTGTGCCTGACAACGCACGGAGTGGACATCGCCGCGCAGGCCAGAAAGGCCAGTGCCGACATTCTGCGCAGGACCGTGCTGAGCCCACTTGGACCGCAGACCACCGCCGCGCTGGCGGACGCGATGCGCACACTGCGTGAGGTCAACCGCTCCTGAACCGCGACGGCCGCGATGACGTTCGGCGGTTGGCTAGGCGTCGTAGTCCACCCGCACCCGGTCGCTGACCGGCCGGGACTGGCAGGTGAGCACGAACCCGGCCGCCACCTCCTCGTCCTCCAGCGCGAAGTTGCGCCGCATGTCGACCTCGCCCTCGACCAGCCTTGCCCTGCAGGTGCCGCAAACCCCGCCCTTGCAGGCGAACGGTAGATCGGGACGGGATCGCTGCGCCCCGTCCAGCACGGCCGTTTCCTTGCTGACCGCGACCGTGGTGGTGCGCCCGTCGAGCTTCACCGTCACCTCGCTCGTCGCGCCGCGCTCCGGCACCTCGGCGTGGCGCACCGGCGCGGGCGGCACGTCGTCGACGAAGAACAACTCCTGGTGCACCTTCGACCTGGCGATCCCCAGTTCGCTCAGCACCTCGCGGGCGTCGGTCACCATCCCGAACGGGCCGCACAGCCACCAGTGATCCACCTGCCGAGGATCGGGGACCAGCCTCAGCAACTGGGTGAGCTTTCGCGCGTCGAGCCTTCCGCTGAACAGTTCCACCTCTCTCGGCTCCCTGGAGAGCACGTGGATGAGTTCGAACCGCGCCGGGTAGCGGTCCTTCAGGTCGGCCAGCTCGTCGGCGAACATCACCGTGCTCGCCCGTCGGTTCCCGTAGAACAGAGTCACCGTCGTACCGGGCTCGCCGAGGAGGGCTGCCGCGATCGACAGCACAGGCGTGATCCCCGACCCCGCCGCCACGAACACGTGGTGAGCGCCGGGCAGGCCTGCCGGCGGGGTGAAAGTGCCCGTCGGGGTTCCGACTTCGATGCGGTCACCCGGCCGCACCTGCCGCACCAACCACGTGGAGAACAACCCTCCTGGGATCTCCCGCACTCCGACCCTTGGCGGCGTTCCAGGGGGCGAACAGATCGAGTACGACCGGCGTTCCTCGCGTCCTTCGACAGTGCGCCGCAGTGTCAGCGACTGTCCGGGAGCGAACTCGTAGGCCTGCGCGAGCTCCGGCGGCACCTCGAACGTCACGGCGACCGCGTCGTCACACAGCCGCGCCACGTTCGCGACGGTCAGCTGGTGAAACACCGTGCGAGGCCGGGAAATAGTTGACGCGATCACTTCAGATCTCCTTGACGTGCTCGAACGGCTCCGCACACGCGCGGCAACGGTGCAGCGCCCTGCACGCCGTGGCACCGAAGCGCGACACCTCCTCGGTGTCGCCGCTACCGCACCGAGGGCACCGCACCACTCGGTTCGGTGGTCGAAGGTTCAGCGGGACCGGCCCGGAAGGCGTTCGCGGTGCGTCACCAGGCGGCGCGATGCCCGCCTCCGCGAGCCGCAGCCTGCCCCGCTCACTGATCCAGTCGGAACTCCAGGCGGGAGTCAGTACGATGCGTACCTCGACATCGGGGTAGCCGGCCCGACGCAGCGCGTGCACCAGGTCGTCGCGCATGGTGTCCATGGCGGGGCAGCCGGTGTAGGTGGGGGTGATCGACACGATCACACTGCCGTCGACCTCCCGCACTTCCCGCAACACACCGAGGTCGGCCAGTGTCAACATCGGCAGCTCCGGGTCGGTCACGGTCTCGGCCACCGCCCGCGCGTCTCGGAGTGCCGTCACCATGTCGCCTCCGGGTGCGCTCTGGCGACGCTCTGCAACTCGGCGAGCAGGTAACCCATCGCCTCGCTGTGCACACCGCCGCGTCCGGCTCTGCCCGCCACACCAGGAACCGGAGCGACGTCGGGCACCTGAAGGGTGGCCTCCGAAAGTACGGTCGCGAGCACGTCGTCGAACTCACCCCGCACACTACGCGGGTCAACGGCGACTCCGGCATCGGCGAGCGACAGTTCGATCTCATGTGGACTGAACAGTTCCGAAACATACGGCCAGACAGCACTCAACCCAGCCGCCATGCGCTGCCGTGAGTGACCGGTCCCATCGCCGAGCCGGACCGTCCATTGTGCTGCGTAGTCGCGATGGTAGGCGAGTTCCTTCACGGCCTTGCAGGCTACGGCCGCGAGCACCTGGTCGCGCGACCCGGTCAGCCGGTTCGCCACGGCGAGCCGCCACGTGGAGAAGACCAGCAACCTGGCGATCAGTTCGGCGAAGTCACCCCGTGGCAGCTCGACGAGCCGGACGTTGCGGAACTCCCGCTCCTCTCGGAAGAAGGCGTAGGAGTCCTCCGACCTGTCGCCCGGCCGGGAAAGCAGCAGCCGGGCCTGCCCCAGCAGGTCGAGCGCGATGTTGGCCAGCGCGACCTCGTCCTCAAGTTCGGGGGCGTTGGTGCACCACTGCTGCACCCGGTGGGAGAGGATCAGCGCGTCGTCGCCGAGCATCAGGCAGTAGGCGGTCAGTTCGCCAACGTGAACCCCTTCCGGCACCTTTTTGTCCACTCCGGACAGCGGGTCGGTGAATCCGGTGCCGAACGCCCACCTGGAGTCGTTGTCGGCGGTTACCGCCTCGTAGGCGTTGTCGAATGACATGGTCGCTCACATGTGTGGAACATCGTCGGGAATGTCGTAGAAAGTGGGGTGGCGGTACACCTTGTCGCCGCTCGGCGCGAAGAACGGGTCCTTCTCGTCCGGAGAGGACGCGGTGATGTCGGCGGCCTTCACCACCCAGATGCTGACTCCCTCGTTTCGACGCGTGTAGAGGTCACGCGCGTTGCGCAACGCCATCTCACCGTCGGCCGCGCGCAGCGAGCCGACGTGTACGTGATTGAGCCCTCGCTTGCCTCGCACGAAAACCTCGTACAGTGGCCATTCGCTCATGCCGCGCTCCTGCCTGCTCGCTTCGCCGCATACGCGGCCGCGGCCTCCCGCACCCAGGCACCGTCGGTGTGCGCCGCGCGCCGATGCGCCACACGCTGCGCGTTGCACGGCCCGTTGCCAGAGACCACCTGCTTGAACTCCGACCAGTCGATCTCACCGAAGTCGTAGTGCCCACGCTTGGCGTTCCACTTCAGATCCGGGTCGGGAAGGCTCACCCCGAGCATCTCGGCCTGTGGAACCGTCATGTCGACGAACCGCTGGCGCAGCTCGTCGTTGGTGTGTCGCTTGATCTTCCAGGCCATCGACTGCTCGGTGTGTGGTGATTCCGCGTCCGGCGGGCCGAACATCATCAGCGAAGGCCACCACCAGCGGTCAACCGATTCCTGCACCATGTCCCGTTGCCGAGGGGTGCCACGCATCATCGTCAGCAGCAGTTCGTAACCCTGCCGCTGGTGGAACGACTCCTCCTTGCAGATCCGGATCATCGCCCGCGCGTACGGGCCGTAGGAACTGCGGCACAACGGAACCTGGTTACAGATCGCGGCACCGTCCACAAGCCAACCGATCACACCCACGTCCGCGAACGTCAGCGTCGGATAGTTGAAGATCGAGGAGTACTTCTGCTTGCCGGAAATCAGCTTCTCGGTCAGCTCGGCCCGGTCTGCGCCGAGCGTCTCCGCAGCCGAGTACAGGTACAGCCCGTGCCCAGCCTCGTCCTGCACCTTGGCGAGCAGGATCGCCTTGCGCCGCAACGAAGGCGCCCTGGTGATCCAGTTGCCCTCCGGCTGCATACCGATGATCTCCGAATGCGCGTGCTGCGCGATCATCCTGATCATCGTCTTCCGGTAACCCTCGGGAAGCCAGTCCCGTGGCTCGATGCGCTGGTCGCGCTCGATGGTGCGCTCGAAGTGCCGCTGCAGGTCGGGCTGGGGCAGCGTCGCGGGGCTCATCGGGCCTCCTTCTGCGTCTTGCGGGACACCCTCCCCTGCCGTGGCCCAAAAACCTGCCACAGCGGGGGCCCACCCCGGTCGGCCCCAATGAGCACCGCTGCGCAAGCTCCGCGACTCTCGCTCATCGGGCCTCCTTCGCGACGAGTGTGAGCACGTCGTACTTCGCGACCGACTCACCTCGCTGGTTGGTTACGTCGGTGTCCCAGCGGACTTCGCCGTAGTCGGCGTTCTCCCTGGGGACGATCTGCTTGGCCGTCAGGGTGACGGTGAGTTCATCACCCGGCTTGACGGGGGTGAGGAACCGCAGGTTCTCCAACCCGTAGTTGGCGAGCACGGGCCCGGGTGCCGGGTCGACGAACAGCCCCGCGGCGAACGACACCACGAGATAGCCGTGAGCGACGATGCCGCCGAACAGCGGGTTGGCCCTGGCCTGCTCCTCGTCGGTGTGCGCATAGAAGGTGTCGCCGGTGAACTCGGCGAAGTGCGCGATGTCCTCCCCTGTCACCACACGCGGGCCCGCCACGACGGTATCGCCGACGCGAAGCCGCGACAGTGGTTTGCGGAACGGATGCCCACCCTCCGACCGGGGAGCCCCTGGCACCCAGCGCCCGGTGACGGCGCCGAGTACGCGCGGGCTCGCCTGCACGGCCGTGCGCTGCATGTGGTGCAGCACGCCCTTGATGCCACCCAACTCCTCACCACCGCCCGCGCGGCCGGGGCCACCGTGCACGAGGGCGGGCAACGGCGAGCCGTGGCCGGTGGACTCGCCCGCGTCGTCGGCGTCGAGCACGAGCAGCCTGCCGTGCCAGGGCGCCACACCAAGCACCACGTCCCGCGCGAAGTCCGCGTCGGCGGTGACGATCGACCCCGCGAGGCTGCCGCTGCCCCTCGCGGCCAGCCGTACGGCCTCCTCGGTGGACCCGTACGGCACAAGCGTGCTGACCGGACCGAAAGCCTCGACCTCGTGCGGCTCCGCGCGTCCGGGATCGTCGGCGCGCAACAGCACGGGGGAAATGAACGCGCCGCGCCGCGGGTCGGCATCC
The DNA here is from genome assembly GCF_011761185.1 of Saccharomonospora amisosensis. Classification (NCBI taxonomy): domain Bacteria; kingdom Bacillati; phylum Actinomycetota; class Actinomycetes; order Pseudonocardiales; family Pseudonocardiaceae; genus Saccharomonospora; species Saccharomonospora amisosensis. Next base: position 552,170 of record NZ_JAAOYM010000001.1, on the reverse strand, counting down.
ACCACGTCAACGTGCTCCGGGTCGCCGAACACGATCGACCCCGCGTCGAGCAACGCTTTCAGGCTGCGGCGCACCTCCTCACGCTGCTCCAGACTGGCCAGCGCACCCATGCGCACACCGTCACTGCCCGGGTTGCCGACGGTGACCGAGGCCAGTTTCCCGCTCACCGCTTCCGCGACCTCGTCGATCAACGCCGAGGGTACGAGCGCGCGCCGGATCGCGGTGCATTTCTGGCCTGCCTTCACGGTCATTTCGGTGACGAGCTGCTTGACGTAGAGGTCGAACTCGGCGGTTCCCGGGGTCGCGTCCGGCCCGAGTACGGAGCAGTTCAGCGAGTCGGCCTCGGCGTTGAACCGCACCGAGTTACGCACGATCGCCGGGTGCGCCCGAAGCCGCTGTGCCGTGGCCGCCGAGCCGGTGAAGGACACCAGGTCCTGCTCGGTGAGGTGGTCGAGCAGGTCGCCCGCGCCGCCACAGACCAGTTGCAGCGAGCCCGGCGGCAGCAGACCGGACCCGACGACTAGTTCGACGAGGCGGTGGGTCAGGTCGGCGGTCTGGCTGGCGGGCTTCACGAGGCTCGGCACGCCCGCGACGAAGGCGGGGGCGAACTTCTCCAGCGGTCCCCACACGGGGAAGTTGAAGGCGTTGATCTGCACGGCGACGCCTCGAAGCGGGGTGGCGATGTGCTGCCCGACGAACGTGCCCTGCTTGCCGAGGGTTTCCACGTCCCCCTCGACGTAGACGGTGTCGTTGGGCAGTTCCCGCCTCGCCTTACTCGAGTAGGCGAAGAGCACGCCGATGCCGCCATCGACATCGAACTTCGAGTCGGCAAGCGTGGCACCCGTGCGCCCGGACAGTTCGTAGAGTTCGCCGCGGTGTTCGCGAAGGTGGGAGGCCAGCGCCTTCAGCAACCCCGCGCGCTGGTGGAAGGTCAGCTCGCGCAGCGCGGGGCCGCCGACCGAGCGGCCGTACTGCAGTGCCGAGCCCAGGTCGAGCCCCGAGGAGGAGACGGTGGCGACCTGCTCGCCGGTAACCGCGTCGAGCAGCGGTGTTCCCTGGCCGGACGGTGCGCGCCACTCACCGCTTACGTAGCTGGGCAACGGACCCATGCTGGTGACCTCCTCGTCGAATTACTAACCGTCCGTTCGGTAATTCTAGGCGCGTGGTCGCCCGGGGGGCAATGCGTGACCGGCTCGCGATTCCGCCGCGAAGAGTTTCCACAACCGATGCGCGGGACGGTCGCGGGTCGCGTTCTCTTGACACCTCCTGGACAGGGCGACCAGTATTAACCGTCCATTCGGTCAGTTAGCAGGATTGGCGGCCAGTGACAGGCAACGCGGCTCACGACATGTTCGCCGTCGACGAAGCATCCCGCTCCCTCGGCATCGAGCTACTACAGGCGGGTGACGGTCGTGCTGTCGCGGCGATGCGGGTCACCTCAGCCATGGTCAACGGACACGACATCGCCCACGGCGGATACGTCTTCCTGCTCGCCGACACCAGCTTCGCGTGCGCGTGCAACAGCCATGGTCCGGTCACGGTCGCGGCTGGTGCGGAGATCACCTTCGTCGCCGCTGCCCGCCTCGGTGACTACCTGGTGGCCACGGCGCAGGAACGGACCCGATACGGACGCAACGGCATCTACGACGTCACCGTGCACCGCGAGGACGCGGCAGGACGCGCGGTCATCGCGGAGTTCCGCGGTCGCAGTCGAGTCATTGACAAGGAAGTCTGATGGCGGCATTCACCGACCCGAACGAGCGGCTCGGCACCGACGAGCTGCGGGCACTCCAGCTCCGGCGACTGCGCTGGACGCTGCGGCACGCCTACGAGAACGTGCCCTTCTACCGCAAGCGATTCGACGACGCCGGCGTGCACCCCGACGACTGCCGCGAACTGTCCGACCTCGCGAAGTTCCCGCTCACCACCAAGAGCGATCTGCGAGAGAACTACCCGTTCGGGATGTTCGCGGTGGCACAGGAACAGGTGCGCAGGCTGCACGCCTCAAGCGGCACCACCGGAACCCCCACCGTTGTTGGCTACACCGAAACCGACCTGGACAACTGGGCGATACTCATGGCCCGGTCCATCCGCGCTGCCGGAGGACGACCTGGCAACAAGGTTCACGTGGCATACGGGTACGGACTGTTCACCGGCGGGCTCGGCGCGCACTACGGTGCAGAGCGGCTCGGTTGCACCGTGATACCGGCGTCGGGCGGCATGACGGCGCGGCAGGTGCGGCTCATCACCGACCTGCGTCCTGAGGTCATCATGGTGACGCCCTCCTACATGCTGACCCTGCTGGACGAGTTCGAACGGCAGGGCCTCGACCCGAGGCAGAGCTCGTTGCGGGTCGGCATCTTCGGTGCCGAGCCGTGGACAGAGCGGATGCGCGTCGAGATCGAGGAGCGCGCGGGACTCGACGCGGTCGACATCTACGGTCTCTCCGAGGTGATGGGTCCAGGTGTCGCGCAGGAATGCGTGGAGACCAAGGACGGCCTGCACATCTGGGAGGACCACTTCTATCCCGAGGTGATCGACCCCATCGACGAGAACCCGCTCGGCGAGGGCGAACACGGTGAGCTGGTGTTCACCTCGCTGACCAAGGAAGCGCTACCGCTGATCCGTTACCGCACCCGCGACCTCACCAGCCTTCGGCCGGGGTCCGCGCGCCCCGCCTACCGCAGGATGGAGAAGGTCACCGGACGCTCCGACGACATGATCATCCTGCGCGGGGTGAACCTGTTCCCCACCCAGATCGAGGAGATCGTACTGCGCACCGCAGGGCTCTCCCCGCACTTCCAGCTCGTCCTGTCCAAGAAGGACCGCCTCGACCAGCTGACCGTCCACGTCGAGGCGAATGCCGACACACCACAACAGCGCAGGGAGGCCGCCGCCGCCGAGATCGTCTCAGCGGTACGCGAGGGCATCGGCGTCGGCGTCGACGTCGCTGTCGTGGACCCGGAGACTCTGGAGCGTTCGGTCGGCAAGATGCGCCGCGTCATCGACAACCGCGCCGACTGAGATACTGGCCGCATGACAGCAGCGCCGGGGACCAAGACCACGCGCAGGGGCAGGCCGGGCTACGACCTGGAGTCGGTGCTGCGCGTCGCCGTGGAGCTGTTCAACGAGCGCGGTTACGACGGCACGAGCATGGAGGATCTCGCCCGCAAGCTCGGAATCACCAAATCCGCCATCTACCACCACGTCCCTAGCAAGCGAGAACTGCTCAGACTCGCCGTCGACAGGGCGCTCGACGGCCTGTTCGCCGTCGTCGAACAGGCCGAGCAGGCCGACGGTAGAGCGATCCATCGGCTGGAGCTGCTCGTGCGCGGCAGCGTTTCGGTACTGCACGATCGGTTGCCGTTCGTCACCTTGCTGCTGCGGGTGCGGGGAAACACGGATGTGGAACGCGCAGCGCTGACGAGGCGGCGTGAGTTCGACCGGATCGTGGCGGAGCTGGTCGCGGAGGCCGAAAGCGACGGGGACATCCGGCCCGACATCGACCCCGCCACCACGGCTCGACTCCTCTTCGGAATGGTCAACTCCCTGATCGAGTGGTATCGGCCACGGAACGGTGCGGACGACATCGTCGAAGCCGTGGCCAGGGTCGCATTCGACGGAATCCGGGTTCGCCCGAGCTGATGAAGCGGAATGCGCCCGAACCGGACATGTGGTTAGCGTAAAGCGGGTCGCACAGCGGACCTGCGAGGCGAGCCTCGGCGTAATCCCGGTCCGGCCTCCATTGCCGCGAACACGAGTGACGGTCGGACCCTGCTCTTTCGTGAAGACGGAGAAAGGAACTCCTCATGCGCACAGTACGTCGCGGAATGGTGGCGGTCGCACTCGCCCTCCCCCTGTCCTTCGGCGCCACCGGTATCGCGTCCGCGACCGACGACGGCGGCGCGTCGTGGGGCGCCGAGTACGGCTCCGAGTTCGCCGTCGCGGGCCCCGAGGGAGCCGTTGTCGGAGGAATTCACTCCGAAGCGGACGGATTCATGAACGAGGGGCGCTGGAACAACGGCAGCGGCGGCAGCGCGGACTACACCACCTTCGGCGCGTTCGCCGGCCCGCAGGGCGCTGCCACGTTCGGTATCCACTCCGAATCGTGGTGGCACCGCTGGTGATTCGGCGGTGCACCAGGTAGGGCACGGTGATGCCCCGGGGAGCGGACTCCCCGGGGCATCACCCTGTTCGACGCACCAACGGGTGACATCGCACAGGTCCTTTGTCGACTCAGCGGCATAGTCGCGAGCGGGGGCGGGTACCAGTCGTGGCGAGGCCGTCGGCCTCGATTGCGATCCGGTCTTCAACAGCCAGCCCAAGCACGAGAAGGCCGGGTCGGCCCCCTTCGGGAACACAGAGAAAGGATCAACAAATGCGTACACTTCGTCGCGGAATGGTGGCGGTCGCACTCGCCCTGCCGCTGTCCTTCGGTGCCACCGGTATCGCGTCGGCCACCGACGACGGCGGCGCCGCCTGGGGCGCCCAGTACCAGCTGTTCGGCGCCGCGGCAGGCCCCGACGGCGCCATCGTCGCCGGCCTCAACTCCGAGGCAGGCGGGATCATGTGGGACTGAGCTGGTTGTAGACCAGCGCCTGCGACAAGGAATGCCCCGGGGGCCTAGTTGGCTCCCGGGGCATTTTTCGGCTGTCCACAACGATGTGGGTGACTTTCGTTGCCGACCGGAGCCGGTTAGACCACGACGGGCAGGGTAGGAAAACCCTTGAGGCCCGTTCGGGCCCGCGCAAGTAGTGGTCTGGCGTTCGTGGTGAACCACATAACCTCGGAAGTCCAGACCTCCTGTAGTGAACAGGCAGAAAGTACAGAAAGGACCTCCTCTCATGCGTACACTTCGTCGCGGAATGGTGGCGGTCGCACTCGCCCTGCCGCTGTCCTTCGGTGCCACCGGCGTCGCGTCGGCCTGGGACGACAGCGGTGCCGCCTGGGGCGCCCAGTACCAGCTGTTCGGCGCCGCGGCAGGCCCCGACGGCGCCATCGTCGCCGGCCTCAACTCCGAGGCAGGCGGGATCATGTGGGACTGACCTGGTTGTAGACCAGCGAACGAGTATGCCCCGGCGGCCGAGGTCGCCGGGGCATTCTCAGCGCACACAACGATGTGGGTGAATCCTTTGTCGACCGCAACCGGTTAGACCACCACCCGCAGGGTAAGGGAAGAGAGAGGCCGTCCGAGCCTCGATCCGGCGGGTCTGGCCTTCAACAGCCAGCCAGAGCACGAGAAGGCCAGACCCAACCCCTCTGGTGAACACAGAGAAAGGAATTCTCTCATGCGTACACTTCGTCGCGGAATGGTGGCGGTCGCGCTCGCCCTGCCGCTGTCCTTCGGTGCCACCGGTATCGCGTCGGCCTGCGATGACGGCGGTGCCGCCTGGGGCGCCCAGTACCAGCTGTTCGGCGCCGCGGCAGGCCCCGACGGCGCCATCGTCGCCGGCGTCAACTCCGAGGCAGGCGGGATCATGTGGGACTGACCTGGTAACCAACCAGTCCGTCACCAGGAATGCCCCGGGGGCAACGCCCCCGGGGCATCCTCACGCGCGTGCTCCCTGCCTTGGCGTGGCCGTCCACTTTCGAGGAGAGCGAGGTTGGTTAGCCCCACACGGCCGGGGTACCAACCCGAGGTGCCGAGGCAACCGCCTCGCACGGCGGTCCGGTCTTCAACGGCCAGCCATAGCACGAGAAGGCCGAACCAAGCGTTGGTGGACACGGAAGAAAGGAACCACAGCCATGCGCACACTTCGACGCGGAATGGTCGCCGCCGCACTGGCGGTCCCACTGGCCTTCGGCACCGCGGGTGTCGCCTCCGCCCATGACGGCGGCGTTGCCTGGGGTGCGGAGTACCAGGCGTTCTTCGCGGCAGCAGGACCGAACGGTGCCGTCGTCGGCGGCGTCAGCGCCGAGGCAGGCGGGGTGATGTGGGACTGAATCGGTCATTACGACAGCGCTTGCGATAGAGCTGCCCCGGGCACCGGTCGGTCCCCGGGGCAGCTCATGCGACGAGCCTCGGTGCCGACCAGCACGGTGCCCCAATCCCCGAAAGTGTGACCGAAGGTGTCCGGCCCCTTATTGGCAGCCATGGGGTAAATAAGGTAAGACTTACCTTACCCAGTCCTCGAGCCGAGGGAGTCCAGTGACCGCCGCCCCGACCGTGGCCGAGTCCGTCCGTGAGTCAGTGTTCGACTGCGTCGGCAACACCCCGATCGTCGCGCTCCGAAGGCTGTTCCCCGATCCGGATGCGGAGGTGGTCGCCAAGCTGGAGTTGCTCAATCCCGGCGGGAGCATGAAGGACCGCACCGCGAGGCACATCGTCGAGTCGGGGCTGAGCGAAGGGTCCATCGCCGCGGGGTCGCGGCTGATCGAGAGCAGTTCCGGCAACTTCGGCATCGCGCTGGCGATGGCCGCCCGCGTGCACGGCCTGGCCTTCACCTGCGTGGTGGACCCCAAAACCACCAGCGCCAACCTCGCCATCCTTCGCAACCTGCACGCCGACGTCGAGCTCGTCTCCGAACCCGACGAAACGGGCGGCTACCTGCTGTCCCGCATCCGCCGGGTTAGGGAACTGCTCGCTAAGGATTCGCGGGCCGTCTGGATCAACCAGTACGCCAACGATCGCAACTGGCAGGCGCACTACCACGGCACCGGTGCCGAGCTGACCGCACAACTCACCCGTGCACCCGACTACCTGTTCGCGCCGGTGAGCACGACCGGAAGCATTCTCGGCTGCGCCCGTCGGCTACGGGAACGCTTCCCCGCGCTGCGCGTGGTGGCCGTCGACGCGGTCGGGTCGGTGATCTTCGGTGGCGCCCCGGGGCCACGCGACCTGCCCGGCATCGGCGCGAGCCGGGTGCCCGAACTGTGCAGGCCCGAGGAGATCGACGGGGTGATCCACGTCGACGATGTCGAGGCCGCGCTGGGATGCAGACGGCTGCTGGCCGCCGAAGGGATCTTCGCAGGAGGCTCGACGGGGTCGGTGGTCGCGGCCATCGCAAGGGCGATGCCCGAGCTGCCGAGGCCGTGCCGGGTCGTGGCGATCTTCCCCGATCGCGGTGACCGCTACCTGGACCTCGTCTACGACGACAACTGGCTCGCCGCGGCGACCCGCCGCCGCGGCACGGTGTGAGGAGATGGCCGTGCCCAAACCCCGCATGCTGTACCTCGCCCGGCACGACGTCGCGGCAGTCGGGGGCGACAGCTGCCAGCTCTACGTCGACGCGCTACAGTCCGCGCTCATCGCGCACGCGGAGGGCAGGACCGTGCAGCCGCTCAAGCCCTACCTGCGAGTGGGTAAGGGCCACATCGCCGACCGCATCATCGCCATGCCCGCCCATGTCGGTGACCCTGGCGTTTCCGGGCTGAAGTGGATCGGCAGCAAGCACGACAACCCGCTGTCCGGGCGGGAGCGGGCGAGCGCGTTGATCGTGCTCAACGACCCGGCGACCAACTATCCGGTCGCCGTCATGGAAGGCAGCCTCATCAGCGCGTGGCGAACCGCGGCGGTCACCTGCCTGGCCGCACGGCATCTCGCCCCGGTGGGCTTCACCGATGTCGCGCTGATCGGCTGCGGCGTCATCGGCCGCACCCAGGTCACCGCGCTGTTGCAGCGGTTTCCCAACGTCCACACCGTGCACGCCTACGACGTGAGGCAGGAAGCCGCCCGCGAACTGGCGCGGCGGCTGGGACAGCGGGTGCGCGTGCGGGTGACCGACAGCGCCGAGGACGCGGTCCGCTCCGGCGATGTCGTGGTGCCGTGCACCGTCACCGACGAGCCCTACATCTCGCTGTCCTGGCTCAAGCCGGGGACCTTCCTGTGCAACGTGTCGATCATGGACGTGCACAAGGACGTCTTCCTCGGCGCCGACAAGGTCGTCGTGGACGACTGGGACCAGTGCAACCGGGAGAAGAAGATCATCAATCAGCTCGTGGAGGAGGGCTCGTTCTCAAGGCAGCGGCTGCATGCCGAGCTTGGCGAGGTGCTGGCTGGAACGCGGCCGGGACGCGAGACCGACGACGAGATCATCCTGCTCAACCCCATGGGCATGGCTGTGGAGGACATCGCGTGCGCCGCCGAGGTGTACGAACGCGCCAGGAGCCGCGGGGTCGGGACCTGGTTGGACCTCTACTAGTGGCCCCCGAGGAACTCGTGCTGGCCGACCTGGTCGACGCGCTGATCCAGGAACGGCTGTTCGGCTTCGGCGACGGGGTGCTCGAGGACGGCTGGTATCGCGTGGGGCAGGTCAGCGTCCGGGTGCGCGCGGGCGGGGCACTGCAATCACACCGGTTCGCCCGCGGGCCGGTACTCATCGCCGGACGGCAGGCATCGCCCGATGAGCTGATCAGCCACCTCGCCCGTGACCAGCCACACGTCGGTCAGGTCGCCACCGACCTGCGTACCGCCGTCGCGAACGCCGAGCTCGCGCGCGCGGCGGAGGAAGACCTCGACGGGGGCGCGGTGCTCGACCCGCTCACGGCCGAGCGCCTCGCCTGGGCCCGAAACCGGCCGTTCCATCCCACGGCAAGGGCGGTCGCGGGCTGGAGTACCGAGGAGCTGTCAACCTACGGTCCCACCCGACGCGACCCGCTCGGCCTCGACTGGATCGCGGTTCGCGCCGATCACCTGCGGCACGGCGAAGGCACGCCGCCAGCGGAGCTGGCGCGGCTGCTGCTCGGCGAAGCCGAAGCGCACCGGCTCGCCGCTGAGACGCGGCCCGGCTTCGTGTTGCTGCCCGTCCATCCCTGGCAGTCACGCCACGTGCTGCCGCGGGAATTCGCCTCGGAGCTGGACGCGGGGCTGATCCTGCCCGTGGCGCGGGGTCTGGGCGAGTTCCGGCCCACCGCGTCGCTGCGCACGCTGGCCTCGCCCGACCCGGCGACCCACGTCAAACTGCCGCTCGGCGTCGCGACACTCGGCGCTACCCGGCTACTGCCGCCACGCTACCTCGACAACGGTGAGCGAGCCGAACTCGCCCTGCGAGCGGCGCTGGCCAGCGATCCGCTGCTACGAAGCGTCGTGACGGTTTGTGACGAACGTGGCTGGGTGGGCTGGAACGGTGACGAGTTCGCCGACCGTCCCGGCCAGCTCGCGGCCCAACTGCGCCGCTATCCACCGCAAGCCCGCGGTGCCGTCCCGATGGCGGCGTTCGCCTCACCGCGGCTGTACCCGCACGGTATCCGGCTGCCAGAGGGCCCGTTGCCGTTCTTCCGTCGACTGTGCCATCGCTTCTGCCTGCTGGCTCTCGGTTTCCTGAGCAAGGGCATGCTCCCCGAAGTGCACGGGCAGAACGTCGCGGTCACGCTCGAAAATGGCATGCCCTCGTTGTTCGTACTGCGCGACCACGACACCGTCCGCGTGCACCCGCCGTGGCTTGCGGACGCTGGGATCGCCGACCCCGAGTATCGGGTGCGGCAGGGCGCGCGGCAGTCTCTTCGGCTCGACGACCCCACCGAACTCGTCGGATACTTCCAGACCCTGGGAGTCCAGGTGAACCTGTACGGAATCGCCGACGCACTCGCCCGCTCCTTCGGCATCGCGGAGAGGACACTGTGGAAACAGCTTCGAGTGGCGCTGACCGAAGCCATGGACCTGGTACGCCTGCCAAGGCAGGTGAGCACGCTACTGCTACGGGAACCGACGTGGCCGAGCCGCCACGTGCTCGGACCACTGCTGCGCAGCGGCAACTCGCCGGGGGCGAGCATGCCCGCGGCCGCGGGCACGGTGCCGAACCCGCTGCTGTGCTGAGCGCGCGGGCCGCCGCACGGCGCGCGACCCGGCGTCGGCTGCTCAACGCATACCTGCGCGAGACAGGCACGCCGGTGCGGGGCACGGGCTCGCTGCGGATCGCGCTGCCAGCCACCTGCGGGGAACTGGTGGTCGAGGTGGTACACCGCTGCACACTCGGTCACCACGACTACGCCGACGACACCTCGGTGCCGCACGAGGAGTTCGTGGCCGCACTGCTCGCCGAGCTCGCCGCAGGGACAGGGCACGACGGGTTCGAACTGGCCGCGCAGATCGAGGAGAGCACCGCGCGCACCGCGCGCTATCTCGCCAGGGCGAGGCCGCGCCGCCCGGCAGAAGCACACGCGATCACCAGACACGCCGAGCAGAGCGTGCTACTCGGCCACCCTTTCCACCCCACGCCCAAGAGCGCGGAGGGATTCAGCGACGCCGACCTCGAACGCTACGCACCGGAACTCGGCGCCACGTTCGTTCCGCACTACTTCGCCGTGGCACGAGAACTGGTGTCGCAGCAGCGCGTCTGGCCGGGACCGTGGGAGCCCGGCGAGGTCGCGGCCCGCGTACCTCGGGGCTACCTACCGCTTCCCGCGCATCCGTGGCAGGCGCGGTACCTGCTCGATCGCGCGGAGGTCACCGCCTTGATCAGGGAAGGTGGGCTGGTACCGCTCGGCCCGCTCGGCAGGCCCGTCTACGCGACATCGTCGGCGCGCACGGTCTGCGACCCCGGTTTCCCGACGGCATGGAAGCTGCCGCTGCGGGTACGGATCACGAACTTCGTTCGCAACAACCCCATGGAGCACCTGCGCAGAGCCATGGAAGCCAGCGGCCTCATCGGCACGCTGCCCACGCACGAGGGTTTCGGCGTACTTCTCGAGAGCGGTTTTCGCACCTTGAACCCCGACGCCGTAGGGCCCGACCTCGCCGCTGACTTCGCCGTGCTGTACCGGGAGAACCCCTTCGCCCACAACGGCGAGGCACCACGCGTGCTCGCGGGCGTGCTCGAGGACCCGGGCGTGCTCGTGCGCGATGTTCGGGCTGCGGGAGATGTCGGCGAGTGGCTGCGCCGGTACCTGGCCATCTCGCTGGTGCCGTTGCTGTCGTTGTTCGAACAACACGGGGTGAGCCTCGAGGCGCACGTGCAGAACTCGCTGTTGTGCACCGACGGTGGGCAACCTTCGCGGTTGTGGGTACGCGACCTGGAAGGTGTGGCGGTGAGCAGCCAGGCGGGCCGACCGCTCGCCCCGGGCAGCCCGCTTGGCTACTCCGACGCCGAGGCATGGCAGCGGCTGTGCTACCACGCGGTGACCAACCAGCTCGGCCATCTCGTGCACGTGCTGGGCAGGTACAGCGGCGCGGGCGAGGAGCGGTTGTGGGCCGTTGCGAGGCGAGTGCTGCTCGACGTACCGCAGGCAGGTCGACTGCTGGCCATGCCGACGCTGCCTGCCAAGGCGAACCTAGTCAGCAGGTTCACCGGAAGAGCCGAACGCCCGCTATACGTCGAGATTCCCAACCCACTGCGGGAGACGCGATGAACCCGGAGCTACTGCGAGCCGCGCTCACCGCGCCGAGCTACCCGCACGTGCGCCGCAGGGTGCTGCGGCAGTTGTTCGAGTCGCTGCTGTACGAGGAAGCGATCGACCAGGGCGTGAACGGCACGCTGATCGGCGCGAACGGCGTGCGCTACACCTACACCGCACGGCGACGTGAGACGTTCGGCAGGGTCACGGTGGACGAGTTGCTCCGCGACGGCGAGGAGCCCACCTCGGTAGGGGTTTTGCTTTCCGAGCTCGCCGAGCACATCGAAGCCGACCCCGAACATCTCGCCCGCTTCACGAAGGAGCTGGAAGAGACCCTTCTCAAGGACGCCGTCGCACATCACCTGCGCGAAGGGGAGACCGTCAAGACCGATTACGACACGCTGGAGAGCCAAGTCATCGAGGGGCATCGCTACCACCCGGCTTACAAGTCACGGATCGGGTTCGACCTCGTCGACAACCTTGCCTACGGTCCGGAGTTCGCCCAGCCAATCCGTCCACTGTGGCTGGCGGTGAACCGGGACATCGCCGAGGTCAACGCCTCACGCGGCGTCGAGGAATCCGGGTTCCTGCGCGCGCAGCTCGGTTCAGCGTTCGACCCGCTGCCCGGCGACGACTACACATTGCTGCCCGTACACCCGTGGCAGTGGCGCGAGCGCATCTGCCACACCTACGCCGAACAGCTACGCACCGACGAGTTGGTGGTGCTCGGTGAGGACCCGGACACCTTCACAGCTCAGCAGTCCATCCGCACGCTGTCTTGTGTGGACAATCCGGACCGGCCTTACCTGAAGCTGGCCATGTCGCTGGTGAACACCTCCACCAGCCGGGTGCTGGCTCCACATACCGTGCACAACGCACCGCTGATCTCCGACTGGTTGTACGAGCTGGTGTGCACGGACCCGGTGCTGCGAGACGAATGGCGGCCGGTGCTGCTACGGGAGCTGCTCGGCACGGCCGTCACCGCCGACAAGGGCCTGCTCCGCGAAGCCGGCTACGGCACGCTCGGCTGCGTGTGGCGGGAGAGCCTGCACCCCCGGCTCGACCCCGGCGAGCAGGCCGCACCGTTCACCGCGCTGACCGCGAGGGCCGCCGACGGCAGCCCGCTGATCGACGACTGGGTGAGCGAGCACGGGCTCGAAAGCTGGCTGCGTCGGCTCAGCAAGGTAGCCGTGCTTCCGTTGGTGCGGCTGCTGTGCGAACACGGTGTCGCGCTGGAGGCACACGCGCAGAACATGGTGCTGCTGCACCGAGACGGCCTGCCGACAAGGGTGGCACTGCGCGACTTCCACGACGGTGTGCGGTTCAGTCGCGCACACCTGGCCCAGCCCAGCCGCTGCCCGACGCTGCGGGCCACCCCGGCGCATCACGGCAACCGCAACTCCTTCGTCGAGACCGACGACCCCGACCTCGTCGCCGACTTCCTGCTCGACGCGTTCTGCTTCGTCAACCTCGGTGAGCTCGCGATGTTCCTCGCCGACAACTACGGACTGGACGAACGCGACTTCTGGGCCGTCGTGCGCGGATGTCTTCGCACCTACCGGGAACGGTTCCCGAGCGCGATCTTCGACCTTCACAAGCCCACCGTGTCGGTGGAGAAGCTCACCACCCGAAGGCTGCTTCCGGACACCGAGCCCCGGCTGCACCCAGCACCCAACCCGCTCGCGCACCATGACTGACAACGAGCCGATCTGCCGCTACCGCTACGACCTCGACGCGTTGGCCCGGCACGCGAGCGCGGTGGTTGCGGCGTTGCCGCCGCGCTGCCGGATGTTCTACGCGATGAAGGCCAACAGCGCGCCGCCGCTGCTTCGCACGCTCGCACCCATCGTGGCAGGGTTCGAGGTCGCCTCCGGCGGAGAGCTGGCCAAGGCGAGCGCAGCCGGCGCACGGGAGACACTGTTCGGCGGACCCGCCAAGACTCCAGCTGAGATCAGCCAGTCGCTGCGGCAGGGTGTCTCGCGCCTGCACGCCGAAAGCGTGCTCGAACTGCACCGGATCTCCGATGCCGCCCTGCGCACCGGCCGCACGGCTCGGGTACTGCTACGGGTGAACCTCTCAGCCGGGTTCCCTCCCGCCACGCTCGCGATGGCGGGCAGGCCGACCCAGTTCGGTATCGAAGAGGCGCGGCTCGGCGAGGCGGTGCGCACCGTGATCGAACTTCCCGGTATCCGGTTCGCCGGGTTCCACCTGCACTCGCTTTCGAACAACCTCTCCGCCGCCGCGCACCTGGAACTGCTCGAGCTGTACCGCCGCAAGATCTGCGGCTGGGAGGCCGAGTTCGGCCTGCGCTGCGAGGCTGTCGATGTCGGAGGGGGCATCGGCGTCAACTACGCCGATGACGGCGAGGTGTTCGACTGGACGGCGTTCACGAAGGGCCTTGCCGAGTTGGTGCGCACCTTCCCCGCGCACTGGAAGGAGATCGACTTCGAATGCGGCCGGTTCCTCGTGGCCGACTGCGGCAGCTACTTCACCGAGGTGCTGGACGTCAAGCGCAACCACGGCGTCAACTACGTGCTGGTGCGCGGCGGGACGCACCACTTCCGGCTGCCGGCCTCGTGGCAGCACAGCCACCCGTTCGTCGTTCACCCGGTGGACCGGTGGCCGACGCGGCTGCCCCGCCCGGAGCTGACCGGCGAAGCCGTGACGGTGGTCGGTGAGCTGTGCACGCCGAAGGACGTACTGGCCCGTGATGTGGTCGTCGATCGCGTTCGCGCCGGTGACGTGCTGGAATTTCGCCTCGCGGGCGCGTACGGCTGGGATATCTCCCACCACGATTTCCTCAGCCACCCCCACCCCGAACAGCTGTTCCATTCCCGCGAGTCCCCCGCTCCTGCCCGCGAGTCCCCCGCTCCCGACACCTCGCCGCCACGTCGGCAGTAGACACCGGCGCCCGGTCGAGGCCGTGCCGGGGCGAAGCGAACCGTGCGCTCGGGGTGAGCGCGTTGACGGCCGCGCGCCGGGCTTCCTACTATCCGCTGATCACCGGGTTTCGCCAGGAGGCAGCCATGCCGGTTCAACGCCCCACTCCCGAGCAGCTCCGTCGAAGTGCCGAGCACTACGGCCTGCACCTGGACGCCGACGCCGTCGAGTCGTTCTCCGCGCTCGTGGACGCGTCCCTGCTTTCCTACGACGCCGTCGAGGAACTGTACGCCGTCCAGTCACCACGGCCACCGCGGCGCGACCACGAGAAGGTCGCGGACGCGGAGAATCCCCTCGGCGCCTGGTACGTCAAGACCGACATAGCGTCCGGTATAGACGGTCCGCTCAGCGGCCGCCGGGTGGCGATCAAGGACAACATCGCGGTGGCGGGCGTCCCGATGATGAACGGCTCCAGGTCGCTGGAGGGCTTCGTCCCTTCCCGCGACGCCACAGTGGTGACACGGCTGCTGGAGGCGGGAGCGACCATCGCAGGCAAGGCCGTGTGTGAGGACCTGTGCTTCTCCGGCGCCAGCCACACCAGCGCCACCGGCCCGGTGCGCAACCCGTGGGACCCGGCACGGACCAGCGGAGGCTCCTCGAGCGGAAGCGCGGCACTCGTCGCCGCGGGCGAGGTCGACCTGGCGATCGGTGGTGACCAGGGCGGCTCGGTGCGCATCCCGAGCTCGTTCTGCGGCACGGTCGGGCACAAACCCACCCACGGACTGGTGCCCTACACGGGAGCCTTCCCGATCGAACTCACGATCGACCACCTCGGGCCCATCACCAGCACGGTGGCCGACGCCGCACTGATGCTGTCGGTGCTGGCGGGCACCGACGGTCACGATCCCCGCCAGCCTGCCGACGTGCGGCCACAGGACTACGTCGCCGCGCTGGATTCCGGGGTCGCCGGGTTGCGGGTCGGGGTGGTCGACGAAGGCTTCGGCATTCCCGGCCTTTCCGACCCCGCGGTGGACGAGGTAGTGCGCGCGGCGGTGGCGCGGCTGGGCGAGGCGGGCATGGAGGTGTCGACGGTCAGCGTCCCGTGGCATCGGCACGGATTGCACATCTGGAACGTGGTGGCCACCGAGGGGGCCGCATACCAGATGCTCGACGGCAACGGCTACGGACTCAACTGGGACGGCAGCTACGACCCCGAACTGATGGCCCACTACGGCCGCAACCGGGTGGAGCGCGCGGACCAACTCTCCGAGACGGTCAAGTTGGTGGCGATGTGCGGGCACTACAGCCTCACGAACTACCAGGGCAGGCACTACGCGATGGCCCGTAACCTGGCGAACTCGCTGCGGGAGGACTACGACAGCGCGTTGCGCTCCTTCGACGTGCTCGCGATGCCGACCCTGCCCTACACCGCGACCCCGCTGGTCACGGAGCAGGACAGCCGCGAGACCTACGTGGAGCGCGCGCTCACGATGATCGCGAACACGGCGCCGCTCGACGTGAGTGGTCATCCGGCCATCAGCGTTCCCGCGGGGTTGAGCGAAGGGCTACCTGTGGGGTTGATGCTCGTCGGCAAGCGGTTCGACGACGCCACGCCACTGCGGGTGGCACACGCCTTCGAGCAACTCGTCGGCGGGTTTCCCAAGCCGTCGCGGGCCTAGCCACCAGCCTCGGTGGCGCCTGCCGCGACGACGTCCTGCACGAACCCGACAAGCGCGTTCCACACGCCAGGCAACAGCAGCACGCCGAGCACAGCGAAGGCTGGGAACAGCACCTTCGTCTCCACGGTCTTTCCGGTGCGAAACCGCAACCACGCGGGCGGACGCAGCTCATACCACGTCTCTCCCGCGATGGGAACTGGAAACAGGAACGGGCAACCGGACTCGGTGAGGGCATCGCCGAGGCAGTGCGTGAAGCAGCCCGCCGCCACCGCGATACCCAGCCAGCCCGACACGGTGTCGAGCTGAGCCAGCACGCCGGGACTGTTCTCGTGGACCCACCACACCACACCGGCTCCCGCGACCGGGAACAGCCAGTCGCCCAGCGCGTCCTCGGCGAGCAGCAATCCCAGCACGACCACACCGGCCACCGCCCACGGGCCGCCCGCCGCCGTCGCCGCCGCCGTCCCCGCACCGAGCGCGACGGCGAACAGCAGTGTGTGCGAAAGATGCCGGTGAGTGCCCTTCACCCGCTCGTCCCTCGGCCCCTTCGTCACCGCGTACAGCCCGGCCGAAGCCTTGCGCAGCAGCCACGACAGGGCACCGGTCAGTGGCCCGAGCAGTTTCGATGCCCTGGCATGCGGGTGGTCCAGGTCCGGCAGCAACGCGAATCCAGCGGTGGTCGACGCGAACACCACCACCTGCGCCACCGAGGTGAGGCCGACGGCAGGCGCGAGACCAAGCCCGGCACACCAGCCGGTGAGCGCGTGGGTTCGACCCATCATGGCTGGACACCCTCCGGCACAGCAGAACGCCAAGATCAGCAACAGTGTCCCCGAGCCGGCCGTCCAGATGATCACCGGGGCGGTCGAAAGCCCTACGAAAGTCGGAAATTTCGGCTTTTCGCGCCCAGATGTGAAACGTTGATCGGGCCCGTGGAGATCACTCGGGCGCATGCTGGCGGGAGGTCACGTTGTGACGAAACGACGTTGGTTGAGACGGGCCGGTGTCACCACGGCCGTCACGGTGGTAGCGGCCGCCACCACCTTCGGGCTGGGAGCGGCACCGGTGTTCGGTCAGCAGGATCGGCCGCCCGGTCCCGGAGACGAGCGGCAACTCGACGAGCAGGATCGGATGCTCGTCGAGCAGGCGGAACGAGCCGGGAAGACGCGGGTCACCCTGCTGGTCGCGGCACAGCGAGGGCGTGCCGACGCCGCGGCGGGTGAGCTGCGTTCCATCGGCGGCGTGGTCCGGTCCACCGACGCGAAGCTCGACTACCTGAAGGTCACCGTTCCCATCGAGGAGGCCGAACGCGCGCCGAAGCTGCGTTCGGTGGCAGCCGTTGACGTCGACGGGCTCATCCGAAGGGACGAGCCCGCTCCCGTCGGCGCGACCGACCCGCTGCCCCAGCCCGCGCCGGACGCGGACACTCCGAGGGCCAACCCCTACCTGCCGACGCAGGACACCAACGCCGCGCAGTTCGGTGAGCGCTTCCCGTTCTGGGACGGCAGGGGCACCACCATCGCGGTACTGGACACGGGTGTGGACCTGGAACATCCCGCGCTGGCGACCACGAGCACCGGCAAGCGCAAGATCGTGGACTGGTACACGGCGAACTCGCCGACATCCGGCGACGGCACGTGGGTGCGGCTGTCGGCCGAGCCGGTCTCCGGCGCCTTCACCTCCGATGGACGCGAGTGGGTCGCGCCTGCGGGCTCGCACCGGTTCGGGCTGTTCTCCGAGGTCGCCGGTGACCTCGGCTCGGCGCAGAGCGAGACAGGGGGTGACGTGAACCGCGACGGTGACAGCGCCGACAGCTGGGGCGTGCTGCTGGACACCGAAACCGCGGCGGTGCGGGTCGACCTCGACGGCGACGGCGACTTCACCGACGAGCGGCCGATGACCGACTACAAGAACGACCACGACGTCGGCTTCTTCGGTGTCGACAACCCGGCGACCGGGGTGCTCGACCGGGTCCCGTTCGTGGTGCAGACCGACCAGCCCGGCTATGTCAACATCGGCATCGCCGGTGCGGCGCACGGCTCGCACGTCGCGGGTATCGCGGCGGGTAACGACCTGTTCGGCGGCGCTATGGACGGCGCGGCCCCCGGCGCGCGGCTGATGTCGGTGAAGGTCTGCCTGACCACTCCTTCCTGCACGGCGAGCGGGCTGATCGACGGCGTGGTCTATGCCGCCACCAACGGCGCGGACGTCGTCAACATCTCCATCGGCGGGCTGCCCGCGCTCAACGACGGCAACAATGCCCGTGCCGAGCTGTACAACCGGGTCATCGAGACCTACAACGTCCAGTTGTTCATCTCGGCGGGAAACAGCGGGGCGGGCGCCAACTCCGTCGGTGACCCATCCGTGGCCACCGACGCTGTGAGCGTCGGCTCCTACATCACCGACGACACCTGGCTGTCGAACTACGGTTCGGCTTCGCCGCGCCCGGAAAGCCTGCACCCGTTCTCCTCGCGGGGCCCGCGCGAGGACGGTGGCTTCAAGCCCAACCTGGTGGCGCCCGGTGCCGCGGTCTCGACCATTCCGCGCTGGCAGGAAGGTTCGCCGGTGCCAGGCACCTACGAGCTGCCCGCCGGGTACGGCATGTTCAACGGCACGTCTATGGCGGCCCCGCAGGCGACCGGCGCGGCGGCACTACTGGTCAGCGCGTACAAGGCGACGCACAAGGGCAACCGTCCGCCAGTGGCCACGCTGCGCTCCGCGCTGGCCTCCACCGCGAGGTTCGTCGACGGCGTCCCCGCGTACGCGCAGGGAGCGGGACTGATCGACACCTTCCGGGCGCTCACCTCGCTGCGTGGTGAGCGGCAGCAGACGGTGGTCACGTCGGTGCCGGTCAACACGGTGCTTTCCGACCAGCTCGCCACACCCGACACCGGGGTGGGAATCCACGACCGGGAGGGCGTGACCGTGGGCAAGGCATACACGCGCACCTACACCCTTACCAGGACCACGGGTCCGGACCGATCGCCGCGCTACCGCGTGAGCTGGGTGGGCAACGACGGCACGTTCGCGGCGCCGCGTAGCGTGCGGCTGCCGCTGAACCAGCCGGTGAAGTTGAACGTGCGCGTGAACCCGACCTCGGCAGGCACCCACTCAGCGCTGTTGCGGCTGGACGATCCTCGCACGGTCGGCATCGACGTGCAGACGATGAACACCGTGTTCGCGCCGCTGGACTTCACCGAGGACAACGGCTTCACCGCCACGGCGTCCGGGACGATCCAGCGAAACCAGGTGGGCAGCGTGTTCGTGCGGGTTCCCGAGGGCACCAGCTCGCTGCGGATCGACATGGCGGCTGGCGGTCCGCCCGACGCGGGCCAGGTGCGGTTCGTGCGCTACGACCCCACCGGGGTCCCGGTGGACTCGACATCGTCACTGGTCTGCTACAACCCCGACGCCGGGGGTGGCTGCCCAACAGGCTCGGCGACCAGCCGGGTGGTTACCGACCCGATGCCCGGCGTGTGGGAACTGGTTGTCGAGGCACGGCGGACGTCGGACACCGACTCGGCACCATGGCGACTGACCGCGGCCGTGCAGGGCACGACGATCAGCCCGGACCCTGATGTGCTCGGTGAGGCCGTGCAGGGTGAGCCGGTCGCCCGCGAGTACACGGTCACCAACACGCTCGGCGAGTTCACAGGACGGCTCACCGGCGGCCCACTCGACAGCGCCCGCGTGGCGCGGCCGACGATCGCCGACGGCGAGTCCCAGTCGTACGAGCTCACGGTGCCGCAGGGCGCGACGGAGTTGACGGCCACGATCGGCGGCACCTCCGACGGCGGAGCCGACCTGGATCTGATCGTGTACGACTGCACCAGCGGCACGTGCGAGCTGGCCGGGTTCAGTGCCGACGGCGACTCCGAGGAGTCGGTGACGGTCAGCGACCCGGCGCCCGGCGCGTGGCGGGTCCTTGTTGACGGCTACGCGGTACCGGCAGGGAGCACGGAGTACGACTATCTCGACCTGTTCGCCGCCCCCGGCCTCGGCGAGGTGAAGGTCACCGACGCCGACGCGGCACGACCCACCGGCTCGACCTGGACCGTGCCGGGCGAGGTCACCGCGAACGGTCAACCGGGCGACGGCCGGGTGCTGCGGGGGTTGGTGACGGTGCGGACGGCCGACGACCAGCGGGTCGGTTCCGGGGTGGTGATCGTGGAGTCCGTGACGCCGAGTACGTGACACCCTGCCGGTGCTAGCTATCGCCGGTAGCTGGGTACCCGCGAGGTATGGCCGCGAAGTTGGAGGAGTACCGGCGCAAACGGCGTGCGGGCCGCACGCCGGAACCGCTGCCGGACCGTGCTGGCCCGGACGGGGGCGGCGACGACACCTTCGTGATCCACGAGCATCACGCCCGCCGGCTGCACTGGGACGTGCGGCTGGAGCGCGAAGGGGTGCTGGTGTCGTTCGCCGTCCCCAAGGGGCTGCCCACCGAGCCGGGCACTCCTCGCCTCGCCGTGCACACCGAGGACCACCCGATGGAGTACGCGACGTTCTCCGGCGAGATTCCGAAGGGCGAGTACGGCGCGGGCCGGATGACCATCTGGGACAGGGGGCGCTACGAGACACTGAAATGGAGCGACCACGAGGTGTCGGTCGTGCTGCACGGAACTCGGGCCCGTGGCAAGTTCGTCTTCTTCCGCAGCGGTGACAACTGGCAGGTGATCCGCTCGGGGGAAACCGACGACCCCGACTGGACTCCGCTTCCTGGCAAGCTGGTGCCCATGCTCGCCGTCCAGGGCACACTTCCGGACACCGAGGCCGACGCGTTGTGGGCTTACGAGTTCAAGTGGGACGGGGTCCGCGCCCTCGCCAGGGTGGAGGGCGGCAGGCTGACGCTGCTCTCCCGCAGTGGTTCGGACATCACCGCCACCTATCCCGAGTTGAAGGCGCTTGGCGAGCAACTCGGAAGCACGCAGGCCTGGCTTGACGGCGAAATCGTCGCCCTGCACGAAGGAAGGCCGAGTTTCGAGGCGCTGCAGAGCAGAATGCACGCACGCGAGCGCAGGGCGAGGCAACTCTCCCAGCACCGGCCCGTCACCTACCTGATCTTCGACCTGCTGCATCTGGACGGCCGCTCGACCCTGTCGCTGCCGTACCGGCAGCGCAGGGAACTGCTCGAGGGCCTCGAACTCGCGGGACAGAACTGGCAGGTGTCGCCGAGCTTCGCCGGCGGCGGCGCCGCGGTGGTGGAGGCGGCCGCGGAGCAGCGACTCGAGGGCGTACTGGCCAAGCGACTCGACTCCCCGTACACGCCCGGCAAGCGCAGCGCGTGCTGGCTGAAGATCACCGACCTGCGAACGCTCGAGGTCGTGATCGGGGGCTGGCGGCCAGGCGAGGGCAGCCGGGCGGAAACCATCGGTTCGCTGATGCTAGGCCTGCCCGAAGAGGGCGGCCTACGTTACATCGGCCTGGTGGGTTCGGGGTTCAGCGAGGACGTGCTGCGCACGCTGGCGACCAGGTTGCGTCGCCTGGAACGCAAGACCTCACCGTTTCGGTCGAGCCTGCCGAGGGAACGGGCGAAGGGTGCCCACTGGGTGAGCCCCAGGCTCGTCGCCGAGGTCACCTTCAAGGACTGGACCCGTGACGGGAGGCTTCGCGCACCGGTGTGGCGCGGCCTGCGCCCTGACCGCCGCGCGGAGGAGTTGATCCGGTGACCGGGCCGCTTGTCGAGATCGAGGGCCGCAGGCTACGGCTTTCCAACCTGGAGAAGGTGCTGTATCCGGAAACCGGGTTCACCAAGGGCGAGGTGATCGACTACTACGTTCGCGTCGCGCCGGTACTACTACCGCACATCAGAGACCGGCCGTTGACGCTGAAGCGTTACCCGGACGGCGTCGAGAAGGGTTCGTTCTTCGAGAAGGACGTGTCACGGCACGCGCCGGAATGGGTGCGCACGGTGCGCATCGAGACTCCGGGCAGCTCTCGGGGCTCGGAGTCCTCCGACTACGCGCTCGTGCAAGACCTGCCCACCCTGGTCTGGGTCGCCCACCTCGCGAGCCTGGAACTACATATTCCACAGTGGACTGTCGGGCCACGTGACGGCAGGAAGAATCCGGACCTGCTCGTTTTGGATCTGGACCCTGGCGCTCCCGCGACCATCGTCGAATGCTGCCGGGTAGCGGTCCGACTGCGGGAGGTGCTCGAGGCGGAAGGGCTTACGGTGCTCGCGAAGACGAGCGGGTCGAAGGGGCTGCAACTCTACTCGCCGGTGCGAACCAGCTCGCCCGAGCGCACCAGCCAGTACGCCAAGGCGTTGGCCGAGGTGCTCGCGCGGGAGCAGCCGGACCTGATCGTCTCCCGGATGGCGAAGAACCTGCGTCCGGGCAAGGTTTTCATCGACTGGAGCCAGAACAACCCCAAGAAGACAACGGTGGCCCCTTACTCGCTGCGGGCAGGGCCTGCTCCGACCGTGTCCACGCCGTTGAGCTGGCAGGAGGTGGCCGCCGTCCGGCATGCGTCCGATGTGGTCTTCACAGCGGCGGACGTGCTGGCTCGTATCGAGGAGTTCGGCGACCTGTTCGAGCCGCTGCTCACCGACGATCGGCCCCGACTGTGAGGGCACGCTCCATGGCCTGGCGGATTCGGCCGAATGGTGTGACACATACCGCAGATCAATATCAGTTCGTCGCCATCCGTACTACTGGAAGGACCGTCCGTTATGTCCTCGCGGCAAAAGTGTGATCCCGTTCCATCCGGCGGGAGTTCGAGCCTGCCGTGAACCCCTGACGGGACTATGCTCGCCCACATGCCATGGGCGGTCGAGACAGACGGCGCCGAGGACCGCCTGCGCCGGATCGAGGCGGTCACCGACGCAGCGCTCGCCCACCTCAGCGTGGAGCAGCTGCTGCAGGAACTGCTGAACCGGGTGCGCGATGTCCTCGACGCCGACACTGCGACCGTACTGTTTGTCGACGGGGACGGCGGGGAACTGCTCGCGACGGCATCCTCCGGCATCGAGGAAGAGGTACACCAGGGTGTTCGCGTTCCCATCGGCGAGGGGTTCGCGGGCAGGGTCGCCGCCGAGCGCAAACCACTCGTCCTGGAACACATCAACCCGGAAACCGTCGTCAACTCGTTACTGTGGGACAAGGGCTTGGTGTCACTGGCCGGTGTTCCACTGCTCGCCGCGGACGAACTGATCGGCGTGCTGCATGTCGGCACGCTGCGGACAAGGACCTTCACCGACGAGGATGTGAGACTGCTGCGGCTCGTAGCCGACCGTATCGCGCTCGCCGCGAAGACGCGGATTTCCCAGGCGGAGCGCGCCGCCGCTTCGGCACTACAACGGTCCCTGCTGCCTGGGCGGCTTCCGGACGTCTCCGGGCTGGAGTTCTGCTCGCGCTACGTGCCGGGCGAGGCCGTCGGGGTGAGCGGCGACTGGTACGACGCCTTCACGCTGCCGTCGGGCTGGCTGTGCGTCGCGATCGGGGACGTGGTGGGCAAGGGGTTGCCCGCCGCGACAGTGATGAGCCGGATGCGCACGGCAACACGTTCCTACGCTCTCGAAGCGAGCGACCCCGCCGACGTGCTCTCTAGACTCGACCGGCACATGCGCCATTTCGAGCCTGGCTCCATGGCCACGATCGCCTATGCCATGTGGGAACCGTCGCTGGAACGCATACACCTGTCACTGGCAGGGCACCCCGCGCCCGTGCTTGCCGTGCCCGGCGAGGAGTCGACAATGCCGGAGGTGCCCGTCGACCCGCCCATCGGCGCGGGCTTTCCGACATATCGCCGCCGCACCACGACGATCGACATCCCCTATGGCACGACGGTCTGCTTCTACACCGACGGCCTCGTGGAGCGCAGGGACCAGCCGCTGGAGGACGGCCTCAGGCTGCTGCGGCAGCACGTGCGGGCCGGGCCCGCGCAGGCGACGTGCGCGAGGGTGCTGAGCGGGCTCGTCGGTAACCGGCCCGCGACCGACGACATCGCCGTCCTGGCGATGCGAAGGCAGGACCTGCACAACCTGCATCAAATGGAACTCGAACTGGAGGCGGTGCCGGAATCCCTGGCCGAGTTGCGCACGGCGCTTCGCAGATGGCTGCCGACGGTCGGCGCCTCCGAGGACGACGTTTCCGACCTGCTGGTGGCGGTCGGGGAAGCGGCGGCCAACGTGATCGAGCACGCTTACGGGCCCGGTGGCGGGAAGTACACGGTGTGCTCGCACTACCGTGATGGTGAGGTCCGTATCACGGTAAGCGACAGCGGTACCTGGCGTTCGCCGAGAGGCGCGCACCGGGGGCGCGGCACCGAGCTGATGCGCCAGCTCTGCGACGAGATGTCGGTGCTGCACCACGACGGCGCCGGTACGGATGTGTACCTGGGCAAGCGGCTCCACGGAGCTGACCCGGAATGACGAATGCCAGTGTCCGGGCACACACCCGCGATGCCACGGTCGACATCGTGATCGACGGCGAGGTTGACCTGGCGAACTCTGAAGCTGTGCAGCAGGAGGTGTTCGCGGCGGTCAGCAACCGGCTGGCGGGCGTGTGTGTAGACCTCAGTGGCCTCACCTACATCGACAGCGCGGGCCTGCGCATACTGTTCGCGCTGGCGGAACGGCTACGGCTGCTGCAAACGGATTGCACCGTGATCGCTCCGTACGGTTCACCCGTCCGCCGCGTCATCGAGCTTTCCGGCCTGGCCTCCGTCGTCAACGTGCGAGGCTGACCACGCCTGCGGCAAGCCCGTCCAACTCGCAGGCGCCCACAGGTCGAAGGGTCCTACGTGGACTCGCACCCCGCGATCACTCCACCGACCCGCGGCCCGGCGGGGCGGCGGCTGCCAATGTTATTCTCCCCTGTGACGGACGTCAAACAGATGACTAGGTCACAGCGCCGTCCCGCGCGCGGCACCGAGGTCGGGGCACGAGACGGTTGACCTACCATCGACACCAGAGTGGCGGGGTACCTACCCACGGGGGAGGGCGGATGGATTCGCAGGACACGGCGGACGAGGCCGGATCAACCGCTACACCGTGGCAGCGGCCACAGGCACTGCTGCTCAACTTCCTCGCCGCTCACCTGCTTGGCCGCGACGAAGCCGTCTACTCGGCCAGCCTCATCGACGTGCTCGCCAAGGTGGGTGTCGGTGAGCACGCCGCCCGCTCCACCCTTTCCAGGATGACCCGTCGCGGGTTGCTGGAACGACACCGCAGCGGCAAGCGTGTGTATCTCGGGCTCACCGAGTACACCGCAGGCGTCCTTCAGGAAGGCGGAACCCGCGTCCGGCAGGCGGTTAACCGGGAGTGGGACGGGCACTGGACCGTGCTCGGTTTCTCCCTGCCGGAAACCCGCAGGTCCGACCGTCACCTGCTGCGCTCGCGGCTGGCCTGGGCCGGTTTCGGCCCGCTGCAGAACGGCCTGTGGATCACGCCGAGGGAGGTCGACCTCGACCAGTTGCTCGAGGGGCTCGACGTAGCCGACCACGTGAAGGCCTTCCGTGCCACGACGCTTCATCCCACGGACATCCAGGAGATGATCGCGGAAACCTGGGACCTCGAGGAGCTCGCCGAGGGCTACCGGGGTTTCCTGCACCGCTGGGACATCGCCGATCCACTGGCCTCGTCACAGGACGTGCTGCCCCGGCAACTGCTCATGCACACGGAATGGACGCTACTGCTGCGCAAGGACCCCGGCCTTCCGGTCGAGCACCTGCCGAGGGACTGGCCCGCCGTGCGCGCCGAGCACGTGTTCCTGCGGATGCGTTCGGCGTTCGCCCCGCAGGCCGAGCGTGAAGTGGATGCGCTCGTGGAACGCATCGCACTGCCCACACGCGACGCGACCGACCCGAGAGACCGCCAGGGTAAGCGAACCGCGTAGCGGCTCCGAGCCCTCAGAACCCGCGTGGCGGAACTTCTGCTTCAGCCAGTAGCCGCGCAGCACGATCGTCGCCGCGTACGCGCGCTCTTCTTGCCCCTGCGCCTCGAAGGTCGGGGTGACTCGTGACTGCACGCCACCTTGGTTCTCGGTGACCTCGTCGAGGGTGGCCGTGCGCGACGGTCGTGCCGAACGGCCCGTCCTTCGCGCGCCGAGTGTCCACTGGTGGTCGCCAGTGGCTTCGGCGAACTCGTTGATCCGGTCCTGCGTGATCTCCAGCCCGTCGGTGTGGCCGGGTCGGCACCCGTTCGCTAGTCGCGGGCCGTAAGCCCGAACAGCCTGGCCGCGTTCTCCTTCAGGATCAGCGGGCGGACCTCTTCCCGGATGTCGATCTTGTCCAAGTCCCGCAGCCAGCGCTCCGGTGTGATCACCGGGTAGTCCGAGCCGAACAGCATCTTGTGCCGTAGCAGGGTGTTCGCGTACTGGATGAGTTGCGGCGCGAAGTACTTCGGCGACCATCCGGACAGGTCGATGTGGACGTTGGGCTTGTGCAGTGCCACCGAAAGCGCCTCGTCCTGCCACGGGAACGAAGGGTGCGCCAGGATGATCGGCATGTCGGGGAAGTCAACGGCGACGTCGTCGACATGCATCGGGTTGGAGTACTTCAACCGGATTCCCCCACCACCACGCGTGTTGGCGCCGACTCCGGTATGTCCACTGTGGAACAAAGCGATGCGACCGTGCTCCGCGATCACCTCGTACAGCCGGTAGGCATCCGGGTCGTTCGGGTAGAACGCCTGGGTGTTCGGATGGAACTTGAACCCCTTGACACCGTAGTCGGTGATGAGCCGCCGCGCCATCGCCACTCCCTCCGCGCCACGCGCGGGGTCGATACTGGCGAACGGGATGAGCACGTCGGAGTTCTCCGCCGCGATCTCGGCGACCTCCTCGTTGCTGACGGCTCCTTCCTTGTCCGCGGAGTCCACACCGAACACCACCGCGGCCATCCCGCGCTCGCGGTAGTAGTTCGCGATGTCACGGGTGTTGTTCGGCCGCACGTCGTCGTTGCGGAAGTACTCGGCCATCTCCTTCATTGCCGCCTCGTTCACGGCCGACCCGCGGACGGAGGCGTGCACGTGAACATGGACGTCGATCGCCGTAACGGCGGAGACGTCGATCTCGGGCTTGGCGTACACGGTCATTTCGGTGCTCCCATGATGGTCGACTTGTAGTCCTGTGACTGGGCTGCCGGCGTCGAGGCGAACCTCACCGTGACGTCGGCGGACGCCCAACCGCCCGCGTGTACGGCGGTGACCACCTCGGTGGGGTGCGACCACAGCGAGATGCGCTCGCCGGCGCACTCGGAGGCCAGGTAGACCACCACGGGTGCGACGTCGCCGACGGCGACGGGGCCGGCCACCGCCACCCCGCGCGCCGTCGTGATGAGCTCGACAGTCTCCGCGGCCACCTCGCCATCGACGTCGTTCACGACGACCGACGCTCCGAAGGCGGCGAGAGCGGCCGGGTACGCCCGGCCCGGCCCCCTGCCCTCGCCGGTGACCACGGCCACCTTGCCTTCAAGCATTGCCACCCTCTCCCGTTACCGCGACCCGGCAGACGTTAGCCATATTGGTGACGATCGTCAACGAGCTGTGGAACAGCTCGGTTTCCCCACCCGGCGGCGCAGCTCGTTGCCGAGCTGACCACCTCGCTGGGCCCCGGCTGGGTAGCGTCGAGCGCATGCGCAGGAACAGGCTTCTCGCGGGCGTCGTGGTGATCGTCGTGGTGTGGATCGTGGTCGTCACCGTGCTCATCGCGAGGCAGCCCGACCCGGGTGTGGCCACACCGGCGCAGCTACGCCAGGAACTGGAGCGCGCGCTCAACTCGCGAGAGATCGAACGGTTCGCGCGGCTCACGGCATACCCGCCGGGAGAGCTGGACGAGTTCGCGTCCGCGTATCTGGACGAGCTTCGGCGGGTACGAGCCCACGACATCACTGTGACCCTGCGCCCGAACGCCCAACGACCCACTCTCGCCACCGTCAGCGGCAGGCGAGCGGAAGGGGCGCCGTTCTCCTACGACATCGCGGTC
Organism: Saccharomonospora amisosensis; assembly: GCF_011761185.1. Classification (NCBI taxonomy): domain Bacteria; kingdom Bacillati; phylum Actinomycetota; class Actinomycetes; order Pseudonocardiales; family Pseudonocardiaceae; genus Saccharomonospora; species Saccharomonospora amisosensis. Next base: position 524,413 of record NZ_JAAOYM010000001.1, on the reverse strand, counting down.
GGCGAAGCCGGTGGGCGATGGCGTATCGAGTTCACCCCGCCGCTGTGAACATCGGACCGTAACGCCACGCGGCCGCAACGTAACCGTTCGGTGCGTGTCGGTGGCTGGAGGAGAATGAGGCGGTGGAGAAAGTCGCGAACTCGATGCTCACCGGCGCGGACGGCCGCGAACTCGACGACGAGTTCCTCCGCCAGGCCAACCCGCTGCGCCGCGAACTGCTGGCGCACTGCTACCGAATGCTCGGCTCGGCGCACGACGCCGAGGATCTGGTCCAGGAGACCTACCTGCGGGCATGGCGGGCATACGACCGCTTCGAAGGCCGGTCCTCGCTGCGGACCTGGCTGCACCGCATCGCCACAACGGCCTGCCTGACGGCGCTGGAGACTCGTGGACGCAGGCCGATGCCCACCGGCCTCGGCAGCACCAGCGCAGACCCTTCCGCCGACCTCGCCGAGCGCACCGACGTGCCGTGGCTACAGCCGCTACCGGACGCCGAAGCCGACTCCACGTCCGATCCGGCCTCGATCGTCGCGGCGAAGGAGGGGGTGCGGTTGGCGCTGGTCGCCGCCCTGCAGCACCTGCCGCCACGACAGCGCGCGGTGCTCATACTGCGTGACGTGCTGAAGTGGAAGGCCTCGGAGGTGGCAGAGGCGGTCGGCACCACGACAGCGGCGGTCAACAGCACGCTGCAACGGGCAAGGGCGCAACTGGCCAAGGTGTCACCGAGGCCGGACGAAGTCGCCGAACCCACGGAGAGCGAGCAGCGGGACCTGCTGGATCGCTACCTGAGCGCGTTCGAGCGCAAGGATGTCGATGCCCTGGTGCGGCTGTTCACCGACGACATCGTTTGGGAGATGCCGCCGTACGCCGCGTGGTACCGAGGTAGCGCCGACGTCGCGAACCACCTCGCCAACCGTTGCCCAGCGCGACCCGGCGGCGTGTTGCTAGTCCCGGTGCGGGGTAACTCCCAGCCGGGGTTCGCGCAGTATCTGCGGGACCCGGCCGACGGCACCTACCGCGCGTTCACCCTTCAGCTGCTGACCCTCACCACCGAGGGGATCAGCCACGTCGCCAACTTCATGGACACCGAGGTCTTCGAGCTGTTCGGCCTCCCCCTCACCCGCGAGTCCCCCGCTCCCGACCGCGAGTCCCCCGCTCCGGCCCGCGAGTCCTGCGCTCCCGACCGCGAGTTCTGCGTTCCGGCAACCGAGAAACCCCGAACTTTCTAGTCACATCTTTGACAGCCGTCACGTTGGTGACTAGCTTTCTCCCCGGCGGCGCCGTGGCCGCGCGAGGGATCGGAGGGCACGTGACTGGTGCGTCGACGTCGGCTGCCGACCATCGGACCCGCCTGGTGCTGCTAGGCACCGCGGGCGGTCCCGGCTGGCACGCGGAAGGTGGTGCGGGCGTCTCCTCCGCACTCGCGGTCGGTGATCGCTACTACCTGATCGACGCGGGTCACGGCGTGGCGAGACAGTTGCGGCTGAGCGGCCTCGGCTCGCCCGGCCGGACCGGCCCGCTGGACGCGTTGCGGGGCATCTTCATCACGCACCTGCACTCCGATCACGTCGTCGACCTGAACAACCTGCTCAACCCCGGCCTGTTCAACGGGCTGGACGCCATCGAAGGCCCGCTCGTGGTCTGGGGGCCGGGCAATCGCGGCGTGCTACCGCCCGCGTTCGGCTCCGCCGAGGAGCCCCCCGTTGTCGCGGCCGACAACCCGACACCCGGCATGCGCGAAACCGTCGAGTTACTCACAAGGGCCTTCGCGACCGACTTCAACGACCGCGCCCGCGACAACCGCAGGAAGGTCCCCTCGCAACTGTTCGAGGGCCGCGACGTGCCGGTGCCGCCGGAGTTCCTCGCCGACCCCAACGGCGACCCAGCACCGCGGATGCGCCCGTTCACCTTCTACGAGGACGATCTCGTGCGGGTCTCGGCCACGCTCGTCGACCACGCACCGGTGTTTCCCGCGCTCGCGTTCCGTTTCGACACCGACGACGGCTCGGTCGTCTTCTCCGGTGACACCTGCCCCTGCGAGAACCTGGTGGAGCTGGCCACGGGTGCCGACGTACTTGTGCACGAGGTCATCGACGGTCTCGCCATCGAACGGGCGGCGCCGAAACGACGCAGCCCGGAGCAGGAGGCTGTGCTGCGCCACGTGCTTGGCGCACACACCACCATCGAGCAGGTCGGCCCGCTCGCCGAGCGGGCGGGAGTGGCGACGCTGGTGCTCAACCACTTCGTTCCCGTGTCCACCCCACATTCCCGGTGGCTGGAGGCCGGGCGCGGCTACTCCGGCCGGGTGGTGGTGGGCCGAGATCTGGAACAGCTGGAAGTCGGCAACTGACTCAGCCGTGCCGCAACTGCGGAACACGGCCCGCGTAGCGCACCATCAACTCGGCGTTGCGTTCGTCTCCACCCGGCACGTTCGAACTGGTCCACAGTGGAAGATCGACGTCGTGCATTCGCGCCAGCTCGGCCACTTCCGCCAGCAGGCTCGCCCACAGGTAGGCGGCGAGCACCGTCGACACCGCGGCCGTGCGTGGCCGCTCCACAGGCCAGATGACGTCTCCGGCGGGCACGCCCGTGTCGAGCACGACGGTGGCGTGCTCGGCCAGCCGGGTGCCGCTGCGGTCGGCGGCCGCGGCGGAGGCGGCAGCCGAGGTCACGGCCACCACCGGCACCCCGCGCGCCAACGCCTCCCGTGCGATCTCCACCGGGTACGGATTGCGTCCGCTCGTGGAGAACACGACCACCAGATCGGGTGGGGCCGGGTCGGCCTCCGCCAGCACGGCCCGCCCTCGCCCGGGTTCCCGCTCTGCGGCCGAACTGCGAGCCGCGCCGGAAAGTGGCAGCACCCCCGGGTCCCACAGCGGTCGCACGGCGGCGAGGCCGCCAGCCCGGTAGAACGTCTCGCACACCATCGCCAGCGAGTGCCCGGCTCCGGCCGTGAACACGATCCCGTCGCGCCGCAAGCAGTCCAGCACCAGCCGCGCGGCGCGCCTCAGTTCGGTCTCCCGCGCGTCGATCCCGTCAAGCAGCGCTCGAACCCGCTGGCGCATCAGCGCGACTCCCTCCATATTGGCAGGTCACCGCAGCAGTGTAGGCACCGGCTGGCTGCTACTCATCCAGACCAATCCGCTGCGGCAGGTAGGTGTTGAGGACGTTGCCCGACGCGAACGCCGTGCTGTCGGCCAAGCGCAGTCCGATCCGCCCGGTGCCACCGTCGAAAACCGGATGTCCCGCGCCGAGTAGCACTGGCATCACCATCAGCCGAAGTTCGTCGAGCAGGCCCTTCCGCAGCAGCCAGCGGGTCAGCGCGGCGCTGCCGAAAACCGCGATGGAGCCGTCGCTGCTCTGCTTGAGCTTGGCGATCTCCACGGCGATGCCGGTGGACACCACCCGGGTGTTGGCCCATTCTGCCTGCGTGAGTGTGCCGGAGATCACCACCTTGGGTAGCGTGTTCATCCGCTCCGCGACCTCAGGGTCGGTTTCACCAGCCTGCCGCGTCGGCCAGTACGCGGCCATCATCTCGTAGGTGACGCGGCCGAACACCAGCGTCGTCGTCTCGGCCAGCTGGCGCAGCGAGAAGTCCGTGAACTCCTCGTCGACGTTGTGCCAGTCGATCTCCCGATCCGGCCCCTCGTGGTATCCGTCCACCGTCGTGGCGATGAACGAGAACAGTGAACCCATCTTCGCTCCGTTACGTCCGTGGCGTCGCGCGACAGTGTTGACCGCCGCGGACCGGTGAACTCATCGCTCACAGCCCGGGTAGCGTGCCGTGCACCAGCTCACCCGCCACGAACGTCGCCAGCACCTCGATGTCGGCGAGCTTGGAACTCGCGACCGTGGTCGGGTCCTCGGCGAGCAGCACAAGATCGGCCAACGCACCACGGGCGAGCTTGCCCCTGCGGTGTTCCTGGTGGGAGGCGTACGCGGCGTGCGTGGTGTAGGCCCGCAGCGCCTCCTTCGCGGTAACCCGCTCCTGCGCGCCTAGCTCGATGCCCGCCTTGGTCCTGCGCTCCACCATCGACCGCATTCCCGACAGCGGGGCGCCCGTGCCGACGCAGGGGCGATCGGAGCTGCCAGGGACGCGCAACCCGGCTTCCAGAAAGGACCTGTGCCGGTACAGCCACGGCACCCGCCGCGGCCCTACCGACTCCGCCATCGTGTCGCCGATCTCGTGGAGAAACCGCGCCTGCGGCACGGGAACGACACCGAGCCGCGCCATGCGTGGCAACTGGTCGGGCCGCACCATCCCGGCGTGCTCGATGCGATGCCGCACGCCGGGCCGTGGCAGTGTCCGCTGCGCCTCCTCCAGCGTGTCCAGGGTGAGGTCGATCGCGCGGTCGCCGATGGCGTGCGCCGCGATGCGCCAGCCGCTGCGGTGCGCGGCGAGCATTCGGGTGCGCAGCACCTCGGGGTCGTCGCCAAGCACGCCGAGCCCCCCGTGGCCGATGAACGGCTCGGTCACCGCCGCAGTTCGGCTGCTGAGCGCGCCGTCGGTGAAGATCTTCATCGGGCCGATGCTCAGCAGGTCGTCGCCGAATCCGGGCCGCAGCCCAAGGTCGAGGCCGACGGTGTCACCAGGCAACGGGCGCAACACCTCGCTGGCGGGCATCAGCTCCACACGAAGTCGAAGCTCACCGCGCTGCCGCGCCAACTGGTAGGCCGATACCTCCGCCGGGCTGTGTCCGATCCAGCCACCACCCACCCCCGCCTCGGTGACGTGGGTGAGCCCTTCGGCCACGTAGCGGCGAGCCGCCCGTGCCACCGCCGCGGCCAACTCCTCCACGGGGTAGGGCTTCACCAGACCGTCGACCAGCTGCTGTGCCTGCTCGGCAAGCAGCCCCGTTGGCTCTCCCGCCTCGTCCCTGCCGACCACCCCCGCCTCCGGCACGGTCGCGGTGCCGTCGAGCACGCCGGTCTCCGCGAGGATCGCGCTGCTCACCACGCACATGTGCGCGGACCGGTGTTTGAGCCACACCGCTCGCCCGCCGCCCGCCCTGTCCAACGCCGCCCTGCTCGGATGACCACCGAGTACGAAGTCGTCGTAGCCGGAACCGATCACCCAGCCGTCGGACGGCAACGCGGCGGCACGGCGCGCGACCAGGTCGTACACCTCCTCCAGGCTGGTGCACGCCGACAGGTCCAGTTCCGCGAGCGACAGTCCGAACCACACCATGTGGTTGTGCGCGTCGGCGAAGCCGGGCGCGAGTACCGCCCCGCCGCCGCTGACCACCCGCCGTGCCGTCAGGTCCTCGACCTGCTCGTCGAGTCCGACGATCCGGCCGTCGAACACCCCGACCGTGTGGGCCACCGGCCGCCGCTCGGTCATGGTCAGGGCATGTACGTCACGTAGCAGCAGATCAAGCACAGCGGTTCTCCTCCGGTCGGCTGCTCCCACAATCACCTGAAAGTGACGCTGCTCTCAAGCCTGGAGACGAAGGATTAGCGCGGGTGTGGGCGGGGGTAACCGAGCGCAGGTCGCTTCGGTGCCCCACTGCTCGGAGGCGGCTCAGAACCCCAGGCTGTGCCTACGCTGTGGCTACACGGCCTGGGTTTCGCCCATTTCGCCTTGGTTCTGTGGACTTCCGCGCGCCCGGTGACCTAACGTCAACCGTCTGCCTCACGAACAGCGGGCGAGGAGTCACGATGCGTAGTGCGGCGTGGTTCGGCGCTAAGGGCCGGTCCGGGATGATCTACCGATCCTGGATGCGCAACCAGGGATACGGCCCCGAGGTATTCGACGGCCGGGCGGTCATCGGCATCGCTACCAGCGCCTCCGAACTCGCGCCGTGCAACGCCCACCTGCATCGCGTCGCCGACGCTGTGAAGCGTGGGGTGTGGCAGGCTGGCGGCTTCCCGCTGGAGTTCCCGACGATGGCCACCGGTGAGACGCTGATGCGGCCCACCGCGATGCTCTATCGCAACCTCATGGCCATGGAGGTCGAAGAGCTGATCAGGGCCAACCCGCTGGATGGCGTCGTGCTGCTCTCCGGCTGCGACAAGACCACCCCGGCCATGCTGATGGGCGCCGCGAGTGCGGACCTTCCCGCGATCATGGTGACGGGCGGCCCGATGCTGAACGGCAAGTACCGGGGACGTGACGTCGGCTCGGGGACCGCGGTGTGGCGGTTCGAGGAAGACCTCAAGGCCGGCAGGATGACGCAGGAGGAATGCTTCTTCGCCGAAGGCTGCATGGCCCGCTCCAACGGGCACTGCATGACCATGGGCACCGCCTCGACGATGGCCTGCCTGGCCGAGGCGCTCGGCATGCAGTTACCCGGTTCGGCTACCTGGCCCGCGGTGGACGCGCGCCGGTTCAGTACGGCGGAGCAGGCGGGGCGGCGCATCGTCGAGCTCGTCGCAGAAGACCTGCGGCCATCGCGGGTACTCACCAGGCAGGCGTTCGAGAACGCCATCAGGACCAACGCCGCTATCGGCGGTTCCACCAACGCGATAGTGCACCTGCTGGCGCTGGCGGGTCGGGTCGACGTGGAACTCGACCTCGACGACTTCGACCGGCTCGCCGCGCGGGTGCCCACGCTGGTGAACCTCATGCCAAGCGGGAGCTTCCTGATGGAGGACTTCTGCTACGCGGGCGGGCTTCCCGTGGTGCTTCGCCAACTCGCCGATGCCGGGCTGCTGCACGGCGAGCAGGTCACCGTCACCGGCAAGGCGATCGCCGAGGTGGTGGCGCGGGCGGAGTGCTGGAACCGTGAGGTCATCACCACGTTCGACGAACCGTTCCAACCGCCGGGCACGGGCACGGCCGTGCTGCGGGGGAACCTGTGCCCGCGAGGAGCCGTGCTCAAGCAGTCGGCCGCCTCGCCAGAGCTGCTGGTGCACGGTGGCAGGGCGCTGGTGTTCGACTCCGTGGAGGACTATCACGCTGTCTGCGACGACCCTGACCTCGACGTCGACGCCGATACGGTACTCGTGATCAGGGGAGCCGGACCCAAGGGCTATCCCGGCATGCCGGAGGTGTCAAACGTCCCGCTGCCCGCGAAGCTCCTCGCGGCCGGGGTCCGCGACATGGTGCGTATCTGCGACGGGAGGATGAGCGGCACCGGGTACGGCACCGTCGTGCTGCACGTGGCACCCGAGTCGGCGCTCGGTGGACCGCTCGCGCTGGTCCACACCGGCGACTGGATCGAGCTCGACGTGCCGTCACGGCGGCTGACCCTGGAGGTGGACGACGCCGAGCTGCGGCGGCGCGAGGCGCGGCTACGGCCCACACCGCCGGTGTACACCAGCGGCTACACCTGGCTCTACACCGAGCACGTGCTACAGGCAGACGAGGGTGCCGACTTCGACTTCCTTCGCGGCTCGCGCGGCCACGAGGTGCCCCGCGAGTCGCACTGACCGGCCAGAGGGTGGACCGCGCCGCGTCGGTACCGGCCGATACGCTGGGTCCCGATCTCGCCCGCTCACACAGAGAGGCCCGAAGCGTCGTGCGCCGCAAAGTCGCCCTCCTGCTCGTAGCGCTCGCCGCGACGTCGACCGCCTTCGCGGGCTGCACTGCGGATACCGACGGCGATGTGGACCTCGGTCCGGTGGCGTTCACCAACACCGTGGTGCTGGAACCGTTCACCGAGAGCGGCGATCTCGCTCCGTGGGTCAGCGTCGACGACAGGCAGACCGCGTCCTGCAGACCTTCGCTGTTCGACAAGGGCAACCTCAACGCGCGGCTGTGTTTCACGGGGGAGACGACGACAGCGCTCGACCCGTGTTTCGTGCAGGCGGAAGGGGAGCAGACCAAGGCGGTGTGCCTGCCCGATCCGTCAGGCCGCAACGCGGTCCAACTCGACGTCACCGATCAGCGACCACCGGAGCCGAACAGCGCGGACAACGCACTGCCGTGGTTCGTCGAACTGGAGAGCGGGGCCCGCTGCGAGGTGGTGGGCGACGTCGGGATGACGCTGGAAGGGCTGCCGATGAGCTACGGCTGTGACGACGGCAGCTTCGTCTACGGACCTCCTGACTCGGCCGACGAGGTGTGGCTCGTCCGGCAGCAGGCGAAGGGCGCCGAGCGGACGCGGCCGGTACCGGTGCGCACGGCGTGGTGGTGACCGCTGTCAGCGCACCAGGAACTGCTCGGCGAGCAGGAAGCCCGCCAGGCCCACGAGCAACACCGCGAAGGATCGCTGTAGCAGACGATTCGACACCTTGCGCGCGCCACGCTCCCCGATGAAGGCACCGACCACTCCCGCCGCGGCGAACGGCAGCACCACCTGCCACTGCACTTCCAGGCTCCCGCCGAGCCGCACCAGCAGCGACGCGACCGAGTTGATGGCTATGACGACAAGGGAGGTCCCAACGGCGAGCGCCATGTCCATCCCGAGGCCGAGCACCAGCGCGGGAACCGCCACGAACCCTCCGCCCACGCCGAACAGCCCGGTCAGCACGCCGATCAGCGTGCCGACCACCAGCGCCCGCAGCAGCGTCGACCACAGCGACCTGCTCCGAGGACGGCGCCGCCGCAGCTTCGACCGCCCTGCCTCCCGCCACATCGTCGCGGCGGCAATCAACACCAGTATCGCGAACCCGGTGAGCAGTACCTGCCTGCTGATCCGCTCGGCGAGCAGTGAGCCGCCGATCGCGCCCGCGACGCCCGCCAGTCCGACACCGACGCCGGTTCGCCAGTCCACGTGTCCGGCACCTGAGTGTGAGGCGACCCCAGCCACGCTGGTCGCCAGCACGATGAGCAGCGATCCGGTGGTCGCCTGCACCGGGTCCTGCCCGAGCAGGTAGATCAGCGCAGGCACGGCGAGTACCGAGCCTCCGCCGCCGAGCGCGCCGAGCACCAGCCCCACCAGGAGGCCGAGCGGAAGGGCCAGCAGCGACACGGTCAGCGCACTCGCTCGTACCGTCGGGTGGCTGGTGGCGCGCACCGTTGGCGTACTGCCCTCTCGTGCATGGCTACTCCGGATCGATCCGAACGGGCGGGAACGCAGAACTCGCGGACGGGAACGGGGGATTCGCGGACGGGACCGGGGGACTCGCGGGCGGGAACGGGGGACTCGCGGGGTCAGGTCACCGGTACCCCGGCGCTGGCTGCCTCGGAGTAGTCACCGTCGATGTGCACGACGCTGTGGCCGCCGCTTTCCAGCAGGCTCGCGGCCACCGCCGAGCGGTATCCCGATCCGCAGTGGACCCAAAGCCGCCTTCCCCGCTCCAGTTCGTCCATCCGGGACAGCAGTTCGTGCAGCGGGATGTGGAGGGCACCCTCGACGTGCTGCGACTTGAACTCGTCTGCTCGGCGCACGTCGAGCACGGTGGGCGGGTTGCCTTTGGCGAACTCGTCGGCCACCTCCTCCCAGCCGACGCTGGGGAAGGACGACCTCGGATGATCGCCCGCCAGCCCGGAAGCCGGGTCGCCGACGGCGACATCCGGCCGGTCGATGCCGATCCGTGCGAGGTCACGGATGGCGGCCCGCACCTCACCTCCGGGACCCACGAGTGTCAGCGGCTCGCCCCACGGCACCGTCCAACCGAGAAAGGTGGTGAAGTGCTTGCCGTCGCCGTACTCGAAGCTGACCGTGCCCGCGAGGTGCTTGTTGGCGAACGCCACCCGGTTGCGCAGATCCACCACCCACTCGCCCGCGACGATTCGTTCGCGCAGGGCGGCGGCGTCGACCGGTTCCGGCACGGTCAGCTCCGGCACGCCTGGACCGTCCTTGTTCAGCGGCGCCATGTGGGCGTAGTAGGCCGGGTAGTCGGTGAGGTTGGCGATCAACTGCTCGACGAAGCGCTCCTCGTCGTGCTCGGTGAGCGCGTGGTTGCGCTCGCGCTGCTCGCCGACCGTAGAGATGTCCGTCTCGGCGGCGGGGCCGGAGGAGCAGAAGCTGCCGAAGCCATGTGTCGGATACAGCGCCGCGTCCGGCCGCGCCTGCTCGGCGAGTTCGCGGGCGGAGCGGTACTGGGCGCGAGTCAGCTCGGCGGTCTTGTTCGGATCGACGAGGTCGGTGCGACCGACCGAGCCGTACAGCAGGCTGCCACCGGAGAAGACGGCCTGCTCGGCGCCGTCCTCGACGACGTAGGAAACGTGGTGCTCGGTGTGACCCGGGGTCGCGACGGCACGCACCGAAAGCCCGCCGACACCGATCCGCTCGCCGGGGCGCACCGGCCGGTGGTCGAACCGCACGCCCTCCCCCTCCGCCACCAGATAGGCCGCGCCGTGCCGCCGTGCCAGTTCCGCTCCGCCGGTGACGTAGTCGTTGTGCAGGTGGGTCTCCGCGACGTGGGTGATCCGCAGGCGCCGTTCGGCGACCAGTGCCTCGACCCGGTCGACGTCGCGCTGCGGATCGACCACCAGCGCGACCTCGCCGTCGTGCACCACGTAACTGCGATCCCCGAGCGCGTCGGTCTTGATCACCTCGACTTGCACCACGAGCCTCCCGGTTTCGTCGGTGTGCGGCCTTGGCCGTACCACCGCTGCGCTGGTCGCAAACCAGGCCAGGTCCGCGCGTCGCCGGGACCGGTCGCTTCGCCCTCGGGGTATGAAGGTGGCATGGAAGCAGAAGCATGGGACGAGCGTTACCGCGCCGAGCCGCACCCGTGGGGCCCACAACCAGCGGCCACGATCCGTGCCCGCCTCGAGGAGGCGAGCCCGGGATACGCCATCGACCTCGGCTGCGGCGACGGCAGGCACGCCAGGTGGCTGTACTCGCGGGGCTGGCAGGTCACGGCCGTGGACTTCTCGCAGGTGGCGCTGGATGCGGCACGGGAGAAGGAGTTCGGCTCGGATATCGACTGGCAACTTGGCGATGTCACGACGTGGCGGCCGGGGCGGCTACCGGTGGATCTCGTGCTCGTCGGGTTCCTGCAGATCGACGTCGACCGGCTCGGCTCGGCACTGCGCAGGGCGGGCGGCTGGCTCGGCGACGGCGGACGGCTGCTCTACCTCGGCCACGCCAGGGAGAACTACGAGCGTGGGGTCGGCGGCCCGCCGAACCCACGCGTGCTGCCCAGTGTGGCGGACCTGGCCCTGGCCGCCGAGGGCCTTCGGGTGGATTCGCTGCACCACGTGTTGCGCGATACCGGCAACGGGACGGCCATCGACGTGCTGCTCGACGCGCGAACGTGGTGATCAGTCAGGGGGCAGGCGGTCGAGGCGTCGGGAACGCGACCGCAGCAACCGCACCACGAGCACGAGCAACGCAAGACCGATCAGCACGAGCAGCAGTACGGCGTTGGAAACCTGGCCGGTGAGGTCCTGCAGCCACGCCTGCAGCGAGAACTGGGTGTCGACGCTGGTGAAACCACCCAGGTTGGCGGTGCCGTCGGTGAGCAGGAACAGCAGCCCGATGCCGACGAACAGGATGCCGGACACCAGGTTGGTGCTGTGCGTCCGCAGCCGCCCGAGCCGGATCTCCCTTCCGCGCAACCACGCCTTCTTGCCCAGGTCGAAGCGGTCCCACAGCAGTGCAAGCGCGAACAGCGGAGCCGCCATGCCGAGTGCGTACAGCGCGAGCAGCGTCGCGCCGTAGCCGGGCTGCCCTCCCGCAGCCGACACGGTGAGCACGCTGCCGAGCAGCGGTCCCGAGCAGAATCCAGCCAGCGCGTAGACGGTGCCGAGTGCGAACACCGAAGCGCCGGAGGACAGTTTGATCCTCGCCGCGACCCGCCCCGCCGACGCCAGCCCGAACCCGATGCCCGCGATCATGGCGAGGCCGAGCGCGATCAACACGGCACCCCCCACGGTCGTGGTGACGTCGCGGTAGCGGGTGACGAGTGAGCCAACGGCGGCCACGCCCGCGCCGAGCGGCACAAGCACGACCAGCAGACCGGCGTAGAACGCCACGGTACGCCTGGCGAGCGCACCGACGCCGTCGAACGCGTAGGCGAAGAACGACGGCAGCAGCAGCGCCGAGCAGGGGCTCACCAGTGACAGCAGCCCACCAAGGAAGGCGCCGAGTAGCCCGACCTCGATCATGACTTGGCGGCGGCGGCCTCGTCGATGGCCGAGGTGAACGCCTCGAGCGGCTGGGCACCGAGTACCGGTTTGCCGTTGATGACGAAGGTCGGAGTGCTGGACACACCGAGCGCGGTGGCCTCGTCGATGTCGGCCTTGATCGCGGCGTCGAATCGGGTCTGACTCAGTGCGGCGGTGAACCGGTCCAAGTCAGCCACCCCGGCTTCGCGCGCGAACCCTCGCAACGCCTCCCTGGTGAGATCGGGGTGCCCGTTCGTTGGCGAGGCGGCGTAGAGCGTGCGGTTGAACTCCCAGAACTTGCCCTGCTCCGCGGCAGCCCTGCCCGCCCGCGCGGCGACGAGGGATTCCTCGCCGAAGATCGGCAGGTCGCGCCATTCGATGCGCAGCACGCCGGGCTCCACGTAGCGCTGGAGCAGTTCCGGCTCGGTGTCGCGGCTGAACTTGGCGCAGAACGGGCACCGGTAGTCCGAATACATGACCATTGTCACCGGCGCGTCCGCCCTGCCGACGGCCATCGGGTCGCCCTCGGCTCGGCGGGCGAGGGTGTCAAGCGGGCCCGCCTGGGTGCCTTCCGTGCGCGACTGCGACTGTTCCGTCGCCGTGCTGTCACCGGAGGGCTTCGCGGCGAAGTAGGTGATGAGACCTGTGGCGACCAGCACGAGAACGACGACGAGGACGACGTCGCGCTTTGCCGTGGACGCCGAGCGCGTACCTGGCATCGGCACTCCAACTCGATCGAAGCTTTAACTACTAGAGGCCATAGTAATGAAGTCCCCGCTCGACATTCCACGCCCACTACTATGTTGATTAGTATTGCTCGTTGGTGACCGTGGACCGAACGCGACTGGAGCAGACGTGGTGACGACCGAACCGGCCAGGCGGGCGAAATGGCATCGCCTCGGAAAGGCCACGCTGCTGGCGGCGCTGGCACTCGTGCTGGTCGGTGTACCAACCGACATCATCGCCAACCCGGTGTTCTCCCGCGAGGTCCCGGTCAGGTGGTGGGAGTACCCGGTGCTGGCGGCGACCGTGCTGCTCACCTGGTCCTGGTTCGCCATCCAGGCACCACCGCCACAGGAGCGGGAGTCACGGCGACCGCTGGCGGGCGTGGTGCTGTCGGTGTTCGCGGTCGGCTGCCCGGTGTGCAACAAGCTGGTGTTGCTCGCACTCGGCACCTCCGGCGCGCTGGGCATCTGGGCACCCGTGCAGCCCTTCCTCGCGCTCATCTCGATCGGCCTGCTAGGCGCGGCCGTCGCGCAACGCTGGCGGCGCCGTGACTGCGACGGCGATCGCTGCGGGGTCCCTGAGGTGTCTCAGCCCGCCACGCCGAGGCAGTAGAGCGCCACCGCCAGCCCCGTCGCCGCCACCACGGCGAACGCGGGCAATGCCGCCAGTACGGCGGCCAGCGCGTAGTCGAGCCGGACCGGCAGCCGCCGAACCGCCGCGCGTTCGTGCGAAAGCCACGCCAACCGCACCTCTACTGCCTCCCGCGACATCGCCAGCGCGGGTTGCGGGGCACCGGACGTACTGACAGCCAGCAACGCGGCGCGCACCGGGTCGGGCCCGTGACGGCGGGCGGCCGCCGCATCGGCGGCCAACTCCACCAGCACCCGCACGGTCGCGGGTGCCCTGCGGCACAGCGGAACGAACGGCAGCGCGGCGGCGAGCACCTCAGCGGCCAGCACCAGCAGGTGGTGACGACCACGCAGGTGTGCCCGCTCGTGCGCCAGCACCGCCTCACGTTCACCCTTGGTGAGCTGGTGAAGCCCCGCGGTCGCCACGATCGCCCCACGACGGCCGCCGATGCTGTATGCGACGGGAGCCGGCTCCTCCAACCAGATCACCGAGCTGTCACAACGGCACACCATGCGCAGCAGGGTCAGATGCCTTCGCCGCCACCGCCGCTGCCCGCGCAACCTGCGCACGGCCACGACCGCCGTCCAACCGAGCAGCCCTGTCAGCATGGCCGCGCCGCCGAGCGCGGCCATGTGCCCCCACGTCACGTCGCCACCCGCGCGAAAGACATGCAGGCAGCTCTCGGTCACTCCGATCATGCGGTCAAAGTCCGTCGAGCCGGGCAGCACCAGCAGCACCGCCGCGGCCGCGATCGCGAACAGCATCGTGACCGCAGAGGCGACCCAACCCGCGAGCGCGAGCCCCGGACGCAGTCCCGGGGTCACAGCGAGCGAGAGGTAGCGAGGCGCCACCCAACCGATCATCGCGGCCGCGAGCAGCAGGCCAACCGCCAAGGTCATCGTGACCTGTCCTTGCGCAGTGCCCGCCGCAGGATGTCGGATTCCTCCTGGCTCGCCGAGCGCGCGAAGTGCAGCAGCACCCGTTCGGTGTCTCCGCTGGCGTCCAGCACCTCACGCAGCAGCCGCGCGCCGACCTCCTCCCGCGATTCGGCGGCGGTGTACTCGTAGGCGCGGCCTGCTCGTTGCCTGCGGACGTAGCCCTTGCCGTGCAGGTTGTCCAGCACCGTCATCACCGTCGTGTAGGCGAGCGGGCGCTCGGTGTCCAGTCGCTGTAACACGTCGCGCACGCGCAGTGGTTCTGTCACCGACCACAGCACGTCCATGACCCTGGCCTCGAGCTCACCGAGTCCTCGCATGCGGACCACCTTTCCAGCCTCGGCCGATGATAGTTGCCGCTCGCGCGTGTCGGACGCGAGCGAGGCGCTTCGCGCTGGCGCTGGGCCGTTCGGCCAGGTCCGGTGCGTGCGAATGGCCCAGTGCCACGACTGCCCCGTCACCGAAATGACCAACTCGTTACGCGCAAGCGCGCGGCCTGTGATGTTCGTTCGAACCGAAAGCCTGGGCACGAGTCTTGCCTTGCCCGCGCGCCATCCGGCAAAGTGACTCGCGCAAACGTGAACGGGCGGTCGGGGGCTCGGAGGTTGATGCCGCTTTCGTACGGGAACTGCTCCCGTGCACAGGCTCCAGGAGGAACGGTGGCTCTGACCCCAAGCGACGTGCGGGAAGCCAGATTCAAGGACGCGCAGGGCGGCAGGCCGGGCTACGACAAGCACGAGGTGGACGTCTTCCTCCATCGGGTCGCGGCGACACTCGCCGGAAGGGACTCACTGACCGCCGAGGACGTGCTCGGTTTCACCCCGCCGAAACGCCAGGAGGGCGGCTACGCGGTCTATGCCGTCGACGCGTTCTTCGCAGAGGTCGCGCTGACCCTGATGGAGCGCAGCACGGCCGTGCCCACCGCCGAACGCGAGCCCGCGGTTCCGGTGGCACACCCCGCACCACCCGCGCACGCGACCTACCCGGCGCCGCCCGCTGCCCCGGCACCCCCACGGCAGCCACCGCACGGCAACGCCGTTCCGAGGCCACGCCCGCCGGTCTCTACCCGACCGCATCCCGCCAACGGGCATTCACTCGTGGCACCACCGCCGGCCCCCGCAACGCACACCCAGCCGCCGCGACACGAGGCACCTGCCACACAGCAGGAGCCCGCGCAGGCGCAGGTCTACGACGAGGACGAGGTACACGCCTTTCTCGCCAGGATCGAGGCGACGGTGGCGGGAAGGGACCGCGTCACCGCGCAGGATGTGCTGGCGGCCAGGTTCAATCCCCCGCCTCCCGGCAAGCGCGGCTACCGGGAGACGGAGTTCCTCTACCTGGTGGCCGAGAGCCTGAAGAACGCCGAGGGCGGGGCTGCCCAGGCGGTGCGGGCGGTACAGTCGGCCGCGCCTGCCATGCCCGCCATGCCCGCCGCGCCTCCGGCTCCCCCTGCTCCCGCCGCGCCTGCCATGCCCGCCGCGCCTCCGGCTCCCGCTGTACCCGCCGCGCCTGCCATGCCCGCCGCACCTCCGGCTCCCGCTGTACCCGCCGCGCCCGCGGTTGCTGCCGCACCCTCGCCCCCAGCGGCGCCAAGGCTGACCGCCGACGAGATCAACAACGTCCGCTTCCACCAGACCCCACCCGACGAACTCGGCTACTCCGAGGACGAGGTCGACACGTTCCTCGACCGGGTGGAGGCCACGCTGGAAGGTGAGGATGTACTGACCGCGGAGGACGTGCGGCAAGTCAGGTTCGGCGAAGTGCCCGGTGGCTACGACCAGGACGAGGTCGACACCCTGCTGGACCTGATCGAGTACAGCCTCGACGGCTGAGCCGGCTCAGCCCGCCGCGAGGCTCCGCAGTTCGGCCAGCTCGCCGTTCTGGCTGTCCACCGCGTTCTGAGCGAACAGCTTGGCGAGCGAGTCCACCCCGTCCCGCAGTTCGAGTTCGGCGATCTCCACGGCACCCTCGTGGTGCTCGGTCATCAACCGCAGCCATTCCTGGTCGAACTCCGTACCCGAGGCCTGCTCAAGCCGCTGCAACTCCTCCTCGGACAGCAACCCGAAGTCGCCGTGGCCGATGCTGTCGCCATGGTTGGGCGGCGCCACCGGCTCATCCCAGCCCTGCAACAGCGCCATGAGCTGCTTCATCTCCGGACCGCGCGCACCGTGGATGCGCCGCGCCAGCGCTGTCACCTCCGGATCGGCGGAGCGCTCGAACGCCAGTCGTGAGATCACCACAGCCTGCTCGTGGTGCGGGAGCAGCCGCTGCGCGAACTTCACGTCCTCGGCGTTGTGCTCACTCGGCGCGGCTTCGTCACCCGTGGCGCTGCCCGAGGGAACGCTGGCGGCAGGAGCACCGCTCTTCGGCTCGGCGCTTCCTTCGACATCGCTGTCACAGCCGGACGCCAAGCCGAGCACGGCAGCGGCGCATGCCCCTAGCAGGTACTTCTTCGAAGCCATCCGGTTCCTCTCGGTCGCGTCCTTGGCCGGTACCACGGCCAGGGCATGATAAGCGGTTTCGACCTGCGCGAAACCGGCACCGGACGCGCGGTCGCGTGCCACTAGGCAAAAAGGACAACCCGGCACGCAACGGTACGGGCGGGGTAAGCGCCGTGGCGGCAGCCGGTCACCCGTCAGCATGGCCTGATTACGCGCGGAAATGCAGATGCCAGCGACACCACTCACACTCGGCGCTATTCGGTCATTCAGCACAACAACCGGCTCACGGTACGTGATCTTTTGTGCGATCCAACAGAAAGGAGATGCCCGTGCGATTCCGCCAAGCCATGGCCGTACTGGTACTCGCGGCAGGCGCGACCCTGCCGATGGCAGGTGTCGCGTCAGCCCAGGGCGACAAGGACTGCGGCGACTTCACGACGCAGCAGGAGGCGATGGAGGCCCACGAGCAACTCGACCCCGAGGACGCCTGGGAACTCGACAGGGACAAGGACGGCAAGCTCTGCGAGGAACTTCCGGTCGGCCCGCCGCAGCAGCCGCCGGAATCGGAGTCGGAGTCGGCGGCTCCCCCTGCTCCACCTGAACAGCCGCGACCCGGCGCGGACGGCCAGGTGCACAGGGTTCCGATGGGTGGCGTCGACACCGGCGACGGCTCGGCGGCCGGGGACGACTCCGCGGCGATGCCGATCCTGCTGGGCGTAGCGGGACTCGGAGCCGTGACGGCGACCGCCGTGTTCACCATGCGGCTGGCACGCAGGTCCGAGCAACGCTGATCGCTCTCGCCCGGCGCCGCGCGGGCTTGCACCAGCGGCGCCGGGCGAGCACCAGTTGCGGTGGGTCAACGCGGGGCAGGACCGGTAGAGGCGCGAATCTCCAGGTGGGACGGCAACACCACCTGCGAGCCCGACCGCGACCGCCGGATGCCGTCACGCACACCCAGTAGCAGATCCACCGCGATCCGGCCCGCCTCCTCGAACTGTCCGGCGAGCGTGGTGAGCGACGGCGAGCAGAAGTCGGCACCGAAGATGTTGTCGTAACCGACCACGCTGATGTCGTGCGGCACCCGCACCCCTCGGTCGGCGAACCGCCGCAGCATGCCGATCGCCAGCAGGTCGTTGTGGGCGATGGCGGCGGTGGCGCCCTTACCGATCGCTGCGTCCGCCGCGGCGGCGCCACCACGAACCGCTGGCGGGAACGGACCGAGTCGCTCCGCCGTCATGTCGAACTGGCGCGCTGTCGCCCTGATCACCTGCCACCGCTTGGCCGCGAGCCAGGACCTTCGCGGACCCGCGAGGTAGACCACCGACGTGTGGCCTAACGAGGCAAGGTGCTCGATGATCTGCCGGGTACCGTCCTCGTGATCGACGATCGCACTGGGCACGCCGTCCACCTGCCTGCTGACCAGGGTCAACCGGTGCCTGCTCGCCAGTTCCTTGATCCGGCTGTCCGACATCCGGCTGGCGGCGATGACGAACCCGTCCACCGACCCGCTCAGCCGCTCGATGTTGCTGGACTCCAGATCGGGTGACTCCTCGGTGTCGCCGAGGATCAGCGTGCAACCGGCAGCGCGGGTCTGCTGCTCCGCTCCGCGAATGATGCCGAAGAAGTGCGGGTTGGTGACGTCGGCGACGAACAGCGCCACCGTCTGGGTGCGTCCGGACGGCAGCGCCCTCGCGATCGGGTTCGCCCGGTACCCCAGCCGCGTCGCCACCGCGAGGATGTGCTCGCGCGTCCGCGCGTTCACGCGGTCCGGCCGAGCCAGTGCCCGCGACACCGTTGACGGCGCCACCCCTGCCTCGTTCGCGACGTCGTAAATGGTCGGTCGCTTCCCGTCATCCTCGAGCACGCCGCGACACTAGCCCGCTGTGGCAACAAATGGCAACCGCTTGCCATCCGGTTGTCGGCCCACTTATGGTCGGCCGCCAGAAACGCTCGGCGTCGAGAGGGAACGGTTGATGAGGGCTGTCGTCCTGACCAAGCCACACCAAGTGGAGGTGGTCGAAAACTGGCCGCGACCCCGGTTGCGGGCGGACGAGGTCCTTGTGGGGATGCGCTCGGTGGGCCTGTGCGGATCCGACCTGGCTGTCCACGAAGGACATCGGGAGCCGCCGGCGTTGCCGTGGGTGATGGGGCACGAGGGTGGCGGTGAAATCCTCGCCGTCGGCGCCGATGTCACGCAGCGGCACGTCGGGCAGCGCGTGGTCGTCGAACCGAACTACAGCTGCTTCGAATGCGATGCCTGCCTGGCGGGTGCGACCTCGGCCTGCGCGGGCCGGGGAATAGTCGGCATGAACCTTCCCGGACTTCTCGCGGAGCAGGTAGCGGTACCTGCCCGCTTCACCTGGCCGGTGCCCGATTCGATCTCCGACGCGACTCTGGCGTGCGTGGAGCCGCTCGCCGTCGCGAGGGCGGCCGTGCGCCGCGCGCAGGTGCGGCCCGGTGAGAAGTGCCTCGTGGTCGGCGCCGGTTCGCAGGGACTGTTCCTGTGCCAGGCACTACTCGCCGCCGGCGCCGCACCGCTGGTCGTCGAACCCATACCCGGCAGGCTGGAACTCGCCGAGCGAATCGGCGCCACCAAGGCGGCCGCCACGGGTGAGAGCAGCTTCGCGATCGTGTTCGACACCGCGGGAACCCCGCAGACCTGGGACATCTCGCTGCGCTCTGTGGCGCGCTTGGGCACCATCGTGATGATCGGTATGGGCAGCGAGCCGGTTTCGGTTTCGCCGATGGAACTCGCGAGGCGGCAGCTGGAGATCCGTGGCTCGCTCATCTACGACCACCCCGGCGACTTCTCCGAGACGGTAGCGGCCGTTGTGGACGGTTCCATCCAGCCTGCCGAGGTGCTGCACGAACGCTTCCTGCCCTCCGATGCCGCGAGCGCCTTCGCGCTGGCCCGCTCGGCGCCCGGCAAGTCCTGGATCGACCTGTCCGTCTGGCGGGAGAACAGCGATGACTGAGCCGACCGGCAGCAACCACGAAGGGACCGCGCAGCCACCCGGTCGCGGTGAACCGGCTCCACTGCGCTGGTTGTCGCTCGCGGAGGCGGTCGTCGGCGGCCTGCTGCTCACCGTGATCTTCGCGCTGATGCTGTTGCAGGCGGCACAGCGGTACCTGCCGACCGGTGGTTGGGTATGGACAGGAGAACTGGCGAGGTTCAGCCTGGTCTGGCTGACCTTCGCCATGTCGGGCTACCTGCTCGGCCGGGATGCGCACGTGACACTCAAGCTGATCGATCACATGACCACCGGCCTGATGCGCCGCCTGGTGTGGGTCTTCGCCAACATCACCGTCGCCGTCGTGTGCCTGAACCTGGCCTACGAGGCATTCGAACTCGTCGCCTCGCCGTCGCGGCAAACCTCACCCGCACTCGGCCTGCCGGTCGGCTACTTCTACGTCATTCCCCTTGTCGGGCTGCTGCTGACCACCGTCCGCTCCGTCGTCGCGGTCTTCGCGCCCGCGCCGGTTTCGAAAGAGGAGCCTTCGGCATGAACATGGCGCTGCTTGCCGCCGGGATCATCGTCCTGCTCGCGCTGCGAGTTCCTGTCGCGTTCGCGTTGCTGGGTCCGTGCATCACCTACGTCACGATGAACGGGCAGTCGCTCGGATTGAGCATGCGTGAGGTCACCGGGGCGATCGACAGCTTCCCGTTGCTGGCGGTGCCGTTGTTCATCCTGGTCGGGGTCATCGCCAACCACGCGGGCATCGCCGACCGGCTGTTCGACTTCGCACTGTCGGTCATCGGGCGGATCAAGGGCAGCCTCGGCTACGTCAACATCGGGGTGAGCCTCGGGTTCTCGTGGATGAGCGGCTCCGCACTCGCCGACGCCGCCGGCCTAGGCAAGGTCGAGGTACCGGCGATGGTGCGCAAGGGCTACTCCAAGCGGTTCTCGGTCGGCATCACAGCGGCGTCCAGCCTGATCGGTCCGGTGATGCCACCGAGCATCCCCGCTGTCATCTATGCCTCGATCGCGGCGGTATCCACGGGTGCGCTGTTCGCGGCGTCGGTGGTGCCCGCGTTCCTCATGGCAGCGGGACTGGCCGTCGCGGTGTTCGTCTGGGCACGCAGGCAGTCGCAGTTGCAGGCGCAGCCGTTCGACTGGGCGCGGCTGCGGAAGGCGACGCTGCGGGTGCTCGGGCCGATGCTGACTCCGGTGATCATCCTCGGTGGCATTCTCGGCGGGCTGTTCACCCCCACGGAGGCAGCCGCCGTCGGCGCGGCCTACGTGCTCCTGCTGGGCATGGCCTACCGCAAGATCCGGGCGCGCGACCTCGGCGCGATCCTGCGTGACACGGCGGCCACCACCGCCTCCATCACGCTGATCCTCGGCGCTTCCGGGCTGCTGGCCTGGATTCTCGCTCGGGAGCAGGTGCCTGCCGCCGTCGCAGAGCTGCTGCTCGGCTTCACCGACAGCCAACTCGTGTTCCTGCTGCTGATCAATGTGCTGCTGATCTTTCTAGGGGCGGTGCTCGAGGGCACCTCGGTACTGGTGATCACGGTGCCGATCCTGTTGCCGATCGCCGCCGAGTTCGGTGTGGACCCGCTGCACTTCGGCGTCATCACGATCATCAACCTGATGATCGGCTTACTCACCCCGCCGATCGGTGCCGTGCTCTACGTGCTCAGCCCGGTCACCAAGCTGCCCGTGCACGAGGTTTTCCGTGGCACGGCTCCATTCCTGATCCCGCTGTTCGCCGTGCTCATGCTCGTGACGTTCGTGCCGTCAGTCGTCACGTTCCTGCCCGCGGCACTCGGGCTGTGACCCCAACCGAAACCATTGGAGGAGGCGACGATGCCCACCAAGAACAGGTACCGGCTACTCACCATCGTGTCCGCCGCGGCACTGCTGGCCACGGGCTGCACCGCGATGAGCGGCAGCGAGAACGGCGACTCGTCGGACGGCTCGGTCACCCTCTCGTTCGCCAACAGCTACACGACCCAGCACCCGCACACCCGCTGCGGGATACAGGCGGTGGCCGACAAGATCAACGAGCAAGGCAACGGCGTGACGATCGAAACCTTCCCCAACAGCCAGCTCGGCGAGGACACCGAACGCTTCACCTCGCTGATGTCCGGTGACGTGGACATGGATGTGCAGGGCTCCTCGGCGCTGGCCGCCACCTATGCGTCGATCGGCGTGCTGGACATGGCATACGCCTTCGACGGCGCCGACCAGCTTTTCGAATTCTTCGACAGCGAAGCGGCCAAGAAGCTGAAGGACGACTTCGCCAAGGAGACCGGGGCACGCATCCTGGACGTGTGGTTCTTCGGGATGCGCCACTTCACCGCGAACAAACCGATCCGCACTCCGGACGACCTGCGGGGACTTCGGATGCGCTACCCGGACTCACCGATCTACCTTGAGAACGCCAAAGCCGTCGGGGCGAGCGCTACCGCGGTGGCGTTCGAGGAGGTCTACCTGGCGCTGCAACAGGGCATCATCGACGGCCAGGAGAACCCGGTGCCGACCATCGCGGAGAAGAGC
Source organism: Saccharomonospora amisosensis (assembly GCF_011761185.1). Lineage (NCBI taxonomy): Bacteria > Bacillati > Actinomycetota > Actinomycetes > Pseudonocardiales > Pseudonocardiaceae > Saccharomonospora > Saccharomonospora amisosensis. The sequence goes on along the minus strand of NZ_JAAOYM010000001.1, from coordinate 502,236 downwards.
CTGGACGAGGTGCAAAGCCACGTCAGCCTATCCGGTCATCAGACCGGCTCCCAGCTCATAGTGATCAATGAGGACAGCTGGCGCAAGCTCTCCTCCGAGCAGCAGCAAGCACTCCAGCAGGCCGTTCACGAGACCAGGTCGGCGAACCGGGACTGCATCGAGCAGGAGGAGAAGAAGATACTCGAGCAATGGCGAAGCGGCGGCGACATGACGGTCGTTTCCGACGTGGATCGCGAAGCGTTCGCCAAGCGGGCCGGTGACTACTTCAACAGGACGCTTTCCGGCGAGCAGTTGGAGCTGTACCGCAGCGTGCGGCAGTCCGCCGAGTAGGCGTCTCTGGTGAACGTTCGGGTGCTCAACGGGCCCAACCTTGGCAGGCTCGGCCGAAGGAAACCGGCCAGATACGGCACGGTCACCTTCGCCGAGCTTGCCCGGTCGTGCGAGGCGCTGGCGGCGGAACTGGATCTTTCGGTGCGGGTGCTGCGAACCGACGCGGAGCACGAGATGCTGCGTTGGGTACACGAAGCCGCCGACGAAGGCGCGGCGGTGGTGCTGAACCCAGCCGCGTGGACCCATACCTCGGTGGCGCTGCGAGAGGCGTGCGCGATGCTCACCGCCCCGCTCGTCGAGGTGCACATCACGAATGTGCACGCGAGGGAATCCTTCAGGACACACTCCTACATCTCGCCGGTGGCGACCGCGACCATCGCAGGCTGCGGTGTCAGTGGTTACCTGCTTGCGTTGCGCTGGCTTGCCGCTCGGGAGCGGTCGTGAGCAGGCTCCGGATCGCGGTCGTGGGCGCGGGCCTCATTGGCCGCAGGCATGTCGAGCTGGTACGCGGCAACCCACGCTGCGAGTTGGTGTCCGTTGTGGACCCCGATCCTGCCGCACGAGACGCCGGCAGCGGCTCCGGCCACGCGCTCCTGCCTGACCTGCTCGCAGAGACACGCGTGGACGGGGTCATCGTCGCCTCGCCGAACCGCCATCATGTCGAGCACGCGCTGTGCTGCGTCGATGCCGGTGTGCCGGTGCTCGTCGAGAAGCCGCTGGCTGACTCCGTCGCCGATGCCGAGCGGCTGGTGTGTGCCGCCGAAGCGGGCGCGGTACCGCTGGCGGTCGGACATCACAGAAGGCACAGCCCGCTGGTCGCGGTCGCCGCCGAGATCGTGCGGGGCGGTGTGCTCGGCAGGCTGGTCGCCGTGCAGGGCAGCGCGGTGTTTCGCAAGCCGGACGACTACTTCGAGCAAGCGCCGTGGCGCCGCGAGCCCGGCGGAGGCCCGATCCTGATCAACCTCAGCCACGAGATCGACAACCTACGCGCGATCTGCGGGGAGATCGTCACGGTGCAGGCAGCCGCGTCCAACCGGACCAGGGGCTTTCCGGTGGAGGACACGGTGGCGATCACATTGCGGTTCGCCGGTGACGCGCTGGGCAGCTTTCTGCTTTCCGACGCCGCGGCCTCCGCGCGGAGCTGGGAACAGACCTCCCGAGAGGACCCTCGCTACCCCCACCACCCGGACGAGGACTGCTACCTCCTCGCGGGCACGAACGGCTCGCTTTCCGTGCCGACCATGCGGCTACGGGTGTTCGACGGGACACCTTCGTGGTGGCAGCCCTTCGTCACCTCGAAGGTCGAGGTGCCCATGGCAGATCCGCTGGAGCGGCAACTTGAGCAGTTCTGCGCTGTGCTGCGCGGCGAGCAGCCGCCGCTTGCCAGCGGCAGGGAGGGCCTGCGGACGCTGCGGGTCACCCAGGCAGTGGCCGAGGCCGCCCGCACCGGCGCGCCGGTGACCATCGACTGAGGAGGAAAGGCTGATGCGTAAGGCGATCGCGACCGTGTGCCTGTCCGGCACGCTGCCCGACAAACTCGACGCGGCTGCGGCAGCGGGGTTCGACGGTGTGGAGATCTTCGAGAACGACCTGATCGCCTCGCCGTGGTCACCGGAGCGGCTACGCGACCGGTGCGCCGACCTCGGCCTTTCCGTCGAGCTTTACCAGCCGTTCCGCGACTTCGAAACGGTGGACCCCGAGGCGTTGCGTCGAAACCTTCGCCGAGCGGAACACAAGTTCGACCTGATGGAGCGGCTCGGCGCCGAAACACTGCTGGTCTGCTCGTCGGTGTCGGAGGACGCGGTGGCCGACGCCGACCTCGCGGCCGATCAGCTGCGCGCGCTGGCCGACCGCGCCGAGCGGCGCGGGCTGCGGATCGCGTACGAGGCCTTGGCGTGGGGTCGCCACGTCGACACGTGGCAGCGCTCCTGGGAGATCGTGCGGCGAGCGGATCATCCGGCGCTGGGGCTGTGCCTTGACAGTTTTCACGTGCTTTCGCGGTCGCGGCAGCAAACCGACGTTTCCGCGATCGCGGATCTGCCAGGGGACAAGCTGTTCTTCCTGCAACTGGCTGATGCGCCGCGGTTGCGCATGGATGTGCTGCAGTGGAGCAGGCACCACAGGCTGTTTCCCGGACAGGGTGCGTTCGACCTGCCGGGATTCACCGGAAACGTGCTCGCGGCCGGGTACCGAGGTCCACTCTCGCTCGAGGTGTTCAACGACGTGTTCCGCCAGTCGGCACCGCGGCGTGCGGCCGTGGACGCGATACGCTCGCTCGTCGCACTCGAGGAGGCCGTGGCTCCTCGGCTTCCCGCGCCGGTGACCGAACGCATCGAGTTGGCCGCCCCGGTAGCCGCGCCGCGGCCGACCGGTTTCGCCTTTGTCGAGGTGGCCGTTGCCGGTGACGCGGTGACGCCGGTGGCGCGTGCCCTTGCCGCGATGGGGTTCGCGCACGTCGGACAGCACCGATCCAAGCCTGTGCAGCTGTGGCAGCAGGCCGACGCGCGAGTGCTGCTCAACTCCGGCGGGTCGGCCGCGACCGCGGTGAGCGCGCTCGGAGTGCAGACATCCGATCCGACAGAGTCCGCGAAACGAGCGCATGCCTTCCTGGCCCCTGCGGTACCACGGGAGCGTGGCCCGAACGAGGCGGAGCTGCCCGCGGTGGCCGCGCCGGACGGCACGCAGGTGTTCTTCTGCCGCAGCGGAGCGGGGGAGGCGGACTGGCTCGGCGACTTCATTCTGAGCGGTACCCCACCGGCGGTGGCTACGCGGCTGACTCAGGTCGACCACGTGGCGCTGGCTCAGCCGTTCGACTACTTCGATGAGGCCACCCTGTTCTACCGCGCGGTGCTCGGCCTCGACCCCCGGCACGACAGCGAGTTCGCCGCCCCGTTCGGACTTGTCCGCAACCGCGCGGTGACCGATCCGCGTGGGCTGGTGCGGATCGCGTTGCACGGCACGGTCCTGCGCAGGGGTGACTGGTCGCCGGGGGTTCCGGACCCGCAGCATGTCGCGTTCGCCACCGACGACGTGTTCGCCGCCGCGCGGGCGATGCGAGAGCGTGGGGTGCCACTGCTGTCCGTTTCCGACAACTACTACGACGATCTCGATGCCCGGCTCGATCTCGATCCCGCGCTGCTGGCGAGATTGCGGGAATGCCAGGTGCTCTACGACGCCGACGAGCGTGGGGAGTTCCTCCACTTCCACACCGAGGTGCTCGGCTCCCGGGTGTTCTTCGAGGTCGTTCAGCGTGTCGGTGAGTACGCCGGGTACGGGGTGGCCAACGCGCCGGTCCGCATGGCCGCGCACCGCCAGGCCAGGCGCCAGCGGCAAGCGCATTGACCAGGCACCGGTCGCTCACTCGTCACGAAAGCCCGGCTCAGGTCATTGGTATAGACCTTCGGTTGAATGGGATAGGCCTATACCAATAGCTGATCCCCCGTCACCCGGTTCCACGAACCCAGCTCAACACAGCGAAATATACCCGCCCTGACCTGGGTTTTCTCAGTTCCTGAGAGAACTTCTACTCGCGCGTCGGTTGCGATAGCCTCCCTGCGCGCTCGGGGACCGATGGATGGCTGGGGTTTTGTCAACGACGAGATCGGTCACCACCTTTCCCGGCCGGGTGGTGTGAGGCCGGTCGGATCGGAGCGACGTGGGTTGCACGCACGCTGAAGGGTGCCCCCTTTTTCCGCTGCTGCGGCATAGTCTGCGCGGATGGCGGGACCACTACTGCGACACCGATGACCGTTGGCGCGGTTGTGCCCGCTACAAGCTGTCCGTCACGGGTCAGATGGTCCCCATCTCCCTGCTGCCGAACGGAAACGACGCGCAACACCTGCGACACGTTATCGGCGAGGGCCGCTACGACGCCGTCGAGCCAAGGCGCAGGCCAAGGCCCGCTCCCGAGCGGCCGCAACAGCCAACACAGCCACGCGCGTACGCGCCAAGGCAGGCCCAACCGTCCTGGTTCGACAACGACAGACCCCGCGGTGTCGCCGAGCAGCAGCGGGCGCACGTTCGGCCCGAGCCGCCACCGCGCTCTAGGCAGGACCGGATCGACGAACCACCACCGCCGCGACGACCCACCGGCCGGGAACGCGAGCGCAAGCCGCGCTGGTGGACCCGACTGGCCGAATGGATGAGAGGTTCCGTATGAGCAACTACTGGCCCTGGTGGGCGGGCGCGGCAGGGCTCGCCCTCGTCACCATCAATTACACCCTCACCACGGACCGCACCCTCGGCGTGTCCTCGGCGTGGGACCGCGTCCTGCACTGGAGGTCCGAACGCAGGCTGGAGCGCATGAACGCGCAGTTCGATGACAAGGAACTCGCTGAGGCGCTCGCAGCCGCCACGGCCGAGGAGTTCGGCACGCAACCAGACGGCACCGCGCGGACCGGCGGAACGCACACGCTGGTGGAGGACCCCGAACTCCCGGAGCCCGCTTCCACCGCGGCGTCCCGCCCCGCGCCACTGGTGACCCAGGCGGCGATGCTGTTGTCGATCCTCGCCGGTGGCTGGATCGCGGCTGTCACCAGCGGTCGCTTCGAAGTTCAGTCCGACATGGGCGAGGGCTTCAGCAAGATCGTCACCGCCGACCCCACCACCATGATCATTGTGCTCTTCGTCGGCGGGATACTCGTAGGCTTCGGTACCCGCCTCGCCGGAGGGTGTAGCTCGGGACACGGGCTCAGCGGCTGCGGAAGGCTCCGCCCGGTCAGCCTCCTTGCGACCGCCGTCTTCTTCGGTACCGCCGTCGCGGTGTCGTTCCTGCTGTGGAAGGTGATCTGATGCGCACCAGGGGTGCCGTGCTGGTCGGTAGCGTCGTCAACGGACTGGCGCTCGGCTTCGTCGTCACCAACATCGGCTTCGGCGACTACGCCGAACTCAACCGCATGTTCACCTTTCAGGACCCCCGTATGCTGCTCGCGTTCGGTGGAGCCGTGGCGATCATCGTGGTGATCTTCGGAGTGATGCAGGTCCGCCGCACGCCGGGGCGTATCCACGCGGGTGTGGTGCCGGGCGCGATCCTGTTCGGCACCGGCTGGGCGATCTCTGGGGGTTGCCCGGCGATTCCGATCATCCAGGTAGGCAGCGGTTACCTTCCTGCGCTCGTCACGATCGCTGGCGTCGCGGTGGGTATGTGGATCTGCCGTTGGGCCAACGCGAGGTACTTCCACCTCGACCGGGGTTCCTGCGGCCTTTAGCGGCCTCGCCGGGCGTCACCACATTCCGCGTCGCATTCGAAGCAGGTGGGTTTTCGAATGCGACGCGGAATTCGTGCTGCCGTCACTGGAAGGCCAGAATGAGGTCAAGCGGACTCGGCACCATTCGGTAAAGGAACATGCTGCCGTCGTGGCCCACGTATGTGGACCTCGGCCAGTCCTGTTCCTCCAGCCATTCGAACAGTTGCGGTCCACCCACGGCCGCGACACGGGCTCCCTCGCCCGGCGAGATCACTACCAGATAGACCGTGCGACACGGGCAGTACGAACAGAAGGCGAGATCCACCTCCTCCACATTGGCCCGGTTGTCGAGCGCTTCCGGATAGCTGAGCACATGGCCCTCCTTGCACGCACGGAGCGTTCTGACTCCGTCAGACATGACCGGCGGTTACTCCCTTTACATTCGCGGAGAAGGCCCCCGGCGGCCGACCTGGGAATCGGCAACCGAAGGCGCGATAACGAAAGCGCTACGGGTTGGCGTCACGTTAGCAGCCGCTCCCTTTCCCGGGCAGGTTTTCTCAAATATTGACCGGGGGATCGACAAGACGCCCACCGTGCGAGACCATCGGCGAGCAACGTGTGGCCGCAGTGGTCGAGACCTTTTATGGCGAGAGCCGTCAGGGCACCGAGCGTCAGGGCAGGGCTCGCTGGCCGCGGCGCCATCGTCGCGGGGTGATCCCGTAGCGGCGCCGGAAGCGCCGAACCAGATAGGTGGCGTCCCGTAGCCCGGTCCGGGCAGCGACGACGTCCAGCGGCAGTTCGGTTTCACGCAACAGCCTGCGGACCTCCGTCATGCGGCGCTCGGTAAGCCATTCCAGCAGCGGACGGCCGGTGCGCTGCCGGACAACCGTCGTGAGGTGCCCCGGGGTGTAGCCGAGTGCGCGAGCGATGTCCGCTGCCGAGACCGGCTCCCGAAACACCGCCTCGATCTGATCGAAAACCCGTTGCACGAGTGGGTCAGGTGTAGCCGGTGGCTTGGGCACCAGCCGCGCCGCCGCGACCAGGACGCGGGTGAGCAGCGCGGCGATGGCGTCGCGCGCCCCGAGCCGATCCGGGTCGGCGAGTTCCTCGGCCAGTTCCGCCAACCACGCCGACCAGCGCGCCCGGTCGGCCTCGGCAACCCGACCCTGGCCCGCGCCGGGCGCGAACAACGCGAGCAGCGGGTGGTGGGTCCACGTCAGCGGGGAAACCGAGGCGAGCGCGGGAACGGCATCCGGCGTGAACGCGACCGACCACCCGTAGCTGTGAGCAAGCTCGGCGACCGCCGCGACGTCGACCACCTGTCCTGGCGGCACCGCGTGAACCAAGCCCGCGCGCAACGGCCGCTCGGTGCCGCCGGCCACGAACGAGCCGTCCCCCTCCTCGATGTACACCAGGACGAGGAAGTCGTGAGCGTGCCGGTGATTCGACGGGAGTTCGGTGGGCAGCGAGTCGGTATCGAACCGGGTCACCCAGACCGGGGGCAGACCGGGGCGCTGGTCGTGGCGGTAGACCGGAGTCCCGTCAGGCAGCACCCTACGCAGCCGCGAGGCAGAGCCCCGCACTCGCTCGACCGAAGAATGTCCCATGCCTACCAATGTACGTCCTGCATGGCGACCACAGGATGTCCAAGACTGGCGGGGTAAAGGCAAACCGAGCCAAAGGGAGTACTCATGAAACCGACTACCGGCGTACGCATCCTCGATCAGCGCACCCCGGCGGAGCGAGATAGGTCGTTCCTGCCGGGCGCGGGCAAGAGCTGGCTGCTGCCCTGCTACGACGCCTTCGCGCGGGTGGTCGGTGTTCGCGCGTTGTACGAACGCACGGTCGAACTGGCGGGCGTCGCGCCCGGCCAGGCGGTGATCGATGTGGGCTGCGGCACCGGCAACCTGTCGCTCACCCTGCTAAGGGCACAGCCTCGAGCGCAGGTCACCGCTCTCGACCCCGACGCGGCCGCCCTGCACAGGGCCGCGCGCAAGGCGCGACGCCGGGGTGTGGCACTCACCCTCGTACAGGGATATGCCGACCGATTTCCCACAGCGGACGCATCGGCCGACCATGTGGTCTCGTCGCTGGCGCTGCACCACATTGACGACGACGGCAGGACGGCCTTCGGCCGCGAGGCGCTGCGCGTACTTCGGCCAGGTGGGAAGGTCACCATAGCGGACTTCGGCGGCCCATCGTCCAATGTGGAAGACTACCTACCCGAGCACGACCATGGCCACGGTTTGCTTCGGGCGCTGCGCCACCTACCCCGGCTGATGCGTTCCAGGGTGGCGCACAGCCCGGTCGTTGCGCGCAACCAGGGCAACGGCATCGTCGCCCTGCTGACGGCAGCCGGGTTCGAGGACGCAGGCGAGGTCGCGCACGCCGACCACAGGTTCGGCCGGGTCACCTTCGTGCAGGCGACCCGCCGCTGAACCGGGCAACGAACTGGAACAACGGCTGGAACCCACCACATGCTCGACATGATGGTGTGCCAACCACCGCAGCGGCCGACGCCGGTGTGGCCGTTATCGGCACGTGGCACACACCGGCGCGGGGAACCGGACCAGGTTATGCGGTCGCGCCACCGTCGAGGACCAGATCGTGGCCGATGGTGTAGCTGGACTCGGCAGAGGCGAGCCAGAGCACGGCAGCGGCTGCTTCGTCCAGCGTCCCGACCCTGCGGGCGGGCAGCACCGTCTTCATGCGGTCGGCACGGTCGGCCTCGGTTTCGCCTTGTTGCAGCGACATGGTCGTGTCGATGGGTCCGGGGCTGATCGCGTTGATCCGGATTCCGTCGTCGATGTACTCCCTGGCCGCTGTTCGGGTCAGTGCACTGACGGCGGCCTTGGAAGCCGCGTACGCGCCAAGCGAGGCGAGCCGCATGTGCGCACCGAGGTTGGAGGCGGTGTTGACGATGGTGCCACCACCGTGAGCACGCATGTAACTGATCTCGTGCTTCATCGAAAGCCACACGCCGGTGAGGTTGATGGCCAGCAGCCGATCCCAGTCCGCCTCGTCGATGTCGGCGATCGCTCCCGCCGCAAGGACACCCGCGTTGTTGAACGCCACGTGCAGGCCACCGTGACGGTCCACAGCGGTTTCGACAAGTCCGGCTACGTCTTCGGGGCGAGACACATCGGCGGGGATCGCGCTGCCCTCGCCACCGGCTTCCCCGATGAGTTCGACGGTCCTCGCCAGCGGTTCGGGACTGCGCCCGGCCACGGCGACCGTCGCACCTTCGCGTGCGAATGCCACGGCGGTAGCCCTGCCAATGCCGGAACCGCCACCGGTGACGAGAACGACCTTGCCTGCGAAACGACGATTCATGGCTTCCTTCCGATTCTTCTTCCGATTTCCAGGTGCGCGACCAGCGCCAAGGCTGCCGTGGCGGCGAAGGCGAGAGTGAACGCGAAGCCGTATCCCTTGCCCGTCGCCTCGGCCGATGGCAGGTAGTGCCGGGACGCCGCATAGGAGGAGGCGAGTGGAACCAACACCGCGAGCCCGACCGGCGGGCCGACCTCCATCGCGGTATTGGCGACGGCCCTACCGGCCGTGGCATTACTGACCGCGGGCCCGCTGGTTGACTGGGCTCGCGTGCGGCTGGGAACGCAACCGTTGCTCGTTGCCGGGCTGCTGCTTGCAGGCGCAGGACGCCTGCTGCCGCCGAACAGCAGCAAACCGCCGAACGCCACCCCGTAGGCCGAGCTCGCGAGCACCAGCCCCGCGTCGTCGACACCGAGATCCACCTGTACCGCCGGGAGCGCCACGGTGAGCACGGTGATCGCCGCGATAAGCGTGACCTGCGCGCAGGACCGCCGCGCGCTCCCAGAAGCGTGAACGCCAACCGTCGGCCGCTCGCAGTTCCTCGGCGCGCCACCACCTCAGCCATAACCCCTGCCATACTAGATCAATCGTTCTTGTTTGGGAGCACGGAAATGCCCGTCGCGCGGATGGAACGGGCTACCGCAGCACCGCCATCGCCTGCTCGGCCGCGTCCCACAGTCGCGCCGGATCGGGATCAGCCCTTCCGAGCACCCGGATGCCCTGCAGCATCACCAGCAGGAACCGCGCGAGCGCCCTCGGGTCCCGCTCCCCGGAGATCTCCCCCTGCGACCGTGCTCGCATCAGCGCGGACACCAGAGCGGTTTCCAGCGTGTCCCAACTCGCCTGCACCCCACGGGCGACCTGGCGATCCCGAGGTGCCAGTTCGACCGCCGCGTTCACCACCATGCAGCCCCGGCGGCGCTCGTCGGCCAGCGACTCGGCCACATAGGACTCGACCAGTGCCCGCACCGCGGGCAGCACCGGACCCGGCTGCGACAGCCGCTCCACCACACGGGGGTCCTGCGCCCGCAGATAGCCGTCCAGCGCCTTCAGGTACAGCTCACGCTTGCCCCCGAACGTGGCATAGATACTCGCCCTGGCTACACCGAGGTGCTCAACAAGATCCGCCATCGATGTCGCCTCGTAGCCACGCTCCCAGAACAACTCCAGCGCTCGCTGCAACACCGTGTCCGGATCGAACTCTTTCGTCCGCGCCACACACAGAAGCTACCCCAAACAAGACCGATCGATCAAATATCGAGGCTGCCCACCGCTTCATCACCGGCCGAAAACCGGATGCGAACCCGAGTGGTGGTATTCGATCGGCGCATGGCTATCGAGCTGGGCACGCCCGCTATCGACAAGCTGAGCGAAGCCGTGAGCGTGCTACGTGAGTGGCAGAGCGACGGGGTGATCCAGCTGCATCCGGGGGATTTGGGCTGGTTCTGGCGGTTCGGAACGGAAGCGACGGCCGCCGCGATCCGTACCTGGAAGCGAGACGGGGAAGTACTCGCCGTCGGGCTGCTGGACGGTCCGAAACTGTTGCGAATGACGATCGCGCCGCAGGCGCGGCAAGACGACGAGCTGGCGCGACAACTCGTTGCCGACCTTGTCGAGCCGGACCGCGGTGTGCTGCCGGGGGGGAAGGTGTGCGTCGAAGCACCGATGGGCGCACTGATCCAGGAACCGCTGCTCGAGTACGGCTGGAGCGCGGGCGAGCCGTGGACGCCGCTGCACCGCGACCTCACCGAGCCGGTGAAGGACCCGGACTTGCGGATCGAGGTGGTCCGGCGGGAGCTGGCACGCGTGCGGACCGCCCTACAACGGGCATCGTTCGATGGGTCGCCGTTCACCGACGAACGCTGGCACGCGATGGCGGCCGGACTGCCGTACGCCGACGCCCGCTGTCTGGTCGCGTATGACGACGAAGGCGACGCGGTGGCGACGGTGACGGTGTGGTCGGCCGGTCCGGGCAGGCCCGGACTGCTCGAACCCATGGGCGTGCACAGGGAACATCGCGGTCACGGCCACGGGAAGGCGATCACTGTCGCCGCGGCGGCAGCACTCCGGCAGCTTGGCTCGTCAAGCGCGATGGTCTGCACACCGAGCTCCAATATCGGTGCCGTCGCCACCTACGAAGCGGCAGGCTTTAGGCGGTATCCCGAGGTAAGGGACCTCTGCCGGGACCCTCGGAGTTGACCAGCCGGTCGCGGCCACGACGTGCCTACCGGTGTCATGATCGAAGAGCTGAGCCGGCAAGGGGGCTCGAACCCCTGACCTTCTGTTTACAAGACAGATGCTCTACCAACTGAGCTATACCGGCCTGTCCCACCACCCCTGCGGCGGACCCGTCCACTATATCCGCCGTCACGTGCGCCACACCTACCGCCCGGAGGCGGCCGCGGCCGCCTCCAACGGGCCGGACGCAATTACCGTGGTCTGAGCTTGCCCGGTCACCGTTATGAATGAACGTGGTACACGCCACGGTGGTCAGCGTGCAACGCCCGGGACCTGGCAGTCGATGCACCCTCGGGGACCCGTGAGGAGGTGGGAGATGAAACTGAAGCCGCGCGCTCGTACGGCGGCGCCCCGGCGCCGGCACGCGTGGCAGATCCTGGAGGCCCCGGCCGAGGATCAATACGACAAGCGAAACCCGCGACAGCAACGCGGCCGCAAGACCCGGCAACGCGCCTGGCACATCCTGGAACCACCGACGGGCGAACTGCCCGCCGTCCAGCCGCCTCCTGACGCGACCATCGGGCCGGAGCTTCCCGACGAGGCCACCCTGCACCTGGTGCTCGACCTCGCCGTGCGCATCGGCGAGGTGCAGATGGCCAGTGGTGCCGGTGCCTCCGACGTGACCGCGACGATTCTTACCCTCACCCGCGCGCTGGGGCTACCTCATTGTGAGGTTGACGTCATCTTCACGTCGATCACCGTCAGCTGCCTGCGCGGCAGCGACCTGCCTCCGGTCACCGCGCTACGGGTGGTCCGCTCGCGCAGCCTCGACTACAGCCGGCTCTCGGACACCGAACGGCTCGTGCAGCGACTGATCCGGGGTCGAATCAGCGCCGAGGACGCCTACACCGAACTCCACCGCATCACGACCGCGAAGCACCCCTACCCCCGTTGGGTGTCCACGCTGGCGTGGGGCGGCATGGCCGGGTTCATCACCCTGCTGCTCGGTGGCACCGGATGGACACCGGTCATCGCGTTCGTTATCAGCGCACTCGTCGACCGGGTCGGGCGGCTGCTGAACAAGGCGGCGCTGCCGTTCTTCTTCCAGCAGGTGGTCGGCGGGTTCATCGCGACGATCTCGGCCATCGCGATCGTGAACCTGGACTTGTTCTCGCTGGAACGACCCACGCTCGTCGTGGCGGCCGCACTCACCGTGCTGCTGTCCGGCCTTTCCACGGTCTCGGCGGTGCAAGACGCCATCACCGGCTACTACGTCACCGCGGCAGGACGAAGTCTCGAAGTGGCACTGATGAGTGCCGGGTTGATCACGGGTGTCGCAGGGGCGATCAGCCTGGCGGCCAAGCTGGGCGCTACCCACACCCCCATCCCCGACGTACCGGGGGTCACCCCGCTCTCGCTGCCGATCATGCTTCTCGCGGGCTCCGGTGCCGCCGCGTGCTTCGCACTTGCCTCCTACTCCAGGCTGCGCCCGCTGCTGGTGGCGGCGGCCGCGGGCGCGGTCGGTGCGGGCGCCTACGGCACCATGCAGTTGTTCGAGACATCGGCGATCGTCGCCTCCGCGATTGCCGCGACCCTGGTGGGGCTCGGCGGCGGCGTCCTGGCGAGGAGACTGCGGGTCACCCCTCTGGTCGTCGCCGTGTCGGGGATCACGCCGCTGCTTCCAGGACTCGCCACCTACCGAGGGCTGTCCGAACTCGCCGATGGCGGAACGATGACGACCCTGATGTCCGCTGTCGCGATTGGTATGGCACTGGCCGCGGGCGTGGTGCTCGGCGAGTTCCTCGCACAGCCGTTACGTACCGGACTCGGCAGGCTGGAACGCAAGCTCGCGGGGCCACGAATGGCGGGCCCGCTCGATCCTGGCCGCCGCCTTGATTGAGTTCACCGCGATAGTGTCTTAACCATGCCACCCGCGGGATCACCACAGTCGAACGCGAGAGCAGAATTCGTCGTTGTCGCCAACAGGCTTCCCGTAGACCTGGAACGTTCCGCCGACGGGACCCAGCGCTGGACACAGAGCCCCGGCGGCCTCGTCTCGGCGCTGGAACCCTTCCTGCGTTCCCGCAAGGGCGCCTGGGTCGGTTGGCCGGGCGTGCCCGATGTCGAGGTCGACGAGTTCACCGACGACAGCCTTGTACTCCACCCGGTGGCACTGACCTCCGAAGACGTCCGCGACTACTACGAGGGGTTCTCCAACGCGACACTGTGGCCGCTCTACCACGATGTGGTGGCGCGTCCGATCTTCGACCGCGGTTGGTGGGAGAGCTACGTCCGCGTGAACCGGCGATTCGCCGAGGCGAGCGCGGCCGTCGCGGGTGAGGGCGCGACGGTGTGGGTGCAGGACTACCAGCTGCAACTCGTGCCGTCCATGCTTCGCGAGCTGCGACCGGACCTGCGCATCGGCTTCTTCCTGCACATCCCGTTCCCCCCGGTGGAACTGTTCATGCAAATGCCGTGGCGAGCCGAGATCGTACGCGGACTCATCGGTGCCGACCTCGTCGGCTTCCACCGCCCAGGTGGGGCGCAGAACTTCCTGTGGCTGGCGCGGCAACTGATCGGCCTCGAACCGAGCCGGGGTTCGGTGGGCGTTCGATCACGACCGGGCATGGTACAGGTGGGCGACCGCACGGTGCGCGTCGGCGCGTTCCCGATCTCCATCGATGCCGCCGGGCTCGACACGCTGGCGAGGACCAAGGCGGTGGCCGACCGCGCCGCGCAGGTGCGCGCCGATCTGGGCAATCCGGACACCATCCTACTGGGAGTCGATCGACTCGACTACACCAAAGGCATCGATCTGCGGCTTCAGGCCTTCCACGAACTGCTACAGGAAGGCCGGGTGAAGCCGGAGAACGTGACGTTCGTCCAACTCGCTACGCCCAGCCGCGAACGGGTCGAGCACTACCAGCAGATGCGTAGCGAGATCGAGCAGATGGTCGGCCGCATCAACGGCGAGTTCGCACGGGTGGGTCGTCCGGTTGTGCACTACTTGCACCAATCGGTGAACCGCACCGAACTGGCGGCGTTCTTCACGGCTGCTGACGTCATGGTGGTGACCCCGCTGCGGGACGGCATGAACCTGGTCTGCAAGGAGTACGTCGCGTGCAGGCACGATCTGGGCGGAGCACTGGTGCTCTCGGAGTTCGCGGGCGCCGCCGCGGAGCTGAGCAGCGCTTTCCTTGTCAACCCGCATGATCTGGACGGGGTGAAGAACGCACTGGAACAGGCTATTACGCTCGACCCCGCGGAAGGTCGGCGTAGGATGCGCGCCTTACGTCGTCAGGTACTGACACACGACGTCGACAGGTGGGCGCGCTCGTTCCTGGAAGCGCTCGGGTCCGAGACGGCCGCCTGAATCCCAGACCACTGCGAAGCTCCTTAAGGAGGAGTGTTGACCGCCGAGGCCCTGCCCGCTGAGCTGCGGCGCGCGATCGTGCAGATCGCTCGCACGCCGCGCCTGCTGGTCGCGTGCGACTACGACGGCACGCTGGCGCCCATCACGACCAACCCCGACGAGGCTCATCCGAGACTCGAGTCGGTCGGTGCGCTGCGGTCACTTGCCGGCCTGCACGAGACCACCACGGCGGTGATCTCCGGCCGCGCATTGCGAGACCTGGCGATCCTTTCCCGGCTGCCTGCGGAGGTGCACCTGGTCGGCAGCCACGGATCGGAGTTCGACATCGGGTTCGTGCACGCGCTCGACGCCGAGGCGCGCAATCTCCACCGGCGCGTGGAGGCCGAACTCGAGCGCATCATCGACGGCGTGGAGGGGGCCTCGCTGGAGATCAAACCCGCCAGCGTGGCCGTTCACGTGCGGCGAGCCGACCGCGAGGCAGCCCGCCGGATCGTGACCGCCGTGCACGAAGGCCCTTCGACATGGGAAGGGGTGCAGACGACCGACGGCAAGGAGGTCGTTGAACTCTCCGTGGTGCGCACCGACAAGGGAAACGCGCTGGACACGCTGCGGCACCAGGTGGGTGCCACAGCCGCGATGTTCATCGGCGACGACGTCACCGACGAGAAGGCTTTCGCCCGCCTCTCCGGCCCTGACCTGGGCGTGAAGGTGGGCGACGGTGACACCCGCGCGCAGTACCGCATCGGCGACACCGAGGAGGTCGCGACCATCCTCGCGTTCCTGCTCGAGGAACGGCGCAACTGGCTCTACGGCGAGCAGTCGCCCCCCATCGAGCGGCTTTCGATGCTGGCCAGCGAGCGATCTGTGGCATTACTCACACCCGAGGCGAAGCTGACCTGGCTGTGCCATCCCGGACCGGACGCACCCGCGGTGTTCGGCGACCTGCTGGGTGGCGAGGGCGCCGGGCACTTCTCGATCAAGCCCCACCGCAACGGGTTGCCACTGGGACAGCGCTACCTGCCCAACACGATGACCGTGGAGACACGCTGGTCGCGACTGCTGGTCACCGACTATCTGGAGCCGGAGAGCCCACCGCACCGCACCGACCTGGTGCGGGTTGTCTCCGGGGAGACCGCCGCATCGGTGGTGTTCGCGCCGAGGCCCGAGTTCGGCGGCGTGCCGGTGCGGCTGCTGCAGGAGCAGGACGGCCTGCGCGTGCTCGGCACCTCGGAACCGTTCGTGCTGCGCGCACCCGGAGTGCGGTGGGAGATCACCACTGACGGCCTGCACGACACCGCGACCGCGCTGATCGAGCCGTCCCAGGACAAGCCGGTGGTGCTGGAGCTGCGGTGTGGCACCACGGACCTGGGTCCGCACGAACTCACCGAGGTCGAGCGCAGGGCGCGAGCCGGCTCGAACTGGAGCGAATGGGCGACGACCTTGAAGCTGCCACCGGTGGAACCCGACCTGGTGGCACGGTCGGCGCTGACCCTGCGTGGCCTCGCCGACGCCGACACCGGCGGGGTGATGGCGGCGGCCACCACCTCGCTGCCGGAGGAGATCGGCGGTGTCCGCAACTGGGACTACCGCTACTGCTGGATCCGCGACGGCGCCATGACGGTCCGCGAGCTTGTCGAGCTGGGCTCCCTGGAGGAGGCCGAGGGCTTCCTGCGGTGGCTGCACGGAGTGCTCTCGACACTCGCCGGTCCGGAACGGCTGCACCCGCTCTACACCCTGGCGGGTACCCAGCTAGGTGCGGAAGCCGTGATCGACTCGCTGCCCGGATACAAGGGTTCCCGGCCCGTCCGCGTCGGCAACCTGGCCAACCACCAGGTGCAACTCGATGTGTTCGGACCGGTCGTGGAGCTGGTGACGACGCTGGCCGAGGCCAGAGGTGAGCTGCGTGACGAGGACTGGCAGCTGGTCAGGGCCATGGCTGAGGCGGTGACCCGGCGCTGGTTCGAGCCCGACCACGGCATCTGGGAAGAACGGCACATGCCGAGGCACCGGGTGTACTCGCGGGTCATGTGCTGGGTGACTATCGACAGAGCGATCAAACTCGCCGAGGTCTACGACCGCCCGGTTCCCGCAGGCTGGCCGCAACTACGTGACCAGATCGCCGCTGACGTGCTGGAGAAGGGCTGGAACGAGTCGGTGCAGGCGTTCACCACCGCCTATGACGGCACCGACCTGGACGCGGCTTCGTTGTTCGTCGGTCTGTCCGGGCTGCTCGACCCGCAGGACGAGCGCTTCCAGTCGACGGTCACAGCGATCGAGGCGGAGCTGCGCAGCGGGTCGACGGTGTACCGCTACCGCAGGGACGACGGGCTTCCCGGCACCGAGGGCGGTTTCCACCTGTGCGCGGCGTGGATGGTGGAGGCGTACCTGCTGACCGGCCGCCGCACCGAGGCACAGGAGCTGTTCGAGCAGTTGGTGGACGCCGCGGGGCCGACCGGGCTGCTGCCGGAGCAGTACGACCCCGTCGCGGAACGCTCACTCGGCAATCACCCGCAGGCCTACTCCCACCTCGGCCTCATCCGCTGCGCCCGGCTGCTGTCGGAGCAGTGAGCCGATCACCGCTCGCCCGGCCGATACCCGCCGGGCGAGCGGTGGCCTCAGGCCATCGGCACGTACTCCACCGCGCGTAGTGCACCGGCCAGATCGCCAACTTCCAGCGTCTTGATGCCCTCTGGCAGCGGCCCCGAGTCGGGCGGAATGAGCGCGTGCGTGAACCCCAGCCGCACCGCCTCGCCCAACCGCCTACCCACACCGGTAACCCGGCGAACCTCCCCCGCGAGACCGACCTCACCGATCGCGACGAGCCTTGGCGACAGCGCCGTGTCGTTGAAAGCCGATGACACCGCCAACGCCACGGCCAGATCGACAGCGGGCTCTGTCACCTTCATCCCGCCGACGGTGGCCGTGTAGATGTCCTTGTCGCCGAGTTGGGCACCGCCACGTTTCTCCAGCACGGCGAGCACCATGCTGACCCTTGCGGAGTCGAGCCCGCTCACCGCGCGCCTCGGCTGGTTGAGGTTCGACCTGCCCACCAACGCCTGCACCTCGCCGAGCAGCGGGCGCTTGCCCTCCACGGTGACAGTGACGGCGGTGCCCGGAACCGCCTCGGCATGCCGGTTCAGGAACAACCCGGACGGATCGGGCACCCCCGCGATGCCGTCGTCACGCAACTCGAAACAGCCGATCTCGTCGGCGGCTCCGAACCTGTTCTTCACGCCACGCACCATGCGCAGCGTGGAGTGCTTGTCGCCTTCGAAGTGCAGCACGACATCGACCAGGTGTTCCAGGACTCTGGGGCCCGCGACGGACCCCTCCTTGGTCACGTGCCCCACCAGGACGACGGGCAACCCGCGCTCCTTGGCCAGCGCCACGAGGCCCGCAGCGACCGCGCGGACCTGGGTGACACCACCCGGCGCCCCCTCGGCCTGCGGCGAGGACATCGTCTGCACCGAGTCCACGATCAACAAGCCGGGTTTGACGTCGTCGACGTGTGCCAGCACGGAGCCAAGGTCGCTCTCCGCCGCCAGATACATCCGATCGTGTACGTTGCCGGTGCGCTCGGCCCGTAGCCGGACCTGCCCTGCCGACTCCTCGCCGGTCACGTACAGCGCGGGGCCGCAGTCATGCTGCCCCGCCCCGGCGTTGGCGGCCCACTGGTATGCCACCTCCAGCAGCAGCGTGGACTTGCCGACGCCGGGCTCACCCGCGAGCAGGACCACGACACCCGGCACCAGGCCGCCGCCCAGCACACGGTCCAGCTCACCCACCCCGGTGCGCCGAGCCCTGGAACTCTCGACGTCGACTTGCGCGATGGGCCTGGCCGGGGCGCTCGGCGCACCCGCCGCCACGCGGGCGATAGGAGGGCGGGTGTCGCCACGCTCCTCGATCGTGCCCCAAGCCTGACATTCCGGGCAGCGACCGACCCACTTCGCTACCTCGAGTCCGCACTCCGCGCAGCGGTAGCTGGTGCCCTTCTTGACCACGAGCAGACGCTAGCGGCCGCCACCGACAGTCAGTGGCCACCGCCTGCTTCCGATTCGCCTGCCTCGCCGCCCTCGTGGACCCGGCTGGGCAGCACCTCGCTCGGCGAGGCGATCGGCATCTCCAGTTTCACCTGCCCAGCGTTACGGAAGGTGAGAGTGAGGCCGACCAGTTCGCCCGGCCGCACCTGCCTGGTGAGACCCTGCAGGATCAGCCTGCCCTCGGCGACGTCCTCCAGGTCAGTGGGCACGGCACCGAGACGGAGCGTGTTGCCCGGATAGACGGTGCGCGTGCCCTCGATGGCGACGCTGGCGGCGAGGTCCGACCTGGCCGAGACGAGCTCATCGGGCGAGGAGCCCTCATTGATGATGCTCATGCTGACCTCGGCGTCGGAGCCGGGCGGGTAGACGACGGGCGGCTCGCCCTCGGGATAGGCCAGCGTGGCTTCTCGGATAAGGATGTTGTCGACTCCCGCCATCGCGCCGTTGACGGCGGGTTGCTGGGTGTCGGTCTGCGTAATCTGACCGGCCCCGCATCCCGCCACGAGCAGTGCGACACCGAGCACGGCCGAACCCAGCATGCGACGTTTCACTTCTCCGAGTCCCTCCTCGCTAAGGGCTTGCCTGGCACGGAGACTAACGCGGCCCCCGAACTCGATCCGCACGTGGTGCCCGACACGTGGTGTCACTCACGTGAGATCAACCAGAATGGGGTCCACAGTGGATATCCGACAAAGATCGGAATCAACTCCGCGCTACCTGCGTGAGTACGGGAATTGCATGTTTGTCAACCCCCGACCGGAGCCCAATCAGGCCACTGACCTGCAAGGACGACCCCGGGTGTCTGGTTACCCCCATAAGCGTCGTGCTAACATGGATACAGCGAAAGGGGCAGAGGACACATGGTTTTCAAGGTCGGAGAGACCGTCGTCTACCCGCACCACGGTGCCGCACTCATCGAAGCGATCGAGACACGCGTGATCAAGGGCGAGGAAAAGCAGTACCTCGTCCTGAAGGTCGCGCAGGGTGATCTTACGGTTCGCGTACCCGCAGACAACGCTGAGATCGTCGGCGTTCGTGATGTCGTGGGCCAGGACGGTCTGAACCGCGTTTTCGATGTACTGCGGGCTCCTCACACCGACGAGCCGACCAACTGGTCTCGCCGGTACAAGGCCAACCTCGAGAAGCTCGCCTCCGGCGACGTCAACAAGGTGGCCGAAGTGGTGCGCGACCTCTGGCGACGTGAGAAGGATCGCGGCCTTTCGGCAGGCGAGAAGCGGATGCTGGCCAAGGCACGGCAGATACTGGTCAGTGAGTTGGCGCTCGCGGAGGGCACCGACGAGGGCAAGGCTGAAGTGCTCCTCGACGAGGTTCTGGAAACCGCGGCGGTCTAGCAGCCCTGAACGTCATAGCACTGGTTCCTCTGGACAATCGGGACGGGCACGATTCGGGTGCCCTCACGCGCGTCCAGGGCGCGCCGTTGTTGCAGCATGCCGTTAGCGGCATGCTGCAGTCGGGCTGCGTGGACCGGGTGTTCGTCGCCGGCCCGCAGCAACACGTAGCCGCTTACACGGCCGCCGTGGCGCCGCTCGCGGACACGCGGGTCACGGTGTTGCCGGGCGAGCAGGACAGGGCCACCTCGCTTCGCGTGGCGCTGCGGGCGGCTCGGCCCGCTCCAGATGACGTCGTGCTCGTACACGAGGCCGCAAGGGCCTTCACCCGTCCCGAGACGGTTCGTGCGGTAGTCGACGCACTCCGTGATGGCGCGCCTGCGGCGATACCCGTGGAACCGGTCACCGACACCATCAAGGTGGTTGACGCGAGTGGCTGGATTGTCGGCACCCGAGATCGCGATCACCTTCGCGGCATGCAGGCCCCGCAGGGCTTCCTCGGCAGTGTCCTCAGTGACGTCCTCGGCGATCTCCCCGGTGAGGTGTCCGACGGCGCCGACCCGGCGAGGCCACTGCCCGACCTCGGCGTCGAGGTACACACGGTCGTCGGCCACCCGCACGGCATGCGGGTGGCGACCACCTTCGACCTGACCGTCATCGAAGCCCTGCTCGCCGAGGAGGAAGCACATTGAGGATCGGCCAGGGTGTCGACGTGCATCCCACCGAACCCGGCAGGGAGTGCTGGATCGCGGGATTGCACTGGTCCGGCGTGGACGGCTGCGCGGGGCACTCGGACGGTGACGTAGCGTCACACGCGCTGTGCGACGCGTTGCTGTCGGCCGCGGGGCTCGGCGATCTTGGCTCCGTCTTCGGAACCGGTGACCCGCGCTGGGCGGGGGCGCACGGTGCCGAGTTGCTGGCCGAGGTCCGCAGGCGGGTGGAGGCGGCCGGCTACCGAGTTGGCAACGCCGTTGTCCAGGTGGTAGGCAACGCGCCGCGCATCGGAAAGCGGCGGGAGGAGGCGCAGCGGGTACTCGGTGAAGCGGTCGGCGGCCCGGTCAACGTGTCGGGCACCACCACCGACGGGCTGGGACTTACCGGCAGGGGGGAAGGAGTCGCGGCGATCGCCAGCGTGCTGCTCCTGGAAGTGGGCGCAGGGGAGCGTGGTTCGGCGTGACGATTCGGGCTGTGCTGTTCGACTTCTCCGGCACCTTGTTCCGGCTGGAGCACGACCAGAGTTGGCTGCGCGACCTCACCGACCACACCGGTGACCCACTAGACGTCGAGGCGCAGGCGGAACTACTACGCAGGATGACAGCACCAGTGACGCTCACGGTGGAACTCGACGACGAGCACCGACACGCCTGGGAGAACCGCGACCTCGATCCCACCCTGCACCGCAAGATCTACCTCGAGGTGCTCCGCCAGTCGGGAGTGCCCACCGTCGAGCAGGCGAAGGCGCTCTACCGCAGACTGGTGGACCCCGCGGAGTGGACGCCGTACCCGGACGCCGAAACGGCCCTCAAGAGCGTGGCCGAACGGGGACTGTCGGTGGGGGTGCTGAGCAACATCGCGTTCGACATCCGCCCCACGTTCACCGAACACGGACTCGACCCCTACGTGGACGAGTTCGTGCTGTCATACGAGGTCGGGGCGATCAAGCCGGACCCTACGGTCTTCGCGATGCTGCTCGACCGGCTCGGCGTCGCACCCGAACAGGCGCTGATGATCGGTGACAGCGCGACCGCCGACGGCGGAGCACGCGCACTGGGGTGCTCGTTCGCGCTGGTCGACCCGCTACCCACCACCGAGCGCACCGACGGGCTGCTGACCGCCCTGCGCGAGCACTCCGTGCTCTGACCCGTACCATTTTCCTCGTGGCCCTCCATCTTTTCGACACCGCTACCAGGGACGTCCGGGAGTTCCAGCCCGCGCGTGAGGGAACGGCGTCCGTGTATGTCTGTGGGGCCACCGTGCAGGGCATCCCGCACATCGGTCACGTGCGCGGTGCACTCAACTACGACGTGTTGCGGCGCTGGCTCGTCCACAACGGACTGGACGTGCTGTTCGTCCGCAACGTCACCGACATCGACGACAAGATCCTCACCAAGGCCGCCGAGGCAGGTCGGCCGTGGTGGGAGTGGGCGGCCACACACGAGCGCGCGTTCGAGGATGCCTATACCGCACTCGGCTGCCTTCCGCCCTCGATCGCCCCTCGGGCGACCGGTCATGTGCCGCAAATGATCGAACTGATGCGACGGCTCATCGACCGCGGCCACGCATACGCCGCGAACGGCAATGTCTACTTCTCGGTGACCTCGTTCGACAGCTACGGCGCGCTCTCCGGGCAACGGCTGGACGACGTGCAGCAGGGGGAGTCGCAGGCCGAAGGCAAGCGCGACCCCCGCGATTTCACGCTCTGGAAGGCGGGCAAGCCGGGCGAGCCCGCCTGGCCGACTCCGTGGGGCAACGGCAGGCCGGGCTGGCATCTGGAATGCTCGGCGATGGCCACGAACTACCTCGGCCCCGAGTTCGACATCCACGGCGGCGGGGTGGACCTGGTCTTTCCGCACCACGAGAACGAGCGGGCCCAGTCGCGCTCCGCAGGCGACGGCTTCGCCCGGTTCTGGCTGCACAACGCCTGGGTGACGCTGTCGGGCGAGAAGATGTCGAAATCGCTGGGCAACGTGGTTTCGATCCCGCAGATGCTGCGGCGCTACCGCGCGGTCGAACTCCGGTACTACTTGATCCAACCGCACTACCGCTCCACCATCGAGTACTCCGACGCCGCGCTGTCAGAGTCGGCACACGGCTACCGGAGAATCGAGCAGTTCCTGCGCAGGGTGGCGGGCAGCGCGGGCGAGATCCGCATCGGCCGCGTACCCGGCGAGTTCGCCGCCGCGCTCGATGACGATCTCGGTACCCCGCAGGCCTTCGCTGTGCTGCACACCGTGGTGCGTGACGGCAATGCCGCGCTCGATGCGCACGACACGGCCAAGGCGCTCGAACTGGCGGAGACGGTGCGTGCGATGACTGACGTCCTCGGGATCGACCCGCTGTCGTCGCGGTGGGCGGAGGCTTCGGGTGCGGAGTCGAGAGCACTGGGCTCGCTGGTGGACAGCATGCTAGCCGAGCGCGCGAAGGCGCGCGCCGAGCGCGACTTCGCCAAGGCGGACACCATCCGTGACCAGTTGACGAACGCGGGCATCGCGGTCGAGGACACCCCAGACGGTCCGCTGTGGACAATGAGGACTGATTAGATGGCAGGCAATTCCCGTCGCCGTGGCGCGGTTCGCAAGGAGGGCACCAAGAAGGGCCCTGTGATCGGGTCGGGTGGCAAGCGGCGTAAGGGACTCGAAGGCAAGGGGCCGACACCGAGGGCGGAGCAGCGTCCTGGTCATCCCGCGCAGCGACGTGCCGCGGCCGCGGCCGCGCGGGCGGAGAAGCAGCGCGCCGCCGCGAAGAAGGCCGCCGAAGGTCCGGAGATCATCGCGGGTCGTAACCCGGTGGTGGAAGCGCTGCGCGCGGGTGTGCCCGCGACGGCGTTGTACATCGCGCTGAACATCGACACCGACGACCGAGTCACCGAGGCGATCCGAACGGCGGCGGACAAGGGCATCTCCATACTGGAGGTGCCGCGCGACGAGCTCGACCGCAAGACCGGCAGCGCGGTGCATCAGGGGCTCGGCCTTCAGGTGCCTCCGTTCGAGTACGCCCATCCCGACGACCTGCTGGCGATCGCCCGTGACTCGGGAGAGCCGCCGCTGCTCGTCGCGCTCGACGGCGTGACCGACCCTCGCAACCTGGGTGCGGTGGTCCGCTCAGCCGCCGCATTCGGCGCCCACGGGGTGCTCCTGCCGGGCAGGCGGAGCGCGGGCATTACCGCGGTGGCCTGGCGGACCAGCGCGGGCGCGGCGGCCAAGATCCCGATCGCGATCGCGGCGAACCTCACTCGGCAACTGCGGGCGTGGGCCGAGGAAGGGTTGATGCTCGCCGGGTTGGATGCCGACGGGTCCGTGGACATCGACTCACTCGACCTCGCCACCGATCCGCTGGTGGTGGTAGTCGGCTCCGAGGGACGCGGGCTGTCCAGGCTGGTGCGGGAGACCTGCGATGTCACCGTGTCGATCCCCATGGCGGCAGGCGTCGAGTCGCTGAACGCGTCGGTGGCCGGAGCGGTCCTGCTCGCGGAGGTGGCTCGGCGGCGCCGAGCCGCTGGCCGCACGTAGCGCGCCGCTGGGTCGGTCGGTGGCCTCGTCTTCCTCCGAGACGGTGGGCGACCGGGTAGCGCGAAATGGCGCTGACCACTTGGCAGCCATATTGAGTCCGGCGGCCGCTCCGCTCGGCTATGGTCACGATGCTCGAGTCGTGACCAGGGGGCCGCAGGATGTCGTTCGTCTCGCCGCTGTTCCTGTGGTATTTCATGCCCGCGGTGTTGCTCGCCGTCCTGGTGTTGCCCCGTGGCTGGCGAAACGGCGTGGTCGCCGTCGGCAGCCTCATCTTCTACGCCACCGGGGCGGGCTCCTTCACGCTGCTGCTGCTCGCGTGCATGGTGGTCAACTTCGCGGCGGGGCCCGCGCTGGAGCCCGACGACTGGGGAATGCGCCCCGCGAAGTGGCGGCGCTGGCTGTTGATCGGCGTCGTGTCCTTCGATCTGGCGATCCTGGTCATCTGGAAGTACGCGGGATTCGCCACGGAGCAGATCGCCGCCTTCGCTGGGCTGTTCGGCGGTGACTTTCCCATCGCGGAACTCGCGCTGCCCATCGGCATCTCCTTCTTCACCTTCCACCACATCTCCTACGTGGTGGACATCTACCGCGGCGAACGGCCAGCCCTGCGAGACCCGGTCTCGTTCGGCACCTACATTTCGATGTTTCCGCAGCTCGCCGCGGGGCCCATCGTGCGCTACCGCGAGATCGCCGACCAGTTGCCGCAACACCGGCGACACCGGCTGGACGACATCGCGGCCGGGTTCCCCCGGTTCGCGCTCGGGCTGTGTAAGAAGGCCATCATCGCCGACTCGCTGGCTCCGATGGTCGACGCATGCTTCTCAACACCCGCCGACGAAATGACATTCGCGATCGCGTGGCTTGGCGCCATCGGCTACACGCTGCAGCTGTACTTCGACTTCTCCGGATACTCCGACATGGCCATCGGGCTCGGCCGGATGCTGGGCTTTCGGCTGCCGGAGAACTTCGCCCGCCCCTACTCCTCGGTGACGATCACCGAGTTCTGGCGGCGCTGGCACATGTCGCTGTCACGTTGGTTTCGCGACTACGTCTATATTCCGCTGGGCGGTAACCGCTTCGGAGCGGCCAAGACCTATCGCAACCTGTCCGTCGTGTTCGTGCTGACCGGATTCTGGCACGGCGCGGCCTGGACGTTCGTGGTGTGGGGCGTGTACCACGGAGCGCTGCTGATCATCGAGCGGGCGTTCGGATGGGACGCCACACCGGAAGAACGGCATGAACGCATCGCCCGTCGGGCACTGACACTCCTGCTGGTTGTCTTCGGGTGGGTGTTCTTCAGGGCCGCCGATGTCGGCGACGCGCTGACCATGCTGGGCCACATGCTCGTGCCCGACTTCGCAGGCCTCACTGATGTGGTCGCGACCGCGCTGACCAACCAGCGATTGGTGTTGCTGCTCGGCGCGGCGGCGATCTTCTTCCTCCCGGCGCACCCCGTGGCTGGCCCACTGCTGGAGTCCGCGCGCAGCAAGCCCGCAGCGGCACTGCGGGTGGGTGTGATGACCGTAGGGCTCGCCTACGCCGCGATCCTCGTGGCGACGGGCACCTTCAGCCCTTTCCTCTACTACCAGTTCTGATCCTGATCTGCGACTGCCTGATTTGTCGACAAACGCGTAACGAGTGGCCGCCGGTGTGCGACGGTGGTCATGCGAACCTTGGTGCTTCCCGGTGCACGTCACCTCGCTGTGGCCCCGCTGCATGGCGAGCCGCCCACACCGCAAACCACCGATATGCCGCCGGCGGGTGACCGGGCCAAGTTCGTCTTCGCCGTGCCCACGAACGAGCGAGTGCACGAGGAGCTGACACGAGAGGTCACCAGTCGCGGGAGTGCCTTGTCCTTTCGGTCGGCATCGAACAGACAAAGGAATCATCATGGCCCGCAGGCGGTGCTCGCCGAACGAGGCCGTCGAGATCCTTCGCAAGCCTGCCCGCGACTCCGACGTCAAACTCCGCGCGCTTACCACCTCACTCGTCAAGGGCGTGGCTGACAACGGCGGAGCGCAGGACTCGCGGGCAGGAGCGCAGGACTCGCGGGCAGGAGCGCAGGACTCGCGGGCAGGAGCGCAGGACTCGCGGGCAGGAGCGCAGGACTCGCGGGCAGGAGCGCAGGACTCGCGGGCAGGAGCGCAGGACTCGCGGGCAGGAGCGGGGGACTCGCGGGTTAGTCGGCCTTTGGGGTAAGCGCGAGTTGGTCCGGGTGGAAAGCCCCGCGGGTAGGTGGTGGTATCCATGCCTTTGGTTGGGTGCTCTTGTGTCTGCCGAGCTCGATGAGACTCAACGGCGCGCGCAGATCGGTCCCGTACGCGGTGAGGTCGGTGACCCTTGCCAACGACAAACCACGCGACTCGACGCCGACCCCGATCGCCACGACATAGGTGTCCGCAAGCGCCTCCGTGAACCCCGTCCACGCGCCCGCGAAATGCCACACCCGCGCACGAACCCACGCCCCGTCGATGTCCCACCACACCAGCGGCCACTCGCGGTACCGCTTCGCCTGCCGCTCGGCGTGCTCGACGAGCGCCACGATGAGGCCGTCCGGCCTCGGTACCGACGTGTCCGGCAACGTCAGGTTCACCAGTCCGAGTGCCCCGCTGTGTGCCACCTCGGCCACCGGATCTCCCCCACCCGGGCACATAGTCTGCTCGTAGCGCTTCCGGGGCAGGGTGCCGACCCGCACCCCGCTTTCGCCCTCTTCGTCGCGGTGGCCGAGCCACAGCGCCCACGGCGGTGTGTCGGGTGCACCCTCGAAGAAATCCACCCAGCGCACGGCCCGAAAACCCGCGCCAACTCCGTATACGGGAAAGTCAACGGGCTGCGACGGCCTTACAGCGGCATCCGATTCCACCCGAAGATAGTGCACCGTCACGGCACTGTCGGCAGGACGATCGTTACCAACCCGAGCCCTACGTGGGTGACGCTTTCGGCCTCGCTTCCCGTAAAGCCGGACGCAAACGTTTGCGGAGAAGCCGTCGTCAGCCCTGCCCGTAGCTTCGAAGCTTCTCCACGACGTGCTCCAGTTCCGCGCGCGGCAACAACCGGGGTGTCCCCGCAGAGCTGGCGAGCAACCACAACCTGCATGCCCACTCCAACTGCTGGGCTCGGTGATACGCGGCGGTGAGGCTCCCGCCGTAGGTCAGCGTGCCGTGGTTGGCCAGCAGGCAGCCCCTTCTGCCCTCCAGCGCGGCCAGCATCGCTTCGGCCAGTTCCTGCGTTCCGTACGTCGCATACGGTGCCACCCGCACCGTCGCCCCCACCGTCGCGAGGACGTAGTGCACCGAGGGCACCTCGTCAACCAATGTGGACACCGCGGTCGCGTGGACGGCGTGGGTGTGGACGATCGCGGTGATCTCCTCACCGTCGGGATCGGCCGCCTCCCGGTACACGCTCAGATGCATGGGCAGTTCGCTGGTCGGCGCCAGCGCTCCGGCCACCACCGAACCGTCCAACGCGACCACCGGAATGTCCCGCGCCACCAACGACTCGTAATCCACCCCGGTCGGCGTCACCGCCACCAGATCTCCCGCCCGCACTGAGATGTTGCCCGAGGTGCCTACCACCAGCCCGTCCGCGACCATTCGACGCGCGTGGTCGCACACCGCCGACCTCTGCTCACCAAGCAACACTCAGCGAGCGTAACGGACCTGCCGCGCCTTGCCTTCCGCGTACTCCGCGCGCCCTGCCAGGTGCGGCGGCACGCCGACCTCCCACCACGCGCCCGCTTCGGTCCACGAGCTCGGGTGCGTGCGAAGCACGACCACAGCCGGAACTCTGTCCGCGACGGCGGCCGCGCGTGCCTGGACGTACGCGGCACGCAGTGAGTCCAGACCGTCGGCTCGAAACACCGCACAGCCCAGCGATTCGGCGTGCGCGGCGATGTCCACCTTCGGCGGGGTGTCGTGCTCCGTCCGGCAGTCGGGGTACATGTTGTTGAACGCGGCCGCGCCGTTGCCCTCCTGCAGGCGGGCGATCACGGCGTAGCCGCCGTTGTCACACACGACCGCGACGAACGGGTGCCCCGCGAACGCGGCGGAGAACAGCTCCGAGTTCAACATGAGATACGAGCCGTCGCCGAGCAGCGTGGTAACGAGCCCGGTTTCCCATGCCATGGCGGCTCCCCAGGCACCGGCAAGCTCGTAACCCATGCAGGAGAAGCCGTACTCCACGTCGATCGGGACCTCACCCGCCGCGCGCCAACCGCCGACCAACTCACCGGGCAGGCCGCCGGAGGAGGTCAACACATAGTCCCCGCTTTCGGACAGCTCGTTGACCACACCCACCACCTGGGCATAGCTGGGCAGGCCGGTGCCAGGTGCGCGCAGCCGGTCGATGTGGGCATCCCAACTCGCCCGCTCCAGGGCCGCCCTGGCCGCCCAGTCCGGTTCGCCGATCGGCCCACCCGGCAGCGCCGCGTCCAACTCCTGCAACACGCACAGCGCGTCGCCCACGACGGCCGTGGCGCCGTGCTTGACCGCGTCGAAGCGCGCGACGTTCACCGTCACCAGCCGCACGTCGCTCGGGAACACCGTCCACGAGGCGGTGGTGAAGTCCTGCAGCCGGGTGCCCACGGCGAGCACGACGTCGGCCTCGGCCGCCAGCGCGTTGCCGGAGGCCGAGCCGGTGATGCCGAGCGGTCCCGCGAACAGCGGTTCGGTGTGCGGTACGAGCGCGCGGCCCGCGGTGGTTTCCACGACGGGAACGGCATGGGTTCTCGCGAAGTCCAGCGCGACCGAGGCCGCGCCGGAATAGCGCACGCCGCCGCCGAGCACGAGCAACGGCCGCCGCGCATCCGCCAGCGCCCGCACGGCGTCGGCGACCTCGCCGGTGTCCGGCCGGGCTCGCGGCACCCGGTGCAGCCGGGGCTCGAACAGCGACTCCGGGAAGTCGTAGATCTCGGCCTGCACGTCCTGTGGCAGCGCGATGGTCACCGGCCCCGTGTCGGCAGCGTCGGTGAGCACCCTGGCCACCTGCGGCAGCGTCGCCTGCAACTGCTCCGGCCGCGTGATGCGGTCGAAGTACCTGCTCACCGCGCGGAACGCGTCGTTGACGGTGGTCGTGGCGTCGCCGAAGTGCTCCACCTGCTGCAACACCGGGTCGGGCGCCCTGCCCGCGAAGGTGTCGCCGGGGAGCAGCAGCAGCGGCAGCCGGTTGGCATGGGCGACACCGGCAGCCGTCACCATGTTGAGCGCGCCGGGGCCGATCGACGAGGTCACAACGCCGACCTGGCGCCGATGCCTTGCCTTCGCGTAGCCCACCGCCGCGAGCGCCATGCCCTGCTCGGTATGCCCTCGCCACACCGGCAGGTTGTCGCGGTACTCGGCGAGCGCACTGCCGAGCCCAAGCACGTTGCCGTGCCCGAAGATCGCGAACACGCCGGGGAACAGCGGGACCCGCGTGCCGTCGAGCAGTTCCGTGCGCTGCGCGGCGAGCCAGCGCACCAGCGCCTGTGCCGTGGTGAGCTTCATGCCCGCCTCCCCGCCGCCGTCGTGACGGGGCAGCGCCGGTCCTCGGCCTGGTGCCGCCAACTGTCGCGCACCCACGAGTGCGCGGGGTCGTCACAGAACGCCATGGAACGCTGCTCGGCGGGGCCCGCGAGCACGTTGAGGTAGTACATGGGGTAACCGGGCGCGGCGACACACGGGCCGTGGTATCCGCGCGGGATGAGGAACACGTCGCCGTCGCGTACGGCCACGTCCTCGTCCAGCTCGCCGTCCGCGGTGTAGGTGCGGTGCAGGCCGAAGCCCTCCCTGCTCGGCCGCACCTGGTCCCGCCCGGCGATGCGGAAGTAATAGACCTCCTCGTTGACCACTTCGCACTCGCTCGCCTCGTCGTGCTTGTGCGGTGGGTAGGACGACCAGTTTCCGTCGGGAGTGATCAGCTCGCAGGCGTTGAGCTTGTCCGCGTGGTCCCACACGCCGGGCACGCCGAAGTTGTTGACCTGTCTTGTGGCGTTGCCCGCGCCGCGCACTTCCACCGGCACCTGTTCAGCGGGACCGTAGGCGGGGGCCAGCCGCCGTCCGCACCGAGCCATGGGCAGCGCCACCTCGCAGTCCTGCGACGAGGAGAGCTTCACCTCCGCGTCTCGCGGAACGTAGGCGAAGTCGGTGACCCTGCTGAAGACCGAATCCCTTCCGGCCAGTTCGAACCAGCCGCCGTCGACCTCGACGACACAGCCGCCGGATAGCGGAAGGACGAAAGCCTCGAACTCGCCGGTCGAGACCACTCGTGGCTGGCCGGCCTGCAACGACAGCACCCGGAGCCCCGTGTAGGTCCAGCCGGCACTGTCCGGGGTGAGCAGCACCGGATCGTCACCGTCGACGAGGGTTCCCCGCGGTCGATGCAACGCGCTCATCCGGCCTCCCGCGTCTTGCTGGACACCCGTACCCGGTCCATGATCCGCGCCGCTCCCTCGACCGCCGCCTCGACGTCGCCATCCGGTGGGTACAGCAACGACCGGCCAACGACGAGGCCGCGCACCACGGGATGGCCGAGCGTGCGCCCCCAGGAGTCGAGGTCGGCTGCGAGGTCACCGGACGGCACACCGCCGAGCACCACCACGGGCAACGTTGTCGCGTCGAACACCCGGCCGTCGTCCACCGCGGGCAGCTTGAGCCACGTGTGCGCCGAGGTAGCGCCGAGCCCGGATGCCACGGCGACGGCGCGCGCCAGTGAAGCGGTGTCACGACGGAGCACCAGCTTGCCGTTGTCGCGCCGATAGGGCAGCGGCTCGACCATCGCGGCCAGCCCGGACGCGGCCAACTCGGATACCGCACGAGCGCACGACTGAAGCGTAGGTACGGTTGCGGCATCGCTGTCCTCAAGACGCAGCAACATCTTCCCACCGTCCAACCGCGACTCCAGAATGGACTTGGCGGTGTAGCCGGTGAACCTGTCGTCGAGTTCCCATTCCGCCCCCGCAAGGCCGCCCCTGTTCATCGAGCCGATGACGACCTTGCGCTCCAATGCGCCCAGCAGCAACAGTTCCTCGACGATGTCGGCTGTGCCGAGCACGCCGTCCACGGCGGGGTTGGCAAGCGCCACGAGCAACCGCCGCAGCAACCCACGGCGATCCGCCATAGCCAGCGGGTCGGCCCCGACTCCAAGCATCCCCCTCGCCGGGTGATCGGCGGCCACCAGAAACAGCGTGCCGTGCTCGGACAGCAGGTTCGACCTTCGCTCCCGCCTCGCGTAGGCAGCGCGAACGGCACCGGGGTCCATCGCGCGCACGTGGAGCAGCTCTCGCCACTGCTCGTCTGTGATCAACTCGCCAACGTCCTTTCGATCTCCTCGCGCGTGGGCATGGCGTCAGCACACGCGAGCCTTGCCGCCACGATCGCGCCGGCCGCGTTGGCGTACCTCGCGATCCGGACGGGGTCCCACCCGGAAAGCAGGCCGTGCACCAGCGCTCCGCCGAAACCGTCGCCCGCGCCCAACCCGCAGACGACGGCGACCGGAAACGGGGGCACCGTCCACGACCCTTCCCGCGTAGCCACCAGCACACCCGCCGAACCCTGCTTGATCAGCGCAAGCTCCACACCCCTGGCCAGCATCCGGCGAGCGGCCTCCTCGGGATCACTCGTGCCAACGGCGACCTCGGCCTCGGTCCGGTTGCCGACCGCCACGGTCACGTGGTCGAGCATCCAACCGATCTCGGTTCGCGCCGCCTCCCTGTCCTGCCAGAACATCGGCCGGTAGTCCAGGTCCAGCACGGTGTGCCTGGCCCGGTTCCTGCGGCGAAGCAGTTGACGCTGGGTGGTGCGAGCGGGCTCGGCGCACACGCCGGTGCCGGTGACCCACAGCAGCGGTACGGAGTCGACGACGTCCCACGGCACGTCGTCCTCCGTCAGCGACAGATCCGGTGCCAGCGGCGCGCGGTAGAACAGCAGCGGCGGGTCCTCCGGCGGATCGAGCGCGCAGAACACCACCGGCGTGAGCAACTCTTCGGCCGTGCCGACGTAGTCGGGGCTGACGCCGAACTCACGTAGCGCTGAGCGCACATACGTGCCGAACCCGTCCGGCCCCACCTTCGTCAACACCGCCGTTCGCCTGCCAAGCCGCGCGGCGGCGACCGCGACGTTGGTCGCCGTGCCGCCGAGTGACTTGGCGAACGAACGCACCTCGGCGAGCGGCACCCCGCTCTGCTCGGGGTAGAGGTCCACCCCGACCCTGCCGACCGTGAGCGCTTCCAGCGTCACTTCGAGTTCACCGACCGCAGTTCGTGCTCGAGCGCCTCGATCTCGGCGCCACCTGCCATCTGGCTGGTCAACTCGGCCAGGTCGATCTCGGACTTCTCGTAGCTGCCAAGCGGAGCTCCCCGGTTGAGCAGCAGGAACCGGTCACCCACCGGGTAGGCATGGTGCGGGTTGTGGGTGATGAGCACGACCCCGAGACCGCGATCCCTTGCCTGCGCGACATAACGCAACACCACACCCGCCTGTTTCACCCCCAGCGCGGCGGTCGGCTCGTCTAGTATCAACACCTTCGCTCCGAAGTGGACGGCTCTCGCGATGGCGACGCACTGCCGCTCGCCACCGGACAGCGTGCCGACCGGCTGCTCCACGTCCCGCAGGTCGATGCCCATGTCGGCGAGTGCGCGTTTGGTGGTCTGCCTTCCCTTTCGGCGGTCGAGGAACTTCAGCGGACCGATACTCTTCCTCGGTTCCGCTCCCAGGAAGAAGTTGCGCCACACGCTGAGCAGCGGAACGACGGCGAGATCCTGGTACACGGTCGCGATGCCCAGTTCGAGCGCGGCGCGGGGTGAGCCGAAGCTGACCGGCCTGCCCTCGACGAGGAACTCGCCGCTGTCGTGCTTGTGCACCCCGGCGAGGATCTTGATGAGGGTCGACTTCCCCGCGCCGTTGTCGCCGAGTACGCAGGTCACCTCTCCGGCGTTGACCACGGTCGACACATCCCGCAACGCGATGACGCTGCCGTAGGACTTGCCGATCCCCCTTACCTCGATCAACGGCGTGTCCGGCTGCCCAGTCATCGCCTCACCCTCTCCGCGCGTCGCCGGAACGTGTTGTTCACCAGCACCGCGGCAAGCAACATCACGCCGAGGAACAGCATGAACCAGTCGCTGTCCCAGTTGGCGTAGACGATCCCCTGCCGCGCCATTCCGAAGATCAACGCACCGATGGCCGCGCCGATCGCAGAACCGAACCCACCGGTCAGCAGGCAGCCACCCACCACCGCTGCCGTGATGAACTGCAACTCCAACCCGATGCCCTGGTTGGCCTGCGCGGTCGTGTAGCGCAGGATGTTGATCGAGCCAACCAACCAGGCCGCCGTCGCCGTCGTCATGAAAAGCAGGATCTTCGTGCGTACCAACGGCACACCGACGGCGCGGGCACTCACCGGCGCTCCGCCGACCGCGAAGATCCAGTTCCCGAACGGTGTGCGCACCAGCACGATCGCCGCGACGGCGGCGACCATGATCCACCACAGGATGGACACCTGGAACGACGTGCCCGCGATGTCGATCGTCGAGGCGAACAGCATGCCCGCCGACTCGTAGCCTTCCGCGCTTCGGATACCCGACACCTGGACGGTGCCGGTGGCCAACCTGGTCACACCCAGGTTCAGTCCCTGCAATGCCAGGAAGGTGCCGAGCGTGACGATGAAGCTGGGCAGCCCCGTCCGCATGACGAGCCAGCCGTTGAACCCTCCGACGGCCAGCGCGAACACCAGCGAGCCGCCGAGCGCCAACCACACGTTCCAACCCAACTGTGTGGCGAGGATGCCCGTGACCAGCGCGGTCGAGGCGGTCAGCACGCCTGCGGAGAGGTCGAACTCACCGCCGATCATCAGCAGCGAGACCGCCACCGCCATGATGCCCAGCGTTGAGGCGGTGTCCAGCCAGGTCGCCACGCCGTTGACGCTGAGGAACTGCTCGGTGACGAAGGAGAAGAAGGCGAACACCGTGATGGCGCCGAGCAGGGCGCCGATCTCCGGCCGCACCACCAGCCGGTCGAGGGGGCGTGCTCGCGCGACCCGCTCGTCGGCCGGACCGGCTGCCGTAACGGTCATCGCGTACCCCGGTCGACGTACTGTCCGATGCGGTCCACGTTGTCCTTCTCCACCAGGTCGGGCCCTGTCAGCACCGGCCTGCCACCGCCGACCACGTTCGCGTTGTCGGCGTAGAGCTTCAGGAACTGCACCGGCAGGTAGCCCTGCAGGTACTGCTGCTGATCCACCGCGAACAGCACGTCACCCGCCTTGATCGCGGCGACCACATCGGAGTTGAGGTCGAAGGTCGCCACCTGTGCCTTCGAGTTGGCCGCCTCGGCCGCGCTGGCAGCGAGCGCGGCGACCTGCGAATTCAGCGTGAGCACGGCGTCGATTCCCTCGTCGGTCTGCAGCGCGCCCCTGATGCGCGACTCGACGTCGGTGGGGTTGTTGATGTCCACCTGAAGGTTGCTCACCTGGCCGCCGAAGCCGTCGCGCGCGCCCTCACAGCGCTGGTTGAGGCCGATGTTGCCCGCCTCGTGAATCACGCAGAGCAGCTTCTTCTTGCCGAGTTCGGAGAACTTGGCTCCCGCTGTCTCGCCAGCGACACTCTCGTTCTGACCCACGTGGGTCAGCGCGCCGAACTCGGCGCTGCGGTCCTCACCGGAGTTGATGGTGATCACGGGAATGCCCGCGTCGACCGCTCGCTTGATCGAGGGGCCGAGCGCGTCCGGGTTCGCCATCGAGACCACGATCCCGCCCACCTGCTGTGCCACCGCGTTGTCGATGAGCTTGGCCTGGTTTCCGGGGTCGCCATCGGCGTTGTACTCGACGTCCACGCCGAGATCACGGCCCGCCGCCTCCGCACCGTTCTTGACCACGTTCCAGAACGCGTCACCGGGGGTGCCGTGCGAGATGACAGCCACGGAAAGGCCATCACCCTGCTGCTGGCCTGCGGCGGCTTCGTCGCCGGAGTCGGTGCCCTGCGGGCCGGAACACGCCGCAAGCAGCAACGCGCCCGCCGCGCAGGCGGCCAGCCACCAGCGGCGGTGGTTCTTGACGGGAGCGGGCCGGTGGGCGCCATCGGTTCGGTCAGACTTCATTGTCTCTCCAGTTTTTTCGAACTAGCCGGCCGACAACCGGCCGAGGACGTCGGTGAGGTGGGCAAGACTGCGGGCGACGGCGCGCCCCGGGAGATCGACGGCATCGTGCTCGTCGAGCGCGGTGTCCTGTTCCAGGACATACCAGCCCCGGTAGCCGGCGTCATGAACGGACCGAACCATCGCTTCGATGTCGATGTCACCCTCGCCGAGCGGGACGTACAGGCCCTGCCCGACCGCCGCGGTGTAGGGCAGCTCGCCTGCTCGCACACGCTGCGCCAGCTCACCGCGGACGTCCTTCAGATGAACGTGGCCCACGCGTTCGGGGTATCGGCGAGCCAGCTCGACCGGATCGGTCCCTCCGATCAGGAGATGGCCGGTGTCAAGGCACAGCGGTAGCTCGCAGTCGGCCAGGAAGCGCTCGACCTCGCCTCGGGTCTCCACGTGCGTGCCCACGTGCGGGTGCAGCACCGTGGTGACGCCGTAGCTCGCCGCGAGGTCGCCGATAGCCGTGGCCGTCCGGACCAGCGCGTGCCAGCTCGTGTCGTCGAGCATGGGTCGCTCGTCGTAACCGTCCAGCCCGGTAGCGGCCGCGAGCACCAGCACGTCGCCGCCTGCCGCCGCGAACAACGCCGCCGACGCTTCAGCCGCCGCCAACGCCGAATCCACTCGCTCGTGCAACGGCACCGCGAGAAAGCCGCCGACCAGGCCCAGTTCGTGCGCACCGAGTAGCGCGTTCAGCTCGGCTGGCTCCCTCGGCAGGTAACCGGGAGGCCCCAGTTCGGTGGCCGTGAGGCCGACCGCGGCCAACTCGGAGAGCACGGTAGACACGTCGAGCATCCTGCCCCAACCAGGGACCTCGCAGACACCCCATGAGATCGGCGCACCAGCCACTCGCAATCCCGCAGGCGTCGTCATCGTTGACCCTTCCGCTCGGTGCGCCGAACGCTCCCGAGTTAG
Organism: Saccharomonospora amisosensis; assembly: GCF_011761185.1. Lineage (NCBI taxonomy): Bacteria > Bacillati > Actinomycetota > Actinomycetes > Pseudonocardiales > Pseudonocardiaceae > Saccharomonospora > Saccharomonospora amisosensis. The sequence goes on along the minus strand of NZ_JAAOYM010000001.1, from coordinate 466,198 downwards.
AGCGCTCTATTGGTTGGAGCGCGACAATCGTGTAGCGTCCTGAACGGCACTGTCAAGGCCATTCGCCGCATCAATCCCGAATCCGGAGGGCACGTTGGCGCGACCGACCATGGAGGACGTGGCCGCACGGGCGGGCGTGTCCCGTGCGCTGGTCTCGTTGGTCTTCAACAACTCGCCGAAAGTGAGCGAGCAGCGCAGAGCCGCGGTGCTCGCCGCGGCCGAGGAGCTGGGCTACCAGCCGCACGTCATGGCCAGAGCGTTGGCCAGCCGCACCTCCACGGTGTTGGGCGTGATGGTCTCCGATCTGCGCAACGCGTTCTTCGCCGATGTCATCGAGGGACTGGAAGCGGCGGCACGCGAGGCCGGGTTCGAACTCGTGCTCACCACCGGCTCGCGAAGCCCCAGCAGGGAACGGGCCGCACTGCGCAGCCTGCTTTCCTTCCACCCTGCGGGAATCGTGCTGCTTTCCCCCGTGGTGGCGGCGTCCGCCATTGAGGCCACAGCACAGAAGTGCCCGGTCGTACTCGTCTCCAGAAGCTCCCGACTGTCCACAGTTGATACTGTTAACGATGACGGGGTCGCGGGTTCCCTGCTGGCCGTCGAGCACCTGATCTCCCTTGGACACCGGCGCATCGCGCACCTCGATGGTGGCACGGCCACCACCGCAGCCGCGCGCCGCAAGGGTTACCGGCTCGCGATGGAGGCGCACGGGTTGTCGCCTGTCGTGGTGCCCAGCGAGCACACCGACACCGGGGGCGAGAAGGCGGTTCGCCAGCTGCTCAGCACGCCCACGCGCGACTCCTGGCCCACCGCGCTGTTCTGCGGCAACGACTTCAACGCCTTCGGCGCGATCTCAGCGCTGGAGGAGGAAGGCCTGCGGGTGCCCGACGACATCTCGGTGGTGGGCTACGACAACACCTCGCTGGCCGCCCTCAAACGGGTCTCGCTGACCACCGTCGACCAGCCGAGGCTGGAGATGGGCAGGTTGGCCGTGCAGGCGCTGCTGGAACGGGTCAGGGCGGGACGCGACGAACCCGCGAGGCACCTGCTGCGGCCCTCACTTGTCGTACGCGCCACCACCTGCCCACCCTCGCACTGAGCTGTTGCGACCAACGCGATCGAAGGAGCGCTGTTCTTCCGTGGCTGAACTGGTGAAACACTGGATCGACAACGCCCACACCTCGGGCGTCACCACCCGCACCGGCGAGGTGTTCCAGCCCGCGACGGGAGCCGTCGCGAGGCAGGTCGTGCTCGCGGGCAGCGCCGATGTGGACCTCGCCGTGGCCTCCGCCGCCAAGGCGGCGCGGGAATGGGCGGACAGCTCACTACAGACCCGCACCAAGGTGCTGTTCGCCTTCCGGCAGCTCGTGGACGCCCACCGAACCGAACTCGCCGAGCTGATCACCGCCGAGCACGGCAAGGTGATCTCCGACGCGCACGGTGAGGTGCAGCGAGGGCTCGAGGTGGTCGAGTTCGCCTGCGGAATCGGGCAGTTGCTGAAGGGCGAGCACTCCGAGCAGGTCTCGCGTGACGTCGACGCCTACTCGGTGCGCCACCCGCTGGGCGTGGTCGCGGGCATCACGCCCTTCAACTTCCCCGTGATGGTTCCGATGTGGATGTTTCCGATCGCCATCGCGTGCGGCAACACCTTCGTGCTCAAGCCATCCGACCGCGACCCGTCGGCGTCGATCCGGCTCGCCGAGTTGTTCGCCGAAGCGGGGCTTGCGCCGGGAGTGCTCAATGTGGTCAACGGAGACGGTGAGGCTGCGGGCGCGCTGCTCGACCATCCCGGCGTCGCGGCCGCCTCCTTCGTCGGCTCCACACCGGTAGCCAGGCAGGTGTACGCGCGAGGCACGGCGGCGGGCAAGCGGGTTCAGGCGCTCGGCGGAGCCAAGAACCACATGGTGGTGCTGCCCGACGCCGATGTCGATGTCGCGGCGGACGCCGCCGTCTCGGCGGGCTACGGCAGCGCGGGCGAGCGCTGTATGGCCATCTCCGTGGTCGTGGCCGTCGGCCAGATCGCCGACGCACTGGTGACCGCGATCGCCGAGCGCACGCGGGCGCTGCGGACCGGACCCGGCACCGACCCCGAATCCGAGATGGGTCCGCTGGTTACTGCCTCCGCGCGCGACCGCGTCACCTCCTACATCGCGGCCGGCGTCGAGCAGGGCGCCACGGCGGTCGTCGACGGGCGCGGCCGGGCACCTTCCGGTCACGAAACCGGGTTCTGGGTCGGCCCGACCCTGTTCGATCACGTGCGGCCGGAGATGTCGGTCTACACCGACGAGATTTTCGGGCCGGTGCTGTGCGTGGTCCGCGTTCCGACCTTCGACGAGGCCGTCGAACTGGTGAACGCCAACCCTTACGGCAACGGAGTGGCGATCTTCACCGGTGACGGGCTCGCCGCCCGCCGGTTCCAGCGCGAAGTGACGGTGGGGATGGTCGGCATCAACGTGCCGATCCCCGTGCCGATGGCCTACTACTCATTCGGCGGCTGGAAGGACTCACTGTTCGGCGACACCCACGTCCACGGCGGCCACGGCGTGCACTTCTACACCCGCACCAAGACGGTGACCGCAAGGTGGCCACGACAGCGCCACGGTGTGGACCTCGGCTTCCCGACCCACGGCTGAACAACCTCGAAAGGGCGACAGTATGCGTTTGGGACTCGCGGGCACCGGCAGGATCGGCACCGCACACGCGCGAATCCTCGGAGACCTCCCCGCCGTGGAGTCCGTTGTGGTCGCCGACATCGACCCTGCCCGCGCGAGGGCAACGGCAGCCGCGCTCGGCATGGAGTTCGCGGCCGGTATCGACGAGTTGTTCTCGATGCGACCGGACGGGCTGGTGGTGGCCACGGCGACGGACGCGCACCCCGAACTCGTCATCAGGGCAGTCCAGACGGGTATCCCGGTGTTCTGCGAGAAGCCGGTAGCCGCCGACATCGCGGGCACGCTCGATGTCATCGAGCGAACCAAGGGTTGCGGCGTCGAGGTACAGATCGGGTTCCAGCGCCGGTTCGACCCCGGGCATCTGGCGGCCCGGTCGGCCGTCGCGGAAGGGAAGCTGGGCCGGGTGCACACGTTGCGGGCGACCACACTGGACCCTGCTCCCCCTCCCGCGGAGTACATCCCGCGTTCCGGCGGGCTGTTCAGAGACTGCAGCGTGCACGACTTCGACGCGATCCGCTGGGTCACCGGCAGGGAAGTGGTCGAGGCCTACGCGCTGGGAACCAACCGGGGCGCCGAGTTCTTCGCGTTGGCAGGCGACGTCGACACCGCCGCCGCCGTACTCACGCTCGACGACGACACGATCGCGCTGGCGTCGGCCACGCGCTACAACGGTGCGGGTTACGACGTGCGGCTCGAACTACTTGGATCGCGAGACAGTATCGCCGTCGGAATGGACGAACGCACCCCGCTTGCCTCCGTCGAGCCGGGCATACCACGGCCTGCCGGCCCGGCCTACCCACACTTCCTGGATCGCTTCCAGGCAGCCTATGTCCGGGAGCTGGCCGCGTTCACCGATGTGGTCGCCGGCAACTCCCCGAGCCCGTGCACCCCGGCGGACGCGCTCGAGGCGTTCTACGTCGCAGAGGCGTGCGAGCTCTCCCGACGGCAACGGCGCCCCGTCTCGATCTCCGAAGTGCGCTGAGCCGCTTCCCCAGTCGCACGCCCCCGCGTCAGCCCACTCAGGCAGGCTGCTTCTCCGACTCCGGCTCCTGCTCCAGCTCCGACTCCGGCTCGGGCCCCAGCCGATCAATGGCTTCCCGCAGGGCGATGTGGCTGGCAGCCAGCCGGTCGGCCACCTTCTCGCGCAGTTCGAGTGCCTCCGTCCGCTTCTGCTCGGCGTCGGCGAGCTTGCGCTCCGCCTCGGCGATCATCGTGTCGGCGCGCTGCTCGGCCTCGCGCCGCAACTCCTCAGCGGCCTGCTCTGCCTCGGCACGCTTGGCCGCCAGTTCCTCCTCTGTCTCGCGCGCCTGTGTGGTGCGCCGCTCCTCGGCTTCCTTGTCGAGCGCGTCCCGCCGCTGCTTGGCCTCCTCTGCGAGCCGTTCCGCCTCCTCCTGGGCCTTTTGCCTCGTTTTGTCCGCATAGGAGTCGGCGGCTTCCCTGGTGGCCGCGGCCTCCTGCTCGGCCTTGGCCCGCAGCTCCGCGATCTCGTCCTCGGCCAACTGCATCATCGTCTTGACCCGCTCGGTCATCGCCGCGGGCCCGGCCGGGTCCTCGACCATGCGGGTGAGCGCCGCCTTGGCGTCGGCCAGTTCGGTCTGCGCGTAGCTCAGCGCCTTCGTCAGCTCGGCTACCGAGGCGCTCGCCTCGTCGCGGTGTTTCGCCGCGGCGACCAGTTCGTCACTGAGCTTCTTGACGTACTCGTCGACCTGCGCCTGGTCGTAACCACGAAAGGCGGTCGCGAACGCGGAGTTCCTGTTGGGGTTCGGGGGTGCTTCAGCTTCTGCCATTCGGCAACCTTAGTGAGTCCACAAGCCCAATCCCATACCTCCGAACGGACCCATTCGACGAGTTCCGGCTACGGTGAGCTGAGCCTGCCGGAAGTGACCACACAAGCAGGCAGCGGGAGGGAGGCCAGCGGATGGAAGCGGTTCTCGACGACCTCGCCCAGAACTGGCCACTGTATGCGGCGATCCCGGTGGTGGCCGCGCTGATCGGCTACGTCACCAAGCGTGTCGCCATCGAGATGATGTTCAGACCGCTGGAGTTCGTCGGTATCAAGGGCACCTTTCTCGGCTGGCAGGGAGTGGTTCCACGGCACGGCGGCAGGATGGCCGCGGTCGCCACCGACCTGCTCACCTCCAACCTGCTCGACATCCGGGACGTGTTCGACCGGATCGACCCCGACCGGATCACCAGGGAGATCGAACAGCCCCTGCTGCGAGCCGTCGACGAGATAGCCCGCGACGTACTGACCGAGTGCCACCCGAAACTGTGGGAGGCGCTGCCCCAGATGGCGCGGGAGCTGCTCATCAAACAGCTCCAGGCGAGCTCACCCCGGCTCGTACGGCAGGTGATGGACGAGCTGAGGACCAACCTCGACGAGGTGCTCGACGTCAAGCACATGAGCGTGCGGCGCCTCACCTCCGACAAGGCCCTGCTTGTGCGGCTGATCAGGGAGACGTCGAGGCCCGAGATGGCCTTCATCGCCCGCTCCGGCATCTACTTCGGTTTCGTTCTCGGCATCGTGCAATCGGTGGTGTGGGCGCTGACCAAGAACCCGATTGTGATGCCGATCTTCGGCGCCTCGATCGGCCTGTTCACCGACTGGCTTGCCATCAAACTCATCTTCGTGCCGAGGGAACCGATCCGGTTCGGCCGTTTCACGCTGCACGGCAAGTTCCAGCGCAGGCGTGCGGAAGTGGCCAGGCAGTACGGCGAGATGATCGCTAACGAGTTGCTTACCGTGCCGAATCTGATGGATGCGATTCTGCGCGGACCGCGTTCCGACCGGCTGGTCGCGATGGTGCGCCGGATGGTCGCCGAGGCCGTGGAGCAGCAGGCGGAGGCGGCGCGGCCGCTGACAGGTGTAGCCGTCGGCAGGCGACGACTTGAGGAGATCAAGCGCGCCGCGTCGGAGCGAGCGCTGCGCAGGCTCCCCGACACCGTGCGGCACGCGGAGGACTACCTCACCAGGGCAATGGACGTGGCGAACATGGTGGAGGATCGCATGCTGCGGCTCACACCGGTTGAGTACGAGGAGCTGCTGCGACCGGCGTTTCGGCAGGACGAGTGGAAGCTCATCGCGGTCGGCGGCGTGATCGGTTTCGTCGTTGGCGAGTTGCAGGTTCTGCTGATGTTGCATTAGCCGCCCGCCGAGGCAGCCGCTGTGGCTAACGTTGTGGCGTGCCGAACCGACCGCAGCAACTGCCCGCCGTGCACGAAGCCTGGCTGCCTCGCGAGCACTCCCTGCATCGGCCACGGCACGGCGGCAGGCAACTGACCGCCCTGATCTGCGCGTTGATCTTCTTCGCCGCCCCCAACCTGATGTGGCTGGGCGGCGCACGCCCCGCCGAGATCGAGAACCACCCGCTCGCCGGCTTTCCCAGCATCGCGGCGGGCTGGTCGTTCTTCACCGACCTGCCGACCTGGGCGACCGACCAGCTAGTCTTCCGTGCGGGCGCCGTCACTGCCGCCGACGCGATCAGCAGGACGTTCTTCGGCGAGCCCGCACCCTTCGACCAGGGCGGCACAGGCAATCCGGGACCGCTTCCTGGAAGCCCGCAGTCACCCCCGGCAGGCCAGGTCCCCGGGCAGGACACGCCGCACACCGAACCCGGCTACCGGCGGGTGATCGAGGGCGGGGACGGCTGGCTGTACTACGGTTTCGACGTCGACGGCAAATGCGAGCCGCAGCGGCCGATGGAGCAGACCTTCGCGCGCATCGACCGGCTCCGCGAGGCGGTGGAAAGCTCGGGTCGCAGGTTCGTGTTCGTGATCGCCCCCGACAAGACGACGATGGCACCGCAGCACCTGCCGGATTCCTACGCGGGCAAGCAGTGCTCCCGACTGGCGAGCCAGGAGTTCTGGCGGCTCGCGGGCAGCCGCGACTACGTCGTCGACATCAGGGACGAGCTGGCGGCGCAGGCGCAACTGCTCGGCAGGCCGGTGTACTTCCGCAACGACACGCACTGGACCGACGAGGGCGCGATCGTGCTCACCCGCGCCGTCGCGGAGGCGGTTCAGCCAGGGGTGACCGAAGCGTGGCGGGCCGCCGGGGTCGGCTGGGTCACCGGCACCGCCGACCTGCCAAGGATGCTCGGCAGGTCGGAGAAGAAGTCCACGTTGCGCTACGAACTACGCCCCGACGGCCAAACCGACCGAACCACCGAGCCGTTACTCGACCTGGAGCGACCACAACACCACACGGCGAGCCCCATCGAGCAGACGGTGAACAGCAAGACGCTCGTGTTCGGTGACTCGTTCGCCCTCGCATCGTCGCGGTACCTGCCCGCCGGGTTCAGCGACCTGACGATACTGGGCTATCCGTCCATGGCCGATTACGAACGCACGGTGCTGAACGCGTTCACCGACGCCGAGGTTGTCGTCGTGCAGGCCGTCGAACGCTCCGTGGCGGCGAGCACGTTGCCGTTCATCGATGAGGGGTTTCTACAGCAGGCACGGCAGGCGATGGCGCGGCGACCGATCCGCTGACCACCCGGCGTTGCCTGCCCCGCACGTACTCGATCACCCTCGCGACGAGGTAGATCGTGAACGAGATCGCCGTGACGAAGAAGCTGACCGGTGCGCTGGGGGCCAGCGAAAGCACGATGCCGCCGAGCGCGGCCGTCTCGGCGAAGGCGATGGCGAGCAGCGTTGCCCGCAGCGGGCTGGCGGTGAGCCTCGCGGCCGCGGCCGCGGGAGTCACCATGAGCGCGACCACCAACAACGCGCCCACGATCTGCACGCCCAACGCTGTCGCCACCCCGATGAGCACGGCGAACAGCGGTGAGAGCAGGTGAACGGGAACGCCGCGGGCCACCGCGACGCCGGGGTCGACACTGGCGAACAGGAGAGGCCGGTAGATCACGGCGAGCACGACCAGCACCGCGATCGCCGCCACGACGAGCGCCAGCAGGTCCGTCGGCTCCACCGCGACGATCTGCCCGACGAGGATGCCGAACTTGTTCGCCGCTCGGCCGGGGTAGTACCACAGCAGCAACACACCAAGGCCCAGCCCGAACGAAAGGATCACCCCGATCACGGAGTCGCGGTCGGACTCCCGGCTGCCCAGCAGCCCGAGCAGCAACGCGGCGACGACGGCACCGGCCAGTGCGCCGTAGCTGATGCCGACACCGAGCAGCAGCGCCGCGGCCGCGCCGGTGAACGCCAGTTCCGCGGTGCCGTGAACGGCGAAGGACATCCTGCGGATGACGATGAGCGGACCGAGGGTGCCCGCAAGTATCCCGAGCACGGCGGCGGCCAGCAGTGCTGTCTGCACGAAGTCGAGACCGAGCAGGCGCGCGGTGAGCTCGAAATCGAAAAGCTTGTCCATGGCTGTGGCTTTCACGCGGCTTTCATGCGGTTTTCATGCGGTTTTCATGCGGTTTTCGTGCTGACTGTCACGCGGTTTTCGTGCGGACGTTCGTGCCACCTTCACGCGGCTCTCCCGAGGCGGGTACTGCTTGGTCGGGGCGCGAAACCGTTGCTCACCCGGTCTCATGGCACCGGCTCGTCGGCCTCGTGATGCACCTCGTCCTCGCAAAGGCAACTCTGCGCGCCCGCGACGTGGATCTGGTCACCGATCCTGAGCACCTCGACCTGTGTGCCGTACAGCTGCGACAGGGTCGCAGAGGTCATGACCTCTTCCGGTGTGCCGATGCGGAACCGGCCGTCGACCAGGTAAAGCACCCTGTCGACGTAGGACAGCACCGGGTTGATCTCGTGGGTCACGAACAGCACCGCGGTGCCAGCTGCACGCCTGCGCGCGTCGATGAGACCGCTGACGACTTGCTGGTGAGTGGGGTCGAGCGAGGCGAGCGGCTCGTCACACAGCAGCACGTCCGGGTCACCGATCAACGCCTGCGCCACCCGCAGCCGCTGCTGTTCGCCCCCGGACAGCTTGCCCACCTGTGAGGACGCGAACGAGGTGGCGCCGACCGACTCGACAGCGGCCGCGATCTTGTGGCGCCGTTTCCGCAAGCCGAGCAGCCCGGTACCCCAGCGGTGCCCGTCGAGTCCGAGCCCCACGAGGTCGTTGCCCCGCAGCGTCAGCCCCTGGTCCATCGCCCGTTGCTGAGGCACGTAGCCAACGCGGTCGCTCGTCCTGCCGGGTTGCGCACCCGCCACGGTCGCGGTACCCGCACTGAGCGGCTGCAGGCCGAGCAACACGCGCAGCAGGCTCGTCTTGCCTGAGCCGTTCGGACCGAGCACGGCCAGGAACTCGCCAGGCTCGACCCGCAGATCCAGCCCCGACCAGAGAGTCCGGTCGCCGAACCGCAACGCGGCGTCGGTCAACTCGATCGCAGCACTGTTCATCGTTCGCCCAGGGCTTCCGAGAGTTCCCGCACCTGCCCGCTCATCCACGCAATGTAACCGTCGCCGCCCTCCGGCAGCGTCTCGGTGACACCCACAATCGGCACCCCAGCCCCGCGGGCCTGCTCGATCACGCGCTCCGTGGCGGGGCTGACCGTCTGCTGGTTGTTGATCACCGCACGAACCTGCCCCCGGCTGACCAACTCGGTGATCTCCTGCTGCGCGGCGACCGGGATGTCGGTCTCGTTCTCCACGGCTTCGGAGAAGTCCGTAGGCGTCACGTTGTCGAGTTCGGCTCGCTCGATGAGGTAGTCGGCGACGGGTTCCATTGCCACCACCGGCTCACCCGCGTGCGTGGCCGCGATCGTGTCGACCTGCCGCAGCAGCTCGTCCAGCCGGGTGGAGAACTCCCTGGCGTTGTTCTCGAACACCTGCCGCTGCTCCGGGTCCAGTTCGCCGAGCCGCGCGGCGATGTCGTCGGCGACCTTCGCCACGGTGGGCAGGTCGTACCAGACGTGCTCGTTCTTGGGCGAGCCCGCGACCTGGTAGGCCACCACGCGCTGCGCGTCGGGTGCCTGGTCGGCGAGCTGGGTGAAGAAGTCGTCGTAGCCGCCACCGTTGTAGACGAGCAACCGTGCCGACTGCACGTCGGCCGCGTCCTCCGCACTCGCCTGGTAGGAGTGCGGGTCACCCGACGGGTCGTCGATGAGCGAACGCACCTCAACGGTCTCGCCCGCGACGGCGCTCACCACCGAACCCCACACGTTGGTCGAGGTGACCACCGAGATGCGACCGTCGCCGGCCGTGCTGCCGGAGCCGCCGCCGCACGCGGCGATGCCGAGCACGAGTGCCAGCAGCCCCGCGAGCACGGCCGCAAGCCGCCCCGGGCGGAGAGTTCTCATCGACAACCACGCTCCCGTCAGTCACGCCACATCACAGCCAGTGCAGATAATGGAAATCGTTGTCGATTACACCGTACCCCATCGGCTGACTTGGCCACCAACGAGTGATGTGGGCTGCGACTCAGCGTCAGGATGTGACGGGTATGGGGCAGTGCTTCTGCAACGGCTTCTGAAACGTTACGGTTTGTTCATGAACCGGCCGATGCGAACCAGGCGGCAGGCGACTCTCGCGTCGCTCGCCGCCGAACTGGGCGTGTCCAGGACGACGGTGTCGAACGCCTACAATCGGCCGGATCAATTGTCACCCGAGTTGCGCCGCCGCGTGCTGGAAACGGCCCGCCGACTCGGCTACCCCGGCCCCGACCCCGTCGCGCGGTCGCTGCGTACCCGCAAGGCTGGCGCTGTGGGGTTGCTGCTCACCGAGAACCTCTCCTACGCGTTCCGTGACCCCGCTGCCGTTGGCGTGCTGGAAGGGCTCGCGCTCGCCTGCGAGGACGCGGGCGTCGGCCTGCACCTCGTGCCCGCGAGTCCCGGCCGTGAGGACGTCGCCGCGGTACATCGCGCGGGGGTGGACGGGTTCGTCGTCTACTCGGTGCCGGACGACGACCCCCATCTCGCGGCGGTGCTCTCCCGGCCGGTACCGACTGTCATCATCGACCAGCCGCAGGTCGAAGGGGTTGACCGGGTGGGTCCCGACGACGAGGCGGCAACGGTCGGGCTCGCCAACCACCTCGTCGGCCTCGGCCACCGCCAGGTCGGTGTGCTCTGCATGCGACTCGCCCGGGACCGCAACGACGGCTTCGCCTCGTTGCGGCGCCAACACGAGGCCCACTACCACGTGCAACGGACCCGGCTGGCCGCGCTCGCGAAGACCTTCGAAAAGGCAGGCGTGGACTGGGCAAGCGTCCCCGTGGTGGAGCGATTCGAGCACAGCGTCGATGAGGGTGCTTCGGCAGCACGGCAACTGCTCGACGCGCACCCCAGCGTGACCGCGCTAGTCTGCACCTCCGACATTCTCGCGCTCGGCGCCATAGCCGAGGTGGGGCGGCGCGGCTTGCGCGTGCCCGCCGACCTGACCGTCACCGGCTTCGACGGCATTGCCGAGGCGACCCGCGCCGGGCTGACCACGGTGCACCAGCCGGTGCTAGAAAAGGGCAGGGCGGCAGGCAAGCTGCTGCTCGGCGCGGGCGACCGGGTGTCGCCCAAGGTCATCACGCTGCCGACGGAGCTGCGAATCGGCACGACCTCTGCGCCACCACGCACCGCCGAGGAACGCTGGTTCGGCCCGTGAGAAGGGCCGCGTGACGTCCGCCTGACGATGTTGTGAAGCAATGGCCGCTACCGCTGGAATGGGTGACATGAGCTCGATCGACCTGCTGCTGAAGCGCAACGAAGAACTCGGCAACGCTGTACCCGGCGACCGCTCCTCGCCCCGCCCCTCGCTGCACGTGACGATCCTGACATGCATGGACGCGCGGATCCGGGTCTTCGAACTGTTCGGGCTGCTGCAGGGCGAGGCACACGTCCTGCGCAATGCTGGTGGCGTGGTCACCGATGACATGATCCGCTCGCTCGCGTTGAGCCAGCACAAGCTGGGCACTCGCGAGATCATGATCGTGCAGCACACGAACTGCGGACTCAACGATGTCACCGAGGACGGCTTCAAGGACGAGCTGGAAGGCTACAGCGGGATTCGCCCGCCGTGGTCCGTGGAGGCGTTCCGCGACCTCAACGCCAACATCAGGCAGTCGATCGAGCGCATCCGGCGCAGCCCCTTCCTGCGACACACCGAGACCGTCCGCGGTTTTGTCTACGACGTGCGAGCCGGAGAGCTGACAGAGGTGCGGTAGCTGAGCCGGTCATCGTTCCCGGTGTAGAGCGTGCGCGATCCGCCGGATCGCCCAAACGGTGTATGCGGCGTCGTAGATCGAAAGATGGAACGACAACGGGCCGAGCACGACGTGCCGTAGCCCGGCCTCGCGCAGTTCGCGCAGGCGCTGGTACACCTGCTCGGCGGTGCCGACGATGACCCCGGACTCGACTACCTCGGGCGGCACGTCCGCGACCGCGGCGTCGAGCGTAGCTCTGTCGTAGGTCTCGGGCAGGAGATCGACAACGCCACGGAAGTGCGGTCCGAACGGGTGCCTCGCACCCAACTCCTGCCAACGCCGCGCCGGAAACAGCAGCGCCCAGTACCGCAACAGGCTGCTTTCGAGCATCGCGCGGGCACGTTTTCGGGTCGGCGCCACGGCGACAAAGGCGAGCAGCGCGGGCGTGATGTGCCCGGGATCTCGGCCTGCTCCTTCCGCCGCGGCCCGTACGGCTGTCAGCGCCCTGGCGTAGCGCTCCGGCGTACCCAGCACACCCGACTCGGGCAGCCAGCCGTCGCCGTAGCGCCCGGTCAGCTCAAGCATGCGCGGACCATGTGCGGCTACCCAGATCCGCGGTGTCCGGCCGGGCGGGGGTCGCAGGTCCATGACGGCGCGCTCCAGTTTGAAGTGCGATCCGTCGAAGTCGATCGGGCCACGTGAGGTGAAGCACAGCCGGATGATCCGCAACGCCTCTTCCAGCTGATCGACCGGATGGTGCATGTCGAGCCCGTAGGGTTCGATGTTGAGCTTCTCGCCCGCGCCGAGGCCGAGAATCGGAGCACGTTTGGTCAGGTGCGACAAGGTGAGGGCGGCCTGGGCGATCACAACGGGGTGGCGGCGGTACGGCTCGGTGACTCCGACGCCGAGCCGCAACCGCCCTGCCCTGCCCGCGAGGGAACCGAGCAACGTCTGGTAGTCGAACAGCTCGTGCGGACTCCACAGCCGACCCGCCTCCCAGGTGAACCGGCGGTCCCACAGCTTGGTGGGGAAGAACTCCTGAAGGTGGTCCTCCACGAACAGCGAATCCAGCCGTGACAGTCGAGCCATCGCCGTGAGCACCCGCAATCCGGCCACCGGCGGACTGGGCGGCACATACACCCCTGCCTGCAACGCCGTGCTCGTCATCTGGTTCCTCCCGCGTAACGGCAAGGTTCACCAGCCGGTGAAGCGGCCCGCCACGGCCCAAGGTCACCCGCACTCGCCTACTTTCGTCCCTGCTCGGCGAAACCGATGAGTCCTTCGCCTCGGCCGCGTCAGTACCGATGACAGGCCTGGTGAGAGCCGGAGGTGAAAAGGAGTGCCGGTGATGAACGAGCCGCGTGGAGAGCACGTATTCGAGTTCAGTGAGCCAGGCAGCACGGCCGTTGCATGGGCGCGGGTCGAGCGGGTGTTGCGCGAGTCGGAAATGTTCTGGCTGTCCACCGTTCGCCGGGACGGGCGCCCACACGTGGCGCCGTTGCCTGCGATGTGGCTGGACGGCAGGCTGCACTTCTGCACCGGGGCACACGAGCAGAAAGCCCGCAACCTCGAGTCAAACCCGCGCTGCGTGCTCACCACAGGTTCGAACTCCTACCGCGACGGGCTTGACGTGATCGTCGAGGGCACCGCCGAGCAGGTCGGCGACGAGGCAGTCCTCACCCGGCTGGCCGAGCTGTGGCTGGACAAGCTCGGCTGGCCGTTCGAGGTGGTCGGCGGGCAGTTCCGCGACCCAGGAAACGAAGCTCACCGGGCACCCGTGTTCGGCGTGACACCCGCCAAGATGCTGGCGTTCTCCAAGAACCCCTACAGCCAGACCCGCTTCGCGTTCGGCGAGTGAGCGAGCGGTCGCGAGTCTGGTTGAATCGGCGCCGATGTCTATCGATGCGGACTGCCTGCTCGACTGGTTCGACGAAAGCGCTCGGGACCTGCCGTGGCGCGAGGTCGACTGCTCTCCGTGGGGCGTGCTCGTCAGCGAGATCATGCTCCAGCAGACACCCGTGGCCCGAGTGCTGCCGGTGTGGCAGGAGTGGCTGGACCGATGGCCACGGCCGTCGGCCCTCGCCGAGGAAAGCCAGGGCGAGGTGCTGCGAGCGTGGGGCAGGCTTGGTTACCCGAGGCGCGCGCTACGACTGCACACCGCGGCGAGCGTGATCGCGCGAGAGCACGGCGACGAGGTCCCCGACGATGTCGACACCCTGCTCGCGCTGCCGGGCATCGGGGCCTACACAGCGCGCGCTGTCGCGGCCTTCGCCTACGGCAGGCGCGCACCGGTGGTGGACACCAACGTGCGCAGGGTCGTGGCAAGGGCCGTGCACGGCGCGGGTGACTCCGGACCCGCATCAACCAGCCGAGACCTCGCCGACGTGGAGGCCCTGCTGCCCGCCGACGAGCCAACGGCGGCACGGTTCTCCGCCGCCCTGATGGAACTGGGCGCACTGATCTGCGTGGCCCGCTCGCCCCGGTGCACGGGTTGCCCGCTGGTGTCCGACTGTGCGTGGCAGCGCGCGGGCAGGCCCGAGTACACCGGTCCGGCCAAGCCCGTGCAGCAGTACGGCGGCACCGACCGGCACGTTCGCGGTCTGCTGCTCGACGTGCTCAGGAACACCACCGAGCCGGTGGAGAAGTCCCGACTGGACGTCGTCTGGTCGAAACCGGGTCAGCGAGACCGCTGCCTGGACTCGCTGCTCGTGGACGGGCTGGTCGAGCAAACGCCGGACGGGAGGTTCGGCCTCCCCGGAGAGCACTGAAACCGGGCGCTCGCGCTCACCGATCAGCGGTCGAGCACCTCGGAGAGGAACGCTTCGACGGCGCCTCGGAACTCCTGTGGCGCGTCGTCGTGCACGACGTGGCCCGCCCCCTCGATCACGATGTGCCTGCCGCCCCCGGGCGCCAACTCGGCAAGCCGTGCCTGCTGACCAGGTGGCATGGCAGTGTCGCCTGCCTCGACCACGAGCAGCGGGCACTTCACTCCTGCCACGTATGACCAGTACTCGCGACGCCCCCACTCGCCTGCGATCCGGTAGAGGTCCTCAAGGTCCGCCAGCAGGTGGTAGCCGTCGGCTTCCTCCCGCACGCACTCGATGAAGTAGTCGCCCGTGCTGCCGAAGAAGTCTCGAACGTGTGCCAGTGACCGGAACGGCACCGGCCACGAGTCGAAGTAGGCACGCCAGGCGTCCACCGTTCGGCCGCGCTGATCTGGCGCCATGTCCTCGACGACGACCCCGCGCACCAGGTGCGGGTAACTGGCGGCCAGCACCCACGCGTGCAGTCCACCCATCGAGTGCCCCAGCACCACCGCGGGGCCATCGCCAAGATCGGTGATCAAGTCAGCTACGTCGTCGACGAACTCCTCGGTGCGCCAGGTCCCACGACGGCGTGACCGCCCGTGGCCACGGGCGTCCAGACCGACCACGTGCCCGTAGTCGGTGAGCCACCGCGAAACCCGCCACCAGGTGGTGGCCCTGCCCATCAGCCCGTGCAACAGCACGATCGGCGTACCCTCGCCGCCGAAGTCAACGACGTCCTCACGTGCTCGCATCTAGGCTTCCCGTTCATGCCCTACCGCCGCGTGCGGGCCGCTGTGCTCTGCGGTCTGCTCAGCACCCTAGCCGCCTGCACAGCGCCGGAATCGGCCGCTCCCGGCCAGTCGGGAGGTGGAGCCGAGGCAGGATCGGCGGGGATCGGAGACCCCTACTACCCCAACGCGGGAAACGGCGGCTACGACGCCACCGGCTACCAGGTGTCCGTCCGCTACGACCCCAGCAGTGGAAGGCTGCGGGGCGACACCACGGTGACAGCCGAGGCGACTTACGACCTGGACCGGTTCAACCTCGATCTGCGCGGCTTCACGGTGTCGTCGGTGGAGGTCGACGGCGAGGCGGCACGCTTCTCCCGTGAGGACGGCTTCGAACTCGTCGTCACGCCTGCCCGACCGCTGCGAAAGGGTTCGACGTTCAGCACGAGGGTGCGCTACTCAGGAACGCCCCAGGGCTCGCAGGACGCCCAACTCGGCGGCGACGGTTGGCAACGAAGCCCCAGCGGCGGGGCTTTCGTGCTCGGGGAACCGCAGTCGGCCTCCTACTGGTACCCGGTTAACGAGCACCCGCGCGACAAGGCGACCTTCGAACTGCGGGCGAGCGTGCCGAAGGGCTGGTCGGCGGTCTCCATCGGCCGTCGCGGCGAGGAGTCGACGACCGACGGCTGGACCACGACGACCTGGAAGGAACCGGACCCGGTGGCCAGCTACCTGACCACCGTCGTCATCGACCGGTTCAGTTTCCAGCGCGGTGAGCTGAAGGACGGAACCCCGGTGTTGAACGCGTTCGCGCCCGGCTCCGATGCCATGCGGGACGAGGCGGCACGCGTGGCGGAGATCGTGGAGTTCCTCGCGGGCCGCTTCGGGGAGTACCCGGCCACCACGGCGGGCGGGATCTACCTAGGCAAGGACATCGGCTACTCGCTGGAAACCCAGGGCAAACCGACCTACACCCGTTCCGCCGACCTGGGCACCGTGGTGCACGAGATCGCGCACCAGTGGTACGGCAACTCGGTTTCCGTGCGGTCCTGGGCCGATATCTGCCTCAACGAGTGCTTCGCCAGCTACTCGCAATGGTTGTGGGCCGAGCACAAGGAAGGTGACGACCTCGACGCGCGCTACCGCAGGGCGGTGGAACAACTGCGCGACAACGCCGCGTTCTGGGCCCCTCGGCTGTACGACATGGGTGCGGGACACGAGTTCGAAGGGGTCTACGACAAGGGCATCCTCGCGGTACACGCGCTTCGGCAACGGATCGGCGACAAGGCATTCGACCGGGTGTTGCGGGAGTGGCCCGCGATGCACCGCGACGGCAATGCGAGCTGGCCGCAGTTCGAGGAGTACGTACAGCGCAGCACCGGGCAGGATCTGCGCGGCTTCTTCGACGCCTGGTTTCGAAGCACCGAACGCCCACCGCGGCCCTACCTCTACCCCTCCTGACCGCGAGTCCCCCGCTCCTGCCCGCGAGTCCCCCGCTCCCGTCGTCCCGCAGAGCACCCGGCACCCTCCGGCCGAGGGCCTAGGCTTGCCCCATGGCTGTTGTGAAGATCAATGCGATTGAAGTGCCCGAGGGCGCGGGCCCCGAGCTGGAGAAGCGGTTCGCCGCGCGGCTGCACGCGGTGGACTCCCAGCCCGGGTTCCTCGGCTTCGAACTGCTGCGACCCGTCTCCGGAGAGAACCGGTACTTCGTCTACACGAAGTGGGAGACCGAGGAACACTTCCAGGCGTGGGCACAGGGACCTGCGCGGGAAGCGCACTCCGGTGAACGCGCGAAACCGGTGGTCAGCGGGGCGAGCCTGCTGGAGTTCGAGGTCGTGCAAAGCTCTGAGCCCGCTGCTGAGTGAAAGCGGAGCTCGACCGGGCCGCGGAGCTGATCTCCTCGGCTAGCGCGTTACTGGTCTGCGCGGGCGCTGGAATGGGAGTGGACTCCGGTCTGCCGGACTTTCGTGGCGACGAGGGATTCTGGCGTGCCTACCCGCCCTACGCCCGGCTGGGGTTGAGTTTCGTGGAACTGGCCGATCCCGAACACTTCACCACCGACCCCGAGCTGGCCTGGGGTTTCTACGGCCACCGGCTCTCGCTGTACCGGGAGACCACCCCGCACGAAGGGTTCCAGCTGCTGCGGGAGTGGGGTGAGGCCAAGCGCGGCGGGGTGCACGTGTTCACCTCGTGGACGGCCAGTTCCAGCGCGCCGGGTTCACCGGGGTGACCGAGGTGCACGGCTCGGCCCACCACCTGCAGTGCCTTGCCTGCTGCGGCGACGACATCTGGCCTGCCGACGGTATCGACCTGGACGTCGATCCGGAAACGATGCGGGCACGACCACCGCTGCCGTCTTGTCCGCACTGCGGTGCGCCTGCCCGACCGAACATCCTGATGTTCGGCGATATGGGCTGGATACCGCACCGCACCCAACGGCAGCTCGAAACGCTGCGGGCATGGCGGCGTGCCAACACCGATGTCACGGTGGTGGAGCTGGGTGCGGGGTTGGCGGTGCCGACCGTGCGGCGGCAGGCCGAGCTGGCGAGCGCGGCCAACGGTGCGCTGGTCCGGATCAACCCGCGCGAACCCGAAGTGCGGCATGGCCGGGGCGTTTCCGTGCCGTGCGGGGCACTGGAGGCACTGCGCGCCATCGCCTCGCGACTCGCGGACTGACAACCCGGAACGCGAGAAGGCGCCCCCACGGCGAACTGCCGTGGGGGCGCCTTCGTTTCACGTTCGGTTACTCGTTCTCGGACTCGCCGTCCTCGCTACCGGCGGCGGCGATGCTCACCGGTGGCGCGTCGGGCACGTCCAGCGGCTTGGCCTCACCGCGGAACACGAACTTGGCCTTGTCGTCGCGCTCGTCGCCGACCTCCCAACCGTCGACGTCCACGATGATGATCTGGCCGGGCTGCACCTCGCCGAACAGGATCTTCTCGGACAGCTGGTCCTCGATCTCCCGCTGGATGGTCCGGCGCAGCGGGCGGGCGCCGAGCACCGGGTCGAAGCCGCGCTTTGCGAGCAGCGCCTTCGCCTTGTCGGTGAGCTCCAGCTCCATGCCCTTGCCCTTGAGCTGCTCCTCGACCCTCGTGACCATCAGGTCCACCATCTCGATGATCTGGTCCTGCGTGAGCTGGTGGAACACGATGATGTCATCGATCCGGTTGAGGAACTCCGGCCGGAAGTGCTTCTTCATCTCCTCGTTGACCTTCTGCTTCATCTTCTCGTAACGCGATCCCTCGTCGGAACCGGAAGAGAAGCCGAGGCTGACGGACTTGGAGATGTCCTGTGTGCCCAGGTTCGAGGTGAAGATCAGCACCGTGTTCTTGAAGTCGACAGTGCGGCCCTGACCGTCGGTAAGCCTGCCGTCCTCGAGCACCTGCAGGAGGGTGTTGTAGATCTCCTGGTGTGCCTTCTCGATCTCGTCGAAGAGCACGACGGAGAACGGCTTGCGACGGACCTTCTCGGTGAGCTGGCCGCCCTCCTCGTAGCCGACGTAGCCCGGAGGGGCACCGAACAGCCGCGAGGCGGTGTAGCGGTCGTGGAACTCACCCATGTCGATCTGGATGAGCGCGTCGTCCTCACCGAACAGGAAGTTGGCCAGCGCCTTGGACAGCTCGGTCTTACCCACACCTGACGGGCCTGCGAAGATGAACGAACCGGAAGGGCGCTTCGGGTCCTTCAGGCCGGCCCTGGTGCGGCGGATGGCCTGCGAAACGGCCTTGACCGCGTCCTCCTGGCCGATGATCCGCTTGTGCAGCTCGGTCTCCATGCGGAGCAGACGCGTGGTCTCCTCCTCGGTGAGCTTGAACACGGGGATACCGGTCCAGTTGGCGAGGACCTCGGCGATCTGCTCGTCGTCAACCTCCGCGACGACGTCCAGGTCACCGTCCTTCCACTGCTTCTCCCGCTCGGACTTCTGGCCCAGCAGCGTCTTCTCCTCGTCCCGCAGGCGTGCTGCCCGCTCGAAGTCCTGCGCGTCTATGGCGGACTCCTTCTCCCTGCGCACGTCGGCGATCTTCTCGTCGAACTCGCGCAGGTCCGGCGGAGCTGTCATGCGCCGGATACGCATGCGGGCGCCCGCCTCGTCGATCAGGTCGATCGCCTTGTCCGGCAGGAACCGGTCGTTGATGTAGCGGTCGGCCAGCGTTGCGGCGGCCACGAGCGCGGAGTCGGTGATCGACACCCTGTGGTGTGCCTCGTAGCGGTCGCGCAGACCCTTCAGGATCTCGATCGTGTGCTCCAGCGACGGCTCACCGACCTGGATCGGCTGGAACCGGCGCTCCAGCGCGGCGTCCTTCTCGATGTACTTGCGGTACTCCTCGAGCGTGGTGGCGCCGATGGTCTGCAGCTCTCCACGCGCGAGCATCGGCTTGAGGATGCTCGCGGCGTCGATCGCGCCCTCGGCGGCACCCGCGCCGACGAGCGTGTGAAGCTCGTCGATGAACAGGATGATGTCGCCTCGGGTCTTGATCTCCTTGAGGACCTTCTTCAACCGCTCCTCGAAGTCACCGCGGTAGCGGGAGCCCGCCACCAGCGATCCGAGGTCGAGCGTGTAGAGCTGCTTGTCCTTCAGGGTCTCGGGAACCTCGCCCTTGACGATGTTCTGCGCGAGGCCCTCGACGACGGCGGTCTTTCCGACGCCGGGTTCCCCGATGAGCACGGGGTTGTTCTTGGTGCGGCGGGACAGCACCTGCATGACCCGCTCGATCTCCTTGCTGCGGCCGATGACCGGGTCCAGCTTGCCCTCGCGCGCCGACGCGGTGAGGTTGCGACCGAACTGGTCAAGTACCAGCGAGGA
Source organism: Saccharomonospora amisosensis (assembly GCF_011761185.1). Lineage (NCBI taxonomy): Bacteria > Bacillati > Actinomycetota > Actinomycetes > Pseudonocardiales > Pseudonocardiaceae > Saccharomonospora > Saccharomonospora amisosensis. The sequence continues at coordinate 446,144 of NZ_JAAOYM010000001.1, read as the reverse complement.
GGACGGGGTGCCCTCGCCACGGCCCGTGCCCGCCTCGGCGGGCTCCTTGCCCTGGTAGCCGGACAGGAGTTGCAGCACCTGCTGGCGAACGCGGTTGAGGTCGGCGCCCAGCTTGACGAGGACCTGCGCCGCGACGCCTTCGCCCTCGCGGATCAGGCCGAGCAGGATGTGCTCGGTGCCGATGTAGTTGTGGCCGAGCTGCAGCGCCTCGCGCAGAGACAGCTCGAGCACCTTCTTGGCACGCGGCGTGAAGGGGATGTGCCCGCTGGGGGCCTGCTGCCCCTGGCCGATGATCTCCTCGACCTGCTGGCGGACGCCCTCAAGCGCGATACCCAACGACTCCAGCGCCTTGGCGGCGACACCCTCACCCTCGTGGATCAGACCCAGGAGGATGTGCTCGGTGCCGATGTAGTTGTGGTTGAGCATCCTGGCCTCTTCCTGGGCCAGGACAACCACCCGCCTCGCGCGGTCGGTGAACCTTTCGAACATTCCCACTCCCTCGACTGCTGCGCCGGCGGCCCGATCTCAGCCCTGAATTCGCTAGGTGAGCTCGGCACCGTGAGACCACTGTAGTAGCCAAGCGCACGTGTCGGTTTACCACTGGGGCGGATTCCGTACCGCCTGATCAGCTCTGGCACGCGGTTTCGGGCAGACACACAGTCGACTTATTGCTGGCTGTTGACCCTATGCACAACGCGTGACGGGGTCCGGGGATTCCTGCCGATCTCGTTGTCCGCTCCTCGCGAACACACTTTCCCTGGCCATCCCCGGATCTGGGGCCCCGGTGGCTTACCACCGCCTCGCCGGTAAGGTAAGGCACGCCTAATTGAGGACACCCGGATGGAGCAGTGAGGGCGCACGTGTGAGTATCGGCGGGCCGTTTCGTGATGCTCGACACATTCAGGATGATCTCGACGGGCTGGTGGGGTCGCTCGACCGCGTGGCCGCGCGGCCGACTCGCATCGAGGTTCGGGCGGACGCCACCGGCGACGGTTGGCGGCGTTGCTCCGACCTACTTGCCGACCCCGGCGGTTTCAGCAGGTGGCGCGACGCTCTCGCCGACTGGCTGCGGGCGCGGTACCGAATCGCCGGCCCCGCGCCCGGCCGCACCACCGCCTGCTACGTCACGGCGTGGTACCTGCGCGCGCCCGCCTACGTCGCCGCTTTGCTACTGCATCAGGAACGCAGGGTCCCATCGCTGCGACCGGAAGCGCTGGCGTTGCGCACCGCGCCGCATGGCAGACCGGAACTGACCGGCGTCGCGGTGCTCGACGATTCGTTCTACTGCCTGCCGCTCGATCCCGGCGCGGGCAGGCCGGAGGCCACTGTCGTGGCCGACGAAAGGCAGCTCGCCTCGGTACTGCGGGCGCGGTACATCGCGCACGCCGCCAGGTTCGTCCACGCCTTCGGCAGGGTCAGCCCGCTTGGCACCCACACGCTGTGGGCAGCGGCTACGGACGCGCTGGACACCTGCCTGTGGTGGGCGGGAGCGGACAGCGGCGACGAGGGGGCGGGTGTTGCCGAGGCAGCGCTCGTGCTCCAGTCGCGGTTTCCTCCGCTGACCTCACCCTCCACCCTGCGCTCCAGCGGAGGCACACCGGACAGAAGCTGGACACGCCGCCGGGAAAGCTGCTGTTTCACCTACCTGCTGCCCGGACGCGGCGAGTGCGAAGGGTGTCCCCGCCTGCGACCGAAACCACACGCCGGCTAGGGCCGCCACGCCGGGTCCCTGCCGGAAAGCGCGACAACCCGGTCCAGCACCGACGCGTCGTCGCCGAGCGGCACCTCGGGACCGAATGCCTTGAATTGCCTGCCCTGCTCGCCGATCTCGCGCATGACCTGCTCGGCCGCCACGGCCACGTCGGACTCGTAGCGCGCGGGCAAGCCGGTAGCCGCCGCGAGGTCCCAGCCGTGGACCACGAACTCGCACAGCGCCATCCTGCCGACCATCGCGGCGGGCAGCTCACCACCCGCGATGCTCGTACTGCCCTGCCATGCAGCGGGGTCGCGCAGCGCGTCGGCGAGTTCGAGGGCCTGCGCGGCGAGCCGATCTGCCCAGTCGCCGACGACCAACTCCGCCGCTCGCTCGCCGTCGCCCAATGGCGCCGGAGTGTCCTTGCTAACCGCGGCGAGCAGCCTCGGCATCCAGAACAGCAAATGGTTGCACAGGCCGCGGACGTCGTACTCATCGCACGGTGTCGCGGCCTGGAGCTTGTCGGCAGGTACGGCACGCACGATCTGGCCGAACTCACGCGCGGCACAGCTGATGGGTTCCTTCAGTTCGGTCATGCCCGAAGTGAACACCACCTGCCTTCGATCGTCTTGAACAAACGCGTCAGTGACCCCCATTAGCCTTCCTGCCGTGGAACGGATACCGCAGGGCATCCTCGGTCAGCGCGCGTCGGCCGGGCTGCTTCAGCTCAGTCGGCACGAACCGGCTGAGCGGTTGCGGCCGTTCGTGCAGTAGTACTGGATCGTCCGGTGGGATCTGCGCGACCGCCCGCCACACGAGCAGCGGGTGTTGCCGAATCTGAGCGTGCACGTGGTGTTCAGCCGCGACGCCCCCGGCGTATGGCCCCCGAGTCGCGGGGTCTTTTCCAACGTTCTCCATGGCAAGGACCAGGTCCTGGGTGTACGGATGCGGCCCGGCTGTTGCGGCGCGGTGCTCGGTAGATCAGTGAATGAACTCGGCGGCGAGCGAAGGTCGTTGGGTGAGGTGTTCGGCGCGGGTGCCGGCGAGACGCAGGAAGCGATCCTGCGCGCGGACTCCACCCGGGAAATGGTCGCCTCGGCCGACCGGTTCCTGCGGGCGAGCGCGCCAAGGCCAACGCCTGCCGAACAACGAGTGGCCGCCGCAGTGGAACGCGTAGCGGGAGACCCGACGATCATCAGCGTCCGACAACTGAGTGCCGCAACCGGAATGCCGACTCGCACCCTGCAGCGACTGTTCGTCGAACACGTCGGAGTCGGCCCGAAGTGGGCTATCAGGGTTTACCGGATCAACGAGGCCGCCAAACGAGCAGGCGGCGAATCGCGGCCGGACTGGGCGACGATCGCGGCCGAACTGGGCTACAGCGATCAAGCCCATTTCACACGGGACTTCACCGCCGCCGTGGGCATCTCCCCCGCCACTTATCGTCGCATGGAGTCGCAACGCGCTGAAATATGAGACGAAGGTGGCCTCCCGGCGCGCGATCCGGGAGGCCACCGAGCACGTTCGCTCAGTTCCGCTTGTGGTATGCCTCGACCACTTCCGACGGGATACGGCCTCGGTCGGAAACCTCGTAACCGTTCTTGCGTGCCCACGCGCGAATCGCCTGGTTCTGCTCGCGGTCAACCGCCGCCGAGCGTCCGGGCGCCTTCACAGCCGAACGGGTGCCTGCCCGCTTGCGACCACCGGCCCTGCGGGCGTGCTCGACATACTGAGCGAGAGCATCACGCAATTCTTCGGCATTTTCCGCTGACAGGTCGATCTCGTAGCTGACGCCGTCCAGCCCGAACTCCACCGTCTCCTCGGCCTCCGAACCGTCCAGATCATCCACGAGGGAGACGAGGACCTTCTGCGCCATCTGATTCCTCCTGTTAAGCCAACATTAGATCACGTGGTGCCCATGCCCAGACGAAAAGACCCGACTGGGAACCTTAATACCCGCTTGGGCGCATAAACGCAAATCACCTTCTGTTGATTGCGGCGCGCCGTGGCCGCTATTTGCGTTCGTACCAGGCGAAGCCGGATCGTTTCCCGGATACCGGAACCGCCGAGTGCCATCGGTAACCGGTTGACTCCTATTCGAGTACCTCCGCTTGGCGGTAATACCCGACCCGGCACGAAGGAATCATCGGCCTGCCGCAACGCCCCGGCAGGGCGCCGGGTTCGACCACTAGGGGCCGCACGGTTCGCACGGTACGAATGTATCGCACAGGGTCTGTTCGACGATCCCTGCCCGGTTGCCGCCCTGCGTCTTTGGTGAGCAAGCGTCGACAGGCCGACAATAATCTCCGGGTGGAGAACTCGGGCGAATGCGAAGATTCGCGAACACGCCGCTTATCGCACGGCCGATCGCACCCGGCGACGGGTGTGCTAACCCGAAGCCGGTGAAGGCGGGACCGACACGACTGTGCATCATGCATTCCTGTGCTTTCACCGCGGAAGAGTGGCCACGGTGAGGTGCCGCTGACGCACGGACGGGCGAGAACCGGTTGGCCGACCAGGTCGTAGCCCGCAGAATCTCCGCATGAACGATGTGCCGCGAGATCCCGCCGAACACGTCCGCGCCCTTCGCGCGGCATCGTTCGGCGCGCGGGCACGCGCCTACGCCGAACACCGGCCCGATTACCCGACCGAAGCGGTGGAGTGGGGGCTCGAACCGGCGGGGATGGTGAAACGGCTGCTCGATCTCGCGGCGGGAACCGGGAAACTCGCCGCGACACTGCGGGCATTCGGCGCGGTCACCGCCGTCGAGCCCGACCTCGACATGCTCACGCAGTTGCGCGAGTCACTGCCCGATGTCGCCGCGCTGAAAGGAACCGCGGAAGAAATCCCACTACGAAACGGATCGATGGACGCGGTCTGCATCGGGCAGGCGTTCCACTGGTTCGACGGCGAGGCCGCGCTCGAGGACATCGCGCGAGTCCTTCGCCCTGGCGGTGTCGTGCTGCTGCTGTGGAACGACGACGACGAGGTCTACCCGTGGGTCGCGGAGTTCGCCGCGCTCATGAAGTCCGGCGGCGGCAGAGCCTACCCCCACCGGCTGCCCTCACACGAAGCGTTCTGCCCGTTTCAGCGCGACCGGTTTCCGCACGTGCAACGTCGCACCGCGCACAGCATGGTAGAGACGCTCGCGACTCACTCACACGTACTGATCTCCTCCGAGCGCGAACGCGCGGCACTACTGCGGCGGGCAAGGCAGATCCTGGCGTCGCGACCACAAACAGCGCGGGGCGAGTTCGACAGGCCGATGGTGACTACCGCGCTGCGGGCCGTCCGCCGGTGATGTTGCGCTCATAGGCCAGCCGCAGGCCGAGCAGCGTCAACTCCGGCACGTGCTCGGTGATCGTTTCCGACTCGTTGAGCACAAGCGGGGCGAGTCCGCCCGTCGCGATCACCTCTACCCGTTCGCCAGGAGTGGACACCAGTTCCTTGATGATCCGCCGCACCAGGCCGTCGACCTGTCCCGCGAATCCGTACAGGATTCCTGATTGCAGGCACTCGACCGTGTTCTTACCGATCACCGATCTTGGCGCCACCAACTCGACCTTGCGCAGCGCTGCGGCGCGTGACGCCAAGGCGTCCACGGAAATGTCGATGCCGGGCGCGAAGGCGCCGCCGAGGAACTCGCCCTTCGCCGAGATGGCATCAACATTGGTGGAGGTGCCGAAGTCCACGACCACACAGGCGGTGTTGTGCAGGTGGTGTGCGGCGAGGGTGTTGACAAGCCGGTCACCCCCTACCTCCTTGGGGTTGTCCACCAGCAGCGGGACTCCCGTGCGCACCCCAGGTTCCACGACGACCTTCGGCACGTTCGGGTAGTACCGGGAGAGCATCGTCCGCAGCTCGCGGAGCACCGCGGGCACCGTGGACAGCGCACAGATCCCGGTGACCTTGTCGGCGTAACGGCCGAGCAGCCCACGCATCGTCAGGGAAAGCTCGTCGGCAGTCATCCGCGCGTCGGTGCGCATCCGCCAGTCCCGCACCAACTCGGCGTTCTCCCCGCGCCCGGAGTGGAGGCCGAGCACGATGTTGGTGTTACCGACATCGACGGTGAGCAGCACTAGCCCTCCGCGTGCAGCAGCGCGTCGAGCCGCGCGGCGTCGACCGTCTCAGCGACCGGGAAGGCCCGCGACTCGCCGTGCTGCTGACCGACCGGCAACGCGCCGCTCACGAGACCAGAGCCCGCCGGCACGTCCGCGGGATCCTCACCGGCTTCGACGACGCGGTTGTCCGCGTCGACGAACACCACCCGGGGGCGGAAAGCGGCCGCCTCGGCGGAGTCCATGTGCCCGTACGCGATCAGGATGACGATGTCGCCGGGATGTACCAGGTGCGCCGCCGCACCATTGATCCCGATGACACCGCTGTCCCGTTCGCCCGTGATGACGTAGGTCTCCAACCGCGCGCCGTTGGTGACGTCGACGATGGTGACCTGCTCGCCCGGGAGCAGGTCCGCCGCCTCCATGAGCCGCTCGTCGACCGTGACCGAACCGACGTAGTGCAGGTCCGCCTGCGTCACCGTTGCCCGGTGGATCTTGGACTTCAACATCGTGCGGTACATCGTGGACTCTCCTCTACACCCCTGCGTCCTCGCCGGCCCGCTCGCGCGGCTGCTCGGCAGCCGAACCCAACGAAACACCGACGTTGTCGATCAGGCGGGTTGTCCCCACCCTCGCGGCCACCAGCAGCCGCGCCTCGCCGTCGACGGGCGCGGGACCGAGATCGGTACCACGCAACTCCAGGTAGTCGACAGCCACCTCGGGGCACGCGGCGAGCGTGCGCCGTGCCTCACGCAGCACCGCCTCAGCTCCCCGCTGCCCGGCATGCGCGCCCGCGGTGAGCGCGGCGGAAAGGGCCACCGCCTGCTCACGCTCCGAGGGGCGCAAGTAAACGTTGCGTGACGAGAGTGCGAGACCGTCCGGCTCCCGCACTGTGGGCACCCCCAGCACCCTGGTCTCCATGTTCAGGTCGCGCACCATTCGCCGGATGAGCACCAACTGCTGGTAGTCCTTCTCCCCGAAGAAGGCGTAGTGCGGGCGGACGATGTTGAACAACTTCGCCACCACTGTCAGCACCCCGGCGAAGTGCCCCGGCCGGTGTTGCCCCTCCAGTTCGGTGCCGAGTACACCGGGCTGCACGGTCACCGCGGCCTCGGGCTCGTAGAGGTCGGCTTCGCTCGGGGTGAACGCGATCTCCACCCCCGCGTCGGCCAGCACCTCGAGGTCGCGTTCGAGCGGCCGCGGGTAGGCCTCGAAGTCCTCGCCCGCGCCGAACTGCAGCGGGTTGACGAAGATCGATGCGGCCACGACGGTGTTCGGCAGCCGCTTCGCGCGGCGAAGCAACTCGCGGTGACCAGCATGCAACGCGCCCATCGTGGGTACGAGCGCCACGTTGCGGCCGACCGCGCGCAGCGCCGCGGTGACCTGCCTGACCTCGCCGGGCTTGCGGTAGGTGTTCAACTCGCCCCGGCTGAACCTGGGTGTACTCACTCAAGCATCACGTCCGTCGTCGAGCAGGTTGGTGATCTCGGCTGCCTCGACACCGCCGAGCAGGCCCGCATCGCGCGCCCGCATGACCGTCCTGCGTGCCAGGACCGTGTAGGCGGGCAGCAGCTCCGGGGCGCGTCGCGCGAGGACACCGAGGTGGGTGGTCACCGTGCCAGTGTCGCCGCGTGCCACCGGGCCGGTGAGTGCACGGTCGCCCTGCCGCAGCACGTTGTCCAGCGCGGCGGACAGTAGCGGAGCGAGTAGCCGCTCCGGGGTCCGCACTCCCCCGGAGCGCAGCAGTTGCACGCAGTCCGCGACCAGTGTGACGAGATGGTTGGCACCGTGCGCGAGTGCGGCGTGGTAGAGCGGGCGCGTCTGCTCGGGTATTCGGACGGGTTCCGCACCCATCTCCACGGTCAGCGCCTCACCGACGTTCCAGGCGGCCTCGTCAGCCTCCGTTGCCGTGACGCCGACGCTGCAGGCGGACATCCGCTCCAGGTCCTCGGGGCGGCCGGTGAACGTCATCACGGGATGCAGTGCTAGCGGGAGCGCACCCGCCTCGACCGCGGGTGTCAGCACACCGACGCCGTGAGCGCCGGAGGTGTGCACGACAATCTGCCCGGCGCGGAAAGCCCCGGTCGCCGCGAGCCCGTTCACCATCGGGCCGAGCGCGTCGTCGGGAAGGGCGAGCAGCACGAGATCGGCCTGCCTCGCCACCTCGTCGGGCGCCAGCAGGGGCACTCCGGGCAACAACCGCTCGGCTCGCCGCACCGACGCGTCCGAGACGCCGGACGCCGCCACCACCGTGTGCCCGGCACGGGCCAGCGCGGCACCCAGCACGCTGCCGACCCTGCCTGCCGATACCACGCCTACCGCGAGTCGGGCAGGGCGTGTCATCGCGTGCCCCACTGGACGCTCATGCTCAACGACTCCCAAGCTCGTTCCAGTCCCACTCTGCGGACGCGGGTACCAGACGACGCGCGCGAGACTAGCCCGTGAACTCTCAGCGACGGCGCGTAGGTGACCAGCTTCACCCGCACTTCACCCGGTCCGGTCATCACCGAGCCGCCAGCCGTACCGCTTCAGCCCTGGCCTGCATGACGACGTCGACGAGGTCGTCATGGCGACCGCTCGTACCGCCCTCCTCGGTCGACCACCGGCGCTGGAACGCCAGCTCTGTGACACTCGCCTGGTAGGCGGCCACAGCCCTGGCTGCGTGCCTGCCCGACTCCTTGCGCGCCTGCCCGCGCCAGCGCCTTCTGCCGCGCAGACTGGCCAGCAACGGCACCTCCGAGCGCGCGATCCAGCCGTTGGCCGCCAGCTGAGGCAAGGCCGCGGCGATGATCCGCTGTTCGCGTCGACGCTGCCACAGCACAAGCAGCAACACCGCGATGAAGATCGGCACCATGATCAGAAAATAGACGTCGAGGAACGTCGCGGCGCCGCCCAGGGTTGCGGCCGCGTTCCACAGCGCGTGCAGGAACACCGCACACAGGTAGGCCCCCAGCGGAACCAGCACCTTCAGCGAGCGACGGCCTGCCCTGACGACGAGGCCGACGCCGATACCCGTCAGCACCGTGAACAGCGGGTGCGCGAACGGGGAGAGCACACCGCGCAGCAGGAACGCCGCGAGCACACCCGCGCTCGCCCCGTCGCCGAAGCCGTACTCGGCGAACGCTCGCCCGAAGTAGTAGATGTTCTCGGTGAAGGCGAACCCGGCCGCGCTGATACCGGCGTACACGATGCCGTCCACCAGGCCGTCGAACTCCTGCGAACGACGCAGCAGGATCGCGAATACCGGCACCGCCTTGACCGCCTCCTCGACCAGCGGTGCGGAAACGAGTGCGCTCACCTTGCCGCCACTGCCCGTACCCAGCAGCAGGTCACCCACCGCTTCAGCGGTGTCGTTGATCAGCAGGGCGGTGAGTGTCGCCACGAACGCGCCCCAGGCGAAGGTGAGCAGCAACAGCTTGGCAGGCTCCGGCTCCCACCTGTCGATCCACAGGAAGGCCGCCACCACCAGGGTGACAGGAAGGGTCGAGGCCACGACACCGATGGCCACCGCCACCACGCCGACCCTGACGGTGGCCAGCGTGAGCACGAGCAGGCCACACAACGCCACCCCCACGAGACCCGCGATCGGCAACAACACGGCCAACCGGCGCGGCGGATGCCTACGCAACCGATGTCGCGGTCGCCCGGTGGTCTCTGCCTTCACGCGGGCACCCTAACGAGGGCCACCGCAAGCGTTCCCACCGAGCCCGTGAGCCGATTCGCCGGTTCAGTCTGCGCGGCGCCTGCGGCGCGGCCTTGACACGTTCGCACCGTGGGCGGCCAGCAACTCGCTCACCGAGCGGCCTTCGGCATGCGACCCGGACGACTCGTCGGTCTCCGCGGCGTAGTCGCCCGCGGTGTCCCCGGCAGCCCTGCGACCTTCCGGTCCGCCCCGGGAGCCGGAGGTTTCGCCGAAGGCCTCCCACGGGGGCGGCTCGTCGTCGGACCGGTATCGCCTGCCGCCGGACACGGCGGGGACCTCGACGTCGTCGGGCTCGGCCCTGCGCCTGCGACCGCCCGGCCTGCTTCGCACCTCCCGGATTTCGGGGGGCAACGTCGGATTCGGCTGCGGCGGCGTCGGTTCGGTGACGCGGGTCTGTGGTTCGGCTGCCGGTTCGCGCCTCGTGGTCCTGGCCGCACGCTCGGCCTCCATCGGAGGCCGCGTGGTTCTCGTGGGCGCGGAATCCAGGTCGAGCCCGCCGGTGAACTCGGTGGGTTGTTCGGGAGGGGACTGCCGTTTCGTCGGGCGCTGCGGCCGCGCGGCCGAGGAAGGATTGGCCTCCTGCTTGTCCGCCGCGGACCTCGCGGGGTCGGCAGGTGGCCCGCTGCGTGCAGGGGCGTGCTGGGCCGGTCGCGTGGGAGGGGTTGGCGGCGGGTGAGCCGCCTTCGTAGCCGCGCCTTGCACACCGCGCGACTCGGCGGAGGCCGATTCGGTTCGGGATCGCTCCGCTCGCGCGGCGGGCCGATTCACCGGCTGCTGCCGAGGCCTCGACATCTCGGCTCTCGCCCTGGCCGCCGCTTCACGCGCACCCGGCAGGCCGCCGCGGTCGACGGGCTGCACCCTGCGCGTGGCGGGTTCGACCGGCCGCTGGGAGGGTCTGCTCTGCTCGGCCGGCCGCGAAGGGCGCGGAACGAATCTGGTCCTCGGCTGCTCCGGCTGCTGCTCCGGCTCGGCCTCGACATGGTCGAAGGCAGATTGGTCGAAGGCAGATTGGTCGAAGGCAGATTGGTCGAAGGCGGAGTGTTCGGCCTGCTGTGATGACTGTGCTTCGAACTCTCGGACGGCAGCGATCAGTTCGGTGGGTCGCTCCGCGAGTTCGGCCAGCTTCTTGCCTGCCGTGATCTGCGCCGGTCTGCCGCCGTTGGAGTCGCCCGCGGTGACCACCCTCGGCTCCTCCGTCAGCGACCGCATCCTGGTCGACTGCGCGGTGAGCGCGACCCGCTCCCACAGCACCTCACCGCCGAACAGCGCCTGCAGGCTCTCACGCAGAGCGGTGACTTCCGAGCGCAGGGCCTGTAGCTCCTCCTGCGTCTCGTCCTCAACCCGTTCCCTGGTCTGCGCCTCGACATCCAGCTCGAACTCTCGGCGAGCTGCGATCTCGCGTTCGAGCTCCAGCTCGTAGATCTCCTGCGCCTTCGCCGCCGCCTGCTCGGTGGTCGCCGCCTGCTTGCGGTATCTCGCCGCCACGAACCCGCCTATCAGGGCGGCCCACAGCGCGGCGATGATCCCGAGGCGTAGCCAGCGCAGATCCTCGGTGAACACCATGGCTACCGTGGCTGCGATGGCGAGGAGCACGCCGGCAGCGAACAGCGGCCGACCCGACGCGCGGCCGCGCGAGTCCTCACCCACGCCACTCATGCCCAACACCGTACCTTCTGGTTATCCAGCCGAGACCTTATCGGTACTTCGAACGGTGGATTCCAGTCGCTAACCGGTTTTCTTCTGATCGTGGTCCCGATCACGCGGCTCCGGCGCGCGGCAACAGTACTCCAGCCACAGCGCCGCGGCGATCAGAGCGGCAGCGCACGCCACCCCGATGATCGCTGCTGGAAGATCTTCCGACGCGGCCGTGAGCCGCTCCGCGCGTGGCAGGAGGAACGCCAGCGCGCCGAGCCAGACCCCGAGCATCAACGCACCCAGCAATGACGACGCCTTCGCGAGCGCCACAGCACGCGCGATCCAGACGCCCGTCACCACCCGACGGGAACGGATGCGCCCCCTGATCACGAAGGCCAACCCGGTCTCGACCACGGCGAGCACCAACAAAGTGGTGCCCGCGGGCGGAGGCAGACTCGGCAGCGTGTCGTACGCGGCCTGGAAGAGCAGCAGCGCCAGTCCGAAGCCGAGCAAGGTGGCGAAGACCAACTCACGTGGCCGCGTGAAGTGCATGGCTACACCGTAGGCGAGGTCACGACCACGGCGAGGTGCGACGGTTGACTCTCCACCCGCTGGAGAGTCGAGCATGGAGCCGGTGAGGGGAGAACCAGCCGTGTTCACGATCGGAGAACTGTCACGCAGGACCGGATTGTCGGTCAAGACCATCCGCTACTACTCCGACGAGGGCTTGCTGCCCCCCACCGACCGCACGAGCGCGGGCTACCGGCTGTACGACACCACCTCGCTGGCGAGGCTGGAACTGGTGCGCACACTGCGCGAGTTGGGGGTCGGCCTCGCCGACGTGCGACGCGTGCTCGCCCGCACTCAGGACGTCAGCACCGTGGCGGCCAAGCACCTGGAGGTGCTCGAAGAGCAGCTGCGCGTGCTGCGGCTGCGCAGGGCGGTGCTTCGTGCGGTCGTCAAACGAGGTGGCGAACTGAACGAGGTGAAACTGATGAACAAGCTGGCTTCGATGTCCGATGAGGAGCGCAGGCGACTCGTCGACGAGTTCTGGGACGAGGTGAGCGAGGGGCTCGATGTCGACTCGGAGTTCTACGACAGGATGCGGTCGGCCAAACCGGAACTGCCTGACGACCCGACCCCGCGACAACTCGAAGCGTGGATCGAGTTCGCGGAACTGGTCCGTGATCCCGAGTTCCGAGGCCTTACCCGGAGGATGAGCGAGCGGCAGGCCGAGCGCGGGCAGGTGGCGACCACCGACACCGCCGCACGCGCTCAGCAGGAGCACTGGTGCGAGTGGAGCGATCGCGCGCAGGCGGCTGTCGACCAGGGGCTGGCTGCGGACTCGCCGACCGGCCGGGAACTCGCCGACGAGATCGCGGCACGTTCGGCGGCCGAAGGTGTCGCCGACACCCCGAGGTTCCGTGCCGAACTCGCCGGCCGAATCGCCGAAGGGGCAGATCCACGCGCCGAGCGGTACTGGCAACTACTCGCGATCATCAACGACTGGCCTGCCGTCCCGAGCCGCAACGAGGCCGCACGGTGGATCGTTGCCGCGCTCCGCGCGACGGCGGACTGAGCCACCGAACTCGGCAACGGCTTCGGATCAGCGGGTTATGGCCACAGCCGAAGGTCGCGGCGTGGGGTGACGGCTTCCCGGTCGGCCTCGGGGAGCGCGGCAAGCAGGTCGGCGGCGCGGCCGTGTCCCGGCACCCGCGCCGCCGGGTCGATCTCCAGCCACGGGATGAGCACGGTCGCCCGCTCGGCGGTGCCGGGATGCGGCAGCAGCAGTTCGGGGTCGTCGCTACGAACCCCGTCCACGGTGACCACGTCGACATCGAGCGTGCGCGGGCCCCAGCGCCGTTGCCGTACCCGGCCGGCCCTGCGCTCCAGTTCCTGACCGGCACGCAGCCACGCCCAGTGATCGGCTTCGGGGTCGTCGACGATGCAGACCGCGTTGAGGAAGTCCGGCTGGTCCGGCACGCCCCACGGACGCGTCTGGTACACGCTGGAAACCGCGACGATTCGGTCGGCGAGCCCTTCGACGGCGAGCCGCAGGTACGCCAGTCGGTCGCCAAGGTTCGAACCGAGCGACAACACGGCCCTGCTCACCGCTGCCGCCGCACCGTGACGGCGACGTCGGCGAAAGTCAGCGGGATCGGCGCGGACGGCTTGTGCACCGTGACCTCCACCGCGTGCAGTCGCACGTCGCGTAGCACTTCGTCCGCGATCCGACCGGCGACGCTCTCGATCAGGTCGTACGGCTGCCCTGCGACGATGTCGGCGGCGAGCCGGGCGAGTTCCGAGTAGTTGACGGTGTCAGTCAGGTCGTCGGAGGCCGCGGCGGGGCGAAGATCGAGCCATGCGGTGACGTCCACCAGGAACTCTTGCCCGTCACGCTTCTCGCGTTCGAGTACGCCGTGCCTGCCGAACACCCGCAACCCGGTCAACGTGATGCGGTCGCCCGCCCCCGACACGTCGGCCACCTCAGACACCACCGCGCAGCCACGCCGCCGCGACCTTCACCGCGTCGAGCGAGGCTCCGACATCGTGGACGCGCACCCCCCACGCACCGGCGCTCGCGGCGAGCGCGGAGACGGCTGCCGTGGCGACCTCCCTGCCCGCGGGCGGGCGTGGTTGGCCGTCGGAGTCGGCGAGCAGCCTGCCGAGAAAGCGCTTGCGTGAGGCACCAACAAGCACGGGGAAGCCGAGGTCGAGGACGGCATCGAGGCGGTGCAGCAGCGCCCAGTCGTGCTCGGCCTCCTTGGCGAAGCCGAGGCCGGGATCGAGCACGATGGCGCTCTCGGCGACCCCCGCGGCCAGCGCGGCATCCACCCTGGCACGCAGCTCGTCGCAGACCTCCTTGACGACGTCGTCGTAGCGCGCGAGCGCGTTCATGTCCTTGCTGTGGCCACGCCAGTGCATCAACACGAACGGTGCTCCGGCTTCGGCGGCGACCCGCGCCATGTCCGGGTCGGCGAGGCCACCGGAGACGTCGTTGACGATCCGCGCGCCCGCATCGAGGGCGGCAGCGGCCACGGCCGCTCGCGTGGTGTCCACCGACAGCAGCAGCCCGTCGGCGGCAAGCGCGCGAATGACAGGAATCACCCGCGCACTTTCGGTCTCGGCGTCGACGCGCAGCGCCCCAGGCCGGGTTGACTCCCCTCCGACGTCGATGATGTCCGCGCCGCGCCGCCACATGGCGTGCGCGTGCGCGAGGGCATCCTCCCTGCTGAGGTAGCGGCCACCGTCGGAGAAGGAATCGGGGGTGACGTTGAGCACCCCCATCACGACAGACCTGCCGGGCGAGGGCAGCGGGGACTCGGGCGGGTTCACCGCCGACCCTTGATGAGGTCCAGCGCCTCGGCCCGGGAGGACGCCGAGCTCTGCAACAGACCGCGCACGGCGGAGGTCGTGGTCCGCGCACCTGGCTTACGGATACCCCGCATCGCCATACACAGGTGTTCCGCCTCGATGACCACGATGACACCCCGTGGCCGCAACTTGCGGTAGAGCGCGTCGGCGACCTGCGAGGTCAACCGTTCCTGTACCTGCGGGCGCTTGGCATACAGGTCGACCAGCCGCGCAAGCTTGGAAAGGCCGGTGACCTTGCCCTGCCCGTTGGGGATGTAGCCGACGTGCGCCACACCGTGAAACGGCGTCAGGTGGTGCTCGCACATGCTGAACATCGGGATGTCGGTGACGAGTACCAACTCCTCATGGCTCTCGTCGAAGGTGCGGTCGAGCACGTGATCCGGCTCGCTGTAGAGCCCGGCGAACATCTCCCGGTAGGCACGCGCCACCCTGGCCGGGGTTTCGCGCAGGCCGTCGCGGTCGGGGTCCTCGCCGCACGCCAGCAACAGTTCACGTACGGCGTGCTCGGCACGTGCTTGGTCGAACACGCGCCCTTCCACCCGAGGCAACTCGGCGTCGACGTCCAGAGAACCATGACCGTTGCCTGACACGTCACTGCCTTTCCCGGTCACTAACGATGCTGACCGTCCTGCTCATCGCCTCCACGCTCGTGACCACTCTGCTCTTGCCGGGGCGGGTCGTACCGCCACGGCTGGCCAGCGCGGTCCGGCTTGGTGGCGGGTGTCCATCCGGGCGGGGCGCCGTAGTTGGGCGGGCCGGCGTTTCGACCCTGCCGGCCACCACCGTAAGGCTGTGGCCTCGAGTCGGCGCCTCCGCCCCCGGAACCACCGCCGTGGCCGCGGGCTCCGTGACCCTGGCCGCCGTTGGTCCGGCGGGCGCCGTTGGGATAGTCACCAGAGGGTGGAGCGTACGGGTTGTACGACGACGGGTTCGCGGGCGGCTCGGGCATACCCTGCTGTGCTCCGCCCGGGACTTCGTGCCCGCCGTACGGACCGCCGACCGGCGCGGGCTCCGGCCGCGGTTCCGGTTCGGGTTCGGTTTCGGGTTCTGGAGGCCACGGCTCCCCACGCTCCATCGCGAGTTCACGCGGCGTCTTGATCGGCGGTTTGTCCGAGGGCAACCGCTCGCCGAACTCGTTGAACGCGGTGATCCTGGGACGCTTCTCCACCGTCGCGAAGATGCGCTCAAGGTCCCTGCGCTGCAGGGTCTCCTTCTCCAGCACCTCCATCACCAGGTCGTCGAGCACGTCGCGGTAGGTGTTGAGCACCTCCCACGCCTCGGTGTGCGCCGTCTCGATGAGCTTGCGCACCTCCTCGTCGATCTCGTGCGCGACCTCGAGCGAGTAGTCCGGCTGCCTGCCCGCCGACCGGCCGAGGAAGGGGTCGCCCTGATCCTGGCCGTACTTGACGGCGCCGAGCCTCGGGCTCATGCCGTACTCGGTGACCATCGCCTTCGCGATCTTCGTAGCCTGCTCGATGTCGGAGGAGGCACCGGTTGTCGGCTCGTGGAAGACGAGCTCTTCCGCCGTGCGGCCGCCCATCGCGAACACCAGCCTCGCGATCATCTCCGACCGGGTCATCAGCTGCTTGTCGTCCTCGGGAACGACCAGTGCGTGCCCTCCCGTGCGGCCACGGGGCAGAATCGTCAGCTTGTACACCGGTTCGATGTCCGGCATGGCCCACGCGGCGAGCGCGTGCCCGCCCTCGTGGTAGGCGGTGATCTTGCGCTCCTTCTCGGAGATGATCCGGCTCTTGCGCGCCGGGCCACCGATCACCCTGTCCACGGACTCCTCGAGCGCCGCGTCGGAGATGACCGTGCCGTGCTGTCTCGCGGTGAGCAACGCGGCCTCGTTGATGACGTTGGCCAGGTCGGCGCCCGACATGCCCACCGTGCGCTTCGCGAGCGCGTCGAGGTCGGCTCCCTCGGCCAGCGGCTTGCCCTTGGCGTGCACCTCCAGGATCGCCCTGCGACCACGCAGGTCAGGCGCGGAAACCGGGATCTGCCGGTCGAACCGGCCGGGGCGCAGCAACGCCGGGTCGAGGATGTCGGGGCGGTTGGTGGCGGCGATCAGGATGATGCCGCCGCGCGAGTCGAAGCCGTCCATCTCGACGAGCAACTGGTTCAGCGTCTGCTCCCGCTCGTCGTGGCCGCCGCCGAGGCCCGCGCCACGCTGCCTGCCCACCGCGTCGATCTCGTCGACGAAGATGATGCAGGGCGCGTTCTGCTTGGCCTGCTCGAACAGGTCACGCACCCGGGAGGCACCGACACCGACGAACATCTCGACGAAGTCGGAGCCGGAGATGGTGTAGAACGGCACCCCGGCCTCGCCTGCCACCGCACGCGCGAGCAGGGTCTTACCGGTACCCGGCGGGCCGTAGAGCAGCACACCCTTCGGGATCTTCGCGCCGAGCGCCTGGTAGCGACCCGGACTCTGCAGGAAGTCCTTGATCTCGTGCAGTTCCTCGACGGCCTCGTCGGCACCAGCCACGTCGCTGAAGGTGGTCTTCGGCATGTCCTTGTTCAGCTGCTTGGCCTTGGACTTGCCGAAGTTGAGGACCCGGTTACCGCCACCCTGCGCGTTGTTCATCATCCACATGAGCAACAGCAGCAGGATGCCCAGCGGGATCATGTAGATCAGCAACTGGGTGATGAAGGAGTCCTGGGTGACCGTGGTGTCGAACCGGACGTTCTGCTCGTCACCACCCGCGTTGATGAGCGAGTTGTACAGCTGGTCGGAAGCGCCTGCGGGGAACTTCGTTATGACTTGCGTGACCTGCTGACCGTCGACCTCGATCGGGTTGGCCAGGTGCAGCTTGAGCTGCTGTTCCTTGTCCTCGAGGTTCGCCTCGGTGATGTTGCCGCCGCGAATCTGTTCGACGGCCTGCGACGTGGGCACGTGCGTGTAACCCCTGTCGCTGTCGAACATCATGCTGAACAGGAAATAGAGCAGCAGAACCGCGACTATCCACAGCAGTGGGTTCTTGAGCAGGCGCTTGCGGTCCATTAGATCCGGCCGTTGCGGCCTCGACCCTCCCTGGCTAGGCGGTAGATGTGACATCCGCCGTCACGGTGTACAACTGCATGGGCACGGTGGTAACCGTCCTATCAGGGTACCGCCCGGCTTGCGCGAACGGCCGGGCGATCCTCTACGCAAATCCAACGGCTCCCAGGGCGGGGATGTTCCCAGCTCAGCGCGTGGCTACCGGGTGACCTCGGTGACCAACTCGGCGAGTCGACCGCGTAACGCCTTCGCGTCGGCGGGCGCGACGATGATCCACTCACTGCCGTCGGGACCGGTGCGGGAGAGGCTGAGGTAGCGCCCCGACGCGGTATCGAACCAGGCCAGCACCCCACTTCGACGTCTGCCACCGAGGTCGTCTCGACTGTTGGCGACGAGTTGGCCACCCCGCAATCTCGGCTGCGCGATGAGCCGCGCGAAAGTCTCGCCCTCGTTCGCCGTTCGCTCCGACAACCTCGCAGTCCTGCGCGCGGACGTACCCGCCGCCGCGGGTACGCCGGTGTTCGCGGGCCTTGTGCGCAGTGCCTGGTCTATAGGCAGTGTGATGGAGGCCTCGGTGCCGCGCCCACAGGCGGGCAGCAGATCGACCACCGCGGAGACCAGACCGTCGGGGTAGACGGGGCGCAGCCAGATGCCGTCGCTGTTCTGAATGGCCAGCACAGCCTGATTGCCGTCGCTCGCCGCGAGCGCGGCGACCGGTGGCGCCTGGAAGTCCGGGATGTGCAGCGCGTCAATGCTGATCCTCGGCCTGGACAGCAGGCCGAGCCAGTCCTCGACGGGCGAGTTCGCGAGTTCGCGGGCCGCGAACTCCAGGTTCGCCCTCTCCCGCAGCGCCGCGCGTTCGACCTCGGTATCGCCGTGCGAGCTAACACGCAACGGGTAGGGCAGGTCGCCGAGTCCGGCGGCTTCCCACAGGAAATCGAAGGACACGGGCGTGAAGAACTCCTGAGCGGGCACGATCCTCCAGCTGACTCCCTGACCGTGGCGTCGTTACTACCGCAGAGTAACGAACCTGAGCGCCGCCGTCCGTTGCCGCTACAGCGGCGCGGCCGTCGAGTTCACCGCGTTCGCTAGCATCTCGGACAACCGGTGCCGCAAAGTGGCCGCGTCAGCGGGGGCAATGATGATCCAGTCCCTGTTGTCCTGGCCCCGGCTCGCCTGGGTGAAATAGCGCCCGGTCTCGGTGTCGAACCAGCTCAACACCGGCATGCGGCTCCTACCTCCACTACGACCGCGGGCGTTCGCCCCGAGTTGGCCACCGCGCAGCCGCTCCTGTGCATGCAGCCGGGCGAGTGCCTTGCGGTCGGTGTCAGCCGTTCCCACACCGCCTTGCGGAGCGCTCGCCCTGCGCTGCATGAAGTCGGCTCCAGGACCGGCGAGCAGTTGCTCGATCGGCACGGTGATCGACTTCTCCGTGCCCCTCGATGCGGGTGGCAACTGGCCGACGATCGCGCTTGCCAGACCGTCGGCAGGTACCCGCTCCAGGTAGAGCCCGTAGCCCTCCTGCACGGCGAGCACCCCTTCACCGCCGATGGCGGCGGCGACGGCCAGCCGTGGCTGCGCGTTCTGGGCGACGAGTTGAATCGAGTCCAGGCTGACCTCGGAGCCGACCAGCACCTCGAAGGCATCCTCCAGCCAGGGTTGCGGCGTGCCGCCGTCGTCGACGAGCCCACGTCGGGCGAGCCCGGCCATCACCTGCCCGCGCAACCCGGCACGTTCCTCCACCGATTCCCCGTGCGAGCGCACCCGCAGCGGGTAGGGCAACTCTCCTGCTCGCAACGCCTCCGACAGGAAGTCGAGTTCGAGCGCAGAGAGCCGCTCCGCCACGCCTCAGCGCCCCTCGTCGTCCGGCCCCCACGCGCCGAGCACGGGCGGCGCGGTGGATTCCGTGGCACCGAAGGTGTCGTCGGGGTCCGGCTCGATGAGGAAGGAGGCGTGGGTGTGTTCCTTCTCGTCGTCGGTTCCGCCCCCGGCTGCCCCCATCCCCGTCATCGGGGCGCCCGTGGTGGGCGGAACCTGCCCCGCACCGACCGGGCTGCCCGGGGCCACCTGCCCCTGGCCCTGAGCGGGAGCCACCGGAGCGCTCTGCTGGTTGGCGGACGCGGCCGTTTCCGAGGACTGCTTCTTGGTGCTGCCGCTGCGGGAGCCCTTCGAAAGTGCCCTCGCACCCGCGTACCCGAGCGCTCCGCCCGCGACCGCAGCGCCAAGTGCCTGACCCGCTGTCGGCCCGCCGCCAGCGCCAGGGGCATGCGCGGGCGCGGCCGGGCTCGCACCGGTGCCACCGGGAGGTCCGTGCTGCGGAGTGGGCGGCTGTGCGGGGCCCTGCCCCTGTGCGTTCGCGGTCGCGCCTGGAGCGCCCGCACCCAGCGCTGAGGCCGACACCCCGTCACCAAGACCTGCCGCGACGGGTGTGGTGCCCAGCCCGGTCACCGACATTCCCGGCCCGCCGTAGGAACCGGCGGCTGCGACGTTGCCCATGCCCGAGTTCGTGCCGCCCGCCATGGGCTTCAAACCGAGCGATTCGGGGCCGAAGCTCGGGGTGGCGCCGTCGATCTCGGCCAACTCGGCCGTGTACGCCTCGAGGAAGGCGACCTGCTGCGCCTTGACCTCGCGCGCGGCGTCGAACCGAGGCTTCAGGTCACCGACCATGGCCGCGGGGCCACCCGCGAGCATCGCCGCGGTCTCCGCGGCGGGGTCGAATTCCTTGGGCTGTGGCATGGTCTTCAGCTTGGCGGCGGCAGCGGCCTGCTGGGCGAGCCTGGAGCTCATGGTGTTGGCGGCCTCCGCGGCCTGACCGGTTGAGTTCGCGATGGTCACGAGCGCGCCCTGCGCGGCACCGGCGCCCTGCCCGATCCAGGCCGCCCCCAACTCCGAGATGGCGCTGTAGAGGTCGTCGGCGGCCCTGTGCAGTTCCCCGCTGTGGGCGGACCAGCCCTGACCGACCTCCTCGGCGGAGCCGGGATCGTTGTTGACCGTGGCGTACCGGTAGAGCTGCTCGCTGTCGTGCGCCTCCCAGTTCGGCCGCGCGGCGATCGCCCTGTCATCGCCGTACTGGAACCCGTCGTTGCGGTTGCGTGCCTGCGCGACGATGTCGGAGACCTCTCCGCTGTCGCCGAGCGGCACCCGAGGGCCACTCTCGTCGGACCGCGGCCTGTTGACATCCATGATGCGGCTTCCCCCTGGTCTCACAGCTGTCCGGTGAACGGCTCCGCGCTGGCCCGGTCGAACTCGTGGTAGCGGTTCATGGCCGTAACGATCGCCTGCTCGGCGTGGTCGTACTGCGCGTATAGGTTGCGAAGTGCCTGCGCGTAGGAGTCCCCCGCTCCCGATGCGCGGTCGGAAAACTTGGCGGCGATGGCCTGCCCAACGGGGTTGGCGCCCAGCCTCGGCGGCGCGGCAAGGTTGCCCGCGTTGCGCAGCAGGTCCTCCACGGTGTCCTTACCCGTCCGGATCTTGCTCAACACTGCCTGCGCGGCGTCGGGATCGATCCCCACCTGACCGGTCGCCGCGGCGTTCCGGAACGCGGCAGCGTCCGCATAGCTGCTGTTCCCCATCGCTTCGCTCTCCTCATCCCCAGTACGAGCACGAACCTGGCCAACGCGCCTGCGATCTTGGCTCAGACTAACGCAACAGCGCCGTTCGTAGGACGCCTTCCACGGAGGTCGGGTTCCCTTTTCCGGGGCGGTGAAGCGTCGCTCGCGCGCTGGTCACGAGGAGTAAACGCGGGGGTCGAGAGTGCCGATATACGGCAGGTCCCGGTATCGCTCTGCGTAGTCGAGGCCGTAGCCCACCACGAACTCGTTGGGGATGTCGAAGCCGACGTACTTGACCGGCACGTCCACCTGCACGGCTTCTCGCTTGCGCAGCAGCGAGCACACCGAAAGCGACGCCGGGTTCCTGCTGGCCAGATTTTTGAGCAACCAGGAAAGCGTCAGTCCGGAATCAACGATGTCCTCGACGATCAGCACGTCCCTGCCCGAGATGTCCCTGTCGAGGTCCATCAAGATGCGCACCACGCCGGAGGAGGACGTCGAGGAGCCGTACGAGGACACCGCCATGAACTCGAGTTGCGTCGGTATCGGCAGCGCACGGGCGAAGTCGGTCATGAACATCACCGCGCCCTTCAACACCCCCACGAGCACGAGATCCGAGGCCCGGTCCTGCGCCGGATAGTCGGCCGCCACCTTCTCGGCCAACTCCGCGATCTTGTCCTTGATCTGCTGCTCTGTGATGAGCACGGAGGCGATGTCGCCTTCGTACACGGGTTCAGTCCCCTCTTGTGGTGGGTCGGGAAGCGTTCAGCATGAGCTTTGCATGTGACCTGCGCGCTTCAAAATCGCCCGGTAACCACACGCCGCCCTGACCACGCCAGCGGCCGATCAACGCGTCCACAGCGCGCAGGTGCGCGTCGGTCAGTTCGGGCACGCCCTCGGCGAGCAACCAGCCACGTAACACCCTCCTGCGCAACGCGGGAGGGGCCGGTTCGAGCACCTCGACGTCGAGCGCGGCACCGTCGTGCGCGCGCTCGGCCAGTTCCTCTGCGAGCGCGTCCAGCGCGTCGGTGTCCTCGCGCAACTGCGCCGCGGTTCGGGCGAGTGCCGCTGCCACACCTCCGGACAGCACGTCCTCCAGCAGCGGCAGCACTTCCTCGCGCAACCGCACGCGCGTGAACCTGCGGTCGCTGTTGTGGGGGTCGGACCACGGCCGCACCCCCAGCCCCGCGCAGGCCTGCGTCGTGACCGACCTCGACAGGTCCAGCAGTGGCCTACCCCATGGCGGGTCAAGCGGCCGCATGCCCGAAAGCGACCTCGCCCCCGAGCCGCGGCCCAGCCCGAGCAACACGGTCTCGGCCTGGTCGTCGCGGGTGTGGCCGAGCAACACCAGCCGGTTGGGCTCGGGCAGTTGCGCGCGCAGCGCCGCGTAACGGGCGCGCCTGGCGGCCGCTTCCGGGCCACCGGGACCGGCCACGGTGACGGTCACCACCGTGGCCTCGTCCACCCCAAGCCGTCGCGCGGTCTCGGCCGCCTGCTCGGCGACGCCCGCCGAACCAGGCTGCAGGCCGTGGTCGACGACGATCGCATGGACCCGCACGTTCCTGCGCCGCCCGGCATGCGCAGCCGCGTCGGCGAGCGCCAGCGAGTCGGCTCCGCCGGAAACCGCCACGTACAGCTCACCCGGCCACAATCGCCGTGCGCACTCGGGTTCGTCCAGGAACCGCCGCACGGCCCGACGCACGGCGAGTACCGCGTCGGGGTCTCGTCGCGAGGATGTCCGCACCGCCTGCGTTCCCGTCACACCGTCAGTGCACCCGGCGCAGCCATGACCGCGGATCGTTGATCTCCGCCCTGCTCGGCAACGTGTTCGGCGAGGTCCACACCGCGTTGAAACCGGTCATGCCAACAGCGTCCACGACCTGCCTTGTGAACCTGGCGCCCAACGCGTACTGGCGGATCTTGGCGTCAACACCCAGCAGGCTGCGCAACAGCCGGTCGAGCACGCCACCGCCCTTGCGGCGGGCGGTGAACCTGCGCCGAATCGTGGTCACGCTCGGTACCACTTCGGGGCCGACGGCGTCCATCACGTAGTCGGCGTGGCCCTCCAGCAACGTGGAAAGGGCGAGCAGCCGGTCGAACACCGCGCGTTGGGAAGGCGACTGCATCAGCTCGGCCAGCCCGACCGAGCCGCCCTGCCGGGTCCGCCGCACCTCGCGGACCGCGTCGGGCAACCGTGCGAGGAGGTTGCCGAGGGTTTCGGACTCCGCGAGACCACCGACCAGCCTGCCCACCTCGTCGGCGAAGTAGTCTCGCAGCCAACTCACCGCCGTGAACTGCAACCGATGTGTGGACTCGTGCAGGCACACCCACATGCGGAAGTCCCTGCCCGGTACACGCATGGCCTGCTGCGCGGTCACCACGTTGGGAGCGACAAGCAGCAGACTGCCGTTCTTGTCGGCACCGCCGAAGGGGTCGTACTGGCCGAGCACGCGAGCTCCGAGGAACGCCAACACCACACCGGTCTGCAGGCCGGCGGTGCCTGCCACCAGCGGCGCCAACCTGCCTGCCTGCCCGCTGGGCAACGCTCGGCTGGTCAGCTCGTCCAGGCCGGACGCGGCCGCCCTCACCCACCCCGGACGGTCGAGGACCTCGCCGGGTAACAGCGGCAGTCCCTCACCGAGACCGGTGAGTTCACGGACGTGGCCCTCAGCGGCCACGGTCAGCTCGCGCAACTCGGTGACCGCCCGCTCGGCCTCCTCGGGGGAGACGGTCGGTCCACCCCGCACGAGGAAAGCCCCGGTCGACGCGGCCACGGACCAGTCGACGAGCCGGTTGGACGCGTACTCGGTGCCCTGGTTCACCGTGCTCGCCACCATCGGGTAGCCGCGGAGGTCCACCCGCCGGGCGCTGCCCTACTCACGCATTGCCCCTTCCGCCGTCGCCTGCTCCTACGACGCTACCTGCCTTCAGCGGCAACCACAGCCACGCAGTGTGGCGGTCAACTCGTCGAGCGCGGCGCGGGCGGCCTTGATGTCGGTTCCCGAGGACATGAACGCGAAAACGAGCACGCGGCCGTCCTCGTCGAGCACCACCCCGGCGAGTGTGTTCGCGCCGCTCAAGGTCCCGGTCTTGGCCCGCACCCAGCCCTTGCCCTCGGTCGCCGGACCGTCGGTGTAGCGGTCGGACAGGGTCCCGCTGCCACCGGCCACCGGCAGGCCGCCGAGCAGAGGTCTCAGCTTGGCCGTGCGCGGGTCGTCGTCGCTGGGGTCGGCGGCGACGGCCAACAGCTCGCTGAGCACCGCCGCAGGGACCCGGTTCTTCGTGGACAGTCCGCTGGCGTCGGACAGCTCCACCCCGGTGACGTCGAAACCGTTGCGGCCCAGTACCTCGAGCGTGGCCTGCGCGGCGCCCGCGAAGGACGGCTCCTTGCCCTGCGCGATCGCCACCTGCCTGGCCAGCACCTCCGCGAGTAGGTTGTCCGAGGTCAGCAGCGCCCGATCGACGAGCTCGGCCAACGGCGCGGAGCGCACCTCGCCGAGCACGCGAGCACCCTGCGGTGCGGACGTGCGAAGTGGTTCGCCGACCTTCGCACCGAGCCGGTTCGCCAGTTCCCGCGCCAGTTCCCCGGTGGGGTCGCCATACCGCTGCGAGTTCGGGTCCGTGGCGTCCATGCGACCACCGTCGAGCATGACGGGCGCGACCGGGGCCATGAAGGTCGAGGGCGAATCACCCGGCGCCCAACCGGGCGCCGACGGGTCGTCCGTGAAGGCGTTCAAGTCGAGCCGTACCTCCGTGACGCCACCGCCGGTGGCCTGCTCCACCTGCGTCACCAGGTCGTCGAGGTGAGCGGCGCCGGGGTAGAGAGACTGCTCACCACTCGGAAGCGAGGACAGGGTCACGTCGCCGCCAGCGACGAGCACGACGGTTCCCGGCTCGTCGCCCTGCACCACTGTGGTCGGGAACTGCGTTCCGTGGTCGAGCGCGAGCAGCGCGGCGGCGACGGTGAGCAGCTTGGTGGTCGAGGCAGGCGTCAACGGCCGGTCGGCTTCCCGTTCCCACAGCACGGTGCCGGTGTCCGGGTCCATGACGCTGCCTGCCAGTGTGCCGAGCACGCTGGCCGAGGCAGGGTCCTGTAGTGCCGAGGCGACGCCCGCCTGGGTAGGGGCGGGTTCGGCTTCGGAGGGTCCACGCAGGTCGCGGGTGACCGCGACGGGTTCAGGCGGCTCTGCCTTCGGCGCGTTCGGTGCCCATGGCAGCCCGAGCCGGTTTGAGACGTCGGGCAGCGCGAGGGTGACCCCGGTCGCCACCAGCAACAGCACCGCCAGCACTGCACCGATGCGGAGCCCCTTGCCTCGCCTCGCAACGGCGGGCTCGGCTGCCGCGTTCTCCTCAGGGGGTCCTGCCCCGGCAGGCTTACCCAGCGGTGACGGTGGTTGTGGTTGTGACGGTGGTTGTGGTTGTGGTTGTGGTTGTGGCTGTCGCTGCGGCTGGTTGCGCGGCGGTTGCTGCCGCGGCTGCGGCGGTGGCTGTTGTGGTTGTGGCTGTTGTGGTTGTGGCTGTGGTGCCACCTGTTGCGCCTGCTGAGCCGGGAACCGCGGTGGTTGCGGTGGTGGCTGTTGGGCAGCCTGCGGAGGCGGCGGTGACTGCGGAGGCGGTTGCCTCGTGGCAGCCTGCTGAGTGGGCGGGTCAGCCTGCCGGGCGCGGTTCGGCTCCGCGGGCTTGGACACCCTGATGGTCGGTGGATCGACATTGCTGACCTTCGGCACCCGAAGCTGGTCAGTTACCCCGCCGTCACCACTCGCCGTCGTGTCTCGGTCAGCATCGTGGTCGCTGGAAGGCCACGTCGGCTCCGGCGTCTCGTCACTACCCGGCACACACCCCTCCTCGCAGCTCGACGGGGCAGAGGTCACACTTGCACACCATCCGTGCCGCACCCGCCGAATGTGTGGTCCACACTAGTGACGCCAGGTGAACGACGATGTGAGCCGCCCGGATGCGGCGCCAACGAACGAGGCAGCGAGGACGGCGTGGAGTTCGACGTAACGATCGAAATCCCCAAAGGGGAACGCAACAAGTACGAGATGGACCACGAGACGG
This sequence comes from Saccharomonospora amisosensis, assembly GCF_011761185.1. Lineage (NCBI taxonomy): Bacteria > Bacillati > Actinomycetota > Actinomycetes > Pseudonocardiales > Pseudonocardiaceae > Saccharomonospora > Saccharomonospora amisosensis. The sequence continues at coordinate 420,070 of NZ_JAAOYM010000001.1, read as the reverse complement.
GGCGGATCAAGCTGGACCGCACCCTCTTCACGGCCACCCAGTACCCGGCGGACTACGGGTTCATCGACAACACGCTGGGCCAGGACGGCGACCCGCTCGACGTGCTCGTGCTCGTGCAGGAGCCGACGTTTCCCGGGTGCCTGATTCGCTGCAGGGCGATCGGCATGTTCCGGATGACCGACGAGAAGGGCCCCGACGACAAGGTCCTCGCCGTCCCCTCGGACGACCCACGCCTGGAGCACCTGCGCGACATCCATCACCTCAACGAGTTCCACAAACTCGAGATCGAGCACTTCTTCCAGGTCTACAAGGACCTCGAACCCGCGAAGAGCGTCGAGGGTTCCACCTGGGCGAGCCGCGCCGAGGCCGAGGAGGAAATCAAGCGTTCCTACGAGCGCGAGGCAGCACACAAGGAGCAGGACGCCAACGCGTGAGCGGTGCGGCGCCGCCCGCCGTGGGCGGCGCCGCACCGGCCACGGTGCTCAGTCGCGGTAGCCGGGAACCGGGTATGCGGCGAGCAGCTCCCGCACCTCGCCCGCGATCATGCGCAGCGCCTTGGCGTCGTCGGTAGTGGCGGCCGAGATCGCCCTTTCGATCCACTCCGCGATCTTCGGCTGGTGTTGCGGCTGCAGCCCGCGCGTGGTCACAGCCGCGGTGCCGAGGCGAATCCCCGAAGGGTCGAACGGCTTGCGCGGGTCGAACGGCACGGTGTTGTAGTTCAGTTCGATCCCCGCCGCGTCCAGCGCCTTGGCTGCGGGCTTGCCGCCGATGTGCTTGCGGGTCAGGTCGACGAGTAGCAGGTGGTTGTCGGTGCCGCCGGAAACCAGGTCGAAGCCGCGTTCCAGCAGTGCCTCGGCGAGCGCCTTCGCGTTGGCCACCACGCCCTGCGCGTACTCCCGGAACTCCGGCTTCGCGGCCTCACCGAGCGCGACCGCGATAGCGGCCGTCGTGTGGTTGTGCGGGCCACCCTGCAGGCCGGGAAACACCGCCTTGTCCACCGCTTTGGCATGGTCGGCATCGGACATGATCATCGCACCACGCGGGCCACGCAGCGTCTTGTGCGTGGTGGTGGTGATCACCTGGGCGTGCCCGACCGGAGATGGGTGCGCACCGCCCGCGACCAGCCCCGCGATGTGGGCGATGTCGGCGACCAGCACAGCGTCGACCTCCCGCGCGATCTCCGCGAACGCGGCGAAGTCGATTGTCCGGGGGATGGCGGTGCCGCCAGCGAAGATCAGCTTCGGCCTGTGCTGCCTTGCCAGGTCGCGGACCTCGTCGAGGTCCAGCCTGCCGTCTTCCTTACGCACGCCGTAGCGCACCGCGTTGAACCACTTGCCGGTCGCCGACACCGACCAGCCGTGTGTCAGATGACCGCCCGCGGGCAGCGCCATGCCCAGCACGGTGTCACCCGGCTCGGCGAAGGCAAGGTAGGCGGCGAGGTTGGCTGGAGACCCGGAGTACGGCTGCACGTTGGCGTGTTCGACGCCGAACACCGACTTGGCCCGCTCGACGGCCAAGTCCTCGATAGGGTCGACGAACTGCTGGCCCTCGTAGTAGCGCTTGCCGGAGTAACCCTCGGAGTACTTGTTCGTCAGTACGGAGCCGGTCGCTTCGAGTACGGCTTGCGAGACGTAGTTCTCCGAGGCGATGAGGCGCACCTTGTCGTGCTGGCGAGTGGCCTCTGCCTCGATCAGTTCGGCGATCTGGGGGTCGGCCGCCGTGAGAGTCGGAATCGCTGGCTGGTGTGTCATGTCACTAACTCCTGGCCGCGGCGTGGCACCCAGGCGCGCGGTGCCTGCCTCGTCGATCGCTCCCCGGTGGTGCTCCACCTCGATGGCGCCAGTCGCTGCTGCGTGTTCGATGCTAGTGGACCGCGGGCCGGAAGTCGGAGCGATCGTGCGCGCGAGCACTCGCACGATGCCCACAGCGCCCAGTTCGAGTGATCAGTCCTCGATCCTCACCCCCATCGAGCGTGCGGTTCCTGCGACGGTGCGCATGGCCGCCTCGAGGTCGGCCGTGTTGAGATCCGGCAGCTTTCGTAGCGCGATCTGTCGCAACTGCTCGCGGCTGATGGCACCCGCCGCTTCGTGGCCGGGTCGGGCCGCCCCCTTGCCGCGCAGCGCTCTGCGCACGAGGTACGCCGTCGGTGGTGTCTTGCACCTCAGCACGAACGAGCGGTCCTCGAACACGGTGATCACGACGGGCACGATGTCGCCGCGCTGCGCGGCGGTCGCCTCGTCGTAAGTGCGCTTGACCTCGACAAGATTGACTCCCGTCTGCCCCAGCATCTTGCCGAGGTCGACCACGGGCGCGTCCCCCGCGGGAAGTTGCAGCGTGGCCCGGAATATCGGCTTCTTCTTCACCCGCAGGACGCTATGAACTCCAGCGGCTGGAGGGTCAAGCTCGGACCTGCTCGACACTGCGGCTGTGGTGGCCGGCTGGTCAACGCTTTACATGCCGGGATCTCGTGTGCGATGTTCTCTCAGGGCAGTGACCACGCAGCGCACTCTGATGATCACTGTCGGCTGGCTGCTGGGGAGGAGCCGCACATGAACGGTCATGGTGGGTACGGCGTAGAACCGGACGAGTTGAAGAAGCTCGAAGGGATTCTCGGTGACGCCAGTGACGCTCTTGACATGGTCGACTTTCCACAGCGCGCCAGCCTCGAAGGTTTCCTGACGACTCAAGAAGTGAGCCGGTACGAGAACGTGGAGGAGACGGTCGAGGAGACCGTGCTCGCGCTCACGGAGTTCGTCGACAAGAGGTACCCCGCTGTGGTCGACGCGATGCACGACTTCATCGCGAGGGCACACGTGACCATCACGACGACGGCGGAGGGCGTGGCCAAGGCAGGCGCGGACTACCAGATCACCGAGGACCAGGTCGAGGAATGGCTGCGCAAGCACGACCCCAACTAGGAGTCTGATTCCTATGGCGTTGAAGGACCTGATCGACGAGGGCGTGCTGTCCGACGCGCGCGAAGTCGACAACTTCCTCGCGCGACACGGGGAGTCGTTGCCCTCCGTGGAGCAGACTCTCCGCATCGTCAGGGACATCGACACCGACCGCCTTCGCAAGGTCGCCGAGGACGTCTGGGGTACGGGCGGCGAAGGCGGCAAGGATCTCGTCGGCACCAAGTTCGACGCCTGTGTCGAGAAACTGGACCTGGCGAGCCGCCAGACCGCCGCGTGGACGGGGGAGGCGAACAACGCCTACGCCACCCGGGTCAACAAGATCAAGAAGGGTCTTGACGACATGCGCAAGCCGTCCGCGGACGTCGGCGATGCGCTGATCGAGATCGCCGACGCATGGGACCAGGTCTTCGGCCGCAGCTTCGCCGACGTTCTCGCCATGATCGGCCTCGCGCTGTCGATCATCGGTGTGATCGTCGCGGTGGCCGTTGAGATCGCCGCGGGCTGGACAGGGGTCGGCGCCGTTGTCGGTATCGTCATCGGAATCCTGAGTGTCATCGTGGGAGCGGTCTCGATCTGGTGGACGATTCACAGCCAGGAACAGGCGAAGATCGACGCACTGAACGCCGCGGGCAAGGAGGCGCAGGAGACCATGACGTCGGCCAACGAGACCACCCCGTGACGGCGGTGACGGTATGACGAGCCCTGAACACGTCGCACAACTCAAGGCACGGCTGGCGAAGATCAAGCAGAATCCCACGGAAGCGCTGTTCAGCGAATACAAGGGAACGTCGAGGACCGGTGCGGTGACGGTGTGGGTCGACCTGCTCGGCAGGCACAGGCGGCTGCATATCGCGCCGGGAACCGTGCGCGACGGTGACGAGCAGTGGCTCACCGAGGAGATCAACAGCGCCTACGAGGCGGCGAGCCGAGCGGCGACGTTCCTCGACTTCGACGTAGCCGAGTTCGCCCAGGAACTGCGCGACGTCGCCGCGCTGCGCCAGCAGACCGCAGCGCCGTCCGAGACACCGCAGGCACCTGGGACGTCCGGAGACGTGGCACGGCGGGGACGGAGTCAGGCCGAGGGCCGCCGCGGACAAGGGGACGACGAGTTCTTCGACGACTTTCGCATCGGTCGATGAACAGTCGACCGGTACGAAGGAGCGGCATCGGCTCCGCACGCGCTTCGGTGCTGTTGTTGATTGTCTGGTCGATCGCCTCGCTCACCGCGGTGCTGCTGGCGGGCCTGATCAGCTTTGCCGAGGTCGCGGACTCCTGTGAGGGCCCCGCCGAGTTGAGTTTCCGTGCCGCGATCTCCATCCGCTGTCAGGGCGGCCCCGAGATCCCGATGAACGGATCCGCAGCGGTTGTACTGTTCGCGGGCTTCGGCCTGGCTGTGACGATCCTGCTGGCGATCTTCTACGGTGCGGCCCGTCGCCGGAGCGAGTCCGGGAATCCGGGCTGACGGCCACCGCTCACCTTCACCGGCCTGACGCCAGCCCGGTCTCGCGAAAGGCTCGGCTCATACCGGCTCGATGCCCTCGGAGTGCCTGCGTGCCAGCTGCTGGTAGATCTCCGCATTGTGGTCGATCCACGCGCGGGCGGAGTCGGTGAGCGGCACGAACTTCTTCGCCGGGCTGCCCATCGCGATCACCTCTTCGGGCACCTCGGTATTCGGCGTGATGGTGGCACCGGCAGCCACCAGCGTCCTCGCGCCCACGACCGCCCTGTCGAGCACTGTCGCCCCGTTGCCGACGAGGGCCTGCTCCCCGATCGTGCAGTCGTGCACGATGCAGGAGTGACCGACGGTGGCGTTGCGACCCACCTCGCACACCCCGTCATTGACGTGCAGAACCGAGTTGTCCTGGATGTTCGCGCCCTCCCGGACCACGATTCGGCCGAAGTCGCCCCGCAGCACCGCCCCGTACCAGACGGACGCGCCCTTCTCCACGACGACATCTCCGATCAGCGTCGCCGTCGGGGCGATCCAGGCGTCCGGGTGCACGGTGGGGCTCACGCCCTCGAAGGCGAACATCGGCATGAGCAACACCCTAAACACATCCGGCCCAGCCCGAGAGTCAGCACACCCTGAAACGAACAGTGGCCCCTACGCACCTGGCGTAAGGGCCACTGTTCAGCCGAGCCGCCTGGGGGAATCGAACCCCCGACCTGCTCATTACGAGTGAGCCGCTCTGGCCGACTGAGCTAAGGCGGCAAGTGCCGAACCGGCTGGCAAACAGTATAGCGATGTCACTCGCGTCACTCGCACGGCCCCGCGTCGTTAGGGATCGCGATGACATCGGTGTCATCCGACGCCGGATGGCGGCTTTCTGGGAGGAACTGCTTCATGCGCCGACGCCTGCCCCGCACGCTGGCACTCCCCGTCACGACGGCCGTACTCCTGTTGTCGGCAGTCCCCGCGGCTGGGCAGACAACCCCGCCGCCGGAGCCTGCCGACCCGGGCCAGGCGCCGATCTCCTCACCGCCCAACCCGATGCCGACGGGCAAGGCCATTGGTGAGGCGGGAACGGCGCTCGGCATGTTGCGCCTGTTACCGGAGGCGGTGCCGACAAGCTCCGTGATGCCCGGCATGGAGGAGCAGCTGCCGAAACAATCCGCGCTGGAAGGTGGCTTCGGCATCTCAAGCGCGAGGGCGAACTCGGGCGCGTACCTCACCTACGAGCGCTCCATCGCCGAGGCGACCCCGGCGGGCCTGTCCATCGCTGGCAACTCCCCCCAGGCACCCGGTGCGCTGGCACAAACCGCGCTGCCGGACAACCCGCGGCCGCGCAGTGTCGGGCTCACGGCACCGCAGAACCCGCTGCTCAACCTGAGCGCACTCAACGGAAGGGTGCAGGCTCGCTGGAGTCCCACCATGGGACCGTGTATCGGCACCATCGCAGACGCGAGCACCTCGGCCGCCAGCATCTCGATGCTCAACGTGGTGCCCACGATGCCGGACACCGGCCAACTCACCGCCGCGAGCGACCGGCTGCGGTCCGCCCTGAACTCGCTGCCCGGTCCGCTCGCCGAACTCGGCGGCCTGCTGTCGGGCGGCGGTGAGGAAAAGCCCAACGCCGACGGCACCGGCTCGGTACTCAGCATGCCGAACACGCTGGCCACCCGTTCCGTCGTCCGGCTGGTCGACATCCCCGGTTCCGACCGCAAGGCAGTGGAGTCCACCTCGACCATGCGGGCCGCCGACATCAACATCCTCAAGGGAACGCCGCTGGGCTTGACGATCAAGGTGGTGAGCCAGCCGACTCTACGGGCCACCTCGACGGGCGAGGAGAAAACGTCGAACGTCGAGTACACGGCTCCGGTGCTCTCCGTCGAGCGAGGCGGGCAGAAACTGTTCGAACTCGACGCGGCACACCCGACGAAGGACGTGCCCATTGGTGTCCCGCTGCCGGGCCTGGGCGCGCTGCCCGGTTTCGAGAAGGTGAAGAGCACCCCGGTGATCGGGGGCGTCGCCGAACTCGCCGACGGCGGACTGCGGCAACTCACCGGCAAGGCCACCGGTTTCGTGCTCGACGTGGGCGTGCTGCGGCTGAGCATCGCCGACCTGGTCAAGAAGGGTTCCTACTCGACCGAACCGTTCGATGGGTACCAGCTCGGCGCGTCCGCACGCATGCTCGACCTGCGCATCCTGCCGACCGAGGCGCTCAAGAAGGCAATGCCAGCCGACCTCGCCGAGAAGCTGCCCTCGTCGCTGGCTCAGCTTTCGCTCGGCGAGCAGATCGTGCGGGCCTACGCGCCCAAGGGAGGCGTCGAGTGCTCGACCACCGCTCCGCCCGCTTCACCGCCCGCGGGCGGTGGCGAGCAGCCGGGCGTGCCCGACCGGCTCGCGCAGACGAGTGCGGCCTATTCCTCGGTGCCGCTGTTCTGGACGGGAACCGCGATGCTGCTGATCGGGGTGGTGCTGGTGGCCGGGCTGCCGGCTCGCAGGCGGGAAGAGCCAGCTGTGGCCAAGCCCTCACCGAGGCCACGCGAGGAGTAGTTCCGTCCGTGGCAAGGAGCCTGCCGCGACTTCGGTAGGCCCCTTGCCACGAACCGTCGGTTGTGGACTCGCGAGCTGGGTTCGGGCGGAGCGTTTCTCGGGCCCCGAATAGCTCAGGCGCCCTGCCCCTCCCGCAATGTGGTCACCATGGCCTCCACCGCGATCCGTGGCTTGACGTTCCACTCGATCGCCTCGCGGCAGGCCAGCACGGCCTCAAGCCGGTGCAGGGTCGCGGCGGGAGTCCATCGCGTGGCCGCCTCCGCGCTCTGTTCGGCGAAGTCGGGATGGTTGAGGGTGACGTCGGCCCCGCTGGCGGCCACCAGTACGTCCCGGTAGAACCCGGCGAGGTCAACGAGCGCCAGGTCAAGCGTGTCGCGCTGGGTGCGGGTGGCCCTGGACTTCTGCCGCTTCTCGAGTTGCCGCACGGCCGCGTCGGCGGAACGCCTTGCGGCAGCCACCCCCTTGCCGGTCCCTCCCGCGCCCATGGCCGTTCGCAGCGCCTCCTGCTCGGCCTCGTCACGCGCCTTGCTCTCCTCGGTCGCGTCCGCCTCCGCTGTCTTGATCAGCTCGTCGGCGCACGCGAACACGTCAGCCGCCCTTCGCAGGCCGAGCGGAATCCGCAGCACGGTGTTCCTGCGCTCGCGGGCGGCCTCGTCGGTGGCTAGCCTGCGCGCCCTGCCGACGTGGCCACCGCACACCGACGCGGCCCACTCAGCCAGCTCCGGCGCTACGCCGTCGCGCTCCACGAGCACCCGCGCTATCGACGCAGAGGGAGGAGTGCGCAGCAGCACGCTTCTGCAGCGGGAACGGATCGTCACCGAGACGTCCTCGGGGTGGTCGGACGGTGCGCACAGCAGGAACACGGTGCGTTCCGGTGGCTCCTCGACCGCCTTGAGCAGAGCGTTCGCCGCGCCTTCGGTGAGCCGGTCGGCCTCGGTGATGACAACCACCTGCCAGCGGCCCGTCGTCGGCCTGCGTGCAGCGGCCTGCACCAACGCCCGCATCTCCGCCACGGAGATCGACAAGCCTTCGGGGACGACCATCCGCACGTCGGCGTGGGTGCCGGACAGCGCGGTTCTGCACCCCGTGCACTCTCCGCAGCCTGCTCCGTTGGTGCACTGCAGTGCCGCCGCGAACGTGCGTGCCGCTACAGAGCGCCCAGAGCCGGGCGGTCCGGTGAACAGCCAGGCGTGCGTCATGGCGCCGAGCTCGGCCGACTCGCCCGCCACGAGCGCTGCCGCCGACTCCGCCGCGGCCGACAACACCTCCACGGCTGGTTCCTGACCGACGAGTTGGGACCAGACCGGCGCGCTCAATTCGCCTTCGCCTCCGCCACCACGGGCGCCAGCTCCGCTCGCCCTTCCAGCGCGCTCCGCACCGCGGAGCGGACCCGCCGAGCCACCTCGTCCTCGCTGCCTTCGCCGTCCACAACGACGTAGCGGTCAGGTGCCGCCGCCGCCATCTCGGTGAGCAACTGCTGCACACGCCAATGGTGCTCGGCTGAGTTGGTGGAGGGCTCACCGGGGCCCGCTGGAGCGTCGAGCAGGACGGTCAGGTCCGGGCGCAGCCGCCCGGTCGCCCAGTCGGCGAGCCCCTCCAGCTCCGCGGTGTCGAGCCCCGCGACCGCAGACAGGTGTGCCAGTGGGGAGTCCACGAAGCGCTCCATCACCACGACCGAACCTGTGTCGAGGGCGGGCCGCACGTCTCGCTCGACGATGTCGGCCCGCACCGCGGCGGCGGCGAGGGCCTGCGCTCGCGCGCCGGACAGCGACGCGCCGGACACCAGCGCGGTCAGCCGCTTATCGTCCAGAGCCGGGTCGGCCGCCAGCACCACCTGCCGGGGCCCCGTGCTCAGCCAGTGCGCCAGTCGGGCGGCCTGGCTCGCCGTGTCGGCGGCCGTGGTGCCCTCCAGCGCGATGAGCAGGCCGTTGGCGCGGCGCGGCCTTCGCCTGATGACATTGCGAAGGTCGGCGAGGATCGGTTCCGTGCGCCGCGAGTCCATCTGCCGGTAGGCGACCACGCCGACAGCCGCGGCGAGCAGACCTCCACCCAGCAGTACCGGCCGGGTCCCGTCGATCGTGACCTCGCTGCCCCAGATGGTCACCACCCTCGGGCTGACCAACCCGATCAGGCCGGGAACGAGCGAGGTGGTCCCGAAAATGATGATCTTCAGCAGGGCCTGGTAGATCGCGTTGATGCGGCCCCTGATCGCGTCGTCGACCTGGGAGCCGATGATCGTCACGCCGGTCAGGAAGGCCGCGCCCGCGCAGGCCCCGACCACCGCGACGGCCACGAGGGCCACCGCGAGATGCGGCGCGAGCGCCACCACCAGCAATGCGAGGCCCGCGAGCACGATCCCGACGCCGAACAGCCGCTCGTGCGGGAGTCGCCGTGCCAGCTTCGGCGTGCTCGCCAGGCCCACCGCCGCTCCAACGAACACGGCAACGAACAGCAGACCGAAGGTCGCGTCGCCACCCCGAAGGCTCAACGCGTACGGCTTCGCGGATCCGATCACCGCCCCGCCCGCGGCGAACGCGCCCATCATCCCGATGAACAGTCCCCTGATCAGCGGGGTACTCCTGACGTAGCGCACCCCGTCGCGAACCATCGCCCGTATGCCGGTGGAGCCCTTCTCACCGCTGTCGGTGGAGGCACCGGCCGCGGCGGCACCGTCGGTGTTGGCGGTGGCGGGCTCGTCGCTCCTCCCTGCCTTGCCGCTCGAAGGCACCGGGTGCACGTTACGCAGCGACAGTTCCGGAATGCGCGAGATCAACAGCGCGCTGGCGAGGTAGAGCAGGCTGTTGATGACGACCACGATCTTGGCGATGCCGAACTCGCCGAGTATCGCGGTCGGCAGGTTCAACGCGGTCTCGATACCGGTGAGGATCGAGTACAGGCCGGCGCCGGTGACCACCGCGACGCCGTAGGTCATAACCATGCCGAGCTGGTTGGCCGTCTCCACCTGATCCGGCCTTCGCAGCAGGTTGGGAACCGCCGCGTCCTTCGACGGGATCCACATCATGGCCGCGGACCCGACCAGGAAGTTGCCGATGAACAGCCACAGCGGTGTCCCGACCAGGGCGATCGACAGCAGCAGCCCGAACCGCACCAGGTCGGCGATGATCATGATCTTGCGCCGGTCGAACCGGTCGGCGAGCATGCCGCCCAGCGGCGCGAACAGCAGGCCGGGCAGTAGTTGTGTGAGCACCACACCCGCGAACGCGAAGTTCTGCGCCGTGTAGTTGTCGGTGAACTTGGTGACCAGCCCGGTCAACGCCAGCAGCGACAGCCAGTCGGCCACGCTGCACAGGTAGGTGACCCCCCACAACCTGCGGAACGGCCGGATAGCGAGCACCCGGCGCACTCGGTGAACGGTGGACGCCTCAGAGACCGCCGACCGGTGCGTGCCGGCGCTCGCTGCCCCCTGCCGTGCTTCGCTGATCTGCCCCACCCCAATGGAGAATGCCCAGCATCGCTGTGCCTTGCCGTGCCGTCAGCGTAGCGCCGGGGGTGGTCACACCGCCGGTGTAGGTGCGAAAACACCGAAAGTGATCAATTAGCCACGTTTCGAAGTGAGAAATTGCGGGCAACTCACCCGAACAGGCCCGAAATGCTGCCGAAAAGGCTCGCGAGAAACTGAATGGCGATCACGATGAACAACACCAGCAGGACCAGTGCCACCGCGAGTCCCGCCGATCCGCTGGACGGCTTGCGCAACGACTGCGGCCCCTTACGTGGCTTGTCCTCCCCCTCGTCCTCCGAGCTTCGCTGCCGCAGCCGCAGCATCGGCGGCAACAGCTGCGACCGTGCGGGCCAGGCACGTTGCTGCTGCGGGTAGACACCGGCGGGCGTGGACTGCTGCTGCCCGGAGCCCGCGTCGGCGGTTGCCGGGTCGGCTTTCGCCCCGTCGGAATCGCCCGTCCGCGCACGTTCCTCGGCGGCCAGCGTGGCATCCACCATCTGCCGAACCATGTCCGGATCAGGCTCGACCGGGTCGGCGATCCGGACGTCAAGGGACTCCTCGCGCTCACCCTTCACCGTGAATCCCGGCCTTCCGCCGGTCACCAGCCCGGAAAGCGGGTCGGTGTACGACCGGGGGGGCTCGGGTGCCTGGGTGCCGTCCGCGTTCGCCACGGGTCCTCCCTCGAAGGGGGTCGGCATCGCCTGGAACGAGATGCCGGTATCGGTGCCATCGTCCTCGGTGATTCCCATCCGCGGACAAGCGTAACGAGTCGGCCGCGTTCAGTACCCGCCCAACCGGGCACATTCGCCATCACGCTCAGCTACCAGGGGGGGCGACGCCCATGACGCGCTGGTTCAGGAACTCGATTTCGCGGTGGACGCCTTCTTACGGCTCGACGACTTCTTCTTCGGCGCAGGCCCCTTGGCCCGCTTCTCGGCGAGCAACTCGGCGGCACGCTCCTTCGTCAGGTCCTCCACGCTGTCCGAACGACGCAGCGAGGCGTTGTACTCACCGTCGGTGACATAGGGCCCGAACCTACCGTCCTTGACCACGATCGGCTTTCCGGAGACCGGGTCCTCGCCGAACTCCTTCAGCGGAGGCTTCGCGGCGGCCTGCCTACCCCGGCGTTTCGGCTCGGCGTAGATCTTCAGTGCTTCCTCCAGCGTGATGTCGAAGATCTGCTCCTCGGAGGCCAGCGAACGCGAATCGGTTCCCCGCTTCAGGTAGGGCCCGTAGCGGCCGTTCTGTGCGGTGATCTCCTCGCCGGACTCGGGGTCGGTACCCACCACGCGCGGCAGCGAAAGCAGCTTCAGCGCGTCGTCCAGCGTGATGTCCGAGATCGACATCGACTTGAACAGCGAGGCTGTGCGCGGCTTGGGCTTCTTCGACTTCGCGGACTTCTTTGCCTCGGTCGGCTCCTCCGGTTCCGGGAGCACCTCCGTGACGTAGGGGCCGAAGCGACCCTCTTTCGCCACGATCTCGTGTCCGGTCGCCGGGTCGGTGCCGAGCACCCGACCCTCCTGCGGGGTGGCGAACAGTTGCTCGGCGATCTCGACGGTCAACTCGTCAGGCGGCAGGTCCTCTGGCAGGTTCGCCCGCTGCGACTCACCGTCGACCTCCCGCTCCAGGTACGGCCCGTAGCGGCCGACCCGCACCACGACCTTGCGACCCTCGTTGTCGTCGAACAGCGGGATCGAGTTGATCTCACGTGCGTCGATGTCCTCCACCCCGGAGCCGACGAGCTTTTTCAAGCCACCGAGCCGCCCGATCGAGCCGTCCACCCCCATGTCGCCGCCGAAGTAGAACCGCGAAAGCCACCTCGTGCGCTCCTCGTCACCGGAGGCGATCTTGTCCAGCTCGTCCTCCATAGCGGCGGTGAAGTCGTAGTCCACCAGCCGCTCGAAGTGCTGTTCGAGCAGCCCGACCACCGAGAACGCGACCCAGGACGGAACCAGCGCGGAACCCTTCTTCCACACGTAGCCCCTGTCCTGGATGGTGTTGATGATCGAGGCGTATGTCGACGGCCGCCCGATGCCCAACTCCTCGAGCTTGCTCACCAAGCTCGGTTCGCTGTAGCGCGGCGGCGGCGAGGTCGAGTGCCCGTCAGGGCTGAGTTCCTTCGCGGTGAGCCGCTGGTCACGCCGCAGCTCGGGCAACCTGCTCTGCTTGTCGTCGGCCTCGCCGCCCGCCTCGGTGTCAACCGCCTCGACATAGGCCTTGAGAAAGCCCGCGAAGGTGATGGTCCGCCCGGATGCGGAGAACACGCACTCCTCGCCGCTGGCGGCCATGCCGGTGATGCGGACCGACATCGTGGTGCCCTTGGCGTCGGCCATCTGCGACGCGATGGTGCGCTGCCAGATCAGCTCGTAGAGCCGGAACTCGTCGGTCTCCAGTTCGCTCGCGACCGCGCCCGGCGTGCGGAACACCTCGCCCGCTGGACGGATGGCCTCGTGCGCCTCCTGCGCGTTCTTGACCTTGCGGGTGTACTGGCGGGGCTTGTCAGCCACGTACTCGGAGCCGTACAACTCCGTTGCCTGCCTGCGTGCGGCATCCAGTGCGGTGTCCGACAAGGTAGTGGAGTCGGTACGCATATAGGTGATGTAGCCGTTCTCGTACAACCGCTGCGCGATCCGCATCGTGCGTTCGGAGGAGAACCGCAGCTTGCGACCCGCTTCCTGCTGCAGCGTCGACGTCATGAACGGCGGGTAGGGCCTGCGCGTGTAGGGCTTCTGCTCGACGCTGGTCACCGCGAACCGCCGGTCGCGTAACGCCTCGGCGAGCCTGCCCGCCTCGGCCTCCTCCAGCACGCGCACGTCCGTCGACTGGGCCTTCAACTGCCCGTCCGGACCGAAGTCGCGGCCGGTGGCCAACCGTGCGCCGTCCACCGAGGTCAACCTCGCCGGGAAGGTGCGCGGGCTCGCGTCCGCGCCGGCGTCCATCGTCGCGGAGATGTCCCAGTAGGAGGCCGAGCGGAACCGCATCCGCTCCCGCTCGCGCTCCACGATGATGCGGGTGGCCACCGACTGCACCCGGCCTGCCGACAGCTTCGGCATGACCTTCTTCCACAGCACCGGTGAGACCTCGTAGCCGTACAACCGGTCCAGGATGCGGCGGGTTTCCTGCGCGTCGACCAGATCGGGGTCGAGGTCCCTCGTGCTCTCCGCGGCCGAGCGGATCGCCTGCTCGGTCACCTCGTGGAAGACCATCCTTCGGACTGGGACCTTGGGCTTGAGCGCCTCGAGCAGGTGCCAGGCGATGGCCTCGCCCTCCCTGTCGGGGTCGGTGGCGAGGTACAGCTCATCGACATCGGCAAGCAGGCTCTTCAGCTCGGTTACGGTGGCCTTCTTCTCAGGTGAGACGACGTACAGCGGTTCGAAGTCGTTGTCCACATCCACGCCGAGCCTCGCCCACGGCTGGCCCTTGTACTTGGCGGGCACGTCGGCGGCGCCTCTCGGCAGGTCACGGATATGGCCACGGGAGGACTCGACGACGTAGTCACGGCCGAGGTACGGCGCGATCTTGCGGGCCTTCGTCGGTGACTCGACGATCACGAGCCTTCGCCGACCGGCACCGTTCGAACCGGCGCCGTTGCCGCTGTTCGTGCGGCCGGCACCTCCCGACGAGGCTCCGCGCCCCACGGTCTTCTTCGTCCGTGTCGATCCAGCCACGCTGTCCCGCTCTCCGCTCACTAACTCACCTGTTCGACCCGCCAGTGTGCACGCTCCCGACCCGTCGCGTCCGCTCAGGTGGCCGACACGCCGGGAAGCGCGTGCCATGCGCATCGGTGTTCGCGCCGGTGGCGTTTCCTTCCACACCTAGCACGTGACATGCGCCTCATGCCCGCCCCGCCCCGATAAGTGGTCGAAGTACTACAGCACGTGCCCTTGGCGCCGCGCACATCCGCCGCAGGATTCCCGTGGCCGGGCGGAGTAATCGCGCCGGGCGATCAGCGTGCTCCGTTGTCGAACTTGGGTGCTGGCCCCTTGTCGGTGAGTTGCCTACACGCCGGTGCCCGCGCAATGGCCTGCGACAACTCGGGAACTCCCGCGAAACCCTCGAGCAGGTTGACCCGGCCGATGCGTTCCAGTGGACCCTTAACCGAACCGATCGCCGCACGGCTGGCCTCGGCATCTCGCGCCGCGTCAAGCGCCCGCTTGGCCTTCAGCGCGCTCGTCCTGATGCCCTTGTAGTTCGCGACGGCATTGGCCTTCACCTGCTCCGCGGAACGCGAGGGCGCCGGTTCCAGCCGATCAAGACCCTCGATCGTACGGTCGAGGCCCCCCACCATCACGCCGAGCAGTTCGCTCGACGTGCGCGAGGCCCGTTGCGGGCTGCTCGGGTCGATGTCGGGCATCGTGGAGAGTGACACCACCAGCTCCGACACCGCCCTGCAGTAGCCGTCCGCCCAACTGGTGGTGGCGTCCTGCCTGCGGATCTCCTCCTCGGACATGCCTGGCCCTGCGGTCGTCGCACCGAACTGGGCCCCGGGTTGGGTCGTGGGCTGCTGCCCGCACGCCGTCACCGAGGACGCCAGCGCCGTGACCACCGCGGCTGCGAGGACGGTCATCCGCGGCCGCACGCCCACACCTCCGAAAGAACCGACGCAGTGTCAGGTAACCCTGTGCGACCGTACCGCTGCGTCGAAACCATGCAAATCCGCGTGTGGTTGGTCGGGCCCGACCGGCCGCCGGGCCCGACCGCCTTCACTCACGCGTTGGTGGACTGCTCCGCGGGCGCCTGCGTCATCACGCTGCCGCGCCGCTTCGAGACCACGATGGCGACCACGATCACCGCCACGGCGACCAGCGAGATCGCCAGCCTGACGCCCACCGAGGCATCCGGCCCGACCGTGAACTGCACAACCGCCGGGGCGATCAGCAGCGAAACGAGGTTCATCACCTTCAGCAGCGGGTTGATCGCCGGGCCCGCTGTGTCCTTGAACGGGTCACCGACGGTGTCACCGATCACTGTCGCGGCGTGGGCCTCGGAGTTCTTGCCACCGTGGTGGCCGTCCTCAACCAGCTTCTTCGCGTTGTCCCACGCGCCACCGGAGTTGGCGAGAAACACCGCCATCAGCATGCCGGTAGCGATCGCGCCACCGAGATAGCCCGCAAGTGCTCCCGTGCCGAGGCCGAAACCGACCGCGATGGGCGCGAACACGGCAAGCAGACCGGGCGTGGCCAGCTCCCGCAGCGAGTCTCGGGTGACGATGTCCACGACCCTGCCGTACTCCGGGCGGGTGGTGCCCTCCATGATTCCCGGAATGTCGCGGAACTGACGGCGCACCTCGTAGACCACGGCGCCGGCGGCCCTGGACACGGCGTTGATGGCCAGTCCCGAGAACAGGAACACCACGGCCGCACCGATCACGACGCCGACGAGCGTGTTCGGCTCGATGATCCGATCGATGAAGGAGTCGCCCACCTCACCGAGCGAGGCGTTGACGTCCGCGAGCGCCCGCATGATCGCGTCAGAGTAGGAACCGAACAGCGCGGTTGCCGCCAGCACCGCCGTAGAGATCGCGATGCCCTTGGTGATCGCCTTGGTTGTGTTGCCGACCGCGTCGAGTTCGGTGAGGATCTGCACGCCCTCGCCCTCTTCGAGGTCGCCGGACATCTCGGCGATGCCCTGCGCGTTGTCGGAGACCGGGCCGAAGGTGTCCATCGCGACGATCACGCCCACCGTGGTGAGCAACCCGGTGCCCGCGAGCGCGACGGCGAACAACGCTACCGCGCCGCCGAGCAGGTAGGCGCCGTACACGGCGGCACCCACCACGAGTGCGGTGAACACGGCCGACTCGAAGCCGACGGAGATACCCGAAAGGATGACAGTGGCCGCACCGGTCTCCGAGGTCTTGCCGACGTCCTTGACCGGCTTGTGCTCCGTGCCGGTGTAGTAGCCGGTGAGCCACAGGATCACGCCCGCCAGAGCGATACCGATGATCACCGACACGGTGGCGATGACGGCCGGGTTGCCCTCGGCGCCGTCGAAGGAGTCGGGCAGGAACACGAACGCGGCGATCGCCGACAGCACCGCCGAGATGACCGCGGAGATGTAGAAGGAGCGGTTGATCGTGGTCAGGCCGCTCTCGCCCGCCCTCGCCCTGGTGATGTAGATACCGATCACGGCGGTGATGACGCCGATCGCCGGGATGATGAGCGGGAAGACCAACCCGGCACCCGAGGCGCTGAAGGCCGCGCTGCCCAGGATGAGCGCCGCCACCAGCGTCACCGCGTAGGACTCGAACAGGTCGGCCGCCATACCGGCGCAGTCGCCCACGTTGTCACCGACGTTGTCCGCGATGGTCGCTGCGTTGCGCGGGTCGTCCTCGGGGATGTTCTGCTCGACCTTGCCGACGAGGTCGGCGCCGACGTCGGCGGCCTTGGTGAAGATCCCGCCACCAACCCTCATGAACATCGCGATCAGCGCCGCGCCGAAACCGAAGCCCTCGAGGACCTTGGGAGCCTGACCGGTGTAGACGAGCACCACTACCGAGGCACCGAAGAGGCCCAGCCCCACCGTGAACATGCCGACGACACCACCGGTGCGGAACGCGATCCGCATCGCCTTTTCCCGACCGGCGGGCTCGCGCGCTGCCGCGGCCACCCGCACATTGGCCCTGGTCGCGAGCCACATACCCAGATAACCGATCGAGAACGAGAAGACCGCGCCGATGAGGAAGAACACCGAACGCCCGATGGCCTCGTTCCAGTCATCGGCGGGAAGTGCGAACAGCAGGAGAAACACGATAACGCCGAAGATGGCGAGCGTTTTCCGCTGCCGGTTGAGATAGGCAGCCGCGCCTTCCTGCACCGCCTTCGCGATCTCCTGCATCTTCTCGGTGCCCTGGCCTGCCGCCAGAACCTCTCTGAGCAGGAGATACCCGATGACCAGTGCTGCAAGGGCGACCACGGCGACCACGGCCACGATGCCGTAGTCACCTCCGGAGAGCTCGATCGAGCTCTCCGCGAGGAAGTGCCGGGACATTCGTCCTCCTGGTAACGTCGCCTGTTGCCAGCGCCGGTGCGGGCTGACCACTGTGCCGACGCTGACATTGGGATCTACACCACTAAAGGTGTGGTTCGGCGAAGTCTATTGGTAGTGCGACTGCGCCCGGCAAGCCGTCCCAGGCCGGACACGACGGACACCCGTGTGAATCCGCTCACCTCGGGTGATTCGTGACGCTGTCGGAGCCGTGTGCGAAGCTCGGACTCGTGATGGTCGAGGCTTTCGCTGGGGTCGCCGCACGCGAGCGCTCCACCAGGGAAACCGCGCCCAGCAAGTGGTCCAGCGTGTTTGCCGCGGGGGTACGCCTCGGTGCTCGCGGAACCCGTAGTATGGCGACCCTTTCGGGCATGTCCCCCACACACAGCGCGCCCTGGACCGTCGCCGTGTCCATGCTCACTGCGGCGACATCACTCCGTGTGGTAGGGACGCACGCTGTGCGTGCTGGAGGTCGCCCAACAGTCGACGTTCACACCGGTCTCGCCGCTTACGGGGCGCCATCCGGATCACGGGACGGCTCACGATGAGCGGACCGCGCCTGCGGCGTCTGACGGCCGAGCAGTTGCTGAGCCGGGTGACGGCGGGCATACCTGACGAACGCAATCCCGTTACCCACGTCGCTCACCTGCCCGAGCGGCTGCCGCGCCACGCGAGCTGGCCCGAGTGGGCGTGCGCCGATGTCGTGGAGGCGCTTCGGCGCAGCGGGGTGGAACGCCCGTGGACGCATCAGGTGGAGGCGGCCTCACTCGCCTGGTCCGGCCACGATGTCGTGATCTCCACCGGAACCGCGTCCGGCAAGTCGATGGCCTACCAGCTGCCAGTGCTGTCGAGCCTGCTGGAAGACCCGAAAGCCACCGCGTTGTACCTGGCGCCCACCAAGGCACTCGGCGCCGACCAACTGCGTTCCGTCCGGTCCATGGGTCTCGACGGCATCCGGCCCGCCTCCTACGACGGTGACACGCCGATACCGGAGCGGAACTGGGTTCGTGACCATGCCAGGTGGGTGTTCACCAACCCGGACATGCTGCATCGCGGCGTGCTCTCGACCCATGCCCGCTGGGCACGGTTCTTCCGCAAGCTCACTTACGTCGTCGTCGACGAGTGCCATGGCTACCGTGGCGTGTTCGGCTCACATGTCGCGCTGCTGCTGCGCAGGCTGCGCCGCGTCGCACGGCACTACGGTGCAGACCCCGTCTTCGTGCTCGCTTCCGCCACCACTGCCCAACCCGCCGAGTTCGCCGCCCTGCTCACCGGCGCGCCTGCCGCCGCCGTGGTGGATGACGCCTCGCCTCGCGGTGCGAGAACGGTGGCACTGTGGGAACCGCCGCTGCTGGACGAACTCGCTGGCGAGAACGGCGCGCCGGTGCGGCGCTCGGCTGGCGCCGAAGCTGCCCGAATCCTTGCCGATTTGGTCGTCGAAGGAGCACGGACACTGGCGTTCGTCCGTTCCAGGCGTGGTGCGGAGCTGACCTCGCTCGGCGCCAAACGAATACTGACGGAAGTGGATGCCGAGCTCAGCGGACGGGTCGCCGCATACCGTGCGGGCTACCTTCCTGAGGAGCGGAGGGCGTTGGAAGCAGCGCTGCTGTCCGGTGAGTTGCTCGGCGTGGCAACGACCAACGCGCTGGAACTCGGTGTGGACATCGCGGGGCTGGACGCGGTGGTGTTAGCCGGGTATCCGGGCACGTTGGCATCGTTTTGGCAGCAGTCGGGCAGGGCGGGACGAGCAGGGGACGACGCGCTCGTGTTGTTCGTCGCCAGGGACGACCCGCTGGACACCTACCTGGTGCACCACCCTTCGGCGCTGCTGGAGCGGCCGGTGGAGACGACGGTGCTGGATCCGGCCAACCCTTACGTGCTGGCGCCGCAGCTCGCGTGCGCCGCCGCCGAACTGCCGCTGAAGGCCGAGGAGTTGGACGCGTTCGGCGGTGAAGTGGCCAGGGAGGTGGTCGACGACCTCGTGGCCGATCGAATGCTGAGGCGGCGACCGAGTGGCTGGTACTGGACATCGAGGGACCGTCCGCAGCACGAAGTGGACATCAGAGGGTCGGGCGGCGAACAGGTCGCGGTCGTGGAGGCGGATACCTCGCGGCTGCTTGGCACCGTCGACCCGGGCGGGGCGTGTCACACGGTGCACCCCGGGGCGGTGTACCTGCACCAGGGATCGTCGTACGTGGTGGACGAGCTGGACCTTGAAAGCGGCCTGGCTCTGGTGCACGCCGAGGACCCGGAATGGAACACCTCGGCCCGCGAGGTGGTGGACATCGCCGTGCTGGACACCGTGCACAAGCAGGCCTACGGCGGCGTGACGGTCGGCCTCGGCGAGGTGGCGGTAACCTCACAAGTCGTCGGCTACCTGCGCCGACTGCCATCGGGGGAAGTCATCGACCACGTACCGTTGGACCTGCCCGAACGTGTGCTGCGAACCCGTGCTGTCTGGTACACGATCAGCGACGCCCTGTTGAGCGGAGACGACAGGGCACCGGGGTGCGCCGGTCTCGAACCGGCGCGGATCCCCGGCGCCCTGCATGCCGCCGAGCACGCGGCGATCGGCCTGCTACCGCTGTTCGCGACGTGCGACCGTTGGGACATCGGCGGGGTGTCCACCGCGTTGCACGCCGACACCGGGGAGGCAACGGTGTTCGTGCACGATGGGCATCCCGGGGGTGCGGGATTCGCCGATCGCGGATTCTCCGCGCTCGCCCCATGGTTGGCCGCGACGCGAGAGGCCATCATCGCCTGTGCGTGCCCGGCTGGTTGC
Organism: Saccharomonospora amisosensis; assembly: GCF_011761185.1. Classification (NCBI taxonomy): domain Bacteria; kingdom Bacillati; phylum Actinomycetota; class Actinomycetes; order Pseudonocardiales; family Pseudonocardiaceae; genus Saccharomonospora; species Saccharomonospora amisosensis. The sequence continues at coordinate 399,929 of NZ_JAAOYM010000001.1, read as the reverse complement.
CCGTCCTGCGTTCAGTCGCCCAAGTGCGGGAACGGCAACGAACCGCTGGACAAGGCAGGAGCGGTGACCGTACTGGACATCGTGCTCGGGGCGCTGAACGGCGGCGACGACGCCCGGTACGGTCACTCCGTGGTTCATGCTGCCGAGGACCCCGCCGCGAAAACCGGCTGAGCGGAAGGCTGCTCGGCAGACTCCCCCAGCAACGCTCGCACCAGCACGTTATGCACGGTTCCCGCAGTGGGAAGGCGCCAACCCCAGATCTCCGGCTTGACGCGCCAATGCACCACGCCGTGCTCGAACGGGGTCGGTGGGAGTGGGACCCAACTTCCCTCGCCGTGCCACCTGACGTCATCGTGCTCCGCCAGAATCCCCGGCACACCTTCGGCCGAAGTGGTCAGGAACAGCCACCTGCCGTTCGGCATCGCCACGATCGGGGCGGGCTGTCCCGTGGCGCGGAGCAGCTTGGCCGCCCGCTTGCCGAGCCTGCCGTCCACCTCGACGGCATCCACCATCGTGCCCGTGGCCACCAGCAGGCTGTAGGGCCTGCCGGTCCACCACGCCGCGACCTGCTGCGGGTGTGCACCTAGCCGCTTGTGCCAGTCCTCGTGCGCCGGAGTCGGCATAATCCAGCCTCCGGAGGGCTTTGAGCTGTCACCGCCTTCCGGGTACGTACCTGGGAGCACCGGCCAGCCTCGCCACGCCAAGCCGATCGCCTCCGCCCGTAGTTCGATGCGAAAGGCGCCGCGCCAGCTGTCCGGCCACTCCGTGTCCAACATGTCTTTCTCGAGCCTCCTCAGAACCCTCCACCGCCTCTGCCGCGGTGCACACTTCACTTAACGGCAAGTTGCAGGCTCACCAACAGCGCCACTCGACAACCGGTAATCACTGGACGATGAGTGAGCACGAACACAACGGCCGGACTGAAACAGCTTTGTCGATCGTCGTCGCTGTGACCGGGTTCGACTGCGGATAGCCGGCGTCGCCGGACCTTTGGCCGGGTCGCACACCTGGGCCGATGTGACGCTGTTGGGTTCGCCGGATAGAGCCGATGCCGTTCACCGCACGCGAACGACCGCTGCTCGCCGGCCACCGCTCCGGCCGACCGGTCAGTAAGTTGCCTTCATCCGTTGGTGTCATGACCGTCCACCGGCCCGGCCCTTGCTCGCCCAGTGGCCAGGCCGAGCGGCTGGAGCGGGCCCGGCGGGGTCAACTCGACCACCACGAGCGCGTCCCAACCGTCGAGTCGGCATTCCTTTAGCGCACCATGCATCCGGTCGGTGACCTGCCGAGCGTGCGCACAGGCTTGCGCGACACCACGATCGGCATGCCCCGCCGCCGCCAGCGCGGCCAGGTCGGCCGCACCGCCCGCCCGGTGGCGTGCCAGCATCGCCCCGCCGAGCAGCCAAACCACGTACGCCACGACCATCAGGCCCACGACGGCGATCGCGGCCCACACCGTCGCAATTCCCCCGTCCCGAGGACGGCTACCGGCCCGCATCGCCCACTACCTCGACTCCGGGTTCCGCCTCCGAATGCGCTTCGGCCCGAACATCGACACCTGGCAACAGGCCACCGGCCGCGTCCGCACGCACAGCGACCGCGATCTCCCGACCTCGCTGCTCGACGTCCAACTGCGCTCCGTCCGGAGCCAGCAGCCGCACCGCCTCCTCGGCCCGCTCTCGATCACCACGCGAGAGCATCCGTGCGGCTTCACTCGCTGCGTCAGCACAACGCAGGTGGTCAGTGGCCGCGGCGACCCCGCTCAGGACTGCCCCGAAGACCAGTACGAGCGAACACAACGCCATGGCAGCTTCAACCGTGACCGCGCCCCGGTCCCGCTGGCCCACCCATCCGGACGCACCCGCGACATGCGGCATCGTGAACCACATCAGAACTCCACGGCCAACGCGCGTTCAACTAGAGACGTCAGCGCGGAGACGATCGAATCGCCGGTTACGATGCCGTACAACACCGCGGCGAACGCCGCCGCGGCAATCGTGCCGATGGCATATTCGGCGGTACTCATGCCCTCGTCCGGTCCGTCGAGAGCTCTCAGTCGTGAGATGTCACGCCGTAGCAGCGTTTTCAGCCCGGTCACTAGTGCACTCTCTTCCGTGCAGACGCCAGAACGGCGGATGTGGTAGGAACCAGGCGGAAGCCGGGGTGACGGCCTGGTTCGGTCGCCCCTCGTGGGCTTGCATGACACTGCCGTCCCCGGCTTCTCCGGAACCGCGAAGCGATGACAAAGGGACGCGCCGTAGAGCGCCGGTTAGTGACCACTCTGCTGTCGGTTCCCTCGCCTCCGCCTGGCCACTGCCCCGTGCGAGCAGGAAGGCGACACAGTTGCCGCAGCATGACGGGCCGTTGTTCTTTGTCGGGATCGACTGGGCAGCGGCCGAGCACGCCGTGTGCGTGCTGGACCGGGACGGCCGCAAGGTCGCCGCGTTCACCATCGACCACACCGCCGCCGGCTTCACCGGTCTGGCCGCCCGGCTGGACAAGCACGCCGAGCCGGAGGACATGCCGGTCGCGATCGAGCGTCCGGACGGCCGATTGGTCGACGCGCTGCTGGAGGCCGGGCACCCGGTGATGCCGGTCAAGCCCAACGCGATCAAGACCTGGCGCGAGTCCGAGGTCCTCTCCGGCGCCAAGTCCGATCCCGGCGACGCGCACGTGATCGCCGACTACCTGCGGGTGCGCATCCACCGGCTGCGCCCCGCCCCGCCGTTGTCCGGTCACACCAAGGCAGTGCGCACCGTGGTCCGCGCCCGGACTGAGCTGGTCGAGGCCCGGGTGGCCGCGGTCAACCAGCTCGCCGCGCTGCTGGATGCCCACTGGCCTGGCGCCAAGGCCGTATTCGCCAACATCGAGTCCGCGATCGCCCTGGCCTTCCTCACCAGGTACCCGACCGCCGCTTCGGCCGCCAGCCTCACCGAGAAGCGGCTGGCCGCCTTCTGCGCCAAACAGGGCTACTCGGGTAAGAAGCCCGCCGCGGTCCTGCTCGCTCGCTTGCGCTCGGCACCGGGCGGCACGACCGACCCCACCACCTGCGAGGGCATCCGTGACGCCGTGCTGGCCCAGGTCGGCGTACTCACCGCCCTCAACACGGCGATCAAAGCGCTGGACCGCTCGATCACCGAGCGGATGGATACCCATCCCGACGGCGAGGTGTTCCGGTCCTTCCCCCGCGCTGGCACCATCAACGCCGCCCAGATCCTGGCCGAATGGGGCGATGCCCGCGAGGTGTTCGACCATCCCGACGCCATCGCCGCACTGGCCGGAATCACCCCAGTCACCAAAGCCTCCGGCAAGCAACGCGGCGTGTCCTTCCGCTGGGCCTGCAACAAACGCCTGCGCGTGGCCATCACCACTTTCGCCGCCAACAGCCGCTTCTGCAGCCCGTGGGCCGCCGACATCTACGACCGTGCCCGCGCCAGCGGCAAGGACCACCCACACGCCACCCGCATCCTGGCTCGCGCTTGGGTCCGGGTCATGTGGCGCTGCTGGCAAAACCGCACGCCCTACGACCCGGCGCTGCACGGCGGCGCCCAACAACGCATCAAACAACCGCTCACGGCCTAACCTTGATCTCGAGGTTGACACAAGGGGTGTCATGGGTGTTCCCTTTCTGTTGCTTTGACTGGTCAGGTGATGTCGAGCCGCGTCGCGAGTCCGATCACCACCGGGAGTACGCCCAGACACAGGAACGCGGGGAGGAAGCACAAGCCGAGCGGAGCGGTAATCAACACTCCGGCACGTTGCGCCTGCGCTTCCGCCTCGTCGGCCACAGCAGCCCTCACCCGCTCTGCGAGCGCGGTCGCGGCTCCGGACAGTGCGCTGCCCGATCGCGCCGTTCGGATAGCCGCGCGTGCCAACTCGGCCGTCGCCTGACAGTTCCTCACCGGTTCCCACGCCTGCGCCGGTTCCGCACCGAGCGCGAGCAACTCGGCTGTGGAAAGGAGTGCGGTAGCCACCGGCGCGGGCGCGGTACCCGCAACCGCCCGCACCGACGCCGGAACCGCAAGCCCCGCGGAGAGGCACGCAGCGAGTAGGTCAGCCGTCATCGCGATCCGCAACCGTTCGGTGCCGCTCGGCCCCCTCGCACTCCTCGCACGGCTGACGACTCGCAGCAGGCCGAAGGTCGCCATGCCCAACGGGACGGAGAGCACCAGACTCGTGAGGGACGCCCCCAGTACGACCGTCACAACGGCGACAGCCGCACCCGCCACCGCAGCGCGCCCGGACGGCGTGCGCAGCGATGCCAGTACGTTGATGCGCCATCGACTGTCGTGAGTCGAGAGCACCCGCCGCAGCCTTCGCACCGCGGGCGCGCGTACAACCAGGAGGGCGACGCCGAGCAGTGCGGCGACAAGGGCCGCCCGGGTCATCGCGCCACCACCCGAGTAGTCAGTGCGGCACTCCAGACAACGCCGGCAAACACGAAGCAGGCCCCGACGACCAGCAACCCCTGTCCCACTGGCGTCGAGGACAACACTCGCACCGGATGAGCGCCCATGGCCTCACCGAGCGCAACACCCGCGAGTGGCAGTGCCGCGAGTACAGCGGCGCTGGCTCGTGGCCCGGCCATCTTCCCGTCTACCTGTCTGGCCAGCCGCACCACCGCTTCCGCGTCACGCCGGACGGCTTCGAGAACGCCTGCCAGCGGAAGCCCATGTCGACGGGCGAGAACCCAGCAACGAACCAATTGCCCGAGTACTTCCTCGGTCACGCCGTTGTGGTGTACGGAATCGGTATCAGGCTTCGGCTCACCGCCGTGGCGCTCTGCCGCGGCAACGGTACGCAATACGACCGCGGTCCGCTCCGAAGACTCCATGGCGACCGACTCCGCGGCCACCGCCGGGTGCACCCCGGCCCGCAGTTCGTCGCCTAGCGCACCCACCGCCTCGACAAGGGCCGCCGTGCCCGCCACGGCGGCCCTTGTCCGCCTCTGCGCCCGGCGGTGCCACCAGGCCGCTCCCGCGAGCAGGGCGAGAGCGGCCGGCACGGCGATGCCGAACACCGCGACACCGCATCCCATGACCGCCACCGCCACCCCCAGCAGCACAGTTCGTCGGTGGCGAACGAACAGCAGGCCATTCCCGAGCAGCGAGCTGCGATTCGGTGAAAGGCGGGCAAGCCTGCGGGTGGCAAGGGATGCCGGCCAGCACAGCAGACCAAGCGCGACCATCAGCAGTGACAAGGTCAGCACCGCGCCGCACCTCCCGTCGCGGTCAGAACGACACCGCGCCCGGCGAGCACGTCGGTGAGCGCAGTCGCATGCTCGGCCCATCCTTGTGGGCGCCACGCGGGGTCGACACGGACTCCGATGCTGTCTCGACGAACGACGCCCACTTCCGCCAGCACCCTGAGTCCAGCGGGCCGCCTACGCATGTGCAGCACGACGTGGAGGGCGGGGGCGAGTTGGCTGTGCAAAGCGCTCCTGGAAAGCCCGCCGAGGGCGGCGAGCGCCTCCAGCCTGGCGGGCACCTCACTGGGCGAGTTCGCGTGCAGCGTGCCCGAACCTCCCTCGTGGCCGGTGTTGAGTGCGTTCAGCAGCTCGCAGACTTCCTGTCCCCTGACCTCTCCTACGACGAGTCGGTCGGGCCGCATGCGCAGGGCCTGCCGCACGAGTTCCCGCTGCGTTACCTCTCCCGCTCCCTCGATATTCGGCGGGCGCGCCAGCAGGCGGACGAACTGCGGGTGAGCCGGTTGAAGTTCCCCGACATCCTCTACACAAACGATTCGCTCCTGCGGAGCGACCTCACCGAGTAGGGCAGCAAGCAGGGTGCTCTTGCCCGATCCCGTGGCGCCGGTGATGAGGAAGGCCAGCCTCGCGGCCACGATGCCGCGCAACAACGCGAGACCGTCCTCGCCGACGGTACCCATGTCGGCCAATGAGCGAAGATCATGTGCCGCCGGACGCAGCACCCTCAACGAGATGCAGGTGCCTTGCGGGGCGATCGGCGGAAGGACCGCGTGGAGCCGAACTCGCCCATGCCAGCCCGCACCGGGAAGCCAGCCATCGACGAATGGTTGGGCATCATCGAGTCTGCGCCCGGCGGCCAATGCCAGTCGCTGCGCTAGCCTGCGGACAGCCTCCTCGTCGGGGAAGCGAACGTCGGTACGGTGCAACCCATCCGCGTCCTCCAGCCACACTTCGTCCGGCGCCGTGACGAGAACGTCGGACACGCCCGGTCGCATCAGCAGTGGCTCCAGTGGGCCTGCTCCAACAAACTCCTGCCGCAGTAGCTTGAGCGCGTCCAGTACATCGAGTTGGCCGGCAACCCCGCCCGCCTCGGCGCGAACCGCTTCGGCGACCGTCGTCGGGTCCGTGCCTGCCCCAGAGTCGGCCAGCCGTCTTCGCACCCGTTCGACCAATTCGGTACTCAGCTTCCTCACCCCCTTCGACCGGCCTTGCGATTGGGACTTGTTCCAGTTCGCCGGTCCCGCTGTCCACGATGGCTGGTGAAACGACTCTGGAACACAGCCAAGTCGATGGCCTGTGGACAACCGGACCGATGTGGACAACTCGCCAGGAGCATCCGTAAGGCTCCACAGCGGGCGGCAACTAGATGTCCGTTTCCTGCCGGTGTCATGGTCTGATCAGGATCAGGATGGTTGCCATGAAAGAACTTCCGAAGCAGAAGGTCGCGCTGGTCACCGGTGGTGGCAAGGGGATAGGCGCTGCCGTCGCGCTGCGGCTGGCCGATGACGGAGCCGATGTCGCGCTGACCTACCGCAGCAGTCAAGAACAGGCGCATATCGTCGCGCGGAAGATCGAAGCCATGGGCCGACGCGCGCTAGTGCTTCACGCGGACAGCGTCGATCTCGCCGCCGTCGAATCCGCAGTGGACACCACAGCGGAAACGCTCGGGAGGCTCGACATCCTCGTCAACAACGCAGCGGTGTTCACTGTGGCTTCCGTTGCCGAGTTGGAGCTGGCCGACTTCGAGCGCACCATGGCGGTGAATGTCAGAGCCCCGTTCGCCGCGACGAAGGCTGCTGTTCGGCATCTGCCGCGCGGTGGCAGGATCATCAATATCGGCAGCAATGTGTCGCAGCGGGCACCGTTTCCGGGCCTGTGGGCGTACTCGACGAGCAAATCCGCGCTCATCGGCATGACCAGGGCACTGGCACGCGAACTCGGCCCTCGCGCGATCACTGTCAACCTGGTGAATCCTGGCCCTACGGACACCGACAGCAACCCGGCCCACGGGCCGAATGCCGAGGCTATCGCCGCCGTCACCGCGCTGGGCCGCTTCGCGAAACCCGAAGAGATCGCGGCCGCGGTTTCCTACCTCGCCGGTGAGGGCGGCAGCTACGTCACCGGAGCCACGATCGATGTGGACGGCGGTTTCAACGGCTGACGGCTGTCCGGCGCCACCGCACCGTCCGCAGCGCAGGCCACCCCGCCGAGCGCTCGCAGCACGCTGCGGGCAGCGGTGCCGAGCGCGCCACGCGGCCGAGGGTTGAACACCCCACGTTCCAGGAAATGGGACAACCCGCGCTCCGGACTCATCCAGCACAACAGCGGCGCGCCGACCGCCGCTGCCACATCGGAACCGGTGAGGCCTTCGGGCGCGGGGCCGCGGGCCAGCACCTGGGTGGGCACCGCACTCCCGCTCAGTTGAGACAACACGCGTTTCGCGGCGACGCAGGCACGGACTTCGGCGGGCACAACGAGCACAGCGAGATCAGCGCGCCGGATGACCTCCTGTGCGGCGGCCTGCCCCAGATGCCGGGGCAGGTCGCACACCACGACCCTGCCTGCTCGTCGTCCCGCCTCGACCACCGCCGCGACAGCACCAGGCGCGGGACCAGGGCCGTCACGGTCGCAGGAGAGCACAGCCAGCGTTCCCTCGCCCCTACGCACTCGTGGCAGTGCCGCCTCCAGTTCGGCAATGGACACGCGCCCTGCCGAAACTCGCAGCCCGGGCCAACGCAGTCCGACGTCTCTCTCCGCGCCGAGGAGGAGGTCGATGCCGCCACCGAGTGGATCGCAGTCGAGTAGCAGTGCCTTGCCACGCTCTCTCGACACGGAGACGGCCACGCTCGCGGCCAGCACCGAGGCACCGGCACCGCCCCTTCCGCCAACGACGGCGAGTACCTGCCCACGCCTGGCACTGGGTTGCTCGGCGGCATCCGCGAGCGCGGCGACCAACCCTGCCTCGGCCTGCGCGAGCACGACGACATCGTCGGCACCAAGTTCGAAGGCCAGTCGCCAGGCCGATCCGCTGGGGGCTTCGTCGCACACCAGCAACACTCCAGCCCTGCGAAGCAGCTCCTCGCGGCGGCGAGTCGCCGCCGCCTCGTCAACCAGAACGAGAGGTGCGCTCGCCCACCGGTGACCGGCCTCGCCGAGATCGGCGACGTAGTCGACTTGGCACCTGGCGGCTGCAGCCAGCCTCAGGATCTCTTCGCGTACGGCCTCGTCGTGTGCCACGACGAGCGGGTGGTTGTCGGCCATCACATCTCCCAGCGGCTCGGTGGTCAGCACAACGATCAGCGGGCGATGCTCGACGCCACAACAGACCTAACCGGCGCCTGTGGACAAGTCACCCCTTGTGGACAGCCAGTGCCGGGAAAGTCGGAGGCGGCCCCCGCCAGGGGGAGGAACGGGGGCCGCCTGTGTTCAGTTCCGGGGGTCGAACTGAACGGCCGGAGTTACACCGGACCCCTCAACTGTAACGCCATCCGGGCGTTGGCTGGCGCGGAACATCCATAGCGTTTCGCGACACCGAGCGGCGGCCATCGCTGAACTAGATCACCTATCGTGGGGACGTGGCCGACCACAGCGACGTAACCCAAGCCCGCGCCCCCTCCGGCGTAGCGGCGTTCTTCGATCTCGACAAGACGATCATCGCTTCCTCCAGTGCTCTCGCCTTCAGCAAGCCGTTCCTGCGGCAAGGGCTGATAAACCGGCGCGCGGCACTCAAGAGCGCGTACGCACAGCTGGTCTTCGCGCTGTCCGGCGCCGACGCCGACAGAACGGAACGGCTGCGAGCCGAGATCTCCTCACTGTGTGCAGGCTGGGATGTCGAACAGGTCAGGTCGGTCGTCAACGAGACACTGCACGACGTGGTGGCGCCGCTGGTATACGCGGAGGCGGCCGATCTCATCGAACAGCACAAGTTGTCCGGCCACGACGTGATCGTGCTGTCCGCCACCGGCGAGGAAGTTGTCACTCCGATCGCAGAGATGCTCGGCACCACTCACAGCATGGGTAGCCGGATGCGCATCGTCGACGGGCGCTACTCCGGCGACCTCGATTTCTACTGCTACGGCGAGTACAAGGCGATCGCGGCCCGGAAGCTGGCCTCGGAGCACGGGTACGATCTGGCGTCCTGCCACGCATACAGTGACTCCAGCACCGATCTCCCGCTGCTGGAGGTCGTCGGCAACCCGCACGTCGTCAACCCGGACCGAACCCTGCGAAAGCTCGCCACCGAACGTGGTTGGCCGGTGCACTCGTTCAGCAACCCGGTGTCGTTGCGTGCGCGACTACCGTCACCGTCGGCCACAGCCGTCGCCGTGGGTCTGGGGATGGGTGCCGTGGCGGCGGGCGCGACGTTGTACGGACTGTCCCGCCGCAAGCGCAGGGATTGAGCGATCGACGTACCGGGTTCACACCTAGGACCAAAATACCTGGTTGCGACCGAGAAGGCAGTTCAAACCGACTCTGTAACGGTGCACCCGGTCGCACCCTTGAAGTGATGGCCGTCACTGAGCTACAAAGAAGGTGCGGACGTCTTGTCGGCCAGGGAGCAGGCGGAAGAGAAGCCTGCTTCACCCCGAAAGGCCTCCGTGCGCGGACGTCGGGTACCCACGCGGAGCTCGCCGCGGGAGGCTTGTCGTCAAGGGTCTGCGCATCGGGACGCCGGGCGCCGAGACCCAACAACCGACGACACGAATTGCACGCTTGGTCGCCCGAACAGTTCGCGCTAGCTGGCGGCGCCCGTCGATCCTCGATCGGCGGGCGCCGCGGTGTTCGTTCCGGCAACCTCGGCAACCTCCATTCGCCACAACCCTCCGCCGACGGCGAACATCGTTGACCTCACCCGGCCACGTCAGTAGCTTTCCAAATATCTGCACGCTCCTGTGAGAAATCCACGGGAGCATCAGCTGGGAGGCTGCTGTTGACCACCGTTACCGCTCGGCCGTGGAGAAGTCGTGCCGTCGTACTCGCCGTACTACTCGCTATGACGGTTTCCCACACCATGCCTCGGGCGATCTCCGCTCATGAGGCCGCGGCTGCGGACCGCGGCGGAACAACGGCGGGTGACGACTGGGTGGAACGGACGCTGCGCGGCATGAGCATCGAGGAGAAGGTCGGCCAACTGTTCGCCGTGGACGTGTGGGGCAAATCCGCCCACGAGGCACACCCTGAGAACCAACGACGATACGGCGTCGAAACGCCCGCCGAGGTCGTGCGCCGCTATCAAGTCGGTGGCGTCATCTATTTCAACCACTCCGGCACCGACAACGTGGAGGACCCGGCGCAGGTCGCGAGGCTGTCTAACGGCCTGCAGCGCGCCGCACTCTCCTCGGGAGAGCACGTCCCGTTGCTCCTGTCAGTCGACCAGGAAGGTGGCAGGGTGACGCGCGTCGCCGAACCCGCCACCGAGTATCCGAGTGCCATGGCACTCGGCGCGACCCGCGACGTGTCCGGTGCCCGAACCATGGCCGCGGTCAGTGGCAAGGAATTGCGCGCCATGGGCATCACCCAGAACTTCGCCCCGACGGCCGATGTCAACTCCAACCCGTTGAATCCGATCATCGGTTCCCGTTCGTTCTCCTCGAACCCCGACCTGGCCGCGCGTTTCGTGGCCGCCCAGGTTGAGGGTTACCAGCACGACGGAACGCCTGCCGAGACCGTGTCGGCCGCGGCCAAGCACTTTCCGGGCCACGGGGACGCCGGGACCGACAGCCACACGGGATTGCCCCGGATCGACCGCACCGAGGCGCAGTGGCGAGCAGCGGACCTACCGCCGTTTCGGGCAGCCGTCGATGCGGGCGTCGACGCCATCATGACCGCTCACATCTCCGTTCCGAGCCTCGACCCTTCGGGCGAGCCTGCCACGCTGTCAAAGCCGATCATGACAGGGCTGCTTCGTGAAGAACTCGCCTACGACGGGGTTGTCGTCACCGATTCGCTACGGATGCGGGGTGTGCGCCAGCTACACCCGGACGCGGAGATCCCGGTGCTCGCGCTCGAGGCAGGCGTGGACCAGATGCTGATGCCACCCGACCTTCCGCTCGCGATCGACAGCGTGCTCGCCGCGGTGCGGGGCGGGCGACTGACCGAGAGCCGAATCGACACCAGCGTGCGACGCATACTCGAACTGAAACACAGCCGGGGCATCGTCGCGAAGCCGTTCGTCGAAGAGCGGGCGGTGGCCGACAAGGTGGGGACACCACACAATCTCGACAGCGTCCAGCGTGTCACGGACAGCGCGCCGACCGTGCTCCGCGACGAGGCGGGCCTGCTACCGGTCGGGCGCGACTCCGGACAGCTGCTCGTCACAGGGTGGAACCGACCCGAGTATCCAGGCTATCCGGCCGAGCCCGTGCACGCGCTCGCCCAGAGCCTCGGTACGACGGCGAAGGCGCTGGCGACCGGCGCCGATCCGGACGCGGCGACGGTGACCCGCGCGGTTAGTGCGGCTCGCGATGCGGCCGTCGTGGTGGTGCTGACCAACGACCTGCGCGGAAACCCCGGTCAGCGTGACCTCGTCAACCGTCTGCTCACCACAGGGAAGCCCGTGGTGGCGGTGGCGGTGCGGGAGCCCTACGACGCGGGCTACGCCGATGCGCCGACGTGGGTAACCACCTACGACTGGCGCGCGGTGTCAATGCGGTCGTTGGCGAAGGTGCTGCGGGGTGAACGGGCACCGAGCGGCAAGCTTCCCGTGGACGTGCCGCACGGGCAGGACCCGGATACCGTCCTTTACCCCTACGGCCATGGACTTACCTGGTGAGCATCAACAGGAGACTCTTCCTCGCCGCCGGTGCGCTCGCCTGCCCGGCCGTGACGGCTGCTTCCCCACACGTGGGCGGGCGGCCCGAGCCGAAGCGGCACGGAAGCGTCGTCCCGGGTGCCGACATCCTCGCGGCAAACAGCTGGCGAAAGCTGTCCGGGCGCAGGATCGGCGTGCTGTCCAATCCGACCGGCGTGCTGTCCAATCACGACCACATCGTCGACTCACTGGTCGAGGCGGGCCTTGCACCCGCCGCGGCGTTCGGCCCCGAGCACGGATTCCGCGGCAGCGCGCAAGCGGGTGGCTCCGAGGGGGACTACACCGACCCACGCACCGGGGTACCGGTGTACGACGTGTACGGCGCCGACTCCGAGAAGCTGGCGAGGCTGCTCAAGAAAGCAGGCGTGGACACCTTGGTGTTCGACATCGCCGATGTAGGGGCACGCTTCTACACCTACATCTGGTCGATGTACACCGCCATGGTGGCGGCGGCCCGTACCGGGGCGTCGTTCGTGGTGCTGGACCGGCCCAACCCGGTGGGAGGCGCGGCATACGGGCCGATGCTCGACCCGGCCTACAGCTCAGGGGTCGGCAGGAAGCCGATTGTCCAGCAGCACGGCATGACGGTCGGCGAGTTGGCCCACCACTTCGACGGCGAGTTCCTGCCCGCTGACGGAGATCGGCTGGCCGAGTTGGACGTGATCAAGATGCGGGGCTGGCACCGGGACCTGCTGTTCGCCGAAACCGGTCTGACGTGGACACCGCCCAGCCCGAACATGCCCACTCCCGACACCGCTCTCGTGTACCCGGGAACCTGTCTGTTCGAGGGCACGCTCCTTTCCGAAGGTAGGGGCACGACCCGTCCTTTCGAAATCGTCGGCGCCCCTGGTATCGACTGGCGCTGGCGGGAAGCGTTGGAATCGCAGAACCTGCCGGGCGCCGTGTTCCGGGAGGGCTACTTCGTGCCCACATATCACAAGTTCACCGGACAGACCTGTGGCGGCGTGCAGGTTACGGTGACGCGGCCGGGCAGCTTCGACGCGATCCGCACAGCCGTCGCCATGTTGGTGACAGCGCGGCGGCTGTACCCGGAGGTGTTCGGCTGGCGCGAGGACCACTTCATCGACAAGCTGACCGGCTCCGAACGGTTCAGAACCATGGTGGACGCAGGCGCGGGTACCGACGAGATCGTCGAATCCTGGCGCGACGAGCTCGCCAAGTTCCAACGGACTCGCCGGCCGTACCTGCTGTACCGGTAAGAGGGGGCTACATGGCGGCGCGGAGGGGGAGAATCACGGTAGTGATCGCGCTCATGGCCCTGTTGGGAGCGACGGCGATGGCCTCGACGAACCCTGCGAGCGGGCGGTTCGACATCCCCAGGGAAGGGTTCGCACCTGCCTCGACCATGCTGCGTGAGACCGCGCCTGAAGAGGCCGGACTCGACCCTGCACCGATCACCGCCGCCGCCCAGCGCCTCACCGGCTGGACGCGGCGGAACGCCGTGGAAGGGCATCCGCTGTTCGCGGGAGCGGTGGGAATGCTGGTTCACGACGGAAAGATCGTCACAACCCATTCGACGGGAAGCGCGGTTCGGTACGCCGACGGCAGTGGCACCGAGTTGCCGAGCGAGCAGCAGGTGCCGGTGCGGCCCGACACCATCTTCGATCTCGCGTCGGTGACCAAACTGTTCACCTCCATCGCGGTGCTGCAACTGGTGGAACGCGACCAGGTGGAACTGGATGCGCCGGTGGCGCGGTACCTGCCGGAGTTCGGCGTGAACGGCAAAGCAACCATCACCGTGCGGCAACTGCTCACCCACACCTCCGGACTCGAACCCTTCCTGCCGCTGTGGCGTGACTGGCCAGACAAACCATCACGGATTCGCGCGGTCATGCGGGTACGCCCGCAGTCGCCTCCCGGTTCCGGCTACACCTACTCCGACCTGAACCTGATCACCCTCGGGGTGCTCGTCGAACGGTTGACCGGCTCGTCGCTGGACGCGGTGATCGCTGAGCGAATCACCGGGCCACTCGGTATGACCGACACCGGGTTCAACCCACCCGCGAACAAGGTCCGTCGAATCGCCGCCACCGAATTCCAGACGGAACCGGCGCGAGGCATGCTCCGTGGCGAGGTACACGACGAGAACGCCTGGTCGCTGGGCGGGGTCGCCGGGCACGCCGGAATCTTCTCGACCGCGTCCGATCTGGCTGTACTCGGGCAGGCCCTGCTCAACGGCGGAGCTTACGCGGGCAAGCGGATACTGGACGAGCAATCAGTGCGCTTGATGCTGACGAACCACAACGACCGGTTCCCCGAGAACGCGCACGGCCTGGGTTTCGAACTCGACCAGATCTGGTACATGGGTGGGCTGACTTCACCCCGTACGGCCGGGCACACCGGCTACACCGGCACTTCTCTCGTCATCGATCCACTGTCTCGCTCCATCGCGATACTGCTCACCAACCGGGTCCATCCCAAGCGTTCCTGGGGTTCGATCAACCCCGCCCGGCAGGCGTGGGCGACGGGGCTTGCCCGAGCACTCGCCGTGAGGCCCGCGCGAGGGCCACGCGCCTGGTTCAGCGCCATCGGCGACGGGGAGACGGCAACGCTCACGACACCGGCGCTGACGGTGAGCGACCGTTACGCCCACGCGCGATTCGAGACGTTCGTGGATTCCGAGCCAACGGACCCACTCGTTGTGGAGGCGAGCACCGATGAAGGCCGGACCTGGCACACTCTCGAACTCCAAGTGCGCGGGCGCGGATCACCCGACAAAACGGTCAACTCGCTGTCCGGTACTGGTCACCGTTCGTGGTGGTCGGCTCGCGTAATGGTTCCTGGGGGCCAGAAAGTCACTCTTCGTTGGCGATTCACCACCGACAGCAGCGACACGGGCCGGGGTGTGTACATCGACGGAATCCGGATCGTGGACACCGAGCGCGTACTTCTCGATGCGGAGCGCTACCCGGAAACGATCATTACCGACGGGTTTGCCCTGAGCAGCGGCTGAATTAGTTGCCAAGTTGTTAGGCGATTCAGGTTAACAACCGGGACACGGTTGGCGACTTTCTCAGCAACTACGAAAGCCACGGCCGCGATGTGGGAAGGACACTTGCGGTTGTGATTACGCGGGAAGGTGCGGGTAACCTTGTCGGAGATGTCTATGGTTAGTAAGTTTCCCACGGGCGTTGCTGATCCCGGCGACGTCACCGCCGTGGATGCTGCCACCAACGAGGAGGCTGCCACAGCCTCCCCGATGGCCGCGCAGAGTACTGGATCGCGCGACGCCGACGATTCGGCCTCACGGGAAGCCGACGCGAGCCCACTCGTGCGCATCCGGTCGCTGCTGCCCGGACTCGCCAGGGCCGAACAGCGGGTAGCCAACGTCGTGTTGGAAGACCCCTCCTCGGTCGCCCGGCGAAGCATTACCGAGGTGGCGCTGGCCGCGAACACGAGCGAGACGACGGTCACGCGGTTCTGCAAGGCGGTCGGCGTGGGCGGCTACCCGCAGTTGCGGATCGCGCTCGCCGCCGACACCGCTCGATCGCAGGCGCGCACGTCTCGTGACCTTGGAGGCGAGATCACCGCGGCAGACGACCTCTCATCCGTGGTGAGCAAAGTGAGCTTCGCCGACGCCAGGGCCGTCGAGGAGACAGCCGAGCAGCTCGACATCGCCACGCTGACGAGAATCATCGACCTTGTCGCGAACGCGGGTCGTGTCGACGTCTACGGCGTCGGCGCCAGCGCCTTCGTAGCCGCCGACCTGCAACAGAAGCTGCACCGCATCGGCAGGGTGAGCTTCTCGTGGTCTGACACCCACATCATGCTCACCTCGGCGGCCGTACTGAAGGAAGGCGACATCGCGGTGGGCATCTCGCACACCGGCGCCACCATCGACACCATCGAAGCGTTGCGGGTCGCCAGGGAGCACGGGGCGACGACGGTGGCGCTGACCAACTTCCCCCGTTCACCGATCACGGAAGTCGCCGACTACGTGCTCACCACTGCCGCACGCGAAACGACCTTCCGCTCAGGCGCGACCGCGAGCCGGATCGCCCAACTCACCGTGATCGACTGCCTCTTCATCGGCGTGGCACAGCGGCATCTGGACGAAGCGGTCAGTGCACTCGACGCGACCCGCGAAGCAGTGGGTACTCACAGGCTCGGCGTTCGTCCCGACGGCAGGAGGCGCACCAGAGACGCCGGCAAGTAGCAGCCCCCCGGCGGCGGGCACGTTCGGAAACCGACGACAGTGAGGCGAAAGATGACCGTATCGCGCCACGTGGTGCACGTCGACTCGCCGACGGAGCAGCGCAACCAGCGCACGACCGACATCGACCAGTTGCCCACGATCGGCGTTCTGGCCGCGATCAACGCCGAGGACCGCGAGGTCCCCGGCGCCGTGCAGGCGGTGTTGCCCGAACTGGCAAGAGCCGTCGACTACGCCACGGAAGCGCTGCGATCCGGTCACCGTGTGCACTACGTGGGGGCAGGCACGTCCGGCAGGTTGGCAGTGCTCGACGCGGCTGAACTGGTCCCGACGTTCAACGTGCCGCCCGACTGGTTCATCGCCCATCACGCAGGCGGTGAGCGAGCACTACGGCATGCTGTCGAGAACGCGGAGGACGACGCGAGCGCGGGCGCCGCCGAGCTGAGTTCCACGGTTTCCTCGGGCGACTTCGTGCTGGGCATCACCGCCTCGGGTCGCACGCCCTACGTGCTCGGTGCGCTGCACGGCGCCAAGCAACGGGGCGCCCGCACCGGACTGGTGTCCGGCAATCCGCGGGCGCCCGCTCCTTCCACCGTTGACGTGTTGATCCCTGTCGACACCGGCGCGGAGGTGATCGCGGGCTCGACGAGAATGAAGGCGGGTACGGCACAGAAGATGGTGCTCACCTCCTTCTCGACGGCTACGATGGTCAAGCTCGGGCGCACCTATTCGAACCTGATGGTCAGCATGCGTGCCACCAACGCGAAACTGCGTGGCCGTACGCTACGCATCCTGCATGAGGCAACCGGACTGAGCAGTCAGGTCTGCGACCAGGCGTTGAGCGAGGCCGACGGAGACCTCAAGGTCGCGCTGGTGCATCTACTGTCCGGCGTTGACGTCGCCGACGCGGTGAAGGCACTGGCGGCCACCGGGGGCCATGTGCGAAACGCGCTGGAGTCGCTTGCGGCGCACGCGTCCTGAGCACGGGCGCGACAGCCCATCACGAGGCCGCCGCGTCGGCGATGCCGCGTGCCTCCCTCGCACCGGCCTCGAAAGCCTCGCAACAGAACAACAGCCACGCCCGCACACCTTCATCCTCGCCATTCGCGAAGCCCTCAGCGGTGGCGCGGTAGATCCGAGACCGCCGCAGGTAGGCGACCTCCGGCACGGTCAGCGCCTTGGGGTCGAACCCGCTGGCGATCATGGTGAGCCGTGAGGCGGCACGAGCGACTACGCCGTCGGCCGTGCCGAACGGGCGCAGTGCCAGCAACTCACCGTGCACCACGGCCGACAACACCGCGCCCGGCACCGACGTGGCACCGGTGACCAACTGGGCGAGCAACTGCAGTCGCCGCCCGGCCTCGTCGGTGTCGGTGGCGCGCGGCCTGCCCAGCGAGTCCTGATCGGCGACAAGGTCCGCCGCCGCCAGGACGTGCAGCCTGGCCAACGCCTG
Source organism: Saccharomonospora amisosensis (assembly GCF_011761185.1). Lineage (NCBI taxonomy): Bacteria > Bacillati > Actinomycetota > Actinomycetes > Pseudonocardiales > Pseudonocardiaceae > Saccharomonospora > Saccharomonospora amisosensis. The sequence goes on along the minus strand of NZ_JAAOYM010000001.1, from coordinate 382,285 downwards.
CGACGGTGCCCGCCGCCACGTCGGCAACAACGACTCCAGTTCCTCGGCAACCCGCAAGGCCCCTGCCAGGACCGGGTCCGTGACCGAACCCTCGTCGGGAAGCTCCGGCTCGGCTCCCTCGATAGCCGCCGATGCTCTGGCCGCGCGCACGGACGCCTCCGCGGCCGCGGCGGAACCGCCGCGCAGGTTCGCCGGGTGCCGGTGTACGGCGAACACCGAGTCCTGTGCGTTCTTGGCGGCGTCGGCGACTCCGGGCAGTTCGAGTAGCGGCGCGAGCGGGTCGGTCATGTGCCCGGCGGCCGTTCCGTGTACCTGACAGCGGGCGACGTGGCCGTCCGCCGCTGGTTTGCTGCCTCACACCTCATCCACGATGCCCCTTCCTCACCGGCGTTGCCCTGCCATACCGGCGAGCATAGGCAGCGCCCGTCGACCGCTTGTCGGCCGCTTGTCGTCAGCGCCTTGTCGGCCACCGCAACCCGGCTGCAACCTTTTACTTGCCGTACTAACGTCGCTACCGTCGCCGCGGGCGTAGCCACGATTTCGCACATCAGGAGGCTTGCAGCATGACAGAGCAGTCACCGGCACTCGACAACCTGTTGACCGAGAGCCGCACCTTTCCTCCGAGCGAGGAGTTCGCCGCGCGAGCCAACGCGACACCGGAGTGGTACGCCGAGGCCGACCAGGACAGGGAGGCCTTCTGGGCAAGGCAGGCCGAACGCCTGCACTGGGACACCCGGTGGTCGCAGGTGCTCGACTGGTCACAAGCCCCTTTCGCGAAGTGGTTCACGGGCGGCAAACTCAACGTCGCCTACAACTGCGTCGACCGCCACGTGGAGGCAGGTCATGGCGATCAGGTGGCCATTCACTGGGTCGGCGAACCCGGCGACACCCGCGACATCACCTACGCGCAGCTCAAGGACGAAGTCTGCAAGGCGGCGAACGCGCTGACCTCGCTCGGCGTCACGGCGAACGACCGGGTGGCCATCCAGTTGCAGATGATTCCCGAGGCGATCGTCGCGATGCTCGCGTGCGCCCGGATCGGCGCCATGCACAGCGTCGTGTTCGGTGGCTTCTCCCCGACGGCGCTGCGCTCCCGCGTGGACGACGCGCAGGCAAAGGTCGTGATCACCTCGGACGGCCAGTACCGCAGGGGCAAGGCCGCCCCGATGAAGGCCAACGTGGACGAAGCGCTCGCGGGTGCGGAGAGCGTCGAGAAGGTCGTCGTCGTGCGGCGTACCGGCGACGACGTACCGTGGACGCAAGGACGCGACCTGTGGTGGCACGAGCTGGTCGACCCGCAACCGGCGGAGCACACCCCGCAGGCCTTCGACTCCGAACACCCGCTGTACATCTTGTACACCTCAGGCACGACGGGTAAGCCGAAGGGCATCCTGCACACTTCGGGCGGCTACCTGACCCATGTCGCCTACACCCACCACGCCGTTTTCGACCACAAGCCTGGCGAGGACGTGTACTGGTGCACGGCCGACATCGGCTGGGTCACCGGACACTCCTACATCGTCTACGGCCCGCTGGCGAACCGGGTGACGCAGGTGGTTTACGAGGGCACCCCGAACACCCCGCACGAGGGCAGGCACTGGGAGATCATCCAGAAGTACAAGGTCTCCATCTACTACACCGCCCCGACCCTGATCCGTACGTTCATGAAGTGGGGCAACGACATTCCGGCGAAGTACGACCTGTCCTCGCTTCGCGTGCTCGGGTCCGTGGGGGAGCCGATCAACCCCGAGGCATGGATGTGGTATCGCGAACACATCGGCGGAAACCGTTGCCCGGTGGTGGACACGTGGTGGCAGACCGAGACCGGTGGGATCATGATCTCTCCGCTGCCCGGTGTCACACACGCCAAACCGGGTTCAGCGCAGCGACCGCTGCCGGGGATCTCGGCCAAGGTCGTCGACGACACCGGCACCGAAGTCGGCAAGGGCGGCGGCGGTTACCTCGTCCTCGACAAGCCATGGCCGGGCATGCTGCGCGGAATCTGGGGTGACGACGAGCGGTACAAGGAAACCTACTGGTCCCGCTTCGCCGAGCAGGGCTTCTACTTCGCCGGTGACGGCGCCAAGTACGACGCCGACGGCGACATCTGGTTGCTTGGCCGTGTGGACGACGTCATGAACGTCTCGGGGCACCGGATCTCCACCACCGAGGTGGAGTCCGCGCTGGTCTCGCACCCGACCGTCGCGGAGGCGGCCGTGGTGGGCGCGACCGACCCCACCACGGGCCAGGGCATCGTCGCGTTCGTCATCCTGCGCGGCGGGGTCGCCGAGGACGAAGCGGGCGGCGCCGAAGCGATCCAGGCGCTGCGCGACCATGTCGCGAAGGAAATTGGACCGATCGCCAAGCCACGCCAGATCATGGTTGTGCCGGAGTTGCCGAAAACCCGCTCCGGCAAGATCATGCGTCGGCTGTTGCGCGACGTCGCCGAGAACAGGGAGATCGGCGACGTCACCACACTGGCGGACAGCTCGGTGATGGACCTGATCTCAAGTGGCCTGAAGTCGGGCAAGGGCGAGGAATAACCAGGGCGCGACGAAAGGGCGGCCTCCACCCTGCTCGTGGTGGAGGCCGCCCTTCTTGTGGCCGTGCCGATCAGCTGATCAGCCGGTCACATCCAGGTGGCCCGGCTGCGGAACCGGGGTGGGCGCGTTGCCGTTCTCGTCGGCACGGTCACCGGCGTTGTCGTTGTCACCGCCGTCGTCCTCACCGGGGTCGGTGGGCTCGACGGTCGGGTCCGCCGGGTCGGTCGGGTCGGTCGGCTCGGCGGGGTCGGTCGGCTCCGTGGAGTCGCCCTCGGTGCAGGTGGCCTTCGACAGGTCCAGCGTCTGCGTGCCGTTGAGCAGGTCGACAGCCAGCGCCGTGACGCTCAGCGAACCGTCATCGTTCTGGTCCTGCTTGTTCAGGGTGATCCGGGCGACGCCGACAAGGGGGTCGGGAATGAGCTCCTGGTTGGGCTGGATCTGGTCGAGCTTGATCTCCTGGTCGCCGACCCGCAGGTTCGCGATCGAGGTAGAGCCCTGGAGGTTCTCACAGTCGGCGACGATCAGCGACGCCTCGATCTCCGGTGCGCCGGGCAGCGTCAGCCGGACGTCGGCGGTGCTGGCGTTGGCGTGGCCGTCTTCGGCGAACGCGTTGAACACGCCCGCGTGCAGCAGGCTGCCGGTGTCGGGCGGCAGGTCCGCGGCGATCAGCGAATCCTTACCGGAGCCGACGACGTGCGGCACCGGGGTGATGTCGACGAGCCCCTCAGCCTGCAATGCGGTGGCCTCGTCCTCTACCTCCTGCGCCGACGCGACCGGGGCGAAGGCGATGCCACCGACGAGCAGCGCGGAGAGGACACCGGCGCCGAAAGCGGCAGTTCTCTTCGTGGACAAGAAAGTACCTTTCAATCGAGGGAACAGGGAATTTCGGGTGGTTCTCGGATGGTTGCTGCCCGTCGCCGTTCGCATCAGACGATGTTGACCATCGTCCCGAGCGGCAACTTGACGAGCTCATCTAGGGCTTCCTTGGTCACCCTGATGCACCCGTCACTGTTGGCCTTGCCAACGAAGCTGTTGTCCGGCCAGGTGTGAATCCCGACGGTGCCGGGCCCCCCACCGAAGGTCGTGTGCGACTCCGAATGGGCACTGAGCGGGAGAACGATCGGACTGTAGTCGTTCACGGTCTCCTCGATCGAGGCGATGATGAACGCCCGCCCCGCAGGCGTCGGGTACTTGGGTTCGCCGATGCCGATGGTCCACTCGCCGAGTTGCTGGTCTCCCTTGAGGATTTCCAGGCTGAAGTTCTGCCGGTCCACATTGACCACGTAGTCGTTGTTGGCCGACTCCACGGCGTCGCCCGCCGTGTTGATCCAACCCGAGGCACCGTTGGGGCGCGAGGGAAGCAGGATCTGTGCCCAATCGCCCTCACGCTTGATGACGGGAACCCATGTCGGCGAGGAGACCTGCTTCACAGGAAGCCTGGCGATCGGGTTTCCGTCGACGCCGTCGTGCACCACGAGCTCGCGCTTGGGGTGCAGTACCTCGCCATCCGTCGCCGCGCCTGGTTCGGGGTCCTTCGGCGCCTCCGGAATATCGCCGTAGGTCGTGGCCTCTGGCAGCGCGGCCTGGTCGGGCTTGCCTGCCGCATTCGCCTGGCCCGCGTCACTGTCACCGCCGCAGCCCGCGACGAGCAGCGCCAGCACAGCCGCCCCGACGACGGCGAGCAACCGACCGGGAGCGACGGACCGACCGGGAGCGACGGACCCACCGCGGCGGATGGTCCGGGCCGCGGAGTCTCTCGGGATCTCTGTTCTTTCCATTAATCACAGTCCCTGGGGCATAGATCAACTTAGCGAGGGTGCCTATTAAAACAAAAGAGGTTTCCCGCCTTCACAGCAGCCTCCCTTTTCCAGCGAAACCGCACGTAGCAAGTGATAGGCATGGCGCGGGCGCACTTCCACACCGGTGTAGTCCACCGCTTTCCACCCCGGCGACGGACAGGGCGAACCGGCCGCCCGCCGGAACCGACATGGCCGAACACCAGGAAGAGCGCGTCGATGTTCCTAGCAGGTCTGGTCCACCTCGGGCAATGAACATTGAAGTCGCCTGACCAGGTGAAAATGTGCGCAAGCTGCGGGAATGGTTACGCCCCGACGCTACGGCCAACGCTTTTTTTCACCCTTTTGGGTATACCCGTGTAACACTTCGCCGGCGCGAATATGTCTCGGTGTATTCCGCCGAGATATCAATACGGACACCGAAGCAACCAGCGACCGCGTCACGCGTCACCACCCGACCCAAAGAACTCCGCGTCACCCACTGCCGGCATATCGAACGCATGTTCTATCCTTGACCGCTGGAGGAGACCACCCGCCGGCAAGGAGGCGACAGCGATGACCGTTGACACCGCCACACAGCAAGCCCCCCAGGAGACCGCACAGGAACAGGACCAGACCTCTCCCGCTGCGGGCGGCGGGGACGCCGCCGCCTCGGCACAAGACCCGAACACGGCCGAGGACCGGCAGGAAAAGGGCAAGGCCCAGCGTGGCCGAGCCAAGGGCAGCGCCCGCAAGACGCGCACTGTCGAGCTGACGCTGACGGTGACGGGGACCGCCGACGGTGAGTGGCAGGCCGAACTCAAGCACGGCAGCAAATGGGTGGCTCGTGGTCTCGACATTCCCGCCTCCGCGGTGTCGCGTGCCGCCAAGGAGTTGCACGAGGACCTTTCCACCCCGATCGACGAGGTGATCAACGCCGCGCGGGAGCAGCAGCAGGCGAAGGTGGCCGAGCTCGAAGCCCAACTGGAGCAGGCGAAGCAGGCTCTGGCCGAACTGGAGAGCTGAAGCGGTGGCCGTGAGTGCCCCTGCTCGGGGCACTCACGGCCGATCCGGCTACCGGACTCAGCTCGCGACGAGAATCGTCGGCTCGTGCTTGACGGTGAAGTTCACCGAACGCGCGATGAAGCACTTCTCATGGGCAGGCGTGTGCAGGTCACCGGCCTTGCTCACCATGTCGGACCGCGCCACCGTCACCCTCGGGCGAAGCACCACCTCGGTGAACTCACCAGCACCGCCAGAGTGTTCGGCCATGGTTCCCGTCGCGTCGTCCACGTAGTCGGTCACAATCACCTTCGCGTGAGCGCACAGCGCCAGGTACCACAGCATGTGGCACTGCGACAGCGCGGCGACGAGCAAGTCCTCGGGACTCCAGCGTGCTGGGTCACCTCGGAAGGCGGGGTCGGCCGTGCCCACGAGCGTGGGTTTGCCGGTCGCCAGCACCTCGTGTTCCCTGCCGAACGCCGCGTACCCCGACGTGCCGCTACCGCGGTTACCCGTCCACCGCACGGTCAGCGCGTAGCTGTGCTGTCGCTGAGCCATCTCGCCTCCTCCTGACGTACGATCCGGGAATGGCAGTCGTGCGGACGTTGACACGGACCGTCGCATTGATCACCGACATCAGCATCCTTCCCGAAACAGCGGGACACGGCATCCAACACGGCAGGAAGGTGCGGTGAGCGAGCTACCCGGCCCGGGCGGCAGGCACCTGGGCGAGCCACATCACGACCGGCTCGGCGGCAAGCTGAACTGGTTGCGCGCCGGTGTGCTCGGCGCCAACGACGGCATCGTCTCCGTCGCCGGACTCGTCGTCGGGGTCGCGGGCGCCACCACCGATCTCACCGCGATCCTGCTCGCCGGTATCGCGGGCCTGGCGGCGGGAGCCCTGTCGATGGCGGGCGGCGAGTTCGTGTCCGTGTCGGCTCAGCGCGACACCGAGCGCGCCATGCTCCGGCTGGAGAAGTACGAGCTGCACACGATGCCGGAGGAGGAGGAGCGCGAGCTCGCCGAGATTTACGAGAGCAAGGGACTCTCTCCCAAACTCGCGGCACAGGTGGCGCGTGAACTCACCGAGAAGGACCCGCTGCGGGCACACGCCGAGGCGGAGCTGCAGATCGATCCGAACGAGTTGACCTCGCCGTGGCAGGCGGCGTGGGTTTCGTTCGCGGCGTTCACCGTCGGGGCGATGCTGCCGCTGCTTGGCATCACCTTGCCGCCGGTCTCGGCTCGGGTGTTGGCCTGCGGCGCAGCGGTCGTGGTGGCGCTCGCGCTCACCGGATGGATCAGCGCCCGGCTCGGCAATGCACCCATCGGCAAGGCGATCGCACGCAACGTGGGCGTCGGAACACTGACCATGGTCGTGACCTACTTCGTCGGCCTGGTTTCCGGCATAGCCGTGGGCTGACGGAGCCCTCACGAGCAGTGGCGGCGATCACGAACAACACGGACCCACCCGAGTCCCGTTGATAGGGTCCTGCCAGGTGTGCCGGGAAGTCTGGTCGGCGTCCGTCGAGCCGACCCCTGGAGCCGCCCGTGAGTACCCCCCGCCGCCCGAACCAAGCCGTCTCGGAGTTCGCCCGCTTCCTGCGCACCGAGACCACCGGCGGGATCATCCTGCTCGTCGCGACGGCCATCGCGCTGCTGTGGGCCAACTCCGCGCTCGGCGACGTCTATCGCGCGGTGCGGGACTTCGAGATCGGGCCCGAGGCGCTGCACCTGCACCTTTCCGTCGGGGACTGGGCCAAGGACGGGCTGCTGGCACTGTTCTTCTTCGTCGTCGGGCTGGAACTCAAGCGCGAGTTGGTGGTCGGCGAGCTGTCCGACATCAAGGCGGCAGCGCTACCGATCGTTGCCGCGCTCGGCGGGATGCTCGTGCCCGCGGGCATCGCACTCACCGTCGGCTGGGGCGAGCCGGGAATCGAGCAGGCGTGGGCCATCCCGGTGGCCACGGACATCGCGTTCGCGCTCGGGGTACTCGCGCTCACGGGGTCCAACCTGCCGGGAGCCGCCCGAGTCTTCCTGCTGTCGCTCGCCGTCGTCGACGACCTCGGAGCCATCATCGTCATCGCGGTGCTGTTCACGGCGAGCTTCAACCTGCTCGCCGCCGGGATCGCGGTGGTGGGGCTGGCGCTGTACGCCTACCTGCAACACAAACGGGTCCGGGCATGGTGGATCTACGTGCCGCTGGCAGCGGTCGTCTGGGTAGCGGTGCACTCCTCCGGCATTCACGCCACGATCGCGGGCGTCGCGCTCGGCCTGCTGACGCGCGTCCGCCCTGATCCAGGCGAGCACGAGGCTCCCGCGCTGCGGCTGGAACACCGGCTGCAGCCCTGGTCGGCGGGCGTGGCCGTACCGGTGTTCGCGCTGTTCGCCGCGGGCATCGCCATCAGCGCAGACTCGCTCGGCGCGGTGTTCTCCAACCCTATTTCGCTCGCCGTGCTGGTCGGGTTGCTGCTGGGCAAGGTGGTCGGCATTCTCGGCGCGAGCGCGCTCGCCGTGCGCACCCGGCTCGCCCGGCTGCCCTCGACCCTGGGGTGGCTCGACCTCGGCGCACTCTCCATGCTCGGCGCGGTCGGTTTCACCGTGAGCCTGCTGATCGCCGAGCTGGCCCTCGACGGCGAACTGGTCGATCTCGCCAAGGCCGCCGTGTTGCTGGCGTCGGCCGTCGCCTCGCTGTCGGCGGCCGTGCTGCTGCTGCGCAGGAGCAAAGTGCATGCCAGGGGCGCGCCCGGCGAGCCATCGGATTGATCACATGGCACGATGAGGCGCGTGAGCAGCCCCAAACACCACGTCAACGACAGCGACCGGGCCACAGGCGTGCCCTACATCCCGTTGTCAGCAGACGACGGAGAAGGCGCGGACGCGCAGTCCATCGGCGCGCTGGTCATGGACGCCACACAGCACATGTCGACTCTGGTCAGAGCCGAGGTCGAGCTGATCAAGGCGGAGACGGCCGCCGAGGCCAAGAAGGCGCTCAAGGGCAGCATCTTCTTCGTCGTCGCGGGCGTAGTCGGCCTGTACAGTTCGTTCTTCTTCTTTTTCTTCCTCGGCGAACTGCTGACCGAGTGGCTGCCGCGATGGGCGGCGTTCCTCATCGTCTTCGGGCTGATGTTGGTGACCACGGCCCTCTTCGGACTGCTCGGCTACCGCAAGGTCAAGCGGATCAGGGCGCCGCAACGCTCCATCGACAGTCTCAGGGAGACAGCCGCGACGCTGCGGGTCCGCAAGCCTTCCGAGCAGGGCGGGAACGGCGCGACTGCCGTACCGGGTCTCGATCCGTCCGCGCGACGCTGACCTGAATTGGCACCACCACTCGTACCGGCTCCCGACCCGTCGACAGTGCGGCTCGACGGCCCATGGACGCACCGCGACGTCTCGGCCAACGGTATCCGGCTGCACGTGGCCGAGGCCGGCTCCGGTCCGATGGTGTTGCTGCTACACGGTTTCGCCGAGTTCTGGTGGACCTGGCACCACCAACTGCGCACGCTGGCCGATGCCGGTTTCCGCGCGGTCGCCGCCGACCTGCGCGGCTACGGTGACTCCGACAAACCTCCGCGTGGCTACGACGCGTGGACGCTGGCAGGTGACGTGGCGGGACTGGTCCGCGCGTTGGGGGAGCGAAAGGCACACCTGGTTGGCCATGCCTGGGGCGGCATGCTCGCGTGGTCGGCGGCGACGCTGCATCCGCGCGTGGTGAGCTCGGTCAGCGTGTTCGGCTCCGCTCACCCGCTTGCGCTTCGCTCGGCTGTCGCCCGCGGTGCCCTGCGCAAGCAGGGACAGGCACGTGCGATGGCACACCTGCTGCGGTTCCAGCTGCCGATCGCGCCGGAACGTTGGCTGGTGGCCGACAGCGCGGCTGCCGTGGAGCGGCTGCTGCACGACTGGTCGGGCAAGGCATGGCACTCCGGCCCGGACTTCCCGCATACTGCGGCGACCTTCCGCAGAGCGATGCTCGTGCCCGGTGTAGCGCACAGCGCGCTTGAGTACTACCGCTGGGCATTCCGGTCACAGTTTCGAGGCGACGGCAGGCGATTCGCCGACGCGGTCGACACCCGGCTGCGGATGCCGGTCCTGCAACTGCACGGCGCGGCCGACCCGGTCGTGCTGGTCGAGACGGCACGGGATTCGGCGCCGTGGCTGGGCCCGTACTCGCGGTTCGAGCTCCGGCCCGACATCGGGCACTACCCGCAGTTGGAGGATCCAGCGACCACGACGAAGGTGCTGGTGGAGTTCCTACGCGGGAAGTGAACCCGCTGCTTCACGCGGTACACGGCCCCGTCGGTTCCTCGGTGGTGAAGCCAGGCGCCTGCTCGACCTCCGCGCGAACCTCGTCCGCGGTGAGCACGAAGCCGGTGTCGGGGTCCTCCACCGAGGCGCCGAACACCACCCCGACCACCTCTCCTTGCGGGTCGACGAGCGGGCCGCCGGAGTTTCCGCTGCGCACCTGGCCGCGCACCGTGAAGACGTCCCGCTGCACCGTGTTGGCGTCGTAGATGTCCGGTCCGCGCAGGGTGATCCGCTCTCGGATGCGCGTTGGAGACGCCGTGTACGGTCCGTCCAGCGGGTAGCCGAGTGCGATGGCGTCGTCACCTGCTCCCGCGTCCTCCGCCGCCAGCCGCAACGGTTCCGCGTCCAGGCCGGGAACCGCCAGTACGGCGACATCGGTACCGGGGTCGTAGTAGACCACCGTGGCACTGCGACTGCCTTCGTCGGTCTCGACAGATACCTCGTCGGTGCCCGCGACGACGTGCGCGTTGGTCACCACGCGGTCGGGCGAGACCGCGAACCCGCTGCCCTCGAGGGAGCGCGAGCAGGAAGGCGCGACACCCCGGATCTTGAGCACACTGTCCCGTAGCTCACGCACCACCTGGCTGTTCTGCAGTGCGGGATCGGGGGGCTGGATCTCGCGGACGGGCGCGTTCTGGAACGGCCCGACGATGGAGGGAAAACCGGACTCGTCGAGCAACCTGCGCAGGTCGGAGGGCAGACCCTGCACGGCGTCGGGCATCATCGAGTTCACGCCGCCGAGCACGACCGAGTTGTTGATCGCCCTCGCCAGCCCTGGCAGTGCGGCGACACTGGTCAGCGGCAGGGCGATCAGCCACGCCACGACGAACACCACGACGCCCTGCACGACGGCGCCGAGGGTGCTGTCGAGCCCCGAGATTCCGGGTGAGGAGATCCTGCGCTTGAGCTTGTTGCCCAGCCACACCCCGAACGTCTCGCCCAACGCGACGAGGAACACCACCGTGCCTACCGCGAAGGCCACCCTGGCGGCCGGGTGTTCGAACAGGTCGATCACCAGCGGCGCCACCTGTATGCCCAGGATCGCGCCCGCGATCACCCCGAGGAACGCGGGCAGCGCGATCACGACGCCCTGCCGAGCCCCGGAGATCGCCGCGAGCAGGGCCAGCAGAATGACCAGCACGTCGACCCAGTTCAACGTCTCTCCCTACTCGCCGCGACCGAACACCGCCCGCCGCACGCGAGCCTCGTGTTCGGCCAACGCTACGTCAAGATCTCGCACGTCCGTGGTGTCCCAGTCCCGCTCCCAACCTCCGAGATTGAGCAGGACGGAAAGCAGACCGGCGGTGAAGCCCCAAACGAACAGCCCGTCGACCTCGAAGGCTGGTCCCTTCCAGCCGCTGCCTCGCTTGTAGACCTGGAACCGGTTGGAGGGCTCGGCGAGTTCGGCGACGGGAACCCTCGCGACGGTGGCGGTCTCTCTCGGGTCGACCGCTCGCACGGGTGAGGGTCGCTGCCAGTGCGCGAGGACAGGCGTGACGGCGAACCCGGACACCGGCACGTACAACTGGGGCAGCACCGCGACAGGGCGTACCCCGGCGGGGTCCACTCCGGTCTCCTCCTCCGCCTCCCGCAGTGCGGTGTCGACCGGCCCACCGTCGGCGGCCTCGACGCCACCTCCGGGGAAAGCGACCTGACCCGCGTGCGAGTCCAGCGTGTCGGCCCTGCGCAGCAGCAACACGTCCGGGCCGTGGTGGTCGTCGCCGAACAGCACCAGGACCGAGGCGTCCCGAGTGGGCCGGTCCCTCGGCGGCGCGAACCGCGTGAAGGTGGCCGCGTCAAGCTCCGCACTGACCTCGACAAGGCCACGCAGCCAGTGGGGTGTCTCGTCGGGATGCACAAGCGGACCCGTCACCTGGCACGCTCCACTGCCTGCCGGATCTGCTCGACCGAGGTGAACAACCGTGGCTGCGCGATGAACCGCACCGTCCCGTCCGCATCCACCAGGTAGGAGGCAGGCAGGGCCCTCGGCACCTTCAGTGCCTCACGGACGGGCCCGGTAGGCCCGTCACCGTCGTGCACGGCGGGTAGGTGCACGTCTAGTTCGGCCAGCAGCTCCAACCCGTCCCTGGCCGAACTCTCCACCTGCACGGTGAGCACCCGCACCGCGTCGGGGCCTGCCGCGTACGTCTGCAACAGCGGCAGTTCCTCGCGGCACGGCTCACACCAGGTAGCCCACACGTTGACCAGGGTCGGCTCACCCGCGAGGGCGCTGCCGAGATCGATCCTGGACCCGTCACCGAGGCAGGTGGCCTCGACCCCGGCCAGCCGTTCCAGCTTTCCCTGCCCAGGACCGGGGCACGCCCGAAGCGCCGCGGCAGCGCGGGCTGGTGCCAGTTCCTGCCTGGCAGCTTGGTTGTCGGCGTCCTGCGAGCCACCGACGCGCGGCAGTAACGCCACGAGCATTGCGAGCACGAGCGCGCCCGCGGCGAGTGCCCACTTGGTCGCGGTCGTCAAGAGCTCTTCACCATGGTCAGCAGATGCTCACGTTCGGGGCCCTTGACCAGTTTGGCCGCGGCCTCGAACTCGGTCGGTCCCGCCCCGAAGGAAGGGCAGTCACGGGCGAGCGGACACGCGCCGCACGCGGGTTTGCGAGCGTGGCAGACGCGCCTGCCGTGGAAGATCACCCGGTGCGACAGCATCGTCCACTCCTTGCGCGGGATCAACTGACCCACCTCGTGCTCGACCTTGACGGGATCTTCCTCCCGCGTCCAGTTCCAGCGGCGCACGAGCCTGCCGAAGTGAGTGTCCACAGTGATTCCCGGCACGCCAAAGGCCTCACCGAGCACCACGTTGGCGGTCTTGCGGCCCACGCCGGGAAGCTTCACCAGCTCCTCGAGCGTGCCGGGAACCTCGCCGTCGTGCCGCTCGACGAGGGCGGCACCGAGTCCCATCAGCGAGCTGGCCTTGTTCCGGTAGAAGCCGGTCGGCCTGATCAGTTCCTCCAGTTCCGCCCTGTCGGCGCCCGCGTAGTCGGCGGCAGCGGGGTAACGGGCGAACAGCGTCGGCGTGACGGCGTTGACCCGCTCGTCCGTGCACTGCGCCGACAGGATGACGGCGACGAGCAGATCCAGTGGTGTACCGAAATCCAGCTCGCAATGGGCGTTTGGATAAGCCTCGTCAAGGCAACGCTTCATACGCCGCGCGCGTCTGACCAACGACAACTGGCTCTCTTCGGCGAAGGCGCGCCTCTTGCGGGGTGCTTGACCGGCGGCGGATGACACCCCGCTAGCCTACGTGCGCCGCCGAACCATGGTGTCACGTGCTTCGTTCAGTGGGCCACCACCGACCTCGGCACGGTGAGACGAACCGCCATGGGCAAGGGATCGGGAGTGATATGACCGTCTGGTTCGTGATCGCGGTGCCGGTCGTGGTCATGCTCTTCGCACTGGGCATGGAGCGCGTCGAGAATCGCCTGCGGCACGTGTCGGTACGCGGGGAAGACGTCGAGGAGTTTCTGGAACAGGCGAGGCCGGACGAGGTGCGCGCGCTCTACGGCCACGGTATCGGCCGTGCGCTGGAGCTCTTTCGACTTCGCCGCGTCTCGGGTAGGGCCACCAAACTCAAGTCACGGCGGGTTCGGGGTTAGGCTGTTCGGTCGGACGAGATCCTTCCGGGGCCGCTCTAACAGGCCGTACATGCGTGGAAGCTCAGCGCAGGGACCACCTGACCGAGCGGGCCGTGGTCGACCGTTTCGGCGGTGAGCCGGGAAGCGAACTCGGGGGCACGCCCTACACTGCATTTTAGTGATCGGCGACACGCTCCTCTGCACTCGAGGATCGGGGTCGCTTCTCAAAGGAGGCACGAGGTGGACGAGACCCTGGCCCGCGCGGGCATTTTCCAGGGTGTGGAACCGGCGGCGGCCGAGGCGCTCGCGCAGACCTTGGAGACAGTGGAATTCCCCCGCGGCCACGTGATCTTCAACGAGGGCGAGCCGGGCGACAAGCTGTACATCATAAAGTCGGGCAAGGTGAAGATCGGGCGCAAGTCCGCCGACGGACGCGAGAACCTGTTCCAGATCATGGGCCCTTCCGACATGTTCGGCGAGTTGTCGATCTTCGACCCCGGCCCTCGCACGTCGACCGCCACGACGGTGACCGAGGTCAGCGCCGTAACGATGGACCGGCCCGCACTGCGGCAGTGGATCTCCACGCGCCCGGAGATCGCCGAGCAGCTACTGCGTGTGGTCGCCCGTAGGTTGCGCCGCACGAACAACATGGTGGCCGAGCTGATCTTCACCGACGTGCCCGGCCGGGTGGCCAGGGCGCTGCTGCAACTCGCCCAGCGGTTCGGCAGTCAGGAGGCGGGCCTGCTGCGGGTCACGCACGACCTGACCCAGGAGGAGATCGCTCAGTATGTCGGCGCGTCACGGGAGACCGTGAACAAGGCGCTCGCCGACTTCGCTCACCGCGGCTGGCTGCGACTGGAAGGCAAGAGCGTGCTGATCCTGGACCCGGAGCGACTGGCCCGAAGGGCTCGCTGACCAGCGACACAACCGCGATCTGACAAGACAAGGGGCCGGGCGCCACCCCCGACGTGGCGCACCGGCCCCTTGCCTTTGCGCGGACCATCCCCCGACAGCCCGCGCTCCCCGCCCTCCGGTGTAGGCCCCGACCCGAATCCGGAGGGAGTCTCTATTGGTTCGAGCCTGTGCTCGGCTCGACCCGTTGTGTTATGACAACCATCGCACGACCCCTACCCATCAACTCAAGGCCGTTCACCCTCAAGGACGCGTGGGGGCCGGGTTTGATGCCCGATAACGCGTACCGTTATCCAACTGAGACTTGGTTACCCAGACCGGCTGGCGTTCACACCTCTTCCGGGTCGATTTGTTCAAGTTTTCTGATTTCATAATTGGTACTTCAGTACCAGACTCGCCATACTGGTACGCGTGTCCCAGTCTTTCGGCGGTGCCCGCCTGACCGACTACCGCGCCGCGCTCAGTGCGCCCGGCTCACGCGAACCCGTAGTCGCCTCGCTGTTCGCTCGGCTGCCGATAGCGATGATCGGAATCTCGGCGCTGCTCTACGTGCAGCGGCAAACCGGCTCGTTCACCACGGCAGGCCTCGTATCGGCCAGCACGTTGGCAGGGGTCTCGGTGGGCTCGGTCGTCCAGGGCAGGCTGATCGACAGGTGCGGGCCCACCCGACCGCTGCTCGCCGTCGCCGCGCTGTTCACGCTGCTGCTTGCCGCTCTCGTAGTCGCGATCGAGTCGCGCGCGGCGACGCCCGTACTCGCGGTCATGGCCGCAGGCATCGGCGTCAGCGAGCCGATGACCGGCTCGGCCTCCCGGGCGCTCTGGGCGCGGCTGCTGCCACCCGGCCCCGCCCGCGACGCCGCGCTGTCCTACGAGGCGATCAGCATGGAGGTGTTCTTCATCCTCGGCCCAGGGCTGGCCGGAGCGCTGACCGCGGCACCGTGGGCGGGAACCGGCCTGGTGTTCGGGGCCGCGTGCATGGTGGTGGGCTCGGTGCTGTTCGCGTTGAGCCCCGCCGTGCGGGCGTGGGGCCCCGCCGACGAGCGTCCCTCGCGACTACTCGGGGCACTCGCCAGCCCCGGGCTGCGCACGCTGGCACTCGCCGCGGGCGGCTTCGGCATGGTGATCGGGTTCGTCGAGGTCGCCGTACCGGCCGCGGCCTCGGCGGCGGGCAGCGTCGTGACGGGCGGCCTGCTGCTGTCGCTGTGGTCGGTCAGCTCGGTCGGCTTCGGACTGGCCTACAGCATGCGGCCATGGCCGCGGAGCCTGCACCTGAGACTGCCCGTGCTGCTCGCGGTGTTCGGTGCGGGCGTCGCGCTGCTGGCTGTGCCGTCGTCGCTGTGGGGGCTCGGGCTGGCCCTGCTCGTCGCGGGTGCGCTCATTACCCCGCAGTCCACAGCGCACTCGGTGGCCATCGAACTCGTGGCGCCGCGCGGCACGGCGGCAGAGGCGTTCGGTTGGGTGGTCACAGCCATCACGCTCGGACTCGCGTTCGGCCAGTCGGTGAGCGGCTACCTGGTAGAGCGCAGCGGACCACCGCTCGCCTTCCTCACTGCGGCGGCCTGCGCCACCGTGGTGGCGGGCGCGGTCTGGCTGCTGCGGTCCACCATCCGCACCACCGAGCCACTTCGACCGGGAACCGAGCCGGTCGCCTGCTGAGCCGGCTACCCGACCGAGCGCAGGTACTCCAACTGCGCCCGTACGCTGAACTCGGCGGGTCCCCACAGCGCCCTGTCGACGTCGGCGTAGACCACCTCCACCACCTGCCTCGGCGTCGCGTCCTCGCCGAGCTGCCGCAGGGCCGCGCGCACCTGGTCGAGCCGCTGCTGCCGGTGGTCGTAGTACTGGCGTGCCGTCACGGCAAGATCGGCCAGCTCCGGCCCATGACCGGGCAACCCGATGGAGCCCCGAGGCAGCCCTCGCAGCCTCGCCAACGAGTCCAGGTAGTCGCCGAGGTCGGTAAGCACGGTCGTGCCCTTGCCGAGCACGGTGTCGCCGGTGAGCGCGTGGGTGAGGCCGTCGTGGTCGAACCGCAGTGTGACCGAGTCGGCCGTGTGGCCGGGAGTGTGCAGCACCTGCAACTCCAACCCCGCGGCCTTGATCACCTGGTCGGCTCCGATCGGGTCGCCGCCCTGGCACAGCTCGGCATCGAAGGCCAGCACCGGCGCGTCGACCCGGCCGGCAAGCCAGGGCGCGCCTTCGGAATGGTCGGGATGGTGATGCGTCAGCAGGATCAACTCGACCGGCGCACCACCGAGCAGCCTGCCGAGGTGATCGACATCCTCATAGCCGGGGTCGACGATGATCCGGCTGGACGCGCCGGGGGCGCCGAGCACCCACGTGTTGGTGCCCTCCAGCGTCATGGTCGAGGGATTGTTCTCCAGCAGCACCGACGCGGCCTTCGAAACCCGCCGCAGCGTGCCGTACGCGGGATGGGTCATGGCAGCTCCACCCGCACCACGTCGCCGTCGAGCACGAGCCGGGGGGTGATCCGTCGGACGTCGCGCTCCACCGCCAGTACGTCCGACACCGAGTCGAAGCCTGCTAGTTCGTCGAGCGTGAACCAGGTCGGCGGCATCAGCCCGCTGCGACCGGCCTCGGCAGCGGCGATCGCGTCGCTCGGCCGGTGCCAGCCCGAGTCCTCCGCCTCAGTGGTCGCGCCGTCGGCACGCTGGCCAGCCGGAAGCGCCGCCACGAAGAAGCGTGTGTCGTAGCGCCGGGGCTCCTGTTCCGGGGTCACCCAGTTAGCCCACGGGCGCAGCAGGTCCGCCCGCAGCGTGAGCCCGGCGTCGGCCAGGAAGGCCGCCAGCGACAGGTCCCTCGAAACCAGCGCCTGCCGGGCGTCGGCGTACCGGGCGGTATCGGTGACGGCGCCGGACTCGTCGCCCGCCAGCAGCACACCCGACTCCTCGAACGTCTCCCGCACCGCCGCGCACACCAGCGCTCTCGCCACGGACTCCGAGCAGGAGAACCACTCCGCCCACCGCGATGGCGGCGGTCCCACCCAGCTCACCGAGGCGTCGGCGTCGCGGGCGTCGACACCTCCGCCGGGGAACACGGTCATGCCGCCCGCGAAAGCCATCCCGGCAACGCGCCGCTGGAGGAAAACCTCCACGCCGGCACCGGGCGAATCCGCGGGGTCACGCAGCAGCATCACCGTCGCCGCGTCCTTTGGCACGGAGGGCCGCTGCGGTGGCTCCTTCGGCAGCGACAACACCGACTCCTTCGGCACCCGGAAGGTCATCGGTACGCGACCCTCGTCGTCTCGCAACAGGCTCACATACCGCAAGATACCGTCAGCCGGCGGTAAAACCGTCCGCCCAGTGTTGCTCGGCACCGTTCATCCTGGCCTTCGTGGCCTCGGCGCGCTCCCGCTCGGCGAGTTCGGCGTGCAGTTCGCGCAGCAACTGCCGGTCGCGCTCGGACAGCTGCGGGTCGTCGAGATCGAGTTCAGGCAGCTCCACCACCTCGTCGCCACCGCGGTCGACACCCGCGATCAGCCTGCCTCGCTCAGGGTCCTCGGCGATGGCGGCCCGCAACTGAGCCACCTCTTCCCTGGTGAGCTCGGTGGTGGCGGCGGCGCGGTTCTCCTGCTCGTCCACGCTCGGGTCCGGCACCGCCACGATCTCGGGCAGCTCACCGATCGACGCCTGCGGCTCGGCGACCGGTGCGGGGGGCGCCGGTTCCACCGGCTCGGCAACGGCGTGAGCGCCTTCGCGCCTGCTGTCGGACCTGCGGCCACCGCCCGCCCTCGACCTCCGCGAAGGCAGCGAACCGGATGTCTGGCCGCCTCCTCCCGCCAGCCAGACCGGCGTGGCGGCCGCGAGCCCGGCCTCGTGGTACTCGGTACGTTCCGCGCCGGGACCGGTGACCTCCACCACAGCACGGATTCCAGCCCTGCGTAGCGCGTCGTCGACGCGGAACGCCACGGCGGGTGGGTGGGCCTCGGGCCCGATCTCGATGAGCACCACGCGCTGCGGTAGCGGCCCCGGAACGCTGCCCGCTGGGGTGTTGCGCCACACCGCGTGCACCGAACGCAGGTCGGGAAGTACCTGCAACGTCCGGTCCAGCGCCTCGGCGATCCCGCGCTCGGGCTCGTTGTCCCTGCTGAAGCGGTGGGTGTAGCCGGGCACCGCGTCGCCGACGGTGAGCTGGTCGGCCAGGCTGGCGTCGGATCTGCTCATCTCCAGCACCAACGCAAGTTCGCGCTGCTCGGCGGGCCGCACCATGATCCGGCCCGCGATCAGCGCTCCGGTGGCCAGTTCCGCCGCGTCGTCAAGGTGTGAGCGGGCGACGAGCTCACGGGCCTCCGACAGTGCGCTGTCGTCGAGCCGACCTGCCAGCGCCAGTAGGACGTTGTGCAGCCGCAACGGGACCGCGAAACCGTCCTTCGGTAGGCCGTCGTGGACGTCCACCATCGCCGATCTCCCTCCAGCCCGCTGCCGGACGAGCGAGCACTACGCGGGTACGAGTCTGTGGTGACCGGCGTCCACGGCGCCCACGCAGACGAACCGGGAATCCGCGAGCGCCGCCTGGTGATAGGCGGGCAGTTCGCCCTGCGCCGGAAGTACCTCCACACTCGGCGCCTCCTCGCCCAGCACCCGGAGGACCCGCTGTAGCTCCCCAGTAAGACGTGGCAGCCCGGATACGGCGGTGACCAGCAGGACCCGCTTCGCCTCCTCCTCCACGGGCCCTCGGTCGTGCCGCCAACTCTCCCGGACCTCACCTACGTCCGGGCGCCCACGCAACGTCGCGTGAACCACCACGGACACCGAATCAACGGTGTTCACCCAATCGGGTGCACCCGGAGTGAATGTGTACCGGTTCTCGGCGGAGGCGTCCACCCCAAGCGTGGAACTCACCTGATGCCAGTCAGCACCATGTGGAATCAGACCGGCGACCAGCAGGCGATACTCCGACTGATCAAGGTCGATCCTGTGCTTTAGCAAAGCCTTGGGGAGGGTACGCGACAGAGTTCCCATCGCGCCCTCACCCAGCCAGTCCCGGAACCGCCACAGCATCCGGTCCGGCATCCGGCCCGCGAGCCGCAGCAGCAGCTCGTGGCACGAATACTCGATGTCTGGATCCACTATGCCTCCACCTCGACGATCAACTCGACCTCGACAGGTGCCCCCAGCGGCAGTTCCGCGACCCCGACCGCCGACCGGGCGTGCGAGCCCGCGTCGCCGAAGACCTCCCCCAGCAACTCCGAGGCACCGTTGAGAACGGCGGGCTGCCCGGTGAATCCCTCGCTCGACGCCACGAAACCCGTGACCTTGACAACCCGCAGGACCGAGTCGATACCGACGAGGGCATGCACCGCCGCCAGCGCGTTCAGCGCCGCCGTGCGAGCGTGCTGCTTGGCCTCCTCGGGGCTGACCTCACCGCCCACCTTCCCCGTCGCGGCGAGCGAACCCGCCACGAACGGCAGCTGTCCCGACGTGTAGACGTGGGAGCCGGTGCGCACCGCGGGGACGTAGGCGGCGACGGGCGCCGCGACCTCGGGCAGTTCGATACCGAGTTCGGCCAGCCTCCCGCTCCAGCCCATGCTCAGCCCTTCGGGCGCTTGAGGTAGGCGACGTGCTGCTCACCGCTGGGGTTGGGCAGCACGGTGACCAACTCCCAGCCGTCCTCTCCCCACTGGTCGAGGATCTGCTTGGTCGCGTGGATCAGCAGCGGAACCGTGGCGTACTCCCACTTCGTGGCACTCATGCCGGACACCCTAGCCACTACTGTGTTCCGGCGTGGAGGCATGGCGCATCCTCGCCACGATCCTGCTGGGCGTGCCGGGGATTCTGGGCGTGTTGCTCGTCATCGCCAAGGCGAGGGAACGGTCCGGCTCGGCCGCCACCGCCGCCGTGGCGGGATTGGTCTGCGCCACCGCACTCGCCGTTGGCTGCGTGCTCACGCTCACGGTGCTGCCCGCCGCCGTGACCTGGGGCGTGGCCGCGACCGTCGCGGTTGGCGTCGCCGTCGCACTGCTCGTCGGCTGAGTGCCGCGACGACCGCACCCGGGTGCCGCCCGACACCGCCGTGGCTGTCTCGGCTTAGGCTGCGAAGGTGACCAACCTGGCTGGCTGGACCGACGAACTCGCACGGACCCGGCTCCACTTCGTCACCGGAAAGGGCGGGACGGGCAAGACCACCCTGGCCGCATCGCTCGGGCTGGCACTGGCCAGCCACGGCAGGCGAGTGTTGCTCATCGAGGTCGAGGGACGGCAGGGCTTCGCCCAGGTCTTCGACACAGAGCCACTGCCCTACGCCGAGCAGCGCATCGCGGCCGCTCCCGGGGGAGGCGAGGTGCGAGCACTGCACGTCGACGTGGAGGCCGCGCTGCTTGAGTACTTCGAGATGTTCTACAACCTCGGCTTCGCGGGCAGGACACTGCGCAGGATGGGCGCCATCGAGTTCGCGACGACACTTGCTCCTGGGCTGCGGGACGTACTACTCACCGGCAAGATCAAGGAATGTGTCGGTCGCACGGACTCCGACGGCAGGCACACCTACGACGCGGTCGTCGTGGACGCCCCACCCACCGGCAGGGTCGTGAAGTTCCTCGACGTCACCAAGGCTCTCACCGACCTCGCAAAGACAGGCCCGATCCGCGCACAGGCCGAGGGTGTGGTGCGCCTGCTGCACTCGGGGGAGACAGCTGTGCACCTGGTCACGCTGCTTGAGGAGATGCCCGTGCGGGAGACGCTGGACGCGGTCGCCGAACTCGACGGCGCCGACCTGCGCCCAGGAGCGGTGCTGGTCAACCGGGTCAGGCCGCCCCGGCTGCCCGCGCGTTCCGTCACGGCGGCCGCCGACGGCAGGGTGGACGCCGCGAGGGTGCGTACCGGGCTCGCCTCCGCGGGCCTCGAACTACCCCAGGTCACCCTCGACGCACTGGTGGAGGAGACCGTCGAGCACGCGATCCGCCTCGACGCCGAGCAGCGCGCCCGCGAACAGCTCTCCGAGGCCGACCTACCGACGCTGGAGGTGCCCGACCTCACGGCCGGAGTCGACGTCGCCGCGCTGTACGAACTCGCCGAGACGCTTGTCGAGCAGGGGGTGCGCTGACACCGTGACGCAACCGACACAGCCGACAAACCCGACCACACCGACCTTCGACGTCGACGAACTGCTCGACGACCAGGAAACCCGCGTGGTGCTGTGCTGCGGGTCGGGTGGGGTCGGAAAGACGACCACGGCGGCGGCACTCGCCCTGCGGGCGGCCGAGCGGGGCAGGCAGACCGTGGTGCTCACCATCGACCCGGCGCGCAGGCTCGCACAGGCGCTTGGGCTTCGCGAACTCGGCAACCAGCCGAGGAAGGTCTCGGTCGCCGGGTTCGAACCCAAGGGCGAACTCTGGGCGATGATGCTGGACATGCGCCGCACCTTCGACGACATGGTACGAAGGCACGCAGGCCCGGAACGCGCGGAGCAGCTGCTGGCCAACCGCTTCTACCAGACGATTTCCACGTCCTTCTCTGGGACGCAGGAGTACATGGCGATGGAGAAGCTCGGCCAGCTCGCCGCGACGGGGGACTGGGACCTCATCGTGGTGGACACCCCGCCGAGCCGTTCGGCTCTCGACTTCCTCGACGCACCGTCGCGACTGTCCGCCGCGCTGGACGGGCGGATGATCCGGTTGCTGACAACCCCGGCCAAAGCCGGTGGCTGGGGCCTGCGCAAGGTGGTCAGCGCGGGATTCTCGATGTTCGCCAAGGCCGTCTCGACCATCCTGGGTGGACAGCTGCTCGCCGACGCCTCCGCTTTCATGCAGGCGTTCGACTCCACCTTCGGCGGTTTCCGGGAGCGCGCGAGCAAGACCGCGGAACTGCTGCGTTCCAAGGGCACCGCCTTCGTGGTGATCGCCGCACCGGAACCGGATGCGCTGCGAGAGGCCAGCTACTTCGTCGAACGGCTCTCGGACGAGGCGATGCCGCTGGCGGGACTGGTCGCCAACCGCACGCATCCGGTGCTGGCCGACCTGTCGGCGATCGATGCCCTCGCGGCCGCTGAGGCGATCGAACGTAACGGCAACAAGGCCCCCCTCGCCTCGGCCGTACTGCGACTGCACGCCGACCGGGTGGCGGTGGCGGAGCGGGAGAAGCGGCTGCTAGCCCGCTTCACCCGCGCCCACCCCAGTGTCGCTGTCGTCCAGGTGCCCGCCTTGCCAAGTGACGTGCACGACATCGCGGGCCTTCGTGATGTCGGCGACCGTCTCACGGGCCCGTGAGACCGGCTACGACACCCGCTGCGCGGGTTCGTACTCCCGCTTGGCCGATTCCAAAAGGCCGCGCCAACTCGACACGTCAGGCCGCCTGCGAAGCAGCGCTCGGCGCTCCCGCTCGGTCATGCCACCCCAGACTCCGAAGTCGATCCGGTTGTCCAGCGCCTCCGCGAGACACTCGGTGCGGACCGGACAGCCCATGCAGACCAGCTTGGCCCTGTTCTGCTCGGCACCTCGTACGAATAGGCCGTCCGGGTCGGTGTCGCGGCAGTACGCATGGATACGCCAGTCCGACTCGTTTCGCTTCATGCCCCCAGCTCCTACCCAGTTTGCGACCGCAAGCAGGCAGCGAAGCGCTCGACCTCACCCCCGCGAGCTGGTCTCTTGCGTGCTCACGTCCGTGAGACGGTGCCTCCCCTGGCACCGTTTCGTGAGATGTTGACGGACTGTAGAGCTACTCGGTTCCCTCCGCCAACCCCCTTGCGACCCTTTGTTACCAGACGACAGCACGCCAGGGTCAACGGGTCACGGCAACCCTACGCGACCATGCGTACCCTGAACGCGTGCGTACCAGGGACGGCTTGTTCAAGATGCTCGGACTCTGCCTGCTCGCGGGTGTGCTGGTGGCGGGCTTGCTGTTTCCGATCGTCGGGGCAGCGGGAGTGATCTCGAACCAGGCGAGCGACACCGTGGAGTCGATGTCCTCCGACCTCGCCGACGTGCCGCCACCCCTGGTGACCACGGTGACCGACAGCGCGGGCAACCCGATCGCCACGCTGTACGAGCAGTACCGCATCCCGACCGCGCCGGACGAGATCTCCGACGCGATGAAGTGGGCGCTGATCTCGGTGGAGGACCGGCGCTTCTACGAGCACCACGGCGTCGACTGGAAGGGCACCATCCGGGCGGCCGTCAGCAACACCTCCGGCGGCGACACGCAGGGCGCCTCCACGCTGACCCAGCAGTACGTCAAGAACTATCTGATCAACGTCATCTATCGCAACGACGAGTTGGGGCAGCAGCGAGCTCAGGAGGTGTCGGTCGCTCGCAAGTTGAAGGAAGCGCGCATCGCCATCCAGCTCGAGACGAAGCTGAGCAAGGAGCAGATCCTCGCGGGCTACCTCAATGTGGTGGAGTTCTCCCGCCGGATCTTCGGTGTCGGCGCGGCGGCGCAGGCCTACTTCAACACCACAGCGGACAAGCTCACCGTCACGCAGAGCGCCCTACTCGCGGGCATGGTCAACAACCCGGCGGTCTACGACCCGTGGAACAACCCGGAGAGGGCGACCGAGCGCCGCAACTGGGTGCTGGACAAGATGGTGGAGAACCTGAAACTCTCCCGCGAGGACGCGGAACGGCTGAAGGCCGAACCGCTGGGTGTTGTCCCGGACGGGCCCTCCAAACCCGCGGCCAACTGCATCGGCGCGGGGCCGGAGAACGGCTTCTTCTGCCAGTACGTCGAGGACTACCTGCTCAGCCACGGTATGGACAAGGAAGAGCTCTACACCGGCGGCTACACCATCCGCACGACGATGGACCAGCGGGCCAACCACGAGGCCAAGCGCTCGGCCGAGGAACAGGTCAGCAAGACGCAGGACAACGTGGCCAACACGCTGTCGCTGGTACGGCCGGGCAAGAAGCGGCACGAAGTGGTGGCGCTGGCCGCGAACAAGGACTACGGCACGGACGCGAGCCAAGGTCAGACCGTGTACGCGTTGCCGTCGTCGACGGCCAATGTCACCGGCGCGGGTTCCAGCTACAAGATGTTCACCGCCGCCGCGATCCTTGAGCAGCGCAAGTACGGCATCTACGACCCGGTGCAGGTGCCCGGCTCGTACACCTCCAGGGTGTTCATGGGAGGCGGCGAGAGCTGTCCCTACGTCGGCCAGGGCACCCGTGCGTACTGCGTGTCCAACGCTGGCAGCTACCCGGGCAGCATGACGTTGCAGCAGGCTCTGGCCACCTCTCCCAACACCGCCTTCGTGATCCTTGAGGAGCAGGCGGGCATGAAGGCCGTGGTCGACATGGCCTACAAGCTGGGCATGCGGTCGACCATGACGTCGAACGCCGCGACCGGCGGCCCTGTGGATCGCAGTGCCGACAACCAGCAGATCAGCCAGAGCCAGCGGGAGTACTTCGGGCCGAGTGAGAGGTCTCCAGGCAAGGGGTCGTTCACGCTTGGTGTGAGCCCCACCAACGGCCTCGAACTGGCGAACGTCGCCGCCACGATAATGAGTGGTGGTGTGTGGTGCCCGCCAACCCCGATCGCACGGATCACCGACCGCGATGGTGCCAAGGTGCCGATCGAGGAGAAACCCTGCGAACAGGTGGTTCCCGAGGGGCTGGCCAATTCGATGGCCGTGGGGATGAGCAAGGACGACCAGCCCGGTGGCACCGCGGCCGCCGCGGCCGCCGCCGCGAACTGGACCCGCCCGATGATCGGTAAGACCGGAACGACACAGAACAACGGCTCGGCGGCGTTCATCGGGGCGACCCCGCAGCTCGCGGGCGCCGCGATGGTGTTCCGGCCGGACCACCCCAATGGCGGCCTCGTCGACGGCGGACCCGGCAACGTCTACGCGACCGAGGGCACCTACGGCAACATGTTCGGTGGCAAGACACCCGCGCGAACGTGGTTCGGCGCGATGACCAAGATCCTTGAGGGTCAGCCCCCGCTGCCGCTGCCACCAGCACACCCGAGATACGAGCGAGTGCGCTAGCCGGCCGTGCACACGGGTCGCCGGTGCGCGGGCCGTGCACCGGCGTGAGACCGGCATGGGCAGCTCGCTAGCCTGTTCAAGCTGCCCATGCCGGGGACACCACGGACCGGCACACGCGCGTACGCTGGGTAGCGGAGCGAGTACTAGGGACGACGGATGAAACGGCTCGTGACAGGGACCGCCGCGCTGGGCGTCGCGACCCTCGGCTATGCCGCCGGTATCGAGCGGCGGCGGTGGACCCTGCGCACCGCGGAAGTGCCGGTTCTCGCCGAAGGTGCCAAACCGATCCGGGTGCTGCACATCTCCGACCTGCACATGTTGCCGGGCCAGGAGTCGAAGCAGCGCTGGGTCGCCGACCTCGACCGGCTGGAGCCGGACCTCGTCGTGAACACCGGTGACAACCTCGCCCACCGGCGGGCCGTTCCGGCCGTGCTGCGTGCGCTTGGACCGCTGCTGGATCGGCCGGGTGTGTTCGTGTTCGGCAGCAACGACTACTACGAGCCCAAGCCGAAGAGCCCGGCACGCTATCTCATGCCCAACGGCCGCAAAAAACGCATCCACGGACGGCACCTGCCGTGGCGTGACCTGCGTGCCGCGTTCATCGAGCACGGCTGGCTGGACCTGACTCACGTACGTCGCACACTGCCGGTGGCAGGGCAGCGGATCTTCGCGGCGGGAGTTGACGACCCCCACCTGCAACGGGACCGCTACACCGACATCGAGGGACGGGCGGGCCGCGACGCGGTACTGCGTCTTGGCGTGACGCATTCGCCGGAGCCAAGGGTGCTGGACCCGTTCGCGGCCGACGGCTACGACCTCGTACTGGCAGGTCACACCCATGGCGGGCAACTGCGGGTGCCGGGAGTCGGTGCGCTCGTCACCAACTGTGACCTCGACCGCTCCCGCGCGCGCGGCGTGTCCCGCTGGGGATCGGACATGTGGCTGCACGTGTCGGCCGGTCTTGGCACGTCGCCGTACGCGCCCGTTCGGTTCGCCTGCCCACCTGAGGCGAGCCTGCTGACGCTGGTGCCGCGCGGCACTGAACCGAAGGGCGCACGCAGGGCGGCCCGACGCAACGCGCCGAGCGGCGTCCGCTAGACTATGGGCCGACCCGGAAAGGTCAGCAGTACATCGGGGTGTGGCGCAGCTTGGTAGCGTGCCTCGTTCGGGTCGAGGAGGTCGTGGGTTCAAATCCCGCCACCCCGACAGTGTGATGTCTTAAGGACGTCCTGGACGCCCGAACCCACGGAGTGTGGGTTCGGGCGTTTTTCATTTCATTTGGGTTCAAGGTCGCCACCCGCTCCCAACGTCTCCGGTTGGAACGTTCGAGTAGGCCTTGACCTCGAGTTAGGTGGAAGTCGCAGGATGGGTTCCGCTCCCACCGAAAGGGGACATCTTGCCTACCGGGACCGACCAGGCGATGGGCAACCTGATCAAGCGCTATGAACATGCCTTCAACACCAACGACGCCAAGTCCATGAACGCGCTTTTCGTTGAAGACCCCGTCTTCGTCAACTTCGGGGGGAACCTCATCGACGACAGGGAATCGCTGTACCGCGTCCAGCGGTTCGTGTTCGGCTCCGGTGGGCCGCTGGAAGACATCAGCGTCAGCTACACGGTCGAGCGCATCACACACCTCACCGCAGGACTGGCGGTAATCCATGCTCGCCAGCGGACCCTCGGCGCGGACACCGCCACCACTGATCAGCCTCGCAAAGATCCAATGGAGGCGATCTTCATGGTCGTCGCTGAACTCGTCGGCGATGAATGGAGAATCAGGATCGGGCAGAACACGCCAGTGACGTGAAATGTCCGGATGGCGTGCCCATCCCGCCCGGAATCGCCACCAGACGCCGTTGCGGGTGGCGACCTCACCGAAGGTCTGCTTGCCGCTGCCGACGGCGGTGATGACCAGACGTGTCTTCGGCATCGGCGGCCCAGTGTCCGTGATGTCGTGTGACATCAGTCCGGCATGTCGCGAGACATCCACGTGCTGTTGTAGGCCCGGGCGTTTGCCTACGCGGGTACGGCGAAACCGGAAAGCCCCTACCCGCGTAGGCGAGCAGGGGTTTCGACTCCGATTCCAGGCAGGTCACCGGTGACCTCAGGAGCCGCCGGTGAACGGGGCGAGCATGGCGAGAATCTCGGCCTCCACGCTTTCCTTGTCGAGACCGAGCCCGGTGAGCAGACCGTCGCCGTTCTCCAACTCCAGCAGGGCCAGCAGGATGTGCTCGGTGCCGATGTAGTTGTGCCCCA
Source organism: Saccharomonospora amisosensis (assembly GCF_011761185.1). Taxonomy (NCBI): domain Bacteria; kingdom Bacillati; phylum Actinomycetota; class Actinomycetes; order Pseudonocardiales; family Pseudonocardiaceae; genus Saccharomonospora; species Saccharomonospora amisosensis. Next base: position 354,974 of record NZ_JAAOYM010000001.1, on the reverse strand, counting down.
GCCGCAGCGCCTCGCGGAAGGTCAGCTCCAGCGCCTTCTTCGCCTCGGCGGCGAAGGGCCTCAGCGAGGGCACCTCGCTCGCGGGTTCCGGCAGCGCATCGATGGCCGCCCTTCGCACACTTTCCGGCGATACCTTGCCCGCGATCGCCTTGGCCGCGAGCCCTTCCGACTCGCTCAGCAGCCCCAGCACGAGGTGTTCCCTGGTGATCTCGGCATTGCCAGCGGAGTGGGCTTCGTTCTGCGCGGCGACCACGGCGTTGCGCGCGCGTGGGGTGAATCTGGCGAACCCTTCGTTCGGGTCGAGCGGTTCTGACTTGGAAACGAACCGCTTCTGCGCCGCCTGCTTGCTGACGCCCATGCTCCTGCCGATCTCGGTCCAGGATGCCCCCGAGCGTCGCGCCTGGTCCACGAAGTGACCGATGAGATGGTCGGCCACCTCGCCGAGGTGGTCGGCCGCGATGACCGCGTCGGACAGTTGCTCGAGGACGTCGGAGTGCGCCTTCTTGATCGCCTCGATCAGTTCGTCGAGGCGGACTGGAGTGTTCATCTGCGCCATATGTCAACCATAGGTTGACGCCCACTCATACGTCAACCAATGGTTGACGATCAGCGGGTCGCCAGCGTCTCCACCCAACACTGGCTGAAGTCACCCGAGCCGTCCCGGACCCACATCCAGGCCGACCGCGCGGCGCTGGCCAACTGCTGGTCCGGCCCCCCGTCCGGGCGGTGTATCGCCGCCGCGAGACCGGCCTCCACCTCCCGCGCCAGCGCCAGGTAACCGATGTCGGCGTGGTGGCGAGCGCGCGAACGCACATCTCGAAAGCCCGCGCGCTGAACCCAGTCCGCCACTCGCCTGCCGGCGAAAGGGTCGACACCGAGACGCCGCTGCAGCAGGTTCCAGCCACGCAAAGCCGCGTCCACGTTGGCCGTCCTGGGCCGCAACCTGGCCTTGCTCCAGTCCACCGTGGACAACGCAAGCGTGCCGCCGGGACGGAGCACCCTGAAGAACTCGGCCAGCACGGCCATCGGAGCCACGGCCGTCTCCAACAGCCCGTGCGAGAACACCACGTCGGCGACACCGGAGCACAGTGGCAGGCTTTCCGGACGCGAGACGACGAACTCTACTGTGGACACCGAAGCCCGTTCGGCCTGCCTTCGCGCCTCGGTCACGTCGGCCGCGTGGGCGGCGAGGCCGAGTACCCGGATCGGGTGGGCGGCGGTACCAAGACTCAGCGTGCTCGCCACCCGCCCCCCGGAGAAGCTGCCCACATCCAGCACCCGCGTTCCCGGCTCCAACAAGGGCAGGACGAAACCCGCGTAACCCTCCAGCACGCCCCATACAGTACGGACCTGGCAGGATCGCGGATGTGAGCACACAACATCCGGCAGCCAAGGTGCCCGACCAGCTCCTCGCGGAACCAGCGGCGGAGGCTCGATGGCGTGCGCGCTTCGCCGCCGCGCGGGTGTCGGTCCCGGACTGGGCACTCGACGCACCGCAGGCCAGCATCTACGTTTCGAACGCCAGCGGCGTGTGGGAGGTGTACGCGTGGGACCGCGCCACCGACACCCACCGCCAGGTGACCGACCGGCCCAACGGCACGATGCACGCCACGACGTCATTGGACGGGCAGTGGATCTGGTGGTTCGACGACACTGACGGTGACGAGTTCGGCTCGTGGGTGCGGGAGCCGTTCGCGGGCGGCACGGAGCCGGCCAAGGCCGTCGCCGACGTGCCCGACGGCTATCCCGCCGGGCTGGAGATCGGCCATTCCGTGCTCGCCGTCGGGGTGTCCGGGGACGAGGGCAGCGCGCTCTACGCTCACCGCGACGGCCGCACCCAGCGCTTCTACAGCAGCGAACACGACGCCGACGTCGCAGCGCTTTCCCGCGACGAGCGGCTGCTGGCTATCTCGCACTCCGAGCACGGCGACTCGCGGCACCCGGCGCTACGCGTGGTCTCCACCACCGACTTCTCAGGCGTCGCCGAGAAGTGGGACGGGAAAGGCAAGGGGCTTGCCGCGCTGGCATTCTCGCCCCGCCGCGGCGACCCCAGGCTGCTCGTCCAACACGAGCGCAGGGGCAAGGAGGAGTTGCTGATCTGGGACGTTGAGTCCGACACCGAGACCGAACTCGACATCGACCTCCCCGGCGAGATCGCGGGCGACTGGTATCCCGACGCCGATGCGCTGTTGATCGTGCACTTCCACCAGGGCCGCAGCTCGCTTTACCGCTACGACCTCGCCACCGCTGAACTGGCTTCGCTGGACACTCCGCCTGGCAGGATCGGTGGCGCGGGCGTGCGGCCGGACGGCTCCGTGGAGTACGCCTGGTCCAACGCCGCACAGCCGCCGGTGGTCCGGGTCCGGCTGCCGGAAGGCACCGACAAGGTGCTGCTCGAACCACCGGGTGAGCGGCCTCCCGGCTCACTGCCTGTCGGCGACGCCTTCGTCGAAGGGCCCGGCGGCCGGGTGCACGCGCTGGTGTCGAGGCCGCGAGGCGACGAGAGTCGACTGCCCACGGTGTTCCTGCTGCACGGCGGGCCGCACGCTGCCGACGAGGACCGCTTCTCCGCCTACCGAGCTGTCTGGCTCGACGCGGGGTTCGCGGTGGTGGAGGTCAACTACCGCGGCTCGACCGGCTACGGCAGCCAGTGGCGGGACGCGATCGAGGGCAGGCCGGGGCTGACGGAGCTGGAGGATGTCGCCGCCGTGCACGGCTGGGCGGTGAGCAGCGGGCTGGCCGACCCGGCCCGCTGTGTGGTCAGCGGCGCGTCGTGGGGTGGCTATCTCACCCTGCTCGCCCTTGGCACCCAGCCGGACCGGTGGGCCGCGGGAGTCGCGGGTGTTCCGGTTGCCGACTACGTCGCGGCTTACGAGGACGAGATGGAGCAACTGCGCGCCTTCGACCGCGCGCTCTTCGGCGGGTCGCCGCAGGAACTCGCGTCGCTGTACGAGGAGTGCTCACCGATCACCTACGTCGACGCGGTGCGGGCGCCGGTGCTGGTGCTGGCGGGCGACAACGATCCGCGCTGCCCGATCCGGCAGATCGAGAACTACCTGGACCGGCTCGCGGCCCGGCGGATCCCGTACGAGTTCTACCGCTACGACGCAGGGCACGGCTCGCTCGTCATCGCCGAGACCATCAAGCAGGTCGCTATCGAGGTGCATTTCGCGATGCGGGCGCTCGGCATGTGCTGAACGAGCAACCGCCCCCGGGTCGCAGCCGGACCCGGGGGCGGTGAAGATCGGCTGTCAGGCCAGCTGCGCCTGCCACATCCAGTGCTGCTTCTCCAGCTCCGTGGCGATCTCGATCAGCATGTCCTGTGTGACGAGGTCGCTCTTGTCCGTCTCGTCGATGCTTGCGCGAACTCGCTTGATGACCCGCGCGAGCATTTCGACGACCGCCTCGATGGTCTTCTCGGTGCTCTGCCAACCTTCCGGATATTCGGGCAGGTCGGAGCGCTCCACCACAGTCTTGGCCTTGCCGTTGGGTGAGACGCCGATCGCGTTGGTTCGCTCGGCAACGTCATCGGTGAAAGTGCGCGCTGCGGTGACGAGCTCGTCGAGTTGCAGGTGCACGCTGCGGAAGTTCCTGCCGACGACGTTCCAGTGTGCCTGCTTGGCCACGAGCGTCAGGTCGATGAGGTCGACGAGAGTCGACTGCAGGACGTTCGCCGTCAGCTCCTTGTCGCTGTCCTTGAGCGGGCTGGTGATAGGCGACTTGGCCATCGATGTAGTCCTCTCTGCGCTCGGGAGCGGAGCATCTTTCGCGGGCGAAAACGCCCACGCAACGCTTTTGGGCTACCCGGTCGCGGAGTAGGCGAAACGCTAGCCGCTCGCGCGGCCGAACCCGAACTCGGCGACCTGGCGGCCGATCAGTCGCAGGTTCGCCACGATCTTGTCCTCGGAAGCGCCACCAGCCTCGTCGAACTTCACCTCGGCGGTATTGACCGCCCCGCCGAGTGGGGTCGGCCAGCCGCGCAGCGCGTGCGCTATCGTGCGCAGCTGGTTCAGCGTGGTAACCGCGGCCTGCCAACCGTGCGCGACCGCGATCAGGCCGACACCGCGTCCGTGCAGGTATGGCCGCTCGTCGTGGCGCAGGTCCTCGACATAGTCCAGCGCGTTCTTGACCAGCCCGGACAGCGCGCCGTGATAGCCGGGCGAGACGACGATCAAGCCGTCGGCCTCCCTGACGGCCTGCACGAACTCGATCGCCCGCGGCGCACGATCCTCGACGGCCGACTCGTAGAACGGGAGGGCGAGCCCGTCTCCGGTGACCGCGGCCGTCCGTGCCCCGGCCTCCGCCGCGCCTTCGAGGGCGATCCGCAACGCTCGCTCCGACTGCGAGTCGGCTCGCAGCGAGCCGCCGACACCGAGCACCTTGATCGCACGTGTGGAAGTCACATACCCGAGGCTAGACGCTTGAGTTAGGTGGAGGGCCACGAGTTGTGGCAACGGCCCTCGGACCTGGCATCGCCTCCTACTGATGAGTAGCCTCTAGGGGTCACCGGCGATGAGGAGGGCACATGGCGATACCGCCGCAGATCCGGATCCAGGCAGGCGCGGCCCAGTTGCTCTACGCACTACCCCGCCCCTTGCGCCGACTGATAGCGGGCAGACCGGTGCACCTCGACGGCCAGGAACTGGCGTTGGACGCCCAACTGCTGCTGCGCCTGCAACAGCTCTCCGGCGCCACCCTGGTCACCGACAACTCGGTGCGGAAGTCACGTGCGGCGCTCGACGCCTCCCGGCACCTTGTGGGCGGCAAGCCGATCCAGCCGGTAGCCACCAGCGACGTCACCATCCCGACCGAGCACGGCGGTCTGCCCGCGACCCTCTATACGCCCGAAGGGCTGCGCACCGGCTCCGGGCTGCTGGTGTTCTTCCACGGCGGAGGCTGGGTCATCGGCAACCGGGCCAGCCACGACAACACCGCCCGCTTCCTTGCCAAGCACGCTGACGTGCGGGTGCTTTCGGTGGAGTACCGGCTGGCGCCGGAGCATCCGTTCCCCGCCGCGCAGGAGGATGCCCTCGCGGCGTTCGACTTCGCACACGCCAAGGCCGCCGATCTGGGTGTCGACGCCGACCGCATCGCCGTCGGCGGCGACAGCGCGGGTGGCAATCTCGCCGCCGTCACCGCGCAGGTCACGACCCGCAGGGGTGGGCCGGCACCGGCGTTCCAGTTGCTGTTCTATCCCGGCCTTGACGCCTCGAAGCGGCGCCGCTCGCGCGAGTTGTTCGCCGACCGCTTCTTCCTCACCGACGAGCACATGACGTGGTTCCTCGACCACTACGCCCCGCCGGGTGTCGATCGAAACGACCCCAAGCTCTCGCCGCTGCTCGCCGACGATCTGAGCGGGCTCCCGCCCGCCTACATCGCGACCGCGGGTTTCGATCCGCTACGCGACGAGGGCGAGGAATACGCGGCCAGGCTGGAGGAAGCCGGAGCACCCGTGGCTCTCAGCAGGCAGTCCGACCTGATTCACGGCTACGTCAACTTCCTCGGCGTGGGAACCCGGTTCACCGAGGCGACCGCCGAAGCGGCGGGTGCGCTTCGCATGGGACTCAGCGGAACTAATTAGCACCCTGTCACGGCACGGCCGAAACCGGCCCCCGGCGAGCCGCCGGGGGCCGGCCGAGTTGGAGGGCCTACTTGCCGAACGCCTTGTCCAGGTTGGGCCGGTGCTCGAAGACCCGCTCCAGCATCGGCTCGCGGACGCCCTTCTTGGTGTGGCCAGTGATGCTGCCAGCCAGGCACTCGCGCTGCGCGTCGGCGTCGGCATCGGCATCGGCGAACACGCGATCCGACGATTCGCAGGAGGCCTGCTCGATCTCGGCGAAGTAGCTCCGCGGGCCTCGGTTCAGCACGAACCAGTCGCACCAAGGACCTCGAGCGCTGAAAGGAAGTTGCACGGCCGTACCAGGTTGCGATTGGGTCAAGGTCGTGCCGTTACAGCGCTACGCCCGTCTGCTACGTATCAAGGGCGTCCCCAGCTCGATGCTCGTGCTGTTCCTCATCCGGCTGCCGATGACCGCTACCGGAATCACGCTGACACTGCACGTCGTCAGCGAACTGGGCCGTGGCTACGGCGCGGCGGGCCTGGTCGGCACGGCCACAACGGCGGGCGCCGCGCTCGGCGCCCCGATGGTCGGCCGACTGATCGACCGGTACGGACTGCGACCGGTCGTGGCCGTGTGCGGCACCGTCTCTTGCGGCTACTGGCTGAGCACCCCCTACCTGCCGTACGAAGCACTGCTCGCCGCCGCGCTCGTCGCGGGCGCGCTCGTGGTGCCCGCGAGTTCCATCAGCAGGCAGGTGCTCACCGCCCTTGTGCCCGAAGGGCAGCGCCGCACCGCCTACTCATTGGACATGGTGCTGCTGGAGACGTCGTTCATGGTCGGCCCGGCAGCGTGGATCGCGCTGACTACGCAGCTTTCGTCGACCGTCGCGCTCACCAGCCTCGGTGTGGCGTTCGGCCTGCTCTCGCTCCTGCTGTACGTGCTGGACCCACCGATCAGGTCGAAGGCCGAAACCGTCCTACCGCGACAGCCGAGGCCACCGGTGCGGTCCTGGTTGTCCGGATCACTCGTGGCGACACTGCTGGTGGCCGTGGGCGCGCTGTTCGTCCTCGTCGGTACCGAACTGGCCGCGCTCGCCACGCTGCGAGCATCCGGCGAGGTCGGTTGGACGGGGGCGCTCATCACGGTCATGTGTGTCGCCTCGCTCGCGGGTGGCCTGGTTCACGGCGCGGTGCCGCGATCACTACCACAGCTCACGCTCATGGTGCTCCTCGCCGTACTCGTGCTACCCGTGGGCCTCGTGACACAACCGTGGTGGCTGCTCGCGCTCGCGCTGGTGCCGATGAACTTCGCGTGCGCGCCGACGCTTGCCGCCACAACGGAGGAAGTGAGCAGGCTCGTGCGTGCCGGAGTGCGCGGCGAGGCGATGGGCCTGCAGGACATGGCCACCAAGACGGGGCTCGCGCTTGGCAGCCCCGTCGTCGGCTTCGTCATCGACAACACGGGGCCAGGCTGGGGGTTCGTCGCGGCCGGGTTGGGCGGTGTGGTGTTCGCCGTAGCGGGCGTGTTGCTGAGTCGCCGCGAACGGCCGGCGCGCGCGACCGAAGCCGCGAGCGTCGGCCAAGGCTGACGGCAGGCGTCACAGGCAGGCTTGCCGCAACTGGTCCAAGGTCTGGAGGTTGCTGCGCAGCCAGTCGTTGAAGGACTCGGGCGTGACGACCTTCTGCTGCTCGAGTTCCAGGTAGCCGTCCGCCAACTGCGACAGCGAGTCCTGCACCGACTGGTCCGCCACCTGATTACCGAGTTCCCGCAGTCGGTTGGCCTTCTCCTCCGCACCGGCCCGTACCTGCTCCGGATCGATGTTGGGATTGAGGTTGACCAGTCCAACTGCCTCCGAGCAGACCTGCGCCTTGCTGGAGGCGTTGTCGACCTGGTTGACGGCCTCGTTCACCTCCGAGCATCCGGTCACCGAGACGATCGCCACCAGTCCTAGCGCGGCAACCGCGCTTCGTTTCCACATGGGGCCAGAAGGTACCCGCCGGCCGGGTGCTCCTCCCACCCCGTTGGCCTCGACTCGCCTCACAGTTCGGCCGCGACCCGCTCCGCGACCTCGTAGGTGTTCAACGCCGCACCCTTGCGCAGGTTGTCACCGCAGACGAAGAAGTCGAGCGTGTTCGGGAAGTCCAGCGCCTGCCGCACCCTTCCGACATAGGTGGGGTCGGCCCCAACGACCTCCGCTGGAGAGGGGAACCGCCCGTTCTCGGGGTCGTCGACCAAGACGATGGAGGGCTGTGCCTCGAACACCTTGTGCGCGGCCTCCACGGTGACCTCGCTGGAGAACGTCGCGTGCACGGCGAGCGAGTGCGTGGTGACAACGGGAACCCGCACGCAGGTCGCCGAGACCTTCAGGTCGGAGATGCCGAGGATCTTGCGAGACTCGTTGCGAACCTTGAGCTCCTCGGAGAACCAGCCGTCGCCCTTGTAGGAACCGGCGGACGGCACCACGTTCATCGCCAGCGGTGTGCCCGCGAACGGAGAATCGGCCAGTGGCAGCCCAGCGGCCTCCAACGCGTGCCGCACGTCACCAGCCTTGTTGCCCAGCCCCTTGCCGGACACCGCCTCCAGCTCGGCGTACAGCCGGTCGATCCCGTCCTGACCGGCACCGGAGGCGGCCTGGTAGGAGGCGACGACGAGCTCGGTGAGACCGAACTCCCGGTGCAGCGCGCCCAACGCCGCCATCATTGACAGCGTCGTGCAGTTGGGGTTGGCGATGATGCCCTTCGGCCGCCTGCTCACCTTGTCGGCGTTGACCTCCGGTACGACTAGCGGCACCTCGTCGTCCATGCGGAACGCACCGGAGTTGTCGACAGCCACCGCGCCTCTCTCGGCGGCCACGGGGGCCCACCGCGCCGAGACCTCGTCCGGCACGTCGAACATCGCCACGTCCACACCGTCGAACGCCTCCGGGGTGAGTTCGACGACCGTGTGCTCCTCGCCCCGCACCATGAGCTTCTTGCCCGCGGAACGCGCGGAGGCGATCAACCGGATCTCGCCCCAGGGCACGCTTTCGCGACCGTTGATGATGTCGATCATGACCGTGCCGACCGCGCCAGTGGCGCCCACGAGGGCCAGGGTCGGTGACTTCGTACTCATCAGCGTCCACTCCCCGCGTATACGACGGCCTCTTCGTCGCCGCCGAGTTCGAATGCCTCATGGATCGCGCGCACCGCGTCGTCCAACTGTGCATCCCTGATCAACACCGAGATCCGGATCTCGGAGGTGTTGATGATCTCGATGTTCACGCCTGCCTTGGCCAGCGCCTCGCAGAACGACGCCGTGACGCCCGGGTGGGAACGCATCCCGGCGCCCACAAGCGAAACCTTGCCCACGTGGTCGTCGTAGAGCACCGCGGAGAAGTCCAGTTCGGTCTTGATCTTCTCAAGCTCGCTGACCGCCTTGGGTCCGTTGGCCTTCGACAGCGTGAAGGTGATGTCCGTCCGTCCCGCGGTGTTGGAGATGTTCTGCAACACCATGTCGATGTCGATCTCCGCGTCAGCCACGGTGCGGAAGATGCGAGCCGCCGCCCCCGCGTGGTCGGGCACCCCGGTGATGGTGATCTTGGCCTCCGAACGGTCGTGGGCCACACCGGTGATCAACGCTTGTTCCACGGGGATCTCCTCAATCGAACCGGTCACGGTTGTGCCCGGCTTGTCACTGTAGGAAGAGCGAACGCTGATGGGCACGCCGTAGCGGCGGGCGTACTCCACGGAGCGCAGGTGCAGGATCTTCGACCCGCTGGCCGCCAGCTCCAGCATCTCCTCGTACGGCACGGTGTCGAGCTTGCGCGCGTTGCCGACGATGCGCGGGTCAGCCGTGTACACACCGTCCACATCGGAGTAGATTTCGCACACGTCCGCGTTGAGCGCCGCGGCCAGCGCCACCGCGGTAGTGTCCGAACCGCCCCTGCCGAGCGTCGTGATGTCCTTGGTGTCTTGCGACACGCCCTGGAAGCCGGCGACGAGCGCGACGTAACCCTGCTCGAGCGCATCGGTGACACGGCTGGGCGTCACGTCGATGATCCGGGCGTTGCCGTGCACCGCGGTGGTCACCACCCCCGCCTGCGAGCCGGTGAACGACCACGCCTCGGCACCCTGCGCCGAGATCGCCATGGCCACGAGCGCGTTGGAGATGCGCTCACCCGCCGTGAGCAGCATGTCCATCTCGCGCTCCGGCGGCACTGGGTTCACCTGCTCCGCCAGATCCAGCAACTCGTCGGTGGTGTCGCCCATCGCCGAGCAGACGACAACCACGTGGTTGCCCGCCTTCTTCGTGGCCACGATGCGCTCGGCCACGCGTTTGATCCGGTCAGCGCTCTCCAGCGACGAACCGCCGTACTTCTGGACCACGAGCGCCACTAGCCCGAACCTCCTCGCCTGTGCGGGCACACCGTCCGGGCCCGGCCTCGGTCGGGTTTCCCGCTCGCGTACCTTCGCGAAACAGGGTACCGGGGGGCTGTTTCGGCGACACCTCGCTTTGTGGCGCCGACCACTCCTTCGGCTGGCTGCTGCTGGCATACTCGGGCCCGATGAGCGACAAGGAAGCCGACACCAGCGTTCCCGTCCACGACATCATCGCGCGCAGGTGGAGCCCACGGGCACTGGACGAATCCGCGCGGGTGACCGACGACCAACTGCGCGCGCTGCTCGAAGCCGCGCGATGGGCGCCTTCGTTCGGAAACACCCAGCCGGCCAGATACGTGGTTGGCAGGCGCGGTGACGAAGCCTTCGACCGCATCCTGGGCACGCTCACCGAGCGCAACCGTTCCTGGGCTCACCGGGCGGGCGCGTTGCTGATCGCCTGCGCCGTCACCCACAACGAGAAGGGTGACGTGCCCTACGCCGAGTACGGCGTTGGACTGGCGTCGCAAAACCTGGTGTTGCAGGCGGTGGCCGAAGGTCTCGTCACACACCAGATGGCGGGCTTCGACAAGGGCGCGGCCACCCGCGCGTTCTCGCTTCCCGACGATGTCCGGCCACTGGTGGCCATCGCGGTCGGAGTGGCGGCCGACCCGGAAGTGCTCGCCGACGAGCGCGACATCAGCAGGGAGACCGGCCCGCGCAACCGGCTGCCGCTTTCGGAGTTCGCGTTCACCGCCGAGTGGGGAACCCCGGCCTTCGACTGAGCGCCTGAGGGGGCCGCCTCGCCCCGCTTCAGTCGGTACCGCCCACCCTGCGGATGATTCGCGCCACGATCGCGGTCACCACCAGCCAGAACAGCGCCGCGATGCCGTAGTTGACCAGCACCGAGAGCTTGGGGTCCTCGGGGGTGAACAGATCCTTGAACCCCATCGCGAGCGTGTCGGTGGCGTTCGCGACGAACGAAACGATGCTGTTGGCCTGGTTAGCCTCGCCGATCACGAAGACCACGTGCAGTACGAGCACCACCGCGAAGGCGAGGCCCACCCACCGCACGATGCCCGCCAGGGTCGCGACCACGCGATCGGCGACCGCACGCCAGTCGGTCTTCGACCTGCCCTCGGCCGTCACGGGCTCGTCCGCCGTCGGGGGCTGGTAGGTGTGAGGTGTGGGAGGCATCGCCCGCGTGACGTCCTCGCCGCGCTCGTCTCGCTCCGAATGCTGGCCCATGTCGGCAGTTTCGCACGTCGCGAGCCCTCGACGCTACGCACGAGTAGCAAGTGAGTGGCCGCGCACGGGTCATGCTTTCCCTCATACCGGCTTTCCAACGGCGGCGAGGCGTGGCTAAGCTGGCGACCGTGGCACGCGCTCTCCTGCTTCGCTGCCGCGACGGGGCCTGATCAGACCGGCTCCCCGTCGCGGGGTCTTGCGGTGTTCACAAAGCGCCACGCCGGTCGATGACCGAGCCAGCAATCGCGACCGATCAGTGAGCAGGAGCAACCGAGAGCATGAGCACGTCCGAGCCCGGAACACCCACCGGCGGTATCCGTAAGCCAACTCGTCCCGCACCCGCCGACCAGCCGCGCTGGAACCCGCAGCGGGGCAGCTCGATGCCGTACCACCGCTACCAACCGTGGTACCGGCTCGTCGAGGACATCGACCTGCCCGACCGCACCTGGCCGACCAAGCGCATCGAACGCGCACCGCTGTGGTGCGCCGTCGATCTGCGTGACGGCAACCAGGCCCTGATCGACCCGATGTCGCCCGCGCGCAAGCGCAAGTTCTTCGAACTGCTCGTACGGATGGGCTACAAGGAGATCGAGGTCGGCTTCCCCGCGGCGAGCCAGACCGACTTCGACTTCGTTCGCGAGATCATCGAGGACAACGCGATCCCCGAGGATGTGCGCATCCAGGTGCTGACCCAGTGCCGCCCCGAGCTCATCGAGCGCACCTTCGCCTCGCTGGAGGGGGCGCCCCAGGCCATCGTGCACATCTACAACTCCACCTCGATCCTGCAGCGGCGCGTGGTGTTCCGCGAGGAACGCGAAGGCATCAAGAAGATCGCCACGCAGGCTGCCGACCTGGTACTCGAGTACGCGGACAAGTACTCCGACACCGACTTCCGGTTCCAGTACTCGCCGGAGTCCTACACCGGAACGGAACTGTCCTACGCCGCCGAGGTGTGCAACGCGGTGACCGAGATCTGGCAGCCGACCGAGCAGCGGCCGGTGATCCTCAACCTGCCCGCCACGGTCGAGATGGCGACGCCGAACGTCTACGCCGACTCGATCGAGTGGATGAACCGCAACCTGGAGCGCCGCGACGGCGTGATCCTGTCGCTGCACCCACACAACGACCGCGGCACCGGCATCGCCGCGGCCGAACTGGGCTACCAGGCAGGAGCCGATCGCATCGAGGGCTGCCTGTTCGGCAACGGTGAGCGCACCGGCAACGTCGATCTGGTGGCGCTCGGTATGAACCTGTTCAGCCAGGGAATCGACCCGCAGATCGACTTTTCCGACCTCGACGAGATCAAGCGCACGGTCGAGTACTGCAACCAGCTCCCGGTGCACGAGCGCAGCCCCTGGGCTGGTGATCTGGTGTTCACCGCCTTCTCCGGCAGCCACCAGGACGCCATCAACAAGGGCTTCGACGCGCTGCGCGCGGCCGCGGGCAAGGCAGGCGTGCCGGTTGACGAGTTCCCGTGGGAGGTGCCGTACCTGCCGATCGACCCCAGGGACGTCGGCCGCACCTACGAGGCCGTGATCAGGGTGAACTCGCAGTCGGGCAAGGGCGGTATCGCCTACATCATGAAGACCGAGCACCAGCTCGACCTTCCCCGCAGGTTGCAGATCGAGTTCTCGCAGACCATTCAGCGGCACACCGACACCCAGGGCGGCGAGGTCGACCCCGACACGATGTGGAACGCGTTCGCGGCCGAGTACCTGGAACCGCGCAACCCGCTGGAGCTCCTGCGCCAGCACGTCAAGGCCAACGGCGACTACGAGCTCACGGCCGTGGTGCGGCTGGAGGGCGAGGAACACGAGATCGTCGGCCGTGGCAACGGCCCGATCGCCGCGTTCTTCGACGCGCTGGCCGCCCTTGGCTTCGACCTGCGCCTGCTGGACTACAGCGAACACACCCTCACGCCGGGCGACGACGCGAAGGCGGCCTCCTACATCGAGTGCGCCATCGGCGACAAGGTGTACTGGGGTGTGGGGGTCGACCCGTCGATCGTCACCGCGTCGCTGCGAGCCGTCGTTTCGGCGGTGAACCGCGCGAACCGCTAGTGCGTCGCCTCACACTCTGAGGGGTTCTCAGCTTCCCCGACGTTGAGTGTGGGTGTGGACGCCTCGACGGTCTCGCTGCTGCTGCTGTTCGGTGTCGCGGCGGTGCCGTTCGTACCGACCGAGGTAGCACTCATCGGTATGGGCGTCGCCGCCGCCGAGCGGGACATCTCGCTGGCACCGGCGGTAGTCGTCGCGGTCGCAGGATGCCTACTGTGCGACTACGCGCTGTACGAGGTGGGTAGGCGCGCTGGCACGACGGTGCTGGCCAGGCTGAGCGGGCGCGCGAGGGTGCGCGTGGGCGTGCGCTGGATCGAGCAGCATGCCGGGCGCAGGCCGATGGCGGTACTCGTCGTGGCCCGCTGGCTGCCCGCGGGAGGCACGGTGGGTTCCCTGCTGGCCGGTTCGTTGCGCTGGCCGCGCTCGGTGTTCCTGCCCGCCTCCGCGATAGGGGTCACGCTCTGGTCGACCTACACCGCGACACTGGGCTACCTCGGCGGTCGGCTCTTCACCGAACCGCTGCTGAGCTTCGCGGCCTCCAGCCTCGTCGCGCTACTGCTCACCGTCACGGTGAGCACCGTTGTCCAGCCACGGAGCCCGGGGTCGGCATAGTCTTCGGTATGCGCTCCGAACGACTGGTCGCCCTGCTGTTCACGTTGCAGCGCAGGCGTAGCGCGACAATCGCGCAACTCGCCGAGGAACTGGGCGTCTCCGAGCGCACCATGCACCGGGACATCGCCGCGTTGCAGGCGGCGGGCGTTCCGCTGTGGACCGAGCCGGGCAGGCACGGCGGGGTGCGCCTCGTCGAAGGTTGGCGCAGCAGACTCGACGGACTCACCTCCCGCGAGGCCGTCGCCATCTTCGCCATGGGGGTACCGCGGGCGTTGGCCGCACTCGGCCTCGGCACGGCCGTGTCGGCGGCACACGCGAAGGTATCCGCGACTCTTCCCGCTCCGCTGCGCGAGCAGGCCCAGCACCTCGCGCAGCGGTTTCACCTCGACGCACCCGGCTGGTTCCGGCGGGAGGACGACGCTGAGCACCTGGCCGCTGTCGCTCGCGCCGTGTGGGAGCAGACCAGGGCCCTGGTCACCTACCGCACGGGAGAGCGGACGGTCGAACGCGTGCTCGACCCGCTCGGGCTCGTGCTCAAGGCCGGTGTGTGGTATTTGGTGGCGCGTGCGGACGGTGAGGCGGTACGGACCTACCGCGTCGCGCGGATCACCGCGACACAGCCGCTCGAGGAACGATTCCAGCGGCCAACGGACTTCGACCTCGCGAGTTGGTGGAAGCGCTCCTCGGCCGCGTTCGAGCGGTCGCTGCAGCGCGCCAGGGTGAGCGTGCGGTTGAGTCCGGCCGGGGTGCGGATACTGCCCGCCGTGCTCGACGCGGATATCGCCGTGACAGCGCTCGAACAGGCCGGACCACCCGGCGCGGACGGCTGGACCGACGTCGAACTGCCGCTGGAGGAGGACGCCAGGGTCGCAGCGGGTCAACTGCTGGTACTCGGTCCCGAAGTCGAGATCCATCGACCTCCTGCCGTGCGGGCGGCGTTCGCCGAGTACGCCAACCGGATGGCGGCCCGCAACAGCTAACGCGGGAGCGTTCCCGCGAGTCCCCCGCTCCCGCCCGCGAGTCCCCCGCTCCCGCCCGCGAGTTCCCCGTTCCCGCCCGGTTCCGCAGCACGGTTCACCAGCCGCCCGCGAGCACCGGCTTCACGTCCAGCACGGGAGTACCGTCCACCGCCTCCATGCCGCGAACCAGAACCCGGAGCCCGTCGATGGCGGCGACTGACACCCGGTGCAGACCGATCGGGTTCGGACGGTCCGGTGAGCGCGTGCTGAACACCCCGGTCTCCGGGTTGCGCGGATCACCCCGTGGGTGGACCACGAGAACGTCACGCCGCGCCTGGTGCAGCCAGGTCAGCACGAACAACTCGGCCCCGATCTCGAGGTCGCGAGCGCCCTCGGCCACACCGTCCTCGAACACCAGCCACGCGCTCGGTGCGCCCTCGAATCCTTGCTTGGGCGCGTGCGCGGGCTGGAGCAGGCTCGACTCCACGTGTGCCACCGGCACGGCCTGGAAGCCCTCACTCATGCCCGTCCCCTTACCCGCCGTGCGGCCCCTACCGGTAACCGGTGGGGTCGGCGGGCCTGCCTGCCCGCTCCACCTCCATCATGTAACGCCACCCGTCAGGTCTGCTCCCGTCCACGTCGTCGACGTCGTAGAGCTTGGCGAGCGTGCCGCTGTCGAGCGTCTGCCCGGAGAACCGCGACTTCTCCGGGTCGGCGGCCAGCGCCGCCACACCCCGACCGACGAAGGTGGGCGATTCAGAGATACAGAAGTGCGGCTGCTCGACCAGCGCGTCACGCCAGTTCCGCTCGGTCACCCCGAAGGTTTCCAGCATGGCTTCCGAGCGCAGCCAGCCCGGCGTCAGCGCGATCGCCGTGCACCCGTATTCGGCCGTCTCGGCGGCCTCCGCGATGGCGAGCGGGTGTGCGGCGGTCTTGGCGAGATAGAACGCCAACGTGGTGCCCTCGCGGTACTTCGCGTTGTACTCGGCCGTGCCGTCCGTCAGCTCGATCACGAGCCCACCCGGCTCGCGCAACACCAGCGGCAGCAGGAAGTGGCTTGTGATGATGTGGGCATCGATGCCGAGCCGGATCATGCGCAGGCTGTCGGCCAGCGGGTGTTGCCAAACCGGCTTGCCCCACCCCAGGTAGTTGTCACCGCCCCACACGCCGTCGACGAGCACGTCCAACCTGCCCTGTTCGGAGTCCACCCTTTCGGTGAGCCCGCGGACCTGGTCGGGGTCGAGGTGATCAACCCTGACGGCCACCCCCTTGCCGCCCGCCCGCTCGATGAGTTCCACCGTCTGCTCGATCGTCTCCGGCCTGCCCACCTCGGACCGGTGAGATCCCGAAGTGCGCCCGGTCACGTACACCGTCGCGCCAGCGCGACCGAGTTCCACCGCGATGGCCCTGCTCGCGCCGCGGGTGCCACCCGCGACCAGCGCTACCTTGCCTGTGAGGTCCGTACCCATGACTCGACCGTCGCGCGAAACCCTGACAACCTCGGGCAGCGTTTCACGGATTCGGGTTGTGGGCGGCCGACACGGCCTCGGCACGCAGCGCCTCCAACACGGCGGCTACGGCGGGCCGCGTCGCGGCACCCGGCCGCAACACGGCCTCGACCTGACGAGCGGCCCTGATACCGGCGAGCGGCCTGCGCACCACCCGCCTGATGTCCACCGTGTACCGGGGCAGCAACGCGATCCCGTGTCCGGCGGCGACAAGCGCCTCGGTGACGCGGAAGTCGTTGATGCGGTGTACCACGCTCGGCCGTACCCCGGTACGCACGGCCAGCGAGTGCAGCACATCGTCGACCGGGAACCCCACATCGACACTGATCCAGTGCTCACCGGCCAGTTCGGAGGGTTCCACCTGATCGCGCTCAGCGAGCAGGTGTCCTGGCGGCAGTGCGACGTCGAGCGGCTCGCGCAACAGGTGCACCACTTCGAGCCGTTCGGAGTCGAACGGCGCGGCGTGCTCGTCGCGATGGGTGACCACGACGTCGAAATCGGCGACCAACGAGGGCACGTCGGCGGGTGTCATGTCGATGTCGCGCACCTCGACCTCGAGCCCTTCGTAGTTGGCGAACCGGGTCAGCAGGCCGGGCAGCAGTAGCAGCGCGGCGGAGGGGAACACCGCGAGCCTGACCCGGCCTCGCGGCGCGCTGCGGTAGCTGTCCAGCTCCGCCTCTGCTCGGTCGAGCGCCGCGAGGACCTCGTCCGCTCTGGCCACGAGCGCCCGTCCCGCGTCGGTGAGGCGTAACCCCCTTCCAGCCGGTTCGGTAAGCGCCAGCCCCACCTCAGCCTGTAGTGCTCGCAACTGCTGCGACACCGCCGACGGCGTGCAGTGCAGTGCCGCCGCCGCGGCGGTCACGCTGCCCCGGTCGGCGAACTCCCGCAAAGTCCTGAGCCTGCCGATGTCCACGAAGGCCAGTCAAACACGCCCCCGCCCGCGAGTCCCCCGCTCCCACCCGCGAGTTCCGCACTCCGACACGGCGCCGAGGCCGCGTCCGGGCACCGCTGGCACGCGCTAGGTCACCGGGGCGAGCGCCCCCGCGACGAGCAGGAGTAATACCAACGCAACGACGACCGTGAAGGCGAAAACGTAGTGTCGTGGCTTCACCCGTTCCGGCACGCGACGCAGCGTCAACACCAGCGCCACCACCAGAGCCAACGCGATCGGCAGCAACGCCCGCCACGCGCGGTCGAAGCTGTCCAGCGGCAGGAACGGCTCCGCGCCGTAGAGCGACAGAATCAGCGCGGGCAACCCCAGCCCGGCCGCGACCAGCCCGGCCAGCAGGTTGAACCGTTGCTGCGCCTCACTTTCCTGCGCCACCGCGAACGTCGACATGCTGCCGAGCAGTGCCTCCAGCCTGGCCGCCTCCTCGATCAGCTCTGCTTCCATCGCCTCGCAGTGCCGCAGGGCGTTGCGATGCGTTCGCGCCCACGGCGCGTCGCCGGCTCCCGGCGCCTGCGCCGATCGGTTGAGCTGGTAGGTCGGCTGGTCCCACAGCCAGATGTGCAGGCCCTCCCGCACGGCGTCACGGGCGTGGTCCCGCGCGCGGCCGATGGCCATGGACAGTTCGATCAGCGCGGCGAGCACCGGTCGCAGCGCTGTCGCGCTCCGTCCCGCGAGCAGGTCGGCGATCTGCCGCTCCAGCTCGTAGCGCAGTCCGCGCAACTCGGCCACGTTGTTGCGGGACGCCTCCGCGAACGCCTTCGCGACGGTGACGGCGACCGCCCCGGCGTCGCCGGTGATCTCGTGGGCCGGGTCGGCAAGGGAAGCCAGCAGTTGGCTGTCGGCCGCTGCGAGCGCTTTGTCCTCCCGGTGCCAACCGCCCGGCTCCGCCAGCACCGCCTTCGGCCACAGGTTGATCGCCACCAGGTCCGGGCCCTTCACCTGGACACCGAGCGACCCCACGATAAGCCTCCTCCTACCCGGGTCGCCGATTACGCGCAACAGCGGCACTTCGAGGACAGCCTCGCCCTCACCCGGCTCCGGCAGGGCCCGCCGCTCACCGTCAGCGACCGACACGGTCGCCGAAACGCCGTGGCCTGGCTTGGCGGGTTCACCGGCGAGGACCAAAGAGCTAGCAGCGGAGAGATCCATGCGGGCAGCGTATGTCGATCTTGAACGCGCCGGGGCGGGAACGCGCGGATCGACCCCGCAGCCGTAGCCCGCACCGCCTCACTCGCGCCGCCGGTGAAGCACCGACTCGCCGTAGGTCCGCAGCCCGAAACGTTAATCAGCACGATCGCCGCCGGACCGAACCGCCGAAGCGCCTTGATCTTTCCGCCGTGGCCCCTAGGGTGTCGGCGCTGGTGCGGCAGTTCGTTCGGGTCCAAACGGCTCGCACGCCGACGCGACGCCGTAGCTGAGTTCGGCCGGTTGCCCGCGCCGGGCCCACAACACATTCCGCACCGATTCCACAACGCTCATTTCGCTGGCCTCCCCGGCCCGCGGCGGCGCGGCAAACCGCGAACGGGCATCTCCGGAACGGCGCCGCCGTGCTCGGGTCCGTGCGCCACCACGGACCGGGCATAACGCGCGCTGAGCGGGGCCGCGCTGGCTCCGTGAGCGATGACGCTCAGCACCACGGTCACCGCGATCACGGCGACGGCCTCCTCCACCCGCGAACCCAGTTCCTCCAGCGCCAGCAAGGCGAACACCAGCGAGGCAAGCCCTCGTGGCCCGAACCAGCCGACGAACAGCACCGTTCGCTTGCGCAGTCCCGAACCGACGAGGGAAAGCGCAACCGAAGCCATGCGGACCACGGTCAGACTCAACACCGCGTACAGCACGGTGCTGACCTCGAACCGGCCCAGCACCAGTGGTATCGCGACGCCGCCGAAGGCCAGCCACACCAGCAGCGACGCAAGACCGCTGACGTGCTCGAGGAACGCCAGTTCGGAGGGACCACGCGGGCCAGCGGCGGCGCCGAAGGCAAGCCCGGCGCAGAAGGCGGCGACAAACCCGTTTCCGTGTACCGAAAGGGCCCCCGCGTACGACAGCAGTGCCAGCGCGAGCACGGCGATGCCCGCGAACTCGTCCGCGGCCCAGCCTCGGCCCCGTGCCTTGTTGAGCAGCCACCCGCCGCCGAAACCGATCACCACTCCGACGGCCGCGCCCACGGCCAGTTCGAGCACGGCTTCGGCGGGCCCTGGTGCGTCCAGACCTTCCGCCGTCGCCGTCCCCGCGAGGGCGACCATCACCACCGGCGTGATGATGCCGTCGTTGAGACCACTCTCGACGGTAATGAGCCTGCGCACCCGCGCGGGCACCCGCGGGTTCGTCACCACGGGTACACCGAGTGCCGCGTCCGTCGGGGCGAGCGCGGCGGCGACCAGCAGCGCCAACCAGATACCGAAGTCGTCGAACAGCCAGTTCGCCAGACCCCAGCCGAAGAGCACCGTGAGCGGCAGGCTGATCGCGAGCAGCCGGACGTAAGCGCCGAGGTCGTGGCGCAGATCTCGCACCCGCACCCGTGCCGCGTCGGAGAACAGCACCCACACGAGCGTGACCTCGGCCAGCGGTTTGAGTCCCTCGGGTGCCGACGGTGTCTGCGCGAGCCCGAGCCAAGCCGCGAGCACGCCGACCGCCATGAACACGATGGGAGCGGTCAGGTCCGCGCGTTCCAACCGTGCCGAGACGATGCCCCAGACGAAGATCGTCGCGGTGATCAGCACGACAGTCAGCACGTCCACGGGCAAACCTTCTCACCGAGCAGGCCGCACCGCTGGATACCGGGAGACCTTGAAGTACACCTGTACTGTCAATGCAGAAGAATTCGGTAGTTCTTCACGGTCATGGGCGGCAGGCTGGAAACATGCCAATGCGAGACCGCCTGCTCGCCGTGCTCACCGCCGTGCTGTGGGGCTGCAACTTCCTCGCCATCCACGCGATGCTCACCCACTTCCCTCCGCTGCTCGCGGGTGCGTTGCGGTTCGTGGTGATCGCCATCCCGACGATGCTGCTGGTGCCGTGGCCGGGGGTGAAGGTTCGCTGGCTGATCGGCTTCGGACTCGGGTTCGGCACCCTGCAGTTCGCCTTCCTGTTCGTGGGACTCGACGTGGGCATGCCCACCGGTCTCGCCTCGCTGGTGTTGCAGGCCTCGGCACCGTTCACGGTGTTGCTCGGAGCGCTGTTCCTGCGCGAGCGGCTCGCCGGGCGGCAGGTCGTCGGCATCGCCATTGCTGTGATCGGCATGGCGGCGATCGCATGGCAGCGCGCGGAGCACGCCGCGCTGCTCCCCGTGATCCTCACCCTGCTGGGTGCACTGAGCTGGGCGGCGGGCAACCTGTGCTCCCGGCAGGCGCGCCCGGACAACCCGCTGCACTTCGTGCTGTGGATGTCGGTCGTGCCGCCGCTTCCGATGTTCGGGCTCTCGCTCAGCTTCGAAGGCCCCGCTCGGCAGTGGGCCGCCCTGTCCACCGCGTTCGAGCCATCGGCGCTGCCCGCACTCGCCGGATTCGGCTACGTGGTGTTACTCGGCACGGTGGCGGGTTCGAGCATCTGGACCACACTGATGCGCCGCAACCCGGCCAGCACTGTGGCCCCGTTCTCGTTGCTGGTCCCCGTGGTTGGGCTGTCGCTGGCGTTCGTTGTGCTGAACGAGCGCCCGACCGTGGTGGAGATCGGCGCGAGCGTCGTCGTGGTCGCTGGCGTGCTGCTCGGCTCGCTTCGCCCCTCGGCGGCGAGCGCACGGCCGCGACTCAGCCCTGCCGAGGACTCACCGTCTGCTCCGAACGCGGTGTGATGCGACCCGCGAGGATGTCCTCCGCGTAGTGGCAGGCCACCCGATGGCCCTCGGTCAGCTCACGCAACGGTGGCCGTTCGGTGTCGCACCTTGTCTCCTGCCGCCATGGACAGCGGGTGTGGAATCGGCAGCCGGTCGGCGGCGCGGCGGGGGACGGCAGGTCACCGGAGAGCAGGAGCTGTTCCCTGCTGTCCTCCACCACCGGGTCGGGTACCGGCACCGCCGAAAGCAACGCCCTCGTGTACGGGTGCAGCGGCTGCTCGTACAGCGTGTCGGCCGCGGCCTCCTCCACCAGCGAGCCGAGGTACATCACGCCGATGCGGTCACTGATGTGCCTGACAACGGCGAGGTCGTGGGCGATCACCAGGTAGGTGAGGCCGAACTCGTCCTGCAACTCCTCGAGCAGGTTCAGCACCTGCGCCTGCACCGAGACGTCCAGCGCCGAAACCGGCTCGTCGGCCACGATCAGATCAGGTTCCAGCGCTAGCGCCCTGGCTATGCCGATGCGCTGCCGCTGCCCACCGGAAAACTCGTGCGGGTACCGGCGCAGCGCGTTCTCGGGCAGCCCTACCGCCGCTAGCAACTCCTTCAGCCGCGCCCTGGTTCGTTCGCGGTCGGTGTCCAGTCCGTGTGCTCGCATACCCTCGACGAGCAGTGACTCCACCGACTGCCTTGGGTCCAGGCTGGACAGTGGGTCCTGGAAAACCATCTGCATTCGCCTGCGCATCCTGCGCATGCGCTCGCCCTTGAGTGTGCCAAGGTCCACACCGTCGAACACTATGCGACCGCTTGTGGGCTCCACGAGGCGAAGCAGTGCCCTGCCGAGCGTGGACTTGCCGCAGCCGGACTCACCGACGAGCCCGTATGTCTCTCCCTTGTGGACTGTCAGGCTCACTCCGTCGACCGCGTACACGTGGCCGACCGTGCGGTCCAGCACGATCCCGCGTTTGATCGGGAAATGCACCTTGACGTCTTCGAGCGTCACCAGCGCTTCGTCGGTCACCGCACTCCCTCCGCGACGGCGGCCTCCACCGGGTTGTGACACCGCAGCATCCCACCACGGTCGGCCACCAGCTCCGGTGTCAGCGACCAGCACCTGTCTACGTTGTTGGGGCAGCGCGGGGCGAACGCGCAGCCGGTCGCCCACGGGATGTTGTCCGTCACCGATCCTGTGATCGGCACCAGTTTCTCTCCACGCGGCGCGTCGAGCCGGGGGATCGAGGCAAGCAGGCCGTGGGTGTAGGGGTGCCGGGGCTGCGAGAACAGCGCGTGCCGCTGCGCCCGTTCTACGATCCGACCCCCGTACATGACGTTCACCTGATCGCACAGCCCTGCGACGACACCGAGATCGTGAGTGATCATGATCAGCGCGGTGTCCGTGCCGGAAACCAACTCGGTGAGCAGGCTGAGGATCTGCGCCTGAATGGTGACGTCGAGCGCCGTGGTCGGCTCGTCCGCGATGAGCAGCCTCGGCCTGCACGCCAGCGCGATGGCGATCAGCACGCGCTGCCGCATTCCGCCGGACAGCTGGTGCGGGTACTCCTCGACGCGGCGCAGCGGGTCCGGGATGCCGACCCGGTTGAGCAGTTCGACGGCCTGGTCCCTCGCTTCCTTGCGCGAGACCCGCCGATGCCGCCGCAGCACCTCCGTGATCTGCACACCGACGGGAACCACGGGGTTCAGCGAGGACAGCGGGTCCTGAAAGACCATGCCGAGATCGCGGCCTCGCCGCTCGTCCATCTCCCGCTGCGACAGATCGAGCAGCTGGGTGCCGTCGAACGAGACCGACCCCGAAAGCCGCACCCCCCTATTCGGCAGCAAGCCCATGATCGCCAGCGAGGTGACGGACTTGCCACACCCAGACTCCCCGACGAGCCCGACCGTTTCACCAGGCTGGACGTCGAAACTGATCGAGTCGACCGCGACGGTGGGGTCCTCACCCCTGCGGTGAAAGACGACGGACAGGTCGCGAACTTCGAGTAGTGCCACCGCCGTCACCGCCGTTGCCGTGGGTCGAGGGCTTCCCGCATCGACTCGCCGACGAGCGTGAAACCGAGTGCCACCACGATGATGCATGCCGCTGGCCAGAAGGCCAGGTGCGGCTGGCTGTCGAAGTAGTCCTGTGCGTTGCCGAGCATCTGGCCCCATTCGGGAGTCGAGTCATCCGCCGCGCCGAGTCCGAGAAACGACAGCGCGGCCGCGTCGAGAATCGCGATCGCGAGCACGAGTGTGGACTGCACGATGACCGGCCCGAGCGAGTTCGGCACGATATGCCGGAACACGATGGCGCCGCGTTTCACACCGAGCGCCTTCGCGGCCAGCACGTGGTCGCTCTCGCGCACGCTGAGCATCGTGCCGCGCAGCAGCCGCGCGAAGATCGGTATCTGCACGATCGCGACCGCGAGGATGACGGAGAACTGGGTCTGCTGCACGAACAGCGCGCCGATGGAGACGGCGAGCAGCAGCGAAGGAATGGACAGCAGCACATCCACGATCCGCATCACGACCGTGTCCACCCAACCACCGAAGGCACCCGCGAGGGTGCCGAGCACCGTCCCGCCACCGAGCCCGATCACGGTCGCCAGCACCGCGACCATCAGGGTCTGCTGCGAACCGAGCAACATCCGGGAGAACAGGTCCCTGCCGTACTGGTCTCCGCCGAGCGGATGTCCCGGCTGTGGCGGCGGGATCTCGTTGCGGGCGTTGGAGACCTGGTCCTCCAGCAGCCGCAGCCCCGGATCGTGCGGGGCGATGAACGGTGCGAGCAGCGCCAGCAACACGAACAGCCCGATGATGGTGGCACCGACCAGAAAGATCGGGTTTCGGCGTAGCCGCCGCCAGGCCGAGACGGCGAGGCTGACGCCCTCGTCCGGTACCCCTGACGACCCGCCGTGCTGACCTTCGCCCTTCGAGGGTGGGCCGGCCGCCGTGGCGGCAAGCCGATCGATCTTCGTCGCACGCGACGTCATGTCTCAGCTCCCCTTGCGCACGGTGCGGATGCGTGGATCGATCACGGCATACGACAGGTCGACAACGAGGTTGACCAGCACGTAGGCCATCGCGGCCGCGATGATCACCACCTGCAACACGGGGAAATCCTTGCGCTCGAACCCGAGTGCCAGCGCCTCACCGATGCCGTGCCAGGCGAACACCGTCTCGGTGAGTACGGCCCCGGACAGCAACGCTCCCGTCTGCAAGCCGATGGTCGTGACCACCGGCAACATCGCGTTGCGCAGGATGTGGCGATCGCGGATCACCCACTGGGCAAGGCCCTTGGACCTTGCCGTTCGTACGTAGTCCTCGTCCAACACGTCCAGCACCGACGCCCTGGTGATGCGAAAGATCACCGCGAACGGGATGGAGGCCAGCGCGAGCGCGGGCAGCAGCAGGTGCTTCAGTGCGTCGAGCGCGGCATCCCATTCCCTGGTGAGTATGCCGTCGAGCACGAAGAACCCGGTAACTCTCGTGGCGTCGATCCCCGCGCTCTGCCTGCCGCCGGTAGGCAGCAGACCCAGCTCGATGGACAGCAGGTACTTCAGCAGGAAGGCCAGGAAGAAGATCGGGATGGAGATACCGATCATCGAGCCGACCACGCCGACGTTGTCCAGCCAACCGCCGCGGTGCCTGGCCGCGAGGTAACCGAGCGGGATCGCCGCGATCAGCGCGAGCACGATCGCGGCGATGCTCAGTTCGATGGTGGCGGGAAACCGCTCCAGGAACAGTTCCGTCGCCGGCTTGCCGGGTGAGACTCCGGTGGAGGTGCCGAAGTCACCGGTCAACGCCCTGCCGAGGAAGGCGAGGTACTGGACGAAGATCGGCTCGTCCAGCCCGAGCGCCTCCCTCAGCTGCGCCCTGCTCTCCGCCGTGCCGCGGTTGCCGAGGATGGCCGCGACCGGCCCTCCCGGCAATGCCCGCAGCCAGGCGAAGAGCAGCACCGACAGTACGAACACCACGAGTGCGAGTTGCAGCACCCGCCTAACGGTGAAGCGGAGCACGTTCTCGCTTTACTCGGAGGCCGACACGGTAACCGGTGCGAACTCCTCCTTCGTCAGCGGGCTCGGCACGAGCCCCTGCACGTCGGGGGAGACGACGATGGCGGGAGGCGAGTGCGAGAGCGGGATGGCGGGCAGGTACTCCGACATCAGCTTGCGGTTGATCTCTTGGTACTTCGCCTCACGCTGCGCCGGATCCACCGTGGAAGCCGCTTCTTCCAGCGCCGCCGCCAGTTCCTTGCCCCACGGGGATCCGCTGGTCCAGAACTGGTTCTCCGTCGTGCCGAAGAAGGTGCCGATGAAGTTGTCGGGCGAGTTGTAGTCGCCGGTCCAGCCGAGCAGGAACAGTTGCGCCTTGGCCACCTCGACCTGGTCGATGTAGCCGCCCGCCCACGGCTTGCTGATGGGCTTGACGGTGATACCCGCCTCTTCCAGGTCCTCCTTGATGGCGCCGAAGATCGCCTGCGGGTTCGGCATGTACGGGCGCGTGACCTGCGTCGGCCACCACAACTCGACGGTCAGGTTCTCGTGACCGGCCTGCTTGAGCAACTGCTTGGCCTTCTCGGGGTCGTGCGGGTACTCCATGACGTCATCGGCGTAGCCGTCAACCGTCGGCGGGTACATCTCCTTGGCGACCTCGGCCTTCTCCGGCATCACGGACTTGACGAGGTTCTCCCTGTCGATCGCGTATGCCAGCGCCTGCCGCACCCGCAGGTCGCGCAACGCGGGGTTGTTCTTCTGCGTGATGCCGAGGTAGAGGATGTTGAACGGGTCGCGGATCTGCAGGTTGAAGCCCGCCTGCTCGAGGGCGTCCCAGTCCGACGGCGACGGGAAGTCGTAGCCGTCGATGTCTCCTGCCTCCAGTGCCTGCTTGCGCGCGGTCTCGTCGGGAATCACCCGGAAGATCAGCTTGCTCAGCTTGGCCTGCTCGCCCCAGTACTCGTCGTTTCGCACCAGCTCGACGGTGCCGTTGCCCTCGTCGTAGCTGGAGAACTTGAACGGGCCGGTACCCGTGGGGTGCTGCCGGGCGTACTCGGAGAAGACGAAGCTGTCGCCCTGCGCCTTGACGTCGTTGGCCTTGTACTCGTCCATCGCCGCAGGGCTCTGCATGCCGAAGGAGTCCTGACTGAGCAGGGTGGGGAAGCCAGCATGGAAGCGGGTCAGCTCGAGCACCACGGTCGAGTCGTTCTCGGCGGTGCACGACTTGTACAGCGATGGCTGCTTGCCGTCGGAGAACCCGCCGAAGTTCTCGATCCAGTAGTAGGACAGGGCCGCGGTGGCACCGGCGCCGGTCTGGTTGTACATCCGCTCGAAGTTCTTGCAGACGGCATCGGCATTGAACGGTGTGCCGTCGTGGAACTTCACGCCTTCCTGGAGGGTGAAGGTCCAGGTCTTGCCGTCCTCACTGGACTTCCACTCCTTGGCGAGCTCCGGCTCCAACTCAGCGGTGCCCGGCTTGAGCCCGACGAGGTTCTCGAACATCTGCCTGGTGACGCGGAACGTCTCACCGTCGGAGGCGTAGAAGGGATCGAAGTTCGACGGAGCCCCCGTGGCTCCGAACACCAGCGTGCCGCCGTCGGAGTCACCACCGCTTTCGCGCTGGGACTCGGCACACGCCGACATCGAGATCGCGAGCGCGCCTGCAAGCCCGATCAGGGCGATGCGGCGCGGGCGGGCCACCCGCAGTTGGAGCATGTTGGCACTCCTCGAGGAATTACATCAGTCCGAGCCGTACACACGATCGTGTGCACGGTTGGTGGGAGACCCTAGCTGTTATCGCTCGCTTACTTAAGACCCCAAAGTTACGATCCGGCTACACAGGACCGGACCATGGCGTGAATTCACCAACGCACAGCGACACTGTGTAACCAATGAGGGGTTCGTCACCGCGCCCGTTCGGACTGGACTAGGCCAATCGCGCGATCCGCGTTGTGGGCTGTTCGGTCGACGGCGAACCAACCGTGCTCGAACCGCTGCCAATCCCGCAGTCGTGATCTGGCTGACTCACCGTCCCGCGCGACCGCCCGCTCGAGCCTTTCCGCCGGTCGTGGGCCGCCGACCCAGCACAGCGCGGAAAGTCGGCGCCGCACCGACGCCCTCCCCGCCGAGACGCCCTCCAGCACGAGCACGTCGGGCACCGGCACCCGCACCCACTCACCGAGCCGCGGCACGCCGCCGGTCCAGTCCATCCTGCGATAGCCGCAGGCACGACCCGCCGCGAATGGTTCGAGCACCCCGTCGACGAGTCTGGGCCACCAGGCGACCGGCACATCCCACGTCGCGAAGTCGTCGGTGCTCACCATCGCGACCGTGACACCGGAGGTGCGCAGCACGCACACCACGTCGCGAGCGAGCGTCGACTTGCCTGCCCCCGAGGGACCGTCGATGGCGAGCACCCGCACCGAACCCAGCCTCGGCGGTGCCGCGAGCACGGACTCCGCGAGGAGGTCCGCGTCGGCTCGCTCAGAGCGCACGGCGGCCGGAGAGCGCGCGGCCGAGCGTCAACTCGTCGGCGAACTCCAGGTCACCGCCCATCGGTAGGCCGGAAGCCAGCCGTGTGACGGTCAACCCGGGAAAGTCACGCAGCATGCGGACCAGGTAGGTCGCCGTCGCCTCACCCTCGGTGTTCGGATCGGTCGCGATGATGACCTCGGAGACCTCTTCGGCGCCGATCCTGGCCAGCAGTTCCCTGATGCGTAGTTGGTCCGGGCCGACACCCGACAACGGATCGAGTGCTCCACCAAGCACGTGGTAGCGGCCCCGGTACTCGCGGGTGCGCTCGACCGCGAGTACGTCCTTCGGCTCCTCGACGACACACAGCAGAGAGGAGTCCCGCCTGAGGTCGGAACAGATTCGGCAGCGCTCGTTCTCGGAGACGTTGCCGCAGGTGTCGCAGAACCGCACACCCTCCCGCACCCTGCCGAGCACGTCCTGCAGCCGCGCGAGGTCGGCGGGATCGGTCGCGAGCAGATGAAAGGCGATGCGCTGCGCGCTCTTGGGACCGATGCCGGGCAGCCGCCCCAGCTCATCGATCAGGTCCTGAACGACGCCTTCGTACAAGCTACTGTCCGGGAAGCCCGAGGCCGCCCAGGTCGGGCATGCCCCCGCCGAGACCACCCGCGAGCGGTCCCAGCTTCTCCTCGGTGAGTTTCTGCGCGTTGTGCGTCGCGTCGCGCACGGCGGCGACCACCA
The DNA here is from genome assembly GCF_011761185.1 of Saccharomonospora amisosensis. NCBI lineage: Bacteria > Bacillati > Actinomycetota > Actinomycetes > Pseudonocardiales > Pseudonocardiaceae > Saccharomonospora > Saccharomonospora amisosensis. The sequence goes on along the minus strand of NZ_JAAOYM010000001.1, from coordinate 326,745 downwards.
GATCGGCCAGCGTCTCCGTGTCATCAGGATCGACGATCTTGGGGTCGATGGTGAGGTTCTTCAGTTCCAGGCCGCCGGTGACGGTCGCGGTCACGAGCCCGCCACCGGACGTGCCGGTCACCTCTGCCTCCGCCAGCTCCTGTTGCGCCGTGACGAGCTGCTCCTGCATCTTCTGCGCCTGCTGCAGGATCTGCTGCATGTCGGGCATTCCGCCGCCGGGTTGCACCATGATGAGGCTTTCCGATCCGATCGCTTGGTTGCAGTGCTGTCCAGCCTAGTCGCAGCGCCGCCCCGCACCACGTACACCGTGCGGTGGCGTCGCGTTCAGTCCAGCGGCCGCGCCCCGAGATGGTCGGAGATCAACCGGTGCGCGCGGGCGTCCGGGTCCGCACTGTCCGCCTCGGTGTCGCCGTAGGGCTGTTCCGCGCCACGCTCCGCCGTGGCGGCGGGCGGGTACGGCTCCTCTTCGTCCTCCGGCTCCGGGGGTAGTGGAATGTCGGGTTCCGAGGTGGGCTGGGTGGGCCTGCCGCGCAGCCGCTCCTCTGCCGGCTGCGGCTCCGGTCGGCGGGCTGACTGCGACGGCGACTGTGACCGCGGCTGTTCGGGGCCTGGCCGCGAGCGTTCCCTCTGCTGCCGCGTCACGGCGGGCTGCTGCGCGGCGGCGTCCGGTTTCGGCCGCGACTTCGCCGCCCCAGCGTGCAGGCAACGCACCGTCCACTCGCCGGAGAGCACCTGGCCGAGCGCCGTGGCGATGCACTCCACGTTGCGCTGCTCCGAAAGCCGCCGCACCAACGGCTCGGCCGTGTGCGTGAGCACCACGGTGGAGCCCTCCACGTCGTGCACAGCGGCGCCGGTCAGCAGGGCCTCGGTACTGCGGCTGAGCTTGCGCACCGCCGCCAGCACCTGTGGCCAGCACTGCCGGAGCCCAGCGGCGTCCACCCCGCTACGGGTGGATTCGGCAGCCGCGTCCGGTCGCGGTTGCGTGTGGGCGGCCTCCGGTGCGGCCTGCTCTCCCGTTGCCTCCGTGGCGGCGGGTTCATGACCCGGCTTGGCGGCGGCGCGCTGGGACGGCCGCTCGAACGACCGCTGTGGTTGTGGCTGTGGTTGTGCTGGCCTGCTTGCCTGCGGCGGTTGCCGTGGCGGTTGCGGCAGGTGGTCCTGGCCCCGACTGTCCTGGCCCCGGTCCGGATCCTCGGTGGGCACGGCCGCTACCGTGACCCGCCGTTCCAGCCGTTCCAGCCGTTGCAGCATCGACCCCTCGTCGTCGGAGACCTCGGGCAGCAGCATCCGTGCACTCAGCAATTCGAGCAGCAGCCGGGGTGCCGTGGCGCCACGCATCTCCAGCAGGCCGTTGTGGAGGATCTCCGCGTAGCGCGTCAGTGTGCCCGGCTTCAGCCGCTCCGCCTGCCCGACCATCCGCTCGATCTGCTCGTCGGGGGCCGAGACCATCCCCGACGTCGCCGCGTCCGGCACCGAGCGCAGCAGAATCAGATCCCGTATCCGGTCGAGCAGGTCGCTGGCGAACCGGCGCGGGTCGTGCCCAGCCTCGGCCAGCCGGTCGATGGTGGCGAAGACGTTCTTGGCGTCGTCGGCGGCAAGGGCATCCACCATCGCGTCGATCAGCGCGACATCGGTGACACCGAGCAGCGCCACCGCACGCTCGTAGGTCACCCCCTCGGGACCAGCGCCCGCCAGCAGTTGGTCGAGCACGGACTGCGTGTCACGGGCCGAGCCGCCGCCTGCCCTGATGACCAGCGGGAACACCGCGGGCTCCACGGCGACGCCCTCGGCGGCGACGTTGCGTTCCAGCAACTCCCGCATCGCGCTCGGCGGAATCAGCCGGAACGGATAGTGATGGGTGCGCGACCGGATGGTGGGCAGCACCTTGTCCGGTTCCGTCGTCGCGAAGATGAAGATCAGGTGTTCCGGTGGCTCTTCGACGATCTTGAGCAACGCATTGAACCCCTGCGGGGTGACCATGTGCGCCTCGTCGATGATGAACACCCGGTAGCGTGACTCGGCGGGCGCGTAGAACGCCCGGTCACGCAGGTCCCGCGCGTCGTCGACCCCACCGTGGCTGGCGGCGTCGAGTTCGGTGACGTCCACGCTGCCCGGTCCCTCCGGAGCCAGCGCCCTGCACGGCTCGCACTTGCCGCACGGGTCCGGTGTCGGCCCCTCCACGCAGTTCAGCGAGCGGGCCATGATGCGAGCGCTTGAGGTCTTGCCGCAACCACGCGGGCCGGAGAACAGGTAGGCGTGGTTGATGCGGTTGGCGGCGAGCGCGGTGCGCAGCGGTTCCGTGACGTGCTCCTGTCCGACGACCTCGGCGAAGGTCGCTGGCCGGTACTTGCGGTACAGCGCTAGTGCCACGCCGCGAGAGTACCGCCAACCTCCGACGGTTCCGCCCTGCTCCCCGCCGAACACAAGCCGAACACAAAAGGGGACCCCCGCACCCGCCAGAGCCTGCTTATCCTTGCTGCCTTCCGGCCCTGGGGAGGTTCACAGGGTGGACGCCGCGGGGGTCCGACTACAGTCTAGGCCACATCCGGTCGGCGCGGTGATCCGGCCGGGCCGACGGCGGGACGGCGGCTAGCCGGGCAGGTCGAACTGCCCGGCCTTGACCGCGACGAGGAACGCCTGCCACTCGGCCGCGTCGAAGACCAGCACGGGACTGTCCGGCAGCTTCGTGTCCCGCACACCCACTCTGCCCCGGCTCAGATTCACCTCGACGCAGTTGCCGCCGTTGGGTTCGCTGGCGAACGACTTCTGCCAGGCCGTCGCGTCGAACATGTCCGCGGCGGCTGCCGGATCATAATCCCCTCGCGGGGGATAATCGGCCATGGCAATACCTCCGTGCCCCGGTTTCGGGACGCGCGAACCAGTGTGTCAGTAGTCACACATTTCCCGCGCCCGAGCGCCGATCCGACAAAGGAATGCCGCCATCCGTGGGACATGCGACTCGTCGGCTCGACAGCGTGATTATTCTCAGACTAAGATTATTACTATCGGTATGGTGATCTTGAATGGTAGCGGGGGTCGATCCGTGAGAGATCGGCAACAGCGCCGGGGGTTGGAGTGACGATGGCCGTACGACTCGACGTGGAGCGGGCGCTGACCGAGCCGTCCGGTCGCACAGCGGAGATCGAACCAGCCAACCGTGGTCGCCGAACCCGACTCAGTCTGCGCAGGCGGACGAAACCCAGGCAGTCAACCTCACCGTCTCCGGTCGACGACTCCTTCGCGCTGCGCTACCTCTACCAGCACAGCCTCGCCTAGCCCGCGGGCTCGGAATTGAGCACGTCGCGGTACTCCTCAGCCAGTTGCTTGAAGAACTGCCTCGTCTCCTGGCGTTCCAACGCCGCACCACGCAGCCGGTCCCACGCATCGACGAAGATCTGGAAGTCCTTGACGTCGTCGAGGTAGAGCCCGCCCGCCGAGTGCTCGATGTAGACGAAATCCCGGGTACGGTCCGGAAACCGCATGATGGTGAAGTCGTTCGGAACGGCGGCGAGCTTCGCGTCGAACGGCAACACGTGCACGTAAACCCGCTGCCGCCGCTCCAGTTCCAGCATGTGCTCGAGTTGATCAAGCATCACCGCGGGCGCATGTCCTCCCGGCGCCCTGCGCAACGCCGCCTCACTGATGATGAACCGGTAGTAGGGCGGCTGCTGCTGGTCGAAAACCGCCTTGCGGTCGAGCCGGTTGCGCACCAACGAGGTGACGTCGGTGGCGCCGAACTCGGTGAACTGCTTGAGCATGAAGTGTTCGGACTGTAATGGGCCGGGAATCCGCTCACCGTGCCATGTCATGATCTCCGACGCTGCGGGCTCCAGATCGGTGAACGTGCGGAACCAGTGCGGAACCACCGAGCGATAACCCGACCAGTGCCCTCGCTGCCCCGCCGCCGCTCTGGCCAGCCCGAGCAGAGTGTCGGCCTCGTCGCCCACGATGCCGAACGCGTCGAGCATCGCCCGCACGTCGCCGAGTTTGACGCCTACCGAGCCGGACTCGATCTTGTTGACCTTACCCTGGGTACACCCGAGGATGTCGGCGACCTGCTGCTGGGTAAGACCAGAGGAGGTACGCGCATGGCGCAGCTCATTGCCGAGCTGCTTGCGGCGGGAGGTGACGGTGGTGGTCATGGCGGAAGTTGACGTTACCGTTTTCGGGCGTCGAGTAGAAATCGCCTCACCGGTTGGCCTTCACGCTTTCGGCGGCCGGTGATCAGCACAGAGCGTAAGGTGCGGGGCATGAGCGAGAAGGCGAGCATCGGAGTCACCGGCCTCGCGGTGATGGGCCGCAATCTGGCGCGGAACTTGGCCCGGCACGGCTACCGCGTCGCGGTGCACAACCGCACCCCGCAACGCACCCGCGACCTCGTCGATCGGTTCGGTTCCGAAGGCGAGTTCGTCCCCGCTTACTCGGCGGAGGCGTTCGTAGCGGCGCTGAGCAGGCCGCGCCAGATCGTGGTGATGGTGAAGGCCGGAGCAGCCACCGACGCGGTGATCGACGAGTTCGCCGAGTTACTGGAACCCGGCGACGTGCTGGTCGACGCGGGCAACGCGCATTTCGCCGACACCAGGCGGCGGGAGGCGGCACTTCGGGAACGCGGCCTGCACTTCGTCGGCACCGGCGTGTCCGGTGGCGAGGAGGGCGCACTGCACGGTCCGAGCATCATGCCCGGCGGTTCGGCGGAGTCATACCGGACACTCGGTCCGCTGCTGGAGGACATCGCCGCGAAAGTGGACGGCACTGCCTGCTGTGCTCACATCGGCCCTGACGGGTCCGGCCACTTCGTCAAGATGGTGCACAACGGCATCGAGTACTCCGACATGCAGCTCATCGCCGAGTCGTTCGACTTGCTGCGTGGTGCGCTCGGCTACGAGCCCGCCCAGATCGCCGAGGTGTTTCGCACCTGGAACACCGGCCGGCTCGACTCCTACCTGATCGAGATCACGGCGGAGGTGCTCGCACACACCGATGCCGAGACCGGCAGACCGTTCGTCGACGTGGTTGCCGATCAGGCCGAACAGAAGGGCACGGGCCGCTGGACGGTGCAGACCGGGCTGGACCTCGGCATCCCGATCAGCGGCATCGCCGAGGCCACCTTCGCGCGGTCGCTTTCCGGACACGCCGTCCTGCGGGCCGCGGCTCGCGATCTCGCCGGGCCGCCGCGCACACCACTGTCGGGCTCGTCGGCGCAGCGCTTCGCCGACGACGTCGAGCAGGCGCTCTACGCCTCCAAGGTGGTGGCCTACGCCCAGGGTTTCGGCCAGATCCGGGCCGCGAGCGAGGAGTACGGCTGGAACATCGACCTCGGTTCCGTGGCCGCGATCTGGCGAGGCGGCTGCATCATCCGTGCGAAGTTCCTCGACGACATCCGAGCCGCCTTCGCCGCCGACCCCGCCCAACCCACCCTGCTGACCAGCGGTGAGTTCCGCAAGGCGCTGGAAGAAGCGCAGGATGCGTGGCGATCGGTGGTCTCCACGGCCGTGCGGCTCGGCATCCCCACCCCAGGCCTTTCCACGGCACTGGCCTACTACGACGGCGTGCGAGCGCCCCGGCTGCCTGCCGCGCTGGTGCAGGCGCAGCGTGACTACTTCGGTGCGCACACCTACCGGCGGGTGGACAAGGAAGGCACGTTCCACACCGAGTGGGCCGAGCCCTCGCGGCCCGAGCGCCGCGTTGACCAACCGTAGCTGCTCACCTGAAGGGCAGGCCCACGTAGTTCTCGGCGAGACTGCCCGCCGCGGCCTTGGACCTCACGGTGTAGCGCAACTGGGAGAGCTGCAGTCGCTGCTGGAAGGCATCGGCGCCCGGATCGGCGTGCAGCATCTGCGTCATGTACCAGGAGAAGTGCTCGGCTCGCCACACCCGGTCGAGGCAGCGGTCGGAGTAGGCCGCCGCTGGCTCAGGGTCGCCGACCTGCAGCAGCGCCTTCAGGGCCCAGGCGAGGTTGCGCACGTCCGCGATCGCGAGGTTCATCCCCTTGGCGCCGGTGGGTGGCACGATGTGGGCCGCGTCGCCCGCGAGGAAGAGCCTGCCGTACTGCATGGGCTCCACCACGAAGCTGCGCATCGGCGTGATGTTCTTCTCCAGGATGGGCCCCTCCCGCACGGTGAAGCCGTCCTTGGTCTCCAGCCGCTGCTGCAACTCCGACCAGATGCGCTCGTCCGGCCAGTTGTCGAGCGACTCCCCTGGCGGGACCTGCAGATAGAGCCGGGTGAGCTCGGGCGAGCGCATGCTGTGCAGCGCGAAGCCGCGCTCGTGCCTTGCGTAGATCAGTTCCTCGTGTGAGGGCGGGGTCTTGGCGAGCACTCCGAGCCAGGCGAACGGGTATTCGTGGTCGTAGACCTTCAGCTGCCCCTCCGGAATGGAGGGCCTGCTGACCCCGTGGAAGCCGTCGCAACCGGCGACGGCAGCGCAGATCAGTTCGCAAGCGTTGCCGTCGGCGTCGGTGTAGGTCACGCGCGGCCGTTCGGTTTCGAGGTCGTGCAGTACCACATCGGACACCTCGAACTCGATCCGCAGCCCCTTGTCCACGTGCGCGGTGATGAGATCCTTCACGATCTCCTGCTGGCCGTAGACGGTGATGCACTTGCCGGTCAGCTCGGTCAGCGGGATGCGGTGGTCCTCACCTTCGAACCGGAACGACAGCCCGTGATGCGGCATGCCCTCGGCGTCCATCCGCGCGCCGACGCCGATGTTGCGCAGCAGGTCGACAGTCGGCTGCTCGCACACGCCCGCGCGCACCCGCTTCTCGACGTATTCGCGGCTGCGGGCCTCGAGTACCACCGCGTCGATGCCTTGCAGGTGCAGCAGGTACGACAGCAGCAGGCCCGCCGGGCCCGCCCCGATGATGCCAACCTGGGTGTCCGTCACCGGTTCCTCCGTCTCACACGTCAATCAGTGCGAACAGGGTGCGTCCGCGGCCCCATCCCCGGCCACCGCGACTCCCACTCAGTGGAAGGCTAGTCGGTCTCGCGATGCATTCCCTCGGCAACACGGAGCGCACGTGGGGCTCCGAGCACCCGGGAGATGCCCCGTGCGGCGGCACGCACGGCGGGAACCAGCGTGCGCGGGTCGGTACCTTCCACCGGCACCACGATCGAGATCGCGGCCACCACCATGTCGTTCTCGCCGTAGACGGGGGCGGCCACCGAGATCGCGTCCAGCTCGATCTGACCCTCGCTGACGGCGAACCCCTCCCGCCGCACGTCAGCGAGCACATGGCGAAGCTGAGCGGGGGAAACGATGGTGCGAGGCGAGTACCGCTTCAACGGCCCCGAGAGCACGCGCTCCTGCACCTCCGGCGGCGCGTGGGCCAGCAGCACCAGGCCGACACCCGTCGCGTGCACCGGAAGCCTGCCACCGACCCTGGACTGAATCCTGATGGCGTGCCTGCCGGAGATGCGCTCGACGTAGACCACCTCGACGCCGTCGAGCACCGCCAGTTGCACGTTCTGGTGGGTGGCCTCGTACAGGTCCTCGAGAAACGGTAGGGCACTCTCCCGCAGTTCGGCGCCGTGCGGCGCGAGCGACGCCACCTCCCACAGCCACAACCCGATCCGGTAACCGCCAGCGGCATCCCGTTCCAGTGCGCCCCGCTCGGTGAGTTCGCGGACCAGCCGGTGGACGGTGGACAGCGGAAGCTCCGCACGTCTGCTCAGCTCCGACAGGGTGAGCACCGGGCGCTGCGGGCTGAACGCGCCGAGCAGGCCGAGCACACGACCGACCACGCTCGGTGACTCCTGCGCAGTGTGCCGCACCTAACTCACCCGACTTTCCCGGAACAGGTATGCGCTACCTCTCCACTTTGACTAGTTTGACGCATGCCAGGCCCTTGACCGCGAACGGAGTACGGATTTGACGCTGGCGTCGGGCCTCACCGTCTTGCGTGGCTTGTTGCCGACATGGCGCCAACCGGCTCAGATCGTGGTCACCGCCTTCGCACTGGTGATCGCCGCGGGAACCGTCCTGCTGATGCTGCCGGTCGCGACCGAGTCGGGCGAGTCAAGCGGTTTCGTGACGGCGCTTTTCACCGCGACGTCAGCGGTCTGCGTCACCGGTCTCGTCGTCGTCGACACCTCTTCCTACTGGTCGACGTTCGGGGAGCTGGCGATCCTGGGAATGATCCAGGTGGGTGGCCTCGGAATCATGACCCTTGCGACCCTGCTTGGCATTCTGGTGGTGAGGCGGTTCGGGCTGAGGCTGCAACTTACGGTCCAAGCCGAGACGAAGACCCTCCGGCTCGGCGATGTACGTCGCGTGGTCGCAGGCGTTGTGCTGATCAGCCTCGTTTTCGAGGTCGTCATCTTCCTGGTGCTGTTCCTACGGCTGTGGCTGGGACTGGGTCAGCACTGGGGAGAAGCGCTCTACCAGGGTGCCTTTCACTCCATCTCGGCGTTCAACAACGCCGGGTTCTCGCTGTACTCCGACAGCCTCATGCGCTACGCAACCGATGCCGCGATCTGCCTGCCGATCGCCTTCGCGGTATTGGCGGGCGGTCTCGGCTTTCCCGTCTGGATCGAGCTGTGGCGCCACCGGCTGCGCGGCGCGCGACGGTGGTCGCTGCACGTCAAGATCACCTTGCTGGCAACCTCTGCACTGCTTGCCGTCGGCAGTGTCCTCATCACGGCCGCGGAATGGAACAACCCCGCGACGCTCGGGCAGTTCGGCGTGGGCGGCAAGCTGCTGGCCGGCTTCTTCCACGGCGTCATGCCGCGCACCGCCGGTTTCAACAGCCTCGATGTGAGCCAGTTCGAGCCGGGCACGCTGCTGATCAACAACGTGCTCATGTTCATCGGTGGAGGCAGCGCGGGCACGGCAGGCGGCATCAAGGTGACGACCTTCGCACTGCTGGCCTTCGTCATACTCGCCGAGATCCGAGGCAGGCCGAGCGTCCATGTGATGGGACGTAGGCTTGAATCGACGGTGCAGCGACAGGCGCTTACCGTCGCATTGCTGAGCGTGGGTGCGGTGGTCAGCGGGACACTGCTGTTGCTCGCACTCACCCCGTTCAGCCTTGACCGGGTGCTGTTCGAAACGGTCTCCGCATTCGGAACGGTGGGCCTTTCGACGGGCATCACCGGACAGCTTCCTCCCTCGGCCGAGTTGGTCGTCACCGGAATGATGTTCCTTGGCAGGCTAGGACCAATAACGCTGGCCTCCGCGCTGGCGCTGCGCGAGCGCACCCGGCGCTACGAGCTACCTGAAGAGAGGCCGATCGTTGGCTAGTAGGAAACACACACACCGGGTTGTCGTGATCGGACTTGGACGTTTCGGCGGCTCTTTGGCCGTCCAGCTGGCCCGTGCCGGCTGCGACGTGCTCGGCATCGATCACAACCCCCGGCGCGTGCAGCGCTACGCCGACGACCTCACCCATGCGGTAGTCGCCGACACCACCGATGTCGAGGCACTGCACCAGCTCGGCGTGCCGGAGTTCCGCCGCGCCGTGGTCGGCATCGGCAGCGACATCGAGGCGAGCATTCTCACCACCTCACTGCTGTCGGAGGCAGGCATCGAACGCATCTGGGCCAAGGCGGTGAACCGGCAGCACGGGCGCATACTGGAGCGCGTTGGGGCTCACAAGGTGGTGCTTCCCGAACACGACATGGGAGAGCGCGTGGCCCACCTTGTCACCGGCAGGATGCTCGACTACATCGAATTCGAGGACGACTACGCGATCGTCAAGACAACGGCTCCTGGCGAAGCGGTAGGCCTGCCGCTCGGCGAGACCCGGCTGCGTACCAAGTTCGGGGTGACAGTCGTGAGCATCAAGCGCCCTGGTCAGGGCTTCACCTACGCGACGCCCGAGACGGTCGTGCAGCGCGACGACATCCTCATCGTCGCGGGCCGAAGGGAACAGGTGGAGGAGTTCGCGGACCGAACATGAGCGAGCCGGCCGCCCGGGGGCGAGCCCAACGGACGACCGGCTCCTTGGCTGGGTTGGTGGCGCGGGTCAGCCCCACACCTTGGCAGCGGTCTCCACGATGCGTTCCAGCTTGCGGATCTCCTGCTCCTCGGTGAGATCGTTGCCCTCCTCGGTGGAGGAGAACCCACACTGCGGCGAAAGGCAGAGCTGGTCGAGGTCGACATACTTGGCGGCCTGCTCGATACGGCGTTCGAGCGACTCCATCGACTCCAACTCGCCGCGCTTGGTGGTCACGAGCCCGAGCACAACGTACTTGCCCTTCGGCACGAACCGAAGCGGTTCGAAGCCGCCGGATCGCTCGTCGTCGAACTCGAGGAAGTAACCGTCCACATTGAGCTCGTTGAACAGTGCCTCCGCCACGAAGTCGTAGCTGCCCTCCGCGGCCCAGGAGGAGCGGAAGTTGCCACGGCACAGGTGAGTGGTAATCGCCATGTTCGCGGGCTTGTGCGCGATCGCGGCGTTCATCACCTCGATGTTGCGCAGGTGCAGGGTCTGCGGGTCGAAGCCCATCCTCGAAACCAGTTCACGCTGGTTCGGGTCGTTGAGGTAGGCCAGGCTGGTGTCGTCGAGCTGCAGGTAGGTGCAGCCGAGCTCGCCCATCGACTTGATCTGCTTGCCGTAGGCGGCGCTGAGGTCGGAGAAGAAGTCTTCCAGGTTGGGGTAGACGTTCTCGTCGACGGCCGACCGGCCACCCCGGTAGTACACCATGCTGGGCGAAGGGATGGTGAGCTTCGGCGTGACACCGGGGTCCACAACGGACTTCAGAAACTCGAAGTGGTCACCGAAAATCGGCTTTTCCAGCCCGACCTTGCCGTCGACCTGCAACCCGGGCGGGCTGAATTCCAGGTCCCCCGCGGCGTTGTGGAACTTGACGTGCAGCTTCTCGTCGCTCTTGGAGACGCCGTTGAGCTGGTAGATGAAGTCCATGTGCCACGAGGCTCGCCGGAACTCGCCGTCGGTGGCGGACCGCAGTCCGACCTTGCGCTGCAGGTCGACGACGCGCCGGATGGCGTCGTCCTCGACGGCTCGCAACTCCTCCTGGGTAATCTCGCCCTTCGCCGCCCGCTCCCGAGCCTGGTGCAGCTCGGGCGGCCGCAACAGGCTGCCTACGTGGTCCGCGCGAAAAGGTGGGGTCGAACGCTGACTCATTGCCGAATCTTCACACGTCGTCCTGACCAGCTTCAATACGAGTCACCATACCTTCCGCCGGGCGGAAGTCGACTTGCAGTGAGTGAAAGAATTCCAGGGCAGGCAATGGGAAGGGTCACCGCGGCCGCCGGGGGAAACGGTCGCGGTGACCCTGGTTCGAGACGAGTGTGGCTGTGTCGCTACTGCTCGTGCGGCGCCTTGTACGCCTTGGCCTCCTCGGCCTCGAACAGTGGCTTCACGTAGTCCATGCCGCCCTCGACGGAGGCGTCCGGCTTGGCCACGTACACCTGGCGGGTGGCGGGAGCACCCGGCTTGGAGAAGTCCAGCGGCGCCACGAGGTCACCTGTCTGCGCCGAGGTGGTCTCCTGCAGCGCCTTGTGGATGCCCTCCCTGGTCATGTCCTTGTTCTCGCAGGCCTTCTCGAGCACGGCGCCCCACACCTCCGCGACCGCGTAGCCGTAAGGCACGCCCGCGTTGGGTGGCTCGGTGAAACCGGCTTCCTTGTACTTGCTCGCGACCTCCTTCGCCTTGGGAATGTCCGCGGCGACCGGAACACTGCTGGCCACCACGTACAGGTTGTCGAGCGCTCCCGCGGCGGGGCTGTCGTGCAGCAGCGGGTCGAACGTCGGGTTGTTGCCCAGGATCGGCACGTTCAGTCCGAGTGCCTTGGCTGCCGCCGCGGCCGAACCGGTCTGTGTCGGCGTCGTGGTCAGCGCTATCGCCTTGACACCCTGGCCCTTGAACCCGGTGATGATGTTGGTGAGGTCGTTGTCACTGGAGGTGATCTTGACCTCGCGCAGCTTCAGGTTGTGTTCCTTGGCGTAGGCCTTCGAGCCGCGCAGGCCGTTCGCTCCGTACTCACCGTCGATATAGATGTGCCCGATCGTGTCGCCGTCCTTGATCATGCCCTCCTCCTGCAGGTAGGAGAGCCCGTCGATCATCTCGACGTCATAGGTGGTTCCGACGATCATCACGTAGGGGTTGCCGAGCAGTTCCGAAGACCACGACGCGGGCGTTGTGGTCACCTGGTCGGCCTCAAGGTCACCACCGAGCGCGGCCATGATCGGCGACCCGACGACCTGCACGAAGCCGAGCACCTTCGGTTCGATCTGGGGGTAAAGGGTCTTGGCGGTGTCGGCCTTGTAGCCGTGGTCGACGATCTCCAGCTTCACCTTGCGGCCGCAGACACCGCCCGCCGCGTTGAAGTCCTTGACCCACAGCTCGTTGCCGTGCGTGATGCCGGTCGAGAGGTTCTTGAAGGGACCGGTCTGGTCGGTCATCACACCGAGGGTTATCTCGGTGTCGGTGACACCGACCCCGGCCTTCACCCCGCCAGCGCCCTCCGCGCCCTCCTCGGAGCCGCCGCCCTTGGTGCCGCAGGCGGCGAGCACGAGCGCGGAGGCACAGGCAAGTGCCACCATCCGTCGTTTCATTGTGTCGTTTCCTTTCCACGCTGCGTGCCGCTGAGGCGACCCGCGATCCTGCGACCGATGGCCGCCAGTCCCCCGGGCTCGAAGAGCACGACGAGAATGATCGCCGCGCCGTAGACGAACGAACTGATCAAGATGGGCGTGAACGCGCCCTCCCCTGTGCCCGTTGACCAGCCCGCCTGGGTTGAGTAGAGAGCGAGTGCCTGCGGCAGGCCGTTCACGATGAAGGCGCCGACGAGCGCACCCGGAACCGAGCCGAGCCCGCCGATGATGATCATCGCGAGGTACGCGATGGAGACGTTGATCCCGTAGGTGCCGAACTCGCTCTCGTCCGGTTTGAGGATGTCGAACCACAGCACGGTCATCACCCCGGCGAGCCCCGCGTATGCCGAGGAAACCGCGAACACGCCTGCCTTGGTGCGACCGACGCCAACACCCATCACCGCCGCCGATGCCTCGTTGTCACGCACCGCCCGCCATGACCTGCCGATCCTGCCCTTGACCGCGCCTCGTGCCAGCAGGAACGCGATCACCAGCAGCGCGAGGAACAGGTACCAGACCCGCTCCGTCTGCCGGATCGGGACGTTGAGGATCTCCAGGTCACCCTCGTTGGAGAACGGGAAGCCGAACAACTCGAAAGTCGCGGGCGAGCGGCCGGTCGAGGTCCCGCCGGTCAGTTCCTCCGCGGCCTGTCCGAAATAGAGGCCGAGGAACACCAGCGACAGCGAGGCCACACCGAGGTAGATGCCGCGCAGCCGTGCCGCGACGGGGGCGAAGGCCAACCCGAGCACCGCGGTGATCAGGACGGCCCCGACGAGCGAGAGCGCGGGGTCGATACCGAAGCCGATCACCCGTTCCTCGTCCGTCGGAGCGGAAAGCACGGTGTACGAAGTGGCGCCGACCAGCAGGAAGAACGCGTGCCCGAGCGAAAGCTGACCCGCCTGTCCGGTCAACAGCGTCAGCCCGATCGCGCCGACCGCGCCGACCATCACGTACTGCCCTGCTTTCAGCCACTGTGCCTCCAGGTACAGCGGCAAGGCGAGCAACACGATCAGCAGCGCCAACCACATCGCCTTGCGTGCCCACCACCCGATGTCGCGGCGCGAAGCAGGCACCGGGGCACGGGCAGGCTCCTCCACTGTGGAGCGATCGGTCACAGAGGCCTCAGACACGGGTACTCTCCCTCGTCCCGAACAGCCCGGAGGGGCGCGCGACCAGCACGACGAGCATCACGAGGAATACCGCGCTCTTGGCGAAGGCGAACGAGATGTAGTGCGTGGACAGCGCGTCGACAAGGCCAACCGTTATCCCGCCGACGATGGCGCCCGCCGTGGAGTCGAGCCCGCCGATGATGGCGGCAGGGAACGCGGCGAGCGCGATCGAGTGCGTCCCCCGCGACAACCCTGCGCCCGAGAAGTCCTGGGTGGCGATGAACAGCACGGCGACCCCGGCGAGCAGGCCAGCCACCAACCATGCCGTCGCGGTGACCCCGGAGCTACGGATGCCTACCAGCGCGGCGGCCTCCTTGTTCTCCGCCTGCGCTCGCATGGCGATACCCCAGTTGGAATACCGGAAGGCGAGGAAGAAGGCGGTGATGAGCACGGTCGCCACGAGCAGAGCGACCAGGTGCGTGCGAAACAGCGTGATCCCACCGAGTTGGATCGGCTGCGCGTCCCAGGCGTCGCCGACGAACGGCAGCGACACGCCGAGCCTGCGGACGAGCTCCTCGGTGACGATCACGTCCACACCGATGGTCAGCAGCGCGAGGCTGAACGGGTCCGCCAGTTTCGAGCGGGAAAGCAGCAGCCGCTCGATGGCCAGCGCGAGCAGACCCGCGCTGACGATCCCGAGTATCGCCGCTCCCGCCCAGCCGAGCGTCTCGCGGGTGACGACCACCAGGTAGCCACCGAAGAGCACGAGCGAGCCGTGTGCGAAATTGACGACCTCGGTGGCCTTGAAGATCACCACGAAACCCAGTGCGAGCAAGGCGAAGACGGCGCCCTTTCCGAGGCCGTTGACGAAGAGTTGAACGAACGTTTCCACTTATCCGGCCTCCGTGCTCGTGGCGCTGTGGGTGCTTTCGGTGCCCAGGTAGGCCCTGATGACTTCGGGGTCCGCACGCACCGCGGCGGGCTCCCCGTCCGCGATGACTCGGCCGAAGTCCAGCACCGTCACCTGATCCGCGATGCCCATCACAAGTCCCATGTCGTGTTCCACCAGCAGGATCGAGATGCCGAGTTCGTCGCGGATCTGCCGGATCGTGCTGGCCAGCTCCGCGGTCTCGGTCGCGTTCATCCCCGCTGCGGGTTCGTCGAGCAGCAGTAGTGAGGGTTCAACCGCGAGCGCCCTCGCGATGTCCACCCGCTTCACCCCGCCGTAGGGCAGCACCCCGACCGGGGTATGCAGCACGTCACCGATGCCGAGGAAGTCACAGATTTCCGCGGCCCTTGCCGCGTGCCTGTGCTCCTGCTTGCGAATCCACGGTGGACGCAGCCCGCAGGAGAGGAAGCCGCCCCTGGTCAGCGCGTACCTGCCGAGCATCACGTTGTCCAGCACGGTGGAGTGCGGCGAAAGCGCGGTGTTCTGGAACGCCCTGCCGATACCCAGCCGTGCCATGTGCGAGGGGCGCTCACGAGTCAGTTCGTGTTCGCCGAACTTCACCGTGCCGTCGCTGGCGCGGTACAACCCGCTGATCACGTTGAAGCAACTGGACTTTCCAGCGCCGTTGGGCCCGATCAGCGCGTGCAGCGAGCCGGGTCGCACCGTGAAGGAAACCTCGTCCAGCGCGCACAGCCCACCGAAGCGAAGCGTCAACCGTTCCACGTTCAGTTCGCGCGGGTTCATCCGGCCCACCTCGACAATCCGCGTCGCCGGGCACGCAGGGCACGAGCCTGCTCCGCCTCCCGCTCGGCCTCCGCTTCGGACTCGGCATGCCCGCCGAGGTAGAGCCGCTGCACGTCCTCGCTGGCCGAAAGCTCCGCGGCCGAGCCGGAAAGCGCGACCTTGCCCACCTCGAGCACGACGGCGGAGTCGGCCACAGCCAGCGCCATCACCGCGTTCTGCTCGACCAGCACGACGGCGGTGCCCTGCGCGTGGATCTCCTTGATGGTCTCGCCGATCCGCTCGACGACCTTGGGCGCCAGGCCGAGTGACGGCTCGTCCAGTAGCAGCAGGCTGGGGCCGGTCATCAGCGCCCTGCCGATAGCGAGCATCTGCTGCTCACCACCGGAGAGCAGGCCCGCCCGCTGCCCCGCGCGTTCTGCGAGCACCGGGAACAGGTCAAGCACTCGCTTCCTCGCCTCGGCACGGTCGGTCGCTGAACCGGCTCCGATCCCACCCGCACGCAGGTTCTCCTCGACGGTCATCCTGGCGAAGACCTGCCTGCCCTCAGGGACACCGACAACGCCGAGTCGCACGATCGCCGCAGGATCGAGCCGGTCGATCCTGCGGTCGCCGTAGTGGATCTGCCCACCGGACACGGTGCCCCTGTGCATCCGAAGGGTTCCGGAGATGGCGCGCAGCAGGGTCGACTTGCCCGCTCCGTTGCTGCCGAGCACCGCGACCACGCCGTCGTCGGGCACCTGGAGGTCGATGCCGTGGAGGGCGGCCACCGAACGCCCATAACGCACCCGGAGGTCACGGACCGTCAACATCTCGCTGCCCAAATTCGCGCCACAGTGCGCACAAGGCCTCCTCCGAATTCGTGACTGGCGTCACTGCCAGTGGCGGCTAATCCTGAGCGGGAGGAGGAGGCCCGCATACCCCCACTTGGAGAGGCAGCGAAGAAAAACCGCCCAATCGGTCACTAATTCGTCACAACAGCCCGGCCTCGCTCGCCTTGCCGATGGCCTCGACCCTGTTACGCGCGCCCAGCTTGTGCAACGCGGACTGCAGGTAGGTCTTCACGGTGTTACGCGTCAGCCCGGTCGCCTCCGCGATCTCGGGATTCGTCTTGCCCTGCGCGGCCAGCCGCAGCACCTCGTACTCGCGCCTGGTGAGCCCGCTACGCGCGAGCGCGTCGGAGCGCTGTCCCTTATCGGGAAAGATGCGAGGGTCGACAACCCGCTCGCCGCGCAGCACCCGCCGCAACGCGGCCGCGAGGTCGGTGCCCGCGACGTCCTTGAGCAGCCCGCCTGCCGCGCCCGCCTCGATAGCGGCGACCACGCCCTGGTGGTCGCCGTGCGCGGTGAACACCACGACCTTCGCACCCGGATGTGCCCTGCGCAGGCCCGCGATCACCTCCGGAGCCAGCATGTCCGGCAGCCGCAGATCGAGTAGGACGACGTCCGGCCGCAGCTCACTCGCGCGATTGATACCGGCCTGTCCCGACTCGGCGGAACCGATCACGGTCAACGAGGGGTCGGACCGCAGCAGCAGCGCCACCCCGTCACGGACGACCGGATGGTCGTCCACGACCAGCACGGTCGCGGTCATGCTGCACGAGAATCCGCGAGCGAGCCCCTCGCGCATGATGGGCTTTCCTCACTCACAACCGGCCCTTTCCACCCTTCCGCGACCTACCCGGCGACACCGGACGACACCGTGTCACCAACAGACCTCGACAAGTCACCGAGGCTCGACATTCGGCAGCCAGGCACGCAACGTGCAGCCGTCGTCCTCGTCGCGCACCAGACTCACCCTCCCGCCGAGGCGGGCGGCACGCTCGGCGAGCGTGCGCACCCCCATCCCGGTACTGGGACCGGGCGCGGCGGGTTCACTCGTGCCGTCGTCGGCCACCACGAGCTGCACCCCGCCGTCACACGGCCCCAGACTGACGACCACGGAAAACGCCCGTGCATGCTTCTCGACGTTGAGCAGGCCCTCCCTCACCACGGAGATCAACAGCGCCGTGCGCTCGGCGTCCATCGGCGACACCGGCGCCAGCTGCACCAACCGCGCGGGCACACCGGTGCGCGCCTCGAACGAACGGACGTGCTCGGCCAGTTCGACCGGCAGCGCCCGTTCCGGCGTGCTCTCCGAAAGGGCCAGCAGCGACTCGCGCAACGCGCTGGACGCCGCCGAAACGTCCGACTCCAGCCTGCGCAGCCTGTGATCGAGTGCCGGGTTGTCGCGGATGCTTTCGTGCAGGTCGCGGACCTGCACACCGATGGAGAACAGCAGCGCACCGACCGAGTCGTGCAACGCGCTGCGCATGCGCTGCCGCTCCGTGGTGATCGCATCGGCCCTGTTGGACTCCGCGACCGTGGCGATGTGCAGCGCCGTCGCGGCATGGTCGGCGATGCTCTCGATGGTGCGTACGGCGTCGTCACCGAAGTCGGCGGCCTTGCGCATGGCGGCGTAGGCGACGGCAACCGTCCGCTCGCTGTCGTCGAACTTGCTCACGATCGGCACAGCCAGCATCGCGCCGAGTCCCTCGCCGCGTACCTGGGCGTCGAACTGGTGGGTGATGGTCGGCGAGCTGACGTAGTCGCTGACCCGAACCGGCTTACCGAGCGCGAGCACACGGCCACCGATGCCTTGCCCGATGGGCACGATGAGGTTCTGCAGTTCGTGGGTCCGGGTGCCGGAAAGCCAGCGGATCACCGCCTGGTCGGGGCTGGCGAGATCCGCGACGAAGCCGGAGTCGGCACCGATCGCGTCACGGATGAGCCGGGCGGTCCCGTGCAGTGCCACGACACGATCCATCACCGCGAGCAGGGCTTCCCGCTCGCGCAGTAGCCCGTCGAGCGCAATGCTGCGCTCCACCACACGCTCCATCGCGCTTCGCTGCTCCGCAGCCACGAGCACACTATAGGACGTCAAGGCGTAACAGTGTTCGGATTCTTTCGCGGCGCACCGCCCGTCATAGCGCACCGGTTGCGCTCAGCCCGGTGAGCAGCGCACCCGCGAGCACCCCGGCGGCCGTGACGCCTGCCGCGACGATCGCCGTTGTGCGCCAGGTCAGCGTGCGGGCCAGCAGCAACATCGAGGGCAGGCTCACCGCGGGCAGGGTGATCAGCAAGATCCCGAGCACGAACGGGGAGAACCCCGCGGCGGCCAGCGCGAGCACCACCGGGATCTCGCCCGCTGTCGGGATCACCACGAGCAGGCCGAGCACCGCGGCGACCACCGCGGCCACGGCGGAGGCGCCGGCAAGCTCCGGACCCAGCGGAAGCAGCCAGCCGCGCAGCGCGCCCACCGCGAACACCAGCAGGGCATACGCGGGCACGAGCAGCAGCGCGAAGCGGGCCAGCGCCAGGGCGAACCGGCGTGCCGAGCCCGTCAGGTCGGCGGGAACGGGCATCGGCCGAGGAACACCGGAAACGGCTTGTTCACGTGCGAACCTGGCTGCGAGCGCGGATACACCCAGCACGAGTGCCAGCCCGGCGACGAGCCTGGTCGCGGCCCACTGCCACGGGAACATGAGCAGGAGGAACACCAGTACCGCAGGGTTGAGCACGGGGTTTCCCAGCCAGTAGGCGACGGCGGGGCCGGTTCGCGCGCCCCCGCGACGCATCGACTTCACGATCGGTGCGGCGCAACAGGTGCACATCATGCTCGGCAGTGCCAGCAAGCCGCCGCCGATCGGTCCCCACCTGCCAAGGGAACGCGCGAGCCAGTCGCGGGGAAGGAGCGCTTCGATCGCCGCGCCGATCAGCACGGCGGCCACCAGCGCGAGCCACACCGCTTCGCCGTAGGAGAGCAGGAACTCCCAACCCGCCGCGAGTCCGGGTTCGGGGGTGCTGGTGTCCAGCAACGAACCGCCCTGCCACGTGCCGCCGTCCGCCAGCGACACCGTCTTGCCCGCGTACGGCCACCACTTGGCGACAAGCAGCGCGAGTACGGACAACACGGCGAATACGGCGATACCGAGCAGCCGGGATCGGGAATGGACGGTCGTTGCGGTCTGCCGCACCACGGCGGCCGGTTACCCAGCACGACCGGATCTACACACTCCGGTTCCGAGCTACTCGCCGTGGGTACCCGAACGACATGTTGAGTGCGATCATGCGAGGCGCCGCCGCTGGCGCCGCCGGTACAACGGCGTTGCAGGCCGCGACATACCTGGACATGGTGCTGCGTGGCCGTCCGGCCAGCAGCACGCCGGAGCGCACCGTCGAGAAGCTCAGCGAGAAGACGGGCACCTCGATCCCGGGAGACGAGGACAAGCAGGAGAGCCGCAAGTCCGGGCTTGGCGCGATGTTGGGCATGGTCACCGGTACCACGGTCGGAGTCGGGTACGGCGTGCTGCGCGAACTCGGCTGGCGCCCCCCGCGGCTCGCGGGCGGCACGGTAGCCGGTATTGCCGCGATGATCGGTTCGAGCGCACCGATGACCGTGCTGGGTATCACCGATCCGCGCACGTGGGGGGTGTCGGACTGGCTCAGCGATGTGGTGCCGCACCTGGCCTACGGGTTCGTGGCGGCCGCGACCTACGAGGCGACCGAGCACCGTCGGCGGCGTTGGAGGTTGCGCTGGCGGTTCGGCCGCTGAACAACCGCTCCGGCCGGCACCGCCCGCGCTCGGTTTCGTCGAGCAGCGGCCCTTGGTCTGAGCCCTTGTCGCTCCGGCCTTCGACGCCCCGGCTCTCCACGCCTCAGCTCTCGACGAGGCCGAGCGCGGCTTCCACGATCGCGTCGGCGTCGATCGCCGCGTGCTGCAACTGCTCTTCAGGGGTCGCCGAGCCTGGCAGGGCGAGTATCCCGAGCTTCGCCACTCGAGGAAATGCCGTGCTCTGTGTGAACGCGTCGAGCACGGCGTCGCCGAGCCCGCCCTGTGGCCAGTGGTCCTCCACTGTGACGATCCGCCCGGTTTCGGCGGCCGCCTGGTGCAGGGTCACGACGTCCACCGGCTTAACCGAGTACAGGTCGATCACGCGGGCCGCGACCCCGTCGTCGGCGAGCCGGTCGGCGGCGGCCAGTGCCTCGTGCACCGTGATTCCCGCGCCGACGATCGTGACCTGGTCGTCGGGTGAGGAGCGCAGCACCTTGCTACCCCCGATGGGGAATGTCTCCTCCCCGCCGTACAACACCGGAGTGTCACCCCTGGTGGTGCGCAGGTACCGGATTCCCGCGTGATCGGCCATCGCGGCGGTGAGGTGTGCCGTCTGGTTGGCATCGCAGGGATAGAGCACGATGCTGCGCCAAAGCGCGCGGAACATCGCCAGGTCCTCGAGCCCCATCTGCGAAGGCCCGTCCTGACCGATGGAAACCCCCGCGTGCGAGCCGATCAGGCAGAGGTCCGCTCCGCTCACGGCTGCCATCCGCACGAAGTCGTAGGCGCGGCTGAGGAAGGCGGAGAAGGTCGCGGCATAGGGCACCCAGCCGCGCACCTGCATCGCCACGGCCGCCGCGATCATCTGCTGCTCTGCGATGTAGAACTGGAAGAACCGTTCGGGGTGCTCGCGCTGGAAGAACTGGCTGCGCGTGGAGTCGCCGACCTCGCCGTCGAGCACGACGATGTCCGAGCGGACCCTGCCGAGCGCCGTGATGGCCTCGCCGAACGCGGTACGGGTGGCCACCTGCTCGCCCGCCAAGTAGACCGGTAGCTCCAGCGACCTCGTGGTCAGCTTCGGCAGCCGGTCGTCAGCCTGCGGTCTGGTCACCTCGACACGGATGGAACGGCGCCCGCCGAGTTCCTCGATCGCCGATTCGGTGTCTGGCAACGGTTTGCCGTGGGCGCCCTCGGCGTCCTCGACAGCCGCGACGCCCTTGCCCTTCCTGGTGCGGGCCAGTATCGCCGTGGGCAGGTCGGATCGCTCCGCCTCGCTGTAGGCGCGCTCGATCTGATCGACGTCGTGGCCGTCGATCTCCACGGTGTGCCAGCCGAACGCGCCGATCCGGCGTGCGTAGGCACCGGTGTCCCAACCATGACGCGTCGGCCCGCGCTGTCCGAGCCGGTTGACGTCAACGATCGCGATCAGGTTGGCCAGCTGCTGGTCTCCCGCGTGCTCGAAGGCCTCCCACATCGAGCCCTCCGCCAGTTCGCTGTCACCGCACAGCACCCACACCCGGTAGTCGCGGCGGTCGAGGTCCCTGCCCGCGAGCGCGAGTCCCACCCCGATCGGCAGACCCTGCCCGAGCGACCCGGTCGCGACGTCCACCCACGGCAACTGCGGTGTGGGGTGGCCCTCGAGGCGACTGCCCGAGGTCCGGTACCTGAGCAGTTCCTCGTCGGAGATCGCGCCCGCCGCCACGTACATCGCGTACAACAGCGGTGAGGCGTGGCCCTTGGAGAAGATCAGGTGGTCGTTGGCCGGGTTCTGGCTGGCGGAGAAGTCGTAGCGCAGGTGTCCGGCCAGCAGCACGGCCATCAGGTCGGCCGCCGACATCGAGGAGGTGGGGTGTCCCGAGCCCGCGGCGCCGGAAGCGCGCACGGCATCCACCCTTAGCTGCTGCCCCAGTTCGGTGAGCCTCTCGACGTCCACGGTCGCCACCGACATGGCCTACCTCTTCCCGGCGTAGGGCGATCGTCCGCTACGGCGGTTACCCGCGTGCTTGCCAGGCAAACGCCTTCGCGTGCCCGGGTGGTCCGGCCGTCCCGCGGCTGCCACCGGCGGTCCGGAGTGGACACAGCGCGTGAAGCGGTTCGCCCGCGGAAGTCACCGGGTCGCCTGCTCACCGGCGACGGACGGCAGGCGGGCTCAAGCGATGCGAACACGCCCTGCTACTCTCTTCGGCGGAGGATTGGCCGAGCGGCCTAAGGCGCACGATTGGAAATCGTGTTGGGTGTAACAGCCCTCACGGGTTCGAATCCCGTATCCTCCGCCAGCTGAGCAGGCGAAACGCCGGGCA
The DNA here is from genome assembly GCF_011761185.1 of Saccharomonospora amisosensis. Taxonomy (NCBI): domain Bacteria; kingdom Bacillati; phylum Actinomycetota; class Actinomycetes; order Pseudonocardiales; family Pseudonocardiaceae; genus Saccharomonospora; species Saccharomonospora amisosensis. The sequence continues at coordinate 304,498 of NZ_JAAOYM010000001.1, read as the reverse complement.
CCCGCGCATCGGGTCGCCCGGCGTTCTGCCGTTTGAGTTGCAGTTTTGCGCGGCCGTCTGGTCATGGCTTGGCGGCGTCGATAACGCCGTGGACGGCTCGCCTGATGCGGTCGGCGGCCTGTTCCGGATCAGGCCGTCCAGCGTCGAGCCAGGCGATGACCGCTTCCGTGGCCACGACGGGAACCAGCCGGGCTGCCCAGTCGGCCCATGGGCCCGCGGCGATCCGGTTCGCGAGATTGCGATGGGCGACCTCGGTGGACGACGCGGCGAGAGCCTCGGCCACCTCCCGGAACTCCGGTTCGGTGGCCGCGTGGCGAAACAGCAGCCGGAAGCCGTCCGGATCGGCGGCGGCGGCCCGCAACAGCGCCGGAATGCTGGTGTCGTCGAAGTGGTCGGAGCCCACGGCCTCGTCCAGCCGAGCGCAGGCACGGTCGAGCACGGCCCGGTAGAGCGCGTTCTTGGACTCGAAGTGCCGGTAAACGATCACCTTGGTGATGGCTGCTTCCTCGGCGACGTCATCCAGTCCCGTCGTGGCGTATCCCGCGCGGGCGAACGCGCGTGTCGCCGCGTCCAGGATCTGTTCCCGCCGCTGTGCGCGCGGCATCCGTCGAGGTGTCATCGCCTGCCATCGTCCCCGCCGTCTTGTTTACCGCAGAGAATACATGTAGCGTTGTTTACTAGAAGATATACATGAGCCCGTTTACTTCTGAGGGACTGCCATGATCACTCCCCCGACGCTGCCGTTCGCACAGCCACATCCGTTGCGGGTTCCACCAGTGCTACGACGGCTACGGACCCGAGGGGTGGTGCACGAGGTGCGCACCGCGGTCGGCCACGGCGCATGGCTGGTCACCGGCTACGAAGAGGTACGGCGGCTACTGGCCGACGACCGGCTGGGGCGAGCGCATCCCGATCCGGAACACGCGCCCCGCACCGGCGAGTCAGCGCTGTTCGGTGGACCGTTGGGCAACTTCGACACCGAGTACGCCGACCACGCCCGGATGCGCTCACAGCTACAGCCGCACTTCACGCCCAAACACCTGCGCGCCCTACGACCACGTGTCGAGGAGCTGACCCAACAACTGCTGGACGAACTCGCCGCGAAGCCGAAACCCGCGGATCTGCACACCGCGCTGGCGTTACCGCTGCCGATTCTGGTGATCTGCGAACTGCTCGGTGTGCCCTACGAGGACAGGGACAGGTTCCGGGTTTGGACCCAGGCCGCGGGCGACATCCGCGACCGCGCCCGGTCGGAGCAGGGCCTTGCCGAGTTGTTCGACTACGGCCGGGAGCTTGTCCATCGCAAGCGCACCGCACCCGGCGACGACGTTATCTCCCGGTTGGCCGCGGACAGCGACATCGCCGACGACGAGGCCGCCATGCTCGCCATGGCACTACTGTTCGCCGGACACGAAACCACCGTCACGCAGCTCGGCATCGGTGCGCTGTTGCTGCTGACCAACCCAGCCCAGTGGCAGGCACTGGCCGAGAACCCCGGCCTGGTACCGAACGCGGTGGAGGAGCTGCTTCGCGCGCCGGGCAAGGGCAACGGCGGAATCCCGCGCTACGCGCGAACGGATCTCGAAGTCGGTGGCGTCACCATCCGGGCGGGCGAGCTCGTGTTGCTGGACAACGGTGCCGCCAACCACGACCCGGCCGTCTTCGCCGAACCCGACCGCGTCGACATCGGCCGCGACGCCGCCAGGACCCACCTGACCTTCGGGCACGGCATGCGGTACTGCATCGGGGCACCGCTGGCCCGCCTCGAACTCCAGGCCGCGTTCGGCGCACTCACCGCACGGTTCCCGACGATGCGGCCCGCTGTGCCCGCGCAGCGACTGACCCTGCGCCGAGACGTGTTGACCGGCGGCCTGGCCGAGCTGCCGGTGACGTGGTGACGGGCCACATCACTTGCCCGAAGTACTCGTTCAGAGCAGCTTTCGCACCGCATGCGCGATGTCGGCCAGCGCCACCCGGTCCTGCTCGCCGGAGACGAGGTCCCTTACGGTCGCCTTGCCTTCGGCGTGGTCCTGCTCACCGATGATGACGACGGCTCTCGCACCCGCCTTGTCCGCGCGCCCGATCTCCTTGCCAAGCTTGGCGGGTTCCAGCGGCGTCGTGGTGCGAACGCCCGCCGCACGCAGCTGCGCCGCGGCGGCGCGCGCGGGCTCGAAGAGCGCCTGCACCGTTGGGATCACGACGGCGTCGACCTTGTTGGCTGGCTCCGGAAGCAGACCGTGCGTGGAGAGGAAGTCCATCAACGTGACGTCGCCCATGCCGAATCCGAAGCCGGGAACCGCCTGGGCCGAGTACAGGCCGACGAGGTTGTCGTAGCGGCCCCCGCCGAACAGGCTGCGCCGGTTCTCAGGGCTGGCATCGAACACCTCGAACACCGTGGAGGTGTAGTAGTCGAACCCCCGAACGATCAGCGGGTCGACCTTGATCCGGTCGCGGACGCGGGAGTTCATGACCTCGATCAGTTTCGAGCCCGCGCGCGCCTGCTCGGACAGCTCCGGCAAGATCTCTTCACCTGCCTGCACGACCTCACGCAGCCGGGCGAACCCGGACTCGGTCAGCCCGATCTCCTCCGCGTCTGCGCGCAGCTTGTCCTCGGGGTACTTCTCCCACCGATCGAGCAGGCCTGCCACCTGCCGTCGCTGCTCGCCCGCAACCTCCAGGATCTCGGTGAAGATGGCATCGAGCAGCACCCGGTCGCTCATCCTGAGCACGTACATGTCCTCGGTCGCGCCGAGCGCGGCCATCATGGCGTGGATCAGCTCGATGAACTCGACCTCGACGGCGCTGGAAGAGGAACCGAACAGGTCGACGTTGATCTGCCAGTGTTCCCTGACCCGGCCGCGCTGCGGACGCTCGTAACGGAAGCAGTTGGGGTGGGAGTACCAGCGCACCGGGAACGTCAACCGACCCAGGTTGCCCGCGATCATGCGCGCCACCGAAGGCGTCATTTCCGGGCGCAAGGCAAGGCGCCGACCACCCCGGTCCGTCAGCGTGTACAGCTGTTGCTCGACGATCTCGCGGCTGCTCTTGGCCTCGTAGATCTCCGTGGATTCCAGGACCGGCCCGTCGTAGCGCTGGTATCCGAAGACCTCGATGACGTCGTAGAGGCGCTGGAAGACCTGCTGCCGGACCGACATCTCCTCCGGCAGGAAATCCCGGGTGCCTCGGTATGGTTCGGTCGGCAGGTACTTGCCCACGGCGGCGATCCTTCGATGACGCTCGGATAGTTCGGAACACCACAACAGTAGTCGCAACCCGGTGACGCCCTGCCGACCGATGCCGATGGCCGCGCGGGGGGCACCCGCGACCGTGTTCGACTCCTCCACTAGTGTTTCAGCCGTCCCACGGAGTAAGCCCGTGGACATCCGGGTTCGGGGTCGGAGAATGTGGTGGGTGCGAAAGCCGTCGCCGGTTCGATCCCGTGCCCCAGCGTGCTTGTGAACAGCAGAACGCCGGAACCCGCCAAGGGTCCGGCGTTCTGTCGTAGGCGGGTGCGCAGATGTAGGTACCGGTTACCCCAACCAACTGCTGTCCGGGTTCACCCGGTCACGCTACGTTGGTTACCGAACGATCCGACTTCATCGAGGAGTCCGACACATGCCCGGTGTGGAAGAAATCCGCGCGGGGATCGCCCTCGCGAACGAGAAGGCTTCCGCAAGCATCGCCGCTCTGCAACAAGCCGCCCAATCACTCGAGGAGGCGCAACAGTCACTTGCCCAGGCGACCTCGGGCAGCACCCAGGAAGAGGTCAACCAGGCGCATGGGCTGCTGGCGGAGGCCCTGCAGGGCATCAACGGCACCCAGAGCACGATCCGGGCGTGCATCTCCTCGGCCGAAAGCTACTCGGCCCGGCTGTAGCGGAACGGGCGGTCATGTCAGCGGAGCAGCTACGCCAGTCGCTCACCGAGATCCTCGGCGCGGTCGCGGAGGCCCGCGCCCACACGGCCAGGGCCAAGGAACTGCTCGGTGAGTTCGAACGGGTCGTTGCTGAAGTGCAGGCTCAGGCCAAGCCGTGGTTGCCTCCGCAACTGGCCCATGCCGTCGAGCAGCTCGACACCCAGCACGGACGCCTCGACGGTGTCACCGATCTGCTGGACCGCTACCGGTCGAGGTTGTAGGCGAAGCTATGCGACGCAAGGTCCGCGAGCAGCGCGCTCGCGTGGTGGCCGCGCTCGATCGGCTGCGGCAGCAGATCGGGCTGGCACTCGGTTCGGCGCGCAACGCGCGCGAGGCCGCCGAACTGGAGCTCGCCAAGCTCGAGTTGGAGCGGCTCGTCGTCAAGGCGGGCATGGAACGGGCCCTCGACGACCCGGAGGTGGCACGAAGGTCGAGCGAGCCCACGATGGTCGACGTCCTCGAATGGCTGAACAGCGTCCGTGGCCAGTTCTACGCCGAGTGGGCCGACGGGCCGAGTCGGCTGCGCGACCTGGTGGCCGTGGCCGCGCCCGGCCCCGCTGGCAGGCCGCCAGGGGAATGGCTCGGCCGGGTGGGCACCGGTGACGGCGTCAAGGTGCCGCGACTGTGGCGGATCGGGTCCTCCACAGTGGATGGCTCGGTGGCGGGAAGAACACCGGGGACGGCGCTGACCTTCGACGTCGCGGTACCGCTGCTCGACGAGTCACATCTGGCGATCACCTCGGCACCGAAAACGAGGCCGACCGTGGACGCGCTGGTGGAAACCCTGCTGATGCGCGTGCTCAGCTCGTTCGAGCCAGGCGCGGTCAAGATCCACCTGTGGGACGTCGGCAGGCTCACGGCCGTGCTGCCCAACTTCTACTCGCTGAGCAGAACAAGCGCGCTGACCGTGCACGACCCGACGAGACTCGTCGATCTGCTGGAGGAACTGTCAGGGCACGTGCGCCGAATCCACGCCCGAACACTTCAGGCCGGTTACCCCTCGCTGCGAGCGATGCGCGAGGCCACGGGCAACCGCACCGAGCCGTGGCGAGTCGCCGTGCTGTACGGCAACGGAGAAGACCTGCAACCGGAACGGCTGCGGGAGCTGAAACGGGTGGCAAGCGGTGCCCTCGAGGCGGGCATCTCGCTGATCCTCGTCGACGTACCAACGGTGCTGGGCGGTGCGGTGGAGACGGTCAGCCTGCTGGATGAGCGGCGCGCGATCAGCAGCATGACCGGCACCGACCTCGTCGTGGACCTCGACCCGCCACTGCCCGCGGGCCAGGTCGCGACCGCGAGCGCGCGAATCGCCGACGCGCTCGTGGCCAAGCAGGGCGGCCCTCGGTCGTTCGCCGACCTGCTGCCCTCGGAGTTCGGGCAGCAGCATTCCGCCCACGAACTGCGCGCACCGGTCGGGTTTCACGAGGGTGAACCGGTGGAGGTGGTGATCGGCGACGCCACCCCGCACGCGCTGATCGGCGGCCCGAGCGGGTCGGGAAAGACGAACTTCCTCTACGTCCTGCTCGCGGGTCTCACCTCCAGGTATTCGCCCGACGAACTGGCACTGTATCTGCTCGACTTCAAGGAAGGCGTCTCCTTCGCGGGCCTGGCACCCGGCAAGAAGGACGAGAGCTGGCTGCCGCACGCGCGGCTGGTCGGTGTCAACGTCAACACCGACCGGGAGTTCGGCCTGGCGCTGCTGCGATTCCTCTCCGACGAGATGCGCAGCCGCTCGGCAGCCGCCAAGGAACACGAGGTCACCAACATCGCGGAGTTGCGGGAGCAGGACCCGCGAGGACACTGGCCCCGCATCGTCGCGGTGATCGACGAGTTCCAGTACCTGTTCGCAGAACGCGACACCGTCACCGCACTCGCCACCTCGCTGCTTGAGGACCTGGCCCGCAGAGGCCGTTCCCAGGGCATCCACCTGATCCTGGCCAGCCAGGACATCGCGGGTATCGAGGCGTTCTGGGGCAAGCCCGCGGTGTTCGAGCAGTGCACGTTGCGCATCGCGATGCCGAAGGCGCGCAGGGTGCTGGCCGAGACCAACCAGGCGGCCGTGGCCGCACCCCGCTGGCACGCTGTGGTCAACCACGAATCCGGTGTCGCGCACGGAAACCAGCTCGCACATGTCCCCGACGCGAGCGGTAGAGGTGTCTTTCCCGCGCTGCAACGGCAACTGTGGCAACGCTACGCGGGGCACGGCAGGCCGAGGCTGTTCGACGGCGCGCACGCTCCCACGCTCGAGGAGTCGGCGGCGTTCGCCGCGGCGGCACCCACCGAACGGCCACGAGCCCTTATCGGCCAGGCGATCGAGGTCGCCGACCGCGCACACGGTGTGGAGCTGCCCGCCGCCCCGGGCAGGAACATCGCGGTACTCGGCACCAGCACGAGGGAAGCGCTGTCCATCCTGGACTCCGCGACCCGGTCGCTCGCCAGGCAGCACCATCCGGGCGAGGTCGAGTTCGTGCTCAGTTGCCCGGTCGAGGCGTGCCTTCCCACGGTGGACAGGCTTGCCGACACGCTGCGCTCCGAGGGCCACAAAGTCAGGTCCGTGGCCACCGACGACCTCCCGGCAACCATCACCTCACTGGCCGAGGAACTGCCAGATCGAAACCTTCCGAGGTATGTCGTGCTCTACGGCGTCGACGCGGCGCTTCCCGCGCTGGAACGCAAGGAGCCAGGCACGCAGAGCCCGCTGGAGGCGTTGCGGTCACTGCTCAAACAGGGCCCCGGCCACCGGACACACGTGCTCGGCTGGTGGCGAGCGGTCGCGAGGCTGAAGGACACGCTCGGCTTCGCGGGCACCGACGACATCGGCGCATGGGCCGCGCTCGACGTGCAGGGCAACGAACTGGCGCCGTTCTGCGCGGGACAACTGGTGCAGTGGTCGCCCCGGCCCGGCCGTGCGCTGTTCTTCGACCGCACGGCCCACGGCTCTCCCGAGGTGGCCATCCCGTTCCGAATGCCGGAGGCCGAAGATGAGTGACGAACCCGCGGCGGCCGTGCGCTACAAGGACATCGTGGGCCTTGCCCGCAAGGCCGCCGACGAGCTGAGAACGTGGGAGCTGGGCAGAGCCGACGAGCTGGCAGCGATGATCGCCGCCGCAGAGGAGCGGGTATCGGCGGCGGCCGAGCGGGAACGAGCTGTCACCGAACGCGCCAACCGATGGTGGCGCATGGCCAGTGACAACGTGTCGCGGCTGTCGTGGCTGGAACCGGGGGCGGACCCCGAACCGGTTTCCTCCGCCAGGGGTGAATGGCTGGACCGCTACACCGAGGACATCCGCACCGCCTACCAGGAACTCAATCAGGCGATTCTGAAGTTGGGCTGGCGGGCCCGCTGAGGCTAGGGGCGATCCGGCTGGGGCTTCAACCGCTTGGACACGGTGGAGACAAGCGCGCGGAAACCACCTTTGGCGCTGGCGGCGATGACGGTGGCCCAATCGAAGTAGTCGCGCCACAGCACGATGCGGCCGTCGCGCACCTCGAACGTGCCGCACACCCAGAACCCGGCGCGCCACGGCCCGGACTCCAACACGTCCGTGCGTTCGGTCAGCACGATCGGGCCATCCTCGGCGATGTGATGCACCTTTACCTCGAAACCCGAGCCGTACTTCTGCATCATCCGCATCTGCTTCTCGAACGCGGCGATCCCTCGGGCGGGTGGCAGCGGCACGTTCTGGTACACCACATCCGAGGCTACGTAGGTCAGGGCCTGCTCGATGTCGAGTGCTTCCAAGGCGGACAGGAACGCCTTGACCGTTTCCTTGGGAGAGGCGGTTTCGGGCATCGGAACTCCTCGCGGTCCGGACCGGTTACCGGCTAGACCGTACCGCGCGTCGAGCGTTGTCGCCGCGCGAGGCCGGGGTGGTCTTCGCGGCGACGCTCACGGCGCGGGTTCGGTGATGAGCGCCTCGCAGCTTCGCGCCACGGTCCTCGCCGCGTGGCGCTCCGCCGCACCGAACACCGGGTTCTCCGAGTAGGCCCGCCACACCCGCAGCGCCGCTGCGGCGGCCTGCCGCAGCGGCGGCCCCTGCACCTGCGCGCCGAGCCGTTCCTGCGGCTGTAGCCCGTAGCCGCCCGCGAGCCGGATCGCCTCCTCGCGAAGCTCCTCCGGCAGCCGCACCCTGCCGGTGCTGACCGTGGCGAGCAGCCGCAGCTCGTGGAACTCGTGGGCTCCCGCCAGCGTGCGTTCCAACTCCGCGACGAGCGGGGCCGCCGAGGGGCGTGGTTCCATTCGCAACACCACGTCCAGCCCGATCAGCGCCGAACGCGCCTTGAGCACCGGCGCCCGATCGGTGAAGTACAGCGAGATCGCGTCGCGCAGGTCGCCCAGCCCGCTCCGCTGCGCCAGCTGCGTGGACAGTGCGGCACGGGTGTCGGCTCCCCTGCGGATCAGGGTGACGGCCAACCGGATGCCGAAGAGCCCGAACCGCACGAGCAAACGCTCCCGCTCCGGGTCGGCGGCGAATCTGTCGGCCGACAGCAGCAGCGGGTCCAGCTCCTCCTTCGGAGCGGCCGCCAGCCCGGCCAGCAGTTCGAACTCGTCGTCGGTGAGCGTCCTCCCGCCGCTCGCGGCGAGCCCGGCCACCGCTATGACGTCCTGACACAGCCCGCTCAGCTCGCCCTCCTTGCGGTACTTGCGGGCGACCTGACGTGCCGAGATCAGCGCGTCGACCCGGCCTCCGCCGAGTTCGTCCGCGCGGGAGAGCACCGCGACCGAGTTCACCGCGGCCACCCGAGCCACCGGGTGGTCTTGTACCGCGCGTAGAAAGGCCAGGTCCGCGTTGTGCGGGTGGCCCATCAGGTACAGCACCGCGTCCGCCTCCATGCAGATCGACTCGACCGCACCCGGTTCCATGTCCGGTCCAATCGCAGGCGTGTCGATCAAGGTGAGTGGCGACTGTGACCTGACCGGCGGCACCTGGTACCACGCCATGCCCTGCCCGCCCTCGGTCGCGACGCACTCGCCCGCGATGGCGTTGACAAGGGTGGACTTGCCCGACGCGTGGGCTCCCACGACGGCAAGCCGCAACGGGTCGGTGAACCGTGCGAGGTGGCGGCGCAGCCAGTTGATCGCCCTTGGACTGTCCGCGTAGACGTCGAGTGCCTGGTTCAGCAGGGTCCAGGCTCGGTCCGGCAGGTTCACGCCGTGAGCCCGCGCACGGCGGACATGCCCGCGAGTGCCTGGCCGCGTCTGCGCAGCAGGTCGAGCTGTTCGATGCCCTTGGTCAGTTCACGGGTGGCCGTGCCGCGTTGCGCTGTCTCCGCGTCGATGACCTGCTTGATGCGCTTGGCCGTCTCCGAGATCTCCGCACGCAGCTCGTGCGCCACAGCCGTGCAGCGGTCCCGCAGCTCCCTGTGGATCAGACGCACGGTGTCCTTGCTCTCCTTGCCGTAGGTGAGGAAGAAATCGTCGACATGGCGGTGCGCGGCCGTGCGCGCGGTCGCCTGGCGCCGTTTCAGCCGGTTGCCCCGCTCCTCGAAGACGCTCTTCGCGCCGAAGGCCACGCCCGCACCGATCGAGATCGGGTTGATCAGGTCCATCCCGGCCAGCGTGGTGGCCAGCCCGAACATCAGCAGACCGCTGTAGGAGCCGCGCATGCCGACGAACAGCTTCTGCCCGATGGTGAACCGCTCCACCGTGGGCATCCGCAGGTCCCCCACCTCGTTGCGGTAGACGTCGTCGAGCAGCGTTTCCGGTGCGAACACCTCCGGCCGGTGCGGCGCGATCTGTGTGGCGAGTTTGCGGGCGATCCACTCGAACCGGTCGAGCAGCCAGTTGGAGTTGGCCTCCGCCACCGCCTTCAGGTTCTCGCGCAGCCAGTCCTCGAACTCGTCCCAGTCCTTGGCGGGGTCGGCGACCTCGAAGTACTCGTCGGCCTCCCGCAGGATGCGTCGCGTGCGGTCCCGCAGATCGAAATCCAGGTCCGCCATCAGGTCGGCGACCTCGTCGGAGAGCACGGTCTGCCAGCGTGCCGATTCCCGCTGCAGCTCCTCCAGTTGCCGACCGGCGGCACGCCAGCGGGCGGTCAGCTCGTCGGTCGCGCTGTCCTGCACCTTCGACAGCCGCTCGCGCAGCGGCACCACAAGCTGGTCGACGGTCATGCGGGTTAGCGCGCTCACCGAGCGGCGGCGCAGCAGTTCCACCTGGCCCATCAGGTCCCGATGCAGGTAGGAGACCAGCGCGCCGTAGCCGGACTCCTCGTTCAGCACCGAATCGCCACTACGTGCCGCGGCGAGCCGCAACGCCGCGGACACCGGCAGCACCGTCGCGGGAAAGCCACCTTTGGCCAGCCGGGCACGGTTGCGCTCGGCCACCAGTCGCCAGCCGGGGACCAGGTCGATCTTGGTGAGCACCACCACGACGGTGGGGCACAGTGTGCTGGCCCGCTCCAGCAGATCCAGCTCGGCTGGGGTCAGTTCCCGGGTGGCGTCACTGACCAGCAGCACGGCATCGGCCTGCGGCAGCACGGACTGCGTGGCTCGGGTCAGTTCGGAAACCTCTGGCCCGACGGGTGGGGTGTCGATAAGGGCAAGTCCGGATTCGAGGAGCTTGCGCGGCAACCCGACCTCGGCTCTGACGACACCGGGTTGCTTGTTGGCCTGCGCGGTGACCGACTCGGCCGCCGCAGGGACGCGGTCGGCGCTTTCCAGAGCGGGCGTCACCTCGCCGGTGACGAGCGCACCCACGGGTGAGGCGGCGTGCTCGACGATCGCCGGCACGGTGGTGGTCACGTCGTCGCCCGTGGCGCAGACGGGCGCGTTGAGCAGGCCGTTGATCAGTTGGCTCTTGCCCTGGCTCGACTCGCCAAGCACGATGACGCGTACCTTGGGCGTGACCAGCTCAGACCTGCGCATGCGCAGGCGTTGCACCAGATCCGCGCGGTCCTGCGCCGCACAGGCCTGGATGGTCTCATCCAGCACGTCGAGCCAGGGCGAAGCCATCATCGGACGGACAGTGTGCCCTGTTAACTCTCCGCAGTGAAGGCTGGGCTCGTGATTTTCACCGAGCCCAGCCTGTTATCACTCCGAAATCGCAGGTTGTCAGTGCCCGAGGTCCAGGTCACCAACACCCGGCGTGTCCGACAGCAGCTGCTGACCGGTGTCGGCCACACCGCCGAGCGGGCTGGAGCTGACGGCGTCGGTCACCTGGTCGGCACCGGGCAGGTCCTGCGGGGCGGGCAGCGGGTTGGCCACCGGCAGGTCGGGCAGCGACGTCGGCAGGTCCACCGGCAAGTCGACCGGAAGGTCGGTGGGAACCTCGGCAGGCAGATCCACCGGCAGCGAGCCGGTCTCCGGCACGCTGCGTGCCACCTCGGCGGCGGTGGACGGCAGCTCGGTGGGCACGTCGACGGGCAGGTTGGCAGGCACGTCGGCTGGCAGGTTCGCCGGAAGGTTGGTGGGCAGGTTCGCCGCGTCCGGCACGTTGACCGGAGCGATGCCGCCCAGCGCCGCGCCACCGGAGGTCACGTAGGTGGCCAGCGTGCTGGCGGCCGCCTCGCTGCCCCTGTTCAGCGCGTCGGTGTCGAGGCAGTCGGCGAGGTCGCCCGTGGCATCCAGCTCAGGGATGGCGGGCGCGGAAGGCGCGCCTGAGAGCTCGACGCCGTATGTGCCGAGCGGGGTCTCCATCGAGCCGCCCGCGACGAAGGAGTTGAGAGAAGCAGCCCCGCTGCCCTCGACCGAAATCAGGTCGCTGTCGAGTGCCACGCCACCCGCAACGCCGTCGGCGCCGACCGCCGAGAAGGCACCGAGGTCGACCCGCTCGGAGTCGATCGCGAGGTCGCCGACAACGCCGTCGAGGCTGGCGTCGAGCATGCCGGTGCCGCTGGCGAAGTCGTTCTCGAACGAAGCGCCGCCACCGGAACTCTCCAGTCCGACGCCACCAAGACCGGCGAAGTGCCCCGCGACGGAGTCGACACTGGAACCGATGTTGGCACCATCGGCGCTCAGCGACGCGACAGCCTCGCCAGTGGCAACCTGAGTGGTCCACTCGATCGCTGCACTGACACCGTCGAGACCGCCAGTGCCAGCTGTAGCGAAACCGCCGAGAGCGGAGGTCATGCCACCGTGGAAATCAGAGCCCTCCATGCCTTCCATGCCGCCGAGACGCTCCATCCCCGCCACGTCGGCCACGCTCTGCAGCTGCGCGATGGCGCCCTCTAGGCCGCCCGCGCCAACGGGCAGGTCAGCGAGCGAACCGAGTGAGCTAGCGTCCGGAAGCTGGCCGTAGTCCATCACCAGCGGGATCACCTCCTGCACGTCCTGCGCGGTGATGTCGCCGAGCCCGGCACAGCCGAGCGCGTGGGCGGGGTCGTCGGCGAAGGTGGCACGCGCGGCGCTGTCGTTCAGCAGGTTCAGCACGAAGTCGTGCAGTGTCTGCTCCTGCGGCGCGACCTCAAAGGTCTCGGAGCCTTCCTGCGCGGTGGTGACCTGCGGTGCGGGCTCGGCCACGGTTGCCTCCTGCGAGACCTGGCCCTCTTCCTTGATCAAGGGAAATCTCTCCTCGTTCGTCTATGTCTTTGGGGCGAGCGCGTCCGGGGCGTGCTCGCCGCGGCAGACGGTATGAGTTCCCCGGGTACGAGGCATCGGGGATCGGTCCGGATCGTTGCCAACGTGAAACCGGGCCCGAATTAGGGGATTAGGGGATCGCGCCGTCGCGGCTTCGGGGGTGTTGTGCCCACACACCGCTTTGATACGAAAGAACCCAACACCGCACCACCGAAGCGACCGAACGTGAGGAAACGCCGCAGATGCGTTATGTGCTGGGCATTCATCTCGGTGCGACCCGTGCCACGGCGGCGGTGTCCAGGTACCAGGGGGGCCCATGGGGCCCGCCCGAGGTGGTGACGCTCTCAGCGGGCGCGCCGTGGGTCGACGCCGTGGTGTACGTCTCCCGTGACAGTGACCTGCTGGTTGGCCAGGCTGCCCTGCACCGCGCCCCCGCCGAGCCGGAACGTATCGCCAGATCCCCCCTACACCGAACGGGTGACCCGGTGCCCTTCGTCCTCGGCGACGTGTCGTACCCGGCCGAGTCGCTCGCCGCCGCGCTGATCGGCTGGGTGGCCGACCGGGTGGCCGAGATGGAGGGATCACAACCGGAACGCATCGTGGTCACCCACCCGCCGGGTTGGTCGGCGTTTCGGCGCGGGCTGCTGCACGAAGCGCTCGACCAGGCACAACTGCCTGGCGTGCTGGCACTGCCCAGCCCGATCGCGGCGGCGGAGAGCTGCCTGTGGAACCAGGACATCGAGGTCGGCAAGGCTGTCGCGGTATGTGCGATCGGCGGGGAACATGTCGAGACCGCCGTGCTGCGCAGGGGCCCCCGCGGGTTCGAACTGCTCAACCACGCAGGCGGTGAGGGTGAGGCCGGTTCGCGGCTCGACGACCTACTACTGCGGCACGTGCTGCCGCGCGCGGGCATCGACGAGAACGACCCCGGCGCCATGGCGCGGCTTCGATCCGCCTGCATCGCGGCGAAGGAACGGCTTTCCCAGGTGCCCGAAGTGATCGTGACCGAGGAGGTCTATCTCAACCGCGAGGAGTTCGAACACCTGGCGCGGCCGGTACTCAGTGCCGCCGTGAGCGGGCTGGAAAGACTGGCGTCCACCGTGCCGCCTGAGCAGTTAGCGTGTGCGACCCTCGCCGGTGGCACCGCCCGCATCCCACTTGCCACGCGGCTGGCGGAGACTATGCTTTCGTGCCCTGTCGCGGTCGACGACGACCCCGGCACCGCACTGTGCCGAGGTGCCGCGCTAGCCGCACAACCACGGCACGAGCCCGCACCACCCGCGCAGGCGGAGACCTCAGGCACGCTCGTCACTGGCAGCCACGAGCTACCCGCCGTGTTCGGGCAGGCCGACGAGGAGCTTGAACCGCCGCCGCCGCGGCCGCCGGTGGAGATCACTCCACTCGAGCCACCGAAGCGGCGGTTCTCCCTCGCCCGCAAGGGCGGCTCCTCGACAACCGAACGAGACGAGGACCGTTGATCGCAACGCACTCCGACATCGTGCTCGACGATCCGACGCGCGAACTGTGCGCTGCCGTCGCGAGCGGACGGCTCATGCCCGCAAGACTCGCGATCGTCGCGCCTGGCGGGTACGGCAAGACAGCGGTACTGGATGAACTCGCCCGCGGTTGCGAACGCGGAGGTGTTCCCACCGCCCGCTTCGGCGAGCACGACGGAGCCGAGCTGGTGCTCGTCGACGACGCACACGAACTGGCGGAGCCACAACTGGCGCGGCTGCGCGAACTCGCGGACAACGAACGCACCGGCCTGGTGATCGCCACCCGGCCCTGGCCGAGGTCAGAAGACCTCAACGGCGCGCTGGCACGGTTACGCGGGCAACTCGTGCTGCGCCCGCTCGACCGCCAGCGGGTCGCGGCGCTGCTGGGCAAGGAACGCGCGGGACTCGCCGAGTTCGTGCACAAGCAGACCGGCGGAGTTCCTGGGTTCGTGACACGGCTGGCCACCGCCATCGGCGACAAGCCGGAGATTCCGGCACGAGCGCTCGCGGAGTTCCGCCCCGAACTCGACCGGCTCGGTCAGCACACTCTGCTGCTCCTGCTCGCCGCGAGGGCAGGCTCGGGGCTGGACGCCGACCTGCTGAGCAGGTTGCTCGACCGTGACCACGCTGGCGTCGCCGATGCCGTGGACGCCGCGAGAGCGACCGGACTGCTCGCCCATGACGGCACGCTGCTCCCGATCGCGGCGCGAGCGCTGGACGCGCTGGTGCCTGCCGACCGCAGGCTGGCCGTCTCACAGCGGCTCGTCCGGCTGCAACTGCGGCGCGGTGGTCCCGTCCTCACGCTCGTCCGGCCGTTGCTTGGCAGCGGCTACACCGGCACCGAGGCCGCGGCCGCGTTCGAAGCCGCGGCGGCCGAGGCCGCCGACACTGACCCGGCGCTGGCCACCAAGTTCCTCTCCGCTGCTGTCGACGCGGGCAGGTCACCGACGGCCGTCGGAGCACGCTGGGCGGAGGCCGCCGCTCGCGCGGGCGATCTGGACACCGCGCTGCGGCTGGCCGACCAGGTGATCGCCGACCCGCAGGCGCCCGACCGGGGCCAGGCGGCACTGACGGCGGGCACCGCGCTCGTGCATCGTGGTCAGCTCGCGCGAAGTGCCGAACTGTACCGCTGGTCGGCGACGGAACTGTCCGAGCTGTACGCCGTGCTGTGCCTCGTCGGCACCGGCAGGCTCGACGAGGCGCGAACGGTTAGCCTCGAACCCGGCCGCGCGCAGCCACCAACGCTGCTGTCGGGCGCGATGTCCGCCATGGCGCGTGGCGTCCTGGAGTCGGTCACCGGCGTCGCGTCGGGCGCACTGTCCACCCTGGTCAACGCGGCGGAAATGCTGGAGCCGGTAGGCGGCTCACCATTGCTGCCGGAAAGCCCGTCCGCGCTCGGCGCGCTGGTTGGCATCCACTGTGGAGAGTTGGGGATCGCGCAGACCCTGCTGGAACGCGCGATCGCCGCCGGGTCGGGCGGTCGTGCGCTGGCGAACCGGCATCGGCTGCTGCTCGCGTGGATCGCGATGGTGCGCGGCGACACCGAGCTGGCGACCCAGCGGCTCACCGCGGTGGAGTCCGAGCTCGCACCGAGGGACTGGCTGTTCGCGGTGGGGCTTCGGGCCGGACTCGCCCGCAGGGCGAGCGACCTCGCCGGATTGCGCACGATCTGGGGTGAGGCGTGCGAGGCGGTGATGCGCCACCGGGTGGATCTGTTCACGTTGTTGCCGTTCGGAGAGTTCATCGTGGCCGCGGCCAGGCTGGGTGACCGCGACCGGCTCGCCCTCCACGTCCGGCAGGCGGGCGAGCTGCTGCACCGGCTCGGCGACCCACCACTGTGGAGTACACCGCTGCACTGGAGCGGGCTGCACGCCGCGATCATGGCCGAACAACAGGCGGAGGCGCGTGAACATGTCGCGGCGCTCGCGAACGGCGCCGACCACAGTCGCTACCACGCCGTCGTCGCCGAGGCAGCGGAGTGTTGGCTCAACGTGCTCACCGGCGCCGTTGACCCACAACGGGTCGAGGCGGCGGCGAAGGGACTGCACGGTGTGGGGCTGTGGTGGGACGGCGCCCGGCTGGCGGGACAGGCCGCGATCAGGACCACCGACCGGGCCGCGATGGTGTCCCTGCTCGACTGCGCGCGGATACTGCAGGGGCGGTCGGCCGCGACCTCGTCGACGCCCAATGGCACGCCCGCGCTCAGCGACCGGGAGCGGCAGGTCGCCGAGTTGGTAGTTGCGGGCATGACGTACAAGCAGGTCGGAGACCGGCTTTTTATCTCGGCGAAGACTGTGGAGCACCACATGGCCCGCATGCGGCAGCGGCTGGGTGCCACCAGCCGCGGCGAGTTGCTGGCGCAGCTGCGCGGCATTCTCGCCGAGGAGTCGTGATGCCCGGTTACGGCCGTGGTCGGGCCGGGCTGGTGGACTCGCGTATCGCCAGCACGGGCCGCAGCAGCGGGGAAGTGACCTGAGCACCGCGAAGCGGTTCGGCGAGGAGTTCCATGGCGAGCGATACTCGGCCCCGGTTGACGAGCACGAACGGCATACCGCTCGCGGAGATCTCGGCGAGCAACGCGATGTCCACAAAGGCGTCACCGAAGATCACTCCGTCCACCCGGTGACCGAGAACCCGTTCGGCGCGGGCCCGCTGTACGGCGGGCACGTTCCTGGTGTTGGTGATGAGCGTCGACAGGCCGTTCGCCCGCCGCCTCGCCGATGCCCTCGCAGATCGTCGCCAGCACGGTGTCCGACAGCCGTGGCACCAGCACCGCGACGAGGTTGCCGCGCCTGGTGCGCGAACTGCTGGCATGCGGGTTGGGCCGGTAACCGAGTTCGCCTGCCAGCTCCCGGACGCGCCGGATCGCCGCGCCGCAAGCGGGCGCGGTGGGTTTGCCCAGGCTTAGCGTGCAGCACGCGGGAAACCGTCGTGCAACCCCAACCGATAAGGCGAGCGTGCGAAGCGTCACCGCGGAGTCGCTGACCTCGCCCACGCCACCGCTGCGCCTGCGACCGGCTTTCGCGGATCGTGACAACGAGTCGGCGACTCACACCGAGACAGCCGACCGTAGCCGAGTAAGGGGACTGCTCAGTGGACTCATCAGCACCCCATGGGATGCGACCGCCCCTGCACGCACTAGCCTTGCGACTCAGGATCGCGGCCCGACGGGCACCGAAGTAGCCGCTTCGTCGCTGCCCCCCACCCGCGCGTGGAACACGCGTGCCCAGTGGGGGTTGGAAGTGGCGCTCGTTCGTCGAAGCGCGGCAGACCTGCGACAAGAAGCGAGCGCCGATCGGCTGCACGTCTTGCTGTCGGGGCAGGCCAAGTTCCAGCTCGACGCACGGGTAGGAGTCGGCGAGGTACGGTCATGGCGACGCAGCCTCCCAGTGCTACTCGCGGACCTGGCCGACGCTGGTCTGGGGCACGTCGAGGTTCTTCTCGAACACCGGTTACCGCATAGCCCCAAGCGCGTCGACGCCGTTCTTTGCGGCACTCACCCCAGAACCGGCGAGCCGAGCTACGTGCTCGTGGAGCTGAAGCAGTGGTCCCATGCGGAACTCGTCGCCTACGACCTCGTCCGCGTTCCTGGCTACGGCGCCGACACTCTGTTGCACCCCATCGAACAGGTGCGGGCCTACTGCCAGTACCTCATCGACTCGACACCGGCCCTCGCGGCGCGTCCGCATGTCATTCACGGCATCGCCTACCTGCACAACGCCCAGGACTTTGGCATCGCGTCGCTCAAGCAGCACGCGCCGAGTGAGCACGGTCGGCTCTTCACTCTGGACGACAGGGCCGAGCTGGTAGGACACCTGCGTGCCGTTCTGGACCATCAAGGCAGCCGTACGGCCGCACTCACCGCAGCCGACGACTTCTTGAACTTTCATCACGCCCCGTCGAAGCCACTGCTGAACCTGGCGGCCAAGGAGATCCAGGAGCGGGAACAGTTCATCTTGCTCGACGAGCAGAAGGTGGCCTACGAACTGGTCATGCGGGCTCTGCACAAGGCTCGCGCGGCCAGTACGAAGACCGTCGTGGTCGTGCTCGGCGGGCCCGGGTCGGGAAAGAGCGCCATCGCATTGAGCCTCGTCGGTGAGCTCGCGAGAAGCGGCCGTCCTGTCCACCACGCGACAGGATCCAGCGCGTTCACCAACACCATGCGCAAGATCGCCGGCAGGCGGAACCGCCGGGTACAGGGACTGTTCAAGTACTTCAACAACTACACCGCGGCCGAGCCTAGGGAACTCGATGTGCTGATCTGCGATGAAGCACACCGGATTCGCGAGACGAGCGTCAACCGCTATACCAGGAAGGAAGTCCGACAGCGTGCGGGCCGACAGATCGACGAGCTGATCGACGTGGCCTCGGTGCCGGTCTTCCTGCTTGATGAGAACCAGATCGTGCGGCCAGGGGAGATGGGCTCACTCGACGAGATCACCGCCGCCGCAGCGGCGAAGGGGTGTGAACTCGAAGTCGTACACCTGCATGGACAGTTCCGTTGTGGCGGCTCGGCCGCGTTCGACACCTGGGTGGCTCGCATTCTCGGCCTTGACCCGCTGCGGCCGGTGCGCTGGAGTCAACTCGCCTCGCCGCTTGACGACGAGTTCGCGGTCACCAGCGCCGACTCTCCGGAAGCCATGGAGTCCTGGCTGCTGATGAAGCAGGCCGAGCAGGGCGGGACCGCCCGGATCGCGGCAGGCTATTGCTGGCCGTGGAGTGACCCGATCAGTACCGACAACGGCAAGCGCCTCGTCGAAGACGTGGTGATCGGCGGCTGGAAGCGACCATGGAACGCCAAGCCCGACAAGCGCGTTCCGGACGCGCCCGAGTCGTACTACTGGGCATCTGACGAGCGTGGATTCGGCCAGGTTGGCTGCATCTACACCGCGCAGGGTTTCGAGTACGACTGGGCGGGAGTGATCTTCGGCCCCGACTTCGTTCGCCGGGACGGGCGGTGGGTGGCGCGGAGAGAACGTTCCCACGATCCGGCGGTCAAGAAGGCCGACGAACCCCACTTCGCAGGCTTGATCCGCAACACGTACAAGGTTCTGTTGACGCGGGGTATGCAGGGCGTCTGCTTGTATTCAACCGATCAGGAAACGCAAGCGTTCCTGGCTGAGATGGCGCGCTGACAGGCAGGCTGGACATCACACCGGGAGTCCCGCTGCCAGCTTTCGCGGGTCAGCGCGTACTCCACGTCTCCGTGCTCGGCGCCCTCGATCGGCTCGGGCCACGCCTGGTGGAACGTACGAACCAGCCGTAGCCCCGCCTTCTCCAGCACCCGCCGGGATGCGGTGTTGACGGTCATCGTGGTCGCGACCAACCGCTCCACGCCGAGCGCGGCGAAGGCGTGGTGAACCAGCGCGCGGGCCCCTTCGGTCGCATACCCCCTGCCCCACACCGCGCGGCGGAGCCGGTACCCCAGTTCGATCCCGCCGTCGAGGCCGACGCTGCTCGCGGGCCGCAAGCTGAACCAACCCAGAAAGCCGCCACTGGCCACTTCGGTGGCGGCGAAGCAGCCGAGCCCGTCCGGAAGTTGGTCGTACTCACGCAGGATCGCGGGAAGGTTCCGCTCAACCACGACGGTGGGCGGCACCGGCCGCCCGTCATCGAGGTAGTGCATCACCTCCGGGTCGCCATGCAGAGCTGCCAGAGCTTCCGCGTCGGCCGCTGTGAAACGGCGAAGGCGCATCCTGGTGGTTTCCAGCACCGGGTCCGAGCCGGACGAGCGTTCGCTCCAACTGTTCACCGTCATCGCCGTACCCTCCACACTCAGCACGCGACTTGCCCGTTGCGCCCCAGATCAAGGATCACGTCGGCCATCGCCTGCTCGGCCGGGGTTACCGCCCGACCTGTCGGTGGGCGACAACTTCCAGAAGCACAGCTACCCCTGGGGCATCATGGTGAACGCCCACGGCAGGCGCTTCGTGGACGAAGGCGCCGACTTCCGCGCCTACACCTACGCCAAGTACGGGCGGCGCATCCTGGAACAACCCGGCCACTTCGCATGGCAGATCTTCGATCAGCAGGTGAGTCACCTACTGCGGGACGAGTACCGCATCCGCCAGGTCACCAAGGTCACCGCGGCCACACTGGAGGAGCTGGCCCGCAAGCTGGACGGTGTCGACACCGACGGCTTCCTCGCCGAGTTGGCCGCCTACAACGCCGCCGTCGACACCGCGACCCCATTCAACCCCAACGTCAAGGACAAGCGGCGCACCCACGGGCTCGCGGTGGACAAGACCAACTGGGCCAACCGCATCGAGCGGGGACCGTTCGAGGCCTACGCGGTGACATGCGGGATCACGTTCACCTTCGGCGGTTTGCGGATCAACACCAACGCGGAGGTGCTCGACACCGACCTTTACCCCATCCCGGGGCTGTACGCGGCCGGAGAACTCGTCGGAGGCATCTTCTACTTCAACTACCCAGGTGGCAGCGGCCTCACCAACGGTTCGGTGTTCGGCAGGATCGCGGGCAACGGAGCGGGACGAGCCCGCTGACCGTGCCGGTGTTGCGACCCCGAACGCGGGGGAGGGCTGCGACCACATCCGGCCACAACCCTCCCGACGGCTCGCTCAGTACCGGCGGTCGGTGACCGCTCCGGTCGAGGAGTTCCACACGATGTAGCCGCGCTGGAAGTTGCCCCGCCTGCCGATGTTCACCGAGAACTCGTCCGTCGTCGGGTAACCGAGGTAGGACCGTTCCCAGCCGAGCGTGCGCCAGCGGCCGCGGATCGCGCCGTACACCGAGTGTGCTCCGGTGCTCGGAGTCCAGTACACCGACGCCGCCTTGGAGAAGTGGTTGTACCGGCCAACCCCATCCGGCGTCACCGACTCATCCGTCGCCGGATAACCCAGCGGCCCACGTTCCCAACCCAACGCCGCCCAACGCTGCCGGATCGCACCCCAAACGCCGTGCGCACCCGTGTCCGGCGTCCAATACACCGACGCCGCCTTGGAGAAGTGGTTGTACCGGCCAACCCCATCCGGCGTCACCGACTCATCCGTCGCCGGATAACCCAGCGGCCCACGTTCCCAACCCAACGCCGCCCAACGCTGCCGGATCGCACCCCAAACGCCGTGCGCACCCGTGTCCGGCGTCCAATACACCGACGCCGCCTTGGAGAAGTGGTTGTACCGGCCAACCCCATCCGGCGTCACCGACTCATCCGTCGCCGGATAACCCAGCGGCCCACGTTCCCAACCCAACGCCGCCCAACGCTGCCGGATCGCACCCCAAACGCCGTGCGCACCCGTGTCCGGCGTCCAATACACCGACGCCGGAAGCCCGGGGGTACGACCCTCGAAGTGGTTGTACCGACCAATTCCGTCGGGTGTCGTGCGCTGGTCCGTTGTCGGCGGACCCAAGGCGCGGTGAGCGCCGAGGCCGACGTACTTGTCCGCGATCGGGCCGTGCACCTCGTGCGTGCCCGCGGGCTGCGACCAGTAGAGACGCCCGTGCTCGTAGCTGCGGTAGTACACCCCACCATCGATCACCTCGGGACCGGTCGGCTCGCCGAGCAGGGCTCTGACATCCGGGTCGGAGGCGTAACGCTGAGCGACCGGGGTGGAGTACAGCGCGGTGAGCACGACGTCGGCGTCGGCCATCTCGAAGGTTCGCACCCGCTCCGAGGAGCCGTCGGCCCACTCGGCGAACTCCGACGCTCCGTCCAGCGCCACCGCCGCCGCCGAGACGCTGACCTGCGCGCCCTCGGTGACCTGCGTGGCGCTGCGCCCGGTGCTCGCGCCACCCCCGCCGCCTTCGCTGGCTATTTCAAGCGCGGCGGGCACGTTGCTGTCCAGCGCGAGCCGATGCTCCCTCGGCCACGCGGTGTAGGTGAATGTCGTGGTGACCCCCTGGCTGTCCGTCGCCGTTGCCGTGAACTCCATCCGGGAGTCCGGATGGTCGGTGAACGGCTGCTCGAACGTGGGGCTGTCCGCCGATTCGGTCGGGTGGGCGTGACAGGTGGCTTCCTCGGGACAGTGCAGCACGGTCGCCTGCCAGTGCACGCCCAGCGGACCGTCTTCGGCGTCGGTGGCCGTCGCGCTGAGCCGCACCGGCTCTCCGACGGCGAACGTGCGGTCACCCGGAGTCTGCGCGTCGATCACCGGTGTGTGGTTGCCCGGCACCACCGTGACCTGCGTGCTCGACGACGCGCCGAGCGAGTCGGTGACGGTGAGCGTCGCGGTGAACCGCTCCGTCCCCTCGGCGTAGGTATGCGTCACGTTCGGTCCGCTCGCGGTCTGACCGTCCCCGAAGTCCCAGTGGTAGGTCAGCGGGTCGCCGTCGAAGTCGTGGGAGCCCGCGGCATCGAAGGTGACCGTCCTTGTCTCCGGGTCGGTCGTCGTGGTCGCCTTGGCCACCGGAGCCTGGTTGCCGTCGGTGTAGGTCAGCCGTTTCAGCGTGCCCGAACCGATGTCGGCATAGACGATGTCACCGTTCGGTGCGGCTGCGAAACTCACCGGCCTGCCAACCCCGGTGCCCAACGGCGGGCTCTGTGGCCCCTGTGTCAGCCGTCCCTGCCCGTCGTAGCGCACCGACCAGAGCTTCTGATGGGTGTAGTCGCCGAAGAAGTAGGCACCCCGGTAGGCCTCCGGATAGCTGTTGCCCGTGTAGACGATGCCACCGGTGAAGCTGTTCGCGTTGTCGGTGCCGCTGCCGTGCGGCATCGCGACGAGCGGGTCGGTGTTGCCCACACCGGCGCACTGCGGCATGTCCCGGTAACCCGGTGTGGGTTCGCGTGCCTCCCAGCACGGCCAGCCGTAGTTGCGGCCCGGCTGAACGACATCGATCTCCTCCCAGGCGTTCCAGCCGACGTCGCCGACCACCGGCAGCCCGGTGCGCGGGTCGAGCGACAACCGGAACGGGCTGCGGAACCCGCCTGCGAACACCTTGCTTCGCGTCGCGCCCGGGTTCGCCGCGTCGTAGTAGGGGTTGCTCGCGACGCCCCGGCCGTCCGCCGTGATGTGCAGGATCTTGCCCTGTGCCGCGTTGGGGTCCAGCGCGCGCAATGCGAGCGGGTCGGTCTGTGTGTAGCTTGCGTTGTCTCCGATGGACACCCACAGCGTGCCGTCGTCGGCCGGTTCTATTCCGGTCATGGCGTGCACGTTGCTGTCACCCGGCAGCCGCAGCAGCGGCGTCTCGGCCGTCAGCCCGGTCGGTTCCGATCCGGAAACCGTCCACCGTGACAACCGCAGTTCGAAACCACCGCCCGCGGTGGGCACGGAGCGGGCGAGATAGATGTGCCGTGACGAAGCGTAATCAGGGGCGACGGCCAACCCGACGAGCCCGAGGTCCTGTTCGGCGAGGACGGGTAGCTTGGCCAGCGTGCGGCTCTGCCCGCTGGTGGAAACCCATGCGACAGTGCCGCTCTTGCCGGTGCTGAGCACGCTGCCGTCCGGCAGGTAGGCGAAGTCGGTCAGGTCCCCGGGCTGCTGCCCGCTCGGCAGGTCACGCAGCGCGAAACCGGCGGGCAGGACTGGTTCGGCCGAGGCGGGTGGAGCGGCGACGACCGAGGCCAATCCCATGACGACCAGACCGGCGATGAACAGCGCGAGCGCGCGCGCGAACAGGCGATTGCCCTCGAAGCACATGCCGCAACCTTCGCTTCGTGGCGCCAGAACGTTTCCGTTGACACGCGACTTGACACGACCGTGACCCCATCGGGTGCCCACGGAAACCCGACCGAGTTTGGTCCGAACACTCTGTGCCCGCACCCGATCGTCAGTTGCTTTCCAGTTCCGAGCCATTTCCGTCCACATCCGACAGTTGATCGATCGTTGCGGCGTTGTTGTCGGCAGCCACCATGTCTGCGCCATCCCTTCCCAGCGAGCAGCAAGCAGATGCACGCGGTGCTTTCAGGCCGACACGTTGAGCACACACCATCGCCGCGCGGCCCGCACCGGCCACAACCTGACCGTGCTACCCGGGTCACACGGCCGTGCGGCAAGCCGATCAACCGGATCGGGAACGGGCCGGAAGCCCGGCGGCCGCAGAGCGAGTGAAGGGAGCCCGAAACCGAGACGGAACGGCGAAATGCCGGGCGGCTCTTCCCGAGCCACCCGGCATTTTGCCTGTTCAACAGCGGTAGCGGTGGGATTTGAACCCACGGACGGGGTTAACCGTCACACGATTTCGAGTCGTGCTCCTTCGGCCGCTCGGACACGCTACCGCCGGAAACGATACTGCATCGGCCCAGCGCTACTCGAACGACCCCGTCGCATCGCGTTGACCCGCGAAGAACTCCTCCAGCAACGCCGAACACTCCCGCGCGAGCACCCCGCCGATCACCTCGGGCCGGTGGTTGAGCCTGCGGTCGCGCACCACGTCCCACAGCGAACCGACCGCGCCCGTCCTCGGCTCCCACGCGCCGAACACCAACCTGGCCACGCGCGCCAGCACGATGGCACCCGCGCACATGGTGCACGGTTCGACGCTCACCGCGAGGGTGCAGCCCTCCAGCCGCCAGCCGTCCCCGTACTCCCGCGCGGCCGCGCGCAGGGCCAAGATCTCGGCGTGCGCCGTGGGATCGCCCAGTTGTTCCCTCGCGTTGTGGGCACCGGCCAGCAGCCTGCCGTCAGGGGCGAACACCACGGCACCCACCGGCACATCGGCGGTGCCCTGCGCCCGCCGCGCGAAGCCGATGGCCGACCGCACGGCTTCGGCGTCGCCCGCGTCGAGGGGCGGGCTCACAGGTCGTCGACGAACTTGGCGAACTCGTCGCCGAAGCCACACCGCTGAGCGATCATCTGCAACTGCTCGTCGGGGTACAGCTCAACCTCGTTGACGATGACCTCCAACTCCGGACCTGGCATTCCAAGGTCGGCGAGAATTTCGAGGTCTCCCTCCGGCCAGATGACGTCGTCGTCATCGTCCGGTGGTTCGGCACGCAGCAGGTCGAGCACATCCGCCGCGACGTCGTAGTCGAGTGCCGCGGCCGCGTCGGACAGCAGCAGGGACGCACCGGTCGGACTCGGGCGCACGATGACGAAGAACTCGTCGTCCACCGCCAGCAACCCGAAGACAGCGCCGGTGGAGCGAAGCTTGCGCAACTGTGTGATCGCGGCGTCCAGATCGGTGAGCGCGGCCGTGTCCAGCGGGCCGCATCGCCACCGGCCGTCCTCGCGCACGACCGCCACCGCGAACCCCGTGATCGGCTCCTTCACCGCCATGCGCCCACCGTATACCCGCGCGGCTCAGGTCGATCGACGAAAGCATCAACCGAATGCGTGCCAGTATCGAGTACATGACCGGACCCACCGAGTTGCCCTCGCTGCCCGATGCCCGACTTGCCGGATTGCTGGAGGAGGCAAGGGCGCTGCAGCCGCGAACGGTCGCGCTGCGGCGCGAGCTCCACCAGCACCCCGAGCTTGGCCTTACGTTGCCCCGTACCCAGGAGGCCGTCGTCGCCGAACTGGAGGGGCTGCCGCTGGAGATCACTCGGGGCACCACGACGACGTCGGTCACAGCCGTGCTGCGGGGCGGCAAGCCGGGGCCCGCGGTGCTGCTGCGCGGTGACATGGACGCGCTGCCGCTCACCGAGGACACCGGCGTCGAGTTCGCCTCGGACGTACCGGGGGTGATGCATGCCTGCGGGCACGACACCCACGTCGCGATGCTCGCTTCGGCGGCGCGGCTGCTCAGCTCACACGTCGAGGAGTTGGCGGGCTCGGTCGTTTTCATGTTCCAGCCGGGCGAGGAAGGCCATCACGGTGCTCGTCACATGATCCACGAAGGAGTGCTCGACGCGGCGGGAACGCGAGTGGAACGCGCGCTGGCCCTGCACGTTCACGCCAACCTGCCGAGCGGGCTGGTCACGACGAGGACCGGTCCCGTCATGGCCGCGGCTGACACCTTCGACATCCGGGTCGTCGGCTCCGGCGGGCACGCCTCGATGCCGTACAACGCCGTGGACCCCATTCCGGCCGCGGCCGAACTCGTCGGCGCGTTGCAGACGATGGTGACCCGCAGGATCGACGTGTTCGATCCCGCCGTCGTCTCCGTCACCCGCATCGCCGCGGGCACCACCAGCAACGTCATTCCGGAGAGCGCTGAGCTGTCGGGGACGATCCGGACGATGTCGGCGCGGACGAGGGCGCTGGTGCACGAGGAGTTGCCCAAGGTCTGCGAGAACGTCGGCGCGGCACACGGCTGCCAGGTGCTCACCGACATCGAGCCTGGCTACCCGCCCACGGTGAACTCGCCGGAACAGGCGGCGCGAGTGCTTCAGCTCGCCGCCGAGGTCCTCGGTGCGGACAACGTCGAGCCGATGCCCGCTCCGATCATGGGTGCGGAGGACTTCTCCTACGTGCTGCAACGGGTACCAGGGGCGTTCGCGTTCCTCGGCACGTGCCCGAGCGGGACCGACCCGGCTCAGGCGGCCGCCAACCACTCCAACCGGGTGCACTACGACGAGGCCGCGCTGGCCAACGGGGTGGCGATGTACGCGGCGTTCGCGCTGGACGCCTTGCGCGGGTAGGGCAGGATGGGCGCCGTGCGAGACGTATGCGTTATCGGGCTGGGTCTGGTCGGCGGTTCCTTGCTGCGTGCTGCCGCGGCGGCGGGCAGGAAGGTGTGGGGCGCAACGGACTCCACATTGGACGCGCAGGCCGCCGCGGCCGAAGGCTATGCCGTTTCCACCGATGTGCCACAGGCGCTACGGCGAGCGGCGGAGGCCGACGCGGTGATCGCGCTGGCCGTGCCGCTGCCCGCGCTGGACACCGTGTTGCCGCTCGTCGCCGAGTACGCACCCGACTGCGTGCTCACCGACGTCACCAGCGTCAAAACCCCGGTGCGCGACGCCGTCCGGCGCACGGTCCCGACGGCGAGGTACGTGGGTGGTCATCCGATGGCGGGCACGGCCAAGTCGGGCTGGGCCGCGGGAACGGCCACGTTGTTCGTCGGCGCGGCGTGGGTCGTCGCGATCGAGGAGGACACCGACCTGGCTGCGTGGCGGGAGGTGGCGACACTGGCACTGGACACGGGCGCGCACGTGGTGCCGCTCGGCTGCCAGGCACACGACGAGGTCGTCGCGCGCATCTCCCACCTGCCCCACCTGTTCGCCGCGGTGCTGGCGGCGGTGGGATCGTTCGGTGGTCCGCTGGCGGCGGCGCTGGCGGCCGGGTCGTTCGCCGACGGAACGCGGGTGGCGGGCACCCGACCGGACCTGGTGCGGGCGATGGTCGAGGGCAACCGTGCTGCCCTGCTTCCCGTGCTCGACGAGGCGCTCGGCAAGCTCGGTGCCGCCCGGGGGGCGCTGGCCTCGACGGGCGGGGTGGCGGCCACCATCGAAGCGGGGCACGCGGGAGCGAGGGCGCTCGCCGAGCACAGGAACGCCTCGCGCGCGGCGGTCACGGTGGACCTGACCGCACCCGAGGCTCGCGACGGGCTGGTCGCGTT
This sequence comes from Saccharomonospora amisosensis, assembly GCF_011761185.1. Taxonomy (NCBI): domain Bacteria; kingdom Bacillati; phylum Actinomycetota; class Actinomycetes; order Pseudonocardiales; family Pseudonocardiaceae; genus Saccharomonospora; species Saccharomonospora amisosensis. Next base: position 277,169 of record NZ_JAAOYM010000001.1, on the reverse strand, counting down.
GGGGGAGCGCGGTGGCCGGATCACGGCCATAGCTGGTGAGGTGGCTTCCGGGGAGGTCTGCTGAGTGGCCGGAGCTACCTGGGCCCGCCCTGCTGGTCCCCACCTTGCTGCCCACCGCCCGCATTCTTGCGCAGCATTTCCTTGGCCTTACGGCTGGCGCTGTCGATCTTGCCCGCCTGCTTGCCGAACCGGGACCTGGCAAGCCCACTCGCCTTGTCGATGCCCTGCTCGATCTTGCCGCTGTTCTTGCCGAGCGCGTCCTTGGCCCTGTGCTTGATCTGATCGAAGTTGAAACCCATGCTCTCCAGACCACCAGCGTTCGCGCGATGGCGCAACGTGGAGAGCACGGCACCTGCCCGGCCTGCCCCGCGGGCGGTTATCGTTGACCGATGGCCAACAGGACGTACTCCTTCGAGGTGCGGCGCAGGAGCACCGCCCCGCCGTGGAAGCTGTTCGAACTGGAGACCGACGGTGCGAACTGGTCTCGGTGGGCACGGCCGCTGGTAATGCACTCGTCGTGGGAGCGACGAGGCGAACCGGAGGACGGCGGGATCGGCGCGATCCGCAAGGTGGGTGCGTGGCCACTGTTCATGCGTGAGCAAACCACCGGCTACGAACCACCCGACCGGCACGTCTACACCTTCGCGGGCGCCGCACCGGTGCGCGACTACCACGCCGAGGTGCTGCTGAGTCCCGACGGCTCCGGCGGCACCCTGCTGTGCTGGCGTGCCACCTTCACCGAGGCCGTGCCAGGCAGCGGCCCGCTGGCGAAGCTGGTACTACACGCCGCGGTCCGGTTCCTGGCCACCCGACTGGTCGCCGCCGCCGAACGCGGGTAGCAGCACGCTCGCAGGTCAGCCCGCCCCCAGGCACAGGAAGGGTCGTCGCAACGGGTCCACCGCCGTGGCCTCCGCCAGCGCCACGGCCGGTGACAGCCCGGCGGCGAGGCTGTGGTGCAGATCCGTCATCGCCTGCGCCGCCGCACTGTCGCCGACCCTGGCCACGGCCCCGACAACCGTCCGAGAACCGCTCGCCAGCAGCGCACCCGCGAACCCGAGGGCCTCCTCACCCGGCCGGATGTGGCTCATCGCCAGCTCACACGCCGCCAGCACCACCCGCTCCGGCGGATTGGACAGCCGCGCGGCCTCGTGGGCGAACAGCGGACCGTCGACCAGGTCCAGCCGGGAGAACAGCGCATTGCCCGGCTCGTGTGCACCGTGCGCGACCAGGTGCGCGACCCCGGAACCCTCCAGCGCCGACAACACCGTCTCGCTGGTCGCCGCCTCACCGTCCACCAATCGCGCCGACGGGTACACCGCCCGCAGTTGGCGCACCTCCCCGACAGCTCCCGGCACACCGGGACCGCCGACCAGCACCACCGGCTCCGGCCTACCCGCACGGGCGGCGGCGACCCACACCGTCGCCGAGGGCGCGACCGAAAGCGGCCTCCCACGCAGGCTGGGCAGTGCGGGCCACGGCAGCGCGTGCAGTGATCCGGTGGGAACGATCACCAGTTCGGTGTCGCCGATCAACCCGGCGAGCGGGTGGATCAGCCGCTCGTCGAGCAGCGCCGCCCTACGGCGCGCCGACGCGGACACCGCCGCACTCAACGCGGCGGGCAACTGGTCGGGCGCCAGCGCGTGCAGATCGGCGTGCAGTTGCCTCGCGGTCTCCACCACCTCGGAAAGGGATCCCAACCGCACGAGGCTGAACCGGCCGTCGCGCACCACCACCGCGGCAAGGGAGTCGGCATGCCCGACCAGGCTCACCAGTGTGCGCTCGCCCAGCCGCTGCGCCACCTCCTCCGGCGAGCACACCGGCCTCGGCCTGCCCCAGCGGCTGGTGTACCAGCCGAGCCTGCTCGCCTCCCGTTGCAGCCACGCGTACCGGCTCTCCAGTGCTGCCACCGGCTTGCCTGCCAGCCGGTGCTGCTGGACGGTGCGCTGCACGTGCCGCATCTCGGTCAGGTACCTGGCCAGCACCGGGTCGTCGATCGCGGGCAGTGGTTCGTAGCGGTACACCTGCGCGCGAGTGCGCTCCTGCCAGGCGAGCAGCCTGCGCGCGCCCTGCTGCCCGCGTGCTCCGGCGAGCACGCGGCCGACGGCGAGCGCGCCCAGTTCCTGGCCGTGTACGGCGGTGCCGCACAGCAGGTCGAGACCACCCATCCGGTCGCGGGCCGAGCCCAGCTCGGTCAGTCCCGCCCGAGCCTGCGCCAGCGCGGAGCGTGGCCGTCCCGCCGCGACAGCCAACTCGGCGCGGCACAGCCGCAGCAGCATCTTGTGGTCAACCGGGCTGGTCCTTCGAGGCTTCGGCACCTTCGCCAACTGTTCGGCCGCGGCGTCGAGGGCACCCCTGCGCACCAGCAGTCGTACCGCGAGCAGCCGTGCCGCCGCCGTCTCGTCGCGCAGCCCCAGCTCGGCGAGCCGGTCGGAAACCCGCAACAGGCTGGACGGTAGCCGCGGCGGTGGAGTCGCCCCGCTCTCCAGAACCTCGGTTGCGTCCGCGCGCAGTCGCGCGAGCGCGGCGACCTCCGCCCACGGCTTGTTACCGCGGCGCAGGAACCGACGGCGAGCGAGGACCGCGAGGTGACGGGCCAGGTCGTAGTCGCCCTCGAGCAGTGCCGCTGCCGCCCTCGCCACCTTGGCCTCGGCCAGGTCCTGGATGACTCGGTTGCGGCGCAGGTCGGGTAGCGCCTCGTCGAGGTGTCTCGCGGCCTCCCTCGCCAGTCCCGCGACCAGCAGCGCCCTTGCCTGGTCCAGCCGGACCCTGGCCAACCAACCGGGCGCGGCGGACTCCAGAATCCTGGCGGCCTCTTCGTAGTGGTGCAGCGCGCCGGGGATGTCGCCCGCCAGCTGCGCGAGGTCGCCGAGGCCGTGGCGCGCCTTGCCCTCGATGCGGGCGAGGCCGTGTTCCGCGGCCAGCGCGATGGCCCGGTCGAAGTCGCGAGCCGCCGCGTCGACGTTGCCCATCTCGGCATGGATCTGGGCCCTGTTGGTCATGGTGCGGGCAAGCAGCAGGCCGTCCTCACTCTGCAGCCCCTCCAGCGTGGGAATGATGGCGTTGAACAGGGCCAGCGACTCTGCGAGCCTGCCGACTCGGAACAGCAACAGGGCACGTTGTCCCGAGATGACCGCCTGCAACTCCTGCTTGCTGCGGCCCTCGGGCAACTGCTCCAGGTGCGCCTGTGCCCGCCTGAGTCCCCGGAACCCCTTGGCGGTGGAACCCACCTCCGAGGTCGCCAGCGCGAGGCTGATCAGCACCCTGATCCTGGCCGCCACCCAGGCAGCGTCGGGTGCCGCCTTGGCATCGATCAATCGCAGCGCCTTGCGCAGCAGCCGAATGGCCTCGATGTTGTGCGCGCTGGCCGCGGTGTCGTTCGCTTTCCGGTGCAGGGCGAGCACCGCGTCGAGATCCCGATTCTGTTGTGTCCCGCCACGCACGGGATCTATATGAGCACATCCGTCAACAGCGCTGTCGCGCCGGATGGCTTCTACAGCACCACGGCCGGGGTGACGATGGTGCGACGGCACGATTCGCCGCCGATGTACACCACTATCTGGGTGGTTCCGCTGGGCACATCGTTCAGTACGAACCGGCCGCCGTCGTCGGCGACCGTGGTGAACGAGTCGTGTCCCGCCACGCGAACCTCCACCGTGTACTGACCCTCCGGGACGAGCCAGCCGTCGATGCGATGCCGCTGCCCCGTCTCGGTCAGGTTGATCATCACGGTGAGATCGCTCACCGTGAAGGTGATCGTGCCCTGGGCCACGCTGCGCACGCCGGTCAGAGCGTCGGCTCTGTCCCAACGCGCGACCTCGACGTCCAAGTCTTCCAGTGCCAGCGCGAACTGCACCCGTTCCACCAGGTCGTCCGGCGGCGGGTCGAGTTCGTGGACGAACCTGTCCAACTCCAAAAGCAGCGTGTCGTCGTCCGGGAAGGTGTTGCCCTCGTTCATACGCTGCCCCCTTGAGCTTCCAGCAGTCCCCGCATCCGCTGCAGGCACCGACCCCTCGTAGGTCCGATGCTGCCATGCGGAATGCGAAGTGCGTCGGCGACCAGCCGATACTCGGCACGTCCTGAGAGAACCGTCAACCGCAGCAACTCCTGGCACCGCTGCGGCAGCTGCGCGAACGCCCGCCACAACCTGCGGTCGCGATCGGCTCGAACCGCTTCCGCGTCGGGTGCGGGTTGCGCACTCGGAACGGTTTCGGCCAACTCCTCGGTGAGCGGCACCGGTGCGGGCTTGCGCCGGACCGCGCGCTGCGCCTCCCGCCTCGCCGTGGTGATGAGCCACGCGGCGAGCGCCTTGGGATCGGCGAGTTGATCCAGGTACCGGAACAGCGCGAGCCACACCGTCTGCACGACGTCCTCAGCAGTGTGCCTGTCCAGCCCGTTGCCTCGCGCGACCTGCCACACCAGCGGCGTCAACTCCTTGACGAGCCGGTTCATCGCGGCACGGTTTCCCGCGCGCGCCTGGTGCATGCACGCCGCGTACAGCTCATGCCCGCGTAGGCCCTCCCACGACGGGTCCGCCTCGGCGGTTCTGGCGTCCGTCACCGCATCCGCCCTCCCGGATCGCGCTGTTCAAGTCGGCGCAGGCAGTATCTCGGGCCGGAAAGGACAACGGAGTCGGTTGTCGGAATAGAGATACATTGCTCACTCGGTCGGAGTAGCGGACAGGACGAAACTGACCGAGCGGCGCGGCCGGTCCTCCCACGGCCGCGCCAACTCGGCCTCGATGAGGTGCCGACCGGCGCCCACGACATCCAGCGCCAGCCGGCGAACCCCACCACCCCCCGGGGCCCCACCCCCAACAGGGCCCGTTTCCGGATGGTCGCCACCCCCACGGACGTATTCGTCGGCGACCAGCCGGACCCCCTCGGGGAGGCGAAGTGACCACCGGTAACCCGACGTCCGGAGTTCCGGGAGCCGCAACTCCACGGTGTCCCCGACACGCAGCTCCGCTGCTCTGCCCGCATCGGACTGCGCCAGCCGGACCAGTGCCACCACGCCCCGTCCTTTCGTGTTCCTACGGCCGGTACACCCGGCCGCATCCCTTGCTCCCCCCGGCGGTGGTGGCCGACGGCCCCCTCGGCTGTCGGCCACCACCCTTTTCCACGCGAGGTTCAGACCAGCAACTGGTCGATCTCCCCACGCGAGTCCTCGTGGTACGCGACAGGCAGCCGGTAGTTCTTCGCCAGCAATGCCAGCTGAGTCAGGTGGCTGTGGCCCGACTCGGATGCGGGAGAGAGCCGCTTCCAACCGGCGCCGTGCACCGATATCCACGCCCCCGGCGATTCGGCCGCCGACCACAGGTGCGTGATGAAACGGTGTTGACTCCAACCGCTTTCCGAGCTGACCCCCGGTCGAGCGGGCTGCCGCTGGCCGCCCCCGTTGGGCGGCGGTGTGTAGGGGTCCCAACCGGTCGGCGCCACCGGGTTGGGCGGCGGTGTGTAGGGGTCCCAACCAGTCGGCGCCACCGGGTTGGGCGGCGGCGCGTACGGATCCCAACCAGTCGGCGCCACCGGCCTCGGCGGCGGCGCGTACGGATCCCAACCAGTCGGCGCCACCGGCCTCGGCGGCGGCGCGTACGGATCCCAACCAGTCGGCGCCACCGGCCTCGACGGCGGCGCGTACGGATCCCAACCAGTCGGCGCCACCGGCCTCGGCGGCGGCGCGTACGGATCCCAACCAGTCGGCGGAGCAGGCGGCTGCACGTCCGGTGTGGACTCTTCCGGCTGCGCTTCGTCCGCCGCCTTCGCGTCGTTCACCGCATCCTGTGTCATGGTTCCTCTTCCTCGACTCAGCCGCCGGGGCTGATCGTGCTGAGTTCGTCGTTGTCGACGAACGGTGCGATGGTGTGACCGCCCGCCCTGGCGGCGCCGATCGCCGCCAGCGTGGTCGTCAGTTCGTCGGGCCCACCGCCGATGCGGGTCCATCCGAGGTTCTCCAGATAGGCCCAGCCGTTGGCCTGGTGCGCCGTCACGAACAGTCCGAGCGCGCGCTGCGCTGGTAGCCAGGCGCGCAGGTTCACCCCGGTACACCCGAGGGTGGTCGACCTCGGGTCGGGGTAGTCCTCGATGTAGGCCTCGCCGTAAGCGATACGCAAGAACCCGTTCTCTCCCCATTCAGGACCCCACGAGTTCTTGGCGATCCAGCAGCCCGCGTCGTCGTCCCAGCCGATCAGTGCCACGCAGTGCCCGCCGCTGGTCTGCTCCGTGGTGTGCCGGTAAACGCCGCCGGTGTAGTGGAACAGGTCGTCGTAAACCACCAGGCAGGCCGTGACCGCGCCGTAGCCGTAGATGTGCTCCTTTATGGCCGCGGGGTCGCTGCTGAGGTCGACGACCCCGTCGGCCTTGGCCACCCTGTCCCGCCACGCGGGGTTGAGCGCACCGGCGTCGTCATCGGTGTAGGGGTAGTAGTCGGCGAAGGTCACGCCGAGTTTGCGGCAGTCCTCGAACAACTCGTCCGGCCAGGTGCCGTCCGGCAGAATCGCCTCCCGGGCGGCGGCGTGGCCGAAGAACAGGTGTGCTTCCGAAAGATCCAGCTTCAGTCCAGGCGCACCCCTGGTGTAGGCCGCCGTGGTCTCCAGCGCGGCCACCGTGCCGAACGCGCTGCAGGATCCGCACTCACCCTGGTCCTTGACAGGCGTGACGTAGCTTCGCCCGGCCACGTTCCGCAGGTCGAACGCCCGGGGCAGGTGCGGGGTGGGTGCGTGCCCCGCGCGTACCGGCCTTCCCTCGAGTGCCAGCGCGGCCTCGGCCATGCGCGCGGGAAGGTCCGACCGTGCGCTGACCTCCTCGGCCGACGGCGAGGGAACGCCGAGCCTCGCCTTGCGCGAGGTGGCGGAGAGTCTGCTCAGCCACGTTTCCCCGCACCGCCACGGGTCGCCCATCGTGGCGAGCGAGTCGCGGATCATCGCGAGCTCGGCCACGCATGGGTGCTCGTCGCTCATAGGGTCCCTCCCGGCGCGGTCGGCGTGCTGTCGCCCATAGGACGCACGCGGGGGGCCACCAGATACATCCGGGAGAAACTTTTTTCGCGAGCGCGTCGCGGGTCGCTAGCTCGCTTCCGCTTCCTGCTCGCCGTGCTCCTCGTGCCAGCGCTCGAACAGCAACGGGATCTCCCTGGCCATGAAGTCGAGGAAGTCGACCATGTGCGCCAGCCGCCTGCCCGCGGGAGTGTTCTCGCCGACCGCCGCCACACCTTCCGCTGTGGCTTCGCGCCAGACCCGCATCATGCGGTCGCGCTTGAGGAACGACGCATACCAGAGGTCGTCGTAGAGGCGGTAGTGGTCACGCCTCGCGCCGGGCTGCCGTTCCTTGGTGACCAACCCCATCTGCTCCAGATAGCGAACGGCACCGGAGATGGCGGCCGGGCTGACATTGAGTGCCTCCGCGAGTTCCGCCGCGGTCATCCGGCCGCTGTCGGTGACCGTCAGAGCGGAGAACACCCTCGCGGACATGCGCTGGAAGCCCATCTGGGTCAACGCCAGCGCCAGTTTCTCGACATACTCGCGAACTGCCTCCTCATCCCTGGTGAAGCTGGGGTCGCGCTGGGACTGTGGCCTGCTCGACATGTCGATCCATCCCTTCGTTCAGGTTCGGTCCATCACCAAAGCTATACTGTTTCGTATCTTCACAACTTTGTGAAACTAGTGTAGCTTCACCAACATGGAAAATGCCATCTCCGTGACGGACCTGCACAAGTCCTTCGGGCCGACGAAGGCCCTCGACGGACTGAGCCTGTCGGTCGCCACCGGCGAGGTCCACGGTTTCCTCGGCCCGAACGGCGCGGGCAAGTCGACGACCGTTCGGGTCCTGCTCGGATTGCTTCGCGCGGACAGGGGGAAAGCCAGCCTGCTGGGCGGCGACCCGTGGCGCGACGCCGCCACCTTGCATCGCCGGCTCGCCTACGTTCCCGGCGACGTCAACCTGTGGCCCAATCTCAGCGGTGGTGAGGTGATCGACCTGCTCGGAAGGCTGCGCGGAGGTCTGGACAAGCGCCGCCGCGACGAACTGATCGAGCGTTTCGACCTCGACCCCAGGAAGAAGGGCCGCACCTACAGCAAGGGCAACAGGCAGAAGGTGGCCGTCGTTGCCGCGCTCGCCTCCAACGTCGAGCTACTGATCATGGACGAGCCGACTTCGGGGCTCGACCCACTGATGGAGGCGATCTTCCAGGAGGCCATCCAGGAGGAGCGCAGGCAGGGCCGCACCGTGCTGCTTTCCAGCCACATCCTCGCCGAGGTCGAGGCACTGTGCGACCGGGTGAGCATCATCCGGAACGGACACATCGTAGAGAGCGGAACGCTCGCCGACCTGCGCCACCTCACAAGGACCTCGATCTCCGCCGAACTCGCGGCACACCCGAACGGCCTGTCGCAACTGACCAACGTGCACGACCTCAAGATCGAGGGCAACCACGTCCGGTTCGATGTCGAGACCGACGCGCTCGACGAGGCGTTGCGTCAGCTCACCCAGGTCGGCGTCCGCAGTCTGACCAGCCAGCCACCGACGCTGGAGGAGTTGTTCCTGCGCCACTACACCGAGACGGCCGGAGCCGAGGCGGCGACAGCGAAATGACCACCACCGTCGAGCATGTCATGGCTCGCGCGCCGTACTCGTCCACGAGGGCGGGCAACCTCGCGGGCACGTGGCAGCTGATCCGGCTGGCGCTGCGCCGCGACCGCATCGTGCTGCCGATCTGGCTGCTGGTGCTGGCGCTCACCCCGGCGGGCACCGTCGGCGCCTACGAGCAGATCTACCGGACACAAGCCGAGCGCGAGGCGCTGACGGCGAGCATGGGTGAGAACCCCTCCATCGCGCTGCTCTACGGACCGGCGTTCGACCTGTCCACCGCGGGCGGCTTCACGGCATGGCGGTTCGGCACACTGCTGCCGCTCTTCCTCGCGCTGGTGTGCGTCTTCACGATGACGCGGCATACCAGGCAGGAGGAAGACACCGGGAGGCAGGAGTTGCTGTCGTCGACCGTGCTCGGCCGCTACGCGGCGCTCACCGCCTCGGTCGTCGTGTGCTCGGTGTTCGGGCTCACCGCCGGTCTGCTCACCGCTGGCGCACTGATCGGCGCCGGATTGCCCGCCACCGGCTCGCTAGCCCTCGGACTCGGGTTCGCCGCTGTGACCTGGGTGTTCACCGGTGTCGCCGCGATCTCCGCCCAGCTAGCCGAGTACTCTCGCACGGCCAACGGAATCGCCAGTGCCGTGCTGGGCGTGACGTTCGCCTTCCGCGCGCTCGGCGACGCGGCGGGGGACGTGAGCTGGCTGTCGTGGCTGTCGCCGATCGGCTGGAGTACGCAGGTACGGCCGTTCGCCGACGAGCGGTTCTGGGTGCTGCTCATCCCGCTGGCCGTGGCTATCGCGCTCACCGCGGTTGCCTACCTGCTGCAACCCAGGCGCGACATCGGTATGGGGCTGCTACCGACAAGCCTGGGGCCCGCGGGCGCGGCACCACGCCTGCGCACACCGTTCGCGCTCGCCTCGCGGCTGCATCGAGGAGTACTCATCGGCTGGTTGACCGGCTTCGCCGTGATGGCCGTGCTGTTCGGCGGGATGGCGGCCGGGATCGGCGACCTGGTCGGAACCAGTGAGCAGGCCCGGCAGATGTTCGAGCGGATGGGTGGCTCGGACGCGATCGTGGAGGCGTTCCTCGCCGCGATGGCCAACTCGTTCGGGATGGTGGCCACCCTCTACGCGGTGCAGGCCGCGCTGCGGATGCGGGCCGAAGAGACCGCCGTGCGGGTGGAGCCACTGCTTGCCACCGGCGTGGGCAGACTGCGCTGGCTGACCGGCCACCTGGTGTTCGTGCTACTCGGCAGCGGGCTGCTGCTGGCAGTGGCCGGGGTGGGCATGGGTCTGGCACACGGGCTGCGGGTGGACGACGTCGGCGGCCAAGTGCCGGCGGTGCTCGCCGCCTGTATCGCACAGCTTCCAGCCGTGTGGCTGGTGGCGGGAGCGGCCGTCGCGCTGTTCGGCCTCGCACCGAAGTTGACCAACGCCGTGTGGGCCGTTGCGGCCGTCTTCCTGCTGATCAGCATGTTCGGACCCGCGCTCAACCTGGACCAGGCGGTGCTGGACGTCTCGCCGTTCCAGCACATCCCGAAACTGCCGGGCGAGGAACTCACCGTGGCACCACTGGTGTGGCTATCCGCCATCGCGGTCGCGCTCATCGGGGCCGGGATGGTCGCGTTCCGTCGCAGGGACATCGGCTAGGGGAGCCGAGCAGGGCTGGGTCCGGCCCAGTCGGGGAGGCCGGGCCCACCCGCCCGCGAGTCCCCCGCTCCCGCCCGCGAGTCCCCCGCTCCCGCCCGCGAGTCCCCCGCTCCCGCCCGCGAGTCCCCCGTTCCCGCCCGCGAGTTCTGCGGTCTAGGCGGTGGCGCCGCCCGCGCGGACTCAGGCTCGTTCGCTGACCATCCCCCGTGGGTCGACAACGAGGTTCGACTGTGGTCCCCCGGCACCACAGTCGGGGCCGTTGGGATAGACCGGAGTCGGGGTCACACTCAGGGTCCGGTGCGCGAGCCGCTCGCCGCCCGCGCCGGTAACGGTCAGCGTGACCTCGACCGGCCGCTCCGGCAGATCAGCGATGTCGGCGAAACCGTGCTGACCGCCGGTCGGCCGAAGCCGTGCCGAGCAGACGTCATCCGGGCGGTCACCCGCGCACGTCGAATCGGTGGCCGCAGTGGACTGGAACAGGTCCACCGGGTAGGTGCGGCACGAGCCACCCCAGCAGGTTCGCAGCGTGGCGGCCTCGGCGGCGAGCCCGGCGTCGATATCGACACCGATACCGACCCTGACACCGATCTCGGTACAGGGCCGCTGCCCTCCTGACCCCACCGAAGCCCCACAGGATGCGACCAGCAACAGGGCCAACAACGCCGTCACACGCATACGTCAAGGACGCGCGGCCATCCCCGCCACGTTGCATCGAAAGGCGACCGACTGTCCCGAACACCGGCCGTGCCCGCTAACCGCTACTGAGGTCGGTGACACGCTGCTCCGCGTGCGCGACCTCGCGATCGGCCGCGGCCAGCGCCTGCCGCGCCTCCGCCGTGCGCTTTCGTGCCTTCGCTTCCTCACGTTCGGCCGCCCGCAGTTCCTTTCGCGCGGTGTCGCGAGCCGATCTGGCCTGCGCGGCGGCTTCTCGTGCCTGCTTCAACCGCTGCCGTGCCGTATCGGCGCGTTCCCGCTTCTCCGGCTGTCTCCGCTCGCCCCTCGCCTGCTCCTTCCGCTTTCCCTTGGCGGGTTCGCGTGCGGCAGGTCCACCCTGCTGCATGGTGGGCAGCCACGCTCCCGCGAACGGGTCAGGCGGTCGCAACGCGGAGACCAGGCGTCCTCGCTGCACCGCGCGAGCGGATTCGGGATCGGCGACGGCGGCGTCGAGTGTCTCACTCACCTCCCTGGACACCGCCTCGCTGACCCCTCCGCTCGCCAGCTCGGCCGCGGCCCGCGTCAGCGCGCGGACGAGGTCATGGCGTTGCCTGGACAGCTCACGCAGCCGATCGCCCGCCAGCTCGGTGTGCGCGTCACGCAGCGCCTCACCCAGCTCGCGAAGGCCTGCGACATCGTCGGGCCTGCTGCGTGCGAGGTGGTTGACGAGCGCGGCCGAACTGGTCGGCTTGCGCAGCTTGCGGATGCGTTCGGCGAGGTCGCGGCTGCCGTCGGCGCGAGCCCTCGCCGCGCGCTCCTCACGCAGCCGCGTGAACTCCTCACGGCGGGCTGCGTACAACTCGTCGGCCACGGCCTCGAAGTCCATTCGACCAGCGTCTCGCAAGGGTGCCGGCTCGGCCAGCCACCGGCTACGGCTACGGTGCTGGTAGGAGGAGATGTGGCGGTCGAAGCAATCGAGTTCTACTGGCGCCCTGGTTGCCCGTTCTGCGCGAGCCTGCGCAGGCGACTGCGCAAGAGCGGACTGGCGGTGCGAGAGGTCGACATCTGGAGCGACCCGAAAGGGGCGGCGCGGGTACGCGCTGCCGCGGGCGGCAACGAGACCGTGCCCACGGTGTTCGTCGGTCCGGTGGCGTTGGTGAATCCCAGCATGAGCGAGGTAACCGAGGCGGTGCGCGAGCACGCGCCGCACCTACTGGAGACGGCCACGCCACCTCGGCGCTGGTTCCGCCGCTGAGCCCCACGCGGTTCGGGATCGCTTTTTTCACTGGGTGACAACTGCCTCGGCAAAGGCTTCACCGGACCGTACGCTTGTTGTGCCCGTTTCACCGTGCGGGTAACATAGCTGATGTATACCGTATACAACGAGGAGGCGGTATGGCGGTCGACAGCGCCGGCGCCTCGGTCGCGGAGCGAGTGCGCGCCGTCGTGGAGGCGCACAGCGGCGATCGGGGTGCCCTGCTGCCCATCCTGCACGGCATCCAGGCCGAGTTCGGTTACATCGATTCCGAGGTAGTGCCGATACTTGCCGCCGAACTGAACATGTCCCGCGCGGACGTGCACGGTGTGATCACTTTCTATTCCGACTTCAGGTCCGAACCTGCGGGCGCGGCGACGGTGCGGCTGTGCCGGGCGGAGGCGTGTCAGTCGGTAGGCGCGGAGAAGCTGGTCGCCGATGCCGAGCAGGTGTTCGGCGTCAAGGTCGGCCAGACCACATCGGACGGTTCGGTGACGCTGGAGCAGGTGTTCTGCCTCGGCAACTGCGCGCTGGGACCGGCGGCACAGGTCAACGGCAGGATGTACGGCCGCGTCGACCGCAGCAGGCTCGTGGAGATTCTGGCGAACGGAGCGCAGCAGTGACGACGACAGTCTATGTGCCTCGTGACTCGGCCGCCGCTTCGGTGGGCGCGAACGAGGTCGCGGCCGCGTTGTCCCGCGAGGCGGGCGAGGAGATCCGCCTGGTGCGCAACGGTTCGCGCGGGATGCTGTGGCTGGAGCCGTTCGTGGAGGTCGAGACCGAACGGGGCCGGGTCGGTTACGGGCCGGTCTCCGCCGAGGCCGTGCCCGAACTGCTCGCCGCCGGGATGTTGCGGGGCGCCGACCACGAGTTGTGCCACGGCCTCGTCGCGGACCTGCCCTGGATGCGTGATCAGCAGCGGCTGTGCTTCGCCAGGGTCGGGATCACAGATCCGCTGTCCGCCTCTGACTACGAGCGATTCGGCGGGCTGGCAGGACTTCGCAGGGCGCTCGAACTCGACCCGGCCGACGTCGTCGCCGAGGTCACCGAGTCGGGCCTGCGTGGCAGGGGCGGGGCGGGCTTTCCCGCGGGCATCAAGTGGAAGACGGTGCTCGAGACCCCCGGCGAGCTGAAGTTCGTGTGCTGCAACGCCGACGAGGGTGACTCGGGCACCTTCGCCGACCGGATGCTGATGGAAGGCGATCCGTTCTGCCTCATCGAGGGCATGACCATCGCCGCGCACGCCGTCGGGGCCGCCGAGGGCTACATCTACATCCGGTCGGAATACCCCGACGCTGTCGCCACGATGCGCAGGGCCATCGACATCGCGTACGCGCACGGCTGGCTCGGCGAGAACATCCTCGGCTCCGGACTGCACTTCGACCTGTTCGTGCGGGTCGGGGCGGGCGCCTACATCTGCGGAGAAGAGACCTCCATGCTGGAGAGCCTGGAGGGTAAGCGCGGCATGGTGCGTTCCAAGCCGCCGATTCCGGCGATCACGGGGCTGTTCGGCAAGCCGACTATCGTGAACAACGTCCTCACCCTCGCCAGCGTGCCGTCGATTCTCTCCGACGGCGGGAAGTCCTACGCCGAGCTCGGCGTGGATCGCTCGCGCGGCACCCAGGTCTTCCAGCTGGCGGGCAACATCGCGCGAGGCGGGGTGTTCGAGACCGCCTTCGGGATCACCCTCGACGAGCTGGTCAACGGTTACGGCGGCGGCACCCGGTCGGGAAGGCCGGTGCGCGCGGTGCAGGTCGGCGGGCCGCTCGGATCGTATGTGCCCACATCGCAGTTCCACCTGCCCATGGACTACGAGGCGTTCGCCGCCGCCGACGCGATGCTGGGGCACGGCGGCATCGTGGTGTTCGACGACGCCGTCGACATGGCGGCCATGGCGCGGTTCGCGATGGAGTTCTGCGCGGAGGAGTCCTGCGGCAAGTGCACCCCGTGCCGGGTGGGCGCGGTACGGGGCGTCGAGGTGATCGACAAGATCACCGGCGGTGAGGACACCGATGGCAACCTGGCCCTGCTCAATGATCTCTGCGAGCTGATGACCGACGGGTCGCTGTGCGCGATGGGCGGGCTGACACCCAACCCGGTGCGCAGTGCGCTGACGCACTTCCCCGACGACTTCGTGTCGAACGCCGCCAACCACAAGGAGGCGAAATAACCCATGGGTTTGCTGAAGGAGCACGACTTCGGAACGCCGGCCAAGCCGGGCCCGGCGACGGTGACCGTCGAGATCGACGGCGTACCCGTGACCGTGCCCGAGGGCACGTCCATCATGCGCGCGGCGGCGGAGAGCGGGACCGACATCCCGAAGCTGTGCGCTACCGACAGCCTCGAAGCTTTCGGCTCGTGCAGGCTGTGCCTGGTCGAGATCGACGGCCGCAAGGGCACGCCAGCCTCGTGCACCACACCGGTCGCAGAAGGCATGCGGGTCCGCACCCAGACGCCACGGCTCGAGAAGCTGCGGCAGGGCGTGATGGAGCTCTACATCTCCGATCACCCGCTGGACTGCCTGACGTGCGCGGCCAACGGTGACTGCGAGCTGCAGGACATGTCGGGGGTCGTCGGTCTTCGGCAGGTGCGCTACGGCTACGAGGGCGAGAACCACCTCGACGCCGAGAAGGACACCAGCAACCCCTACTTCGACTTCGACCCCGCCAAGTGCATCGTCTGCTCCCGCTGTGTGCGGGCCTGTGGCGAGGTGCAGGGCACGTTCGCGCTGACGATCGAAGGCCGCGGGTTCGACTCCAAGGTCTCACCGGGGGCGAACGAGCTGTTCATGGACTCCGAGTGCGTCTCGTGTGGAGCCTGCGTGCAGGCGTGCCCTACCGCGACGCTGCAGGAGCGCTCCGTCGTGGACCTGGGCATGCCGACGCGAACCGTGTTGACCACCTGCGCCTACTGCGGGGTCGGCTGCTCGTTCAAGGCGGAACTGCGTGGCGACGAGTTGGTTCGCATGGTGCCGCACAAGGACGGCGGCGCCAACGAGGGCCACTCCTGCGTCAAGGGCAGGTTCGCGTTCGGCTACGCCACCCACCCCGACCGCAAGCTGAAGCCGATGATCAGGGAGCGGATCACCGACGAGTGGCGCGAGGTGGACTGGGAGACCGCGATCGGCTATGTCGCCGAGAGGTTCCGCGACATCCAGGCTCGCCACGGAGCTGGGGCGATCGGCGGCATCACGTCGTCGCGGTGCACCAACGAAGAGGTCTACGTGGTGCAGAAGCTGGTGCGCGCGGCGTTCGGTAACAACAACGTCGACACCTGCGCCAGGGTTTGCCACTCGCCCACCGGCTACGGACTGAAGCAGACGTTCGGCACCTCCGCTGGCACCCAGGACTTCCGCTCGGTCGCCAAGTCCGACGTCATCATGGTGATCGGCGCCAACCCCACCGACGCGCACCCGGTGTTCGCCTCGCGCATGAAGCGCAGGCTGCGGGAGGGCGCCAAGCTGATCGTGGTTGACCCGCGCCGGATCGACCTGGTGCGCTCGCCTTACATCGAGGCGACCCACCACCTGCAGTTGGCTCCTGGCACCAACGTGGCCGTCGTGAACGCGATGGCGCACGTCGTGGTCACCGAGGGTCTTCTCGACCGTGAGTTCGTCGATTCCCGTTGCGAGGACTTCGACTCCTGGGCCGAGTTCATCGCGAGGCCGGAGAACAGCCCGGAGGCGGTCGAGGAGATCACCGGTGTGCCCGCGGCCGAGGTTCGCGCCGCCGCGCGGCTCTACGCGGGCGGTGGCAACGCGGCGATCTACTACGGTCTCGGCGTCACCGAGCACAGCCAGGGCTCCACGATGGTGATGGGCATGGCGAACCTCGCCATGGCCTGCGGCCAGATCGGGCGCGAGGGTGTGGGCGTCAACCCGCTGCGCGGCCAGAACAACGTGCAGGGCTCCTGCGACATGGGCTCCTTCCCACACGAACTTTCCGGCTACCGGCACGTGTCCGACGACGCCGTGCGCGAGGTGTTCGAAAAGCTGTGGGACCGGCAGCTGCTGCCGGAGCCAGGCCTTCGTATCCCCAACATGTTCGACGCGGCGATCGACGGCACCTTCCGGGGGTTGTTCGTGCAGGGCGAGGACATCGCCCAGTCGGACCCGAACATCAACCATGTGCACGCCGCGCTCTCGGCGATGGAACTGGTGGTGGTGCAGGACCTGTTCCTCAACGAGACGGCGAAGTTCGCGCACGTGTTCCTTCCGGGCACGTCGTTCCTCGAAAAGGACGGCACGTTCACCAATGCCGAGCGGCGCATCAACCGCGTGCGGCCGGTGATGCCTTCCAAGATCGGTATGGACGAGTGGCAGGTCGCCTGCGAGATCGCCAAGGCGATGGGCTACGACATGCACTACAACAGCGCGAGCGAGATCATGGACGAGATCGCCTCGGTTACTCCGACGTTCGCGGGGGTGTCCTTCGCCAAGCTGGACAAGCTCGGCAGCGTGCAGTGGCCGTGCAACGACGCCGCACCCGAGGGCACGCCGGTGATGCACGTGGACGAGTTCGTGCGCGGTAAGGGCAGGTTCATGCAGACGCCCTTCGTGCCGACACGGGAGCGCAGCAACCGCAAGTACCCGCTCATCCTCACCACCGGCCGCATCCTCACGCAGTACAACGTCGGCGCGCAGACCCGGCGCACCGCGAACGTGGCATGGCACGGCGAGGACGTGCTCGAGATCCACCCACACGATGCCGAGGTACGCGGCGTCAACGACGGCGACGTGGTGACACTGTCCAGCCGCGTCGGCACCACCACGCTGCGGGCCAGGATCTCCGACCGAATGCCGGTCGGAGTGGTCTACACGACCTTCCACCACCCGGTCACCGGGGCGAACGTCGTGACCACCGAGAACTCCGACTGGGCGACGAACTGCCCCGAGTACAAGGTCACGGCCGTGCAGGTGGGGCTGAAGAACGCGGCAGCGGGCCACGACGCGGCCCACAACGAGGAACCGGCACTGGTGGACTGATGGAGACCACGACATCACCACAGGCGAGGATGGCCGCCGACATCGCGGCGCAGTTTCGGCACCAGCCCGCCGAACAGGCGGCGGCGGCCATCGCCAACCACATCCGCATGTTCTGGGACCCCAGGATGAAGGCTGAGTTGCGCAAGCTCGCCGAGAACGATCCCGACGCGCTCGATCCGCTGGCGCTGGCCGCGGTTCGGCTCCTGGAATAGCCGGAATGACCCACCCCACCCGAGGTCGCCCCGCACCCCCTGGACCGGGG
The DNA here is from genome assembly GCF_011761185.1 of Saccharomonospora amisosensis. Lineage (NCBI taxonomy): Bacteria > Bacillati > Actinomycetota > Actinomycetes > Pseudonocardiales > Pseudonocardiaceae > Saccharomonospora > Saccharomonospora amisosensis. The sequence continues at coordinate 259,783 of NZ_JAAOYM010000001.1, read as the reverse complement.
CGGCCTCGGGCGGTGGGAGTTCAGTCGCCGGTGACGATCCGGAAGGCGGGAAATCCCGGCGCGGCGGCGCGCAGTTCCCGCTCCGGCGAGTCGGCCTTGAGGTTGCCGAAGAACGCGCCGACCTCCCATGCCCATTTCCTCAGGTAGGCGCGCAGCACCGGGAGCTTTTCCTCGTCGGAGAGTTCCACCGCGGTGAAGTCCTCGTAGCGGTTGCCCAGCCGCAGCCTGCCTTGCCCTGCCACACGTAGGTTGCGGACCCACTGCGTGTGTCCTCGCGGAGCGACGAGGTAGCGCTCGCCCCCGTGTTCGAGCAGGTTGACCGGGTTGGTGCGCCATTCGCCGCTGTTGCGACCACGCACGTACAGCACCCTGCTGCCCCACAGGCTCACGCCGTGCCTGGTGAGCCAGCTGACCAAGCTGTGGAAGACGTTTCCCGCCTTCGACGGTTTGAGGTAACGCGGCTGTGTTGTCATCGGCCCCTCCGGATCACTGCGAGAGCGCTGCTCTCAACTAAGAGCAGTGAACACCCAAGGTCGCGCGCTGTCAAGAACAGTGCTCTCTATTTTGTGCACCGCTCTCGCTCCTGGCAGACTGCGGGGATGAGAAGCGTCCATCGCACGGCGAGAGAGCGGGCACGGGCTGAGTTGACCGTCGCCATCAAGGCCGAAGCAAGGAGGCAACTGGGCGAGGTCGGCGCTCAGGGACTGTCGCTGCGGGCGGTGGCCCGCGAACTCGGCATGGTGTCCTCAGCGCTGTACCGCTACTTCTCCAGCCGGGACGAGTTGATCACAACGTTGATCGTGGATGCCTACAACTGCCTCGGCGAGGCCACCGAACGCGCGGCGAGCGCACAGCCGTCCCCCCGAAGCCGCTGGACGGCGAGCTGCCATGCGGTACGCGCGTGGGCACGCGCCAACCCGCACGAGTACTCGCTGATCTACGGCTCTCCCATACCTGGATACCGAGCCCCGCAGGACACCATCGCCCCGGCGGGCAGGGTGCCGATCGTCTTGGTCTCAACCCTGCGGGAGGCGTGGCAGCAGGGCGCGGTGCGCGAGCCGGACTCGGCGCCCCAGCCGGATGGCGAGCTGGCCGAACAGTTGGCCACCGTGGTTTCGGAACTGGCCATCGAGGTTCCCGAACCGCTGCTTGAAAGAGGACTCATCGCGTGGACCCAGCTGTTCGGGATGGTCGGGTTCGAACTGAACGGGCAGTTCGTCGGCAGCTTCGAGCCCGCCGACGCCTTCTTCGCCGAAGCCGTCGAGCGGATGGCCGACTTCGTCGGGCTGACCGGCGACACGGCGCCGCCCGACGGTGCCACCTGACTGGCGACCCAGACCCATCGGCGAGAGCATCGAGCGGCCAGCATCCCAGCCGAAGGAGTTGACCATGGCCAGCCGCGACTCGACAACACACTGGAAAGGCGGGCTGAACTCGGGCACGGGCGTCGTGACACTCGACTCCTCGGGCTCCGCCCGGTTCGAGGTGACCTTCCCCCGCAGGATCGGCGAGCCGGAAGGTACGACCAGCCCGGAGGAGCTCATCGCCGCCGCGCAGTCGTCCTGCCTGGCGATGAACCTCGCGGGCACCCTCGAGAAGGAGGGCCTGGCACCCAACACCATCGACGTCAGCGCGCGGGTGACGGTCGGCCCCTCCAACGGAGGGCTGTCCATCGACACCGTCGCAATCACGCTGAGCGCCGAGGTCGAAGGCGTGGACGAGGACACCTTCGCGCGGCTCGCGCAGCAGGCCAAGGACACCTGCCCGGTGAGCAACGCGCTCGCGGGAACCACGATCACCCTGGACGCCAGGCTCGCACGGTGAAGGCTGGGGCGGTGACCGGCGTCGAGCAGCACGCCGGTCACCGCCGAACAACTCAGTCCCGCCCCGGTCCGAGCACGACCACGGAGTTGTGGCCACCCATCCCGAGCGATGACTTCACCGTCAGGCCCCCGGCTACCGGGAACCGGCCGTGCAGCAACCGCGGGTGCGGCTGCGCCACCAGCGGTGGAGCGGGGATCGTGCCGCGCTCGTAGCCGAGCGCGGCCACGGCCAGCTCCACCGCCGACGCCGCACCCTGGCAGTGCCCGGTGAGCGGCTTGACGGAGTAGACGCCCGCCTCGGCTGGGAACAGTTCCTCCAGCAACGCGGCCTCGGCAGTGTCGCACTGTTTCGTGCCGGGGCCGTGTGCGTTGAGGTACCGCACCTCGGCGGCGGCCACGCCCGCGTTGTCCAGCGCCTCGACGAAGCAGCGCCGCACCTGCCGAAGCGAGGGCTCGATCGAGGTCACGTGGTACCCGTCGTGCGACATCGCGCCGCCGAGCAGCCGTGCGTACGGCTCGCTCGACCGGCGAGACAGCACGAAACCGACCGAAGCCTCACCCATGATGAAGCCCCGGCTGCCCTGCTGGAACGGCCTGCAGCCGAGCAGCGGCTCCTCGTCAACCACCGAAACCCCGAGCCGCACGAAGTGCCGCACGTTCTCCGGGGTCAACGAAAGGTCGGTGGCCACGAGCACCACGTCGTCCACGATTCCCGCGTCCAGCCAGGACTTCGCCGTGAGCATCCCGGCGTTGCCCGACGCGCACATGGCCGACACGTTCATCGCGGGCCCGTGGAAGCCGTATTCCTGCATGAAGGTCGACGTCGGGGTGGACGGCATCAGCGCGAGGTAGTCCCTCGGCTGCAACTGGCCGCCCTCCACGAGGTAGAACTCCTTCCACAGGTCGACCTCGCCCAGCACGACGGCGTGCACCAAACCGACGCGCGCACCGGGAACCCAGCCCCGCTCACGCGCGTCCTCGATCGCCTCCCGGGCAGCGGCCCGCATGGCTCTGGCGAAGCGGCCCCTGCCGTCAGCGGGGTCACCGCCGTCGGGAACCGCCGCGACCCAGCCCGCGTCCGCGTCACCGGATCCGAACCCACCGGTAAGGGTTGCCGCGGGCTTGCCCGAAAGCAGTCCCTCCCACAGTAGTTCGCGGCCCCAGCCGTAGCCGGTGACCGCTCCGATGCCGCTGATACCGATTCCGTCGGTTCTTGATCGCAGCATGATCTGCGCCTCACTTTCACCTGGTTATGCGTTGAGGCGGCCTTCCGGGCAGCGCTGACCGAAAAAGCCACCTACTCTGGTGACGGCGCGTCGAGACACTCAAGATGCAGAACGCAATAACAGGTTTCGGATTCCTACTATTCGCCTAGCGGCGATTTCATGCTGTAATCGAAAGCCTGTGTACAGACAGCGGATGGAACGAGACATGGAGGCGTGTACCCGGGGCGGAGCACCCGCCTGGACGAAGCCAAACCATGAGATCATCGCCGACCTCGCCCTGACCGCGACCGGAGCGGGGATCTGGTCGCTCGACCTCGGCACCCTGGACGTCACCTGGACCACCGGCGTGGCGGAGGCACTTGGCCTGCCCGTCGAGGACGAACACAGCATCCGCGACCGACTGCTCGAACTGCTGGAGCCGCTGACCGTGGCGGCCAGAAATTGCCCGGTGTGGCACAATTTTGATCTTGAACAGTGTCACGAGACTCCCCACGGTGACACGAGATGGACGCGATTCCTAGCCCGCGCACAGGACAACGGCGACGGCGACATCGAACGGCTGGTGGGAATCGCCACCGACGTGACTGAACGGCACGGCAACGAGCAGGCACTCGCCGACCTCGCCGATCGCTACCGGCTACTCGTGGAACTGAGCCCGGACGGCATCTGCGTCCACGAAGGTGGCCGGCTCGTCTACGTCAACCCTGCAGCGGCCAGGTTCGTCGCCGCGGAGCTGGCCGACGACCTGATCGGCAAGCCGATCACCGACTTCGTCGATCCGTTCGCCGTGCCGGACATGCTCAAGCGCATCGAGGAGCTCGAAGGTCCCGGCGCCACGACGACACCCACGGAGGTCGAACTCAAGCGGCTCGACGGCGAGACGATGCTGATCGAGTCGGTCTCGGTACGCACCACCTGGCAAGGTAGGCCCGCCTACCAGGTCATCATGCGCGACATCACGGCACAGAAGTCCGCGGAAGCCGCGTTGCACTACCAGGCAGCACTGGTCTCCCACGTCAGCGACGCGATCATCGCGACCACCGCCGAAGGCGTCGTCACCAGTTGGAACCCGGCCGCCGAGACGGTGTACGGGCACAGCTCTCGATCGGCGATCGGTAGGCCGGTCGGCGAGGTGGTGGGTTCCCGGCTCGACCCCGCCGCCGTCCTCGCCGACGGCGGCGTCGTGGAGGACACCCACCGCAGGGCTGACGGTTCGCGGCTGGCCATCCGGGTATCCGCGGCAAAGATGAACGGCGGCTACGTGCTGGTGTGCGCGGACGAGACCGCGCGAAGGCAGGCCGAGCGTCGCTACAGCACGGTGGTGGCCGCGCTGGACGAGGGCGTGGTGGTGATCGGGGCCGACGGGTTCGTCGAATCCGCCAACCCGGCGGCGGGCCGCATACTCGGTCTGCCGCTGCACGCGGTGATCGGCTGCTCTCCGACGTTGTTCCCGCTCTACGACGAGTCTGGCCAACGCATCGACCCCGCCGACTACCCCTCAGCGCTGAGCCGGCGCACCGGCGAGCCGGCCGGCACGAGAGTCGTACGGGCGCAGCGCCCGGACGGGCGATGTGTGTGGCTCTCGATGAGTTGCAGGCCGCTGGACGGCAGCCCCACCACGCCTGCCGCTGTGGTCACTTCGTTCACCGACATCACCGAGCGAAGGGCCATCGGCGAGCGGCTCGAGCACGACGCCACCCATGACCCGCTGACCGGCCTCGCCAACCGCACGCTCGTGCTGCAGCGGCTGGCTTCGGCCCTGCGGGAGGGCAGTCGTGGCGGCATGGCCTGCGTGCTGTTCATCGACCTGGACAAGTTCAAGGTCATCAACGACTCGCTCGGGCACAACATCGGTGACAAGGTGCTGCGCATCGCGGGTCAGCGGCTGCAACACTCCGTGCGCCGCTCCGATCTGGTCGGCAGGCTCGGCGGCGACGAGTTCGCCGTGGTGACCTTCGAGGTCCGCCACGACGGCGAGATCCGGTCCCTCATCGAGCACCTGCGCCGCTCGCTCACCGAACCGATCACGGTGGACGGCAGGCGGCTGCGCATCGACGCGAGCATCGGCATCGTGACAGCGGGGCCGGGTGACGGGCGCTCGGCCGAGGACCTCATCCGTGATGCCGACGTGGCCATGTACCAGGCCAAGACCAGGGGCAGGGGCCGCGACGAGTTCTTCGACGTGGAGCTGCGCGAACGAATCCAGCGCCAGTTGCGGCTGGAGCAGGACCTGCGCGAGGCCATCCGGGGTGGCCAGCTGTGGGTCGCCTACCAGCCGGTCGTGGACCTGCGCACCTACCGCACCGTTGCGGTGGAGGGACTGCTTCGCTGGGACCACCCCGTGCACGGCAGCATCTCGCCCGGCGAGTTCATCCCGCTCGCAGAGGAGAGCGACCTGATCAATCTGATCGGTGGACACATGCTGCGCACCGCTACCCGGGAACTGGCGAACCGACGCGGACCGGGAAAGATCGACACCCGGCTCACGGTGAACCTGTCTGCCCGGCAGTTGGACGACGAGAAACTGGTCGACGCCGTGGCCGAGGCGCTTCGTGCCACTGGTCTGCCGCCGGAGGAACTGTGCCTGGAGATCACCGAGAGCGCGTTGATGCGGGAACCGAAGGCGGCAGCCGAGGTACTGACCGCGCTGCGCGGGCTCGGCGTGCGGCTGGCCATCGACGACTTCGGCACCGGGTACTCCTCGCTGGCCCAGTTGTGGAAGCTGCCGCTGGACACCTTGAAGATCGACCGGTCGTTCGTCGCAGGGCTGGACGAACCTGGTGAGACCGACGCGGAGGCGATCATCAAGGGCATCGTCACGATGGCGCACGCAATGGGACTCACGGTGATCGCCGAGGGCACCGAGAACGCAAGGCAGGTGGAGATCCTGCGCGACCTCGGTTGCGACCAGGCTCAGGGTTTCCACTTCGGTCGCCCGAGCCGCGCCGCGGACCTCTTCCCCAGCGAACACTGACACCCGCGAGTCCCCCGCTCCCGTCCGCGAGTTCCGCGTTCCCGTCCGCGAGTCCCCCGCTCTCGTCCGCGAGTTCCGCGTTCCCGTCCGCGAGTTCCGCGTTCCCGTCCGGCGTCCCTTGTAGGACGGCGGTGCGAGCTGAACCTCACACTCAGCCGTCCACGATCAGCACCTCGAGCGTTCTGGGACCGTGCACACCCTCCACCCGGTCCAACTCGATGTCGCTGGTGGCCGAGGGGCCGCTGATGAAGGTCAACGGCCGTAGCGGGTCGAGTCTCGAAAGCGCTTGCGCCACGGTGACCTCGATCTGGTCGGTACGCACGACACACAGGTGGTAGTCGGGTACGAGGCTGAGCAGCCGCCTGCCCTGCGCCTGCCCCGCGTCAAGCACGATCGTGCCGGTCTCCGCGATGGCCACGGCGCATCCGGTGAGCACCCCGTCGACGCCGTCGACGACCGACAGTTCCAGGGGCGGGTCGTCGTCGACCAGCCACCGCACACCGGACACCCGCCAGTGGGCGGGCACGTCGGCGGGCACCACCATGGTCCGCACCCCACGCGCACCCAGACACTCGCCGATGAGTTCCACCGGCCCGCTGCGCACGACCGCCCGGTAGTCCGCGATCCGCTCGGCGAACAGCGCGACCGGATCGGCCACCCGCCGCTCGCGGCGATACTCCCTCGGCACCGTCACCGGCCGCGCTGCCCCCGCGGCGCGGATTCTCGCCAGGATCTCCTCCCGTGCACTACCCACGATTGCGCCTCCACCACAGCCGGAACGACTCCTTCGGCAGCGAGGGCGCGTCCCGCGTCGCTGTCCACTTCGAGCCAGGCCACGGCAGGCGGCCGATCGGCCCGGCACCGGTCAGCAGCCTGGAAAGCGAACCGGCCCGCTGCGCTGCCTCGAAGCGGCGGGGATCGGCGAACACCCACGCGGCGGCCGCCATGGCCAGCGCTTCCGGGTTGCGCCCGCCCTTGTTGCGCACCACCTTCGCCCGCAGGTGGGTCAGCGCCTGCGGGATGTTGATCCGAACCGGGCAGACCTCGTAGCACGCCCCGCACAGCGACGACGCGTACGGCAGCGAAGCGGCCTGCTCATCGGAGGGATCGTCGGCCAACTGCGGGGCGAGTATCGCGCCGATCGGACCCGGGTACACCGAGCCGTAGGCCTGCCCACCCGTGCGCTCGTAGACCGGACACACGTTCAGGCACGCCGAACACCGGATGCAGCGCAATGCCTGCCGCCCGACCTCGTCGGCGAGCGTGGCCGTGCGCCCGTTGTCCAGCAACACGAGGTGGAACCGGCTCGGCCCGTCGCCTGGCGTCACGCCCGTCCACACCGAGGTGTAGGGGTTCATCCGTTCCGCCGTCGAGGAGCGGGGGAGCAGTTGCAGGAAAACCTCCAGATCCCGCCAGCTCGGCACCAACTTCTCGATACCCATGACCGTGATCAGCGTCTGCGGCAACGTCAGGCACATCCTGCCGTTGCCCTCGGACTCCACGACCACGATCGATCCGGTGTCGGCGACCGCGAAGTTGGCCCCGGAGACGGCCACCCTGGCGGAGAGGAACTTCCGCCGCAGGTGCCTGCGCGCTGCCTCGGCGAGTTCCCTCGGGTCGTCGGAGACCGGCGCCTCGGACATCTCGCGGCGGAAGATCTCCCTGATCTCCGCGCGATTTCGGTGGATCGCGGGCACCAGGATGTGGGAGGGACGGTCACGACCGAGTTGGACGATCAACTCCGCGAGGTCGGTCTCGACGGCGCGTATCCCGCCCGCCTCGAGCGCCTCGTTCAGGCCGATTTCGGCCGTCGCCATCGACTTGACCTTCACGACCTCGTCGGCTCCGTGCTCGCGAGCGAGGTCGAGCACGATGCGGTTGGCCTCCTCGGCGTCGCGGGCCCAGTGCACCACCCCGCCCCGCGCGGTCACCGACTCCTCGAGCCGCAACAGGTAGGTGTCCAAATTGGCCAGCACGTCGTCCTTGATGGCCTCGCCCGCTCTGCGCAGTTCCTCCCAGTCGGCCAGCTCGGCGACGGCCGAAGCGCGCTTGTCCCGGATGGTGGTGGTCGCTTTGCGCAGGTTGGCCCGCAGCTGGGTGTCGGCGAGCGCGGTGTGCGCCGCCTTCGGAAACACCGGGCTACCCAGCCACGTCACGGGGTTGCGACCCACGGCTGCTCCTCCGTACTCGCCAGGATCTCGGCCAGATGTATCCCGCGCACACCGGTACGCAGCCGCGAAAGCCCGCCACTGATGTGCATGAGGCAGGAGTTGTCGCCCGCGGTCACCACCTGCGCCCCGGTGTCCTGCACGCACCGCATCTTGTCGGCCAGCATCGCCGTCGAGGTCTCCGCGTTCTTCAACGCGAACGTGCCGCCGAAACCGCAGCACTGCTCCGCCTGCGGCAACTCGACCAGTTCAAGCCCGCGCACCTGCCGCAGCAACCGCAGCGGCTTCTCGCCCACCCCGAGCATCCGCAGCGAATGACAGGTCGGGTGGTAGGTCACGCGATGCGGAAAGTAGGCACCGACGTCGGTTACCCCGAGCACGTCCACGAGGAACTCGCTGAGCTCGAAGGTGCGCTCGACAGGCACGCTCGAACCGCACAGCCCCGGGTGTGTTTCGCGGACCATTCCTGCGCACGAGCCGGAAGGCGCCACCACGTAGTCGTAGCCTTCGAACACCTCGGCGTAGCGGTGCGCCAGCGACCTGGCCTCGTCGGCGTATCCGGTGTTGAAGTGCAGTTGCCCGCAGCAGGTCTGCTCCAGCGGGAAGTCCACGGTGCAGCCGAGCCGTTCCAGCAACCGCACGACCGCCTTCGCCGTTTCCGGGTACAGCGTGTCGGTGAGGCAGGTGGCGAACAACGCGACGCGTGGGTTACTCATCGCGCCTCACCAACGCCCACCCGCCGCGCCGCCGCCAGCCACGCCGCGCGGTCGCCACTTGGCTCGTACCGAGCCAGCGGCGCGGCGGCCGGACCGGCATCGGCCAACCCGGCAGCCCTTGCCTGCACCAGCACGTTGCCAAGCGCGCTTGCCTCCACCGGCCCCGCCAGCACCGGCAAGCCGCACGCGTCGGCGGTGAGCTGGCACAGCGACTCGTTCAGCGCCCCTCCACCGACCAGGTGCACCACGCGCAGCTCGCGCCCGGCCAGCTCGGCGGCCGTACGCAGCGAGGCAGCGTGCGCGAGCGCCAGCGACTCCAGGATGGTGCGTACCACGGCCCCCGGGCTGTCCGGCACCGGCTGACCCCTCTCCTCGCACGCCCGCGCGATGCGGGCGGGCATGTCACCAGGTGTCAGGAAGACCGGGTCGTCGGGGTCGATCAGCGACGCGAACGCCGGTTGTTTCATCGCCTCGTGCAACACCTGCTCAAGCCTGACGCCCAGACCCCGTTCCCGCCACACCCGAAGCGACTCACTCAGCAGCCACAGCCCCATGGTGTTGCGCAGGAACCGCACCGTCCCGTCGATGCCCGCCTCGTTGGTGAAGTTCGCCAGCCGAGCCTGCTCCGTCAGCACGGGTGCGGGCAGCCGAAGCCCGACCAGCGACCAGGTGCCACACGAGATGTAGCCGAAGTCGTCACCGGTCGCGGGCACCGCCGCGACCGCGGAGGCCGTGTCGTGTGAGGCGACCGCCACCACCGGGGTGCCCTCCGGCGAACGCCCGATCGGCTCCCCCGGTTGCCGCAGCGGCGGCAGCAGGCTCTGCGGGATCGGGGTCCTTTCGAGCAGTTCGGTCGACCACTGCCTGGTTGTGGCGTCGAGCAGCGCGGTGGTCGACGCGTTGGTGACCTCGGCGCCTACCTCACCGGTCAGCCAGTATGCGATCAGATCGGGCAGCAGCAGCATCGTCGCGCCCTCGAGCCGCTCGGCCGGTTCGGACAGCAACTGGTAGACGGTGTTGAACGGCAGGTACTGCAGGCCGGTGATGCGGTACAGCAGCTCGTCGGACACCGACTCGCGCAGCTTGTCAGCCATGCCGTCGGTGCGAGGATCGCGGTAGCAGCGCACATCGCCGTCAAGCTTTCCGTCGGCTCCGATGAGGCCGTAGTCGACGGCCCACGAGTCGATGCCGATCGAGACCGGCTCTGCCGCCCGAGCCTGCCGCAACCCGGCGAGGATCTCGCCGTACATGGCTTCGACGTCCCAGCGCAGGCCGCCTCCGGGCCGCTGCCTCGGGCCGGTGGCGAACCGTCGTAGCTGTGTCAGCTCCACCGCTGCGGTTGCCTGCCCGACCCTGCCGAGCATTACCCGGCCGCTGGTGGCGCCAAGGTCTACGGCGACGAACGACCGCATAGCTACACCGTGACCATGGGCAGGCCCAGCAGGCTGGCGACGGCGCGTAATTCGGAGGCGCGGTGGCCGATACCGAGCGCCCAGTGGTGGGCGACCCCACTCGCCGACCACTCATCGGTCCACTCCCCCGGATCGCGGCCGAAATCGACGCGGCTCGTGGTGTTGCCGATACGCATCAACGGACCGTCCACCACCTCGCCTTCGGACACGATGAGCGAGTAGCGCCCGTGCCGGTCCTGCCCGACACCCAGCAGCGTCACCGGCCCGTGCGCGACATCGAACTCGACCGACACACCCCAGCCCCGCTTCCCGTGGTACACCCCAAGACCGCGCAGCAGCGGCCGCTTCGAGCTGATGGAAAGGTGAGCTGGGCCGTCGTGGCCCATCTCGACATGGCCACGGGCGAAGTCCAACGCCTGCAACTCGGTGAACGAGCCACCCGCGCCGAGTACATCGAAGATCAGCATGGCGATACTGGTGCGCAACTCGAATTCGCCCGCCGCCGGAACACCGCGTGCGGTGAGCAAGCTCGCGCCGAGGATCATGCCCGCGCCGAGTCGCTCGTGTATCTCGCCGCCGAGGCCACGGTGGTAATAGGCGAGGCTGTCCAGCTCGAAATCCGCGACAAGCCGGTCGAGGCCGACCGCCACCTTGGCACCCCACTCCAGGTCCGACCGGTTCACCGAGGAGTCCAGTTCGAACACCGACTCGGCCTCTGCCACCTTCGCCGCCACCTCGGCGTCGCTCACCCGCTCGACGCGTACGCGCAGGTCGTCGAACTCCAGCACCTCGATGTGCCCACCGAAGTGCGCGCTGACCATGGTCAGATCGGTCGAAACGTCGTACATCCCCGGGTACAGGTGGCCCATCAACCCGTGGCGGCCGTGCCTGAGCACCTTACGCACCGCCGCCGCACGGACCCACCGCTCGATCTTGGCCCATGCCCGCTCGTCACGCAGGTAGCCGGAGACGCTGCGAAACTCGACACCAGCCCTTTGGAAGGTGTTGGCCAGCTCCGGCAGCGGGCAGGCCCCGCAGTAGGCAAGCCACTGCCCGGTGTCCACGTTCGCGTGGTCCATCGACTCGGTGGGCTGCAGGTTGATCAGCAGCACCGGTGCCCCGCTGCGCTGGGCGACGGGCAGCAACATCGTTGCCGTCAGGTACGTGGTGAGGAACCCGACGATCAGATCGCAGCCCGCCGTGCGCAGCTTCTCAGCCGCCACGGCGCCTTCCTGCGCATCCGAGATGAAGCCGGCATCGACTATCTCGGCGTCGAAGGAAGCGATGCGCTCGCTGACGTAGGCCGCCGACCGCTGCAACGTCGGCAGCAGGTCGGGAAACTGGTCCCAGTAGGCGCCGAGCCCACCGGCCACCAGGCCGACCCTCGGTCGCCGCCTGCCGTTCGTCATCGTCACTCCCTACCTCAGGAAGGCCGCCGCCACCCCGGCGTCGACCGGGATGTGCAGCCCCGTCGTGTGCGACAGCTCGCCGCAGGTGAGCACGAACACCGCGTTCGCGACGTGCTCGGGCAGCACCTCCCTGCCCAGCAGCGTGCGTTTGGCGTAGAAGGCGCCCAGTTCCGACTCCGGCACGCCGTAAACGGCCGCACGCTGGGCACCCCAACCGGAGGCGAAGATTCCCGAACCACGCACCACACCGTCGGGGTTGACGCCGTTGACCCTGATGCCGTGCTCGCCGAGTTCGGCGGCGAGCAGCCGCACCTGGTGGGCCTGGTCGGCCTTCGTGGCGCCGTAGGCGATGTTGTTGGGTCCGGCGAACACGCCGTTCTTGCTGGCGATGTACACGATGTCGCCGCCGAGGCCCTGTTCGATCATCACGCGAGCGGCCTCTCGCGAGACCAGGAACGAGCCGCGCGCCATCACGCCGTGCTGCAGGTCCCAGTCCTTCGCGGTGGTCTCCAGCAACGGTTTGGACACCGACAGTCCGGCGTTGTTGACCACGAGGTCCACCCCACCGAAGGCCAGCGTGCAGGCCGCCATCGCCTCGCCGATCGCGGCCTCGTCGGTGACGTCGACGCCGACCGGCACCGCGAGGTCCGGGCCGCCGATCCCCTCGGCGACCTCGGCGGCCGCGGCCACGTCACGATCGGCGACGGCCACACAGGCACCCTCGGCGGCGAGCCGCCGCGCGATGGCCTTGCCGATCCCGGAGCCACCCCCGGTGACGAGCGCGACCCGCGTGGCGAGCGGCTTGGGTTTCGGCATCCGCCGCAGCTTGGCTTCCTCCAACTCCCAGTACTCGATGCGGAACTTCTCGGACTCCGGGATCGGTGCGTACGTCGACACCGACTCGGCGCCGCGCATGACATTGATGGCGTTGACGTAGAACTCGCCAGCGACCCGCGCCGTCTGCTTGTCGCGGCCGAAACTGAACATCCCGACGCCGGGAACCAGCACGATCGCCGGGTCCGCCCCGCGCATCGGCGGGGAGCCCGGCGTGGCATGCCGGTCGTAGTAGGCGGCGTAGTCCTCCCGGTAGGTGGCGTGCAGCTCGCGGACCCGCTCCACCACCCGCTCCAGCGGCGCGGTCGCGGGCAGGTCCACGACCAGCGGTGCGACCTTGGTGCGCAGGAAGTGGTCCGGGCACGACGTGCCGAGCGCGGCCAGTTCCGGGTGTTTGGTGCGGGAGAGGAACTCCAGCACCTCGCCGCTGTCGGTGAAATGGCCGAGCTGGGGTGAGTCGGTGGAAGCCAGCCCACGCAGCACGGGGAACAGCGCGGCGGCCCGCTTTCGACGCTCGCCCTCGGGCAACGGCTCGTACCCGGGCAGCACGGCACCGAACGGTTCGGGGTCGCCGTGTTCGGCCAGGTAGGCCTCCGCGGTTCGGATGATGTCCAGCGAGTTCTGTCTACACTCGTCGCTGGTCGCGCCCCACGCCGTGATGCCGTGCCCGCCCAGGACACAACCGATGGCGTGGGGATTGGCCTGTTTGATCGCGGCGATGTCCAGCCCGAGTTGGAAGCCCGGCCTTCGCCACGGGACCCACACCACGCGGTCGCCGAAGACCTCCCGCGTCAGCTCCTCACCGTCCACGGCGGTGGCGAGCGCGATGCCGGAGTCCGGATGCAGGTGGTCGACGTGTGGTGCGTCGACAAGCCCGTGCATGGCCGTGTCGATGCTGGGTGCCGCGCCGCCCTTGCCATGCAGGCAGTAGTCGAACGCGGCGACCATCTCGTCCTCGCGATCCTGTCCGGGGTAGCGATCGACGAGTGCGCGTACCCGGTCCAGCCGCAGCACCGCCAGCCCCGCTTCGGTGAGCGTGCCGAGGTCCCCGCCGGAACCCTTGACCCACATCAGCTCCACGTCGGCGCCGGTAGCGGGGTCGACGTCGGTGCCCTTCGCGGAGGCGTTCCCACCCGCGTAGTTGGTGTTTCGGCGGTCGGAGCCCAGCTCGTGCGAGCGGGCGAGGAGTTCTGCCACCGCAGGGTGCGTTGGTTCGGTCACCTTCACGCCCCCCAGCCGGCCGCGGTGCCGCCGACACGCTCGGCGCGGATCTTCTCGGCGTGACCGCTGCGGTGGTAAGCCGCGACCGGGTCGGGGTCGAGCCCCATCTCCTCCCTGAGTTCGGCCAGCAGCGGTCGCACGTCGGTGGAAAAGGCGTCGACGAGCACCGCGTTGGCGCCCAGCACATCGCCTTCCCGCTGCGCCGTCCGCAACGCGTCGGTGTCCACGAGCAGGGCCTTTGCCGTGGCCTCCTGCACGTTCAGCACCGAGCGGATCAGCGCCGGGATCTTCGGCTCGATGTTGTGGCACTGGTCGAGCATGAAAGCCACCCCCGCGCTCGCGTCGAGCCCGCCGCCGAGCACGATCTCGACCATGATGCGGAACAACTGGTAGGGGTCGGCAGCGCCGACCATCAGGTCGTCGTCGGCGTAGAAGCGGGAGTTGAAGTGAAAGCCGCCGAGCCTGCCCTTACGCAGCAGGAACGCCACGATGAACTCGATGTTCGTGCCAGGCGCGTGGTGCCCGGTGTCCACGAGGACCTGCGCCTTCGGGCCCAGTTCGAGACAGTGCGCGTAGCTGGTGCCCCAGTCGGGCACGTCGGTGGCGTAGAAGGCGGGCTCGAAGAGCTTGTATTCCAGCAGCATGCGCTGGTGCTCGCCAAGCCGTTCGTACACCGTCGCCAGCGCTTCCTCAAGCCTGGCCTGCCGGTCGGCGATGGAGTCCTGGCCCGGGTAGTTGAGCCCGTCGGCCAGCCATACCGACAACTCACGCGACCCCGTGACGTCCATGATGTCCACGCACTCCAGCAGGTGATCAACGGCTTTGCGGCGCACCGCCGGGTCGGGGTTGCACACGCTGCCGAGGCGGTAGTCGTCGTCCTGGAACACGTTCGGGTTCACCGCGCCGATGCGCACGCCCGCCTCCCGCGCGTACCTGGCGAGGTCGGCGTAGTCGGCGACCTTGTCCCACGGGATGTGCACGGCCACGCTCGGCGCTACCCCGGTGAAGCGGTGCACCGTGGCGGCATCGTCGATCTTCTCGTAGGCGTCGCGAGGGATACCCTCCTGCGCGAACACCTTGAACCGGGTGCCCGAGTTGCCGAAGGCCCACGACGGCGTCTCGATGTGCTGCGCCCGCAGTGCCGCTTTGACGGCGGTGTGGTCGGACATGTGGTCCTCTCTGTGCATTGTGGTCAGTCGAGGTGGAAAACCTCTGTCAACGGCACGATTCCCTCGTCCGGACGGCCGTCGAGCCGTTCGAAGAACGGCGCCATCTCCGCCTGCCACCTCGCGTTGACGTCCCTGGCCGCCATACCTTCGAGCGCCGCTTCGAGGTCGTGCGTCTCGAAGTAGCCGACGAGCAGCCCGTCTTCGGCGAGAAACAGCGAGTAGTTGTGCCAGCCGGTCTCGCGCAGCGCGTCGAGCATCTCGGGCCAGACCTCGGCATGCCGCCGCCGGTACTCCGCCATCCGGTCGGGCTTCACCCTGAGCAGGAAGCAGACCCGCCTCGCGCTGGGCATCACGAACCTCCCCGGCGGGTCGTGAGCGCTGCACGAGCACTCACGACCCCTTCGGTGAACTAGAAGTCGTACTGGTCGATGTTGTCCGCGTCGAACACGGTCGGCGGGCCGAGGATGATCTCCCCGTCCTTGCCGATCTCACGTTCCCCGAGCTTGCCCGCCTTCAACGTCTCGCCCTCCGCGCCGCTGATCTGTCCTGAAGCCAGCGCCGCCGCGGCATAGCCCGCGAGGTAGCCGAGTTGCTTGGGATCCCACAGTGCGAACGCCTCGACCGTGCCGTCCTTGATGAACTGCCGCATCTGGTTGGGCGTGCCCAGCCCGGTGAGCTTCACCTTGCCCTTGTACGGCGAGGAGGAGATGTAGCGCGCCGCGGCCGAGATGCCGACGGTTGTCGGCGAGACGATGCCCTTCAGGTCCGGGATCGAACGCAGCAGCGCCTGGGTCTCCTGGAACGACTTCTGGTCGTCATCGTCGCCATAAGCGATCTTGACCAGTTCGATGTCGGCGTACTCGGGCTTCTTCAGTTCGTCCTTCATGAACTTGATCCAGGTGTTCTGGTTCGTCGCGTTCGGGGTCGCGGACAGGATCGCGATCTTGCCCTTGCCACCGATCTGCTCGGAGATCAGCTGAATCTGCTTGCGGCCGATGTCCTCTGAGTTGGCCTGGTTGACGAAAACCTGGCGGGCGTCGGCCGCGGCGTCGGAGTCGTAGGTGACCACCGCGATGTCCTTGGCCATCGCGTCCTTCAGCGCGGGCGCGACGGCGTTGGGGTCGTTGGCCGCGATGACGATGGCGTCCTGGTTCTGCTGCACCAGCGTGTTGATGTATGACACCTGCGAGGACGCCGACGCGTCGGACGGTCCGACCTCCTTTCCGGTGCCCTTGAGTTCGGTGACCGCCTCGATACCGCCCTCGTCGACGATGTTCTCGTAGGGGTTGTCGATCTCCTTCGGAAGGAACGCGATCTTCAGCCCGTCCTTGATCGGGGCGTTCGGGTCGGCCGACCGCTGCGTGCCCGATCCGGTGTCGGCCTCGGACGCGGAGTCCTTCGTCGTGCCGCCGCATCCGGCGACCAGGGCGGCCACCAGGCCCGCACTGATGACGGCGAGCGCCGCGCGACTCCTTCTCCAGCGGGAGTGGATCATCTTTGGTCCTCCTCGGGGGAACCGTGTGCGGTGGAGGCCGCCACGGGGTCTGGCAGGGTCTGTTGTGGGGGTTGTTCGGTCGCCGCGGCGGCGACGGGGTGGCGCCGCCTGCGCAGCAGGCCCGCGACCACCGGCACCAGCACTGAGATGATCAGCAGCAGGCCGTTGATCACGTTCTGAATCTCGTTGGTGACGTCGTTGAGGAACAGCACGTTTCGCAGCCCGGCCATGAGCAGCAGCGCGCTGCCGACACCGACGACCGTGCCGCGCCCTCCGAAGATCGACACGCCGCCGAGCAGCACGGCGGCGACCGCGATCAGCTCCATGCCGTAGGCGTTGTCGGCCCGCGCGCTGTTGTAGCGCAGGGTGTAGACGAGCGAGGCGATGGCGCACAGCACGCCGGAGACGATGTAGAGGGTGAACTTGAGCCGATCAACCCGGATGCCGGAAAACCGCGCGGTCTGCTCGCCGAGACCGATCGCATAGAGGGAGCGGCCGATCGGCGTGTGGTGCACGACCACCGCGGCGAGTGCGGCCACGACGAGCACCAGCAACGTCGCGTAGGGCAGGAACGAGCCCGCCACCGTGTCGGTCGCGAATGGACGGTAGGAATCCGGGAAGCCGGTCACCGCGCCGTCGCCGAGCACGATGTAAGCCAGCCCGCGATACAGCCCGAGCGTGCCGATCGTGACGGCGAGCGCCGGCAGGCCGAACCTGACGATCAGCGCGGCGTTCAGCGAGCCCAGCACGGCACCCGCCAGCAGCACCAGCGGCACGATCGTCTCGAACGCCATGCCCGCGTTCCACAGCACGCCGGTCAGCGCCGAGCAGAAGCCGAGGATGGAAGCCACCGAGAGGTCGATCTGACCGGTCAGGATGATCGGCAACAACGCCAGCGCCAGCAGCGCGACCTCGGTGTAGTCCAGCAACAGGAAGCTGAGATTGTCGGCCTCGGCGAAGCCGGGCGTGCTCTGCCAGCCCCATGCGAACACGGCGACGACCAGCAGCAGCAGGATCGACTCCCAGCGCAGGATCTTTTCACGCACGGCGCACGCTCCGTTCCTTCCTCAGCCGCTCGGCGAGCCGCAGCTGCACGGCCCGGTCGAGGGAGATGGCCAGCAGCAACGCGGCACCGTCCACCGCCCGCTGCCAGAAGGCGGGCACACCCAGAATCGGAAGCGCACTCGTGATGGTGGTCAGCAGCAGGGCGCCGAGCACGGCACCGAGCACGGTGCCGCTGCCCCCGAAGATGGCGACACCGCCGACCACGACGGCCGCGACGACCGCCAGCTCCTTGCCCGTGCCGACGGAGGCGTTGATGGTGCCGAAGTAGGAGGCATGCAGCACGCCCGCCAGGCCGACCAGCGCACCGGAGACGACGAACGCGGTGAACACCCGCCGCCCCGCGGGTATGCCCGCGAGCCGAGCGGCGTCCGGATTGGACCCGATGGCGTAGAGGTCTCGGCCGGACCGCCAGTTGTGCAGCGCGTATCCGGCGATCACCAGCGCGACCAACGCGATCAGCGACAGGTGAGGGATGCCGAGTATCGATCCGCTGCCGAAGGCGAGGAAGTCCGGCGACATCTGGGCGGCGTTGATCTGGTGCACTCCCGTCGCGCTCGCCCAGCCGTAGTCGATGCCACGGAAGACGTAGAGCGTACCCAGCGTCACCACGAGCGCGGGCACCTTGGCGATAGCGACGAGCGCACCGTTGAAAGCGCCGCATGCCGCGCCGAGCGCCACCCCTGCCAGCATCACGAGGACCGTCGGCGTCTCCTGGTCGGCGATGAACAGCTGACCCGACAGGTACGCGGTCAGCCCCATCACCGACCCGACCGAGAGGTCGATGTTCCTGGTGATCACCAGCAGCGTCTGCCCGATGGCGAGCAGCGCGATGATCGAGGCGTTGAGAAAGAGGTCGTGCACACCCTGCGCGTTCAGGAACGACGGGTTGACCACGGTCGTCACCGCGACCACGGCGACCAGTGCGCCGACGATGCTCAGCTCACGCCCGGAGAGCAACGACTGCAGGCGGTTCATGCCGCCGTCCCGTTCCCGGTCGCGGCGTACATGACCGACTCTTCCGTGGCTTCCTGCCTCGAAAGTTCCGCGGTGATCCGCCCCTCGTGCATGACTAGCACCCGGTCCGCCATGCCGAGCACCTCGGGCAGTTCCGAGGAGATCAACAGCACGGCGATGCCCTGCGCGGCGAGGTCGGAAAGCAGCGCATGCACCTCGACCTTGGCGCCGATGTCGATGCCGCGCGTTGGTTCGTCGACGATGAGCACCGACGGCTCCGTCGCCAGCCACTTGCCCAGCACGACCTTCTGCTGGTTGCCCCCGGAAAGTGTCGCGGCGGGGTCGGAAAGCCTGCCGTACTTCAACGAGAGCCGCTCACCCCAGCGGGCCGCGAGCTCATGTTCGAGCGAGGGCCTTGTGACGCCCGCCGGGGACACCTGCCGCAACCGCGCGAGGCTGGTGTTGCGCTCGATCGACAGTTCCAGCACCAAGCCCTGTTCCCTGCGGTCCTCGGGCACCAGCGCGAGGCCGCGCTCGATCGCCGCACGCGGGTTACCGGGGGGCAGCGGCTCCGCGTTGACCGACACGTTCCCGCCGTCGCGTTCGTCCACCCCGAAGATCGCGCGGGCTACCTCGGAGCGGCCGGAACCGACCAGCCCCGCGAGCCCGACGATCTCGCCGCGCCGGACGGAGAAGGACACGTCCCGAAACACCCCGGCTCGGGTGAGGTTCTCGACGACGAGCACCTCTTCGCCGATCAGCGTGTCGCGCTTGGGAAAGAGTTGTTCCACCGACCGCCCCACCATCTGCCGCACCAGGGTGTCGTGGTCGATCTCGTCCATCGCCGAGGTCGCGACGAGGCAGCCGTCGCGCAGCACCGTGACCCGGTCGCAGAGCGCGTACATCTCGTCCAGCCGATGCGAGATGAAAAGCAGCGCCGCACCGCGCTCGGCGAGGCCGCGCGCCACCCGGAACAGCCGCTGCGCCTCTACCGCCGAAAGTGCCGCGGTCGGCTCGTCCATCACGATGGTGCGCGCGTCGGCCACCAGCGCCTTGGCGATCTCGAGGATCTGCTGGTCGGCGATGGAAAGGCCGCTGGTTTGCCTGGCAGGATCGATCGGGACGCCGAGCAGGTCGAACACCTCGCGTGCCCTGCGCCGCATCTCGCGGCGGTCGATGCGCCTGCCAGGACGCAGCGGTTGGCGGCCCATGAAGACGTTCTCGGCCACCGAGAGGTCGGGAAACTGGATCGGCTCCTGGTGGATCACCGCCACACCCGCCTGCTGCGCGTCGCGGGGGCCCCCGAACCGTACCGGTTCGCCGTCGAGCAGCACTTCGCCGCTGTCGGGCTGGTGTTCGCCGCCGATGATGCGGACCACTGTGGACTTGCCAGCCCCGTTCTCGCCCGCGAGCGCGTGCACCTCTCCCGCGCGCAGTGTGAGCGACACCCCGCGCAGCGCCCGAACCGCCTGGAACGACTTCGTGACGTCGGCGAGTTCGAGCAGCGGCGGGGGCGAGTGCTCCGGTGTTTCCACGGGCCACCCTCCCTCGTTGGAGATCGTGAAACGTTTCATTCACGAGTGGCGCTCAAATTAGGCCAGTGAGAGCCATACGTCAACCCCTGTGTTAGCGTGCATCTAGCCCGAGGAGCGCCGATGTAGGCTTCCTGGGTTGAGACGTTTCACGGAAGTGGGAGTCGCGGTATGTCTCCGAGCATCAAGGACGTCGCCGAGCGGGCGGGCGTCTCCGTGGGAACGGTGTCCAATGTGCTCAACCGCCCGGAGCGGGTGTCGGAAAGCACGAGGCAAACCGTGCTGGCGGCGATCTCCGAGCTCGGGTTCGTGCGCAACTCCTCAGCCGCGCAACTGCGGGCGGGCACAAGTCGCTCGATCGGCCTCATCGTGCTCGACATGGCCAACCCGTTCTTCCACTACGTGGCCAAGGGCGTGGAAGAGGTCGCCGACGAACTCGGCTACGCGGTGGTGCTGTGCGACTCCGACGACCAGGCGGCACGCGAGGACCGCTACCTGCAGGTGCTCGAGGAGCAGCGGGTACGGGGTGTGCTCATCACACCGATCGAGGTCAGTTCGAAACGGCTGGACGCACTGCGCAAGCGGGGCACGCCCACCGTGCTGGTCGACCGGCACGACCCGAGGGTGAACTGCTGCTCGGTCGCGGTGGACGACGTGATCGGCGGGCAACTGGCGGGCAACCACCTCACCGAACTCGGCCACGAGCGGATCACCTACTTCAGCGGCCCGCTCACGCTGCGGCAGTGTTCCGACCGGTTGCAGGGGTTGCACCATGCCGTCGCTTCGGCCGGCCTCGACCCGGACAGCGCGATCGACGTGGTGGAGGCGCCCGCGATGAACGCCCGCCTCGCACACGAGGTCGCACGCGCCAGGTTCGCCGAAGGCGACCACACCACGGCGGCGTTCTGCGCCAACGACCTGATGGCGCTCGGTGTGCTGCGCGCGGCGCTGAGCGCCGGCCGCCGGGTGCCGAGGGACCTTGCCATCGTCGGCTACGACGACATCGAGTTCGCCGCCGACGCCGCCGTGCCGCTCACCTCGATCAGCCAGCCGACGCAACAGATCGGCAGAGCCGCCGCACAGCTACTGGTGGAGGAGTGCGACCACCCCGAAACCCACGCACACCAACAGGTCATGTTCAAACCTGAACTGGTGGTCAGGGAGTCCACCACCCCCTGACCCGCGAGTCCCCCGCTCCCGCCCGCGAGTTCTGCGTTCTCGCCCGCGAGTTCTGCGGTTGGCCGCTCAGCTGCCGTCGACGGGATAGTCCAGGATGATCGCCCCGCCCGTCGCGTACTTGGGCACGTCGGCCGAAACGGCCTGCCCCTGCGGTGAAGCCAGCGCTGCACGCATCGCGTCGGCGTCGGCGAACTCACCCTCGAACACCGCGAAGAATCCGGGTTCGTGGCCCGCCGTCCGCACATCGAAGGTGTATCGCATCGACAGCAGGCCGGGTAGTTGCTCCACCAGCGGGATATGCGTACCGAGATAATGCTGCTTGAAAACCTCGGGATCGGTGGGCGGGTGGTAGAGGACGACCATCTTGTGCATCCCGGTCTCCTTTCAACTCATGCCGTGACCGGTGAGGAAGTTCCTGGTGCGCTCGGGGGTGGCCAGGATGTCCCACTGGCGCTCCGGGTAGCTGAAGTTGTCCGTGAACGTGTCCGCGATGGCCTGGTTCTGCGACATCGCGCCGAGCAGTTCCAGCAGGTGCGGAGGCGGCGGCGTACGGATCATCAGATTCGTCCAGTCCGACACCGCATGCACCCGATCTTCCCTGCGGCGTGCCACCTTCTTGCAGAAGCGCTCGTCGAAGTTCTGGTCCTCCAGGATCGTCTGCCCCAGTTCCCATGCCGAGTACGAGGCCGAGTTGGCCCCCTGGCCGATGACCGGGTCCACCACCGTGTGGACGTCACCGACCGCGACGACGTAGCGCCCGTTGGGCAGCCGGGTGTAGTCCTCCCGCACGGAGGGCACCACGGCACCCTGGAGCAGGTCCTGCGGCCCGGTCAACCGGAAGGCGGCGGGGTCGATCCGCTCGAAGATCGTCGGGTGGTGCTCCGAAATGGTCTTGAGCACCAGCTTCTCGAACGTGGCTGGGTCGTCGTCGTACCTGGTCGCGGTCAGCACCTCGAACTCGCCGCCGGGAACCGCCTCGAACAGCAACGCGGTGACGTGGCCCGCGAAGGAGTACATCGGGATCGCGAGCAACTCACCGTGCCCAGGCGAGATACTCATCGTGACGCCCTTCGGTTCGGAGTGCGCCACCCCTTCGTAGAGACCGCCGCACAGCTTGCGCTGCGGCGTGTCGTACGGAGACTTGTCAGCCCTGCGCGGGAACATCGCGCCCATGCTGCCTCGGCCGGTGGCTATCACCACCAGGTCGTGCCGCTGCGACAGTTCCTCCACGTCGACCGCCTGCACCGGACGCACTTCGAACTCGCCGCCACGCTCGACGAAATCCGAAAGCAGTCTGGGTAGGTAGATCCGGTAGTCGAGGGCACGGGACGGCGCGGCGAAAAAGCCAGGGAAGCGGAGCGGCTGCGGCCCGCCGATGTAGTGGTGGTGGCCGAAGTACCCGTACTCCTCGATGTCCCAGTGATCCACGCCGAGCAGTCGCTCCCGCTCGACGGTGGCATGGTGGTGGGCGACGGTATTAGGAATCCGACCACCGGCCAACTGCTCTGCCGTGCGATCGCTGTAGATCGTCACGGGCACGCCGTGCCCGCGCAACAGCAGGCCCAGATGCAACCCTGCGACGCCCGCGCCTACGATCCCGATCCCTTCCATTAGTGGCTCCTTGTCCCAGTTCAGTGTGTGTAGAGGTTGTCGGCGTCGCTGTCCAGTGCCCGGTAGTCGCCGGTGAAGAACACCAGTGGAGTCGCGTCGCTGTAGTCGAGGTGTTTGACATGGCCGACGTACAGCAGGTGATCACCAGCGTCATGGGTGTCCACCACGTCGCAGCCGATCTGGGCCATCGAGCCGCGCAGGAACGCGGACCCGTCGACTAGATCGAACTCAGGCTGTAAGCCGGGTACCGGGTTACCGGCGAAGTGCCGCGAGTGCGGGCGTTGCTGCTCGGTCAGGATGCTCACGCCGTAATGCCCGGTCCGTTCCAGCAGGCTCGCCATCCGAGACGTCTTGCTCACTGAGACCAGCACGAGCGGCGGGTCGAGCGAGACAGAGAGAAAGCCGTTGGCGGTCATGCCGTGGACGTCACCCTCGGCAACGGTCGTGACCACGGTGACTCCGCTGGTGAACCTGCCCATGGTGCGGCGAAAGTGGATAGGGTCGACGGTCGAGCGGTGCAGCGGGGACTTCGTCCTCACAGCGCTCCTCCGCAAGAATCGCATAGCGAGCAGATTACTCACCGGACAGCTCTATATACGAGCAAAGGTAGCTTGGAGATTGTGAGCGAGGCAACATCGTCCAGAGCGAGCGTGCGCTCGCAGACGCTCGACCGCGCCCTCGACGTACTCGACCTCCTCGCGGACGGGCAGCCGCGATCGAGTCAGGAGCTGGCCACCGCCTCGGGGCTGCACCGCTCGATCGTTTACCGCATCCTGCGAACTCTGGAGGATCGCCAGCTCGTCAGCCGCACCGCCGAGGGGCGCTACACATTGGGACTCGGACTGCTGGTGCTGTCGCGCACGGTGCTCGGCGAAGCGCAGGCCGAGTTGCAGGACCAGCTCGGCCAGCTCGCGAATACCGTTTCGGCAACGGCGTTCCTGGCGGTGCCACAGGGACGCGAGGTAGTGGCGCTGGTGACGGTGGAACCGGCTCGGCACCGGACGGCGATCGCCTACCGTCCGGGCGCACGCTCGCCCATGGACCGAGGCGCGTGTGGGCTGGCGATCCTGTCGGCGCAGCCCGCGCGAGCGGACGAAAGACCCGAGGTGACGTG
The DNA here is from genome assembly GCF_011761185.1 of Saccharomonospora amisosensis. NCBI lineage: Bacteria > Bacillati > Actinomycetota > Actinomycetes > Pseudonocardiales > Pseudonocardiaceae > Saccharomonospora > Saccharomonospora amisosensis. Next base: position 235,881 of record NZ_JAAOYM010000001.1, on the reverse strand, counting down.
GGCTCGGCAGACCGGCTACGTACGCACGGTGGGCGAGGTGCACGCCGGGCTCACCGAGATCGCCGCGCCCGTCCGGCTGGGGCACGGCTCGGCCGCCGCGGTAGCCGTGGTGTTCGTGTCGGGCGACGTGGACGAGACCCACGCCGCCGAGGAGGTCAAGTCTGTGGCCGCACGCATGAGCAGGCCCACCGAGATATGGGAACTGTGAGCCGGGCTTTCCTCAACGATTCAGCTGGCGCACCACCCGCGCAGGGTTGCCCGCCGCGAACACCCCGGGCGGGAGATCCCGTGTCACGACACTTCCCGTACCCACCACGGTGTTGGCGCCGGCCGTTACGCCTGCGCATACGATGACCCCTCCGCCGAACCACACGTTGTCACCAACGCTGATCGGCTCGGCACGCTCCCACCGTCGGCGACGGAGTTCGTGCTCGTCCATCGGACGCAACGCGGTCAGGAACTGGGCCCTTGGCCCGACCGACACGTCATCGCCAATGGTGATGGGCGCGCAGTCGAGCAGAACGGCGTCGTAGTTGAGGAAGCTGTTGGCACCAATCCGCACGAGGTAGCCGTAGTCGCACTGTAGTCGCGGCATGATCCACGAGCCCGCACCGATCTCGCCGAGCAGCTCCGCGAGGATTCCCTGCCGTTCCTGCTCCGCCCCCGTCTCCTTGGGTAGCGTTGAACCGGTCGAGCAACGCCTGACACCGGCGCCGCTCCTGCACCAGCACCGGGTCACCGTCCTTGTACCACTCACCACGCAGCATGCGGTCTCGCTGATCAGCCATGACTTGATCACACCGTCGGCAGACCTTGCCACCACGAAGCCCCTTTCACCCTTTCGAGTGAGCGACGTTTGCCGCGGTCACAGAACGGCATTTCGAGAAGAGATCCGGGTAGCTCCTGGCCAGGTGACCCGGCGAGCACGGCTGGAGTGGGAACCATGCCACGAAACGAGCGTGCCGGACAGCCGGTGACCCACGAGCGCGAAGCACTGGAGTCGGTCGCGACCCCAGGGTTCTTCGGCAGGTTCGCAAACATCTGGCGGTGGCCGCGCCGCTGGCGGACCAGGATCCTTTCCTGGCTGGCCGTCGCAGGCCTGCTCGCCTATGCCTTCCTGCTCGTCTGGCCTGCGGTGCCGCAAAAGCCAGGCGGGGTGCAGCCCTGGATCGATCGGTACGAAGCCATCATCTATGTCCTCCTGCCGTTGGCTGTCGGGCTGGCCGGTTTGCTCCTGCTTCGGCTACGGCTGGCCAAGCGCGCCTTCACCAAACGGGCCGTGAAGAACACCCGCGAGTTCGTCCCGACCGCGAAGGGCAGCATCATCCAGGACGTCGTCGGCAGGGACCAGATGTGCTACGTACTCAAGGAGAACCTGCGCGACCCCAACGAGCGGCGACCGCACCTCCTCGTCGGAGGCCCGGGTGCTGGCAAGACGGCCGTAATCGTGCGGCTCACGAAACTGCTCGCCAAGAACCGTGCGGTACCCGTTCCTCTCCGGCTACGCGATCTGGGCGACGGCACCGAACTCGACTTCAGCGAGTTGGCACGGAAACGCTTCTGCCGCGAGGTTGACGAGGCCATGCTCGAGAGTTGGCTTGTCAAGACACGTATTGCCGAGGAGGCATGGCGCTGGTTGCGCAAGGAGAACCGGATCGTCGTGCTGGCCGACGGGCTCGAGGAAGTGTTCGCCGACGGGAAGAAGGAAAAGGACCGCGACAACCTGATCCGCAACGCCATCCGGGACGCCGGCAAGGACCGGCTTCCGCTGATCATCGCCACCCGGCCACACGCCCCGCTGGAGTCGGTGGAGGCGGCAGTCGTCGAGCTGGAGCCGTTGAGCGAGGAAGCGGCACTGGCGTACGTGCAGCAGCACTACGACCCCGAGGAGGAGCACCGCCTGGATTGGGTGGTGGAGCGAGGCCGGGTTACCGACATGCCCCTCTACCTCCGGATCACCAAGGAGCTCTCCCGGAAGCGGATGCTGCAGCACGTGCTGGGCAGGACCGCTAAGGGCAAACTCGACACCCGATCCGTCGACCGTCCCGCGTTACGCAGGCGGCTGATGAAGACCTGGGTCGACGCGGTGATCGAGGGAGAAATCCAGGAGAAGCCCGCGCTGACCCGCTTCGAACGTGAGGCCGCGATACTCCAGGTCTCCGCTCTGGCCTGCATCGGTCTGCGGCTGGACACCGTCGAGGTGCCGTTCGGCGAACTCGACACCGCGCTGCCCGACAACCGGGAGACGGAGGGGGTCGACATGGCCGTCGCGCAGTTCGCCACCACCGACACGCCCGGTGGCGAGGCCGGCAGGGGCTGGGATGCCTTGCTCAGCTTCCATCATCGACCACCGCGAACCGACCACGGCCAGACCCACTGGTCCATAGCGCAGCGATTGAGTCGGAAACTGGACGAGCTGAGCGGCCGGGCCGGGCCGGACCATTTCGGCATCGACCTCCCGCTCGCGGCCATCTGGGCCGAGCAACTGGGCCTTGTGGAAGCCCACGGCGAGCGAGTCAGGTTTCAGCACAGCCTGATGCAGGCTTACCTGGGCGCGCGGTTCATGGAGGATCTGCCGAAGGAAGATGTGGGACAGATTGTCTCCCCGGCGATCCGGAACTCCACCGGGCCGGGTCCGGAGTTGCTGACCGCGCTGGTTTTCCTGTCCCGCAATGACCTCGACGCGACGATACAGCGCGACGGGCAGCACGCGCGGACCGACGATGACGCCCAGTCCGAAGCCAAGTTGGTGAAGGAACTCCAGAGAGCCGCTCAGGATCTCATGGGCAACGGGAACAGATCGGATCGACGCAAGGGAGAGAAGGTCCTCGACCTCTACGGGACCGCGCTGGAGATCGACGCCGCCCACGTCGTGCGACGGCACAGGCAAGCCAACTCTCACCCGGCCACGCGAACCCTCGCCGGTTCCGGTTGCGGCGGGCTCTGCCTACACCACGAACTCGCCGCGGAGCTTGCCAAGAAATGGAGAGAAATACGGTCGGACGACACCAAAGGCCTTGAGGAGGCCAAGCTTCAGTTGGTGCACCGATTCGGCGAAGTGCTGCGCAGTCTCGGGGAGCAATGGGAAGCCGACCGTTCCCACCCGGACAACGCGGTAAGCGTGAACCTCCACCTGCCTGCCTACGAACGCCTCCGCGAGATAGGACTGCAGGAGGAGTCCTACCGCGTCCGGATAGCGATCGTGGAAGAGCTCGGAGCGGGAGGAGACACCGCACACGTCGCGCTCTACGACGAACTGAAGGACCCGTGGACCAGGTACAAGATCCGGCAGCAAGACACCGAAGACATCGAGATCCGGGAGGCGGATCGGGTCGTCGCGCAAGAACGGGTAGCAACGAAGGGAACGGCCGCCGGAGCACGACGTGAAGGCGTGAGGAAGGTTCCGGTGACGAAAGGCCCACCGCGGCAACCACCCGGCAACGCATGGGACCTCTGGCGGGAGGTCGTACTCGCCGCACAGGTGACTCCGCTGTTGCTGGGGTCGGTTGCCCAATCCGAGCATCGCGAGAACGTCAAGCGCTGGCTACACAGCTGGTGCGAGGGCATCAACCCGGACAGGCGGGAGGACGGACACCGTGACCGGTTGCCGCTGTCGGTCGAGCGAGCTTTGGCCCGCGGCTTCAAAGCGGCGGCGAACCGGCGAGTGCGCCATCCGGCCAGCTCCACGGAGGCACGGGACATCCTGATCGGCCAAGCCGAGCAGATGCTCAGGTGTGCGAGGTCATGGTTCACCCAGCTCACCCTTATCCATGCGCTCACGCTGTGGGCACTTCCCGACGAGGAGGTCGCCACCGGTGACAACACTGCGCAATGGCAGGACAAGTCGCCACGCAACCGCGTCGATCAGTGGCTCGACCTCGCCAGTATCGGCTCGGCAGGCCGCCTGCATCCCTTCGTGCTGGAAGCAGCCAATCTCGCGGAGTCGGCGTTGCGGACACGCAAGCCGGAACAGTTCATCTGGATCGACGAGGTAGGTGTGGTGAACAGGATCGGGTCGGCGACGGGCGACCCGACCCGGCACCGGATCCACAGCCTGTGGATACCACCCTCCACCGGCTGGAGCGCGCTGCGGCCCGAAGCCCAGCAACTCGTCGGCGACGTGCTGTTGCTGCTGAACCTCAGCGAGCGGGGCGAGACCCCGCGAGAACGCGATCGTTACCTCGAGCGCGTCAATCAGCCCGAACTTCCGCCATGCCTCGACGGCGATCGCAGGCCGCTGGACCCGCTGCTCAGCGTGGCCAAGCAGGGCCCAAGTCGACCGGGTTCCAGATGTGTGGACGGCTGCTCATTCGAGTTGTGCCCCTACCCGCCGCGCGGGGCCCGAGACCTGCGTGAACTTGGTGAAGCGTTCTGCCGCAGGCAGGCGACCGCGGTGAGTTCAGGCTTCAGGGAAAGAGGGTGGCGGCATCCGTTCCGCCGACACCGCGCCCCCTGGCAACACACGAAGCGGCGAGATCTGCGGCAGTTCTGGAACGACATGGCCGCTCGGATGCACACCCACACCGGACCGGACGACGCGGCCGAAGGTTGAGCACGAAGGCCCGCCTCAGTCGCGGGCAACCCAGCGACGTCACGATCGACACACAAAACCGATGAACCGTCCTGAACAGAGCCAGGACGGTTGTCAGATGGTGTGGCCAGGGCCGGGGTCGAACCGGCGACCTTCCGCTTTTCAGCTCTCGGGATGACCGTTCAGCCACGTCCGACCGGTACCGCGACCTGCGGAAAACACGCTGGCTGGAACAGTTGGGGCAGTCTGAACGGGCTTGAACTGCAACGCGGACTGCAACGCGCAGCAAATCAGGAATGAGCCGCTCAGTCGCTCTCTGCTGACCGTCAGGAGCCACGCGCCCCCCAGTGTTCCAGCAGCCCTTACCGCCCGTGACGGTCACTCAGCAGGGTGTCGAGCGCTTCCACCGATGTCGCGCACCGAAAGCCGGTGTCGTCGTCGCACATGGTCGCGGCCGCGTCGTTGAACGACGACGGCGTGGCACGGTCGAACAGGCTTGTCCACGCTCCGCCCTTCAGCTCGTACCGGCCGTGCCGAGTCTCGGTCGAGCACCACTCCCAGACGTTGCCGCACATGTCGTAGACCCCGTACGGGCTGATACCGCTCTGGTAGCAGTCCACGGGGGTTGTGGAACCGACGCCGTTCTCTCGGACGTTGCACTTCGCCGGGGTTGGCTGGTCACCCCAGGGATACACGTTGCCTCGCGTGCCGCGGGCCGCCTTCTCCCACTGCTGGCTGGTCGGTAGCGTCTTGCCTGCCCATTCCGCGTATGCGGCAGCGTCATACCAGGTCACGAACACGACCGGATGGTCAGCGAGCCCCTCGGGGTAGCGGCCGTTCTCCCACCGTTGCGGCGGTGTCCGCCCTGTGGCAGCGAGGAACTGCGCGTACTGAGCATTGCTCACGAGATGAGCGTCAAGGTAGAACTCAGGCACCCAGACCGGTTCGTTGCTGGGACCGGACAGGAAAACGCTCCCCTCCACCTTGACCATGTCGCTGCCGTCGCGAGGATGCTTGATCCGGTCGGAACCGATGGGCTCGGGATGCAGGTCGGGTTGAGCATCCGAAACGAGCGAATCGCCGACGAGGTGCGCGAACCGGGCACGGGTGTCCGCGTCCGACCGTGTCAGGCAGGTGTCGAGCGCGGCCTGGTTGACCGGCCGGGGACGTATGTTCTCCCGACCGGCTTCCCACTTGGAGATCATGCGCTCGCTGACGCCCAGGTGTGCGGCGAACTCGCGGATGCTCATCCGCTTCGCCTCGCGAAGTGCACGTACCTCGATGCCGGTCCACCGTTCGACCGTCGCCACTCGCTACCCCCAAGGTGATACATCCCGCGAGGGGAGCGTAGCGGACCGTGTCCGCCGGACTACACGGTTTCGCCGGGGATGTCCGCGTACAGCTCGCGCAGCTCGTCAAGGATCTTGTGAGTGGTTGGCCATTCCGTGCTGTCAACTGCGGCGACCGGCCGGACGCCGGTCGCGGCATTGGTAGCGAACGCAGCTTCCATGCCACCCAGGTGCGACAGGGTCAAGGGCTCCGTCGCTACCGGCTCGTCAAGTGCCCGGTTGATCAGGTTCATCGTGGTTCCGGCGAGCCACTCCGAACGGGGCCAAACGACTTGCCCGTCGCGAATGAACCCGATGTTCGACGTGGCGATTTCCGAGATCGTGCCATCGGGGTTGACGAAGAGGACGTCGTCGTAGCCTTCACGCTGCGCGTCGCGCCGATGCTTCAGGGCGCCGAACAGGCCGATGTGCTTCACAGACGGCATCTCACGACGGTAGGACGCTGCTTGGAGACGCAGCGGCGGAGAAGCGGCATCCGGGGCAGGTCTCGTGGTTACGAGTATGTGCGGGTCAGCGTCCGCCCCGATGTTGCCCAGGCCGAGTGCGGGGTCGTACACGGTGACCCGTACAACGGTGCGTCGAGCGTCGCTGCCGAGAGCATGGCGCACGTAACCGCGCACTCGCTCGGTGTCCAGTTCGACGTCGAACAGTTGGCGGCAGTCCCTCGCCAACCGTTGCATGTGGAGTGACAGCCCGCGCACCTCGCCACGCTCGACCAACATCGACGTGAAGTGGCCGTAGTTGGTCAACGCAAGGGCCTTGATCTGGTCGGGGTCCGGTTCGACACCGTTCAGTTGCATGCCGTCAGCCTCCCATCTGAGTGGCCTCGATCGCGCCCTGACAGCCGCGAAGTTCAGCGGAGGTTCAGTGCCGCTGGTTCGGCAGAAGTTCAGCGCTGAGGGGGTTTCTGGACAGTTCTCACCCGCGCTGGCTGGCAGCACGCTGGAGACATGAGCAAGCACGGCGCAGCCAGCAACGATTGCGACGGAGGGAGCAACGATGGCCAAGCAGACGTTTCCCGGACTTCAGACCAGCACCAGCCCGCTGAAAAAGGTGATCGGCACCGTAGTGGTCCTGGCGCTCTTGGTAGTCGTCGCGAAATACCCAGCCGACGCCGCGAGCTGGGTGAAGACACTGCTGAGCTGGCTCGACGGCGTTGTGACCTTCTTGCGTCAGGTGGGCGGCTAGCGCGCCTTGACTTCCCGCAGCTCGCGCTCAAGGACATCCAGGCGGCGGCGAATGGAGGCCAGTTGCGAGTAGACCTCGGCGAGGTCGCCGGTCTCCCCTGCCGCTTCCTCTTGAGCCGGTTTCGATCGGACGAACGAACCCTGTCCTTGGCGAGTGATGATCAAGCGCTCTTGCTGGAGCAGACCGTACGCACGTTTCACGGTGCCGACCGAAACGCCGTACTGCTCCGCGATGGCCTGGTGAGGCGGAAGCTTGTCTCCCAGCTTGTAGCTGCCGTCCTCAATGTCGCCCCGGATCGCGGAAGCGACCTGGAGATACGGCGGTCGTACGTCGTCAGGGTCGAGGCTGTCCACGACCAGCAGGATACGCCACACAGGCAACTAACCCATCTAGGTGATAACAGCTTACCTAGGTTGTCTATGTTGGCTGTTTTCTCTAGTGTTGCAGTCGTCGCGCGAGTCACTGACTCCCCCGACACGGCAGAAAGCCCCGACCGGTGCTGGCACACCGGCCGGGGCGGACATCGAAACCTTGGGAGCATCGATGCAGTTCGAGCCTAACCGGATGTACCGGGTGAAGGCAGTGGCAGAGGCGCTGGACGTCTCGGCTACGACGATCTACCGGGCCATTGAGGCCGGGAAGCTGGACGCGCTGAAGCTGGGCAAGGCCACCTTGCGCGTCACGGGCGCGGCCGCGAACGCCTACGTCAATGCGTGTTCGGAGGCGGCGTATCAGTCCTACGTGGTCGAGGGTGCCTCGGCTGCGGACGCTGAGGGCGAGCAGGCTGGGGAGGTGGCCTGAGATGGCGAAGATCATGACCACGGCCCGATTCGGTCCGCAGACGGTGCGAGTCCAGGCTGCCCAGTACGACGGGGGACCGCGCACGGTGGCGTTCAGCGCGCCGCTGCGGTTGAGCGAGGATGACATGGTCGCGGCCCTGTTCCGGGCAGCCGAGATCGGCCTGGAGGCCGACGAGCTGGACGACCTGGAGTTTGTGCGCGAGATGGTCGCCGATCAGGTCATCAACGCTGGCCTGGACCAGATCAACGAGGCCTACGCGCGAATGTGCGCGCTGGAGCCGGGCACGGTGATGCACGAGTTCACCAACGCCATGCGCCAGGCCGTTCGCCGCGCGTTCGCTCCGGCGTTGGTCCCGACACCCCGGACCCGCCCGGCGTCCGATCGGCGCGCGTTGGCGACAGCGGCCGGGTAGCACCTCCGCAGGGGGCACACAGCCGACGCCGTGTGCCCCCCTCGCGCTCCAATGCGCCCCCCTGTGCGCCCTGCCGTGAACCGCCGCAGCCGCCGATGCTGGGGGACATGCCACCCACCCGGCCGCGAACGGCAAGCACCCCAACCGGGGTCGATCGGAGCGACCCACAGCAATGGACCTGCGGAAATCGACCTCGACCGGCAGGCGCACCGATCGGGGTCACAACGAACGGAGCCACGCACGCCCGCACCGATCGGGGTCACAACGAACGGAGCCACACCCGCCAACACCCCCATCACAACCACACGAAGACACCCCCCACGCGACTCCCTCCCCGGGTACTCGCCCCGTAGCCCCTACCCACAATCCACTACACACCGTAACCGCGAGCAAGTGTCACACCCCCTGCGACACATCGAGCAAGTGTCACAGCCCCCGTGACACTTGCCCATGGCCTCTGACCTGCCCCGATGACACTTGTGACACTTCCCCAGCCCCCAACGCCGCTCAACACCCCCACGCACGTGACGGCACAACCCGCCCACAGCCAGGGGACGGAGACACCCACACCCAAGTGTCACAGCCAACCCATCCGAGGCAGCGCACAGCAAAAAACCAGGCGAAACCGGCCTCGATCGGGCCGCCTCGATCGCTCGCGCTGACCAGCGAAAGTCGAGGCAGTCGAGGGGTCGACTCGACTCGACGACACACCCGTTCACGAACACCCATCCCCTCTGGTGAGGAGTCTGGATTTGACCGCCCCACAGCCAGGCGAACGACACCTTCGCCCGGTGAACGCGCCCCGTGAACAACCCACCGGCGAACCCTCTACCGACGTTCTTCCCGAACCTTCATCCGAGGTTCTTCCCGAACCCGCCGACCTGCATGGGAAGAACCCCAGCACCGCCCGGAACCGAGAACCTGCGGACGGGTCGCGACGGGTCCGGCTCACCCCGGCGGCCAGTGTGCGACTACGCCCGACGTACTGGCTGTGGGACGGCCGCATGCCGCACGGTGCGCTCACCCTCGGACCGGGCCGGGAAGGCATCGGCAAGTCCCTGTTCTGTTCGTGGCTGGCCGCACGGGTCACTCACGGCGAACTCCCCGGCGTCTACCACGGTCGCCCAATGAGCGTGATCTACGCGGCAACTGAGGACTCTTGGGAACGCACCCTCGCGGGACGGCTCATCGTGGCCGGGGCCGACATGCAACGGGTCTACCGGGTCGAAGTCGAGCACGCGACCGGAACCACGGTCCCGCTGTCACTTCCGCGTGACTGCGACGACCTCGCTACCGAGATCACCGCGCACGAGGTCGCCCTGCTAATCGTGGACCCGCTCATCTCCGCCGTGGACGCCCGGATCAACGTCAACCAGGACCGGGAGCTACGCGGCGCACTGGAACCACTGGCACGGCTGGCGGATGCGTCCGGCTGCACGATCTTCGGCCTCGCCCACTTCAACAAAGCCACCGGGACGGACGTGCTCTCCCGCATCACCGGCTCACGGGCATTCTCCGCCGTCGCCCGTGCCGCAATCGCCTTCGCCCGCGACACCAGCGCCGACGACGGCTCCTGCGTGATCTCACAGGCCAAGAACAACCTCGGGCGACTCGACCTGCCATCCCTGCGCTACGTGGTCGAGTCGATCACCCTCGACACCGAGGAAGGCCCCGCCGAATGGGGCCGACTCACCATCACCGGCGAGACCGACACCCACGTAGAGGCACTACTCAACGACGCCGACAACGGCGGCGACGATCGCACCGAACGTGATGCCGCCGAGGGCTGGCTTTCCGACTACCTCACCGCCAATGGCGGTACCGCAGCATCGGCCGACGCCAAGAAAGCAGGCCGCACGGCCGGGTTCTCCGAACGCACCATCGAACGCGCTCGAAGGTCACTCAAAGTAACCGCCCAAGCCGAGGGCTTCCCACGCCGGACCTTCTGGAGCCTGCCATGACCACAGTCCCGCCACAGTGGCGCCAGTCGCGCCACACCCCCGAGCCATGGCGCCACTGGCGCCACTGGACCAACGTGGCGCTACTGGCCACCCACCTCTGTCACTCTCTGTGGCAGGGGACCGGTGGGGAGGCGGCGCGGGAGGCCGTAGGGAGGCGGGGAGTTCTCCCCAACACCCTCCCCGCCTGTCCTCCCCCCGCTGAGCTGCCCAAACCGACCTTGGGGAGGCTGGGGAGTCACCGTCACAGCCATGGCAGACAGCCTCGAACCGGGGTTGTTGGACATCGCGGGCGGCCTCCCTCCCCACCCGCCGGTGCGTCGAGGGAGGGAATCACCCCTCCTGCCGCGAAAGCCGCTCACAGCAGGTCTCAGCGGGTCGGATTCCCTTGCCTCCCTGCCTCCCTCCAACAGCCTTTCCGCACGTCAACCCGAGGGAAGCGGCCAAGGGAGGCGGTGAGGGAAAATTCCCTCCATCCCCGGCGACTCCCTCGCCGATTCCCTCCGCCTGCCTACCGTGCCCACACCCGCGACACGGCCCGGCCACCGCCACACAGGGCACCGGACCGACCGGTCAACGGGCGGTGAGGCCGCGAGTGAGCCGGCACCGGCGAGTTAGGTTCCTAACTCGCCGCCCGGACCGGGGCTAACCCACGCTGACCAGCACGAAGTTAGCCAGTGAGCCCAGTTAGCCCCCGCCGCCAGCCATACCTGACACGGCGAATACGGGGGGTGGCGACCGTCAAGGCCCGAGCTAACTCACCACGCCCGACCACGCAGCCAGTGACTCCGAAGACACGGGAGTGAGTCGAACCGAAGCCACCCCCGTACCCGCCCAGAACCGGCCCCACACCGGCGGTGACTCACTCCGGTCACTGACTCACTTCCTGCCTGTTTCAGCAGGACATCCCTAGTGACCGGGCCTAGTGAGCGGGCAAGTGAATATCCACTCCCACCCGCGCCACTCACTGGCCCAGTCACTACGCACTCACTACCGCCCAACCCTCACACCAACCCCACGACAAGGAGCACGCCATGCCATCTCCGCGACCCCACACCACCGCGAACCACGGGAGCCGCAGCAGATGCACACCCCCCACACCAACCCGACAACCACCCCGAACCGCGGGCGAGTGCTCCTGACCGTCGAGGAAGCCGCCCAGCAACTGTCCATCGGCCGAACCACCATGTACGCCCTCATCAAAGCCGGACACATCACCACCGTCCGCATAGGCCACCTCCGCCGCGTACCCGCCGACGCCCTCACCACCTACGTCCAGCAACTCACCAAGACCCAGCACACCGCAGCCTGAACACCCAGGGGGACACGACACATGCCACGCAAGAAGCGATCCGAGGGCACCCGACGCCCCAACGGAGCCAGTTCGATCTACCAAGGCAGCGACGGCAAGTGGCACGGCTGGGTCACGATGGGCACCCGCGACGACGGCAAACCCGACCGCCGCCACCTCCAGCGCAGAACCGAAGCCGAAGTGATCGACGCCGTACGCGAGCTCGAGAAGCAGCGCGATTCAGGAAAGGTCAAGAAGCCTGGCCGTGCATGGACCGTAGAGAAGTGGCTCACGCACTGGTTCGAGAACATCGCGGCACCATCCGTTCGCCACAAAGCCGCGAACGCGTACCGGACCGCTGTGTACCGGCACCTAATCCCGAATTTGGGAGCGCATCGGGTTGACAGGATCGAGCCGGAACACTTCGAGAAGCTGTACGCGAAGATGTTGACTTCTGGACTCAAGGCGGGGACGGCACATCAGGTACATCGGACGGCCCGCACCGCGTTTGGTGAGGCATTGCGGCGCGGGCACACCGTTCGGAATCCGGTTGAGCTGGCGAAGCCGCCACGGCTCGAAGAAGCGGAGATCGAGCCATTCGAGGCAGACGAGATAGGTCAGCTTCTCGTAACGGCATTGTCGTGGCGAAACGGCGTCCGTTTCGTGCTTGCCTTGACGCTCGGAACACGGCAGGGCGAAACGATCGGCCTGAAGTGGTCACGCCTGGACAGGAAGCACAAGGCTCTCCGCATCGCGAAGCAATTGCAGCGGCAGACCTGGAAGCACGGATGCGACAACCCGCACAAGTGCGGTGCGAAATACCACAAAGCGAATCCGTGCAAGGAGGACTGCAAGCGGCACCAGCGCAAGCCGTGTCCACCCCCGTGTCCGCCGGACTGCATGAGTCACGCGCGGTGGTGTCCGAAGCGCCACGGTGGCGGCCTGGTCGAGGTGGACGTGAAGTCCCATGCTGGCAAGCGAGGGATCGTGCTGCCTGATCGCCTGTATGACCTCCTGATTGCGCACGAGGAGAAGCAGGCCAAGGAGCGCGAGCTGGCCGGGTCGGAGTGGCACGAGGGCGACTGGATGTTCGCGCAGCCGAACGGAAAGCCGCTGGACCCGCGACGCGACCTCGACGAGTGGAAGGCGTTGCTCGAAGAGGCCGGGGTGAGGGAGGCCCGGTTGCACGACGCGCGCCATACGGCCGCGACCGTGCTGCTTGTGCTCGGCGTCCCTGAGCGGGCTGTCATGGAGTTCATGGGATGGTCCAACACCGCGATGGCTAAGCGGTACCAGCACATCACGGGAGCGCTCCGGCGGGACATCGCGGACCGGCTGAACGGCTACTTGTGGGAGTCCTGACCGGCACGTAATCGAGGCCAACTGCAACCAAGACTGCAACGAGGCCGGATGCGAAACAGCCCCCGCTGTGATCGGCGGAGGCTGTTTGCGCTGGTATGGGGTGTGGCCAGGGCCGGGGTCGAACCGGCGACCTTCCGCTTTTCAGGCGGACGCTCGTACCAACTGAGCTACCTGGCCGAAACGCCGGTACGAAACCGAACGCATGGCGACCCTGACGGGACTCGAACCCGCGACCTTCGCCGTGACAGGGCGACGCGCTAACCAACTGCGCCACAGGGCCATATTCAGTTACAGCGTACTCCCAACGGGATTCGAACCCGCGTTGCCGCCTTGAAAGGGCGGAGTCCTAGGCCGCTAGACGATGGGAGCCCAGTCGGTTCGGTGGGAACCGATCGACCGTGCTCTCAGGTCCCCCTGGGAGCGACTACAAGTTTAGGACACCGCCTCAAGCCCTTTCCACGCGGGTTCCACTTCCGGCCGCCAAGTCGTTGACCTCGACGAACAGCGGCCTCCGCTCCACGAAGGGCGCGATGCGGGTCAAGCATGTTCACACCTCGAGTTGATCGACAACGGTGTTGCGGAAGAGCTGCCGCGACGTTAGCGAAAGCGAAAGACCTTCCAGCCCGAACGTGGCCAGGGAGGCAATCGATTGCCTCTTGTCGGTCTGGACCAGTAATTTGGCTGTCGGGTTGCCCAGGTGCACGACCAGGGGGTGTGCATCTGGGCAATTTCATGCTCGCCCCGCGACTCACCGCTGGACCGGCGCCTTGCCGTCCTTTTCCGGGGTAAGGCCGAGCATGTCGAGCAACTTCGCGCAGTCCTCGACGCTCAGTGCCCCGCGAGCCACGGCGAGCCGCGCCCTGCGGACCTGGTCATCGGAAACACGCTCGGTGTCTCCCTGCCCGGCGCGCTGCGCGGGCAGGTTGCCGTACCCGGTCTGGCTCTCTCCCTCATAGCGAAGGAGGAACTCCCGAACCTCCACCGACCCGCTCATGGCTCCTCCAAAGGGGCTCCTGGATCACTTCGCCGCGAGGCTAGCGAGCGGCCGATCGAAGCCACAGCCCCCCGGAGAGTGAACCTCCGGGCACGCTGCGTCGACTTGAGCCGCCAATCGGGCACAGTTGCCAAGTGAACCCCCGGGAACGGGAAAGTGACAGGTCGGGGGGCTTTTTGCCCCTCAGCACTCGCTATCCGGCCGCGGATCGTGTAACAATCAACGTGCTGACACACCCCCGGTCAGCGCCTGTGGAGATCCCCTCCGGCCCCCGCGTTCCTCCCCCTGGCGCGGGGGCCTCTCCATTTGTGTCGCGGGGTACGCGGGCACGCAGGACAGCGGAACGACCTGCCGCCGGCCGAGTGGGGACGTTGCGCCGGACGGAGTAAGACACACTGGCTTTTCGGTGACGGCTCGTGTGGGTGGGCCCACAGGAGTAGGAACGTCGAGACATAACCGTTATCGTGGGGCCGTGCCACTTCCCTCATTCGGACGGCAGAGCAGCCGCACCACCAGCAAGAGCGCGAACGACCGACGTCGCCGCGAGCCTGCGAAGACCAGCGCGGAGCCGCCCGCCGACGACCACGAACTGTCGAGCTATCTCGCGGCGCTGGCGCCGGAGTCGGCTCCGGAGAGCACCGGGTCCGGACGGCGGTTCGGGGAGGCCCAGGTCTACCAGCTACGGATGAACCACATCGCGGGACAGCAACTGAAGGACCTCGCCACCGAGCGAGGCACCTCTCCGCAGGCGCTGGCACTGGAATGGGTGCTCGAGCGGCTTTCGTGGGAATCGCAGGGCTCCGCCGACCGGCTTCAGCAGAACGCTCACGACCCCGAGGAGCCGATCACCGACGAGTTCGTCGTGGATCGCACGCAGTGGGACCGGCCAGTCCGCGGCAGCCTCCGTTGACGCTGCCTCCGTAGCCTCCGTCGACACAGCCTCCGTCGACACAGCCTCCGTCGCAAATGCCTGGCGGCTGAAACCCGCCGAAAACCGAAAGCTGCCCGCGGTCGGCCGCCGGTAGCCCGACCCAACGACCGAGCCCCCCGTCGCTGACCGCGACGGGGGGCTCGGTGTTGTCAGTAGGCGTTCCGCGTCAGAGCGCGCGGACCTTCTGGGCCTGCGGGCCCTTCTGGCCCTGGCCGACCTCGAACTCTACTCGCTGGTTCTCCTCGAGAGTGCGGAAACCGCGACCCTCGATCTCCGAGTAGTGAACGAACACGTCGCCCTCGCCACCGTCCTGGGCGATGAATCCGAAGCCCTTTTCGGCGTTGAACCACTTCACAGTGCCTTGCGCCACCGCTTTACTCCTCGTTGCTGTTCCGCTTGGACGCCACCGAAGTGCCGTCCCGGCCGTCCCGGGCGGTTCCAACGAGACGAGCAACGAGCGCGCTTGGCTCAAGGCTCGCGTCAGAAGTTCCGCGAGTGTGAAGCCACGAACACGCAAAACGACGGCCAACCAGAAGCCTACCGGCAACCGGCGTTTTGCGAACCCCTCCGTCCACGGGTTGGTCCGACCGGGCGGATTCCGCGCCGAACGGTTGCGCGACGCCCACTTCCGGCGATCCCGGTGTCGTCGGGACAGGTCGCCGACACTCAATGACGCCTCGGGCCTAGAATGTGTCCATTGTCACTTTCCGCGGCGGCAAACGAAGCGCCCGCCCATGGCGTCAGTGAGTTGTAGGGGCAACAGAGGGGCACTCAGTGACATATCGGGTGGGAACACCGAGAAGACGGGGTATCGCGGGGATCGCGCTGGCGCTGGCTGCCGCGCTCGGGCTCAGCGCGTGTACCGGGGACGACCGAGTAGGCGGGCAGGCACTGGAGCAGCCAAACCCACCGGCACCGGTGGCGAAGGTGGTAGCGCAACCGGCCAACGGCGCCTCGAAGGTGAAACCGAGGGACCGCGTCGAGCTGTCGGTGACCGACGGCACGATCAAGTCGGTAGCGCTGAAGAATCCGGCGGGCGAGAAGGTCGAGGGTGAGCTGTCCGGCGACGAGCGAACCTGGACGGTCACCGAACCTCTCGGCTATGGCAAGCAGTACACCTGGTCCGGCAACGCGGTGGGCAGTGACGGCAGGCAGGTGCCCATCAAGGGCTCCTTCAGCACCGTCACCCCCGCGGCCACGAACTCGGCAAAGCTCAACGTGGGTGACGACCGCACGTACGGCATCGCCATGCCGATCGCCATCAGCTTCGACGCGCCGGTCCAGGACAAAGCGGCGGTGGAGAAGGCCCTGGAGGTGCGGACGACACCGCAGACCGAGGGTTCCTGGGCATGGCTCGAGCAGGACACCTCGGTGCACTGGCGGCCGAAGGAGTACTGGCAGCCGGGCACCAAGGTAAGCGTCAAGGCCGACCTGTACGGCGTGCACATGGGCAACGGGGTCTACGGGGCCAACGACCTGACCGTGAGCTTCGACATCGGGCGCTCGCAGATCGTGAAGGCGAACACCCAGACGCACCGCCTGATCGTCATCAGGGACGGCGTGCAGGTCGCCGACTACCCGGCGAGCTTCGGACTCGACTCCGACCCGGGCCGAGTCACCCGCAGCGGTACGCATGTGGTGATGAGCAAGCACTCGACGTACTTCATGAACAATCCCGGTTACGGCTACGAGGACTTCGAGGTCCAGTGGGCGGTGCGCATCTCCAACAACGGCGAGTTCACGCATTCCGCTCCGTGGTCGGTCGGCGACCAGGGAGCGCGCAACGTCTCACACGGCTGCATCAACCTCGCACCCCCCAACGCGAAGGCGTACTTCGACAGCGCGCTGATGGGTGATCCCGTCGAGATCGAGGGCAGCACGCAACGCCTCGGGCCGAAGGACGGCGACTATCACGACTGGGCCTACTCATGGGAGGAGTGGACGGCCAAGTCGGCCCTCAGTCAGTGACGTTTCCGGGTGGCGGTCAGCTCAACGGCCTGTGAGCGAGACCGCCACCCGGTAATCGCTGACTACCGGATACCGTGGACGGGTGAGCAAACCCGCACAGAGCTGGCCGCCGGTCGATACGGAACCGGCCGTACCGCACCCGGACGCGCCGGCACCGGGCAGCAAACTGGGAGTGCACTACGCCCACTGCTTCGGTTGCGGCGACGAGGTTGACTCCGGCCTGCACATCCAGTCGACCGTTGCTGAGGGCACGGTCGTGACCTCGCAGTTCACGGTGCTGGAACAGCATCAGGGCGCACCAGGGCTCGCCCACGGCGGCCTGCTCGCATGCGCGTTCGACGAGGCGCTCGGCACCGCCGTCGGCAACCTGCTCCGTAAGCCCGCGGTGACCGGCAAGCTGGAAACCGACTTCCGGCGTCCGGTCCCGGTCGGTTCGGTCCTGCACATCGTGGCAAAGCTCGACGGTGTGGCAGGCCGAAAGATCTACGTGAGCGCCAACGGGCATCTCAACGCCGAGGACGGCCCCATCGCGGTCCAGGCCAGAGCTCTGTTCGTCACCGTGGGGGTCGGGCACTTCACCGCGCACGGCGACTCCGACGCGCTGCACAAGTTCCGTGAGGCGCGCCAGAAGAGCGGACACAGAGACTGGGACATCAATCCCTGATGTTCTTCTTCGTGGCGATCGGCCTGCTGGCCCTCGTCCACCTCTACCTCTGGAAACGCCTGGTCATCGACACCACCCGTGCGGGCACCACCGCCCGCCGGGTCGGCACGGCGGTGCTGGTGGCGCTTGCGCTGCTGATGGTGGCGGCGCTGGCTCTCGGAACCCGGCTCAACCCCGACATCGCGCGATGGTTCACCTGGCCCGGCTACCTGTGGCTGGCGGTCTTCTTCTACCTGTTGCTGGCGCTGCTGGTGCTGGAGTTGCCCAGGTTGGTGTTGTTGCCTTGGACGCGGAAGCGGCCCGCTTCCGCTGACGCCAGTCCAGGCTCGGTGAGCAGGCGGGTGGTGCTCGCACGAGGTGCCGCGGCGGTCGCAGGCGTCACGGTCGCCGGCCTGGTCGGCTACGGGACCACGGTCGCTTTGGGTCCGCCCACGGTCACGAGGGTTCCCATCACGCTGCGCAGGCTCGACCCACGAGCCGCAGGGTGCCGCATCGCGCTGATCAGTGACCTGCACCTCGGCCCGATCCTCGGCCGCTCGTTCACCGAACGCGTCGTCGATCTCGTCAACGCCGAACGGCCTGACGTGGTGGCGCTGGCGGGGGACCTGGTGGACGGTGACGTCGCCGACCTTGCCGACGCCGCCGCACCGCTGGCGCGGTTGCGCAGCAGCTACGGCACCTTCTATGTGACCGGCAACCACGAGTACTACGTGGGCTACCGGCAGTGGGTCGAGTACGTGCCCTCGCTGGGCATCCGCCCGCTGCGCAACGAGCGGGTCGAGATCAGCCACAACGGCGGCGTGTTCGACCTCGCGGGCATCAACGACGCCACGGGCTACCAGTGGCAGGACGCTGGCGATGTCGGCGAAGCAGTGGCCGGGCGCGACCCCTCCCGAGCCGTCGTGCTCGTTGCGCACCAGCCGGTGGATGTGCGGCACGCGGTGCGACACGACGTAGACCTGATGCTCGCGGGCCACACCCACGGCGGCCAGCTCTCCCCGTTCGAACTGATAGTGAACCTGCAGCAGGGCGCGGTCGCAGGGTTCTACCAGGTCGAGGACACCAAGCTGTATGTCACCCGTGGCGCGGGGTTCTGGGGCCCGCCGGTGCGCGTCGGCGCGCCACCGGACGTCACCATCGTCGAGTTGCGGGCCGCGTAGCCCGCAGGCCCAGCCGGTCAGGTCAAGGTGCGCGGTCGAATGGCGTTGGCCTTGTCGACGAGTTCGATCCGCTGCTCCGTGCGGGTGGCCAGCCTGGCAAGCGCCCGGTAGCAGCGTTCGAGCCCGAACCGCAGCTCGCGTTCGGACAGCTCCCAACCGAGGATCTTGGAACCTCGCCTCGGAGCCACTCGGCCCGACCGCAACCATGCGAAGGCCGCCTCGAGCACCTCGGCCGCGAGCCGCGTCCTGCGCTCGGCGTCCAGCGCAAGCCGCTCCAGCCTCCCCGCGGCGTCCAGCAGGTCGCGTTCGACCATCGCCTGATCACTGCTTCCACTGACCTGAGTCTTGATCTTGATGGCGGCGACCTGTGCGGCCACATGGTGAGTGGAGGACGCGGGCACGGACTCCAGCACCTCGATGGCGCCCGCCCTCGCACCCTGCGCCAGGTACACCCTCGCCAGGCCGAATGCGGCGCTGACGTAGGACCTGTCGGTGCGCCAGACCAGCTCGTAGATCCGGGAAGCGTTGAAGTAGTCACCGACCGCTTCGGCACTGATGGCCAGCGCCAGCTTCGGTGCGATCTCCCCGGGCAGCTCGTCGTATACCGCGTCGAACGCCACATGCGCGACCCGAGGCCGCCCGCCTGCGAGTTCGATCAGCCCCCGGTACCAGTCGATGCGCCAGTCGTGCGGGTAACCGGTCTTGATCGCCAGGTACTGCGCGGCCTGCAACTGCCGGTTCGCCTCGGCCAGCTCGCCGAGATCGATGCGGGCGCGCACGATGCGCAGCCGCACCTCGATGGATTCCCTCGGTGCGTTGGCGAGCGCCTCGATCGCGGTCTTCGGGTCGACCGACAACGTGCTCGCGAGCACGCCCGCGCCCGGATCGTCGGTGTAGACCTGCGGGATCGGCAGGCCGGTGACCACCTCGTGCGGGTCGGGCAGTGGCACGGGCTCGCCTGGCGGCGGAACGGTCAGGTCAACGCCGAAGGTGTTGGTCTCCGGTCCGAACACGGTGGAGGGTCCGGGCCTCGGCTTGCCGGTGCCGAGCGCCATGATCTCGCGCAGCACACCGGTGAGCTGGTCGGCCATGTCCTCGGCGGAAAGGAAGCGTCGGTCCGGGTCGGCGTGCGTCGCCCTGCGCAGAAAGCGGTAGTAGGAACCGAACAGCTTGAACAGCGGCACGTCGTCGGCAGCCGGCAGCGTGGTCTTGTACCTCGTGGTGTAGCCACTGAACTCGAAACTGAGAACCGCAAGCGTGCGGCCGACGGTGAACAGGTCCGATGCCACCGAGGCGCCACGGGTCGGAAGTTCGGGGGCGCTGTAACCGGAGGTGAAGAACAGCGGGCTGGAGTAGTCGTCCATGCGCCGCACCGCGCCGAGGTCGATCAGCTTGAGCTGTTCGTGCGTCTGGATGACGTTGTCCGGCTTGAGATCGCAGTACAGCAGGTTCTGGCTGTGCAGGTAGCCGAGCGCGGGCAAAATCTCCAGCCCGTACGCGATCACCTGACCGATCGGCAGCGGCTCGGCCCTGCCGGTTTCCCTGTGATGAGCCAGTGCGAGCTGCCGCAGCGACTGCCCACCCACGTACTCCATCACGATGTAGCCGACGGCGTTGCCGGTGTCCGGGTCCGGGTGCTGGACGAAGTTGTAGATCTTGACGATGTTGGGGTGCTCGACCTCGGCGAGGAATCGTGTCTCGTTGACGGCGGCGGCCATCGCGGTGGTGTCACCGGTGTTGATGAGTCCTTTGAGGACCACCCACCGGCTGCTCACATTGTGGTCACGGGCGAGGTAGATCCAGCCGAGCCCGCCGTAGGCGAGCGCACCGAGCACCTCGTACTGGCCCCCGACCAGTTCGCCCGGCCGCAGCTTGGGTACGAACGAGAACCGGGTGCCGCAGTCGTCGCAGTAGCCTTCCGGATTCCCGGGCTCACCGTTTCGACTCCTGCCCACCTTCGCGCCACAGTTTCCGCAGAAGCGCTTCTCCTCCGACACCGCCGGGTTGGTCAGCACCGCCGAAGCCGGGTCACGGTAGGGAACCTGCGGCACCTCGACGAGACCTGCTCCCAGCCTGCCTCGCCGGGATCGAGATGCCGTGCGCCGGGAGGTTCCTGGGAAGGCACCGGAACCGGTGTCCGGCCCGGTTCCGGCTCCGGTGCCCAGCCCGCTGCTCGTGCTGGGGGGCAGCACGCTTTCGGTGCCAGGGTCCGGCAACTCAGCAGGCACGCTTGGTTCGGGAACAGGCATGGGTGGGGTGATGCTCTCGGTCACCGGAGCGGCGGCAGCCAGCACGCTGGTCGGCTGTGCCTGCTGCTCGTCGGCTGCCTGCCACGTGGTCTGCGCAACCTGCTCCTGCGGCACCACCCGCTGCTGCGGAAGGTCCTGGGGCGCGCCGATGGACGTGGTCAGCGCCTCCGCCTCCGGTGCGCTGTCGCTTTCCCGCGGCTCGCCGGGTTCCTCCCGCCGCTCGTGCCGGGATTCTCCTGGCTCTTGCGACACTGCTACCTCCGAAAGCTGTCACCGATACCTGGGTGCGGGCGGGGAAGCCGGGCCGAGCCGCTCGCGCAGCCAGTTGTCGTAGCTGCGCTTCCAGGCGCTGCCCCTGATGTCTTCGAGGACGGCGTTGACGAAGCGCACCATGTCCTCATTCTCCTTGGGAATGCCAACGCCGTAGAGTTCTTCGGTGAACCGGTCCCCGACGATCTTGGTCGTCGGGTCCTGCTCAGCCATCCCTGCGAGGATCGTGTCGTCGGTCGAGACGGCGTCCACCTGACCTTGTTGGAGCATCACCAGACAGTCGGACCAGTCGTCGACCGAGACCGGGACCGGTTTCGGCTCCGAGTTCGCGATGTTCTCCAACGAGGTGGACTCCTTGGTGGCGCACACCCGCTTACCTCCGAGGTCGCCGATTCCGCCTACCTGTGAGTTCTGCTTCACCAGCACCCGCTGCCCCGCCACGTAGTACACCGTGGAGAAACCGACCTTCTGCAGGCGCTGGCAGGTGATCGAGTAGGTGCGAACGACGATGTCGACGTCACCGTTCATCAGTGCGACATCCCGCTGCGCCGAACTGATGGCCCGGAACTGGATGGCGTCCGGATCGCCGAAAATGGCGCGGGCGATCTCCTTGGCGATGTCGATGTCGAAGCCTTCCAGCCGTCCCGTGGTGGGATCGCGGAACCCGAACAGGAAGGTGTTCTGGTCCACGCCCGCCTTGAGGTAACCGCGCTGCTTGATCTCGGCCATCGTGGAACCGGCCGAGATCGCGCCGTTGGGACTGAGGCTGGCCGCGGGGTCGCAATCACTGTCGCCGGAGCCACCGCCCTCGACGTCGGCCCCGATCACGGCGTTGGGTGGCATCGGACGCTGCGGTGTGCCGATGGGTGCCGGGTCCACCGGGGCGCCCGGTGAGGCGCAACCCGCGAGCAGTACGGCCAGTAGTGACAGCAGCGACAGCAGCGGTCTCGCGGTTCTCATCAGCGATACTCCCGCAGGCGTTCGCGGATTCCGAGCGTCGAGCCGAGCGCGGCGATCACGGTGAGTACCGCGAACCCGGGAGCCAGCAAGGTGAGCGCTCTCGACCCGTTGGTGGTGTCGTCGAGGAAGTTCTGCCGCCCCGCGCTGATCGCCGCGGCGAGTTCCTTGTCAAGGCGGTTGAACGCGGCCGCGGCACTGCCGTCGGCGTCCTGTCCGGACTGCCCGCCGATGGCCATAGCGACGGCTTCCAGGTGGCTGCCCGAGGAATCCAACGCACGCACCTTCTCGTGGGCGGCCAGCCACGCGCTCGCGGCCTCGGTGGCCGACTCGAGGTGCTGCGCCGACGACTGCCCCGCCGCGCTCTGCCGTGCCTGGTCGAGCAGACCACCCTGGCCGTCCTGGCCGGCGAGGCGCTGGAACTGGACGGTGAACTCCTTCTCGTACTGCTCGCCGCCGCCCCTGGCCACCAGGGTGAGCGTCTCGTCGGCGCGGGCCTGCAGTGCCGCGATGCGTGCCCGCACGAGCAGGTCGACGTGTTCGGTTCCGTCTTCTCTACCACCGCTGACCTGCACGCTCTGCACGATCAGCGCGGTCGCGGTCCACAGCACGACCACGCCGACGGCGACCGTGCCCGCGAGAAGACCGATGTTGAACACCCGGTTCGTCTTGCGCCTGAGATAGACCTGCGTCACCACAAGCGCCGCGACCAGACCCAGCACCAGCACCGTGGTCAGCCACGGGAAGCTGGTGGCGTCGTCCTGCTCCGCGAGCAGCCGCTCGGTGTCGGTCTCGTAGAGCCGGTGCGCGGCGGGCAGGATCTTCGCGCGCATGAGTTCGGACGCCTCGCGCAGGTAGGCGGCTCCGGCGGGGAAGCCCTGCAGGTTGTTGGCCCGTGCGGTCTCGACAAGGCCGGTGTAGACCGGCAACAGCTGGTTGAGGATGTTGACCTGCTCGGCGGCCGCGGGCACGCTCGCGGAGTCGGAAGCGGCCTTGGCCAGTGCGGCACCCGCCTTGGCGATGTCGAACTCGTAGCGGTCCCGCAGCGCGGGCGCCTCACCTCCGGTGGAGAG
Organism: Saccharomonospora amisosensis; assembly: GCF_011761185.1. Classification (NCBI taxonomy): domain Bacteria; kingdom Bacillati; phylum Actinomycetota; class Actinomycetes; order Pseudonocardiales; family Pseudonocardiaceae; genus Saccharomonospora; species Saccharomonospora amisosensis. The sequence goes on along the minus strand of NZ_JAAOYM010000001.1, from coordinate 212,723 downwards.
CAGCGAACTCGCCGCCGTGGCGTCGGCGTCCGACAGTGACCGGTAGACCTGCTGCGCGGCGGCCGCGAGCGGTTCGCGGTGCTCGACAAGGCCGTCGATCGTGTTGGCCCTGTCCTGCACCGACAGCGTGCCCACCAGGCCGGTGACCAGCGAGAGCACGATGAGGCCCGCGCCGATCAAGGTCAACCTGCCCGGTGTGGTCGCGGCGGACGCGGTGAGGTTGCGAACCGCCCTGGCAGGCAGCTCGAGCAGCCACGCGAACCCGGACCTCGGCCCCTTCGGATCGTCCGGCGGATCCGAGGACGGTGTCGCAGGTCCCGGAGGCACTTGTTGTACGGCGGGCACGCCCGGACCGCGACCGGTCACGGCGCTCGTCATCGCGTTCCTCCACCCAGTTCAGGCACCCGCATGACCGTAGCCGAGAGTGGCGCGGCAGGAGTACGGACTCCTGCAACACGACGACATCGTGGCGCGGCCGTGACCTGCTGGGTGGATCAGTCGCCTCGGATGGCGGGCCGTGGAGTGGTGGAACAGCGGCGACCGGCCGCATGAGGAGGGGAAGCTAGGCTGTCGCGGCGAGCCGGTCGAGCCGCCCGGAGGTCGGCCAGCGCACGTCCCGTACCCAGCCCAGCTTTTCGAAGATCCAGATCAGCCGGGCGGAGATGTCGATCTGGCCGCGCAGCACGCCGTGCCGCGCGCAGGTGGGGTCGGCATGGTGCAGGTTGTGCCAGGCCTCACCGAAGGAGAGGATCGCCAGCGGCCAGAAGTTCGCGGCCTTGTCCCTGCTGGCGAAGGGCCGCTCCCCGATCATGTGACAGATCGAGTTCACCGACCAGGTCACGTGATGCAGCAGCCCCACCCTGACCAACCCGGCCCAGAAGAACGCCGTCACACCGCCCCACAACGACCAGGTGAGCAACCCGCCGATCAGTCCGGGCAACACCAGACTGAGCACCACCCACAGCGGGAACAGCCGGTCAACCGTCCGGATCGAACGCTCGGCGAGCAGGTCGGGCGCGAACCGCTCCGCGTTGGTGACCTCACGCTCGAACAGCCAGCCCATGTGGGAGTGCCAGAACCCCTTGGCCAGCGCCGAGGGACTGGTACCGAACAGCCACGGCGAATGCGGATCGCCCGCGCGATCGGAGAACGCATGGTGCCTGCGGTGGTCGGCGACCCAGGCCGTCACCTGTCCCTGCGCGGCGAAACTGCCCGCGATGGCGAGCGCGATACGCAACGGCTTCTTGGCCTTGAACGAGCCATGGGTGAACAGCCGGTGGTAGCCGACGGTCACGCCGAGGCCGCTGAGCACGAAGAAGAACGCGGCAAGCCCGATGTCCAGCCAGCTCAGTCCCCAGCCCCACGCGAAGGGTACGGCCACCGTCAGCGCCAGCAACGGCACGAGCACGAACACCTTGACCGTCAGGTGCTCCGGCAACGACTTGGGTCCGGAGGTGATGGATTTGGGGCGCCTCGGCTTTGTCTGGGTGTCGGAAGCGGACATGAAGACCTCGGCTTTCTCGGTGTGCTGGGCAAGGAATCGTGGGATGAGTGATGAGCACCGGCGCATCGAGCAGCCTCGGCCGCTACTGGCTTCTGCCACGGACGCTACCCGAGCGACTGCCGCGGCGCCATGCCACGAAGGCGGGCACCGGATACCCGCGCAAGGGGCCACGGAAGGTGAAGTGGGACAGCCACTAAGGCCGCGTCCGTCGACCACACCGGCTACTGGCGAAGCCGGGTAAGGGAACCTCTATGCTACGGCTAGTAGTAGCTGAGGGGAGGACCGTGGTCACAGGGTACGCAACGGCGGTCGCGGTGTGCTCGCTTGCCGTCGCGGTATGGAGTTTCGTCCTGGTGGCGAGAAACCGGCCGCCCGCTCGGCCATTGCTGCTCGGGCTGGCCGCGGTGGAGGCGCTACTGGCGGTGCAGGTTGTGCTCGCGATCGTGCTCATGATCAGCGGTGAGCGGCCGGGGAGCATGGTGACGTTCCTGGCCTACCTGGTTGGCTCACTTCTGGTGCTCCCGATCGGCACGGTCTGGGCGCTCGCCGAGCGCACTCGGTCGAGCACGGCGGTTCTCGGTGTCGCCTGCCTGACCGTCCCGGTGCTGGTGCTGCGCATGTATCAGGTGTGGGAGGGCGCCAATGTCTGAACCCGCGACAGCCACCGGCCCCGGACGGGTTCTCGTGGCGATCTACGCGATCTTCGCCGTGGCCGCCACCTCACGCGCCGCCGTGCAGCTCGCCACCCGCTTCGACGAAGCGCCCCTGCCGTACGCGCTCTCCGCCTTCGCCGCCGTGGTGTACGTGGTGGCGACCGTGGCACTGGCGAAGGCGAGCACCACCTGGTGGCGCGTCGCGCTGACAGCGTGCTCGATAGAACTCGCCGGGGTGTTGGCCGTCGGCACGCTGAGCCTGCTGGACCCGGCCGCGTTCCCCGACGAGACCGTGTGGTCCGACTACGGCAGGGGCTACCTGTTCATCCCGTTGGTGTTGCCGGTGGTGGGGCTGCTGTGGCTACGCAGGACGGCGCCGAACCGGGTCACCAGAACACAGCGATGACGACGTTTGCCACAGTGAGCCCGGCCAGTGTCGCGAAGAGGCCCTTACCGGAGGACTGCGGCCTGCGCCACAACACGTGAGCCAGCACGAGCACGAGCACCGCGATACCGAGCTTGACCGCGACCTTGGTGTTGTTCACGTCTGCGGCGACCAGGCCCGCTGACGCGATCCCGACCAGGGCGAGGCCGGTGATCACCTGGGCCCCAGCACTGTAGAGGGTGATGGCACCGGCGGGCCCCGCGGTTGTGATGGCGCGCGCCACCACGCCGCTGATGATGCCCGCCATGCCCAGCAGGTGAGTCACCACGAGAAGGTCGTAGACGATTTCCATGGCAGCAAGGTACTACATCTCGTAGTAATCGATCAGTACGGTACCGCGAACAGGCTCGCGGAGGTGGCCAACGCCGTGAGCAGCAGCAGGCAGGCCAGCGGCAAGGTGGGCGGCACGCGCAGCCGCTCCGGCTGCCGCAGCCTGCGAATCCTGGCCTCCACGGGTGTGTCCGCCACCGCCAACGTGCCGGCAGGGGTATGGGCCAGACCGTTGGCTCGAAACCGTTCGAGTGCGCTGGCCAGCGGCTCCTTGCCGTGCTGGCGTACGGCGCGGTCGTCGGCACACATCTCAACGAGCAGTTCGATCGCCGCGCACACCCGCGTGAGCACCCTGCTACCTGGCAACAGCCCGCGCAACGCCTGAAACGGCGCCACCACCAGATCGTGCCGTTCGCGCGCGTGCGCACGCTCGTGCGCGAGAACGGCATCCAACTCGGCCTCGCTGAGCAACCGCCGCGCGCCCGCACTGACCACGATGCGAGGCCGCCGACCCGGTAGGCAGTACGCCACGGCAACGGGATGGTCGACCACAAGCGCGTCCTCACCCTGCCTGGCCACCAGTTGCAGCAGCAACCGGTGCCTTGCCCGCGCCCGCGCGGTACTGAGCACGGAGAGCAGCTGATTCACCACCAGCCAGCCCGCGACGACGAGGCCCGCCGCGACGGCGGCGAGATGCCACGCGTCCAGTTCGTTCAGCCGCACCGGCAACTGGAGCAGCGCGGGGAATATGCCACGCCGAAACGGTGCGAGCCCGAAGCCGAGCAGTGCGCCGATCACCGAAACGACGACGGTGAGCCCGCTGAGCTGCCACAACACCAGCGCGGCACGTGGATGGGTGTGGGTCCAGCGGCTGTAAAGCAACCACACGGCGACCGCCGTGGCGACAAGACCAGCCCCGATCTGGTGCCCCACCAGAATCACGCCGGCTCGCCCCGCTCGAGCGCCTGTCGCAGCGCGTCGGCCTCGTCGGTGCTCACCGACTGCGCGAACCTCACCAGCGCCGAACCCCTGTCGCCGGTGAGTTCGAGGGCTTGCAGCATCAACTCGGCGACGTACTCCTCCCTGCTGGCCGCAGGGGCGTACAACCAGGCCCTTCCCTCGCGTGCACGCCGAACGACGTTCTTGTTCGCGAGCCGGGTCAGCACGGTCATAACCGTGGTGTAGGCGAGGTCGCGGCCGGAGAGGGCAGCGTGAACCGCGCGCACGCTCATGGGCTCATCGTGTGCCCAGAGCACATCCATGACCGCGCGCTCCAGTTCGCCCAGCCTCGCCACGTCCATCCCCTTCGCCGTTCGTCCGGTGAGATTGAATCACGAACGCGGCCGGGGTAGGTGAGTCGTGACGAAACCGTGGGGCGAACCGCTCAGGCCGTGGTCACGGCATCGCGAGCCTGCGCACCGAGCGCGCTCATCTGCCGGGCGCAGTGCGCACTGCAGTAGAACCGGCCATCGACCTGCACGCCGTGGCCGATCACCCTGGCGCCGCAGTGCTCGCAAATCGGCGCGAGCTTGTGGATGGCACACTCGAAGGAATCGAACGTGTGCCGCCCGCCGCCGGTGGTCAAAACGTCGAACGACATCTCGTAGTCGTTTCCGCAGACCTCACAGGTAGCCATACCGATGTCACCTCCGTGCTCATGCACGGGTAGGCATTCCCGAATCCGACTTGGGAAAACCCTCCCTGGCCAGCCGCGAGGGCCACCACACTTTCGGGCCTATGTCGATGGTCAACGCGGGGACCAGCAGAGACCGGACGACGAAGGTGTCCAGCAGCACGCCGAAGGCCACGATGAACGCCATCTGCGCCAGGAACAGGATGGGCAGCACCGCCAACGCGGAGAACGTCGCCGCCAGCACCACACCTGCCGACGTGATCACACCTCCTGTCACGGTGAGCCCGCGCAACGTGCCCTCCCTCGTGCCCGAAGCGAGAGTTTCCTCGCGCACCCGCGTCATCAGGAAGATGTTGTAGTCAATCCCGAGCGCCACGAGGAACACGAACGCGAACAGCGGAACGGCCGGATCCGCTCCCGGGAAATCAAAGATGTGGTTGAACACGAGCGCGGAAATGCCCATGGTGGCCGCGAAGGACAGCACTACCGTGGCCACCAGCAGCAGCGGAGCGATCAGCGCGCGCAGCAGCAGCGCCAGCACGGCGAGCACCACCGCGAGCACGATCGGGATAATGACGATCCGGTCGCGCTTGGACGTCTCCCTGGTGTCAAGTTGCACCGCGGTCTGACCGCCGACCAGCGCATCTGCCCCGCGCACGCCGTGCACGGAATCGCGAAGTCGCTGCACTGTCGCGACGGCGGCGTCGGAGTCGGCCGGAGCGTCGAGCACGGCGTCGACGCGAACCAACCCGCCCGCCGTCCCCGCGGCCTCGGCACTGGACACCCCCTCCACGCTCCTGGTAGCCGAGAGCACGGCCGGCGTCGCGTCCGCGTCGGCGATCACGATCGCGGGTGAGCCCGCACCCGCGGGGAAGTGCCGGCCGAGAACCTCCTGGCCGGCGACCGACTCCACCGGAGTGAGGAACAGTTCGGACTGGGCCGTTCCCTCGGCCCTGAGTTGTGGCAGGAACGCCGCACCCGCCACCAGCACCAGCGAGGTGACCACCCAAACGACCCTGGGTCCCTTGTCCACCCTTGCGGCCACCCTGCCCCAGATGCCGCCCGACTCCGGGGGCTTCGAGCCGAACCGGGGACGGAACGGCCAGAAGGCGGCGCGACCGAACAGCACCAGTGCGGCGGGTAGGAACGTCAACGAGGCCAGCAGGGCGGCTGCGATGCCGATGGCCGCGACGGGTCCGAGGTCCTGGTTGGACGCCAGGTCGCTGAACAGCAGGCAGAGCAGCCCGAGAATCACGGTGCCCGCGGAGGCGAGGATGGGTTCGAGTGTGGCGCGCCACGCCCTGCGGACCGCGGAGTACCGATCGGCGGTACCACGCAGTTCCTCCCGATATCGCGACACCAGCAGTAGGGCGTAGTCGGTGGCCGCACCGAACACGAGGATGAACAGGATGCCCTGACTCTGCCCGTTGACCGCAAGCACTCCGCCGTCCGCGAACAGGTAGACGACCAGACTCGCCAGCCCGAGCGCGAAAAGCGCGGAAAGCAGGACGACGATCGGCAGCAGCGGGCTGCGATAGACCACGATGAGAATCGCCGCGACCACCGAGCCCGCCACCACCAACAGCAGACCGTCGATGCCGCTGAATGCCTCGGAAAGGTCGGCGATCTGCCCGGCGGGGCCGGTGACGAACACCGAGAGCCCCTGCGGGCGCTGCTCGTCCAGCCGTTGCCGCAGCGTGTCGACGGTCGCGGTGGGGTCCCCGCTCACCGGCACGACGAACTGCAACGCCTTGTTGTCCGCGGCGGGGATGACGGGCGAGACCGGCGGCTTGACACCTTCGATTCCGGATACCGTGTCCCGCACCTGGCGCAGGTAGCCGCGGTCGGCCGCCGTGATGCCGGACTGCCGCTCGGCGACGACGACCGCGGGGGCGGCCTCGCTTCCCGGAAAGTGTTGCAGCAGCCGCTGCACTTCCGTGGCCTCAGCGGATTCCGGCAGGAACGCCGAGGCGTCGTTCTCCGCGATCTCGCTGAGCTTTCCCGCGTAGGGGCCGCCGAAAGCACCGACGACGAGCCATCCGATCATGATCAACGCGGGAAGAAGCCAGCGAAGCCTGCGCACCGTACATACTCTTTCGATCGTCGAACTATTCGATTGCCGAAATATAGATTTTGTGTTGGGTGGCGGCAAACCGGGGTAAGGAGAGTCGAGCGTGACACTCATTGAACAGCACGAGGACGACTACAGCGACCGGTCGCTGATCCGGCAGTTACGCAGGCTCACCGTGGAGACCGACCGGTTCTCCGACGTGCTCAGGGAAACGCTGGGGATGCACCGGACGGACTTCAGTGCCCTCGCGGTGATCATGGACTCGGCGGGGGCCGGCAAGCCACTCAGCCCGGGCGAACTCTCCGAGTTGCTGCACCTGAGCCCCTCGGCGACCACGGCGCTGCTGGACCGGCTCGAAGCGGGAGGCTATGTCCGGCGCGACCGCAGCCCGACCGACCGCAGGCGGGTGGAGCTGCACCTGCGAGCGCAGGTGCAGCGCTCCGGTCGCGATTTCTTCGCTCCACTCGGGGAGCAGTACGCCGCGGCGTGGGCACATTTCGACGACGCCGAACGCGCCGTGATCGCTCGCTTCCTCTATGCGAGCATCGAAGCCACCGTGCGCGGCAGAAAAGCCCTCCCCACCGCGTCGGACGACCTTCCCGGCGCGGAAACGTGACCCTCGTCGCATCCGAAATGGCTGGGGTTAGGATCAGCGCCTTCAAGATCCGTCTCAGCCACCACCGGCCCGGGAGCCCGCGATGACAAGTACGCACCAGGAAGTCGCTACTTTGTACGGTCCGCGCTTCCAGAACAATCCTGCGGAGCTGTACCGGCAGATGCGCGAGAAGTACGGGCCGGTGGCCCCCGTGCTGCTCGAAGGCGATGTGCCCGGTTGGCTGGTGCTCGGCTACCGCGAGGTCTACTACGTGACCAGCAACCCACACCTGTTCGCCCGCACGTCACGGGGCTGGCACGGCTGGAAACACGTCTCGCCGGACTGGTCGCTGCGGCCGTACGTGGAGTACCAGCCCTCCTCGATCCTGACCGACGCCGAGGAACACCAGCGGCTGGCACCGGCGCTGCACGGAGCGCTGGCGGAGGTGGACCAGGTAGAGCTGCGCTCCCACGTGCAGCGGCTCGCCGACCAGCTGATCGACCGGTTCGCGGGCAAGGGCGAGGCCGACCTGGTCAGCGAGTACACCCATCAACTTCCGCTGTTGGTGCTGGCCAAGCTGTTCGGGCTGCCCGACGCCGAGGCCCCCGTGCTGGTGCGCGACGTGGCCGCCTCCGCCGACGAGGGTGACGAGGCGGTTCGCGCCCACCAGCGGATCGTGGAACGCATGCGCGCCCTCGTCCGGGAGAAGCGCGAGCGACCCGGCGGTGACCTGCCTTCGCGAATCCTGGAGCACCCGATGGCGCTTTCGGACGACGAGATCGCCACCGACCTGTTCCTCACGATGGGCGCGGGTCAGCTGACCACCGCCGACTGGATGGGCAACGCCCTGCGGCTGATGCTCACCGACGACCGGTTCGCGGTCAACCTCTCCGGTGGGAGGCGAAGCGTGGGGCAGGCGCTCAACGAGGTGCTGTGGGAGGAAACCCCGACCCAGAACTTCATCGGCCGCTTCGCCACCAGGGACACCCATCTCGGCGGGCACCACATCCAGACCGGCGACCTGCTTGTGTTGGGCCTGGCCGCGGCCAACACCGACCCGCACGTGCGCCCGGAGTCCTACGACAACGCCGTCGGAAACCAGGCGTACATGTCGTTCAGCCACGGCGAACACGGCTGCCCCTACCCCGCGCAGGAGATCGCGGCGACCATCGTGGAGGGTGGCATCGAGGTGGTTCTCGACCGGCTTCCCGACGTGCATCTCAGTGTGCCGGGCGAGCAGCTGGAGTGGCGCCAGTCGGTGTGGATGCGGGGCCTCATCGCATTGCCGGTGGAGTTCACCCCGACCCACACCTCCACCACGGGCTGGTAACCGCCACCCGCGAGTCCCCCGCTCCTGCCCGCGAGTCCCCCGCTGTTGCCAGCGAGTTCTGCGTCCCCGCCCGCGAGTTCTGCACTCGAGTGCCTTACCACCCCCTTCCTACCCTCGGTAGCATGGTGGGTATGAAGGTCAGCGTCAGCCTGCCGCCCGACGACATCGAGTTCCTCGACCACTACGCCCGCGAACACGAGATCGGCTCACGTTCGGCGGTGCTACACCGCGCCGTCGAACTGCTCAAGGCGGCACAACTCGGTGATGCCTACGCGCAGGCATGGCGCGACTGGGACGAAACCGAAGCGGCAGACTGGGACGCCACGGCGGCCGACGGGTTGCGACCGTAGATGCGCAGGGGCGACATCTACCTCGCCGACCTCGACCCCACGCGCGGCAGCGAAACCAGCAAGCAACGCCCGGTAGTGATCGTCGGCAACGACGGAGCCAACGGCACCGCCAGCCGACTCGGCCGGGGTGTCGTCACCGTGGTGCCCGTGACGTCGAACGTGGCCCGCGTCTACCCGTTTCAGGTGCTGCTCCAGGCGGGCGAATCCGGGTTGCGCCATGCCTCGAAGGCGCAGGCCGAGCAGGTGCGCTCGATCGCTGTCGAGCGACTCGGCAACCGCCGGATCGGCAGGCTCGGCTCCGCCTCGCTTCGGGCGCTCGACGACGCATTGCGGCTGCATCTCGCGCTCTGATCACATCGCCGAATTGTTCTCCCCGCGGCAACATTCCGATTCAGAGCCAAGTTCGTTATTTGCCAACATTGGCCCCCGAAAACTTACGAAATCGGTCGGTTACGATTCGGCGGCCGCGCGAACCGCGGCACCAATTTGTTGAGATTCGCCACCGAACTCTGGGGGTCGAGTGCGACCAAGATTCATCACCGCCGCGGTAATCGCGCTTCCGCTGGGCCTGGTGCCCGTCGTGTCAAGCGCGGAACCTCCACCCGGGACTCCGGCCGCGGTGAAACCCGTCATCGACACCGTTCCGCTCGCGGCCGCACGTGGCGTCGCAGAGTCGGGAAAGGTGAGAGAGCTGGAACCCGACCGCACGTTCGCCATGGCGGCGGTGCGCTGGACCGGAAACGCTCCCGACGTGCTCGAGGTGCAGGCCCAAGACTCCGAAGGCGAATGGGGCGAGTGGGTGGAACTGGAGACGGTGGACGGGCTCGACACGGGCAAGCCGGGCAGCCGTAAGGCGAGCGAGCCGGCATGGGTCGGCGACTCGACCGCGCTCAGGGTGCGCGCGGAACGCGGCGACTCACCTGTGAATGCCCAGTCCTTCTCCGTCGTGCTGATCGACCCAGGGACCAGCAGCAGCGACGCCATCGCCCCGAGAGCCGGTATTACCACCGAGCAGCCGACGGTGATCAGCCGCGCGAGCTGGGGCGCGGACGAGTCGATCCGCACGCAGTGCTTCGCCGAGCAGGGCATCGGGGTCGAGTACAGCCCGACGGTGAAGGCCGTGACAATCCACCACACGGCAGGGGAAAACGACTACACCGCGGCCGATTCCGCCAGGATCGTGCGTGGCATCTACGCCTACCACGCGCAATCCCTGCAGTGGTGCGACATCGGCTACAACGTGCTGGTCGACAAGTACGGGCAGCTCTTCGAGGGTCGCTACGGTGGCCTTGACCTTCCCGTGTGGGGCGCGCACGCGGGTGGCTTCAACAAGTACACCACCGGCATCTCGATGCTCGGCACCTACACCGACGTGGCGCCGAGTGCCGAGCAGTTGGAGGCCGTTTCGAGGTTCGCGGCGTGGAAGCTGTCGCGCGGCTACCGCGACCCCGCGGGAACCGTCACCCTCGTTTCCGGCGGTGGCGGCACCGCGAAGTACCCGCAAGGCACCGAGGTCACGCTGCCGACGATCTACGGCCACCGAGACGTCGGCTACACCGAGTGCCCTGGCGAGCTCGGTTACCAGCAACTGCCCGCCATCCGGCAACGGGTCGGGGAACTGATGGGTGACTGGACCTCCAGCCCGATCTACCAGCGCTGGCAGTCCGACGGCGGCGACTCCGGGCCGCTGGGTGGCGTGTACCAGCTCGAACAAGCGGCAGCCGATGGTGGGCTGCGCACGACCTTCGACTCAGGGGCAGCCTCGGTGTACTGGTCGGCAGGCACCGGAGCACACCTCATCCAGGGTCCGATCCGCGACACGTGGGACCGCTACGGCAGCGAGACCGGGCATCTGGGCTACCCCAAGACGGACGAGCACGCCACGCCGGACGGCGTGGGACGTTACAACCACTTCGCCAAGGAAGGCGGCTCCATCTACTGGACGCCCGAAACGGGTGCACACGAGATCCGGGGCGCGATCAGGTCGAAGTGGGCGGAACTCGGCTGGGAACGCAGCGTGCTGCGCTACCCCAAGACCGACGAACACGGCACCCCCGACGGCGTCGGCCGCTACAACCACTTCCAGTACGGCTCCGTCTACTGGACACCCAGCACCGGAGCACACGCCATCTACGGCGCCATCAAGTCGAAGTGGGCGCAGCTCGGCTGGGAACGCAGCGTGCTGCGCTACCCCAAGACCGACGAACACGGCACCCCCGACGGCGTCGGCCGCTACAACCACTTCCAGTACGGCTCCGTCTACTGGACACCCAGCACCGGAGCACACGCCATCTACGGCGCCATCAAGTCGAAGTGGGCACAGCTCGGCTGGGAACGGTCGTTCCTGGGCTACCCGACCAGTGACGAGTTCGCCATCTCCGGTGGACGCCGCAGCAACTTCCAGCACGGCTACATCACCTGGAACGCCTCCACAGGGGCGACCACGGCCTACTCCTACTGACGGGCGGCAGGCCTTGCGTCGAGCTGTCACGCCGATAGTGGTCGCGCTCCTTGCCTCGACGGCAGGGTGCGCGACCACCTCGGGCTCACCCGTTTCACTCCCACCACCGCAGGCCTCGACCTCGGTGGAGAGCACGCAGGCCGTGCTGTCCACCGAGCAGGCCGCGGCGCGCTACCTGGCGATCGTCGAGCCGTACAACCGTGCGCTGGAACGACTCGAGCAGGCGGTCAACGCCGGGCAGCCACTGTCCACGCTCAACGCCCTCGCCGCCGAGACCGCCACCGCCAACGAGCGGCACCTGCGAGAGCTGGAGTCGACTCGCTGGCCGCCCGAAGTCGATGCCGCGGTGGCTCGGCTGGTGGACGATTCGAAGCAGGCACAGCGGTACTGGCACCAGGCACAGCGGGCAGACACCCGCCAGGATCTGATCGACGCGGTGATCAGCGCCGCCGAGCACGACGGCGGGCAGGCCGCCGCAACCATCCGTGGACTGCTCGGTCTGGACGACTACGACGAGGGTACCTACGGCGGCTGAGCCCGCCTGCCGAGCGAGGTCGGCCACGTGGCCGGTTGAACCCTTGTCGCGTCCCGCGCGGTTGTGGCACACACTCGACGTATGCAGAAGTTCTCGCTTGACGCGATGGCCCGCGAACTCCTCCAGCGCGCCGCCACGGCGCGTCACGGCCGAAGCGCCGACACCGTCTACGGAGGCCACGAGCACGTACTGCGGCAGACGGTGATCACCCTCACCGCGGGAAGCACGCTCGCCGAGCACGAGAATCCTGGCGAGGCGACGTTGTTCGTGCTGCGTGGCCGGGTCAGGCTGCACTCCGGGGAGGTGTCCTGGGACGGGATCTCAGGTGACCTGATCGTCATCCCGCAGGCCAAGCACAGCCTCGAGGCGTTGCAGGACTCGGCCGTGCTGCTCACCGTCGCCAAGCTCGGCTGAGCCGGCAGGCGGCGCCGTCAATCCCGGCGGCCGGGTCCTTTCGCCTCGACGCGGTCGCCCACCAACTCGGCATGCCTGTCACGGATACCCCTGATCAGCAGTGAGAGGCCGTAGTCGAACGTCTGCACAGGCGAGTCGGGACGGCCTCGGACAGCGGCGGCGAGGTACGGAAAGCGGGCGGGGTCGCGGACGAGCTCGCCGAGTTCGTGGTCGTTGACGTCGGTGTCGACCTCGCGGGCCGCCTCCGACTGCCATTCCAGGGCCATTCCCGTGATGTAGCCGCCGAGCACGAGGAACACCTGCTGCGCCTCGGCAGCGGTGAAGCCGGCCGCGACCAGTTCCGCCAGTCCGGCCTCGATGTCGGGCAACGTTTCCGGTGTCGGCCGGTTTCCGGCCACCACCTGCGGCGCGTCCGGTACGGACAGCATCGCCCGAAACATCGCGCTGCACCGCTGTTCGAGCCATTCCCACCACGGTTGTCCCTCGGCGGGTCGGTTGTCCATACCGGCAAGGCCGCGCCGCAGCAGTTGCTCCGCCACCGCGTCGAGCAACTCGCGCTTGCCGGAGATGTACCAGTACAGCGTGGGCGCCGAGATACCGAGTTCGGTGGCGATGCGGCGCAGTGACACCGCCGCGAGACCGCGCTGCTCCATCAGCTCGACGGCCTTGTTCACGATCGCGGCCTTCGACACCGGTTTGCCAGGAGAGTCAGCCGACACACTTGACACCCTAACACTGTTAGAGAGATGCTTCCTCTAACGGCGTTAGGGAGAGGGGTTCCATGTCCGACCACCACGCGGTGCACGTCAGGGGACTGCGGAAGTCCTACGGCGACCTACATGCGGTGAAAGGCATCGACCTGGACGTCGCCGAGCGAGAGATGTTCGGCTTCCTCGGCCCCAACGGGGCAGGCAAGACCACCGCGATCAAGATCCTGTGCACGATCGCCGACGCGACAGCAGGCTCGGCGACCGTGGCCGGGTGTGACGTGCGCAGCCAGCGGGCCGAGGTCCGCCGCCGGATCGGCGTGGTGTTTCAGGACCCGACACTGGACACCTACCTGACCGCGGAGCAAAACCTGCGCTTCCACGGTGAGCTGTACGGGATGCCGAGGCGGCTACTGCGCGAACGCATCACGGAGGTGCTCGACATGGTCGGCCTCGCGCGGCGAAGACACGACATCGTGCAGAAGTTCTCCGGCGGAATGAGGCGCAGGCTGGAGATCGGGCGCGGGCTGCTGCACGCGCCGAAGGTGCTGTTCCTCGACGAGCCCACCATCGGCCTCGACCCGCAGACGAGAGCGTCCATCTGGGACTACATCGCCGAGCTGCGTGGCAAGCAAGACATCACGATCTTCGTGACCACGCACTACATGGAAGAGGCCGAGTACTGCGACCGCATAGCGATCATGAACCACGGCGAGATCGTCGTCACCGACACGCCCGACGCGCTGAAGAGCAGCGTGGGTAAGGACCGGGTACGCATCCGCACCGAGAACGACACGCTCGCCATCGAGCGGCTACGACAACTGTTCCAGCTCGACGCGGCGATCCACGACGGCATGGTGACGTTCTCGGTGAGCGAGGGAGCGCAGTTCGTGCCGAGGTTGTTCTCCTCGCTCGGAGTCGCCATCGACACGGTGACGGTGACCAGGCCCAGCCTCGACGACGTCTTCATGGCCTACACCGGCCGCACCATGTCCGACACCGAGCAGGCGGGCGACCCGAGCACGTTCGCGCGCATGCTGGCCAAGCGCTGATGCCCAGGAGCACACTATGACAGCACCGAACACAGTCGACGAAAGATACCCGGTGCCCGCAACGCCCGGCGGAATCGCGCACGAGCTGCGCGCCACCGCGATGGTGTGGCGCAGGGAGCTGATCCGCTTCCGGCACGACCGGACCCGGATGTTCGCACTACTGTTGCAACCACTGCTGTTCCTGTTCGTGATGGGCACGGGACTGTCCAGCGTGGTCCGCGACACCGGAGGGCTGGACTTTCGAACCTTCCTGTTCCCCGGCGTGCTCGCGATGTCGGTACTGTTCAGCGCGGCCTTCGCGGGCATCTCACTGGTGTGGGACCGCGAGTTCGGCTTCCTGCGGGAGATGCTGGTAGCACCGGTGAGCAAGTCGGCGATCATCCTCGGCAAGTGTCTCGGTGGTGCCACCACCGCCACCTTGCAGACGGTGGTGCTGCTCGCACTCGCCGGGCTCGTCGGGGTTCCCTACGACCCGCTGCTGCTGCTCACACTGCTGGCGCTGCTCTTCGTCGGCTCGCTCATGCTCACCGCACTCGGGGTGCTGATATCGGCACGTATCAAGCAGTTGCAGGCGGCCATGCCCGCCACCCAGCTCATCATCACCCCGATGATGTTCCTGTCCGGCGCGCTGTTCCCGATGAGCAACCTGCCGGATTGGCTTGCCGTCCTCACCAAGATCAACCCGTTGACCTATGTCGTGCAACCCATGCGCGCGGTGGTCTTCGACCACATCGACATCACACCGGCCGCACTCGCCGCCTTCGACCCGTCGATCACCTGGGCCGGGTGGCAGGTGCCGATCGCACTGCAGGTCCTGGTCGCGCTTGCCTGCACCGGCGCGATCGTGGTCGCGGGTGTCGCGCTGTTCAACCGAACGGACTGAGACCGCAAGGAGCGACCCCCCATCCCTCGCACCGAAGGAGACCACGTTGCGGTTGCGACGACGACCGGTTGTCGCCGGTGCCACGACATGCTCTGTGGGCAGGCTCGGTGTCGTGGCACTGCTGGACGCCTCCGGGCCGTTCTTCCGGCCGAGGGAGGAGGTACTGCTCGGCGCGACGGAGGCCGACTGGCGGCGTGCCCGGCGGGTCGATCCGGGGGCGTTCGGCGCCGACGGCGAGTGGCTGCTGGACTTTCGCTGTTTCGCGGTCCGCCGCCCGGGTGGGCAGGTGACCCTGATCGATGCCGGGGTGGGCCCCGAGGGCAGCCCCGCTTCCGGTTGGGCGCCGGTGCCGGGAAACCTGCCGCGGCGGCTCGCCGCCGCGGGGATCGACCCGCTCGACGTGGACCTCGTGGTGCTCACCCACCTGCACGGTGACCACCTCGGCTGGTCGGTACTCCCCAGCGGGGTACCCATGTTCGGCAACGCGCGCTACGCGGTACAGCGGGTCGAGATCACCGCGCTACGGGACAACGGCGACGAGGTCATCGAGCCGCGAGTGTTGCAACCGTTGCGGCGCACCGGTCAACTGCAGGTGATCGACGGCCGCACCCGCCTGTTCGGCGGGGCGGCGGAGGGAATCGTCGCGGTGCCCACCCCCGGCCACACCCCGGGACACCAGTCCGTGCTCGTCGAGGCGGGACGCCGCCGGGTCGTCGTCACCGGCGACGTCGCGGTGCACGCGGTGCAACTGGTCAACCCCGACGTCGCCTACCACTACGAGTCGGACCCCGACACCGCGAGGCGGACCCGGCGCACGCTGTTGGCACAGGCCCGCCGAAAACGCACACTGCTGGCGACCTCGCACCTCACGGAGCCGTTCGTCCGGGGTCGCCTGCCTCGCCAGGGGATCGCCTCGCCGCGTTGATCACCTCGTCGAGCACTTCGCGAGAGTTGGCCAGTTCCTTGATCACCCGGTTGATCCGGTCGCGTTCGGCGACCAGGTCGGTGACCAGTTGCGCGGTCGCGATCTCCGACGGCCCGCCGTCGGCGTCGCGCATGCAGGGGAGCAGCCGCGCGATCTTCTTGCTGTTCAGCCCTGCGGCGAACAACTCCTGGATGCGGATGACCCTGTCGACGGCATGTTCCGGATAGTCCCGATGACCGCCCGTCGTGCGACCCGCAGCCAGCAGACCTTGCTGCTCGTAGTAGCGAAGCGAACGCTCACTGACCCCGGTACGCCGGGCAAGCTCACCGATCCGCATGTCACCTCGAGGTTGACTCTGACATTGATGTCAGATTTTACCGTGGCCGTATGACGAACACAGCCGGCAATCAACTCTTCCACTACAGCCCGATCACCGAACGCCCCGCCATCAACTGGCCCGGCGGAGCCAGGGTGGCTGTCTACGTCGGGCTCAACATCGAGCATTTCCTCCTCGACCGGCCTTCGACGAGCATCTGGCCAGGCACGGCCGAACTGGTCCCCGACGCGCTCAACTACGGGTGGCGCGACTACGGGGTGCGCGTGGGTATCTGGCGTACGATCAAGACCCTGGACCGCTACGGGATCCGCGCGAGCGCGTTGCTGAACTCAGCGGCGGCCGAGCACTACCCGCAGATCGTCAAGGCGGGCATGGACCGGAACTGGGCCTGGCTCGCGCACGGGCGGACCAATTCGATCCTGCACAGCGGAATGAGTCGCGACGAGGAACGTCGAGTCCTCACCGAGATCGTTGACACGATCACCGCCGCGACCGGCCGCCATCCGCTCGGCTGGATGGGTCCCGGCCTGACCGAAACATTCAACACTCCCTCGCTGCTGGCAGAGCTCGGCTTGACGTACACATTGGACTGGACCAACGACGACCAGCCGTACGACCTGGAGGTACCCGGGTTGATCAGCGTTCCGTACTCGGTGGAGCTCAACGACCTGCTGTTGTTCGCAAGGGGGCTGAGCGGACCGGAGTTCGTGAGGCTGGTGCAGGACCAGTACGAGCAGCTGCGCGCCGACTCCGAGCACGGCGGCCGCGTCATGGCACTGGCCCTGCATCCGTTCGTGATCGGGCAGCCGTTCCGAGCCAAGTACCTGGATCAGGCACTGCGATACCTCGCCGAGCAGCCCGACAGCTGGCTCACCACCAGCGACGAGATCGCCGAGCACTACCGAAGCACACGCTGAGCCCGCGTGCAGCCCCCTCGCCGAGCAGCCTCAGCGCCGCGGCCTCGGTTCCAGCATGGGGACGAGGTACCGCCTGGCCACCTCGGCCAGTTGTTCGTCGTCCTCGATGTCGATGATGTGGCTGGGAATCGCCAGGAAAGACGCGGATATCCGAACCATCAGCTCGGCCACGAGGTCGGTGTCGAGTTCCTTCGACACGTTGCCCGCGTGTTGCTCGTGTCGCAGCTGACCCGCGACGAACTCGCGAACGGTGGCAAGGGTTCGCCCGCCATCACTGATCATGGAAGGCGCGACCAGGTCCGGTTCGACCGCGAGCAGCCCGCCGATCAGCGGGTTGCCTCGGATCGCGCGCAGCGAGCTGACGAAGCCGAGCACCACCCGGTCGGCGACGGACTCGGCCTGCTGGATGTCGAGCAGGAACTGATCGAAGTATCGACGGAACTCTCGCCGGACCACCTGTTCCACCAGCACGTCCTTGGTGGCGAACCGGCGGTAGACGGTGATCCGGGAAACGCCTGCGCGTTTGGCGACGTCTTCCATGGTGGAACGCTGGATGCCCATCCGGCAGAACTGCTCGTACGCCGCGTCGAGCACGCGGGCTCGGGTGGGGTCCAGGTCATCGACCTGCTCGACGGCGTCGATGAAGGCGCGCTCCAGTAGGGACTCGGGCCCCGAGGCCGCTCCGGCGCGGGACAGCGAACGTTCCACGACACCTCCTGAGACTGCCGATTCTGCCTCAATCGCCGACGGTCGCCGCCACGGTGGGCCTTGTGATGCGCACCATGGTGTGCTCTCATGGTGATACACAGATGCATATCGTGTTTCATCGTATCAAGGTGCTCTCGGCCTCGAGGAGGAGGAGCGAAGGCATGGACAAGCTCAACAGGCGCAATGTGTTGCGGGCAGGTGGAGCGTTAGGCGCGATCGGTGCGCTGAGCTTGGCGACCCCCGCCCAAGCACGTCCACTGTGGACATGGTCGGCAAGGGGTTCGGTCGCCGGCACCGGAGCGGGCCTCGATCCCCGGTGGGTGTGGGACGAGGAGGCCGACCCACTGGTCGCTTCACTGCTCGACCGCGGTGACGTGCCGAAGGTGAACGAGTTGCTGCGGACGTGGACGAAGAACAGCCAGCCGCTGCCGGACGGCCTGCCGACCGACCTGCGCGACTTCATGGAGCACGCCCGCCGGATGCCGTCGTGGGCAGACCAGGAAAAGCTCGCCACCGCGGTGGAGTTCAACGAGAAGCGTGGCCTCTACCTCGGTGTGCTGTACGGGCTCGCCAGCGGCATGATGAGCACGGTCATCCCCAAGGAAGCGCGTGCGGTCTACTACTCGCAAGGCGGCGCGGACATGAAGGACCGCATCTCCAAGACCGCCAAACTGGGCTACGACATCGGGTCACGCAACGCCTACGAACCCGATGGCGAGATGATCGTGACCTGCGTCAAGACCCGGCTGGTGCACGCTGCGGTGCGTCACCTGCTGCCGCAGTCGCAGTACTGGCAGGGCGCCGCCGACGAGGAGATCCCGATCAGCCAGGCCGACATGATGGTCACCTGGCACAGCCTGCCGACGACCGTCATGCAGAAGCTGACAGCGTGGGAGGTACCGATCCCGGACGCGGAATCCGAGGCGTTCCTGCACTCCTGGCAACTCGGCGCGCACATGCTCGGAATCAAGGACGAGTACATCCCCGCGTCGTGGAGCGAGGCCAACTCCCAGGCCAAACAGGTCCTCGACCCGATACTGGCGCCGACACCCGAGGGCATCAAGCTCGCCGACATCCTGCTCAGCCTCGGCGCGGAAGTCGACGGCGGCATCCTCAGCAAGCCGATCCTCGGCTCGTTCACGCGTTTCATGCTCGGCGACGAGATCGCCGGATGGCTTCAGATCCCCAGGGAGCCGCTCTGGGACACGCTGCTCAACACGTTCTGGGGGCCGTTCATCCTGGCCCGCGAGGGTCTGCTCCCCTTCCCCGGGGCGAAGGAGACCTACTGGTTGTTCGAGGAGTTCATCCGCCAGGCCGCCCTGATCTACCTGTCCGAAGCACGCCCGATCAGCATCGAGATCCCGCAGACCAACCGCCCGTCCTGAGCACCGCCGCGGCTACCGAATTCGGGCCCGGAATCCGGTGGGTTCCGGGCCCGAGCGGCCTCCGGTCGCCGTTCGCGTTGCGGGCATTGACCCTTTCGACGTTCGGGCATAGCTTCTCACCCGCATTCAGATACGTAGATACTCTTCTCGTATTTGTGTTTCAGCAAGTTCGCATGACGGAACTCAGCAGACGCAAGTTGCTGAACTCGGGCGAAGCCCCTGGGGCGCCGTGCCCACCGCCGTCAGCAGGCAAGCTCAAGGGCAGCCAACCGGCGCCGGTCGGCCAGAATGTCGATCTCGGCGATCAACCCGTCCACCACCGTGAACGCCAACACCGCAGCCGGCCGACCACCGATCATCGAGACGATCCCCGGGCCGCCGTTGACAACCGCGAACCGCGCCGCGAGCCCGGCCGCCCGGTACGAAGCCGCCTGCCCGGCGACCTCGGCCGCGCCCCGCACAAGCTTCGAGCCCGCCCCACCGGTGTCCACCCGAAGCACGGCATCAGGATGCAGCAGGGCAACCAGACCCGCGAAGTCACCGCCACGCGCGGCCGCCCACCACGCGTCCACAATCTGGCGCTGCCGGGCGCGGTCCGGTTGCCCTGCGGTCGCCGCACCCTGCACCCGCCGCCGGGCGCGGCTGGCGAGCTGACGAGCCGCGGCCGGAGTGCGGCCCACCATCGGGGCGATATCGTCGAACGGCACCGCGAACATGTCGTGCAGCACGAACGCGAGCCGCTCCGCCGGGTCGAGCGTTTCCAGCACCACCAGCAGCGCGAGGCTCACGGTGTCGGCAAGGACGCCATGTTCCTCGGGATCGCCCTCGCCCGACTGCACGACCGGGTCGGGTACCCGCACGTCCAGCGGGTCCTCCCGCCTGCTCGCCCGCGAGCGCAACATGTTGAGGCACTGCCGCGAGACGATCGTGGTGAGCCACCCGCCGACGTTGTCGACGTCGTCACCGCGGGCACGCGAAACCCGCAGCCAGGCTTCCTGCACCGCGTCATCGGCCTCGGCGAACGAACCGAGCATCCGGTAGGCCAGCGCCCTCAGCCGGGGTCGGTGTTCCTCGAACCGTGCTGCCCAGAATTCCTCGTCCTGCACTGTCACATCCTCTCTTCGTGGCGGGTCACCTGCATGACCCGCCCGAACGGGCAGGCGTGACAGCGGGAGGAAAGATGCAAGCTCGAATGACCAACCCCGTGATGGTGGTGCCGGACGCGATGAAGGCGCTACACGCACTGAGCAAGGCCGCTCAGTCGAGCACACTCGCGGAGACGACCCATCAGCTCATCCATCTTCGGGTGAGCCAGATCAACGGCTGCAGCCTCTGCGTCGACATGCACGCCAGAGAACTGCGAGACGCTGGAGAGAAGGCCGAGCGGATCTGGGGAGTGGGGGCTTGGCGAGAATCGCCCTACTTCAGCGAAGCCGAACGTGCGGCGCTGGCGCTGGCCGAGTGCGTGACCCGCCTCGCGGATCGGCCCGACCCCGTGCCCGACTCGGTGTGGGACGACGCAGCCGCACACTACGACGAGCAGCAGTTGTCTTCGCTGCTGCTGTCGATCGCGGCGATCAACGTCTGGAACCGGCTCAATGCCGCGACCCGGCAACCTGCGGGCTCCGCCTGGTGAACCCGGCGCAACCTCGGCGCTGAGCGGCCGCGGCGTCGAACTCGGCAGGGTAAACGCTGGAGTTCGACGCCGCTGGGGCCGCAATTGCGGCCCGCCGCATGAGGGCGCCCCCGCGCTCGCGGAAACCTTGACACACGCTGTCGGGGTTTGGCGTGAGCATGATTTCGCCGGCTCCGGCAGTGGATCCGGACCCGCGAAACCATGACAGACGGGATTTCCATGTACGAAACACCGGATGAACTGCGCGAGCTCCAAGCGCTCCTTGATACCTCGCTTTCCCGCTCCACCTCTCACCTGCGGTCGATAATCAGCGCCGAGCGCACTCTGACCGCGCAGCAACTCACCCAGGTTCTCACCGGAATGTGCACTCTGGCCCTGTCCACGGTCACAGCGAAAGGGCAGCCGCGGATCAGCGGCGCGGACGGGCATTTCCTCCACGGAATGTGGCATTTCGGCACGGCGCGTTCGGCGGCCAAAGCCCGCCACCTCGCCGCTCGACCTGCCGCCAGCGTCGCGCACCTGCGTGGTGATGATCTGGGCGTATTCACGCACGGCACGGTGGAGGTCCTGAACCCTCCCGGCCGCGCACCGTCCGAAAGCTGGCTGGAAACGCTGCGACACCTGAAAAGCTGGTACGGCGAGGACTTCTTCGACTGGGACAGCGACGTGGTCTACTACCGGCTGCGCCCGCACTGGATGACCGTCTACGCCCCCGACCTCGCCAAGCTCACCACGCCATAACGGGACGAAACTCGTTCGAGCCGCCGAGAACGGCCTTGCCACTCGTTTCGGCCACCCACTGCCGCAGTCGGCCCACACCGACGCCCGAAGTGCGGGCCGCGGCGGGCCCGCAGAGGGGCGCGCCGTACTGCGGCCGTCGCGGCGGAGACAGTGCTTGGCTGCCGCCGGCCGCATCCGACCGGCAGTTCGGTGCGGCGGTCGAATTCCCTTTCAGCAGGTTATGCGGGGGTCGTTTCGACATTGGCCTGCCAGGTCCCACTCCGCAGGCAAGGCCGACCGCAACGTTGGGCGGAATCGGTGTCGGCCGCCGTGACCCTTGATGTACGGTGCTGATCAACTGAGTTGAACGCTGGGGCAGTGAGCGACCGTTACATGGAGGTCCCGCCTAGTGCTTACCTGTTCGTGGAGGTCCAGGGTGGTACTGGGAAACGCTGCGCTCGCGGGTCCTTGTGTCTTCCGGCGCCGCTTGTCGGCGGGCGATTCCCGAGTGGATGTGGAGGAACAACTGCATGACTGCCGCAGTTGCTGATCATGCGAGGCCACCAGGCCCCTCGGCCCCCGAGTCTGGACCCGGTCACCAGGGGCGGCGGCCCGGTATGGCTTCGGTGGTCGGCGGGCTCGCTGTCGTCGCCGTGGCCGGGGGTTTGCTGGGCGGAGGCTTGGCCACGCTGCCGTCCACGGCGGCTGCCGTACTGAGCACGCTCGCTGTGCTCGTGATGGGAGGCGGTGGCTGGTGGGTTTGGTGGAGGATAACCGTGGCCGTGAACCTGCTCGAGGAGGAGATCGAGCGGGAGCGTTCTGCGCGTGAGCACGCGCAGAACCATGCGGCACAGGTCGTCAGTACCGCCAACGATCGAATTCAACAGGCGACCTGGCGAGCAGCCCAGGTGGAGCGGGGCGCACTGCTGGGGGCCGGCCTGCGCAGTCTGACCGCCCGGGTTCGCATGTTGCTGCGTCTGGCGATTCACCGGCTGGACGACCTCGAGCGTCAGATCACCGACCCGGAGCTGCTCAGGAGCGCGTTCGCGGTCGACCATGCGATCACGCGAGCATGGCATGACACCAACTGCATCGCGATCCTGGGCGGCGAGGTGCTCCAGCGGCGGGCGCCCGAGCCGGTCCACATCAACTCGGTGCTGAGGAGCGCTTCCAGTCCGTGCGAGCACTACCGCAAGGTCGTGGTCGTCCCTCCGCGCACCGACCACTACGTGGTGGGATACGTCGCTGAAGAGATCCAACTTGTGTTGACCGAGTTGCTGAAGAACGCCAGCTTCGTGACGCCCGAGCCGCACCAGGTAAGGGTGACGGCAGAGGAGGTGCCTGCTGGAGTGGCGCTCCAGGTCCAAAGTCCCGGGCTGTCCATGACGGACGAGCAGATACGTGAAGAGAACCGGATCCTGCGCTCGGCAACGGAGGAGGACCTCCGTGATCGGCTCGGTCGCGGGTCGTTCGGGCACGCGGTGGTCCACACGATCGCCAAGCGGCGGCAGCTCGCGGTGCAGTTGCGGCCGAACATTTTCGGTGGCGTGGACGCGATCGTGGTGGTGCCGTCTGCGCTGCTGGCCTCGCCTCCGGCCGAACTCGCCGAGCTGCGATCCGCCTCCACCGATACGGGACCGGTATCGCAAGGTCAGGAGCGGGTGGCTGCCGGCCGTACCGACCAGGAGAGGACATTGCCTGCTCCCAGCCAATCTCTGCCGCCCGACAACAGCGGCGCAGCGGAGCATGCTGGTGGCCAACACACAGCCGACGATCCGTCGGCGCCGTTGCCCCAGCGTCGGCCTGCGGCCGAGGCCGACCAGGCGCAGCCAACCTCCACGGCCGGAGACCTGGCGACACCCCCGCCGCTGCCGCAACGTACCGGGTCGTACCTACCGGCCGAGCTCTCGGCTGGTTCTCGCTCCCCGGGCAAACCGCAGCCTCATCCAGGCATCGTCACAGCGATGATGCGTCGAGAACCCACACGCGAAGCTGGACAGCTGGGAACGCCTTCCGCGCTGTCCGGAATGGAAGAAGAGGAACGCTCATGACGGCCAGCCTGACAAGCCTCCTGCGTGACACCATCCTCGCGACCGTTCCCCGGACTCGCTCAGTGTTGTTGTTGTCCTCGGATGGGATCAAGAAGGCTTGGGCCGGGGTCGAGACAGATACCGCTGATCAGATCGCGGCGGCGGTGAGCGGTCTACACGGTATGTCCGCGGCGGTGGGAGAGACGTGTGGCGGGAACCGGACCGTCCACCAGATGATGACCGAGGTCGGCGAGATCGTATTGTTGATCATGGGCGCCGCCGAAGGCTCACTGCTGGCTGTACTCGCCGATCGTGACGTCGATGCGGACATGCTCACATACCACATGGTTGATCTGCGCGGCAAGATCCAGACGCATCTGGAGACGCCACTGCGACAGACGGCGGCGTTGGTGTCGTCGACTCCGGAGGACGGGCGGTATGAGCGACGATGAAAGCGGTGGGATCGAAGGTATCGATCAGCCGCGACCATACTGCATTACGCAAGGCCGCACACAGCCGTGTGCTGACCTGGAGCTGATGACGCACGTGTGCGCGATCGGCGGCAACCAGAACGACCGAAGTGAGTTTCGGATGGAATACGCCGAGGCACTTCGATGGTGCCAGTTGCCCACATCGGTCGCTGAGATCGCCTCGCGCATGCGGCAACCGGCGAGCGCTGTCAAGGTCGTGATCGCTGATCTTGTGGTGCTCGGTAAGGTGCGTGTGGCCGCACCGAAGCATGCCCCCCCTTCCCTCGACGTGCTTGAGCGAGTCCTTGATGGTCTTACACGACTGCAGTACACCTGAGTTCCCCGAACAGCTCAAAGTGATCGTCGCGGGCGGCTTCGGTGCCGGCAAGACCACCTTTGTGGGCGCGGTCAGCGAGATTGAACCGTTGACCACTGAGGAGAGGTTGACGGTGGCCAGTGTCGGCACCGACGATCTGGCTGGTGTCGAAACCAAACAGTGCACCACGGTCGCGATGGACTTCGGTCGACGAACGTTCGCCGAGAACACCGTGCTGTACCTGTTCGGCACACCGGGGCAGAGCCGGTTCTGGTTCCTGTGGGACGAGCTTTGCCACGGAGCGACCGGCGCTGTGGTGCTGGTGGACACCCGTCGGCTGCAGGACAGTTTCCCTGTCGTCGAGTTCTTCGAGAAACGCCGGATACCGTTCGTCGTCGCCGTCAACCTGTTCGACGGGGCATATCGGTATCCAGCCAGTGAGGTCCAGCGGGCCCTGGGGCTGGGGCATGAGATTCCGGTGGTGAGGTGCGACGCGCGCCGGGGACCGGATGCCCGTGACGTCCTGGTCGCGCTGATCCGTCACATCCTGCACCAGCTGCACCCGCTAAGCAGATGAGATCGTAGTGAGATCGGGAGAAACACGGCATGGACTTTTTCGACGTGACCACCGACCGCAGGCGTGACCGGCCGACGAAGGGCGACCGGGCAGGTGTGATGGGTCGGCTCCAAGCTCTGGGACTTGGCAAGTTCGCCATCGCGGGATTTGATCAGTGCGCCGCGACGCTGGCGAAAACGCTGTCCTACCCCTACGGAATGGTCAACTTGATCACCGACGAGCAGTATTTCGCCGGGCTCTACACGCCTGGGATGGGTGACAGCGGTGAGGTGGGGCAGGTGCGGGCGATCGCCACTCACGGGCCCAGCGTCGAGCGCACGATGCGGCTCGATCACGGGTTCTGCCCCCACACTGTGGAGCGACGCACTCCGTTCCCCCTGGGAGACGTGCGCGACTTCACCAGGTTCCGAAGCAATCCCGTCGTGGACATGCTCGGGATCCAGTCCTACCTCGGCGCCCCGCTGATCGACTCGACGAACACCGTGGTGGGCACGGTGTGCGTGATCGACACACAGCCGCACCATCTCACCAAGGACGACGTCGCGGTGATCGAGTCCGTGGCCGACAAGCTGGTCCGGGTGATCACGGCAGCCAACGCGGACACCGCTGCGATCGACTCCGGTGCCAGCGAGCTGGCCAGGGCGCTCAGCCAGTCCGAGGTTCGATGGGCTCGTTGACCATCTCCGCGCTGCGCATCAGGTGGTCGCGGTGAGTGACCGAAAACGGCGGGTTCGTGTTGGTGCCAAGTGCCCGTTCGGCCAGCCGAATGCGCTGGACGTCCGACGTGCCGCCGGGCGGGCCGATATGCCAGGCATCGCGTAGATACCGGGTGAGTGGGCGATCCGCCATGAGCCCGTGTGCGGCGTGCACGTCCATCGCACGCCGCAGCGTGTCCAAGGAGGTTTCGTAGTTGACCAGTTTGGCGTTGATCAGATCGTGGTCACAGGGCCGACCTTGGTCGAGCATGCTCACCGCGTTGTAGAGGACTGTCCGCGCGGTCATCAGGTTGGACTGCATGTGACCGATCTGTTGAATCACCGTGGGGAGGGCACTGAGCCGGTCACCGTAGCGTCTGTGCTGGTTGGCGAATCGGACGGTGTCCTCCACGATGGCGGTGTGGATTCCCAGCGAGACAGGAGCGAGATTGGGACGGCCGTAGAGAATGCTCGAGGAATGGGCGACGGCGAGGCCGCCGCCCTCCTGGCCGAGCCTGTTCTCGACAGGAATGCGGCAGTTGTCGAACACGAGCTCGCCGAAGCTGAAACCGTGCAGCCCGAGTGTCGGCTGCTGCGGCGCGAGGTGGAGTCCTTTCCGGTCGGCTTCGACAAGGAATGCGGTGAGCCCACCGGATCCCTCCCCGGTGCGGGCTACGACGCCGTGAAGGTCGCCGACGTGGGAGTTCCCGATGAAGACCTTTGATCCGTTGAGTACGTAGTGGTCGCCGTCGCGGTATGCGCTGGTGGTCATCCCGAGTACGTGGCTGCCTGCGTCGGCTTCGGTGACGACGATGGTCGGCAGGCACCGGCCGGCGGCGATTTCCGGTAGCCATCGCTGCTTCTGGGTCTCGTTGCCGAAGTGGATGATCTTCGCAACACCCAGCTGCGAGGCTTGCACCATGGCGCCCATGGCGCCGCACACGCGCGCCAGCTCTTCGATGATGATGGTCTTGGCGAGGTGGCCGAGGGCGAGTCCGCCGTATCGCCGCTCGATGGTGACGCCGATCCAGCCCTGCTCGGCGATCATCCGTGACAGCTTGCGGTGCACTGTGCCCGGTTGCTCCAGCTCGTCGATCCGGGGACGTATTTCGCTCTCGGCAAACTGACGGACCTGCTCGCGTAGTGCATCGTGCGTCGGAGTCGTGTTCCACGCGCCAAGGTAGGGGTGGAGGTCGATAGTGGTGGGTGTGGCCTGCATGAATAGGCTGTCGTCCGGCACAGTGCCCCTCCGCTTTCGTCGCGGCCAGCGAGCGATAGGCATGATCCACTGTCCCACACGCCATCGCAGACGATCTACCACCGAGCCGGTGATCGGTTACCTCACAGCCTGTCGCGACAGCGGCTCCAAAGCAGACGCGCGCCCCGTTGGAAACTGCGCGCCGGATGAGGGCCGAGCGAGTTTCCGCATGTGTGGGACGTGCCGGGTGAGCGTGGCGCCGCGGAACGCCTGCGTCCGATGCGACGTAGCGCGGTGTGCTGTGGAGGGTCGATTTGGATTGTCGCGCACCTCGGACGGGCTACCGGTTCCTGGCGCGGGCAGGCTACAGCCAGGTCGACGGCAACGTGTCCTGAAAGCGCACAGTGCACGCGTGGCGAAGGTGACGCAGCTTCGCGAACCGCCGGGCATCGTGGCCGATCTCGTGAGATTCGCACCCACTGTGGCTCCACCGTTGTGAAGCCCTCACGACCGCGGCATCGAAAGCCCAGTTCACGTGGTGGGCCGCCTGGGACTCGAACCCAGAACCTATGGATTAAAAGTCCGCGGGTTCGATCGCGGTGATCTTGAAACGGTCGTCGATCGCAGGGCTTCTACCTGCGATTTTGATGACTTCAAGATCATGTTTGCGGTTGCTAACGGGCAGTCTGGGCTCCGTTATGTCTCCGTTCTTCCTGCTGTGCTCAAGCGGGTCCGCGACACGGGCTGACCTGGGGTTTTGCCTCGTTCGCGCGGGGGTTCGATGGCTGGCATTACCGTGAACCGAACGGGACGAAGGCAGGCGGGTGGAGGTCGGTGGGTGGATACGAATGTCGTGCCGCCGGGCGAGCGCATTCTGCGCCCCGTTCGGCCGGTAGCGATCCTCATCGCCGGTTTGATGACCTGTTCAACCTCGTTGCCGATCCCGCGTTCCTTCTGATGGCGTGGGCTCGGTGCGGTCCAACAAGGGTGCCCGCACGCCCGGCGTGGATGGGCGAACCACCTACTACGTCGAGGCGGTGCGTGGCGTCGAAGGTTTCCTCGACGAGTTGCGATCGACGTTGAAAGATCGCAGCTTCCGTCCACTACCAAGTGGCGTGCGGCGCGGAATGGTGCGGCCGTTGTGCTGGTGGTGCGGCCGTAGGCTCATATCGTCGCCTGAGCAATGGTGATGATCTTTCTCGCCAGCATGCCAAAGACTGGGTCTTGTGTGAGGTGGTGTTGGTTCGCGCCGGCTCCAACCTTGGCCAGCCCTTTACTGATGTCGTCGACCCTGTTGTCGTAGACCGCGGCAGCCAGTGCGAAGAGATCGAATTTCGCTCGGTACTCGCCCCCGGCGATTGCGCTGGTGTGCACGAAACAAGGCTGGCTCAGGAGATGTCGTAGCAGCGCCCGTGGTTCTGGCGATGCGGGGTGGTCGAGCGTGGCGGCGACTAGTTTCAGGGCGATGTTGTGCAGTGCCTGCTGTGCCGACTCCCTTGAGAGCGGTGGGTTGCCGAACTCGGCCGCAAGGTTGTCGATCTCGGTGAGGCATTCCTGCCACTTCTTCTGTCCTATCAGCGCTTCCGCGAGGAGTCGGCGCAGTTCGGTGTTGATGCTGTTGCCATCGCGGGAGTGCGTGAGAAGCGCACGTGTTATCCGCTCGGCGCTGTCGTCCTCTCCTTCGCTGATCATGCGGTTTGCCCGCTCGATGGCGTCCGTGTTCTCGGTGAGGGTGGTGCTGGGCAGGCGCTGCTGCAGGTCGCGGAAGACCGTGGCCAGAGCGTTCGACCTGTCGGTCGCGGGTAGGTGGTCGTGGAGGATGCTCAGGATGCTGAGCGCGGAAACACAAAACTTCGCCGCCGCCTGGTGTGTCTTGTGGTCGAGTGCGAGTGCCTGCGCGTAGGTCAGAACACGTGCCAGTTCCGCCATGGCGGGGTGCGGATCGAGTTGGGCGGCGTGGTCGGAGTTGACGAGTGCGCGGGCCAGGTGCAGACGAGCCTGGTGTTCCAGGAACATGTCTACGCCGTGGGGGTCATCGAGAATCATGTCGATCTCTGATTGCAACAGGTCGATTGCTTCCTCATCGCGACCTGCGCCTATGTAGATGCTGGCTAGGTTCCCGGCAAGCACGGCGATGCGGTGTCCGGCGACGTCGAGGCGCCGCAGATGGGCGACGAGTGTGGCGGCGTGCGGAGCCAGTTGGTGTGCTTTGGTGACCTCGTGGTTGTTGCTAGCGGCGGACAACCAGTGGTTGGCGTGGAGAGCCAACCGTCGGAGTTCGTCCTTCCACTCGTCCTGAGCGGTACCCTCCTCCAGGCGGGTGCGCACCACCTCCTGCAACACCGCGTTGACGGCGATGGTGTGGTCAGCGGTAGGTATTAGGTCGGAGGCCCGCCATGCCAACCGTTCGTCGCGACGGGTGAACGATATTCGGCACAGTGCTCGAACCGCCTCTGGCAGTTGCGGGTTCTGGAGCACCACGGGCCCGTCGGACTCCGAGATGTTGTCGAACGCGGGGAGGTTGTCGGCGCCCAATGCCAGCGGTGCCGCCAGCAGTTGGATGGGCACGCGCCGACCGCTGAGGTAGCTCGCGCGCATCAGCATCTCGGTGGCCAGCCCGGCGATTTCCCTCGGGTTGGACCGGTGCAGAACCTGCAGACCGAGATCGATGGCGGCGACAAGGGTGCGTGGGTAGCCCAGGGGAACCGAGAGGTCATCGCCGAGCGACCGCACTTTCAACGCCTCCAGGTAGTGGTCGACATCGGCCAGCGTGCAGCCGCAACTACGCAGGTAGCCCGTCGCGAGTTCGATGGCCAGTGGCCAGCGCTCTAGTTCGGCTGCCAGGCGCCGCGCCTGATCACTGGACTCGGCGGGAGGCTCGTCGAGTCGGCGATGAATGAGCTCCACGGCCTCATCGCTCGTCAAGGCGGTCACCGCGATCGTGTTTCCCAGGCGGGCCGTGCTGTCGATGGTCGTGATGAGCACGTCTGCGTCGGCCAGACGTGGCGACCACCGCCGCGCCAGGTCCGGTGTCGCGTCGTCGAA
Organism: Saccharomonospora amisosensis; assembly: GCF_011761185.1. NCBI lineage: Bacteria > Bacillati > Actinomycetota > Actinomycetes > Pseudonocardiales > Pseudonocardiaceae > Saccharomonospora > Saccharomonospora amisosensis. Next base: position 182,861 of record NZ_JAAOYM010000001.1, on the reverse strand, counting down.
CACCAGGAGGAACCTGCCCGCCTGCGTGCTCAACGCCTCGTGCACCGCTGACCGCAACCGTTCGCTGGTGCCCTCCCGTTCGATCCCGAGGCGGACGGCCAACGCCTGGAAGCCGTCCTCAATGCTGTCGGGACTCGTCGCGTCGATCCAGTAGATCGCCTTGTAGGCGTCGGCGTAGGCCGCGACGTAGGCCGCGATGAGGCTCGACTTCCCGATCCCGGACAGCCCTGTCAGAGTGCAGTGCTGTACCGAGCGTCCAGTGGGGCGGTAGGGCTGCAACGCGCTGACGATCTGCTCGACCAGCGGGGTACGGGGCAGGTCCGGCACCGGCGCCATCAGCCCGAGAACGCTGCCCCAGTCACGGCCACCGAGGACATCGACGATGTCCCGTTCGTCCTGGACCAGGGCATGGACCATCTCGGCCTTCGTCCACACCGCGTGCTCCGCGAAGGCAGCCCTACGGTGCACCTCGGCCAACAGGTGCGCCAACAGCAGACCCGAGGACCGCGGCCCGACACCGCGGCCGTGCTTCCGGCGGCAGTCCCACACCTTTGTTTTCACACTGTCCGCAACATCGGTGCGGTCACGGGGATCCACCAGCACGCGGCAGCGTCCCAGCCGCTCGACCTGATCGTCGGTGAGCTCGGTGACTTCGGCCGACGACCGGGCCTCGGCCAGAGTTCGTGCCAACTCGGCTCGCCGTTCGCCAACCGAGAGATCAGGGCGCGCCAAGAGATCCGCCATCTTGCCCGCGCCGGAAGTCAACCGCACGTTGGTCAGTAACTCGTAGCGCTCCGCGTCGCACCGGGTGACCAACTCGACCATGATCTGGTAGACGACCCCGATGCCCAGGGATGCGGTCGAACCACCGGTCTTGACCTGTGCGGCAAGCAACACCTCACCGTCCGGACCGACCAGGTCGAAATCGACGACGTCAAGCTGGTCCGACTCGCCGGCGCCAGCGCCACCCTCGACCCGACAGGCCCCGAAACGGTCGTCCTCGACCGCGGTGAGCACGGCTTCGACGGTGCGAAGGTACTGGTACAGGAAGCCCCACGCGGCGACTCGACCTCCGTCCACGGCCTCGACGTTACGGCGTCGCGGCCATCGGGTCAGCCGATCGGCCGGTCGGTGTGCGCGACAATCGGCCGTTCGGCCGGTCATGAAGACCTTCTAGCAGCGCTGGGGGCACCCGCGTCCCGTTGAACTGCTGGCCCTGCGTTCGAGCCGGCCTTGCTGGCGGAGCCCATGCTGGCCTCGCGCACCCTTGCACGTGATTACTCGACTAGTTCGACCACGGCCTGTTCTCGGCACGCATCTTCGATGACGTACAGCCCGGCCAATCCTTCGTAGCCGGGAAACAGCCGGGTCATCTCGGCCATCACGACGTCCGCCTCGGCGTCGTCCACGCCCAGGAAGCGCTTGGCGAGCAGTTTGCGGTTCCACACGTCCAGCCCAGCGCGGACGGATCGCGGACCGCGTGGCTGGCGATGATCGCCGCCGTGTACGGCCCGACGCCCTTGATCGTCTGGAACTCGCGCATCAGCTCGGACTTGTCGGCGTGGTCGGCCACGTCGGGATCATGGGTGGCGAAGAACTCCGCGAACCGGCCGATGTACTTCGCCCGGTAGCCGAGGCGGTCACGTTCGCGGAAGGTGGCCTCGTCCACGCCCGCGATCCCTTCCGGTGTGAAGAACGCCTTGAGCGTCACGCCGTCGAACTCGACCACGTGGCCGTAGTGGTCGAGGAGGTTGGTCATCATCTGTGTGGTGCGGGCGACCGTGGCGTTCTGGAGCAGCAGGGAGATGATCGCGATTTCGAACAGGTTCTCCGGGCAGCTCTGCCGCATCCCGGCCAGCGCCGCGAGCGGTTCTCGCATGGGCGGTACCTGCTCGGCTTGGGCGACGAAGGCCGAGATGTCTTCGTCCAGACCGTAGGAGTGGGTCAGGCGTGCCGTCAGCCGGTCGCGGTCAGCCTCCTGCCAGGCCCCATCGGCGTAGACCTCGGCGCGCAGGGTGTCGGCATCCTCCATCGCCATCACCACGCCGGTCAGCAACTCGCCCACGCGGAAGGTCCGCCAGCTCGTGTCCGCGCTGTGCTGTTCGAGGCCGGTAGCGAAGTGGGACGGCTTCCACAGCGTGTAGCGGAAGTTGAAGGGTTGCTTCACGGCCAGGCGCAGCGTGTCGACGTGAGCCAAGATGCGGGGGCCGGGCATGACCTACTACGTCAGGGTGCGCCCGCGCGTAGAACGCAGCCGCGAGTCGTCGTTGCGGAAGCCAGGGACGGCCGTGTCGAAGTCGAGCTTGGCAGCGTTCTCGTAGGCGTCAAGCGCACGGCGCAGGTGTCCCACGATCGCGTCGCGCAGCTCGGCCGGCTCCTCGACCAGCACGTCACCGCCGTAGCTGGTGACCAGCGGGATCAGCCACTGCCAGCGGTCGACGTACAGCCGGATCACCAGGCCGCCGTCGTCGGTGTGCTCGACCTCGGAGGTGGACTTCAGCGTCAGCCGCAGCAGTTCGTCCCGTGCGGCGGGTTCGACTCGCAGCACGACGCGGGTGTCGCCTTGGCCGTATGCCTCCATTTCGGCCGTCCACCATGCTTGCAGGTGGAACTCCTCACCCTCGGGGTAGGAGAAGCGCAGGTCGGTCAGCATCAGGTGGTCAACGAGGTTGAGCCGGTATCGGGTGGGCGGCTCGTCGATGGGCGCGGCCACCAGGTGCCATTCGCCCGCCTTCCACACCACGCCGTAGGGCTTGACGATGGTGGCGGTCGGCTCGGTCCGCCCCTTGACGCGCATCGTGATTTTGAGCGCCGTGCCGGTCAGCAGGGCATAGCGCACCGCGGGCAGGTGCCCGGAACCTTCGTCCTTCCAGTACCAGTCGGCTGTGTCGAAGTAGATGCGCTGGCTAAGCCGCTTGAGCGCCTCGCGCGAGTAGGCGTTGCCGATCTCCGGCACGTCCGTGTCCGGCTCGTCGGCCTTCGGCCGATCGAGCAGGCTGACGACGTACAGCTTGAGGGCTTCGTCGGAGTCCAGGGTCAGCGGCGCCAGGGGTTGGTCGGAGGCCAGGCGGTAGCCGCCCTCCGGGCCGGAGACGGACTCGATCGGCACGCCAGCGGCACACAGCTCCTCGATGTCGCGGTAGATGGTGCGCACCGCGACCTGGAACCGCTGAGCCAGGGAGGTTGCCGATACCCATTCACGGGAGCGCAGGACGTGGACGATGCCGACCTGACGGGCGTGACGCTTAGTCGTCATCGTCAGCCGTGAACCGCGAGCCGCACCACCTGACCACTGGCATAGCGCCAGTGTGGCGCGCTGGCGATCTCCACGGCAACGGCGGCCACTTCGGCTACAGACAGTGGGCGGCCCCAGGGCAGCGCCCGGTAGTACTCCTCGATGTTGGTAACGCCCTTGAGCGCGAGCACGCTTTCGGCCAGCGGCGACGCCGTCAGGGAGGGGGCGACGAGGTTCACCCGGACGCCGTGTTCGACCTCCTCGGCCGCCAGGGTCACGGCCAACGCTTCCAATCCGGCCTTGGCCGCGCTGTAGGCCCCGTTGCCAGGCCGGAGCGTGGCGGTGGTGTCCGAGCCCAGCAGCACCACCCCGGCCGCGCCGAGCCTGGCGCGTTTGCACACGGCCTGCCACAGCCGCACCACCGCCGTCACGTTGACCATGAACAGGGCGTCGAACTCGTCCGCGTCGGTGTCGGCGATCCGGCGCTTGCTCGACGGTGCGCCGATACAGCTGATCACGGCTTGCACCGGACGTGCGTCGCTGTCCAGTGTCGCGTGCAGCTCGTTCAGGCTGTCCTCGTCGGCGCCGTCGAACGGCACCCACCGGATCCCCGGATGCGGTGCAGGCTTGCGCAGGTGGAAGGTGCCGATGACATCCCATTCGCCGGCGGCGAGCTGGTGCGCCACGGCCGTGCCGATGGCTCCGCTCGCGCCCGCCACCACGGCGAGCGGTTTCTCCTGCGTGGTCGAGCTCGTCATTCGCTGCCCTGAGCTGGCGCGTCTGGGTGGTCCACCTCGAACATCTCCAGGAAGCGCATCTGCGACAGCGGGATGTCGAACGTCTGGCCGATGACCTGGGCCTGGTGTTCGCCTTCGTCGTCGCCCCGTTCCAGGTGCACCAGGCAGTTCGGAAAGGCGATGTACATCGACTGGTCGTTGATGAGGTGCGCGTAGTACCGGCGGGGCAGCAACTCGCGCGCCAGGGCCATGCCCGCGTCGAGCGCGTGCCGCTCGGCCACGGCCAGCTCGACAATCGTGACCATCGTGTCCTCATCGAGAGGGTGCTTGTATTCCTTAACTCGCGTGCCGTAGAAGTTCGGCGGCAGGGCGCCGCCTTTCAGGCTTTCCTCAATAATGAGCCTTTTCATCCTGCGGTGGTCTCGTAGTTCTGTAGGGTGGATGGCTTTGGCGAGTTGGCCGGTGCGGTGGGGGCAGCTGCGGAGTTTGCGCAGGATGTGCCAGGTTTTGAGTTGGGCGTTGGCGCGTTCGCTGGGGCCGCGCAGCCGTGCGTGAGCCCGGTTGGCATCCTTTTGGGACTCGGGCTTGTTCTTGCCCTTGTACGGGGTGATCACGTGTTGTCCGGTCTCGTCATAGCCGTGTTAGCCCTTGTCGCCCAGCGCGATGAGCCCGGCGTCACACAGGGCGGCGAGAATCTGCCAGATCCGGGCAGCGGCGGTGTCATGGGTACTGCCGGGAAGATCACCCGAGACCCACAGGAAGTCCCGGTCCCAGGTGCGGATCTCGTCGGCGACGCGTGCCACCAGCTCGCCGCCGTGGTTGCTCTTGACCGCGGGCCGCCTGCCGACCCTCGAGGGTCATCTCCGGGCTGTAGCCGCGGTCGAGCTGCGCGGCGACGGCGAGCACGGCCATGCGACTCGGCGGACAAGGTCACCGGATCAGAGCAGCCGATCGAGGGTGGCTGACCGTGGGGATGCCGCGCACCGATGGCACGCTTTGTGGCTGTGCTGGGTTACGAAAGGGTCGGGTCGTCATCGAGCTTGCTGATTATCGTCAGGGGTCCGAGCGGTGCGGGGAAGTCGTCGGTGGCGAAGGCGGTGCGCGCGAGCCATGGGCGCGGGATGGCTGTCCTGGGCCAGGACGTGATGAGGAGGGCGCTGCTGTGGGAGAAGAAGGACCTTCCGGGAGGCCTGGCCCCGGGCTTCATCACGCATTCTGCCGGGTTCCTGCTCAACGCGGGCTGGCCGGTAATCGTGGAGGGCATCCTCAGCGCGGCCAGCTACGGTCCCGCCCTACGTGAGCTGTTGGCCGCGCACTGCGGGCGAAACCTCGTCTACTTCCTACAGGTCGAGTTGGCCGAGACGTTCGCGCGCCACGCCACCAGGCCCGAGGCCGACCAGTTCTCGATTACCGACATGGAGTCGTGGTTCGAGCCCGACGACCGGCTGAACGTGCCCGGCGAGATCGTGATCCCGCAGACCTCCAGCCTGCACGACACCGCCGGCCGGATCTGCCGCGACGCTCAGCTCACCTTCGGGGCGGAGGATCACCGCCAGGTACGCGGGGTTTGACCGGATTGTCGTGGCGACTGTTCTCGGAAACGCGCTGCCGAACGCTGGTGGGCCCCCGGATCGGTGAGATCCGGAGGCCCTTGAGCCGTCGGGCGTTCTACGCCGGGACCGATACGAAGCCGTACTCGCGCAGCACGCGCCCGTTCTGTGCGTCGTTCCAGGCCAGGGCAAGGAACTCGAGTGCGTCGGCGGGCATGGCCTGCGGGTCGGTCCAGACGAGCTCGGTGCATTTGTGCGGCTCGCGGATCTTCGGGGTTCCCTTCCACGAGCGGATCGTGAAGAAGATGTCCACCCGGGGTTCCAGGGACATCCGGAACCAGGTAGCGCCTGGGATCAGGTCGGATGGGGCGATCCAGATGCCGAGTTCCTCGGCGAGTTCGCGGACCGCGCACGCGGTCGGGGTTTCGCCGAGTTCGACGTGCCCGGCCGGAAGCCCCAGCTGCCCGTCCGCGTAGCCGGACCCAGCACGCCGCATCAGCAGTGTTTTTCCTTGCTGGACAAGGAAGACGTGCACGGCGAGGGGGTAGCGGTCGTGCTTGGTGTCGAACACGTACTGCGGGTCGGCCATGGGACTCCTCAGCGGGCGGTCGCGGTGGCAAGGGCTTGCGGCTGCACGGAACGTGATCCGTCGACGTACACGGTAATGCCCTTGCAGCCCAGCTCGAACGCGGTGGCGTACGTGTCGTACACGTCGATCGACCGCGCCGAGGCGGGCAGGTTCACGGTCTTGGACACGGCCTCGTCGACGCAGGCCTGCACCGCGGCCGCCATCGCGAGGTGCCCGGCCGAGCTGATCTGTGTCGCGGTCGCGAGCACCGCGCGCAGCCGCTCGGGCAGGGTCGCGTCGGCCGGAAGCCGGCCGTGGCCGGCGACGAACCCGAGCACGTCGGTCCGGCCCGCGGCTTTGAGCGCGGCCAGGACGTCGGCGCGCGGGCGCTCCGGCTCGTCGCCCGACAGCCGGAACAGTGGCTCGATTCCAGTGGAGGCCCGCACGACCGGCGCGGACCGACCGGTCGGCGGCACGGCAATGGTGGAGGAGTTGCGCAGCAGTCCGGTGCTGGCGATTTGGTCGGCGAGGGCGGCCCAGTCGCCGCGGGGCACGCTGTCAACCTCGAGGTCGGCGAAGCGGCGCAGGAAGGCAGGGTCGGCGTAGCGAGACCGCCCGCCCAGCACGGCCGGGCAGCCGCCGCGGGTACGCGCGAGTTCGACGGAAGCGAGCTTGGAAGTGTAGTTGACCAGGGTCAGCACCTCCTGCGCCAGCCGCCGGCCTTCGACGCTGTCGTACGGGAGCCCGGCGGCCAGCAGCAGGTCCGCCAGGCCGCACACACCGACGCCGATCTTACGTTTGGTGCCCATGACCTGCGCCGATAGCGGCGACGGGTAGTGGGCGAGACTGGCCTCGATCGCGTCGTCCAGCGCTCGCACCAGGATGCGGGTCGTGGCCGCGAGCGCGTCCAGGTCGACCGGTAGGAACGCGTCGCCGGCGTAGAAGCGACCGAGGTTGAGGTACCCGAACTGGCAGGTCTCCCCGGCCACCAGGCCGACCTCCGCGCACGGCGCGGTCGAGACGTACTCTCCGACCTCCGGGGTCGGGTTGCCCTCGTTCATCCGGTCGGCGAACATCAACCCCGGATCGGCGCACGCGTGCGCCGCCTCCGCCGCCGCGATCAGCAGGTCCCGCTCCCGCCCCGGAGAGCCGAGCGCGGTGCGCATCTGCGCGTCGGTGACGTGTAGCGAGACGTTGAACTTCCACGCCTCGCCCCGGGTGTCCGCGCCGAGTTTGCAGCCGATGAACTCCTCGGCAGCCGGGTGATCGAGGGACAGGATGGCCATGTTCCCGACCGGGCGGTCCTCGGTCCCGGAGTCCGCACCGGTGACGGCGATGTCGTTGAGGTAGCGCAGCACCCCGACCGGGTCGTCGAGCTCGTCGAGCTCGTCGAGGTTGAACCCGGTGCCCATCCCGGCCCGGTGGTAGCCGTCGACGATCGTCTTGACTTGCGAGAGGTCGCCGCGCAGGTCCACCGGCGGGACCGCGCACGCCGCCAGGGGCCGGTCGATGTGGCGGCCGGCGTTGGTCATGATCGGCGTGGAGAACACGATCCGTTCGGTGTCCAGCGCCCAGCCGAGCCGCTCGCCGAACGCCGCAGCTCCGGTCGGGTCGAAGCGGGCGTCGACGTGCTCGAGTGCGGCGACGATGCGGGTCACCATGTCCTGCGCGGTTTCGTGTTCGGAGATTATCCGTCCGGAGCGCAGGTAGGCCTCCAGGTGCGGGCTGGTGGGGAATGTTGAGTGATACACGATGGTTTCCTCGTCTCCCATGAGCTGATCAGGTGGCGCCGGTGGGCGCTGGGAGTTCGAGAACACCGCGAGGCGCGGGTGTGCAACTAGGCTGAGGGGCGACTCACAGTGCGTTCACGCACACTCACGGTCCCCGAATGGCGGAGGCGGCGATGACCAGCGGCGCGACCAGCACCACCGACACCGGCGGGCCGGACGCCGAGGTGAACGTGTTCGCCGTCGAACTCGAACGCTGGCGCGACGTGCGAGGGTTCTCCCGTACGGCGCTGGCGAAGGCGATGGGGTATGACCGCTCCTACGTCTCGAAAGTGCTCTCCGGTGCCGAGCGCCCGTCGGAGGCGTTCGCCGGGCACGCCGAGGCGGCGCTGCGCGCCGGCGGCGCCCTGCGCACCGCCTTCCGCGACTTCGAGGCCCACCGCCCCGCCAAGACCCGCCAGCCGGCGCCGCCGGTGGGCGACCCGACAGCTACCGGGACCGGGAGCCTGGTGGTCGACCACGACGACGCGACCCTGCGCTACGACGACGGCGTCTACCGGCTCACCCAGCGCCGCCACCTGGTCAACCAGGGCGCCGAACCGATCACCCGGTACCTGATCCGTATCTCCGTCGACCGGTATCCCGGCGATCCGGAGCGCTCGAACCAGCTCTACTCCGAGAACCCGCTGACCTGGGACGAGATCGACCTGCACGCCTGGCATGGCCGCAACCGGGCGAACCCGATGGACTGGACCGCCCACCACGACCGTGACGCGTTCAAGGAGGTCTGGCTGCTCTTCGCTGGCGAGCAGGGGCATTTTCCCTTGTACCCCGGGGAATCCTGCTGGATCGAGTACGAGTACACCGTGAGCGAAGTCCACTGGGGCAACTGGTTCCAGCGCGCCGTCCGGTTGCCAACCCGGACGCTGTCGGTGTGCCTGGACTTCCCGGCCGAGCTCGCCGCGTCCGTGTGGGGACTGCACACCTCGATGACCGCGCAGGCCATGCCCTTCGCGACCGCGATCGGCCGCGACGACACCGGCGAGCGGCATGTGTTCTCCTGGTCGTGCGAGGACCCGCCGCTGCACGCCCGCTACCGTCTCGAATGGGGCTTCCGCGGCCGCGACACGCAGACCGACGGCCCGCCGCCCAAACCAAGTGAGGTCATGGCATCCCTCGGCATCGTGCAGGACACCGACCCCGCGCTGCGCCGCGTGGCCCGCCGCTTCGACCTGCCGGCCGAGGCCGAGGACGCCCGCCGCGTGGTCACCGCGCTGAACTCGGCGTGCGAGCGGGTCGCCCAGGCCCACACCTTCGGCAAAGGCATGGGCATCGCCGCCCCGCAGATCGGCATCGACCGAGCCGCGGCAATCGTGCGGACGCCGGACGGCGAGGCAATCACCCTGTTCAACCCCACCATCATCGAGTCCGCCGGCGAGGTCGACGAACAGTACGAGGGCTGCCTCTCGTTCTTCGACGTCCGCGGGCAGGTCCCGCGCTCGCACGTGATCCACGTCGAACACACCACCATCGACGGCCAGACGAAGATCACCGTGTTCGAACGCGGCGTCGCCCGCCTCGTCGCGCACGAGGTCGACCACCTGCACGGCACGCTCTACACCGACCAGATGCGGATCGGGCTCGAGCCGATCCCGGTCGAGCAGTACCGCGGCACCGGCAGCACCTGGAAGTACTGACTCGGTCCGGAAATGTCGGGCCCTGCCGCTAGGTTGCAACCCATGGCCGTGACCGCGCTGTCTACCCCGGGGCCGCCCGGGTCGCGTGGGATTGTCGAGGTCGCTGCTCAGCACATGATGCTGCGGCCGCTCGGCAAGACCCAGTTGCAGGGTGCCTGACCCTTCCGTGGCTCAACCGCATTTCGCGTACGGCCGACTCACGACACCTTCCACTGCTACCGATGTGGAGAAGGCGGCGATGTCGCCACGTTCACCGCCAAGATCGAACATTACCGATAGCCGCCAACCGAACAGGCGACCGAACAGACAACTTGGCTGGATCAAACGTCAGAACAGCAGGGTCGCCAAGGCGCAGCTCGCCAGCATCGGGCAGGCTCAAACGTTCGGTCGCGATCATCAGCCTGGCCTCTCGATATCAGCGTGGTGACGCACGCACCTGGTTCAGTGATCGAGTGAGCTCGCGGTTGGCCGCGCGTGCTGCCTCCAGTTCGGCGGTCCGATCGTCAAGCGCGGCGGTCAGCTCGACATTGGCCTGCTCGAGGCGGTGAACTTGCGTTGAAGTTCGTCGATGTCGGTCGCCGACCCGACACCGGTTTCTCGCCATAACTCGTTACACGAGCTCCGTCCACGTGGACTGGGCGAGGAGGTCTTTGTGGCGGTAGAGGAAGCTACGGTCGACGCCAGCTCGGCGCGCGATGGCCGAGACGCTGATCGGTTCATCGCCACGGATGGCGTCAGCGATGGCCTGGACAACCCGTTGGCGATGGCGGGCCGGTCGGCCCGCCGCCCGTCGATCACGAAAGAGGTCACTCGCTCTGCCTGCGGTCGGTATCCGATTGGGGCTGTCGAATCGTCGGCATGCCGAGCAGAGTTTTCCGTCCTTTACAGACAGTCGCAACGGCGTGCTGAATCTGGGCCTGCGGCCGTCAAGACCCCTGCGGTCGGCTCGACAATGACGCGACCAACGACCGCAGAATCTCGACCGGCCCACACGGCGATCCGACGCCGCTGCCGATCGGGAGCTGTCAAGGAGGCCCAGTCAGCCGATCTGGGCCGGCGCGCTGACCGCTCGCGCGATGCGGGGCCCGACAAGGCGCTCGGCCACGGTGAGCGGGTACCAGGTGGCACCCGTCACCTCGGACTCCTGAATATCCCCCACGTCCGCCTGCGCCGTCGTGAAGGAGTACCCGATGTACCATCGGTGGCTTGCCGTAGCGGAAGGCGCCGCGAGCCCGCTGCGCTCGGGGCATCGTCGCTCCTCCTGAAACAGAGAAGAAAAAATCCCCCAAGTGCGCATCGTGGAGAGGCGTGGGGGATGTAGTAACGACTGGGTAGCACAGTCAGCCTCCCCAGAGCGAACTCGCACGCTGGGCGCGGTCGCGCACCGAGGACAGCAGGGCGGTGGCAACCCCGGTGCGGCGGTGGTCCGGGTGGGTGATGACGTCCTGGATGTAGACGTCGTCGGGGCGGTCTTGGCTACGGAAGGCGATGACCGCGCCCATGAACTGGTTACCGTACGTAGCGATGGGGCAGGTGCTGGAGAACAGGTTGGCATAGAGCCAGTAGTCCGAGGTGGTACGGGGGCGGACGTAGGGCGCGCCTTTCTCCATGAGTTCGAGGATGGCCGGGATGTCGTCTTGCCGTAGAGGGACGATGTTCATGACTGCCTTTCAGTGCGGCGGCGAGTTCGACGATGCGGGCGGCTGCGATGGCCGGGTCGGTGGCGTCGGCGGACGCTTCGACCGACGATGAGGATGTCCCAGTCGGGGCTGGCGAAGCTCGCGTGGCCGGTGCCGCTGAATCCGCCGCTGACCGCGACGGGTAGGTGAGTCCAGGCGCGGAGTTCGCGGGCGGCATCGAGAGCGGCGGTGTTGCCGATGCCGAGATCGATGTCGGTAGTGATCGTGAAACCGTCGACGCCTGCGCGCTCCATGTCCGCTACCCAGCGATGGGTGGTGGCGGCAGGCACGTCGAGCAGGATCGGGACGCCGAGCCGCTGGCCGGCATCGACGGCTAGGGTCACGCTGGCGGTGCCGGCTGGTCCGATGGTCCGGTCATTCTGCGGTGTAGTCCTCGATGTCGCAGTGGTCGAGGTTTCCTTGCTGTAGAACGGCGAGCCCACGGTCGGAGACGACAAGCTGGCCGACAGCGGTGGTGCCGAGGTCATCCACGCCGGCCGTTCCGGTGACGAAGAGCCAGCGGATGCCGGGGATGGTGGCGCGTTCGTCGTCGGGAGCGTCCTCGGAGATGGTTACCTCGACATCCCGCAGTTCGTATTGGTCGAGCTCGCTTTCCTGGAGGGATGCCGCGAGCGTTTCCGAGACGAAGTAGCACGGATACGCCTCGATCAGGTCATCGCTGAGCCAGCCATCGAGATGCAGGTGCGCATGCGTGACCCGTGGTGGATGGACCGATGTGTCCATTACTACGCGCTCGCCAAGCTCACCAGGTGCGGCGGGTTCCAGGGAGTAGTAGGGCATCAGCGTCACCTTACCGGCGGGTTGAAGCGGCCGCCGTACTTGTTGTCGATATGTGTCGCGAAGTCCAGGAGGTCTTCCGTGGACGCGTTGGGGTTGTTCCTATAGAATCTATTCCATTCTTTGCGTATCTCACTCAGGTGTAGCGTTGGGTTCTGGTCTTTAGGAATTCCGCGCAGGTTTTCGTAGGAATGCATTTCTGCCGCGGTGATTCCGGCATCAGGGTAGTTACGTCTTGCTTGTTGTTCGACGGCGTGGTGGACGATGACCTTGCCTTCGAGTTCGGGGTGCCTTTCGAAGAAGGTCTTGCGGTAGTTGGTGTGCGTGGCGTGGCCGAACTTGGCGGGTGTGTGACCGGCGGCTTTGGCGATGTCGGTGGCTCTGTCGACGGCCTTCCCTCCCGTGGCTGCCCAGCCAGCGAAGGGGATGGCGGCGGCACCGGAGATGACGGCTTCGGCGTACCGGCCTTGTCCGGCGTACCAGGCCGCGTTGGCACCGTCGGCGAGTTCGCCGATGCCCGGTACAAGTCCGGCGATGTCGAGGGCGCCGTGCCCGAGTTTGCTGAGGGTGGTTTCCTCTTCAGCCGGGGTGATGTCGCGCAGGGCTTGGGCTGTTTCTTCGGCGACCTGTTTCAGTTGTTGACGTGCCCGGTTCAGGGTGTCGCGAGCGGCCTGCCGGGTCGATTCGCCGGGATCGGAGAAGGGTTCGACGGTGATGCAGGTCGGGTCTCCAGCCGCGGCGTTGGCCTGGTTCTGCCGGGTGGCGTCGGCGACGGCTTGATCGTGTGCGGCCTGCGCACTGGCGGTTTGCCGCTGGGCCTGTTTCCACAGCTCGATGGCCTCGCGGGCTTGCGCTTGCGCCCATCGCAGAGTTCCTGCGTAGAGGCTGAGGACCTCGCCGGCGTAGGTCAACGCATCGCCAGCTTCATACCATTTGGTTGGTTCATAGGAAAATTCGTCTCGGAAGGCGTTGGCCGCCGGCCCTGTCCATGCCCCGGTGTCGATGGCGCGGAGCGCGACCGCAGCGTTGACAGCTTGTTTGCCGCGGGCATTGAGGATGTTGACGTTCTTATCGATCGCGTTGGGGTCGCCCTGAATCAGTGCGCGCGGGTTCTCGGTCTCGCCGAGTTCAGCCATCGGCGACGTCCACGGCCGGGTCGTCGGGCAGCGCGCCCTTGGCCTCGTGCTCGGCCTCGCGGTAAGCCTGGGCTGAGGCCTTCAACGCTTGGCCGATCTCGTCGGCGTCGTCGACGAGATCGTCGATCCGGTCGCTCCACCGGACGCACACGTCCATCAGCGCATTCCGCAACGCCTCATCACCCGTACATTTCCGGCTCGCCAGTCAAACCGCGCAATTCGAAGTTGTCCTGTTCCTCGACGGCTTTCTGGATCGCGGTTCCGGCTTGCTCAAGTGCGTCGACATCGACGTGATAACCCGGTCCGTCCACGTCGTCCCCCTGTAGTTGTCCGTGAGGGCAGGGTAGCTACCCGCGCGATGTCGGGGTCGAGCCTTATAGCCGCGCTGGTGCTACGAAGGTCAGCTGGGCACGTCAACGTGGTGGAGCGATACGGCCGACGGCTTTGGGTATCTCGTGTCTGTCGTGAGGTCGGTGATCAGCATGCGGATTCGCTTCCGTGAGGCCTCGTGTCGGGACGCTGTTCGAGTACAGCTGCGCCAGGTCTTGGGGACATAGGGGCCACACGGTGGCCAGGCGGTGCCATGTCTGGCGGGTCGGTCGCGGCCGCGTATACCGTCACGAACGGTGCATCGGCTCGCGCATGGGGTGATCGAAAATGGGTCATGGCGACGCGTGTCGGTATCCGCCGAATAGGCGGTTGACCTGGGAACGGCTGCAGCGTGGCTGGAGTCGGGAGGAACTGGTCACGCAGGTCACGGCGAGTATGCGCGCTCACGGCGACGGCGAGTCAGGACTGACCGCGCATACGGTGCGCCGGTGGGAGTCCGGGCAGCGGTGGCCGGAGCCTCGTTTCCGTAAACACCTGGTGTTGCTGTTCGGTTTGCCCGCCAGCGAACTCGGACTGCTGACGGCGGAGGAGTTGGAGAACCAGCCCTGTGGGGCGGCGGTGGTGGACTCGGCGGCCAGGGACAACGCGCTGGGTGCGATGGTCAGCGCGGAGTTTAGGAGGTTGTTGATGAGCGATGGTGCTGGCTTCGGCCGCCAGCAGTTTCTCCGGGCGGCGCTCGCCGCAGGCCTGTCCCCCTTCCTTGCCTCGGTCACGGTCGATCGGGCGGACGCGGCGTGGCACAACCCCGGGTCTACGCGTGATCCCCGCGCGGTCGAGGCCTACGAGAGTGTCACGGCCTCGCAACGCAGCCTGTACTGGCGCACACCGGCGGACACCATGTGGGACGCGACGCGCGGACATCTTCGTCTCGGTCTCACTCTTCTGGGGCAAGCCACCATCCACCGAGACGGCGGCGCGGACCCTCTCGCGCGTGCCGTCGCGGAAACCGCGCTGTTGGCCGCGCGGATCGCGTTCTTCGACCTCGGTAGCCCCGCGGTCGCGACGCGGTGCTTCGAGCAGGCCGAATCCGCGGTGGAACACGCCGGTGATCACCGGCTGGCGGCCGCGATCGCCGCGCACCGCGCGTTCGTCCCCGGCTTCGCGGGCGACGCCGTCGCGGCACAGCGGCACCTCGACGTCGCCCGGGCGCACGCCCGATTCGGCGCCGGTCCGAACCTGCGCGCGTGGATTCACTGCGTCACCGCCGAGGTCCACGCCCGCACGGGCCAAGGCTCCACGGCCCGGGACCGGATTCGCCAAGCCCAGCACGCGCTGGGCACCAACGGCACGGACCCGGACTGGCTGGATTTCTTCAGCCCCGCTCGGCTGGCCGCGCGTTCGCTGGCAACGCCGAGCTCCTCGCCGGACGACGCGAGGCTGCCGCACGCTGGCTCGACCAATCTCTCGCGGACCTGGACCCGCGGGCGGACAAGCAACGCGCGGTCGTGCTGCTCGACCTCGCCGCGGCGCACGCCCCCACCGATGCCGATCACGCCGTGACGCTGGCACACCAAGCCTGCGACATGCTCGACGATCACCCCTACAGCGCCGCCGTCGAACGAATCCCGGCGGTGCACCGGGCACTGGCCGGCACGCCCGCGGGCGTCGAGCTGGTCGACCGGACTCGCGCACTATGTCTACCCAGCGTGGCCGCCGAAAGGTGACTACACCGCGCCGCGGGCAGCCTCGTTGTGCTCTGCGACGAGGCTGGCCAGCGACAGGAGACTGTCGAGCTGGAACAGACACGACGCCTCGACATCCGTCCCGAGAATCGCGGTGGCCACCTCGTCGCGAAGGATGTGGCCCCACGGCCCTCGCCGGATCACCGCAGTCTTGATCCCCAGCTCCACAGCGGGCCGGATGTCGTTATCGAGCCGGTCCCCGACATACAAGATGTGTTCGGCCCGGACACCGGCCTCAACGATGAGACGCTGAAAGAACGCCGGCGACGGTTTCGAGGCGTTCCAGCTATCGGATGTGCCGAGCACGTCGATCGGCAACTGGAGCGCACGCAGGATCCCCTCCGCGCGTGCCGTTTGGTTTCCCGCGACGCCCACCACCAGACCTTGCTCCCGCAGCTTGCCCAAGCACGGGCGCACGTCGTTGTAGAGGTCGGTTTCGTCGAAGGTTTCGGGCTGGCCAGCCTCGGCGCGGGTTCGGCGTGCCGTCTCGAGGTCGAACCCGGGCTGGAACACCTGAAACGCCTCGCGGTAGTCCAAACCCCGCGCGATCACGGCACCGAACACCGCCGAGAACGTGTGCCGGGGCACCCCCAGCCAGTCGGCCCACGTGCCGTACTCGGTGGTCTCGTCCACCAGCACTTCCCCCACGTCGAAGAACACCGCACGAATGGTCATGAGCCCAACCCTAGGCACTCTGTGACGCGCGGATGGCACGCCCGTGGCTACCCCGTGGCCACTGGTTTCCACCAGCGGTGCTTGATGAACTAGGCACGTTGATGTTCACAACCACGAGGAACGCCGCCGACATGACACCCGCCACGCTCCGGTGCGGCGCCCCGACGCACGGTGGGGTCCCGAGAGTCCCCGCCTTACCCCGGCCCGCCCGGGGCCCCACCGTGTTCCCACCCCCACCCCACCGTGTCGTCCACTTCAAGGTTCCACACGTGACACCTCGGCAGGGCCGCGAATCTCCGCGTGGCCGCGAGGCGGGCTGACGTGACCGGCCACAGTGGGGACGAGACTCACGAGCAGGTACGACGGCTGGTGGCCCTCGGCTGGTCGTTCGTCGGCTCCCCCACGCAGGGCATCCTTCTGCGCTGCAACGGCACCTCCGACGCGGTCGACACTCTCAAGATCCCCGCCACCGGTGACTGCCTCGCCTGGCGCACCCGCATCGATCACCGTGGAGAGCACGTAACGTGGCGACGCCACGGTTCCCTCAACGAGTGCGTGCACGCGCTGTT
This sequence comes from Saccharomonospora amisosensis, assembly GCF_011761185.1. NCBI lineage: Bacteria > Bacillati > Actinomycetota > Actinomycetes > Pseudonocardiales > Pseudonocardiaceae > Saccharomonospora > Saccharomonospora amisosensis. Next base: position 166,418 of record NZ_JAAOYM010000001.1, on the reverse strand, counting down.
GGAGCTGCCGGAACCCGAGCCCCACACGCGTTCGGGTGCCTCAACAGAGCGACCATCATGAACGCGCCGCTCGGTCACGACACTCTGCCGACGGGCGCTGCCCGAAGTGGTGTGTGCGGTCCGTTCGGCGCGCGTGCTGGCCACCGCCGGTGTGCTGATTACCCCTACCCGCCAACCGACACACGACGTTCCCGTGTACGACACCGATGACACCGCCGGTGGTACACGGCATGCAGCACGCCACGGCCACCCCACCATAGACGGGCATGTCAGCAAGTCTTGTCGTCACCCGCGCGGCGGGTCTCGTTGGCAAGGACCTGGTTCGACGCCTCGCCACCGACGACGTGGAGTCGTATGGTCTGGACCGGCTTGACGGAGCCGGTATCCGGCCGCGCGGCATGGTTTGGTGGAGGCACTTGGCCATCCTGGTTTTACCTTCCAGCACATTGGGTCGGGGTACACGTGACAGTCGACCACCAGGGAGTGAGGAGATGGCAACCCAATCGTCCAGCCCGTTGGCCGACTGCCGTCACGCCGCTGGCTACACGCAGGAGTTCTTCGCCGACAAGCTGGGTGTCGACCGAACCACCGTCGGACGCTGGGAACGCGGTGTGCAATCTCCTCAACCGTGGCAACGTCCCGACCTCGCGAAAGTGCTGGCCATCAGCCTAGATCATCTCGATGATCTACTCCGGCGAACGAAACGGCCTTCAAACACGCCATCCAGGCTCAAGTCGTTCCTGACGTCAGGTCCTTCGTTGTCCCCGCCTCTGGCTGGCGCGCAGTGCGGCCAGTCGGGACTGGTCGACGTGTTCTCCGAGGATGACGCCGTGCACGCTGCTATCCCGCGCCTGCGGCGTGCGCTCGCCAGCATCGACCTCCCCGACGATGGACCGACTCGTTCCTTCGCCGAACTCGCGGCCGAGGTTTCAGGAATGATCAAGCAACGCCTGCAGGCGCGCTATGTGGAGATGGCCTGGCGTTTACCCGGCCTGATCTCCGAGTTGGCGCGTGCACACGCCGATACCCATCACAGTGCGCGCGAGGCCGCCATGCTGCTGACGCTCGCATTCCGAGCGGCCGATGGTGTGGCCTTCAAGTTCGGCTACCTCGACCTGTCCGCCCGCATCATCGACCTGATGCGAGTGTCTGCCCTGGCAGCCGAGGACCCGCTGCTGGTGGCCGCTGTCGCTTACGTGCGCATCGAGACCTTCTTCGCGACGGGCGATCTGGCGTCCGCTTCGCGGCTGCTGATGGCTGCCGCCGACGAGCTATCAGCCGACCTTGGCGTGTCGGCTTCCTCAGCTGCGGCTTACGGCGCCCTGCATATGCGAGCCGCCGTTGTCGCTGGCCGCGCTGGCAAGCCGGACGCGGCGTGGGATCACCTCGGCGAGGCCCATCGAGCTGCCCGCCAGGTGCCTGAAGGCGTCTACTTCGGCACGGCCTTCGGACCCGCATCGGTCCGTATCCACGAGCTCGCGGTCGCCGTCGAGATTGGCGACAGCCCAGCGGCGGTGGAGCGAGCAGCAGCCTGGCGTCCACCCGACCATCTCCCGGCCGAACGACGCTCGCACTACTACATCGACCTCGCTCGCGCCCAGCTTCGCCTCGGCCACCATGAGGACGCCCAGCTTGGCCTGGAAGCCGCCCGCCGGATTGCCCCGCAGCACGTCCGCGAACACCCCCAGGTTCGGCAGACGCTGTCGGCTCTGCTGCGAACCCACAAGTCACCCGACGACCGCCTGCTGCAGCTGGCCGCCTGGGCTCGCGCGTGTTGACCGCTACCGGGCTATCGATCAAGCAGAAGCGCGGGTAGCTCGGCAAGCGAGTCGATCACCCAATCGGCGTTCTCCCTGACCACGGGGTCGTCGGCCCAGAGATACCCCCACGGGCCACGCCGGATCAACGCGACGCGGAGACCGGTCGCCTTGGCAGGCAGCACGTCGTTGTCACGGTGATCACCGACATACACGATCTGATCAGCCCGACCGGGCGCGACGTCAACCACGCGCTCGAAGAAACCGGGGTTCGGCTTCGCCACACCCCATTCGCCAGACGTGCCGACGTAATCCACGGGCAAATTTAATGCCCGCAACAGCTCGCCAGCCCGCGGAGTCTGGTTGCCTGCGACACCCACCCACAAGCCTGAAGCGCGGAGGACCGCCAAACTGGACCGCACATCCGGGTACAGATCGCTGTCGTCGATCTGCTCTCCACACCCGGCCTCCTCCCGCAATTGCCGCTCACGAACCAGGTCAAAGCCAGGGCGGAAATACTCGAACGTCTCGACATTGTCCCTGCCCGCCGCCGTCACAGCACCGAGCACAGTCGAGAAGGTATGCGGAGACACCCCCATCCAGTCGGCCCACGCACGCCACTCGCGAGAATCGTCCAGCAGCGTCTCACCCACGTCGAACACCACCGCGCTGGCCATGCCCCCATGACATCAGAACGGTCGGCTGCGCCGGTTGACCGCCCTCGGCCCGCGCATCAAAACCGACATCAACAGGACCGAGGGCAGGGTCACCCGCAGACGCTGTCGTAGGTGAACACGAATCTGCTGTGAATCTTCTCGAACACAGGGCGGCCAGGTGTCGCCGGATCCTGAAAACTGACCCCCTGTGGTACTCCGAAAGTTGACCCCCTCCTAGATCTTGGAGGGTGCTGAAGTTGGAGGATTGGGCTGAGATCCGCCGCTTGTATCGGGCGGAGGGTGTGCCGATCAAGGAGATCGCGCGGCGGCTGGGGGTGGCGCGTAACACGGTGCGGGCGGCGCTGCGGTCGGACGGGCCGCCGAAGTACCAACGGGCGCGCCGTGGTTCGGTGGCCGACGCGTACGAGCCGCAGATTCGTGCGCTGTTGCGGGAGTGGCCGAGGATGCCGACGCCGGTGATCTCGCAGCGGATCGGCTGGCCGTACTCGGAAGGGCCGTTGAAGAAGCTGCTGGCACGCATCCGCCCGGAGTACGTGGGTATCGATCCGGTGGACCGGGTGACCTACCAGCCCGGCGAGCTCGCGCAGTGCGATCTACTTATCCGCGAACCGGCCACTGGTCACGTGGTCTGGAACGATGGCTTGCTGCTCGTAGACCCCTGAGTGCGATTGGGCCAGTAGTCCTCACCACAGGCCGTGGGCGGTCGGGCAGCAGCCTGCGGCGGCCGGATTCCGGTGTGTCTTCCGGGGTCCGGCCGCCGCGACCGGGTGGAATGTTCGTGGTTCGAGCCGCCCGCACGATCCGACGCCTCGTCATTCGCGAGTTTCGAGTTCTGACGTAGACCGGCGCCGTGCTGGTGCGCTGGGATCGCGAACAGCTCATCGGAGGCAAGCCCGTGAGGCTCGTAAGTAGGTCGCTGCGCGTTCTCGCCTGGATTTCGGACCAACCGAACAACACCTGATGTGGAGGGACGGATTGAACCGGTACTGTGGGATCGACTGGGCCGAGGGCCATCACGACATCGCGGTCATCGATAACGAGGGCACGCTGCTATGCAAGAAGCGGATCGGCGACGACCCTGGCGGTCTGACCGAGCTGATCCAACTGCTCGCCGGTGTCGGAGACACGGACGAGGACCCGATTCCCGTCGCAATCGAAACACCACGGGGCCTGTTGGTCGCTGCGCTACGCGCGACGGGTCGGCCCGTTTTCGCGATCAACCCGATGGCCGTGGCTCGCTACCGCGAACGCTACACCGTCGCTCGCGCCAAGTCCGACCACGCTGACGCCATGACCTTGGCGAACATCCTGCGCGTCGATGCACACCTGCACCGCCGTCTTCCGGCCGACAGTGAGCTCGCCCAGGCCGTCGCGGTGCTCGCTCGCGCACAGCAAGACGCGGTCTGGCGGCGCATCAGGGCCGGCAACGAACTGCGATCGTTGCTGCGCGAGTACTACCCCGCGATGCTTGACGCCTTCGCAGCCAAGTCCGCTACCAACCTCGCCAAGCCCGAGGCGCGAGCGGTGCTTGCCATCGCCCCGACGCCGGCTCAGGCCATGAAGGTAACCAAGGCACGAGTGGCAGCGGCATTGCGTCGGGCGGGCCGTCGCCGGGGCGTCGAGCAGCTCGCCGCCACGATCGTCGACAAGCTGCGGAAGCCTGGCCTGCGGCAACCGGCTCTGGTGGAGAAGGCGATGGGGCGCCAGGCATTGGTCTTGCTCGCGATGCTCGATACCGCCTGCACCGGCGCCAACGACCTGGAGCAGGCCTCGGCCGAAGAGTTCCGCAAACACCCGGACCACGCCATCATCACAAGCTTCCCTGGTCTGGCCGATCTCACCGGAGCCCGCATTCTCGCCGAACTCGGCGATGACCGCACCCGATTCGGCGACGCCCGTGCGTTGAAGGCCTACGCCGGATCCGCTCCGGTCACCCGGGCGTCCGGCAAGGCCATTGCGATTACGCACAGACGCGTCAAGAACGACCGACTCGCTGCGGTCGGCTGGGTTTGGGGCACCACCCTCGTCGTTCTCCCGGGACCTGCGCAACAGCACTACCGACGCCGACGGGACCACGGCGACGCACACGCACCCGCGGTCCGTCACCTGTTCAATAAGATACTGGGCCAGCTCTACCACTGCCTACAGACCGACCAGACCTACGACCCAATCAAGGCCTTCGGGCATCCAGACAGCGCACCGCGTGAACCCATAGCCACTTGACAAATAGCCAAATCGGAGGTCTGTGGTTTCCCGCCGGTCGACGTTCCGCTCGGGTTCGGGCAGGTCGGGCGGCCGCCGGTGCTGGTCGTGGTGTCGGGCTACTCGCGGGTGATCACCGCGCGGATGCTTCCGTCACGACAGAGCCCGGACCTGCTGGCCGGGCACTGGGCGCTGATCAGCGGCTGGGGCCGAGTGCCTCGGGCGCTGGTGTGGGACAACGAGTCCGGGGTCGGGTAGTGGCGGGCGGGTCGGCCGCAGCTGACCGAGGCGATGAACGCCTTCCGTGGGACGCTCGGCATCAAGGTCATCCAGTGCCGTCCGGCCGATCCGGAGGCCAAGGGCCTGGTCGAGCGGGCCAACGGCTATCTGGAGACCTCGTTCCTTCCCGGCCGCAGCTTCACCGGTCCGGCGGACTTCAACGCCCAGCTCGCCGAATGGTTGGTCCGCGCCAACCAGCGCCAGCACCGCCGGCTCGGCTGCCGCCCGATCGAGCGGTGGGAAGCGGACACGGCCGCGATGCTTGAGTTGCCGCCGGTCGCTCCGGTGACCGGGTGGCGGTTGACCACCCGGCTGCCGCGCGATCATTACGTGCGGGTCGACTCCAACGACTACTCGGTGCACCCGACCGCGGTCGGCCGCCGGGTCGAGATCGTCGCTGATCTCGCGCAGGTGGTCGTGACCTTGCAGGGCAACGAGGTGGCCCGGCACGAGCGCTGCTGGGCCGATCACCAGAGCATCACCGACCCGCCACACGCGGCCGCGACCAGCGAGCTGCGGCAGGCACGCCGCCTGGTCGCGGTCCCGGCCATCGACACCGATGTCGAGCACCGCAGCCTGGCCAACTACGACCGCATGTTCGACCTCGACAACGAGGCCCTGCCCGGCAGCGAGGAGATCGCCTGATGGCCGCCAAGAGCACGAACACGCGGCTCGGTTCCCGTTCTTGCTGATCACAGGTTGACTGCGGTCGGTGTGTCGTCGCCTGGACGTGGTGAAGCCCCTGGTGGCAGAGCTTTCGACCAAGATCGTTCCGCCAGAGCCAGGGGCTTCAAGGTGTTGTTCTATCGTGTCGCGCTGCCGTTGTCATCTCGGACCCTGAGGTTCGTGTCCGGGCTGATCCGTGTGCACCGCAAGGAGTTGGGCTCGGTGTGGCCCAAGCTCGACCCGGGCCAGCAGGCAAACACGCCAGGCACGGGGTGAACCTGCAGGTCATCGCCTCGCCCGACGGCGACTCCTCTGGGTCTCGGGCGATTTGCCCGGCAGCACCCACGACACCACGGCCGCACGGATCTGGAACATCCTCACCGCGCTCCGCGACGCCGGGCTGATCGCCCTCGGCGACAAGGGCTACCACGGCTACGACCGGACCGGGCAGCAGGTGATGACCCCGTACAAGGGCCGGAACAAGCCCGCATCGCAAAAAGACGCCAACCGAGCCCACACCCGCCTCCGCGGCCCCGGCGAACGCGCCCACGCCCAACTCAAGACCTGGCGCATCCTCCGCAAACCCCGCTGCTGCCCACGCCGCACAGAACGCATCGCCAAAGCCATCCACGTCCTACAGAACTACGAGGTCACCGCAGGATGAAAGCGCCGTGACCTGGCCCGCCCCTTGGTCTGCGTCGGCTTGGGGCCTGCTGAACCCCGCTACACATGGAGCAGCCGCGCTTCTCCCGGCCTCGCCCCGGCTCTGGCCACGCGAAAATGGCGGGCTGGTGCGCTCGCTGTCCGTCCACCTGTTATGGTTGGTACATGCAACCGCTTGGGTCGAAGGCCGACTTGGTCTCGGTGGAGTCCATCGAGCAGGAGCTGACTTTGTTGGTGCGGCGCGCCCAGAAGGTGCATCTGCGCGGGGGCCCGACCGAGCAGGTCGTGGAGAGGGCCGCCTACGGCATCCTTGCGTGGCTCCATGACACCGGCCCACTGCGGCCCAGTGCGCTGGCAGCACACTTCCACCTGGACGCCTCGACGATCAGCCGGCAGGTCGCCTCCCTAGAGCAGGCCGGCCTGATCACGCGGGAAGCCGACACCGAGGACCGACGCGCCTTCCGGCTGCGGCTCACCGAGCGCGGCCGAGACGTCTTGACCACGACACGGGCGGAACGACGCGGTGTCGTCCGGAAGCTGCTGCAGTCGTGGTCGCCCGAGGATCTGGCGAGCTTCGCTTCCCTGCTCGCCGCGTTCAACGCCGGCATCGACAAGCACCTGGCTTCGGACCCGCACAGCGCAGAACGGAGCCAGCGATGAGCACGCCGTCCTCCCCCGAAGCCGGTGCCCCGGAGACACCCGGCGAACAGGTGATGCCGGGGCTGACGCACCGGCAGATCCTCACCGTCCTGGTGGGGCTCATGATGGGGATGCTGGTCGCCGCCCTGTCCCAGACGATCGTGGCCACGGCGCTGCCCACCATCGTCGGTGAGCTCGGCGGCCAGGACCAGCTGGCCTGGGTCGTCTCGGCCACCTTGTTGACCTCGACCGCCTCCACACCGATCTGGGGCAAGCTGTCGGACCTGTACGGCCGCAAGATCATGTTCCAGTCCGCGATCGGGATCTTCCTAGTCTCCTCCCTGGCCTCGGGGTTCGCCCAGAACATGGGGCAACTCGTCGGATTTCGGGCCGTGATGGGAGTCGGCGCTGGCGGGCTGATGGCACTGTCCCAGGCGATCATCGGTGACGTCGTCAGCCCCCGCGAACGCGGCCGCTACCAGGGCTACATCGGCTCGGTCTTCGGCCTGGCCACCGTCGCCGGGCCACTGCTCGGTGGCTTCCTGGTCGAGCACCTCTCGTGGCGGTGGACCTTCTGGGTCGGAATCCCCATCGGCATCGCGGCCCTGGCGGTGACCGAACGTGTGCTGAAGCTGCCGTTCCCGCGCCGCAGGCGTGCCATCGACTGGTTGGGGGCGTTCTTCATCGTCGCCGGGATCAGCGCCCTGCTGTTGATGCTCTCGCTCGGCGGCAAGGAGTTCGCCTGGAACTCGGGCTGGACCTACGGGCTGACCGCGGTCGCGGTGCTCATGCTCGCGCTCACCGTCTGGCAGGAGCGCCGGGCGGTCGAACCGATCATGCCCCCGCGACTGTTCGCCAACCACACCTTCGTCATCACCAGCCTGGCCGGTTTCGCGGTCGGGGTCGCCATGTTCGGCGCCATCATCTTCCTCCCGCAGTACCTGCAGATCGTCAAGGGCGAGTCACCCACCGCATCCGGCCTGCTGACGCTTCCCCTGATGGTCGGCCTGCTGGCCACATCCATCGCCTCCGGACGCCTGATCAGCCACACCGGCCGCTACAAGATCTACCCCGTCGTCGGCCTGTTGGTCGCCGTCCTGGGGCTGACGCTGATGAGCCGCATGTCAGTGGACACCTCGCTGTGGCTGGCCGGGGTGTTCATGTTCATCACCGGCGCAGGCATCGGCATGGTGATGCAGGTCCTCGTGCTGGCGACCCAGAACGCCGTGCCCCACGCCGACCTCGGCGTCGCGACCTCCGGAGCCACCTTCTTCCGCTCCCTCGGCGGCGCGATGGGAGTCGCGGTCTTCGGCGCACTGCTCACCCACCGCCTCCGCGACACCATCCCCGCGCAGCTCAAGGCGGCCGGGGTCACCGCCGACCAGATGCCCGCCGGGACTGCCACCCAGGGCAGCCCCGAACAGATCGCGGCGCTGCCCGAGCCCATCCATCTCCGCAGTCACCACCGGGTTCGCCGAGGCGCTGCAAACCACCTTCCTCGCCGCCGTACCGTTCGCGCTGCTCGGGTTCGTCATCCTGCTCTTCCTACGCGAAACCCCGCTGCGACAGACCCACGGACACACCTCCGGCGAGGACCTCGCCACCGCATTCGAAACCGCGGTCGACCCCAACGCGCATCTCACCGACCACGAGAACCGACCCGGACCGGGCGAACTCTCCAGGAAGGTTGGTCGGGAGTGTCAGCGATCTTGTGGGTGATAGCGTGATAGCGTGATCGCCTTGTCAGTGCTGCACGTCGAGTCGGTCGCCGTAATGCATGGCGAGCGTGTTCAACGCTTGTTTCCATCCTACTACTTTTCCCGTGATATTTGAACGGTTTTTGAGTGGGTTTTTGGTCACGAGATGGAGCTCTTTGAGTGCGGCCTGCTCGTTGGGGAAATGGCTGCGGCATCGGGTGGCTCGCCGGAACCGGGAATTCAGGCTCTCGATCGCGTTCGTAGTATATACGAGCTTCCGTAACTCCGGCCGGTACGCCAGGAACGGAGTGAACTGTTCCCAGTTGCTGCGCGAGAGCCGGATCATCGCCGGGTAGGTATCCTCCTACTCGGCACAGAAATCAGTGAATTCCGCTTCCGCTGCCTCCTGGTTGGGTGCGGTGTAGATGAGCTTGAGTCGTTTCCTGATCGCCGACCAGTACTTTTTCGACGCGTACCGCAGGCTCGCCAGGACCAGGTGGACCACACAACTGGACCTCCGCACGCGGCCACAACGCGGTGATCGCATCAGGCAGGCCTTTCAAGCCGTCGCAGGCCACGATCAGGATGTCTTCCACGCCACGGTTTTTGAGGTCGGGCAGGTGGTTCATCCAGCCCTTGGCACCCTCGCCGCCGGTACCGACCCACATCCCCAGCACGTCCCGCTCACCGGCCAGGGTGATCCCGACTGCGACGTAGATCGGCCGGTTCGCCACCTGCCCGTCCCGCACCTTCACAACAAGAGCGTCGATGAACACCGCCGCATACACCTGGCGGTTTCCAGTGGTCGTTGCGAATCCGGATAGGACGGATTTCGTATGCCTCAGGGTGCGTGGAACAAGGCGCCGACAGCAGTTAAGCGGCGCTACTTTGAGTTGATCAGAACGGGGATGTCGGGGTCGGCGGCCGCGCAGCGGGTGGGCGTGTCGCTGAGCTGCGGGTCGGTGTGGTTCCTCGACGCTGGTCAGGTGGCCTTCATCGAGAAGCCGATCAGCTCGCGCTATTTCAGCCAGGACGACCGGATCGAGATCGCCGACGGCCTGGGCCGCGGTGAGCCGGTGAAGGAGATCGCGGCCCGTGTCGGCAAGAGCTACCAGAGCGTGTACCGTGAGATCGCTCGCAACCGCAAGGCCGACGGTAGCTATCAGCCGTGGTACGCGCACAACCAGGCATACCTACGGCGGCGACGTCCGAAAGCGCCACGGTTGAGCACCGACACGGCGTTGCAGGAACTGGTGAGTGCGAAGCTCTCGGCACGGTGGTCGCCGGGGCAGGTCAGCCGGTGGCTCCGGCGCCGGTGGCCCCGTCGACGTTCGTGGCACGTGTGCGCGGAAACGATCTATCAGGCCGTGTACGGCAAGCTGATCGCACCGCCCAGTCCGCGGTATCTCCGTACGGGGCGCGTTTACCGGCATCGTCGCGGACGTGGTCGTTCCCGAGAGGGTGCGTTGAAGCAGCTGACCGCGATGCGTTCCATCCACCAGCGACCCGTCAGCGTCGACGCTCGGCAACAGGCCGGACATTGGGAAGGTGACTTGATCATCGGCAAGAACCGCTCCGCGATCGCCACCCTGGTCGACCGCAAAACACGGTTCACACTCTTGGTACGCCTGCCGCACGGGCACTCCGCCCAGCAGGCCGGCAACGCGCTGATCGCCGCCGTCCGCCGACTACCCGCCAGCCTGCGCCGTACGCTGACCTGGGATCAGGGCAACGAGATGTTCCAGCACGAACGGATCGAACGCGCGACCGGGACGAGGATCTACTTCGCCGACCCTCACTCGCCGTGGCAACGCGGTACGAACGAGAACACCTATTGGTGCAGGGTGATCAAGGCCGGGCTTCTTCGACGGGAGACGCTCCGGTCGGGCCGCTGGGTGACTCGGAGAACACGTGCCGCAAGGCTTTCCGTTGATGTGTCCACGGTGGTCCACAGGGCGAGAGCCCTGACCGGGGTGACTTGATAGAAGCCTGCTGAGCCGTCAACTCGCAATAGGTCTGTCCCCTGGCCAGGGCTCTTGCCTCTGCCCCGTCATCCACGGCAGCGGAGGAGAGGACATTTCGATGGTGACAGTAGGGATCGACCCGCACAAGCACGTCCACGTCGCGGTGGCCGTCAACGCTCAGGGCAGGCGGCTCGGCAAGCCGCTGACCGTGAAGAACGACGCGTTCATGATCACTGTGCTGCTCACCTGGGTTCGGTCGATCGCGGGTGACATGCCCGTAACCTGGGCGATCGAGGACGGCCGTGGGTTCGCCCGCCGCCTGGCTGACGGTCTGTTGCTCGCCAGCCAGGAGGTGGTCTGGGTTCCGGCCCGGTTGACCGCGGCCCACCGCAAGCTGCACGCCGCCACCGGCACCAAGTCTGACCCGGTCGACGCCGCCGCAGCCGCTCACGCCGCCCTCGCTACTCCCGGCCTTGACCGGCACCGCATCGACGAGCGAGTGCGTGAGCTGCGTGTCCTGGTCGACTATCGCGCGGATCTCATCAAGCGGCGCACCATGATGATCAATCAGCTCAAGGCGCAACTGCATGTCTGGCTCGACCACACTCCGGGCGATCTCGCCCGTCCCAAGGGCATGGACGCGGTGACCGCATTGCTGGACGCGGCCTCGCTGGGCGCGCACGTCCGCCAGGCGCTCACCGAGATGAGCATGGAGATTGCTGAGCTCAACCGACGTGTCCGCCAGCTCGACGACGCCATCAGGGAGCTCGTGACCCCGCTGGCCCCCACACTGCTGGAAATCACCGGGATCAGCCACATCTCCGCAGCGATTTTGATCGCTGAAATCGGTGACATCACCCGCTTTTCCAGCTCTGCCAAACTTGCCCGCTACACCGGCTGCGCACCGATCCCTGTCTACTCCGCCGACAAAGAACGCCACCGCCTGCATCGGGGCGGCAACCGCCGCCTGAACAGCGTCCTCTACACCGCAGCCATCGTGCAGAAACGGCGCTATCCCGCCGCGCAGGCGTTACTGGCCCGCCACGAACCCACCAAGGGCAGCCGCGGCGCCCGACGCATCCTCCAACGTCACCTCATCGACGTCATCCACCGGGCCATGACCACCGATCAAGCCTCCTGGCAACACCACATCACCCGCCACGACCACGCCGCTTGACATAGAAGCATCAACGGCCTGCTGCGCCAGTACTTGCCCAAGGGAACCAACCTCCGAGCCCACAACGCAGAGGACCTGGAGCGTGTCGCCGTTGAACTCAACAACCGGCCACGCCAATGCCTTGGAGATCGCAGCCCCAGCCAGCTCATGCGATACTGGAAACCACAACAAAACACACAACTATTTCGCAACGTTCGTTAGAAACCGCCTCCGGTCCAGTGGACGCGCTTGCCACGAATTCAGATCCTCGAACACCTTGTCCGCCTGAATCTCGCCCGTCGTGAGCCCTTTTGCGTACAGTGAGATGACGGCGTCATGGAATCCTTTGACCCGTCGAGAGTATTTCGGCACGATCTGCGGGCGCGAAGGTGCCCTCCCGATCACGCGGCACGGCAATGCGCACCTCTCCCACGTCGGTCCGCACCGTTTTCGCCGACGACCACTCAGAGCTTGTCTCATGTGGATGCCTTTCGGAGCTTTTTCCAGCAGCTCAGGGCGGATCCAAGCTGAAGGAAAGCGAGGAAGTGTTCAGCTTTGCGTTCGTAGCGCAAGGTTAAGAGCGTGTCTCACTTGGATGTGGGCTGAGGTGCGGGCATGATCATGGCCTGTGACGGACGAGTTGTCGCGGCGGCTGGTGCCCGACGAGTTGTGGGTGCTGGTCGAGCCGTTGATCCCGCCGGGAAAGACGCGCCCGCAGGGTGGCGGCATGCCGCGAGTGGACGATCGCGCGGTGTTCACCGCGATCGTGTTCGTGCTGACCAGTGGCTGCGCCTGGCGGCATCTGCCGCCGAGCTTCGGGGTCACCGTGCCGACGGCACATCGCCGGTTCACCGAATGGACCGAGGCGGGACTGTGGCGGCAGTTACACCAGGCGGTGCTCGACGAACTGGGTGGCCAAGGCATGATCGACTGGTCCCGAGCGGTCCTGGACGGAGCATCCGTCAGGGCCAAAAGGGGGGCGGTCTGACCGGCCCCAGCCCGGTCGATCGCGGCAAGCCCGGCTCGAAGATCCACGTGCTGTCCGACCGGGACGGCCTGCCCCTGACGGTCGGGATCTCCGCGGCCAACACCCATGACAGCCACGCACTCAAACCTCTGGTCAACGCGCTTCGGGCGACCCGGTCCCACCGTGGACCCCGGCGCCGGAAGCCGGTCAAGCTGCACGCCGACAAGGCTTACGACATCCCAGCACTACGCCACTGGCTGCGCCGGCGCGGGATCATTCCCCGCATCGCACGCAAGGGCATCGAATCCGCAGAGAAGCTCGGCAAACACCGGTGGGTCATCGAACGGTCCATCGCCTGGCTGACCGGCTACCGGCGCCTGACCACCCGCTACGAACGCAAACCCAACCACTACCTCGCCTTCCTCACCCTCGCCGCCACTATCACCTGCTACAAGAAACTCCCCAAATGAGACACGCTCTAAGCGCCGGTACCCGGTGAGCCAGGCCATGGTCCGTTCGATCACCCAGCGGTGCTGGCCGAGTTTCTTGGCGGATTCGATGCCTTTGCGGGCGATCCGCACGGCGATGCCCTGTTCGCGAACCCAGTCTCGCAGTGCGGGGATGTCGTAGGCCTTGTCCGCGTGTAGCTTCGCGGGCCGGCGCCGACGAGGTCCGCGTCGGGATTTGACTGCGGGGATGGCCATCACCAACGGTTTCAGCGCGAGCGAGTCGTGGGTGTTCGCGGCGGAGATCGCGACGGTGAGCGGCAGCCCGCCGCGATCGGACACCACGTGGATCTTCGAGCCGAGTTTGCCCCGGTCGACCGGGCTGGGACCGGTATCCGGGCCCCCTTTTTCGGGCTCTGTTGATCTATGTGTGGGTGCGGTCTGGTAGTTCGGGGCGGTAGCCGCCGAGGGCCAGAAGTGCGAGGGAGATGAGGGCGTCGGGGTGTTTGAATCCGAAGGCCAGTCGTGTCAGCAGCCGGATCTTGGTGTTGGTCGATTCGATCAGCGCGTTCGACAGGCCGTGGTCGAGCGTCGCGTGGATGGCGGCGAGCTCGGATCGGATGGTGCGGGCGAGTTTGGTGAACTCGGGTATTCGGCATCGTGCCGCCCAGGACAGCCAGCGTTGCAACGCTTCTTTACCGGCTTCGCCACCGATTGCGAAGACGTGCCGGAGTCCTTCTTTGAGCAGGTAAGCGCGGTAGAGGCGGGGGTCGGTTTTGGCTATCCAGGCAAGCTTGTGGCGTTGGTGATCGTTGAGGTTTTTGCGGGTTCTTCCACAACGCCCATCGTGCTCGTTTCATGGTTTGTGCGGCACCGGCCGAGGCCCGCCGGCCGCGCCGGTCCTTATTGCTGCCGCCGGGCTGACGGCGCGCGGTGTTCCATGCCTGACGCCGTACCTGGTCCAGCGCGTCGGTGGCCCACTTGACCACGTGAAACGGGTCAGCGCAGCGGGTTGCGTCCGGGCAGTACTGGGCCACGGTGCGGGCAATCCAGGCCGCCGCATCCGCAGACACATGCGTGATCTGCGCGCACCGGTCGGGGCCGAGTAACTCGAAGAACGCCGCCAGCGTGGGCTTGTCGTTGCCCGGCGCTGCCCATACCAGCCGTCCGGTGTCGTGATCGACCACCACGGTGAGATACCGGTGGTTCTTCTTGTAGCTGATCTCGTCGATCCCGATCCGGCGCAGCCCGGCCAGCCGATCAACCCGGGCGTCGATATCGGCCCGGACCCGGGTGATGATCGCCCCCACGGTGGGCCAGGCGATCCGCATCAGCTGCCGGACCGTGGACCTCGACGTCGCGGTCGCCAGCCAGGCGACGGTGTCATCGAAGGCGCGGGTATGCCCGGCGCCGTGCCGGGCCCAGGGCACCGCGCTGACCACGATCCCGTGCTCACGACACCGCACCCGGGATGCGGCAGCTTCGACGAACGCCTGCACGGTTCCCAGGTCCAGCGCACGCCATCGACGCCGGCCCCGGCCGGCGTCATAGCGCGGACACCGCCGACGACACACCCCGCACCGGTCACGATCCCGCCGCCGGACCCGCACCGCGGCCACCAGCACCTGCTCGGCCTCATCGAACTCCACCGACTCCACGACCGCTGTGTTCACGCCCAGCAGCCGACCCCATACCCTGACACCGGGCACGTCGTTCTCCGTCTATCCGGTTTCTGTTCCTCGACAGCTCAGAAACCTAGACCCAGCAACGACGTGCCCCCTCTACTACCTGAGCAAACTACCCACACATCAGTACAAAGAGCCCGAAAAAAGGGGATCTTTGACCGGTCCCAGTCCGGTCGACCGGGGCAAGCCGGGCTCGAAGATCCACGTGGTGTCCGATCGCGGCGGGCTGCCGCTCACCGTCGCGATCTCCGCCGCGAACACCCACGACTCGCGCGCGCTCAAACCACTGGTCATGGCCATCCCCGCGGTCAAATCCCGCCGCGGCCCCCGGCGGGGCCGACCTGAGAAACTGCACGCGGACAAGGCCTACGACCAACCCGCGCTGCGCCGCTGGGTCGCAGCGCACGGCATCGGCGTGCGGATCGCCCGCAAGGGCATCGAATCCGCCCAGAAACTGGGCAAGCACCGCTGGGTGATCGAGCGCACCATCGCCTGGCTCACCGGATACCGACGCCTGACCCTCCGCTACGAACGCAAACCCCAACACTTCCTCGCATTTCTCCAACTCGGAGCCGCCGTGACCTGCTGGAAGAAACTCCGAAAACTCACCACATGAGACGAGCCCTTTGTCGGTGATCGAGGAAATCAGATCCCGCGACACGTCGGCGTCGTAGATCTCGAACAGGTGCTTTTGAATTTCGCCGGTCGTGAGACCCTTGCCGTACAGGGAGATGATCGTCTCGTCGAATCCCTCGATCCGGCGGGCGTGTTTCGGCACGATCTGCCGCGTAAAGCTGCCATCACGATCACGAGGGACCTTGATGCGAACCTCACCGATATCGGTCGTCACGGTTTTTGCGCCCGCGCCGTTCCGCTCATTCGTGGTATCTTTACCCGTGCGGTCACCCTTCTCGTAGCCCACATGCTCATCCAGTTCAGCGTTCAATGCCGCTTCCAGGACAGTTTTCGTGATCTGCCGCAACAAGCCGCCCGGGCCCGTCAAAGACACACCCGTATCCCGCGCCGTCTCCAACAACTCCCGCGCGATACGGACATCCAGATCACCCCGACACCCGAGCCAGCATCGGACTTCGCAGCCGCCACATCGTTACTCAACGTGATCCTTTCGAGCCAGGGTAAATCCCCAGCCTTCCATGATCACCAGCCCCACCCACGAAGTGTCCGACAGTCCCCCTCCGCGCGGGGGCGCTCGGCGAACAGGGCGCGTCCGAAATTTTGTGGGTGTTGATCTCGTGGTCTGACGGGGTGGCAGCGGTTCAACGGCGAGATCGGCGCGATGAAACGTTTCCGGTGGAGAACCTTGTTGAGCTACGCGCCCTGTTGTTTCAGCCGTTTTCTGTCTGGCCCGGGGTGGTCTGGGGTCCGTGGCTGGTGAGGAAGTCGTCGACGAGTTGTGTGCAGAACTGTTGGTCGTTGGGGGTGCCGGTGACGAGGCGGTTGAAGATGAGGGGGCCGATGAGTTGGGCGAGGGCGGTGGTGGTGTCGGTGCCGGGGCGGAGTGTGTTGTGGGCGGTGTCGCTGGTGAGGACGGCGTCGAAGGGTTGGCGGTATTGCTCGATGATGCGGCGGCGCAGGGTGTGCAGGTGTGGCCGGTCGGTTTGGGTGGGGGTCGGGGGTGTTGGTGCGATGCTCATGCCGAGCCAGGACAGCACGGTCAGCTGCAGGGGGGCGTGGTCGATGAGGTGGGCTTGGTTGGTCAGCAGCGTGAGCAGCCGTTGGCGTAGGGGGCCGTGGTCGGGTGCGGGTGCGACCGGGGGCAGCAGGCGTTCGAAGGCGGCGGCGAGCAGTTCGGTGCCGGTGCCGAAGTGGCGGTAGAGGGTCGCGCGGGCGATGCCGGCGGTGCGGGTGACCGCGTCGATGGTGACCGCGTCGATGCCGCCTTCGGCCAACAGGTGGGTGGCGGCGTCGAGCAGCCGTGTGCGGGAGCGTGCCAGCCGCGGGTCTTCGTCCGGGGTGCTGGGTGTGGGGACGGCGGCGGTGGGCATCGATCTCCTGCGTATCCGGAGGGCAGCGCGGGCATGAGCAAGTCTAACGCCAGCCGGACTTGTGAAACTACCAGTCTAGGTCCAATACTGTCGGTTCACAAAGGTCCGAGGCTTGCGGGTGATGCGTGTGGCGGAGTCTGTCGGGGGAACGGGCGGGGCGCGTGGTGGCTGGACGCTGGCGGTGTCGTGTCTGGCCGTGGCGTTGGTGATGGCCGGGGTGGCGTCGCTGACCACGGCGTTGCCGGAGCTGGCAGCGGATATCGGGGCCAGTCAGACGCAGGCGACGTGGATTGTGGATGCCTACACCTTGGTGCTGGCGGGCGTTCTGTTGCCGGCGGGCGCGGTCGGTGACCGTCTCGGGCGGCGCGGTGTGCTGCTGGCTGGACTGGTCGTGTTCGCGGTGGGTTCGGCGCTGCCGGTGGTGGTGGATACGCCGACCGGGGTGATTGTGTGCCGGGCGGTCGCGGGGTTGGGGGCGGCGCTGGTGATGCCGGCGACGTTGTCCCTGCTGACTGCGGAGTTCCCTGCCCGGCAGGCCGCGCGTGCGGTGGGGGTGTGGGCGGGTTTTGCCGGGGCGGGTGCGGTGCTGGGCATTCTCGGGGCCGGCGCGTTGTTGGCGGTCCGGTCGTGGCAGGCGGTGTTCGTGGCCACCGCGGTGTTGGCGCTGCTGCTGGTGGTGGGTGGCTGGTTCGTGCCGTCGTCGCGTGAGCCTGCGGCGCCCGGGCTGGATGTGCCGGGGGCGGTGCTGTCGGCGACCGCGGTGGGGTTGGTGGTGTTCGGGGTGATCGAGGCTCCCGATCACGGCTGGGACAGTGCGCTGGTGGTCGCCTCGCTCGGTGGTGGGGTGCTGGCCGGGGCCGGGTTCGTGCTGGTCGAACGGCGACGGGCGGCACCGTTGCTGCAGGTCGGGTTGTTCGGCGACCGCGGGTTCGGTGCCGGCGCGGTGTCGCTGGTGGTGCAGTTCCTGGCCGCGTTCGGGGTGTTCTTCGTGCTGATGCAGCACCTGCAGCTGGTGTGGGGCTACTCGCCGCTGCGGGCGGGGCTGGCGTTGGCGCCGGTGGCCGTTCCGCTGGTCGCGGCCGCGGTGCTCGCGCCGTGGGTGAGCGAGCGGGTGGGGTTGCGGGTGATGACCGGTGCCGGTCTGGCGTTGGTGGCTGGTGCGCTGGTCGGGATCGGCGGGCTGGGGGGCGGCGAGGACTATCCGCGGCTGGTGGTGTTCCTCGGTGTGTTCGGGCTCGGTCTGGGCATCTGCGCGACACCGGCCACCGCCGCCATCGTGCGCGGGGTTCCCCGCGCCAAGCAGGGCGTGGCCTCCGCGGTCAACGACGTCACCCGGGAACTCGGTGCCGCGGTGGGGATCGCGCTGGCCGGCAGCCTGCTCGCCAGCAGCTACCGCACCCATCTCGCCCCACAGATCACCCACCTCCCCGCCGCAACTCGCGCCCACGCCAGTGATTCACTGGCCGCCGCGCTGCAGCTAGCTGGCGACACGCCCGCCGGACCGGGTCTTGCCGCTGCGGCGCGGCGTGCCTTCGTTGACGGGTTCCACGACACCCTCAGCGCCCTTGCCGTGATCACTGCGGTCACGGCCGTCGCGCTCACGGTGTGGGCTCCCGGAAGCCAGCGCGGGCACCGACCGTGGCAGCCAGGGGAAACCCGAGGCCGCAACGCTATCGACTCTTCGCTTGTCGCCAAACAGGATAGGAGCACCTCGTGACTGGACGACGCGTCATCAGCGACTACCCGCACCAGCTGGCCGGGCACTGCGGGTCGGGAGCGCTGCGCGACCTGATGCAGTGGGCCCGGCTGTCCTACGACGACACGCCACTGGACGAAGGCACCGTGTTCGGGCTCGGCGGCGAACTCGGGTTCACCTACCTGCGCCACCCCGCCATGAGCCCGCCGATCTACCTCGTCGGCCGGGGCCCCGACCTCACCGGGGGGTTCACCCGCCGTCTCGGGATCACCGCCACCCAGCACACCACCGACGACCCCGACGAAGGCTGGGCCTGGGTCCGCGACGAACTCGACCACGGGTATCCGGTGCTGTGCTGGGCCGACATCGCCCACCTCCCGTACCTGCGGGTGCGGCTGAGCATGAGCCGCCACGACATCGTGATCACCGGCTACGACGACCACACCCGTACCGCTACCGTCGTCGACAACGACCGCGCCGACCCCCAACCCGTCGGCTACGACGCGCTGGCCCGCGCCCGCAGCTCCACCGGATTCCCCGCACCCACCCGGCACACCACCTACCGGCTGCGCTACCCCACCCAGCTGCCGCCCCTGGCCGACACCGCCGCCGACGCCTGCCACGCCGCCGCTCGAGCTCTGCGCCACCCCCAACCACTGCTGCCTGCCGGTCAACTCGACGGGGTGACCGACCTCGTGCACGGCGCCGGCCTGGACGGCCTCAGCGTCTTCGTCGACGACCTGCGGCGCTGGCCCGACGTGTTCACCGCCACGCAATTGGATACCGTGCTCACCGCGCTGGCCGCGTTCATCGACAAGGCTGGCACCGGCGGCAGCCTGTTCCGCCGGCTGCAAGCCGACTACCTGCACTACCTCGCCCAGCGCACCGGCCTGCCCATAGCACGACAAGCCGCCGACCTCTACGCCCAGCTCACCCAGCTCTGGCACGGCCTCGCCCGCATCGCCACCGCCGACATCTCCACTGCCACCCGCGTCACCGCGCTCGCCGACACCGCGCGACACCTCCCTGAACTCGAACAGCAAGGCGCCGATCTGCTCGACCTGCTCGCCCGCGAACTCAGCTCTTGACGCCCCGGAGACGCCGTGACCACTCCCGCACCCCTCACCTACCGCCGCGCGGGCCTCACCCTGGCCGCTGACCACTGGACCGCACCACCAGCCACCCCATCGCGCGGCACCGCTATCTTGCTCCACGGCGTCGGGCAAACCCGCCACTCCTGGCACCACACCGCCGCCCGGCTCGCCGAGCACGGCTGGACCGCGCTCACCCTCGACGCCCGCGGACACGGCGACAGCGACTGGGCACACCCCCACGACTACACCGTCGATCACCTCGTGGACGACCTCGTCCACATCACCGGCACCCTCAACGACACCCCCGTGCTCATCGGCGCCTCCATGGGCGGTATCACCGCACTGCTCGCGCACGCCCACCACACCATCGCCCGCGCCCTCGTACTCGTCGACATCGCGCCCCAGATCAATCCCGCCGGCGCCGCACGCATCCTCGATTTCATGACCCGCCACCGCGACGGCTTCGCCACCCTGAACGAGGCCGCCGCCGCGATCGCCGCCTACAACCCCCACCGAACCCGCCCCGCCACCACCCACGGGCTCCGCAAGAACCTCCGCCAACACCATGACGGCCGCTGGCGCTGGCACTGGGACCCACAACTGCTCCAGTTCATCAGCAACACCGCCGCCCTCACCGACCTCACCACCCGAATGAACACCGCGGCCCAACAGATCACCATCCCCACCCTGCTCATCCGCGGCGAACTATCCGACATCGTCAACCACGACTCCGTAGACCGCCTTCTCCACCACATCCCTACCGCCCACACCACCACCGTCACCAACACCGCACACATGGTCGCCGGCGACGACAACGACATCTTCACCAACCACCTGATCGACTTCCTCAACCACCTCCTGCCCCTGCCACGTGCCGAGTCGAGAAAGCGGAGCGGGCCAGGGACGTGACGCTCGGTTACTCGGGCCCGGCGGTGCGTTGTCCTCGGCGAAGACGGCTGGCGACGTAGCTGGCACCGTCGCCGCCGTTCTCCCGGTACCAGGAGCTGGCGGTGGTGTCGGCGACACCGAGCAGGTCGGCGAGCATCTTCCAGTGGACCGAGCCAACCAGTGACAGCCAGGCACCGTTGCGGGCGGTTCGGGCGCTGGGGACGCCCACCTTGCGCAGCCGGGTCTGCAGGGTGGCCGAGACCATCGGCCGGCCGGGGCGCAGCCCTGGGAACAGGTAGGGAGTCGGGCGGTGCCGCAGCGCGCCCCCGAGTGGGCGACGGTTGGTGACGGGATCAGTTTCGTGGTGGTGTACCAGTTCTTCCGGACCGCCATCAGCTCACGCAGTCGCCGATCGTAGCGCGGCTGCCGGGCCTGCAGGTTGTCGTTCTGCTCGTCCGGCTTTGGCCGGGACACCGCGTTCATCGCTCCCTCCTCCGGCGGCCAGCAGGCTCGCCTGCCGCGTGATCGCTGAAGTCGTCGTCCATCTCCGCCTCCGCCTCGGCCATCGCGAAGGCGCGCTGCAAGGCGGCCTCCTCGGCCGCATCCAGGTGCTCACGGACCTTCAGGTTCTTGAACTCGCTACTGACCGCCGTGTAGATCGCCGTGGTCGCCGCGTGGGAATGACTGACCTGGTCGGTGACGAACTGCCCGTCATAGCCGGACTCGATCAACCTGGTCACGTACGTGTAGCGCAGGCAGTGCGGCCCCAGATGATCCGGCAGCCCCGCCACTTCGCGCCAATGCTGGAAGCGCTAGTTGACCGCCTGCTCGGAGAGCATCTCATCGCGCTCGGTCGGGAACATCACGTCGTCGTCCTCGCGGTCGATATAGAACAGCGGCCGGACGTTGTCCAGGTAGACCTGGACCGTCTGCACCGCCCACGGCCACACCGAGATCACCATCCGCCGCGGTCAGCGCGCCCTTGCGCCCCTCCGTTCGCAGCCGCCGGATCTCCGGTTCCATGCAACCGAACAGTCGCTTTCTCTCTTCGCGGGTCAGTGGCCGGTTCCCGCTGGGATTGCCGATGCACTCCTGCGCATGGCGGACCGCCTTGAGGTGCCGCAGCGCGAACGTGCCGAACAGCTCCTTACAGACCAGTGGCCACTCGGCCACTACATCGCCCTCCGGCAACGCCTCGACACCTTCGCCGACACGCTCACCGCAACAATCGACAACAGCGAATCCCGTTGGTGACAGTTATCTCTGGCAAGTAACAGATATCGCTGGGAGTCACAAGTGCTCGTCCACACAAGACAGTTGTCTTGTTTGATGAATCGCTTGACATGGAGGCGGTGACGAAGCGTCCATAGTCGTGTAGCCCGAGCCACCGGATGCGCACCGGCGGGCGACGCCCTGGCCGGGGCATGACCACCCATTCCGTATCAACACATGGAGTTCGTCATGTCCCGTAAGAACCGTCAGAACCGCGACGCCAGCAGCGACCGCCACCTGCACGTCGTGGCCGATGACCCCGGTCAGACCGCGCGAACGACGGAGGACAAGGTGCGCGCCGCACTGGTCGACAGTCCCGGTTCCACCACCGTCAAGCTGGCGATGACGGCCGGGGTTGGCCGTTCAACGGCGGCGAAGATCCTGGCTCGCTGGGGCCGCGACGGTGACGCGATCCGCACCGCGGGCGGCGGCCCTCGCGATCCCGATACCTGGGCACTTGCGTTGTCGGACAGCGACGCCGCCGACACCGCCATGCTGGATGCCGACGACACGTTGCCGGACGCGCTTACGACGCCCAACACCGATCAGGTCAGCGACACCGTAGCCGAGGAACCGGCAGGAACCGAGGAAACGGCGAACGATGTCGCCGAATCGGCCGCCGAGGGCCTCACTGGCGGCGCGTGCTCATCGTCCATCGACGCTGATGGGCACACCGCTCCTTCTCCGGCAGCCTCTGCTGCGGTCGCGGATTCCACCGACACCGGCCCGAGGGACAAGAATCGACTGCCCAAGGGCGGGTTGCGGGTGTTGGTGAAGGAGTACCTGGCCGAGCGCCCGGATGGGAGTTTCGGACCTGCTGAGATCGGCAAGGAGTTGCTGCGGTCGGGCGGCGCGGTCAACAACGCGCTGGAGAAGCTCGTCGCCGACGGACACGCGATCAAGACCTGCGAGGCGCCGAAGCGGTTCGCCATCAACCCGGACAAGGCTGGTGCCCTGGAAAAGACCGCCGACACAGAGTAACCGGCCTGGCCACTAACCGCCCGTACGGGCACCAGTCCGCCTATCCGCACGCAGGGCCGCCCGCTAGGACACGGCCCTGCGGCGGGCTCTCTCCGGGGCCACGGCCCCCGCATCGGCCACGGACGGCCTCCGCTTTTCGTTCCCGCCCGGTCGCTGCCTGCAGCTTGTGGGCAGCGACCGGGGCGGCACTGTCGGCGACGGGCGAAACCTGCTGCCGTGCTGATCCCCTGCCGCTGATACCTGGGTTCCCGTCGCGGTTCTGGCAGCGACTGGGCCCGGTCGACTGGTCGAATACACAGGGCCGTGGATTCTCGCTACGGGTCGAGCGGCCGGCGGCAGCCGCGCTGGCCCGCCGCCTACCGGTGCGGCGATAGCACCAATGACCCCAGCTGTGATCCGGTACCGCGCCGAAACCGGTATGCGATTCGCTTTCCGGTTCTGTGGTATCGACCCGGTGACCGGGGTGGTGCCGACCTTTTCGGCTTCCCCTCGCGCTTCCAACGTCGCCAGCGCATTACCCACAGCGCCGGATGATCTTCCGCCGAGTTTGTTCGCGATGGTGCCGGGGGTGAACGCGGTGGTGGGGTCGTTGGCGAGTTGCTCGGCCACCATGCGCCGGAGTTCGCCGTTGCGCAGTCGGGTTGTCGCACGCGGGGCGGCGGTCACGGTGCCCGTGGTCGAAGTCGTGCCTGGCGTGGTCATGCGTGGGGTCCTCTCCTGAAAAGCAAGCTGTCGGCGGCGGTTTCTGTGCTCGTGGATCAGTCGGTGGCGAACCTGGTGACCAGGGCATGGACCGCGTGGTACTCGTCGGCGGCGTGGTAGTGCGTGCCGTCGGCGGTCACGATGCGCCAGCGCGCACCGCGCACCGTGTCGGCGGGGTAATAGGTTCCGACGAGTTTCCCGTCGGGGCCGGTGACCACGCCGTACAACAGTTGTTGCGCGTCGGCGGGGTCGATCACCACGGCCCTGACCGTGCACCCGTTCTCGATGAAGCTGTCGAGCGCGGTTTCGGGCAGTGGACCGGGGTCGGCGTCGGGGTCGATGGCGTACACGGGCGGGTCGTCGGTGTTGTGGTTCACGGTGTTCCCCTTTTCGGTGTGGCGTGTGCGGGTGGCGGGTCAGTGGGTGGCGGCGAATTCGGCTTCGGCGGCGTCGGCGTTGCGCTGGTGGGTTTCGGCGGCGCTGTCGGCGGCGTCGAGAGTCGGGTGGATTTCCTGCCACCCGCAGTAGCAGAACGCGGTGGCGGTGCCGTTGGAGTTGGCGGCGGTGTCGGCGTAGCACATAGTGGTCCCCGTTCATGAATTGCAGATTCTTTCGACTTCCCGGGAAATGGTGCGCGCCCGGGGCGGGTGGTTCGTTGTGTTTTCCGGTTTTCCCGGTGACACGACAAACGTAACTCGACCACCGGCGCCGTGCAATGTTTTTCCGGGCTCCGTTCGGGGGACTTTCGCGATTTTCCTCACCCAAATTCTGGGCGTGTTTGCGCAGGTCAGGGTTTGATCCGTTCTGGAACCGATGAGCGCGCCGAATTCTGAAACCGCGGACGAATACGCATTCACCAGCAAGACAAAAAAGGGCGCAACGGATGGGTCGTGAAGGTGAGCGGTGTGCACTGGTGAGCAGCAGGGATGTGATGTCGAACTCGCGCGAGACTGCCACTGGGCCCGATGTGCTTGCCTGCTTGGTGCCAGGCGAGTCTGGGACACCGGTGGATCCCCCGGCAGCGGGCGTGACCTGGGCGAACGATCGACACGGGGTGATCCACCTTAGTCGGATACCGGAGGGCGAGGCTGATCGGCCGGGTCGGCGGCCCCACGATGGGCAATGACTCTGCGCGCCGCTTCGCCCCGCGACCGTCGCAGCGGGTGGTCGTACCGGGGTGGCAGGCTCGATGCTGGCGACACCGGCGCCTGGACGGGCGTCGTGACCCTGAATGCGGCCCCGTGCCATCTCGCCGCTACGCGAACGCCGCACCCGACACTCGACGCGAAATGGTGTAGTCGTGGAAATACGGGACCGCGTCCACGCGCTTCTTTTTCTTCGCCTCGACGATTGCGCCAACACGGTCGACATTAGCATCGGCCCGGGCAGCACCGCGCCACGGAATCGAGGTATCTCGCTGTTCCGCACAATCGACTTTGAGGTGAGTGCACTGCGCCGAGATATCCGCGTTGGTAAGGCGTTATCGGGAGCAGGGGGCACGGTCATTCAGGTCGCTGGGGACTGAGTTGAAGCCTCGACAGAAATGCCGGTGTGTCGGGCGCGGAGGTGTTGGGCGAGGTTGATGGTGTCGGTGGTGGGGGTGGTGTCGATTTCGGCGAGGTGGGTTTGTAGGAGGGTGAGGGTGCGGGAGATGGCGTGGTGGTGGCCGAGGACGTGTTGTAGGCGCATGATGTCGCGGTAGAGCAGTTCGTTGTGTGGGTCGAAGCCTCGTGCGGTTTCGAGCAGGTCGAGTGTGTCGGCGGGGTTGGTTTCCACTTGGGCGCGGGCGAGTGCGGCGACCGCGTCGAGGGCGTCGCGGCGGGTGGTTTCTCGGGCGGTGGTGAGCCATTCTGCGTCCAGGCCGTTGGCTATGGGGCCGCCGTATCGCGCGACGATGGCTTGGCACGCGTGGGTGCGTTGTTCGGGTGTGGTGGTGGCGCGGCGGCGGGTGACCGCGGCGGCGAAGTTCCAGTAGTCGACCTCGATGACGGCCGGGTCGAGTTGGTAGTGGCCGTGTTCGGCCAGGACGAGTTCGCGGACGGCGCCGCCGGTGGCGGTGTCGAGGGCGCGGCGGATGCGGGACAGGATGGTCCGCAGCACGCTGGCGGGGTTGCGGGGCGGCTGTTCGGGCCACAGGGCGTCGATGATGCGGTGTCGGGAGACCCCGCTGGGGTGGACGGCCAGGAACACGAGCAGTTCCAGAAGGCGGTTACTCAAGGCCGGGGACAGGTCCTGCAGCGCGTCGTCGGGTTGTGTGGGGTTGGGGCGCCAGCGCAGGGCCGGGGCACCGAACACGGTGAGCACCAGCGGTACCGGTGTCACCGCGTTCGTGTCCGCCGCCACCGGTGGGGGTGGTTCGTGGGTGTGTTCATCAGCGTCAGCGGCGGGTGGTGTCGGCGCTGGTGGGTTGGTGGTGATCTCCAGGCGATCGGGGCCGCTTTCCGCGTTGCTGGGTTGGGCCGTGTCGGGTGCGGCGTCATGGTTCGCGGTCCGGTGGTGGACCGGGGGTTGGGTGGTGCGCAGGAAGGACAGCAGCTCGCCGGTGGCGGTCTCGGGCAGGGTGAAGGCCCGGGTGCCGCGTAGTGGCTCGCCGAGGCCGGGGTTGGTGGCGGTGATGCGGCCGCCGGCGGTGACGTAGGCGGTCACTCCGGGACGCCACTGGCCCAGCAGCAGCGCGGTGAGGCCGTGCTGGGCGCCGTTGTCGAGTAGTTGCTGTAGCCGCGCCTGCTGGTGTGGTTCGTGGGGAGGCGAGGCGACCAGAACGGTCGGCTGTTGCGGTACGGGGGTGTGGGTGTCCAGTGTGGCCAGTGCCGTTTCCAGGTCAGCCACGACGGTGAGGGTGTCGGGTAGGTGTGTGGTGGGCACCGGCACACCGAGTAGACGGGCGAGGTCGCCGGCAGGCACCAGCACCGACGGCACCGGCTCGCCTGCGGACACCGCTGTGGTGAGGAGGGTCAGCAGCAGGGCGCGGGCTGCGGCGTGGCCGCCTGGGCCGAGCAGGCCGAGGCCGTGGACGCGGGCCAGGTCCAGCGCGACCACCGCTGTCCCGCCCGCGGCGGTGTTGGTTGTGGCGTTGTCGGCGTGGTGGGTGCTGGTGTCCAGGGCGATATCCACCACCGGCGCCGACGGTTGCGGACCGACGCTCGGGGGGTCGGCGGGCACTGGGCGGGTGCGGCCAGCCAGCGTGGACTGGACGGGGTCGTGGGGGTGTTCGCGCGCGGCCGGTTCGCCGGGTGTGTGGTCGGTTTGGGTGTCCGGTTCGGGGTCGTCGTTGTGGTGCTGGGCGTGCAGGTGGGCCAGCCGAAGCTGATACACCACGGGTGTGGTCGGCAGGTCGTCGTCGCGTCGCCCGCTGCCGGGCCGGTAGCGGGCGTGATGGCGGCGCCGTGCGCGTAGCAGCAGCGCGCTGACGGCCGCGGCCAGGCCAAGGCTGACGAATACCTCGCCGCTGCCCCAGGTCACCGCCCCCGCCGCCGGTTCGGCTGCTGCGGACTCAGCCGCGGGCGTGGTGGCAGGCGCCGGTGCGGTCGGCTCCGAAGGCGGCGCGGAGGGCGCGGGGTGGCTGCTGGGTGGCGTGGGCGTGGTGGGCCCTGGTGGTGGTGCGGGTGCGCGGGGCGGGCCGCTGGCAGGGAGGCGGATGAGGTCGCCGGGGTGGATCAGGTTCGGGTTGGTCATGACCCGCCCGCCGGGTTGTGTGCTGCCCTGGTTGAGGGCCCAGATCTGCGGCCACCGGTCGCCATCGCCCAGGCGGCGCTGCGCGATCCGCCACAGCGAGTCGTGCACCCCGTGCCGTGGTGGGCGGACCCGCTCGACGCCGGGCTCGACCGGCGAGTGGGGCGGCTCGATGCTGGTGTGCCCGCCCGCGGCGGGAGTCATACCGGCGGGGGCGTCCGCCACGACCGAGGTGTGCCCGACAGGCCGGGCCGGCCCCGGCAGGTTGGCGAGTGCGGCGATGGCGGTGCGGCCCAGCACGGCGACCAGCAGGGCACCGATGAGCACGGCCGCGACCCGCCGCACCGGCCCGCCCTGGCCTCGCGGGTCCGGCCACCGCGCTTTTCGGATGACATCGAGGACGCAGGCGGCGACGTCGCGGACGAACACCAGCCACAGCAGCCAGGCCAGGCAAGCCAGCGTGTCGAGCAGGAAGCTGCTCGACATCGGTGCCAGCAGCACGGCAGCGATCTCCTCCAGGCCGGGCAGATGGCCCGGCAAGGGCCATCCCACACCGTGGATCAGCGCCGTGGGAAGCCCTGCCACCAGCGCGGCCAGCAGCGTGGCCGCGACCAGGGCGCGCACCACCCGGCCCGCCAGCCGCGCGGTGCGCACGATCCACACCCGACCAGCCAGCGGTGTCATCAGTGGCTCGCCGCGCCGACCCCGGCCGCGGTGGGGGTGTCCGGTGGGGTTGGTCGTGCCGCTGCTGCGGCTGTGGGCGCGGCGGGGGTGGTGGCCGGGTGTGTGTCCTTGCCGTTGGTGTCGTTCTTCTTCGCGGTGGTGCGTTTGCGCCTGCCGCCGCGGGCGGGTTTGGCCGCCTGGTCTCGCCAGCGGGACAGGTCGGCGGCCGGGATGTCGGTGACCTGGGCCAGTTCGGGGATGTCGATGACGTCGCCGGCCGCGGTCAGGATCTGGCCGAGTTCGCGTTCGAGCTCGCCGAGCTGTGCGGCGAGTTCGGCGTGGCGACGGGCCAGTTCGCCGACGGTGGTGGCCGCTTGGGCACGGCGTGCGCTGCGCGCGGAGTCTTTGTGTTCGAGGCGGCGGGTGATTTCCTCTTCCGTTGTGACCATGCCGGTGTCTCCTTTCCGTGGTGGTGCCGCGTGTGGTCAGGGTTCGATGCCGGTGACGCCGTGCTGGGGGTGGGCGGCGCCGCGTCCGTGGGTGTGGATGTCGGTGACGCCGATCAGTGACAGCAGCTGGGGTCGGTAGATGGCGGTGACCTCGACCGCCACCGTGTCCCCTGCCACCTGGACCGTGCCGGTAGCGCCGATGTCGGCCAGATACCGCCGCGCCAGGTTCCGCGCCCGCGCTGGATCGAGTCGAACCGTGCCGGTGGCGCGGTAGGCGGCGAGGTCGAGGGCTTGGGCACCAGCGCGTGCCGCGGACTCGGCCTGCCCACTGGCACGGACCTTGCCGGCCAGGGCGAGGCCACCGTCCAAGCCCAGCCCGGCCAGGGCGAGCAGCCCGAGCAACAAGGCCAGGACGAAGGCGCTCACCCGCCCTGCGTCGGCTCGCCACCACAGGCCCCACTCGTGGTCTGTTCCTTCTCGGGTCATGGCGTGGCTGCAGGGGCGCGGTGGGATCGGTAGGTGTCGACGACCTCGCTGGCGGTCGCCTCCAGCGTTCGCGCTCCGGGTACGCCGAGCAGCAGGGCTTGGCCGAAGTCGACGGTGCAGCGCACGCTGACGGTCACCGGGTTGGCGGGGGCCGGTGTGCCGGACAGCGTGGTGGTGAGGTCGCGGCACACCAGCCCGGCGTGGGCGAGCGCGGTGCTGGCGCGCTCGCGGGCGGCGGTGGTGGCGGCAGGGGTGCCGCGTTGCAGGCTGGCGGCGCGGGCGGCCTGGTGCGCGGCGTCCTCAAGCCGCAGCCGGGCGTCGACGCCGCGGTGCACCACCACGGCCAGGAAAACCAGCAGCATCACCAGCAGCGGGGTCACCAGCACGGCCTCGGCGGTCACCGAACCGCGCTCTGCCGCCCACCATCGACGCCACCGCGACAGGGCCGCTGTCGGCGCGGGCCGGGTCATGACAGGCCCTGCCCGGATCGGACGCGGTGGCGGGACCACGTCGAAGGGGGCTTCTCCCACGGGAACGCTCCGGCGCCGGTGACGTCGCGGGCGGCGGTGATGTAGGCGAACATGGTCCGTGGCAACGCTTCCGCGGTCTCGGACAGGCGCCGCAGGTGGTCGTGGTCGGGCAGCAACGCGAGGGTGTGGCCGGCGCGGGCGGCCAGGTCGCGGTGCCGCAGCTTCGCCTCCCATGCCCGGGTGAGGATCAGGCAGGCCCGCAGGTGCCGCGCCACCTCGTCCAGTGCGTCGTCGATCACGCTGACCGCCTGGTGTGCCGCGGCGGCCAGTTCGCCGACGTCGGAATCGGGGGCGGCGGACAGTTCCCCGGCGAGGCTGCGGGCGGCGCGGGTGCGGTCCAGGCAGCACAGCGCCTGCCACACCATGCGGTGCGCCTGGCCGCACAGCGAGGGCTCGATCCAGGCGCGGGCCGGGCTGCGGTGCAGTTCGTCCACACCGGTGATCAAGATCCGCGCGACCGTGCCCGCAGCGCCGAGGTCGACGAAATCGCGGCTGCGGAGGAAAAACTCGCCCCGCACCCGATCCAGTCGGCACCAAGTGCCCGGGCCGTGGCGATGGTCGGTGAGCAGGCGCAGGGCGCTGCGCCACCCTGCCAACACGCTCGCAGCGACCGCCAGGACCCCGGCACTCAGTGCGAGCACCGCGGGAAAGCCGCTACCCGATGAGGCCGCGAGCACCGCCAGGACCGCCCCGGCGAGTCCGGTGAGCACCAGCCGTGGGCGCAGCCCCGCGCGGATACGCTCACCGCGCCACCGCCGCGCCGGGATGTCGGGGCTGAGCAGTACCGAATCCGGCCCGTCGGGGAACGTCGCCATGCGCACCGGTGTCGCCGGGTGCGGCGGGTGAGGGCGTGTCATCAGGCCTCCTTCTCCGTCAGACCGGAATCGCCGTGACGGCAACCGACCTCAGGGCGCGGTATCGGGCACGAAGCGTTCGACCTCGCCGGAGGCTTCGGCGTGCACGTGCAAGCGCACGCCGGGCAGCACCGGGGTGGCCTCGCCGTGGACGCTCACCGCCACCGAGGAGGCGTCGCGGGACACGGCGAGCTGGGGATCACGCAGAGGTCCGGCGGCCAGTTCGTCGAGCAGTCGCTGCCCGGCCACCTGCCCGGACCGGGTGGTGCCGTTGTGGGTTCGTGCCGCGGCCAGCGCCTGGGAGGCGGCGGCCTGGGCGACATGCGTGGCGTGTGACCACACGGCGAACTGGATGATCGTCAGCAAGGCCAGCAACAGCAGCGGTGTGGCGATGACCAGCTCGACGGTGACTTCGCCCCGGTCTCCGCGCAGCGCGCCACGGACCCGGTCGGCCAGCGCGCGCAAGCGAGTTCGTGTAGGAGTTCGATGGAGTTGTCGGCTGGGACTGCCTTCTTGTCGGTGGCTTCCAGGAGAAATGGCGCTCGGAGGTTGCGGCCTGATGGTCGGAACGAGTGGGGCGTGGACTGGGTAGTTGTCGGTTTCTTTGAGCATGGTTCGGGCTTTCGGTCTGGTTCGGAGGACGCCACCGTGTTTGCTGGCGTGGCGTCATTTGCTTGTCGTTGCGGTGGCAATCGGCGCATTGATGTGGCTCCTTCCGTGGATCGTCGTTGTGACTTCGTGCCTGGGGCGGGTAGAGCGGGCGAGGTAGTCGCGGGCTTGTCGGCATAGTTGTTCTCCCAGTGGTGTGAGCAGTCCGAGGGGCTGTGGGTGCGGTCGTCGGTGGAACAGGGGGCCGCCGCAGTTGCGTTCGAGGACTTTGAGCCCGGTGGTGAGGCTGCTTTGGTGAATGCGGCGGGCGAGGGCGAGCTGGGTGAGGCTGGAGCATTCGGTCATGAGGAGGAACCGTTCGATCCGGTGGTGTGCTTGCTGGCCTCGCAGGGCTTTGCGGAGGAGGCCGGGAAGGTTGGCCGGGTGGCCGATAATGGTTCCTGTGGCGATGTGGTCGCGGCTCCCGCCGCGTGGTCGGCGCGGAATGTGGTGGGTTTCGGCGAATGCCCGCAGGGTCGCTGGTCGGCAGCCGATCTCGGTGGCGATATGGGTAATTGAGCGGTTCCAGGTGGTGTATTGCTCGCGCAGCCAGCTCAGGTCGACGAGGAAGATCCGCTGAGGATCGGTGCGGCCGGGCTCGGCTCGATAGCCCGTCTCGCGGTCGTTGGCGGGCATGGGGATGATGGCGCCAGCACGGTGCCGCGGGTAGGGGGCTTCGGCGATCGGGTGGCGGCGCAGCACGTGCCGCAGGTGGTGACTGGAGATCCCGAGCGACTCCGCGACGACCTGGGTGGGGGCCCAGTGGTTGTGGGAGGTGGCGCCCCATTGCGCCCGGAGCGCGTCATGAATGGGGCGGGGATCGGTGCGGTCTGGGTCGGCCCCGGGCCATCGGGTAACAGAGACCCAGCCGGTCGGCGGCTGCCAGGACAGCGGTTCGGCGGTGATCCCCGCAGCGTGCAGGAGTTGCTCAGCGTGCGCGGCCAAGGTGGTGACGAGTCGGACGGGCATGCTGGCGCAGAATTCGATGTGGTCGATGCGAGGGGCGCCGTTGTCGAGCCGGTAGGGCTGGGGAGCGGTGGCGAGGTTGCCGCCGGTGAGTAGTTCGTAGAGGTAGCGGCGGGCGAGGTCGAGCCGTCGCTGTCGGCCGACGTGCAGGCCCGCGTCGTGGCAATACCGGTCCCAGGTCGGTTTGTCGATGAGTTCGGTGTTGCCGACGAGCCGGCGGCGGCGCGCGTAGTCGATTGGGATGTCGTGGTGGTCGAGTGCGAGGCCGAGTTCGGTCAGAATCCGCAACGCCCTGGAGTCGCCGGAGGTGGTGCCGAGACGGCGAAGTTGGTGTCCGACCTGCTTGGTGCGAGGCTGGTGCGGCAGCAATGAGGTGAGCTCGTTGAGCTGCAGCTGGCTGTGCGGTAGCAGCAGCGCGGCGATCATGGCCGAGCGGAACACGGGGCCGTCGACGTTGTCATCGTCGGCGAGCCGGATCGCCCAGGCGGGCCAGAGCTGGTCGGGTAGCCGCGCTGCCCGTGTCAGCGCGGGATCAGTGGCCTGGCGCGGACGTGGCGCCGGTTCGGGAAGTGTTGTGGCGTAGCGGATCCGCTCGATGGGTGTCAGCGTCATGTCGCGTCCCCGAGCGATCCGGGTGATCAGTGCGGGGCTGGCCGTCTGCCAGGAAAACGGGATAGCACGGGAACGTGGCCCCTGACAGCAACGGGTGACCAGCTCAGGCACGGGATCCCGGGTTCCCCGGGGTGTGGCCAGCAGCGTGGTGGCCTCGATGAGCGCCGCGGCGGCGGGTAGCTGGCGGGTGAAGCCGCCCCGCTTGCTGACCTGGTCTTGACTCAGGTGCAAGGCGATCAGCGTCAGGTCGGTCAGATCATCGGCCGCCCGCTCCCGGTCCTGGCCGGTGAGGGCGGGATCTCGGGTGCGGGTCAGCAACGTTGCGAGGAGGCGCTGCGTGCCAGCCGCGTCCCCACCGCACGTATCGAGGGGCCGGGCGTGGCCGGTGGTGAGGTTGTGGCCGCAGGAGGAGCAGGACAACCGATTCGTGCCAACGCCGCCCGGCGCGATCCGCTGGAGTTGGGGTTGCCAGCAGGCAGGGCACCGCTCTGCCAGCGGGGCGTTGTGCCGCAGGCAATGAAACGTCAGCGGGATCGCCCAAGCCGGTTGCCAGCACGTGCCCTCGCCCAGGCAGTCGGGGCAAAAGCGGCTGGCGGGCTGGGGTGTCCAGACTCGCAGGACGTGCTCGGGCGGGCAGGGCCTGGTGGCAGCGAACATCGCGGTCACCTCGCTGACGGACAACCCAGCCAGGCAAGCAATGCCGGGCGCGTGTTCCGGGCCGGGCTGGGCGCCGGCGGGGATGCCCGCAGCGTGGGCGAGCGTGGTGCGGGTGACATCCAGGCGGACGGCGTAGGTGTGCCACCACAAGCCGAAGGGTTCGCCGGGCAACGGGGTAAGGGTGAACGGGAGCCGGGTGGTCATAACGTCACCTCGAAGAACCTCGACCGGGGAATGCCCGGCAGCCTCTTC
Organism: Saccharomonospora amisosensis; assembly: GCF_011761185.1. Taxonomy (NCBI): domain Bacteria; kingdom Bacillati; phylum Actinomycetota; class Actinomycetes; order Pseudonocardiales; family Pseudonocardiaceae; genus Saccharomonospora; species Saccharomonospora amisosensis. Next base: position 133,192 of record NZ_JAAOYM010000001.1, on the reverse strand, counting down.
CCAAATGCCGGTCGGCGGCGTACCGTTTCCGGCTCGACGACGCGGCCGTCCCGAATAAAGATTGGAGATTTAACTATGTTTTTAGTTCCTGACCCGATGGGAAGACTGGAACGTGAAGAACTTGACGAGTATCTAAAATTGCTCGGCGGGCTCTTGGCAAGATTAGTAGCAGATGACGTGCAAGAAGACCATCGAAGATCCCCGAAAGTCTTGAACGCTAAGCACTTGGCGACGACAGACACCAAGAGACTGATCGAGTCGCTGACGGCATATCGGGAGCAGCTGGAAGATCCTCCGTCGGAGAAGGCAGCGGCGTCAGCACGGTAACCGAATGCGGTGGGTAAGTTCATGCTGCTCCCTCCTGACCAGTGCGTGGTGTCGCCGGGCGAGGTTTCGTCCGGCTGGTCATTAACCCGGTGCGGAGTGCGGCGTGGAGTTCACCGCGGGCGGTTTCGGCGGCCTCGTCGATACGCACCGCATCGAGTAGGTCGAGCGACAGGGCCTCGGCGCCGGTCGTGATGGCCTTGAAGCAGCCTCGGCCGATCAGGGACATCAGCGAGGCGAAATGGCCTGTGCTGCGCGCGAAGAGGTAGTCGGCCAGGTCGGTGGCGATCATGCCGCGACGGGTGTTGGCGAGCACGAGGTCACGCTCGATGCCGAGCAGCAGTTGCCGCCAGGTGCGGCGCCCGGTCGCGGTGCGGATCTCGAACGGGTGCAGGGTGAGCACGGTCCAGCGGCGGGCGGTCTGGGAGAGCGCGGCATCGGCGCCGGCGAATCCCTCGTCGAGCAGCCCGCGGGCGCGCAGGCCCACGCCGACGAACAGGAAGGTGACGGGGAAGGTGTTGGCCAGCCACTTGAAGTGGTTGGCCACCTCCCGGCCGTCGCGCCGGTTGATATCGAGGAAGTGCACGTCGTCGACGATGATCAGCCGGGTCTTGCACTGGGCGACGCATTCGGCGGCGCGGTGCGCGAGCAGATCGGCGGTGCCACGAGCGGCGGCGGGCAAGCCGAAGAACCGGCAGAGCATCGCGTTCAGACTGCGCATCGTGGTGTTGGAGGTCAGTCCGAGATAGACCACCGGCGTCCGCTGCCAACGGCCGTCGCCGACCGCGACATCGGGGCCGTAGAGATCGATCTGGTTGTGGTGGAACGCTTTGCCGAACGCGATCGCGGCGGTGGTCTTGCCCAGGCCCGGCAGCGCCTCCAGCACGGCGGCGGGCTTGACCTTGTCGCCGTCTTGCCGGTTACTCCCGCAGATCTGCTCCAGCTCGCCGAAGACCGTGCCGATCTGCGGAGTGCGAATCGGCCCGAGGTTGGCGTGCCAGAGTGCACGGGCCTCGTTGTAGCGTCGCCGTTGCGGGCCCGGCAACGCCGCGATCTGCACGGCCGACAACGCCGGTGGACGAGCGCGGACCGGCGCGTCGGCCAGGGCGAACCAGCCGTTCTTGGTCGACGGGTTCCAATCCCGCTCGTCGACGGTCGCCGCCTCGATCTGGTCGCGGCTCATGGCAGCACCTCCAACGCTTCGGCGTAGAAGTCTTCGTCGGAAACCTCGGCCGGCTCGTCCGCGCCGCAGCGGTCCAGTTCCTCCTCGCAGTCATCGTCCCCAGACACCTCCGGCGTCATCGCGGACTCGACACCGGCAGGCGCCTCGTCGGTCGGCTGGCCGGGGTGTGTCACCGCGCGCACCGTGGGCAGCTGCGCGATCTCCGGCGAAGTCCCGGTCGCGGCGGCGAGGCGGGCGTGACGTTGTGCGCTGGCTCGGATCGCCAGGCGCCGTTCGGTCGGGTTGCGGGTCAGCCCGGCGTCGAAGCGGTGCAGCAGCTGCGCCAACGCCGCCCGGTCATCGACGTGACGGGCCGAGGTCAACGCCAGCCGCCGCGCGTAGGTCAGCGCGTCGGCCGAGAACGGCACCGCGACGTCGGTGGCGTGTTCCCAGGCCAGGGTGTGCCAGCGTTGGTCGGCCGGGTCCTGGAAGTAGACCCGGGAGACGTCGTCGGTATCGTAGCGGACCGGCCACTTGCCGCGGTGAGCGCCGGTGAACGGGCTGGTGCGATTGCGATACGGCGTCAGCGCGGGCCCGTTGTAGCGCAGCCCGTTCAGCTCGACGCCGTAGTGCTGGATCGAGCGCCAGGCCACCGGCAGGAAATCGAACACCATCTCGGGCCGGGACGGCACCCGCAGCCGCCCGGTGCGGGCCATGCCGTGGGCGAACATCTCCGCCGGGGAGAAGACCAGCCCCGGCACGTGCGGTTCGGCCAGCCCGCTGTGCGGGCGGTGGTGGCAGATCTCGCCGATCCACTCACGGACCACCGATTCCAGCTCGTCAAGGAAAAAGTATGTGCAGCCTTCCGGGTCCTTCCCGCGGCTGTGGACATCCGGGCCCTTGTAACCGGGCAACGCTTCCAGCAGCTGTTCCCGCAGTGTGCGGAAAAACCGTTCGACGGCAGCCTTGTCCGTGGGGGTCAGCGGGCGCGCCGGCTGAACCGAAATGCCCAATCGCTGACACACGCCCAGCAGATGCTGCGACAGGTAGATCTTCCCGTGATCAACCACGATCGTTTCCGCCGCCACCCCAGCAAGCCCGCTCACCTGCGCCCGCTCGCCGGCGCCCGGCTCGGCCACCACGACCAGATCAGGCAGACCGGCATAGGGCAGCAGCCCGCTGGAGGTGGTATGCCGCGAGTTCGGGCGCAGCGCCTCGAACAACACCAGCGCCGCATCCACCGACTTGGTCGACACCGGCGAGAGCCGCAACCCGGTGATCGACCGCGAATACAGATCCATCGCGATCGTCAGCTCCACCCGCACCCACCGCAGCGTCAGCGGCTCCATCGCGAACACGTCCAGCGGCGTGGAATCCAGCAGCAGATACTCCCCGGGCCGCGTCGGACGCAGCCGCCCATACACCCCCTGCGGTCGCGCGGCGATCGAGCGTTTTCCCTTCGTGCTCCCGGTAAACGCGTTCGTGCCCCGGGACAACTCGGCCAGCACCGCCCGCGCGCGCCGCCGCCCCGGCTCCTCGACCTCGCCCACGCCGTGCTCGGCAGCCAGTCTCGCCGACACCCGCTGCAGCACCAGCCTCTGAGTCGGCCGTGCGGCGTCGGTGTGCTCAGCCAGCACCGTCTTGCACATCGCCAGCCAGCGCTCGTCGACACCACCCACCGGATCCGCCATCCGTGTGCCGCGGTGATCGACCAGCCCCACCGGCCCGGCCTCACGAAACGCCGCCACCCACCGCTCCAGCGTCCGCATGGTCACACCCAGCTCGGCGGCTTTCGCCGCATACCGGTCCCGCAACGGCAAACGCGGGTCATAGCCCGGCCGAGGCTCGCCCTCAACCGGATCACCCAAGCCGCCGCCGCGGTAGCCGGTCAGCACTTCCTGCACATGCGCCAGCCGCTGCCCCAGCTGCTTCCGCTGCGCGAGCGTGAGATCGTCCAGAATCGACCCCGGCCACTCAGCCGGAGTGGTGTCGGCACCCGCCAGCGTCACCATGGGATCCGCCAACAAGGTGGCCGTGTGCGCGAGCACCGTCTGCCCGGAACTACCGCGTAACCGCAGCCGATCCGCCTCCAGCCCTACCACGGTGAACCAGTCGCCATCCCACGACAATCGCGTGCCCACCGAGATCAACACCGTATTCGCCCCGGTCATGCCGCACGCTCCAACACCGTCGCCGCCGACAACGACACCTCCAGCTCAACCCGGAACCGGCCACGCCACACCAGATGCAGCGCCGCGGCCCGGACATCGGCCGCGCGATCCGGCCAACCCGACTCCAACTCGCCGAGAAAAGCGTCGGTCGTGACCTGCCGCTCCAGCCAGCTCACCATCGCGGCATCAACCCGATCCGGATACCGATACGCCGCCAGGAACCGAACATTCGCCAACGTCGTCGGCGACGTCCCCGACCACACCTCGTGCCGCCAACCTCGGACGGTGAACAGCTCGTCCGCCCACGCCAACGCCGCAGCCACCTTCGGTCGCGCCAGCTGCTCCGCAGGCTTGACATTGACTACCGTCACCGCGCCCTCGGCGTCCAGCAACAGGAAGTCCGGGACATGACGCCGACGTTCACCACGCGATTCCGCAGTAACACAAAACGGTTGGGCAGCAATCGCCACCACACGAGGATCGAAATCAGCCAGCAGCAAACGCGCCAACTCCAGCCGGCTCTCATACACGACATGACCGCCGGTAGTCGCCGCCCAATACCAACCCGAGTAATGGGCCTGCCCGCGCCGCCAACGGAATACACGCCACGGAGAACCCTCGACTAGCGTCTTCGCCTGAACGATCTCAAGATCCACCGTGGACACCTCTTCTGAACAGTCCTTGTAACTCACGGAATTTCCCGTCGCCATCTCCGACCCCTTCCGTCACGACACCCAACGGGGACAAATCGCAACGTACGAGCCCGGAAAGATCACCTCATTTCGACATGCCGACCAACCGACAACTTCCGAAGGACCGACATTTCACCGACAACAACACCGGTCACACCGACAACTTCAGCGGATCCCTACAGTTCGGGCGGCCCTGGCAGACACCCTCAGCCCCCGAGCCCGAGATCGATCGAGTTCGCCTTCTGCGTCAGTTTCGCCGCGATGATCGCGATGATCGCGATCGCGGCGATGGCCATCAGGGCGGTGACGATGACGGTGGTGGTGATTTCCCCGCGCTCCGGGTCGGCGCGCAACAGCGTGGCTCGGGCGCGTGTCAGCGCCCATAGGCTGTGAATGTGGTGCGACATGGTGTGCCTCTTTCCCTTGTGGTGCGGTTTTCTCGTGGCGGGGAGAAAGCGATGGGGCGCGCTAGAGTCCGTTGAGGACTTGGATCACCGCGGGGTAGGCGATGAACCCGAGGAAACCGAGGAACAGCAACGTGACCGGTAGCGCCATGCGCTCGGTGGCGGATTGGGCCTGGGCTTCGGCGTCGGTGAGCTGGTGAGTGCGCAGGGCCTGGGCTTTGGCGGCCAGCGACGCCCGAACGCGGGCGCCTTCGGCGCCTGCCAGGGAGATCGACGCCGCGAGTTCGGACAGTTCGGTGAGGTCGAGTTCCTCGCCGAGCTGGCGCAGGGTGGTCCACGGGGTGGTGCGGGTCAGTTGCGCGGTGTGCAGGGCGCGGCGGATCTTGGTGAAGGCCGGGCCCGCTCCGATGGCCGCGGCGTCGCCGAGGGCGGCCTCGATCCCGGCTCCTCCGGCGAGGGTGATCCAGACCAGGTCGATGAACGCCGAGAGCGTGTCGCGGAATTCTCGCCGCATCCGGGTGGCTTTGGCGCGGACAGTGAGATCGGGAACCAGGAATCCCAGCGCGGCGAGCGCGATCCCCGCCAGCAGCGGCACTTCCACACCCAGTGCCAGCCCAGCCAGTGCCAGCAGGGTTTGCAGGAGCCACGGGGTGAGTAACCCCGCCACGGCGAGGAGGGCTTTGGAGGCCAGGTGGGTGTCGACGTCGCGGCCGGTGATCCGCAGTTCGGCTTCGAGTTTCGCGCGGGGTAACCCGAGCATCCGCAGGCCAGGCACGAACACCCGGCCGCAGGTGGTTACCCAGGCCGTCTCGGCCGCGACCGTGATCGGTGTGGTCGGCGGGTGAGTGCGGACCGACGTGAGGCGCTCGCTCAGTGCTGGGCGGGTTGGTACCGCCCAGGTCAGCAGCAGCCACAGGCCGACACCAGTGCCGAGGCCGAACAGCGAAGCGGCGATCATGGGTGCTCACCCCCGTTGCCGGGCCCGTGGTGGCCAGCTGGCGTTTCGGTCGCTGCTGGGGCATCCAGGGCCAGCACTCTGAGATGGCCGCCGCTGGCGGCGATCCGGGACAGCCAGGCGAATCCGGCGGCGAACAGGCCACCGAGGAGCAGCAGAACCATCTGCCCGGTGGCGGAGTTGTAGACATCGAGGTAGGCGCGGTTGAACACCACGACCCCGGCCGCGAAGGCGAAAGTGGTGGCGACGATGACCCGCACCGAGGTGCGGGTCCGGGCTCGCCCGGCCTCCACACGCATCCGCATCGCGGCCTGTTCGCGCGCGGTGGCCGCCAGCGAGCCAAGTAGGTCGCTGAGCTGGCGAGCCTGGCGCTCGGCGGCGAGCACCAGGGCGGCGAGGACGAGGTCCATGGTCGGGTCGTTCAGCTCCCGTGCCAGCGCCCGCAGTGCCGGCGCGAGGCGCTGCCCGCTTCGCAGCCTCGCGGCCAGCGTGGTGATCTCGCCGCGGATCGGCGTCGGGGCCAGGGGCGCGGTAGCGAGGATGGCTTGTTCGAGCCCGGCCGCCGCGCGGAGCACGTCGCGCAGCATCTCCGTCCAGGACGCGATCGCCTCGATCCGCGCGAGTCGCTGTTTGTGGACGCGATCGGGGCCGACCAGCCGGGGTAGGAACCACACCGCTGCCGCGGTCAGCAGGGCGCCGACCACCCAGGCGGTCACTGCGGCGCTCAGCACACCCGCGCCGACCGTCATGGCCAGGCGCAACAGCACTCGCCGGTCACCTGCCTGGCCTGGCAGGGTGGGCACCAGATCGCTGCGCCGCGAGGGCATCGGCACCGCCGGGACGGTGCGGCGCCAGGCAGTGACGAGCACCAGCACGCCGACGGCGGCGCCGAGCCCGAACAGGGCGGCGATCAGGGTGTGGGTCATGGGGTCCACCATCCCTGCGGTCTGCTCAGCAGATCGGGATCGAATCCGGCGGCGACCAGGTCGTCGAGGGTGTCCGCGCGCAGCGCCCCCGCCACCGGGACGGCGCGGCGGCCGGGGCCGCGGCGGTAGACCTCGTTGGAGATCACCGTGCCGCCCTCGGCGTCGACCACCTCGCGGATCGAGGCGATCACCCGCGTCGTCCGGTCGGCGGCACGGTCCAGGTGCACGACGAAGTGCACCGCGCTGGCCACGAGCAGGGCCGTGGCTTCCAGCGAGAGCCGTTCCGGTCCCTGCGCGGCATAGGAGGCCAGCCGGGTGAACGCGATCTTCGAGCTGGAGGCGTGCAGGGTCGCCATGGAGCCGTCGTTGCCCTGGGACATGGCGTTGCACATCGGGATGACCTCGGCGCCGCGGATCTCGCCGACGATCACGCGGTCCGGCGACATGCGCAGTCCCCAGCGGGCTAGTTCGGCTTGATCGATCGCGCCCTCACCCTCGACGTTCGGTTCGCGGGCTTGCAGCTCGGTGACATCGGCGTGCGAGTCGGGGTCCATCCCTAGGCCGAGTTCGAAGGCGTCCTCAACGGTGACGATGCGTTCGGTCGGGTCCAGCTCGGCCGCCAATCCCCGCAGCAAAGTGGTTTTCCCGGCTCCGGTGCCCCCGGTGATCAGCAGGTTCTTGCGCGCCCGCACGACCGCGCGCAGGAACCGCTCCAAGCCGACGTCCAGGGTTCCGCGGCGGCGCAGCTGCGCGAGGGTGGCGGTGAGATAACCGTGTCGGCGGATCGTGCAGGCCGTCACCCCGCCCGCCGTGAGTCCCAGGACAGCGAACAGGCGTTCGCCGCCGGGCAGCTGCAGGTTCAGCGCGGGTGCGCCGCGGTCGAATCGGCGCTCCTGCGACGAGGCGCGGGCCGCCAGTGTGCGGATCAGCTCGGTCAGTTCCTCGTTCGAGGAGGCGACCGGCGCGGCCTGGACTCGGCGGCCGTCGCTGTGGTGGACGAACACCCGGTCATAGCGGTTGACCGCGATCGTCTCCACCGACGGGTCGGCCAGCAGCGGTTGCAGCCCGCCGAGGCCGAACACCTCGTCCAGCACCTGCTCGACGAGGCGTTGCTCGGTGGTCGAGTCCACCAAGGCGCGACCGGCGAGCAGCTCGGCCTCGCTGTGCGCGGCGATCGCGGTGTCGAGGATCTCGCGGCCGATCTCCCGCCGCCGTGCCAGGCTCAACGTGCCGCCGTTGGGGCTGGAGGAAGCCTCGGCTCGGCCGGGCAGATCCGCGCTCAGCGACTGCCGCAGCCGGGTGCGCAATCGCTGCTCGGCCTCGTTCGGCCCGTTGGCCGCGCTGGCGGGGGGCGCTGGGTGGTCGGTCGGTGTCATGCGGGTGGCTCCCTCCAAGCGGTGCTGGGCTGGTGGCCGTTACGAGGCGGGTCGCTGGGTGTGGGCAGTGGACGCAGCAGGTGGGGCCCGTGTGCGGGTGGGGTGATGACCGCCGCGCCGTCGGGTTGGCGCACCTGTTGGGCGGGCACGCCTGCCACCGCTGCGGTCGCGTGCGTCGCAGGGGGCCCGGCGAGGGTGCGGGCGAGGGTGGCGACCTGGCGGGCGAGTGCGCTGCGGCCGCGGTGGCGGGCCGGTGGGGGCGGATGCCCCGTCACACTGGCGGCAGCGGCCGGGTCGTACGGGAGGCGGCCGATCGTGGGCACACCCAGCTCCCGCTCCACATCGGCGGTCGAATAGCCGTGGCCGGTCAGCAGCAGTGCCGGGCGTGGGGTCCAGCGCGCCAGCTCCTGCAGGCGCGCTGCCGTGTGGGCGAGATCGTCTGCCTGGGTGCCGGTCACCACTACCAGCGCGTCCGCGCGGCGCGCGATCGGCTCGGCCGGTGAACCGGGATCGACGCGTCCGCAATCCGCCAGCACCACCACCGCCGGTTCGCGGGCGGCGGCGTGCAGCCTCGGCCCGTCCGGCGCGGTGGCCAGGGTGTGGAGCGCGGCGCGGGCGTGCGCGCCGCCAGGCGGGGCTACCAGCACCCGGGCGCCGCCGGGCAGGGCCTGGGTGTACTCCCACACCGGCGCCGGGTCGCGGGTACGGCGCGCGGCGGCGGTGAGGCTGACCAGCCCCGGGGTGACCGGCAGGCCGAACCGCATCGCCAGATCGCCTCCGGCCGGGTCGACCTCGGCGACCAGCAGGCGGGTGCTGTCGGCGTGCGGCCACTGCAGGGCCAGCGCGACGGCCAGGGTGGTCACTCCCGGCGAGCCTTTGACCGAGCACAGCGCGATGAGCATCAGCGGTCACCGCCCGCGGGTCGCATCACCAGCGCGAGCTGCTCGGCCGGGACCTGCGCCAGCTGTGAGGCCGCGGTGTGGTCCAGGTCCAGCGACACCACGGTGGTCTGATCCGCGCCCGCGGGCGTGAGGCTCACGACCGTGGCGCGCCACGACGTACCAGGACTTTGTTCTTGCGCTGTGGTGTTCGTCGCGGTACCGGCGGTGACGACGACGGCGACAGGGGCTCCGGCGGCCAGCTCGGGCGGGAACTGTCCTGGCTGGACTCCAACCGCGACCACCGCTCGCCCGGCGGCGGGAATCGCGGCGCCGCCCACGGCGTCCGGGGTCAGCAGCGCCCCAGGCCCGAGGCTGGTCGCCATCGGCCGCCCCACCACGTCGGTCGCCTGGTCCGCCGGAATCAAGGCCGCGCCCGGCGCCGCGGAGATGTCGACACTGCGCAGGTCCGCCCGCGTCAGCACCTGCCCGACCGTGACCGGCCGGGCCAGCGCCAGCATCGGGGCCCGCTCCCCAGTGCTGGTGGTCCACCACACCGCTCCCCCGACGCACAACACGACCAGCAGCGCTCCCGCCACCAGGTGCGGCAGGCGGCGTCGACGGCCACGGCGCGAAGCTGACGACGGGGAGCCGGAACGATCCAGCCACGACGGCCGGGCTTCACCGGTCGGGCCGTGGCCATGTGCGGGAGTGTCGGTGCTGGTCACGTTCAGACCTCCAGGCATAGATCGCCCGCACCACGTATGCGCCCCGGTGGCAGAGCCACCGCCGATACGCGGTCAGGAAACAGCAACGAAAAGAACTGATTCAGTTGAAAGCGGGCGGCGAGGGGGTTACCCGGTGCCGAGGGCTTGGGACTCGGCGACCCGGAAGGAGACCGCCGTGGTGGTGGCCAGGTCCGGGAGCGTGCCCGATGCCCCGCCGCCGGACCAGGTGATGCGCCACGACACGGTCGCCGTCGCCGGGAACCGCTCGCCGGGGCTTGTGGCCGACGACCGCTGAAAGGTGTGCCCGCAATCCGGCGAGGCCGCCCGCGGGTCCCCGTGAGCGGGAAAGGGCGTGCCGGGCCCGAAGCAGGTCACGGTGCTGCCATCGCCCATGACCCAGGACACCGAGGTCGGGCTCGCCGTCGCGGTGACCGAGACCGCAGGCACCGACGCCGTCGCCGATCGCGGCTGCCACATCGCCCGGTCCAGCCACAACCACGTCGGAAGCCGCACCAGCTGCGTACCCGCTGGGCTGGAGGCGATCGCCGGATCCGGCAACCGCAGCTGCGCCCGGGCCCGCCGGGCGAGTTGTTCCGGCGACGGTGCCGCGCCCGGCACCTGGCCATCCCGAATCCATACCGGCGCCCGGTACAACGCATCATGCGTTCCTTGGCCGGAACACCGGTAGACATACCACGCGCCGCCCTGGTCCTGTGCTCGCATCGACACCGCACCGTGAGGCCGCAGGAGCGGGTGCGACACGAACCGCACGGGGGCCGAACCCGAGGGACGTGGCCGGTAGCCGGCCGTCCGCACACCGTGGGCCGGTGCCCGGTAGTCGCTGCGCACGTACGAGCAACGCGGCTGCTCGGTGTCCTCGCCGAGGATCCGGTCACCGGGCGCGGAGTGCGGGGCAGCGCCTGGTGCCGTGGGCTCACCGGGGTGCGGGACCGGTGGTGCGGGTGTGTCGCGACCGTGTTGTCCCGCTCCGAGTTCGCATCCGGCGTAGGAACTCTGGCCGCAGTCAATGTCGCCGTACCAGTCGCCGTACCAGTCACCGGCCAGGGCGGGTTCGACGCTCGCCAGCATCGCGGCGGAGGTCAACACCGTGAGGGCGCCCAGGCCTCTGGCGGTCAACATGATCCGGTTCCTTGCACCGCGAACCGGGTCACCCGCCACGAGCCGTCAACCGCCAGCTTCACCTCGGCGTTGATCAGGTGCTTGCCCCCGGGTTGGTCGTCGGCCGGTTGCCCGTTGTCCGCGCGGTACTTCAACCAGTCGCCCGCGTCCGAGCAATCCCGAATCAAGACGATTTTGGGTTCGTTCGACGGTTCCACGGACTCAACGACCGGGCTGTTGACCGGCTTTCCCTTGCTGACCAGGCCGTTGTAGTGATCGGCGTACAGCTGGCGCGACAGCACCGACAGTGCGTCACCGGTGGCGTGGTCGGCCAGGCGGGGCGACTGCCAGTCCGATGTGGTCGCCGCCTCGGCGACGTCCTGCCACATGCCGTGGTAAGCCGCCAGCGCCTGCTGCTTCGCGCTCTCGACGGGCGAGATGGGTGTCGTGCTGGGTTGGGAGGAAACTGCCGTCGTGGACGGCGCGGGGGACGTACTGCCGTTGGAAGCGCAGGCGGCCACACCCAAGGCCAGGGTCACACCGGTGATGACCAGCATCTGACGGGTGTTGCGGCGCGGATTCATCGTGTTCCCCCTGCTTGATGACAGTCGCGGACAATGGCGGACGAGCCGCGAGATCGTCATACACCGCGCGCAGGTGGTTGGGTCGAAAGCCGCGCGGGACGTGCCGCTCAGGGCCTTCGGCCACCCGCGAGATCCACACATTCGCGTGAAGGACCATGCGGTGGGCGCGCGGTGTGGCCAGCATGAAGCCATGGCCAGACCATCCGTACCCGGCCGGCTCCGGCCGCTCCTCGCCTCCGCTGCCCTGGCCCGGTGGACGAGGCCGCGGTGACCGTCGGCTGGCTGCTCGCCTACGCGGGGGCGGGCGCGGCGTACGGGGCGGCGCTGAGCGAACTCACCCGGCGATCCGTTCCCGAAGGCGCGCCTCGGGTCCTCGGCTCGTGGTGGCTGGCTGCCGCGGTGACCGGCGGCGTGCTCGCGGTGCTCGCGTGGCGGATCGGGCCGAGGTGGGAGCTGGCCCCGTACTGGCTGCTGGTGCTGCTGGGGGTGCCGCTGGCGATCATCGACTGCACTGATCGGCGCCTGCCCCGGCTGCTGGTGTACCCGCTGCTGACCGGTGTCCTGGGCACCCTGGTGGTGCTGTGTCTTGTCCGTGGCGAAGCTGCGCCGGGGATTCGCGCGGTGGCCGCGATGGCGGCCTCCAGCGGGTTGTTCTTGATGGGCGCGTTGATCGTTCCGGGTGGGATCGGTGCCGGCGATGTGCGGCTTGCCGCCGTCGCCGGTCTGGTGGCGGGCTGGTCGGGCTGGCTCGTCGTTATGGCAACGCTGCTCGTGTCGTTGGCCTGCGCGGCGCTGTTCCTCGGAGTCTTGCGGTTCGCACAGTCCCGAGGTGCGCAGAGTTCGGACACGGTGCCCTTCGGTCCGTGCCTGCTCGCCGGTGTACTGACCGCTGTCGTGGTGGCAGGCGGCTGAGGCCGTGCCGGGCTGGCCGGAGCGGGCCCACGTGGTCGGGGTCGCGGTCATCGTGATCCTCTCCGATCGGCCGAGTGGTCAAGGCCGGACGAACCGCTTCGCGTGGCCGTTGCGGTGGACACGACGAGTTCAGCGACGGGCCGCCAGGTGGTGCACGCCTCGCACCAGACGTAGCGGGGCACGGTGTCGGGATCGGCGATCAGATCGTCCAGGGTCGCGTCGTCGAGTTCGTCGAGCGAGTGAGTGTCGGCGCAAGCCAGTAGGTAGTGAGCCATGGGTGCGCGCCTTCCCTGAGTGCGGACAGCATCGGCGGGGGTAGGACCGGTGTGGCGGGCTTGCCGTCACAGGGCGCGTCGCAACGCCCGCCACACCGGTCCGGTCCGGGAGTCGGGCTCCTCCCGGACGCGCTGGAGGTCGGCAACGTGAACACCTCGAATTTCGCCGCCGCTCCAGCGGACCGTTGAATCGCTAATCGGACCCGTAGAAACCGGGGATGCAGCCGACCCCGCCGTTCCAGTAGGCATCGACCACCCTCCAGCGGATACCGCCCTGCAGATCGCTGATCCCGGGACCGACGCAGCGGGCGTGGCCGCCGCCGAGGATGTCAATGACATCGAGCATGACGGTGGATCCGGTGCCGCCGTCACAGTGGCGGTACTTGGCAAAACCGAGGTAACCGCAAGCCTCCCTGGCGGACGGTGAACTCGCCGAGTGCGCGCCAGCAGCGGCCGACGCGGTCCCGGTACCGGCGAATGAACCGCCGACGGCCAGGACGGCGAGCGCGAGCCCTGTCGCGGCGGTCCGAACGCGGTGGCGGGAAGGGTGTGTCGAAGCTGGCATTCGTGTCCTCCAAAAATAGTGGCGTCACGATGGGATATGTGTGCTGATGCGGGTCGAGTTCGAACACCCGCGAAAGTGGATCTTTACGCTCACCGGTCCATTCAGGATCTGCCAACATGTGCCGGAGATGCTTTACAGTGGGCCGATTCGCATACCTCCACTCTGGACTGTGCTGGCTTACTCGGGAACGAATCGACGAGGACAAAGTTGTCCTGTTCTTGTCCCGGTCCTGTCCCAATCCTGTCCAGATGAGAGCGATTCTCAGCAGCGTCGATCCGCATTCCTGAGCAGTAGATCGTCATCGCTGGTGGCATTCCTGGCGTATCGAGTAAGCGTTATCAGTCGGCACTTGAACAGGCCAACTTCCAGGTCCGACCAGGAAGCAGATCACCAGCGCGTCGCTTCCCCAAACGAACCGGTGGCGTTGGGAAGGAGTGTGGCGAGCTGCTTGGTCTTCAGACCACCAGGTCGTCGCTGTCCCGCAGGCGGGCGTTGAGGGTGGCGATTCGCAGGTGGATGTCGAGCGCGCGGGGATCGTGCAGGGTTTCGAGGATGGTGGCAGCCTCGCGGTAGGAATCGCGGGCGCGCTCCGGCTCGCCCAGGGCGGCGAGGGTTTCGGCGCGGGCGATCAGGGTTTCGGCTTCTCCCCAGCGTTCGCGTCCGGCGCGACGGAGCTTGAGCGCGGTGTCGAGATGGGTCAGCGCGATCCGGTGCTGCCGTTGCTGGAGCAGGAGCAGTCCGTAGTGGTGGTGGGCGAGGCTGAGCACGGGTGGGGAGGGCACTTTCTGGGCGTGGTTGAGAGCTTGCATTGCTGCCCGGGTCGCCGATGCGGTGTCGCCGGATGCGTGGTGCAGGCGGGCCAGAACGGCGCGGGTGAATGCGAGACCGAAGTCGAAGGTTTGTGCGGCGAAGAGTGTGTCGGCCATGGCGAAGCAGTCTTGGGCTTCCTGATGCAGGGCCTGCGCGAGGTAGGCCGCGCCGAGGGAGAAGGCAGTCCAACCCCGTTCGCGGTCGGTGTGGCCGAGTTCGGTGCGTAGCCGCAGTGCCTCGCGAAGGTTGGTCACGGCCTCGTCGGTACGTCCGAGTTCGTGTTGGGCCCAGCCCAGGCTGTGCAGGCACCAGGCGATACCCCGCTGGCTGTCGAGCCTGCGGGCGGCGGCGAGGCTTTCGGTCGCCGCGGTCAGCCAGGTTCCCCAGTTCTTGGTCAGGTAGAAGTACGGCAGGAACAGCGTCGGCAGCAGCCACACCGCGTCGCCCGCAGCACGGCTACGGACGTGGCGGGCGATGTCGATCGCTGTCTGGACCTCGTCCTCGCACCAGGCGACCGCGCCGTCGTAGCCGCTGTCGGTGAACTTCAGCGGTTCGATGTCACCACCGTCTTCCGGGGCCAGCGCAGGCCCTGACCAATGCGGAGCCAGCGCGTTGCTGGCATTCCAGGCGGTCGCGATGTACCAGCGCAGCACACGATCGTGCGCACGCTCCACTTCGGATGGCGGCTCCTCGTCGATGGCCCGCTGGGAGGCGTAGGCGCGCAGCAGGTGGTTCATGCGCATCCGGCCCGCCTGGGCGTTATCGAGAAGGTGCGCGTGGCGCAGCACGCCGAGCGTGTCCCGTGCGGCGGCAACGTTCAAACCGGTAAGCGCGGCCGTGGACTCGGCGCTGGCGAGATGGGCAGGGCTGACACCCAGCAGTCGGAACACCCGTCGCTCCTGTGGCGGCAGGGCGAGGTAGGACACGTCGAGCACGCTATGGATGTTGGTCGTGGGATCCGACGAGCTGAACAGATTCAGCCGGCCTTCCGTGGTGGCCAGCCTGTCGGCGAGTTCGCTCAGCGAGCCGTGGCGACGCTCGCGGATGTGCTCGGCCGCGATCAACACGGCCGCAGGCAGGCGCCCGCATCGGCGCACCATGGCCTCGGCGGCGGCCTGATCCGCGTTCACCCGGGCGTCGCCGAGTCGTCGGCGCAACAACGTGAGCGCCTCATCCGGGCTCAGCGGGGCCAGTTCGAGGTGCAGGCCGCCGCTGCGCAGCAGCAAGGTTGATTGGTGCTCGCGGCTGGTGATAACCACGGCACTGCCCGCGCCGGGCAGCAGGTGTTGGATCTGTTCGTAGCCTGCGACGTTGTCGAGCACAACCAGGGCGGGCCGCTGCGCGAGCAGCGACCGGTACCGCGCGGCGCGATCGGCGAGGGTGCCGCGCAGAGCCTCGCTCCCGGCGCCGAGGGCTCGCAGGAACGCATCCAGCACCTCACCGGGATCAGCGGGCACGCCGGGGGCCAGACCACGCATGTCGGCATACAAGCACCCGCCGTCGAAACGCCGCTCCACCCGAGCAGCCCATCGCAGCGCCAGCTCAGTCTTGCCGACCCAGAAACCGCCCTCGATCACGACGGTCAGTGCGACGCCGGGCTGGTCATGTGCGATCAACGCGTCGTCCAGCTGGCGCAGGTAGTCCTCGCGCCCGACGAACTCGGCCGCCGCGGGCGGCAGCTGCCTCGGCCGCGGTGGTGCGACTCGGTCGGCGTCCTGGAACAGCGCGATCCGCTCCAGCTCCCCATCGGCGTCCAGCACCTTGTCGATCTTGCTGACCACGGCAGGCAGCAACCGGCGCCGCCCGTGCATCATCTTGGACAGGTAGCTCGGGCTGTAGTTCGCCTTCGCCGCCACGTCCTCCAATGTCATACCTCTCTCCCGCAGCAAGCGATGCACCGCCGCAGCGAAACAGTTGATCGACCTCATGCTCCTCCCCCCGAGAAGATCAGCCTCCCCAGCACGCCGGTGAAGAAGCGTCACGGGCACCTGCCCGTTCTCCTTGGCTACGGCGAACATCGGGCCTGGCTGTGTGTGGCACGGGCCGGATCTCCGCCCAGACCGTTCCCCAAAGCCGCTGTGTCCGATATAGTTGACTATGGAGATCGAGCGTAAGGTGAACCGATCCGGGTGTCAATTATTTCGGACTGCTTGACCCCAATAGTCTGATAGAGCTGAACCCCGACAAGGGAAGGTGTGGGAGCAGTTGGCCACGTCGGAACAGCGAGCTGGCGACACGTTCGCCATGAAGTTCGACCGCCTCTTCAGCAGCGTGAAACGCGAGGACGGCACGCAATACTCGAAGGCGGAGGTCGCCGAGAAAATCGGGGTATCGAAGGGCTACATCTACGACTTGCTCAAAGGCAAGTCCGAGCCCAGCCATGGACTCGTGGTGAAGATCGCCGCGTTCTTCGGTGTCGAGTTGGAGTTCTTCAACGACTCCGCGAGAGGCCGGGAGCTGAACCGGCAGCACGAGCTGCTCGCGAAGTTGGGGGACAACAACGTGCGGCGGATCGCCGCTCGCGCGAGTCAGCTTTCCCCGGACAAGCTACGTAGCGTGATGGAGTACATCGACTTCCAGGCTCACCGGGATACCGACGACTCGTCCGGGTGAACCGTGTGGTCCGGCGTCGCTGTGGCGTGGACAAGGATTCTCGGAATTGCCGATGATTGCTTATCGACATCAACCAGGGGAGTCGGTCGGTAGTGCAACGTGGGCAGCAGGGGACGATCGCGACCGAAGGCGCGGAGCTCTACTACGAGTCGTGTGGCGAAGGTCCTCCGGTGCTGATCATTCAAGGCGGTGTGGGCGAGGCGGGCGCGACCGCGCAACTCGCCGAAACACTCGCACAGCATTATCGGGTGATCTCCTACGATCGCCGTGGCCTGTCGCGAAGCCCCGCCTCCGTCGAGGCGCCACCGATCGCGATGTCACTGCACGCCGCCGACGCGGCGGCACTGTTGACGGCGGTGTGCCGGGAACCGGCCCGCGTGGTCGGCGCCAGTATCGGTGCGCTGATCGGGCTTCATCTGGCAGTGCAGCATCCCGGGCTCGTCGCAACGTTGGTCGCGCACGAGCCTCCGATGAGCGCCGTGGTCCACGATCCGGCACAGGAGGCGGCGCTGGACCGGGTGGCCGACCTGGCTCGCCAGGACGTCCGGGCAGCTATTCGGCACATGGCGTCCCTCACCGGTAACGGCCAGGCGGTCGCCGAGGAGGGAGCTCGCCCGGCCCCGCCGATAGGCGACATCGATACCACCCTCAGCCACTTCTTTCACCATGACTTTCCCGCGGTGCGAGCAGCGACCTTGGATGCCGCCCAGATCGCGGCCGTGGCAGGCTCGACCACGATCATCCCCACCGGTGGCACGGCGTCCCGTGGCCAGTGGGAGTACCGGTGCGCCGCCCACCTCGCACACGAACTGGGCCGCACCCTGATCGAACTCCCCGGAGGACACAACGGACTGATCAGTCACCCATGGGCTACCGCCGCTGAGCTCAGACGTCTGTTCACACAGGCAGAATCGTCATGAAAGGCGAGGTCGGGGCCAGAGGGTGGCGTAACGACCTCCAACTGCGCCGCGGAGTGAGGAGACTCCTGCGGGAGCTTCGCATCGACACACCGCTCGATGTGCGGGTGCTCTGCGACCGGCTGGCTGAGCATCGACGTCGTCCCATCAAGCTCATCCCCTACCCGTTGCCGGCACCCGGCGTGTTCGGCCTGTGGATCGCTACCGTGGACGCCGACTACATCCTGTATCAGAAGGACACCACCACAGCCCACCAAGAACACATCATTCTGCACGAGATCGGCCACATCATCAGCGGCCACGGCAGCGACGAGAACGACAACGACGTATGGAGCGCGATCTTCCCCGACATTCCACCCGAGACAGTGCGACGCGCCCTCCGCCGAGACAGTTACGGTCCCGTACACGAACGCGAAGCCGAGATGGTGGCAACGGTCATCAAGGAGTGGGCGACCCTCCTTGAGGCGCTGCGGATCTCCCCGGACCGCAAAACCGCTACTGCCCGGCGACTCCAAGGCGCCTTCGACGACCATCAAGGATGGCTCTGATGGTCGTGGCGAGCGTCGTCATGTGGGCCGCCTCGGCGATCGCCGTGATATGGAAGACCTCTCAACTCCTCCGCGCTCCGCACGAGAAGGACCTGCGTGTGGTCACCACCTGCGTCGCCCTGGTGTTCCTCGCACTGTCGGCGCAGCTCGCCTTCAGCCTCGCCCGATCGCCGGAGTACTTCCCGAGCCAGTTCCCGAAACTGATTCAGAATGTGATCCTCACGTTCTTCTTCGCACTGCTGATCGTGCTGCTGCAATCGGCTGTGTCCCCGTCGATGGTGAGCTCCCGAGGACCCCTTGAGGTCGCGCTCGCGCTGCTGACCAGCGCCGGGCTCATCGCCACCTTCGCCGCGACCAACCCCGCCATTCGCGGTGCCAGCTACGAAGGCACCCACGACAACGACCCGGCAGTGCTGACGTTCTACTTGATCGGCAACGTCTACCTGGCCTACGCGACAGCGCGCGGCGCCTACCTCGCCTGGAGCGCAGCCAGCCACACCCGCTCCCGCGCCCAGCTGAGCCTGCGTGTGGCCGCCGCCGGGCTCGTGGTGTGCTGCGTTGGAACACACCTGCCACGCTCGATCTCTACCTCCGGACGCCTCACACTGGGAACAGACCCACTGCCGGGCACAGGAACATGGACAACCCCGCTCCTGGCGACCGGCATCGGTGTCTTCTTCATCGGGGTCGGCTATCCCGGCATACGAACAGGCATCGTGAAAACACGCTTGTGGTTCGAGGTACGCTGCCGCTACCGGCAACTACGGCCCCTGTGGACGGCAGTATGTGACCGGTTTCCCAACATCGCACTATTCCCACCGACACACCCGATCCGCGAGGCCTTCCACATCCGCCAGATGAGACTGCGCTACTACCGACGAGTTATCGAATGCCGCGACGGCCTGGTCTGCCTCAGCCCCTACATCACCGAGCCAGCCGACGCCACCAAGACCCCAACTCGGCAAGCAGAACTGGTCCGGGACGCCCTCGACCGTAGCGCCCAGGCAACGCAAGTATCACCGGTCTCCGTGATCGCCGCCCCGGCAGCCGACGGAATGGACGCCGACACACAAGAACTGCTCGCACTGTCCCGCGCACTCGATCGCCAACGCCGTATGCGTCAACGGCATCGATCGTCGCGCCCGCCTGGGTCTTCAGCCGCATCCACGTGAGGCAGCACTGGTTCGACCATAGGGACCCACCAATCGCGGAACCCGGATACTCGCTGCGGGACAGCGTTGGCTTCGGGCTTGTTCAAGTCTTGGAGGACCTGCTCGAAGAGCACCGTCGGCTCTGAACCTTCCGTGGTATCGCGTGTCATTTGCGAGTTTCCGCAGTGGGTGTCGGCTTCCGCGCTTCGAATACTGGCCGAGGACAACTCTTGCGGTGGCCTTCGGTTCTCGTCGAATGCAGATCACTGCTCTCGCGCGCTCGGTGACGGCGCCATTGCCTGCGGGGGCGGTAGCTTGGACTCTGGGCTGACGGTTTCGGGTCATACCTGTGAGGAATGTGCGTTGCGGCGCCCATGTCAGGCCACCTCTCGCAGGGGCACTTCACCCGTGTCCGTAGGGTCAACCAGCCGAGGTGGTGTCGGCTTGGGCGTGTGGTGGCGAACGTGGCGACCGTGTGCTTCGTGATCCTGGACCGTCGAGGTCAACGTCACCTGAACCCGCTCGGTAGCGTCCGCGCGTGTTTCGGATTCCGCTGAGTGTGGTGTGGCAGCGGGTCCCGGATGTCGCCGAGGCTCTGGCTGAGCATCTGAATTAGCCAGTCGCGCATGGATTTCGATCGCTTCGCGAAGCGCCCCGCGCAGGCGCCCCGTAGCAAGCGGATCGAATACCGCTTTCCCTGCCCCGTTGAACGTCAGCTGGGGACCGCGTTCGCCCACTGACACCCGGACATGCCCCCGCCGCCCGTCCTCGTCTCGGCATGGCACCGTCCATGCTTGCGGATTCGGTTGCCATCGTAGCCGTGCGAGCAGGGCCAGTACTCCATGGCGTCGTTGTCGGCTTCCTAGCCTCATCGCCGCTCCTAAGTGCGTTTGACGTGCCTATTCGGGAGGTCTCCACCTCCGCTCCGCAGCCCAGCAGCTCGGCAATGTGCAAGGGCGGCGAATACATGGTCTAGATAATGTCGAACTTACTCTGATAATTATCAGAGCCATATCGACCAGATGGGTGTTGTTATCGGCTGGTGGCGTACTCTGCGAAAAGATGTGCGGAGTCAGCCCACGAGCACTGGAGAGGTCAGAATGGCGACGCGGCCGGTGTCGAGCACGCTGCAGGCGTGGGAGCTGGGCATTCGGTTGCGGCAGGCTCGAAGGGATCTGGGGCTCACTGCCACCTCGGTAGCCAAGTCAGTCGGGATCGCCCCATCCAACTTCTCCGCGATAGAAGCGGGGAAGCGGCGTATCACCGCGAGCAAGCTTACCCAGTTGGCAGAGACCTACGAACTCACTGAGGCAGAACGCGACCTGCTGCAAACCCTGCGTGGCAATGCCGAACAGCGCAACTGGTGGCACGACTACAGCGAGCTCTACAGCGAAGAGTTCCTGCGATTCCTGGGCATCGAGGCCGGCGCCAGCGGGGTTCGCGTGTGGTCCCCCATTGCGGTTCCTGGACTGCTGCAAACGAGCGAGTACGCCCGCGCGACGATTCGTGCCGGGAGCCCCTACATCAAACCCGTGGACGTCGGGCCTCGGTTGGAGACCCGCCTGGCTCGTCAGGCCCTTCTCGAGGACGAGCCACGCTTGCGTATGGACGTACTGCTGGGTGAGGCAGCGCTGCGCCAGAAGGTCGGCGGCCCCGCGCTGGGTCGCCAGCTTGACCGCCTCATCGGGGTTTGCAGCCGCGCCGACAGCACTGTGGACCTCCATGTCGTACCCTTCGCTGCCGATGCGCATCCGTTGATCGGTGGACCGCTGACGATGCTCAGCTTCGACAACGTGCTGCTACCTGATCTGGTTTGGCAGGAGACCGCCATCACCGGGAACCTCATCGACAAACCGCAGGTCATCCGCGAGTGCTCAGCGAGTTTTGATGAAGTGTTCGAGTCAGTCGCACTCGATACTGCTCGGTCACTTGAGCTTGTCCAGCAGATCCGTAGTGAGTTGGGGGCCACATCATGAACTCTCACCCAGAGACTCCAGGTAGCGCCGTATGGGTGTACACGGACTGGTTCAAATCACGCTTCAGCCCGTCACAGGAAACGTGCGTGGAAGTCCGCTTCGACGGACCTTTGGTCCATCTGCGCGACAGCAAGGATCTCGAGGTTGGGCCCGTGATCAGCATCTCGGTGACTGAGTGGCAGGGCTTCGTCGACGAGGTTTTGGGGGTCGCAGCGGCTGGTAGTAACCATGCCGTGCGGATCGAGCACCTTGATGACGGAGCCGTCCGGCTTCGAGCGAGCAGCGGCGGCGTGGCCCTGACCTACACCTCGAGCGAATGGGCTGCGTTCACTGCGGGAGCCCGGCATGGCCAGTTCACCATCGTGGCTGCCGGGTAGCTCGGGCTGGACACGGTTGCCGGATCCGCTTGCCTTGGCCGGTGCCGATGGTGGCTATCCGCTTGTCCACCGCACGTTGGTGGGTCGTTCGGTGGTGTGTAGGAATTCCACGAGCGCTGTGGTGAATTGATCAAGCGGTAAGCCTGACCCTGCGGGGAAGTCTTCGTCGTCGAACTCGCATCCAGCGGAATCCGGGTCCCCGACCGGGAAGGCCTTGGCGTTGTCCTGGTCCTGGTGGCTGAGGTAGCCGAAGCCGTCCACCACTGCGGCGAAGACGTCATGATCTGTGAAGCCCTGTTCCGCATCCGCGAGTGGCCGGTCGTTGTGGATCACGCGGATGGAGTCGGCGTACGGGTCCGCGGCGGCGACTTTGGCGACGAACGCCGCGACGTCTTGTGGTGTCCGCAGGGTCGTGTTCTTGCCTTCATAGGTGCCGTCCGGATGGGTCACGGCCCAGCCTGAGGTGATGCTCATTTCTCCGCCTCTTGCCCGACGTACTTCCTGCCCGTCGGGTTTGATCCGTCCTTGACGATCAGTGTCCATCCTGGCGGTAGGAACCGAGGTAGTTGCTTGTCGCACGTCTCCATCTACTGCTGGTCCTTTGGAGTAGTTCCGCATACCGGCCTGTTGATCTCGATCTCGGCGTACTCGATGCCCTGATCGATCATCCGCGAGACAAACTGGGTCTCGACGTGGCGGGCGATGGAGGGTTCCGCGTTCGGGATGCCTTTTGGCGAGTCCCAGTGCTACCCCCCGTGCGCGGGTCGCCTCGTAGTACTCACCGCCCTTTCCGCTCTCCAGCACCACGGCGTTACCGTCGCTGTCGCACCATCGCCCGTGCGTTTTGCCCGGACGTGGGGGGCGAGGCGGGGCCGAGCGTGCCCTTCCACCTGGTTGGGTAGGCACCGAGTCGGTCGTGGCGCCCACTGTCCTCGCCGCTGGGTTCGCCCCGATGCCGCTGGCGTAGCTTCTGATTCGCTCAGCACAGCGGTCCAGTATCGCTGGTATCTGGATGAGTTCCTCGCGGCTCGCGTCATGGGCCATCGCAACCAGCCCGACAACTTCGACCCGATGCTGCTTCACGAGCCGAACGTTGGGGTCGCACTCATAGGACGCCGACACCCGTTCCGGGACAATACGATCGGTACGGGAGATATCGCTCTCTGCGCAGGGACAGCCTGCGCCTTCCGGCAGCGCTTCAGACCAGGAACGATCTGGATTCGCCAGTCTTTGCAGGTGCGGTGGCAAAGGTTTCCAGAACCCAGCATGGCCACCCGGCTGCGGGGCCAGCGACGCCAGGACAGTCAGCCGCCATCCGCATGGAGTCCAAGACCCAACCAAGCTCGCTGAACGAGCGCGCCCAGGGGTTGGCAGACGCCCCATGGCGTCCCGCTAAACTGTGTATGGGCCGCTAGCTCAGTTGGTAGAGCAAGGGACTTTTAATCCCTGGGTCCAGGGTTCGAGCCCCTGGCGGCCCACCGATTTAACCATTGCGCGAACCACTCCGTTCGGGGCCGTTTCCGCTGGTAGGGACGGTGCGGTCCTGTCGTTGTTGCGGTGTTGGGGATGCGGAAGACCGGGTTGAGCCGGTCGGGTCCGGTGATGGTGACTTTGGCGACGAGGGCTTCGACTAGTGCCTTGATCTGGTTGTGGGTGCGGCTGGTGATGATCTCGGCGATCTGATCGGCCGCCGCTGCCAGCTATAGCGGGCTTAGGGCATGGCGGGTTCGTTCGTCCTCCTGGCCACGCCCCCACGACAAGATCATCCCACGGTCGTCGGTCACCTGCGTTCCGAGCGCAGGTGACCGACGTTCCGGGCCGTGCCCCGGCACCAGTTCCTGCCCGCGGCCTGCCATGGGACCTGCCCGGCCTGGTTCGACCAGCTCGCCCCCGGCGGCACGCTCGTGGTTCCGCTGCGCTGGCGCAGCCAGACCCGCAGCGTCGCCGTCGTCCGCCACGACACGCCTCTGCGGGCCGAGAACAGCCAGCTCTGCGGGTTCGTGCCCATGATCGGCATCGTGCCGACCGGGGAGAAGACCGGCAGCATCACCGAGCACGTCACGCTGCACCGGGACACCGACCAGAACAGCATCGACCGGCCGAGACCGTCGATCAGAATCGCTCGTTCTAAACGCCGTCCCAAGGCCACGGCCACCGTCACCTTGGACCGTACTGTCACGCTGCCAGCCCCCGCCACAGCGAGCGTCTCAGTCTGTAGACGCGCTGGCTCGGGTTCCGTTGAGCTGTCCGCCACGATCCAGAAGTCCGCGACGAAGATCGACAGCGAGTGCGCCGCCCTGAACTCCGCCGTCCGGCGCCCGCTCGACGAAGCGCTTGTCGCACTCGCCGGTGCTCACGCGACAGGTCCCGAACTCCTCAGCACGGCCGATGCCCACGGTGCCGCGTGACTCACGGCGAAGGGCGACGTTGCCGCAGTGCCCGGCAACGTCGCCCTCATCCGTAGCCGGTGCCTGGCCCGCCGCAGTCGTGGGTGGGAGAGGATGGGTGGGTGCTGACCGTGCGTGCCACCAAGAAGCTGCTGCGCCTGGCGGGTCCGTCAACCGCGCGAGACGACGATCGGGGCACGACGTTGCTGGGTCCGTGGTATGCCACCGTCCTGTTCTGGCGGCCACGGGCCGCCCTGCTGGTCAACGAGACGACGTTGCTGCCCGTGTTGCTGCCATTGGCACCTGCGGCGACCCTGACCAGCAGGATCGCCGAGCAGATCAGCACTGCGCTGACCGTCTACCAGGCTCCCGTCTCGTTCGTCGATCAGGAACGGCAGCACATGCAGACCGCTCAGCTCGGTGGTACCGCGAACCGCAGCGTGGTGGGCGTCATGACTGAGTTCACTCGCCTGGCCGAGATCCACCACCACGATGATTCCACGGTGGACCTCGTCGAACTCTCGGCCTGGCTGGCCGCGACCCCTTGTAGCCCGCTGTACAGCAGAAACGTCAGCCCGGACCGCGAACTCATCGCCAGGTTGGAAGCGATCACCACCTGACACTGAGCACGCGACCAGGCACGTTCATCTGTACGCATAGCCCAGGACATCGACAGCACTTACTGGACTTCGACGGTCCTGCGCACCGGTCTGGAACGCTGATGATCAACCGCCGCGTCATCCGCGACGCGACCCTGCGCGCGCACGTCGCCGCTCCCGCAGAACACGACGGCCGTAATCGTCCGTTCCCGCCAACTTCGTCGGCAAGTGTGTAGTGCTTGTGCCGCGCTTCCCGCGGTCGGCATGATGACCGTCATGCCTGGTCGCCTGTTGGTCCTCGGTGGTTCCTGGTTCCTTGGCCGCACCGTCGCTGAAACCGCTGTCCAGGGCGGATGGCATGTCACGGTGTTCCGGCGTGGTCGTCCTGAGTCCGGCGCGGCCCCGGACGGCGTTGAGGTTGTCCACGGTCATTACGGGGACCCGATGGCCATGCGCAGGCTGACCGAGCGCGGCCCGTTCGACCTCGTGGTGGACAACCTGGCTTACACGCCACGGGAAACACTGGCTGCAGCTCAGGTACTGGAGCCGGTTGCCGCGCGGTACGTCGTGGTGTCGTCGGTGTCGGCGTACGAAGGCTGGCCTACTCAGCCGCTGACCGAGGATTCCCCCACGCTGCCGTGTTCTGCAACGGCCGGTCCCGAACCCGGCTACAACGGTGATCCCGCACCCACGACGTACGGTTTCGGCAAAGCCGGATGCGAAGTCGCTGTGTTGGAGACGTTCGGGCGGGAGCGTGCGGTGATTGCGCGCCCCGGCGTGATCCTCGGACCGGGAGAGTATGTGGGGCGCACGGCCTGGTGGTTGAACCGCATGCGGCGTGGCGGGAACGTGGTGGCGCCCCAACCTGCCGACCGGGCGATTCAGCCTGTCGACGTGCGTGACGTTGCGTCGTTCGTGCTGTCGGCGCCGCCGGGCACGTTCAACGTCACCGGCGATGGCTCGGACACGTTTGCCGATTTCATCCACGCCTGCCGGGAGGCCGCGCCTGCGCCGGACGGGACCGAGGTGCACTGGGTGCATCCCAAAATCCTGTTGGCGCACCATGTGAAGCAGTGGACAGGGTTGCCGTTGTGGCGCACTCACGCGGGCGCGTGGGCCGTGGACTCGTCGCGGGCCCGCGCTGCTGGGCTCACCACGCGGCCGATCGTCGAAACGGTCCGTGACACCGCCGCGTGGCTTGCGGACGGCGGTCATTTGGTTGCCAGTGACCGCGCCTCCGAACTCGGGATCACTCCGGAGGAGGAGGCCGCGATCCTGGCAGGGCATCGACGCGTGTTACGCGCTCGGTAGTTCTCTCGCGCTGGGGATTTCCAGCGACGCCGACGTGGACGGCAACGCCCGGTCCGTAAACGCGTCAATAGCTTCGAGGATGGTGATGGCCTCGGGTGCACGTGCGAAGTCACGCCCGCTGAGTAAATGGCTGATGGACAGCAACCGCTGTGTAAGGGCGTTCGTGCGGTGTTCCTCGGGCAGGTTCGTCACGTTGGCGAGCGCCGCTTCCGCCCCGGCGAGGTCACGGGCGAACAACCGCAACGCCGCCAGGTCCGCCCTGGCTGACCACTGCGCGGCCTGCCACTGTTCGTGGGCAGGCTTGTCCGCGAACAGAGCGATGGCTTGGTTGGCTTCCGGTTCACCCTGGGTGCCGTCGCGCAGCGCCACGAAAGCGGCGCTGGCGGACAAGGCGCGGCGTGCACGGTCAAAAGCCATCTCGCCCCCGACCCCGTCCAGCAACTCGTCCCCGCCAGCCCGGTCCAATTCGCTGGCGCTTGCAGCGAGGTCGTCACGCACCTCCCGTTCGGCCCCAAGGTGCGCGAACGCTCGGGCACGAATCGCGTGCAGCCTTGCCCGAGCAGTCCCGTGTGGGGCGACGCCTTCCGCGCCGTCGGCCACGCTGATGACCTCCCGGTAACGGCCGCTCCACAACAGCACAGTCATGGTCAACGTTCGTGCCCACGCGCACAACGAACCGTGGTCAATCACGTTTCCGTAGGTAAACGCGGCCCTCGCCAGTTCTTCGGCGCTGTCGCCGTGCCCCAGGTCGAACGCGACCCCGGACAGCAACCCGCACACCTGCCCCGCGATGAGGTACAGCTCGGCTTTCTGCCGCGGCTTGTGGGTCCGGTCGAGTTGTGTGTACACGCGGTCGCGCAGCTCGACCAGCTCCCGTAGTTGCTGGACCGGCGAGTTGCTCAGGTGAACCCGCGACAGTCGGGCTGCTTCTGCGTGCAGGGACTCCAGCGCCGCTGGTTCGATGGCCGACGCCGCGTTGAGTGCGTGGTTGGAGGATTCTCGTCCCGTCATCATCAGTAGCTCCCGTGCATAGACTTTCCGGACCGGATTGGTCTGGAGCGGTGGGCCGAACAACTCTTCCACCGGTTCTTCCCACCAGCTTTGAAGTACCCGTCGGGCCTGTGGTCGAGGAAGGCTAGCCACCCCTGACAGCCATCGCCGCGCTTGCCGGGGCGTGATGTCCGCGTGTTCTCCCACGGTGATCGCCACCCGGCGGTACTGGCGGCAGAACTCGGGTAGGGCGAGGTGGGCACCCTGCACGAGTTGTTCAAGCCGAGTTCGTGGCTGTTGGTGCACAGCTCCCCTTCCCGACGATTGATGCCACAGTAAGCAAGCGAACGGCTTGTGTCCCGCCTTCCGGTGGCTATGTCCCCACAACGTCCCCCAAGAGACCCCCTTGCGACCTCCCGCTGTCCGAGTGCGCGGCCCTAGCGTCCCCAGCGTGATAACGACCGCCGCTGCACATCGGGAGTCGGTGCGCCTGTACCCGGAGCTGCAATGCCTGATCGACATGGTCGATTCAGGGTGGGAGTTCGTGCACAGAATCAGCGAGACCTTCTGCCTCGTGCGCCTCGACGCCGCCTGCTACTGGCCGACCTGCGTGGATGGTTTGAAGGTGTTCGACCGATACAACGCGGTCGCTGTGCGCTGGGCTTGGGACGGTCATGAACTGTGGCGCAGCGAAGGCTCCCTCGCTGATGTGGTCGAGGGGCTGTTGTCCCTTCCGGCTGGCTGAAACGCGACACCGCCGGGGCACGGACCCTGCTCCGCCTGTGCGCGGCCGACATCACAGCATCCAGTCACGAGCTACAGGCACGCGTGTCGCGTGTCTTCAGGGAGAACACGATGAGGAAGATCTGGCGACGCCGGTTCCGCGTCCGATCACAGAACCGCGGCGTCTGCACCGCGAGGAAAGTGCGTCCCCGCGCCGCCCCTGCTGGCGACATCAGGAACGTGGCCGAGTCCATCGACTTGACCTTGCCGGACTTCGCCAACGTGCCTGGTTTCAAACCAGTGATCGGCCGGATACAGCATCTCACTGCGCTCATGTCGCCACCACCCGACGGGGTTTGCGACACCTTGTGCGGCGCGACGGTTCGTGTCACCGACATGGATGGCACCACGGTGCCGGTCGGTTTCGGGTGTTTCACGTGCGCCCTCGAGTTCGTGGAGGAGTACCGGTGAGCACCGCGCGAACCCCTGCCGTCGCCTTGTATCCCTTGATTCGCCGCACGGTCACCCGCGCGGAGCGCATCGCCTACGACCTCGCGGTCACCGCCGGTGCCCCCACCGGTTTCGCGAGCGGGGAGAAGGCCCTGCAACTGGCCGCCGACTGTGACGAACTCGCCCGCGCGTTGCGGGCCAGCTTCGGCGACGGTGGCGAGCATGAGCCTGCCCCGGCGCGGTGACCGACAGCCAGACGACGCGCCAGCGTTTCGGCGAGTGGATCAACCCTGGTCAGCCGACCGAGCCGATGCGGGCGGTGGCGCCCACGCTGGCCGAGACACAGCCGATCTGGCCCGCATGTCACGACCTCGCGGTCGTTGAACAGCGACACGAAGCGCCGAGGATGCGGCAACTGCCCCGGCGGCTGAGGCCACGCACTGTGGTGGCGGATGCCCGTCGAGCCTTCTACAACCCAACACCGCCTGATCAGGAACTCGTGCGGCGTGTGCTGCACGGCCTGCGGAACAAGACCTGGAGATGACGACACCGTGGAACAACAACAACACACAGCCGCTTCCCTCGCCCCCCTCGCTCAGTTGGCGCCGGCGTTGCTGGTCCTGACCGATCGGGCCGCCACGTTCGCCGGCGCCGTGGCCAACCAGCCGGACGGATCCGCCTGCGTGCCTCAGACGGTCGGGCTGATGTCGCATCAGCAGTGGCACGCCATGGTCGAGACCTTGTCCGAGTGGTGCAGCCGCAGCCACGGCCAGATGGAGGATCTGCACGACCGCGGTCGCGGGATCTTGGAGTGTTGCCGTCACATGTCGTGGGACGAGGCCGCGCCACCGGCCACGCCGGTCGAGGTGGATGCGCTGCGTCAGCAGTGGTACGCCGTGATCGGCGCGCTCGTGCACCTGGATCAGGCCGCGCCGGATGACTGGCACGCGATCAACGCTACGGGGCAGGAAGTGGCCGAGTTGGGGCGTCGGATGATCGCTTTCCCTGCCGAGCCGTGAGCGCGGCAGGGAAAGCCCCCGGTCGGTGCGGTCGGCTACCCCCTTTCCCTCACCTGCCGGGTCTCACCTTGCCGAAACCCAACCTGACGTGCAGTTCGCTACGAATCTTGGAAGAGTCATGACCGAAGGTAGCCCGCCACCAGCAGACCTGGACATTGTGCTCGCGCGACTGCGGCGTGCGGTCGAACGCGAGACCGGCCCCTGGTACGCCCGCAAAGACGCGGGCGACAACGACTCCCTACCCTGGCTGCGGCGCATCGGGTTCCTGCTCCTGGAACTCGGATTCACCGTCGCCGAAGAGGGCGGCATCGCCTGCGGCGACATCGAGCAAGCCGTGTCCCGCGCCTTCAACCTCCCTGGCCGCGCGATGGAGGACCCAGACCCTACGGCACTCGGGCAGCTGGCCCACGCCACCAAGGAACGGGAACGAGCCATGGCCGAGACCAACCATGCGGACAGCGTGTGGCGCACCGCCATCCGCGCAGCCTGCGACGCAGGGGAGAAGCGCAAGAGCGTCGCCAACGTCGCCGGCGTCTCCGTGCACAGAGTGAACCAGATCAACCAGGAGCGCCACGGAACCAAGTGAAACCGGCCCCGTGAACAAGGTGTTTGTGCAAGTCATGGGGCGCAACGCCTCATTGACGACGCATCGTCGCCGCATGGTCGCTCTGGCTGTCGATGATCATTAGGAGTTGGCTGGCATCGCTGCGGTCGGGCGAGCTTCGCCTTGGCACAGCCCGAGCATCTGGAAACGTTTTTCACCGGGACGTGTCGTTGAGAGGTGTGTGGTGGTGGGGCTGCCCTCCACTTCGATGGATTCGGCTCGCGCGTGCGTTGGCGGGAGCACTAGGCACATCGAGTTGAGTTCCGGGCTGGTGTGTCTGTTGGCGGTGGTGTCCCACTCGCCGGACTCGGAGCGTGAAACTCACGAAGGAGGATTTGTGACGGTTCAGACGGAGTGGTCGCAGACCACGGTGACTACGCCTGCCGCGGAGGTCGCGACGGGCTCGGAGTTCGATCTCGACATCACGCTGGTCGAGGTGGTGGACCCGGCGCATTTGATCAACATGACGGATGACGGCTGCGGGCATACGTGCGAGAAGTCGACCTGCATCAGCGCCGCCTGATTGTCCCGAATGGCCGGACGCCCGCCCGCAGCATGGTGGGTGGGTGCCCGGCATCCCTCTGTCTCCTCTGGAAAGGTGCCCGGTGTCCACGGCCTTGTCCGACCGCGTCGGTTTCCGAGCCGCGAGTGGCGTGTTGGTCCGAGCTGTCGCTCAGGGCGATCTAGAACTCCCGCCGTGGCCGACGTTGACGGCGAGCGGGGCCGGGACTGCTACTGAATGGGTTGATTGGCTCCGTCAGGTGTGGAGAGTCGGCGCGGTCCGCGATGCCATCAGTCTCGCGAGCCCAGTGCTTGCTGAGCGCGTCCACAGCCTGTGTGGCGCAGGGGTTGGCAGCGAGCGAGACCTACGACGCGCGACATTGTCAGTGGTGCGCTACTTGGTGCGGTTGACCGGCCGTCCGACTCCTAACGGCCTGTTTGCCGGGGTCTCCGCCGCACGGTTCGCCTCGGTTCCATCCCAGCGTTCGGGTGATGATCACCAGGCAGTTGCTGGGGCTGACGCCGGATGGCTGGCCGAGGTCATCAGCCACCTGGAAGGGCAGCCCGCGGTCCTGGAGCGGTTGCTCGTCGTCGCCAACACCACGTTGATGGTGCGAGGCGAGCGTCTTGTTGTGCCCTACCAGCCGGCCACCGACAACCGGGGCACCGGCGCTGTCGAAGTCGAACTCCGATACACCGGCCCAGTACGCACGGCCGTGTGCGCGGCGCGAGACCCGATCCGCTTCGGTGACCTGCGCACGAAAGTGCAGACCGACTTTCCACACGCCGCAGCAGGCACGGTGACCGACCTGCTCACCACGCTGGTCACACGCCGTGCGCTTGTCACCAACCTTCACGCGCCGAGCACTGAGCCCGATGCTCTGGGGCACCTGGTGCGCGCGCTGGCGGCGGTCGGCGAGGTCGCGGCCGAGCAGCGCGCGACGCTGAACGACATTTACGGCCAGTTGCGGCAGCATCGGCACGGCAGCGCAGGGACTCGGCGCAACCTGCGCGCCGACGCCGCTGCTGCCATGCGCTGTCTGACTGCGTCGCGGCGAAACCCCGTCACGGTCGACCTGCGGCTGGACCTGGACGTGGTGCTTCCCAACGCGGTCGCCTGTGAAGCCGAACGTGCCGCACGGCTGTTGGCACGTCTGAGTTCCCACCCCAGGAGTACGACAACGTGGGCGGACTATCACCGGCGCTTCTACCAGCGGTTCGGCGCCGGTTCACAGGTTCCGCTGTTGGACGTCGTCGCGGACAGCGGTATCGGCTGGCCCGACGGCTATCCCGGTGCAACCAAGACCGCCGCCCGCCCGCAGCGGAGGTCTCGGGACGAGCACCTACTGGCGGTCGCCCAAGCCGCAGCATTGGACGGACACCACGAAGTTGTCCTCGATGAGCCTTTGATCGCCGAGCTCGAGCAGGTGCCGGTGCACTCGGTGCGACTGCCCTCGCATCTGGAGCTGTGTGCCCGCGTGGACTGCCCGAGCATGCTGGCCTTGCAGGAGGGGAAGTTTCAGCTCGCGGTTACCTCGGTCTCTCGGTCCGCCAGCATCGTCACCGGTCGCTTCCTGTACCTGTTCGACGAGCATGACCGCCAGGCGTTGACTGAACCGCTGTTTGCCCCGCGGGGACCGGACGAAGCCCTATCGGCCCAGTTGTCGTTTCCACCGCTGGACCCCGCCACCGCGCACGTCGCCCGCACCGTCCGGGTTCTGCCGAGAGTCGTCAGCCTCGCCGAGCATCGCGGTACCGACGCAGGAACAGTGCTCACGCCGGCGGACTTGGCGGTCAGTTGTGACAGTGACCGGCTGTACCTGACCGCTCCTAGCCTCGGTGCGAGGGTGGACGTGTGGGCTACGCATGCACTCAACCTGCGCAAGCACACCCCACCGCTGGCTCGCTTCCTCGTAGAACTCACTCGCGCTGACGACGCGGAGGTCACCGACTTCGACTGGGGCGCGGCGGCCACCCTGCCGTTCCTGCCCCGGCTCCGTTCCGGCCGCGTCGTGCTGTCCCCGGCACGGTGGCGGCTGTCTGCTGCGGAGCTTCCCGACCGGACCGCCGACTGGGAGGCTTGGGACGCCGCGCTGGCCAACTGGCGTACCTGCCGTCGCCTCCCGCAGGCGGTGCTCCTGGCCGACGGGGACTGGCGGTTGCCTCTCGATCTCGCCGAGGACGCTCACCGAGTGCTGCTGCGCGAGCACCTGATCACCAGTCCCTATGCGGTGCTGGAGGAAGGCCCCATCGAGGATGCCACCGGATGGTTCGACGGCCGTGCCCACGAGGTCGTCGTGCCGCTGGCCGCCCGCCAGCCGCAGGCCACGGTGCGACCGTCACGCCCGACACCGCTGCGGATCGTTCGGCCCGGTGAGCATGGCCTGTCGCCTGGTGCCTCGCCGCTGCTGTTCGCCAAGCTCTACGGCAACCGGCAACGCCAGAACACCGTGCTCACCGAGTATTTGCCCACGCTGCTCAAGGAGTGGGGCAAGGACCAGCCGCAGTGGTGGTTCCTGCGGTTCCGTGAAGGCGAAGAGCACTACCTGCGCCTGCGGATCGCGCTGCCCAGTTCGGAACCGGCCGTGTTCGGCGAGGCCGCCGGTCGGGTCAGCGCCTGGACCGAGCGACTCCGTCGTCTGGGCTTGCTGCGCGAAGTGACCTTCGCGACCTCCTACCCGGAGACTGGCCGCTGGGGTGCGGGCGCGGCGCTGGCCGCCGCCGAGGCGGTCTTCACCGCCGACTCCCAGGCTGTGCTTGCCCAGCTCGCCCAGCCCATGCGCGCTGACCACCACGCCCTGGTTGCGGCGAACTTCGCCGCCATCGCCATCGCGTTCACCGGAGGGATCGAGGCGGGGATGCGGTGGCTGATCGACCACGTCCCGGCGAAGCCGCCTGCCGTTGTTCCTCGGCCGGTGTTCGCCGAGGCACGGCGCTTGGCCGACCCCTGCGAAAACTTCCGCGCTCTGCGTGGTGCACCGGGCGGGGCAGCGATCGTTGCGACGTGGGCCGAGCGAGCCGAGACTCTGGCGGCTTACCGAGCGCGCTTGTCCGGGGCCGACGCCGAGGGCGTCGACCTGGACGCCGCCTTGGGTTCGTTGCTGCACACCCACTTCCTGCGGGCCAGCGGCGTCGAGCCCGAGGACAAAGCGGTGTCCCTCTACCTGGCGCGGGCTGCGGCCCTGACATTCGCGGCCCGCACGGGAGGGCCGCGATGAACGCCAGTCTCGCCTCGGACGCTGCGGTCGAGTTCGCGGCGGAGGTCGCCGACCGCCTCGCACAGCCCGGCGCCGCCGACTTGCCCACCGACCAGCCGTGGTGGCACCAGTCCCTGGCTCACGGGGCACCCGGCATAGCGCTGCTGCACATCGAACTGGCGGCGGTCGGAATCCGGCCGTTCGACCGCGCCCACGAGTGGCTAGCCATCGCCGTCGGCAAGCCGGTCACGGCAGGGGCGAGTACTGGCGGATTCTATGGCGCGCCAGCCGTCGCCCGCGCCCTCGCGGGCGCCGCTGCGGTCCGCCCCGGCACGTACCGGTCCGCCCTCGGGCCGTTGGCACGGCAGATCGCCGCGGATGCCCATGCCCGCGCCGACACCGCGCACACGCGCATGGACGCCGGGGTGTTGCCGTTGCTGGCCGAGTTCGACACGATCCGGGGCCTCGCCGGTCTCGGCGCGTACCTGCTGCACCACGACCCCGGCAGCACCGCTATGGGGGCTGTGCTGGGCGCCTTGGTGCGCCTCACACAACCGGTAATGATCGAGGGCGAGGCGCTGCCGGGATGGTGGACCCTGACCGGTCCCACCGGCCGCGTGGACGACGAGTTTCCTGGCGGCCACGGCAACTTCGGCCTCGCGCACGGCATCGGCGGCCCGCTGGCACTGTTGGCCCAGGCCCTGCGCCGAGGCATCAGCGTGGACGGGCAGCGCGAGGCGGTCGAAAGGATCTGCGCGTGGCTGGACTTATGGAGCAGCGACACTCCCGGCGGGGAACGCTGGCCCTACATGATCACCAGCGACGAAGCGCGATCGATGCCTACGCACGTGCGGCACAGCGGTGCCAACCGCCGCCCGAGCTGGTGCTACGGAACAGCGGGCATCGCACGCGCCCTGCACCTCGCCGCCCTGGCTCTGGGCGACGAGATGCGCCGCCAGATCGCCGAAGATGCCCTGATCAGCGCACTGACCGACCCGGCCCAGCATAGGCTGGTCAGCGACACCTCGCTGTGCCACGGCTACGCCGGACTCGCCCGCATCACCGCCCGCGCCGCCACCGACACGACAGGCCCCGCCGCGACCCGGCTCAACGCAATGACCAACGACCTGCTCAGCCGCACTCGCACCAACGCCGCACCAGACAGCCCCGGCGTGCTGGAAGGTACCGCGGGGGTCGGCTTGGCCGCCCTCACCGCCGCGATCGAGCCCACAACGGACTGGGACACCTGCCTACTGATCACCTGAACCGACCAGAAAGGAGACCCTGAGCCGATGCCGCCGGACAGCCGCTGGCACCACTACCTGGTCAAGTTCGCCGACCCGCCCGATGCTGAGCACACTGTCGCGACCGTGTTAGCGCCCGCCCTCGACCAGGCGCAGCAGGACGGCGAACTCGACACGTGGTGGCACCTGCGCAAGACGCCAGCCTGGCGGCTGCGTTACCAGCCGGTAAATCCCGACACGACCGCGGTCGACACGCTGCTGGCCGAGCTGGAAGCTGGCGGGAAGGTCGCCGACTGGAGCCGTAGCATCTACGAACCCGAGACCGTCGCCTTCGGTGGTCCCGCCGGGATGGACATCGCGCACACGCTGTTTCACCACGACAGCCGCCACTGTCTGGCTCGCGTCACGACACCAGCCGCCTTGGGCCAGCGGGAGACCACCGTCCTGTTGTTCAGCGCGATGCTGCGTGCCGCTGGGTTGGACTGGTTCGAGCAGGGCGACGTCTGGGCCAAGGTGGCCGCACTCCGGCCCACCGTCCACGACGACCACACCGACTGCCAACGCATCGAGCGGTTGAGCCAGGCCGTGCGGCGATTGATGACCACCAACACGCACAGATTCGTCGACGTGGCACCCGACCAGGTTCCCGAGACGTGGTGGGCGGCGTTCGATGCGGCGGGCCGCCGACTCGCCGAACTCGCTCGTAACGGACATCTCGAGCGAGGTCTGCGCGCGGTCTTGGCGCACCACTTCATCTTCCACGCCAACCGCGCAGGCCTTTCCGGACCTGACCAGGCCACGCTCGCCGCGCTGGCCGTCAACGCCGTCTTCCACAGCACGCCTACCCGGCAGGCACCAGCCGGGACCACCACCTCCGACACTGTTAGGGCCCCGCAATGACAATCACGGTCAGCGACGCCTCCACCGACTCCGCCGACGAACTGCGCGCCCAGCTCGCCGACCGGCTCGTCAAGGACGGCACGATTCGGACCGATGCCATCGAGGCGGCGTTCCGGCGGGTGCCGCGCCACCTGTTCCTGCCCGACGTCGCGCTGGCCGAGGCGTATGCCGACGAGCCCGTCTACACCAAGTACCAGGGCGACGGCACTCGTATCAGCGCCGCATCGCAGCCCAAGATCGTCGCCATGATGCTCGAACAACTCGGCATCCAGCCCGGCGAGAGGCTGCTCGAACTCGGCGCGGCGACCGGCTACAACGCCGCCCTGATGGCCACCCTCACCGGCCCGAGCGGGCACGTCACCACCGTCGACATAGACGAGGACCTCGTTACCAGTGCTCGCGAGCATCTCGCCGCAGCCGGTAACGACAACGTCGAGGCGGTCGCCGCTGACGGCGCGCTCGGCCACCCGGAGACCGCGCCCTTCGACCGCATCATCGCCACCGTGGGCGCCCATGAGGTTCCCGCCGCGTGGCTCGACCAGCTCGCCCCCGGTGGACGTCTGGTGGCCCCGGTGCGCCTGCGCGGGTGCGCCTCGCGCAGCATCGTCTTCGAACGCGACCAGGACGGCTGGAGCAGCCTGGGCAGCGAGATGGCGATCTTCATGCCCCTACGGGGCCTCGGCGACGACGCCCGCCGCGTCCTCGACCTCACCGGCACCGGACTCTCCCCCGGCGACGTGACGTTGCAGACCCACAAGGACAACAACCACGCCACCGACCCGGATGCACTCGCCGGAGTGTTCGACACCCCCGCTCACGAGGTGTGGACTGGCGTGCACTTCGTCCCGATGGAGTCCTTCGAGTGGCTGGACCTGTGGTTGGCATGCCACCTACCCAACCCCCTCATGCGCATGGAGGTCGCCCCTGCCGCGAAGGACAGCGGCCTCGTACGGCCCATGTTCCCCTCGGTAGCGATGGCCACCACCGCCGCCGACGGCAGCCTTGCCTACCTCACCATCCGCCCGGCTGAGCCCGGCCCGGACGGCGGCAGGCGCTACGAGGCCGGCGTCATCGGCCACGGCATCGGCGGACAGGAACTGGCCAAGCAGGTCGCCACCGAGATCGCCACCTGGGACCGGGGCTTCCGCTCGGCTACCGTCCGTTTCGCTATTCCGGACGCTCCGCCCCAGCCGGACGCGACCGCCAGTCGGGTTGTCTTGGACCGTCCGACCAAGCCCATGACCGTCACCTGGGAATGATCGGCATGGACCCGACCGGCCAGTTCGCCCGCCGCTTCCCCCTCGTCGCCCGCAGCCGCCCGGCCTGCGTCCCGCTGCATAGGAGGGTGGCCGACCTGTATGGCCGAGCTCGTGAGGCCGTCCGCACCGGCGACCTCACCGAGGCAGCCGCAGTGCACAATCAGGCCGCGCTCGTCGCTTCCGACTGCGGTCTTCCCGACCTGGCCCGGCAGTGGTGCCACCAGCAGGTGAACATCTACCTGCGCGCCTGCCCCCTGGGCACACAGGTAGCTCGCCTCGCCCTCGAACCGATCACCAACCTCGCCCGCCTCTACACCCGCGAGGGCCACGGCGAGCGTGCCTTCGCCTTGATGGACACTCTGTTCACTGCGGTCTCATCCCGCACCGGTGCCGACATCGACGGCACCGAGATCCCGGCCAACCTCACCGACTCGTTCGAGACACACCAGCAGATCCGCAGCTGGTTGTGGGCGGTTCTACTGGCCACCGGCTCACGCGCTCTCGCTGCCGCTGGGCGGTGGGCGGAAGCACGCGCCCGACTGGACGACTACCACGGCATCGGCCGGCGGATGCTCGACGGCCGCCAGGTCGCGGTCATCGCCCACGCGGTATCCGGCGACACCGACAGCGCCCTTGCTCTGCTGGCCGACACGACACCAGGAGAACCCTGGGAAAACGCCGTAACCGCGTGCCTGACTGTCCAGTGCCATGGTGCTTCGGGTGTCGTCGACGTGCCGTCACTTGTGGCCCAGTATCACGACTTCGTTATCTCGGTGCCCGGTTTGGCGGTCTTCCGAACGCGGCTTGGTCTGTCCTTTTTCGACGCGCTCGGCACCGTCGACGTGTCACACGCGCACCGGATCGCCGCCGATCTGATCGACTACACAACTACTACACGGGACGGATACGCCGCCCGCGACGTACTCGCCCACACGGGCTGCCGCGACCTACTCACCCACAACCAAACCCGCGAACTGACCGAACTGGTCGACGCCTGCGCGCTCGGGAGCGGCATGCTTCCCGCCACGCTGCAGGAAGATCTCATCCAGGCCCTTGCTGATGCCGAAGAAGTCATGGTGCGCAACATGGCCGGAGCCATGTCGCCGCGAGGGATCCGTTCTCCACGTGTGGAGAATCAGGTGCGCGTTGGCCACTGACCAGCACTGAAGAACCTGAAGAACCGTTGCACACGAAGGGGAGCGATGCAGACCACGACGTCGCCCGACGCGCTGCGCGCGGAGATGGTCGAGCGGATTCGAAAGGCGGGACACGCGCGACAGGGCGCGGTCGAGCGGGTTCTGCGTGACACGCCACGCCACGAGTTCGTGCCGGATGCCGACTTGGCGGTCGCCTACGACCCGTGGCAGGCGGTGGTCACCCATCGGTTCGAGGATGGTCGGTCGCTGTCCTGCGCGTCGGCGCCATGGCTGGTCGCGGCCATGCTCGACCAGCTCGATGTCGAACCTGGCAACCGCATCCTCGAGATCGGCGCGGGAACCGGGTATAACGCCAGCCTGCTCGCCCAGTTGACTGGTCGCGCGGACCTGGTGACCACCGTCGACATCGATCCCGACGTGACGGCGAAAGCCTCGCAAGCGTTGGCTGCCACCGGTTACGGTGGCGTGCACGTGATCACCGGAGACGGTGGGCTCGGGTACCCCTCCCACGCTCCGTACGACCGCGTGATCGCCACCGTTTCACCGTGGGACATCCCCGTCTCGTGGTGGAAGCAGCTTGCCCCCGAAGCGCGGTTGGTTGCGCCGCTGCGGTGGCGGGGCCAGGGACGCAGCGTCAGCTTCACCTACACCGACGGCCGTCTGGTCTCCGATTCGCTCCACCTGTGCGGTTTCGTGTACCTCCGTGGAGAGTACGAGGGCGAACTCAGCGGCTCGATCACCGCCGATGAGAGGGTCAAGCTCCACTGGGACCGTGATCAAGCCGTGGACCTCAGCACATTGCGCGGAGTGCTCGACCAGCCGCGCAGCGTCGCCTGGTCCGGCATCACCATTGCCCCCGACGAGAGCCATGACGGGTTCTGGCTACGGCTTACCGTCACCGATCAGCGCGTGTGCCGCATCAGCGCCCACCCAGATGCCGTGCCTGAGGTTGTCAACCCGATTGGAGGGTACTGGCGTCCGGCGTTGGTTGATGGCGGCTCGCTGGTGTATCTCACAGCCCGTCGACTGGAGAGCGGTGACGGCGTGCGTTGGGAGCTGGGGGCGATCGGCCATGGCCCGGCTGCCGCGGAGTTGACCGAGCACCTGTGTGAACGAGGCCCGCGCTTGGTCATCCAAGCGCGATCAATACGAGCCCAAGCTGGTCATCTACCCTGCGGGCACCCCGGAGGGCGAGCCTGGTGTCAACGGACGCAGAAAACTGACCCCGTGCGGTTCCGGGAAAGTTGACCCCCTTGGGGTTAGTCGTGTTTGGCGCGGTTGTCTTTGGCGAGTAGTTCGCGGCGTTGCCGTGTGCGGTAGGAGTCGCCGGTGAGGGTGAGGACCTCGGCGTGGTGGACGAGCCGGTCGATCATGGCGGCGGCGACGACGTCGTCGGAGAACGTTTCGCCCCAGCGTCCGAAGGGCAGGTTTGAGGTAACCATGATCGAGCCTTGTTCGTAGCGGGAGGCGACGAGCTGGAAGAACAGGTTGGCTGCGTCCTGGTCGAAGGGGATGTAGCCGACCTCGTCGACGATGATCAGTTTGTAGCGACGGATCTTCTTCAGCTCGGCCTCCAGTTGGCCGGCGTGGTGGGCGGCGGACAGCCTGGCGATCCAGTTGCTGGCGGTGTCGAACAGCACCGAGTAGCCGGCGTGGCAGGCCTTGACGCCCAGTCCGATGGCCAGGTGTGTCTTGCCGATGCCGGGCGGGCCCAGCAGGATGACGTTCTCGGCCTTGGCGACGAAGGTGGTGGTGGCCAGGTGCGCGAGCACGTCGCGGCGCAGCGACGGCAGGTGGTCGAGGTTGAAGTCCTCCAGGGTTTTGACCTGCGGGAAGTGCGCGGTGCGGATGCGCATGATGGTGCCTTTGGACTCCCGGTCGGCGACCTGGCGCTGCAGGAGCGCGGCGAGGTACTCCTCGTGCGACCAGTTCTCGTCGCGGGCCTGGGCGGCCAGTTCTTCCCAGAACGCGCCGATGGTGGGTGTCTTCAGCACCCGGGTGAGGTAGGCGATCATCGAGGGCAGGCCGTCCTTCGGCCCGGCGACGGGTGCCGCCGTGGTGGTTGTGGTCACTCGTTCCTCGCTTTCGTCACTGGTGCGGACGGGTTGAAGTCGACGCCGAACAGGGCGTCGTAGTCCGGCAGGGCCCGCAGCATGACGGCGTGGCCGTCGGCATGGTGGCGGGTAGCTGCCTGACGTCGTTGCCGATCCTCGGCCAGTGCCTGGCGCATCTGCTGCGCGGTGGCGGCGTGGCCCGGGTCGGTGACCACGCCGTGTTTGGCCCAGGACCGCTCGTGGCGGGCCACGACCTGCCCGTCACAGACCACCGTCACTTCCCGCAGGGAGGCGGTCACGTCCACGAACCGGCCGATGCACCGCGGATCGACGGAGTAGTCAACGGTGTCGACACGCACGTGGTAGTCACGCGGCAGCCGCACTCGATGGGTCAGGCCGATCGGTGGGGCGACCGGTGGCAGCGGCAGCATCGCTTGGTAGTCCACCTCCAGCAGATCCACCGGGCGTCCCTGGATCGAGCGCACGGTGCGGGTGTTGGCCCGGGCCAGCCACTCGGTGAGCTGCTCGTTGAAGTCCGCTGGCGAGCCGAACGTCCGGCCGGGCAGGAACGAGGTCTCCAGGAATCCGTTGTGGCGCTCCACCATGCCCTTGAACTCCGGATCACGCGGCGGCGCCAACCGGATCTGGGTGGCCAGCGTGCCGGCGAACGCCGCTGCCGGTGTGCTGACCCGCCCGCCACCACCGATCGCGGACTCCCGGTCCCACAACAGCGTCTTGGTCACCCGGCCGATCCCGCAGATCAGCGCCCACATCCCCGAGAGGATGTCGCCGGCCTGCCGGGACGGGATCATCGTCGCGGCCATGAACCGGGAAAACGCCAGCGTCATCACCAGCACCGGCAGCATCCGCTGCTGGCCCGGCCCGACCGGGATCCGCGGCGCGGGAAACCACAGACCTCCGATTTGGCTATTTGTCAAGTGGCTATGGGTTCACGCGGTGCGCTGTCTGGATGCCCGAAGGCCTTGATTGGGTCGTAGGTCTGGTCGGTCTGTAGGCAGTGGTAGAGCTGGCCCAGTATCTTATTGAACAGGTGACGGACCGCGGGTGCGTGTGCGTCGCCGTGGTCCCGTCGGCGTCGGTAGTGCTGTTGCGCAGGTCCCGGGAGAACGACGAGGGTGGTGCCCCAAACCCAGCCGACCGCAGCGAGTCGGTCGTTCTTGACGCGTCTGTGCGTAATCGCAATGGCCTTGCCGGACGCCCGGGTGACCGGAGCGGATCCGGCGTAGGCCTTCAACGCACGGGCGTCGCCGAATCGGGTGCGGTCATCGCCGAGTTCGGCGAGAATGCGGGCTCCGGTGAGATCGGCCAGACCAGGGAAGCTTGTGATGATGGCGTGGTCCGGGTGTTTGCGGAACTCTTCGGCCGAGGCCTGCTCCAGGTCGTTGGCGCCGGTGCAGGCGGTATCGAGCATCGCGAGCAAGACCAATGCCTGGCGCCCCATCGCCTTCTCCACCAGAGCCGGTTGCCGCAGGCCAGGCTTCCGCAGCTTGTCGACGATCGTGGCGGCGAGCTGCTCGACGCCCCGGCGACGGCCCGCCCGACGCAATGCCGCTGCCACTCGTGCCTTGGTTACCTTCATGGCCTGAGCCGGCGTCGGGGCGATGGCAAGCACCGCTCGCGCCTCGGGCTTGGCGAGGTTGGTAGCGGACTTGGCTGCGAAGGCGTCAAGCATCGCGGGGTAGTACTCGCGCAGCAACGATCGCAGTTCGTTGCCGGCCCTGATGCGCCGCCAGACCGCGTCTTGCTGTGCGCGAGCGAGCACCGCGACGGCCTGGGCGAGCTCACTGTCGGCCGGAAGACGGCGGTGCAGGTGTGCATCGACGCGCAGGATGTTCGCCAAGGTCATGGCGTCAGCGTGGTCGGACTTGGCGCGAGCGACGGTGTAGCGTTCGCGGTAGCGAGCCACGGCCATCGGGTTGATCGCGAAAACGGGCCGACCCGTCGCGCGTAGCGCAGCGACCAACAGGCCCCGTGGTGTTTCGATTGCGACGGGAATCGGGTCCTCGTCCGTGTCTCCGACACCGGCGAGCAGTTGGATCAGCTCGGTCAGACCGCCAGGGTCGTCGCCGATCCGCTTCTTGCATAGCAGCGTGCCCTCGTTATCGATGACCGCGATGTCGTGATGGCCCTCGGCCCAGTCGATCCCACAGTACCGGTTCAATCCGTCCCTCCACATCAGGTGTTGTTCGGTTGGTCCGAAATCCAGGCGAGAACGCGCAGCGACCTACTTACGAGCCTCACGGGCTTGCCTCCGATGAGCTGTTCGCGATCCCAGCGCACCAGCACGGCGCCGGTCTACGTCAGAACTCGAAACTCGCGAATGACGAGGCGTCGGATCGTGCGGGCGGCTCGAACCACGAACATTCCACCCGGTCGCGGCGGCCGGACCCCGGAAGACACACCGGAATCCGGCCGCCGCAGGCTGCTGCCCGACCGCCCACGGCCTGTGGTGAGGACTACTGGCCCAATCGCACTCAGGGGTCTACGAGCAGCAAGCCATCGTTCCAGACCACGTGACCAGTGGCCGGTTCGCGGATAAGTAGATCGCACTGCGCGAGCTCGCCGGGCTGGTAGGTCACCCGGTCCACCGGATCGATACCCACGTACTCCGGGCGGATGCGTGCCAGCAGCTTCTTCAACGGCCCTTCCGAGTACGGCCAGCCGATCCGCTGCGAGATCACCGGCGTCGGCATCCTCGGCCACTCCCGCAACAGCGCACGAATCTGCGGCTCGTACGCGTCGGCCACCGAACCACGGCGCGCCCGTTGGTACTTCGGCGGCCCGTCCGACCGCAGCGCCGCCCGCACCGTGTTACGCGCCACCCCCAGCCGCCGCGCGATCTCCTTGATCGGCACACCCTCCGCCCGATACAAGCGGCGGATCTCAGCCCAATCCTCCAACTTCAGCACCCTCCAAGATCTAGGAGGGGGTCAACTTTCGGAGTACCACAGGGGGTCAGTTTTCAGGATCCGGCGACAGTTCCCGCGGCGGATTGAGCACCAAGATCCACCTCGTGGTCGAGGGACGCGGGCTGCCCATGCGGGTTGTGCTCACCCGGGGGTGGCTGGTGACAATCCACAATTGGTGCCGCTGCTGGACGGGATCCGTGTCGCTCGCACCGGGCCTGGTCGCCCGCGCCGCCGTCCCGAGGTGGTCATCGCCGACAAGGCCTATTCGCACCCCTCGACCCGCCG
Organism: Saccharomonospora amisosensis; assembly: GCF_011761185.1. Lineage (NCBI taxonomy): Bacteria > Bacillati > Actinomycetota > Actinomycetes > Pseudonocardiales > Pseudonocardiaceae > Saccharomonospora > Saccharomonospora amisosensis. The sequence continues at coordinate 90,119 of NZ_JAAOYM010000001.1, read as the reverse complement.
CGCCGCGCACGGCTCACGGGGCGGACGCCCGCCCGCCTTCGATGCCGAGTTGTACAAGCAGCGCAACGTCGTCGAACGCTGCTTCAACCGGCTCAAACAGTTCCGCGACCTAGCCACCCGCTACGCCAAACGCGCCGCCTACTACCAGGCAGAACTCACCATCGCCGCCATCATCCTCTGGCTACGATGAATTACAGGACACGACCTAGAGCCTGTTTCATAAGCGAGGTAGCCACTCGTTGATTGCGGCGATGTGGATGGTGGCTTCGTAGCGGACGGCGAGCTTGTCGTATCGGGTGGCGAGGGCTCGGTGACGTTTGAGGCGGTTGATTCCGCATTCGACCGCGTGTCGCTGTTTGTAGGTGTGCGGGTCGAAGGCTGGTGGTCGACCGCCGTTGCGTCCACGCCTGCGGCGATGCCGGATCTGATCGGCAGGCTGGGGGATGGTGCATGCGATCCCACGTCTGCGCAGGTGGGCCCGGTTGGCGCGGGAACTGTAGGCCTTATCCGCCAGCACCCGATCTGGTCGGGTCCGGGCTCGTCCACCACCGGTTCGGGCGACCTGGATGCCAGCCAGCACCGCCTCGAACTGCGGACTGTCCCCACGCTGCCCCGCCGTCACCAGCAGCGACAGCGGTCTGTGCCCCTGTTCGGTCGTCAGATGCAGCTTGGTGGTCCATCCACCTCGAGACCGGCCCAACGCGTGGTCAGCGGGTTCGGGCGCGCCCACCCCACCCGGCGGTTCCTTTTGCACCTCGCTCTCGGCCCGCGCGCCCGCCGCATGCTGATGCGCTCGGTTGATCGTGGAATCCACGCTCACGTCCCACGTGATCACACCGGCTGCGTCGGCCCTGCTCTGCAATGCCGCCAGGGTCACCGCCCACACACCAGCGCGCTGCCAGCGCCGGAACAACCCATAGACACTCTGCCAGGACCCATACACCGGTGGGACATCGCGCCAGGGAGAGCCCACACGTACTCGCCACCGAATCCCGTCGATGAGTTGACGCTTGGTCCACTTCGGTGGGCGACCCGGCTTCTGACCGACCGGCAGCAACGGTTCCAGTACTGCCCACTGCGCGTCGGTCAAGTCGGCTCGCCCCGCCGCCGCTACGCTGGCCACGAGGTCTCCGGTGTTCTCGATCTTCTTGGTCGTTGATCGATCTACCGGAGACCTCGCCTATTTGGCCAACGAAACGCCGCAAACCCTCCGCAGCAAAAGACCTCCCAGCTCAGCGCATTGAAACAGGCCCTAGCCCGAGACGCAACCCCTCTTCGGGGGTGACCGCCCTACCGGTGTAGAGCAACTCCAGCGTAGGGCCCTTACCGACGGCCTCTACCAGTCGCTGCGTGCCGCCCGCCCCGAGAAGCAGCCTCAACCGCACCTCGGGCAGGCCCAGCCGGGTCCCTTCGGCCACGAACCGCGGGTCGCAGGCCAGGGCCAGCTCCAGCCCGCCACCCACGGCCGGACCGTTGACCGCCGCGATCCTCGGCATCGGCAGCCGTTGCAAGTCGTCGAAACCGCGCTGGATCGCGCTGACGAACCTCGGAAACAATGAGTCATCGAGCCCGCGCAACATCTTGATGTCGGCGCCGGCGATGAACCTGGACCGGGTGCTGGTGATCACGACGGCACCGACGTCTCCCCGCCGCACAAGTGAGGTGGCCGCCCGGCTGAGCTGGTCCACGAGTTGCCGGTCGAGCGCGTTGGCGGGTGGCCGGTCGACAGTCAGGACCGCGACCGCCCGTTCGACCTTGACCCGAACGTAGCCGTTCTCCGTGGGCGTTCCCATCGTACTCACCGCCACGGGGAGAAGCCGGGGGCGCGCTTCTCCAGGAACGCCGATGCGCCCTCGGTCTGCTCACCCCAAGTCCAGAAGCCGGGGTTGACCTGGTCGAGGATCTTGAACCGGTCCTGCGCCTTGCGAACCGGTGCCAGGGAGTCGTCGAACGACTTCTTCACCAGCTTCAGTACCGTGGGGCTCAACGCCAGCAGTTCGTCGCACCAGCGCCGGACCTCGGTGTCGAGTTCATCCGCCGGTACGACCGAGTTGACCAAGCTCCACTGGAGAGCTTGCTGAGCGTCGTGGCGCCGACACAACATCCAGATCTCCTTGGCCCGTTTCATGCCGACGACGGACCAGAGGTGGCTGACGATCCATCCCTCGGCCGTGCTGGCCACGCGCGGCCCGTTCTGCCCGAACACTGACCCGTCCGAGGAGATCGTGAAGTCGCACATGTACGCCATGTGGTGTCCGCCCCGATCGCGTATCCGTCCACCCGGGCGATCACCGGTTTCAGGCAACCTCGCAACGCCTGGTACAGCCGTTCGCACCTCTCGTCGAAGGCGTCGGCTCCTGCCGCGGCGGAGATCGTCCGCGCGCTCTCGGTGGCGACGTCACCGCCGGCGGAGAAGGCTCGCTCTCCTGCGCCGGTCAACACGATCACGCCCACCTGGCCGTCCTCGGCGGCACGGGCGACCGCGTCGGTGAGCTCGACGAGCGTTTCGGGGGTGAACGCGTTGAGCTTCTCTCCCGGCTGAAGGAGAACATCGAGCTGTACAAGGACGCCGCGGAGAAGGCGGGCTGGCCTGACCGTCTTGACCGGGGGCGGTTCAAGTACGGCTGGGACGCGGAGAGGCGCCGCAGCGTGGTGACCTGCCGCTATATCCACGTCGTCGACAAGGGCCTCGGCGACATGGACTGCGCGGGCCGGGCGATGGAGCTGCAGTGGGACTACTACGGGCCCTTCGGTTTCGCGGCCGTGCTCGCCGAGGCCGACGAGCCGTTTTACGACCTGAGCATGAAGGTCACTGCGGACCTGCTGCGGCAGAAGGAGACCGCGATTCACGGCTCCAAGCTGTACCTGATCGACACGATCATGAAGGTCAAGCAGGAGTGTGGCTACGACGGCTTCATGTTCCACGCGTGGTTCGAACTCGGCGGCTTCGCTTGCCAGGAGGTCGAGGACCAGATGTCCTACTTTGCCGAGGAGATCATGCCGGTGCTGCACCGTGAGTGTGGCGGCAATCCGGTGAAGGACGAGCCCTCTCGACTTCGACGTCCAGCCTCGCACTCCCGTGGCGTGACCGCGAGCGTATCGCGAGGAGGTATTCGGAATGACTGGATTCACCACGGCCAAGCGGTTGTGGGCATTGGACTCGCCGACGTTCACCCTCGACAAGTCGATTCTGATGGTCGGCGCTTTGTGAGAGACCACGATCCTGATGCCGGCGTATCTGATCGAGCATCCGAAGGGTCTGGTACTCTTCGACACGGGCCTGGTTCCTGCTGCGGCCCAGGATCCTGAGGGCGTGTATGGCGAGCTGGCCGCGTTCCTCGGCCTTCGGTACACCCCCGAGCAGACGGTGGACCGGCAGCTCGAGGCGCTCGGGTACCGAAGCTCGGACGTGAGATACGTGATCGCCTCGCATACCCACTTCGACCACACGGGCGGGCTGCACCTGTTCCCCGATGCGGAGTTCTTCGTCTGTGAAGGTGACATGCGGTACGCGTATTGGCCGGACCCCGCGGGTGCGGCGTTATTCCGGCGGGAGGACCTGGACGCGGTGCGGGGCACCCGGTGGCGGGAGGTACCGCGCTGTGACGTCGACGTCTCGGCGACGGCAGTCTGGTCATCCTTTTCACTCCGGGGCACACGCCCGGGGAGCTGAGCCTGCTGGTGCGCCTTCCGGGTCGTAACTTCGTCCTCACCGGGGACACCGTCCACCTGCGTGAGGCTTTGGAGACGGTGGCTCCCACGCCGTATGACGCCAGCACGGAGGAGTCGCTGCGGTCGATCAGGCGACTGCAGTTGCGCCGCGACACCGCGGACGCCACGGTGTGGATCAGTCATGACAGGACTGTGCGGAGTTCGAGCACGCCCGCCTGCTACGAGTAGCCCCATCTCCGACGGGTTTGGGACCAGCGGCGCCCTGAAGGAGACGGAGCGACCATGGCAGACAGTACGGTAGCGCTGAGCGCCCAGGAAGGGGGCGACCGATCTCGCAGCACGGCCACAAGCTGCGGGCCTACACCTTGCAGCACGACGGGCTGGACACAGCGGAGGGGAACCAGGCGATCGGGCAACCTGCCGATAACCGGGAGTACCGCATTGGGGCACAGATCCTGCGGGATCTCCGCGTCAAGCGGATGTGGCGGCTCACCAACGACCCTGCCAAATGCGCAGGGCGCGGGATATGGAATAGGGATCGTCGAAGGGGTGCCCGTGGTGTGCGAGCACACGTCGCACAACATTCGGTACCCGCGAACGAAGCAGGAAAGATGGGGACCTGCTCGGCCTCACCCTCGTCGCCGCCGGAGAAGCGACATGAGTGAGTGCGGTCTGCTTGTGGACGAAGGGCTGTTCCGGGAAGCCACGAGCCAGTTCCCCAGCGGGTCACGATAGTCACCACCGTCGACGCGGCCGGCCGTCGCTGGGTTTCACCGCGAGCGCGTTCGCGGGCCCCGTCCGTCAGTCCCCGCTTGTTCTGGTATGCCTCGACAGGTCGGCCGACTGTCACTCCGCCTTCGGGCGCACCCACCGGTTCGCCGTCAGCATCCTAGGCCCGCGCCATACCGGCTTCGCCGTTCGGTTGCGACGAAAGGAGGGCGTACTTGGAACGCCCCGCCTTCAGAATGCGGTGGCGACGGTTGAGTGCGGGTCGAGGCGCGTTACCCGGGGCGGCGACCATACGATCCTGGTCGGCCGCATCCATCCAACACGCTCACTCGGCCCGAGACACCAGTCGTCTACGCGCGGAGGAGATTTTCGACGCCCCAGTGTGACACGAGGAAGCGACGGCAGCTCGTGACGCGCACGGTACTCGGCGCAGACACTGCGGCCTGCCTTCATGGCCACGGTGAGACAAACTCTGGAATGTCTATTTTGGGCTGCGCCAGAAACCTGAGATTTCCCTACTACTCTTGCTGGCTGATGACCGAGTCCGGCAGCTGGACTGATTTTGTCTGGAGGTATTCCTTGAGGCCGGCGGGACCGAGTTCGCGGCCGATGCCGGACTTCTTGTAGCCACCGAATGGTGCGCGTGGGTTGTAGGGGGCGCCGTTGATGTCGAGCTGTCCGGTCTGTATCCGGCGGGCGAGGGCGATCGCGCGCCGGTGGTCCGCCGACCAGATGGCGCCGGAGAGCCCGTACATCGTGTCGTTGGCGATCCGGACTGCCTCGCCGTCATCGCGGTAGCTCATGACGGCCAGTACTGGTCCGAAGACTTCCTGTTGTGCTAGTTCGGAGTCGCTGTGCACGTCGGCGAGCACGGTGGGGGCGATGAAGTAGCCGCGCTCAAGTACGGGCTCGGGGCCGCCGGTGACGAGTCGGGCTCCGTCCGCGACGGCACGTTCGATGTACCCGCGGACGCGTGCTTGCTGGGTCTGTGAGGCCAGCGGGCCGAGTCTGGTCGCTGGGTCGAACGGGTCACCGACGGTGTAGCGTTGCGCGGCCTGGCGTGCGAGCAGGAGCGCCTCGTCGTAGCGTGATTCGGGCACGAGCATCCGGGTCCATGCCGCGCAGGTCTGGCCGGAGTTGAGGAATGCGTTGCCCACGCCGACTTTGACGGCGGTGTCGAGGTCGGCGTCGTCGAGGATGATGTTGGCGGACTTTCCGCCGAGTTCGAGGCATACCTTCTTGATGGTGTCCGCGGCGATCGAGGCGACGCGCCTGCCGGTCGCCGTCGAACCGGTGAAGGAGACGAGGTCGACTCCGGGATGACCGGCTACCGCCTCGCCGACCTCTGGTCCGTATCCCGTCACCAGGTTCAGGACTCCCGGCGGTAGGCCGGCCTCGTGTGCCGCCTCCATGAACTGGTACACCGACAGGGGCGCCACCTCGCTTGGCTTGAGGACGACGGTGCATCCCGCCGCGACAGCCGGCAGCACTTTCGCGACCACCTGATACAGCGGGTAGTTCCACGGTGTGATGGCCCCGACCACCCCGTAGGGCTCCCGGATCACCAATGAGTTGCCGACCTGCTCTTCGAAGTTCGTTTCCTCGAGCAGGCCCCGATAGCTGCTGGCGATCGCCATGGGCACGGCGGTCTGCACACCGCGCTGCACCTTCAGTGGCGCGCCGATCTCCTGTCCGATGGTGGTGGCGATGTCCGGCAGTCGGGGCTCCAGAGCCGCGACCAGCCGGGCCACCCGGTCTCGGCGCTCGGCCATGGACACACCGGGATCGAACGCGTTCCGCGCCGCTGTCACCGCACGGTCGACGTCGTCGACGGTTCCGGTCGGCACGTGTCCGATGATCTGCTCGGTGGCCGGGTTGACCACGGCGATGCGGTCTGTCCCGCTGGGTTGCACCCATTGCCCGCCGATGTAGTGCTGTGTTCTGTCGTGCTGGTCCAATGCTGCGGCCTTCCCGGTCGGTGGTCGTTGTGGTGGTCTCACATCACGATGCTGGCGCGCACGACCTTGCGGCTGTCCGCCGCGGCGAACGCCGCGTTGATGTCTTCCAGAGGAAACGTCGTGGTGGTGAACTGGTCCAGCGGGAGCCGGTGCTGGTTGGCCGCGAGAAAGGAGAGCGCTTGGCTCAGCGCTGTGGGTTCGTACAGCGAGACGCCGATGATGCTCTTGTTCGCGGTGACCAGTCGGGATGGGTCGGCTGCGTAGGTTTGTCCCATGTTGATGTTGCCGACTTCCAGGTAGCGGCCGCTCTGGGCGAGCATCTTCAGGCCTTCCGGCACCACGGCCGGGGTGCCGGCCACCTCTACCACCACGTCCGCGCCGCCGTCGGTCAACTTGCGCGCCCGCCGGATACGATCCGCCGGATCGGGATGATCAGCGAGGCTGATCACCTCGTCAGCTCCGAATGCGCGGGCCAGTTCCAACCGCTCGGGGACCGCGTCGACCACGATGACCTGCGCGGCCCCGCGGGCACGGGCAATCGCCGTCGCGAACAGCCCGAGCCCGCCAGCCCCCTGTATGATGACGCGTTCGCCGAAGCTCAGGTCGGCTCGCTCCAGTCCGTAGATCATCTGCGACAGCGCACAGTTGACCCCCGACACCACTTCGTCAGGCAGCGTGTCCGGCACGGTGTAGAGCACCGCGCCGGCGGGGAGCAGAAAGTAGTCACCGTAGCCACCAACGAAGTAGGGTGGTCTGCTGGCGTCGCCGAGCATGGCCATCGTCAGCTTCTGACAGGACACGCGCCGTCCCGCCAGGCAGCTCCGACACCGGTGGCAGGGAAAGAAGTAGGGGAACACCACCCGTGTGCCCGTCTGCACCGGCGCGCCGTTGGAGTCCTCGGTGACTCGTTCGCCGGTTGCGGCCACCGAACCGACCATCTCGTGGCCGAGCACGGTTGGTAGCGTCCCGCCGAGCCCGCGGGTGACGAACGAACCGTGCCAGGCGTGCAGGTCTGAGCCGCAGATGTTGGCTCGGTGTACCTTCACCAGCACTTCGTCCGGTCCAATCGACGGTAGCGCGACGCGCCGCAGCTCAAATGGCTGCTCGGGTGCGTTGAATTGCGCGATCCGGCCCTCGAACATGTATTCTTCCTTTCTCGCCACGCCTGTTGCTGTGCCTGCGGAACAGGCGACAGGCCTACTGGCGGCGCGGTCCTGCGGTGAGTCGCAAGGGTTCCGTTTCGCTACACGCCGGGTCCTGGTGAGGAGTCGTTTCTGGGAGCGGCAGTCGGCGGCGGCTGGTGGCCGTGGTACGGCGTGACCGGCGTCGCGGTGGGGTCGAGCGTTCCTGCGGCGATGGCGGCTTCCTGGTGGGCGATCTCCGCTTCCAGAGCTCGATTGTCCCCGCGAGCGCGTGCGGCCAGTGAGCGTGCCGCTGTCGGGAGGAGCGTGCACGCACCGGGGATGCTTGGTCCGTGCTGGCAGTTTGTGCCGCCAGGATGCCGGGCGACGTCGGTTGAGGGTGTACCGCGCAACAGCGCACCTCCGAACCGGCGGCGTGCCGGGCGCGCGCACCGCACGCAGCTGGTGGCCGCGGGGATTGGGTGTTCCACCCATGCTTCGTGTCGTGCACGGCACGACGTGCACGAGTATTCGACGAGAACAGCCATGGTGTCAGTCGTAGCAAGCGGGTGCGTGCTTGAGCGTCGCCCAGTCCTCGGGATCGTGGGAGATCCACACCGTGGCATCGTGCGCCCTCGCGAGCTGCTTGAGGCGACGGATCGAGCGGACCGCCTGCAAGGTGTTGTAGTCCGACGGCATCGGAAGGTCTTCGGTGAGGGCCTGGCGGAGGTGGACGGTGTCACCGGTGAGCAGGAACGTCTGGTTGGGCAGCCGCACCAGCACGCTGGTGTTGCCGGGGGTGTGACCTGGCATGCGGTGGATGACGATGCTGCCGTCGCCGAACAGGTCATGATCCGTCGAGAGCTGGTTCCATTTCCAGTCACGCGTCGTGTCGAAATCCGCGGTCCGGAAGAAGGGTTTGGCTGCGGGCAACGGCCAGTACGAGTAGGGCAGGTCGCCTTCACCGATGTACAGCTGAGCGTCGGGGAAGAGCCGGATGCCGCCGGCATGGTCGAAATGCGCGTGCGAGACGATCACGTGATCGATGGCCGAGGGCTTGTAGCCAAGCGCCTCGAGTTTCCGGTCCACACGGTCCTCCGGGCCGTAGGCGAGTCCGACGAGGTCCGCGAGGTCGCCGTAGACGGCGTGCGGGTCCTCGGCCGCCTCGAACGCGATGCCGGTGTCGAACAGGACCAGCCCCCGGTCGTGTTCGATGAGAAAGGACGGTACCGGAATGGTGACCTGTCCCTGCCCGTTGACGATCATGATGCCGGTGTCGAGTGTGAATTCCGCCCCCGGCAAAGCCCACATCCGGTTGGCTGTTCCCGTGTTCATGTCGTTTCTCCTTGGTGTCGTCTTGACTTGGTTTCGCGTCAGGGGGTCTTGTCCGTGCTGTGGTTGTTTCCGGCGGCAATTTGTTTACGGAGCAGCTTCTTGTTGAATTTTCCGACTCCGGTCTTGGGTACCTCGTCGACGAACACGAAGCGGTCCGGCAACCAGAACTTGGGGAACTTCTCACGGAGGAATTCGGTGAGATCGTCGGACGCCACCGGCGAGTTGGTGGCGACGATGGCAATCGGTCGCTCCAGCCAGACCGGATCCGGTGCGGCTACCACCGCGGCTTCCCGGACTTCCGGATGCCCCATGAGTGCGTTCTCCAAATCGACTGACGAGATCCATTCGCCACCGCTTTTGATCAGGTCTTTGACGCGATCGACCAGCCACAGGTAGCCGTTCTGGTCGATGACGCCGACGTCGCCGGTGTGGAACCAGCCACCAGCGAAGCTGTCCTGGGAACGTGTGTCGTGGTAGTAGGCGCGGGCCACCCAGGGGGAGCGCGCGAGGATCTCACCGGCGTGTTTGCCATCCCAGGGCAGCTCTTCGCCGTGGTCGTCGACCAGCTTGATCTCCACGAGCGGCATCGGCTGGCCTTGGGTGCCGAGCAGGCGGAACTTCCCCTCGTCGTCGAGGTCGGTGAACTGGCTGGTGAGGGTGGTGAAGGTGAGCAGCGGCGACGCCTCGGTCATGCCCCAGCCCTGGCACACGTGCACACCGTGTGCTTGCTGCCACCACCGTATCTCGCCGATCGGGGGCGCCTGGCCGCCCAGCCACAAGGTGTGCAGCGAGTCGAGAACGTAGGATTGCCGTCCGGATTCGAGTTCCTGGCGCATGAGCATGCCGACCGTCACCGCGGCGACGCAGACACTGACTCGGGCGTGCTCGATGATCTCCAGGTAGTGGTGCGGTCGTGGCTGCGTTCCCGGCAACGCCAGCGATGCTCCTTGCAGGGCGCAGGCGTACGGCATGCCCCACGAGTTGACGTGGGACATCGGCGTCACCAGGAGATAGGTCTCCCGCTCGGCGACGCCGATCGATCCCTGCAGGCACAGGATCAGGGCGTGCAGCACGGTGCTGCGGTGGCTGTACACCACGCCCTTGGGTTCCCCCGTGGTGCCCGACGTGTAGCACATTCCGGCTGGGCTGTCCTCGTCAACATCGGGGAACTCGATCTCCTCGTCGGCGTCGGCGAGCAACTCCTCGTACCCGTAGACCGGTCCCAGCGCGGTCGTCGGCGGCTGGCCATCCCCGAACACGACCACTGCTTTCACATTGGTGAGCCGGTCGCGGATCTGTTCCAGCATCGGCAGCTGTTCAGGACTGACCAGGAGCACGCTGTCCCCGGCGTGTTCGATGACGTACCCGATCTGGTCCGGGGATAGCCGGATGTTGATGGTGTGCAGCACCGCGCCCATGCAGGGCACCGCGAAGTAGGCTTCGTAGTGCTGGTCGGTGTTCCAGCCCAACGTGCCCACCCGGTCACCGGTGCGTACGCCGAGCCGGTTCAGCGCGTCAGCCAGCCGCCGAACTCGCTTCCCGAATTCGGCGTAGGTATAGCGGCGGTAGCCGTCGTCGTGCCGCGTGATGATCTGTTTGTGCCCGAAGAGCCGTTCCGCGCGCCACAACAGCGTCTTCAGTTGCAGCGGCCGGTCCATCATGAGACTGTCCACGCTGCTCTCCCTTCGAATTCGGTGCCGGGTGTACCGGCTTTCCGCCTCGCTGTCAGGCGGAAAGCCGGGCGAAGTCCCGGGCGTAGTAGACAAGGGGGTTTTGATCGCGCAGCCGCACGTTGACCGCTTCGCCGATGAGGATCACGTGATCACCGGCCGGCTGGCGGGCCTGCGTCCGGCACACCAGGGACGCCACCGCCTCTGGCAACACCGGCAGACCGTCGGCGTCCGTGTCGAATTCGCCACCGGCGAACTTGTCCGCTCCCTTGGTGGCAAACCGGTTCGCCAGGGGAGCATGCTCTTCGCCGAGGATGTTGACCACCCACTTGCTTGAGGTGCGGAAGGCACGGTAGCTGTCGGCGGAGACGGCCAGACAGGCCAGCACCAGCGGCGGTTCCGCGGATACGGAGCAGAAGGCGCTCGCGGTGAATCCCCACCTCGCTCCGCAGTGGTCGGTCGTGGTCACGATGGTGACTCCGCTGGGGAACCGGGACATCGCCTCGCGAAACTGCGCCGCGAACGTCTCATGCGCCGGAGGGCCCTGTTGGCTGCGTGCGGTGGTCTCGGTCATGGCTGCGACTGCTCCCGGGCGGTTGTCGGCGTGCCGCCGACCGGATCCAGCCGGTGTCCCAGCCGGTCTCGTTTGGTCATCAGATAGGCGGCGTTGTGCTCACCGGCCGTGACGATGAGCGGTACGCGCGATGCGATCGTGATGTCGTAGCCCGAAAGCCCCGAGTATTTGGCCGGGTTGTTGGTCATCAGGCGAATCGAGTGGACGCCGAGGTCGGCCAGGATCTGAGCGCCCACACCGTACTCGCGGCTGTCCACCGGCAGGCCAAGGGCCAGGTTCGCGTCGACGGTGTCCAATCCCTGGTCCTGCAGGGTGTAGGCACGGAGCTTGTGCCCGAGCCCGATGCCGCGGCCTTCCTGACCTCGCAGGTACACCAGGACGCCGCTGCCTGCCTCGGCGATTTCGCGCAACGCCTGGCGTAGTTGCTCCCCGCAGTCGCAACGCGCCGAACCCAGGACGTCGCCAGTGAGGCACTCGGAGTGCACGCGGACGAGGACCTCGTCGCGGTTCGCGCCGTCCCCCGCCACGAGGGCGAGGTGCTCGGTGCCGTCGAGCAGGGAGGTGTAGCAGAACGCGTCGAAGGTGCCGTAGGGTGTCGGCAACGGTGCCTGCGATGTGCGTTCGACGAGGCGCTCGGTGCGCTGACGGTAGCGGATCAGATCCGCGATGGTGAGCACGGTGAGCCCGTGACGTCGGGCGAAGGCGGCCAGCTGTGGCCTGCGGGACACTGTGCCGTCGTCGTTGACGATCTCAGCGAGCACGCTGGCGGGTCGCTTCCCGGCCAGCCGCGCTAAGTCTACTGCGGCCTCGGTGTGCCCAGCCCGTTTGAGCACGCCGCCGGGCCGAGCGCGAAGCGGGAAAACATGGCCGGGCCGGGTGAAGTCGTGCGGACCGGCCGCCGGGTCGCTCAGTGCCCGGATGGTCGCCGCTCGGTCTGCGGCGGAAATGCCGGTGGTGGTGCCCTCGCGCAGATCCACCGAGACGGTGAACGCGGTGCCGCGGGGATCGTCGCCCATGGCCACCATCGGTTCCAGGCGGAGTTGGTCCAGCCGTTGCCCGTCCATGGCCACACAGGCGAGGCCGCTCGTGTGGCGCACCAGGAAGGCTATCTGTGCACTGGTGACGGTTTCCGCCGCGATGATCAGATCACCCTCGTTCTCGCGATCCTCATCGTCGATCACGACGACGAACTCGCCCCGGGCGAAGGCGGCCACCGCCGCGCGCACCGCCGTGTCGGCCTCGTCGGTGTTCTGGGAGCCGGACACCTGGATCGGCCGCGCGGACCGCTCGTGACATTGCATCTGTCGCATTCGTCGACACCGTTTCACTCTGGGAGTTTGGGCTCGGATCGTTTGACACCTTTTTTCCGCTTGGCGCGCAGCGCCGCCAACGTCGCGGCCGAGTCCTCCGTGGATTGCACGACGGCCATGTGTGAGGCGATCATGTTCAAGTGCGTTCGCGCGTCCAGGTGCAACGACTCGTATGTCGCACGCTTGATGAAGCCGACCGCCACCGGGGGCAGTGCCGCGAGGCGGGCGGCGAGCTCGTAGGTGCGGGTGAGCAATTCGCCGTCGGGGTAGCAGTGGTTGGCGAGTCCGATTCGCTCCGCCCTCGGGCCGTCTACCACGTCGCCGGTGAGCAGGAGTTCGAGTGCGCGGGCAACGCCGACCAGCCGGGGAAGCCACAGGCAGCCACCATCGCCTGGGATGAGGCCCGCGTGAATGTAGCCTTCGCTCAACCGGGCCGACTCGCCGACCAGACGGATGTCGCACATCAGCGCCATGTCCAGACCGGCGCCCACCGCGGTCCCCTGTACCGCCGCGATCACCGGTTTGTCCAGGGCCTCCAGGGCGCGTGCCACCCGGTGTACCTCGTCGGTGAGCATCCGCCGACGCGACAGCGGCGCCGGATCCACGGAGGTCAACTCGTCGAGGTCGATACCGGAGCAGAACGCGCCGCCTGCACCGCGCACCACGACCGCCCGCACCTGATCGTCCTTGGCCGCCTCGTGCAGCGCGTCCGCCCAGTGACGCACCATCTGAAGGGTGAAGGCGTTCTTCCGCTCGGGGCGGTTGAGCATAATGGTGGCGACCGCGTCAGCCCGGGAGTACTCCAGGTCAGCCATTTGCGCGCACCTCCGCCGGGTCGGTCACAAGCGTCCACAGATCTGGTGCGGCGCAGGCAGCCGCGCCGAGTTCCCGCTCCCAGAACCGCTCATTGCCGAACTCGTCGCGCCATGACCACAAGCGGGTGGTGATCAGCCGCAACGGATGCTCGTCGGTGAAGCCAAGCGCGCCGTGTACCTGATGGGCCAGTCGCGCCACCACGCCCGCGGCACGACCGGCCTGCGCCTTGGCCGCTGCCGTGAGGATCCAGTCCGGTTGCTGACCAGCTGTGGCGGCCGACATCGCGACCGTGGTGCTGGCCGCCGCCTCCCCGGCCATCGCCGCGAGGTGATGGCTGACGGCCTGGAACCGGGAAATCGGGCGGCCGAACTGCTCCCGCTGCCCGGCGTAGGTGATCGTCGAATCGAGTGCGGCTTCCATGGCCCCGCTGAGCAACAGTGCCCGGCCAAGCGCACCGCGAACCCGAAATGCCCTGCCGGAAATCGTGGCGTCCACTTCGGTGACGTCCTCGCCCGGCACGAAAGTGTCCTGCAGCAGCAAAGTATCCCGGGGCTCTCCGGCCAGGTTACGGCCACGTTCCCACGCTTCCCTCGGCGAGTCCAGGACCGCCACCAGCGGCTCGGCACGGTCAAGCAGCACCGCGACCCGCTCGGCCAGGTGGCCGTAGGGAACCCTGGACAGTTTCCCCGTCAACCGGTACCCCCCAGGGCATCGGTCGACCGTCATGTCCGTGGGCGCCGACGCGGTCAGCGGACCGGTCGGAACCGTCCGGCTGGCTGCGGCCAGTAGCCACCCTGCCAGCAGCGCCGTCTCCGCCAATGGCACCGGCACCGCGGCGCGTCCGATCTCGTGCACCACGACCGCGGCCTCGGCCAGCCCCGCCCCGGCCCCACCAGAGGACTCGGGCACCGGCAGCACGGTGAACTCCGCCTTTGTCAAGGAGTCCCATACCTCGTCAGCCCACCCGCCTGAGTACCGGGCCGCGGCCTCCGGCGTCCACTCCGAGCAGATCTGAGCCGCGGTCGCCGCGATCGCGTGCAACTCCTCGTTCATGCGCGCTCCAACGCCTTGGCGACGACCCCGCGCAGCACCTCGTTGGTGCCACCGCGCAGGGTGTATCCGGGGGAATGAAGCAGACCGCGAACAAGGTGGCCGGTGAACGTGCCCGGCGCCGCGTCCGGATCCAGCATCTCGTCGGCGAGTATCCGCGCCCGCTCGGCCACCTCCTGTTCGAACCGGGTGCCCAGATCCTTGACCAGCGCGGCGGCCACGTCGGCGGGTTTGCCCGCCGCGAGCACTCCTGCGACAGACAACGACAACTGCCGCAGGGTGAGCAGGCGGGACGTGAGCGCGCCGATCTCGACGACTGCCGCCGGGTCTCGGTCCGCGCGTCGGCGTACCTCGGAGACGAGCGCGGCCAGCAGGGGGAAGGTGGTGAGCAGGCGTTCCGGTCCGCTGCGTTCATAACCCAGCTCAGAGGTGACCTGGCCCCAACCGCTGCCGATCTCACCCAGCACATACCGATCCGGGACGAACACTCCGTCCAGCCGTACCTCGTTGAACTCGTGCTCACCGGTGAGCAGCCGGATCGGCCGTACGGTGACACCCTCGGCACGCAGGTTCACGATGAACTGGCTCAGCCCGGCGTGCCGCTCTCCGGAATCCGGTGCGCTTCTGGCGAGCACGAAGAACCACTGCGCCCGATGTGCTCCGCTGGTCCACACCTTCGTCCCGGTCAGCCGCCAACCGCCAGCCACTCTGACCGCTCGTGTCCGCACGGAAGCCAAGTCGGAGCCGCTGTCCGGTTCGCTCATGCCGATGGCGAAGTAGCAGCGTCCCGCCGCGATCTCAGGCAGGAACTCCGCCCGCTGCTGTTCGCTGCCGTAGCGCAACAGCGAGGGGGCGGTCTGGCGGTCAGCGATCCAGTGCGCCGCCACCGGGGCCCCCGCGGCGAGGAGCTCTTCAAGTACCACTTGCCGATCCAGCACCGTCCGTCCCTGGCCGCCGTACCGGCGCGGAATGGTCATGCCAACCCACCCCTGCTCAGCCAGCCGCCGCGAGAACGGCTCATCCCAGCCGGTCAACCAGGAATCACATTGGGGGGTGAACGCACCTCGCCGGATCTCGGAATCGAGAAACGCACGTACCTCGGACCGGAGCGGTTCCAGGTCCGGCGAAACCCGCATCACATCTATCGGTAGAACACGGCTACTCATCAGTGTCTCCAGTTCTGACAGAGGGATCCGCCGCCGCAGCCGATCGGCGAGAGGAATGGTCCGGCTGCGGCGGCCACGTGCCTCACAGCCAGTTCGGAGCGATCTCGGAGGCCCACAGCTCGATGCTGCGCATCTGCACGTCGTGCGGAATCGGTCCTGGGTACTGCCACTGCAGCAGATACTCAGGGTCGTGCTGCGACACCAACTTCTCGATCTGGCGGTTGATGTCGTCGGGCGTACCGACGAACTCGAACCCACGCTCACACAGAGTGTCGTAGTCGGACCCGATCTGGCCGGTCTCGCCGGGATTGCGCATCACTTCGGAAAAGCCCATCGGCCCGAACCAGTTCGGGAAGATGAAACCATTACCGCGCCGGGCCCAGTAATGGGCCTCGTCGGCGTCTCGTGACACCAGCACATCGCGGAAAATGCCTACCCCCTGGCCGCGCTTGAACGCCCCCCGACCCGCCGCCTCGGCCTCCTCCTGATACACGTCCAGCAACCGAGAAATGACCTCGTCATTGGTGTTCATCACGATTGGGACGATGCCCTCACGAGCACAGAACCGGAAGGACTCCTCGCTGAAGCTGAACGGCTGGAACACCTGCGGCCACGGCTTCTGATACGGTTTCGGGGCGATGCCGACCTCGGTGATCACACCCTGCTTGTCCTGCCCGCCCCCATACGCGTTCACCGCTTCGTGATTGAAATCGATTCCCGGTGGCGGAACCTGCCAGTTCTCGGTCTTCAGAGACGTCGTGCGCTCGCTCCACAACGCCTTCATGATCTCCCAGTGCTCGTTGAACCGCTTGCGGTTGGCCACATCACGTTCCGACTTGTCGGAGAACGTGGCGCCGACGTGGTACGTCTGCCCGAGCACGTCCGCCCACCGCTTCTGATACCCCCTGGCGATCCCGACGAAGGAGCGTCCGCGCGTCATCTGGTCGAGCATCGCGAGGTCCTCGGCCAGCCGAATCGGATTCTGGAACGGCAGCACGTTCGCCATCTGCCCGACCTTGATCCGCTGTGTCTGCATCGCGATGTACAGATCGAGCAGGATCGGGTTGTTCGACTCCTCGAAGCCTTCGATGTGGAAATGGTGCTCCGTAAACGCGACGCCCCAGTACCCGAGATCGTCAGCCAGTTGCGCCTGCTTGGTGATCTGGAAGAGCATGTTCTGGTAGTTCTTGTCGTTGACCCCAGCGAAGCCCTTCTTCATCTGGTCATAACTACCCACGGCTGGCAGGTAGAACAAAATCTCCTTCATAAACTTACTCCTCACATCGGTTAACTGGTCAAGCCCGGCTTCGGTAGACCACGAAAGGGTTCCCGCTGGGGTCCCGCAATACCGCCCGAATCTCGTGCGCCCCCTCAACCGGCCCGGACAACACCGTCGCACCGGCCGCCAGCAGCCGGGACACCGCAACCGAGACGTCCTCGCTCCGGAACACCGGCAACGCCGACTCCGGCACCGGATGGTCAGCCGGAATCGCCAAGGCGAGCTTTATCGACCCGGCGGAGAGTTCGGCATAGTCGTCCCGATCCCGCATCCGGACACCGAGCCCCAATCCATCTCGATAAAAGGCCAACGAACTTTCCAAATCGGACGCGGGGAGCAGGATAGACCGCAAATCACACTTCGAATCAGACACAAACACTCCATTCGTCCGATCTCGCGAGTTGGGCCGAGGTTTCACCTGTGGAAACAGATTGTTACCCGCCACGCGGACGAGCACGCCGTATCAATGTGAGACAACGACCATGCCTCGCGTCTGGCCGAGCGGGGTCGACCGCGCGTTTTCGCAGCGTGTCGGGCACATGATGGCCGAAGGTTCAGGTCAACGACTTCTGGGCGGAGCCCACTCAAGCCGCGTCAAGCAAAGGTGACCTGTGTCTCAAAGTGAGACAATCGGGCCAACGGGATTCCGCCCTACTCTGGTCGGACGATCACGTCACACCCCGTGGACGATGGAGTGCAGGCAATGGAGCCCACCTCAGTCGCACCCGGTGGCCGTGCCTCAGGCGGGACGGCCACACCTGAGGCACGCCACGAGCCCCCGCAGCTGTCCGTACGTGCCGAGATCGCGCTGTCATGGCGCCGGTCCGCAGCCTGCGGAATAACCCCTGACAAGAAGGCTGAACTACCCTACGATCCGGACTTCGACAGTGACAGCCGACTGCTGAAGGCGGCCACGCCGGTTGTGGAACGTCTCGCCAGTTCCCTGGCCGATACCTCCACCAGCATCCTGCTCGCCGACCGGCAGGCGCGGATTGTGCGGCGCTGGGTTGGCGAGAAGCCGCTGTACAGCGCATTGGACAACGCACACGCGGCCCCTGGGTTCGCCTTCGCGGAGGAGTATGCCGGCACCAACGGGTTAGGCACAGTCCTGGAGGAAGCTCGAACGGTCGCGGTTCGCGGCGAAGAACACTACGCGGACTTCCTACGCCACCTGTCGTGCGTTGGGGTCCCCATCCACAACCCGGTCACCCGAGCCGTCGAGGGAGTTCTCGACATTACCTGCCTCGCTGACGACTACAATCCGCTCATCCCCGCTCTGCTCTCCGAATCGGTACAGCACATCGAAACCCGGTTGAGCCACCTGTCCTCCCCCGCCGATGTCGCCCTCGTCGAGGCGTTCACCCGTGCCCGCCGTCTGCATCGAGGCGCCATACTCGGCCTCAACCCGAACATGATCCTCACCAACCCCATCGCCAGCGGCAATCTCACACCCCACGACCAGGCGGTACTCTGGGACGCGTCCACACAGTTGGCCCGTACCCAGCGCTCCGAAGTAAGCGTGGACCTCACGCACGGGCGGTACCGTGTCCGGTGCGAACCCGTCACGACCGGATCCCACCACCCTGCCGGAGTCGTGCTGTACCTCGATCCGATCCGGCCCCGCCACGTCAGCACGGGCTCCCACCCATCCGTGACGGCCACCAGCACGGGCATCACGCCTCCAGCGGGACGCAGCCCACAGTGGCGCCGCATCACCACGCGTATCCAGGAACTGGCTCAGCTCCCCGATCCGGTAGCGATCACGGGCGAGCCGGGCAGCGGAAAGCTCTACCTGGCCAAGTATCTGCACGAACTGTCCAGTCCCGCCCGGGGACTGCGGGTTTTCAACGCCGCCGACCCCACCGAGACCGCGCCCAAGAACCTGATCATCCGGGCCAACGAAACCCTTGGGCAAGGCGACAACGTCATCGTACGGCGAATCGAATACCTTCCGACACAGGCGCAGGCGCAGTTGCGGGCCCTCGCGGCGACCAGCCCCCATCCCACGTCCGCATCGACAACCGGACGACTCATCGTCACCGCCCAAACCACGACCCACACCAATGAGTGGCTCGAACAAGCCCTCGCGTCCTACCCGCACCACCTGTGGGTTCCGCCGCTGGCCCAGCACACCGAGGACATCGCCGACCTGACGCCGGTTCTGCTCACGGAACTCGCCGGTCAACCCACCGCACACTGCAGCCTGCCAACGCTCCAAGCACTGATGCGTAGCCCGTGGCCGGGCAACATCGCCGAGTTACGAGACGCCCTTGCCGCCGCACTCAACGCCAGCGACGGCCAGGAGATCCAACCGCACCACCTACCGACCTGGGTGCTCAAACGTGCACACCAACGACAACTATCCGTAATGGACCAGTCGGAACGCGAACTGATCATCGAAACACTAGCCAGCGTCGGCAACAACCGGACGCAAGCGGCAAGAATCTTGGGCATCGGCCGCGCCACCCTGTACCGCAAGATCCGTACCCTCGGCATCTCCACCGCCCAGGAACTCCAGATGGGGCTGTCTGATCAACTTATCGGACAGTCCCACTGCCAGGTGTCGCGAGACCGTCGAGGACCGGCTCGCTGATCGCGGCGGAGAAGCGCGCTGCGTCGACGGATGGATCGGCGGACGGCCCGCGTTGAGGCCAGCGACGGTGCTGGCTTCGAAGACGCTCAAGGCCACGGCGCCCGGATCGGCGCCCTGACTGGGCCCTGTCGGAGATACTGTCGAGCAGGAGAGCTCTACCGGCACCCGGCCGTCCGTGAAGTGGCCGTCGTCGGCGTCCTCGACATCCGCTGGGGCGAGACGCCAGTGGCCACCGTGGCGCTCCAGAACGCCGCCGAGGCGACGGCCGAGGAGCTCATCGCGTACGCCCGGGGGCGGCTTGCCCACTTCAAGTGCCCTACCCGGGTCGAGTTCGTGGCTGAGTTGCACCGCACAGCGACCGGCAAGGTTCTCTAAACGGTGCTACGTCAGCAGCAGGGCGCAGACGAACACGCAGTACGCCGCTGAGCTCAGTTCAGACTGCTTCCGTAATGCTAATCCGGCGCAGGTCACGATTCGAGGGAGAGGAACCGGACCGCGACCTCTGAGATCTTGCGTGCTGTCGCGGTTCGGTCCCACCTGGGCAGCGCCAGGTGACTGACTGTCAGGCGGACCATGGTGTCGGCCGCGTCGATGACATCGTTTTCGGGAAGACTCGGGTAACTCTCCGCGACCCATCCGGCCAGGGTGTCGGAGGCGAGGTCGAGGAGTCGCGCGGAAGTCGTGAGCAGTGGGAGCATCCCCGTGGACGCTTGGCTCCCCCCATTCAGGTCGCGGTTGGAGATGAGCACCGCCTTGAGCAGGGGGCTACGCCCCGCCTCGTCCAAGGTGTAGTCGACGGCTGCGGCGATGCCGCGCTTCGCATCGCCGACGTGCGCCTCCAGCGCCCCCTGGATGCCCTCCAGGAAGCGTGAGGCTTCCCGAAGCACGACGGCTTCTCCGAGGCCGGCCTTGTCACCGAACTCCTTGTAGAGAGCTGCCCGCGACACCCCGGCTCGGTCCGCCACCTCCCCCATGCGCACCCGGTCCCAGCCGCGGTCGATGATCAAGTCGTGGGCAGCCTCGAGTACAGCCGAGCGCATGTGCTCCCTGAACCGTTCACGCATGGAGTGTGCCCGCATGAAAGACAGGGTAGCGATCTCTGTCTCGCTACCGACTCCCGCCACCGATCTGGACAAGATCAAGCTACCGTGCGTGGTCGTCGGCACCCCTGGTCGTGACGCTGTACAACTGGACAAAGGCCCGCTAGTATCCCCGCACCAACTGCCGACGACGACGGCCCAACACCACCCTCCGTTCGTAGGCCGGCACGATCGTCTGCACGCCCCACTGTGCAACGGGAGTCAATGGAGCTGACGTCTCGTCTCCAGCGCGATGCGAACAGTACCCGATCCTTGAGCGACATCAGACGTCCCTCCGGCCGCTTCGTGATCGATCCTTTCGGGTAGACGACGAGGCGCGCGCGATCCACGGCTTCGACCGCGGCGCGGAGCCCAGCTCGGCTGTTGAACGATCGACCTCGATGTGGCCGGCCGGCCGAAACCACCAGCCGACAGCTCTGCTCTGAAACGGGCTCGTCTTTGCCATGAACCGGGGATCCGGCCCTCTGGTCCAGGATCATCTCCGCCGGGAACAACGGATCGGTTCGGGAGACAGGGCTGACCGCCGGCACCGCACCTCCCGTCTCGGCGAGGCGTTCCGTGCCGCGGCAGTCCACTCTCCTGGCCACCAGCAGCAGCGGTTTGCGAATGAGCAACACCAGCCACTATGCAGGACCGCGTGCGTCTCTGGGGGCGTGCCTCACGTCTGCAACCGACGCGATTCACCGACGCCCAGAATGATAGACAGAAGCCCCACCGCCGTCCACGCTGTCGACATCCAAGTCATCCTTGTTCGCCGCACTGGGCGGTGCCTCGGTGGTGACCACGGTCAGCGGTCGGCCCGCTTCGTCACACCGCAACCTTTGCTTTCAGGGTGGCCATATCGACTGCGGTCCCCTGGCCGAGCATGCGCTTGGTGGTCATGAAGTCCCGGGGACGGTTGACACAGTCAGCGGCTATCAGCTCGCCCTTCCGGAGGTAGTAGCAGGTGAAATCGCGGTCGGCGGTCGGGTCACCGCTCAGGACGATGTCGTCATAGCCCGTGTTGAGTCCCGCGATCTGGAGCTTGAGGTCATACTGATCCGACCAGAACCACGGGGGCGCTGTGACCTCCTTGTCCTTTCCACAGATGGTCGCCGCTGCCACCTTCGCCTGCTCCACCGCGCTCGGCACCGACTCCAGGCGAATCCGTCGGCCGTAGCGTGGCATGTCCTGCGAGGCGCAGTCCCCGGCGGCCACAATGGTGGGATCACTGCTGCGCGCGTGCGCGTCGATCAAGATCCCGTCGTCCACCGCCAGGCCGGCTGCCTCGGCCAGTTCCGTGGTCGGTTCGATACCGACCCCGATGATCACGAGATCGGCTGCCACAAGCTCGCCGCTCGCCAGGACCGCCTCGCGGACGCGGTGGTCGCCGACCAGGGCCTCGACCGATGCGCTCGTCCGCACGTCGACTCCCTCATGTTGGTGGACGCGCGTGAAGAATGCCGACACCTCAGGAGCGGTCACCCGCTCGAGGACACGGTCTGCGGCCTCCAGCACGGTGACGTCAAGACCCAGCGCGCGCAACGACGCGGCGGTCTCCAGGCCGATGTAACCACCACCGACGATGACGGCACGACGTCCGGGGATGGCGTGCTCGCGGATCCGCTTGACATCGGATGACCGACGTAGGTAGTGCACCCCATCGAGCTGGGTGCCGGCGGCACGCAGGCGTCGTGGGCGTGCGCCGGTGCAGAGAGCCAGGGCGTCATAGGACAGTCTGTCCCCCGTGCTGAGCAGGACCTGGCGAGCCGAACGATCGATCTCCTCCACGCAGGCGTCCAGGCACTCGATGCCCTGCTTGAGGTAGAAGTCCTGGGAGCGAATGGCCAACTCCGTCAGCGAGCACTTGCCAGCGAGGTAAGCCTTCGACAGAGGAGGTCTCTGGTAGGGCAGCACCGACTCGTCACCGACCAGCACGATTTCACCGGACCAGCCCTCCTGGCGGAGGCTGGTGACCAGCTGTGCCCCGGCATGACTGGCACCGACCACCACCGTGCGCGCTGAGCTCATCCGGCGCCCTTGGGGGTGAGCTCGACCATCAGCTTGCTGATGCCCCGAACGAAGTTGGACTGGACGTATTCCGGCTCCCCGACTACATCGATCCTCTCGAAGCGCGGGAGGATCTCCTCCCAGAGGATCCGCAGCTGCAGCTCGGCCAACCGGTTGCCCATGCACCGGTGCACGCCGAACCCGAAAGCGATGTGGTTGCGGGCGTTGGGCCGGTCGATGATCAACTCGTCCGGTCGCTCGAACACAGTCTCATCGCGGTTGCCGGACGCATACCACATTACCACCTTATCACCCTTACGGATGAACTGGCCGTTGAGCACGGTGTCGGTCTTGGCGATCCGGCGCATGTAGGCAAGCGGAGTCTGCCAGCGGATGATCTCCGAGACCATGTTCGGGATCAGGTCCGGATTGGCCTTGAGCTTCTCGAACTGGTCGGGGAACTGGTTCAGCGCGAGAACGCCACCACTCATCGAGTTGCGCGTTGTGTCGTTGCCCCCGACGATGAGCAGGATCAGGTTGCCAGCGAACTCCATGGGACGCTTGATCAGGTCTTTGGTACTCTCATTCCTCTGCAGCATGGTGATGAGGTCGAACCCGGGCTCTTCACCGGCCGCGAGGCGGGCGGCCTTGTCATGCCACAATGCGCTGAGTCCACGCGCCATGCCCACCATGCCGCGGAACAGCTCGTCGTTGTCGGAGGGGCCTCCGTTGGCCTGCTCCATCGAGGTGGCCAGGTTTGACCACTCGACGAGCTTGTGCCGCTGCTCGAAGGGGAAGTCCAGTAGCGTCGCCAACATGCGGGCGGTGAGCTCGATCGACACGGTGCTCACCCAGTCGAAGGGTTCGTTGACGGGCAGGTTGTCCAGGACGTCCCTGACGCGCTCGCGAATGAGGCCCTCCATCTCGCGGAGGTTCTTCGGAGCCACCACCCCTTGGACGGCGCGGCGCTGAACGTCGTGCTTGGGCGGGTCCATGGCGATGAACATCGCGATGTCCATGAACCGCGGCGGCGCCCCGATGACAATGAGAGGTTCCGCGGAGAAGACCTCGTGGTTCTTGTCCACCGCAATGATGTCGGCGTGACGCGTGACCGACCAGAACGGTCCGAAGGGACTGTGAGGCTGGTAGTGGACCGGGGCCTCGTCGCGTAGGCGCTTGAAGTAGGAGGCCCAGCGCCCCTGCCGGTAGAGGAACGGGTTGCTGAGGTCGATGTCTTCGAGCGCGACTTCTTCGACCGGCGGGATCGGGCGTTCGACGAACATCTTCTGCCCGTTCGTGCGGGTCAGCCAGCGTCGGCCCTTGTCGTAGAGGTGTGCGGCCTGGACCTGTCGATCCAGCGGGATGGCGGCCTCGACCTTCCTCTTGACTGTTTCAGGGATCTTCATCTCGTCGACACCTCCTGCTACATCTGGAATTCGGGCAGTTGCACGGTCAGGCCATCCCATGACTCGGAGGCCTTGGTCTGGCAGGACAGCCGAGACGTCGCCTGTCGCTCGGGGTTCATCGACAGCATCTCCTCTTCCACCGGACCGGACGGGCCGACCTTGTCGGCCCAGGCAGGATCCACGATCACGTGGCAGGTGCCGCAGGCGGCCTCTCCGCCGCAGTCGCCATCGATGCCCGGAATGGCGTTGTTCTTCGCGACTTGCATCAGCGAGCAGCCCTCCTCGAGGGGCGCCTCGTGCTTCTCCCCGTCGTGCGACACGAAAGTAACGACTGCCATCGACAACTACCCCACTCTTGACCACAAGACGGACACTTCCTTCATGATTGTCGTCGGCGTCCGACAAGGCCATGTCGAAGCCGCGCCATCCTGTTGTGAGTTCGGATCACGTGAGGATCGCCATGTGGAGAGACGAGCCAGGCGTCCCATCTCTTGTGTTCGTGCAACTGCTGAGCAGTTCAGCGATCGATCAGAACGCCGTGGAGGAGTTCCGCGCCATAATGGCGCGCGAGGGAACCGGCGAGCTGACTCTGATCCAGACCCAAGCGCAAGCACCGCTGCGGTGGTTTCGCGAGGTCTATCCCGAACTCGACGCCGAGCAGGCGACACGGCTGGGGATCGCCTGCGCGGAACAGGCCCAGCTCACGTCCTTCGGGCCGATGAGCGTGCCGCTGGTCAGCGCAGGAACCGTCGCCGAGGTCGTGCAGCTGCTGACCTATCTTCCGGTTATCACCAAGGCCGTCATTACCCAGTTCGATCGCCAGCCGGAGGACCTGACGATTCGGCTGTCCGGGAACGCAGGAGAACCCGACCTGGACTGTCTAGTCGTCACCTACTGCGGGCTGGCCCTCATGCGGTTGATCGACCTGCTGGTCGGCGACACGTCGGAGGTGACCATGCATAGTCGCTGGCCGGAGCCGAGCGTCCTGTCTCGAGAGGCATGGCCAGGGCGTCGGCTCGTCTTCGACGCCCCCTTGTCCTACCTGCACATCCCTGCACGGACGCTGCACACGGCCTGCCGCTTCCCCGACCCACTCGCCTACGAAGTCGCCATAACTGACCTCCAGCAGGCGCTCGAACGTCGGGCTGGCACCCAGGACTTCACCCGCAGAGTGCGGGAGCTGTTGGAGGACAGGCCAGGGTTGAAGACAATCCAGTCAATCGCGGATGAGTTCTCGATCTCCTCGAGTACCCTGAAACGCCGCCTCGCCGCGGAGGGAACCAGCTTCCGCGAACTCCTCCAGAAGTCCCTGCTCGACCGCGCCCAGATACGGCTGCTCGACCGGTCCACGTCGGTCAGTGAGGTCGCCGCCGAACTCGGCTACAGCGACGTCACCAACTTCTCGCACGCTTTCAAAGCATGGACCGGCAACTCACCGAGCCACTTCCGACGCGCCCACCAGCACCCTTGAGCACGGCTCCCAGCGCAGCCCCTCGGAAGGACTGCGGCCGGGGCGCGTCCGAAACTTGTTTGACAGACCCTCGGAGGCCGTCCATCAGTCACCCGGCTGACCCCCAAGCGGGACTGTGGGACTGTCCGTGATCTTGTTTGCGCCGTGAGGCGCTGTGATTCGAGTGGAGGTGAGAGACCTTCGCCGCTGTCCTGTCGTAGCAGGGCGGTGTAGCTGAGGGCAGCCTGATCCGGGTGGTGCCGGGGAGGGTGGGAGCAGCCCTGACAAAGCCGGGGCGTGGCCAGTACTGCCAGATGGTGCGGGTCCGGCGAGCGTGGCGGAAAGGAGTACGCGAGGAACCGGCGTTTTACGTCCTTCAATAGGGACACCGGCTCGAACCTGGTGGATATGGGCCGGGTGCGGCGCGTCCCGCTGCGTACCGTTGTGGCGGGAACTTCCAGCGCGGGATACAAGAGCTGTTCTGGGAGGCCACGGGAAAAGTCTGCGGCGTACCCGTTGGCGAGGTCGCTGGGACACAGTCGGGCTCCTCCTTCGCCGAGCGAATCACAGTGAACACGGGAACCGTCTCGGTTCATACCCCTGTCCGTCGCATCCGGCGGCGAACGCGGGGTTGAGCGCACCGACCGCTGATCGATCCGAGACGGGGCGGAGCCGCCGTAGTACTCGGAGCCGGGGAAAGCCTGCGCGCATGGGGAAGGGCGGCAGCGGTAGTCGAGAAGACGAGGAGCTGTAATGCCGGAAGACGCGCCGCCGAATGGTGGCGCTCCCGACCAGGCCGTGGGGTCGTGGTCGCGGGTATCGGAGATGCAGGCCAAGCTTCACCGTTGGGCGGTGGCCGATCCTGGCCGCCGGTTCGATGACCTGTTCAATTTCGTGCACGACCCGGCGACGCTGATAGTGGCGTTCGGTCGGGTCGCGGGCAACCAGGGAGCCCGCACCGCTGGCGTCGACGGACTCACCGTCGCCGACATCGAGCAGCGGTCAGGGGTCCCGGGGTTCCTGGACGATCTGCGTGCCCAGCTCAAGGCGGGCACGTTCCGAGACCATTGCCGGTGCGGGAGCGTCAGATTCCCAAACCGGGCGGGTCGGGCAAGGTACGGCGGCTGGGGATTCCCACCGTCGCCGACCGGGTCGTTCAGGCCGCGTTGAAACTGGTGCTGGAACCGATCTTCGAGGCCGACTTTAAGCCGGTCTCCTACGGGTTTCGGCCCAAGCGGCGAGCGCAGGACGCGATTGCGGAGATCCACCACTTCGGCAGCCGTGGCTACCAGTGGGTGCTGGACGCGGACATCGCGGCGTGTTTCGACGAGATCGACCACGTCGCGCTGATGGACCGCGTTCGCGCACGGATCAAGGACAAACGCGTGCTGGCGTTGGTGAAGGCGTTTCTCAAGGCCGGGGTCCTGACCGAACTCGGCGACCGCGAGAACACCCACACCGGCACGCCGCAAGGGGGCATCTTGTCTCCGTTGCTGGCCAACATCGCCTTGTCGGTGCTCGATGAGCGCCTGCACGGGTCGTGGGAAGGCGGCGGGACGATGTCCACCGAGTATCGACGGGCGCGCCTGCGTGCCCGGGGGCTGCCGACTTGGCGGGTCGTCCGCTACGCGGACGACTTCGTCGTCCTGGTCAACGGGACCGAGCAGCACACCGAGGCGCTGCGCGAAGATATCGCTCGGGTGCTGGCGCCGATGGGGTTACGGCTGTCACCGGCCAAGACCCGTATCGTGCACCTGAGCGAGGGGTTCGACTTCCTGGGCTTCCGCATCCAGTGGCGGCGCAAGCGAGGCACGAACAAGTGGCACGTCTATACCTTCATCGGTGCCCGGCCGATCCGAGCGTTGAAGGCCAAGATCCGTGCCCTGACACCCAGGACATCGCAGCAGAACCTGGAATACGTGCTGACCAGGCTGAACCTGATCATGCACGGGTGGGCCAACTACTTCCGGCACGCGGTCGCGAAGAACACGTTCAGCATGCTCGATAACTTCGCCTGGTGGCGAATCATCCGCATGCTGCGCGAGCGGCACCGCTGGAGGTGGCGGGACGTCCGCAGGAAGTTCACCATGCCCACGGGGCAGTGGCTTCCCATCACCGCGGGCACAACCGAACTGCGCAAGATCGCAGCCATCCCGGTAACCCGGTATCGCTGGCGCGCCACCACGATCCCCGCCCCCTGGCCTGCATAACCACGCCCACCGGCAGACAACCGTGGAGAGCCCGTTGCGTTGAGAGGCGCACGGCGGGTTCGGCGAGAGGCCAGGAGAAACGGACCGAGAGCAATCCCGGCACCGCGCTCCTGGCCTACTCAGCGGGTGGTGGTGATCTTGACCATGCTGGGGCGGGTGCTCTGGTTGGAAGGGATCGAGGTTGACGAACAACGGGGTGGCGGCCGGCTTTGCGGCCGCGGCGGCGGGTGCCGAGGACGGTCTTGACCTGCGGGTCGCGCGGGAGTTGATCGACAGGGCGCGCGCGGACGGGGTGTCTCTGGTCGGGTCGGATGGACTGCTGCGGCAGTCGACGAAGACGGTGTTGGAGACGGCGCTGAACGCTGAACTGGACGAGCATCTCGGCTATGAGAGGGGTGATGCGGCCGAGAAATTCGGGACCAATGAGTGGTCGTCGGCGAAAACGGTGCGGACCGACGTGGGAGAGGTGCGCATTGCCGTGCCGCGTGATCGGGAGGGCACCTTCGCGCCCGCAGATCGTGCCGAAATACTCTCGACGGGTCGAAGGATTCCATGACGCCGTCATCTCACGGCGCCGTCTGCGGTGACCTCGTAGTTCTGTAGGACGTGGATGGCTTTGGCGATGCGTTCTGTGCGGCGTGGGCAGCAGCGGGGTTTGCGGAGGATGCGCCAGGTCTTGAGTTGGGCGTGGGCGCGTTCGCCGGGGCCGCGGAGGCGGGTGTGGGCTCGGTTGGCGTCTTTTTGCGATGCGGGCTTGTTCCGGCCCTTGTACGGGGTCATCACCTGCTGCCCGGTCCGGTCGTAGCCGTGGTAGCCCTTGTCGCCGAGGGCGATCAGCCCGGCGTCGCGGAGCGCGGTGAGGATGTTCCAGATCCGTGCGGCCGTGGTGTCGTGGGTGCTGCCGGGCAAATCGCCCGAGACCCAGAGGAGTCGCCGTCGGGCGAGGCGATGACCTGCAGGTTCACCCCGTGCCTGGCGTGTTTGCCTGCTGGCCCGGGTCGAGCTTGGGCCACACCGAGCCCAACTCCTTGCGGTGCACACGGATCAGCCCGGACACGAACCTCAGGGTCCGAGATGACAACGGCAGCGCGACACGATAGAACAACACCTTGAAGCCCCTGGCTCTGGCGGAACGATCTTGGTCGAAAGCTCTGCCACCAGGGGCTTCACCACGTCCAGGCGACGACACACCGACCGCAGTCAACCTGTGATCAGCAAGAACCCAAGCCCGCCAACACATCCAGACCGGGATGAAAAGGGCTCACTCTGACACAACGCTCCGTGCCCAACCCGCCAACCCCGCGTCACCACCGAAAACGTGCCAGAGCCGAAACGTGTACACGCCCCCACTTGGGCACAACACTACCTGCCGCGCCACACCGGTTTGCGCTTCTCGCGGAAAGCGCGCGGTCCCTCCTGCGCGTCCTCGCTCAGGTAAACCGGCTCCCAGATCCGGTCAGCCTCGTCCAGCGCGTCGTGCCACCCGCGGTCGGCAGCCGCGTATATCGTCGCCTTCGCGGCGAGCACAGACAGCGGCGCGTTCGCGGCGATGCGTTCCGCGAAAAGCTGCGTCGCCTCCCGGAGTTCCCCGGCCGGTACTACCTCGTTGACCAGGCCGATCTGGTAGGCCCGCGCGGCGTCGATAGGCTCCCCGGTCAGCAGGATCTGCAGTGCTACGCGCGGCGGAATGAGCCACGGCAACGGCGCGGCCCACGGCGCACCCCGGCCCACCTTGACCTCGGTGACCGCGAACCGGGCGTGCTCGGCGGCCACGACCAGGTCGCACATCTGGGCAAGCAGGAAACCACCGGCGTAGGCCACCCCATTGACCGCCGCGATGGTGGGCTTGTCGACCTTTACGTTGCGACCGAGGTGCGGAACGAAGCCCGATGGCGGCACCGTCAACTCCGTGTCAGCCATCTCCTTGAGGTCTCCCCCCGCGCAGAAGGCAGTGTCACCGGCGCCGGTGAGCACCAGCACCTTCGCATTGCGATCGGCATTGAAGGTGTCGAACGCCTCGAACAAAGCGGACCGAACCTCCGAATTGAGCGCGTTGCGCGCCTCCGGCCGGTTGATCGTTATCCAGACCACCTCGTTGACGATCTCATAAGCAAGCGCCTGTGCTGTCATCTCCGTTCAACCCTCCTGGTAAAGGAACCGACGGTCACCAGCCCTGCCCAGCGAGCGCCGTCGATCCGCGATCGCATCGCGGAACTCGCGTCAGCCCCACACGACCGTCGACCATGGCCGGTTGGACCCGCGAGACTCGCCCGGCATGACGCGTTCACGTGTTGGCATCGCTGATCCGACCCGTCCGCGCACTCAGCCACTGGTGAAAGCGGGCGTAGTGAAACTCCGGATCGCGCTCGACAAAGCGGGCCCGCGCGACCGCCAGCACCGTGTTCTGCCCGGGCAGGCGAAGCTCCGCGCCAATGGTCCACCCGCCGCGCCCATCTCGGTGCTCAGGCCACGCTCTGAGGTCGAGTTCATGCTCGATGGGGACCGGGCGGCGAAACGACACCTGCATGTCCGCCGTGACCGCGAGCACGGCGGCGGACCACGGCACCACACCGCACAGCTCGTCGAAGGCCGCCATGACCGACCCGCCGTGCGCGACGCCACCGGCACCCTCATGCTCGACGCCCAGCCGAAGCCGCCCGACCACGCTACCGTCGTCCCCCGCTTCGAGCGCCTCGATTCCGAGCCGGCAGCGCCCCGCCTGCCGACAACCAGCGCACAGTATCGCCGAATGGCCGCCTACCCCCGGGAAAGCACTCAGGCCCGCTGGCGGCATGACCGATTCCGATCGCCGCCAATCGCCCCTGTCGCTGGTCATTCACTCATCCCCCTCGCGCCCATTCCGGCTTCGACCAAGAAAATATGTTATCAACCATTAACAGACCTGCCGGTTTGGGTTGCCAACATCACACCCCGGCGCCCCGGTCACATCGTCTGGCGCCCGCGGCCACGCAGCGGCGTGAAACTGGGAGTTCAACCCCGAACATCGCGTGGCCGACGTTCGGCAGCAAGCTGGCAGTACGCTCGTTGACAGGGCCGATCTACCGGCAACAAAGCATGGTCTGCGCGGTGCCGATCGCGAAGTGCATCATCGTCCACACCCTCGCCTCATCGAGATCTCGACGTAGTTCGGCCACGGCGTGACCCCATTCCTTGAGGTACAAGCGCTGGTCGCGGCGCGGTCGGTTGCCTACCGGCCTCAACCGGCGGGGTGAGCGCCTACCGTTCATCGTGCGCTTCGGACTCGATCTCCGCAGCGGGCACGGTCAAGCCGTCGATAACGCGGTCGAAACAGAGCCACCAGGAACACCAGCTTGGCGGAGAAATGTCGATAGATCCCGGCCCTCGACCCCGGGTTCCGCAGTTGATGGGCACATGAGATTGCCGAATCTGGGCGCTGAGCTGGGGAAAAGGTGCGCGGACTGGCGGGTAGCGCGTGTGCCTACGCTTCTCGGGACCGTCTTGGGTGGTGTTATGCCTGGTCAGGCGGGGTCTAGGGCGGTTATCGGGGCGGCGGGGCAAGTTGACAATGGCGGAAGATGTCGGCCTGTGCGGTGGTCAGTGAGGTGGTGTGCACGGCGGTGCCGGCGCTGCCGACCAGGGCGACGGCGTGCACGCGGCCGAGCTCGGTGGCGATGCGGCGCCAGGTCATGCTGGTGCGGCGTTCGGCAACCCGGATGAGCAGCAGGGCAAGCCCGCAGAGCAGGACGTGGGCGCGGATGCGGTGCTCGAGCCGGTGGAACACCGACCTGAGCAGCAGCGACGATTTGAGGTCGCGGCATCCGCGCTCGGCTTCCAGGAGGTTCTTGTAGCCCAGCGCGGTGTCCTCGGCGCTGATGTGCGGGTCGCTGGTGGCGATGAGGTACTTGCCGTCCAACCGCTCCTCGGTCTTGATCTTGCCGCGGTTGATCGACAACCGACCGGTTGGTGACTGGCGCAGCCACCGCCCGAGGGTGGGGTGGTCGCGCAGCGCGCATTCGGCCTTGGTGTGCGCGGCGTCGGCCGTCTGCCTGGCCTTCGCGTTCGTCTTGCGCTTGTGGTCGCGTTCGCGGGCCTGCTTGATCCGTTTCAGTTCGGCTTCCAGCCAGGCGATGGCGTCGGTGCGCTGGGCGCGGTCTCGTTCGGCCTGCTCGAGGTTGTGGCAGATGATGAACCGCACGTCGGTGTCGTCGAGCCGGACTTCCTTGACCCGTAGGTTGTCGGTGACCTGCTGGTAGCGGCCCTGCCGCGACAGCTCCTGCTCGGCCAGCGGGTTGCCGTCACGCATGCGCATCCCAGCGATGAAGTGCCCGCCGCTGCGGCGCAGATAGGCCAGGTTGTCGGCGCTGGAAAACCCACGGTCGACCACGGTGATGATCCGGCCGAGCCGCCAGCCGCGGATGTCGTCGGTGACCTCGGCCAGGATCGCCTGGTCGCTGGTGTTGCCGGGCCAGCACCAACAGCGGACCGGGATGCCCTCCTTCGTCACAGCGAGCCCGATGACGATCTGCGGCAGGTCGTCGCGGTGGTCCTTGGAATGCCCGTAGCGGCGGAAGGCGTCGTCGCCGGTCTCCTCGGTGTCGCGTTCGAAGTAGGTGCTCGTCGTGTCGAAGAACAGCAGGTCGACCTCAAGATTCAAGAGGTCGGCCACGGCGAAGAACACCGCCTCCTGCACCTCGGCCTGCGCGTCGGCCTCGACCAGCAGGTCCATCGCCCGATAGGCCTGGTCCTCATCCGTCACAGCTGGCCCACTCGGCGGCCGACAGCTTCGACATCGCCTCGATCGCGCGGTTGGGGACCAGCGCGAACAGCACACGTTCCATGTTGGTGGTGAATCGGCGCGACCCGAGCACCTTGCCGACCGCGGCGTCGATCTCCAGCGCCCGCCACAGCCCGTCCAGCAGGTGCACCGTCCCCACCGGACGCGACGCCGTCACGCGCAGGCCATCGCCGGCCCACGGGGCGGCCTCGGTCGGTTCGCCGGTGTCGCCGTCGCCGAGGTAGCGGTTGATCGAGCCGACCAGCCAGCGCAGCCCGTCGCGGTCGAGATGATCCTCCCGGCCCAGGTTCAGCAGCACCTGAGCCTGGGTCACGCCGTCCACCCGCCGGTTGTGCGCCAGCTGCACGTACCCGCACCACCGCGCCGTCCCGGTTGCGCCGCTGCGTCGTCCGCAGATACATGCCCACCAGTCGAGCACCAACCAGCAGCGTGATCAAGCACGACACGGCAAGTCGTGTGCCCACGCATTTTCGCGAACCGCGACCAACGCAACGCCACGCCACTACCAGCACAAACACGATTCAGAACACCCGCGTATGCCCACTAACTGCGGAACTCGGGTCGACTCCGAGAAAGGTATGGTAAGCATACCCGGAGCCCAGGGCTGGCGGCCGCAGTGCGGACGTCCTCCGTGCGCTCCCGGCCACAGGCGGCTCCGTGGACTCCCCTACTCCCGCTGCGGTCGAACCTCCGCAATGTTACTAATTGTTCACCCCCAGCCTGAAGCAGGCGGCGCTGAATCTCGGCGAAGTCCTCGCACACGAAACATGATTCCGGCGCGATCCCGCCCGCTCCTTGTGTCCGCAGGCAACGGTTCGGGTCGTCATTCGGTGTACAGGGGTTTGGCGCCGGCCCGGATCTGGTACTTGGCCGACCGTTTCGGGCAACGCGTCGGTGACAGTGACTCGTTTGGGCGTTTCGAACCCGGCCAGCCGGGAACGGCAGAACTCGATGACCTCCGACTCGGCGACCGTCTGGCCGTTGGCGGGCACCACGTCGGGCGCGGTCCTCAGGAAGGTGTTCGCGTGCAGGCCCTGCGCGGCGAGCGCGTTCGCCACCCGGTTGGCCAGCTCGTCGACCTCGCGGTAGGTCAGCCTGCGGTGCTCGGGATAGGCGTAGGCGCGCTCGTGCCCCACCACCGTCTCCTTGTCGGGGCGGCTCCAGACCAGCTGCTCACACAGATCGCCGACGCTGACCCGGTTCCAGCGGTGGGTTTCGTGGCGGCCGCGAAGACTGGTCACGTCGATGGGGCCTGACGAGATGGTCATCCTCCTGTCAGGACGGCGGTGCGTTCTCCTCGAGCACGGTGACGGGGATCGGCACGTGGCGGGAGCGCAGGTACTCGCCGAGACCCTTCGCCTGTGGGTCGGGCCGTACCGAGGCGGCAACGCCCTCGCCGAGCAGGCCGACCAGTACGAAGTTCAGCGCCCGCAGGTTCGGCAGCTCGTGGCGGCGGACGGTCAGCGGCGCGGCTTCGGGGATCAGTGTCCGCAGCCTGTCGACGGTGAGGTAGTCGCGCAGCCAGGCGTAGGCCGTGTCGGTGCGGACCCACACGCCAATGTTGGCGTTGCCGCCCTTGTCACCTGACCGCGCCGCGCAGACCCGCCCCAGTGGGACTGTCCGGGTCGGTGCCCGCACTGCCACCGTGGCTGGATGGGGTGGGGGGACGGGCTGGCCGGTGGCTGGGGCGTGCTCGGCGCGGCCGATCGTTCTGGTCGTGCCGTCGGGTAGCACGACCCGTTGTTCGATCAGGTCGGCGGGGATCAAGGCGGGCCAGTAGACGCCGTAGGCGCTCTCGGCGGTGGGTGGGGTCGTGGTGTGCAGCCCGGCGGGCCCGGCGAGGATGACCTCCATGACCGCGCCGGAGAAGGCCCGCCCGACCTTGCGTGCGTCCGGGTCCTTGACGGTGATCCGCAGGTGGGCGGTGGCCTGCTCGTTGGTCGGGGCATCGTCGGTGTCGAACCGCATCAGGCGCACGTCGGTCTCGGCGAAGGTGTCCTTGCCGCCGAGGATGTCGAACAGCAGTCCTTCGGTCCAGGCGGCCTTGTCCTCGATGTCGAGGCCGGTCAGGACGAATGTCATGGTGTTGCGGTAGCCGCCGACGTAGTTCATGGCGACCTTCGCCGTGTCCGGTGGCGCGCTGCCTCGCACGTCGGACACGCGGACCCGGTCGGGCTGCTGTTGGGTCAGGGTGATGGTGTCGAAGTGTGCCACCACGTCGGGGTTGGGGTAGGCGGGTTCGGCAATCTCGTACAGCAGCTGGGCGGTGACCGTGTCCACCGACACGATGCCTCCGGTGTTCGGATGTTTGGTGATGGCGCTGGACCCGTCGGCGGCGACTTCGGCGATGGGGAAGCCGGGATAGCGGCGGTCGGTCACCTCGTGCGGCCAGGAGTAGTTGCCGCCGGTTGCCTGGGGGCCGCACTCGATGATGTGCCCGGCGGCGACCGCGCCGGCCAGCGGATCGTAGTCGGTCCGGGCCCAGCCGTGCCACCAGGCGGCCGGGCCGGTGACCAGGGAGGCGTCGGTGACCCGTGGGCACACGACGATGTCGGCGCCGGCGGTCAGGGCTTCTGTGATGCCCCAGCCGCCCAGGTAGACGTTGGCCGTGACCGGCTTCACACCCGCGTCGGCGAGCGGACGCCCCGTGTCCATATGTGCCAGGGGGTGCCCGGCGGCGATCAGGTCATCGATCGTGTTCGTGAGGTCGTCGCCCTCGATGTAGGCGATGCGCGGTGCCAGTCCGAGGCGCTCGGCCAGCTCGGTGAGCCGCTCGGCGAGGCCGGCCGGGTTCAGTCCGCCCGCGTTGGTCACCACCCGGATCCCGCGGTCGAGGCAGGTGCCCAGCACCTGCTCCATCTGCGTGAGGAACGTCTTGGCGTACCCGGCGCCCGGATCCTTCTGCTTCGCCTTCCACAGGATCAACATGGTCAGCTCGGCCAGGTAGTCGCCGGTGAGGACGTCGATCGGGCCGCCCTCCACCATCTCCCTGGCCGCGGCGACGCGGTCGCCGTAGAAGCCGGAACAGTTGCCAATCCGCACCGGACGGGAAGTCATCGGACCGTCTTCTCCTTCCTGGCGAACTCACCTGGCGCACGCCCCGGTCCCGGTGGGCCGGCGAAGGCCTGGGCGACGGACATCCACTCGGCCGCCACCGGCCCGCTGATCTTCAGGACGGTGTCGGCGACGTGCCGCCGTTGGGTCACGACGAGGCAGAAGTCCAACGCCGGCCCGGACACGGTGTCCCGCGCTCGCGGCGGTCCCCACGTCCAGGTCGCGCCGTCCGGGCCGGTCAGCTCGACGCGGACCGGGTCGGCGGGGACCGGCTTGCCGTGCAGGCCGAACACGAACCCGAAGGTGCGCACCCCGAGGTGCGCGACGTGCCGCAACCGCGCGGTCGGGGCGCGCTCGACGCCGAGGGTGTCGGCGATGTCCTGGCCGTGCGCCCACGTCTCCATCAGCCGGGCGATGATCGAGGACGCGAGGCTCATTTCCGGCCCGTACCACGGCACCCGCAGCTTCGGGTCCAGTCCGGACGCCGTGTCGACCAGGCGCCGGCGCGCGTCGCGGAACCAGGTCAGCAGCTCCGCCGGCGGCAGCCCCCGATGCCGCTGGGCGACCTCGTCGGCGAACGCCGGGTTTCGCGACACCTGCTTGGCCTCCACCGCGCGGAAGCGGTCGGGATCGACTGCGGCCCGAGTGGCCGCCTCGTCGAAGTAGGCCAGATGGCTGACCTGGTCGCGGATCGCCCACCCGGGCGCTGGGGTCGGCGCGTCCCAGGTGGCGGGGCTCAGCCCGGTCAGCATGTCCTCGACCACTCGGGTTTCGGTCTGGAGGTCGGCGAGCAACTCGGCGAAGGCGACCATCAGTCCATCCGTTCCTCGACGACCGCGAGCACCGAGCCCGTGTCGACGGCCTGTCCCATCGCGACGTTCACCGAGGCGACCGTGCCGTCATGGGGTGCCGCCACCGTGTGCTCCATCTTCATGGCCTCCAGCACGAGGATCGGGGTGCCGGCCGTGACCTCCTGCCCGAGCTTGGCCGCCACGCGTACGACCGTCCCCGGCATCGGCGCGAGCAGCGACCCCGGTTCCCGGACCGCAGTGGGGTCGGGGAACCGGGCCTTCTCGGTGAGCCGGGTGCTGCCCAGCGCGCTGTCGACGTAGGCTTCGTCGCCGTAGCGGCTCACCGACATCGCGCACCGAGTACCGCCGACGGCGATGTCCACTCCGTCCGGCGCCAGCGTGAAGGCGTGGACGGCACCCAGCGCCTGCCCGGCCACGCTCCCGGTCACCTCACCGCCCCGAATCCGGTACGTCACGTCGATGTCCTCGCCGTCGGCGACGAAGGCCGCCCGCTGCGGGCCGTTGTCCACGTTGCGCCAGCCGGACGGGACGGTGGCCAGCGCCCGTGCCCTCGCCCTGCGCTCGGCCTGTCCGGCCAGCGCCGCCGCGAGCGCATGCGTCGACACTGCCTGCGGGTCACGCGCGGAGCGCTTCAACTCGGCTGGGTCGTGCCTGCGCAGGTAGCCAGTGTCGATCGCGCCCGAGCGGAACTCGTCCTCGCGCAGGATGCCGACGAGCAGGTCCCGATTGGTGACGACACCGTGCAGTCTGCTGTCCGCGAGGGTCCGGGCCAGTGTCCGGATCGCTTCGTCTCGGGTGCGGCCGTGCGCGATCACTTTCGCCAGCATGGGGTCGTAGTGCGGGCTCACCACGGAACCGTCCGCCACGCCCGCGTCGACCCGGACACCGGGCAGGCGGGGAATGTCGAAGCGGTGCAGCGTGCCGGTGGCGGGTAGGAAACCGGCGGCGGTGTCCTCAGCGTACAGCCGGGCCTCCACGGCGTGTCCGGAGATGGTCGCCTCCAGCGCCTCCTGCGGCAACGGCGCGCCCTCAGCGACAAGGAGCTGCAGCCGCACCAGGTCCAGTCCGGTCACCAGCTCGGTCACCGGATGCTCCACCTGCAGCCGGGTGTTGACCTCGAGGAAATAGAACTGGCCGCTGGAATCGAGGACGAACTCGACGGTGCCGGCGCCGACGTAGCCGATCGCCTTGCCGGCGGCGACGGCGGCCTGGCCCAGTTCGGCGCGCAGCCGATCGTCGACCGCGGGGGACGGCGCCTCCTCGAGGATCTTCTGGTAGCGCCGCTGGATGGAGCATTCGCGCTCGAACAGGCCCACCACGGTGCCGTGCCGGTCGCCGAAGATCTGCACCTCGACGTGGCGGGGAGAGTCGACGTAGCGTTCGAGGAACACGGTCGCGTTGCCGAACGCCGAGGCGGCCTCGCGCCTGGCGGAGGTGACCGCGTCGGCCAGCCCGGCTTTGGCCTCGACCACCCGCATGCCGCGGCCGCCACCGCCGTAAGCGGCCTTGACCAGGACGGGGAACCCGATCTCGGCGGCCACCTGAGCCTCGAGCGAGCGCGGGTCGACCTCCTCGTCGTCGATCACGATTCCGGGCAGCACCGGCACACCCGCGTTGGCCATGAGTTCCTTGGCCGCGGTCTTCGAGCCCATCGCCTCGATCGCGGCCGGCGGCGGCCCGACGAACACCAGTCCCGCGTCCTCGCACGCTCTGGCGAACCCCGCGTTCTCCGACAGGAAGCCATAGCCGGGATGAACGGCGTCCGCCCCGGTCCGCCGGGCCGCGTCCAGCAGCAGGTCAGCACGCAGATACGTGTCGGCCGGCGCCACGCCCGGCAGATGCACGGACTGATCGGCCTCCGCGACGAAGGGGGCATGCGCGTCCGCGTCGGAAAACACCGCCACCGTGCCGATGTCGAGCTCACGGGCCGTGCGCATCACCCGGGAGGCGATCTCACCCCGGTTGGCCACCAGCAGCTTGTTGATCCTGGACACCATCGACTCCATCACATCCGGAACACGCCGAAACCGCGCCGTCCCGCCACCTCCTGGGAATGCGCCGCGGACAACGCGATACCCAGCACCGTGCGGGTCTGCCGCGGGTCGATCACCCCGTCGTCGTAGAGCCGGGCGGACATGAAGAAGGCATGCGACTCGCGCTCGATCTGCGCCTCGATGGCGCGCCGCTGCTTCTCGTCGGCCTCGACGTCGAACGGCTTGCCCGCGGCTTCGGCGGCCTGACGGCCCACGATCGAGAGCACGCCCGCCAGTTGCTGCGGCCCCATCACCGCGCACTTGGCGTTGACCCAGCTGAAGACGAAGCGGGGATCGTAGGCACGGCCCGACATGCCGTAGTTGCCCGCTCCGAACGACGCCCCGATGTTAATCGTGATGTGCGGGACCGTGCTGTTGGTCACCGCGTTGATCATCTTGGCGCCGTCCTTGATGATCCCCCCCTGCTCGTACCGGGTGCCGACCATGTAGCCAGTGGTGTTCTGCAGGAAGATCAACGGAGTGCTGGACTGGTTCGCCAGCAGGATGAACTCGCTGGCCTTCTCGGACTCCTCGGAGAACAGCACGCCGCGCGCGTTGGCCAGGACCCCGACCGGATAACCGTGGATCGAGGCCCACCCGGTGACCAGGCTGGTGCCATAGCGCGCCTTGTACTCCCCGAACCGGGAACCATCCACAACCCTGGCCAGGACCTCCCGAGGGTCGAACGGCACCCGGAAGTCGGCCGAGGCGACACCAAGCAGCTCCTCCGGGTCGTAGCGCGGCTCATCAGGCAGCTCCGTCGGCGGCGGCCCCAGCTTGCGCCAGTTGGTCTCGGCCACTATCTGCCTGCCGATCCGGATACAGTCCAGCTCGTCCACGGCGAAATGATCCGCCAGCCCGGACACCCGCGCGTGCATGTCCGCCCCACCGAGCTCCTCGTCGTCGGCCTCCTCCCCGGTGGCCATCTTCACCAGCGGCGGCCCACCGAGAAACACCTTCGCCTGGCGATCGACCAGCACAGCATAGTCACACATGCCCGGCACGTACGCCCCACCGGCGGTGGAGTTGCCGAACACCAGCGCGACGGTCGGCACCCCCATCGCGGACAGCTCGGTGAGGTCGTGGAAGATCTTGCCTGCGGGGACGAACAGCTCGGCCTGCGTCGGCAGGTCGGCACCCCCGGACTCGACCAGATTGATCACCGGCAACCGGTTGCGGCGCGCGATCTCCAGCGCTCGGAGCGTCTTGCGCAGCGAGTACGGGTTCATCGCCCCGCCGCGCACCGTCGGGTCGTGGGCGATGATCATACATTCGACGTCCGAGACGACGCCGACGCCGGTGACCACGCTGGCGCCCACCAGGAAGTCGGTGCCCCACGCGGCCAGCGGCGACAACTCGAGAAACGGCGCGTCGCGGTCAACCAGTAGCTCGATCCGCTCCCGCACCGGCAACCGTCCCCGCTTGCGATGCCGCTCGAGGTACTTCGGGCCGCCTCCCGCACGAACGATCTCCAGCTGCTCGTCGAGTTCGGCCAGCGCGGCGAGATTGGCCTTCCGGTTGAGCAGGTAGGTCTCGCTGGCCGTGTCGAGCGTTGATTTCAGCACCGGCATGCTTCTTCCCGCTTTCGATCGCGTCCGCGCCGGTCAGTACGACTTCGGCAGGCCCAGACCGTGCTGGGCCACGTAGTTGAGGATCATCTCCCGGCTGATCGGCGCGGTCCGCATCAACCGCAACGGCCCCCACAATGTGGCCAG
Source organism: Saccharomonospora amisosensis (assembly GCF_011761185.1). Lineage (NCBI taxonomy): Bacteria > Bacillati > Actinomycetota > Actinomycetes > Pseudonocardiales > Pseudonocardiaceae > Saccharomonospora > Saccharomonospora amisosensis. The sequence goes on along the minus strand of NZ_JAAOYM010000001.1, from coordinate 50,300 downwards.
CCCGTACTCGGTGGACATCCCGTTGCCGCCGTGGGTCTGAATCGCCTGGTCCAGCGCCGTCAATCCGGCCTCAGCGGCGGCGTACTTCGCCATGTTCGCCGCCTCACCAGACGCGGGGTCGCCCTCGTCGTGCAACCAGGCGGCCTGCCGGGTCATCAGCCGAGCCAGCTCGACCTGGATCTTGGCGTTCGCCAGCGGGTGGGCAACGCCCTGGTGCGACCCGATCGGCACCCCCCACACATTCCGCTCGCGGGCGTACTCGGACGCCTTGGCCAGGCCATAACGCGCGATCCCGTTCGCCAGCGCCGCACCCATGATCCGCTCCGGGTTCAGCCCCATGAACACCTGCTTGAGGCCTTCCCCCTCAACGCCGATCAGGTTCTCCGCAGGCACCCGCACATCGTCGAAGAACAACGTGAACTGCGTCTCCGGCGCGGTGACCTCCACCGGGATCGCGGTTCGCTCCAGCCCCGGCGCGTCGGTCGGCACGATCAGCAGACTGAGCCTGCCACGTCCGGACGTGTCGGTACCTGTGCGGGTCACCACCAGGATGGCCTCCGCCTCGTCCACCCCCGAGATGTAGTACTTGGTTCCGCGCAGCACGTAGTCGCCGCCGTCCCGGGTCGCCGCCGTAGAAATGTTGTGTGAATTCGACCCGGCGTCCGGCTCGGTGATCGCGAACGCCATGATCGTCTCACCGCTGGCGATGCCGGGCAGCCACCGCTTGCGCTGCTCGTCCGTGCCATGCGCCTGAATGATCGTGCCGCAGATCGCGGGCGAGACCACCATCATCAACAGCGGACAGCCCGCAGCGGCGAGTTCCTCGCTCACCAGTTGCAGCTCGTAGACGCCACCCCCGCCGCCGCCATGGGCCTCATCGATGTTCACCCCGAGAAAGCCCTGCCGTCCCACGGCCTGCCAGAGTTCGGTGCTCTTCTGGCCCGACTTCGCCCGCTCCACGAAGTACTCGTGGCCGAACGAGGCGGCGAGCTTGGACACCGCCTCGCGAAGTGCGCGCTGCTCGTCGGTCTCCCGAAAGTCCACCTTGGCTCTCCTCCACTCCGATGCCCTTCGCCGCACGAAGCACCTCTTCAGCGCTCCCGCAAGTCGAATCGCACCGACAATCTGTCGGCGGACTCACCCACCGTCCGGACGCTTGACCAAATCTCGTGGCACCTCATGACGTTCCGGCCACACCCGGCGGCTGTGACACATCCGCCGAGTGTGCGCCATCACCTCTGAGCCTTCCCACGCTCCGTTAATCATGGTTAACATACTTGGAGAGAGGCGCCAACCACAACCCCCGCCGGCACGCGTGCCGCGCGCCGGTGGCAGTGGGCTGAGATGTCTAACACCAGCCGGGATCCCCGAACTCGCCGGTTGACAGGGATTGACAGAAGGAGAGGCGTGCGCGTCGAACAGCGAGAACCAATCACCAGACGAAGGGAACCCCGTCCCCAGGCGCCCCCTGGTGCCACTGTGGACGAATCCGAACCCAAGGACCGGCCAAGGAGCCGGGCGCGAAGGGCCAATCCTGACCGCCACCGTGACCCGGACACGGGCACTCCGAGTTCTCTTGTTGTTGACGATCCAAGGTGGTCCTGGCGATCACTGGGTCCTGGCCGAACCGGTGACATGCGAGGCGCACCATGAGGTCACCAGCACTGTCCGGCAGCCCCGCTATCGCGGCGGTCGAAGAGCTTCCGCCCGGGCGCTATCCTGACTACGACGGAGCGGCGATGCAGGAACTCGTCCTGCGCCACTTCGTGACCAACTCCGGGATCGGGCCGAACGCCGTGGACGGGCTGCTGGTCTGCCCTGCCGGCATGGCGGGCGGACAGGGCGCCGACGTCTTCAACCACGAGCGGATCAACGACGCGCTGGGCATCCGACCGCGGTTCTGCGAAACGATCAACGTGGGCGGCGCCACCTACACCGTCATGCTCACCCGCGCGGCGACGGCCATCAGGGCGGGGCTGGCGGACGCAGTGTTGTGCGTGGGCGCGGGCAAGTTCCCCAAGGTCGGCGCCGGCGGTGCCGACCTGATGGCCCGCATGATCAGCCACCCGGACTTCGAGTACCCCTACGGCAGCTTCATCCCCGCCCTCTACGCCCTGGCCGCCACCCGGCACATGGCTGAGCGGGGCACCCCGCGGGAAGCGCTGGCCGCGGTCGCGGTCACCAGCCGGGAGTGGGCGCTGCGCCACCCTGACGCGCTGATGCGACCGGCGGGCCCGCTGACCATCGAGCAGGTTCTCGACTCACGGCCGATCGCCTCGCCGTTTCACCTCCTGGACTGCTCGGTGCCGTGCGAAGGGGGCGCGGCGTTCCTGGTGATGCGCGGCGAGCTGGCACGTGAGCTCACCCAGCAGCCCGCCTACCTACTCGGCTTCGGGGAGCACCACGACCACGGCAACATCAGCCACGCCAGCGACTTCGCCACCATGGGCGCGGGCGTCTCGGCCCGCACCGCGTTCGCCATGGCTGGCCTCGCCCCGTCGGACGTGGACATCGCCCAGCTCTACGACGCCTTCAGCATCAACCCGATCCTGCTGTTGGAGGAGACCGGCCTCGCCGAGCCCGGCAAGGGTGGCCACTTCTACCTGAACGGTGCGGCCGCGCCGGACGGGGTCCTTCCGGTCAACACCTACGGCGGACTGCTGTCCTTCGGACACACTGGAGACGCCTCCGGTATGTCGATGCTGATCGAGGGCGCCCGCCAGGTGATGGGCCAGGCGGGAGACCGGCAGGTCGAGGCGGACATCGCCCTGGTCCACACCTACGGCGGAATGATGGCCGACCACTCCACCGTGCTCCTGGGAAGGACCGCACGATGACCACCACCGCACCCGTTCCCACCCTGTACGAGGACACCGCACCCTACTGGCGTGCGGCCGTCGAGGGCCGGTTCGCACTACCTCGGTGCCGCGCGTGCCGCAGGTTCCACCACCACCCGCGAGCATGGTGTCCCTACTGCTGGTGCACCGACCTCGAATGGGCGGAGCCCTCCGGCCGCGGCATCGTGCTGACCTACACGACCGTGCACCAGCCACCGTCCCCCGCGTTCACCGCACCCTACGTGCTGGCCGTGATCGAACTGGCGGAAGGACCTCGGATGATGGCCAACGTCGTCGACTGCGCCCCGGACACGGTCCGCGTTGGCACCCCGGTCCAGGTCACGTTCGAACCACGCGGAGACGTCGCGATCCCGCAGTTCCGGCCGCGGGAGGAGACACCCTCATGACCGTCAACTACGCCGACGCGCTCAACTACGTGGTCACCGGGTCGCACGCCGAAGCGCAGGCCTGGATCGGCCACGAGGTCACCACCGAGGCGCCGTTTCCGGTCAACGAAGCGCAGATCGCGTACTTCTGCGCCCTCGTCGAGGACGCCGACGAGAACCACTGGGACGCCGACGCCGCGGGGAGGCGGTACGGGGCGCTGATCTCGCCGCCCGGAATGCTCATGGTCTGGGCGTTCCCGCTGCCGTGGAACCCGTGGGGCAGACCGGAGCACGCGCCGATCCTCGCCCTCGACGTGCCGCTGCCCGGCACCACGCTGATCAACGTCTCCACCGACACCCGGTTCCTCGCCCCGATGCGAGTCGGCGACCGGCTCACCTTCAGCGAGCGCGTGGAGTCCGTCTCCGCGGAGAAGCACACCGCGCTGGGCGTGGGCCACTTTGTCACCACACGGTCCGCATGCCGGAACCAGGAAGGCACGCTGGTCGCCACCAACGACAACGTGCTCTTCCGCTACCGCGCCTCCGACGCCAAGCCGCCCACGCGGCAGGCTGCCCCGGCCGCGGCTGACCCGGCGGACGCGGTCGAGGTTCTCCCCGAGGTGCGGATGCCGGTGACAGTCACCCGGTGCGTGCTCGACGCCGCGGCCACCCGCGACTTCTTCCGCGGCCACCACGACCAGGCCTACGCGCGAGAACAGGGCGCCCGCGACGTCTACCTCAACACCATGTTTCTCCACGGCTTCGTCGACCGCGTCGGCAAGGCCTGGGCGGGCCCGGACGCCTGGCTAGCGCGCAGGCGGCTGCAGATGATCGCGCCGGTCTGCGCCGGCGACACCCTGCGCACCGACGGCCGCGTGCTCTCCATCGACGACACAGCGCAGCCCCGCCAGGCGACGCTAGCGATCGACTGCCACACCGAGCACGGCCTGGCCGCCCGATCCACCCTCGTCTTCAACCTCGACCAGCTACCCGGTCACGTCACGACCAGCCGATGACACACCTCGTCTCCGACTCCCTGCTTGCCGCTACCGCGCCAACGGTCGCGGTAGTCTCAAACCGCGTGACGCGACCTGCTCGCCCGTCCGGGAACCACGCACCAGCCAAGTCACTTCTAGGCGTGGCCCCATGGCGGTGACCCCACCATCGGCGTTGGCCCGGTCCAGGTCCGCGGAAACCTCCCGCTGCCAGGCCAACGCCACCGACGCGACCGCACTGCGTTCGACCGTCAACACCAACTTCACGGAATCAAGCGTCCAGCCGCATCGAGTCCGGAGTGGACATCTCCGCGTACGTCGTCGAATTCGCCACCGGAGGCCCAGCGCCGGTTCCCAGCCGAGGGCGACACCGACCGACATGGCCACCGCACGACCCGCGGCCGCGCCACGCACTGGCCACGGCGAACCGGACCCATGGTTTGGTTGTGCTGGAGGCTTGCCGCAGGACGGCCTGTGTCCGGGGGTCAGCCGCCGTTGAGCACCGAGCGGGCGCATTCGGCGAGCAGTTCGCGCAGCCTCGGTTCGGGGAGACCGACGCGGTGGAACAGCGTCGACTGGATAGCACCGATGGCCGCGTGCACGATGGTGCGGGCCTCGGTATCGGTGAGTTCCGGGCGCAGCTCCATCAGGACGTGTACCCACTCTTCGAGGTAGAGCCGCTGCTTGCGGCGTAGCCGGCGGCGGTCTTCCTCGGGAAGATTATGGATCTCGTTGTGGTAGACCTGGGCCAGTTCCCGATCGCGCACCACGAATTCGACCTGGCCGGCAATCAACTTGTCCAGGGTTTCCCGAAGGTCGGCGGTGCCAGCTACGATGCCCTGCTCTTCACGCACCAGCCCGTCGATCACCCGGTCGAACAGCGCCACCAGCACGGCAGACTTGCTGTCGAAGTGCCGGTAGATGCCGGCGCCGGTGATGCCGGCCACGGCGCCGATGTCGGCCATGGACACGGCGTGGTAGCCGTGGCGGGCTACCAGGTCGGCGGCGGCGGCGAGGATGCGTTCCTTGCGCGCGGGATCACGGGTCCGCAGTGGTGCCTCGGCCTCGCTGCTCACTTGGAGCCCCTTCCTTCATCCCGTTGCTTGGCCGCCGTCGCGATGGGAACTTGTTCCCGCCACGCGGCCAGACAGGAGAATGCGACAGCGCGCATCCCAGGCGGGGGTGCGGCACCCATCAGCGCCCCGCTCCTCTTGAAGCGGGCTTGGCCGCGACGGCCACGAGTTCTTCCTGGGCGTCCCGGCAGCGATGCCCCGGGCTTCCCAGCTCTGCCTCGCCGTGGCGCAGGCGTCCCAGCGGGGACTCGGCCATCAGACGCATAGTTCCTCCTGGCGGCCAGCACGGACGGCGGTGCGTTCGCGAGGATGCGCTCGGCCGGTCGTTGCACCGCTCTCCGCGAGTCGGGGTGACGGCGCTACCGCGTTCAGCAGTCCAACCTGGTATGCCCGGCCAGCGTCAATTGGGTCGCAGATGAGCAGAAGCCGCATGGCGATGCGCGGCGAAACAAGCCGGGGCAGCGGCACGACCCACGGTTTGTACCCCTGACGACCTTGACCCCGGTGACCGCGAACCGTGCGGTGTCGGCGGCCACGCACAGGTCGCAGCACTGCGCGAGCACGAACCCACCAGGGTTCGCGACGCCGTTGCCCGGCGGCGATCGTCGGCGTGGCCACCTCGATGTCGCCGCCGTACTGGGACACGAAGTCAAGTAGTAGCACGGTAAGCGCGGTATCGGCCAGTTCCTTCCGGCTGCTACCGGCGCGGACTGCCCGGCCGCCCACGCCGGCCAGCACCAGCACGTTCGCATCACCGTCGAACCTGTACACGCCCGCACACGGCCAACCACGCCCTGCCTCGTTCAACACGATGCGGGGTTTCCGGCGGTTGATGGTCAACCAAGCCACTGGCCCACTTTGTGGGTAGCTCACCTCGATCGCCGATGCCCCATCACTGTGTCGATCGTGTGACGGGTCGCGGAGCGGGCGGCGAGGTCGCGGAGGATTCATGCCGGCGTGCAGGCGGACCGACACGCCCGCGTTGTCGGACTCCGCCGGGTCGACCGCAGGCCGTCCCGGTACGGATACGCGGCGACGGGCGACTGCCCTGGGACCGGACGTCAGATCCAGCGGCGTCTCATGGCTCGCCCGTGCCAGCGGCCGACCTCGACGGTGAGGCAGATCGGCGGCCGCGGCGACATCGTGGGTGCGGGGGCGCCCGGTCGTGTACCGCCGACGCCTCTCGCTCGAGGCATCCGCCCCTCTCGGCGTCGGCATGTCCCTCTCGCCTCCACATCCGTTTGCTGAGCGTCGCTCGCGATTCACTAGCTTGAACAACGGTACGAAGCACTCCGTGCGCCCGGTTCGGCCATGTCGGCTAGGCCTGCCTCGATGCGACCAGCTTCACAACGCCGCACTCGAACAGTAGGATCCTAGTGATTCAGCTTTAACTATGTCAGCCCGGTTATCAACGGCGAAACGAGGGCAACGATGGGTAACGTGGACCTCGACCTAGACGTCACGGTCGAGCACCATCACCCGCCCGCCGCGCGCCGACGGGAACCCGTCACAGCCGGCGGCCTCGTCGTGCGCGCGACCTGGAGCCTCCCACACGACCAGCCGTCCGTCGACGGTCCTGGCGCTCACACGCACCCTGGGCCCGGGCGGCTGAACCACCTGCGGGCCGACGACCTCGGCACGCGTGTGGTGAACAGTTCGTGGGCACGCGACGAGCGGCCACGATGTCGCGGGCCTCACCCAACGAACGATTCACAACTGGCGCACGTCAGTCGCCACCTCGGCCAAGTCATCCGGTCCGCCGCGTCGCGGAGCGTGTCGAGAAGGAGAGCCAATCGATGACCGAGCAAGATCTCCAGCGGAATTTGGTGACCCGGGTGAATGTCGGCGACATGCTCACCCGCACCGCCTGGCGGCGCCCCGACCACGAGGCGGTCGTGGACGGGCCACGCCGGCTGTCCTACCGCGAGTTCAACGCGGCGGTGAACCGGCTGGCGAACGCGCTGCTGCGGAACGGATACCGGCGCGGCGAGGTGCTGGCCCTGGTCAGCGGAAACAGCACGGAGTTCCTGCTGACCTACTACGCGTGCGCCAAGACCGGTGTCGTCTGTGTGCCGGTCAATCTTGCTTGGGGCCCACGGGAAACCGCCTACGTGCTCGATCACTCCCGGTCCCGGGGCGTCGTCGTGGAAAGCCAGCTTGCCGGCCTGGTGTCGGCCGCGCTGGACCAGCTCGACGACAGCGTCGTGACCGACGTGGTCGTTGCCCACGGCACCGGTGCGGCGTGGGAAGCCTCGGGCTCGGCGTCCTGGCGCGAGTTCGACGACTTCGTTGGCGCGGAAGGCGACGCGGAGCCGGAGTGCTTCGTCGAGGATCGCGACCCGATCAGCTACTTGTACACCAGCGGCACCACCTCGGCCCCCAAAGGCGTGGTGAGCAGCCATCTCGCGGTCTATCTCGAATCACTGAACGCCCCGCTGGTCCTTGGCATCGGCGAGCGGGAGCGCGCCGGGGTGATGATGCCGCTGTTCCACACCGCGCAACTCAACGGCTTCACCACGGGCTTGTTCTACATGGGTGGAACCGCGGTACTACTGCGCGCCTTCGATCCGGCGGAGTTGCTGGCCACCATCGAGTCCGAACGCCTCACCGAGATCTTCGCGCTGCCCATGATGTACCGGGCGATGCTGGACCACGACGACATAGACAAACGCGATCTCTCCACACTGCGCTTGGCGATCTACGCCATGGCACCGATGCCCGACACCGACCTTCGCCGGGCGATGAAGGCGTTCGGCTGTGAGTTCGCCCTCGGCTTCGGCCAGACCGAGATGAACCCGATCACCACGGTCTTTCCCCCCGAATACCAGCTGTCCCACGCCGGTTCGGTCGGACTACCGGTACCCAACGTGCAGGTCGGCATCATGGACGACGGCGGTAACCTGCTATCTCAGGGCGAAACGGGCGAGATCGTCTACCGTGGCCCGCACGCCATGGAGGGCTACTTGCGCAACCCCGAAGCCACGGCCGAGGCGTTCGCCCATGGTTGGTTCCATTCCGGCGACGTCGGCCGGTTCGACGCGGACGGCCTGCTGTGGTTCGCCGACCGCAAGAAGGATGTCATCAAGACCGGCGGGGAGAACGTCGCGTCCATCGAGGTGGAGAAGGTGCTCTACGAGGCCGAACCCCGCATCCAGGAGGTCGTCGCGGTCGGACTGCCGCACGAACGGTGGTCGGAGGCGATCACGGTGGTCGTGACCCGCAAGCCAGGCAGTGATCTAAGCGAGGAGGACGTGCTCGCCGCCGCCCGCGGCAGACTGCCCGGGTTCAAGGTGCCCAAGGCCGTCGTGTTCGTCGACGAGATGCCCCGCACCGCCACTGGAAAGATCCAAAAGAACGTCCTGCGCTATCAGTACCGGGACCACTTCCGCAACGACTAGTGCGGGGTCGTGTTCGACGTGACCGAGACAGCGAGCCCGCACCCAACCGATAGGGGTCTCCGCCCGGCCGGTGACCATGCTCGACCGAGACCTTCGGCGGCGACGCGCCGGTTCCCGAGTGTGGCGTTCCCAAACCGTGGCGACCCGCCGGCCGACGCGAACCGTCCCGGCAGCCCAGACATGACCGATGAACAGATCCGCCCAGGATCTCGCCCCGCGCCGTGGTACCGCGCGGGGCGACTACCAACCGGAGAAACGCGATGAACCGAGGAATCGGCGCCTGGGTCACCAAACGCGCCTTTCTGCAAGGCGACTATACCGCTTTCGTGGCGGGCGAGCGCACTTTCACCTACGCGGACGCCGACCGGCGGACCGATCAGCTGGCCTCGGCTCTGGCCGGACTCGGCGTGCGCAGGGGCGACCGGGTCGCCGCGTTGATGGTCAACTCGGTGGAGTTCCTCGAGACGCTGCTGGCCTGCGCGAAGCTCGGCGCGATCATGGTGCCGATCAACGTCCGGTTGGCCGCCGTGGAGGTCGGTTTCATTCTCGGCGATTCCGGCGCGGACGTGCTCGTGTTCAGCGGCCAGTTCACCGACATCGTGCGCGGCGCCCTGACCGAACCCGGCGTGCGGGTACGCCACGCGGTACAGGTGGGCGAAGGCGGCTACGAACGTGGCCCGTCCTACGACGAACTGCTGGCCAGCGCGTCGCCGGACTTCGCTGCGGCGGACGTCGCTGGAACCGACACCGCCATGTTGATGTACACCTCGGGGACCACCGGACGCCCCAAGGGAGCCATGCTCACTCACGACAACCTGCTCTGGAACGCGATCAACGTGCTCGGCACCGAGCACCCGCTTTCCTCGCGCGACGTGACGGTCACGGTCGCCCCGATGTTCCACATCGGCGGACTCGGCGTGCACTCACTGCCGCTGCTCTACGTCGGTGGCACGAATGTGATCCTGCCCAACTTCGACCCGGTCGGCACGCTCACGGCCATGGCCGAGCACCGCGCAACGGTCCAGTTCATGGTGCCGGCGATGTGGGTCGCGATCACTCAGGTACCGAACTTCGGCTCCTACGACCTGTCGTCCCTCGAACTGGCCATGGGAGGCGGAGCTCCATGCCCACTGCCCATGATCGAGTTCCTCAACGAGCGAGGCGTCCCGTTCATCGAGGGCTTCGGCATGACCGAGACCGCGCCGTTGGTCTCCATACTCGACTCGGCCCACGCGAGGAGCAAGGCCGGGTCGATCGGGCGGGTCGCGATGCACGTCGAAGCCCGCATCGTCGACGACGACGACCGGGACGTCCCGACGAACACCGTCGGCGAACTGGTCCTTCGCGGTCCTAACATCTTCGCTGGCTACTGGATGCGCCCTGAGGCCACCGCCGAGGCCTTCCGCAACGGCTGGTTCCACACCGGTGATCTCGGGCGAATGGACGAGGAAGGCTACATCACCCTTGTCGACCGGAAGAAAGACATGATCATCTCCGGTGGTGAGAACGTCTATCCCATCGAGGTCGAGCAGGTGTTGTTCAAGCACCCCAAGGTCGCCGACGCCGCAGTGGTCGGCGGTCCCGATCCGCGATGGGGCGAGCGAGTGGTGGCCGTCGTCGTACCCGACCCCGGGGCCGGGCCGGACCCGGGGTCGGAAGAACTCGTCACCTGGTGCCGCGAACGACTGGCGCACTTCAAGTGCCCGCGCGAGGTGCACTTCGTCGACGCCCTGCCGCGCAACGCCACCGGCAAACTACTCAAGACCGTGCTGCGGGAGAAGTACGCCGGTGTGACAGACGGCGTCGTGGTCCGCTGACCGGAAGCCCCCGGTCGAACATCGTGCGAAACGGGTCGCCCCGACGACCAAAACTCTCGCACTACCGAGGCTTGCGGCGCTCGCGTCCAGTGTGGAGTCACCGAGGTAGCAGCGGGCACCCGTCGCGAGCGACACACGTGGTGACAGTCAGGCGGTCTCGACGTCGGCGTGCGATGCGGGGAGATCAATCCGAGCGCCGGCGTTTTGCCTGACAAATCCATCCGGCAACGTCCCTCAGGCGATCTCAACGACTTTCACGTGAGTCGGCCGTGGTCCAGTCGTCGGTGATGAGCATGGTCACGCCACCTGTTGCGAAATTGTCGATGTCCGCGGCGGCGGCTTGCCCCTCTGGGGAAGCGAGCCCGGCCTCCATAGCATGTTTCGAGTCGAAGACGAGCTCGGCGACCAGGTAGTACGGCGGCTTGGATCCGTCCGGGGTCGTACACTTGCCGGCATGCCACTGCCGCACTCCGGGGATTTTATCGGCCAAGGGCCGGTGGGTAGAGTGGTAATACTGGTCGAAGGCGGTTCGGCTATCGGGGTGCCCGTAACACACGATCAAGCGATACATCGTAGGTCCTTCCGATTCTTCGGCTGTTCTGCACCTACTCCGGAGGTTTTGTTTAGGCCGGGCGAGCCAATAGTTCACCGAGGTGTCGGTCGACCTGGGGCATGTAGGTGGGGGCGACGGCGAACAGTGCGAGGTGCCCGAGTACGTCGTCGATCACCCGTAGTTCGCTGCCTTTGACCATTTCCTGCTCGGCGCGGCAGTCGCGCACGGGGAAGAACATGTCCTCGTTAATCGGCATCACGAACATGGGCGCGGTGATCCGGCCGAGCGCGGCGGCCAGGTCACCTTCGGCGTTGCGGGCGACGTCGCCGTGTTGCCATTTCCACGCCATACACAGCAGGTCGTTCGGATCCATGGCGGTGAAGTACGGCTCCAGGAAGCCCTCGAGGAACTCCTCCTTAGTGTGGAACTCCAGAGCGCGCCACACCTCCTGCTTCCAGAACTCGGTGGAGAAACCCATCACCGCCCAGATGCGGGCGTGCCGTTTCAGCCCCTCGACCACGTCGGCGTTCGACGCGTACTCGCCCCCGTTGAACCCGGGGTCCGAGGTGATCGCCTCGCACAGCACCTGGGCGAACAGGAAGTCATGCGGCGTGTTCTGCGCGGTGCCCGCGATCGGCGCGGCCCGCCTGACCTTGTCCGGAAACCGGACGGCCCATTCGTAGGTCTGCTGAGCGCCCATCGAGCCGCCGACGACCAGTTGCAGCCTCTCGATGCCGAAGTGCTCGCGAAGCAGACGCTCCTGGGCGACGACGTCGTCGCCGATTCGCACGCGGGGGAACTTCGACATCGTGAGCTCCGCGTTGGCGCCCGAGGCGTTGTGCGGGCTGGTGGAGAGCCCGCTGCCGATCTGGTCGATGACGACGATGAAGTACTCGTCCGGATTCAGTGCGTGGTCTGTTCCGATGTAGTTCTCCCGCCACACCTGGTGGGTGCCGGAGTACCAGGTGGTGACCAGAATGGCGTTGTCCTTGGCCTCGTTGAGCGTGCCGAAGGTCGCGACCGCGAGCTGACAGTCGGGAATCGAGCCACCCTCCTCGAGGTCGAGCCGGCCGATGCTGATCAGCTCGTAGTCGCCGTGGAATTCGTGGGTGTAGTACGGGTTGTCGATCATCGTTGGCCCTCCCGTTTCGTCACTGGCGTGCGCCCCACTGTGCACGTGTCGCGGGCTCGCGAAGTGTCCGAAATTGGGACACGTCACGGCCTTGACTTCCGGGTCATGATGGTAGGGCTCGCTCTGTGTGTGATGCCACAAGGAGGTGGTGGACCGATGGGCGAACTCGCGGATCAGCGGCTCCTGCTTGCGGCGGCCCGCGCAGACTTGATCGAGAACGCAGACCTCGCACTGCGCGGAGTCCCAGATCGCGTGGCCGCATCTTGGCGGCGCAGCGTTGACCAAGGAGTTCCTCCACACGAGGTGGCTCCCCCCTACTCTCCAGAGCTCGACTTCGACGCTCGTCTCGTCCGCTGCGCACAGCCCGTACTGGATCAACTTTCCAAACAGATCGCCGACCTCCCGATCAGCGTGGCGCTCACCGACGAACGTGCCCGCCTGGTCAGCCGCCGGGACAGCAACTGCTGGATCGCGCGCATGCTTGATCGGGTGTACTTCGCGCAGGGCTTCGACTACGCCGAAGGGGTGGTCGGCACCAACGGCGTCGGCACGGTGCTGGAGTTCGGCGAGTCGATGCACGTGGTGGGCGCCGAGCACTTCGTGGAGTCGCTGCAGGCCTTCGCGTGCGCGGGCGCGCCGGTGCGTGACCCGTTCACCGGACGGATCGAGGGCGTGCTCGACCTGAGCTGCATGAGCGAGCACTCCACGCCGCTGATGCACTCGCTGGTCCGCTCCGCCGCACGACAGATCGAGCGCAACCTGCTGACAGACCGCGACCAGGCGCAGCAGGCGCTGTTCGACGCCTACTCGCGGGTGGAGATGCGCAGCAGGCAGGCCGTGCTGGCCGTCGGCCGGCGGACGGTGCTGGGCAACTCACCGCTGCGGGACCTTCTCGACGCGCGTGACCAGGAGGTGCTGCAGGATCACGTCCGGTTTGTCATGCCGCGACACGCGACTGTGGACGACGAGGTCGAACTGCCCTCGGGCACCTGCGTCCGCCTGCGCGGCGCCAGGGTCGAGTTGGGCGGTGACATCGCGGGCATGGTCGCCGTCGTCTCGGCCCAGCCCGATCTCCCGCGCCCCACCCCAGTGATGATCGAGAACGGCCGGCCGCGTTCCACCACGGTCGACACCCCGCGCCACGGGATGCTGGAGAGCCGGTCGCCGGCATGGCGTGCGGCGGCGGCCACCGTCGAGACCGCGATCCGTGCCGGAACCCCGGTCCTGGTCCTCGGCGAACCCGGGACCGGCCGCTGCACCCTGCTGGCCGAGGTGCATCGGCTCGTCTCCGGCTCGGGACAGGTCATCGCGCTGACCGCCGACGAGGTCGCGGCGTCACCGTCGCAGATCTGCGCTCGCCTCCGGGAGCCGGCATCTGGGCCGACGCTGTACGTGCTCAGAGACATCGACCGGCTGCCCGCCAAGTCCCTCGGCAGGCTCGCCGATGCGTTGGGCCCCGCGCCCGACGGCGCCCCCGGCAGGGTCTCGGGGACGGTCGCCGCGATGGCCTCGGAGGCGATCGTCGAGCATGCGTCCTACCAACGGCTGCTGGCCGCCTTCGGCGCCTCGGCGATCGTGCCCGCGCTGCGCCATCGCCGGTCCGATCTGCCTGGCCTGGTGGAGGCGTTGCTGACCGACCTCGCGCCGCATCGCGATACCTGCATGTCCCGCGACTCCATGCGCGTACTCGGCGGCTATGACTGGCCGGGCAACGTCCGGCAGCTCAAACGAGTCCTGTCTGCCGCGCTCGCACGGCGGCCGGTGGGTGTTATCGAGGCCGCCGACCTTCCCGCGTTCTGTCAGAGTGTGCCGCGTAGCTCGCTGCGCCCGGTGGACGAGACCGAACGCGACGCCATCGTCACCGCGTTGCGCGAGACCGGCGGCAACCGGGTGGCAGCCACCAAGGCACTCGGCATCGCCCGTTCCACGCTCTACCGCAAGATCCGCCAGTACGGCATCACGATCTGAGGCCCCTCGCCGTACCGCGCTGTCCGGCACTCGGTTGTGCCGCGACCGGCGGATGTCTAGTCGTGAGTGTTGCGAGTGGTTGTTCTCGCCACTCGCAACACTCACGACCCGTGGACCAGTATGAACGCTCTGCCTGACGGCGCCTGGTCGTTTCAGGTCATCCGGAAGGACGGATAGCCCCCGGCAGCCTCCTCGTCACACTTCTCGCGGTAGGTGCCCACACCGCCGATGTAGGACAGCAGACGGCGTGGCTTGCCCGGCACATTCGAGCCCATGTACCACGAGTGGGTCTTCGGCACGAGCGTCGCGCTCGCGATCTCCTCGTGGTGGGCCACCCAGGCGTCCTCGCCCTCCTGGGTCGGCTCGATCACCGACTTGCCTTGCGCCTTCATGTGTCGGATGACGTCGGTGATCCACTCTGTCTGCTGCTGCAGGCAGGTCGTCATGTTGCACAGGGCCGCTGACGGGGCCATCGGCACCGCGGTGGTGAGCATGTTGGGGTAGCCGTGCACCATCAGGCCCATCGTGGTGCGGATGTCCCGCCCCCAGTCCTCGGCCAGCGACCGGCCGTCCCGGCCGCGGATATCGACTCGGGTGAGAGCCCCGGTGCCCGCGTCGAAACCGGTCGCCAGAATGATCACATCCAGCTCGTGGACAGTGCCGTCGGTGAGCTGGATGCCATCAGGGGTGATTCGAGCGATCGGGTTGTCCCGGACCCCGACCAGCGTGACGTTGTCGCGGTGGTAGACCTCGAGATAGCCCTGCTCCAGCGGGACGCGGTGGGTGCCGAACCCGTAGTCGGTGGGCACCAGAATGTCGATCAGCCGCTGGTCCTTGAGGCGTTCGCGCATCTTCTCCCGGACGAACTCGGAGACCTCCTCGCTGACCTGTTCATCGAAGAACATCTCCCCGAAGCTGGCCAGCCACAGCTTCAGCGACCCGTCCTGATAGATCTCCTCGAGGATCTCCCGGCGCCGCTGAGGCGCGTACGCGGCCCACTCGTGCTCAAAGTCGTACTCGAACCCGCTGAACGTGTGCGGCAGTGTGGCCCGCAACTCCTCGAACCGGCTCTTGTACCAAGCCTGCTCAGACGGCCCGTAGTCCGGATTCTTCATCGGCAGCACGTACTGCGGCGTACGTGCGAACACGGTGAGGTGCTCGACCTCGGCGGCGATCGTCTGGATCACCTGGATGCCGGTCGCGCCGATACCGACCACACCGACCCGCTTGCCCGCCAGCTCGACACCGTCCTTCGGCCAGCGGGACGTGTGATACACCGGTCCGCGGAAGCGGTCCTGTCCCTCGAAGACGTTCTCCAGCGGCGCGGACAGCATGCCTCCACAGGCGACGAAAAACTGGGTGTCGATCGTCTCGCCACGGTCGGTGCCCACGAGCCAACGCCCACGGTCCTCGTCGAAGTGCGCGCTGGTGACCGTGGTGGAGAACTGGATGTCCCGGCGCAGGTCGAGCCGATCGGCGACGTAGTGCATCCACCGCTCCACCTCAGGCTGGTCCGGGAACCGCTGACTCCAGCTCCACTCCTTGTACAGTGCCTCCGAGAACAGGTACTGGTAAATGTAAGCCTCGCTGTCGAAACGAGCGCCCGGGTAGCGGTTCCAGTACCAGGTTCCACCCACGTCGGAACCCGCTTCGTAGGCCCGCACCCGCAGGCCCTGCTCACGCAACTGGTGCAGCTGATACAAGCCAGCCACCCCAGCGCCAAGCACCACCACGTCGAGCACGATGTCCGCCTGGCCCTGCCCAACCTCTGGGGCGGTGTCAGTCGCGGCCGTCATGAGTCCACCTCCTAGTGCTACGCGTCACAACCGCCGCCATCGTCAACCTGTCCCCCGCGACCGCACTGTCCCAAAATCGAACACTTAGCTTAGAGCTCCTGACGTATTCGGTTGGGGAGTCGGCGCCAGCAGATGATGCTGGTGGCGAGGGTGAGGAGGCCGTGGTGGATGTCGGTGCGGCGTTCCCACCGGGTGGCCAGGCGGCGGAACTGGTGCAGCAGCGCCAGTGTCTGTTCGACGACCCAGCGCACGGCCTGGTTGCTGTCGCGGGTGCCGCGTCGGCTGATCAACGGGCGGATCCCTCGCCGCCGCAGCGCCTCGCGATACGTGTCGTAGTCGTAGCCCCGGTCGGCCACGAGGACGTCGGGTCTGCGGCGGGGCCTGCCTCGCCGTCCCCGTACCGGCGGGATGGCCTCGACCAGCGGCAGAAGCTGGGTCACGTCGTTGCGGTTGCCGCCGGTGAGACGCACCGCCAGCGGGATGCCGCCGCCGTCGCAGATCACATGGTGCTTGGAGCCGGTCTTGGCCCGATCGACCGGGCTCGGCCCGGTATCCAGGCCCCCTTTTTCGCGCGCACGTGCGAGGCGTCCACACACGCCCGGGACCAGTCGATCACGGCGGCCGCGTTCAGTTCGGTCAGCAACACCTCGTGCAGCCGGTCGAACACCCCGGCGTCTTGCCAGTCCCGCAATCGCCGCCAGCAGGTCATGCCTGAGCCGAAGCCCAGCTCCTGCGGCAAGTCCTCCCACCCGATGCCGGTGTAGAGCACGAACAAGATGCCCTGCAGCACCTGCCGATCCGGCAGCGGCTTCGGCCCCGTCCTGCCAGCAGGACGCACCGGCAGCAACGGCTCGATCCGCGACCACAACTCGTCCGACACGATCCACGGCGCAGCCACACCAACATCACCTCAAACCAAGATCATCAGTGAGCCCTTTTCATCCCGGTCTGGATGTGTTGGCGGGCTTGGGTGCTGTCGGCGACGCGTGAAAACTGACCCCTACCGACGGGTGAAAACGGACCCCCGTTGACAGTAGGGAGTGCTCAACGTGGAGGACTGGGCGGAGATCCGCCGTCTTCACCGGGCTGAAGGGATGCCGATCAAGGCGATCGTCCGTCAGCTCGGTGTCAGCAGGAACACCGTGCGGCGGGCGCTGGCGGCCGCCGCGCCCCCGCAGTATCATCGGCTGGCTAAGGGCTCGATCGTGGACGCGGTCGAGCCGCAGATCCGGGCGCTGCTGGCGCAGTGGCCGACCATGCCGGCGACCGTGATCGCGGAACGGATCGGCTGGGCCAGGTCGCTGACGGTGCTCAAGGACCGGGTGCGGAACTGCGGCCGCTGTTCACCCCACTGGACCCGGCCAGCCGGACTGAGTACCAGCCCGGCGAGCTCGCGCAGTGCGATCTACTTATCCGCGAACCGGCCACTGGTCACGTGGTCTGGAACGATGGCTTGCTGCTCGTAGACCCCTGAGTGCGATTGGGCCAGTAGTCCTCACCACAGGCCGTGGGCGGTCGGGCAGCAGCCTGCGGCGGCCGGATTCCGGTGTGTCTTCCGGGGTCCGGCCGCCGCGACCGGGTGGAATGTTCGTGGTTCGAGCCGCCCGCACGATCCGACGCCTCGTCATTCGCGAGTTTCGAGTTCTGACGTAGACCGGCGCCGTGCTGGTGCGCTGGGATCGCGAACAGCTCATCGGAGGCAAGCCCGTGAGGCTCGTAAGTAGGTCGCTGCGCGTTCTCGCCTGGATTTCGGACCAACCGAACAACACCTGATGTGGAGGGACGGATTGAACCGGTACTGTGGGATCGACTGGGCCGAGGGCCATCACGACATCGCGGTCATCGATAACGAGGGCACGCTGCTATGCAAGAAGCGGATCGGCGACGACCCTGGCGGTCTGACCGAGCTGATCCAACTGCTCGCCGGTGTCGGAGACACGGACGAGGACCCGATTCCCGTCGCAATCGAAACACCACGGGGCCTGTTGGTCGCTGCGCTACGCGCGACGGGTCGGCCCGTTTTCGCGATCAACCCGATGGCCGTGGCTCGCTACCGCGAACGCTACACCGTCGCTCGCGCCAAGTCCGACCACGCTGACGCCATGACCTTGGCGAACATCCTGCGCGTCGATGCACACCTGCACCGCCGTCTTCCGGCCGACAGTGAGCTCGCCCAGGCCGTCGCGGTGCTCGCTCGCGCACAGCAAGACGCGGTCTGGCGGCGCATCAGGGCCGGCAACGAACTGCGATCGTTGCTGCGCGAGTACTACCCCGCGATGCTTGACGCCTTCGCAGCCAAGTCCGCTACCAACCTCGCCAAGCCCGAGGCGCGAGCGGTGCTTGCCATCGCCCCGACGCCGGCTCAGGCCATGAAGGTAACCAAGGCACGAGTGGCAGCGGCATTGCGTCGGGCGGGCCGTCGCCGGGGCGTCGAGCAGCTCGCCGCCACGATCGTCGACAAGCTGCGGAAGCCTGGCCTGCGGCAACCGGCTCTGGTGGAGAAGGCGATGGGGCGCCAGGCATTGGTCTTGCTCGCGATGCTCGATACCGCCTGCACCGGCGCCAACGACCTGGAGCAGGCCTCGGCCGAAGAGTTCCGCAAACACCCGGACCACGCCATCATCACAAGCTTCCCTGGTCTGGCCGATCTCACCGGAGCCCGCATTCTCGCCGAACTCGGCGATGACCGCACCCGATTCGGCGACGCCCGTGCGTTGAAGGCCTACGCCGGATCCGCTCCGGTCACCCGGGCGTCCGGCAAGGCCATTGCGATTACGCACAGACGCGTCAAGAACGACCGACTCGCTGCGGTCGGCTGGGTTTGGGGCACCACCCTCGTCGTTCTCCCGGGACCTGCGCAACAGCACTACCGACGCCGACGGGACCACGGCGACGCACACGCACCCGCGGTCCGTCACCTGTTCAATAAGATACTGGGCCAGCTCTACCACTGCCTACAGACCGACCAGACCTACGACCCAATCAAGGCCTTCGGGCATCCAGACAGCGCACCGCGTGAACCCATAGCCACTTGACAAATAGCCAAATCGGAGGTCTGTGGTTTCCCGCGCCGCGGATCCCGGTCGGGCCGGGCCAGCAGCGGATGCTGCCGGTGCTGGTGATGACGCTGGCGTTTTCCCGGTTCATGGCCGCGACGATGATCCCGTCCCGGCAGGCCGGCGACATCCTCTCGGGGATGTGGGCGCTGATCTGCGGGATCGGCCGGGTGACCAAGACGCTGTTGTGGGACCGGGAGTCCGCGATCGGTGGTGGCGGGCGGGTCAGCACACCGGCAGCGGCGTTCGCCGGCACGCTGGCCACCCAGATCCGGTTGGCGCCGCCGCGTGATCCGGAGTTCAAGGGCATGGTGGAGCGCCACAACGGATTCCTGGAGACCTCGTTCCTGCCCGGCCGGACGTTCGGCTCGCCAGCGGACTTCAACGAGCAGCTCACCGAGTGGCTGGCCCGGGCCAACACCCGCACCGTGCGCTCGATCCAGGGACGCCCGGTGGATCTGCTGGAGGTGGACTACCAAGCGATGCTGCCGCTGCCACCGGTCGCCCCACCGATCGGCCTGACCCATCGAGTGCGGCTGCCGCGTGACTACCACGTGCGTGTCGACACCGTTGACTACTCCGTCGATCCGCGGTGCATCGGCCGGTTCGTGGACGTGACCGCCTCCCTGCGGGAAGTGACGGTGGTCTGTGACGGGCAGGTCGTGGCCCGCCACGAGCGGTCCTGGGCCAAACACGGCGTGGTCACCGACCCGGGCCACGCCGCCACCGCGCAGCAGATGCGCCAGGCACTGGCCGAGGATCGGCAACGACGTCAGGCAGCTACCCGCCACCATGCCGACGGCCACGCCGTCATGCTGCGGGCCCTGCCGGACTACGACGCCCTGTTCGGCGTCGACTTCAACCCGTCCGCACCAGTGACGAAAGCGAGGAACGAGTGACCACAACCACCACGGCGGCACCCGTCGCCGGGCCGAAGGACGGCCTGCCCTCGATGATCGCCTACCTCACCCGGGTGCTGAAGACACCCACCATCGGCGCGTTCTGGGAAGAACTGGCCGCCCAGGCCCGCGACGAGAACTGGTCGCACGAGGAGTACCTCGCCGCGCTCCTGCAGCGCCAGGTCGCCGACCGGGAGTCCAAAGGCACCATCATGCGCATCCGCACCGCGCACTTCCCGCAGGTCAAAACCCTGGAGGACTTCAACCTCGACCACCTGCCGTCGCTGCGCCGCGACGTGCTCGCGCACCTGGCCACCACCACCTTCGTCGCCAAGGCCGAGAACGTCATCCTGCTGGGCCCGCCCGGCATCGGCAAGACACACCTGGCCATCGGACTGGGCGTCAAGGCCTGCCACGCCGGCTACTCGGTGCTGTTCGACACCGCCAGCAACTGGATCGCCAGGCTGTCCGCCGCCCACCACGCCGGCCAACTGGAGGCCGAGCTGAAGAAGATCCGTCGCTACAAACTGATCATCGTCGACGAGGTCGGCTACATCCCCTTCGACCAGGACGCAGCCAACCTGTTCTTCCAGCTCGTCGCCTCCCGCTACGAACAAGGCTCGATCATGGTTACCTCAAACCTGCCCTTCGGACGCTGGGGCGAAACGTTCTCCGACGACGTCGTCGCCGCCGCCATGATCGACCGGCTCGTCCACCACGCCGAGGTCCTCACCCTCACCGGCGACTCCTACCGCACACGGCAACGCCGCGAACTACTCGCCAAAGACAACCGCGCCAAACACGACTAACCCCAAGGGGGTCAACTTTCCCGGAACCGCACGGGGTCAGTTTTCTGCGTCCGTTGACAGGAACGTCCGAGTCCTTCGCCGTCGACCGCGATCGCCTCGATGGCAGGCGTGCAGCCCCCCTTTTTCGGGCTCCCGCAGCATGCTGGTGAGCCCGGACCACCGAGGAATCGACACTGATGACCCACTCCACGTCCCCGACAGCGTCGTCTTTGACGATCACCTCATCCAGAATCCGCTGCCAGGTACCGTCCTTGGTCCACAACCGCAGCCGCTCACGGGCGGTCTTCCACGGCCCATACCGTTCGGGCAGATCACGCCAGGGCGCGCCGGTCCGAAGCTTTCGCAGAATCGCATTGATCACCTGCCGGTGATCCCGCCACCGCCGCCCCGGCCCCGACACCGCCGGCAGCAACGGCTCAATCCGCGCCCAGGCCCGATCCGTCAACTCACCCCGACCAACCACGAACAAGATCAAACCCCATCCGCAGCTAGATCATTTACAGGACACGCCCTAGTACTGCAACGGCACTTGCCTGATCCGTAGTGGATCATGGTGCCCGTGGTTGTCGATCTTGTGGTGGCGGAGCTTGAGCGTGTGCATGAGCGGATCACGGGACGGTTCGCGCGGTCGGAGCCGCGGGCTAGGGTCCGGGAGTATGTCCCGGGCCTGGTCGCGGGGCTGGAACGCAAGAATGGGTGGACGCTGGCCGAACATGCCGGTGAGGTGTCGCCGGACGGTATGCAACGGTTGCTGCGTCGTGCGGACTGGGACGTCGACGGTGTCCGTGACGATGTTCGTGACTACGTCATCGAGCACTTGGGCGATCGACAGGGTGTGCTGATCAAGGACGAGACGGGGTTTCTGAAGAAGGGCACTCGCTCGGCCGGGGTGCAGCGGCAGTACTCGGGCACGGCTGGGCGCATAGAGAACTGTCAGATCGGCACGTTTCTGGCGTATGCCTCGGATCGTGGGCATGCGCTGATCGACCGGGAGCTGTACCTGCCCACCTCGTGGACCGAGGACCGGGAACGCTGCCGAGCCGCCGGTATCCCCGACGAGGTCGGCTTCGCGACCAAGCCGCGGCAGTTGATGGCCATGCTGGCCCGCGCTTTCGACGCTGGGTGTGCCGTTTTCCTGGGTCACCGCGGACGAAGCCTACGGACAGGCCAAGTACCTGCGGGTCTGGCTGGAAGACCACGACGCCTGGCACGTGCTGGCGCTGCGCTGCAGCGACACCCTCATCACCACCGACGGCGGCGAGCAGCGTGCGGATGAGTTGATCGCCTCGCTGCCGGCGCAGGCTTGGCGCCGGTTGTCGGTGGGCACCGGGGCGCACGGTCCCCGCGACTACGACTGGGCACAGATCCCGATCCGCATCGACTGGCGACCGGCCGGGGTCACTGGCTGCTGGCACGCCGCTCGATCAGCGATCCCAACGAGATCGCCTACTAATGCTACGGCTCCCGCCGAGCCACCATGGTGGACCTGGCCTGGGTCGCCGGAAGCCGCTGGCGGATCGAAGAATGCTTCCAACAAGCCAAAAACGAAGCCGGACTTGATCACTACCAGGCTCGGAGCTGGCGGGCTTGGTATGCCCACATCACCCTGTCCATGCTCGCTCTGGCCTGGCTCGCAGCAACCAAAGCTCTTGCGATAAAAGGGGAATCGGCGTCGGCGCCGAAGACATGATCGCCTACACCCTACCCGAGATCCGCCGCCTACTGATCAAACTGGTCCTGCTACCCCTACACACCGCCGAACGTGTCTGGCGCTGGTCACGCTGGCGCCGACAACGCCAACACCAAGCCCGCACCAGCCACTACCGCCGACGCGGCCACCCGCTAATAAGTGCCGTTGCAGTACTAGTCGATCAAATGGTGCCGACGGAACATGCGATCGGCTGGCAGACCTGGGCGGAGCTGGACGCGGCCCTGTCGGAGGTCAGTGAGGACAGCACGATCCGCGCACTGGTGCTCACCGGAGCCGCAGGCTGTTTCTCGGCGGGCGGGGACGTGAAACCTCCCCGTCCCGAGGCGAAGGCATCGGCGCCCCATCCGCCAGGTTGTCTGTCGGGGACCGCACCCTCACCAGGCTGGCGCGCCTGTCGATGCCCACGATCGCCGCGGTGGAGGGCTTCGCGGTCGGCGTCGCCTGGAGCCTGGTGCGCTGCTGTGACGTCGTCGTCACCGCCGAAGACGCCTTCTCCGCGGCCCCGTTCCCCCAACGCGGGATGGCGCCCGACGGCGGGTTGGCCTGGTTTCTCACCCGCAGTCTGGGCCCAACCCGCGCGGCTGAACTACTGATGCCCGGTGAACGGTTCCCGGCTCCTACCGCGGCTGCGGCCGGACTGGTCAACCGCGTGGTGCTTATGGAGAAGCATGGGTAAGCGCGGCGTACTGGACGGGGTCCGAGTGTTCGACGCGCATCCCAACTGCTGCCGGGACCGTGGGCGGCGCAGGTGCTCGGCGACCTCGGTGCCGAGGTGACCAAGGTGGAGCCGCCGGGCAGGGACGGCGGCCGGCTGATCCGCGGTGAGCTATTCGCCGCGGCAAACCGCAACAAACACGGCGTGGTCATCGACCTCAAGACCCTGGCAGGCCAGGCCGAGTTCCTCGACTTGGCGCGGGAGCACGACGTGCTCGTCGAGGGCTTCCGACCGGGCGTGATGAACGAGCTCGGCGTCGGCACGAACGCGTCGCCGAGATCATCCCGGCATCGTGTACCGCTCCATCTCCGGCTACGGCAGCCGCGGCGAGCAACTGCCCGGCCACGACATCAACTACCTCGCTGCATCCGGCACACTGTCGTTCAGCGGGCGCTGGGGCCAGGAACCACGCCGAGGCGTGCCGATGGCCGACCTCGGCTCGTCGTGCTTCGCCTCATCGCGATCTTGTCGGCCCTGTACGAACGGGCCCCATACCAGCCTAGGCTGCCACCTCGACGTGAGCATGACCGACGTGATGACCGCGTGGGCCGCCGCGCGCGGCGGCCCACCGCTGGAGCGCGGCGCGGACGACCGGCGCCACCTCTACCCCACCAACGATGTCTCCGCGACCGCCGACGGGGCGCTGGCTCGCCCTCGGCGCCGTCGACGAGCGGTTCTGGGCGCCGACCCGCGCGGTGCTCGCGACCATCGAGCCTGCGTTCGCCGACACGCGGTTCCCAGGCCTGGGGAACCAGCTGCGACATGGCGACGAGCTACACGCGCTGCTGCACCGCACATTCGCCACCCGCGACCGGACACCCGGCTCGTGCTGTTCGCCGGAACCGACGCACCGGTCAGCCCGGTCCGCGCGCTCACCGAGGTGGCCGAGAACAGCGACCTGGGTGCGGACGTTGGACGGAGAACGGCACGTCGTGTTCCCGGTACGACGCGACGGTGAAGCCATGGGACAGCTACGGAACTCCGCGCCGACGTGGAAGGGAGTCTGATGTGGATTCCGCGTTGCCAGGAACCAGGAACGGATTAGCGAAGGCATCCGGTACGTCGCGAACTGGTTCGATGACTATTGGTCCGCTCGGGACCGGCTCGACGGATCAACCACCACGCGACCACACCGCGCACCACGTCGAGCGCCACTCCTGGCAGATCGCGGTGCAGCCAGCAAGCGGTGGCTGTGCCCCCGTTCCCGCTGAAGGAGCTGTCGCGTGTCATACTTCAGGTCGGGTTACGTGTCGCAGTCGTGGGGGACACCTGGGCGGTCCAGGGTCGTGCGCCGCGCCTCCGTATGTCGGCGCGGCGCACCCGGGCAGTGCGGGGCGAGCGGCTGTAACTCGGCTCTCTGCTTGGGTTGACGCTACTGGATATCAATCCTCGGTGCTACTTCGCGCCACGGTCGGGGTCTCATGGTCGATGCCCGGTGACATGCCGACAGGTAGCTCACACCTCATCGTTGGTGAGCTCCGCCAGCCGCAGCCGGAACCATCGACACTGCTCCTGATGACGAACGAAGCTATTCGTATACTTCGTTCACCGCCAGCCTGCCATCCGAGTGGATACGGCGTAGAGCCTTCTTGTCGAACTTGCCGACGCTCGTGCGCGGGACCTGGTCAACGAATGCCCATCGTTCCGGCAGCCACCACTTCGGAACCTTGTCGGCCAACCACGACCGCAGCTGGTCGGCAGTCGTCTCAGTGCCGTCTCGAAGCACCACGGCGGCAAGGGGTCGCTCCTGCCACTTGGGGTCGGATACGGCGATGACCGCTGCCTCGACGACGTCGGGATGGCCCATAAGCAGATTTTCCAGCTCAACCGAGGAGATCCACTCGCCACCGGACTTGATGACGTCCTTGGCCCGGTCGGTTAGGGTGAGGAACCCGTCCGGGCTGATGTTCCCGACATCGCCGGTTCGCAGCCAGCCGTCGTGGAACCTGTCCTCGGCTTCGACACGATAGTACGACCCGGTAACCCACGGACCACGCACCTCCAACTCGCCGACCGCCTTGCCGTCGCGCGGGAGCACCCTGTCGTCGTCGTCCACCAGCCTGAGTTCGACGCCGCAAACTGGCCGTCCTTGAGTGGCCCGGTACCGCATTCGGTCTTCCCCTTCGGCGGCGGCCGGGGGCGTCGCGATTGCGCCAAGCGGCGAAGTCTCGGTCATGCCCCATGCCTGCACGATCGTGACGCCGAACCTCCGCTCGAACGACTCCATCAACGCTCTCGGCACCGCCGAACCACCGCAAGCGACCAGGCGCAACGAGGAGAGGTCAATGTCCGGGTTTCGATCGACATAGTGCAAAAGATCATTCCAAATGGTGGGCACAGCGCCGGCAAGCGTCGGGCGCTGCGCCTGGATGATGTCCGCCAGAGGTTCTGCCTGCAGGAATCGGTCAGGTAGCAGCAGGTCCGCGCCAGCCATCAACGCCGCGTAAGGCAGGCCCCATGCGTTGGCGTGGAACATCGGAACCACCGGAAGCACTCGATCAGGTTCCGCGATGCCGAATGCGTTCCCGGAACACGCGGCCATCGAGTGCAGGTACATCGACCGGTGGCTGTACACGACGCCTTTGGGATCGCCGGTCGTGCCACTCGTGTAGCACATCGCCGCCGCCGCGTTCTCGTCACCGTCCAGCCAGGGAAACTCGGACGACTCGCCAGCCAATACATCCTCGTAACGCAGCACGTCCTTGCCGCATCCCTCCAAGGAGGTGATGTCACCTTCTCCGGTCACGAGCACGAACCGCACGGTGTCGAGGCTGGGGAGAACCTTAGCCAGCAGTGGGATGAGCGACGAGTCAACGATGACCGCCCGGTCTTCGGCGTGTGTGGCGATGAACCGAATCTGTTCGGGCGACAGCCGGATGTTGAGGGTGTGTAGCACGGCGCCCATTGATGGGATCGCCGCATAGGCCTCCAGGTGCTCCTGGTTGTTCCATTGGAACGTCGCGACCCGGTCGTCGTCGGCGACACCGAGGCGACGCAACGCGTTCGCGAGCTTGCCACACCGCTCGCCCAGTTCGCGGTAGGAAACCCGCCTGACGCCGTCACCGGTAGCCGTGAGGACTTCACGATCGCTGTGGTTCTGCACCACGTGCCGCAGGATCGAGGACACCGTCAGCGGTGTTGTCTGCATGGTGCTGAGCATGGTGACCTCCGTTATGCCGCAAGCAGGTCCTGTCGACCGTCCGCTTCCAGCATCTCACGATATGTCGGGAACAGTGACTTCGCGGCGGGCACAAGTTTCAGGACCTTCGAAGTCGGTCCCTTAGCGCGGACCTTGCCCTTCGCCAGCGCGGTCGCGAGGTTGAGTTCGCCGAGCCAGAACCGGTTTCCGTCGTCGGCGGTCATGAACAGTTCCACTACTGGTTTCAGATCGCTGGCGCCCGCGTACACTTTGCCGTTCGGCATGTCGACCGTGACGACCGCGTCGGGGTCGGTGTACGTGATCTGCAGGATCACCCCTGAGCCCGACAGTTTTGGGCCGATCTTGGGATCGGCGAGCCCCTTCTCGAAGACCCCTCCGATGTACTTGTGAACTTCCGCCTCGTCCTTGAACACGCCCATTGCGATTTCCTTTCTTGTGGTGTGAGCCTCTGCTTGGCTCTTGGGATCAGTCGAGGTTCAGCCACACAGACTTCGTCTGTGTGTAGCCGAGCAACGCTTCCTCGCCGAGATCGCGTCCGTAGCCGGACGCCTTGAAACCGCCGAAGGGCGCGGCGGGGTCGATCATGTTGTACATGTTCACCCATACCGTGCCCGCATCCAATTCCGCTGCGACGCGGTGGGCCCGCCTCACGTCGTTGGTCCACACGCCCGCGGCCAATCCGTAGGCGCTCGCGTTGGCACGCCGAACCGCCTCGTTCTCGTCGTCAAACGACAGCACCGACAGCACCGGCCCGAAGATTTCCTCAGCCGCGATGGACATGTCGTCGCGGACCTGGGTGAACACGGTCGGGCTCAGGAAATTGCCGTTAGCCAGTACACCATTCGGGCGGTCACCACCGCACACCAGCGTCGCGCCTTCGCGCAGCCCCGACTCGACATACCCCTGCACGCGCTCCAGCTGTTTCGGCGAGATGAGCGGGCCCATCTCGGTGTCGTCGGCCAGTCCATGACCCAGTTGGATCGCTTTCGCCGCCGAAGCCAGCTCCTGTACCAGCTCGTCGTGAACGTCGCGATGCACGAACAGCCGTGATCCGGCGCAGCACACCTGCCCTTGGTTCATGAAGATCCCGGTCAGCGCGCCTTGTGCCGCGGCGGCAAGGTCGGCGTCCGGGAAGACGATGTTCGCCGACTTCCCGCCCAGTTCGAGCGTCAACTTCTTCAGATGTGGCGCGCTCGCGGTGACGATGCGCCTGCCGGTGTCCGTCGAACCGGTGAACGAGATCTTGGCGACGCTGGGGTGATCGATCAGTGCCTGTCCGGCCTCCGGCCCGTAGCCGGTGACCAGGTTCATCGCGCCGGGGGGCAGCCCTGCCTCAAGCGCTAGCTCTACCATACGCAGGGCGCTCAACGAGGTGAACTCGGACGGCTTGAGGACGACGGTGTTCCCAGCCGCCAGCGCCGGTGCCACCTTCCAGGATGCGATGAGCAACGGGAAGTTCCAGGGCACGATCGCGCCAACAACGCCGAGGGGTTCCCGTCGCGTATAGACAAGGGCCTCCCCCACCGGCGGAGAGACCGGCACGGTTTGCCCGGTCAGCTTCGTCGTCCAGCCACCATAGTAGCGCCACACCTGGGCCGCGAGCGCGACGTCGACGTACAGCGACTCGGTGAATGGCTTTCCGTTGTCCAAGGTTTCGAGCGTCGCCAATTCCTCGGCATGAGCATCCAGCATCGTCGCGATGTCAAGCAGCACATGTCCGCGGGCTGCCGCGCTCATCGCTCGCCATTCTCCGAAGGTCGACTGTGCGGAAGCCACCGCCTCGTCGACGTCGAGCTTGCCGCCGGCCGCGATGCTGGTCAACGTCGTACCGGTGGCGGGGTCCTCAGTCGTGATCTGGCCGTTCCCGGTCGCACCTCGCCGCTCCGCGCCGACCACGATGCTGTCCGAAGCGCTGCTGAGAAATCGCTGCACGGATTCCGGAACGTCAACAGTCATTGCTGTCATCGTCAACTGCCTTTCTCTCCTCCGGACGGTGCCGGCTGTGCCCGACGCTGCTCATTCGCAGATCCGCCGATCAACTCGCCAAGACGGTGAATCGCCCGATACTGCAGAGAGCGCGCCGCACCGGGTTCGCGGTCCAGGATTCTCGCGGTCTCGCTGACCGAGAGATCGCAGAAGAACCGCAGCACAAGACACGTTCGCTGGTCATCGGGGAGTAATCGCAGGCACCGGATCAGTTCAGCTCGCGCGATCCCAAGAATGACGAGCTCCTCCGGCGTCTCGTGACCGGAGGCGTCCGGGAGCTCGTCGACGGTGACCTCATGCCGCACCGACCCGGACTTCGTGTAGTCGAAGATGATGTTGCGGGCGATGGTGAGGAACCACGCGCCCGCGTCTCGTCCCCGGTACTCTAGCGAGTTGATGGCCCGCAGCGCCCGTGCGAAGGTCTCGCTGGTGACGTCCTCCGCCAGGTGCCGATCGCGGACACGGGATCGGGCAAAGCGTTGAACCCTGGTCGCGAATCTGTCGTACAGCAGAGCATACGCCGACGCGTCTCCTCGTTGAGCCGCACGAACAAGCACCCAGTTGTCAGCGGACAGGTCCACCACATCACCGCCAGCCTGTCCGTCATCGGCGGTGCTGCGTGCTCCTCGTTGAGCCACAGCGATTGAGCCCACACTCACTCCTCGTAATGCTGCGTCGCGATCGCGACGCACCTTCCACCTTGACTAGTCCTCCTTGCGAGGGAGCGTTTTCACGAACTCGGTGTCGGGTATCGGGGTATCCACTTTCGTCGAACCTCCCGGCGACCCGATCCCGGTGAACGCTTGCTGCGCCGACTCCTGGAACGGTTTCCATTCCTCATCGACGTGTTGCGCGGGACGGATGGCCTCTACTGGGCATACCGGCTCGCAGGCCGCGCAGTCGATACATTCTGTCGGGTGGATGTACAACATCCGTTCGCCCTCGTAGATGCAATCGACCGGGCATTCCTCGATGCACGTCATGTCCTTGACGTCGACACACGGCTCGCCGATCACGAACGCCATCCTGCGACCTCCTTGCTTCGCGGCTGTGCAGAGTTTCCCTCGGGCGCCAACGGTTCCGACGCGGGCACGAGATCACTCGAATGCCCGGGAGCAAGAGTCGCGTCCGGATTCAACTCGACGGCAGCGTTGTTCACGGCGAGCGCCACCTCGCCGAAACCGACGGCGATCAATTTCACCTTGCCCGGAAAGGTCGCCGCGTCCCCAGCGGCATAGACGCGCGGCAGATTCGTACGCATCCGGGTGTCGACGCGGATGGCCCGCCCCTCCATCTCAAGGCCCCACCCGGCGATCGGGCCGAGGTCCATCAGAAAACCCAGTGCGGCGACCACGACCTGAGCCTTCAGCTCCCGCGCGCCGTCCTCCCCGCGCACAGTGACGTCCACGCTCTCCACGCTGTCGTTACCACGAACCGCGGTAACGGTGGCGTCGAGCACCAGGTGGCACGGACTGTCCTTCACCTGCGCGACCGAATGTTCGTGCGCCCGGAACTGCTTGCGACGGTGCACGAGGGTGACCGACCGGGCACGCGGAACCGCGGCCAGTGCCCAGTCCAGCGCCGAGTCGCCACCGCCCACCACGACGACATCCTTGCCGTCGAACACCTCCAGCTGCGGGACGAAGTAGCAGAGCCCGCGCCCGAGAAGCTCCTCACCTGCTGGTAGCGGACGCGGAGTCACCGAACCCACTCCGGAGGTGACGATCACGGCCCTCGTGTTGACGACGACACCCGAGGAGGTCGTCACCCGCCAGCCATCGGCAACTTCCCGGATGTCGCTCGCCTGCTGAGACAAAAGGAATCGGGGGCCGAACGGTTTCGCCTGCTCGAGGAGGTTGCGGATCAGCTGCTGCCCCTGAACAGCGGGCAGGCCCGCGATGTCGTAGATGTTCTTCTCGGGGTAGATCGCCTGTACCTGACCACCGGCCTCCGGTAGCGGATCCACCAACGCCGCAGTAAGCCCACGGAAACCCGCGTAGTAGGCACCGAACAACCCCACGGGCCCGGCGCCGACGAACAACACGTCAACAGTGACCTCGCCAGCTGGCGCGGTTGTTGTGCCCATCTCTTGCTGCCTCGATTCTGGTGACCTTGCCGACGCGAACTGTTCGCCCGGGTCGGGTCTCCGCTCCCGGACGAACAGTTCCACTGAACAGTGCTCGGAGCGCGTCGGCTCAGGACACGGCCGCAAGCGACTTCGCCACGACCTTCTCGTCCTCCTCGGCGAAGGTGTCCTCAAGCTGCATCGGCGAGTAGTCCTCGTCGATCTCCTCTACGGGGCGGCCCCGTGCCCCCTCGATCGACTCCAG
Source organism: Saccharomonospora amisosensis (assembly GCF_011761185.1). Taxonomy (NCBI): domain Bacteria; kingdom Bacillati; phylum Actinomycetota; class Actinomycetes; order Pseudonocardiales; family Pseudonocardiaceae; genus Saccharomonospora; species Saccharomonospora amisosensis. The sequence goes on along the minus strand of NZ_JAAOYM010000001.1, from coordinate 19,679 downwards.
CCGACGGTTGATCTTGTCCATGCCGTAGTCGGTCATCTCGTCGAGATCGATGCCGAACGGGGCCCGCGCGCCCTCGAACTGGTCGAACAGTTTCACGATCAAGCCCATCGCTGGCTCGATTAGTTCCTGCATGCGCTCCTCAACGACCTCCCAGGTCCGCTCGTCCGCGGCGACGTGACGGCGGCAGGTGAATGTTCCCCACGCCATGTGCCTGCGCTCGTCGTCGCCGATGTACTTGATGAGCTGCTGCATGCCCGGCAGGATGCCCCGGCTTGCACATACCTTCGCCCATCCGAAATACCCGGTGAGGGCAAGACAACCCTCGACGATGTGGTTGTAGGTAATCGAGGCACGCACCTGCGCCGCGGGCGACGGGTCCTTCTCCAAGGCGTACAGGGACTTGGGCAGCTCCTCGGCGAAGATCGTCTGATAGGGCTGGCTGTACTCCACGTACTCATGCAGGTCCGTGCCGAGCCCGACAGCGTCGAACCACAGTCGGAACGACTGCATGTGCTTGGCCTCTTCGAAGGTGAACTGGGTGAGGTAGGCCTCGTCGGCCAGCCGTCCCTCAGCCGCCATGGCCGCCATGAACGGCTGGAGGTCCTGAGCGACCGACTCCTCCCCGGCCATGAACTGCGAGGCAAGGATACAGGTCAACTTCTTCTCGTCCGGCGACATCGCGGCGAAGTCCGCGGCGTCCTGCGAAAAGTCGATCGTTTCCGGGTCCCAGAATTTCTTGTTTCCCTTCCGGAACAGCCGCATCGGGAAGGATTCCATGCGTAGGCCGCCCTCACAGAGGCTGCCATACCCATTCCGCTTACCGTGCTGGATGACGCGGTCGATTGCCATGTCACATCCTCGATTCGAATACACGCCGGATAGGGCGGGAATAACTTGGCGACGATAACTGTTTCTGTCGACTTAGGAGTTTCAGAAGCGGATCATTCCGCGGATGTTCTTTCCGTCACGCATGTCCTGGTATCCCTGGTTGATGTCCTCCAGCTGATACTCAGCGGTCACCAGTTCGTCGAGCTTGAGTTGGCCGAGGTTGTACAACTCAAGCAGTCGCGGAATGTCATGCTGCGGATTCGAGGATCCGAACAGCGCGCCCCGGATCTGCTTCTCGTAGAGCGTGAGTTCGAAGAGGTTGCCGCTCATCGTGTGCTCGTCCGGATGGCCGATCGCGGTGACGATCACACGCCCACGCTTGCCCACCAGACTCAAAGCGGGCTCGATGTAGGAGCCCTCGGCGACGTCGGTGGTGAGCACGCATACGTCAGCGAGCTGCCCGCGGGTCAACTCGCTGACCACGTTCCACGCTTCGTCCATCGACTCGGCCGTGTGCGTGGCCCCGAACTCGCCCGCCTTGGCACGTTTGTACTCGACCGGATCAACGGCGACGATGGCACGCGCGCCGGCGGCCCGTGCTCCTTGGATGGCATTGACACCGATGCCACCGGCCCCGACCACGACGACCACGTCGCCGGCACGCACTTCGCCGGCCCGGGTGGCGCTACCGAATCCGGTCGTGACCCCACACCCGACAAGGGCGGCCTTCTCCAGCGGAAACCCTTCGTCGATCTTCACCACCGAGGCGGCGGGCACCACCGTGCGCTCGGAAAAGGTACCCAGCAGGCACATCTGGCCCGCGTCCTCGCCGCGAGTATGGAACCGGTAGGTGCCGTCCAGCTGCGGCCCGAGGATCACCGCGCCACCCAGATCGCAGAGGTTCGTCATGCCACGGGCGCAGTAGGAGCACTTGCCGCATGCCGGGAGAAAGCTCAAGACAACAGGATCGCCTTCGGCCACCTCGGTCACGTTCGCGCCCACCGCCTCAACGATGCCGGCGCCTTCATGTCCACCCACGACCGGGAACGGGATCGGGATGTCGCCGGTGACGAGGTGCTCGTCGGAATGACACAATCCGCTGGCGGCCAGTTTGACCTGGACCTCACCCTCGTTCGGCGGGTCGAGGTCGATCTCTTCGACCTGCCACTTCTCGTTGAGGCCCCACAAGACGGCGGCCTTGGTCTTCATCGACATCGTCTCCTTCGACTCTGAAGGGCTTCTTCCCCCAGCGTATGAGGAATGCGCACCCGGCAATACGGGCCATCCGTGCCGCGAGTGGCCCATGAAGGCCACGGACAGTGTGGGCCGCGCAAGATCGGTCGAGGCCCAGTTGGTCTGGGCGCACCATCGCCACCCCCTGGCGCTCGTGGTGCGGACCTATGGGTGAGGCGACTGGGTGGGTGGGCGACCAGCCAGCGTCCGCACGGGCAATGTCACGCGCACGGCCAACCCGCCTCCGGCGGCCTCCTGAAAGTCGATCGTGCCGTTCAGCGCCTGGATGATCTGGTCGACGATCCACAGGCCAAGACCTGCGGTGCCTCGTTCCTGCCCGGCCTGCGCGAACTTGGCGGTGAGTTCGACGGCGCGGTCAAGGGGTATTCCCGGCCCTCGGTCGGCGATCTCCAGTGACAGCGAGCCTTGGTCAAGGTTCGCGATGACACTGACCGGCTGGTCACGGCCGTGGCGGGATGCGTTCTCCAGCAGGTTCGTGACGACCCGGCGGACAAGTTGAGCATCGAGTTGGGCGTGGGCGTTCGATGGCGAGACGATCAATCGAAGTCGTTCCCGCGGCAAGCCGGCCGCGTCGGCGGCCATGAGTATGAATTCGTGCACGTTCACCACCCGAAGGTGCCCTGTGCTGAAGGCTGGTCGCCGGCTGGCTGCGACGTCGGCCAGCGCGTTGAGCATGGCCGACAGGTGCTCGACGTGCGCGGTCAACAGAGCGCGGCGGGTGCTGACGGACCGCGCCTCGCCACAGTCGTCCTCATGAGACAGATCGCGGACCAGCGCGCCCAAGGACGTGACGGGCGTACGGAACTCATGAAGTATGACGCGCAGCCCGGTTTCCTGCGCATCGTAGGCCGCCTTCAGCCGAGCCCGGAGGTCACGCTCCTCGTCCGCCACGATGCGTGCGGCGATCGTCTCCGCTTGAGCCAGGCCGCGAGCGCGTTCGGCATGCTCATTTAGCAGGACGAGCCCCGAACCCAGCGCGCCGGTGAAGAGCAGGTAGAGCGCCCACCACATTCCGGACAGGAAACGATCGTGCACCGAGACGTTCCCGGCATCCACGACCAGCGCGATCGTCACGTAGCTTCCACCGAGCAGCAGGGACACTCCCAACGTGCTGAGGAAGGACAGCCGCGACGCTGCGGCGACGATAACCAGAAACAGGATGGACACCGCCAGGCTCTGCGCGGCGCCGGAAAAGGCCACGATCCCGGACGCCAGGCTAGCGTCCAACGCGGTGATGACGGCGGCAGGCCATCTCCCCTCGACCTCCCACGATGGGTGCCGCAACACGACTATCGAGTAGGCCATCGCGACGCAGACCACAAACCAGGCCGCTGCCGTGTGGTGGACGAAGGGGCCAGACCCCACCAGCAGGAGCACCGCCGCTGAGAGCACGACACCCATCCGGACCCAGACGGTGATCAACCCGACCGGACGCAGCTTGTCGGCACGATCCGGCAGCCCGACCAGATACCGCCGCGACCGAGGCGCACGCCACCAGCGCATTGCGGCCGGAGATTCCCCAGTCGCGCCCACCTCGTCGTATGACATCTCAGCACCACCGTTATGTCGCAGTAGAGTTATGCTATGGATGGTGGCAAGCTGATCGTAGTCATCGTCGACGACCACGATCTATTCACGCAGGGCTTGGCTCTGCTGCTGGATAGCCGGGTCGGCGACCGCATCTCGGTCGCCGGGTCGACCAGCCGACCGGAGGAAGCAGCCGCTCTTGTCGGCTCGACCGGCGCCGAGCTAGCGATCGTCGATCTCGCCATGCCACCGATCGGCGGCGTGGCGGCAATCCGGCACATCAAGTCACGCCACCCGGACACCAGGATCTTGGCGCTGTCAGGCACCACCGATCGGGGTTTGGCGGAGGAGGCATTGCGGGCGGGTGCCGATGGTTACCTGTCGAAGTCCGCGGACCCCGACACCCTTGTCGCCCCGTTGCTAAGCGTCGCGGCCGGTTTCCGGGTCCTCGAACCGGATCTGCTTACCGCCCTGCTGGACGGCATCCGCCGCCCACCGGAAACGATTCTCCAGAGATTGGATACCGAGGAGATGCGCCTGTGGGGCTTGCTCGCGCGGGGCGCCGAGACGATCGAAATCGCCGAACGGATGCTGGTCTCCGAGCGTACGGCCAAACGCATGATCGCGGCCCTGTTACACAAGCTCGACGTCGGGAGCCGCGCGGAAGCCGCGGGACTGGCCGGGTACTACGGGCTGATCGACCGGCCCAAGGATACGGGCGTCTGAGACATGCTGGCATCAAGTTCCCCACAAGGCCAGAATGGACAGGATGACGAAGGCAGCCGCCACCACCTGTGCGGCGACCGCGCCCCGGCGCAGCACCCGCGCGCGGCGGGCGCGTTCCCGGGCACCGAGCGCCGCGGGTACCGCCGTGTCGGCATTCCGCAAGCCCCACCGGCCGAGCAACACGAGTAGTGCCGCCAGCACGAGCAGGGGCCCCGCCGTGCTCACCGGGGACCCCCTTGCCGGGGCGGCTGAGCGGGTTTCGCGGGCTCCTGCCCTTGGGGAATCCCGAGTTCGCCCGGCTGCACGCTTGGCGGAGCGTCCGGCGATGCGGGCAGGTAGGCATCGGCGTACTGGATTTCCGCGTCGCGGATCCGCTCGGCCAGCCAGTCGCGCCAGGTTTGGAGTTTTCGTTCCAGTTCGAGTTGCTGCTTCAGCGGGTCGCGCACCTGGTCGAACCTCGCGGGCTCGGCCGGTGTGATTCCGGTGACCATACCGACGTTCCAGCCGAACTGGTTCTGCACAGGGCCGAAGTGCTCACCCCGCCCAGCGGCGAAGGCTGCCTTGGCGTAGTCGGGCTGAAGCTGGTCCCGGGTCACGGTGCCAAGGTTTCCACCGTCGCTTCGGGTCGCGCTGTCGAGGCTGTGCTGTCGGGCGAGGGTGTCGAACGATGCCCCGCCGCGGAGCTCGGCAACGATCCGGTCGGCCTCATCTTTGGTCCGAACGACGATGTTGGCCAGTTCCCGGCGCTCAGGAGTCCCCAGCTGATCCTTTCGTTTGCTGAATGCCTCACGGATTTCCTGGTCGCCGACCTTCGGTGTGTCCTTGGTGACCGTGTTGAACAGCTGGTCCATGGCCAACTGCTTCTTCACCTCGTCCAGGACGGCTCGTTCCGACGTGCCCGCGTTGCCCAGCGCCTGGACGAACTGGTCGCGACCTTGGGTGCCTTCGCCGAACTGCTGGGTGACGAACCGGCTCAACGTGTCCCGGGCCGCCTTGTCCGCCACCACGATTTTGTGGTCCCGGGCCGCCCTGTCGAGGAGCAGGCTCACCGCATAGGCCTTGGCGGCGTCGCGCCGGAAACGGTCCAGCCTGCCGGGCTCCTGCGGTGGCTCGATACCGTAGAGTGCACGCCATGTGTCGGTGACTTCGCCTAGGTCGTCAACGGTGACGACACGATCGTCGATCCGGAAGGCGGCATCGTCCGGCAGTTGCTCACCAGCCCACCAGAGGTAGCCGCCCGCGCCACCGCCCGCGAGCAGCAGCAGCATCACGGCCGCGACTGTCCGCGCCTTCCGGGTCCGCGGGAGCCTGATTCGCCTGAGGAGGCCGCGCAGGCCGCCCGGCTCACCGTCGGCGTTCCGCTCGGCATCGACGCCGTCCGCACCGCTGTCGTCGTTGTTGGCGATGTCGCGGTCTTGGCCACCCGTGCCCTGGGTTCCTTGCTCTCGCCGCTGGTCCGGCGAGCAATCCTCGGCGACGTGGGTGTCCCGGTCCGTGCCCGAACGCTCTGCGTCGTTCTCACGCGTATCAGCATCCTGTTCCTTGGCATCCGTCACGTCGGATGTCTGCCGCTGCTTCATGATCCACCTCCTGGCGTGGTGACGGATACGGGCGGAGTGGTCGCGGTCGCTGGGCGACGATCGCTCCGCCGGAGGGGCTTCACGGTAAGCCAGACGACGCACGCCGCGGCTCCGAGGGCTAGCAGCACCGATGCGGCGAGCAGCAGACCGAACTCCCGGACCGCCTCGAGCTGGGACACGGCGAGCACCGCGTACCCGACGGCCGATGTCGCCGTGGCCAGCAACACGGAGGTGCGCAGCGCGGCGTTGCCCCGTCGCACCGCTTCGGCGAGCAGCACGGTGAACTCGCACCCGACGGCCGCTGTCAGGGAACCCAGCGCGGCGGTGATCGGGGTCAGCGGAACCCGTGCCACCCACAGGGCGGCGAGGCCGACCCCGGTTGCGAGGGTGGCGGCGGCGACGGCGCGCGCGGCGTCGCTCCTGCGGCGCAGGCCGATCAGGAGCACGCCCCCAGCGGCGAGGATCCCCGCCACATTGGTGATGACACGGTCGGAGGAGACAAGTTCATGCCCGCGGACCGCAGCCATCGGCAAGCCGGTCAACTCCACCCGGTACCCCGTCGGGGGCGGTGGCAGGTTCCTGGCGACGTCGTCGCGCAGCGTCCGCAGCTGGTCGAGGTCGTCCATGCGCACACCGAAGCTGAGCACGGCTGCCCGCCGGTCGTCGCGGAACACCGAGCCGGTGAGGTACGGCGGCAGCAGCCGGGTCGCGGCCTCGATCTGCGCGGCGGACGGCGACGACCCGAGGAAGGGAAGCAGGGTGGCGGGCGAGATGACCGGCCGGAGCTGGTCTCCGTGCCGTTCGACGATCATGCTCTGAGCGCTGTGGGACCAGCTGACGGCCTGGGGTGCGAGCACGTCGGGGCCGCGCAACACCACCGCCACCTCACCGGAGGAGCCGATGACCGATTCCACCTTACGCGCGTCCTCGAGGGTTTCCAGCCCTGCGGCGAAGTTGCGGAAGTCGCTGTCAAGTCTCAACTGCGGCAGCATGACCCAGCCCGTCGCCGCGACCGCGACGGCGAGCAGCGCGGCAGCAGCCCGGATCGGCCAGGACGCAGCGGTGCGGGCAGCGGGCCGACGGTCGCCGCGAGGCTCAGCGTCAGCCCGTGACACCGCGCGCACCAGCACCATACCCAGCGCGGCGGCGAGCAGAACGCCGAAGGCCAGCGTCAGGCCGAGGTCCCGGACGAGGGGTAACGGGGACAGCGCCAGGGTGGCGAATGCCGCCGCGGTCGCGCTGGCGACCACCAGCACGACGCGACGCCGGGCGTGCTGCGCGAAGTAGGTTGGATAGTAGCTGCCGATGCCCAAGAGCACGGGAAGGAAGGCGACCACGCCCAGGGACAGGGGCCGGTCTAGCCACCCGAACGTAGCGACCGTGAGCGCCACCGCCACGGTGGTCGTCACCACGGGCAGGAGCCGTCGTCGCACACCCCGGGTCCAGGGGATGAGCAGAAAGCACGCGGCGACCGCCACCACCGCGATCCCCCCGATCACAGGGATTTCCCAGCGCACCTGACTGGCCAGATCCGAGGTCACCGTGGGAACGCCGGAAACGATGGCACGCTCGGCACCCACGGTGTCGCGGGCCGCCGAGACGGCATTCCGGACGCTCTGCACGAGCCGGTCGGTGCCGTCCTGGTCCAGCCCCTCGCGTGGCCGGATCAGCACGGCGACGGCCCGGTCGGACGGGACCATGAACCGCCACTGTGGTTTGGGTTGCCCGTCCGGTGTGTGGAGGACCGTCTCAACGAAGCCGGGGTTGCGCAACGTGGGCAGCCCAGCCGGAAGCCCTTGCACCAGGAGTGCCCCGTACCGGGCGTCGAACTCGGCCGCCGTCGCGTCTCCGCCTCGGGCGCGGAGGGCGTCGCGTCGTCCCGCGAGCTCGGCGAGCAGGTCCTGCACCCGGCCGGCGATCTGGTTGAGCGTGGTCGCGGGGCCGTAGGTGGCGGCGACGTCGGGTAGGCGTGACAGCTGGCCCTCCAGCTGCAGCAGCGGCAGCAAATGTTGCTGGTCGAGCAGCTCACCCGGCTGGCGTGACTCGAGCAGGACCACGACGGGGTCCCCGCCGAAGTCGGACGCCGCCGCCTGCAGCTCCTGCAGCGCGGGGTCGTCGTGTGGCAGGAAGGACTCGACACTGGTCTCCAGGCGCACCTGTGCCAGCCCGCCGATCAGGAAGGCGACCACGAGCAGGGCGCCCAGGATGGTCACGGCGCCGCGTTTGGTCCGGTACCGCGACCACCGGGGGCGCCGCTTCTCCGCTGGCGCATGGGAGTGCCGACCCCAAGGCATGGGCAGTCGGAGCCGGAGGCGTGGAGGACGCGGCCTTCTCATTTGTTATCACGCTGCACGCGCGGGTACTCGCCGTCGAACGGGCCCGGGTTGGCCGCCTCCCCCGGTGCGGGGTACGGGTTGTACTTGTCCAGCAGGGGGATCTGGTTGAGATTGAGCGGGTTGCCCCGGACGCTCTGCTCGTTGACCGGCGGGAACGTCCGCAGCCAGCGGCCGTTGGTGTCCCCCCGTGCCATCGACTGTGCCATGTTGGCGAACATGCTGGCGACATCGGGGCCGTAGGGCCGCAAGTAGGCCAGCATGGGGTTGACGTCGGCGAGCGCCACGTCGAGGGTCGGCAGCAGGCGCTGCGCGTCGGCCGCCACCGCGGGGACCCTCGTGAGGGTGTCCGGCGCGGTGTTCAGCACGCCGTCCAGGGAGGGCAGCAGGCCGCGCAGGTCGGCGGAGGTCCGCGGCAGTTCCCGCAGTGCGGCACTGAGGTCGGGGGCGGCCGTACGCAGGTTCTGGGCGATGGGTGCCAGGCTGGTGGAGAGCCGGTCCAGGTCGTCGGTGGCGGCGCTCGCGCTGTCCAGGACCGGTGGTAGTCGACGGAGCACCGCCTCGATCTGGCCGGCGCCGTCGGCGGTGGTACGAGTCAGGGTGTCGGCGTCGGCGACCAGCCGGGCAATCTGTCCTTGGCTGGTGTCGAGCGCGGCCAGCAGGGTCGCCGTCTTCCCCGTGAGTTTCGACAGATCGTCGCTCTGGGCGGACAGCGCGGCCAGGGCGCCCTGTCCCTCCCGGCCGAGGTAGCCGAGGCCGGTGAGCGCACGGGAGATGTTCTCGCGGCTGCCTTCCGTCGCCCCGCCGAGGGAACGCACCGCGCTTGCCAGCGCCTCACGGGTGGGCTGGTCGAGGCTGGCCAGAACATCGTTGAGCTGCACCGGCGGCTGGCCGGCTGAGTCCGGCAGGGTGGCGCCGCTGGGCACCGGCGCGCCGTCACCGTCGCTGATCTCCAGGAAGGTCTCCTCGACCAGGGTCTTGTTCCGGACCCGCACCGTGGCACCTTCGTGCACCGGATACTGGTTGTCCAGTTCCATCGTCACGCGTGCCCGCTCCCCGGCAGGGCGAACCTCGGCGACTTCGCCGACCCGGACGCCGGCGACCATCACGTCCGCGCCGGGCACCAGGTTCGCCACCCGGGGAAAGCTCGCCGACAACTGGTAGGCCGAGCGTTGGAAGGGAAGCCGCCCGCCCGAGTTGTCCCAGAGATAGCCGAAGATCACGGCGCACACGGCGACGAAGACGATCAGGACGGTGAGCCGGATGGCCGGCAGCACGGAATGCGAGATTCTCATGGTGGTCGACCGCCTAGCGTGGTGTCGGGCTGGACAGGATCTCGGCGCCCGGGAGCGGCAACGTGCTGGGCGTCACCTGGAGCAGGCCACGCAGGATGCCGCCATTGGCGTCGTGGAGGCTGGTCACCGAGTTGGTCTGGTACACGAAGGCTCCCAGGTCGTTGAGATAGGGGAGCAGGGAGGCGGTGATCGGCTCCAGCCGGCTGGTGGTGTGCCGCAGGTCGGGCAGGAGGGCGTTGACGTCAGTCACCAGGGGCCGCAAGTCATTGACGACGGGCCTGGCCTTGGTCACCACCGGGTTGGCCACGTCCACGGTCTCGCCGACGCGATCGACGGTGGCGGTCAGCCTGCGCAAGGAATCCGGGAGCGTGCCGGAGGCCTGCCGCAGGCTGTCCAGGACCGGATCGAGCTGGTCGCTCAGGGCCTGCACGCTGCCGGTGGCGCGGCCCAGCTCGTCGGTCACGTCGGGCAGCTGGGCGAGCGCCTCGTCGATGGCGTCACTCTGCTCTCCGGCCGCGGCCAGCGTGTGCTGCAGGTTCCTCGCGAGCTCGGCCAGGCGCTGGTCGTTCTCACCGACAGCGCTGGACACCTGAGCGAGTGCGGTGACCAGTTGCGCGAGCTTGTCCTTGCGGGTCTGCAGCTCGACGACGACGGGTTTGAGGTCACGCACGACGCGGTCGGTGGCGGACAGCCCGCCCGGCAGTGCCTCCGGCGCGTGGGCCAGTGCCGTGTCGGACTCGGTGAGCAGCGCGGTCAGGGCGCTGCGGGTATTCGTGTCGAGGTGCGCGAGGACCTCGTCCGCTTGGATGGGCCGCTGCGACTGCGTTGCCGGGATCATATCCCCTTCGGCGAGCGGCTTGCCGGGCGGGCCACCGGGATCGATCTCCACGTACATCTCGTTCATCGGGCTCTTGGGCCGCAGCACCGTCCGGGCGTTGTCGTAGACGGTGTGACCGGGTTCGATCGAGAGTGTCAGCTCCGCCTTGCCGTCGTCGGAGACCGAAGCGGACTCGATCTGCCCGACCTGCACACCGGCGATGCGGACCTCCTGTCCGTTGCCGGGGCTCACGGCGGGCGCGTTGTCGAACTCGGCTGTGAAGACGAACTGATCCTGCCACGGCCAGGTCGTGGTCCCCGATCCCTGCTGACTCAGGATGTATCCGCCGGCGCCGAGGCCGAGGGCCACCAGAACGGCCAGCGTGAGCACGTTGCGTCCCAGGCGCGGCTCGTTGCGCACCCGCTGCCACGTCTTGCGCAGGCGGTGCCGTGTGCCGCTCATCGTGGCTCTCCCTTCCCGATGCCGGTGAGGTTGCGGAACAGCTGTTCCAGGCTGATCGGCAGGCCGGCGAGCGTGCCTGGGGCGACTCCAGGATGGAACGCGATCGAGGCGCCGTTGGCGTCGGTCATGGAGGAGGCCCGGTCGACATTGGCGAACATGTACGCCAGCTCCTGGTACAGCGGCCTGTCTCCGCCGGTGTCCGAGTAGGGCCCGGTGCCGTGGTAGGGCGAAAGGACCGTGGCTTTGACCGGACCGTTGAGGCGGTCCAGCACCGGGCCACGCACGTCGTCGAGCACGGGCGTGGCGTCGCGGGCGGTGGGCACCAGCCGCTCCACGACGGGCCTGGCATCGACCAGCAGGTTCTTCAGGTCGGTCACCAATGGGCGGGCCTTCGCCAGTACGGGATCGGCATGCGCCAGCGCGGTGTCGAGTTCCGCCGCGACGGGGCGCGCCGGGTCAGCGGTGTCCCGCAGCCGGATCAGCGTGCCATCCAGGCGGCGCAGCCCAGCGTTCGTCGAGTCCAGGGTCCGGGGCAACGTCGCGAGCGCGTCCGCCAGGTCGGCCGAGCGCCGCCCCAGCACGGTGCCCAGGGTGTCCAGGTCACGCACGATGGCGTCCAGTTGCCCTGGCTGCTCGGTCAGCGTCCGCGCCGTCGACTCCAGGCCCCCCACGACGTGAGTGAGGTCCGTTGCCGGGCGCGTGCCCCGGGCGGCGTCGAGTACGGTGGCCGCCGGGTCCAACGTGCCTGGGGCATCGGCGAGGAGCCGGTCCAGCGCGGCGCGGCCACGTTCGTCCAACGTGCGATCCAGCGAATCAACGGCCGACGTCGCGGACTCCAGCGTGTCGGGTGGCAACGCCCGGGTGACCTTGTCGAGCTCCACTGGGACCTCCGTTCGCGCGACCGGGATGGTGCCGCCGAAGTCCCCGGGCTGCCCTCCGGGTACGAGATCGAGGTAGTACTTGCCACCCAGGAGTGTGGCGGGGCGGATCACCGCGGACGGCGCGGAGCGGAGCTTGCCCGGAATGTCGCCGTCGACCTTGACCTCGACTCGCGCGGAGCCGTCGGACCCCGGTTCGACGGCGGTGACCTTGCCGACCGGGACCCCGGCGACCTTGACCTCCGTGACGTAGGGACGAAGATGGTAGTCCCGGGCGAAGTGGATCGCGAATGTCGTGCCCGGCTTCAACGTGGTGAGAATGGGGTCCTTGTTGAACAGGCCGACGCCGACCACCAACGCTACGACGATGAAGACCAGGCCGAGTCGGAACGGGGAGCGCCGGGCCCGTGCGAGCCTCTTCCGCGGATTCGATTCCATCTGTGTCACCTCGGTCCCAGCAGTGTGCTCTTGTCTCGTGCGGCCTCGCCGGGTGCCGGGTACGGGTTGCGCGCAGTCAGCGGGTCACGCAGGCCCCGCACGATGCCGGTCGCGGTGCTCGTCCCGACCGGCGGTGAGAAGCGCAGCCAGTGGCCAGCCGCATCACCCTGATGCAGGGCGTCGGTGGCGTGGGTGAACCACAGCGAGATCTCCGGGGCGTAGGGCGCCAGAACGGCCAGGGGTTGCTGCGCCGAGCCGACCGCCTCCCGGATACGCGGCGCCACCGGGCGCGCATCGGTGAACGTCCGAGTCAGGCCGTCCACCGCGGGCATCGCCTGCCCCGCGACACCGGGCACCTTGTTCAACGGCGGAATCCCTTCTCGCAGCACGCCGCGCACATCGGGGGTTGCCTGGCCGAGCGCCTGTGCTCCGGGCCGCAATGCCGCCGCGGCGGCCTCGGTGTCGGCCAGCGGCCGCCGCAGGGCCTCGAGGCTGCCGCGGACCTTGGTCAGCGTGTCCGGCGCCTTGGTCAGCGCGTCGGACACCGGCCTGGCGTCGTCGACGGCGACCGAGCGTAGGGTGGTGTCGAGCTGGCGCACAAGGTTGCTGAGTTGCTGCTCCCGGCCCTGGAAGCGGCCGCTGAAGCGATCCACGGCCTGCAGTGTCTGGACAAGGTCGGCACCCCCCTCCGTGGTCAGCGCGCGCGACACGGTCCCCAGGTCGGGCAGCTCGGTCGGCAGAGCGGCCAGCGTGTCTCGCAGGTCCTGCGTATGGCCTGCGACACCGCCGCCTGTTTCCCGGAGCGTCGAGCCCAGCGCCTTGCGGGTGGGCTCGTCCAGCACGGCGAGCAGGTCCGACAGTTCCTGGGCTCCGGTCGTTTCCGAGGCCGGGATGACCTCCCCGGGGTCGACGGCTCCGGCTTGTGGTGAACCGGGGTTGAAGGCGACGTACTTCTGGCCGAGCGCGGAGCGCGCCCCCACCGATGCGGTGACGGCCGTCGCATTGCGGTAGATGGACCGGTGGCCATCGAACCTCAGCTCGACGACTGGCTTGCCGTCCACCAGGGTGATCTCGCCGACCTGCCCGACGCGCACGTCGTTGATCCGCACGTCATCCCCGCTGCGCAAGCCTCCGACCTCAACGAACTCGGCGCGCACCACGGTGCGCGGCAGACCGGGTATGCCCTTGTTCGCGGTGATCGCGACGCCAACGGAGGCCACGAACACCACGAGCACCACGATTCCGGTGAGCACCGAACGCCGGCGGCGCTTGCTGTTGCTTGCCATCATCGACCTCCTCCCCCGATGAGGAACTGGACGAGTCCCTGCTCCTGCTGTGGGTCGAGCCCGGTCACACCTGCCTTGGGGTCCTGTTCGGTGGAGAGCAGCCCACCGAGGATGCCGCCGTCCCCGGTAAGGCCGGGTACCTGCGGCAGGGGCAACGGCGCACGGTCAGGCTGGGGTGATGTTTCCGGCGGTCGTTCGGAGGGCGGACCTTGCTGCTGCGCGGGTGGCGCGCCGTTGGGCGTGGGCACGGCCGCGCCGAGCAGATCCGGACTGACGACCAGCATCGCGCGGAAGTAGTGTGAGATGCCATCCCGGCCGTTGGTGGTCAGTGCCCAGTTACGGATGAAGCCGAGCACGTTGCCGAGGTTGGCGGTCAGTTCACCGACGACCGGACGCAGGTCGCCCACCGCCGACCGCAGGTCCGGACCGGCCTGCCGAAGCTGGTCCACCACCGGCCTGGCCTCGTCCAGCAGGCGCTGAGCGTGCTCGAGGACGGGGTTGGCGTGCGCCAGGGCGGGATCGGCGGCGTCGGCGAAGCGCTGGATTTCGGCGCTGATCGCGGCGAGGTCGTCGGTGGTGGGCCGGATCGCCGCGAGGGTCGGCGTGGTCTCGGCGGCGGTGCCGGTGAGCTGGGCGAGCGTCGCGCGGGCCGTCGCGAGGGTCTCTGGCAGACGCCGCAACGTCTCGGTCAGTTCCCGCCGTTTCGTGGCGGTGGCCGCGGTGAGCTTTCGCGCCGAGGCGACCAGCCGGTCGAGGTTGGCTCCCTGGTCGGCGGCGAGAGCGCTCGCGACAGGCTGCAGCTTGTCCACCAGGCTGCCGAGCAGCTGGTTCTGGTCCCGCAGGACACCGGACAGGGCCGTGGTGTCGTTCATCGACGACTCGAGGGCCCGGATGGTGGCGTCGACATTTCCGCCGTTGCCACGGATACCTTCCCCGAGCATGGTCACCAGCGCGGCCAGCGACCGTCCGGTGGGGTCGTCGACCGTGTTGAGCACCTCATCGAGGTCGGCCTGCGCGCCGGTTTGCCGCATCGGGAGGACATCGCCATCGCCGAGTACCGGCGCGTCGGGGCTTCCCCGATCCAGCTCGACGTAGCGCTCGCCGAGCAGGCTCACTGGACGGATGGTGGCCCTGGCGTCCGTGTGCACGGGAAGGGCCTCGCTCTCCAGGCTCAGCACCACGGAGGCCTTGCCGCCCCGCACATCCATCGCCGCCACCTGGCCGACCTTCACGCCACTGACCTTCACCTCGTTGCCGACCAGCAGAGGACTCGCATCGGCGAAGCGCGCGACGATCGTGGTCTGGCCCGGCTCGCTCTCCTGGTCAATGCCGACTGTTCCCGCTGTCACCCCGAGCACGGCCACCGCGACGACGGCGAGAATCCGGCCACGCGGTAGCCGACGAGGCACCTGGTTGGGCTGCTTGCTCATCGCACTCCACCTCCGGCGGCATCCACCCAGGGCTGGTCGACCAGCGAACCGGGCGCCGGTGTCAGGTCCTTCTTGTAGCCGGGGGGGACGATGCCCGGATTGACGTTGACACTGCCGAGCCCGGCCTGAACGTAGATCCGGGCGTAATGGCCGTTGGTGTCATAGTTGGCGTTCGCGGAGCCCCAGTTCGCGGCCCATCCGGCGATCTCCGGGGTGTAGGGCCGGAGAAAACTCAACGCGGGAGTGAGGTCCCCGACTAGTGAGTTGGCGCCCGGCAGTACCCCATGAGCGCTGTCCAGCAACCCCGGGGTGTAGCGAAGCAGATCCCGCGCCACCGCCAGTGTTGGCCGCAGTTCCGCGACGAGCGGGCGCAGGTCAGCCAGCACCGGCCTCAGGTTCCGCGCCACCGACGGCAACTTGTCGGTAGCGGGTTTCAGATCCTCGAGCAGCGGAACCGCCTTGTCCGCGACGGAAGGGACCCGGTCCAGTGTCGTCTTCGCCGTGTCCAACGTGCCCGGAAGTTTGTCCAACGCCTCCGCCACCGCGTGCTTTTGCTGTGCGGTGAGACGGGTCGTGGTCGAAACCTGCTCGATGATATTGCGGATGGCCTGCTCGCGGTTGACGAGCGTGGACACGATGCCATCCAGTTGGGTGATCAGTTGCTTGATCGCCGGACCGTCACTGCCGACCGCCCGCAGAACCTCACCCAGGGCCTCCAGCGCCGGCCCCGCCGACCGCAACGTGTCACGGAGGTCCTCTTCGTTGCCGTCCACGGACTTGTCAAGCCGCCGGATCAGGGAGGACAGGTGCTCTCGCGTGGGCTCATCCAGTGCCGCGAGAACCTGGTCGACCTCCATCGGCGTAGGCATTTCCCCTCGGATCATTCCTCCGTCCGGGATGACGGCGTTCCCGGCGGGCCCGTCCGCGACGGCGACGATACGTTCACCCAGCGCCGCCTTCCACTCGATGGTCACGACCGCACCGTCGTGCAGCGGAGCGTGGTCGTTGTTCATCGCCAACGTGACCCGGGCCTTGCCGTCCTGCACCGCGATGTTCTCTACCCTGCCCGCCTCGAAACCGTTGACGTGAACTGAGCCGCCTTCGACGACGTTGGTGGCCGATGCGAGCACCACGTCGACTCGATAACCGTCGTCCCTCCCCAGCACGAAGCCGGCAACTCCGAGAACGACGACGGCGACGACGCCGAAAGCCAAGATACGTCGCATCGAGTCAGTCCATTCCCAACGGTCCAGCGGAATCTCCGGAGAGAAACTGCCGGACAAACGGATCCTCGGACGCGAATGCCTCCTCGGCCTCGCCGTAATGCACCACCTGTCCCTGCCAGATCAGGCCAACATAGTCACTAACCTTCCGCGCGGTCCTAATGTCATGCGTGACGAGAAGGTAGGTCCCCTTGTGCTCGTTGTGCATTTTGAGGATGAGGTCGTTGAGCAGGCTGGTACGCACCGGATCGAGACCGGAATCCGGTTCGTCGAACAGCACGACCTCGGGATCCAGCACGAGCGCCCTCGCGAATCCGGCCCGCTTGCGCATCCCACCCGAAACTTCACTGGGTAGTTTCGCCATCGCCTTCTCCAGCCCGACCTCCTGGAGCCGACTCACCACAATTTCCTCGATATCCGACTCATCGAGATCGGTGTGCTTACGCAGCGGGAAGGCGGTGTTGTCGTAAATATTCATCGATCCGAAAAGTGCACCGTCCTGAAACAGGACGCCAAACTTCTTGCGCAGGTCGTAGCGTTCCTTCTCGCTGATTTGCCAGATGTTCTTGCCGAACACGACGATCTCTCCGTCATCCGGCTCCAGCAGTCCTACGAGGTGCTTCAAAAGTACGCTTTTGCCGGTCCCTGAAGGTCCCAGGACGGTCGTGATCGCGTCATCGACGAAGTCGATGCTCATTCCGTTCATAACCCGGAAGCTGCCGAACGACTTGACGACATTCCGCACTTCCATCGAGTGCCGCAGCTGTCCGTTGCCGTCTCGACGCACCTGATCGCCGGCAGGCAGGTTCCCCGCATGGGGAAGTTGCGTCGTCGGCTCTGTCGCCGTCGAGGGTGACACAAAGGACATCGTCAACTCCTTGCCGTAGAGGGACCTGGCTCAAGATCAGTTCGCGATCGGCGCGTTGGGACTGAGGCCCCAGAACAGTTGGGTGCCCAGCACTCCGATCACATGCACCAGCACCATGTTCAGCATCATGGACTTCGCCGTACTTCGGCCCACACCGACGGACCCGCCACTGGCCGTGTAGCCGTAGTAGCATCCCACGAACACGACGGCTGTTCCCATCGCCATCACTTTGACAAGGGAATACAGCAGATCGGCGGGATTTTGATAGAGCCAGAAAATGAAGCTGTATCCGCCTTCGGACACCCCGCCCAGCATCTTCACCGTCGTGAGGTACTCACCGATGTACATGATGCCGAGTCCGACGATGTAGAGAAACGGAAGCGCGAGCCACGCCGCGACCACCCTGGCTCCGACCAGGTAACTGCGCGATTTCACGCCCATGACTTCCATCGCATCGATCTCGTCCGAGATGCGCATGGACCCGATTTCGGCTACAAGGCCGCATCCGACCTTCGCGGAGATGATGTATCCCCACATGTAGGGCGCCATCTCGCGGATGCCACACCAGGCGTTGAAAATACCAGAGTATAACGGCGCGCCGATTTGTTTCAGCGTGTAGTTGCCCTCCAAGCCGCACTCGTATCCCATGACGAACTGCATCATCCAGATGATCAATCCGCTTGACAGGATGAGCACGCCACATTGGTGGAACACCTCGGTCGGGTAATGACGCAAGTCAGGTAACGCGCGAACCACCTGCCAGGAGAACCGCGCGATGTCACCACCGGTCGTCACCGCCTCCTTGATGGACTTGACGATACTGCCCGGGGAGACGATGACATCGGCCGGCTTCGGAGGACGGGCTCGTGAACGGCCGGCCTGCGTGCCGGTCTCTGTCGGTCGTGGCATTCCGCTACTCACAGGGTCCACCGCCTCATCACTTGAAGACAATCATGTCCGGGTTCACACCGAGAATGATCGCGGTGAACACGGCATTGACGATCCAGATGGTCGCGAATGCGATGACGACCGCCTGGTTCACCGCCTTGCCGACACCGATGGGGCCGCTCCCCGGGTTCATCCCCTTGTAGCAGCAGACGACGCCTATGATCATGCCGAACAGCGACGTCTTGACCACGCTCGCCCAGATATCGGTCGTTGTCGCGTTGTCGAAAAAGCTCGCCACGAAGGCGCTCGGATTCGCCTCGAGAATAGGGACGGCCGCGATGTATCCACCGACGACGCCGAATACCAACGCCACGATGTCCATCAATCCCGTGATGAGCGTCAGCGCGACAACTCGAGGCACCACAAGCGTCCGGATCGGATCGACGCCGAGCACTTCCATGGCGTCGATCTCTTCCCGAATACGGCGCGCACCGAGGTCGGCGGTGATGGCGGTGCCCATGACTCCGGCGATGATCATCGCGTTGATCCACGGCGCGAACTCGCGCACGCTCGCCATGATGAAGAACGAACCCAGACGCTCGGGAATGCCGAACAGATAGAAGATGTTGCCACCTTGGAGGCCAGGTGCGCCAAGTCCGAATGCGATCGTGGAAATGATCATCGGAATTGAGCACAACCTCAGCGTGAGGAACATCTGGTCCCGGACCTCGCCCCAGTAGCCCATCGGGTGGCGAATCGCCGAGTACAGAACGACACCGAGTAGCCGCACCATCTCGCCGGCCTGCTCGAACGGCTTCGCTACCGACGAACCGAGACCACCAAGTGTGCGCGTTTTGGCTTCGGGCTCGCGCGACGGCCGCCGCGATGACACCGAGATGTCGGTGGAAGTCAAAGCCGCTCCTATGATTCAGACGTGTGCCGATGCTGACGACTTGGGCAGCAGACATGGCCGGAGCTGCCCGGCGGCGGGGGGCTTGCCAGGCCGTCAACCCGTACAGGATCGACGAACGCGAGGCTCACATGAGGTCGCCGACTACCTTCGGCTGCCCTGCAGAAAGCCGACGGCAGCTCCGGTGATCAGCGAGGCCGCCACCGTCAGAGCGATCTGCGCCGGATCACCGCCGGCGGGGCCGAGCAACACCAGCGGCAACATCAGTAAATAGCTGCTCATCGCGGCCACCGCGCCGTGCACGATGGGAATGCGCGCCCTGCCGACGCGGCGCGCCGCCACCACGAAAGCAACCAATGCCACGAGTGGAAGCCACAGCTGAGACAATGCTGGAGTCCAAGCGGCGACGAGCGGATGCGTAAGACTTCCCAGCAGCAGGACGGTGAATCCCGTAGACGCGCCACGTACCGCGAGCGGCATGTCGATGACGTCCCCAGGCGCTCGCTGCCCGGCTCCTCCTTGACCGGAGCCGCTTCGGCGGGTCCGCTCCGCATGCTGGCGGCGAACCGACGTCACACCCATGTGATCAAACCTCTCTGTCGCGCGGCGCTGCGCAGTTCCCGTTCGACACCGCAGGCACGACCCGAACGCAGTGAGAGTATGCCGTGGATCACACGGCACGTGTGGGCCAACACTGGTCCGAACGGGCCAACGAACAACACGAGTGAACCGCCCCGGCGTGTCCGGAGAGCTATGGGTTTAAGAGCTCAGCGGGTTGCTGGGCCCGGTCGTGAACGTAGTAGGCGGTTTCGAGTTCGACCGGTGGGATGTCGCCGCAGTACTCGTGGAGACGGCGGTGATTGAACCAGTCGACCCATTCGGCGGTGGCGAACTCGACCTGCTCGACCGTGCGCCACGGCTTACGGGCTTGATCAG